>PMSM01000010.1:210000-984560 GCA_003168335.1 Blastocatellia bacterium | reverse complement strand
TAGCGGCTAAGTATCAGGACGTCGCTGAGTGGGTTCAGGCGCGGAAACCGATCGCGCCGGGTACGCTGGTCATTCTTGACCCGGAACTCGCCAATGCGGTAGTCGCTTCCGGCCGCGCCTATGACACGCACGTTGCGGGCGTCATTTCACCGCGGCCCGGATTAATACTCGGCGAAGCCGGCGCAGGGAAAGTGCTGGTCGCAACCACCGGGCGCGTGAAAATAAAGGTCGACGCAACTCGACATCCAATCCAAATCGGGGACCTACTCGTGACGAGCAATAAGACAGGCGTGGCTATGAAGTCGCTGCCGATTATCGTCAGAGGTGTGCGCATTCACCGGCCCGGGACAATTGTCGGCAAAGCTTTGGAACCTCTGGCAAAGGGAACGGGCGAGATATTTGTTCTTCTAGGTCTCCAATGATACCGAGCGAGAGCTCGCAGCCAGCGCCGATCATTTCTGTGTCTTTTCTTGGAAAAGGATTCGACAGTCTCAGTGGTCTCATTAAGATCATGCTCCAGATGGGCCAACAACGCGAGCTCTCCTCCAGGTACACCAACTAGTGTGAACAAACTGACCGAAAAGCGAGGCGAGGTCGTCGAATCAGGTCGCAAGGTCGGCTGAAATCACTTCATCTTCACGTCATCGGATGTGAAGACCGTAAATTGGGCGGGAGCCCAGCAGATCACGGCGCACCTGACTGTTAGGTGACGGACAATTGGAGCTGATGGATCAACTGGAGATCGGACGATACTATTTCTTGACGGCAATGGCGATTAAACTAAGGCCACCCCAAGGCACCAACCTATCTATGCGCCTGACCAGCGGCATAATGGTGTCGAAAACTTTCAGCTGAAGACGAGAGAATTTCGTTCGACGGAGCAGCTTGCCGTTTAACCACCAGCCCGGAACGGCAGTCCGATTGAAGTCGAAGACCTTTTCAACATGAAAACCAGCCCCGTCGAGTGATTGCCTCAGCCCGTCGATAACATATCGCTCGCGATGCTCCAGCGCTTCGTCCAGCGTGCCAGAAAGGGCCGGATGTTGGGGAACGACGATGATCACGCGTCCGCCCGGCTTGAGCGCTGACCGCAGATTCCTCAGGGCTTGGAGTCCATCAGGAACATGCTCCAGTACATTGACCATTATGATCGTGTCAAACACGTCCTCGAGGCCGTCAAAGTCACTACGCTTACTCGCATCAATTCGCATCACGCGAAAATAGGGTTTACCGACTGAATACGAGCGCAGATAGTGTAGGTAGTTGGGATTAACATCCGATGCGACATAGAGCTCACGCGGGATGAATTGGTTCGTGAGAGTGGCAATACCGGCGCCGATCTCCAGCACCCGGTTGCCGACATATGGGCGCAGCGTGTCGCCCATCCAAACAGTGAATCGCCGAGTATGTTCGAGCCCAACAAGAATGTGCGAGCCATATTCATCTTCCCGGTATAGGTCATCGACCATCCAAAAGTGAAGAATCGCTCGCAGTGCCCTCAACCCATCAGTGGCGCCAATCTTCTTTCCCTCCTGGTAACTGCGCGGCGCATAACTGATCGGCGCCTCGAAGATTACTGCCCGCCGCTTGGCTAGCTTGAACGCTATCTCAACCTCAAACCGAAAGTCATTACTCCTTAGTGGAATTGATTTGAGAAGGGTCGTGTTTATCGCCTTATATCCAGTCTCGAGATCAGTCAGATGAAGGTTTGTGAACCAGTTACAGATAAACGTTAGCGAACGGTTCATCATTGTATGGCGATACATCAATGCTCGGCGGTACGGGTTTGGCAAGTAGCGTGACCCGAAGACGGCATCCGCGCCTTCCTTCGCAAAGGGGGCAAGCAGTGCCGGAATGTCCTCCGGATTGTATTCCAGGTCGGCGTCGTGGATGATTGTAATATCGCCCGTCGCCAGAGCAATGCCAGTGCGAACGGCAGCCCCTTTCCCTTTATTCTGCTCGTGCCGGATGAGAGTTATTCGACTATCTTCGGAGGCTAACCGATGCAGGATCTCCGAAGTCCCATCCATGCTGCAATCATCGACGACGATCACTTCAAGCTTGTTTATCAACTCGTGCTCGAGCGCGAGTAATCTCCGGACACTCTCGTCCACGACGTGGCGCTCGTTATAAACTGGAATTAGCACGCTAAGACCGAATGAAGGTTGTCTGTCTCTTCCTTCGGCTGAAAACTGATAGAGTTGACGACGGGGGAAAAGCCCCGGCACCGGAACCAAGTCTCTGGCTGTTGAGCGCATATCTACCACCTGTCGATTTCTCACGCGTGTCAACCAAGTGGGCTGGTTACACTGCGCCCTTCCTCGCGGGGTCAAAAAGCCAATCAGTGGATATCGATACGCTGATACGTGACCGGTTAACGAGGATCGCGTCAGCCAATCGTATCTGTCGCTGATCCGGTTATCAAGGGGCAGGTACCATCTTCAGTCCGGTTGTTGGCAGTTGGTGGTTCGCGCGCCCCGGGCACCGCATTCGGATTGCTGAGTCATATATGGCGCCGAAAGAGGGAATAGCGAGAGCAAGGCAGGTCGCTTCATCTGGCTAGCATCGCGAGCCCGATGAACGCGAATAGCAATCGATACCGTCGTTGCATCCATAACGCGGTCTCGAATCCCAATCCACGCTGGAGCGCTCGCAAAGACCACGCGACATGCAAAGGCCACAGGATAGTGCTCCAGAGCAGCAGCCTTGGCAGGATGCCAAGCGCGGCTAAGCCGGCGAGTAACGCATAAGCGGCCGTAAAGATGAACAGACTCGCGAGAAACGTTCGCCGACAGCCGAACACTACAGCACCAGTGCAAATTCCGTTGAAAAGATCACCCTCGTAATCACGCACCTCCTGGTTGAGATGGCCGCCTGCAAACACCAAACCAAAGAAGAGACTGATCAAGACACCGCTCGCGTCGAGGGAGCGGAATAAGGTGTAACCGAGCAAGAAGAGCAGCGCGCCTCCGAGCAAGTGATTGATAGACGCCACGATGGGCGTACGCTTGCCGAAAGTCGGCGAAGACGAGTACAGAAGGCTAAGGACCGCGATCGCAGCGCCAATTAATATGGCCCGGCGTCCGACGGCGGCGAAAGCGACATTCGCGAAGATGAGAAGAGCGGTCGCGACGCACGCGACCTGTGGCCTGCTAATGCCGCGTCGAGCAAATACGACTGTCGCCCGCCGCGGAGCACGAATGTCGCTGCTATGCCCAGCCCAATCATTGAACACAAAGACGTGGGCCGTGAGCGCGAGGCTGCCGAGGAGTAGTAAACCCAAACGAATCACGCTGGACGGTTCGAGGACGAAGCCACCGCGGACGCTACCGAGAAGCGGCGAGGCTTGAAGCACAAGTACCTCCAGCCCTCGAGTGGAAGCGAAGTGTTGCATGACTCGCGCGTATTGCCGAAAAGTCGACTGAGAAGTCATGGCGATGGTTGATAATGCTGGTCGTTTTCGACACGAATTGCTTCGTAAAGCCGGAGCCATAGAACGTAACCAAAATCCTCGGACCAGTAAAATCGTCCTACGGTCGCGCTCAGATCGTTGTGGTAGAGCAGTGGTGGCGAGCGACGAAGCTGCGCAAAGTCGTCGCGGCCAAGGCGCACAAGCAGATTGGCAACCGCCTGGCGCGCGTTCTCGTCCTGTGTCGACGCCATCGTTTCAGAGAGCCGGTGCACCGCCTCACTCCAAATCTCCTGTCCCGCAGCGGGAAGGGCCAGCTGCTCCGTTGGCATCGGAAGTGCGCAACCAAGCTTCCCCAATTCGGCACTGCGGAGGTAGGGCACCAGTGGAGCTTTGGCGTAGTAAACCCAGAGGTCCTCGTCCCCAGAGGCGCGTTGGAGCGCATTGCAAAGGTTCTGTGCGGCAGGCGGATCAAGTTCGCGCAGCATCAAATACACGTGCATCTGGATGGTGATGTCGGTCGGGTTTGGATCGCGTCCGGGATCCAGATTCTGATACTTATTTTCCGGGGCGAGCCAGGTGCGGTATAAGCCCCTCGCGTCGCGATAACGAGCAAGCTCTCCCAGCATGTGTTGCAGTCTCGAGTCACCAGCGACGTGGCCTGAGATTCTCCAAGCTAAAGCTGTGTCGTCAGCGTCCGGAGTAATCACAGTTCCCAGCGTGCCAATGGTGGGTCCGTGCGGCAACCCATGATAGCGCACTAATCCGTCGCTTTCGATCTGTGCTGCGAGATGCCGTCGCGCACGGTCCACCACATCGTCGAGACTTCGCTGGCGTGCGATCGGCGAGAGCAAATCCACTATCATCGAAGTCAGGTAGGTGTTCATCTCTTGTTGCGGAGCTTCGTAACGAAGTTCCTTCGTATACGAGGTGAGCCAAAAGCCGTACCCCGACTGCCGCTCCCGCAACAACGACACGGCGCGCGCCGCCATCTCATCCAACTCTGTCCGCGACGCCGGCTTCTGTGGCATCGTGGCGGTCTCAACGGAAGGCTCCTGTGCGATCACGAATACGCGCTGTTCACGAACAATGCGAATATCGCTTCTTGGCTCGATGCGAACAGCGAGCTGAAGCACGCGCTCTCCCGGTGAAACTCCCTGGGTGTTGGCAGACACGCGCCAGCCCGAGGGCGAAATGGTGTGCATCACTTCATTGACGTCCACTCGCGGTAGAAAGTCCACGGTCGAGCCGATCACGACCCCGTCTATCAACACCAACAGTTGGGCAGGGGTGCGCCCGCAGGTGAGCGCCCATCCTTCGAGCACCGCTCCGGGTTCCAGGTCAGGGACCTTTCCGGTGCCGGGAAGCAGTCTCGGCCCCACACGATCGATCGAGCTGGCCGCGTCGCACTGCAGCTCGCCGCGCGCACGTGGATGACGCAATTCGGTGAGGAACGGCAGGTTGTGCGGATTCCACGCACCGCGCATGGACGCGGGGTCTCCGGCGAAGACAAGTTCGTCACTCGTCCTCGTATACCAGAAGGCTCCTATCGTCTGCACGCCGACCGACGACAACATAGCGAGGACGAGCAGGCCGCGTGCAAGCGGGCGCAAGACGCGGGGAGCGGGCGCGAGCATCCACACGAGGATCGGCAAAAGGTCAGTTAGCCAACGCGGACCCCATGACACTCCGGCGCGCCAGTCTGCCTGCGAGTAAAGTAAGAACTGGGCGGCGACGGCAAAACTGAGCGCCACGGCGAGCCCTCTCGATCTGGGTGCTCGCAGGCGCTGAATCAGCCCCACGGGAATGAAGACAAGGAACGGCGAAAAGACGAGCAGGCCGCGCGTCGGGCTGACCAGCAACCCGGCCACCCCTGACCAGTCCAGTTGGAAAAATTTCCGGTTAGGGGCCTTTGCAACAGCGTATCCACCGGCAACGTGGCCGATAAAGTCGAGGTTGTAGTACAGGATTGCCGCCAGCGGGACAGCGGCGCCGGCGAGAAGCCACAGAGCGCTGCGCCTGCGGCTCCAAACAGTGAAGAGTACGATCGCACCGGCAATCAGCGCGTCCGGCGGGCGATTCGCCGCCATGAAAACACACACCGCACCGAGTAGCGCAGTGCGCATGGATGAGGCAGGGGCGACGACCAGCAGCAATGCCAGGGCAATCAGGAGTTCTCCAGAGCCGTGCTGCCAAAGGGCCTGGCTGGAGATCATCCATGTATTGGTCCCGAAGGCGAACACCATGACAAGCGGAAGGCTCCACGGGCTGCGGTCGCGGCGCAGCACCAGGTACATAAGGACACTTGCGAGCGAGGCCAGAAACGACGCCGAGAGCTTCTCCATTAATTCAGCCACCCGGTCAATCTGCGGCTGCTCCCAACCGTGTGCGTTGAGCCACATAACGGCGGGAAAATAGAGTGGCGCCACGAGCAATGGTGTCACCACTGGATATAACGAAGCGAGCTGATGCTGGCGAGTGCGGACCATCCAATAGGCCCACGGCTCGAAGTAGGTGACTTTACCTTCAGCGCCCGCTGGCCGATTCCCCTCTGTAATCATCGAATGGCCGTGGGCAACCAGGCGCGCGTTCGCTTCGAGACCGAGTGTGCCATCATGCCAGAGAATCAGCGGCTGATATCGAGCGGGCAATGTATCCCCCGCGCCTATCTGCCGCAGGTTCGCGTTGTAGACTAAGAAGCAGAACAAGCCCAGGAGGATCGGTACTTTCAAAGATCGCAGGTAAAAGCGGATCGATCCTCTGGACGATGGGGAGATGCGAGCGTGGCTGATCAATTCCCCTCCTTATCAGATACATTCTCGCGCTTCAACGCTTTTGAATAATCGTGTCTGGAAACGATAGCTCGCGCCCAAGCGATCCATCAATGGTCGATTCGGAGAAAACTGATTGGGCGACGGCTTGATTGTTTCTTCCAACACGTGAACGAATTGAACTCCGGCGTGCTTGAATAGGCTTAGGTTAAGCTCCGCGCCCCGCCGCTTCAGGTTGTCCACAACAACCACGACGGCAGCAGGATCCTCCTTCCTGGAGGAGAGAGCGAGACTTGATCCGATGAATCCAGCTCCGCCGGTTACTAGTATTCTCATTGTCCGTTTTCCCGCCGGTGCTCACCTCTAATCAACCTAAGCGCTTGAGCCAAACCGGCTACCTTGACGGAGATAACTTCGGCGAGGTCTTCACAAAACGTCCGACGATCTCGGTAAGGCCGTGACTAGAGTTTTTCTGATCGCTGGATGGCTGCGCGCCTGGTTCCAAAGAAACGGCCGAAGAGCTCGTAGGCCGGCGACAGGTAGCGGCTTTTGAAACGACCATAACGACATATCCATCTCCAGGCCCTTGAATTGAGAATAGCGCTAAGTTGCTCGGCGGGTGTCAGCACTGCGGGCCGCTTCGTATCGATACCAGCTCGGCGTTTTAGTCTTTTAGACGAGAATGGATCGCCAAAACCCCGCCACTTCCCGGGGAGACTGCGGTAATAGAGCCTCAGGCTATCGGGAATCCGCTCTCCTGTCCTGAAATATGCAAAGCCGTAGGGCCAGGTGCTCGCCTGCTGATGTCCATTTCTGATCAGCAGGTCCTTGTAATGCGCGAATACTTCTCTCAGGTCGCGCCGGTTCGAAAGACGATACCGCGACAAGCTGCTGGCTATATGACTTGAAATGGCGGAGCTTTCCGGGCGGTAACCGCTGAAGTGAAAGAAATACAAAGGACCGCCGTTACATTGCCAGGTACCGTTCTCTCTGCTTATTCGGCGGCTGTGCAGGTTCCAGTAAGCAACATTGTAGCCCACGTCCTTTTCAATTAGCACATTCTTAAAGAAGAGGGGCACAAAGTCGATGAATTTTTGATCGACGAAGTAGCCATTCAACACGTCGATGACGCAGTTCTTGTACAGTTTCGGTTTCCACCAGTCCAGAAACGCTTTCGCATTTTCGCTTGAATTGATTCCGATAAAACCGAGGTTGAATTGCCCCGCGCTTAAGACGTATCCATCATTAGGCAGCAAGTCATCGTCAGGATAGTCTTTATCTAAGTGCGGAGTAAGAACGATGTCATAAGCACCGAGCTTTTCATAAATCCCATCCAGCGATCCCGCAACCAAAATGTCCGGATCAAGGTACTGCAGCCGATCGACGGCTTTTTTGCGAATCAGATAATCAAGCAGATGGGCTTTAGTGGCGGTGCACAACTCCTTAACATCGTATTTGAAGCAAAAACCAGGAAGGTTTGGAATCTCCAAATCGGTTAGCTTAACTATCTCAAAGCATTCATCGGCAGGATTAATGTGATCTTCGAAATCATCGACGATGAGAACATAGCACTTGCAATCAGGATGGAAGTACAGGAAAGACTGCGCCAACGTCCTCGCGAACGCAAGGTAGTTTTTGGCGATGATCGTGCACATTGCCCGGTTCTGCATCATCTTTACTTCTTCCTGGTTAACCGACCCCGAGCGTTTTGAGTACTCGCCATCGCTTGATTTATTGAATCTGTTTCTTGCTTAATCCCCGCTGATCCGGTTTCGTTGAATGTACTTGAAGCAAGATTGTCTCAAGCCGATCGACGCTCCGCTCTACATTCCAGTTTCGCTGAACGTTTACGGCAGCCTGCTCTCCCATTTGCCTGGCCAAAGCGGGGTTCTGCAAGAGTCGATTGGCCGCGCACGCGATATTCTCGACCTCCGGATCAACGAGGAAACCGTTCACTCCGTCCTGGACAGTTTCACGGATGCCCCCTTCCGCGACGCCCACAACTGGCAAACCACAAGCGTTCGCTTCGAGTGGCGCAAAACCGAAGGGCTCAAGCCTTGACGTGTAGAGCAATAAAGCGGCTTTGTTCAAGGTTGCGATAAGTTCCGAATCTGAGATGGCCATCTTAATTCGAAGCTCGACCCCTGATGAACGAGCCAGTTCGCTGATCGTACTTTTATAAGCTTCGTTGGCTGAATTTGCGATCCACACGAGCGGCGGGCGAGGCTCAGGAAGCAAGCTCACAGCTTTGACAGCTAAATCGATTCCCTTGATGGAATCGAACGAGCCGAGTCCAACGATAAAACGTTCACGCTCCAGACCGAGATTGCGGAAGAGAGTCGTATCGACCCCCAGGTAGCAAACCTTGGCGTCCACTCCGTATGCCCGGAGAACACTCTCACGACTGAAATAAGAATTAACCAGAATCTGGTCGCAGGCCTGGGCATTAAGCCATTCTTGTTTTGCCTGAAGCCGCAGAGTCTGCAAATTGGCGTAATCCGCAATGAACTGGCGGGGCTTGAATAGATAGGCTTGCTCGAGGTCTTCTGGAGCTCCGAAAACCCAGGGAAGGATGGGCCAGGCCTCATACATGAATCGACAAGGTTCCTGTAGATATAGGACCTTCTTCATCCGCAGATGTCGCGTGATGTAAGGCACGTAGTAGGAGAGCGCGCTGTTGGCAAAGAGCAAATCAAAGTCGCCTGCTTCAATTTCCTTAGCGCAGCGCTTACACGCGTCGTCAAACGCCCTCAAACGATCAACGGTTTCGCTATAACCTGGAGTCCATCTGGCTACGAACCTCTTGCGTGATCGGTCTTTGAATTCGGAAGAGACTATCCGTTCGGGCGCAAACTCTGTGAGCGGCAAATAAGCTTGGTCGGCCGTGTCCAGGCTCCAGCAGGCGAGTTGGTGTCCGCGCCCTACCAAACCACGAACGTGATAGTAAAGCGCGCGCTTTCCGCCACCGCTGGGCAAGTTATGCCAGACTGCGATCTTCATCTTTCAGCTTGCTTCCTCGGCGTCGTTTTCGGTCATGAGATTCAAATGGCCAACGCTCAGCCCGGTTGCCCATTAATATCACACTTTGCTTCTTCCCCCTCGCCAGCTGAACATACCGGAGGCATTTACACCAGCGGAAAGGGAGAGAGGCTCACTCCGGTATTGTCAACTTAATCTCCTGAAAAGTTTCTAACCAGAAAGGCGCCAGGTTCTCTCGCTTGTTTGTACCACCTATCCTATTTTTCAGGCTGCTTCTGGCGCGCCAACCACCTGTTCCCAAACAGCAAATCTTCGCTTCATTATTTCTCTATAAACGGCGGCGGTACAGAGATGCCGCCCCACTCTGAAGTGCTAGGCGATGATCCCGAAGGCTGAGAGAAAACGCTGGTGAAGTGATCAAAACGAGGACCTTGAAATATTTTTCCCGCTGCATCTTATCAGAGTGAATGGACAAGTTGTTTGCGGACGTTCGAAAGTCGGGGAGATGTTTCGCGGGCCTTCCGGCTTTGAGTGTGACCGAGCCCCAAAACACGCAAAGGAGCTTCTATGATTTGTCGACTCTGGTTGTTACGTCTATCGCAATCCGCCGTGTTATTGGCATTCATGGTAGCGGCTTCTTCGATCTCGTTCGCCCAGTATCCGCCGCCGATCGGTCCCGACTCATACAAGGTAGACAAAACAGACATCAGCGCCAATATCCTGCGGAACGTCGCGCGGACCGCAATCAACAAAGTCCTGGCCGACACCAACGCGTCGCTGAAGAACCAGGGTGGTGGCTACCACGTGGACTTAGTCGGGAACGTAAACTTCAATCAGCCTTATCGGACTGCTTCCCAAAACACTAATCGGCCGAATCAGTACTACGTCAAAGTGCCGATGAGCTTCACACTGAATGTCAGCATTCCTCACACCTCGGACCGGCAGCTAATTTACCCGTTGGCTCTAAACATAACTTGCGACCGCTGGTTTACCGGCGATGGCGTGGTCACTTACACGGCCGTTACCGGCCCGCCAGATATACAAGGGGGCAATGTTTTAGAGAATCTGGCTCAGGTGCGTAACCTAATTGATAATACCGTTAAGAGCTATTTGCCATCGATCGGCGCGCAAGTCCAGACCTTTAATAACCCGTGCGTAACAATCGGCGCATCGCCGAGTAATATTGAGGCGCAGAACTCGTTCGTCGCTTGGGATGCGCCGGTGCGCCGGGCCGTGAATATCACGACAGTCGGTCCGCGCCTGGAGATCACGTTTCTGAAATTGAAGCGGCTGGCCGCGAGCGGGAACGGCCAACAGCTCTACTCGCCGGTAGAGAACGTCATACTCGATGCCTATGCCAATTTTGGCGAGCGCCAATCACACAGCCTTACATTCCGCGAAGGCGATGAGGTTAGTCTGAATCTAACTCCGGTCATCATTGATGCGCCGCTGCCGAACATATTGGTGGTAATCGCCAGTATCAATCAACCCGGCGGTTCCGCGGATGATACGAGCTTCTGGTCGGCGCCCAGCTCGGCAAACTTCTCGCCGGGAGAACACACGCTACAGATCCCAAAACACTATGTGATTCCGGGCGGCGGTCCGGGCCATCTAAAGCCAACCATTGGCGCCACGCCGGGATATGAACTGACCTACAAAGTCGTGTCCTACAATCCTCAGACAATCAGGCGGTGAAATGGTTTTTACCGAAGGGACATTCTTTGGTAATTACCCTCAAGCTCCTCGAATCTTCCTTTCACGCACGTGAAATGTTTTTCCCGAAACGTCTCATGGTAGTGAACCGACAAATTCTGAAGCCGTCGTTTTCGTTCGAATGGCCGTACAGGATTCCGAAAACACGGAAAAAGGGGAGACATCATGCTCGCTTTAAATTTGAAGAAACGAACAATCATAAATCTTGGGCTGCTCGTCACAGTCCTGTTCTGCACGTCACCCCAACTTACCGCCCAGATCAATATCCGTGGCATCTCCATACCGAAGCCGGGGAAATCCGACAAGCCAAATACGAATCAACCGGAGCGAACGACGTCCAATTCAACCAACAATGAAACGCCGGACCGAAATTCTGCCGCTCCGCAAAGCGACGTTCAGAACTTATAAGCCTTCGGCGGCGAGCTATCGCTCTCGCGATCCCGCCGGCGAAAAACTGTTAATGGGCGCTCTCAAGAACCCTTCGACGCCCAAAATGTTCCGTATCGGCACAGATACTACCGGATGGGAAATCCAGAAGGACGGCGACAACCTGCCGAGCTATCGCTGCGTCGTTCTGGAAGAAAACTAAATCAAAATTTGAGAGGAGACATCAATCATGAGAAACCATAGAAACCATTTAGTTGCTATTTTCGCGTGCTGCGTTTTCGCCGCCGCGTGCGGCAGCAAACCGAACGTTCCGGTAGAAACGAACGCTCCCGCTCCCGCAAAAACAGGCGCTTCCGTAAAAACAGACGCTCCTGCAAAGCCAGGCGTTCCCGTAGAATTTTCTAAGGCTTGCAACGCGGAGAACAACAATAAAACTGTCGAAATAAGCGGCTACTTAGGCCGTGGTGATGGTGTCTCCTGCGGGGAAATGGGCGGATATTCGGAGTGCCTTTACAGGTTGAATGAAAATCCGACTGACAAAAAAAGCATTAAAGTAGGTATCGTTCAGGGAGACTCGGCGAACCAAGCCGAAAAATTGCCGATCGCGGACAAGGACATTAAAATTCACGCCGGAGACGGCAGTATCATCAATATCGCCGACAAGGTAAAGCTGACCGGCGAGATGAGCATCTCGTCCGACGGAACCTATTGTTCTATGAAGGTAACCAAGGTTCAAAAACAATGACGCAATGCGTCGTCGGATTCTCCATAGCAATCATCACTACTTGACAGAAGGTAACGATTGAATTCATAGGTTTTCGTGTGGTGGCTGGTCCGCAGTCAAAGTAGCCTTTAGGCTTTTGAGGCGAGCGGAATTTGCCGCATTACTGGTATTGCCGCTTTACTTTGCCGACTCTGGGATTGGTGATATAAGCTCAGCGCACCGGGTTTCCAAGGAGGATTCTTATGTACGTAATCGCGCTGGCTGTTAGTCTGATGCTCATCGGCTCACAAGCGTCCCGCGCCACCGAATATGGTCGCGTCGATTTCGCCAACTCGGGCGCCCCCGCAGCCCAGGCTGACTTCCTCGAAGGTCTGGCGTTGCTGCACGACTTCGAATATCCGGCCGCCGCCTCCGCTTTCCGCCGTGCTGAGGCGGTGGATCCCAGCTTCGCGATGGCCTACTGGGGCGAGGCGATGACCTTCAATCATGCGGTCTGGATGCAGCAGGATCTGAAGTCCGCCCAAGCGGCGCTTAACAAACTGGCACTGACTCCGCCGGCGCGACGCGCCAAAGCAAAGACCGAACGCGAGAAAGGATACTTCGACGCCGTTGAGATCCTCTACGGCGACGGAAGCAAGGAGGAGCGCGATTTCCGTTACGAAGATGCCATGCGCCGGCTGCACGCCCGCTACCCGGACGACGTCGACGCGGCCGCCTTCTACGGGCTGGCAATACTCGGCACCGCGCACGCCGGGCGCGATGTTGCTACCTACATGCGCGCGGCAGGTGTGCTCGAAGAGGCGTGGATCAATCATCGCGATCATCCGGGCCTCGTCCATTACCTGATTCACAGCTACGACGATCCGGCGCACGCGCCGCTCGGCCTGCGCGCGGCGCGAATCTACGCGAAGATCGCGCCCGACGCGGGGCACGCTCAGCACATGACCTCGCATATCTTCCTGGCGCTCGGGATGTGGCGGGAAGTTGTGGAGGCGAACATTGCTGCCATCGCCGACGTCGACCGAGTTCGCAAGGCGGCGGGGAAGGGCCCTGTGGGCTGCGGCCACTACCCGAGTTGGCTCGGATACGCGTATCTGCAACTCGGACAAAAGGACGAAGCAAGGAGTGCGGTCGCGTCGTGCCGCGCCTCAGTCGAATCGCAGGCCGCGATGGATCATCCCGGCATGTCGATGGATCCCGACGCAAGCCTGGCCGGCGCCTTCGCTAATATGCGACTCCGTTACCTGCTCGATTCCGGCGACTGGACTGGTGAGATTGCGGGCTGGACTCTGCCGAAGACCGCGGGCGCGGGCGCTCGGCTTGACTTCGCGTTCGCCCGGGTCATGACTGAGATCATGCAGCGTCACAGTGCGGCGGCCCGCGAGGCTCTGGCCGAACTCGAGGCCGTAGGCCGCGAGGTTGCCGACATCGAGACGAAGCGGGGCGCTTCCGATCCAAGCTACCGCGTCCGGCCCGAGATATTTCTTCTCGAGGCCCGGGGTCTGCTGGCCGAGCAAGAGGGCGATCTCGCCGGCGCCGAGAGACTATTGCGCCAAGCGGTCGACCTGGAGGAAAAGCTTCCGGTGGCTTTCGGTCCGCCAACGATTGATAAGCCGACCCACGAACTCTTGGCAGAATTTCTGCTCCGACGCGGTCGAAAAGACGAGGCACACGCTGAATTCGAGAAGGCCCTCGCCAGTACTCCCGGCCGGCGCCTCGCCGAGCAGGGACTTGAGAGCACTTCCGCCAGCAAGATTACGCGAGAAGTGCGATGAGAGAACGCGGAGAGCGACCGATCGACGATCCCGAGGCGGTGCTGGCTAAGCTACTGGGCGTAAGGCCGAAGCAACTCCCGCCGGCCGAAGCACTCGATGCTGACGTGGACGGTGAAGTGCTCGACGCTGAGGATGCGAGCGAAGAGACGGCTGTTTGACGATGGCAATGGGTAATTCCACCATGGGTCAGCGAGGAGCACGCACTTCGAACGGCAACAGAGATGTTCGATCACTTCTCACGCCTTTTCCAACGGACGCTACGGCAACTCAATAATCATCGGCTTGCGAAGTTAAAGGCAAAGAAACTGCAGGCAGAGATTCGATGGCTCAATCGACGAGCGAGAGAAGCTCGAAAATAAATAAGGGAAAGCGCCGGGCCAGTCGATCGGCAATTATTAACGCTGCGCTGGGATCCTTAGTCGGTCGGGGGACGGTTCGACTTGGGACTCTTATCAGATAGAATGACAGTCAATGAATGAGAGAATTCCCGAATCCGAAGAGCCACAGCCGATCTCGAAATCAGTGAAGCCACGGACTACCTACTCAACCCATCCGCGAGTGCAAAAGGCGTTTCGGAGGTTGGTGAACTTGCGGAAGTATGAGGAACAGCAGCGCCAACTTTCCTCGCAGACCTCGAAGAAATAACAACGCTGAAGAAGAACCAGAATAGCGAGACGAGTTCGCTCACTTCGAAGATGTGAGATGGAAGCTGGGATTTTGTGTGGGAGGGCTTAGCCGCTACTTCTTCTCCGTCTGGATCAGGCGATGTTATTTAGAGGGTACACGGTCGCTACAAACGTGCGTTCAGAGCATCTCGCAACGAAGCCGACAGTCACCAGCCGCTCGATAATCGCCATGTCTTCCGGTGGGATTGTTGATTCTGAATTCCCGACCAACTGTATGCGTCGCAGTCCATCCATTCGCGAGCAGCGAGAAGATCTCCGCGTCATGTTCGATTACTTCAATCCCGAGTATGCTTGTTGTCACTTCGTAATCCGTTACGAAAGAGTCCAGTGGAGAGTGAGCATGTACACGATGCCGCAGAATAGGAAGAATCCGCCCACCAGAATGACCCCCCAGCGTATACGCGTTCTGAACACCAGCGAAATACCAGTAAAGAACAGACTCACGGCAAAGATCACATCGCCCAGTTCAAAGTGATCGCCGTTCTCTTTTGCCTTGACGCCTTCGGCAAAGGTTTTGTCTGCTTCGTCGGAACCCTTTTTACTCTCAGCCAACATCTCGTTGCGATAATTTGCGTTATCGGTCAGCTCGTTTCGGAGCGCCTTATCAATGAGTTCTTCCCCAAACGCAGCGACTTTGCTTTCGTCTTGCGGCGTCTTCGGATCATCCTTGACCAGCTTTTTGGCTTCTGCCGGAAACCCCATAGCCTTGTAACCAGCGTCGCTCATCTGGACTGTATAAAGATAAGCCGCGATTGTATGGTCACGCAGTCGTACAGCGGGATTCTCATCGCCCTCCATGATCAGTTGCTTTGCCTGAATATCTACGGTCGCGTCTCTTGACATCTCGACGATCGCGCGACTCTTCTCCGCGGCAGCGGCGGTCGCCATCGCGTTGGCTTTTCCGTAGTGCTCGGACATTTTCCCGTTCCAAAGGCCGGCCTGAAAACTCGCTAAGGCCGTGAGTATGCCGGCAAGGCCAAGCAAAACCGCCGCGATAAGTTCGAATTTACTGGTCTTCGTGGAATCGGCGTCTTCGTGCTCGCCGACATGAACGTGTGAAGAATGACTCATTGAATAAACACTCCGCTTTAAACGCAATGGAGTTTCGGCTAGGATTTGTTGAGATGTCAAGCCGTAAGGAATGACATAGCTCTTACCTCTGCCACGTGTTGCACCCCACAGTAGAGCAAATCAAAGTTGCACGCTTCTCCTTCTGGTGCTGTGGGAATCCAGTTTTCCATTTTCAACAACCAGCTTTTTCTTAACGTCCAAAATGCGCCCCGGTGCTTTTGGTTTCAGTATTACGTCAATCATTGCTCTTATCATTTTGAAAAAATATCAACCTGAGCACGGGCCGGCTCGCCCTTTTGCGCCCGTCGCCACCAAGTGATTGGTCTGACAAACAGGCACCCAACAAATCGGGTATGAAAGACGGAGTCAAGCGTACGCATCTCCTGTACCCGCCAAAGTCTGTTGACTTCTATTTCAGATTGGAATAGAAGCATCGATGGGTGGAGTGAACTCAACGCGGAACGTAATTAGA
The DNA here is from genome assembly GCA_003168335.1 of Blastocatellia bacterium. Classification (GTDB taxonomy): domain Bacteria; phylum Acidobacteriota; class Blastocatellia; order Pyrinomonadales; family Pyrinomonadaceae; genus UBA11740. The sequence goes on along the minus strand of PMSM01000010.1, from coordinate 968,573 downwards.
GAATAATCGCAGCGCGCCCTAGCGCTTGCTGCTGTGATGAATGGAGATTCCATGTCAATGGAAGGGGGTATTTCATGCGACCATTTTGTTTAGCGGTTGTACTTGCAGCAGGGATCGCGATGTTGGCGTCCATAGGTTTGGCCCAGCACGCCCCAACCGCAGGTCCTTATCAGGTACTAAGGACAGTCAAAGTTGGCGGAGAGGGTGGGTTTGACTACATTTTCGCGGACGTCAAAGGACGCCGTTTGTACACTCCGCGCGGTGGTCCGAAAGGGCATTTGGCTGTCTTCAACCTGGATACGCTCGAACCGGTAGGCGAGGTCGACAACGTTAGTGCCGGCGGCGCCACGGTTGACCCCAAATCGCATCACGGATTCTCCACCACAAAGCCAATCACCATGTGGGACTCGCAAACCTTGAAAGTGATCAAGACTATTGACGTGGGCGGCCGACCTGACGGAATCATGCTCGACCCGTACAACGAGCGGGTGTGGGTCCTGAGCCACCAGGCTCCATACGCCACGGTGATCGATGCAAAGGAGGGTACCGTGGTGGGGACACTCGACCTAGGCGGAGCGCCGGAACAGGCGGTGAGCGATGGCAAAGGCACGATCTACGTGAACATCTCGGACAAGGCGAACATTGCCGTGGTGGACGCAAAGAACATGAAAGTTACGGCTCACTACGACGTTAGCTCGAAGGGCCGTGGTGGAAGCGGGCTGGCCTTTGACGGGAAGAATCACATCCTCTCTGCGTATTACCGCCAGCCCTCACCTGTAGTGATCATCGTCAATGCCAAAAACGGCAACATCATCACCACTCTCCCAACCGGGACGGGTGTGGATACCGTCGCCTTCAATCCGGCTACTATGGAAGCGATCAGCGCGGAAGGTGCCGGCACGATGACATTCGTGAAGGAAAACAGTCCCACGAACTTCGTTGTAGAGCAGACGCTGCAAACCATGGCGGGCGCCAAGACTCTCGCCCTCGACACTAAGACAAATCATGTGTTTACCATGGCGGCTGAGTTTGGGGCACCTCCCGCTAACGCGCCATCAGGGCCAGCAGGGCGTCCCGCCCGCGGTCCCATGTTGCCGGGTTCGTTTTCAATTCTGATGGTAGGCAAATAGAAGACAGCTAGACATCGAGCCCCGCGAACATCTGGTGTTCACGGGGCATAAATACTTGAGCTTTAGGGAAGGGATAAGAACGTGCCACACTCAGTAACACACGCTCTTGTTGGAGCTTTAATCGTCAGTTGTTCGCTCACCATAACAGGGGTGGCGCCAGAGAGCGCTCAGGAACGCGCCGCAAACCTGCGCGCCCAGTTGAGTGAGACGCAAGCAAAGCAGGCTGAACTGCAAGTGCGTCTACAGCAACTTGAAGAAGATCTCAAGCCGGAAAACATCGAGCATAGTCTGGCAGGTGTGGGCAGCACACATCCGGAAGAGTTGCGCGAAGCACGCCGACGTCAACTGGAAATCCAAGAGAAGAGCATACAGTCCCAGCTTGAGGTACTCGCCGCAAGCCGCACTCGTTTGGAAGCGGCCATCGCTAGTGCTGACGCTGAGACCTATCGTGCGAACGCAGGCATTGGCCCCGGCGCGGGGCCAGCGCAGACAAATAATCCGTCAACTGTCAGTAATAGGACACGCCGGCATAAGAGACACCGAGTGAAAAGAAGAAGACCGACCAGGCGGACGAAGACTACCGAGTAACTGTGGGACACCTTTGAATGCGAAGCAAACTGAAATAGCAAACGACTCATGCGGCATGGTCACCGGCTTTGTGAACTCGATCGAATATCGCTGCAGATTCGGACCGTAATAACTTACTTGCTGGGATTCGATGGTGGCATGTAATCGCCGCGCCCTGTCAACTCCGCCGTTGAAGGAGGAACGTCATGACGGCAGTGCGCAACGTCGTCTTCCTTGTCAATGTCGACAACACCTTGCTTGACAACGACAAGGCACAAAACGATTAAGCCGTTTGAGCACATCGAGCGATTGAGGGTAGAGGCGTTCGTGGAACGGGTAGTCCAGCAAGAATGAGGACACCAACAGCAGATGTGGATCGTGCAAGTCCTCAGATCGGTAACGCTGGAGAGGCTCGGGCGATTTTCGCGATTCCCCGTGACGAAGCCAGTCGGGAGTTGAAGCCAGGCAAACTGAAGAAAGGAAACGAAGCTATGATCAACGGATACGACAGGCCACTCTACGTCCTTCCTTTCGATCATAGGAGTTCTTATATCAAGGGACTGTTCAACTGGCAGCAGCCGCTCACGGCCGAGCAGACTGGCGAGGTTGCCGCAAGCAAGCACCTAATTTATGAGGGATTCAAGAAGGCTGTCGAGGATGGAGTTCGGCGGGATCGCGCCGCCATCCTGGTCGACGAAGAATTCGGAGCAGAGATTCTACGGGATGCCGCGAGCAGCGGATACATCACCTGCATGTCGATTGAGAAGAGCGGCGTGGAAGAATTCCAATTTGAGTATGGGGAGGATTTTGCGTATCACCTCGAGAAGTTTAATCCGACGTTTGGCAAGGTACTGGTGCGCTATAACCCGGAGGGCAATGCTGAGATGAACAAGCGACAGGCTGGTCGGCTACGGCGGCTTTCAGAATATCTCGCCAAGACCAGCCGCTTGTTTATGTTTGAGCTGCTGCTGCCACCGGAGAAAGCGCAGCTCCAACGCGTTGGTGGCCAGGAGGCTTACGATCGAGAACTGCGTCCCAAGCTGATGATCGAAACGATTCGAGCGCTGCAGGACGCAGAGGTCGAGCCGGACGTCTGGAAGATCGAGGGACTGGATGTCCGGCAAGACTGCGAGAAGGTTGTGGAGGCGGTTCGACGTGACGGTCGCACAAAGGTTGGCTGCATCATCCTTGGACGTGGATCGGATGAAAAGGATGTGCTCAGGTGGCTCCAAACGGCCGCGGGCGTGCCGGGCTTCATTGGCTTTGCGGTGGGCAGGACGACGTGGTGGGACACACTGGCGGCATGGCGGAGAAAAGAGATTTCCTCTGAGGCAGCGGCTGCTCAAATCGCCAGGCGCTTCCATGAGTGGGCGGATGTCTTCGAACCAGCACCCGCAGGTAATCGCTAGATCACCAACGTGTCGTTTCGGCTGGACCCGCCACCGAACAAATCGGACGCGAGCGGAATCAGCGGGCTTGTCATCGACAACTTGTCCGTAACGTGGTTGTCTCCGGCCGCGTCAACTCAAACGTTGGCCTGCTTCGCTTCTTTGAAAGGATGGTGACCTCATGTCAAAGAAATCAGGGCTCATTGTTGTATCGCTGCTCATCGGAATGATGTCTGGACTCTTGCTGAATCGATTTCCGCAAACTCGATCGGCTCGTGCGCAGAATGCGGCTCAACCCAACCAAGTACTTGTCCAAGGTCACGGGCGCGCCGTGTCACGATTGGCTCCGCCTGGCGAACAGATTTCGCTCATTCCATCGACCACACCGCAACGCTCATTTACCGTCGTCCCCGCGGGAAAGAAATTTGTTCTCACGGACGTTATGTACCAGGCGCAGGTCAGCGTTCACCAATCGGTGCCCGTGAATATCGGCAACGCAAATCTGTCCGCGGGCAAACACGACATCTTGTTCCAGTTTATTGTTGACCCAATGAAATCTGATCAGGTTCATCTTTGCTCTGGATATGTCATTCCTGCGGGAAACTCTCTTGTGGCGTGGACCGGCTATGGACCCGAACCCGAACAGTACGTTAGCATCGCAGTAACTGGTTACCTCGTCGATCAATGAACGTCGGCCCAGGCCAACAAATCGTTGGACGCGAGCGGCGGGAGCGTGTTTCTCAACTTGATTCGTCCGGCGATGCTTGAACGAATTCGCGCCGCCGCGTCAACTCAAACCTTATGTTGCTTATCCTCCTATGAACGAAATCACTTCCCCGTCAATAGCAACTGAGACTCACTTTCGCCAATTACAGGCTCCGAAAATTGGCGGATGGCTCATTGTGGTCGCGATTGGCCTTGTCTTCAGTCTTCTTCATAATCTTTCCAATCTGGTGGCCGACATTGCTCCGATTGTTCGCCGCGACGTCTGGACCCGACTTACGGACCCCAACTCGCCGGTTTATCATCCTTATTGGAAACCAGTTATTAGGGGCAGAGCCGCCAGAGCGTGTTGGAGTCCCTAACACCAGGCGCGCGCCACTTGGAAGCCGAAGTCGAACGGACAAAGACACGTTCCGGAGACATTACTTCCGGATTGTTGGCGGCAGTTCATCATATTCAGGAGCGCCGACAGCAATTTCGTCTCGAGCTCGTCGTAGTCGGTGAAAAGTCGTACGAAGCATTAGAGCAAACCCCAAGAGGTTCAATCGAGCAATTACTCGCCTCGGGTGCTCCCGGTCAAGTCTGACGAGGGCGCCAATTAAGGAGGTATCGATATCATGGACGATCGTAATGCGCTAGTGTACTACGGCACGAAAGGATTGAACTGGGAAAACAGACGCGGCCTTTCTGACAGCTTCAAAGGTATCGACGGCAAGCCTTGCAAAGTGCAGAAATCAAAAGCCGAGGGTATCCATTTCGGTGTCATGGGCGACGACGCTTCCGGCGGGCTTGTCTTCCGAGTTGCCGATAGCACTCTAGAGAATGAGGTTACGCTAAGTTTGCCGCGCCGACACCCGTGCGATACGCCCGGTCCGGCCGGTAGGCGGATTTCCGAAGCTCTCGCGAGTGAGCTTCTCAAAGACGCGATTGCTCAGAATCCCGACCAAGCCGATCAACTCCGAGACTACCGTCGAAGGATCCGGTCGTGAAATTGCGCGGCGGCCGCCCAACAAATCGGGTATGAAAGTCGGAGTCAAGCGTAGACATCCTCGGTGCCTCCAGCCATTATTTTGGCGATAGCACTGAGCGCAGTGACGCTCTTTGCCGTGGGAGTTTATTCTGCGACGACCCTGGTCGGAGACTGGCGTAAGAGCGGGATACAAATGGTAGCCATCGGCCTTGGTGCGGCGGCGCTGGGTTTTTTGATAGGACGCTTGTTCCACACAGTTGGCGGTTGAATTGATGGCTGATCGTGCCGTGTAATCTTGCGTTCGCTTTAGCATTCTCGGTCGAAAGGAAGGAGAGTGAAATGAACTCGCTCACCAAAGAAAATACACGCCTGGGTTTTATTGGCGTCGGCAACATGGGAAGCCGCATGGCTAAACGTCTGCTCGAACACGGGTACCAGGTCATCGTCTATAACCGAAGCCGTGGAGCCGCCGAGGCGTTGACTAAGTACGGCGCAACGGTCGCTGACAGCATCGGTGAACTCGCTTCAGAAGCCGACGTCATCTTTTCGTCTCTTACGAATGATGAGGCAGTCAAGAGTGTGTACACCGATCCTAAAGGTGTCTTTGCCAACGTGCGTCGCGGCTCGGCTATAATCGAGATGAGCACCGTGCTGCCCGCGACTTCGCGCGAACTGTACGACTTGAGTCGCGAGGCTGGAGTGAAATGTCTGGACTCGCCAGTCTCCGGCAGCACTCCTTCCGCTGAAGAGGGTACGTTGACGCTCTTCTGTGGCGGAGACGAAGAACTCTTTCAAGCCGTCCAACCAATCTTCAGCTCGATCGCAAGCCAATATTTTTATCTGGGAGGCAGCGGCTCAGGGACCGCGATGAAACTCGTCGCGAATACTTTGTTGGGAGTTGGCATGCAAGCGATCGCCGAGTCGGTTGCTCTGGGTCAGAAGGAAGGTCTCGATCGTCATCGACTGCTCGATGTTTTATCGCACACGGCAGTCGTAGCCCCTGCACATCTCGGCAAGCTGTCACGAGCGGACCGTGGAGACTACAGTCCTCAGTTTTCAATTCGGCTGATGAACAAAGATTTTGGGTTAGTTCTCGAAACAGCGACTGCCGCGAAGGTGCCAATGCCGGCAACTGCGGCCGCGTTTCAAATGAATGTCGCGGAATTCAACGAGGGCAAAGAGGAGGACTTCTCGGCTGTGATTGCTTTGATGGAGAGACTGGCGCAGGTGGAAACGTCAGAGGCCGCGAATCGCCGAGTTGCAGGTACGGTGTAGGTTCAGTTCAAGTTTTAGATGTCTAAGCAGGTATTAGCTCTCGAATCTCAGGCGGCTCTTCGCCGAGCCACTCCGGGTTCTCGGCAGTGCTATCAAAAATTGATGAGGTCTTGAAGGGCTCAAACTGGCCCGTCGCTGCGGCGGCGCGAGTTTTCCGGAGCAAGGCATCGCGCTCGTCGTCGCTCAACGGATGAAACGATTCTGCCGCGGCGAATGCCTGGTCGAGAATCTCCATGCTGTCAATGCCTGTAATCACGACCGAGGTCGGCAAGCTCAGCGCATAGTGCAGGCACTCAACCGGCGTCACGGTCTTTGACTTCAACAGAATGCCGTTCGCCATGCTCTTCATTCCGAGTATGCCAATTTTGAGTTTTACTAACTCCGGCACAACCTGCTTTTCGAAACTTCGATAATGCGCGTCCATAACATTCAAAGGCATTTGCACGGTATCGAACTTGAATCCGTTCTCTTTAGCTACTTCGAGCATGTGTAAGTGTATGCGCGGATCTTTGTGGCCGGTGAATCCGATGTAGCGAAGCTTTCCAGCCTCGCGAGCTTTAAGTAGCGCGGCGTTCGCTCCCTCCGCATGAAAGATGCGGTGCGGATCGTCAAACCGGATGATTTCATGGTGCTGGACCAGATCAATGTATTCGACACCTAAGCGACGCAAAGATTCATCGAGTTGTCTGGCAGCCTCCTTTTTCGAACGTCCATCAATCTTTGTCATTAGAAACGCCTGATCGCGGTAACCGTCGCGCAGCGCTTTGCCCATGCGTAACTCACTGGCACCTTCGTTGTAGTCCCAACTGTTGTCGAGGAAGTTGATGCCTTGATCGATGGCCGAGCGAACGATGCGAATTGCCAACTGCTCGTCAACAGTCTTCAGACCGAGATGCCAGCCGCCCACTCCAATCGCCGACACCTTTTCCCCAGTGCTGCCCAGTGTTCGATAAATCATTTTGTTACTCCTTTTAGTCCAGCGTTTTGATATGAGATGCGAGCGATTGCAGCCCAATCGGCTTCGCCCAACCCTTGAGCGAGAGCGGCCACAAACCGATCGTGCACTAAGCTAGCCATCGGCATCGGAACTGCGGCCTCCTCCGCCGCAGCGAGTAGAAGTCGGTTGTCTTTAAGCCCGAGCGGCAATTTGAAACCCGCAGGTTCGAACTTGTCCGATGCAATCATACTCCCGTAAGTTCGAGAGAAGGTGATGAGACGGTTCAAGTCATCGGGCCACGCGCAGCGTTTTTTCTCGGCCTTCGGAATCATTACCTCACACTTCCGAGTGGGAAGACATTTGTATAGAGCTAGCGGTTACCGAGCAGTGATGAGGTCGAGGTTCATGACTTGGGAAGAGGTGATTGCGGCTCAAGCACCAGCTTGAAGCAGGAGATCGTCGATCGATAAGATGAGGAAGTATGGGTTGATCTAATCTGACATGGTGGTTGTGTTTCCTCATCAGTTTAAGTTGACAATACCAAGGGGGATTCTCCTTTGATAGATCAACTAGCGCAGTGGGTATTAAATAATTACAACTATCCTCGTGCACGGGCTCTACTTAATGCTTTACCGGGCGGACCGCATTTGGAGGGTCCGTATTTTGTTTCTACACTCAAACCACTTACTGGGATGGATAGAATAACGGAGCAATACCTCTTCCAAGATCTTTCCTCAGTTCCCGCAGACATCGTTGTACCCTGGGTCAAAGAGTTCATTGGCCAAGCCGCACAAGAGCGCTTCTGGGAAGCCAGAAATGCTGCACAATTCACACTCAAACTTCGCCAGAGCGTTGCCCTCCTAGCTACTGGTTCATCCGACGCTAAGAGACCTTGGCCGCAAGCAAAGAAAGAATTAGAAAGCTTAATCGAATGGAAACAATAGAAAGCTTCGAGTCTTATCTTGCCGATAAACCACCGTCCGTCAGGAGCCTGCAGAAAAGCTGCGTAACTTACAAACCAAAGGACGCGCCTTGTGGGGTGTACACGTCTCTGACGTTAGGCGTCACATAGAGAGGAAGCATGAATACTACAGAAGAATCAGAACATTTGTTTTCATATGGGACCTTACAAACCGAGGCCGTTCAGCTTGCCACATTTGGTCGAAAACTAGCGGGTGAGCCCGACACTCTGCTCGGCTATCGTCAGACTATGATCGAGATTCAGGATGCCAGTGCTGTCGCCACAAGCGGAGCCAAGTATCATCTTAACGTTCAGTTCACCGGCCGTGATTCAGATTTTGTCGTGGGAACCATGTTTAAAGTGACCAAGAAAGAGCTTGAGCAAGCCGATATTTATGAGGTTACCGCCGATTACAAGCGTGTCAGTGTTCACCTGGAATCGGGAACCCGGGCGTGGGTCTACGTAGGCGTTGCATCCGGTGAATTGGTTTAGCATCAGTCAGTCAAGTATATAATTACCCTAATTTGCCGCGCCAAGGCCCGAAGCCTGGCATAGGTCTTTTCCAAGCGTTTCTAGTAACCGCGCTGAGCCATGTGACGTTAGCTAAGATTAGGAGTGCGGCGCACCTACTCTCCCCACGGGCGAGGACAGGACGTTCACTTTCCAAGCGGGGAAGCCCTTGGGGGCGCTAACGCGCTCGCCGACTTCCCCGCTTTTGTTTTTTGCGAAACGTTAGATTGGTGATATAAGAGGTTAGTTTCTCATCCCCCCATCCGCGCGGCATCGGGATTCGCCGATCCAGCCTCCAGATGATGAATTTCTGAATCGGGAGGTCTATCCATGACTCAAACCGACAAGGAGATCGTACCTCTTCAATTGCCAAAGAAATTGATTCAAGAATACCGGCGGATTGCTAAGGCTGAAGGACTAACCGGTTCTGAGCTCGTAGCTTGGTGTCTGGGTTATGGCTATCGCGCATATGCCGCTGGTGATCGACCAAGTGCTAAAGCCGAGATTCCGGCCGCTCAGCAGGATACCCGTCCCGACGAATCAGTCGAGTAATTGACTTGATACAAATCATTACTTGATCGACCTAATTTGACGGCTCACTCTTGAATCTGTGGGACGCAAATAATCTTCGCCTGCTATGTGGGCTTCCGCACAGACGCGCCCTTAACCGTCCTCTCTAATGGTGGCGATTTCAGTAAATCTTTGAAAGCATCAACGTTCGACTAAAGAAAGGACTCTTGGGCATGAAGTCAACAATTCTTCGAAGTAGTCTGGCACTGCTGTTTTGCCTTGGGACGTTTGTCACTGCGAATTCGGTCCCACCAGGGCAGCGGGATCGTGAGAGGTGTCAGAAGGAATGTCAGGATAGATACAAAGAGCAAACGCGCGACTGTAAAAGTAAAAGAGGCGGGGAACGGCGCGAATGCCAGCAAAGAGCCGATAAGGAACGGCGCGAGTGCAGGGACAAATGCCGACACTAAGAGTACCGGCGAAATGACCTGAAAAAAGAGCGGCGGGGCGAAGGCTTCGCCGCGGTATTCTAGGGTTAACAGGCGGAAGATGTAATCAGCTTGTTCATGCGGCATACTTCATTGATGCGCACCTCTGTCTCTCCTACCATCGTCATCGTTTCCCCGCCGAAATTATCAGTTATTGCGTTTGGTCATATTTTCGCTTCGCCCCGAGCTTCGGCGATGTCGAAGAAATGTTAGCGATGCGCGGTGTATCCCTGAGCTATGAGACAGTCCGAGAATGGTGCCTTAAGTTCGGTCAGACTTACGCTGCAACTGTGCTTAACACATACGAACCGGTTCGCTGCTTGTGTATCGTTCGTTTGAAGTCCGAAAAAGGAAACGCTCACCCTGCTTGATTAAAGCCGAGTGAGCGCTACTTGTCTGTTTTGCCTTGCGTCTTAGTGGCGAAGCAAAAGGTTTAGGATTGTTCCTGCGTTGATCTGCACGCCTTGACGGTTCCACTGCTGCGAGCTACCACGCCGGTCGTAGTTATCGTAGGTGCTACGCTGTCCATAGTCATCGTACTGATTCGGCGTCCGTCGTTCCTGGTCATACCGGTTGTCGCGCTGGTCGTCATTTCGTCGCGAGAAGCCTACGTCATTGCGTTGGGTGTTGTCCCTTCGAATGTTAGTCGTCTGATTATCGCGATTCGATCTGCGTCCCTGCGCCGCCACCGGTAGAGCCATCGCTCCCACCAACATCAATCCCATTAGTCCAACAATTATTTTTTTCATGATCCTTACCCTCCCAGTCTTTACCTACTACAAGCGACGTACCAGTGGCAGTTATTTCAGTGGAGGTCAAGCGGCTTCCTTAAATGCTGAGCGAAAACCGTTCTTTGTTTAGCGCGGTGGCAGAGGGTTAGCGCCCGCCATCTTTGATAGGGAGCAAAAGGTCTAGACGTGAAGCTTTTGCTCCAACTCTAAGAAGGGCGCAGGCCGCGCCAAAGGAATCGTGTGTTTGATAAGCCATCAATCTTCGGCGCGAAGTACCTGTTTATCGTAATCGGAGTCATGGCCCTGGTTTACTTCTTTGGTCAGCCGCGTTCGATGCAGAAACGGATCGTGATCTTTGCGGCTGTAACCTTGCCGCTAATATACATCGTTTCAAAGATCGGTGGGCTTTTATATGACGACCCGCGACCGTTCGTAGTCGGGCACTTTGTCCCCCTTATTCCGCACGAACCAGACAATGGCTTTCCATCTGATCATGTGTTGTTGGGCGCTGGCTTAGCAGCGGTAATATATCCGAGCAGTAAGCGCCTGAGCCTCATGCTCTGGGTGCTGACGTTGTTGGTTGGAATGTCGCGAGTTCAGGTCGGTCTTCACCGACCCATAGATATCATCGGCAGTATCGGGATGGCCATTGTGGTTGCAGCGATTGTCTACCGCCTCATCATGGGCTCGTTTCTTAAATTTGTCTCCAATTGGAGACATTAGGAGTGCGGGTTGTGCCCGAAGCCCTTGGAGAGTGTTTGTTCTTCCGAAAGCCGGGAATTCAAACCCGCCCCAATGTCTTTTGTTTTTGGTTGGGCAGAGCTACAGTAGCCAGGCAGACTGAAGGCTACCTAGGACTCTTTTGTTGAGTACTTCCCCGCGGAGGATCAATATGCGAACAGCGAGATCAATCGTCGTGGCTTTAGCCCTCGTCCTGTTTATTGGCGCCCCAGTTTTGGCCCAGTCGGAATGGACCGTTACCAAGACGCTTCACGTTGGTGGTGAAGGCGGGTGGGACTATCTCACGGTGGACCCGCAGACACATCGACTGTACGTCCCCCGGGGTACTCACACAATGGTGATAGACTCCGAATCCGGCAAGACCATCGCCGACATTCCCGGCCAGAAACGCGCTCATGGCGTTGCGATTGTTCCTCAGGCCGGCCGCGGATTTATCAGTGACGGTGGAGGTGACGGCGCCGTCGTAATCTTCGACCTGAGAACGAACGCCGTGCTCGGCACCATCGCGGCGCAGCCGGACGCCGATGGCATCATCTTCGATCCCGCCAGCGGACGGGTTCTGGTCGTCTCGGGCGACAAAGGCGTGCTGATGTCGCTCAAGCCGGATGTTGATCCCAAAACGGGAAAACTGGATCCGCCGATCGACTTAGGTGGAAAGCCGGAGTTCCTCGCCGGCGATGGCAAGGGCAACGTCTATATAAATCTCGTTGACAAGAATGAGGTAGTAGTGGTGAATCTGAACGCGAGAAAAGTAACGGCGCGGTGGTCGGTCGCCCCCGGTGGTGCTCCAGTGGGAATGTCAATGGATACCAAGAAACGGTTCCTCTTCATCGGATGCCGAAATCCCCAGAAGTTGATCGTGATGAGCGCCGACAATGGAAAGGTTCTAGCAGATCTGCCAATTGGCGCGAGCGTCGATGCGACGAAGATTGATGACGGCCTGGCGTTCGCGAGTTGCGCAGACGGCTCGTTGGCGGTGGCGAGAGAAATGTCTCCCGGAAAATTCGAGATCGTCCAAACTGTGAAGACGCCGCAAGGCGCCAGGACGATGGGTATAGATCCCACGACTCACATGATCTATTTACCCACATCAGAATTCGAGGAAGCCAAACCAGGAACGAGACCTCGTTCGAAACCCGGCACATTCATGATCGTTGTCGTCGCACGCCGAGGCCGGTAATGGATTGACAAAAACCTAACAGCGGATAGAATGCGCCGCACTTGGGGCGTTGCCGGTGTGGGGTGAGGACACATTGGTGAAGAGGCTGAACGTCTCCGCCCAAATAACACAGCCCCTAAAGCTGTGAAGAAGAGGCTAGGCTTGTGGGAGGGCTTGGCCTTTTCTATTTATGAAAGATGGTGGAAATAGGCATAACATGCTCATACGTTACAACAAAAGAATGATCTTGACGTCTCTGGTTTTTGCTGTCGGTGTTGTGTGTGCGTGTGGCGGTCTGAGCGCGCAGAAGTCTACATGGCAGCCATCGCCGGGACATACGCAAGTGCCGCTCTGGCCGGGGGCAGTGCCTGATGCGCGGCCTGTCACTGGACCAGAGACCGTTGCGACGACGGAAACGAAGGAGTTCGTCGCCGGCAGTCCGTGGTTTTATGTGAGCAATGTCTCGCGGCCGACGATCACGGTCTATTCGCCAAAGGGAAAGAATACGGGCGCAGCGGTTATCGTGTTCCCGGGCGGGGGCTATCAAATTCTGGCGATCGATCTTGAAGGCACTGAGATTTGTGACTGGTTGACCTCCAAGGGGATTACCGCTGTGCTGCTAAAATACCGCGTGCCGACCGAGAGAGTTGGTCAGTATCGGCAATCGCCGCTGGCATTGCAGGATGCGCAGAGAGCGTTGGGGCTGGTCCGCTTTCATGCGGCTGAGTGGCACATTGATCCGCACAAGATTGGAGTCATCGGCTTTTCGGCCGGCGGGCACATGGTTGCCGCGGTGAGCACGCATTTTGATAAGCGATCGTATCCGGAGGTAGACGCGGCCGACAAAGAAAGCTGCCGTCCGGATTTTGCGGTCGCTCTTTACCCGGGGCATCTGTGGAGCAGTGACCGTAAAACTTTTGAGTTGAATCCGGATGTTCCTGTCACTAGCCATACGCCGCCTACGTTCTTGCTACAGGCGGAGGATGACCCGGTGGACAATGTAAACAACTCGCTGGTTTATTATGCTGCGCTGAAGAAGGCTGGCGTCCCTGTGGAGATGCATTTGTATGCGCAGGGCGGGCATGGCTTTGGGCTGCGTCGCACGAAGTTTCCGATAACCGAGTGGCCTCCGCTGGTGGAGACCTGGCTTGGGACCATCGGGATGATTTCGGAGTAAGTGCTTGTGCGGCAAACGCATAACAAATCGGGTATGAAAGTCGAAGTCAAGCGTAGACATCTCCTGAGCCGCCAAAGTCGTGATTGACTTCGGAGGGCTGTTAATGAGCATTGGACCGGAGCGGGCGAAATGCAAGGATGAAGGATCAAATAGCGCGTCGCCGCGTAAACTCCACTGTTCGGTTCCTACTTATGACCATGCAATCTCTAGCTGCACTGGCACTCTCATCGCTGCTCGTAATCGTTCTAGTTGAGACCAATACGGCAAACGCACATGATAGGTCGCAGGAACTTCGCTCTGGAATCTCCGGGCGAATTACTGACCCGAACGGCACAGGTGTCCCGGACGGAAGAATCACAATCATTTCCCGTTCATCACCGACGTGGGTGTATTGCAAGACAAACGCTGACGGCACATACGCAGTTGATCTTGAGCCTGATACCTACGATGTCACCGTGGTATCACCCGGATTCAAAAAGGCAACGCGTGAATCTGTGAAGACTGTGCGCAACTCGCGGACGCACCTCGATCTCATTCTTAACATTGCACCGGCTGGATCGCCGGGGCGCATAGTCAATCCGGCTCGCGCATTTGCAGACTGGATCGAGTCCAAGAGCGCGCACTACACCGTGTTTTACCAAGCTGGTTATGAGAAGGATGCTGAGTTCGCTCGGAAATGGATGGATAGCGCCGAGAGACTAATGAAAGTAAAGTACGGCGTTACGCTGGATCATTACCGAACATCGGTTTATCTATATCCGGCGCCGGCGGACGAGATAGATGTTAACCAAAGCGGGTACAACTTTTGCTGCTGGATGACCGAATCAGGTATACGCACGGATACGATCGCCCTCCTAACGATCTCGGCCGCCGCTTGGCGGGCGAACTTGAAATCGAGCCTTGGATTGCCCAAAAGCGACGAGGACTATCACGCGAAAGTGTTAATGTCAGAATATATTGCGGTTGGATACGATGAGGTACAGAAAAGCAGAGGCGAATACGGGTGGCTTTACTACAGCGCGCCAAACTGGTTTGTGCACGGACTTCGGGAGTACGACGCAATCTTTCATACGACCGACTATAACCGCGCCAGCACAACCAAGCGACTATACGAATGGGCGAAGCGCAACTCAGACAAGTTTTCTTGTTGTGCGCCGCAACTAAAGATCGATGATGACAATAATGGTGGTGCTGCCTTCATGTCCTTTCTTGCGGAACAATTCGGCGAGAGCATACATGCAAGGATTCTTCGAAACCCAGCGCCGACTTTTGATTTGGCACTCGCCACCGAGACTAAACCGTATTCGCTTGTCGAACTTTTCGAGTTGTTTCGAGAATGGCTGAATCATAAACTCTTTGACATAAATGGTAACTTCAAACGGCGCTCAGTTCTGCGCGCGTAAATTCTTTTCTCGGGATGCAACCGTGCCATTGGACGCGCGCGGCGGGGGGCGTGTTTCGTAACTTGCTTGGTGCGGCGGAGGGTGCTTTGATTCGCGCCGCCGCGTCAACTCAAACGTTGGGCGCAGCCTTAAACAAACCTCGAAGGCGTTGGAATGATGAAAACATTTTCTCAATTCTGGTGGTAATCACTTTTGTTGCAGCGTCGGTTGCAGCACAGAGTAACAGGAAAGCGATCAGCCCAGCGCAGAAGGTTGAACGTGAACTAATAGAACTGGAGCGCCAGCTATCTGAGGCTTTGGTCAGGCAGGACGCTTCGGTCCTTGACCGTTTGTGGAGTGAGACGCTGGTCTTCACGTTTCCCGATGGTCATATTTCCAACAAAGCCCAACGGCTAGCAGCGCAAAAGCCTTCCGCCGATCCAAATCAATTAACGAACCGCAACGAAGAGGTGAAGGTGTACCCCTATGGGAATAGTGCCGTTGTCACCGTGCGGTCGAAATGGGTGGACAAGGCGGGAACGCAACCATATGGCAATCCGTATCAAGCGACTCACGTGTGGGTGAAACAACATGGACGGTGGCAACTCGTCGCCGCACATGTGAGTCAGGTAAAGACCTAAAGTTCTTCCGCAGCACGCGCCCAACATGTCGGGTATGAAAGACGGAGTCAAGCGTAAACAACTGACTTAGTGACGCCGTCTGGATGCCGCCCTGCCGACCTTTAGAGTCAGACAAGAATGAATAAGATTCTGCGACCCTCAATAATGATTAGCGTGGTGCTGGCGTCTTAGCGGGTGGTTGCTGTCTTCCCGCCGTCCTTCAATACGCTCATGACTTTAGACACCAGCGCCTGAGACGTGAAGGGTTTCTCGATGAAGTTTATTCCAGGTTCCAGAACACCGTGACGAAGGATGGCGTCGTCGGTGTAACCTGACATGTAGAGCACCGCAGCTTCGGGATGCGCGGTCTTGATTGCCTGCGCGACCTCCCTGCCACTCATGACCGGCATCACAACATCAGTGAGCACAAGGTGGATCGGATTCTCATACTCATGGCAGATTTTGATTGCCTCATCACCATTTGCCGCCTCGAGGACGCGATATCCTCGTTCATCGAGCACTTCACGCGCGAGCTTCCTGACCATTTCCTCGTCTTCGACAACGAGGATTGTCTCCGTCCCGTTGATCGGCTCAAGTGGATCCTGCCCGGAGACCGGCGTAGCGCATTGGTCATCGGCGCGCGGCAGGTAAATCTTGAAGGTTGTGCCCTTGCCAACTTCGCTATGCATCGAGATGCTGCCTCCAGACTGCTTGACGATTCCATAAACCGTCGAGAGTCCCAATCCGGTTCCTTTACCGACTTCCTTAGTGGTAAAGAACGGCTCGAAGATTCGCTGCTGCGTTTCCGAGTCCATGCCGGTCCCATTGTCTGTGACCGATAGCATTACGTATCGTCCCGGCTTCACCGGCGCGTTCACTCTTGCGTACTCGCTGTCTAGTTCAACGTTGGCGGTTTCGACTGCAATCCTTCCACCGATTGGCATGGCGTCGCGCGCGTTGACGACAAGATTGATCAGGACTTGCTCGATCTGACCAGGGTCGGCGTTAATCTTCGCCACACCAGGCCTTAGCAGGGTGGTGACCTCAATATGCTCACCGATGAGACGCTCGAGCATCTTGCCTATGCCCTCAACCAAAGTGTTGACATCCAGCACCACGGGCTGTAGCACCTGCTTACGGCTAAAGGCCAGGAGTTGACGCGTAAGTGAAGTCGCGCGAACGCCGGCGGATTTAATCTCCTGAAGTTTTTCGCGCGCTACATCATCCAGACTGTGACGAATCAATAGGAGATCGCTGTAACCGGTAATAACCGTGAGCAGGTTATTGAAATCATGAGCGATTCCGCCAGCGAGTTGGCCGACACCCTCAAGCTTCTGTGACTGGCGCAACTGCTCCTCGGTTTCTCTCAGAGCCTGTTCCGCCTGTTTGCGCTCGGCGGCTTCGGTTTCAAGTGAGGTAACGGCTTGGGATAGCGCGGCGGTTCTCTCAAGAACGCGCTGTTCCAATTCCTCATGCGCCTTTTGTAACGCCTCCTGGACCGAGCGCCGTTCCGTGATGTCGCGTACTGATGCTCTGACGACGAGCGCTGCTCCCAAGAGGAAAAAACAAATGGCGGCGGTCATCGCCATGGGTATCCAGCGGCCGTCGTACATCAGCGGCGCTCCATAGAAGTACCCGAGCAGGAACGCGAGGCCGATGAAACCGACGACAATCGATAACGCTTTTACCGCGTCGTTGACCCATCGTGGGTGTGACAAAGTGAAGAGAAAGATTGCAGTGCTTAATAGCACGAAGGTAAGTGCAGTGGAGAAAGCCATCTGACCAATAGGAGCCGAGGCCACGGTTTCATGTGGAAACGTAAAAAACCAGTGCTCGACCCTGAGTTGGAGATTGGTCAGATACACACTCAGCCGCGTAATCGCCAAAGTGGCGGTGATCGCCACCGCGACGCGGGTTGCTAAGAGAAGAATTCGCGACTTCTCTCTGAGAGCCACCGACATTCCCAGCAGGAGAAACATGAGCGCGGCGTTTGGGGCCATCGGGATGAAGGGCGCAGGGAGGCCCGTCACAGTGACGAAGCCGGCGAACCATCTAGCCAACGCGGCTATGCTCAGCAAGACGGCGAGCAGTGCGAAGATCTGCGAGATGCGTTCATAGCGACCTATTGACCAAGTCCTGGATTTCATTGTTTTAACTCGAAGCTGAACGGGAGCCGGCGTCTATTGGAAGAGTCTTCGGTACCGCGGTCGTTGGCCCCGGAAGAACCGGTAAGAAGGAGTGTCGTAGGCTTCGGGTCGAACCACGACAGATGCCTGAATCAAGTTTCCGCTAAGGGGTGGGCTCCGGTCAAGAATAATCGTCTTGCGGTGCCCCGAGTCTAACAACTCTCGGCAGGAGACGCCTGCTTCAATTACATTAGATAGCCTCTTTCTCAATTTGCTTGGTCCGGCGAAGCTTGAATGAATTCGCGCCGCCCGGCCAACTCTGACGTTGGGCGTCTAGACTTCGCAGTGGAGGATCATATACGGCCGACAAAGAACCCAAAATTGGAGATTGGTATTACGGGCCGATTTGTTCCACTTGTGGCAAGTATACGTGGACAGCAGTAGTTAGCGAAGTGTTGGAATTTCAGGAACCCAAATAGCGCGTTACTGTGCGCGTGCTTACGCCGAGAGCGGTAGCGATCTCGTTCATACTGAGCCCCTTCCTCTTCAACTCCCGTGCCCTCCCAGGGTTCGCCTTAGTGCTGCCGACTGTTCGTCCGGTATACACGCCTCGAGCCTTGGCCGCCTCGATACCTGCCTTCTGACGTTCCCTTATGTTGCCGTGCTCGATTTCAGCCAGACCTAGCAATAACGCAGCGATGGTGCGGCCGATCACGCCGTTTAGTTCGAGTTGCTGCGTCACAACTATGATCTTCAACCCCTTCTCCGCCCAGTCAGCCAGGACGTTGACGCCATCACGCAGGTTGCGACTCAAACGATCCAGCTTCCAGATGATTACAGTCTTGACCTTGCCGGCGAAGATATCGCCCTGTAAGCGGTCAAACTCTGGTCGCTGCAGCCGCGTGCCTGTCAGGATGGGGATGTGCTGGATATCCTGGTCCAAAGCCGAAGAGATAAGAACGCTGCCAAGAAGTTCTTTCGCAGGCTATTGAAGGGATTGCGCTATGTCCCGCGTGTGATCATTTCAGACAAGCTAAAGAGCTACAGTGCGGCGAAGGCTGAGGTGATGCCGGGTGTGGAGCACCGCCGGCAGAAGTATCAGAACAACCGAGCGGAGAATTCACATCAGCCGACCAGATTGCGAGAGAGGGTGATGAGGCGGTTCAAATCAGCCGGTCAGGCGCAGCGCTTTCTCGCGGCCCTCGGAATCATTACCTCACACTTCCGGGTGGGGAGACATCTGTACCGAGCGAGCGGTTACCGAGAAGTAATGAAGTCGAGATTCGCCGTATGGAAAGAGACGACTTGCGTCGTTGGGACAGTTAATTAATGAAATGACGAAGGTGGATTCAACCTGTCTGAGTACCTGATTTTGTTTCTTCTGAAGTTAAGTTGACAATACCTCCTTTCCCCCACTAGCGACGGTGCAGAATCTCCGATCATCCGACGTCCTCTCAGCTCTGATTTGTTTGCAATCCGCAATGCAGTTGGCGATCCATCTACCAACATATCGCCTAAATCGTCATCGGTCTGGCCTACTCGCGCTTTCTTCAATAAGACGACCATCAAAGAGATTAATGATGCGATCAGCATGTTGGGCGAAACGCGGATCGTGAGTGACTGTGCAGATGGTCGCTCCATCACGATGAAGTTCGCGCAGCAATTCCATCACGGCCTCGCCATTCGAAGAATCCAAATTGCCGGTTGGTTCGTCAGCAAGGAGAATATTCGGTCGGCCTGCTACCGCCCGCGCCACGGCCACTCTTTGCTGCTGCCCACCTGAGAGATGACTCGGCAAGTGATTCTTACGATGAGCCACGCCGACTTTTTCAAGCGCCTCGGTTACCCGCTCCTTGCGCTCAGCGCTCTTCATGCCCCGATAAGTGAGCGGCAACTCGACGTTCTCATAGACTGTAAGGTCGCCTATCAGGTTAAAGCTCTGAAAGACGAAACCAACTTCACGATTGCGAATGCGCGCACTCTCCGAGAGCGAGAGCTCTGATACCGGCTGACCATTCAACCAATAACTGCCGTCAGTCGGCGCATCCAGCAGTCCCAGAATTGAGAGCAATGTTGACTTACCGCACCCCGACGGACCCGCGATCGAAACGTACTCGCCATTCCTTATTTCGAGGTGGATGTCCGACAGCGCATGAGTCTCGACCTCGTCGGTGTAGAAGACCTTTTTCACATCTTTCAGACGAATTAGCGGTTCGGCTTGTACGTTCATTATTTTCTCCTCAGTCAAATCAGGACAAACTAATCTCTGGCCTCAAGGATTCATTTTTACTAACAATGATCTTCCCACTAGTCTTTCTCATTTCAATTGAATGCGGCTATAGGCATCCCACTGCGATGTGTCTGAAAGAATGACCTGATCGCCCGGCTGTAAGCCTTCAATCACTTCCACCGCACTTACCGAGGTGCGACCTAACTTGACTTGAACGCGTACGGCTGCGTTACCCCCCGTTTCAAGCTTGAAAATTCCAACTGTGCTGTGCTCTTGGCCCGAAGCCGGGTGTCCCATGAAAATCACATCGCTCAACCGTTCCAGTTCGATCGTGCCATCGATGTTTAGGTCCGGTCGCGCGCTCTGCGGTAGCTGGCCATCCAGCGCTACGTCAACCGTGACAGTTCCCTGCAGGGCAGCAGGGTCGATGCGCGAGACATGCCCCGGGATAAGGCCGTTCCTGGTGTCAATTTCGGCCGACTGGCCCAAGCGCACGTCTTTAACTTGAGTTTCAGCGATCTTGAGTTCCGCCTTTAAGTGCTGAGGCTCGACCACGCGAGCGAGGTTTGTTCCGGGAGCGACCTGCTGACCTTCCTCAACCTGCATCTGCTGTAGCACACCGGTCGTGCCGGCGAGTACTCGCATGTTTTGCACCTGCTCTCGCTTAAGCTTCAGGACGGCTTGCAGTTGAGAGTTGCGCGCCTGCTGCGAATCAAGTTGGGCGCTGGCAGAACGGCTCGTGATGTCGAGACGTTGTTCCTCGATTGTGTTACGATTAGCCAATTCTTCAGTCTTGACACGAGAAAGTTTGAGGCTCAGTTGCGGCACTAATCCCTCTTTTGCCAACGCTTCGTCTGTGTCAGTTTGCAATTTGGCCTCTTCATATTCGGCGTGCACAGTGGCCGCCCCAGCACGCTGAGTCATGCGATCACTTTCGAGACGAACTTTTAGATTCTTATAATCCGCCTCGGCGGCGCGTAGTTGATATTCGGCATCGACAGCGGACTGCTCGAGCTCAGGATTACTTAGCTGTACTAAGACCGTGCCCGCAATCACAGGAGTTCCCGGATGAACCAAAACGCGCTCCACTCTTCCGGCAGTCGCAGCGGCAATGATCCGGACGTCCTCCGCTATAAGATTGCCAGGGCCACGCACCTCGCGGACCATTGGACCGCGCTTAACACTATCTATCACGAGAGCTGCGCGCTCCACACCCAGAGCTGCTGGCTTTAGGCGCGAGAGGCCAAGAGCACCCAGCGAAACTGCGGCAATTCCGAAAGAGGAGATTACGATGACCCGAAAGCGACGGCTATGAATAACGGATCTCTTGCGTTGGATATCCATGTGATTTACAAACTCACTCACACCTGAGAGCAATCATGGGGTTCACCTTAGTCGCTCGGCGGGCTGGAAGGTAGCAGGCCAATAGGGCCACACCGAGAAGCAGGCCAGTGACCTCGAGGAAAATAAGCGGATCGGTTGTTGATACGCTAAACAGAAGGCTTGAGACGGTGCGGGTCAGCGCGAAAGAGGCCGCCAATCCGATTCCTGCGCCAATCAATGCCAGGGCCATGCCTTGACTAATCACCAGCTTGAGGATGTCGAACCGTCGAGCGCCCAAGGCGGAGCGAATACCAATTTCGCGAGTGCGCTGGGTGACCAGATAAGAAATAACTCCGTATATGCCAATCGAAGCCAGGAACAAGGCCGAGCCTGCAAAAAGACTGAGGAGAACCATATTGAACCGACGTGGGGCGGTAGATTCGGATACAACTTGCTCCATAGTCCTGGTATTGGAGATTGGCTGGTCCCTGTCTACAGCAGAAACCGCATGCCGCACGTCTGCGGTCAGATCCAGCGCTGCCGTCTTCGTGTGTAAGACGAGTGTAATATAGGGCATAGAGAATTGAGTGTACGGAGTATACATTTGCGCCTCTGGCTGGAGTTCCAAGCTTGTATGGCGCACTCCACGCACGACGCCTATTATCCGCCGCCATATCGGGCTGCCTTTGTCATCTTTGTCAATGCTGATCTCCTTGTCCAAAGCAGACTCGTTGGGCCAATACCGCTGGGCCATCACATCATTAATAATGACTACATTAGGCGAGCTGCTTGAATCCTGGACAGTAAGCTGTCGACCTTCGAGTAGAGGAATACCAATTGCGCGAAAATAGTCGGGGCTGGTAGCGCGCAGCTGGGCTTTGAATTCTTGGCCTGGGATTGTCGCTGGACGGCCCTGGATATCAAAGTTAAAGCTTGGACCATTGCCCGCTAGCGGGAGATGACTTACCGCACCCGCTGCTATGACCCGCGGATCGGTTTGCAGTCGCTCCAACACCTGCTGTAAGAAAACGGCTCTTTGACTTCCCTTATACTTTGAATTCGGCAGAGTTATACTTCCAGTTAGAATGTTTTCGACATTGAAGCCGGGCGAGACGCTTACTAATTTGACAAAGCTCTTAATCATTAATCCCGCACCGATCAAGAGCACGAGGGAAAGGGCGACTTCGATAACTACAAAGAGCTTGCGCAGTCGATTGCTCGCGGCGCTGGTAGATCCTCGGGCGCTTCCAGCTTTAAGCAATTCATTGATATCGGGCTTCGAGATCTGAAGCGCCGGCGCTAGACCGAAGACAATTCCCGTAGCAAGGGCAGTAAGAAAGGTGAAAGCTACGACTGATCCATTTAATGCACTCTCTTCGATTCGCGGAATCCCGCCCGGACTTAGAGTAACGAGGAGGCGGATACCGATTGCGGCAAGAGCTAAACCCAGAGTGCCGCCTAACAAGGAAAGAAGGATACTTTCCGTGAGCAACTGACGCACAATGCGGGTTCGGCTTGCTCCGAGCGCACTGCGTAAAGCAATTTCCTTTTGTCTCGCCGTAGCGCGCGCCAGCAGCAGGTTCGCGACATTGGCGCAGGCAATGAGAAGCACAAAGCCAACGACGAACTGGATCATTAACAGACTTGAACGAATGCCTGCCGCGGAATCTTCCTGCAAAGAGAAAACATTTACTCCATGGCCCGAGTTATCTCGCGGATATTGTTGTTCCAGGCGGCCGCCGATCGCGTCCATCTCTGCTTTGGCTTGCTCTAAGCTGACCTCAGGTTTGAGGCGACCGATCGCTTGCAAGTAGTGCATGCCGCGACCAGCCATCGGCGAATTGGGGTTGATAGAAAGCGGCAACCACAATTGAAACTGCTTGCCGGGGAAGTAAAATTTATCAGGCATCACGCCGACCACAACATAGTTCTTGTTATCTATATTGATGGCTTTCCCAATCAAAGAGGGATCAGAACCAAACCTATTTGCCCACAAGTCATGACTGAGGATTACGTCCGAGCTCGAACCCTGATTCTCTTGTCCCGGCAGAAAAGTATTGCCTGAGCTAGGTTGCGCGTGTAGCAGGGTGAAGAGATTTGAAGAAACGGCAACTCCTTGAATCTGCTCCGGCTCGTCGCCGCTCGTGAGGTTGTAATCGCCCGTTTGGTAGGCGGCTACTTCTTCAAAAACATGGTTTTGATCTTTCCAGTCCCTGAAGTTCGCGAAAGCAACGCTGCCTCTTGCCAACTGCGGCTGTCTTTCCCAGATTTTCACGAGCCGATGCGATTCGTAATATGGCAAAGGGCGCAGCAGCACGGCGTCAATCACACTGAAGATCGCGCTGTTGGCCCCCACGCCGATTGCGAGCGCCAGGACAGAGACCAGGGTGAACACAGGATTCTCAACTAGTGTTCGAATGCCAAACTTTAAATCCTGAGCGAGAACTCGCATGTATTTACCTCATTTGGCCAACCGAAGAACTCTTGGCGTCTCTAGAACTCATTTATGGCTTCGCTGTCGCCTCAAGTGGATCGCCAGTCATATGTTCCTTAATCTGGAATCGCAGGAAGGCGTGGACAGCGTCTAGGGCGTCCGTGTTGGTGGTGGTGATTCGAATCAAGGCACCGCGATCTGTTTCTTCATATTTATAAGTCATTTCCGCTTTGAGTTTCCGCATGACCTCCGCTCCGGGGGGCGTCTCCGCATGAACGAACATCGGTATCTCAAAGTTGCCGTCGCTGAACATCATGGCAATGTGGTGCAGATGCATCCGGATTTGATCGCGGCTTTGTTTGTCTTTCGGGTCGTTGGCTTCCACCTGAATCGAACCACCATCTCTTGCCAGAATGAAATGGTGCGTCGTCTTCAAATGATCGAAGCCCATCGCTTGATCCCCGCGTCTATGCATGTCTTCCATTTGCTCTTGCGTCATCGGGTCGTCGGGCTTTTTCTGCTGTTGTCCGCGGATTATCAATCCGGCCGTCAACCCGATTGCCAGGACCGAGACACCAAGACCCATGTACGTTCGGTTAATCATTTGTTCTTTCCTTTCGGCTTCATGTTGGGTTTGCGTAAGAGAAAACTATTTGATGAATGCAGCACACTGTCCCGGGCGGCGAGGATTTTCAAGAGAGAGGCCCGCTGTCCTGACGCCGTCTGCGCGAGGCGCGCATCCCACTCTTTCAGCGACGCGCGTAGTTCGTTGCGCAGGGCCAGCACGTCCTCTAAATGAGTCTCAATTTCCGCGAGCTTAGTAGCGGCGAGGCTTCGTACTTCATGGCAAGGGGCTCCGCCGCGGTCAAAGACCTTGAAAACTTCGCGGAGTTCATCGAGCGTGAACCCCACCGCCAGCGCTTGCCTGATCATCCGCACGCGCTCGAACGCATGCTCCGGGTACTCGCGATAACCATTGTGCGACCGTTGCGGTCGAAGTAATCCCTTCCTCTCATAATGACGGAGAGTATCTGCGCTGACACCGGCCGCCTTCGCCAGTTCGCCAACACGCCAGAAGCCTCCATTCGCAGCTTTGGTATTCATCATAAGCATTGTAAACCTTGGAACTAATTCCAATGTCAAGCAGTTTTTTTGGGCTTCTTTGAGGCCCTCCGAAAAGGCGTGTGCTGGACAAGGATCACTTTGCGTCTAAGAGACAGATAGAATCCATACTAGAGACAAAACAACCTGACGAAGCTTTCGCCATGGTGGCTCGCGATGACTCTCGCGATAACCGGATTCGCGCTATGCGAAAGCCATGCCGCAGCCCTCTGGCAAGCCTCAAATCTAAATGCGGCGGCGAGCAGCACGCAACGGCGTCATGTCTAAATCTGACAACCGCCGGCAACGTTGAACGCGTCCTTCTTTACCTCAGCTCTCTAGTTATGCTTATGGTCATGCGACCCATACCCACGCAGTGCGTGCTGGTTGCTCCCGCCGCGTCAACTCAACCGTTTTGAGCAAAGGAACTTGTCAGAATGACCGCGAGCTACTGGCGGAATTCTTAATGCCGTAATTCGTCTTCCGATTTCGCGGTTGGCGTGATGAACTGCGGATTGCTTGCCGGACCCAGGTCTATCATGGCGGGTGTACCGCTCGTTTGCTCTTCCTCCGGGGCGGCCGGTTTTCCAGTTCTTCTCGCGTTGATACAAGCGCCCGCGAAATTGCACGCAGTCTGGCCGCTATTCAAAATCTACTCCTCTGTTAGTCCGAACAATTTAGGAAGAATGGAATACAAAAACCTCTCTCGGGTAGGTTAGTGATTGCGCGCGCTCAGGCGCACTCTCGTAACAAGAGGGTCGCGCTTCGACTCTCTCATAAGAGTGAAGGCCAGACTCTCGTCACTGCCGTCTCAATTCTTAAAGTTTTCAATCGCCGCTGCCAAACAGATCCAGTGCCTTGGCGATATCAGGGTCACGCCCCTCGCACAGATACTGCCGGGTCCACGTCACCTCGATATCTGGAGTAACAGCCTGGTCGATGTAACGCTTAATCAAGAAAGCCTTGACAACCGGCTCAGCTCTGGACAATAGTTAGACGGGTGGCTAATTAGACATCCACTGAACAACGATCACATGGATATCGTATTCAAAGCGCTCTCTGATCCGACTCGGCGGGAAATCTTGCGGCTCCTGAGCCAGGGCGAGAAAACCGCGGGCGAGCTTGCGAGCAAGTTCGACATGACGAAGCCCTCGATGTCCCATCACTTTGCCGTGCTCAAGGATGCCGAGTTGATCAGCAGCCGCCGCGAAGGGCAGCAAATCTGGTATAGCCTCAACACCACGGTGGCCCAGGAAGCAATTGCGTGGGTGATGGATCTGGTGGAGCGCTCGTCCGGGAAACGGAGCAAACGCAAATGAAACGAAACTACTATTTTCTGATCGCGGCGGCGATGATTGTGGCAACGTTGGTCGTGACCGCGTTGCTCTACCCTCATTTGCCGGATCAGATTCCGGAGCACTGGAATTTCAAGGGAGAAATTGATCATTACGGCAGCAGGCAAAGTGTCTTCATGCTCCCTGGCGTCATGGCCGGGGTCTTGTTGTTATTTGCTGTGCTGCCCTGGCTTTCGCCGAAGCGATTCGAGGTGGACACGTTTCGCTCAACCTCTCTTTACATCATGGTCCTGGCGGTTGCGCTGTTCGCGTATTTACATGCGTTGCTCCTCTGGGCCGCTCTCTCCAGACCGCTCAATATGCCTCGTTCTCTTCTGGGGGCGTTATTTTTCTTCCTGATTCTGGTCGGAAATGTTCTTGGCAAGGTGAAGCGAAATTTCTACATCGGAGTGCGCACTCCGTGGACTCTGGCCAGTGAAAAGGTGTGGTACGCAACACACCGGTTTGCCGCGAAGGCCTTCGTGGCCGCCGGATCTCTTGGTCTGCTTTCCGTAATAATCGGCACGCCCCCGGCAGTCGGATTATCGATTCTAATTGCCGCAGCGCTGGCGTCCGTCATTTATTCGCTGGTGTATTACAAACGCCTGGAACGATTAGGTGAATTGTGAATCAGGCTTTCGGTCTCAGCTACACGCTGCGCCGATCCGAAACGTGTGTCCGAGTTTCGAGTCTCAGTCATAAGGAGTGAACCGATGAGGCGATTAACTTTCCTGCTCATTTTCATCTTGTGCTGCGCGCCAACCTTTGGCCAAAAGACGGCGACGAATTACGAAGCACAGGCACGCTCAATCGTTAATGACCTGGCCGCGCGCCGTTTTGAACAAGTCGTGGCGCATTTCAGCCCGGAAATAGCGAAGGTGCTCGATGCACTGGCCCTAGCCGCAGCCTGGGACGGCGTCATCGGGCAGTACGGCGCTTTCGGATCAATCGAGCGCGTGGAGCAAGAAGAGAAAGGCGGTCTGCAGGTGGTCTACCTGACGACTGCTTTTGCGCGCGGAAAGCTCATGCTGACGATGGTATTTGACTCAAACGGGCGCGTGGCCTCGTTTACTGCGACGCCACCGGAGGCGCGCGAAAGTTGGAAGCCCCCGGAATACGCAAAGGCGGATTCCTTCACCGAGCGTGCGGTTACCATAACGACCGGCTTGTGGCAACTTCCCGGCACGCTCACGATTCCTTCGGGCGCCGGTCCATTTCCAGGCGTTGTGCTAGTGCACGGCTCGGGCCCCAACGATCAGGACGAGAGCATCGGTCCAAACAAAACATTCAAGGATCTGGCTTGGGGTCTGGCCAGCCGGGGTGTTGCCGTCCTCCGTTACGAAAAGCGCACCCACAAGTACGGCGCGAAGAGCAGCGCCGATCCGGCGACCCTCACCGTCGCGGATGAAACCATCGACGACGCTCGTTCAGCTGTGGCTCTGTTGGCCGCAACTCAGGGGGTAGATCCAAAGCGTATCTGCGTTCTCGGTCATAGTCTTGGCGGCTACATAGCACCGCGGATCGCTACGGGTAACACAAAGATAGCCGGGCTGGTTTTGATGGCAGGCAACACTCGGCCGGTGGAAGATCTGGTGGTCGAGCAGATTCGCTATGGTGTTTCACTCAGCGGCAAAGTAACGCCGGAAGGAGAAAAGCAGATCGAAGCGGCCGAAAAAGAGATGGGTGAATGGCGCAATCCGGATCTGAAACCGGGCATGACCGTCCATCTGCTGGGCGCTCCCGTTCCGGCTTCCTACGTGCTCGACCTGCGCGGCTACAAGCCCGGCGAGACTGCCGCAATGTTGAAGATTCCAATTCTCGTTTTGCAAGGCGAGCGCGACATTCAGGTGCGAACGGCGGATTTTGAAGGCTGGAAAAAGGCGCTTTCCGGTCATGCGAATGCAACCTTCAAACTCTACCCCGCGCTTAATCATCTCTTCATGCCGGGCACTGGCCCATCTTCCGGCTCCGAATACCAGAAACCAAACCATGTCCCAAAAGAAGTGATCGACGATATCGCTGCATGGATCGCAACTAACACAATGATGAAATGACTCTTTGCAAGCATTAGCTTATCCAAGTTGAAATTAGGACGGGTAATTGTTGAAAGAAACTTCTCGTGGAACGGTGGTCGCGTGATGAATGATTTATCGCCCATTGCCTCAACAACGATTTATGTCTGACGGTGGAATTCAGCGGCCGGCGCAGCAGTCGGCTGGGATAAAAGGTCTTTTAGATGTTCACTTCGTCGGCTAAAGTCTGTTCAACTTTGGTGCGGTCAAGTAGCTCGGTAGCAAATGAAGAAGACTCGTGGTTTTTTGATGTAATTCTTATGAGTCGATTCCGCTCGTCCAACTCGCAATAGAAACCGTAGACCAGCCCAGAATTCGAGCGAATGTCCTGTGTTTTCGGGTTCATGGGTTGTAGCCTGCGGCGGTTTGAGCAACGTATTGAGCGACGAAAAAAGAGAACAAATCATCTTCTGCGCTTGGCCCACGCCCGCTTCAACTTTGCCTTTGCAACAGCTACATTCCGCCCGACAGCTTTGTTTTCGCCGTAAGAAGGCATAGCTTAAAGATCCCCAGATTCCTCCCTCTTTTCTCACGACGGTACGTGGCAGGATTCATTACATTGCCGCTTACAGGAGGGTTTTCAATACTATCCACGGAAAAGGTGTTGACTTTTTCGCCCGACTTGGAATATTGTGCGGCAGTTTTTCACAAGCACGGCTGGCTTCCACGAGCCTCTGCTCCCTGCATACTCGCGAAACCCATGCTTCTCTGGTTGTTTTCTAGCAAGTCGTCCCCATTCGTGACCACAGCGGATTGCGGACAAGCCCAAAAGGAGCTCTCATCATGAAGAAATCCGACAAACCAGGAACCAAGAATACTCGCGCAAAGAAGGACACGAAACGTACCAAGCGCACAAACGGCAAGGTCTACCGCCAACCCGAGCGCGCGGTGGAGCTACTTCTCTCTCAGCGGAGTTCGTCGTTCGACTGGCGTCGCCGGTGGTTTACTCTCTCACGTTCGGCAGACGAGAAGGCTCTCATTGAAGCGCGAGACCTCGCGTTCATTCACAAGCTACGGCTGATCGAAGAGGAAGGCAGGGATTCTGGCGCCCTGGCCGGCTATGATCCCGCCGGGGCCGGCTCGCCGTGGTTCCCGATAGGTCCGCGTAACGTGAATGGCCGGGTGAAGGCGCTGGCAGTACATCCGACGAACCCCGATATCGTCTATGCGGGTGCTGCAAGCGGTGGAGTCTGGAAGAGTGTAGATGGTGGTCAAACATGGGACCCGCAATGGGACATGCAAGAGTCGCTTGCTGTCGGTGCGATCGGGATCGCGGCATCGAGTCCTCAGACAGTCTATGCGGGCACGGGCGAATGGACGCCGGGTTGGGGACCGAGTTACCCAGGCGCGGGCGTGTATGTTTCTACCAATGGAGGCGGTACCTGGTCATTGCGCAACTCATGTCTCTGCCGGCGCATAGGCAAGCTCATTGTCGACCCCGGAAACCCGCTGCGAGTATGGATATGTGGCGACTCTGGTCTCGAGCGTACAGACGACGGCGGCACAACATGGACGCACCTGAGAGCGGACACGGTTTCCGACATAGTTCTTGATCCGGCAAGTGCGTCCACGCTGTTCATAGGAGTTGCTGGGAACGGATTTTTCAAATCAACTGATTCGGGTGCGACGTTTACTCTTTTGGCTGGTTCGCCGACCGGTGCTGGAGTGACCTTTCCGCAGATCGCTATCGGCACATCGGGAACCCATGGCCACAACTTTCTTGTGATCAAGATGGGCGGCACGGTTGCGACGAGTATCAATGGCGGGACGACCTTCACAACCGTCTCGACCGGACACGGGGGTTACTTCGGCTGGTGCGATGTGATCGGCTGCGCGCCTGATGATGAGACGATCATTTTTTACGGCGGCGTAGGGCTCGAGCGCTCAACCGATGGCGGCACCACATGGTCGGGTTTGCCCGTTCACTCTGATCAACACGCGGCGACCTTTGCGCCATCGAACTCGAATATCATCTACTTCGCGAACGACGGCGGGGTGTGGCGGTCTGACAACAAAGGCGCAGGCGTGCGCAAAGTCAGCAACGGTCTCGTTATCACGCAGTTCTACAATATTGGCTTCTGGCGAACGCTCAGCAATGTAATCGGCGGCGGCGCCCAGGACAACGCCACGAATTACACTACCAGTGGCCTGACATGGCGGCCGGTGTGGACTAACGATGGCGGTTGGTTCGTGATCGACTTTAGTGATCCCCGTACGATGTATGCTGAGGGACAGGGTGCTTACGTTGCCAAGAGCACTGACGGTGGTGCGACCTGGACGGCAGTGACTTCCGGAATTAGCGGGTCGGCGAACTGGGAAGGGATCCTGACGATGGATCCCAACGATCATCTTCGACTCTACTACGGCACCAGCGTTGTTCTGCGCACGCTCGATGGCTGCAGTACAGCCTGGACCACGGTCAGTCAGACCCTCGTCGGGGAGGTAAGCGCGATTGCGGTCGCAGCTTCCAATTCCAATCGCGTTTACGCGGGAACTACAGGCGGTCATGTCTATCGCAGCGATGATGGCGGGAATACTTCGCCGTGGGCCGACAAGTCTACCGGTCTTCCTTCCCGCCCGGTAAGCAGCATCTGGGTCGATCCCGCCAACGCTGACAATATACTGATTAGTGTTGGCGGGCTACTTAGCACGGGCGGCCCGGGCAGTCCCGCGGCTCAATCCGTTTATCACAGCACAAACGGCGGAACTTCTTGGACGAACGTGAGCGGAGACCTGCCGACGATCACAGCGAACGCCGTCGTCGGCGACCCCAGCAGTGCCACGACTTATTACCTTGCTACCGATGGCGGCGTCTACCGAACCACGGACAGCGGCACCCACTGGCTGCCATTTGATAATGGCATTCCCAATGTGCCCGTTGCTGATCTGGCGGTCGACCCAACCTTGAAGATGCTTTATGCCGGGACCTTCGGACGTGGGGCTTACAAGCTCGACATCACGCCAGGCATCACCAAGCCGCAGGTCGATCTGTACTTGCGCGACGACGATCTCGACACCGGCGAGCATCTGCCTTCGCCTTCCGGTCTGCCTGATCCGTTGGTTCCTGCCCCCGCGCTGGCCCAGTGGTGGATGAGCCCGGACATCAAAGTGAATCACGCGCCGTTTTTCACGCCGAGCGGCACCGTCTTTGACGGCGTGGACTTCGATATCAGCCTCGTGCATCAGGATCCCCACCGGACAGAAACTAACCGCTTCTATTTGCAAGTACACAACCGTGGCTGGCAGTCTACTTCCAATGTCTGGGTACGCGCGTTCGTCGCCGATGCATCAGCTGGACTACCGCCCTTGCCGAACGCGCTGGTTCCACCCAATTTCAATCTTTCGAGCGCGGCAGTCTGGACTCCGGTCGGTCCGGCACAGATGATCCCGCAGCTGGTTCCCAACCGGCCGGTGATCGTTACCTGGGATTTCAACCTCCCAGCGTCGACAGCCACGCACACCTGCTGTCTCGCTGTCGTATCGTCGGCGGATGATCCCTTTACGAATACAGCAACCGACATTGGTACGCTCGTCACGGGTGACAAACGTGCCTGCCTCAAGAACCTGCACGTAATAGATCCAGGCCCGGCTCCTGCCGGTATGACGATGGTCGGCATCGACTTTAACAACGGCGGCAAGCGTCGTGCTGTTGCCGAGATCATCATCCGTCCGTCTCTGTTTGACCGAGGAATGATCGGCTTGCTTTTGCCGAAGCTCGAGTTTGCCAAAACCAAATCGGAATCAGTTGGCGTCGAACGAATTCCGTTATCGCCCGATGATCCGATCGCCAAGTGGTATCTACGCGGCAAAAATGCGAACGAGAAACAGTTGAGCGCTCGCTGGGAGGGCTTGGACCGCAGCTACCTCTGGAGATTCAGTTCAACTCAGGTGTCGCGGCTCGCTGGAATCCGCCTGGACCCTGGCCAAACGTTGCGGGGCGCATTGGTG
This sequence comes from Blastocatellia bacterium, assembly GCA_003168335.1. GTDB lineage: Bacteria > Acidobacteriota > Blastocatellia > Pyrinomonadales > Pyrinomonadaceae > UBA11740. Next base: position 936,736 of record PMSM01000010.1, on the reverse strand, counting down.
TGCTCGCACAAGCGCGACGTGCCCACGCCAGTCGCGCCACGAATTTCCATAGAGCAAAGGATCGATGGCGTCTCGATCGGTGGAAGTACGTTTCAGATTGGATACGACGGAGCGGGTAGCCCAACGGCACCACGCGTACGCCGGATCCGAATCGTTGCGGATCATCTCCAGTTCGGTGAGAAGGAAAGGGACCAGGAACGCACGATGCTCTGGGCGCAGGTAACGATTGCTGCAAACCCCGACCGAATCGTGCTTCGACCGCTTGGTGATCTAATGCGTGCTGGCGCGATAGCGCCATGCTTGTTCGACGGTTATCTTGCGGATGGCGAATCGTTGATGCTTGAACTCATGGAAGCTGAGCGGCTTGAGGTGTCCGAACAGCGTGAGAGACTCGACACTCACCACTTTGAAGGCCCCATCGACGGCTGGCTCGGATCGCACAAATCGACTCGTGCACGAGACGGATTTAGATTTCAGTTCACGATCGAGGACATGACGGAACCACACCTTGTCGGCGCGGACTAATAGTACACCGTTTCCATGGATCGCGTTAGGGAGGCCCACACCCCCAGAGATCCTGGTTATCGGTAGACCTACAGGGGAAGGGTTACGAGGGCAAAAGGGGGGCATGAAAAACGATTAAGGACTGAATGAATCGAACAGCACGCTTCCCAGCTGCGCAGATGTGGTGGCAAAACTGTTTGCTTTTGTAAGATTGAAGATACTCGGGGACCTGGCCGACGAGGAACTTACCCACGGGGAACTCGATGAATATTTCACACTCCCGATTCAACGTAAAGGAATATGTTGACGCTTGCGAGCAGTCCGCCAAGCGGACTCGATGGGTGGTAATAGTTTTAGTGGTGGCTTGCGTACTCGTCTTCACTGGGTTTTATAATTCGCTCAACAATGCTTGGATGCTCCAGCGAATTCGCGCCGCCTACAACCCCTATTCAACCTTCGTCGAAAAGAAGCTCAATCCGGAAATGAACCCCGCCTTTCAGGTCAAAATTCATGAAAAGATCCCACAGGATGAGTTTCGGGAGGAATTCCAAAAGGCCTTGGTAAGATCGTATATTGATAACACTTACTTCATTCGCGCGCCTTTTTTTGGGATTGCATTTGATATTAATGACTTGGGCCTCATAGGGGGCGGATCCCTGATCGCAGTTCTAGTACTATTGAGGTTTTGCCTTTCTAGTGAGATTAGAAACTTAACGTTCTCATTTAGGGAAGCCACCCAACACGAGAAACTGTATCCCTTCTATCACGCACTGGCGATGCACCAAGTATTCACCGTTCCAAGCATGCGAAATCAGATAACAGGACGATTATTGAGAATCGCGCCAAAATTAGTCTACCTACTACCGGTCGTGATCTTTTCTGTAGGAGTTGCTTATGACTATTACACAGTTCTGATTTTGAGACTGTTCTCCTTTACGGATAACTGGGAGCTCCTAACTATAGAATTGATTTTCCTCGGTCTGATTGCATGGCTATCTTGGAAATGCCATCGTGCACAATGCGACATCGACGATATATGGGAAACGTATTGGCCGCGCGCATTTGGACTCCGATCCAGGGTTGTTCTACTCGATCCGTTTTTGATGGAGTTTTTCAAGAACGACAGCGATGTCAATATAGCGCTAAGACAGTCAATAGGATTATCCCCTTAACCCATCGGAGTCGCTTACGAAGACAACGATCTCTGGACCGCTAAATCGTCACCTAGCCCAGTAATCCGCTCGGCCCTAGCCGGCGCAACCGCAAGATGCCGCGACGGTACTTACAGCTACAGCCAGAATCATCGGGGAACGTGCTCGCATCACGGTATTGTCAACTTAAGTGAAGATCCGGGAAAATGGACACCATTTGTGGCACTCAGAAGGGACCAGTCCCCAACATGAAGTACTAAGATCCGTGATATTTACCTTAAGTTGACAATACCTGCCAAAGTAATCGTCGTGTCGATCCGCCCAAATGCAATGTTGACCTTTTTGATTAGTGGCAAGATCCTTTCTAGGTCGCCAGGAATCCCCCCCTTCGGTCCTGAAAAAAATTTGGGCAAGAGGGATTGGTGCGTTGACCGGACCGACGGATGGTCCTTGACCCATTTGGCCGATGCTCCTGAGGCCGAAATAAATATCACCGGCGTCGTCAACGAGACCCAGCACATTCAGGAAACCCGCCCACTCTTTTCGCGCCGGCAAGATTGGCAATTTTCTCGGCCGTTCGTCGGATGAACTTGTAGGTCTTCGCGCGGCTACTTATTTCGAGGAACAAAACTTAATGGCTTGCCGGAAGGCTGCGTTGAACTGCTCGCTCATCGCCTTGTCATCAAACGTAAAGGTCAGCGTCCCAGCCTTCATCTTGCCCTTCAGTTCAGGGTCTTCAACGGCGGTGATCTCCATTTGAAAGACAAACCGTTTAAAGAACCCTTTCTCTTTGAATTTAGTCCGCCACGTTCCGAGCAATTTAGCTTGCTCCAGGTTCTTAGTATGTTGATAGGGCTTCTTGCCGTAACGCATCTTGTCGAGCGGGATGAACAAGACGGCTGAGTGCGGTGTTAGTTTCTTTTCTCCCTTCTTTCCACCCCACACGAAATTGGCAAGACTCATTTCGTTGCTATCGGTACGATTCGTCCACCCGCTGAGCACCTTTACTTCATCATTCCTGAGAGTTAAACGACAGCCGTCGACTTTAACCAGCCTGAATCCGGAAGAGAAGACCAGCCCCTCGGAAATCGTAAACATCATTGATTCCATTGGATCGAGATTAGGACCGTCAGACTCCAGACCAATCCGTGCATGGGAGAAACTGTTCTTGTCCAGCCAGTCCACGATTTCTGATAGCGATGAACCCTTGTTCAGCTGAGGCGGAAGCTTCGGCTTACTCTGAGCAAGGGTCGTCCCTGCGCTCAAAATCGAAAGGAACCCAGCTAGCAACAGTGCGATTGTTTTCATAGCGATCTCCTTCGCTCTCGCTCAAACGACGAAACTGCAAATATCTTCCAATCCAAAGAGATCGTTCGCTGTTCCGGAGCAATCGGATAAGACTTGTTAGTGCGCCAGCGCGACGGCTTTATCAATTCTCCCGAATGCGGTGTTGACCTTCTTGAGTAGCGGTAAGCTCCTTTCAAACCAGCCGGCCCACCGAGGAATCCCTGGACTCTTGGAGAGCGGTCCGCCTTTAGCCGCATTTCCGAAGCTCTGAATCCCCATAATAATATCACCCGTGTCGTCAACGAGACCCAGCACATTTACGAACCCGCTCAGCCTTTCCGCGCCGGCCAGATTTGCACCCTTCTCGATTACTGCTCTCACGAATTTGTAGATGTCCCATTTCTTGAACTTCCATTCGTGGATGAACTCCCCTTTATGTTTGGGATCTGGCACGGCTGTTTTGGAGATCTCGCTTGAGATGAATCCTGCCACGGTGCTAACAAGGTCGAAGATTTGCCCGGCCATTTTGTGCCCGAGGGCGGTAAGTGTCTTGCTGGCTAGTGTAGCTCCGTCCTGAATTGCTTTGAAGATGGTCTTCACTTTTTCCAGAGCGTGACCGGCAATATTGGCAAGTGAGATACCAAAACTAGCGCCCGCCGCTATGATGTCGAAAATCATTCCGGCTGTTTTCACGCCTAAGGCGGTGAGGACTGACGAGGCTGCGTTAGCGACAGCCGCAATGAGTCCAAGCGCCATCTTGACCCAGCCTACGGCGGCCCAGATTTGGCCAGTGTAAATTATGGTTAGTACAGCGACAACGACCGTGACTGCCACAACAACCCACTTGAAGACTTTCTTTAAGAAGCTAAAGAAGCCCAGGCCGCTTGGGTCAGTTTGATTGATCGGATCGTTGGCGCAGTAAGCGTACAGGTTGAGCGTCTGCGGACTCTCTAGACTTGTGGCGCTCATCCCTGCTGGATCGACCTGAGTGAATCGTCCCTGTTGCGAGTCGTAATGGCGATTGACCGCGTAATCGAGTTTTGTCGTTGTGCTGCGGTCGTAAGAAGTGAATCTTCTATTCGTTTGGCCAGACGATTCGGATTCCAACGCAGTGCCAAAAGGTAGCGCTACCTGCTCGAATGAACTTCCACTTGAAGGATCGGTGACTAGACGCGTACCCAATCGATCCGGATGATGATATTGAACTGCTTCACCGCCGCTTCCATTTGGAGTGAGTGTTGAAAGCAAGCGCTCGTCGAGGTACAAATAACTCTTCGACCATGCAGGAGTCGTCGAACCACCGCTCTCTATGTACTCGGCGACAGTCGAGCCGCCTTCGCAATCGTAGTAGGTTCTGAGGCTTCCTTCTTCCGCCATCAATCTTTCATTGGAACTGCCATACGTATAACTCGTCAACACCGTCGAGTTGTCATCAGCCTTGACCTTCACCATACGATTCGCAGCGTCGTACTGAAAGCGTTGCGAGATTGTGGTGCTGCCAGGAATTAATGCACGCGTTTGATTGCCGGCGGCGTCGTACGCAAAGCCCGATGAGTTAATCCGATTCGAAGCGCTGTCGAATCCAAGCGCAGTTAAGCCGTCAGGCGGCACCACTCCGTTGTTCGGCGGCGCGTAAGGACTGACGCCCTTGATCTTTAATTGAAACTCTGCGCTCCAGGCGAAGCCGCTGCGCACATCCGCGCGACTGCTGCCGTTATTAAGCGCCGCTTCCCAGGCGGCCCAGCCGCCTGCATCCGGCTCGCGATAGAGATAGGCTTTGTAGAGGTCGTAAACGTAGTCGTGATTTGAACGATTGCGACCTGCATACTCTGACCCGCCGAACACCGTTTCGCCTATGCCCTGCATCGCTGTGAGAAACGCAGACTGTCCCTGGGAGTAGGCGCTCTGCAGACTACTGAGCGCGGTTTGCAACTCGGTCGAGTTCGGCTGCCGATTCAAGGCGCTCTGATATAAATTCTTTACATACTGATCCCCCGTGTAGGACCAGACGTCGGAGCGATTGCCATAGCTATCATAGTTGTAGCGCTGCACCCAGTTGACGTTCTGCCCGCCGGTAGCCCGTTGTAATCTGCCAAGTGCATCGTATTCGTAACCGCGATCCTTGTTGTGATCCTGATTGTTGCTAATCTTGGTCAGCTGGCCCGTGCGCTTGCCACTTGAGTTCGTATAATCGTAAGAGAGATTGAGCAGTGGCGTGCTTCCGCGTGTAGCGGACTGACTGTCGAGCAAACCGGTTTGCGCGTTGTAGGTGTAGCTCTCATTAACTTGATTCGTGGCCGTGCCCACGCTGAGCGAAGTCGTCTGGCTGGCCGCGTTGTAGACGATGCTTGAAGCAAACGATTGACTATCGTAAGTCAGACCGCTCAAACGGCTCGCGATGTCATAGTCATGGTGCACGACCTTGCGCGGCGCGCTCCCGTTTCCATACTCCGCCGGATAGCGCACATCGGTGACGCGATCCAGCGTATCGAAAGTGTAGTCAGTGACCATTGGGTAGTACGGACGGCTGGTCAAGGTCAATGTCTTTGAACTGACTCGTGCTTCGGTGTCGAATGCATAGGTTTCCGTACTCACGCCTGAAGCGGTAACACTGGCGAGTTGGGTCACATCTGTCAAATCGGACGGGCTTGCTTTGGTACGATACTGATAACTCACAGTCGCAGCCGACAGAATCGGATTTGCCGTATCGCCAAAGCCGCTCGTGTCCCACGAAACGGATTGGAGGCGATTGAGCGGATCGCTGCTATAGGTGTAAACAGTCTTGACGCCGCGCGCATCGGTGCGCGAGGTGAGATTCGAACGATCGTCGTAAGTGAAAACATCGCTCCACGTTCCGGAACCAACATAGGTTCCGGCGTCATTGAGCGTGGCATTCTGTTCAGCTAACTTCTGCCCGTTTAATCTTCCGAGTGAATCGTACTTGAACGAACGCGTCTGCGCACCCTGGTTCGTCTGCGTCAAATTCCCAAGTGTGTTGTAGCTGTAAGTTGTCACCAAGCCATAGCTGGCGACCGAACCGCCACCTGATGGATCGGGTTCGACAACTTCTACCAGTCGCCCGCTCGCATCCGTACGCCCCCAACGCTCGCGACCCCAGGAGTCTTGCATGCGCGTAGTCTCTCCCGGACTGCTTGACGCTACACTTGGCCGGCTTGCTTCGTTGTAGAAAGTTTGCGTCACACCGCCGTCGGGCGCAGTTACGCTAACCGTGCGGCCCAGCGCATCGTAAGCCACGGTGCTCGTCACGGGCGTTTCTGTGCCGACACGATATGGCCTTGACTGCTGAGACACCTGGCCGAGGTTGTTGTAGATGGTATCAACTTCATCCCAGGTTTGATTGCCGCCGCTGTCCGGACCGCGGGCCTTCTCGACGCGCACTTGGCCTGCACCGTTCAGCATCTTCACGCTCTGATCGGCGATCGCGCCGCCAGTGCCAGCGGTCGGATAAGTGGTCGAAGTGACGGTCATCGCCGCGTCGTCGTAAGCAAAGTCGGTGTGCGCTCCCGTGGGCGAAACCGAAGTCGTCGGGCGAAGCGTGTTTGTATCGTAACTGGCTTGCGATTGCCGGCCATTGACATCTGTTGCCGAAAGTCCCAGGCCCGTATAGAAATCATAAGTTGCGCTGGTGGTGACTTGGGCGTAAGCGTCTGTAGCCGAGCCTTGCGTCTTCGAGAGCGGATGGGTGTATTGCGTGTCTACCGAGTAATTGAAACTAGTCTGCTCGGACGAAGTAGCCCCCGTCACCAGGTTACCGGTGATGTCATAACGCCGGGTTTCCGTAACTGCACCCCCAAGATTGATGGCATCGGCATAACTCGTCACCTGGGTGACGTTGCCGCGGAAGTCAGTCGACGAATCGTAGGGACAAACATAAATCTGCGGGCAATAGCCGTCGCAAGTTCGATCCTGAATGCAATCCGGGCAGTTCTGATTGCAACTGCCAGTGCAGTCTCCATCGTTCCAGTCATAATCCGTGTAGCAAAACCCTTCGTCCGCAGCGTGCGGGTTGGCTGCCTGATCGTGCATGACGACGTTGGGAGCTGCGCTGAGACTCTGACCGTCATACTGATATTCCGTCCGCGCTACGCGAGTCGAATAATCGGCCGCATACACTTCGACACTTGACGGCAGATTGAAGATGTGACGGCCAACACAGCCGGAGCTGTAACATGTTCCCGTGTAATTCGTGCTGTTCTGATAAGTCGTGCGCGTCGCGCGCAGAAGCGAGCTGCCGCCATAGTCGTAGTTGCGCACCTCCGTGACTTGATTGTAAACGCTTCCGTAACTGAACGCCGCGGCCGTTGTTTGTCCACGCTCATCAGTCTTTTCAACTCGCGTGGGCCGCGGAGTGTTGTAAGCGCCTTGCTCCCAGTAGGAGTTGCTGCTTTGCAGCGGGCTGTTTTCATCACTGACGTAGGTCACGTCATGATAAACGAGTCCATCATTGTATTGGCCCGACGCGTTGTAAGAGTATTGCTTGCTCTTCGTGCCGTTCGGGAGCGTGATGGTTGTGGTGCGCGGATTGTCATTTTCGTGAACTTCATAGCCGGTGGTCGCCGAATCGAAATTCACCCCGTCGCGCGTCCACTCTTCAAGCACAGACGGGTAAGTCGGCGCATCAGTAAGACTGTAGTCCGGCGTGAGTGGATAGTTATAAGTCTCGCGGCGCGTGATCGCGCCTTGCGAGGCGCTGCCCATGTCGTTGAGGGAAGAAGCTGAGAACCCCATGCCCCGTTCTTCCACGACCTTGGCCAACATGCCGTAACTCGAATATGAATCGGAATCGTTGAGCCAGTAGCCCGTGCTGGTTCCCGGATAATAAATCGCGTCAACCACCCACGGATAGGAATCTCTGACGGAAGGCGTTAGCCCGCTGAAACCGTAGCTGAGTGCGAGTTGATGATAGTGCAGCCTGACCACCGTCCTGGTGCCGCCAGTATATCCCGGCGCGGTGATCGCGGTTAGTAGATTGTTGTAGTCGTACGAGAAACTGATTGTGCGGTTCAGCGTGTCCGTAACGGTTTGAATGCGCGGCCCCGCGTTGTTGACATAGGTGATGCTGATGTAGTTGCCGTTGGGGTCTTCGATAAAAGTCGGATAGATCGCGCCCGGACCTGCCGCGCCATAATTGATGACCGTTCCATTCGGAAGTCGTACTTGGGCCGATACGAGGCCGCCACCGGTGCCGGTCCAATAGGTGTAGTCAATTAGCGAACCATCAATGGTATGCATGACACCATAGGTGCCCCAATTGTAAAAGGTGATATTGCCGGTATAACTATGGCGAGTGCCGTCAGCATCGACGAGCATGCCGCCATTGTAAACACCCATGCCGAGCAGCTTCCCAAAACCCAGATTGAACCCTGGCGCTGGCCAGCCACGATCGTTGTCATAATTGATTTGCGAGTTCGCCTTATTCCAGAGTCGGGAGTTGTAGGCGAGGCCGAGTGAAATGTTGACTCCTCGACCCGGCATGCTCACGACCGGTGCAGCAAACTGGAAATTGCCGCTGCCAGCGCCGCCATCGACGGTGGCGCCTGGCGGATCGGCGACTCGATTCTCTGGTCTGCCTGCCGACCAGTAGTTGCTGTCGCCCCAACCGCCACCTCCGCCCTGTGGCATCGGATCTGGCGCAGTCGTAACCTTTGCGGTGCTAGCGTGCGCTCGTCTGGAGGCGCTGCTTCCGCCTTGCCGATTGCTTCTCTTGAATTGAAGTCCGGCGCCGCCTTCAGACTTTTTCTGTTCCTTGACAGACGCAATCTTTGCAGTAGAAACGTCGCGCGACGAGACCTCGTGCGTGCCAGTCGGAGTCGCTTTCAAATCTCGCTTGAGACCGGCGCGCACCGTGACGGTTACCTGCGCTGTCTTCCCACCCGCCTGCGCGGTAATCGTGAATGAACCCGGCGTAGTCGCCTCGAACTCGCCGTGCGGCGAGATGCGCACCCGGGCTTGAGCCGTTGCGCCGTGACCGCTCCATTTGATCTTGACTCCACCGACAGGATCACCATCACGATCGTAAGCGACTGCCGAGAATCGCACAGGGTCGCTGAGATCGACGGTCACGTCGCCGGGAAAAATCTGAATGCGGCTGACCTTCGCATCGCGGTCTGCTTGCTTCTCCTGCGCCTTCGCATTACCCGTGCCGTTTCCTTGAATCAATTTGGCAAGCCCGCTGCCCTGATACCAGAACGCGAAGCCGACGCTCGATTCCTTTGCCACAGCTACAATCGTCTCTGGCGCCGCCGGTGTCGAACTTGATAACAAACAAAGAACGAGCGCGATGGAGGCTGAGCGGCTTAACCATGGCCAACTGGATGGATTAGTGGAAGACATGAGGGTCCCCTTAGTAAAGCACTCTGCAAGAAGCGCTGGGTTGAAAACAAGGCTAACTGGCGAGCGTGCGGAAAACCGTAAGCTCTAGGAGATAGCGTTTTTACTCTTTGTTGCCAAAGAACATGCTACGGATGCGCGCACGCTACGCTTGATAGAACGAAATGTCAAGGGCTTTTTTGGAGAGTGTCCTCCGCGTCCAGCTCGAGGGAGCACGGCCATGGATGCATGAGAAACAACGCGTCCGCGCCAGCCAGCAAGCCATCGAAGCACGCTGCAAGGGATTCGCTGAAAAGGTGGCATCTAGATTTTGAGGCGTTAGAAGAGAAAAACCCTATCGCTGCCTAGCGATTCTGTGGTTTGAACATGATTAGTTGAAGGCTTGAAACTAGCTCCTCAACGATCGATTCCGCTCGTGTTTACTTCGGTTGGTGGAGCGCCAGGGTTCTGTTTCAAATCCTGTAGGGTGAGCTGACACGATTGCGCGTGCAGTTGCACATGCACCGCAAAGAGTACGACAAGAACAACCATGAATCTCCGCATGCCGACGTCCTTCTTTGATTTCCTGAACGATGGTTGACTGTAACGTCGTTACGAACTCTCGACGCCTCGGCTTTCGCCACTTCAACATTTCTGTTTCATCAAGAATGGCATAAGCAAGCGAAACCTTTCATCGAGCGTGGGCAATTGCCGGTTCTTTAAATTGCTGCTCATTCTTTAACGCGCCGAACCGCAGCGATAAACTATCATTTTCTACTAAGATTTCTTCTTACGAATCTGGTCAATTGCGAGGGAATGTAACCCCTGCTAGATCCACCCCTAATTCCTTCAAGATCTCTAGAGACTTCCGGGTTGTGACCTCCACCCAATCGATCCATGTAGACTGTGTACTATTAGTCCGCGCCGACAAGGTGTGGTTCCGTCATGTCCTCGATCGTGAACTGAAATCTAAATCCGTCTCGTGCACGAGTCGATTTGTGCGATCCGAGCCAGCCGTCGATGGGGCCTTCAAAGTGGTGAGTGTCGAGTCTCTCACGCTGTGAACAAACTAGCGTTGAAGGGCAACAAGGTAGTTGAATTCAGCCAAAAAGCTGAGGATCCGAAATCACGTCATTTTCACGTCATCGGCGGGAAAACGGCGGATTGGCTGAGAACGGAAGTGACGGTAACTCTTTGAAAAGTTATGAGATAGGTTGGTAGCGGGGGGCAGGATCGAACTGCCGACCTTGGGGTTATGAATCCCACGCTCTAACCATCTGAGCTACCCCGCCACGCGGACCCAATTATAGAGACAGATCGCTGGAGAGCAAACCAGGCTCGACGATTTCCGGTCACGCGGACTGTTCGTTTGCGAGCAAGCTAACAGCTTGCGTTAGATCAAACCAATGCTTCCGCCAAACTCCCAACATCCTAGCGGCCCATGAGTTTCATCCCGGTATCCGCAACGCAAACTCTTAGGCCACCGCACGGGATTGGCACCCCAGCCGAGATGCTCGGCCCGGGAGCCTGCGCTGCTCCGGCGGGGTCCAGGAGTTTGCGCGCATGCTGACAGCCTGCGTTACACTACGCCAATGCTTCCGCCAACTTTCAACGACGTCTTAACGGCCCGGGACTTTGTAGGTCAGTATCTTCCCAGGACACCGCTCGTGCCCGTCGAGAAACTTTCCGAAATGCTTGGCTGTGATTACTACGCCAAGTTAGAAAACCTGCAACCGGTCGGCGCGTTCAAGGTGCGCGGCGGAGTGAATCTGGTTGGGACCGCGTCCGACCAGGAAAAACGTGCGGGGTTGGTTTCAGCCAGCACCGGCAATCATGGGCAATCGATCGCGTACGCGGGCCGTCTCTTCGGAGCAAGAGTGATCATTTATGCGCCCGCTGAGAATGTGAATCAGACAAAGATGCAGGCCATGCGCGATCTGGGTGCCGAAGTCCGTTTGCATGGTCGTGATTTCGATGAAGCACGGATAGATGCAGAACGCCTGGCACGGCAGGACGGCCACCGCTATGTTCATTCGGCGAATGAACCGAAGTTGATAGCGGGCGTCGGCACAATCGGTCTTGAGATCTTTGATGATCTGCCAGACGTCGATGTAATCATCGCTGCCGCGGGTGGTGGGAGTTGCGCCGCAGGCAACTGCATCGTTGCTAAACAGATCAACCCCCGCACTCGTGTCATCGCAGTGCAGTCGGAACGCGCGCCGGCCCTGTGGCACGCCTGGCGGAATCGCACCTTGGATCCATATCCGACGATGGAGACCGAGCATGAAGGCCTGGCGACGCGGGTGCCTTTTGAAATGACGAACCGGATCCTCTGGGAGCTGCTCGATGATTTTGTGTTGGTGAGCGATGAAGAGATCAATGAAGCCGTTCGCCTGCTCGCGCAGCAGGCAAAACAAGTAGCGGAAGGCGCCGGCGCTGCGTCACTCGCAGCAGCGATCAAGCTGCGCGATCAGTTGCGGGGAAAGAAAGTCGTGGGCATTTTGAGTGGCGGGAATATTCCGCTGGAGCGATTTGCGGCGGTGGTGAAGCGTTGAGCGTCAGGCTTCCTTATCCACATAGAACGCGATTCGGTCGGCGAGAAAGAAATTGCATATTGAGCAAGCCGCAACGCTGGCGACGTTGGCGCCGGCGATCGGCAGGCCGAGGCGTCCTACCAGAATGCTCATAAAGACCAGATTGCCGGCTATTGAAACCGCGCCATTCGTGAGGTTGAACTTCGCCAGCCGGCGCAGGGTTTCCCCCGTGGCGGCAGAAGGCCGGTCTCTCCACGTCCACCGTTGATGCCAGACAAAATTATTTAGTACAGCCAACTCAACTGCCGCCGCGGTCGCGACCAGATAACCAAAGGGGTGCGCGCCGTGTGTAAGAACAAAAAGCGCACCGGATTGTAGAGCAAACCCAAACACTCCGACCACATTGAACCTTATGAAGTGAATCATTGGGTGGTGTTCTAGTTCAGCTAAACGGCGTTTAGAGTACCGACTTCAGTCGGGCTTTTCTCAATCGACAGAGGGCCCAACTAAAGTTGGTACTCTAAACACCGTCAAATTAAGTCGCGCCCTTTCACTCCCTTGGCAGTCGCTCCAGTTGATAGAGAGCATGTGTATTCTGAATGGACAAGACCACCAGAATGAAGGCCATCCCAATTACCGCGACCACTCCGCCGACATCGTAGAGCAGATAGACATGGTGGAATACGTGTGTGTGCGGATGATAGATCAGGAATACATTGCCGACCATAAGCAGCAGACGCATTTCTGTGGGACCCATTTTCCATTGCGAGATCTTGAATACGCCGAGCGCATAGGCGGCCAAATACGAGTTGATGGCCAGCATGAAAAAGACGATCAGCACCGCCGCGGCCACGCGCTCGCTCATATAACCGGAGAGCGCGAGGCCGAAAAGCAGGAACACCGCGCCGAAGGTATCTATGATGTGGTCCACATAGAACCCGTAGCGCGGACGCTGACGATCTCTGTATCGCGCCAGCGTCCCGTCTAAACTGTCGCCAAACCAGTTGAGAAATATGAACAGATTCACGAGGTGCAGCATCAGGGGATTCTGCTTGCTGGCGACGTAGCACGCACCGGCCCCGAGCATTCCCACGAGCCCGAGGACCGACAGGTGGTCGGAATTCACCCAGCCGGGCATTCGGCGTGCGAGTCCTCGGAGGGCAGCTCTTTCGAGCGGGGCTAAGATACTTGTCTGCTCTCGCTCGGCATCGCGGAAAGTTTTGCTTTTCATTACGAGTTCCATGGCGAAGATTTGGAGTGCGCTGACTTGTCAGCGCTTTTGAAAGCGGCCGCGTGCGGGGTGATCTTGTCGCCGCACTCCAAAACGCTCTCCCTTACGATCGGGTTGAATAGCAATCAGAATGCCAGAATGTCCGCGCAAGATCCGCAGCATTCCGAAAGCATCTTTGCCGATGATTTAGTGGGGGTGCAGGAATAATCCGATACTAGAGCGAAGTTGGAGACATGAATTGAAATCGAGTACCTTATCTCTCCACAGATTACGGTGTAAGCGCCGAAGGCGCTTTAATTGTCTCTGTGTTGGGTGAGGTCAATACCACCCGCAGGTAGCAGGCGTGTTCACGCTGAAGGCGTGAAATGTAATAGCCTGGGGCAAACGCCCCAGGATCGATGCCCCCAAGAAGATCCAAGCGCTGAAAGCGCGAAATAGATCGTCCCTCACATTCCCGCGCCTCACGGACTCATTCCGCTCCTTCAGAGCTCAAATGATTTCTCTCGTTATCGTTCCTGGGCCGCTGGCCCAGGCTATTACATTCCGCGCCCTTGGCGCTTCTTTTGTCTTCTGCTCTCCTGGATTTCGCATCTGTGTAATCCGGATAATCTGTGTGCCTTACTGCCGTGCCGACTAGTCTTGCCTGGAGCCGGCCGAATCTCGGATTTGAAAAGGTGGAGAACTCTTAGTTCACAACCTTCGCTGAGAGAACGACGATTAACGCGCGGTTCCTGATGGTGGCGGTACCCACCACTACCTTTTCGCCGTCGCGCAGGTTGAGGGCCGTCTGCACCTGAATTTGATCGTGGTCGGTCTGGGCCTTAAAGGTGAATTCGTTAATCTGCACGGAGGGAGCGCCGCTCGGATTCTGAACCAGTGACATGGATTGGATGACGTATTGGTACGGCAGGGCCATGTCGAGGCCCGTAGGATTGGCATGCGACACCTGGCCCGCGCCGGTGCCCATCAACATGTTCCGCGTCTCCGTAAGTCGCTGGACCACTGTGGCAGCCAGTTCGTAATTCTGGTAGGTGAGAGTCCCCCGCAACTGCGTCACTACGTCTTTCAATTCAGCCGGGAGCGCGGCGGTCGTGTCGCCCGTGCCACTCGTGTTAGACGCGACCAGGGCAAATATGTGTAGCTCTATGTTCGGGAGCGGAGCGGCTGGTATATCGAGTCGCTTGACAGCCTCTTCCATGGTGGCAAGATTTTCGGGAAAGTCGCGCAACGTGATGGTCTTGAACTCCGAGTTAGGCGAAACCGAAGCGCCCTTGAAGCCGCTACCGAGTTGCCGCAGAACCCCTGCGAGACTGTTTGCGTCGCGGTACTTAACATCGAGGACCTTAGTCTTGAAACCCTTTTCGGTGACGTAATCGGGCTCCGGTTTGGTGGGCGCGGGCGTGGCTGTTGACTGTCCGAATGACGCAGAGATAGAGATTAATACCAGAACGAGTGCTGCCGGCGCGATTTTCATAAACTTAATCATGAGACTGTTACCTCCCGGGTACCTTTCCTAGGTGCCTTTGGAAAATTTACTTGGAGAATCCTGTTTAGTGGGTTGATGCGCAAACCAGATGATTCGTATGTTCGGATCCTTTGTCTGCATTTCCACCCTCAGAGTCTTCCCTGAAGTGGCCGGATCGGGGACGGTTGCGGCGTCCGGTTCACCGAGATTACTACGCTCCGGAACAGCCTCGACGGTCATCGGCCGGGTGTCAGGCGTATTCGATGCGACGGACGCGGTGCGCTCGGCAGCCACGCCGGGACTCTTTCTTCGCTGAGATTGACGAGAACGATCGACTGACCCTGCGATCGTCTTGCCCGCGCCTGTATTCCGCGCCGAGGGTGGCACCTCGCTCTCTTTGATCGAAGATGCAGTCGGCTTATCTACCGTGCGACCACTGTAGGCAACCCGCTGCCGGTCATTCGCGCGGTCAGCGATGAAGTAAAAGGCAAACACCGAGACGGCGAGCAGCAGCGCAGTCGCAACGGCCCAGCGGAGGCGCGGCCGGAACAGGCTCTCTAACAGTCGGGACAAACCCGGCGCCGTGGCTTCCCGTTCAATGTCGCGCAAGACCCGCTGGCGGACTCCGGCGTAGACCGCTTCACTAAACGGCGGCGGCACAAACTGTTGCAGCAACTGCCGGGTCTCGCGGTATTCTTCTGCCGAGCCGGCACACTCTGCACAGGTCTGCACATGCGAGGTGACCAGCTGCGCGCGTTGTTCTTCGAGGTCGCGGGCCACATAGAGCGGCAACAATTCCTGGACGTGCTTACAATTCATCGGGACCGCTCCTTTCTGCTCAGATACTGCTCGCAATAAATCTTGATCTTCTTACGTGCAGAGCTGATCTGTGAGCGCACCGTGGTCGAGCTGGACTTCATAATCCGCGCCACTTCATCCGTCGGAAATCCTTCAACGTCGCGCAGCACTATGGACGCGCGCTCTTTGTCCGGCAGCGTGGCCATTGCTCTGAAGATCAGCTCACGCTGTTGTGTGTGCAAGAGAGCCTCTTCGGCGTCCTCTTCGTCAGCAGGCACTGCCAGAGCTCCTTCGTCGGCGCCCGCAGCGAGCGAAATGAACCGGTCGCCGTGGTGTTGACGCTTCTTCGCCAGGTCGCGGCATACGTTAATCGTGATCGTGTACAGCCACGCGAAGAAGTCCTGATCCTGCTTAAAACGTCCGAGGTACTTGTAAACTCGCAGAAATACTTCCTGCGAAGCATCGCGGGCGTCGGCCTCGTTGCCCAACATCCGCCACGTCATCGCCATAACTCTCTGCTGAGAATGAACCATAATCTGCTCGAAGGCCGCGGTATCGCCGGACGCGGCGCGTTCAATGAGACGGGTAAGTGATGTCTGAGTTTGAGTCAAGGCGTTTACCGGCAACAGTATCTCTACGGCCAGAGCCATGTCGTGAGCCCCACTCGGCACCTGTGCAAATTTTCTACTTCCCACGTACATATACACGCGGCGGCAGGAAAACGTTGAGAAGAAATTTTCGTCCACAGATTACACAGATTGCTCAGATGCAAAAAACAAGCCGCCAGAAACGCCGTACTCACAAGCCAACAAGTGAGTCATGCCTTATATTTTCGTTAACTGTTTTGGGCCCTGAAATCTGTGTAATCTGCGTAATCTGTGGATAGTTCACTTGCTCCACTTGTCCCAGACGGCCCTGGCGATCTTCGCGATCACTCCCTCGCGCGTCGCCTCATCCGCCGGAGAATCCGAGACGAAGACTGCGATAGCTAAGTGCCGCCCGTTTGGCAGAGTAATGATTCCGATGTCATTGGTCGCAGCTGTTACACCGTCCTGAGTTCCAGATGTTCCGGTTTTATGCGCGACGACCGTGCCGACAGGCAAAAGACCTTTCAATCGCTTCGCACCCGGTGTCGATTCGGTCAAGAGTTTTAGCAACAAGCCGTGCGCTGTCTCCGAAAGCCCGCGTCGTTCATACAGTCCGCGCAGCAAAGCGACCGCTGCTTCAGGCGTAGCCCAGTTGCGATATTGCGTCTGCCAATCCTGCCCGATCTCTTTTTCAGTATTGAGGACGATCATTTGGGTGATGTTTAGTTCGGTGAGATATGCCTGGACTGCTTCCGGTCCGCCGGCGAGCTTCATCAGCACATCGCTCGCCGTGCCATCGCTTTCCAGAAGCATCCATCCCATCAACTCGCTGACGCTCAACTCGGCGCCGTTTGGATTCTGGTCGCGAATCGGACTGTGTTGACCAACTCTGACAAAATCCCGCTTCGTTACGGACACTTTTTGCTCGAGCTCTATCTTCCCGGCATCAACCTGTTTCATCACCGCCATGCCGATCGGAAGTTTATAGACGCTCTGCATCGGAAAGTGATCGTGGAGATTAAGAGAAGCGGTCTCTCCCGTTTCCAGCACCACTGCCGCAACTCCCACGCGTCCCCTGGCCGCGGAAGCGATCTGCTCAAGTTGTTTTTGTAGCTCCGCGTTCTGAAGTTCCTGCCTTTGTCTGGCGACTGCGTTCTGCGTTGTGTGTTCTGCTTTCTCCTGGGTGGAAGCGCTGTTTGAGCAGGCGGAGGTGAACGAGACAAAAAGCAGAGCGTAGCTAAGCAATATTTTCTTCATCGATTTCAATCGCAATTCTGCCGCTGTCAGGTTGGATTGTACAAGAAGGGAACGGTTTGCACAGGTGTGTCGAGGAAATTTGGAGTGCGCTGACTTGTCAGCGCTTTGTTCCGGCTGCGACTTGTCGCGGCTCCCGTTCGTCAATCGTTACCGCGAGAAGAAAAGCGGCGACAAGTCGCCGCACTCCAAAAAGGCAGTAGGTCCTAAGTTCATCAGTGTAATCTGCGAAATCTGCGGACTTAACATCCGGTCGTTACCGCCACCGGGTCCCGAAAAGATTGACGTCGGCCGCGCTCGGTCATAGACTCTTGCCGCTAGCTCATCCCACTGGAATAAGGAACTCTCACGATGACCCCAATTGATGCTCAAGCCACCAAAGACGCTAACGATGACATCAAGCATGTCGTCCTGCTGCTGCTCGAAAATCGCTCGTTCGATCAGATGCTGGGCTGCTTTCAGGAAGTCTATCTGAATCTTGATGGCATTGATGCAAACGCTCCCGCCAGAGTGAACAGCGATGGCGTTAAGCAGTACCAACAAGTGCCTACCGACGCGCAGCAGATGCCGGTCGATCCGCGACACGAGACCTGCCACGTACTCAACCAGCTAAAAGATGGGAATGCAGGTTTCGTGCGGGACTTCGTGGAAAACTATGGGGTAACCGCGAGTGATGAGGATCGGCAACTCATCATGAGTTACTACCCCCGCATGTTCCTGCACGCGCTACACCGGATGGCCCGAGACTTTACGATTTGCGATCATTGGTTTTCTTCCTTGCCTGGGCCAACGTGGCCGAATCGCTTCTTTGCCTTTTCCGGGACCGCTTCGGGGCGCGTCGACATGCCGGATGGCATCAAGCATCCGGACCTGGACAATCTTATCTTTCGGCAACATCAGACGACGCTTTTTGATCGCCTCAACGAAGCGGGACGGTCCTGGAAGGTCTACTTTTATGATTTTCCGAGCTCGCTAATTCTGACGCATCAACGCGAACTCAAGAACCTTTTGAAGTACCACAAGATAGACAAGTTCTTTCAAGACACTGCCCATCTGAAGGCCGAAGACTTTCCTCAATTCTCACTGATCGAACCCAAATATTCCGGCAAGGATCAAAACGACGATCATCCACCCCATAACATCATGAAAGGCGAGAAGCTGATCGCCGACGTTTACAACGCGATTCGCTCGAACGATGAGCTTTGGAAATCGACTCTGCTGGTGGTCGTTTTCGACGAGCATGGCGGCTTTTATGATCATGTTTCGCCTCCGCCCGCAGTGCCGCCGGACGAGCACCAGGAAGAGTACGCGTTTGATCGTCTGGGTGTGCGCGTCCCGGCAGTCCTGATTTCGCCGCTCGTAGGCAAGCGAGTAGAGAGCACGCAATTCGATCACACCAGTCTGCTCAAGTACATGGTTAATAAGTGGAACCTCGGACCACTTGGTAATCGTACCGCCGCGGCAAACAGCATCGGTGTGGCCATCACGGAAAGTCAGCCGCGCACAGACACGCTGCCGTTCATTCGCATCTCGACGTCGGTGGTACTTCCGGACCGGCCAGACCTGGAAATGGAAGTGAATAGCAATCACCAGATTGCGTTGCAGGCGTTTGCGAAATATCTGCGAACTGAGATGGGCGACGCGGCGAAGGTTCTGGAAGAAGTCGCCGCGGCCGGTTGGTGGATGAACCTAAAAGCGCGCGTGGGAAAGCTCTTTCTCCGGGTAGGTACGTTCCTTGGAAAGGAGCTTGAGGAAAACGATCAAAATCGGATCAAGCTGGCGGTCGACAGCGTGGTCACGTATCTGAAACGTACCTGACCGCGTTGGGTCAGTAGTCCTGGCGGTTTGGTTTTGCGGTAAAAAGAATGGGCCTCCCGGCAACCCGCCAGGAGGCCCACCATTTTGTTATTCGCTCTCAGCGACTGGTAACTTGCGCCCTTTGCGGCGCGTAGTTAATCCGGCGCAGTTCGCGCATCCGACCGTCCTTCAGATTTCCTTCGACGATCTCATAGCCGAGCAGAGCCAGAACCCGCCCCCGTACAAACAACGGCCGAGAGTTGCCGTACCAGTCGACGCAGGACGCACGACATCCATCGTCAACAGCTTTATCAGACTCCGCACCCAGTTCGCCCAACTCTTCGAAGTGCAGAGAGTCGTTGCGCAGAAAGAGAATCGCTGCCGAACCCTGGAACAGACTTTGATACCCGGCGCGGCCAGGCACGCTAATAGGCAAGCCGAGGACACCGGAATCCGCGCCGTCCGGTTTGTAGAAAAAGCCCTGGCTGCGGAGTTCGCCCTGCGAAGCGTCCTTGCGAATGAACTCGTCCGCGACTTCCGGTGAATCACCAAGCCGCACGGCGGTGAAGTGCAAATCCTTGCCGTCAGTCCCAACCACAATAGCATTCGCACCCAGGGCCTCGATCCGATCTACTCCATGGGTGAGCGGCAGCTCAGTAGTGTCGCCGTCCGTCCAGCGCACGGCATACAGATTCGCCTTGTTCTGCTGCGGGGCTCCCCAGCCGCTACCGGTTCCGTAAAGCAGATAGTTGCCGACGAACCGATTCTGGAAAGTGTAGCCGGCGGGTTTCGGCAGCGGGTGATAACTCCACGAAGAAGCACTCTGGCTGCCGTCATTGAAACTCGAAAGCGGCAGACGCAAGAGTGCGACGTCGCCCGCAGCGACTTCCGCGCCCCACATGCCGTCACCGGCTGAGCCCGATCGCACGAGCACGTTGAGGTGTTTGTCTTCGCTCTCCAGAAACGAGAACTGATCGACCGGACTTCCTGAGACACCGATCGCACTCGGGCTCGAACCATCCAGCGGCATGCGATAAAGCGTCGAGTTCTCGCTCAGGCGCTGTCCATTTCGCGACCAATCAGTCGTCCAGACGTAAACCGAATCCGGCGAGACATAGAACACGCGACCCGCGGGTCCCAGTACCGCTGTGGCTTCGCATTTGAAATCGCCTGCCGCCAGGTCACACACCGTCACCGTGTGCAGCGCCAGGCCGTAGGTCGCATTCAGTTGACGTTCTGGCCGGTACACGTGCGTGGCGGAAACGATCCGTTGGAATTCGGCGGCAGTTGCGCCCTTGTGCCATTTGCGCACGGCGGGAAACTGCGCGAACGGATTGTCGCTGTACGGCGACAGATAGAGCGGCGTGTAGAAAATAAGTTTGCTGCCAATCAAGCGGCTCGCATAGTTGCGCGATGAATAGTAATCGTTCGAGCGCAGATGATAAGTCGATCGATAGCTGAGATTGCCGGCCGGATTGATGTTGAACAGGCCGACTTCAGTTCCGCCGCGTTCGTAGCTATAGCCGATCACCGCTACCGTGTCGTCTGAGACCAGCATCTCGTCGTACCAGGTGGAACGCGGATCGATGTCCGGGCCAAACGCGTCAACTGCCGAAATCGGTTTCAAGGCTCCGTCGCCAATCGCGACCGTGAACAAACGACCCCGGCGCAAGACAACCAGATGATCGCCATGAAGCTTGACGATGCCGCCTTCGTCGACACCGGCGTGCTGCGTATTAGTGATTGATTCGTCTTTGCCGGCAGCCAGACCTTCGCCGGACTTGGAATCTGTGCTCGCTGCCTGATTCAGAGCGGCGCTCGGCGCGGGTGGCGGATTTCCTGCATTGTCACGACGCCCCCGCGCCAACTCTTTTTTCCGCTCTTCAACTAATTGACGGAAGTAGTTCTTTAGTTCTTCCTCAGAGCCGAAGGCGTGCATGGTCTTGGCGCCGGTTGCTTTTGGAGTCAAGCCGGGCGCGCTGCTTACCGGACGGCCAACGCAAGCCGCGAGCAATGAAATAACGAACAGGGTGGCGACTGCGGAAAAGGTGAAACCGGTTGCGGAAAGCGCGAAAGTACGCGCGGGTCGGATAAAACTTTTCATGGGTAACGACGACTCCTTCGGTTTGCATTAGTCGAACAACCAGTGGATGAACGCCGATGGCGAGACGAACTTGCAGGGTTCTGTCCTCAATTTCCAGGGGGAGAGGGTTCAACGAGCCCGCGATAGCGGGCGGCATGCTAGTAGCCCCCGGGCTTACGCCCGGGGTTCGAACGCCACCCCCCGACATCAAGCCCGCAAAGCGGGCGACAGAAATTGGTACGGAACCGCCTGCGGTAGCAAGCGGGCCTTACGAGCAACGTTACCCTCTCGCTAACGCGAGGGGTTCGCCCCTTACGGGTTGGGAATTCTTTCGCTGCTCGGTCCCCAGGCTTACACCCGGGGCTACTGATATGCCGCCTGCTTTGCAGGCTGGTAGTGAGTTTACTTTTAAGGTTAGAAAAGTTTGTCAGGCAGAAAGGAGCTTACGGACTTGCTACGCAGAGGCCGCAAAGACTTTTGCCGAGAAGAGCTGACATTTAAAACGGAGAATCCGCGACAGTGAGCTTCGGATGGTGCAATCTTAGTTACCGTCCGGCGGCGGTAGCGAGTCTACTTCGAACCCTTGCTGCAGGCCCAGAACGTATTTCTCCCACTTCTGTTTGAATGCATTCATGTCGACCAAGCCGAGAGTCTTCTGCAAACTCTTGTAGCCCGTGGGATCTTGTTTCTGATGAGCATGAAACTCCCGGTAAAATTTTACGAGCAGGCCCCGCTGCTGCAAGTAGTAACAAAGGTAACGCGCCTGGCCATAGTTTGTGCCTTTGTCTTCGTTATAGAAACCGTGAGCGTCGAGCGCCGTGAGATATTTGAATTCAGGGACTTTGCCGGCCCGGATCGCCGTCTGTAGTCCGGGCAAACGCCAGTTCGTATATCCGTGAATGTGACCGTCGACCTCACCGGATTGTTCATACAACGAACCTAAACCCTCGTTGAACCAGGGCGGGCAAGCGGGAAAGTTGGCCTCGACAAACGGATGCACAATCTCATGTACCAGCGTGCCGCCGCCGGTTGAAATGTTCATGATTAGCGCTTTGTGCGCGCTTGAATAATAGCCGTACGGCGTGCCTGGTTTCTCGCCAAACAGGGTGAAAGTATTCTTCTCATAAGAAGCGGAATCCCTGAACAGCCAGATGTCGAGAATCTGTTTTGGATCCTGAGAGAAGTAATCCTGCTTCAGTTTATCGACGGCCCACTTGATTGTTTTCTCGGCGTGTTCTTTTACTGACACCGGCGATTCATCGCCAATAACAACGAACGGCGGCTGAATGATCACCGTAAAGTCGCTTGATGGCAGTGTCTTCCTGAGCTGGTCAACATGTCGCGCGAAATCTGCGTTGGTGAAACTTCCGGGTTGCACCGGCACGCCGCTGAAGGGAACGGCAACCGCGGCGCCGGTCGCTTGCTCGCTGGTGTTTGCGGATGGGTTCGAGCGAAAGAGCAACGCCAGCAGCAAAACGGCGAGCGGGACAAGCAGCAGAATTTGAAGTCTCTTGATCATGGAAAGCGATTCAGCCGAATATCGCCAGACACACCCAATCCTGTCGTCCTACCGGTGACTCGTGCCCGCAGCGGTGGCTCGCACCCGAGGATCAGCGTGGTGAACAAGGTGAGGCTTGGGCCTGGACAACGTTCGTGGCAGAGGCGCGCGCTTATGATTTGGCAACAACCAGAACCACAAATGATCCCGGCTTCTGGGTACGCGTGGGTCGCCCGCCCGGCTGAGCTGGTGGCGTTTCAGTTATTTCGGCCGCGGGCAGAAAAACCTTCCTGGTCTTCGGATCGAAAGCCATCGTCTTCGCGCTGGGCTGGGTCGTGACCGCTCCGGCGTCTTCGTAGACATCGGCTGACTTCTCACGATAGATACTCAAGGTTCCACTCCCGCACGCAAAGAAGATCAGATGCGCGTCCGGATCGAAACCCGCATAGTCAACGCCCGCGGCAATCGGGAAGCTATTAATTACTTTTCCCGTCGCGGCATCCATGACCACCATCTTCGGTTCAGTGCGGCAACCGATAAACAAGCGGTTCGTCTTCGCGTCATAGGCAAGCCCGGTCGGGGTTTTGGCCACGCCGATGGGAAAGCGCTTTTTGACTTCCAGTGACTTTGGATCAAACGCGACTACTTCGGCGGTGTCCTCGCTGTTCACATAAATAAGGCCATCGGCGCCGATGATTGCCTGTTCGCCATCGCCTTTCGCCGGCACCGTGCCGACCACCTCACCGGTCGCGGCATCGATCGCCGTGATGTCGTGCGAGCCGTGATTGTTGGTGAACACGCGCTTCGTCTTTGGATCGTAGTAGATGCCGTCCGGCCCTTTGCCAACATCGATCTTCTTGATGAGCGCCAGGGTTGTCGAGTCGAACATCGACACCTTATTCTCGCGGCCATTGCTGGTGAAACCGTGCTTGAAAGCCGAGGCGATCGCAGCCCCATGGACGCCCGGCGTATCGGGAATTGTGCCCACGACTTTTCCGCTGTCAGCATCCAGCACCTCAACCTGGGTCGCATGCGAAACGTAGAGCCGCCGAGCCGAACTGTCTATCGCGACATAATCAAAACCACCGACGCCGCCAATCGGATAACGATCTGTGACTTTGTAATTAGTTCCGCCCTGAAACAGCAGTGCGGCAAGAAAGAAGAAAGCTAAAACGCTCTTTATGGTTAGCATTATTTATTCTCCTAATCGTGTTTAGTCTTATGTTTCATTTCGCGCGCGGATCCATCTGCACAACCAATGGCTGGGTGTAGCTTTTCCCGCCGACGGTTAACTTCACCGCGTACTTTCCCGGCAACGCTGAAGCAGCACCGCCACGACCGCCGCCCCCACCGCCGCCACCACCACCGGCAGGACGCTGGGGAAGAGTAGGACGAAGGTCCCAAATCCACCGATGCATGCCGGCCGCGGCTGAGAGGGGTTCCTGTCGGCGCACCCACGACGCAGGTATGCTCAACGTGTCAGGATTGACGGCCGGAAATTTGTCGTCGCTCGCGTAGCGTCGAATCACTTCGCCCGCCGGATCGAGAATCTCGAGCGTCACTAGTCCGGCAACATTCGACTTCAAATAATAATCAATCATGGCGCCGTTAGGAGGATTCTCGGCCAGCGGTTCGTCGCGCGGCATCGGAGTGCCGTTGTCGCTGCCCGGCGGCATGTTGATAGCATCGGCCGGGCGAAACAGAAATGCGGCAGAGTTCGCGACCTCAGGAGTGACCTGGCGCAGGGCGTTGATGTCGTCCAGCACCCAGAAGCCGCGACCGTGTGTGGCCACGATCAAGTCGTCGCGGTGAATAGCGAGATCGCGCATCGATGCCGGCGGTAAGTTCAGTTGCAGCGACTGCCAGTGATCGCCATCGTCGAAGGAAACGAAGACCGCGCGCTCAGTGCCGGCGAAAAGCAGTCCGCGCCGCTGCGGATCTTCTTTTACTGTTTCCAGGTAAGCCCCGCCTGGTAAACCATTCGTAATCTCAGTCCAGGTTCGCCCCGCGTCGCGGGTGCGGTAGATGTGCGGCTCGTAATCTTCCAGTTGATGCCGCTCGACTGCCGCGTAGGCTTCGTCGGCATCAAAATGCGACGCCTCGATCATCACGACCTTGCTCCACGAAGTCAGCGCTGGCGGCGTCACGTCCTTCCAGGTCTTGCCGTCGTCATTCGTCCCCTGGATCAGGCCGTCGTCCGTGCCGATCCAAATCATTGCAGCGCGCAAAGGCGAAGGCGCAATGGTGTAAATCACGCCGCGCCGTTTATCGGCAGGCGCGTCGGCCGCGGCCGCCTGGTTGAGGTTGGGCGGCACTCCCGGATCTTCGCGAGTTAAGTCCTGGCCAATTTGCGTCCAGCTCTCGCCGCCGTTCGTCGTCTTATACAAAAACTGATTGGCGAAGTAGAGCGCGTGCGGATCGGCTTGTGAAAACACCAGCGGCTGAGTCCACGCATGACGGAACTGGCCCGGCGTCCCACCGCGCTCAGGCGTAACGTTCTTTGTTTCGCCGGTCAGAACATTGCAGCGTGAAACCGTGCCGCCGAAAAGAATTTCCGGATGCAGCGGATCGGGCGCGGTGTAACCTGACTCACCGCCGGAGCACAAACCCTCCCAATCGCGATTTGAAATTTCTGAATGCCGGCTGCGCGAAGGCGTGCCGACCGCGCCGCTGTCCTGTTGCGCGCCGGTTACCCAGTAAGGGAAGCGATAGTCGGGCGCTACGTGATAGGTCTGGGCCGTCGGTTGGTTGTACCAGGAACTCCAGGTTAGGGCGCCGTCGACGGTGAC
This sequence comes from Blastocatellia bacterium, assembly GCA_003168335.1. Lineage (GTDB taxonomy): Bacteria > Acidobacteriota > Blastocatellia > Pyrinomonadales > Pyrinomonadaceae > UBA11740. The sequence goes on along the minus strand of PMSM01000010.1, from coordinate 911,428 downwards.
AATCCCGCCCTGATCGCTGCCGACGATCATTCGCTTCGGATCATCGGGATTTATCCAGAGTTGGTGATAGTCATCGCCACCAGGCGCGCCTTTGATCGCGGTCCATGTCTTACCGGCGTCCGTAGATCGATAGACGGAAGTGTTCGAAACGTAAACGATGTCCGCGTTTTTCGGATCGACCGCGACCTTTTCGAAGTACCAGCCGCGGTCCCAGACTCGCTTGTCGCTTGAGGTCCTGGTCCAGGTCGTGCCGGCGTCATTGGAAACGAAAAGGCCGCCTCCCTTCGCATTAACGTCCTTCGCATCTTCTTTCGCATCGACGATGGCGTACACGCGATTGTGATTCGCCGGCGCCACCGCGATCCCGATGTGGCCTCGTCCTTCTGCCGGAATGCCCTCCGATATTTCTTTCCAGTTCGTGCCGCCGTCCGTCGATTTGAAGATCCCTCCGCCCGGCCCGTTCGCCGGCGCGTAAATGAACCAGGGTGGACGGCGGACATTCCACAAGGTCGCATAAACGATTTGAGAGTTGGTGGGATCGAAAGCGAGATCGATCGCCCCGACATCGTCATTCTTGAACAGCACTTTTTGCCAGGTCGCGCCGCCATCGCGTGAACGATAGACGCCACGATCCGGATTCGGCCCGTAAGCATGGCCCAACGCCGCTACGAAAACGACGTTTGGATTTTTCGGATCGACGATGATCCGGCCAATCTGTCTCGTGTTCTCCAGGCCCGTGTGCTTCCAGGTTTTGCCGGCGTCAGTGGATTTGTAGATGCCGTCGCCAAAGGCAATCGAATCGCGCATGTCCGGCTCGCCCGTGCCAACGTATACGACGCCGGGATTCGATGGTGCGACGCCAATCGCGCCGATCGAGGCGGCAGATTGTGAATCAAAAATCGGATTCCAGGTGCGACCAGCGTTCCCAGACTTCCACAGTCCGCCGCCCACCGAGCCAAAATAGAAAGTGTCCGGTTGTCCCACCACCCCGCTGACGGCGTTAACCCGCCCCCCGCGGAATGGGCCAATCATTCGCCAGCGCAAACCGGAATAGAGATTGGTGTCATATTGCTGCGCGGTAATAACCGGCACCAGCAACAAAGTAACGATCGCCACGATTAGGACTGAAAGAAATTGGTGAACGATGAACCGGCGAATCTGACGCATGGATAGGCACTCCAGAGAATTCGGTTTGGTTAATATCTCGGGCGCTGAATTGTAGCACTCGTGGCGGCTTCGCGACTCATTCAATGACCGGAAAGATTAGCGACCAGCAGCCGGCGGCATAAAAATAGCCCAGGCCGTCAATTTGGTCTTGAACCTAGCTGTGCCCACGAACGATAGTTCTTCGGCACATCCATTTTCTTGATCTTTTCCCACGCTCTTAGCGCCTGCTCTCTGGTGGCATTTTTTTCTGCCGCGAAAAAATCGCTGATAAAATTGATATATCTCCCGTGCGGGATTTGAGCAAAGCGCTCTCTGGTTTGATTCAACTTAACATACTGCTTTACCAAATCCCGGTAGGTTATCTTGATGCCGCCGGTGAGCTGCTCTTCTCGCCAACGATTCAGCCGGTAGCGGGCGCCCGATTTTCTTTTTAAGTGGGGTGCGATTTTCCGAGCCTCTTTTTCGAGGAAATCTTTTGTCTGCTTGTCGTTGGTGTAGTTGACCACCGGAAGTTTGAGGCTCAGCCCCTTTTCGACATCTCTGATTCCTGTTTTTGAGAGGCTTCTTAGTGCCGGGCTTTGGATCGTTCCGGTCCCGAGAAAAGAAATGATCGCTTTTTCAAGTTCGTCTTTTCGCAGTTTATTTGCCGACGGAATTCCGATCGCCTCAGCAAATGTCTTCAGTTCCGTGGCATACCAATAGCCATTTTCAAACTGAGTCATGGTCATCGACTTAGTGAGCTTCGCTTTTGCTTTCAAGGTACGGCCACCAGGGTTATTTCTACTTAACTTTTGAATTGACCGGGCGCGGGATTGGCAACAATGTCGAGCGTCTTACTCCTTCTTTATCAGTAAAGTCGCAACATAATCACTGGGCTTTTTCTTGACGCGTGTCCTCGGGTATGGATCGAGCGCAACCAACTTGATCACGTACCGTTGGTATTTTCTCGCTTGGGTAAATTGCCCGTTGGTGTGCAACTCCATGTTCGACGCGTGCGCATTGGCGCGCTTCACGCTTATCACTATCTCTGCATCTCCCGACCAAACGCATTCCATGTCTGTAGGGCAGCGCGAGTCGTCCAGCAGAGAGTCGAACTTCACTTTCAAATTCTGTCCCTTGACCATCACCTCCTGGCCGTACTTGATCTTGAAGTTTTGTTCCAGCCCGGCGTTTTCCGATTGCGCCTCGATGGGGACGCTAGTACCGGTTAAGCCATTACGGTCGACGTAACCGGAGCTAGGCAGAGCACACATCAATGACAACACTATCGCGAGTGGAATCCCAGGGGATATGCTTTCCATGATTTCGCCTCTCAGCAATATTGTACCTTCTTCTCTGCGGTCAAACGTCAGAGTTAACTGAAGCGGACAGCGACAACCAGTCGGCGTGAGCCGACGGTATATCAATAGCCCACAGCGCAAGCTGTGGGTAAGGGAACAAAAATGATGACGAAGCCCCGGAGGGGCGACATCAGAAAACGCCCAACTTGCACTACCAGAAAAAGATCGCAGCCGGTTGTGATCTATGCTGCCCGCGTTCGCGGGCTCCTAAAAACGAAAACGTCAATTGGCTCAAAGACGGCTTGACCATCGCTGTGCGCTGCGTGGGCCCGCAACGCCCTCATCCCAGCGTCAAACTCGCTTCGACTTAAACTAGCCAGGACTGAGTCCGCTCCCGCCGATAGTTTCTCTGCGTAAGCCGCGTAGTTCGGCGCAATCTCCTGTGTAACGAGTTCGGAGGTTACCATGTAAAATCCAGCCGCCTCAAACATCTCGCGCACGAACGTGTTTGTCGCAGCGCGTGCCACGTCAAACTGCACCAGTACCCGGAGCGGCTGGTTGAGCGGCCATCTTTCGCATTTACTAAAGCCGAAAACCGGAAGCCTATTTCCCGGCCCTGCCCAACGGTTGAGTTGACCCCGTGAGATAATCGTTTGTATCTCACCGGGCGATTACAACCAACCTTCGATCCAAATCAGGGAGAACCAAATTCCTCATCAGTCCATCCGTGGGAAACTGCAGCGCGTCAAGACTGCGAGCCAGGTAGCCGGCATTACTCTTCTTGTAGCCTTTCCAGTCGACGTCGCATTTGGCCAGACCTTCGCTCTTAGTGAAATAGATTTTCTTGTCGGCCAGGCCTTCACTGCTGGTGAAGTAAATCTTCACGTCTGCCAGGCCCTCACTGCTTTCGAAGTACCACTTAGCGTCGCCGCTCGCCAGCCCTTCGCTGCTCGTAACATATATGAGACAGTCAGCCAGCCCTTCACTGCTCGTCTCGTAGACTTTTACGTCGGACAGGCCTTCACTCTGAGTCCGATAGACTTTCACTGCCTCGGCCGGCACCGCCGCCAGCAGGCCTATTAAAACGCTTAGAATTACCAGTTTCCTTTGCATGTATCTCCTTGCTGTTCTACATCGAGACCCGGTCGGATGTCCTCGGCGAAATCGTAATCGCGCGCCCTAATTACGGGTCTTGTTTTCTTCTTTCGTTTCCTTCTTTGGCAATTCCGGCGCGGTGAAGTCCGGCAGCCGTGTCAGAACCGCGAGCGGTAGCGACCGGATCAATGCACAACTTTGACTTATCAAACACGCAACGCAGAACTGATCTGACAAGCGATCCAAGCATGACCTCAAGTTTGTCGCCGATCCCATCGCTGCCGCTCCGGGTTCTGACCGTGAAATCCAGCAGCGGATCGCCCCAGATGAAATAATTGAACGAGGTCGTGGGTGCTATGCCGCCGGCACTGACTCGGCTACGGGAACGCCGATTTCATAGAGAAAATCCGGGGACATGTCGGCGCCATTCTTCCAGACGATCGTATCCAAATCAGAGTTGAGATGAACGCTCTTGAAGTTGCTCATATCCTTCAGCGGCTCGAACACTTCTCCGTCGAGGTGCGACGCTAAATCAACCTGTCGTAAGCTGTCGTCCTCAAAAGTCAGCAGTAGTTTGTAGTCCGACAAATACTTCACGTCCTTTACGAAATGCATCATTACCTCCTACTCCACCAGCCCGTGCGCCAAAGCCCACCAACCTGAAACTCACTTGGGCCGGCGCTTCTTTGGATAGATCGCCTTGACCGTTGACACGACACCCGCGGGTTTTGGCAGCGTCGGTTCGCCTAACTTCCGCGCATCTGCAAGCGCTTTCTTGCGCGCGCGGCGAATGTAAGCGCGAATCTCTGGCCTGCCAATGTCCGCCGCGGTTTTGATCGTAATGTGCCGTATCTGCGATCCCGTGCCCAGTAAAATGCCTTTTGGATCAGCGAGGTTTGCGCCATCATTGAACCCGAGATTTACACCCTTTGAATAGACCGCAAGGTGAAATATCCCGTCTCGCAAACGATCGCTGGTGCCATAGCCAATCGCCACGGCGCTATAGGCGTCATAAATGTTTTCATAGCAGGGCGCCATTTCTTCGAGCACCAGCGCGCGCAGCTTCAGGGCCAGATCCCGGATCTCGCGATCGTATGGCTTGAGAAACTTGATGAGCTCAGGTGGCGGACGATGTGCCATCTTTGTATTAGGGGAACGTCTGAACAAGGCCCGAAGGGCCGACATGTAATAGCCCGGCCCGTAAGGGCGTGGATCAGAAACCTGTTAAGACGAATGAGCGCCGAAGGTGCGAGACAAAGCAAGCATTGATGACATCGCAGGGCACAATATGCCGGCCCTTTGGGCCTCAAGACTGATCAAGCCGATCGCGACCACGCCCTCACGGGCATGGCTATTGAATGCCGGCCCTTTGGGCCTAAGCTCGGGTATTCAGCTCGCGAGTTCGAAATCTACAAAACCACAAAATCGATCGTTTGAGTGAAGCTGGTCCCAGCGATGCTGTCGGTAATTGTGACGCGCAAATCGTAGCTGCCCGGCGCCAGAGTTTGCAGCGCCAGTTCTTCTCCAAACGGAATTCGTTCCGGGTCAGATCCGCCCTGGTTCACTTTGCGTTGTGGCGAGACAAGCATCACACGGCCGTCACGCAGGACCTCTGTTTGCACGGTCAGGTTAGGCGCTCCGGTCTGGTCGCGTTTCGCGTTGTAGATAAACATCCAGTAGCCCAGATGGGCCAGACGCGAAAAGCGGTGATCGACGCTGAGCTGGATCTGTGGGCCGGTATCTTTGTTGCGGGCGTTTTCCAAAACCTGTCCGCCGAGCAGCACGCTACTCAGCGTTAGTTCACGCTTGGCAAGATCAGGGATGACGACCCACTGCATTGCGCTGCCGACGCGGCCGCTTTTTTCATCCTGCGCGGCCACCCGCACCTGATAAATGCCGGGCGCCATCGGAGTGTGTTGATTGTAAATAATTCCCGCGTCAGATTTTCCCGCATCAAGAGGATTGACGTTCAGTTGATTCTTAAAACTGGAAGCTATCTTGCCCTTGTCGGTAAGAATTACGCCCGCAAGTTTGATCGTGGCCGGCTGTTTGCCATCCTCGCCATAGGTCAGACCACGGCTGGAAATCTGCATCGACGAAGTCAGCACGGTTTCATTTTTGGGCGTGTTCAAATAGGTCAGCGAAAGCAGGGTCGGCAAAGTGTTCCGCGCGTAATAGTCACCCAGCGCGTCACGCAAGTCAGCTTCGGGAGTCTGCGCCGGTTTCTTGCCCGCGGGTCTTTCGTTGGCCGCGGTTTCGGTAACAGGCTGCGGGCCATCGACGTAGCCGCGCGGGGCCCGCACGGTAAGTTCCGGATGCCCGGTGATGGTCACCTTCACGTGGCGGAACTTTGGCAGCCTTTCTTCTTCCTTGTCGGGCCGCCAGGCTACCAGATAATAGTTCGAAGTCTCATCCAGCACCTTCTCAACCCAGCGATCAAAGTAATTCTGATTGCGGAGCGCCCGTCCACCGGTTTCATCGGCCAGCGCGTGCAGTGCGTCCTGGGTTGCGGCGACCTCGCCCACCATGGCCATGTCCAATCGTTCTCTTCCATCCGACGGCGTCTTGGTACTGGCGTCAGGGAAATCCGTAACCAGGCCTTTGGCGTGAATGGTGTAAATGACCACGCCGGCGCGTCGCGCCTCATCAACAATGCGATCAAGTTTGTCTCGCAGCCCCGGACCGTGCGGGCCCGCATCCATCAGGAAACCGTCGGAAACAAAAAAGGCGAGTTTGCGCCCGGGTGCTCGCGCCGATGATTTCAGCAGCGATTCGAGCGAGGCATACATATTCTGAGTGACCGTGCCCGCCTGCATCAGGATCGCGCGCGCATTGTTCTTTACCTCGGTTTCACAGGTGGCGTGGATGGCCGCGATTGCGAATGCAGCTCTCTTGAACGTTTGCGTCTGCTTCATGCAATCCTCAACAAAGACCTGGAGTACCTTCTCGTCGCTCTTGTGGGTATCGATGTCCAGGGCCAGATATTCAGTCATCACTGACGACCCGATTCCGTAACCGTGCACGTCGTATGGCAGTGGGCTTAGACGTTGGATAGCAGCGTTGAGCACCTCGCGGTTGTTGGTGAATTGTTGGAGAAAGCCGATCTGACCGCTGGCAGAGGCAATCGCGATTGAATCCCTCGAGCCCATTTCTTTCTCAAGAAAACGTCGCAGCATGTCGCGCGTGCGATGCATGCTGTCGGGCGAAAGGTGCAGATCGTCAATGAAAAAAACGATCGTGCGCCCACGCACTGTTGGACTGGCAGTGGCGGCTGTAATAACGGGAAGGTCGGTCCCGTTACGAGTCGCCAGTTGTTCCTCTCTGGAGCTGCCGGCGGTAACTCGCTCAAAAAAACTGATTGGCCGCGGCTTGCCGTCAACCGTCAACTCAAACTGGCTGCTGTCCAAACCGTCGACGAAGCGGCCGTTCTTATCGACCACCGTTATGGCCGTCTGCACCAGGTCGGTGTTGATGCGCAGCACGTCGTCCTGTTGAGGTTTTGATGGCTGTTGGGCATTTACGACTGGGGCTCCGCCTGGAGCAAAAATGCTAATGCCGTTAAGGAGCACCGTCAGGCAAAGAAACGGACGCAGAAGCCGCATTGCGAGACGGTTGGTAGACCTCATGGAAAGTACTCCGTAGGAACTCAAGCTCGGCAGCCGGGATTTTAGCACCTATGAAAGCAATTCAGCGACGATTCGTTCGGCGTGGATCCTGGTTGTATCCAGGATGGGCATTCCATTGTGATCGGTGTCGCGCAGGATCAAAGACAATTCAGTGCCGCCGAGGATCAATCCTTCGACGCCGTCGCGCTCTTTCATCTTGTCTAAAATTGCCAGCAAGCGCTCGCGCGTTTCGGGCAGAATGATTCCGTTCACCAGATCGTTCATGTACTTGTCGTGAATGTATGTCTGCTCATCTGCTTCCGGCACGACCAGCGTGATTCCTGCTTTTGCAAATACATCTGGATAGAAACGGCCCTGCATCGTGAAGCGCGTGCCGAACAAAGCAATTTTCTTCAATTTCAATTTTACCGCGGCCTCGCCGGCAGCTTCGACAATGCTGACGAGCGGGATCGCCGACCTTTTCCGAACCTCGTTAAAAACAATGTGCGGTGTGCCGGCCGCGATGACGCCGAAATCCACTCCCGCGCGCGCCAACTTCTGCACTTCATTAACGAGATGGTCTGTTGCCTGGTCGAGATCGTTCGCCATAATCAAGCCGAGCAGGATGGTCAAATTAATGCTGTTGATAATGATCGAGGGATAGCTTCCATCTGTTTGCCGCTCGCGATACCCGGCAATAATCAGACGATAATACTCAATCGTTGATTCAGGCCCGATGCCGCCGATGATGCCGACAGTTTTCATTTCCAGGTAATTGTATCATTGGCGCTGACAGCATACGGACTCTTAGCACGCGGATGGGTTGAGTGATGAGGTCAGTACCGGGAGCGATAGCGAACGGGTTATCGTTTCGGCAAACTCGACCGTCGTGTGGATTGAGACCCGGTCGCTACCGCTCCCGGTACTGACTTCCGTCACAATACTATTTCGCTTTGTATAAATCCGGAAATTGCTTCCTGAGATTCTCAACCTTGGGAAGGTCGTTAAAGATTATGTACGGCTCATCCGGATGATGCGCGAGATAGTCCTGGTGGTAGCTCTCCGCTTCATAAAAAGACTGGAGAGGCGACACTTTAGTCACGATGGCCGCGCCAAACACCTTCGCCTTGTTCAGCTGATTGATATAAGCCTCCGCAATGCGCTGCTGTTCTTCATTACCATAGAAGATCGCCGAGCGATATTGCGTCCCGCTATCCGGCCCCTGGCGATTCAATTCAGTCGGGTCATGGGCGACCGAAAAGAAGACCTTGAGAAGTTGGCCATACGAGATTTTTGAAGGGTCGTAAACAATTCTCACCGATTCCGCATGACCGGTTGCTCCCGTGCTGACTGTCCCGTACTGGGCCGTATCTGCTGAGCCGCCGGAGTATCCGGAAGTCACCCGTGTGACTCCTTTGACATGTTCGAAAACGGCTTCCACACCCCAGAAGCATCCTCCGGCAAGCACGGCGATCTGTTCGCCTTTGACACTGGCCAGAGGCGCATCCAGAACCGGATTTGGAATTGTGGTCGCCGAAGCGTCGGCCGAATTACAGGCCAGGCTGGCGCCAACGATAAGAAGGGCAGAGCCTAAGACAAAACCAGTATGCATGATAGTGATCTCCTGACGAACATACGCAATCATATGCTAAATGGATTGAAGGTTGCCAGGTACAGACAAAAAACTTTGACGAGGGAATGGCCCTCGTTGCCAGCCAGAGGGAGCGCCAAAGGCGCGAAAATGTAAAAGCCTGGGGCAACGCCCCAGGACCAGAGTTCACAGAATAATCCAAGCGCTGAAGGCGCGGAATGGGGATTAGGAGTGTCGAATTTGAAGAACGTCAGAGCGAGGCTCAGACCTATTTCGCGCCTTCAGCGCTCCACATTATTTATGGCTCTTCTACCTGGGCCGTTGGCCCAGGCTATTACATTTCGCGCCGTTGGCGCTTCCCAAGTCGGAACCACCTCAAAACGCCGCTCTCATTTTCTCTGCCAGCGATCTTCCTTGTCCAGGACCTTTCTCGGCCCGTCTCCGTCGAGCCACTTCCTCGCGTTTGGATCATCGCGCAGGTAAGCATCCCAGAACGCCGTCGTCACGGCCAGGATCGAGCGGTGATGATTTGGATTGCGTGGTTGGCTGTCACCAGGTAAGGCGCGTTCGGTAAAGGCGGAGTGCTCCGCGTTGTATAGGACCAATTCATACTTGCTACCGGCAGGCAGGGCAGGGAAGACCGAAAGCCGAGATTCGATGGTGGCGTCGCCAATCGGAGCCGTGTCTCTGGTACCCGTGAGCAACATCCAGGGAATCTTCACGCTGCCGAATGCCTGTTCCCCATTACCGGCACGACGCGGACCACTGGGACTCATGATCACCGCGGCCTTGATGCGGGAGTCGGTAACTTCTGCGCCGCGCACAAAACGTTGGCCGCTTACCGCCTGCGTCGTCACGGCGCCGAACGAGTGACCTGACATGCCGATCCGTTTCATATCGAGGCGGCCACTTAACGGATTGCCCGCAGCCTTGTTCCATCGATCGAGTTGATCAAGGACCGCGCGAACATCGTCGACGCGGAGTAGGAAGTTTCCCAAATCCGCCGCCGCTCGCATGGCCGCCAGGCGCTCCCGCGGCGGTTTGTCCTTCCAGACTGAGTCGTCGCTGCCCGGGTGCTGCAGAAACACCGCCACATAACCACGCGCCGCCCAATGATTCCCGAGGAAGGCCGAGCCTTCGCGCGATCCGCCCAGCCCGTGACTAAACAGGACGACCGCGGACAGAGTTTTCTCTTTAGGCAGATAGACGCGGATCGGAATTTCGCGTGAGCGTTTTTCGTCCCTGACGGATAAGTCTTTTTGCTCCGGCTCGAACTTTTCGATCAGAAGTGGGTCGTAGGGAGGGTTGATCGGAGATGGATATGTAAGCGCAGATGCTGAGATCATAAGGAGCAACGAGACTATGAAGAGTAACCGCATAGATGATTCTCTTTTGAGCGGCTCTGCCGCCGATGTGCGGTAAGGCTTCACCTTACCGGCACTGCGCCTCGAAGAAATGAGATTCAAACGGAGGAAGGCTGCGGAAAGGCAGAGCCTTTCCGCACATCAAGCGGCGAAGCCGCGCCCCCAGTTTTGTGATCAACCTGCGGCCAGTTTCTTAACGTCGGCTGTGGTCAGCGGGTTGCCGCCGATACCCCAATCGCCGCTCTTCACCTCTTCAACTACGCACCAGGTGACGCCACGCATGTTCTCACCTTCGATCGAGACCATCGCGTCGGTGAGCTTGCGAATTACTTCCTGCTTCTGCTCGGGTGAAAATACGCCCTCAATAATCTTAACGTTAATCAGCGGCATGTTAACTCGTTACCTTTCGTTTTGATCTGACGCTGAAAGCGTCAAAGAGAATAGCCGGGGGCAACGCCCCCGGAACGCATTCCAAAAATGAATCCCGACCCTGAAAGGGTCGCACCATATCTTGTTCCGCGACCCTTTCAGGGTCGGAATCCACTCAGTGTGTTGACCGGGGGCTTTGCCCCCGGCTATTACATGTCACACCTTCGGCGTGAACCACTCCAGCAGCACAGATGTCACCGCTCCTGACTCTACTGCGCGACGTCATACTCAGGCTTCGGCATTCCCATCAGCCACTTATCGAACCAGCCGACGATGTGTTGCAGGCGTTCGATGCGATGCCATGGTTGGCCTGAGCGTGATAATTCGTGCGACTCGTTCGGAAACCGCACCATCACTGTCGGTACACGGCGATACTTGAGCGCGCGAAACATTTCTTCGCCGCCCGCGCCCGGAGGCGTGCGGTAATCGGCCTCGCCCAGAATCAACATCAAGGGCGTCTTTACATTGTTGATGTAAGTGATCGGTGAACGTGCTTTGTAGTCTTCCGGGTCTTCGAACGGTGGCTTCCGAAACCAGGTCGGTTGAAACAGGGTAAAGTCAGCCACGTACCAGAAGTCGGCCCAGTTCGCTATGTCGCGCTGCGACACCGCCGCCGCGAATCGCGTCGTTTGTCCGATGGTCCAATTGGTCAGCAGTCCGCCACCGCTCCCGCCGGTCACGCCCAACTTCTTCTCATCGATGTAACCACGCTTGAGAAGTAGATCGACCCCGGCCATCAGATCTTTATAGTCGTCGCCGGGATAATGGTACTGGATGATGTTGCCAAACTCCTGGCCATAGCTCGTGCTGCCGCGCGGATTTGGATAGAGCACGACATAACCTTTGGCGGCCATCCACTGAAACTCATGATCAAAGACAAAGCCATACGCGGCATGCGGCCCGCCGTGGATGTTTAGAATGAGGGGGTATTTCTTTGTCGCATCAAAGTCGGGTGGTTTCTGGACCCAGGTTTGGATCCGCTTGCCGTCGAAACTCGTGTACCAGATCTCTTCCGGCTCAGTCAGGTTCAGCTTTGAAAACAATTCATCATTGAGATGGGTGAGCTGTTTTGGCGCGGCGCCGGCGTGGTCAAGCCAGAAGATGTCGCCGACGCGCGTGGGGGTGGAAATTATCAACGCGAACTTTGCGGCATCCGGCGTCGCGCGAAAACTAACGACGGCCTGATTGCCGCTGGTCACATCGGTTTCCTTGCCGCTGGCCACATCGAACGCGCCGAGATTTGCTTTGCCTTCCTTAGCGTAAACCGCGACGATGCTGCGACCATCAGCCGCCCAGACCGGAGGATTGCCGCCGCCCCCACGGGGCGCGGTGTTGTCTCCACCCACGCCCGAACCGACGTCGAAATCAAAATCACTCGTTAGATTTCGCGGTTGCGCGTTGGGTGCAAGGTTCATCACAAAGAGATCGGGTTCTGTGTACGATTGGACCGGCTTGCTCAAGGAAGCATAGAACGCGATTTGTTTGCCGTTGGGGCTGACCGCAAAAGCGCCGGTGTCCATGTCAAACGAAGTTAGTTTTACCGGCTGCCCGCCAGCCGCCGGGACCGAATAGACAGTCGTGGATGGCAGCTCGTAGTAAGGCTCGTCAATTCGATCCGACGCGAAGTACATCTGCGAGTTGTCTTTGGCCCAGGTGGCGCCGTCTTCTGAATAGCGACCGCTGGTGAGCTGTTTCGGCGTAACTTTCTCGTCGCTGGTTTTGGGCGCGGCCACGACCCAGATGTGGTTCGGGTGTTTCGGATCGGCATAGCCGGCGCCGTTGAAGCGATAGACGGCCCGCGTGATCACGCGCACGTCGCTCTCGCGTTCTTCCGGCTTCTTAGCGTCGGCGGGAGTTGGGCTCGCGGGCGGTTGCGCCGGAGTCTTAGGCGTTGCCTTGGCCAGGTCTCCTGCGTTAGCGCTGTTGCCAAACGCGATCGTCTTGCCGTCAGGAGACCACTGAGGCCCACCCGCGCCGCGGACGAGAGTCGTAAACTGAAACGAGTCACCACCCGACATCGGCAGCATGAAGAGCTGGGGCGCGTCGGGCCGCCCGTCCTTTTCAGTCACCCGCACAAAGACGAGGAACTTTCCATCCGGCGACCAGCGCGGTGTCGAATCACGCGGGCCGGCAGTAAGTTGATGCGACTCGCCGGTGGCCGGAGAGACGCTCCAGATGGCGGTGTTGTAGCCGTCTTTCTTTTCGCTCACCGTGACGCGGACAAAGGCGACGCGCGAACCGTCGGGCGAGATTTGCGGATCGCCTGCCCAGACAAAGTTAAAGAGGTCCTTCTCAGTAATGTTCCGCTTTTGCGCCAGGGCCGGAACGGCGCACAACGTGATCGTGATCAAGACCAGCAAGAGACGAGATCGCATAGGGTTTCCTTTCGGAGACGGGTTGGTAACGCGGCGGTATTCTAACCCAATCGGGTCAGAAGCCCGACCGTCAGGGAGAGCGTGCATAAGATCGAACCCACCCGCTATCGCAGGTGGTACTGACAACGCCCTCCCTGACGGTCGGGCTACTGCCCCGGTGGTCTGCGACCACCGGCTACTAGCTGGCAGCTCTTCGAGCTGCGTCGTACGCTGGCTTCTACTCCGCACACCTCGGATCGTTCGCTACGGTCACTATTGCTAACGGCCTGAGTTTGCTCTGCGCCAGAATCTTGTTCAGCGCCGGCAGGGTCTCTGTATTAATCTTTCGCCAGCGCGCCAGATCGTTCTTCAAAGCAACGCACGAAGGCGCGGCGTTTTCGATTACCGATCTTGCCGGGCGGATGTCACCGCTCTGAATCATGGTCACGAATCGCGTTACGTCACGGTTCACCGCGCCAAAGCCCGGAGCCGTGTTCGTGCCCTCCTGGATTTCGCCTAGCTCCTTGTCGAGCGTCGGCAGCGCGTCGCTCAACTCTTTCGCCTGGGTGTTCCCGTTCATGCTTTTCTGAATAGCGGCCACGCTCGCGCGCAACGCGACGACTTCGTTAAAGGAGTAGTAGCTCGAATTCATCCAGTCATCAATCATCCGGGCGATATCGAGTTGCGCTTCCAGATCACCCGGCGCGACGCGCACACGCGGATCGAGCGCGACAACCAAGGGCTGTCGATAGGTTTTTCCGTCAACCGTCAGCACAACTTCGTACCTCCCGGGCACCGCCAGTGGCCCCGGCGGTTGATTCACCGGCGTCTTGCCGGCGATTGCGTGATCGGGAAGCGTGTACTCGATATAGTCGATGTGCCGGCCGCGGAAGTTATAGGTCAGCGTGTCGGGATGCGGCCATTCAAGATTCCAAACGAAGCGATTTAAGCCCGCTTTGGTTGCCAGAATTTCAGCTGGGCCGAACCAGTAGTCAGGAACGTTCTTAGGTCTCTGTTCAGCCGACGGTGCTTTACTTGAAAACTGTCGCACGATGTTGCCGCGTTCACCGCGAATCTCCATCGAGATTTGTTTGGCGCCAGACGAATTCAAGTAGTAGTAAAGGATGGCTCCCTCGGGCGGATTTTCTCCGGCCGGCGTGTCCGCCGGCAGTGGCGTGTCCGGATGATTGTCCCAGCGCACCCGCACGGCGGTTGACGGCTGAAACAAGTAAGCATTTCCGTTTGTCATCGCGGCGCTCATCAGCCGCAGCGGCGACAAATCATCCAGAATCCAAAGTCCCCGTCCATACGTGGCTACGACCAAATCACTTCCATGCACGTTTAGATCGCGGACTGATGTGGTCGGCAGATTTAGCTGCACAGACTGCCAGTGATCGCCACCGTCAAACGATACATAGACTCCTGTTTCCGTGCCGGCATAGACCAGTCCCTTGCGGACCGGATCCTCGCGCACGACCCGAGCGATGCTCTTCTCGGGTAATCCCGAAACAATCTTTTGCCAGCTCTTGCCCGCGTCATGAGTGCGATAGATGTAAGGTTGCGAATCACCAAAGGCCGCCGCGATTACATAAGCCGTTTCCGCGTCAACCGCCGAAGCTTCAATCAGCCTTATCTCAAGACGTTCAGGCAATCCTGGCGGCGTTACGTTGTTCCAACTAGCGCCGTTGTCGCGCGTCAATTGCACCAAACCGGTACTCGTGCCAACCCAGATTTCTCCTGTCTGTGCGGCAGATGGCGCAATTGCCTGAATCACTCCCTGCGCGTCTGGCGACGGCGTCTTTGCGGTCAAGTCCGGGCTGATTTCAGCCCATGTTTGGGCGCCGTCGCTGGTCTTCAAAACATACTGCATGCCCAGGTACATCGTCTTTGGATCGCGCGGTGAAAAAACCAGCGGCGTCTCCCACGTGTAGCGATAACTGGCGCGGGGCGCGAACACTGTCGCGATCTGTCCGGTAGTGCGATCCAATCTGAACACTGAGCCGTACCAGCCCACTGAATAGACGAGATTCGCGTTCGACGGATCGGGAGCGATATAGCCGCTCTCAAATGCTCCGGTCGAGAACCAATCACGATAAGTGATCTGGCCAAAGTCACTGCGACTCAACACTGCGACTGATCCGCTGTCCTGCTGCGCGGCGTACGCGCGATAGGGAAACGCATTATCGGTGACGACGTGATAGAACTGTCCCGTTGGTTGCGTGAACCAATCGGACCAGGTGTGGCCGCCGTCCAGGCTGACGATTGCGCCCTGGTCTGAACCAAGAATCATGCGCTCCGTATCGTCCGTGTCGATCCAGAGCACGTGCTGGTCCTCGCCGCTGGGCGCGCCTTTGTACGATGCAAAAGTCTGGCCGCCATCAGTCGAGCGATACATCGACGTCTGCATCACATACACGACATCCGGATTGCGCGGATCGACGTAGGTCTTACCAAAGAAAGTGCTGCCGGTAATGCGCGGATCGTTTGTGCTGCGCTGCCAGCTCGTGCCGCCGTCGTCCGAGCGGAAAAAACCTGAATTGATGATCGCGTACACGCGTTTGCCGTTGGTCGTGGGCGCGACCGCCAGGCCAATTGATCCGCGAGCTGTTTCAGGCAAGCCGGCCCCGCTTAGTTGTTGCCAGGTCGCGCCTTCGTCAGTTGACTTGAAGATTTGCGAGTCGCTTCCCAACGCGCGTCTCTGGTTCGGATCGATCACCAGGTTGTAGGTGGCAGCAAAGACTATGCGCGGGTCATCGGGCGCTGCGACCATTTCAACGACGCTGGTCTTATCATCCTTGAAAAAAACTTTCGTCCATGTCTGGCCGCCATCAGTGGTTCTGAAGATTCCGCGCCCGGGGCCCGCGGCCCAGTAATCACGCGCCGAAGCGATCACGATATTGGGGTCACGGGGATCGACCAGGATCGCCGTGATGTAGCGCGTGTCCTTGAGTCCGGCCTGAGTCCATGTCTTCCCGCCGTCGATCGATTTGTACATGCCACTGCCGGCGGTCTCTTCGCCGGTGCCAACGTAAATGATGTCAGGGTTTGAAGGCGCGAGCGCTAATGCGCCAATGGAAGCTATGTGAGCATCGTCGAAGATTGGTTTCCAAACGCGACCGCCATCGGTCGTCTTCCAAACGCCACCGCCTGGCGTGCCGAAATAATAAATCGCCGGCTTGCCGGGGACGCCGGCAACGGTTGTGACTCGCCCGCCACGATGCGGCCCGACGAGGCGCCACTTCATGGCAGAGAATGACTCGGGGTTGTATTGAGCGAGTGCAGCGGTGGTGATTAGTAGGATTGAAAAGACGACAAGAAGGAAACGTACAAAGCGATTCATGTCCTGGCCTCCGGTGATGGCGCGCAGTTTATCATTGGACATGAGGGGGGCAGTAGCCCGACCGTGAGGGAGGGCGTGGATGCATTGAGGAGCACCCGCTGCAACGACAAGACAGATCTAGACGGCGAGAGAATTCATGTCACAATCTCCACCGATGGCGTGCAGTAAACTGTGTATGTTTCACTTAATATCGAAGTAAGACCAACTAGCAAACCCTCCGCGTCCCATAAGACCCACACACAAGCCATCGACCGAGGTAAATAGGAACGACGCGTACTCAAGCAAAGGGCTAAGAGCGCCAAGGGCGCGGAATGCAAAAGCCTGGGGCAACGCCCCAGGTAACGCGCCGGTTAATTCAACCGAGCGCTGTAGGCGCGAAATGAGTTAATCCCAAACATAACCTCGTTCAATTCCGTAAGTCTTCAGGAATTGCGGTGCTCATCCTATTTCGCGCTTTCAGCGCTTTACATCGTCTATGGTTCTACTACCTGGGCCGTTGGCCCAGGCTATTACATTTCGCGCCGTTGGCGCTGAACCAGGCCAACCACGTTTGTATATTCGGCATCCTGCATGCCATAAATCTCTGGCAATGAAGCAAACGCGTAGTTCAGGGAAATCAGTAACGGACAAACTTGCAATCGCCGCAGCCCTGCAAGAGATTGGAAGTCTGCTCGAGTTGAAGGGCGGCGACCACTTCAAAGCGCGCGCATATAAACTCGGCGCGCGCGCGGTCGCCGAGCTGCCCGAAGACATCGGCAAGTTGATCGAAGAAAACCGGCTCACCTTTGTTAAGGGCATTGGCCACGGACTGGCAAAGCAGATTCAGGATCTGTACACGACGGGTCAATCGACATTCCTGAACGAGTTGCGCGCAGAGATGCCGCCGGGAATTATCGAGTTGGGTAAAGTGCTAAGCGTAAAAAAGGTCGAACGTCTGCGCGCAGCACTGGGTATTTCCACCGTTGAAGAATTGAAGGCCGCGTGCGAAGCCGGCCGGGTGCGTCACGTCCCAGGCTTTGGCTTGAAAACAGAGCAGGGAATCCTCGATGCAATCAAAACGATCTCCGCGGACGAGAACCGTGAACAGCGCATTCATATTCATCAAGCGCTGCGCGCGGGCGAACGCATTCTCGATTCCCTGAGGGTCGTGCCGGGTTTCGTTCAGGGTGAACTCGCCGGGTCTTTGCGCCGCTGGCAAGAGACGGTGCCGGAAATAGTTGTCGTGGCTAGCGCGAAAACACCCAAGGTGCTTATCAATTATTTCCGGCGTTCGCCGCTGGTTGTCAGACTCGAAAAACAAACCCCGCGGAAAGCGTCAGTGGTTCTCAGCGAGGGATTCAGGGCGACGCTGTTTGCCGTCAAGCCTGATGAATTCGCCAGCACACTCCTGCGCGCGACCGGATCGAAAGCGCACCTGGAAAAGCTCGACCACCTGGCGGCGCAAAGAAAACTGAAATTAACCGAGCGGGGAATGCAAAGGACCGGCGCACAGAAGCCGCGGTCGAAGACCGTCACGCGCACGATTCGCGTCAAGACCGAATCGGAAATCTACAAACATCTTGGCATGCAGTACGTGCCGCCAGAGTTGCGCGAAGACCAGGGTGAAGTAGAAGCGGCCTTAGCGAAAGCGCTGCCGGAAGATCTGATTACGAGCGATGACATTCGCGGCATGGTCCACTGCCACACAAAATATTCCGACGGCAAGAACAGCGTCGCCGAAATGGTGCATGCCGCAGAGTCGATGGGCATGAAATACATCACGATCACCGACCATTCGCCGACAGCGTTCTATGCCGGAGGTGTCAAGATTGATCGCCTGCAGCGGCAGTGGGAAGAGATCGATCGTGTCTCTGAGCAGACGAAGGTCAGGATTCTGAAAGGGACTGAGTCGGATATTCTCGCCGATGGTTCGCTGGATTATCCGGATTGGATTCTGGAGCAGTTTGATGTGATCGTTGCCAGCATTCACTCGCGTTACAAGATGAATGAAGATCAGATGACGCGGCGCATTGTCACGGCGATGCAACAGCCGGTCTTCAAGATTTGGGGCCACGCGTTGGGGCGTAAAATTCTAGAGCGCCCGCCGTTTGACTGTCGCGTGGAAGAGATTCTGGCGGTGATCGCCGAATCGCGCGCGGCCATTGAAATCAACGGCGATCCACATCGACTGGATATGGCGCCGCGTTGGTTGCGCGAGGCCCGCAAGCGCAAGATCAAATTCGTCATTTCAGTCGACGCGCATTCTACGAGCGCCCTGAACAACGTTAAGTTTGGGGTGGGTATCGCGCGGCGCGCGTGGGTGAGACGCGGCGAAGTTTTGAATACTTTGGGGGTGAAAGCGTTTCAGAAAGCGGTGCGACCGCTCCCGATCTAAGGAGGTGTTTAGAGTGCCGACTTTAGTCGGGCTTTTAGGTAGCGAAAAACCCAACTGAAGTTGGTACTCTAAACACTTGTCTTCGAAGGGAACTCTCTCACCCAACTTTCCGTTTCCGCGCGGCCGGTTTGGCTTTGACCAAAGTGAGCGCGGCTTTCTTCTTTGCGGCTGGCGCTGACTTGACCATGGGCTTGCGCGATGAAGCCTGCAAACTCTTTTTCAGCGCCGTCATGATATCCAGGCGCGGCATCTCTTCCACCTTTTCAAACTCCGTTACTTTCTTGCCTTTGATCTTCTGCTCGATCAGTTTTCGTAAAGCCTCGTGATAGTGATCGACGGTATCGATGTCCGCAAAGGAAGTGATCATTTGCTCGACCAGACTCGTCGCCAGGCTCAGTTCCTTCTTGTCGGTTTTTTGCGCGGCGTCGAGTTCAGGTACGTCTTTGATGCTGCGAACCTCGGCGGGATAACGTAGCTTCTGCAGCACGATGCCGTTCTCATGCGGAAAGACCGCGACCAGATCTTCACGATCGCGCAGGACAACTTTCGCCAGGCCGACTTTCCCGGTGTCTTTCAGGACCTGTAGCAACAGCGCGTAGGGTTTTTCGGCCACCGGTCCATCCGGGCCGAGGTAGTAGGGCGCGTCATAGAAGGTTGGCGGAATTTCTGACGCCTCGACAAAGCCCAGGATGTCCACGGCCCTGGTCGTCTTGATTTTGACTTTGGCGATCTCTTCCGGCTCGATCAGCGCATAGCGGTCCGGCTCGTACTGATAGCCCTTGGTGATCTGATCGCTGGTTACTACTTGATTGCATTTCTTACAGCGCTTGTCGTAACCGATCGGACCAAAGTCTTCCCGGTGCAGTTGATTGAACTGGATTTTTTCGGAAGCCTCGATGGCGTTATAAACGCGCACCGGAATCGCAACCAGCAGGAAACGTATGTGGCCTTTCCAAATCGATCGCATATCCTGTTTCTCCGAAGGGGCACGGACTCTGGGTCTGTGCTTCCAACTCCTGGAAAAGTCGCAGACTTAAGTCTGAGCGACGGTCAAGACACAAACGCGGGCATCGCGCCCGCATTTTCCCGAGCCATCCGGCTCAGCGCCCTCGTCCGACCATGGGCAAGGGACACTTATTATGCGGCTAGCTATGACCCGCTGTAAACAGTAAATTTGAGCCACCCAAAGAAACTTGGGGAAAAGGAGGCTCATTTAGGAGTTTGAGGCGATCGCTTCCTGCGAGCGGGAAAATCAGCTTTGATGGTCCATTTCGTATCCTGGTAGTCCTGGAATTCGCCACCCAATTCAAAACCAAACTTCGCAACCTCAGCTTTAGCTGAAGCGTCAATGCCATAACTGTCCTTGTTCTCGACGGTGAGAGTGAACTCTGTAAGCCTGTAATTTAGGACCTCGTCCGCGATACTTTTCCATTCGTCTTCGCGCGGATACCATACAAGATCTTTGGGAATAGAACGCGTCCTCGGAGGATTGTACGTCGCCGAATAAAGAACCATCGCAGAGGATTCTCGCTTACTGGCCGCTTTGGCGCTGATATCGACGCCTGTAGTGACAACCGGCAGACTGAGCTTTCCCATTTCTGTCTGTGACCACCCGGCCAAATACTCAACCTCAACGTGTTTTGCGCCGAGTGTTTTGAGCAGTCTGACCGCTTCGAGATGTTTATGTAGAAAGAGGTAGTGGTGAAACTCGGCCATTGGGTAATAAAGAGTGCTTACGAATGGGTGCCTGACGTATACGACTTTATTCTTTGGGTGATCCACCGGGAATTGGGCCTTCGCGCACGCTGAACGACTTATGAGTACATAGGGCATCGGACCTTTTTGCAGCAAATGAGAGACTTCTTCAATTGCGGCGCCAATGCCGAAACCCACCGCCGCACCGATTGGGCCGCCAACACCCCACCCCAACGACGCCAACTCAGTGTAATCGGTGGAATTCAAATTGATCGGATCACTCTTAGTGGCTTGCTGCGCTTCTGCCAACTTGTCGTCATCGAAAACGACGATTTTTTCGCGGTGGTCGTCAGGAATCTTAAGGAATTCAGTTGCGGTTGTTGATGGTGCCAGGGACACAGTTTTCGCCATTGCTTGCTCCTTCTTGAGACGTTATTGGGATCTGTGCGGGGAATCTCGTTTGACGATCAGGCTCTTACAAGAACCTCTCTTATCAGTGGCGTCTGCGAGAACATACGCACAATATTATGACCAGGAGTCAGTGTCAATATCGGTTTGTATTCTACGATCATCTGAACTGTAAGTTGCGTCCAAGTCCTCCTTCGATAATCCGAACTTTCTGCACGAACCGATTGACCGACCTCGCCGGACACCTTATTCTGGCCATTCAGGGTAAACTGCTTTTTCTGATCTGCCATGCGCGAATGTCCACGATGCGAACGGTGCTTTGAAGACGACGTCCTGCTTTGTCCCGAGGATCAGGCAAAGACGAAGACGACGCTTCCGGGTACGACACTTCTGAACCAGCGCTACCGCCTGGATAAACGTCTGGGTCGCGGCGCGATGGGCCAGGTCTATCTCGCGCGCGATGAAAATCTGATCACCCGGCGGGTAGCGGTAAAGACAGTTCGCCCCGACGTCCTCACTGATGAAGATCTGCAGGAAGGCGAAGCGATCGCACGCTTTGAACGCGAAGCGCGCACCGCCGCTTCGATTCAACATCCTAACGTCGTCGACGTGACTGACTTTGGCAAGAGCGATGAAGGCGTTTTCTTTCTGGTGATGGAATACGTCGAAGGCGAATCGCTCTACCAGCTCCTGCGCCGCGAAGGAACAATCTCAGTGCAACGTGCGCTGGTCATGCTGCGGCAGATCTGCGCGGGGGTTGAAGCCGCGCACGACGAAGGCATCCTGCATCGCGATCTGAAACCGGCAAACGTTTTTATCGTGCAGCGAAAGAAAAAGGACGTCACGATCGCCGGCGATGACATCGTTAAGGTCGGCGACTTTGGCCTGGCAAAAATTATCAGCCAGAGCCTGGCGGACGCTTCGGGAGGCGGGCCGGCCTCACGCGGAATCCTGGGCACGCCAGAGTACATGGCGCCCGAACAGATGCAGTCGGGAGTGACGCTTGATGCGCGAGCCGACATCTACGCGCTCGGCGCGATGGCTTATCACATGCTGGGTGGTCGTCCGCCGTTCACCGGCGACATCATGCAGATCTTCGCGCAGAAGTTGACGCAGGATACTCCCGCGCTCAGCACCCTGCGTTCCGATATTCCCGCGCCGGTGGAACAGGCAGTGATGCACGCGCTCAAGAAGGAAGCCGATGGGCGGCCTGATTCGGTTGCTGTCTGGTTCAACGAATTCGATGCGGCGGCTAGTGGTGCGTCGATGACGGAAGAGGAAGGCGAATCGCGTTTGGTGATCATGGCGCCGACAGGTGCCGAAGTTTATGTCGACGACGAGCGTCACGGCAGTATCGGAAGGTCAGGCCGAGTCATCCTGAAATCACTCCCGCCCGGCCAGCATGTGCTGCGCGTCGCCCATGCCGGAGATCAAGACGATGAGCGCGTGATCGAGATCCGCCCCGATGGCGATGAGCAGATCATCCAGGCGCAATTCAAGTCAGCGCCTTCAAGCGGCCTGTCTCCCTCACAGGGCGGAAGCCTGGGCAGCGTTTCCGGGATGATGCTGCCCGCGCACACGGTGGTCGCGTGCACGAAGTGTGGGTCGCGCTTTGCCGGCGGCACGAAGTTTTGCGGCCGCTGTGGGAATACCAGTTTTCAGCCAGTTACCTCCGAAAGTGCGGTTCATCAGATTCCGGCGACGCCACCACCCGCAAGCTCGCCCAGCTTGAACCAGGCCAGCCCGATCTCGTCGCGGATCAACTGCACGCGTTGTGGAATGGAACAACCTGCGGGCACAAAGTTCTGCGGACGTTGTGGCGCATCTCTGGGCGGCAGCGCGATCGCCTGGAATGCGCCGCGACCAGTTGAAGTTCTTTGCCCTGGATGTAACTCCACCTACCCCTCGGGAACCAAATTCTGCGGGCGCTGCGGTCGCACAATTTAGAAATCAGGAATTCCGCTCTTACAGATTACACTTGAGTGCTATTCAGCTTCTCGTATAGACTTACCGCGACTTTTCAGACGCGAACGCGTAAACTGAGCGCCCGCCCGTCCGCGTTATCGCGAGCGGTTCTGTACCTTTTAGGAAATGAGGTCCGAACATGAAACGCTGTCCCCAATGTAATCGCACATATGCTGACGATGGCCTGAGCTTTTGTCTGGACGACGGCTCGCCGTTGCTCGGCACGAGCGCGCCGCCACCTTCGGACCCCAGCGCCACGGTGCAGTATCCGCAAGCGCGCGACACCAGTGCCCAGCCTACGATCGCTTTCAATCCGGGACAGGTGCAGCAGGCACCGCCGCCGATATCGGCGGCACCGCCACCCGCCTGGTCGCCCATGCCGCCGCCGGCAGCACAGAAGCGCAGCATTTGGCCGTGGCTTCTGGGGATCGGCGCAGTACTGGTGTTAATGCTAATCGGTGGCGGGATTCTGGTTTTTGTTGCCTTCAACGTCACCAACACCAACAACAGCAATTCAAATAACTCCAACACACGCGTAGCCAACCGCAACGCGAACAAGAACACGAATACCGACGAGACGAACACAAACACAAACACGAATTCACGCTCGACCCTGGCGACTTTCACCGATGACTTTTCGCATAAGACCTGGGGCACCGGCGAGTCGCAATTTGGGAACATCTGGTATCAGGACGAGGAGTATCACATGCACGCCACCAAAGGCGGCTTTGTCGTAATGTATGCGCCGGATAAGACTGACTATCACGACGAAAACGCCACCGTCCGCGTTGGCTTGCGCAGCATCGACGGAAATCCTCCACAGACCGGATACGGACTCGTCGTTCACGGTGAGAAGAAGGACGGTAAGTTGGAAGACTACGGCTTCCTGATTTACAACGGGGACACGCCGAAATACAAGATCGTCCTGCACAAAGCCGGCGCTGAAACCAAAATCGTCGACTGGACACCCACCAGTACGATTCGGTCCGGCACCTCTCCGAATCAGATTGAAGTGAGAATCCGTGATACCAAGATGGACCTTTACATCAACGGCCAATTCGCCACCTCGATTGTCGATACCGAAAATTACAAGCGCGGGCGCGTCGGACTGTACACGAGCGACGTGGGCGAAGTAGCGTTCGACGATCTGGAAATCAGCAAATAACCCCTTGCGATGCGCGTTACTCTACGAGTCCTGGCTGGGCCCTATACAGGGCGCGAGTTCACTTTCGATCAGCATGACACTTTCCTGATTGGCAGAGCCGACACCGCCCATCTTTACCTCCCCGAAGACAGATTCTTTTCCCGCCATCATTGCCTGCTGGAGATCGCGCCGCCGCGTTGCTTTCTGCGCGACCTTGGCTCGACTAACGGCACGTTCGTGAACGGACAGAAAGTGTCCGAAGCTTTCCTGCGCAGCGGCGATCGCATTCAGGGTGGTCAGACCGTGCTCGAAGTCGAAGTGCAGGCCGAGCAGCCAACGACGATCAATAGTTTTGAAGCCCCGACGCTAACTCGACCGACAGTGGTAGTGGTCGAATGCGCAAACTGCGGACGTCGTGAGCAGACAGAAGCTTCTGACGCGAACGAGAAGATGTCATTCGTCTGCGAAGATTGCCGCGAAGAGCTCAAGCGCCAACCCCAACCTGTTCCCGGTTATGAGTCGATCAAGCTGCTGGGCCGTGGGGGCATGGGCTGCGTCATGCTGGCGCGCGATGAAAAGACGGGACGTCAAGTCGCCATCAAGACTCTGCTGCCCGAAGTAGCGGTGACCGAAGTGTCGCTGCGGCGTTTTATGCGCGAGATCCAGGTCGCTGCCGCGCTGGAGCATCCGAATATCGTCCGCTTTATCGAGAGCGGGACCAACAATGGCGCAGTCTATCTGGTCACTGAATACGTCGAAGGCTCAGACGCGGCGCGGCTGGCTGATTCCCAGGGTGGCCGCTTACCATATCGGGAAGCGATCGATATTGTCTCTCAGGCGCTGGACGCCCTGGCTTACGCCCACTCAAAGGGGTACATCCATCGCGACATCAAGGAATCAAATATTCTCATCAGCGGCACAGCGCCGAACTTCACCGCTAAACTCACAGATTTCGGCCTGGCAAAAAGCTTCACCCAATCAGGCATGAGCGGCATCACGATGGCCGGCGACATGGCCGGAACTTTCGCCTACATGCCGCCGGAACAAATCAGAGACTTTCGCAACGTGCGGCCCACTTCGGACATCTACGCGATTGGCATGACCGCTTATAGCCTCTTGGCGGGGGACACCGCGCTGGATCTGGGTCCTCATAGTGACATTGCCGGAACTGTCAAGGCCATCTTTGAAGGCCAGATAATTCCGCTCCGCCAGCGCGCTCCTGAAGTTCCGGAACGGGTCGCTGAAGTGATCGAACGCGCCCTCGCCAAAGACCCCGTGGACCGTTGGCAATCCGCCGCCGCCATGCGCACGGCGCTGATGCATGCGGGGTGAAAATTCGACCGGATTAACAAGATTGACAGGATGCTTAAGAGGGGCCACCTACTTGTCTATTCCGGACATCCGGTAAATCCTGTCGAGCTTCTCTTTTTTCTTTTGCATATATTTGCCGCGCAACCTTGCTCGCGGCTTGAGCATCCGTTAAGATTACCGGACGACCTATTGCGTCGCGCGCAGATCAATTGGGCTCCCCAAGTGTATCAAAAGGCTTTGGATTTTCTTTTCCTGTGAGGTCTAAGTGAAGAACAAATTCTCGCTGGCGCCGGTGGCGCTGATCCTGTTTTCTCTGGTGGTCCCGGCTTTTGTTTTTGCTCAGCAGAAACGCGATCAATCTAACAGCTCCGGAAGCAACACCACCGGCAAGACAAGCTCGGCCACGGCCGTACCAGGGCGACGTCCGCGCCGCACCCCAGGCAACACGACCGCGGTGGCCCAGGATTTCACCGAAGCGTTGAGCGTCGTCCAGGAACATTACGTCGACGGCAACAAGATTGATTTCAACGCTGTCTATAAGTCGTCGATCATGGGCATGCTGCGGGTGCTTGATCCCCATTCGAACTATTTCGACCGAGAAGAGTTTGAAGACATGAAGACGGATCAGCGCAGCGAATACCTCGGGATTGGGGCGTCCATCCAGAACTACTCGATTGGCGATTCGATGGACACCTACATCGCCGCGACGTTCCAGACTGCGCCGGCCTCGCGAGCGGGATTGCGTTTTGGCGACCGCATCGATGCGGTTGACGGCGTTTCGATGCACGCCAAGTCGTCGGCGGAAGTGCGCGACAAGATTCGCGGGCCGCGCGGCAGCCATGTGAAGCTCCTGATCACCCACGCCAGCACGGGTAAGGCCGACATCGTGGAAATCGTTCGCGACGCCGTGGCGCAGCCTTCAGTGCCTGATGCTTACATGATTCGTCCCGGCGTCGGCTATATCGACATGACGCGCGGGTTCAACTATGACACGGCGGAGATGTTGCAGGGTGCCCTCGACTTTCTCCACGCGCGGGGCATGAACTCGCTCGTGCTCGACCTGCGGAACAATCCGGGCGGATTTCTCGATCAGGCGGTTCGCGTCGCCGAAGCCTTTCTGCCCTCCGGCCAACTGATCCTGAAGCAAAAGGGTCGCGACGGTCTGAACGATCGCACTTATGAATCGCGCAATCCCGATCCGGATCGGACGCCGCTGGTAATTCTAGTCAACGATTTCACGGCCTCGGCTTCTGAGATTGTCGCCGGCGCCATGCAGGATCACGATCGCGCGATGATCGTGGGGCAGACCAGCTTTGGCAAAGGCCTGGTGCAGAGCATCATTCCGTTGGACGGTGGCGCGGGGCTGACGCTGACCTCGGCGAAGTACTTCACGCCGTCCGGGCGTTTGATTCAGCGCGATTATTCAGATGGTGGCTACTATAGCTATATCTATCGTGGCGGCACGCTCAGAGATAAAGACGATCAGAGCAAGCCCGCCGGACCCGCGAGTCGCACGGATACCGGCAGACCCGTGTATGGTGGCGGCGGAATTACCCCGGACGAAGTGATCAAGCCGCAACTTTTCACCACGATGCAGGCTCGCCTGCGCGATCCGCTGTTCTTCTTTTCACGTGACGTTGTGACCGGTCGCATTCCGGGCCTGGAAAAATACAAAGTCGATCGCGCCATCGAGTTTGCGCATGTTCTGGACGCGACTGATTATCCAATGAATGACATGGTATTCAATGCCTTCAAGGATTACGTTGCCAAAGACGCGAACTGGAAAACGTTTACCCCGGTGCTCGATCGCAATCGGTCTTTTCTCGAGCAGCAGATAAGGTTCCAACTGGCGACCGCGGCTTACGGCACCGTGAGTGCGGTGCAAGTGCTGACCAAAGAAGATCCGCAAATCGCGAAAGCCATCGAAGTGGTGCCGCGCGCGCGCGATCTGGCGATGGCCGCCACGCGGGCCCGGATGCAACAGCCTTAATTTTTCGAAAGAACATGACTTTGTTTCGAGGCGGGCCCGGTCCCGCCTCTTTTGTTTGTGAACCTGTTTGGCGGCGGGCTACCGCCCGCCGGGCGAGCGTGAAGAGTAGCGGGCAGTAGGCCGCCTCTAAACCATCCCAACTAATGTGGTGTTGCGACGATAAAACAAAGTCTTGCAGCTAAAACTCATGAGTGGTAAGCTTTACCGCATGGCAAAGAAATCCGGAGTCAATACATCTGAGCTGGGCGGCGCGGTACGTCGTCGTCGCGAACAGCAGGGCTTGAGTTTGCGGGACGTTGCCGATCTGACGGGAGTCTCCGCCTCGACCTTGTCACGGATAGAAAACGGAACGGGCAAACCTGACGCTGACAACATTGCGCGTTTGGCGTCGTGGCTGGATATGCCGATTGAGCGCGTCATGCATCACGGTCATCGCAGCCCGACGGATCCCAAGCCGGTCGTTTACTTTCCACACGAATCAACCCCTGAAATCGTCGAGGCGCATTTGCGCGCCGACAAGCACCTGACCGCCGACACTGCCAAGGCCCTGTCGGAACTTTTCCGAGTCGCCTACGCACAGTTCAGTCAAACTTCGACGCGAAAGCGCGGCTGAATTGGCATGTCCGACAGACTTTAGCTTGTCGTGACTTGAGTAGATGTCATCGCCACGACAAACTGAAGTTTGTCGGACAACGCGATATAATCCCTTGTGCGAAATCTTCTTTTGCCTGCCAGCGAAAAGCGAAAACAATTTGAATTGCGTGCGCTTGGTCTGCGTGAGTTCGCCGGCGTCACAGAGGATCAACCCCTCGATCCGTTCGCGCTGGCGAGTTTTGCGCGGCTGCTTGTCATAGATTTCGACAGCATCGAAGGGTTGTCAGCGGAATCGCGCACGCACCTTTTGGGTGCGGCGGCGGATGAATGGTCGGGCGGTGCATGCTCGCGGCCACTGCCAAATGGATGGCGCCTGGTAATCCTGAATCCGGCGCATGGCATACAGCGGAATCGGGCCACGCTGATGGAAGAAGTTGCGCATGTCTTTCTGGGCCACAAACCAAACCGTCTGGCCGCGATCACTGGCCCGATTTCCCCCTCCCCTTTGGGGAGGCGATCAAGGGGTGGGGTTCCTGACGACGCGTCAGGCCCTCTCTCCCAAACGCTCTCCCAAAGGAGAGGGGGGACGGAACAAGCGTCAGAACCGGAAAAGAAATCCGCCGGCCGGATGTTGGCGCGCGATTATAACCAGACGGATGAAGAAGCGGCTTACGCCGTCGGCGCGGCGGCGCTGGTGCCCTTTGGAGCGCTGCGACGCCTGGTAATGGAGGGCCGGAATTCGCGAGAGATTGCGCGTCACTTTCGCGTGAGCCGGCAACTGGCTGAATACCGCATCAAAGTCACGCACCTCTGGCCGGAATATAAGCGCACTTCTGCGACACGCTCTGAGCACGTATAATCGAAACCTGAGACCGTAGCGGACGGTCACTCCTTTATGCCGGAAACAATTCAAAAAGCAGCGGGTCTGTCGGTGGTGGACAAACTGCGCATGCTGCTCGACATCACCAAGACGATCAGTCGTTCGCTGGATCTTGACGAAGTACTCAACCTCGTCATGGATACGCTTGATTCGCTAATCCCCTACGATGCCGCCGGAATATATTTAGTTAAGTGTTCGCAGCCCTTACCCGAATGGGACGGGGCCCGGGA
This sequence comes from Blastocatellia bacterium, assembly GCA_003168335.1. Taxonomy (GTDB): domain Bacteria; phylum Acidobacteriota; class Blastocatellia; order Pyrinomonadales; family Pyrinomonadaceae; genus UBA11740. The sequence goes on along the minus strand of PMSM01000010.1, from coordinate 882,612 downwards.
CGAGTCGTGCGTCTTTCAAACCCAGGCGGTGCGCGGCTATGACATCGATGATTTGCAGGAGCTGCACCTGAAAATGGGTGAGGGCTTGATTGGCCACGTAGCGGTGAGCGGCAAGCCATTCACCTCACCGGACGTGCGCAAAGAGCCGCGTTACATCAATGCCCGCGGGCGCACCCGTTCCGAGATGGTCGCTCCGATCATTTCCAACAACGAAGTCATCGGGGTCTTCGATCTGGAGAGCGATGAACTTAACGCCTATGCAAAGGACGATCTGGAAGTCCTGGGGATGCTCGCGTCGCAAGTAGCGATCATTATCGAAAAAGTAATGCTGCACGATCAGTTGATCGAAAAGAAGCGTTTGGAAACTCAACTCGAGGTCGCCCGGCAGGTGCAGCTTGAGTTGTTGCCGGCCCGGGATCCCGAGCTCGAAGGTTTTGACATCAGCGCTTACAACTTCCCGACTGAGGAAGTGTCGGGCGATTACTATGATTGGGTGCGTATCTACGACGATCAGATCGGAATCGTCATCGCGGATGTTTCGGGCAAAGGCGTACCGGCAGCGCTGCTGATGGCGTTTCTGCGCGCGAGTCTGCGCGCGGCCACGCACATTGGCTATGCGCCGCACATCTCGATGTCGAAGGTCAACTATCTGCTTTGGGAATCAATCGAGCGAAACCAGTTTGTCACCGCCTTCTACGGCATTCTGGATGCTGCTAACCGGACGGTGGCTTACTCCAACGCCGGTCACAATCCGCCCTTTCTGATGGAGGTTGACGGCACCGTGCACTTCGAAGAACGTGGCGGTGTGCCGCTGGGAATGTTTCGCGATACGCGTTACTACGAATTCTTCGCGACGATCGAACCCGGCCAGGTGCTCGTGCTTTATACCGATGGTGTGACGGAAGCAATGAACCGGGCTCGTGAGGAGTACGGGCGCGACCGGCTGGTTGAGGCGGTGCGCCAGTGCCGGCACCTGGGCGCGCGCGAGATGATCGATTTCATTCATCGCGATGTGCTCAACTGGACCGAAGGGCTCGGCGCGACTGATGACGTGACTTTCTTTATCGTTAAAGCGATCTAGAAAAAACCCGAGGAGACTGCTCAAAACAAGCGAGCCGACAAATCCCAATGAGTGCGATTCAAGAACCGCCAGCCCAGGAAACAACCGCGCCACCGGCCGCGCTAAATCTGGCCAAGGTGTTGCAGCAGATGCTCGAAGTTTCCGATAAGGTCAGCGATCTGATCTTCTCGCCCGGCCGCCCGCCGCAGGTTGAGCTGGTAAGCAAGCTGCAACCGGTCCTGGTCGCCGGTCTGGAAAAGCTTACCCCGCCCCAAACTTACGCCATTGCCAAACTGATCATTGGGAATCACGAAACTTCGCTCGAAAGTTTGGAGAAATTCGGCTCGACGGATCTTTCTTTCGGTGTTCCCGGGCTCAGCCGTTTTCGCGTCAATATTTTTAAGCAGCGAGGGACGTACGCGATTGTCATGCGCGTGATTCCTCCGCGTACGCCGCGCTTTGAGGACTTTGGTCTGCCGGACCAACTACGCGAAGTAGTCGAACTGAAGAATGGGATCGTGCTGGTGACGGGCCCGACGGGCAGCGGGAAGAGTTCTTCGCTTGCAGCTGTCATCGATCTCATCAACGAAACAAAGTTCTACCACATCGTGACCATCGAGGACCCAATAGAATTCCTGCACGCGCACAAGAATTCGACCGTCCATCAGCGTGAGCTTCATTCGGACACTCCCAGCTTTGCGCTGGCTTTGCGCGCCGCGTTGCGCCAGGCGCCGAAAGTCATTCTGGTGGGCGAGATGCGTGATAAGGAAACAATGGAAGTGGCTTTGGAAGCTGCTGAGACCGGACACCTGGTGTTGTCGACACTGCACACGATCGACGCGGCCAAGACGGTCGAGCGAATCATCGGTGTCTTTCCCAAGAACGAAGAAAAAATCATTCGCACGCGTCTGGCCCAGTCGTTCCGTTACATCATCTCGCAGCGGCTCTTGCCACGCGCCGATGGGACCGGTCGGGTGGCCGCTATCGAGATCCTGAAAGCAACGTCGCGCACGAAGGAATACATCGAACGCGGCGAGACGGAAGGCAAGTCGCTGTTGGATGCCATGGAGCAGGGCGATATGGAAGGCATGCAAACCTTCGACGGCGAAATCGAAAAACTGGTTCGGTCAGGAATTGTGACCAAGGCTGATGGCCTGGCGTACGCGTCGAACCAGGGCAATCTGCTCCTGCGTCTGGGCGAGTACAGTGCCGGCGGCGCCGCCAAACCGAAACCGAAGCCGGAGCCGAAAAGTGAATCGATCCTCGATATGATCGAAAGATGAGTGGCACAGACCTGGTCTGTGGTACCGAAATGTAATGATCTCGGACTAGACTTCGAGCCACCATGAAGATGTTCTTAGCTGTACCAAAAGGACGTGCTCTCCTCTTTCCCCCTAAAAACTCATTCGGCCTGATTGCCATTCTCTGTCTGGCTCTGGTCGCGCATGCTGGGCCGTCTATTCCTACGCGAGGCTTCCAATCAACTGAAGGCCTGCGCTTCGAGCTTCCCGCAAACGGCAACCTGCGGATCGAAAACCTGCTCGGTGGGGTGATCGCCGAGGTGTGGAAAGAGAACTACGTGTCGGTCGTCGCCATCAACGACAGTGGCCGGCAGAGTCGCTCGCCGGCGGTCATTCAGCGAACCGATAGCTTGCTTTCCATCCGCGTGGCTCGGGGGACGGCCGGCGCGCCGCGGATTAATCTGCAACTGCGCATTCCTGAGCGTGCTCACACGGCGATCATTACCAGCGACGGCTCAGTTGAAGTCCTGGGCACGCCGGCCGCACTTCTGATTCAGACCGTCTCGGGAGAAATCCGGGCAGAGCTGACGAAAAACGTCGATGCTGATGTGGTCGCGGATACGAAAACCGGAAATGTCTCTACGTCGTTCTCGTCCGTCCAGGTGAGCCAGGCCAGTCGCCCGCAGTTGCAAGCACGCCTCGGCAAAGGCGGCAGAGCAGTCAAGCTTTTTTCTCAAGCAGGCAACATCACGCTGGCAACCACCGGAGACGAGTCGCCGCGAATCGCTGCAACGACCCAGGCAACACAGCCCGAAAGACGTGAGCCCCTGGAGCCCGGCGAATTACCAAGCCCGAAGCAGCGACCTGAGTTGAGCGGCCAGAATAAAAGCACCGCGGCTGCAGGAACGGCGGCTCCGCCTTCGACCGGGCCCGAAGAAATCTCGGAGGGCGACATCATCCGGATCGACACTGAACTGGTCAGCGTCAATGTCAGCGTTGTCGACCGCGGTACCAATCGCGGGGTCAATGATCTTACCAAGGACGACTTTCGTCTGTACGAAGACAACGTCCCGCAACAGATTGCGCACTTCGATTCGGCCTCGGCCCCGTTCAATCTCGTGTTGCTGATCGATCTTTCGGGCTCGACTACAAAGGTCGTCGATCTGATCAAAGCTGCGGCCCTCCATTTTGTCGAAGCGGCGCGGCCATTTGATCGCATAGGCGTAATCACTTTTGCCGGTGGGCAAGTAGTTGTTTCGCCCTTGACGACCGACCATGAGGCCTTGCGACAGCGCATCAACGCTATCGAACGACCGCAGGGTAGTACCAAGCTTTACGACTCGCTGGCCTTTGGCATGGATGAAGTGTTCCGCGAAGCGAAGGACTCTCGCCGGAACGCGATCGTGGTGATCAGCGATGGCCTGGATAGCGTGCTGCCGAATGTAACCGGCGAAGGATCGAAACTTCCTTACGAAGAACTGGTCAGACGGGCGAAAGAATTTGATGGCGTCGTGTATTCGATCTGGACGGATACGCAGAGCTACGAGCCTTTGAGCCCGCTCGACATTCAGCAGGAGACGTTTGATCTCGGCCACGATCGAATGAAGGAGATGGCTGACGTCGGCGGCGGAGCTTTCTATGAATGCGAAGAGTTGAAAGACCTGGCCGGCGCCTATGATCGAGTAGTCGCCGACCTCGGCACCGTCTATACTTTGTCCTATCGTCCGACAAAGAAAGTGCGCGACGGATCGTGGCGCGCGATTCGCGTCGATGTTAATCGCCAGAATTCCGTGGCTCGCGGCAAACGCGGGTATTATGCGAAATGAGCAGTGCGCGGTGAGCAGTGAGCAGTAAGCAGTAAGCGGTGAGCAGTAAGCGGTGCAGTAGGCAGGACGTAGTTTCCTTCCGCCGGCGATAATCCAGCGTCGACGCTAAACTTTCCAGGTACGCAAATGTTGGCACTCTTGACGGTCTCCTTTCGGTCGCCCAGACTCTGGGTACGCCGCGCCTTGATGAGCGCTTTCTTTCTGCTCACTGCTCACTGCTTACTGCTCACCGTTAAGGGCCAGAAGCCCGATCCCGTCGATACCGTTCGCATTGACACGGACCTGGTGAATCTCAATGTCAGCGTGGTGAACCGCAAGGCTTCATCGGTCATAGGTCATCTCGAACAAAAAGACTTCGCAGTTTTCGAGAACGGCGCGCCTCAGGAAGTCTCGTTCTTCGCGTCCGGAGAGACACCTTTTGATCTCGTATTGTTGTTGGATCTTTCCGGCTCAACCTCGGATAAGATCGGTTTGATTCGCAAGTCGTCAAAGCGCTTCGTCGACGCCGCCCGGCCGGCCGATCGAATTGCGATTTTCTCCTTTTCGGCTGATATCCAGGCAGTTTCCAGACTTACTAATGATCACAACGCTTTGAAGAAGAGCATTGACGACATTGAAAAACCATCTGGCGGCACGAACTTTTGGGATGCCCTGCGATTTGTTTTGGAGCATGTCGTGGGGCAGTCCCGAGCTGAGAATCGACGCAGCGCCGTGGTCGTAATGACGGATGGAGTGGACAATGCGCTGCCGGGAGTTTTCGGCGACGGGTCGGCGACGAGCTTCGAGGATCTGCTGAAGATCGTACAGCGCTCAGACACGATCGTGCTGCCCATCTACCTGGACACTGAGAAGGAACAAGACAAACATGGCATGCTTAAGGAAGCCTACGCGCTGGCCCGTCAACAACTCGCAATGCTCGCGGCTGAAAGCGGCAATGCGATCTATCAGGCCCGGAAAGTGAAAGATCTTGAGGGCGTCTACCAGCAAGTCATTCGCGATCTCAGTACGGTGTACAGCATTGGTTACCGCCCTGGAAATCATGCGCGCGACGGCTCGTGGCGCGCGGTCACCGTGCAATTGGTTGGGCATCCAGAGCTGGCGGTGCGTGCCAAGCGTGGTTACTATGGAAAGTAGGTAAGTGCGGCGGTGAACTCTATGAAAGAAATGACTGCTGTGAATGGGTGTGCGACCCAGAGGCTCGCCGGGTTGCTCGCACTTTTGTTGAGCGTGGTCTTGCTGGCTTCGTGTTCCGGCAGTTCCTCGGCAGGGTTGGGTGCCTATCCGAAAGCGATGGGAGCGGCTGATGAGGGTTCCGCGATTCAGGCCTTGCGCACGATCGCCACGGCCGAAATGCAGATGAAGTCTTCGCGCGGATCGTACGGGGACTTTGACGCGCTGACTCAGGCTGGTTATCTGGATCAAAGATTTGCGGCCCGCACGCCAAACCTGAAGGGTTATGCCTTTACCATAACAGCGACCGACTCTGAATTCACGGTCAACGCCGATCCGCAGACTACAGAAACCCAACCGACTACCGGCGTCCGGCATTTCTATCTCGATGGGTCGGACAACGCCGTGCACGCCAATCCAAAACAGCCCGCGTCAAAAAATGATCCAGTCGCGGGCACCGGATGAAGAGTGCAGCGGTCAGCCTTAGCGCGTGATCCTGATTCGGGAAGTCGCTCGGTCAACAGAATCAAAGACCCAAATAACTAACGGCGAGGGTCCGGAGTTAATTGCACTGCTGTAGTTTGAGAGAGTGGCACGGGCGTCCCGCCCGTGAATCACGCGCAAGATGCGCGTGCCACAACCAAACTGCATCAGTGCCGAGTTATCGATCGCGTTTGAACAACAGGCGGATCTCTTCGTTAACGATCTCAACGATCTCCGGGCGTGGCAGCCCGGCCAACGCCAAATGCGCAAGACTTGCGCGCAGAGGTTTGCGTAACTCCGCATCGTTCTGCTGCGCAACTCGGCGAGCTGAAACCAGGGCCCCTGAACCGTGCCGGACTTTTAGTAGTCCTTCCTTCTGCAGCTCTCGGTAAGCCGCAGCTATCGTATTCAGATTCACGCCCAGGTCGTCAGCCACCTGACGAACCGGCGGCAAGGCCATCCCCTCGCGTAATTCACCACGGGCAATCAATCCTTTGATCTCATCTGCTACCTGGCGATAGATCGGACGGCGGTCGGATTCGTCGATGGTTATGTACATAGTCGATTGTCGCCAGACACTATACACTGGGCGAAAACCGGCGTAAAGACCAATCCTATCTGATTTTCGTCAGGTGCGATGGTTAGGTACGAGAAGTGAGAATATCAGCGAGGGCTAAGGCCGAGTGAGAGACTCCAGCCAGACCAGGACCGGAGCAAATGGTATCGCCAACCAGGAAGACATTCGGGAAAACGGTCCTGCTAAACTGGGATTCAGCTTCCGCCAGTTTCAGATACCCACCGGGCCGACCGATCATTCCGAGTCTGCGGCGGGTGTTCTCATAAAAAGTTCGTGGCGTGGCGGTCTCGATCACTTCGACGCTATCGCCGAGTTCGGGCATCGCGGCGTGGAGTCGTGACCACACGGACGCAAGCGTCGACTGATCTTGTTCCTCATGCGCCGTCTCATCTTCGTGAAAGGCAAACCAATCTTCGGCGTTGGTGAAGGTCGAGACGGTAACCGCCAGTTTGCCCTCAGGAGCGCGCGCATCCCATGCCGGCGCCGCAGCAAGAGTAAACTGCGCCTGAACGGGTGCGTAGCTCTGGTTCTCCTGCCAATCAGTAAGTACGAGCATGCGAGTTGAGCTCAGGCGCGAAGCCGCGCGTCGATCCATTCCCAGAAAGAGCAGGTAGGCTCCCCAGGCCCGCAGCTGTTTCAGTTGGGCCGAGATCGCCGACGGCGTCCGACTTAATCCAAACAGCTTTCCGTACGTGTCCCAAACGGTCAGGTTGCTGACAATCGCCCGCGTTGCCGTCACGCGCTCGCCGTTCAATAAGTCGACGCCGATGGGCGTCCCATCTGAACCATAGGCCAGGCGCAAGACTGGGGAGTTCAAACGCAGCGAGCCGCCGCTCTTTTTCAATGATTCACCCAGGGCGTCAGCCAGCGTCTGAGCGCCGCCGCGAATGGCCCACAGGCCACGAAGCGGTGTGGTCAGCGCGAGTGCCGCATCGCGGAGTGAGCACTGGTCGCTGGCACTTTGGATAAAAGTTTGCAGTTGAACATCGATGAAGCGCCGGAATCTCTTTGAGCAATCAGCTAGATGAGCCGCAGTCGTTTCACTTGAGGGCGCGGAATCGTTCGCCGCGGAATGCCCGATTTCCGCCAGCTGGCGATAAAACGCGCTGGCCGCCTGGAAACATTCGGGGAAAGCCAAACGAAGATTGTCTTCAAAGTGATCCGGGTTGTCAGGGACGGCGATCTCCGTGCGATCCGGTAATCGCACAACATACGCCGGCGAAAGCCGATCAACTTCCGGCGGACCGACCGGCAGTTCCGCGAAGAGTCTCTCGAAGATTCCACCCGGTTCCCAACCCGAATACATGCCGGCAGTCGGCTCGAACACGTAACCAAGGTGTTCGAAGTTGGCGACGCAACCACCTGGACCCGATTGTCTCTCGAATAAGCAAACCTTCACGCCTCGCGCTGCCAGCAAAGCAGCGGTGGTTAGTCCGCCGATGCCACCGCCAACAACAACCACTTCGTAGTTCATTGCGCTAGCTGAGAAGACCAACGACGTAGGTAAGCGCCCCGGTGGGTGCGTGGGGTCGCCAATGTTCAACGAGAGCCCGCAGATTCGGCTCGAAAACGATGATGAGTGATTGAATGCCGTTGAAGACGAGATGGATTACAAAGCAGGGAAGCAACCGGCCCGCGCGCGCGCGAATCACGGTCAAAACGACGCTCAGCAAAGTAATCGAGAAAATCGCAGCCAGGTTCGGCCAGTACTGTGGAACATGAGGCCCGGCAAACATCAACGTCACTATTATCACGGCGGGAATTGCACCCATACTCCGCTGCAGAGCGGGATAGAGAACGCCGCGATAGATGATCTCTTCAACCAGCGGCGCGGTGGCAGTTGCGATGAAGGCGATGAGCAGCGCCGCAGTGCGAGAGCTCAGGAGAATCCTCTCCATGTCGGTTTCCTTCTCGCCCAACATGACAGCAATGAGCCAGGTCATCACTAAGAGAAGAAAGCCCAGTCCGACGCTTTGCCAAAGTCCAAACCTCGGTTCCCAACTCCAGCCCAGCGCTTTTCTTGCTGAGACTTTGCCTAACCGCGTGACCACGGCCCAGGCCAGAATCAGAGTGATCAAATGAGCCGGCAGGATTCCGGACACGACTATGATAATGAACGTCTTATCCGCGAATAGAACTTCAGGGGTGGGGCGGAGTCCACGGTAGTGACTTACCAGATAAGGGAGGGCAATTAACTGGGGCAACAAGAGCAGGACCACGCTCGCAATCCAGGTTAGAAATGCTTGCAGCAAGCTCCACGGCGGATTATCGGGATCCGGCGGCGCTGACTGGACGGAGTTCTCCGACGAATCTAATTGGTGGAAACCTGGCTGCGCGGAAAGTGCCGTTTCGGGTGGTGTGGTCACTGTGTTCGCAATCCAGCTAGTTGTCTGATGAGTCGGAAGCTTTGCGTTGGCCATTGTATTGCTCCAGCTTCCGATAGATCGTCTTGCGACCGATGTTGAGCAAACGGGCCGCGCGGGTTTTGTCGCCCGAAGTATAGTCGAGCGTGGCCTCGATCGCGTGACGCTCAATCTCGTCCATCGAGGACGGCACTTCTATTTCCATTTTTGCGCTACGTCCTTCATTGGCGGCTTGCGCCCGCTCGACGCGAACCATCGCCTGTCGCTCTGAAGCGACGTTGCCGATCGCGGCCGGCAGATCGTCGAGTTCTATCTGTCGTCCCGCCGCGATAATCACCGCGCGCTCAATTGCATTCTCGAGCTCTCGAACATTGCCCGGCCAGTCATAGCTGACCAGGGCCCGCAGGGCGGCTTTGGATATGCCCGAGATAAACCGGCCAGTCCGCTGTTTGAAGTGTTCCAGAAAGTGAATCACCAGCGGGTGAATGTCTTCGCGACGTTCGCGCAGGGAAGGAAGCGTGATCGGAAAGACTGAAAGTCGGTAGAAGAGATCGCGGCGAAATTTTCCTTCATCGACCGCGCGTTCCAGATCGACGTTCGACGCGGCGATGATGCGCACGTCGGACCTCAAAACTTCATTGCCGCCGACCCGGGTAAACTCTCCATCTTGCAGGACCCGCAACAAGCGCACTTGCGCGGCCAGCGTCATCTCTCCCACTTCATCAAGAAAGAGTGTGCCGTTGTTAGCTTCTTCAAAGCGGCCGCGGCGGCGCGCCCGAGCGTCGGTAAAGGCGCCTTTTTCGTGTCCGAAGAGTTCCGATTCCAGCAGCGTTTCGGGGATCGCGCCGCAATTCAGTTTGATGTAGGGCTTGTCTTCGCGGCCTGAGTTAACGTGAATCAGGTTCGCCAGCAGTTCTTTGCCGGTGCCTGATTCGCCCTGAATCAACACGGATGTCTGAGTATCAGCTACGCTCAGCGCCAATTCCATGGCCCGGCGAATCGCGCGGGCCTGTCCGATAATACGGTCCTGGCCGTAGCGCTCGTGCAGCGCGCTTTTCAAGCGCATTATTTCAGCCGAAAGATGATCGCGCTCGAGGGCCGTGCCGATCTGGTTGGCGATGCCTTCAACCAGCGCCACCTCATGATCTGTGAATTGGTCGCGCGGCTCGCTCCAGACGAGACCGAGCAGGCCAAACGTGTGGCCGCCAATGTGGACTGGAGCGACGAGGGCGGCGCGACCTCCAAGCGTCGCATTGAATATGATTCTTACCGGCAACGGCAAATCGGTTTCCTGCAGTTTCAGAGTCTTGCCTTGCGAGAGCACGTCAACCATTGCCGGATACTCAGTGATGTCCATCGACTGTCCATGCGCCTCGATTAGTCCGCGCACATTGTCGGTCACCGCGTGCGGCGCTGCTTTGAAAGCCGCCAGGCTGAGGCGCTTCTCGTCTGAATCGAGCACACCCAGCGCGCAATAGTCAGCCCCCACGAGCGACAGCGCACGCTCCAAAACTGCCGAGGTCACTTCGCCAAAATCCGAACGCGCGTTGAGTGCGTTGGCAATTTCCAGCAATGCCTTAGTGGTCTCGGCTTCGCGTTTCTTGTCGTTGTAGATCCGCGTGTACTGATAACCAATCGCCAGTTGCATTGCGATTGACACCAGGAAGGCCACTTCTTCATCGGACCAATGACGGGTCGCGCGGGTGTGGTGCAGGCCGATCAGTCCCAGAACTTCATCATCGAGTACCACCGGAACCACCAGCAAAGAGCGCGTTCCCAAACTCTTCGCAAAGAAGCGTACTTTGTGATCGAGTGCGGGCGCCGAAGTGTCATCAAGTCTGATCGGTTTTTTGACGTCAAGGTGCTGAGAAAGAGTCGCTACGTCGACGGGAATACGGGCGTCCAGACTCGAAGGTATGGTTTCAGATGCGCGCCATTCATGACTGACGCGGAGCTCGCCCTCCGGAGTCAGCTTGATGATGTCACAGCGGTCGACTTCCATCATGCGGCCCAACTCCGCCACGATAACTTTCAAAAACGAATCCAGGTTGATTGATGTCGGCAGGTTGGCCGCCAGGCGCCCAATAATGGACTCGCGCGCCTCGTGCAGCTTGAGCTTACGTTCGATGGAAAGAGTCTGATCTGTTTCTGCTACGGGTTGCATTTAGTGCGAAGTTAACGGCGAATAGAATAGCAGAAGGGATTGCCGCGGACTAACGAGGCGTCTCTTCCTGCAACAGCCGGCGATCATAACGAACCGCAGGGCAAGTTGCAAAAAAGACCCGGCCTCCGATCATTTCAGAAGGCGTCTTTCCGGTGCCGGGCTGCATCTGAAAACTGGACGCGGTTGTAATGGTTGAGAGCGGTCTCGTATAATTCCGGCCTATTCGAAAGATCCAAAGATGATCCTGAAACTTACCTGAATTTCCGATGCCGATTTACGAATTCCGTTGCAAGAAATGCAACGACCAGATCGAAGTTTATCAAAAGATGTCGGACAAGCCGCCCACGCGATGCCGTAAGTGCGGCGGCCGCATGGAGAAACAGTTTTCCAGGACGTCCGTGCAGTTCAAAGGCGAGGGCTGGTATGTGACCGACTATGGGCGCAAGGGAAGCGTGGCCGAGAAGGTCGAGAAAGAGCTTTCTTCGCCAGAACCTTCCACTGATAAGGCAAAGCCGACGAAGACTCCGGCAAAGAAAGCCGGTTCAGACAAGAGCTGAGCTGCAAATAGGACGACCAACAGAATCAAACGGTCACAAGTTGAAACGATGCGACCGACACCTAACGCAAAAGCACCGGGGAAGAGAACCGGGCAGTCTTGTGTTTGGTGGAAAGCGCTGGTTTTTCTGCTCACCGCCGTCTGTCTGCTGAGTACGCTGCCGGCCCAATCGGGTAAGCGCTCTCATCCCACCTCTGAGGCGTCAACCGTGCTGAATGTAGTTGCGACCCGGGCCAACGGCTCGTCAGCGCCCATCACCTCCAAAGACATTTCGTTGTTCGACAATGGGGTCCAGCAGAGCGTCAGGAATTTCGCCCCGGATCTTTCGCCGGCGCGCATCGTGCTGCTGGTCGACAACTCGCTGACGATTCGCGCCGACGTGGACAAACTGGAAAAGGCGACGCTGGAGTTCGCCTATGAGATTTTTGACGGCGACAAGCTGCTGGTTGTCGGCTATGACAACAATGCTGAAATCGTTTCGGACTGGACGGACGATGCCAAGAAGATCGAAGTAGAGCTGAAGGCCTTTCGCAAGAAAGGCGACCCGCATCTGTTTGATGCGATCATGGCGGTCGTGGCAGACGGACTGGGTCCCTTAACGGCGCAGAAGCGCGCCATCGTCGTTGTCAGCGACGGGCTCGATCGGGGCAGCAAGACGAAATTCGCTCAGGCCCTCAGCGCCCTTCAGGCGCTCGATATTGCGGTCTATTGCGTCCAGGCGCAGGACCGCACCCGCGGCGCGATTCGGCGCGACGTGCCGAAGCCCCGCCAGGTCATCGACGATCTCGCCGAAGGCACCGGCGGCCGGATCTTTCCGATTGACGAGCCGGGCGCAGCGGCCAAAGCCATCTGTGATGAACTGAGAAAAAACCGCTACGTCTTGTCCTACCTGCCGCAGAGTGTTATCTACAGCGAAGCGCGGCGACTGCTGGTAATGGGCGACCAGGGAATCAACGCGCGGGCCAAGGCGATGCAACCGCCGGAATGAAAAAAGCTAATCGGGCGGGGACTGACGTCGTTTAGCGGCGAGCTACCGCCCGCCGATTGCGCGACATGGCGGGCAGGTAGCCCGCCGCTAAACTGAGTCGTGAGTTCCAGCTAGGTTTTCTTGCGAGAGTAGAGATAGAACAGTGTCAGGATAATTGCCAGCAGAATAATCTCCCAAAAAGCAAACACACCTCGGTCGAAGCGGCCAGTCTCATCGTGGGCGTCCATGTAAACAATGAGCGTCCCGAAGGTGATGCCGGTAACCAGCCAGATGATCTGTCTTTTTGTGTCCCACACAATAATTCGTGCTTTGATCTTCGAACTTTGAACTTCGACTCGCTGGTTCAACTTGAAGGACCAGATCAAAGTACAAGGCTCAAAGTACCAAAATCATCCAAGATCGACCGACAGGCGCGGCAAGACGCGCGGTTGTCCTTCGATCTCCGATTGGACCTCGCCGATGCGCCTGGCGCCCATGCGTTCATAGAAGCCTTCCGCATTTGGATCAGCAGAAATTTCGAGTACTGATATTTTAAGATTCGCAGCGCGTTCCTGCGCGTGCAAAAACAGCGCGCGGCCAACGCCTGTGCCCATGTGCTGCGGCCTGATCCACATGTGTTCCAGTTCGGCCAGAACTGCGCTGAGAACGAGCGCACAACAGCCGACGACCTCTTCATCGATCATCGCGACGTACATTTCGTTTCGGGCAATGAACTCAGGCGTGATGGTCAGGTCGGCCTGCCAGTGTTCGATCCAGCTTTCGGGATAGCCCCAGTGACGTTTCGCTGCGTGCGCGATCTCAGTCAACACATCGGCTTCGTCTGTTCTGGCCCGTCGAATCTGAACGTCCATGCGGCTGGGAAGTCTAGCACTTTTGATTCAAATGGCTAGCGCCCGAATCACGTTCCCGAATGCTGCGACTGCAGACGGCCAATGGTATTCCAGGCTGTGCTCTTATTTGTGGTGAATGCTCGTGTCAGAAGTCCGACCGCCCCGCTTTCAGGCGGCGCGTCGGCAATGGCTATTGGGGAAAGAAATGAATTACGACGTCGCAGGTTCGCTCGTCGCCGGATGTTCCACGTCCTCGGTTGTATAAAGATTGAGGATCTCGCGGCCCTGGCGGGAGCGCGGGTCGATGGTGCGCAGGTGCTTGCGCCCTTTCATTTCCCAAATGGCGGTGACTACGCCGTCTTTTTCCACGGCCTGGTAGGTTATCTCTTCGGTCTCAGTCGCCGCCGGCGCGTTCTGAGAATCCGTGATGGCGGACTCGCTTTCAGACATACAGACTCTGCGGTGCTCCTATTTCGCTTTCTGAATTTCGTTTCGACGATTCTGGCACAGCGACAAAGCGGATGTCTAGCGAAGGGGAGCATATCGGTGTTCAGAGTACCGACTTCAGTCGGGCTTTTGTTTTTATAAAAGGAGCCCAACTAAAGTTGGTACTCTAAACCCCACTGATATCAGGCACTAGCCTTTCAAGGCCAGGGCCAGCTCAACCGCGCGCCGAGCGGAAACCACTCCCCACCCCTGTCGATCGACTTCGACGTCGGGAACGCGCTCCGCGGTTTCGATGAGGATGCGCTTGATCTGTGGCGGGCTCAGCCGCGGATTGGCTTCCAGCATACAGGCGATGATCGAAGACACGATCGGAGCCGCAAAAGAAGTTCCATCGACATATTTGTAATGCTGATTGATGACGTTACCTTCGCGTAACTTGATTGTGATCAGTTGGCGCAGTAGCGGCACCGGCAGTGAACTCGCCTCGTCCAAATCTTTGTCGAGTCCCGCCTGACTCTCAATCATCGCGCGCAGCTCTTCATCATCAGCCGCGTCGAGCTTTGAGTAAAGCTCGGCTTCTTCGGCAGTGGGCGTGTGCGGCAAGATGGGCGCGGCTACCCAGATTCCCGGGGCGATGACTTCGGGTTTTTGCAGCCCATCGATCGTGGGGCCATAAGACGAGCGATACATCCCGCGACGCGCGCGATCCAGCGAGTTCTGATCATCCAGTCCGCCCACTGCGATGCAGGACGGGGCGCTCGCGGGCGGGAGGACCGGATGACCGGGGACGTGCCCGGCGTTGCCGACCGCGCAGACCACGGTCAAGCCGGCTCGTGCACAGCGCTCAACCGTCTGCGACAGTGGGTTAGTAAGATAGCTCTCTTCAAAATCTCCGCCGGCTGAGATATTGACCACTCGAATCTGGTGTTCTCCAACATGGGCCAAAACCCATTCCAGACCTTTTTGAATTTGATCTTCGCTGATGCGGCCGGTCCGGCCGATCTTAACCAGCACCACATTAGAATCAGAAGCAATGCCGCGGTAAAAGCCCTCCGCCAGTCCGCCGTTTCCGGTCGCCACCACCGAAGTCATCATTCCGTGCCAGCTCGCAACATCATTGGTCATGACAGGAGTTCGATCACCTGCTGCTGCAAAAATGCTGTGATAGGCGAGAATGCGGTTATCAGGCATCGTCAGGTCCGGGTGCGCATAAAATCCTGAATCAAGAAATGCGATGGTCACACCCCGGCCGCTAAACCTCTCGTCCGCGTCCATGCGCAAAGGAGTCGGCAAGACAAAATCGTTCTGTTCAAAGACTGCCGCGTGCGATTCGATCTGACGCTGGGCGCGATTGAAGAGTTCGACGCAGCGGCCGCAGGCTGAGACGGCGTCGGCCATCGCAGCGTTCGGAATGATGATCGATTGCAGACCTTCAGGCAGCGAGGCCATTGAGAAAAGCTCGCCGTCGACGAACCGGTCACACACTGGGCACACACGGGTCCGAGGTTCAACTAAGCCGCTGGCCTCTTCACTGATCTGAATAGCGTCTTTCGTCATCGGGGTTCTCAAACGAATTCGACGTCGGCCTCTCCCGGTAAAACCCGCGGCATCGAAGCCAGCTTTTGCAAATTCAAAATATGAGCAACAAATATCGTGCGCGCGTAGAATGCCCGCGTGGTGCTGCCGTGGCCGCGCCCCTTCGTACGGGCCTGTACTAGTTTTCCCAAATCTCCCGTGACCGAGTCAATCCCCCGCAGGCGAATCTGCGCCCGGATAACTTCGTAGTCATCTTTTACTTGCGCTTGGATTTTCGGCTTGTCGAGATCGAATTCCGCGGCGGCGTGCAGGATCGAACGCAGCTCTTGAGTGCTTTCGTAAACCCGGCTGACCACCACCATGCTTCTGAGCTTGTCATAAAGATGACTGTCCTCGAAGTTGTTCGCGAGCACTTCCGCCGGCTCCAACATCGTGATGGCCATTGACTCTTTGACTCGCAAGTTCCCGTCAGCGTCCTGGCGCAGCGGCACCACCTTCAGCTCCCAGGTGCCAAAGTCGGGCGCCTGTCGCGAGTTTTGCGGCAAACCGAGGTAATGCTCGATGACTAAACCGGCCCAGCCTTTGTTTTCATGGCCATTCTTCCAGACCGGAATCCGATACTCGTCAGCCATCGGCCGCAGATCTCTTCCCGCGAGGAGGTTGATGCGACGCACAGCTTCTTTGCGATCGAGTGCTTGCGAGGTAATCAGGATTCCCATTTGAAGTTGGTCGACGTAGGGCGCAGATATCAGCCGCGTTAGCGGCGAAATATTTATAGCACGGAAGGCCTAAATAGGGATTGCGCGGAACGAGATAGTCTGACTATCTCGCTCCGCGCAGGGCCATTCAAGGATTCGCCTGATTCTATAAATATTTCGTGCCTACGGCACTTCAAACTGGCTGCCGGTATTACACCTGGTTCGGGCTGAAATTAGCTCATCGGCAACACTCTCAGGGGCAGTGCCTCCGGTCTGTGATTTCGTCGCCAGAGTCTGTTCCAATGATAAGGACCGGAAAACATCTTGCTCGATCAACGGCGAGAAAGACTTGAGATCGTCGAGCGATAGATCATTCAACTCCACGTTGCGCTCGATCGCCTGCATCACAATGCGACCAACAGTTTCATGCGCGGCGCGAAAAGGCATGCCTTTGCGCGCCAGATAATCTGCCAGCTCGGTCGCGTTCAGATAACCTTGCGCGGCAGCAGCGCGCATTCTCGTTTCATTCAAATGGATGTTGGCCAATACGGTGGCAGTCACGTCCAGGCACGCTCTCAACGTGTCGACAGTGTCAAAGACTGCTTCCTTGTCCTCCTGCATGTCTTTGTTGTAGGCGAGCGGCAGACCTTTCATCATCGCGAGCAACGCCGTGAGATGCCCGAACACGCGCCCGGCTTTCCCGCGCACCAGCTCCATGGAATCAGGGTTCTTCTTCTGCGGCATCAGACTCGATCCGGTGGCGATTGCATCACTCAGTTCAAAGAAGCCAAACTCAGTTGTCGAATAGAGAATGACATCTTCGGCGAGCCGAGAGAGGTGCAACATGATAAGCGACGCGGCTCCGGCGAACTCGACACAGAAATCCCGATCGCTGACAGCGTCCAGACTGTTGCGCGAAACCGCGGCGAAGCCCAGCGACCGCGCTACGGCATCGCGATCGATCGGGTATGAAGTGCCGGCGAGTGCCGCCGCGCCCAGGGGCAATACATTGACCCGTGCGCGCACCTCGGCAAGTCGTTCGCGATCGCGCGCCAGCATCTCGAAATAAGCCAGGCACCAGTGGGCAAACAAGACCGGCTGGGCGCGTTGCAAGTGCGTGTATCCGGGCATCACCGCATCGGCATTCGCTTCGGCGAGATCGAGGACGGCTTGCTGCGTGCGGCGCAGCGCCAGCGCGAGCCGGTCAATTTCCTCGCTCAGCCAGAGACGCAAATCCGTGGCGACCTGATCGTTGCGGCTCCGTCCGGTGTGCAGCTTGCGGCCCAGGTCGCCAATCATTTCTATCAGACGCGCCTCGACGAATGAATGCACATCTTCGGCGGACAGCTCGTCGAAGTAGCCGGCATTAACGCGGCCGTGTTCGAGGATGCTTGCGAGGGCCGACTTGATCTTCTCTGCTTCGTCGGTCGTCAAGACGCTCGCGCCGGCCAGGCCATCGCAATGAGCAATGCTTGCTCGGACGTCAACTTCGAACAGCCGGCGGTCGAAACCAAAACTCCGATTGAGCTCGGCAAAACCCGGGTCTGCTTCGCCTTTGAACCGTCCGCCCCAGAGATTCCTATTTAGCTTATCGCTCATTATTTTTCTGGTTGCTTCCTGGTTGGATAGCCAGTGCATTGTGCCGCAAACCTTACCGCGGCAGCCAGCGTGAACTCGGGATTATGCAATTTACGCTTGACGAAACTGCATAACCAGCGCTATTTTATGCATCTATGCGGAGAAAATGCAACTGTGATGCATTTCTGTGCGTCTGATTTATTGAGTGGTTTAGAGTCGGGCTACTGCCCGACCAAGCGGGCGGTAGCCCGCTTCTAAACGTTTGGATGATATGTGATGGTGAAACGAGAGCGGCAAAAGAAACTTCTTAACCTGATTCGCGCGAAGCGGATTGGAACTCAGGAAGCACTGCGGGCTCATCTGGAGCGCGCGGGAGTGCCGGCTACTCAGTCCAGCCTGTCCCGCGATCTTGAAGAGTTGGGTGTGGTCAAGCATCACGGCTCGTACGCGCTGCCACATGCAAACGGAGATTCCGCGCGCGGGTTGTTGAGTCTCGATATCGCCGGCGACGTCCTGATCGTCGCGAAGTGTCTCCCGGGCCGGGCTTCCGCTGTCGCCGTGGAGATCGATGATGCGGCGATTCCTGAGATCGTCGGTACGTTGGCGGGCGAAGACACGATCTTTATTGCGGCCCGTGATCAAAAGTCGCAGCGCGGCGCGACTAAAAAGATTTGGGAGTTGTTTGGATGATGTCCGACAAACTTCAGTTTGTCGCTGATCGCCAACGAGACTCGACGCGGTTGACAACGACAAACTGAAGTTTGTCGGACATTAATGGGCGCTTGTGAATAATGACTGACAAAGGAATCAAGAAAATTGTCCTGGCCTACTCCGGCGGACTCGACACGTCGGTAATGCTTCACTGGTTGAAAGAACAATACCAGTGCGAGGTGGTTTGTTATTGCGCCGACGTTGGCCAGGGTGCAGAGATGGACGGGCTCGACGAAAAGGCGAAAGCGACCGGCGCGTCGAAACTCTACATCGAAGACCTGCGCGAAGAGTTCGTCCGCGATTATGTCTGGACGGCGGTAAAGGCCAACGCGCTTTATGAAGGAGTTTATTTGATGGGCACGTCGCTGGCGCGGCCGGTGATCGCGAAACGGCAAATCGAAATCGCCCGTCGCGAGAATGCCGACGCGGTAGCGCATGGCTCTACGGGGAAGGGAAACGACCAGGTTCGTTTTGAGCTGACTTACTACGCTCTGCAACCGGACATCAAGGTGATCGCGCCGTGGCGTGATTGGGAGTTCAAGGGGCGCACTGATCTGATTGCCTATGCCGAAGCCCACGGAATTCCGGTGAGCGCGACGATCGACAAACCCTATTCAACCGATCGCAACCTGATGCACGTGTCGTACGAAGGCGGAATTCTGGAAGACCCCTGGGCTGAGCCGCCTGAGAATATTTTTCAGCTGACGCGTTCGCCCGAGAACTCCAGAGGCGAAGCTCAATACCTCGAAATCGGATTCGCCCATGGTGAACCCGTGTCGGTTGACGGCGAGCAGATGGATCCGGTGATGCTGCTTTCAAAGCTCAATGAAATTGGCGGTGAGCATGGGATTGGGCGAGTCGATTTGGTCGAGAACCGTTTTGTGGGGATGAAATCGCGCGGTGTCTACGAGACTCCCGGCGTAACTATTCTGCAATCGGCGCACCGTGCTTTAGAGTCGATCACGCTTGATCGGGAAGTAGTTCGCTTGCGGGATTCGCTCGGGGTGAAGTTTGCCGAAAGCGTTTATTACGGATTCTGGTTCGCGCCGGAATTCGATCTGATGCGCCTGATGATCGATGAAATGCAAAAGCCGGTCACGGGTGATGTGCGTCTGAAATTGTATCGCGGCAACGTGATTGTCGTCGGCCGCCGATCGCCGAATTCGCTTTACGACGAGCGCATCGCGACGTTTGAAGCGGACACTGTTTACAACCCACGCGATGCGGAAGGATTCATCAAACTGAACGCATTGCGACTCAGGCTGCGCAGACAAGTTTAGCGGCGGGCTACCGCCCGTTGAAGTTGCAGAAACACGTTGGCGGGCAGCCCGCCTCTAAACGAGAAAGAAATGGAAACAAAACCAAGACCCGATGACGTCGAGGTAGACAAGATAGGATCCGCCACCTCGCCGTTGCATCTATCGCGAGTGTTAGCGGTGACTGGCGACTGCGACGTGCCCCGCGCGGGCGACGTGGTGGTAGTGCGAGTACTAACGGACAACGCGACCTACAACATGCTGGAATTGCCGACTGGGCGGCTGGCGAAAGTTAATCCGGGCGACGTGTTGGTGGGCGTGCTGGGTAGGCGTCGCGCACTGAAGGGTTTCGTGGGTGATGTTCCGGCTTCGGTGGCCGCGGGCGATGAACTACATCTACTAAACCTTGGCGGCGTCATCGGAAGTTGCAGTGGTCATCATTCCAGTCTCAATGACGCGATCAAGGTTGAGGTGATCGGCCTCGCCTGTGACGATCAAGGTGCGGTAAGAAATATTGCCGACGCGGCTTTGCCGCCGCGCGAAAGTTTGGGCGCAACGGCGCCGTTGGTGGTGATCGCCGGGGCGTGCATGAACAGCGGCAAGACTTACGCGGCGACCGAAATCATTCAACAGGGAACGCGCGCCGGCTTGCGTGTGGCCGGGGCAAAATTGTCGGGCATTGCTTGCCTGCGCGACACGCTCAACATGGCCGACCACGGCGCGATTGCGACTGCGAGCTTTCTTGATTGCGGCTTGCCTTCGACCGTGGGCGCGGGCGACCTGGCCCCGGTGGCCCGGGCAATCATCGCGCGGCTGAATGAAAGCGCGCCGGATCTGATCGTGATCGAGCTTGGCGATGGCATCCTCGGCGGCTATTCAGTCGAATCGATTTTTGAAGATGCCGAATTTCGCGCCGCGATGACGGCCCTGGTTTTCTGCGCGTCGGATTACGTCGGGGCGTGGGGCGGGATCGAGTTGTTTCGGCGGCGTGGTATTGCGGTCGATTTGATCGCTGGCTCGGTGACTGATTCGAAGATGGGGGAAGAATTCGTCGAGCGTGAGTTCAGAGTGCCCGCCGGCAACGCGCGACGAAACGGCGGGAAGTTGTTCGAGATTGTTAAAGAGAAAGTTTCGAGTTTCGAGCTCGCGGGGCGTGGCTTGAGATGAGACATTTACAGAACCGGGAGCGCGCAAGCGAGTAAAAGCTCCGGAGTCTCAGCGCCTTTGGCGCGAAATGTAACAGCCTGGGGCAACGCCCCAGGTTAAGGTTCCATGAAATGTCTTGGAAGCGCTGAAAGCGCGAATAGGAAGTGTCGGTAGAAAATAGCTGTGATGCACTGACTCAAAAATATGATTCGCGCTTTCAGCGCTCAGAACCTTAACCGGTCCCGCCGGGGCCGATGGCCCAGGCTATTACATTTCGCGCCTTTGGCGCTGAGACCAGGTACCAAAGGACCTGCTGAAACCCAAAACATGAAACTCAAGGCTGCAATCTTCGGAGGATCAGGCTATGGCGGTTCCGAACTGCTGCGCATTCTGCTGCTGCATCCGAATGTCGAAATCAGTTTTGTCACCGCGAACGAGCACGCCGGCAAAGCCGTCAGTGAAGTCCATCGTAATCTTCTCGGTCTGACTGATCTGCGATTCACGAAGGCGCCGGCGGACCTGGAGAACTTGGCGGCCCTCGATTGTGTATTCTTTGCCCTGCCGCATGGTCAGGCGCTGGAGTTGGCGCCCAGACTGCCGTCAAACTTGAAAGTAATCGATCTTTCCGGCGACTTTCGTCTCAGCGACAGCGGCGCATTCGCACAACACTACGGCCGCGAGCACACAGCGATGGATGCCCAGGCGCAGTTTGTTTATGGCTTGACGGAAACAAATCGCGAGGTGATTAAGGCCGCCCGCTGCATCGCGAATCCCGGTTGCTTTGCGACCGCTACCTTGCTTGGCCTGGCGCCGCTGGTCGCAAACAATCTGTTGAGTGGCCGCGTGATCGTCGACGCCAAGACCGGCTCGTCAGGTTCCGGCGCCAGGGCCGCGGCCAACACGCACCATCCGCAGCGAAGTAATTCGTTCTACGCTTACAAGCCTTTCACCCATCAGCACGTGCCTGAGATCGAACAGGAACTGAAGAGCGTCGGCGAATGGAACAACGAGCTCATCTTTATGACGCATTCGCTGCCCGTTGCGCGTGGCATCTTTGCATCGATCTACATGGAAACCAAGAATGAGATCAGCGCTGCCGACGCGCGCGCAATGTTCGCTGAGTTTTATCGCGATTCGTTCTTTGTGCGTCTGGTTGAAGGCAGCCCGGATATCAACTGGGTCAAGACGACGAACTTCTGCGACATCGGGTTCGCCGCGCGCGGCCGGCAACTGGTGGTCTTTACCGCGATCGATAATTTGGTCAAAGGCGCTGCGGGCCAGGCAGTGCAGAACATGAATCTAATGTTTGGGCTGGATGAAAAGACAGGTTTGATACTGACCGGGAGTAATCCCTGATGGGTTTTCGAGTTGCTTCGCGTGATTTCGTGGATCGTTGCCTGGTTCATTCGATAAATGCGATCCACGAAAGCACACGAAACGACAGGAAGCGAACCCGAGCTGCGAATGAAAACACAGATGACGTCACACGAACAGACTGTTGCTAGCGAAGATCAGTATCAGCTCGCCACTTACAAGAAGATGCCCGTCGTCGCTGAGCGGGGTGAGGGCGTTTGGATTTTTACGAGCAACGGCGAGCGCTACCTCGACCTTTACGGCGGCCACGCGGTAGCCGGCACCGGTCATTGTCATCCGCATGTCGTGAACGCAATTCGCGAGCAGACGGAGAAGCTGCTCTTCTATTCGAACCTGGTCTATTCCGCAGCGCGCGCCCGCGCGGCCGAAAAACTTGTTTCCGTTGCGCCTGATTCATTGACGAAAGCGTTTTTCTGTAACTCAGGCACCGAAGCGAATGAAAACGCGATGCGCATGGCAAGGATGGCGACCGGCCGCGCTAACATCGTCACTTTCTCCGGCGGCTTCCATGGGCGCACTGCGGACGCGATCAGCGCCACGTTCCTGGGCAAGTACCGCGAGATCGGTAAGCCGAATGTGCCCGGGCATCTGCAAGCTGAATTCGGCGATATCGATTCGGTGCGCGCGGTGGCGGACGAATCGGTCGCGGCGATTATGCTTGAGCCGATTCAATCGATGGCCGGCGTGCGCACGGCCGCACCTTCGTTCTTTCGCGCCTTGCGCGAACTGTGCGACGAGCGCGGGATCGTTTTGATTTATGACGAGGTGCAAACCGGAGTCGGCCGCACGGGCGAATGGTTTTTCGCCGGCAGCGAAGCGAGTGACCGCGTTGTTCCCGACATCATCACGCTGGCGAAAGCTCTGGGGAGTGGCGTTCCCGTGGGCGCCTGCCTGGTGAGTGAAGAGATTGCTTCGCAGATCAAAGAAAACGATCTGGGCACGACGTTTGGCGGCGGGATGATCGCGATGGCCGCGGTGACGGCGACCCTGGAAGCGATTGAGAACGATGGGATGTTGGCGAATGTTCGTGAAGTTGAAGCCTATTTGCGCGAGCGTTTGAAAGAGATCGAGCAAATTGTGGGTGTTCATGGTCGCGGATTTCTGCTTGGGCTCGAGTTTGCGGATAAAGCAAAGCCAATTCATGAGGCTTTGCTGGGACAGAGGATCATCACCGGGACGTCGAGTGATCCAAGAGTGTTGCGACTGTTGCCGCCGCTGTGTTTGAAGCGTGAAGAGGTTGATCTGTTTGTGGAAGCTCTAGCGAGTTTGGTTTGAAGCACTCTGTGGAGTGCGGTGGTAAGCGCAGCGCGACACCGCTTTGGATTGCTGATGTCCGACAAACTGAAGTCTGTCGTTGCTCTTGGATTTACTCAAGTTGAAGCGACAAACTGAAGTTCGTCGGACATAAAGCGCGGTCGACGCTTCGCTTTGTCGGTGCACTTCAACATAGTTCGATGCCAACACATTTCTTAGCGACATCTGATTTGACGCACGTGGATCTTAATCAACTGATTGAGTCCGCCATTCGTTTCAAGCAGGGCAACGATCAATCAAAGCCTCTGGCTGGGCGATCGATCGCACTGGTCTTTTTCAATCCCAGTCTGCGCACGCGCGCGTCGATGCAGGTTGGCATTTACGAGTTGGGCGGAAATGCCGTGGTGCTCGAACCCGGCGGCACCAGCTGGACGTTGGAGCATCGCGAAGGCGTGGTGATGGATGCGGACAAGACCGAACACATCGCCGAGTTTGTGCGCGTGCTCGGTCGTTACTGCGCGGCGATTGGCGTGCGGACGTTTGCGGCTTTGCAGAACTGGGAAGAGGAGCGCACTGATCCGATTCTGAATGCGTTCGCGAAGTACTCTGACGTGCCGATTATTAATCTCGAATCGGCAATGCATCATCCGTGTCAGGCGATGGCCGACATGATGACGATCCGAGAGAAGCTGGGCGAAGGTCGTAAGAAAGTCCTGCTGACCTGGGCGTGGCATCCAAAGCCTCTGCCAATGGCCGTGCCGAACAGCTTTGCTCTCGCGTCCGCGCAGATGGGGCACGACCTCGTCATCGCTCATCCGCCAGGCTATGAACTGGACGATGAGTTAATCCAGACGATCAGGCAGCAGGCCGCGGCGGCTGGCAGCAGCGTCAGCGTAGTCAATGAAATTGATCAAGCATTCGACGGAGTTGAAGTTGTGTACGCGAAGAGCTGGGGCAGCCGGAAGTTTTATGGCGCGCCCGAACAAGACGTCGCCACGCGCGCGGTATATCGCGATAAGTGGATCGTGGACGAACAGAAGATGGCGCGCACGAATAGCGCTATTTTCATGCACTGTCTGCCGGTGCGACGGAATGTGATCGTGACTGACGCGGTGATTGATTCAGCCTCATCAGTCGTAATTGATGAAGCTGAGAATCGGCTGCATATTCAGAAAGCGATCATGGCGAGATTGTTGAGAGCTTAAAGTTGTGGCACAGACTTCAGTCTGTGATCGCGATTACGGAGAAACACAGACTGAAGTCTGTGCCACTAAAAGAAAATGACCGACACCACTGAAGTTGGCAATCAATTGCGGCTGGATCTCTTACGCGAAGCGCTGCCTTACATTCGGCGTTTCAAGGGCAAGACATTTGTCGTCAAATTATCCGGCAAAGTGACTGAAGATCACGACCGGCTAATCTCTCTGGCGGAAGAACTCGCCCTGATGCATCAGGTTGGCATTCGTCTCTGCGTCGTGCATGGCGGAGGCAAGCAGCTAAGCGATCTGGCCTCGCTGATGGGCGTCGAGCAAACCATCATCGAAGGCCGCCGCGTAACGGACGACGCCACTTTGGAAATGGCCAAGATGATCTTTGCCGGTAAGATCAATACGGACATTCTAGCCGCGCTCAGGCATCGCGGAGTTGAAGCAGTGGGACTATCAGGAGTAGATGGGAATATCGTGCACGCCGAGCGCCGGCCGCCAAAAGAAATCATGAACCGCGAAACCGGCGAGAGTGAGCAGATCGATTTTGGTCATGTGGGCGACATCCTCGAGATCAACGCGCGTCTGTTGACGGTGTTGCTGGACCAGGGTTACCTGCCCGTGATTTCATCCCTCGGAGCAGACGCTGAGGGCACGGTTTTCAATATCAATGCCGATACGATCGCGTCTGAAATCGCGATCCAGCTCGAAGCGGAAAAGCTGGTCCTGCTCTCTGATGTCGATGGGATCTTTCTACGCGCCGGCGCGCCCGAGACAAAGCTTTCGCGTCTGACCGCCGCCGAGGCTGACGAACTCATCAAGAATGGCAGCGCGACCGCGGGGATGATTCCCAAGCTGCAAAGCATCATTGGACTCTTGCGCCGGGGCGTGAAGAGCGCGCACATCATCAACGGCAACGCGCGCAATGCCCTGCTGGCAGAGGTGTTCACCGACAAGGGGACGGGCACGATGATCTCGGCTTAGTGGGTTTTCTTTGACTGATCCAAAACGCTCAGTCAACACTCTCGAATACGACCATCTTGCCGTGGAAATCAAAGGTCAGCAGATAGTCTTTGAAAAAGCCGTTGCCGATGTTCACCTGAAACTTCTTTTTGTCGTGGCCGGTTCCGGCAGCCCACAAAGCAGCCGGCGCTGAATCGACTGACAGCCTCCCGATACGCACCGACTTCAGCAGGCCGGATTTGCTCTCGTACTCGCCGTTATATCCGACTGCCTTTTCCACCGTGGCATTTTGCGCTTCTTCATCCAGGCCGAGAATTGCCACCGCTTCCGGAGTGAGCGCAAACGTCTCGCTCGATCCGGTGTCGAGAGTAGCTTTCAGCTTCTGTCCATTTATGAAGACCGAATCGATGAGCACGCCGTCGTCGTAACGAAACGGCATGGCGATTTTGTTGACGGTGTTCGGCTGATTTTGAATTCCCGCATATGGAAACTCAGTGAAGAAGCGGATCTTCGAGTTGGGATAATCAATTTGAATTATGCGATCCCTGAGGAAGCTGTATCCCAGCACGCCGTGAATTGGCCGCTCGAGTTTGGCTGCCAGCTTCGTGAGATCGATCGCGCCCGCCGGCACGTCCTTAGCGATCATCCCTCCAAGTTCCACGGTCGGCAGCCTGGTCAGTTGGACCAGGTTGGCTTCTGTGCCCCCGCCACTTGCCGGAAATCGTCTGGAGTCGAGCCCGAGTCCGAGTTCACGCGCGATTGCTATGTCGATAGCCGACGGGTCGGTATCAGTATCGAGGAGCATGCTGTACGGACCGTTGCCGGCGATTTTGACCTGGACAATTATTTGGTTGGCGACAAATTCAAAGGGTACTTCGATCGGAGGCACCCGCTTTTGGGAATACCCGATCGCCGCACTACCACACACTAGCAGCATGAAGACGAGCGCCAACGTCCGGTTGGCGATTATTCTATTAGGGTACATGCTCAGTTTTCAGGACCCGGTACCGTTTATTAATGCCCTATTAATCCTCGGGGCTGGGTCTTCATTCCATATCCGGTCTGCGAATGACCATATCGTACACTGATTTATCAGATTCGCGCCGCCCTGATGATGCTTTCAAAAGAGATTTTGCCTTGAGTCCGCAACAAACTCGGAACGCTCTTCGTTTTCCTAATCACCACATCCGGCGTGGCACACTCATTGCCATTCCCGAAGCGGAGGCTGGCGATGAAAAAATATTCGCAGGGTTCAAAACGATAACGATTCTGGCGGCAGTGGCCGCGTCGGTCTCCATAATCGCCGCTATCGATACCAGGAACAGTGAACAAGCTTAAGATCGGTCGTCTGTTTGACGACCGTGGGTTGAGGCCGGGTTGCGAAGGGGAGAGCGCAATCCGGCCTCGATTTCTTTTTGTCTACTCCAATAACTTGCCAGGCGTCCAGGAACTTTTCTTTTGACACTCGATTGGGCCTCGATTAGAATTCGCCGCGGTTCTTTACTTCCAGTCATCGAGGACTTTACCCCAATGTCCCACCGATTCAACTCAAAGCAGCGTTGGCTTCCAAGCCTAATCACAATTGCATTGTTCCTGACTTCAATTGGTTTCCTATCCACGATTACGCGGGCGGGTGATTCCGAGTATTTGGGAACGCTTGCACCCGAACTGGCCGCTAACCGGGAAGACATGGATCAGGTCACGTTTCGGCCAGTGCGCGATCTCTCAAAGATCAAGACGGCCAAGCCGCTGCAACAGGGCGGCAGTATCACTGCTGGCCGTCTTTATCACCCGCCTTCCGACAAGTCGTCCATACTCACCGTGCTCGTCGAGCCGGAAGACGGCGAGCCCTACCTGTATGCGGATCTCAATCTGGATGGCTCGCTTTCTGACGACGAGCGGTTTGAGCTGAAACATGCCGAGGAAGACAATCCCTACATTCTTGAAGCCACGCTCAAAGTGCCATTCAAAGGCCCGCTCTTTCAGAGCTTCCCCGTCGTAGTTCAGTACTACAAGGGCGTGCAGTGGGACGAGTTGAAAGAAGGCGAGCGTCTGATCCTCCAGACTAAGGAAGCTTTTGCTCGCGGTTACGTCGACATCGACGGCCATAAGACACTCGTCGGTTATGCTTTCAATGCGCAAAGCAAGAAGATCAGCGTGACGAATGGCTGGCTCGGGGTTGATGGCGACAACGACGGTGAGATCGACTCAGATCGATTCTCTCCCGAAAGTGCGGATGCCCACGAGGAAACCGTGGTCTTCCGGGTCGGCAACCGCTACGTATCTACGAAAAGAGTAGATCTTGATAAGAACCTGGTCGTGATGCGTGAGCATCCGGCGTCGGATTACAAGCGCGTTGAGCTCACGATGGGAGCAGAGGTTCCGGACTTCACTTTTACCGACTTTGACGGAAAGAAACACAAACTGGCCGAGTTTCGCGGCAAGTATGTGATGGTGGATTTCTGGGCGATGTGGTGCGGACCTTGTCGTCGCGAATTGCCCTATCAGAGGGAAGCTTACTCGCGGTTCCAGGCGCGCGGCTTTGAAATTCTGGGGATGAATAACGATCCCGCGTACGAGCCCGTGAAGGAGTGGTTGCGGCGCAACCGGCTGACCTGGCCTCAAGCCCAAATGGACAGCATTCGCAGCGTCGAGACGCGCTATCGCATTCATCTCTTCCCAACTACGTTGCTGATTGGACCGGACGGCAAGATCGTTTCGCTTGGTCAAACGAAGAGGAAACAACCGGCGTTGCGCGGGGCAGCACTGCTGAAATCCCTCGATGAATTGCTGCCGCCCTAAAACTTCGGAGCGCGGAACCGTCACGGATAGATCAATCCGTAAAGCTTCTCAGCCCAATCCTGATCCAGATTCTGCAGCACGACGTACTGCTCAATCGCGCCGTCGCGATTGCCCTGCGACAGCAGAGTCTTGCCGAGGTTAAAGTAGGCCTTCCCAAAATCCGGTTTCAAACGAGTAGCCTGCCGAAAAGCCTCGACCGCTTCATCGTGCCGGCCCAACGCTTCATAGGCTTCACCCAGGTTGTTTTGCGCGTTCGCGTCGCCGGGCCTCTGCGCAGAGAGTTGCTTGAAAATGTCGATTGCCTCCGCGTACTTTTTTGACTGCAAGTAACGTTGGCCCAGGCGATCGTAGGCGATGGCGTAATCCGGCTTCAGCCGAATTGCCTGCTTGTACGCCTGAATCTCATCGTCGAACTGGCCCGAGTCACGATACGTTAGACCCAGCGCATAGTAGGCATCGGCGGCGTTGTAAGGGTCGAGCCTAATCGCCTGGCGATAGGCTTGTTCCGACTCGCGATATTGCTTGAGGTAATAGTTTGCCAGGCCGATATTGAAATACGATTCGGCTGACGGCCGGGTACTAACTGCTTTCTTTGAAGCCTCGATGGCCTCGGCGTGACGGCCAAGTTTCTCGTTGCAGAAACCTGTCTGCGCCCAGGCCTCGCCGTAGCCGTTGTCGGAGTCGGTAGCTTTCTGAAAGTAAGGCAGGGCCCTCTGACAATCATCTTTCGAAAGAAAGCTGAGGCCGTCGCGGAAATATTCGACGGCGCGCGCTCGCTGGTTGCGCCCGGTGGCGGCGACCAGGTCGCCGAGTGACATCTGTTGCGACGCCTCAGTCTGGGCCGTGCGATCGAGTTGCGCAATGCGCTCAGACGGGATCGCAAAGTTGACGCTTTGTCCGCCGGTGATCTGCAGAGTTGCGACTCCAATCACCTGGCCCCGCATGTTTACCACTGGACTCCCGCTCGACCCCGGAGAAATCGGCGCGGTGATTTGAATGATGCGGCCAAAGCCCGGGATATCGCGCACGGCCGAAACTATTCCGTTCGTGACGCTGCCTTCCAATCCAAACGGATTGCCAATAACGACGACGCTTTCACCTTCCTGCGGCGACGTTCGATCGAGCGGGAGCGGGCGGACGAGATTCGGCGGCGCCTCAACTTTCAGCAGAGCAATATCGCCCTCAGCGTCTACGGCGAGGACGTTCTTTACCTGAAAAGTACTGCCCGAATTCAGATGCACTTCGGCGCGGTAGGCGCCTTCGATCACGTGCCGGTTGGTTACCACGCGATCGATGTCGATGAAAAAGCCGCTGCCGCGCGAAAGTTTTTCGCCACGGGCATCGAAGGTCTCAATCGCCACGGCGGAGGGTTTAATTCGGCGAACCAGTTCGGGCAGAGCATCCTGAGCAGAAGTTTGTGGAGAGGCGATCACGAGCAGAGCGAGCGCGCTAAGCAAGACAAGAATCTGAATGCTGGTTCGGCGCGCGTTGACTACTCTCATTGCGCTCCCAGTATAACGCTTCATCACAAGTTCCGGGCGATCGTACCTTTGTGTCCGCGGAGCGGGGCAGTAGCCCGACCGTGAGGGAGGGCTTCCAAAGGTGGAATTTGAGCCCTCCCTCACGGTCGGGCTACTGCCCCAATCGTCATCACAACCCCGGCAGGGCCAGCTTCTGCACTTGCGCCACGATTTCGTCCAGCTTCACATCCTGGCTCTGCTTCGTCCGCCGATCGAAAAGCTCAACCATCCCGTCAACGATCTTCTTACCCAGCGTGATGCGATAAGGAATGCCGATCAAGTCAGCGTCCTTGAATTTCACGCCGGCCCGTTCGTCGCGATCGTCGAGCAGCACTTCCAGCCCGGCGTGCTGCAAATCTTTGTATAGCTTTTCGCCGGCTGCGCGCAGCTTCTCATCTTTGACGTTGGTCACTGTGACCACCACGTCGAACGGCGCCAGGGTCTTTGGCCAGATGATTCCGTTCTCGTCGTGACTTTGCTCGACTGCGGCCGTAATGATCCGCTCGACTCCGATGCCGTAGCTGCCCATAACGATTGGCACTGGCTTACCGTCCTTTGTCAGCACGGTAGCACCCATCGATTCCGAATATTTTGTGCCGAGTTTGAAGATGTGGCCGATCTCCATGGCCTTGTAGACTTCCAGCATGCCTGAGTCACAACGTGGGCAGGGTTCGCCAGACGTGACCGTGCGCAGATCCGCCCACTGATCGACTTTGATGTCACGTTCGACGCTTACACCGCGAAGGTGATGGTCGTCCTTGTTCGCGCCAGTGGTCATGTTGCGTCGACCCTGCAAGCCGAGGTCGGCGATGATGAATAGCGCAGGCGCGGATTCCTTCGCACGGACGGCGCCCAGGCTGCCGGCACTGGCGCCGAGCAATTCGCGAATTTCTTCCGCCTGCGCCGGGCGCAGTGCCGTTGCCCCGAGGGCATCGGTGAACTTAACCTCATGCAGTTGATGGTCGCCCCGAAGCAAAGCCAAAATCGGAAGCGGCTTGCCGTCGATGGTAGCGATGAAAACCAGCGTCTTGACCTGCCGATTCGCCGCCGCACCGCCCGGAAACGTCGCCAGGTCTTCAATCGTCCGCACCCCGGGCGTGGGAAATTCTTCCGGCGCATCCGGGCCGGTTTCATCTTCAATCAAGGGGAGTCGCGAAGTAGCTTTCTCGACATTCGCGGCGTAATCGCAGTTGGAACAACTCGCGATCAAGTCTTCGCCTGCGTCTGTTTTTGCCACGAACTCGTTCGACTCCGAACCGCCCATCGATCCTGATGATGCTTCGACGATTGAGAACTCAACACCGCAGCGAGTGAAGATCCGCTGGTAGGCTTCGCGCTGATCCGCAAACGAGCGATCGAGTCCTTCGCGATCCAGGTCGAACGTGTAAGCGTCCTTCATGATGAAGGTGCGCAGGCGCATCAGGCCTGACTTTGGCCGCGGCTCGTCGCGAAACTTGATTTGAATCTGATACCAAACCTGCGGGAGTTGTTTGTAAGATCTAATCTCGTTACGGGCAATGGATGTAAAGACTTCTTCGTGCGTCATGCCCAGACACATGTCGGCGCCCTTGCGGTCCTTCAGGCGAAACATGTCGTCGCCAATAGCACCCCAGCGTCCCGATTCCTGCCAGAGTTCGGCCGGATGCAGAGCCGGCAGATAAAATTCCTGTCCGCCCACGCGGTTCATTTCTTCGCGCAGGACGGCCATGACTTTCAGAGCAATACGTTGACCCAACGGCAGGTAAGAATAAATGCCGGCGGATAGTTGACGCACGATTCCCGCGCGCAGCAAAAGCTTGTGCGATACGACCTCGGCGTCAGCCGGGTCCTCGCGAAGTGTCGGAATGAAATATTGTGACCAGCGCATAGGGAAGCATTTTCGCTTAGCAGGGGATCTAACGCAACTGACCGGTGTTCAGAGTACCGACTTTAGTCGGGCCTTATTAGTCGCGTGAAAACCCGACTAAAGTCGGTACTCTAAACGCCGCTATGCCTTCGTTGCAGCTATCGCGAGCCGTGATGTACCATCGCCTGACAAACTTTCAATCAAGGGTTCGACCAAATGAAAATAGCAATCGCCAGCGATCACGCGGGTTACGAAGAGAAGGAGCGTCTGAAACCTCTGCTCAATGAGCTCGGAATTCAGTACGAAGATTTGGGCACAGTCTCAGAGGAATCAGTTGATTATCCCGACTATGCTCGCAAGGTCGGTGATGAGGTCGCGCAGGGGCATGTCGATCAAGGCCTTTTGGTCTGCGGCTCAGGCACCGGGATGGCAATCGCGGCCAACAAAGTTCCCGGCGTGCGCGCGGCGGTCGCCTGGAATGAAGAAACGGCGCGGCTGGCTCGTGAGCACAACGACGCGAATGTCCTGTCGCTGGGCGCTCGGGTCACGTCGCCGGAAGAGCTTCCCAAGATCGTGCGTGCCTGGTTTGCCGCAAAGTTCGCCGGCGGCCGGCACGAACGTCGCGTCGAGAAGATTACCGAGATCGAAAAGGAAGAGCTCGGATTTGGCGCCCCGCGTTGAACCAGGCTGGGGCAGTTTCGTTATGCGATCGGCGTTTGTCCTTCTCTTGATTATCGGTCTGCTGGCGATGGCCGGAACGCCGGGCCCACAAGACTCCTCCGCACAAGGTCAGTCTGAAACTCAAGAGAGGCCCCGGCTCGACGATTTTGGTTCGAGTCTAAAAAGGCTGAAGTGGGACCCCGAAAAGCGGACTGCCGTCGAAACCGGAAAGCCCGGCCGCCGTTCCGGATCAGCAACCGACGGGGACGTTGTTCGGATAGAAACCAATCTCGTGGTTAGCGATGTCCAGGTGCGCGATAAGTCGGGGCGGATCGTGGACGGACTGACTGAGAACGATTTCCTGGTGAGCGAAGACGGTCTGGCCCAGCACATTGAACACTTTTCGCTCGGCAGCGATCAACGCCTGGGTCGCTCGATCGTTTTGCTCATCGACTACAGCGGCAGCCAGAGTCCTTACATAAAGAGCAGCGTTGCCGCGGCAAAGATTCTGGTCGATCAACTCAGCCCGCAGGACATCATGGCGATTGTTACCGATGACGTCGCATTGCTGGTTGACTTTACCCGGGACAAAACAAAACTCAAGCAGGCACTTGACTCGCTCGTGAAGAAGTCGGCGGCTCGGGACTATGGTAGGAGCCAGCAATTCAGCGCGTTGATGGCCACGGTCAGAGAGATGTTCACCGAAGCAGATCTTCGTCCGGTGGTGATTTTTCAGACAGATGGTGATGAGCTGTTTTGCCTGCAGCCCTCAAATCCTCCGATCATGTCGATCCCTGAGGTTTATTTGCCGCCTGGGAGTACGACGATACCGCCGGCGAGTTTCAGTCTGCGGGATGTTTATCAGGCGATTGAAAAGTCGCGGGCTTTAGTCTACACAGTCATTCCGGGAATCCGGGTAACTGGCCCGGCAACCGAGAATGAACCGGAATGGTCGATATCGCCGGCATCAGCGCCGGCCACACGTGTTCGGACGCCGCTGACCGAAACGCGTTCGTGGTTTCAGTTGGCTGCGGCTGGAGCTGCGATTGGCGGGTGGACGAGCTACCTGGAAACACCGAAGCAAGCTCCGGAGATTTATCGAAGTATCCTGGCGGATCTCAACCGGCGTTATGTCATCGGATACTATCCGACTAACAAGGCGCACGATGGCAGTCAGCGCAAGGTTTCGGTTGAAGTGCGCGGACATCCGGAGTACTCGGTTACCGGGCGCAGGTCGTACGTTGCTCCTGCGCTCAATCAGTGAGGTTTAGCTTTTATTCTCGGAAGGATGATGAATGAGCGACCAGAGAAACGCATCGTTAGCGGAAGTTGATCCCTTAATTGCCAACGCGATTGACAACGAGGTCGCGCGCCAGGCAAATGGGCTGGAACTAATCGCCAGCGAAAACTTTGTCAGTGAAGCCGTCCTCGAAGCGGCGGGTTCTGTTTTCACCAACAAGTACGCCGAAGGCTATCCCGGCAAGCGTTACTATGGCGGCTGCGAATATGCTGATGTGGTCGAGCAAACGGCGATCGATCGCGCGAAAGAACTATTCGGCGCCGATCACGCCAACGTGCAGCCGCATAGCGGTGCTCAGGCAAACATGTCCGTCTATCTCGCCGCGATTCAATATGGTGACACGATCCTCGGCATGAATCTTTCGCATGGCGGGCACCTCACGCACGGGCATCCGCTGAACTTTTCCGGTCTCAGCTACAAAGTTTTTGATTACGGTGTTTCGCGCGAGACTGAAACGATCGATTACGACGAGTTGCAACGGATCGCTGAAGAACACAAGCCAAAGCTGCTTGTCTGCGGCGCTTCCGCTTATCCACGGATAATTGATTTCGAGCGCATCAGTCAGATCGCGAAGGGCGTTGGTGCGCGCATGTTCGCCGACATCGCGCACATCGCGGGGCCGGTGGTGGCCGGTCTGCATCCCTCGCCCGTGCCGATCGCGGATTATGTGACGACGACCACGCACAAAACTCTGCGCGGGCCGCGGGGCGGTTTGATCCTGTGCAAGGAAGAGCATGCGAAAGAGATCGATCGGCGTGTGTTTCCCGGCGTGCAGGGTGGGCCGCTGGTGCACATCATCGCCGCGAAGGCGGTCGCGTTTGGCGAAGCTTTGCGCGACGACTTCAGAGAATATCAGCGACAGATTCTGGCGAATGCGAAAGCGCTTTGTTCAGAGTTGCAGGAGCAGGGGCTCCGCATCGTTTCCGGCGGCACCGACAATCACCTGATGTTGGTTGATGTCTGGATGGACGGGAAGGGAATCACCGGCAAGGTCGCCGAGAAATCTCTCGAAGCCGCCACTATCACCGTCAACAAGAACACTATTCCCTTCGATCAAAACAAACCATTCGTCGCTTCCGGTTTGCGCATCGGCACGCCCGCAGTCACTACGCGGGGCATGAAAGAACCAGAGATGCGCGAGATTGGCCGGCTGATTGCGCAAGTCGTTCACGAACCTGAGTCGGAAGAAGTGCGAACCCATGTGAAGCGCGGCGTCGCTGAATTGACGGCCAGGTTTCCGTTGTATGCGAAGAGGTTGAAACGGACAGTAACCGAAGTTGCGAAACGGTAAGGCTTTCTTACTTGACACTAAAGGTAGGCTATGGACTGTAGCCGCGTTTACGCGGCTTGCCCGCAGGTTGCTAGCCCAGCCGTTTTACGGCTGGGGCGACTGCGGAGATGAAATGCAGCAGCCGCGTTCACGCGGCTTTCCCCGCAGGGTTACTAGCCCAGCCGTTTTACGGCTGGGGCGGCCGTCGGAATTTGAAAACTCAGCCCGCTTCAGCGGGCTTCTCCCATGTCCGGGCGAGCCTATTCCCAAATCAATTTGCATTTCGTATGGCACGTGAAATCGAACCAGCCTCTTGTCACCGCAGAGATCGAGCCGGGACTCTATCGGTTCATTCGTAACTATGCGCTGAAGACGAATGGTCTAATCTTTCATGAAGTCGGCGGTATCGAAACTCATGTCCATATCGCGGTTACGATCCCGCCAACACTGCTAATCAGCGAATGGATCGGCCAGGTCAAAGGCGCGAGTTCTCACTACGTCAATCACGAACTCGCCAATCGTAAAGTGTTCGATTGGCAGACCGGCTACGGCGTGGTTAGTTTCGGCACGAAGGATTTGGAATGGGTGGTAAACTACATTCGCAACCAGAAAGAGCATCACAAAAAAGGAACCACCGTTGAGCGCCTGGAAAAGATCGCCCACGATGAAGATGACGAAAGCTAAAGCACGTCGGGTAAGCACGCTGAAGCGCGCTAGTCTGTCCAGGGCGCCCAAAACCCAGCGCTAAAGGCGCTGGGCTAGTAACCCGCGGGAAAGCCGCGTGAACGCGGCTGCATCAGAGTGAAATCCATGACGGTGAGTTTAAGTACTAAGTAAAGCGTTCTCATTTCTTCACGATGACCGAGTCCTGGGTTAGCCAAATCGCTCTCAGGTTACGAAATCTTCGTGCGGCTGCAATTTCCCTTTGGTTTCATGAACACTGACCCAACATCGCTGCTCTCCCTACTCAAACAAACTTTCGGCTTCAGCTCGTTCCGGCCTTTGCAGGAAGAGATCATCCGTGATGCGCTCTCAGGCCGTGATGTGTTGGCGCTGTTGCCGACTGGCGGCGGCAAGTCCCTATGCTTTCAATTGCCGGCGCTCGTTCGACCGGGGCTTACTGTTGTCGTTTCGCCGTTAATTTCTTTGATGAAGGATCAGGTTGATGCACTTACTGCCAGCGGTGTGGCGGCTACGTTTCTGAACTCTTCCCTCAGGGCGGATGAATCGCGAGCGCGTTTGCGCGGCCTGCAGGGGGGCGAATATCGTCTGCTGTACGTCGCGCCTGAGCGGATGATGCTTTCCGGCTTCCTGGCGGATTTGAAACGCTGGCAAGTTAATCTGCTCGCGATCGACGAAGCGCATTGCATCAGCGAATGGGGTCATGACTTTCGCCCGGAGTACCGCCAACTCGCCGAGCTGCGCCAGCATTTTCCAGACGTGTCGATAATGGCGCTCACGGCTACGGCCACAGAACGAGTTCGCGGCGACATCGTGAAACAACTTCGTCTGCGCGAGCCGAGTTGGTACGTGGCCAGCTTCAATCGTCCTAACTTGTCGTACCGCGTGCTGCCGAAGCAAAACGCTTACAGTCAACTGTCTGAGTTCGTGCGCGCGCGGGCGGGTGACAGCGGCATCGTCTATTGCCAAAGCCGGAAAAGCGCGGAGAGTCTGGCCGAGCGCCTGAGCGCGGATGGAGTCAGGGCTGCACCGTATCACGCGGGACTCGACGCGAAAACGCGCACTACCAACCAGGAGCTTTTCCTGCGCGACGAAGTGCGGGTGGTGTGCGCGACCATCGCTTTTGGCATGGGCATCAACAAACCGAATGTTCGCTTTGTCGTGCACTACGACTTGCCGAAGAACGTCGAAGGCTATTATCAAGAGACTGGCCGCGCGGGACGCGATGGCTTGCCGAGCGAGTGTCTGCTGCTTTTCAGCGCCGGAGATGTTGTCAAATATTCAAAGTTCATTGATGAAATATCTGCCGAACAGGAACGAAAGATTGCCCGGCAGCAACTGCGGCTGATGGTTGAGTTTGCCGAGGGCGTTGATTGCCGGCGCGTTGGCTTATTGCGCTACTTTGGCGAGGAGTTTCGCGAACCGAATTGCGGCGGTTGCGATAATTGCCTGACGCCGCGCGAGACTTATGACGGCACAGTCGAAGCGCAGAAGTTTCTGTCTTGTGTCTTTCGCGTGCGCGAGAAGAGTGGGTTCGATTTCGGCATCAATCAAATTGCCGAGGTACTGACTGGCGCCGAAACCGAGAAGATAACGAAGTGGGATCATCAAACTGTCTCCACCTATGGCATTGGCAAGGAACATAGCCAGGCTGAGTGGAAGCTGATTGGCAGAGAGTTGGTACGCCTCGGTTACCTGAGCCAGTTAACCGAGAGATTCAATGTCCTGCAAGTTACCGATGAAGGCTGGCGCGCCCTCAAACAGCGCCAGCAGATCAATCTGGCCAAGTCGATCCTCAAGCCCGAAAAGCTTCGGGCTGAGAAACATCGCGTCCAGGGTGACCGCGGCCGCAGTCAACGCCCGGGAGAGATCGATTGCGACGAGGCGTTATTTGACCGGTTGCGGCGGCTGCGCAAGAAGCTCGCAGATAAGCGTGACGTTCCGGCATACATAATTTTTTCCGACGTTTCATTGCGTCAGATGGCGCGATACTATCCGGCGAATGAAGTAGAGTTCGCCCGCATCAGCGGCGTCGGCGAGCGGAAGCTGGCGGAGTTTGGAAAAACGTTCATGGGCGCGATCGCCGCCTACCTACGCAACAACCCGCGTCAGACTTTCTCATCCTGAATTAATCCACAGATTATGCAGATTACTTAGATGACAAGAAGAAAAACGATGGGCGTAGTATAGTTGCGCAGCATAGGTTTCAAGCATCCGTGTAATCTGTGAAATCTGCGGACTGTATTTCGTGACACTGATAGCTCAAGAAAGAATGGAACAGATCTTCGGCCCCGAAGGCCTAATCAGTAAAGCTCACCCCGAGTACGAGCATCGCCCCGGCCAGATCCAAATGGCTGAGGCCGTGCTGCGCGCGTTTGAGCGAAAACATCACCTCATCGTTGAAGCGGGTACCGGCACCGGCAAGACGCTCGCGTACCTGGTGCCGGCGATCGCGGCGGCCTGCGGCAGCGGCGCGCGCGTGGTCATCTCAACCGGAACCAAGAACCTGCAAGAGCAGTTGATGGATAAAGACATCCCGTTTCTTTCTGATGTGCTGCCCGCAAAATTTCGCGCCGCAGTGATGAAGGGGCGGAACAACTACGCGTGCTTGCATCGCATCAAGAGCGCGGAAAGCATGCCCGTCCTCGAAGGACTGGATGAGATCGATCACTTTGATGAAGTTTTTCGCTGGGTTACCCAAACCACGACCGGCGATCGTGCAGAGCTGTACAACCTTCCCGAGAACCTTCCGTTCTGGCGACACATCGATGCCCGTTCTGATACTTGTCTGGGCCAGCAGTGCGCGGATTTCGAACCATGTTTTATCACGCGCATGCGTCAGCGGGCCATCGACGCCGACATCATCGTCGTGAATCATCATCTGTTCTTCGCCGATCTGGCGTTGCGCAATGGTGCGTATGGATCAGTGCTGCCTGATTACGCGGCAGTCATTCTGGACGAAGCCCACCAGATTGAAGATGTGGCGTCGGAATACTTCGGGGCGCAGGTTTCCACTTATCAGATTGATGATCTGCTGCGTGACGCGGGCAGGTTGAAGCTCGCAGACCGGGAAGCAGAAAGAGAGTTGACCCACATCAGTTCGCGCATTCAAAGATTCGCCGATGCGTTTTGGGTTTCGTTTCGCGAAGGGCGTGGGTTGGAAGGAAGATTCGCGCTGACGCCGCGGGGCAGTAGCCCGACCATGAGCGAGGGCGCAGAAGCGGACGAGACGTCTGCGCTCCCAGCGACTGCGTCGACCGATTCCTATCATGCACTCGACAATGCACTGAATCGTCTGGAGACGACGCTTGATGGGTTGCCGGAACCTCCCGCTGATGCAGAAAGCATCGTGCGCCGGGCGCGACAACTCCGGTTCGATCTCAATTTTATTATCAAAGGCGAAGACAAGAAATTCGTGTATTGGCTCGAGCGACGCGGTCGCGGAGTATTTCTTCGGGCTTCGCCGATCGACGTATCAGGTTTGCTGCAGGACAAGCTGTTCGAGAAAGTGCCGACCGTGATCCTGACTTCCGCCACGCTTTCCAGCGCCGGCAACTTCAATTTTATCCGCGAGCGGCTGGGACTTGATCAAGCGGAAGAGATGATTGCCGAATCGATCTTCGATTTCGAGCACCAGGCCGTGCTTTATCTGCCGCCGCAAATGCCTGATCCGCGTTCACCGCAATGGGCCAGCGCCGCGGCCCAGGAAGTCATCAAGATCGTCAACGCGACGGAAGGCCGCGCCTTTGTTTTGTCGACGAGCCTGTCGGGTATGAATGAACTGTATGATCGGGTGGCGCCGGAAATTGAGTATCCATGCTTTGTGCAGGGCAGCGCCTCGAAAGGCGCCTTGCTCAAAAAGTTTCGCACGACGCCGAACGCCGTTCTTTTTGCCACCGCGAGTTTCTGGCAGGGCGTGGACGTGCGCGGCGAACAGCTGTCCTGCGTGATCATTGATAAGCTGCCCTTCGCCGTCCCGAGCGATCCCGTCGTGGCCGCGCGTCAGCGTTACATTGAAGAGCAGGGTGGCTCGAGCTTTTATGAATACAGCGTGCCGCAGGCGATCATTAGTTTGAAGCAGGGCCTGGGTCGTTTGATTCGCAGCACGACTGATCGCGGTGTACTCGCCGTGCTCGATCCGCGTCTGCGGACGAAGATGTACGGGCAGACATTCTTGCAGAGTCTGCCGCCGTGTCGGGTGACTTCTGATTTGCAGGAACTAGCGCGCGTGTTTGACTTGGGCTTTTCAGTTCAATCGACGGGCGCGTGATTTCCGACGCAGTCAGTACCGGGAGCGGTAGCGACCGGGTCTCAATCCCGTCGACAGTCGAGTTTGTCAGGACAATAACCCGGTCGCAACCACCACCCCACGCGGGTTGCCCGCGCGGGGACCCCGGTCCGCTCCCGGTACTGACCACATCACGCAACTCAATCCGGGCCGTTACGTTGCGACGCGCGACTTGCGACTTGCGACTTTGGACACTGGACTTTAGACTTTGGACGTAACCATGCCCGGGCAATTCGAAGTCATGATCGAACGCAACTTTTCCAGCGCGCATCAACTGCGCGGCTATAAGGGGAAGTGCGAAAACCTGCACGGCCACAACTACAAGATCGAGATCTACGCGCGCGGTTCAGAGCTGAACCACATCGGGCTGTTGGTTGATTTCGTGGAGTTGAAAGAAGCGGCGGACGATCTGGTCACTTATCTCGATCACAAGAACCTCAATGAGTTGGAACCGTTCGTCAAAGAACAGAATCCTTCGGCTGAGAATGTCGCGCGGTTTGTGCTGGAAAGACTCGCAGCCAGAATTGACGACGACCGGGTACAGATTTACAAAGTGCGTTGCTTTGAAACGCCGACGAGCGTGGCTACTTATCAGGTCGATTGATTCGGAATCCGCAGATTTCGCAGATGACACAGATTGGAAACCCTTAAGAGGCAGCCTGAATACAGGTGAGGGCATTACTGCTTAACCTTTTTATGAATCTGAGAAATCTGTGTAATCTGCGGATAGTCACTGCT
This sequence comes from Blastocatellia bacterium, assembly GCA_003168335.1. Taxonomy (GTDB): domain Bacteria; phylum Acidobacteriota; class Blastocatellia; order Pyrinomonadales; family Pyrinomonadaceae; genus UBA11740. Next base: position 842,081 of record PMSM01000010.1, on the reverse strand, counting down.
CAGCAATTTCCCGCAGGTACTCTTCGAACAGCCCACGATTTCGCTCGCTCATATCGCTGATCCGCGCGCCGATCAAATAGCCCTCTGCCAGCTTTTCGTAACGCACGGGTGTCGCCTGAATTTCAATCGACAATCCGTTCGGCAAATCGAGTTCGATCGCCATCGACCCTTCGGCTCCTAAGAGATACTGCTCGTCGATATTCTGTGCGTGCAGGACTACGCCGAGCCCGTCGGCGCTGATATTCACAGTATGGCCGGCACAAGCGCGCAGATGCTGGACGCCGCCCGCGCTCGGTTCGGCGTCGCGCATGAGCACGCTGAAATCCAGGCGCGCGTCGAGGGTCGCATTTAGTCGGGGAGACTGTCGGCGATCTTCAGGGTTGGCTGGCACAGTCGGAAAATCCTTTGTTTGTGGTTTAGTTTTGGCTGATCGTCTCGATCCCGATCTTGTATTTCTTGATCTTACTGTAAAGCCGTGGCCGATAAATGCCCAGCAGGTTGGCGGCCTTTTGTTTGTTTCCGCCGGTACGCTGCAGAGTGCGCTCGATGACAACCTTCTCGATATCTTCGAGCGTCATGTTCGGCGGCACGTCCCATGACAGGGCCGTCGTGGCGCTGCCGGCGGGGCCACCATTGTCAAAAGGCAGATCGAGGGGTTCGATGCGCTCACCTTTCGCGAGCAACACGGCGCGCTCGATTACGTTTTGCAGTTCACGCACGTTGCCGGGCCACGGATGGCCAAACAATCTTTGATAAGCCGACTGTGAGACGCCGGCAATCGCACGTTGGTATTTTTCAGCATACAACTTGAGGAAGTGATCGGTGAGCAATTGAATATCTTCCATGCGCTCGCGCAACGGCGGCACGTGGATCGTGATCGTGGAAATGCGATAGAAGAGATCGTCGCGCAGCAGACCGTCGCGGATGGCGTCGGCCGGCAGGCGATTCGTCGAAGTTATCAGGCGAAAGTCTACGGGATAACTTTTTTCCGAGCCAATCTTCCGGCAGGTCCTCTCCTGCAGCACGCGTAACAGCTTTGGCTGTAACTCGACGGGCATTTCGGCTATTTCGTCCAGCATCAACGAGCCGCCCGCGGCATGTTGGACCAGTCCTTCCTTGTCGGCGTGCGCGCCGGTGAACGCGCCTTTGGCGTGGCCGAACAATTCCGACTCGATAAGTTCCCTCGGCAGGGCCGCGCAGTTAACTTTGACGAAAGGTTTTTTGGCGCGCAGAGAATTATAATGAACAGCGTTGGCGATAAGTTCCTTGCCCGTCCCCGATTCGCCGACGATCAGAACGTTGGCGTCAGACTTGGCCACTGACTCGATCATTTCGTAAATCATCTGCATCTGCTTTGACGATCCAATGATGTTGAAGTATTCGGCCCGGGTGGAAAGCTGGCGGCGCATGTTGGCCGTTTCCGCCACCAACTCGCGGCGCTCCAGCGCCTTTTCGATCAGCGGCAGCAGCTCTTCAAATTCGAAAGGCTTTTCGACGAAATAGAAAGCGCCGGCTTTCATAGCTTCGACTGCCGCCGGGACTCCTAAATCGTAGCCGGTGATCACGATCACTTCAGTTGCGGGCTTCGCGTCTTTCATGTGGCGCAGCAAGGTCAGACCGTCCAGGTCCGGGAGATGCAGATCGCAAATAGCGAGATGATACGCGCCGCCGTCAAACAGGTCGATAGCTTCCGCGCCGCTGGCCGCAGTGTCGACCGTGTAACCTTCTTCGGTCAGATGTTGCCGCAACGAGTCGCTCATCATCGGCTCGTCATCGACCACGAGCACGCGAATGTCTCTGTTTTTCGTCTTGGTCATTTAGTCAATAAATTGCGGCGTGGACAATTATCAAATCATTTCGGACAGTGGCAGCCAGACCCGAATCGTATTTGCGTCACACTCGAACCGCCCTCCATGAGCTTCGATGATCCTCGCCGCTTGCGCCGTATGCACGGTGCCGTAACTCTCGGACGAACGAAACGAATGATTGCGACCGGCCAGTTTGACTCCGCGCCACTCAATCACAGCTTGCGATGATTTTGCTTGACCTTCTCGGCGCGCGTGCAGCGCGAGTCCGCCCACCTCGCTTGCCGGCACACTATTCACTGCTTCATCGGTTAAGGCCTTCAGGGCTTCAGACAGCGCCACGGGATCGAAGTCGCCGCAGAATCTACCGCTCTCAAGGTCGCAGTGCAGCGAGCAGTCTGTACTATGCCGAGATGTCACCTCTCTGATAGCGGCCGAGATTATCTTTTGCAGATCAACGTGGGGCTGCCGGTGCAATTCTACCGGTCGCGCGTAACGAACCAGGGCCGTCATTTCCCTCGCGGCGCGGTCGAGGCCGGCGATCAATTTCGCCAGCGTTTCGCGCTCTTCGGGGGAGCGCTCGTCCCGTTCCAGTCGCTTGCGTAAGAACGTGGCGTACAATTTGAGTCCGTTAAGTTGATTTTTCAGATCGTGGACGATTTGCAGAGTCGCCCGACCCAGATCTTCCAGGGCATTATTCTCCGTGGTCTTGGCGAGTGCTGGTTTCATCGTCGAATATCTGTGGAGGATTCCAAGAGGAGAAGTGTACGAATTAAACTCAATTGCCCCACCTTTTTGTGTCGTGTTTTCGTGCGACATGATAACAAAAAGTCGGGGGCGTATGCTAGTGATGCGGGCAACAAGCCTTTTTTGCTTTAGCCGGAATTTGGTCTTGAAGGAGAAGCGCTGACGCCGAGGTCGTTGATGAAGCGAGAGAAGCAACTATTTCTGGTGGTCGAGGACTTTGAGGACAGTCGTTTCATGATGCGAAGGCTTCTTGAAATAGCTGGATACGATGTCGTTGAAGCAAGTGATGGTCAGCAGGCCGTCGAACTGGCGGTGCAAGAACGGCCGGCACTGATTCTGATGGATTTGAGTTTACCGAAGCTTGATGGGTTGGCAGCGACCAAACTGATCCGTCAGCACAAGGACGTAAGCAAGATCCCAATTATCGCAGTTTCTGCTCACGATTCTCCCGAGTCTCGATCCGACGCTTTGGCGGCGGGATGCGACGAATACGTGACCAAACCGATCGATTTCGATCAGCTCTACACTTTACTGAAACGCTTTCTCCCGTGTCATCCGCACCAGGAAGATTGAGTCTTCGGGATGATTCGCCAGCGAGTCATAGGTTCTCTTATGTACCGGAACCGCTCGCACCGCCGCCCGATTGTGGAGCAGGACTGTGGCCGCACCGAAAAACGCGCCGCGGTCTTCATGGTCAAAGGTTCAGCAAATCTGCTTCTCGACCAACGGGCATAGGAATTGATGAATTGTAGCGACAAAAGGAGAAGTTCGCGCAGGCCGGGGTTTCGTCTTGTTCCGCGCGCGTGAACCAGGAAAGGTGAAGGCCGCTATCAATATCCCACCCAAGCGCGCGCCCGTCGATGAAGTCGTACGGACTGCGGAGGGCGCCGGTACAGACTTCGTGAAAGGAATGACTCACGAACTGCACACGCCGCTAAATGTAATCATCGGGCTGTGCCAGTTGCTTGAGCGCGATCGTCAGACAACGCTGTCGGCGACGCAGCGCGATGCTGTAACGCGCATGGAGCGGAACGGCCGGGCCTTACTGCGAACCATTGATCACCTCTTAGGCTGCCTGCGAAGCGGTCACTTCGAGTGAGAATCCGCGACCATTAACAGGTGCGCATCGGTGGTGTCCTACTTGAATTCTCTGCGCCATCTCTGCGTTCTCTGCGTCTCAGCAGTGAGTGTATTTCAGCTTTTATTCACCGCAGAGACGCAGAGACGCAGAGGTCCGGAGACTACGCAGAGAAAAGCTGAAATCAGGACACTACCCGCGCATCATCACTCTTGCTTTTTTTCAGCACTTGCCGCAAAAGATAATCGATTGAGAAACGGTCGTCGCGGCGCGGCAGCAGCAGGATAAATAACAACAGGGCCAGGCGCGGAATAACGTGAGTGTGAAACTCATAGAGCGGCTCTTTCAGCAGATGGCCAAAGGTGACAATCGCCAGGACAAACCCCAGCGCGACGAGCGCCGCGCGCGTGCGCAGGCCAAGAATAACCAGGGCGCCGGCAACCAGCTCGATGAAGGGAACGGTGACGCCGACAAACCACAACGACCAAACGGGCAGGAAGGTGTCGGCGAACGGCAGGAAATACTTGCGCGCATGCTCCAGCGGACCTAACTGAAAAACTTTCCACACGCCGGCCATGAAAAAGATCAATCCCAGGACGAGACGGGAAAAGAGTAGTGCCCATGCGCGATCGAGATTTCGCTCTCCATTCGTTTTCATATTGTTCAGTTCCAGCGCGGCGAATTGTAGCAGAGAAATTCGGACCGGGGGGTGCTTGTCCATTAATGTAGGGCAAGCTGGAATGGCACACAAACGCTTATCTCCGCCGGAACGCTCGGTCGCAGTGCACTTACAGCCTGCGTAAGGTCAGGAACCTGTCTTTAGTCGTTTGAAGTAGATGGCGTTGACTCCACCGGCTCTCATCTCGAGCGGGCCTTCACCAACCATCTCCCAACCGTCTTCGCCTAACTTTGCGATCGCCTTTGCCGGGCCATACCGTTCGGTGGCTAACTCTTCCGCTTCGACTACCTGGGCCCCGCCGTTGCGGAAGTAGGTGATCCAGTAGAGGCCCCCGCGACTCTGACCGACCAGGGCTTTACTGAGCGAACAGTACTCCCACCGATCGGCGCCTTTCACGCGGTCGGGCGCCAGTTCAGCCATCCGGTCGGCTGCCCGGTCGGGGCGCTGGGCTTGAGCCGGCACAGCGTAGCTCATTCTGCCGGTGATTGCGCCGCCGATTAAGCCGGCTGCCATTATCAGGGCCAACGTTAGTGCTGTCTTCTTCATAGTAATCTCCAATTTCTCCAGCATTCTCAGAAGCGGGTCAATTCACCGCCATAGAACGAAGCCACGTGACCTCTCCGTTAGTCGTTACACGATGTATATCGGTTTGCGTTCCGGGAAATAAGGCTGGCAATCGAATCATCTCACGCCGGGTTGCTCATCGTTGCTCGAACATGAATGAAACCAGTCTGGGTGGTTTGTTTTGATCTTCCTCGTGCCACCATTCCTTCATGCTGGCGAGCGCCAGGTTATTCGCAGCGGCTGCCTCGATGAAGTCTGAGATGTGATGCACGAACGCCGGGATCTGAGTCGTCTCCTGATTTCGCTGGAAGTTCGCCTGGGTGCCTTGATATTGGCGGAAGGGATGCAGTTCGGAAATAAAGAAGCGTCCGGTCTTAAGGAGCACCCGAGACGCTTCCGAAAAGATAAACGAGAGGTCTCGGATATGTTCGAGGACGAGGTTGCAGACGACCATGTCGATTGACTGATCTTCACAGGGCCAGGGCTGCGTGATGTCCGCCATCTCGAAGGTCACATGGTCAAGCGAGAGTTTCGCGCTGGCCTTTGCGATCATGCCCGTTGAAAAATCGAGGGCCGAAACGTGCCGGCCGATTTGGGCCAACAGCGCCGTGTTCTTTCCGGTCCCGCAGCCAATCTCAAGGATGGAGTTACAACGCAGATTGCCCAGCGTTTCACGGGTGATGATCTCGTCCAGATCGCGCGTCAGATTTCGATCCAGATCGTATGTCGCCGCCCAATCAGTGTAGGCTTCCTGAATTCTCATATTGGGTTTGTTCAGCAGCGAGAGCTGACGCGTTCCTACTGTGTCCATCAGGAGACTCGGGTAGGACCGGTCAACCAACGAGTTAGCCTTGAGCAGTTCATTACCGGCAGACAGGCGGAACCGGAACGTCCAGAGAACCCATGATGCGAGCGGCCACTTCAAGACTGGCCTGTAGTAGTAAGAGATCGTCACCGTGGACGGTTGGATAACACGCCTGCAGAACGCTGCCCGACCCCACACCCCTGGTAGATGTTTGACTCAAAACGACCCTGCCAAAATATCTTTGTTTGCCTGTACCTGGAGCGAATATGGAGTAGTTAATCCACACTTCATCCGAGGCCGGGCGACGACCGACATTCTCGGGCTTCCCCAGCGGGTTCTCTTCCAGTTGCAACCACACGACCAGGGCTTCCGTCTCCTCTTTAGCTTGTTTGACCGCGTCGCGATGGTTAGCCGGCGCGCCTACTGTGACATCCAGAAACGGTGATTTCTTCAAACGATCGACAGTCCACGTCTCCATTTTTTCCGGAAAGGGAAATATCAAATACACACTTTGAGGTACGTCGCTCACGACTTTCAGAAAGAACTGCGCTTTGGCAGGCGTCTTTGCCTGCGGAGATGGCCCAGGTGTCGGTGTCGGTGACGGAGAGGCTTCGACACGTTTTGGCAGATGCCTTCCCGCCTGTCCCATCAAAGCGCCTGCGGCCAGGAACGTGATTGCCGTAGCCGCTAAAATGGTTTGAGTTCTGAGATGTGCGGTTCTCTGAGACATTCCTTCCTCCGCCTCGAAAACTTCAGCCACGCTGATCGCGCACGACACGTACTCGCTTATCAAACAGTCTCTCGTATGCGTCTTTGTCCTGTGGCTTAACGCAGTCGCGTCCGATCTTCTCCCAGTCGGGATCATCGGGTTCCAGCCCCATCGCCTCGATCACGTCAGCTTCGCAGACAAAGAAATGTCTTTCGTATGGGAGCAGAAAGCCGCCTTCGCTTTCCAGCGACTTCCGCGCCGCCTCGTACGAAGAAAACCAGCGATTCCGAAAACACATCCAGGTTAGGGTGATACCAAAGCTTACCTGTCTCTACTTCACTCATTTGATCTGTTATGCCTCGTAATGAAGTCATGTTCGCGTTGGCTGTCGCAACCGACCACATTTTTCAAACCTCCTCGCGATTACCTCTGATCCTCAGGCGGCGAAGGGATCCCGATCGGTGAGATAGGCGATCAACTCCTCGCGATTCGTCTTGGTATCAAGCCACCATCGGATCCGCTTAATCTCGGCATAGTCGTCTGCGCCGAATCTGCTGATGTAGATATCTTCCATTCGTTTCTTCCGGGCCTCTCGGTGCGCCTCATTTTGCCAGAATGAAGTGAACATCGTATTTAGATCGTCATGCAGATTGCGCTTCTTCAGAGCTTCCCATTCGTTCCGGTCGAGCCAGATGCCTTTGCAGCCCTGACAGTGATCCAGAGTAAAGCTCAGACCGCGCCCGACCAGGTACTTGACCATGCGGAAGCGGCACTCTGGACAGTCGATGGGCAGGCCGGGTTCAACCAGCGACAAGCTTTCAGTTTCGTGCACGCGTTCCGCGAGTTCCGAGCCGTGCTGTTCGACCCACTTCCAATACTCGGCTCCGCGGATCCAATTTCCCCGGCAATCCGGACAGTTCAAAGAAGTGAGATTCTCGTCTAACTCACCAGCAATTAGTTCGGTTGATTTGCAAACTGGACATTTCATGGAATTGATTCTAACGCACAAAGTGGTTTGTTGTTGCGTCAGGTACGTTTCGTCGGCGCAGTGCCGCGCGCTCCGGTCCAACGATTTGTTCGGTGGCGGCAAAGGCGTCCGGAGTCCGCTGGATCAGTGATTAATGAATCTTAGATCGTTCTCGTACAGAGACCGGTGTGCAATCGATCGACGTGCTTTTTTCTGTCGCCCGCTGAAGCGGGCTCTTGGAATCTTGTTGGTGCCTGTAACCCAGGGCGTTGCCCTGGGCTATTTTATTTCACGCTTTCAGCGTGAAGACATGAGCCCTTGCGTACGCGCGGGCTGGTGCCCCGGCGGCCGGCGCAGGCCGGTTGGTTCCGGCTCGACACTTCGCTCTTTTAGCGTAAAACGATCGAGGATGATCCTCTCAAACTAAGGTCGGACGCGAAATCCGTCACGCTCGGCGATGCAACGCGACCCGACGGGACAGGGCTTCTCAATTCCGAAAAAGGTCGCCCCGGCGCCGAAGCGGTACTGACAGACCATCATTCTTTGTGGCGTGACCATCGCGTGGGCGAAGTTCGCCTGTACGTTCACTGTCGACCAGCCGCCCATGCCACCGTAAGGCGCGACCAGATGTGGCGGGCAAGGAATAAACGAATCTGGATTAGCCGAGGCGTTGCGGCTCGGAGACTGCGTTGCTCCGGCGAGCACCGCGCCGACGACTAGCAAAATCCCGAACGCAAGCTTTGCGCTTTTCTTCATTTTGATTTCTCCTTAAACGACCACCGGAACAGGTGATCTGATTGTAATCGGTCCAAAGAACGTCGCGTATTATACTATCGGGTGGGCAAACTCGGTATGAAATCCATAATCATCGGGACGGCGGGCCACATCGACCACGGCAAGACAGCACTGGTGCGCGCGTTGACCGGCGTCGATGCCGATCGTCTGCCGGAAGAAAAGCGGCGCGGCATCACGATCGACATTGGTTTTGCCGATCTCGATCTGGGGGACCTGCGCGTCGGATTTGTCGATGTTCCCGGGCATGAACGCTTCGTCAAGAACATGCTGGCGGGCGCGCACGGAATCGACGCGGTTGCGCTGGTGATTGCCGCTGATGAAGGCGTGATGCCACAGACGCGCGAACACTTTGATATCTGCCGGCTGCTCGGCGTGCGCAAAGGCCTGGTGGTGCTTACCAAGAAAGATTTGGTGGACGAGGAATTGCTTCAGTTGGTCCGGTCGGAAACCGAAGAACTGGTGGCCGGGTCATTTCTCGAAGGCGCGCCGATCATCGCGGTCAGTTCACGGACGGGCGAGGGAATTGAAGCGCTGAAAGTAGCTCTGCGCGAGATAGGGTTGGAAGTCGCAGCGCGCTCGGCCGACTTTGTCACGCGCCTGCCAATCGATCGCGCGTTTACGATGCGCGGGTTTGGCGCGGTCGTGACTGGAACCTTGATCGCCGGCGAAATCGCGGAAGCCGACGAAATGGAATTATTACCCGCGGCCACCCGTGTGCGCGTGCGCGGCGTGCAAGTGCATGGGTCGCCGGTTCCGCAGGCGATCGCCGGTCAGCGCACAGCCATCAACCTGGGCGGGGTGGAAGCCGCGGCTATCGAGCGCGGCATGGTGCTGGCGCCGTCCGAGCGTCTGGTCTCCACTCAAGCCATCGATGCGTCAGTCCAACTGCTGGAGAATGCGTCGCGCCCGCTCCGCTCGCGGCAACGCGTTCGGGTTCACCTCGGCGCCGCAGAGGTGCTGGCGCGCGTGCGGGTGCTGGCGGATGGCGGCGAGATCAAACCCGGCCAGTCCGGTGTCATTCAGTTGCGGACCGAGACGCCGATCGTGGGCGCGCTCGGCGATCGCTTCATCCTTCGTTCGTACTCTCCGCAGGTTACGATCGGAGGCGGCCTGATCCTCGATGCGTTCCCACCCCGGCATCGTCTCCGAGATGTCGCAGCGGTGCGCGCACGCCTCGATGCACTTCTCAGCGGCGATCGCGCGAAGCAACTGGCGGTGTTCGTTGCCGGCGGGGATCAACACGGCCTGCGGCGAGGTGATTTAGCGGCGCGCACCGCCTGGCGCGACGAAGTAATCGAGACCGCGGCAAAGCAGGCTTTGGCCGCCGGCGCGATCATTGATGCCGAAGGAGTCTGGTTAAGTCCTGAAAGATTCAATGAACTGAAGCGACTGGTCCTTCACGAAATCGCCGCGCATCACCAGCGCGAGCCGCTCTTGCGCGGATTGGCAAAAGAGGTTTTACGCGAGCGGTTCTTTGCCCACGCGTTCCCAGAGGTGTTTCGCGGGGTCCTCGCGAGTTTAGAAAAGGAAGGGGCGCTGGTCTCAGAGAAAGAGATTGTGCGCCTGCGTGAACACACTCGCGAGCTTTCAAATGAAGATTCGGGTTTGCGCGATCGTTTGGAAAAGATCTATCGCGATGCGGGTCTGGCGGCGCCGAGCCTGAATGAAGCGCTCGTAGGCGCTGGCGCCGCGGCGCAGCAGGGACGAAAGATTCTGCAATTGCTGATTGATGCGGGCCTGTTGGTCAAGGTCCATGGCGAGATGTTTTTTCATCGGGCGGCTTTGGACGAACTAATCAAAAGAGTGCGTGCGCATGGCGCGAAGCAAACTGATCGGGCAATTGACGTGGCTGCTTTCAAGGACCTTGCCGGCGTCTCGCGCAAGTACGCGATTCCTCTGCTTGAATATCTCGACCGCCAGCGCGTGACGCGCCGCGAAGGTGACCGCCGGATTGTGCTTTAACGTGGCGCGGCCATTAACTCTCGCCGGAATGAGGTCAGTACCACCTGCGTGAGCGGGTGGTGCGACACTCAAGCAACAGGATCGGGTCATAACGTCGCCGTTGAATGTCTGATCCACCCGCTCACGCAGGTGGTACTGACCTCATTCCGCGACTTTGCATCTGCTCAGCAAAGTTGTAAATTAGTTCTCGCGTCAGCGCCGGAAGGGATTACTTCATATGCGATTCATCACTTTGGCCTCGTTAATATTCCTGGTCGCAATTGGCGGGTTGATAGCCTGTAATTCAAACGAGACCTTGCTCTCGCAGGGCCGAAAGACCTCCGCGACCCCTCAACTGCCGGCGGCTCCGCCGGCTGACACTGCACGCCGGATCACCGCGACAGAATTGCACGACCTGTGGAAGAAAGGGGACGTGCTGGTCATCGACACGCGCGCGGAAGATGCCTACAAGGACGAGCACATCACGGGCTCGATTTCCATGCCGACGGGAACTGTTTTGGCGAGAATAGACGAACTGCCGCGCAACAAGATGATTGTGGCCTACTGTACTTGACCAAGCGAACATACGAGCGCCGGTGCGGTGGTCGAACTCAAAACCAAAGGAATCGATAATGCGGCAGCGTTGTTGGGTGGTCTGGCAGCCTGGAAGAGCGCCGGCTATCCGGTCGAAGGAGCAACTGTAAAAACGCAGTAGGCAGCATGCAGGAAGCAGACGGCACGAAGCAGCAGGCAGTACTGCCTGCTGCTTTTTTGTTTGTCGCGATACCGCGGCTGGTTATTCCGAGCCCGACTAATTATCAAAAGGAGTTGCTTTCCTGCCTCCTGTGTCCCGCCGCCTGCTGTCTGCTTTTTTACGTCTGCGGTACCGGCTGCGGACGCGCAAAAGCCGGCAGCGGAGTGACCACGCGGCCCGATGGCACGCAGAGAACGGGACAGGGAGCGTTGCGCACGACCCTCTCAATCTCCGAGCCGAGCGCCGGAGCACCGCCAAACAAAGAAGCGTGGACGCTGGTGCCGATCACAATCAAATCCGCGTCGCTTCCCTCCGCCAGCCTGACAATCTCAGCATAGGGCCGACCTTCCGCGATATGGGTTAAGACGCGGCCGTCACCTTCTCCGGCAAGCGTCTGCATGCGATCTCTAATTTCGGCGCGCATGCGGGTAAGAGCGGAATGCCCGCCCTCGGGAAACATCACGGAAATCTGTTCGAAGTAATCACCGATAACGTAAACCGCATGCAGTTCGGCGTTCGTCGCTGCGGCTAACTCGCGCGCCAGGTGAGTAGCAGCGATGGATGAAGGGCGAAAATTCGTCGCCAGCAGAATCCGATTCAAGCGAATCTCTGTCTGGTGCCCGCGATGTTCGACAAAGTCGTGCTGGGGCGGCCTGATGGTGAGCACCGGACAAGGCGCTTCCGCGATGATCTCTTCCGCCGTCGAACCCCACAACGCCCGAGCCAGTCCGCGACGTCCATGCGTGACCACCGTGACCAGATCGATGTCATAGTCCCGCACTGCATTGGCTATTTCGTGTGCGGGTTCGCCTTCCACGATGACTGGTTCGACTTCCAATCCATCAAAGAGCGGATCGGTAAGCAGGTCTTGCACCTGGCTGCGAAGCTCGCCGAGCCACTGCGTTTCGTCGTCTGCGAGCAGGCGCGCAGGGATGGTCATTAAATTGGCTGGGACTTTCGCGGTCTGCACACTGAGCAACACCACGCGCCCGCGGCCATCACGCGCAAACGAGGCGGCATATTTCAGCGCCGAACGCGCATGGGGCGTAAAGTCGGTCGGAAAAAGAATGTTTCGGAAAGACATCAGGAGATTTCGAATTGCCCTTTCACTAAGAAACAAATCCGCAATCCGAAATTCGAAATCCTTAAATGACTTTCGTTCCCGCGATGCGGTCGAGCTGCGACAGGAAACCTGAGCAAGCCAGAATCTCGTTGCGCTTTCGCGCGACCGAAAACAACTCGAGCGCCACCCGTTCACGCACGCGCCGGGCGCGGTCTCCGGTGGCGACCCGGTCAACCACGCGATGCAACGCCTCGCTTAGTCCGGCAACATAAGAGTTCGCCGGCACTTCACTGTTTAAGGTCACGACGGAATTCGCATAGGCAAAACCGTCGGACATCGGATCCAGGAAAGTGTAGTCGTCGGCCAGCTCTAAACGCGCGGTGTTGAAGAGCGAAGCGAAGTCGGCGCCCGTCAAAGCGCGCTCAACTGCGCCAATCAATTCGCCCGTGGCCTGCACCAGCGCTCCCCATTCAATCTCGTCTGACGGGTCCCCGTCTCGTAACGGAGCCGCAGCAACCAGCGTTGACGCTGCCAGCCTCTGCTCTTCACGGTTCGATTCGGTCGACAGCTGGGTTGCGTTCGGTGTTGCCCGCGTTGCGATCTCCGGCGTCAGAATCGGTTCATCGGAAGGAGCACTAACGGCGCCGGTTTCCGTTTCCGGAGTGGCGGTGCTTTGTACGGCGACAGCTTCATCGGCACCTTCAAAAACACTGATCGTCCCTGGAGTTTCGCGCGCGCGCAAGACCAGACGATGGAGGGCGGCTTCTTCCAGAGTATCGGTGCCGGCGGCACGATCTATTTCGTGCACCAGCGGCGTGTTCGACCCCGTCATGAAAACGTCCGCCGTGTAATCTTTCAACTCGACCCGCACGCGACCGATGAAGCCGCGCTGCGACAAACTGCGCAGCAATGCCCAGAGATTGACAAAGGTCGTGTCGAGATTCTCATGGATGACGCGCGATTTCGATTCTGAGTTCATGCGGCGATTAGTTTAAGGATCGAGGGGGAGCATGACAAGGCAAAAGTGAAAAGGCACTCGGGAAACGTCCAGGGAGCGCACGCAAGGATACGTCCGCTGCAGGGTTGTCCTCATTTGAGAGATCGCCTGGTCAGGTAAAACGGCCCACGAAGCCACGCGAAGCGGGGGATAGGTTTGTTCGTGCGGTTTTCGTGTGTTTTCGTGGATCGTTTGCCTAAGCTAAAAAGGAAGCACGAAAACTTGATTAAGACACCACGTGCCAGGTTCCTTTTGCCTTTCCGCGCTTTCCGTGCGAAACTCCCGCACACAAAATTGCCGCTCCGGGCGGTTGGCTAATTGTCTCAAAGAAGGATCTCGACAGCCGTGATCGAAGTCACAAATCTGGTCAAACGATACGGTAAGAATACCGTGCTCAATCAGGCCACTTTCACCATTCAGGAAGGGCAGTTGACTACTATCCTGGGCCCTTCCGGTTGTGGCAAATCGACAATGCTGCGCTGCATGAATCGGCTCGAACGTTTCGACCGCGGCAGTCTGAAGATAGGCGATGTCGAAGTTTTGGGGACTGAACAAAAGCAGCTTTCTACCGCGGAAGAAAAAGACTTGACGCGTCGCTTGCGCGAGCGCGTCGGCATCGTCTTTCAGAATTTTAATTTGTTTCCACATCTGACGGTGCTCGGTAACGTGATCGAAGCGCCGATGACCGTCAAAGGCATGGAACGCAGCCAGGCCACCGACCTCGCGCGCCAGTATCTGAACAAGGTTGGCCTGAGTGAGAAGGAACCTTTCTATCCCGCGCAGTTATCCGGCGGACAGCAGCAGCGTGTGGCCATTGCCCGCGCGCTCGCGATGGAGCCGGAGGTCATTCTGTTTGACGAGCCCACCTCGGCTCTTGATCCGCAGTTAATCCAGGAAGTCGCGCGCATGTTGCGCGCCCTGGACGAACTGGGCAAAACGCTGGTGGTCGTCTCGCACGACATGAACTTTGCCCGGCGCATCTCGGATCAGGTGATCTATTTTGAAGGTGGGCATGCGGTCGAAGCCGGCACGCAGCAGGAAGTATTTAACAACCCGCAGCGGGAAGAGACGCGGGCGTTCATGAGAAGTTTTCAGGATGAAGAAGCGCCGCTCAGTTCGGGGAGCGAGAAATGAAGCGAATGAGCCGCAAGTTAAGTATGAGCCTCCAGCGCGTCACGGCCGTGCTGCTTCTTTTGCTTTTCTCCCAGGCTGTGGTGCTGGCGCAATCGTCCCTCGATCGGGTACGCAAGAGCGGCGAACTGCGCATTGGCACGGACGCCACCTATCCTCCATTTGAAACGGCTGAAGGTGGTCAGTACACGGGCTTCGACATTGATCTCGCCACCGCCATCGCGCGCGAACTCGGCGTCAAAGCTCGCTTTACCAATGCGAGTTTCGACGGGATCTTTCCCGCGCTGCAAAACGGCACCTTCGATGCGGTGATGTCGGCTGTAACGATTACACCTGACCGCAGCGCGTCGATGCTTTTCTCGGATCCGTACTACGACTCGGGACAGTTGATCGTCGTCAACCAGGATCGACAAGGCATCACGACGCCCGATGACCTCAAAGGCCAGACCGTCGGGGTGCAACTCAACACCACCGCGCAGTTTGATCTGGAAAAACGAGAAGGCGTAAAGGTCGCCAAGTACAACACGATCGATTTGGCGCTGCTCGATCTCCGCAACCGTCGCATTGATGCGGTGGTCACCGACGCGCCCGTGCTGAAATACATGATCTTTCAAAGCTTTCGTGAGCTGAAGCCGGTGGGCCGCCGTTTTACCGATGAGAAGTTTGGCATCGCGGTGGGGCAGGAGAGCGACGATTTGCGGCTCGAGATTAATAAGGCGCTGAAGAAGATCAAAGAGACCGGCGAGTACGATCGCATTCATGAGAAGTGGTTTGGGGAAGCGGCGGAAAGAGCAGCTCAACAAGAAGCACAGCGCACCAAGCCGAAAGTTTTTGACCTTGGCATCGTGCGCCGGACCTTTTCATTTTTCCTGCGCGGCGTCTGGCTGACGGCAAAACTTGCGCTGCTGAGTTTGGGCCTGGGCTTGCCAATCGGCCTGCTGCTGGCGCTGATGCGGGTGCAATCGTCGCGTCTGCTTAAGGCCCCGGCAGCGCTGTATGTCGAAGTAATGCGCGGCACGCCGCTACTGGTTCAAATACTCTTCATTTATTTCGTGCTGCCTTACTTCGGAATCTATCTCCCGGCATTCATGAGTGGAATTATCGCGCTCACGCTCAACTGCGCCGCCTACATCTCAGAGATTTTCCGCGCCGGCATCTTGTCTATTGACGTCGGCCAGATGGAAGCAGCGCGCTCTCTGGGAATGACGTACTCGCAGGCAATGCGGCGCATCATTCTGCCGCAAACTTTCCGCCGCGTGGTGCCGCCGCTGACAAACGAAGGAATTGCCTTGTTGAAGGATTCGTCTCTGGTCTCGGTGATTGGCTTGACTGAACTGGCGCGCACGGGACAGGAGCTGGCGAGCCGTTATGCGGCGCCGCTGACGATCTGGCCGGTGGTGGCGGTCTTCTATCTGATCCTGACGTTCCCGCTGACGCGGGTTGCGGAATATTTAGAGAGACGCTGGCGACCGGTTAACAGATCGTAGTGATGTCCGACAAACTTCAGTTTGTCGTTAACTTAGCTTCCATTCTGGCCGTCTCTCGATAAGGGTATCGACAAACTGAAGTTTGTCGGACACTATCTCCGCTTGACGTCCTTGATTATCTCGCGCGCGGCGTTCGCACCCGGCGTCCCGGTCACGCCGCCGCCGGGATGCGTTCCTGCCCCGCACAAATACAAACCCTTGATCGGCGTACGATAGCGTGCCCAACCTATCAGGGGTCGAAAAGCGAATAGTTGATCCACAGACATTTCGCCGTGATGAATCTGCCCGCCGCTTAAACCATAAGTTTTTTCGAGATCAAGAGGCGTGATCACTTGTCGCGCCAAAATTAACTCCTTCAAGTTCGGAGCGTAATCTGAAAGCGTGTTCACAACTGTGTCGCCGAGTTCTTCACGCCGCGAATTCCAATCCCCGTCCTGCAGACGATGGGGAGCGAACTGTGCGTGAATCGACATCACGTGTGCTCCGGCCGGCGACAGCGATGGATCCGTGAGCGAAGGAACGCGGATGTCCATGTATGGTCTGGGCGACATGTCACCGTACTTTGCCGCGTCAAATGCGCGCTCGAGGTAATCAATGTCCGGCCCGATATGAATGCGCCCGGAAAGTTTCTCGATTGAATCTCCGTTTGAAAGTGCCGGGAACTTTGGCAAGCCCGACAGCGCCAGATGCACCTTTGCCACCGTGCCGTGCGCGCGGTAGTTGCGAATCTTGATGAGGAAGCTGGGATCGAATTCCGCTGGGTCGACCAGCTTCAGAAGCGTAGTTCGCGGGTCGGCATTTGAGATGACAGCGCGCGCTTCGATCTCTGCGCCACTTGTAAGTACTACTCCCGCGGCTTTGCCATCTTTGACACTAACACTCGCAACTTCGGTATCCGCGCGGATCTCCGCGCCGGCCTCAGTCGCCGCCCTGGCCAGAGCCTGTGACAGAGCACCCATGCCGCCTTTGACGAACGACGCCGGCGCGATGGCGTGTCCATCGGTTGCAGCTTGTAGCAAAACGGCTGCGCTTGTCCCTGCCGACCATGGTCCGGCGAAGGCGCCAAAAATGCCACGCGCCGCAACCGTGGCTCGCAACAACTCGGTCTCGAACCATTCCGCAGCGAGATCGGCGACCGCCATCGGCCCATAGCGCAGCAGGCGATATTCGTCTTTCTTACCAAGACCGCGAATCGCCAGACCCAGCTTGCCGAGATCCCACAGGTCTCCCTTTGAAATCTTTTCGATATCCGGCGGCGTCATCCGGAGCAACGGCGAGAGAGCGCGACCGATGCGCCCAAACGTCGACACAAAGTCCGGATAACTCGTCGCGTCCTTCGCCGACACGCGGGCCAGCTCATCAGTCGTGCGCTGCGCATCTTCGTAGATGCAAATTGAATGACCGTTGGCGAGTGGCGCGAAGACGCGAACCGTGGGTTTGATGAACTCAAGACCGAGACGTTCCAACTGCAAATCTTTGACCACCCGAGGTGACAGTGGCCCAGTGCTGCCGGCAAGCGTCGAACAGCGAAAGCCCGGATGAAATTCTTCGGTGACGCACGCGCCGCCGGCGATCCCGCGTCGTTCCAGGACGAGCGGTTTCAATCCCGCTTTGGCGAGATAGTACGCGGTGACCAGCCCATTATGGCCGGCGCCGATGATGACGATGTCGTTTTGGAGTGCGCCGGCAGAGCGAAGCGGCGACGGCGCTTTGGTTTGTGGCATTGTTGATTGTCCTCTAGATATGGACGGACGATCCAAAGCGGTGTCGCGCTACGCTTGCCACCGCACTCCAAATCACTTCAAATCTTTCAAAATCTCCATCGCCGCATTTCGCCCGCTGGCGCCCATGATGCCGCCGCCGGGATGCGTCGCTGAGCCGCACATGTAGAGATTGCGAATCGGCGAGCGGTACTGGGCCCAGCCCGGCGCGGGCCGCAAAAAGAAAAGCTGTTCCAGCGTTAGTTCGCCCTGGAAGATATTTCCTTCCGACAAACCAAACTCGCGTTCCAGATCGAGCGGCGTCAGGACCTGACGATGAAGGATGATGTCTTTAATGTTCGGCGCGTGCTCGGCGATAGTGTCGATCACCGTGTCGCCAAATTCTTCGCGCTGGTCGTCCCAGTTTCCTTCTTTCAAGTTATAGGGCGCGTACTGCACAAAGCACGACATAATATGTTTTCCCGCCGGAGCAATTGATGGATCAGTGAGCGTCGGAATAACCATGTCGATGTAAGGCCGACGCGAGTAACGGCCGTACTTCGCATCGTCATACGCGCGCTCCATGTACTCAACGCTCGGCGAGATCGAAACCGCTCCCCGCAGATGCGGCCCAGGGCCGGGCATGCATTTGAAGTCGGGCAGAGCATCCAGCGCCAGGTTCACCTTGCCCGAAGATCCGCGAAACTTGTAGCGCTTGATGTCGTCAACAAAGTCAGCCGGCAGGTGCTCTTCACCGACCATCTTCATGAATGTCAGACGTGGGTCGACGCTCGATGAAACGAGGTCAGCGTAAATTTCGTCTCCGTTTTCCAGGACGACTCCTTTGGCCTGGCCGTTCTTCAAAATGATCTTTGCGATTGGAGCTTCGGTGCGAATCTCGGCGCCGGCTTCTCGCGCCGCATCGGCAATCGCGTTCGAGATGGCGCCCGTTCCCCCGCGCGACAGCCCCCATGATCTGAACGCACCATCAATCTCACCCATGTAGTGATGCAACAAGACGTAAGCCGTGCCCGGCGAGCGCACACCGAGGAACGTGCCGATGATTCCCGAAGCGGACATCGTCGCTTTGAGCACATCGGTCTCGAACCATTGGTCGAGAAAATCGACGGCGCTCATCGTCATCAACTGCACCTGGTTGTACTTATCGTCGGACGAGAGCTTTTGAAAGCGACGACCCATCATCAACAGGTCAAGCAAGCCTTTTGGATTCAGCGATGCCGGATCCGGCGGCGTCATGTTCATTATGGGCTTGACGAAATGCGCCAACTCGATCATTGCTTTGCCATATTCGTCGTAAGCTTCGGCATCGAGTCTTGAATGTCGCGCGATCTCGCGTCGCGTCTTCGCGTGATCGTTGACCCGCCAGAGATGGTCTCCGTTTGGCATCGGCGTGAAGGTGCCGTCGAGTGGCAGGATCTCAAGCCCATGACGAGGCAAGTCAAGTTCACGAATGATCTCTGGACGGAGCAGGGAAACGACGTACGAGCAAACTGAGTACTTGAAGCCGGGAAAAACTTCTTCCGTCACTGCCGCGCCGCCGAGCACGTACCGGCGCTCAAGCACGAGCACGCGCTTGCCCGCCCGCGCCAGATACGCTGCGTTGACCAGTCCGTTGTGACCGCCGCCAATTACAATGACGTCGTATTTCTGAGTCATACTTGTAGCGCAAGCTGTCAGCTTGCGTGCGCAAACCCGGGGTCCTCGCCGGGGTAGCCCCGAGGGGGGTGACCTTATAGTTTACTTTACAAGAACCAGCTTGATGAAGATTGGCAAGCATACTTATAATCACACGTCCTGACAATTCGTTGTTAAGTCCTAAACCGTTTGAGTTGGTGGAGGGAATGATGAGTCTTAGTGAAATGATAATGCCGGAGTTCGAACAGGAAATGGCGCACACGCGCCGAACGCTGGAGCGAGTTCCGGAGGAAAAGTTTGAGTGGAAGCCCCACGAAAAATCCAGTTCACTCGGAGGCCTGGCGACGCACCTGGCCAACATTCCCAGTTGGACGACGCACACTTTCGAAAAGGAAGAACTGGACATCGCTCCTCCGGGCGCGCCGCCTTTTCGGATGGAGCAGGCGAAGTCGACTGCTGATTTGCTGGCAGCCTTCGATAAGAACGTAGCGGACGCGCGAGCGACACTCGCCGGCGCGAGCGATGAACGCTGGTTCGGAAAGTGGTCGCTGCTTAGCGGTGGCAACACGATCATGACGATGCCGCGCGTGGCGGTGATGCGCGGTTTCGTGATGAGCCATTTGATCCATCATCGGGCCCAGCTTGGCGTCTATCTGCGCTTGCTCGATGTGCCGGTGCCGGCAATCTATGGGCCGTCGGCGGACGAAGGTGGCTTCTGACTTTGCGGTTAGTTAGCAGTCAGTCTAACTGCATCTGCTATTCGCACCGCTTCGACCGCTGCCCGCACATCATGAACCCGCACAATGTGCGCGCCTTTTAGAACGGAAGCGGCGATACTGGCGATCGTGCCGTAAAGACGTTCGTCCGCCGGAGCGCCGGCCAGCAGCTTGCCGATAAATGATTTTCGTGACGTGCCAATCAGGAGTGGGAACTCCGTGAACTCACGAGCAAGCTGATCGAGCTTCGCGATCAACTCAACATTTTGCTCCACGGTCTTGCCAAAACCGATCCCCGGATCGATCGCGATGCTCTCTGCCGCGACGCCATGTTTGTGAGCGACGATGATGCTCGCGCGCAATCCGGCGATCACTTCGGTCAGGATGTCTTCGACCGGTGGCAACTGTTGCATCGTTTTCGGCGTGCCTCGCGAATGCATTAGGATCAGTCCGGCGCCTGCTCTCGCCGCCTCATCAGCAATCAATGGATCGAATCGCAGGGCCGAGATGTCGTTCACAACCTCGGCGCCGGCGGCCAGCGCCGCGCGCGCGACCAAAGGCTTGGTGGTGTCGATCGATATGGGAGTAGATGTTTGAGTCGCCAGCTTCTCAATGACCGGCAGCACCCGCCGCAGTTCCTCTTCTTCAGACACGAACGCCGAGCCAGGCCGCGTCGATTCTCCACCAACGTCGATGATGTCCGCGCCGGCGACAATCATTTGTTCGGCGTGCGTGAGAGCGCGATCCGGCGAAAAGAACTGCCCGCCATCGCTAAAGCTGTCCGGCGTGATGTTGAGCACGCCCATCACCAGAGTGTGTTCGCCGTAAGGCAACGAACGACGCGCAAGTTTCCATTGGCGAATTGGCATCAGGTCAAAATAAAAAGGGCAGATGCAAAGACGGTAACCAGCAGACCTCCGAAGCTCAGTTCACTGTCGAGCCGGAGCGGCCCGGATCGCAATCCCTGACGGGTCTTGCGGCATCGTCTGATCCAACCTGGTTATCTCCCTCAATTGTCATCGAAAAGGGGGCCGAGGTCAGAGCCAAAAAGGGGGCGGCCCATTCTACTCAAGCGGAAAACAGAAACTCAAGTGAAAAGTACCCTAAATTGTGATGCGCGGTCGGTGATCCGGCTACCCTGGTCCTTGCCAGTTTGCACTCAAATAGGGCATAGTACCGTCCAGTTATTCCTTCTCTCGCGCATCAACGGTGATGCGCCCCGCGCCTACGGATTGGCGGCGGCGTTACGGATAGTTCGAGAGCAGGCTGTTTTCAACCGGAGAAGAGAAGCCGCTCATTTTGGTGAGCATCCGAAACGCAAGCCTTCGCTGCAACCGTTACTACGAAGCCACCTTCGATTCGAAGCTTCTTCGCCCAAGCTCTAAAAGGAGAGTTCAACTTACATGTCAATGAAACTTTACGTGGGCAATTTGTCCTTTCAAACTTCCAGCGAGGATCTGCAAACACTCTTCGCGCAGGCCGGCGCGGTAGAATCAGCCAGCGTCGTCGAGGATCGCGAAACAGGTCGTTCGCGCGGCTTCGGTTTTGTGGAAATGGCCACCAAGGAAGAAGGCGAAGCGGCCATTCAGCAATTCAACGGCAAGGAATTTAACGGCCGTAACCTGAACGTCAACGAAGCTCGGCCCAGAGAGGATCGCGGCGGTCGCGGCGGCGGCGGTGGTGGTGGTGGACGCGGCGGCGGCTATGGTGGCAACCGCAGCGGTGGCGGTGGCGGCGGACGCGGTGGTTATGGCGGCGGCGGTGGTGGCGGTGGCGGTGGCGGTCGCAATGATCGCGCGCCGCGCTGGTAACCAGCGGATTATTTCGTCCTTTTGGAGTGCAGCAACTTCTGCTGCACTCCAATCAAGTTCAATCAGGCTGATTTAAGGAGGGGCGCGTTCGGGCCACGGTAATTACCGGGCAAGCCGCGTTTGTTTCTCATGCCAGTGAAAGAGCGAAAGGTGGAAAAGCCTACCTACGCCGTTGGCGCTCGGGTCGACAAGTTCTGTGCTAAATGTCAGGAGGAGCGCGGCCACATTGTAGCGACCATTACCAAGCGCGGCCAGATCTCTCGAGTAAGCTGTCCGAAGTGTGGCCTTCGCAGCTCGTTTAAACCTGCTACCGGGCCTCGCTCTGCCGGCGCCAGTGCCAAGGCCAGTGCTCCCTACGATCGCACGCGCACCTATCGGACCGGACAACATCTAACCCACGGAACGTACGGTCCCGGTGAGGTGACCGCCGTCATTGAGCCGCAAAAGATCGATGTGCTCTTTTCAGATCGAGTGCGCCGGTTAATTCATTCACAGGCGTCCGTATGAGTTTACCAGCGGCCCCTGATTACGAAAGATAATTTGAAAGCACTTTTGATGGACAAACAGACTAAGGTCAACGATGGCCACCGCGGAATTCGCTGGCCAACCACGATATGGATGATCGTTTTTCACCTCGGCGCCGTTGCGGCGCTTTTTTATTGGAGTTGGCGTGGTCTGATTGTCTGCGCGGTTCTTGCCTGGGTAGCGCAGAGTCTCGGTGTCGGCATGACGTATCACCGCCTGCTGACGCACCGAAGTTACAAAGTGTCGAAGCCGGTTGAGTATTTCTTAATCATTTGCGCCACGCTCTCCTTCGAGGGTGGACCCATTAACTGGGTGGCTACGCATCGCCTTCATCACGCACACAGCGACGAACCGGGCGGTGACCCGCACACTCCGGTCGAAGGTCGCTGGTGGTCACACATCGGCTGGATTCTGACTGGTACAGCGCAACAGCACAGCCCGGAGGTGCTGGAGCGTTACGCTCCTGACCTGATGCAGGATCGTTTCATCGTGGCGCTCAACCGTGTGTACTTCGTGCCTTTGATAATATTGGCAATCGTTTTGGTCGCGGTCGGCGGCTGGCCTTTGCTGTTGTGGGGGATTTTTCTGCGGGTAACCCTGGGACTGCATGCAACGTGGCTCGTGAACTCCGCGACTCACCTCTGGGGCCGGCGCCGTTTTGCCACGAACGACAATTCGCGCAACAGTTGGTGGGTAGCGCTGTTGACGTGGGGCGAAGGCTGGCACAACAACCATCACGCGTATCCAACCTCAGCGCGTCACGGTCTGGCCTGGTACGAAATTGATTTCAACTGGTGGGGCATACGCGTCCTGCAACTGCTTCACCTCGCAAAAGGCATCAAGCTGGTGAGACTGAAGGAACTGCCGGCGGCGACAGATTCGTAGAGAAGATCAATTCGGAGTGCGCGGACTCGTCAGCGCCTTTTTCTTGCCCGCCACTTGTCGCAGCCTTTTGGTTTGAATGCGGCGACCAAAGCGGCGATGAGTCGCCGCACTCCCAGCTCACCTACTCATAACTCAGCGCATCAACGGCATCCTGTCTGGCCGCGCGCAGCGCGGGATAGAGCGCGCCGATCGAGCCGCCAATCAAACCAACCACCAGAGAAATTGCGATCCATTTTGGCTCGATATCAACCACCAGGGTCGTCGATCTCATCACGAGGAACCGGATCAGCAGCGTCAGCATCACGCCGAGGGTGACCCCGAGGCAGCTCACCAGGATCGCTTCCTGCTCGATCACCCAGGCGATGGAACGCTTCGACATCCCGAGCGATTTCAGAATGCCGATCTGTCGCGTGCGCTCAGTCACGGTCGTGTACATCGCCAGCAGAATCACCAGCATGCTAATGGTGGTGGCCACCCCGACCACGACTTTTAGAAAGACATTCAGCGCGGGCACGCTGGACATGTAAAGCTCAGGCAGTTCGCGGGTAAGGATGATCTGATCGTCGGGAAACCGTTCCTTGATGCGCGCGGCAACCTGCTCCTGCCGCGCCGGATCTGCGCAGGCGACCAGAATCGTATTGCAGCGATGTTCGCTGCCGACCTGCTCCTGCATCGTGGCCAGCGGAATCTTGAGCCGGCCTCCGCCGGGAGGCCCGTAGGTGCCGACGAGGCGAAACGGTCGTTCGTAGATTTGCATCGTCGCACCAACAGCGACATTCTTCTCCTGCTGCCAGGCCGCGTCGACGATGACTTCGTCGCCACCCTGAAGCCCTCTTCCTTCTTTGATTGTCAGTCCGTTGAGCGCCGCGTACTGATCGAATGGAATCCCTTCGATCAAGCGCGAGCCAAAACCCGAGTCGCTTTTGTCAACGTTCTGACCGATCGGCACGGCGGCGCGGACGCCTTCGATGCGCGCGACTTCGGCAGCGTGGGCGACGGGCATGGAAAATGTCTGTGCGCCGGCGAGGGCGATCATCCCCGACGGTCGCAGCATGATCTCTGCCCCGATATTCGCTTCGCGCCGGCCGCGCTCTCGTAAAAGGCCGTGCGTGAGACCGACGGTGAAGACCACAAGTAAGACGCCGATGGCGATGCCGACAACGCTGACGGCAGTGCGCGCGGGGCGATGCGCAAGGTTTGAAAGTACAAGACTGTCCATAAGTTTTTGTAGCCGAGGGCTGCGATCGAGGACGCGGAGCCAGGCGTTCGGCACGGCGCGCCACGTGATAATGAAAACACCAATTACGGTCCAGAAGATAATGGCCGCCTTCCGCACAATGGCCAGCGTAACGCCAGCGGCGGCGGCAAAACCCAAACTCTTCAGAATGATTTCTGTGCCGCCTTCGTAAACGCCAATCGTCGCCGGCACGAAACCAAACGCAAAGTTGATGACCTTGGTCAACGACTCAATGATGTAGGCAGCGCCCACGTGGGGAACAAAGCCAAGCATCTTGAGCGTTACGTAAACTTCCAGCACGCTGGCCGCGTGTGAGGTCAGGTCCAGCCCAATCATGGAAAAAAACGCGGCGCGACGACGCTGGTAAAATCCGTACACCGTCAACTCAACGCGATAAATGTGATGGCGGCGATTGCGCAGGAATCCGGGGCGGAAACCTCGACGTCCAAGGCTGTCGATGATG
Source organism: Blastocatellia bacterium (assembly GCA_003168335.1). Lineage (GTDB taxonomy): Bacteria > Acidobacteriota > Blastocatellia > Pyrinomonadales > Pyrinomonadaceae > UBA11740. The sequence goes on along the minus strand of PMSM01000010.1, from coordinate 817,566 downwards.
TTGGTAAGCAGCGTGACGCGGCGCCGCGTGGCCATGGCCGCCGCGATTAGCCCAAGGAACGCCACCGAGGCAATCAGGATCAGCATCTCGCGGGCGAGCGGCGGCACGGGATAGGCGAACAGCATCAGGCTGGCGCCGCCAAAGATCACCAGCACGACGGAAAGGTTGTAGAGCAGGTTATCAACGACCAGGGCCGGCACGCCGTGAACCAGGGGCACGCGTTTTCGTAGCAACGCCACCTTGGTGGCTTCGCCCAGCAACGGACCGGCGAAGGTGAGGAAGCTCATCGACTCGCCGCCGAGTCGCGCCGCGAATGCCTGCGGAAAGGTAAAGCGTCTATGCTTGGGCGGGACCGACAGGCTCATCGCGATGGTGCGCAGCACATGGCGCAGCCCGTTGATGGCGACGACGAAGAAGAATCCAAAACCGACACGGCCCAACGCGGAAAAGATTGGTTGGACTCCAACCCTGCGAATGACGTAAACGAGGAGCAAAGCGCCGAGCACAAACGCCACGGCTTGCAGCCAGGCTATTGAGCGCTTTGCGGTTGACCGCTTGGCGACCGACGGTGAGCCGGTGGTGTCTATCAGCGCGCGATCATCGAGGGAACGTTCCATTGATTACTATCATTGCGCCGACTGAGAACTGCGAGCGCCAAAATTCTGTCCCGCGACTTCGGGGATTACCCGGCCGGGAAACCTGGTAAAGCCGCGCTTGGCCAGCGACTCAACCGGCTGATTGTCGCTCTGAAGCTTTCCGGTGAGCGCCAATATCGTCGGCACTACACTCAAGCTATCGTAGGGCTCAGTCACAGCCAAACCGCGCGAAATACCCGTGGCCTCGCCGCCGGCGAACATCAAAGTCGAGTGCGTCGAGATACGAAACAACGATCCGTGGTTGCCGCCGGGATTAAAACCGCGCACGTCAAAGTTCCAATGATTGTTGGCTGCGATCAGCAAATCGGTTTCGACCAGTAGTCGTTGACGACTCCTAAAGCGGTGCAGCAATCTCTCATCAGTTGATAGTCCCGCCGCATTTACATCCGTGCCCGGAGCAGGGAACAACGTGAATTGTTCGTGCAGCCCGATAAGCCCGTTAGAGTATTGCGTCTTGTGCACTGCATGCAACCACTCAACGTCCGTATGCCAGTCATTCAGCCAGGCCACGCGATCGTTGAGGGGCACCTCAAGCCGCGGATCGTCCAGCATTCGCAGCGGCAGACCCGGCTGCCACGGAACGCGATCAAAGCGAATTACGCCCTGCTCATCCTCAGTAAGATGGGCGATCGGCAGATATCGCAAGCGTAATTGTCCCTGGGCTTCGCCGCGTGGCAACACCAGGGCCTGACGATCCGGGCCCCCGTAAAGCCACACCACGTCGTCGTCGGGCTGCAGATCTTCGCTGAGCGCCGGCGCGATCGCTGCCCGAGAAATTCGCGTGGCGATAAAGTCCACCGGGTGATTCGAGACGCCCTGCTGAGGGTTGTTGCGCACCTCCTGGTCGTGAATCAAAGTCAGGTAATTAATGCGCAGAAAGCTGCGTTCGAGATCGAGCGAACCATCACTTTTCAACACCAGACCGTCGCGTCCCGGGCCCACGACATAGTTTTGGAGATCGTGCACCGAGTTGCGTTGGCCCATCGAATCCTCGGGAATCAGTTCCGGGATCTTCAGTTTGAATGGATCGAAGGTCTCCGGTCGCAGGCCTGAGAGATTTCGCATCGTCGCCACGTAGGCACCGTAGCCTTTTGCCTGCTCGGTCCATTGCGCCGCCAGCACGCAGATACGCCGGGCATTGTCGTCGCGACCCATCTCCCGATCTGCCACGGTGAACTTCTTTGGTTGCGATTCACATAAGGCACTTTGCTTTTCGGTCGCTCGGCGCAAAGCACGCATCTCTTCGTCGAGTTGATCGAGCTCGCCCTGCCAACGCGTCCGGTCCCGCGCCAGAGCAGTAAAGAACGCCGCCGTGGCTGCCTGGCGCAATTGCGGCAACAGGTCTTTGCGCTGCAGCTGCTGCAGCAGAATATGCAGGACATTAAGGTCGCTGTTGCGAAGATGCAGTCCGGCGCGCTCGTTGCCGTCGAAATCCAGAAGCGCGGTCGGGTACTCGGCGCTCTGTTTCTTCAGGTAGTACGACTGAGAGGCGGTCGTGGTGATTGGCGGCACGAAAGGGTTGATGGCTTTCAGCGAGTAATCCATCAGCAGGCGCCGCTTGGTTATGACGTGGTGTCCGCCGCCCGCGTAGCTGCCGAGCAGTTTCACCAGATTGAAGCCCTGACTGATCACTCGCTCGTCAGTGTTAAAGCCGTGATCGGAAAGAACGATCAGGACCGTTTCTGAAGCGAGCGGGCTCTTTTGGATTCCAGTCCAGATCCGGCCTACCAGAGAGTCAATATCGCGCAGGGCAACCAGATGAGATTCGCGGTCATTATTATGATGGGCCACGTGATCGAACGAGGTAGTGTAAAGATCCAGATATTGCACGCGCGGATCCTGGAGCCTCTCGATCAGTTCTCGCTCTATTTGATCTGGAACCACGCCGCGCAGGTCAAAGCCGTTGATAAATTCGCCCGCAAGTTCGATTGGGTTCTTCAGAAACGTTGCCTGACCCGCCCGTTCAATAGTCCTTATGCGGGCCCCGCGACCGTAGAGTTGCGAGCCCGGCACCCGCTGGTAATTGTCATAGCCATCGATCAGCATGGGCAGGCCCAGAGAGTCGAGCACTTCAGTGCCCGGCATATCTTCATTCGCGCCGGTGGCTTGTTTGAAGTAAAAGGGGATGAAATTCAGATAGTCGTAGGTGTGCAGAATGTCGCGATCGAATTCGACATTGCCTTTGATTTGCAGGTGCTGCCCCGTGTCAAGTGTCGACCAGGACGGCGCCGACAGGCTCATGCCGCGGACATAGAAGTTGGTGATGCGAGTGCCGTTCTTGAAAAAGACGTTGTCGAACCAGGGCAGCAGACTTTTGCCGGTGAGCGGGTCTTGCTCATGGACAAACCGCTCGACCAGTTCATAGGGCAGGCCGTCGACTTTGATCACCACGACGCGCTTGGTCTGGGCTTGCACGGCGGCCGTAGCGTGCAAGCCCAGCGTCAGCAGCACCATGCCGGTGAATTGAATGAGGATGCGCGATAGGTGCTCGAAGGCTGTCGGTTGAATCCTCTGGAGCAAGCCATGTTCCGAAAAGAACCGTTTCACGGCTGGCCCACCTGACTAAGAACCACCCTGGCCTCGGCAGGTCTCCTGCGACTATCTGCGGCGACGGCCTTACGCAAGCGCTCGGCGATCGCCGGCCGCCATTCTGATTGAGGCTGCTCCTGGCGATAGAGGCGCAGCAGTGCGTTCTTGGCGGTCTTGCTATTGATCTTGTAGAGAGCGTCCAGGCACAGCCGGCGCGCTTCGCGGTCATCGGTACGTTGAAAGATCAAGGCCGCGGCCCGCGCGGCCGATCCGTTTGCGCCGGCGCCGCGATCGGCAAGAAACTGCAGCGAGCTCTTCACCGTGCTCATGTCCCAGGCAACTTCAGTTTGGGGAGAAGACCCGGCGACTCTGCTGAGGAAGTTGGTGTGGCGTTCGATCCGACGAGCCACCTCCAGGCGCGCCGAAAGTTCGGGCGTCGCATTTTCACGATGGACGTATCGGCCGCACGAGAGCACATTGCCGAGATTGATGAAGAAACGGGCCGCCGATCCGTGTTGCAGCGCAACCATTTCAGCTCGCCGATCACGTTCGAGTTTAGCCGGCAGGCCATCAGGCCGGCGAGCGAAATCGATCAGAGCGTCGTACTGCTGACGCGCGAGTTGAGTCTCGCTCTGACTATCGTTGCTGAGTGGATTAACCGAGACAATTTCCAGGCGACGCTCGATCTCGCGCTGCAGCTGCGGATCGACCGAGCTATTGAATGAGAGCAGCAAGGTCAATTCCGAGTAGCTGTTCAAACGCGTGGGTTGATTCAGATCCATGCCGCGACGACCCGTGACAAAATTGTAGGCGCTGCGGCCAAGGAAGTATGGGATATTGCCAAAACTCGAGAGCGAGAAAATGTTCCTGGTCAGATCGTTCAGAACCAAACGCGATATTTCGCGTCTCTTCGGGTTACGGCTGTCGCGAAAGTCGACCAACAGGGCTGGAATCTTCGGGTGATCGAGCCCATAAAGGGCCAGCGGAATCATCTCCAACGAACGCGCGCCCGGATTATCAGCAGTGGTCGGGCGATTGTCCTGGTCAAGGTAACGCGTTTGTGAATAGCCGTTCCAGTTGCGCAAGCGGGTGTCGTTCCACGGGTTCGCGATGTTCAGAAAGCGCTGGTCAAAAGATCGATTCGCCTGGGTTGCCAGATCGGACCGTGAGATCCAGAGCAGCACGTGAGTGGCGCGACCGTCCGGCATAGTCAGGGGCTGAAAATAGAGCCCTTCGGCTTCAGCTCGCTGTCGCAGCATCTCCCAGTTGTGGCCGATGGTATCTACGGAAGACATCGACCACTTTTCGACAGTGTCGCTAAACTTATCCGGCCCGAAAAGGCCGCCGAACGTTCTTCCCGACAGGATCAGGCGCGCGCGCAGCTCGAGCATTTCGCCGGGAGTAAAGGCGGGCGCAGGTAACAGCGGAGTTGCCGTATCATTGATCCCGCCGTCGCCGGGCGTCGTCGAATTGATGATGGCAGCTTGACTGAAGGCCAGCAGTTCGCCTTCGTCGCGTGATCGCCGGCGCAGGTTTTCATAGTTGCTGAGAATCGACAGCGCTTGCGTGACGTGGGCCGTGCGATAGTCGGCCGCGTTGCGACGATAACTGCGACTGGCGGCCTTTAGCGGAATCCCATAACTATCCAGGAAAACATTTTGCAGTCCCATCCAGAAGAAGTGGTTCCACGTTTGCCGGCTGGTATTGGCAAAATCAAGGAGCGGGTCCGGTGGACCCTTCGAGGCCTGCTTCTTATTTCCGACACGTTGATAAAGAAAAGGAATGGCGGAAGCGATCCGTTTCATCATCGTTGGCTGCGTATACGTAAGCATCCAAACATAACGAAGTCGATCATTCTCCGGATCGCTGTCCGACAGAGTATCGCGCAAGACGGCGACCAGCGGGACTTCCGGCGCGGCCAGGCCGCTAGTGCGCATTCCATCCAGCCGGCCAAAGATGGTCAGTAATTCCGCTCCGCCCACCACCGGCAGGCGTTCGATTCGGAACTGAGTTTGAGCTGAATTGGAGGGCTCGGTTTCAGTTGAACGATCCTCTGATCGCGCTTCCGTCGACGACTTGGCGTCGCCTCGTTCGTTCTCAGCCGCGCCGGGGACCAGCGCGGCGGGCAAAGTGCCAGCCCGCGGGATTTCAGTTGGCTTCGCCGGAGCAGACTGCCTGGCGCCAAACTGATTCGATGATTGCGCAGCACTCTGACCACCCCAGAGCGAAATCGCCACCAACAGCAAGATTGATCGAATAAACATCAGTCCGATGCCTGTCCAGGCGTCCGTTCTCTTTGGGCGATAAGTTTTGCTGCTCATGCTTTGAAAAAACGCTCCGAAAGGAGCGATGTTCCTGCAGCTTTATGATTTCCGCAGGCAGTGGCGGAGCAGTTTGTTCCGCTGCTGAAAACCGTCAGCAACCGACATACCAGCGCCCCTGCAGCGATCAGACCTCAGATGGCTGCACTGCTAATTCGGTTGCGCAAGACTCCCGCCGCGGGCAGTCCGCCGGCTACTCAACGAGTATTCGTTTGGTTCGCGGCGGCCGCTTCTTTCTGCTCGGCGTCCAAATTTGGAGAACCCGTCCATCCCGATTTCTCCAACAAGGTGAGCGCGGACCGAATCGGCACGGCAAAGTTCGAGGCCGTGTTTTCTGTAAAGATCGCGAAAGTGATTCCTATCACGCGCCCTGATGGCCCAAATAGTGGGGCGCCTGACCCACCCTCGCCCGTGCGCGCGTCGTAAACAATTCGTCGTGCTTCGAGATCTGTGATGTTTCCCTGGGTCGTCAAAGGCTGGATCAGCTTTTTCTCAGCCAGGTAGCCGAGCTGCGCTTCTACGGAGCCGTATCGTTGTTGAATACTACGGGCTTCGCTCTCGTCCAAAAGCGCCAGCAGCCGGTCGGGCCCCGACGGATAACCCATCGTCACGACCAGTTTTCCAACCGCGACCGAGCCGGGATCTTTTTCGAGTGGCAAAATCGGAAGCTTTGGCGGCAGGTCCTTGGTGTCAATCGTGCAGACGGCGATGTCTTCTCGTGCGACTTGCTTGACCTTTAAAGAGATCGATTGAGTGGTGCCGGGAAAAAAGGCCATGAATTTTTTCAGGCGCGGCACGCCTTTCACGGTGCTGTTCAGGCTCTGAGCCCGCTCATCCGCTTGCCACGGCTGCGTCACGTGACGATTAGTCAGCACAAAACCATCGCCGACGTGAAAGCCGGTGCCGGCAAAGGGAAACTCTGCGACGGGCCCGTGGCCCTCTGGAGTCAGCGCCGGCTCCTCATTCGCATTTTGAACTGCAGCGCCCGACTCGTTGGTCTGGGTCTCAGGATAGCGAAGCGGACGACCGGTTCCGGGTTCGACGAAATAGAACGAGCCGTAAATCAAGCAGACTCCGTCGCCGTAATTAACGCGTAGCATCTCACCCAACGAGATGGTGTCCTGAATTCGTTTGTTGGACTTTACCACCTCACCCAATTGGTCGTTCGCCTTTTGCAGTTGCTGCTGCTGGGCCATGAGTTGTTGCTGCTGGGCGGCAATCGTACCGCGGTTTTTTCTCATCTCGTTATACTGCAGGACGCCAACCCAAAGCAGACCAACTACGGCCAGGATCAAAATTGCGAAGCCAATGATTTTGGTCGAAGGATTAATCTCGCGGACCAGTTCGCGCGTGAATTCCCGGAGGAAGATCTTGGCGTCGTCGCGGCGCTTCGTCGCCGAAGCTTCCATGGCCGCCTGCTCGATGAATGGCGCCACGTGCGCGCCGTCGCGGCGGCCGGGGACCAGGGCCGGAGTTGAGGCAATCGGAAAAAAATGAATCGATGGACCGGATGGACCGATCCAGATTTCGTCTCCGTCGTGGATGCCTTTCTCAGGCTTGATTGATCGGCCGTTAAGCGTTACTTCCAGATTGGGATCAATGCTGACGATGCGGTAGACGTTTTTCGTGCGGGCCAGCTCAATGACAGGTCCGGTGCTTGACGCGCCTTGCGGCAGACGGATCTTCACGTCGCAATCTTCACAAGCGCCAATGCGAATGCGCTCTTGCATCACGACCTCGGTCGACCGATCGTTCAGCGACGAGACGTGAATTACCAGCCCATTTACCTGCTGTTCGGCCATCGTTAACGAAGTTCCATTGTGCGTAATATCAAATCAGGCGCCCGCACCAAAGACCGCCCGTGAAGCTTGATGCGGTCTGTCGAGCGGTCGCCCGTTCGCGTCAATCTTACAATGGAATCGATTGCGCGCAAAGACTAAGTCAATAATTCTTTGCGGCTGATTTAGGCGGCCCTCTCGTGCTAGCATGGGAATGCATGGCCGAACATGAATTCATCAAAAACGCTGAAGAATTATGTGCCCTGGCGCCGATTACTACCGCGCCTATTCGCCATCACGTATTTGTTTGCTCGGGAAAGTCATGCTCGGCGAGAGAAAGCGCTGAGGTGAAATTGGCATTCGAGCGCGAATTAACGGCGCGCGGCATTCTGATGGGCCAGGCGAAGAAGGGCAAGAACCCGAAAGGCACCGTCGTGCTTACTGAGTGCGCTTCGGTCGGCTTCTGCGCCATCGGGGCCGCCGTGATGGTCTACCCTGACGGCGTTTGGTATGCGCAGGTCCAAGCTGCCGATGTGCCGGAGATTATCGAATCACACCTCATCAACGGTCGCATCGTCGACCGACTCGCGCTGATGCGAGTTCCGGCTGAAGGATCGGCCGAAGACTCGAAAACCGAAGCCACTTGGGAAGTCTAGCTACTTGTTAATTACTTAATTGAAATCGTCAAAGTATAGCTGGCATTCCCGCGCGTGCCGCCCACCACGATAACGTATTCATTGTCGATTGGTAGCTCGCCTGACCAGTTCGTGGCGTCGTCCCCATCGCCGGCGCCCGGCAAAGACTCCTCCTCGCCATGGAAATAGATCTGAAAGACGGCGTTCTTCTCGGTCGAAGTAACCTTCACCGTCATTTTCTGACCGGCCTTCGCGCCGATGTAATAGCGGTCGTTTTCCCCCCGGATCACGGTGCCCTTAATCGTTGTTGACGAAGTGCCTGGGGCAAAGTGGACTTTCTTTTTTACGCCGTCCGCGAAAACCGAACTGGCCGCGAACGCGCAGATGAAGAGCGTTGCCAGCAGGCGTCGAGTTATTAAATCCATGCCAAGTGGGTTGAACATTCGAAATCTCCTTCTTTGGTTAGTGGAATTTAGGATGCCCTGAACAAGTTAGCGGTTTTACGTTTTCGAAACCCGCGCTGCGCGGCTCAAGGCAAACTCTTCCTCAACTTGATCAGAGGTCCTTTACTGTTGAGCGAAAACGTGTGGAGGCAACTCTCTGATCGAACCTTTCGAGAACATCCACGGTGGCATCTCGTACTTGATGCGATGAATGCAGTTAGGCTGGACCACCACGTTAATTGCATTGGCCCCGCAGGTGTCCATGAGTAGATATTTGAAAAAGATCCTGACATTGTGCATGCCCGGCGCCAACTGAAAGGAATGAGAACCCCACGGTCTTTGACACGCGACGCCGTCAATCACAATGGTCGGTGTACAGAGATAAAGAAAAAATGACAGGGGAAAGAAGCTCGTTTCGATTTGTAAGCCGGTCCATGGTTGTTGCGCTGCCATCGTTGTTTTTCCTCTTTACTTGATTTTTCCGCCCCCAAAGCGCGGCCGGGGTTGGCACCCAACCCATTCAGATGCTCCCTCACATTTTCGGCACCGTGATCCATTGCATGGCGCTGCCGATTTTTCCGCTCTTCATGTCGCGCACGCCCACCCGGACCTGGTAGAGACCCGGCGGCAACCAGGCGTCAAAGTTATAGACCGGCTGTTTAGGCTGTGCGGGAGACGAGTTTTCCGGCAGCGGAAAAATTTTCAAACGGCCGACAAAGCTGGTTATGGGTTTTCCCTTATCGTCGTAAAAGATTCCGCCAATATCCAGATCGGCTACCCGCTTACCGTCGTTGAGGTCAAACGTCAGAGCTGCTCGATTTATTTCTATGGTGGCTATCGTGCGGGTGCCGACACCAGGCATCAGGGCGAGGCGGAGTTCCACCTCGGTCGGTATTTGTCGCTGCGAAACGGGAGCGTCTATGACCAGGCGCATATCATCTTCGCGCGCCTTGGTTGGATCCTTGTCCGGTTTTTTCCTGGTCGTCAAAATCGGCAGGGGCGCGGTCTTAAAATATCCGCCGCGCAGACGCACGGTGAGGTCGGGCCGGCCGATTATGCTCGCGCTTATGTGATTGAACTTGCCCCTTTTTTGCTCCTCGGTATTCGGTCGCCACGCGAGCAGGTAATAGTTGGAAGTCTCATCCAGCACTTTACCCACCCATTCAGACATGGGGGCATTCGTGTTACGAAAAGCTCGGCCTCCCGTATCTCCGGCGAGGGCATTGAGGCCGTCCTGCGAGGCGGAAATCTCACCTATGCTTGAGCTGACGGTCAGGCCCTTTGAATCGATGGGCCGGTCATTGGTCACATCGAGGGACTCGCTGATGATGCCGCGCGCGTCGAGAGTGTAAATAATGACGCCAGCCCGTCCGGCCGCATCCGTGATCCGTTTGATCTTGTCCCGCGAGCCTGTCTTGACGTCGTTCAAATAGAATCCATCGGAAATGACAAAAACCAGTTTGCGCCCGGGCAATTGGGCGGCGCTGCGCATCAACCCCTCCAACAGACGCAGCGTGTTATCTGTGTCGGGCGCGGCCGTCGTCACGATCCCTTGAGCGCGCACCTTCACCATCTCTCTGGCCGATTGCGCAGAGACCGTACAAATAAGGGTGAGATTTACTTTGAAGCAACTTTGCTGCATTAATTGCTGGGCGTAATAACTAATAGCTTGTTCGTCGCCCTCGCGAATCTTCAGCGCAATGTATTCAGACATCGGCGGGTTTTCCGTGTCTATCTTGGTATCAGCGCGATAGTTGAGGCGGGCGACCGCCGAGCGCAGCGCATCCTTGTTATCCGTAAACTGCTGCAGGAATCCAATCTGGCCGCTCGATGACGTGATGGCCGCGATGTCTTTGTCGCCCATTCCATGATCGATGAATTCGAAGAGTGCTTTGCGTGTGCGCACCAGACTGGCCGGCGCTAAATGAAGATCGTCGATGAAAAAGATCAGGACCCTGCCGCGAGTTGCGGTTGCCGGATTCGTCCCAGCAACGCCGCTATTTGCTTGCGCCTTACTCTCTTCGCGCTGACTGGCGGATGAAACGCGCTCAAAGAAAGCGAGGGGTTGCGGCTTATTATCAATCTTCAACTCAAACTGATCGGGCTTCAGACCGTCGACGAAATGGCCCTTCTTATCAAAGACCATGACGTCGGTTTGCACCAGCGTGGTGTCAACGCGGATGACGTCATCCGGGGTTTGCTTCTCTGGTTTGGTTTGCGCTGTGGCCGTCGGGAGAATCAGGAATAGCCAGGAGAGGACTACGAGACAGTTAGACAGGCGACGGATGTTAAAGGTGCACATCATCGTATCTCTTTGACGACGGATTCTGATTTGGGGAGACTTACTGTCTATTAACTCTGACAGTGAGTCATTATAAACGGGCATCGCGGTTTAGCAAGAGAAGCAGTGATACCGGTTCATTTTCGATGCGAGACCCATGTGTTACCCGCGCGCTACCGCTCGCGGTTCGGTATCAGCTTCCCTGGGCTTCCACCTCAACACGGGCTTGCGGGCGGCGGCGGCTTCATCCAGGCGGCCGATGCGGGTGGTGTGTGGCGCGTTTAAAACCAATTCAGGATCTTCAACCGCTTCACGCGCGATCGATCGCATCGCTTCGATGAATTGATCCAGTTCCTGTCGCCCGACTGATTCGGTGGGTTCAATCAGCATCGCGCCCGACACGATCAAGGGAAAATAGATCGTCATCGGATGAAAGCCGTAGTCGATCAGCCGCTTGGCGATGTCGAGCGTGTGTACGCCCTTGCGCGCCTGGCGCTTGTCGGTGAACACGACTTCGTGCATGGGCGGCGCGTCGAAAGGCTTTTCATAGTCTGCGAGCAGGCCGTGGGCGATGTAGCGCGCGTTGAGCACGGCGGCTTCGGTTGCTTCGCGCAAACCGTCATAGCCGTGCGTAAGAATGTAGGACAAAGCACGCAGCATCATTCCATAGTTGCCGAGGAAGGCTTTAACACGGCCGATCGATTGCGGTTGATTGAAATCCAGTTTGAAGACTGGTGAATCTACCCCGTCGCTACCGCTCCGGGTTCTGACAACCACGCGGGGCACCGGCAGGAACGGTTCGAGCTCTTTCGTACAACAGACCGGACCCGAACCCGGGCCGCCGCCACCGTGCGGCGTCGAAAAAGTCTTATGCAGGTTCAGGTGAATTACATCGACGCCCATGTCGCCGGGGCGCGCGACGCCGACCAAAGCATTCATGTTGGCGCCGTCCATGTAGACCAGACCTCCGGCCTCATGCACGATGCGGCAAATCTGCTGAATATTTCTTTCAAACAGGCCGAGCGTGTTGGGATTGGTCAACATCAAGCCCGCGACATCGCCATGCGCGCAAAGCTCACGCAAGTGATCGAGATCGGTCAAGCCTTCCGTGGTTGAACGAATCGTTTTTACCGTGAAACCCGAAAGATGCGCCGACGCCGGATTAGTTCCATGCGCCGAATCGGGAATCAGCATCGTGCGACGCTGTGCCGATTTCTCCCTGCCGTCGCGCGCATCAATAAACGCGCGAATGATCATCACCCCGGTCATCTCGCCGTGCGCGCCCGCGGCCGGCTGCAAAGAAATTCCGGGCAGCCCGGTGATCTCGGTGAGGTGCTGCTGAAGTTCGTAAACCACCTGCAGCGCGCCCTGCGCTTCGCCTTCGGAAGCCAGCGGATGAAGATTGGCAAAGCCGGCGATGCGCGCGACTTTCTCGTTCAGACGCGAATTGTATTTCATCGTGCACGAGCCGAGCGGATACAGCCCGAGATCAATTGAGTAATTCCAGGTGGACATGCGCGTGAAGTGACGCACCACGTCGACTTCAGTGACCTCCGGCATGCCCGCCAGATCGTCTTCGCGCTGAAAGTGGGCCGGAATGATTTCGTCGAGCGCGGTTTCCGGAACATCGAGCGGTGGCAGACTGAAGCCCGCGCGACCCGGATGTGATCGTTCAAAGATCAGCGACTCGTTATGACTGATGTGCGTGGCTACTTTGGTGATGTTTGAATCCATGAATTAATAATCGATCGTTTAGAGTCGGGCTACCGCCCGACCAAGCGGGCGGTAGCCCGCTTTTAAACATAACTATGAACACAGGCGGGCGGTAGCCCGCCTCTAAACATAGCTACGTTAGAGATCGCAGTCCTGCGACCAGCGCATCGATCTGTTCGCGCGTGTTCACTTCCGTCACGCAGACCAGAAAATCATTGGGCCGATTCGCATCGAAGCGCGAAATCGCAATACCGCCATCGATTCCTTTCTCGCGCGCCATTTTGTCGAGAAGTGGCGAGGCTTCTACCGGTGCCCGGACAACAAGCTCGTTGAAGAACGGAGCGGAGTAGGGAAGCGAGAAGCCTTTGAGTTTCGCGATCTCGCGTGCGGCGTAATGCGCTTTCTGCGCGCACTGGCGCGCCACCTGCTGCACGCCGCGACGACCCATCGTCTCCAGATAAATGGTTGCGGCGAGCGCGATTAATCCTTCATTGGTGCAGATGTTTGAAGTGGCTTTCTCGCGGCGGATGTGTTGTTCGCGCGTGGCTAAGGTCAACACAAAGCCCCGTCGTCCGCGTTTGTCATAAGCTTCGCCCACCAAACGGCCGGGAATCTGCCGCGCGTACTTGTCACGCGTCGCAAACAATCCGACGTACGGGCCGCCGAACGAAAGCGGCACGCCGAACGATTGTCCTTCAGCGACGACGATGTCCGCCCCGCACGCTCCCGGCGAACGCAGCAGTCCGAATGACATGGCTTCCGTAACCGTCACGATCAGCAGCGCGCCTTTTTCGTGCGCTTTCTCGGCCAGGGCTTCCAGATCTTCAATGCAGCCAAAAAAGTTTGGCGACTGTACGACGATGGCGGCCGTTTGATCATCGATTGAGTCGAACGCAGTGATCGGCGTCTGTCCGCTATTTGGATCAAAGGCCGCGTGCTGTAGTTCTATCCCGGCATGTTGTACGTAGGTGTGCGCTACTTCCAGGTACTGCGGATGGATCGCGGCCGAAGCCACGACCTTGGCGCGCCTGGTGACGCGCTCAGCCATCAAAACGGCTTCGGCCATGGCCGTCGAACCGTCGTACATCGAGGCGTTGGCGATATCCATCCCGGTCAACTGGCACACCAGAGTTTGAAACTCGAAGATTGATTGCAGCGTGCCCTGGGAAATCTCAGGCTGATAAGGCGTGTAGGCGGTGAAAAATTCTGATCGCGAGAGCAAATGATCGACGATGGTGGGAATGTAGTGGGAATAGGCCCCGCCGCCGAGAAAGCTCACGCGCCCCGCGGACTGATTGCGCACACCCATTTCATCGAAGGCTTTCAGCAGCTCGATCTCAGACATCGCGGCCGGAACGTTCAGGTGTTGGCGCAGGCGTAAATCTTCGGGAATCGAATCGAAAAGACTTTCAATCGAAGCGGCGCCGAGTTGTGACAACATCTCGGCGCGTTCGCCGGGCGAATTGGGAATGTAACGCAATGCTATTCACTCTCTGCTTTCGTAAAGTCTTCGTACTCGGCGGCGGTCAAAAGGCTGTCAACTTCGCCGCGGCTGCTCATTTTGAGCTTGATCATCCAACCCTCGCCATAAGGGTCCTGGTTCACTTTCTCAGGCTCGTCATTCAGCGTTTGGTTGACCTCGGTAACCTTGCCAGAGACCGGGGTGAAAATTTCTGAGACGGCCTTAACCGATTCGACCGAGCCGAAAGACTCGTGGGCGGCAAAGTCTTCGCCGGGCTTTGGCAGTTCGACGTAAACCACGTCTCCGAGTTGCTCCTGCGCGTGATCGGTGATCCCGACTACGGCTGTGTCGCCTTCAACACGCACCCATTCGTGGTCCTTGCTGTAGTGCAAATTTTCCGGGACGTTGGCCATGATGCTCCTATAAAGATTTGGATTTTCGACTTCGACTCTGTTTATAACCTAACCATCCACGCTGGTTCAATCAAACATCGGAGGTCTCTCAATTTGGCTTTGCGCCTCTCGATCTCCTCTGCGCCTGGGCGCGAAATTCTCTAACTCGACTTTGGTTTCACGCCCAGGCGCAAAAACAATACTGTAAAGCGCAAAGAAATCAGGTCTTTGGTCTCTTGTAGAACGGGAGCGGCACGATTTGCGCACCGACCAGTCGGCCGCGCACGTCGATTTCAATTGCGCCGCCTTCGCTGCCGGACTCGACGGGGATGTAAGCCATGCCGATGTTTTTCTTCAGGAAGGGCGCGGGACTTCCAGAGGTCACCTGGCCTACACGCTGGCCGTCGATCAGCACATCTTGTCCATCACGAGCGATGCCGCGGTCGGTGACTTCAAAGCCTACGAGCTGGCGCTTGATGCCTTCCTCTTTTTGCTTAGCCAAGCGCTCGCGCCCGATAAAATCACCCTTGTTGAGTTTACAAATCCAGCCGAGGTTAGCTTCGAGCAGGGTGGTCGTCTCGTCGATCTCGTGACCATACAGGCACATTCCCGCTTCCAGTCTCAGGGTGTTGCGCGCGGCCAAACCACAGGGCAGCAGGCCATATTCCTCGCCGTACTTTCCAGCTTCAAGAATCTTGTTCCAGAGTTGCTCGGCTTTGTCCGCGGCCGCGTAAACTTCAAACCCGTCTTCGCCGGTGTAGCCCGTGCGCGAGACAATCGCCGCGACACCGTCAACTTTATCTTCGGTAAAGTGGTAGTACTTAATCTCATCGAGCGGAACTGTCGTGAGCGGCTGCAGGATCGAAAGGGCGTCAGGACCCTGCACGGCAATTTGGCAGTACTCAGCGCTTACGTTTCTTAGTTCGACCTTTTCGTCCCCGCGATGGGACGTGATCCAGTCCCAATCCTTCTCTGTCGTCCCGGCGTTCACGACTAACAGCAGACGATCCTCGGCAAATCGATAAACCAGCAGGTCGTCGATGACCGTTCCTTCCGGTGTAGTCAGCGCGGAGTATTGCGCCTGGCCATCGATCAGTTTTGCCGCGTCGTTGGAAGTCAGCCGGTTAACGAAGGGAATCGCATCGGGACCGCGCACTTCGATCTCGCCCATGTGCGAGACGTCGAACAAACCGGCATGAGTGCGCGTGCGGAGATGTTCAGTCATCGTCCCCGCCGGGTACTGGACCGGCATGTCCCAGCCGCCAAACTCGACCATGCGTCCGCCCAGGCGGCGATGGGCGCTGTTAAGCGGGGTGCGTTTCAGTTCTAGTGCGGGCGCGTTCAATCGCGTGCTCTGCTTTCTGGCGAAGGATCAGAAACTATTAAATGTTAGGCAGACCCGCAACCTAGCATGGTGGTTTGTGAAGCGTCAAGTTAAGAGCATGGTGCCGATGCGTTTTAGAACCATACTCGTATGGAGCATGAGATCTGCGGAGAGTCGAACATTCGTTAGCCGCGTTCACGCGGCTTTCCCGCAGGGGTACTGGACCGGGCGTTTGACGCCCGGTCCAGAGTGCCACAGGGTTTCCAAAGCCCGTTTCAACGGGCTTACGTCTTTAGCTTTAGCCGGCAAACTTAAGCTGCTAATTCCAGGCACGCTGGAAGCGCGCTAATAATGAAGGTGCTCAGCTGACCCAGCGCTAAAAGCGCTGGTCTATGAACCCTTCGGGAAAGCCGTCTGAAGACGGCTGAAGGCCAGAGAGCCCTGATCGCTTCTTCCATTGCCCTCGATTTATTTCCGGAGATCTTTCTGAATGCCGGCTCACTCGTGAGTTGTGATCTCACCCAGTCGCCTCATCAACGGTTTGATAGTCATTCCCTGAACAAAGATCGAGAAAGCCAGGCCACACCGGCAAAGACCAGCCCCACGCTGTAAGGCACGTGCAGACGCCGGGCCAGCATCGCGACCACCGCCGCGATCAGCAAAAGGATTTCGATTCTTTCAATGCTCAGGCCCAAGGAGACTCCGCGCAGTCAGCATGAAAAAACTGTGGCGACTATATCCGCGTTGATCGCGCGATTACAACGCCTGGGCCGCGCAGACCGGAGAGTCAACAAAAAAGCTGCGCCGGGTTTCAGTCCGAGAACTGAAACCAGACGCAGCCTGATGGCTGCTTGACGAGCAGCAGCTTTTAGAGGACCTGCTTGAAGCCAGTTGGTTCTATGTGTTGGAACAAAGGTGTTCCCGGCGGCAGCTTGTTCGGATTTGTGAACGTTACGTCGAAAGCCCAGTTACGAATCGGCGCGCCGTAGATCCCGTCGTCGGCGTTGTATTGCCCGACTGCCTGGGTCGAGTGGTACAGCGGAATTAGCGAGCCCACGAAATTCCAGCGAGCACCCCAATTCTCGAGAAAGCGCGGGAAGTTATGCATGCCGCCACAGAGTCGCGACTCGCCCGAGGCGCTGTTGCCCGCATCAGGACTGGCGGACAAGGCCGACAGGTTATTGCCGGCAATGATCGCGGCCCGCACGGCTGTCTCTTGCGCTACGGTAGGCGAATTGTCGGCCGGCCGGCTGCCCAACGCGTCGGGATACAGCGACGTCTCGCTATCAAAGAACGTCTTCGAAAGCGGGAAGAAGGCATCACAGACGATCGAAGTCGGAACCTGATTACCGAGATAGTAATAAGTGGTGGTCGAGTCGTTGAGTGATGACGTGCCATCAGGCGGCGCATTGTTAATGCCCGTAGTGTTGTAGTTGCCCCAGATGTAGACCATGTTCTCCGTGGAAATGGTAATGCCTTTGGTAGTGGAGAGTTTTCCCGAGGCGCCACTAACCTGAAGGTTCTCACCGTTGAAGAGTCGCACTGCGTTACGGAAGTATTTGCGATTGTTCTTGTCTGCACCGGCGCCTCCGACCAGGTTGGCCCATGTCGAGACCGTCAAAGCTCGTTTGTTGATGTCGGCACCGTATGAACCGGCTAAGGCCGCCGGATCTGGTAGTTCGGTGATGTCCTTCACCAGCGCTCCCGTATTCTGTACGTCTTCGCCGGGATCGAGGGTGTTGTTTGGTCCGTAGATGTCTTCGTTATCTACCATGCCGTTCGTGGCATTGACCGTGACCCCACTGTCAACGAGAGACTTCACTTTGTCGCCGCGACGATCCGAGACGTACAACGTGTATCCGTCGGGACTGGCGACGTTACCGCTGATCGCGTTTGTACCTGCCAACAAGTTGAGGTCGTAAACACCATCCAGCCAACGCGCCAGATTGCGCATGTTGAGTTCAACCACATTGGTAATGCCGCGCTCATAGACTGTGCTGGAACTGAGGGACGAATTGATGTAGCCTTCGCGCACGTTATAGACATTGATCGGAACAACTGCGTTCCACTCACCATTGGTGTTCCAGGCGCTGGTGCCCCAGTCCGCGATGTTCATCGTCATCGACACATCGGATCGCAGCGGGTTTACTCCTGAAGCAGTATCATCGACGATTGCCGTCAGATACCCGAGAGTACTGTTCTGAACCGGATGAGTAGCGTCGGTCTTGATCTCGCCGTCGGCCCCAAGGTGTGTCTTGTTCAGGATGTCGGTCAGGGAGTTTGTGTAGGCTGGGTCGCCATTGAGGGCTAGATTACTCAATCCGCTTGCATCCCTACTGCCTTGCGTGAACGCGGCCCACAGCGGACGCTGCAAATGAATTATCGCGTTCGGTTCGCCTTCAGTCATTCCCATGCTGAGAATTTGTTGGGTGACGTCGCGCGCGACTCCGTTCGTATCGACTATCTGAATCAGAATGCGCCCGGTGATTCCTGAGCCACGTGGAATGACGGTACCGTTGGGCGATTTCGGCAGCGCGTAGACAGTTCCAGTGTTCGCGGTGTAGGTACCGCCGCCAACGCCTGTGCGACCAGTCAAGGTGAACGTGTTGGTGGTTACGTTCCCGATGGTGTACTCGCCACTAGCATTTGCGTTGCCTTGCACACCGCTAACAACCACGATATCGCCGTTCGAAAATCCATGTGCGTTGCAGGTAATTTGGAGCGGGTTGGCGTTGTTAGCCCCGGTGATATTCTTTGACGCCGGGACCCTTATACCGCGAACGGTATCCGCTTGTCGGGCTGTTCCGTTCTGCTGCTGATTGACGAAAGTTGTGGCGGTCTCGTTATAGCTGTTACTGATGCTGGTGTTGGTATCGTTAACGCGCCACAACGCTCTACCGCCGCCGTTGGCCGTTGCCAATGGAGTTGGCGACACGTTTGGCAGCGGAACGGGATCGAATGTTGATAGATTGACTCCCTGGCCTGCCGGGATACCGGCAGCATCCGTCGTAGTTGGGTTCTCGTCGTCGATCAGAATTCTTATCTGCGCCTTTGAGTGATAGCGAGACTGATCAAGAATCTGGCTGTCATTGGGCATCATGCGCTTGATAATCTCGCGCACCTGATTTCCTTCGATCTGCATGGGCAGGAGCAGCGGCACGCCGCCGGTGGTGCGGGTCAGCACCTGTCCGCCGAATTGATTCGCGACGCTTGCAGAAGCGGCCGCTATGGAAGTTGAATTCCAGGTCGAGCTCGCCGTGCCGGCCGGTGCGACAGGGAAGTAACCCCGCTGGCCGCTGCTGGTTCCCGAAAAGTTCGGGCCGCCTACCACGCTGCCCGCGGTTAGCGGAACAGTGACCGATCCCACTGTCACATTCATCGATTGGGCGTGCGTGTTGCCGTTGCGTAGCACATCGACCACCAGCTCGTTGGCCGTGGTCACTTTGGAAAGGAAAGTCATCGTGCCACTGATATAGAGGTTCCCGTTAGCATGGACGCGGCCGTTAAAGGCGAATGGCGGGCCCGGGTGGAACTCGAGGTCTTCATTACTAAACATGCCGAACTGGAAAATGGGAACCAGATAGTTATTGATCTTGCGCTGAAGTTCTACCTGGGACCCAGTGGAGATCTGGGTCGCCGTCGTGTCCAACAGGTACGGCGTCACCGACGCGATTAGACCTGAAAATGGACCGCTTGGAATAGTCACAGTGCCCGTCGCGCCGTTCGGATCAACTTTGAGCGACTGGTTTGGCGTTCCATCAGCTTTGGTAAACGAAAATCCTTCGGAGACAAGTTCGGTGGGATAGGCAGCGGCGATGTTATTAAAGTCCGTTGTCGTAGGCCGCGATGTTCGGGCATACACTGCGCAAAAATCACTGGTCATTTTCTCGATGGCTGCAGCCGCGGCATAAAAAGTCTGAGTGCGTTGCAGGTCGCTGCCGGCGATTCTTGCCTCGTGAGTCACGACCGCCAGCACGGTCATCGAGATGGCCGAGAGCAGGGACATGACGATCAGTGCCGTAGCCAGGGCGGCCCCGCGCTCTTTGCTGCGATCAGCAATTGCCGCCGCATGATTTGTTTTAGAGTTCTTGCTCATAACGTATCCTTCCCTGTTAATCGATAATGGCTTCAAGCAATATTTAGGAACTTGATTCGCTGGCCGGCCTATAACGCTTGCCGGAACTGCAGATTGCGAACGGAGGTCACCGTGGTCGACGAAATGACTTGCTTACCGGTGTTGTTGTTCGCGGTGATCGCGTTCACGGCGCGCAGAGTTTCGCCTGCGATTGTCGTTTCAACCTCACGGACGGCCAGTTGCTGTTGCGAGGTGGCAAGCTGTGTCGTTGGTTGCGGCACAAAGCCGTTCGCATCGATTAGGTTGACCATATAGCGAAACTGCATTTTGGTAATGTGCTCTGCAATGACGTTGTCAACGAAGGTTGCTCCCTTTACGCCGAACACTCGCCGGACAAGCAGGTTGTTCGAGTTCACGAAGTAATGGATCATCTGGATTCGCACAATCGTCGAGGGCGCCGTTCCGGCAACTGAAACCACATTGATAGGAGTTCCGGAGCCGGTTTGGTTAATTGAGTAAATATCGCCGTTGGTCACGGTCAGAGTATTCGTCGACGAGTTGACGCTCGAGATGACGAAGAATGCAGCGCTGTTCTGCGCGACGAGCGCGTACACCTCTCCCGCCTGGAATTTTCCAATATCCGCAGCCAGGACCACGATGTTGGTGTTGGGGCTTGACTGGGTGATCTTGCCGGCCAGCACCGTCACCGGCGCAAAGGATGTGTAGTCCTCGGTCAGCAGTGTCAGACGATCTGTGCCGCCCAGGACAGTCGCCGCCGGACTCGCTTGTGGCACAGCCGTAGTTCCCGGAACATTATCATCGGAGGTAACCAGAGCCATATTTACGTAATTTGGGTTCCCGGAGATGACCACAGGTGTTTGGGTCAGATAAGACTGGACAAACACCAGGGGAACCTGAATTGTGCCGATGCCTTTCAAGCCGTCACCCGCCGTCGTCAGGTCGCGATTGATAATCTCCTGCGCCGTGCGCAGGCCCTGTTCCGTGTCGGTCAGGTGATAGGTGGCGCTGGAGAACTTAATACTGCTTCCAATCAGCGCAAAGGCCGCCCCGGTAACGATCGTCATGGTGGCCATGGAGATCATCAACTCGATCATTGAGAACCCGCCTTGCCGATTGATTTTGCGATTAGGACACATGTACTGCCTCCGGTTTTCTGTTTGAGCCCGATGGTTCCTTTTCGGGCTCCGCTTAGCGAAAGTTGCTCCGCGTGTCATTGTTCAGATAGCTGACGCCAACCAGGTCATGCATTTGGCCGCCCGCATCCGGGTAACGCACAGTTACCTGGACTCGTTTGAGGTTGGGGTTCAACAAGCTAATCAAGACCTGGCGCTGGTATCCCGGTACCACCGATGCTGAGTCGTCGTCGGACGTCCCAAGAATACCGTCCGGGCCGGGATCGTTCGAAAGGGGCTGGAAGGCGGTGGGAAATCCAGTGAACTGACGCGTGGCCCCCGTGTTGTCAATAGTTTGACCTTCATTCACAATCTGACCAAAGGTCAACTGCTCGGTATTTCGCAAGGTCTCCATTTGCTCGAGCAGTGAAACCACCAGCAGCTTGCTGTTGGTAAGATTGCGCCCTTTGTTGCTGACAGTGACGGCATAGCCGATCGACGCGGCCAGTCCCAGCAGGCCGATAGTCAGAATCAACATCGCCACAACCATCTCCAGAATCGTAACGCCTGATTCTGAATGAAGTTGTCTTCGCAGCAGCGGCCGGCGGCGGGATTCGTTATTCGAGATATTTACTTGCACTGGCGGTGTACCTCCAGATCTTGATTCTCCCGGCAGATCCCAGAACAGAGATCGCGCACGCCGTCTGGTTGGGGATTTGGTTGTTGTAGAAAAATAGAGTGCGGTTAACATAATTGCCGTTGGCATCCTGGACCGTGCCGTCCGGTTGAAAAGTGATCGTGATTTTGTTGGACGCGAGGGCGGTCGGGGTGCTGGTGTCGTCTAAAGAGGTGACGGTGATTCCGGTGGGGACACCGAAAGAAATTTCGGAAGCAGGAAGCCCCCCTCCGACGCCTAACGGTATCGTCAAGGCAGTGATACTGCCCGCGGTATTTGGATAGCCCGAAGCAGACAGCAAGGCATATCCAGTCGCCTGGTGATCGATAATCGTGATCTGCTTTGCCGAGTCGTCATATTGAAAAGTAAAGGCCTGCCGCTGTGACATTGCCTGCTGTCTGGCATATCGCATTTGGCTGGCGACTTCGCGCGGCAACGAGGCCGAGCGGATCAGCCGGCGCGCTGAAATGACCTGCGGCACAGCGACCGCGGTCAGGATCGTTGCAATGGCGACCACGGCAAGGACCTCAACCATCGACGTGCCGCTGTGCGAGTGCCAGCTTTGAGCTTTGGCGACCTGAGCTTTCATTGTTATCACCTGTCAACCTCGATTCGACTGCTTCTTTGCTAAGTCCTTAGTGGCCGCCCGTTCGGAGGCCGAGCCCTGAGCAAGAGCAAGGGCAGTGCCATCGCCGATTGCTAATGAAACCACTGGATTTGTTCGAGGATTGCTGGTGAACCAGAGAAATCATGTCACCTTGAGTAACAGGGGAGGGAACGACACTACTTATGTTCTGGGGTCTTAGTCCGGCCCTGGTGCAACAGCGCCCAATCTAAAATGCCGGGGCCTCCTGACAAAAGGCTAGGCGTGGGTCTGATCTTTTTGCTATAGTAATTTCAGCTCCCGATCGGTTTCGCTGGAGCCTGACATTTAAGACCAAGCTGAGACGGGCGATCGATGAATGTCGATCGATGATAACGAGAACGAGCCAGCTTGGTTCCTTTCCTAAGGACACAACGTCCTGCTTCCTCGGTTTCACAAGTTAACGATTGGTGGATGTGCCGCGATTAGTCCGACAGTAGATGCGCGTATTCGGGCTGCCTACTCCGGAACTCACCTACTCCGATGAAGATTGAGAATTGAAATATGGCCAGACTAGATGATCTTCTCAGGCAGATGAAGCAGCAAGGTGCTTCAGACCTCCACCTGACCTCCGGCTCCGCGCCTTACATGCGGATCAACGGCGATATGGTGAAGCTAAACTATCGCAACGTGTCCGCAGAGACTTGTAATAGTCTTATCTTTGAAATTCTCACGGAAAACCAGAAACAACTATTCACGGAAAACTGGGACCTGGATTTGAGCTATCCGCTGCACGGAGTAGGACGCTTTCGGGTGAACGTGTTCATGCAAAGGAACGGGATAGCCGGGGTCTTCCGGCTGATTCCGGAAAACATCAAGACTATCGATGAACTCGATCTCCCGGAGCAGCTCAACGGCCTGATCGATGCCTCTGAAGGTTTGATTTTGGTTACCGGTCCAACCGGTTCAGGTAAGAGCACAACCCTGGCGTCGCTGATTCATACTATCAACGAGAAACAACAAGCGCATATCATTACCATCGAAGATCCGATCGAATTCGTTCACGAGAATCACCGTTGTTTGATCAGCCAGAGAGAACTCGCGAGTCACACCAAGTCATTTGGCGCTGCTTTGCGCGCTGCCCTGCGAGAGGATCCGGACATAATCCTCGTGGGAGAGATGCGCGATCTGGAAACGATCTCACTAGCGATTACGGCCGCCGAAACTGGTCATCTGGTTTTTGCCACGCTCCACACCAACAGCGCAATCAAGACCATCGATCGCGTAATCGATGTCTTTCCCGAAGGTCAGCAGACCCAGATTCGCGTGATGTTGTCTGAGAGTTTGCGAGGAGTCGTAGCCCAGGCACTACTGCCGCGACCCGATCACCAGGGCCGAGTGCCGGTGGTTGAAATTCTGGTAAACGTTCCCGCGGTGGCCAATCTGATTCGCGAAGGCAAGACACATCAAATCGCATCGGTGATGCAAACCGGACGCTCTCACGGCATGATGACTTTCGAAGGGGCCATTCACGAGCTGATTCAGAAAGGCTTGATTTCGAAAGAAGACGGCACCAGCTTCCTGCGCCGGCGCAGCGCGGGCAAACAGCTCAGTAGCTCCGGAGGTCACGGCATGCGCTTAGCAAACAGTCCGGCTTCAACTTGAGCATATTCACTCAGTCCTCCCGCGCCAGCTGCATCACAACGCGTTCCCAGGCGCTCCGAAAGGGGAAGCAGTAGACCAGGACGATCGCGGACACTCCACCCGCGCGCAGCATGTTGGTCCAATCGCCCAACAGGATCGCGATCACGAATCCCATCAGCGCGATCGCGCCCCCGATGCAGGCTATCTGAATGGTCGTGCCCTGCAACGTTTTCAACAAGCCCGACACGCCTTTAACGGCCGCAACATCCTGCAGGCGCATCGCGGCAAACTTCGTTCTTCTGATCACAAAGGCGCCCAGCCCAGACACCAGGACCGCAATCCACAAACCCATAACTATCGAAGGATCGCCTGGTCGAAAGATACGGTCTGCGGCAAAGAAGGCGATTGCCACGAGCGCGACATCCAGAATGAGAAAACCGGCGACGACCAGAATGGCAGTTCGATGCCGCCGCCTCAGCTCGTTCTGCAGGCCTACGGAATTCGGCATCATATTAAGAAATAAGTAAGCACCCCCCGCGACCTGCGGCGAGGCTTAATGGCGGTTTGCAAATTTCCCTGGCCCAGACGAATGACAATTAAGGCTTCGGCGTAGGCGTTGCAGTCAGACCCGGCCGCGGCGTCGCAGCAGGATTGGCTTGAGCAGGCGCCGTTCCGTTCGGTGTCGGTTGAGTCAACGGCGCCCGCGCCGGGGCGCGCTGAATAACCGGTTGCAGCGCTGTATCCGGAATCTGCCCGTTGTTAGCAATTGCCTTGTCGATTAGATCGGTGCCTTCGCCTTTCTTGGTGATCAGAATGCCGTCGTGGCTGGTCGTGACGTCGGCGTTACCGCTGATCTGTTGGATCATGTTCTGCGTGAACGACAGCTTTGGACAGGTCGGCATTGTCTTTCTGATTGGATCAGGTTCGGGAATGGCTGCGCCAATAATGTTCAGTTGATCTTTTGCTTTCTCGATGTAATCGCTGTTCGGATAATCGCGCACCAGTTCCTGGAAAAGCTTTGCCGCCTCGTCCGGCTCTTCCTCTTGCTGGTAAGTCCAGCCCAACCGGAACAGAACTTCGTCCATAAAGCAAAAGTTCGGATACTTATCAACAATCTCCTGTAACCGACTTTGCTCGCCCTTCAATCCCCCCTTGGCCCCCTTGCTGACCTCATACCGGTCGCCATAGAACCTGGCTATCTGCAGACTGTGCATCGCCAGGCTATCCTGTGTCTCGCGTAGTCGCAGTTCACCGTCTGATCGGAGACTTGATTGCGGACACTGCTGCAACATCACTTTCAGGCGCTGCTCGGCTTTGCGCGCGTGCGTGATATCGCGATCCGACAAACCCATCTGCCGCATCTCGGTCTCTGCGACTTTCATCATGGCGTCGCAGGTGAGCGGATCAGTGGGGAAGAACGTGAGCCAGTCCTGATACGCCTGTCCCGCCTGAATCAGGGAACTGGTTGTGCCTTCAAGAAAGAATGAATCGGCAATCGCCAGCTTTGCCAAAGGCAGGTAAGGAGAGTCGGGATACGTCGTAATGATCGTGGTGAAGAGCAAGCGACCGGTTTCGTGACTGCCCTTGCGTACTTCCCTGGCGGCCTCGATGAAAAGTACACGATCACGACCCTTTTCCACGGTGCCGACTAATTCGGCGTACTTGTCACTGCCTTTGCCGGGCAGCAAACCAAACATGCGCCGCTTACCCTTCTGAGGTTTCGGATGATAGTCAGATGATGTTTCGCTTCCCGCGGTCCGCGCTGCGGCAGTGGATTGCAGGGCCGCCTGAACCCGGGTATTCAGTTCGGTAACTGAGGCTTCCAGCCCATCAAGCTTGGAAGTGTCGTATTTTTCCGCCTTTTCTTCCTTAACCCGCAGATCGTTGACCTCGCTCAGCACCGAACCAACTTCCTTTTCCAGACCGCGCAGACGTTCCCGCGGATCGTCAGGGTTCTTTTCCTTGCCGCCGGAGTCTTTGGCGTTGATTCCCGCAATCGCGCTGTCCAGTGGGCGTCGCATCGATTCGAGTTTCGAACGCATGATGTCGATGCGTTGCAGGTTCGATAACCCGGTCTGAGAAGGCTGGTTCTTGCTGCCCTGGGCACGCGTGACCCCAGCCGTCGATGCAGCTATCGCAAAAAGCGCCACAGCCAGCGAAATCAGACGAAGCGTGCCGCGGGGAGTAACTTTTTGCACTAAAGGAAAAGACATTGAGAAACCCTCCAAAAACAAATCGTGACGGTTCGGATTGTAAACTGATGCCTCCTGAGTTACCACCCGGAAGGTCCAGTCTTAATTAAGGCCGGCACCTGGCTCAGAGAATCGCGAACAAGAATCTGAAATCCGTACAGACTAGACCCACAAAACCGTCGCCTCGCGCAGCTCTCGGAGCGCAATCGCGGGATCGGGCGCGCCGAAGATCGCTGAACCGGAAACAATTATCTCGGCCCCGGCGCTGGTAACCTCGGCGATGTTGTCGCTATCGATGCCGCCGTCAATCTCTATCCGGGTCTTCAATCCGCGTTCATCGATCATCTTTCGCAAGCGCCGAACCTTGTCGAGCGAGGCCGGAATAAACTCCTGGCCCCCAAACCCCGGATTAACGGACATCACCAAAACATAATCGGCAAACTTAACCGCTTCGTCCAAAGCCGAGAGTGGCGTCGCGGGATTGAGGGCAATGCCCGCCAGTCCTCCGGCAGATCTTATAGCCGACAGCGTGCGGTGCGCGTGCGGGTCGGCTTCGATGTGGATTGAAACCATTTGCGCCCCGGCTTTAACGAACTGTTCGGCGTAACGTCCCGGCTCGACGATCATCAGATGCGCATCAATGGGCAGTTGGGTTGCACGGGAAAGTGCTTTTACCACCGGCAAACCAACGGTGATGTTCGGCACAAAACGTCCGTCCATGACGTCCACGTGCAGCAAAGACGCCCCCGCGCGCTCGACAGTCTTGATCTGTTCGCCGAGGCGGGTGAAATCCGCGGAAAGAATTGACGGGGCAATCTCAATCATAACGTTTCAAGACGCTAAGGCGTCGGCGCGGGGACGGGCGGACGGCGGTTAGTATTTACATTACCGGCGCCGCGGTTCGTGTTTCCCCTGGGTACGCTATTGGAATTCAGGTTGCTGTGAACGGGGGTCCCGGCCGGATTAGCGTTCAGGTTGCCATTCGTTGCGCGGTTAACATTGCCATTGCTGTTACGGTTTCGGTTGGCCGCGCGATTCGCATTCGCGTTCGCGTTGTCATTGGCATTCTGGTTGGCCGGCTTCTTTTTCTGTTTGTTATCGTTTGAGTTCGTATTGGAATTAGTGGCGTTGACGTTTTCGGACTTCTTTTCGGTGTTGGTGTTTGAATTAGCAGTAGTTGAAGTCTCGCCTTCTTTCGTGGGCCGGCTGATGTCCACCGCCACAGTTTGTCCAACCTTGACGATCTCTCCGGCATGCGGGAGCTGAATTAGAACAGTATCAGGTTTTGCGTCGCTGGTTGGCCGCGTGGCGCGTACGCGAAAATTCAAACCTGCTGAGCTAATAGTGTCCTCCGCAGCCGTCCGGTCCTTGCCGATGATGTCGGGCACTCTTGTCTCGGAACTTCGCAACGACAGATAAATAGCACCAAGCAGCCCCAGGGTGAAAGCGATGGCAATTCCGACCACGATCAAGATTCGTTTTAGCGCAGTGAGCGCTTGAGTTATGAAAGACACGATGGATTCAGTCTCTTTTCACGGCGCAAATCAATCCGGGCGCAGGTCAGGGCGAAGTCTAACATCCGCGCGCAAACAGCCGCAACCGAGCTGCGCTACACCGGGCGTTGAAACGCGATCATGAAGAAGCCGTCCACGTCGTGACGATGCGGCCAAGTGCGAATGGCGCCACTCGTGGTGGCCAGATCAGCTGCGGCATCGAGAATCCGCGCGTTGGCTAGCCGCAACTGAACGAAGCCGGCATGCTCTTTCACGAACTCCGCGGCCACGGCCTCGTTCTCGTCCCTTTCAAGCGAGCAGGTTGAGTACAAGAGTATTCCACCTGGCCGGACCATCTCAGCGGCATGCGCGAGAATGCGTCCCTGCTTTGACGACAGCTCGGCGATATCCGCAGGCTGAATTCGCCAGCGAATCTCCGGGTTGCGCCGCAGCGTGCCGGTTCCTGAACAGGGCGCGTCCACGAGCACGCGATCGAACGAAGCGTCAGCGAACGGCAAATCAACCGTAGCGTCGGCCACAACCACCTGAATCGAGTCATTGCCCTGGGTTACCGCCAACTCTCGCAAAATGCGCGAACGATGTTCGTAAAGCTCGCCGGCAACGATCATTGCCTGAGGCGCCAGCGCGCCGATGTGAGTCGTCTTGCTGCCAGGCGCTGCGCAAACATCGAGTACGCGATCGCCGGGTTGGGCGTCGAGCAGATGGCTGACTAACTGCGAGGCTTCGTCCTGTAAGTAAATCAGACCGTCGCTGGTCAGACTGCGAAGGAGCGCGGGTCTGTGTCCCATCACTCGCCAGGAGTTGGGCGCAATCTTCGATCGCCGTAGCTCTACGCCCGCCGCTGTCAGCTCGTTAATAATTCTTTGCGCTTCGCCTTTCTTCCGGGTCGCTTTGGCGGTTAGACGAAAGGCACTTGGCGCGGGTTCATTGTTAGCCCGTGCCAGGGCTGCGGCTTCGGCAAAGCCGAATGCATTGGCCCAACGCTCAATCAGCCATGACGGATGAGAAGTTTCAAGCGCCAGCTTCTCGATGGGATCCGAAACGCGCGCCGCTGGATCGTAATCCGGCTCGCGAGTCGCGCGGCGCAGCACCGCGTTGGCGAAAGTGGCCGCGGACTTTAGCCCCGCCGCACGCACGAGATTTACCGATTCATTAACCGCCGCCGACGGTGGAATACGCGAAAGGAAACGCAATTGATAAAGACCAAGACGCAGGGCCAGTCTAACCGGCAAATCAACGCTCTCCAGGCGACGGTTAGCGAAGTGTTCAAGGGCGCGATCGAGCCACAACTGCTGCCTTAGTACGCCCAGCACCAGCTCGTGACAAAGCCCGCGATCATCATCTCGCAGGCGCTCATCCATCGTGGCCAGCAGTGAAGATGCGTAGGCGCTTTCGTCCTCGACCCGTCGCAGGATCTCAAACGCGGCGCGACGTGCAGGCGAAAGTGGCATTATCGGATGGGTGGTTACCGGCGAGCTAAAGTTCTTGCATCGGACATGCCTGGATGGCACACAACTGCCAACGGCCGGCGCGCTCGGTAAAGACCTTAACGATCTTATATTGGCCGGAGAGTTCGCGTCCGTGATAAAGCCACGTCGCGGAATCACGCGCCGTCAAGACGGCAGTGCTGCCAAAGACCCTAACACTGACCTGTTCACGGCTAATGTGCTCTATCTTAAGATCGCCCGAAGTCACGTCGGCGATGAACTGTGCTTTGTCATCACCTTCCAGCGGGTATGTGAAGAGGAAGTCATCCGCCATTACGCGATCGAGGGTCTCGCCATCACCGCGCACCATCGCTTTGACCCAGTCGTCATTTAATTGACGGACGAGTTGCTCGACTTCGATCGCCGCATGATTGGCCTGCTCTGAACTATCCATAGGAACCTCGGTCTGAGAAACGCGGAACACGAGGCTTCTACGCCATTTAGAAGGGCAGAGTCAACCTTGGCACTGCACTGTAACAACTCATTTCGCGGCCCATGTCGTCTAAGCCGACACGATTTGGGATAGAGACGCAACTAACTTCGATCATTCTCACGTAAGAGTAGGCGTGGCATGTTCATTGCCAAGAGAGCCACTGGAGGTAGGGAACATGAAACTTACTAACGTAAAAAATATTGGAGGGGCAATCCTGGGACTGTTGTTGTTCGGTAGTGTAATGATGTCGAG
This sequence comes from Blastocatellia bacterium, assembly GCA_003168335.1. Classification (GTDB taxonomy): domain Bacteria; phylum Acidobacteriota; class Blastocatellia; order Pyrinomonadales; family Pyrinomonadaceae; genus UBA11740. The sequence goes on along the minus strand of PMSM01000010.1, from coordinate 788,043 downwards.
CACGACAGCCCAGGCGCAGTATCCCAATCAGAATCAAAATCGACAGCAGCGCGATGATCGCGCACAACAAGACCGAAACCGCGGGGATCGTAATGATCGAAACAATAACAACAGGCCCGGTCGTCGTGGGAGACAAGGAGACGGCTACAATAACTACGGCGGGTCTTATGAACTGCGGCAGACGGCGCTCAATGCCGGCTACAATGAAGGCATGAAGGCGGGCCGTAACGACCGCAGAAGTAATCGATACAATCCTCAGCGTAGCAGTGCTTATCAAAAGGCTACCAAGGATTACAATTCGCGCTTAGGTGATCGTTCTACGTATCAGCGGTACTTCCGGGATGCGTTTGAGAATGGCTACTCGGATGGATACTACGGATACTAAGTCAGCGATAAGCTGATTCAGATCTACAGCCTTAAAGCGGGAGCGGAGACCAATGGTTTTCGGCTCCCGCTTTTTGTGTGTACATTCGCCGCACAGTCGCTACTTCGTTTCTTCATGACGGATCGCGGAATGCGCGCGCTAATAGGAGTTTACTACCAGGACACAGCAGCCCCCGTTAGTTGAGTCTGAAATTTGCCGGGTATGATTATGTCCAAAAGAATTCTGATTATCGAAGATGACGATGAAACGCGCGAACTGTTGCGCATGGCACTCGAGCGGCGCGGGTATGAAGTGACGGAGGCGGAGGACGGAGTACGCGGCTACGATACCGCTCTCTTCCTGAGGCCGGATCTGATCGTGACCGACATTCAAATGCCGGGCGCTGATGGCGTCCATGTAGTTCGCCGCGTGCGCGACACCACTTCGCTGGAAAAAACACCGATTCTGGTGACCACAGCGTTCGGCACCGGCACGGCGACCTTCTCGCTACAACTGGGCGCCAACGCCTACGAGCCCAAGCCGATCGATCTGGAGAGCCTTCTGACGACAGTCAAGCGCTTGCTGGCTGACCGTGACACATTGAAAGCTGCTTAGCCTTGCCTCACTAAGATTCAGCGCGCTCCCGCAAATAAGCGAAGCGATTCATCGACGAGTTCGCTGTCGGTGATCGCGCGACTACTCGCCAAAATCATCTCGCCAGAATATCACTTGTCAGTCGTGACACTATGAAACCCGGCAAGGGTTTGCCCCGTTTTATGTGGCAGCCTCCAGGAGAGGCACGGAAAAAACCTGAAACCTTTGTTCGTCACGGCTCACTAACACACCGGAACATGATGAAACGGCTGGCCCAGGAGTTAGGCCTTGAAGGGCAGCCCGGAGCGTTCGCGGCATCTCTGATGAATAGTTCAGCAGACCTAGTTGCGCGCGCGTCCCAGGGCGACCAGGAAGCCTTTCGTCTGATCTTTGAAAGGTATTCGAGACCCGTAATCAGTTTTATCTACGATCTCGTTTCCGATCGAGGACTGGCGGAAGAGCTGACTCAGGAAACCTTTGTGCGGGCCTTCCGGAGCCTGCACACGCTGCGCCAGGACACCAAGCTCTCGACCTGGCTCTTTGGCATCGCGAAGAACGTCGCGCGGGAATCGTTGCGGGCACGCGCGCGGGACAATCGGCACGTCAATCTGGAAGACAAATCGGTGCTGGACTTGAGTGACCGTGAGCCAGTGCCGGTCAACCAGCTTCTAAACAAGGAGTTGAACGAGCTGATTCAGCGCTCGCTGGCTTTGCTCGACGACGACAAACGGGTCGTCTTTACGCTGAAAGTTTTTCAGCAATGCAGTTACGAAGAAATCGCGGACATTACCGGGTTTTCGATTCCGAAACTAAAGACGGATTTGCACCGGGCGCGAACGGAAATGCGGCGCCGAATTAGTCCGTATGTGAGGTTTTAGTCATGAAGTGTGATGACTGTCTGATTCTGTTGGCAGAATACATGGACGGTGAAGCGATCGAACAAGACGCCGAGCAAGTCAGCGCGCACCTGATCACGTGCGCCGGCTGCGCGAGCGAATTCGAATCGCTGACGGCGGAACAGGAAATCTTTGCCCGCTATGATCGCGAGCTCAATGTCTCGCCTTCGATGTGGCACGCGATCGAGGCGCGGACCACGGCCGAAGGTCTCGCGGTTACTCCAGGTTCACAATCCAATCCGCGAGCCTGGTTGACTGGACTATTTGCCGCGCCGCGTTACGGATTTGCAGGCGCGATGGCAGTTTTGATTGTGGGAGTGGTGATTGGCGTTATGTATCTCAGAACACAACCGCAGCCTCAGGCGCCGGTCGCCGGAATAAGCGGCCCGGAGCGGGTCCAGGCCCCCGACAACACGGTCGCCGTGGTGAATCCGCCGATCCAGATTGAAACGGTGAAACCGGTGGTCCGAACGGATCCTGTCCACCTGAACGTATCGTCAGAATCGAATCGGGTCAGAGTACGTGCCGCCGATCAGTCGGACGTATTGTTCTCAGATATTGCTTACTCAGAAATTGAAGACAAAGACACCGCGGATCACATCGCGCAAGCCCAGAACCTGCTGCGCGCAATCAGGAACATCCATCTGGGCGACGATGATGATGAAATCGATGTGACGTATGAGAAGGCGATGTCGCGCCGGTTGCTGGATCAGAACGTGGTGCTGCGTCGAGATGCTGAGACGAGCGGCAAATTCCCGGTCAAGACTTTACTCGGCGATCTGGAGCCTTTCCTGATCGACATCGCCAGTCTGCCGGACAAGACGACACCGGGCGAGTTGCGCGCTATTAAGGACCGCGTGCAAAGAACAGAAATCGTGGCGGCCTTACAGAGTTACTGAAGGCTCGCCCGACGATTGAAGATTGGTAACCCCCAAGACAAGAGGCAAATTATGTCGGAGACACAGACAATGAAATATAGATCAAATGACCGCGGCGTATCGCAGCGCCGGATCTTCTGGTTCGCGATTGCCCTCGCCCTGACCGTCGCGGTCAGCGGGTTCAGTCGCTCCGCCGCGGCTCAACAGCCGGCTCCGCGCGCTCAGCAGGGCGCCAACGATGCGGCCAGTCGCAGAAACGACCTTATCGGCGACGAGAAATTGCCCCAGGCCGGTCCATACGGCTTGACGTATTCAAACGCGAAGGATATCGATGCGGCGCTCTATTCGATGGTCTACGCGGATGACGTGCTGAACAAATACAGTCAGGCCAGCTACGCGATTAACGACCTCTTAGACAAGTATCAAGACACTACCTGGAACTTCGACGCGAAGACGTTGTTTGCACAGACACCCAGCGGCTTGGGCAAAGGCGCAGGCGTGGGATCAGGATCCGGCGCGGGAACAAGCTACGGCGTGGGAACCGGCAACTCACAATCGGCCGACGATGATCCATGCGAATTCAAAATCGAGGTGCTGCAGGCACTTTTCCACAGTGATCCTGCGCGAGGAACCGCTGTTGCGACTGAGTGGCTCAAGCCCGGATCGCCGCAGACTGTGCGTTGCAAGGGAGCCGCACTTTCTCTTCTTGCTCGGTATGCCGGCAAGGCGGCGACCCCGGTGATTCTCGGCGTCGCAAAGAACGATCCGGAACCGAAGCTGCGCGCTAAAGCAATTTCGGTTCTGGGCGCGACTAATGACGACAGCGTAATCGACGCGCTGCGAGACTTTGCGCTCAATTCCACGGTGACCGATATTTCTGAGGCGGCGCTCTACGCTTTGAGCCAACACACCAGCGAGCGCGCCATGGGCGTGCTCGGCGAAATCGCCACCAGCAATCGGCCGGTGCCGTTACGAAGAGCGGCCATCGCCAGCATCTCAAGCCGCCCCGGTGAGCCCGCCGTCGATACGCTGCTGAAAATATACGACGCGGATCAGAATATTGAGATTCGCAAGTCAGTGATCAGCGGATTGTCTCGTCGCAAGAGCGAACGCGCCGGCGCCAAACTGCTCGAAATCGCCAGGGGATCGGACAACATTGAGCTGCGCAAGGCGGCTATCAACGCCGTAGCGCGCCGGAGCGGCGAGCAGGCGGTGGACATTCTGCTCGGCCTTTATGATAACGAAAAGAATGACGAGGTGAAGGACCAGATCATCGGCTCGCTGGCCGGCTCAAACGACCCACGCGTCACCCGAAAACTGATCGACATTGCCAAAAACCCCCAGACACCGATGGAACGACGTAAACGCGCCATCGGTTGGCTCAGCCGCAGCAAGGATCCCGAAGTCCTTCAGTTCCTTGAAGACTTGCTGAAGCAGTAACCACACAACGTTTGTTTAGCAGCGGGCTTCGGCCCGCTTTGGTAGAGCGCTGGTGGGGCGCTGGTGGGGCGCTAGCCCCACTCTAAACAAGTGTCATGGATTTCTCGCCAACCTGACGTTTGTCGGACGACTTTAAACCGAACGGAAAGCGGACTACTGTGGTGAACAACCTCGAAAAAATCATCTTCGCTGCGGCCATCGCGTTGACGTTGGTAATGGGCGTCTCGGCCCAGACGAAGAGCTTTATCCCGGTTGGGGGCGCCAGTCTCAAAGCAAAGATCGACAACGCGGTGACTCAGGGCCGCGCCGGCGCACAGGGAGGCCGTTTCTGGGTGGGCTATCAGTTTGAAGCGCGACCAGGCGTGGCCGTTGACTTTGAAGTCGTTGACAGCAATGGCGGGGTCTACTTTTCGATGGACGGGACGTCGATGAGTTTCGATTCGCGGTACGAGACTCGGGAGTTGGGTTTGTTTCTTCTCTTTGACACGCAACGCGATCTGTTTACTCGCGCCGAAGTTTACAACCTGCGCCGCACGCACGAGTTCAGCGGCTATCCGGTTTACTGGGCTGGCCGGGCCACGAGCGAAGAGAGTCTGAATTATTTGAAGTCGTTCATCGATTCGTCGGCGCCCGAAATTAACCGTCTGGCGGATCGCGCGACGTTCGCGATTGCTCTGCACGATGATGCGCGGGTCGAGTCGATGCTCACCGACTTAATCCGACGACCGATCGCCGAACCGGTGCGTTCGCGGGCCATCTATTGGTTGGGCTACACGCCTGAGAGCCAGGCGAAGAACAATTTGCTCGCGGAAATTGTGCGCAACAATCAGGAGGGGAGCGAGCCACGCCAGCAGGCGATCTCGGCGTTGGGCACGAGCCGCGCCGCTGCGACCTTGCCTTTGCTGGAGAATCTTTTCGAGACCATGACCGCGCGCGAGCTCAAGCGCCGCGCGTTAAGCGGAATTGCCCGCAATGACAACCGCGACGGTGCGGCGACTTATTTAATTCACATTACGGAAACTGAAAAGGAACTCGAGTTGCGCAAGAGCGCCATCGCGAGTCTGGGACGGATCGCCGGCGAGAAGAGTTTGGGCGCGTTGACCAACACGCTCGACTCTGATCCTGAAACTGAGATCCAAAAGCAGGCGGTAATCGCGATTAGCCGTCGTCCAAAGGATGAAGCCATTCCGATTTTGATTCGCACGGCGCGCAGCCATCCGAAGATGCAGGTGCGTAAGGTTGCGATTCAAATGCTCGGCCAGACAGGGGATGAACGGGCAGTTGCCTTCTTTAGGGAACTACTCGGGAAGTGAGGCGTATCTCAGATAGTGTCTTTTAGCTACCAGGACCAGGAGGCGGCAAATGGGTAGGGCGACGATTTGGAAAGGGGAAGGACTTTCGTCAGCGCCGGCCGGACAGAGTTCCATGCTTCTGCGCGAGGCGACTCTTGATAACCGGCTCGATGCCCTGAGAGAAGTGGCACTGACGCTGCTCGGCGCGGTGGATTCACTCCGGAGCGCCCAGCCGTCACGCGGCCAAAGCATCAGACTTCATGACGAAGTACAACGGTTTGAGACTGATCTCATTCGGACTGCTTTGGAAAGAACTGGTGGCAATCAGGCCACCGCCGCGCGCCTCCTCGGCGTCAAGCACACGACGTTGAATTCGAAGATCAAACGCTACAAGATTTGTTGCGACGGCAGTGCGAATGAGGCCAACAAAGACATCGGGAACCGCGAAATAGCTGCGTGATCTCTGCTCGCGAAAGAACCTTCGGGAAATCGATTAACACTTGACCGTTTCGAAACGTCCTAATTGCGGAACCGGTAAGTCAACTGTTTCGTTAATACCGCACACTGAAATTAGTAACCCGTCCCTTACTGCTGTTACGAGAATTGGTCCTCATGAAAAAGGCATTGCTGCTTCTGACGATTATGGCGCTAAGCGCAATTGTGGCTCTCGGCCAACCGTCGGCTTCCAAGAATGCAGCGTCTTCAAGCGTGCCAAAAGCTGACCCCGCCCCCGGAAAGGCCGGATTTGTTCTACCGCCAGAGAAGGCCCAGCCGATCCGCATGCCGAAATTCGACAAAGCTCCGGTGATCGACGGCAAACTCGATGACGAAGTCTGGAAGCAGGCAATCGTGCTGAAAGATTTCTACCAGGTCGAGCCGGGCGACAACATCGTGCCGTCCAGGCCGACAGAGGTAATGCTTGGCTATGACTCGAAGTTTATTTACGTCGCGTTTCATTGCTATGACGAGCCTGACAAAGTTCGCGCTACGATTCCCAAGCGCGATGACATTTTCAATGACGATTACGTCGGCATTCTGTTCGACACCTCCAACGACAAGCGTAAAGCCTACGAATTTGATTTCAACCCGCTGGGCGTTCAAGCCGATGGAATCTGGACCGATGGTCAGGGTGAAGACTTTAATCCGGACGTCGTGATGGAATCGAAAGGCACGCTGACGACTGATGGCTGGACAGTAGAAGTCGCAATTCCTTTCAAATCCCTTCGCTACGTGGCGGGCAAAGACAAGTTATGGGGCGCGCATTTCTGGCGGCGCATCAAGCGCTTCAATAACGAGCTGGATAGTTGGATGCCCTTCGACCGCGATAAGTCGAGCACGCTGGCGCAGGAAGGTCATCTCAATGGACTTGAAGGCATCTCGACAGAGCGCACGTTGGAATTGATTCCCAGTCTGACACTCTCAGAGACCGGAAAACGAACGGGGACTCTGAGTCCGGCCCAACTGGCTGCTGGCATGTTGGATCCAGGCCGGTTGGTCAATCAACCCGTCAAATTCGAACCCGGGCTGACCGGCAAATACAGCATCACGCCGAACGTCACACTCGATTTCGCGATCAATCCGGATTTCGCCCAGGTCGAATCAGATCAATTAGTCGTCCAGGCGAACCAGCGATTTCCGATCTTCTTTCCAGAGAAGCGCCCCTTCTTCCTGGAAGGCATCGATATCTTCAACACCCAGATCGCGGCCGTGCACACGCGCACGATTATCGATCCGGATTTCGCCGTCAAGCTCACCGGCAAAGTAGGCCGCAATACCTTTGGGTTGCTGTTGGCGTCAGACAACGGTCCTGGCAACTTCAGCCCGGAAGAACAACTCACCGCGAATCCGAGGTTCATCGGCAAGAATGCGTCGGTTGGGATCCTGCGTCTGAAGCACGACATAGGTAATAAAGATTCCTTCATCGGCTTTCTCGGCACGTACCGCAAGTTCGTAGACCAGGATAATGTACTGGGCGGGTTTGATTCGCGTCTGCGCATCAACAAGCAAACGACCTTCAGCGCGCAGGCGCTGGTCTCGCGATCTCGGAACCAGTTCTTTTATCCCGACCTGGGACAGACGCTTGATCGAACAGAGAACGGCTTTATTTACGCTACGGACTACAACATGAGCGGCCGCCACTTCGGTTATGAATATTCTGCGGTCGGCCGCACACGCTACTATCGTGCCGACGTAGGATTTAACCGTCGTACCAATACCAACAATCACAATCTGTTTGTCCGCTATAACTCTGAGCCGAAGCCAAAGGCGAGATTGATCTCCTGGCGCGTCTATAACGCCTTCTCGACGAATTTTAGTTGGCAGGGGCGCTCGCAGATTTTCACCGACGAGTCTCAGGTTCAGCTCACCTTCAGGCGGCAGACCTATCTCGGCGCAGGTTTGGACAAGGGTTACGAGCGCGTATTCGAAGAAGAGTTCGGACCCACGCGCAGGCCCGGATCGAATTGCGCCCTCACCAACACTTGTACTTTCTGGGGAGCCGACAACGAGCGCTCAGCGCCCAACACAGGCGTGTACATGTTCGCCGGCTCGACGTTGAGCAAGAAAGTAAACTTCAACGCTTTTGTCAATCGCGTGGACGGCAGTTTGGATTTTGATTTCGGCGCCGGCCAGCGTTACCCGCGGGTGAGCATTCCGGCCGTCACCGCGCGCAATGCTCAGGCAGCAGGACTCTGCAACGGCGCAACGCCCCCGGCGGTTTGCAACGCGCCGCAGGATCCCGGGCCGGGCGCCTTCTTTCACCTTGATGGCGGCGTAACTTATCAACCTTCAAATCCCCTGAGCGTCACGTTGAGCGTCACCAAAGAGAGGCTCAGACGATACGACACTCATCTGCTGGCCTTTGACGAGAACATCGTTTCGCTCCGCAGCACTTATCAATTCACCAGATTTATCTTCGCGCGCGGACGTATCGACTATGACACGCTCGCCTCGAATGTTAAGGCCCAGTTCCTTTTTGGCTACACGCCGAACCCAGGGACAGCTTTTTATGTTGGCTATAACGATGATCTGAGTCGCGACGGCTTCAATCCTTTTAGTGGCCAGTTAGAGCCCGGATTCCGGCGCAACGGTCGCACCTTCTTCATCAAAATGTCATATCTGTTTCGGCGCAGCGTTTGAGCCGCTCCCCTCTGCCATCCGCCAAAAATCTTGAGCCGGTAGCTTCAAGCTGAACAAATCAGGTCCCGGTTGCGTAAAAGGGGGACAACCAGGCGGGCAGCGTCGTCTAAGCCTTTCAGCATCAAAGCGCCGCATTCCTTAGTCTGGGCTGAGCGGCCCCTTGGAAAAACGACCTTAGACGCTCTGCTAACTGACGGACAAGTCATCGATGATTGTGAAGCATCTGCTTTGTCTGGTAGGCGCACCCTTTGTTTTCTGTACGGCGCTCGCCGCGCAGTCTAACTCGAGTTCTCCGTCACCGACACCGGCTGCATCGCCCGCGTCATCCGCGCAGACCACACCAAACCAACTGGCCCCCGGGGCGAAACGCACCGTGGTCGTTCCGCCCGAGAAAGCGAAGCCGATAGTCGTTCCACGTTTCGACAAGCCGCCCGTGATCGACGGTAAGCTCGACGATGAAGCGTGGAAACACGCGGCAGTCTTCAAGGACTTTTACCAGGTCAGTCCCGGCGACAACATCGCACCTTCAAGACCGACTGAAGCTTTCATCGGCTACGATTCGAAATTCCTTTATCTCGCGTTCCATTGTTATGACGAGCCCGACAAAGTCCGCGGCACGGTGGCCAAGCGCGATGAAATTTTTGGCGAAGACAACGTGCGTGTCTTCCTCGACACGTTCAACGATCAGCGCAAGGCCTATGTGCTGGGTTGGAACCCGCTCGGCATCCAGCAAGACGGAATCATGACCGAGGGTAACGGCACGGATTTCAGCGTCGACATCGTGATGGAGTCAAAGGGTCAGCTGACTGCCGATGGTTGGGTTGTTGAGGTCGCGATTCCTTTCAAGTCGCTGCGGTATGAAGCCGGCAAGGGCAAGCTGTGGGGTATTGAGGTCTGGCGCAACATCGATCGCTTCAATGACGAGATCGATTCCTGGACGCCAATCTCGCGCGACATCTCTTCACAGCTGAGCCAGGAAGGACACCTGACCGGACTCGAAGGAATCTCGACTGAACGAACGCTGGAAATAATTCCCAGTATCACTGTGTCTGAAACCGGAAAACGCGTGAACGCACTTTCGGTGGCCCAACTGGCGGCGAACCCGACACTGCTGGATCCGGGAAGAATTCTGAACCAACCGATCAAAGCCGAAGTTGGCGTCACCGCAAAGTTCAGCCTGACACCGACCGTCACTCTCGATCTGGCGATCAATCCGGACTTCGCGCAAGTCGAAGCGGATCAAACCGTCGTGCTGGCTAATCAGCGCTTCCCGATCTTCTTTGAAGAAAAGCGGCCGTTCTTTCTTGAGGGGATAGATATTTTTCAGACGCGCCTGCAGGTCGTGCATACACGCGCGATTGTCGATCCGGACATTGCCGTCAAACTAACCGGCAAGCGCGGGCGTAACACGTTCGGCGTCATATTGGCGAGCGACAACGCGCCGGGAAATTTCAGCGGCGATGAGCGGACCGATCCGGTGAACCTGCGATTCCTCGACAAGAATGCCTATATCGCGATAGTGCGCCTGCAGCACGACGTGGGAAAAGAATCGAGCATTGGATTTCTCGGGACCAGCTACAACTTTATCGAGAAGCATAATCAACTGGCCGGAATTGACGGCCGCTTCAAACTGGATAAGCAGACGACGCTTACTTTCCAAGTCCTCGGCACAACTTCGCGTCGCTGTTTTACTGATCCAAGCGCGAATCTCTACACGTCTTCAGTGTCCGCGCCCTGCTTTAACGGCAGCACGACGCGCGACTTCTATCGCACCGGTAATGGTTTTGGCTATAACTTCAGCTACAGCAAAGATGGCCGCCATTTTTACTACGGCGCGAACGGTGAAGGGCGCACGGCTGATTATCGGGCGGACGTCGGGTTCACGCAGCGAACAAACTCAAACAACGAAGGAATCAATTTCGGCTACAACTCCGAGCCGAAACCCAAAGCCCGGCTGATCAATTGGCACTTTAATAATTCGTCCAACATCACTTTCAACTGGCAGGGCCGAAGCCAGAGCCTCGGAGAGGACGTGAATGTTTTGTTCAACTTTCAGCGCAACACTTACGTTGGCGTAGGCCTCGGAGTCGGATACGAACGGTTGTTTGAAGAGGAGTTTGGCGTCAAGCGAACGCTGACCCAACTCGGCGCTTTCGCTGGTGGCCCTGAGCGTTCGACGCGCCAGGTCAGCCCCTATCTATTCGCCGGCACTAAACCCAGCAAGAAATATTCAATCAGTCTTTCTGTCGCGCACAACTCGGCTTCGTTCGATTTTGATTTCGGCGCCGAACCTAAATTTTCGCGCGCCAGCCCGTCGGCGATTGCGGCGCGGCAGGCGACACTGGCTGGTCAGTGCCTGAATGATCCGCTCCCGGTTGTGTGTCTCGCTTTGCAGGATCCAGGTCCGGGGAGCGAGCTGAATGCCGATCTTAGTCTCTCCTATCAACCGACGAAGGCGCTGAGCATGTCGATCGAGTACACCAAAGATCGGCTCGTGCGACGAGACACCGGGCTGGTTGCGTTTGACGACAACATCTATGCATTTCGGTCAACGTATCAGTTCACGCGCTTCATCTTTCTGCGGGCGCGCGTTGACTATGACACGCTCTCTTCGCACGCCAGGGGCCAGTTCCTTCTGGGCTGGACGCCAAATCCGGGCACAGCGTTCTATGTCGGTTATAACGACGATCTTGCGCGCAACGGATTCAGTCCGTTCACGGGACAATTGGAACCCGGCTTCCGTAGCAATGGCCGCGTGTTCTTCATCAAGCTGTCCTACCTCTTCCGCCGCAGCTTTGGTCATTAGCCCCGGATCACCGATAATTCGCGCAGCTCGCGGTGTCAGAAGCCCGACTGTAAGGAAGGGCTGCCTGACTTGTAAGTTGCCCTCCCTTACGGTCGGGCTTCTGATACAGAATTTCGATTGACGAGTTCGCGCCCGTTATCGACATCAGGCCTGGAGACCAGTATGGAAAAACTTGCCCAGACAGATTATCCGATCCTCGAACTCCTGAAGCGCCGTTGGAGTCCGCGCGCTTTCTCAGATCAGGTGGTCGAGCCTGAGAAGTTACGAAGTTTGTTTGAGGCAGCGCGCTGGGCGCCCTCCTCATCCAACGAACAGCCCTGGTCTTTTGTCCTGGCGACAAAACAGAATCCCGAAGAGCATGCCCGGCTGCTCAGTTGTCTGGTGGAAAAGAACCAGCAGTGGGCGCGCGGAGCCCCGGTGTTGATGGTCTCAGTTGCCAAGCTGAAGTTTGACCACGCCGGCAAGCCTAATCGTCACGCCTTCCATGACGTTGGTCTCGCGGTAGAGAATCTGATCGTGCAAGCGACCGCGCTTGGCCTGTTCGTTCATCAGATGGCGGGATTCTCTCCGGAAAAAGTCGCCGAGATCTACCGCATCCCCGACGAGTTTGCGCCGGTCGCGGCAATTGCGCTTGGCTACGGCGCGGAAGTGAAAGACTTGCCGGAGCCGTTTAGAGAATCCGAGGCGGGACCACGATCAAGAAAGCAGATTCAGAGTTTTGTGTTCGAAGGCCAGTGGGACCGGCCTTCGCCTTTGGTTATCGGATGATCAAGTTAGTGCGGTCCGCCGTTGCCTAAGCCGCGTAGCGGCGAAATATTCATCGACCATGTGAGGAGCGGAATGTACATCTCTGTCGCCCATAAATGGGCTTGAGAATTTTAGCCAGTGTCGCAGTCATAGATATTTCGTGCCTACGGTGCTAAATGACACCCTCGCTAACCGAACTCAGTCCCCTATCGTCTTACATGCTAAACTGTCCTGCTGATTGTCCCAATAAGATAACGAACAGGCTTAATCTTCATATACGATGAGACTTTTTACGTCGCTCTCCGCTTTTGCTTTACTTACCCTGTTGGTCTTCGGCTCGCTGGCCTGCAAGAGCGACTACCCCGCTTCAGGAAAGGCCGCCATCCCGGACGGCAAGTCGCAACCGCGCCAGGTCAAAACCGCCAAAGTAGTTGAAATGCCGATTGGTCAAACGGTAACCGTCAACGGGACGCTGGCGGCTTACGATCAGACGACCGTGGGCGTGAAGGTGCCCGGCCGGTTGCAAACAATTTCGATCGATCTCGGCAGCGTCGTTCATAAGGGGCAGGTAATTGCCCAACTTGAGCAGCAGGATTACAAGTTGCGCGTGCAACAGGCCGAAGCTGCCTTGGCCCAGGCGCGCGCGCGGCTCGGGTTGTCGCCTGATGGCGCCGACGATCGCGTGACGGCCGAAGAAACCGGAACCGTCAGGCAGGCGAAGGCCGTCCTCGATGACGCGAAGTTGAAACGCGATCGCGCCGCAAAGCTGGTTCAGCAGGGCGTGATTCCGCACGCTGAATACGACACAGTCGACTCAGACTACAAGGTTGCGCTGAGCCGTTATCAGGACGGGCTCGAAGAGATTCGGAATCGCCAGGGGTTGCTGGCGCAAAGACGGACCGAGCTGGCCCTGGCGAAACAACAGCTGGCCGACACGATTGTGTATGCGCCGATGGAAGGTGTGGTGCAACTAAAGAAGGCGAGCGTCGGAGAGTACCTGGCTGCGGGCGCGCCGGTAGTCGACATTGTGCGAATCGACCCATTGCGCCTGCGCGTCGATGTTCCCGAGCGCGAGGCGCACAGCATTCGCATCGGTCAAAGCGTCCGAGTTACCGTCGAAGGCGATGCCGAGTCTTATCTCGGCTATGTCAAACGGCTCAGTCCAACTATCACCGAACAGAACCGCGTTTTAGCCGTCGAAGCCGATGTGCGCAACAACGGCCGCCTGCGTCCGGGAGCATTTGTGCGCTCGGAAATAGTTACAGACCAGACCAGCACCGCGGTCACTGTTCCCAGCAGTTCGATTGTGACCTTTGCCGGGATCGAAAAGGTGATGGTGGTCGAAAATGGAAAGGCCACCGAGAAACCAGTCACGACTGGCCGCCGCGGCCCTGATTGGATCGAGATCAAAGCAGGGGTCAACATTGGTCAAATCGTCGTCGTCGATCCGGGAAATTTGCAGTCGGGGACGGCGGTCATCGAATTTTAGATTTTGGAGTGCGGCGGCAAGCGTAGCGCGACGCCGCTTTGGATGAGCTTGTTCCAGGAAGAACCAAAGCGCCGTCGGCGCTTCGCTCTGCCGGCGCACTCCACAAGTTCTCAATGCAAAAGCTCGCCGAAATCTGTATTCGCCGCCCGGTCTTTGCCGCGATGATCGTGTTGTCGCTGGTCGTGGTCGGGTCGGCGAGTTATTTCAAGCTCGGCGTCGATCGCTTCCCGGCGGTCGATCTTCCCACGGTTACGGTACGTACAACCTTAACGGGGGCGTCGCCCGAAGAGATCGAGACACTCGTTTCGCAACGTATCGAAGAGGTCGTCAACACTGTCGATGGCATCGACAACCTGCGATCTGTTTCGGTGCAAGGTGCATCGATCATAATAGCAACCTTCAAACTGAATCGAGATATCGATACCGCGGCTCAGGATGTGCGAGATCGAGTTGCGACGGTGATCCGCGATTTGCCTCCGGATGCCAAGCCTCCGGTTGTTTCAAAAGTGAATAATGACACGACGCCGGTGATTACGGTGGCGCTTTCCGGTCCGCATTCGGTTCGTGAACTGACCGAGTACGCGGACAAGGTTGTCAAAGTACAGCTCGAAAGAGCCGGCGGCGTTGGAGAGGTGAACGTCGTTGGTGGTCTCGACCGCGCGATCAATGTTTGGGTCGATGCTGAACGGCTGGCAGCTTACAAGATTCCCATTACCGCGGTTTATAACGCCTTGCAGCGTCAGAATTCGGACGTGCCTGGCGGCAACGTCGAGACCGGCCGGCGGGAACTGGTCCTGCGCACACTCGGCCGGTATACCGATCCCCGCGATATGAATGACCTGGTCGTGGCCAACATCAACGGTGCGCCGGTGCGGCTCCGCGACATCGGCCACGTTGAAGACGGAACAAAAGAAATGCGCTCGATCGCGCGACTGAACGGCGTGCCGACCGTGACGCTGGAAGTTCAGCGACAATCAGGCGCAAACACTGTCGAAGTCATTCACAACATCAAGGCTGAACTCGAGCGCGTCAGGCCGCAGTTACCGGTCGATATTAAGCTGGAGGTGATCCGCGACCAATCGCGCTACATCGATGCGGCGTTGAACGAGATTACGCACCACCTGGTGCTGGGCAGCATCCTTGCCAGTTTGGTTGTTCTGCTGTTCATGAGATCGTGGCGCTCGACCCTGATCGCCGCGGTGGCTATTCCATGTTCAGTCATCTCAACCTTTGGGATGATGCGGGCGCTGAACTTCACGCTTAACAGTGTCACGATGCTCGCGCTGGTCTTAATGGTGGGGGTCGTGATCGACGACGCGATCGTGGTGCTCGAAAATATTTTCCGCTTCGTGGAAGAAAAGCGCATCACGCCCATGCGCGCCGCCAAGGAAGCCACGGCCGATATCGGCCTGGCCGTGATGGCCACGACGTTCTCACTGGTGGTCATCTTCCTGCCGGTATCGTTCATGTCGTCGATATCCGGGCGCTTTCTGTTTCAGTTCGGCATCACTGCGGCGGTGGCCGTGTTGGTTTCGCTGCTCGTCTCGTTTACCTTGACGCCAATGATGAGCGCGCGCTTGCTGCGCGCTGGAGATGCCGCCGCGGGCCATACTGGAGGGCATGGACATCATGATACTGTTTCCACCGCCACCTCGCGCCGCGGCTTCTACGTGCTCATCGACCGTTCGTATACCTGGCTGTTGCGGTTGGCCATGCGCCATCGTCTGATAGTCGCAGTAATTGCGATTGCCGTTGCCCTCTCCAGCGTTCCCCTCTATCGCGTAGTCAAACAGGAGTACATTCCCACCGACGTGGACGAAGCTGAGTTCGACGTCAACGTTAACGCTCCCGAGGGGACCAACCTCGACGCCATGAACGATGCGATGGTAGCTATTGAAAAGGACTTGCTTTCGACCCCCGGTGTACGTGTGATTCTGTCTTCATCGGGCGGATCTTTTCTCGGCGCGGTAAATCAGGGCAGTGTGTACGTGCGCGTGGCACCGCATGACGAACGAGTATTCTCGCTGACCAAACTGTGGGATTCGATCAAGAGCGGTCATCCGCTGGCGGCGTTTCGCGGCAACTACACCCAGCGCGACGTAATGCAGGAAGTGCGTCGACGCATGCAGAAGTACGCGCCCATTCGTTTCAACGTGCGCAACGCACCGTCTTTCAATATCGGCGGCGGCAATTTCGATATCGACTTCGTGTTTCGAGGTCCGGAATTGCAGGCCCTGGCGAAATACGCCGACGCCATGCGCGAGCAGACGAAGGAAATCGGCGGCATTGTTGACGCCGACACGACCCTGAAGCTCGATAAGCCAGAACTGCGCGTGCATATCAACCGCGATCGGGCTGCCGATCTCGGCGTTGACACCAATGATATTGCCACTGCTTTGCGGCTGATGGTGGGTGGCGACGATCAAGTGTCGCGTTTCCACGATCCTTCGGTGAACGAGGACTACGACGTTGAATTGCGACTCACCGAACAGGATCGCAAAGACGCCGCGACCATTTCGCGACTGTTCGTTCCTTCGTCGCGCGCGGGCACTGTACGCGTTGATAGTCTGGTGGATATCAAGGAAGAACTCAGCCCGTCGCGCATCGACCGCCTCGATCGCCAAAGGCAGGCTTCTATGCGCGCTGGTGTCGCACCGGGATTTGCCCTGGCCGATCGGCTGGACGCGCTGCGCAAAGCGGCCGTCGCGATGAATCTTCCCTCGGCATACTCAACTATCATTGCGGGCCGCGGCCGCGAGCTCGAAAGAACTTTCGTCGAATTCCTGTGGGCGTTCCTGCTCTCGATCATTTTCATGTACATGATTCTGGCTTCGCAGTTTGAGAGCACCATCCACCCGCTCACTATTCTCCTGAGCCTGCCGCTTTCGATTCCGTTTGCTTTGCTTTCGTTGTGGTTGTTGAGCGACACGCTGAATCTCTATTCAGCGCTCGGCATTCTGGTGCTGTTCGGTGTGGTCAAGAAGAACGCGATCCTGCAAATCGATCACATGAATAGCCTCCGCACGCTGGGCATGGAGCGCGAAGCGGCCATCATCCAGGGCAATCGCGATCGTCTGCGGCCAATTTTGATGACGACGCTGGCATTGGTTGCGGGTATGGCGCCGCTGGCCCTGGGGACCGGGCCGGGAGCGGAAGAGCGTCGCTCGATCGCCATCGTAGTCATCGGCGGACAATCTTTGTCGCTGCTGCTGACGTTGATCGCCACTCCGGTGGTGTATTCGTTGCTCGATGACCTGAGTTCGACCGCGAAATGGCGGCGTCTGGCCGGAACGGCGGCGAGGTTGACTGCTCCGGTCACCGGTGTCTTTCGTAAGTCGGCGCCGGCTGGTCGCGGCGAGGTTCAGGTTGAGGATCAAACCGCGGACGATCCACAGTCGGCCTCCGTGCCGGAAAGGTCCCAGACGGTTAAGCCGGTCGAAAAGAAAGTCCCGCTGCCTGCGGGCGGCGGAGAGTGACAAGTTGACAGAGTTCGCAAGAGCGCCAACGGCGCGAAATGTAAAAGCCTGGGGCAACGCTCGTTACGGATCAGCCGCCTGATCTGCGAGCGAAGAATCTATTCAGATCCTAAAGCGCCAAGGGCGCGAAATGTGAAAGCCTGGGGCAACGCCCCAGGTGGGCGCCAAGTTAGAATAACCTAGCGCTGAAGGCGCGGAATGGTCTAATCCCAAACATATCGTTCGTCGTAGTCAATTTCGTAGGCCTTGAGGAATTCGCGATACTCATCCTGAAACGTGACACGTTGGTGATGTTGTTTCTGATTGCGAATGTAACGTTTCAGCGTGGTCACGTTTGATTGACCAATCGAGAACGCTCCATAGCCCTTCTGCCAATGAAAGTTTCTGAACTCACGTCCTTTTGTTTTGATCCACTTGGATGATGCTGTCTTAACTTCTTCAACCAAGTCGGCGACCTTGATTACTCGTCCCAAAGAAAACAGGATGTGCAGATGATCGTTTGTGCCGTCAATCGCGAGCGACGGCGACTTCAGTTCACAAAAGATCTTGGCCATGTACGGATGTAATTCCGTTTCGATTGCCGGCGTTATGAATGACTCGCGATTCTTTGTGCTGAAGACCAGATGGATCAGGATGGACGATAAAGATTGGGCCATGGGAGTCTTTTCCTCTCAGATTATTTCGCGCCTTCAGCGCTTTCGGATTCTAAGGAGGCCGCTAACCTGGGGCGTTGCCCCAGGCTTTTACATTCCGCGCCTTTGGCGCTTAGGATTGTAAGTGATTTTCAAATTCTGCTGGTCGTAAGGATTTTTGCATGTCGAGCCCGGACCACCGGCTACTTTCGCGCAATCCTAAGGGCCGGAAAATGCATTCATGGGAAAGGAATGAAGACAATGATTGCCCCATCGCCCAATCAGATGAATAGGAACGGTCTTAGCCTTCCCTTAGCTTTGCTGCTCCTCTTAGCTGCCGTCCTGGCCTGTAGTTCCGGCTCTACTCAAAAGTGCACTGCCACGCTGAGTTATGAAGGCCGAACGTTTGTCGGCGAGGACGCCTCAACCGAAAAAGCTACGCGCAACGCCTGCAACAAGTATTGCCGCGAAGCCGATCCGGGATATGAGGCGATGTATGGAGTCTGGTTGGATTCGCCCGCCGGGAAAGCCGCCGGCCGTCCTTCGAAAGAAGAGGCGATTTTCAAAGACAAGAAGTTGATGGATTACGTAACCGAGACGTGCGCCAACGAATGTCTCTCGAAGATCAAGGACGGAAAAGCCAAAGCGGAAACCAGCTGTAACTAGACGCTCGGCGGCCGGGACTTCTTCATCGTGACGGCGCCCACGTGTATAAGAACGCAGTAAGTCTTTCCAGGTCGTAAGACTTGCCATTCTCGAGTGGACTCGTGTCCTGTGAGTGCAGAAACTTTCCATCCGAATCGAGCACGAATAGGTGCGGGTAACCCGGAATCGTGCCGTAATGGGCGAGCAGTTCCTTGTTCTCATTCTCTTCGCTGAAGTTTATCTTTACCGTGACAAATTTCTTGTCCCGCAGCAACAGCAGATCGGGATGCGCCTCAAAAAACTTGTCCAAAGTGTGACACCAGCTGCACCACTCGCCACCAACCTCCAGGAGAACGCGCCGGTGAGTGCGTTGCGCTTCCTTGATCGCGTCAGAGATGTCCTCGGCAGCATTTCGCTTCGGATCATACTTCGACACCGGAATGTATTTCTTTGATTGACCAGCAGTCTGAGATCCGTCGGCCAGGCACAGGGCGGCAACCACTACGATTAGTAAGACTGGCAGAGAGTGTGTGAATGTTCGCATTCTAGTTGGTGTCCTAACAGATTAGAACTTATGAATCGTTTGTTTGAGCCGAATTCGTAGATTCTTCGCTGTTTACCAAGCCTGCACTTGGTCGTTCAAAAACGACTGGTCTTAGCCGTCTTCAGACGGCTTTCCCGAAGGGTCGATAGACCAGCCGTTTTACGGCTGGGTAGAGTGTCGCATCTACCGCCAGCCCGTTTCACGATCAGCTTCATCATGGCTGAGGCGATCCCGAGAAGGACGCTACGCCCTTTGCCTTCTTGCTCCCGTTTCACCAGCCCTAAAAGGGCTGGCCTAATAGCCCGGCGGGAAAGCCGCGTGAACGCGGCTCGGTCTTCAAAGCTTGACGAGTTCTCTCAGTAACACTATTGACGACGCACTACATTAGTTTAGGGTTCCTGGACTGGCTTTACTGGAGCGTCCTTTGTGGATTTCGTGGATCGACCCTTTTTGCCAAGCGAAGGCGATCCACTAAGTCACCCCAACAAAGCCCAAATCAAGACTACTCAAACACCTTTTCGACCGGCACGATAGTCACGTCAGCCGGCTTCACGATGATCTTGTAAGCTTCGATGGTCTTATCTTCGTCCGTGATCTCTTTCGGCTTGGGCGCGTTGTAAGTAATCGGTGATGGCCTGTTACTGAGAATCGCATCCCGCAAACCGGCAGCGTCTTTGGTCACCACCGCGATGCGCATGGCGTCGGACTTCAGATACTGCTTGATGGCGCGATTGACATCAGCAAGAGTGAGCTTCGCCAGTTGCTCGCGCATGTATGTAGGAAAGTCCGCGATCTGATAGTAACGGCTATCGAGGGCGTAACCGAGCTGCGCGCCCTGCGTCGCCGTCAGCACATTCACGTACTTCGACAAAAACTCGCGCGTCGATTCGAAGGCTTCCTTCGACATGCCCTCGCGCACCAGCTTGTCGTATTCATACAGCGCGGCGCGCAAAACAAAGTGTCCATTCTGCGGCTCGACCGGCCGAATCCAAATCTGAAAAATTTGTTGCTGCCGGCCGAGATTCGCGTCCGGCTCAAAATTAAACATGCCGCGCGGAAAATATTCGATGTAAGCGTAGTCGCCATAGTTCAAACCCCGCGCCTCGCGCAGCCTTTGATAAAGATAGCTGTTGCTGGAGCGATGCTGGCCAAAGTAGGAGGCAACCACAGCCAACGCCGGCCAGTCTTTGTTCCGTCGCGTCACGCCGATCGGAAAACCAAGCGACACGGCGGTCGAGCGGGTCTCGCGTTGGATAATTTGGATCCTGGTGCCCGGTTCCAGTTTTGGTTGCGACAACTTCGCTTTGAATTGATCGATAGCACCCGTCGGCAGCTTGGCGAAATCAGCATCAACCTGCTTCGGAAAGCCTTCCGGGTAGCCGCCCGCCAAGCCAATCACGAGAGTCGATCTGGTGTAACTGGACCGATAGAAATCGCGCACGTCCTGCAGGGTCATCTTCTCCAGCGCGCTTACGCTACCGCGATTCTGATGACCGTAGGGATGTGTGCTCGGATAAATCATCGTGTAGAGCACTTCCTTGCCGAGTTCTTCATCATTCCCGCCGCGCAACGAGGTCTTCAGATAATTGATCGCATCTTCCTTCAGCCGCTTGAAATCATCAGCGCGAAAGCCTGGATCGAGCAGCATCTCACGAATCAGCGCGTAATACTTGTCCAGATTGTCGATGTGGGTACTGCCTGAGAAGACAGTCATCTCTTTATCGACTTGCCACTGGAACGATGTGGCCATCGGGTACATCGCGTCGGTGATTTCGGAATAAGTCTTCGCGCGCGAGCCGCCTTCGGCGAGCATCGCCGCGGTCAAAGACGCCAGGCCTTCCTTGCCCGGCAGGTCGGCGGCCGATCCGTCCATGAACACGATACGAAAGGAAACCAGCGGCGAGCGGTTAGGCAGAAGCACTGCAGTGTCAGCTGAATTCATATTTGGAGTGCGGCGACTTGTCGCCGCTTTCGATGGCAATTGGCCCCAGAAGATTCCCATCACCGTAAGCGCGACGATGGCGAACGAAACATGTCTTCGCTTCATTATTTTGCCACCTCCTTCGGGCTGAGCGTGACGATGGTGCGATGATTATCGACAAAATACTTCGCCGCCATGTCGCGCATGTCCTCTGGCGTGATGGTGTCATAAAGCGCAAACAACTTGTCGATAGTGAGCGGCGTGCGGCGCAGTCCGATGTAGCCGGCCAGCGCACCCGCGATCGCTTCTGAGCTGTCCATTCCCAAAGCAAACTGGTAGCGCAAGCGCGAACGCGTGGAATCAAGCCGGGTCTTCGGCACCGGTTCCTTGGCGAAATGCTGGTACGTTTCGAGGATTTGCTGTCGCACGTAATCCGTGTCTTTCACATCCTTTACTTTCGCGGCGACGACAAACAGTTCGGGATCGGCACGGTCCTCAAAGATGTAAGAAAGGGAATCCAACTTCTGCTCTTTTAGCACCAGCTTCTGATAAAGGTCTGAGTTTTCTCCGAACGCGATCGGCGCCAGCAGATCAAGTGCCGCCTTATCTTTCTTATAGTCCGAATATGCCGGACCGCGGAACGCGACATACACCAGAGGCAGCGTGTCCGACGGCCAATCGACGTGATTCGCGCGCGGCTCTTTCTGATCGGGTTCGCTGGGAATCTCGGCCACGTAATTGCCCTTTTTCCAGCCGCCAAAATATTTCTGGGCCATCCCGAGCGCGTCATCACGTTTCAGGTCGCCCACCAGAACGATCGTGGTGTACTCAGGCCGGTAATAGCGACCATAGAATTGCAAACTGTAATCGTATTGATTCGGCATGTCCTCGATGTCTTCGATGAAGCCCATGGTCGTGTGCGAGTACGTGTGGACCTTGTACGCGGTTGCGCGCAGCACCTCGTAAGCCTTCTCTTCCGGGTCGGAGCTGTTCTTATTGAACTCGCCCAGCACGGCTCTGGTCTCGGTCTTGAAACCGTCTTGTGGATACTTCAGACGCTGAAAGCGATCGGCCTCGAGTTCGAGGACTTTATCCAGGTCATCTTTGGAAAAGACCTCGTGATAGACGGTGCGGTCGTCAGTCGTGTAGGCGTTATCATTCGCGCCGGCCTTCTTCAAAATCTCGTCGCGTTGCTGGCCGGTGTAATGCTCACTGCCGCGAAACATGAGGTGCTCAAAAAGGTGAGCATAGCCGCTCTTGCCTTTTTCCGGTTCGTTGCGCGAACCGGTTTGCACCACGATGTAGAGCGCGACCAGGTTCGGATAATCCGTCGGCACCGTGACCAAACGCAGTCCGTTCGGCAGATCGTCAATGGTGTAATCGTAAGCGAATGCCTGACGCGATTTTTGCGCCAGCGCCAGCAGCGGAAGGCAGAGAATTAGCGAAGCGATAATCAGAAGTTTCATGGAACTAATGTTAACTCCTTGATGATGTTGGAGAGAGTGAAAGTATACACGAGGGGCTGGGCGGATGCAGCCGAGGCCGGGGCAAAGATGGGTCCGGGTTCAGCTCACTCAAACTGTTAATCGCAGCGTCGTCAAAGACCGAATCAACTTCTGGCCCGTCTGAATTTCCCAAAAATCTCGAACGCATCCTGGCCATCTCTTGACTGCAGGAACCGGCTGACGTTATCCGCGCTTTCTGTTACCGTCGCGCCCGATTGTCCGCCTTCCCCAGCGACTCTTTTCTGCTTTATCAGGGCGGCTACCTTCTCAGAGTTGAGTATCCAGACCGCCAATTCGTCGCCGCTAATCTCGTACCTGACTATCAGGAAACCCTTATCGCGGTCTGCGTCAGTGGGATTCAAAACCATGTAAGAACGCCCGCCAATTTCAAAAAGCTTCGCGGTGAACACGGGATTCTTCTTATCGGGCTCGTCGGGGAGGAAAGAAACGTCCACCTCTTCTCGATTGCGTCGCTCGAATCGGACCGTCATTGCTTCCTTTTCTTTTTCTGCACTGGTCCAGCGGCCCCGCAGGGCTTTGTCGTCTTTTAGTTTGGCCGCGGGAGGATTTGTAAAAACCACCTGGCAACCGGACCAAGAGAGAGCTATCAAAACCAGCAATGAAATCCGCAGCGATTGAATCTTCATGGTAGGAAGGATCTATTCAGTTGGCATCAGTTGCTCCGGTACTTCTTCCGGTAGCTTCAGAACTTTTTCCCAACCCGAGTTGTCCGCTTGCATCCTTTCCGTTAGATCGTCACGCAGCTTCGTCAAACCATCGCTTAGCGTGCACGGATAGTTGTGCAGATCGTGGAAGCGTCTCATCTGATCGGCAACAATGGCTTTCTGTTTTTCGATTGAGGGAATCGCCTCGTGCTGGCCGTTTTCCCAGAATGGTTGTAGCAAACGCTCAACGCTGGCGGCGCCGGGGATTGCGACCGCTTCATCTTCGAGACCGGTAACGTCCGCGATGTATTTGCCCGCGGCATCGACACCGCGAAAGACTTGCATGCATCCCGGCAGGGTCGTCTTATCCAACGAATTGGAAGCTTTCAGCGTCGGGCGGCCATTGATCATGCACGCTTTGAAGATTACGCCGGCAACGCTCTTAACTTCGCTTGAGAGTTTGGTGCCGATGCCAAACCCGGCCGCTTCGGGAAACTCTGCGACGATCTGCTTTACCTTGTCCACATCCAAATCGCCGGTTAGATTTGGCCGCAGCCCGTGCAAGCCGTTCGCTTCAAAAAAGCGCAGGCACCACTTGCCCAGTTCGGCCAGATCACCTGAGTCGACCCGGAAGCCTTTGAAGGCTTTGCGCCGAGCTTCATTTGAAGTAGCGGCCATCGTGGCGTGGACTGCGCCCGAGTAAACGTCGATGGTGTCGAGCAACAACGTCGTGCCGTGTGGATTCGCATCCAGCCAGCGCTCGAAAGCGACCTGCTCGAAATGCTTCGGTTGTCCCGTCCGCGGTTCGATCTCAGGTTCATAGAGATATTCGAGATAAGCCTGTTGCCAGTAATGCGCTTCGGTGCCGACCGCGGGAATGTCCAGACGATGCGCGGCTTCCATGTTCGAGGTGTCGTTGAACCCGCCGATGAACGCATAGGTCGCAATGTCCACCGCGCGTTCGATGTCGCCGTTGCGCCGGAGCGAAAAATCAGACAGCCACCGATCACCCGCGGCCATTCGAAATTGCATCGCGACGCTGGCGGTCGTCATCGGCAAATCAAAGGCGTGTTCAAATTTGATCTCTTGCGCCTGGGTGAGGCCGAACTTTCCGGTGATATCGGCAACGGGTTGCTGCGGAAACATGATCGTGCCGGGTCGCACCGTGCGAATGCTCCCGGCAAACTGGATGTCTTCGATCGCTTTCGCAAAGCGTTGCAGTCCACCGCGATCCTGCTCGAGAAAACGCAGACGCGGTCGATCGATTTGACTATCGACCAGCAGGCGGATTAAACGCTCGTGACCCAGCACCGGGGCGAAGGGAAGTTTTCGCTGGGTCACATAAAAGGTGGCGGTCGTTTCGCTAAGGGGCTTGCCATGAACGCGGGTGACGTCCTTGTAAGACGCGTCACCCATCGCGGCGTGATAGCGATCGATATTCAGCGTGCCCATTCCGGCGGAAATGATATCACGTGAGGTTGTGCCGCACAGAACCCCTGGACTGGGGGCCCCTTTTGATTGAGCGTCAGTTCAGTAGTATCCTAAGCCCGTACCCTCTGGACACTTGTCGATCGCGGCCTCGGGATCGACAGTAATCGATCTCAGCGCACCTAAGTTCGCGCGTGATCTGGTCAGCTAACTCGAAAGGAGTTAACGAATGAAACGAACGAATGTTTTTCTGCGATTCAGTGTGGCACTGTTGTTTTGCTTGAGCACGTTTGTCACCTTGAGTCCGGCGTCAGCTGCTGTTCCTGGCAATCGGTGTAAGGATCGTTGTAACGATGTCTACCACCAGCGCATGGACGAATGCAAGAATACGAGAAGAGAAAAGCGCCGTTGCGAGGACAGAGCGAAGCGCGAGCGCGACGACTGCAAACGCCGGTGCCGGTGATTACCTGAGCATCTCTCCCCAATTTCGCAAAATGAAAGGAGCACCATGATGAAGTCGAAGCGTGGCGTTGTTTCGCGCGCGCTGGTTTTGGCGTTACTTTGCGTGGGAGTGTGGGGAGGCTCAGCTTCTGCCGCGGGAGGGGGCAACAGGTGCAAAGACAGGTGCAATGACCGTTATCGCTTGCGGAAGGATGTCTGCAAAGCCATACCTTACAAACGACAACGACATCGTTGTGAAGACGCAGCCAAACGTTCTAAGGATGAATGCAAGCGTCGCTGTCGTTAGGCCGGAGCGATCCGCAGTGAGTGTGTGCAGTATTTTCTGTGGCGCTGGAGATTGTGCCACAGAGCTAAAGCGGTCGGGTATCGGCGCTTCGAAGCGCCAAAGGCGCGTAAGGTAAGAGCCTGGGGCAACGCCCCAGGTCAGGCGCACCGAATGATTTGAGCTCTGAAGGAGCGAAATTGCCTTCGGTGAATTTGATTTCGCCGCAAGGTTTCATTTCGCCGCGTTGCGGCTTAATAACGAAATCATGCTTGGTGCACCTGGGCCGATGGCCCAGGCTCTTACATTACGCGCCTTTGGCGCTCTTGCTTATTCGCCCGGCCCATTATCAACCGCGTTACGCTATTCCGGCCGCCTTCTTTGCATTGCCGACGATCTCGGCACCGGCGTTGCGCATTTCTTCGATCGCCTGCTCGCCGTCGTTTGGATTCACGTTGACCGGCCGCATGGCGTCGGCCAGCGCCTTTACCGTAAAGCCTTGCCGCAGCGCATCAAGCACGGTGTGCTTCACGCAATAGTCCGTGGCGAGTCCGCCCACCCAAACTTCTTTGACTCCCTGCTCGCGCAAAGTCTGCGCGAGGTCCGTGCCATCGAACCCCGAGTAACCATCGGCTGTTTCATCAATTCCTTTTGAAATGATCGTAACGCGCAGGTCATCAGACAGGCCGGCGCGGAACTCGGCGCCGGCCGTGTTCTGAACGCAATGGACCGGCCAGGTGCCGCCATAGTCTGCGAAATGTTTTGTCTTTGCGAGATGCCAGTCACGCGTTTTGAAAACCGGCTCGCCACGATCCAAGAACTCTTTCATTAATTTATTTAGTGGCGCGAGTACTTCATCTCCATGAGCCACGGCCAGAGATCCGCCCGGACAGAAGTCGTTCTGCACATCGACGATAATCAGTGCTTTCTTTGCGCCGCTCGACATAGATTGCTACAGAGAGTAAATCAAACTGAGACCCCAGACCAGTGAATTGGATCGCACATGAAGATCCTATCGCGGATCGATCAGCGCCTTCATTACTCTGCCTGCCGACACATCATCGAGGGCCTGGTTCGCATCCGCGAGCGCGTAGCGGGAGAGCTTGGTCTTGAGCGCGGCCCACGGCGCAGATCGGACTGGATCGGACGTGATCTGTGTGCTGCGATAGAAATGTGAGAAGTCTGAGCCCCAGCATCCGCGCACGTCCAGATGCTTCTTATTCAAATCGAGGTGCGGGTTGAATGCAGCTTCCGTTGAGAGTGGACCGTGGTCGGTGTACTGCCCGACGACTACGACCCGGCCGGCGTCGCGCGTGAAGCGCATCGCCTGGACGACTGCCTCCGGCGATCCCGTAGCTTCCACCGTCACGTCGGCGCCGCGTCCATTCGTTCTCTCTAAAATCCATGACAGTCTTTCGCGTTCGTCGTGCTCTTCAAAGTTGAGCACGGCGGATGCGCCGGCCTGGGCCGCCACTTCAAGACGATTCACTGGCGCGCCGATGCAAAGCACCTTCAGCGCACCGCGCATCAACGACAGGATGATTGCATTGATGCCGACTGGCCCTGAGCCCAGAACCAGCACAGTGTCGCCGATAAGGATGTCGGCGCGTTCGACGGCGTGCAGTGCGGTTGGCAGTGCGCAGCCGCCCGCCATGAATGTTTCGGGATCGGCATCGAGCTTGATGCAATGCGTGCCGGGCTTCAGATATATCTGTTCGGCCCAGCCACCGCATAGTCCATCATCGAGCCCGTAAGTTATGCCGTAAACTTTTCGGTTTGGACAGCGCGTGGTGGCTTTGGCGACCAGACAGAACCAGCAGGCATTGCAGGTGCGATGCACATCCAGAAACGTGACGCGGTCGCCCTCACGAAATACGCGGCCTTCAACCTCGACCATCGTCCCGCGAATCTTACTCAAGCGACCGACGGAAACATGACCGGGCACCAGGGGATAGGGAACACCCGCAAGGCGTCCTTGGTGCAGGTAGACGTCTGTGCCGCAGACTTCCGACAGTTCGACCTCGAGCAGAGCTGAATCAGTTTCCAGTTCCGGACTGTTAACTTCGCGCAGTTCAACCGGAGCATTCGGTTGCGGGATGACGGCGACAATTGGCATGACGGCCCAAGGTAAAAGGAAAAGGAGAAAAAGGGAAGGAGAGGGAGACTTGCCGGCGCTGATGCAGTCTGGTTGTGGCACGCGCAAATGCGCGTGCCAGACCGGGAAGGGAAGCGCCAGATACCTAAACGAGAACGGTCTCTTCGTTGAGCTTTTCGGCCTGATAGTGAGTGGTCAGCCCCTCGATGATCTGGTCGAGCGCGCCATCCATCACCAGTTGGAGCTGATGAATTGTCAGACCAATACGGTGATCGGTAACGCGGTTTTCTTTGAAGTTATAGGTGCGAATCTTTTCCGAACGATCGCCGGATCCGACCATCGAGCGGCGCTCGCTGGCCTCGGCTTCGTGTTGCTTTCGTTCTTCGAGTTCCTGTAGGCGAGCACGCAGGACACGCATGGCTTTCTCGCGGTTCTTAATCTGCGATTTCTCATCCTGCATTGAGACGACCACGTTGGTCGGCAGATGCGTAATGCGCACCGCAGAGTAGGTCGTGTTCACCGACTGCCCGCCCGGACCCGAAGAACAAAAAGTATCGATGCGCAGGTCTTTCGCATCGATCTTAACGTCGACCTCTTCGGCCTCGGGAAGGACCGCGACGGTGATTGCGGAAGTGTGAATGCGGCCGCTGGCTTCGGTCTGCGGCACGCGCTGCACGCGGTGCACTCCGGATTCGTGTTTCAGCCTCGAATAAACTTTGTCGCCTTCGATCAGCGCGACCGCTTCCTTGAGGCCGCCGATTCCTGTCTCGGACGCGTCGAGAATTTCCATCTTCCAGCGCTGTCGCTCGGCGTAGCGCGCGTACATGCGCAGAATATCGGCCGCGAACAGCGACGCTTCGTCGCCGCCGGTACCGGCGCGGATTTCCAGGATGACGTTCTTTTCATCGTTGGGATCACGCGGGATTAACAACAGCTTCAGATCATTCTCGGCTTGCTCGAGTTGCGCCTGCAAGGAATCAATCTCAACCCGGGCCAGTTCGCGCATCTCTTCATCTTCCGTGTTCTCGGTTAACTGCCGGGCGCCGGTGAGCTCTTCGTTAAGCGTCTTCCACGAGCGATACTTCTCGACAATCTCGCCGAGGCTGCGATGTTGTTTGGCGGCTTTCCCGTACGCGGAAGGTTTCGCCAACAACTCGGGCGAAGAGAGTTCGTTGGTCATCGCTTCATAGCGCGCTTCAATTTGTGCGAGTTTGTCCAGCATCATCAGTAATACGATCTGTTTAGAGGCGGGCTACTGCCCGCCGATTTGTCGCCAGTTGCAAGGCAGGCGGGCAGTAGCCCGCCTCTAAACCAGGTCGAGCTAGGATAACGGCGCCAACTCCGTCTCAGCCGGCTTTGGCTCCAGCTTCAAAGATGCCTTCAGGGCCTCGAGCGCGACTTCCAATTGCGAATCATCCGGCTCTTTCGTCGTTATGTTCTGCAGCCAGACACCGGGTCGCGTGATCATCTTAAAGAAGGCGCCGCTTTCTTTCTTCGCCGACAGGCGAATGATCTCGTACGAGAGTCCGGCGACCACCGGCATCAAAGCAATGCGCACCAGAAAGTTGAAAAGCAGCGAATCAAACTTAATGATCGAGAACAGCAAGATCGAAACCAGCATCACGACCATCAGAAAACTTGTGCCGCAACGGGGATGCTGGCGCGGTTGTGGCCGCGCATTGTCGACCGTGAGCGCTAATCCCTTCTCCCACGTAAACACAGTCTTGTGTTCCGCGCCGTGATATTCAAACACGCGGCGGATGTCTTTCAGCAAAGAAAAACTGAAGATCATGATCAGGAAAAACGACATGCGAATCAGACCGTCGATCAGATTGAAACCGACTGTCGGCCGGACCGGATGAAGATAGCCGCGAACTGAGTTCCAGGTGCGCGTGTACCACGGCTGCTCCACGAGCGCAGGCTTCCCAACCTGTGGCGCGCCGGCACCTACCCGGTCGCTACCGCTCCCGGTTCCGACAACCGCAGCCGCCGGCGCCCAGCCCGCCGCGACGAACAAAGCGTTGGTTAGCAATAGTGGCGCGGCGACGAAAAGCAGCACATTGAAAATCAAAGCAAAAACAATCGAGCTGGCCGCTGCGGCTGTGCCACCCTTTTTCAATTCATCTCGCGAACGTTTCTTTGTCGGCAGCGGGAACAAACCCGGTATGCCTCCGGTCAATCCGGCAAAATCGCCTTCGCCTTCAACCACTGCGGGCGTAAGGGCGACTGCCACTTCGGCGGCTTTCGCCGTCTCGACTTCGGCA
Organism: Blastocatellia bacterium; assembly: GCA_003168335.1. Lineage (GTDB taxonomy): Bacteria > Acidobacteriota > Blastocatellia > Pyrinomonadales > Pyrinomonadaceae > UBA11740. The sequence continues at coordinate 758,500 of PMSM01000010.1, read as the reverse complement.
TACGCTTCACTGGCAGAGTAGTTCAGCGCTTTGATTCCCAGGCCCATCGACTGTAGCAACACCGCGCCGCCGCGGAGCACGGGCAGCTTGAGCACCGGATACTTGTCGCTCCACTTGGGCAGAGACGCCGCCGTGTTGACGATGGTTCCGTCGGCCTTGCGCACGGCAATCGCGTAAGCGTTAGGCGTGCGCATCATCACGCCTTCGATGACCGCCTGGCCGCCAACTATCAAGTCTCTTTCGTTTGTGCTCATGTTCTCTCCAGGTGGCATAGACTTCAGTCTGTGATCCAGCCTGCGTAATGAATAATCCACAGACTAAAGTCTATGCTACTACCAACAACTCTCTGCCACCTGCTTACAACAATGCCGGCGATTTGTTGCTGGCTGCCGGAAGGTAAACAACGGCGGCCAGCGTCGAACTGCGCCGGCATCTCTTACTCGGTTTATGGCTAATGTTTCAGCATCATGCTCGATACATCCGAATTCTGCGCGCCAGCCTTACTGGGCTGGGGTAGCTTCCGGGGTCTTCTTACCATAACGCCGATTGAACCGATCCACGCGGCCGGCGGTATCGATGAGCTTCTGCTTGCCGGTAAAGAACGGATGGCAAGCCGAGCAAATCTCAATGTGTAAATCGCCCTTACGCGTCGAGCGGGTTTTGAATGTCTCGCCACAGGCGCAGGTCACGGTTATTTCTTTATATTCAGGGTGAATTCCGGGTTTCATTTTCTTTCTCACCTATACGGTTGTCATTTAGTCGCCTCGATCAAACACGTAATGATACGGGTCGCAACTGTGTTGCGTCAAGCCCATAGCCCTTTGAAAAATTCTCTTCATCATTCGGCGATCGTCAGCGGGTTACGAACGTCAAACTCTTCATAATAAGTAAATTGACAACGGCGTAAATCGCATGCTACAAGTCACTTGTCCGACCTGATACAAAAATTAGCATTACACGTGAGCGTCGCGTTTGATAGATCGCGCGCCCGTGGCGGAAGCCAGAGCGTCCCAACTCAGATTATATTGACTGAGGGTCATGGCACAGGAAGGGAAACCGCCCGAATCGGGCCCACAAATCGACCCGCCATCAGAACAGCGCCCGCCGGAAGAAGCGGGCGCTGCAAATCCTTCGTCGCTAAGCGCCGACGCCGAAAAAGACGCACAAGTTGAAGCCGCGAAAGCGCGGGTGGCCGCGGCTAAGGAAACCGCACAAGCAGCCGCGCCCGGCGCGCCTAAAGCTCCCGTCAAGAAGAAAGAAGAAGGCCCCAAGCCCGTCGATGCTTCCGGGCACGCGCTCGTCAGGAAGTTGCGTGACCAGTTCGACGGCGCAGTGATCGAGGCGTCAGAGTTTCTGGGCCAACTTTCGATTCGCATCGAGCCTTCCCGTATCGTCGAGGTTTGCCGGACTTTGAGGGACGATCCGGAAACGCCTTTCAACTATCTCTCTGACTTAACCTGTGTGCACTATCCCGATCAACGCGCGGCGCCGTTCGAAGTCATTTACAATCTCTATTCAATTTCGGCGAATGAACGCGTGCGTTTGAAAGTTGCGGTCAATGGCGAGGGCGTCGAGAGTGTGACCGGCGTGTGGCCGGCGGCTGATTGGCCAGAGCGCGAAGTCTACGATCTTTTCGGGGTGACGTTCCGCAACCATCCCGACTTGCGCCGAATACTTTTGCCGCCGGATTGGGAAGGGCATCCGCTGCGCAAGGATTATCCGCTGGAGTTTGTCGAGAATAGATGGACAGAGAAGCATCTGCCCGAATTCACCGACGTGCAGAAGGAACAATTGGAGCAGCGACGCGCTTATGGGTTAGAGATGTTGTCGGTGCCGCAAGAGCGTGAAGTGCGCGAGCTTTTCAAGCGCGGCAAAGAAGTGATGCCGAAAGATAAGTGAGCAGTTGGCGGTGACCAGTGAGCAGTCAGAACCGGTTCGATCTTTGATCTTTGAAGCTCTCGGACCAAAGATCAAAGATCGAAGATCAAAGGCCAAAGATCAATGTCTCCAAAAGAAATCGCCGCGCATTATGAAGCAAAAGTTTTCGACTCGCCGGAAGCGGCGCAGGGGGCCGGCTTTGCTTTGACAGAGACCCTGGCGCCGCGCAACGTTTGGAACAAGGCCAGCGCCGCGCAGTCATTGCTCTTGAAACTGCGCGATCGAAAAGAAAAAGGTGAAGTGAAAGAAATTGGTCTGGTAATCGAGCCGTGGAGCGTGACTGGGTGTTATGCTCCGAATGAAACGACTGCTTAAGGGCGTTTAGAGGAGGGCCACCGCCCGCCTGGTCTGGCAGTAGCCCGGCCTCTAAACAAGTACGCGAATCGTTAACGACAAACTGAAGTTTGTCGGACTATTTATGCATCAAGTAGAAATCGCTACAACTCAACAGACGCTGCTCGACAGCCCCCAGATGACTCTGAACATGGGGCCGCAGCATCCTTCCACGCACGGCGTGCTGCGCGTGATCTTAAAGCTCGACGGCGAAACCGTGATCGATCTCGACTGCGATATCGGCTACTTGCATCGGGGCATGGAAAAAATCGCCGAGAACCGCATGTACTCGATGATCGCTCCTTATTGGGACCGTTTGGATTACATCGCAGCGGTTTCCAACGGCTTAGTCTGGGTCGAGACAGTCGAACAGATGATGGGCCTCGATGTTCCCCGGCGGGCCCACTACCTCCGCACTATTCTGACTGAGCTTAATCGCATTGCCTCGCATCTGTTGTGGCTGGGCACGCATGCTCTGGACATTGGCGCGGTGACGATTCTGCTGTGGGCGTTTCGCGAGCGCGAGGAAATCCTGAAGATTTTCGAGCGGCAGTTTGGCGCCCGGCTTACCTGTCATGCGTGGCGCATCGGCGGCATGCCCAACGACGCTTACGATGATTTTGCAGCGGACGTGCGCCGCTTCATTAATAATTTCCCCAAACGGATCGATGAATATGAAACGGTCCTGTCTGAGAACCGGATCTGGTTAAGCCGCACGGTCGGCATCGGCATAATCACCGGTGAAGACGCGGTGGCTATCGGTTTGTCCGGGCCGTCGCTGCGTGGCTCTGGCGTCGCCTGGGATATTCGCAAGTCGCGGCCATACGCCGCGTACGCCGACATGGACTTTGATGTGCCGTTAGGCGAGAACGGTGATACCTACGATCGCTACCTCGTGCGCATGGAGGAAATGCGGCAATCAGTAAGGATCGTCCATCAGGCGATCGACAACCTGCCTGACGGACCCGTGAACGCGAAAGTGCCGAAGCTGATTAAGCCTCCCGTAGGCGATTACTATCATTCGATCGAAGGACCGAAAGGAGAGATCGGATGCTATCTGGTTTCCGACGGCACGCAGCAGCCCTGGCGCGTGCGCGTTCGTCCGCCCTGCTTCATTAATTTGCAGGCGCTGAAACAAATGAGCATCGGTCATCTGGTCGCAGACGTCGTGGCGATCATCGGGACTCTGGATATTGTGCTGGGAGAGATTGATAGATGAGCGTGTTCACGAAGAGAAATGGTAAAGATTATAGAAGGGTGGGCCGGCCGGGCCCAGGCACTCCACCAAACGCAAGGCCCGACACCACCACCGCGCGATGGGATGTTTTCTTTAACGCGACAAGGAATGGCCGGACCGAAAGGCTGGTGCGCGCGTGGCGGGAAATAACGGCTGAACGCGCTGTGGAAGAGTTGGAAGTTCATTACCGAAAAGATTACCGAGTCAAAGTAGAATTCACAGAGTCTATTGAGGGCAGTATTACGAATTGAGGTGTTACCTGCGCAATGACGAACGAAGAAATTCAGGGAATGATGGAGTTCATAATCAAACAGCAAGAGGTCTTTGCTGAGAATATGGACAAGGCAGATAAGAGGATGAATCGGCTCGAAAGCGCGTTTGTCGGAGTGTTCAATCTCGTCAACGAGACCGCGAAGCTACAAAAAGAGCTAGCTGAACAACAAAAAGAATTTGCGGAGGCCCAGAATCACACCGACGAGAGACTCAGCGCTCTTATTAACGTTGTAGAAAAGTTTATGAGTAGCCGTAATGGCAATTGATTCATCATGTCGGCATTAGCTCTATTAGCACCACTCAACTTCGTCGATAGCTTGCTGCTGAAATTTTTCAGCGAGCAGACGGTGAACTACATCATCTGGCCGTTCATTCAGGTTGGAGCCGTAGTGACGATCACGGCGCTGTGGGTTGCTTATGCGACTTATCTGGAAAGAAAAATCTCGGCGTTCATGCAGGCGCGGCTCGGCCCGATGCGCGTCGGACCGTGGGGTCTGCTGCAACCAATTGCCGACGGGTTGAAGTTGCTGGTGAAAGAAGATTTCATTCCCGAGAATGCTGACCGCTGGATATTTTTCATCGCGCCTTACATTGCCGTCGTCGCGGCGTTCATCGTGCTGGCAGTGGTTCCGTTTGGACCGGACTGGGCCGTGATCACTGATGTGAACATAGGCATTCTGTTTGTGCTCGCGGTTTCCAGCGTGGGCGTGCTGGCGCTGATTCTCGCCGGCTGGTCGTCGAATTCGAAATACGCTTTGCTCGGCGCCTTGCGCTCCAGCGCGCAGATGGTTTCCTACGAAGTTGCGATGGGCCTGGCCATCATCGGCGCGTTGATGTTCGCGCGCACGCTCTCGCTTTCGGGCATCGTCGCGGCGCAGCAATCAAATTCGATCTGGTTTCTGCTCTACCAACCGATTGGCTTCGTGATCTTTTTGATCAGCGGGATTGCGGAGAACAATCGCGCTCCGTTCGATTTGCCGGAAGCGGAATCCGAACTGGTCGCCGGCTTTCACACTGAATACTCGGGTTTTCGCTGGTCGCTCTTTTTCATGGCTGAATACACGGCGATGGTGGTGGTCACGGCGGTCGCGACCACCCTCTATCTCGGCGGCTGGTACTTTCCGTTCGTCTATCGTTTGACTGAGGCAAAGGGTTATCACAACGCGTATGTAGTCGTCAGCTTGATTGTCTTTCTGGCAAAGGCCGGGCTGCTGCTTTATCTGTACTTCTGGTTGCGCTGGACGCTGCCGCGCTTTCGCTATGATCAGTTGATGGACCTGGGTTGGAAGTGGCTGCTGCCCGCGGCGCTAATCAACATCGTCGTTTCTGCCATCGCGATTGTTACGCTGCAAGCTCTCGACGGAAGTGGGTTGATTACGATCAAGTCAATGGCAAGCGGATTGAATCTGACGGCGGCCGGCAAAGGCATCGCGATCGCGTTCGGCGTTTTGAATTTATTCCTGACGGCGGGGATCCTGTCGTTGATTAATTGGCGCTCGCGCGATTTCAATTTGAAGCAGCAGCGGCGGCAGATTCGTTTGGTGGATTTGCCGAAAGGAAAACCGGCCGTAGCGCCGGCGGTCAGCGAGCCATAAACCAGGATCGACAACGATTGCTTGATTGCAAATAAGAAATTTGAAACCTAAGATTTCGTTATGCCTTTAGTACCAGTTCCCAAACCGACTTTCGCGCAGAAGCTGAAACGCTTCTTCATGGTCGACCTGTTAAAAGGACTCGGCCTGACGCTGAAGTTCAACCTGGGTGCGCTGACCGACCGCGACTCAGTCGCCGGCAAGGGTATCTATACCGAGCAGTACCCGTCGGTGCGCCCTGACGTCGCGCCGCGTTTTCACGGTGCGCCGCGACTGAATATGGATCCGGAAACCCACGACACGCTTTGCATCGCCTGCAACCTTTGCGCGCTGGCCTGTCCCGAAGATTGCATCGATGTCATTCCCATGGATGTCGAAGTCGTCGTCGCCGGCAAGCCGCGGCGCAAAAAAGTTCTCGACGAGTTCATCTTTGATACGTCGCGCTGCATGTTCTGCGCGCTCTGCCAGGAAGCCTGCCCGACTTATTGTCTCGAGTTGACGCAGGACTTCGAGCTGGCCACGTATTCGCGCGCCGGCTTTGTCTGGAACCGCGAAATGCTGGAACAGGGACGGGAGACTGTGAAGTACAAGTCTTGATTGCGGATTTCGAATTGCGAATTGCGAATTTCGCTTGGCTGATCAATTCGCAATCCGAAATTCGCATTCCGAAATTCTATGATTCTTTCTGGTTGGGAAACAGTTTTCTTCTGGTTCTTCTCGATCGCTGCGATCCTCGCGGGGCTTTTGACCGTCATGGCGCGCAACGCGGTGCACTCTGCCCTGTTCCTGATCTCTTCGTTGGTTTCGGTCGGTGCTCTGTTCATCTTGCTCGGCGCAGAGTTCATCGCCGGCGTCCAGATTCTGGTTTACGTGGGCGGGGTCATGGTGCTGTTTCTATTCGTCATCATGCTGGTCAATGTGGGCGCTGAAGAAGAAGGACGCGCGCCCATTTTCAATCGCCCGGCGCAGGTGGCCGCGGCGTTGATTTTCTCGCTGTTGCTGGTGGTGGCATTGCTCGCGGCGATCAATAAGGGTTATGTGGGTTTGCGAGATCGAGACGCGGCGGCGCTGAAACAAACGGAGACCACCCGCTCAGAGCAGGAAAGCAAGATGCAAACCGGCGCAACCGGCGTTAGTCGTATCACCACACAAACTGAGAGCGTGGGAATGAGTTTGTTTACCAATGCCTCGCTGCCGTTTGAGATTGCCAGCTTGCTCTTGCTGGTTGCGATTGTTGGTTCGGTCATGTTGGCGCGAACCCTGAAGCAGGAAGCCGCGGCCGATGATGTCGATTCCGAAGTGCTGGGGCAGGCTCCGCCGGCGGAAACTGGAACAGATAATATCTGAGTGCCGTTAGGCACGAAATGTTTCTAGCACCGCTGGCCCCTTAAGATCGTGAAGCCCATTTATGGGCGACAGAAAACATTACGCTCCTAAAGGAGCTTCAACGGACTTTTCTAACGTAAGGCTATAAAGATTTCGCCGCTACGCGGCTGAACAAAACGACATGACTCAGCTATCGCCGCTATGTTTGTTGTTGCTCCAGGAAACTTCGGGCGGCCGGATTGCGCACGCGATTGAAGGCGTAAAGCATCCGGATCTATCGAAGTTCCTGGTCATCGCCGCGATCCTTTTCATCATCGGCGTCGCGGGCGTGCTGACCCGGCGCAACCTCCTGGTCATTTTCATGTCGATTGAATTGATCCTGAACGCCGCGAACCTGAACTTCATTGCTTTCTCGCGCTACTTGCAGGACACCGGTACGGGGAACCCGATGGCCGGCCAGATATTCACCGTCTTTATTATCGTCGTCGCCGCGGCCGAAGCGGCAGTTGGACTCGGCATCGTGATCGCGTTGTATCGGAACCGCGAAACGATCTGGATTGATGAAATTGATTTGATGAAATGGTAGTTGGGAAGAGGTCAGAGATCAGAAGTCAGAAGTCAGAAAGGCAGACGCCTTTCCTGGTGTTGGGAACTGCCGAGCCTGTTGCCAGCCGACATCTTATTTCTGACCTCTGATCTCTGACTTCTGACCTCGAAGTCTTATGTACAAGTTCATCTGGCTAGTTCCATTGCTACCGCTCGCCGGCGCCGCCATCAACGGCATCTTCGGCCGGTGGCTTCGCTTCCCGGAAAAACTGGTGGGCGGAATTGCCGTGGGCACGGTGGCGCTGTCATTTCTGATTAGCGTCGCGGCGATCTATTCCTACGGCTTTGGTGGCAACGGCCTCTGGCCGAATCCTTACGTCTCGACCCAGACAGCTTTTACGTGGATTCCGGGCGGCGCGGTGAAACAGACACTGGGCCAGGCCGCGCCCGGCTCGGGCGAAGCGAAAACTATTTCCATAGCGAATCAGCCGGTAACCGTGCCGGCTGCGCGCAGTTCCTTGCTCAACATTGAATGGAGCTATCAGCTCGATCCGCTCTCGGCGATCTTCATGCTGATCGTTAACGGGGTGGGCTTGTGCATCTTCGTTTTCGCCACCGGTTACATGCATGACGACCCCGGCTTTTATCGCTTCTTTGCCTACATGGGCCTGTTTATGTTCTCGATGCTGGTGCTGGTGATGGGCTCAAACTTCGTGATGATGTTTGTCGGCTGGGAAGGCGTCGGGCTCTGTTCTTATCTGCTGATCGGCTACTACTTCAACCGCAACGAAGCGGCGAATGCCTCGCGCAAGGCTTTCATCACGAATCGCATCGGCGACTTTGGTTTCATCCTCGCGATCTTCGGCATCATCGCGACCTTCGGCACGGCGCAATACACTCAGGTGATGCCGCAAGCGGCGAGTTATCCGATCGAAATGCTTGGTAACTGGGGATTGATGTCATGGATTGCGCTGGGGCTGATGATCGGCGCGTGCGGAAAGTCGGCGCAGTTTCCTTTGCACGTTTGGTTGCCGGACGCGATGGCCGGGCCCACGCCGGTGTCGGCGCTGATTCACGCGGCCACGATGGTCACGGCCGGACTGTACATGCTGACGCGCACCAACGTCATCTTTCAGCATTCGCAGACGATGATGCTGGTCGTGGCAGTGATCGGCGCGTTCACGGCGATCTTTGCCGCGACGATCGGCATCACGCAAAACGATATCAAGAAAGTCCTAGCCTACTCGACCGTTTCTCAACTGGGCTTTATGTTCCTGGCCTGCGGCGTGGGCGCGTTTGTGATTGGCATCTTTCACGTGATGACGCATGCGTTCTTCAAAGCGCTGATGTTCCTCGGCGCCGGCAGCGTGATTCACGGCATGCATCACGAGCAGGACATGCGGCGCATGGGCGGGCTGCGGAAGTACATGCCTTACACCTACTTCGCTTTCATGGCTGGATGGCTGGCCATCTGCGGCATCATTCCGTTCAGCGGCTTCTGGTCAAAAGACGAAATCCTCTGGCGGACGGCTTCGACAAATCACATTCCCGTCGGTTGGTTGCTGTGGATCGTCGGCACGATCGCGGCGACGTGCACCGCGTTTTATATGACGCGGCTGATGGCGATGACTTTCTGGGGCAAATATCGTGGCGACGATGGCAAAGAAGCTCGCGGTGACGACCACACCAGGGGCAAACATGAACATCACCCGCACGTCCCCCACGAATCACCGAAATCCATGTGGGTGCCTTTGGTCGTGCTGGCGATCCTGGCGACCGTCGGCGGTTTCGTCGGCATCAGCACGGCCTTCACGGGCGGCAAGGAAGTTGGCGGCAAGCTGAACATCGTGACCTGGCTGAGCCCGGTCATTTGGAATCCGTCGACCAAAGCTTTCGGCGCTGAGCCGGGAGAAGCACCGGCAGAAACACCGGCACAAACCATACGAGCTGGCGCTCCGATCAATATTGAGCGGCAGGCTGAAGGCGGCTTGCCGTACGGGGACACCGGATTCAATCTGGCCCACGCGGTCGAAGCCAAACTGGGCAGCGAGACCGCGACCGAATGGGTGTTCATTGTAATTTCGCTCATCGTCGCCGGCATCGGCATAGGCTTGGGATTGCTCTTCTATGTTAAGGACACGCGGTTGGCGGATGTTTGGGCGGCGCGCCTGGCGCCTTTGTATCGCGCCAGCTACCACAAGTATTGGATTGATGAATTCTATGGTTGGGCAGTGACGCGGCGCACGATGGATTTGGCGCGCGGAGTTTTCAACTTTGATGCGAAGGTCGTCGATGGTGGCGTAAACGGGGCGGCGTGGCTGACGCGTCTGTCGAGCAAGATCACCGGCGGCACCGACAAGTACTTCGTCGATGGATTGGTAAATGCCATTGCTGATTTCGTGGTGCGCCTGATGTCGCCGATTGTGCGCGCGGCTCAGACGGGGTTAACCGCGAACTACGCGCTGGTGATGGTCATCGGGTTGCTGTTGGCGGTGGCCTATTATCTGGTCAAGATGTTTTGATAGCGTGACGAGCATGACTGGATCAATATCGCACGACATCCGAGACGAAAGCATGGAGGCGAAGGCGCGCTGGTTTCAATCGCTTAGTCTCGAAGCGCGGATGGACGTGTTCGTGGCTTTTACAAATCTGATCTTGGAGAAGAACCCTGATATCGTTAAGAAGAAACCTCTTCCGCGTGCTTCGGATCGGGTTCGTGTAATTTCATTGTGTGATATTCCAGGGACTCACGAGGACTGACGTGTTCACTAATAACATTCTCTCAATTGTCACCTGGCTGCCGGCCCTCGGCGCGATTCTGATTCTGGCACTGTTCAGAAAAGAGCAGAACGATCTAATTAAGAAATTCGCGACGGGCTGGTTGGTGCTCGACTTTGTCGGGTCGCTGTGGCTGCTCGGTTACGATCGCGGCCTCGGCGGAATGCAGTTTCTCGAGGACCACCAGTGGATTCCGGCCATCGGCGCGCGCTATCAGATGGGCGCGGACGGCGTGTCGGTGTTGCTGCTGGTGCTGACGACCTTCCTCGGTGTGCTGGCGGCCCTCTCGTCCTGGAAGTACATCCAGAAACGTCAGAAGGAATATTACATTCTGCTGCTCTTGTTGCAGGCGTTTGTCCTCGGTGTCTTTAGTTCGATGGATCTGTTTCTGTTCTATCTGTTCTTTGAAGTCTCGCTGGTCCCAATGTACTTCCTGATCGGAATCTGGGGTGGAGAGAACCGCCTGTACGCGGCGATCAAGTTCTTTCTTTATACCCTGGTTGGCTCAGTCGTGATGTTGTTAGGCATCTTGAAGATGTATTTCCTGACGCAGGACACGGCGCTGGCCGCGAAGGTCACTCAGGCAACTGTGGATCTGCTGGCCGGCAACGCGAAGGCGAGCGCCATGGTGGCTACGACTTTGCAGCAGGCGGCGCAAAATGGGACCGGTAACTTCAGCATCCTTTACATGCAGGCGATCGGTTCAGCCCTACCCATGGGGACTTTGCAGGTACTGCTATTCCTGGCATTTGCTTTGGGCTTCGCGATCAAAGTCCCGATGTTTCCGTTTCACACCTGGCTGCCGGATGCACACGTCGAAGCGCCCACCGCTGGTTCGGTCGTCCTGGCCGGGGTTCTGCTGAAGCTGGGTACGTACGGCTTCTATCGTTTCAACCTGCCGATGTTTCCCAAGGCCTCGGCTGATGAAAGCTATTTCTTTAGCGGCACGAATCATCAATTCGGCGTGCGTAGCGTGATGATCTTTCTGGCGATTGTCTCGATCATCTATGGTGCGCTGGCCGCGATGTACTTTGTCGTGAAGAAAGACGGTGACGTTAAGAAGTTGGTCGCTTATTCATCAGTCTCTTCCATGGGCATCGTCATGCTGGGACTGTTCGCGCTGAATCCAAACGGGATTAATGGCGCGGTAATGCAGATGGTCAGCCACGGCGTATATTCCGGAGCGTTGTTCCTGCTGGTGGGGATCATTTACGAGCGCCGCCACACCCGCAAGGTGTCTGAGTTCGGCGGCTTGTCGCACGTCATGCCGGGATACGCGGCGGTCTTTCTGGCAATGGCGATGACCGCGATTGGCCTGCCCATGCTTGCGGTTTTCATTTCCGAATTCCTGGCGATGCGGGGCGCGTTCGAAGCCAATCCGGTCTGGGCCGGCTGGGCCGGGTTGGGAATTATTTTGAACGCGGGATACATGCTCTGGCTTTATCAGCGCATGTTCTTTGGCGAAATCGACAACGAGAAGAACAAGCTGCTGCCGGATTTGAGTGTGCGCGAGTGGGCGTACCTGCTGCCGCTGGTCGTTATGTCTCTGTGGATTGGTATTTATCCGGGCCCGTTCCTTCGTTACATTGAAAAGCCGGTCAATGCGGTAGTCAGGCAATTGCGGCCGAACTATCCAATACCCGGACAACCGGCGACCAGCACTCCGGTGCAGATTCGGACTCAGAAATAGATGGGAAGCGGACGGCTAAACTTTTGGAGTGCGGCGACTAGTCGCCGCTTTCCAAAGCGCTGACAAGTCAGCGCACTCCAAACCGAAAAATGCTATTTCTCTTTCAAACAAGTGCAATTAGCGTCCGCGATCTGCAATTGATCGCGCCTGAGCTGATCCTTACGGTGGTCGCCTGCGTGGCCCTCGTAATGGAAGTCATCCTCCCTTACAAGCTGAGCAAATGGACGGCGTACTTCTCGCTCACGGGAATCGGGCTCGCGCTGATCTCGTTAGGGGCCCAGTTCGTGAACATGGGCGGGACCTTCAACTTACGCGCCTTGCAAAGCCTGTCAGCCATGGACGGCTTTTACGGAATGATCCGCATCGATGGCTTCGCCCTGGTCTTCAAAGCCATCTTTCTAATTGCGGCGGCCCTGGCGATCGCGATCGCCATGCGCTTCCTCGACATTGAGCGCGAGCAGCATGGCGAATACTACGCGCTGATTTTATTTGCGACCGTCGGGATGATGTTTCTCGGCAGCGGTTACGATCTGATCGCGCTCTACATCGCGCTCGAATTGATGGCCGTGACGTTCTATGTGCTGGTGGCTTTCACCAAACGCCAGAAGCGGTCGAACGAAGCGGGGATGAAATACTTTCTGCTGGGCGCATTTTCATCCGGCATTCTGATCTACGGCATGTCTTTGCTTTATGGCGTGACGGGTTCGACGAATCTCGGCGACATTGGACGCGGCGTCGCTACGATTACAGCCAACTCGCCCATGCGGCCGATGCTGCTGCTGGGAATGATTGCTCTGGCCGCCGGGTTGTTCTTTAAGATTGCGGCCGTGCCGTTTCACATGTGGGCGCCTGATGCCTACGAAGGTGCGCCCACGTCTGTCACCGCGTTTCTCTCCACGGGATCAAAAGCTGCGAGCTTCGCACTTTACGCGCGCATTTTCTTTGTTGCGCTGGCGCCAATGCAGATTGACTGGGCGCCGTTGCTGGGGATTGTCGCGGCCATCACGATCGTGGTGGGCAACTGGGCCGCGATTACGCAGGAAAATTCAAAGCGCCTGCTGGCTTACTCTTCGATTTCGAACGCGGGTTACTTGCTGCTGGGCGTCATCGCCAATAACGCTTATGGCAACATCGGCCTGGTGATCTATCTGCTGGTGTACACGTTGATGAATATGGGCGCGTTCGGCGTAATCATCAGCCTGCGGCGGCGCGGAATCATCGGCGACAACGTCGATGACATGACCGGCCTGGCGCAAAAGGCGCCGGGCATGGCGGCGATGATGGCGGTCTTCATGCTGTCATTGGGAGGAATGCCGGGCACGGGCGGATTCATTGGCAAGTGGTATTTGTTATACGGCTTGTTCGCCCGCGCAGATGCTGACCATAAGAATTGGTACTATTGGCTCGCTGGCTGGGCGATTATCAATCTCGTCGTTTCTTTCTTTTATTACCTGCGTTTTATTCGCGTGATGTACCTCGGCGATCGCGTTGCTGATGACCAGCCGCTGACGATGTCACCGGCGTTGCGGACCGCGCTGGTTGCCGCGCTGGTCGGAATCCTCTTTGTTGGCGTTTATCCCCAGCCATTTATTGTCCTGGCCCAGAAACTTTTTCCCGCCCAGACCAACAGCAACCCGGTACGTCAGCCAAGTAGTATTATTGACGAGTCGCCAAAGTAAGTGTTTCCAACACCGGCCCTTCTTCTCTTTTATTTCTTTGCCGCAATCGCAATCTGGCTGGGCCTGGTTTCGCTCCGCGGCGGGGTTCGATTTGTGCGCTACGTGCAGGCGGAATTGGCTAAGGAACTTCCCGAGTTTACGCCCTTCGCTACAGTCTTTGTCCCCTGTCGCGGATTGGACGACGGCCTGAAAGAAAACATCGAAGCGATCTTTGCCCAGGCTTACGAGGCGTTCGAGATCATTTTCGTCAGCGACCGCGCGGACGATCCCGCCCTCGCGATCATCGAAGAGGCGCGCCGATCCTTTGCCGGTGAATCCGGCCCGACGATGCGCTTTTTAGTTTCCGGACCAGCGACGGACAGCGGGCAGAAAGTCCACAACCTTCGGGTGGCCGTTGCGGCGGCCGATCCGCAAAGCGAGATCTTTGTATTCGTCGATACCGACGCTCGACCCCGGGCGGATTGGCTGTCAACCCTGATCAAGCCGCTGCAAGATCCCGAGCTCGGCGCGACGACGGGTTATCGCTGGTTCATTCCGGTTCGCGGAGGAGTAGCTGCGCACCTGCGATCGGTTTGGAATGCGGCGATTGCTTCCGCCCTCGGCGAACAGCCGGAAAAAAACTTTTGTTGGGGTGGCTCGACAGCCATCCGGCGCGAAACATTCCAAAACCGGAAAGTCGTCGAGTACTGGCGCGGCACGGTCTCGGACGACTTTGCGCTGACGCGCGCCCTTCATGACGGCGATCTGCCGATCAAGTTTGTGCCGCAATGTCTGACAGCGTCGTTTGAGGACTGCACCTTAGGCGAGCTGATCGAATTCACCAATCGACAACTGAAAATCACCCGCGCCTATGCCGCGCATTTGTGGAAAGGCGTGCTGATAGGTAGTTTGGTTTTTGTGCTGGTGTTTTTTGGCGGAGCAGGTCTGGTCATTGCCCGCGCTTTGCTGGGACTGTCGTTTGCGACTCCGCTGGTGCTTCTGCTGGTCATTTTCGCTCTGGGCTCAATGAAATCACACTTCCGTTTGCGCGCCGTGTCGCAGGTTATTCCCGACGAGCGATTGCGTTCGGTGGGAACAGCGTTGGCGCATTTGATGCTCTGGCCGCTGGCCTCGGTGCTTTATCTTTACAATGGACTGGTGGCCGCGGTTTCCCGACGGATCACCTGGCGCGGCATTACTTACGAATTGAAATCGCCCACTGAAACTGTCATTCTGTCGCGCGAACCGGATTAGCGCCGGTTAGAGGTCCAGATACGCAGTTTGTTCTTCAGAGTCTCGTTAACACCGTGGCTGAAGCCACGGTGCTAACGAAAAAGTGTAGAGGATCTAAGGTGCAGCAGCACTGAGATTTGGAAGTTCATATGAGAATCCTGTTTTTGTCCCTCCTAATGGTTTGCGCCTTCGTTGCGCCAACCGTTGCTCAAAACAAAAATCAGGTTAACGATCTAAAATCGCTGGTTGAGACCGAGCGCGCCTTCTCGCGGACGTCGGCGGAGAAGGGAATCCGCGAATCTTTCGCCGAATTCATCGCCCCAGACGGAATACTGTTTCGCCCGACGGCTGTGTTGGGGAGGAAATGGATGCAGGCACATCCACTGCCGCCTTCGACCGCGCGTCCCTTGCTTAGCTGGCAGCCGATCTTCGCTGCGGTATCGCTCGCCGGAGATCTCGGATACACAACAGGGCCGTGGGAATTCAAGAAGGACATTAAAGACGCTAGACCGAATGCCTTCGGAAACTTCATAACGGTTTGGAAAAAGCAGGCTGACGGCTCCTGGAAGTTTGCGCTGGATCTGGGAATCAGCAATCCGGAACCGAAAACCACGCCGCCAATGTGGGAGCCGGGCAACAGTCAACCCGGGACCGGAAGCTTTAAGAAAGTCGATCACGAAGCTGCTCGCACCTCGCTCTTGAATGTCGACCGCGAATTCTCAAAAGCCTCTGCCGATCAGGGCGCGCGCGAAGCTTTTCTTTTGTACGCCGCACGAGATGTCCGTCTATTTCGCAACGACCATTCCCCCTTTGTCGGCAAAATGGCCGCGGCTGACGCTTTGGCGCCCATGACAGCCGAATGGACGTGGACGCCTTCGTTTGCCGGCGTCTCGGTGTCGGGTGATTTGGGCTATAGCTATGGCACCTACGAGTTGCGGGAAAAGACCGGCGTAGTTTCCGAAAGGGGAAACTATGCGCGGGTTTGGAAGAAGGTTAACGGCGAGTGGAAGTTGGTAGTCGATGTGGCGGACCCTTTGCCGCCGGAAACAAAGAAGAACTAGAGCGGTGTAGTGAAGTCAGTAACACCTGCGTGAGCGGGTGGTCCCAGCGGTCAACGCGCCCGTTGAGTGTTTGACCCACCCGCTAACGCAGGTGGTACTGACAATCACAGACTGAAAGTCTGTGCCACGATTAGACAATGCCGAACAAAGCCATCCAGCTCGTCCAACTCTTCCGGTCGACCAAACGCGAAAAGCGTCTGGGCACTGTGATTCTGTTTGTTACCTCGCGCTGCAATTCATTCTGTCGCACCTGTTTCTATCACGAAGAACTGAATCGTCCCGGCGATATGACCTTGGCACAGATCGAAAAGGTCTCGGGCACGATGCCGCCCATCACCGACCTTTGGCTTTCCGGCGGCGAGCCGACGCTGCGTCACGACGCTGCGGAAATCATCGACACCTTCGTGCGTAACAACGGCGTGCGACGTTTGATTATTCCGACCAACGGATTGGTGAAGGCGCGCGTTTTCGAGATCGTCGATCAGGCGCTGGGCGCACATCCGTCGCTCGATCTTTATTTGAACATCGCTTTGGATGGCTATCGTGAAACTCACGATCGCGTTCGCGGCGTCCCCGGACACTGGGAGAAGACGCTGGATTGCATTCAGGCGCTCTATCCGCTGAAAGAGAAGTATCGCGATCGGTTGCGGCTAAACGCCAATACAGTCGTTTGCGCCGATAATTACCGTGAAATAGAAGAACTCGGAGAGTTCATGTGGAAGAACTTTCGGCTCGACGGCCAATACTTCAATATCGTGCGCGGAGAGACTTTGGTAGGCGATGAAATCAAGCAGGTGCCGGCAGAGTCTCTGCCGCAGATGTATTCCTACGTTTCGCAATTGACCAAGCGCTACGGCGATCGCATGTTTGCTGATGACGATGGCCCGAAGCGGTTCGCCAAGAACGTGGCGTACGTCGGCACGATCACCACTCACTACCGGACTCAGCGGGCAAACTTCGAAGCTTCCACGCCGTGGCCATTTCCCTGCACGGCCGGCGAAACCATAGCCGTGATTGACTACAACGGCGACGTGCGCGCCTGCGAGTTGCGCGAAAAGTTTGGCACGCTCGCCGATTACGATTATGACTTTGGCGCGTTGTGGGCAGCGCAGGAAAGACAAACGGAACTCGACGCAATCGATGGCGGCCAGGCCTGTTGGTGCACGCATGTGTGCTTTATTCATGACTCAATGCGGCACTCGCGAAAGTCTCTGTTACTTGAGGTGGCAAAGAATTACGCGACGCGCGGTAGTTGGTGAGATCGTGGCTTTGCCATCTGATGTGCGGAAAGGCTTCGCCTTTCCGGGCCGCCATTGTTTATGATAGCGCGAGTCCCCGCCTCGGCTGCCGAAGCGGGGACTCGCGCGGAGCTAGACGGTGGTCACTTAACGGTAAGGCAAAGCCTTACCGCACATCAGGCGGCGGAGCCGAAGCTGACCCAAGTCGCCGATCTAAACTTATGAGTGCCTCGTGAAATCAGAAGACGATCAGCAGGAAATCAATCGTAAGTCCGGCCTGGCATATGCCGCGGCTTTTTCCTTGTTCGCGGCGGTCGCCGCGGGGCTAATCATTGGGTGGTTGCTGGATCGTTGGTTGGGAACGCGACCCTGGCTCCTGGTGACGGGCATTGTGCTTGGCTCTGCCGCGGGTTTTTACGAGCTCATTCGCTCGAGTTCAAAACTTTCTGAGTAACTCTCTCCTCAGCGATCTGGTCGGTCAAAAAGCTTCGTCCAAATTTCTGTCCGCTTCGTCTAAAAGTTGTTGACCCGGCTTTGGCCCGCTGTGTATATTCAGTTGAACCAGGGTGATGTCCCCCCGGTGGCCCCTCCACCAATCAGTCTATTGGCTAGCCTCATGTCGAATCGTTAGTTGTAGTTTTTGACAGAGAGAGCATATCCCTATGAAAAATCGTGCTTTTGCTTCAAGCAAGCGCTTGGTGGCATTCGTGGGCGCAGGCCTGGCGATGATTTTGAGCGGCGCTTTGGCGCCGGTATCGGCGGCGCCGAGCATCAGCCCGACCTTGATCAGCGTCTCGGCCGGCCTTCCTTCGGCCGGCGCGACTCGAGCCGTGGCGCTCGAATCAGTGTCCATGACCTCCGAGCCTTTCTCGCTTTCGGCCGAGACCAACTTTAGTCCCAACGATCCGCGGACGCGCATTACCCTCTTTGCCATAAATCTCGATCTACTGGCCGGAGAAACACGGAACTCTTTGACGGCTGACGCAGAAGACGCTGCGCATGTGCACTATCCGTTGAAGGTTGAGTACGTCAGTACGGTGCCGAGCTTCGACGGCGTCTACATGGTCGTAATGCGACTAAATGACTTGATGCCTTCGAATCTGGGCGACGTGCTTATCCGTTTGAATCTCCATGGAATGAGTAGCAACCGTGTGCGCGTGGCCATCGGCCAGATCGGCGGTGGGCCAGCGGACGACCCTGGCGCCGTGGGTACACCGGCGCCGCAAACGCCGCCGGCCGCGGCGACCGCGCTGACGGTTGCACAGTTCCAAGCCCAGTACAGCAACGCGGCGTTCGCGTCTGATCAGGATCTGCGAAGATTTCTGGAGCAAGCGAGTTGGGGAGGCAAAGGCGACGACAGCGATTTCAACCATGTGCGGAGCATCGGAATCCCGGCTTACATCAACGAGCAGTTCAATACGCCGCCGCAATTCGTTGATGCGGCGTCTGACCCTCTTTTCCCTTTGTCCTCGGATTATCCTTTTTCCGCGCCCTATCCACAGTTCTTTCCGGGCGCGCCGGCGGTATGCGACGCCAACTGTCTGCGGGATTTTTACTCGCTTTATCCGCTCCAGAAGCAGTTCATGTTGAATGCGTTAACGCAGCCCGATCAATTGAGACAGCGGGTATCGTTTGCGTTTCACAAATTTATCGTCGCCGGCGGCCAGCAGTTGAACAACAACCAGCCATTCTGGTACGCGCCGTATCTGCAAACGATCGATCGTAATTCGTTTGGGAACTTTCGTAACATGCTTTTCGAAATCACTCTCAATCCAGGGATGGGCGAGTACTTGAATATGAGAGGGAACTCGGTGGTAAGTCGAGCTAACCCAACCCCGAATGAGAACTATGCCCGTGAAATCATGCAGCTATTCTCGATCGGCACGGACTTGTTGAATCAGGACGGCACGCCGGTGCTGGACGCCCAGGGAAATCGGGTTCCCACCTACGACCAAACGAATATTTCGAATCTGGCGCGGGTCTTCACGGGTTGGGATCTCGGCTTGAACAAGACTTCGGCGATCGATCCTAACGCGACGGTCGCAAATTACCAGGACCCGATGATACCGAACGGTAACGCAAACCGATACGACATCGCGGCGAAGACGCTCTTGACCGATATCAATCACCCAAGTCCGGTAGTCGTGCCGGCGTGCGGCTCAGCTTGTACGACGGGCACCTCGCCAAGTCAGTTGGCGGCCGACCAGGCTTATGCGATCACTTCACTCAATACCGCCATTGATAATCTGTTCAATCACCCGAATGCCGGGCCGTACGTCTGCACGCAATTGATTCATCAGTTGGTGACCAGCAATCCGGCTCCCGCCTATGTCGGTCGGTGCGCCGCGGCATTCGCCAACAATGGGTCAGGAGTGCGCGGCGATATCAAGGCAGTCATCACCGCCATCCTGCTGGATCCCGAGGCCCGCGGCGACGTGAAGACGGATCCTAACTACGGCCATCTGCGCGAGCCAGTGTTGCTGATGACGCACCTGCTGCGCGCGTTCAATGCCGTCACCGACGGCGTGCTGGTTACCAGCATCACTCCCGGCAGTTTCAGTACGCCTTTGGGACAGAATGTATTCAACCCCCCAACCGTGTTCAGCTACTTCCCGGCGGATTACGGTTTGCCCGGAACAAGTCTGGTAGGTCCGGAGTTCGGCATCCTCGACACGTCCACAACTTATGCGCGTACCAACTTCATGAACACGTTGTTCGTTCAGAACAGCGGCGCCGGCATTCTTGCTAGTCCGGCTAATAACCGGCCGACAGGCACCCAGATCAGTTTCGCGTCCTATCAAGCGCTAGTGGCTGGGAGTGGTGGTCCGCAGGCACTGGTCGATGCTCTCAATGCCAAGCTGATGCACGGCACGATGTCGGCGGCGATGAATGCGAGCATCGTGGCGGCGGTTACCGCCGTACCGGTCTCTGCGACGCAAGCCCTGCAGCGGACGCAAACAGCAATCTACTTAGTCGCAACCTCAGCGCAATATCAGGTGGAGAGGTAGAACACAAGATGAACGAATCACGCCGAAAATTTCTTAGAACATCCGCGTGTGGCTTAACCAGCGCCGCAATGCTTGCCAGCATGGACCGGCTCAATCTGGTCAATGCGATGGTCCAGCCGGACGTCGCTGCGGATTACCGGGCACTGGTTTGCATATTCCTTTCGGGTGGCACGGACGGCAACAACATGGTCATTCCCTTCGACGACTACAATAACCCGGTTGGCGGAACTACCAATGGGTATGACAATGTGCGCGGCGTGCCCGGTGGCCCGCCCGGTCTGGCAGTGCTTAAAACACAGCTATTGCAAATCACGCCGTCAAATACCAGCGGTGTGTCATATGGATTCCACCCGAACCTTTCACCTGAAGCGCACAACGCTGGCCAGGCCAAGGGCTTCATGGACATCTGGAATGCGGGAAAGCTCGCGGTGCTGTGCAATGTTGGTTCTTTGGTTCAGCCAATTACGCGCGCAAATTATGCGGCGGGAATTGGACACCCGTATCAACTCTTCTCGCACTCGGATCAGGTCAATCAGCAACAATCGTCTATTGCAAATACGACCGGTCAGACGGGTTGGGGCGGCCGCATAGCCGACAAGACCAATGGGCTTAACGGCGCCGTAGTGCTGCCGATGAATATTTCTTTGGCCGGCACGAGCCTTTTCTCCAGCGGAGTTAACTCTCGCCAGTTGGCAATCGCGGCTGCGCCCACGTCGTTGGCCAACGTGCTCAATCTGAGTTGGAGTGGACCGACTCCCCCTGGGAATCCATTCACGGCTGGCAGCAGCTTCCGGACACTGCTGGGATTCGATCAAGGTACGACGCTGATTAAAGGCTCCACCGATACTACAAGCTCGGCGTTGTCGGCCGACGCCGCGTTAAATTTAGCCGGTAACCCGAGCATCGGTCCTTTCCCAAACACCTCGTTGGGAAATCAGTTGGCGCAGATCGCCAAGCTGATCAAGATCAAGGATACCTTCCCTGTCCCAATGAAGCGGCAGATCTTTTTCTGTTCCGTTGGCGGCTTTGATACGCACACAAACGAAACGGGTAGCGACCCCACGAACCCCGGGAGTGGTGGGGCGCAGTCGGGCACTCAGGGCGGCTTGCTGACCCAGGTCAGTCAGGCCATGCGCGCTTTCTATGACGAGATGGTGGCCCAGAGCCTCAGTAATAACGTCACCACTTTCACGATCTCCGATTTTTCCAGAACGCTGCAACCGTCGGGCTCAGGCGCAAGCACCGTCGGCACCGATCACGCTTGGGGCACCCACGCCTTTATCATGGGTGGCGCCGTTTTGGGCGGCGCGTTCTATGGATCACAGCGACCCGACCATAGCGGCTTGCTTTACGGCTTTCCTACTTTGCAACTTGGCGGTCCGGATGACACGACCAGCAATCGTGGCCAGTGGATACCAACGACCTCGATTGATCAGTATGCGGCCACGCTGGCGTCATGGTACGGTCTGGCCGGTCCGGACGTGGCAACGGTATTTCCAAGTCTCTCGAAGTTTGCGACCTCGAACCTTGGGTTCCTGACGCCTTAAGATGTGCGCTCACTAGTGAGACAGTCTTGCCGGCTCCGAAAATCAGCCCAGCACGAGTGAGCAGACCACACAGGTTCACTGTGCTGGGCCATTTGTTTGGTAGTGATGCAGTTTGTTTGCGGGTTCGTCAAGTTTTGTACTGCTGAGTTAGGATGACAGACGTGATGCCGAAAAAAAGCTTTCGTCGGCAGACTCTCCGCCGGGCCTTTTTACTGGGCGGGTTCTTATTCTTCGTGTCCACACTCTTTTCTTCGCCGGGCTCGATCATCTCGACCAAATCTCAGGCAATGAAGCGCTCGGCAGAGCGTCCCGCCGGCGATCAAATCCAGGATGGCAGAGCTGCCGCCAGGACTGCTCTGATGAGGCTTCCCATTAGCTTTGAGCCGGGAGACCAGGCGAATCAATTCTTTGTGCGGGGCAGCGGTTACCGTCTGCTCCTGACCGCTTCGCAAACAACGATAGCCGTCTCTGATCGCACCCAACAAAAGCTCCTGAAAATGACGCTCGTGGGAGCGAATGAGGGGGCCCGCGCGCGGGCGCTCGATCCTCTTCCGGGGAAACGTAACTATCTCATCGGCGCTGATCCCGCAAAATGGCGCACTGACATACCGACATATTCTCGGGTCCGCTATGACGAAATCTACCCCGGCATAAGTGTCTTGTATTACGGTCATCATGATCGCCTTGAGTACGATTTCAGGATTGCGCCCGGCGCTGATCCGGGTGTGATTAAGTTCAGATTCAACCCTGAACTGCGACCGCGCGTGGCCCGGAACGGAGATTTGGTTTTGCAATTCGCTGGAGGAGAACTGCGCCAGCCGGCGCCGATCATCTATCAGGAAATCTCTGGCGAGCGGCGCCCGGTCGCGGGTCGTTATGTGTTTTCCGGCAAACGGGAAATTTCGTTTGCGGTTGACGCTTACGACAAGACACAGCTGCTGCTCGTTGATCCCGTGCTGGTCTACTCGACATATCTTGGCGGCAGCGGCGACGATCCGGGAAGCAGCATAGCGATCGACAGCAGCAACAACATCTATGTCGCCGGCACCACCAACTCGACAAACTTTCCCACCCAGGGCGCGGCCTTCCCAAACAAAGCCGGGTTGGGCGACATCTTCGTCACCAAGATCGCCGCCAACGGTGGCAGCATTATTTATTCAACCTACATCGGCGGCAGCGGTCAGGATCGCGGCGATGGCATCGCGGTGGACAGCAACGGCAGCGCGTATGTGGTAGGACGCGCCGATTCCAGCTCAATTAATTTTCCCACGACGCCGGGGGTGATTGGTCCGACTTATCGAGGTGGCGATTTTGACGGCGTAGCATTCAAACTGAACCCGCAGGGAAATGGTCTGGCGTATTCGACCTTCATTGGCGCCGAAGACAATGATTCGACCGAAGGAGTGGCAGTCGACGCCAGCGGCAGCGCTTATCTGACCGGCGGTACCAAGTCCCAGGGCTTTCCAGTTACCGGAACTGGCTTTCAAACCACACGGAGTGGAGACACCGACGCCTATTTGATGAGGTTAAATTCAACCGGCACCGCGTTGATGTATTCGACGTATATCGGCGGGAGCGGGACCGATCGCGGCAGCGGAGTGGCGATAGATTCCAACGGCAACGCCTACGTCGCGGGCTATACCTCCGCACCGGACTTTCCCACTCAGGACGCATTTCAGAATTCTTTCGGGGGCAGCTTCGACGCGTTCGTGGCCAGGATCGACACGAATGCCAGCGGCGCGGCTTCGCTGATCTTCTGCTCGTATTTCGGCGGCACTGGGGACGATAAAGCTTATGGTGTGGCCATCGACAATGGCGGAAATAATGTTTACGTCACCGGCCAGACCTCTTCGAACAACCTGCCGCTACTAAATCCGGCACAACCCGCGTTCGGCGGATCGTTTGACGCCTTCATTGCAAAGATCTCGAGCGCGGGAACGAAGATCTACGCGACGTACCTCGGTGGAACCGGCGATGATCGCGGCACCGGCATCGCAGTCAATTCGGCGGGCGCAGCGTACGTAACCGGCTTTACTTCATCCACGAATTTCCCGACTGTGACTCCGCTGCAAATTGCCAATGCGGGCGGCTTTGATGCGTTCATAGCGAAGTTAAATCCCGCGGGAAACGCATTTCTCTACTCGACCTACCTTGGCGGCAGTGGGAATGAGAGCAATACCAGCACAGGTACCTCAACGAGTCCTTTGGTGCTGGACGCATCGAGCAACGCCTACATCACCGGCTTTACATCCTCAACGAATTTTCCGACGGCGGCGCCGTTGCAACCTGCTAACGCAGGAGGCCAGGATGCTTTTGTCGTCAAGATTGCCGACGCCACGCCCGCTGCCGATTATTCGATCTCGATCTTGCCCGGCTCGCGTACCGTGGTGCCCGGCGGCGCCGCTACTTACACAGTCAACGCTACACCCGTGGGTGGTTTTACCGGGACGATTTCTTTAAGCGCATCCGGCTTTTCCAATGATTCGACCGCGAGTTTCAATCCGACGACCATCGTCATCACTGACGCATCTGCGAAGTCGTCGACCCTGACAGTGACCACGACCGCAGCGACACCGCCGGGAACCTATTCGCTCGGCATCGATACTACGAGCGGGAACTTGCAGCACTCCGGCTCAGCACAACTCGTCGTTTCGGGCACCGCGAGCGCCAATCTGGCGATTACTAAAACGGCATCGCCTAACCCAGCCACCTCTCTGGCCAATCTCACCTATCGCATCACGGTGACGAACAATGGCCCATCACCGGCGACTAACGTAATCGTAACGGACCAGTTGCCGTCGGGCCCCGCATTTGTCTCGGCGATCCCACCGCAGGGTAGTACGTGTAATGGGACGACGACGGTCACATGCAACCTGGGTTCAATAGCCAACGGTTCGGCCGCAATTGTAAATATCACGATCACGCCACAGATACCGGGACAGTTGACTAACACCGCGAGCGTCGTGGGCGCCGAGAATGATCCGGATCCGAGCGATAACTCGACCACGCTTCAGACGACCGTTAATGCGCCAGCCAACGGCCCCTCGATGCTTGATCCAAATCTTTCGGTAAAGACGGTCATTAGCGGCCTTTCACAACCGACCAGCATGGCCTTCATCGGGAATAATGATTTCTTTGTATTGGAGAAGAATACGGGCAAGGTCCAACGAATCACGAACGGGGTGGTGCAGAGCACGGTCCTCGATCTGCCGGTGAACAGCGCCTCGGAACGCGGTCTGCTGGGAATCGCCCTGCATCCGAATTTCCTGGTCAATGGTTATGTCTATCTTTACTGGACAGAGAGCAGCACCGGCGCTGATTCAACTAATCTCGCTGATGTATTCATCCCGCTTTCGAATCGTGTCGATCGATATGTTTGGAATGGCATCACTCTGACGTTCGATCGGAATCTAATTAAGTTGCACGCCTACCAGGCTGATGCGAACCAGACGTTACGTGGAAATCACAACGGCGGCGTCCTGCGTTTTGGTCCGGACGGCAAGCTTTACATCTTGATGGGCGACAACGGCCGGCGTGGCTTGTTGCAGAACAACCAGCTCGGGCCGGTGCCCGACGATCAGTTTGGAGGGCCAGAGCCGGACAACAATCACCTGACAGGTTTTATCCTGCGGCTCAACGGTGACGGCTCGACGCCGTCGGACAATCCTTTCTTTAATGCTTCAACAACTCTGACCGGCGAGGCCGCCGCGAATATCAAAAAGCTGTACGCCTATGGCGTGCGCAATGGATTCGGTTTGGCTTTCGATCCGCTCTCCGGCAATCTCTGGGACCAGGAAAACGGCGACGACGCCTTTGACGAGATGAATCGGGTAACGGCTGGATCGAATAATGGCTGGGTCGAGATGATGGGTCCGGTCAGTCGTGTTGCACAGTTCAAGCAGATCGAGTCGACCTACGGTACGGGCGACCTGCAGCAGTTGCGATGGCCGCCTTCTTTGATCGCTGATACTCCGGCCGCGGCGCTCGCGCGTCTCTACATGTTGCCCGGCGCGCATTACAACGATCCGGAATTCAGTTGGAAGTATGCAATCCCCGCGTCGCCCCTGGGCTTTGTTTCTGGCAGGGGACTGGGTCCTCAATTTGAAGGGGACATGTTTGTGGGCGCGGCGCGCACGTTTTTGGTGGGTGGTTTTCTCTTTCGATTCAAGCTGACACCGGATCGCCTGCACTTTGCGTTCACTGATTCGCGGCTCAACGATCTGGTTGCCGACAATCTCGATAAGTTTGATATTACTGAAAGCGAGAGCCTGCTGATTGGACGCGACTTTGGAATCACAACTGACATTGAAACCGGACCGAACGGCGATCTTTTCGTGGTCTCTAACACCAACAGTGCGGTTTACGAGATTTCAGGGAAGCAGCCGCTCGTGTTTACGGCCACCCTGAATGGACCGCAAGAAACGCCACCGAACAATTCAACTGCTAGCGGCACCGCGACTTTGCTCCTGAGTCCGGATGAACAAACGGCGCGGGTCTCGCTTAACTTCAACGGGCTATCGAGCACGGAAACCGCCGCCCACATTCATGGTCCAGCCGCACCGGGAGTGGCGGGTAATATTTTGTTCCCGCTGCCGAACGGAAATTTTTCTGACTTCCTGATCTCGCCTTCGGCGACCGATGTGCAAAACCTGAAGAATGGACAGTTGTACATCAACGTCCACAGCAGCACCTTTCTGAATGGCGAGATTCGGGGCCAGTTTCAATCGGGGGCGAGCGCGAGTAGCTTTCAATTCAACTCTGCGACTTCAAATGTGGCCGAGAGTGGAGGAAGCGCCCTGATAACTGTCACGCGTTTGGGTAGCACTTCGGCGCCTGCGACCGTCGATTATGCGACGAGTGATGGAACAGCAAATAGCCCCGCTGATTACCTCTCGTCGTCGGGAACTCTTCACTTCGGCGCGGGTGAAACTTTCAAGACGTTCTCGGTTCCTATAGTCGATGATGTCTATGTTGAAGGTAACGAAACCATCGCGCTGAGTTTGAGCAACCCGACTGGCGGCGCATTTCCTGGTAGTCCAAGTATTGCCACCCTGACGATTGTAGATAACGACACGATCGCGTCCTCCCCGCCGCAACTAATCCTGGACGAATCGGGCCCTGATCCCAACCAGGCGGCTGCACTTGATTCACTGCTATTCCTCAGAGATCCCTTTCCTATTCAAAGTGTCGCCGGGTGGCTAAGTCTCGGATCTGATCGAAATACGAGAGTAATTATTTTTGTTGCGAACCTGCGACTAAACCCAGGCGAAACATCTGCTTCGGTCGTGGTTAATCTGATCGGTAGTAACCAGACCTACGACGTGCCCGCAGAAGACGTGCGCTTGGCACCAAACACCGAGTTTGCCCAGGTAACTTTCAGGTTACCAAATACTCTGGCCCCCGGCGTGTGCACGGTCACGGTAAAGGCGCACAGCCAAATCAGCAACTCCGCGATTATTAGAATAGGGAACTAGAAACTTTGTAGGTCAGGGCGAGAGTCAGCGAACGTGCGTTAACGCTTGTCGACGATCTCTTTTAAAAGTGTACCGTCAGGATCGATCTGAATCGAGGATGGCGCTTTTTCAATGGGGATGCGCACAGATGCGGTTTTGCTTTCGGGCTGAATGGTTATGAGTTTCTTCACCCCGTCGGTGGTAATTTCGATTGGCACAGGATCAAGAAATGCGTCGCCGGCCTGCGTTTGTTTCAGGTCAATTATCAGAAATCTCCTGGTGGACCGCTCTTCATCGGACGACGCCAAGTCGTAAATCGGATGACCAGTACCGTAAACCCACCGGGCAAAGAACTCTTTCAAATTCTTTCCTGAAGATCTTTCCAGGGCGCGGCGCAAATCTTCAGTCGTAGCGGTGGCATCGCGATGGTCATTGTAGTAATCGCGCAAGCCCTTGAAGAATGCGTCGTCACCAATTCGCTTGCGAAGCATGTGCAGGACCCACGCGCCCTTCTCGTAATTGTTTGGATTGAGGAGCTTCATCAAATCCTGGGTCTCGGTATCGTGAATGGGAGCGTTGCGCTGCTTTTCATAAGTGAAGTACTGGGCGGCCGCATCCCGCATGTAATCACGGAACGCTGCTTCGCTTTCATACTTCTCGATGAACAGGCCGGCAAAATAAGTCGCAAAGCCTTCGCTTAGCCAAAGATCGGCCCAGGTGGCTTCGGTTACGGAGTCGCCGAACCATTGATGTGCAATTTCGTGGGCGACCACGTTTTCGATGCGGGTGGGGATGCCAAAACGGGCGCTCATCTTTTCCTTGCTGCGTAGATCGAACAGATTGTTGGTGAAGACGATCGCGCTGGAGTTTTCCATTCCGCCAAAACGAGTCGAACCGACAATCAGCGCGAGCTTTTCGTACGGATAGGGTGCGACCGTCTGGCTGAAGAATGCCAGCACCGGGGCGGCAGGCGAGAAGCCCTTCGGCGCATATGCTGCATCTTTCTTCGGCACATAATAAGAGAGCGGTGTCACCGTAGGTTCGTTGGCGTCGATCCTCGCGCCTTCGTTAACAGCAACCACCATGCAGTAGGCGGGAATCGGTTTCGTCTCATCGAATTTCCAAAGAGACGGCGCGGCTCCATTTCTGGTCATGGTAACAAGCTTGCCGTTAGCAACCACCAGTTCGCGTGGGGGCGCTGCGACGGTGAACGAAACCGTAGCCTTCGCCGATGGATGATCCAGGCAGGGAATCCATTGATGAACGCGGTTGGGCCAATTGTCTCCAGTGGCTGAAGGTTTGCCGTCGCGATCGTTAGCGAAAATCAGACCGTCCTGCGGTCGCCCATGATAGTTAACGGTAACGTTGAGTTTGTCGCCGTGTCGGGCAGCGCGCTCGAGCAGGACATTTAGTTGGTTGGGTCCGCGCTCGAACCGAACTGGAGAGCCGGACACTGAAACCGAGTCGATCGGCATCTCCCCAAAGTCCAAATCGATCTTAGTCAAATTAGTGGCGAGGACTTCCAGAGTAATCTCTGCGCGGGCTGACGAGATTTCGGTGAGTTGATCGTTGAAAGAAATAGCGAGATCGTAGTGTAGCGGTCGCCAGGTATCGACAACGCGCTCGCGACGCTGGGCCGCGGCGGTCAACGGAAGATACGCGAGGAGGAAGACGGCGAGCAGAAACAAAACATACGTCCTGACCCGCGAAGTTTTCAGAGTGATCGAGTTATGCATGTCCGGACGCCGTTAACGAAATCTTTGTCTATCGGATTCCAAGCATTAAGAGCGCCGACCGATCCGCGACCTCACCACCGCTTTCGATCCATTGCTGGTAAGCGATGCGCTCGACATCGGTAACCGGACGGTTTCCCAAACGCGCCGCCGGGGTGCGCTCGAACGCGCGTTCCGTTAAAGCCATGTGTGGATTGCGGACGTGAAGCGAAACAGGCCCCGTCAACGCCCGCTCAGCCGATTCGACATCCGGAAACAATTCTTCGTAGGCCAGCAAATGCCAGATGGTTCCAGAGTCGCATTGGTCGATGGCGATCACGCGCAACAAACCAAACCCGCTTTCCAGCTGAAAGATTAGATCATCACCGGAAGCGAAAGTCTGGGCCATGACTTCGTTATTGTAGCGCAAGCTGTTGGCTTGCGCGCAAACGCGAGGGGGGCCTCCCGCCGGGGGCAGCGCGGGTGGGTTCGCCGGCCGAGCATCTCCGCTGGGGCGCCAATCCCGGTGGGGTGTTTTTACAGTTGGCGTTACCGAATCGCTGTCGATCAATTGAAAATCCGCAATCGCGACTCTACAATGTCGAACCAGCTTGGATCGATTCAACCCGAGTAGAGATTACTATGAAGTTCTCGGCGCGAGCGCAGACGCTTCGCCGCGTGAGATCGAACGTCTTTACAAGCGGTTGGCCCACCAGCATCACCCGGACCGCGGCGGCACGGAAGACGACATGAAGGCGCTCAACGAGGCCTATCAGGTGCTGCATGATGAAGCGAAGAGAAAAGAATATGACTCGCAGCGAAGCTCGGTGGTCACACAGTCTGGCGCAATTCACGTCACGCCGGCGGTGCGCGATGTCGGAGTTTACGGCCAGTTACTGAGTGCGCTGCTCTGCATGCTAACGGGTCTAATGCTTCTGTTTCTAGTGCACTTTAATGGCTTGTGGTTTCTTTGGCCGCTCTCAATCCTGGCAATGGGCGTGGTTCTTTTCGGCGTGATCATAGCGCATGCTGCGATGACCAACGCACGCGAGTCGTTTGCTGTGCAGCATCCGGCCAGAAGCTTCCGTGTTGTCCAGGAGATCGCCTTCTGGTCGCTCATTGGCGTTGGCGGCTATGGCGTTTATCTGGTTCTGACTACCATCTAGATTGAAAAGCGAGGGCGTTCATGGTCACAGGTCTCGATCTTCTTTTCCTCGAAGTGAACAACCTTGAAGACTCACTCTCGTTCTATCATGATCGGCTTGGTTTCGAAATTGAGTCACACAATCCCGTAGCCGAACCGCCGATTGCTTCCGTGCGCGCGGGCTCGTTGCGAATTACTCTGGTGCAGCAACTCGAAACAATGCTCAAGCGTGGCCGGGGTGTGCACTTCGTGCTCGGCGTAAGCGACGTGGATCATTTTCATGAGAGATTGAGAACGAGCGCGGTGCAGGTCAGCGAGCCCATGGATGAAGGTTGGGGAGGACGATTTGTCAGCTTGCAAGACCCCGATGGCTATCGGTTATTTTTCGTCACCTGGGACAGTCAGAATCGCACGCGATAGCGAAAGTGAGTTCGCTGTTCGCGGCAGAAGGATCTCCAAATGAACTATCAACACATCGAAAATCTCCTGATTCGCTTTCGTGGTCAGTCCGTCACTATTAAGACAGCGTCGGGTGGCGTTTACGAAGGATTGATCGCTGATGTCACTAACGATTACGTGGCTCTAAAAACGCAAAATAGCGGCGGCGAGGACAACCTGATAATCGTTTTACTACACAGCATGGAGTCTGTTTCACCGCAGACAAAATGATAGGATCTATCACGAAAAGTGATTCGATTTTGCTTGCGAAATCCGGCGCGCGCAAACCAAAAAAATTCTGTAGTTTGAGTTGCATCTTTTGGGCGACTTGTGCATAATCATGCGGCGCCCGGCTCCCCGCTGGGCGAAGTGGTCGCGTGGGGTGAGGACACGTGGCCTTAGGGTGGGGCTTGTGGGAGGGCCCCGCCCGTTTTATTTTTGGGCCCAGATTTTTCAGCGCCGATGCTCTACTTCAGCTGGCCCGACTTGCCCTCTGAAGGACAGTCGTTGGACTTTCCTGGGAAGTGGCTTAATATACGGCACGAAGATGAACTCGAAGTTATTCGTCTTAGAATAAATGAAGCAGCAGACCACCCCGTAGGTGGGCGCTTCGCCACAGTCGCCGCTTTGCCAAGCGCACACTGTGGCATTTTTAGCGCCGCCATTACGAATGAGTTTGCTGCCTTGATGAAAAATGGCCTCATTAAAGCGTCTGCTGGTCGGTAGTCCGATCAGAACAGCACGCTTAGCACACGAGCGATTGACTAAGAAAACCGCGCTCGCGGTTTTCTCATCCGACGCACTCTCCTCAACAGCATACGCCACTGAAGAAATTCTGCTCGTCCTCGCCGCTGCCTACGTGTGGGGGGGGCAGGCCCATGCATTCAGCCGGGTAATACCAATTACGATTGGTATTGCTTCGCTACTGATTATCGTAGCGATCAGTTACCGGCAGACGATTCACGAATACCCTTCGGGCGGTGGCGCGTACATCGTCGCGAAAGACAACCTGGGAACCTTGCCGGGGTTGATCGCGGGCGCGTCCCTTTTGGTTGATTACATCCTGACGGTGTCAGTCTCGGTCGCCGCGGGTGTCGCGGCCATTACTTCTGTGTTCGTGGGTACCCGCTGGGCCTGGTTAGACGAGCATCGAGTGGCCTTCTGTCTCTTCTTTATTGCTTTTATTGCGATCGCCAACTTGCGAGGAGTGAGGGAATCCGGGGCCCTGTTTGCCGGACCAACGTATGCGTTCATTGTTACGTTCCTCTTCATGCTTGCGTACGGACTGATACGCTACTATCTGAACCCGGGAATTGTGCCTCCACCGAACGACGTCGATCTACAAGTAGCCGAAGGATATCAAGCGGGGCCTTTGACGTTGTTTCTATTGTTGGGAGCGTTTTCCAATGGCTGCGCCGCGCTGACCGGAATCGAAGCGATCTCGAATGGAATTCCCGCGTTCAAACAGCCCGAAGCAGACAATGCCGCGAAGACCCTGACCTGGATGGCCGCACTGCTGGCCACGATGTTCATTGGCACCAGCGCGATGGCTTATCTCTATAACATCCATCCGCATCAGCACGAGACCGTCATCTCGCAATTTGGGCGGATAATTTTCACTGGATATTTCAGTTGGTTCTATTATCTGGTGCAAATAACCACGGCCGCGATTTTGGTCCTCGCCGCCAACACATCATTCGCAGACTTTCCCCGACTGTCATCATTGCTGGCGCGCGACCGTTTTCTGCCGCGTCAATTCGCGAATCGCGGCGATCGGCTGGTCTTCTCAAATGGCATCGTGTTGCTGGCGGTCTTTTCCGGAATTCTGGTTTGGGCTTTTCGCGGAGAGACCAGCCGGCTGATTCCGCTTTACGCCGTCGGCGTCTTTCTTTCATTTACGTTGTCGCAGGCAGGAATGGTTGTTCATTGGTGGCACAAAGGGAAGGCCCTGCGCGCCGCGGCGGAGTCTCCAGCGGACGAAGCGAAAGCCGAGAAAGCATCGCACTGGAGAAAGTCCATTGTCATTAATGGTATTGGTGCTATCGCGACCTGCGTCGTCCTGTTCGTTTTCATCGCGACAAAGTTTATCCACGGCGCGTGGGTCGTAGTACTGCTGGTTCCTTTGCTCGTGTTGATGTTTCTAAAGATCCATCGGCATTACGTAGATGTCGCACAACAGCTCTCCACCGAAGGGCTGGGGCAACTGCGGCCAATTCATCACGAGGTGATCGTTCCCATATCGGGTATCCATCGAGGAGTCATTGCGGCGCTCGAATACGCCAAGTCGATTGCGCCACATCACGTCACAGCGGTGTACGTAAACCTCGACGACGAGACGACCCAGAAGGTGCGCGAGAAATGGGAGCAATGGGGATCCGGAGTAAATCTGGTGGTGGTGGCCTCGCCCTACCGCTCGTTGTTGCGCCCGCTCCTCAATTATGTTGATCGGGTAAAGCGCAGCTCGCATGGCGAGGTCGTAACGATTGTGCTTCCGGAGTTCGTCCCCGCCAAGTGGTGGCAAAACCTTCTGCACAACCATAACTCACTGTTTTTAAAAGGAGCTTTATTATTCAAAAGAGGAGTTGTGGTTACCAACGTGCCGTACCACCTCGAGCATTGATGGGCGGGAATTCGAGGCTGGCAGTGCTTTGATAATCTAAGCAGTCGCGCTCATTGCCCGGCTGGCGAGGAAACAGGACCGGCAATAGACGGGGCGCCCTTGCGAAGGATAAAAGGGGACGGTGGTTTGTTCGCCGCAAAGGGCGCAGGTCACAGTAACTTCAATCCGCTGCTTGACTCCGGAAACCTGGGCCGCGGATATCGCCGCGAGCCGATCGTTCTTAGCCTGTTTGCAGGGCTTACAACGCTTTGGTTCGTTCTTCAGTCCCTTGTCGTGAAAAAATACTTGTTCGCCGACAGTCCAAATGAATGGCTCACTGCAATCGACGCAGGTGATCGATCGATCCTGAAAGTCAGACGCTTGTTCAGTTCCGATCTCTTGCGTCCCGCTGTCTGACATTTTGGTTCCCTCCTCGGGTTCAGTGACGCCAAAGGCCAGGCGCATAACTTCGTAGGCTGTACGAGGAGGCCGCGAAAAACTAAACTGGCGCTGATTCGCTGGTGCTGTTTACGGCAAGCACGGCAGCGGCGGCCACAGCGGCTGCACTTATATGACTATGAACTGCCCCTGTCAAGGCTTTTGCGGAAAATATTTTTGACTAATTGTAAGAGGTCGTCACCACTTTGTTTCATCGATCGTGGTCGACGTTGACGGGCATCCGGGATCAATACAAAAAAACTTGAGAAGATGAGAATTCTGGTTATCGGTTCAGGGGGACGAGAGCATGCGCTGATTTGGGCGCTGCGCAGAAATTCCACTCA
This sequence comes from Blastocatellia bacterium, assembly GCA_003168335.1. Classification (GTDB taxonomy): domain Bacteria; phylum Acidobacteriota; class Blastocatellia; order Pyrinomonadales; family Pyrinomonadaceae; genus UBA11740. The sequence goes on along the minus strand of PMSM01000010.1, from coordinate 724,914 downwards.
CTCACTTGAACTCTTTTGTGCGCCCGGCAATGCGGGCATAGCACAAATGGCCGAATGCATACCGGCCGGTGTTAACGATATCGCCGCCCTGGCATCCTTTTCCGAAGCATCCGGCATTGATCTAAACATCGTTGGACCGGAAGCGCCTTTAGCTGCCGGGATCGTCGATGAGTTCGAAAGGCGCGGGCTGCGCATCGTCGGGCCGGGAAGGGCAGCGGCGCGATTGGAATCAAGCAAGGCATTCGCGAAGGATTTCATGCGGCGTCACCAGATTCCTACTGCCCGGTACCGAATAGCTTCAGCGGCAGATGGAGCGCTGGGAATTTTGCGCAGTGGTGAATTCGGTGGTGAAGCCGCACCGGTGGTTGTCAAAGCCGACGGCCTGGCGGCGGGGAAAGGCGTCATCGTGGCCGCCTCGCGGTCCGAAGCCATTAAGGCCGTCGAGGATCTGGTAGGCGGCGCGGTCAACGCCGATGCTGCGCGGCGGATTATTATCGAAGAAGCGCTGCCTGGACGCGAGGTGTCGTTGCTGTTGTTCTCGGACGGGAAAGACTTTCGCCTGATGCCGGCATCCCGAGATCATAAACGCGTCGGCGAGAACGACACCGGCCCTAACACCGGCGGCATGGGATCGATTACCGGCGCAGGCATTCTGGATGACGCGACGCGCGACCGCGTTGTTCGCGAAGTTGTTGAGCCGACCTTGCAGGGAGCGCGCGATGAGGGTTTCCCATTTCGCGGCGTGCTGTTTATTGGCTTGATGCTAACCGCGGATGGGCCGCGCGTCCTTGAATACAACGTGCGCTTTGGTGATCCCGAAACCCAGGCGATTCTGGTGCGGCTAAACAGCGACCTCTGCGAGGTCTTTCAGGCGATCAGCGAAACGCGACTGGGCCAGCTTGAGATCGACTGGTCCGATGAGCCTTCGGCCTGTGTTGTACTCGCCGCCCGAGGTTATCCGGCAAAGCCGGAGATCGGCTCAGTGATAGACGGCCTGGCTCTCGCTGAGCAAAGCGGAGACGTCGTCGTGTTCCACGCCGCAACTTCACGCGGCCCAAACGGAGAGTGGCTCACCGCGGGAGGTCGAGTGCTCGGCGTTACAGCGAAGGGAGAAACTCTCGACCTGGCCTTATCACGCTGCTACGAGGCGATTGCCAATATCCAATGGGACGGAATGCGTTACCGGCGTGACATCGGCCGTCCGGAGGGCCCGCGGTAGGCCGAGGCAGGTTAGCCTTCAGATTTCCCGGATTTTCTCGCTACCTTCTGCGCACTGCCGTCTACCTGCTGTTATTTGCTATACTCCCGGTCAAAATCGGTTGAAAATGCAACCAGGTGCGCTCGTGTTTCGTACTATTCGACGGCGTGCCAGCGTTTTCGACGACCGCTTTGAAATCTGACCTGAATCTGAATTTAGCCGGAGGATGAAATGGGACTGTGGACTAGGATGAAGCGTTCGATGCGTGCGCTCTTTGGCGGAATCGTTGAAAGGACAGAGGATCCTGAGCTCATACTTCAACAGACAATTCGCGACATGCGTGACCGTATCCCTGACCTCAATAACTCGGTCGCGCAGGTCATGGCTACTGAGAAGCTGCTGGCTAAGAATAAGGAGCGGCTCGAAACGCAGGTTGTTGATTTGGACTCGAAAATCAAGGCTTCCGTCAAGATGGGCCGCGACGACATTGCCACCGCCTACATTGGGCAGCTCTCACAGGCGCAAGTCGATCTGCAGAAAACCGCGCACCAATTCGAGCACTCTCAGTTGGCATCAAAACAGGCGCTGAAGGCGCGTGACAACTATGTGTTGCAAATGCAGAAGCGCAGCGCCGAGGCGATGCAGCTCATCAACCAGTCGAAGCAGGCGAGACTGCAGGAGCAGCTAGCCCAGACAATGGAGTCGTTCCAGATTGGCGACGACTCTTCGACTTTCAACGAGATGCGCGACAAGATCGATCGCCGCGCCGCCGCCGCCGAAGCCAAGATGCAGCTCGGCTCTGCTTCGGTCGACAATCAGATGCAGGATATCGAGCGCGAGGCAATGGACATGCAGTTGCAGGACAAGCTGCTTGAATATAAACGCGAGATGGGTTTGTTGCCTGCCGCGAGTTCCGAAAGCGTGCCGCAGGCATTGCCGGCACAGGGTGAAACTTCATCCCAATAGCGGCTTTTTTCGACAAAGGCGCTCGAACATTCAGCAGACACGCTTTGTAGGATACATGGAATTGCCCAAGATCGATTTTCGGTATTTGAAAGAGGCATTCAAAGAACCGATCAACTTTTGGGGCCTGGCTGGCTTTGCCATCGTTGCCGTTTACTTTCAGGATTTAATTCCGCTGATCGCCGGCATGGCCACTGAGACCCTTTATCTAGCCGTCGTGCCTGCTAGTCCTTTCTATCGTCGTTTGGTTGAGCGTCGCGAAAAAGAGCGCGCCCGGAAACTCCGTGACGCTCAGCGCGAAGCGGTGATCAAAGCGTTCGATCCCCGCGAGCGTGAAGCCGTCGAGTACCTGCGCTGGATGAAGAACCAGATCTATTCAAACTACAAGAAATTCACCACCAGCAAACAGGTCCCCTCAAATATTCAAACCCTCGATCAGCGCTGGGAAGATTTCGTCGATCTGCTCGATGTCTACCGCCGTCGCAAACATCACCTGCGATCGATTAATCGCCAGGCGGTTCAAAACCAACTGAAGCAAGCCGAGCACCAGATACAGAATTCCACGGACGATCGGGCTAAGCGAGTACAGCAGGCGAACGCTGAGATCCTCAAACGTCGCGTGGCGGCATTCAACGATCTGGAACGATCTGTGCGCCTGGTTGAAGGACAGCTACAGTCCATCGAAAACTTTTTCGGGCTCGTCAACGATCAAGTAGTTACGCTGCCGACTCCTGAACGCGTCTCCGCTTTGCACTTCGAAGAGCTAAGTGATTCCATCGCCATGACCCGGCAGATGCTGGAAGAAACAGCGGATACTTTTGGCATGCTCGACAATCAAAATCGCGAGTTGGATTTACTTCTCTCCAGCGGCTCATCGTCTAAATAGCGCCAAACTCAAGACGAACCGGCCAAGAGTCCGGGAGAGGCCCGGACAAAGAGCGAAATAGTTCGCTGCCGCGATGGGTTTCCAAAGCTCCGTGTCTCTGAGCTTCGGTGGCAAACTCTCACTTCTGGGCCATCCTAACGGGCTGATTCACCGCCACTTAGCCCTTAAAGTAGCGCCTCAGGAAACACACTGTATCGCGTTGAAAAAAAAGATGACCACAAGATATTGACATTCGGCCAAAGGCGGGTGTATAGTGCGACCTGCTCGGATTGAGGCGGCTGGCGGCGGCGGGCAGAAGGGTTTCAAACCCGACTCCGCAAGGTTTTCTGTGACTTCGAAAAACCGACCGTAGTACCTGCAATACAACTTAAGTTTTTAAACGGCGATCGTGTATCGTCGAGGTCTTTTAGTCCCCAAAATCGGCTCGCGTTCCCGCGCGGGAAAGGCAAACAGATGAATACGGCGAGTGGTGCGAAGATGACGAAGGTATCTCGAAACGAAATTCCCGAACCGATTGTTTCCTTCGAGCGCCAGATAAGCCCGCTCGGCCTGAATGCCAAGCGCGTAATCTCGAAGCGCTATTCGCTGAAAGATGCGCGCGCCGCCTCACTGGAAGAATGGCCCGACATCGTCGCCCGCGTGGTGGCCCACGTGTCGGTTGCCGAAACCGATCCGGAAAAGCGCGATGAATTCTTCAGTGCCATGTCGGACATCATGATGGCGCGCGAATTCGTTCCCAACACGCCGTGCCTGGTAAATGCCGGCAAACCGAACGGACAACTGGCTGCCTGCTTTGTGCTCGATGTGCCTGACTCGATCGCCGGCATCATGAAGACGGCAACGGACGCCGCCATAATTCATCAGACCGGTGGAGGCACCGGCTTCACGTTTGAAAAGCTGCGACCCAGCGGCGCCATGGTGAGCACCACTCACGGCGTAGCCAGCGGTCCGGTGTCGTTCATGAATATTTTCAATACGACGACCGACACCGTGAAGCAGGGCGGAGTGCGGCGCGGCGCCAACATGGGCATGATGCGCGTCACGCATCCCGACATCCTGCGGTTCATTCATGCCAAGAATGATCAGCACTCACTGACCAACTTCAATATCTCGGTCAACGTTACCGACAGGTTTCTCGACGCGGTTGAGCACAACGAATGGTATCAACTCGACTTTGATGGCCAGTTGTGGACCGATCCAATTTTCGATCCCGTCACCGGCCGCGACTACGTTGTCTATCGTCGTCCCGATGGTTCCAGTGTCACCTTCCGCGATAAAGAGTCCTTCGACATCGCCGATCTTTCTGATGCGATGATTGAAGAGCCGCCTACTCCGGGCATGGCTTACGCGCCGGACATCTGGAACCGCATTGTGGCCAGCGCGCACCGCTATGCCGAGCCCGGTATAGCCTTCATCGACGAAGTCAATCGTCATAACCACATGATCAACTCGATGGGGCCGATCATGTCCTGCAATCCCTGCGGAGAGCAGTTCCTGCATTTCTCGAATTCGTGCAATCTCGGGTCGATCGACGTGGCCAAGTTCTATGATCGCGAACAGCGTCTGGATTGGGACCGGCTGGCTGAGGTTACTCATCAGTGCACGCGTTTTCTCGACAACGTAATCGACACCTGCGCCTGGCCGCTGCCGGAAATTAACGATGTCGTGAAGCGGACCCGCCCGGTGGGTCTGGGCATTATGGGCTTTGCCGATCTGTGTCTGGATCTGAAGATCACTTACGGCTCGCCGGCGTCGATTGATTTGATGGACGAAGTGATGGGATTTGTTCGTCGCGAAGCCTGGAATGAAAGTCTGCGTCTCGGCGCAGAGCGCGGTGTGTTCCCTGAACTGGAGGCCAATCGCGAAGCCTACGCCAATTTCATCTACAACGAGATTGGCATCTCACCTGAAGTTCCGCTCACCCCGCGTAACTATGAAGTAACGACGATCGCGCCTACGGGCACGATTTCCCTGGTGGCAGAAACGTCGTCGGGAGTTGAACCCAACTTCTCATGGGCGTACGTGCGCAAGGACACTCTCGGCACCCGCACCTACGTTCACACCCTGGCGGCGCAGGCCCTCGGGTTGGATGTCGATCAAACCGATCCGGATTCAATCGACGCGGCCGCCAGCTACGTGGTCGAGCATGAGCACGAGCTGCCTTCTTATTTCATTTCGGCGATGTCCATCAGCGCTGAGCAGCACGTGCACGTGCTCGCGGCCGCCCAGCGCAACGTCGACAACAGCGTTTCCAAAACCTGCAACGGCGCCGTCAACGACACGGTCGAGTCAGTCGACCATCTCTATCGCCTGGCGCGACAGCTTGGCTGCAAAGCCGTGAGTTACTACCGCGATGGCTCAAGAGAGAATCAGGTGCTGACTTCGATGAAGCAGGAGACGAAGAACGAGCCGGCCACCGTGGTGACGACCACGACCGTGGTTGAAGCTATCGATGAAGCCGCGACTGCGCGCACCGAATCAGAGAACGAAGCGGCGGCGCGGCGTCTGGCAGAAGCTGAAGCAGCGGCGCGAAAGCAGGGCGCGATTCGTCTGGAACGCCCGCGCGAACTCGTCGGGGCCACCTGGCGAATTCCTTTCGACGGACAGAATCTCTATGTCACCGTCAATCACGACAACGAGATGATTCAGGAAGTCTTTGCCACCGGTCCCATCAGTGGTGGTGTCGGCATGCTGGCTTCAAAGATGCTGCGCGGCGGATTCGACGCCGCCGAAGTTAGTTACAGCCTGAACAAGGTCACCGGCACCCACGCCGTATGGTTCAACGAACGCCTGCTGACTTCGCCCGAACAAGCCGTGGCCGAATGCATCTTGATCACCAACCGGCGTTTGAAAGGTCATCCCGATTCGGCCAGGGCCCTCGGCAAACAACAGAGCACGAATACTACTCAAGTCACCGGCGCGATCATGTCCACGATGATAGGCCGTTGCCCCGAATGCTCCGGGCAACTGGAACATGCGAGTGGATGCGATTTCTGTCGCGATTGTGGGTTTTCGAAGTGTAAATGAACGTGTCAGAAGCCCGCGCGTAAGCAAGGGCTCCGCACGCAATGAGGTCAGTACCGGGAGCGGTAGCGACCGGGTTGATCGGGATCAGGCAGTAGCCCCACCGGGAGGGCGTAGAGATGAGGTCAGTACCATCCGCGTGAGCGGATGGGTCATAGAAGCTAGTTGATTATTAGGAGAGGACGTTTTAGATAAGTAGATTTAGAGCCAGCAGGTTTTGTTCGCCCCGACGTTCAGCAGTTTGAACAGGCGAGAACTCACCTCGCGATCCCATTGACCAGTTCTAGTTTTCCAGACTTCCGCTAAGAGTAGCCCAAGCCTTCAAAACCAACTCGGCCGTCGCGAGGCTTCGCGGCGGTTTTTGTTTTCTCCATGGCCTAAGACTAACGTTAAGGAGAATTGGAATGTCAACACCAGCAGAAAGCCTTTTGGGAAGAACTCTCGATGATGGTTGGAAAGTGATTGAACTTGTACCGCTGTCACAAAACGGAACCGGCGGCGTATTCTCGGTCGGCTATATAGTTGAAGCGCCAAACGGCAGGAAAGGTTTTCTCAAAGCAATGGATTTCACTAAGGCAATTGAGAAATCAGATCCTGTGCTTGCAATGAACGAAGTGACCGAAGCTTTCGTTTTTGAGCGAACGGTCCTCGAACGGTGTAAGCAGCGTCGGCTCGACAGGGTTGTTCTTGCCCTCACCGATGGGAAAACGAATGTTGACGGCTTTGGTAGTCTTGGCGTCGTTCCGTACCTGATTTTTGAACTGGCCGACCGTGACGTCCGAGCCTACTTGGATTTGTCAGAGAAAGTTGATCTTGCATGGTCACTTAGATCGCTTCACAACGTCGCGGTGGGATTGAAACAGCTACACGGCGAAACAATTGCTCACCTAGACATAAAGCCGTCAAATGTTCTCGTATTTCATGAAAAAATATGCAAGGTTAGTGATCTTGGTCGCGCCGCCTACAGTGGGCATGTGTCGCCACACGACGACGCGCCTTGGCCGGGAGACAAGGCGTATTCTCCTCCAGAGTTTCTTTATGGTCAGAGAGAAGTTGAATGGAACGTACGAAATATCGGAACAGATGCCTACTTGCTTGGCAGCATGGTTGTTTTCTTCTTTGCGCGCACTAGCATGACCGCTCTACTATTTTCGCACTTGGATCCAGTTCACCACCCAGGCGCGTGGATCCGGAACTACTCAGATATCTTACCTTATGTGCGTTATGCCTTTGCCAACGCAATTAGGACCTTTGGTTCTCACGTTCCCGAAAGCGTCCGGGCGAATCTGTGTGGTATTGTGACGGAACTCTGCGACCCAGATCCTAAGTTGCGTGGAACGTCGGCCGCCCGGTATTCAGGGAAGATATTCATGGAAACCTATGTCTCAAGACTCAATCTTCTCGCGTACCGCGCAGAGAACGGTCTCTTGACAGAATAATATTGTGGGCACCTTCCTTGAAGATAGAGACCGAACCGTAATCCCCCGGCTGCGGAGCTTTAGAACCACGCTGTTGCTTGGGGAATTGGATCCGGCAGGTCTGGATTATGGTGGCGATTCAGAATCCCTTGAGGACGAAGAATCATCATTAGAAAGCAAGATTGTGGCGTGGAACGAACGTGGAACAGTTTCGTTCGCAGCAGATCTCGTATCCGCAGCTCTTGTCCTAGGCCAGCCGGACCGCGCGAAGGACGCGGCCGAATTTCTTCTATCACGAAAATCCCAAGCGCCTCACGCGGCACGGCAAGTAGCTAAAAAGATTCTTGAACTTCAACCGGCTGACGGTCGACGGGCCGTGGCAACTGTAGAAGTGAGCCTACCTCATGAAAAAGAGATCTACCAGCGAATTCACTCGGTCCGTCAGCAGTTGGGGAATGAACCACGCAACGCGATTCTTTGGGTCGAACTGTCTCGAGTGTATGCATTTCTAGGCCTTGCGGAAAAGGCCGAGCACGCAATGGATGTCGCTGTCGGCTTAGGACCGACAAACCGATTTATTCTCAGATCCGCGTCCCGACTGTATGTACATGTTGATGAGCTGGGAAAAGCTCACAAGGTGCTCCAGAGGGCTCAATCAACAAAGTACGACCCCTGGCTTCTTTCCGCTGAGATCGCCGCGGCATCTGCTGCAGCGCGCACATCGCGTTTTGTTAAGACTGGGCAACGGATGCTTCTAGATGACTCACTTTCACCGTTCCAGAAGAATGAATTAGCGAGTGCCATTGCCACGCTAGAGCTTTCGCACGGCAAGGTGAAGAGTGGCCGTAATTTGTTGCGGCAGGCATTGCTTGATCCTACTGAGAATAGTGTCGCGCAGGCTGAGTGGGCTTTAAGAAAGCGTTACGTCGAACCGTTGGGCCTTGATTTGGAAAGAATAAAGAATGAAACGCCGCGGTCGTTTGAAGCCCGCGCTTGGGGTCACTACAGTTCGCTTAGATGGAAGGAGGCGTTGCATGCATCCTTTGACTGGGTCCGTGATCAGCCTTTCTCAGCGCGGCCCGTCTTTTTTGGTTCGTATGTCGCCGGGTCACTACTTGAAGACTACCGCAGTTGCGAGCGCATTATTGAAATTGGCCTGAGAGCCAATCCTGATCAGCCAATACTTTTGAATGATCTCGCTTTTGTTTATGCGAGTGCTGGAGAAATTGACAAAGCCGAAGAAAGGTTCAGAAGGATTGATCATGGGGAGATAAAGGACTTGCGTCTAGCGATTGCAATGACCGCTACGAAAGGTCTACTTAGATTCAGGCGCGGTTTTGATGTAGAAGGTCGAGCTCTATACCGCGCGGCAATTGAGAACGCAAAGAAGCATCGTTTACACAGGGCGACTGCCATAGCATCAATTTATCTGGCCCGAGAAGAAGTTCTTTCGAAATCGGTGGAGGCAAAAAAAGCACAAGAGCTTGCACTTCATGAAACGCAAAACGTCACCGATCCTGATATCAAACAGATATTCGAGAATGCTTTCGGAAGCGCTGATTTAGTCGATACCGAACGGCGCTCGCAGGGCTGAAGAATCCCGGATCGCAATTATGGATGGTCATCCGCTGGGATTCCGCCACCTTCGCGGGCTTTTGTTTTCAATATTCATCGTCAACCCAGCCTTGAAAGGCTGGGCTATTATCATTCGTCCGCTGACGCGGACTGAACACTCACCTCAGGTGCTACGGACTGCGCCCTCCCTCACGGTCGGGCTACCGCCCCGTTTGTTAACTTGAATCAATCTTTCGTGACGCGTGATGCGGCTGTGCGGCCTGATGTGCGGAAAGGCTACGCCTTTCCGAGAGTGGTTCATTTATTTCTCGGGGCTATGCCCCGACTCGATCACCCACCCGCTACCGCAGGTGGTACTGACCTCATTGCGGACAACAGTCTCCGCGCTTTGACCTGTTACAATCATCGAGAACTAAATCAACAACTAAATCATCAAGGGAGATCACACGCATGGCGAAACGCACAGCGAGCGCGGTTTGGGAAGGTACGCTCAGAGAAGGCAAGGGCACCGTCAAATTAGGCAGCGGCGCATTTGAAGGTCAGTACTCCTTCGCTTCACGATTTGAAGAAGGCACGGGCACCAATCCGGAAGAGTTGATCGGCGCGGCGCACGCCGGATGCTTTTCGATGGCCCTGGCGGCCGGATTGACGAAAGCTGGTTTCAAGCCGACGCGCATCAGTACCAACGCGAGCGTCAGTCTTGAGAAGGTTGGCGAAGGATTCAAGATCACCATGATCGAACTCAACACCGAAGGCGAAGTGCCGGGCATCGACGAGCCGACGTTTCTCGAACACGCCGAGACCGCGAAGAAGAATTGCCCGGTGTCGCAGGCGCTGGCGGGGACTGAGATCAAGCTGAACGCCAAACTCGTGAATAGCTAATCGTGAATCGTAAATAGATGATCGCCGCGTTGCGGCTCGGATCAAAATAAGCGTGATCTTTTCCTGGGCCGTTGGCCCAGGCTATTACATTGCGCGCCGTTGGCGCTTTGAATTGACGCCCTCCCTCACGGTCGGGCTCCTGCCCCGCGCATGATCGAACCTTTAAATCCAATTCATTAATCCCGTACGTAATTAGGTTGACGAAGCGATCATCGATATCATAAAGGCTACTTATGAACAGACGTTACTTTCTTTCATCTTCTATTGCGCTGGGCACGTTTTTGGCGCTCTCGCGATTGCCGGTCGCCGTTGCGTCTCTCTTGCAGGATCCCAATGTTTCAAAAGATGGTTCGAAAGACGCGCATGGCGATGGCTTAAAATCCAAAGGAATCAAAAAAGTGATAAAGACAGATGCAGAGTGGAAGGGCCTGCTCACGCCCGATCAGTACAGCGTCATGCGGCAGAAGGGAACTGAAGCGCCGTACTCGAGTCCGCTGAATGACGTTCATGAGGCCGGCACGTTTGAATGTGCCGCTTGTGAGCTGCCGCTCTTTAGCTCCACTACAAAGTTTGATTCGGGCACCGGCTGGCCGAGTTTCTGGGCGCCCATCAAAAAGGAAAACGTGCGGGAAGAGGTTGATAGGAGTTTGGGGATGACCCGAACCGAAGTGCTGTGCGCGAGGTGCGATGCTCACAGCGGCCACGTTTTCGATGATGGACCAAGACCGACGGGGCTGCGCTACTGCATGAATGGAGTGGCGCTGAAGTTTGTGAAGAAGGCGTAGACCTTCACGGGGGCGGGTGAGTCCGCGAAGCGGACGATTGGTAATAGCCCAGCAGTTCACTGCTGGGATCAGAAGACGTTAATGAAGAGTCAGTCCGTGAAACGGACGGCTGAAGTTCTAGAGGGCGGCGACAAGTCGCCGCACTCCAAATCTGTCGCCCCTTCGGGGCTCACAAATCTTTCTTAAACGCGATCCTGGGGCGGCGCGCTACGCGCTCTGCCTCAGGCTATCTCATTTCACGCTTTCAGCGTGAAGACCCGGTCGCTACTGCAGAACGCGCGCTTCCTCATTTGGAGTGCGCGGGCAGAGCGAAGCGGCGACGGCGCTTTGGACGAATCTTGAGAGACCTTGATCGAGGAATCCAAAGCGATGTCGCGCTACGCTTGCCACCGCACTCCAGGAACCCGCGCGCTACCGCGAGCGGCTCTGTACCGATCACGACATCCTTCCGCTTCGATATCCGGCTAATGCTCTTAAGTATGTGGCCTAGCGTACAGACCCTCCGTCTGTTCTAGCCCACTATGCATTGTTTGAGATGTGCTCTTAAGAAGAATACCAGTGCAACACTGCAAGAGCGTGGATCACGCCATGATTTTGAATTGGAGGAATGGATGAGAAGAGTTTTAGCAAGCCTTTTGATAACTCTGATGTTGATGTTCACGCTGGCCCCGATCGGGTCGGCGCAGACCAGGCGTCATCGTCGTCGCCATAGCAGAACTTTTTGGCAAAAGCACCGTGACAAACTAACGGTAGCCGGAACAACGGTCGCAGGCGCAGGCGTCGGCGGCCTCGGAGCCGGAAAGAAAGGCGCGCTCGTAGGCGCAGGAGCCGGCGCGGGAACGGGCGCGCTCTATACGTACAAGATTCGTAAGCGCCACCAGCATCGCCGGCGCTATTAAGATTCAGGTGATGGGCGGTTCGCGCGAATTAATTGTCCTGCTGAGTTAGCGGCGGCGAGCCTGCCCATCATTCGCTCCCGGGCTAAATGCGGATCGAATGTCTGCGTTCCTCGTCTTCCCCCTCATCAGCCATTGCGCTTGATCGCAAGGTATATCGAGGCGAGAACGATTGCCGTCCCTGCGCCCACCGCGATCAAGACAATCCTGGCCACTGAATGTCCCTGGTTGCGCTCAACCTTCGCTACGTCGGCATAGCGGATGGTTGTGGGAGAGCTTGTCTTGCGATCGCGCATCACGAAATCGTCGTCCCCGGCCTGGGAGACATAACCCTTTATTTTCGCTCCGTCCTTGGTTGTGATGGTTGCCCTGGCTTTTTCTCCAACACCCACCTTGGCAACCTGAATCTTGACCTTTTGTATTGGCGTTTGTTTGTCTGCTTTTTGGCCGGCACCAAAAGTTTGCGCAGCAGGCGCGAGCAAGAGCAGGGCTGATATTAACCACGATAGTGTTCTCATAATTTCTCCTCAATTCGCGACTGCGACCTTGAACTCGCGGCTAATGCGATTCGACCAGCGCAGCCACACAGTAAATTTAGTTATAACTCCGCGTGATCGCAGGGCAACGATGATGCCATTCCTCTGTTTGTCGATTTGGGCCGACAAAAGAGCGATATCAGGATCCGTCAGTTGCTCGGGAAGGTTGCCGGCGCAATAAGCATCCGACAGTTGCAGGGAAAATGATCTCTTGAACAGAAATGATGAGGCCGAACGCGAACGTGGTTTAGAACTCTTTTCGATGCGCTATCAATGCCCAACCGGGATTCGCTGAAAACGTGTTTTCCCGTCCACGTCCTGCCAGGAAAGATCCAGGACATAGGGGTTGGCTTCGCCCGCGATCACTCGCAGCCGTCCCAAAAGGTCCCGCTCACCAGCGGCCGGCTTGCCGTTAATCCATGTGCGGTGAGACATGACGGACTTCTCGGTAGGGAGGATGCGTTCTATTGCGTCAAATTGAATATGAGCTTGCGAGGGACCGCCGCCGGGAGTTACTTCGTCCTTCAGAAAGACAGTCAGGACCTCGACGCACTTGAGCGTGCGATCGGTCGCATTCGTGAGTTCCAGGACAACATTTGGTCCGGCCTCGACGAATCTAAAAGTAAAGGGCTTTTCTTTAATATTCATTATTCCGGCTTGCTCTGGGTTTTGCGGTGGTTGCCGTTTTTCTTATTGTTTCCCAGCTTGAGGATGTCGCCGGGATGACACTTAAGCGCACGGCACATCTTTTCCAGGGTGTCGAGATTCATTCCGAAGGCCTTGCCCTTCTTCAAACGCCAAAGCGTCGTATGGCTGATACCGGTCTGTTTCGCCAGCCAATAGAAGGAGCGTCCCTGCTCGATCAGTATTTCATCTACGCGAAACTCAATAATAAGGCTCGACCTCCTGGGATACTGTTATTTATCACATGCGGCAAATAGCATCCACGAGATATATATACTACACGCGAAATATACTCATGTCTAGCGTAGGATCGTAATAACTTGAATCTGTCTCGAAGGAATTCAGCGGGCAGCGATGATCCGCTCTAAGGAAGGGATGCCGCGTTGAAGGCCGCGGCGTTTCTCTTTTCTGCTACGCGGGAGCTTTCGGCGGTTTCGGCCATCAGCTTGATCTTTTTCAGCTCAGCTTTCTTAAATCCAAAGAACGTGGCCATCTGAATGATTTGGTTGGGGCTGACGAAATCACTTGGGTTGGAACAGAATTTTTCTATGCCCGGGCCAAACTCGCGGCAGCTCATTCCTTTCGGAATGTTGAGGCCGAGCAGGCATTTGCCATCTTGCCGGTAGTGTAAACAGAATTCGCAGACAATCATCGACACCTGAGTTTCTACACCGACTCGCTGCGGACTAGCCCCGCAAGCTCTGAATGCTGCAAAGCAACGCCGCGCTTCATGTTAACGCATTCGTCCTTTACCAACCAAAAATGCGCCGGTCGTTCGTCATCTGTCGGCGCCAGATCCTCAAGTGCGCGCTCGTCGACGAGGACCGGTTTGAACACCAGCATTTCTACATTGAAGGCCCGCGCCTGCATCGCTTCTCGATTGCTGGAAAAGACCGGCACGCGAAAACCCTCGCGTTGCGCGAGCGCAAACCAGTCGCCGTTGGCTCGTTGCATTGCATATAAGGTGCTCATTACAGAATTCGTTTCCGAGTGATGCTTAGGATGAGCCCTATCGTCCTTTTATCGCAGGACGGCGTGGCCCAGACGCGGCGAGCAGAGATTAATAAGAAATACCGCGATCGCCCCGACCAGAAACAGGTCAGTCAAAATACCCGCGTAGCCACTGAGAGAACCAATCCCCCCCAACAACAACAGTAATAACAGAATTGTCCACAAAATGCTTTCGTCTCCTCGCACGTTTCTCAGTAGTCTCGCCGTTCGCATCGTCCATGATTTAGTCGCATCAGGTGCCAGCGCGCAGGCCGGGAACCGCGGACAGAGATCCCGACGCCAGGTCGTGGTTCCGGAAGCTCTCGACGGCCTGCGATTCAGTCTCGTATACGTCGAAAACGGTCAGAAGCTTTGTGGTCATCATCAGTTCGCGGACCAACGGTCTTAGATTGAAAAGTTTGAACTGCCCGCCGAACTTATTCACAACCACGTAAGTCGAGACAATCTCACCGATGTCTCTGGCGCTAATCGAAGCGATGCGCTCGAGATTCAAAAGAATCTGAGTTTTCCCTTTGTCCAGCAAAGAGTCGACGGCTTTCGCCAGTGGGACGCTGCTGCCACCGAATCTCAAGGCGATTCTTACCTGGCCGTCTGTATCCAGGATCGTGATCTGTCCGACTTGTCGCTCTTTAATACCGATGTCGCTCATGCTTTCCCAAGTCTCTATCGCCAGGAAAGGCACTCCACAAAAGGGGCTCCTTCCAAGAACAATCCCATCGCGGTGACCGACTCTCTGCGGACACCACGGTTCCTGAATTCAGTAAGCTGTTGACTTCAGTTGGTCTGGATGATTCCAGAAGATCTGAGAAGAGAGTTAGCTGGACTCAATTTGAAAGCAAGGCTATAGTAGTCCAGCATATATGTCAAGAATGCACTATATTCTATAGACAAACACTGAACAGCTATGATAAATAGCGCGTACGCTGCAGAGAGGCCGGGCATTGCTAATGATGAGAATCAGAATCGACGAGCTGCTGAAGGAGCATCAGCGGACCTTCTATTGGTTGGCCAAAGAAACCGGCGTAAGTCATACGACACTCTGGCGACTGAAGAAGGACAAGGCCCAGGGAATTACTTTCAACACCCTGGAAAGGATTTGTAAAGCGCTTGGGTGTCAGCCGGGTGACGTGTTGACGCTGGGCCGAGCGAAGGCAAGGAAGAAGGCGTAGACTATCTTTGTGCTGATCGTGGCTTGTGCTGATCGTGGCCAAAGAATCGTGTCGCCTGAGTCAGAACAGCAACATGTCGAGTGGCAAGAGCCTTTTCGGGTTTGCTAATCTCTCGGCTTCTTGGTCGTTGATGCGGTTTCGGTAAAGGAGAAGTAATGAAAGTTTTGTTAGTGAATCCAGAATTCCCCGATACGTATTGGAGTTTCCGTCATGCACTGCCCTTCGAAGGCAAGCGCTGCGCATTTCCCCCGCTCGGGCTAATGACTGTCTCGGCCCTGTTGCCCGACTCCTGGGAAAGACGCATGGTCGATTTGAATGTGCGCCGGCTGCGATCGTCCGACATCGAGTGGGCTGATATGGTGATGGCTACGGCGATGCTGGCCCAGAAGGATTCTCTGAAGCAAGTCGTGCAGCGCTGCAAGGCGAAAGGGAAGCGCGTGGTACTTGGTGGCCCTTACGTTACCACCACGATTGAAGAGTTGCCGGAGGTTGATCATATCTTCCTCGGCGAAGCTGAGGCCACCATCCCACAGTTTGTCGAAGACCTGGCCCGAGGCGAGGCCAAGCGGTCGTATAAAGCTGCCGAACGACCGCAGCTTTCGACCACGCCTCTGCCGCACTTTCACCTGGCGGAACTCAAACGTTACAGTGCGATGTCGGTCCAGTACTCGCGCGGGTGTCCTTTCAGCTGCGAGTTCTGCGACATCATTGAAATTTACGGACGTATCCCGCGAACCAAGAGCAATCAGCAGATCCTCGCCGAAATGGATGCCTTATACGAGTTGGGCTGGCGGGGCACCGTGTTCATCGTCGACGATAATTTCATCGGTAACAAGAAGAACGTGCGGCAACTCATGCCGGAGCTGGCAGATTGGCAGAAGCAGCACGATTATCCGTTTACGCTGCTGACTGAAGCCAGCATCAATCTCGCTGACGATGACCAACTGCTCGATAGCATGAGAGACGCAGGCTTTGGACGGGTCTTCCTCGGAATAGAGACTCCGGTCGAAGCGAGTCTGAAGGAAGCACAGAAGACGCAGAACCGCGGCAACCTGCTCGACTCGGTAAAGAAGATACAGAGCTACGGGATGGAAGTGATGGCCGGATTCATCGTCGGCTTTGATAACGATCCTGAGGATATCTTTCAACTCCAAATTGATTTCATTCGCCAGAGCGCGATACCACTCGCGATGGTTGGATTGCTTAATGCGCTTCCGGATACACAGCTTTGGAAGCGCCTCGAGCGCGAAGGAAGATTGTTGGGTGAAGCTTCTGGAAACAATACCAACTGCTCGCTGAACTTTGTGACCAAGATGGATCCTTCCCGGCTGATTGCAGGCTACCAATCCATCATGCAGACGATCTATAGTCCGCGTGAGTACTATCAGCGAGTACGCGATTCTCTGAAACGAACGCCTCACAGTGCTGGCGACGCAAAGAACTACGACCTCATTCAAAGTATCACGGCATTTGCGCGAATTGCGCTTAAGCTGGGTGTGCTGGATCGTGAGCGCAAAGAGTTCTGGCGGTTTTTCGTTCACGCCCTGGCAAAACACCGTGACCGTTTTGCCGAGTCGCTGCGTTTGGCCGCGATGGGCTATCACTTTCGCAAGTTGAGCGACGCTTACAACGAAGCCTAAGACTTAACCAGCCGCGGCGACTCCCGGTAATCGCCGCGCCGGGAATTGTGCTTCTCCCAATATTCCTTCGCAGCCACCTCCGATGACCAATGCTATGCCCGGCTGGCTATCGCCGGGCGTTGCCCCACATTTTCTCAGAACAACCGTCTGCCACTAAGCGTAGTGAGTTTAGCTTTGCTCACGGCAAAAAATCGCCGGATAATACAATCGTAACGGTGAACCAGCATGTTCTGTCCCCAATGTGGCACTGAATCGTCCGCGGAACTCCATTATTGCCGGGCTTGCGGCGCCAACCTCAAAGTGATTGGCAAGGCCGTCTCGCTCAGCGAGGCGATTGCCCGCAGCGATAGTGTCCCTTCAAAGCTTAGAGAGATGGTGAAGAACTTTAAGGTCGAGAAGGTCACCCACGAAGTTTCGCGCGCCATGGAAAGAATGAACAAAGAGCTCGCGCGCAGCGCCAGCGATCCCAAACCGCGCAAATCCTCATGGCTGGAAGCAAAGAAGAAAACCGCGGCAGAGCGGCGTGAGCGCCTGCTGACCAAAGGGACGATCAAGCTGTTTTGGGGAGGCGGATTAACGGTCTTTCTCTACTTTCTCGCAAGTGCGTTGGTTCTTAAGTTGCCGCCCGATGTGATCGCGAGGATTCCTTTTGAGATCAATCCGGTCGTCCACGTGCTTTGGGTGCTGGGTTTGATTCCCATGCTTTCGGGAGTTGGTCATATCATCGCGGGGCTGTCGATACGACCCCAGCTAGTCGGGCAAATGGAACTTCCCAATCAGAAACCTTTGAGAATCGATCCACCATCAGTTGCTGGCCCTTATCCGACGGGGGTGACAGTCGCCACGGCACGAGAGGTCCCGGCGAGTGTCACCGAACGCACGACGAACATACTTGATCGGGACCCGGCGCCGCAGACGACTGAAGGAATCTAAACCGAACATCCACAGGTGCGTGACGTTTCACCAAAATCGCTTTGCCCCGTGGACTGTTTAGCGCTATAATCCGGCCAATCAATTAAAGACCCTTACTCTTCCAAGGGGCTGGCAGAAAGTTATCTGTTCGAGCCACGCACAAAGGAGGCGACGGTATGAAATCCAGCTTCACAAATAAGAGCCTTGGAGTTTTGACATTGGCCTCGGCACTTTTGGTTGTTGCGTCGGCGGCAACCATTTCAAACGCACAGGAAAAGCCGGTTGAGAGCCCAAGGACCGAGAGCCCAAGTCCCCCAAGTCAACCCGCTCCGAGTAGCCCCCAAAGTCAACCCGCTCCCAGTAGCCAGCCGAGTCGAAGCAACGACAGCGGTAGCAGCAGTCGCAGCAATGACAGCGGCAATAGTAGTCGGAACAACGATAGCGGAGGCGGCAATCGAAGGGATAGCAGTAGCGACAATTCGAGCCGAAGCAGACGCGATGATGGTGGGGCACGGACGGGCGGAGAGAGCCGAAGATCAGATAGCAGTAACGGCTCCGGACAAGTCCGACGCAGCACCGACGGTGATGGCAGCGCGAACCGTCGAGATCGCGCCCCCGCCGATAGTTCGTCCGAAGGCGTAATTCGAAACCGCGATGCTGACAAAACCAGGGATGGTCGACGCGACCGTGATACCGATCGAGATAAGGACAAGGATAAGAACAAGGACAAAGATCGGGATCGCGATAGGGATCGCGACCGCGATAAGGACAAAGACAAAGACCGTGATCGCAAAGGGGATAAGCATCACGACCGAGATCGCTATACGATCTACGACAAAACGATTGTTTACGAGTCCCGGAACTATGACAACAATGCTTACAGTTCGAGCGCCTACGACCGAGGCTATCAAGACGGCTTTTTCACCGGTGCAAATGATGGGCGCCGCGGACTAGGCTACGATCCCGGACGTTCGCACTTTTTCCAGAACGGGCACTACGGGTACAGTTCGATCTTTGGCAGTCGGGATATCTACCAACAGGCCTATCGCGATGGTTTTCTGCGGGGCTACCAGGAAGGCTATCAGAACTGGCAGAGGCATTTCAGCGGCGGGCCATTCCATCCCTAGCCCTGCCAATCAGCTCGCTTCTCGCAATGCCGTGACCTCGGGGTTACGGCATTGTTGTTTCCGGCCACCTTAATGGAAGCTAAATCTTCACATTCAACCCGGCCTTCACGGAAACCCATTTCCGACCGTGCGCACACGATATCGTGCCGTTCCGAAAGAAATAGAAATGCAATCAGCTCGCAAGTTGCGTTGACCCCAGCATGTCATCCAATCGGCATGACAATTGCCAAAGGGCTCGGCGGAGGTTAGATATGAAATCAGACTATCTCAGGAACAAAATCGGAAGAGTCTTGCTGGCAGTGTCCTTCCTTGTCGGTATTGGACTAGCTTCGAAAGCGGCGACGCAGGCCCAACGGCCGTCCGACGGTGATCAGGATCGTCAGGATCAAAGCAATCAGAATCGTCGCGACCGCGATCGGAGTCGACGTGACCAAAACTACAATCGTAACCGGGACAACTCTGTTAACCGGGACAACTCTGTTAACCGGAACAACAGTCGCAGTCGTGATTATGGTCGCGACGATCGCTCCGGTCGCAACGGCGGGGGCTATGGCAACGGCAGCTATGGTGGTTACGGCAACGCCAATCAGGTTGCCATAAATCAGGGTTACCAGGACGGCCTCTACACTGGCTCAAGCGATGCGCAACGACGGCAGAGCTATGATCCGCAAAGATCTCACTTTTACCGGAATGGCCACGGCAACTCCGGCGGATATTATGGTGGTTATCAGTCCGAGCAAGCCTATCGCAACGGTTTCCTTCGTGGATATGACGAAGGCTTCCGGCGCAACGGCGGCTACAATGGCAATCGTAGAAGCAACGGCAACTACGGTCGCTTTCCCTGGTAAGGAACCCATAAACTAAATTCGGGCGCTGTACTTCGCCGCTCGAATGATCGATCACAGGCGGTGTCGCTGATCACGTTCAGCGGCATCGCCTTTTCTTTGGAGACGCCCGCCGTGCTCAATCCAGGATCTGCCGCTGCGCTCGCCTAGCAGGCTCGCCCTGTGATATTTAGTGTAGCCCAACAACCGCAACGCGCGAGCAGGCGCGAGATTTCCTTTTGGTGGAGGCACAGATGAAGAAACCGGGAAGCAGTAAGCAGGAAGCAGCAGACAGAAGGCCTTTGACGCTAATTATTTTGTTAATGGTGGCGATGCTCGTTTGTGTGGGCGGCGTCGCGGCGCAGGACGTGATGAGCGCTCATCACCACGTGGATTCGGAGTCCGATGCAATGCAGGGTAATACGCAGCAGCGACAGGACTGGGCCAGGGCGCGTCTAGCGAAGTCACCACGACATCAGGAGTGGGTCGAGGTTAAGTATGGCAATCGTACCGTCAAGAGCTTCGTTGTCTATCCCGAAGTGAAGAAGAAGGCCACGGCGGTCGTCGTCATTCATGAAATTTTTGGGATGAGCGATTGGGTTCAGGCGCTGACAGATGAGTTGGCCGAGGCCGGCTACATCGCCATCGCGCCCGATTTGCTTTCGGGCATGGCGCCCAACGGTGGTGGCACGGACGAACTAGCTGCGAGCAATGGCGTCGGCCAGGCGATCGGGAAACTTCCGCCCGATCAGATCACTGCTGACTTGAATGCGGTGGCGGATTACGTTTCAAAGCTTCCGGCGGCAAACGGCAAGGTTGCAGTCGCGGGTTTCTGCTGGGGTGGATCACAATCATTTCGGTTCGCGACTAATCGACCAACATTGAAAGCGGCGTTTGTTTTCTACGGGACGGCCCCCACGACTGCCCCGCCTAATCCGGCACTCGATAAGGCGGCGCTCGCGAAGATCAGCGCGCCCGTCTATGGCTTCTACGGCGAAAACGATATGCGCGTCGACGCGACGGTCCCCACCACCACGGACGCGATGAAAGAACTAAACAAGAAATACGATCCGGTCACCTATGCGGGCGCAGGCCATGGCTTTATGCGCGCGGGCGAGGCACCGCCGCCCCCATCACCGGCAGCAAAGGGCGATGCCGACGCGGATAAAGTGGCGACGGAGAAATACGGGAAAGAACTGACCGCTTACAAAGCCAACCAGAAGGCCCGCGACGATGCGTGGATTACCTGGAAAGCCGTCCTGGCAAAGCTTTAGCCTGACATTAGTTTGATAGGAGGCCGATGAGGATCAGATTTATCGCGATGTTGATGGCGACTTTCTTTGTCGTGGCCATCGGAGTGACTCAACCCCGCCAGGGTAAGCCTGCGGTCGTGGCGAAGGCCGAAGACGACTTTCAACTCGTCAAAGTCGCGGATGGGGTTTACGCGGCGATCGCCAGGCCGGGAGGTTTGGCCTCAGGCAATGCCGGCTTTGTCATCGGCGATGAAGGTGTGCTGATCTTTGACACGTTCTTCACGCCCGCTGCAATGGAAGAACTCATCGGCGAAATTCAGGCGCTGACAAAACTTCCCATCAAGTTTGCCGTCAACAGCCATTACCATCTCGATCACACTGGCGGTAACCAGGTCCTGGTCGCTCGCGGAGTGCCCATCATCGCCCACGACAACGTCGCGCAGTGGCAGACGACAAAGAACAAACGTTTTCTGCCAACGCCAGAGGATTTGCAGAAACGACGGGCGGATGCGGCGAAACAAATGAGCGAAACTCCTGAAGATCAGAAGGAGAAACGGGCGCAATTCGAACGGCAAGTTCGACGTTACGATGCGATGATGACAATCAAGCTGACGAACCCGACTGTGACTTTTGGTTCAGGAGTTCTGCGTTTATATCTGGGCCAGCGCGAAGTAGTCTTGTCGACTTTGCCTGGCCACACCGGCGGCGATGTCTTCGCTTATGTGCCCGATGCTAAGGTTGTATTTACCGGTGACTTAGGTTGGTCAAACACTTTGCCTAACCTGGTCGATGCCACCGTGAACGATTGGATTCCCACCCTGGATAGAATTCTGAATCAATATCCGTCGGCGAAGTTTATCCCCGGCCACGGCAATGTTGCCGGGCCTTCGGAGATTAAGGACTTCAGGGATTATCTGGATGATCTCAGAACGAGAGTGAAACAGGGAATCGCTGATGGTTTGACAGTCGACCAGGCAAAGCAGCAACTGAAGCTGCCGGAGAAGTACAAAGAGTTCGCCTTTCAGAATTTTGCGACGCCGAATGTCGAAGACATGTATAAAGAATTGAAAGGGACCAAGCAGCTGCAGTAGCGCGGAATCGTCTTCCCCAGGTTAGCCCTTACCCAGAGAGCGATCGATGTCCTCTTTGATAATCCGGTAACACTCGCACGAGATTCTTTCCAGGCCCGCGCGATTCAGAATTTCCACACGACCCCGACAATAGCTGATCAGTCTTCCCCTTTGCAGTTCGCGGGCGACTTTATTAACACCTTCACGGCGCACGCCCAGCATGTTCGACATGAACTCCTGAGTCAGCCGAAACTCGTCTGATCCGATGCGATCTTGAGTCATCAGCAGCCGCCGCGCGAGGCGGGCGTTCAGGGTGTGGAAACGATTGCACGCTGATGACAGCGTCATCTGGGTCAATAGTGAACGTGTGTAGCGGCCCAACAGGCGGTGCAATGAACCAACATGATCCGTTTCCTTTCGCAGCGCCGCCGCGTTCATTCTTACTGCGGCTCCGGCACCCTGCACCAGAGCGAGAGTGCGGGACGTGGGCACTCCCAGAAAGACAGAGATACCGGTCATGCCTTCATTGCCTATCATGCCTACTTCGAGCGAGGCGTGGTGGTCCTCAGCGGCGAGCAGCGACACGATGGAATCGTTGGGAAAATAAACATGGCGGATAGTATCGCCGGGTTTATAGATGACTTGAGCAAAGGCCAGGGTAACGCTTTCCAACTTAGGAAGCAGGCGTTGATATTCCTTCGCGGGCAGGGCCGCGAGCAGCCGATTCGGCCGCGGAGTGGGAAGTGCGGGGGCGTTTGGCATCGATGTCTCTTCTCTCGTGCATTCCTATAACACGCCGGGATGTCAGCCATCGGTGCGCAAACACACATAGGGCGGGTATCGGCCGTGGGCGCCGATGGATCGAAGGTCAGGGCTTCGCTATGTGTCGAGCTTATGTCGCGGAAACTTCGGCGAGGCGTACCAGCTTACTGCCGCTCGCCAGCCTTAGAAATTGCAGCGTGCGAATGCCCCACCAATTGAGGTCGATCTCGTACCATGCAAGCCCGTGACGCGCTGCGGTTGGGTACGCATGATGGTTGTTGTGCCATCCCTCGCCAAAGGTCAGCAAAGCGACCCACCAGTTGTTAGTTGAATCGTCGTGCGTGGCAAACCGGCGTCGCCCCTGACACTCCTTGGCCGTCGACGTTTTAAGGTCTGGAAAAACAGTCAGATTCCTGGGTATGGAGATCGCTAGAGATGTGGTGTTTGCTTGGAAAGTGGTGACATCGGGTGGTCTCCTTAAGAAAACCGCAATCTAGAACCGACGAACGGCATAAGGAGAAGTTTGTTGGTCAGACTCGGTCCCAATGTCGATTAGATGACGTGATTCAAATCAACTCGCAAAATTATATAACACGCAAAGGTCCGGCTGTCCGTGCGTCATCACACATTAATCGCTCGACAACCTTCAACCGAGCAATCGTTCATGCTCGGCTTTGACCACTTGATAACATTCGCAGACATGGGCTAACAACAGCTGGCGGTCGAGAATATTGATATGGCCGCGCACGTATCTAATCATGCCCGCCTCTTGCAGCCGATGCGCCGCCACAGTGACGCCCTCTCGTCGTACTCCTAACATGTGAGAGATGAATTCATGAGTCATTTGCAACCGATCCGAATCTGTGCGGTCGTGAGTCATTAACAGCCAGCGGCAGAGTCGCTGCTCCACTGAGTGGAGACGATTGCAAACAGCCGTTTGCGAAATCTGGGTGATTAAGGCTTGGGTATATCGCAGCAGCAAGTGCTGGAACTCGCCACCTCGGTTGAACTCATCGAGCATTGATTTCGCCTTCATCCGGTAGGCGAGCCCTCCGCCTTGCACCATCGCCCGGTTGGGAGTGGTCTCGCCGCCCATAAACAGCGCGATGCCGACCACTCCCTCATTGCCCACCAGGCCCATCTCTGCCGTCGATCCGTCGATCATCGTGTACAACAAAGAGATATGAGAAGTCGTCGGGAAATAGACATACTGCATGTGCCCGCCGGATTCGTAAACTACTTCACCCAAAGAAAAAGTGATCGGTTCGAGGTGGGGACGCAGCCGTTCATATGAGTCTCTTGGTAGAGTCGCGAGCAGGTGGTTGCCGGTGATCTGAAACGGTTCTTGCGACATAATCTGGCTATTGTCCTTTCTCTAAACTTTAGAGTATTCTCAGCGAGTTTCCTGGCGACGAAGGCCCGTGAGTTACTCGAACCAGCCAACCGGGACCTTCGCTCCGCCAAGCAAATTATATACTATGTGTGTTGCCGCACAGAAGAAGATTTCGACCTGTCTTAAGTTGTTTTTTTGATGGTTTAGCGAAAGCACCGTCCGGCGGCGCGCTTCTCTACTGAAGCTCCGCGGCGAGGAGCAAAACAGACCATGAAAATTCTGCTTTACAATCCGGATAACGGCGTGACGCGCAACTTCATGCCGCATCTCTGGATGTTTCTGCTGCAATCACTCACTCCGCCCGGACATGAGGTAATCCTGATTGACGGCAATGCCCGGCCAATGAACGAGAAACAGTTGGTTAGTTTCATACGTGACCAGCAGATCGGACTCGTTGGTATCGGTGCGATGACCAGAATGGTGGCCCGGGCCTATCTGATGGCTGATGCCATTCGTGCTGCGGGC
Source organism: Blastocatellia bacterium (assembly GCA_003168335.1). Classification (GTDB taxonomy): domain Bacteria; phylum Acidobacteriota; class Blastocatellia; order Pyrinomonadales; family Pyrinomonadaceae; genus UBA11740. The sequence goes on along the minus strand of PMSM01000010.1, from coordinate 700,441 downwards.
GTGCCGGTTGTAATGGGAGGACCTCACGTTACGGAGGTACCTGACGAGGCTTTGGGTCGAGATGGCGGTCCGCGCCATGCGGATGCCGTCGCACTCGGCGAAGCCGACGAGACCTGGCCGCAGATAGTCGTCGATGCAGCGCGCGGCCAACTCAAAGAGATTTACACACCCGTTGACGAGACGGGCAAAGAGCGCAAGCCAAGTCTCCAGCCTTACCCATCCATCCCATGGGAGAAACTCGACCTGGAACAATTCAACATGGTTCCGAAAGTCGTGCGACCCCTCTTGGAACGCCACGCTAACGGCTGGCAGGCAGTTCACTTGATACCGATCGAGTCAGGTCGTGGTTGTCCCTATGGTTGTGAGTTCTGCACCGTCACCGGATTCTTCGGGGACTCGATTAGATTCCGCACGAACGAGAGCGTTGTCAATGAACTCCTGAGGCTTAAGAAACACGCTCGCAAGAATCGCCGCCAGGTCATCGTCTTTTTCATCGACGACAACTTTGCGATCAATATCAAGCGCACCAAGTCGCTCTTGAGAGATATCATCGCCGCCGGGGCGCAGCTTCCCTGGATAGCTCAAATCAGCGCCAATCTGCTGCGTGATGAAGAACTCGTCGATCTGATTGCAGCGTCACATGGCAAGTGGGTTTTCATCGGCATGGAGTCAATAGATCCGGTCAACCTCGCCGATGTAAACAAGAGCTTCAACAAGCCCGTCGAGTACGCCGCCGTGCTCGATCGTCTGGCGCGACGCGACATTTATGCAATTACATCTTTCATCTTCGGTTTGGACAACGATACGCCCGGCGTGGCTGATCGCACGCTCGAGCAGATTGAAAGCTGGCCGCCGGGGTTGCCGGTCTTTGGCCAGCTGACCCCCTTTCCGGCAACTCCGCTGTACGATCGCCTCCTGAAGGCGGGCCGACTGACGCGGCCAAAGCACTGGCTGGAGTTCGCGCCCTACCAGATGGCGAACACACCTTTAAAGATAACGATTGCGCAAACGCATGCTGAGCTCGATCAGGCCTGGACTGCATCGTATGGCCCCGAGCGGAACGCGAGCGCCATTGACTCGCTCAGTGACAAGCCGCTCAAAGTACAGATCATGCATCTGGCCATGCGGCTGTTCTTTCGGGGCATTTATTTTCCTCAAATGACCAAGCGCGCCTGGGTGAAACTGGTTGTTGATAACCGCTGGCCAATTTACAAACTGGTGAGTGGAGGAATCGGGAAGTGGCGTGCCGGGAAAAAGAACAAAAGATCAGACCCGGCCATACCGGCCCCCGCCGGCATTCAACGCAGAGACGGTTCTGTCCCGGCCCGCAATACCGGTTGAGCGCTCCAGGAGTGCGACTTTTACGTTAACGCGCGGGAGGTGTCCTTCTCTTCCTTCATTGTGGCGCTGGGCCGCATGTACTTGAGTACCTTCCAGCCCAGAATCGCGGCAACAATCAAGCCCACTACCACCCAGGCAAGATTGCCGAGGATTTCAACCAGCGCCTGAACACGGTCGCTGAAAAGTTTTCCGAGCATTACGTAGAGGACTACCCAGAGCACTTCGCCCAGCACGTCCCAAACGAAGAACCGCATCCACGGATATCCCGCCATGCCGCTGGTCAGGTTCAACCAGGGTCCCAGCGGTGTGATCAACCAGCGGCTGAAGAATACTCCCGCTGCGCCCCATCGTTTGGTAAACGCTTCGGCTTGCGCAATTTTGGCCGCGCCATTCTCTCTGCGCTGAATTCGGGAAACGACATGATGACCACCCCAACGGCCCAGGGCGTATCCAATCTGATCGCCCAACACCGCACCGGCACTGGCGACTACGATCACTTGCCAGAGCTTCATTTCGCCCAACTCTACAAAAGAACCGGCGGCTACGAGCATCATGGAAATCGGCAAGGGAATACCGGCGGCCGCGATCACGATCACACCAAAAAGCACTGGCAGGCCGTACTGCGAGAGTGCCCCCAGCAATTGGTCGGTGATGCTCACGGCGATCTCCCTTGATCGGGAGGCGGAGGTGCCCCCGTTGGATGGGTGGCACGCTCGCGAGCGATCGCCTCATGCAACACTCTGATCACTTCATCTACCGAACGATTGTGCTCGCGCGCAATTTGTTTTAGCGGCCGCCGATCATGTAGTTGCGGGGGAATTCCCAGGGCTTGATAGAAGATGTGCGGCGGAACCCCATATGAGTGCGCGACGTAGGGAATGCTCATCCAGGGACGAATGACCTCGTCGTGGTGCAGACGCCAATACATCGCGCGGCGAACTGTGCGCACAGCGAAAACGCCGGTGGCCACCACGACCAGCGCGAACGAGACCAGCACAATCCATTTTTGCCACCCAGCACGCTTCATTCGTAAGCTCGCTCAGGATTCAGTTTAACTCACGTACGCAAAGTTCTATACGTTTCTCCAACCAAAGAGCTGAGGGCTGTTTCGATTGGCCCTGATCATGGGTTATAAATAAGCATCAACTGATGCCTACGACGGATCCTGCAAAACTCACCAGCGCGTCTGAGCGCCAGACAGCCTTCTCGTCACTTCGTCATCGCGATTTTCGGCTGCTGTGGATGGGCCAGATCGTTTCGGTCACCGGATCTCAGATGCAGTTGGCGGCGATCAACTGGCACATTTACCTGCTTACGCATTCGGCGCTGGCGCTGGGACTGGTTGGGGCGTGCCGCGCGGTGCCGATCATCTTATGTTCCCTGATGGGCGGAGTCGTGGCCGACGTAATGGATCGGCGGCGCCTGATGATGGCGACCCAGACGATCATGCTGGCGTGCAGTGCGACTCTGGCGCTGGTAACTTCCGGGGGACTCAAGCGCGTGTGGCCAATTTTTCTCTTGACCTCAATTGCTTCGGCGGCGTGGGCGTTTGATACGCCGGCGCGACAAGCGCTAATGCCGACTCTGGTGCCGCTCAAAGATTTCCCCAACGCCGTCAGTCTGAGCATGCTGATGTTTCAAATAGGATTAATCAGCGGGCCGCCTTTGGCGGGGTTTCTCTTAGCGAGTCATGGACCCGGACTAGTCTACGCGATCAACGCGGCCTCTTTCGTGGCCGTGATTCTCGGTCTCGCGCTAATGCGCACGAGCGGACGGCCGGAGAAGAGCGAAAGCGAGGCGCCGCGAATCAGTCTCCAAGCGCTGGTTGAAGGCCTGCGTTTCGTTTGGCGCACTCCGATCATCGTCCAGACGATGACGCTGGATTTTGTCGCCACGTTTTTCGCTTCGGCAAATCAGTTGCTCCCGATCTTTGCCACAGACATTTTGCGAGTTGGGGCGCAAGGCTACGGATTTCTAGCCGCGGCTCCGGCTGGAGGAGCTGTAATCTCAGGACTCGTGATGGCGCGTCTGGGAACCTTGAAAAGACAGGGCCTGATCGTGATCCTATCGGTCGCTGTGTTTGGCGCGGCCACGATCGTGTTCGGTCTGTCGCGAGTGTTTTGGTTCTCGCTGTTGATGCTGGCGTTGATGGGAGCCGCCGACACCGTCAGCACGATCCTGCGTCAAACTATCCGCCAACTGACCACGCCGGACAATTTGCGCGGCCGCATGACTTCCATCAATATGATCTTTTTCATGGGCGGTCCGCAGTTGGGCGAAGTTGAAGCGGGCACCGTGGCCGCGTTAATCGGCGCGCCCTTGTCCGTGGTAACCGGCGGCCTGGGATGTCTGATTGCGGCTACACTCGCGCTCATGGCGGCGAAAAATCTGCGCAGATATGAAGTGAAGTAAGGCAGACGACAGCAAGCAGGGAACCTACGACTGCGTTGCCCTGGTTTCGTGCCGTATTTCGGCTGGAGAAAAACGATCCACGAAATCACACGAAGTCTCACGAACAAAACAATGTCCCACTTAGTGTTTTCGTGGATCGTTTTATCCGGCAAGGACAGTTAACTCAACCAGGGACCACGTACCAAAACAAGATGAATCATATCTCTCCGGACTGGCTTGAAAGCGAAACGACGAAGCATCAGGACCACGTCATCGCGCACGTGTTGGGCGCGACCGTAATGGGGTGGCTGATCGCCGGCGAAGCGGCGCACCTGCTCCTTGATATCGGATTTCTCTGGACGATTTATCTGGACGGAGAGATGAACCTATTGCCTCAGGGCGTGGCGATTTCAGAACTCGATGCCGATGAACTAAGCATTGCGGACAAAACTGACGTGGCTTTCGACGCGCAGTTGCTACTGAGCGAAGGACGCGACGCCAGCGGCTTGAAACGCTTCACCGGCTCGCCGCTTGAATGTTTGATAACCGCAGTCGCGGTTTTTGCCGCGAACTCGGAACGCCGCATTGTTATTTCCGGCGACGAGGCGAAAATCGAGGTCGTTACCTCGCTGGAGACCGCGGAACTAAGAGTGGTCACAGAATGCCCATCGGGCTAGCATTTTGAGATCGGGCCTTCTAAAGCGCCAAAGGCGCGCCATGCAATAGCCTGGGGCAACGCCCCAGGATCGTCACGCAATAAGTCAACGAGCGCTGAAGGCGCGGTATAGCGCAATCAATTACATCCTCTTGATCAATTCAGGGCCCAAAACTATTTCGCGCTTTCAGCGCTTTGGATATTCTCCAGGGGCGTTGCCCCTGGCTATTACATTTCACGCCTTCAGCGTGAAGAAGCCACTCGTTACAAACCCGCTCGTGCTGTCGTGCTCAAATTGCTAACCAGTACCATGACTGAATTCAGTTGGCGGAATTCAGAGGCCGTGATAAATATGCCCGACCTCTCCGAAGAGGGACTTGCTTACCCCTTATGACCTGGTCGCAAATTTACGATCCGTTGGGCAACGTCGTCTTCTCAACCGCACTGGCCGCGCTGCCGATACTGGTCTTGCTCGGTAGTCTCGGCGTATTTCGAATCAAAGCGCTGTACGCGGCAATGCTGGGACTGGCCACTTCTTTGATTGTGGCGGTCGCGGTGTTCCGCATGCCCAGCGCGATGATTCTCGCCAGCGCGGCTTACGGGGCAGGTTATGGTCTGTTTCCGATCGGCTGGATCGTCCTCAACGTGATCTTTCTTTATCAGTTGACGAACGAGTGCGGACTCTTTGAGCGTTTACGGCACAGCATTACCGGACTGACTGCGGACCGCCGGCTGCAATTGCTGCTCGTGGCTTTCAGCTTCGGCGCTTTTATCGAAGGCGCTTGCGGATTCGGCACCCCGGTCGCGGTAACTGGTGCAATTCTGATCGGGCTGGGATTCACTCCACTTTCGGCCTCGGGCCTGTCCTTGATCGCAAACACCGCGCCGGTAGCTTTCGGGGCATTGGGCGCGCCGTTAATAGGTCTGCAGGGCGTGACCGGACTCGACTTGAAACAATTGAGCGCGATGGTCGGACGCCAGCTCCCATTCTTTTCACTACTCGTTCCGTTCTGGTTGATCTGGGCCTTCGCAGGTTTCCGCGCCATGCTGGAAATCTGGCCCGCTATTCTGGTCGCCGGTGTTTGCTTCGCGATTCCACAGTTTCTCGTGTCCAACTTTCATGGCCCATGGTTAGTCGATGTAGTCGCGGCGATCGTTTCAATTGCAGCGCTGGCGCTGTTCCTGAAGTTCTGGCAACCGAAACGCATCTGGCGATTTCCGGGCGAGCCAGATCCAGCCACAGAGACACAGGCCGACGGAGATAAGGAAGCGAGCTTACTGAATGAAACGAGCAACTTGGCCGGTTCTGCTTGCAAGTCCGAAATTCGCAATTCGAAATCCGAAATTCTCCGCGCGTGGATGCCGTGGATAATTCTCAGCGTCGTTGTCTTCGTCTGGGGTTTGCCCCAAACAAAAGCGTTGCTCGATGGAATTGCCGCGCCGAAGATTCCCATTTACGGTCTCGATAGACTGGTCCTGCGGGTGCCTCCGGTGGTGGCTAAACCTGCGGCGGAAGCTGCCGTTCTTAATTTCAATTTCTTATCAGCCTCGGGCAGCGGCATCTTGCTCGCCTCGATCATTGCCGGCTTCGCTATGGGCTATTCGATTCGGGGTTTGCTGCGCGTTTACTGGCAGACGCTCAAGCTGGTGCGCTATTCGCTGCTGACCATTGCTGCCATGATGGCGATCGGATTTACGACCAGGTACTCAGGCATGGATGCCACGCTTGGTCTGGCTTTCGCCAGGACCGGCTGGCTTTATCCATTCTTCGGCACGATGTTGGGTTGGCTCGGCGTAGCGCTCACCGGTTCTGACACGTCTTCCAACGTTCTCTTTGGCAGCTTGCAAAAAATCACCGCCACCCAACTGGGGCTCAGTCCGATCCTAATGGGCGCGGCCAACAGCTCCGGTGGCGTAATGGGAAAGATGATCGACGCGCAATCGATCGTTGTGGCCGGCACCGCGACGCGTTGGTACGGTCACGAAGGCGACATTCTCCGCTACGTTTTCTTTCATAGTTTGGCGCTGGCGACGCTCGTAGGAGTGCTGGTATTACTTCAGGCCTACGTGTTTACGTGGATCGTCGTGCGGTAGAACTTGACTAACTAAAAGCAAAAAAGGAAGGGTCAACCCAAATTCGTTCGAGAACGTTTGGGTGACCCTTCTGAGCACACGTGAGCACACGTCTGAATTACGAGCAATTTGATGAAGCTAACGCTTCTTTGCCCTTGCTCTTGATTTGGACATGGCCTTCCCGAGCGGATCACCACTTTGGGTGTCTGCCATGAGTCTTGGCACGGCCTGGGCCGCCTTCGCGCCCAACTGTCGTTTGCAAACGAAGTAGTTGATCGCACCAGCGACGAGCACACCCTTCGAGAGATCGCCTGCATTTTTTAGCAGGTCGAGGTGATCGTTGCGGAAGCCGGGTCCGAACGGCGGAGCTTGGAGTACGGCGGCGGGAACCGTAATCGCTGATGCCCCTGCCCCCACTGCGTTGGTCGCAAGGGAGCCGATAGTGATAAACCCGCAAGCCATACTGTGCGCAGGTCCGCACGTCAGGAAAACCCGATAGGTTGTGTTGGGTTGACCGAACTCGATCTTGATCTTGACCAGCAAGTTGCCGCCCGGTTGACTGTAAGCGACCGAGCCGATCTCAGGGCCTCCCATATCTATGGGCCCTCCGAATCCGCCGGAATCTGAGTCATAGATCGCGAGAACGTTAGTTTCTTTTATTGGTCCTACTGTTGGCATAACTTCCTCCTTAGATGGTTGTGGTTAAGAGAGGTCGCCAGAACCGATCCGAAGCCAAATCCAACTTCACAAAGCGATGAAGGAATTGTGCCAGCAAAGAGCACCCGAGGATCGTAGTTGCCCGGCATTGCTTTCTCCGCCCGATGGTTCAAACGGAAACAGCTATCCAGGCAAAACTATCCCAAGGTCTTAAACTGACAGCGTCCTCCGCGCAATCAAAAATCGGATCAGCATTGATTTTGAGTCCTGGGAGAAACTCTAGAACCCAACTACTAGCTGCGAGGGTGGTTGGGAGCGTGAGAGTTCAACCTCCTAAAAGCGCCTGCACGATATGCCTAACTTGTTCAAAAGTCAATAGATTATTTGGCTAGACAGAATCCGAGCGACGGGCCGGGTTAATTGAATGGCATCGCCCAAAGTCAGGGACCGTTTTCGGCCTTCCCGCTAAACCCTTTTTCGATTATGTTTGCACGATGACTAAGACAACGCGCTCGTTACTTATCTTGTCGGCTCTCTTGCTCCTTGCCGCTTCGGCCTTTGCCGCTCCGCAGACGATGAGGCTGGATTACTACCACTCCGGTGACGCAAAGCAGGAGCTGTTCAGCATCGACCGAGTAGTCGTCGAGCCTTTGCCCTGGCCGGGTGACCTGAGCAAAGCAATCGACAGCACTAACCTCGGTAAGTACTTTTTTGAAGTGCGTGACCAGAAGAGCGGCCGAGCGCTTTACTCGCGCGGGTTCGCGTCTGTTTATGGCGAGTGGGAGACAACGGACGAAGCCAAGTCGATCACGCGCACGTTCAGCGAGTCTTTGCGCTTTCCTGCGCCTGACGCGCCCGTAAGCATCGTTTTGAAAAAGCGAGATGCACAGAACAACTGGCGCGACCAGTGGACGACCTCAATTGATCCAAGCGACATGTTCATCGATCGTTCCAAACCCGCCGCGCCCGCGCCTTTGATCGCTATCCAGAAGATGGGTGATTCCGCAACGAAAGTCGATCTGCTGTTGCTTGGTGACGGTTACACCAAAGCCGAAACAAAGAAGTTCGCAGCCGACGCTCGTCGCCTCACTGAAGTGCTGTTTGCGACCTCACCCTTCAAAGAACACCGTGCTGACTTCAACGTGTGGGGACTTTGTCCAACGGCCGCGGAGTCGGGCATCTCGCGACCATCGACGGGTGTCTACCGTGACTCGCTGGCGACTTACGATGCCTTTGGTTCTGAAAGATACGTGCTCTCGTTCGACAACCGCGCGCTTCGCAAAGTCGCCCAATTCGCGCCTTACGAATTCGTCGAGATTCTCGCCAACAATCGCACCTACGGCGGCGGCGGGATTTTCAACCTCTACAGCACAGTCGCGGTGGATAACGCTTTCGCGAATTACGTTTTCGTGCACGAGTTCGGCCATCACTTCGCCGGTCTTGCTGATGAGTACTACACATCTTCGGTCGCGTACGCGCCGGCAGCTGAACGCGTTGAACCCTGGGAGCCCAACGCGACCGCGTTACTAGATCCCGGCAAGCTTAAATGGAAGGACCTGGTCGCGCCGGGCACTCCAATAGCCACGCCCTGGAACAAAGACGAATTTGAAAAGTACTCGCTTGAAATTCAAAAGCGGCGGGCGCTGATTCGTAAACAGAAACTCCCGGAGAACGTGATGGAAGCCCTCTTCCGCGAAGAGCTACAGCACGAGCAGGGGGTGTTCCGGCAAGAAAAATACTACGGCCGGGTGGGCGCTTTCGAAGGCGCGATCTACGAAGCGAAAGGTTATTACCGGCCGGAAGTCGACTGCATCATGTTCACCCGTACGAACCATTTCTGTGCCGTGTGTCGACGGGCGATCGAGAGGATTGTGAGTTTGTATTCACGCCGGAGCTAATCCATGTTTCCAAAGGCCGAGCATGACATGAGGCGGGTTTTCACGCTGAAAGCGTGAACTTACAAAAGCGATTATTTCGGGATATGCAGCGGCCTCCCCTCGCGGCCGCCGGTCTGCTTGCATACCCAGTCACCGGTGGCGTCCTTGAAACAGGAGTAAGTCATGTTTTCATACTCCCTCTTTTGGAGTCCTCCCTTGTTGCCGGTCGGTGCATAGCCAGGGTAATCCGCACCCACGAGATACGTAGTTTTCACTGCATAGACAGCTCGCCGTTAACTCCATCGGAATCTAAAATGCTTCTTCCAAGTTCGCCGCACGTTCAGAAGAGTTGCACTGAAGTCAATTGACATCTGCCTTCAGGTAATGTATCTTGACATCAAGGTATATATAAGAACGATGAGCAAGGGCAAATCGGAATCATTGACGGGCGGCAGTGGCGTTCACGTTTTCCTGGTGTTGTGGAAGGCGTCGCGTGCGGCTCAGGCCTACGCCGAGAAGAGCATCTCGGAGTTGGAGATGTGCGCCAGCGACTTCGCCGCGCTCGAAGCCCTGCTGCATAAAGGGCCGCTTCCCGTTAACGAGATCGGAAAGAAAGTTCAGTTGACGAGCGGCTCAATCACAGTCGCGGTTGACCGCTTAGAGACGAAGGGGTTGGTGGAGCGGCGCGCGCATGGCACCGATCGGCGGGCCAGGATAGTTCACTTGACGAAGGCAGGCCGGAAACTGATCACACGCGTCTACGCCGATCACGCCGCCGACATGGAAAGGCTCGCGTCCGCCTCCCTGACCAGGGCGGAGCGCAAGACGCTCATCGGCCTGTTGAAGAAGATCGGTTACGAGGCGGCAGGTGCGTTAGAGCAAAGCGACGAGGAGGCCATCGCGTGAGTTGTTCACGCGTGCCAAAGCTGTAAAGAGAGGAGAAGTTATGTCGATGGTGAGTAAAGCGTTGAGGAATGAGGAGGCTCACGCGGGCGGAAGGCGCACGGTCGCGGGAATAGTGAACAGCATCGAGACTTCAGAAGGCGGGGGCTTTCTGGTTCGCCGTCCGTTCCCCAAGGCGGCGTTTTCAGAGTTTGATCCATTTCTGTTGCTTGATGAGATGGGGCCAATGGACGTTGCGCCCGGCGAGGCGAAAGGCGCGCCGGATCATCCGCATCGCGGATTCGAGACCGTGACCTACCTGCTGGCGGGGGACATGGAACATAAAGATTCTCGCGGACACGCCGGACGCCTAAGATCGGGTGACGTGCAGTGGATGACTGCCGGCGCGGGCGTGGTCCATGCAGAGATGCCGAGCCGTGAGTTCGCGCGCGACGGCGGGTGGATGCATGGGTTCCAACTTTGGGTGAACCTGCCGCAGCGCGACAAGATGATGAACCCGCGCTACCAGGAGATTCCGAACTCGCAAATCCCTAAAGCGACTTCGGCCGATGGCCTGGTGAGGGTGAGTGTAATCGCAGGCGAAGCGATGGGTGAGAAAGCAGTAATTGAGACGCGCACGCCGATCATCTACCTGCATTACCGGATCGAGCCCCGTGGCGCCGCCACCCAACAGGTGCCGGGCGCTTACAACGCCTTCGCTTACATCGTTGAGGGAGAGGGGTTGTTCGGAGCAGAGGGCGAGCGCGGTGGCGACGGGCAGATGGTCCTGTTCGCGCAGGACGGCGACGAGGTGAGAATCGAAAATCCGGCAGACGCGAAAGCGACGCTCGAAGTGTTGCTCATCGCCGGAGTACCCTTGAACGAACCAGTGGCGCGTTACGGACCGTTCGTGATGAACACGGAGGCGGAGATCCGTCAGGCGATTGAAGATTACCAACAAGGCAGGATGGGTGCGATCAAATCTTGAATGATCGAGAAGGGAAGAAGTGGTAAAGGCATGTCACAGGCATTAACAGAGAGCAGGTGGTCGGGTTCGGGTTCGAAGGGGGAAGATCATACTCGACTAAATGTTCCGGCTTGGTTCTGGAGCGACTGTTCCAGAAGGCGTTAAGGCTCCAATGCGCGAGCGCCGCAATCAAGGGCAAACAATAAAGGAAACCCAAATAGAAAGGAAAAGGAGATGAAAATAGGAATTATCGGTTCGGGAAATATCGGAGCAACCGCCGCGCGGCTGTTTGTGGGCGCCGGTCATGAGGTCGCGCTCAGCAACTCGCGCGGCGGCCAAGGTCTTGAAGATCTGGTGGGTGAGCTCGGCAGCAAGGCGCACGCGACGACGATTGAAGACGCGGCGCGCTTTGGAGACATGGTTTTAATCGCTATTCCCTTTGGGAAATTCAGTACGCTCCCCGCGGACGCTTTCAAGGGCAAGGTTGTCATCGACACCGGGAACTATTACCCGGAGCGCGACGGAAAATTCGCCGAGCTCGACAAGGATGAAACCACGTCCAGCGAATTGGTGTCTTCGCACCTGAAGGAAGCGCGATTAGTCAAAGGCTTCAATACCATCTATTTCAAACATCTGGCGACTCAAGGCGATTCCAGCAAGTCCCTCGAGGAGAGGCGCGCAATTTTCATCGCCGGTGACGACTCGAAAGCCAAGGAGATCGTGGCGCGCTTGATTGAGGAAATCGGATTTGCGGCTGTCGATTCGGGCTTCCTTCATGAAGGTGGGCGCGGCCAACAGCCCGGGACTGCTGTCTACAACAAAGACGTGACGGCCAAACAAGCCGCGGCGCTTTTATCTGCTGACTGAATCATTGAGGGAGAATCCAATGGCAACACTTTTTGACCCAATTAGAATCGGAAACATTGAACTCAAGAATCGCATCATCATGGCGCCGATGACCCGCAGTCGGGCCAACGACGAAGGAATCCAGCCGCCGTTTGCGGCTGAGTACTATGCCCAGCGTGCTTCGGCGGGCTTAGTTATTACCGAAGCTACTAACATCTCGCCCATGGCGAAAGGCTATATCCGCACGCCGGGAATCTACACTGACGAGCAGATCCAAAGCTGGCGACCGATCACCAATTCCCTGCACGCGCGCGGTGGCAAGATTTTCTTGCAGGTCTTTCACACCGGACGGATTGCGCTGCCCGACTTTTTGCCCGAGCAGGCACAGCCGGTGGCGCCAAGCGCGGTGCGCGCCAAAGGCCAGAATTATACGGACGAAGGGATGAAGGAATTCGTGATGCCCCGTGAGATCACCCGGGAAGAAATCGTTCAGACAGTGCGGGACTTCGCTGCCGCAGCGAGGAATGCTATCACGGCTGGTTTCGATGGCGTCGAGCTGCACTCGGCGAGTGGCTACATCGTTCAACAATTTCTTTCAACGAACGCAAATCTTCGCACAGATGAATATGGCGGCTCTATTGAGAACCGCACCAGGTTTCTCTTCGAGGTGCTGGACGCAATGATCGCGGCGGTTGGTTCAGAGCGGGTCGGAGTCAAGTTTTCTCCGCGCATACCATTCAACGACAATGAGGAAACCGATGCGGAGGTTGTGTACCCATACATTCTCGAGCGGCTGAACCAGCGGAACATGGCATACATTCACGTTGCTGACTACACCGGCGGCGACTGGCACGCGAAACTGTACCCCATCTATCAGGGCGTCTACTTCGCTGGCTCGGGATTCACAAAAGAATCGGGCGCAGCGCTCTTAGAACAGGGCGGCGCCGATGCGATCGTGTACGGCACTAAGCTTCTGGCTAATCCCGATCTGCCAGAGAGGTTCCGGCGCAACGCGCCCTTGAATGAACCGGACCAGTCAACATTCTATGTGCCTGGCGAGCACGGTTATACCGATTACCCGACATTGGAAGGAACGCTGTCGTCGCCGATTTGACCTACCGCAAGCTCCTGCGCTCTGGCCGGCAGCTTGCCAGGACTCATTAGGGACGGGAAAGCTGTTCGTTAAGTGGGCTGGAAAAGGCGTCAAGCGTGGGTCTTGTTCAGCTTTATGATCATGATATTCGAGAAAGTCGTTTTTGAGACAACGGTTGGAAAGGGAGCGCTAAATGAAAATCTTAACCTTGATTGCGCGGATTCTACTTGGGTTAGTCTTCGTTGTGTTTGGGCTAAATGGATTCCTCAATTTCCTTAACATGGGCCCTCTGCCCTCGGGATTGGCGGGACAATTTATTGGCGCGCTCGTACTGTCTCATTACTTTTGGGTAGTCGCGGCGCTACAAGTCGCAGGCGGTGCACTGCTGCTTGTGAATCGGTTTGTGCCCCTCGGTCTGGTGCTGCTTGGGCCAGTGGTTGTGAACATAATTTTGTATCACGTTGCTTTGAATCCAACTGGTATAGCGTTGGCGATCGTTGTGGCAATCCTGTGGTTGATTGTCTTCTATGCACATCGCCAACACTTCGCCGGGATGTTTGTGCAACGGACGTGAGATGAGGAATGAAGCGGAGGGATTATGCTTAGAATCGCCATCGAGAATTTTGGCGTCTTCTAGCCAGCGCCCAGGGCAAGACCAGTCTGTCAACGCCATGCTTGACCAAGGTCGACGCCTGGGGCGGTGCGTTGAGGACTCTGCGGAAGTAAGCGCTAAAGCGAGCAGCTGACAAAATTGGCTTAGAGAGCGTATCGGCTGGCACACCTTCCACCATACGTCTGGGACGATCCTGAATGCCAATGGAGAGAACCCCAAAGTCATTCAGGAACTCCTGCGTCATGCCAATCTCAAGGTCACGATGGACACCTACGTCCAAGCTGTGACGGACGAAAAGCGAGAGGCGCAGAACAAGGTTGTGAAGATGCTTCTTCCAGGTATTCATAGGGCAGTGATTTAGTTAATGGACCTTTCTGGACCCGCAGCGAAATGGGGAATTCTCGTAAGTGATTGAAAGAATTGGCGTCCCGTACGGGAGTCGAACCCGTGTCGCCGCCGTGAAAGAGAAGGGACCTATTGTAATTCAACGGAACTTAGCGGCATGGATAGCACTTTACCGCACTTGAAGGACTCAGGGGAACGCTTATTGGACCTTTAATGGACCCGCGATTGTTATTTGCGAGAACAGCTAAGTTTCGTTATGCGGACGACGGATTTTAAGTCCGATGCAACCGGCATCACCTAGTCTTACCAAACGATACGAACCAGTATTTATCGGCCTAGCGGTTGTCAAGGTATCGCTTCGGCTGGTAGTGCCCTAATTTCAATTCTGCTGCTATGTTGCGTCGTTGTCGTCGCCGTATGGCCCAAACTGTCCAACGAACGGGCTGTCCTGAAAGCAGAATTTAGTCGTTCTGCTTTTGCCAAACATATCGAGGTATTCGATAACACCCCAGCAACACAGCTTCCGCTCCCGGCGTTGAACCAGTTCCAGTTCCTCCGTCAACAAGGTTTGGCGGGTCGTAGCGAACTTAGTTATGAAAGATCGCGGCCCGATCAGTCCCACGTTTGCCCAGTCAGGAAGGTCGGGGAGCGTTGGATCAATAGTTGGGGGTTCTTTAACAACATCTACGCTGGACAGAATCTTGACCTGACGAGCAAAAGTATTCCCAGTGTTTTCAATTCTCAAACTAAAAATCACATCGCCATTTGCCAGAGCCTGTACCGAACCCTGAGTAATGCTCACATAGGCTCGCTGGGCAAGAATCGCGCTCTCTCGGGAGCTATCCGAGGCTAATTCAGCGATGTCTGCCTGAAACTGCATGGTTGCAATAGCGATTTTGGACTGAACCAAGGATTCGCCCATGATGCGCTCCTGTTCTTTCATCGCGCCCAACTGCGCTTGCATCTTTCCTACCTGCTCACCTGCGTGAGTAGCTTGTTTATCAATCGATTTCCATTGCTTGATCGAAACTATGGCGTAGATAAGGGCGGCGACAAAACTCAGACCACCGAAGAAGGCAATACAGACAGTGGCCCAGACTATGATCCGACCCTGACGCAACTGCTCCGCCTTAAAAGGATCGTCCTTGGTATCGCGTTCCTGGCTCTGGCTGGGGCTTGCAGTATTAGCAGCGTTGTTGACTCGGGCAGGGGCGTTATCGAGCGGAGTAACGGACGGCTGGGAATTGGTTTCCTTTTCTTCTGCGCGACTGTTGGTCTGAGTTGGCTGGGCGTTCACCTTCTCACCCGCCAGGAGGAGCATAAACACAAGAATCAAGATCATGTTTTCACCTCAAACCAAATTAAGACACTGCCGCGAGCGAGGCGGCTTCTATTACACCACGTTTACCGTATTACGGCTATTCCTTGACGGGGAATCAGTCCGGATCGTAGGCTATCGCGTATGGGCGATCCTCCGTTCGATCTTGCCAAGTTCGATCCTTCATCTCTTGATCTTTCGCATCTTGACTGGAGAGAGCAGAACCGAATTCGAGTACGAGATTTCGACACGCGAGAACTTGGGTTGTTGCTTAGCGGGCAAAATCCGTGGACTAAGTCCGGAAAGCCCAAACCTTTGCCGCCGCAATCAAGAGAACCTACGGCGGACGATCAGTCCCGAAAACAGTTGGACGCGCTTCACAGTCTTATCGGTCAGGCGCAGAAAGCCGAGCCACCAAAGCCTCAACTCGGAGCAATCATCGATTCCCTCAAAAAGTCCGCTAGTGCAGAGCCGCAACCAAAGGCCGATGCGCCGACGCCTGCGGAAGATAAATCGTTGCACGGAACAATTCAGGATGAGGTGGACAAATTTGCCACCCATGTTGGTCGCCAACTTGAAGAGGAGATCAATCAGAGTTTACGACGGCCACGCTTTGTCGGATCAGGGCCAGCAGCAACGTCAAAAGAGCTGGCCGATGCCGAACTGCGTAAGTTTATGCCTGAGCAAGTTCGCGCAGAATATGAAAAGGCAGACACTGATCAAAGAAAGGTTATTTGGGAGGCAAATAAGAGAGCGTTCGAGGCAGCTAAGAAGCGCAAAGATGAAAAGCTTCGCCATGAACAGGAACTTATGACGAAAGTTTACGACGCGCTGCAACGAGTTAAAGAAGACCCAAGCAAGCACCATCTTTTGCCTCCCGCTGATGCGTCAACTTCAGAACTTCAGACATGGTATGAAGACATGCAGAAGCCGGTGCGTACCATTCCGTTCCCAACTCCTTCAAAGCGATGGCTTAGGCAAGATCGGATTAACAGAGCTATTCAGTCAGGCGAGCGGCCCGATCCAGAGGACTTGGCAGAAGAAGCTGCGGAGAATGCGCACTATCAGAGGAATCTGGAAAAGGCGTTCGAGAAGAAATTTGATGAGTTTGAATGGACACCGCCAACTTCAAAGAAGTTGATTGAGCGAGAAGCGGCGCTGGCCCGCGAAAGCGCCAAAACCGTTGACGAGCCGCCTGTGTCACCAAAACCGCCAGCTCCCCGGCCCTCTGGCGACGAAAAACTTTTGCGAGGTCTCGAAACCAAAGAAATCGTCGCGCTCGTCGTCACGTTTTTGGCCCTCGTTCTCGTCTTCTTTGTTGGCGCACCGACCGCCGCAGGGGTTATCGACATGACCCTGGCACGCATCCTTCTATTTTCGGGTTGGGCGGGAGCGGTCATAGCTGCCTTCGTCATCGAATTGCTTTCATCCAGATCGCGCAAGCGCATCGCCGTAACGACTCTGCTTATAGCCTTAGTCGTTGGGTTGTTCGCCCTCTATAGCAACCATTGGATCGGAAAAAAGAAGGCCGAACAGGAACACGCAATGCTGCCGCCGCAACCATCACCGATGCCCTCACCGTCTGCGAACAAAACGCTCCATGATTACTTCGCCGAAGGGAATACCTTTGCCATCGAAACGCTGCCCGAGCAACTGCATATCAAGAATGAAAGCGTGAACGTTGAAGCGAGAATTAACATGAACTATGTCGCTAGAGCGCGCTTCTTAACTTTTTACGTGCCTGACACGCCCCACACGTTTGAGGCTTGCTCGCTTATTCTGGCTCGCACCCGCGCCACTATTGCGGAGTTTGACCGAGAATTTCACGACGAATACGGCCCAGTCGAGGGCAGAAAAACTGGAATGAAAGACCTCAAGTTTACCGGCCAGATTATCATTTACCACCAACGGCTTTTGCTCCAATCCGAGATTGATTCGCTGACGGCGAAAGCTACAAAGGCGGGATTGTCGGTTGAATTTCGAGGCACGTATTACGTGATGGCGCGGATGAAATAAATTAACCGTATGACGAATAATGCTTGACAGAATGTATATTAAGTAATACACGTATCTTCAAGTTGAGGAGATAAGGAAACGATGCCAAACGTCCTGAAAAAAGACTAATCGAGGCCGCATCGTGAACAACATTCAGGAATTGCAAGACGTGATCCGCAAGCTGCACGGCAGCTTTGCCACGCATGTTGAAAGCGTCCCAGTGAAAGAGACTTTTCAAGGCGCAACGGTGTGGGAAGGCAACGTCGAAGTCTTTAATCTGCACGATCATCCTAGGGCTTCCCGCGTCTACGCTTGGTCGCACGATACAGACGATCCAGACAAACCCCAGCAACACATAACCGTCTTACATTTACCGCCAGCTACATCGCCACTCAAGGCCGTACAAGTGGCGATTGCTGGCATGTTCAGGGAGCAAGAAGCAAATGCCGAAAGCTAAGAAGCGCGGGCGACCTCCGCTACCAAAGGGCCACGTCAAAGGGAAGATCGTTCCGATGCGATTGACCGCTGAAGAAGCGAAGCTATTTACCAAGGCAGCAGACGCCAGCGAGCATGAATCTCTGTCCGCTTGGATGCGTCACACACTGAAACAAGCCGCAGCTTCACAAGGAGAATAAATGGGATCCTCCCGGCATGATTTCATCAAGGCTGAATGTCGAGAAACCGAACGCTTGAAGCTCCGCGCGTGGAGGTTAAATGTCGAAGTGCCGAACGATCCTAGCTGGTGGGATGATGATTTCGAGGAGAATATTGAAGCCGGAATGAGACCGGAGGAACTTGAGCTATTAGGCAACCGTTGGCTGAGTGAAGAAGGAAAAGCTCGGCTGATGTTCCGAATTGAAGACGCCGAGATTAAGAAAGAAGACGCAAGAATTGAACGACGCAACAAGCGCGTTGCCTACTACGCGCAAATCGTCGCAATGCTCGTCGGTTTGGGTGGCGTTCTCATGGGACTAATTGCGTTGTGGAGAAGGTGACTTGCAACTCAATCGAACAAACCACATGCCACAAATGCAGAGCCCAGATTTCAAAGGGCACTACCCTTCGGCTGGCTACGTATCAACACGTCTCGCCACCATCTTAGCCCCATCCTCACTCCAGCTTTTCGGAAAAGAATGGCCGCCGGTCGACTAGAACTGCCGACCTTGGGGTTATGAATGCAGGTTTACCCGTTGATCCAATTCCTTCCAATTTATAACTAATTGATCTTAGTACGGGTTGCGGTCGCTGGGAGTGAACTTAAAATGATCCTATTTCGCCCTATACGCGCGTATTCCTGTCCCATGTTTCCCCCGCGAGCATTTGTGGGGGTAGTCAAAATAATCCCAGTGCGCCCATACTACGAAACTGCAAACCGATCTGCCAAGCCCTTGATCGTCATATTCTCCGAAAGTACGTCGTGCGGGATAAGGAGATATTTCCAAGGTTTTCCGCCGTAACTCGCCGCATGCTTGCTGGCGTTATGGCACCACTTCACAGCCACGTCTCGCTTAGCGATCACTTGCGGATCGGTCATTTCGTTTTTGGCTTTGGGCTCAAGCATGAAGATCGTGTCGTCGGTTTCCGCGACAAAATCCGGCTGATACTCCAAAGGATCGACACCCCATTTATAAAAGATTTGGAATTGGCCCTTTGCCGGCTTGAACCATTTCAAAGATTCGCGATCAAGGATTACCGCTAGGATACGCTCAGCTTCTGATTGAAACTTCTCCTGGTTATACAGGCAGTGTTCGAACCCCCCGAACAGGTACCGAGACATATTGCTTTTGTCCTTGGGAGACTTACGAAAGTCGTGTAAGGCCTCCCCCGCGACCTGCGTATAGGCTCGTTGTGGCTTCAGGTCAGTGAAGCCCTTGCTGATCTTGACCTCATAGTCAACCGTATTTTCCCAGTAATGGTCCTGCATCTGCGCGTGAATCAGGCGAGCAATTTCGCGCTGATACACACGCAGAATCCGGCCCGCCTCATTCTCCTTGAGATACGAATTGAAATGGTTTACGACCTGCGACGCGAGGTCGTAAAGCATGTCAGCGTGATCCTCGTAAGACACATCATTGAAATCAACGAGTCCGCTGACGACATAGTCTTCGAGTCGCTGTTCTTCCATACCACCTTTGCCCAACACAACCCTTTCCGATTTCCCATCCCTTAGGTTTTGCGCCCACAGCTCGTCTGAGATTGGTGGATAATTGATGTTAAGCAGGTCCAGCTTGAAGGACTTGAAACCTGACTTCACCTCTCCAGTTGGAAGGATCAGTATCCTTGGGATATCTATCATCCGCCGCGCGGTCAATTCAGTAGTCCTGACAACGATATCGGTTATGTCAGGCGCTTCCACTACCCCTTCGAGTCCGGGCTGAACAGGGGCGTACCGTGCCGTAACTTCGCGCACGATTTCAGCCTGGATGTCCGGCTTCGACAGGTGTGTCAACGATGGCAGCCTTTGCGGTCGGTTCTCGAACTCTCGAATCACCTCGTAAGTGATTTGGGCTACCTTCTGGTCCTCTGGCTTAGTAAACACCGGTGCCGAGCTTGGCAGGACGAAAGTGCTGGTCGTTTGGTTGTCAGGCTGAATGCCGAGATCAATCGCCAGACGTGATTGAGAAACTACAGTGACCGTCTTGCTCTGAAGCTGGGCCGGGTCGAGAATCACGGTTTGCATCTGAATCGGCGAATCAGCTCGTCTTGCTTCGTCAACAATTTCCTGAAACCTGTCGTGAGCTACGATGTTCAGCCGATCTACCGCAGTTACTCCGGTGCGCTTTCCGTACGGCAACCGTAGTCCGCGACCAATGGACTGCTCGATCAAAGTACGAGCATTCGCCGCGCGCAAAGGCACGATCGTGTAGAGATTAGTCACGTCCCAACCTTCTTTCAGCATATTGACGTGAATGACAATCTCAGTAGGTTCGTCGCGATGCTCGACCCTGAGCAACCGCTCGACCATTTCGTCTTCTTCTTTGCCCGTCTTACTCGAATCAACTTGAATAACCTTTTCTTTATAACGTCCCTCAAAGAAACCCTCGTCCTTGATCATTTGAAGTAACTGGCTCGCATGCGTAGTATCGCGTGCGATTACGAGCAGAAAGGGCTTAACAATGTGCCTCCCAGACTCACGGGCGTAGGTCTCCAGTTCAACCTTCACGCTCTCGTGCAAACGCACCCCATCTTCGAGCTTCAGCTTCTCGATTTCATCGGGGGACATTCCCTTCGGATCGAAATCTTTCCGCGTGACAACGGCTGGCTCCTTAACAAAGCCATCGGCCATTGCCCTGCCCAGCGCATAGTCATAGATGACATTCTTGAAAGGAACTGGCCCGCGAGTGGTTTCGACGAAAGGAGTCGCAGTCAGTTCCAGGCCTAACACCGGCTTTAGTTCATTAATCGCGCGCACACCAGCCGAGGCCCGATAGCGATGCGATTCGTCCATGATGAGAACCAGATCGGGCATTTCGGCGAGATATTGGAAATAGCTCTCGCCAATATATTCAGACAGACGCTTGATCCGGGGTGATCTCCCGCCTCGAACTTCCGAAGTAATTTTTGAGATGTTGAAGATATTGACCTTACATCTGTGCAGTTGATCGAAAAGCGTGCCGGCCATCCCTTCGTAATTGTCGCCTGTAATAATCGTCGGCGCGTCGACGGCAAACTCCGCGATGCCCGTAAAGACGTACTTGGACGTGTTCGGAGTAAAGTCCGTAATCAACTTGTTGTAGATGGTCAGGTTCGGCGCAAGGACAAAGAAGTTATTGAAGCCGTGGGCCAGGTGCAAGTAGCTAATGAACGCTCCCATCAAGCGGGTCTTCCCTACACCTGTCGCCAGGGCAAAGCACAAAGAAGGAAAGTCTCGTTCGAAGTCTTCTACCGAGGGAAACTCGCTGCGGATTGCCTCAAGCGCGCCTTGGATATCAGCGTCTTTCTTCGGCGGCGCAATCTCGGTGATTCGGTCAAGAATCTCCAGCGACTGCCGCTGAGGCGCGCGCAAGCTGAGGCGACCCGCGATGGCATTAATGTGACGATTCATCTCAATTTCCAGCAGTCAAGTTGGTCAGCAACTTCTTACTCAACGCCAGCAAGGCGCATTAACTCAATCACGGCCCCCGGTTAACCGCGCGAAACTCTAGTCTTCTTCGAACAGTATTTGCTGTCCTCGCTCGGGCGGAGCTTGCGGCAAGTTCTCTACCTGCAAGCTGTAATCGTCGTGGCCCCACTCGCAGCGCGAGAGCACGGCCCGGGGAATCTTCTTTACAGTCAGATTCGAAAATTGATCGGCCCGCGCGCGAAAAGCTGTGCACAGCACCAGCAGCGACCGCTCTGTCCCGACTTCGTCGGAGAGTTGTTGAAGCTGATCGCGAGTCAGGTGGGCGGTCGTGACATAGATAAAGTCGCGCTCGGTCGAATGCCCGTGCTGCCAGTAGATGGCATCGCTCGGCGCATACTTGAATCCTTCCAGCTTGCACAATGCTTCGGCCAGCATCGTAGCGTTGTACTGCTTGTTGATGACCCAGTTGCCCCACTTGTCTTTTTCCAAAAGCGAAGGCGCCAGACGGTAATAGCGAAATCCGCCACCACCCATCCAGTCGAGTGATTCCGTCATACCACCTGGATCTTCGCCATCAATAACTTTCTTCAAACGTGGAATGATGTGAGTATGAATGTGGTCACCTAGCTCAGCCATGATCCAGCGCCGACCCATTTTTTGGGCGACCGCGCCCGTCGTGCCGGAACCGGCAAAAGAATCGAGCACCCAATCGCCAGGCAAGCTGGCGACCGTCAGAACACGTCGAAGCAATCCCTCAGGTTTAGGGGTTGCAAAGGGGACGAGGTCAGGAAATAGTTGTTTGATTTCTGCCTTTGAAGTTCGATTGCTTCCCACTTCGCCATGATGCCAAATCGTTTCGGCTGGGCGACCCGCGTTCTCATCCGCGTAAAGCCTATAATACGGAGTCCAGCCATTCCGACCCTCGATCCAGTCGATCCGATCCTTTTCTTTCTCAGCCTTAGTCGCGTTCCACCTCCACGCCCCATCTGTGCCGTCTTGGCGCTTTGGAAATACTTCCGACCCGTCAGGGGCAATCATGGCAAAATACAACGTGGGCCGAGCCGTACGACTATCGCCTTGCCCTCCCATCGCTCGCAATGGTTTGAGGTAGTACTTACGTCCGTTTCCGTCCACCTTATTATAGTGTTCAAGCCCTTCTTCGGTAACAGGGACTCGGTTCCATGATGTCTGCGACCGATCTTTCGCATAAACCAACAGGTGATCGTGCCGCGAGGAGAAAAATTCAGCATCCATTCTTGGACTGTCCGACTTCTCCCAGATCAGATTGCCGAGAAAATTCTGCCGACCAAATATCTCGTCACAGAGGACTTTGCAGTAATGCGCCTCAGTATCGTCCAAGTTAACCCACAATGAACCTTGAGGCGACAGTAGATTGCAGATGATGTTTAGCCGATCCCGTATCAACGACAGCCAGAGCGAGTGTTCGATACCGTCATCATAATGCTCAAAGGCGCTACCGGTATTGTAAGGAGGATCGATGTAGATGCACTTAATCTTTCCTGCAAACTCTTGCTCAAGCGCCTTTAGCGCGAGCAAGTTGTCGCCAAAGATCAATCGATTGTCGAAGATGTCATTTTCAGTAACTCGATGCGCAGCATGGTAGGAAAGCGAAGGGTCTTCAAGCAGAATCCGCGGTTCCAGCCGCGGCCTGTTTTCCTTTCCAATCCATGTGAGCTCGAGCTTCTGTTTTCTATCCACAATTGCTCCTGCTGCGTAGGACGCTAATTCGGCGGCGGCAAGGGCAGCACATCACGTTGAGCGTCCTGCTCGCTAAGTCGCCTCAGTACACCGTCAGCAAGCGGTTGGGAGTCGGTTAGATTTCGAAATATCGAGAGATATCCCTTAACTGCTTGCAAAGCCTCTGACTGGGCGTAAATCATTTCCGCCAACTCGTTCGTTCGCTGTGACAACAACGTCCTGTCAGCTGTTGACAAGGTAGCCTCGGCACGTCGGATTACATCCGCAGAGCGGTGCGCAACGAAGGCCATCACAAAGAAACGCCCGTGCCGAAAAAACATTCTCCTATGATATGCGTTCTCCGAACGTTCAGTCGCCGCTAGAATCAGATCCACAAACCGAAAGATCTGGACCAACCGGCACATCCTAAGACCCGATGTGTGTCCGTCAAAGAGGCGAGCATAATACGACCCTTCTTGATCCCACAACCGACCGACTTCGTTCTTGGCGGTAACTACAAAGTCAACTGCGTGATTCGGCCTCCGTAAGCGTCCAATATCATCGCTGGTTAGCACCGGGAATGACAGACATGCCATCGCAACGACGGCTTCCTCCAACGTAAACGCATCATCGCGGCGTGTTCGTGCCTCAGCCGACGGGCGGTAATAGTAAGTGATTCCCAACAACGCTAATTCCTGGCGCAGCCGCTCCTGTTCAGGGTCAAGAGCCGCGAAGTCGATTCCTCGAACGACGTTTTGATGGTTGCGGGCGCGGGTGATGCGAAATCCAATGTCATCCCCCTGCGCGCCAATTTCGATTATTGTGATGAGCACCTTCGCATTGGCAGAAATCTCACCGGAGATCGCAGCGTTCGCGATTGCGCCTGCAGTCTGGGCACCGTTGACAATCGAGACGTTTGTTAGGCCAAAAGCGCATTGAGCAGGAGTTCCCACTGCTTGAGTGATTCTTTCAGCGACTGCTGTTAGGCCATTATTCAAGTAAAAGAAATCGCCAGGCTGTCCCCTTACGGTTCTCTCAATTGCCACATTAATGCCGATCGACCCCAGATAGTGACGAAGATTTCGCTGGAAGAGCGCGCTGCCGTTGTTGGCGACAATCTCCGCCAATGCGGCCGCTCTAATCTGGCCATAAACCGCCTTTCGGGGGGCAGTTACCCCAGCCCAATTCTCAAGAGTTATTTGAGCATCGACATTCGCTGGTACCTGCTCGGCAAGTAGCCAACCGTGAATAGCTTCGCGCCCAACAGCGCGCCAGCTCATCCGTTCGGTCAGCCCGTTTATTTCGGCTTGGAGGGCATTCAAGTCATTGGTGACGTGTGGGCTGAGATTCGCAGTATTCCCCAGAAAACACAAGACGACTTCCATAGGCACCCCAGGTGTGTCTAACGCTTCTTCGATTTCATCCAACCGACTTTGAAAAGCCTGATTGAATCCATCAAATTGTCGGCTTTGAATTGCTCTAATGCCGTTGATTGTCTTGAGGTTTTCTGCCTGGGACGGTGAAGCACCAGTGCGCTTGAATTTTGATTGAATGAGAATGAGTCGATTACCTGGGCGATCAAAATAAAGTGCATCTATCCCGCCATCGTCCTTTCCATCTGTTATGGCCCCGGCCGCAAGGGCGTCATCAATTCCAGATAAACCAACTAGTGCGTATCCCGATAAAGCTCGTGAAAGCCGATCAAGATCGTGCTGATCCTCGGTCCAGTCCTCTCTACCTGCTATTTCAACTTTCGGAACATACGGGAAGAACCGCGCGCGTAGCGCGGTTTCGATTTGCACAATCTGCTCTGGCATCGCCATATCTCAGTTTAGGCTCCAGCGGATGGTGAACACCGTCTGCTGTGTAATTTGCTGCGTCAACTTTGATTCAATCTTGGCGATGAACTGCTCACGTTGCTTGTCGACCTGATCTTGGGCATCGAAGAGAGTGCGGCGCTTTTGGTTTCGTAATGACTCAATGGCTTTGATCTGCTTTTGCCCCGCCAGCTTTTCTTCGAGCGTGAGGGCGGTCGTAGTTGCTCGACGCGCTTCTTTGATTTGACGATCCAACTCTCTGATTTCCCGTTCCAAGCCAAGCTTTAGATCATCTGCCCAGCCTTCGAGCTTATCGGCTTCGGTTTCGAAAAACCGTGCGTTGCGCTCAGAGATCGATCTCTGGACTGCGTCTTTGCGCCGCTGAGTCGCCCCTTCCAGCGCATTCATTATTTCCGGCGTTGAATCGACTGAGGCTTCGACGCGGGCAGGCAGCGTCAATAGACGGATCGCTGCTTCCTCGTCGATTGTTTGTCCCATGTCGGTCACCGCAGCAAACAGTAGGTAGTCCTCTGCTTGATCGAGGGACTCCACGGTAAAGCAAGAAAGGGACAGCCAACCCGAATTCCCCCGCAACGGATCGAGAATCGAGACTTTGCCTTCGTGCGCTGCGAGATCCAGATGAATCTCCGCAGTGGGCAATTCGCGCTGCTTGGCTTCGTTGATTATCCGTTCCGCGAGTGGGTGATTCAGACGATAAAGATGCGCTTCGCCTGAACGGCGCGGCAGCTCATACAAACCAAGAGGAATATCGCCGATTCGTTCGGCAAACGGGTTTGTCCTGAGTTGAAATGAAGAGTCGCTAACGAAGTCGGCTTTGCCCTCCAGTTCGTGCCGCGTGAGATCCATAAGCATGAGTTCGAAGCGGTTGAGGTAAGCCTTCGAGTCCCTGTCTCGAATTCTCAACTTCTCGCGGACTTCGTCGTCAAAGTTATCGAGCAGCTTCTGGCGCGTGTGCGTCATCGCCTCATTGATCTCGAAATTGAGTTCAAGCTGAAGCTGATCAAATGCGGACTTGATCTCCTCCTGCTTGCGGCAGGACTGATAAATGGCCGCAATTCGCATCTCGAAATCGACGCCGGAGCCGATCGCTCCGAGCACTTCATCACTCGCTCCGAAGACGCCCTCGAACAGTTGGAACTTCTCGGACAGCAATTCATAGACGCGCCGGTCGGCTTCATTCTTCTTGTTAAGGAAGTTGACGACCACGACGTCGTGTTCCTGGCCGTAGCGATGACAGCGGCCGATGCGCTGTTCGATCCGCTGAGGGTTCCATGGCAGATCGTAATTTACCACCAGCGAACAGAACTGGAGGTTGATGCCTTCCGCGCCGGCTTCTGTGGCAATCATGATCCGGCCCTCTTCGCGGAAGTAATCCACTATTGCCGACCGCATGTCGGCACTTCGCGAGCCGGTTACGCGGTCCGTTCCTTGATGTTTTTCTTTCCACGCCGCATAGATCTGTTTAGAGCGCTCATCTGTGTTTGAACCGTTGAAGAGAACGATGCCTTCCGCAAACGGACTGTCCGCAAGCAACCGGAGCAGATAATTCTGCGTTTTGCGTGACTCCGTAAAGATAATTGCTTTTTCCGCAGCACCAAGCTCTGTCACTTTAGGAAAGGCCACACCGAGCGCTTTGAGCAGAGCCTTGCCCTTGGCGTTGTGATCGATGCTGGTTGCCAACTGAGCAAAGGAATCGAGATCGGCTATCTCGGCTTCCAGCGCTGCCCGGTCGGCTTCGGAGAGTAGTTCCTCGACAGGTGGCTCATCCAGCAACTCTTCGGCGGTTTCGTTCAATGCTTCATAGTCTTGATCGAGCTCTTCAACCAAAGTTTCGACTGGCTGCTGCTGTCGCAGCTTCTTCTTGAGCCTTGCGGAAATTGAGTTGAGCGCCCCGGCGATGGCGAAGGTCGATGAAGCCAGAAGCTTGCGCAGGACCAGTGTCATCAGCGTGCGCTGGCTGGACGGCAAGGCCTGAAGATTTGGACGCTGAAGATAATCAGAAACCAGATTGTAAAGCCGATCTTCACTTTCTTCGGGAACGAAGTCTTCGACCAGAGCAAACCGGCTCGTGAAAGGAACATATGCCGTGACTTGCCGCCTTAGCGTGCGATGACAGATCGGTTTGAGCCGCGCCTTTAAGGTGTCGAACACCTGATCATGGCTCAGGTTTACGAACTGTTCGCGAAAGCTTTTGAGATCGCCAAAGGTGTGTTCGTCAATGAAGCTAATCAGACCGAATAATTCGAGCAGGGAATTCTGAAGCGGCGTCGCGGTCAGCAGCAGCTTATGGCAATGCCCTAAGGCGCCTTTGAGTGTGTTGGCGATAACGTTTGAAGGCTTATAGACGTTTCGCAGACGGTGCGCTTCATCAATAACCACGAGATCCCATGGGGTGTTCGCAACGTCGGAAGCCTTGTTACGCGCGAATTGATAAGAGCAGATGATGATCTCATCCTGAACCTCGAAGGGACGAAACTGCCCTTTCTTGATCGCTGCATTGTAGAAGCGGGCCTCGAGAATCGTGCAAGGCAGAAAGAATTTCTCGCTCAATTCCTGATGCCATTGCTTTCGCAAATTCGACGGCGTAATGATGAGAATCCGTCGTTTGCGCTCTGCCCACCGCTGCGAAATGACCAGCCCAGCCTCAATCGTTTTTCCAAGTCCAACCTCGTCGGCCAGTAATGCTCCTTTCGACAGAGGCGACTGAAAGGCGAAAAGGGCCGCGTCCACTTGATGAGGGTTTAGGTCCACCTGCGCACTTGCCACCGCGCCTGCGAGCTTTTCAAGGCTGTCGGAGGGACAGCGTTTCGTCAGTTCGTAGGCGTAGTACTTGGCGTGATAGCGAGTAATCATTTCGGAGGACCATCGTGCTAACCAGCAGCTACTTTTCGTGAATCCGAATCGCCTGTACGAGAGCTAGAGGTTGACGATTCCTTCAAAAGATACTTCGAGCGCAGCCGGAATTATATGCCTTCGATTGATCTTTGTGAAATTTGTTATTGCGCAAGAGCAAGCGAAGCGATAACGAGAAGGATTCACTCTAGCCAGTCCCGCCCGCAAAACTCTGGTCTTTGTTTAAGTCTGATAGACTGTCCCACTAGAATCCCAAGTTGGACAGGCTCTTCATGGACCAGTTTCTGCTGCCCTATCTTCAAGCAAGTGAGGAGTCGGAGAGGCAACGCCACCTCGACGAGCTGCTCTTAGTTCACGCGGCGCCTGCAGTGCGGCGGACGTTACGGCAGAGACTTGGCTTCCATGTCGATCAGTTCGGAGCCAATCCATTCAACCAGGACGCGGAGGATCTCTTTCAGGAAGTGCTGACCAAGATCATTCAGACCCTTACCGAGCTGCGAAGTTCTCCCAGGGGAATCGAGATCGAGAACTTCAAGCAATATGTGTCCCGAACAACCGCTAACATCTGCATAAACTACCTGCGCGCGAAGTCGCCCGCTCGAAGGCGCTTAAAGGACAGAGTTCGCTTGCTGCTCACCTATCATCGTGACTTCGCCTTCTGGGAAGCTGACGGACAGTTTCTTTGCGGCTTTGCTGAATGGCAGGATCGCCGCAGCCCGCCGATGTCGCGTGGGCGCGACCAAAGTATTGCCGAACAGTTGGGTGCCGCGCTATCACATCGGTATCCCACGCAAGTTCCCGCGCGAACTCCTCTTCTAAAGATAGTCGCGGAGTTGTTTGATTTGACTGAAGGTCCCATCGAGATAGATACCGTTGTCGATATCCTGGCCACATTACTGAAAATCGAAGATCATGCGCTGGCTTCAATCGATGACGATCTCGATGCTGAGACGGAACCCACTTTCGTTGAGCCTCAGCCGACCGATAGCCCCGACGTTGGTGCGCCCGCCTTGCTGCGCCGATTGTGGCTATTGGTGAAACGATTGCCAACTGAACAACGCGATGCGTTCTGTTACAGATTTCATGATGAAGGCGGGGAGGATTTCTTCAGTCTAGTAATCGATGGCCACATCGCGACCTTAACAGAGATCGCCGAGGTGTTTGACCGTTCGGCGCAGGAGGTCAGGAGACTTCGCTCATTGATGCCAATGGATGGCGCAACCGCAGCCGCCGAGTTGAATGTGCCAAGAGCACAAGTGAATAAGTGGCGGTTTCGGGCGCTTCGACGCCTTGGGGAGGAGCTATTACCAAAGGGCCGACAACGGCAAAAATAAAGTTCCTATGCCTTGGAATTTTGGACGAATCCTCGCGTCTAGATCATTAGAGAACGAGAGATATGAGAATTAGCTGATATGACGGAGCATGTATCGACATCACGTATGGAACGGTTCTGCCTCGGCGGACTGCCGGAGGCTGATCTAGCCGTGATTACCGAGCACCTTACTGGGTGCCAGCCCTGTCATGAATTGTTTGCGAACACTCTTAGGACCCAAAGAGGGGCATCTCCTATCAGATTTACTTTGGAGCCGGAATTTTGGCTCAGGCATGAGCATGTAGACTTCGATCAGTTGGTTGCCCTCGCAGACAACAAGTTGGATGCCACGGATCGGGAGATGATTGACATTCATCTCGTCACTTGTGCGACATGCCGGGAAGACGTGCGCAGCTTCCTCGCATTTCGTCAGGAAATTGAGCCGGAGTTGGCGGTTCGATACGGACACGGTATGCAAAGTCCTCCACCAGGCCCAGTCCGACAATGGAATTGGTGGCAAGGCATCGTTCGGAGACCGGTTTACGCAACCGCAGTGTTGGTATTGATCGCTGTTGCCCTTGCGATAGCCGTAATGGTTTTGAGGAATAGAACCAGCGTATTCGAAGCGTGGAAGGGTCCGCAGCCTCAAACGTCTCCGAAGCCAAGCCCGAAAGGTGATGGAGCGGAAACGGCCACATCACCCACGACAACTCCGCCAAACAACGAGTCGGCATCGACTAGCCCTAAGCCGACAACAGAGCCCAGTCCTAAAAGGATTATCGAAAATCCGGCGCCACAGATTGGAAACTCAACAGTCCTTGCTCTCAATGACGGTCGTGGCACAATCACCTTAAACAAGGACGGTAAGGTCACGGGGCTTGACGACGTGCCGCCTGAAACCAAGCGCGATATAGCCACGGCGTTGGTTGCCGAGAAAATCGAAGCGCCGGCGGTTCTAAACAGCCTGGCACCTGAGAGCACTACTCTACGAGGCAATGGGAATAAAGGCGCGCCGTTTACACTCGTGTCCCCTGGAAGGACCGTCATTATCGAAAACAGCCCCGTCTTCAAGTGGGAACAATTATCTGGCGCAAGTGCATACCGAGTTTATGTGCTTGATTCGCGAGGACGCCAAGTCGCAAAGAGCGAAGACTTGCCCTCAGCAATCACCGAATGGAACCCCAGCACCCCTCTCGATCGGGGCAACATCTACTCATGGGTCGTTATCGCCGTCGTCGATGGTAAAGAGATCGTCTCCCCTGGCGCGGCTGCTCCCGCGATGAAATTCCAAGTTCTGTCGGCAAATGATCTTCAGAAACTAGATCAACTGAAACGGACTCGCTCACATCTTGTTCTGGGTGTCTTCTGCGCTAGGGTTGGTCTACTAGCGGAAGCCGAACGCGAGTTTCAAGAACTGGTCCGCCTCAATCCTGATGACAAGGTAGCTAAGAAATTGCTTCGCAGCGTCCGGTTAATGCGCGGTGCTACCCGCTAGACTCAAGATCTGGCGAGGTTCACTCTTCATGTCGGTTCGAGTCCGACCTTCGGCACCAATAGATACCTAGTAATTCGCTGTCCGGAATTCCAAATATCGACTAGAAGGGCCTTGTGAGCGGCAGGAGCCTCGCCAAGAGCCGATTTCCTTCGACCTTTAGGCAAACTCTAGCAAGACAGCGAACCACGTCAACTGGTAAAATCGCGCATCAATGAGAGGAGTGAGGCTGAGTTATGCAGAGGATAACCCAGAAGTTAGAAAATGATTTTAAGACCCGGACCGGAGAGGGCAGTATCTTTTACTGACGACACTTCCCCCGATACCCGAAACACTAAGAAGCGCCACGTCTCGATTCATGCCAAGGTAAGGAAAGAGAATCCTCTCGACTGGTACTACGACCTGATCCATCCGTTCCGTCACAGTAGCGCCGAACTCAAATCCGCAAAAGTCCTACTTGTATATCTAGCGTTAACCCCGCAAGCGCGAGTGAAGTTGTGGGATACGCTGAAAGAAGTCCAAATCAATATCACGGATTCTCTTCCGTATGTAGAACGAGCGAAGGAATTAGCCAAAAATACTTTCAAACGTGATGATGCAATCGACTACATTCGGCAACGGGCTATTGCGAATGACCCGCTGGGGAAGATGATGCTTGAGAAATTGAACAATCATGCCGCCGAAAGTATTTTGCTTGACGCTCCATCGCGCACGTTCTCATTTCTTCACGCCTACGCCAGAGAGTACCCAATGGGCGGATACGGCTTAGGTAGATACATTCGCGGTGCTGGGGAGTTCCGACCACCGAAGCATGAAATTCCTCTTGAACGCTTTCAAAGTAGTAGCCGCTCAATCGTACGAACGGTCACGGAATGGACATCCAAATCAGCTTCGGTATTTTCCGATGCCATAGACAAGATTCCATTCGAGGGATTCCTTCATAGCCATCCGATGTTGGACCCCTCGTATCGAGCTCTTCGGAAGTCTCACGCATTCGACCGTGGCAATAAGAAACTTGTTGACCTTACTGATGAAGAACGCCGTGAGGTTTCCCGAAGGATGCAGTATCACAGTTATTGGCGAGAAGAAGAATCTCCATTTGAACCTTTGTACGGCGATGTAGATTCGCGCGGGTCATTTTATATCCAGGCTTCCGATATCGCCGCTGGAATTGCAAAGCATCTTTTCGAGACCGGAGGAATAGTCGCTGTTACGAAGCATTTTGA
Source organism: Blastocatellia bacterium (assembly GCA_003168335.1). Classification (GTDB taxonomy): domain Bacteria; phylum Acidobacteriota; class Blastocatellia; order Pyrinomonadales; family Pyrinomonadaceae; genus UBA11740. The sequence continues at coordinate 668,906 of PMSM01000010.1, read as the reverse complement.
ATACGTTATGTTCAACGGTAAGCGAACCTCCTCAGAAGATGCCCATGAGACGATATTGAAGTGGAAGAAATTGGGATACTTTAATTGAACTGTAACCCTACCCTGTCTAGGTCCACCAATAACTAGAGACTTTGGAGCTTGCCCATAGACAGACCACGTGTCCTGCAGATGGTCGCTTTACCGCACCAACTCGCTGGGTTGATTCACACCAACTAGAACAAAGCCGGCCCAGAAGAAGGGATGACGATAACGGTCGTCGTTCATTAGTTGAAGAGCTGCGGCTCGAACTGCTTGTGCATTCGCGCCGCCAGACTTTTGCCGAACAAGATTTGATTGCTGGTAGAAGTTCACCATCAACTGCGAGGTACTAGACGAGTTAACTTTCCACTGGCTTACCAACATCGAGCGGCAGCCGGCCACGAAGAAAGCCCAGGACATCCCCATTACGCCTTCACCGGGTGCGATCTTGCCATTGGCCGTGTCACAGGCGGACAGTACGGCGAGATCGGCATCGAGTCTCATGTCCATGATCTCCCGCGCTTCCAGCAACCCATCGTTTTCTACGTCACCTTCGGTTCTGGTCAACAGCAAGTGCGAATAAAGCGGGTTCCGATTGTCGAGAACGCCGTGCGTTGCAAGATGAATCACCGAAAAGCCGGGAGCCAGAGTCTTGAATGTCTTCTCGCTGGCATCGCGTCCAATAAACACCCTCTTTGCTTCGCGGCCTGCGGTCGTTGCGATCGAACTGACTTCGTTCTCAGCTTCTGGCAACGGACACAAGTCGACTTGGCGCTGTTCATCTTTGCCAATTACCGGATTGCCGAAGGCGATTAATGAATTGGCATTCCGCCTTCCGCGGTCCTTCTTGCTCATCTCGCGAAGGACACTCAAAGATGGAACATAATAGATCGCATGATCCTCAAGCAGGTAATGTTCGTTGGCGGGCATCAAGGCCTCGAAAGGCAGGTTCCACAGAAAGCCATCGGGGATGATACAGAGAGTATCCACGCCTTTAACCTGTTCTGCTGCTGGGGCAATTAACAGGCTGTATAAATCGAGCGCGTTTCCGCTGTAGTCTGGATTTAGATTCGCGAGTTGATCGTGGAACTGGTCAACCTTTCGAACTAACTCTTCCGGAGTAACTGTCAATGGATATGACTTCAACTCTGGTCCATTGGACTTGGTGGTGGTCAAGACGAACAAGTAAACGTGGTCCTTGCTGACAACATATTCCAAGTAGGCGCTTCCACTGTTGCGCGTCAGCCCATCAATGCCGGAGCGATCTATTGTCGCCGTGTGCCCGCCGCGAACATTCAATTCTGGGTGAGTCACAAAGGCTGCGTCCTGAAACGATTGATATTCAAGCCGAGCGGCATCCAACCGCGTATATAGAGAGTCGAGCGAGGCCGAACTATTGGTCTCAGCTTTCTTGATTTGTTCGTTCAGGTTCGAGATGTTGCGATTTAGACGTCTTGCGTTTTCTCTTTCAGCAGGCGTCAGCGCTTTCGTCAACTCAGCCCTGCCACCGCTGAGAAGATCGAGTAAGACCCGTCCCTTTGCTCGTTCTGCGTAGAGAAGTCCATCGAAAGATCTGCCTTGTTGGATCAGAAGATCCATCAGTGCCTGATAGGGCGTGACCTTGCTTTCAAAGAATACCTGTCGCTCTTCTTCGCGCCCGGCAACTTGGTCACGCAACGCTTCGACTTCTTCAACAGCTTGCGTCAGAGTGCTAATTGCAATCTCGACTTTTTTCTGCGCCGCATAGGACTCGCCCAGCGTTGTGGTCGCAAGGTAAAGGAGTTTTGACAAGCGCGATGCCCGAGCTAGGGCGACAGCGCTTTCAGCGAGAGCGGCAGACTGGGAGTAGTTTCCCATCTCGTAATAGACCTGGGCCATGCGCCAAAGAATTTCAGTTTGCCGAGTCTTATCACTCAACCTTTTCGCGATCGCCAAGCCTTTGTCCAAGGCCTCGGTCGCGCCATGAAAGTCCCTCTTCGCGGTCAGAACAACACCGATTCCCTCATCGGCCGCGATTTGAACTTCGGCGATATCGGTTGCTGTTGCCGCTTCCAGGCTACCTCTGAGATATCGCAGTGCTTCGTCATGATTAGCTCTTCGTTGATCAACAACTCCAAGATTCAAAAGCACTCTGGCTTCTTCCCTATGATCCTTCAATGCAACATAGATCTTGAGACTCTCACTGAACTGTGCGTTCGCCTGCGCGTAGTCTTCTTGTTCCAAGTAAAGAACCCCAATGTCGTTGCGCAGACTCGCGATCATGTTTGTGTCTGATTGGGCGTTGGCGATCTCCAGAGCCTTGCCGAGATAGAGGAGCGCGCGAGCAGACTCGCCTACTTCGGGATACACCCTTCCGAGGGCCGAATAAATACGCTCCACGTAAAGGTCGTAAGAGGAATTCCTGCGACCTAATCCCTGATAGAGAGCTAAAGATTCCTGTAGTCTCTGAACGGCCCTTTCGTTATCCCCGTCGCGTGATTCAATCTCGCCAAGCGTTAGTAACGCTCGTGCTCGACCAAAGTCATCTGGCCAAGCAGCGAGGGGTGAATCAGCTCTAACCCCATCAGCGATGGCAATGCTTCGCTCAGAGTACTTTCTGGCTCTTTCATAATCTTCTCGTATGAAATAGAGCGCGCCGAGGTCGGCGAGAATATAGATTAGATCTCGTCGAAGGCCGGCTTGCTCAAAATAGTCCCCACTCTTCTCGTAAGCCCCAATAGCTGCGGAAAATTGATTCAATCCTGAATAGGTTCTACCGATATTGTAATACGTTGTGGCTAGTAACTTTTGATCATGCAACTGAGCAGCAACCTGTATCGCGACCTCATACATTGCCAGCGACTGATCAGGGGATATTGTGTAGAAATCGGCAGCCCGGTCGCTCAAATCTTTCCACAACTGACTATTGACTAGTTGCGGATGCGACTCCAATAGCCGCGCTATCGACTGTTGGTCGTGATTGAGACTGAGGAGGGCAAAGACTAACTCTCCTTCCGTCTGGATTCGACGCTCAGATGACTGTGCGACCAAGATCGGAGGTGACAGCAAGAGAACTATGACGATTCCGTACTTGAATAACATATGAACTGCAGTCCGATACTGATGGGAAAAATTCCAGGGCAGAGCAAGTGAACCCTTTGCTTGCTTTGCCCCGGAACCTGGGAAAGCGGACCCTGATTAACCGAAAAGCCACATCAACAGCATAATCAGAAGCCTCAACAGATCGGCGGACGGTGCCGGCGGTGGTGGAGCAGGCGTTGTGGACTTAGACGCTCCCTGTGGCCCACTGTCGTCGGCCTTCGTTACCGTCGGAATCGCCACTCCTAACGCAACGACAAGACATAGACTTGTTGCGATCGCTTTCAGTTTCTTCATGGTCTTCTCCTTGTTGTGTATCGCCGCGATAGGACCACGGCTTTGGTTAAGGGTTAGCTATTTGAGCAAGAACTCTTTGACAAAGAGTATGCTCGCGTACGTTCGGTAATCTCTATCGTTTTTCTGTACAAAACCGTGGCCTTCGTCCTTAGCCAAGACGTACCAAACAGGAATTCGATCCTTGGTCGCGGCCACCAGGCTTGCGGCTTCCGAAACAGGAACACGAGGGTCATTCTGCCCCTGAAAGATCAGTAGCGGCTTCTTGATCTTTTCTGCGTTATTAAGAGGCGCTGTGCGCTCCATGAACTTTCTGATCTTCGGGTCACGCTCATCGCCGAATTCCGCACGGTCAATATCGCGGCGCCACGCATCCGTGTGCTCGGCGCAGCTAACCAAATTCGTTATTCCGCTGTCAGAGATTGTTGCTTTTATCCGGTCGCTATATACGTATGCGGTTGAGAGCGCCAGATAGCCGCCATAGCTCGCACCCTCAACCAGCACACGGTCGGAATCTAGATCTGGCTGAGTTTTGATCCAATCCAGCAGAGCGCCAACGTCTTTGACTGCATCTTCGCGCCGGACGCCATCGTCAGAGTGTAGGAATGCCTTCCCATAACCCGAAGAGCCGCGTACGTTCGGATAAATCTTCGCCACTCCTAATTCATTCAAGAAGTAGTTCTCTTCGTAGTTAAACCTCGGGCGATACTGCTCCTCTGGCCCACCGTGAATGTCGATAATTACAGGACGCTTGCCTTTGAACTTGGCCGGCGGGCGATAGAGAAACCCGGACACCGTTTTTCCGTCGAATGTCGACCAGCGAATTAGCGCAGCCTGTGAGAACAGCGAGGTATCTACCCCGTTGGTTACGCTCTTGGCCCAAAGCTCCACTTTGCCGGTTTGAGTATTCACCGAATACACATCATTCGGTGTTTGTGGTGATTTGAAGTTGAAAGCCAGGTCGGTGGAGTCTTTGCTCCACTTCAGATCGGAGATGATCCCAATAGGAAGCTGTGACGCTGGACGTTCCTTACTACTAACTACATCAAACAGGTGTAGGCGTGAGATGCCGTCTTCGTTCGTAGCAAGCGCTATCGTCTTTCCATCCGGCGCAAGTTGAAATTCATCGACATCCCACTTGGGATTTGAAGGGACATAGGTGAACTTCCCCGACGCCAGGTCAACGTAGGCGACTCGCCGCATGTCCGAGTCGTGATCGGTAACTACAAAGACGCCCTTGCCGTCTTTGCTGAACTGCGCATAGTCATAAAGCTCAGGCTGATCAGGCTTCGGGGAAAGAAGACTCTTCTTACCGCTGGCAACGTCTAACAACCAAAGAGTACTGATTGTGCTTGAAGTGAAGTCGCAATACACCACCTGCTTATCATCCGGCGACCAGTCGTACGCTTTGAAGTAGCTGCCTGAAGACTGCGCAACGAGGTGATCGGTCTGCGGCTCAAAAGGATTAACCACGCGTAGATTGACCCCTGAATCCCTAGGGGTTGAGCTGTAGACGATCCTGTTACCTGAGTTCGACCATACCGGCTCAGTATTTCTGGATTTACCATCGGAAAGCATCGTGCTCTCACCGCGGCTAATATTGTAAAGATAGAGTTGAAACGTTTCATTGCCGTCAGCATCTCTCGTGTACGCGAGATACTTGCCCTGAGGTTGAAAGTAAACGTCATAAATGCCACTTGATTGAATGTAGATCGAGGAAGGTTTCGGACTGGCTTCTGGACTGGTAACGCGAGAGATCCAAGTGACGCTCGAAAGACCTTTGAGGAGAACCTCACGTTTCTCAGAATCCCAACCAGCCAATGGCAATCCATAGATGCTTGTGTATGGCGCCACCTCACGAGCCAACGAGGACGGAATAGGAGGCACGCCTAGAGTTTCAATACTCTTGCCCGGTGAGATGAACTGGCTTTGAGCTGAGACGATTGTGGAAAGAAGCAGGGCAAGTGAAGCGAGCGCGAACTCTCGCACACGGCGACCCCAAAAGGCTTCACCAAATCGTCTGTATCCATTGGTTCGACTCATTGAAACGAACTCTCCGAACAGTAGGCTCACGCAGAGACGACTTCACGAAACTCAAGTCATATTCGTTATAGACGCGAGAAATTGCCAGGAATTCCAGCGAAGTCAAAAAATATTTTTGTGGGGAGCGAGCAAACCTCGAAGAAATTCTTCAATATTCTTTCCCAAGCTGGAATTTCTGTCCAGTTCTCGCGTCATTTAAAGATAGAAGGCCGCCAGGCGGGATCATTTCCCCAACCGAATGACAGTTGGAGCAAAAGAGTCTGTGAGCTCGCAATTCTCTCTCTTCAATGGCGGGATCATCGGCGAATCGCCGGTGATTCATGACCTACTTGGGCAAATTGGCGTGGCGGCGAACTGCGATTTCACAGTTCTCGTATCTGGTGAATCCGGTACGGGAAAGGAGTTGGTCGCCCGAGCCATCCATGCAGAAAGTGCCCGCGCGAGTAAGCCTTTCATTGCAGTTAACTGCGGCGCTCTGACTGAGACCCTGCTTGAATCAGAGCTGTTTGGACACGAGCGCGGTGCCTTCACTGGTGCAAACGAGAAGCAAATAGGCCTCTTCGAAGCCGCCCACACCGGCACGATCTTTCTGGATGAGATCGGCGAAATGTCACCAGCATGTCAGGTGAAGCTCCTGCGGGTTCTGCAAGAGGGTGCCATTAGGCCGGTGGGTGCTCGCTCAGAAAATCGCGTCGACGTGAGAGTCATTGCCGCGACCAATCGAAATCTGCCTCAAGAAACCGATGTTGGGCGTTTCCGCAGGGACCTCTTTTATCGAATTACTGTTTTAACAATCGACACGCCACCTCTGCGAAGGCACCCATCTGATATTCCGATACTTGTTCATCATTTCATGCGCGAGGCCGAGGAAAGGATCAAATGCCCGCGAAAGCACAATATCGAACCGGAAGCGGTCGCTGCTCTCTATAACTACGGATGGCCTGGGAATGTTCGGCAACTTCGTCATGTGGTTGAAAGACTTGTAGCTACTGCGATGAATGGTGAGATAACAGTTGATGCCGTGTTGAGTGCTATGCCTTCGGGCGCGTCGTGCACGGCAGAAGCCCATATACCGCTCCTCTTATATCAAAACGACTCGCTCGAAGCATTTCTTGACCGCAGTTTCCTTTGCCTCTATGACCAACTGCTGGCAAAGACGGGAAATCATTCCGAAGCGGCTCGTTTACTTGGCGTGGGAAGGACCACGCTTTATCAACGCCTGGAACGCAGTCGGAGGCGCGTGTATGGCAAAGCGACTCCTGTAGATTTTCCTCAGGATGAAACGTTAAGTTCTGACTAGAGGGCAGAGGATGAAACCGTCCCCGTCGCGCACTAGGTTGACCGGCATATGCCAGATAAGGCATACTAACGACGTGAAAGCTGATCCGCAGCCTAAAGAGCTCCTGTGGATCGGCTCGTCCAGAGCGGATCTAAAGCGACTTCCTGATGAAGTGAAGGATGCGATTGGCTATGCGCTTTTTCAGGCTCAGTTGGGTCGGAAGGCTCCATCAGCAAAGCCGCTTGCCGGGTTCGGCGGCGCGGGAGTTCTCGAAGTCACTGAAGACTTTCAAACAAATACCTATCGCGCAGTCTACACGGTGAAGTTTTCGGAATTAGTTTACGTACTGCATGTCTTTCAGAAGAAATCAAAGAAAGGCATTGCGACGCCGAAGGCTGACGTTGATCTGATCAAGAAACGACTAAAATTGGCGCAAGAGGACTACAAAGTGAGGCGGAAGCGCTGAGGAAGCGAAAAGATGAAAACGAAGCGCAGAACCATCAGAGCTAAGAAATCTAGAGCAACCCGCGAAACGATAGAGCTCAGCAGCGGCAATGTCTTTACCGACCTTGGTTTTCCTGACGCGGAAGAACGTCTGTTAAAAGCAAAACTCGCGACCAAGATCGCTGAGTTGATCGAGCAGAAGGGTTGGACGCAGACCCAGACGGCTGAGCGCGTCGGCCTCGATCAACCGAAGGTTTCGCATCTGTTGCGAGGCAGGCTTTCGGGCTTTTCAGCAGATCGGTTGTTCGCCATCCTCAATCGATTGGGTCATAGCGTTGAGGTGCGCATCTCGGCGAAAGAGCGAATGCCAGAGAAGACGCACACTCACGTCCGAATTGCATAGGTTCTCAAACTACTCCAAAGTCATCAGAATTCGATCCAAAAGGTGTGGCCGCTTACGACAGCAACGCCAATCTTGCTTCGCTGTTAGGCAACTTCTTCCCTGCCGTCTCGCGCCCTCTATTGGTACATGCCAAAGGCGTTGAACGGGCGTGCTGTTAGGGGCACATGGGAAGAAAGGGCTATTCCCATTCCGCTTGGGGGACTGCCGTTGATTGAGCGTCACAACCCTACAACTTGCATACCTTGACATTTAGCCATAATAAGCTTCAAGTGAGCCAAATGAATCGGGAAGGTAAAGTGGCATTCTGATTCAAGGAGGGTTGCTATGGTTAAAACGGCGCTGTTTGGTGCGGTGTTATTCATTGGGATTGCAATCTATCCGGTGTCGGAAACTTGGGCACAGTCACAGAGAGACGCAGTCTGCCAGGGTAGCTGCGGCGGGGGCTGCGGTCCATGTTCGACGACAGGCGGCGGTGGCAGCACCGGCAATCGCTCTCGCTCCCGTCCAAGCGCGGCTGAGATTGCGGCACAGCAAGCGTACGCACTGAATGACCAGGGTCTCGCTGCCTATACTAAGAAGGACTGGGCCGCCGCAGAAGCTGATTTCAGGAGGGCCTTGCAACTTAGCCCGAACGATCAAATCATTCGTCGGAATCTTGGAATGAGCCAGGGGCACGAAGGCGAAGATGCATACCGCAACGGCGACTACACAACAGCACTGAATTATTTCCAGCAAGCTCTGGCGAATGTACCCGCGGACGTTTCAAGCAGACACATACTCAGTGAGGATTTGGCCGCCGCGCAAGAAAGACTCGATCAGGCCAAGCGCGACGAGGAGCAACGCCGACAGGATAAAATCACTGCTAACAATATGCAGCAGTCCATTCAAAACCTGGCGCAATCAATGACCGCCGCGCCGGCGTCAGGTGGATTGGATTTTATTGATCCTAAGTCGACCACTTCTGCAACTGCCGGGGACGGTAGTAAAAGCGGCGGATTGGATTTCGTTGATCCGAGTGAGCCTTTGAAAGACGCTCCTTCCGATAAAAAGGCCGGTGATCAATTACTAAGCGCGGCGGCAAGTGGTGACCTTACAAAAAATTATGACATCGGAGGCGCCAATGCCGCTGGGTCACTAAAAATCCCAACTAACGCGTCCATTGACCCCGCCACATTTTCAGACAAAGTCAAAAACGACCCGAGAATGATCGCCGCGTTGAAACAATTGGATGGCCTAAAGGCAGCGCGTTCCAAATTGGGCACAGAGCTTGAGCAATTGACCACCAAAATGAAAACAGAAAAAGATCCTCAAAAGATGAAGGCTCTGACCCAGGAAATGGATCAAAAGAATGTCGAGTATCAGGCCAATCTGCTGGCGATCACCAAAGGAGAAGAAACGGTGAAAAAAGTTCATCGAACAATCGATGACAAAGTGGACGAGAAACCGGCTCCGGCCAAAAACTAGATGATGTGAAAACTCTACCTGTGAGAAAAGCGACATTCATTAGGCTGGCTCTCGTGACCGCGTTGTTCGGTATTGCCCTTTGGCCGTCGACAGCGGTGGCGCAGGAAAAAATACCGCCGCTGGCTTTCATCCCAGACAATCTCTCCGTTGGAGAGCGAACAAAATTTACCCAACGAAGACAAGCGCTCCAAACCCAACTGAGTGCCTTCCAAGCCGCAGCTAAAGCCTTCAACGACAAAACGGCCGAGAATCAGACGGATGCAGAATTTAACTCGGTGCAAGCACTGCGTTCAAAATATATTAGTGCGGCCAACACATTCAACCGGGAGTTGTCGGCGGCGACAGCTGCCACAGCCGTTCGATCCACCCTACCTGTTGCCAATGTGAATGGGAGTGGCGATTTCTACTTTGTCACCAAAGATGGCCGCAAGTTGACAGGAGCGGAAGCAGCCCGGCTTCCGATGGACGGAGGCACGCGTGCGGTTACAGGGGCAAATGGACGCATGAAAGTCCTACTTCCAGACGAGACAGTCTTTACGCTTGGCCCGAATAGCGACATGGTGATAGATGATTTTGTTTACGACCCGGCAACCTCCTTGACAAAGGCTACGGCATCATTCGCTAAAGGCACCTTTCGCTGGGTGACTGGGAAGGTCAGTCACAGAAAGGATATAAACATCAAAGTGGCCGTAGGCATAATCGGAGTTCGAGGAACTGACTTCGAGGCGATGGTTGAACCCAGTGGAGCGGGTTATGTAAAGCTTTTCGAGGGACAACTGGAAATTGTTGGGAAGAAGACAGGTGCAAAGTTCATATTGAGCGCCGGGCAAGTGATAACCTTTACGGCCGATGGGACCTTCAGCCAACTAACCGCACTGAGTCCTTGAAGACTACCAGTGGTGACTTGTTCCGATTGCTGAACAGTTATCTGATGAAACGCAAGAATGAATCATAACCACGACCGAACCAACTCCTCCTCTCGCGCATTAGTTTTAGGGCGGGCCATCGCCCTGCTTTTTCTCTTGAGAACAGCGTGAAACCTGAATCGGAACAGATTCGATGCGATTTCACAACGGTGATCATTAAGGTGGATCGGTCGGGCATTAGTACTATGAGTACCCTGCCGTCCATGTCCCGCAACCAAGCCTAGGCTCCTTTGCGACAGTCGAGGTTCATATCAATGCAACCTATTCGCGACCACCTTCACCGACTTACATACCTAGCTGTTTTGAGCTTTGCGTTGACCGTTGCTGTGCAAGCTCAGGCGACTGCTCCCGCGCCGCTGCCGCCGGAGGCACAAGCAGCGATCAAAAAAGGAATCATTGCTGCAAAAGAGCAGGAGTGGATGATCGCCATTCAGAGTTTTCAGGAAGCCCGCAAGACTGCGCCCAACTCACCAGAGGTGTTCTACAATCTTGGACTGGCTGAATCAAAACTTCCCGGACGCGAATTGCGCGCGATCGCTTGGTTCGGCGCGTATGTCAATGCCAGCCCCAACGCCCCGAACGCCGCAGCCGTGAACGATTTCATCGCAGGATTGCAAATCAAAAGCCGTGGCAATCTCAATCGCTTGATAAAGACTGCGCAGGATTCAGAGGGCAAAATCTCAGAGGACGGATTTTCAAGAGCCATGGATTTGAGTTACGTCGCTGGTTTATGGGCAAAGGCTGGTGATATGACAGCAGCCATGAAGACCATCGCTTTTATTGACGACGACGAGAGAAATAAGGATAAAACATTTGGATACGAATATATCGCCGTTGGTCAAGCAGAGGCTGGTGATATTCCGGGTGCCCTAGGAACCGCTAATCTTATTGAGAACGGGATTTCCAAATGCGAGGCCCTGAGAGCCATCGCTGTCGAACAAATCAAAGCGGGTGATGCTGTTGGCGCTGAGAACACATTTGCTTCTGCCGTAAAGACCGCCGATCACATCCAAGATCCGCTTGTTCAACGACATAACAGAGAAGACGCACTGAACGACCTTGCAACAGTCCAAGCAGGAGTTGGTTATATTGCGGGTGCGCTAAAAACCCTTAATCTTATTCGTGATGCTAATTTGCAGGGATTTAACGCTCGGCGAGCAATTATCAATGCTCAAGTATCTGCTGGTGATATAGCGGACGCTCAAGATATTGTTAATCGTATATCTGACCCGACCCAAAGAAAACTCGCACAAGGACAGCTTGATGCTCGAATAGGTCTTTCAATAGTAATTCGCGCTCGCCTTCGTCCTGTTGTTGCCGATTGGCTCGTGAAACTTGATGAAGACGATAGGTACATTTCCTTTAAATCTCAAATGGACATCGGGCCGCGTGCCGACTATTGCTCATTAAACACCGACATTTTCTTGGACCTAGCCGGATATCTCAAATCGCTCCAGCGATCCGACGACCCGCACAAACTTTTTTATGCGCTCTATAACACCGCTAGTAAAATTGCTGGAGCGCAAATCGTCATAGACCAAATGCTGAAACAGCAGGCGCCAAGAAGTGAAAGCCGTCCATCGCCATAGCTGAAGTTGAGAGTCGAAAAGATGCGCTGATATGACCCTACTCTACATTTTTGGCTTTATCGTTGTTTTTTTCATCGTCGTTGCGATCGTTGATAAATTACGTCGTAACCGCCAATGGAAGAAGCTTAAGGCCGCTGAAAAGGAGTATAGCGAAATCGTGAAAAAGTATGGTTCCATAAACGGCCGCGAACACTGTCCCCACAGAGTAGTTCAATTTGGCCAGACTGGAGTGCCGGGCGTTGTCACAGTCACCATTAAGTGGTGCAAGGTTTGCGGGAAGAACCTTGGGTCGGCCACCCTCAAGACTTCAATATTTGGGAGTAAGTGGAAGTGATAATTTAGGAAACAATTCGCTAAAGTCGAAAATCAAGAATCATTGCCAGTGCGTATCTGAAGCAACCGCTAGAAATGTTAATCCGCGAAACAGATCATGAAATAAGCCAAGCACCAGACCAGCCATCGGACTCAAACCATTCCGTCGCGCGGGCCTCTTGGCCGTCGCTCTATTTTGTTTGATTCGTTTGCTGAAGACAGACTAAAGCACCTGTCGCTCCTGGCCCGCTTTCGTGATTTGAACTCGGAACAATCAAAACCGTATCCGCATGCCCTGTCCAACTTCTCTGGAGATCTCGCGCCCGACAGCGGAAATGACCGCCGCCGCCTGACGTAGCTTAGCCGCCTCAAATCCCGCACTGCGAATCTGACCGGCGGCATCGACCTGGCTCACAAAAACCGCCTTATTGGCATCCAGCTCTTTACCGTAATTGAACTCCACTCCCCCGCGCGCCTGGGACGCTCCGCGCTGATAGCCACCGATAGCTTGCCCCGCGCCGGCATTCACTCCGGCGATCTGTCCGCCCGCCTGCTTGTCGATCGCCTGGTTCATTTCATCGAGATATTGCTTCGATGAATAGACGACCCGGTTGGCAGTCGTTTCCTGATTCTGCACCATCTCGGCGCTGAATTGCGTGGTCGCTTCATTTCCAGTCCGGTTGCGTTTCGTGATGGCGTCGTATTTCGGAATCTCTACCAGACCTCTTGCGATTGGCACCTCCGGCGGGATCATCGCGTTGACCAGACTCACACCTTGATCGATTTTCGCCGCTGAAGTATTGCCGGCATTCGTGTAGAGATCGCGCTTCGCTCCAGCGATCGTGTTGCCGACTCCAAAAGAAGCACCGATATTCGTCTCGCGGATGCTCTTCGCAACTTCGGACCCGGTAGCCGATTTCTGGAATCCTGCTGCCGCTTGAATGATCATTCGCTGTGTGGTTGCCGCACCCGTAGTGGCCGCAACCTGACTCGTCAGCGCGGCTTGGATGGAGGCGAGTTGGGCAGTGCGTTGACCTTGCGCCCGCAAGTTGCCGGCCTCTTGTTGACCGCCTGAGCGAGTCACATCCGCCTGGTAACCGGCGCCGTACTGTGTAGTTTCCGCCTGACGATTGATCGAAGCAGCGGCCTCGGCACTGTACTTCTCAATGCCGGTGCCAACCATCGCGCCCATCCAACTTGAAACTACAGTCGCGACCGATTCATAGATCCGACCAGACAAGAAATACAACGAGATGAAAGGTGTGCCGTAGAGACAAAGCGCGCCCAGCCCCATGGCAAAGGCAGCCAGCGCGATCGTGTATTGCGGTTGCGCCAGCGGGTCGGTAATCGACCGCATGGTTTGGTAGTTCCATATATATAAAGGACTGCTATCGCCGACGGCCATGGCGACATTGCCCCACATGTAGGCGACGATTCGTATGATCTTCGATACCGACGGCCAGACGAGCGTCAACGCCACCAGCCCATAGAAAAAGGGATAAGTTGTCTTGCTGGCAATCTGTTTGTCCACAATACCGGCAAGCATGAAGGGCATAGCGAGTTTCATCCCGAGCGTGAGCGCCGCTCCCAGAATCACCAAGATTAGATCCCCGAACTCAAGTAGCGCCCGCTCGAAGTTGAGCCACGTCATCATCGTCGCGATGTTCCATTGAGAGACGTCAGCCTTTTGATCGAAGTTCTGGATGTTACTCTCAGAATCGACAATGATCCCCAGCACTGATTCACTGCCGAGAGGCACGGGCTCAATCGCCGTCTCGCGACCGTCGACCTTGACCGTGAACATGTTCTGCTGAAACTTCGCGTACGAATCGTTGAAGCTGTCGCGCTGAGCCAGATAGAGCCTTTGTAGCACTGATTGCTGACCCGTTTCGTTGCCATTGGCGATCTCGTAACCGATTCCACTCATCCCGTTGATGATTGCCAGGCTTGTTCCTGACAACATGAAGAACAGCGCAAGTCTGCCAAACCACCAATAAAGATTTCCGCCGTCGCCGTTGTCTTCGCGCACAATTCGCAACATCGCAAAGCCGGCCAGGCAATTACCTATCACCCAAGCCAGCAACTCAAACCAGCCAATCAGCTTTGAGACGATCTCGTTCTCAAAGTAAGGCAGCAGCGAACCGGCGCGCTGTGATAGTCGGGCGATGTTGTCCGAAAGAGATCTTACTTGCGACGGCGCCGGTGTCGGACTTGGAGCCTGCGCCAGTGCGGCGGTCGGCAGCAAGAACAATCCAAAGAGAATCGCGAGCAAGAAGTAACGTTTCATCTTCATGAAATCCTCAGTTTCGTTTGAGCAGGCCTGATTTGGTCCTCTAGTAGTTTGTCAGTCAGTTCGGTGACGGCGAGGGCACGCCGCCTCTTTGAATGGCTTCGAAAATGCCATCTTTGACAATGTTCAGGTTGTCCCAGGCTTCATCCGTGGCTTTGACGCGGTTGGCAATCCGCACCCGCTCTTCCATTGTCAGGTTGTACTGCTTCACCCGATCCTCAATCTGCGTTGACAGGTTAGTGATCTGAGTATCGAGGTCTGCGATCATCTTCTCGCAAGAGGCAATCTCCAGCTTCAAGTCGGAGATGCAGGTGCCGCATTGCTCGGTTTGCGGCTTCGCCAACTCAGCATCGAGCTTGTCTTTTGCCTGCTTCATCTCGAGTGCTGCGCCTGCCTGTCTGGCCTCTGCGGTTTGCAGATCGTGATAGAGCCGCGCCAGAGTCGCGTCGAACATTGCGATGCGGTTCATCGTCGCAATCTTGTCTTGCTCTGTTCGCCCGATGGAGTCGCGCAGGTACTCCTCGAAATCGCGCAAGTCGGCTTCAGGATCGAAAACACCGTTCATCAATCGCGTCTTGATTGACTTGATCATGTTGAGGCGAGAGATCACCAGTGTTTCGATGGCTCGCTTCAATGCGAACACGTCGCGCACCGTTTGGCCGATCGCGGCCATCGTACGAGTCAGATTTGCGTTGTGCAGCACCAGCTTGTCAGCTTGGCCCAGTATCCCCTTCATGGTGCTGAGCTGTTCCGCCATCTTGTTGATCTCTTCCGAATACTGTCGCACTCGCTCCAGCCAACGATTGGCCTCCTCGATCTGGCGTTCGATCTGGAGTGAGTATTGAGCCGGGTCAAACACCGTAAATTGAGCTTGCGCGGTTGATGGCGCCAGGATGGCTCCGATTAAGATACCTAGTAGCAAGTGCTTGATTACGTTCTTCATTGACTCATTCCTTTCAATCAGCGATCTGATGGCGATAGCATTCCCATCAGGCCGCTTCCCACAAGAGTGATTCATCGATTTCCCTGAGACCCATCGCGGTCAGTCCCCGCGGATAGCGATCCGCCAGCCAGCCATGTATCTGCATGTCTGACCAATTAGGATAGCGAGCGAGAACGCTACTGCGAGCGTTCCGTTCGTCGGCATTGGTGGTTAGTGTCCACAGCATCAGCGGACTGAGTTCGTGCTGCACCACTTCGACAACCTGGTCTGGGCCGGTGCCGATCACCATCACGAACTGAGAGAACCTTCCGGGCGCAGACTTCAGATGGTTGATGGCCTCCGCGCCGTTCGCGGACAGCTTTGCGTGCGCGACGATCTTCGAATAATCACCAAGTTGCTTCCCAGCAAATAGAACGTTGCCGGTCTTCGAGAGTGAGGCAACATCCTCAATATCTTCGAAAGCATGAGTCGCGAGTATCGTGATCGAGTTCTCCTTCGGTCCCTTGCGGCCAGCATGCTGAAGTACTTTGAAGATGAATGGATACTCTTCTTTGATCTCCCACATTTCATCGAACAGGTTGGCCGTCGGAGCACGCGTGCCATCAGCGCGTCTGCGTCCAATGCAACGGGCCACGTGTGCGGCTATGCGGTAGGCGAGCGAGAGTTTGATGTCGCGTGGAAAATCCTTGAGCGCACCCAGCTCGAACACATCGAACGGCGACTTCTCCTCGTAGTCAGGATGCGTGGGCGCGTCGAGCCAGGGATGACCGATGTAGTTGCTGAGTGCCAGCACCAGTGTCTCACGCCGCTCCCTGACCATCTCCGCATCGAAGGGATAGGTGCGAAGCTGCGCTACAAAGTGGGATAGGACGGGTTCGAACAACGGACGCCCAGGGCCATTTTGCGAGACGATATTTTCGTATACCTGGGAAACAACAGCGCTAATAATGTCTTCTGCCGTTTTATCGTCTTCGTTTACACGGGCAAGCATCTTCAGGTCGCCAACCACCAGGGCCTTTTGCGTATCGTCCGGCGCTTCTCCTTCGCTCAGTCCCGGATACGACCAGATATTGATGGCGCGCACTTCATCCGGCCGGGGTTGGATATAACGACCGCCAAGGACTGAAACCAATGGAAGTAACGTCTCTCCAATATCAATGGCGTTGACGCTGGCGTCGCGCAAGCTCGCCAGAATGTCGCAGGCAAACTGCGCCATCAGGATCGACTTGCCGCCACGCGGTGCAGCGATGATCTGAATCAGCGGCGAGGGAATCTGGTTGCGGTCAAAGAGGTCAACCCCAATCAAGCGGCCGGTGACGGTTGAAAGCAGGGTGTGCGGTCTGGCCGCACCTAACCAGGAATCCTCAGTTGGCGTCAGGGCCGCGACCGAGGTCGAGACTTCAGTCAACTCGCGCCCGGTGAGTTTTGCATCCAACTCCCCGACGATGGCCGAAGGATAGAGCGCGCGCAGCGCTTCCGGCTCCTCTCGCTCCGCGTTGGCGCCAGGAATCTGACGAATAGCGGAGACTGCTCTTTCGCATTGCTCATCAAGCGCTTCAACCGATTTCTTCAACTCGGCGAAGTTGCGCGCGCGCTCGCCGTAGAGCAACACAAAGAAGCGCGTCGGCAAGAGCGACTCGCGCGCACCGGCGACTTCTTCTCGTACCGAGCGCAAACTCCTCAGCGCCGCCGCGCCCTCGGGATTGTCCCGCTTGGTGAAGGTGCGCTTGACCTGCTTGATGCGTCTATCCAGGCGCTTTGTCTCTTTGCGCTGCTCAGGAAAGAGATACTCAGTGACTATTGTGTGTCGGCTGTTGAAATCTCGGCGGCCAATCAAACCTCTTAACGCATCTGCGGTGACGAATTCGTTTGGGGGGGTGAACATTGAGACTATGGCCACCGGATACTCTCCGTGCATCACATAGTTCAACTCGCCTTCAATTGTTTCGGCGCAGAGATAGTCCCGCAGATCTCTTCCCGGTCTTTCCGGCAGGATTGGAGCCGAGCCGGCGTTCTGACAGTGACCAAAGAAGACGGCTTCCCAGATCTCCTGACGGGTAAATCGGCGGACCGTGAGCGGAGATGAATTCTCAATCTGCCGCCAGACTCGATTGGCGTGGTTGTAAGTGTGCTTCTCATCCTCGATCGTACGTCTGACCACCGAGTCATCGGCGCTGCGAGCATAGATCTCAGGTAAATGACGTAAGGCCGAAAGAAAGCCGGTCGTCTTGATTTGGTTGAGTAGGGCGTCTTTGAAATCGGCCAACGCGCTGATGGTGGAATTACCACGGCTCTTGGGCGGCACTCTCACCCACATCGTGAGTACGCTGCGCCGATACGGAAGACTCTTGGCAGCATTCTCGAGATAGTCGAGATTTGAGGCTTGCAGCAAAGACGCGGGCATGTGCGTTCCTTCAGTGGCCCGCGAAGCGATGACGTTGATGATCGCATACCCTGCGTCGGGAATCGTTGAGTATCGGAATTGTACCGAGGTGCCTGCCGGTTTCTCAAAGGCCAGCATCCGTGCCAAATCGTCGTAGCGAATATCCACCAGCGTGTCATCCGCGAACATCGTGGCTGGCATTTCCACGTGGTAGGCAACTGTCATTGCGCCATCCTTGTGCCGCAAGGCGTCGTTGTAGATACCGACAATCGAGGCATCGCGTCTGCGGCCTGGCGGGCGGCGCAACTTCGCACTGTGCCGTCGAAGCTCTTCGTCAGCGGCTAATTCGTCGTGAGCCAGAGTGTTTTCCATTTCTCTTCTGTTGCCTCCTGAATCCGGCTATGGCTTTCAAACATTTCGACCACAGACCATGCCGGTGATTCGCTGTGTGAGTTTTCGTTCAATAAGAGGTCATCCGTTCCAATCAACCAGAGCCGATTGAAAGCTCGCTTCCTTCCGTTCGGAATCGAGCGATACTGCCGATGGTGCCAGAGGAGACTCTTCAGCGTGTGCTGGAGCCAACAGGGTCTCCGGCCGATGCGGACATAATTGAAGAAGGCGATGCTTCCTGCGGTTGCCAACAACCACGTCCACATTTGCAGCGGCACATAGAGCACGGTGAGACCGAATGGAACCGGGGCCAGGTAGCCAGCGCACGAGATAAGAAGCACCGTGAACCAGTCGCTGTCGGCCACGCCGAAGCGCACCACCGGCAAATAGATGTTAGGTCTGACGGGACGTGGTCGCATTACGACACCTCCGCAAATGAATAGTCTCGACGAATTGGCAACACGCTTTGGCGAACGCCCGATCAGAACGTGTTATCGAGCGGAACTGTGTCACCTTGGCTGAACGCATAGACTGCCGCGCACACCCCACCGAAGGCGAAGCACGCGGCTCCCGTGATGAACTTCCAAGTGGACAGCGACTCGCGCAGACCTGACGTGATGATGCCGACGGCGATGAAGATGATTCCCGCGATGATCATCGCCGCCGCCAGAAAGAAAGTTATTGAGCGCAGGCTGTTGCCGAGTTGCGAACTATTACCATTGAAGAACGAGCCGGTAGGTGTCTGAGCCGAGGCCGACGCGACACCGAACACCATCAACAGAACTGCCGCAATGATGTTGAGCGCTCGTAGACCACACGCGAGGGCTATCAACTTCCGCCCCACGCGCGCGGCGCACGACTTTTCTAGTCCTGGATAACTTGTTAGCTCCATCAAATGATTCATCTCTCACACTCCTTACATTGATTTTCAGAATTCACTTTCCGCTCGCCTGAGCGTTTCAGGTTGCGGATGACATGCGCGCTCCTTATCAATCGCCGTGCCACGTGGCGGCTCACTTCTTGCTCAGGCGTCAGTCACTATGTGTCACAGAGTCGTCCAGGCAATCTCAATACTCATCCTGTTCGTCGTCACCACAATGGCTCAGACCGGGCGACAACCAGAGGCGTCTCTCCAAGAGAGAGCGCGACAGTTAGAACCATTCATCATTGAGTCGGCGAGACGTTACGGAGTTGATCCGCGCATCCTGAGAACAATGTGTTTCATTGAGTCGCGATATCGAGTCGACGCCGTCAGCCCAAAGGGCGCGCTCGGCCCCATGCAATTCATGCCAGAAACCGCTTCGCGATATGGATTGAGAAACCCACACGATCCGAGAGAAGCGATCGACGCCGCAGCTCGATATATGCGCGATTTACTGAACAAATTCGACGGGCGAGTCGATCTTGCTTTGGCTGCCTATAACGCCGGCGAGGGCACAGTTGAGTCGTTTCGGACAGGAAGGTCTTTGGTGCTGCGCACAGGCAAGGTTATAAACCCGCGCGGCATCGTTACGGGTGGCATTCCTCCATACGGCGAAACGCAAGCGTACGTGAGGTTCGCGATCGCACTGTTTATGAACGAACAGTCAAGCGAACGGAGCGGCGTTGATGTTGTCTCCCGAGCAAGGAAGTCTGGGGTCTCTAACGGTGACAAAACTTCAAGTTTGAATTTGCAAAATGTGACTCGGAGTGCGTCGTCGTCTGCCCCCAAAAAAGTTGGTTCGAGCTTCATCGAGATTCAGTGACCTGTTCGTATGGTACGAACAGGTGGGTGTCACGTGTGACATACAGGTACCCCCGGCAGAGAGCAGAAATATTTAGTGAACGCTGCGGAACGGAACTTGTATGGCGAGCACACTCGAAACGAAATCAAGCAGTTGGATTTAATGATTAGGAGCAGCCGAGGAGACATTTTAATGAGCGCAGACGTTTTGGATTTGCAGATGCCGGTGGTCGATGAGGAAGACGCCACCACTACGGAACATGGTCTTAGCGCCGAAGCAACAAGAACTCTGCCGCCGGTGATCTGTTATCGAGATCCGGCCGACGTGCGCACAATCCACCGCCAGTCATGGCTGATCATCCTTTCCTTCGTAATCGCTGGCATTGCCGTTGTCGGCGTCGTCTACAAGTCTATTCAGCGACCCGACCGCATCGTGGTTGATATGTCATCCGGACGCACGGTCATGATCAATGACCGCGAATTTGGTGCGACCGAAGCCATCAAGCTTGAAAAAGACAAGCTGCAACTCGCCGATATGGACTACGTCGTCAAGGCCTATCTCGATTATCTCTACCGCGTGGATCAGCGATCTCGCTCGAAGGACATCGAGGCCGCTCTGAGACTGATGATCCCCGGCCAGGCCAAGAAGTTTGCGCAATATCTGACTGAACAGAAGGTGCTGCAAACACAGCGTGAGCAGCAATGGAGCGCCACGTGGAAACTCGAATACCTTGAGCATGCGCCCGGCAAACCACTGACCATCAAGGTCTACGGCACTCAAGAGATCGACATGGTTATCAAGAACGAAAGTAAGCATGAGACTAAACACATCTTGCTAACCGTCGAGCTACTTCCCGACGCGCCGGAAAACGGGACCTTTCGTCTCGATCGCAATCTCCGGTCAGGCTTTCGCATCAACTCAGTCGACTACAAGGAACTCAGCTCCAGCGAGGCGGAGACGCCCGTAGTCCCAACACAAGGCTAAAAGGAAAAACCCATGAAGATAATTTTGTCCGTATGCCTACTAGTATCCGCCGCGATCGCGGCGTTGGCTCAACAGCCCGCTCCGTCGCCCCACAGAACTGCCGTGTATCGCGGTTGTTGTGGGCGTCGAGTGCCAAAGCGCGTCCCGCCCGCGGCTCCGAACGTCACAGCGCAAACGGCGGCGCCGGCTGCCCCAGACTTCTTCGTAGGCGAAGCCAAGGTCGATGTGACGAAGGATGAAACCGTGATTAGGCTGGCGATGGCCCAACACGCCAGTGTCTTAATTGAACTACCGGCCAATGATGGTCCGAGATACATCATTCCGGGTGATCCCGAGATGGCGACGGTAGACGAAAAGGCGCTGGAGCGAAACAAACGCGCAATCGTCGTGCGGCCAGGCGCGCTGTTCGTGGCCCCGCCTGCGAAGATCCGGGCACGGACGCCGGCGGCGACGGTGACCGCACAGATGCGCAGCGGCCTCGTCGTCACATTCTTGTTCTATCCAGTAGAAGACCTCGCGCAAAACGTTCATCGATGTGTCTTGAGTTACAACCGCGATGAAGTAGTGGCGCGACGACGCGCGGCAGGACTGCCAGTTAACCTCGACACTACTACCCAAGAAAGGAGGAATGAGACTGGGCAGTCTGCCGCGCCAATTTCGATTTCGGTTGAACCGACCGACGACGCTAAGCCCCCAGATAAGGAGTCGACAAAGCCGTCGTCATCTCAACCTGAAACAAGCCCGAAGCCAAAAGCCGAAGCAAATGCAGTGGCGTCACCACTGGCTTCGCCGACCGACCCGCCACCACTCAAGCCTGACGGCAAGGTGAAAGAAACGGCCAGCGCCCCTACGCGCGAAGCGTTAGCGCGAGCAATCAAGAAGCCGGGCCAATTCAAGAAGTGGACGAAGCCAGTCCATGGACTCTCGCTTTCGATTGTGCAGACGTCAGATCAGAAGGCCGATTTCCGAGTAGTGCTGATCGCGGTTAAGAATGCGACCACGGATACCATGAAGCTCACGCCAAGTGGTCCTGATCTCTTAGTTGAAATGCTCGATGACCAGGGAAAGCCCCTTAACATCGAGCCAGTCAAGAAGCTTCACACCGAAGTCAGCGACGGATCAGGCGCGATCTCAGGTTCGGGGACTGTCTATTACGCCATCGCCTATTCCTCGCCGGTGCTCGGCGTCCATCAACAGATGAAAGTCGTTGTTAGCCAGGCGAACGCGGCTGACGAACCCGCATCAATTACGCTCGCCATTAACAGGCGCTAAAGGAGTCTGATTATGAGTCAAAGAAATGGGAACGGCCTTCGACGGCCACTCGCATCCGCGGATTTGGCTGCCATTCAAACCGAACCGCCGGGAGACCAATCCGATGGCAGTTTCTACGATCCTCGTGAGCCAATCTTCGCGCCGGCAAAGCCGATCGACAGCCCCAAGAAAAAGGGTTGGAAGCGCAAGTTGATCGGTTGGTGCTTCGTCTTACTTTTGATTGGTGGTGGAGCCGTCGCTCTGTATCTGGTGCTGAGGATCAATCGCGTGAACGTCAGCGTCCAGGCTGATCCTCGTCGTGACGCTCAGAACGCGAAGCTTAAACCTGACTCAAACACTTCAGAAAACGGTTTGACTGCCGACGCGATTAACATCGCTCGCGAGGCGGCCGGTGACGATACGGCGAACAGCGCGAGTCCGACGCCGTCGCCCGGCGCCTCGCCCCTTCCATCCCCTTCGCCACCGCCGAAGGTTAGCCGTGACCTCACCTTCACCGGGAACCTGTCGCCCGTAAATGAAACTTTCAACGATGCCGGCTCCAACGGCAACCCAAAGCAACAACAGAGCGGCGGCGGAACTCAGCAACAGGAAAAGACCGCCGAGTCCTCCTCGACAGTACCGACGCAAACACGCGCTAACGGAACGCTGAGCATCTTCGTCGATGATATGCCTCCGAAGGCGACGCTCACGCAGCAGCTGGCCAGAGTCACACAAACGCAGTCTTCTCTCGAACGAAGGACAGCATCAAGTGAGAAAGCGAAAACTTCGCCAGCCGTCCTGCCGCCATTCGGCACGATGCTCCCGGTTCGCACACAGGGCGTCGTATTCACGCTGCGCAACAATTCCTATGCGAGATTGGAGCTGACGAGAGATTGCGAGGGCTCTGGTTGGTCTTTGCCAAAAGGAACCGTTCTCGTCGGTCGTACCACCGGCAGCGAGTATGACCGAGCCTTCGTGAATGTGATCGGCTACATCGATCCTCGAGAAAACAAGCTCGTGAAGATGACCGGCGATGTATTGGGTTCTGACGGAGCTGCAGGTATCCCTGGAAAACGTATTGGCGTAGATCGCAATCGCTTAAAGCAGACGCTACGGAAAGTTGCGTCGAGCGGAGTGCAGGTCGCGGCGATGATGGCTGGAGCGCTCGGCCACGGGACAGTCGTCGTTGATGGCGCCGGCAATCGAGTTCTTAACCCTCTCGCGGACGAAGCGCGCGGCACGATCTCCGGTAACGACGGCAGGAGCACCTTCGTGAAGGTTGAGGCCGGGCGAGCTGCGTATGTGATGGTCGCGGATCTGCCGAAAAGCCTACAAGCCATCGACGCCCCCGGCGACAACGAGTTGGCCCAAGCCGCCTCTCTTACTGGCTCCTTAACAGATAGGGAAGTCATGGAGTTGATTCTCTTTGGCACTCCGGAAGAGATTCGTGCCGCTACGCCTTTGATGACTGAAGATCAAAAGCGACTGATACTCAAAACTCTCGCGCCGGAGAATGAAAAGCGATGATACCGTCCGACCCGCATCGTGAAGTAATCGATCCGCGCCGCTTGGTGCGCGACCATGGCCGCGAGGCGCTCGCTGAATTGGTAGCAAGCGAATCCGGCTACATCTTCCAGTTACGGCCGCTAAAGGATCTCTGTCAGTCCTTGAAGTCAGGGATGCCTCTGTTGGCCGAAGGCGAGCGCGGTGGGGGCAAGACCGAAATGGTCGACGCGCTCGCCCACTCTTGCAATCGACCCTGTTTCGAGCTGCAAGGAATGGACGATCTCACGTTGAAAGACATCTTGTTCGAGTGGGATGGGCAAGGGCAAAACAACTTTGTGGTTCAGGCGGTCACCGCTCAGGAGTTAACTCTTAGAGACGCACGACAACAGCAGTGGCGAAGGGAGTTTCTCAACTTGGGTGAGATTCTAAAGGCTTACGACTATCTCGCCGCGACGGGCATTGTGCCCATCGTTAAGCTCGACGAATTCGAGAAGCTGCCACAAGTATGCCAGGCCTTCTTTTATCAGTTATTCACAGACGGTCATGCCTCCGTGCCTCGCCTTACCGAAAACAACGGACACATCGGCGTCGGTAAGAGCGACGAGAAGCCGATCGTCATTCTGACCTCGAATAATCAGCACATCGTCCATGCTCCGCTGCGTTCGCGCTGTATCTACACGAAGGTCAGATTGCCGACCGATCATGAAGAAGCACGGATTCTTCATTCACGCGTGCCCCTCGCGGCGCCGGGTCTACTAACTCAAATCGTGAAGGTCGTCAGATACATCCGCGTGATGATGCCGACCGTGAGAGACAAGCCGGGGCTCCGTGAATCGATCGCTCTGCTCAAAGCTTTCCTGGGTGACGGCATCGACCTGCTCACTGCCGAAGTGATCGACGACCATCTCGGCTTTATCGCGCGCGGCCCAGACGATCTCGCCAACCTTGAACTCGGCCTAGCCCGATTGGAAAGAGCGGCCCAGACACCTGACGCGATTATTGAACAGATGGTGGAGCAGGTTTTTTCTGAAAAGGTAATCCGACTACGGGAGGCAGCATGAGGAGTCGTGAACTCGGGAAAATCTGGCCGTTGATCAGTGTGGTCTTCATTGCGTTTCTTGTACTCGTCATCCTGCCCCTGCTTCTGCAACGGCAACGAACCAGTAGGATGGCGACAGTAGAAGCCAATGTATCGATCGGTGATGGCGGGGTCCGATCCGTGGACGCCACCAATGCTTCCACCTATCGTTGGCCCAACAGCGAGGTGCCCCGCACTGCCGAACGGTTACAAGATGTCACTGCCGTCGCGATAGCCGCCACCACCAATGTGGTCGAAGGAGTGATGAGCGGTCGTACTCCGCGTGATGCGGGCGAGATCCTCACCGGCATTGTGCAACGACAATTGATTCCCGCTGAATGGCTAACCAAGCAGCCAGGAGTGCTGCAGATGCCGCGCGGGACGATCCACTTGCGCTACTCGCCGAAGGATTTCAGCGTAGAAGTGATTTCTGTTCCCAACGATCGCACGGATGGTCCGGCAATTCTGATTCGCATTCCCGATCAGGAAAATACCGGCATTGGACCACGTTATTTCGAGTCGCTGCAGCTCGACGGGATCGTGTACCCAAGTCCTTTCGCGCCCATTCCAGAGATCATTGCTTCCGGTTGGCAGCCACGTCTTTTCAAGCAGAGTCAAATTCCCGATGACCAACGAGCCCAGCTTGAACAGTGGGCTCGGACAAACGTCCGTCAGTAGAGGAGGTCGCCATGAGCTTTCGCGCCAGAGTCGAGCGTATAGATGCTGATTACTTCATTCCCCGTCCCGCTGATGAGCCGGACTTGGATTCTTTCCATGCCGCCACTCGCTTCCTTCAGGATCTATCGCGCGGTGGGAGTCTTCTACTCAGCAGTTCAATTGCGAGTTATCTGCTGTTTCGCTCCGGCCAAGTTCTCAATCTTGATTTCAAATGGATGACGTTCGTGCTGATGGGCGCAGCAGTGGTCGCCCTCGTCGGAGTCTTTGAATCCGTCTCGCTTGCCTATCCCTACTACAGCATCAACCAAAGACTAACCCACGGCTCCGCCCGCTGGGCCAGCATCGCTGATCTCAAAGCAAGAGGGCTGGCACACCCTTCTCGTGAGCCTTTGCCTCACGGTGCGGTAAGGATTGGCAGACTCAGTTCGGCACTTAGTCCACGGCAATACGATTTGATTCTGAGGCTAGAACAACTCTTGGTCCATACGGGACTCTTCGGACCCTCAAATTCGGGAAAATCAGCGACGTTTTATATGAATATCCTGCGCGATTGGGCGCAATCCGGCTCAGTGCTCGTCATGGATATCAAAGGCGAACTCTACGCCCACACAGCGCGATACTACGATCAGGTTTACCGCATTGACTTGGAGAATCCAGATCTCTCGGATTTGTGGAATCCGCTTCCGCGTTGTTTGAAGAATGGCGAGCTCGCGCATTCCATAGCCTCCATCATCGTCGGCTATGAGCCGGAAAACATGAAGGTCAATGACAGTACCCATTACTGGATCTCTGGGGAAACTGCGTTGATGAAAGCCTTGTGCCTACATCTTCCGACGATAGCCCTTAATCCGACGTTTCCAATGATCAAGGAATATCTCTCCCGGAACGATTTGAAGAAACTTGGCGAGGACATGTACAAGTCCGACGATCAAGAAGCCCAGATCGAATGGGGTAACTTCACAAAAGTTGATGCCGAGAAAACTCAGGGCGGTGTGATCACGGGGCTGAACAATAAACTCGCGCCGTTGCGCTCGCCTAATGCGATGAGGATATTGAAAACCGCAACTGACGAGGAGCTGGCTCGGGGCGTACGCGAGATTAACCTGGCTGATTTGCGTAAGCCTGGAACGGCCATTTACATCGTCATGAACGAAACTCAGGCGAGCGAATATCACATCCTCTTGGAATTGCTTTTCGGACTGGCAGCGATCGAAATGCAGGCCTCAACAACGAAAAGTGCTACTCCCGTGTTGATGGCGCTCGATGAAGCCGGCAACATCGCGCCGCCAAAGTTGCAAGACAAGTTGAAGATTGGAAGGTTTCGAAACACGCCTTACCTGCTTGGCTTCCAGGATGTTCCCCAGATCAAGAGGAAGTTCCAAGAAAACGGCGGCAAAGCAGTGCTCGCGGGAATGAAGAATCAGATTTTTCTTCCTGGGATCGATCCAGAGACAGGAGCTTACGCTTCATCCATGCTCGGCTCTACAACGGTGCTTTCGCGCACCGAGGTCGACGCTCCCGGAACACAGAATGATGCTGAGCGCGTTTCTGAAAGCCGACGTGACTTCAAGCAAGCCCCAGAACTCCGTAGATTGGTCAAATACCGGCAAGGCATCGCCATCATTGACACAGCCGATCCCATCCTCTTTCGTTTCCTGGCTCGCGCCGACACCGGCGATGTCGCTGTTCCACCTGAGCGAGCGCTCTTGTCCCAGCCGCCGTTAGCTGAAGCTGTCGAAGCAATGCAGAGGATTAAGGATCCCGAGAAGCTTCAATCCCAAACCGAAGCGACGGGTTCACTAGCAGAGCCTGCACCAAGTACCGACACTGGGCAAGACCCACCCAACGAAGATAAGAGACAAACGAAATCAAAGTCTCGGAGGAGAACAACGGGTACAGACTGCGACTTCGAAAAGCCCGTTGAGGAGTAAAACTTATGCGCGGAGTAGAAGGAAAAGCCGGTAAGCATCGGTTCGGTTTCTCTTACGTCCTCTTGGTCCTCGCCGTCTTGATCTACCTTGGCGCGCAGGCATATTCGTCATACGCTGCCGAATGGAGCGCCAAAGCTCAGATTCCGCAGATTGATCCCATCCTGAAGATCATCAAAGGTCTGCGGCAATACCAGAAGATAAAAGTCACTTTTCCGCCGAGCTTCAATGAAGTTGAGGCGACGGTCTGGAAACACTCGAATCCTCCTTCCTACGGTTTTGGCGGTCGAGCGGTAGTATTGCGCAACTACTATTATCTCTACACCTTCATCAACCCTACACGCTGTACGCTGTGGGTCATTCCAGTTGGCCCACAGACCGAAGAGGCGAACTCTTACTTTCTTATCCTGACGCCGGATGACCGAGAAAAATGGAAGGGTCCCGCATTTGAGTTAAAAGAGGCAGCGGCGATCTCTGGCACTCCCACCTACTCTCAACTCGCTCTCCTCGGCATGATCAAACAAGACCCTCTCCCTCAAAAGAAGCGATAGCTCCCTTAGCGAGTAGCGAACAAAAGATGGGAGTCTTCTTTCACATTCTCTCCACCGGCGGCGGTGCCGGCGGCAGCCGCATCACTCGCTATATCGCGGAGCGGGACAAAGACCTAGCACGGGAGGGTCCCGGCTCCCGACGCTTGTTCAGCGACGACCAGGACAATCTTTCTTACCATCGCGCCGACCGCATCCTTGACCCTGACCATGGGCGTCCTGAAAAGGACGACCTCATCCATTTCTCAGTGATGATCGAAGCGGAAGAATTCGACAAGCTGGGTGGCCATGAAAAAGAAAGGCAGGAGCGATTTCGTGAAGCGGTGCGTGAGGCAATGAAGGGAGTGGCTGCGGAACTTAATGCCGAAGAGCTTACGTGGGTTGCTGGCATCCATCGCAATTCGCAAAATCCGCACGCGCACATTGTGATGAGTAAAGAGTTCGTTGAACGGGAGACCGGAAGGCCAAGGAGGATTGCCCGAATACCGAAACCCCTTCTTCCTCATCGTGAGACTGAAAACGGGAAAGAGGTCGTCGTCAACGGACGGATCGGAGACAAGTTTCTCGCGGCTGTGGAAAAGCAACAGGCACTCTACATCAAGTCCAAAGAGCAACCGGAACTCACGCCTGCGCAAATATGGGAACGGCTTGCGCGCAAGTATCAGAAGGAAAGGGAAGAGTCAGACCGTAATACGAAGGCTATTCCTTTAGAAAGGGGAGCCGATTTAGGTGCGACTCGGCAATACTCACGAGCAAACAAGAATAACTCCCGCACAACATCAATGGATCTTGCCCAGATCGCAGCTAGTTGGAATCCACAACAGCAAATGACGGAGGATCGTTTCACAGACTTCCGCACCGCTCTTGGCAAGCGGCTAGAGTTTGAATTCCGTCTGGCCTTTGCTGAGGTGTGGCACGACCGCGCCGTCCGACACGGCGAGACCTATAGGTTCGAGGTGATCGATCAATCGATTGACGAGGAACGGAAGATATCAGAACTTGATGTTAGACGCCGCGCCGCTGCCCGAGCGGCGCGCATAAGCCAGGGCGATCATTCGGTCCGTAATGAAATGATCGAAGCTGATCTCGCCAACCACATAGGTACGCTGGAACAACTCGACGAAGCGCGAGAGAATAAAATTGCCGCGCTTGGAAAGGATATCGGCTCTCTCCGCGGGAACTTAGCAAAAGTTGAGCAGAGCATAACAAGACTCTACGAAATCCCTGCCGAAAAGGAATTGACTCCGATTCTGCACCGCCAAACGCTGTCAGAACTTCAGGAGCAAGCAGTCAGGTTGAATCTTCCAGACAGAGTATCGGAACTGGAAAAATTGCGGGCGGGCCTCGCGCGTGAGCACAATGCGCCGCCTCGCAATGATAGCGAAGCCGCCACGCTTGGGGCTCAGCTTAATGTGGCTCGCGCTGACTTAATGGCTAGAGACGCGCGGTTGGAGAACTTTGAAGCTTCGGCTCACCTGACGACATATGAAGTTGGCGGGGATCGCTGGTCGCTTGCAATGCTCGACAAGCAGATCACTCGACGGCGAGACGATGCCAAACTAGTCCCAGAACGTGCCGCCCGACTGGATCTGCGGTCATTGGCGCGGCTCAACTATTCCCCAGCAGGGCGGGAACAAGCTGCAGCCGAGGTCGAGCATCTGAAAGAAGTGCGAAGCGAGATCGTTCGGCAGATTGAGAAACGCCGCGAGCCGATGGTTTCAGACCGTGATCTCGCCCGCGAGATGGTTGGCGTTCTTGAGAATGCCCACGAATCTGAGCAGCGCTCGCGCGCTCGTGACGGCCAAACCATGCCCGAACCAACGTACGAGCGCTACCAAATCAACTTGCTTGAGGCGAGCGCTGAAACGCTGCGCGATCCCAAACTATTGCACGAGGTGCACGATTGGCAGAAAGCCGCAGCGAAAAGCGATCCTGAGACTAGCTGGGAAGGTAGAGCCGTCGCCAGAGAGATCACGTCCGCCTTGGCGGTCGAGCAAACAAAGGAACGCTTACAGCACTTTCTCGACAGCAAGAATGTAGCGTCGCTGAACTTAGGTCACCACCAAACGGGCACGCTGCGCCAAGTTGAAGCGCGAACCCTAACCGAATACTTGGCCCGCGCCATTGAATCAAGTGACCACCGAGATTATCGCCATACGGTAAAGCTCGCGGCGCGCGAGCATCACGGTCGGCTTGTCAAAGACTTTGAAAAAGCTTCGGACTATCACGATGCCGCGCGCGAGCTGGCTACGGAGGCGAAGGTCAGCGAGCCCAAGTTCACAGACAAGGAAAAGATCAATCTGGAGATCTACGCGGAGCGGCAGAATGACGCGACGGAGAGAGAAAGATATTTGGAGCTAGCGCGGGGAGAGAGTCATGCACAGGAGCGAGAAGTTTCGGCGTCGCGTAGCCGCTAATAGTCGCTTGGACCAAGACGCTCCCCGGTTCCTCGAACCCTGGAGGCTAAGAGCGAACGACCCACGCGAGTCCTCACCCCACGCGTGGGTCTTTCTGAATTCTCGCGGCGCCAGGCGGCGCTCAGCAAGAATCAGTGTTCGCTTTGTTGGCCGTTGACGGCCGTGCCTTCAGTGTCCTCACCCCACCAAAGGCGCTTTGCTTGACTGGCAATCTACAACTTGCAATTGCCATCGTCAAGCAAACTTTCACCTCACGTAGTTACCACTCCGCAGAGTGAAATAGGAGCGAGGCGCGGTCGGGGAAATGCCTAACAGCAAGTCTCCAGGGACCTTTGCCTCCCTCCACCCAATCTCAGCCTTATTGGGCCGAGCCTGGAACTCGAAATACATGTTCATGTCCCGTTTGTCTCAACCCAAAGGAACGGTTTAGAGAACGGAGGCCGCCGTGTCCTACCCCCACCCCTCCACGGCGGCCTCAAGGCACTGGTCGCTCCCGATCGCGCCCGGCAGGAGGCCGTGCCAAGACGGAATTCCAATACCCGTCGCCTAATCCCGTCGCTCCTTGCGCTCTTCCAGCAGTCTGGTTATCGTCGAAGCGACTCGATCAACGGCCTCTGGTTTGCGCAAGAAAGCGTTAACTCCCGCGCGCCAAGCTTCCTTCTCGCAGTCGTCTCCCGAAAGCATAAGGATCGTCGTATTGCGTCGGTGAGCCATGCTCCGCACGCGCAGGACCAACTCCAGCCCACTGAGGCCTGGTAGATCATTATCAACAATTATTGCGTCGTAGGGAGCGTCGTTCTTTAGTACTTCCAGAGCGGTCGTGCCACTGATGCAAGAATCGACATGCATTCCTTCCGCACCTAGAGTGTCCTGGATTAACCGCGCAACAACCTTATTGTCTTCAACATGCAGAATTGAGATTTCTGACGCGGCCGGCTTTGGCCTAACCTCCACGACCTTCTTCTTGATTTTCCGAGGCGGGGAGAAAAGATGGCGTCTTCGCTTTCGTACTGCTGAGCGTGTCTCTAGCAGTTCTTTATGCCGGCTGTTGATTATAGAAATCAGGCTCTGATGATGCCTGAAACCCAGCAGTCGAGCGGCTCTCGTCACGGACCCTCCTGCGTCTCTTAGCGCACGTTCGATCACCGCCCTCTCGCCATTGCGTACATGTTCTTTAAGTGAGAAGCCTTCCCAAGTCTGATCCTGGGATTCCCGATCTTTACCGTCCAATCGTCCCACCGTATCGAGCAATTTGTCTGCACATGCGATCAACCGTTTCCCAGTCGATGGATCTTGCGAATGCTTCAAAAGCTCAATCGCCGAACGGTAGATCACGACCAATTCTTTCGCCGGGATCTTCTCGCCGAATTCTTCGATAATGCTCAACTTCGCACGACCAGCGCCCTCCAGATCGCCCGTTGTTTCGGCGACTTCGATTGCACGCTCCAACAAAACTTTCGCGCGAGGACGATTGCCTAAACGCGCTAGCGCGACACCTTGGGTAGTGAGCGCTTCTGCCAGGACTGCCTGTTGGTCGCCTCGCTCAAGCACTCTGACCGCAGATCTCACCAGACGCTCGGCCTCAGCGACGTGACCTTGGGCGAGCAATGTTCGCGCTCGAGTATCGTCAACTTGGGCAGCAGTTCCTACATCCTTCAGTTTGAGGAAGAGGTGATGAGCGCGATCGAGATGGCTGTGAGCGTCCTTGTAACGTCCGATCGTGAAGAACAGATAACCGAGATTGTTCTCGACGCGAGCGAGAGCGCGTTCGTTTCCTGCCTCCTCAAAGTGGAAACTTGCAGCGGCGTATTCGATCAACGCCCGGTCCATGTAATCTTCTCGATTTTCAGGGGTAGCCAACCGCCTGAAAACCAGTCCGTACGCAATGTGAAAGCCTCCTTTGAGAGCGTGATCCTGACTTCCCTCAACCAGAGGATTCGCCTCGTTATAGAAGCGTATTGCCTTATCAAAGCGCTGTGTATCTACTTCCACAATACCCGCACGAATGAGCAGGACAGCTTTTAAGTCCGAGTTCTCATCACCCAAACGACTCAATGCCTCTGCTAGATAGATACGAGCCTCATCGTATGAGCCCTCGCGCCAGTAACATAGAGCAAGCTCACCACGTGCGTCGGCCGCCTCTTCGGATTGCTCAAGCCCTTCAAAGATCTCCATGCTCTGCGTGATCAGACTCTTTGCCGTTTCCTGGCTACCTGTAGTCTGGTCCGCGCCCCCCAGCCATCCTGCCAAAGCGCCGGCGCGGAGGAGTATCTCGGCTTTCGTCGATTCGTTCAGATCATCGAGCTTTGGTGGACCGTTCCGATCGGGCCAAAACTCGGCTAACGCTTCGCACCCGGCCTCGTATTCGCCTATCTTTTCAAGCTTTTTAGCTATGCGGCAGGAAAGTTCGGCCCGCTCGGCAAGTGTGAGATCCGCACTCTGGTTCCTAAGCGCGGTTAACTGAGCCTCCAAGTTCATGTGAGGTCTGCCTTTCTATATGAGTGATAGACTCTCGGTGCCACGAAGCATGGGCCGCATGTTGACTTTGTGAAAGCCAATCAACGGTTCTTAAATACGCTTCGTCTGGTTCGATTAAAAAAACTCGCAACACCGATTCACTAACCTAAGGAGAAAGCATGAAGAACCTAAAAAGACTAGGTGTCTCCGTCACCTTGACGTTTGTTCTGGCAGTGGTCGCCTTCGCGGGCGAGACACAGTCGCCGCCATGCGCGCCGCCCGAACCTGGCGAGACACAGTCGCCGCCGTGTGCCGTCGCTCAAATGACGCCAGGTGAGTCTGCGGCTCCAGGAGAAACAAGCTCTCCTCCTGTTTCAAACGCAGGAGACGCGCCCTCAGTTACAGAGTTTGCTGTAGATCTCCTGCAAAGCGTCCTGTTGCTCTTCTAGCAGCCGCTTGATTCCCACGCACTTCTCGGTTGCCATTGATAACTCTCACTGGCAACACGTTATTAGTGTGCTTGCTTTTCAGAGAGTCTCGGATCGGAGTAAACCGCACAAAGATGACTCTCTGAGTCAGGCAGCATAAACCGCGTTTCATTTCTTACGCAACTCCACCTGTTTTCTCATTAGCCAAGCAACTGACTTGCATTATCTTAGAGCACTTTGCAACCCGCTGCGCAAGCTAGAATTATGCTCATTGACTACCCCGGAATTGCTTGACCGAATGTTTCGCGAATGACTTCGCACTCTGTTATCCTATGCACGCTTTAACTTCGACAAACGTCTTCCGCAGCTTATGAATAAGGCGGCTCGACATCTCTGGTGATGCCTGTCGCCACGGAGCAAACAAAATCACAGCTCCGGGCACGACCACGAATTTATACCACACTAGGAACAATCGTTCCTAGTCACATTAACCGTCGAACAAAAGACCACCGCCCATCAGGAGGAAGCTTCTGATGGGTAGGGATCGACCCAAACGCTTGGGCCGCAAGCTGGCCGCGATTAGGAAGCAGCTTGAGCTTTCTCAAAATGGGATGGTCAGGCGTTTGGGCTTGACCGACAAACTGACCCGAGAAGAGGTTTCAGCGTATGAACGCGGAGTGCGAGAGCCTTCGCTGCCTACTCTATCGCGGTATGCTGCGGTCGCACGAGTCTGGATAGATGTCCTCGTCGATGACGACCTAGACTTGCCAAAGGAACTGCCTAGTCCGACCAAGAGCGAAGGAATCAAACGCCGTGCGGCAAAGAACAAAAAGCACTGACCGTGGAAGAACCGCTGTGACTTCATTTTTCTGCGAAGTTGATGGTTTGAAGCAATTGCCGCAAAAACGGCCTTCAGATTTGACCTATAAATCATTTTTCGGGATGAGGCCAGGCACAGACATCGACTTTTGAGCGTCCGCGCGGATCATCTAGAACAAGCTGCCTGTAACTCCCAGATTCGGCTCAACAGGACTCACCAGATGCTCATCATCGATCTTCGGATGGTTCACATCGCTGCTAACCGGATGGCGTTTCATTTCATTCGCGGAGAGGGGAGCCAGCAGGTCTTTTAACTCTTGAGGCTTCGCATTGGATCTCAGCCAGGTGTCTTGATCTTCCGAGCGGAGAATCACCGGCATCCGATTATGAATTGGCGCTAACATTTCGTTGGGTGTCGTGGTGATGATCGCGCAAGATGTTATCGAGACGCCGCCTCTCTGCCATTCATCCCAAATACCGGCGAAGCAGAACGGCGCTTCATCCTTCATCTGGAAATAATAAGGCTGCCTCTCTTTCCCCAGCTTCTCCCATTCATAGAATCCATCGGCGGGAATCAAGCACCGACGTTTCTCGAAAGCTTCCCGAAAACTCGGTTTTGTTTGTAGCGTTTCAGCGCGCGCGTTGATGAATCCAACAGGCTTAGCGCTCCACGATGGAATGAGTCCCCAATGGAGCATAGAGAAGGACCGCTTCTCACCAGTCTCCCTTACTGCTAGGACTTCCTGACTGGGCGCAATGTTATAGCGGGGGAGAACGGAAAACAGTTCGTTATCATCTAGCCCTTCGAGCCGAACCCGTCTGGGGCGTTTAAGTGTATATCGACCGCACATTCAATGGATTCCTCAAAACAGAAAAGGCCGGGCCCTCCCACAAGCCTAGCCTTTTCTTCACAGCTTTTGGGGCTGTGTTATTGGGCGGAGACGTTCAGCCTCTGCGCCGATGTGTCCTCACCCCACAGCGGCAACGCCCTAAGTGCGGCGTATTTTATCTCTGTCAGCTAGCCAGGGGCAAATCTGTGGCGCTATTTTCGGTAGGGTCCCGAAGCTTAGAGACAAGGCAAACAGCGCGAGTTCCTTGGCGTAATCCGTCGAGCCGTTGCACGACCGCTTGATCGCTGTAACGCGCGAGAACTATCACGCGCTGGCCATCAGGAAGTTGCCAAACGCGGTCTTTAGCTTTTCGCATAGAGCGAGCATACCAAGTGCGTCAAGTAATGGATTTTATCAAGCTGCTATTCCAAGGGAAGTCAGAGTAACGCCCGTAACCGTTCCTTCAGTATCGACTCTTTTGGTGTCCTGACACCACGCTGCAACCATTCCTGAACCTTTCTCACAGTCAGCGTGTGCGTGACAGAGCTGCGAACCTCCACCTCCAACTGAGTCAAACCTCCAGGTTCTAGCTCATGCTTTCGAAAGGCGCACAAGCCTAACACCGAGGCTTCGTACAAGCCCTCTGCCTCCACTTCAACCGAATGACGGATGCCGTCCAAGTCCACAAATGACACGATACAGGCCGCCATATGGCGGAGAATAGCATTTTCGGTAATTTTCGCCAATCGGACGATGTGCCATTTATGGAACAAAACAATGGACGAAACAAAGAGTCAACCGTTTCGCAGGTAACTCGTGGTTGCGAACTGCGCGCCGCGATGATGATTAGGACTGGTGTCCCTCCAACGATTGCCCTTCCGGGATTTCACCGCTGAGGAGTTCCTTGGCCGCACGTTGACGACCTGCCGCCGGCGCCGGCGGCTGCGTGAGCGTTTTTCAGGGAAGCAGTCTCATTCTCGGCCAGATGGCTGATGCGTGCGTTTATGTTGGGCGGGGACGCCAACGTCGATTCGAAAGCGAAGCCACTTCGATAGCGGACACGCCGGGGCCGTTTTCGTCGGTCGAAGCTGCAACTGATGGGGTCAGGCCTTGGATTCTGCGATTCTCAGATCCTCGATGCCTCTTACTTAGAACGAAGTTAGACCGGATTCTGAGAGCGAATGACGTCACCGCGAGAATCGGAGAATCGAAGGCCTGACCCCGATTGTGGATTGAACTTAAGTCTAACTCTTGACTTGTCCCGTCATAGGTCTAATACTGCAAATTCACCGCCAAGGATGTGACTTTGCTTTCTCTCACTTCCGCTTGTTTGAATGGACCATTCCGAGGCTGATTAAAACTTGAATGCACAAACAATTAACTTTCTCCGGTATCCCGGTGGAAAGCAGCGGTTATTGGCGGAACTCATCCAACATCTGCCAGAACGAGCTGAGATTCCCGGAAGATTTGTCGAACCCTTCGTTGGTGGTGCCGCTATTTTCTTCGCTCTCAATCCGAAGAAGGCGCTTCTGACAGATGTCAACAAGGACCTAATTGACCTCTATCGTGGCATCAGAAAGGACGCCAACGCGGTTTGGCGGAGGTACCAGTCCATGCCGTCAACCAAAAAGGGGTACTACCAGATTCGAGACTTGCATGACTCTAAGGACCTGATACACAAATCAGCAAGAACACTGTATTTGAATCGAACCTGCTTCAAGGGAATGTGGCGGCAAAACTCGAACGGCAAATTCAACGTCGGATACGGCGGGCAGGATCGTAGGTGGGTCGTGACGAAGGACCTCCTGTTGGAGGCGGCTTCAAGACTGCGGCGGGCATCGCTGATTCACGCTGATTTTGAAGATGTCCTAGACACTTGTTCCGCGGATGACTTTATTTTTTCGGACCCTCCGTATAAACCAAACGAGCGTGAAATGTCACATGACCATTATGTCTTCTCCCAATTCACCTACTCCGACCACAAGCGTCTCGCCAAAGCACTGAAGCGAGCAACACGAAGAGGAATTAAGTGGGCAATGACTACGTCGTCTCATCCAGATATCCTTCTCCTTCACAAACGGAGCCGAAAAATCCCTATTAAGAGGGGAACCGGCAGCCAACCTGGGTTGCGCACTGATATCTCTGGTGAGGTCCTTGTTTGCAATTATTAGGAGGTGCAGAACATGAAAAGTTTTTTGGACAAGGCGGCTCTACAGAACCATCCGTTGAGGGTCGTCGAAGACTTCCTGATTCAAGAGGAGGCAAACGAGACTGCAAAAAACTATGGAAGTATGCGATTTGTTGGCTACGTACTGGAAATCGGTTATGACACAGTGACTCTAATCACTTCCGACCCCTTCAAGATAGCTGTAGGTGGTGTGCCTCGCAACTCCCTGCTAATAATGATGCCCTCGACCGTAGAATCGTTACCGACGCACTTCACGTTGCTGAGAGTACTCGAATCTGCACCTACGCCGCTTTCCAAGGAAGTACAACAGACTTATTTTGAGCTGCAAAAGAAATCCATGCCAGAACTGGATATTTTCACTTCAAGCGAACTTCAATGGGGAGCGCTGAAGACTAGTGTTCTTGGGATGTTTTACAAGCACCCAGAAGTCGATAACTCCTTAGAGTTCTCAGGTGACCTAAACAATTTTGTAAGTGCTCATAAGTATCGCGTCTATGCACCCAACGATGAGGTTTTGAAACTTATAGTGAACTCGATGGTACCCGAAGACAATCGGTTTGAAATAGGAAAACTTCGACTAACTGAATGTCGACTTCCATTACCAGATAAGCCACAACCAGACGTTACGGTTTACGTCTCTACGAAGGATTTCTTGGCGGCTCGCACTGCAATGTTCGGGAAGACCCGGCTGGGCAAGAGCAATGTCGTAAAACTAATTGCTCAGAGTTTGATAGAGACCACCGGACAAGCCAAGAACGTAGGGCAACTGATTTTTGACATTACCGGGGAATACGCAAACGATAATCCGCAGGACGGCAATCTCTCGCTGAAAAGCACCTTTCCCACCCGTTGCGAGGTTTATGCGGTGACCAAGAAAGACGCTACCCCGTCCAAACCTCTAAAACTTAACTTTTATGAGCAGCCAAGTAGCTCCCACTCAATCTTGGGCAGTCTATTGATGCAGGACGGCAAAGCATCTGCTTACATCCGAAGCTTCGCGAGCGTCGAGCTACCCTCGTTAGAGGAAGTCGGCAAACTTCAGCCTGGTGGTGAACGGACTCGCTCCTTTAGGAAGATACAGATTTATTGGGCGGTTCTACAAAAAGCGGGTTTCCCCGCTGATGAAAACCGAATTCGTCAAGTTGCTCCCAGCGGAAATCCACCGAGTGGTTTTAATCCCGGTTTTAGTCAGGCGTTAAGAGACGCGGCATACACTGCAGAGGGTGTATCTCCAACACCCACCCAACCTGCAAATCTAAGCTCTCTACAAAAGGAGTTCGAAATTATTAATCGCCTCAGGAGAAATAACGCCAGCCATCCCAACCTAGTATCTAGTTCGGGTAACTCCCTTTTCGACCCAGACGACATTGCGCTCTTGGAGTTTTTGGAGCCTGCTCCGGGTCGAAGTGGACCCGGTATGATTCAGCCCTACCGGATGTATCACGACCAGCGAGCGGGGGACTTTGTAAAGGAGATTCTTGACTTCCTTGATGAAGGACAAACCGTGATATTGGATTTGGGAAATGCTAACCCGCAATTGATGCAGTATTTTTCTGATGAACTATCGAGGTCTGTCTTTAATCACCAAGTAACGAAGTTCACAAATAACAACTTAGGTTCACATTTCGTTCAGCTCTATTTTGAGGAAGCACATAACCTTTTCCCCAGGACAGAGGAAGTGACAACCATTTACAGCCGGTTTGCAAAGGAGGGAGCTAAATACCACATAGGCATGGTCTATTCCACTCAGTCTGTGACAACGGTTAACAAGGACCTCTTAGCGCAAACTGAAAACTTCTTCATTGCCCACCTCTCATCCCAAGATGAGGTAAACGCATTGGCGAAGCTCAATGTTGCTTACGAGAGCTTAAAGCTTGATATCCTTCAAGCTAAAACTCCTGGGTATATGAGAATGCTCACGCGCTCTCATAGATTTGTAGTATCGGTACAAGCTCGTAAATTTACTGCCTTGAGCGCTCAATTGAAAGGTTAGGGTACGATATGCCATATCAAGGTGGTGAACGCTTGCCGCCAGAAAGGGCAAGCAAGCTAGGACATCTTGATGTCCTCAAAAGCCAGTTAGTTCAGAAGCTATGCAGGAGCTTCGAAGACAAAGACACAACCTCACTTCCTTCAACCGTCGCTTGGGAGAGGCTTCCAGTAGGTTCGGAACGGTTAGCGATAGTGTTTGCAGTTGACGGCTCCATTCAAACTATCCAGTCTTCTGTTCCTCCCCATAAAGCACTCGCATTTGTTAAGACGGCTCTCCTCCGCCTCGACGAGTACGCGCTCGCTCAAGTCAACAAGCACACTCCGCATCCTCTCGCGCTTAGGGACATCCTCGCTGATTCAGCTCTTTATCACGCAACTGTTTTCCCCCTGAGAAATGTACAGATACCCGGCTTCAATACCTATCATGCCATTCGGCAGATCATTTATGAGTCGGTCTGCGATGCATCATTAAATAGGGAACCTCTCGAAACATTGAAGTGGATTGCCTACGAAAAATGGGATGGAAATAAAAAGCGGTTACCACTCTTTGAGTGCCCCCATTGCGAAGAGAATATAGCTAGCCTAGCTTACGACTCCGAGGAAGGTCCCTGTCCAAAGTGTCATGAGAAGTTATACGTAACTGACATGCTCGGTTTTCACCAAGAAATGGCGCAAGACGCCGCGCCTGACTCTGTGGCTAATGCATATATGGCTATTCACGAGACGTTGCTGCTCTTCAGTGCCGTTCGTTATTTCTGGGAGCATAGCAAAGGCACGCTAACAAACTGTCTTTTCGTGAAGGATGGTCCTTTGTCGATAAGGGCTCAATACTCAAAGTTGGTCGCGCCCATACGACGGTTCTTATCGTTTGCGGCAAAGCAGGGTTACCCTGTCCACATAATCGGACAAGAAAAGACTGGCAGATTTGCGGACCATTTGGGAACAATCGGTGACAGCGCTCCCACCGGAGCCTATTTCATTCCGGGCGACGCCTACATCAAAGAGCAAATCCAGCATAGACCAATTCAGGGCGCGCCTTATGGTAAGGACACAAATTATGGTGCCAAGGTATTAGTGAAGCTCAATGCTCACCATCAGATGGTCTTGAACATACCTACGGGAGACCACAAACCGGATCCTGAATTTGGAGACCTCATCGGTGCGGCAAGGATTTTTGCGACGCTTCCCAGCATTCTAAGCAACCGCTATGAAGGTGGACTTCTTCCTGTTGAGCTTGCGAACGGACTTGCATCTCTTTCTACTTACCCCTCTGCCCGTATCCTCGAAATCTTCGCTGACGCTACGAGACGAAACGAAAGGAACGAGTCCTCGCGTTAACTCAATTAGCGAATTGAGAATCTTTGGAACCTGCGTTTGGAGCACCAATAATTAGGAGACGTGACATCAAGCTTATTTAGCGAGAAAAATCCTCGGCTCGAGCTTCGTTCGCATCTAAAACAACTACAACAGAGTGTCGGACTGGGAAATCAGGATTGCTTCCCATCGCAATCTCAACTACGTTTTCGCGAGTATCGCCGACATTACAACAAACAAACTCTTCAACGATCCATTCAGAAAAGGAATTCAACTTAACCGACTGCGTGGGTGTGTAAACCGCTCTCGAAGTTGCCATTCCGGCAACAACCTGGGCAGGGAGAACTCTCGTCTTCAATGTCTGAAGGTTCTTTCCAATCCGAAGTCTCTCAGGGTTATATAAAAAGTAATAGGAAGAGGCGGTCTGATCTAACATTCGTTTCCATTGTGGAAGAACCTTGGTCTTGGCGTTCCCTCCAAATAATTCTTTGTAATAACACTTTTCGTCGAACGCGTTGAGCATATTCGGATATAGCCGCTTACTTTGAACCAATGCTGCCTTTGTAATTTCATGCTCGCCCGGAACGCTTACCCGTGCTACGAGCCCAATATCCGCTCCGTAGGTTCGTTCAGTAGCGGTAATTGGCGTAGCCTTTATTTTGAGGTAGACCGGCTGACGTCGATTGCGTCTTCGTACCGCATTAATCCGTTTCGCGTGAAGATCGAATGATTTCGAAGTTAGGGAACGAATGAAAGAACCATCGAGTTGCGGTTCGGCGGTGTTGGGGTTTTCCTCATAGAAGGAAGACAAGTCACTGTCCACCTCCGAGAAGAAATCTTCCAATTCTTCTTGAATGCTCTGAGGCTGAATCCAGCAGTCTTTTCTCATTAGTCAGCAGCTTCCTCATTCGTCAAGCGATTCTTGATCTCAGTTTCATACAAGAACTGTGTGAGATCAGACTTGAGAAAATCATCGTCAAGCAACTTTAGGAACAATTGCTTCGACATTCTTGTGTCCAAAGAGATCCGAGTTTCGCCTTCGTTAAATCTTATCCTTCTTCTTAACTTCGGGTGTTGCTTAATAAAGTCGCGCACTCTGTCGAATGGTAGCTGCAACACTGGCGAATCAGCCTTGACGCGCATGAGCTTCCTCGCAAATGATGAATCTGCCAGCATCTCTTGCAACGGCTCTATGCTAGCGATGAAACCTACGCCGTCGATTACACCAAGACTAAGCTGCGCCTGGTTTCTAATTACCTCTTCGAAACCAAAGAACTTCTCTAGGGTGCGCACGTTAAGAACAACAACATTCTCCTCAACCTGCAGGAAGTCAATCTTTTCGTTGAGACTAATAATGTCCTCTTCGACCTCGACAAGGCGCGTGCCCGATTTGATCAACCTGAGAATGGAATCGCGCTTCAATAGATTGATGGGATAATGCTTCTTATATAATGCAATCTTGTCAGTCTCGTTTCCGATTAAGAAAACGAAGGCAAAAATCTCTTCGTAAGTGTCAGTATTGAAATTGAATAGTTCCCGATTCTCATCCTCGAGGAGTGCACCCATAACCTTTAACCCGTTGGGCACCTCATCCAAGTCATAATAGTAAGCAGAGTTTCTTCTAGTATCAGCTGTGCTGATGTCTTGAAAAATGAGCTCCTGGTTCTCTACAAGAGTATGTGTGATGTATTCCGTTAACTGAGACGTAAGTTCAAGTCTAACTTCGTCCGATATGTCCGCTCTTTTAATTTCGGCGTCACCGTTCGTATGCAAAACGAAGTACATAGACAAGCCAATCTCGTTGTTGGGATCCAACAAGAACTGTAGCGCCTGTGAGAGTTCCTGAGTATTCATTTCTATGCACCTTTAACAAAGAAAATGTTCTCGTCTATTTCTCGTGGGTAAATATTGTCCCCGACCCTGAGGCGGCCTTTGACAATAACGATCATGTTGTTGGACTCAAGCGTATCAACCTTATATATCCTGTAACCCAGGACGGCTAGCGAGGGGTTTGTGTAGAAAATGTTCGCCTTCACATAAAACCACCCGATCAACACAAGCATTAGAAAGAGCATTAACCTGTTGCGCGTACCATCGAGATCAAAACCGACAAGGGGGATAATGTATGTAATTAAGAAGGCAAGATTCTCGAAATATAAGTCTTCGACACGAGTAATTTTCTTTGGAAGCGCAGGCGCTCCTTTTACAATCTTGTAGTCGAAGCGTAGGTAAAAGAACGCACCCAAGATGAGAAAGACGAGCGAAATTGTTGGTACGATGTTGAGGCGAAGCAATTCGTAAGTTCCAATGAACTTACAATCAGTTCCAAAGCAGAGCGGAATGTTAAGCTTGTTGATGAGGATCAACAGAAATAAGAACCAGAGCGAAATTATGTAAAGCTCTATCTTCTGCCACATTGATTTAGGCCGGGCACTTGGTTGCCAAGTTCCTCCTTTTCAGATTGCAGGTCTTCGTGAAGACCGGGAAGTGCGAGGTTGAGCAGTCGCAGTATATTTCCTTTTAGGTCGAAATCAAAATATCGACCCGGGGTCAGGCTTGCGATTGTGCGATTCTCCAGGCCCGGCGACTGATCACAGTCTCCGTTCACCATGCAGCGACAGAGATTTCGCTGACGGTTTTTGGGCCCAGGAAGCGTTACAACAGACCGCTCACGTCGCACAGCGAAATCAAAAAAGGAAAGGCATCAGCCCTCACCCGACTCGTTCAAAATATTAGCTCCCCACCCTGAGTTCAATAAGGACTTCAGCCTTCATTCCACTGCGTTCCATTCCAGCCGAGACGAGAAATCTAATCTAGTTTTCCCCCTTCTGCGCTCTCATTGTGCCACGGGAGCCCGCCCGACAACTCTCCGCAAAGCCTCCGAGTCCTCCACTCCGTTCCGGCAGTGCCTGTGTCGGTCGAGCACCCACCCGTGTCCCAACGTCGCTACGAAGGGGGAAAACTCTTGTTCTTAAGACAAAGACCCCAAACCACGCAACGCGAAAGGAACACGACCAATGGAAAGACACACTAACCCAGCGCCCGACGTTCCCAAGTGGTCAGCTTTGCTAGTTGAGGCAGTCAACAAGCCCGGCTTGATCATGAAAGCTTACAGCGCATTTCACCACTACTCGATCGGCAATCAACTACTCGCGATGATCCAATGCCAGCTGCGGGGCTTAGAGCCCGGCCCGATCAATACGTTTCCCGGATGGCAAGCACTAGGCCGATGCGTCAAACGCGGCGAGCGCGCCTTGATCCTTTGCATGCCGATCACCCGCAAGAGCCGCGACGAAGAAGCAAGCGCGAACACCGACGAAGCCAACGGAGAGCACACCTACACCGCTTTTGTGCATAAGCCCCGCTGGTTCGTCATCACCCAGACCACAGGCGATGAGTTCGCGCCGCCACGTATGCCGGAGTGGGACGCCGACCGAGCGCTTGCCGCCCTCGACATCGAGCAGATCACCTTCACCGACACGGACGGCAACTGTCAGGGATACGCCCGCAAGCGCCAGATCGCGATCAATCCCGTGGCCCAGCTTCCGCACAAGACGCTATTTCACGAAGCCGCCCACGTAATTCTAGGCCACACCACCGAAGCAGATTTTACCGATACGGAACGGACGCCGAAGAACCTGCGCGAAGTCGAAGCGGAAGCAGTCGCGATGCTTTGCTGCGAAGCGCTCAACCTCGAAGGCGCGGAATACTGCCGAGGCTATATCCAGAACTGGCTATGCCCCGCCCTTGGCTATAACGGCGACGCCATCCCCGAAAAGAGCGCCCAGAAGATTCTCCGCAGTGCAGATCAAATCCTGCGGGCCGGACGATTACAGCCTGAGCAGGACGAACAAGGGGAGTGAGCCTTGAACACAGAAGGGGCTAGGAAAGCGCGTCAACGCTCGCCTAGCCCAGGCACCAACTTTTCACCCGCTAAAGGAGAAATGATCGATGCGACGAAACCATAACACAGCCCCGCAAACCAGCGTGACCCGCTTTGCGCTGGGTCAAACCTTCATTACGCCCGGAGCAGAAGAAGCGCTCCAAATAGCCGGACAGACGGAGCTTGAATTCTTGCGCCGTCACATGTCCTGCGATTGGGGAGAGCTATCAGAGGACGATCTCCGCGAGAACGAGCTTTCACTAAAGGAAGGGTTCCGGCTGTTGAGCAACTACCGAACCGGCAAGGGCCAACAGCTTTGGATCATCACCGAGGCAGACAGAAGCGCGACGACGCTCTTGCTTCCGTCTGAGTACTAACGACAGCCAAAGAAAAGAGTGGCGCGGGTGTCATTACCACCCGCGCCGCTTACACCGTGACTTTGCCCAACTTCAAGGAGAAAGCCAGATGCCGGATAAGACTACAGCTCTATGCGCAGCCAGGACAAACGCAATTGTATGCGCCATCCACGAACTGATTACCGAATTGGAAGAACGCATTGAGGACGGGGAACCGTTCGACAACCCCAAGCTAACCCGAACCGCCGAGAGGGTGTTTGGCGGGACGCGAGCGCAAGGCAGGTACACGCCGCGCGATGCTTACGACGCCGTAGAAATCGCCGTCAATAACTACCTGCTAGAGAGACACGCCGGAGAGCTAATGCAAATGGACGTGACCGAGGCGCTTGCTTCCGTCCTGCGTCCATTGATGCAGCGACTACCGCGACAAACGGATCGCACGTTAGAGCAGACCGAGCTACAGCAATTCTCGACACCGCCAACACTCGCTTACCTCGCCGCGCGACTACTTGACCCGAAGCCGACCGATATCGTTCTAGAGCCGTCAGCTGGAACTGGCAGCCTCGCGATCTGGCCTCGCGCTGT
The DNA here is from genome assembly GCA_003168335.1 of Blastocatellia bacterium. Taxonomy (GTDB): domain Bacteria; phylum Acidobacteriota; class Blastocatellia; order Pyrinomonadales; family Pyrinomonadaceae; genus UBA11740. The sequence goes on along the minus strand of PMSM01000010.1, from coordinate 624,084 downwards.
TGGCGCGAAGGTTATCTGTAACGAGACAAGCTCGCGGCGAAACTCATTGCTTCGCTGTGTCCTTAACCTCGATGCGTTTCCGCTTGATGCCGAGTTTATCGACGACCTGCTACCCGCAGAGATTCAACCGACCGCAGTCTTGATGAACCCGCCGTTTAGCTCCACCAGCGGTAGAGTCACGAAAACAAATCCACTCTACGGAGCCCGACACGTAGCCAGCGCCTTGCGCAGACTCCAGGACGGCGGGCGCTTGGTTGCCATTGTCAGCGAAGCGATGAGCTTCCACCATCCGAGCTTTAGCGAATGGTGGCAACGGATCGCTTGTCTCTGCAATGTCCGCGCAAACCTCACCCTGGACGGAAAAGAATATGCGAAATACGGAGCCGCGCCCGACGTTCAAATCCTTGTCATTGATAAGACGGGAGCAACACCCGGAGCGAGCTGGCAAGAGCAGCTAAAGCAGATCAGTTGGGGAAGCGCAGCCACGCTTGAGGATGCCTGGGAAGCGCTCAAACACTTAGTCGAGCCGTCACCAATACCTGACGACGATCCAGACGATTCAGAGCCGAGCGGAAATCTATTTGTCCCTTACTTGCCCGCTAAGCTACGAGGCGGCAGACCGCATCCGGCCGTAATCGTGGAATCGGCATCAATGGCCGCTGTCACACCGCCAGACATTACCCATAGACCACACCTTGCCCCGGAGATTGTTACCGAAGGACGACTCTCTGACATTCAGCTTGAACGCGTGATCTACGCCGGACAGCGACACGAGCAGCGACTACCGGACGGCTCACGCGCCGGCTTCTTTGTCGGCGACGGAACGGGCGTCGGCAAAGGCCGCATCCTCGCCGGCATCATCGCCGACAACTGGAATCAAGAACGCCAGCGCGCGTTGTGGCTGTCTGTCAATAATGACTTGCTGGAAGATACGCGCCGCGATCTCACCGACCTTGGATTAGAGAGTATTCCCCTTGCTCGAATCAATGACTACCCGCCAGCCGGAGAGATTGCCTTACCGCGCGGAGTTATCTTTAGCTCTTATTCATCCTTGATCGCCGCAGCCAAAACGGGAGAGAAGCGCATAGACCAAATCCAAAGATGGCTTGGCAGTGATGGCGTAGTGGTCTTTGACGAAGCGCATAAGGCGAAGAACGCCCTAGCCGGTGGACGCGGAGAACCGACCCTCACCGGCCAAGCCGTCATTGACCTACAGGACCCGGAGCGTAACCGCGATTATCGCGTGGTCTATTCATCAGCTACCGGAGCAACCGACGTGCGCAACATGGCCTATATGACTCGCCTTGGATTGTGGGGAGAAGGCACCAGCTTTCCCGGCGGCTTTCAAGAGTTCATGCAGGAGATTGAGTCCGGCGGTGTTGGCGCCATGGAAATGGTCAGCCGCGACATGAAAGCGCTCGGCATGTATCTCTCAGGTTCGATCTCATTCGGGGTGTGCCCCGAGAGCGGCAAGGCCGTTGAGTACCGCGAGCGTATTCACCAACTGACACCGCAGCAGCGCGAAATGTACAACCGCGCCGCCGCCGCTTGGCAGACCGTGTTACGTAACATCGACGAAGCACTATTGGTTACCAACGGAGGACCACGAGCCCGAGCTAACGCGCTCACCAAGTTTTGGGGAGATCATCAGCGATTCTTTCGACAGGTAATCTGCGCTTTCAAGGTGCCGAGTGTGATCGCGGAAACCGAAGCAGCTTTGAGCGAAGGCAAGTCAATTGTGATCTCGCTAGTAGGAACCGGCGAAGCCAGGACCCGCGAGCAGGTTGCGAAAGCTACGGCCAACGGCGGCATGCTTGAGGACTTGGACTTCTCACCGCGCGAAGTAATCGCCGCCATGGTCGATCGCGGCTTTCCCACGACGCTCTATCAAGACGTTACCGACCCAGGTACGGGCAAGACAATCCAAGTGCCTGTCAGAGACGCGCAGGGTAACACCGTACAGAGCAAGGAAGCCCTGCGAATGAAGCAAGCGGTTATCGACGGCCTGTCAGCCTTAGAGCTTCCAGAAAACCCGCTAGACCAGCTTGTCAATCACTTTGGCGAGCGCAATGTTGCCGAGCTTACTGGAAGAACTCGCCGTCTGATTCGCGACGCGCGCGGACGCGTCGAATACAAGAAGCGCGCGCCGGAAGGTGTCGCGATGCACCGAACCAACGTTCACGAAATGGCACAGTTTCAATCGGGCAAGAAGCGCGTTGCGATTATTAGTGATGCCGCCGCTATGGGAATCTCGCTTCATGCTTCGAATCGCGCCGAGAACAAGCAGCGCCGCGTACACATCACTCTTGAGCTTGGTTGGAGTGCAGACAAGCAAATGCAGACCTTTGGCCGGACACACCGATCAGATCAGGCCGTTCCGCCAGAATACGTCTTACTCTCAACCGAGCTTGGCGGAGAGAAGCGCTTTAGTTCAACCATCGCGCGACGGCTTGGCAGCTTGGGAGCTTTGACCAAAGGCGACCGAGGCGCAGCCGATAGCGGCGACCTCGCCAAGTACAACTTTGAGACGGAAGAAGGCCGAGCGGCTTTGTGTCTCATGTTGCGGCGGATCGTCGAAAGCGGCAATGTCCCAGGAATCGGCAATCCCCGTCAGACCTTGCGCGACATTGGCCTACTTGTCAGGAACCGCGACGGGTGCGAAGAAGTGCGCAAAGACGATCTCTATAACGTGCCGAGGTTTCTTAACCGCGTGCTCGCCCTGGACGTTGAGCACCAGAACGCGCTATTCGATCACTTCGTGGATCTATTCGATCAGACGGTTCGCTACGCCAAGGCTAACGGAACCTTTGATGAGGGAGTGACCGACATCAAGGCTCTGGCAATTCGGATCGCAAAGCCTCAGCGCGTAGTGCATACCGACGAGATCACCAACGCCCAAACTACGCACTACACCTTGGAGATTGACGTGCCTTCTAGGGCTGTCAGCTTCGACGAAGCCGAGCGCGTAAGGAAGCGCAAGACCGGAGCCTTCTTTCGCCATCGCACGAATGGTCACTTCATTCTCGCGGTTGAATCTGGACTTCACACCAACGCCGAGAATGGAAACAGTTATCGCAGCTTTGCGGTCTGGAAGCCGGAAGCACCGCGAGCCAGCTACATTCACGACGACGAGTTGGCCGAGAAGTACCGAGCTGTTAATCCGAGCAAGGCGCGTCAATGGTGGGCGCAAAAGCACGCCACCGTGCCGCCGATTGAAACTCTCGAAACTCACATCATTGGCGGGGCAATCATCCCGCTCTGGCAACGATTCAAGACGCACGAAGATGCCCGCTTGCGTGTGGTGCGAGTGACCACAGACGACGGGCAGCGGATTGTAGGCATTCGCATCCCGCCTGAACAGGTTGGGGTGATTGTGCGAGCGCTGGGCTCGACTCGCGATCTCCGCGAGCCAGACGAGATCTTTGCCGGCATCCTGGACGAAGGCGAAGAAGTCACACTCGTTTCCGGCCTCAAACTTCGCCGAGCATTCGTTCACCGAGAGCCTTTCATTGAGTTATGCGGAGCCGATCCCTACAAGTTCGCAGAGCTACGCAACCTTGGCTTGATCAATGAGCAAATCGATTGGAAACAGCGATTCTTTGTTCCGACTGATGAGATAGCCGGAATTAAAATATTGACCGCCTTGCTCACTCGCTACCCGATCCTCGTAGACGAAGTAGCCCAGGACGAGGCGACGGAGCTAGAGATAGCGCCGGAGATGCCACCGGCGCAGGTCGTTGACCTTGACCAGTGGATTGTTGCGGTAACCGAACCATGCTCAGGCAACGGACATAAGGCGCTTGGAGAACCGCTTCCCGTTTCAGCCGTAGAGCCATCAGCGAGATCCGACTTTGCTTTGACGCCGCCGTCAACTGTCCTTGTATCCGAGTCACAGTCAGGACGAGACGCGAGCGAAATGCAGTTGGGCTTCGACTTCTAGGAACGCGTGACCAATGGCAGCTTCTTTCTCCAAATCAATACAACTCGCGGCAATCGCTACCGATCGCGCGTCGCGGAATCCTGCCTCTGGTGGCGCTGAACCGTTGGCAACCTTGCTGGCCAAGGCTCAGCCAATCGCCCTAACCGGAGAGGGGCTTCTAGCGGCCCAGGCAATGCGGCTGTTGATGCGGCTCGACAGGGAGCTATTGGAGGCACGCGCCCAATGGAATCAGGACTGGTTCCGGCGAGTCATGCATTCCCGATCGCAAGCTGCTTCCCGCCTGCGCAGACGCTGGGGAAAAATCACTCCTCCGCCCGCTATCCCTCTTGGCAGTCTTCGTCGGCGTCACCACGCTAATCTTGCGGGCCATCTTTACGAGCCCGGGCCTTAGCTGCGGATTGCACGCCCCCGGCGGAGGTCTCATTCGATTATGGCGGGCTGGTCTCCCCAAGGTCAGGTTTGCCTTGGCTTCTCCTCGTGTTTATAACCCCCCCCAGCGAAATGCACGCAGGCGGCTCGTGTTAATAGCGCCCCGCAGCGAAATGCACCCAGTCGGCTCGTGTTAATAGCGCCCCGCAGCGAAATGCACCCAGTCGGCTCGTGTCAATGAGCCCCCAGCGAAATGCACGCAGTCGGCTCGTGTTAATAACCCCGCCAGCGAAATGCACCCAGTCGGCACCTGCTAATACCCGACGAGCGAAATGCGCGCCGTTGTTGAGCCGCTATTTGATGGATGCTCTCCCCCATCTTGCTAAGACCGATTTAGGGGAATTGTATACAAAGACCTCACTAGGGCTGGGCTGTGGCTGCGCGCACTCACGCGCACCCCTGTCTTTGGCAAGGCCCCACTTGCCATTGCAAACCCATCGCTGGGTCTGCCAAATGTCGGCCTCCTGTAAATCTGACAGCCCGCTGGAATTTTCGGATTTTTCTCGCGTCTTAACTAAGTAGTCGCAGTCGTCCAAAGGCGTTCGAAAACGGTTAAGTGAAGGACTTAAGTGGGCAGACAAGATAGAGCGGCTTTTCAGAAGACCGAACAGACGGAAGTCGCTTCAATTCAATAGGTTAAGACTTAAGCAGGTTAACCAATCTACTTAACCTTCTTAACCAAAGCTGCAACACCAGTATTTAGAATGAGTTGCGGCTTAACCTAGAGCTGAGTTTTTACACGGAAAGGAACTGGACGCAAACCATGAGAAAGAGCAACCGAGTGCTGTTCAAAACGAAAGTTTATGGCTTCAACCCGTGGGCGGACCAGGTGCCGGCCATTAAGCAGATCATGGAAGAGATGGGGCAAGAGTCCGAAGCACCCGTTCTCAGAATGCTGGTTGATGAGGCCCTCCGCACCCGCCGCCGAAAGGTTGCCGGGATTGAATCACCGGAGCAACCGCCGCCGGCCCAAGAACTCGCGGAAACCCTTCAGACGATCCAAGCCCTCCTGCTCAGGATGATTGGACAAGGACATACAGGCTTCCGCATCCAAAGCCTCAGCCTGGAGCTGCTGCAGGAAACCCTAGCTGAAGCGCGCGCCGGAAGGCTGAGCTTATGGGAATCCGTCGCCGCGCCCGCTCACAGGCAAGCAGGGAGCAGCACTCAAAAGATTGCGAGTCTCTTTGACGAACACACCGACGCTGGCAAGGACTTCGCTTACGACTTGGCAGAAGAGATCAATCGTCAACTTGTCGCATCGGAGGCGGATAAGAGTGCCCCAACGGTCAACGATGAAGATAGACAAGGGCGACTCGCTTACGACAGTGACGCGCGCGAGGAACACGACCCTCAAGCTGCCTAGCTCCTCCGCTCCAGGTATTGAGAGGTTGTGACAGGTGCCCCGTCACGTGTGACAGACAGGTAGGTTGAACGCAGGCCTTGTAATTTTAAGCTCGCCTTTCCTTCGCCCATAAAAGCCTAGTGTTTTGTGCCAGCGCCTATTGACGAGCCGCTAACCGTAATCAGTTCCTATCGTGGCACGGTGCTTGTAGCTACTCATCGGCAGCACGGTAGAGTTGATCGCGACGCAGGCGCGCTCGCTTTCCACAACTGAGGATCATATGAGTAACGCCACTAAAACTGCTCTTAAATTTTCGCAGCCTAGACAACCACCTGGACCAATCTGGAATAGCTGCGAGGCCGCACAATATCTTCGTATCCACCCGCGCACCTTGACCCGCATGGCACGCCTTGGGGAGATCCCATCAATTCAAATCGGCAGACTCTGGAGATTTCGTCGCATCGATCTCGACGATTGGTTGACTAGTAAGGTAAGCTCGGTCAGCTATCCATGCCGCCTCAATTCGTAAGGAGAAAATATGAGGTGTGCACGTTACCAACGAGGGCAACTGCGACTTAGCAGGCGCAAGGACGGAAGCAAGGTCTGGGAATATCGATGGCGAGAGGCTCAAACAGATGGAACTCGCAAGCGGCGGTCGAAGATCGTCGGTTCTTTCGAGGATTATCCGAACGAGTCACTCGCTCAAACTGCGTTAGATGGCTTGCGCCTAAACGCCAACCAACTCACTCTTCAAGGAGCCAACAAGGATATTAGCGTGGAAGCTTTAGTCTATCACTATCGAGAACACGAACTACCGGATATCTTCTTTAAGGAAGACCCGGAGAGAATCTCGGATGAGGACGAGCGAAAGTCATGGTCAACGCAGGATACTTACGATGGCTATTTGAGGAAGTGGATTTTACCTCGCTGGCGGTCCCACCGTTTGTCTGAGGTCAAAGCTGTGGCAGTAGAGCAATGGCTGAAGACTCTCAGTTTCGAGAATGGTGATCCGCTGGCCAGAGGCAGCAAGGCAAAGATCAGAAATATCATGAGCGCGCTTTACGCTCACGCGATTCGGTGGGAATGGGCCACGAGGAACCCGATCACGAGTGTTCGACAAAGCGCAAAACGACAATCGGTTCCCGAGATTCTGACAATCGACGAACTCGTTAAACTACTGAAGGCGGTTCCAGAGCCTTTCCGTACGGCTGTCTTTCTGGACGGCGCAAGTGGTTTGCGAGTCGGCGAATTGTTGGGACTCAAATGGGAGGATGTGGATTTCAAGAAAAGCGTCATTTACATCCGGCGCTCGATTGTGAAGCAGAGAATTGGGCCGCCAAAAACCGAAGCTTCGCAAAAGCCAATTCCGATGAACGGGGAATTGGCGAAATCACTGCGGATCTGGAAGATGAAAACGATTTACAACCGTCCCGACGACTGGGTGTATGCAAGCCCTGCCAAGAAAGGTACGCAGCCGTATTGGCCAAAGTCTATCTATCGCGTTTACATCAAGCGAGCAGCGGACAAAATTGGCTTACGGAAGCATATCGGCTGGCACACCTTCCGTCATACGTTCGGGACGATCCTGAATGCCAATGGAGAGAACCCCAAAGTCATTCAGGAGCTCATGCGTCATGCCAATCTCAAGGTCACGATGGACACCTACGTCCAGGCTGTGACGGATGAAAAGCGAGAGGCGCAGAACAAGGTTGTGAAGATGCTTCTTCCAGGTATTCGTAGGGCAGCGATTTAGTTAATGGACCTTTCTGGACCCGCGGCGAAATGGGGAATTCTTGTAAGTGATTGAAAGAATTGGCGTCCCGTACGGGAGTCGAACCCGTGTCGCCGCCGTGAAAGGGCGGTGTCCTAGGCCACTAGACGAACGGGACGCACTGTGAGGATCGCTCTGAGGTACGCGAACCAGTTACGGTAGCGTAGGGGAAAAGCTAGTGTCAAACCGCGACGTGGATCAGTGGTGTCTTTAATTTGGTCTAGTGGTTTCTTGCCGCCTGGTTAAGAACGATCCACGAAATCACACGAAGCCGCGCGAACAAAATCCGATTCGCTTCGAGTGCTTTCGTGGATCGTTTTACCTGGCAAAGATGCCTCTTATACAGCAACTCAGCATTAAAGACTTAACTGTCAGCTCAGGATCGGTCCAAACTTTCGATTAGTTGGTCGAGCGAGTCCTTATCAGCCTCATTGGCGAACGCAAAACGCAAAGCAAAGCCGATTTCCGCGACCGCGTAAACCACCTGGCCCCAGAGTGAGCTGATCTCTTGCGGAAAATGAATCTCCAGGCGGATCAATTCACCGGGCTTAACCTCCGCGCCCGTTAGCACAAAACAGCCTAATGGGCTGAGGTCACAAACTGCGCCGCGGCCCTGGGCTCTCAATGCTTCCCAAGGGGCATTGAGATCGATACGCAGACGTTCTGCTGCTCGTCGCTCTTGCATCAGCCAAACTTCACTCTATAATCTGAACGTCACTTCCTGAGTTCGTTCGAGCCGCATACTTTAGCACATGGAGTTAACCCCAATGATTAAGATTCGTTCCTTATCGTGCTTCGCGCTGGCGGGGGCGCTTTTCTTAACGGCCGGAGTCGCCATGGCCCAACACGACGTGGGCGGCGGCAGCACGACGGGCGCTGCTACCGGCGGAGACTCCAGTAGCCGCGGTACCACCGCGGTCAAACGTGTGCGGACCGCGCCAAGTACCGCGCGCCGGCCGCGGGCACCGGTCAAAAGAGGGATCACCGCGGAGCAATACAATCAGCAGGGCAATGAACTCTTCGAGGCCAAGCAGTATGACGACGCACTCGAACTCTATCTCAAAGCGGTCCAGTTAAAGCCTATCGCCCTTGCCTACTATCACATCGGTTGGATCAACAACGATCGCGAAGATTACACTCAGGCAATCCCGGCGCTGCAGCAGTCGGTGCGACTCGAGCCGAATGACGCAGTGGTCTTGAATGAGCTGGGCTACTCATATCGCAATTTAAAGCGGTATGCCGAAGCGCTCGACGTCTACCGGCGCGCGATTGCCGTCAAACCAGATTATGCGACGCCGTATTTTGAGATTGGTTGGATTTACAACTTTCAAGGACAGTACGCAGAGGCGATCGGACCATTAAGACAGGCGGCGGCGCTCAGGGCCGATTATGCCGACGCGAACGAGGCACTTGGCTATGCCTATTTCAAAATGAACCGATCGCAGGAAGCGATCGCGGCGTACCAGAACGCCGTGCAGATCAAGCCCGACTATGGTCTGGCTTATCTTGGGTTGGGGGACACTTATTTTTATCAGACCAAGCAATACCCGCAGGCGGCGGAAGCTTACCGGCAGGGCGTGCGGTACAAGGACGATAATCCGACGGCTTTTTACAATCTGGCCTGGTGCAATAACGAGCTGGGCCGGTACGCCGAGGCGGCGGGAGCAGCGAAGCACGCGATCGCACTGCAGGCTGCTTACCCGGAGGCTTTCGTCGAGCTTGGCTTCGCGAATTACAAAGTCGGTGAGGCGCAGCAGAATCCAGTCCCGGCCCAGCGTCTGTTTAATGAAGCGGTCAACAACTATCGTGAAGCAATTAGGTTGAAGCCGGGCTATGGTGATGCCTATACGGGGCTGGGTGATGTTTACTACGGCGATTTGAAGCAGTACCAGGAAGCGATCGCAGCCTACGAGCAATCAATTCGCATTTATCCAAATAACTCTCGGGTGCGTTACAACCTCGGCTATTGCTACAACGACCTGGAGCGCTATGCCGAAGCGGCGAACCATCTGCGCGAGGCGATACAATTGAAGCCGGAATATGTCGAGGCGCACACCGAGCTGGGTTTTGCATATCTCAAATTAGGACGGCTGCCGGCGGCGGTCGAAACGTTGCGCACCGCGATCCGGCTCAAAGGTAATTACGCGACGGCACATTACTATATGGGACTTGTTCACGTTGCCCAGCGGAATAAGGTCGGCGCTCTGGCGGAGTACGCAATTCTGCAACGCCTCGACCCGAAGCTGGCGCAGAAACTCTTTGACGCTGCGCCTCCGAATATGCGCAATTGAAGTCGGCCCGCAGTATGTCGTATCAGAAGCCCGACCGTCAGGGAGGCAACACCCCTGTGGCCCTCCCTGACGGTCGGGCTTCTGACCTCCTGGGCCAACAAGACAGATGCCAACAGCCATAGTTCATCATCCCGTTTTCGAGCAGCACGACACAGGTCCGGATCATCCGGAAAGACCTGAGCGTTACCGCGTGGTGATTGATGCGTTGCGCGGTGATGCCGCGCTCTGGTCCGACGTCGTCGAGATCGAAGCCAACGAGGCGCGGCGCAGCGACATTCAAGCCTGCCACACACCTCAGCATTTCAAACACGTGGAGGAAGCAGTCCGCGAAGGCAAGGGCTATTTGGACAACGACACGTTGGTTTCGGGACATTCGCTGGAGGCGGCGTTGCGCGGCGCGGGTGCGGCGTGCCAGGCGATCGACGCGGTAATGGAAGGCGCGGCAAAGAATGCTTTTGTGCCCGTGCGTCCTCCCGGACATCACGCAACGCCGGATCGGGCGATGGGGTTTTGCCTCTTTAACAACGTAGCTGTCGCGGCGCGCTATGCGCAGAAGCGGTACAAAGAAATTGAGCGAGTGGCGATTCTTGATTGGGATGTGCATCACGGCAATGGCACCCAGGGTATTTTTTATGACGACCCTTCGGTCTTCTATTTTTCGATGCACCAGTACCCGTGGTATCCGGGCACGGGCAGCCGCGGCGAGACGGGCCAGGGACGCGGCCGTGGCTATACGCTCAACGTGCCTTTGCGCGCGTTGACGCCGACAAAGGATCAGCGGGGCGCCTTCGAATCGGCGATCGAAGAGATCGCGAGAGAGTTCACGCCGGATCTGGTGATCATCTCGGCCGGCTTTGACGCTCACAAAGGAGATCCACTCGGACAGTTGCTCCTCAGCGACGAAGACTTTGTGAAGATGACGGGGGTCGTGAAGGAATGGGCGAACGAAGCGTGCGGGAGCCGCGTCATCTCTTGCATGGAAGGCGGATACAACCTGGATACGCTGGGCGAGACGGTGAGGGCGCACGTGCGCGAGCTGCAGCGTGGTTAATGTTCGACAAACTTCACTAATCCCGAACAAGTTGATGCTTGCAAAACCCGCGTAGCGGGTGGAAGCATAAAGCCTGGGGTGGAGCGGAGCGAAACCCCAGGATCACGAGAGGTGAGAAACCGAGCCCGCGAAGCGTGCGATAGCCCAAGCGCTGGAATTTACTCGGAATGAATGGCTGTCGCCCACTTCGTGGGCTCGTCCTTGGTCTTACAACGATCCTGGGGTTCCGCTCCGCTCCACCCCAGGCTTTATGCTATCGCCGCGCTTCGCGGGCTCAGGGCAAACTCTACGCCACCCTCTTCAGAGCTTCCTTTAGTTTGCCAAAGTTTTCTGTACACCTTCACCTTCCTGGAGTAAACTTTGCGCATCAGCTTCCAGCGGTAAAACTGAAGACGTGTTTGTCGGGAGATAGCTATGCCAGATCTTGAAATTACTTGCGCCGAGTGCGGAAATGCCTTCCCTTTTACTGAAAGAGAACAAGACTATTACCGTGAGCGTGGGCTAAGTCATCCGAAGCGTTGTAAACCCTGCCGTGATGCCCGCCGCCAAAACTTTGGCGGAGAGCGACAAGGCGGAGGAGCGGAGCGCGAAAAGTTTGAAATTGTTTGCGATACGTGCGGCAAGCCCGATAGTGTGCCCTTCAAACCAGCGCCGGGCCGGCCGGTGCTCTGCAGTCAATGTTTCAGCGCCAGCCGCGCGCAGAATCGCGGGGCGTGAAGGATTTACTAGTCCGCCGATGAGGCTATTCAGCACGGTGGCCCAAGAGTCGACTCCCAGTTCCATTTGCATGCCGTTGCTTCGCACCGTAGGTGCGAAATGTTTATAGCCTGACACACTGTTTGATGTTGTCTGCTCCGAAAGAGCGAAATCAGATTTCGCTCTTTCGGAGCAGGAGAGTCCATTCAAGAGTTGCGCGCTATAAACATCACGCTCCTCCGGAGCTTAAATCAACATCAAGCAGTGTCACCGTCAAAGCCAGTCTCACGCCGCGGCCGTAATGATCACCGCCTGAATTCCCAGCAGCTCTGAGAAGTCCTTGGTGTAGATCGCTTCGATCTTGCGCGCGTCGCCAACGCATTCCACCAACTCGTCGGTCGAGACAAAGCCGTCGCTGACAGCTTCGATCGCCCACAACGGCAGGTGCGCGGCGGTGTGCAGCAGGTCCTCGATCAAGCCCAAATATTGCTCTTTCGTTTCGACATAAGCATCGAGTTTTCCCGTGCGGTCCTTTGCCAGCTCGCTCCAAAAACTCTTGCCCATTCGCAGCCATTCTTCGCGCCAGGTCAGGACCCGCGCATTGCGACTGTCACTCGCGCGGGTGGGGCGGGGAAGTCTTAAGAACAGCAGTTCGGTATCCTGAGTTTCCGCGAGAAAACTCCTGGCCGACTGGTTCGAACTGGTGTTCTTTCGCAGATTATTAAACGGAGGCACGGCCGTGTGCCAGACGCGACGAAAGACGTTCGAGAGGGACAAAGGCTGGCGCAGATCGCGCGTGTCGAGATTGAAAGAGAAGACATAGTCGCCCACCGCCATCCCCAGGGACAGAGCCAGTGCGCGCTTGTACGGGGAGGACAGCCGCTCAGCATTCGCGCGCACATTGTCGAACCACCAGGCGTCCGTTTCATTGAACCACGTCAACAGCGTCGGGTTGCGAAAATAGTTTCGTGGCACGTAGGCGTCTTCCAGAACGGCATCAATATCCTGCTCACTCAGTGTCTCGCAATTGTTTTCGACAAACGCTTGCGACTTAGTCCAGGACCATTGCGCTGGATCATTGGCGGCGACCCGAGCGTTCCAACGCTTCAAATTGAGGCCGAGGTTCGGCTCGCCGGCGAGCGGCAAGGCGACCGAACGAAACTTCAAACGGCGAAGCACGCTGAGCTCAAAACCCAGCCAACCGATGCTGCCGGCATTCATACCGTGTTGCGCTTGCATTGAACTCATGGGTTTTTGGTTCGGAGCACCGCGTTGAGGCGGAGTACTCTCTTACGTCAACTTTCCGCCTCAGGGCGGGACTTCAAACGGATGTGTCCTGATTTGGCTTCGTGCTTTCTGACGCCTGGGCGAACGATCCACCAAATCTCACGAAATCTCACCCAAAAAACTAGTTCCGCTTCGTGTGTTTTCGTGGATCGTCTTACCTGGCAAGATAATCTCTCGAAATAGGACACCACTCTTCAAACGGGACTCTTCACGGACGGCCTAAAATTCAGAACCCAGCTTCTGCACGCGCGCCATCATTTCGTCTGCGATCGCCGGGATGTCAGGTGGTGCTTCGACCTCTGGCGCATAGCCCTTGAGTTCCTTGAAAGGCTCAAGCGACAGCAGCGCACGCACCACGCGCGGATCGAATTCCAGGCCCGTCCACTCAAGCAGATGTTCGCGCGCCTGTCTTTCGGTGAAGGCCTTGCGAAATGGCCGTGCATCAGTCAAAGACGCATAGGCGTCAGCCACGCGCAGAATGCGAGCGCCCAGGGGAATCTGCTCGAATCGCAAACCATCGGGATAGCCGTTACCGTTCCACCACTCATGATGCCAGCGGACTAACAGTTGCGCGCCACGATCCGCGCCGGCGCCGGCTGCTTCGCGTTCTCCGAGCAATGGATGACGGGCCAGATCGACTTTTTCATCGTCGCTCAACGATCCAGGCCGGCGAATATAATCGCGATTCATTACTACCTCGCCCAGATCGTGTGCCATGGCAGCGATGCGGAGCGAGAAGCGATCACGCGAGCCGAGATTGAACGATCTGCCAATCTGGTCGGCAATTACCGCGATTCGCGACCCATGCGGATTGGCATAACCTTCAAATTCGTCGGCTCTCACGCTCAGGTCCCGGAAGACCTCGATCGCAGTAAGCTGGTCGCTTTCAATAGCATCGATTGGCATAAGGTCGAAATGAATCGATTTCCGGAGTTCAGGATTTCTGACTCTTGCTCTTCAAGCTTAGGAGCAGCGAGCGCGCCGCTTCGTTTTTCGGATCGACAGCCAGAGCGCGCTCTAACTCGCCTTCCGCCCGTCTTTGTAATCCTAACTGTTTATACAGCTCGGCCAGCATAACGCGATAAGAAGCATTCTCAGGGTCGAGGGCGAGCGCCGCCTGCAACTCTGTCTCGGCAATGCGCCGGGTATTTGATTGTCGGATGAGTGCATGGCCGTAGTGCGCGCGATAGCGGGCCTCGCGCGGCGCTAACATGGCGGCTTCGGCCAGAAAACGGATGGCCTCGTCAGGTCGATTCCGTTTGAGCGCATCCAGGCCATGCTGAAAACTTGTTTCGGCGCGGTTCGCATCTGCTCGCGGCGCCGACCGCTTCGCGCTGCTGGGGCCGTTCGCCGCAGTCGCGGATTTCTGGCCGCCGGTCGCCGCGGGTTTCGGGGTCCACCGGGCGTCGTAATCCGCGCGCCGTGGCTGGTCGCTCAACGTCTCGTAGGCCTGAGCAATGCGCGCGAAGGCAGATTCTACCCGAGCGCGCAGTTGCTGGTCGCTCTGATGAAAGCGATCCGGGTGAAACCGCCGGGCCAGCGTGTGATAGGCGTTCTTGATCTCATCACTCGTGGCCAACCGGGCTGCGTCAAGCACTTCGTAGTGGTCTTTTGCGAGTTGTAGTCGCACAAACAAAGCTTCGACATCGGCGACATCATCAATCTCATCCACTGCGGCAGCGGTGGGGCCACCACGGGGCGTCCTGGTGGATACCGGGGACGCTTCCGCGTCTAACGCGACCGGCCAATCGCTGCGTTGTATCAATCCGGATAATGACAGCGCGTAGATCGCTCGATAGCCATCCTCTTCACCGACGCCGCTCTGCGCCGTCAGCTCCCCCAGCGTCAGAGAATCCGACGCGCGAGAGAGAACGAAGACTTCCGCCGGCAGAAGATTCATCTTGTTGTTACCCGCCCTCAAGTAACTTCCGTTTGCGCGGGCTAAACGCGCCGCGATGAAGCTTGCGGGAAGATGACGTGCGCACTCCAGCAATAAGCGATTTATATCGATCTGAACCCGGATGTCATCGGCGAGCCGGACGCGCGAATCAAATTCCCAGGTGCCATCGGTCCACAGCAACGCGAGCCGCAACACGTCACCAACCTGCTTGCCGCGAATCCCAGTCAGCGTCTCTGGTCTTAATAGTCCGCGCTGAACCATGGCGATGGCAAGCTCCTCGTCCGAAGCTTTGAGGGAAAACTCGGCGACGTGTGCGTTGGTTAGCCCATTACGCTTTACAACTTCACGCAGGCGATGTGCACGAAGATTAGAAGTGGCGAAAACCAACCGTCCCTCTTCGAAATAGATCGCTACTTTGGCGCGCCCTCGCGACAGACGCAGCGCGCCTGACTGACCCGCCGCGGTGATCTCGCGAATCAGTTCAGCTAAAGGATGTTCGTCCAGTTTACCTTGCATGCAATCAAGAATCGCCGTGGCGACTGTGTTCTGAATCATAACGCACCGAAGGAGAGCGATGAAAGTGAGGAATCTCGAACTCAACGGTGAGGTAGTGTTCAACCTGTTACTGGGAGCGCGGGCGCCCTCGCCCACACTGAGCGCAAAGCGCGAACAAATATTGCCTCGAAGGCGTCTACTTGAGTGGAGACTTGAGCGTGCTGCGCACGCTGTCCGGGCGAGGGCGCCCGCGCTCCCAGCAATCAGTTGAGCCGGGAAACTCTAATTGGCGTGCTAATAGAGTGAAGATCGTACCGACTCCTACGCCTTCGGATGTGCCTTGTCGTAGACCTCGATTAGTTTTTCCATCGAAACGTGTGTGTAGATTTGCGTAGTGGAAAGACGCGCGTGGCCGAGCAGTTCCTGAATGTCCCGCAGGTCGGCGCCGCTGTCCAGCAGGTGCGTGGCAAACGAATGGCGGAGCGCATGTGGACTGATGTCGTGAATGCCCGCGCAGAGGCGAATGTATTTTTCGACCACCCGGCCGACTGACCGCGTCGTCATGCGCGTGCCCTGGTAATTCAGAATCAGCGGCTGGGCGTCGCGCCTGACGGCCGGCGCGTTCATCAGGAAGCCTTCACGCACGTCGAGATAATCTTTCAGGGCCTTCGCGGCCGGATCGCCAAATGGCACGATACGTTCCTTGCGGCGTTTCCCGAACACGCGCAGCAATTTGCTCTTGAAGTCGATATCGCGGAGATTGAGTTGGACCAGTTCAGAAACGCGCATGCCGGTGGCGTAAAGCAACTCGAGGATGGCGCGGTCACGTTTGCCGAATTCGGTTTCGGTGTCGGGTGTTTCGATAAAGCGGACGGCGTCTTCGATGGAAAGGTGGACGGGTAGTTTCTTTTCTTTGCGCGGAGTCGCGACCAGCTTTGCCGGATTCTGTTCGACGGCGCCTTCGCGCACCAGGAACTGAAAGAAAGTGCGCAGGGCGGCGAGCTTTCTGGCGATCGAGGTTTTCTTTTTGTGGTCTGAGTGCAGGCTGGAAAGCCACTCGCGAATCGTCAGGTGATCGATTTGCTTGATGTCCGGCCCGTTTCGCTTTCTCTCAGCTCGGGAAGAATGTTTGGCGGCGGGTTTGGCATCCTCATTCTCGATCGGCGAAAGATAAGCGAAGAACTGTCGCAGGTCGCTCTCGTAATTGCGCAGAGTATGCGCGCTCACGTTGCGCTCGTAGCGCAGATGGTCGAGGAATTGAGTGAGAAGGTTATCGATCACCTGGTAGAGTTACTCTGCCTCCTTCTTATGAAAGTCTCTGAAGACGCCGCAAACGAAGACAGCGACAAGGAGCGCCGAAGGCGCGGCAGATGGTAGCCCCGGGCGTAAGCCCGGGGATCATGGTTTACGAAAATAAATTAGCCCGCGAAGCGGGCGACAGAAAAAAGGGGCCAATCATGATTTTGATAATAATTTCTGTCGCCCCTTCGGGGCTCATAGGATCATTTGATTGGCTGTTTCCCGGGCTCACGCCCGGGGCTACTAATATGCCGCCCGCTTCGCGGGCTGGTTGAATCTCTTCACCATGGATCAAAGAATTCAACGCGTACCTTCTCTGATAGCGGCAACTAATCTCTCCTTGCGTTTCCAAAAAACTGTTACACGCTTCGAGGCTTCTGCGCCCCTTACCATCTCTTTCTTAGGGCGTTGGACCTTCACCTGTTTCTTCAATGACCTCATGTCTGATCCTCAGCGCCCACTCTACACCCGCTCGCGTGCTTTCACCACAAATCCTTTTCGCGCGCGCACTCGCGCGTTGGGTCGAGTCTTCACCAGTACCGCGATGAGGTGATATTTGCCGTCACGCTTATCCGGCGCCGGGTAATAACTCAGGATGTACTGCTGCGCGAGGTCTGCGGCGATCTGAGCAAAAGCATCGTCAAGATCATCGGCAGACTTGGGAGTATAGACAGCACCACCGGTTTGCGCGGCAAATTCCTGCATGCGTCGCTCGGCGGCGAGCGCCCGCAGGTTGGCATTCTCATAAAGGCCGGTCTGCACGACATAAATCTGGCAATCGTCCGCGCGCGCCCGCTGCATGGTGGTGTCGAAATCCGCGCGGCTGGTTGTGTCTACTCCGTCGGAAACAATCACGATGACCCGACGACCCGGATAAGGGCGCAGATAAGCTCCAGCCTGAATGATCGCGTCGAACAGCGACGTGGCGCCTTCCGGTTTGCCGAAACTGTCGATCGTCAGCTCGAGCCGCCGCGCGTCATTCGTCAGAGGCTGGGCCAGCGTGACGTCAGTCGAAACTGAAAACACCGCAGCCTGATCCACCGGCCGCAGCACGTTGCGAAAGAATCGCGTGGCGGCGCGTTTTTCAAAGTCGCGTGATTCACTCAGGCTGCCGCTGTTGTCGAACAGCATGGCCATCCGCACGGGCGTATCGGCGCGGCTGATCTCACTGATCGTATTTGGTTGGCCATCGACGCGCAGCTCAAAATCTTCAAGTTTGAGGTTCGTCACCGCTATGCCCTGGCTGTCTACTACTGTGGCCGGCACAGCTACCAGATTCGAAGTTACTCGCACGACGTCGGATGAATCGTCCGCGGTGTCTTCTTTTCCATCTTTCGGCTTTTGAGTATTGTCCGGCGGCGTGGTCGATCTGGTTGTAGTGCGAGGCCGCGTGTTGCTGTTCGCTGGAGGGGCAGTTTCTTTTTGCCGGCCTGATTGAGAGTGGGTCACCAGCGGGGTGATGAAAAGCGCGCACGCAATGATCAGCGCGCTGAGCAACTGCGCGCGCCTTATGCTTGAGCGCGAAGAATCCCTGGCGTCAATCAGCTCGCCGCCACCAGAATCGGTTCGCGGTTTTTCCATACTTTCAGAAGCCACTGGTCCCACTCTTCCAAAGCCAGTTTAATTTGCAGCAGATGCCGGTCTCGCTTGCGTCGCACGCTACGCGCTTGTTCAGCACTGAGTGGCTCAAGCAACGCGAAAGTAATATTGACCGGTTGGTAGTTCTTCGTTTCGGCGCCTGAAACATATCGCGCCAGGGCGCCAATTGCACTACGCGGCGGCGCCAGCAAAAGTTCTTCACCCTGCAAGTGCCGCGCAGCGTTGTTTCCCGCCAGCCAACCCATCGCCACCGACTCGACGTATCCTTCGACGCCCGTGATTTGTCCGGCGAAGAAGAGGTTTGAGGCGGAACGCATCTGCATGGTTGCCGCGAGGACGCGCGGCGCATTGATATAGGTGTTCCGATGAATCTGGCCGAACTGCAGAAACTCAGCTTGCTCGAGACCCGGAATCATTCGCAGTACGCGTGCCTGCTCGCCATAACGCAGATGATTCTGAAAACCGACCATGCTGTAAGCGTCAGCCATCAGGTTTTCCTGCCGCAGTTGCACCGCCGCATAAGGCTCGCGCCCGGTCCGGGGATCTCTCAGCCCGACCGGCTTCATCGGTCCGTATCGCAAGGTGTCGACGCCGCGGCGCGCCAATTCCTCGATGGGAAGGCACGATTCGAACCAATGCGTTTCTTCAAAACGTTGCAGCGGAACGCTTTTGGCTTCAATTAATGCCTGGTAAAACGCCGCGTACTGTTCTTCATCGAACGGGCAATTCAGATAGTCGTCCCCGCCCTTGTTATAGCGCGCGGCGAGAAAAGCTATCGAGCGATCAACTGAATCGGCCGCGATGATCGGCGCGATCGCGTCATAGAAATAAAGCTGATCATCGCCGGTCAGCTTCATGATTTCAAAGGTCAACGCATCGGAAGTGAGCGGCCCGGTCGCGATGATTGCGACCGCGTCGCGCGGAATGGCAGTTACTTCTTCGCGCACAATTTCAATCCGCGAATGCGATTCGATGCGCTCGGTGATGTATTCGGCAAACTGCTGGCGATCGACAGCCAGGGCCGCGCCGGCCGGCACTCGGGTTGCCGTGGCCGCCTCCATGACGAGCGAATCGCCGCGCCGCAATTCCTCCTTAAGAAGATAAGATGCGGAGCCCTGTTCGTCCGATTTCAAGGAATTCGAGCAGACAATCTCCGCCAGCTTGTCCGTGCGATGCGCGGGCGTCTGCTTAATTGGCCGCATCTCGAACAAGCGAACACGCGCGCCCGCGCTGGCTGCCTGCCAGGCAGCTTCGACGCCCGCTAATCCGCCGCCGATAACTGTGACTTCATTCATGCATCGTTACCCGGTCGCTACCACCACCCCACGCGGGACGCCCGCGCGGGGACCCCGGTCCGCTCCCGGTTCCGTACCGGATTTCTGCGGCTATGCCGCCTGATGTGCGGAAAGGCTTTGCCTTTCCGGCTTGCCGTCCTTTTTACTCTGCGGCGAGGCTATGCCTCGCCGCAGAGACTCAACGCCGCTTCTTTCGCCGCACAACTTTCTCGTGCGCGTGTTTCGTCAACGCTGCGACTCGCGCAGCTTTGGTTTCGACTTTGCCGAAGCCTTGCTGCTGTTTATTGCCATGATGCTCATGCATCTCGCCCTGATGCTTATGAAAATCGAATTCGTTCACGCGCGTTGCGCCGACCTTGAATGTTTCGATGTGGCGTGTTTGATCTTTCATGACTTCTTCCTCGTTGGCGAATATCTTGCCTTCTCAGGGCTTTTTGGCAGGCGTCTCTTCTGTCTTGGGCAGGCCCAGCTTGTAACTATCAACATCGGCAGAGAAGTGTTTGTAGTTGCTCCACTCAATGGTCTTGTTCATATCGCCACCGCCAAATAGAAGTACCTTGACGGACAGGTTAATCTGCACGAAACGTGGCAGCCAGATTCCCTCGTTCATGCGCGTCTGCTCCATGACCAGGGCGGCGCCCGGACGCAACGAAACTAATAATCCGCCGCCCATCTTAAAGCCTTCGGCCAGTCGTGCCTCCAGCCGGATCACCTGCTTATCAACCGGATCGATCCAGACGACGCCGACGAGCTTGGAGATCAGACTTTCCTGACGCGTGCTGGGCTTGAATCCCGGTTTGGCGCGAAAGTCGAAAACGATCGTATCGCGATCCTGAAAGCGTTCATGACGCGGTGACACGAACTCACAGTTCCTGAAAAACTGCGAAATCTCGACATCGTCGTTTTCGTCTTGCTGGCGGTTGTTGGCAGCCCGTTTCCGCTGACGTTCGGCCCGTAGCTTTTCCTGTCGCTGCGTATCTTTGTCTTTATCGCGCTCAGCTTTGAGAAATTCCTCCTCGACTCGTTTGTCCTCTTTGGCGGCGCGGTCGCCGGAGAGAGGGACTCCGTTTTCGCTGATCAATTTCAGAATCGGCCGGCGATGGGCAATTGGGAACACCTCGAACACTTTGACTGTCTCTTTCTTGACGACGCCCTGGCCGTCGATTTCGCGTTCAGTCTCCTTTTGCAGGAACGAGTATTCGGTGAAGCGCTTTTCAACCGCGTCCTGATTGCGAGAAACTTCGCGCAGCACCGTGCTAACGTCCAACGCCTCGGCGCTGCCCGGCGGATCAAACACAGTCGACGCGACTCCGGAGTTGTAACTTACTCGCTGGAGTTTGAAAGTGAGGTCTCCCGTGCCTCCCTGGTCGATTCGAAGAATGTGTGGCTCGAGAATGTTTCCTTCCGGCCGGTAATCTTCAAACCAGGTGACGGTCTGGCGCGCGTCGTCCCGAATGCTGACCAGTAATTTCGTCTTAGTGCTGAAGCAATATCTCAGTCGAGCGCCACCGCGAGACGAAAATTCCACGACGTAGGTCGAACCCGAAGCCGAATCATCCAGTGAAACCACGCGCGCGAGCACGTTGGCCTTTTTGTAGTCGACCAGGTGCGCCGCATTCAGCACTGCCTGTAACTTGGCGGCGGCTGCATCGGGACCCGTGAGCGTCCGCAGTTCACCGCCCAATCCCTGGACCCAGGCAGACCTGGGATTCGCTGCCGAGATCATCTTTCCATTGTCGAGAGCCATCTCTGCGCGCTGTGAAGCGGGCGCTTTGTTCTGGGTCCTGGCCACGCCCACGGCCTGGTCCCGACGCTCAATCGTCCATTCATAAGTGGCGTCGCGGATCGCGCTCGCCTGTTTCTTCCCGCCAATCGCTTTCAAATAGTTATCGACGACCTTTTCGGCAGAAGGAAGGCTCCGGTTTTGCTGAGCGAGCACTGACTGACATATGACTGCGAAGGCGAAGAAAGAGAGGACCAGGACGCGGAAGCAGACCGCGCGGGGGTGCGAGTACCGCACTGGCCGCATTGTCAAAACACTTACTTCTTTCTTCGTTATCTCAGCGCTCATTGGTTTTTTCAACCTGCTTGACAGCGCAAACAACGCGTTCGTATAGTTCAGATGCTAAATCCTAGCCGGCTTAGCTCAGTTGGTAGAGCGTGCGATTCGTAATCGCAAGGTCATCGGTTCGACTCCGATAGCCGGCTCCATTCAAACTGCATTGCTAATAATAGGAGCGATGAGGACCGGCAACAAGTTTGCACCGTGCCTATCCTCCCTGGTGGTAGACCCCTCGTAAACATGATCTCGGTCTGGTATCCATGATTGAGCGCAGGTCAGTTCGCAAACTGATATGACGAGCAGGCCATGCGGGAACAGATCAAAATCGTTTTAGGAGACACGTGAATGTCGACCAACCGAAGAAACTTTCTCAAACTTTCAGCCCTGGCAGGTGGAAGTATTGGACTCGGTTTGCTGCCGGGGGCATCTGATTTATTAGCGGCCGGCCCGAAGGCTGACGCATCAAGGGTTCAGGCAGTAAAGCCCTTACGTATTTTGATTCTTGGTGGTACCGGTTTTACCGGCCCCTTTCAGGTGCGTTATGCGCTCAGCCGCGGACATAAAGTGACGGTCTTTAATCGCGGCAAGACGCATCCGGGGGAACTGCCAAAAGAAGCCGAACAGTTAATAGGCGATCGTAATGGTCAACTCGACGCTCTCAAAGGGCGGCCGTGGGACGTTGTCATAGACATCCCCACGACCCTTCCGGTGTGGGTACGTGATGTGGCGCAAATCCTGAAAGGGAACGTGGAGCGTTACGTTTTCATCTCGACTACTTCAGTTTACTCGGACAACAGCAAGCCTGGAATGGATGAGAGCGGGCCATTGGCCCAGTATCAAGGCGCCGACGCAATGAAAGAAACTCAGGCGACTTTGCGTAGATTCCCTCTCTACTCGCCGCTCAAAGTGCTTTCCGAAAAAGAAGCTGAGAAATGGTTTCCCGGGAAGACCCTGATCATTCGTCCCGGATTGATCGTGGGGCCCGGCGACGAGACTGATCGCTTCACCTATTGGCCCGTGCGCCTTGATCGGGGCGGCGAAATCCTGTGCCCGGGCGATCCCAAAACCGATCTCGTTCAGTTCATCGACGCGCGCGACCTGGCCGAATGGACAATCCGAATGGTCGAGCAGGAAACCACCGGGATTTTCAACGCCCTCGGTCCAAAGTCGAGACTGACGATGGGAGAATTGCTTGACGGCCTTAAGACGGTGACGACCTCTCAGTCTCGATTCACCTGGGTTGACACTGACTTCCTGCTTTCGCAAACGGTCTCGCCATGGAATGAACTGCCCGTGTGGGTCGCGCCGCGGGGGCCTGAACAAGGTTTTTCGATGCTCAGCAACAAGAGGGCGCTGAAGAAGGGGCTGACCTTGCGGCCGATTCCCGATACCGCGAAAGCAACGCTCGAATGGTTTAGAAAGCAGCCCGCCGAAAGGCAAGCCAGGTTAAGGTCGGGAATTACTCCAGAGCGCGAAACCGAAGTACTGGCAGCCTGGCACGCTCAAAAGAAATAGGGTGATTGAGTCATCGGCGCGCGGCTTGTCGTTACAGAAGCGTGAGCGGATTATTTTCCATTTATCATTTTTCATCTGCCATTTGCCGGATTTATCTCGCGTTGTTTCGGGTGATTTCGTGGGTCGTGCGCAGGGCCGGGGAAAGAAGAGCGATCCACGAAATCACACGAACGGGCACGAAGCACAATGATCAATGGGAAATGACAAATGGAAAATGATCCGGTCGCTACGCGGCAGAGTCTCCATTAATTCAGAGAGTGATACGAGTTCTGGAAACGGTTAGCATCGCATCGCATTCGCGCATCCCTGAAACTATAGAAAGACGTGGCTCGTATGCACTCCAAACCGAGCGTCGAGATGGGTGCGTCTTACTGTCGAAAATTGGACCTGAATATCGTTTCATTCAGTCTGAATTGAACTTAGCAGGAGAGAATGAATGGCAACCAACCGCAGAACTTTTCTTAAGCTTTCAGCCCTGGCGAGTGGCAGTATTGGCCTTGGCTTGATACCTGGAGTATCTGATTTGCTAGCGGCCGGCAATCCGGCCGGCACCTCAATGGGCAAGGCCGTTAAGCCCTTACGCATTTTGATTCTCGGCGGTAGCGGCTTTACGGGCCCCTTCCAGGTTCGTTATGCGCTCAGCCGCGGACATAAGGTGACGGTGTTTAATCGCGGCAAGACGCATCCGGGCGAACTACCTAAAGAAGCGGAACAGTTGCTAGGTGATCGTAATGGTCAGCTCGACGCTCTCAAAGGCAGGAAGTGGGACGTCGTCATCGATATCCCCACGAGCCTTCCCGTTTGGGTACGTGATGCCGCCCAAATTTTGAAAGGGAACGTGGATCGCTACGTCTTCATCTCCACTATTTCAGTCTACTCGGACAACAGTAAGCCTGGAATGGATGAGAGCGGGCCGCTGGCCAAGTATGAAGGCGCCGACAGCATGAAAGAAACTCAGGCGACCTTGCTCGCTTCGAAATACGGTTTGTATGGTCCGCTCAAAGTGCTTTCCGAACAAGAAGCCGAAAAATGGTTTCCCGGAAAAGCGCTGATCATTCGTCCCGGGTTAATCGTAGGGCCGGGTGACGAGTCTGATCGCTTCACCTACTGGCCAGTGCGCCTTGATCGCGGCGGCGAAATCCTGGCCCCCGGCGCTTCCACTGATCCGGTTCAGTTCATCGACGCGCGCGATCTGGCCGAATGGACCATACGCATGGTTGAGCAAGGCACCACCGGGATCTTTAACGCCACCGGGCCCAGGTCGAAGCTGACGATTGGGGAAATGCTCGACGGCATTAAGAAGGCAACGACCTCCGAGTCACGATTCACCTGGGTTGACGCGGACTTTCTGGCTGCGCAAAAGGTCCGGCCGTGGAGTGATATGCCCGTGTGGATCCCACCGCGAGGTGGAGAGGTAGGCTTTGCCGAGATCAGCATTAGCAAAGCGCTGGCTAAGGGTCTGACCTTCCGGCCCCTTCCCGACACGGCGAGAGCAACGCTCGAATGGTTTAGAAAGCAGCCCACCTCCAGACAGGCCAAGTTGAAGTCAGGCCTCACGGCAGAGCGCGAAACGGAAGTACTGGCAGCATGGCACGCTCAAAAGAAATAATGCGGGTGTAGTTTTTGATCCCGAGTGCTTCGTTCCCTCTCCCTTTGGGAGAGGGTTAGGGAGAGGGCGTTAGATTCGCGTAGCTCCCTCTCCCCAGCCCTCTCCCAAATGGAGAGGGAGTCATCATCCTTCTCGAGGACGACTTCTTGAATAGCGAGAACCAGGCTATCCCTCCCGAAGAAACAGAGCCGAGCGGCTTCATGCGACTCTTGCGTAAGGTCGTCGATGTGAAAGCGCAAGAGGTCCGCGCGCTCGGTCTGGGCTTCATTTATTACTTTCTGATTTTTTCCAGCTACTACGTCATTCGTCCGATCCGCGACGACATCGGCGCGGACAGTATCGAGAAACTGCCCTGGCTATTCACCGGCACGCTCGTCGCGATGCTAATCGCGAACGCGCTCTTCGCCGCGCTGGTAGTAAGGTTTTCCCGCAGACGTTTCATACCGATTGCCTACCGAACCCTGATTGCAAACCTCCTGATATTCTTTGTGCTCATGATGACGATCTCCAGGGAGCATCAAGTCTGGGTCGGGCGGGCCTTTTTTGTTTGGACCAGTGTCTTCAATCTGTTTGTGGTTTCGGTGTTTTGGGCATTCATGGTGGATGTGTTCAGCACAGAGCAGGGGAAACGCCTGTTCGGCTTCATCAGCGTCGGTGGAACGCTGGGCGGGATTGTGGGCGCCGCAATCACTGCCACCCTGGTGCAGAGAATTGGCAGCCTCAACCTCCTGCTCATCTCCGCGGTGTTGCTTGAACTTGGCGCTCAATGCGTGCGGTTGTTCCCCACGACATTCGCAGGTTCCGAATCTTCAGTCAGGAAAGAGACTGCTGGAGAGTTGCCAATTGGCGGAAGAATCTGGACAGGCATTACACATTGCATCAAATCACCATATCTCCTCGGCATCTGCGCCTACATCTTTCTCTATGCAACTACGTCGACGCTTCTATATTTTCAGCAGGTAGACATCGCCGCCCATGCTTTTGCGGATCGCTCAGCGCGGACGGCCTTCTTTGCGCAGATAGATTTGCTGGTGAATATCCTGACTATACTTGGGCAGGCGTTCTTGGCCGGAAGACTTCTTAAGTGGCTGGGCGTCGGGGTTACTCTGGCGATCCTTCCAGCTTTGAGCGTGATCGGCTTCACCGCGATGGGCGTCGCGCCGACTCTCACGCTGCTGGTTGTCTTCCTTACTTTGCGGCGGGCAGCAAACTTCGCTATCGCCCGGCCGGCGCGTGAAATTCTTTTCACTGTGGTAAGCAGGGAAGATAAATATAAGGCCAAGAACCTGATTGATACCTTTGTCTACCGCGCCGCTGATCCGATCGCAGCCTGGTCAACACCTGTCATGGGTTGGCTGGGGTTAGGGCTGGCAGGAGTTTCGTTAGTCGCGGCGCCCATCGCCGCTATATGGCTCTTCGTTAGTCTCTGGCTGGGAAGAAAGCAAGTGAGAATGACGCGGGAGGCACAAGCATCTACTTCCGCGCCTGCCGGCAATTGATGGTTGGCGCGCAAGCTAACGCTCGACCAGGTACTGGTTCAGTTTCAGTCCCACCAATGAAGATGACGCTGGGAGCGCGGACGTCCCGTCCGCACAGCGTGCGAAGCACGCTCCCTTTTTCGAGCTTCTTGCAGCAATAACTGTTCGCGCTCCGCGCTCAATGCGGACGAGACGTCCGCGCTCCCAGCAGAAGATCGACCTTTGGCTCAAACTGAACCAGTACCCTCGACCAGTCTGCAAAGCAGGCGGCATATCAATAGCCCGGGGTGTAAGCCCGGGGGACGAGAGCAAAAAGGTTCCGAGCCCCGTAGGGGCGAAAGAGATTTCATGTCGCACATGGTCCCGAACCTATTTCCGTCGCCCGCTTTGCGGCTTGAGGTTGGGAGTGGCGTTCGAACCCCGGACTTACACCCCGGGCTACTGATATGCCGCCCACTAGTAGTGAAATCATCCTTCGCCGCAATTTTGTCGGTTTTCTTCGTCGTTTTCTTAACCTTGTTCAAGGTAAACAAAGCTTAGTTCGTCGTTTTCTTAACCTTGTTGGAGGCAAACAAAGCTTTGTTCGTCGTTTTCTTAACCTTGTTGGAGGCAAACAAAGCTTTGTTCGTCGCTTTCTTAACCTTGTTCAAGGCAAACAAAGGCTTGTTTGTCGTTTTCTTAACGTTGTTCGGGGCAAACAAAGCTTTGTTTGTGGTTTTCTTAACGTTGCTCGGGGCAAACAAAGCTTTGTTTGCGGTTTTCTTAACCTTGTTCCGGGCAAACAAAGCTTTGTTCGTGGCACCTTGGCCCGTGCTACGCCCTTCGCAGTGAGTCGCTTCGCTTAACAAGCCCCGACGAGGCGTCGCTTAACGTTTTGATGTTCAGCGGATCGTGATTTCAAGTGTGAAGGTGGTATTTGTCTTCTCGTCTTCCGGGAACACAATGATTTCATAGTCACCCGTTTTCGGCAGCGTACCACTCCAGTCGGTGACACTCTGCGCGCCTTCGATCAACTCCGTGCCCGGCGCGTAGACGCCAAACACCGCGTTCTTTTTGGCTGAGGTTAGATGTAAGGTCATCGTCTGGCCTTTGCGCGCGCCGAGCACGTAGCTAACAGGATTCATGCCGCCGCTTTCGCTCGGGCCGCCCGTGGTTCTACCCTGCAAAACTACGGTGGTGCGCCCCGCGGGAAAGCTGACACGCTTGGAATGCTGCGCCCAGATGGTGGACGCGGTGATCAGCAAAATAGTTAGTAACGCTAGTGCAAATTTTTTCATAGAGATTCCTTTCGGTCGAGTCATCGCTCCTTGCAACCGCCTGCTACCCAACTGATGAGCGAATACTTTTGTTTAAGAGTTTTGTAGACCACCACCGTTACATCCCGGGTCTTGCCCTTGATCTTTACTCTCATACAAAGCCGGTAGTTGAACCCCGCGACCACTTGCGCTTCAGCACGCGTGATCGCCACGAGTGAAATGCGAGCATGTCTCTTCCGGCCCTGCGTCTTGATCGCGAACTGCGCTGCCGCCACTGCTTCGGGGTCAGTGTTGGAAGTGTCCGCATAACGGCCGACGATAGGTTTCTCTTGTGCGCCAGCAGAAGACCCATTACCAGACGCAATGTTAAGTGCGGCGAAGATGACCAAAGGGACCACCAAAGCTATCATCACAACCCGCCAATTCTTTTTCATTCTCAACCTCCTGGACTTCGCAATTTTGGAATAGCCACTCGCCAACTAATTAGCCCGGCTACTTACCACGTATGAAACCCGCGTCAGCCATCTCTCTGGCCTTCGCATTAGCATCCGGGGTTTTGGCATCAATCTTACCGTCAATGTACGCAAACCCTTTCAGTCCGACGACCAACAGATACGTGCCCGTTATGTTCTGCGGAGAGTATGTGTCGGCGTCAATGTTGCCGCTTTCGTCCTTGTAGTGATCCCCTCTGATGATGATCGCAAAGGGCTTACCTTTCGCCAGGCGCCACTCTACTTTTCTTTTGTCATAGTAACCCAGAGGTTGAGGGGATACGGACGCCGCTGTCTCGCCATTCGGTGACTGAATCCTCAAGCTCGCACTCATGGCGCTGTAATCAATGCGAACCTCATAGCCCCCGTACCCTTTGCACTTAAGCGGCATGTCCTGTCCTGCGCCCACCTGCTTGAAGGCCGCTTTACAGTCTTTGCTCAAAGCTGTATAGACGCTCGAAAAATCAGACGCTTGTCCATTGCACAGCGCGGGCTGAGCCAACACCAGCGCGCCGCATAGCGCGGTCATGGTCAGAAACGTCGAAGTCTTCCACCTCAGCATAGTTGCTCCTTTGATCGAGAGATCCCGGTCTGCTAAAGCGGTCGAAGCGCCCGCGAGGTGTTGAGTGAGGTCAGTACCGGGAGCGGTAGCGACCGGGTAACAGTCCTTGGCAAATCTAGAGTCTGAGATNNGTCGCTACCGCTCCCGGTACTGACTCCATAACGTCCGCCGCAAATTAAGACACTACCCCTCAGTAGCAAGAAACGCAGACAAAGAAAGCGAAGGGCTAACTTATAATGACCGCGACAATCATGTCAACGCATCCATACGTCTATGACCCGCAAACTTAGACCAGTCGGATCTGGCGAAACTGAGCGTCGCCGATTCAAGATCTCACGCGGCCGTGTCGTAGCCATCCGCTTTCGCCGGCCAGGCGGCGATGAAGAGCACAGTGCCGATCGCCGCGGCGATAATTAGTCCTTCAAAGCCGGCGTTCCAGTTGTCGTAGTGCTGCCTCAGCGCGCCCAGTCCCCAACCGGAAAGAACCGTGCTCGCATAGCCGAAGATGCTCGTCAATCCGATTGCCGTGGCGGCAGCTCTCTTAGTCGCCAGGTTCGCCGCAGCGACCGCGAGCAGACATTGTGGGCCATAAACGAAGAAGCCCGCGGCGCCCAGCAACGCCGTGTTCAGCAGTTCGGAGTGCAAGGGTAGCTTCCAGAATGCGAACAGCGTGACGCCCGCCAACGCCATGTATACGGCGCAAACTCGTACCGCCCGCCCGCCCAGGTATCGGTCCGTAATCCAGCCGCCGAAGATCGCGCCCAACACGCCGCTGAACTCAAACGCGGCGACCATAAAGGCGGCGTGCGTGATGGTCACGTGCTTGAACTCCAGCAAGATCGTCGGCCCCCAATTAAATACCGCATAGCGGATGGTATAAACGAAGAAGTTCGCCAGCGAAACGATCCAGATGTACTTGTTGCGGAAGACATGATCGATAACGAAGCGTCGGAACTCGGCGGGCGATTCGTACTGCTGTGAATGACTTTCCGTGCCGGCAACTTCCGGCAGACCGACGGACGGCGGCGTGTCGGGCAGCGTAAACCAAATGAAGATAACGATGACGAAGGCGATTGCGGCCGGAACGAAGAAGGCGAGCCGCCAGTTGATCATCACCAGGTAACCGCAGAGAATCAGGATCAGGCCGCCACCGATTTGGTGCGAGATGTTCCAAATCGACATCTTGGTGGCCAGTTGCTTTGGTGAAAACCAATTTGTCAGCAGACGCGCGCACGGCGGAAAGCCCATGCCCTGAAACCAGCCGTTGGCCATCCAGATCAATCCCAGCGTTACGACCGCGGAATTGAACCCAAACAGCACGTTCATCAGCGCCGAGGCGCCCAAGCCAAAGGCCATGAACGCCCTGGCATTCGCGCGATCGCCAAGAAAGCCGTTCGCGAATTTTGATACTCCGTACAGCAATCCATGGAGGGTGAGAAACAAACCGAGTTGCTGTTTCTGAATGCCGAGATTGCGTTCCATGAACGGCATCGCGATGGGGATATTCGCGCGCACGAAGTAGAAGGTGGCATAGCCTATGATCGAACTCAGCAGGACGCGTTTCTGCCAGTGACCATATTGTTTCGCAACCTCAACCGGGTCGGTTGATTTGATGGGTACGGCCGGGGCGGGCGCGAAGATTCTGAATAGCCGACCGAAGAAGGTAGGTGGCGCGATTGATTCGGCGTTAGTGTGATCGGGCACGGTTTGCTCTGCTTCAGAAACGCAGGGAGTTTATCTTGCGCGTCCGGCAATGCAAAGGCCTCTAATGCTGGGAGCGCGGACGTCCCGTCCGCCGGAGCGTGCGTCAGCACGCTTAATTACCTTCTTGAAATCCAAACCTCTTTTCGCGCTTCGCGCTCAGTGCGGACGGGACGTCCGCGCTCCCGGCGACTGGGGGCTTCTGGTCGTTCGCTTGATCTATGCCTTCTAACACAAGAGAATGCTTTTCCAAATGAAACTCAGTCCGGATCAGATTGACATCTACGACCGCGATGGATTCCTGGTGCTCGAAAACTTCGTGGATGGGAAGGACTGTGATCGTTTGCGCGCGCGGGCCGCAGAACTCGTGAGTGATTTTGATCCGCAAGGTGTCGTCTCGATCTTCTCTACACACGAACAAACGCGCACCAGCGACGATTATTTTCTGGAGTCAGGTGACAAGATTCGCTTCTTCTTTGAAGAGCATGCTTTTCTTCCGGAGGGACGGTTGCGGCAGAGCAAGGAACAATCAATTAACAAGATCGGGCATGCGCTTCACGATCTTGATCCGGTCTTTGACACGTTTTCGCGCGCGCCTGAAATCAAACAGATGGTTTCCGATCTTGGCATCGCCGACCCGCTGTTGCTGCAGTCAATGTATATCTTCAAGCAGCCGCGCATCGGCGGCGGGGTCACCTGTCATCAAGATGCCACGTTCCTTCTCACCGAGCCGTTGCGCATGATTGGACTCTGGTTCGCGTTGGAAGATGCAACCGTCGAGAACGGATGTCTTTGGGCGATGCCAGGCGGACACAAACTCGGATTGAAATCACGTTTCCTGCGCGCTGAAGGCGGCGGCACGCGCTTCGAAGTATTCGACAACACGGCATGGCCGGAAGAGGATTTGCGGCCGCTGGAAGTCAGGAAGGGAACTGTGATCGTTCTGCACGGCTTGCTGCCGCACCTCAGCCGCGAAAATACTTCAGCTCGCTCGCGCCACGCTTACACGCTGCACATCATCGATGCTTCGGCGCGCTATCCGGAAAGTAATTGGTTGCAGAGAGGACCAAAGATGCCATTGCGGGGATTTTGACGCGGCAAAACTTAAAGGGAAAAGAAATGAAGGCCACACGCAACGCAGTTTTGTTTTGCATCACGCTTTTGTTGGTCAGTGGCTTTGCCGTTGGAGCGCAGCAGCCAGAACTAGTTGTCCAGACCGGCCATGCTGGTTTGGTCAGTTCCGTCGCCTTCAGTCCCGACGGAAGAGTGATTGCGAGCGGTAGTTGGGACAATACGATCAAGCTCTGGGACGCCGCGACCGGCAATCAACTTCGTTCCCTTGAGGGCCACACTGATCGGGTCATGTCAGTCACTTTCAGTCCCGACGGGAAGGTGATCGCTAGCGGCAGTTGGGACAAAACGATCAAGCTGTGGGACGTCGCCACCGGCAAGCAAGTCGGCTCTCTCGAAGGGCATACCGATCGGGTCACGTCAGTCACTTTCAGCGCCGATGGGAAAGTGATTGCCAGCGGCAGCGATGACAAGACGATCAAGCTGTGGGATGCCGCGACCGGCAAGCAAGTCCACTCCCTCGAAGGTTACACAGGTCATGTCGATTCAGTCACTTTCAGTCCCGACGGGAGAGTGATTGCCGGCGGCAGCCAGGACAAGACGATCAAGCTGTGGGAAGCCGCCACCGGCAAGCAACTTCGCTCCCTCGAAGGTCATACAGGTGAGGTCAATTCAGTCGCATTCAGTCCCGACGGAAAAGTGATTGTTAGCAGCAGCCAGGACAAAACGATCAAGCTGTGGAATGCCGTCACCGGCAAGCAACTTCGCTCCCTCGATGGTCACACCGATCAGGTCACGTCAGTCACTTTCAGTCCCGACGGAAAATTGATTGCCAGCGGCAGCCAGGACAAAACGATCAAGCTGTGGGATGCCGCCACCGGCAAGCAACTTCGCTCCCTCGAAGGCCAACGTGGCACGCAATCCACCTGGCCGGGCGACACGGGTTATGTTTATTCAGTCGCCTTCAGTCCCGACGGGAAAGTGATTGCCAGCGGCAACCAGTACAAAACGATCGTGTTGTGGGATGCCGCCACCGGCAAGCAACTTCGCTCCCTCGAAGGTCACACAACTCAAGTCGATGCAGTTACATTTAGTCCGGACGGAAAAGTGATAGCCAGCTCGACTGGCGGTGACGATGCGATCAAGCTCAGGGAATCCGCGACCGGCATGCAACTTCACTCCCTTCCTGCCTATGTGGTCCACGCAGTCGCCTACAGTCCCGACGGGAAATTGATCGCCAGCGGCAGTTGGGAGAAAACGTTCAAGCTGTGGGACGCGGCGACCGGCAAGCAACTTCGCTCTTTCGAAGGTCACACAGGTTATGTTTATTCAGTCGCCTTCAGTCCCGACGGGAAAGTGATTGCCAGCGGTAGTTGGGACGACAATACGATTAAGCTCTGGGACGCCGCCACCGGCAAGCAGCTTCGCTCCCTCGAAGGTCACACCGGAAATGTCAGTTCAGTCGCCTTCAGTCCCGACGGGGAAGTGATTGCCAGCAGCAGTTGGGACAAAACGATTAAGCTGTGGGACGCCGCGACCGGCAAGCAACTTCGCTCCCTCGAAGGTCACACAGTTCTTATTAATTCAGTCGCCTTCAGTCCCGATGGCAAAGTGATCGCGAGCGGAGGCGCTGACAAAACGATCAAGCTGTGGGACGCCGCCACCGGCAAGCTACTGCGCTCCCTCGAAGGTCATGCGGATCCGATCACCTCAGTCACTTTCAGTCCCGACGGGAAGGTGATTGCCAGTGGCAGTTGGGACAAGACGATCAAGCTGTGGGACGCGGCGACCGGCAAGCAACTTCGCTCCCTCGAAGGCCACACCGGACATGTCCTTTCAGTCGCCTTCAGTCCTGACGGGAAATGGATTGCCAGCGGCGGCAGTGACGCCACGATGAAACTATGGCGAACAGACAGCGATACGCCCATGGCAACGATGATCTCGCTGGACAAAGATGATTGGGTAGTCGTCACACCCGACGGCTTGTTTGACGGTTCGCCCAATGCTTGGAATCAGCTTATTTGGCGGTTGGACAACAACACCTTCAACTACGTTCCAGTCGAAGCTTTCTTTAATGAGTTCTATTATCCGGGTCTGCTCAGCGAAATCATGGCCGGCAAGCAGCCCAAGCCGCCCAGGAAGGATTTGTCCGCAGTTGACATTCGCCAACCGCAAGTGCGCATCACCGGCGTTGGCGGGCAAGCCGTTATTCAAGACACTCTTGGTCAACTCTCAACGGTGGCTAATCCAACCGGCGATCGCAAAGTCGAAGTAACGTTGGAAATCACAGACGACGTCAAGGCCCCGTCGCGTCCCGCTCATCCGAAGACAAGTGGAGCGCAAGACATACGACTGTTTCGCAACGGGTCGCTGGTGAAACTCTGGCCCGGCGATACTTTCGGGAAAGAAAGTGGGTGTCAACAACTTCCCGCTCAAAAGCCACTCGCACCGCGCCGCAGTGTCTGCACCGTAACCGTGCCGATCATGGCGGGCGAGAATCGCCTGGCAGCCTACGCTTTCAACAGCGACAACGTCAAGAGTAGTGATGCAACCTTAACCATCAGCGGTGCCGACACCCTGAGACGCAAGGGAGTTGCTTATGTTCTGGCCGTCGGCGTCAATCAATATGCGAATTCAGGATACAACTTGAAATATGCGGTAGCTGATGCGCAAGACTTTGCCGAGGAACTAAAACGCCAGCAAGTGAAGGTCGGTAACTACGAGCGTGTCGAAGTCATCTCGCTTATTGACAAGGATGCTACCAAGGGCAACATCCTGAAGTTACTTACAGATCTTCCGGCGAAGATCCAACCGGAAGATGCTGTAGTCATCTACTTTGCCGGACATGGTACCGCGCAGGGCAATCGGTTCTATCTGGTGCCGCACGATCTTGGCTACAGTGGCAATCCCCGGACCCTCGATGAAGCGGGACTACTGACAATTCTCAGTCACAGTATCTCGGATGAGGAACTCGAGCACGCCATCGAAGGCATCGACGCCGGACAGCTCTTGCTGGTGATTGATGCCTGCAACTCCGGGCAGGCGTTGGAAGCTGAAGAGAAACGACGCGGCCCGATGAATAGTAAAGGCCTGGCGCAATTGGCTTATGAAAAAGGCATGTACATCCTGACCGCGGCGCAGAGCTATCAGGCGGCTTTGGAAGCTACGAAGCTGGGCCACGGATATCTCACTTATGCGCTCGTCGAAGAAGGCCTGAAGACTCCAGCCGCAGACGTCGAGCCGAAAGATAACCAGTTGCTGTTGAGAGAATGGCTGGATTACGCGACCAACCGCGTACCACAAATGCAGCAGGAGACGATCGAGCGAGGCGCCAGAGGATTAGGGCTGGAAGTGATCTTCGTCGAAGGCGACGAGAAGATCAAAGACCCCAGGAAACGTAATCTACAGCGACCAAGAGTTTTCTATCGCCGCGAAACGGAAACAACTCCTCTCGTTGTCGCGAAGCCCTGAGAGCATTGCGCGCCTCGCTTTGAAGTGATTGATGACGCGCCGAGATCGGCTGAGATGCCTTTGCGGGGATTGTGATCTCTAACAGACTGCTGAAAAACTCTGAGCCCACGCGGAAAGCGGGAAGTTTGGAGTGCGGCGACCTGTCGCCGCTTTGGTATGCTTCGTCTTAACGCCGCAATTCTTTAAAACCTTCGATCTGGTCGCGACAAGTCGCGACCTATGAAAGCGGCGACAGGTCGCCGCACTCCAAAACTCGCGACTCTCTCTCTCGAGCGGATTGGCCACTACTCAACCGTCACTGACTTTGCCAGATTCCGCGGCTGATCGACGTCACAGCCGCGCCGCACGGCGATGTGGTAAGCCAGCAGTTGCAGCGGAATGATTGAAAGAATTGGTGAGAGTAGATCGCTGGAAGCCGGAATCTCGATCACGTGATCGGAAACCACTGAAGACATCGAATCTCCTTCGGTCAAGACGGAAATGACAATGCCTTCACGCGCCTTTACCTCGACGATATTCGAATGAGTTTTTTCATAGCGCAGTTCGGAAGCCCGATTGCCCGCTTCGCGTGTGTTAATGAACATCACGGGCAGCCGTTCATCGATCAGAGCGTTGGGCCCGTGCTTCATCTCACCCGCGGGGTAACCTTCGGCGTGAATGTAGGAAATCTCTTTCAGCTTTAGCGCGCCTTCAAGGGCGACCGGGAAATTAATGCCACGGCCCAGGTACAAAAAGTCGGTGGCGCGGAAGAACTCCTTTGACAGCTCTTCGATCGCGTCCGAGTCGTTCAGCAGATTCTCCATCTTTACCGGAAGCTCTGCGAGTTGCTGGGCGTGGGCTTTGCTTTGTTCAGGAGTAAGCGTCCCGCGCAGTTGACCGAGATACAAACCCAACAAGTAAAGCGCGATCATCTGCGACGTAAAAGCTTTGGTCGACGCGACCCCGATTTCCGGGCCGGCGTGAGTGAGAATCGTGCCGTCCGCCTCACGCGTGATCATCGAACCCTGAACGTTGCAGATGGACAGGACCTTGCCACCGCGCTCCTTCACTTCGCGCAAGGCGGCGATCGTGTCGGCGGTTTCGCCCGACTGAGAGATGACCAGCAGCAGAGTATTTTCGTCAAGGACCGGATCGCGATAACGAAACTCAGACGCGTAATCGACGTCGACGCCAATCCGCGCGAGTTCTTCAATCATGTACTTGCCGGCGATTCCCGCATGCCAGGAGGTGCCGCAGGCTGCGACCTTGATCGAAGTGAAGCGCGCGAAGTCGGCTTGGGTGATGTTCTTCATCTCGTCGAGAAAGACGCGGCCGGTATCGAGCGAGATCCGGCCTTCCACAGTTTCGCGCACCGCGCGCGGCTGCTCGTAAATCTCCTTGAGCATGAAATGTTTGAAGCCGCCTTTTTCCGCCTGGATCGGGTCCCAGGTGATTCGTTGCATTTGCGGCTGGACTTGCGTGCCGGCGAAGTCGGTGACGCGCACAGAGTCCTTAGTCATCACGGCAATCTCGCCGTCGCCCAGGAAGAAAACATCGCGCGTGTGTTCCAGGATTGCCGGAATGTCCGAAGCGACAAAGTATTCGCCATCGCCGACACCGATAACCACCGGCGGCCCCAGGCGCGCCGAGATGATCGTGTCGGGTTCATCGGCTGACAACATCGACAGGGCAAAGATGCCGCGCAGTTCGCCGACTGTCTGGCGAACTGCTTCTTCAAAACTATCGCCTTGCTTGAGGTGCTCTTCGATCAAGTGCGCTACGATTTCCGTGTCGGTCTCGGTAACGAAGTGATGGTCCTTTTTTTTCAGGTTGGCTTTTAGGTCCAGGTAGTTTTCGATAATTCCATTGTGCACGACGACTACGCGGCCGGTGCAGTCGCGATGAGGGTGCGCATTTTCTTCGGTGGGTCGACCGTGCGTGGCCCAGCGCGTGTGGCCGACACCGTAAGTGCCGTCGAGCGGCTTTTGTCGCAGAGCCTCTTCGAGGTTGCGTAGTTTCCCCTCGGCGCGCCTGATTTTGAGCTCGTGGTTCTCGTCGACGACAGCGATTCCCGCCGAATCGTAGCCACGGTATTCAAGCTTCCGCAGTCCGTCGATTATCAACGGCACGACCTGTTTGTTTCCCACGTATCCGACTATTCCACACATAATTTTAAAAGGCAGCAAGCAACAGAGAGGCCCGCAGGGCCGAGATGCAATTAGCCACGCCCGCAAGGGCGTGGATCAGAAGTCTGTTAAGACGAATGAGCGCCGCAGGTGCGGCATCAGGGAATGATTGATGAGATCGCATGGTATCAAGTGACAGCCCTTCGGGCCTCAGGATTGATCGAGACGATCGCGACCACGCCCTCACGGGCGTGGCTATTGAATGTCGGCCCCTCGGGCCTGATTTGAAAGCCGCGACGGCACTCTGGATCTCTCCCCACTCCCATCTCATTATTTTGGTTCTTCCGTGAGTTTCTTCTTAATCCGCGCCGGTACGCCGGCCACGAGCGTGTTCGGCGGCACGTCTTCGGTGACTACTGAGCCGGCAGCCGTCACGGCGCCGTCGCCTACCTGTACTGGCGCGATGAGCATTGTATCTGAACCGATCCTGACATTGCTTCCGATCACCGTTGGATGTTTGTGCTGGCCATCATAATTACACGTGACCGTTCCGGCGCCGATATTAGTGTTTTCCCCAATCGTGGCGTCGCCCAGATAAGTCAGGTGCATCGACTTTGTGCCGCGACCGATTTGCGACTTCTTAACCTCGACAAAGTTTCCCACCACCGCTCGCTCTTCCATGCGCGCGTTCATCCGCAGGTGCGCGAACGGTCCGACCGCGCAGTCATCGGCAATCTCTGAATCAACGATGACACAGTGGTCTTTGACCGTCACCCGATTGCCGAGGCGTGAATCGGTGATGCGCGCGCCGTGGTAAATCTCGCATCCTTCACCAATGATCGACCGGCCTTCGATGTGAACATCGGGATGAATGACGCAATCGCGCCCAACCTGCGCTTCACTGCTGACGTAGACATGTGCAGGATCAATGAAAGTAACACCTCCGTCCATCAGCAACCGTCGGACCGCGCCTCGACGCAGGAGATTCTCGAACTCAGCAAGTTCTGCCCGGGTGTTAACACCAGACACTTCACGCGCGTCGTGATGCTGATAGAGCGTGACTTGCTCTCCGTCATCTCGCAGAATTCCGGGTACATCAGTGAGATAGTATTCGCCCTGGCTATTGGTCGGACGCACGCGCTCCAGCGCCTGAAAAAGCTTGGCGCCGTCAAAGCAGTAGATGCCCGCATTGATTTCCCTGACTTGCAGTTCGTCCTCGGTCGCGTCCTTCTGCTCGACAATTCTCAGGAAGTTGCCGGCTTCGTCCCGCACCACCCGTCCGTAACCCGTTGGATTTTCCAGACGAACAGTAAGTATCGCGCAAGAGGCTTTGTCAGCGTGATATTTATCAATCAGTGCGCGCAGAGTTTCGGCGCGAACCAGAGGCACATCACCGGAAAGAATTAGCAAAGTTGAGGTGGCGTTGGCCAAAGCTCTGCGCGCAGCCAGGACGGCGTCGCCAGTACCGCGCTGCTCCGATTGATTGACGAAACTTGCTCGTTGGCTCCCGAGTTCTTTCTCGACCGCGGCCCTAACATCGTCGGCCTGATGGCCAACCACGACATAAGTACGGCGCGGTTCCAAGAGCGCAGCGGCGCGGCAAACATGAGCGATGATGGGCCGCCCCCCAATCTTGTGCAGGACCTTCGCCAGGCGCGATTTCATGCGCGTGCCAAGGCCGGCAGCAAGGATGAGGACATCCAGGGTCGTTGATGGTCCGTTCTGAGTTGGCTGTTCGGTCATTCGAGTTATCTTATCGTGCCGGGCTGTGAACCATGATACTAGCCCACAAGAGTTCGCGAACGTGCTCTCTCGGCACACGCAATGACGACGCGGGCCAGACGTTCAGTGTCGTGGCGCACCATCTCGCCTTCGTCGAGCAGGTCTGTGCGGACAAATTCAGTCTCAGCGCTACTGTCGTAGATCTCTTCGTCCAGGCGCACTTGATAGGCGCCATCAGCGCGATACATCTCAGCCTGGTTCGAGCTGATCGCGCGGCTGTTAACTACCACGTAGTCGAAGTGAATCTGCGGGGCATACATTGTCACTGTTTCGAGATGCCTGCCCACGTCGTAACCATCGGTCTCGCCGGGCTGCGTCATCAAGTTTGCGATATAGATCTTTATCGCGCTCGCTTTACCGATGGCGTTGGCGACGCTGGCAACCAGCAGGTTGGGAACGATGCTGGTGTACAACGATCCGGGACCGACGGTGATCGCGTCGGCCGCGGTAATTGCCGCCAGCGCCTCAGGCAGCGGCAGACATTCTTCAGGTTCGAGGCGCAAGCGTCGAACAGGTGAACGGGCCGCGGTAATTTGCGTTTCGCCATGGACTACGCGCCCGTCTTCCAATTCAGCGATCAAACGCACATCGCTGACCGTGGCGGGAAATATGTGGCCCTTGCTGGCCAGCACCTCAGACGACAGCCGCACGGCCTCAGCAAAATCTCCAGTTACGTCAGCCAGAGCCGCCAGAAACAAATTTCCAAAGCTGTGGCCCGCAAGATCGCCTGATCCGCGAAATCGATAGCGAAATAACCTCGAGAGGAGCGTTGAATCCTCAGAGAGCGCGATCATGCAGTTGCGAATGTCTCCGGGTGGAAGTACCTGCAGCTCATCGCGGAGACGCCCTGAGCTGCCGCCATCGTCAGAAACAGTAACGATTGCTGACAAAGAATCCAACCACAAGCCCTCAGCGCGTTCTCCGACAAAGCGCTTCAGCCCGCCCAGCAAAGTTGACAGACCGGTGCCCCCGCCGATAGCGACTAGCTTCAGGCTGCCGTTCGCGTCTGGGTTCTGCAATTATTTGCTCCGGTGTGACTCTGCGGTGATTCCTGAGAGGAAATGATACCTGAAAGCTAAATGCTTTCAAAACAGTGCCGAGGCGATGCGACAGCATTTTTTCGCCGAGGGAAGGACGATGATAAGAACTATTCGCGGGCGGCAAAGACCAATTGGTCGAATTCGGGATCGCTGCGCAGAGGATTAAGATCCTGATCGCGTTGAGCGCGGATTCGCAGAGTGGGTTGGAGATCGAGGGCGCGCCGCAGAGATTTAAGGGCTGTATCGATCGCCCCTAAACGTGCTCGGCTCGCCGCCAGGCCGTAGTGAATGTGAGCAGCTTCAGGTTCCCGTCTCAGCGCGCGCTCAAATAGTTCCTGGGCCGCGACATACTCGCCGCGATTCAACTCAATTACTCCCCGATCGTAAAGTGAATCAGCGTCCCTGGGTAAAGCAAGCTCAGTACGCAAACGCGCTTCAGCCACGGCGAGATAAGTGCGCGCGCGAGCGGTAACCTCAGAGACCGTAGAATGCTTTTCCACCAGCGAACGAAATTGATTTCGCGCGTCAGCAAAACGACCGCGAGTGAACTCCTTGTGCGCAGCTTCGAAAGCGCGCAAAGCGGCGGCCTCGTCATGAGTTGGTTGCGGTGGCGGCAGCGCAGGAGCCGGCTTCTTAAATACCAGCGGCCTTCGTGTCTGACTTGCTTTAGGCTTGGCTGTGTGCGCAGCTGCCTTTTTCAGATGGCTGACAGCGGTGCGCCGAATTGCCTTTGCCGGCTTCTTAGATTTAGTCAACGTCTTAGCGGCGTGTCGTTTCGCCAAAGTTCCCGGCTTGACCTTGGGCTTAGTAGTGCGGACCTTTGCCGCTTTTCGCGCTCGCGCTTTTCCGGCTGGCGAACGTTTGGTGGCCGGTTTGAGACGGCTCGACTTACCCGCCACAACACGCTTGCGGGAGGATGATGCCGCAGATGAATGGCGCGAGGTAGAGCGCGATGCAAGTTTCTTCACACTCTTCGCGATAGGACTGCTCATGCGCAAAGCCCTCGATTCAAAGACGATTCACCACAAAGATCGCCGCAAAAACAGGCGGGAGCTTAACATAGGTGCTGGTCTAATTCAACGAAAGAATAGGGTTTGCGGCTGCGGATAGAGAGTTTGTTCAACGATAGCAGTCATCGATGGCCGACGGATAACACTTGATGGCCCATGAAGTCCCGTGTTAATGTGACTCGTGAGGTTCGGCAACCCG
This sequence comes from Blastocatellia bacterium, assembly GCA_003168335.1. Taxonomy (GTDB): domain Bacteria; phylum Acidobacteriota; class Blastocatellia; order Pyrinomonadales; family Pyrinomonadaceae; genus UBA11740. Next base: position 583,337 of record PMSM01000010.1, on the reverse strand, counting down.
CGTTTTGACCCGCCGAACTCCAACGAATCTCGGGCACGCTGCGAGGTCGGAGCAAGGGACATCGTTACTTTTAGCCTCCAAATTAGAAGTTCCTGGGCTCCTGCAAACTGTATTAGCCTGCCTCCTCGCTGTTTTAGTTCAAAATCCAGTCGAAGTTTCTGATGGCCAACGGTCCAATACTGATCCGCGAACATCGCTACCACCAGATTAAGGCGGTTCTGGCGCGTCTACGGCTGGATGCCTCGGCCCGGCTGGTGGTGTTGGTCGATAAGGATGGTCAGCAAATCGCCGTCCATGGCGAGCTGGGAGAGTTGGACACGACGAGTCTGGCCTCTTTGGCGGCCGGTAACGTTGCCGCCACTGGCGGCATGGCCAAGCTGATTGGAGAGCGCGAGTTTCCAACTCTATCGCACGAAGGCGAGCGGGAGAGTATACATATCAGCGTAATCGGCCGGGTTTTGTTGGTCGTAGTCTTTGACGATCGGTCGAGCCTGGGTCTGGTTAAGCTTCGGTCCAGGCAAATATCTCAGGAACTGGCGCAGGCTTTTGCCGAAATTGAACGTGATTCACAGTTGGCGGCTTTGGATAACTCCCTCCCATTCTCGGAGATTACCGACGAGGAGATCGACAGCCTTTTTTCAAACCCTTAAGCGAACTGACGCCACCGTTCAGTCGCCCCGATGACTACCGGCTGAGCCCCTATGACATTCATTAACTACGCATCGCGAGAGATCAACTGCAAGATCGTTTACTACGGACCAGGACTCTGTGGCAAAACCACGAATCTTCAGCATATTTATGATTCGACCGCACCGCAGGCAAGGGGAAAGCTAATTAGCCTCGCGACTGAAACTGATCGCACATTGTTCTTTGATTTCATGCCCCTGGAGCTGGGAACAGTTCGTGGCTTCAAGACCCGTTTTCATCTCTACACGGTCCCCGGCCAGGTATTCTATGAAGCATCACGCAAGCTGATTCTCAAGGGCGTCGATGGCGTCGTATTTGTTGCCGACTCGCAGGAAGAGCGGATGGACGCCAACATCGAATCTCTCTATAACCTCGAAGAGAATCTTCGCGCGTACGGATACGAGCTGATGAAGCTTCCGTACGTACTGCAACTGAATAAGCGAGATCTCCCCCACGTGATTCCTGCCCCCGACCTGGCAACTGAGCTCCAAAGGAAAGGTGAGCCCGTTATCGAGGCAGTCGCTTCGACGGGTGTTGGCGTGTTCGACACTCTGAAAGCGGTGGCAAAGCAGGTTCTAACCGAATTGCGCAGGAGCTAGGATTCAGCGGTGAAAGTGAAGCAGCTCAGCCGATCGACTTAATCATCAACAGGCCATCCCCACCGTTCGAGTAGTATTTTGGCAATCTTTGAGTGACTGAGTAACCAAGGCTTAAGTAGAGTTTCTGCGCGGAAACGTTACTGGCCCGGACTTCCAGCCGAACAATCCTCACGTCGCGCCGGCGAAAGCCGTCTTCGATTCTTTCCATCAAAAAACTAGCTAGACGCCGCCGCCGGTGCTCGGGCGCGATCCCGACGGTGGTGATGTGCCCGGTATGGTCGGGCTCGAGCAGCCCGATTACAAAGCCGGCCATCGCACTGTTCTGGGTAACCACCCGATACGAAACGGATTCAGGCGCCGTGAGCAAGTACTCGAACGTGTCGCGACTGTATGCTTCGCCGTCAACAAAGCAACGCTGATCCAGGCGCCAGCACTCGTCGATTTGGGAAATGGTGAGCGGACGAAGATCGTAGCGCGCATTAATGGGTGGTACCAACGCGATGTTGGCTTGGCTTTCGGTCTGCGGCGATTGGCGGCCATTAAGCCACCACCGCGGGCGAAATTTTTTGAGAACTGCCATATAACCCGATTGCTAATCCGCTGGGAAACTGAAGAGCGTGCCGGAGATTATAGCCTGTCACCCACGCCTGTTTACAAGTGTGGCGTTTGCCCTGGACGGAAAATCACAATATGAGCATACAGTCACCATAGCTGTAAAAGCGATAGCCATCTCTGACGGCGTGACGGTACGCGCCAAGGATCAAGTCGCGACCAGCGAACGCGCTTACCAGCATTAGCAGAGACGACCGGGGCAGATGAAAATTGGTTAACAGCGCGTCAACGGCGCGAAATTTGTAGCCGGGAACTATCGTAAGATCGGCCAACCCCGAGCCGGCCTCGATCCGGCCATCCGGGGTGATGAAAGATTCGAGTGAACGCGTCGTGGTCGTCCCGACTGAAACTATGCGTCCACCGGAGGGCCGGGTTTCGTTGATTACTCCCGCGGTCTCATTCGTAATAGATGACCACTCTGGCGCGACCCGATGGTGGCTCACATCGTCAACTCGCACGGGCTCAAAGGTGCCATAACCCACGTGCAAAGTAATTTCAGCAACTCTAACCCCGCGGCCTTTAATGTCCTGTAGCAGACTGGGAGTGAAATGCAGCCCGGCAGTAGGAGCGGCAATCGCGCCACGCTGGCTGGCATAAACCGTCTGATACCGATCTTTGTCATTTCCGACGGCGCCGGTCTCGCGCTTGATATACGGAGGGAGCGGCGTCTCGCCGAGAGCGTCGATAACGTGATCTAAGAGTTCTGTCGATTCAAATTTGACCAGGCGCATACCGTGGCTGAGCAGCTCAACTACTTCGGCTTGAAGCCTGGATTCGCCGAAGACAATTCGCGCGCCTTTGCGTAACCGCCGCGCCGGACGGGCCAGCGCTTCCCAAACATTCGACGCGACCTCGCGGATGAGCAGCAATTCCACCGCGCCACCGGAAGGCGTGCGTTCCCCCGCGAGGCGCGCCGGGAACACTCGAGTGTTGTTAAGGACGAGGGCGTCGTTTGGCCGCAAGTATTCCGGAAGCAGAGCAAACTGCGAATCGGTCCAAGTTTGCGTCGCGCGATCGACAACCAGTAGGCGCGATGCGGCGCGCTCAGGCAGTGGCTGCTGCGCGATCAACTCTGGCGGAAGTTCGTAGTCAAAAGCCGAAATGTGCATGCTGAAGATGCGAAGCCCGGCGGCAGGTCCCGAACCTCAGGAAAACTCGGCGGAGGGGATGTTGATGCCGGGGGCCGGCAGCGTTTGCTCCATGTGCTCGCGATGGAAGACGCCGGCCAGTTGGGCGCCAAACAACAAGACCAGACTTGAGACATACCCCCACGTCAGGACCGCCACCACCGCGCCGACCGACCCGTAAATCTGATCGTAATGAAAATAGTTCAAGCTCCAGGCAAAGACGTACTTCGCTGCTTCCCACAATAGGCTGCCAATCAACGCACCCGGGATGGTTTCACTGATGGTCACGTGGGCATTGGGCATGAAGCGATAGACGATCGCGAAGAGAGCAAAGGTTACCAACAAACTTACCAGCGCAAATACAATCTGCCAGAACACACTACCCACCGAAGAGAGCAGCCGGTAGTTTTCCAATTGTCTGGGCGACAGACGGCCGGCGATCTCCTGCAAGGCCACTAAAATGGAAGTAACAAACACTGAGGCAGACAGGAGCACGCCGACGATGCCGACCATTCCCAGGGTCAGCAAGCGACCATGAAGAAAGGTGCGCGCAGTCGTGCCCCAAATGCGATTCAAGGCCCGCTCGACCACGGCGAAGACCCACGAGCCCGCCCACAAGACAACCAGGGCGCAGGTGATCATCACGCCTGAGCTGATGCCCGAAAGAGAGCTAATGGTGGCGCGCAAAAACTTTCCTGAGCCGGGATAGACCTGCACGATATGCGTGATCATTTCGTTCCCGGCCGCGATTCTGTTGCTCAGGGCCAGCAGCAACAGCAGCGCCGGAAACAAGGTCAACAACCCGAAATAGCTCATCGCCGCGGCCGAGGTAAACAAATCGTTCTCATGAAATTGATGGACGGCATGCGCAATCATCCGCCGCCAGGGCAAGCGGTTGCGAACTCCAAAGGAATGACGTGAAAGGTTCATGCTAAGACGGTGCTTCGTGCTTTGATCTTTGTACTTCGATCCATGTTGCCCAAAGACACTTTGATCCAGACGTCAAAGTACAAAGCTCAAAGTACAAAGGTCAAATTACTTCAGACCGGATCAAACAGGCTCGGCCGTTGCTGTCCGGCCTTGATTCCGAAATGTTGATAAGCAAGTTGCGTGGCCATGCGGCCCCGCGGCGTGCGATTGAGGAAGCCTATCTGAATCAAATATGGCTCGATGATTTCTTCGATTGAATCTTTCTCTTCATAAATTGCCGCCGACAAAGTGCCGACACCCACCGGGCCGCCTTCAAACTTTTCAATAATCGTTAGCAGCAGCTTACGGTCCATCTCGTCGAGCCCGTACGTATCAACTTCCATGCGGTTGAGTGCATCGTTGGCTACTGCGAGCGTGATGCGACCGTCGTAATCGACTTCGGCATAGTCGCGGACGCGTCGCAATAAACGATTTACGATTCGCGGGGTGCCGCGCGCGCGCCGCGAGATTTCATGCGCTCCGCCATCTTCGATCTCGACCCCCAGAATGCCGGCCGAGCGTTTGCAAATTGTTTCCAGGTCGGCGGGTGGATAAAAGTCCAAATGAAAGCCGATTCCAAACCGCCCCCGTAAAGGAGCCGTGATCAATCCGGCCCGCGTAGTTGCTCCGACCAAAGTGAACTTCGGCAATTCCAACTTGATCGAACGCGCGCCCGGGCCCTGCCCGATAAGCAAATCCAGATTAAAGTCTTCCATCGCCGGATAGAGTTTTTCCTCCAGCGCCGGCAGCAACCGATGAATTTCATCGATGAAAAGGACGTCGCCTTCCTGTAGGTTAGTCAACAAGGCCGCGATGTCACCGGTCTTCTCGATGGCCGGGCCGGAAGTCGAACGCAGCTGAGCGCCCATTTCATTCGCGATGATGTGAGCGAGAGTGGTTTTGCCCAGCCCCGGCGGTCCCGTCAGCAGAACGTGATCGAGCGCCTCGCGTCGCCTCAGCGCGGCCTTGATGTAAACGCGCAAATTTTCTTTGGCTTTGCTTTGCCCGATGTATTCGGTGAGGTGTGTCGGCCGCAGAGAAAGATCGTACTGGCGGTCTTCGTCTGTCGGTGTCGCGCTCAACGCCTCAGCGGCTCTGGTTGCTTTTGCCATGGACGGTTGAATTGTGGATGTTGATCTGGCGTTCGGTCAACTCAGGTCCGGCAAACTTCAGTTTGCCGCTTCTCATGGAATGACCAGAAGTTTGAGACAACGACAAACTAAAAAGTTTGTCGGACATTCTTCATGTCTTAGCCAGCGAACGAAGGCTGCGGCGCAAGATCAATTCCACCGAGACTTCACCGCCTTCATCAATCGCCGTCTTCACGGCTTTTTCGGCGGCGGATCTTTGATAACCAAGATTCGCCAGCGCGGACAGCGCGTCATTTCGCATCTGGTCTTCTGAGGTCACCGGTGCGGCGGCTCCGGCTTGCGCAGCGAATTCTTCTTCCAATGCCGGCGAAGACAGGGCCGCCATTTTTTCGCGCAGATCAACCACCAGTCGCTCGGCCGTTTTTCTGCCGACTCCGGGTATGGCCACCAGGCGGACCAGATTGTTGGTGCGAATGGATGCGATCATTTCGTCCGCGCTCATTCCCGATAACAACTTGATCGCCAGTCCCGGGCCGACGCCATTGACTGAGATTAAGTGCAGGAACAGTTCGCGTTCGCGCGCAGTCTTGAAACCGAAGAGTGTCAGCGTGTCCTCACGCACGTGCGTATAGATGCGCAGCTGCACCGGTGAACCCATTTCGCCCAGCTCATAAAAGGTCGAAAGCGGAATCGCGACTTCATAGCCAACGCCGGCCACGTCGACGATGGCCGACGTGGCGTGCTTTGAAAGCAGAGTGCCTGAGAGATGAGCGATCATGATAGCGCGCCGATTATCGCGTAAGGAATTTTCAATCGCAAATCGATAGTGGTTGGATCGTAACCGAAAGTGGTCACGCATCAGAGTAGGTGAGCATTTATCGGGCCGGAAATGTTTTGCGCGGCTTACCGCCCGATGTGCGGAAAGCCTCAGGCTTTCCGACAGCCCACTTAAATGAGTAGAAGCTATGCCTCCCTTCGAAGCGTAGCTTCGCTTGGAATGGAGTCACTCGGAAAGGCAAAGCCTTTCCGCACATCGGGCGGCAAGCCGCAAACGACGTGAGGGTACCGAAGCCGCGCCGTTTACAAACCCAAGGCTTTCCGGCGAAGCCTTCCCGGCGTTATACTTTGCGGGCGAGCGAACGGTATGAAGCGAGAAAAGATCTCTGAACTGACGACCAACCGGTTGAGTGTCTACCTGCGTTGCCTGAACGATCTGGCGGCCGCGGGAATCAAAACCGTCTCGTCGCAGGGACTGGCCGAACAATTCAACCTGAACTCAGCGCAGATTCGGAAGGACCTCGGTTACTTCGGCGAGTTCGGCGTGCGCGGCGTGGGCTATTTCATAGACGATCTGAGAGCGAACCTGACTAAGATACTCGGACTCGACAAGCCGCACCGTGTCGGCATTGTCGGGGCCGGAAGGCTGGGAACGGCGCTCGCCAACTACAACGGACTTTCGAAATCGAATTTCGCGGTGGTTGCTTTGTTCGACAATGACCACGAGAAAGTCGGCCATCATGTCGGGCCCGATCGGATTCCAGTTTACGATGTAAAGAAGATCGCCAAAGTCGTTCGCGATGAAGGCATTGATGTCTGTGTGATCGCCGTGCCGGCTCGCGTCGCCCAGCGGGTCCTGAATCAGGTGATGGCTGCTGACGTGAAAGCGGTACTGAACTTTGCTCCCGCAGCGCTTACGGCGCGTCTGGGCGTGAAAGTGAAGACGGTTGATCTGACCACGTCGCTTCAATCCTTGTCTTACTTTTTAGCGCGGCCTCAGGCTGGTCGTCTGACCAATGCGCGACGCGGTGTTGTGCGAGTTGATGAGATTGCCACAAGCGACCGGCGCGACGCCTAGATCCGTATGACCAGGTTTTGGAAAAAGTTTTTGAGCGGGAGCTTTGCTCTGATTCTCGGAGCTTGTCTGGTTAGTTTGGCCTATGTGATTCCTGTGCTCACAACTGAGATCGACCCCAATCTGATGAGGCCACAATGTCCCGGAGGGAAAGATTGGGATCTGCTGGGAAGTTCCTGTCAAGGCGGCATAATATTTGACTACTACATGCCTCCCGTCGCGGCAACGAAGTCGTCCGAGATCGGGCAGAAGAAGACCGGCGGGCTGAAGAAGAAAAGAGACCATTAGTTGGACGAACAAACCGCACGACGCGACCTGTTACGCATTTGCCATTTGCTGTACGAGCGCAGCTATGTCGTTTCGTCAGACGGCAATGTGAGCGTGCGTCTGGATGATGGTCGAGTGCTGGCGACGCCGACCATGACTTGTAAGGGGCGCATGACGGACGACCTGATCGCGGTCACCGATCTCGAAGGACGACAGCTGAATGATCGTCGCGCGTCCAGCGAATTGGCCATGCACCTTTTGATTTATCGCGAGCGGCCCGACGTGAAAGCAGTCTGTCACGCACATCCGCCGCACGGGACCGCGTTCGCCGTGGCGGGACTCCCGATCGATCAACCGATTCTTTCTGAAGTGATTCTGACGCTTGGCTGTGTGCCGCTGGCCGAATACGGCACGCCTTCCACGCCAGAGTTGACCGACGCGATGCGGCCACTGGTCAAACATCACAACGCGCTGCTAATGGCCAATCATGGAGCCGTCGCTTACGGATCGGATTTGTGGCAAGCATTCGACCGGCTCGAGACTCTCGAACACACCGCCAAGATCGCGATTCTTTCGCGGATGCTCGGTGGTTCGCGGAATCTGTCGCCTGACGCGATCGAAAAGTTAATCAATGTGCGCGAAGCTGCCGGTTATCTGGATGAAGGCGCGCGCTGCCAGGCTTGCGGCTACTTGCATGAGACGACCTTGTCGTGTCCGACGGGGGATCGCCCGGCGGCGCACTCATACTCTTCCTCAACGTCAAACGGAGCAGGGAAGGTGTCGCTGACGCGTGAAGAACTTCTTGACCTGTTGGCGCAAGCGGCGCGGTTGGTAGAATCGTAGACCACGGTCTCCGCGAATCTGAATTATCTTTATCCCGCTGACACGTTGCGCTCGTATCTTTAAACAGGTACAAGGAACGAGGAGAAACATGACTAGCCTCGAAGTCTACCGAAGCAAGTTTGCCGAAAGCGGTTTGCGAGTGTTCGAGCGTGCCGTTAAGGAGTCGCGTCGTCGAGAGCAGAATTACGTTTCATTGGGACATGTTCTGCTTGCTCTGGCCACCGAAGACGGTGGCTCTTTCAAACACCATCTTAAAAAAATGAGGGCGGCCCTCCAACTGGAACCAGAGTCTGCCGCGGCTGAAGTCCGTCTCGACAAGATTTTGGAATACAGTCCGAAGTACGACGGGCCGGGTGTTCGTATTGGACCGGATGCGATAGGATTCTTTCGGCGAGCGATGAAGATGGCGAAGTCGAATGGACGAGAGAAGATCGAAGCTGCTGATCTCTTAACAACGGTCTTGCAGCAGGCGCCGATACCCTATACTGGTCCAGAGCGGCCGGCGCACGGTTGATGTAATGCTTTGACGATTTGTTAACTGACATACACAGGAGAAGCTGAATGCCACAAGAAGCACTCGGAATGGTGGAAACCAAAGGTTTGGTAGCGATGATTGAAGCGGCCGACGCGATGGTCAAGGCTGCCAACGTCACGCTGATTGGCTACGAAAAGATCGGCGCCGGATTTGTGACGGCGATTGTCCGTGGGGATGTCGCGGCGGTGAAAGCAGCGACAGACGCCGGGGCAGCAGCGGCGCGACGAGTCGGCGAATTGGTGAGCGTCCACGTGATTCCACGCCCCCATGGCAGCGTCGATGACGCGATGCCGATTAGCGCCCAGAGCCGCGCATGATCATCGCTCGCATCGTAGGCACAGTCGTGGCGTCACAGAAGGATGCGCGACTGGAAGGCAAAAAGCTGCTCATCGTTCGTCCGGTCAATCTCGACGGCACGGACACGAGCGGCTATGTCGTCGCTGTTGATACGGTAGGAGCCGGCTTTCATGAGCGCGTGCTGGTAGTCGCCGGCTCGAGCGCGCGCCTGGCGCAGAACATGAAAGACGCGCCGGTAGACGCGGCCATCGTTGGGGTGATCGATACAGTGGATGTCCATCTGACAGACAGCTAAGCGTAAACCGAAAACAGACAAGTCTGATTTGTGATCTTTCGGTTCACGGTTACCGGTTCACGATTTACGAACAATGCAACTCGCCCGCGTAATCGGCACCGTCGTCGCGACCATGAAGAATCCTTCTCTGGAAGGCCGCAAGCTGCTGATTATTCAATCCCTCAACAAAGATCTCGCGCCGCAAGGCAAACCGTTGGTTGCCATAGATGCCGCCGGAGCCGGCGTCGGTGAGTTGGTTTTCTGGTGCCGGGGCAAAGAAGCGAGCTTTCCCTTCAAGCGCGAAGACACGCCGACCGATTGTACGATTATCGGAATTGTCGATTCCGATAAGCATGTCACTAGTTCGTAACGCAGGATGTTATCTTGCGGCGCTCTAGGCTAATTGATTCGTGAAAGACCGTAAGTTCACAACTTGCGCCACACAAAATGATTCTCGCCAAAGTCCTGGGAAACATCGTCGCTACGCAAAAGAACGCGCGGTATGACGACGCGCGGATCATGTTGTGCGAACACATCACTCCCGAAGGCGAGCCGACCGGCCACACGGTGCTGGCGCTGGACTCGGTTGACGCGGGGGTCGGCGACACTGTTCTGATCGTCCAGGAAGGCTGGGGTGCGTCCACGTCGGCGACCGGAAAACCAGGCGCGGCAATCGACTCGGCCATCGTCGGCGTGGTCGATCACATCGACCTCTTGAAAAACGAGACAACTTGACCCGAATGTTGAGACCAATCATTACATCAGTATCCAGTTTAGAGTTGGCACTCGTGCCAACTCGGCGTGACAAGTCCCGCCTTTAAGCGATTTCTACTAATGAGCACGGATCAAGATCAAGCAAGATTGATAGCGGAACGCGTCGCGCGGCGAATAGCCGGAGCTCGCAGTGGCGCATCAGGCCCGGGCAGTGCTCCGGCTTCGGCAAAGAACGGCGCGCCGGTGCGCGAAGAATTGTCGGCGATCCGCGAAGGCCTTCACGATCTTGAGAGCAAACTCGATCGCCTCGAATCAAAGATCGTTTACAGCGCGAATCAACCTGCCGAACCAACGCGGGCGCGGCTGATTGATTTCGTTTCCTCAGGACCACCTCTGGCTGTGGCGCCATCGATTACGCAAACGCCATCGATCGTTCAACCCCCTCATGTGTCGCCGAGAACTTCCGCGGAACCACCACAGTTTGTTCCGGCTACTCATTCGCCCTGGGTCCGGGACTTCAACAGCGCGCCGGATCATCCGAGTCAGGAACGGTTCGGGGTCGAAGAAGCGACGGTTGCAGAGTTGGTTGAGTTCTTCGAGAACGAAAAGAAGTGCTCAGTCGATCCCAGCGGCAAGCCCTGCGATCATTGCGCGATGTGCAGCTCGCGCGGGTTTTAGGGAAAACGATAGGTCCTTGTGACGACGACCGTCGGTTCTCACCTCGGAATCAGTCTATGCAGCAAGTAAAAAGCCGCGACTCCCGCAAATACCACGATTGAAACCATCGGGTTCTTTTCTTCTTTGCGATTCACTTCCGGGATCAAATCACTCGCAGCTACATACAAAGTAACTCCGGCCGAGAACGGCAGTGCGTACGCCACCGAGCCTGCGAAACGCTCCTTCAGCAAAGCCACGCCGACGACGCCCGCGAACGTGGCCGCTCCAATCGCGAGCGCCGCCGCCGCCGCTTTCCTTGAAGAACGTCCGGAGGCCAGCATGATCGAAGCGACCGTGAATCCTTCCGGCACTTTGTGCAGCATGATCGCGATGAAGACCAACAGGCCGACTTTGGTGTTTACCAGAAAAGCAGAGGCGATCGAAACGCCGTCAAAGAAAGTGTGAATCGTCAGACCGCCGATGGCGGCGTAAGCCGCCGAAGGGCGGATGACATGTTCCGGGTGCGTCTCAGCTCCGAAATGAAAGTGAGGCGCCACCGTGTGTTCGAATAGTTGGATCAGGAGATAGCCGCCGAGGAGAAGGGTGAAAGCGCCGACGACGGCGGCGGCCGCGTCGTCACCGCGCGCTCCATCCGTCCACAGCGCGACCGTCTCAGGAACTATCTCAATGAAGATCGCGGCGAGCATGAATCCCGCGCCCAGCGCCACGAGATACTTCAATAACTTTGACTCGTGGCGATATGCGCCGGATGACGCGAGCAGTAGACCGCCGGCCAGATTGGCAAGGGCCGCCAACGCTCCCAACAATAGAAGCCCGGGAATTCCGTTCATCTTGAATCCAGTTTATGCGTCGGACAAAGAACTCGTCCGTGGCAGTCTGCCGACTATACATCATTGAGGCGAGAAGTTCGTTTGCGGGGGTAGAAAAAACTGTAAAAAGCCTTGACAGGCCCGAAATACGGGCGTAGGATGCGCAGTGGAGTGAAGTGGAGCGAGGTGGCCTCAACGACACGAACCGAACCCGAAAGCAGCGCGAACCGTAGAGCCGTCTCTTTTACTCCCCGAACCGAAGTTCATGTTGCGAGGCAATTACACAGCCCGAATCGATTCCAAGGGCCGGCTCAAAGTGCCGACTCTGTTTCGTCGCTACGTCGAAGAGAAGTACGGCTCGGCTTTTTATCTTACCAGCTTAACCGGCGAATGCGTGCGGATTTATCCGATGCCGGAGTGGGAAACAATCGAACAGCGCTTGTCTTTACTGCCTTCGATGGATCCGGCGCGGCGCAAGTTCCTTGATAGAACGAATTACTACGGACAGCAGTCGTCGATGGATACGCAGGGTCGCTTGCTGATTCATCCGTTGCTGAGAAAGAGCGCCGCAGTTGTAGGCGACGTCGCGGTGCTTGGTTATTTGACATACGTGGAAGTTTGGGAGCTGGAGAAATTTCAGCAGCGCTTGCTTTCCGATCCATATGCGGAGGAAGACGAAGCCGCAATCGCGCGTTTGGGTATTTGAAATGAGTGAGCAGTGAGCAGTGAACAGTGACAAGCCAGAAATAGAAGTTTTGCACTTGTCACAATTCACCGATCACTTTTCACTTGGTGGTGGCTCTTTGAACGAGATCACGGGGCGGTGGTGATGGCGGTGCCTTTGGGGGGCAGGGGCTCGGCGCCCCATCGTCCCGTGCTACTTCGAGAGACGATCGAGCTGCTCGCAGCGGAGCGGGGTGGGTTGTTTGTCGATTGCACGGTAGGCCTGGGCGGGCATAGCGAAGCAATTCTGCAAGCATCTCGTGACGCGCAAGTGCTGGGTATCGATCGTGACGACGAAGCGCTCGAATTGGCGAGGAAGCGATTGGCGCGGTTTGGGTCGCGCTTCCGCGCCGTGCATGCTGACTTTCGCAATATTACGCGGGTCCTCGCGATTGCGGAGGTCAAGCAGGTGCGCGGCATTCTCGCCGACCTGGGAGTTTCGTCGTTGCAACTGGACTCGCCCTCGCGCGGATTCAGTTTCCGGCACGACGCGCCGCTCGACATGCGTATGGACGCTTCGGCCGGCGTAGAAACCGCGGCAGAGTTGCTCGGTCGTCTTTCCGAAGTAGAGATAGCGCAAATAATCTTTGAGTACGGTGAAGAACGTCGCTCGCGTCGTATCGCTCGATGGATTGTCGAGAGAAGAGAGCGCGGCGAGCCAATTACAACGACTCGCAACCTCGCTGGTTTAGTAGAACGCGCAGTCGGACCAGGTAAGCAACGGAGGATCCATCCCGCCACGCGCACGTTTCAAGCCTTGCGCATCGCGGTCAACAGCGAGCTCGAAAACCTTGATCGTTTCGTGACTGATGCGGTTGACCTCTTAGAGCCGGACGGGCGTCTGGCGGTTATCAGTTTCCACTCGCTTGAGGATCGAATTATCAAGCGAACGCTTTGGAAGCTTTCGGGTCGATGCCAGTGTCCGCCGCGCCTGCCAAGGTGCATGTGCGACGCCCACAAGGCGGTAGAGATTTTGACGCGGCGACCGATCTCTCCCGCGGAGGAAGAAGTCGCCGGTAACCCGCGGGCCCGCAGCGCAAAGTTGCGAGCTTGTAAGAAGCTCCTGATAACGCCGAACTAATCTGGGAACTTATTTGAGACTTGAGATGGTGAGACGAATTCCATCAAGACAGCGAAACGCACCGGTTGCTCGCGAACGCGATCGGGGGGCGCTATTCCGCCTGGGTTTGCTGCTGCTCTGCGGCCTGACGTTGGCTGGCGGTTTCGTCTATGCCGGAGGCCGGCATTTTGCGGCGCTCAGGCTCGGCTATCAAACCGAGAACCTGCGTAAGATCCGAAACGAACTGGCTGAAGACCAGCGCCGCTTTCTGTTAGAGCGGGAGGTTGCGGCCAGTCCTGCGCGCTTAGAGCAGGCTGCTCGTCGGCTCGGGATGCAACCGATGCAAGCCGCGCAGATCGATCCGCTGAACAGGACTGTCAAGAGTTCAGCCGAGAAGGGCTCGCCGGCGGTAAGCCCAGTCGCAACATCGGCGGCGCGCAATGCTCAAGCAAACCTGATCCGGCAGCCGAAACCCAGATGAACCGAGCTTGCGTTGAGCCCATCTGACCTGGGCGCGAATGCGCCAACTTGACCGCGGTGTTTGGAGTTCCTAATGCCCCGTCGTTCTACGGCCATCGAAGCGTCACGGTCTGGCAATTCGCACCGGCGTGCGCTGTTTGTAGCGATGGGGTTAGTCGCCTGGATGCTGCTGATCGGCGGGCGACTGGTTCAACTACAAGTCAGCCAGCACGATGACTACACCGCCCGCGCCAGAAGCCAGCAACTAAGTTCCGTTGAAACCAGTGCGACCCGAGGTCAATTGCTCGATCGGCAAGGTCGGGAGCTGGCCCGCAGTATCGAAACCGAGTCGTTCTTCGCGGATCCGCGCGACATCAACGATCCTACCGAAACGGCGAAACGGATTGCTTCGATCACCGGCCAGGATCGCGCCGATCTCGCTAACCGGCTCAGCACCGCGAAGGACGCAAACAAGAAGTTTTATTGGATCATACGGCGCCTGGATGTAGAGGCAGCGAATAAGCTGGACGCGCTGGAACTGAAGGGAGTCTATTCCCGCAAGGAACCGAAGCGTTACTACCCAAACGATTCGCTGGCCGCTCACGTGCTCGGGTTTGTGGGCCTCGACGAGATCGGACAAAGCGGAGTCGAACAGTACTACAACGAAAAAATCCGCGGCGAGTCGGGCAAAGTTTTCCTGGAAGTGGATCGTGACAAGCGTGCCTTCGAAAGTTATGAGGTCCAGCCGCGTCCGGGACAGACGGTCGTGCTGACGATCGATCAGACGATTCAGTACCGGACTGAGCAGGCGCTCGTCGCCGCAGTCCAGCGCGCTCACGCAAAATCCGGCACGGCAATCGTGATGGATCCCCAGACCGGAGAGATTCTCGCCCTGGCCAACGCGCCGTCGTTTGATCCCAACCAGCCGCCAAAGGATTCGGCTGAGAATCGCGTGAACGGCGCGCTCCAGACAGCCTACGAGCCGGGCTCGACCTTTAAGATCGTTGCCTACTCAGCCGCAATTGAAAAAGGTTTGGTTAAGCCGGAGGACAAGATAGATTGCCAGATGGGGCAGATTACCGTGGCGGGCCGGTTGATTCACGATCACCACCCGTTTGGGGTGCTGACTATTGCCGATGCCCTGGCGCAATCCAGCAACGTTGGCGCGATCAAGCTGGGGCTATTGGTCGGCAACGAATCGATGTATGACTACATGAAGCGATTCGGCTTTGGATCGCGGACCGGGGTCGATTTGGCCGGCGAATCTCCCGGGATGCTGGCCCAGGTGAATCGTTGGCAACCGTCGTCGATCGGATCCCTGGCCATGGGCCAGGAGATCATGGTGACGCCGCTGCAGATGGCCACCGCCTATAGTGTCCTCGCTAACGGGGGGATGCTGGTCAAACCGCATGTTGTCCGCGAATTGCGTTCGCCCGACGGCACCGTGACATTCCAGGCCAAACTAGAAACTCGGCGCGCGCTGAAGCCGGAAACCGCCGCCGCGCTCCGCAACATGCTTGAGGGTGTGACATTGCACGGAACCGCGCGCAAGGCGCAGCTCGGGGGATACACCGCGGCGGGTAAGACCGGCACTGCTCAAAAGGTTGATCCGAAGACGCACACCTATTCAGCTACGAAGTTCATTGGTTCGTTTGTCGGCTTTGCTCCGGTCAAGAACCCGGCCGTGGTGATCGTCGTCGTGATCGACGAACCGCAGGGCTCGTATCATGGCGGAGACATTGCCGCGCCGGTCTTTCGCGAGATCGCCGAGCAGATACTCCCCGATTTGAGTGTCTCGCCAGACGTTGAGATCAAGCCCGGTACCGAAACGATTGCGCAAACGTCCCGGCCCTCGCCACAACAAGTGAAAGAAGACCAGGCGCAAACCGAGGCACGTGAAGCGACTTTGCCTAAGGTAGCGGCACCGAGTTTCAGCGGCCAAACGAAAGAGGTAGTTTTCGCTGTGGCCACGAAGCGGGCGGCCTTGATGCCGGACCTGCGCGGGCAAAGTGTGCGCGACGTGGCGCGCATGTGTCAGCAGCTTGGCTTGCGCCTCGAGGCCCATGGTGAAGGACACGCGATGCGGCAAACTCCGGAAGCGGGCGCTGAAGTTGATCCCGGACGGGTCGTCCGCGTCGACTTTGGCCGCGGGAATTAGTTCAGAGTTGAGCTTTAGCTTGCCTTCCAAATCAGCAAACTGAAGTTGGAACTCTGAACTCAAGCTCGAAAAGAGTCATCCTGGATGAGCAGACGTGAACATTGAGACGGCAGCAAGTTTGATGAGCGCCACGACTGATGGTCTGCGCGCTGAGTTGTTTGACAAAGAAATAATTGATTTCTCGATTGATTCCCGGACGGCCGGTAAGGGCGAACTCTTCTTTGCGTTGTCCCTGCCTGACTATGAGCGGGCGGGCTTTAACGGCAGCTTTGCAGATGCCCACGACTTTATCGGGCAGGCGATTGCGAACGGAGCAATCGCCGCCGTCGCTCGCCGCGAACGGGTGGCCGCTGACGAAAAGATGCAAGCCTTAAGCGATCGGCTCTTGCTGGTTGACGATGTAATTGCCGCGCTGCAAACACTGGCGCACAAAGTTTACGAGCAGTGGGGGCGTCCCGTGGTTGGGATCACCGGGAGCGCCGGCAAGACGACCACGAAAGAACTGACGGCGCACGTGCTTTCCCAGGCCGGTCACAGAATACTTAAGAGCGAACGCAATTATAACAACGGCCTCGGCCTGCCGCTTTCAGTCTTGCAGATGGTGAGCAAAGACCACCAGCCAAATGATTACGATCTGGCTGTGCTCGAGATGGGAATGTCCTCCCCCACGCACGAGATTCGACGGCTCGTGCAAATCACGCCGCCCGACATCGGCGTGGAATTGATGATCGCGCCAGTGCACCTCGAGCATCTGGGCACGATCGAAAATGTAGCGGCGATGAAGGCTGAGTTGATAGAAGGTCTGAAACCCGGCGGCATCGCAGTACTCAACGCGGATGATCAACTTGTTATGGAAATGAAGTCAAAAACAGATGGGCCGGTGCTGACGTTTGGGATTCAAAACCAAGCGGACGTAACCGCAACGCACATAGATACGGGGCGCTTTGGCTCGATCCGGTTTCGCCTGCAGACGCCGTTGGGTGAAGCGGCCGCGGAATTGCCGATGACTGGCCGGCACAACTTGATGAACGCGCTGGCAGCCTCGGCGGTAGCCACGGCGCTCAAGGTCAAACCTGAGTTGATTGCCAATGCTTTGCGCACGGCGAAGCCTCCGCCGATGCGAGGAGAAGTGTTGGACTTTGCCGCGGGCTTCACCGTGGTCGATGACTCATACAACTCGAATCCGCGTTCGTTGCTCGGTATGGTGCGCACGCTGGCGGAAGCGAGTGAGAACGTGCGGCGCCGGATTGTGATCGCCGGAGAAATGATGGAGTTGGGTCAGGACGCGACTGCGATGCACCGCGAAGCGGGCCGGGAAATTGCCGACCTCGGCATCGACGTGTTGTGGGGTGTGCGGGGGCTGGCCGTCGAAATTGTTGCGGGGGCTCGCGAAAAGGGAACGGCCGAAACAGCATTTTTCGAAAGTTCGGCCGACGCGGCGGCGGCGGCAATCGGTGAAGTGCGTGAGGGTGACTTGATTCTGGTCAAAGGCTCGCGCAGTGTAGAAACGGACAAAGTTGTCAAGGCGATTTGTGAGAGGTTTCCGTTAGCGGGACGAAACAGTGAACCGTAGCAAGCGGTAAGAGCGGGCGGGATGCCCGCTAACCGCCGACAGGATGTCGGCGCTCCTTTAAAGAATGATCTACTACATCTTTTACGAGCTGATCTTCAACCACTCGAACCAGGATTGGTGGCTGGTAAAAGCTCTGAATGTTTTTCAGTACGTTACTTTTCGCACTGCCTATGCTTCGGTTACGGCCTTGCTGATCTCGCTCCTTTTTGGACGGCTGGCCATCAATGCGCTGAAGCGATGGAACATCGGCCAGCAAATTCGCGAAGAAGGCCCGCAGGCGCACATGGCCAAACAAAACACCCCAACGATGGGGGGCCTGCTGTTGATTGCCTCGGTAATAATCTCGACTTTGCTTTGGGCGAAACTATCGAGCTTCTATATCTGGGTGGTTATCGTGGCGACGCTCGCATTCGGAGGAGTCGGATTCGCGGACGATTATCTCAAGCTGGTGAAGCGCCGCAGCCTGGGGCTGACCGGACGCCAAAAGATCATCTTCCAACTGATAATTGCTTTCGGGGTTTGGCTCACGTTGTTTATCTCGACGCGATACTTCGAAACAAAGTATTCATGGAACGTCAGTATCCCGTTCTTCAAAGACACTGCGATTCCAAACGGCATCAGCACGATTGGTCCGATCGTGTATCTGCTTCTGATCGTCATTGTGCTGCTGGGAGCCACGAATGCGGTGAACCTGACCGATGGCCTCGATGGGCTGGCCATCAGCGTGACGTTCATCGCCATGACAGCACTGACGGCGTTCACTTATTTGAGCAGCGACGCGCGTTGGGCCAAATATTTGGATCTGGCGCACCGGCCGGAAGCGGCGGAGCTGACCGTGTTTTGTGGCGCCATGGCCGGCGCCAGTCTGGGCTTTCTCTGGTTTAATGCGCCGCCGGCCGAAGTTTTCATGGGCGATGTCGGTAGTCTGGCGATCGGCGGAGCCGTCGGCACCATCGCCGTGCTGACAAAACAGGAGTTCATGCTGCTGATGGTCGGGGGCGTGTTCGTGCTCGAGGCGCTGTCGGTGATGCTGCAAGTTTCCGTTTTCAAAATGACGAAGAGCACGAGCGGCGTGGGGCGTCGGGTCTTTAAGATGACGCCTTTACATCACCACTTTGAGATGGTCGGGTGGAAAGAGTCGAAGATTGTCTTTCGCTTTTTGATCCTGGCCATACTGTTTGCTTTGCTGAGCCTGACGACTTTGAAACTGCGCTAGAGCCGCAGCCGGTGTGTAGAGTCGGGCTACCGCCCGACTCAGAGATGCGAAAGAAGGCGGGCAGTAGCCCGCCTCTAAACGGGCCGAGATTGAGTGGGGCCGAGATTGAATTGAACTCCGGGCGCTCGGTATGAAAGTCCTAACTGAAGTTGTGGCGTCTTTGCTGTTAGCGCTGGTCTTGCTGCGGGCTTCCGGATCGCTTTTTGGCATCATTTACGAGTGGAAATTGCGGGCAGGAAAGTTTTAGTCATCGGCGCGGCCCGCAGCGGTATCGCGAGCGCCCGGTTTCTCGCGCAGCGCGGCGCGACTGTCGCGCTTAATGATCGCAAGCCGCTGGCCGATTGGCCCGCGGCCGCGCTCGATTTGAAAACTGTAGGTGTGGGGCTCATCGAGGGCGAGCCACCGTCCTGGCTACTGGATCAAATTGATCTGGTGGTGATCAGCCCGGGCGTTCCGACAAAGACGATCCCGCTGCGTTACGCGGATCGCCGCGGAGCGGAAGTGATTGGCGAAATAGAGCTGGCGTCGCGCTTCCTGCGGGGACGCGTGGTGGCAATCACGGGAACGAACGGCAAGACCACGACGACGACGCTAATCGGAGAGATGTTGAGAGACGCTCAAATAAATGTGCAGGTCGGCGGCAATATCGGGCAGGCCCTGATTTCGATGGTGGATTCATCGCGCGACGATGGCTGGTCCGTGGTTGAGGTTTCCAGCTTTCAGTTGGAAACCATCGTCGATTTTCATCCGGCCGTGGCCGCCGTGCTGAACGTCACGCCGAATCACATGGATCGTTACGATTCTTTAGTTGACTATGCGGCCGCAAAGCACCGCGTGTTTGCGAACCAGACCGCGAGCGACGTGGCGATTCTGAACGCTGACGATGAAATCGTGTCGTCGTGGGCGCCAGGCCTGCGGGCGCACGTCGTCCAGTTCAGCACCAAACGCGAGTTGGAGGAAGGTTTGTTTCTGCGCGGACGCGATCTGGTTTCGCGCACTAAAGATGGTGAGCGCGTTTTGTTGACGCGGGATGAAATGCTGTTGCGCGGTACGCACAATGTCGAGAATGTTCTGGCGGCAATGGCCGCAGGATTGGCGTGTGCCGTGGGCCCGGAATCGTTACGCGAAACCGTGGGGCGGTTTCGCCCGGTCGAGCATCGGCTGGAAGAAGTCGCCGAGATCAATGGCGTGCGTTTCTTCAATGATTCAAAAGCGACCAGCGTGGACGCCACGATGAAGGCCCTGGAAGCATTCGCCAACGAACCGGGGAAAGTAGTTCTAATTCTTGGCGGTCGGGGAAAGCAGGCGCCCTACTCGCCTTTGGCTGAAGTGATTCGCAAGCGGGTCCGGAAAATGATTCTGATTGGCGAAGACGCGCCGGCAATCGAACGCGAACTAAAATCAGCCGCGCCTTTCGAGCCGGCTGCCGACATGCACGATGCGGTCGTGCGCGCATTTGCAGCGGCCCAGGCCGGCGATGTAGTGCTGCTGGCCCCGGCGTGTGCGAGCTTTGATATGTTCGAAAGTTTTGAGCACCGGGGAAGAGTATTTAAAGAAGAGGTCAAGAATTTGCGATTTTAGATTTTGGATTTGTGATCGCAGTGCCGGCCATCAGGACCGCAATCGCAAGTCAAGAATCAGAAATCGAAAGTGTTTCTGATGCCGCGAAAGTTACAAATCGATAAATGGTTATTCTCGGCGACGGCGGGGCTGGCGCTGTTCGGCGTAGTCATGGTTTACAGCGCATCGGCCGTCATTGCGTTGCAGGAAAATCACAGCCAGTTCCATTACGTCATTAAGCAAGGCGTCTGGACGATGCTCGGGTTCGTCGTCATGTTCGCGGCGATGCGCTTGGATTACCAGCGCCTGAATCGACGCTGGATCGTGTACGGTGCGTTGCTGGTAACTATTTTTCTGCTGCTGGCAGTCTTTGCTTTTTCGCCGGTAAATGGCGCGCGCCGTTGGATCAAGTTTGGCGGCTTCTCGGCGCAGCCGTCAGAGATTGCGAAGCTGGTGCTGGCGCTGTTCCTCGCGTACTTCCTGGAAAAACGTGCCGGCGAAGAAGGTTCGTTTTGGAAAACTTTTCTGCCCTGCATGATACCTCTGGGCATTCTGGCCGCGCTGGTCGTTAAGGAACCGGATTTGGGAACGGCGCTGATGCTGGCAATCATCAGCATGACGATCTGTTTTGCCGCCGGCGTCCGTCCGCGTCATGTCGTCTATGCTGCGGTGCCGGGCCTCTTGTATGTGGGCAAGATGGTGATCTTCACACCTTTTCGCTGGCGGCGCATGGCTACCTTCATCGATCCGTGGGCCGATCAGCAGGGCAGCGGCTACCAGGTCGTGCAATCGTTGATTGCAGTTGGCTCAGGCGGACCGCACGGGCTCGGATTCGCGCAAGGACGCCAGAAGCTTTTGTTTCTGCCTTTCGCCCATTCAGATTTCATCTTTGCAGTGATCGGCGAAGAGTTGGGTCTGATCGGAGCGCTGATCGTAGTTCTTGTCTTTGCGGTTTTCCTGTGGCGGGGAATGCGAGCCGCATTGAGAGCGCCGGATCGCTTCGGCATGTTGCTTGGCATTGGCATCGTCGTTGGGATTGTCGCGCAAGCCCTCCTGAACATGAGCGTCGTGCTGGCCCTGGTGCCGACGAAAGGCATTCCGCTGCCGTTTATTTCTTACGGGGGATCTTCTCTGGTACCGACACTGGCCGGAGTAGGAATCCTTTTGAATATTTCTCAGTATGCTGCGCTGGGCAGGCGGGACGCGTTTGCAGAAGACGACGATGAAGAGGAATGGCAGGAACAGAAGCGCGCGAAAAAGCGGCGCGCGCCGCGCCAGCGATCGGCGGCGATTGCGCGGCCTCGGTACAGTTAAGCGATGCGTGTGCTAATCGCGGCCGGCGGTACCGGCGGGCACATCTATCCGGGCATTGCGGTGGCCAAAGAGATCATGCGCCGCGATCCCGCGTCGGCGGTCAGGTTTGTGGGCACCGCGCGCGGTCTGGAAACACGGCTGGTACCGCAGGCAGGGTTTGAACTTTCGATCATTGAAAGCGCGGGCTTGAAAAATGTCAGCCTCGCAGCCTGGGTGCGCGGGTCGCTGTTGCTGCCAAAGAGCATCTTTGGAGCGCGTCGCGTGATTCGCGACTTTCGTCCCGAGATTGTGGTTGGCGCCGGTGGTTATGTTTCCGGCCCGGTGTTATTGGCGGCGTCGTTAATGCGCCTGCCTACACTGGTGATGGATTCAAACGCCTTGCCGGGTTGGACCAATCGAGTCCTGGCGCGGTTTGTTGACAAGGCTGCGGTTTCGTTTCAGGAAGCCTTGCCTTACTTTCGCGGCAAAGGCGTCTTGACCGGCAATCCGGTTCGCAGCGAGTTCTTTGAGATTCCGGCGAAGCAACGCGATGGAGCGCACATTTCGTTGCTGGTCTTTGGTGGGTCGCAAGGCGCGCGCGCAATCAATGAAGCGATGATTGCCGCGTTGCCCGGGCTCGAGTCACAGAAAGGGTTGTTGCACGTGACGCATCAAACCGGTGAAGCTGATCAAGAGAAGGTGCGAGGCGGTTACGAGGCGGCAGGCTGGCAGGACAATGCCGAGGTCAGGCCGTATCTTGACGACATGGTGAGCGAGTTTGCAAAGGCGGACCTGGTTATTAGCCGCGCCGGCGCGACTACGAGCGCTGAGTTGGTGGCCGCAGGCAAGGCGGCAATCATGGTGCCGTTTCCCCTGGCTGCGGATGACCATCAACGCAAGAACGCGGAGGCACTGCAAGCGGCCGGCGCTGCGCGGATGATTTTGCAGCAGGAATTGACAGGGGAGCGACTCGCAAATGAAATTGAATCTTTCCTGGCTGCGCCTGCGAAGATCAATGACATGGAGACAGCCAGCCGGAAATTAGCGCGGCGCGATGCGGCAACAGCCGCCGTGGATTTGATGGAAGAATTGATAGAAAACAGTGAGCAGTAGGCAGTAGGCAGTAGGCAGTAAGCAGTAAGCGGTAAGCAGTAAGCAGTAAGCAGAAGGCAGAAAGCGGTTGTCGTTGCAGTTGCAGTTGCAGTTGCAGTTGCAATTGGCAATTGGCAATCGAAAATCGGCAATGTTCAGACGTTTCCAACACATTCACTTCATAGGCATCGGCGGCATAGGCATGTCGGGTATCGCCGAGGTTCTGGCGAATCTGGGTTTCCGTGTGTCGGGCTCTGACCAAAAGAAGTCCGAAGTTACGGCGCACCTCGAAGAACTTGGCGTGGAAGTAACTGAAGGACACGCGGCCGAAAATGTCGGCGACGCCCACGTCGTCGTTCGTTCGACCGCGGTCCGCGAAGATAATCCGGAGATCTCTGAAGCGCGGCGTCGCTCAATTCCGGTGATCCCGCGAGCTGAGATGCTGGCCGAGCTGATGCGGATGAAGCCGCACACCGTGGCAGTCGCCGGCTCGCACGGCAAAACGACCACGACTTCCATGGTCGCGACTGTTTTGGGAATTGCCGGTCTCGATCCGACGTTCGTCATTGGTGGCATCGTGCGCACTTATCGCGCGAACGCGCGACTGGGCAAGAGCGACCTGATGGTGGTTGAAGCCGATGAAAGCGATCGTTCGTTTCTGATGTTGACCCCGACAATTGCAGTCGTGACCAACATCGATCGCGAACACATGGACTATTACCACGACATGGAAGACGTGCGCAGGTGCTTCGCTGACTTTGTTAACAAAGTTCCTTTTTATGGCGCAGCAATTCTTTGTCTTGACGATCCACACGTGCAGGCTGTGATTCCGAAAGTGGAACGCCGTCGCGTCACCTATGGGTTGAGTGCACAGGCCGACGTTTCAGCCCACGAGATTACCTACGACCAGTCGTTCGGTTCGAGCTTTACTGTTTGGCGAGGCATGAATGTGCTGGGCCCGGTAAGCCTGCGCGTCCCGGGCAAGCACAACGTTTACAATTCGCTGGCGGCCATCGTAGTCGGGCTCGAGCTGGAAGTGCCGTTTGAGAAAATCGCCCAGGCGCTCGGCGAATTCAGCGGCGCCGATCGTCGTTTTCAATTCAAGGGTGACGAGGCAGGCGTCACTGTGGTTGACGATTACGGTCATCATCCGACGGAAATCAAAGCGACGTTGAGCGCGGCGCGGATTGGCGCGCCCAACCGGCGCATCGTGGTTCTGTTCCAGCCGCATCGATACACGCGCACGGCCGATCTGATGGATGAATTTGCCAGCGCTTTCAACAATGCCGACGTGCTGCTGGTAACCGACATTTATGCCGCGAGTGAAACGCCGATCGATGGCATCACTGCGGAAGTGCTGACCGGACGAATTAAGAGTTACGGTCATAAGAATGCTGAGTATGTCGGCGCCGTCGAAAACGCCGCCAGCGTGCTGCGCGATACCGTGCGCGAAGGCGATCTGGTAATCACGCTGGGTGCCGGCTCAGTCAACCGCGTTGGTGATCGTCTGCTGGAGTTGCTCCGTGGCGAGAATTAGTGGCACAGACTTCAGTCTGTGTTAAAGCGGGAGAATCACAGACCGAAAGTCTGTGCCACTTTGAAAATGGTCTCAGTCGAAGAAACAAATGGACGTGATGCGGCGATTGAAGAAGTCGCGGCGCGTTTGAGGGTGCGGGCTGAACGCGGCCGGCGCTTTGCCGAGTTGACGAGTTTGCGGGTCGGCGGGGCTATTGACTGGGTTCTGTCGCCCGAGAA
The DNA here is from genome assembly GCA_003168335.1 of Blastocatellia bacterium. Taxonomy (GTDB): domain Bacteria; phylum Acidobacteriota; class Blastocatellia; order Pyrinomonadales; family Pyrinomonadaceae; genus UBA11740. The sequence continues at coordinate 559,094 of PMSM01000010.1, read as the reverse complement.
TGAAGGGCAGGCGGCGGCCCTGGTGTACGAGTTGGAACAACGGGGAGTCGCCTGGCGGCCGCTGGGTTCGGGCAGCAACGTGCTGGCGGATGATGGTGCTCATCATTACGCGATTGTGAGCTTGAAAGAACTGAAAGCCGATCCGGTCTTCGCCGGTGATCGAGTTTCCGTCAGCGCAGGTTATTCGCTGCCTCGTCTTTGCATTGACTCGGCGCGACGCGGTCTGGCCGGCATTGAAGGACTGAACGGAATACCCGGTACGGTGGGAGGCGCGTTATGGATGAACGCCGGGGCGTACGGCCAGGAAATCGGCACCGTCGTGGAAACAATCCGCGTCGCGCGCGGCGGCCGGGTGGTTGAGATTCCGGGCGCCGACGTGAGTTGGAACTATCGCCACACTTCGTTCCAGGACGGCGAGCTGCTTTTGGGCGCGACGTTGTTGTTGCGCGAGGGCGATCCGGAAGAGATTAGCGCGCGGATGGAAGCAGCCAAGAGCGAACGGATGGCCACGCAACCGCATGGTACGCGCTCTGCCGGTTGTTTCTTTAAGAATGCTCCGGCCAGCCCCGTCGGCACCGGCAAAATGATCGACGATCTGGGAATGAAAGGAACGCGTCGCGGCGGCGCAGTGATTTCGCCAAAGCACGCGAACTTCATCGTTACTGAGGGCGACGACGCCCGGGCTGCGGATGCGCTGGCCCTGGCAGAGGAGATTCGCGAACGCGTTAAGCATGAGCACGGAATTGAGTTGGAATACGAAGTGGAGTTGTGGAGCAGTAAGTAGCACAGACTTTACTAATGTCCGACCAAGTTGGTGAAGAGTTTGCGTTGCACCCTCTACGACGGGTTTTGGACAGGTAAGCCCGCGTAGACGTATTCAGAACTCTCTTTAGTCAGTGTTAGAGCTGGAAGGGAAGTCACAGACCGAAAGTCTGTGCCACCGAAAACATGAGAGAACAAGTCATCGCGTCACGTGGTTCACGGGCTTCCCGGGGCGCCGCGGCTCAACCCCGCGGGTTTGTCCAGCGTCCAGCGCGTCGTGGCAGTACGACGGGCGCGCGCGCGCGGAGTTTCTCGCCGCGAGCGCTGTTCGGCTATGTGCCCTCGGCGCTGAAGTTCATCCTGGCGATTCTGGCTGTCATTTTTTTGGTCGTGGGATATCGAGTGGCGGCATCGGCTTCATTGTTTCAAGTGCGGAGCATCGATGTGACTGGAACATCGCGCGTTTCCGCGGAGGAGATCCAGGGCGTCACGCGGCGGGCCGTGGCGCGAACCGGAGTCTGGCGCGCCGACCTTTCCGCGCTCAGCGCCGAGTTAGGCCGACTGCCGGGCGTGCGCCGGGCTGTTGTTAGTCGGGTCCTGCCGGATCGTCTGCGCGTGCGCGTAATCGAACGGGTGCCCATCGCCGTGGTGCGCACTTCTGCCGGCCACTTTTTCTGGGTGGACGAAGAGGGCGTGGCGTTGGGAGAAATGAAGCCCGCGGATAGCTTCCCGTCGTTCTTCATTCGTGGGTGGAATGAAGAGGGAACAGAGGAGGCGCGCAGTGACAACGCCGAGCGGGTGCAGAAGTACCTGGAAGTTGCGCGTGAATGGAATGCCGTGGGCCTGTCGGAGCGCGTGAGCGAAGTTAATCTGGTCGATTTACACGATGTACGTGCACAACTTGCCGGGAACGATTCGCAGATCGAAGTAAGGCTGGGGGGACAGGAACTCGGTAAGCGACTCAAGCTGGCGCTTGATACGCTGGATCAGTACAAGCAGACGCCGCGAGGCTCGTCGATCACTTATCTTGATCTACAAACAGGACGAATCGTGATCGGTTTCAGTTCGGGCAACAAGGTTTCGACCACAACTGAAGCGCCTGCCGCTGACTCGGCCAGCGAGGCTGCTGCTACGACACCGAGCACGCCAAAGCCGGCCGGCACTGCTAAATCAAATAGAAGAAGCTCTGAAAGTACCGTGACGAATGACCAGCGGCAGGAACCAACCCGGAGTGATGCGGGACGCGACTCGGCGAACAAAGCTCGCATTCGTTTGCGATAAGCGGATTAGAGAAAACTAAATGGCAAAGCGGACAAATCATACGATCGGGTTGGACATCGGCACGAGCAAGGTGACGTGTATCGTGGCCGGTCCCGGAGCAGAGGGCCTGCTGGAAATTCTGGGCATCGGTGAAGCCGAAGCGCGCGGCCTGCGCAAAGGCGTGATTGTCAACCCTGATGCAGCCGTTGAAGCAATCAAACGAGCAGTTGAAGAAGCGGAGCGGATGAGTGGCGTCCAAGCCGAGGAAGTCACGATCAATCTCGCCGGATCGCACATTATGGGTTTCAATGGCCAGGCTATTGTCGCGGTGGCCGGTCGTGATCGAGAGATTACCACCGACGATGTCCGCCGCGCGATCGATTCTGCCTGCGCGATCCAGCTTCCAGCCGGCCGCGAAATCGTTGACCGGCTGCCCCAGGAATTCATCGTGGACGATCAAGACGGCATCAACGATCCAGTCGGCATGACCGGGGCCAGACTGGCGGTCAAGGTGCACATCGTTACCAGTCCGGTGACGGCGCGACAGAATGCCATTAACGCGGTAAATCGGGCCGGATTGATCGTAGCGGACATGATCCTCGAGCAACTTGCCGCGGCCGAAGCGACGCTTACGGATGATGACAAGGAATACGGTTCGGCGCTGGTTGACATCGGCGCCGAAACCACCGGGCTCTGCGTTTACCAGCGCGGCGCGGTGCAACACACGGCGGTGTTCCCGTTGGGGGGGGGCCACTTTACCAATGACATCGCGTTCGGCTTACGCACTCCGATTCCGGAAGCTGAGCGCATTAAGCGCACGGTCGGCTGTGCCTCGAGCGCCTCGCTTAGTGACGCCCAGCGCGGCGAGATGGTCGACGTGCCATCGGTCGGTGGTCGCGCGCCGCGGCAACTATCGCGTCAGATTCTCTGCGACATTCTGCAGCCGCGCGCCGAAGAAGTGCTGATGCACGTCTCTGATGAGATCAGAGACTCGGGTTGGAACCGCCAACTATCGAGCGGCGTCGTGTTGACCGGTGGCGGTGCGTTGCTCGACGGCATGATCGAAGTTGCTGAACAGGTCTTTGACGCGCCGGTGCGGATCGGTTATCCCGAACGCGATCGATTCGGCGGGCTGGTCGAAGACGTTCAAAGTCCGGCGTGGGCTGCCGCTGCCGGACTCGCGTTGGTCTCTCAACGCGCACATGCTCTCGAACAGCGCGCGGGCGCTACAAAACGCGGCGCATCCGGCCGCTTAACGCATTTTGTTTCCAAGTTTCGCAGTCGATTTGGTAGTAGTATTTTTTGACGAAGTATTGTATGCTGGCGCGCCTATGGCACAATATGTTGTCCGCAAGATATAGATGCCCGTGGTTCAGCTAGCACAAAATAAACGAAAGAGGCCGTGGAAGGCTTCCCGGTTTGGCAGAGAGGAAAAACCCATGACACCAGAGGTCCGCGAACCCGGCAGAGGCATAAATATTTTCATTGACGACGAACCTCCCATTACCGGAGCGCGCATAAAAGTCATCGGAGTGGGCGGTGGTGGCGGCAACGCAGTCAATCGGATGATTGACTCGGGTATTGAAGGAATCGAGTTCGTCGTAGCGAATACCGATCTGCAGGCTCTCAAGCGCTCGCGCGCCCCAGTTAAGATTCAGCTCGGCGGTAGATTGACCAAGGGGTTGGGCGCCGGGGCCGACCCGGAAGTTGGCCGGCAGGCGGCGCTCGAAGACACGGACAAAATTATCGAGGTGCTCGAAGGTTCAGACATGGTTTTCGTAACCACCGGCCTCGGCGGCGGCACGGGAACAGGCGGGGCTCCGATTGTCGCCTCGCTGGCCACGGAACTGGGCGCGTTAACCGTGGCTGTGGTGACAAAGCCGTTTCTGTTCGAAGGCCGGCGGCGGTTGCAGCAGGCTGAACATGGCCTGAGTGAACTACACGAATCGGTTGACACCGTCATTACGATCCCGAACGAACGACTTTTTGGCGCGGTGCCTCAGGGTGCTTCGTTCGCCGACGCCTTCAAGGCTGCGGATGATGTCCTGCGCCAGGCGGTACAGGGAATCAGCGATCTGATCACGGTGCCGGGCTTGATCAATCTGGACTTTGCCGACGTTCGCACCATCATGCAGGGAATGGGGATGGCGCTGATGGGTACGGGATACGCGCGGGGCGAAAATCGGGCGGTCGAAGCCACGCAGGAAGCAATCTCCTCGCCCTTGCTGGAAGAAGCATCGATCAAAGGCGCGCGGGGCGTGCTCATCAACATCACGGGTGGTCACGATCTGACCCTTTTTGAAGTTAATGAGGCAGCCTCAATCGTGCGCGCAGAGGCGGACGAGGATGCAAATATTATTTTTGGACATGTGATAGACGAAACCATGGCCGATGCGATGAAGATCACGGTAATCGCGACGGGCTTTCGGCACGAAGTTGCGACGGCCTCGGCTGCCGCCGGTGCCCAGATGCCGATCACTTCAGCGCCGCGTTACGCGCCACGGTCGCCGGAAGAGTTTCCTGCGTCGCACGGGAGTTCAAAGCGTGTTGATGATCTCGATGTGCCGACCTTCATCAGGAAAAAGGCAGACTAATAAAACACAAGTAGTAAGCGGTCAGCAGTGAGGGATTAACTGCCGCAGAGCGAGAGCTCTGGTGTTTCGGTATCTCCCAATCCAGCTCCTGTTCATGCTTTGCGTTTTCCCCCTCGGTCGTGTAGCATGTCGCGCATTCCCTGAAGAAGAAACTTCGGTCAGTACGAATCAAATTCGCATCCTCTCCTCGGAAGGCTGCAGCCTTTGGATACTTGTTTACGTCTCATCTTAACCGGGGCGAAAATGCAGGGTCTTAGCAAATTATCTGGTTAATCTTTTTGGAGGAAGTACCGTGAATCGCAAACTTATCAGGACGACGCTGGCAGATGTTAAGGCCCGGCGCGAGGCCACACAGCAGCGCGATAGAACCAATGATCGAGAGAATGGAGGTGCGCCGCGGAGTGGGATGCCACCACCGCGTCCAGCGCAGCAGCCATCGTCTATTCAAGTCCGCAAACGCCAGCCGCCGGTGGCTGAGACGCACGCCGAAATTTACTATTACAAGAAACAAATCGACGCGCACACGCCGATGGTTCTGGTATTGCAGGACGGTGAAGAAATTGAAGGCACAATTGAGTGGTACGATCGTGGCGCGTTAAAGATTAATCGCCGGTCTGCCCCGAATCTCCTGGTTCTCAAGCGCAACATTAAATATATTTTCAAGGCTGAAGAACGGGTGCGACCAGGACAAGTCGGGCGCGCGGAAGAACGCGCGGAAGATCGCGTGGAAGACGAAGTACCTCACGTCGTCGAACCGTAGTTTCCCCCGGGTTGCGGAGACGCAAGCAGGAATGGTTCCGCTACCCTCGCGCCGCCACTCTTCGATCGATGAATAATCTGCCGCAGGCTTCTGCTGATGCGAGTGCGCGCCGGGCGCGACCACGCATTGGCATTACCATGGGTGATCCGGCGGGAATCGGACCCGAAGTCGTGCTCAAAGCCGTCGCCGAAGAAGAGGTGCGGGACATCTGTCAGCCGATCATTATCGGCGACGCACAGTTGCTGGCACACAATGCGCGCACTCTGGACTTGCAGTGTGGGTATGAGATTGTTCGCCGGGACGAGCACTTTCCCGATCAAATTGCCGAACCGGTAATCTTTCACCTCGATAACATTCACGGACACGTCGAGCCGGGCATCGAGTCGGGCGTCGCGGGAAAGGCTGCGGCCGGTTACATCGAAGCCGCGGTGCAGCTGTGCGCGGCCGGCGAGATCGACGCGATTGCGACGGCGCCAATCAATAAGCGCGCTCTCTTCCTGGGAGGTTACAGCTTTCCCGGCCACACGGAATTTCTCGCCCACTTGACCGGCACCGATGACTACGCGATGGGCTTTGTAGCTGCGAATCTTCGCATCGTGCTGATCTCGACTCACGTGCCGCTTGCCGAAGCGATTCGCCTGGTCAGACGTGATCGCTTTGAAAAGACGATTCGTTTGACCGATCATGAACTGCGGCGCTGGGGCATCGAAGGGCGGCGGATCGCAGTGGCTGCGCTGAATCCGCATGGGGCCGAGGGTGGATTATTTGGCATCGAGGAAGCCTCTGAGATTATGCCGGCTATCGAAGCTTGTCGCGCGATTGACGACATCAACGTGAGCGGGCCGTTTTCAGCGGACACGGTTTTTCTCCGCGCTTCACGCGGTGAGTTTGATGCCGTGGTGGCGTGTTATCATGATCAGGCTATGATTCCGGTGAAGTGCCTTTCATTTGGCGAAGCGGTTAACATCACCCTGGGCTTGCCGTTCATTCGCACTTCGGTTGATCATGGAACGGCTTTCGACATTGCGGGAAAGGGTATCGCCGAGCATTCGAGTATGGTGGCGGCGATCAAGCTGGCAGCCGAACTGTCAACGAAGTCCGGCGAAAGCGGTAGGGCCATGGAAGCAGCATAAGTTTGGAGACGAACAAGTTGAGTAGCAGCGATACACCGAAGGGACGGGTTCTGGTTGCCGACGACGATCCGGCCATCCTCCGTCTGGTCACCGCGATTCTGGAGAAGGAAGGTTTTGCCGTGGTCGGCGCACGCGATGGACGCGAGGCTTATAAGGCGCTTCAGGACGATGCGAATTTCACCGCCGCTGTGTTCGACGTGGTAATGCCGCATATTCCCGGACCGGAACTGGTCCGCTATATGAGAACTGAAAAGCGGTTTAACAAAATTCCCGTGATGATGATGACCGCGGAGCAGGATCCGAAGCTCTCAGCGGACAGCTTCGCGGCCGGCGCGGTCGTCTTTCTTCCCAAGCCATTTACCACGGCCCAACTTCAGACGATGCTGCGAATGCTGGTGGGCAAAGCAGTCATCCAAAGAGTTGATTGACTCGCGGCTTCCGTCGTACAACATTCCAGGTGATCAAGGGGAACGGAGATCGAGTTCGAAGATCGCTATCCGAAGGAGTGTCAATCATGACCAAGCGAACGATGCTGATTATTTCGTTGGTGGCGTTGGTGGCCGCCGGTACCTTTGTGGTCGCCAGTAGCACCCGCGCCGCCGGCGATCTCACTGCCAAAGAGGCGCGCAGATTGATCGCGCGGATGGCCGGAATCGAACTGCCTTCGGATGCCGTGCGGGTGAAGGAAGTCTCTTCTTCCGGCGACTCGGCCATCGTCGTCGCCCAGGTCGAGACAGCTTTTCGCCTGGTCAAGGGAGATAAAGACAAATGGCGCATCACTGAGATCAGGACCGGAGACCGACGCTGGGAAGATCTCGACACCTTGATGCGCGCCTTGAATGTTGAGAAGACCGCGCGCGCCCGCGCCGAACTGGAATCAATCGCGACCGCCCTCGAATCATTCCGTCGCGAGCGGGGCTTTTATCTCGAGTCAAAAAGCGAAGCCACGCTGATAGATCACCTGAACCCGCGCTACCTGGCCCGAGTCATTCGCGTCGATCCCTGGCATAAGGCGTATGAGTATGAAGGCTCGCGTGGCTCGTTCGTTCTCCGCTCTGCCGGGCCGGATGGAAAGCCAAACACCAGCGACGATGTCACCGTCACGCACTGAGTGTCTGGTCTTCACGCTGACCTATGGAAAGCGGCGACTCGTCGCCCTTTCAAGAGGCGCGACCAGTCGCGCCGACCAAAGCGTTGACAGGTCAACGCACTCCAATAAAAATGCTGCGGCAAGCCGCACCGCTTGCAACTTTCATTTCTTTCCCGTTTGGCGCCTTCCATCCATCATGCGCCGCTACAACTGCGCGCGTGGAGGACTCAGCCCGTTCGGTGACGCGGGAAAGCCATAAAACATTCCACGTGATCGAATAGTGTCGCGCCCGCACATTCAAGTGTCCTTTCGCCAAAGCCTCTGGCGCAATCCAGACCCTGAAGCGCTTCAGGAACAATCCGCAGGTAGTGTTTTAGTCTCAGATTTTCTCTGCACAGCCTTTTGCGGCCTCGGCGTCTTTGCGGTGAGTCTCTTCGTGGCCAGGATTCACCGCAGAGACGCGGCGAACGCAGAGAATAGAGCAATCCAAGACATTGGCGATTCAATAAAACTCTTGACGGAAACCGAAACTCGGAAACCGAAACTGGGGTCAGGCCTGCGATTTGTGCGATTCTCAATTGTTACGCTCCTGGTAATCCAACCTGTTAAATCCGAAATCGCAAGAATCGCAGGCCTGACCCTGATTCTCGAGTTCCCAGTAAGAAGCGCTGACTCACTATTGATCCAACAAAACTCTTGACGGGCTTTTCTCGCGGATGCTAGGTTCGGATCAGGCCGCGTGGCCTCTAAGTCGTTTCGAGAGTGGTGTTGGAACTACGAATGAAGGTTGCCCCTTGTTTGCTGGAAGAAAGCTCTTAGTCGCCGACGACTCGCCTTACTACCAAACGGTGGTTGGCCTCACCTTCACTGATGAAGGAATGGAGGTCACGACGGCCGGCGATGGCCAGGAGGCCCTGGCGAAACTGGAGCAGTCCAAACCCGACGTGATCCTCGCCAGCGTCTCAATGCCCGGTATCGGCGGTTATGAACTGTGCGAGCGCATCAAACAAAATGAACGGTTCGGCCATATTCCTGTTATGCTTTTGGCCGGCTTGCACGAACCCTTCGATCAGGCCGAGGCGCGTCGAGTAGGCGCTGATGATGTCTTGACAAAACCATTTCAATCCATCCGCCAACTGGTGAGCCGCGTGGGCACGCTGCTCGGTGGCAAAGCCGCAGACGCGGAAGACACCGCTCGCGGATACTCCACTTTGGGGCTTGAGCGATCCGATAACGTCGCGCCGGCTGCCCCAGATAACGATCTTATGGCAGAGCCAAATGTGAAGGTCTTCGTCGAGGCGCCCTCGATGACTGACCATGACTCAATTGAGGTAGCTGACGAGCCAGCCGACAGCGGGTGTGCGGCAGACGTCGAACTTCAAACCGCCGATACGCAGAAGCTCGCACGCATCGATGATGAGCCTGCCATTCAAACGGTCGCGCCCATCGCCTACGCTCAAGCCGATACGATCGAGATGGAACCGGCGATTGAAGTCGAGGTGGAGTTGGAATCGCCGGCAGAGGTTGGACCCGGCGCACAAGTGTCATCGCAAATGTCATCGCAAGTGTCATCGCAAATGTCATCGCAAGTGTCATCGCAAGTGTCATCGCAAGTGTCATCGAATGGTGCCCCCGACATGAACGAAAAACCAAACCCCCAAACTGCGCCGCCCGTAACTGCGGGCGTATTCAATGAAGCCCTTCTGGATCTCGACGACTTTGATCGCACACCGTCCGTCACCGAAGATCTCGTTTTGGATCTTGAGTATGAAAAACCGGCGAGCAGTTCAGCGGCACGGGTTCCCGAATTAGTTCCTGAATTGGCCGCTCCCAATGAAGCCGTTGCGCCGGTTGAATTCATCGCGGCGAAGCCTGTACCCGAAGAACAGCCGGTTGCTGAGCTTCAGGAATGGGCGATTGTTAACGAAAGCCCCGCCGCCGCCGCGTCGCCGGTGAATCTGTTGGAGGAAGATCGAGGACCAGGTGATCCTAATCTTGGATTGTCCCCTGAAGCCATCGACGCGATTGCCCGTCAGGTGGTCGAACACCTTTCCGACAAGGTTGTGCGCGAAATCGCCTGGGAAGTAGTTCCGGAACTGGCTGAGTTATTGATTAAGAAGAAGCTCGAAGAACAGAAATAGGCTAGTACCACTCCAAGTGATTTAGAGGCGGGCCACGGCCCGCCTCTTTCTATTATTGGCGACCTGAATTGTCACCCAGTCGTAGGTAGCGCCCTGATTGGGATTTCTCTCTGCGCAATCTCCGCGAACTCTGCGCCTCCGCGGTGGTGAACAGATATTCAAATAAACTCGCCGCAGATACGCTGAGGACGCAGAGGGGCGCAGAGGATTTCGAATTAGGACACTACCAGCCGTAGCCGCTGATATGAAAGCTGCAGCGCATGATTTACAATCAAGGACGACGAGATTCAAGTTCCGTTTGAGTTGGGCGGGCAGTAGCCCGCCTCTAAACATCCGCGGCCTAAGTTGAAATGATCGATATCCCAAAAACTTACGATCCCAAAGAAGCCGAGCAGAGTCACTATGCGCGCTGGGAAGAGCGCGGCTATTTCTCGCCTGAGATTAATAAGGATCCCAACGCGCCCGTTTTCTCAATCGCTATCCCGCCGCCAAACGTCACGGGGTCGCTTCATATGGGCCACGCTTTACAGCACACCATGATGGATGTGCTGACGAGATACAAACGCATGTCCGGATTTCGCGCGCTGTGGTTGCCGGGAATGGATCATGCCGGCATCTCGACGCAGCTGATGGTGACGCGCCAACTGAAGAAGGAAGGACTTACGCGTCACGATCTGGGACGCGAGAAGTTTCAAGAACGCGTTTGGTTATGGAAGCAGGAGTACGGCGGGCAAATTCTCAAGCAGATACGGCGCGAGGGTGCGTCAGTCGATTGGTCGCGCGAACGATTCACCATGGACGAGAGTCTTTCGCGCGCCGTGCGCGAGGCCTTTGTGCGACTGTACGACGAAGGATTAATTTATCGCGGGAACCGGATTGTGAACTGGTGCCCGAACGACCAGACCGTGCTCTCTGATCTCGAAGTTCTGCGCGAGCCGCAAAAGGGCAAGCTTTACTATCTTCGCTATCCGTTCAAAAACGGCAGCGGCTCGATCACGGTCGCAACCACGCGGCCTGAGACGATGCTGGGCGACACGGCCGTTGCCGTAAATCCGAGCGACGATAGATATAGTGAAATGATCGGGCAGACTCTGGTGCTGCCGATCATGAACCGTGAGATTCCGATTGTGGCCGATGACTTTGTCGAATCGGAATTCGGTACGGGCGCGGTCAAAGTAACTCCGGCCCACGACGCCGCCGATTACGAAATGGGCCTGCGCCATAAACTGGAGCAGATCGTCGTAATCGATCAATTCGCCCGCATGACCGAAGCAGCAGGCGCCGACTTCGCCGGATTGGACCGGTCCAAGGCCCGCGACCTGGTAGTCGAAAAGTTTGCCGAGCTTGGCTTGCTCGAAAAGGTCGTCGATTACGAATTCTCGATTTCCAAGTGCGAGCGCTGCAAGACGGTCATCGAGCCTTTGACTTCGACGCAGTGGTTTTGCCGCATGGAGCCTCTGCGCGATCTGGCGCTGGAGAAATTGCGCGCAGCAGGAAAGCCGCGCTTCGTCCCTCAGGTTCCTTACGAAAAAGTTTATTCCGATTGGCTTGAGAACCTGCGTGACTGGACGATCTCGCGCCAGCTTTGGTGGGGTCATCAAATTCCGGCGTGGTACACAGGCGATGGCCGGATCATCGTGGCTCGTTCCCGCGAAGAAGCTCAGCAGAAAGCCGGCACCGATGAACTCACCCAGGATCCGGACGTGCTTGACACCTGGTTTTCCTCGGCGTTATGGCCATTTTCGACGTTGGGTTGGCCTGACAAATCGGAAGATCTCAAGACTTTCTATCCGACGTCAGTGTTGATTACGGCGCGCGACATTATTTTTCTGTGGGTTTCGCGCATGGTAATGACCGGATTGAAGTTTATGGGCCGGGAGCCGTTCGCCGACGTTTACGTTACGGGGACGGTACTGGACAAGCATGGCCAGCGCATGTCGAAAACGAAAGGCAACGGGATCGATCCGCTGGAGGTTTTTGAAAAGTACGGAGTGGACGCGACGCGTTTGACGTTGGCCTCGGTAGGTTCGACCGACACGCGTTGGAGCGAGCGCCAGGTCGAATCGTATCGTAACTTTGCCAATAAGATTTGGAATGCCGCGCGGTTCTGCCTGCTAAATTCTGATGGCGTGGAGTCTGTGGCCAATCCGTTCGGCGGCGATCGCTCCGCTCTTCCCCTGCATGATCGCTGGATACTTTCGCGGCTGAACAAAACGGCGCGTGACGTGAATGCGCAGTTGCAGGAGTACGACTTTCACGGCGTGGTCCAAACTCTGTATCACTTTTTCTGGGACGACTTCTGTGATTGGTACATCGAGCTTTCGAAAGCGACAATGACGGCTGCGGACGAGTCGCCCGAAAGAAGCATCGCGCGCGCACGCTTAATCTCGGTGCTCGAACAGTCCCTCCGCCTGTTGCATCCGTTCATGCCTTATCTCACCGAAGAGTTATGGCTGAAACTTCCGGTCACGCATGCGCAGCTTCTGCATCCTGCTTATGCCGGCGCCGAGCCGACGATTATGCTCGCTTCGTATCCGCAATGTGATGACAGCCTGGTGGACGAGATCGCCGAAGCAGAGATGTCGAGGCTTACCATTTTGATTTCCTGTGTACGAAACATTCGATCGGAAATTAACGTCAAACCTGGCGATCGCATCTCGATATTAATCGGAGAAGCCACCCCGAGTGTTCGGGCGGTGTATGAAGCAAACAGGGACCAGATCGAACGCCTAGCGCGGATCTCAAACCTCTCGATCAAGGCAAAGCTCGACGCGCCGAAAGCGTCTGTGCGCGCTGTGCTCTCAGGCACAGGTGAAGTAGCAGTACCTCTTCAAGGCCTGGTAGATTTTGATCAAGAGCGCGCGCGGCTTACCCTCAAGAAGGATAATCTGCAGAAAGAAGCCACCAAGCTCAACACACAACTCGGGAATTCTGATTTCGTCGCGCGCGCTCCCGCAGAAAAGGTCAGTGAACTAAGAGCAAGGGCCGACGAGATCGCGCTGCACACGGTGACTCTGGATCAAATGATCGAGGCAATCAAATGAACTGGCTTGACGAAGGGGCGCTCTACTCGAGCATCGGACTGTTTCTGCGTGAAGATCTCGGTCGCGGCGACATCACGACGCAGAGTGTGCTGGCGCGCAATGCCCGGGCCCGTGGCCGGTTTGTGGCGGGCGAGAAGATGGTCGTCGCCGGATTGGAAGCCGCGGAAGAAGTCTTTGCCACGCTCGATCCGCAGCAGCAGCTCGAAGCCTTTGCTGCGGATGGCGAAGAGGTCGAAGCCGGAAAAGTGATCGCGCGCACGAGCGGCTTTGCCGACGTTCTGCTCGCGGGCGAGCGCGTGGCCCTGAATCTCCTGCAGCATCTGTCCGGAGTTGCCACCGTCACTCGCCAGTTTGTGCGTGCGGTCGAGGGGACAAGCGCAAAAATCGCTGACACTCGCAAGACGACTCCGGGTTTGCGGATGCTTGAGAAGTACGCGGTGCTGCTCGGCGGCGGAGTAAATCACCGCTATGGGCTGGATGACGGTGTTTGCATCAAGGCGAACCTTGCCGGGATCGCCGGTGGTTTGAGGGCCGCCGTGAAGAGTGCGCGCGCGACAATCGGCCACGTTCACATGATCGCTGTTGAGGTAGCCAACAAGTCGGAAGCGGCCGAAGCGATCGAAGCGGGCGCAAATGTTCTGGTCGTCGATGGTCTGGGTCCGGCTGAGCTTGCGGACCTGATTGGTCACGTGCGAGACCTGTCTGCACAGGTGACGGTCGAGGTCTCGGGTTCAATCACGCTGGAGAACGTCCGTGCTTTTGCCGAGGCGGGACCAAATTTAATCCGGGTCGATGCCTTGACACAGTCGGTTAAGGCGATGGCTATTGGTTTTCAGATTCAGCCGGGGTAAATTACTCGCGGAACGAAATGGGCCCGGCAGCGTGGAAGTCTTGGAGCATCCAGTTTAGACGAGCGCATCCCTCGAATTAGTGGGAGGTTGGTGATGCCGAAACATTCTTTCCGAAAGTTAGTGATAGCGGTCCTCGCGATCGTTATGATTGCGGGATTCCTGCTGGTGGATTCCAGCGCGCAAAAGCGGCGCCGGCGCCGGCGCACTCGATCTGCTCCGCAGATCACGAACCCGGCAATCTATCAACCGTCACCCGGCGACAACACCAATACAAACACGACCGGCGATGCGAACAATCTGAACTCCGACACAAATTCGGCGGAGGTTAGGCCCGCGCGTTCGGCCCCAGAGCAGGATGCGGAAGCCATGAAGAAAACGCTCCGCAATATTTCCGGCCAGGTGGATAAGCTGACGGACAGGATAACCCGGATGGAAGAGTCGCAACGTTCGCTGATCGATTTGGAACGTTTGTCGAATGCCGAGCAACGCGCCGCCTCGCTGCGCACCGAACTGCGCGAGGTGCAGGCCAAGGAAGCTGATCTGGAAGCGAAGGCGGAACAGATAGACTATGATCTGAAGCCCGAGAATATCGAACGCGCGACTGCGGGTTACGGCACGGCCCATCCGGAAGAGTTACGTGACCAGCGCCGGCATCAACTCGAGAGTGAAAGCCAGCGGCTGCGCAGACAGTTGGACCAGTTAGCCACCGGTCGGACGCGGCTGGAAGAAGCGATTGCCATCGCAGATACGGAAATTGATCGTCTGCGCAAAAGATTGGACGCCGCCGATGAAGCTGCGATCCAGAACGCCAGGACGAAAGCACAGACGGAAGGATCGGGGCCGGCATTGCAGCCGTCTCCGAGTCCGTCGCCTTCACCAACTCCTTATCCACCGCGATAAGTGGCATAGACTTTAGTCTGTGCTGTGAACGCGGGATTCACAGACTGAAGTCTGTGCTACTGCTCATGGGTACGATTGCTCAAGACGATCTCTATCGCCTGATTGGTGAAGCGAACGCGCGCGGCGAGCGCGTCGTGGTAGCCACGGTTGCGCACACTCGCGGCTCTACCCCACAGCGACGCGGCGCGAAAATGCTTTTCTTTGAGAGTGGGCAGACCGCGGGCACAGTCGGCGGCGGCTGTGTGGAAGCAGAAGTCTGGGCCGAAGCGCGCGAGGCCATGCACAAAGGCGAACCTGGTCTGCATCACTTCGCGCTCACCGCGGACGAAGCCAGCGAAGAAGGCATGGTCTGTGGCGGGACGATGGATATCTTCCTGGATGTCTGGGAAAACTCTTGATGATGGCGGACCCATTGGTCGACAACTACAAAGCCAAGCATCGCCATCCGCTGAATAAACTCTCGCCCTCGATCGGCATTCCCATGATCGTCGGTCCCTGGTGGCTGGTGCGCCGCGCCGCGGAAGCTGTCGGACTGCGCCGGCAATCACAATCGAAGTAAGCGGTGGTTTCTTCGTTTGATTTACTCTCTGCGTTAACTCTGCGTTCTTTGCGGCTCTGCGGTGAATCCTACCCGCGAAAAGCTCACCCTCGAGACGCAGAGGGCGCTTAGGCTGCGCAGAGAAAACCCGAAATCAAGCCACCAGCAAGTAACCTGCTTTACCTCGGGAACCTCTTTCGACTACGCTTCCACGCGATTCGTGTACATGAGCGACCACCTACATAAAGGCGAAGCCCAACTCGTCACCAAAGCCATTAGCCGAATGCTGGGTGAAGGTTCGGCCGGCGTGCTAGTGAGCTTGATGGCCTTGCCGGAGAGCGAGTCGGGATCTCTGCGCGTCGGATCGAGATTACTTGCGATTGAGTCCGGTGAACGCGTGGGCACACTGGGCGCAGCGGAATTGGACGAAGAAGTTGCGCGACAAGTGGATCAGTTTCTCTCCTCGCGTGAAGAAGCGAAGTCGATCAAGGTGGGAGAGTTCGCGGCCAACCTGGCTGAACTCGCTCGGGTTCAGTTGTTGTTCGAACGCATCGAAGCCGAGCCGCGACTGGTCATTGCCGGCGCCGGTCACGTCGGTGCTTCACTGGCGCGACTGGCCTCACTGGTTGGTTATCGCGTGACCCTGATCGATGACCGGGCGGAATTTGTTAGTCGGGAACTTTTTGGTTCGCCGAGCGAGCAGGGGATTGATTTGGTGTTAGCTGAGAACTGGTCGGATGCGGTTCGTCAAGCTATCGCGACTGGTCGTAGGGTCTCTGTCGCGATCGTGACGCGCGGGCATAAGCAGGATGAAGACTGCCTGCGCGCGGCGATCTCCCGGAATCCTTTTTATATCGGGATGATCGGCAGCAGGCGGCGGACAAATATCGTTCTCGACAAGCTGCGCGAAGAGGGCGCTTACGAAGAACAGCTAAAGAAAGTGCGAGCGCCGATCGGGTTGGACATCGCGGCGGTTTCGCCGGAAGAAGTAGCGCTAGCGATTCTGGCGGAGATCGTTGCGGAAAGACGCGGTGGTTCAGGCGCATCACTGTCGTCGTGGCGGAGACCTTGAAAACCACAAAGACACCAAGACACTAAGATGAGCAGAAGAACATTGTTCGGCTACCCTATCAGGAAAGTCCCGCTGGCCTCCTCTGGCTAAATGTTTAGTGTCTTGGTGCCTTAGTGGTTAGTTCTTGCGTTTGAAGTATTTCTCCGGCAGCGGATACTCCGGGCTCTCGCCGGGCCAGAAATTCGTCACCTCAACGTTACTTCCGTCATTCATCAGCTGAATACTGTTGAGGCTTCCTTGAAATGACCTGGCGTCATTTTTTGGGGCTCCTTTGGCGCGAACGTCGAACCAGTGATACTAATTAATCATGTCCGTCGATCTTGAAATTGAAGAAAGGCGCAATCGTGGTGTCAGCGGAATGTTTCGCGCGCTGCGACATCGCAACTTTCTGTTGTTCTGGTCGGGCGCTTTCCTCTCAAATACCGGCACGTGGATGCAGGCTGTAGCGCAGGGCTGGTTAGTGCTGGAATTGTCGAAGTCGCCCTTCTGGCTTGGCTTTGATGGGTTTATGGGGACGGCGCCGGGATTACTTCTGACCTTGGCCGGCGGCGTCTTTGCGGACCTGATGGATCGCCGGAAACTTTTGATCTTCACGCAGATTGTCGCTGGCCTCACGGCTTTGACGTTAGGCATTCTGGTTGCGACCGGCGTGGTGTCTGTGTGGATGATCCTGTGCTTGTCCTTTGTCACCGGCTGTTGTTTGGCGATCGCCGGGCCGTCGTACATGGCTCTCGTCTTCGATCTGGTCGGCCGCGAAGATCTGGCCAACGCCATCGCGCTTAACTCAACACAATTCCAACTGGCCCGCGTCCTCGGGCCGGTATTCGCCGGGATCGGATTCAAACTTTTCGGTCTGGCGGGTTGCTTCTTTGCCAACGCTTTGTCATTCGTTGCCGTGGTGGCTGGACTGAAGATGGTTCGATTCAATCGGCCAAAGAGGGACGATGACATACCGGTCAGATCGATGAAGGACAAAAGAGCTTTTATCCAGGATTTGGTCGAAGGATTTCACTATGTGGGGCATCGACCGCGAGTCTCGATGCTTTTGATGATCTCGGCGGTGACGAGTTTGTTTGGCACACCCTACATTTCCATGATGCCGGTGTTCGCGCGGGACGTCTTTCATCTGGGAGCAACCGGTCTCGCGCTGCTGATGGGCACAGCCGGAGCCGGAGCGCTTTTTGGCGCGCTGTTCCTGGCTTATCTCGGGGATTTTCGTCACAAGGGATGGTTCGTGCTGGGCGGCGATTTTGCGTTTGCGGTTTGTCTGATTTGCTTTTCGCTTTCGACGCGCGTGGCGGTGTCGCTGGTATTCCTTTTCCTGCTTGGCTTCGGATTCGTCTGTTCAATGGCAGTCACCAATACGCTCTTGCAGAAATTGGTAACCGACGAAATGCGCGGACGGGTGATGAGCATGTTCATGTTGTCATTCATCGGAGCGATGCCCATCGGCAACTTGATCGCGGGGGCTGCATCTCATCGTTTCGGGGTCCCGCATACGCTGGCGACCGGCGGTCTAATCATCGCAGTCTTCGTGGTGGTCGTCACCCTGCGCAGCCCCAAATTGCGCGGCCTGTAGTCATGCTGCAACGACGGTGCGACGCTTTTCCGGATTTTGTTAAATTAAGGCGGCTGTGCAAGACTTCTTAGGTCTGACAATGAAATGGAAATCAAAACAGCGAGTGTCCTTGATGCTCGCGATCGTGTTCTTGCTGACGACGGCAATCTGCCGCGCGCAGGGCGGCTGGACTGCTACGCGGATCGGCTCGGGCGGCAAAGATTTGAATGCTGTTGATTTCGTTGACGCGAAACATGGTTGGGTCGCCGGCGACAGTGGATTTCTCAGCTATACCGAAGACGGCGGGATTAGCTGGGTTGAGCGAGTCGCCGGTATTGAGCACTCCATAAACGATATCTACTTCGTTGGCAAAGATACCGGGTTCATCCTGGCGGGCGGCAGTATCTTCGAGACCACCGACGGCGGCCATGCCTGGCGCGAGGCGCATAAGTTTTCGCCCACGGATTTCGCAGGCGCGACTCCCGAGTTGTACAGTCTCCGCTTCAACGGTAAGAAGCGAGGCTGGGTGGTTGGGTCGCTCAGCCGGGGAGATGTCATCACGGGTAGTATTCTGGCAATCACGCGCGATAGTGGCGGAAGCTGGCAGGTTCTGCACCCGCCGACAGAGCAGGAGTTGATTCATATCGATTTTGTCGACGAAAAACGCGGCTGGATTGTCGGGGCGGCGGGCGCGATCCTGCACACCGATGATGCGGGCGAATCGTGGACCAGGCAGAACTCGGAAACCACGGTCACTCTCTATCACGTGGATTTCCGCAACGAGAAGAAGGGTTGGGCAGTCGGCGAGCAGGGAACCATCTTACGCACTGATGACGGCGGGCGGACGTGGACGAAGATTGAGTCGCCGGCGCGCTCGACATTGCTGAGCGTGCAATTTGTTAGTGATGATGAGGGCTGGATTGTCGGACGCGGTGGCACAATCCTGCGCTCGAGCAATGGCGGACGAACCTGGGTCGAGCAGGAAAGCGGCACGAAGCAAAACCTGTTTGCGCTCTTTATGACCAAGAAGAACGGGTGGGCAGTCGGAAGCGATGGATTGATACTACGATACGAGCGATGAGAACTCGCTGCGGCTGTGATTGATTCTGATTTCAACAAAAAGGCTGTGGGAAACCTGACTGCGTTGTCACCCCTAATCTCGAAATAATTCCGTTAGCATAATTGTAATGACTCATGGGACTGGTTGAGCGATTAAAGCATAAGTTTCGGTTAGCGAGCCCGCATTCTGGCCGCCATCCAATTCGGATCTTTCTACTCGAGGACGATGAGCGGCGTTGTGACTGGTTCGCGAAACGCTTCAAGGGTGATCATCTGGATGTCGCCTCTGATGTCTCGCACGCGAAGGAGCTACTGCAAACGCGGAGTTATGATTCGATTTTTCTTGATCATGACCTAATACCCGAACATTATGGTGCGACCGAGTCTGATGACGAGCGCACCGGCTACGCCATAGCCTCGTTCCTGGCCGCGCATCCCGAGCTACAGCGGGCGGCGACCATCATGGTGCACAGCTTCAATGCCGATGGCGCGATGCGCATGGTCGAGGAATTAAGAGGAGCCGGAAGGCAGGCCGAATACATTCCATTTCACTTCCTCGAAGAACGAATCAAAAACTACTGGCCGCGGTGAGTCCCGTAAATCGTAAACCGTGAACCGTAAACAGAGACTGGTATCAGCCTGTTTACAGTGCACGGTTTACTGTGCGCGAATCAAATGGTGGCCAGGGACGGAATCGAACCGCCGACGCCGGCCTTTTCAGGGCCGCGCTCTACCAACTGAGCTACCTGGCCGATGGCGTGTAAGGACTTTGCAGTATAGGAACCCACGCTGAAGAGTGTCAAATCAAGACGCGGATTATTTGGTG
The DNA here is from genome assembly GCA_003168335.1 of Blastocatellia bacterium. Taxonomy (GTDB): domain Bacteria; phylum Acidobacteriota; class Blastocatellia; order Pyrinomonadales; family Pyrinomonadaceae; genus UBA11740. Next base: position 539,506 of record PMSM01000010.1, on the reverse strand, counting down.
CTGCTTGATGGCGGCGATGTGATGGTGGATTCAAGTTGAAGAACAATTTTGATAAGAAGTGCGGGCACGCTGTTACCGCGAAGCGGTTATGTCCCAAAGCCCAGGGTTGCTTCAACCCTGGGGTAGGGAAGGGCAGATCATTATCAACCCGGTACGGGTTGCGCCAGCGGACGCAACCGCTTTGCGGTTGGATATGGCCTTTGCACAAAAGCGTTGACTGTTCCTTTTCGAGGTGTATGATTCGACCCGTTGGGTGGGGCTGGCCCCAAAGTCAGCCGGTTGCAAGAGCTGCCCCGACGCTTGAACATCGATAGTACCCGCCAGTGCCCGGCCGCCGTATCGCGCCCTCCGTGATCGCTACCTTCGAGCTGGCACACGCTTTTAATACGGGTTGGTAAAGAGAAAGAGCGGCTTCGACGAAGCCGCTCTTTCTGCTTTCGGGGTTAAGGTACTCCTTACATTCCCATGCCACCCATCCCGCCCATTCCGCCCGGCATCGGTGAACCCTTGTCCTCTTCCGGGATATCCGCGACCATGGCCTCGGTTGTCAGCATGAGTCCCGCGATTGACGCTGCATTCTGCAGCGCAGTCCGCGTGACTTTTGCCGGGTCGATGACACCAGCTTTGACCAGATCTTCGAACTGCTCAGTCTGGGCATTGAAGCCGAAGCTATCGTTCTTGTCGGCGCGCACCCGCTCAACGACGACTGCGCCCTCTTTGCCGGCGTTCTGAACAATCTGGCGCAAAGGCTCTTCCAAAGCACGCCGCACGATGTTTACACCGATCTGTTCGTCAGTATCACCACCGTCTTTTGTCGCGTCGAATTTCTCGAGGACCTTTGCCGCTCGCACCAGCGCTACGCCGCCGCCGGGGACGATACCCTCTTCGACGGCTGCGCGAGTGGCGTGCATAGCATCTTCGACGCGCGCTTTCTTCTCTTTCATTTCAGTCTCGGTGGCAGCGCCCACTTTGATGACTGCGACCCCACCAACGAGCTTCGCGAGACGTTCCTGCAATTTCTCGCGATCATAATCGGAAGAGGTGTCCTCGATCTGCGCGCGAATAGTCTTCACGCGCCCCTCGATGTCAGCCTGCTTTCCTCCACCTTCGACGAGCGTGGTGTTGTCCTTGTCGATCGTGATCTTCTTGGCCCGGCCGAGATCTGAAAGCTGAACGCTCTCGAGCTTGATACCGAGGTCCTCACTGATCACTTTGCCTCCGGTCAGGGTGGCGATGTCTTCGAGCATCGCTTTGCGGCGATCACCAAAGCCCGGGGCCTTTACCGCGGCGACGTTGAGCGTACCGCGCAGCTTATTGACCACCAGCGTGGCCAGTGCTTCGCCATCGACGTCCTCGGCGATGATCAGCAAGGGCTTGCCCAGCTTTGCCACCTGTTCGAGCAAAGGCAGCAGGTCTTTCATCGAGCTGATCTTCTTTTCGTGAATCAGGATCAGAGCGTTTTCGAGACTTGCTTCCATGCGCTCGGCGTCAGTGACGAAGTACGGGCTTAGATAGCCGCGGTCGAACTGCATTCCCTCGACTACTTCGAGGGAGGTTTCCATCGTCTTGGATTCTTCCACGGTGATCACGCCGTCCTTGCCGACTTGATCCATTGCCTTCGCAATGATGGTCCCGATGGTTGCGTCACCGTTCGCGGACACGGTGCCGACCTGCGCGATCGCGTCGCCCTTGACCGGCTTTGCCATCCGCTGGATCTCTTCGATGGCCCGGGCAACCGCCTTATCGATACCACGCTTGAGAGCCATCGGATTAGCGCCGGCGGCGACGGTCTTTACGCCCTCGCGAAAGATCGCCTGGGCCAGGACGGTCGCAGTGGTGGTGCCGTCGCCGGCAACGTCGGAGGTCTTTGAAGCAACCTCGCGAACCATCTGCGCACCCATGTTCTCGAGCGGGTCTTTCAATTCAATTTCCTTCGCCACGGTGACGCCGTCCTTGGTAATCGTCGGCGATCCAAATTTCTTGTCAATCACGACGTTGCGGCCCTTCGGCCCGAGCGTGATCTTAACTGCATCGGCGAGCTGATTGATGCCCCGCAGAATTGCTGAACGCGATTCCTCGCCATGAACTACTTGCTTTGCCATTTTTCTTTTCTTCTCCTAATTAAGTCGATTTCGGGTTAAAAGGCGGGCCAGTCGTCTGGCGACTATTTGCGGCCTTTCTTGCCTGCAGCGGCGCGCTGAATGATTCCGAGAATCTCCTCTTCGCGCATGATCAAAAGCTCTTCGTTTTCGATTTTGACTTCTGAGCCGCTGTACTTGCCAAAAAGAACTCGATCGCCAACGCGAACATCCAGCGTCTGACGGGTTCCGTCTTCGCGATACTTGCCTTCGCCGGCGGCCACAACTTCGCCCTCCTGGGGCTTTTCCTTCGCGGTATCGGGGATAATGATCCCGCCGCGAACCTGTTCACCTTCTTCGATCCGCCTCACAATCACGCGGTCATGAAGCGGCTTGATATTTACTGCCATACCGAAAATGCTCCTTTTCTTTTCTCGTTTCTAGGCATAACTCTACTGAAAATAGCTGGCTCGACTTTACTCGTTATTGGCACTCCAGAAAGTTGAGTGCCAAGAATATATTAAGGTTCGGGTTGGTTTGTCAAACGGCGAGAAGATTGAGGGAGTCAGCACCGGGGAAGCTGGTGGTCAGTAATTCGGAGAGGGAATCGCGGCGCGTATTCAGATTTAGTGTTTAGTGTGTTTTGCGCCTTTTATTCCCGTTCTCATGGGCGCGGCGGGCGACTTCCTGACTGCGGTATGAATTCACCCGCTTCGAAATCGTATTTCGATGAATGCCGAGGGCGGTGGCGGTGTGTGAGATTCGCCTCTTGTTTCGGCCGTAGGCTTTCTGTATGTAAAGCTTTTCGAATTCTTCCAGAGCTTCATCGAGCATGATATGACCATCAAGCATGTCGTCAATTACAGCTTCCAGGCGGGGGCGTATTTGCATCTTTATCTAGTCCTATCTGGTTATTAAGGCAATCTGTGAAGTCGGGCCAACCGGTGTCGCCCCTTCAGGGCTCAACTAAATCTTTTCCTAACTCCTACCAGGGGCGCTGCCCCTGGCTATTACATTTCACGCTTTCAGCGTGAAGACCAAAGCGCCGACAGGTCGGCGCACTCCAAAGGCGTACTCCAAATTACAAGCTTTCGCCCACGAGTAATTCGTACGCTTCCAGGTAACGAGCGGTCGTGGCCGCGGCCACTTCGGGTGGTAGAGCTGGCGCGGGCGGCTGCTTGTCCCAATTAATACGTTCGAAATAGTCGCGCACATATTGCTTATCGAAGGAAGCCTGGGATTTACCTACCTCGTAACTAGCGATTGGCCAAAAGCGCGATGAATCCGGCGTTAGGACTTCGTCGATGAGGATGATCCGGCCATCCCGGTCCCGGCCAAACTCGAATTTCGTGTCGGCGATGATAATCCCTCGGCCGCGCGCGTAGTCGCTGGCTTCCTGATAAAGCCGCAGGGACCGATCACGCAGGAAGTCAGTCACGTCGCTTCCTACTACCGCAGCCATTTGCTCTTCGCTGATGTTCTCATCATGTCCGGTTTCGGCTTTGGTCGCCGGGGTGAAAATCGGTGTTGCCAATTGTTCGGAATCGCGCAAACCAGCAGGCAGTTGGTGGCCGCAAACCTGTCCGGTCCCCTGGTAATCCTTCCAACCAGAGCCCGAAAGATATCCGCGCACGACACATTCAACCGGAAAGACCTCCGTCCGACGAACCAACATCGATCGTCCGCGTAGCTCGCTCGCGTGATGACGAATCACATCAGGCATCTTGTCAATGCTCGTGGTAATCAGGTGATTGGGAACAATGTGGCCGAGCTTTGCAAACCAGAACCGCGAGAGAGCCGTCAGCACTTCGCCTTTGCGCTCAATTGGCGTCGGAGAAACGCGATCGAAAGCCGAGATGCGATCAGTCGCGACGATCAGGAGTCGATCTTCATCGACCGCATAAACATCGCGAACTTTTCCACGGCGTAAAAGCTTGAGATCGGCGAGAGTCGTTTCGACAACAGGGGCTACGGAAACCATTGCACGTTTCTTTCGAGTTTCAATTGTGAAATGAAGCGAGCGCGATTTTGCTTTTTCGCTTACGTGGTGTCAAGAGAACGCGCAAAATAAAACCGATCGACTCGAACAGTTTTACGTCGAGTCGATCGGAGTTGATTACGAGCAACGATTTTTTCTACGCCGTTGCGGCCGCGTTTTCCCCGCTGGCGGTGAGTGCTTCACGTAAACGACGAATTTGCGCAGCATGATTGTGAGCGTGTGCAGCGTATAGCGTCAGCCAATCTTCGGCGGTGTACGAGCCACTCTCGGAATGCGTGCCCTCGCGCTCCCAATCTTCATCGCGCATAAACTCGAACAGTTGCGCTGCCGTGGCCCGCGCGCTGCGGAAGGCATCGAGTGCGGGGGCCATCTCGCGATTGTTGTAATTCAAACGCCCGGCATAGGCGTCCTGATCGTAGCCCTGAATCAACGGATGATCTTCAACCAGGAGGCGTCGGAGTCTAAGACCGCTGGTTGTTTCACTGTCGGCAAGATGATGAACTATCTCTGCTGCGCTCCATTTCCCTTGAAAAGGATGCGCAGTCAGCGAGTCAGGCGGAAAACCTTCGAGACTCCTGGAAACTTCGTTATAACCTTCTTTGTAGCGGGCGATTAATTCCTGTCTTTCCTGAGAAGTCATAGCCTTTGTGCTCCCAATTATTCTTCAGATCGAGTGTCAGAAGCCCGCGCGTAAGCAAGGACAACTATCGCGCCGCGCTCATTATGAGTGCTCGCGGGTCAAGCTCTCGCTAACGGTCGGGCTTCTGACACTAACGGCTCAAGATGAGCAAAGTAAAACTTCCGGGCACCATCGGCGCGCGGGGCCGCGGTTGTTCCGTTGTGGGCGCGGGCGCCGTCCCAAATTCGGCTGTTACCGTGTAAACCTGATGGGTTTTGGCATCAAGAGCCATGGTCCGTGCCCGTCTGAGGGTGGGCACATTATCAATGACCGTGAACTTGTCGGGCGAATCCTCATGCACCACAGTCAACGTGCCATCGCCACCATTCGAGCTGAAAGCAAAACCGGTTTCCGGATCGAAAGCGGCGGCATCGGTCCCGGCGCCGATCGGCACCGTCGTAACGACCTGTCCGTTATCGGCATTGACCACGACCATCAACTTGTTCGAGCAAACTGAGAAGAGTCGACGGTGCGTACGATCCATTGCCAAGCCGCTTGGTCCGTCGCCCGGAGCGATCTTCCAGCGGTTCTCGACCGCCAACTTGTTGGAGTCGAATTGAACGATCTCGCTGGTATCCTCGATGTTGACGAAAATGTGACCCTTCTCGTCAGCCGCGGCAAACTCAGGCTTGCCACCGAGCGGGATGGTTCCGGCCACAGCCCCAGTCTTCGCATCGATCGCCGTGGCATCCTTACTGCTGCCATTGAATGTAAAGACCCGCTTTGAAGCAGGATCGTAGATGATTGCGTCAGGATTCTTGCCGGTGGGCGCGGTCCCTAAAACCTTGAGCGTCTTCACGTCAAAGATTGTGACCGTGTTATCGCGGCCATCGCTGATAAAGCCTTTATCCATATCCGGCGCGATCGCGATCCCGTGCACGCCATTCGTATTCGGAATGTCGCCAACGACGGCGCCCGTGTCGGCGTCAACCACCATCACGTGGGTACTACGCGAGATGTAAACACGCCGCGCCTTGGCATCGACGGTCAGGTAATCCCAACTTCCGTCGCCACCAAGCTTAAGTGTCTTCGCGACATGATATCCGGATGGTCCAGCGTTGAGGATCGCACTGACAAGTAAGACGGAAGCGCATACAACAAGAGCGCGTCGAATAGGTAGATGCATTTGGTTGTCTCCTGGGGTGTATATGGAACAAGCGGAAACTACTCTTGTCAGCGGACTCGCGTCAAGCCAACTGACACTTGGGTGGTGTCTTGGTTTCTCTTCGCGTCTTTGCGAGAGATGAATTTTTCGTTTGGTCGTATTTCACGCAAAGGCGCAAAGGCATTACTTGAGTCGCAAGGAAAATCAGATTAAGACACTGGCGACGCTTGGCGCAAACTTGTTCGATGCCGCGGTCGTAAACTATTCTCGTCATATTCGAACAGTACGAGGACTCAATGGACAAGACCCCCCAAACCCCGCGCACAACCCTGAAGCGTCTGCCGCAGCGCGGCAGCTATGATCGAGAGCTGATTGACCGGATTCTGGATGAAGGTTTCATCTGTCACGTCGGTTTTGCAGTGGACAGCCGGCCGTTCGTGATTCCCACCGGCTACGCGCGCGTGGGAGATAGCCTGTTTATTCATGGGTCGCAAGCCAGCCGCATGCTGCGCACTTTGGGGCAGGGAATTGATGTCTGTGTGACGGTGACTTTAATAGATGGGCTGGTGCTGGCGCGTTCGGCCTTCCACCATTCAATGAACTACCGCTCTGTAGTCGTCTTCGGCAACGCCAGAATGGTTGATGATCCTGACGAGAAGCTCGCCGCCCTGCGCGCCCTGTCTGAACACATGATCCCCGGGCGCTGGGATGACGTGCGCGAACCTGACGAGCGTGAGCTTCAATTAACCACGGTCCTGTCGCTGCCGCTCGGCGAAGCGTCGGCGAAGGTCCGCACCGGCCCGCCGCTCGACGATGAAGCAGACTATGAGCTACCCGTTTGGGCTGGCGTGATACCGCTGCGGCTGGTGGCCGGGGCGCCGATGGATGATCCTCGCCTGCCGGCAGACAGTGAAGCTCCCAATTACGCTGTTGAGTATGCGCGGCCGGCCTCAAAGCGCTGAAACCAGTTAGCAAGCGGGATGCAGCGCCGCCCCCGCCTTGCTACTTTCCCCCGAATAGTCCATAGTGGCTTACGGTTAATCCTTCTCTCGCGCATCGACGGTGATGCGCCCCGCGCACAAATCGATTAGCGCTGGCGTTTTGGAAGTTCGAGAGCAGGCTTGTTTCAAATTCCGAAGCCGCTCCTTCAAGAGCATCCGAACCCGGCCCTTCGACTGCTACCGTTCACCGAAGCCAATCCGATTCGCAGCTTCTTTTCATTCCCAAAAAAGGGGAAAGGTATATCTATGTCAACGAAACTTTACGTTGGAAACCTCGCTTTCCAAACCACCAGTCAGGAGCTGCAGGAATTGTTTGCCTCGGCCGGTACGGTTGAATCAGCAGCGGTCGTCGAAGACCGCGACACCGGGCGTTCACGGGGCTTTGGCTTCGTCGAAATGTCCACCAAGGAAGAAGGCGCAGCCGCCATTACTCAATTCAATGGAAAAGAAGTTAATGGTCGCGCTCTGAACGTCAACGAAGCCAAACCTCGCGAAAATCGCGGCGGCGGCGGTGGTGGCGGTCGCGGCGGCTTTGGCGGCGGCGGTGGTCGCGGCTTTGGCGGCGGCAATGGTGGCGGTGGCGGCTACGGCCAAAAGCGCGAACCCAGGTGGTAATCAACAGCAAGCAATAGGCAGTAACCACTTGTCTCAAGGGTCCCCGCGGCGAGTTGTCCCGCAAGGACGCTCCCCACGGCGACCCAGCTTGCTTAACAAATCAATCGCGACCATCTGAAATCAGATTTCGCTGAAGCAGTTTATGGTCGCTCACTAAGGAGTTTATGAATTTTTCTCAACTGGGACTTGCGCCCGCACAAGTGCGCGCCTGCGAGTCTCTCGGGTACACAGAACCCACCCCCATACAAACCCAGGCGATTCCCATCGTCCTCAACGGCCAGGATCTAATCGGCTGTGCTGAAACCGGCACCGGCAAGACGGCCGCTTTTCTACTTCCCATCATTCAGAGAATCAGCGAACGATCGCGACCGGGCGTGCGCGTCCTCGTGCTCGCGCCGACGCGCGAACTCGCGCTTCAGATTCATCAGAACTATGGCGAGCTTAACAATCAGAAGTCCAATCGCAGCGTGATCGCGATTGGCGGTGCGAACATACGAACGCAAATCGCCGACCTGCGTCGCGGGGCCAGCGTATTAATCGCCACGCCGGGTCGCCTGCTCGATTTAACGGAGCGCGGCGCGGTAAATCTATCCCTGGTCGAAGTTTTGGTGCTGGACGAAGCCGACCGCATGCTGGACATGGGCTTCCTGCCGGCAATCAAGCGTGTGCTGGCGATGCTGCCCACGAAGCGACAGACGCTTCTGTTCTCAGCCACGATGTCTTCGAGCATCGAGCAACTCGCCCGCTCGACAATGAAAAGTCCGAAGCTAATCGAAGTAAACCGACGCGGGAGCGCCGCTACTATGGTTGAGCAGACTGCTTACCCGGTGGCCCAGGAATCGAAGACCGCGTTGCTGCTTGATTTGCTGGAACGCGAAAAGTTCGAGCGAGTGCTGGTGTTTACCCGCACCCGTCGTGGAGCTGAACGCCTCTCGCATATTCTGATGGCTCGTGATCACAGTGCAAACCGGATTCATGCCGACCGCACTCAGCCCCAGCGCGAAGCAGCCTTGCGGGGCTTCCGCGACGGCAGCACGCGCGTGCTCGTGGCCACCGACATTGCCGCGAGAGGATTGGACGTCGACGCGGTTTCGCATGTCATTAATTACGATGTGCCGGCCGCGCCCGAAGATTACGTGCACCGTGTCGGTCGCACGGGCAGGGCCGGCAATACGGGCCAGGCAATAACTATCGTCGCGCCCGTCGATGAGCTATCGATGCGAGCGATTGAGCGGTTGACCGGACAGGAAGTTAAGCGAGTCGTGCTGCCAGGGTTTGGCGGCGCACCACCGCTGGCCCCGCCCGGCAAAACATTCGCTCGGTTCGCACGAAGTGGGCGCAGTAGTTCGGTGCGCTCATTCCGCCCGCGTCGCGCCAGATAATTACGGTCGACAACCGTTAGAGAATGAGGGACTAAACCACTCTCAACTTCAAATGGAGGAGCATCATGGCAGTGAAGACTGAAGAGAAGGCGGAAGAGAAGCAAACTTTCGCGACCGGAGATCGAGTCGAGCAGATGTGCATCAAGTGTGGCGAGGAGCGCGGTCATATCGTGGCTTCTATCAGCAAGAAAGGGAGAATTACGCGAGTCAGTTGTCCGATCTGCGGCTCGCGCGTTCCCTACAAGAGCGGCACCACGCGCACTCGCACGCCCAAAATAGGCGCGCCGTATGATATGGCGCGTACTTATCGCCGGGGACAAACCATGATGCATCCGACATTCGGCGAGGGCGAAGTAACTGCGCTCATTGAACCGCAAAAGATTGACGTTCTGTTCGCGGATCGGATGCGGCGCCTGATTCATGCCCATGCTTAAAAGCACGATGCGGCGCCTGCGCGGGATAGGGAAAAACCAGTCGGGCCTTCGCGGTCCCGTGGTGGGCATGAGGCTCGTGTTCCGGGCAGAAGTAATGCCTGGTAGAGAGACGGACCAACGCACTTTCGAAGTAACGCGAGTGCTGACCAGCGGTCGTATAGAGTTGGCGAATCTACAGGGCGAACATGCCCTTACTGAGTTCGAGTCATTCACTGGTTAAGAACAGTTAAGTGCAACGGGAGAATTGGATTGCCGCACGAGACGCATGCCGAACTAGTCCGCACCGAAAGACGGATAAATTGGAGCATGACCATTTTCTTGAGTCTGTTTCATGTCGGCGCCCTGGCATCTCTCTTTTTCTGGAGCTGGCCCGCGGTGATTTCCGGGGTGTTGCTCTACTGGGTGGCGGGTAGCCTCGGAATAGGTATGGGCTATCATCGCTTACTCACGCATCGCGGTTACAAAGTTCCGAAGGCCGTCGAATACTTCCTCGCAGTGTGCGGCTCATTGGCTCTGCAAGGTGGTCCGATCGAATGGACAACCACACATCGCATGCACCACGCGCACACCGATCGACAGGGAGACCCGCACACACCACGTGAAGGTCGCTTGTGGTCGCATGTCGGCTGGATTATGGCCGGCCCTGCTCAGAAGTATGAGCAGGCCGTGCTCGAGCGTTACGTTCCCGATCTGCTCAAGGACCGTTTTTACGTCTGGCTGAGCCGCTATTACTACGTGCCGCTTATTCTGTTGGCGCTGGTGCTGCTGGCTCTGGGAGGTTGGGCGGTGATGATGTGGAGCGTGTTCCTGCGTGTGAGCCTGGGGCTCCAGGCGACCTGGCTGGTCAACTCGGCCACGCACTTGTGGGGAAGAAAGCGGTTCGACACCGGCGAAGATTCGCGCAACAGTTGGTGGGTTGCTTTCCTGACTTTCGGTGAAGGATGGCATAACAACCATCACGCGCATCCCACCTCGGCCCGTCACGGCCTGAGGTGGTACGAGATTGATTTTAATTGGTGGGGCATTCGCATATTGCAACTCCTCGGACTGGCCCGGGCGATCAAACGGGTCCGCTTCAACCGTGCCGCAACCATGTGGCAGCTTGTCAGCGGTGACCGGAAAACGAAAGGCTTCTATGAAGGAGCTTAGAGAGCGTGGCCTCTACCGCTTGCCGGACGGCGCCGAACTTGTCGCCAGCCCCGCAGCCCGTGGGGGCGGGTACGCGCTTTACGATCCGCAGGTTTGGAAGCGTTATGGCTTGCCCGATTATCAGATTGACGTTAAGGGCCGGCTAAACAAAATGGGCGAGTCAACTCGCTGGAGTGCCGAAGATTTGATTGATACAGGTCAAACCGCCGCTTAGAGAGACAGCCTGGATCGGCTGGGTTTTAGAGAGCGCATCGCCGATGCTTTGGAAAAGCGGGTGCGTCGGCTTTACAAAAAAGGGCGTAAGGGATGACTAAGATTATTTGGTCTTGCCACAACTGCGGTATGGTACTGCCGCTGTGGAAGATGAAATGTCCCAATTGTCACAAACCGGCGATCAGCTGGTTGCACCTAATCGCAGGAGTAGTAATAGTTCTGCCGGTGATTTTCTTACTGCTCAAACTTCTGTAGGGGGAATAAGATGGCTGCAGCAAAAAAATCTACCCGCCAACCTGCCAAGGTGGTCGAAGTAGTAGAGCAATGGCCGGGAATCGACGCGCAGTTTCGCTTGATTATCGTGGCGGCCTTGAGAAGCAAGCAACTCGTGCGTGGCGCAACCGCCAGGATTGAACCTGATTTGTCGCGGCGAAAAAACACGAGCATTGCCCTCGAAGAAGTTAAGCGAGGACTGGTGCCTTTCACTATCTTTGATCCTGATCAGGAAGCCGATTCTGTGGCGGCCGAGTAAACTAGTGGCAAAAACTTCATTCTATGGTGCTCAGCAACAAATCCACGGGCCAAAGTCCGTGGTGCTGGAGCAAAGTTCTTGGGACGTTACCAGGGTCGATCAAATGAACGGCTTGCGAGTTTACATAAACCCTCAGGTGAAAGAGACCTGCGGCGGCTTCGGAGTCTTTTATAGCCGGCGTGAGAATGGCCCATATTATCGCTGGGCCTACGAGGAGAAGCGCAGCCTTTGGCGCGTGGCGCGCGTGCAGCCCAGTGATTTTTCGCCGAAGATGCTTTCCAATGCTAATTGGAAAGGCGTCCCGGCCGCATTACAGAAAAGCATGGTTGAGCATTACCAGGAATAACGGAAAACTCTTAAAGGAGAAACCCTATTGGCCAGAGATGATTTAATTCCCGCGGAGGGCACGATAATCGACAAACAGCCCAACGCCTTTTTTAAAGTCCAGCTCGACAACAGCGCGCATGTCGTACTGGCAGCCATTTCCGGCAAGATGCGTAAGCATCGCATACGCATTCTGGTGGGCGATCGCGTCAGCGTAGAGATGTCGCCCTATGATTTGTCGCGCGGCCGCATCACCTACCGATACAAGTAAACCGACACCCCGTCTGCTCAGAACTGAGCGTGCCAACGAACATGGCCGCCCTCTCTGTCCAGGAACTTTTGTAAGCCAGGCAGTGCCCGGATATCAGCCTCGATAGCCGCGGCATTTTTCGTAACCGGCCTGATGTCGAAAGCGCGTCCTGTTAAGTGCCTGCTGATTTTTAGCAGGTCGGCCTCCGCCATCGCACTCATCGTCTCCTGCAATCCAGCCGTGATTTGATCAATCGTTACGGCATTCGGATGATCATCTACCCACTTCTGAAGTACTGCGCCGGCCAGATAAGTCTTTCCAATCCACTGGCGATCATGCAGTGAGACAATGTTAGCAGCCATTGCGTGTGCCTGTTGGGCAACATTGCGGCGCCCACTGGTAAATTCGATATCCGGATGTTTCTGTTGCAGCAACCTGGCTGCTTGTTCGGCGACTGGCTCAAGCTTGAGATCTTCGATAGTCATACTCCACCTCCAACGAATTCAACTAGGATCAACAAACTGGTGACAAACTATATAGAGGCTGGATTTTGGCGAGGATGCGGGACTGGCAGGCTCGTGAGAATTCAGCCATCCTGACAAACAGCCGGAGAATATTCCCCGCGCCGGTAAGATGTCAATCATGATTGTTGTCAGGAGAGCGGTGGAAGCGCGATCGAGAAAGAGCTCCGATCCAACGACGGGTAGATTCTTCATTCACTCTTAAGCCGGTCGACAACTTCGATGACGCGCTCGATCTGTGTCAGGTACGCTGCGAATACCTTGTTCGCTTCCGTCTCGGTCAGCGACAAGCGGTCGTTGGCCCTTAGCTCGAAGATCCGCTCGAATGGTGAGGCGTCCAGTTCCAGCAAACGCACAGTTGCGCGCACAGTGTCGGGTTTGGTAATAGGCGGCTCTTGTCTGTGCAGGATCAAGACTGCTCGAAACAACGCCGCAAAGCTGGCGAGGCTGGCACTCATCAGGCTGGATAATTTCTCAATTGAAGTGGACGCAGGAATATACAAACGGCGAAGTTGAATCAACTTGGTCCGCAGCTCGTATTCTGTCTGATGCCGAAGGTTCGCTCGCGAGATTTTTATGAACTCGAAGGGATCACGGCCGTACAACACTTTCCGCGCTTGCTCCATTTGCAGGAACTCGATTGGAAACACATCTGCTGCGTCATTTAGTTCCTCAACCGTAAAATAAACAGGCATCGGCTGGCCGAGGCGCTGCCACTCTCGCATCGGGGCCAGGGAGAGGCGCAGATCCTCCGATGTGATCCGTTTCAGCGCGATCAAGAGGTTGTGATCCGAGCGCAGTCCTGTATGATCCCCCGCCGCAGCCGATCCATACAAGACTACCGATGCCAGATTCTCGCCGTGAGCAGTGCGCAGCTCGTCGACAAGATTCGTGAGTGCGATTGCGTCCATCTTCTTAGGCATTCATTCTCCGAGTCCTGAGTTAGACAGCATGAACCTATCGAGTTCTTTTGCCTGCTGGTTCACAACTCTCTCCGCGTTCAGTGCAGAGTAATTTGCGCTTCGGGGCTATTTACTGAAGTCAACCTTCGGCGCTTGCCGCGCCCCTTCGTCCGCCTTGAAGTACGGCTGCTCCTTAAAACCCATCATCCCGGCGAGCAGCACGGTGGGGAAACGACTGCGCGTGGTGTTGTAGTCCTGCGCGGCCAAGGTGTAGTCGCGGCGGGCGGTCGCCAGTCGATTTTCCGTCCCGGCCAATTCATCCTGCAGCTTCAAGAAGCTCTCGTTAGATTTCAACTGCGGGTAATTCTCAGTGATCGACAGAAAACGGCCGCCCGTGCCGAGCAAGCCGCCGTCGCGGAGAGCCTGGTTGAACTTATTGTCAGCGGCCATCTTGTCCTCTGTCGTGCTGTTGGGATTTTGCATGGTGGAGAGCAGTTGTGACCGCGCTTCGGCAACTTTGGTAAAGACCCTCTCCTCCAGGCCGGCAATGCCCTTGACCGTGCCCACGATGTTTGGAATCAGGTCCGCCCGACGCTGCATCTGGTTCTCTACCATGGACCATTGAGCATTGACGTTCTGCCGCTTGGTTACCAGTGTGTTGTAGCTGCTGAATGCGACGCCGGCGATGATTAGAACAACCAGGATGACGACGCCCAGAATGATAAGGGGTGTTTTCCGCATACGCTTCTCCTTTTGAACTCTCTTATTCTTCGACCCGTTTCCAACCTACGAACGTGGGAACGAAGTTGAAATCCCGGCTCCGGTGCGAATTCGATTTCAATCTGCGAACTTTCCAGGTTCGCAACCATTTCATCTGGCCATCGCTGTTACCAACTGCCGCCGGCGCCACCGCCGCCAAAATCTCCGCCGCCCCCGAATCCGCCAAACCCGCCTCCACCCGAACCGCCGCCGCCAAATCCGCCCCCGCTCCAGCCGCTCGATCCTGATCGCATGCCGCTATTCAATAGCGAAGCGATCAACAACCAATTGAACCAGCCGCCGCCGCCGCCGCGTCCCGGTCCTCCCCTTCCAAAGCGCGCAAACAAAAGAATCCCGATGATCGCGATGATGAACACAACGACCAAGCCCGCTACCGGCGAACTCGTGTTTCCACCGCGGACCGGTGGGCGCACGCTGCCCGGTGCAAAGATCTTGTCGGTGCTGAAGCCGTTTTTGGTCGCGAGGGTCGTGATGTATGTTTCGACAGTATCCGACAGGCCCTTTCCATACTGTGCATCCCTGAACGCCGGCACGAGCTGTTCACGCTGTATCTGGCCCACGAGTCCGTCCGGAAGGTCGCCTTCCAGATGTCGGCTCACCTGGGTAAAGTATTTCCGGTCTTTGATCGCCGCCAGCAGGAGCAGGCTCGGCTTGTTCGTGTCCTTTGAACCGATTCCCCATCCCCTGGCTACAGCCAGTGAGTAGTCGTAAATATTCTGGGTTCCCGTCGTGTCTATCGTCACGACGGCGAACTGGATACTCTGCTGCCTGTCCAGATTACCTAGCGTAATCTCCAGGCGCTCCTTCGTAGCACTATCGATGACTCCGGCATAGTCGTTGACGTATCCGGTTGGTTTCGGCAGCGGCGACTGCGCTGTTTGCGCATTCGCGGAACCGCCGACCATCAATAAGGTAAATGCCAGCGCAAAGACAAAGGAAATGGCAGGTTTGATCATCTTCTGGCGAACGAAGTTAGTTACTGAAGTCACTTGGCATATTATGTTCTGTCTGACAAATAATCACAAAAGCGGGAAGGGAACGACAACTCGGATGCCGTTCCAGCAGCGGGCGCGTCGCCAAATAGGGTCGTTAGTTGGAAGCAGTCAACCAAACCCGGATTGCTTGTGATCGCGGAACCCGCCGACGGATCCTAGCCGAGTTGTTTGCGAAACCGCCACGCGCTTATCGAAACCATTACCAGGGCAATCGCGGTCAGGGCCAGCAGTTCCGGATAGAGCACGTCAACGCCGCTGCCTTTGAGGAGGATGCCGCGAGAGATGATTGCAAAGTGTTTGACTGGGTTGAGCGCTGTCACCGGCTGCAACCAGGCCGGCATCGCCTCAATCGGCGTGGTGGCGCCTGAAAGAAGAGCCAGCGGCGGGTTGGTGAAGAAACCCATCAGTTGCGCCTGTTGTTGCGTGCGCGTGAATGTGGCGATCATCATTCCCAGACCGATGCCGCACAGAACGCACAGCGAAGCCGAAAGAAAGAACAACAGTAGACTGCCACGCACCGGCACGCCGAAAACCAGCTTTGCCATGCCGAGCGCCAGGCCGATGTCGATAGCCAGCAATAGAAACAGCGGCGCAACTTTAGCAATGATGATCTCAGAACTCTCAGCGGGCGTCATCAGCAGTTGTTCGACGGTGCCGATCTCTTTTTCGCGGACCAGCGAAGCCGAGGACACGACCGACCCTTGCAGCACCAACAGGAGCCCAATCATGCCGGTCGTAATAAACCAGGAACTCTTCAGGCCGGGATTGTAGAGCAGCGTCAACCGCGGCGTCACCGTTGCGTGCACCGGCGCGTTTGTCATCACTGAAACGCCCAGTGCGTCCGACGTGTTGCCGGTTGACTGCGGTGGTTGCGGCGGTCGAGACAAGGCAATCTTCTGATTGAGGCTGGCGATAATGCGCGCGGCATAACCACCGGCAATCGTTGCAGTGTTGGCATTAACTGCGTCCACCAGTAACTGCACTTCCACTGTTTGGCGGCGCGCGCGTTTCTCCGCAAAATCGCGTGGCACCACGAGGCCGGCGTCAAGCTCGCTCCTGCTGATGGCCTGGCCCAACTCCGTGGGCGACGCGTAGTACGCTTTGGTCTGAAACACCAAGCCTTCGGTGAAAGCTGAGACCAGTTCGCGGCTCTCTGGCGTGCGGCTGTAGTCAACTACGCCCAGGCGCAGATTCTCGAAAGTCGGATTCAAGGCCAGTCCAAACAGAATGATGTTCAGCGTTGGCGGAATGATCAGCAATACGACCAGGCGACGATTACGCCTGATCTGGTGAAACTCTTTGACGAAGAGCGCCCAGAGACGCAAATTCCGGATTTGGTTGAGTGCTCTCATGGTTTTAGAGGATCATGCCTTCACCTGCATATCTTTCATCGACCACCACGCAAACGAAAAGAAAAAGGCGGCCAGCAGAGCGAGCGCGAGCGGCGCGTGCCAAACACCTGGCCAGCCGCCGCCGCGAAGAAACGCGTCGCGGATTACTTCCAGGTAATAACGCATCGGCACGAAGTTCGACAAAAACCGCAGCGGCTGCGGAATGTTTTCCACCGGAAAGATGTAGCCGGCCAGCAAAAACGACGTCAGGAAACCGCCAAGCTGCGTCGCTTGAATCGCCGCGGCCTGATTTGGAATCGAGGCGCCCAACATGGTTCCGAAAGAGACGGTGCACAGCAGATAGAAAAACGTAGTGACCAGCAGCGGCGTCGGGTCGCCCACCAGTCTGAGCCCGAAAACTGCGAACAAAACAATCATCCCGGTTATCCATTCAGCCCAGGCCACGAGCGTGTAAGCAATAACTTTTCCGAGCAAGTACTCGAGCGCCGTGATGCTCGAAACATAGACTTGCAGGATCGTCTTCAGTTCGCCCTCGCGCGAGAGCGCCAGCGCCGCGAGCAGCGGCGGGAACAGCGCCATGCCAAACGCCAGCACCCCCGGCCCAAAGTACTTGAGATCTTCGCGGCCAGGGTTGAACCAATAACGGACCTCCGGTTTGATCGCTGGTTGCATGGTCGCGGGTTGAAGCTGGGCGCTGAAGGCCTGAGTTATAGCCGCTGCTTTGCCGCGCATGACATTGGCGGTATTCGCGTCCGTACCGTCAATCAGCCATTGCACCTCTGCATTCTGTCCGCGCTCGAGTTCGCGTTCGAAGTGCGGCGGAATGATCAACACTGCTCGCGCCACGTTTTGGGCCAGCACGCGCTCAGGCGACATGTTCGAAGGTAGGGCACTGAGTTTAAACGAAAGCGAACCGTTGACAGCTTCGATGTAGCGCCGCGACATCTGCGTCTTGTCGAGGTCCTGCACCACCAGCGGAATATCTTTCACCGACAACGATGTTGCCTTACTCAGCAGCAGCAAAAGCAGCACGGGCAACACCAGCGCGAGCGCGAGTGTCAGCCGGTCACGCCGCAACTGCGTGAGTTCCTTGCGCACCTGGGCCAGAATGCGTTTCATGTGTGGTGACCTTCCGGCGGGAAATGATCATTCTCCATTTTCCGTTTGTCGGTTATTGCTCCCTTCTCCCAAAGGGAGAGGGAGTTCAGAAACTGACAAGTGAAAAATGTTCCTCGCCTCCAATCAATCGTCGCCGCTCACCTTACCTTGCTCTCGCGCTCGGGCGACCTCGGCGATGAAAACGTCTTCCAATGAAAATGCCTCTTCGTAAGCGCGACTTACGCGGATGTTCGCTGCTCGCAAAAGTTCGCTGATGCGCTTGATTCCCGCCTCCGGATCTTCGTCAACCACGACGTGCAGACGGTCTCCAAAGAGCGAGACGCGCCAGTGATCCAACGCGTCTTTGAGCAGGTTGTTGGCGCGTTGCGGAGCATCAGTAATGAACTCGAGCAGACGCCCTTTTTGAGCGGCTTTCAATCCAGACGGCGTTCCCTGGGACACCAATTCGCCAGAGACCAGCAAGCCCAGACGATTGCACTGCTCGGCTTCTTCAAGATAGTGCGTCGTAACCAGAATCGCCATTCCCCGATCGGCAAAGCTATTGATCATCTTCCAGAAGGCGCGCCGGGCCAGCGGGTCAACTCCGGAAGTTGGTTCATCAAGAAAGGCCACGCTTGGCTCATGCATCACCGCCGCGCCGAATGCGACGCGTTGCTTCCAGCCCCCAGGAAGGCTGCCGGTCATTTGATCGCCGCGGCCTTGCAGCCCGGAAAACGACAACACCCAGCGCTTTTTCTCGGCGCGCTCCCCGAGCGGCACTTGATAGACGCCGGCAAAGAAATCGAGATTCTCCTCAATCGTCAAATCGTCGTAGAGAGAAAACTTCTGCGACATGTAACCGACGCGCTGCCGCACAAATCCGGACCGCAGCGAGCCGGTTTCACCAGCCAGCTCGGCCTCACCGCTGGTGGGCTCGAGTAACCCGCAAAGCATCTTGATGGTGGTCGTCTTGCCTGCGCCATTCGCCCCCAGCAAGCCGTAGATCTCGCCGTACTTGACTTCGAGGCTTACGTTTTTCACAGCGTTAAAGTCACCGAAGCTCTTAGTCAGATTCCGCGCGCCAATCGCATTTGCGCCGGGTGGGCGCTTTTGAAATTCGCGCTGGGCGGGAAACGGCGATGCCCTGATTTCATCTTCGATATGGCGCAAAAGCGCGACAAAAGTATTCTCCAGAGTGGGTGCCGCAACCACGATCTTCTCAATGGCAATTCCGGCTTTGCTCAACGTTTCGCGAGTCAGCTTCTCGCCGGCGCTCGCGTCTTTCACCATGACGTCCAGTCGATCGCCAAAGCGTTGCGCATCGTCGATGCCCGCGGTCAAGTCAAGCAAATCTTCAGCGCGGCTCAGTTGCGACGCGTGCACTACCAGTCGCTGTAAACCGAGACGGTCGCGCAACTCACGCGGCGTGCCGGTTTGGTGAATGCGGCCTTCGTGCATTAACGCGACGCGGGTACAACGCTCGGCTTCATCAAGGTAAGGCGTGGCGATGACGATCGTGATCCCCTCGCTCGAAAGATTTGCCAGCGCATCCCAGAATTCGCGACGTGAGACGGGATCGACCCCCGTGGTTGGTTCATCGAGCAGCAGGATCTTCGGTTCGATGATTAGCGCGCAGGCGAGTGAGAGCTTTTGCTTCATGCCGCCGCTCAGTTTTCCTGCGAGCCGGTGGCTGAATCGATCCATGCCGAACATTTCGAGGTAACGCCGCCCCCGCCGCTCGATCTGTTCATTGGACAAGCGCCGCAACTCGCCCATGTAACGCAGATTCTCCGCCACGCTGAGATCGTGATAGAGACTGAACACCTGAGTTAGATAGCCGACATAAGACCGCGCCTCGCGCGCCGATTTGCCCAGCATGATCGCTTCACCCGCGGTTGGTTGCATCACGCCACCGAGAATTTGAAAGCACGAAGTCTTGCCGGCTCCGTCTGGTCCAATCAGCCCGAAGATCTCGCCGGACTGGACTTCGAGGTCGATCCCGCGCACAGCTTCGATTGAACGATAGACTTTTCGCAGACCGCGAACGCGAATAGCAGGTGTAGGCGACTCCAGAATTGAAAGCGGTGGCCCTGGCACCACGCCTCTAGTGGCGATGGGTGTCCCGGTTGTACTCATCGTCGTCCCGTGTCTTTCGGCCAACTCTCACCCTCGACCAGGATTTCGCCATCCGCCGGCATGCCCGGTTTTGCGGATCCAGTTGGATTCTTGATCAGTAGTTTGACGCCGACGACTTGCTTGACACGTTCGTCGCGGAAGTAAGTGTTTTCCGGGGTGAACGACGCTTCAGGATCGATGCGCGAAATCGAGGCGTCGATGGGATGCCGGGGGTCTGAGTCGAGATAGATGCGGGCCGGTTGTCCCAGCTTGACGCGGCCGATGTCGCCCTCAGGAACGAATCCGCGCAGGTAAACCTTGCTGAGGTCAAGCATGGTCACGATCGCAGTTCCGGCCTGAACCACTTCTCCCGGCTCGGCTGTGCGCGTCGCAATGGTGCCTTCGAATGGCGCGACTACAGTTAGATCGGCGCGATTGGCTTGCGACTCTTTCAGCTGCGCGTGCGTGCGGTCGTTGTCGGCTCGCGCCGCCGTGACGTCAGACTGAGCCTGGGCAATCTGCTTATCGATCGCGGCGGCTTGAGACGATCGTATCGACGGATTCTTGAGGTTTGCGCGCGCGGCGGTAAGCGCTCCGCGCGCCGCCACCACCTGTTTCTTCGCCGACTGAACGATGGCCGCCTGCGCTTCGGCATTAGTGTGCGCCTGTTCGCGCTGGCGATCGGACACGTCACCGGACTTCGCCAGCCGGCTGAACTTGTCTGCATCATAGAGAGCTTGTTCGTACCCGGCTTGCGCTTGCGCAAGATTGGCTTCCGCGGACGCAACTTGGGCTTCAGCCTGACGGACGCGCCCTTCCGCATCCAGCTTCGCTTGTTCCACCGTTATGCTCGCTTGCTTGAGCTGCTCCCTCAATACCCCGATCTGTTCTTGCGCATGCGTGATTCGCGTTTCCGCCGCCTGAGTCGCCGATTGCGCTTGCTGTTCGCGCGCGACCGCTTGCTCGTCGTCGAGCAAGGCAATCACATCTCCGGCCTTGACTGTGTCGCCTTCGCGTACTCGTATCTCGCGGATACGGCCCGAAGTCTTGGCGCTGATAGTAGAATTGTCCCCTTCGATCCGGCCACTCAGCGCGATGATGTTGTGCGGAATTGGAGGCTGGCGGATTAGGAGCCAATAGATGAGAAAACCGCCCACGAGAGCCACGGCCACGATCAAAACGAAACGAAGTGTTTTGGAAAACCGTTTCTCCGGCATCTTTCTTCTTCTATCAATAATCCTTTTGATTGTAAACCGCCAGCGGAGCTTGAGCTGGTGCGTACCCGCCGTCACCGAGCGACTCGATCGAGATCTTTCTGTCGGTAAGGTTATTTGTTGGGGGCCTGATGGCGAGATCCAGCCCCGGACTAAACGCCAGGAAACACAACGACGATGTCAGATTAGATCAACCCATGCATACTCATCTTATCGGTCGACGATCTCACTCTTCAAGCTGCTGCTTTAGCCCCAATCACCGGTCCATATCGAAAATATCATCCGGCATTTAAATACTTACAGCCATCCCTTTTTTGCAGACAGGCGAGAAGCATCGGGCCATGATGATCACCAAACTTGACCGGCCTGCTTCGGAACTTCGATTGGTAGCCTTCCGATGGGTTGGCAGAGTATGATAAAAAACCACAACGTGGCTTTCGAATTTGAACAACGTCGCCTACCGTTTTGAGCGAGAGTGTTCCCAAAGAGATGAAGGCAACACATCTCGTTACGATCACCGGAGCGGGGCTTGTTCTCACGCTGCCAGTCCTCATCTTCGGTCTTCCCTTTCTGGGTGACGATGCCGGGTTTCATGCCGCCTGGTACAGCCACTTTTCCAAACAGCTTTGGATGGGCGATCTGTATCCGCGCTGGCTGATGGGGATGAACGGCGGCCTCGGTAGTCCCGTCTTTTTCTTTTATCCACCCGTGCCCTACTTTTTCACGAGTATGCTGCGGCCGCTTTTCCCGAATGATCCTGGTGGGTGGCATCAGCTTGGCGTGTTGGCCTCTGTGGCGTTGGTGGCCTCCGGTCTTACTGCTTATCTGTGGCTCAAGAACCTGGCCGATCCAAACTCAGCTTTAGTGGCTGCCATTCTTTACATGGCTATGCCTTACCACTTAGCCGCCGACCTTTACGTGCGCGCTTCGTTTGCAGAGTACTGGACCTTTGTCTGGATGCCTCTGATTCTATATTTCACGCACCGAATAATCTCCGGCCATAGATTCGCTCAACTCGGCCTGGCAGTTAGCTATGGGCTGCTGATTATGACTCATCTGCCGACCACGCTCATCTTCTCTGCGCTACTGTTCTGCTATGTCATCTGTCTGGCGCCGAAAAAGAGAAAATTGAAAATGCTGAGCGTCACGTCAGGGGCCGCGATGTTGGGTGTTGGTCTGGCTGCGATTTATTTGCTGCCGGCCATGACGACTCAACAATTTGTCCTGCTGAGCAGAATCAGCACGGGCTACTTCTCGTACCAGAATTGGTTGTTTTTCGCAAAGCTGTCGTTGTGGGAGGAAGACAAGTTGACCATGGCCTTGCTGGTTGCGGACATGTTACTAATTGCAACTTGCGCCTTTCTGATCAATCGATCCACTTGCGACCCTCAGCGTAAAAAGATGGCCGGCTTTTGGTACGCGGTAGTAATCACCAGCGTGTTGATGATGACCGAGCTTAGCAAACCTGTCTGGGCGGCAATTCCGGTGCTGCAAAAGCTCCAGTTCCCGTGGAGATTCAACACCACCGTTTGCCTGGCAACTGCCGCTCTTTTGGCGCTGGCCATCTCTTCAATAAGAAAGAGTAGCTCTTCATCACTCACAATAGTTAGCGCGGTGGCTTTGTTGCTGATCCTGGTCTGGATTCCTCCGACGGTTTGGAAAGCATGGAAGGTATTTCCGCAAACGAATCCAAATCAGCATGACATCAACGAGCGGAAAGAAGAGATCGCACAGAGCAGAGACGCGGCCGAATATCGACCACGGTGGAATAGATCAATGGCCGATGTGGACTGGGAATTGTCTGTGGATGAGAATCTCTGGCATCAGTTGATGACGAGAGACATGGAATCGCTTCTGAACCGAGCCGGCAGTTCCGCGGAACATGAGCCGGAACCAGTCATCATCAACGGAACCGGTCGCGCCCAGATTAATGCGCGCAAACCGAGGGAGATCGACTTGCACGTCGAGACCTCGACCGGCGTGACGCTCATCGTGCCTCAGTTTTATTATCCCTACTGGACCGCGCAACTGGCTGGCGAACCGGACAGCTTGACGCTCAGCCCTTCTGAGCCGGACGGACTGCTCAGTCTTCGGGTGCCTCCCGGAGATCATCAAGTTCAGTTGCGCCTGAGGCGGAGCGGGGCGGAGCTTTGGGGCCAGATTATCAGTCTCGCCTGTCTCGTTGTCGTGTTTTCTCAGACGATATATCTCGGATATTTCAAAACGCGAATGAGGCTTTCTCCCAACCCATCACGGACAACCCCTCGTGAGGAGTAGTCGATCATGTTGATTGAAGTTGCCAGTGGGAAGCTCATCTTGCTTGTAGGTTATAGTTCCCGGGTTTTGCCCTCCAGAGCCCGCCGGCAGCAATATTGAGATCCGTTTCATGATCCTTCGTAAGACGCGCTTTTCTCCTGCCACCGACATTCCATGGTTGCGGAGAAAAGTGCGGAGTTCCGCGAGGGTGTGATCGTTGGCCGTCGATTCAACGGGTGGAGTTGAGAGAAAGAACTTTGTCCCGGAAGGAAATTGAGTGTAATCCTGGTAAAGGCTGATCTCTGCACTCGTGCGCTCAGGTGACCACGCGAGTTCTGCGGCCAGCAACGCCGCTCACGCGGAGATTGCCTTCTGGAGATCCGCTACGATGCGCGAGCGAAACAGCAAAGCGGCGAGACCGAGAATCTCGCCTTACTTCGCCCGAAGAAGAGGAACTTCACCGCGACAATCGAGATGGTTTCCCTCACATTCCCCGCGCCAAATCGTGCCCAATGCCCCGCTGACGTTTGAAGTCCGCGAATACTTTGCGGCTCAGCCGGGAATTCTTCCTGAATGAGAGATTGCCCACCAGGGTAATCAGCGGCTGGCGGCGCTGCCATACGCTGCTCCACACCCGGCGCAGAATCCGCGGCGTGGATAGAAACGTCCGGTCGCAGGAGATCATTTCTTCGATGATGCCGTCCACAGAGAAATGCTTATACCGGGCCACAGGGAAGGTCAGCGTGTAGTATTTCCAGTCGCCGGGGAAAGCATCGAGGGCGATGCGATCCTGCGATTTCATCCGGTCCCAGAGCCGCGTGCCCGGGAATGGCGTCAGAAACAGCGCGTTGAGACTATCGACGCCGTACTGGCTGGCCGCCTCGGCGATACGTCTGCCGATGCCCGGCTCGTCTATGTCCAGACCGATGATAAAGGATCCCACAACCATAATATGGTGACGCTGGATGCGCTTCACCGAGTCGCGGAAGTCGCGACTCTTCAGAAGGTTGAATTTTTTACCGAGCTCCCGCAGCCCTGCCGGCGTTGGCGATTCAAAGCCGATGAAGACGCCGCGACACCCGGCCCTCGCGGCCAACGTCAGGAGTTCCTCGTCATCGGCGAAGTTGATGGTAACTTGGGCAACCCACTCCTTATGAAGGTTCGCCTGCGCCAGAGCCCGGAACAGGTCCTTGGCGCGGGCGATGTGGTCACGACGCGTGCCGATGAGGTTATCGTCCACCACCAGTACACGTTTCTCGCGGACCAACTGGAATTCCCGCACGACATCGGGAATGGGGCGCTGCCGGTACTGGGCACCGTTGAACGCCGTCACGCTGCAAAAGCTGCAGTTGAGTGGACAGCCGCGTGTGGTCTGAACGGCACCACAGGCGTATCCCGTGGGCAGCAAATCATGACGGGCCAGCGGGACATCCTTTATCTCGGCTAGCCCGCCGTCATACCGGCGCTTCAGGCTGCCAACCTGGGTGTCCCGAAGGACCTGCGGCCAGATGGCCTCGGCCTCCCCGGTAACGACCGAGTCCACATGCTCCATAACCTCGTCGAGGCACATGGTTGCGTGAATGCCGCCCATGACGACAGGCACGCTCAGACCCCGGAAGTGAGCGGCCACTTCATAGGCCCGGTTCGCCTGCGAGGTGAAAGCGGTGATGCCCACCAGGTCCGGCCGCGGCATCGACGCATAGTCCGGCACGCCCAGGTTTTCGTCAAAGATCGAGATTTCCCACTCCGGCGGGGTCAGGCCCGCCAGAACCATCAGGCTGAGCGGCTTCCAGACGCGGTAGCGGTTCCAGCGGCTTTCCTTCACGTTGACGATGCTGACAAGCGGGTTGCGGGGATTGATCAGATATAGTCGCATGGGTCCACTCACTCGTGATCAGAAATCTGCGGTTTGTCTTTCTTCTTACCAGGGGGCGCCGCCTTTATTATCACTGATCTGGCCGGCAGCCAACAAAGCGGCGAGACTGAGAATCCCGCCGCCTTGTCTCAGGTAGCTGGCCCTCTCCCCGTCCCCGACTTTCGGTTGAAGCAAGCCGAGCTTACGACATCGTCCTTCACGCCTAATCGTCGTGGCCATCCCAGCTCAGATCAAATCCCGACCGCTCGAGTGCGTCGGCCACTTGCGAAGTGGTTCGGTGATCGAAGACGGGGAACTGTTCCCGCGTGTGTGAACCGTTTTCGATTCCGGTATAGCCGCCCGGTGCGGTGCAACTGCCCGCGCTCATTTGAGTGATGCATATCCTGGCGAGCCGATCGCGCAGCGAACGTGGTTCGCGCGTCGAAAGGACCAGGTCTGCGGTGGGAAATGAAAACCGAAGGGCGCAGTACAGCCGGATAAATGTTTCGTCGTCCACGGCGACACCCGACTTAAAGCCATCCGGTGCTTCGTGAATGCGGGGCAAGCTGAACGCCAGCTTGACTTCAGGAAATCGATCGAGCAGATACCGGCCGTGTCGAACCAGGCAGCGAATGTCGAGCGCCGGATCAGCCAAGCCGACGAGGATGCCCAGTCCGAGTCGTTTCATGCCTGCCTCTGCGGCGCGCTCCGGCGCTTCCAATCGCCAGTCGAACCATAGCTTCGGACCACGCGGATGCAACCGGCTGTAGAGTTCCTCCTGATAGGTCTCCTGATAAAGCGTGACACCGCGCGCACCTGCTCGCACCATCTTCGCGTAGGACACGGTGCCTTGCGCGGCCACTTCCACGGCGACGCTGAATTCGCGTGCCACCAGCTCCCGAATGATCGTCACCAGGTAATCAGTAGAGGTGAGTTTCGGGAAATCGCCGGCCACCACCAACAGATGCTGGTGGCCCTGGGTGCGAAGGACTTCGGCCCCGGCGATCACCTCGTCCACGCTCAAGTGAACGCGATCCAGTTCGTTGGGAAATCGAAAAGCGCAGTACAAACAATGATTCACGCAGTAGTTCGACAAGTAGAGTGGCGCATAGAGTCGCATCCGCCACCGCGGCGTTACTCCACGAGGTGCAAGTTCGTCATTCCGCGCCGTTCGCTGCGTCGCCTCGGATGGCAGAGAACGAAAGTGGCGCAAGGTCACCACGGCTGCTTCCCGCGCGATCTCTTCCAGAGGGACGTGAGGATCCAAAACCGCCTCGAACCCGGCAAAATCGCTCGATCGCGTCCCTTTATCCAATTGGCTCTCGGAGCACGCGCCCGAATGAATGGCAGCTCGTGGCGCCTTGGGTGGCCGCGGGTGACCTTGCAAAATCTTGCTGGTAGCCAAATCGAGCACGGCGATGAGCCGCCGTTCGTTCGCTGAGAGCCGGGGACCGTACTTGTTTAGTCGTTGATACCGCCAGCGCTCGATTTTCTCGGCGAGTGACTCCCTCTCATCCGCTGAACTAGTCGCCGCCGCATACAAGACCGGGGCGGCCTGCTCCACGAGCGGCAAGCGGTGGTCTGCGTCCTCGTCGGTAGTGGGCCAAATCTGTGTTGCTGAATCAAGTCTATGGCACGCCATTAACCGGAAGGCCACTCATCTTCGCTGATTCACTATGGTTTTCGCACCGCTAACAACCCTGACAAGGTCGAAAGCATCAGTAGGGCATCATCTCTCGACCATTCTTCGGCCTCACTATGTGGACCGAGATGCGCTGTCTGCATCAAGTACCAGCGAAGGGCATCTAGGCGTTCTTTTTTCGTTCTGGATTCTCGATCAGGAACACTCGGCACCTTCCATCCTGCACCTGGATTCTCTTGCTCAATAGCGCGCCATCGTTCCAGAGCTAAACGTACCGAGTTTACTGTTCCGTGCCAGCCGGAGCTTCCTCCTTGCTCGAACGCATTGCGGGCGTTAACCAGAGCACTCCAGACTCCAGTCCACGGATCAGGAGGGCTTTTAGGCAGAGGCACCTCAACAAGGACATTCTCCCCGACACCAAGTTTTCTCACAAGATCAATCCAAACCTCGCGAGGGTACGGTACTTCGATGTATCCGTGCCTGCTGACCAAGCGCTGAGTATCGGTAGGAATTCTAAAAGATATCAATTCGTTAAGTCGGCGACGCTGCGGGTCGGCTAATTGATTCCATTGTTCGTCAGTGACATCGATTTCGTTGCGGATCAGAAAAGACCACTCGCCCTCCAACCACATTTGCAGCTTTGGAGTTTGTCCGTTCCTAAGCTTCTCGATATAAGCAAGATCAGCAAAGGTCCCTCTCCATTCCAATCGGATATCGGACGAATGATCGTAGCCTTCTCCGTCTGTAATACCCGCGATGTGCCTGTCATCGTTACTAAGATAACCAACATTCAATAACGAGCCATTTTCAATCTTGACAAATACTTTTCCGCGCAAGTTACGCACGATCAGCATTGGTTCAAGTTTCGGTCGAACTCGAAGCGTTATGGTCGCCGGCACACTTATCTCAAACCCGGACACAGTCCGCGCTCCCTGAAGTTGTTCAGGATTCTTAACAATCGTTAATGATCCTATTCGTCCCGTTGGGTGCTCAAGTTCAATATCGTAATTCATGCTTTTTTTCGTCCTTCAATCTGCGACTGAACTGCATTGTCCGAAGTACTCAGATAATGTTTTGATAACCTGCGCCAAGATAGTAGCGCCGGCCGCTATCTGTGAACCTATATTCTCCAAGTGAGTTCTTTTCCCCTTTTGACAGCTTCCATCATTCGACTCCGCGGTTCGCGCGACTCAGAATATTCGCCTATAGCTCTCTATAATTGCCGCCAAACTATATTCATCTGTTATTGGCTTCAAATCAGGAAACATATTCTTTTCATAAAAAACATTTTCACTCATACTGCAAAGGGTTGAATAGGCGTTACCTTTAATATCCTTGTATGAAGTCATTAGTTCATCTCCAGGGCTCGGCCAGGGCACTTGAATTTTAGCCCCGGCCGCAATTGGATAACATCTGACACTCCATCTCCATTTTCCGCTTTCTTCCTTGTCTCCCACAGCAACTGATAGCGCGGGTCCTCGTCCTACATTTTCAATCTGCCAAACAGCTTCCGACCGACGAGTGAACACCAGCACGGGCGTGATGTTCGCAATTTGCGCTCTGCGAAAGAGAACATAGGAGATGAGAACTGCTAAGGCTGAAACAATCAAGGAAAGAATTGACATGACAAGTCCCATAACTATCGAACCCTTACAATCTTAAATCGTTCGTATTGGCAGGGTACTGTATCAAGAATTCCTGGCGATTATGCTGACAAATGACAATAGTAACTTAATGCCCGCGGTAATTCCGGCTCCGTAAACCAATGATCGTCGTATCCGTGGCCAGAAACAAATACCAATCCTTAGATAGAAAGTCATATCTGCGCCAAATAGACCAAACTTTCGGATGGCTTCTCTATAGTCGCTCGTTAACTCACGAGAAAACTCCAGTCGCTCTTGACGCGGCATTAAGTAAAGTAGCCATTCACCGAATTTTGGCGCTACCGGATTTTTCAACGGCATATCTACTACCTTATCAGTTGACTTAGGTTTAGTTTTTCGGGTGGCGGTTTTTGGCAGTTTTCGACACATCGGTAGTGTGGGAGCGGTTCACGCGGTCCCGTCAAGCACGGCTGTGCAAACGCTATGCGCGTCTGCCTTTCGGTGATTTCAGCGGGAAAATCGCGATCTTAAGCGAAAGACTAAGAGATGACACTCACGAGGTGTGACTTAAGGTCAACAAGGAAAGCACCATGAGCTGCGGACCGACTTAAGACCCATCACGAGGCGGATGTTATGACAAAGCACTTTGCAAAGTCTTGTGTCACAATATCTGTCTAGTTATCCAATCAACGCGCGAGTTCGGAATTGAACCGGCGTTTCCTGGCAGAGGCGGCATGACACTAGAACAAGAGCTGGATCAGTTCGCGCAGCGCGGCGGTGGTCAAATGACAATTGGGCCTCGTGGAGGGCAAGACTTGGAGGCTTTCAAAGGGACAATTTCGTCCTTAAGACAATACGAAAGCAATGGTCGCTTGAGGATTGTTAGACAACACCAGGAGTCGTATACAGGCCAACGATACATTGACCGCGTGATAATAGAGCTTATGCCCGAAAACTGGCCCTCCGGTGTGTGAGATGATCATCGGAACACAACATTGTGGCTTTTTGAGCCAAGCACTTCACAGGCAAGGCCTTTTTCAAAGCAAGTTGGCCAATCCCGTTTGCTTCATCCTCAAAGTCGACCAAGGAATCCAAACAGCCGGCCCGTCTTCCAAGAAATGACGCAATTCATTTTCGTCCACTTCTTGGTTCGGATCCTGCTTCAGTGCCTTTTCGAGTTCTTGCGAATAAAACTCCGTTAGCGAAGGGACGTTTAGCATTGCAAGTTCCGCGCAAGGTAAAAGTCCCGCTAGTCGACCTTCAACTCTCCCAACGAACTGATTGAAACCAACCATCTCAGCGCCTATACAAAACCCAAGCTCTCGCCAATTCATCCCAAAACGAGCATGACGCTTGATTGTGACCAGATATGCGGCTTCATTTTCGATAGGCGTGGTGTGATCAACCGACAAGACGTATGCATGAGCAGTGGTCGTCGGCACTGGAATAATTACGGGAGTAGCAGGCTCTGGGCAAGGCAGCTCAAATGACAGTGGGTCCCCTTCCTCTGGAACTGCCATCACCCTTAAAAAGAGGAAGGGGTCCTCAATTTTGGAGAAACTGTCGTGGGGTGGTTTGTCAGGTTCAAGCCAGGAAAGGGCAATGATGGACGTCTCAGGTTGCTGGCGTACTAAAGTAAGCTTTGGATTTGCCATCTGAAGCTCGTTCACCGAGTGCGGAACACGCTATCACGGCTCGCCTCCAAGAAATTGGTTGGCGCGCGTCGGCAGTTAAGCGGAGGACGATCTGACGTTGAAGCAAAGTGGCGATGAAAGGCTTTGTAGCGCTCCGTACGCCTGCACTGTGTACCAACTGTCGTCACGACTACCTCGGTCTTCAAGATAAGCGAGTCCTCGACAAGCCGAC
The DNA here is from genome assembly GCA_003168335.1 of Blastocatellia bacterium. Taxonomy (GTDB): domain Bacteria; phylum Acidobacteriota; class Blastocatellia; order Pyrinomonadales; family Pyrinomonadaceae; genus UBA11740. The sequence goes on along the minus strand of PMSM01000010.1, from coordinate 509,545 downwards.
AATAGGTCGACGATTTTTTCGCGAATGTAGCCGTGTGGCAAACCGTGAGATTCGGCGTACTCCGCCAGTTCGTCAGTAAGAACTTTGGTAGTTGCGTAGATTTGAAGACGCTTAGTTTCCGACGAACTCTCGCAAGCCTTTACCATTCGTTCAATCGCATCAAGGGTTAGTTTGACCGTCATAGGATCTCCTGACTAAACACTTAAGCATAGGAGCACACAAGCGCCCCCTAAGTTGACCGGGCGCGCGATTACATTCAACCCTGGCCGCACGAAGCAACTTGAGAAAAAGGCTATCCGCACTGCGGTGCAACGATTTGTTCGCCGCGTTCTTGGCGATCATTCAACTGACCGACAACAAGTTCTTGCGCATATATAGTCCGATCCAGAAGAACACGCACGCAATCAAGGGTGTCCTCGTCGCCAGGCATAATTTCAAACGTTCGCAGAAGCGGGTCGATCTTCGACACAAGCTGTTCCCAACGATCAATATACGCCCGAATATCTTTGATCGGGGCATTGAGATGTTTCGCGAGCGATTGCAGGCGAGATGTTGGGACATGACTGCCATATTCGCCCAAGCCATCGAATCTCATAGTCCAGCCACTGACGTTAGGGAGATTCGCTGGAATGTCAGGCGGCGTGCATCCGCTCAGTTCATTGGAGAACCGACTGAGAACGTCCACGGCAGTGTTTACCATTTCAAAGCGGTAGTTCCACGGTTGGGACTGCGCATCCGGATATTGTTCGTTCTTGGGGTGCATGTGTTAACAATCGAGAACGCGAGAGGCGAACTAGTAGAGATCTCACAAATGAGAGCTATAATATCTGAAATTTGGTGATCTCAACCGCTAAGAACCACGGGAAAACCAATTCTTCCTGTAGCCGTAACCATTCCGTTTGTGAGAAATCAAAAACTTCCTATCAACTTGGGTTAATAACCGAGTCTTGCTTGACAGGTCGAATAACCGTTGGCCGATCACTCTTCATATTCAAGTTCACATTGATCATCGAAAGCCAATGCAATCTGATCTCGCGTGTCTGCGAATCTTTTGGCCCCGCGTAGAATACATGCCAATGAGCACGTCGCACATGACCCCTCGGAGAACGTCTGCCCTCACCCATCGCGCTCTGTAGCGCTTCTTGTCGACTTCTGTCGAAACGAATTGCGGCACCGGTTCTCCAACCACATTCCCATACCGTAGCTGACGTCGGCGGAAAGAGCTTGTATCCCTTCCTGGTTTTCTTCGGTATCGGACGTGTCGGCTGCCGTTGTGGGTCAGAACCGGATCGTATTTCAGGTTCAGTGCTGCAAATGTACAAGAGTTGAGAAAGTAATGGAGTTATCCAAGCCTGTAGGTCCAGCCGAGACCGCCAAAGGCCGCTGTCTGGATCTATCTCTGACAACGTTTCGACTGCATCCTTCAACGTTGGTTTGCTTAGATTGAGTCTAAGAACCCGAGACGTGCCCAGACGGTCCGGAGGCCCATGATCCAAACTAAGATAGCAATAGCTCAAATATTCGGAATTGTCGGAATCATCCCAAGCTAGACTTTCAATCATCGCGAAGAATCCATGCAGGCACTCCCCGTTTTCTGTAGCGAGGCCGGGTGTCTCTACATAGACGCAATACTCGGGCAGTCTTGTGAGAATCGTCGGATCCAGATGTATCGGCAGCGTTGTGAGATACAGGTTCTTTAGTATTCCTTGATCAAACCTATAAACGCCCTGTGATGGATGCCAATTAAGCACCACCGCGAAATTTGTAAACGCGTACGTCTGATCTCCAAAACCGTCAATTGTTTCTTGAATATAATCTTCGTTCTCATCAGGGTCTGCCCCTAATTCAATTAGCTGTTGCCGCAACTGGTCTTCAGTCCGTTCCAGCTCAGTAGCAATAACCTCGCCCACTGGAAAGAAGCAATGTCGCCATTCGGGTTTTTCTCCTACTGCGATTGTGAAAGCCGCCATCTCTGAATAAAGGCGGAAATCAACGGTTGGAAATCGCTCCAGACTTCTGAGAATCCAACGGGCTCGGGGCTCATTCTTCTCTCTAGGAGGAGTCATGTCAGCCCGCACTTGGACGGTTCTCGCGTCCGAGTCGACCTTGATCTCTTGAATCTCGGGTATGCCTGGCTGCGAGATCAAATGAAGCATCTCTCCCGGCTCTCCCAAACTTTCAATTGCCATTAGCTCATCGAGTCCACGTTTCCTTTGAGCTTGCAACACACGGAGAAGCGTCGCCGTCATTTCCTCGTTTAACCGGGCTTCTCGACAAGCGATGCGATTTTTCTTGGCAAGGTCGATGACCTCAATCGTTAGGGCGAGTTGCTTAGGTTGAGAATCAATCAAGTTCTGATACAGCACTTCATCAGAGTAGTAGTTAACTGGAGCGTCGTTCCAGGAGCCTGATTCAAACGCATGGCACACGTACAGCAAACCACCATAAGGAATGACTTTCACATCTAGCGCAGCATTTAGATAACGATCACACTCCGCTTCTGAAGCGTCGTTAACGAAATCAAGAATGCGCGCGCCTGATTCATCAAGATGAAACGCACACGTATCCGCCTCAGGCACATAGACCTCGATTAGACGCAAGATCCCATCGTCACTGCTCATAAGGTGTTAACTCCATTGACCAGCATCTCACCGCCTCTCGGCGATCCCAGAAAAACAGAGAGGCGAATTAACGTCGTCACCTTCGGCCGGCCAGTGGAAAAGGTGGCAAGCGAAACGTAAATTCATCGGAGGTTAGAGTCTGCAATGTCACAAAATGAGTCTCACGATCGGGAGCAGCTCACCGGCGCAGAAATCGCGCAACTTGCCAGAAAGCTATTTGGTCCAGAAGAGGAATGGGACGACACCGAGGCCGATTTCGTACTTAGGCTCTTTGGAATCAACCCCGATAGTGAAGATGAAAACGCTTACCCCATAAATCTTCTGAAACGGGTAATCCAAAGAATGCGCGACAATAGCAAAGAAATCCCCCAATCTCTCCTCGCTCTACTGGCAAAGTTCGAGGAAAAACGCACAGATCAGTGAACGAGTAACGTCAAAATGCGCTCATACTTCGGCATCCAAATCGAGTGTTCCGTCATTCGATACTCCTCATAGCCGGGACCAAGCCAAACGCTCGCATTTACCGTGCCCCTTTTCTCGCGCTGTTTGCTGCCTAACTGCGCAGCCAAACTACCCGCCGGAAGCTCGCCCATTTCAACATAACCGCCAAAGTTTTGGCCCTTCTCGAACGACTTAACTCTTCCTCGCTTACTCATCACCAACATACCGTTATCAGCTACTTTGACACATTGAACTGCGGCCGCCGTAATCGACACTTCAAACTGCTTGCCGACAAACCTGATTGTCCCAAAAGAGATTCCTAATCTACGCACAATTCGTCTCACGGCCTGAGAAGGCAACAAGAACTCCGCCGCGAATTTGTTTGCCGCTCGTTCAAACTTCTCCGCCTCTTTTCCAATCGCCACAAGATCGTCTGCGTCACAATACGGATTCTCCGCATCATGGCCTGGTAACACGTAGTGTCCGATCTCATGAGCGATCGTGAATCTCTTACGCTCCTTCTCACGAATAGTTTTTCGCACGCCAATGATTCCGTCAGGCCGCCCGGCTATCCGTAGCAACGCGCCATCGAATCCACTCGAGTTGACCTCGTCAATTTGCAGACCGATCCTCCCAGCCACCTCCTCTAATAAAACCGGCTGCTGAATATTGAGTGTGCGCAGCAGCGCCTTAGCATAATATTCGGGGCTGAGACTCATTTGTTGTCTTTGCTCTTTACGGTTGAAAGCAGCTTAGCCTCAAGGTCCTTTAAGATCTCTTCATCCTCTTTCGAAAGGTTTTCCTTGCGTCGCAGATTCCTAACCACTCTTGGACCTGCGCCAGCACCAGCTCGCAAAGCCTTTTCTACTTCAGTCTGCGCCTCTTTGATTCGAGGATCTCTATCTCTCTCAGCCGTTAGCTTCTGCAAAACCGTCAACAGTGCCGGAGGTATATCTTTCCCTTGCTCTTTTCGCCCTTCGATCACCGTCATTATCAATTTAATGACGTAAGCAATTTCATCATCCCGATCACCGGGATTAATACCGTACAGCCGCAAGACAAAGTCTGCCGCCGCGTCGTCCCATTCTTCCTCCGGGCCGAAAATTCTGCGGGCCAATTTTGCTATCTCAGCCCCGGTAAGTGATTCTTCTTTCTCCTTCATATCTGGATCGATCACATCACTTTCCCAAACAACTTCAATATTAAAGAATCCGGAAGGCGATATTTTCGCCTGCGATCAAAGTCTGTAACCTCGCGAGGCTCTATTCCCATTTCCTCGGCAATCTGCCGGCGCTTCAGGCCTTCGCCATACTTAAGCCGAATGAAGAGGCGCATCCGCTTATCATCCGGAAAATATGCCTGTAACGCCTTTACGATCGATTCTATTTCTAAGCGCTCTCGGGCATCGTCCGATCTGTCAGGGAAATCAATGGTTGCCAAGTCGACTTCTTTCCCGGAAACAAATCTCTTTAACTCTGGCAACTTGTGATAAAAAATGTGGCGCATCGCCCCGACGGTATACGCTCTCGGGTTCCTAATGTCGTTGCGTTCCAACCAATTCTCTTCAACGCACCGCCTAAGCGTATCACTGACTAAATCATCCGGAGAATAATCACCGTAATTCTTCCATTCGAATAACTCATTAGCGACGGCTCGCAATCTTTTAGCAAACTGGCTCTTGTAAAAACCAGGGTCCGTCGGATCAAAGTTGCGAGAGTCGCTCATATCCCATCTAAATCAACTCTTTTGTCGCCTCAAGAAAAAACCTTCGTACTTTTTGCTCGCAGAACCACCCTATGTATATGAAGCGCGCTGTGAAGTTACCAGCCGCCACGAGTACGGGCAATAGGAAAATACGCAACAACGCGTAAATCGTTCCGGCTCAATTGACTAGGGGGTTTGTGAAATGGATCGCATTTATCAAGAAATAGCGTCGCGCTGCGAGGCTCTGGTTCACCAAATAGTCGAACTCGCTGTGCAATACAAGAAGCTCGATCAAACCAAAAAACAGATCGAAGCCGAATTTCAAGCTGCACGACGATACCTTCAGACCGGATTCGACGATCCCGCCGTCAAACGTGCCTATCAGAGAATTTCCGAGCTGAAAAAGGAACTAAGCTCACCGAGTAAGCGCGCGCAAAAGGTGGTCGAAGGCAAAAGTCACGTAGTGATCAGGCTGCTCCAGGAACATAGCGAGACAGGCCTGGATGCCGACGAAATCATGAGCTTAATGTCATCCAACGGCACCGAGATCGATCGGAGCTATCTCACCACCATTCTCGGCAAACTTCGGAAGAAAGGTATGGTCGTAAAAGAAGGAAAGAAGTTCTTCATCACCACCCCAGGGCAAAACCCCATCACGCCATTGCGACTCGTTAAGTCCGCGCAGTCAGCCGCAACTGCAAGCTCACATTGACTCCTGATTTTCTTCGTTATTGGAAAGGAGGCGCGCATATGCGCCACGGCTCGAATTACGGTGTTCATAATCGTGGGCCACCACCATGTTCCCCAACGTAAACCTGGAGGGGAAGGCGCGCCCCTGCCTTCCCCCCTTTTGTCCTGCCCCAGAAATAAAGCGGATAGCAACAAGAAACGAAAAGGCTCCAACAGTTGGTGTGACCCGACTGTCAGAGCCCTTAAAAACCAGACGCGATTGCTCGCATCCGATCTCTGCAAAAGTCATTGTGAGCCCCTCGCGTACGAAAGGCAAGGCTCACACTGTGACGTGTCATAACTGTCAGATCAAAGCCAAGAAGTTCGGAAAGGACCGCAAGGGCAATCAGCGCTACCGCTGTAACAAATGCTCTAAGACCTTCCAGGAGTATCGCGAAAAGCTACTCGGCAATATGTATCTATCGGAAAAGAAGGCGCTAAACATACTGAATTGGCTGGTTGAAGGTAGTTCCATTCGCTCACTCCAGCGAGTTACCGATGTCCACAAGGATACAATTCAGTCTTTACTCCACTTCGCTGGCCAGCGCTGCGAGGACCTCATGAACCGCCGAATGCGCAAGGTCCTTTGTCATGATCTGCAGTTCGATGAAATCTGGACCTTCTGCTTCATGAAAGAAAAACAAAAAACTCGACGAAACTTACATAATGATCGAATCGGCGATGCCTATTGCTTCACCGCCTTTGAACGCGACACAAAGTTACTTCTCACCTGGCATCTCGGCAGACGCACAGAAACCGACACGGTCAGTTTCGTAGAGAAGGTTTTCGATGCCCTTGATGGAACAACCAACATAATTCAAATCACGACCGACGGTTTTCCTCCGTATCCGGCCGCAATTGCCTACGCCCTGGGTACTCGCTCCAGCTACGCTCAGCTCGTTAAGATTTATCAAACTCCGCTCGCACCCGAGGACCAGCAAAGATACTCGCCAAGCAGAATTAAGGAGGCGATACCAACCCCCCTGTGGGGCAATCCGAATCCTGAACGCATCTGCACATCACACGTCGAACGCCAGAACCTAAACATTCGCACTGCCATGCGACGCTATACCCGTCTGACTATTACCTTCAGCAAGAAGTGGGAGAATCTCAGATCTGCGCTCGCACTCTATTTTGCCTATTACAACTTCTGCCGCATCCACTCATCACTTCGTTGTACTCCCGCGATGGCCGCTGGAATCACGGACACGATCTGGGACATTAAAGACTTACTCAGGGGGTAGCGGAAGGGGCAGGCGATGTGGGATCACTCGCTACGTCATCAATCTTCCAGTCACCCTTCTCCCAGATCAGCTTGTAATAAACGACTGACGAATCCCCACCACCTCGCGTCACTTGTACAGTGACCTCGGCTACGTCACCGACGCTATCATCCTTCAAGACCTTGATGGCCTTAACCCCGCCGTCGTTCCTTATCCAGAGCGCGGCCTCACGAAAGCTTTCCTTGATTGTGTCGATACCCCGGCGGCTAACGAATCCCTGAGACATAAAGCCCGCAGCCTGGTCGATCTCCCCACGCTCGGTTGTCCGAATTAGATCCTCGACAACCTTGGAGGGCTTCTTTCGAAAGCCACAACTAACGGCCAATGCGAGCACGGTAACAGCTGCAACAACGACCATAACTCGCAAGAGCGTGGAAGGATTTTCCTCGAGAGCAGCGTTCATTTCGTGAACCTATTAATCTCTCATGTTTTGAAACCGCATGACATGAAACCGTGTAGAGCCTTAAGAACTTTCCGATCGAACTTGATCTCTACGGCACCTAGTTGCATTTCAACGCTCTCAGCGTTTGCAATCCTTACCAAATCCTCGTATGCGATAACGACATTCTTTTTTTCGAACCGCGTACTCATGCCAAATTGATCTGCTACGTCGTCTGTCGCGGTGATGGATCTAATTCTGTTCCCATCGGCCAGAAAAATCGCCTCTTGTCCTTGATAGAGCCGAAGACGCGGGCCTTGTGATTTGAATATCAGTTTTACATTCTTAGGCTTGCTTTCTTTCTCACTGCTAAATGTCACTTCAATCTGAAGCGTCAGTTTTTCCCCTTGAAGGACTTTCTCACTCAGTAACATTTCATCGAGCCGGACCGTGGTAGTGCCTTTGAAGCGATCCTGCTCTTTCTTGATGTGCTTTTGAACATCCTGGCATTCGTCGACAGGCTTTTGCGATTGAAGCACCGTTAGGGGAAGTATTCCGAGAATCGCGGCAACGCAAAGGAAACTTCTAAATGTAGTCGTTGAGTCGCGCTCGCTCTTGAAATGGCGTCGAAACGATTCGAACAGATCTTTGACTCTGGCTCTGCCGGCTATTGCGAGATTCGTGAAGCGTCTTGGTTTATCTTCCTTAGGCATGAGGCGACCTCCGAGATTCTGTCGGGAAGCGACTGACTAGGTGATACCTCGCTAGTTTCATGGCCGGTTGTTGCTTAAGCGAGCATTGCTTACTTCGCAACACTCCCATATTCTATGAACCGAACCGGTCTATGTATCAGGCGCGAGGTCACACCAGGTAATGACCTTCGCTCGGACAGCGTGTATTGTCCGGGCTTCCTCTTCCGCGTCGCCCATTCTAAGGGCAATTGCCCATAGACACAACAACAAGCTTTCTCATCCATCAGGAGGTAATAACTGATGGGATCGAAAGCCCGGCCGAAGCCTAAGTACCTGGGCAAGAAACTACGGGCAATTCGCGTTGAGATCCTGGGGATGTCTCAGACGGAAATGAGTAGGAGCTTAGGGTTGAAAGTCGATTATTCTGCGGTGTCGCAATATGAGTTGGGGACGAGAGAGCCACCCTTGCCGATTCTGCTCAAATACGCTCGCCTCGCGGGAATCTCTACTGACGTGCTTATTGACGACGATCTGAAGCTGCCGAAAACCTAATCTTCGTAACTTAACATTCCAAAACCGCTTCAACACAGAGGTTGCTTACTTCGAGTAGTCTTCAACTACCCACTTTAGACGTGGGTCTGTTTCAATTAACTTCTCTGCCGGCGGCGGAAAAAACTTTAGCCCATAGCTTCGGTACCGCCCGCGATAGTTATAGACGATCGGCTTCAGCATCCGGGCGTACCGAGCTTCAATAAATCCATATCTTGCCTCAACTGCATTGTAGAATCCCGACGCTACCGCATCCGCCATTTGTAGACCCAACATCTCTTCGTTTTCGAAAGTAAATACTTTCGTACGTTCCATTGTACCGGGAGCTATCCTGACTTCATTCGCACGCGCACTGCTTGGTTTAGGATTTGCGAGTAGCGAATCCAGGTACTCCCGAACCGCCGAGGAAGACAAGCCACGCCGAGTCGAAAGCATCAGTTCGCTAATCGTGCCATTTCGGTCACGAGACAACCAGGAGATTCGTTCCACCAGTAAACGAATCGCATAGTGATATAACCTGTGCCGATCGCTAAATCTATCCCTCCAGACTGACTGTTTGTTTACCAATACGGTAATCGCCGCCACAGGCGCTCCCGCTATTTGCGAAACATAAGGAACTCTTTGATGATGAGGAAGCCTGCGAAAGTGAAATGGTTTCTGCTCAGACTTGTTGAGCACTAACCGGCTCGAGTCAAAAACAGTCTTCAACGTACGAGCATCGGTTGCCTTATTAGTTACAACCGCCGAAAGAATCAACCACTCTGAACTCTTCGGAGTACAACCGTCGTCTCCCGCTTCATCGACATATGCAACATAGGAACTATTCATGACTAGCCTCACTTAAAACCAAAAGAAAAAAGTGGTTAACAAGAATTTGGCAGGTATGCGTGGGAACAACCTCAGCTCGCCAATAAGAAGAACCTTCATAGATGAAGCCCTTTCGTAAGGCAGCAGCGCGAAAGCGTGGGACCCTGAGGCCCGGGACCTGCCCATCTCTCTTCACGCCCCAAACCACAAAAGAAAGCGGGCGAGGCCCTCCCACAAGCCCCGCCCTCAGGCCACGTGTCCTCACCCCACGCGACCACTTCGCCCACCGGGGAGGCGGGCGCGGTGCCATGCTATTCAAACGGCTACCATAAATCAAATTTCATCTGCTTTCTACAATGCACTAAACAGGCTTCTAACTCACTGCGCCCTGTTTTCTTTTGCCCTTTGGGTGTTCCGAAAACAGAGAGCCCGCTTCAAGAGCTGTGTGATTGTGCTTGCGGGTCGCTGGCACGGCTGATAACCTTCGGGCAATGGCGAACGTTTCCTGAAAGGCGAGATAGACCGCGCGGGATGGTTGCTGGAACCTCAACCTATTGGGCGATCCAGAATGACGCGTTACTCGTCACTAGAACCTCTGAATCCCGTACGCCATCATGCGCGCATGCTAGAACCAAAACGAATCTTGAAGCCTGCTATGGTTCCCGTCCCACTATGGAACCGAAGTGTGTGCCAAGTGCTCGGCACCAAGCGCAAAGCCTGGCGTACGATTCGCCAAGAAGTGATCGACGCCGTCTCTGGCATCTGCGATTACTGCACAAAGCAATACGACAATGGAAAAGGGATGATCTGTCATGAGGTTTGGAACTACGACGATCAAAACCATACTGCCACGCTTAGCGATTTCGCATTAGCATGTCGTGACTGTAATTTCGTATTACACCCAGGCGCTGCGCTTGAGGTAGGTTTTCGACAGAGCGCCACGGGTAAAGGATCAATTGCTCAACGCGGTAATCAGGCAATCGAACAATTAAGCTCGGTAAATGGCATTACTGCGAAAGAAGCGAACGATATATTTGCTAGAGCCTTAAAAATCCATAGAGAAAGATCACGCCACAAAGAATGGCAGATTGTAATTCCCGGTCACATGATCGAAAGGTATCCCGCGCTAGCTGGACTCACGTTGTAGATCTTTCGCAGATTTCGCCGAAAAACAGGCCCAAAAATATTTTTTGTCCAGCAACACAGATTTAGCCCACTACCTCCTCGTCCGTCGCCTTGACCAGCTCGACGAATTCGGCAATCGGAGGCAAATCCACGTGGCTCCGTAGCTTGTCCTGACCTGCTTGAGTTTCCTTCACTGGATTGATCCCGTCTTCAGAAACACTGTGCTCTCGACCCGCCGTTCCCTTCATAGAGAAGTGAATGAAGATCGCCTGGTCACGGTAGTATTCGATTGACACCGAGATTCGGAAAACGCGATCAGCTTGCTCCGTCCTACCTACTGCTCTCTGCTTTCCGCGGCTACGTACTCCCAATGCCACGGTTCGTAGCAGTAAGGACGGAAGCCGAAGCGCTCAGCATTGCGAACGAGCCACTGGTAGACCCGCGTCTGAACCTGAAGGGCGCGGTTTGAATCTTTGGTATCTACGGGTTCACCGCCTACGTAGAGATCGAGGGCACGGCCGGTAAAGTGCGGACTGTTGACGGCGAGTCCGGCCCGGCCCGCCTGTGGCGACTGGCGCCGCAACTGATCCTGGTATTCATGCGAGCGGAAAGCGGAAATGATCTTCAAGTACTTTTCCGCGGGCGCAAGTCCGCCCCCCGCAGCGCGCGCCAGAGCCAGCGATGGATCGGCGATCGCGGCCGCAACCATTCGCTGGTACGCTGCATAAGTCTCGCGCTCAACCTGACGGAGTTCTGCTAATCGCTCGGGGTCGTAAAAGTCGGAAGCAGGAGCGGTGACGAGCTGGTTAGGTTGCGCATCAGTGCGGTTCTTAAGCCGCCGCCGCTGCCACTCAGAGACCATCGCGTTGAGCGATTCTTCGTCAAGAACGCCACTCGGCTTTAAGCCGGAGTGTTCCTGCCAGCGAGCGAGTGCAAAGGCAAAACCGTTGGAAGTCGCATCCCCTTCGGTGTTGAGCATGTGGCTGATGAGCGGAGTGTAGAGATACCAACCGCGCTGCTGCTTGCCGCCGAACGTCCAGGTAAGGTCATTGCGGAGCACGGCGTTGAGCGCCGCAGCAGGACTGATGGCAGAGGCAGTGGATGCGCCCTTGCCGGCAGAGTCATCGCGGCCATCCTTTATCAGGACAGTAGGCTTCACGCGCGACTCAGCTTTGGGCGCTCTTGGAGATTGTCCGCGGGCTTCAAACGATGCAATAGCGAGTATAGCTGCGAGCGCGACAAACAGTACCGCGATGTGAATGCTGAAATACTTCATGCCTGCTAAATTTGGTTCGGCGAAACCTCTGGTGAGGTTGCCCTTGTTTGGATAGACTATCAGATGCTTGAACCGCCGTCATGGTTCGACGTCCGAGTTGATCGGGCAAGTTTAGCAACAAAGTCGAATCCAACGATCAGATTAGCCGGTGCAGCACTCGGCAAATTGCTGCGGTAGCGGGGGTATTTGTGTGGCTCTAAATCAAACTAAGGCGTGCTTACTGACCCGTCAGCGTATTCGATCTCTCTTATCTTACTTACCTGTTCCGTCCGAATCACGTTGGGAACTCCACGTTTGACCTGGTTTGTCTGGTTGGCCGAGATCACTCCTGGGTCGAGCGGTACCTCGACCTTCTTTTTGAGAGTGACGACTTCGTGCGGAGCGATCTTTTTACGCGTCACCAACGTGTAGGTCGCAATAGTTGTCATTGTCGCAGTATTGATCAAGCTGGTTTCCCAGGTGATCTGCTTGATCTTTTTGGCGGTATCGTTGGTGACTGCAACCGACGCATCAAAGCGCATGTACAGGGCGAAGGATGGAGCTCCTCGCCGTGGACGCCACCGGTTGTCATCTACTGCCTGCGATGGACCACGTATCTCCTCATAAATTTTGTTGCATGTAGGACACGGATCCTGGGCTCTGGCGATTGAGGCCACCGCCAAAATCAACATCGGCAGGACAATGAGCCTTTTCAATCTCGCACCTCCATAATCCAAGACCCAACAGAATAGGGGACTCCTTTATTTGCAAGCTATACCCAACCCTTTGCGATGTCAACGAATCCAGAATCGCGGTGGTGGGGTAAGGTAACTTTACCCCCACTACCCGCCAGTCAAGCCTATGCTAATTCCCGAAATACTAATGTATAGTGAAATTTATCTGGAACTTCTCTAGGATGAGAACATGAAAAAGTCGGATGCGAGCCAAGGCCAGTCAGCATCGGAGCTCATCTCGAAAAGAATCGCCGAACTCGGGGACTGGCGCGGGGAAACCCTCAGCAGAATGCGCCAGCTCATCAAGGAAGCAGACCCGGACGTCGTCGAGGAGTGGAAGTGGATGGGCACTCCGGTTTGGTCGCACGACGGCATCATCTGCACTGGCGAATCCTACAAGAATGTCGTGAAGCTTACCTTCGCCAAGGGCGCGTCTCTGAAGGATCCGGCTCGTCTCTTCAACTCGAGTCTCGATGGAAACGTACGCCGCGCGATCGACATCCACGAAGGAGAAGAAGTTGACGAGTGCGCCTTCAAGGCGCTCGTTCGCCAAGCGGTCGCCGTCAACAGTTCTGGCAAGTCGAAACCTTCGAAGAAAGCGAAGTCCTAATGGATTCCGCCCCTGAACAGGTCCGACATCGGGGTGGCGGAGTGTCGTTCCGCCCGAGCGTACCCAGGTTGGCGGACCCTTCACGCCGCGTCGTCGCGATTCCGTTTTCGTGCAATGAATGATCGGCTCGCGTCGCGGGCTACCTAACGCCGCGCCATTTTCACTCTAAGCGGCGCTCTTATTTCGCACTTTCACTGTAGAATACATGTTCGACGCTCAGCTGGCGTTCCGGAATCACTCGACCTCGTGTGATTTGCATATTTCACGGAATTGAATTCGATCGAATAGTACTGTTCTCGGTTCAACCATATCCTTAATCAACTAAGGAGTCTCTATGAAGTTTCGTCGCAGCGCACCGCTCGTCTTGATCAGCGCGATAGCTCTCGTAGTTGTCGCGGCCTCAATCATCTCAAGCCTTCTCTTTACCAGGATGATTTCATCTGTTGAAGAGAAGCAGTTTTCCCTCATGCACTCTATCGTCGCTTCCAACCTCGAGGGCGCCGAAGATCGGGCCCTGGCTCGCGCCGCTCTGATCGCTGATCTCCCGAGGACACGCGCGCTCTTCGCTGCCCGGGATCGCGCCGGCCTTCTGGCTGAGTATTCAAAAATGTTCACCGAGCAGAAGGAGAAGTACGGCGTCGATCAGGCCCAATTCCACTCGCTGCCCGCGACCTCCTTCCTGCGTCTGAATGCTCCCGAGGACTTTGGCGATGACCTCAGCAAGTTTCGACCCATGGTCGTCGCCGTGAACCGCGACCAAATCTCTCGCAAGGGCTTCGCCATCGCTCGCTCTGGCCCGGCTATCTTTGGCGTGGTTCCCATGTTTGATCCGCAAGAGAAACATATCGGCAGCTTTGAAGTTGGTATCGCCTTCAAGGACGTACTTGATAACTTGAAGAACACCTATAACATCGAGATGGCCGTCTTTATCGACGAAACGTCTCTCCATGAATTTGCCAAGGGCATCGATTCCGGCGTCTTCAGCGACCAGAATCGCGTCGGTAAATTCATCCGCTTTCATTCGACCAACGCCGCCGTCTTTCAGTCGCTCGTTTCAGACAAAGATCTCAACACCACGGAGAACACTCAATATACCCGCGAAGCCCACGGAGTGACTTACGGCATCGTGTTGGTGCCTCTGCGAAACGGCGCCGGGGAGGTCATCGGCATGGTGGCGGCCACCAGCGATTTCAGCGCCTCTCGCTCTTCCAGGGGGCGCGCTTTCGTTTGGCAAGCTCTGATTGCGCTCTTCTCGATTGTCCTTTTGGCTGGCGTCACGCTCATCATCATTCGCGGAACCCTGCTGCGCCCCCTGGAGGTCATCACCTCTCGCTTCGCCATGCTCTCGACCGGAGACCAGAGCGGCGAGATCCCTGAACCCGACGTGCTGTGTGACGAGCTCAAGGGCCTCGCGCAACAATACGAGGAGCTGCGCAGCGCCAGCAGGAAGGAGACTCAATGAGAATCTTTACTGTCTTGCTCTTGCTCCTGGTTGCACAAATCGCCGCCGGGCAATCGCCGCCGAAGAGCACCGCTCTGCCGGCCGGCGGTCAGCGCCTCAACGTTCAACCAGAGGGTCAGCCACCAACACAAGACCTCACCAGCCTGCCGCTCGGGAAGGGGCTTCCGGTGATGGTGCGGGTGGGGCTCTACTTTCAAAACATAACTGCCTTTGATGATAACGCAGGCACCTTCAACGGCACTGTCGATATGCGGCTCCGCTGGGAGGACCCTCGCCTGCGCTACCCCGCAGAAACAACCCCACGCGGCTTTCAAGAGTACAGAGGCCCAAAGGCTGACCAGAAGCTGAAAGAGGTTTGGGTCCCGCGGGTCGCCTTAACCAACCTCAAAGAATCCCAATCGGATCAAACAACCGGCCTCCGCATCTTCCCCAGCGGCTGGGTCGAGGTGATGCAACGCACTACCGGGCAGTTTACTATCCCCATCGACTCTGGTGCCTTTCCGTTTGATAAACAGACGCTCGGCGTCGAGATCACCGTGAGCCGTGAAACCACTGGCGAGGCCTCGCTCGTGGTCTTACAAGAGGACATCGACTTCAGCCGTTCGGCACAAGACCTCTCCATCGCTGGGTGGACTCCTGGCCTCGTCAACATCAAGAGATACACGCAGCCAGGTTGGTATGGAGAGTTTCACTCAGGTCTGGTCGTGGGGCTTGCGGTAGCGAGGGACTCCGCCAAGGTCGTCGTACCGGTTTTCATTCCGCTCCTGGCCGCGCTTTTGATCCCCATGCTGGCCATTTGGATGAACAGCACCGAAGCGGGAGAGTTCGTGATCGATACCTTTGAGTTGGGCAATATCATTGTCGGTGGCTTATTCGCGGTAATTGCCCTCAACTTCACGATCAACGCAGTGTATGGTTCCGTGGCCAAAGGTGATAACACGGTCACCCGATTGTTTGGTCTGAACTATATGGCCCTTGGTCTTGGTCTGGCTGTAGTAGTCCTGCTCTATCGTTACAACGTTCCGATGCGGCTCTTTGGGAGATATGTTCAAGAGCAGATTTTTGTTTACCTATCATGGGCTGTTCCATTGTTGGCCTTTGGTACCGCGCTCGCGTTCATTTTAGTCGCGGCGTCATAACTCATCCCATTATAGAGACCTGTCAGGACAGCCCGGTACTGCTCATTGCTTTGGTGTCGGCCCGCAGGGCCGTCATGCAATAGCCACGACCGTTAGGTCGTGGTACAGATGTTTTCAAATAATCAGAGAGGTCCGAAGGACCGGCATGAATTCATATCGGCCCTTCGGGCCTCGTTGTTTTGATTGGGAGATTGATACCCCGACCTGACGGTCGGGGCTATTGAATGTCGGCGCTTCGCACCTCACGAACCTTCGACGGTTGTTCGTCGTGCGGGCGGTCTTCCAAGACCTCAAACCGTCAAAGGCCCCCCACAAAAGTCCCCACAGTGAGAATTTACTTGAAGTTGGTGACTGCTTGTAAGTTGTTGAGAAATTTGGAGGCGGCGATCGGAATCGAACCGATGAATAAAGGTTTTGCAGACCTCTGCCTTACCACTTGGCTACGCCGCCATCTGTGAGCATAAAGGAAAAAGGCGGAAGGATGAAGCTCAAAAGCAAAAGTAAAAGGAAAAAGTCTGAGCCAGCCTTCCCCTTTTGCCTTCGCTTCGGCCTTATCGTTCCGCCCTCATTCCTGAGATTGGAGCGGGAGACGAGATTTGAACTCGCGACCCTCGCCTTGGCAAGGCGATGCTCTACCACTGAGCTACTCCCGCTTTTTCAAAGAGATTCGATTCTAACTATTAGAAATTGCTTGTCAAGGCAACATGTGTCCCAGGTTAACAGGCGTTTAGAGTACCAACTTCAGTTGGGGTTTTTGTGGCTTAATAAAAGCCCGACTGAAGTCGGTACTCTGTACACCAGTTATTCAACCTGGAATCACCTATGGCTGAGGGAGTGGCTTCACCAGGACGCCGGCCACGAACTCGTTCAGCCCGGCGTCAGAGTTCTGATGCCGAAACTTATAGAGGTCGGTTAGTCGCTTGGTCCATTCAGCTTTCTTCGCCTGGTGTTGCGGATCGGTGCCGGCGAGAGCCACCGCGCGCGCATAGGCATCGATGATGAGATCCATGACCTTGTTCAGACTTTCCAGCGCCGCTTTGCTCTCAGGAGTTTCAGGTTGATCCGCGAAGCGCTTTGTATAGTCCGCGGAAAGTCTCTTGTACGGCCCTTGCTCGTACGCGACCGCGAGCAAATAGTAAGTCGACGGAGTCTTCTTTAGATCGCTATCAATCTGGGTGACTTTGATGAAGCGTCCAATCGCTTCTTCGGGACGTAGCTTCAATTCGTTAAAGCCGATCGCGTAATGTAAAGAGGCGAGCGCGTCTTCCTTATTCCTGAATGGCTCCCACGCATCCGGGGCCTTGCCGCTCTCAAGCAACTGAATCGCTTTTTGAGCGTAACGTTCTGAGTCGGCATTGAACGTCTCGTTCTTGGCGTTCGTGGTGGCGAGATAGCCGCCATAGCCAAGAGCGATCAGCGATTTAACGTCTTCGGGATCGTCCGCCATGACTCGTTTCGCCATGGCGAAACCGCCGGCGTAATTTTTCTCGCCATAGATCGCCCGCAACAGCGCGTCCTGACGCTCGTCTTTTTCGAACGCGGTAATCCATTGTTTCAAATAACGCGTGTACTGATCATCTTCCTTACCGTAGCGCACCATGTAATCCTTTGCGGCCTGGTACGCGACTCCCGGATTCGGCTCGCGATTATCAACGAATCGCTTGTAGGTAGTGACCTTAACCGCATCTTCGGTTTCCTGAACGGCGGTGCCGTTTTGGGGTTGCGCCTGCAGGCGCGAAGAGGCAGAGAAGGCCAAAGCCAGACCGAAAAGCAGGGCGAGTGTTACGCGATGTTTAGTCAAATCAGAATGCCTCCAAAAAAGTAATCGCAGCCTTGGATGCCAATATCCTGCAAAGCGTTTGTCGGATTTGATTTTAGCAGAGAGGGCGGCGAGTGCGGAACCTGACGGCGCCCGTCGGAGTTTTCAAAACCAGCAAGCCAATATTGCTGGGAGCGCGGACGTCCCGTCCGCATTGAGCGCGAAGCGCGAAAGAATGAGCAGCTGCGATTTCGTGGACTTGGATACGAGTTCGCGCCTCTGGCGCGGTGCGGACGGGACGTCCGCGTTCCCAGCATCAACGGACCCACAGTTTTAAGTCTGAGCTTAGGTAGCGGCAGTCAGGATGTGTAAGTGGAAACTGGCGCTACCGTTTCCCTATCGGAATGCAAGTGAGGCGCAGGCAAATCAACGATCTCCCAGGCGGCGCGATTCCGGAGCAGGGCGGCCATCAGCGCGGCGTGGAGCAGGTGTCCGCTGCGCTCTGCCGTCACCCGGCCCAGCAGGGTCATGCCCAGTAGCGCCAGGTCTCCAATGATGTCCAGAATCTTGTGACGCACGAATTCATCGGAAAAGCGCAGACCTGTTTCATTCAACATGCCGTGCTTCGTCAACACAATCGCATTATCAAGTGAACCGCCGCGAATCAAATTCGCCCGCCGCAAGGCTTCGACCTCTGCGATAAATCCAAACGTGCGGGCGGACGCGATATCACGCGCAAAGGAACCGTTATCCAGCGTCACTGAGCGATGCTGGACGCCGATAAGCGGATGCGGAAAGTCGATCAGGCAATCGATCTCGTAAGCATCGGCGGGCTCGATGCTGATGCGCCGGTTGCCGGAGACGGCTGACACTTTTTCTCGCACCAGCAGAGCGCGCCGCGCCGTGGGCTGGTCTACGAGGCCCGCGCTTTCGATCATCTCTGCGAAGGCTTCTGCTGAGCCGTCCATAATCGGCACTTCCAGGTTATCGACTTCAATGTAGGCGTTGTCGACGCCGCATCCACGCAAGGCCGACAGCAAATGCTCAACGGTCGAGAGCATCACGCCGGTTCGCATCAGTGTCGTCGCGTAACTGCAATGCGCGACTGATTCGACCGTAGCCGGGATCTCAAAGCCTCCGAGATCCGTGCGACGGAAGACATAGCCGGTGTCGGGCTCGGCCGGCATCAGCCGTACCTGGACCGGGACCGCAGTGTGCAGACCGATGCCTTTTGCTTCTACGGCCGAGGCCAGTGTGGTTTGCCGTGCGCTTGATGGCTTTGTTGGCTTCATTCGCGAGAACTGGAACTGAGCGCAACTGTTGGTGCAATCTTCATGCCTTCCAGAGTAGTAGCAAAAGCGCACCGTTGTGATCGCTCTTGTGGCGGAGCCGCCACGACCTTGGGCGCACAGCGCGGCAGAGCTGCCACCAGATCGCCTCACAGTCCTAACCTGGCCGGCTGCTGAAAGAGTGTGCGACTAACGAGATTGCTGATGACCACAGACAAGCGATCCACGAACTGACACGAAATGACTCGAACCAACCCCCGTGTTTCGTGCCGTTTCGTGTGATTTAGTGGATCGCATGACTACCGCATCACAGATTGACACTCTGATTGACACCTCGAAAGCACAACCCTATGATCGACGGCATAATGCCACAGAAGAGGCCCCCTGCCGGGACTGAGCCGGCTGAACGAGTCTTTCTCATCGACTCGATGTCGCATATCTTTCGCGCTTTCTATGCGCCGATGGCCAATCGCGCGACGCCGCTGGCCAATTCGACGGGTCAGGTCACGCAGGCCGTCTTCATCTTTACCAATATGCTGCGAAAGCTGATTGCTGACGAGCAGCCAAAATACATCGCCGCCATCTTTGAATCAGGCGAAAAAACTTTTCGCCACGAGACGTTCAGCGAATACAAAGCCAACCGGCAGCAGATGCCCGACGATCTGGCTTCGCAACTGCCTTACATCCGACGGCTGTGTGAAGCCTACAACGTACCGCTGATCAGCGTGCCCGGATTCGAGGCCGATGACGTAATTGGAGCGCTCGCGGTCCAGGCCGCAGAGCAGGGACTGCAGGCAGTCATCGTTTCCAACGACAAGGACATGTGCCAGTTGGTGCGCGATCCTTTGATCGTTTGCATGCGACAGAATTCGCAGGTCATCAAACGCAAAGAACCAGTGCCCCCGATTGAATGGTGTGACGAAGCCTGGGTTGAAAAGAAGTTTGGAGTGACCGCGGCCCAGGTTGTCGATCTGCTGGGACTGATGGGTGATGCGGTGGACAACATTCCCGGCGCGCCCGGCATTGGCGCGAAGGGCGCGGTGCAACTGATTCAAAACTACGGTTCGATTGAAAACGCGCTCGAGCACTCGGAAGAGGTCAAACACAAAACCTATCGCGAGTCTCTGCGAAACAACGCCGAGCTGATTCGCAAATCGCGCGAGCTGGCGCGGATCAGGATTGATGTCGACGTACATCTCGACTTGAATCAACTGGAAAGGCGCCCGCCCGATCGCGCCGCGGCTTACGAGCTATTTCGCGAACTGGATTTCACCGCCCTCACGAATGAATTTGCTGACGGCGCCGTAGCAACGGCGAAGGTCGCCGGCGAGCGCAAGTATTCACTGGTCCGCAATAAGGCCGAGCTCGACAGTCTGATTCAACAATTGTGGCAGGCGGAGCATATCGGGTTGGCCATTGCGAATTCGTCGCCACCGGGCGCGGGCCAGCAGCAGGGCATGCATGATGGGCCTGCTCGTGGCTTGGCATTCGCGCCGCACCCGGGCAGGTCAGCGTTCGTAGACCTTGATAGTTTTGCCGAAGGAAAAGAAGCGGCACTGGCGGCAATGCGGGAGTTGCTGAGTAATGGATTGATCGAGAAATCCGTTCACGATCTGAAGAGGGCCACCGCGTTACTCACGCCGCTCGGTGTCGAGTTGGCGGGCGTGACTGACGACACGCTGATCGCCGCTTATGTTCTCGATCCGACGCGCAGCAAGTACGAGTTGACCGATCTGGCGCACGAGACCGTGGGCGCGGAAAGCGGCGGCCCGCCCTACGAAGGCTGGAGCGAAACCGGATGGCAAGCTGCGGAAGTTGCGGATTTGACGGCGCAAGTTGCGCGGGTCCTGCACCAGCGAATTGACGAGAAAGAGCTCGGCAGCATTTATAACGAGATTGAATTGCCGCTGGCGCCCATGCTTTACCGCATGGAGCAGGCCGGCATCCGCGTCGATACAGAAGTGCTGAATGAATTGTCGCGCCACCTCGGTGCAGAGCTGGCGAAGCTCACCGACAAAATCTGCCAGCTCGCCGGTCGCGAATTCAACATCAACTCGCCCAAACAAGTGGCCGAATGCTTTGAGGCTCTGAACATAGTTTCCGGACGCAAGACTTCCACCGGCCGCGTTTCGACCAGTAAAGCAGTGCTCGAAGAGTTGGCCCAAACCTACGAACTCCCGCGGCTAATCATTGAGTATCGTGAACTGGACAAGCTGAAGAGCGTCTATACCGACGCGTTGCCTCACCAAATCGCCGCCGACGGCCGAATCCATGGGCAGCTTAATCAAACGGTCGCCGCCACGGGCAGACTTTCGTCGAGTGATCCGAATTTGCAGAACATTCCGATTCGCACGGAATTGGGCCGCCGGATCCGGCGCGCCTTCGTCGCCTCGCCGGGCAACAAACTTATCTCCGCGGATTATTCGCAACTTGAATTGCGTCTGCTGGCGCACATCACGCGCGATGAAGTGATGCTCGACGCTTTTCAGAAAGGCGAAGACATTCATGACCGCACCGCGCGGTTGGTCTTCAACGCCAGGACCGACGAAGAATTGAAAGCAGCGCGACGCTCTGCCAAGATCGTGAACTTCGCGATCGCTTATGCGATCGAGCCCTGGGGCTTGTCACAGCGGGTCGGCATCACGCGTCAGGAAGCGCGCAAAGTCATTGACGATTACTATGCGACCTACAAAGGCGTGCGGCGATACATGGAAGAGATTCCGGTGCAGGCGCGCGAGCAGGGGCTGGTGCGTTCGCTGTATGGGCGCATTCGTCCGCTGGCCGGAATCAACGACCGCAACGCGAACATCCGGCGCGCGGCTGAGCGCGAAGCTATCAACATGCCGATTCAGGGTACCGCCAGTGACATCGTGAAAATTGCGATGCTGCACGTCGAGGATGCTTTTCGTCGCGAAGGCCTGAACGCGAAAATCCTGATGCAGATTCATGACGAGCTGCTCGTCGAATGTCCGGCCAACGAAGCCGACAAAGTTGCCCGGACACTAAAGCGTGAGATGGAGCACGCAGTCCAACTCGATGTTCCACTGGTAGCTGAAACCGGCATCGGCGATAATTGGATGGACGCGAAGCACTGACTGGGAATTGCAAATTGAAGAATGAGAATTGCAAAGTGCAAACTGCGCCAGGGGAACAATCGTGACATCGGATGAGCTGATCGAACGACTAATAAACTTCGCCGCTCGGGTCGGCACGGTTGTTGATGCTTTGCCGGACACGCGAATGGGCCGACACATCGGAGGTCAACTGGTACGCAGCGGGACTTCACCTGCGCCAAATTACGAAGAAGCTTGCGCAGCCGAAAGTCGCGCGGACTTCGTTCACAAGCTCAGCATTGGTCTGAAAGAGTCGCGCGAGTCCCGTTGTTGGATCCGTCTTATCATCAAAACGGAAATGCTTCCGGAGCGTCGAATGGGTGAGTTGCTTGATGAATTCAATCAGCTATGCAACATCATCGCCCAATCGATAGTTACCACAAAGACGCGAAAAGAAAAGAAGGCTTAGAAATTTGCAATTTGCAATTTGCACTTTTCAATTCTCAATGTCCTTTTGAATGAGGCCAGGAAGATTCAATGTCTACTCAGCAGAAACCAACCCAAGAGTCAGACGGCGAGGTCGTCTATCGACGGATTGTTCCGCCGGCCGCCAGCGGCAAGAAAGAGCCGCGACTCGATCCCACTCTCGCGCCGCTGGTCTCCGGCTTCGCGCTCTTGCTGCTACTCATTTGGGTCCTGGGCAGCTTGAGCGTGCGTCGGCTGGAAGACACCAGCCGCAATGCTCTCGAGGCCGAACATGCTCACGCGGTTAAGGCAGGGTTGCTGCTGCAACTTCGCGTCGGACTTACGAAACTGGACCACGAAGCGCGTAAGCGCATGGAAGCAGATGCCCGCCACGAGCTGACCCCGCCCTTCGATTTGCGTCTGGCTTCGGCGCGTGACGAGGTGACCAATCTTTTGGCGCAACTGGATCATGCGCCGCTTGCAGATTTGCCAAAGTGGCACAAGTTCCGCGACGATCTCGCCGGCCATCTCGAAATTACGAAAGACAAGAATCGATATTCGCAGGAGGGTTTTGCGAAGTTTCGCGATGCGGACGCCGAACTAAATGAGCTCATCCAGGATTCGGCGAGCGAAGAGCAACAGGTATTTGTTCGAGCTGACGCGATGCAGAAGGCGGCGACTCGATCGATTCGCACGTGGAATCTGTTCGCGCTGTTAGCGGGTTTGGCGGTTGCCGTGGCCACCATCTGGCAGGTGCAGCGTCGATTCCGCCAGACGAAGCAGAGTACCGAAGCGCTGCGCCGCGAGCGTGAGTTCAGCAATCAAATGCTGGAAGGGATGGTCAGTGCCATCGCCGCGATCGATCGACGAGATCGCATTCGCAGCGCGAACCGGGCGTTCCTGCGCATCTTCCCCCAGGCAACGATCGGTTCGTCTATTCATGATCCAGTTGGGTCGCCCGAGGGCGTTAAGTTGCTGGAAGTTGCCACTGCTTCCCACGTCGAGGCGGCGACGTATCGCGGCCGGTGGCATTTGGCCGAGGATGGGGCTGAGCACGCCTTTGATGTCTATTCGTCACCGCTGGAGATCGACGGCGAGCACGGCCAGATCCTGACACTCGTGGATGTGACGGATGCGGCGAAATCCGAAGCCGCGTTGCGTCGCAGTGAGGCGCTGGCGGCGGTGGGCGAAGCCGCAGCCCAACTGGCGCACGAGATTAGAAACCCGCTGGGCAGCATCCGGCTGGGAGTTGAAATGCTGCGCGAATATACGGTCAACGAAGAGGGGTTAAAGACGATCGGATTGGTCGAACGCGGCATTCATCACCTCAACAAACTCGTGGTAGATGTGACCCAGTTTTCGCGGCGGCGCCAGTTGGACGCTTCAGAATCTGACCTCCACGAGCTGATTGATTCGAGCCTCGATTTGGTGGCCGATCGCGTGCAGGAGAAAGAGACGCCGGTGGTAAAGGACTACGCACCTGACACAATCATCGGCAATTGGGACGACGAACAATTGCGCGAGGTCTTTGTAAACCTGATCGGCAATGCCATCGACGCCAGCGGAGCAAAGTCGCCGGTGCAGATCTCAACGGAACTGGTCGAGACCGATTCCAGGCCAAAGTCGATAGAAGCGCCCGGCCGAATGCACGGCGACCGGGTGCGCATCGTGATCACTGATCAAGGAAGTGGCATGGATCGAAAGACGCAGGCCCGTCTGTTCGAGCCATTCTTTACGACCAAGAAACGCGGCACGGGTTTGGGTCTATCAATCGTCAGACAAATCATCGACCTGCACAGCGGCAGCATTGAAGTTGAAAGCGAGCCGGGGAAGGGAACGACGTTTCGGATTGAGTTGCCGCTTTAAGAAGTTGCAGTGAAGCTTATTGATCGCAGCATCTACGGGTTAGCCGGAGTCCTTCAATCGCTCGCAATTCGACTAGTAATTCCTGTTACAATTTGGGCTAGCATGACGAGTTCCGCTCTCATCTCGCGTGCTTTGGATGCTCGATGAACCGAAGTTGGAAGTTGCTGGTTGAGAAATGAGCAAGAGCCAAACCTTGATTCCCCCGGAGCGAATTGAGAACCTGATTCTGTTCATTCGCGGCCATCGTGTGATCGTAGATGCTGATCTCGCCGATTCGGTGTTGCGACGAAAGCGCTAAACCAGGCAGTGAAGCGCAATCGAAAGCGCTTCCCTAAAGACTTCATGTTTCGACTCAACAAAATGGAGAAGAGTGAAGTGGTCACAAATTGTGACCACCTTGCCCGGTTAAAGTTTTCTCCGGTTCTGCCTTACGCGTTCACCGAGCATGGTGCGATCATGTTGGCTAATGTCCTGAATAGCGACCGCGCAGTTGAAACAAGCGTGTTCGTTGTGAGGGCGTTTTTACGTCTAAGAGAAATGCTGGCGTCGAATCGCCAACTCGCTGAAAAGCTGGGAGAACTGGAGCGGCGAATTGCCTCTCACGATGAACGGATTCAAGTAATCTTCGAGGCGATTCGACAGCTTTTGAGTCCGCAGAAATCAACCCAACGTCAGATTGGCTTTCATGTTAAGGAGAGTCGTGGCAAGTTTCGCGGCAAAGGCCTTATGAAAGCGCTCCAGGCTGAGAAGAAACGAGAGCGAAAACTCTGACGCGCGGAGCCCTGGTGTCCGCGATCGATCTAAAGTCCGAACCCGTCTTTACCACGAAAACACAGGTTTGCGTCTATCAACCGTCAGACAAATCATCGACCTGCACGGCGGAAATATCGAAGTTGAAAGCGAGCCGGGGAAGGGCACGACGTTTCGGGTTGAGTTGCCGCTGGGATTACCCTGATACGGGCTACTTCCCCGGTCCTGCTTACGCTCATTCAGGCGCGTTCCGCGGCCTCCTTCGGTTCGACAATAATGTTCTTGAAGCGGGTCAGGCGCACTAGTCCGGGCGCGGCGCCTTTCGATTTGGAAACGAACTTGCGCTGGGTGTAATGCACGTCAACCTTTGGATCTTTGCGCGCCTGCGAAAATTGAGCGGCGAGTTGCGCTGCTTCGATGATGGTGCGATGGGGAACGTCTTTGCGAGTGGCGTTGCGGACGACGACGTGCGATCCACCATAGTCAGCCGCGTGCAGCCAGAGGTCATTCGGCTTGGCCACTTTGAAAGTCAGAAAGTCATTATCGCGCGCTGCGCGACCCACCAGAATTTCGAAACCATCGGACGAAATGTAACGACGCGTGCCGGGGATCTTTTTTTCAGGCTTTCGCCTTGACCCGCCCGCTGACGCAGGCGGTACTGACAAAGCACGCGGTGCCGACGCTGCGGTAAACTTGTCCAGCGCCGCCTCGTCACGCTCGGTGATGATCTTTTCCAGAGACTCGTATCGCGAGTTCAGTGCATCAAGTTGGGCCCGGACCGTTTCGAGCCGAGTCGTTATTTGTTTCACCGCACGCTTTGAACGCGAGTACAGGGCAAACCGGCGCGAGGCTTCTTCCGGAAGCGTTGATTGTTCGTCAATTTCAATCTCAACAGAGCGCGCATCATCCGCAAAATAATCGACTAATACAACTCGCTGTCCTTCTCGTTTAGCAGTACTTAGATTTGCCAGCAAGAGATCGCCAAGGTGTTTGTGATGATCGGCCCCAGCATGGCTTGCCAGGTCTTGTTCAAGTTGTTTGAGGAGCTTCTTTTGGTGCGTGATCTTCTTGCGCAGTTCGGCGCGCACGGCGCCGGCCCGGTTGGCGAAGGCCTGCTCAACCAGCAGAGAAGTGAAGTAAGCATCCGCGGCTGCGGAAGCCGACGCCCCGCTGCGAATCGTTTTGGGCAGCTCGCCATCTGCCGTTGCTGGTCGTCCGCCGGTCGCCGGTGGTTTCTGATACGCGTCGCCTGTCTTTTGACCGGGACCTTTCCCGGCGCGAGCTTGATTAGTAATGACGCCCTGCCGATCAATCAGAAACAAGTTCGCTGCGCGCCCGGTCAACTGAGCGATCATCTCGCGCTCCTGGTCCTGTCCTAATTCGTCTGTGCCGGAGAAGTGAAACCGGACAATTCGGTCATCAGGGTCCTTGCTTATCGATCGGACTGTAGTGTCCGATAGCTCCTTCCTTAATCCCTGAGCGAATTGAGTCAGCGGAATGCTTTGCTTTTCCAGATCGCGAACCCGTCGCTTGATCAGATACATTCTGGGCTGCGCCGGCTCGACGCTGATGAAAAGGTCGCCGTGATCGCGCAGGCGAAAATCGATCACCAGCGACATGGCAGAGAGTTGAAAGATTTTTCCCGGGGCGCGCCCTACCAGCAGCGGCTCAATTTCCGCGACCACGTCTTTGATTGTTTGGTCGTCCATCGGCCGAAATTAGCACAAAGGGCAGCGGGATGCTGGCCCGAAAAGCAAGAAGGCGAAAGCCGTAGCCTTCGCCTTTTCAACAAATGATTCTGCGCGCTCCCAGCCCTAATCGTGAATCACGATGGTCTTCGAAAAACGATCATAGATAGTGCGACGATCGGGGTCGACAAACGCGTAGAGGATTCCCAGACCAAGCACGGCCAGGGCGAAGATGTAACCGAGCGCGCGCTTGATCGACTGGCCGCCGGTTGGAATCAAGCCCGTCCGCGTGTCGATGGTTCGCAGCGAGACTATCTTCATCCCCAGGGTTCGTCCCGTTAGCGCAATCGAAACGGTGAGATAAGCAAACATCAAAACTAGCGTGATACCGGTCATCAGGCCAATTATGCGCGGGTCAAACCAGTCACCGTCAGCAAATTCGATCGCCGCGGCAAAAGGCGCCGCCAGCAACGCTACTAAGGCGAGATCCAAACTTCCGGCGATAGTTCGACGACCAAACCCGGCGCTCTCGTGGCTGGGATCGGCAGCGATTGCCGGCACCGACAAACACGTTTCGAGGTAAGACAACGCGACGTCTTCAACTTTATCGGAAATCACCCGCACTCGCTTGCGTTCAGCCGGTTCGGTCTTCGGCTTTGAAGGAGCGACGACTGTAAGTTTTGGTTTTGTTTCGACCGTTTTGGGATCGCTAACTTCCGGTTCGGAAATGATGTCGGCCACCGGCTCGAAGGCCGGGGCAGTAGCAGCAGCGGCGAATCCGGTTACGATTTGATCAGGGCGCCGCGCTCGCTCCAGGCGTTCGAGCGCCTTTGAGACGATCGGATTCATCACCGGTTGTGCAAGATCGGGAACCAGCTCGAGTTGAGCAGACGGCAGCGCACACGAAACCATGCCGGCTTCCTGTGCTGCGGTTGCCTCTTCGGAGGCTTCGCGCGCGCGGCGCTCCTGGACCTCACGGACTCGCTGACTCAACTGCTTGCGCCACTCCGGCACCGGCCGCGTCGTGCCGGGAAATTCGATCAAGGTAGAGCTTTGCTGCTTTTGCCCGGCCGGATTCAGTGGTTCGTCGCAAAGACCTTCGACGAGTCTACTGTCGGTCATGACTTTTTTGATGGACGAATTCGGTAGAGGTTCTTGCATCATGGATCGTGAAAGAGATACGGGGCAGTATCTGAGTTTTCATCATGAGCGACGTGGCCAGCTTGCATCCGTCAAAGGCGTCAGTCAGCTCAGCAAATCAAACCAGGGCACGGGCAACGATCCAAGCTAGCCCCAGCCCGCTTCATTAGTCGAGCCAGATGGTATCAGACTTTACTTTAAGTCGTCAACGAGAAAATATAGCAGGGCTTGAGGTTGGCTTTGGTGGCATAGAGGGCGGTCGGCGTTGGAGTTGCATGTGTCACAGACTAAAGTCTGAGGCGCTAGAGAGGCTGCCGGCCGCCGAATCCAGCTTCGAGGTCGTGCCACCATTCGAGCTGATCACCTTCGTCGGCCCGCCAACAGAGCAGGACAACGCGGCCATCGCGCATCGAGGGAAAATCAATTAGTCCCTGCGAGTAGTCTTTCAGTTGCACGCCCAGGCTTTCCAATTGACCGGCCCCCAGAGACAAGTCAACCAGAAGACGCGCGTACTGCGGTCCCCGCGCCATGCCTCCGCCGCCACGCTCGGCGCCCGCGGCGGCGTGCTTCGCTGTCGTTTGAAATGAGATGAGACGGCGATGCGACCTCTGAATCGACTTTACGATTGGCCGCACGCTGGGTAGCAGGGAATTGGCTTCTTCGATGGTGAAAAGCTTCATAACGATTCGTGACCAACGCGTCTGGCACGATTGCCTGACGCGCAAAGTCACCTGGCCGCTAACGAAGCTTCATTCTACTTTTTTGATGGGGCGGGCGCTACTTGTTGGCTGCTGCCTGGTCCGCGTCGCCCTTCGGCAGGTAGTAGCCGCGGCGCGAACTTACGTCCAGCTTTCGCTGTTTACCCTTGGCGTCGAGCGCTTTCACCCGCACGCCGAGTTCGTGCATGCGCCCGTCGTCTTTTTCCTGTTCACCGAGCGCAAAGCCCAGACTGTACCGCGCGGTAAGATTGCCGATAATCTTTGCGAGACCCGAGCCATAGTCGCTGACGCGGCCGACGTGGACGGCTTCACCGCCGCTTTGTTGGGCCAGACGCTTCGCACTTCCGGCCAGGCTTAGGCCGGTCCATCCGATGAGCGGCTGACCGAAAGGCAGGAGAAACTTGTAAAGCGTTCGCATGTCCACTGTCAGCGTGTTAAAGATCGCGTTTTGCCGGAGCAGAATTTGTTCCGTGGCGTCCCGGTCCTCGTAAAAGATTGGCGCGATGCCGTCTGACAACCAGATGATGGCGGCTTGAGAGTTGGGACGCTTTTCATCAGCCAGGTGGGTCGCGTCGCGGGTCGCCCCGGCCATGTCATAAATATTGTCTAACTGAATCGCGACCTTGCCGTCTTTGCTCACGCGTTTGACGTTAACCGATCCATCTTTCCTGATCGTGCGAGTTATGACAGCTCCGTTCTTTCCCTTAATCGTCTCAGTTTCAAGAACGTCGTTGTCTTTTGACTTTGCTTCAGAAGAATCTTTCGTCGCGTTTTTGTCCGCGTCAGAGTTCACCATCACGCTGGCGCTGCCCTCTCTGGCAGGATTTTTCTGATCGTGTTTAGACGCATCAGTCTCGCCCGTCTCCGGCGCGGGGGCGACCAATGCCGGAATGCGGGCCAAAGCGGCCTCAAACTGGGCTGGATCGCGGGTAAATTCGGTAAGCCACATGGCTTTCCCATTTCTGATCGCGGCGGTCTTGTCATCGACGCTGTTCAAATTGATCGCCAGGATTGCCACTTCATCTCCCGGCGGGAGTTTGGCTAATTCTTCGACGATCGCTTTACGAACTTCTTCGCGTTTCAGAAAGCGCCCGGCGCCGTCATCGCGCAGGTCCAGGATCATGACAATAGCGAGAGGCTTGCGGGCCTGACCTTCGCGCGTAAAGTAAGAGATGGCGCGCAGCTGGCCGTCGTCAAACACCTCGAAATTCTCCGGCTTGAGATCAGAGATCGCAATTCCGGTCTGCTTGTCTTTGACCAGCGCGTCCATAAAGACGACTCGCGTGCGCACCCGAATGGTTTCGGCGGCTTCCTGGGCCGAGGCCGCGGGGACGATGAACAGAGTTAGAAAGACAACCGCGCCGAGGCCACAGCGCCCGAAGAGACGGAGAGAGAGTTTGATGAAACTAACTTTGCGGCTTTGTGCCTTTGCGTGAGATTCGTTTGATGTGTTCATTTTGATCGCTCCTGTTGCTGAGCCCTCCCTCGCGGTCGGGCTTCTGACACAGCGTTAGTTGTCGTTAATAGTTGCATCTTCCGTAAGGGTCTTGCCCATTTCGTTCGGATCTTTCATTAGCTGAGCCAGCACTTCCGGCGATACCGTGGCCTGAACGACGGTGGCTTCGCGGCGTTCGATGGTAACCACCAGGACATGAAACTTGGCGCCGGCATCGCGAATGAAAAGGTATGTCTGCTCTTCGTTTTTCGGCGCCAGCGTCTGTACCAATGGTGACCAGTCTCCCTCGAGCGTCGTCCGCATTGATGTTTTGAAGGTGGAGATCTGGCCACGCGAATCAAAGTTTTGATCTTCAAAGAACGCTACCCGCACGCTGCCGGCTTCAGCCAGACGCTTGTAGTCACCGCCTTTGATTCGCGCCGCAGTGCTCACGGCTTTCATCCCGGCCCGCGCCAGCAACGGGATGCTCTGGTGCTTGACGTGATAGAACTGCTCGATCATCTTCACGACATCATTAAAGCCATCGCCGCTTGCCCGCACGCGGAACGGCCCGGCGATGATTACTAACGCCATGACTAATCCGGCGATTTTGATCTTTGTCTTCATCGCGGCTGCCTATTGCTTCTTGGTCTTGTCCTTCTCGATGCCGAGATCCGGCACGCCGAACTGACCTTCCAGCTTGGTGAGTTTCTCCAGGTCGATTGGTCCGACGATGTTTACGATGGTGAATTCTTTCGGCTCGATGCTGAGCACGGCCAGGCCGCCAATCTGATCGCCCGTCATATTCAGATAGACCTCGACGTTGTCGCCGTCCTTCCTGCTTTTCACCGTTAGGATCTTGCTCCAGGTGCTGCCGCGAAGCTGCGACATCACTGAGTCGACCTCGACCTGCGAATACTCGCCTTCCTTTTCGAAGGTGAAGCTCTTGACGTAGATCCCCTTTATGCCTTTGAGCACTGCCTTGATCTCGGCGTCGTCGGAATCTTTGCCCGAGAAGAACTTGGCGGTCGTTTGCATCAGCCGCTCGTCGAGCTTGACGTCGACGGTTTCACTCGCCTTGTTGGCGAGAAAGTCGAGCTGATCCATCTGCAACTTAGCGCCCTGCGCCCTGGCCCCAATCGCGCTGCCGACGAGCAGCAGCATTAAGACCGGCGCAAGTTTCCAGGTAGTTTGGAAGAGTTGTTTCATAGTTCTTTCATCCCATCTTATGTTGATTGCGAATTGTGTTGAGCTGAGGGCCGCCCTGCGTCTTTCGCTGCGCGAGGTTGAGCTTGGCGCTGACCAGACGCAGCGCTACCAGCACCTGTTCCTTCTCAGCTAGTTCCTGTGACGTTAACCCAGGCTCGCGAATTTCCGTGCGAGGGGTGCGGCTCTGGTCGCGGGCAGCCAGAAGATTGCGCGGCACCGCGCTACGCTTTTCAACGACCGTGGGCTTCGGGTTCTGAACCGTCGCAGGCTCGTTGCCGGGACCTGGCTGCGGCGGAGGCGGTGGAGCTTTTACTTGCCGATCGATTTGCGAATCATGCTTTGCTGCCAGAGCCGGCGTGGTTTGACGGCGATGGAAACCAAACCACAGACCCAGAAGGACCGCGAACAAAGCCAGCGCCGCGGCAATCGCCAGTGCGGGAGCGAAACTGCTCCGTCCGGCCTGGATGTGCCGCGGAATCTCCAGTGCCTGCGGTTGATATCGCAGCGTGCCGAGAATCTCTTCGAGCTTTTGAACCGCAGGATCCGGCTCACCTGAACGATCCCAAAGATAATTGTCTTCCATAGTTTCCATCTCCTCGCTGGGAGCGCGGACGTCCCGTCCGCATAGGCGGGCAGTAGCCCGCCTCTAAACGGTACGTTCTCTGGGACTGGCCCCGATCTTTTCGCGCAACAATTTCATGCCGCGGTGCAGGTTGACTCTCACTGACGCCGGGGTCAGTCCGGTGCGCGCGGCGATCTCCGGTCCGGTCATTCCTTCGACGAATCTCAAAACCAGCGTTTCGCGATACGCTTCCGGCAATCTGCAAATCAAATCCAGAGTTTCTCTGGCGGTCCTGTTTGGTGGTCGCTCGATCGCCATCTGTTCGGTGACTTCGACGGTTTCGCGCGAGCTGCGATAGAAATCCATCGCGCGGTTGCGCGCAATCATTGCGATCCAGGGACCAAAGGCCGCGGCGTCGCGCAGTGTGTGCAGCTTTCTTAGCGCGAGCAGAAAGATGTCCTGCACCAGATCATCGACCTCACCACGGGGCACTCGCGCCAGCAGGATTCCGTGGACCAGCGGCGCGTACATTTCGTACAACCGCGCGAATCGATCGCGCTCGCCGCTCAGCACCGCCTTAACCAACGTTACTTCGAGCGGTTGCTCTATTGCTTCAGGCGCGCTGAATGGTTGAGTCATGAACAGCATGTCTGCGGTTGATTCAGCCTCTAACATCTCTGCGCCTCTGGTGAAATTCCCGGTTTGATGTCCGCTAGACTTTGGTCTGTTTGGTCTGCAATCTCCCTCCCCCGCTGGGGGAGGGTTGGGGTGGGGGCTTGTATGCGTCAGGCCCTCTCCCCTAACCCCTCTCCCAGCCGGGAGAGGGGAAACTGAAATTTGTCGGACTTTGCCTTTGTCTGACATGGCTAAGACGGGAATCGTGGAGAGAGTGTTAACAGCCAACGCCTCGGCGGCAATTGGTTCGCGCAGCTTTTCGGGACTGGGCTTGGCGTCAGGATCGGCCTTCGTTCGCCGCAGGCATGACTTTGCTCCGCGCTTGCCCGCCTGTTACGTCAGCCCGCGCGAATAGTTTCGTGCGCCAAATGACCAAAGTCGAGATCAGCAGCGCCGCGGTGCAGGCTGCGCCTCCTTCGATCCCGTATGCGCCACCGGTCAACCAGTCGGGCCCCGCGTTCATCGCTTGCAACAAAGGCGCTGGCGCAATTCGCTCGATGCCGCTGACCGGCAGACCGAGCAGAGATGCCTGGGCCCAATTCCAGGACCAATGCAGGGCCAGCGGCAACCACAAACTTCGCGTCCTCAGGTACGCGACGGCCAGCCAAACACCAGCCAACGCTGTGTTCACAAACGTGAAGCCGGGAACGGCGTGCGGATTGTTCAGATGGACCGCGGCGAATGGAACCGATGTCAGCAGGACGCCGAGCCAGGCGAGATTCGCGCGCGTCAACGTCTGCAACGGATAGCCGCGGAAAAGCATTTCTTCAGCCGCCGCCGCGAACACAAAGACCAGAGCCGACAATGCTAATGTCTCGCCGATTGGGCCCGCGCCGGCGGGATCGAAACGGAAATGAATGCCGCGAGTTGCCGTCGCCAAAATGGCCGCGAGGAAAAGTGTCGCGGCGCCCAGCATTGATCCGAGCCCGAGGTTCTTGAGCCAGCCGCGATGCGGAGTACATCCCAACGCGCGAAAGGGCAACTCTTCGAGCAAAGCCCCGCACGCCCAACCTACCAGCGCCGCGGAAGACAGAATCGATCCATGCCCGGCGACAAAGCCCCAGTTGCTGTTCGCCAGATCGAGCGCACTGCGGTGAAGCGCCGCTGCCAAGCCCCAAAACAAAAGTGCCTGGCTTAACTGAGTGCAGACCATGAAGGCGACGACGAAAATCGCCAGCCGCCACCCGCTGCGGAGGTGCCCCTCTTTATTGATGAAAAAGTTATAGGCTTCCACTTGGCCCTCGATAGGTCGCGGCATTCTAGCATTTTGCCCGTCCCCTCACCTTCGGCACCAAGGGAGGCGATTATCCGCAGATTACACAGATTACGCAGAGCACATCCTCCTCGATTATTGCGACCTCAATTTCTCGTTCTTTCGCATTCTGTGTAATCTGCGGAATCTGCGGACGAATCGAATGAGTTTCAGCGATCAGTATGAGCGAGCTACCCGGGTTCTGGTGTGCTAAACTTTCGGCTCGCGTGATTCCATTGTTTGGGCCAACCGCTTTACGTGAGCAAAGCCAGAAATCAATCCGTTAAGATCGACGAGGGGACGCCAAGGCGTCGGAGCCGTAGAACTGTGCCCTGGCTCCTGGCCGGCATTGTTGCCGTCTTACTCGCGATCATCGTCGCCCAGCAACTCTTCAACCTCGGATCGGTGGTGCCGCCTGAGACGGGCTCAGATACGCTTTTGCTTTACGCGCTCTCCTCGCTTAATTTTGGCGCGTTTATCGTCTTCAGTTTCATTCTGCTGCGCAGCTTGCTGAAGCTGCGCCGCGAACGACGCGAGCGTCAACTTGGATCGAGAATTCAAACCCGCCTGTTGGTCTATTTTATCGGACTGAGTCTGCTGCCCATCGCGGCCATGGCGGCGTTCTCGTATCTGTTCCTCAACCGCTCGATCGAAAAATGGATGGGCCGCCTGCCTGAGAACATCGTCGAGCAAGTGCGCGAGCAGCAACGCGATAGTCTGGCCGCTCAGAATGAACATCTGCGCGAAACCGCGGCGCTACTGGCGACCGCAATTAAAGCCAGACCGCAGCCGGAGTGGCAAACAACGCTGGATCAGTTGGCCTCGACCGGAGAGATATCGGCCATCGCGATCATCTCAGATAACGGAGAGGTGGTGGCGCGCAGCGAAGGAGCCGTGCCACAGTCGCAGCGTGAAGAGCTGAACGCAGTTTTGCAAGGCGCGCGCGATCCAAAGGCGCAGGCAAGCGAAACACTAGCCGACGGCAAAGGATTCGATCTTGCTGCAGTACCTTTGACCGGGAACTTGCGCCTGATACTTGTGCCGCATCGCCTCGGCGACACCGACGTCAACGACACGATCGCCGGCTCTCAACGTGAGTATCAGCACTTGCTGCAAAGACAACGCAAGGTCCGTTTGCTCGGACTTTCAACTCTCGGACTCATGACCTTGCTGCTGCTGTTTGCTTCGACCTGGGTGGCGATACACCTCGCTCGCGGTTTGGCTGCTCCCATCAGATCGCTGGCTGAAGCTTCCAAGGAAGTTGCCCGCGGCAATCTTTCACACCGAGTTGACACGATTGCTGACGACGAGCTGGCGTTGTTGGCTGAATCGTTCAATCAAATGACCGCCGAACTTGATGAGAACCGGCGTCACATCGAAGACGGCGCCACCGCGCTAAGGGAAAAGAACCTGGCCCTCGAAGAGCGCCGGAACTATATCGAGACGGTGCTCGAGTCGCTTTCGACCGGCGTAGTGTCGCTAGATCAAGACGACTGTGTTACGACCATAAACACCGCGGCCGTATCAATATTGAAACTGAGCGAGGCGCCTCCGGCCCGGGCCCAGCTGACGACTCTGTTGAGCAGTGAGGATCGGGTTGCGCTGGAGCGCCTGTTACGGCGCGCGCGCCGCGCCGGCCGTGCGGCAGAGCAGAGTCAATTGACGCGTGGCGCGGTCGGCGGTGCAATCCCGGTGGCCCTTACCGCGACCGCGTTGAGGGGGCCGTCGGGCGATGGTCGCGGCGTAGTGCTCGTGATCGAAGATCTTTCTGAATTGCTGTCCGCCCAGCGGGCCGCCGCCTGGAGCGAAGTAGCGCGCCGGATCGCCCACGAGATTAAGAACCCGCTGACGCCGATCCAACTTTCGGCGGAACGGATTGCGCGCAATTTCCGAGTGCGCATCAATGGATCAGTACCGGGAGCGGACCGGGGTCCCCAGGCGGGCAGCCCGGTAGTGGATGCGACCGGGTTTGATAGCTCGACGGAGACGTCGGAAGCAGACTCAGCGAATGGCAACGGTGGAAACGGGGCAGAGCCCTTTGTCCTGACTGAAGAAAATCGCGAAGAGCTTACCAGGGTGGTTGAGGAATGCACGACCTCGATCACGCGCGAAGTTGCGGGCTTAAAAGCTCTGGTCGACGAGTTTTCCCGTTTCGCGCGGATGCCGACCCCGCGGATGGAGCCGGGCGATCTGAACGAAGTTATCAGGCAGGCGGAGCAGCTTTACGCGGACCGTTTGGATGGCGTCGAACTGCAGCTGATGCTCGACGATCAGTTGCCGCCGGCGATGCTGGACACGGAACAACTAAAGCGAGTATTCGTGAATTTGACCGACAATGCGCTGGAGGCGCTCGCGGCCATGCCGGCCGAGCGTGGCCTGACAATCAAGACCAGACATGATGCGAGCCGCGACCTATTAGTCGCCACCGTCGAAGACACGGGCGAAGGAATTCCGGCCGGAGATTTCAAGCGGCTGTTCCAACCTTACTTTTCCACGCGCGGACGAGGCACCGGGCTGGGCCTGGCCATCGTGGCGCGAATCATCACTGAACACGGCGGACGCGTCTATGCAGAGGCTAACGTGCCGCACGGCGCGAGATTTGTGATTGAATTGCCGACTGTCAGTGGTCAGTAGTCAGTTGTTGAGATAGGTCATATTAGGACCTATTCGACCTATTCTCGAACGAGTTATGCCTGAATCGATCCTGATTGTTGATGACGAACGCGGTATTCGCGAAACGCTGAGCGCTGTGCTGCGCGACGAAGGCTTCAGTGCCGATGCGGTCGCGACCGGGGAAGAATGTCTGAAGGCGATTGCCCGCCGCGCCTACGGGTGCGTCCTGCTGGACGTCTGGTTGCCGGGAATAAACGGCCTGGAAACCTTGAGTCAGATGCGCGATTCAAACTGCGACGCCGCGGTGGTGATCATTTCCGGGCATGGCAATGTGGAAACGGCTGTGCGGGCGACGAAGCTTGGCGCGTTCGACTTTATCGAGAAGCCACTGTCGATCGAAAAGACTGTGCTCACCGTCCGCAACGCTCTGCGGCAGAGACAACTCGAGCGCTCTAATGAAGAGATGTCTGCCGAGCTAAAGGCCGAGTACGCGATGGTCGGCGAGTCGGTGGGGATGCGCGCGCTGCGCAAACAGATCACCGTGGTCGCTCCGACTGATGGCCGCGTTTTGATCTCGGGAGAATCAGGCGCCGGCAAGGAACTGGTCGCCCGCGCGATCCATGCTCAGTCGCGGCGAGCGGCGGCGCCGTTCATCGAAGTCAACTCCGCGGCAATCCCGGAAGAACTGATCGAGTCGGAACTTTTTGGTCACGTCAAAGGCTCGTTCACGGGCGCGACAACGGCCAAGAAAGGGAAGTTCGAAATTGCCGACGGCGCCACGCTCTTTCTCGACGAAGTGTCAGACATGAGTCCGAACGTGCAGGCGAAAGTCCTGCGCGTGCTGGAAGAGCAACGCTTCGAGCCGGTCGGCAGCAACACGCCGGTCAGCGTGGACGTGCGAGTGATCGCGGCCACGAACAAGCGGCTGGACGAAGAGATCGAGAAGGGGACTTTCCGCAGCGATCTCTTCTTTCGTCTGAACGTGATTCCGTTCGAGGTGCCGCCGCTGCGCGATCGTCTGGAGGACGTCCCGCTGCTGATCGATCACTTCAATCAACATTTCGCGAAAGCTCACGGCAAGAAGCCGAAACGCTTCGACGGCAAAGCAATCGAAGCCATGCAGCGATACTCCTGGCCGGGCAATGTGCGCGAGCTGAGAAATACGATAGAGCGAGTGATGATCATGCACCAGCCTCACAAAGTCGGGGTCAAGGATCTGCCGGCTTTCGGCGACGAAGAGCCGCCGGCATCCTCATATCGTTTTCCTTCGTTCAAAGAAGCCAGCGATGCCTATCATCGCGAATTCATCCAGCGCAAACTCGATGAAGCGGGCGGGAACGTCTCGCGCGCCGCCGAATTGATGGGCATCGATCGCAGTCACCTCTATCGCCGCATGCGCGCGCTGGGGATTAATGCGAGGGGGTAAACGATAGAAAACGTATGAGACGTATACGACCTATAGGACCTATCATGCTAGAATCCGCCTGAGGCAATAATGGACTATACAACCAGAGAATTACTGAAGCGTTACGCCAAGCTGGCTACTGGCCAACCATTCGCGCCGGTCTTACTTAATATCCTGGTTACGTCGGTGTGCGACATGCGTTGCACGCATTGTTTCTTCACGGATGAGCTTGATGATCGTCCGCGCAAGAAACTGCAAATGAAGACGCAGGAGATCGATCGCATCGCTGAAACTCTCGGTGGGAATCTCGGCGTGCTGATACTTGCCGGCGGCGAGCCTTTCACCCGCAAAGACCTGCCGGAGATCGTCAATTCGTTCTATCGGCACAACAATCTCGAATCGGTCTACCTGATGTCGAACGGTCAGATTCAGAAGCGGATCTTTCCTGACATCACACGCATTCTGGAAGAGTGTCCGAACCTTAACGTCACGGTTGCGATGGGCATCGACGGGTTGCAGGATCAGCATGACAAGATTCGACAGAAACCGGGATCGTGGACGATTGCCATCGATACTGCGCACGAACTACAGGCGATTAAGAAAGAGTACCCGCGCCTCGACGTTCAAACATGCACCTGCTTTATGCACTCCAACCAGGACACGATCTTCGAGTGGTACGATTTTCTGAAACACGATCTGAAGCCGGACAAAGTTAACTTTAATTACATTCGGCCGCCGTCAGCCGATCCCATCGAGCTGGATATCGATCATAGTCGCTACGCCAAACTGGCCCAGCTGATCGACGATGATTCGCGTCACGCAGCGATCAAGAACAACTATGGCGGCAAGGCCGGCTACTTCAAAGCTGCCATCGATATTTATATGCATGGCTTGATCGCCAAGACTCAGGAGACGCAAGCGGCGCAATTGACTTGTTACGCGGGCACGGCGGGTGCGGTCATCTACGATGAAGGTACGCTGTCGTCGTGCGAAAATCTGGCGCCGATCGGCAACCTGCGCGATCACAATTGGGACTTTCAGGGGCTCTGGCTGTCGCCGGCGATGAAGGCGCGGCGGAAACAGGCGGCCGACGGCTGCTTCTGCACCCATGAATCGAATTGCTATTACCCGTCCCTGCCTTTCAACCCGAAGCACTTGATCCAGATCAAGAAACTGGAGCGCGAGATGAAGAAAGCGCGCCGGGAATTCGACAAACAAACGGAACCACAAGCGGACGGAGTTACAGTTAGAGCTTGATCAAATCGCGACTGTTAATGAACCCCAACGCCCCCAAAATCCTGA
This sequence comes from Blastocatellia bacterium, assembly GCA_003168335.1. Taxonomy (GTDB): domain Bacteria; phylum Acidobacteriota; class Blastocatellia; order Pyrinomonadales; family Pyrinomonadaceae; genus UBA11740. Next base: position 470,833 of record PMSM01000010.1, on the reverse strand, counting down.
TCATCTCTTCGGACACCGGCGGTGGCCACCGCTCGGCAGCGGCTGCCATCGTGGCCGGCATCGAGAGCTTTGTTAAAGGCGAGTCTTACGCGATTCGCGTCGTCCGCGCGGTCGAAGAGTCGGCGGCGATTGCCGCCAGAATGGTGCGCCTCTACAACTGGCTGCTGCGCCACAAACAGCACTGGATGAAATACTATTTCTGGGCCCTCAACCTCGTCCGGCCCGAGACGCGCGAGTTCTTCCATGCCCGCAGCATCGTTTATGTGCGCGGACTCTTCGAGCGCTGGTGTCCTCATATCGTCGTCAGCGTGCATCCACTGACGCAGCACATTTTTGCCCGCGTGCTTAAAGAGATGGGCCTGGCGGAACGCATCCCGCTCGTTACCGTCGTCACTGATCCCTACTATGGTTTTTGGAAGGGCTGGGCCTGCGATGATGTGACTCTCTATCTCGTTGCCAGCGAGGAAGCGCGCCGGCAGTTGATCGACTATGGCATAGCGCCGGAACGCATCAAGATTTCCGGCATGCCGGTTCATCCAAAGTTCTCGTTTCCGGGTGATCAGGCAGCCCGAGTAGCGCGCACCGCGCTCGGTCTCGACGCCGAGAAATTTACCGTGTTCTTGAACGCCGGCTGGGAAGGTGGCGGCAATATCCCGCAAATCTTCCGTGAGTTGATCCGCGGTGAATTGGACGTGCAGGCGATCTTCCTGGCGGGCAAGAACGAGGCCTTGAGGAGCGAAGCGGAATCGCTGGCGGCGGAAGCCAGGTTCCCGGTCAAAGTGATCGGCTACTCAGACGAGGTTGAAAAATTGCTGGGCGCAGCCAACGTAATGATTTCGAAGCTCGGCGGTTTGAGTACCTTCGAAGCCTTGAGTTGTCGCGTCCCGATCATCGCCGACGGCACCACCCAACCGATGCCGCAGGAAGCCGGCACGGTCAACTTGATCGTCAAGAGCGGAGCGGCCGTGTTGCTGCAACGTGCTTCGGACGTCGTGCCCGTGGTGCATCGCATGATTGAAGATTCGAAGCACTATGCGGCCATGCGCGCGGCCACCATTAGCGTGGCCATTCCAAACGCTACCAGGCGTATCGTCGAAGAGATCACAGCCCTGATTCCCGTGCCGCCGCGCGCTGAAGAGAACTTGCCCGCTCCGGAGCCGCTGGTTGAGAGCGCAGTTGCCTGAGTCGGTCGACGCCGGTCGCTGGTCTTGACTGTCGCACCCGCTTCGCGTTCTAATCTCCGTTTTGTTCCAGCTCTAGATCCCGAGCAGAAGACCGGCAGTGCATTTGGCCTGTCGCAGAGGAGATGGTAAAGAGTGAGCCTCTTACTCGAAGGAAAGCGGGCGTTCATAACCGGCGGCACGCGCGGCATCGGCGCGGCGCTGTGCGAGGTGTTTGCGCGCGAAGGCGCCGACGTGGCGTTCAATTATGGTTCGCGCGACGACCTGGCGGACGAAGTGCGGCAAAAAATCGAAGCGCACGGCCGCCGGGCGCACTCGTTCAAAGTATCCGTCACTGATCGTTTCGGCATGAAACATCTGACCAGGGAACTCGTCACTGAATGGGGTGGCATCGATATCCTGGTCAACAATGCCGCCATCAATCGCGGCGACAACTTTGCCACCACCACCGACCGCGCGTGGGACGAAGTGATTGGCACGAACGTCGGCAGCCTGTTTGCAGTGACCAAGCCCATCTACAAACAAATGATCCGGCAGCGCAAAGGAAAGATCCTGAACATCACTTCGATTGGCGCCATGCGCGCGCTGCCGACCGCCGTCCACTACGCAACTTCCAAAGCGGCGATGATTGGCTTTACCAAATGCCTCTCGCGAGAGGCCGGCACCTTTGGCGTCAGCGTGAACGCGATTGCCGCGGGAATCTTCGATACCGATCTGGCGCACCAGCTTCCTGAGCGGCTGCTCCAGATGCATGACTTCTGGGCCTCGGCCGGCCGCCAGGGCCGTCCATCAGAGTTGGCAGAGTTCGCCGCCTTCATGGTGAGCGATCGCAACTCGTTCATGAACGGTGAAGTGGTGATTGTTGACGGTGGTGCGATTACCTGAAGTATGCGCTCTGGCTGTGAAGAAATTCGGGCCAATCGGTGAGCAGCGAAGCGATTAGAATAGCTGACAAGCAAACATAGGCTGACCAGAAAAACCAGAACAGGAACGCGCTCCTGGTTTCTTCTCGCGACATGCGCGGCTCGTCACTCCTGGGATTTTGACTTCTCGATCTCATCCAGTCTCTTTTCCAAAGCCCGGATTCGTTTTGGCAGGTCGCCAAGTTTCTTGAAAACTGCGATCGCGCGCCAGAAAGCGCTCACTTCAAATGCCGGAGTGCCGACCAGCACTTCGCCGGCTGCTACATCATTCGGAACCCCGCTCTGCGGATAAAGAATCGCGTCGTCACCAACTGTGATGTGTCCGCCGATTCCCACCTGCCCGGTAAGAATAACCCGATCGCCGACGCGGGAACTGCCGGCCATTCCGACTTGCGCACATAATAGAGCATCTTCGCCGACAGCGCACGAGTGGCCGATCTGAATCAGGTTGTCGAGCTTGGCGCCCCGTTTGATGCGCGTCTCGCCGGTCGAAGCCCGATCGATCGTGGTGCCGGCGCCAATCTCAACGTCGTCTTCGATCACCACGCGGCCGGTCTGCGGAATTTTCAACCAACGGCGCTCTTCGTCTTTAGCGAACCCAAAACCGTCGCTGCCAATGACCGCGTTATTGTGAACGATCACACGGCTTCCCAGCAGCGAGTTCTCGCGAATCGCCACGCCCGAATGGACCACCGAATCATCACCGACGGTGACATTGTCGGCGATGGTCACGTTGGCATGAAGTTGGACTCGCTCGCCAATCTTTGCGTGTCGGTCGACGACCACGTGGGCGGCAATGAAGGCGCTGTCAGAGATGCTTGCGGTTGGATCAATCACCGCTGAAGGATGAACCCCTGGCGCAAACGCCTTCCTGGGATTAAAGAGAATCAATGCCCGGGTGAACGCCAGATATGGATCTTTTGCGCGCAATACAGCGATGTCTGCGCGCGCCACTTCGACGTCCTCGCCGACATAAATCGCCGACGCCCCGGTCGTTTCCACCCGTGAGGCGTAACGCGGATTGGACAGAAAGGCTACCTGGCCCAGTCCGGCCTGCTCGAGTCCGGCGGCCCCTTCTATTTCGATATCAGCGTCGCCCAGAGCACAGCGCGCGCCGGTTTGAGCGGCGAGTTCGGAAAGTTTCATGGTCGTGAGTTTATCGCATTCGCTTAGATCTGCGCACGCCTCGACTTTGGAAGGCCAGAGGCTGCGCTTTCGCTGGGATTGCGGACGTCTCGTCCGCACTGAGCGCGTAGCGCGAAGATTAGTCAATCCGAAAAGATCTTGAGCGCTTGCGGCGCTGTGCGGACGAGACGTCCGCGCTCCCAGCCACAGGTTGACCTGGTTTGGCCACGAAGACTGTTACCCTTGTGATTTGCAGGCTACATCATGCTTACCGGATCGATCTCCAGCGTCACCGGACGCAAATCCTGCCCAGCTTTCTCAAGTTGCTGCAGGGACGAATCGATCACGGCGCGCATTTGTTTCCGGCTGCGCGATTTGATCAGCAATTGCACGCGATGCTCTCCGCGCAGCCGCGCGAAGGGCGCCGGGGCGGGCCCCAGTATGCGACAAGCGTGATCGCAGTTGGCTGCAACCAGCGCAGTTCGCAGTTGAAGCGCAATCGCGTTAGCTCGCGTCGCGTCTTTGTGACGCACCAGGACCAGGGCCAGCGCCACAAAAGGTGGATAGCCGTGATTGCGCCGATGGCGAATTTCTTCGTCATAGAATCCGCGATAGTCCTGCGCGCAGGCATGACGCAGGGCGTAGTGATGCGGATGATAAGTCTGAATCAAAACGCGGCCAGGCAAATCGCCGCGTCCGGCGCGGCCGGCAACCTGTGTGATTAGTTGAAAGGCCCGTTCGGCAGCTCGGAAGTCGGGCAGCGCCAATCCCGCATCGACTGAGACCACGCCAACTAAAGTGACGTTCGGAAAGTCGTGTCCCTTTGCCAGCATCTGGGTCCCGACCAGCAGATCCAGCTCGCCCTTGGCGAAATCAAGCAGAGTCTTTTCAAACTGGTGCCGGCGTGTCTTGGTGTCGCGATCAATTCGTCCAATGCGCAAAGTGGGAAAACGCTGGCGCAGAAGTTCCTCGATTTGTTCGGTCCCTTCGCCCACGTAATAGATGTACTTGCTGGCGCAGGCGGGACACTGTGACGGTGCCCGCTGATGATGATTGCAATAATGGCAGATCAGCGTGCGATCGCTCTGATGGTACGTGAGCGTGACGTCGCAATTGGGACAGTTGATCGATTCGCCGCAAGAGCGACACAGAACAAAGCTCGAGTAGCCACGACGATTCAAAAGGATTATCGACTGCTCGCGACGCGCGTGCGTTTCTTCGATCGCCTTCAATAGTTCATCCGAGAAGATGGCCGGCTTCTTTCGGCGAGCGAAAACCTCGCGCATGTCGATCATCTCAGCCCGGGCGAGCGGGCGATTAGCCACCCGTTCGGGTAGAAGCAAATACTCATACTTCCCAGCCTGGGCGTTATGAAATGATTCCAGCGAAGGCGTGGCCGAACCCAACACGATGACTGCGGATTCTTTCTGCGCCCTCACGATGGCCGTATCGCGGGCGTGATAGAAAGGAGATTCCTCTTGCCGGTACGAAGCGTCCTGCTCTTCGTCAATTATGATCACGCCGAGATTCCGGACCGGCGCAAAAACCGCCGAGCGGGTGCCCAACACGACCCGCGCCTCGCCGCTACGCAGACGAGACCATTCGTCGAAGCGTTCGCCTTTAGACAGGGAGGAATGAAAAATCCCGATTCGCCCGCCGAAGTGAGCTCGCAAGCGTCGCGAGAGTATCGGCGTCAGTGCAATCTCCGGCACCAGCATCATTGCCCCGCGATTCAGATCGAGCGCGGCTTGCATGGCGCGAATGTAAACTTCGGTTTTGCCGCTGCCGGTAACGCCATGCAGCAGCAGAGTCGCAAAGACTTTTTCGCTCAGACGCTTTGCAATAGATTGCAGGGCGCCGGCTTGCGCGCTGGTCAGCTTGAAAACTTCCGGGTTCGGCAGCTCTGCTCGGGACAGGGGATCGCGCCGAACATCTTCTGCGAATTCTTCAACGACGCCTTTCTTCGCCAGCGTGCGGACGACCGACTCGCTCACCTTCGCCGTCTTGATTAGATCGCTGGCCGCCATTGCGTTCTGATTGGCGCGCAGCACTTCGATAGCGCGTTGCTGCGCTTGAGTCACCCGTTTATCGCCGGCCGGTGCCGCGGCTAAGTCAGATGTGACGAGGCGGACTGCTTTGCGTCGCTTCGCGCGGGTAACTGTCGAACGAGTTCGATAAGACCGCTCAATCAAGCCTTCAGCTTCCATCTCTCGCAACCACTGCGGAGTTTTCGCGGCGCCAATTCGTAAACAAAAAGCATCCAGCTCAAACTCGCCTTCGTCGGCCAGCAACCGTAGCGCGTTAGTTCTGACGGTGCTCCCTCTCTCGAGATCCGAAAGCGCCTGGCGTCCTGGCGCGGTGATCGACACGGTCTGTTCGACAGTTGTGTTGATTCCGGCCGGCAGCGCGGCGCGCATCACTTCGCCCCAGGGCGCCGCATAGTAATCGGCGACCCAACGCGTGATCTCGAGCACCTCGGAAGTCAGCGGCGGATCAGCGTCCAGCAATTCCTGGACCCACTTGATCTCCGATTCGATCAGGCTGGTGCCGGATCGCAAGCGGGGAAGCAGCGCGACGATGTAGCCAGTCACCGGTTTGGTGCCGAGCTGAACCATCACGCGGGAGCCGACCCGCGCCGCCCGCTGAATGGCCGGCGGCAAGCGGTAGGTAAAAGTTTTGGCGAGATGGACCGGAACCGCGACCTGAGCGTAATGCGGAACAGGTTGATTCGAAGCTGGGACGGTAGAGGTCATCGGAGGGCGTAGTTTCAGTTCGCGAGCGGAAGGTTAGCGCGAAACCGCGTCACGATGAAAGTAGGATCGTTACGGTTCGTGAGTCCCTGGTGGAAGATTGTCGAGATAGTCTCGGACTTTCTTCAGGTCTTCCCATGTCTCGCGTTTCTTTGATGGGTCGCGCAGCAAATAGGCCGGATGGAACGTTGGCATGACCTTAATGCCGCGAAAGTCCTGAAACTTTCCGCGTACCCGGGTGATGCCTTCGCGTACTTCCAGCAGGTTTCGCACAGCAGTATTTCCCATTACGACGATCACATCGGGTTTGACGGCGGCGATCTCACGAAATAGAAATGGCCGGCAGATTGCAGCTTCCTCGAGGGTCGGCTGCCGATTGCCCGGTGGCCGGCAACGATTGACGTTGCCGATGATCACATCTTCCCGCTTCAAGCCAATCGCTTCAATGATCTTGGTAAGCAGTTGTCCGGCGCGGCCGACGAACGGCCTGCCCTGCGCGTCTTCATCGGCGCCGGGAGCTTCCCCTACAAACATCAAACGCGCTTTTTGATTTCCAAAAGTGTTGACGACCTGGGTGCGTCCTTCACACAAACCGCAGCGGGTGCAATCGCCAATGTCGCGCCACACATCCTCGAGGCGTTCGGTGGATTGGGCGAACGTAGTTTGAGGCGCGGCGAGTTCGCCGAACAGGGAACCAGGCGACGCCGATTTGGCGACATCGGCTGCCGGCGGACGCAATGCCGGCTGCGGAAGTTCTAATCTTACCGGTAACTTGCGCGGTACGTCGGTGCCGGAGGAAGCAGCTGCGCGCGACGCTATGGAAGATTCCGAAGCGACGCGGTCGTTTGATAAAGCGATGGTTTCGACTCCCAGCTCTCCAAAATACTTTGTGTACTCTCGTGACTCTGCCAGCAAGTCGAGCAGTTCGGTTGTGGTCGAATCAGCATTCATGGCTTGGTTCTACACCGTCTCGGTCGCCGCAGCTTTGCTGGCGATCCTGGCGCGGCGCAACTTTACCACCTCATCAAGAATTCGATGGGCGGTTTCAAGCTTGGACATCAGCGGCAACTCGATGGGCTGCGGGTCGTCGCGAAGCAGAATGACGACCGCATTGTTTTCTGAATCAAATCCGGCATCTTTGCGCGACACGTCGTTGGCAACTATTGCGTCCAGGCCTTTGTTGTCCAGCTTTTCGCGGGCGTGCGCCAGTAAGTCATTTGTCTCCGCCGCGAATCCGATCAGCAGCTGGCCATTGGTTCGCGCTTTCGCGACTTCGCCCAGGATGTCGGCCGTGCGTTCGAGCTTCAATTCCATCGAGGCGTCCGACTTTTTGATTTTGGTATTGGCTTTTACCTTTGCTCGATAATCAGATACTGCAGCCGCCGCCATGAAGATCGTTGCGGCGCTTACTTCTTCGGCGACCGCGACGCGCATTTCTTCGGCAGAGCTAACGCGAACCAGCCGCACGCCGCCAGGTGAGTCGACGCTGGTTATGCCTGCCACGATCGTGACGTCCGCGCCTCGGTCGCGGGCGGCCTCGGCGAGCGCGAACCCCATTCGGCCTGAAGAACGATTTGAAATGAAGCGAACCGGATCAATCGGTTCGCGCGTTGCCCCGGCTGTGATCAGGAATCGCTCACCGCTCAGGTCCGCAGACCGACTTCTGGCTGGCGCGACCCGGCCAAAAGTCTCCCCACTGTGGTGAGGCTCAAGGGCTGTTCGCCTATTCTGCTGTCGTAGCAGCTCGAGCGCGGCCGAGACGATGTTTTCGGGCTCGCTGAGTCTGCCGGGGCCGATGGTGCCGCAGGCCATCTCCCCCTCGTCAGGGTCGATCAGATGGACACCGTCGTCACGCAGCTTTTGCAAATTCCGTTGCGTTGCCGGGTGCCGCCACATCACCGTATTCATGGCTGGTGCTACCAGCACGGGAGCAGTACACGCCAGGTAGGTCGAGGTGAGAAAATCATCGGCCACTCCGTTGGCCAATTTGGCCAGCGTGTTCGCCGTCGCCGGCGCGATGATGAACAAATCGACCGTCTGGGAAAAAGTGATGTGGGCGATCGGGTCAGGATTGTCCGGGGCGTAATCGTCGACAAGTACGTATGACCCGGAGAGAGCCCGAAAGGTCAGCGGCTGAATGAACTCGCAGGCGTGCTTCGTCATGGTGACTCGCACCTCGCAACCGGCACGCTGCAAGCCGCGCAGCACTTCGATTGCTTTGAATGCCGCGATCCCTCCAGTGATGCCGAGTGCCACTCGGTTTCCTGAGAACTCTTGCTCGGTCTGCTTGTCACTCATCTTGAAATTGAAATGTAACATCGCTGAATTACTCGTGCAATACAGCGAGATCGGGGTGGGAATAGAATCTCGGCCATCACAACTGGCCCGCAGACGCTTTCGTGAGCTAAAGTAGTCCGTCGATCTGGATCTATGCAACTGGTGGCCAGAAGAAATCCAAACCATGCTGAGGTATGTTCCATGCCTGGCGTAATTAGCTTGTCGCGTTTGTTCGTCTTGCTATCGATTCTGTTGTTGCTGAGCGGAGTAGCGATCGCTCAGCGTTCGACCGTGCCCTCAAAAGGCGACTCTGGCTCAGAGTTTGGGCCGGTCATGCGCGCATACCTGGCCTACCTCAGCAATGAGCAGGAGGTCGTAGATGATCGAGGCAGTAGACGAGAAATTACCGCCGCGTATTACCGGCGGAACTTGAGTCGGATTCGCGCGCTGCGACAGATGGCGATTCGGCTGGTGCGGCAAAGTGGAAACGACTACGTGCCCGAGCTTGAAGCGGTGACCCCGGACGAGTTTGGCATCCTTTTCGAGAAACCGCCCAAACCCACAACCCTGCGGGCAGACGAAATAGTTGCCAACAAATTCAAGTTCCTGGCAGCTGTGCGCTCCGGTGAGGTCTTCTACCTCTTCGCCCGTCTGGATCCCTATGAGCAGGCAGAGCTAATCCAGCGACAGGGGAAAGATCCGGCTACATCGTCAGCCGGTCCTGGCGTGGCAGACGGTCAGCGTGTAGGACAGACCGCCACGCGACCTCGTCGGGCCGTTCCCAAGTAAGATTGCCTTAGTTTAAGACGGGGCCAGGGAGTTTCCCTCTTTATTTGTAGCAGCTTCAACTTAGCCTGTGGCCTACTCGGGCGAGACCAGAAAACACAGAATCTTGACAGCATTGGGGAAAAAAGCTCTTTACAGGCGCACAGCCGCGTGTTATCTTCCCCAAAAGCTAGCTAATACTGTGGCTTTAGTCTTTGGGATCAAGGGTTATTTGTTGACATAAGGGCCGGAGTTCGTGTAAAACAAGCAAGACTAAAGCGCGTTAACTTAGTCCGGCATGCTTTCTTTTTTAAGTGTCTCGCGCGTGCGAGAGTGTTGAGTCGAGACGGGAATACGAATTTCCGTTTACTGCGAGACTATTAGTAAATCGTAGCGCGCTTCCACAAAACTTGTTCACTTGTACGGGAGGAAATGATGATTAGCAGAACTTGGAGCCGTAAGTCTATCGCATTCTGTGCCGCGGTTGCCGTGTTAAGCGTTTACTCAATGGTGGCACTGGCAACGCCGGGGCAGAAAGCAGCGTCGGGCGAGCTTTCGGTTTCCGGGCAAGTCACCGTTAACGGTCAGGCTGCCATCTCGGGCGCCTCTGTTTTCTCTGACGGCGTAGTTGCAACCGGGGCGAATAGCAGTGCGACCATTAGCCTTGGAAAGCTTGGTCGCGTTGAGTTGTTCCCGAACACGAGCGTCAAACTTAGTTTTAATGACGCGAATATTTCAGCCTCGCTTGAGGCGGGCCGAATTCAGGTCGCGACGCTGGCAGGTATTTCGGCGATCGTTACCGCGAAAGACGGAGCCGCGGTGGCTGACGCACAACAGGCGGCCACGTTTATGGTCGACGTTGAATGCGGCAACATGATCGTCGCGTCTCAGGGGGGGCTGGTCGAATTACGAGCAGCCGGAAAGACGAAAGCGGTTGCGGCCGGAACTTCGGAATCTGCCGGCACTCCGCAGCCGGGAACGCGCTGCACGCGCCTTACGAAGGCTGATAACTTTGGCCATCTGAGCGGGACCGCTTTGGCTGCGCTGTTACTGGCAGCTGGTGGTGCCATTGCCGCAGCGATTATCGCGACGACGCATAACAACGATCTGAACTTCGGTGGCGCAGTCACCGTAGTCAGTCCGACTAAGTAACTAAAGCCCAATTCGGCTGGTGGCGCGCAGGTCGCGCGGCATTTGAGTACAACTTTGCGGGTCACGCGTCACTGGCGCGCGTGGCCCGTAAATTTTGGTTAAGGCCGGATTCCGATCAGGTAAGAGCAAGCGAATGCACATTGCCGTTATTGGCTCCGGTTATGTGGGACTAGTTACTGGGGCATGCTTTGCAGAGTTCGGCGTGGATGTTACTTGCGTCGACGTGGATGCCGAGAAAATAGGCCGGCTGGCTCTGGGCAAGACGACAATTTACGAGCCAGGCCTCGACCAACTCGTCAAAAAAAACCTCCAGGCGGGGCGGCTTCGGTTTACTACCGATAGCCAGTCAGCCATTGAACAGTCCCTGGTAATCTTCCTCGCGGTCGGCACTCCACCCGCAGCCGATGGGTCCGCAGATCTTTCCTACGTCGAAGAAGCAGCACGGAAAATTGCAGAGCACATGGATAGCTACAAAGTGGTGGCTACCAAGTCCACAGTTCCAGTGGGTACTGGCAAACACCTAATGTCCTTAATCCGCGACCATCAGCCGAAACCTGTTGACTTCAGTGTGGTGTCGAATCCGGAATTCCTGCGAGAAGGCGCCGCGATTAGTGACTTCATGCGACCAGACCGCGTTGTGATAGGCGGTAGCGACGAGGGCGCGATCGCCATAATGCGTGATCTCTACCGTCCTCTCTACTTGATCGAAACACCCTTCGTGATTACCTCGCTTGAAGGGGCGGAATTGATCAAGTATGCCGCGAATGCTTTCCTGGCCACGAAGATCTCGTTCGTCAACGAGATTGCGAACCTTTGCGAAAAGGTCGGTTGCGATGTCCACGAAGTCGCCCGGGCAATTGGCATGGACCGTAGGATTGGCAGCAAATTTCTCCACCCGGGGCCCGGCTTCGGTGGGTCGTGTTTTCCCAAAGACACACTCGCCCTGTCAGCCATCGCCCGACAATTCTCGTCTCCAACTCGGATCGTTGATGCTGTGATCGAGGTGAATTATCAGCAACGGCTCGCCATGGTTCCTAAGATTGAAAACCTGGTGGGAGGCTTGAGCGGAAAGCGAATTGCCGTACTGGGATTGGCATTTAAGCCGGAAACCGACGACATGAGAGATGCCCCGTCGGTTGACATAATTCGCGGATTGGTCGAGCGTGGTGCCAAAGTGAGCGCCTACGACCCGGTCGCCAGGGAAGAAGCGCGCAAGGTCTTACCAGAAATCGAATACGCGGACGACGAATACCAGGCCGCTACCGGATCTGACGCACTTGTCTTTATGACGGAGTGGAATCAATTCCGCGCCCTGGACATGGAACGCATCCGGGGATTGATGAAGGTTCCCAGGATTGCCGACTTACGCAATATCTACGAGCCAACTGACATGCGTGAAATGGGTTTTCAATACGTTGGAGTCGGACGATAGGCCATTCAATGCCCCTCTCTGGAGTAGCTCTAGTTACCGGCGGCGCGGGCTTTATCGGGTCCCACATAGCCGCAGCACTAATCGACCGCGGAGTACGCGTTCGTATAATTGACGACCTATCAACCGGCTATCGCGAGAATGTAGCCGAGATTGGCGGCGATGTTGATTTCATTCAGGCCAGTCTCACTGATCAGAAAGCAGTAAGTCGTGCCCTCCAGGATGTCGAGCTGGTTTTTCACGAAGCCGCTATTCCATCGGTACCGCGCTCAGTGGCCGCGCCTGCGGAAACACACGAGGCTAGCGTCAACGCTACCTTTTCATTATTGCTTGCTGCCAGAGATAAAAAGGTCCGCCGGCTGGTCTATGCAGCGTCAAGTTCGGCCTATGGTGATCAACCAGAGTTGCCCAAACGTGAAGCCATGAGGCCGGATCCTTTATCACCGTACGCAGTGGCCAAGCTGGTGGGCGAATACTATTGTCAGGTTTTCAGTCTAGTCTATGGGCTCGAAACTGTGTCGCTGCGCTATTTCAACGTGTTCGGCCCGCGTCAGGATCCAGGCTCGCAATACTCGGGGGTCATTTCCCGCTTTATGGACGCGCTTCTGAACGGGAAGCAACCAGTCATTTATGGTGACGGTGAACAATCCCGCGACTTCACATATATCTCAAATGTCGTGGACGCTAATCTTCGCGCTGCGGAGTCCGGCTCAGCCGTGGGCCAGGTAATCAACATTGCCAATGGCGAACGCGTGACGATAAATGAGGTTTTTGAAATGATGAAAAAGCTCACCGGCCGTGCGGACGTGCAGGCCGAATATGCTCCTTCGCGAACCGGCGACGTGCGCGATAGCCTGGCTGATTTGAACCGCGCGCGCGCGCTGCTTGGATACAATCCGCAAGTCAGCCTTGAGGACGGGTTGCGCTTGACGATTGACTGGTGGATGAACAGTCGCTTTAGCTGAGCATCCAGGCCTCGTTTGGTTCGCGGTTGATGATGATGTTAAGCCCAATTAAAGTCGGAAAATGAAAGCGTCGTAAGTTGTTGATTTTGCGTCCACCATAATGACCGGCCCGCGACTAAAGTCGGAAAATGAACATCCGCGCTAACCCCACTTCTGCTGATCGGGCGGAATTAAAGTCGGAAAATTAGTTGCTCGCATCCTTATTGCGGCTTAAAGCCCACTTTTGTCCTCGATTTCGGCAAAACCTATCCCCAATAGGTGGTGTGCATTTTCCATGCCGCAGATGGCTGCTCGCCTCCGCCTCTCAAGGAATTACCGAGGTGTTGTATTTGGAAAATTGCGCCGCGGCAGCAACTTGCGGGCTTTATGGTTTGTACGCTGATCGGATTTTCGGCTTGGCTACCACGTTAGTACGCCGCCGTTGTTGCTTGCTGGGTTGCAGGAAGTGCTTTTAAGACGGTATTGTCAGGTTAAACAGCGGAAGAGGTTTGTAGTCCTTCAGCAGATTGTCAATCAGTTCATTGTCTATGATCTCGGTGGTCATCTTTCTCCTTCTCCTAACCTTACTCGGTTAGTTCATCGATGACCATTTACACAAAACTTTTTACACCCTCGTGCTTCCTCATCTGATCGGTCGATAATCCCACTCTTCAAGCTGGTGCTTGAGCGCCAATCACCTCTTTCCAAGTGGCGAACCTCGACCTTCATCACTTCTCGGTAACCACCAGCCGTGTGCAGGTGCCTGCCAGGTCGGAAGTATGAGGTGATGATCCCGAAGACGGAGAGAAAGCATTGGGCGTGTCCCGCTGACGTCCCGAATTTTTCTACTTTAGGCTGGCACTGAAAATGGGAGAGGGTCACAGAAGCGCGATCTCTAACTGCGCCATGATTCAAATCCGAGCAGACTAACGCGATTGTCTTGTAGTTCAAAACCGCCAACCGGACAAGTTGTAACAGTACCATTTGGCGGCTGCCAACTTGGGAATAGCGATGAGGCCACTGGCGCTCCAACTGGTTTGTTACGTTGGCTAACAGTTTGTGGACATCGTCGCGAATCGGCGTGAAATCGAATCCCTCTGGTTTTTCTTTTCCTGCCACCGCAACCGCACCGCCCGCTTCTCCTTCGCTTTTCATTTCAGCATTCATAGTCATGCTGCGCTACGTTTCTGTTGTGTAGCGCCGCCGTTTGACCGAACGATGTCGGTCAGAATCGCACCTGGCGAAGACGTCAACCTGCCTACCGCAATCAGTTGCTGGACGAGCAGCTCCAACAATTGCGACAGCTCAGCCGCACGGTTCATCACCTCCAATGGTTCGATCGCGTCCAACGCGCGAGCGTACGTTAGCGCGTGATGCTCACGGTGTGCCGCGAGAACATTCCGTATGGTGCCCAAAAAGTCTCGATGGTCTCGCCAGAACCTAGTCAGATCTGATGATACAGCGTTTATAACTTGCACCTGCTGCGCTGGAACTGAGAGAGAGGCTATCGCGGCGCGAAATTGCTTTCCGAGTAATTGCGGGACATCTTCAGCCGCTTCATATAGCAATACTGCCTCGTGTTTTGCAACGAACGCTCTCCGACGATCCCCGACCGCCTGTACCATGTCTGTCGTGAAATAAGCGAGATCTTGATCGAGTTGCAGAAGATAAAGAGCGACATTGAAGACGGTCTGAATGTTTAGAGCCCGCATCGTCTCGGCCTGTTCAAGCGTCTTTCTGACAGAGGCGAGCGCCTGAATGCGGATTTTCATTCGCTTTCGTGCGTCCCTCCGCGACCGCAATCGATTTCGGAACAGCACGGCTGTCTCGATGGTATTCTTTAATTGTTCACTAGCTTTCATGCGCGCCAGAAACGCTTCGCGTCGCACTCGGTGTGGCTCGGATGCAGTCGCGTACGACGCGCGAAACTGATCAAAAAAATTCATGACTCGCTCTCCATTATTCCAAATTTCACCTATCGACGAATCTCGTGCGTTCGTGAGGCCATTCGTTAAGACACTTCAATCTCATTCCCCCACGAGAAATCCGAGAAGAGCGACACATAATGTTACCTGCGGGCTGCAAACGTCTGATTAGAAGACTCTCAACATCCGACAACAATTGACGCGTAAGTCGTCCATCCATCCACACTTCACCAACGCGGACGTCGACGCCACTAAGTCCGAGTTCGTTCGAGAAGAAATCGAAGAGCGCTTGCTTATCGCGATCTGTGAATCGTTGACCAACGGTTCGATGCCAAGCCATTCCGACGTACAGAATGTCGCCAGTGTCAGGATGCACATAGGCGTACAGCACGTGCGTGTGGTTCCACTGCTTACTGTCGGGAAGCAGCGTTTTCCATTCAATTTCGATTGCCATGGCAATCACTCCATTTCAGCGCCAGGAACTAACTTTGGGCGGTGCAGCGTGCCAAAGTCCACACTGGTCGGTGATTTTGTAATTGCGGGAAAGAAGCTGGCGAGCGGAAACGATCCAAATGGCCGAGTAACTTCAAACGCGGAAATCCGTGGGGCACACCGAGCGTCAACGCTCCACCTTATTCGATTCCGCAAATACTGGCCGAATTATAGCACGACTTGATTAGGCTCTGGGCCTCATTCACCCTGAATCAAGTCAGGGTTAATGGTTCGTACTCCATTGGTGGCGGATTAGCCCTAGCTTTGCGCCGAGTCTGCGCGGGGTTTGGGTGTTGCGGCGACCACCTACTTGTGCGATTGGGAACGTAAGCGTAGGCTTTGACGGTCGGACGCTTCTCCGCCTCGAATGCAGCTATGGTCACTTCCACAAAGGTCAAAAAACCGTGGGAAATTAATTGGCAAATTATCCGCGAATTAGGTGGCGGCGGTCATGGGGCTACCTTCGTCGTGAAACGGCGCGACGGCTCGGATGACAATGAATACGTCCTCAAAGTTCTACGTCGACAACAGGATTACGAGCGGCGTCAACGTATGCACCGTGAGGTAAATGCGCTGCGCCGGCTTGAGCGTACTGCCGCCGTACCGAAGTTCATCGAGTCGAATACTGATCAATTTGCAGATTTGGACGTGCCGTTATACTTCGTCGCTGAGTATGTGAAAGGGCAAACTCTCGAGGAACGTGTAAATCTGAGTCCGCTAAAACCAGCCGAGGCTTTAAGGCTCAACATTCAACTCTGTGACATTCTGGTCAAGTGTCATAAGAACGGGGTGCTTCACAGAGACATCAAACCAGATAACGTCGTCTTGCGAGGAGTGAACGCTGTCGATCCCATTCTCATTGATTTTGGCCAGTCGTTTAACAAGAAAGATGCGGATGATCCGCGCCTAACACCAGCTGGACAACAACTAGGAAATCGATTTCTCCATCTCCCCGAGCTGCAAGCGGCGGACAGTCCAAAACGGAATATAGAGTCTGAAATCTCACAAGTCTGCGGGCTCCTCTTCTACACGATCACAGGGTACACGCCCGGCCCATTAACTGATCATGAGGATCTAAAACCTCATCAGCGCGCGGCGGCTAAACAGATTTTTGTCGACATCGGGTCAACTTCGCTCACCGGGCTTTTCGACAAGGGATTTGAGCGCGTGTTCACGAAGAGATTTCGTTCTTTTGAGGCATTCAAAGGTCGAGTTCACGAAGTGCTTGATGAGTTTTCTCCTCCGAACGCATTCGACGAACATGCAGGTACTGCATTGTTGGAAGAAACACCAACACAAACCAAGGCTACCATCGTGAGCGTTGGAGACACTGCTAATACCCAGAACAAACGTACGGCGGTACAACAACCTGAGACCGCGTACCGGCAACCTTTCACAGCCGAACAAGCTGACGCTCTTATGCTCGCATCCCTTCTCGGGGCTTGGAATGAAAAAATTGAGGGTGATCGAGAAGCTATCAAAGAATTGGTAGGTGGTGATGATTAAAGACATCGATCAGTGGATTTCTTCCGTGCGTGAAGCATCGTTGCTACCAGGGAAACCGATTCAGCAGCAAGATGGACGCTGGAAGGTAGCTGAACGGTTGAACGCATGGAAAGCAATTGGACCGCGCATCTTCGACAATTATTTGGATAGATTCCAAACGCTAGCGATTAAGGCGTTGCGTGAACGCGACCCCCAGTTTGACTTAGAAGGTGATAAACGATTTGCAGCTAATATAGTCGGTAAAGTTTTGAAGCATTCGCACGATTTACGGCGGGGCTTAGCTGAGACGCTTGCGTTATTAACTAACTATTCACAATTCCTCGAGAATGCCACTCACGGCAAGCCGGAAGGCACTGGTAGGCTAGTTGTTCGAGAAATCCTTCAAAATGCAAACTGGGAAATTTGGGCAAGCCTAAACGACATACTTCCGCTCCTGTCGGAAGCTGCACCCAAAGAATTTCTTGATGCAGTCGAGGCGTCTTTGGCAAACGATCCATGTCCATTCGATTCAGTGTTCGCGCAAGAAGGGTCAGGTTTCAGCGGAAACAACTACATGACCGGTCTTCTTTGGGCGTTGGAAAATTTAGCATGGGACCCAGATTACTTGACGGGCGTAATCGTTATTCTCGGCGAATTGGCGGCGCGAGATCCTGGCGGTAACTGGGGGAACCGACCTGCTAATTCACTTCACGCGATACTTCTGCCGTGGTTCCCTCAAACATTGGCGCCGCCGACTAAACGAGTGGCGGCCGTTGCGACGCTTCAGAAAGAGCAGCCTGATGTCGCTTGGACGCTCCTTTTGAGCTTGCTTCCGCAGGTAGGTGGTGGTGCAACGTCGGGAACTCATAAACCAACTTGGAGGAACACTATCCCTGCTGATTGGAAGGAAGGCGCAACGAGTGCTGAATATTGGGAACAGGTAACTGCGTACGGTGAAATGGCGGTAGCTCAAGCTGTTCAGGATTCTCAGAAGCTACCACAGCTCATTGACCACTTAAATCAACTTCCTAAGGCAGCGCGTCAAAACGTTGTCTCACACCTTAGTTCCCAGGAAGTTCTATTGCTCCCAAAAGACGCTCGCTTGCTCTTATGGAATGAGCTAGTTGATTTTATTTCGCGCCATCGCAAATACGCCGCCGCTGACTGGGCTTTGCCTTCTGAGGAAATAGAAGCACTTACTTCGGCAGCTGCTCAATTGGAACCGCACGACCCTCTTTTCAAGTATCGCCGTCTTTTCGCACAGCGCGATTTCGACCTTTACGAAGAGACGGATAATTTCGTCGAACAAGCTCAAAGACTTTTCGAAAGACGAAAGGACGCAGTGCGCGAACTGCACGGTGCAGGAGGAGTACTAGCTGTTCGGCAACTCGCAGACTCCGTCGAGTCACCTGGTCAACTCGGATTTGCATTCGGCGCTATCGCATCGCCGGACGATGAAAAGCAGATCATTCCCGGCTTATTCGAGTCCGAGTCGTCCTCGATTGTTCAGTTTGGGGCTGGCTTTGTAAGTGGCAGATTTCGAACCCAAGGATGGGAGTGGGTCGATTCTTTGGATATTGCCGCATGGTCGAATGACGACAAGGCTGTGCTTCTAAGTTACTTGCCCTTTTCGTCCGAGACCTGGTCCCGAGCTAGGAACTGGCTCGAAAAAGAGGAAAAGCTGTATTGGGAAAAAACGCACGCGAGTGCGTACGACGCAACGAACGAGGAATTACCATTTGCGATAGACCAGCTAATTGACAACGGTAGACCAATTTCAGCGATTGGTGTTCTTGAGAAGTTGATGTACAGCAAAGCCGAGCTTCAGCCTCACCAGATTGCACGCGCTCTCAATGCGCTGCTTCAGTCGCAAGAGGCGCTCAAGAACATGGATGCTCATGCGGTGACTAACTTGATAGGTAAACTCCAAGCGGCTCCCGAGACAAATCAAGATGAATTATTCAAACTTGAGTGGGCGTTTTTGCCGCTTCTGGACGGGCACTTAGGGGTTTCTCCCACACTGCTTCAGAAAACACTTGCCAAAGATCCAGACTTCTTCTGCGAGATTATCCGAGCCGTCTTCCGATCCGAAAAAGATGAAGCGCCAAAGGCAGTTTCCAAACAACAAGAAAGTATCGCAACTCACGGACATAGACTATTAATGGAATGGCGGATACCACCTGGCAGTGTTGATGACGGCACGTTCGACGCACAAGAGTTAAATAAGTGGCTGGCGGCGGTCAAGAGAAGTTGCTCTGAATCGGGACATTTGAAAATCGCTATGCAACAAGTGGGCGAAGTGTTGTTGTATGCTCCAGCCGATCCAACTGGACTCTGGATTCACGAAGCAGCGGCGGAAGTCCTAAATGCAAAAGATGCAGCCGATCTCCGATTGGGTTATGAAATTGAGACCGTAAACTCTCGCGGCGTGTATACAGTCGATCCGAAAGGAAGCGGAGAACGTGAACTCGCGAATCATTATCGAAAGCGCGCCGAGGAAGTTGAGCTTCGCGGGTTTCATCGACTTGCTGCGAGTGTGAGGGGCATCGCGGAATCGTATGACCGCGAAGCTGAACAAATAGTACGCACGTATCATGTTGGTTGAACCGGTCTGAGTTTCGAACGACGCGTCCGATCTAGCAGATGCCTGATCAGATCGAACGCGATTGGAGTCCGCATGCAACATGCACATAAGGGCGACAGCGACCCGGGGAGATGGGAGAGCGAACGGCTTGTCGCAACGTTGAATGGGACTGGCAGATTAAAAATCGATTGATTCTTTTCACCTGAGTAATTAATAATGCGCGCCCGCCTCCCTGAAGGGCGAAGTGGTCGCGTGGGGTGAGGATACGTGGCTCAGGCGAGGCTTGTGGGAGGGCCTCGCCCGTTTTGTCTTATAGCATCTCTACTTGCGTGATAGAATCAGGGCTAAAGCTGAAGGCTAAATTAGAAGTCACCGCTATTGGTGCGCATACTTCGGTGGAGCTCTGTTATATTCTTTCCAGTTGCGCATGCGGCATTGCTGTTTATTCTTAGTGGTTACGCATCAAGAGTTCAGCAAGAATGGTCATGGACGACAATCGGGAAGCCGTCTTTATTTATCTCGTGATAGCGCAGGGGAACCTTTCCCACATTTTTTGTTCCTTATGGTAGTCTTATCGAAATCACAGTTGACACAACGAATCCGGGTCGTGATCGATAATCATGCGCAACTTCTTGCGACGTGCGGTAGCCTCCCCGAGAATGCGAGCCTTTACGACGCTGGGATGACCTCGCTCGCGAGCGTGAGTTTGATGCTCGCGTTAGAGGACGAATTTGGTATCGAATTCCCGGATCACATGCTGCGGCGCGAGGTCTTCGAAAGTGTAAGTTCTATTCGCGAAGCACTCGACCTCATTACCGCTACTCCAATATGAATGCCACCAGCGGCGTTGACGAGTCCTTTCTCACTGAGATTCGCGCGGCTGCAGCTATCGCCGGCGAACACGCGGATGCTGTTGACCGCGATGCCCGATTCCCGGCTGAGGCGTTCGCCGCGTTGCGCGGATCGCGTGCTCTCGGTGCAGCGGTGCCCAGCCAGCTCGGTGGGTGTGATGTCTCATTCGGAGCGCTCGGCAACGCCTGTTTCGAACTGTCCCGGCGTTGCGCCTCCTCCGGCATGGTTTTCGCGATGCACCAGATCCAACTCGCGAGCATCGCTCGCCATTTCGGTCAGTCGGACTTTTTCCGGACTTACCTTGCCGATATCGCTCGCAACGATCGCCTGATCGCATCTGTCACTTCCGAAGAGGGAACAGATGGGGATCTCCATCATAGCCACGCTTCGCTTGAACTTTTGGAGGACGGGTTAGTACGCTTCGGGAAGATTGCGCCTACCGTATCTTACGGTGCTTATGCCGACGACTTTCTCGTTACCCTCCGCAGGTCGCCAACCGCCGAGCCTAACGATCAGGTACTAGCGCTCGTTCATGCTGGCCAGGTAGTGTTGAAGCAAACTGACAACTGGGATGCACTCGGCATGCGTGGCACATGTAGCCCGGCATTTACCATCGGTGCCGAACTCTCCCCTGAGCAGGTAGTTCCGGTGCCCTTCGCTGTTATCGCAAGTGAGACGATGATTCCGTACGCACATATCCTCTGGGCTTGCTGCTGGCTCGGCATCGCGACAGACGCCGCCGATCGTGCTCGCGGCTACGCTAGAGCACGGCGGCGAGCAGCGTCCGGCGCTGAAGGCGCGGACATGCGCCTCTCGCAGCTATCCGCCGAACTATCGGCCATGCGTGCCGCCGTACACTGTGCGACTGCGGAATACGAGTCGATAAAAGACGTTCCCAACCGTGAGGAACTGTCGACTCTCGGATATGCGGTTCGGATCAACAATCTTAAGATCGTGGCTTCGGAAGCAGCCAGAAGTATTTCGGGCAAGGCCTTGGAGATTTGCGGAGTAGCAGGCTACAAAAACGGGGGCAGGTTCTCGGTCGGCCGTAACGTACGTGATGCGCTCTCTGCGCCGTTGATGATCGCAAATAACCGCATACACGCCGCCAATGCCCAGCTGCTCTTGATGAGCGATGGAACCTGATGTCCGACTGGCGCACAAATGATCGCAACGGGCTCATGGAGAAGCTCGTTACTTATGGCCACCTAATCCCGAGCGGTGAGCGCGGGGTCTACGGTCGCGGAAGTATTTGTGAGGCCATCTATAGTCGCGTGGACGCTCTTCTTACGCATCTCACGCTCGAAGATGAACCAGAAATACTGCGTTTCCCGCCCGTGGTGCCCCGTCGTCTCCTCGACAAAGTTGGGTATACCTGGAATTTTCCGGACCTTTGCGGCGCAATCGTTAGCATCAAACCTGACGAAACACAGAGGATCAAATCGAGCCTCGATGAGGGAGCGTCTCTGGTTTTCGAACAAACCAGCCTAGCCCTACTACCCGCAGCGTGCTTCCCCGCGTATCCTGCGATCGCTGCGCGCGGAGCGCTTGCGATTGGCGGCTCAACGCTGGATCTTGGCGCTACTTGCGTCTACCGGAATGAGCCCTCGGACGATCCGGCACGACTCCAGGTTTTTCACCAGCGCGAGTTGGTCAGGATGGGCTCTGAAACACAGGTGCTATCGTGGCGTGAGCGGTGGATGGAGCGCGCTGCGGTTATCTACGATCAGTTTCAGCTTAACGCCACATTCGCTGTCGCTACTGATCCCTTCTTTGGACGAGGGGGCCTGCTGCTGGCCCGCAATCAGCGCGACGCTCTGATGAAATACGAGGCGGTTGTACCGATTGCCGGGAAGATTTCCGATTTGGCGATCTCGTCGTTCAACTACCACCGAGATCAGATGGGGAAAACGTTCGGCCTCAACTGCGTCGATGGAAGCGTCGCTCACACGGCCTGCGTGGGTTTCGGCCTTGAGCGTATCGTGATCTCACTGTTCGACCGACACGGCTGCGATGTTAGAGGTTGGCCCGTGAATGTGTGTCGAGTACTCAATCTTGAGGGCGTCTGTGCATAACCCTGTCCATCTCAATCCGGATAGCTATTTGGCGAACCCCCTGCACAGCAGCACCCGCGTGTTCCCTGAGACGAATTGCTACACAGACCTGTGGATTGAGTTGCTGCATGCCCATGCCTTAGAACCGATCGCAATGATGGCATTCTGCCTCACAGTCGATTTTGAAGGCGACCAGTGGACGTTTTTCAAGCCACTGCCCTCAGACTTAGAGCTGTTGTACGGCATCGACGTACACGAGATGCAGATTTACCGAGATCTAATAAACCACATTGACGATCAACTCGTGCGTGGCCGCTCAATGATCATTGAGGTTGATGCATTTTATCTCCCAGCCACATTAGGCATCTCGTACAAAAAGGTTCATCAAAAGACGGCGATCGCCATCGTCGGCCTCGACCGGTTATCCGAACGCCTTGTCTACTTTCATGGCCGCGGCCTGCATGAAGTCAAAGGTAACGACTATCGCAAGCTACTAAGAGCCAACGCGGCAGAGTCACCGGACGAATTGCCGCCTTACGCAGAACTTGTTCGTTTCGACGCAGGTGAGCCTTTGGCCGGCTCGGCCCGGCGTGCTGCCGCTTATGAAATGCTGGGCCGTCAGCTGAAACGTCTTCCCAGCAAGAATCCATGGTTGATGTTTGGAGAATGGCTTGCGGCGGAGTTGCCGACCATTATTAGAAGCTCAAAAGAACATTATCACGCTTATGCTTTTGCCACAGTTAGGCAGGCTGGTGCCGCGTTTGAGTTGGCGAAGTCGTTCATCGACTGGGCATTGCCCGACGACCCGGCGGCCGATACGGCAAGCGCGGCACTTCGACGGCAAGTCGAAGGTGCTAAAGTCCTGCTCCTGAAACTAGCTCGCCAACGTGTATTCGAGACGGCAAAGACAATCGAGCCGCTCGCCGCCGCATACGGCGAAGCAATGGGCTCCCTCAAGAACCTCCTTCACAGGAATGGATGACCGCGCCATGGCCTTGAGCATAGACACCCACTCGGTCGAGGTCGTCTCCGATGGTTGGACCATGGCGCGCGCCGAACCTGGTAGCTCTGCCACGCGGGGTCAGTGGGCTGTTAAAGTGCCCGGGACCGTCGCGTCCGCTCTCTCTGCCGTTGGCGATCCAATTGATGACCTTGATGCCTTCGACTGGTGGTTCTTCTGTGAGCTCGATGTGGCCCCGCCGGATCACGACGAGGAAGTTGTATTGACCCTCGATGGTCTTGCGACGATTGCCGACGTCTTCGTCAACGGTGTGCACATGCTTGCTAGCCCATCGATGTTCGCGCGGCATACTGTTGACCTTCGAAGCGTCCTCCGCAGCGGACGTACCCAACTGGCGATTTCCTGCCGCTCCCTCAGTTCCGCACTCAACATCGCTCGTCCCCGTCCGCGCTTTCGCGCGTCGGGCATAAAGAACCAGCGGTTGCGTTATATCCGCACTACCCTCCTTGGCCGTGGACTGACCGGTGTTCCGTGTCCGCCGGTGGTGGGTCCTTATCGACGGATAGCTATCGTCCGGCGTCGGGTGCTCGCTGTTGATTCATGGTCCCGGGCAGCGACACTCAATAACAGGCTTGGCGAGTTACGCCTCGAAGCCACTCTTCGACCACTCGGACGGACCGAGGTTGTGGCAGCGCGCCTAATCGCAGCAGGGCCGACTGGCGAACATAGTTGCGACGCTGACGTCATCAGGCTCTCTGACGGACGAGTCCGAATCGCTGCCAAACTCTGCATCGATGATGTCGCTCCTTGGATGCCACATACCTATGGCACTCCGAATCTCTACGACGTCAGCGCCCGCATCTTTACTCTCGATGACTCCGAGATATGTATCCGCGACGTATCGGCGGGATTTCGCACCGTCTCATCTGACAAGAGGTCCGATGCTGCCCAAGAGTTGTCGTTGGTCGTTTCTGGTGTTCCGATCTTCTGTCGCGGTGTGATTTGGACACCAGCAGATCCGATCGGTTTTGATCCTTCTCCGAGTCAGATCCGAGACCGCTTATTAACCCTTAGAGATGCGGGGATGAACATTGTGCGAGTCCCAGGAAACTCAATGTGGGAGG
The DNA here is from genome assembly GCA_003168335.1 of Blastocatellia bacterium. Classification (GTDB taxonomy): domain Bacteria; phylum Acidobacteriota; class Blastocatellia; order Pyrinomonadales; family Pyrinomonadaceae; genus UBA11740. The sequence goes on along the minus strand of PMSM01000010.1, from coordinate 446,810 downwards.
ATAGCGCCTTTCACAATGAGTGCGATGCGCTCGGCTTACTTGTCTGGCAAGACCTGATGCTGGCAAGGATGGACTACCCTACCGAAGATCCAGAGTTTGCTACTCTCCTCACTCAGGAGGTGAGTGGCGAACTCGCCCGAGTGAGTCGACACGCGAGCACGGCCGTAATTTGCGGTGGTTCAGAGGTCGAGCAGCAGGCATCCATGCTGGGATTGCCACCCGACATTGGCCGAACTAGCTTCATACGGGATGTACTGCCGAGGATCGCCGCTGAAACGTGTCCGGGAGTTCCGCTAATTCCCTCGTCTCCGTTCGGTGGGGACTTGCCATTCCGGGTCTCAACGGGAGTTTCGCACTACTTCGGGATTGGCGCCTACAGGAGGCCTCTCACTGACGCGCGTGCGGCTGCTGTGCGATTTGCAAGCGAGTGTCTCGCTTTTGCAAACGTGCCGGAACAGAATATGCTCGACACTGTTGCGCGAACTGCTCCCGAGAGTGCCATCCCTGGCTCGGCTGCTTGGAAGCGCGGCATCCCTCGTGATGACGGTGTAAGTTGGGATTTCGAAGACGTTCGCGATCACTATTTCCAACTAGTTTACGACATTGATCCGGACGAGCTGCGACGCAATGATCCGGAGTTTTACCTCGATCTCTCCCGCGTGCTGACCGGAGAGGTAATGGCCGCGACGGTTGGTGAATGGCGCCGCAAGGCCTCGCCATGCAGGGGCGTCATCATTCTCCAATCCGCCGACCTGACACCAGGCTGCGGGTGGGGCTTGCTGGACGCTTTGGGTAGAGCCAAGCCCGCGCTGGCGATTCTCCGCCGAGTCTGCCTGCCTCGGGCCGTGTGGACAACCGACGAGGGACTCGATGGAATCGACATCCATTTGGCCAACGACGAGTCGGAGACATTCGCTTGCACGTTGCGCATCGCAATGTACCGACATAATGGAACACGGACTGCAGAAGCTGCTCGCGATATCGTGGTAGCCCCCCGAGATGTCGAGCGGATCGGTGTCGAGGAATTGTTAGGGAGGTTCGTCGACGCGAACTGGGCCTATCGATTCGGACCGCGAGACCACGAACTTGTCGTTGTCAGCGTCCACATCGCTAGCGATGATGTGCCGCTTCTGCAGCACTTTCATTGGGTGGGTCCTCGCTCGCTGCAGCGTGAATCGCTTGATACACTCGGGCTCCGCGGCACTGGAGAGTGGAAGGGTGGGGAACTCAGTGTGATAGTTGCCGCCACACGTCCTGCGTGGGGCGTGCGTGTCTATGGACCGGAGTTGGTGTCAGACGATTCTTGGTTTTCGCTTGAGCCCGGTCGGCCACGTCGTGTTGTTTTGCGGACGCTCGGAAATGGAGCCGTTGAATCATCCGTACGTATCTCTGCGCTCAACGCATCCAGTAGTGGTGTTATTGAGGTTGTTCCGCGAATCTAAGTGATATCGCAAAGCAGGCATACGGCTCATCGAAAGACAATACGTCATCGCGACGTGTTGAGTGAGTTGAAAGAGGGAAGCAGAGCTTACGTGTGTGACATTTCTAAGGTTGATCCGTTTTTCCGCTGATCCTGTGTCAACTGGTGACTGAAAATGCGAACTCCCAACGGAGATATTGTTGTAATACTTCCCGGAATCCTCGGCTCGCGTTTGCGCCGTCGGGATCGCGAGACTTGGGGATTTAGGCAAATCGTTCGGAGCATTGGACGGCTGAGCGCGAGACTAACAGAGGACCTGGCACTCGGGCCGAGCGCCTACGGCGACTGGGAGAACGGCGACCAAGACGGAACGCTCGTGGACGGCGTCATGCGCTCAGGCTTAACGTTTCCGCCTTCATCCCTGGTGTTCGGACTACCCGCTCGGCTCGCAACCGCCATTCCGGGCTTCTGGACACTGCTTGATGGATACGATCTGCTGCTCGCACGTCTCGAAAATGCCTTCAGTGCACAGGATGTGATCGCTTTTCCATACGACTGGCGCCAATCGAACCGAGTAAGTGCGACACGGCTGCAGAGGTTTGTGGAGCCCCTGATTCGCGAACGGCGCGCCATGTATCCATCCGCGCAGCTAATCCTGATTGGGCACTCGATGGGTGGGCTCGTTGCGCGGTACTACGCAGAATGCCTCGATACGCACCGCTTTACCGCCCGCGTGATCACGATTGCAACACCCTATCAAGGAGCCGTTAAAGCGCTCTTAGCAATTGCCAACGGCGGTGTTCGCCTCTCGGCCGGCCCGGTCGCGGTCACGGTTGAGATTGGGGAATTAATTCGGAGCCTTCCCTCTGTTGCCGAGTTGTTACCAACATATCCCTGTATCGGCGCGAATCTCGACTCGCTGGCCGAGATTGGCGCCGACGTTCTCGTGCCGGGCCTTCCACAATCCATCAGAGACCACGCGCTGGAATTCCACCGGGAGATTGCGACCGCAGTTGCCTCAAACGGCACCGATCGACCTTTATATTCGCCGATCCTGTGCCATCGGCAAGCGACTGCCTATTGGGCATCCGTGGGCGCGTCCGGACTAGAGGGGCGAAGCCCGGTCGAGATGCATCTGCGCGGCGACGGCACGGTAACGCGCGCGTCGGCCATTCCCCCTGAATGGGCGGATCGGGGCGGTGGCGCGTTCGTCAACGGACGACATGCGAGTCTCCATGACACCGCCGGTGCTTGGGAGCAAATCATGGGGATCCTCACTGGTGGCGCCCCCCGCCGAGCGATGGCGGAAGGAGAAGAACTAATAGTTGACGCCCCCGAATACGTCGCGCCGGGCGAAGAATGGACCGTTACTGCAAAGGCGCTTTCCGGCAGCGAGTCCCTGGCGCTCATCGTCGAGGTCAGCGAAGATGGCCATGTTGTGGAGAGTACACCACTCCGCCTTGGGGACGCGGAGTTCTCCGCGACGCTCCGCATCACCAGTCATGGCATGAAGCGCTGGCAAGTCAGCCCCGATCCGATGAGCAACACGGTTGCCGACTCCATTTCCGATGTGCTCGTGTGTGCCGATCCATGAGACAACTAGCCCGTCAACCATCGTTCGTCGCATTCGGATTTGATTACAGATCCAGCTCAAGTTGGGCCGACTTGCCGCGCCTTCGAGAAGGCCTTGACCACTTGGCTAAAGCGTTGTCTGTCTCAATGCTGCATCTCCTGCCCGACCTCAGTGGGACATCAGCACCGACGGACGTCATGGAAGCGCTTGAACAGTTGCTCCACCACCGCCTATGTCCTGACGATTCCATCTTAATCTACCTGTGCGGTCATGGCGCGCGACTTGGAAACGATCACTTCATTGTAGGACCCAGAGCGCAACGCGGGCACCTCACCGCGCGCAGCGGACTCTCCGCAGCGGATTTAGCGCAGGTAATCGCCCAAGGCCAGCCACGGGAGGTTTCGCTAATCTTTGACGCCTGCTATTCCGGTGCCGCTGCTGCTCGACTCGCCGCGGACGTAGACGCGGTGATATCACGCCAACGGGGTGATGGGATCGCGCTGTCGGTGATAAGTTCGGCGAGATCGCTTGAAGAGGCCTTTGATGGTGCCTTGATCGACACGCTACTCGACATCCTCGCGGATCCGGATCCTGTGATCTGGAAGAGAAATGAAAAGCGAATCCCTCCGCGTCAGGTGGCATCGGCTCTGAGCTCTCGACTGGGCCGATTCATCGAGTTTCGGGAGCACGGATATGTCGGGCCGCTATTCCCCAATCTCGCGTATCGTGTCCCGCTCTCCGCTGACTCAGCCCGACGAACCCGGGAACATTTCCTCGTTGCCACATCGGGACTCGAGGTCGGGGCAACAGGATGGCACTTCGTAGGTCGCACGAAAACACTCGGCGCAATTGCAGCTTGGCTAACTACGGAACATTCGGGCGTATTCGTCGTGACCGGTCCTCCGGGCAGCGGAAAGTCCGCAATCCTGGGGCGCGTGGCAATGCTCGCGGATCCGAAGAGTCGTGAGGATGTCGCGCGTCGCGATCCGGACTTTGACCCATCAGCGCAGAGCACGCCACCGATCGGGAGCGTAAGCGTGGCTATTCACGCTCGCGAGAAAACTCTTGAGACCGTCGTCGGCGAGGTCGCTTCTGGTCTCGGGTTCGAGGCCAACGTGCCCAGCCGAGATGAGGTTCTAGCGCTGGTCTCGGGCAGGCTGGAGCGGACATGCATTTTGATCGATGCGCTCGACGAGGCTGTAGGAAGCGATATTGTGTCCATCGCTGAATTTCTCCGCGACCTCGGCGATCTTCCGGCGGTAAAGGTGCTAGTCGGCACGCGCCCAGATCGGGCGCGAATGCCGGTTGGATCGAGCCCGCGTTTCGGTCCGATTTTGCATGCTCTAGAGCCGGAGCGAGTCTGGAATCTGCAGGACGATCGCGACAGCGCGTATGCCGATATTGTTACGTATGTGAGAGCGCGACTTACGGATGGTCGCAGTGGGTCTTCATACGTAGGCCGCGACGGTACCGCGCTCGCTATCGCTAACGAAGTAGCACGAAGGGTCGACGGCGTCTTCCTCTACGCTCGGCTGACGGTTCAGGCACTTCTTCGGCGGGGTCCTTTGACACTTGACTCCGGATGGGAATCGCGCCTTCCAGGGTCCGAAGGTGGTGACCTCCTCACGTCCGTCGTCGCCGAAGATCTCCAGCGGATTCCCTCAAGCATTCGGGATCGCGTCCGGCATATGCTGACAGCGCTCGCGTGGACGGAAGGCGAAGGTTTGCCGCGCTATCGAGTCTGGGCCGCCGTGGCGACCGCAATCTCGGGAGTCGCGTTCAGTGACACGGACGCAACGGTCACCCTTCGCAACGCGGCGTGGTACTTGGTCCAATCAGCGGAGTCTGAACAGACCGTATACCGTCTCCACCACGAGGAACTCGTCCGGTACTTCAAGGGGTTGATTAAGGACGAGCCGGAGCGAGAAATCCAGGAGCGTATTGCCCGAGAGTTGTGGAAATTCGCCGGCGGTGGGGGAATGGGATGGGTGAATGCCAATGCGTACGTTCGTCGGCATCTCGGCGCACATGCTGCTCAGGGAGAGGTGCTGAGTGAACTCGTTCTCGACGTTGGATTCCTCGGCGCAGCCGATCCGACGCGGCTTGTGCCGGTCCTCAGTCAAGTTGCAACGAGGAGTGCCGGGCCAGCTCAAGCCAACGCGCGCACATACCTGAGGCTCGGCGCCGATCGTATTGGCACCGCGATCGGGAGCCGTCTCGCGAATTTAGAGCTCGAGTGCGCGACAGAAGAACCCGAAGCGCTGGTGGCCCTTGACGAAATGCGCGAGCTGGTGCCATGGACGGTCCAATTCGCCCGAGGACGACGAAGTCCATTCCAAGCATCATCGAGGGTCGACGCGAGTGAGATAGTCGGGCTCGCATCGGCCACCCTCGCGGGACGCCCCGTAATAGCCAGCTCTGGCCTGGATCACCGCGTGCGGCTTTGGGACGGGCGTACCGGGGAGCTGATCGCCGAATTGAAAGGCCATCGCGATATCGTTCGAGGAGTTGCAATAGGTACCGTGGAAGGGGCCCAGCGGGTCGTGTCCGGGAGTGCCGATGGTGCTTTGCGCGTGTGGGATCCAGAGTCCAAGGAGTGCATTCGGACGATAGATGGGCGGGTGCCCATTAATTGTGTCGCGATGGGGGTGAGCAGCGAAACCTCGATTGTAGCCGTTGGATGCAACGACGGTTCGATTCGCACTTGGGACGCTGCGACGGGCGATGTTCTTGCCGAGTTCAGAGCCCACTCAGACGGATTGGCGAGCCTTGTGTTCGGAACGATTGACGGCGTCTTCGTGCTCGTCTCGGGAAGCCTCGATCGAACCGTGAACGTATGGAACCCTCGAACGAGCGAACGACTATTGAGCTTAGCTGGGCCAACGGGCAGTGCCCTCGGGGTAGCGCTCGGCCAAGTTGATGGAATCTCGATCGTCGCATCCGCAAACTCCGACGAGTCCGTCTGGATTTGGGACGCAAACTCGGAGGCGGTCCGTCACCGGCTCGAACTTCACTCAGGCGCGGCGACGTGTGTGTGCTTTGGCATGGTCGGCGATACACCGGTCGTTGCCTCGGGCAGCGCGGACTTGAGCATCCGGGTGTGGGATTGTCGCACGGGTGAATGCCTCCACACGCTGCATGGACATCGCGGGGGAGTGCGCGCGATTGAATTCGCAAAATTCGGAGAGCGCCCGCTCCTCATATCGGGCAGCGCAGATCGTACAATTCGCGTCTGGGACGCACAGAGCGGCCAGAGAATTGCGCCGGAAAATGCTCTGACGGATATCAGTAGTAGTGTCTGGGCGTGGGCGCCCGAGACCGAATTCGAACCAGCGGAACGAGAGGTGCACGCTGGAGCGATCCGCAGCGTAGCTTTCGGCGCGATCGACGAGCTGCGAGTCATCATCAGTGGCAGCCTCGATGAGCAGATTCATGTCCGCGACGCACTGACAGGCAACTTACTCACTCGCTGGCATGCACATGTTGGCGGAGTGCTGGCAGTTTCGTTCATGGTTCTTGATGGGAGACCGGCCGTCGTTTCGGGCGGCGCTGATGCTGTCATTCGCGTGTGGGACGCGCGGGACGGTTCTCTGCTTAACGAGTTCCCTGGCCACACCCGGACGGTGTGGGGCGTCTGTTGCGGATTCGTTGACGATCGGCCCATTGTGGTATCCGGAAGTCGAGATCGAAGCGTTCGGGTATGGGATGCATTCGACGGCAACCCGATACTGACCCTGACAGGTACTCGGGAGCGTGTCTGGGGCGTCGCACTAGGGATGGTTGGTGATCGTCCGACCATTGCTGCAGCTAGCACCGATCGTCGTATCTGGTTGTGGGACGCACGTAGCGGAGAATGTGTGCGACAGCTTCAAGGCCATGCTCGTGGCTGTCGGTACGTCACCTTCGGTGAGCTAGACAGTCACACAATTGTAATTGCCAGTGGCGCGGACGGCACCATCCGGGTATGGGAGGCCGACAATGGGAACGATGTGGCGATGCTGCCTGGCCATACCGACGGTAGCTGGGGAGTGGCCTATGGCACCTACCGCGATCGCGCCCTTGTCGTATCGGCGAGCGATGATTTGAGCGTGCGGATATGGGATTTGAAGGCAAAGCGTTCACTCATAATCCCGCAGGCCTCGCCGGCATATGCCGTGGCGTGCTCAGACGGACGGCTTGCTGTGGGTACCGACCGACATGTGTACTCCCTGCAGTTTAACGATGGTATACTTGCCCAGATGGACGAGTAACGGACCGCCTAAACAAATGCCTGATAATCGCGAGATTGCTTTTGACTCTGCATTTAACAGACTGGTGGCGGCAGCGTTGGCGACACCTGAAGTGCCACATGACGACACCGATCTCCTTGATGCCGGCCTCGACTCATTACGCTTCGTCAACTTATTGATGGAGTTAGAGGATGAGTTCGGCGGCTTCTGGCCAGTTGAACAATTGAGTTGCTTTGCAGGAATAACGAAAGTCGGCGTTCTCCGGTCAATCGCGAAAAGGACACTATGCCAACGCGTGAAGTGAGTCAGTCAGCACTACTGGAACGCGATGGAGACCGCGGTGAACAGGATTACCCTAAAGCATTTCCCCTTTACTATCGAGGCATAACGCCGATAGCGACCTGCCACTGGCAATGGGTTGGAAACTTACTGGCTGCTCGCGGCGTCCGGAACGCTTGGGAGATGCTTGGTCTGTCGTGGGGATGCAGGTGGATGGGCAGTTCGGTTCTTTTTGGGATTGCTACATGGCCCCGCCTCCTCCGTGAGATTTGCGGTGCTGACGTCTCGATTCTTACTTTCGAAGGCGCCAGCCAGGCTCGCGCGACCGAATTGCGGCTGAGCAGCGAAGGCGTTCCATTTATTGCCGAAATCGATGCTTACTACATTCCTGCTGAGCATCGGGAACGCACGCACGTAGTTCATGCGGTCCTTGTGATTCACCGAGATGAAGTTCGAGCGCAAATTGTCGACTCCACAATCGGCCCAGCCATCATGTCGCGGACTGCCGCCGAATACGAACTGATGCGTGTCAGTCCATGCGTGGGCCGAGTAGAGGGGCACAAGCTATATTCTGTCGGATGGTCAACGATCATCGAGGCTGATCCCGGCGCCATACTGGACGGCGTCAAACGCCACCTCAATGCAACTTTTCCGGAATCGCAGCGCTTGCTGGAGCGATACATCGTATGGGTGGAGGCAAGCGAAGAACCCATCGACGTCTGCCGCGCGGCTGGCGAACGCTACCAGGCAGCCCGCCTTTTCGAGTACCTCGCGCAGCAAAAAATCGAAACTGCGAGCCGACCTGCGACATTACTAAACCAGCTTACGAATGACTGGTATTTGGTGCATATGCTGGCATCGAACGAGCGTATCATAGACAACAGGGCTCGCAGGCGCATTGTGCGGTTTCTGAGACGCATAGCGACCAATGAAATTGAGTTAGCGGAAGCCGTGCTCAGATGAACGACAGAACACTCATGCCGCGCGATAACCTTGGCTGCGTCGTTCCATTGCTTGATCGGGAGGAAGCCCCGATGAAGGTACGGGGCGCGTTCGAGGCTGACGAAGAACGCGAAGGTCGCGTCCGCAATTTGACGCGAGCAGTGGCGTCGTCGACGACGACATTGCAAGCTACAACACGTGCTTTGCATATGTTCGTGACCCTCAAGCGCGTTGATGCGCGGACGTGTGCTCTCCTTTGTCTTTATACATCGATACTCAACGGATGCCGCTACTGCATCGATGATGCTGCCGGCGCAGCGTTCGAACACGGTGTGTCCCTTGAGGAGATGTTTGCCCTTCCGGATTTTTCTATAGCAATCCTGGGTAGCCGGTTGGCGGCTATATTACGCTTCGCCGAGGCGATGGTCTTGACTCCGATTGAAATCCCAAATGAGATCGTCACGGGCCTAAAGGCGCACGTGGACGACGAGGAACTGCTAGAAATTTCCGCAATCGTAGCGATGAAATGCTTCTGGAATCACTTTGCTTCGGCATTGCGAATCCCACCCGAAGGACGATGCGGGGACAAGAGTGCCTTTCGCTCCCTTTGCGACTTGAGCGATACAGTTCGCCGCCGACAAGCGTAGTTTGAACACCGATGGTCACTAACGAGAAACCTCACTACGTGCTCGGGGTGAATACAGGTCCACATGATGCATCCGCGGCGCTCCTCCGCGACGGGGAACTGGTCGCGATGTTGGAGCAAGAACGATTAAGCCGAAGGAAGCACGCATTCAGTGAGTCTCCAGAACCAGCGATCAAGGCGTGTCTAGCTCATGAAGGTATCGATCTCAGCGCGGTTGATGAGATAGCGGTCGGCTGGGATGTTCCGGCGCTGATGGAAATCGAGAGCAACTCCTTTGATGAGAGCGAATTCAGCAGGTGGCTTCTGGGTACGTCAGCCACTTCGGTTCAGCGCATTCCGCCACTTCGCTATGTAAACCATCATCTTGCGCACGCCGCCAGCGCTTTTTACACGAGCGGAAAGTCAAAGGCCGCGATCCTTGTGGTTGACGGCAGAGGCGAAGCCGTTGCGACGACGCTGGCAAACGGCGGACCCTCCGGCATCGAAGTCGTGAAAACATGGGGAACCAATCTATCATTGGGTCACCTGTATGGCTGGGCGGCGGAGTGGGCGGGGTTAACTATGTGGGGTACTGGCAAGCTGATGGGGCTTGCAGCCTATGGTAGTGCCTGTCAACCCGTTCCGCTAGGCGTAGTACCGGGCGGCTATCTGATTACCGATTCTCCTCCGGCCGACGCTTCAGTTCCACATCATTTTGTACAATTGCGCAGCCGCCTTCGAAATAGCTTTCGAACAAAGAACTATCCCTTTGGTCCAGGTCATCCGTCTGACGTAATGGCTCATGCTGACTTCGCAGCCTCTATTCAGGGGGGGCTTGAGAGCGTTTTACTAGCCTTGGCTGAGTTGGCTCGTCGTGAAACCGGCCAAACCAACTTGGTGCTTGCTGGTGGCGTAGCGTTGAACTGCAGCGCAAACGGATCGCTGATCCGCTCTCACATCTTCGATGACGTTTGGATTCCACCGTTCCCACATGACGCCGGTGTGAGCCTCGGCGCTGCATTCATTGCCGATCGCGCGGTAAATCATTCGCGGACGACACCCCCTCGACTTAGAGACGCATTCTGGGCGCCTTCAGTCGATATCTGTGACCAAGACGCATTTGAACTGCTAGCTGAATATGAGACAAGCCGCTATGGCGACACGCAACTACATGAGATAGTCGCACAACACCTCGAGGAAGGTCGGCTGGTGGGCTGGTGGCAGGGCCGAGGCGAGGTGGGACAACGTGCTTTAGGTGGGCGCAGCGTCTTATGTGATCCGCGCAAACGCGAGATGTTGGTGAAGACCAATCTTGTCAAAGGCAGAGAGGTATGGCGTCCGCTTGCGCCTGCAGTTCTGGCCGAGCACACTGATCGGATATTTGATGATCCTCTGACTGCAGCTTCAGATTTCATGCTTGCCGCTTGGCCGGTACGTGAATCAGCTCGCACACTGCTCCCCGCTGCGGTCCATGTCGATGGATCTGCACGCCCACAAGTTGTGCGCCAAGATCAGTCACGTTACCACGGTGTAATTAATGCGTTCTACGAGCGTACCGGCGTCCCCGCTGTGATCAACACATCGTTCAATCTCGCAGGCGAGCCGATTGTGCTATCGGCGCGGGACGCGATCTCAACATTTCTTCGGAGCGATCTCGACGTTCTTGTCGTAGGGGACCTGATTGCTGTCAAGCCACGCAGTAAGACGAGAGGGGCCGGTGCAACAAGGCAACGATTGGAGAGTCTCAAGTTCACACCTTGGAGCGGAGAATCCCGCTAGGCTGCGACATTGACTACTCAAGAAGACTAGACAGGTCCAAGTCTTTCCTGAAGATGTTCTAACGCTCTTTCAATCGCCTTGCGGACTATGCGGCGCTGCCCATTCTTGGTTCGCGTGCCGGCTTGAATATCAAACTGATGATAAGTCGGACATCGGCCCAACGACTGGAAATGGGCTTCCGTGATCCTAACTCTTCGAATGAGAAACTCCTCGCGTGATTCCAAAGAGTTAGTCAGGGCATCTGCGGTCTGTGGGAGTTTGCTTAAGCTCTGTTCAATCCAAGCCCGGTGACCTAATCTTCGAATAATCTCTTCTTTAGATACGCGGACAGGACCTGCTTGGCTGTCTTTAATTTCCTTAGCTATGGTCTTGATACTTCTTGACAGTGTCGCATCCCAAACTTTCCAGTCGACCCGTATCGGTTCTGGTTTATTTGTACGAGCGGCGGGCATATTTTGCTTTAGCCAATCACTCGAATGTCTATTGAGCCAATAGTACGCATACGGAGCGATTCGTATTAATTGCTGTCTAGTGGCCTCGGGATTCTCTTTGCGAATCGATAGCCACTGCCGGCGCCGTTCCTTCAAATCTTCTTCGAAGGTCTGACGAGTATTGCTGTACTCGTCGATGACTTTCTGACTCGTTGGTCTTGCCCAGCGGCCTGGGCGCGGGAAGGGAAGCTCTAGTCTGAAAGCGTGCCTTCGCAGCGTGAAAGGTATGACATTTAGTTTCTTGGCAAGCCTAGTTAGAGTGACCGAGGGGTCGCTCCAACTCTGCTTAAAAAACTGCTCCCACACTGGTCCGTAGGAAATCACTCTGTCCAGGCGCATCCGATCTGCGGGGGCACGGTCCGGACCCGTTCGCACATATCGAAAGCCGCATTCACATGAAAACAGCGCCACTGGTCGGCCTCGGGTCTTCTTTTGGCCATTAGTTACACGGCAATCACTGACTACTTTCTGTTTGAAGTGATCAGAAGCCCGGTTGAGGCAGGGCCATGGCGCCTTTCCGAAGGGTTTGTATTCCTCAAACCTAGTGAAGAATTGTTCAGCAGAGCACTCTAGGAAAGTTAATAACAGTAAGTGCCGCAGCGGGGGTTGGATCTCAATCGCTCGGTTCTGTCGCACAATTTTCAGCAGCCACGGTTGCGTCTGGTTTCCGATCTCGCTTTGAAGAGTATTCAACAGACCGGCTGGATAGAAGTCGCAGAATTGTTGTATTAACTCTGAGTGCCGAAAGCGACCCTTGTAGTAGGCTAGGCCCTTCGTAAGGAGGAGATTGTGATAACGCAGCCGACGTTCCATGGCTGTCGGTGGGATCCCTCGCCAAGTTAATAACCATTTTGCGTCTTGAGCTATCTTGAGCAGAATCTCATGTTCTCGATTGTTGCGATCGATGGGCTGTGCGGGTCTCCCGTCGACTATTTGCTCCGCCGAAATGAAAGAGGTCGAATTCTCGCGTTCACGGCATCCGGCCAAACTCTCTACGAGGAAAACGGAATGATCGGGGCACACATGTACTCCTGAGAGTTGATGAACTCGATGCCAGTAAGTCTTTTTGTATTCGTCTCGATCGGATCTCACGCACTCAGGACAAAAGCGCAATACGTCGGGCGACGCGAGACGTCCAGCATTGATCCCCAGACGAGAACAGATACGATTCTCTGATTTTCCCCGCATTTCGCTTCGAATGATACTGACTCGCCCGGCATCGGTGAAGGGTGAGTAAAAGCGGAGTGGAGTATGATCGTCTATTAAACGATCTACGGTGTACTTATGACCCGGTGGCAGGACAGAAACTAAGTGCCCAAGGCGATTAGGGAACAAGACAACCGCCGTTCCAGTCGCACTTCCGAAGAGTTCTTGAGCTACGGCCGCTACATTTCGATACTTTGATTTGTCGCCAAAGCGCGCGCACGCGCTATATAGCAATTCATCGGGATAGGGATCAGTGAAGAATCCAATCATCGCGCGCCACTCCTTAATTGCGTAAAGAATTTAGACGTGGTCACCTGGCGAACTAACATATCCAGCCTGCTTGAGGGCTTCATAAGCTGCCGTGTCATTCTTTTTTTCGAGAGAAGCAATTATGCCTGGTAGAACCCCCTGAACGCGTGCAGCATGCTGTTTGTCTCTCTTTGAAATTGAACTACTGCTGGGTGCATCTGGTTGAGCCGAAATGGTGTTGGCTGACTCGCGCGCAGGCTGTGGCTCTCGTTCCTGCTCTTGTTTGAGATTAACGTTATGGTCGTTGAGAGTTGCCCTAATCGCGGGATCAGACGACGCGCTACCTTCAATTTTGACTTGCGGATAGCCTTTCTGAGGAATTGAGGCAAAATATTCCCTAAGGGCGGCTGGATATACGTCGTCCCAGCGTGCGAGAGCCCTTTTGTCCCCATATCGGATCGCCTTTAGTACATCCCTGAGCATCGCGAATTTGTCTTTTGCTACCGACCGAATGATATTGGCGGTGACAATTTCTTTTCCGGTATCTATAGCTCGCTCTTGAGCAAACATATACATTTTTACTGCGAGGTCAGTGATTCCCTGACTCTCTTCGTAAAGGACATCACTCAGTGTTTTCGGGCCTGCCGTTGATTGATTGCCATCGTTTTGTGGCTGACTCTTTTCGACGTCTTCGGGGTTAAACTTCTTGCGCGTATATTGTGCCCGGAACAGCGACTTCACGAACAGCTGCCACTGTTCGTCATTTTGCATTCGATCCCAAATGAGGTCTCCTTGACCCGTGCCTCGGCGCAGTTGGCTGAACTGTCTGCTAAGTACTTCTAACGCCTTATAGGTGCCCACAAGGACAACCGGCACTCCTATTTCATTTACGAGTTGAACGAAGAAATTCAGAAGCAGTTCTGCGCCACCGCTCTTGGCGACACTCAACCGTTGAATCTCATCAATCACCAAGGCTCCGATATAATGGTTTTCAGCTACCGTGGCCATATCAGATAATAACTCCGTTTGTATTCGTCGCTTTTTTGCGTAGTCGGCGCGGTAATTTGTACCGAGCAAACTGTCAACCGCTTTGAAGAACGAAATACAAAGACCTCTTGGATTACCATCAAAGGGACAGTCGATCTTTAGCCAAACAATTTGAGAATGCGTAAACGGTCTTCCGCGGAATTCAGCATGATGGATTACTTGTGGAAATAATTTGAGAGTTCTACTAATCGAAAAAGACTTTCCTACTCCGCTAATACCGGCGATGTTGAATCCCGCGGCGGTTGAGAGGAATTCATCGGGCGCCGGATCGGGTTGATCTGCATATTGATCAAATGATTGTGAGGTGGGCGGAAGACGTACCCGCTTGAGGCGCGCCATCGGATTGCGGCCAGCGTATCCGATTCTGATCAGGTTACTAAACCGACGATAGAGGTCAACAGGTATGTCTAACGGCACGAAGAATCGCATCCCATTTTGGATCAGCAGATATCTCACCTCATCGTTAGCCCGTCGCAATGAGTCGTTGTAGTTAGGAAAGTGTTGTAGCCTTAGAATCAATTGATCAGTGTTTAATATAGGTGGCAGAGCTTCCTGCAGCGGGTTGCCCGAATAGTCTGCGATCTCAGGCTCCCGATACGCTGCTTGCACAATGCTGCCTCTGGTAAATGAGAACGGCGATTCGGGCCTAATCTTCGGGGTCATTTTTGCTCCACTCCTTGTCGATGAGTTCGTCAATACGATTCAGCTTGCTTGATGCAGGCACGTACTCGTCGGTGTCTGCCGACGTGTCGGCAGAATTCTTGGCTGTCGTTGCTGCATTGTTGGTTGGCGTTCTGTTTTTACCGAAGAGCCACTGATTCTTATCGCGCTCTACTTGCTGTTCAATTGCGCGGTTTTCACGGATGCCCGCACGCCGTGATCTCTTGCTCATGTGACCCGCTGCCGCCAGAGCGGCTTGGGTTTTTTCAGTAGCCTCCCCGACAATTGTTTCCTTGCAGGATTGGAGTGCCGCGCTCGACGTAAGCCGACGTGTTTCCGACGCTTGATAAGCCGCCCGCTCAAGCGCGTAATAGTCCATTGCGTCATACCAGTCGAGGGCGGGCAGGTTGGTTGACGCTAGCGTTCGCGTACAGACTTCCAACTTCGTGCCACCGTCCAGTGGTAAGTAGATTCGCTCCGTGGTTCGAGGATCGTAAGCGACCTCAGTTTTCCACTGCCCCCGAACGCGAGCCTTGGTGAACCATCCCTCCCGAAGCGCCGAGTCGCACTCGTAATATAGGTCCCCTTCGAAATGGATGCCTCGAGCGGTAATCGACGCTTGTCTGCGGGGTAGTAAATTCAGACGTACGATGTCCTGCGAGGGCGACGTAAGAAGGCCCCCACGAGACCTAATCCCCCAATTCCATAACTCCAAGGGATAGCGTGGGACATGATCAGCGACCATAAACTCGTTCTTGCGATAATCTTTCAAATAGAAATTCATGTTGTAATCGAGCACGTAACAGATCAGGAGTTTGCGGCATTCATCTGGCGTCATGACCGCCCGTAAGGCGTAGTCAGGATCGCCTCTTACACGGCCTCTTGGTGGTACGTAGCCTGGAGTGAAACGTACGACCTTCTGGTCCTCAAGACCAAAGCTTCGCTCAACATAACTCTTCCAGTCTGCCCGTCTTACTCCAGTATTGTGCAGACGCATACCCAATGAGTTCACTAATGTGTCAGCGTTAAAACCTTCGAATTCACCGCGATCCGCGAGAATGGCGTTAGGCAAGCCCTTGCAAGGCCAGTCATCATCGATAATCTCAATACCGTATTCGGCGCAAAACGAAACCTTGTCCATGCAGACGTTGTCCAGCGCCAGCATACCCCCCACCCAGCTAGGACCTTCCAATAACAAAGAGAGGCCCATGAGGGCACTGCTGAACACGTCGACCGCGTGGTAGGTCACTGGTCGTCCGATAATTCTGGTGCGATCCATGGCGCTGACTAGGTAGAGATTTAAGATTGCCGCATCAATCTGACAAACGGAGCCGGGCGCGAAACCCATCCGTCTTGGGTCTCCGAGCATCTGGCGACTCTTGAGCTCGAACTCGATGTCACCTACCCGACTTCTCTTTTCTTTCTCAACATTTCGTACGTGTTCATACCAGTAAGAAAACTGATCGAGAGTGGGAAGCGCACTTTCGGAAGGGATGACCGGCTCTGGATTACCGTTGACTATGTCATACCCGATGGCGAAATACTTTTGAATAGTCAGCTCGAACGCATTCCTAAGAGTCCTTTCCTCCGGAGTTTTGTAGAATCTGTTGATACCGAGTTCGAACCTCCGATAAATGTCTTTGGTCATTCGCACGCCGGTGCCAGTGCGACTACGGCCCGTCACAACGGCGAGAGCACTCCTACGGCCAACTTTGTGATTCTCTTCATCAATCTCCGGTGTGAGTGCGAGGCGGGCTTTACCGGGAGCACCGCACTTACGGAAGTCCGGAAGAAAGGCGTTCTTCCTTCTGCCCGACTGCCACCATCGCCGGAGACGCTTATACATTGTGCGGGTGCTTGGAATTGAGAAGGTTCCGTCGTCATTCGGATGCGCCGACTTGCGTCTGTACTCCTCGACCAACGGACCGCGCCTCTTGGAGAACACCATGAATTCGGCGTCCTCATGTTGAAGTAAAGGAGCCATCTCTCCCCACGCCTCGTCACGATGTTTTCGGTGTGCGGGACTGATGGTTTCCTCGGGCATCATGAGTTCTGCGAATGGATCTCTCCGAAGAATGACCAACGCGCCAGCCAAATATGACTCTTCAATCAAACGGTAAGATCTCAAGCGGGGGAAAGCCCCGCGGTCAAAAATATTGATGACAATGACTTCGTCCGTAGCGACGTCGAAATCGAGCACACGTTCGACCAACGGAGACTCGGACTCGTCACCATCCGCTGGAGCCCACTCTAGAAGCATGTTTGACAATAGTTGCATTGGCAATGTTGCGTTATTGCAAGATCAAGGGCTTTGCCGTGAGACGCAGAATCGTCTCCGGTTGAATTGGTGTTTTCATATCTACTTCAAGTCGCCGGTTTGCTATTAAGTGTCTGACGACAGACAGGCTTGTACCCGGGGAAAGTAAGAACGCGCGGTCGCTTTCGTCTGTTAGAAGTCGAAGCGGAGATAGCTGTGAGAACAAGCGAGGAGCCAGATAAGCTTCAATGTTCTTAACCGTTGCGGCGCTGATCGGTGCAAGACTGCTCAAGTCTCGATGAAAGTGGACCCATTCCACGTTGGTGACAAACGCGCCGGCTATATCTAATTCGGTGACAATGCTCCAAGAAATATTTCGGCGACTCCAATAGACGCGTTCGATTTCGAATTTCTCCATAACCCTTCGCGATTTTAGTTGCTTCGCATACTTAACCGTGTACGCGTACATGACTTCATTAATTCCACTGCCCACCGTAACGACAAAATCGGTTGTCATCACGACGAGTTCTTTCGTTTTTGGATCGCGCGGATGACGGATTGCGAGTTGGTCTGCAATGGCTTGTGTCTCCTCAAGGTCCAGAGGAAATTGCTCACGGATGTCTGTGACTGTGGTGGGCCAGTCGAGCGTGAAAAAGACCATCAATTCAAGCTTACTCATGAGGTGGTGTATTCGATCGGTTGTCCAACCACGAACGCGTGTTGCCAAACCAATCGACGATACATCCTGGATGCGCAGCTCAGGTTTGTAGTCTTTACCAGTGCCGACGCCACGTCCTTCCTTCCGTCGCTTTTCTCGTACCCGCTGGGTGATCGACCTATTTCGTTTGGCCATGAGACCTCCTCGCCATCAGACTCGGATTAAAAGCGAATGCGATGATTCCGTTCCCTTACAGAAAACGTTGGAAAAGCACGGCGATCCAGAGTTTTTGAAGAAGATTTACTACTGATTCGTGAGACCACTTAGTGGATTTTTCTTGAGGACTAAAGTCCTTGGCCATTGGTGCAACGTTCCGATCACGGACTATGACTCGCGCAAAAGTGCGGTGGCTTGCCGTTGTAGTAGAACCTGAAGATTAGCGAAGGGGTTGTGAATGTACTTGTTTTGGTATTTCTCTTGGGGAGTCACTGAGGTTAGGTTGGCGCCGCTCTAGGCGGTTTGGCTGGTGGCAAGGTTTGACTTGCAGAATACAATTATGAAAGAGCCTATGATTAGTGCTCGCCTACGGCTCACTGGCACCGCCACGCCAGTTAACATAATCGTAGCAAGCCTATTAGAATGGTCAAACTGGTCAAATAAGTTATCCGTAGGAGACGCGAAGATGGGATTGAGCTTTGAGGGTCAAAGATTGGCGCAGATAAAATTCGGTGAAGCCGTGACCCAGCTAAACAAGGAATTTAAAAAAAGGGCCCAAGCTATCATAGATAAAACGCCGGATGGCCTCGGCCAAAAAACGGCCCTGAGGCAACTGTATGTGGAGTGGCTCAAAAAATATAGCGAAACGTTTATTGATTCTTGGCTTGAAAGTTGGCAGTTGGCAGGAATTGTGCCAACGAACTACGAGTTAGAACAACTTCATGAAAAGGTGGCAGGAGGGTTCTTTGGGGGCCCTCCTGGCATCCCCGTCCATCCGCTTCCACCTCTGACCGTCCAACGAATTAGAGTGTTGGAAGCGGATATGCACAATAGGCTCGATAAAAAAGTGCTTGAAATGAAACTCCAAAGCCAACGGAGCCAGACAGCCTATACGACAAATATTGCAAACAACTACGGAGCGGTTCAGCAAGGTTCAGGAAACACTCAAGAAATCAAGATAAGCGATGAAACTAAGTCCAGAAGCTAAAGCGCGGGCCGATGCCGTCATGGGCCGGGAAAACTATAAACAAGCTCTGTGGGGCGAACAGGAACACAGGCGCGTAAAGGCTCTGGCTACAAACGAAAATCCTCGCTTCAATGAAATGGTTGACTATCATGTCGAGCGAACGAGACGCGCTTACAAAATGATTATCGATGCATACATGGAAGGGTATCGAATGGACGGAACCCTGATTGATGACGAAGACCGGCAAGAGATAATCATGGAAATCGCAGCATTAGTTGACCGGCGCTTTCACGACATCACCACGAGGGAAGCTAATCCCGATTTCAGGCATCCGCTAACTCGCGCCAAGATTCCGAACATGGATGAATATTTGAAAAGCCAGTTGGACCGATTGGTTGGTGAGGCGCTACTGGAACTCGATGTGGCAAGAACTGACCTAATGATTGAACAAAGAAAGCAGCCGGAAGCGTCGGGCTCGTCTTACGCATTGCATGTTCATGGTGATGTTATCGGCGGCGCACAGGTTGGCCCAAACAACACTCAGAATATTACCGGCATTCATTTCAGAAACGGAAAACCCCATATTCGATGGAGCCAGTTGCGCCCGGAAGTCGGGGACCAGCGCGTTTCCGAAATCGGCGATATTCAAGTAACCGAAGAGGATATCGCACGTGCACAAGAGATTGGTGGAAACCCTTGGGTAGAACTGCACGAGGTCAATACATTTGGGACGTTCGTGCGAAAATATGCTCTTGGACTCTTCACTCCGGAATAGAGAACAAATGAGAATCAGCGGTAAAGCCCAAGAACTTGCGAGGATAAAATACATTCGGCAAGCGCAAGAGATTTCAAAAACCCATTGGACAAATATCAAACGATTTGAGCAAACAATGGGGCGCAGCGGTGCAAGGTCGAGGGCAATCGATAACGAACATGTAACGATGCTTAGAGAGTTGGCTGAGTTTTACGGTCAAGCCCAACTGGAATCGTTTATCGCTGAAGAAATGTTGCCTAACCTAGCGGACATGGCAGAAATTAAGGCTGAAATGGAAAGAATAGTAAACCATCGTCAGGATGGGTCGTCGTGGAGTCCAGGGCCGGCGACAAACGCCTCATTGACCTATTTGGCGCAATCAGTTTTTATTGGGCTTGCAAATCAGGTAAGACAAATGGAACTTGAAAAAACATTCCATAAACCTGCTTCGGAACCCTACAGCCTAACTGTGCAGGGTGATGTTATCGGCGGCATTCAGCAAGGAGCGGGAAATACACAATACATTCAAACTGGACAATCAGTTGAAGCGCTAACTAACAAACTGATTGAGGTAATTCAAAAATCGGCCTTGCAACCGTTAGTCAAGAAGGAAGTCATTGGAAACCTCTATCAAATCCAGCATCTTGAGACTTTGGACGAATCAACGACCATTCAGGAAAAGCGCGAGCGACTTTTAACAGTTGATAAGCTCTTATCGACGACAGCGGATGTTTACACACTTGCGGTGCCAACGATAGCCGCTCTGAGAGTTATGTTCGGCGCGTAGAGTCCTATGGCCCTAGATAAATTTCTTTAGAGTTTATTAAAAGGAGTACCGCCAAGCCTTTTCAACGCCGCTTTGTTGGAAGTGAATTCCTGCTCGATAAACTCTTCGTACTCAGAATTAGACCATTCAAGGTCTTTTGAGCGACAATATTGGTGGGCTTCTATCTTTCGCAGTTCATTAGCCAAATATACAAAGTTCTTCCATCTAGGGTCGTTCTCCTTGCGCTCCGCTTCAAGGTATCTTTTTGTTAAGTACCAGTAACCATTAACCCAATGGAAAAACTGAGTGTGAATCAATTCTTTGTCCAATAGACCGCGCTTTAAGAGTACTCCCAAAGTTTCAAAGAAATCCCAAAGCTCCTCCATTAAATCGTGAATTGCGGTATCGGGCGCCAGCTCCGGATTTGTAATAAGTTGTCTGCGGAACTGAGCTACATAAAACCTAGCCTTGGTCAATTCAATACCATCAAATTCTTGTTGAAGTTTCAACAACCAATCTGCTGCGACAGAGAGCTTGTAAGACTTGTGGCTTTCTAAAGCTGTGTCGGCTTGGCGCTTAATCTCACGATACATCCTGCGCGTTATTTCCGCGTACCAAACGATTGCAATCAGCGTTAGTCCGAAAATAATTGTCTGTGCTAGAAGCATGGATTTTCTCTACTGGGCTTCCATGATAAACCCTAAAAGCCTGGGGTGAGCAGTCTTTTTCCTCGGCAGTGTGGTTCCGTTGTCTCTCGGTACTGCTTATCTCTTACTCTCCGCAGAGTCCAGTTGGCTCGTTGGGTAATCTCGTAGCGCAAGGAGAATTCGCATAACGCTAAGAGCAGTTCATGGGCTGTCCAGACTCCGATTATCTTCGCTTCGGAGTAAGCTCACCTATGAGTCCTACGCATTTAACTTGGCATCCAAGCGGGGGCATTGTAGGTTCGCCTGACCACACCGCTCAGTATTTCTTGCTTATCCTAATCGCTCGCCGGAGCCAGCGACAGGGACAAACAAAAAAGGCCGCCAACCCTTGCGAGGTACGAAGCGACCAATTTTGTTGCAAGGGTTTTCTGTTTATTTGTTCGGAGTATAAAAAGGTGCTACCGGGGGCAGCCCCGGATTAGGGCCTGAACTTAGTATGACAGGTCTAAAAATTCGCGCAAGAGGGAGCTGTGGATAACTTGCCACTACCGATTCGTAAGGACGCTTATCCAAGAATATGGATGCTTGCCAAATTTGTCACTTAATGCAAGCAATGTGCTACTGCTTTGGATTGTTGAGATTACCAAAATGCGGTTGGTCTAGACCGCGCTGTACGTTAGCACAATGCAAAGTGCGTTCCGCTATGTAATTAACTTTTTTTTAAAACCTGAACTTCAGTGGTTTGTGTCAAGGTGGTCGTTGTTGGGACCTTTTTGAAAAGGCGAGAGGCATACTTGTAGGCCAGGTCAGCCGTTGCGACGGCGCCCATAACTAAACCTACACCTGTTGCCCAATCCATACGAAATATTTTCCGCCTAAATTTTCCGCCTGTCAATGGTAACGCCAACTGGTTGTGGATAAGTTAGGAACCTCGCTTATAGGATTCCTGGTTAAAGGCGTTCGCTTCGCTCATGGCCTCGGAGTAGGTTAGACTGGCCTTGTAGAGTATCTCATTTGGATTGTCCTTTTTCCGGCTGCCCATTTCGTCTCTCTCAATTATTACTACTTGCCATAATCGTTCATCGGCATCTCGTTCTTTGTAAACATAGTCGTGCATTCCCTGGATAATTGCGTCCTGCATATTTAACTACCCGCTCCCTTCGCTTTCCGATTGTGTCCGAATTGAAAATTCAATTCTCTCGCTAACTTCGTCGCCATTCCATGCGTAATGTGTTCCCGGTCCGTTCTTACTAATCTCTCGCCTTCGTAAATCACAACTTTCCACAGTCCAGTTAATGGAAGTCGGTCTGGAGGATTAGTGGGCATCGGTCCTATTTCTGCGCGAAACACTGTGCCACGCATGATACAGCGCGAGGCAAAATCATACAAGCATATTAAAGAAGGTGGACAGGCAAACTAATGGGACGCTGACCTGACGAATCACGAACTTCGCCACTTGGCTGGATATTCTTGGAAGTTAAAGGAATACCGTCAGGGCCAAAAATCGAGATGTAGTATATCGATATAGCTTCGTCTCGCTGTTTCATGCGGTCTTTTGCCCATTGAACAGCAGCTTCTGTTACCCGCTTAATGACGACCTTGCTTGCCTCGGCGACAAGAAATATTGCGAATCTATCCCAGAATGGCCCGATTCCGCCGGGGCCGATTGGCACGAGACTTTTGGTTATTTCCGAATCGGGTTCTATCTTTTGAATTGTAAGTAAGAGGTCTTCATCTGCGCCGGGTGAATTATGTTCGCTGAAAATAAGAATTTTAGGCATTTTGCACCTTGTGGATAAATGATTTGACGGTTTATATCAGCTTGATAGACTTAAATAAAGGTCGGAAACTAACCTAAGTTAAGCCGTCTTTAGGACGGCTCATACCTCACATGAAAATACTATTTGTCTCGGGCGACGATGACTTCGCCGCTGTAACTTTTGAAAATGAAGTTGGACTCAAGAAGGCGAAAGAACTCTTAGCAGAAGGTAAACCGATTGAAGGCGAAGGGTTCATCGCTAAGGTCCTAGAGTTTGGAGAGGTTGACCAGAAGTTTATTGACTTCATCAGCGATGAAATTCAGGACTACGACGATTCAAAACACAAGAACTTTTACGTCCTCTAACTAAGCCGCTTAGAGCGGCGCTAACCTAACCTCACATGGAACAATCAATCAACGAACGCTTCATTGTCTTTGCTGGCTCAAAGTCTGGCGGCTCTCAGAGGCTCCCGATTCCCTTTGACCTAAACATAGGCGATGACGTTCCAATTGCAATTCACTCCCACACGTTCATTTACAACGTCGTCAAAGCTGAGTTCTTCGACAACCAAGACGGAACGGTGAATGTGGTCTATCTCCTCAAACAGACTCTTGAATAAGCACTAGCGGGGTGGGCAATCGTGGACCTAGTGCCTGTGATTGTCCCTTCGAAAATTAAGCGGCCTAAAGCCGCGCTAACCTAAAAATGACCTTCCCGCGCTTTTGCGTTTGGAGGATGCAATCGACCAGGCTTTACATGGTCCAATCGGACCAGTTGAAGACCTGCCGGTCATTCAGCAAGATGAAGACTTGGGCGAAGACATACCATTCTAGCTACCCAAAAACGCTCGGCTGCGGTCGGGCGCTTTTTCGTATTCGTTTCTTCTGCGTTCACACAACTCACCAAGAAGAAATGAAAGACGTAACGGCTCAAGCTGGGGGAGCGTGGTAAGATTTGTGAATGGACCTGCGACGGCAAAAGAAGTTGCGCGAGGACTACCTCGCTACTCTTTGGGAGATGCATGCTGGAAATTACGGTGCAGACGTAGACAACAAGGAATTATGCAGACGGATAGGAATTGATTACGACACCGAAGGCACTATTATCGCTCAACCCCTCTACGGTGAAGAACTGATTAAGTGGACTTCATTTGAGAGGGTTTTTCTACTGCCAAAAGGAAGACCGGAGGCTGAACGAATCGTGGAACAAAGATACGCAGCAAAAGAGACACTAGTCTTGAAGAAGATTTACGAACTGAGCGGTCAGAACACTACCAAGATAGTGGGTTTTCATGAACTGGTGCCAGCGACAGGAATGACTGATCGCGAAGTGAGCGGTGTGTGCAAGGGTCTGGAAGAACAAGGATTCATTGAGTGGCCGGGTGGTGATTATGTCAACATCACCTCTGCCGGGATTCACGCCATCGAATCGCTGGGCCAACCTCCGCCCAAAGCCGGTGGGGACACCTACCATATGAAGATTGGCACGGTCCACGGTGCCGTTCAACAGGGCTCGGGCAATGTTCAAAACGTCAACATCACCGTCACGAATAATCCTGAGTTTGACCAGGCTATCGCCGGTTTGCTTCAACTGATTCAGGCATCGCGGTCGCCCGATGACGAAATCGAGGAGTTGAAGGACGAAGTTGTTAAGCTGAACAGGCTCGCGCTCAGTGAACCGAAACCTGGGTTACTTGAGAAGGCCAAAGCGCGAATTGATTTGATGAAGGTTAGCTTTGAAGGAGCGAAACTTCTCGTTCAAGCTGCCCCGTACTTACATACCGCTTGGGAGTATTTCAAAGCAAAGCATTCGTAAGCGATTCAAAGCCTTATTTGCGCCCATGCTTTGATAAAAGGCATACGCTTGTCCGGTCAGTCGTCCCTACCAACCAAATCCCAGATATCATTTGTCTTACCAAGAATCGCGGGAACTACGTACGCCTCAGCAATATCGTTCAGACCATGCCGTGGGATTTTGTTGGCCCCGGCGTGAGCCATTAGTTGGATGTTCGGCGGACGTTACGGCGAGTGCCATTCGACAATCTCCCAACCACGTTCGCTTTTTAAATACAAGATGCTGTTGTGATAGTTGCGTTCCTTGTTAAGAATGCTCTTGTAGTGGACATTCATCTTTGCTCGATAAAGGTCTCCGTCGGTATTGTAACGTTCTATTTGAAAGTCCTTGATTTCGAAGGAAACGACTTCGGGCTGCGGTTTAAGACGAGCGATGTAGATTTCTCGAGAGGGAAATCGGCTGGAGAGAAAACGGCCGTAGGTAGTTTTATCCCCATGTACGTAGGCTTCCAAAACCTTTCGAGTCGTGCTTTCGAGTTCTTCGCGAGTTCTCTCGAGCTGATTGTCTCGTTCCTTTCGAATCTCATTTTTCCGGCTGATCGAATCACGCGCTTCGCCAGCGTGGCGCCCTTGGGGGTAACGACCCAGATACCACTCGTACGTCATATGACTCGCCGCTCGGGACCAGGTTAGGTCATCTAGCGCGGCGTCTGCCTGTGCTGACGTCAGTGTCGGATTCGGGTCCGAAGGCGTTCCTTGAATTAGCGCCGCCAGGCGATCGATGTGTCCGCGGCGGTGCGGCGTCATTTGCCGGTAGATCGCCTCTTTCGAGGTCCAGTTTTCTTGGTAGGTGATGTTGTACTTGTGAGCGATGGGATAAATGTCTGAAACACGCACAGTCCCCAGAATGAAATAGGGGCGACTATTAAAGAGTTGACGGAGAGTATCAAGATCCTTGAATACCGCAATAGCAGCCATTGCCTCGCGGGTTACAGCCGGACTGTCAACTGAGCTTGACGCGTCGCTCACCGCAGCCTGGGCTTCCGCTAGTCGTAGTGCGTATTCGCTGTCGCAGAGAAGAAACCGCGAGTCACTTTCCTCGCTTGCATTATTGGCTTTGATAATCATGTAAGGGTCGGCCCAACAGTCGCGAATCGCGCGCAATCGTCCAAGCAGCTGAAGCGCCGCTTCATTACTAGAACTCTTTGCGACAGTACCAGTGCTCATAGTCGTCGATCTGCCACGTCTAGAACTGGTTGCCGGCTGGGCCGAACATGATAAGGCAGCAATGGCTGCCATCGATATTGTCAGAAACATCATAAAGAACAGACGGTGAAAGTTGGTCAGCATGGGGTACTCCTTCCTATTCCCCTGAGGAAAATTCTTTTTGCTATGAGGCTTCCTGTCTGGCGTCGAAATCTGGTAGCGAGGACAACTATTCTCTGATATGGTTTGTCTCGCTCGATCCTTGAAATAATCCGAGACGCTATGGGCCAAGAGGCTTCTCAACCCTGACTATGAGAGCCGCTGGGGAGTTACGAATCCTGCTACTCCCCGCGAGCGAATCGTTCGAGAGCATAGTAGGGACAAATAGCCCATATTGCAAGGGAATTTGTAACAGCGAAGCTTCATCAGGAGGTCAATCCTGATGGGCAGGGGGGCACGGGACAAACCAAGAAAATTGGGGAAGAAGCTGGCTCAGATTAGAATCGATCTGGATCTTTCGCAGGATGGGCTTGTGAGAGCGTTGGGGTTGGGTCCAAAGCTAACTCGAAATGATATTTCTAAGTACGAGCGCGGGATCCGAGAGCCCGCGTTGTCGGTGTTGCTGAAGTATGCCAGGGCAGCGAAAGTAAATGTTGAAATGCTTATAGATGACGAGCTTAAACTTTCGCAAAGGCGTTCACGGAGGTGAAGTCAAGAAGTAGGCACGTAAGGAATCGACGTTGACCATCGAATAAATGACGCAGAGCGGGCAGATGCCCCATTGCCCGATGACCTCACATGGAACCTCGAATAAATACAGTCGAGCAGCTCTTTTCGGTTTTCAAAGGAACGCCCGATCCTGTTCTTCTCCTAGGCGCAGGCACCTCAATCAAATCAGGAATTCCGCTTGGCGATGAAATCGTCGAGAAAGCAGTTAGATGGGAATACTGTCGGAGTAAGGGTTTAGATTATGAGGACATTCGAGTTAAGCGCAGTGATTGGCTGGATTGGCTTGAGGGCCACGCGTGGTATCTGACTAGTTCGTTAGCCGACAATTATCCACTTGTAACCAAGAATCTCCTGCAGCCGAAACATAATCGCAAACAGTTTTTTCTAAGCATCTTAAATCCCGACGTGCCTGCGAGTCCTGGCTATGAACGTTTAGCTGAGTTCATGTTCTTGCGTTTTGTCAGTACGGTACTAACGACAAACTTTGATCGAGTACTTGTAGATCTTTGCCGTGCGCGCAAACGCCCAAGGCACATAAATGTAATTGAAACCCCGTCGGATCATACAAAGCTTAGTACTGGGCCAGATGCTCCGCAATTAGCCTACTTACATGGCTCTGTCGATCACTACACAGATAAAAACGATTTGGATGAAATCCAGGAGATGGATAAGGCTTTGGCGGAGCGACTGACGCCAATACTCCGTGATCATCCACTTATAGTCATCGGGTATAGAGGAGCAGAGCCCTCGATCATGCATCATCTGCTCATGGGGCATGCAGAGCGGGCGGATAACTATCGGCATGGGATTTACTGGTGCGCACACGATTATAGAGATCCCAAAGATCTGCATCCACTTGTTCATGAGTTGGCGGACACAATCGGAACAAACTTTCAGGTCGTTGTTAATCAGGGCTTCGACGAATTAATGGAGGAATTCTGGGCGCTTCACGAACGTCGGTCAGTCGAGGTTGAGAACCGAGGCATTGTCGTACAAAAGTCTGGCGCAGGTGCTTCTAGTTTCGACATGGAGCCGATGAACGTGAACGTAGATACAGTTGAGTGGCCAAGTATGCGTACCAGGATTATCAACTATTGCAAGGAAATGAGAGTTCGCATACCGACAGAAATAGGACGAGATTGGATAATAGATAGGTTATGTCAGTTCGACCTGGCGGTTCGCGTCGTAGATCAGGTTCAACTTACAACGGCAGGTTACTTGTTATTCAGTTCCAAGCCTCAGGATAACCTAGATGCCGCTAGAGTCAGACTTCATTTTCAGGGAGAGGATCAGTTACTCGAAGGTAACCTTTGGAACCAACTGGAATTGATCATCAGCGCTCTGGCGGAACTCAACAGGCCATTCATACTTAAGGGGGATGTATCCGAGACGGTTTATCCGTATCCTCCATTGGCGCTCAGAGAGATTATTGTCAACGCACTTGTGCATCGGAACTATCACATCGAACAGGACGTGATGATCCGTATCGAGCCAGATCGGATACAGATTACCAGCCCCGGCGGATTGGTTGAAGACGTTATGCGTCAAGCTGCGGGCACCCCGCTTGAGGAACACATCAAACGAGGGCGGCGTGGTATCAAGGGCTACCGCAATCCTGTAATCGCGGACCTCTTCTACAGTGTAGGAGACATGGAGAAGAAGGGGTCTGGTCTCGCCGACGTCGTTCGTTTAGTGGGGGATAACGGGGGACAGGTCGAGTTTGGGCCAATCGCGGACAACACATCTTTTCGAGTCACCATATATGCTCGGCCTGAAGCAGTTGACGTCACAACGGGAACGGCAACGCCTCTGGTTATTGCGACTAGATTTGCTGCGAATCTGCTTGAAAATATAGAGATGCCTTCTCGTCTCTGGTACGCAGAAACACGAGCTAAGCGGCCCAAAGACGTTTGGCAGAATGCTAATGTAACGTGGATGCCGCCATTTATTGTTGCTCCGCCACACTTAATAAGCTTCTTCGATCTGAGTGACTCAAACAATCCTCTGAGGCATCATGTTGACCGCGCCACATTAATCGATACCGAGATTGGTGAGTTTTTTCAAGGGAGCGACGGGAAGAATAGATTGGTATGGCTCTTGAACGAATCAATTTTTAAACATCTCGAGCATCGCGGGCTAATTGTCGACAAGAAGCGCAAACGGGCATACTTTCCTCGATCAGGTGCTGAGGATGGCAAACGCGTTATTACGTATCAATCGCGATTGCGTCGACCAACCCGAACTGTTACGAAGCCGATTATTTCGCAATCGAGTGGAAAAGTCCGATATTGGGAGCACGAATCGTTTTCATTCCTATTAGAGCAATTCGACGAATCTTGGGCTCTCCAAATAGTTCCGGGGTATGTTTTTACGATAAACGGAATTGCGAAGCTACTCGAGGGCGCTAAGGTAAATAGGTTATCCACAAAGCGCGCTTCTCGCGACTACAACAGCCAAGTTCACAACGATCTCGTGTTTTGGTCTTGGGTGCTGTCTGGCGGTGAGCCAGGCAGTTTTCGCCTTACTTGCTTACCACGGATAAGAACCCTTGCGAAGGGTAGTGACCTGTCAGTAGACCAGCTTGAGGCTGAAAGGGAAGCGCAAGACCTTGCGACTCGAATAATATCTCCGACGATCGTTTTTAAGTCACAAATACCGACCATCAATGTCACAAATTTACCGGCTGAGGCAGACGAGGAATCGTCCGAGGGGCTTGGCGATAAAGAGCGCGAATACTCGGAGATCGAAGAGGAGCTAGCCGCGATCGCCGAACAACAGGAAGCAACAAAGGTTGAGCCCGAAGAGGAGGATCAGTGATTGATGAATATCGAGATTACTGAATTGCCATCTCCATTGCTCGAATTTGGCAGCCCTGGGGAATTCACTGACCCGAGGGTCGGTCTTACTCAAGCTGGTCCGTTTGATCTGCGCTTCGGCGCCGCGCATAAGTCGAATGTGAAGGTTGGATTAGTCGGTCCTTCGGAGATGATTGAAAAGGCATTGAAATGGTACGAGCGATGTCAAAATCCAATCATGTCTGATATGAACAATCTTGCGCAATATCCATTCTTTCCCGGATTTCTCGACGTATTTAAGGCGACTCTCGACGTCAGTGATCGGTGGACTGTGGAGTTTGACGAAGCGGATCGCGTACTAGAGAAGGCCCTTGCATTAGAACCAAAGAAACGTTTTGAAGAGGTTTTGGATCTTTACACGGCCGGGATACAGAAACTCGCCGGCATGGAGTCTCAGAAACCGGACATTGTTGTTTGTTGTCTTCCTCAAAGCGTGGTCCTTAGTTGTTGGAGCATTAGCAATGAGTTGAATCGAAATGAATATAAGGCGCTTAGGAAGAGACGGGAGAGAGCGAATTCTCTTCAAATGGGTTTATTCGAGACTTGGGAAGTAGATGAGCAGCCAGAGGATTTGCTGTTTCGTGACTTCCGGCGAGCACTGAAAGCCCGTGCCATGCGCTCGCACATGCCCATCCAAATTGGTAGAAACAGGGTTTTCAGTGACACTGAGGGAGGTCAGGATCCCGCCACTCGCGCGTGGAACATGAGCGTAGGGATGTATTACAAATCGGGCGGCATACCATGGCGACTTAAAGCTGAAGGGCCAGAAACTTGTTTCGTTGGAGTCAGTTTTCATCACCTCCGCACTACCAAACGGCACTTAGTCCACTCGAGCATAGCCCAGGCGTTTTCGACGGAAGGTGATGGATTCGCTATTAGAGGAGATAGTGTCCCATGGAATCCGGAACAGGGGCGCAATGTCCATCTTACTGAAGAGCAATCAGCGAGGTTAATGCGAAAAGTGTTGGATCAATACCGAGAGAGGACGGGAGGAGAGCCCTTACGAGTAGTTCTTCACAAGACATCGAAGTTCAATGAGCAAGAAACGGTCGGGTTCAAGAATGAGTTACGGCACATTCCTTTGGTTGAGATGGTAAACCTGATGCCATCCATGTTCCGTTTAGTACAGTACGGCTCATATCCGCCAAAAAGGGGAACAATGTGCAGAGTTAACGAAGGTGCTACATATCTCTTCACGACCGGTTTTTTGCCAGAGTGGGGGACTTACCCGGGCCCTCACATTCCTACGCCGGTACGACTAGTGACAGGCGAGGATGCCAATATGTACCGCGTTGCTACAGACGTTATGGGTTTAACGCGCATGAACTGGAATACAGCACAAAACACAAATGGCCAGCCGGTCACAATTCGCTTCGCTAGGCAAGTGGGTGGGATTATGGCGGAGGTTGGTGACGAGGTCGAGCCGCTTTCTTCTTATCGCTATTACATGTGAAACATCTTTCGCTAATGCAACGAAACACATGGCAGAGATCTATTTCAGCGATCGAGAATTTGGTCCCAGACCCAGGGATGTGCAAGACATCACGCCGGCCGCTTGGCGCGGTATCGTAGGCGCAATAGAATCCCGGATCGAGGCGGGCGCATTTGGATTAGACTTTCCCGAGCGCTGTCAGGATGGTGCTGCTTGGACGACCGGTACCGATCAAACCACATTTTCACAGGCTGTGCAGGGCGAAATCCCTGATCTTGAATGGCCGTTACAAACGGTGAAGACAGGGGATAGTAGTCTGTTTGGGTTATCATTCTGACCGCTCATGAAGAGTTACTTGCAGCAGAAAGAGCAAAATCCTATGAGGTTTTCTCTTATCTTCCCAAAGCGGCGAGGTTCTCTGCCCAGTCCTTACAGTTCGCTGTTTGGCAAGCTGTAGAAGATATCGGGGAAACAATTAGGCAAAAACATTAAAATCCTCGGCATTCGGGTTGTATGTTCCAAGCTGTTACAGGATAACTCTCCTCGAACACAGTGCCATTGAAAAGTAGAGGTTTCCTGAAGGTTGAAATTGGAAACGCTCGCGAGAACGTCCTTGCTGCGTCCTGACGGGTGTTTTGCTCTCTAATGTTCAACCCAGAGCCTTAGACGCTCTGTAATGGGCCCGCAACCGTCCATTAGGGTTTCGAACTAAGGTAAGGACTTTATTCTTCAGGTAAGGACTTTTTTGTGTCGTAAGACGTTTATTTGTCGGGATCGGCTTCAGAGGATGGATCCGCGAAATGAATTTGAAGGGTGTTATGCGTTTGCAGACTCCGAGTTTCGATAAGCGCCCTTGAGGACTCTGGGCTTCGTTAGTCCAGGCTTCGTTAGTCCAGGCCTCGTCATACTACATCGAGTCTTTTCTGCAATCAGGAGTTGTACGCGCTCTGCCTTCATTTGTTTCCAATTGATGCCATGTCGCTTTAAGAGTTTTTGGAGATGCTTTCCGGTTAAGGGCGCTTTGCTCTTTTGAAACATGGGGCCAGAGTTCTTGATTATTCTGCGCGCTGCATTTTCAAGCGTTATTGCACTCACAACTTTGATTTGACGAAGAACTTCTTTAAGCACCATTCTTAGGTTTGCCGCACCCCAGATTTCGTTGCGACTGTCTTTCAGAGGTGGTCCGCCAAACTCTCGATCCACGAACTCTACTTCAAAAAGGCGCCTCGCCTTTGATTTGGAAATTGGTCCTCCATGCGCGGCTGAGCGAGCCTCCAAAGCAAGAATGTTCGTAATGTTATAAACCCAATCGGGGAGATGTTTTTGCAAGAATACGGACCGACGACAAAAATCGTCCTCGAAATCAGCGATGAACATTTCGACGGCGCTGTTTTGTTGATAATAGCTAAATTTCTGTAAGGCGGATAGGTGGCACAGTTCGATCACTTTAGGAATGAAATTGAGTTCATTCAGCAGACGTGAGAACTCCGCGTGGCTGACCATGTTCTCGTGTACGTCCGACCAGTCATATAACCGCTCTAGTTTGTTTTTCCACCGCTTCTTGGTCTTAGTTTTCGGAGATCTCTTAGACATGCGAAGGTGGAGATCATTCAAGGATTAGAGGTGAGCGAAGTTAACGACGGGCGGCGCGGTGGTTCGACGTTTTTCGGTCGGCAACGTTTAAACTTCTTGTTTCATTTTCCGACTTTGATTCCCATTTTCCGACTTTAATTCCTATTTTCCGACTTTAATTCGGCTACACAGATGACCACGAATCCAATCAGTGACCCTGCGATAGCTTTCCAATCAACGTGAACATTGGCAGATACATCGAGATTACGATCCCGCCGATGGTGACTCCTAAGAATCCAATCAGCGCCGGTTCCATAAGAGTCAAGAGATTGGCAATCGCCGCGTCTACTTCCTGTTCATAGAAGTCCGCAATCTTACCCAGCATCGAATCAAGGGCGCCGGTCTGCTCGCCGATGCCGACCATCTGCGACACCATGTGGGGAAATATATCCGCGGCGCGCAGCGGTTCCACAAAACTCTTTCCCTGCTCAACCGCTGTGCGAATGCTCACGATGCCTTCCTCAATGATCACGTTGCCGGCTGTGCGAGCGGTTATGTCAAGCGATTGAAGAATCGGCACGCCGGACGAAAGCAACGTCGAGAGGGTTCGTGAAAAACGGGCGATGGCGATCTTCAGAAAAATCGAGCCGAGTATGGGAACCTTCAGCAGTAATCCATCAATGCGCTTCCGACCGCTCGGCGTCTTGTAGTAAAAGTGCAGCGCTACCGAAACCCCAATGATCACAACCAGGAGACAAAGTCCACCCCAGCCGGCCAGGAAGCCGCTAAGACCGACCACGATGCGTGTGGGCAGCGGAAGCGGTTCGCCCGGACCCAGGAGGCCGAGGAAGATGTTCTGAAACTGGGGAATTACTACAATCATGATCACGGCTATGGCAACAATCGCCAGCAGGATGACCGCCGCCGGATAAATCAACGCTGAAACCACATCGCGCTTCAACTTAACAATCTTTTCGATGAAGGTGGACAGGCGCTGCAAGATCAGATCAAGGATACCGCCCGTTTCGCCGGCTTCAACCATGTTCGAGTAGAGTTGATCGAACACCTTTGGATGGCGGCTCATCGCGGCTGCCAGGGTTGAGCCCTCCTCGACATCCTGTCGCACCTGCGCCAGGACCTGCTGAAAGTGCTTGTTCTGCTGCTGCTGGGAGAGAATGTCCAGGCATTGGACCAGCGGCAATCCCGCATCAATCATGACTGAGAACTGACGCGTGAAAATTGCCAGATCTTTCGAGTTGACCTTCCTGCGGCCAGCGAGCTTGGGGATCCCGAATTCGCGGCCCTTCTCCTTAACAGAAGTGAGCGTGACCTGCTCCCGTCGCAGTATTTGGCGCAGCGCCTCGCGGTTGTCCGCGACGCGTTCACCGTTCACGATCTCATTCATGCGGTTGCGGCCTTTAAAAACGTAGGTTGGCATTTCTCAGCACTCCGTTTCTTTCTCTATCTCTGGATCTCCGGTTCGATCTCGTGTGATTGTCCAATTACTTCCGCGGGAGTCCGCGACCAGTTTGCGTGTAAGCGGGCGGTGTCCCAGGTCTCGCGTGCGAGCCGTTACCGTTGTTCAGTCCGGCGCCGCGATCTATCAAGTCGCGCAGTTCGTTTGCATTCGAAGTTCGCTGCATCGCCAACTCTCTGGTGATCAAACGCTTGTGGAAAAGCGTGGCCAGCGATTGGTTGAATGTCTGCATTCCATGTATGTCCTGTCCAGTCTGCATCATGGAATAGATTTGATGGACCTTGTCCTCACGAATCAGATTCCGGATTGCTGAATTGGGAATCAAAATCTCCATAGCCAGCGCCCGGCCACGGCCGTCAGCGCGCGGAAGCAGCGTCTGGCAGAGGATGCCCTCGAGCGTAAGCGATAACTGTGCCCGCACCTGGGCCTGTTGCATCGATGGAAACACATCAATGATGCGGTTGATGGTTGAAACAGCAGAGTTCGTATGCAACGTCGCGAAAGTCAGGTGGCCTGTCTCAGCGATTCGCAGCGCCGATTCTATGGTTTCAAGATCGCGCATTTCGCCGACCAGGACTACGTCCGGGTCCTGGCGCAATGCGGTGCGTAACGCCTGCGCAAAGCCTTTTGTGTCAGCGTTGACTTCGCGCTGATTGACTATGCAGTTCTTGTGATTATGAAGAAATTCGATCGGGTCTTCGATAGTGAGAATATGCTCGTGGCGCTCCTTATTTATCTTGTCGATTACCGCCGCCAGAGTTGTTGATTTACCCGAGCCTGTGGGGCCGGTGACCAGTACCAGGCCGCGTGGCTTATTGCAAAGGTCTTTAACTACGGCCGGCAGGCCCAAATCCTCAAACGACTTGATCTCATAAGGAATTGCCCGGAATACTGCTCCCACCGCGCCGCGCTGATTGAAGATGTTGGCGCGAAAGCGCGAAAGGCCTTTAACACCAAATGAAAAATCGAGTTCGAGATTCTCTTCGAAGCGATGCTTCTGTGCGTCGGTGAGGACGGAGTAGGCCAACTGCTTCGTTTCGGATGAATTGAGTGGGTGATAGCCGTCGAGGGGACGGATCTCGCCATGGACGCGAACCAGGGGACCAGTGCCCGTGGTAATGTGAAGATCAGAGCCGCCAAGCTCCGATAGCTTGTGAAGCAGCTCTGAGAGAGAAATTTGTGGTGGATTTTCCATTGTCTCCGTTTCCTTTAGCGGACTGGGTAATTTGCGGGGTTGGGTTCCCCGACGCCGACCAGCGGACTACTTGTTCTTGCTTACCCCTGTTGGTCGGAAATCAGAAAGAAACTTCTCCGCGTCACCAGCAAGCCTTTCGGTAAAGCCACCAGTTGTGCGCGTCGTAAGCGAATAGACCCGGCCATTGATTTCGGTGAAGTAGAAGTTCCACAACTGCTCAGGCTTTCCATCTCTGGTTGCAGGGGTCTGCGCAATCACCTCAAATACGCGATGGCCGCCGATCTCTCGTTGACGGTCGTTAACAACCCAACCACCGGCGCTGATCATTCTGTCAATAACTGAGCGTCGCAGGTCTGTGAACGATACGCCACCCAGCATTCTGCGCTGTTCGCGGCCAATAACCTGGTCGATATTCGCCGGCGCGATGGCCACGACTGCGAGTGTCGCCTGGGCTTCCGGCATCCCGTTCGGTGGAGCGATGCGAAAACTTGAAGCACCCTTGGTTGTCGATCCGGCCGACCAGCCGTTGGGGAGCGACATAGAAAAGGCTCCGTCCCGATAGACACCATCGGGAAAGGCAAGTGCTCCAGGCAGGGCAGCGTGATTGTCAGAAGGCTTTGCCGGCACTGAAACAGCCGACCCCGTTCGGGAGGTAGCTTCCAATGCCCGCTGTCTGGCAAGCGTGGCCTGCCGGCGGCGAACCTGCGCCCGGTGACGCCGCCACCAGGCGCGCGAATGATGATGGAAACTATGTGAACGCGCAGCCAATTGAGATCTCAGGTTATGCGCGGTAGAGGTTGCAAAGGGCAGCATTACTACTATGGAAACCAACAGACCTAATGAGAGACCTATTCGACGCAACATATACTCACCCCTTTCACGCCACCGTTTCGCGGAGAACTTCCTCGATGGTGGTCACTCCGTTCCGTATTTTGTACAGACCAGACTCGCGCAGCGTAATCATGCCGTCTTCGATCGACTTCTTTCTCAGCTCGAGCGACGACGCGCCGATCAGAATAAGCTCGCGGATCTCGTCCGTTACTTCCATGACTTCATAAAGTCCGATCCGGCCCTTGTAGCCCGTGTCGTTGCAGCTTGGACAACCCTTACCTTTGTAGGTTTTGACCTTGCTCGCTTCTTCCGGGGTAAAGCCAATCTCGACCAGCGCCTCGATTGGGGTCGGATATTCTTTCTTGCAGTCCTTGCAGATACGGCGGATGAGGCGCTGAGCCTGTATTAGGTTCACGCTGGTAGCAACGAGGAAGGGCTCGATGCCCATGTTCATCAGGCGTGAGATGGTTGAGGGGGCATCGTTTGTGTGGAGGGTTGAGAGTACGAGGTGGCCAGTGAGAGCGGCCTTAATGGCAATCTCGGCGGTTTCGAAGTCGCGAATTTCGCCGACCAGAACAATATTAGGGTCCTGGCGCAGGAATGAACGCAGGGCCGCGGCGAAGTTCAATCCGATCTGTTCTTTCATCTGTACCTGGTTGACACCTGGCAGATTGAACTCGACCGGATCTTCAGCGGTCATGATATTCGTGTCGACCGTGTTGAGAGATTGGAGCGCGGAATAGAGGGTGTTGGTCTTGCCACTTCCTGTAGGCCCGGTGACCAGCACCATGCCGTATGGCTTGGAAATGTTCCGCTGAAACTTAACGAGAGAGTCAGGCTCGAAGCCGAGATTGGTCATATCGAGCATGAGCTTCTCTTTATCCAACAGACGAAGCACAACCTTTTCTCCGAAGAGGGTCGGCAAAGTCGAAACGCGGAAGTCGAGTTCGCGCGAGCGGGAATCAACTTTCACGCGAATCTTAATGCGCCCATCCTGAGGCAGACGCTTCTCAGAAATATCCAGTTTCGACATGATCTTGATACGGGAGATGAGGGCATCGCGCATCTTCATGGGTGGATGCATAACGTCGTAAAGGAGGCCGTCAATGCGAAAGCGAATGCGCAGCTCTTTTTCATAGGGCTCGACGTGAATGTCCGAAGCGCCCCGCCGCAGTGCGTCAACTAAGAGAACGTTGACCAACCGCACGACCGGAGCGTCTTCGCTCATTCGGGTGAGGCTGGAAAGATCGATTTCCTCGTTGTCTTCGAAAACCTCGACTTCGCTGTTGAGGGACTCCTGATCGAAGTCGAGGCTGTCGAGTGAGACAAGATCGGCCTGAGAGAAACCATTGCCGTTTAGGCTTTCGACTGACAGATCAGGCGCGACCGCAGCCAACTCGATCTCGCGCGAAGTGCTGTAGTACTTAGCGATTGCTGTCTGCACACTGGCTTCAGCGACGACCACCGGTTCGACGTTCAGCCCGGTCATGAACTTGATGTCGTCCATCGCGAATACGTTGGTGGGATCGACCATTGCGAGAGTGAGGGTGGCGCCGACGCGAGACAATGGCAGGACGGAATATTTCTGCGCGACCTCTTGCGGAATCAAACGAAGGACGGAGTCCTCGATATCAAAGAGCTCCAGGTTTACCGACGGAATACCGTACTGTCGCGAGAGTACTGCGGTGATCGTGTCATCGGAAGCCAGGCCGAGCTTGACCAGGTTGAAACCGAGCCGCCCGCCGTGTTCGCGCTGATAATCCAGCGCTTGGCGGAGGTGTTGCGGGCTAATTAGGTTCTCGCGAACGAGAATTTCGCCGAGTTTGGCTGACATTTTGGGGTCTTAATTTTCCGGCTAATCCAGTTAAGAGACGTTAAAATGGTGGGATCGAGCCCTAATCTTGGGATCCGAACTCGTGAGTTACGGAGCAAGCAACGATGCTTAACAACGTTGCAACGCCAATTCTAACGATCAACAGCACCGCTGTCAATAAGATTTCCCGAATAAGACAGGCTGCTGACTTTGCGCTAGACAACGATTTGGTAATATTCGATAATCTTCGCGCACATTCGAAATGGCCGGGAGGAGAAAACCATGCCGATTACCGCAAGACAACGAAGAGTATTGGATTACATCAAGCATTATTTTGAAGTGCATCAGGAAGCCCCAACTATGGCCGAGATTGGTCAGGAATTTGGCATGAGTTCATCGGCCAGTGTGCATCACGTAGTTTCGATCCTGGAAAGGGAAGGATTGATTCAGCGCATCCCTAATGTTAGCCGCGGTATCGAACTGGTGAATGGGCCCAATGAAAATAACTATGAGATCCCTTTGCTGGGAATAGTAGCAGCCGGTGCGCCGATTGAAGCGGTATTAAATTACGAAACCGTTTCTATTCCGCAGGACATGTTAAGACCGGGACGAATGTTTGCGCTACGTGTTCGAGGTGACTCAATGATTGATGAGCAAATTCGCGAAGGCGATTTCATTGTTCTTCAATCACAGCAAACCGCGGACAACGGGCAGACAGTCGTGGCGTTGATCGATGGAAATGATGCGACAGTCAAACGCTTTTATGGTGGTCGCAATCAGGTGCGTTTGGAAGCAGCGAATCCGCGTTACAAGCCAATTGTGATTCGACCGCCTGAGCGTGTGCAGATTCAAGGCTTAGTGGTGGGTGTGATTCGCAGATACAAGCATTAAAAGTTTAGCTTCAACTTTCAGCTTTCCGATCTGCTCGGGTTTGCAGAATGGTTACTCACAGGAGATATCTTCCTGGGTGGGCGCTAAACGCTAAAAACAACTATGAAACCAGCGGGCGCAAAAAAAGAGATCGAGTTGGCGCTGGCCGATCGTTTTGGCGGCGCGTTTCAGCGGCGCGAGGAGCAGCCTGCTGAGATTGTGCCAACAGGTGTGTGGGAAATTGATGCGCGCTTAAATGGATTTCCGCGCGGAGCGATTACCGAGATCCATGGAACAGCATCCTCAGGACGAACCAGCCTGTTACTTTCTGCCCTGGCCGTCGCCACCATGCAGGAAGAAACCTGCGCGTTAGTGGATACCAGCGACACTTTCGATCTCTCATCCGCAGCGACCGCTCGAGTTGATTGCGATCGCTTATTGTGGGTTCGTTGTAGCGGCAGCGTAGAGCGCGCTTTCAAAGCGACTGATCTGTTGCTGCAAAGCGGCGGCTTTGGCTTAGTCGCACTTAACCTGGCTGACGTGGCGGCAAAATACACGCGACGAATAATCACGTCTTGGTGGTTTCGGTTCCGGCGGGCAATTGAAAACACTCCCACCGCGCTGGTAGTAGTGACACCTGTGGCTTGCACTCGTTCATGCGCTACGCTGGTTCTTGAAGTAAAAAACGAAGGCCCACTCTGGCCCAACACTATGTCATTCGTTTTAGAAAACAGTGACGCAAGGTTGGCGATCAAGGAAGGTGGAGAGGGGGCGCCTCCTCAGACCACTCGCCTTTCGCTGGTTACAGGATCAACCCAACCACTTAACAGTTGGCCCGCTCTGACCCATTCACATCTGCTTCAAGGAATTGGCGTACGAGTAAACCGAGAGCGGCCCGTTGCCTGGACTGCCGGCCCCGTCAGGTTCAGAACACGCTTGCACTAAAGCCGCGCCCAGCCTTGACAGTATTCGCCAATATTCGCTAATCTTCGCTTCAAGAATCGAGCTTCAATCAAATCTAAACGCGCTGAAGTAAGTTATGTTTGCCTGTATCTATGGACGAAGTGTCCCCAAATGCGGGTTTCACGATGAGACCGGGGCATCGCTTATCGACCTGGCTTTCACCTTCTCTCCTTTGGTCGAGCAAACGACTGTTGACACAGTTGTGCTTGATGTCGCAGGGCAGGATTTATTGTTTGGCTCGTCTGGCAATTTTGGAGAGCCTGAACATAAACATGCCGGGATCGATTCTTCACGTGCCCTGGCCAATGAAATCGTCCGACGTGCGACTCAGTTAGGTTTCAAAGTTAATGTCTCAGTGGCCGCGAATTCTGATGCGGCGATCCATTCGGCTCGATCGTTCAAAGGAGTGACGGTCATTCCTGCCGGCGGAGAGTCCTTACAACTCGGGAACCTGCCATTAAAGATGCTCGATTATTCCCTCGCTGCTGTTGAGAAAGAGAGAGTTGGGGAAATCGGTGAGACGCTGGAGCTTTGGGGCCTGCACACGTTTAGTGATTTTGCCTGGTTGCCGTTAAAGGGAATCGCGCAGCGGCTGGGACAAGCAGGTGTGCGACTGCAAAAGCTTGCCCAGGGCAAGAGCGAGCGCCTCCTGGTCTTGGTCCAACCCCCAATCGGTTTCGAACAATCACTCGAATTAGAACATCCAGTAGCGGAACTTGAGCCGCTCTCTTTTATTTTGTCGCGGCTGCTAAATCAGCTATGCGCCAATCTGCATTCGCATGCTCTGGCTACAAATGAATTACGGCTGCGTTTGAAGCTGGAAGATAAAACAGATCATGAACGGGCGATTACCTTGCCGGTCCCGATGCGCAATCCGAAAACGCTGCTGCGATTGCTTCTATTTGAAATCGAAGCACAGCCTCCGCAGGCAGCGATTATCTCTGTAACTATCGCGGCCGAGCCGGTGCAGCCACGCGTCGCGCAGACGGGCCTGTTCATTCCGTTAGCGCCCGAGCCGGAAAAACTCGAGCTGACATTGGCGCGATTGGCAAAGTTAGTCGGAGCGGACAAGGTTGGTTCACCCGAGCTTTTGGATACGCATAGACCAGACGCCTTTCGAGTTAAGCGCTTCATTACTTCAACCGGGCAGAATAAATCACGTCGCCATCGGCACTGGGCAATCGGCGCTGGCCAATGTTTGATGGGATTCAGAGTTTTTCGCCCACCCTGGCGCGCGGAAGTGCAAACCATACACGGACGACCTGTACGCATCAGTGCGCACAATGTGAATTCGTCCTGCCTGGTCCGCGGCGAAGTTATCTGCGCCTCGGGTCCCTGGCGAATCTCGGGTGATTGGTGGCGCACAGACGTCTGGGCCAGAGATGAATGGGACATAGCAGTAGCCGATTCAGTCCCACACCAAAGTGATGTGCTGTGTCGGATCTACCGCGATTTGCAAAGTGAAGAATGGTTCATTGCAGGAATGTATGACTGATTACGTCGAGCTACATGCAAGGTCCGCGTTTAGTTTTC
Source organism: Blastocatellia bacterium (assembly GCA_003168335.1). Classification (GTDB taxonomy): domain Bacteria; phylum Acidobacteriota; class Blastocatellia; order Pyrinomonadales; family Pyrinomonadaceae; genus UBA11740. The sequence goes on along the minus strand of PMSM01000010.1, from coordinate 406,016 downwards.
TTAAAGGTGCTTCGACGCCGGAAGAGTTAATCGCGGCGTGCGCTGAACTAGAAATGCCGGCAATGGCCCTGCTGGATCACGACGGGGTTTATGGCGCTGCGCGGTTTCATTTAGCTGCGAAGAAGTGCGGCGTTAAAGCACACATTGGCGCTGAGATTACAGTTCGATTGAATTCGACTGGTTGCGAGAAAGCGTCAATGAGCGCCAGGACAGTCCCGCTGCTCGTCCGCAATCGCACCGGCTATCAAAACCTCTGCCGTATGATCACCCTGATGAAAATGCGTGTGCCGAAGCATGCGAAGCCGGGGGAGTGCGCAGTCACTGCTAATGAGTTGGCAGCGCATGCGGCAGGATTGATCTGTTTGACGGGTGGAAGCGAAGGGCCACTGGCGAAAGATATTCACCGCGGAGATGCAGAGAACGCAGAGGCAGCGCAGCGGAACACTGAATGGTTGGTCGACACTTTCGGTCGTGGAAATGTCTATGCCGAATTGCAGCGACACTTCAATCGCAGTGAGGAAGCGTGGAATCAATCGCTGATCGAGATTGCCCGGCGATTAAAGTTACCGCTCTTGGCGACAAATGGAGTCTGTTATGCCAAACGGGCGCAGCGTCAGGTGGCTGATGTTTTCACTTGCATCCGAAATCACGTGCGCCTGGAAACAGCCGGGCGTCTGCTCTCAACGAATTCAGAACGTTTCGTGAAGTCGCCGAGAGAAATGACGAGCCTTTTTGGCGACCTGCCGGAAGCGATCGCCAACACAGTCGAGCTTTCCTCGCGACTTGAATTCACGCTCGAAGATCTTGGTTATGAATTTCCCAAATATCCCGTGCCGCCGGGCGAGACGATGATTTCTTTTCTGCGCCGGCGAACCTACGAAGGCGCGCGGCTTCGTTACTCGGGACACAATGGCTCGCCAACTTTCGCGCGCGCCCAAAAGCAGATCGAGCACGAGTTGGCGCTGATCGAGAAGCTCAAACTCGAAGGTTATTTCCTGATCGTCTGGGACATCATTCAGTTCTGCAAGCGCACCAACATTCTGGTGCAGGGACGCGGTTCGGCAGCAAACAGCGCAGTTTGCTATTCGCTTGGCATCACTGCGGTCGATCCTGTCGGCATGGAACTTTTGTTCGAGCGCTTTCTTTCCGAAGAGCGCGGCGAGTGGCCGGACATCGATCTTGATCTGCCGAGCGGTGATCAGCGCGAGCGGGCAATTCAGTACGTTTACGAACGCTACGGCAAACTGGGCGCGGCGATGACCGCGAACGTAATCACTTACCGCGGTCGTTCAGCCGCACGGGAAGTCGGTAAGGTGCTCGGGTTTGATGAAGAGACGCTCGGGCGATTATCGAGTTTGGTGCATACGTGGGAATGGAAGGATCCGAAAGACACGCCGGAGCGACAATTCAAAGACGCCGGGCTGGATTTGTTTGATCTTCGTATCAAGAAATTCTTTCAGCTCTACCGGGCCGTTCAGGATTTGCCGCGTCACCTGGGCCAGCACTCGGGGGGCATGGTGATTTGTCAGGGTCAACTTAATTCGGTGGTCCCGCTTGAACCGGCGGCAATGCCCGGCCGTGTTGTGGTGCAATGGGATAAAGAGGACTGCGCTGATCTGGGCATTATCAAAGTTGATCTGCTTGGCCTGGGCATGATGGCGGTACTGGAAGAGTCAATCCAAATAATTTGCGATACTTCGGGCGAAGAAGTTGATCTGGCGCAGCTGCCGCCGGATGACCCGGCAGTTTACCAGGCGCTCCAACACGCGGACACGATCGGCATGTTTCAGATTGAAAGCCGAGCGCAGATGTCGTGTTTGCCACGACTCAGGCCGCAAAAGTTTTACGACATCGTCGTACAGGTAGCCATCATCCGGCCCGGACCGATTGTCGGCAACATGGTGAACCCTTACTTGAGTCGACGGCTGGGGCGCGCGCCAATTAAGTATGCACATCCTTCATTGGAACCAGTATTGAAGCGGACGTTAGGTGTGCCGCTGTTTCAGGAGCAGTTGCTCAAGATGGCGATGATCTGCGCAGGTTTTAGCGGCGGCGAAGCCGAAGAGTTGCGGCGGGCGATGGGATTTAAACGATCAGAAGCGCGCATGCGTGATATTGAAATAAAGCTGCGGCGCGGGATGACAGCGAAGGGAATTACCGGAAAAACGCAGGATGAGATCGTACAATCGATCGCTTCGTTTGCGCTTTATGGTTTTCCCGAATCGCACGCGGCCAGCTTTGCGCTACTTGCTTATGCCAGCGCCTATCTTAAATGTCACTACCTGGCGGCATTTACCGCGGCCACGCTCAATAATCAGCCGATGGGTTTTTATCAGCCGTTCACGATTATTAAGGACGCCCAGCGACATGGGTTGAAAGTGAAACCAGTTGATGTAACGAGATCGAATTGGGAGTGCACGATTGAAGAAGACGATGTAGCGCAAGTTGACAACTTGCGCCACCAACTTCGTCTCGGCTTGAGATGCGTGAAAGGTTTGCGGGAAGCGCCAGGTCGAGCAATTGAGCGCGAGCGAAACCAGCGTTCGTTTACCAGTCTCGATGATTTGCACCAGCGCGTGCCGGAGTTGAGAAAAGACGAATTGCGAAAATTAGCCGCGGTAGGTGCGTTGAATTTTATTTGCTTCGATAGACCCGAAGGGTCGAAAGGTAATAGCCCCGCCCGTAAGGGCGGGGATCATCAACAAGAGCAGAGTTCTGAGGCGCGAAGCGCCGATACTGCTTACTTCTCAAACGAGTGTCGCACCTTCAGCGCTCAAGAGGAATCATCATCATGTAAGGAACCACGCCCTTACGGACGTGGCTATTACCTGCCGCCTCTTCGAGGCTCCAGCAATCGCCGCGACGCGCTCTGGCAGGTCGAGCGGGTGGCGCGTGAGGCGGGCCCGCTGTATGAAAATCTTGAAGCAGACGGAAACTCGCCGCTGGCGCCGATGACACTCAACGAACGTTTGAATGCAGATTTACGCGGCACGGGAATGACCGTTGGCCGCCATCCGATGGCCCATCAACGTGCCTGGCTCGACAGTGTAAACGTCGCCCGGGCTGCTGATTTGAAGAACATGCGCCACGGTCAGTTGGTGCGCGTTGCGGGTTGGGTGATTGTGCGTCAGCGTCCGGGAACGGCAAAGGGGTTTGTGTTTCTAAGTCTGGAGGATGAGACCGGAATCGCAAACGTAATAATCACGCCGCAGCTTTTCGAACAGAATCGACTCGCTTTGGTTGATTATCCGTTTCTGTTAATCGAGGGAGCTTTGCAGCATCAGGATAATGTAGTTTCAGTAAAGGCAAAGAGCGTCGAGCCGCTGCAGATGAAGATTCAGAGCCCGGGCTCGCATGACTTCCACTAAAGTCGTGGCTAACAAGAAAGGGCACGGCGCACCGTGCCCCTTCCTTAACCGAGAGAGTTACTTTTGTTAAGGCCGCTTGCGAGGCGGCCTCGTTGTCTTTTCAGGCACCACACTCTCAGTGTTCTTCATTTCCGCGATAGTCGCCTTGGCGTCGGCCTTAAACTTGTGCGTGTCCGGGGCCTTATCCACAAATCGTTGCAAGTAATTGACCCCGTCCTGAAGCTTGGCTTTGTCGGTGGCGGCGTATCCGCTACTTATTTCGGCAATGCCCATTCCATAGAGTGCGTCAATGTTGTCCGGCTCAACATCGAGTATCTTCTTGAACTCGATTATGGCTTTGTCTGCAGCGCCAGCATCGAAAAGCATCTGCGCGAGATCCAGTTGTGCTCTTGACTTTTTTGCCGGATCCTTTTCGACTCCCATGTAATCCTGAAACGCAGCAGCGCCCGCATCTGTTTGCGACTGGTCGGCCTTGGTTACAAAAAGACGATAGGCTTCAGCCCTAACGCTGAATGCGGAATACTTGTTCGCCTCATGTCGCTTCTGATCATTCGGGTCAGTCACGGCTGGTTCCTTCTTAACAATCTCAGAGGCCTTATCAGCCGTCTCGGCAGCGCCTTTGAAATCTGCTTTGGCAGCTTCAATTCCTGCTGTCCTGGCGGCATCGTCCTTGGTTTGAATCGCAGCGTTGTATTTATCGACGCCGCGGGACTTCAAGACGTCCGCCTTATTTGTAAGCAAAGCAGCCTGTTCGGGATCCGCTGCTAGACCGATATCATATTGCTTGATCGCCTCATCATAGTTTTTCGCGTTTCTGGCGGCATTGCCGGCCTTGAACGAGTCGCCTACTATCTGATTGGTATCTGTGGCTTTCTTGTTGCTGGCTGAAATTTCCGCGTTCTGTTTTATGAGATCCTCGCGCTTGGCCTTGTCGGCCGCGCTCTCCGTACCGCCCGAGACCGACGTGTCGGCGCCACTCGTTGCCATCAATTTTTTGATCTCATCCAAGGTGAGTCGCCGCCCGTCGCCCGGCGAAAGAACGAGTTCGTAGTCAGTGTCTCGTCCAGCTTGTACGTTGCCCTGATAGGTCGGCGTGGCGTTCGGCATGCTAACGGCGATTATGTACTTGCCGGTATAGGGCAAGCCTGCATAAACAAACGTGCCGCTTTTGTCCGTCTTGTTCGGATAGCTCCCGGGCAGATCGGTGCGATACACATCAATCTGCGCACCTGCAGCCTTGATTGTAGTTCCGTCTGCCTGTTTTAGAAGTACGTGACCGCGAAGCTGACCCATCTGAGCTGACGCGACAACCGCGCTCAAAAGCAGGATCACGGCGGCTATGATGGAAGTGAAAAGATAAGAACGACGCATTTGATTATTCCTCCAAACAATCTATGGCTCTCGTCGGGGCCAGCATCGGTAAGATGCCTCGTTTTGCCACCAAGTTGTAGCCGTTGAACGGCTTTAAGTTAATCAGCGCGAGCATCACTGTCAAGCATAACGAATCGGATCCGGCGTTCCGGCTGCCGCAAAGGCCCGCCGGCGCAACGCACATGAGTCGCATTGCCCGCAGGCCTGATCCTCTGCCGCATAGCAGGACCAGGTGAGTTCCAAAGGCGCGCCCAATTCCAGACCGCGGCGCACTATCTCTGACTTGCTGAGATGAATCACCGGAGTTACGATTTTGACGTTGGTCTCCGGCTTCGTGCCGGCGTCAATCGCTCGTTGAAATGCTTCGTAGAACTCCGGCCGGCAGTCAGGATAGCCGGAAGAATCTTCAGCGACAGCGCCAATATAGATTCGCTGGGCGCCGATCGTTTCAGCCCAACTTGTAGCGATCGCTAACATATGCGCATTGCGAAAAGAGACATAACTGGTCGGAATTTCCGGCGAAGTCAAATCCGCTTTCGTAACGGGAATGCACGCGTCAGTCAACGACGAGCCGCCGATTGCCTTTAAAGATTCGATCGAAACGGCCAGTCGTTTAGTGACCGCGAAATGGTCAGCCAGCTCTCCGAACGCGCGGCGCTCGCGCGCTTCAGTTCGCTGACCGTAGGAGACATGCAGAAATGCGACCTCGGCATTCTCTTCGCGGGCGATAGCGGCCGTCACACACGAGTCCATCCCTCCTGAAACCAGGCAAACCGCTAAGGATGAAGGACGAAAAGATGAATCATTCACCGCCGGTTCGTCAATTACTTCGTAACTTCCTCCCATTCGTTTCCCCACATGTCTTTAGAACAGTGGACTGCCTGTCAGTCTTCACGCCTGCTCATGAACGTCCCGCCACTTAACAACTTGCGCTACACTCCGCGCGCGTCAGGGCCCCAAACATACTTGTGCATCTGCAACTGCATCCGCACATTCATGCCGCTTTCCCCGATCCAGTTTGCCAGCTCCGACAAATCGATCTGTTCCCAGGCCGGGGAAATCAGTACCGATCGAGCGCGACTTTCCAGGTCATAGTCCTGAATCACGTGGCGAGCAAAATCCCAGTCGGCCCGATCCGCGATCACAAACTTCACCTCGTCCATCTCCGGTCGTAAACGCATCAGGTTCGGCCAGTGATTTCGTTCTGCTTCTCCTGAAGCCGGGCACTTCACGTCGAGAATGACCCCGGCCCGCTGATCCAAATCCTCAGTCGAAATATAGCCACCCGTTTCAATCAATACTTCATAACTTTCGTCACACAGACATCTGACTAGATCTAACGCCTCGCGTTGGGCCAGGGGCTCGCCCCCGGTTACCTCGACCAACCGGCAGCCAAAGTCACGCACCTGCTTCATCACGTCATCGATCGAGATGTGTTCGCCGCCGGTGAAGGTGTACTCACTATCACACCAGGTGCAGCGCATGGGACAGCCGGTTAGACGCACAAAGGTGCAGGGGCGACCCGCATGTGTGGACTCTCCCTGAATCGAGCGAAAGATTTCAGTAACGCGAAGCACGATCCGATTTTAGATTCTAGCCTTGCGATTGTCGATTCTAGTTCCGAACATGAACTACAGTCGGGCTCTGGTTGCCGGAAAAAGGGCCCGACCGGAGTTGGTAAGCGAAACAGGCGCCAGGCACCGGCAACCAAAGGGCGGGCTTCTCATCAAACTGACGGAGCAAGTGATCGGATGAGGGCGGAAAGATCGTGATAGCATAGGGCCAGGCGACGAGTTAGTCGAGAATTGGGTTTGAGCGAAGATCAAAAGCAAATCGATGGATTGATTCTGGCGGGAGCCCGGCGCCTCCTGGCAAGGGCGACGAATGCGCGCGGTCTGGATGCCGGGTTGCTTGCGCCGCGGGTGCGAACGGCGGTCGAAAAATATGTGTTGAAGTATAACCCCGCGCCTGGCGCCGCACCGGTCGACAAATTCACCGATGGTCTGCATGCTGACGATCTGTGTTTGGTCGTCGCCTGTGAACGCGGAGATCAAACTGCCTGGACTGATCTTTTCGAAGGTTACGGCGCCACGGTTCGGTCCGCTGCGCGAGCGGCGAGTTCAAACGAGGCGATCTCCGACGATCTGGCGCAGTCGATCTGGGCCGATCTTCATGGGCTGAAACTGCGCGAGGATGGCAAGCCTGCCGGAAAGTTGGCTTACTATTCCGGAGCGGGTTCGTTGGGAGGCTGGCTGCGGGCGGTCGTAGGGCAATTGGCCATCGATCAGCATCGCCGACAGTCGCGGTTGGTACAGACTGAGGAGGACGCCGATCTGGAGCGATTAGCTCACGACGCGGACGGTCAATCAGATAGCTTCAGTCCGTTCCATTCGGCGCCAAGTCCGGAAGAGTCACTGGCGAGTGATCTAGCCTCGGCGGACGTGGAGAAGGCTTTGAAGCAGGCTCTGGCTGACCTTGATAATGAGGATCGACTGTTAATGAAGCTGTACTATTTCGATGGGTTGCGTCTGCGCGAAGCGGGCGCTGTCCTTGGCGTCCACGAAGCTACCGCTAGTCGCCGCCTGACTCGCATTCACGGCGAAGTGCGAGAGCGCGTCGAGTCGATCCTGATGAAAGAGCACGGCTGGACCAAAAGTGAAGCGACGCGGTCGCTGGCCGAGGTGGCCGCGCATCTGCAAACTGAAGTGGAACCAATGTTGACGCGCAAGGGTGATCCGACTTTGCATGGCTCGCCCGCTGGAGGGTAAGAGAAATCGGCCTCGAATTGCGAATCATTCGTAATGATTTCGCAAGTTGTTTCGGGTGCGGCCGTTCATCAAACAGGGAAGTTAAGCGCACCTGCTTTAGAGCATTACCAGACACATGACATCTAACGACGCACAAATTGATGTTCTTCTCCGGCGGTACGCGGGCCAGTCGCAGAGCGACTCTGCGACTGAACATCTCGACCCGGACGAACTGAATGCGTTCGCCGAGGGCTCACTACCCGAAGCGGCGCGCTCTCGTTATGTGTCGCATCTGGCGGATTGTGATGGCTGTCGAAAAGTAGTTTCTCAACTGGCAATCAGTAGCGGCGCAGTGGTGGCGGCTGAAGCAAACAGCGCTGCAGACTCGGCAGGCTATGCCTGGTGGAAAAGACTTTCCGGGTTCTTCTCGCCACTGACGTTGCGCTACGCGGCGTTTGCCATGGTCCTGGTTGCCGCAGCAGGCGTAGTATTTCTGGTCACGCGGCGTCCCTCGCCAGTGCCCGCGCTCGTAGCGCAGAACGAACAGACAAAGCAGGTGCCTTTGAGCGCGGTGAAGCCAACCAGTGAAGGCGCGTCACAAAGCGGCCCCCAAGAAAAACAAGCTCTGGCAGATCGCCCGCTACCTGCTGCCCAGTCTTCGCAGAATTCAGATCAGCTCTCAAAGTCAGACCAATCCAAGACTGCCGAGACTGAATCTCCTGCAAAGCCGGCGAAGGAAACAGACACGACATCCAGTCCGGCGTTGGCCGCTAAGAAAGCTGCGGAACCAGGCGAGTCGTCGCAGTCTTATTCCCCGCCGCCACCACCCGTTGAGACTGAACGCGCGCAAGATCGATCTCGGCAACAACAGAATCCTGGCCGGGTCGCCTCAGTGTCTGGACCCCGCAAATCGGAACAGCAGGTAGCTGATAAACCCAGCAGCACGATTAATGGTGCACGAGCGGGTCAGGGCAAAGACATTCAGGCCGAGGATGATAGCCGGCGCGCGACCGTCAATCAGGCACCCGCGAACCGCGGACCTGCGGATGAAAAGTTTAAAGGCCCGAGGAGAGATCAAGACAACTCCGTGGCGAATAACCGGAGTTCAAACGAAGCTCGCGGTAATGCGGCAAAGGCTCAACCTGCTGCCGATGCGAACCGCGAGTCTGCGGAAGAAAAGGCGCCCGAAACTCGCTCAGTTGGAGGACGAAAATTCAAGCATCAAGGCAACGCCTGGGTTGACGCAAAGTTCAAGTCTTCCATGACTGTGAAGAGTATCTCACGCGGATCCAGCGAATTTGACGCGCTTGATTCCGGACTCCGCTCGATTGCGCAGCAACTCGGCGGCGAGGTCATAGTCGTGTGGAAGAACAAGGCCTACTCGATTCGCTGAGATTCTGATCAATCCCAGAATGTGTCAGAAGCCCGACCGCCAGGGAGGGCCTGATAGGGAACCGAGCCCTTGCTGACGCGCGGGCTTCCGACAAATCCCTGTGAACATCAAGTCCCGATAAACCGTACGATTGACGGAATTGTTTACTATTAAGTAGTTCGGATTTACCATTCAACATCATGTACTGTCCATCCTGCGGCACTGAATACACGATCGAGCTGAAGTACTGCCATCGTTGCGGGGCCAACCTGGGTAGTGACCTGGCGACGCAACCTCAAATTGTACCCATTAGCTTAACCAAGCCGGCGATTGTCCTCGGCGCGATCCTAACCCTGCTGACGCTGGGAGGTTTTGGGGTTCTGATCTCAGGCGCAGTTGAGCTTTCGCGAGCTGCTCGGCTCGATCCGGACGGGATCACGGGAATCGTGATCACCGGAATGCTGACAATTCTAATCACGGATATCTTTCTGGTCCGGCTGCTAACCAAAATAATCAACACGTCGCTCTCCTCAGGTACCCAAACGCAGCCGAGGCGATCCAATGCGCTCGGTAATCCTTCAGTAGCTCAACTCCCGCAACCTTCGACGGCACGGCTCCAGGGAGTGCCCAGCGTGACCGAAGGCACGACTCGTTTTTTCGAACCTTACGGCACCCCGTCTGAGGCCCGGGATCGCACCACCGCCGAGAAACTCGAGAGATAGTTAGTAAATTAGTTACGCTGCGTCTCAATCCTGACTTGATGTCATCAACCGCGCGGGTTCTGTACCTGGGTGTTGCTCTCACAATCCTGAGTTGGTACAGTCTGGTTTCGTTCGGACAGCCACTAAAGAACGAGGTACCGCCAATGCGACCGAGCAACTGGACGTTGCGTCTGCTTTCCTTTTACCTATTGCTGTTCATCTCTCTGGTCTTCGTCGTTCCTCTTTCGTGGGCGGAGCAGGAACCTGCTAAACCGGCTCCAGCGAAATTTCCGGTGCCTGCGCCGAGCAAATCGCGTCCGCGTCGTTCGACTACCGGCAGGGCCGCGCCAGTGCGCAACGCGCAGATTTCAAAAATCGTTTCTGAGATTGACGCTCGGAACATCGAAAACACGATCCGCAAACTGGTAAGTTTCGGCAGCCGCAACACTCTGTCTGATCAAAACGATCCCAATCGAGGCATCGGCGCCGCGCGCGATTGGCTCTACGCCGAATTCATGAAGGCCGCGCAACAATCGGGCGGGAGAATGACTGTAGAAAAACAAACATTCGAACAGCCCAAAGCAGCGCGCGTTCCGCAGCCGACAATGCTCACGAACGTGGTGGCGACGCTCAAAGGGACTCAACCTGAGTCGGCCAATCGAGTTTATGTCGTCAGCGGCCACTATGATTCGATGTGCACCAGCCCCACTGATGCAAAGTGTGACGCTCCCGGAGCCAATGATGACGCGTCAGGCACCGCGGCCGTTTTAGAAATGGCCCGCGTGATGGCTAAATACAGTTTTGACGCCACGATTGTTTTCATGACGGTCCCGGGTGAAGAACAGGGTTTGCTTGGTTCGACACACTTCGCCGAAGAAGCGAAGAAGGGCAACATGGATATCGAAGCCATGTTCACCAATGACATCATCGGCAGTTCGCTGGGAGGCAACGGCGTGCGCGACCCGCACACGGTGCGAGTGTTTTCTGAAGGGGTGCCGTCAAACGAGACGCCAGCGGAAGCGACCACTCGCCGCAGTGTGGGTGGCGAAAATGATTCGCCCTCGCGCCAACTTGCTCGCTTCATCAAGGAAACGAGTGAGCATTACGTCCCGGCGATGAAAGTCTTGATGATCTATCGCCGCGATCGATACGGGCGTGGTGGCGATCATCAGCCGTTTCTTGAGCGTGGCTATGCTGCAGTACGTTTCACTGAGCCGAACGAGGACTATCATCATCAACATCAGAACGTGCGCATCGAAAACGGGATTCAGTACGGCGACTTGCCACAGTTCGACGACTTCGTTTACATCGCGAACGTCGCGCGCGTGAATGCCGCATCCCTGGCAGCGTTGGCTTCCGCGCCGGCGCGACCAAAGAATGTGACCTTTCCGAACAGTTTGTCCGACGATACGCCGATCAAGTGGGACGATAATAAGGAACCCGATATCGCCGGCTACGAAATTGTCTGGCGAGATACGACCGAGGCGACCTGGATCAACTCGCGCGCCGTCGGCAACGTCAACAGTTACACGATGAAAGGGATGTCGAAAGACAATTACTTCTTTGGCGTGCGCGCCGTCGACAAGGAAGGGAATCGTAGCCCGGTCAGTTATCCGCGACCACTGGCCCGGACGCGGCCGGCAAGTAGTCCCACCCCGAACTGAGGTCATCGCGTGAGTTTCTCCCTCGATTCCGCGGCGCAACGCCGCCGCCGTGGCTGATAACCTGCTAATGCGCAAAGCGTTCTGCTCTGATTACAAAAGCGCTTGCTAGTTTCTCTTTTTTGTATTAGTCTCCCCGAGTCGTTTCAACCTTGGCCTCAGTTACTCCCAGTACTCTCAACGTGCCGGCAGTAACTCACAACCAGCCAAAAGAGGGGGACTAAACTCAAGTCGAATCTGAGGTGTTTACCCGTGCCTGAACAGGTTGCGAAAGCACGAGAAATTATCCAAGCCTTCTGACTGGAAATCCGGACTTCCCGACGCCGACACCTTGAACTCGTCTGCTACCAATCCGCGCAGGAGGCCCGCACGGATTTGATAGTGCCTTGTTCGCACTACCAATGTCCGCTTCGTAAGCGGACTTAACATCAACAAGCAAACAATGATGTCGAGGATCATCTTGTGAGATGACCTGGCACAAAGGAGGGGAAAATGGCTGAACGCATTAGAGCAATTACCGAGAGAAATCGTCTGGGACGGCACATCGAACACGATGAGCGCAGCAAGAACTTTGCCGTCGCGCGACTTACGACAGCACCCAAGAGCGCGACTTTCAAGCGGAACTGTCCGCCATTCGATCAGGGCAGCCTGGGCGCATGCACGGGCAACGCGATGGCCGGTGTATTGATGACGGATCCATTTTGGAAGGCCGGCCGGATGCTGACTGAATCCGATGCCGTGCGTCTATATGGCGAGGCAACGCACCTCGACAAATATCGGGGGAGTTATCCGCCTGATGACACGGGAAGCAGCGGCCTGGCCGTAGCCAAGGCCGCAAAGAAAGAAGGGTGGATCAAAGGTTACGAGCACGCCTTCGGGTTCGATCAACTGACGCATGGTCTGTCGCAGAGACCAGGCTTGCTGGGAATATACTGGTACTCGTCGTTCGACTCTCCTCTATCCACGGGCGAGTGCCCGTTGACACCGGGCTCCTCCATCCGCGGCGGCCACGAGATAGAAATGTTTCGGCTGGACGTCGAACAAAAGCGGGTTTGGTGTTATCAGTCGTGGGGGCCGACGTGGGGCGGATTGCATGATGGCACGTTCTGGTTTTCCTTCGCCACGCTCACGCACCTGCTGGCCGAACATGGAGACGCGACCTTCCCGATGGTGGGATAAAGGTAAGACTCATCAGTCTCGATCTGAAGGAGAACGGGCAGGATTTCGGTCCTGCCCGTTGTGTCTTGATTGAGGATCGTTTCATCTCAAACGCCAAGCGCGCGAAAGATGACAACCATGAAATGATTTGGTTGCGAATTCGGGATACTTTGGGACACCTGACTTACCGATTACGAGACCCGCCTCGGAAGCGGGCTTGCCTTGCGCCAAGAGGCGTGCTTAATTAACGAAGGCACAAGCGAGGTTCACGGTTAAGAAGCCTCGACGACCAATTAAACCTCCGGATTTACTCAACCAATGCCCCGATACGTGCGTCTAAATGAACGGTCAACAAGGTTTCGTTGGAGGTTTCGGTTAGCAGCCAATCAGTTCCCAGGCAGGCAGGAATTAAGATTATGAGAAGCAAAAGTCACTCTATCCAGCACGTTTCGGTGATGCCCAACAATTGGCGCCGCAATTGGCGTCGCGCCGGCGCGATTCTAACTCTGGTCGCATTGCTTACCAGCACCTTTGTCGCCGGCATCAGTGCGCAAAACATGAAAGCGCCAGGCACCAAATCAGCCGCAAAGCTCAGCGAAGATCAGCGCGTCCTGCATGTGCTCAATCGACTCGGGTTTGGCGTGCGGCCAGGCGACGTCGAGCGCGTGAAGGCTTTGGGCGTCGATAACTACATTGCCCAACAGTTGTTTCCCGAAAAGATTGATGATTCGGCGTCTGAGGCTAAGCTGCAAAATCTCGAAACGTTGCGCATGAGTACGGCTGAGCTTTACGAAAAGTACCCGCAACCAGGACAACTGCTCAGACAGCTGCAACAGCGTGGTGCCCTGCCTGCGGATCTCGCCGCGGCCCGCGACAATCGCGTCAAGGGCGGCGCGAATGCGACGCCCGGGGCGAACTCGCCGAAGACAAGCGATGCTATGCCAGGCCAGGCACCGGGTGAGATGCAGGGTCCGGAGATGGCGAAAGGCTCTGCCAAGACCAATGTGCCGGCCAACAACGATGCGAACCCGATGAACAATCCGGAATACCGGAAAGCCGTGATGGAGTACTACAAAGAGAACAATCTCCGTCCGGCGCAATTTCTGACTGGCGAGTTGCAAATGTCGCGCATCCTGCGGGCGGTCTACAGCGAGCGCCAGTTGCAGGAAGTGATGGTTGATTTCTGGACTAACCACTTCAATGTGTTCGCCGCGAAAGGCGCGGATCGTTGGTTGTTGACCTCTTACGACCGCGACACAATTCGGCCGCACACGCTCGGAAAGTTTTACGATCTGTTGTTGGCCGACGCGCAAAGCCCCGCAATGCTTTTCTATCTAGACAATTTTCAGAGCGTGAGCCCGAATGCTCAGTTACCGCAACAACGACCGGGCGCCGCTCGGGGTCCACTCGGGGTGCTGATGAGCAATAACCCGCAGCAGCAGCGGCCTCAACAGCAGCGACCGCGCGGCATCAACGAGAATTACGCGCGTGAGTTGATGGAGTTGCACACCCTCGGGGTCGACGGCGGATACACACAAAAGGACGTGCAGGAAGTTGCGCGATGCTTCACCGGTTGGACCATTCTGCAGCCGCGCGGCGGAGGCGCGGCGGCGGCTGCCGTGATGGGACGCGATGCCCGTGACAGCGCCGGTAAATTCATCTTCAGACCGTTCGTGCACGACAACGGCGAAAAGATCGTGCTGGGTCACAAGATTCCGGCCGGTGGAGGAATAAAGGATGGCCTGATGGTCCTGGATATCGTGGCGCATCATCCTTCGACCGCAAAGTTCATCGCCACCAAGCTGGTCCGCCGCTTTGTCTCAGACGATCCACCGCCGGCGCTGGTTGATCGAGTAGCCCAGACCTTTGTCAAGACAGATGGTGATATCCGCGAAGTTCTGAAAGCGATCTTCTTTTCGCCGGAATTCAATTCCGCGGGCGCTTACCGCGCGAAAGTTAAACGGCCGTTCGAACTCGCCGTGAGTGCGGTGCGCACGCTGGGCGCGGACACCAACGGCGGACCGCAATTCCATCAATGGATTGCCCGCATGGGTCAACCGCTCTATGGCTTCCAGACGCCGAATGGTTATTCGGACGTGGCGGAGAGCTGGGTGAACACCGGCGCGCTGCTCGAGCGGATGAATTTCGGGCTGGCGCTGGTTAGTAACCGGATTCCGGGAACGCACGTCGATCTATCGCGCTTCGTGGGCGATATGAACGGTAAGGCGATCGACAAGGAAAAACTGCTGGATCGATTTGTGACGCTGATTGTGGGCGGCGAGATCTCGCCGAAGACGCGGGAGACGCTCCTGAAGCAACTGAGCGATCAGGTTACCTTACCCGCAACGATGCCGCGGACGCAGGTGGCGTCAAACAGCGCGCCTCCAAATCCGTTTGAAGCTGGTTTTCAAAGAGGCATTCTTGCCCCCGGCGGCGGTCAGCAGCAGCAACAACAGCAGCTTGCGAGGGTGGATGTTGCGGCCATCGACAATCCGTTGGTGAAGATTGCCGGCCTGATTCTCGGATCGCCTGAATTTCAGAGGCAGTGAGATTCCGAGGTCAGACGTCAGAGATCAGAAGTCGGAGAGCAGATCAACAGGAAGTTAGTGAGGTTTACGACCATGAACAGAAGATATTTCATTAAATCCGGCGGCATCGCGCTTGCCTCATTTGGTCTGATGACATCGGCGCCGACTTTTCTCGGGCGCGCGCTGGCCGAAACCATCGACAAAGTTACCGGTGGCCGCCGCAAGACGCTCATCGCCATCTTTCAACGCGGCGCGGTCGATGGTCTGAATGTGGTGGTGCCGTATGGCGAGCACAGCTACTACGATCTGCGACCCAATATCGCGATTCCGAAACCCGATGGTGGTGCAGAGTCGGCGATCAATCTTGATGGCTACTTCGGTTTGCATCCTTCATTGCAGTCGTTCAAGCCGCTGTGGGATTCGAAGTGCCTGGCGATCGTTCATGCGTCCGGCTCGCCCGACAGCACGCGCTCGCACTTTGACGCGCAGGATTACATGGAGTCGGCGACGCCTGGCGTGAAGTCAACGCCGGATGGCTGGCTCAATCGTTACCTGCAGAGCAAGGCTGATTCGCAAAAGTCCCTGTTCCGCGCGGTGTCGATGACGCAGAACATGCCGCGCGCCATGCAGGGCAAGTCGCCGACGCTGGCGATCTCGAACCTGGCGGACTTCAGCATTCGCGCCGGCCAAAGTTCCGCGTCAATGCAGGGCGGCTTTGAGGCGATGTACGATCAGACCGTGAACGATGCGCTGCACGGCACGGGCAAAGAAACGTTCGAGGCAGTTAATTATCTGAAACAGGTAAACCCGTCTCAATACAAAGCCGAGAACGGCGCCAACTATCCGCGCACCCCGTTCGGCAACGCGCTGTTGCAGATTGCACAGTTGATCAAAGCCGGCGTGGGTCTGGAAGTCGCCTTTACCGACATCGGTGGTTGGGACACTCACGTTAACGAAGGCAATCAGCAGGGCCAACTTAGTAACCTGCTGAGACAGTTCAGCACAGCGATCGCGGCGCTCTACACGGATCTCGGTCAGCGCATGGATGATGTAGTGGTGCTGACGATGTCTGAATTCGGCCGCACTGCAAAGGAAAACGGAAACCGCGGCACCGACCATGGGCATGCGAATGCGATGTTTGTAGTTGGCAATGGCGTGCGCGGCGGAAAAGTTTATGGCGACTGGCCGGGCTTGAAAGGCGATCAGTTATATGAAGGCCGCGACCTGGCTCTGACCACCGATTTCCGCGACGTGTTCGGCGAGATTGCCACGAAGCACCTCGGCACCACGAACCTGAAGAGTGTCTTCCCGGGCTATACCGGCAGCAGTGCGAAGTTCCGCGGTGTGCTTGGCTGAACTTTTCACCACAAAGACACGAAGACACAAAGACAAGCAAGACCAACCCGAGGGTTCGGAGTAGTACTCTGGACCCTTGCTTGTTTAACTACCCAACTCCTATAGAATGCCCCGCTCAATCCCACTCTTGATAAGCGCTACGTTGAAGTTGATGAGCAACCCGAGGCGAAGCTCGGTGAGTTTCAAATAGGTCAGGACCTGTGCTTTATAGATTCTATTCATCCCCTCTACGGCCTTAATCTCTAGAATCAATTTGTTGTCAACCGGCAAGTCGATGCGTAAACCAGCTTCGAGTCGAATTCCATCGTAAATAACCGGAATCTTTACTTGGCGCCTCGAGGGAATCCTGCGCTTCGTCAGCTCGTGAGCGAGGCATGTTTCGTAAACGGATTCAAGCAAGCCGGGGCCTGGACTCGAATGTACTTTGTAGGCCGCATCAACAACTACCTTCGCTAGATGCTCGATGTCCTGAGGGAGCGGCTCAAAAAATTATCATCTTAGTGTCCTTTGTGTCTTTGTGTTTAGATTATGAATAAGTAGCAGTCTAGAGCAAGCGAAATCTTCTTGCGGACTCGATTGGCTAGCGTGTGTTCGCGGTTTGGTTTATGCTGCGGATTCGAAGCAATTACAATGACCAGACATTCTATCTTGAGGCTCGATGTATGATTGCCATTACTCACTGGAAAAGATGTGCGCGACTTTTGCTTGCTGTGTCTGTGGCTGTTCTCTTCTCCGTAGGTGCCGATACGCCGGCACAGTTGTCTCGACCGTCCGCGGCGCAACCGGTGCAGTACTCGCCACAGTTCGTTTCGGAGATCAAGAAAGTTCAGCAGGCCGCGTTCGAAAGCGATTACGCTTATCGCCAGCTGGCACATCTCTCGAACAACATCGGACCGCGACTCAGCGGCTCGCCGCAAGCGCAAACAGCGGTTGAGTACGTGGCGGCCGAGCTGCGCAAGCTCGGCCTCGAAGTGCAACTTGAGAAGGTGATGGTGCCCCACTGGGTGCGCGGAGAAGAGACGGGCGCGCTCACAGAATATCCCGGGATGTCGCCAGGAACGACGCAGAAGATTGTCCTGACCGCACTGGGTGGCAGCGTGGCCACGCCGAACGAAGGCCTCACTGCGGAAGTTGTCGTCGTTAACAATTTTGACGAGCTGCAGGCGCTGGGTCGTGATCGCGTCGCGGGAAAGATCGTTCTATTCAATGCGAAGTTTGACCAGCAGCTTGCCGACAATGGATTCGCGGGCCCGGCCTACGGTCAATCCGTGATCTATCGCGGCATCGGGGCCAGTGCGGCGGCGCGGCTCGGCGCGGTCGCGGCGCTCAACCGATCTGCCGGCGGCGCGGACTATCGCTTGCCGCACACCGGCGCGTTGCGCTATGCGGATGATGCGCCCAAGATTCCCGCGGCGGCGGTGACTTCAGAAGACGCGGAAACGATCGCGCATCTTGCCGGCGAAGGCAAAGTGCGAATGCACCTCGTGCTCACGCCGCAAACTTTGCCGGACGCCGTGAGTTACAACGTGATCGCAGATCTGAAGGGAAGTGAACATCCGGAACAGATCGTTATCGTCTCGGGCCATCTGGATTCGTGGGACCTGGGCCGGGGCGCGATCGATGACGGAGCAGGAGTAGTGGTCGCAATGCAGACTGCGCAGTTGCTGAAACAGCTCAACCTGCGTCCGAAACGGACTCTGCGCGTCATCGCGTGGATGAATGAAGAGAACGGGCAGATGGGCGCGCGCACCTACGCACAGGATCACAAAGACGATTTCGCGAATCACTTTGCCGCGATCGAATGCGATCTTGGCGCGGGCCATCCGCTGGGGTTTTACGCGCAAGGCAAGCCCGAGCTGCTGACTGTGCTGCAACCGCTGGCGACGATTCTGCAAAGCCAGGGAGCCGGCGTGACGCGAATGGTGGATGAAACAGGCACTGACGTTGCGCCACTTGGGGAAGCCGGCGTGCCGACGTTTGCTCCGATCCAGGACTCGCGCGCTTACTTTAATTATCATCACACGGCGGCCGATACGCTGGACAAAGTAAACCCGAAAGAATTGCAGGAGAACTGCGCCGTGGTCGCGGCGTTGGCGTACACTCTGGCGAATATGCCGCAGCCCTTGCCGAGATAAACTATTTTGGAGTGCGGTGGCAAGCGTAGCGCAACACCGTTTTATGTCCGACAAACTTCAGTTTGTCGTTGCGAGTGCGTTCACTCAAGTTGAAGCGACAAACTAAAGTCTGTCGAACATCATCCGATGACCTTGCTTCAGCCGACAATTCTCCGCTTCGCTTCGATTGACTCAACCAATCTCGAAGCGGTGCGGCAGGCCAGGGCCGGTGCGCAAGAGGGTTTGTGTATTGTCGCCCGCGAGCAGACTGCCGGTCGCGGACGCCTCGATCGCAGCTGGCAATCGCCGCCAGATGCAGGACTTTACTTCAGCATAGTTCTGCGGCCGACGCTGGAGATGAATGCCTGGCCGCTGATTACTTTGATGGCCGCACTCGCAGTGTCTGACGCGCTGCTGAAAGCTTGCAGCCTGCGTGCGGATATCAAATGGCCTAACGATCTTTGTGTTAACGAACGCAAACTTTGCGGGATCCTGGCTGAGACAGTTGAGACAGAAACCGGCTCAGCGGCGATCGTGGGCATCGGAATCAATTTGAAAGCGAACAGTTTGCTCGCGACGGTGAGCGATCTTGCAACATCCGTAGAGTCAGCGACGGCGGCTAAACCGGATAGCGCACGGGTGCTCGAAGAGCTTTTGAAGGCGATCGGCGAGCGGTACGATCTGCTGCAAAGTCCGCAGGGAAGGGAGCACACGATTCGCGAATGGTGCGCTAATTCCTCGTATGCGATTGGTAGGCGGGTGCGGATCGCGCTGGAGAATGATACCTTCGAAGGCACCACGCGCGGGCTTGAAAGCGACGGTGCGCTGCGGGTAGAAACTGCCGGCGGGAAGATGAGGTTAGTTCGCGCCGGCGACGTTACCGCGTTGCGCGCAACGACAACGTAACTATGCTTTTGGTAATCGATATCGGGAATACGAATACATCGCTGGGCGTTTTTGACGGCGAAACGTTGGCCGCTCATTGGCGTTTGACGACTGTGCGGTCGCGCACCGGCGACGAATGGGGTGTGCTGGCGCGCAATCTGTTCGCACTGGCTGGCCTGGACTTCAAATCAATCGATGCGATAGCGATTGCTTCGGTTGTGCCGCCGCTTAACTTTACGTTGAAGCGTATGGCTGAAGTCTATTTTCACCTGACACCGCTCTTCATCGATCACACTGTCGACACGGGCTTGCCGATTCTGTACAGGCCGGCATCGGATGTTGGTGCTGATCGAATCGTTGACGCGGTGGCCGCAATTCACAAATACGGCGCGCCGTGCATCGTGGTCGACTTTGGCACGGCCACCACATTCGACGCGATCAATTCGAAAGGTGAGTATCTCGGAGGAGTAATCACGCCGGGCATAACGATCTCTGCCGATGCGTTGTTCGAGCGCGCGGCCAAGCTGCCCCGCGTCGAAATCAAGCGCCCGCAAAAAATTATTGGATCGGCCACAGTCGAAGCCATGCAGTCCGGTCTCTATCACGGCTATGTCGGTTTGGTTGATGGCATCCTGCGGAAGATGATCCAGGAGCTGGGCGGCACGGTGCACGTGATTGCCACTGGAGGCCTTGCGTCGTTGATCGCCACCGGATCTGAGTTCATCGAGCAGGTGGACGAGACGCTGACGCTGGAGGGGCTGCGGTTGATTTACGAACGCGTCGCCAAATGAACTTTCCCGCCTCTAAACAACTAAAGCACCAGGTTTCACTGCGTTGAACTACTTCAGCTACTTCTCAGAAATCGAAGACACCTTCATTCGCCGGCGCGGCAAGCATCTCATCCTTAGTCCGATGGACTGGGTCCTGATCGAAGGCTGGAAAGAGCGTGGCGTGCCGCTCCACGTCGTCGTGCGGGCGATCGAGCACGCCTTTGACTCGTACGAGTCAAAGCAGCGCAAGCGAGCGGTTAAAACTCTCCTTTATTGTCAGGAGGAGATCGAAGCACAATATGCCGAATGGCTCGAGTCGCGTATCGGCAGCCACGAAGAGCAAGACGCGGAAACCCCGGATCAAAGCAAGTCACCTTTTCCACGCGAAGCAGTTCTGGCCCATCTTGCTCGTTCGCTCGACCAATTAAGCGAGCTTTATGAAGAGCGCCGGCAGACCAATGCGGATGGATTGAGCGAGGCGCTGTCACGCGCGACAACGTTGCTCGCCGAAATCAAAGATGACTATGCCTCTGCGGCCCATCCCGAAGCCCGCAAGTTGGAAGACTCTCTGACTGGGCTTGAGCGGACGCTCGACGAGGCGATTCGGGAGGCCGTGACTGAAAGCGAACTGGAATCGGCCCAGGCTGAGATTGATGCACAAGTGAAACCGTACCAGCGTCACATGGATAAGGCCGCGTTCGAGCAGACGCGCGAGAATCTTCTGCGCAAGCGTCTGCGCGAGCATTTTGGAGTGCCGCGGCTCAGTCTGTTCTTTCTCTGATCAAACGAAATGGAAGTCACAATTGAACGCATTCTTCCCGGTGGTTTGGGTCTGGCCCACGCCGAAGGGAAAACCGTGATGGTTGCACTGGCCGCACCGGGTGACCGTCTGCGGGTTCAGATTGATCGAGTGAAGGGTAATGTCTCGTTCGCTTCGATAGAGGAAATTCTCACGCCATCCCCGCTTCGAGTTGAACCACCTTGTCCTTACTTTGGTCGTTGCGGCGGTTGCGACTTCCAGCAAATGCATTATCAAGCGCAGCTCGAGGCGAAGGCGGAGATCATTAAGGACTGTCTGCGCCGTCTGGCTCGCATTGAAAACATCCCTGACTTTCAGATCACGGCGGCGCCAAATCCCTGGCACTATCGCTCGCGTGCTCAGTGGCAATACGATTCGATTAGGCAAACGCTAGGTTATTTTGAAAGCGGGTCACGTCAACTGTGCGATGTCGCAGCCTGCGCGGTGCTGGCTCCTGAACTAGAGAACACGTTGGAGAGTTTGCGAGCACGGATGCAGGAGGGTTTACTCCCTGATAGTGCGCGCGACTTTCGCGCTGTCGTGGGTGACGAAGCAGTATCCATCGCGCCAAGTATCAGAAGCCCGACCGTCAGGGAGGGCTCCGATTCGATAAAGGACAGCGCAGAGATTCGCGACATCACCCGCACAATTCACGGCGAGACCTACCGCTTGAATGCCGAATCGTTTTTCCAGGCGAATGATGGTTTGCTGCCGCAACTGATCGACACCGCCATCGGTGAGGCGAGCGGCGAGACAGCCTTAGATCTCTATTGTGGTGTGGGGCTCTTTACACTTCCACTCGCGCGGCGATTCAAGCACGTCGTCGGCGTCGAATCCGATCCTGCCGCGGCGAGTTTCGCCCGTGAGAATTTAGCGAATGCCCGTCTGACTAATGCTGAGGTCGCCATTCGTGACGTCGGTGTCTGGCTCGACGACGTGAAGCGCCATGACTTATCAAGGCTCTCTGAAGAGTCAGCCGCCGTACTCCAGGGTCAAATGGATTTCGTCTTGCTCGATCCGCCTCGCACCGGCGCTGAGTCGCGCGTCATCGCGGGCGTGCTTGGCCTGAAGCCAAGACGGATCAGCTACGTCTCGTGCGAT
Source organism: Blastocatellia bacterium (assembly GCA_003168335.1). GTDB lineage: Bacteria > Acidobacteriota > Blastocatellia > Pyrinomonadales > Pyrinomonadaceae > UBA11740. The sequence continues at coordinate 384,085 of PMSM01000010.1, read as the reverse complement.
CCCGCAACGCTGGCCCGCGATCTGAAAAAGCTGCTCGCCGGAGGCTACACTCTGCACTCGCTCGCCGCATTTGATATGTTTCCGCAGACGCATCATGTCGAGACTGTAGTCCACCTTGTTGTAGCGTAAGCCGATAAGAGTACGCGCCGATTTTCACCCAGTTGCTTTGCCACGATCAGCACAACGACTCTTTACTTTAATAGTCGCCCAACTTTGTCCTTGCCAAAGGAATTGCAAGAGAGATCTCGCTTGACGCTGTGAGGGAATTTGATATGTTCTCGCCGACGCATCACTATGGTTTATCCGAGAGGTTGCTCGTAAAAGCATGGCGGATCTCCCACAGGCTCGCTTTGCTCCCAGTCCGCTGGCGGTGTTGGCAGTCGCCATGTCCGCCGGTATCACGCTGGCGCATTACATCACGCCCAGGTCGAAGTCAGTGCTCATCGGCACCCTCGTTATAGGTATCAGTCTTTCTTTCCTCTCGATCGCTTTTCTCGCGAGGAACAAAACGACAATCGCTGCTGGGCTCCTGATCGGAGCGTTCCTTTTCGCGGGGCTGGTTCTCTCATTCATCGACAGTCGCGCTGCGGCGCCTGATCGCATCTCGCGAATGTACGACGAAGGCCGCTTTACATACGGTGAGCCCGTTGAGCTAACGGGAATTGTCTCTGGCCAGCCGGAACCGGCGCCGGACAGTTTCTATCTCACTCTGCAAACTGAAATGATCAGCTTCAAGGGAACTGTGCGCGAGGCGTCCGGGACCGTGCTGTTGGTGGCGCATGTGCGCGAACCGCAAGTGCGCAGAGAATATGAAGCGCTGGAGTTGCGTCACGGGGCCCGCATGCGCGTGATGACCACACTCGATCGCGACGAGAACTTTCGCAACCCGGGAGTCTTGCCGCTTACTGAATATCTTGAACGCAAAGGTTATGACGCTACGGGCGTGGTGAAGAGCCCTTTGCTGATTGAACGACTTGATGACGCCGTTGTGTTTTTGCCGTTAGCGTGGATTTACCAGTGGCGCGAACAATTGCAGCATGAATTCGCCGCCAGGTTTTCAGCGGAGACGGCCGGCGTTCTTGAGGCAGCGTTGCTCGGCAACCGGTACAACATTTCGCGTGATGCGGCGGAGCGCTTTCGCGCGGGGGGCACGTTTCATGTCCTCGTTATCAGCGGAATGCAAATCGCTTTCATTGGCGGGCTGGTGATCTTCGTGACTCACCGGCTGACCAGGCGCAAACTCTTACAGTTTGTCATCGCGGCCACATTCATGTGGGCATACACGATCGCCGTGGGAGGCGATCCTTCTGTTGCGCGCGCCGCCCTGATGTTTACGCTGGTGGTATTTGCTCCGGTCGTTCGGCGACGGACGAACTCGCTGAACGTAATCGGGGCCTCGGCCCTGGCGCTGCTTGTTTGGCAGCCCGAGAATCTCTTCGATCCATCGTTTCAGTTAACTTTTCTTTCGGTGCTGGCAATTGTCTTGCTCGCCGTTCCGGTCATGCAGAGAATGCAGCGCGTTGGTTCCTGGAGGCCGACGCGCGAGACGCCTTACCCGCCGGCGGGCCCCGGTTGGTTCCGCGTCCTTTCAGAAGCGCTGTTTTGGAGCGAGCGGGAGTGGCGTGCGGAAATCGCGGCGTCAAACATTAGTTACAGGCTGTTCAAGACGTCGATCGCGGCCAGGCTCGAGCGGTGGCACATACAGAGGCTCTTTCGCTTTGCGTGCGCCGCGGTCGTGGTTTCGGCCAGCGTGCAAATCGGACTGCTGCCGCTGATGGTGATTTACTTTCACCGTCTTTCCATAGCCTCGCTCGCGCTCAATATCTTTGTGGGCGTTTTGATGGCGGCCCTGGCATTCGTCGCCCTCGCGGCAGTGGCCGTCGCGCATCTGAGTCTGTGGTTGGCGTCGCCGCTAATTGTGCTGACTGAGAAAACCAACTGGATGATGATTCATCTGGTAGATCCCTTCACGCATTTCAGCGTCGCTTCGATTCGGTTGCCACATTATGCCGGTTGGTCCGGCGCCGTCTACGTTCTTTATTATCCGCTGCTCGGTTTCCTGGTTCTGGCACTGGGAAGCTGGGACCCGCTGCGTCCTGCTTTTATCAGCGGGGCAAATAGCGGGATGGTTTCGGTCAGAAGGTTTCGCCTCGCCGGCGCTGCGTTTGTGGTGCTGCTGTCTGTGATCGTTCTGCATCCTCTCAGCGCCGTGCGGCCAGATGGCAAACTTCACGTCGACTTTCTGGATGTAGGCCAGGGCGATTCGGCCCTGCTGACGATGCCGGATGGGACGACAATGCTGGTCGATGGCGGCGGGCGTCCGAACATCAATCAGAGTAACGCAGACGATGTCGAGGCTGAGCAGGTCTTTGAGCGCGACACGCGCTCGATCGGAGAGGGCGTGGTGTCGCAGTATCTCTGGTCACGCGGAATGGACGGGGTGGATTACGTTCTGGCTACGCACGCTGATGCGGATCACATCGATGGACTGAGCGACGTGGTGCGCAATTTCAGGGTGCGTAGCGCGATGGTCGCGCGCACGCCGCCGGATGATGCCGAGTACGTGCGCTTTGCCGCGACGATGAGAGAAGTCGGCGTGCCGGTCGACAAGATTGGCGCCGGCGATGTGCTTCGTTTTGGTGACGTCTCGGCGCAAGTGCTCTGGCCTCCTCCCAGCAGAGATGAAAACGCGCCTTCCCGGAACAACGATTCGATAATGCTGCTGGTCCGCTATGGAGATAAAAGTCTCTTATTGACTGGAGACATCGAGAAGCAGGGAGAGGCGGCAGTTCTGCGAGAGGGAATCGGTCTCAGGAGTGATCTCGTCAAGGTCGCACACCATGGCAGCCGGACCTCTTCAATCGAGGCGTTCGTGGCGGCCGCGCATCCGTCGCTGGCGATTATCTCAGTCGGCCGCACCTCTATGTTTGGCCATCCCAACAAAGAGGTAGTCGAGCGCTGGCGCGCGAGCGGCGCCGAAGTTATGACCACCGGTCAGCGAGGAACAATTTCAGTTGTGACGGACGGACACGTCTTGAATGTGAGCACGTTTGTGCGTTAGTGACGTGGCACAGACTTCAGTCTGTGATATGAAGTAGCGACAAACTCAAGCTCATAACTTCAGTAAGAATGAACGAGTCAACAAGATCCTTCTATCACCGAAGTCTCCCGCTAATCGACTGCTCGAACGAACAGGAAGTCCATTTTGCCAAGACGAATCGTTTGACCACTGGTCTCGCGACCGAGCCGAGTTCTCTCGCATCGTCGATTACATAGAGAATAACCCGGTTAAGGCTGGCTTGGTGAAGATGGCCGAGGATTGGCCATGGTCTTCGGCTTCAGAAAGAAAGCGTCGAGGATTTAATGATTTTGCGGCATTGACCTAAGTGAGCACAGACTTCAGTCTGTGATTTTGTTGATTCGCAAATGAACGTTTGTGCCACTTGAAATCACAGACTGAAGTCTGTGCCACTCGAATCACAAAAAATCAGGATCGGCAGGCGTGTAGAGATCGATTGTCGCACTGCCCAGCTTGTAGGTCTTCAGCACGCCGAGAGGCGGCCCGTAGATGTGAATCGTGATCAAATCCCGGCCGCTGACATCGGGATTGCCGATCTGGTGAATGTCCGGAAGTTCTGAACCGGTCAAGCCCCCATCACGCAACTCGCGGTGGGCTTTGTAGGCGAGGCCGGTCTCGGCGTCATAATCAAAAGTCGTTTCCCAAAGGATGCCCTCGTAAACAAACACCGCGCCGTGCGAACCGTTGTGATCGTGAATCGGCGTGCGCTGTCCCGGCTTCCAACAGAGCACGAGCATCTCGACAAACTCGTTGCGCACGACCCGATGGCGGCAGTAGTTACCAACTTTGAATCCCAGGTACGGGTGCAACTCGTGCGGAGAAATTTTGGTGCGTGCGACCAGACGTTCCAGCTCTGGCAGGGAAGGGACGGATTGTTGCGCCAAAAGGACTTCGGCTAAATCTTGAAAAGAAAGACTACGGGCAGGTTCAGAAGTTGTTTCGTTCTGGTGCTGGAGTTTAGCTGCCAACGTGGCCTCCTGATTTACTGCTGACACACTAGGTTTATATTCCGCGCGCAATGCGGAGTCAAGACTCGACATGATTTAACTTTTTGATGAGCGTTGCCGCTTTCCAGTGCGGTCAGGCTTGGCCTGACCGAGCATAGTCACTCTGGGACTTGCGGTGAGGTTCAGCCTCGCCGCCTCAGCAAGAAGATAACGTCGCCGGTAAGGCAAGCCTTACCGCACTGCGGAGCGGCAGGGCCGCAAGCTGATTGTTCAAGCTGTGCTCAGCAGAATTCTCAGATCGCGCACGTTAGTGCCGGTCGCACCGGTTGCGATGGCGTCGCCGAGCGCGATAAAGAATGAATAGGCATCACTGCGTTTGAGAAAATCTGACGGGTCAAGGCCAATCGCCCGGGCGCGCTGGATGGTTGTGTTGTCCACGATTGCGCCGGCTGCGGGACTGTTGCCGTCGATGCCGTCCGTGCCCGCGCAAAGCGCTACGAAAAGTCCGGACTCCGACAAACCTGGGTTTCTCGCTGATGCCAGCCGCAAAGCCGTCTCCAGGTTTCTGCCACCCATGCCTTCGCCCGTCACCGGGCACGCGAACTCACCGCCGGAGATTAGGCATACCGCATCAATCCGGCTCGATTCCTGAGTCTTCGCTCGCTCGTGAAGCGAGTTAAGCCGGCTGAGGAGTTGCGCGCAGCCTTCCGCAATAGGCTGATCGGAGACATCGCCGGCTATTTCAGTCGCGAAGCCTTGACGCCCCGCGGCTGCGCCGGCAGCCTCAAGCGCGCTTTGGTTATCGACCAGAACGAAGTGCTCGCGCAACGATGTTCGTTCGCTATCAGGTTTTGATTCAGTTTCGAGAGCGCGAAGAATTGTCTCAGGCAAATGAGCGCGGAGATTGTAACGGGCGATCACATCAAGGGCGTTTGGTGCATCATCCGGTGGCGGGAGAGTTGGACCCGACGCCACGGTCCGTTCTTCACCGGCGGGCACGTCCGAAACGATCAGAGTGATTTGGTCGCAATCTGGCGCACGGGCGGCCAGGCGTCCGCCTTTGACTGCCGAAAACGCGCGGCGGACGGCATTTATCTCGCTGATTGATGCGCCGCAATTAACCAGTGCTTTGTTGGCGGCACGCAAATCCGCGAGCGTGATGCTTTCATTAATTGGCCATTCGATCATCGCCGAGCCGCCACCTGAGATGAGCAAGATAACGAGGGCGCGTTCTTCATTGGCATGTTTGAGCAGGGCGAAAGAGGCTTGCGCGGCGGCGAGACTTTGGTCGTTTGGTTCCGGGTGTCCGCCCTGGAAGATTTGCCAGCGAGAAGAGAGCTTGACCCGCTCGTCTCCGCCGGGTCTGCCGCCTGACCGATTGCCGGCGACCACGCCGGCCACTAGTTTTCCGGTAAGTATTTCCTCCAGAGGCGAGGCCATTGTGACGGCCGCCTTACCGATCGCAATCGAATAAACTTTGCGATTCCCGAGGTCGAATGTCTCGTCGCGGGCGTGCAACAGTAATCCTTGCAGACGAACTGCGCGGCGAATAGCCTCGCCCGCATCCACGGCAAGTAATGCTTCATCAAAGATTTCGCGCGCGGCCATCCGGAATTGAGTGAGATTAGGCATGGATTCCGGTATGGAGTGCGCCGACTAGTCGGCGCTTTCAAAAGCAGCAACTAGTTGCCGCACTCCAAATTGTGGCGCTTACTCCACCGTGATTAAATCCCGCAGGGCGCGGAAACGCTTGTCGCTGATCCCACGCACGATGATCAGATGTTCAGTGCGGCGAAACGGGCCAAACCGTTCGCGGTGTTCGACGATGCGTTCAGCAAACCCTTTTCCAATTCCGGGCAGCTTCTCCAACTCCTTTGCCGAGGCGATGTTGATATTGATTCTTTGAGACTCATTTTGAGAAAGCCCAGCCGAGTTTGCTCGAGCAGGAGCCTGATGATTCGAGCGCTTTACACAGCCAATCAGGGAAAGACCGAGCGCGAGGCTTAGCAGCGCAAGTATTACCGGCCGAGTCAGCGAGAAGGAAAGCGTTGGCGGTGTCATACGCGGAGTTTGTCTATGTGAAGCGTCTGCGTCGTAAAAGCTCCGTAGGAGCCGAATGTTTATAGTTCAGTCAGCCAATCAAATCAATAGCTCTGTAGGAGCGAAATGTGGCAAACGTCGAGCAGTCAGCCAGCTAATATTCCGCTCCTTGGATCTCCGGGCAGGAAGTATCGAAGGAAGGCTATAAACATTCCGTCCCTACGGGACTCAGGAAGATATGACAACTACCAATGAACTCTCGTGTTTCCTTCAAGTCGCTGTTTCATGCATGCAAGTGACTGATCGAAAAGGGAATCACCGAACGCCGCTGGTGAGTGCAATCTGCTGGAAGTGTTGCACCGTAAGAAAGTTGTAACAGGCGACGAGGAGATCTCCACAAAGTTTTCCACAGATTGTGTGGAAGGTCGTGGCTTCTGCGTCTGTAGGGCCTATTGCGATGCTTCCTGCTCATCCCACTCTGCGACCAACTCAAACGAGCGGGCGAGCACCGGACGCGGGCGGGCGCCGTCGGCTTTACCGATCAGGCCTTCGCGTTCCATCTGATCCAACACGGCAGCGGCGCGACCATAACCGATGCGCAGGCGGCGTTGCAGAACGGAGGTCGAAGCCCGCTTCATGTCGACACAGATGCGCAGGGCCTCTTCGAATAATTCATCGCGTTCACCGCCGGAATCTTCCAGGCCCATCGCTTCTTCATCGGATTGCGTGATGGTTTCGTCGTAGTCCGGCTCCCATTGACCCTTAATGTGGGTGACGATTTTGTTGATTTCGGTCTCGTCAATGTAGGCGCCGTGAACACGCAACAGACGCGAAGAGCCAGGCGGCAGGAACAACATGTCGCCGCGTCCCAGCAGATGTTCCGCGCCGTTGGTATCGAGGATGGTGCGCGAATCGACCTTTGAAGAGACGCGATAAGAGATGCGGGAAGGGAAATTTGCCTTAATTAATCCGGTGATGACATCGACCGAAGGCCGCTGCGTGGCGAGCACGAGGTGAATGCCGACGGCGCGAGCCATTTGCGCAAGTCGCGTGATCGAATCTTCCACTTCGTGACCCGAGGTCATCATCAGATCGGCGAGTTCGTCGATGATGATTACCAGGTAAGGCATGCGCGTCCAAGGCTCGCCGGTTTCGCCAAAATCCTTGACTGTGTTACGGCGTTCGCGCTCCGCGTTATAGCCGTCTATGTTGCGCACGCCCCAACTGGCCAGTTCCTTATAGCGTCGTTCCATCTCTCCGACTGCCCAGCGCAGCGCTCGGGCTGCGGGTTTCGGGTCGGTGATAATAGGCGTCGCCAGGTGCGGGATGTCTTCGTAGAGACCGAGCTCGAGCCGTTTCGGATCGATCAGGATCACCTTCACTTCGTCGGGTCGCGCCCGGTAAAGGATCGAGACCAGGAGCGAGTTGACGCCAACTGACTTACCCGAGCCGGTCGTGCCGGCGATGAGCAAGTGGGGCATCTTGGTCAGGTCAGAAACATAATTCAGTCCATCGATGGTTTTGCCCAGCGCGATCGTGAGTTTGGAAGGCGACTCTTTGAAGGCCCGCGACTCGATCACTTCGCGCAGGTAGATTGTTTCGCGCCGCGGATTCGGGACTTCGATGCCGACGTGTGGCTTGCCCGGCATCCGGTCGATGCGAATGGACTCGGCCTTCAGAGCCAGACAGAGATCGTCGACCAGACCCGTGACGCGGGAATACTTCACTCCCGGATCGGGTTTGAACTCATAAGTGGTAACGACCGGGCCGGGGCAGATGTATTTGATTTGACCGGTGACATTGAACTCGCGGCATTTTTCGGCGAGCTTGGTGGCCATGTTGAGCAATTCATCATCCGCCTGCTCGCGACGCAGCGGCGCCTCGTTCAAGAGATCGACTGAGGGCAAACGATAATCGGACGCCGCGGTCTTCGTCGTCGAAACTCTGCGCTGGCCATCGAATGGCAGGGACCCGCTGGCAGGTGCTTCAGTCTTGCGCTTGACCGCAGCCTCGCGCACCATCGCTTCGACCAGGGCAGACTCTGAAGCTTCTAAAGACTTGCCGCGTCCGGCCAGGAAGGTTGAGCGCTTCGCCGGAGCTGTCGCCGCGCCAGCGGCTGCGGACATGGTCTTCTGGCCAGTTTCAGCGGTAAAGGTCGCGAACGCGGCTGCGATTTCACTCCCGTCAGTTCTGCTCCCGATCGTTGCGGCTTCGCGCTCGTTGGTGATGATCTGAGTCCCGACGGCCGCAGCAGCCTGGGCGCCGCCGGTTGCCGATTCGGCTTTGGCCTGACGGCGCATCTCCAGGCGTTGTTGCCGTCGTTCGCGTCGCGCGAGTCTCCAGGCGCGGAATTTCTCGGGAATTAATCGCAGGGCGGCGAAGCGAGTGCCCAGTGACAACGAAATGTTTTCGTAGAAGAGCGCGAACGAAAAGTTAGTAGCCAGCAAAATGCCGGTGGCCGCGATGGCTGCCAGAAGTATGGCTGCACCGACAGTGTTAAGACCGCTAGAGAGAACGTGTGCGACGATGGTGCCTGCCAAACCACCGGCGTTGTAACTAGAATCTTTCAGCGGGTGAGTGTTTGCCAGAGCAAGCAGAGATGAACTGGACAAAACCAGCAGAAATAGTCCCGCCAGGCGCAACAAGGGAGCATTTATGCGTCGCGAACGAAAACGCCGCCACGAAGCCGCAACCAGTAAGAAAGGAAGCAGGTATGCCGCCAGCCCAACGCCCTGAAACAACGCCGAGGCGACGTTAGCGCCGACAGCTCCGATCCAATTGTGCGCATCGGATTGTCCCGCCGCATTCCATGAGGGATCGTTTGGATCGTAAGATGCCAGACACAGGGCTAGCAGCACTCCCAGCGCCGCGAGGGCGATTGCAGTGATCTCATTGGCCCGTGTGTTCTTCACCGGCTGTACGTCAATTTCGTTTGAGATTGTAGCCATAGCTTGTCAGAGCAACTTAAAGTCTGTGGTGGTTTTATTTTACTAAGCAACGTTGAACGACAAACTAAAGTTTGTCGGACTTACGCCGCGCGGCGCAGCAGTAAAAACTCCTTGATGAAATCATCCAGATCGCCGTTGAGCACTGAGTCGACGTCGCCGCGTTCAAGTTTGGTGCGGGCGTCTTTCACCAATCGGTAAGGCGCCAGCACGTAGTTGCGAATCTGCGAGCCAAAAGAAATATCCTGCTTGCTTGCTTCCAATTCCTTCGTTTCCGCGCGCCGCTTCTCCAACTCCATTTCATAAAGACGAGAACGCAGCACCTGCATGGCTACGGCGCGGTTCTGATGTTGCGAGCGCTGGTTCTGGCACTGCACGACGATGCCGCTTGGCATATGCGTGATCCGGACAGCGGAATCCGTGGTGTTGATATGTTGCCCGCCGGCGCCGGTCGCCCGATAGGTATCAACGCGCAAATCCTTGTCGTTAATCGCGACTTCGATATCTTCGTCGACCTCAGGATAGACGAAGAGCGAAGCGAACGATGTATGCCGTCGTGCAGCCTGGTCGAATGGCGAGATGCGCACCAGTCGGTGCACGCCGGCTTCGGCGGCCAGCAAGCCATACGCGTATTCGCCTTCGACTTTGAACGTCACACTTTTGATGCCGGCTTCTTCACCCGGCTGATGGTCAATAATCTCAGTCTTGAATTCACGGCGCTCAGCCCACTTCAGATACATACGCAAAAGCATCTCTGCCCAGTCCTGTGATTCCGTTCCGCCGGCGCCGGGGTGAATCGTACAGATAGCGTTACGCGCATCGTTTTCACCGGCGAGCAGCGTCTCAGTCTCAGCTTGCAGGATTTCGTGTTCGAGGCGCCCAAGCAGCTCTCGTAACTCGGGCAACGAAGTTTCATCTTCTTCGGCAAATTCAAAGAGCACCGCGGCGTCGGACACTTCGTTCTCGAACTTTTCCTGCCGCTCGATGATCCGCTGCAGACGGCTGCGCTGCTGCAGGAGCTTCTGCGCAGCTTCCTGGTTCGACCAGAAATCAGGCGCGGAAGCCTGGGCCTCGATCTTTTCTAGTTCTGCCTGCAGCTCCGGGACATCAAAGAAACCTCCCGAGTTGTTCGACTCGCTTCCGCAAATCCTCGTAAGAAGTTTTCAAATCCTGAATTGATACGGTTGCAATCATTCTTAACCTCTTCTCCTAAACAGCAACATCGTCGGGTCAGAAGCCCGATCGTAAGCGAGGGCCTCTTTCGGTAGCAGCCCTCCCTTACGGTCGGGCTTCGGACACCGAATTCCTAAATCTCTTCCGCCTGGTCATGAAAGTGGCCGAAATAAGACCCAAAGTAATTAATGCGCAGGCATAGGCGAGCAGGTCGCCATGGGCCGTATAGAAAGTCCTGGCTTCCGTATTTTGGCGCACCGGCCAAGCGCGAACAGTCGCCTCGAAACCTGATGTTTCTTCCATCACTTTGCCGCTCGGGTCGATGTAAGCCGAGATACCGTTATTGGTCACCCTCAGCAACAGCCGATTATTCTCGACGGCGCGAAAGATGGCATTGGCCAGATGCTGTCGCATCACCGGAGTTGGTCCGAGGTATCCGTCGTTTGAAATATTAATCAGCACCTCGGCTCCTGCTCCGGTGAATGCGCGGGCAACTCCGGGATGAGCGGCCTCGATACAAATAAAAACCCCGGCACGAAAAGCGCCGAGGGGCATCAGCGTATATGACCTGCCGGGCGTGAAATCGCCGACGATTCCGCGTACCGAACTCGCGCCCGGTAGCCAGTGGGGCAGCGGCACGTACTCGCCAAAAGGCATCAGGCGGATTTTATCATACTGCGCCACGATCCGACCCTCCTCATTTATCATCACGGCAGAATTGTATCCACCTTCGTTTGGGGCGGGTTCCAGAGAGTTGAGCAAGACAAACGTGTGGTTGCTCCTTGCAAAGTTGGTAATGACGTCGCGGAGATGTGGATCGCGCGAGTAACTGAAGTTCATCGGCGACTCAGGCCAGATGACCAGTCGATTAGCAAACGCATCCGCAGACTGGTTGTGCAATCCCTGAAGGCTAAGCTCAAGATGACGATTCAAGAGTCGCTCCATAGCAGCTGGGTCGTCTGATCCCTCCATCGGAACATAGGGTTGTACCGCGATCACCAATGTGCTCGTTGCCTTGCTCAAAACCGGCTTGGTGATCGCCTGACCGAAAGCTCCGGCTAAGGCCAGCGCCGTCAATATCAGCAGCGCTAACGAGAGAATCACTGCCGCTGCGCTTCGTCGCAGCACGATGAAAGCGATCGCGACATTTATGGTCAGCAGGAGAAAACTAATTGCGTACACACCGCCCCAGCGGGCGGGCTGAATTAGCAGCGGGTGAAATGCCTGCGAGTAGCCGAGCGCGTTCCATAGTTGGCCCGTCACCTCGTAGCGGGCCCATTCACAGGAAACCCACAAGAGCGGAGCCGCGAAAATTGCCCCGAGACCAAAACGCGCGACCAGGCGAGACAAGAACAGACTGAAGAGAGCGGGGAACAGGGCGACCAATGAAATCGGCACTACTAGAAGCGGATAGGCAAGCCAGGCGGAAATATGCGCGTAGTGAATCATCGGATACGTGAGCCACCAGCATGTTCCATAAAAGAAGACTGCGCCCCACAACCAACCCAGCAAAAGGGCGCGCCCAGCTTTCAAAGGTCGAGCTGTAACCAGGAGAAATGGAACCAGCCCGATCCATGCCAGCGGCCACAGCTCAAAATTTGGAAAGGAAAGGATCAGCAGAAGCGCCGAAGCCATCACCAAAGAAACCTCGGCAAGCGTAGGAGCGCTGGCGCGAGCAGCCGCCACGACTGGTAACTTGCGCTTGGGCGCCTCAACAGCGACCGCGTCGTGCATGTCACCGAGTTTAGCAGTATCGCGCAGTAGCACTAAGCGGCTAGATGTGGGCTGGGACAACCGGACGCAAAGTCTAGCGGCGGGCTTGCTGCGCGCAAAGCGCTATCTCGATACTAAAGGGTCCGCGAGAGCCCGGCCCTGAAACTGGTCAACAGAGCAAATTCTGGAAGCCATCGCTGCGGATGAAAAAATAAGATCGGATTTTTCTGGAAGGCAAGTAAAGGAAGTCGCCAGTGCCTCAAATTCGAGGTCAAACGACAAAAACCGTCACTGTCAAAGTGACAAAATCCGTCGTTCTGACCGCTCGAGAGTTAGCGTCGCGCGCCTTCAATCGGTCGACGCAGTTCCACTCTGACCGGACTGACAACGTGAATGACAAGGCCTGGCAAAGCATTCCAGAATAGAAATCAGAATCGATGAGCCCTAAATGCGGGAGAACCCGGTCATTTCTGACCGGGTTCCAATTCGGGGGGATTAATCTGAAGGGTTGCTCGGCGGGCGGCTGGCGCAGCGGCATGCAGCGCTCAGAGAAGTGATGGCGGCGGGGGCACGTTTCATTTCGTGCTAGCCGTCCCTATGCTCAGCACTTACCGTGCCATGACTTCTGCGATGAATTGCGAAGGCTAAAATGTATGACTGAAGAAAAATCGGAATTGATGAACTCTTAATGCGGGAGAACCCGGTCATTTCTGACCGGGTTCCAATTCGGGGGGATTAAACTGTAGGGTTGCTCGGCGGGCGGCTGGCGCAGCGGCATGCAGCGCTCAGAGAAGTGATGGCGGCGGGGGCACGTTTCATTTCGTGCTAGCCGTCCCTATGCTCAGCACTTCTCGTGCCGCGATCCTTGTTACGGTCGTCTGCCCATCGTCACCTGCCGTTGCAGCGCCATCGCTTCCTGGTTGCTGGGATCGATGTTAATCGCACTGGCTGCGTACTTCCTGGCTTCCCCGAGATCTCCACGCTCGAGAAAGATCCGACCCAGCAGGATATGAGCATCAATCATCTTCGGTGGCGGATCCCAAAAGATCGAGGTCTTCAGCGCCGCGATCGCGGCCTCTTGATCGCCACGACGTTGATTTATTCGGCCGCTCAGGAGAAACGCCTCTGCGTTGGTCGGCTCGACTATCAGGACTTTTCCGATTTCCGCCAGCGCCTCGTCATCCCGACCCTGTTGGTATAGATCGCGAATCTTGTTCAGCGCATCCTGGGTGTTGTTTGCGTTGGTCGCTTCGATAGCCTTGGTGCGATTCCAGTCTGATATGTCAATTTGATTAAGTACGTCGCGCGAGCGTAAGGCGAGAGTTGCAAGTGACTGGGACTTCTGCCAGTCAGTTTGCCATTTCGCATAGCTCTGCTGCGGCATATATTTTCGCGCTTGATTGTCCGCGGCATTGGCGGCTTCTGCGTGGCTGGCGCGCTCCTGAACTTTGGCCAGGAGAAAGTACGCCTGGCCATCTCTCTGGTTGGCGGCAATCACTGTCTCAAGCTTCTCGGCAGCCTCGGGGTATTTCTCGGCGAGAAAAAGAGCGTAGGCATAATTGAAGAGGACCGTCGTGTCATCAGGTGAGGAGTCGACGGCGCGCTTTAGCAGCGCGATCCCCTGGCCCAGGAGACGCGTTTGTTCCGCCGGCTTCTTTTCGCCGCGAGCTGCTTCCACGGACACGGCCCCGGCGTTGTTGTAAACGCCAACCAAAGGCATCACTTTTTCATCCGCCAGGGGAATCAGCGTCGCGAGCGCATTCGCGATATCACCCGTCTTCCAATACGCGAGACCCGCATAGAATTGCGCCTCACCGTAGTGCAGGTCCTTTCTTTTCAGCATCGTAAAGTACTCGATCGCTTCTTTCAATTGCGCCTGGTTGAAGTAGAAGCGTCCCAGCTCGAATGCTGCTTGTGGATAGACCTCGCCGCCGTTTTCTTTTCCAAAGAGCAGGAGGGCGTTCTTGAAGTAGATGGCCCTCGTCGGGTCACGTTCTGGGCTGAGCAGCCCTTTCTGAAGCGCCTCGTACGCCTGCGGCGGCACCTTAGTGGCCTCCTGGATTAACTGATTTCGCGAAAACGAAAGTGCCTTGTCCCGCTGGAACAGGATCTGATAGGCAAGTTCTCCGTGCAGCCTTTGCAGATTTGTCACTTGGTCGCTGAAGTCATACACGCGAGGTGCCCAGGCTCCGTCAAAAATATCGCCGGCCATCCGACCTTCATTAACTCGAACCACCCGGGCCTCGCCGGCAATCGTGGCCAAAGGCTTGTCGACCGGAGGTGTTGACTTGTCATCCGAGGTTGAGGGAGGAACCACGACGTTGTAGGTTCCGATGACGATCATCGAGGCCTTGAGTTCGCGCGCGATCTTGATGGCGGTCGCGCGTGAAGGAAGAACCGTCAGCGGCAGCCGCAAACGCTGATAGGCAACGGCGCGCTCTTCGCTGGTCACCACGATTAGTCCCGGTTTATTGAGCAAGGCCGAGAGCGAGTCAGCAAAACTTTCACCAATCCAGTTGTACTCCGGATGATTTGAAACATTCTCGAAAGGAAGTACCAGCACTATTTCAGCCGACTGACTCGTCTGGGCCGCCGCGTTTCGCGACCCGGCAGGCAAAGCCAGAACCAGCGCCACGGCTGCCAACAAAACCGCTAATTTCTTTTGAATCATTACCGAAAATCCTTAAGTTGTCTGTGAATTCCGCTGGGAAAAGTTCGATGCGACTATGATAGCAGCGGTTGGACGAGAGCGCATCCCGAGTGGCACAAGCTGCAGCCTGTGATGTCCGACAAACTTCAGTTTGTCGCTTGACCAACTAAGACGAACGCCGCGAAGAGACAAACGACAAACTGAAGGTTGTCGGACACTGATTGTCTGAGCTAACTATGGCGTCGCTTCGGTAACGACCAGCTGATTGTCCACGCTGGCGACGCCTTTGACCGAGCGCAGGGCCCGCTCGACTCGCTGTTTCAAGTCAGTCGATCTTACCGAGCCAACGATCGTGACCTTGCCGCCTTCAACCAGCGTGCTTACATCCAGTTTCGACAGGCTTGGATCTGAGGTAAGCATTCGTTCGATCTGGGATTGAATTCCAGCGTCGTCAGTTGCGGCCTCGTCCGCAGGCGCAGGCGATAGCTGTGCGGTCGCGGGCTGATTTTGTTTGGGCGAGGGCGAAATCGCCGGCGAAGGTTTTGGCGAAGGCTGTGTGGCCAGAGATCCGGCGGGAATAGTTTGCACCGGAGCAAGCGTCGAGTTCATTGGGTCGTACGGTCGGCTGGTTAAGAAGAGCGCGACGAACGTGGCGAGGGCGGCCGCGCCAATTACTGTGAGCGCTACCATTCCTTCTCGGCGGCCGGGTCTCGGCTGTCGGCCGGCTGGACGCGCGCCGCGCTGTTGGCGCGCCGTCGGAGTTTCAATCACGATGCGGTTTCGGCGCTTGGCGTGGTCGGACATTTAGTTGGGCACCTCGTCTGGCTTGCGGGAATCGCCGGGACCTTCTCAGGCTTCGATGATTCTCAAAAAGCTGGCCAAGCTGATTATAGAAGATTGAACCCGTCATCTTCTAAGGCTGGGTCTTGCGGCGCTCGGGACTTCTCCTGATATTCCGCGCAAGCCTACCCGTAGCCGGGCGTTCTAACTCCGAGCGCACTTCACTGATGCGCTCTGTTGCTAAATAGTTTTGGAGGTTACTTTTCGATGTCACGTATAAACAAATTTCTCTTTGCGGTTGTTTTGTGCTGCGCCAGCATCACGGCTACCGTAGCACAGACCCTGGAACAGACTACGACAGCGCGCGATCGTCAGTCAGTCAACATCACGGTTTACAACTCGAACCTTGGTCTCGTGCGCGAGACACGGAGGTTGACGCTGCCGCAGGGTCAAATTGCACTGAGATTCGCTGACGTCACCGCACAGATTCGTCCTGAGACAGTCCATCTGGCTTCCCTGACGGCGCCGGCGTCGCTGAGAATCCTCGAGCAGAATTATCAATACGACTTGCTGAACCCGGGAAAGTTACTGGACAAGTTTGTCGGCAAGGAAATCACGCTGGTAATGCGGCGCTATCAGAACAACACGGAAACTTTCGAGCCGGTCCAGGCGACTTTGCTGTCGAACAATGGTGGTCAGGTGTGGCGCATCAATGGCCAAATCGTAATCAACCCGGCCAACATCACCGAAATGCGTTTTCCTGACCTGCCGAAAAATCTGGTGGCGACGCCCACGTTGGTTTGGGATCTTGAGAACCGCGAGAGCGGATCACAGAGTGTCGAGGCGAGCTACCTGACGGCAGGAATGAACTGGCGAGCTGATTATGTTCTGCTCGTCAACGCCGACGACACGAAGGGCGATTTGCAGGGATGGGTGACTTTGACCAACGGCAGCGGCGCCACGTTCGAAGATGCGCGGCTACAGTTGGTGGCTGGCGATGTGAACCGGGTTTCGGAAGAGCGGACCTACGCGCTGGCGGGCGCGATGGCCAGAAAGTCAGCGGAGAGCGAGTCGCAATTTCAGGAGCAGGGCTTCTTCGAATATCACATGTACACGTTACAGCGACCGACGAGCATTCGCGATAACGAGACCAAACAGGTGTCGTTGCTCGCAGCCGCGGGCTTTGAGGTGAAAAAAGAATTCGTGCTCAACGGCCAGCATTACTACTACGCCGGCTATAACTCACCGGGCCAATCGATCAAGGAAAAGGTCGGCGTGTATATTCAATTTCGGAATTCGCAACCGAACAAACTCGGGATGCCCCTGCCCGCGGGTACGATTCGTCTTTACAAGAAAGACGACAAAGGCAATCAGCAGTTCATTGGCGAAGACAAAATCGATCACACGCCGAAAGACGAAGACGTGCGCGTAAAAGTCGGCGACGCATTTGACATTGTGGCCGAAAGAAAACAGACGGACTACAAAGTCATCGCCCGCAATGTCTATGAATACGCTTATGAAATCAAGATTCGTAATCACAAGGACGGACCCGTCACGGTGGTGGTGAATGAGCCGATCGGCGGCGACTGGGAAATGGTTTCATCGACGTTCGAAGCGAAGAAGACCGCGGCCTTCGCAGCGCAATTCAATGTGCCGGTCGCAAAGGACGGAGAAGCTATCCTGTCGTATCGCGTTCGCGTGCGTTACTAAACCGAAGAAATCGAAGCCGGGTAGAATGGCGCGAGCTGTAGAGCTGGCGCCATTTTTGTTGACATCGTCCGCGCTCCCTAGTTAGATCGCCGGGGTCTCGATTTCTCAGAACACTTACCCGTGGGCCGTTGATGACAAAGATGAGAGTTACAGTTCGAATAGCGACAGCTTGGATCGTGGTGGCTTTGGTCTCGACTTCGATGCCGGCTCAAACGCCGGCCTCTTCCGCGCCTTCACTTGACGCGCTCGTTCGCGCCGAGATCACTCCGTTCAAAGGTAAAGTCTATTTATTTGCCAGGAACCTCGACACCGGTGTGACCTATTCTTTCAACGGAGACGAGCGCGTGCGCACCGCCAGCACGATTAAGGTCGCCGTCATGATCGAAGCCTTCACGCGCGTCGCTGAGGGACGGGCAAAATGGACGGATGAATTGGTGTTGACGAAAGCAGCCAGGTATGGAGGCTCAGGAGTGCTGCCGGAGCTTGCTGATGGCCTGCGTCTTACCTTGCGTGACTGCGTAAATCTGATGATGGTGGTCAGCGACAACACCGCAACCAATATGGTGCTCGACTATCTGACGACGGATGCAGTCAATTCGCGGATGAACACCCTCGGGTTTAAGGAGACTCGCATTATGCGGAGGATTGGGGGCGGCGGCGAGAGCAAGGAAGGGAAAGAGCCCGACAACAAACGCTTTGGTCTCGGAGCGACCACGCCGCACGAGATGGTGCAGATTCTGGAAAAGTTGGATGCCGGAGATCTTGTCAGCAAGACCGCTGCCAAAGAAATGATCGACCTGATGAAACGCGAACAGGCACGCTATGCGATTGGCCGAACGATTTGGGATGTGCCCATGGCCAGTAAGTATGGCGCTCTCGACAGCCTTCGCAGTTGCGTGGCCATCGTCTATTCCAAGCGTGGCCGGATCGCGATGGCGATCACGGTTGACGACATGCCGGAGGTCATCTGGTCAGTGGACAATCCAGGCTATCTTTTAATGTCCCGCCTGTCGCTGATTCTCATTGACCGACTTAAGTCATCTCAATAGCCAACTCACCGTATCGCGTCGAAATCCCCGGGCTAAACGAAGTTTGCCGGAACCTGTGTGCTCTGAACTTCGTTCAGCAAGCAAAGCTCGCGAAGACGCGCGACATTAGACTCTTCAGGAGAAATTCAATGAAACGTGTATTAATCGTAGTGGTCCTGGTTATTGGGGCGGCAACGTTGGGCCTTTGGCGATCGCACGGCGGCGTTCGTGCTGGTTTGAGCAAAGCCGTGGGCATCTCGAGCGAGGATTCGCAGGGCGAGGCTCGCGATGAGACGCGCAAGAGCTTTGAGCTTCAACCCGGCGCTCGCCTGGACGTGCAGGGCATCAACGGCAAAGTCGAGATTCAAACCTCAGATACCAAGACCGCTGAAGTTTATGTGCTACGGACCGCGAAAGACAGCGAGTCTCTCAGCCGGCGCGAAGTGGTCATTGAGCAAACAGCCACTGGCCTATTGGTGCGCGGCAAAGAGGCGCGTCACGTCGGAGTTTGGGAGCATCTGTTTGGCAGCAATCCCAACGAGCAGGTAACCATCAAAGCGCCGCGCCAAATTGCTCTGTCATTGAAGGGTATCAATGGTCACGTGACGAGCGGAGACATTGACGGCACGATTGAAGCTAAGGGAATCAACGGCCGTGTCGAGTTGGGCCAGGCGAGTGAGTCCGCAGAGATTGGCGGCATTAACGGAAGCGTCGTCGTGGGTCTGAAACAGTTGGGCGAGCGCGGTGCGCGCCTGAGCGGAATTAATGGCGGCATCGAGCTGCGTCTCGGAAACGGATTGAACGCCGATCTAACTGCCCGGGGAATGAACGGCAAGGTTCGTTCGGATATTCCAGAGATCACCGTCGACGAGGGAGATCACGGCTCGCGCTATTCCGCGCGCATCGGAACCGGTGGCGCGCCGATTACCCTCAGCGGCATCAACGGAAATGTGCGACTGACGCGCGGGGAAAGCGCAGCTACCAGTTCTGCTGCGAGTGAAAACAAGCCGGCGGCCGCAACCGAGAAAACGGAGAAGTCTGCTACTGACGCAAAGGGAGCTAAGAATTCCGGGCGGTAGCCCGCGTGAAAGCAAGGGCTCAGAACTGCGAGCCAGTTCACACGTGCAAAAAAAGAAAGAGCCGGCACCTGCGCCGGCTCTTTTTGATTCTGGTGCACCCAGCAGGACTCGAACCTGCGGCCTTCTGATTCGAAGTCAGACGCTCTATCCAACTGAGCTATGGGTGCACAACATAAAACGAACTTTGATCTTTCTACTTCGAGCTTTGAAACCTGGCTCTTAAGAAAGCGACCTTGGCACCGAAATCAAAGGACACAGTTCTAAGATCGAAGTTCAAAGGTCATCACTTTGTGGGCGGCGTCTGCCCGCCCTGAAACTCGTGTCGAATGAAACGAATCAGGTCATTGATCTCTTCCGGCTTGA
This sequence comes from Blastocatellia bacterium, assembly GCA_003168335.1. GTDB lineage: Bacteria > Acidobacteriota > Blastocatellia > Pyrinomonadales > Pyrinomonadaceae > UBA11740. The sequence goes on along the minus strand of PMSM01000010.1, from coordinate 364,578 downwards.
GCTTCTCGCCAAAAGCCGGCATCCCGTCGCCGCCCTTGTTGATCTGTTTGAGGAAATCTGAATCGGGATGACGAACCGCGCGATCGTCGCGCAGACTCGGCACTTTCAGTTTCGTTCCGTCTTCGAGCTTCACCGGCCCGCCATCACCTTTGGGGCCGTGGCAAAGCTTGCAGTTCTTTTCGAAGGTTGCGCGGACTGCGGCAAACTGATCGGGCGTTGGCGAAACAGCAGCACGATTGGTGTTTGCCGTCGTTGTCGCCGTCTTATCAGTTTGACACGCGGTCATAAGCAGCAGAAGCGCAACTGAAATCAGTACGAGTGTCTGACGATTCATCCTGAAATTCTCCGCGTAATCAAGCGTTAGGTTTTTGAGAACGGAGCAGGAGTATAACATGCTCCGAGCGGATTCTTCCTGCCCGGTTGCAAACAGGTAAAGACAAAAGGCATGATAGGTGGCGCCAAGACTCAGGCATTTCTATCGCAGCAAAAAAAACCGGGCGAACTCTTTCTGACGAACGATTCAGACGATGGGCACTGAACGCGATCAAACGAATAACTCTACACGTGGCTCGCTGCGTCTGGCGCCTAACGTTGAAGAACTCGAAGAGCACAAGAGTAAGCTGCCCCGCCAGTTCGTCAACTTCATTTTTTATCGCGCCCGGCCTGAGTGGAGACTGCTGGACGACGGCGCAAAGTGCCAGAGCAAGCAGGGCTTCATTGAAACCGTCGATGACTCGCGGCGACAACTCCTGATTCACACTTATTCAACCGTGGGATTGCGCACCAGCGCGGACTTCATGATCTGGCGGATCGGTTCTGACCTCGAACCCATGCAGGAAATGACTGGCCGGCTGAATCAGACGGCGATGGCGAAGTACCTTGAGCCCACTCAGTCGTTTCTTTCCATGACCAAGCGCTCAATGTATATCGAGAAGGACTGTCCTGAGCAATCAGAGGATCGCGTACACATCGTGCCCGGCCAGTCGGATTACCTGTTTGTTTGTCCTTTGCTCAGAACCCGCGAGTGGTATTCGCGCCCGCAGGAGCAGCGCCAGGAGATGATGGACGAGAATGTGCGCATCGGCTCGAAATATCGTTCGGTGAAGCTGCACACGACCTACTCGTTCGGCCTCGATGATCAGGAGTTTGTCGTCGCCTTCGAGACCAATAACCCTTCCGACTTTCTGGATCTGGTTCAGGAACTGCGCGAAGCCAAGGCGAGTTGTTTCACGCTGCGCGACACGCCCATGTTCACCTGCCGCCGGCGCACCCTGGCCGAGTGTCTGGATGCGCTCGGCTGATCGCATCTCGGGCGCACGCCAACAGTGTTCGCACCAAACAAAAGAAACTTGTGGCCGTGGCTGGTGATCGTATTTGTCCTGATCGCCACCGCCTTGCAACTTCACAACCAGGGCCGCTTATGGTGGTGTTCCTGCGGTCGCGCGTTTTTTTGGACCAGCAATGCCTGGGGATCGCTGACTTCGCAGAGCTTCCTTGACCCTTACAGCTTCACGCACATCCTGCATGGGTTGATGTTCTGCGGCCTGCTGACAGTGCTCGTCCGCGGACTGCCGACCAGCGGGCGTCTCTGCATCGCGATCACGCTGGAGGCTGTCTGGGAATTGATCGAGAATACGGACATCGTGATCCAACACTATCGGGCCGCGACGGCATCTCTCGGGTACCGGGGCGACACGGTGATGAATTCATTGGGCGACATCATGTGTTGCGGGATCGGATTCATGCTCGCGCGCAAACTTGGGTGGTGGCGATCGCTCATCGTCTTCTTCGTCACTGAGGCGGTGCTGCTAATTTCGATAAGGGATAGTCTGCTCTTGGAAATAATAATGTTGGTCTCTCCGATCAATGCGATCAAGGTTTGGCAAGTGGGACATTGAGGGGAAGAGAGTTTTCTGACAAAGTTTTCCAAGCTTAGATGAATCGGTCGACCAGCCTGCGAAGCAGGCGGTATGTGAGTAGCCCCGGGCGTAAGCCCGGGGGTTCTACCAACAAAAGGATTCCGAGCCCCGCAAGGGGCGAAAGAGATTTTCGGTCGCAGTGATTCTCAACTCAATTTATGTCGCCCGCTTTGCGGGCTTGATGTTCGATGTGGGAGGCCCGCACCCCGGGCTTACGCCCGGGGCTACCAATATGCCGCCCGCTATCGCGGGCTCGTTGCAGCTTCGCTCTTAGTCACAACCCAATGAAGTCTTTCCGATCCATACTTCTTTTTTTGGCCTGCGCCGTTCTCGCTGCTGTTCATGTCGACCGTTCGTCTCGTGCTCAAGTTCCCCAGCCGCGCGTCACTCACGAGTACCTCTGGTACGAAGCTGAGAACATGCGCGGCATTACCGAAACGTCGCGACATGAACCGTTGCTGAATCCTTCTTATCTGGAATTGTCGGCGGCCAAGGCGCCCGGATGGTCGATCAGCGGTCCGGGCGTTTCGGCGGAATGGTCGCAAGGCGGCGAGAGCGAATGGAATTCAGTGGCCGCGGCCGCGGACGAAACGCGCGGCGCCATCTCTCAGGAGATCGAAATACCGCGCGCCGGAGAATACAAAGTGTGGGTGCGGTATGCGGATTTTGCCAACCAGAACGAAAACTTCGTCGTCCGGATTACCCAGCAAGGGCGCGATGTCGCCCGGCATGAGTTTGGCGCCAGGGATGTAATCGATGCGCATGATGAAGTCAGCATGTATTGGAGTTGGGCCTTCGCCTGGGATGGCGCACCGGCAACTTTGGCTAAGGGCCCGGCGCGAATTTCGATCGAGCTTGATAAAGCCGCACAGGCCCGACGTCAGGTCGATTGTGTTTTGGTAACCAACGATCTCGAATACGTTCCCCAGGGACGACGTAAACCTGATTTTGCGGCGCTGCGTTATCTGCGTGATTGGGCGAGCACTCGCGCGCCGCTCAAGCCGCTGATCGAAACCCCAACGCGAAACGATGTGACGCCGTCATGGTCGCGGCCAAAGATCGCGGGCCGCGACTTTGTGATGCCCTGGAACATCGCGAAAGAGTTCTGGCAGCTTTACGACAAGCCGCCGGCCGAACGGCCGCTGTATCCATTCAACGCTGAGCCGATTGACGAGTTCGTCAAAGCCTACGCCGGTAAACGCGACGTTCCGATCTTTAGTTCGAAGCTGGTGGTCCCGACCGTTTACATCAACGATCTGCCGGAGCTGCTGAAAGCCGGCAGTGCCTTTCGTCGGTATCTTGCCGAAACGAAATCTCCCTTTGCGGTCTTGATTAATTACGGCGCGGCGAACTTCGCTTCAGATGCCGAGGCGCAGGCTGCCTGGCAGCTTTTGAATGGCGAGTTGCGCGATCAATTCCTCGGTTGGATTTCCGGAGAGAGCGTCGGCTTTGTCTGGGGTGAAGCTCCGCAGTATTTAAAGATATCGCCGGATATGACGCGCACGCAGTTGCTCGACGCGCACCGAACGTTCTACACGGACGCGCTCGCGCGCAAGTGGAGCGCGATGTTCAAGACGCCCACCGGGCCGATGTGGAACAAGATGATTCCGGCCCAATCAACTTCGAGCACCTCGTTTGCGCATGCGCTGGGCGAATGGGGTGTGCGATCTTTTGGCATGGAAACGGCGGCGGTGCAGCCGATGACCGCGATGCGCCTCGCGTTCACGCGCGGCGCGGCCCGGCAGTTCGGCGGCAACATCTTCTATTATCACGCGCCGAACTTTGGCGACACGGCGACCACGTTCACCAAGCAGCAGAACTTTGCCGGGCCCGACAATTTTTTTCATTCGCGCTATGGCGCGACGATGGGTCCGTCGCTGTCGTGGTATCGCAAGAGCTACTATCTCTATTACATGTCCGGCGCTTCGGCGATCTATCTCGAGCAGGGCTTCGATCAGTTTTTTAAGCCGGGGCCGGGCGAACATCTCTTTCAGCTTAATCCGCTGGGCCGCATCACGGACGAGTTCGTGCGGTTCGCCGGGAAGCATCCCGATCCGGGCGTCCCGTACACGCCGATCGCTTTTCTGCTCGATCCGGCCCACGGCTGGGAGATGACCGATTATCCGCACTGGCCGTTCGAAGTTTCTCAGATCAATCGCAGCGATCGCGCCCTGCGCGAGTTGTTTGGCGCGGCTTACTATCCCGGGCCCGTGCGCGAAGGCGAGCCAGCCAGCGGCGAAAGACAGGCGTTCGTTCCGGGAATCTTCGGCAATATTTTTGACGTGCTGGTCGCGTCCGAAACGCACAAGGAGGCGATCGATAATTATCGCGCGGTAATCGTTGGCGGACGCATTGATTGGTCAAAAGCGTGGGCCGATAAACTGGCAACCTATGTTCGCAACGGTGGCACGATGGTTGTTAATTCTGCTCAAACCAAAGGCCTGCCCGCCGATCTACTCGGCGTTCGATTGACCGGCGCCACCGCCGAAGCGCATAACGCGAAATGCTTGTCTCCAAACGAACCAGAACAGGATTTGAGCGGACAAATATTTCGCTATGATCGGGTGGAAGCAAATGGCGCCGAGGTCCTGATTGCCGTGCCCACCGGCGATCCGCTCGTGACGGTGAACAAAGTTGGCCGTGGTCGGGTAATCTTTATCGCTTTGCCGGACCTCCTGGGCGAAGACGAACGCCTGGTGCCTTTCGCGGCCCACTTGCTCGCACATCTCGCTTCTGATGCGACGCCGATCAAGGTTCAAGGCGACGTCGAATACCTGATCAATCGCTCCGCCCGCGGATGGATCGTGACGCTCTTTAACGACAACGGAGTGTTCAAGCCACAGCAGGGTCTGTCCCAGGTCGATCGCAGCGCGAATGTGAACGTGACGGTAAGCTTGCATGGCGCCACCGTTTCAAGCGCGACGGAATGGACTTCAGAGCAAACGCTGACCGTGAAGAAGCAAGCCGGCAGTCCCGATAGCGTCTCTGTCAACATCGCCGCCGGCGGGATCGCGGTTGTCGAGCTTGCGACCACACGCTAAGATAAAGCCTCGCTTCACATCAATGGCTGAAAGAGTTGGGCGAAAGTTTTTCGTGGGTGGTGACGTGCAGGGCGTTGGTTATCGTTTCTTCGCCCAGCGCGCCGCGGCGCGGCACCAGGTAGTTGGTTATGTGCGAAACCTCGATGACGGTCGCGTCGAAGTGCTGGCTGAGGGTCCGGCCCCGAAGGTGGAAGCGTTCAAGCACGAATTGTTAACCGGCCCGCGTTTCTCTTCCGTGGATCAGATCGAAGAGCTCAACCTTGATCCCTCGGGAAGTTACTCGGCTTTTCGAATTGAAAGCTGAGCGGCACAGCTTTAAAGTTTTTTCTCCCTCTCCCTTTGGGAGAGGGCAGGGGAGAGGGCTTGTCCGCGTCAAGCTGTGCACCCTCCCCTAACCCCTCCCAAAGGGAGGGGAAGAAACCAGGCACTTTTCCAACTTGATCAGACATTCCCTTAATCTGTGTTCGAACCCTTCATCGCAATCAACAATCACAGACTAAAGGCTATGCTACAACTGAAACTGTGAGCCACTCGACAGCGTAACAAACAGCAACATGGAAGACAGCAAGCCTACACTGGTCCTCGACCGCGTCTCGAAAAGCTTCGGCGATTTTGCTGCCGTCAGTGATCTCAGTCTGCAAGTTCGCCCCGGTCGCGTCTTTGGGCTTATCGGCCCGAACGGCGCCGGCAAGACCACGACGATTCGCATGATCGTCAACATCACCGTTCCTGATTCGGGCCGGATCGAACTGTTCGGCCAACCAATGAGCACCGCGATGCAGGATCGCATCGGCTATTTGCCGGAAGAGCGCGGGCTTTACAAGAAGATGAAGATTGGCGAGCAGCTACGCTTCTTTGCCGAACTTAAAGATCTGCGCGGCGCCGAAGCAGATAAGCGAATTGATGCCTGGCTGAGAAAACTCGACCTTTTCAGTTGGAAAGAGAAGCGCACAAAAGAGCTCTCGAAAGGAATGCAGCAGAAAGTCCAGTTCATCACCGCGGTGATCCACGATCCCGATCTGGTAATTCTTGATGAGCCGTTTTCAGGTCTGGATCCGGTTAACGTCGAGTTGATGAAAGAAACCATCCTGGAACAGAAGGCGGCGGGCAAGACGATTATTCTGTCGACTCATCAGATGGAAATTGCCGAAAAACTTTGCGACGATGTCTGCATGATCAATCGTTCGCGAAAAGTGCTGGACGGAAAGCTGCGTGAGATCAGGCGGAGCTTCTCGCGCAACGCGGTGGCGCTGCAATTCCAGGGCGACGAGGGTTTGCTTAACGATCCCGAGCTGGTCGCGAACATCCGTCAGAACGGCGACGACACTGAGGTGTTGCTCGTTCCCGGCGCGAACCCGCAGCAATTGCTCAAGCGTCTGGTGGACTCAGGCGCCGCGGTCACCAGGTTCGAGTTAGTCGAGCCGAGTTTGCACGACATCTTTATCGAGAAAGTCAGAGAAGTCGCATGAGAAAATTCTTCGCCGTCGTCAAACGCGAATACGTTCAGCGTGTGCGCACAAAGTTTTTTGTCGTGGCCACCATTCTGGGTCCGGTGCTGATGGCCGCGTTTACCATCGTGCCGGCGTTGATGTTCGGTATCAAAGCCGGTGGGCCGACCCGGCTGGCGCTCGTGGACCAGACCGGCAAGATGTATGAGCGCGTCGCGAAGGAACTCATGAGCGGTAAGGAGACGCGCAATAACGTAGCGACGATGGAGCCTCCCTCGCAGCAGCCGATCGGACCCAACAACTCAAAGGAGCAAATCAACCAGGCCGGTAAGTTAATTAAGCCAACCTTCGTCATCGAACAGGCCCGCCTCGACAATCGTTCCATTGCTGAAGTCAGAAAGGAACTGGAGGCGAGGGTACAGAACAGGGAACTCGAGGGCTATGTCTTGTTGCCACCGAACCTGCTCAAAGATGGGCAGCCGGAATTCCGCGCGCGCAATGCCGCGGATCTTTTCACCAAGAGCAATGTTGAGAGCGCCATCAGTCGCGCCGTCCGGGGGCAGCGACTAGTCGAAGCCGGAATCGACGAAAAAACTGTGGCGAAGGCTTCAGAGCCGGTGGATCTGAAGACGATTGAGGCCGGGGGCAAAGAGAGCAAAGGCGACGCGAGCTTTTTCCTTGTCTTCGGTTTGGGCTTGTTGATTTACATGAGCGTTCTGCTCTACGGGCAGTTTGTGCTGGGGGCCGTAATTGAAGAAAAGGAAACGCGCATAGCCGAGATCCTGTTTTCCTCAATGCGATCGTTTCCGCTGATGATGGGCAAACTCATCGGTGTTTCCCTCGTGGCGCTGACTCAACTGGGAATTTGGGCGGCGGCATTTTCGATATTTTCTCTCTGGGCGGCCAGCGGGTCTTCGATCACTCTGCCGCATATCGCGCCGATGGTGTTCGTCTACTTCATCATTTTCTTCTTGATGGGCTATTTCATTTACTCCACGGTCTACGCCGTGGTCGGCTCTATGGTCACCACGACCCAGGAAGGAGGACAACTCGCGTTGCCGGTGGTCCTGATGCTGGTGGCGGGGTTTTACCTCTCGTTCAATATCATTCGCAGCCCTAGTTCACCGCTGGCGTTCTGGGCTTCGATGTTCCCGTTCTTCGCGCCGATTACGATGCTGGTGCGGATCGTCACCGAAACGCCACCGCTGTGGCAGATTCTGTTGTCGCTCGGGATCGGGGTCGCGACCATCGTGGGATTGGTTTGGTTGGCGTCACGTATCTATCGCGTCGGCATGTTGATGACGGGCAAGAAGGCCACGATTCCTGAGGTTTGGCGCTGGGTAAGACAGGCCTGATAATCTTGATTTCAAATTTGAGATTTGAGATCGCAGAACCCCTGAATGCCAATCGAGATTGAAAAGAAGTACCGGCTGACGAAAAGACAGCGCGAAGCACTCGTCCGACGTTTGCGCAAGCTGGGAGCGTCCGCGAGTGAACTCGAATTCGAAGAGAACACTCTTTATCGTGGTGGGCGGCTCGACCTCGGAGGCTGCGCGTTGCGGTTACGTCGCGTTAACGGTCGCGCGCTCCTGACTTTCAAACAACGCTTTCCTACCAAGTCCGCAATCAAGCATCAACGGGAAGAAGAGACCGCAGTGGCTGACGCGGATGCTTTGGCGGCGATTCTGCGATCACTCGAGTTTCGGCCGGCTTTGGTTTACGAAAAGCGCCGGATACGTTGGCATCTCGGCAAAGCTGAGGTGGCCCTCGACGAGTTGCCGTTCGGATTGTTCATGGAGATTGAAGGCACTGAGAAGGAAATTGCGCGGGTTGAGAAGATGTTGGAGGCTGAAACTCTGCCGGCCGTAATGGAAACCTATCCATTGCTCACGGCCAGGCTGGGCCAAAAACGAGGCGGAGTCATCGAAGCCCGGTTCGCGCGCTCGGTCCGAGATCGAGCGCGACAACCGGTACCGAACCGCTTGCCGTAGCAAGCGGCTAACCGTGCCAGCCCCACCTACTGCATTAATACTTTTGAGACTGTCCTGGATTGTTTTGATTAGATCTAATGACTGAGATTACCCGCTTGCTACCGCAAGCGGTTCCGTACCCTGCCTGTCGCGCGCTCGTTCAGTAATCACGATCGTAGACGTCAACCCTCTGGATTGAAAACACTACCCGCATGGTTTCGGGCCGGCGATCGAGCGCGGCCGGGACGAACGCAGCATTCTTCCGGAGTGCCTTCTCAAAATCTTCCAGCATGCGACGGTCGCGCGGCGCCTGCATCACATCTGCCAGCGACGCCGAGCCATTAGTAAACACGTCCGCGACTACCATCATGTTGTCATCGCCCTCGCGCCCGCTGCCTCGCAAACGGGTCGGCTCAGAGGTGAGCGTTGCGAGCGCGCCGCCAGGATTCAGGCTCGGCGACTCAGCATTAAACGGATTTCGCAACGCGGCATAGCTTTCGGGTGAAACCGGCTTGTTGATGTCCGGGCGAAAAGGATCGGCGGGCTCGATCGTGACCGGGACCTGGTCGAACGCCAGGGCCGCTTCGTGCAGCGCGATCATGTGCGGCCGCATGGCAGCGAACACCGAGACAAAAATGATCACTGAGGCGAGGGAACTGAAGGCATAACGCATCATCACCGGTTGCAGCCATGCGGAGACCACGTCGCCGACGGTGGTTTCTTGACGCGCCCTTTGCATGGCCGCTGCGACAATCAAAGCCCGGTTGATCGACGGGATCAAATCGACGGGCGGCGCTGGTCGAGAGAGGCTGGCCAGACCACTACGGATTGATCGCAATTCGGCGACGCGGGCTCGACAAACCGGACAAACTTCCAAATGCCGGTAGCCGGCAACACGCGCGTCCGGCGTTAAGCCGTCATCAACGTAAAGCGAAAGCGATTGTTGAATTTCTTCACAAGACATAACGCATTTCCAATTTCCGATTGTCAATTTTGCCGATGGTGACGATGTTCGTTTTGAATCGGCAATCGGCAATCAACAATTGGCACTGATTCGAATGGCTGGCCGACCCCGGCTGCTCCCCTCAAATTCGGGAAAGCAACGCCGATCTGGAAATCCCGGGCGTGCTCATCATCAGAGCCGGAACGAAATCTACGGGTTGTTGCTGGCCACGTTTTCAAATCATTCCGTCGCTGGTTGAATCGCCTTTTCACCCGTTCCCAAACCGTCACTTCGACCCAATTGGCACCGAGTTCTTGTGAAGCCGGGGCGGGCCAACCATTCGTCATTACAAAGATCCTTCAAGCTTGCGGCGCAGCTCCAATCTGCCTCGCGAAATTCGTGACTTCACTGTGCCGATGCTGATCTGGAGCGTGTCCGCGATTTCTTCGTAGCTAAATCCTTCGACGTCGCGCAGAATCACGGCTTCTCGATAAGACCGCCGCAATCCCAGCAGGGCCTCGCGCAGTTGACCTTCTCGCTCTCGCGCGAGCGTCTCTTGTTCGGGATCAACCGCATCGTCATTTCGCAGCGTCGCGGCCAGGGGTTGTTCGTGACAGTCATCAGTGGCGTCCAGCGAAACAGTGACATCACGTTTACGACGACGCCACCACCGCCAGCGATTGCGTGCCTGGTTGACCGCGATCCGATACATCCAGGTTTTCAAATTCGCATCGCCGCGAAAGCGACTAATGCTTTGAAAAGCCCGCAGGAACGTTTCCTGCGTCAGATCACGAGCTTCCTCCGGGTCGGCTGTCAATCGATAGAGCAACGCGTAAACATCACCAGAGTGCTCAGCGACCAGCCGCTCAAACGCTGCCGTCTCTCCCTGCCGTAGTCTTTCAAGGAACTGATCCTCAGCGGTCGATCGGACTTCGACCGTAGTTGCCGAAGCAACTTCCTCCAAGTCCGCATGCCCGCGGAGTGCTATTTGCTCTCCGTAGCTCACCTGGGACCTCCGTGGACGGGAAGCTTCAAATTCGTCGTCCGCTGTGGCTTCCCGGACAGACGCTCAGTTAGACACCTGCTAACTTTGTTTTGTTCCCGCTGACTCAGCTCGGCTTTCATCACATCTACACCGTTTGTTGGATGACTATCGGGGCGGTTAGCGTTGTGATCGCGGCAGCCTCCTTGACAACGTTCCGAGCGGTCGCTAAATTCGCTGTTTCCGCGATCATACACCAAAATGAACGCTCGTGGCCGTGCGTTCTTGCAAGAGGAACACAGTTGGCAAAATACAAGAAGAAGCGAGCTCGGGAACTGAAGCACGACCGGTTTCGCGATACCACGATGCTGCTCGCGGACAAGCTCGCCGATCGGATCGCAGGGCGTGGTCGACAGATTCTCTATGGCCTGCTGGCCCTGGTGGTAATTGCGGCGGCCGTCTATGGCGTGATCCGCTGGCGACAGAAGCATTCCGACGAAGCGCAAGCGGCGATGGGTCGCGCAATCACGATAAATGGCGCAGAAATATCACCGGCGCCGGTCCCGGGCTCGAAGGATCCGAGCTTTACCAGTCAGCAGGAACGCTCCCAGCGGGCCATCGAAGAGTTTGAAAAGATCGTCGCCAAGTACGGCGAGCCTTATCGCTCTGAGGCCCGCTATTTCATAGCCACTAACTTGCTGGTAACAGATCGGGCCAAAGGCGAGACCGAGTTGCAGGCTTTGAGCTCGGGCAACGGAGAAATAGCCACCCTCTCAAAATTTGCGTTGGCGCAAGCAAAGGAAGCCGATGGCAACCTCGACGAGGCGGCCAGACTTTACGGGGAGATTGCCAAACAGGGCTCCGCCATCGTGACCGCCGAAACCGCGAACGTTCGTTTAGCTTCCGTTTACGACAAACAGGGCAAGCAAAAGGAAGCGGCGGATCTGCTCTTTAATATTGTCGATACAGCCCGCAAGGCCAAAGACAAGGATGGCAAGCCGGTAACGGAGTCATCGGCATCGCGTGAGGCCACCCAGAAATTGCTGAAGATCGATCCGGCGCGTCACGCCCAGTTGACGCCCCCGCCCGCGGCGACCGGTCTGCCTTTTTGAGATTTTCAATTCAGATCTCAAATTTAAGATCTCAGAATGGACGGTCTGACTCATTCGCTGGTGGGCTTGGCTGCAACCAAAGCCGGCCTTGATCGTCTGTCGCCGTACACTACTGCCGCCTGCATCCTTTCCGCGAACGCTCCTGACGTTGATGTCGTTTCAATTTTCTTTGGCGGCCGCTGGACTCTCCTGCAACATCATCGTGGAATAACTCACTCGATAATTGGCACGCTCGTTCTCGGTCTGTTGATTCCGTCAGTTCTTTACGGGCTTGAGCGGGCGATTGCGAAGTGGCACAAGCGACGGCCGCGGATTCAATATCGCGGTTTGGTGTTGGCGTCGTTGATTGCCGCGGCCACCCACCCGTTAATGGATTGGACTAATAATTATGGAGTGCGGCCACTCTTGCCGTGGGATGGTCGATGGTTCTATGGCGACCTGGTTTTCATTGTGGATCCCTACCTGCTCCTGGTTCTGGGCGGCGCCGGCTTCCTGCTCACCAGCAACCGCCGCTGGAAAATTGCCGGCTGGTCGCTGCTGGCTGTGGTTGTCACGATCATCGTGCTCCGGGTGTCCCCGCAGCGCTCTGCGGGAGGCGGTGGTCTCGCCGTCGCGCGCACGATTTGGATCGCGGGTTTACTGGCGCTGATTCTGGCGCGCACCCTGGGGCTTCAAAAACGTCTCGGCAAATCGATCGCGGTGGGCGCGTTGGCCTTCGTCGTTCTTTACTGGGGCGCGCTCGGGTGGGCGCATCACGCGGCGTATCGCAACGCGGTAATCGCGGCGAATGGATTGGCCGCGCAGCGGGGCGAACGCTTCATCCGCGTCGCGGCTATGCCGACAGCCGCCAATCCGTTTCAGTGGCTGTGCGTCGCCGAAACCGATCGCGCGATGTATCGATTCCTGGTTGGTGTAGGTAACCGGGCATCGGCGGATTTGCCAAACTCAATCGCGAATGAAAACCGATCCGGTGCGCCGACGGCAAGTGAACGTTACGAAAAGCCAACGGGCCAGGCCGAGCGACTGGTATCATTGGCATCCCGGGATCCCCGCGCACAAATCCTGCTGGGCTTTGCGAGGTTTCCGATTGCCCGGGTCGAAAGTGACAACTGCAGCGGACAAGCGCTCGTTCAATTCGCCGATTTACGTTACACTGAACCAGGCGCATCGCGAGGAAATTTCGCGCTGACTGTTTCGGTCGAATGTCCCGCGCCTTAGATTGTGGCTCGGATTTCAGGAAATGGCTTTGAACGACTCAACCCAAAATCAACTGCGCGAAGTACTGGTCGAAACAGTTCGTGGCCACGTTGCTCCGGCGAAGCGCAAGAAGCTGGCGGGCATTCGCATCTCGCCTGGCGGGTATCTCGCGGTTGCGGCGCTTTTGACCTTTGCCGCGCTCTGGTGCCTGCGGACTCATCGCGATCTGACCGCGCTGGTCCTCGTCGCCGGCACCTGGACGATCATTCCATTGCTCGTGTTCACCAACCGGCTAAGTTTTGACGGGCAGACCATTTCCAGAACTGGCCTGGCCGCGTTGCTCATCAGGCTGGTGCGCGGGCGCGCGCAAAACATCGCAGTTGACGACGTCGAGCGAGTTGAAGTTGCCACTCTGCGCACGCTCCGGCGCGGCGGCAAGGTACGTTATCGCTACCGGGTAGAAATCGCCGGGAAAGGTTTGTCGTTTGTCCTGGCGTCGGGCGGTGAAGAGTTTCGGCGGATGGTGCGCGTGCTGTTGCCGCGGATCGGCGATTACAAGCTTGACGCGCGCGCGGGCGAACTTCGCGATCACGTGGAGAGTGTAAAAATCGTTCGCAGTGACGCGGCCAAGCTGGGTATTGCCTCGACCTCGGTGCTGGAAGAAACCAGCGATGCGAAGCGAGTTGACAAATATCGGGCAGCAATCTCTGCCGGTCAAACATCGCCGGACGCCGGCCAAACCTCGGCGGAGGACGCCGAGCGGGCGAACTTGCTGCGCAAGTCAGCAAACGATTTGCGCATCGCGGGTTGTTTGCATCAGTCGGCGGAAGCCTTTCGCCGCGCCTTGTTAATTTCGCCGCGGAACCCCTGGCTCATTTACGAATACGCCCGACTACTGAAGTCGCAGGCCAGTGCATTTGGCGATGCGCGCTTGTTAGGACGTGCTTGCGCCGCACTCAGACTGGCAGCCACGCGGGGCCCGAATGATGCGAGTCTGCTGGCGCGGATCGGCGAGTCTTTCCTCGAGTACGGGGATCCATTCCGCGCGGCAAAAATATTCCGTCGGACACTGGACCTTGACGAGAATGCATATCGCGCGCAACTGGGGTTGGCCGAAGTCGCCTTGACCGACGGCAAATTGGCGCACGTGATTCATCATTACAGCGACGCGGCGCGAATTGCGCCAGACAAAGCCACGGCCAATCTGGCGCGGCGCGAGGCTGACTACTATTCGCGCCTGAATAGCGACGAAGATTATCTGGCAGCCGAGCTGCGCCGCATGAACTGGTTGGAAGGAGCAAACCGCGTACAGCATTTGGCGGCGCGCGTTAGTTTCGCCGCGTTGCTGGTTGCGCTGGTGGGAACTTCGGTTGATCAGGTGGTCGCCGGCCTGGGCTGGGCGTTTGCTTCCTCCTCGATTATTGCGTGGTCCGGTTCGCTGCTTACCAGAAGGCTTCTGGCAACCAGAGGACGTGCGGCAACCAGTGATGCCTGAGCCGGGTTTAGGGTACCAACTTTAGTTGGGTTCTTTTCCAGCCCACACGAGCCCGACTGACGTCGTACTCTCAACCCCGCTATCAACGCCTCAGACTCACCCCGTGGCTTCTTTGGCTTGATCTTTCTTCGTAGAGCTCCGCGACCTCGCTGCCCCTTTCTTTTGAGCCGGCGGTTTAGGAGCAACGGTTCGACCAGCCTGCTCAGGGACTGACGCTACTGCTTCAATCCGCGTCGGCTCAGGATTCAAAAAGGCGTCCCATCGATAGCGGGGGCGCTCAGTGGTTTCGCTCAAGCGCCTGAACACCAGATTCGTCACTGCTTCAGTAACCCAGCCATGATAAAACTCACCTACTGATTGCAGCTCGGCGTCCGGCGCCGGATTCATGAAATCGATTGCGTAGGGTACTCCGTCCTTGATCGCGAACTCAACAGTATTAAGGTCGTAGCCGAGCGCAGTGCAAAGCGTTCGGACGTCCTTTACGACTCGCTGTGACATCTCTGGAGCCAGATAATTCGGATCGTTGATGTACTGCTCTCCGGAAAGGTAAGCTTTGCGCGGATCGTAGGGCATGATCATTACTTCCTGCTGGCCGATGCAATAACACCGGACGAACTGATCGAATTCGATGGCCTCCTGCAAAGTCATGCACAGCGTGCCAGTCTGATCGTATTCGGCGATCAATTCCTGCGGCGAAGTAACCCGCGAAACATTCTTCCATCCGCCGCCGTCAAACGGTTTCAGGAACGCCGGCAGTCCGACGTAATCAATGATCGCTTGCCAGTTGAGCGGAAATTCAAGGTTGCGCAGGCTCTCGCCAGTGATTCCGGCAATGTAATCTTTCTGAGGCAGCAGCACCGTTCTTGGCACCGCGACACCCAGTTTGCGCGCCAGCGAGTAATTGAAGAACTTGTCGTCAGCAGACCACCAGAAAGGATTGTTTATGATGATCGTCCCTTCCAGCGCCATCCGCTTAAGGGTGGCGCGATAGAACGGCACTTCGTGCGAGATGCGATCAACTACCAGGTCGTAAAGCGGGGGCGCGTCGTGACGAATGCCTCCGAGAGTGATAAATTCGGCTAATACAGATCCTTTACCGCGTTCGTTGATGTTTCTGATCAGGGCTTCCGGAAAAGTTTTCTCCCGGCCTACCAAAATGCCAACCTTTTTCATGAACCAAGATGTCCTTTCATAACCGCGCTTTCGGATTCCGGCTGCCGGCGCAGCACCATCGATCCTGGCGCACGGGTTGCTGGTGTTCGCTCTCTTACTTAACGCGGCGCAGAGCGCGTTGTCAAACTCATCAATCCCGACAGACATCCAACAGCTCAACGCCGGCATGCTGAGCAGGCGCAAATCCCATTTCCAGATTGGCTTGTGTTACAATCTCGACAAATTGGAGAGTTTGGTTCTCAGGTATTTGTGAGCATGAAATCTAAAGCCTCTTTGCACTTTCGAAACCTAACCGTCTTAGGTTTAGCGCTATCATTGTCTGCCGGCTTTTTGTTTCTCAGCCCGCCGGTTAAAGCCGATGATCCCAAGGCTCCTACGGCTGACCAGATTGCGGAAGCCGTAATAGCGCTGACGGGAGGTGGTCTGGGCCGCGTGGTCCTGGTGCAGATTCGGCGCAATGGCCTTGAGCGCGGGCGGATTATCCGCCCCGGTCAGAATGGCCGCGCCGAGGAATCACGATACGAACTGCGCTTTGTGCGCGGTGACAAGTCTGAAAAGGACAAAGTTCGCCTCGATAGCAAGACGCCGCAATCCGAGTACTCGCTGGTTTATGGTGGAGGCCGTGTCTTCGGCATCATCAACGGGGCACCCTTTACGCCGCGCGCAGACGCCACGGCGGACTTCATCAACCAACAGGCGCACAGCATCGACGCGCTTCTGCGTTACAAAGAAAACGAATCCAAACTGACAGCGGCGGGCAAAGACAAGCAGCAGGGAATCGACGTCTATGTTGTTGATCTGACGGACAAAGGAAATCACCGCACGCGATACTTCGTGAGTGCCCGGACCTTTCGTGTGCTGTGGCTCGAATACGAAGAGACTCCGCCGGGCTCATCCGCGGCGGTGAAGTACACGAAACGCTTCTATGACTATCGGCTAGTGCAGAACACCTGGTTGCCATACCGAACTGTCTTGATGGAAGACGGAAAGCAGATGCTTGAGACACGCATTCTGACCATCACCTACGGCGTGAAGATGGAAGATTCGCTATTTCAAAACCCAGATGCCGCAAGTTCGGCCGGAAACCCTTAAGCCCTCATTTGGAATATCCACTTGTGCCGATACCGTTGGTTTGAGGGCTCTCCCCTCTTTTGCCCGCCAGTTGCTCGCGGTCTGACACCCACAGAACCCATCTTTTCGGAACCAGCGGTATAACCGGGCGTGTCTACTGCCGAGGCGGACGCGCGGAGAGTGTATAATTTTGCTCGCGATGAACCGTCGCGCAAGCTGCCAGCTTGCGCCACTATTGACCGAAGAGCCTGCCTGCCAGATGAGAACGCTAACTTCGATTGAGGAGTTGGACTTTGCCGCCGCGATGCCGTCGACCGTCTCTGCGACTGTCGTCGTTCAGAAGGCGTCGGACCACGCGCTGCTGGAAGAGACACTAGCAGGTGACGAAGACGCGTTTGCCGAATTGGTTCGTCGTTATCGCAACCAGATTACGAGTTACATTTACCGCATGACAAACGACTACGACGGAGCAGTCGATTTGGCCCAGGAGACATTCATCCGGGTTTATCGTGCGGCTAGCCGCTATCAGACGACCCACGCGTTTTCAACTTACATCTATCGCATTGCGACGAACCTGGCGATTAGCGAATTGCGCAAGCGCAAGCGAAGGCGGCTGGTTTCGCTGACCGGTTTGCTCTCTTCCGAAGCTGGACAGGAAGCCAGGGATTTTGATGCGCCCGACGAGCGGCCCTTACAGGATGTCAATCTCGTCGATTCGGAAAAGCGTGCCGTCGTGAAACGGGCCATCAGCACTTTGCCGGAGAAATATCGCGCGCCGCTCGTGTTGCGCGACGTAGAGGGAAAGAGCTACGACGAGATTGCGTCGATCCTATGCACGAGCGAGGGCACGGTGAAGTCGCGTATCAACCGGGCCCGGAATTTTCTGCGCGACAAGATGCGGAATTACATCCAGGTGGTGCCATGATGAATGGGAAAGAATGCCGCGCTACGCGGCGAGAAATTGACGAATCAGAACTGAACCAAAGGTTGAGCGATCAAGCGCACTCGCATGTCGCCTCATGTCACTCGTGTCGCGGCTTTCACGCGGAACGAAGAAATCTGCGCGAGTTAGTCGGAAGCCTTGAGCCGGTCGCCGCGCCCGGAGACTTTGACCTGCGACTACGGGCGCGCCTGGCAAGTGAGCAGCAAAGTCGCGCTCGACAGCCGTTTATTTTTCGCCTGGTGACGAGTACCCCGGCAATCGCCGTGGCCGCGCTCGTAGTGATGCTGGCTATGTCATTGGTTTGGTTGGCTCAGCGAAATAGAAGTCAGGCGCCGCCCACTGCTTCGGTCCCGATCAAAGAAGCGCCCAAACTTCCTGACCAACCGCAGCTTGCCTCAAATGGAGGAAGCGACACAGGACAAACCGGAGTGCCTCCTGCACAGCTCGACCTGAAGCCGGGGAGTGGTCGTGGAGAAAACTTTCCTCGAGAGATCAATAGTAAGCCTGCCCTGGCCGGCGTAAAAGCCATTGACTATGGCGTCTCACCAGCGGAATACATCAGACAGGGAGAACAAAAGGCCGGCGAAGTTTCTTTGAGCGCGCCGCTCAAGCCAATGATAGTGTCGATGCTGGACGATCATGGCACGACGCACAAAATTTCTTTGCCGCCGGTTAGCTTTGGCGCCCAGCGGCTGGTTGATAATCGAATTCCGGTGAGTTCAACGAACAGCCGCAGCTGGTAGTAGCCGTGTTAAGAAAGATTATGAAGACGATTTTCCACCGAGTGTTGATGACGTTGATTGCCGGGACCGCGGTGATGTCTTGGGCCTTCGCTTCGTCTGCGCAAACAGTCGCGCCGGCAGCGTCAACAGTGGTTCAAACGCCGGCTACCGCGCCAGCGGCGCCGGCGGCGGAAAGGACGCAACCGCGGCGGCCACCCAGGCGGGCAGCAACTCCGCCAGCCACAGTCACAGTGGTCGCGGATCAGACCAGGGTGGCGCCACAAGTGGTGACCGTCGTCCATCGCTTGAGCGGAGTCAAGATGCTTCGGTTCCTGCTGCGGCAGGGAGGCGAGCCCGGCACCGTCTATACCATCGACACTGAGGCGATCTCAGGCGACGCGCATGCCAGCATCATCGCCGGCTGGGCCCTGGACGACGGTAAGACGATCGCTGTGCGACTGCCACAGGCCGGCGCGGAGTTCGAATTTGCACAAACCCTGCTCGTGCCAGCCAACGTCCCCGGAGCGCTGTCCCCTGCAACAACTCCACGTTCGTTTCCACTCCCGCGCACTGAACCTGATTTGACGGTGATTACTCGGGATGGACGAAAGCTGAGGGCCCGCTATATCGGGCTCGACGGAGAAACAGGACTATCGGTGCTGCAGGTCAACGCGGTTGTCATGCCGCCGGCTGCCGAAGAAGCCGGCAGAAAACTGGCTCAGGGGCAAGCGGTACAAATTTTCGCGCCCGAGCGCACTTCGCCGGAAGGTGAGGGGTCGGCTCGAAACATCTACGTGAAGGTAGGCGAGGTGGATGCGAAGATCGCGGCGCTGGCGCACAGCAGTGCCGGGAAGCTGCAACAACTAACCGTGCGCGGCGCCACACTCTCGCCGCTGGTCATTGGCGGAGTTGTCTGTGATGAAGCGGGGAATACGCTGGGCATCGTGGAAGCGATGGAAGGCGACGACGCGCGCATCGTTTCCGCCGATACCGTTCGCGCGGCTGCCCGCCGCGTGTTGGAGCGACAGGCGAGTGTGCCGGGGCCTCTGCTTGGTGTGATTGGCGAGCCGGTGGAATTCGCCGCGCGCGCGGCTTTCCTTGCCCAGGGCTGGCGCGAAGATCAGTTAACCGAACTAATCCGGAAGCAGGTCGGCATTCTGCTCACCTCCGTAATTACGGGAACACCCGCCGCCTTTGCGAAATTGCAACCGGGTGACGTGATTGTTCAGGTTAATAAGGAAGACATAGAAAGTAGCGAAGAGTTTTCCAAGATGCTTGGCGAGGCCGGGAGTGGCCAACAGGTGCAGTTTTTGGTTCGCCGGCCGACTGCCCCGGCACCGCTGGCGATAGATGTGAAACTTGGAGGTTCATTTGGTCAAATCTTCAAGTACCGTTTTGAGCTGCCGGCGATAGCCACGAACCTAAGTGGTTTGGAAGGCCTTGGAGTTGAGACGATGGCCGTCTCGACGAAGAACCTGTCGCAACTGGGCGCTGAGAATGGTCTGTTGGTCATAGCCGTGGAACCGGAAAGCATTGCCGCCCGCAGCGGCATGCGCGAGGGTGACGTGATTGAATCTATCGATGGGCGCATCCTCGGCCCCGGCGCTCGGGCCGCGGGCTTTGAGTTCAATCGCCGCAAGAAGCACGTGCTTTCGCTGGTCCGCAATCGTGAAAAGAAACAGGTGATCGTGGAACCTGTGCCATAACCACTTTTCCGGACTGACTTAAGGGTTGAGATTTGAGATCAGGGATCTCAGATTTGAGAAGTTGCCCGATCAAACTGCCGGTTTACCTGGAAACAATCCCTCGCACGAAAGTGATGTTAGTCAACCTGAAAACCAAACTTTTGGGAGGCGCTGGCTTTTGCCACTCGATCAATTACCGTGACCAGCAGCACGTATCGGCCGGGTTGTAGTCCATCCAGCGTCACCTCGGCAGCATAGGGAAGTCGCAGAAAATCTGAAGTCCCTTCAACCTGAATCTTGTGCAAAGGTGTCGTGATCACCGGCTCGTTGTCGCGAAACAGTTGCACTTGTACCGCCAGATCGGGAACGTTGCCGGGTCTAATGGTAGAACTCGCCGACACGCTGGTACCTGACCCGGCCGTCCCCTGGCTCGCCGGCAGCGATGTCGGGCCGGCGCCCGCCGAACTGCCGATCGCGTTATAAACAAACGTCCAGAAGCGAAGATGGGAAGATCTGGCGAAGTGGTGGTCGACATTCAGTAAGACCTGGCGCAGAGCGCTTGCTGTCTTGCCTGCTTCACTTTCATCCGGCGGAGCGGATTGATTTTCTGATTCAAGCTTTCTTTCTCCGACAATCAAGCTGCTGAGCGTCAGCGTTTTCGACCCGAGATCGGGAATCTCGATCCACCGGACGGCGCTTCCGGCGCGCCCATGTTTGCTGTCCACGGCTGCTACCCGAACTTGATAAAGGCCGGGCTTGATGGTGCAGAAATGATTGTAGAAGACGCTGTCGGGCGGTTGGGCCTTCGCGTTCCCGGGCTTTGACTTGATAGTCAGGTGCTTATTAAAGGTGCTGACAGGTTTGCCATGATCATCGAATACCCCGCCGGCGACATCCATCTCTGCCATGGACGAGCCTCCCTGGGCCTCGACGAGCGCTAAAGAGCTGGTTGAAATTTTGATGGAAGTTGTAAGTGTTGGCCCTAGCTGGGCCACGTCAAGGAAGTTCAGCGAAATCGCTACCGGCAGATCGCTCTTCGGATAAGGAGATCGCAACGCATCACCCATTAGGTTGGGCGGCTTAGGGCTTGCCTGGCTTTCCTTTTTCTTCAGCGCTGCGGATTCGGCAGGTAAGACCTCACCAAAGCTGCGACGGAGACGGACCACCAGATCAGAACGCCCGTTGACACTGACTTCGATGCGGCGAGGTTTTTGGTTGCGTTGCTCTTCATTCTCGGGCCGCCATGCCAGCAGGTAGTAAGCAGAAGTCTCCTTCAACGCCGTCGTGACCGCGGGTGAAAGAGCGTTGCTGTTGCGGAAGGCGCGACCTCCCGTATCGACTGCCAAAGCGTTGAGCCCGTCTTGAAGGGCGCCCTGTTCGCCTCCAGTTGAGCGCGACAGCCGGCCTGAAGGGTCGAACGGTTGCTCGCTACTTGAGTCGGGCAGTCCGGACGTCAAGCCGCGCGAGTCAATCGAATAAATAATGACGCCCGCCGCTGCTGCCGCCGCAGTGATTTGTCGCAGGCGGTCGTACGAGTCTGAATTCCTGTTGTCCAGGAGAAATCCATCAGAGATCACAAAAATGAGTTTGCGTCCCGGCAATCCGGCGGAGTTCTTGACCAGGGCCTTGAGTGAGTTAAGCGTTGCCATGCTCAAGAAGCCCGTTTGTTGGGCCATCTGCGAAGCGCGGCCCTGGATTATTTCCGCGGCCATGTTGCGAGGAAGCTGCGGCTCTAACCGCATCAATTCACCGACGAAATATTCGAGTACATCGTAATTGTTCGCTTCGATCAAGCGGGCCTGGTATTCGGACATCGGCGGGCGCTCGGAGTCCCTGGTCGTGTATGACCTGGCCAGGAGCCGGTCGGTCGCTGCGTGGAGAACCCTTTTATCGTCCGTGAGCTGTTGCAGAAAACCAATCTGCCCGCTGCTTGAGGTGATGGCCGCTTCGTCGTTCTGACCCATTTCACGATCGATGAAACGTTGGAGCAGCAGCCGCGTCTGCTTCATACTTCCTAAGGCAATGTGGATGTCATCAATGAAGAAGAAGACCGTGCGTCCGCGATCGAGCGGGACCGCGCCAGGGTTGCCGCCGGCTGCGCTACCGCGCGCGGCCGCCAGTTGAGCTTCTTCGTTTCGGCTCCCGGCCACGATGCGTTCGAAAAAAGAAATGTCCCGGGGTTTGCCGTCAACCTTCAAAACAAACTGATCGCGCTTCAAGCCATCGACAAAACCCCCCTGCTTGTTGAAAACCATCACGTCGGTCTGCACCAGCGAGGTGTCAACGCGAACGACATCGGGTTTTTGATTGGCAGAACCCTGCGCTTGAGCAGCTCCCGGTGCAGCGCACAGCCAGCATGCTGCTGAGAAGAGAAGGATGCGCATTGGCAGGCTCTGAAGTCGCATGCTCAAGAAAAGCTCCTGATTCGAGCGTCGGGGTAGCTGGGAAGATCGCCGGAGATGATATCATGCCGCACCCGGAAACGGGATGGTCTACTCTAATTTGTCAGACTCGGATCGCTGTCGATTAACGAGATTATGGACGAACTGAAAAAGCTAATTCGCGAAGTGCCGGACTTTCCCAAACCGGGGATAAACTTTTATGACATCACCACGTTGCTCAAACATCCCGCCGGCCTGCGCAAAACCGTCGACGCCCTGGCCGCGGAGTTTGCCGGCGCGCAGATCGATACCGTCGTAGGCATCGAGGCCCGCGGCTTTATTTTCGCGCCCGCCCTGGCGTATCACCTGGGGGCCGGCTTTGTACCGGTGCGCAAGCCCAGGAAGCTGCCGGCGGAAAGAGCTTCGATCTCCTACGATCTCGAATACGGACAGGACACACTCGAGATTCATCGGGACGCGATTGGCAACGGGCATCGCGTGATAATTGCGGACGATCTGCTGGCCACGGGTGGCACCGCCAGGGCCGTCGTCGATTTAGTTGAAAGTCTTGGCGGCAAGATCGAGGGACTTGTTTTCGTCGTCGAACTCGAATTCCTGGCGGGAAGAAAAAAGCTGGAAGGGTACGATGTGAGGTCGTTGATCAAATATCAATCGTGAAGTTCAGTCATCACCGCTGGCTTGCTCCCTCACCAAACGTGCCACGCGCGGCTTCAGCCAAAGCAGGGCGAGGCCAGCGGCGATGACGTTGCACGCCACTGCGCCCCAGAAAACCGGAATCCATGAGTGCATCGCAGCCATCAAAAGAGCCGCGCCGGGGCCTGCCAGGATCATACCGATCACTTTCGCGGTGTATTGGATGCCGTAGTTGGTTGTAGCGTGTTTGCTCCCAAAGATGTCCGCGATGGCCGCCGGGAACAGCGAATAAATGTCGCCCCAGGCAAAGAACATCAGCGCTGAAACGATAATGAACAAAACGGGCCGCGCCACCACCAGCGTGAGTATGGTGATGGTGATGGCTTCCATGACAAAGACTATGGCCATCGTGTCGTACCGTCCGATGCGATCTGAAACCCAGCCAAAGAAAGGCCTCGCCGATCCGTTCAGCACTTGATTTAGAGACAGCGTTAGCGTCAGCACCGTGAAGCCGCCAAACAGCGCGTACTTGTCATAGCCGTAGGCGACGCCGATCGGTTTCAATTGCGCTGTTAACATCAATCCGCTGGCGGTAACCAGCGCCATCATCAAGTAAAGCAAATAAAACGATCCGCTCCGCAACATTTCGCCGGGCGTGTAGTCGCGGGATGACTGCTGCACCTTGCGCTGCACTTTCGCTTTGATTGCCTCCCACCCGGCAGGCAACCAGCCCGCTGGCGGCATGCGCAGGAATTGCGCGGCCACCAACACCCCAACACCCTGAATCGCGCCGAAGATCATGAAAGCTGTGCGATATCCGTTGTGCTCGATCAGGTAAGAGATCGGCAAGACGGTGAGCGCCGTGCCGAATCCATACGAGCCGGCGACCACGCCCACACAAAGGCCCCGGCGATCGGGAAACCACTTCATCGCCACACCCACGCAGGCGCTATAGACGCCGCCGGCGCCAATGCCGCCGATGGCGTAGACGGCATACAATGCCGGTAGCGAATTGACCAGACCCGAGCCAATCCATCCCACTGCTACCAGTAAGCTGGCCATCGTGACGATCAGGCGCGGGCCGAAGCGATCGACCAGGTAGGCATTGATCGGAAACAGCACCGTCTGGGCGATGATGAAAAACGTGAGAGTCCACTGAACCTGATCCAGGCGCGCATGAAAACTCTTCATGATGTCGGTGGTAAAAAGCGTCCAGGCGTATTGAAGATTAGCGATGGCCAGCATCGCCATGACGCAGGGGATTAGTACGCGCCATCGGGATGAATCACGTTTGTTCTCTGGCGGTGTGGTCAAACAGTTCTCCTTACAACCCCGCTGGAGTATGTCTGGAAAAACAGATGAAAGCCGACAGGTTCATGCTGAACGCAAAGAGCCCTGGGTTTTCACCCCGCCAGGGGTGAGATGTTTATAGCCTTGGTAACCAAAGCCTTCAGGCTCCATTCGGAGGAGCGGAATGTAACTGAGTGGCAAAGGTCTAATTGATTTCCGCTCCTCCGAACGGAGCAGATGAGCGTTTTGTGTTGCGGTCTATAAACATCTCACTCCTAGCGGAGTGAAGAACCGACACGAAAGACTCAAGTTTGTCGGATTGCATGCAGCTCCAGCAATTTCACACACGCATACACTGTGTTTGTGTAAGGCAACGACAGTCCCATCTTGTTGCCCAACTCCACAACCGCCCCCACGATCGCGTCGAGTTCCATCGGCCGTCCGGCTTCGACATCCTGTAGCATCGAGGTTTTGTGATGGCCGACCTTCTCGGCGCCTTCCAGTCGTTGTTCGATAGAAATTCCCATGTCGATGCCGAGTTTTGCAGCGACAGACTCTGCCTCAGTCATGATCGCCGCGGCCAGTTCGCGCGTTTCGGGACATTGGACGATTTCGATCAAGGTCGCGCGAGTGAGCGCGCTGACCGGATTGTAGGCGACGTTGCCCATCAGCTTTACCCACATGTCGTGGCGAATGTTCGTGCGTATGGGACAGCGCAAGCCGGCTTTGATGAACGCGGCGGCAATGCGCCGGCAGCGTTCGCTCTTTGACCCGTCCGGCTCGCCGATGGCGAAGCGCGTTCCTTCGATGTGCCAAACGATGCCGGGCTCGACGATGGTCGTCGAGGGATAAACCACGCAGCCGACCACGCGCGCAGGATCGATGCTTTGGCCGATCACTCTGCCGGGATCGACTGTCTCGAGATGCGTCCCTTCCCATTCGCCACCGTGACGGTAGAAGTACCACCAGGGAATCCCGTTCTGCGCGCTCAACAAACAAGTATCTGGACCCAATAGCGGCGCCAGACGCGGCGCCATTGCCGTCAAGCTGTGCGCTTTGAGCGTTAGCAGCACGACGTCAACCGGGCCGACCGCTGCCGGATCATCGGTGGCCGTGGGATGCGCTGCAAAGTCGCCTATCTCCCCGCGCACACGCACACCGTGCTCCTGCATCGCGCGCAGATGCGGTCCGCGCGCGACGAGCGTCACGTCTTCACCGGCCCTCGCTAACATGGCGCCGGCAAACGCGCCGATGGCGCCTGCGCCGACGATGGCAAATTTCATGGCTATCTAGGCTTCATTCTATGTGTGAGAGAGCGAGTCTAAGGTGAACCTTTAGGACGCTGGCCGGACTCATCGAGCAACGCTCTGTCCGCGACACCTTCGACGTCAACCGTCCGCTTCACGGACTACGAATTCTTTTCGGACGTGACCCCCCGATGAATCGGTGGGCTATTATCATTCGTCCGCTGTGACGGACTCATCAATTACGCATCGTCAGACTTGGTAATCGCCGCCGCCACATTCCGCCGCTGAGTCTTGCCGGTCGCGGTGCGCGGGATGGATTCCATGATGTAAATTGCCGTCGGGCATTTGAAGTCTGCCAGCGACAAACGACAATGGGCAATCAGATCGCTTTCGGTCGCGGCGCCCTTCAGCACAACTGCCGCAGCCACTTCTTCGCCGTAGACCCGGTGCGCGATTCCAAAGCACACGGCCTCGGCCACCGCCGGATGGGTGAGCAACGTTTCATCGATCTCGCGCGGTGAAATCTTCTCGCCGCCGCGGTTGATCAATTCTTTAATGCGGCCCACCAGCGTCAAATATCCTTCGTCATCAAGATAGCCCTGATCGCCGGTGCGGAACCAGCCATGGGAAAATGATTCAGCATTGGCTTCAGCGTTGCCTTCATAGCCCAGGAAAACATTCGGCCCTTTGATCGACACTTCGCCAACTGTGCCTGGCGGCAATTGATCACCGGCCTCATCGAGGACTGCGATCTCCACGGCCGTACCGCGTCCGACTGAGCCCGCCTTGCGCGCGCGGGGTGGCAGTGGATTGGAAGCCATCTGATGCGCGGCCTCAGTCATTCCGTAGGCCTCGAGAATCGGGACGCCGAACCGCTCTTCAATGTCGGCCATTGTCTGCGGCGCCAGTGCCGCGCTGCATGAACGGATGAAGCGGAGTTGTTCTGCGCCTGACGGTCTCGCTCCTTTTGCTCTCGACAGCAACACCTGATGAATTGTGGGCACGGCCGAATACCAACTCGCCCCGTGCTCCCTGACGATGGACCAGAAAGAAAGTGGATTGAATTTCGGCGGCACGACTACCGTTCCACCTGTGAAAAGCGTGGCCAGGGTCGAAGCCACTAAACCGTGAACGTGAAACAGCGGCATCACGCACAGCGAAACGTCTGCGGATGTGAGTTGATAGGTTTCGGATACATTGCGCGCCGAAGTCATCAGGTTCGCGTGCGAAAGCGGAACGCGCTTCGGACGGCTGGTGGTCCCACTCGTGTGCAGGATCAAGGCGATGTTATCCGGCTGCGGAAGTTCGGATGAACGAGGAGCGCCGGCAGTTCCTGCCGATGAAAATCGAACCTGGCCAGCGCTGTCGAGTTCAGCTTCGATAAGCAGCACGTTGTCAGCCGCCGCGGCTCTGGCTTCATCAGAGCCAGTGGGAGGAATAATCAGCGCCCGAGCGCCCGTGTCTGCGAGATAGAACTTGAATTCATCGCGAGTGTAAGCCGGATTGAGGGGCGCAGCCGTGCCCACGATCGACGCCGCCAGAAACGAAGCGATCACTTCGAGCCCGTTCGGCAAAGCCATCGCGATTCGATCGCCGCGGCCGAGGCCGAGCTGGTTGAGTGTCTTAATCAGAGCCTCGACCTGCTGTCGCAGTTGATCATACGTGACCGATGGTCCGCCGCCAGCGACGCTGATCGCGATGCGTGATGGGTCGCCGTTCTCCAGGAGATCAAGAATCATGAGCTTTCGGATTCCCAATGAAAAATAATTTGTTGATCGAGCCGGCCGCGAAGCGATGAAATGGAAGCGCAGCCTATCATGGTCCAGGGGCAGTTGTCAGTAGTTGGGTGTCGGTGGTTAGGCAACAGTAATGTCCGATTCTGAGAGATTTCCTTACCAGGCAAAACGATCCACGAAATACCCGAACGGAAATTGGTTTGTGCGTGCGGCTTCGTGTGATTTCGTGGATCGTTCTTGTCCGATCGGAAAGAAACCAAAAAACCAAATTGGACACAGGCCTGGGTAACGGCCCAACTGACAACTGACAACTGACAACTGACAACTGACAACTGACGTTGTACTATTGCGGTGGTGTGCTCCCGTAGCTCAGTTGCATAGAGCGCTCGCCTCCTAAGCGAGAGGTCGCGCGTTGGAATCGCGCCGGGGGCACCATTAAATCTCCTCTTTTGCAATACCCTGCGAAAATCTCACGATCGTGGCGCCCAGGCCACCCGCATCAGGCGGCGCATCGCTCCACTCTGCGACAAAAGACGTGTGCGCCAGAATTGACCTGACAATCTCTCGCTGTACGCCGATACCTTTTCCGTGAATGATCCGCACCACCGGAAAACCCTTCCTATAAGCTTCGCGCAGATACTCTTCCACGACCAGTTTCACCTGGCGCGGAGGAATGGTGTGCAAGTCGAAAATATCCGTGATTTCAATCTCGACGGGTTCCGGAAAAGGATTAAGATCGTCGTCGTCGTTTTGCATTTCTGGTGCTTCGCTCTATAATTTCAGCTGTTCCTTCATTTTTGGCATTCTTTGCTTAACTTGTTCCCGCTGAGACCAGAAGCCTTGCTCAGTTCATTCCACAGAGAGGAGCCCTCGTGGCAATTCGTCTGAGCAGAACTTTCATTCTGCGAAAGCTGCACCAGTTGACGGGCATCATGCCCCTGGGCTTTTTCCTACTCGAACATTTTTACACCAATTCCAAGGCATTAAGCGGGGCGGCTGACTTTAATACCGCCGTCAAAGATCTTCAGTCGATCCCTTACATCCTGTTGGTCGAGATTGGCGGCATCTTCATTCCGCTAATCTATCACGCCGTGTACGGCATGGTGATCACGGTCGAAGCACGGCCTAACAACTTGCACTATCCCTACTCGCGAAATTGGTTCTACACAATTCAGCGAGTGACGGGCGTCATCCTGTTTTTCTTTATCACCTTTCACGTGCTGAATTTCCGCTTTGGTTTGATTCCGGGACTGAACACGCTCTCGGTTGCTAATCATCCGGAAGAATCTTTCCAGATCGTGGCGCGCGAATTCCGCATCGTGCCGATTTTCATCGTGTACGTAATTGGGATTACCGCAACGGTATGGCATTTGGCAAATGGCATCTGGCTGTTTCTGGTTGATTGGGGAATTACCATCGGCGAGCGCGCGCAGAAGATCGCCGGTTATGCTTGTTTGGGATTCGGCATCGTGCTCCTGGCGGTGGGTATCAACGCAGCGGTGGCCTTCATTCGCCCCGGCGGATTGCTGGCAGGAATTCTCTGATGAGTCCGACAAACTTCGGTTTGTCGTTACTGGGCATGATGAACTTATTTCGGGACTCAACGATAAACGGAAGTTTGTCGGACATTCTTTAAAGAAACTTATGGCAAGTGGAATCAAGATCGTAGTAGTTGGTGGTGGGCTGGCCGGTCTGGCGGCGGCGATGAAAATCGCCGAAGCCGGTCACGAGGTCGATCTCCTTTCCGTCGTGCCGGTGAAGCGTTCTCATTCGGTCTGTGCTCAGGGCGGCATCAACGGCGCCGTCAACACCAAGGGCGAAGGCGACTCGACCTGGGAACATTTCGACGACACGGTTTACGGCGGAGACTTTCTCGCAAACCAGCCACCGGCGAAAGCCATGTGCGAAATGGCGCCGGCGATCATCTATCTGTTCGATCGGATGGGCGTGCCGTTTTCACGAACCAAAGAAGGCCTGCTGGATTTTCGGCGCTTCGGCGGCACCAAGCATCATCGCACCGCTTTTGCCGGAGCTTCGACCGGTCAACAGCTCTTGTACGCGCTGGATGAACAAGTGCGCCGCTATGAAGTCGATGATCGCGTCAAGAAATACGAAGGCTGGGAGATGATGTCGCTCATCCTCGACGACCATCAGGTTTGTCGCGGCGTCGTAGCGATGAATCTGCGCTCGCTCGAGTTGAAAGCTTTCCCTGCCGATGCGGTGATTATCGCGACCGGCGGCCCGGGCTTGATCTATGGCAAGTCGACGAACTCGATGGTATGCACCGGCAGCGCCGTGGCGGCTTGTTACCAGCAGGGCGCGAAGTATGCCAACGGCGAATTCATTCAGGTGCATCCGACTTCAATCCCGGGCGAAGACAAACTGCGTTTGATGAGCGAGTCGGCGCGCGGCGAAGGTGGCCGCGTGTGGGTCCCGCGGGCCAAGGGCGACAAACGGTCTTCTTCATCGATTCCGGAAAACGAGCGCTGGTATTTTCTGGAAGAGAAGTATCCGGCGTACGGCAATCTGGTCCCGCGCGACATCGCCACCCGCGAAATCTTTCAGGTTTGTCTCTCCGGGATGGGCGTGTCTGGAGAGAACCAGGTCTATCTCGATCTCACACACATTCCGGCTGAGACCCTGGACAAGAAGCTCGGCGCTATCCTGGAAATCTACGAAATGTTTGTCGGCGACGATCCGCGTCACGTGCCGATGCGCATCTTTCCCGGCGTGCATTATTCGATGGGCGGGCTGTGGGTTGATTTCAATCAGCACACAAACATCCCCGGGTTGCTGGCGGCCGGCGAGTGCGATTATTCGATTCACGGAGCGAACCGGCTGGGAGCAAATTCACTGTTGAGTTGTGTCTATGGTGGCTTTATCGCGGCGCCTGCGGCTATCAATTGGGCGAATGGCGTCGAACGCAGCGGCAGCAACGGCTCCGGGCTTTACGAACAGCAAACGAAACGTCAGCAGGAAATCAACGACAAGCTGATTACCCAAAGTGGCAACGAGAACCAGTACAAACTGCATGAAGAGATGGGCCGGATCATGACCGACAACGTCACCGTGATCCGCTATAACGACCGGCTGAAGGAAACAGATGATCACCTGCGCGAGTTGATGCAGCGCTACGAACGCATCTCGATTAACGATTCGAATCTTTGGGCGACGATGGCCCTGCCGCATGCGCGTCATTTGAAGAACATGTTGGATCTGGCGCGCGTGATTACCCTGGGCGCTCTCAATCGCAACGAGTCGCGGGGCGCGCATTACAAGCCGGACTTTCCCGATCGCGACGATCCGAACTGGCTGAAGACGACGATTGCGGAATACTCGGGAGAGGGTCCCGTGTTCTCTTATGAACCGGTCGACGTCTCGCTGATTCCGCCGCGCAAGCGCGACTATTCGCACGAGAAGAAGGAAACAAAGAAGGCATAGATTTGGAGTGCGGTGGCAAGCGGAGCGCGACACCGCTTTGGATGTCCGACGAACTTCAGTTTGTCGACGCTCCAATAGATTCTCAACTTGAAGCGACAAACTAAAGTTTGTCGGACATAAAGCGCCGTCGCCGCTACGCTCTGCCGGCGCAGTCCAAAATTCTTATGACTAACACAGTCGAGATTCACATCAAACGCCGGGCCGCGCCCGATGCGCCACAGCACTGGGAAGAGTTCGAGATTCCTTACCGTCCGAACCTCAACGTCATCTCTTGCCTGATGGAGATTCGTAAGCACCCGGTCACGAAATCAGGCCAGACGACGACCCCGCCGTCCTGGGACATGAACTGTCTCGAGCAAGTTTGCGGTATCTGCACGATGGTCATCAACGGGCGCGTGCGGCAATCGTGCTCGGCGCTGGTCGACAATCTTGATCAACCGATTAAGCTCGAACCGATGTCCAAGTTTCCCAACGTGCGTGACTTGATGGTCGATCGCTCACAGATGTTCGATCACCTGAGGCGGGTTAATGCCTGGATCGAACTTGATGGAACCCACGATCTCGGACCCGGCCCGCGCATGGATCAGGAAGATGTGCAGGAGCGCTACGCTTACTCACGCTGCATGACTTGTGGTTGTTGTCTGGAAGCTTGTCCGCAATACGACGAAGATCACTACATCGGCCCGCAGGCGATTGCCCAGGTTCGTCTCTTCAATATGCATCCCAGTGGCGCGACGACGCGCGACGAGCGCCTGGAAGCAATCATGGGCGCAGACGGCATCACCAATTGCGGCAACGCGCAGAACTGCGTCAAGGTCTGTCCGATGAACATCCCGCTCACCAAAGCGATCTATGAAGAGAACCGCGAGACGGTTGTTCACGGTTTGCTTGGCTGGCTGAAGCACTAGCCGCTGGCAAAGGAATTGTGTTCCATCGAAAATACCCTCCTTTGAAGAGGACAGGTCGCTTGCCCAACATCTAAAGAAAGATGAGTGATTCCCAATTGACTGCGCAGCATTCGGATTCAAATCATGACTCAAGAGTTATCAGGAGTCCGCTGTTAGCCAGCGGTTGTGTGGCAATCTGCGTTTTCTCTTCAATCATAGCTTTCTTTTTCGGCAACTTGGGCGCGTGTTATATGTGCGGGAGTCGTTTGATTTATAAAGTCTTTAACCCCGAACTTGCATTGTCAATCGAGCGCGCCCTTTATGGGAGTTGGCGGCTCGATGATAAGATTTTCTTAAATTTGTTCCTCTTATCAATTGCCGCGTTCGCTGGCTACCTATTCACAGGCGCGCTGAACAGGTGGGTTGGATTGGTGCCGCTGTTGATTGCCGGATTGTTTGGCGCGCTATACATGATTACCCGGCTTCCGGCTTATATTGGAGTCGATTTTCTTCCTTCATTTGTTTATTGGCGTTTGCTTGGAGGTCCGTTGGACGAATCCCTGTTTTTTATCTGGTTGGTTTTGTCTTTGCTGGT
The DNA here is from genome assembly GCA_003168335.1 of Blastocatellia bacterium. Lineage (GTDB taxonomy): Bacteria > Acidobacteriota > Blastocatellia > Pyrinomonadales > Pyrinomonadaceae > UBA11740. The sequence continues at coordinate 332,646 of PMSM01000010.1, read as the reverse complement.
AACACCAATCATTTATCTAATTGGCTCTATCAGGCAGAAAACGATTCCTATCTGGAAATCGTTTGTCTTAGTACTAGCTCCGGCCATCACAATAGTATTTGGCTTGTTTCCCGCTTTTGTTTTGAAAGGCGCATTTGTACAAGGGTTCCTTTATTGGTTTTCCTGGGCCATGTTCCCTTGGATTCTCTTTGCGGTGGTAATTTTTTCGGAACTGATAAGGACCAAAGCAAAACAGTCTTATATCCGGCTTACTGTGATTCTTTCGCTAGGCGCGGTTGTCTTGAGCATTATTATGATCTCAGTTTTCTCATTTGGAGTTTACCAAAGAACAATGGAACTCAGAAAGCAAAGGACTTTACTGATGACTCGGCCGACTCTCTCCGCTCTCCTGATCCCAAAGTAATTTCCACAAAGATATCCAAGTCCGTACTAGATTCCCAAAATATCGATCAGTTCCTGCACCGCCGCCGCGCTCTTTTGCAAAGCGATGCGCTCTTCCGCCGTCAACGTAATCTCGATAACCTGTTCGAGCCCACGCGCGCCGAGTTTGCAGGGAACTCCGACGTAGAGACCATTGATGCCGTACTCTCCTTCCAGATAAGCACAGCACGGCAGAATTTTTTTCTTGTCTTTTAAAATCGATTCAGCCATCTCGGCCGCCGCAGCCGACGGCGCGTAATACGCCGATCCTGTCTTCAGCAGATTCACGATCTCGGCGCCACCGCCGGCGGTCCGCTTCACGATCGCGTCGATCTGTTCTTTTGACAGCAGTTCGGTAATCGGAATGCCGGCGCAGGTCGAGTAACGAGGCAGCGGCACCATCGTATCGCCGTGGCCGCCGAGAACGAACGCGGTCACATTTTCAACTGAAACATCCAAAGCTTCCGCGAGAAAGCAACGCATGCGCGCGGAATCAAGCACTCCCGCCATTCCGATCACCCGATGTTTGGGAAAACCAGAACGCCTCAGCGCTACCTGGCACATCGCATCGAGCGGGTTTGAAACGATGATCAGAATCGAGTCCGGCGAACGCTTGACGATCTCGTCCACGACTTTGCCGACGATGTCAGCGTTGGTGCGCAGCAAATCGTCGCGGCTCATTCCCGGCTTGCGCGCCAATCCCGCGGTGATAATTGCGATATCAGAACCGGCGGTCTCTTCGTAGCTATTCGTTCCGATCAAGCGTACGTCAAAGCCTTCGACCGGTGCGGCTTCGGCCAAATCCAGGGCCTTGCCTTGCGGCACGCCTTCCACAATATCAACCAGCACTATGTCGCCCAGTTCTTTCGCCGCCAGCCAGTGCGCGGCAGTCGCGCCGACGTTACCCGCGCCGACTACGGTGATTTTTTTTCGTGATCCCATTAGTCCAATCCTTTGTTGTAGGGTAAGTTGCTAACTTGCCCTTGTTGGTATGAAATGACTACGCAAGTTAACAACTTGCGCTACATATTTAAGAGAAGGCGAGTCTAATTGCGCGCTTGCAAGAGTGTCAAGAAGTGCTCTGGGAAGATCCCTGGGACAGCTCTGGAATAGGAGCACATGCCCCAGCGCCGTTAGGCGCGAAATGTTTATAGTTCCGGGGCCTGACTCGTTCTTCAAAGCTCCTTTAGGAGCGGCGGAACCATGCGCTCCTCAGGAGCTGGAGTTCTCTTTGATTTGCCAGGTGCTATAAACATTTCGCTCCTCCGGAGCTTAACTACTAAATGTATCGAGGTATCGGAACTGTCAGAAGAACTAACAACAAAATCGGCAACCGAACTCGCTGCCTTGATTCAATCGCGCGCGGTATCGCCCGTTGAAGTTGTCGCAGCACACTTGCGGAGAATCGAGCGCCTCAACCCGATGCTCAATGCGATCGTGACGATTGCACCCGACATTCCGGCTCAGGCTCGTGCCGCAGAAGCAGACCAGATGAGCGGCAAGGAAGTTGGTTTTTTGCACGGCGTGCCGCTTACCGTGAAAGACACGATCGACACCGAGGGTTTACGGACAACCAGTGGGTCTCGTCTGCGCAAGAATTACATTCCGGATCGTGATGCGACCACGGTGGCCCGTCTGAAGGCAGCGGGCGCGATCATCCTTGGTAAGACGAACACGCCAGAGATGGCTATCGCGTATGAAACAAATAATCCGGTCTTCGGTCGCACAAACAATCCGCAGGATCTTGATCGCACACCGGGAGGTTCGAGCGGTGGCGAGGCGGCAGCGATCGCCGCGTGTCTTTCGCCGGCAGGGATTGGCAGCGATCTTTCCGGATCGATTCGCGTGCCCGCACATTTCTGCGGCATCGTGGGATTGAAGCCGACGACCGGACGCGTGCCGATGGATGGTCACACTCCGAGCGCTACCGGACTGTCGTCACTCGGAGCTTGCATCGGACCGATGGCTCGGACAGTTGCAGACCTTGCCCTGCTATTCAAAGTGATTGCTGACCCACTCCCCTCTGGTCTCATTGATCGGGCATCTTCGCCGGGCGAGGGGGCGGCCGCGCTGCGTGGATTGCGAGTCGCGTGGTACACAGACGATGGAATTGCGCCTGTAACCGACCAAACCCGCAATGCTGTCGCCGCCGCGGCGAAAGCTCTGGGCGACGCCGGTCTCGAAATCAGTGAAGCAAGTCCGCCGGGCATTCCGCGCAGCTCCGCGCTTTGGATCGATCTGTTCTCAGCTGCGGTGACCGAGCAACTCCGAGAGTTTTATCGGGACAGGGAAGACGAAGCCGGGCCACAGGTCTCACCCTTCCTTCGCGGCCGTGAGGATGAAGCCAATCTTGCAGGCAAAATAACCAGGGCTGAAAAAATCGCGGCTGCTGTGTTTGAGCGCGAGCGCCGGCGCGAAGATCTTCTGCGATGGATGAAAACGACGCCCTTAATTCTGGCTCCTGTCGGATCTACACCGGCATTCGAACATGGCGCACAGAGAGTGGAAGTCAACGGCCAATTGATCAGCGTGTTCCGCGCCTTTAGTTACTCACAGACGTTCAACGTATTCGGACTACCGAGTGTCGTCGTGCCCGCGGGGTGCTCCGCGGAAGGTTTGCCAATCGGTGTACAAATTATCGGTCGCCCTTTCGAAGAACAAACCGCGTTGGCGGCGGCCGCGGTTATCGAAGAGGCCCTCGGTGGCTGGCAGCTTTGTCCGACAAGCTAGAGTTTGTCGAACCGCGCGGCTTTCGTTATAGTTGCGCCTCAAGTTCCGAGTCAGGTTCGTCGGAGGTGCGCTATGTCGTTTGGGTCCTTGTTTCTGTTGCAGACTGAGGGAGTGGCCGCCTTTCTGCTAATCTTCGTTCTCTTCTTCATCGGCATAGTGCTGCTGATTATCGGGGCCAAGACGATTAAGATTGTGCCGCAAGCAAGCGTGATGTTAGTTGAGCGGTTGGGGCGATTCAGTCGCGTCGCCGCCAGCGGCCTGAATATCTTCGTGCCGTTCCTCGACAAGGCGCGCGCCGTCTATTGGACCAACACGCGCGGGGGCGTCACCTCGATCGATTTGCGCGAACAGTACCTCGACCTGCCACCGCAGCCGGTGATCACTCGCGACAACGTAACGATTCACGTCGACTCGGTCGTTTATTGGCAAATCACTGATCCCGTCAAAGCGGTTTACGAGATGAATGACCTGGTGGGCGGTATCGTGCAGCTGACGATCACCGGTATGCGCGCCGTGATGGGCGACATGGACCTGGATCACACTCTTTCACAGCGCGACCAGATAAACGGGAAGCTGCGTTTGATTCTCGATGAAGCCACGGACAAGTGGGGCGTAAAGGTTACGCGCGTCGACGTAAAGAACATAGATCCTCCGGAAGACGTGCGCGTCACGATGGAGAAACAGATGACTGCCGAGCGCAATCGCCGGGCGCTGGTGTTGCAGGCGGAAGGCGAGCGTCAGGCTGCAATCACGAGGGCTGAAGGTGAGAAACAAGCCGCTGTGACTCGTTCAGAAGGCGAGAAACAGTCGAACATTTTGCAGGCCGAGGGACTGGCGCAGGCGCGGTTGCGACAGGCCGAAGCAGAGGCTCAGGCGATTACCCAGGTCGCCCAGGCAATGCAAGATCACGGCAATCCGGCGCAGTATCTGATCACGACGCGCTACATCGAAAGCCTGCGCGACATGACCAAGAGCAACAACGCCAAAGTGATCTTCATGCCGGTTGAGACGTCGAGCATGCTTTCGGCCGTGGGCACAATCAAGGAGATGTTTACGGAGTCGGGCGCTAAGGACCACTCTGATGATTCGACCAAGCCGCCGCCACCGAGGCAGTTGCGATAGGGAGCCCACTCAAACCTGTGGCGCAAGTTGGCAACTTGCGCTACGCCATGTAAAATCCTCCGCTTAATTCATGAGTCAGATAGTCAACAGTGTGAGCGCTCAGGGACTCGCCGGCGATGATAACGGCGCGCTCGAAATGCGTATCTTTCGCACGATGATTGCCAGCGTGGCGCTTGCTGTTATTGCCGGTACGATGCTGGCGCCATGGCGCGTCACGTCCGGGTTGATGCTGGGCGGCGGGCTGTCGCTTTTGAACTATCACTGGCTGCGAACATCGGTCGCGGCCGTCTTCAGGGTGAGCACAGACGAGCGCCCGCGTGCCGGCGTATCGCGTTACATCATTCGTTATTTCGTGGTTGCCGGAGCGGCGTTCGCCGCTTATGAACTGCGACTGGTATCGCTGCCGGCGATGTTTGCCGGATTATGTTCTTTCGTGCCGGCGCTGTTTGTCGAAGCTTTTAGACAGTTCTATTTTGCAATCATTCGTCGAGAGGAATCTCTTTGATGTTTCTTCTGAGTACCGAACCAGCCGGGAAGGCCGCTGAACAAGTTGAGCAAGCGCCAATCATCGTGAGGCTCGTCAACCAATACTTTGGCGAGTGGGCCTATAACTTTGAAATGAACTACACCCACAAGGTTTGGACGAAGGTCCTGGGGAAGTTCGGCACGACGCCAGAAGCGCTGTTTGGGCCCTACACTCCTGAAAACGCGATCCCGTGGTATACGGTGATGTTTGTCATCGCCTGCATCCTGAGCGTGGCTCTGATTTGGATCTTGAAAGGAAAGCTTTCAGAAGATGAGCCAGGGCACGGACAGCAGACCCTGGAGGTTGGGGTGCTGGCAGTACGCAGCATGCTTGAAGACATCGTCGGTCCGCACGGCTTGCAGTACTTTCCTGTCGTGATGACCTTCGCTGTATTGATTTTGGTGTCGAATCTAATGGGGTTCTTTCCGTTGTTCATGACTCCGACGTCCGCGACCAGCGTGACCTTCGCACTCGGAATATCATCGTTTGTTTACTACAATTTCATTGGCATTAAAGAGAATGGCCTCTTCGGCCACTTGAAACATTTCGCAGGACCGATCTGGTGGATAGCGCCTCTCATTTTTCCTATTGAGATAATCAGTAATCTCATCCGCCCAATGTCGCTGGGAATTCGTCTCTTCGGCAACATGTTCGCCGACGAAAAGGTCATGGATTCGATTACGCACTTGGCGCCCCCATGGACCTTATTCGCGGTCCCGAACCTCGCCGTGCCGATCCTCATGGGACTGGGGTTGTTCGTTGCGGTCGTGCAAACATTTGTTTTTGTACTTTTGTCGCAATTATATCTGAGCGAGGTTTCACATCCTCCGCATGACGGTCACGCTGAGCACGGTCACGCCGAAGATGAGAGCGAAGAGTTCATGGTTCCCATTCTTACTTAGCAGGGCTTTATTTACGCGTTTCGAGCGACGCCGCAAATCGCAGCGGCGCACGTTGGGACGCAAGGACGTAAGGCGTGTATTGGCCAAGCGCAATCGGTGATTCCAGTTTAGGGTTAGTGAACCCCAAGGGTCTGTTTCGCAGGAGCGCCGTTGTTTGAGGGGCGGTGGATACCGGATTCAGGCGAAATCATACAACCCGAGTGTTGCTTTCGTTCGTGCGCGCCAAATGCTTAAGTGGTCTGAAGTTTCTATTACTGTAATCAGTTTGGTACTTCGGATTAGGAGACCTGAAATGAAAAAACTGAGAATGATTTCCTTTGCCGTGCTGGGCGTATTGATGGCCGCGATGACGGCCGTAGCTCAGCCGGCCGCACAGACATCTGAGGCTGCCGTCAGCTACAAGGGTTACGTCGCTATCGCAGCCGGCATTGGTTTCGCGATCGCGGTTTTCGGGGGAGCGATTGGCCAGTCACGCATCGGCGCGGCTGCCTGCGAAGGAGCCGCACGCAATCCGGGCGCAGCCGGGAAGATCCAGACAATGATGATTCTGGGTCTGGCGCTGATCGAGTCACTCGTGCTCTTTGCGCTGCTCGTAGTTTTTGCAGTCGTCAAACCGATCGCCGGCTAGACATCACAGACAACCTGACGAAACAAGAGCGAGCGCGCCTTTCGAGCTGCGCTCGCTTTTGCTTTTTAGATCTACGCGCGACCTCACATTCACATTGACCCTCCGTCTTTGCTCGCCGCAAAAGCGTTGTGTTACGCTGGCACAACAAGGAACGAAAGACGATCAAATGAAAGTTTGTCCTGTTTGCGGCAAGGAATATTCGGACACTACCACGCTGTGCTCCGCTGATGCAGAGGTGCTTCAGAGTGTCGACGATCCGCTGGTGGGTCAGACGCTCGCCGGGAAGTACCTGGTCGCACAACTGATAAAGCGCGGCGGCATGGGCGCCGTCTATCGCGGCAAACACGTGATGATGGACAAGACTGTCGCGATCAAAGTCCTGCGTCCGTCTCTGGCCGGCGACGACGACGTGGTGGCGCGTTTTTCTCGCGAGGCCAAGGCGGCTTCTCGGATTTCACATCCGCACGCCGTTAGTGTCACTGATTTTGGTGAAGCCGAAAACGGCGTCGTCTTCCTCGTCATGGAATATCTCGACGGCCGTACTCTCAAAGACATCATCAGGAGCGAGGGCCCAATGCCGCTTAGCCGTGCGGTCGAAATCACTCGTCAGGTTTCGGGGGCGCTGGATGCCGCACATAAGGAAGGCGTGGTGCATCGCGATTTGAAGAGCGACAACATCATGCTCTCCCAGACAAACGGCGGCGATTGGGCGAAGGTGCTGGACTTTGGGATCGCCAAAATTCAACAACCGGAGGGCGTGCGTGATAACGACATAACCGCGGCCAATCTCGTGCTCGGGACACCGCAGTACATGTCGCCCGAGCAATGCTCGCAAACGGGACCGATCGATGCTCGATCAGACGTTTACTCGCTCGGCGTAATCGTCTATGAAATGCTCGCGGGGCGGGTGCCTTTCACCGGTGAATCACCGACCGTGATCATGATGAAGCAGGTGCAGGACCCGCCTCCGTCGATACTTGAGGCGCGCCCAGACCTGCCGGCCAGGGTCGACAAACTTATCGAGCGAGCGCTGGCTAAGCAGCCGGTGGATCGTTTTCAAACGGCAGGTGATCTATCCGAAGCCCTGACCCAAGCCGCCGCTGACGCAGGCGATTCTGTTTCCCTAACCCCGTCAGTCGCTGACACAGTCGCAAACGCGCCGGTCTCTGTAACTGCGGACGATCTCGATGAGGTGACAGTAGTACAGCCTCGTGATGAAGTCACCGTGGTCCAGGCACGTCACGAGCCTCCGCCATCCGCCGGGCAGCAGGGCGCTCAGTCTTCGCTGGCGAACTTTAACCCGTGGCGCATTATGGTGCCCGCGGCAATCGTCCTGGTCGCAGTTTTTGGAGTGGTGTTTCTACTCACGCGCGGCACAAGTCAGACGCCGACTAACCAGACTCAGGGTCAGACACCGGGCCAGACCGGACTGGCTGCCGATCCTAACAGCCAACCCGTGCGCGCGACTGGCACGCCGACCGGCGAAAGCGAGCGCGGTATCCAGCCCACCTCCAGCGTGAGTCCTGGAAAACTCAATGCCAACGCGAATGCGAACGTGGGCCAGGCCTTGCCGTCAAGCACTGTGATGGGAAATTTTGGGTCCAATGACAACAGCAATACTTCCGGCAGTAATAGCCAGAATGCGAATCAGCGCGAATCGCCGACGCCAAAGTCTTCTCCCTCGGTAGTGAAAGCGGAACAGCCGCCACCTCCAGGGGCTATGCCGAGTCTGAGGCCTTCACCCAAACCGTCTGCTACGCCACCTGATTAACCGCGTCCGCTGGGTTCTTTTGTGTCGGGGAGGATTTGCGTCAACTCTCTTGCCGGGAGCGCGGACGTCGCGTCCGCACTGAGCGCGTAGCGCGAATATTAGTCTCCTAAGAACCCTGGGTGCTGACGAGACGTCCGCGCTCCCAGCAATAACTTGAGTGATTCGTCAGGACTTGTCTTGAATTGCCTTCCGAATCAGCGCGCGAAAGTTTTGCTGGTCCTCGATCTCGATCGTAATATCGGCGGCGTAACAGGGCAGCTCAAACTTAAGCGAGCGAAGCTTTACTTCGTCCTTGGCGGTGGTCAGAAGGACTTGCGCGCCGCGCGTGACTGACTCGCGCACGACACGATCGATATCGCCCTGAGTGTAAATGTGATGGTCACGGAAAACTTCCGTGTGACCCAGTTGATAGCGGCCGCGCCGCAGCTGAGAGAAGAACGATTCCGGATTGCCGACGCCACAAAACGCCGCGACCGGTGATGCCTTGATTTCCTCCGTCGTAACCAAAGATCGGACCTCTTTCTGAATTGGCCGCAAGCCACTCAATCTCATTCGCGAGCAAAAAACGGGGCTATCTTTGCTTCGTGCTGCTATCTCGCGCTGCAGTTGGGCGGTTGAATTCGGATCATCTGCGCGCGTTATGACAATGCATTCAGCGCGAGTTAGTTCAGCGAGCGGCTCGCGTAAGATGCCGGCGGGCAAGAGCTTTCCATTGCCCCACGGATTCGTGGCGTCGATAGTCAGAATGTTCAGGTCGCGGGCGACACGCAGATGCTGAAAACCATCGTCCAGGACAAATACATCGCTCTTGAAGTTCTCAACTGCCCAGTGCGCTGCCGACACGCGATCGGCATCGCAGATTACCGCTGCCAGACCTTTCAATCGCTCCGCCAGCAACAATGGTTCGTCGCCCGAGCGGTTCGCGTCCGAAAGAATCTCATTTCCATCTGAAACGATGACGCGAGTGCCGGAGCTGCGGCGGCCATAGCCTCGCGTGAGGACGCAAACTCGTCGCTCCATTTGCGCTAACTCGTTGGCAATCCATTCAACCAACGGCGTCTTTCCGGTACCGCCCGTGGTTAGATTACCGACACTAATCACCGGCACACCCAGTTCATGCGCCTGCAGTTGTCCGGAGCGATAGAGCGCGCGACGCGCCCTCATCGCTATGCCATATAAGCCGCCCAGCGGTCCGAGCGCGAGTGAAATTGCCAGATTCATATGGCGCGATTCATTTGGCTGCGGAGACCGGGAGCGCCGCGAAGGGAAGCGACGCACCGGCGGTCTCTGGAGTGTTAAGCAGGTTCGCAATCACGTGAAGGGTTCGTTCAGTTGCGCCCCGGTTTCGATTGCAGACCATCAGGGCCCTTTGGCCAATGTCCCGCCGCTGTGCGTCGTTGGATAGAAGCGTGTTAAGGGCGCCGGCAAGTTCCGCGGCCGCTGCGGACGCCGGCACTTTCGGCAGCTGAACAATCGCATTTTCGTCCAGCATCATTTTCGTCACGGCCGCGAAGTTATGCGTGTGCGCGCCGGTCACAACGCAGATGCCTCGAGCACCGGGCTCCAAAACATTGTGACCACCGTGCGGTGCGATACTGCCGCCGACAAATGCGACGTCAGCCAAAGGATACACATGCCGCAACTCGCCAATTGTGTCCAGCAAGACTACATCGCAACTTCGATCCTCGACTCGCGCCGCATTAGACCGGCGTGACCAGGTCAAGCCGGAATTTTCCAGCAGCGAAGCTACTTCGCCAAAGCGCTCGGGGTGGCGGGGAGCGATTAGCAGGCGCGCCTGGTACGCCGGCTGAGAATTCCTGATCTGTTTGAATGCCTCAATGACGACGAGTTCTTCCGGAGCATGGGTACTGGCGGCGACGATTAGGCGATTAGATCCATCGAACCCGAAACGCTCGCGGAGGTCCGCGGTGGCGTCGTCGTCGGTCGCGCTTTCAGCGCTATCAAACTTCATATTTCCTGGCATTAGAACTCGCTCGTTGGGGATACCTAACTCGCGGATGCGCGCCGCATCCTGTTCAGACTGCATCAGCGCAATCGATAGATTGTCCAGTACGCCACGAATAAAGGGGCGAATCATCTGGTAACGGCCAAACGAAGTGATCGAGATACGGCCATTGATCAGCGCCACGGGAATAGCGCGCGCGCGGCACTCGCGCAACAGGTGTGGCCACAGCTCGGTTTCCATGATTAGTAATGCCGCCGGTCGCAGAGTGCGCAGGACTCGGCGGACGATCCAGGCCAGGTCGATAGGAAAATAGAACACTGCCGCGTCCCGCCCGAAAGCGTCACGCGCGATTTGTTGGCCAGTCACCGTCGTGGTGGAAACCACCAGGCGGTAGGAAGGAAATCTGGCGAGCAGAGCCCGAACCAAAGGGCGCGCGGCCTCTGTTTCGCCGACCGAAACGCAATGTAACCAGATCAGAGGTCGATCGTGAGTAGCGATGGCCGGGAGTTTGCCGAGGCGTTGGTGAAGGCCGGTGATGTACTTGCGTGTGCGCAGCGCGTCGATTGCAAACCACGGCAGCAGGGCGAGAAAGCCAACCGTCAAAAGCAGGCTGTAGAGCAAGTACATAATTTCCGCGCCGTGGCACAGACTTCAGTCTGTGGTTGTTTCGACCGGCGTGATGAAGTCAGTGCCACCTGCGTAAGCGGGTGGATCCAGCGATCGACCCGCGCGTGAGTGTTTGATCCACCCGCTAACGCAGGTGGTACTGACAATCACAGACTGAAGTCTGTGCCACTTCACTTCGCTCGCTCGATGTAACGCCCTTCGGCGGGATCGACGCGGAGACGATCGCCTTCGTTGATGAAAGGCGGCACTTGAATGGTTACGCCGTTTTCCAGAATCGCCGGCTTATTGACATTGGAAACCGTCGCGCCTTTCATCGTCGGCTCGGTTTGTTTAACCGTGAGTTCAAGTGACGGTGGTAACTCGATTCCAATGGGCAGGCCCTCGTAAAACTCTGCCTGCAGCTTGAGCCCGGGCGCCAACCACTGCGCGGCATCGCCGAGGTCCTCGCCACTCAGAGCGACTTGCTCAAAGCTTTCCGTGTTCATGAAGTGATGATGCGAGCCGTCAGAATAGAGATATTCCATCTCGTGCTGTTCGAGCGCCGCCCGGTCAACCGTATCCGCCGAGCGAAAGCGATGCTCGAAAGAAGAGCCAGTGCGAATATTGCGGAGCTTGGTTTGCACCATCGCGCGCAGGTTGCCGGGCGTGTGATGCCGAAAGTCGACTACTTTGCAGAGCTGGCCCTCGAAAAGAATGACCATGCCTCGTCTGATTTGGGTTGCTGGAAGTGCCATTACGTCCTTAAAGGTCTTTCTATTTGGTTTTAGTCGTGTAGCAATAGATAAGAGCCACGCCACGGTTGCAAACGACGTAGTCTAGCGGCAGGGACACTTCATTGTCCAGCAGCCCAATTCCGGTTCCGGGAAAACAAAACAGAGCGAGCAAGCTCGCTTTGAACGCATCCTAAGGATGACACTCGGCGCTGCTTGCTCACTCTCAGGAGGAGCCCACCTACCTGAATGAATTAACGTGGAAAGCGGGGCGGAGTTCCAGAATAATTTGTGGCACGGGCGTTAGGAACCCTGATCAAGCCGAAACGTCAGCCTCTGCGTGTTATGACCTGTCGAGACATGCGCTAGCTCATTATTTCCGAGGCTCCAAGGAGCCAAATGTTTAATAGTCACCCACGAAGTTCACAGACTGAAGTCTGTGCCACTAAGCCGCCCGCGCCCGCAGTTCCTGCCGCTTCCGAACTACGTGATCCAGCCATTCCTGCGCGTGTTGGTAGCGGGGAAAGCTCTGCTCTTCGGCTCGAAAAGCGACCGTATGGTAATAGCGTCTGCCGTTTACTATCCGGGCAGGGTGTTTGATGTGCAGCATTTCGTGGAAGAGGATGTACTCGACGAACCACTCGGGACATTCGCGGGCATCCAGGATCTTGCTAATCGTAATGGTTTCATGCGCGGCGTCGTGATGGCCCAGAATGCTTCGGGCTCGCCGTTTCGACCAGGTCAGTACCGGCTTTTCGATCTTGCCGTCAAAATAACGTCGATTGAGCCGCGCGAAGATCCTTTCCAGATCATAGACCTGGCCGTTGGCTGACGAGATTACTTTGCGACCGCGTTGCCGTCGGGCGATGTCCGATGCTCGCAAAAGTTGAGGACTAAAAGCATACGAGCGATAAATGCGTTCCTGATCGCGAGGCGCTTTGCGCGAAAGCAAACGCGCCACCAACAAAAACGCCAGCGCCCGGATCACTTCGGGTGGCGCCGCCTGGAAAAGATCTGAGAGCCGCACGTAGACTCGACCGGCCCGAACGCGAATGGTGTGGTGTAGTCCTGCGTACGGATAGAACCTCACCTCGATGGCCGTCACCTCGGGTTGAAAGCGCCTGCCGCCACGATCAAGCCGACGGAATGCATCGTAGAAGACCCTTTTAAGATGGAGATCTGATTGCGCCATTTTCGCGAACCGGGAATCCGACGCCATCTTATGGGTGGGGTTAACGGCGCGTCAAACAAGCTCGGATGGATCCCTCCAAAGCCCTTGCCAGAACGCCGAGTTTAGCTTGAACCATCCGGTTCCTTCGAGAGGAGGTCAGAGGAACCGCCCTTAACCTTAGCGCTGACACCGAATTAACCGCTCGCAGCGGCTATTTGTCCTTTTATGATGAGCGCCACGGCGGGCTGCAAGACCGCTTTAAAAACAACAGTTTGCGAGACCTCTGGCTATTTCGCTATACTGGCCGCGTCACCGGAAAAGTTTCCCGTCGTTCAAGCAGGACTTCGATTAAGGACGGTTTAAGGTCAGGGGAAACACATAGGCCAAGCTAATGGGTCGCACTACGAGTTCAAACAAATCAGGACGACCAACGCCCGACTCGCGGCGACAGGCCGTACTCTCGGCGATCATCGATGAGCATCTGGTTACCGGCGATGCGATCGGATCTCACACCGTCTCAGACAGGTTCGCGCATGCTACGGGCTGGAGCTCGGCCACGATTCGCAGCGTCATGTGCGAGTTGGAAGACTTTGGCTTGCTGGAACAGCCACACACGTCGGCGGGGCGGATTCCAACTGATAAGGGATACAGATACTACGTCGATAACATGCTGGACTCGACGCGGCTGTCGAAAAATGATCTGAGAGCGATCGAAAGCATCAACCTCGGGCATGAAGCCAAGGCTCGCCCCGATCGTTTGATGGAGAAAGCTTCGCGCGTGCTTTCCGAGCTTTCAGAAAATGTGGGCATCGTCGTCTGGCCTTCGCTGGCTGAGAATGGGCTGAAGCACATTCGCTTCATGCGGCTCCCGGACAATCGTATTCTCGTCGTGCTGGTGTCAACCTCGAACATCGTTCATGACAAAGTGATTACCCTCGATGAAGATTTCACCCAGGACGAACTTGATCGGACAGCGCGTTATTTGAACGTTGAGTTCGGCGGCAAGAGTCTGCTCGTGATTCGTGACGAGATTATTGCGTTGATGCGGGAAGAGAAGGCGCTCTCTGACAAGGTGCTGCGCAACGCAATGCTTTTGTGTGAGCGAAGCCTGCAGGGCGAAGACGAGGCCACCGCTGGGGTTTATCTTGAGGGGGCCTCGAACATTCTTACCAAGCCTGAGTTTTCCAGCGCTGAGGGGATGCGCGAGCTGTTTCGAACTTTCGAAGCGAAGTCCCGGCTGGTAAAAATTCTGAACGAGTGTGTCGCCGGCAGTGTGGCGGGCGGCAAGGTCAGGGTGATAATCGGAAGAGAGAATATTGCTTCCTCGATGAAACGTTGCTCGGTGATTACTACCTCATACCGGGTTGGCGGTGACGTTTCAGGCACGCTGGGAGTGGTGGGGCCGATGAGGATAGAATACGGTCGCCTGATGGCTGTGGTAAACTACCTTGCGCGTTTCATCGAACGCGCCCTTTTGAATGAAGCGGCTCTTCATTAGACTGACCACGGTTTCAAGGTAGCAACCCCCGGAATAGAGATTCAGATCTCAATGGCATCAGATCGAAAGCATAAACAGTCGAATAGCATTCCCATTCGCTTCTTCGACGACAACGACCCGCGCGTGTCCGAAGACGATGCGGAATTTGAAGAGCGCGCTGAGGATTCCGATCCAGGCGCGGACCCGGACCCGGCCGTAGCGGATGCCAGAGCCAGCGACATGGGTTTCGGGGGCCCCGACCTGGCGGAACTCATTGCTTCGCGCGCGGAACTGAAACGTTTGCAGACTGCGCTGGGCGAGGCACAGGAAGGTTTGGCGCGCCGCCAGGCGGACTTTGAAAATTATCGCAAACGAATCGAACGCGAGCGCGGCGAAGCTCACCACCGGGTAGTTGGGGAGGTCGCGCTTAAGTTGCTGCCGGTAGTTGATAACCTGGCCCGCGCTCTGGATGCCGAGAAAACCGTTCAGTCCAGCGAGTCTAAGGAGTTCCGGCATTTTCTGCATGGAGTTGAGCTAATCAATAAGCAACTCAATGACGTGCTCGAGTCGCTCGGCATTCAGCCAATTGCCTCTGTTGGCGAGCGCTTTGACCCGCACATACACGAGGCTGTCGTCACTGAACCCTCGGACCAGTACGAACCCGATACAGTGACCGAAGAGCTCGCCCGCGGATACCGAATTGGTGATCGTCTGCTTCGACCGGCAATGGTGAAGGTTGCGGCCCGCAGAGATGACGAATAGATCTTCGTCTAAAAAAACCCATGGGGAAGATCATTGGGATCGATTTAGGAACCACGAACTGCTGCGTCGCTGTGCTCGAAGGCGGCACGGTGCAGATCGTGCCGAATAAAGAGGGCGGTCGCACTACGCCCACTGTGGTCGGATTCACAGACAAAGGCGAGCGCCTGGTCGGACAGATTGCCAAGCGTCAGGCGGTTACCAATGCGTCGAACACGGTCTACGCGGTCAAGCGCCTGATCGGTCGCAAGTACGACTCGGTCGAAGCGGGTCGAATGCGCGAGACTGCGCCGTTTGAAATAGTCGATTCGCAAAACGGCGACGCTCGCATACGCGTACAGGGTCGGGTATACAGCCCACCGGAACTCTCAGGAATTGTGTTGCAGCGTCTGAAAGCGGCGGCCGAAGATTTTCTTGGCGAGGCCGTGGCCGACGCGATCATCACCGTCCCGGCTTACTTTGACGATACGCAGCGGCAAGCGACCAAGGATGCCGGCAAGATCGCCGGCCTGCAGGTAGAGAGAATTATCAACGAGCCTACCGCGGCGGCGTTGGCGTACGGTCTGGGCAAAACTGAAGCCGAGAAGATTGCCGTTTACGATCTGGGTGGCGGCACTTTCGATATTTCCATCCTGGAAATGAACAACGGCGTATTCGAAGTCTTGTCCACTTCCGGTAACACGTACCTGGGCGGCGAGGATTTCGACGAGCGCATCATGAACTGGATGGCCGACCAGTTCCATCAGGATACCGGCATCGACCTGCGCAAAGATCGGCTCGCCTTGCAGCGTCTGAAAGAAGCCGCTGAACGAGCCAAGTGCGAATTGTCTTCCGCCACTGAGACCAGCTTCAACCTACCGTTCATCGCGGCCGACTCTTCGGGCCCAAAACATCTCAACAAGACTCTTACGCGCGAGAAATTTGAGGAACTGGTCAACGACCTCGTGCAGCAGACAATCGAACCCTGTGAAAGGGCCCTGGTCGATGCCAAGCTGAATGCCGCTGAGATCGACAAGGTGATTCTGGTGGGCGGACAGACTCGATCGCCGATAGTCGAACGCGCGGTAGCCAGTATCTTTGGAAAAAAGGCGTCGGCCGAAATCAATCCCGACGAAGTTGTCGCGATGGGCGCGGCCATTCAGGGCGGCGTCCTGACTGGAGACGTCAAAGATATCGTGCTGCTCGACGTGCTGCCTTTGAGTCTGGGTCTCGAAACTCGCGGCGGATTGTTTACCAGGATTATCGAGCGCAACTCGACGATACCGCTACGCAACAGCCTTACTTTCACCACCGTCGTCGATAACCAATCGTCCGTGGAGATTCATATTCTTCAGGGCGAGCGCGAGGTTTCAACCGGCAATCGTTCTTTGGGGAAATTTGAGTTGGTCGGGATTCCGGCGGCACCGCGCGGCGTGCCGCAAATCGAAGTGACCTTCGAAGTCGACGCCAACGGAATTGTATCAGTGTCGGCCGCGGACAAGGCCACGGGCCGCGAACAACAGATGCGCATCACGCCTACTTCGGGGCTGTCGCAGGACGAAATTGATCGGATTATCAACGAAGCACAATCCTCGGCCGAAAGCGATCGTGTGCTGCGCGACAAAGTCGATCTGAATAATAAGCTCACCAGTCTGGTTAAGAACACGCAGAGGGCTTTTATGGAATTCGGCGGTCTGCTGTCAAAGGAGGCCCAGGAAAACGGAGAGAGCATCTTGAGAGAAGGCGAAGCTGCGATCGGCGCAGAAGAGGTGGGCGCGATTCGGATGGCGCTGGATGCCGTCGACCGGCTCGCTCGGCAACTTACCAACGCGATGTTGAAGCAAACCGAAGAGCCGGAAAAGAACGACAATTGAGCGAAATCGGGTCGATGTAGTGCAAGCTGTTTAGCTGGCGCTGTTCGATATCACGCAAGCTCTTGGCCTGGATAGTGAAAATAGATCTAACGCAAACTGACAGTTTGCCGCGGCAACTTTGGAAATATGGCAATTAGTAAACGCGACTATTACGAAGTTCTGGGTGTGACTCGCACCACTACTGAATCAGATCTGAAGAGCGCTTACCGGCGTCTGGCTCATCAATATCATCCCGACAAGAACCAGGGAGACGCTGAGTCCGAAGAAAAGTTCAAGGAAGCAGCTGAAGCGTACGCCGTCCTTTCCGATCCAGAACAACGGCAGCGCTACGATCGTTTTGGACATGCGGGAGTCTCCAGCGCTGCCAGTGCGGCCTGGGGCGCGCCCGGCTTCGGCAACATCGAAGACATCCTAGGCGATCTATTTGGCTTTGGCGATGTGTTTGGCGGAGGCCGGGCCGGATCTCGTCGCTCGAGCGCCCAACGCGGCACGGACTTGCGCTACGATCTCGAAATAACGTTGGAGCAAGCCGCCGTCGGCATGACCGCACAGTTGCGAATTCCCAAGCTGGAAACCTGCGAGACTTGCAAAGGCTCGGGCGCGAAGGAAGGTACCCAACCCGAAGTTTGCCGCACCTGCGAAGGCGCCGGACAAGTGCGTTTTCAACAGGGCTTCTTTTCCGTCTCGCGCACGTGTGGCTCGTGTCGCGGTGCGGGCCAGGTTATTAACTCGCCGTGTGGAACCTGTCGCGGCGCGGCGCGGGTCGAACGCGAGAAGCAAATCGAAGTAAAAATTCCTGCCGGCGTTGAAACCGGATCGAGACTAAGACTGCAACGCGAAGGCGAGTCCGGAGCCTACGGCGGCCCGCCCGGGGATCTCTACGTCGTCTTACATGTGGCCGAGCACGAAAACTTCGAGCGTCAGGGAAATAATCTGTACGCAGCGGAGCGCGTAACCTTCGCGCAGGCGGCACTTGGATCAGAGATTACCGTCAAAACGCTCAACGGTCAGCAATCACTCAAAGTTCCGGCGGGGACCCAGACGGGCACGGTTTTTCGCGTGCGTGGACAGGGAATGCCGGTGCTGGGCGGTCGTGGTCGCGGCGATCTGTTTGTGGCTGTGTCGGTGGTTACTCCGACGATGCTGACGCGCGAACAGCGAAAGCTTCTGGAGCAGTTGGCGAAGATCGAAACTCCGGATTTGGAAGACAAGAAACTCGTCGACAAAGTCCGTGACATTTTTGGATAATGGCGCTGGCGTTTAGAGTACCAACTTCGGTTGGGCTCTTTGCAACCAACAAAGACCCGACTGACTGTCGACACTCTGAACTGATAAAGAAAGGCATCTTATGAAATCCCCTTTCAGTTTCTTTCGAATATCTCTGCCGCTTCTATTGCTTCTGTGCTCTGCTTTTTCCGTCGCCCGCGCGCAGGACGAGTATGCTGCGGTAAAGACCTGGGAGACTTTCGACTTTGCCGGCCGCAGCGTTTCCCCGGCGGATTTGTCGGCCCTGACCCTGGATGATTTGAAACTGGTCCGCGGCATTGTTTTCGGCAAGCACGGGCGTGTCTTTAAGGATCCCGACATCAAGCGATTTCTGGGATCGCGGACCTGGTTCAAGGGCGATCCAAACTTTCAGAATTCCGCGCTGAACGACAGTGAGCGCAAGAACCTCGACGTAATCCGCGACGCCGAAGCGCAAAAGCACGAAACGGTCCAGCCGGGCGACATGCGTTTCTATCGCACCCGCACCCTGACGCGGAAAAAACTCGGCACGCATACCAGCGCCGAGTGGACCGTTCTAGCTGCTGAGATCGAAGCGATTCACGGCAAGCGGTTCGAGAGCACGGTCTGGTTGCAGCAGTACTTTGACGAGCGCTACTGGTACCGTCCGGCCGACCAATACGACCCGAAGGGTCTGAGTACAATCGAGCGCAAGAACCTGCAGCTAATGGACACGATCCAGAGACAGCAGCGCCACGTAGCCATTTCTCCCGGCGACATGGAGTTGTTCGAGAACAAGTTGATCTCAGATCAGATGTTGCGCGGGTTGAGTCTGCACGAGCTGCGCCTGCTGCGAAATGAAATCTATGCGCGCCACGGCCGCATCTTTAAGACTACATGGATCCAGCAATACTTCGGTGGCCAGTCATGGTACGACCCGAAAGAAGATTTCAAGGATGAAGAAATCTCGGGCAGCGACAAAACCAACATCGAGACCATCGTCAAATACGAAAACAAGCTGCACGATTCAATCAGCAATAAACCAATCACGAGCGCGCTGCTGCAGGGCTTGTTTCTGGAAGACGCGCGCAAGATGCGCGATGAGATTTACGCGCGACACGGAAAGGTCTTCAAGGATCAGTGGACGCAAAAGTACTTCGCCAGCTTTGACTGGTACAAAGCCAATCCTAATTTCACTGACGCCAGCTTAAGCGCGGTTGAGAAAGGAAACCTCGTGGTCATCGCCGCCTACGAGAAGAAAGCGGTAACCGCGATGTCCACGATAGAGGGTTGATAAGGCCCACACCGGGTCCCGCGTGCCGGGACCGAAAAAAAGTAAGCAGTAAGCAGTAAGCAGTAAGCAGTGGGCGGTGAGCAGACGGGGCAGTGGCCCGACCGTGAGGGAGGGCTTAGACCAATCCGCATAGAGCCCTAAGGTGTGGGCAGGTTTTTGAACCTGCCCATATTTTTTGCAAACGCAGGTCTTAGACACCCTTACTTCTTCACGCTGAAGCGTGAAATAGGGCAGGCGGGCTAAGGCAACGGTTTTGATAAGACCGTGGAGATTAGTTCGCTTAGGCCGGCGTCCGAGTCGTTATGAAAGTTTTTGTAAAGCACTGTCAACTGCGCCAGTATTTTGTTCCTGGCCTCTTGTTGCTCTGGCTTGGTGCTGAGGGCGACGGCCCGGGCGTACGCGTCAATCGTTCGCTCAACCAGGTGTTTGATTTGCTCGAGCATGGCCGTCTGTTCCGCCGACGGCGGTTTGGCGCCATACTTCTCATTGTATTCCGCCGAGAGTCCAGCGAACTCGCCTTTGAGAATTGCGACGCCCATGCGGTGGTAGATCGAAGGGTCGGTTCGATAAGGGCTATCAGACTGGGCCGCCTTCAGGAAAGCGCCCGCCGCTTCAACCGGCGACTGGTCTTTGAGGAACCATCCCAGGGTTGAGTTAAGGAAGCCGCGCGCAAGCTCCATGCTCTTGAAGGGGTCCGATCTTGTGACCTTGCCGGCCTCTATCAGCTGAATTGCTTTCCGCGCATAATCGACCGTCTCGGCGTTCAGACCAGCATTGCCCGCTAACGCGTTTTCATAGCCCGCTTCCGTCAGGGTGGCGAGAAGAAAAAAGTCCTCCGGCGTTCTCTTCAACAGCGGATGGCCAAGTTCAAAAGCCTTCACGTAGTTCTTTGCGCCGTACGCCTTGAAGACTTCGGAATCGTGGACTTGCCGCTCGTATTCGTCCACAAACCTTTGCACCTCTTTAGCGTAAATGTCGTGATCACCGCCGAATCTCAGGAGAAAGGCTTTGGCAGCCGGATAGGCAAATTTCTGCTGGTCGGGATCGATGCTCTTCCGAGATTCGGAGAATTGGGCGTAGAGCGATTCCTTGTCGTTGTCGCTCAGCTGTGATGGCATCGTGGGATTCCGCTGAGCAGAGATGCTCGCAGCCAGACCAAACCAGAGCAGGACAGTTGTAAATGCAATTACGACGAGTCGCGATGATTTCGTCATGGGCAGATAATATGACAAACCGGCTTGGGGGTGAAGGATGAAAGGGAGCGGGTGCAGTTTTGGTGGCGAGGTAGGTTATGGTTGAGAACCCGAGCGCCCTCGGTCGTCTACACCGACCCGTCCAGTCTGATTCGAATTGTGGCTAATCGGCGTCGTAGCTCGCTTTCATCGAGACCGCTCACGTGACCATCGCGATAGATCTCTCTTCCCGCCACCATTGTTAGCAGAACATCTCGGCCTGATGATGAAAAGACCAGCGCGGCCGCCGGATCCCGCACCGGTTGTTGATGCGCGCCGCTGAGATTTACGACCGCGATGTCGGCCTGCATTCCTTCCGCGAGTGCGCCAATCGGCCGGCCCATCGCGCGCGCGCCACCGAGCGTGGCGGCAAAGACGGCTTGTTCGGCGGTGATGGCGGAGCAATCATGGCCGGCTGCTGAAGTGAGGCGCGTGAGCAGAGCCGCAAAACGTGCTTCCTCCACGATGTCGCAGGTGTTATTGCTCGCGACTGAATCACTCCCCAGCCCCACGTTCAGTCCACGCGATACAAAGGTTGAGAAAGGCGCGCGCCCGTGGCCAAGCTTGGCGTTCGACTTGGGACAATGCGCAATGCCCGCGCCGGCTCGCTTAATAAGTTCAAGGTCACGGTCATCGACGTTGATGCAGTGGGCAAACAAAGGCTTAGTTTCCAGCACACCGTGGCCCTCCAGATATTGAATAGTTGAGAGTCCCGGAGCCTCCCATTCAATACCACGCGCCCTTAAGCCTTCGGCGAACGGACCCAGACCTTCGAGCATGAACAACTGCTCCGCTTGCGATTCGGCCGCGTGCATCATCACTGGCAGCTTCTCATCTATCGCCAGGCGCGAAATCAAATCCAATTGCCGACCGCTGACTGTGTAGGGCGCATGCGGCGAGACCCCCACCCGAACCAGATCGTCCTCAAGCGTGCGTAGCTCGGCGATCTGCTCGCGTAATTTCGCGACATTCTCACGGGCGAGTTTTGGATCGGGACCAAAAGATTCCTGGTAGACGATACCGCGCAATCCAACCTCGCGCAGCGCCCGGATGGCCTGTGTTGCCGCAGAGCTGGCGTCGCCCAGACAGGTCACGCCCGCGCGTGCCGCCTCAATTGCGCCGCAGGTTGCTGACACCACTAAGTCCTCGGTCGTCATCGCCAGGCGCGCAACGGTGAGCTTTCGCAGCCACGCGAAGAAGTCGTTTTCTTCGCGCTCAAGGAAGCCACGCATGACGGTGAGTTCCAGATGTGAATGGGCGTTGACGAAGCCAGGCAGGATCGCGGCCTCGCCAAAATCTGTGATGCGAGAGTGGGGAAACCTCGCCACTACGTCCGGGCGAGGACCAACTGCAACGATGGTGGAATTATCGACGGCGATCGCTCCGTCCTGAATGCTTGGAGAGATGATGGGCAGAACCCAGCGCGCTGCGTAGATGACGCTCATAAGAAGCGAGTAAGGCCAGGCGCCGAAGGCGCGAAATGTGAAAGCCTGGGCTAACGCAAGCGGAACTCAGAAGAGATCATCCCGACCTGGTCCAGGGCAGCGTTCTTCGCCGACTTAACCCGATGGTAGCGATCGAGAATTGAAGTGACGTAAGCGCGCGTTGAAGAAATATCGATCCGCGCGATGAATTCCTGTTCGGTCAAGGGAGGCGCGCCGCTCATGACGCGGCTCCATTCAGCGGCGCGCTTGGGCCCGGCGTTATAAAAGGCCAGGATGCGCGCTTCCCGGCCGGGACTGTTGCGATAATCCTGGTCGGCTTTCTCGAGATACCAGCAACCGATCTGAACGTTGCGTTCGGGGTCACGCAGAAACGTCGCAGTGTCCATAGAAGTGCGTTGTTCCATCGGCGCTACGCCGCTTTCGGCGGCCCAGTCGCGCGCCACGCCCGGCGTCACCTGCATCAGTCCGATCTCGCCATCGCGGCCTTTTTTCCAGGGACTGAAGTAAGTCTCTTCATAGACGATGCTCCAGACCAGATCGGGATCGATATGATGCGCGGCAGCCTCGCGGGCAATCAGCGAATCATAGCGATGAATCCAGTACTGATCGAGGAAGTAGATCGCGCCCGCCAGAACAACCAGCGCGATGAGAATGATGATGACGAGTCGCTTCATTCAGTAAAACACCCGGGGACGATCAAGCACGTGGAATCAAGCGACGTTGATCTCCAAACAACTGGGGTAATCAGACCTAGTTAGTGCGCGAAAAGCGCGACCAGAAATTTTCCGGCGTGCCGGCCGGGTCGACACCTTCATAGCGAAGGCGCAACGCCTGGTCATCAAAGACGTGACCCTGGAGCCAGACTTCAGCCGAGAGGGTGGCGCCTACGGCCAGTTCGCCGCCGCTCAGCGTGCGCGTGTTAACCAGCACTTCCAGTTTCAGCCCGCTGAGATCGAGATAGATCCAGTAAAGCTCGCTGCCCGAAAGCGGATTACGCAGAGGCTTGAAGGCGATTACGCGTCCGCGCAGGATCCAATCGTTTTCGTGGGCAGCGCGCGAGGGCGACGCCTTTTCCAGCGGCACCCAGCGCGAGTTCATCTCGCGCGAGCAGACGCGGGCGCGATAAGCCAACCCACATAATCCGACCTGCAAAGCAGGAGCGCGAAAACCCGAGGCCCCCACCTCGGTCAGATTCTGCAACTCAAAAAGCACCTCGGTATCGGTGCCGTCCCAGTAGCCGTGTATGACTGCTTCGCCCTCTTCGTCGTATTCGGTCAGCGCCCAGGGCGCGATGCGTTGCATGAAGCGGGCGCGAAAGCCCGGCCGGCAGTTCGCATAAAACACGTCGCCGGTTTCCGATTCATAGAGTACCGTCCAGACCTCCAAACCCTCACCCAGCTTCCAGCAACGACCGTGCAGCACGGCGCCGCGCCGCAAGAGTTGAGTTGGCTCGCCCTGGTTTTCAGCGCGTTCGGCGAGAAAGTTAATGGCCTTCTCGCTGGGCACTTCCAGACCGATCGTTTCGAAAGTGGCGTCCATGGTACGTAATCCGGGACTTCAAGTCTCAAGTGTGAAATCCAAAGTCTGAGATTTAAAGAACAGTTCTATCGTGCCGCGCGGCGCTCTGTCAGCGACGTTTCACTATCGGCTTCGTCATTTCTGGGCGCGCGTTTCTTGAAGCCGCGGATGTTTCGTTCGGGGCCGTGCTCGGGGCGATTGCCCGAACGCACCATCTCGGCAAACAGATCCACGTCATAGTCTGCTTCGCGCGACATCGTCTCACGAATCTTATGAAGCACGGTCAGGAACTTAGGCCTGCGATACATGACGTGACTCTTGATCTTGGATTGTTGGTCCGGAATTGTTAATTTCTTTACTCGGTTCACTATCGACTCCAATCGGAAACGGACCAACGACTCCGCAATCAGAACTTACGATCTCAGCCAGGAAATTTCAAATCCGATCTTACGATATCACTTTTGAGATTTGAAATCTGAAATCTCAGTTCCTTCAGAAACCAAAAACTCCGGAGTCACGATCATGGGAACAAAAAATCCGGCAGCGGTATTGAATAAGCGAATGCGTGCCTGTCGCCGAACGTTCGCCAGATGTCCAAAGTTCCAGGTAACTAGATAATCGATTTTATGGAATGAAGCAACCGCTACGTGCAATGCATCGGCGATGTATTTGCGATGAAAGATCCCCCGCGAGACATAACCTTCGGCGAGTATGGCCGCCTCTTCGGTGAGTTCGACCTGTTCCAGCCCGGCGATCAATTTGAGATATGCTGAACGATGCGGCTCAGAAACGCGTTCCAGTTCGCGCGTCACCAATGGCGAAATCACTGCGCGGTATTCCGATAGCTCGTGCTCCCACCAGCGGATGGTGAGATCGCGCCGGAACGGCTCGCCATTGTCGAGGTACGCTCCGACTACTGAAGTCTCCAGATAAGTGCTTGGCTTCATAGTCTAAGGTTGCGTTCGCTCGTTGGCGGCCTCAGGCGTGGTGTTGCCGGCCGGCGGCGCGCTCTTCTCCAGCGACTCGAGCCGAACGACACCTTTCTCAAAATCGAAAATGACGCGATAGAAGCGCAGGAAGTTCCCGCCCAGAATTCCACTTTGCAGAAAACCGGCTGTTTCATTTACCGGGTCCAGATCAAGCACCGCGGCATCGATCTTCTCACGAGAAAAGGTTCCGATCGCGACCTTCGGCAGTAAGGCCATTTTCACGTTTTCGGCCACGCCCGCCGCGCCGAAGACACGCATGCGACCCTGCCTGATGAAAGCCTGCGCTTCCTCAAGCGCGGCCAATTTTTCAGACATAACGGTCACGCTGGCGCCGGTGTCGATGATGAAGTTGAGCGGCTTGCTGATGCCGTCGATAAAAATCTCGCCGCTGAGGAAGCCGCTCGCGGTCGTGCGCACGGGCACATCTATTCCGGGTTGAATTTCTACCGCTTCAGCCTTAACCGGTTTTCCCTGACCCTCAACGACTCGTTCCGGTTGAGTATCGCGCTGCCGAACCAATGTCAGGCGGCGCGTTCCATAATCAACTTTGATCAGCAGACGGCCCAACGCTGCGATTCCCAGATATCCGTCTACCGGATCGCGTTCATCAAAAAAATGCCGAACGTAAACCGGGACATTCGTGATCTTGATCTCACCAATGTCGATCGAGTTAAGATATCCGTAGACTATTTCAAAGCGGCCACCACCGCCTACGGCCCGCGCCAACCCACCGCGCGCCACGGCCTTGAGGCCCAGCTTGCGCGCCGTGGCCTCAGACAACACCGACATTCCGGAACCAGTATCCAGAACAAAGCGCATATACTCTTTCGATCCGTTGATCCGAAGCTTGATGATCGGCCGATAGTCCGGGGCTTCAAAGTCCAGTACTGTCCGGTCAGAGCCTTGCAGATCGTAAAGCGAGCCCTGCGATCCCAGATAACGCAGAAAATCGATTAGACCGCGAATGCGCGCACGCCGATCGGCGTCCGTGCGCGGAGCGATCACGAGGAATCGTTCATAAGCATCGGCTGCTTCCCGGTAATGCTCGGAACGCGCCGCAGCCTGGCCGAGGTTAAAGACATAATCGGGTTCATCCGAGTCGATGCTGGTGGCGCGCCGCAATCCGTTGATGCAGCTCGCGATTCGATTCTCGTAGTAATCGACCATTGCCAGACCGGCGATGGCCATCGCTTCATTCTCGTTTAGGGCCAGGGCCGTGCGAAACTCTTCGACCGACAGGCGAAAATCTCCTGCAGCAAGTATGGCGGACCCCAGCAAAGCGTGCGCGCGCGCTGACAAAGGATCGACGGCTATCACTCTCGCAGCGTGATCGAAAGAATCCTGTAAGCGACGCTCCTTTAGCAGGGCGTGGCTGAGTCCCAGACGGGCCTCGGTGTCTTGGTCGTCTTTGGCGAGGACCTCGCGGTAAAGCTGCTCCGCGCGCTCAAAGTCACCAGCGCGCAAAGCTCTCTGGGCCCGGCTGCGGGCCTTTTCGTTGTCCGGCGAATGCGCCACGACCACGGTCGCCAGGCAAACGACGGCGGCGGCCAACCAGCCGATCGCCAAGGGCGCCGAAACCAACTTGAAAGATTGGAGTTTCATCTGCTGGCTACTTCAGAATCTCGCCCGTCTTTATCGACCACAGCACGAGATCGAGTTCGTCAAAATCAATCCCAACGTCGCCGGCAAATTGCCGCATCTTGCTTTCGGTTTCCAGATAGCGTTTGCGATTTGTCGGTGGCCTGGGTGAATCGATCACGTCGAGTTCAGCCAGGCACCGCACGATATGCTTGTCCAGTATGCTGTAACCTTTGAAGCCAATGTTACGCAAATAGTGGCTCGCTTCTTTATAGCCGAGGCCCTTTATTCGCGGCTCTGTCGCCAACCAGTCGCGGCGCTCGCAAGGATCGCGAAAGGTTTCCAGACATTCACGCAGGCGCATTGAACATGAACTTTGCAAATAATCACGCGTGACCACCACGTACCCGGGCCGAGCGTTGGGAAAGCGATGCGCGCCGGCGGCCACCAGCGCGCTCGTCATGTCCTGTTGCTGTCCGCTTGCCAAAAACGGTCTTACTGCCTCAACTGCGCGTAGCCCCATCTTCGCCGATGCGCCCGCGGTGAAGATGCAATACACCATCTCTTCCCACAGCCGCGCGTCCGAAGCCGTTCGCCACACCTGGCGAAACTCTCTTAGCCGTGCCCGAATCTCTTTACGCCGCGCCGCATGCGCGCCGCGCAGACTTTCAATTGTTACCGATTCCTGATCACGTGGCACGAGCTTTCTTTAACGATTGAATTCTAGGTGCGCGCTTGTTTGCCTGTCAACGAAGTTGCGGACCGGGAACTGTTTGTAACGAAGTGTTGCCGATGCGCGGGCTGCCTGGAGCGGGGCTCGGCAGCTCAGTAATCCTGGCCGCGGGCCAGGGCTTTCCCGGCATCTCGCCCCTAATGCGGGGCATCAAAGCTCAGTTCAGGTCGCCGAACAAAGCGACCTCGCTTTCGTGGTATGATGCCAAAGCCGAGTAGAGGCGCGCCGGGGTGAACTTCGAAGATGATGCACTTGTTCATTAAGTCAGCAAAGATTTTCACGTTGGTTCTGCTGGCAGCCTCGTTTGCGCTTGGTCAGCAGGCCGCTCCAGGTGCTGCTTCGCAGTCTACTTCTAATCAGATAAACCAACAGGTCGCCGCGCCGACGGCGGGCTTTTCCGGCGTCACTGGGCCGAATCTGCCCGGCAACAATGGATTAACGCAGCCCGCTTATTTGACGCCGATCTATGGGCTGCAAGGCGTGCTGGCTGAGACAGTCGAGGGCACTACGCTCGCGGCCCAGTCAGCCGACCAGAGATTCAATCCCGCGTCTTCGATCAAATTGGCCACGACCCTAGTAGCGTTGCAGACCTTTGGACCAGATCACCGCTTTCTAACTTCGGTGTGGGCGGCCGGAACGATCGACAAAACGAATGGAACTTTGAAAGGGGACTTAATCGTCAGCGGACGCGATCCTTCGTTTCATTATGAACATGCCGTAATGCTCGCCCGGGAGTTGAACGATCTGGGAATTCGCACAGTCACCGGAAACCTGATTGTGGCGCCGGGCTTCACGATGAACTTCGACTGGTCGACGAAACATTCGGGAGAAGAATTCCGCGAAACCTTCGACGCCGCGCGCCGATCGGCGAGTGCTACGCGAGCATGGATTGACGAGCGCACTCTGGTGGCCGACAACGAAAGCCTGCGCAGTGTTCCGAGCGTCGTGATAACCGGCGAGGTTCAGGTCGGCCCAGCACCGGCCGCAGCCATCCCGCTGGTCACACACAAATCAAGCAAGCTGGTAGACGTTCTCAAGGTGCTGCTCTGTTACTCGAATAATTTCATGGCCGAACGGATCGGCGATTCGCTTGGCGGACCCCAAACGGTGCGAGCGACGCTGGTGGACAAACTCAGGATCAATCCCGACGAGATTGTTATGTCTTCGACCAGCGGTCTGGGTATTAACCGCTTCACGCCCCGCGCCATGATGAAGATTCTGCGCGGGCTGCGCGACGAACTGCAGAAAAACAAGCTTTCGCTCTCGGACATCCTGCCGGTCGCGGGAATCGATCCCGGCACCCTGGAAGAGCGATACACCGATCCGGCTGAGCGCGGCAGCGTGATTGCCAAAACCGGGACCCTGGTGCGCACTGATGGCGGCGCTAGTTCGCTGGTCGGGCAAATGAAAACGAAGAGTGGGCGCGTAGTCTTGTTCGTCATCCTCAACCAGCATGGCAATGTGGGTCACTTTCGCCAGAACCAGGACGGCATCGTGGCGGCGATTCAAAACGCGCTGGGCGGTCCGGCTCCTTTCGACTATCGTCCGATCAGGCTGTCGATGCGTCTGGCCGATTCCGACACTGAAGCAGCCAAAGCTCGTGGCGAGTACGAGCCGCGAAACTAACAGTAGCCCGCAATCCGCCGCGGCTTACCTCCAGACAAACTGTCAGTCAAAAAGATAAAGTGTCATGGTGAACTGTCAGGCTGAACGAGTCTGCCGGTTTCTGTCACCGACCGGGCCGCGAATTCATCCATTCTTCCCAGCTTTCGACTGAAACTGATTTCAACCGCACTGGCATAAGGCTTGCCCCTCGCGCAGGGAGTCAGGACTGCGGGTCCTGTGCCGTAGACCGCGAAGATTGAGGCTCAAACGTCCATAAATGCCGCACATTTGAACATGAGTTCTGCTGACGCACACATCAAACTCTGCAACTCGCTGATGGCCGCCGATCGCATGTGGGAGGCGACCATCGATACCTTACCGGATGCTGTCTATATCTTCGGTCCGGACAAGCGACTGAAGAAAATCAACCGCGCCGGAGAATCTCTCGAGCAGGCAGCCCGTTCGTTCCTCGCGGGGCGTCGGTGCTGCGATATGCTTTGGGGAGAAGGCACGGGCTGCATGGTTGATCGCGCCATCTCGAGCGGCGCCGAAGTTGAAGTAGAACTCCCGTCCGGCAACAAAACGCAGCGGCCATTGCTGGTCCGCGTTGTCCCTCAAAGCCAGGATCAGCAGCAAGAGTCGGCGACCGGTTGCATCGTCATCGTCCGGGACATCTCTGAGCTGCGTGAGGCGGAAGAAGAGGGGAGTAAGAACCGCGCCTTTCTCGCGAGCCTGGCCGATCTCGCGCCTGACGAGATTTACACGCTCGACACTGATCGACGCTTCACCTGGATGAACCAGCGCGCCGAAGTCGACGGTGGATTCACCCGTTCAGTTCTGCTCGGGCAGGACTTCAGCATGATCGTCGCGGCCGAGTCTGAGGAAGAAGCGAACGCCGCGGTCCAATGCACGTTGGGCGGTGAAGAGAAACAATTCGAAGTGCAGACTATTTGCACTGACGGCCGCGTGCGGTGCATGGATGCGCACACTTCGCCTTTGTGGCGTGATGGGAGCATCACCGGCGTGATGGTCTTCATGAGCGACATCACCGAGAAGAAACTGGCCCAGGCCCGCGCCGCTCGATCTGACAAGCTGCGCGCTTTGGGCGAGTTGGCGGCCGGCGTGGCACACAACCTTAACAATTCCCTGACGGTGATTCAGGGACGCGCGCAGCTGCTGTTGATGCGCAGCACCGCCGATGAAGGAAACAAGAAGAGTCTCGGAGTCATCACGCAAGCAGTGGGCGACTGTTCACAAACCTTGCGGCGCTTGCTCGACTTTTCTCGACGCGAAACGACGAGGCATCCCGTGCCGGTGGATTTGAGCGAGCTCGTCTCTTCCAGTGTGGAAATTGCGCGGCCCAAATGGCAGGCCGCATCGGCCGAAAGGACCGGCAGTATCGAGGTGCGTCTTGACGCTCCCGGACCGGCATTCACGCTCGGGGATTCAGCGGAGTTGCGCGAAGTTGCCCTCAACCTGATCTTCAACGCGGTCGACGCGATGCCACAGGGCGGAACGATCGAAGCGGGCACGAGAGTGGAAGGGAAGACGGCGCGCTTTTGGATATCTGACACCGGGGCCGGCATGCCGGCGGAAGTCATCGCGCGAATATTCGAGCCGTTCTACACTACCAAGGGCGAACGCGGCACAGGTCTTGGGCTTTCCGCCTCGCATGGAATCATCGAAAACCATCGCGGAGATATCAACGTAATTAGCGAGCCGGGCAAGGGAACTCGCTTCGAAATTATTCTGCCGCTGCACGAAGCCAGTTCGCCGGTTGCGACTACTCCCCTGGCGCAAGGCAACGGAACAAAGTCGGCGCGCGTGCTGGTGGTCGAAGACGAAGAGAAAGTGCGAGTGCTTTTGAATGACGCTTTCCGCGCCGAGGGCCACGACGTTACCGAGGCCACGACGGGCGCCGAAGCGCTCAAGTTTTTGGACAAACGCGAATTCGATCTGATGGTTTGCGATCTCGGCCTGCCGGAATTAAGCGGCCTTCACGTGGCGCGCTGGGTCAAAGAGTTCCGCCCCGGGATGCCCGTGATTATCGCCACCGGCTACGCCGAAATGATCGCCGAAGAAGATTACAAACGAGCCCGCATTGATGAAGTCATTCGCAAGCCATACGCGCTCGCCGATGTGCTCGCGAGAGCGCACGCGATTCTGGCCAGCCAGCCCGAGCCACGCGAAACTGTGACGGTCTAACCCCTCGTCTTAGGCTCCCGCTAATCGGGGGCGGCCTTGATAAAAGTCTTTACTTGACCGGCCTGATAGACTGAACGACACTTCAAGCTTGGCAGGGCCTTTGCCAAAGGGTTTCGCTCTAGTTCGGTTAAGTTCGTTTATTAGATCAGGCGATGATAAGAATTTCCTTAAATGAGCGGAGGTCCGGCATCAACAGGTCTCCTCGAAGTGAACAACGTTCTTGACCAACCAAAATTCACTGTTCACAATGCCTTCCATGAAATATAGGTCCGTCAAAACACCACCTGTTTGCGGTAGCATCAGCCTGAAAGACTCCATTAATTCTGCCAGAGTGGTTCGTAGAAATGCGAAAGCCGGGTCTTTTATTGTCTCAAGAAGTGACAGGCCAGTGGGCTCGTTGTTGTCGCAAAGAATTCAGGCGTCAAAAACAGCAACTAAGGTTAGCGACAGCATCAGGTCCAAATCTAAGACCAAGGCCGTTGGTAAGCGATAACTAAAAAATCAAAAGCGCGGTGGCATACAAGAATTCTGTTTTCCTTAACGTTCCATTTGATAGGACGTACAAGCGGCTGCTTGAGGCAGCCGTTTTCGCCATTTATGATTGTGGATTCGTCGCGCGTTGTGCACGGGAAGATGAAGATTCATCGGGCGTCCGAGTAGAGAAGATTTATCAGTTGATTTCGGAGAGTAAGTACGGCATACATGACATATCTCGCGTGACCCTGGACTCCAAGAACCGCCTACCCCGTTTCAACATGCCTCTGGAACTTGGGCTTTGGTTAGGTGCCAAGCGGTTTGGTGACAGGAGCGACAGATCAAAGAGAGCGCTGGTCTTAGACAAGGTTGATTATCGATTTCAAGTTTTCTGCTCGGACATTGCGGGACAAGATATTCGCGCCCATCAGAATGATATAGACGAAATAATTCACCGGATTCGCAATTGGCTTCGCAACTCCCCCGATTACAAAGACGTAGTGTTTCCCGGCCCTGAAAAAATGGTTAGACGCTATGCCCAATTTCGCGTTCAACTTCCCGCTCGGTGCAAGGACCAAGGTTTAAATCCGAGAAAGCTGGAGTTTAATGACTACTCAATTCTCGTAGTGGGATGGCTAAAGGTTAACCCACCCTAAACCCAGGTAGTGAGGTAAAGTTGTGTTGGTCGCCTAAGCTCCAAAATTCTAGCGATCTTACGGCATGATCGATTTCTCCTTTTCGTGAGCAACTAACGGAAGTTTGAGCGAATATCACCGAGTCGCGGAAGAACAAAGCGCCGACAGGTCGGCGCACTCCAAAGTTTCGTCGCTAACCCGTGAGCCCTCCCTTACGGTCGGGCTAACGCCCCGTTGGCATGCGCCGATCCTGCAAGCGAACTGCCAGCCCTCGTGCTTGACACTCTCGCGCATCGCAGTGAATGATGAGCGAGTGCTTTCAGATCTCGAATTTCAAGTTTGAAATCTGAACTCTTCATGATTCATGCCTGACATCCTTCTTGTCGAAGACAAAGAGAGCCTGCGTCGCGTGCTGCGGCTAACGCTGGAGCATGCCGGCTATTCAGTTACCGAAGCCGTCGATGCGCGCGAAGCCATAAATGAAATAGGTCGCGTTCCTCACAAAGTCGTGCTGACTGATCTGCGCATGCCGAATGGTTCGGGACTGGACGTGCTGCGCGCGGCGCGGGCCGCGGACGGCGACGTGCCCGTGATCGTGATGACGGCGTACGGCTCGGTTGATGAAGCCGTGCAGGCGATGAAAGACGGCGCCCAGGACTTTCTCCAGAAGCCGGTGGATTCGAATCATTTGCTGTTGCTGGTCGGGCGCGCTCTGGAGCAATCAAGGCTGCGCACAGAAAATATTCTGCTGCGCGAAGAGTGGTCGAAGCGTTACGGCTTTCCGCGCATTATCGGTGAATCAGAAGCAATCAAGCGGGTCGTGGCTGAGACGCAGCGCGTCGCGCCGACTGAGGCGACCGTGTTGCTGCTGGGCGAATCGGGAACCGGGAAAGAACTCTTCGCGCGCGCAGTTCATCATCTCTCGAATCGGCGCGACAAACCTTTCGTCGCCATCAACTGCGCGGCCATTCCGGAAACGCTGATCGAAAACGAGTTGTTCGGACACGAGCGCGGCGCCTTCACCGGTGCGGGTGATCGCCGGCTGGGCAAATTTGAATTGGCTTCCGGCGGCACGGTGTTCCTTGATGAGATTGGGGAATTGCCGCTGGCCGTTCAGGGCAAACTGTTGCGCGCCATTGAAGAGAAGTCGGTCGATCGCATCGGTGGTCGCGGGCCGGTGCCGGTTGACGTCCGCGTCGTTGCGGCCACGAACAAGGACCTGCGCGGCGCGGTGAATAAAGGCGAGTTCCGCGGCGATCTCTTTTTTCGCCTCGCGGTTTTTCCGATCGACATTCCGCCGTTGCGCGAACGCGGCGACGACGTAGTTTTACTCGGGCGGCATTTCGCGGCGCAAATCGGAAATGAATTGCGAGGTCGTGATGCTACGCTCAGCGATGCCAGCGTGTCGGCCATGCGCGCGCACCGCTGGCCGGGCAATGTGCGCGAACTCGAGAACGCGATCGAACGCGCTTGCATCCTGGCGGACGCCACGAGTCTTGAACCCCGCGATCTGGGCTTCGGCGTGGACGAGGTGCGCTCGCCGAAAAGTTTTGGCTTTGATACTTCCGGAACGCTGGGCGAAGCGGCCGAACGGGCCGTGGCGTTGGTTGAGCGACAGAAGATCGCCGATGCGCTGGCTGAAACTGACGGCAATAAAACTCGCGCCGCCGAAACTCTGGGAGTCAGTTACAAAACGCTCTTGACCAAGATCAAGGACTACCGTCTCTAAAAGCCACGATGAATGACGAGCAGGACTCAGGTCCCAAGTCACAGGTCCCAGGTTCGGACTCTCAGGGCAGCAGTTCCGAGGCCTCAGCTACCGATACTCCTCAAGACCCCTTAGGCTTTAACATCGGTGCGAACGCGTCCGAGATCGCCGGCGAAACCACTTCCGTAGTTGGCGAAGCAACCGGCCGTTTTCCGCGACCGCCGAGCGTCGAACGCGGTGAGCGCGAAAGCACGAGCAAGCACGCGTTCATGGTCGGCGCCGGAATTCTGATTAGCCGCATCATCGGTGTAGTTCGGCAGCGCGTCTTCTCGCATTATCTCGGCATCGGGGACGCAGCCGGCGCCTTCACTGCGGCGTTTAGAATTCCAAACTTCCTTCAGAACGTTTTTGGGGAAGGGGCGTTATCCGCTTCCTTTATCCCCGTCTACGCCAACCTACTCGCCCGCGGCGACAAGAAGGAGGCCTCGCGCGTTGCCGATGCCGTGCTCACGCTCCTGGCGCTGGCGACTTCGGTCATCGTACTCATCGGAGTTTTGACGACTCGTTACTTCGTGGGTTTGTTTGCCCACAGTTTCGACGAGGCGACGCGTGAACTGACCATACGTTTGGTGCAGATTCTCTTTCCCGGCGCCGGCCTCCTCGTTTTGTCGGCGTGGTGCCTGGGCGTGCTTAACAGTCATCGCCGCTTCTTTCTTTCCTACACAGCCCCGGTGGTCTGGAATGTCGCGATCATCGCAACGCTGATCTGGTTTGGAAAGCGAACAGACGAATTTCATCTGGCAGAAGTTGCGGCTTGGGGATCCGTCGCCGGCAGTGCTTTACAGTTCGGTGTCCAATTGCCGACCGTCCTGAAACTGATCAAGCGATTGCGTCCCGTTTTTGGTCTGGCGACCGCTAACGTGCGCCAGGTGCTGAGCAACTTTTTCCCGGTTTTTGTCAGTCGGGGAGTCGTACAGATTTCGGCTTTTATTGACGCGATGTTGGCTGGACTAATTAGCCCGCAAGCGGTTGCCGCGCTGAACTACGCTCAAAGTCTGTATACATTGCCGGTAAGTCTGTTCGGGATGTCGATCTCCGCCGCCGAATTGCCGGCAATGTCGAGCGTTGTGGGAACGACGGACGAAATTGCCACTCAGTTGCGCCAACGTCTCGACGGGGGGCTAAGTCGGATCGCGTTTTTCATCGTGCCGTCGGCGATGGCGATGCTGGCGCTGGGTGATGTCATCACCGCGGCACTTTACCAAACCGGTAAATTCAAACAGGATGCGACAATTTATGTTTGGGGGATTCTGGCCGGGTCGACGATTGGGTTGCTTGCTTCGACGCTCGGCCGCCTGTACGCATCAACCTATTACGCGCTCCATGACACGCGCACTCCGCTTAAATTTGCATCGTTAAGAGTGGCGCTGACGATCGGGCTGGGCTATGTATGTGCGATCCCGTTGCCCCCATTAATCGGTCTGGATCCAAAGTGGGGCGCAGCGGGATTAACTGCCTCGGCCGGAGTTGCCGGCTGGATCGAATTCGCTTTGCTCAGGAGGGCGCTGAACAAACGCATCGGGCGCACCGGGTTGCCGCTTGGATATGTGGCGAAGCTGTGGCTGGCAGCCGCAGTTGGCGCCGGTGTGGGGTGGGCGATCAAGCTCGCGATTGGCAATCACCATCCGGTGATCATCGCGGCGCTGGTCCTGGTGCCTTATGGTCTCACTTACTTTGCGGTGACTGCGGTGCTGAAAGTGCCCGAATTGAACACTGTTCTCGGACGCGTGCGGAGAATGGTCGGGCTCAGGAAGTAGTGGCACAGGCCTTTGAGCCCCTCACGACACAAAAAAAAGGCTTCGCGGCGCCGCGAAGCCTTCTTAGTTTTGGTAAGAGTGGAAGCGTTTATTCTTCCGGCATGCAGATTGTGTTGTCGCCGGTGGCTTCGCGCGAGGAATCCGCGACCAGAACTCCATCGGAGACAAGTACGCCGTCTGCGACTAACACGCCGTCGCTGACTAATACACCGTCAGCGATGAGCACGCCATCGGAGACAAGGACTCCGTCAGCAAGCAGGACGCCGTTGCTCATCAGGACGACTCCGTCGCCCATGGTGATGCCGTTGCTCAACATGATGTTGTCGCTTACCAGCACACCACTAGAGAGCTGTTTGGTGTCGGCGACAAGTACGCCATCGCTAAGCAAGACCCCGTCGCTTAACAGCACGCCAAGGCCGTAGACTCCCTGGTACCTGGTGACCAGTTCCGGGCCTTTCGCCCAGTCGTATTTGAACAGCACGCCCTGAGACCATGAGAAAGTCTGGCCGGCGATTGTGCTCTGCGGTGTCGGGGGCGCGGAAGTCAAAAGGGGCGAACCCACTCTTGTCGATGAAGACAAATCAGTCCGCACGAGTTTCGCCAAACGCACGGCGCCTTCCAGGTTCAGTTCACCAGCGCCCTGTTCGAGCGTATTGAACTTCGCCAGCGGCTGCGCTGTGTACATGAGAATCATTTTTACCAGATTTGGCGAGAGGCTGGGGTTGGCTTCCAACAGTACCGCGACCGCGCCGGCGACAATCGGGGCCGAGACCGAAGTACCGCTCAGCCGCATATTGCCCTTGCCATTCGCGGTGGTTGCGTTGCCAACGAGCAGGCCTGGATTTAGTTGCAGCAGGGCATTGCCGGGTGCGGCAGCGCCAATGATCTTGTTACCTGGAGCGACCATGTCGGGCTTGAGGAGGTTGTCGTAATGCTTGACACCTTTCAAGTCCTTCCAGTAACTGCGGGTCGGTCCACGCGAGCTGTAGGTGGTGACACCGTCATCATGGCGGGCATCCGTACCAAACGTATTCGAGGCGCCAACTGTGATCGCCGAAGGCTCGTTGCCGGGGGAATGAATGCGGCCGTAGAGCTTTGGATGCAGAAGATCTTTCCCGTCGTTTCCGGCCGCGGCAACCACCACGATACCCGCATCAACCAGGCGCCGGACGGCGCGGCAGAGCGGGTCGTTCTTGTACGAATCAACCGCCGTCGTTCCCAGGCTCATATTAACTACGCGAATGTTGTAGGTCGTGCGGTTGGACATCACCGCGTCCAACGCGCCCAGCAGTGCCGAAAGCGTTCCCGTGCCTTGTGAATTCAGTACGCGGAAGTTTACGAGGTTCGCGCCCGTGGCAATCCCGCCGTACGAGCCGTGCTTCCCGGCGACCATCGATGCTACGAAGGTTCCGTGACCGTACGGATCCTCGGTGGTGCCTTCGCCGGTAAAGTCCCGGCTGTAAACGATCCGACCGGCCAGCGATTTCTGTTTGGTCGAAACACCTGAATCGAGAATCGCGACGCCGATCGCGCTGCCATCAAGAAGGCTGTTACCAGGCTGCGCCAACATCGCCTCATCGCCCGTGGTTTCTTCCACGTGACCGAGACCATTGATCGGGCGGTCGAGCGAAAGGTAGTTGGTACTGCTGCTATTGGCGATCTTCTCAATAGCTTTCGTGGGGAGATCCAGGGCCAGAGTTCCAAACTGCGGCATCTGCGCCTCAACGTTGACGCCGTACTCTGCCAGCCGGGCCCGGAGAGCCTGGCTGTTGGTATCGTTGACTTGCAGGATTGCCTTGACGCGAGCCGGAGCGTTGCGGCTATCGACCAACTCACGCAAATCCGCCGAGACCTTGTCGCCAACGAACTTTTCAGCGTTTGTTTTCGTGGCGTTCGCCTGGGCACTATCTTCAGTCTGCTGGCTTGCGTCAGCAACTTCCTGCATCTGGACGCCGGCAAAAAGCGGCGCTAATGATTCGTCGCTCGCAACGTTTTCCTGGAACGCGATGTCGGTTGAGGCGCCGAAGCACTGAACGTCGCCGTTCTTAATTGCATCGCGCAACATCGCGGAAGCGGCGCCATCAAACGCTGCGGATGGACCCATCAAAGATTGGAGGGGATCGACGAGGAGAATGATTTTCGAATCGGATTGCGAAACTTCAGAGAGAATTGCCGAAATGTTATTTACGAGTTCGCCGGCAGTTTTCGAATCGTGGAACAACGCCTCAAGATTCAATTTAAACAGGCGCTTGCCCTGCAGGGCTTCCGGTACATCACCTTTGGCGATCCGCCGCGCCACGCCTGAGGCCACGAGATCGCGGACGGCTGGCGAATCACTCAGGACCACCGGATTGTTCTTATGAGGA
The DNA here is from genome assembly GCA_003168335.1 of Blastocatellia bacterium. Taxonomy (GTDB): domain Bacteria; phylum Acidobacteriota; class Blastocatellia; order Pyrinomonadales; family Pyrinomonadaceae; genus UBA11740. The sequence goes on along the minus strand of PMSM01000010.1, from coordinate 295,161 downwards.
CTGGAAAGTATTTCAATGGCCCGGTTGGTTTCCTCGCGCCGCTCGGTCAACGAATCAAAGCGACCCCGTTCTGCGGCCGCGGTAAGGTCCCAGGCGTACTTGCTGAGGGCGCTCGTGGCCGAAGCGTTAGCGGGCTTCGCGATATTTTGGGCTTTAGCGCTGTCGCTCACCACGATGCCGGTCAGGAGTGACAGGGCCAGCCCCAGGGCTGTGAGCCACCGCCAACCTAACCGTGTCCGCACTCTTTTTTCTCTGCTCATTTGAAACTCCAAGAAACTGCCTTGACTTGGTCTTCAGTCGCAGCACTCGCTGGTGCTGGCGCTCTTCACTTAACAATGGTCGTGCCAGAGCTCCGATCCGCGTTTGTCGGCCTGTTTTTGCAATTTAAAGGGCGGAGTGAGCAGTCAGCGAGGTCAGTCTGCAAGCTTAGTCAGTCAGAATGACAGGGGTCGGTCAGGCTCTAAGATCAGGGTCCCTCAAGAAACTTCTGGAGGACTCTGCGCATTGTTTCTTTACTTGAGTATCCCGAAAAGACGGATAGGCTGGAGCAGCGGCAGGCGGCGGGGAAAACCCCTCAGCGGCCTTTCTTGTTTTGTGGGGCGCAAGGCATCCGCTGGTTTGCTTGACTGCTCTCAATTGACCCACCCCTAACCTTCTCCTTATCATCGCGGTGTGCAACCCGTTATCTCGTCTGAGCAGATGCGTGAGATCGATCGAATGACGACCGTGCGCTATGGCACTCCGTCCCTGGTCTTGATGGAAAACGCGGCTGCCGCAACTGTCAGGGCGGTGACTGCATGCGGCGGCGTAGCAGGCAAAACGATTTTGGTGCTCTGCGGACCGGGGAATAACGGCGGCGATGGCGCGGCGACCTCTCGACTGCTCGCCCTGGCTGGGGCAAAAAGCGACGTCGTCTTGTTTGCGAGCGTCGATGAAACAAAGGGTGACGGGCGAACAAATTTTGAGAAGGTGCAGAGTCTGGCCGGCGAGTTGTCAATAAGATTTTTCGAATGCGGGTCAGTCGACCAATGGAAGAGTCTGCGAAAGAACGAATTGGCCGGGCCATACGCGGTAGTCGTTGACGCCCTGTTCGGCACTGGCCTCACCCGGCCGCTCGCTGGAGTTCATCAAGACGCCGTTAGGTATCTGCTTCAGCTTCGCAAATCGCGCACAGACGATGAGCCGAACCAGCCGGCGATTATTTCGATCGACATTCCTTCCGGTTTGAATTCCGATTCTGCGCAGCCAATCGGCGATGCCGTGTTCGCCGATGTCACTGTTACGATGACCGCGCCAAAACCCGCGAACGTCCTGCCGCCGGCCGCTAACTACAACGGAGAATTAATTGTCGCGGACATTGGTTCGCCGCAGGAATTGATTCAGGAAGCGCAGCCTAATCTGTTTGTGACCGACGAAGCCGACGCACGCCGTTGGTTGATGCAGACGAGGTACACTCCCGATTCTTACAAGACTACGCACGGTCACGCCCTGGTGATTGCCGGTTCGCGCGGATTCACCGGGGCGGCGGCGCTTTGCGGAAACGCAGCCATGCGCTCGGGCGCCGGCCTCGTGACCGTAGCGACTCCAGTCTCTGCCCAGCCGTTGGTGGCGGAGCAGGTTATGCCGGAAGTAATGACCGCGGCTTTGGCGGAAACCGATCGCGGCGCCGTCAGTGTCGCGGCGCTCGATCATGTTTTGAGACTCGCCGAACGCGCAAACGTAATTGCCATCGGTCCGGGATTGGCATCAGATGACGAGCGCACCCGCGATTTTGTGCGGGCCGTGGTCGAGCAGCGAACGACGCCGGTTGTAGTCGATGCGGACGGATTGAATTGCCTGGCGCCCTGGCCGGCGGCTTTGCGCGGCTCGCATGATCTACCCGTGGTCCTAACGCCCCATCCCGGCGAGATGCTACGGCTGATGGGGACGAATGATAAGTCGGCGCTCGATGATCGGGTTACAGCCGCGCGCGAGTTCTCTGCCGCCCATGAAGTGATCGTTGTCTTAAAGGGCACGCGGTCGCTGATTGCCGCGCCCGACGGCCGGGTCTTCGTTAACTCGACCGGCAACGCGGGTCTGGGGACGGCCGGCGCCGGCGACACGTTGACCGGAGTAATCGCAGGTTTTTTGGCGCAAGCCTACGGGACTCTGAAGGCTGACGCGAACGCCTTGGAAACAGTAGTCGCCGCGCTCTATGTTAGCGGTCTGGCGGGAGACCTGGCGGCGGAAGAAATCGGGATGCGAACGATGGTCGCTTCCGACATTCGCGAACATCTCAGCACCGCGATCTGCGCTCTGGATCCCGAAGGCGAGATACCCTGAGATCGGCTACTGTTTAGCTGCGGCACTTGTGCCGCATTGTGTTGACATGACTACGGCGACGCCACAATCAATTACCACCGGCGAATGGATCTCTTTCCACGAGCGCGAGACTTTCGATCTTGGCGTTCGTATCGGTGAGCAGCTTTCAGGTGGTGAGATTATTTTGCTTAACGGCCCACTGGGCGCGGGCAAGACCGTGCTGGTGAAAGGTATCGCGCACGCACTGGGCCTGGACGAAGAAGACGTCACCAGCCCGTCGTTCACCCTGGTTAATCCTCACCAGGGACGCCTTTTGACCTATCACATCGATCTTTATCGTCTGGACGAAGGCGCGTCGGCGGCACATGCGGTCGATCTCGATGAGATTTTGACGGATGAGACTGCGGTCGTAATCATCGAGTGGGGAGAGCGCCTGGGCAGTTATCCTTTGCCTGCCAGTGTTTGGCGCGTGGGAATCTCTGGCGATGGGGACGAACCGCGGAAGATCTCGATCTCGGCCGCAGGCCATTGAACGATCGTGTTACAATCGCCACTCAAACAACTTGAATAGAAAGTCCGAAGGAGAAATCAAGAAATGCCATATCCAGAAGAAGTGATTCGACCGATGCGCGAAGAGTTAACCCGTCTTGGCGTTGAGGAATTAAGAACACCCGAAGCAGTCGACGAAACAATTAGGAATTCACAAGGTACAGTCATGGTAGTGGTCAATTCAATCTGCGGCTGTGCCGCGGGTAAAGCGCGCCCGGGCGTTGCCATGGCCCTGCAGCACGATATCCGTCCTGACAAAGTCGCGACGGTGTTCGCCGGCGGCGACATCGAAGCGACCGAAAGAGCGCGCAGCTACTTTACCGGTTACCTTCCGTCGTCACCTTCAATCGGACTCTTGAAAGATGGTCAACTTGTCTACATGATGGAGCGCCATCAGATCGAAGGCAAAGGACCGGAACAGATTGCTTTTGAACTCAGGCAGGCTTTCGAAAAGCATTGCACGGCGACCGTGGCAGCGAGTAATTAGAAAGTTTTCCGCGCTCGTTGACTACTAAGTTCAAAGAACAAGAATGCGTTTGGGGCACGGTCCGCCGTGCCCCTTTTCAATTAGGGCAGCTTTCGTTATGGCGTTCAATAGGATCCTGGATTATTTACCTTCTGTGTTAACTCTGCGTTCTCTGCGTCGGCGGTGAAGCCTGGCGGCAAAAAGCTCGCCGCAGAGACGCAAAGGCTGCGCAGAGAAACTTCTTGTTTCTTGGCGAAGTTTCATTAGCCAGGGACGATCCACGAAACTACACGAAACAACGCGAATCCGGTTCGTGAGGCTTTGAGTGATTTCGTGGATCGCCTTTGCCTGACTTGCGACTCGGTCCCTCCGTGTCTCTATTGTGAATTTCTATAGGGCGAGACTTACCAAACACGCCGAGCATGCGGAGAACGCACAAAGATTTTCCTGTGCTATGATCGTTTCCCATGCCGGCCGATCGATCCATCTCTCTCGATACCAGAATTCTCAGTCTGTCTGAGGCCCGCATTCCTCGCTTTGGTCAGCAGAGTGCGCACCAACTCGCCCTGGCGTTAACCGAAGTTTCTCCCGGCAAAGACATTGCCGGCGTCAACGTCGAAGACCTGCTCAACTATCTTCCGGCGCGCTACGAAGATCGATCGAGCATGGTGGAGATTCGCCACTTGTACCACGGTCTGGAAGCTTCGCTCGATCTGACCGTGCGCGTGGCCGGCGGATATCCAGTGCGCAACCGCCGCTCTTTCAAACAGCATCTGTACATCTTCAAGATCGGCGCAACTGATCAGCGTCGCACGGGGCAACAGGTAATAATCTGGTGGTTTGTTTCCGGCGCGCGCGCGCAACAGATAATTCAGTACAACGCGAAGCGCTTCGTTCCCGGAACGCGCTTCATTGCCTTTGGAAAGTGGGAGTGGGACAAGCACGGAACCTACTCACTCAGACTTAACAAGCCGGACGAGTTGGAATTGATCACCGGCACTGACGACGAAGAGGAAACTGAAACAGATCCGAAACTGGCGGCGATTCACGTCGGTCGGCGCGTGCCTGTCTATCGTAAGCTCGGAGACTTTCGATCGAAGCGTCTGCGCGAGATCGTGCATGAAGTTCTGGCGCGCGTACCGGACAAAGCGTTTACGGAAACACTGCCGCGAGACTTACTGGCGCGCCGGAAACTGTCCGGACGCGGCGCAGCGCTTCGTGATGTTCACTTTCCGGGCGCCGCAACATCGCTCGACGATTACGCGCAAATGCGTAGCCCCGCGCATCAGCGTCTGATCTTTGAAGAGTTATTTTGGGTAGCGCTCGGGCTGGCCGTGAAGCGCGGCGAACGAATCAAGGAACGCAAAGGCGCAATCATTAAGACGGACAAACAGATGTTGCAGCGCATTGCTTCGCTGTTGCCTTTTCGTCTGACGGCTGCACAGCGCCGCGTGGTCAAAGAGATTCTGAACGACCTGCGCGGGGCTGCGCCGATGAACCGCCTGCTGCAAGGCGACGTCGGCAGCGGCAAAACCATCGTGGCGTTGATCGCCATGATGGCCGCGATGGAAAATGATTACCAGACCGCGCTGATGGTCCCCACAGAAATTCTCGCCGAGCAGCACGCGCGCAATATCAAACGCATTCTGGCAAAGTCGCCTTATCGAGTCGAATTGCTTTCCGGCTCTCTCAAGACTGCTGAGAAGAAGCTTCTGCATAAGTCGATTGCCGAAGGCCACGTTCACGCCAGCGTGGGCACGCAAGCGCTGATTCAGGAAAGCGTCACTTTTAAGAAATTGGGCCTGGTCATCATCGACGAGCAGCACCGCTTTGGGGTGATGCAGCGGGCGGAGTTGCGCGCGCGCGGACTGAATCCCGACGTGCTGGTGATGACGGCGACGCCGATTCCGCGTTCGCTGGCGATGACTGTCTATGGCGATCTCGACGTCTCGATCATCGACGAGATGCCGCCGGGGCGAACGCCTGTCGAGACGCGGGTTGTTGGAGAAGAGGCGCGGCAGGAGGTGAAGAAGTTGATCGCGCGTGAAGTGCGCCTGGGCCGTCAGGTCTATGTCGTTTATCCGCTGGTCGAAGAATCAGAAAAGATGGACTTGCGCGATGCGACGAAGCGCTATGAATACCTGCGTGACCGCGTCTTTCCAAAGTTTTCGGTCGGACTATTGCACGGCCGGATGAAGCCGGAAGAAAAAGAAGAAGTAATGCGGCGGTTTATCGCCGGTGAGGTTCAGATTCTGGTTTCGACTACCGTGATCGAAGTCGGCGTCGACGTGCCCAACGCTTCCGTGATGGTAGTCGAGCATGCGGAGCGTTTTGGTCTGTCACAGCTTCATCAATTGCGGGGGCGCGTCGGTCGCGGCGCTGAGCAGAGTTACTGCGTGCTGCTGGCTTCAGAGAAACAAACCGAAGTCGCCCGCGAGCGTCTGGGCATCATGGAAGAAACGAACGACGGTTTTAAGATCGCGGAAAAAGATTTGGAGATTCGCGGCCCCGGCGAAGTCATGGGCACGCGCCAGGCGGGCCTGCCCGAATTTCGCATCGCCAATCTGGTTCGTGATCTGAACATCCTGCAAGACGCTCGCAAGGAAGCTGAGTTCTACATAAACCAGCGCAAGACTTCTGCGGAAACGGCGAAGATGATCAAGCGGGTGCAGAGTGATGCGCGGATGAAACTCGCGGCGGTTGGCTAAACCCTGTCCACAGATTACGCTGATGAGAATCCGAACACGTGCATCCGACTGTGGGTCGGCGTCTTTTTGTCTGCGCAAGCTACGGATCGATCTTGATATCCGATGCGAATTATCTCCGGCAAATATCGCGGACGGAAGCTGAAGAGTCCGCCATCGCTGCAAACGCGGCCGACTTCGGATCGCTTGCGCGAGACGCTGTTCAATATTCTCGCGCCGCGAATTGAGGGGGCGCGGTTCCTGGATCTCTGCGCTGGATCGGGCGCGGTCGGAATCGAAGCGCTGTCCCGCGGTGCGGTGCACGCCACGTGTGTGGATCAATCGCGGAGGATGTGCGGGTTGATTGCAGCGAACCTGGATGAGTTCGGTATTGATGAGGAGGAAAGCGAAGTGGTGTGCAGCGAGGCCTCGGTATTCTTGCAGCGGCGCGAGAAAGTCGGGAGCAAGCAAGGCGCGTTCGACATCATTTTCTTCGATCCGCCGTATGCAGCGGATTATGAAGTCGTGTTGGAACGGCTCGGCGATAATCTCGGCGATTTGTTGGCGGCTGATGCAATCGTTGTTGTCGAGCATCATAAGAAGCAGGAATTGAAAGACGAGTTTGGTTCTTTACATCGTTACCGCTCGCTTAAGCAGGGCGATTCGGCATTAAGTTTTTATGGACGAACAGCCGCGTAGCGGCGAAATGTTTATAGCTATCGAAGTCTCAAAGAATCTCGCGAGCTCCTTTAGGAGCGAAATGTTCTTTCGCCCATAAATGGGCTCGGAATTTCAAAATGCGGCGGGGTCTATAAACATTCTGTTCCTAACGGAACTTAAACCGCAGGCTCTGACAACGATAGAGGTTGCACAGAGAAATGTGGAACGTTATCGTTGACAACTGATAACCGACAACTGATAACCGACAACTGATAACTGATAACTAACAACCGACAATGCTGGTCCTTGGAATCGAAACTTCCTGTGATGAAACTGCCGCGGCGATCGTGCGCGATGGCCGCGAGATTGTTTCATCCGTGATCGCTTCACAGATCGCCACGCACACACGCTTTGGCGGGGTGGTGCCGGAACTGGCTTCGCGTGAACACCTCGATAAGATTGTCCCCATCATCGAAGAAGCATTCACCAGCACCGGCATCACGAAGGACCAAATTGATGGCATCGCAGTGACTGTTGGCCCCGGCCTGATCGGTTCGTTGCTCGTCGGCGTTTCGTATGCGAAGGCCATGGCGTTCGCGCTCGACAAGCCTTTGGTCGGCGTCAATCATATCGAAGGGCACATCTATTCAGTCTGCTTTGAGAACCCGCCGGTCGAGTATCCCGCGCTGGCGCTGATCGTTTCTGGCGGGCACACAAATCTTTTCTTTGTGCCGAGCCCCGGCAAATACAAAGTCGTCAGTCGCACGCGAGACGACGCGGCCGGCGAAGCCTTCGACAAAGTCGCCAAGATGCTCGGGCTGGGTTATCCGGGCGGACCGATCATCGAAAAGCTCGCCAGAGAAGGGAATCCAAAGGCGGTAAAGTTTGCGCTGCCACGAATGGGCGACAACCGTCCTGACTTCAGCTTCAGCGGGTTGAAGACCGCAGTGACGAAATACGTGCGCGAGTCCGGACTGCAACCGGTGCCCGATGGCGAAGAGCCTTCACAGGGCATCAAGGATCTTGCCGCCAGTTTTCAAAGCACCGTCGTGCGTTCGCTGGTGACGACGATGGAACGCGTCGCGCAGGAATACCGGCCGAAGACGCTGATTGTCGCCGGCGGAGTGGCATGCAACGGAGCTTTGCGCGAAGCCGCGCGCGTGGCTGCCGCCAAGTTGGGCCTGCCGGTTTATTTTCCTTCGCCGCATCTCTCGACGGACAACGCCGCGATGATTGCCGCGGCGGGCACGGTGAAGTTACAGGCAGGAGAGCGCTCGGGTTGGGACTTAAATGCCGATGTGATGCTGCGCCTTCAGAACATCGAGGTTGAGGACGACGAGTTGCGAAAGCACGTGCGGTACCGGCTGTGATTGATTTTCATTGTGCAAGTTCGCGGGGGCCTCAGCGTTCCAGGAATCGAAACAAAATGTGGCCGGGAGTGCTCATGAAACCAAACATTAAGAACAAGTCCGCGAGACTTCGCCGGTTTTATCCGCTATTGGCTTTGACGTTGCTGGCTGCCCCGTTTCTGCAGGGTCTGACTATTTCCGAATCGTCAGCCGCGCGGACGTTGCACACACCGAACAAAGCCGATCGCGCAATGGTAAACACGTCCAGTGTTCACCAAACCTATCAGCCCGACGGAATCAAAGTGCTGGCCGAAGGTTTCCACTCGAAAATCACTAAGCCGTTTGTCGCAGTCGTGCGAGACGTCGAGACCTACGCCGCTTTGAGGAAGCTCGATGAGAATCTGCCCAAGCTTGATGCTGACTTCTTTAAAGAGAACGCCGTGCTGGCTGCCTTTCTGGGCGAGCGCAACACGGGTGGCTTTAGCGTAGAGATTACTCCCAGCCCGGTCGACATAAACGTTCTTGAGAAGAAACCGGGAAAGGGCGTGATGGTGCCGCAGATGATTACCTCGCCGTTCAAGATGGTGGCGCTTCAGGGTGTCTCAAACGCGGCTGTGCGGCTGAATCTTTTCGTAGATGAGACATGGCGGCAAGCGATGACGTCTTATCGGGTCACGAGTGGAAGGTTCAGGATGTCAGGCGGCATTGCCGGTACATCAGAAGGATTTGGACTGCAAGGTCCGATGGCCGTGATGCGCGAAGGGAATCTCGCGTCGTTCAGCTTTCGGATTGTCGGTTCGGAAACAAGGAAAAGGCGCCTCCTGATGGAATACGCCACCGGCGTGATCGACGGCGAAAACAAGATACAGATAAATCGGATGAGTGCTGACTCGCTGGTTGATTCACCTAATAGCGGACTCGCCGGGACTGCAACCTTCAGCGAAGAGGGCCGGAAGCTTACGCTGAGTCTAATGTCGCGGCCGAGCTTAATTGTGGATGGTTACTCAGGACAGGGAACTATCGAAGCTGAGTTACGTGCACCAGCTACAAAGCCATAGGCTGAAGTCTGTTTAGAGGCGGGCTACTGCCCGCCAATGACTTGACGATACGGGCGGGCGGTAGCCCGCCTCTAAACGGATCGAAGTCATTCTGATTCCCTCACTGTCTGACCGACGCGGATCATTCCTTCACTCAGAATCTGCGCGCGCAGACCGCCGCGATGAACCAGTCCCGGGAGGACTTTTTCGTGAGATAGCTTTTGCAGATGTGAGCATGGTTCGCACAACCTCAAGCCGCAGGCTTTCACCTCGCCAATCCAAAACTCTTTGCCCACGAGATGATTCAGGGGCACGCCGCGAGTGACAACATTGCGTCGACTGTCGCTGAGTCCGTAATCGACATCGAGTTCGTGCTTCATTTGTTCAATGGCTTCAGCTTCGATCAAGGTCAGCTCGCGATCGGGTTGTGGCTTTGAGAATGTTCCCTTGTGATCGAAATAGCGATCGCCTTCGAGGCCACGGCCGGGAACTGCGCGCGCTTCGCTGACTGATTCCATCGGTGCTTCAGCTTCCGAAGCGATGTTGATTGAGACTACGGTACCTTCGAACATTTTATCTTATGTCCGACAAACTTTAGTTTGTCGCTCCCGGTTGCACAGAGGTTTCTAGTTAACGACAAACTGAAGTTTGTCGGACATCCAAAGCGGTGTCGCGCTTCGCTTGCCACCGCGCTCCATAACCGCACAGGTCAGATCGACGCCGCGATCGCCTCGTCAAAGATCTCCAACGCGACGTCGACATTCTCACGCGTTAGGATCAGCGGCGGGGACCAGCGGATCGTATTATAGCCGCAGCCCAACAAAATAACTCCGCGCTCAAAGGTCGCCGTTTCGACCCGATCACGCAGCTCCGGGTCGGGCGTCCTCGTCGTTCGATCCTTTACGAACTCGACACCGAGCATCATGCCCATGCCGCGCACGTCACCGATACATTCGTACTTGCCCATTAACTTCTCGAGGCCGCGTTTAAGATAAGCACCGACCTCGGCGCTGTTCGCGACCAGTTCGCGCTCAAGCAGTTCAATCGTCTTTAGCGCCGCAGCAATCGCCACGGGATTGCCTCCGAACGTCGAAGCATGTGCGCCGGGTTTCCAGTCCATCAAGTCGGCGGGTGCGACACACGCGCCAATCGGCAAGCCTGACGCGACGCCCTTCGCGATGCACACAATGTCAGCCAGAACTCCGTAATGCTCGCAGGCGAACATTTTTCCGGTGCGACCCATGCCACTTTGAACTTCGTCAACAATCAACAGGATCCCGTGCTCGTCACAGATGCGACGCAGCCCCTTGAGGAACCCTGCGGGCGCCGGCACGTAACCACCTTCGCCCTGGACTGCCTCGACCACTATCGCGGCGACTTCTTGCGGCGGCGTAGTTGTCTTGAACAAACGATTCTCAATCCAGTTAAGTGCTCCCTGTGCTGCTCCGCCGTTCCCGCAGTCTTCAGCACTGAACGGATTGCGATATTCATTCGGATACGGCACGTGAACCACATCGAGCACCTGGCGCTTGAATCCGATTCGCTGCGCAATTTTCGATGAAGTAAGCGCCAGCGACCCCAGGGTGCGTCCGTGAAAGCTGCCAAAGAAGGCGATGAATTTCTCGCGACCCGTGGCGTGCATGGCAAGCTTCAAAGCGGTCTCAACCGCTTCGGTGCCGCTGTTGGCAAAATGAGTGCGCGTAGGGCGCCGCACCGGCACGATCTCGTCGAGCTTCCGGGCAAACTCCGGCATCTGCCGGTAGTAATAATCCGTCCCGCACATGTGAATCAGTTGTGCGGCTTGTTCCTGGATCGCGCGCACGACTTCGGGATGGCAGTGTCCGGTGGAGCAGACCGCGACGCCGGCATTGCAGTCGAGAAAGATGTTGCCATCAACGTCTTCGACCCAGACGCCGGCGGCGCGTTCGGCTACAAGTTTGAATGGCGGCCGCGGATATGAAGGATTGACGAACTGAGCGTCAGCCTCGACGATCGCGCGGCCATTTGGTCCGGGCAGTGCGGTTTTGATTTCAGGTCTCTTTGGTGCAATAGCGGTTGACATCGTCCCTCCTCGTCGTTTGAAACACTCGGGCGCGACACTTACGAATAGTGCCAAAACAAGCGAAGCGATTTTGATGAACGGTCGCTAGTCCGCGAAGAGGTCAGCGCGGTTATCGAGGGGGCGGAAATATAAATTGCGGCGATTGAACATGACGCTTATGGCAGTAGCCCGACCGTAAGGGAGGGCTCAGATTGAACGCGAATGATACCACTGAAGACGATTCGTCGCCAGAGGGCGATTGATTCATGGACATGTAAAGGGAGGCGAGTAAGTCAGTCGGTTAGGTTGTCGGATGGCTGTGGCTGCTCTAAGAAAGTGTCAGTTATATGGCGCTCGTAAACTAAGTCCCAACCCAGAAGGGCGGCACAGCCAGCGATGAGAACGAGACCAATGGCAATGATTCTGATTGAGCGTGGGCGCATCATTGCAAAGATTCTACAGGACAAGTGATGGATTCCAAATTAAGACTACGGAGCAATTCGGTAGTGTCCTTATCTGCATTTAGCGTTTTCTGTCAACTTAGCAAGAGCGATCCACGAAAACACACGAAACCTCACTAACAAGAACTTATTTACGCTGCGTGTTGTTTGGTGGATCGTTTGGGTGGCAGGACGCCACTTTGGTTCACGCCGAATACCAGAGCACGGCGAAGAAGTGACAGACGGTCCCGACGATGACAAACAGGTGCCAGGCAAAGTGGGCGTAACGGACGCGATGCGCGGCATAAAACCCGACGCCTCCCGTGTAGGCGATACCTCCCGCGATTATCCAGGCCAGGCCCGCCAGCGGAACACGATGCAGTACCTGAGGCGCCGCGATTACGATCAGCCATCCCATCGTCAAATAGAGAACGACCGACAACCAGGGGAATCGGTGGCCGAAAACCGCCTTCGTGATCAGACCGATAATGGCCAGAGACCAGACGAGTCCAAAGAGCGTCCAGCCCCATGGTCCGCGCAACACGCCGAGTGTAAAGGGCGTGTAGGTTCCGGCGATCAGCAGAAAGATCGCGCTGTGATCCAACATCCGAAAGACGCGCTTGGCGCCACCATGGGTCAGCGCGTGATAGAGAGTTGAGGAGAAATAAAGCGTCACCATTGAGGCCGCAAACACGCTGACCCCGATCATGTTCCACGCGCTGCCATAACGCACGGCGGCAATCACCAGAATCGGCGTGGCAATGACTGCTAACACCAAACCGATTCCGTGGCTGATGCTGTTGGCGATTTCTTCGCCGTGAGTCGGCCGGCGTTCGGATTTTAGCTGCGCTTCTGTCATGCGTGATGAATTATACACGACTTGGCCAAGCCAGACCCACTGCGTCTCAATCGGAGAGGGGCTTAGTTTGATTGTGCACGCGCATCTTGTGCGCGTGATTCCACCGGCCGGCGCCCGCGCCACTTTTCAAACTACGCGACGCAAAATCGGCTGGTTGTCATTTCCGCTTCAAAATCTTTACGGTGAACGAGCCTTTGATCGAGGTGTCGCCAGTGCTTACATCGATGTCGCCCGAAATCTCGTCCGCGGAAGCTGAAGTGACCTTCACCTCGCCCGCCAGAGTACTGCGGTCGAGCCAAACCTTGCTGTCGGCACCTCCCTTGCGCGAGACGATGCCCACAGTTTCAACCTTCAAGAATTTGTCCGCCTTGGCTGAATAGGTGCCGACTTTCAATGGAGCCTTGCCGTCGGTGCCTTGTCCGCCGATCAGGCTGAACATCACGCGTATCTGATCGTCGGAGGTAAGCGGCTTGTCCAGCGTCATAGCAAAGTTCGTCGCGTCCAGATCGTAGTTCGCGGCATCAAAATTGTAGGCCGCCGCCGTCGTTATTGTGTTGCTTGTGTCCGTGAACGACTTGGTTACGGCATAGGCATAAGCAGACTTCACCGGCACGTCCTTCTCACCAGTGGCGGCTGATTTCACGTGCAAACTGTTTCCGCCCGCGCCCTTGCCGCAAGCACCAACGAAAAGCGCAAGCGCAACCAGGCAGAGCGTGAAAATGATTCGGCGAGCGAAAGATCTTTCAAGGGATTGGGTCTGGGGCATGTTTCATCTCCTCATGAAAAAAGTTAACTGATAATTACAAACGGGAGGTTTGGTGACGCGATGTGCTTTTTACGGGAATTCCGACCGGGAGTCAATCTATGATCGCGCCGACAACGGCCCGCGCGCTACCAAGGTCAGGGCGCTCTTTCAGCTTTCAATTACAGCCTGCGCCCCGACATATGGCGAACCATTCTGATGCGAAAGCGACATTAGTTCGCGCTCAAACGAGACTCGAATCATTTCCTTCGCCGGGGGCTGCGGCCACAGCGGGAGGCGACGACCCACAAAATGTTCCTGGACGCGCGAGCGAAAGTAGGACTCATGCTCCCACTCGACTTCCGCCATGTCCAACAGACAATCAACCATGTCTTTGCGGCCACAGTCGCGCGCATGCCGCGCGGCCGTCTCGTACTCGCAAACATTGTGACTCTCCAGTCGCCCGGCTCCGTACATCGGCGCCAACCAGCCGGTTACGTGACACAGGAACTGCAGCGTCCGACCTATAATCACCGCGCGCGTCTCGCGGCGGTGGAGCGGGCCGGCTGCCAGGCTCGTGAGCAGGTCAGCCAACAGTTTGCGGTGCTGCCACTCATCATTCTCGATGTTTTGAATCGCAGTCCTCTGGTCCGGGTTACGGACGGAATGCCAGTGACCGCGATAGGCATACGCCGCCGCCAACTCACCGGAGTAGGCCAATTGGAGAATGGCGATCAGCTTTATTCGACTATCAACCGCAGAGACCATCATCAGTGCACGCAGGGCTAACCATTCAAAATCAGGAAGTGGGTCAGTTAAGAGTTCAAGCTTTAGCCTGCGCCCCGTAACAGCAACCTAAAGGTTGAACTCTGAACGCAAACTGACCGCGCACCAAAATCATTTCAGCCGGCGATTCTTGAACGCGATAGCCGGCGGCGTCCAGGTAACCGAGTTGCCAATGATACCCTTCTTGTTGCTAATAACCTCCAGCTTTTCCGGAATCACGGCAATGAGTGAATAGCCCCGCTCGCGATCAGGATAAAAGCCCTTCCACTCATCTTTCCAATGTTTGGTTTTTTCTTTCGAGTCCGAAACGATTCGGGCGCGTCCGGAAATCGTCACGTAGGCCTGACCCTCGCGATCAAAATAATAAAGAGTGACGCGATGATTGCGCCGAATCTCAGCGACTTTGCGGCTTCTTGGATTGGTGCCGAGCCAAACGATCATCTGCTCATCGGGCGGGAACGGATCCATCGTTCGGGCATGGGGCCGGCCGGCCGAGTCCAGGGTAATCAACGCGCAATAGCGAGCGGTCTTCATAATCTCGCGAGCCGTGGCGATCAAACTTTCTCGGTCCAAAGGCGGTGGCTGCTTGAGCTGGCTGCGAACGCCGGGCGTCAGAGAAGCAAAGCAGAGTAGCAGAAATGTTTTGGCGAGCACCTGCGCCTTACGCTGAGGTTGATTCACAATCGCTCTCACATTTTGGCAAGAATCTTCTGAACTTCAATCTTCAGCGTGGGCAGGTCATCAACAGCCGTGAGCCAAACCTTCTCAATGTCTACTCCGAAGTAATCGTGAATGAGTTTGTCACGCATCCCGGCGATGTCTTCCCAGGCACGTGGCGATAACGGCTACGTAGTTCGGGCGATAGTCGTCTTGTCGCTTCGCCGATAATCTCGATCTGTCGGATTACTCCATCCTGGACCAAAGAGTTTCGGATGAAGGCTGCTTCATCAAGACCATACTCTTCGGCTCTGACTATCGCATCGAGAATGTGACGAAGGTAGGCGGACTCATCTCGCTTTATAAATGACTCGCAGGTCTCGTTTGATTTGATCGCGCAGGTAAGGGCTGATCGCGCCTTCGGTGAGCAGATCCACCTTTCTACCAAGCGCTGCCGACATTTTCCTTTCCACCGACACCAGAGCGAGCAAGCTCTTACGCTTTGAAAACTCAACCAACAGATCTATGTCACTGTCATCGTTGGCTTCGCCACGAGCGGTCGATCCAAACACTTCCAGCTTCGCGACGTCGTTTTCGCGGCAGACATTGATCAGAGCGTTGGTGTCAAAGAGAACAGCGGACATGAGTTGATATTAAGGCTGAATCATTTTGGGGAGCAAGGCAATCCGGCAGTCGTGTCTTACGTTCATGCGCAAACTAACAGTTTGCGTTACAACCAAACCGCGTTACGGCTTGCTGGGCGTGTTCATCTTGTAGTCCTTGATCTCAGTCGAGAAGTGGATGAAGTCACTGTAGGTCCACCTTGTATCGTAAGGTATGTGATCAAACAGCGTGGGATAGTCCAGACCGTTGATTCGGATCAATCGCGGTAACCAAATCCCTTCGCGCAAGCGCATCATTTCGGCATAGACGGCCGGAGGCTCTGCGGACGATGCTGTGAGAGACTCAGTTGCGGGGCCGCGCGGCCAGCCCACGAGCCGCGTCACGATACGATCGGTAGCGTCGATCCAAATCTCGCCGGTAAGTTGGGCCATGTATTTTTCGTTGATGTCGAATTGGACATCCGGCCGCGGTGTGAAGCGAAAAACCAGAGCTTCGCGCCCCTCTTTCTGCTCTCGCCTTAACAGCGTCAAATCGCACGTTCCCAGAAAATCATCTATCGAAAGCCGGGCGCCGCCGCGCCGGACTCCAAACGCTGCCCGGTTGATAGCGTTATGAGTGTACATGCCGAGCGGAAGCATGCCTTTGGCGCTGTCGGAATCTGCCGGCGGCGCCGGAGCGTCAGCGCGCGCGATCTTGTCCTCTTCTTTCTCAAGGCGCTCACCAGTCTTGAGTCGCTCTTTTTCCAATTCCTCCGGCGGCACTGAAACGCCGTTGCGCTTTGTCACCAGCAGGATACCCCTCGTGTGCATGCCACTCTTCAAAGTCGGAATGAAAACTTCGTAGGTAGTCGTCTCTTCCTTTGTTTCACCCTTCTTGTTTTTCTCACGCTGCTGGGTATTCATTACGTAGGTATATTCAATCAGCATGTCGCCGGCGCCCTTGCAGACTGCTTCCCTCGTCAATGCTGGTACGTCAAACGCGCCTTCGATGGAAGCGGGAACAACTGACTGGCAGGCTTGGGGAATCTTAGTCGCACGCTTGCCCACATCGACCCGAAGATTTTGTGCGGCGATCGGCAGTGCCGACAGGTATACAGCGATAATTGCAGTCAACGTCTTTCGCGAAACTTTCCGGTGCATTCATTTTCTCTTTCTAGGCTGTAGACATTCCAAAGCGGCTGCGGGCGAGCGTGGAGAGAGAGTATAACAGGAGGACGAATCGTTTCATGAACAATCACCGCATTTGTT
The DNA here is from genome assembly GCA_003168335.1 of Blastocatellia bacterium. Lineage (GTDB taxonomy): Bacteria > Acidobacteriota > Blastocatellia > Pyrinomonadales > Pyrinomonadaceae > UBA11740. The sequence goes on along the minus strand of PMSM01000010.1, from coordinate 278,719 downwards.
AGACGCCCCCAACGTTTCTTCTACTGCGCACTGCGCTACCGCTTGGGCGCGACATAAGTCCGGCGTGCTTTGACGACTAATGGTCCCTGCGATTTCTGGAGCGGCGGCGCCACGTCGATCTTCAATTTGCGGGTGGTGCCGTCGCGCTTTTTATTTGAAGAGACAAACGCCAGGTTGTACCGGCTGCGCAGGTGGTCCATCAGCGTCTGAAAGGTCGTGTTGAGATTCTCCGGTTTGTCCGCGAGCAATTCGCCGCCGGTTTCATTCGCCAGAGTTTCAATGTCCAGATAAGCAGCGCCTTGCAACTTTCCTACGCGGGTGGCCCAAATCATGATGCCGTTTTCGAGGCCCTGGTCGGCGGTTTTTGGAATGATGCCGCACACGACGCTGCCTGATTCATAAATCGCCTGGGCCGCACTCTTGCCTGACGGACTGTTGGGGCAGTCAAAGTTGCGCGTCACTCCGGTAATGGCAATTACCACGCGGCGACCGACTGGATTGCTGGCTCTGATCATGTAATCGGCGGCGTCAAAGAAGAGTGTATTCAGACAGTGGTCGGCCATTTCATCATGCATCGGAATACGATTGAGCGCGTCTTCGATCAAAGAGCGATCGCGCGTGAAGCCCTGCAGCAACCGCGTCGTGTCGTGATAAGTCATCACCGCCACCTCGTCCGCAGGCTTCAGACGCGCGACGGCGTCACTCGCCGCGCGATGCACCTGTGCGTTAAATGGATCGAGACAGCCACCCCTATCGATTAGCAGCAGAACGGAAAGCGGCAGACTGTCCTGGCTAAAGTGCGTGATCTCTTGTTTGGCCCCGTCCTCTAAGAGCACGAAATCTTCTTTCTTCAACCCACCCACGACGCGCGCGGTTTTCTTCTGCAGCACCAGGGCATCTACGGTGACCAGGTCGACGTCAACCTTGACGATTTCTTCACCCGGGAGCGCGGGCATCTGGCCCGGATTGTCGGGATTTGTTTGGGTGGATGTGTTCGCGCTTACACGTCTTTCGCGGGTCTGGGACATGACCTGCAGCGACAGGAAAAAGAAGACGAGCGAAAGCAGAACTGTGAAGGACAGTAAGAGAAAAAACAGCAGGTTCGGGTGGCGACGTTTCATAAGCTCTCTCCATGATCGAAGTGCGGCAATCACAAGGAGGACAGGGTTGACTTCTTCCTGCCTCCTGCTTACTGCCTACTTCTTTTCGAGGGGAGAGTGCTTTTCTTTCCGGCTGATCTACGCAGCGCCTGAGGCGTTGGTTTCAGCGAATCCTATCGAATTCAAACGACGAGCGAAAGCCTTGTCTGAGGAAGAGACGCTTGGGAGCGCAGAACTGTTAACGAAAAATAGTGGACCCAAACGATAAGCCCGGGGCCCACCGCATCGGGTGGCGGCCCGGCGCGAGCTACCTGGTCACCACGTCCTCTTAATCGGGTGTGCCTCCGTATTGAAGATGACCTTGTCAAAGTCGAGGGTTTTTGGCGGAGCAAACAAGAGATAGAAATACTTGAACGTCTCGGCAAAGAGAAAGCTTTGCATTGAGTCGGCTTTTTCTTTTGTCACGACGTTCTTCAGCGCCGCATAGCCTTCGTCGGTGCGGCAGTGCTTGACGAAATCACGGAACATCATCTGGCCCATTTGCTGATAGTGATCCGGGTCGAGCTTCTTTGAAGATTGCGGACGAGACGTCCGCGGTCCCAGCGTCGAGGGGCCTCGTTCCCTAAAACGGTCACCAGCTGTTGCGTAGTGATAGAGATAATACGTCGACTCGACAATCTCAGGTCGTAAGGGATAGCCGGGCGCGGTGACTTCCATTGTTTGATAGTCGATCTCTTCCGGCTCGATGCCATGCTTCATCCACATCTTGTACGAAGACTCTTGCAGCAGGCTGGCGCGATTGAGATCACCTGAGAGCGCTAACACGGCCGGAAAGAAAGCATCCAGCGCTCCGTAGGTCGTCGCGGTACGCTTGCCCGTGTTCATATCCGCGTGGCCGTACCAGATCTCAGGCTTCATTCTGCCTTTCGTTTCATCACGGAGATACTGGTTAATCACAGCGATGCTGTCCGTCCACATTCTTCGGCAATCCTGGTCGTCAAATAAGATCGCGCATTTCAGAAGATACTCGTAATAACTATCGATCGCGCCGCTGATGTGACTGTCGGTGTCGGTCCATTGGCCCGTCTCGACATTGATCCACGTCCCCACCAGACCGATTGGCGAGCGGCGGTTGTAGATTTCCACCAGCGCCCGTTTGGCTTTGTCGTAGAAGACCGGCTTGTGTGTAAGTTTGCTAAGCGTGCCAAACTCAATCAGCAAAGTCCCCGCCTCCGCTGGATTGGTTACGTTGCCGCGCACCTTGCCGGTCTTGAGATTGACGTAGCGATACGGCAAACCAGTCGGTGAATCGAAGACCGGCAGCAGACGATCTCCCAAATCTTCGGCGAGATTCAACAATCGCGCGTCGCCGGTAAGTTGGTAACTGGAAAGCAAACCGCCGAGCAGGCGAATCGTGATCTCGAAGTTCTGAACGGAAATGTCTTTGTTGAAGGATAGATTCTTTACGATGTATTCGCGCGTGCTCTTCGCTTCATCTTTCAAGCCCATCAGAATCATCGTGTCGAGCGCATCGACCGGCGTCATCAACAACGATTCAGAGTACCAATCATGATAGGTCTTAGTGAGCGGCTTCAGATCGTCATGGCCCCAGGCGTATTTCTTGTAGCCGTTCCAGGCGTGCAGAAATTCGGAGCGCACTTCGTGGGCGAGTTGAGGCCGGCTCCCGGCGGCCCGCAGGTTGGCGGACGGCGCAAAGATCGAGACGATCAAGAGAAGGATTCCAAATTTGCGCATGGATTTATCTGGTCGTTTGCGGTCCCGTGATTCTTGTATTGCCGCGCCGCTTCGTTGAATTGACAAGGGTAGCACTGCTGGCATGATACATCGACCTTTTGATTGAGTCAGCCAGGTTTCTCGTGAGAGGCACGGATCGTCGCGGCGCAGATGGCTCTTGGGGCAGGGGGATCTCTGCTGGGCAGGTTGAGGCCGGTTCATACGGAGCGCGGAAGTCGAAAGCAATGGACTTCGCACGCCCCGTACGAATCTGGTTTCAAAGCTCGGGAAACAACTGGCTCTGTGCGCCGGTTAGTTTCACGGCTTTGCCGGCTTCGCGAATCTCTATTTCTTCTCTTCTTCCTCACCGCCGGTTAATTCCGGATCCTGTGCCGGTATTACGGTGGCGTTCTGCTGGAATCGTTGCTGGAGAACGCCCTGACCCAAAGCCTGTAGGCTCTTGATCCCCTCGACGATCTTGTCGCGAGCAGCCGTCGCCTCTTTTATTACCTTGGGTCCCCAGGGATCAACGGGCACTGGTCCGTGCGGACCGAGTACCCAGAGTGGGCCGTCAGCGAGACTGCCGATCAGGACATTGACCATGACTTCATCAAAGGGCCAGTGCCAAATGAACGGCGCGACGTTGACGGTCACACAGTCTGAAACGATCCCATTCGCGACCACGCAGAGTTCCGTCGGGCCCGTATCCGTGCCCCAGGGCACCGCAAAGTTTGTAGATTCAATGATGGTGCCGGTAGCAACACCCATTGTGCTGTGGTCAAAAGTGCGGCAGAAACGAACTCTGCCCGTGGCCAGATGACGGAGCCGGACGATCGGATAGTTGGTTGCTCCCGAAGCGTCGTCTCCGTATGAAACCGCCTGCGATAAGCCGTTGAGTTGGCGGCCATGCAAGGTGTAAGTGTTGAAGGGGCGAATCGTAGCCGGAAAACTAGTGATGTGCGGCTTCCAGGCACTGTCGGGTCCGCCCGACGGGGTGTACACATGTATCGCAGCCGAACCCGCCGCGAATAGAACTTGCCCGGTCGGCACAAGCATCATGCGACCGACGAAAGGCACGCTGCCGGCATTCGGCGGATCAGTTACCTTGATTAACGACGATCCGTTGAATTCGTAAAAGTAAGTTGGCGAAAGATAGTGACCACTCACGCCGTCAACAGGCCCGGCTATGCACAACACGTTGCCGTTTGGCAGCAAACATCCGGGCGCGTCCTTGGCTCCCAGGGTAGTTCCGCCTGGCCCCGCAGGAAAATTAGGCCCGATGGCCCACGAGCCGGTTTGATTGGCAATTGGCGGCATGGTGTAGAGAGCAGTGTGAGAGGTTGCGCCGACCGCAAAGACACGTCCGTCGGGTAGCAACAACGCTGGACCGATCTCGATCGAAGAGGCTTCGACTAAGTCCACCGGCACGGTGCCGGCGGTGACCCAGGCATTTGCGGGGATCACAAACTTCTCGGCATGTGGATGGTTGGCGCATTGAGCCGTCAATATGGTCTGATCGGGCATTAAGGTCCAGGTCTCTTCCGAACTGCGGTCGTTCTTATTAGCGCTGGCAGTCCAGGTGTTAGTGGTCGGATCGTAAATAGCGGTGCGCAGATCGCCGATCGAACCCAGCAGGACTCTGCCGTCCGGCAAGACGCAACACGGCGCATCACCGATCACGGTCCATCCCGGCGGGGCGCTGATCGTGGTCCAGGTGTCAGTCCCGGGATTGTAAATCTCAGCTGTTTTCGTTTCGCTGCCGGCGTTGCTGTATTCACCGCCGGCGACAAAGACTCGCCCGTCGTTCAGAACCGCCGAAGCATAATAGAGCCGAGTGAAATGCATGGGCGCGAGTGCCGCCCACGTTCCGTTGACGTAGCTGCCAAACTGATCGGGCGTCAATCGTGACCAATTCAAGCCGCCTGACTCCTGACACATTACGCTTCCGTCATTGAGTAGAAGCATTGTGCTGGCATTGAAGGTTGGTTGGTGAGCCAATGGTTGCCAAGTTCCTGACATATCTGCCTCCTTTACAGCGCGATCGCTGCTCTAGTATTGGTTTAGTTTGAGAGTGAGAGGCATCGCAGCAAATGGGAAGCGGTGAGAGTGCTTAGCCCTTATGGACCATACCGAGCTTCAGTCTTCACGACTTACGGGATGATAACTCCCCGGATAAAGCGTCAGGAGACAGCTTTGCCGACATTTTCTTGCGTTTCTCATACCGAATCGAATTCTTTACGATGTCCACACTTAGCGTGTTGGTGAAGTCCCAACGTAGCCACGACGATCTGAGGAAGTGAAGCACCAAACAAATCTCGTGGAAGGTTAAGTCGCGATCAATCAGTCGATTGAGGCTGACCGGATCAAACTAACTCAGGACCCTTGTTCGCGACGTGGCGGCATCATAGACCGCAAGATTCCAAAAGGCAAGTTCTTTATTACAGGGCCTTTGACATCGCCTGACAGAATCGTTGCGTTAATCCAGCGCCTGGCAAATATAGTAGTGAACCGTCCACGTTCGATCGGAATCTGGCCGCGAGCGATAGCGCGGAACCCGAGGGCAAGGGGGCGCCGCCGCCTTGAGAAAAGAACGCCGGTCAATTTCAAGTCGAACCAGACCCATTATTGTCTACTTTGCAAGGTGCTCGCTTGCGGCGCGGTTAAGCTCTGAGTACACTCATCGCGTTTTTCTCAACGTCATTTGAATCGGGAATTGAGCATGAAGATACACGAGTATCAGGCCAAAGAGTTAATAAAAAAGTTTGGTGTGCCGGTGCCGCGCGGCATCGTCGCGCACTCGGCAGATGAAGCGTACCAGGCCGCGAAAGACCTGGCCTGCGAGCCGGTCGTGGTCAAGGCGCAGATTCATGCCGGCGGGCGTGGCAAGGGCGGCGGCGTGAGGTTGGCAAAGAACGCTGACGAAGCGCGCGAGATCGCAAAGCAGATGCTGGGCATGAAACTGATTACCCATCAGACCGGGCCCGAGGGCAGGGAAGTGCGCGTGCTTTTGATCGAGGAAGGATTGCCGATCGACAAGGAGTTCTATCTCGGCATCGTTCTGGATCGTGCGAGCGGCCGCCCGGTCTTCATGGCTTCGGCCGCCGGGGGGATGGACATCGAGGAAGTAGCGGCGAAGACCCCGGAAAAGATTTTCAAAGAGACGATCGATCCGGCCGTGGGGTTCCGTCCTTTCCAGGCGCGCAAGCTGGCGTTTGCCCTGGGCTTGTCGAGCGAATTAATTTCAACAGCCACAAAGTTCATGCTATCGCTCTACACTGCCTATGAATCGATGGACGCGTCTTTGATGGAGATCAATCCTTTTCTGCTGACCAAAGACAATCGTCTGATCGCTTTGGATGCGAAGGTGAACTTTGATGATAACGCCTTGTTTCGTCATTCGGACTTTCTCGAGCTGCGGGACCTGAATGAAGAGGAACCGCTGGAGATCGAAGCGTCGAAGTTCGATCTCAACTATATCAAGCTGGATGGAAACATTGCCTGCATGGTCAACGGTGCGGGCCTGGCGATGGCCACGATGGATATCATCAAACTCGCGGGCGGCGAGCCGGCAAACTTTCTCGACGTGGGCGGCGGCGCTTCCCAGGAGCGGGTCGAAGCTGGGTTCCGCATCCTGCTCGCGGATCCAAACGTGCGCGCGGTGCTGGTCAATATTTTCGGCGGCATCGTTCGCTGCGACATGGTTGCTCGTGGCGTGGTGGGTGCCGCGAAGAATCTTGGGGTGAAGGTTCCAGTCGTAGTTCGTCTGGAAGGAACTAACGTCGAAGAAGGCCAGCGCGTAATCCGTGAATCAGGATTGGGCTTTACGGTGGCTACGGGAATGAAAGACGCGGCGGAGAAGGTGGTGGCAGCGGCGGCGTAGTGCGTTTAGCTCGGCTGAGAGAGGGGCGGCTTCGCGAGAAAAGCAGCTTCGCGAGAAAAGCGGCTTCGCCGCTTGATGTGCGGAAAGGCTCAGCCTTTCCGTCGGTCTCACTACCGATTCTTCGCCGAGGCTATGCCTCGGCGACAAGATAAGGAGGCATAGCCTCCTATGAGTTTTTTGAACGGAGCCGGAAAGGCGAAGCCTTTCCGCACATCGGGTGGCAGAGCCACCGAACTCCTGGAATTCAGATGAATGCTCGCCCGATGATCAAGCTTGTAGTCCTGATCAGCCGCTTCGGGCTGGCGGCACTTTTTCTTTTCACCGCCGGAGCAAAACTCTGGATCTTGAAGAGGTTCGCCGGCAACGTCGCGGAACTCCTGAGTTCGGCCGCGATTAATTACGAACGCTGGAAATGGCCGGCGACGATCGCGGTCATCGCTGCTGAGATAATCGCTGCGGTCTGTTTGATTGTTCCGCGCACGGTGCGATTGGGCGCAGTTCTGGCCGCGCTGATGCTAATCGGCTTCAGTGCCTTTGCTCTCTACTATGTTTACATTCTGCACGGAGAACCATTGGAATGCGGCTGCTTCGGCGGGATTATCGGGAGCCAGTTGGGTTTGAAGACGGCGCTGAGAAATCTTGGCTTACTCGTGCCGGCGATAATCGTTTTCTTCGGTGCTCAGGGGAAGGCAGCGAGCGTGTCAGAAGCCCGACCGTGAGGGAGGGCTAACCTTGAATTTGCGCGCCGAGGCAACGCATCGGGCCCTCCCTCACGGTCGGGCTTCTGACACTGCCTATCTTCTTTTCATCCGCGCAATTTCGTATCTTGTATTATTGATTCGTTCCTCAGCATCCGGATGATCGGAAAAGAGCGAGCCCAGCAGGTCCGAATTCTGTTCCTCGATGCGCTGCAGTTTCTGGAACATGGTGACCATGCCCTGCGGATCGAATCCAGCCTTCGGCATCGTTCGCACTCCGAGGAAATCCGCTTCGCGCTCTTCGTCGCGAGTGTGAAAAGTTAGCAAGCCTGCGCCGACTATCTGTCCCAGTGCAACTCCCAAATCTCGCCCGACGTCGCCGGCGACTCCCGTGAGTTCGCCCAGTGACTTCGCAATTTCGTCGTATTCCTGGGACTGTTTGAGCGTTTTCAAGCTGTGTCGCGCAACCACGTGCCCGACTTCATGAGCCAACACCGAGGCGAGTTCGTTGTCGTTGGCCAGTTTAAGGAGCGCGGTAGTGATGTAGATGTGTCCACCGGGAAGTGAGAATCCGTTAATCTCCCGGCTCTGAATTACGTGGAACTTGTAGAGCATGGTTGGACGCAGGCTGGCTTTTGCGCAGCGTTGGCCGATGCGATCCACCCGGTCGAGTCCCACGTCCGTTAAGTTGTATTTCTTGGTAACTTCGCGATGCAGCTGCGTGCCCAGCTTCATCTCGTCGCGCTCGTTCAATAATCCGGCGTTTGTGTAGCGGGCGTTGCGAAAGTCCGCGTATGGATCGTCGTATTGGACAAACGTGGTTGTCGTGCGAGCATGATTCGCCGATGCGCCCAAAAGCCTATGCGATTGAATCGGGGCCAGACTCTGCGCCGTGGTTGCGCAGAGCATTGCGGCAAATGTTGCCACGAAGAAGTTGAAGCGGAGTTTTGTTCTTTTCATTTGACTAGTTTGTTCTGAGACCTTTCGGATTGGAATGATAAGCGAGCAAGCCGTCTGTGAAAAGCCCGGCGCGTTTTCTTTCGTTTGCCGATGGCGCCCGTCTGGCGATGAGGTCAGTACCGGGAGCGGTAGCGACCGGGTTTCGTTCTGGCGGTCTTGGTCGTGTGGAGAGTTGGGACCCCGTCGCTACCGCTCCCGGTACTGACCGTACCCTGGCACGGCACTAATACTGCTGGGTTGATTGCCCTGATAGACATGTCTGGTGAATTCAGATATTTTGCACTCTCTGAAAAGCTAAACGGAAAATTATGTCATCACTTTCATTCTGGGGCGCAGCCGGCACAGTAACCGGCTCGAAATATTTAATCGAGTCCGACCACGCTCGGGTGCTGGTCGACTGCGGCTTGTTTCAGGGTTTGAAGGAATTACGTTTACGTAACTGGCAGGAACTCCCGTTCAATGCCGCGGCGGTTGACGCGGTCATCCTCACGCACGCGCATATCGATCACACGGGTTATCTGCCGCGCTTTGTCAGGCAGGGTTTTCGCGGGCCGGTTTATTGCTCGCGCGGGACTGCCGACTTGCTGAAGATTCTTTTGCCGGATTCGGCGCGTTTGCAGGAAGAAGATGCCGACTATCGCAACCGGCACAAGATCACCAAGCACCTGCCGGCGCTGCCGCTTTACACCGAGCAGGATGCGAGAGCGGCGCTCAAGCTGCTCCAGGTAGTTAAGAATACGGGCGGAGCGTTTCAAGTCGTGAAAGGAATTTCTGCGCAGTTTCGGATGGCCGGCCACATTCTGGGTTCCAGTCACGTGCTGGTGCAGGTAGACGGCGCGGGTGAGGATCGCGAGAGTCGGAGCGTGCTCTTTTCCGGTGACCTGGGTAAATACGATCAGCCGATTATTCGCGATCCGGTTGCGCCGCCTGAGTGTGATTATCTGGTGGTCGAATCGACGTACGGCAACCGGCTGCACGACACTGAGGAGCCGAAGGACGCTCTCGAGCGGATTATCAAAGATGCAGCGGCGCAAAAGAGTGCGATTCTGATTCCTGCTTTTGCGGTCGGGCGCGCGCAGGAACTTGTCTATTTGATTCGCGAGCTGGAAGACGAAAAGCGAATTCCGATCTTGCGGGTGTCGGTGGACTCGCCCATGGCTGCCGCCGCTACTCAGGCGTATGCGCGGCCAACCGACGAACACGATCAGGAGTATGAAGATGCTCTGAAGATTACCCCCACGCCGTTGCGCACGCACTCGATGATCGCTTCGACAACCAGGGAAGAGTCGAAGCGTTTGAATGCGGCCGAAGGCGCGCGAATAATCATCTCTGCGTCGGGAATGATGAATGGTGGTCGCGTCCTTCATCATGCGCTGCGGCTTCTGCCCGACGAAAACGCCATCGTGGTTTTTGTCGGATATCAGGCCGCCGGCACGCTCGGCCGTCGCGTCGCTGACGGCGAAAAGGAAGTGAAAGTTCTGGGGCAATGGATCCCGGTGCGCTGCAAGATAGAAAAGATCGGCGGCTTTTCGGCGCACGCCGATTGGAAAGAAGTAGTACGTTGGCTCGCAGACATGCCGGCGCCGCCTCGCCGGGTGTTCGTCACCCACGGCGAGCCCGATGCCGCGCAAGCCATGGCCGGTCATCTTCGCGATCGTTTCGGTTGGCAGGTCGAAGTCCCGGAGTATGGCGAGAAGTTTGAGTTGGCTTGAGCGTTGAAGTCAGTACCGGGAGCGGTAGCGACCGGGTTGTTGTCATGCCAAACTTGAATCTCGCGTGGATTGAGACCCGGTCGCTACCGCTCGCGGTACTGACTCCGCTATTGCTACAGTCGTTGTCCCTGTCCGCGCCAATTGTTATACTCCGCCATTCGTTCGTTCACTACGTCATCCTAAGGAAAAGCATTTGAGTGTTCTGGTAGACAAATCCACGCGCCTCGTCGTGCAGGGCATCACCGGCAAAGAAGGAACCTTCCATACCAAACAGATGGTTGAGTATGGAACCAACGTCGTTGGTGGTGTGACGCCCGGCAAAGGCGGCACCACGCACGAACGCATTCCCGTCTTCAACACCGTTGCCGACGCCGTCAGAGAAGCCGGCGCCAACGCGTCGGTGATTTATGTGCCGCCCGCGTTTGCCGCGGACGCAATCATGGAAGCAGCAGACGCGGGCATTCCGGTCGTCGTGTGCATCACCGAAGGTATCCCAACACTGGACATGGTGAAGGTGAAGGAATACCTGGCCGGCAAGTCAACTCGTCTGATCGGCCCGAATTGTCCGGGAATTATCTCTCCCGGTAAGTGCAAGATTGGTATCATGCCCGGTCATATTCACCGTGAAGGACGCGTCGGAGTTGTGTCGCGGTCGGGGACTTTGACGTATGAAGCCGTCGGCCAGTTGACGGCCCTTGGCTTGGGCCAGTCGAGTGCGATTGGGATAGGCGGCGATCCGATTGTGGGCACGACGCATGTTGATGCTCTTAGGTTATTTCAGGACGACAGTGAGACAGATGGCATCGTGATGATTGGCGAGATTGGCGGGACAGCGGAAGAAGAAGCGGCGGCCTTCGCGAAAGAGAATGTTACGAAGCCAATCGTCGCATTCATCGCCGGACAGACTGCGCCGCCCGGACGGCGCATGGGCCACGCCGGAGCGATCATCGCCGGCGGGAAGGGAACTGCCGCGGAGAAAATGGCGGCGCTCACTGCGGCAGGTATTCATGTCGTTAACTCGCCGGCGGATATTGGATCGGCGATGAAGGAAGCGCTGGCGTGAGCTTGCCAACAACCGCTGAGTACTGTGTCGAGTCAGCATCAGAACATCAATGAAGACCTGTCCTTCTTGTCGTAGAACCTACGGAGACGAGTCGCTGGTGTTTTGTCTGGACGACGGAACGAGACTGGTGCGAGAAGATGCCGCACTCGATGCGAATGCCACGGGGAATCTGCCAGTGCCTGGGCCAACTGTTGCCAGTCCACGTCCAGCTCATCTGACAGCGCCGTCGACGATAACGTCTCTGCCGGAACAATTTCAGAGGCCGCCGGCGCAGGTTGGTAATGACGAGGCCGGGGGCGAATCACGAAGAGGCGCCTTGCCCTGGGTGTTTGCGATTGTCCTGGTTCTCGGCGCTTCCGGTGTCCTCATCGCTTGGTTCATGACGCGCGGCCGCGCCGGCGACACGAGCGCCCGGTATCCGGCGCCGACGTCCGTACCCAGTGTCATGGCCACACCGTCGCCGGTAGCAACGACCGAAATAGCTAAGTCTTCTACACCTAATGACAGACCATCCGCGACGCCGAACCGACCGACGAAAGAGATCGATAAACCGCCCTCGCCCACGCCATCGCGTCCAAAACCTATGTTCGCTATGATGAACAACACGAGCTTTAATGGATCCCGAATTACCTACTATCAGAGGGCGAGCTTCGCGCTGTGCCAGGCAGACTGCGCCGGCAATGCAAACTGCAAAGGTCTAACGTGGATCAGGCCGGGCGCGTATAATCCGAGCGACCCGGGGATGTGCTATCTGATGGCCGCGGTTACTGCAAAAGTATCGCACCCGTGCTGTATCTCGGCGGTCAAGAACTAAGGGCGATCTTTGCATCGACTAAATCCAACGAATTGAGAGAATACTCAAGAGCACCATGGCGGAACAGATAAACAATCTTACATTCGCAATCATCAAACCCGACGCAGTGCGTGCGGGTCACACCGGCAAGATAATTGATCGGATCATTGGCGGCGGCTTTCGCATTCGCGCCCTGAAGATGATTCAACAATCGCGCGCGCAGGCCGAGGGCTTTTACGATGTGCATCGCAGCAAGCCGTTCTTTGCCGGCCTGACCGAGTTCATGTCGAGCGCGCCGTGCGTGGTGATGGTGCTCGAGAAAGATGGCGCGGTGAGGGCCTGGCGCGATCTGATGGGCGCAACCGATCCGGCGAAAGCTGACGAAGGAACCATTCGCAAAGAGTTCGGTGCGTCGGTGGGAGAAAATGCGACCCATGGCTCGGACTCTGACGAGAACGCGGCGATCGAGATTGGATATTTTTTCAACCGGCTTGAGATTGTTTAGAAACTGCCAATGGTCAGTCGTCAGTTGTCAGTGGCATCATTGCAACTTGATTGAAATTCCAACTGAACTACGGATCAGTGACGAAGGACGGTTTTCAATATGAAACGCTGCCCAAAGTGTAACCAGGTATTTTCAGAAAGCTGGCTGAGTTTTTGTACTCAGGACGGCACCACCTTGATTGACGATTCGGTGGCCAGGAGTGAGCCACCGCCTACGATCATGTCGTCAGGGCCTCCCCCGCCCGTCTCGGCTCCCCAGGCAAACTGGAATCAGCCCTCAGGCGGCTTTGGCTCGGCACAAGTTCCAGAGCCACCATATCAAGCGCCGCAACCGATCCAGTCCGGATGGCAACCGCCGCCACCGCCGGCTTACGTTGCCGGCCCGCAGCAGGGGCTGGCCGTGGCGTCCATGATCTGCGGCATCTTCACGGTGACTATCGGGTGGTGTTGCTATCTGGGAGTGATCACCGGCCCGATCGCGATCGGTCTGGGAATTTATTCTTTGGTCCAGCTGAAGAATTATCCGGATAAGTTTGGGGGAAAGCCTTTCGCGATGACGGGAATTATCACTAGCGCTGTCTACTTCGTGGTTCTGGCGCTTTTGGTCTTGCTTTACGGTATGGCTATTTTCATGGGCTCTCTATCGCGATAGGTAGGGCGCGGAATGTTTAGTGGAAACTTACCGTGAAGCACTGTCCCACCTGTAACCGCTCTTTCGATGATGCCACCCTGAGCTTCTGCCTGGAAGACGGCACACCTTTGATTCGCGTATCCGCGGGCCGGGCCGATTCCCAGGAAACCCTTGTGTCACCATCACCGTCCGTGCCGCCGCCCGAGACCAGCGGATTGCCGGCGACGCAGACCTATGGTCAGCTCCCTGGAAAAGCAACTGTCAACGTATCGCAAATTAACATCCCAGCCGCGCAGCCTTCGGCTCCGGCACCGCGCCGGACCTGGCTCTGGGTGGTCGCTATCCTGGCGATTGTCTTCATCGTGATTGGCGGAATTGTGGTGGCCGCGATAGTGATTCCGCCGATACTGCGTGCTTCGCGCGATGACCATCGCGCCCAGCCGACGCCGGCTCGTCCTGAGTCCACGGCTACCCCGACGTGGAAGACATCGCCTGTCGCAGAGGCCGACGACGTGCCGGACGACGAAGACGCGGTTTTGGCCCAACTCACCAAGCTGGAAGATGACTGGACGCGAGCAAACGTCAACGGCGACAAGCAAGCGCTGGAGAAGATTCTGGCGGAAGAGTATTCCGGCGGCGCCAATGAACATAATAAACGGGAGTATATCGATTCGCTGACGCCGGACCCTTCGATCAAGTCCTGGGAGCTAAAGGATCTGACTGTCGACCAAAATGGTGACCGCGCGACGGTGCGCGGAACGTTAAGCGAAGAAAAACCGAAAGGCACGGAGGTTTACAATTTCGCCGACACGTTCATTTGGCGGGATCATCACTGGCAAGCTGTGGCATCGCATACCACTAGTGTAAAATAACCTTGGAATTGCGAAATTCGAATTTCGAATTGCGAATTGGCAATGGACAAGCTTGAATTAGAAAAAAGAACGAAGCAGTTTGCGCTGAAAATTATTGCGTTTGCTGCGACGTTGCCGAATGGAAGAACTGGGGATGTGATCAGATATCAATTGGTTAAGGCTGGAACCTCGGTTGGAGCAAACTATCGTGAGGCAAACCGGGCCGAATCGCGCAATGACTTCATTCATAAGATTGCCATCGTCGAAAAGGAAGCTTCAGAGAGTCAGTACTGGTTGGAGATCTGCGACGAGGCGGAACTTGGTGACGCTAAACAGCGCGACTGGTTACTGCAGGAATCTGGCGAGCTCTTAGCGATCTTCACCAGCGCCGGGAGAACGGCGAAAGCAGCGAGGGCCTGAAAATTCGCAATTCGCAATCCGAAATCCGAAATTAAGAACATGTCCATCATTACTGAAGTCATCGAATCAACGAGGGCAATCATCCAGGGGATGAGCGTCACTCTGTCTTACATTCCGAAGCGTAAGCAGACCGTTCAGTATCCCGAAGAGCCCGTCACGGTGCAGCCGCGTTATCGCGGCCAGCACTTGCTGCACGTCGACGAACTGGGCCGCGAGAAGTGCGTTGCGTGTTTTCTGTGTGCGGCGGCCTGCCCGTCGGAGTGCATCTATATCGAGGCGGCCGACGATCCGCGCGCGCCCGAGGAACGCACGGGTGTTGATGAGCGCTATGCGAAGATCTACAACATCGACTATGGGCGCTGCATTTTTTGCGGTTACTGTGTTGAAGCCTGTCCGAAAGACGCGATCACCCATGGCTACAACTTTGAGCTGTCGGTCTATAACCGTGCGGATCTGCTGAAAAGGAAAGACGACCTGCTGATCACCAAGCAAGTACAGTCGAAGAATTATCGCGTGGCGTTTTCGGACGAGGACGTGGATTCGGAATGGAAAGAAGTCTAGAGACCAGAGGTCGGGGGTCAGAGGTCAGAGATCGGAAGTCAGAGGTCAGCGTGGCGGGTGGAGCTCAGAATGCAAATTAATTCTGCAAAGGATTTGAAAGTGTACAAAGCCGCGTATGAACTTGCGATGAGAGTGTTTGAGCTAAGCAAAACTCTTCCATTAGAGGAGAGATTTGCATTAACTAATCAAATCCGCAGATCGTCGCGTTCAGTATGTCTGAATTTGCGTGAAGCTTGGGCAAAGCGAAGGTGTGAAGCCCATTTTGTTAACAAGCTGACGGATTGTGATGGCGAGAACAGCGAAACCGACTCCTCACTCGATTTTGCCAAAGATTGTAAGTATATCGCGGCCGATCAGCATGCGAAACTTGCTGCTCTGTGCGAGGAAATTGGCAGAATGCTCGGGAGTATGATCAAGAATCCTGGCAGTTTCCTGAGCCACTGACTTCTGACTTCTGACCTCCGACTTCTGATGCCCTACCGTGAATTCCATTATCGCTGGGAATTCGATCTCGAATCGTCGCCTGAACAACTGTGGCCGCTGGTAGCCGATACCAATCGTTTCAATCGTGACACGGGAGTGCCGGCGGTTGAGGTCTTAAAGAGCGAAACCCGTAACTTAAAAAATGCGCGCCGGCGTCTGCGGCTTTCGGCCTTCGGCATTCCGGTCGAGTGGGAAGAGCAGCCATTCGAGTGGATACGGCCAAGTCGGTTCGGCGTTGTGCGTCGCTACACTAGCGGACCAATTAGCGAGTTGCGCGTCCTGGTGGAACTAACGCCCCGGGAGAAACCGCCAGGCGAGTCGCCGATTCGGGCGCATCAGCCATTGGGCTCAAAGCTGGTTTATGAAGTCTGGGCAACGCCAAAGAATATTGTTGGATTGATTGCTATTCCAATTCAAATTGGCATCTTGAGCGCGCGGAACTTTGCTCGGACCCTTCGTGACTACGACGAACTGGCTAAGCATGGACGCTCTGCCGCGAACCTTTCAACGACGGTTGAATTCGTTCCCGGCGGCCGGGCCCGTTTGCTGGCGCTGAGCGAAAGACTGGCCGCCGAAGGAAGCGACGGTGAGCTGGTCGCGCTGTTGGTGGATCATATTGAGAACGCCGATGATTTTGCGCTCGCGCGAATTCGGCCATACGAATTGGCAAGACAATGGAAGCAACCTCAGCGCGCGATGCTCGAAACGTGCCTGTGCGCGACGCGGACCGGGATGCTCGATTTGCAGTGGAACTTGATCTGCCCGATGTGCCGGGGCGGCGGCCCTAGCGGTTCGCTAAAAGACATCGCGTCAAACGTTCATTGTCCTGGCTGCAACATCGATTTCGCCGTGAACTTTGAACAATCAGTCGAGCTTACTTTTCGACCGAACCCGTCGATTCGCGAAACCGACGCCGAAACCTTTTGCATTGGTGGGCCGCAGGTGCAGCCGCATGTCGCGGCCCAACAACTGGTCGCGCCGCATACGACTCGCGCGATCGATTTGGCTCTTCCGGCCGGGCGATACCGGCTACGCACGATGAGTCTCGCCGGCTGGCAACACCTGCGCGCTGCGGAAAACGGCCCGGGCGTCGTGACGTTGCGCGCCACGAACAGTGGCTGGGCTAATGAAGAGATAGCGATCGATACGACAGGTCACATCAATTTTGAGAACGCGACCGATGACGAGCAGCTATTCATTCTCGAACGCACCGCCTGGAGCGATGACGCGGCTACCGCCGCCGAGGTCACGGCCCTGCAGGTCTTCCGCGATCTGTTTGCGAGTGAAGCACTGCGACCCGGCGAACAGATTTCCGTCGGTACGCTGACGGTGTTGTTTACAGATTTGAGAAACTCGACCCGCATGTACCGTGAGATTGGGGACGCGACGGCGTTCGGACGGGTGATGAACCACTTTGATGTTTTGAAACAGGTAATCGCCGACGAAGATGGCGCTTTGGTGAAGACGATCGGCGACGCGGTGATGGCGGTCTTCCGTTCTCCTGCGGGCGCGGTGCGGGCCATGCTCCACGCGCAACAGCGGCTCGGCTCTCCGCCGGAAGGAATGTCGCCGCTCACTCTTAAGGCCGGCGTGCACACAGGTCCCTGTATTGCCGTGACGCTGAACGACCGTTTGGATTATTTTGGATCGACGGTCAATCTGGCGGCGCGTTTAGAAGCACAATCGACCGGAGACGACGTGGTTATCTCAACTGCAGTTTATTCCGATCCGGAGGTGCGCGAGCTCTTGAGCGATCCTGAGAAAGGCCTTTCGGCCACGCGGTTCGAAATGCCTCTGAAGGGATTTGACCGGGAACAATTTGAGCTTTGGCGAGTGCAGAACCGGTCAAGTTAAGGACTTGGCAAAACTGCGGGCGTCAGCGCCAAGGGCGCGAAATGCGACAGCCTGGGGCAACGCCCCAGGTCAGGGGCCCATGAATTGTGGAAGCGCTGAAGGCGCGAAATAGGAAACTGAAAATAGCAGTGGGTGTGCTGCCTCCAAAATCATTTCGCGCTTTCAGCGCTAAGAACATTCAAACGCTTCCACCTGGGCCGTTGGCCCAGGCTGTCGCATTTCGCGCCGTTGGCGCTGAGACCCTATGTCTTTGATCGAAACTCAGGAAGTTACGCGCGTCTATCAGATGGGCACCAATCTGGTGACCGCGCTGGAGCACGTAAACATGAGCCTCGCCGAAGGTGAATTCGTCGCGATTCAGGGAACGTCGGGTTCGGGTAAATCGACTTTGCTGAATTTGCTGGGCGGACTCGATCGGCCCACCAGTGGTGAAGTGCTGTTCGACTCAAACCCACTGGGGCCCTTAACGAAGAAAGAAATGGCGCGTTATCGTCGCCACTCGGTAGGAATGATTTTCCAGAACTTCAATCTGATTACCACCATGACCGCCGCCGAGAATGTGCGACTGGCATTGGCGTTCGGCGGGGTCCGCGGCACCGAGCGACGCCGGCGCGCTGAAGGCCTGCTTGAGCGCGTGGGCTTGTCGGATCGAATGGAACACCGGCCCCTGGAATTGTCCGGCGGCGAACAACAACGGGTGGCCATCGCCCGCGCCCTGGCGAACCGGCCGCGGGTTTTGCTTGCCGACGAGCCGACCGGGAATTTAGACTCAACCCGCGCGCGCGAGCTGCTGGCTTTGTTGCGCGAGATGGTCGAGCGTGAAGGCTTGACAGTCCTGCTCGTAACTCACGATCACGAACTGGCGAGCAGCTTCGCGGATCGAATCATCATGATGAAAGACGGAAGGGTCCAAGTATGAATTTCGGATTGCGAATTTCGAATTGCGGATTCCAGGACTGCTGTGAATTAGTGGCTGAATCCCCGCCTCTGTTGACATTGACGAATCCTGATCGAAATTCGCAATTCGAACTTCGAAATTCGAAATTGAGGTAACGCCATGTCAACACCAACCCCCCAGGAGATGACGCTTGATGCAATTCGTTCGGTGCCGCTCTTTGCTTCGCTCGACGACGAGGCAGCGTCCGAGCTGCGCAGCTTGCTAAGGACCCGCGAAGCCAAAACCGGTACCCCGCTTTTTCGCACTGGCGACGATGGCGATGCGATGTATCTGATTGAAAATGGCCGCGTGCGGATTTCCATCACCGACGAAGATAAAAAAGAAATTATGCTGGCCGAGCTGGCCCGCGGAGACTTCTTTGGCGAGATGGCGATCATCGACGGCAAGAAACGGTCAGCCGACGCCGTGATTGCCGAGGATGCCCGGCTGGCCGTTTTGTCCCGAGACAACTTTCTGCGTTTCATTCGAAATAACCCCATGGTGGCGCTGGAAATGTTGAGCGCTACTTTCTCGCGGCTGCGGACCACGGACAAGATGTTGCAGCAACGCGTATCGCGCAACGTCAACGAAGAACAGGACAAGCGTTCGACGGTTGCGGATCGCGCGGCTGACATGCTGGCGGAGTTTGGCGGCAGTTGGAAGTTTATCGGCTTCGCTCTTGCCTTAATCCTGTTTTGGATCTTGCTGAACTCGTGGATTCTGGTCCGTGGGTTTGATCCAGTGCCGTACCAGATGCTCAACCTGGTGCTGGCCGTCGTAGCCGGATTACAGGCCCCGATCATTATGATGTCGCAGAACCGGCAATCGGGAAAGGACCGTCTGCGCGCCGATCTCGACTTCCAGGTAAATCTGAAGAACGAACTGTCGTTGATTGAGGTGCTGCGCCGGCTCGATGTGCTCGAGAGTGAACGGCTGCCGCTTCTGTTCGAGGCGCAAAATGCGAAGATCACGGAATTGAAATCGCCGGGTTCAATAGCCTCAATCAAGAGCGCCCCCTAGGTTGGCTACTAAGAAAGGTTCAAGTAAGAGATTGCTGATGACAACATAAAGGCGATCCACGAACTCACACGAAATAGCTCGAACCAAAGCCTTCGGTTTCGTGCCGTTTAGTGTGGTTTAGTGGATCGCATTGCTGCCGTGTCGCCGGCTGGCCGATCTTACCGAGCATAACAAGAGGACTTTTTCATCAGCCTGCCAGGGCCCGCATTCACAATGATCCAGGCGATCTTTTTTGACTTCAACGGCGTCATCATCGATGACGAGCGCATCCATCTAAAAGCTTATCGGGAAATATTGCTCGCCGAAGACATCGCGCTCACGGACGAAGACTATTTCGCCTCGCTGGGAATGGACGATGCGGCCTTCGTGCGGGCCGCATACGCGCGGGCCGCACGGCCGCTGACTGACGAAGTGATGCACGCAGTCATCAAGCGTGAACATGAATTGCATCGCGAGTTCATCACGAACGAGCTGCCAGTGCCTTCCGGCGTGGTTACGTTTATTAAGGCGGCCGCGCGGCGCTATGAACTGGGCATAGTCAGCATGGCTGAGCGCGGTGAGATCGATCATGTGCTGGGGCTGGCCGGACTCGCCAAATTATTTGACGTGATCGTGAGCGCGGGACCGGGATTGAAACATAAGCCCGCGCCCGACTGCTACCAAAGTGCTTTGGAGTTGCTGAACGAAAGGCGACGAGTTGCGCGCGAGTTGCCGCTGCTCGCAGACGAATGCCTGGTGATCGAGGATGCGCCGCCGGGCATTTCTGCCGCGCGGGCGGCCGGGATGCGAACAATCGGCGTCACTAATACGGTCTCCGATAACCAGTTGCGCGACGCCCGGGCTGAGGTCGTTACACCCAACCTCTCCGACTGGACTCCTGACGCGGTACATCATCTGTTTGATTAGTCACCACAGATGGGCCCACGATTATAATTCGTGACACATAGAGGCGAAACGTGAGCGACAATCATAGGATCCAGTTTTCGCAAATTCCTTTGACAATCCGGATTAACTAGCGCATTTTCATGCAATGTCGACCCCTATTTCACCCACAGAGTCGAAAAAGCCGACGCCCGCCGAACTGAAGCAAGCACAGGACGAATTGAGGCGAGTACACGACCAACTCATTTTCGGGCTCCTTCGGGAGATTCGGGCCTCTGCCCAATACCTGCAGAAGCGTGTAGTGGAGACCCTCGACCAAGCTTCCAAATTGGACCCTGCAGGCAGGACCGCTCTCATGGCCAGACTCCTGGGCGATAAGATGTGGCGCCGGATTGACGAGACGATTACACCCAACCTTGCGAGGATTGACAAGCTATTTGGGGACGCCGTCGAGGAGCGAGATTGGTGCTCCGACAGTGTCGAATTCGTCCGACTCAATTGGTTGGAAGTCAGCGATCTCTGGCCGGGTGCGACGGTCATCGACTATGAGAAACAGCGCCAACAGCTTGAGCAAGTGAAGGTCCCGCTGGACCAGATCATCTACCAGTGTGCCTCGCTTACCTTGTCACCGCGGGTGTCTGAAACCCTTAAAAATTTGCGGGTTGGCCAGCCTTTGGATTGGGACTTCGAATTCGGGCCGGAACTGCCCACCGACCCAGAGCTGAGCAAGCGTTTGCTTGAGGAACTGGCCCAAGAGGGAGGGGTGCTCGATTCGGCTGTAGTGGATGTAGAGCACCGCCTCATTTACAAGGTTGCCAAGTCGAGGGCGGCGCAAAGCCTAAGCGCATTGTATCTGGCTCTCATTATAGTGGCCTGCGGGATTGGGGTGCCTTGGATCCTATCCAGAGGCGTACCCTGGATGTTAACCCGGACGGGGATGTCGGCTGAGCAATATCCGTTTAAGGCGACGGATTTGGGGCGTCTGTACGGGACGCTCATCTTCATATTGATCGGCAGCGGCGTGCACGTCGCGATTGAAGCGTTGAAAGCTGCAAGAGCGCAAACACGACCCAGCTTTCAGGCCATGAACAATTGGATCCTGTGGCTCCACGTCCGATTCATTTCGATCCTCTGGGGCCTGGCCTGGATTCTTCTTGGCTATGTTCTCCTGTCATGGGGAATGCCGAAACTGGAATGGCAGACCGCCTTTTTTGCCGGCTACAGCATCGATAGCGTGACTGCACTATTTCTGGCTCGGTTCGAGACAACTGTGAAGACAAAGACGCAGCAATTGACGGGCGAATCAAAAAAGCCTGAGGCGGAAAAGAAGTAAGGGGCGCGTTCGAGCAACACAGGAGGAGTCATTCATTGCCAACCAGCGCAACAAAGGCCCACACCAAAACTTAAGACAGTCCTTAGAGCTTATTAGCTAGTGCTTCATCTGCATCGCCGGCCCTGGCACATCGCGTGGCTGGCGCCGCTCCGGGCAGGCCGAGACAATCACGTACGTCGTGCGGGCCACACAACGCGTCAATCCACGCGAACGCGCTTATTAGCCTCTCAAGTTCAGTGATCGCATCCAGCTTGAAGGCGGCTCGCCACCTGAATTCCAACGCTGGATCGCTCAAGGAAGGCACATGACAACTCAGCAGCTCATTCTGTATACCTGTGGGTATCTGATCGCGCTCGTCGCGGTGATCTATTTCACGCGCGCGACCGCGCGGCGCGTCCTGGGGGCGATGGCCGGTGGAGCTGCGGCCGGGTTGTTTGGGGTGGGCGCGATCGCTCTCTGCGAGTCCCTCGGTTGGTGGTGGGTACCATATGCCTCGACGCCATCCTTCCTGGCGCTTTTCTACCTCGGCGCCTCGATCTCACTTATGCCAATCTACCCCGTCACCTGGCGGCTGGCCCGGCGGTTCGGGTGGCGCGGTCTGGCGGTGTTCACTGGCATCGTGACGCTCATCGGAGCGCCGCGGGATTACTTTATCGCGGCGATGTTCCCGAAGTGGATGGTGTTCGCACCGGGCGTTGCGCCCATCCTCGCGGACAGCGCGACCTATGCTGGTATCGTGATCGTGGGCCACGCCGTGATGCGGCTTGTAGCCGGCCCCGCGCGCGCGGACCGTTTGGCGCGGCTCTCCCGGTAGGTTGCTGAAAAACTAATTCGAGAGAGTCGACCGTTTTGGAGTTTGAAGCGGCGGAAAAGAGATGCGCACTAACGCGTAGGAACACGCATCAAAGAAACCGCTGCTACTTCAAGGTGGCGGTAAGGCGTCGGGTTGAAATCTATCTGCGAGCGCCCTCAACAAGGTTATGGCGAATTTCATGTTTGTTCGGGCATGCTATGTCCTTCGGAAGAGCAGATGCCGCATTAGCTTTTTCGTCGCTGGTTTGACTGCGGTCCTGAATACCACCCGGTCGCTACCGCTACCGCTCCCGCTTCTGATTCTGTTCTGCCTCTTTGCGTTCACTTCGGGACGAGTGCTCGCGCAGGCTACGACCTTCGCCGGCAACGCTCAGCACACCTCCAGCTACGCTGCTCCCGCACAGAACTTGAACACGATTAAGTGGACCACCAACATCGACTTTAATAATACCGGCGCTCTCACACATTATGGCCCACCTCTTATTACTGCGGGCAATACAGTCCTGGTGCCGGTTAAGACCGCCAGTGATGGCTTTAGGGTGGACGCTTTCGACGGCGCGACTGGGGCATTCAAGTATTCAGTCGGAAGCGACTACATCCTTCCAGCACATAATTGGATTCCCGTCTACAACCCCTGCATCGCGACTGGATCGTTCGGGACGCGAATGTATTATGCGGGCGCCGGCGGCACCATCTGGCACATCGACAACCCAGACTCGAACACTCCCGGTGCACCCGTTAGAGAGGTGTTCTACGGGTTGGCCGCTTACAATGCCAATCCCGCTGCATATGACAGCACTATCTTCGTCAACACTCCGATTACCGCCGATGCAGCGGGCAACATCTATTTTGGTTTTCGCGTTCAGGGAAATGCTCCCGCGCCACTGAATACGAGCCAGAGTGGTTTCGCTCGGCTGGATACGAGCGGCAACGGGACCTTTGTTCTTGCCGGCACCGCCGCCGGCGACAACGCCATCAACCAGGTGAGTCACAACCTGGCGCCCGCTCTGAGCAACGACGGCAATACGCTTTACGTCGTCGCCAGGGGATCGACCAACTCGAAGCTGCTGGGCCTGGACCCGACCACTTTGGCAACGAAGTTTTCGGTGTTGCTCAAAGACCCACGCAATGGCAACACAGCTTCAATCAGGGACGACGGCACCGCATCTCCCATGGTCGCACCGGATGGCGACGTCTATTTCGGAGTGCTGAGCAATCCGAACAATGGATCGCGCGGTTTTCTTTTGCACTTCAGCGGGGATTTGTCGGTCATCAAGACCCCCGGCGCTTTCGGCTGGGACTACACGCCGGGCATCGTGCCGGCTTCGGCGGTGCCAGCCTACACCGGCTCATCCACTTATCTGTTGTTCTGCAAGTACAACGACTATGCGTTGGCCGACGGAAGCGGCATAAATAAGGTGGCGCTGCTCGACCCGAACGAGACGCAAATCGATCCACACCCCACAGCGGCTGGCTTGATCGAGATGAGGGAGGTGCTGACAGCGATCGGTCCAACTCCGGACCCGGGCCAGGATCACAACACATTTCCGAACGCAGTGAAGGAGTGGTGCATCAATTCGCCGGCAATCAACCCGGCCACGAAAAGCGTATTCTTCACCAGCGAAGACGGCCGCAGCTATCGCTGGAATCTACTAACTAACACTTTGGACCAGGCCGTGGTGCTAACGCCGGGAATCGGCGCGCCTTACGTCCCAACTGTTATCGGTCCTGACGGCACGGTGTACACGCTTAACGGAGGAACCCTCTTTGCCCTGGGGAATATTCCGGGTATCAACGTAGTCATCAGCTCATCATCGCCCGATTTACGTAACACGGTAGTCGGAAGTCCAATCACATTCACGGCCACCGTGACCGGCTTGCCCGCTGGTCCAGGCGGTACTGTAACTTTCACCGATCTCACTTACAACGGATCGACGCCCGTCACGACGACTCTGGCCACCAATCTCCCTTTGAGTGCTAACGGGCAAGCATCAGTTACCACGTCATCCCTTACAGCAGGCGGCGGCTTTCTCGGCAATCACTTCATTACGGCCAACTATAGCGGCGATGCAGGCCACCCTGCGTCGTCGGTGACTATGGTTCAAAAAGTTCATGCCAACGCATCGACTACCGTTCTCGCTTCCTCTCCTAATCCGTCGAGCTTGGGGCAGGCAGTTTTATTCACCGCAACCGTATCCGCCCTGCCCGCTGGCTTCGGAACGCCGACCGGGATGGTCACGTTCCAGGACGGCGCAACGGTTATCGGACAAGTTCCGCTTAGTTCCAGCGGTGTCGCGTCAATCACGAAGTCGAATCTGGCCATTGGAAGCTACAGCATCGTGGCGACCTACGCTTCGGACACGCAGTTTGCTTCAAGCATCGGAAGCGTTGCTCACGTCGTTCAGAACGGAACGGCGACGACGGTCAGCTCTTCATTAAACCCCTCTAATTTCGGGCAAGCGGTCATGTTTACTGCCACTGTGACACCTACAAATGCTGCACCGGGCACAGCCACAGGTTCGGTAACGTTCAAGGACGGCCCAACGGTATTGGGTACTATCCAACTCGACGCTACCGGACACGCGTCGTTTAGCACGTCCGCTTTGAGCATTGGAAGCCATACCATCACGGCCGATTTCACTGGAACCAACGGGTGGCTCAACAGCAGTGGGACGGTTGCGCAGGGCATCAACGATGCTCCAGTGCTGTTGACCGAGCAGAATACTGAGTTCGCCATCGCGCTGGATTCCGTGACCCAGACACGCGACCCGTTTTCGCTGATTAACCCATACAACTTGAGCACCGATTTGCGCAGACGCGTGGCACTCTTTGTCTGGCGCCTGGGTCTTTTGCCGGACGACAAGGCCTCAAATGTGAGCGTGCTGGCAGAAGATGATCAAGGCAGAGTGTACGATCTGGCGGTTGAGTACATCGGTCCCTTACCCGGCTTGGGAGAGGTTACTCAGGTTGTTGTCAGGTTACCAGACAACGTCGTAGGCGCTCCCAGAGATTTGTGGTTGAACGTCAGCCTGCACGGCCCATTGAGCAATAAAGCCATCATTAAGATCGCGGCTCCATAGCCTCCAACTTATGGCAGATGCTTCCAACTCGCGATGGTTCAGGAGCTGGCCTGGGGCCGCGATTTGTCTGCAAGAAATAAAAAGGCCGCATGGAAGAAGCGGACTGAATGGTATTGGTTCAGTTTGAGCCAAAGGTCGATCTTCTGCTGGGAGCGCGGACGTCTCGTCCGCATTGAGCGCGGAGCGCGAACAGTTATTGCTGCAAGAAGCTCGAAAAAGGGAGCGTGCTTCGCACGCTGTGCGGACGGGACGTCCGCGCTCCCAGCGTCATCTTCATTGGTGGGACTGAAACTGAACCAGTACCGACTGAATTGTTATCGACTTGATACCGGTGTTGTTACTCGCTCGCTACCGCGAGCCGTTTACCTGAACACAGAATCCCTTTTCCGCATCTGCTAGATCGGGTTAATCCGGTCAGGTTTTTAGTCCGGTTTCTATACCCTCCGAAAATCAGCTAAGCTACGAACGGTTTTATGTCCTTCTTCGATCTACTCCGGCTCGCTTTCAGAAACCTGCGCGAAGCCAAACTGCGCGCGACGCTGACCTCGATGGGCGTCATCGTGGGCGTGGCGGTCATTGTCACGATGGTTTCGTTCGGTCTCGGTTTACAGCGCAACATGCTCTCGCGTTTTCGCGCCCTGGATCTATTTAACGAGATGCGGGTCTTTGGCAAGAATGTTTTCATGGCGGCGGCGGGCAACAGTCGGAATTCGAATAGAAGAGGCGAGAATCCCAACGACCGCCGTGGTCCTTCTTTCAAACCGGATAAAGAGCCAACGCGAAATCTCGATGATGCGG
The DNA here is from genome assembly GCA_003168335.1 of Blastocatellia bacterium. Lineage (GTDB taxonomy): Bacteria > Acidobacteriota > Blastocatellia > Pyrinomonadales > Pyrinomonadaceae > UBA11740. Next base: position 252,612 of record PMSM01000010.1, on the reverse strand, counting down.
CGATTGCTGAAATCGCAAAGATTCCGGGAGTCGCTTATGTCGAGCCCAGCCTGTCGATCTTTACCTACGTCCGCGTCAATGGCCATTCGGAGATTGAACCCATTGCCGGCGCCTCGGTACCGAACGCCAGTTCCCGTTTCAAGGAATTTACTGCGGGGCAAATGATGAGTTCGCCGGACGCCGATGAAGTCATCGTAAAAGATACCTTTGCCCGGGACTTTGGTTTTGAAAAGCCCGCCGACGCGATCGGAAAAACGATCGAGTTTCTCGCTGCTCCGAAGGAGTCGGGCGATGCGACGAAGGAATCGACAAAACAGAAGAGCGCAGACGAAGAGCCGCCCGGGTTTTTTGGTCTGCCGCTGGAACAGGACACAACGCCGGGTCCTGCTAGCGGCGCGCTGGTCGCAAAAACATTTCGCATCGTCGGCGTATTGAATACTGAGATCAAGGAAGGCGCGGGACAGGGCGGCTTGAGAGGACTAATTCCTGATGCGCGAATTTACATTCCGCTGAAGGCGGCGCGGGAATGGTCGCGAGAGCATCGGAGCCCGATGGGCATGGTGGCTCTGGCGCTCGCGCGTGAAAGCGGTTCGTTAGGGCAATCGGACAGCGAAGGATACGAATCCGCAGTCGTGAGAGTAACCGACCCGGTCGTCATGACTGAGGTGCGAAAGCAACTTACCGAAAAGGGTTTCGGGAGCTTTTCGATCGTCGATCAATTGGATCAGATTCGCACCATCTTCCTGATCATCGACTCAGTGCTGGGACTACTCGGCGGCATTTCTTTGCTGGTGGCAAGTTTCGGGATAGCGAACACGATGATTATGTCGATTCTCGAACGCACGCGCGAGATTGGAATTATGAAAGCCATCGGCGCGGAAGATCGCGAGATCAAGCTCATCTTCTTTTTTGAAGCCGCGGTGATCGGTTTCACCGGCGGAGTCATTGGATCGCTGGCGGCGTGGGGAATTGACGCGGTCGCGAACCGTTTGGCTTTCCGTTTTATTCTGAAACCTCAGGGCGCATCGTTTGTCGACTTCTTTTACCTGCCGCCTTATCTTTCGCTCGGCGCAATTTCATTTGCACTCGCAGTTTCCATTCTGGCGGCGCTTTATCCGGCGGCGCGCGCGGCGCGCATCGATCCGGTACGGGCGCTGCGGCATGATTAGCCACCAGCCACAGATAACGGAAATCACTTCCTGCGAAGGTAATAACCGCGCCTGGTGAGCACGACTGGTTTCTCTTTTCTGTTCTTAGCTGAAGAGATACTGATCTCGACCGAGCGGAATTCATCAGTGTCGGCGACGTTGGTGGGCCGGAAGCCTAAAGCATAGCGAGCGCGCAGCCGATCGATTACCTCGCCGAGTTTGATGTCAACCTCCTTCTTGTCTGCTCCAATCATCTCGCCGCCCGTTTGTTCAGCGAATTCGTTAACGCCTTTAATCTGTCCCAGGAACATGACGTTAAAGAGCTTGCCAATCGCGCCCTTAACAATTAGCCCATAGACGACCGTGCCGCTGTCGAAGAGTTCCCCCAGAATCTCTTTGTGCTCTTTGCCTGCAGTGAAGGCAATGTTGTCGGTGACGATAATGATTACGCGGCGGCTGCTGAGAGTCGGGGCTTTTTGCATGTGGATCGCAGCACTCGCCAGTGCCGGGCCCAGAAAGGTTCCGCTGCCGAGGGCGTCACTCGCGGTGGCTTCTTCGATCTTTCGCGCGGCCTGGCTTCGATCCCGAGTGAAGTCCTGCGCCAGCCTTGAAGTATTAGCGAAAGGCATCACGGCCACCTGGTCGTCTGGCTTCAGGCGCTGCAAGGCATTGAGCGCGCCATCGCGTATCTGACGCAGAATCGGGCGGACACTTCCGCTGACGTCGAGCAGCAGCAGGATTGATAACGGAAGCTCATCGCGACTGAAGTAAGTGATTTGCTGCTTCACGCCTTTTTCCGAAATCTCGAAATCATCCCTGGTGAGGTCGCCGATTACGCGCTTGGACTTCTTGTCGATAACCTGAGCATCAAAGACCACCAGATCGGTATTGACTTTGATTACCTCGGAGGGTTCTTTCTCTTGGGCGAAGGTCGCGTTTGAAGCGCCGAGCAGTGAAACCGCGGCAACCGGAAGGACGAGTAGGCGGAGGAATCGTCGTAAGCACATGGACATGATGGAATTCGGATTTTAAGACGCAATCGCTTTACCGCACGAGTTACAAAATCGGGCGTTCGGATCTTTTTGTACCGCATTACAGTGAGGGCACGTGAACCCAACGCGCAAATTCGCGCCACACGAAGAACAGAAACTCGAGCCCGCGCTCGCGGCGGTCCCGCAGGTACCGCAGCGACCGGGCATCGGTGGCACATAGCCGCCGGCTTTGCGGGCGATGTGATCTTCGATTATCTTCCACGCGTCTTCAGTCAATTTGTATTGCCAGTAGGCGCCGAGCGCGGGCAATGCGATTAGCAGACCCGCCGACAACACCAGGGCGATGGCCGCCACGGCAGCTTTGTCGAACCACTTCTGCATGCCGATCTCGATGCGCGTCCCGCCGGTTTCGGGAGTGATCTTTATGGTGAGCGCCGCGGCCAATCCGGTGATTTCGCGCAACGTGCTGGACTTACGCGCCTGCAGCACAGCCGTCGATGAAACTTGCATTGACTGAACATCGAAGTCTTCATCAAATAGATCGCGAAGCTCTGTGGTCAATTCAATTACGTCGGCTTCGACGCCGGGATAGTAGCGGCTTTCCATTGTTCGTTTCTCCTCAGACCATTCTACGTGATGACTATGTCGATAGTTCAAAGAAAGGCAGCCGGCGGCAGCTCGAATACCATGTGCGATAATTCGACGCTCGAAGAACTGCAAAAGCTCCGCCTACCGCTTTCTGCGTTTCACGGTTTCTTTTTCTTTTTATCTGACTCCGGGGTTGGGGGCGGCAGCTTGCTGCCTACCTCGATGATCTGGTTCGCGTTATCCGCTACCCGGTCGATGGCGTTTGCTTCGTCCGGATCTTTAGCCTGGTTCTTCAACGCGGCGAGCTGGTTCAGGTATCCCTTCGCGCTGGAGGTCAACTTTCGCAGTGACCGTGAGATCAGCGGGTTCTTTTCGTCGCGGCGATTGACATCGTCGATGTTGGTGATCGCTTCGTCCAGGATTCCCGCAATGTCTCCCAGCAGTTCCGTGTGAGTGCCCCTGGGTACTTCGCCCCAGTCCGGCTCGTCTTTCACCGACTTCTTTACAACCGGCGCCGCCGTACCGTTGATGATCGCAAACCTGCGGTCTATCGCTTTGATGAAAACTTCAATCCGCTTATCGAGCTCCTGATGAAAACGGACCAGCTCGGTTTCCTGATCGGTGAGATGATCGCGAGTTTGCGCTGAAACCGATCCGCTTATCAGAAGAAGGCCGGCGAAAAGACCGCCCATCGTTGTAACGATTACCAGCAGGCGCCCTGAGCCACGGCGTCGACTGGTGGTGCCGGAGTCGCGGCTGATCATTCTATGACAGAGTTGAATCATGGGCGCCTGCTTCCCTCGGGCGAGTCCTTGGATCCTTCCGGTTTCTTCGCGCCGCCCGGATCCTCGCGCAGGACGGAATGCCCATAAAACGAGTCAAGCGCCTCCTCGCGCGCTTCGCGCACGTATTCCTCTGCGGCTCTGATGTTGCCTTGGTACTCAGCCGGCGTGGTGCGACGTATTACTGCAAGCCGCGGAATATGCGCGCGCAAATGGATTTCCAGGTGACGATAAAGATCGCGCGTGCTGCCCTTGTCGCGATTCATGCCAACGAGAAACGCGCGAACGTTGTCAATCAAACCCAGATAGCCACCAAGTTCTTCCGAGGCCGCAGCGAATTTTTTCTCGGAGGTGAGCTCCTCAGTTCGAGTGAGACGGCCCCCCGCTAAATCGATCGTGGTACGGATCCGCGACTTGGGATCTTTCGCTGCCGTCAATTGGGATCGTTCATCGGGCGAGATGAACCTCATCGGCGGTGGCGCAGGGAGTTGGGGACTGCGTGGCTGTTGCGCGAAAGTGCTGACTGACAGGACACAGACCATGATGCCTGGCGTCAGGGACATCCAACCGTGACTTAGGGAGATCGGCATTCGCTTGACTCTCACCGAAGGTGTCTATTCAGGGCTTCTTTCGCTTCGTGCCCTGTCCGCGGCTGATTTGATCTCGAAGCCTGGGGAGGCGCAGGTTAACTTTCTCAATGTCGAGCTTGTTGTTTGTAGGATCGGCTCGCGACAAAAACTTTTCATAAGCGTCCAGAGCTTGCTGGTACTCACCGAGATTATCATGCGCCGCGGCGATGAAGAAGTATGTCGCCGCGATTTCAGGTTTTGTCGCCGCCGCCCACTCGTATTCCGGCAGCGCTTCGGAGTAACGCTTCAACTCGAAGAGTGCCAGCGCAAGATTTGCATGCGCGGTGTATTCATTTGGGGCCGTGGCAATCACGCGACGCAGGATGGTCTCGGCGACGGCAAAGCGCCGCAACTGGACCAGCGCCGCGGCATACCCGATGGCGTATGTCGGATTGGCCGGATCGATCTGATTGGCTCGCCCGTACGACTCGCCGCTTTTTTGAGGGTCGCTGCGGCGCGTGACCTCGCCGAGGCGCGCAAAGAGTTTCGCGTTCTTCGGATTGGCGACGAGCAGTCTTTCGAGCGCCGGCTGCGCGACTTTAGGATCGTCGTTGTTGGCAGCGGCGATGTCCTCCGCCGTGCCGGCTACGTTGATGGCGCCGCCATTTTGTGATTTATCCTGGCCGTCGCCTTCATAGCCGATACTTTCATAGATACGTCGGGCTTCATCCGGCTTGTTCGCCAGTTCATAAGCATGGGCGAGTCGGAGCGAGATCTCTTTGTCGCCAGGTTTGACTGACAGAGCCGACTTAAGATCTTCGATTGCCGGTGCGTAGTCGGCGGCGTCCAGGCGCAACTCAGCACGCTCTTTCACGGCCACGACATAATTCGGCTGAATTTGCAGAGCGCGATTGAGGCTGGTCAGAGCAGCTTCCTTATTTCCGGTAGCTCTCTCCATTGCTCCTCGCCAGGCCCAGGCCGAAGCCGAGGCATTGTCGTCGTCAGTCGCAGTCCGGGCCAGCGCCAGTGCTTCGTCTTTGTCACCAGCGCGAGCGCGCACCGTCGAGAGTGAATCCAGCGTGACAGAATCCTTTGCACCCAGTTGCATTGCGCGCCGAAGAAGAGGTTCGGCGTCTTTGTCTCGCGCAGAACGGACGAGTACATTGCCCAGCGCGCTGATTGGAAGAACCCAATTCTTTTTTAGATCAATGGCGCGAGCGAAGGCCTTCTCAGCTTCGGGTGATCGATCGAGGGCCACGAGGGCGACGCCGCGTTGATATTCGGCTTCGGGAAACTCGGGCCGCAGTTTGAGCGCGCCTTCATAAAGGGCGAGCGCGCGCGGGAGGTCTCCCTTAGCATGAGCGTTTTGGCCGCGCTCAAATAGCTTTACCGGGTCGGTTTCGCCGTCGGTTGGATCTTCGGTCTGTGCCGGCGCGAGCTGGAAGCACAATGCGACGAAAAGAAGAGTCAGGGCCCAAAGGGTTGATTGGCGCGAGCGCGACGGAGAAAACATTTGTAGGTTCGATAAGTTGTAACAGTCGAATGGCTGCCGCTTGATTAGCGTTGCTGGATTTCGATGTTAACACCGGTGTTCGCGTTGCGTCCAAATTCAGACTTGTAGTGCTTCAGTTGCGCCTGCAGAATGCTTGCGTTAACATTTCGCGGCAGTCAAATACCATAAAAGCTATTCAATTTAGTTTACTGGAGAGTGCTCATGCCTAATGCACTGGTCGATGACATCAAAGAGATCAAGGAAGACAATCCCTTCGAATCGATGATGTCGCGATTTGATCGCGCGGCCCAGTTGCTAAACCTTGATGCCGATCTTTATGCGGTGATGCGCGTACCGAATCGGGAACTAAAGGTTTATGTTCCGACGCGAATGGACTCGGGCCGCATTCAGGTATTCGAAGGCTTTCGAGTCCAACACAACTTCGCCCGGGGGCCGGCGAAGGGCGGAATTCGTTATTCGCCCGATGTCAACATTGATGAGATCCGCGCGCTGGCCGCGTGGATGACCTGGAAGTGCGCCGTAGTTAATGTGCCGTTTGGAGGTGCGAAGGGAGGCATCATCTGCGATCCATCGCAGATGTCTCTCGGAGAGCTTGAGCGTATGACGCGGCGCTATGCAGCGGAACTGCTTGATTTCATCGGACCGGAAAAAGATGTTCCGGCGCCCGACATGAATACTAACGAACAGACCATGGCCTGGATCATGGACACGTACTCAATGCATGCGCGCCATACCGTGAACGCCGTCGTCACGGGCAAGCCGATAGACTTGGGAGGTTCCAGGGGGCGACGCGAAGCAACGGGCAGAGGATTGTTGATTGTTGTTAGCGAAGCGGTCAAACGATTTAAGATGACGCCGGCCAACACCAGGGTGGTGGTGCAGGGCAGTGGAAACGTTGGCGGAATCGCCGCCCTTTTGATCCACGAGGCGGGCTTCAAAGTGGTCGGTGTATCCGACGTTCACGGTGGAATTCACAACCCGGCTGGAATCGATATTCCGGCGGCGTTAAAGTACCTACAGGCAACTCGATCATTCGAGGGTTATCGCGACGCCGAGCACGTGAGCAATGCAGACCTCTTGGAATTGGAATGCGATGTCTTGATTCCCGCGGCTACTGAAAATCAAATCACCTCGCTAAATGCCGAGAGACTGAAATGCAAGGTGCTGGCCGAAGGAGCCAACGGACCAACGACGGCCGCTGCCGACGAAATTCTGTACCAGAAAGGTATCTTCGTAATCCCGGACATTCTTGCCAATGCCGGGGGTGTTACTGTTTCTTACTTTGAGTGGGTGCAAGACCGGATGGGTTATTTTTGGCGAGAAGACGTAGTCAATGAACGGCTGCAGGACACGATGGTAGCCAGTTTTAATGACCTTTGCCGCTATGCCGATGCGCATTCAGTGGATACCAGGACTGCGGCCTACATGCTGGCGATCGACCGCGTTGCGTACGATACCAGGATGCGCGGCATTTATGCGTGACGGAAAAAACATAAACAAATTCGCCTCTAAGTCATGAAAAAGTCTTGATTTCCGGCCACGGCAATGGTACGCTCCGGGCCGTATTTACTGTTCGCATGGATTGTCTGAGGTGGCGTTCGAGGTGTGGTGCCGCGCGAGCAGCGAGATGATAGTTGACACTTGCGCTCGGTTTGCATATAAAAGAGCGCTAGGTTAAGAAGTATTAAGACCTTAAGAGAGGTCCTGTAAAGTTTGGGCACCCTCTCTGTTGCGTCGCTCCCGCCGGAGTTCCGGTGTCAGAGCGGCAGCAGTTCTGTTAACGTAATCGTTGACGCTAGTAGTTCGAGCGTCCGTATCCAATGGGTAACTGGCGGCGAGATGCTTCGAGCAGACAATCGAATCACATCGAGATCGGTCGCTCGGTTAGCCCTATCGGCTCGGTCGCAGGAACTTTCACTCACTATCGCAGGAGGAACGCGATGAGACTCGCGAATAGAGTGCTCCTTTGTGCACTCGCCATATTTATTTTTTCTTCCCTAGCGTTTGCGCAAACGCCAAGGCCGGAGAACGATCCCAGAAACCAGTCGCCGTCAGTAGGAACGGGCGGACCCGAGGGAGGTCCCACCGGGTTGTTTACGATCTATGACGGTTCGACGCTGAGAAAGGGAGAGTATACATTCAGCGTTGCCTACAGCAACTACGATCGCGATCCGGGTAACGCCGATATCACGGATTATGTCGCTACTGTCAATATCGGGCTGAATGATCATATAGAGCTGTTCTTCAAGACGCAGGCCTACCGCGGGATTAAGGTCAATAGCCCACAGAACCTGTCCGGTTTCTATCTGCCTAATTCGCAGGGATACTTTGGAACAGGCTTGCTCGGTAGCGGGCCGGCGATAATTTTGGCGCCGTCGGGACCGAACGTGGGTACGCTCGCCGGTACTGCGGTCTTCCGACCGCCGTTCTGTCCGGCCTGTGTGCCTGCGACTAGTCCTTTGTTTGTGTATTACAACGCCGGTCAGCCGCGGGTGGCTTATCCGTTCACGGGCGGAACTGGTCCAAACTTTGGACAGGGGCCCGGTGGGCTCGGCACGTTGTTCGGTTTCCCAGGGTTCGCTACGACGCTGGGACCGCCGACAGCCGTCGGCAATACATTTGGGCATGCTGATTCGTTTCCTGGTGTTGGTTCGCCCGTAGGAAGCATTTTGCCGGGTATTGTACTGGCCACTCAGCAGTTGCCATGTACCGCGCTGACTGGCAATTGCCGGCCTCCGGGTAGTCCGGGTTCGTTGAATCCGATCATCGTGCCGACCAGTTACACGAGCGCGCCGAGCTATCTGCCGGACGCGCCGTTTGTTAATCGTCTCTATGGTGAGTCGAGCTTCGGTAACTTCGTGGGCGGCGCCAAGATTCGGCTTACCTCGCCGAACAATCCATTCGGTTTCGGTTTCATTCCGTTCTATCGCTGGTATCCGGATAAGGCTAGTGACGCCCAGGGATTCAATCAGCTCCAGCGCGGAGCGTCGCCCGGAGCTAACCTCGGTGACTTTGGTTTGGTGCTGTTCGCGGATGGCCGTTTGAGCAAGTCAGTCAACCTTTCGGCAAACTTGGGCTATATTCTTAACAGCAACCCGAAAGCCGGCAGCTCAACTTTGTTGGATCGACCTGACGAGTTAATCGCCGGTATTGGCGTGGACTTTCCGATCAACAAGTACGTCCAGCCGATCGCTGAGTTTCGATCGACTCAATATGTCGCTGGTCACACTCCTAACGCGTTTCCGAACAACCCGATTGAGTTTCTGGTCGGCATCAAGTTGTATCCCTCGCGTTGGTGGGGCTTCGGTGCCTGGTATCGCAGGGCCTTGAATGACCAGCGTCAGGGTAACTTCAACCCGGCCGACTCGACCACCTCGGTAGCGCAGATAACCAACGTAAACGTTCCGGGTCGCGGCATTATCGTAGTTCCCGGGACGGCTTTCGCATCCACGTCCGCTGGATTCCCGCTGGGCTTCCAGCCTTCGAGCGATCCATATGGGTTCGGGTTCCAGTTCTTTGCCGGTCATCGCAACAAGCGAGAGCCGTCGATTCTGCCGAACCAGCCGCCAGTAGCTTCGTTGGCAGCCTCGACGGCAATGATCACCATGCCGTGCGGGCCGGGAAGCCACTCGAAATCTGGTAGCTGTCCGGCAACGGCAAACACCACGGTTGGACTTACCACTACGGCAAGCGACCCAGACGGTGACACGCTGCTTTATTCGTACACTGTCACCGGTGGTCGAATCACCGGCGAAGGCGCCAACGTGAGTTGGGACCTGAGTGGTGTCGGGCCAGGAACGTATACGGCTTCGGTCGAAGTTGACGACGGTTGCGGTTGTATTACGGCGTCGACGACCACGGTCACGATTGCGAGTTGCGGTGACTGCGTCCCCGATCTGGTTTGCGGGACGGTCAGCGCGAGGGGCCCGGACAGCGCCGATGATGGCGCACCGATTACGTTCAATGCTAACTATGGGCAGGGAACGCCAACGGTATCGCCAACCTATAATTGGTCGGTTTCGGCCGGCACGATTACTGGCGGTCAGGGTACGGACACCATCACGGTCGATACGAAGGGGACGGGTGGCCAGACCATTACCGCAACGGTAGAGGTTGGTGGACTCGATCCAAGTTGCGGTCGTACGGGTTCCGCCTCGACGGCGATCAAGCCGAAGGCGGCCCCGGCTCGGAAGTTCGACGAGTATGGCAACATCAGGTTCAACGATGAGAAGGCCAGACTCGACAACTTTGCGATTCAACTACAGAACGAGCCTGCTGCTCAGGGCTCTATAATTGGCTACGGTGGCTGCGGTACGGAAGGTACAACCCGGGCGAATCGCGCCAAGGACTACCTTGTCAACACTCGCGGCATCGACGCCGGTCGCATCGTCGTGGTGGACGGTGGATGTCTCCCTGAGTTGCTCGTGCAACTCTGGGTCGTCCCGCAGGGTGCAGCAGCGCCGACGGGAGACGCGACGGGAGTGATCTCGCCGTGCCCGGATTGCAAGAAGAAACCAGCTCGGCGCCGCGGCGGTCGCCGAGGCGAGGAATAGCCTCAGGCTGCCTCGTTCTTCGTTGGCCGAAGAACTAAGTAACGTTCGCCACTCAAATAAGAGTTGCGACCTTCTTTCGAAAGCGGGCGGTGTTTTCCGAAAGGGAAGCACCGCCCGCTTCGGCTTTAAGCTCGCAGGTCGTAGCCGAGATCACGAGCGTTGAGGTTTCGCGCGGTGCCGGGGTTGAAGAGCTAGATGAAGTAAAGTACAGAAAAAAGAGTGCAAAGAGTTATAATGCACCGGAGTTGGCGTGCTCCCGCTGGAGCCTGGCATCGAATCAAGATGAGAGAGATGGAAATAATGAACAAAGCCCTATCCCGACTGTTATGTCTCGGCCTCCTATTCACCTTCACGTTGACCAGCCGCAGTGGCAAGGTATCGGCAACGGCCACCTCCGGCGGCCCTTACTCGAGCGAGTGGCGCATAACCGGGCCAAGCGGCGGGGACGTTCGCGCTCTCGTAGTCGATCCGAGTGATCCGGATCGGTTTTACTTCGGCACGCTCGACGGCCAGATGTACATTTCGACCGATGCCGGTCGCAACTGGCGCTTGCTGGTTAATTTCAATCGCCCGCGCTTGTTTGTCGACCACATCATCGTGGATCCAAGGAACTCAAAAGTCCTGTACGTCGCGACGCACCGTCACAAAGACCCGGGGGGCTTTTTTAAATCAACGGACGGCGGATTGACCTGGCGGGAATCACCGGAGTTAAGAAACGAAGCCGTGCATTCGCTGACGCAATCTGAGCAGGATCCCAATATTCTGTTGGCCGGTACCATTACTGGCATCTTCCGGTCAGAGGATTCCGGCGAAACCTGGACCCCGTTGCCGACAAGTCGGACGCCCGATCTGATTGACGTGGAGTCGTTGGCCATGGATCCCCGAAGCACGAACGTGATTTACGCCGGCACCTGGCATCTTCCGTACAAGAGCACAGACGGTGGCCAGAACTGGAGAGTCATCAACAAAGGCATAATCGACGATTCGGATATCTTTGCCATCAACATGGACCCTCGGAACGCCAACCACATAATCGCTTCGGCTTGCAGTGGGATTTATGAGACGGTCGACGCTGGAGAAAGCTGGCATAAAATTCAAGGGATCCCCTCTCAATCACGGCGCACCCGCGCGATTCTGCAGCACCCGACTATTCCTGGTCTGGTTTTCGCGGGAACGACCGAGGGCTTCTGGCGCTCGGCCAAAGGGGGAGACAATAATTCCTGGATGGTGACCACTTCGCGTCAACTTGAAATCAACTCAATCGCCGTCCATCCGCACAATCCAAACACCATTTACATCGGCACGAACAACTATGGGGTGATGGTCTCGACCGATGGCGGTAAGAACTTTTTGCCGAGTAACGGCGGCTTCAGTGGACGGTTTGTAAATACTATTATGCCGGATCGCGAAAACGCCAACCGCATTTACGCCACGACGATTAACACAACCACGGGTGGAGGATTCTTTTTTGTTAGCAGCGATAGCGGCGCGTCATGGCAACCCTCGATGCGCAACATGCCTCCCCGTCTGATTGGTTACACGATCCTGCAGGATGAGCGCGACGGAAATGTGATCTATCTGGGAACGAACCTGGGGATGTATCGCTCGCCCGATCGCGGTGCATCGTGGGCCCCGATCTCTGCGCGCAGATCGCCGGCGCCGGGGAAAAGGCGGCCAGCGGGACGAAGCACGGTTCGAAGGACAGTCGCGCAAGGACGCCCGGCAACTACGACGAACAGCGGGGCCGGCGCCACGCCGCAGCGGACGGCGAGCGCAAAACCGAGCGCCGAAGTTGTGCGACGCGCACAGCAAGCTCTTGAACGAGCTGGTTATGAGATTGGTACGCCCGACGGTCAGCTGGGCGCGCGCACCGTGGCGGTCATCAAGAGGTTCCAGACAGACAGATATTTGCCGGTGTCCGGCCAGCTCGATGAGGCGACGCTCGCCGCTTTGGTAGTTGATGCTGGCGCGAGCTTTACAGGAGGGTCTGGTCACGTGGCTGCTGTTTCAGATCCAATAAACGCCCTGGTGTCGTTTTCCGATCGCGCGGGACGTTCAGGAATACTCGCGGCCACCAACAGTGGAATGTATCGCACCTTTGATCCCGCACAGGGGTGGGACCGCATCGCTTATGGTCGCGGTTTCGATGTGCGGACGGCCTGCATTTCAACGAGCCCCCAGAATCCGGCCGTGATCCTGGTGGGAACTGTTACTGCCGGCGTTCTGGTTTCCCGCGATGCCGGAGAAACATGGCAGCAAGTCGCCGGAATCCCGACGAGTGCTCCTGTCAACGTTATTGTTCAGGATCCCCAGCGCTCGGGGTTCATCTATGCCGGGACGAAGCAAGCGTTTTACTCGTCACACGATGGCGGCGATCATTGGTCGCGTCGGGGCGGAAATCTTCCTTTTGGGGACTTCACCAGCATCTTGATAAATCCTCGGAACACCAACGAGATATTTGTGGGCAACGCTTATCAGAACGGCGAAGTGGGTGGTGGCGTCTATCGTTCGAGTGATGCCGGCACAACGTGGGCACGCATCGATGGGCGCGAGCATCGCTTGCCGAGCTTGCGCATCTGGGCCCTCGCGTTGGATCCGCGCGACCAGAACACTCTGTTTGTCGGTTCGCATTCAGCCGGCGTGTATGTCGTGCCGCGTGGCTCCCAGTCTTCACTGAATGAGTAGCGATAGGGTTTTCCGGGTGAGTTTTCCTGGCGAAAGTTAGCAGCCGCCTTGACACTCAGTCTCGCCGCCGTGTAAATTCCGAGACTATCCGGTCACGCGATCGGTGATAGTCGGACCAAGTGGGAGACTACGGGCGCAACGGAAATCGAAACGACAACCTTCTTTTCCAACTCCTTTAAGCTCGCATCCTCTGATATCTTATTCCGACTCATCACCATCAAGACGAAGATCGTTAAGAGCGCCAGCGTTCTTGCGTCGAACGCCGGAGCGGCGCGCCACGTGCGCGACGCGCCAGAGCTAATTTGAGTAGGAGTGTGCATGTCTACGGAACAACCTGTAACCAACGTCGGCGAGACCGACGCTAACGAAAAATCTACCGACATTAACCCCGAAACCACTGCTGGGCCGGCGGAGTCGATGGCCGGCGAGAGCGTCGGCGGAGGCTCTTCGGCGGCGGCTGCGACTCAACGCGAGGACGAAGAAGAAACGCGTCCTGCGGGTGAAGATTTTGGCCAACTCCTGGATCAATTTGAGCAGGAGCAATCGTCGTTGCAGGAAGGTGAAGTAGTCCGCGGCACCGTTGTGGGCATTACTGAGCGTGGCGTGGTAATCGACTTTGGTTACAAATCAGAAGGCATCGTCAATCAAAACGAGTTCATGGAAGATGGCCAGATCACCGTCAAGCCCGGAGACGAGGTGGACGTGCTGGTCAAGAACATGGAAACCGGGGAGGGCTTTCCCTTATTGTCGCGGGCGGATGCAGTTCGCTTGCGCGCCTGGGATGATCTCGAAAAGGCTTTTAACGAAAATACTTCGGTCAAGGGCCGCGTGGTAGAGCGGATCAAGGGCGGCCTCCGCGTCGACGTTGACGGTATAGCCGCTTTCCTGCCGGGGTCACAGGTGGACGTGCGCCCGGTGCGCAATCTTGATTCTCTGCGTGGTCGTGAAATTGAAGCGAAGGTCATCAAGCTAAATCGCAAACGCTCAAACGTCGTCCTGTCCCGCAAGGCGGTGCTGGAAGAGCATAATGAAGGCCGCAAGGGAGAGACCCTCGGACAAATTGAAGAAGACATAATCGTCGAAGGGCAGATCAAGAATCTTACGGACTATGGCGCGTTCGTCGATTTGGGCGGGGTTGACGGGTTATTGCACGTGACTGATATGTCCTGGGGACGCCTGCAGAATCCGGCAGAACTCTTTCGGGTCGGCGACACGGTGCAAGTCAAGGTCTTGAGATTCGATCGCTCGCGCGAGCGCGTATCGCTGGGCTACAAACAGCTTCTGCCGGACCCCTGGGAAACGATCGAAGAACGCTTTCCGCCCGCCACTCGCCTGAATGGAAAGGTGGCTAGCGTCACAGACTATGGCGCGTTTGTAGAACTGGAACCGGGCGTCGAAGGTCTCGTGCACGTTTCGGAGATGAGTTGGTCCAAACGCGTGAAGCACCCGAGCAAGATCGTGAACGCCGGCGACACCGTGGAAGTTGAGGTGCTGGGCGTCGATCCAAAGGCCCGGCGCATTAGTCTCGGCATGAAGCAGGTGCAGGACAATCCCTGGAAGACGCTGGGTGACCGCTACCAGGTAGGCGCTCGCGTGCATGGAAGAGTACGGAACCTTACTGACTTCGGGGCTTTTATTGAGATCGAAGATGGAGTTGACGGGCTGGTTCACGTATCTGACATTTCATGGTCGCGCCGGGTCAAGCATCCGGGCGAGGTGCTAAAGAAAGGTCAACAAGTAGACGCAGTTATCACCGGGATCGATCCCGAAAATCGACGCATGTCGCTTTCGATAAAGGAACTCGAGCCCAACGCGTGGAATGACTTTGTTGCGTCCCATAACCCTGGTGATTTGGTGAAAGGCAAGATCGCGCGCTTTGCCAGCTTTGGCGCCTTCGTTGAACTGGGCGACAACCTCGAGGGCCTGTGCCATATTTCTGAGCTCTCAGATGATCGAGTCGAAAAACCCGAGGACGCCGCACAGCTTGGCCAGGAGATGGAGTTTCGGATTCTCCGCATTGATGCGGAAAACAAGAAGATTGGTTTATCAGCGCGAGCCGCAGGTCATGATGAACCCATCACCGAACAAAAGATATATACATCGGAAGCTGGAGGCGGCATGGCCTCACTGCGTGAGCTGGCGGATTTTGGAAGTACCAGCAAGAGTGGGGACGAGGAGAGCGAAGGCTGAAGGTCGGGCTGGTTTGGAACCCGCCAATTCTCGGGCGAAAGATTACCGCCTGCCCTCGCCACTTCCCTCATCCTGAGGACTATCACTCACCAACCGTAAGATATTGGCCGCACAGCCTTTTAGTCTTGCCGTGGAATGCTCGTTCTGCTAATCTAGCCCCCACGCTTCCTTTATCTTGCTTCGAGTGTTCTTGCAAAATTAGTTCGCCAGGTTTAGGAACCAACGGCCTTTTTGTGAGCGAGGTGACTGCATGACTAAAGCCGATCTTGTCAATGATGTGGCCAACGCCGCCGAGCTGACCAAGAAAGATGCTGAGCGACTGGTCGAAATAGTTTTCGAAAGCATAATCGAGAGTCTGAATCAGGGCGAGAAGATCGAGTTGCGGGGGTTTGGCAGCTTTCGCGTGCGTGAGCGTGGCGCTCGCCGAGGCCGTAACCCTAAGACAGGCGACCCGGTTAGCATTCCTGCCAAACGCGTTCCTTATTTCAAGGCCGGCAAGGAATTGAAGGAACTCATTAACGAGCATACGCCTTAGCAGCTGCGTCGGGTTGCGTAAAATCAGTCGCGCCGGCAAATCCCCTCGCATCAAGGTTTCTTGTGGAAAGACTCTGGAGTCCGTGGAGACAAGCCTACATCGCCGCGATGGGAGCTGATATGTCTCAGGCCGATTCCTGTATCTTCTGTGATGCCGTAAAGGACCCAGCCGACGACGAAAAACATTTCGTCCTCCATCGCGGCGCTCATAACTTTGTAATTCTAAATCTTTATCCCTACATCAGCGGTCATCTGATGATCGCTCCCTATGCCCACCTGGGCGAACTCGATGCATCGCCCAAAGAAGCAACTGACGAGATGATGGATCTCGCCAAGCGTTGTCAGACTGTACTGCGAGAAGCTTATAGTCCCCAGGGTTTCAATGTGGGAATGAACCTTGGTCGCGCTGCCGGGGCCGGGATCGCCGACCACCTACATCTGCACATCATGCCGCGCTGGGCGGGCGATACAAACTTCATGACGTCGGTCGGCGAGACCCGAGTACTGCCGGAAGATTTGCCGACGACCTACCGTAAGCTGCTTGCCAAATTCTAGCTTGATCTAATTCGAGTGGGGTGTCTTGTTCGCTTTGTGGCTCATCGCCTCGTGTTCGACTTCGCCCGATGGGTTGATCGGAACGTCAGACGCTTTTTCGTAAACGACGGCCCGCCCTTCATGGTCAGCTTGCGACTGTGCAGTTGGAGCCAGCGGCGCGACGTTGAACCCCGGGTAGTCAATCCTGGCGTGATAGAGAGCGTTGAGCGACGCAATGAGGGTCTCACGAATTTGCGTTAGCTCTCGCAGGCTCAAAGTGGATTCATCAAGCTGGCCGTCACTGACGATTGCGTCAAAGATACGCACTACGATCGCGCGGATGCTTTCTGGATCAGGATGGGCTAATGAGCGCGCGGCAGCTTCGGCGGAATCAGCCAGCATCAAGATCGCGGCCTCTTTGAACTGCGGCTTTGGTCCGGGATAGCGAAACTCAGCCTCGTTTACCTTCTCGCCGCTGCCCGCTTGCGCCTCAGCCTTTTGCAGAAAGAAATGCAGTGTCCGCGTTCCATGATGCTGCGGAATAAAGTCCGCGACGCGCTTGGGCAAGCCAATTTCTTTCGCCAGCTTCAGCCCGTAGGTCACGTGGCTGGTAATAATCTTGGCGCTTTGCACGGGACGCAGACGATCGTGCGGGTTGCCGCCAATCTGGTTCTCGACAAAGTGATCGGGCGCCGCCACTTTGCCGATGTCGTGGTAAAGCGATCCGACGCGGGTCAGGAGCGCGTTGGCGCCGATAGCGCGGCTGGCCTCCTCAGCCAGTTGCCCGACCGCATGCGAATGTTGATTTGTTCCCGGTGCCCGCAAAGCTAATTGGCTGAGGACCGGCAAGTCTGCATGGGAAAGCTCCAGCAGTCTGATGTCGGTGAGAATCCCGAAAAGGGATTCATTGATTGGCACGCCTCCCGCGGCGAAAATGATGGTCAGCAATCCGCCGCCGGTGGCGCAGCTCGCTGCCACCAGGGCGCCGGTCAGGGTCAATGGTTGTTGCGCAAATGCGATTAGCGCGAGGGCGGTGACGCAGTTGACTCCCGCCACGACTAACCCGGCCAGGGTGACCGATTGGCGTTCGCGATATCGCTTGATTCCATAGACTGCGGCGGAGCACGAGATGAACGCATATAACGTAGCCTGGGCTCCATTAGGAGCGAGCAAACCCGCAAATACACAGGCGATCACGCCCGTGATTAGACCGAGTTGCCGGTCCAGAAGCATGGTTACCAGCAGAGAAGCCGCGGCGAAGGGAATGGTAAAGGTCCAAACCGACGGATCGTTGAGTGGAGCCTGAGTGCTTTGCCCGGCGAGTCCGGCTGCTACCATAAATCCAAGACGCATCACGGCGGTTTCGACCACGATCGCCGACCCGATTAGGGCAAAGGCCCTGCGCTTCGAAATCGACAGATCCACGGCGGCTTCACGAGACTCAATAAATCGCCAGACGACAAAATAACTTGCCAGCACCAGAACCAACAGGCCCAGCGAGTTCAGAGTGAGTGGCCATTTGCTGAGCAGCAAGGTAGTGACGACCACCATGAACGTGAAGCCGAATACTAATTGCGTCGTCGGCGAAAACCAGCGCAGTGGACGGAGCACAACACCCAGCACGGCGTTGCGCGCTCTTGTCAGTCTGGAAGTAAATCGTAGACGGGGAATCATTGAACTGTGTTTGTCGCCAGGGGCGGCGCCGGGTAGGGCGCTACGGAAGGTCCCAGCGCCTCTCCAATTCTGCGCAATAGTGTACCCAGGGTGCTTTGGTCCAGTGCGGATATCGCAATGGACGCACTGTCGTACTGAATCGAAGTCTGTCGCAGCATCGCGTCCACCGCGGCCTGGTCGACGACCTCAACTTTATTAAAAACCAGCAGCCGCGGAATTTCATCGAACTCGAGCTCGTTCAGAATGCGGTCAACTGAAATGACCTGTTGCTGCCAGCGCGGGTTCGACGCGTCAACCAGGTGTACCAGCAGGCGACTGCCGGCAATTTCTTCGAGGGTGGACCGGAATGCGGCGAGCAAATCCGGCGGCAGATCGCGAATGAACCCTACGGTATCATTAATTATCACTTCTTGTTCACGCGGCAAGCGCAACCTGCGCGTCGTGGGATCCAGAGTTGCGAACATTCGCGCCTCGACCAGCACGTGGCTGGACGTGAGCGCGTTCAGCAGAGTTGATTTGCCGGCGTTGGTGTAGCCGACAATGGAAATAATCGGCACTTGATGACGGAGCCGTTCCTTCCGCCGTTGTTCGCGGCGTTTGCGCTGCGACGCAAGTTCCCCTTCCAGACGATGAATGCGATCGCGCACGCGCCGGCGATCGGTTTCGAGTTTCGTTTCTCCCGGGCCACGGCCGCCGATGCCGCCGGCCAACCGGGAAAAAGCCGAATTCTGTCCGACCACCAAACGTGGCAGGATGTACTTCAATTGTGCCAGCTCAACCTGAATCTTGCCCTCGTGCGACTGGGCTCGTTGCGCAAAGATATCCAGAATTAGCTGCGATCGATCAATCACTTTCAGGTCAGTCGCTTCGGAAACCGAGCGAACCTGCGCGGCCTGCAATTCGCGATCAAAAATAATTGCGTCGGCCCCAACCTGCATCGCGCTAATCAACAATTCGTCCAGCTTGCCCTTGCCCAGCAACGTGCGGGGATCGATCGTGGATCGTCTTTGAATCATCTCGTCCAGTACGACGACTCCCGCCGATTGCGCCAACTCGCGCAATTCGGCCATCGAATCTTCGGCGTCGGCCCGCGGGCCGGTCGAGACGTTGACCAGGATTGCCCGGTCAGCGCCCGCGGCGCTGCGGGAAGTACGCCGGTTGCGGGCCATCTCGCTTTCCAGCGCCTCGATCAAGCCGAGAAAATCGACATCCAACTGTGACGCCACTGCTGGATCGAGAAAAGCAAAATGCTTCGAGCTGCCGTTCGAGCCGGCTTCAGGCGCGATCGATGGCAGCAAGTGAGCGGAACGTACGACGCCGGGCAAACCAGTCTGCTCGTCAACGTCGATGGCGGCCATCAGATCAAGTCGCAAGAGCGCCAGGTCCGTTAGATCATCCCGAGTAAGTTCTTCGCCGCGAAGATGCGTATGCACGCAACGCAGGCCGCGAAACCGATCTCCGGCCACGCGCACACGCTTGAAGTCCGGCAACTCGATCTGGCGCGCGTCGCCCACAATTACAAATTCAACATAGCCTTTGCGATCGATCAGCGCGCCGATCTGCCGGCGTGTTTCATGGGAAAGTTCGCTTATCTGCCGGGCAAATTCAGGCGTCACGATTTGGTGCGGAGGAATGCGACGCTGGTAGAGCTTCTCAATCCGCCGCAGTTGGTTTGGCTTCAGACCCTGTGTGTTGCCGTGAAGACTTTTCATTCAGTGGACAGGCAAAATTATAACATGGCGCTTTAGAGTGCGCCGAGATTGCAGGGGATGAGCGAGTTGTTGCAGAACCAGGAGCGAATCATTTTCCATTTTCCATTTGTCATATTTCATTGATGCTTCGCGTTGTTTCGTGTGACCTGGTGGATCGCTTGCTTAGC
This sequence comes from Blastocatellia bacterium, assembly GCA_003168335.1. Classification (GTDB taxonomy): domain Bacteria; phylum Acidobacteriota; class Blastocatellia; order Pyrinomonadales; family Pyrinomonadaceae; genus UBA11740. Next base: position 232,971 of record PMSM01000010.1, on the reverse strand, counting down.
TGAGGGATGAAGAGCGATCCACGAAATCACACGAACGGACCCGAACAAGAAACCGCAAATGCCGAATGAAAAATGAAAAATGGAAAGTGGATCACCTGCTACGCGGTTGCCGGCAATCGTCCAGGGGCGGTGCGAGATCGCGCATCTGCTCGTTACCATGTAGACTTTGAAATCCGAAATGGCGATGAGTAGCGCGAATCACATTGAGCGAATCGATCCCACTGCCGGAATTCCGGGCGGCGAAGTAGTGATCGAATGCGCCGACTATTCCGAAAACAGCGCGCCAACCTTAAATGTGTGGTTCAAGGATAAGCCCGCCCACGTCGTCGCTGCGACGCGGGGCCGCGCTTTGGTTTTGGTTCCCGATCTCGATGGAGGAGTGGAAATCGAAGTCTCAGTGGCGGCTAACGGAGACGCGACAGGTAAGCCGGCACAGTTCGTGGTGGCTAAGAAACTGGCCGACGGCATTCATCCCGTCGCCAGCCCGGCGTTCGATCCCGCGGATGGCTCACTGTTCGTGACGCGTTCAGGCGCACGGGGCGAGAACGTGCCGGTATCGCTCTTTCGGATCAACTCTGAGGGGACACTGGAAGAGTTTTCCGGTGACATCACAAATCCTACGAGCATCGCTTTTGATAGAAGCGGCCGAATGTTTGTTACCGGCCGTCTCGATGGCGCCGTCTATCGCGTCACACCGTTGAAGGAGGTCGTGGTGTTTGCCGGCGAGTTGGGTATCGCCACGGGGCTGGCATTCAACCGGGACGGAGAGATGTTCGTGGGTGACCGCAGCGGGACGATCTATCGTGTGAATGAAATAGGTGAAGCACACGACTGGGCCCAACTCGAGCCATCGGTTTCGGCGTATCATCTGGCCTTTGGACCTGACGACGCCCTTTATGTGACCGGCCCGACGGTCTCCAGCTTTGACGCGATTACGCGGATCGACGAAGACGGAGAGCCCACCGTGTTCTATCGCGGGCTCGGCCGGCCACAGGGCCTGGCTTTTGATCGCGAAGGCAATCTCTACGTAGCTGCTTCACTGCGCGGCCGTCGCGGTATCGTGCGCATTTCACCCGATGCAGCTCGAGCAGAAATTGTGGTTGCCGGAATGAATTTGGTCGGACTGGCGTTCAGCCCGAAAGGTGAAATGGTCGTGGCGACAAACGACGCCGTTTACAGTTTGCCGCTGGGAATTTACGGCACGCTGCTCGACTAATTGTGTCGTTAGTTCAGCGGTGTTTCGGAGTGCCAACTTTAGTTGGGTCTTTCTTAGTTGGCAAGCATTCCGAGTGAAGTCGGTACTCGAAGCCCGGTGGTGTCCTATTTTGGGTAAATGATCCACCCACGAACCAGAAGGGGTTCGTTCGTGTGATTTCGTGGATCGTTTTTGTCCGGAGAGGGAAAGAACACGAAACCAAACTAAGACGCTACTCCGAAACACCGGTGTTTTGACTCTCGTTATCCCTGATGCTACTTTGAACTTTCTTTTGGCTCCGCAATGACTTCCGGACTAATAGCCCATCTCGTCATCTTTATGGTTGTGCTGCTCCTCGCCATTTCGGCGCACGAAGCGGCGCACGCTTGGATGTCTAACAGGTTCGGTGACGACACTGCCCGCCTGCTGGGCCGGATCACGCTCAATCCGGTCGCTCACATCGATCCGATCGGGACCCTTCTAATACCAATTGCCGGTTTCGTTATTGGCAGCATGGGTGGTCCCATCGCCAGGATTCCGCTGATCGGCTGGGGCAAACCGACACCGGTCAATCCGCTGCGGTGGCGCAATAAAGACCTGGCCAACGTGATGGTTTCCGCTGCGGGTATCATGGCTAACTTGTTCATAGCCATCTGTGCTTTCACCGTTTTCAAGGTGGTCTTGATGACTGGCGCGGCTCAGTCGATCCCCGAATCGCTGCAAGAGCCCGTTGGCATCTTTCTGCAATACCTTCTGACCATGAACATTTCGCTGGCAGTGTTCAACCTGCTTCCGTTTCCGCCGCTGGATGGCAGCAAGATTCTCGAGACATTTCTACCCGCGAGTATGCAACCGATCCTGGCTGTTCTTGAACAATACGGTTTCATTATCTTGATGCTCTTAATTTATATTGGCGTTTTTAGCGCCATCATTAACCCGATAATGACTCTGGTGTACTACCTGCTGCTGCTCGGAGTTCGGCAGTAACGTGTCCCTTTGAGTTAAAGACAAGACATGCCTAAACGAATCTTCAGTGGCGCTCAACCAACCGGCAACGTGCATCTGGGAAATTATCTCGGTGCGCTGCGGAACTGGGTCGCGCTGCAACGCGACTACGAAAGTTTCTTTTGCATCGTCAATCTTCACGCGATCACGGTGCCGCAGGATCCGAAAGTACTGGCGGCGAAAACCAGGGAATTGGCGCGCATCTATCTGGCGGTTGGAATCGACCCGGAAGTCTCGACGGTGTTCGTGCAATCCGATGTCGCGGCGCACGCCGAGTTGACCTGGTTGCTTAATTGCGTCACGCGCATGTCCGAACTCGAGCGGATGACGCAATTCAAAGATAAGGCGCGCAAGCAGCAGGAGAATGTAGGAGTTGGTTTGTTCGATTATCCGGTCCTGATGGCTGCCGACATTCTGCTTTATCAGACAGACCTGGTGCCGGTGGGCGAAGATCAGAAGCAGCATCTGGAATTGACTCGCGATATCGCGATTCGTTTCAATCGCGACTACGGCGAGACGTTTCGCGTGCCCGATCCCTTCATTCCGAAAGTTGGCGCGCGGATCATGTCTTTGGCAGATCCGGCGAAGAAGATGTCCAAGTCAGACGAGGAAAGCGAAGCCGGCTGCATCATGCTCCTGGATGATGCGGACGCCGTGCGACGCAAATTCAAGCGTGCCGTCACTGATTCAGGCACCGAAATTCGCTTTGACGCCGCGCGACCGGCGATAAATAACCTGCTCACCATTTATCACCTGCTGACTGAGAAAACACCGGCAGAGGTCGAAGAGCACTTTGGCGGCCAGGGCTATGCGAAGCTGAAGGCGGACCTAACAGACGTGACGATCGAGTTCCTGAAGCCGTTCCAGGAGCGCGTGCGGGCCATCGATGATGGTAAACTGGATGAAATTTTAGAGCGCGGCGCGGCGCGCGCCGAGGCAATTGCCGGGCCCACGCTCGCTCAGGCAAAAGCGAACATGGGTTTGACTGGCGCTAAAAGCTGAGAGTTCAATCTTTGGATTGCAGGTTTGACCGAGACAAGCTGAAGCTTGAACTCTGAACCTGTCTTTGTACCGATGGAAGATACGGCACCTACTGATATGGCAGCTCCCGCGACCGCGGAAGCCCCGGCTGAGGCGGCCCAGACGATCAGTGTGGCTAATTCCCAACCCGAGATCACTCCCGATGGCGACAGCGATCAGCTGAAAATTACCCTGGGCGATTTTGAAGGACCGCTCGATCTCCTTCTGTACCTGATTCGCCAGGAACAGGTAAACATCTACGACATCCCGATCGCGCGCATCACGGATGTATACCTGCGCTATTTGATTCTCATGCAGGAACTTGATCTCACGGTAGCGGGTGATTTCCTGGTGATGGCGGCGCAGTTGATCGAGTTAAAGTCGCGGATGCTCCTGCCGCGCGACCCTCTGGCCGAAGAAGAAGAAGTGCTCGACCCACGGGCCGAGTTGATGAACCGGCTGCTGGAGCACGAGAAATTCAAGGCTGCGGCGCAAATGCTGTGGTCGCGGGCCACTGTCGAGCAGGCCGTTTTCACGCGGGCCGAAATCGAAACCGATACGAACAATCCCGAAGTGTCCGTCGGACTGTTCGATCTGCTTCGCGTATTTGAGGAGATTCTCGCTCGTCATAAGGAAGAAATCCTTTTGGAGATTGAGCGCGAAGAAGTGTCCATGGCCGAGATGATTGATCGCTTGCGCAACATGGTGCGATCGGCGGGCGAGCTGAACTTAATGAAGTTTTTTGAACGGGCGAAGTCCCGGCGCGAGTTGGTGGTGGCGTTTCTGTCGGTGCTCGAATTGGTTCGCATGAGCGAGATCTCGCTGGTTCAAAGCGAAACTTTCGGCGACATCATGGCGCGCACCGCGAGCCCAATGGAAGCGTGACAGATCTGAGCGCTGAAAGCGCGCAATAGAATAGCCCAGGGCAACGCCCTGGGTGCGACGTTACAAAAATGGTTCTAAGCCCTGCAAGGGCGGAATAAGTAGTCGAGCAGAGTAATCATGAGCAAAGCAGCGAAAGCAACCAACGCTGAAGCAAACCCCGACGAACAGGCTCAGTCAGCGTCCGACGGCGGTGAAATCGAAGGGCAGCGCGACATCAGTAGCGCTGAGCTCAAGGCGATCGCCGAGGCGATGATCTTTGTTGCGGATGAGCCACTGAGCGCAAAGACAATTGCGGACGTCATCAAGGTCGATCGCGAGGCGATAGAAGTAGCAATCGTCGACCTGGTGGCCGAATACGACGCGCGCAACTGCGGCCTGCAGTTGCGGGAAATCGCCGCCGGTTGGCAGATCGCGACCCGACCCGAGCACCACGAACAAATTCGAGCGTATTTGAAATCAAGACCCAGCGCGAAATTATCGCTGGCCTCGCTTGAGACGCTGGCAGTCATTGCCTACAAACAACCAGTGACCGTGCCGGAGATCCTCGAGATTCGTGGAGTGCAATCGCCATCGGCGGTCAAGACACTGCTCGACAAGCGCTTGATCGTAGCCAAAGGAAGAAAAGAAACCGTGGGCCGCCCGATGATGTACGGCACGTCAAAAGAATTTCTGATTCAGTTCGGACTGAAAGATCTGACGGAATTGCCGAGCATTGAGGATTTTCAGGATCTCGCCGGGGGAGAATCGTGATGTCCGACAAGCTTTAGCTTGTCGCCGCCGCTCTGGATTGACCCTTCCAGGAAGCATTCGACAAACTGAAGTTTGTCGGACAATAAATGCAGCAGCGCCTTCAAAAACTAATCGCCACAGCCGGCATCGCTTCGCGTCGTCACGCAGAGGAACTGATCACATCTGGGCAAGTCAACGTCAACGGAAAGATCGTAACCGAGCTGGGCTCCAAGGCTGATCCCGCAACCGATCACATCAAGGTCAAGGGACGGCTGATCAATTCGCTCCTGCAGCAACACGAAAACATCTACGTACTCCTGAATAAGCCCAGAGGTTATCTGAGCAGCATGGCCGACCCCGAAGGGCGGCCATTGGTGACTGAACTGATCCCGTCCTCGCTCGGTCGGTTGCATCCGGTGGGACGACTTGATTTCAATACTGAAGGCCTTTTGCTGCTGACCAATGACGGCGAATTCACTAACGTGGTCACCGCCGCCAGGAATCGAATTCCCAAGGTCTACAAAGTTAAAGTGAAGGGAATGCCGCCGGACAATGCAATCGAGCGGCTGCGTCGTGGGATCTCGATTGACGAAGGCGAACGCACCGCGCCGGCTGAAGTTCGGCAATTACGTTCGACCGAAGCCAACGGATGGTTTGAGATCACTCTCCATCAAGGTCGGAACCAACAAATCCGCCGCATGTTTGACGCGATCGGCCATTCCGTGACCAAGTTAAAGCGGACGCGCATCGGACTAATTGATGATCGAATGTTGGCTACGGGCCAATGGCGCATACTGACCGATATTGAAGTCAGGCGATTGAAGAACGTGCGGGCGAAGAAAACCGCGCCGCCGATCAAGAATGTGCGCGCGCAGAAAGCACGGCCGCCGATTCGTCCCAAGCGTGGCTAGAGTAGCCAGCTTAGAGTTCAAGCTTTAGCTTGTGCTTGCAAATAGTAACCTAAAGGTTGAACTCTGAACGCGGACTGCGGTCACGCTTTCAGACCTCATTGAGTTACAATGTTATGGCTCCATAATCTCGCGACAGGCATCAACGGCCTGTCGTTTGAGTGTTGGCAGGATGTGACCCGCTAGGTTCGTAACAACATAGATGGATTTCGAACTCACTGAAGAACAACTGCAAATGAAGATGAGCGTGCGCGAGTTCGCCGAAGGCGAGATCGCACCGCATGTGATGGAATGGGACGAGGCGCAGCATTTTCCCATCGAGCTGCAGCCCAAACTGGCTGAGCTGGGACTTTTAGGCATTCTGTTTCCGGAAGAGTACGGCGGTGCCGGCCTGGGTTATGTCGAATACGCTACGGCGATTGAAGAGCTTTCGCGCGTCGATGGATCGGTCGGGATCTCTATTGCTGCGCACAATTCGCTTTGCTCGAATCACATCTATCAATATGGGAATGAAGCGCAGAAGCAGAAATATCTGACGCCGCTGGCGCGCGGCGAACACCTCGGCGCGTGGGGACTGACCGAGCCCGGCGCCGGCTCAGATGCCTCCGGCACGCGCACGACGGCGGTAAAGAAAAACGGTGGCTGGGTGGTCAACGGTTCGAAGAACTTCATCACTCATGCAATTCATGCCGACACCTGCGTGGCCCTTGCCTCGACCGATCGCGCGAAGCAAAGCAAAGGCATCACCGCCTTCATCTTTGAAAAGGGAATGAAGGGCTTTGCGCCGTCGAAAAAAGAAAACAAGTTGGGCCTGCGCGCTTCTGAGACGGCCAGTGTCGTGTTTGACGATTGCTTTGTCCCGGATGAGAACCGCCTGGGCGAAGAGGGCAGGGGTTTTGTCGACGCGATGCAGATTCTGGACGGCGGACGCATCTCGATTGCCGCTCTGGCAGTCGGCATCGCCCAGGGCGCTTACGAGTCGGCGGTCCGTTACTCAGGCGAGCGGCAACAGTTTGGCAAAGCAATCCGAGAGTTTCAGGCAATTCAGTTCAAGCTGGCCGACATGGCCACGCAGATCGCCGCCGCGCGTCTCTTGATGTATCGCGCCGCCTCGATGAAAGACGGCGGGAAGAAGACTACCACAGAGTCTTCGATGGCCAAGCTGTTCGCTTCGGAAATGAGCGTGCGGGTTTGTGAAGAGGCAATACAGATTCACGGCGGCTATGGTTATACGAAGGATTACCCGCCCGAGAAATACTGGCGCGATTCGAAGCTGTGCACGATCGGCGAAGGCACCTCAGAGATTCAGCGAATCATCATCGCCCGAGAAATTCTGAAACACGCATAGATACCGTTTAGAATCGGCACTTGTGCCGGTGAGCAGTGGGGACAAGTCCCAACTCTAAACGAGCGGATAAGGTTGTTGATGGGAAGTCAGCCGCTCATAGATCGAGTTACAGCCGGAGAGCCGACTGCGGTGGCGCGCGCGATCTCCAAGGTCGAAGACAACGCGGCTGATAGTGCGGAGTTGATGAAGCAAATCTTTCCGCGCACCGGCCGGGCGCTGATCATCGGGATCACCGGATCGCCGGGAGCAGGGAAGTCAACGCTGGTTGATAAACTGGCTGCGTTTTATCGGAAGGGCGGCGAACGTGTCGGCATTATCGCCGTCGATCCTTCGAGTCCTTTTTCCGGCGGTGCCATTTTGGGCGATCGGATTCGCATGCAGAGCCTGGCGCTCGATAAAGGGGTTTTCATTCGCTCGATGGCGACGCGCGGCAACCTGGGCGGGTTGGCGCGCTCGACGATTGAGGCGGCGGCTATCCTGGATGCGGCGGGCTATCAAAAGATCATTATCGAAACTGTGGGTGTCGGCCAGGATGAAATCGAGATCGCCAAGACCGCGGACGTTTGTGTGGTCGTGTTGGTGCCGGGCATGGGTGATGACGTGCAGACGATGAAGGCCGGCATCATGGAGATTGGCGACGTGCTGGTCATCAACAAGGCCGATCGCGATGGCGTTTTGCGTACTGAGAAAGAACTGGAGTCGCTGTTGTCGTTTCTGGCCCACGCCGACTGGCAACCGCCGATCGTCAAGACGGTCGCGATCGAAAGCAAAGGCATCGAAGACCTGGCTGCGGCGATCGAACGCAGCCGGGAGTTTCAGAAGACCGCGGCCGCTTCAGCCGGGCGGCGCCAGGCGATTGCGCGTTGGCGGATTCTTGAGCTGCTGCGCGAGCGCCTGGTCGCGCGAGCCCTGGCTGGCGATGCCGCCTCAGAGAAACTTGATCGGTTGGCCGCGGAAGTAGCCAGCAAGAAGCGTGATCCTTATTCGGCGGTTGATGAATTGCTTGCGACTGAGCAGTGACAAAAAGATGAAAATCGATCACATCGGAATTGCGACGCGAGGAATTCAGGATGCCGCGAAGTTTTATCGTGACGTGCTGGGCCTTGAAGTGTCAGAGGATGGGGCGGAGACCGAGGAAGTGGCAGAGCAGAAGGTCCGTGTCGCCATGTTGCCCATCGGCGAATCGCGCATAGAATTGATCGAGCCAACATCTGAGGATTCGCCGATTTCCCGGTTCCTTGAAAAACGCGGGCCGGGAATCCATCATATCGCAGTGCGTGTGGATGACATTCGCGCGGCCCTCGCTAACTTAAGAGACAAAGGCGCGCGGCTGATTGACGAAGAGCCGCGCCAGGGTGCGGGCGGTTGCCTTGTGGCCTTTGTTCATCCATCATCGACTGGTGGAGTGCTGTTGGAATTGGTCCAGAAGGCGTCTTAGTTTGAGTAACAGCGTTTCAGAGTACCGACTTTAGTCGGGTTTTTGTTGTCGAGAAAGAACCCAACTGAAGTTAGTACTCTAAACCCTATTGACAGGGAGAGCTATATTTTGAATTCAACCACAAAAGCGTGGATCGCCGCCGGCGTCGGCATCCTTTTTTCAATCGGGCTCATCGTTTGGCAAGTGAAGGCCAGCCATGCCGCGGCGGTTAATCTGAGCGCCGACGATATGACGCAGATCGCCCAGGATCAGGCGCCCCAGGCGCGCCAGCGTCTGGCCGCGGACGACGCAGCCCGGAAGGACTTTGCGAAAAACGTCCGCGAATTACTGGCGGTTGCCGAAGAGGCCAGGTCAAAAGGCATTGCCTATCGTCCGGACATCAAACGTCAGCTTGAATTGATTCGCGCGATTGTGATTTCGCAGAACTATGCTGAATCGCAAGCGGGTACTCCCGGTGCAGCGCAAGCGTCGGACGCGGAGATCGAAGCATTTTTTAAGGAGCCGGGACAGGAAGATCGCTTTAATCAGTTCCTGAAGGATGCCCAGGCCAACAACCCGATGATGGCCGGACAGCAAATTCCACCCGAACAGCTAAAAGAGATAAAGAAGCAGTTGGGTCAGGTAATGCTCGGCGAGCGGCGCGGGACCGCGGCCGGCATCGACAAGAAGCGAAGCATCGAACTGCAGATCATGCTTGAGCAAGCCCGGCTGCTGGCTTCGACCTATGCCAAAGAAACTCTGATTCCCAACACCAAGGCGACTGACGCGGAAATCAACGCTTACATTGCCAAGCATCCGGAACTTGACAGCAAACAAGCGCGAACCAAAGCAGAGGACGTGCTGAAGCGAGCGCGTGCCGGCGAGGATTTTTCCAAGCTGGCCCAGGAGTTCTCGACCGATCCTGGCAGCAAAGACAAGGGCGGAGATTTGGGGTGGTTTGGACACGGACAAATGGTCCCTGAATTTGAAAAGGCCGCGTTCGCCCTACAGCCGGGACAGGTCAGTGACATCGTCGAGAGCCAGTTTGGCTATCACATAATCAAAGTTGACGAGAAGCGTACCGAGACCAAGGACGGCAAGCCTGACGAGCAGGTGCATGCTCGTCACATCCTGATTGCCAACGGCCCGCCTAATCCGATGGGCGGCACACCGAAATCGCCGAAGGACCAGGCGCGCGATGCCATCGAACAGGAAAAAGAGAAGGGCATGATCGAAGAGATCGTAAAGCGCCAGGGCCCGCACATTACCATTGCTGATAATTTCGCCGTGACGGCTCCGCCCCCGCAGCAAATGCAACAGGGCCTGCCCCCGGGCATGATGCCCTCCGGGCCTCCCGATGAAGGGCCGCCACCGGAGACGAAGGTCAAGCCGGCCCCTAAGGCGGGAGCGAAAAAGTAATCGGTCCAAAGCGATGAAGTTTGGCGACTATCGCGTCGAAGTCATTCCTGACTGTGAGTTTCGTCTCGATGGCGGCGCAATGTTCGGCGTGGTTCCGCGCAACTTGTGGTCAAAAACCTGTCCGCCTGATGAGCAGAACCGCATTCGCATGAACATGAATTGTTTGTTCATCGAAGCCCGGGAAGAGCGGATTCTGATCGACACCGGCATCGGCGATAAATGGCCGGACAAGCATCGAACGATGTACGGGATCGATCGCAAGCGATCGTTCGATGAATCCTTGCGGGCCGTCGCCGGCGTTGGCTCGGAAGAAATCACGATAGTCATCAATACTCATCTGCATTTCGATCATGCGGGTGGAAACACGAAAGCTGACGGAACAGGGAAGGCCATCGCGGCCTTTCCAGGTGCGCGCTATTTCGTCTCACGAGCCGAATACGAACACGCGGAAGCGCCAACGGAACGCGATCGCGCCAGCTATCTGCCGGACAACTGGCGTCCATTGAAAGAAACCGGGCAACTGGAGTTCAAAGAAGCTGAGTACGAGGTGGTGCCGGGACTGCGCATAGAGACGCACGCCGGCCACAATCGTTCAATGCAATGCGCGCGACTGGAGCAGGGGAGCCATACGCTTTTTGGTTTTGCTGACCTGGTTCCGATGCGAGCGCACGTGCCGTTCGCCTGGATCATGGGATTCGATCTCTATCCAGTGGAAACGCTCGCGGCCAAGAAGAAGCTGATACCGCAGGCGGCTCGCGAAGGATGGACGTGTCTGTTCTATCACGATCCGGATCAGCCTCTGGGCCGAATCGTGGAAGAAGCTGGCAAGCTTCGGGCTGTCGCGATGAAAGCTTCCGTTTAGGGGCGGGCTACTGCCCGCCAAGTGATTCAAGCCAAACGAGGGCGGTCGGTAGCCCGCCCCTAAACAGAGAGACTTGGGTTTAGATGACAGCAGCAAAAATCGGCATCATCGGCGGCAGCGGCCTCTATCAAATGCCGGAACTCAAAGACATTGACGAGATCGAGATTGAGACTCCGTTCGGCAGTCCTTCGGATAAGTTCATTCTCGGCACCCTCGAAGGCGAACGCGTTGCGTTTCTGCCGCGTCACGGCCGCGGGCATCGCTTCACCCCGACTGAGGTTCCTTTTCGCGCCAACATCTACGGCATGAAACTGCTGGGAGTCGAGCGCATCCTGTCCGCGTCTGCCGTGGGTTCGCTGCAGGAAAAGTACGCGCCGTTGGATATGGTGATTCCCGATCAGTTTTTCGATCGCACCCGCGCGCGCGCCCGCGAATCAACCTTCTTTGGTGAAGGCATTGTCGCGCACGTGGCGTTTGCACATCCAGTTTGCACCCGGCTTGGCGACACGCTGGAGCAGGCTTGCCAGGCCGTCGACGTGAAAGTGCATCGGGGTGGAACCTACATTTGCATGGAAGGGCCGGCGTTTTCGACGGTAGCTGAATCAAACGTGTACCGTTCGTGGGGCATGGATGTGATCGGCATGACAAATTTGCAGGAAGCCAAGCTCGCGCGCGAGGCCGAGATTTGCTACGCGACGCTGGCTTTGGTCACGGACTATGACTGCTGGCATCCCGGCCACGATGCGGTTACTGTGGAAGCGGTCATTGAATACCTGGGCAAGAATGTACGGAATGCTCAAGTTATCATGCGAGAGGCGGTCAAAGATCTGGCAAACAGTCCGCGCGAATGTAAATGCGGCTCGGCCTTGAAGAATGCGATCTTTACCGCTCCAGATTTGTGGCCGGAAGCAACCACGCGCAAGCTTGCGGCCATCATTAGTAAGTACCGAAATTAGTCTCAGGGTTTAGTTTTAGGAGTAAGGCTATGAAAAAGATTTGTTTGATCAGCCTGATAACTTTGGCGGTTTTCGTGGTGGCGCCTCAAGCCGGCCGGGCGCAGGGCGGTGCGAAACAAGGTCCGAACGTGCTGCGCGATGCCGATATGGAGAAGGACTCGCTGCATAACCTGGAGGTAGCGCGGCAATACTTCAAACTCAGAAAAGCTTACAAGGCATCACTGGCGCGCTGTGAAGAGATCATCGCCGGCAATCCGACGTTTTCAAAACTCGACGAAGTGTTGCTGCTCGCTGGGCAAAGCAGTCTGCGGCTGTCAGAGAGCAAAGGAAGGCAGTCGGTGAAGACCGCTGCCGACAAGCTGAGAGACGATGCGCGTGATTATCTGTCGATGCTGGTGAATAATTATCCCGACAGTAGGTTCAAGGACGAGGCCCTCCAAGAGCTGAAGCCCCTGGGCGGCCCGAAGCCGAAAGAAAGTAAGCCGTAAGCAGGAGCAGGCAGTGAGCAGAGGACCGAGTACCAGGTAGTAAGGACCAGGTATCTAAGCAGTAAAGCGTTCTACTAATTCGCAATTCGAAATCCGCAATCCGAAATCACTTATGTCATTACTCGTCGTAGGTTCAGTTGCGTTTGATGCAGTCGAAACGCCGTTCGGCAAACGCGAGCGCATGCTGGGAGGCTCGGCTTCACACTTTTCAATCTCGGCCAGTTTCTTTACCGACGTCCAGGTCGTCGCAGTTGTCGGAGGTGACTTTGGCGCGGCTGAAAGAGATGTTTTCGCTCGCCATAATATCGATACGACCGACCTGGAAATAATTCCGGACGGCAAAACATTTCAATGGCATGGCCGCTATGAGTATGACTTGAATGTGGCGCACACGCTGGAGACCCAACTGAATGTCTTTGCCGGTTTTGAGCCAAAGCTTTCCGACAGTTCGAAGCAGGCACGTTTGGTTTTTCTCGGCAACATTCAACCTGACTTGCAGCGCGGCGTGCGCGCGCAGGTTCCCGATGCAGAGATGGTCGCCCTGGACACGATGAACCTGTGGATTGAGACGACCCGCGATTCATTGCAAAAGACCATCGAGGTCGTCGACCTTGTCATCATCAACGACGCCGAAGCGCGTCAGTTGGCGGAGGAACCTAACCTGATAAAGGCGGCTCGCAAGATTCTCTCGTGGGGACCAGGCACGCTGATCGTAAAACGTGGTGAGTACGGCGCGGCCATGTTCACCAAAGACGAATACTTCGCGATTCCGGCTTATCCGCTCGAAGCAGTTTTCGATCCGACGGGCGCGGGTGACACTTTCGCCGGCGGTCTAATGGGTTACTTGTCGAGCCAGGAAAAGGTCGACCACGCAGCGCTGCGTCGCGCAATGATCTTCGGGTCAGTGATGGCCTCTTTCAACGTCGAAGAATTCGGTACCGAACGGGTGCAAAGGTTGACTCATGACGAGATCAATCAACGCTTTCGTGATTTCAAACGCTTTACACATTTTGAAGAGATTCCGTTTGAGCGCGCCGTCAGCGCGGTGAAATGAGATAAAGATTATGTTCTGTCCAACCTGCGAGTCCGAATACGAACCGGGAATCACGCGTTGCACCGACGATGGCGCGGAGTTGGTCGACCGGCTGAGCGTCGCGGCCGGCGCGCACGACGGCAGCGAGTCTCGCTTTGTGACCCTGCACACGTTATCGTCTCCGGCCGAGGCGGAAATGGTAAACGACATCTTGCAGCAAAACGGGATTCGCTCGGTCGTCCAATCGGGCGCATCGGATCAATTCTCGCCGTTGTTTTCAGTGATGGCGCCCGGCGCGCAGGTGCTCGTTGACGAACGCGACCTCGATCGCGCCAGAGAGCTTTATTCGTCTTTCTTCGGCGAAGACACTTCACCGCTCACGGGTCCGGCGTCGGCAGAAGAGTTCGACGAATCGGAATAGCTATGATCCGTCGTTTAGAGTCGGGCTAATGCCCGACCAGCGGGCGGTAGCCCGCTGCTAAATCCCAACATGGCCGACAATTCATCAGACCCAATCGTCGTTCTAATGACGGCGGCCAATCGCGAAGAAGCCAGCCGGATCGCCGAGATGCTGGTGGACGGGGTCCTGGCGGCGTGCGTACAGATTTTACCGGAGGTCGAATCTGTGTATCGCTGGAAGGGCGAAACTCGACGCGAGCAGGAAGTGCTGCTTCTGGCTAAGACGACGCGAGCCCGGTTCGACGATTTAGCAAGCCGAGTTAACGCAATGCACAGCTACGAAACGCCCGAGATTATTGCCCTGCCGATCACCGACGCTGCGGAAATCTATCTCAAGTGGCTGGTTGGCTCGCTGTCCGAAGGGTCATAAGCTTTGACGACCTGAACGATTTGTTCCGGCGAGTCGGTAACATGTAGCCGCCGAAAATCGTCTTCCACAATCTTTCCTTCACTCAGCATCGGCCCTCTTAACCAGTCCAACATTCCCTGCCAATAAGCCGAGCCATAGAGCACAACCGGAAAGTTATGAATCTTGTGCGTTTGGATCAAGGTCAACGCTTCGAACAGTTCATCGAGCGTGCCGAAGCCGCCGGGAAAGATGATGAAGGCGTTGCTGTACTTAACGAACATCGTCTTGCGCACAAAGAAGTACTTAAACTTTAGCGAGAGCGTCAGATACTCATTGGAGCTTTGCTCGTGCGGCAGTTCGATGTTGCACCCGACTGAGGCGCCGCCGGCCTCAAAAGCGCCGCGGTTGGCGGCTTCCATAATTCCGGGACCTCCGCCGGTAATCACCGTGCAGCCTGCGTGTGCCAGGAGCGCGCCGGTTTCCTGGGCGGCTTTGTATTCGGGATGATCAGGCGCCGTTCGTGCCGAGCCGAAAACTGAGACTCCATTCTTAATATGAGCGAGATCTTCGAAGCCTTGAACGAACTCGCCCATGATGCGAAAGACACGCCAGGTATCGGTGTGTAGAAACTCGTCCGCCCTCGGCGTTTCCAGTAAACGTTCGTCCTGGGTGCCGCCCGGTGGTTTCTTATCGAGATCTTCTTCGTTCATTTAGTTTGAACCTGAAACTGCTCTAAAGGCCCATGATGTTGTAGCCGCAATCGACATAGATCGTTTCGCCGGTGATGCCGGATGATAGTGCGCTACAAAGAAAAAGGGCGGTGTTGCCGACCTCACGAGGTTCGACATTGCGATGCAAAGGGGCGCGCTCGGCGTGATGCTTGAGCATCGTGCTTAGCCCCGAGACTCCGCGCGCAGAGAGTGTCTGAATTGGCCCGGCACTGATCGCGTTGACGCGGATGTTGCGCGGGCCGAGATCCGCCGCCAGATAACGCACGCTGGATTCCAGCGCCGCTTTGGCGACGCCCATCACGTTGTATCCCTGATAGACCTTCTCAGCTCCGTGAAAGCTCATCGTGACAATGCTGCCGCCTGCAGTCATCAGCGGGGCCGCCGCGCGAGCAAGTTGAGTCAGCGAGTAAGCGCTGATTTCCAAAGCCGTGAGAAAAGCCTCGCGATCCGTTTTCAGGTATTCGCCTTCCAGGGCTTCCCGGGGCGCGAAAGCGATGCTGTGAATCAGAAACTCAAGTCGACCAAACTCCGACGCCAGGCGCTTGAAGGTCTCGTCAATTTCTTCCTGCTTCGTCACGTCGCACGAGAACAACGGCGAATCGGGCATTGCTGCTTTTGTCAGGCCTTCGACGTTATCTTTCAGGCGATCGCCCTGATAAGTGAAAGCCAGCCGCGCGCCG
Organism: Blastocatellia bacterium; assembly: GCA_003168335.1. Lineage (GTDB taxonomy): Bacteria > Acidobacteriota > Blastocatellia > Pyrinomonadales > Pyrinomonadaceae > UBA11740. Next base: position 217,487 of record PMSM01000010.1, on the reverse strand, counting down.
GCCTCGTGCAGGGCCTGGGCCGTGGCCCACGCGATCGAGCGCTTGTTAGCGACGCCGAAAATAATTCCGTTCTTGTTTTGCAGCATAGCTGATTTTCTAACGTCCTCTATCGTAGTTGGCAGACCTTCCCCGGCAGAATTTCAAATCTCGAGCCAATCTCATTAGCACCTTGCTTTAGCAAGGTGCCAGCTGGCCAATCGGGCGGCTGATCCGATTATTTAGCGACCATCGCTCCACCTCGTTAAGCGAGGTGCTAATGAAATCAGAAAATGCAGCCTCTCGAAAGTCTTATTCACCCGGCACCACGATCAACTTTCCTTCAAACCGTTCCTTTGCCGCGTTGTATCGCACTTCCCATTTGTCCAACGATCCGGCACGGCCACGATAATCAATCTCGTATTTCCAATACCCCGGCCGGCGCGGCTTGGTGTTGAAAAGATAATCGGCCCACATCGTGACCCTGTTTGAATGTTTCGAGCCCTCGATCACTTCCAGACTAACCGGATACTGAATGACTCGATCCTGTTTCTCGCTGTAACCGATCAGCGTGGTGTCGAGGCCCATACAAGCCGGCGCGTCGAATAGAGCAAACTCGAGGGCGTTGCCGTCACCATTGTAGTCTTTCAGCCACATGATTGTCGGCTTGGCTTCTACACCATTCCTGGTCAACGCCCCGACTCGATAATAGTAGCCCTTGCGGATCGCGTACGGCACGTCAAAGCTGTCTTCGTCTTCTTTCACGATAACGGTGTTGATGATGCTGTTCGTTGCCGAGTTAACCAACGACACGCGCGTCGGCCCTGAATAGAAACTGCCTCTGGATTGATCCGGACACGGGTAAGGCTCGTCCGGAGCATAGTCCGTCGGATTCTTTTTAGGATTCAGCATCCAGAGGACGAGCGCGCGACCCCCGTGTTTGAGGGCGGGGAGGTTTCGAGTCTCGACTACTACGGCTCCGGCGGGCAGGCCGGAGATCTTTGCTTGCCCCAGCGCTTGGGAGGCTAGGCATAAAACAAAACAAGTAATGGCCGTCAGTGCTTTCAAGTTCATCATTTCAATCGAATCAAGCAGCCCCGCTTTCGGGCAGATTCATCAGCGTTTGATATTCGCCGCTCTCGACCCATTTCAGAACTTCAGATACGCGCCACACCGGAAAAGGATGGGACAAACCGGCAGTGATGATGTCGGCCCAGAAACGATCCAGGGCTTTCTCGTCATAGTTCTTCTGAAAGTCCCGACCTTGCTCCAGAAACAATTCATAATCAACCTTCGAGGCGAAGGTACCGCCGGCGAGCTTCATCATCGTTCGCCCTACTACATGCTGATCCTGCGTCACCAGTAGCGCCGCGCGGTCGCAGGAAAGCTCGGCGCGTCTGGCCCATGCGAGTAAGGCATATCGCATCGTCAGCGACATTAGTTGCTTGACTAGCATCGCCAGTGGGGCGGCAATGATGGCCGCGTTTGCGGCCAGTTCAATCAAACGCGCGGCGGTAAGATAGAGCACATGCTCGGCGTGTATGTGTCCGACTTCGTGTGAGACCACGGCCAGTACTTCTTCGTCAGTCAGTCGCTCAAGCAAAGCAGAGTAAAGCACGATCACCGGACGCTTGACGCCTCCGGTGAAGGCGTTGGGAATCGGACTCTGTTGCACGAACAGCTCGGGCATGTCCACGCCAAGTGTGGTGCAAGCGATCTGAAGCTTGGCATACAAATCGGGACATTGCTTTGGTGTTACCTTGACCGCGCTGGCGGTGAAGATGACGCGGATAGCAGATTCGCCGGTCACCTCGAGAAGTTTTTTGAGTGCCGTATCTATGCCGGGAATCGCGCGTAGTGCGGCGAGCGCGCGTCTGTCTGCCGGATGAACGTATTGGTCTTTATTTAGAGCAGCGAACTTCTTATGAGGTTCTGCGGAAAGCAGCAGACGACAGCGACCACAGCGCGCTTCGACGTCCTCGCCGTCGCGGATCTGATTGCGCTGGCCGCAGTAGCGGCAACGAATCGATCTGCGGGTGGTGTCCAGTGCTGAGCTTTCGTCGTCCGGCATATTTTCTTAACGCCGCAAGTATTAAGGAAGTTCGGGCGAAAGAGCAAGTTAATGCCGGGAGCGCGGACGTCTCGTCCGCCGACGCGAGCAAAGCTCGCGTACCGCTGCATGGCGAAGAATTCCAACGAGTCTTGTTCGCGCTGGCGCGCTCAATGCGGACGAGACTGTCCGCGCTCCCAGCACGAGGGCGCGCTCTCAGTGCTTGAAATGCCGTACGCCGGTGAAGACCATCGCCAGGCCGTGCTCATCCGCCGCGGCGATCACTTCCGCGTCGCGCACGGATCCTCCGGGCTGAATCACCGCGGTGATTCCGTGCTTCGCAGCTTCGTCAAGACCGTCACGAAAAGGGAAGAAAGCATCTGAGGCTAAAACGGATCCTGTGGTCGGCAACTGCGCGCGCATCGCGCCAAGCTTCACCGAATCCACGCGCGACATTTGGCCGGCGCCGACGCCGACGGTCCGCCGGTCGTGGACATAAACGATCGCGTTTGACTTTGTATGTTTGCAAACAGTCCACGCGAAAAGCAGATCGTCAATCTCTTTTTCCGACGGCGCGCGCTCGGTTACGACTTTCAAATCATCGCGTTTCAAACGGTGCGTGTCGCGCGTCTGCACCAGCATCCCGCCGGAGATTTGTTTGTATTCGAGCCCCGCGATTGGTTCAGGCTGTCCCGCGCGCAGCACCCGCAGGTTTTTCTTCATTTTCAGAACTTCCAATGCAGCGGGCTCATAATCCGGGGCAATAATCACTTCGGTAAAAATTTCTATGACCGCGCGCGCGGCGGCTTCGTCGACGTTACGATTGAACGCGACGATGCCTCCGAATGCTGATACGGGATCGCAAGCCAGCGCCTTTTTGTAAGCCTCTTCGTTCGATGTGCCCAGCGCCGCTCCAGCTGGATTCGTGTGCTTAATAATCGCGCAGGCCAGATCGTCAAAGTCACAGACAAGTTGCCAGGCGGCATCAGCGTCCACGTAGTTATTGAAAGACATCTCTTTGCCGGAAAGCAATTCGGCTGTTGCGATGCCTTCGCGTGCTTTCGTGTCGTATAGCGCAGCGACCTGATGCGGATTTTCGCCGTATCGCAAATCGAGAGTCTTACGCAAAACCCATTGCGCCAGATTCGGGGGCTCTGATGCAGTTTCGATGGAAACATATTGAGAGCCGCCAATCCCACCCGCGAAAGAGCGGATGCGTGGCCCGTGAGTGCTGGTAAGAGACTGCGGGAAATCGTCGTCATCAATTGAGCGCTGCAGAAAGACACTCACGATCGCATCATACGTTGCCGTTCGGCGAAACGCCTGAAGGGCCAATGTCCGTCTGGTCTCCGATGAAATCGACCCGTTGTGCAGCCGCAGCTCTTTAAGAACGCTTGAGTACTCGTCGGGCGACACGACCACAGTTACGCTCTCATGATTCTTCGCCGCCGATCGAATCATCGCCGGGCCACCGATATCGATCTGTGCGATTGCTTCTTCAAGGCTGACACCTTCGCGGGCGATGGTCTGCTCGAACGGATAGAGATTGACTATGACCATGTCGATCGGTTCAATCCCGTGTTCGCGCATGGCTGCGATATGGCCATCGTTATCTCGCAAGCCGAGCAAAGCGCCGTGAATGCGCGGATGCAGGGTTTTGATCCGCCCGTCCATCATCTCGGGAAATTTCGTGACATCTGAAACCTCGCGCACTTCGATGCCGGCATCGCGAAGGGCTCTTGCGGTCCCGCCGGTGCTGATGATCTCGACGCCGAAGCCTTGCAGCTCACGGGCAAGATCAACGATGCCCGTCTTGTCCGAGACGCTAATCAGAGCGCGACGAATCTTTACTAACTGTGAGTGATTATCTTTGGTCATAGTCCCGGTTTTAGGCTGTAGCTGGTTCTGAGTTGACGTACTTTCAGTTTACGATTTGAAACTGTGATCGCGGCGCGATGCATTTGCCCGTCCCGCGAAGCTGCGCTGGGATAAAAGCCGATCACATATTGGCTGCGGAGGTCTTCTTCGATCGCCGCGAACACCGGAGCCAGATCGATCGGAGCGTTAGGATCCAAAGCCGACTTGGCTGAGCCGGCGACGAAATACCGGCCGCCGGTTTTCTCCGCCAGATCGCGAAAGCCTTTGGCTGCGCGGCGGGGCACCAGACGCCCTTCGCTGGGAGTGAACAACGGCAAATGAATTACGTAGAATGACACGTTCATCCGATCCGCGGCTGCGATAACCTGAGCGGCGTTTGACCTGCTGGCGGTATCGAGGCCATCGCTAATCAAGATCGCAATCCGCCGCTCTGCTGAATTCTCACCGCGCGGCGCATAAGCCTGGACCGCCGCTATCCCAGCGTCAAATATCGCAGTTCGCTCGCTGAGGTTAAGGGGAACGCTGAAGGCCGCTCGCGCACTCTCGGTGTCGCTGGTGAATGGCACCAGCAGTCTCGCTTGTAGTCCAAAACGAATTACGGCCACGCTCGAGCCTAAACCGAAACGCGAGAACAATTCTATGGCCGCATCGCGCTGCCGGGAGAGTTGCTCGCGCAGGCTCCCCGAATTATCCAGCACAAACGACAGCGCGATTCGCTCTGCCCCAGATGCGAAGTAATCGATTCTTGCGTTGCGACCATCGTCAGTAAGCGCGAAGTCCTGCTGCTTCAAATCTGAAATGCGGCGGCCGCGCGAATCAGCCACCGTGACGGGAACAGCGACCAGATCAGTACGAACTCGAATGACGTCGTCGGGTTGTGTTTCCTGGGCCGTTACAAAGGAAGGGAACAGTAGCAGGCCAATTGCTGTAGCTAGACAGAGAGGGAATCGCGGTCCGCGCCGTGTGTGCGGGTTGTGCCCTGGCATGCTCAGGCGGGCTAGAAAAGAAAGCGCCCGAAGAGCAGGATGCTCAGGATTATCAGGACCGTAATGACGATGATCTTAACCAGACTCATGGTCGTTCCTCGTGCAGGAAAACCCAATTACTTTAGGGGGCTAATTCTAGTCGCGTCGATGGGCCATGTCAATAGGGCTTTCGCCGCCAATTGGCGGGCTACTGAAAAGCATTTGTGCTGGTTTATGGGTCACGGTTCTGAAGTATGATGCTAGACTGAGCCTGTATTTTGGTTCCTCTTGAAAGGCATGTCAATCCAACTTTTCCAAAGCTCGCGAGGCGATTTGTGCCCAGGTTCACGGCCAGCTCCGAACCACCGCGTAGGGGCTCTTGCTTGTCAGCCGGTTGCTGCCCGTCGATTGAAAATCCGCCTCAGAACTTGTCGACACGTGGTGCTGACGCTCTTCTTCATTGCTTTGCTGAGCTGCGTAACCTCAATTGCCAGTGCGCAGCAAACCAGCATCGCGATTCGAGTCCTTCCTGATTCCAACGGGCGGGTTGTCGTTGAAGGGAGTTGTGCACCGGCCACGGCCTGGTCGTTCCGCGATAGTTATGCCGGCGTCTTAAATCTGGGTAGCAGAGTCGATGGGTTAAGGCTGTTCGACGCGGCGGGCACAGAGATCACTAACCGGAAAATTGCGCCCGGGCAATTCCAGGCGGCGACGCCCGCGTCGAAATTCCGCTATGAAGTCAGTCTCGCCCCGCCCCTGCGGCCTGCGGATGCGGCCAAGGTGTCCTGGCTGAACTCCGACCGGGGCCTATTGATGTTAAGAGACTTGCTGCCGGTATCACCATCGGGTGCCTCAGCCAAAGATCACGACAGAACTAAGGACCAGGCGGTAGGAGAACCCGCGACCCTGCGACTTAGTCTTCCGGAGGGTTGGGTCGCGCATTCAAATGAAGCACAGAATGCCGCGGGCGAATTCGAAATCGCGGATGCAGACCTCGCCGTGTTTGCGGTGGGCCATCAACTTCGGATTTCAACTGCCACCACAGCAGGAATGACGTTGAGTCTGGTGGCGGCCGGCGACTGGGCTTTTACCGATAGTGACGCGCTCGAACTGGCCGGCCAGGTCGTTAAGGCGCATCGTGACGTATTTGGCGCGGTGCCGTCACGGCGCGCAACATTAATTCTGTTTCCGTTCCCGCAAAGCGGAGCGCCGGACAAATGGAGTGCTGAAACGCGCGGCGCTTCGGTTACGTTGTTGATAGGGAAGCTCCCGTCCAAAGTTGCGGCACTCGCGCAGTTGAGCGTGCCGCTGACGCACGAGCTTCTTCATTTCTGGGTGCCGAATGGGCTTACTCTCGACGGTGACTACGATTGGTTCTATGAAGGATTCACGATCTATCAGGCGGCACGGATCGCCGTGCGTCTCGACCGGTTGACCTTTCAAGAGTTTCTCAACGCTATTGGCCGCGCCTACGACGGCTATTCTGCCGGGATCGATCATGATCGCTGGTCACTTGTTGAGGCTTCAAAGAGAAGATGGACAGGCGGAGAGTCTTCCGTCTACTCGAAGAGCATGGTGATCGCGTTTCTTTACGATCTCAAGCTGCGCAGTCTGAGTCATAATAAGCATTCGCTCGATGACGTCTACCGTAATATCTTTCGCGAATATCACTCGTCGGAAATACGCGGCCGCCAGGCGAGGCAGGGAAGCGATGGCAGTGAGGTAGTCCTAAAGGCGTTCAGTGATTATTCCGGCATGCAGGATTTTGGGCGGTTATTCGTCAGTAACGCCGCCGCGATCAATTTGGCGGAGCAGCTTGCTCCATTCGGATTGCAGGTAGAAACATTCGGTTTGCGAACCCGCATCGGCGTCAGCGAGACCCTCACCCGACAGCAGCGCGATTTGTTGCATGACTTGGGTTACAATGACTATGTTCGTTCGCCGAGGCAGAGAAAACCATCCTGAGCCTGGCCATGTGTTCGCACTAGTATTTCGGATTCGCAGAGGATTATGGAGTTTCGCAACAGAATGAGAGATCCGGGACGTTCGTCGCTATTCGCTACACAGTTAATGCTGCTGGCCACTCTGCTTCTGGGCGGTTGTAGCACGCTGGCCAGTCGAAGCAACACTGGCGTCGTGGTTAGCCGCAGCGCGCAGATTCGCAGTTCGACGGCAGTGGTTGCGGCTGATCTGCTTGAGGTCAACCGGGGCGACGTGATTGATCTTCTGGATTCAATCGACATTCCCGATCCCAGTGACAACAGCAAGAGGGAGCGCTGGTTTCGCGTGCGTGCTCACGACGCGGATAGAACTGAAGGCTGGATCGAAGCACGAAACATCATGCCGGACAAAGTGCTCGAGAATGCGCGGAAGCTGGCTGAAGAAGACAAGGGGACGCCGGCCCAGGCCACGGGCCAATTGCACGCTGGTTCGAACCTTCGGCTGACATCCGATCGGAGCAACAACGAAAACATCATGATGCGGCTCGATAGCGGATCCAGCTTTGAAATCATCGGGTGGAAGCGCGTACCCAAACTCAAAGGATCTGAAACCAGTGAGAGTGACACGGCGCCAAAGCCTGGAAGCGCGACCTCACGGACAAGCAAAAGCGCGCCGAG
>PMSM01000010.1:0-205000 GCA_003168335.1 Blastocatellia bacterium | reverse complement strand
TGGATATCCGGTTGAACCGTCATAGCCCGTCGCTTTGGTAAATCCGGGCGACATTAAGGGTAAGGACGGGGACGAAAGTAGGGGTGAAACCCGAAAAAAGTCACTGACCCCAGCTGCCAGGAAAATCCTCGATCGGCTTCAACTGCATCACTGACCGTACCGCAAACCGACACAGGTAGGTGGGGCGAGAATCCTAAGGCGCTTGTGAGAACTCTCGTTCAGGAACTCGGCAAAATGTACCCGTAACTTCGGGAGAAGGGTAGCCCACCTTAGACGTGGGTCGCAGAGAAATGTCCCAGGCGACTGTTTACTAAAAACACAGGTCTCCGCAAAGTCGTCAAGACGACGTATGGGGGCTGACGCCTGCCCAATGCTGGAAGGTTAAGAGGAGTGGTCAGCCGCAAGGCGAAGCTACGAATCGAAGCCCCAGTGAATGGCGGCCGTAACTATAACGGTCCTAAGGTAGCGAAATTCCTTGTCGGGTAAGTTCCGACCTGCACGAATGGCGTAACGATCTGGGAGCTGTCTTAACGAGAGACACAGCGAACTTGTAGTACCGGTGAAGATGCCGGTTTCCCGCATCTAGACGGAAAGACCCCGTGCACCTTTACTATAACTTGACAGTGATTTCGGGCAAACGATGCGCAGGATAGATGGGAGGCTTTGAACTCGCCCTTTTGGGGGCGGGGGAGCCAACGGTGAGATACCATCCTTCGTTTGTCTGGACTCTAACCTACCGCCGTTATCCGGCGGAGGGACACTATCAGGCGGGTAGTTTGACTGGGGCGGTCGCCTCCTAAAGAGTAACGGAGGCGCTCGAAGGTTGGCTCAGGCTGTTTGGAAATCAGCCGTAGAGTGTAAACGCATAAGCCAGCTTGACTGCGAGACAGACAAGTCGAGCAGGTACGAAAGTAGGAGTTAGTGATCCGGCGGTTCTGTATGGAAGGGCCGTCGCTCAACGGATAAAAGGTACGCCGGGGATAACAGGCTGATCCTGCCCAAGAGTTCACATCGACGGCAGGGTTTGGCACCTCGATGTCGGCTCATCGCATCCTGGGGCTGAAGAAGGTCCCAAGGGTCCGGCTGTTCGCCGGTTAAAGCGGTACGTGAGCTGGGTTTAGAACGTCGTGAGACAGTTCGGTCCCTATCTGGTGTGGGCGCAGCAGGATTGAGGGAATCTGTCCTTAGTACGAGAGGACCGGGATGGATCCACCTCTAGTGTACGAGTTATGGCGCCAGCCGTAACGCTCGGTAGCTATGTGGAGCATGGATAAACGCTGAATGCATCTAAGCGTGAAGCCAGACCTAAGATTAGTCCTGACCGCGAGACTCCTGGTAGACCACCAGGTTGATAGGCTGGAAATGTAAGTGCAGTAATGTGCTCAGTTGACCAGTACTAATCAGTCCCTAGGCTTGACCGTAAAATTTATTAGCCAGCAACTCTTCAAATTTCGAATTTGGAATTTCGAATTTGGAATTTCAGGACGCGACAAACCTTCAGAAGCTTGCCGGCAACTTGTCTTTTTTCAGTTTCGCTATTCGATTAACCAGCTCAGTTCCGTAGCGCGGGCTTTGGCCTGTTTAGCTGCGCGAGCACGAAAGTGCTTCCGCGCCCGACGGCTAAGTCTCCGCTACCGAAAGAGACTCTTTGAAATTTCAGATCTCAAATTTGAAATCTGAGATCTGAAACCGATTTTCCGGTGGTTGTGTCGAGAGGGTCACACCCGTTCCCATCCCGAACACGGAAGTTAAGCCTCTTGGAGCCGATGGTACTGCGCGGGCAACTGCGTGGGAGAGTAGGAAGCCGCCGGGATTATTACCAGAAGCCCGCTCAGGGTTAAACTTGAGCGGGCTTTTTGTGATCAGCGCTTTGCTACAAAGAATGGCTCGCTGATTCTCTGACATGCGATGAAGTTCAGCACCTACTTTCGTCTTGCGTCTTATGCGACCATTGCCGCGGCGACGCTGACGCTGTTTATCGCCGGCGGAACCGGAGCGGGGCTGGCGCTTGCGTTCGCGGTCGTCTTGAGCGCGGCGTGGAAGTTCGAGGGTACGCGGTGGCAGTTATCCGAGCGCGCGGCGCTAATAGTAATTCTGGTTTCACTTCCACTGTTCTATGTTGATTGGCGGATTCTAACGCCTTATCTTCAAATCGAGTTTCTGGAAAGGGGCAGTGTCTGGCGCGGCGGCGCTGAAGTGACAGTGCTCGCCCACCTGATCTTGTTCCTGTCGGCAGTAAAACTTCTGCAGCGCAAAGGAGATCGCGATTGGTTCTTTCTTTATCTGATTTCGTTCTTCGAGGTGCTCCTGGCCGCAGGTCTGAGTGCCAGGCCAACTTTTCTGGCCACGCTCGCGCTCTACATGCTCTGTGGCTTGACGACGGTGGTGGCCTTTGAAATTCAGAAGGCCCGGCGCAAAGTGACAGCGACCCAGACGCGGCTGCTCGTCTCTCCCGAATCGACGCTCTTCCGCAAACTTCCGATGAGACTTTGGCGCCGCCGGTATCTCGAGACGAGACCTCTGCCCTTAGTCTCGCTCGGATTGCTTTTCCTGATTGTAGTTCTCGCCCTGCCGTTCTTCTTGATCGCTCCGCGCACTGCCTCAAGCGCGCTTAAACGCAGCGGCGGCGGAGTCGCGGCTCTCATGGGCTTTTCCGACAACGTGACCCTTGGCGAGATCGGACAATTGAAGCGCAACGACGAGATTGTCATGCACGTCAGGGTCGAGGGTGCCAACGGCGCATCAATTGCCGGCTTGCGCTGGAGAGGGGTGGCGCTGGATCAATTCACCGGACGTGGCTGGATGAAATCGATCGACGCCAAGCGCTTTGAAGAAAAAACAGACGAGAGCGGATTATTCAAGCTGGGCACGACCACAGACGTCGCGAGATTAACCACTCAGACCTTTTTTCTCGAACCGATCGATACGCCGGTTTTGTTCGGCGCGCCGCGAATAGTGGCGGTGCGGGGCAGTCTGCCGTTTGTGCGAATTGATTCCGAGGGGTCGATTCAAACCCGGCTGCATGAAGACGAGAAAGTTGTTTATAAAGTCTATTCGGATATCGCGGCACCGGGAGTGACGGTACTTCGCTCCGACCCGTTGGATTATTTGGTTCCGGCTGCGCGCTATCTGCAGGTCCCGGGCAATCTGGATCCGGGAATCGCCGCGCTGGCCAAAAGCGTAACGGCGCGGTCGGGGTCGCGTACTGGTTTTGATGACGCCCGGGCGATTGAATCCTATCTCCGGGATAACTACGAATACTCTTTGGATCTCAAAGCGGGCGGCCCTGATCCCCTCTCCGACTTTCTTTTCCACGTGCGCTCGGGACACTGCGAATATTTTTCCACCGCGATGGCCGTCATGCTCCGCACCCAAGGCATTGCTTCGCGCGTGGTCAACGGGTTCTTACCCGGCGAATACAACGAAGCCGCCGGGGCTTACACCGTGCGCCAGAGTGACGCGCACTCCTGGGTCGAGGTCTATTTTCCGCAAACGAATTCATGGGTGACGTTTGATCCTACTCCTCCAGCAGGGAGGACGGCGCGAGTACGCACTGGGCTGGCAGCACAATTGAGCAAGTACACCGAAGCGCTGGAGTTGATGTGGTTTCAATACGTGGTCGGTTATGACAAGCAGGAACAACGTTCTCTGGCAACGTCGCTGCGCCAGGATCTGTTTGATTTGCGGCAAAGTGCGGCGGCCGCGCTCGATCGGGCGCGCGGCGCACTGCCTTCCGTCCTGGGACCGATCCTGTTTGTTGTGGTTGGCCTGGGCGGGCTGATTGTCATCGCCCTTGTAGCGCGACGGGTTCGCCATTATGGTTGGCGTCGCGGCCTGGAAGTATGGCGCTCGGGATCGGAAAGTTCGCGAGTCGATTTCTATGAACGGCTGGTTGCGCTGCTCGAAAGGCAAGGGATTAAGCGCGAGCCCTATCAGACGCCGGTCGAATTTGCTTTCGCGGTGGGGAACAGCGAGGCAGCGGCGATTACAAAAGCTTATAATCGCGTGCGCTACGGCGGGAGCCGACTCTCAGCGAGCGAAGTGTCGCAGATCGATGCGTGGCTCTCTGAGCTTGAGAAACAGCAAGGTCGCTGATTGGACGGATTAGTTATGTGGCGCTCAAAAGTGATGATCTTGACCGCAGCACTTACCTTACTGCTGGGAGCCTCCGCGATGGGTGTGATGAATCGAGCTGATCGTTTGAACGGAAGCCATGTAGCGACCGTAGGACAAACTCCGACAGCCTCGGCGCCTGCTCCCATCACTGATCTGCCCATGCCGCATCCCGGAGTGAAGAGGCTTTACCTGGGCCGCACTCTTGGGAAGAAGGGCGACGGATTGGAAGAACAAGTCAGCCTGGTTGTCTTTTATGAAGACGGACAGTGGGGCCGGATTACGCCAATGATCAGCCGAACAGGACGAAAGCTTAGAGTGCGATGCGAGGAACTTTGCACCGCCGAACGCGGTAGCTGGCATGATGACGGCCACGGAAACGTGCTTTTCGTCAGTAATACATTTATTTGTCCTAGATGTCCGCTCTTGCGGGAGGACGTCACTCGCCGACCGATCGAGGAGCTCTGGCACTATAACCGTGGGAATCTCAGCAATAGCCGAGGGCGGGTTATCGGTGAGGTTGAAACCTATAAGCCACTTAGTACCTCTCGGCTAGCCAATTATCAGAGCGTGTGTTTGCCGTTTGACTTGAAGGACAGCGGTATCGTTGATTGAGTCCATTAAAAGAATGCAAAAGAGGGTCAAGAATAGAATTGGTTTCATCAGTCTCGGTTGCCCCAAGAACCTCGTCGACAGCGAGGTGATGATGGGTCAGCTCAGGCAAAGTGGTTACGAAATCACGGCGGACGCTACGGAAGCGGACACCGTGGTGGTGAACACTTGTGGATTCATCGATTCAGCGAAGAGAGAATCGATTGACACGATCCTCGAAGCCGCGCGTTTGAAGAGTGGCGGAAGGGCAACGCGCTTGATCGTCGCCGGTTGTCTGGTTGAGCGCTATCGCGATGAGCTGAAGGTGGCGATGCCGGAAGTCGACGCGTTCATCGGCACCAGTCAGATCAACGACATCCTGAGCGTCTGCGATCCCAACACAAACACGCGGTCTTTGCCTCTGATCCCGCTCGGCAATCAGAGTGCAACTTATCTTTACGATGAATCGACGCCGCGCGTGCTGGCGACGCCCAGTCACTATGCCTTCATAAAGATTGCCGAAGGCTGTGATCGCCCGTGTGCGTTCTGCTTCATTCCGCAAATGCGCGGGCACTTTCGTAGTCGCCGCTTTGGATCTATCGTCGCTGAGGCACAGCAACTTGCTGAAGAAGGCGTGAAGGAGTTGATTCTGGTGGCGCAGGATTCATCGCGCTACGGCGAAGACCTGGGCAAGCAGGACGCGCTCGCGCATTTGCTGCGAGAGCTGGCGCACACCGAAGGGATCGAGTGGGTGCGCGTGATGTACACCTATCCGACCCACATCAGCGATGGCTTTCTCGACGTCCTCGCCGAAGAACCAAAGGCGGTGAAGTATCTCGACATGCCGTTGCAACATGCGTCACAAAACGTACTAAAATTAATGAAGCGAGGTGGTAATCGCGCCAGTCTCGAGCGCTTAATCGAACGCGTGCGCAAGCGAGTTCCCGGCATTGCCGTGCGCACGACTTTTATCACGGGCTTTCCCGGCGAAACGGATGCAGACTTCGAAGAGCTGCTGGCCTTTGTAAAGAACGTCGAGTTCGATCGCGTCGGGGTGTTCACTTATTCAGATGAAGAAGGCACGCCGGCCTTTGACCTGCCGAGCAAGGTTGAGCCAAAGATCGCAAAGCAACGACGGGCGCGTTTGATGAAAGGGCAGGCTAAGATATCCCGTCGGAAGAACAAGGCGCGTGTGGGTGAAACCTTGCGCGTGCTGTTCGAAGGTGAATCGAAAGAAAGCGAGTTGCTCTGGCAGGGAAGAATGGAAACGCAGGCGCCGGATATTGACGGCTGCATCTTGATAAGCGATGCGGCGGAAGGTTTCACTCCGCAGCCGGGCGATCTCGTAAACGTTCTGATTACGGATGCGCAGGAATACGATCTGGTTGGAAGAATTGTTGATTAGGGTACGTTTGCGTGTGTGAATCATGAACAATCGCAAAGGATATGAGTCCGCGAAGCGGACGAACGAAAATGGCCCAGCGATTCATCGCCGGCAAAGGCATTAGTTTTTCTGGACAAGTCCGCGCAGCGGACGGCAGAATGTTTGTCGCAGGTCACAAAGCCGATCTTCAGTCGCCCGCTTCATGGGGCTCTGACTTATTTTTCTTTGCGAATGACCCGGCACTGAAGTGCTGGGCTATTGTCACTCGTCCACTTCGCGGACTGCACGTCGAACCATGGCAGCCAAAGAATCCAAAGACGAACTCAATCCGGATGCCGTTTCAAAAGCAGTGGTCCCATCACCGCGCCCACATAGAACGCCGACCGATTATCTCGCGCTTGCTTTCTCCACGGTGGGCGTGGGTTATTTTCCAATTGCCCCAGGAACCATGGGCTCACTGGTCGGCGTCGGTCTTTACTTAAGCATCTGGGCCGGTGTCGATCGCGTGCTGACGTCCAATGCTTTAGCGAAAAGGCTGACGGCTGTATACGTTTTCACACCTCAATTGGCCTTCATGCTGGTCGTGATCTTTGTGGTGACCATGGCCGGCATTTGGGCGGCGACTCGCGCAGAAAAACTGCTGCAAAGAAAAGACCCGCAAATCGTCGTCATCGACGAAGTCGCGGGCCAGATGATTGCACTGCTGTCTGGACCGTTCTGGTTCCACACCTGGTGGAGCATCTTCACGGCGTTTTTATTGTTTCGCGCGTTCGATATCTGGAAGCCTTATCCCATTCGGCGGCTCGAAGGTCTGGAATCCGGGCTGGGCATAATGCTCGACGATGTGGCCGCCGGAGCATATGCGTTGATTGTGAATTCGGTTCTGATCTCAGGATATCTGCTAATCTTTCCATCCAGTCGCTGATATCCAATCACTGATCACTTAGAAAGGCTTACATTTCAAACGGTGCCGATCCAGCACATAAAGATTTTGGTGGCAGATGACGTGAGTGACAGCGGTTTGCAGCCGCTGCGCGAAGCCGGTTTTGTGGTGGAAAAGAAAACCGGGCTCGCGCTCGCCGCACTACGCGAAGCGCTGGCCGACAGCGAGGGCCTGGTCGTGCGGAGCGAGACGAAAGTAACTCCCGACCTGATGGATGCAGCCCGGAAGCTGCGCGTAATTGGACGCGCCGGTGTTGGCGTCGACAACATTGACGTGCCAGCGGCGACAGCGCGCGGCATTGTGGTGATGAATGCGCCCGATGGCAACACGATTACGACCGCAGAGCACACTCTGGCTTTGCTGGTCGCGCTCGCGCGCAACATACCGCAGGCTAACGCCAGCGTGAAAGCCGCGAAGTGGGAGCGGAAACGTTTTATTGGAGCGGAGCTGCAAGGAAAGACGCTCGGCATTATTGGCCTGGGCCGCATTGGGCGCGCGGTGGCGGCCCGCGCCCGCGCGTTTGGAATGAAAATCGTCGGGCATGATCCTTTCATCGCGCCGGATCAGGCGCGAGATCTTGAAATCGAGTCGGCTTCAATGGACGAAGTGTTTTCGCGGGCCGACTTTCTTACCGTCCATACACCTTTGACTTCGGAAACCCGAGGTCTGATTGGCGCGCCGGCGTTCGCCAAAATGAAAAAGGGCGCGCGCATTATTAACTGTGCCCGCGGAGGATTGGTTGACGAGTCTGCGCTCTATGACGCGATCAAGTCAGGAGTAGTCGCCGGCGCTGCACTGGATGTTTTCGAACAGGAACCGCCGCCACCTAATCATCCTTTGCTTGGTCTGGATGAGGTGATCGTGACTCCGCATCTCGGGGCTTCGACAACTGAAGCGCAAGAAGGGGTCGCCGTTACCGTTGCCGAGCAGATGCGCGACTATTTACTGACCGGCGCGTTGCGAGGCGCCGTCAACGTGCCCGCGCTGGGGGCAAAGGAATTGAGCGTGCTGCAACCTTACCTGGCGCTGGCTGAGAGCCTGGGCCGTTTCCAGGCGCAGCTGGTGGAAAGCGCCGTCCGCGAAGTGCGGCTCGAGTTTGCCGGCGAAATGGTAGAGTTGGACGCCGCGCCGGTGACCCGTGCCTTTCTGGCCGGCTTGCTGCGCGACGTCAGTGCGCGCGTCAATGTCGTGAACGCATTTGTGATCGCCGAAGAGCGACGCATTACGGTCACAACTTCGTACGTGCGTGGCGGCCACATGGCCCCGGCGATTCGTACCCGGGTGGTGTGTGAAGCCGGAGAGCAGACAGCGTCGGGCACGGTATTCGGAATCGCCGCCGGAGAACGCGAGGGCCGCATCACTGAGATCAATGACTTTCGCATCGAGGCGACCCCGCGCGGGCGCATGCTCGTTATGCATAACCGCGATGTTCCGGGCGTGATTGGTCGCGTCGGCACAATTCTCGGTGAGCAAGGCATAAACATCAGCGCGTTTCATCTGGGCCGTCGCGAGCGGGGCGGGGAAGCAATGGCGGTGATCGAAATCGATGCCGGTGTCGAGCCCGGGACCATCACCGCCCTGCGCGCTCTTGAGGAGATTCTGACGGTCCGGGAAATCGCTCTTACCTGAACGGTGAGTTTTGCGTCTTGGGGAAAGCCGGCCGCCTGGCCGGATACGGAATCAAGCATGACTAAAGAGAATCCGCAAATCGACGGGATGAAATTAGCGCATGTCCTGTTCATGGACATAGTCGGCTATTCAAAGCTACCCATAGATGAGCAGACCAGCGCGATCCACATTTTGCAGGAAATTGTGCGTGGCACTAACGCCGTAGCCCGCGCGCAAGCCGCAGATGAGCTCACCAGTATTCCGACGGGTGACGGCATGGCTCTGGTCTTCTTTAGCGAGCCGACGGCCCCGGTCGAATGTGCTTTGGAGGTCGGTAAAGCGCTCAAGAGTCATCCCGAGATCCAACTGCGGATGGGTGTTCACAGCGGCCCGGTGAATCAAATCATCGACGTTAACGAAAGAATGAACGTCGCGGGCGCCGGCATCAACATGGCGCAGCGGGTTATGGACAGTGGGGACGCCGGCCATATCCTGTTGTCCAAACGGGTGGCCGAGGACTTGAGCCAGTACACCCGTTGGCAACCCTTGCTTCATGATTTAGAAGAAGTAGAGGTCAAACATGCCGTGCGCGTGCACCTCTTCAACCTCTACACCGATGAAGTCGGCAACCCAGTCCTCCCGGCCACGGTCAAGAAACGAAAGCAACGCACCGTAGCGCCCTGGATCATTGCCGCAGCCCTTGCAGTCATAATCATTCCCACCGGGATATTCTTGTTTCTGAAGAATCGCGGGGTCCAGAGTGCGCGCGTTGCCCGGCCCGAGTCCGAATACCGAAGCTTGCTGCAAAAAAAGGCGGACGGCTGGGTTGACACGATATTTTTAGCGCAAGCTTCTGATGGTGGCGTCAAGATGTCCGCATCATCCGCTGAGGCAACCACGCAGGCCTGGCAAACCGCCCAATGCCTGTTCGGAGCCTTGTCTGCGCAGAAGAACCTCGATCCCTATGTGCCGAAGATTAAGAGTGCTTTCAAGTATCTCGAGGGTCTTCACCGCACCGAACCGGCGGAAGGCTGGAACCTGTATGGCAATGCAAACAAATTTACGATTACTGAGATTGGTAGTTGGGTGACGCTGGCCAATATCAAGTCGTTGGATTCCAAGACCAGAATATGGACCGACACCGAAAGAGACCAGGTCCTCAATCACGTGATCCGCGATCTGGAAGAGACCAATCGGAGACGGGATTCCGGCGGCGGTTGGAGACCAATCAGGGACGAGAATGCGGACTTCACCAGAACCTATGCGACGGTGATGGCCTTGTGGAGCCTGATCGAAGCTCGCACGTCGCCGACCGTGTCTCAGCGAATCGGCAACAAGTATGATGAGAGTATGCGCCAGGGGATCAACTGGCTCCTGCGCAGCTACAAAGAAGGCCAGGGTTGGGTGCCGAATCCCAACCGGGTCGGCCAGAAGGATCGTTTTGACGGCCTGACCGCTCACGCTCTGTTTGTCTTATCGCGCGCTGAGGCGGTTGATGCGCTTTCCTACATCAAGAGCGATCAAACCTACGGCACGGCCAAGCGCGACTTCATCAAGAATAAACAGTTCGCGCAATGGTCGATAGAAGGGAATGACAGCCACCTGCCTGATGCGGATCTCAGGTTCGTCAACACCGAATTCCTGGCCGAAGGCTCAACCTTCTTATGGTTTCCCTGGACGTTAGCTGAGTTGGCTCAGCTTTCTTCAGACCAGGCGTTGTCTGAAGACGAGCGCAAAGCCGCCACCCAACTAAGGCTCGACATGCTCAACGCAAACTCTGACAAGCTGGAGAACTATGTTGAGTCGGCGAATCTAATGTACGTACTCGGGGAAAACCTGTTTTGCGTATCCGCGTACTTAAATCATACTGGCGAATCGAGAGCTAACTGAGGCCCGGTTATGAGTGCAAGTCTTCCTAAAGAAGTAAGCGGTGCCGATCAAAATGTTGACGCGCCGCCATCGTCTTCCGTCGGAGTTAACGAACCGGGCCGGTCACGGATCGATTCAATCGATCTGCTGCGCGGCATCGTGATGGTGATCATGATGCTCGACCACACGCGTGACTTTGTTCACTACCTGGCTCTGCAGGGATTTGATCCTACTGATCTACAACACAGCAGCGTCAAACTTTTCTTTACTCGCTGGATCACACACTTCTGTGCGCCGATCTTTGTGTTCCTCGCGGGCACCGGCACTTACCTGCAGTTCGCCCGCGGCAAAAGCAAGCGCGAGTTGTCGCGGTTTCTGGTCACGCGGGGCTTTTGGCTGATCGTCCTCGAGTTCACTGCCGTCCGCTGTGGCGCCTTCTTCAATTTTGATTATCGATTCCTCGGTGCGGCGCAGGTCATCTGGGTAATCGGCGTTTCGATGATCGTGCTCGCCGGATTGATTCATTTGCCGGTGCGAATCGTCGCCGGCTTTGGGATCCTGATGATCGCTTTGCACAATCTGCTCGATCGCTTTCACGTGCAGGGATGGCAGGGACCGGCCAGTGCGGTGCCGAGTTACTGGGCCAAACTTTTCATGATCCTGCACCAGGGATTCGAGCCCTTTCCCGTTCTGGGGTGGCCGAGCCCGGTCGTGTTTGTGCTTTATCCGCTAATTCCGTGGATAGGCGTAATGGCTGTCGGTTATGCTTTCGGCGCGCTCTATCAACTCGAGGCGAACCTCCGGCGCAGGTTGTTCCTGGGAATGGGTGTAGCTTGCACGATGCTCTTCTTTCTGATGAGAGCGATCGATATGTATGGCGATCCATTACACTGGTCCAGACAAGCTAACCCGGCGATGACCATCGTTTCATTTTTCAATGTCACGAAATATCCGCCGTCGCTCCTTTTCCTGCTGATGACCCTTGGGCCCGCGATGCTGGCGCTGGCGTGGTTCGAATCGATTAACCGTCTACGCGGAGAGCCGGCCCTTCGAGTGGGTTCACTGGATTCGCGAGTGCGAAGCTTTTTCGTTACGTTCGGGCGCGTGCCGCTTTTCTTCTATCTCTTGCAGTGGCCGACGGCCCACCTGATGTCGGTGTTGGTGCACGCTGTGGCCGGCAAACCGATTCGCTGGATGTTCGGCAGCCAAATTGGACTGGCCGGACCTCCGCCAGGCGTTGGTTTCAATCTGGCAGTTGTCTATGCGTGCTGGATTGCCGGCGTGCTCCTGCTCTATCCGCTCTGCAAATGGTTCGCGGGCGTGAAGGCGCGCCGCCGCGACTGGTGGCTTTCGTATTTGTGAGTGGTTGTGTAGCTGGTTTTTCGAGAAGAAAAGTGACTTGTGGTATGAGCCTGATTCATCGGGCTTGCCCGAAGGGTTATCAGGCCGGCCGTTCGACGGCCGGATGCGACGGCGACGATCAGGGAAGAGCGCGCTTCAGCGTGCTTTTGGGCTTTAGCCGTTGCTGCGAAGTCGGCTAAAGCCAGCCACGAGAAGGAGGCTGAAGCCCCCTCAAGAATTCATGACGCTGCTTTCCCCAGCCGTAAAACGGCTGGGCTGGTAAGTCTTCGAGAAAGCCGCATGAATGCGGCTCGTTGCAAAAGCCGCGATACTGCAACTGTGGTTTGGGCTTCATCCGCAAAGATGAAATCAAATTGAGACACTACTAAGAGAGCCCAGAAAATATGCGACGTTACCTGACCACAGTTATTTTCATTCTCATTGCGCTGCTAACCTATGGTTGCGCGAATCCAGCGGCAAACAAGCCGAAGGCCACGGTCGCGAATGCGGCGCCTGAGAAAGACTCCCCAAAGCCGGCGGTCGCTGAAACGCTTACGATCTCGCCGGAAAACTCCAAAGTAGAATTCGTCGCCGCCAAAGTCACGCGGAGTCACAATGGCTCTTTCAAGCAATTCACCGGCGTTGTTAATCTTGTAAACAGCGCTGTCGAAGGCAGTCGCGTGACAATCGATATCGAGACAGCTTCGGTGGTCACCGATGAAGAGGGGCTGACAAAACATCTGCAAACGCCCGACTTCTTTGACGTGGCCAAATATCCAAAAGCGCATTTCACCTCGACGAAGATTGAGCTTGGCAATGCCGGCGGCGCGACCTACAACGTGACTGGAAACTTCGAGCTGCACGGAATAAAGAAATCGATCACATTTCCCGCGACTATTCAGGTCGCGCCAGATAGCGTCTCAGTCAACGCCGAGTTCTCGATCAATCGGCAAGATTTCGGTCTCGTATATCCAAACAAGGCTGACGATTTGATCCAGGACGGCGTGGTCATCAAGCTGACACTCAAAGTGGCGCGGGCCAAACCATAAGGGCTCGGAGATGTGCTACCCTTGGCCCCGCTCCTAAGAATCTCGGGTAATGTTTAGAGTCGGGCTACTGCCCGACCGCGCGGGCGGTAGCCCGCTGCTAAACAAATTTCTGGAAAATATATGCTCAACGAGGCTGTCGCCCATTATCACGATCTGCTGGCCGACGAAGAACTTGCGCAGAGTTCGTTGACCCTGCTTGACGAGGGCCTCGAACGCGCCCGGCTCATGTTTGGCGGGCGGCGCTTGTCGCCTTATCTACGGCCGCACTTTGTCACCGAAGAAGATTTTGCCCGCGTGACTCACGTTTGCGAAACAGTTTGGAATGCGATCGAGAAGGTCAAAGACGCAGCCGTTACCGACGTTTCTTTGCTCGACGAACTTGGTCTGACTGAGATTGAGCGCGAACTGGCGCAAATCGATCCGGGCTATCGCGCAGTTTCACCGACGGCGCGGCTCGATTCATTTCTTACTGACGAAGCGTACAGCTTCGTCGAGTTGAATGGGGAAAGTCCGGCCGGCATTGCTTATGCCGACGCCGCTTTCGAGATTTTTGCACGACTTCCGGTGATGAAGCGGTTTGCCGAGACTTACAAGTTGCGGCGCTTTGAAGGCCGGCCCCTGATGCTGAAACTGCTCGTGGATTGCTACGCAGAGTTCCTCGGCCGCCGTCCGGATCGTGCGCCGCACATCGCGATTGTCGATCTGAAGGGCATGCCGACGCAGAAAGAGTTCGAGCTGTTTCGCGAGTACTTTGAAGCCGAAGGGTATCCGTCAATCATTGCCGCGCCGGAAGATCTTGAGTTTAGCAACGGGCGTCTGCGCGCCGGCGAATTTGCCATCGACATCGTCTACAAGCGTCTGCTGGTCAACGAGTATTTGCCGATAATGAAGCAACATCCGGCTCTGCTCGACGCATATCGCGCGCGAGCTATCTGCATGGTCAATAGTTTTCGTTCCAAGATTATTCACAAAAAAGCGCTGTTTGCAGTTCTCACCGACGCCCGTCACTCGGCACTCTTCAGCGACGATGAAAAGGCCATGATTACCGGCCACGTGCCCTGGACGCGGCGCGTGCGCACCGGGCGCAGCGACTACTACGGCGAAGAGATCGATCTGCTCGAGTTCATCGGCGACCGACGTGAACGGTTAGTGCTCAAGCCCAACGATGACTACGGCGGTCACGGAATTTACATTGGCTGGAATACGGATGAGATTGGATGGGACGAAGCCATTCATAACGCGCTCGGCAACGGCGATTATGTGGTGCAGGAACGCGTGCCCACCGCCCGCGAGGTTTTTCCCGCGCTGACGACTGCCGGGACGATCGCATTTGCCGAACAGTTAGTCGATCTCGATCCGCTCCTTTTCAACGGCAAGGTCGGGTCAGCATTCACGCGTCTGTCTTCGAACGAGCTGGCCAATGTCACTTCCGGCGGCGGCATGGTCCCGACATTTATTATCAGCAAGCGTTGACCCGGTCGCTACCGCTCCCGGTACTGACCTCACTGACCTCAAGGCAATCTCTCAAGTTAAGACACTACCCCGGCATTGACACCGCTATCACTACCGCGCTAACGTGTAATCCCGTGGATCCCACGGGAAAAAATTCCAAACAAATTGCAGTCGCAGTTATCCCCGCTCGCTACAGTTCCACCCGTCTGCCCGGCAAGCCCTTATTGGAGATCGCAGGCAAACCACTGATTTTGTGGGTGGCCGAACGTGCGTTGGCAGCCCGCAGTGTAGCGCGGGCGATCATAGCCACGGACGACAAAAGGATTTTCGACACAGTCACTTCGGCCGGCTTCGAAGCAATGATGACCCGGGGAGACCATGCGAGTGGCACCGACCGGGTCGCTGAAGTGGCGCGTACTCTCGACGCCGAGATCATCGTCAACGTGCAAGGCGATGAGCCTTTGATCGAGCCCGAGACAATCGATCGCGCGGTGAAGGAGCTTGAGGCAGATAGAGAAATCCTGATGGCTACCACTTCTGAGCCAATCGCGGAAGCCGCTGAGGTCTTGAATCCGGCAGTGGTTAAGATTGTTATTGACGACGACGGCTACGCTACCTCTTTTTCGCGTAATCCGACGCCATGGCCTAATCAGGCCGTAACGCGACATGGCTCGATCGAAGCAGCGCTCAGGAACGAACCGGCGCTGCTTTTTTCTTTTAGAAAGCACACGGGCCTGTATGTCTACCGGCGCGATTTTCTGCTGGAGTTCGCCGGCTGGCCGCAAACAGAATCCGAAGCATCAGAATCGCTCGAGCAGTTGCGCGCGTTGGAACGCGGGGTGAAAATCAAAGTGGTCGAGGCCGCGTCGCCGTCGATTGGAGTCGACACGATTGAAGATCTGGAACGGGTGCGGGCGCTGATTGAGCGCGAGACACGAATCGCCGTGTGAGCCGGCGGACTTGTCCGCCGCATACGTGACCGGCGAAACGAGAGCGCCGTCTAAACAGGAGTAAGAAATGAGCGCCGCCGATTGGATTGGACTAGGAGTTATCGCGCTTGTGATTGTGGGCGGGTTGCTCCTCCTTAATCAGGTCACCAAGCCTTACGACGTTAAGGACGAAGACGAGTTTGAGCGGCGAAGAAAACAGGGAACCGGGATGATGACCGCAGGCTTGATGGGGTTGCAGCAGATGCTCGACCCGTCCGCAAAGAAAGCAGCGGAAGTTCAGCAGGATTTGCGCCGGGGAATTTATGACGATGAGGAAGAGCCGGACGATCCGCCGGAAGCAGGCGCCGAAGCAAGGGAAAAGGAAAAGATGTCCGACAAACTTTAGTTTGTCGCTTGAGTGGTTCCCCTCTCCCATTTGGGAGAGGGGTTAGGGGAGAGNNACCCTCCCCCAGCGGGGGAGGGAGATTACAGATCGACAAACTGAAGTTTGTCGAATTCTCCGAAGGAGTGATCAATGCCTAAATACATTTTCGTAACGGGTGGTGTGGTTTCGAGTTTGGGTAAAGGCCTGGCGGCGTCTTCGATCGGATCTCTGCTCGAAGCGCGCGGTTTGCGAGTGACGCTGATCAAACTCGATCCCTACATCAACGTCGATCCGGGCACGATGTCGCCGTTCCAACACGGCGAAGTGTTCGTCACGGATGATGGCGCGGAAACGGATCTCGATTTGGGCCATTACGAGCGCTTCACGCACGCTCATCTTTCGCAGGCGAATAACTGGACCACCGGCCGCATCTATCTTTCGGTGATCGAGAAAGAGCGGCGTGGTGATTATCTCGGCAAGACCATTCAGGTTATTCCCCACGTTACCAACGAAATCAAAGACGCGATTCGCGCGGTCACGGTGAACGGCGAAGCAGATGTGGTGATCGTGGAAATTGGCGGCACGGTCGGCGACATCGAATCGCTGCCCTTTCTGGAGGCGATTCGCCAGATGGGCAACGAAGAAGGCCGCGAGAACGCCCTGTTCATTCACGCGACCCTGGTGCCTTACATCGCGGCCGCCGGTGAGTTGAAAACGAAACCGACACAGCATTCGGTGCGCGAGTTGCGCGAGATCGGTATTGCGCCCGACGTGCTGCTTTGTCGATCAGACCGGCCGCTGTCGCACGATCTGCGTTCAAAGATCGCGCTCTTTTGTAACGTCAAGGAATCAGCGGTGATCAGCGCCCAGGATGTCGACACCATCTATAATGTGCCGCTGGCATTTCATGATCAGGGCCTGGACGAACTGATCGTTTCGGCGCTGCACTTGAATGAAGTAGCGGCGCCGGTCGACTTGACGGCGTGGCGCAAGCTGGTCTCGACGGTGCGCGAGCCTTCAGCGGGCGAAACCGCAATCGCCATCGTCGGCAAGTATGTTGAGCTGGAGGATTCTTACAAGTCTCTGCGCGAAGCCCTGACCCACGGCGGCATCGCGAACAATCTGCGCGTCAACGTTCGCTGGATCGAATCGGAAGATTTAATGGACGACACTTACGAGTCGCGGCTGCGAGATTTTGACGCGATCCTGGTGCCGGGCGGATTTGGCAAGCGGGGCGTCGAAGGAATGATTCGGGCGATCTCTTATGCGCGGCGCACGCGCACGCCATACTTTGGAATTTGCCTCGGTATGCAAGCGGCCTGTATTGAATTCGCGCGCCACGCCTGTGATTTGAAGGATGCTGACTCAACCGAGTTCAACGTCGAGACGCCGCATCCGATCATTTTCAAGCTGCGCGATCTGGTTGACGTTGAGCAATTCGGCGGCACGATGAGGCTGGGTGCGTGCCCGTGCCATTTAAGTGAAGGCACGCTGGCCCGCGAGATCTATGACGACGCAGCCGAAATCAGCGAGCGCCACCGGCATCGTTACGAATTCAATCCCGCATACCGGGAAACGCTCGAGCAGGGCGGGCTGGTATTCAGCGGTGTCTCGCCTGACGATAAGTTCATCGAGATTGTCGAGCTCTCGCGCGACGAGCATCCGTGGTTTCTCGCTTGCCAGTTTCATCCTGAATTCAAATCGAAACCGCTGGCTCCGCATCCTTTGTTTGCATCCTTCGTTCATGCAGCCTTCCAGAATCGGCTGCACACAGAAACGTCGGTCGAACAGATTACCGATCCGGAGATCCCGGCGCTGGAGCGGACCGCAACCGTGAGTGAGAACTAACGCCTCTGGATCGAAGTCTAAATGGGATGCGTCTAATGGCCTACTCGGCCAGCCTGCGAAGCAGGCGGCATACTAATAGCCCCGGGCGTGAGCCCGGGGTTAGCGATCTTGGAAAGGATTCCTTGAGCCCCGAAGGGGCGGAACAATATCTAACGTCCGATGCGAGCAACGACAAATCGTGTCGCCCGAAAGCCGCAAAGTTCAGCTAACCTTCACTACCGCTCACCCATCCGTTTAAGCGATAATGCCGAACGCTCTCGCTGATCAGAATCAAACATGCTTCAATGCCCCAGATGTGGCCGGCAATTTCCCGATGACGTTCATGTGTGTCCGGACGACCTCACCCCTTTGCGAGCTGATGAAACGATCGCTGATGCTCCCGTAGATCCGCTCATCGGTCGCGTGTTTGACGGCAAGTATCGTTTGGACAAGCGCCTCGGGGGAGGTGGCATGGGCACCGTCTATCGCGCGACGCATCTGTTGATCGAGCGGGCCGTCGCAGTCAAAGTGCTCAGCCAGAGATTCGTGGGAGATGAAACGGCGCAGCAACGCTTTCGCCGCGAGGCCCGGGCCTCCGGACGCATGCAGCATCCGAACGCGGTAATGGTCAATGACTTTGGCGCGACTGAAGACGGCTGGCTTTACATCGTGATGGAGTTGCTCGAAGGCCAGACCCTCCGCGATCTGCTGGCCCGTGAAGCTCCTCTCGATCCCGCGCGGGCGGTTTCGTTCATGCTGCAGGCCTGTGCGGCAGTGGGTGCGGCGCATGATGCGGGGCTGATTCATCGCGATCTGAAACCGGCGAACATCTTCATCGAGCAGCGGCCAAATCTCGCGGCAGTGGTAAAGGTGCTGGACTTTGGCGTGGCGAAGTTTGCGGTTGAGGAGCACGATGACGATTACCAAACTCTGACCCAGGTGGGGGCGATCATCGGGACTCCGCGTTATATGTCGCCCGAGCAATGTTCCGGCGCCGCGCCGCTAACGCCGGCCTCGGACGTGTACAGCCTGGGAATAATTCTTTACGAGATGTTGACGGGCGCGGTCCCCTTCAGTGCCGACACGCCCCTGGCAGTCGCATTCAAACAAGTGTCCGAGCCGCCGCGCCCGCCGCGCGCAATTGTAGCTGCCACTCCGGTCGAGCTCGAGAGAGTTGTCTTGCATGCGCTGGCAAAGAATCCCGCGGAGCGTCCGGCCGACGCTAATGAGTTTCGTCGTGAGCTGCATGCCATCGCCGCAGATCTGGGACTGGAACTCTTTGACGGTACATTGGCGCCTTCGATGACCGACCTGCGCAACGCCGGGACCGAAAGTCCTTCGGGGCGACTGGTGATCGATCTCGCTACGTTGCGCCAGGTGCAGGCCGCCAGCATGAGTGACAATCTTCCGGCCGGATTACTGAAAGAGCAGACAGAGGAAACTGTCACTGCCGGCAGTCCCAGGCGGCCTGAATTTGCGCGGATGAATGTGGCGTTGGAAAAAGAAAGCGCGCCTCGAGGCTGGAAACGACTGGGTCTGGCGGTCGCGGCGATGATCGTACTCATCGCGGTTTTCGGGGCGGGCCTGCTTACCTTTCGCTGGTGGCGCGGGGAAGCTTCAGCGAACGCCAGTCATTCAGCTAATGCCAACGCCGTAAGCTCAGCATCGCCAAGCCCCGAGGTCTCGCCTTCGCCCTCACCGTCGCCGTCGCCGTCGCCTTCGCTTTCGCCAACGCCGATTAAGAAGCCCGAGCCCAAGAAGCAAGAGAAGCCATCAAGGATCAAATCTATCGTGAATAAGGTAAAGGGAATATTCCATTGATGAGTGAGAGTTTCGTGATTTCAGTTCTGATGCTCCCTTCTCCCTTTGGAAGAAGGGCAGCGGAAGAGGGGGCAAGTCGGAGAAGGGCGGACAGATCCCTCTCTCAAAGTGAGAGGGAATCAGGACAATCCCATTGACATCGATCAGAAAGAAGGCTGAACACGTGCGTAAACATATTATCGTTTTGTTAGCAGCGGCGACTTTTATGTCTGGCGCTGTGATCGACTCCAACGCGCAACAGGATCGAGCGAGCACCGATCGGCCATTACGGCCGGTGCACACGTTCTCGATTGTCGCGCGCGATCCGAGCACGGGTGAGTTGGGTGTGGCCGTACAGTCACACTGGTTCTCAGTCGGCTCAGTCGTGCCCTGGGCCGAAGCGGGCGTGGGCGCGGTCGCCACGCAATCGTTCGTCGATCCTTCTTATGGACCGCTTGGCCTGGCGTTGATGCGTTCGGGGCGAAGTGCGCCTGACGCTCTGAAAGCTCTGCTCGCCGGCGACGAGGGTCGCGACGTGCGCCAGGTGGCGATGATTGACGCGCTCGGTCGCGTGGATGCGTGGACAGGCAAGAGCGACATTCAGGCCGCCGGAAATCATGTCGGCAAAGACTATTCGGTCCAGGCGAACCTGATGCTAAACGACAAAGTCTGGCCCGCGATGGCCGCAGCCTTTGAAGCCACGAAAGGCGATTTGGCTGAACGCATGCTGGCGGCACTCGATGCAGCGCAGGCCGCGGGCGGTGACATTCGCGGCCGGCAATCCGCCGCGCTAATCATCGTGACTGGGAAACCGACCGGTCAGGCCTGGAAAGATCGGATCTTCGATCTGCGCGTCGATGACAGTGCAGAGCCTTTGAAAGAACTGCGCCGGCTCGTCACGTTGCAGCGCGCCTACAATCACATGAACGCCGGCGACCTGGCCGTGGAAAAGAAAGACAACGAAGGGGCGCTACGTGAATATGGCGCGGCTGAGAAGTTGGTACCCGGGAACGCCGAAATGATCTACTGGCACGCGGTGGCGCTGGTTAACATGGGCCGCGTGGAAGAGTCTTTGCCGCTCTTCAAACGCGTCTTTGCGATGGATCGAAACTGGATCGAGCTGACGCCGCGTTTGCCGAAGTCAGGTCTGCTGCCGGATGATCCGAAGATAATTGAGCGGATTGTGGCGGTGGGTGGGAAATAACTAAGGCGAAGGACGGTTATCAAGTCCGCGAAGCGGACGAACGATAGTAGCCCAGCGATTCATCGCTGGGTAAGAATGGCGAGGTCGAGCATCGAGTCCGCGACGCGGACGGCTGAATTTTAGGGGCGCGATCTCTGCCGCCCGTTTCACGGGCTTCTGATTTCATACTATCATTGCCTACCCAGCACTGAAGTGCTGGGCTATTTTCAACTGTCCGCGTCGCGGACAACAGCAACTTAGCATGCAGACAAGTTCACAAACGAAATCATTCCAGGTTGGCGCAGCCACGTTTGGTGATGGGCGTCTGACGATCATCGCCGGGCCGTGCGTGATCGAATCTGAAGAGCACGCGATGATGATGGCTCGCGAATGCGCCCGGCGCGCCCGCGACGCGGGCCTGGATTTTGTTTTCAAGACTTCATTCGATAAGGCGAATCGATCTTCGATCAAGAGCTTTCGTGGTGTCGGTATGGAAGCGGGGCTGGAAATACTGCGGCACGTAAAAAGCGAAGTGGGTGTCCCGGTGGTCACTGACATTCATGACGCCGCCCAGGTTGATGCTGTTGCCGAGGTGGCGGACATCCTTCAGATTCCCGCCTTTCTCTGTCGGCAGACTGACCTGATTCTGGCCGCCGCGCGATCGGGCCGCGCCGTCAATATCAAGAAAGGTCAGTTCCTGGCGCCTGAAGACGCGCGAAACATAGTCGAGAAGGCCCAGGCTGCCGGTTGCGAAAGACTAATGTTGACCGAACGCGGCGTGAGTTTTGGCTATAATAATCTGGTTGTTGACATGCGGTCGTTTCCAATCATGAGCGAGTTCGGCGTCCCGATTGTTTTTGATGTGACGCATTCCCTGCAGCTTCCAGGCGGTCTGGGCAATGCAACCGGCGGATTGTCTCAATACATCGAACCCCTCGCGCGCGCCGGCGTTGCCTGCGGAGTCGATGCGGTGTTTATGGAGGTTCACGATACGCCAGAGCGAGCGCCCTCAGACGGTCCGAACATGTTGCCGCTCGCGCGCATGGGGCCTTTACTCGAGAGTCTGCGCGCTATTCACGAACTGGTTTCCAGGATGGCGACGCCGACGACCCAGCTCAGCAAGGAGACCAGGTCATGATGGGAAAATTGGCTGGCGCACTCTTGACTTTGGTTTTCAGCGCCTCAGTTGGCTTCGCCTCAACCCAGGACCAGCCAAAACCATCAGCGCAGGATTCGCCGACGCCTAAGTATGCGGCACTGCTCGATCGGGTGAAGAAGAGTGATGCCACGGTCGATTTTAAAGAACTGCGCCTGGCTTATACCGAGACGCCGGACTACAGTCCTTACGGTGGCGATCGGGATACGCGGCAGAAAATGTTCGCGGCGTTGAACGCCAGGGAATTCGACCAGGCGGTGGAATCTGCCGAGAAGATTTTGGCGAAGAATTTCGTAGAGATTAACGCCCACTTCGTCGCCTACGTGGCGCGCCGTGAGTTGGGTCATGCCGAGAAATCAACGTTCCACAAATTTATGTTCGACGGGTTGGTGAAGTCAATTACCGGCTCTGGCGACGGCAAGACCGCTGAAACAGCTTTCGTGGTCATCTCGACTGACGAAGAATATACTCTGTTCAATGTTCTCGGCCTCAGACCGACCGGGCAGGCGCTGGTTTCGCAGAACGGTCACTCTTTTGATCGAATGACGGCCACCGATCTAAAGACCACTGAAACGGTGGTTTACTTCTTCAACATCGACAAGCCATTTAACTGGCTTGGCCAGAGCCTGAAAAAATGATTACGCCTGGCTTCAGAAATCATACTTACTGCCTTATGACCAAACGAAAGCCCTCGCTTTTTGCTCTCATTATCATCTTTGCCGGGCTGTCCCTCGCGCGCGCGCAGGATGAGCCACGCGCTGCCTGGCAAGCAACCAACTTCGACATCACGGTGAACAATCTTGGCTCCGAGCGCGCGCTGAATGCGCGAGCAGTGGTTTCGCTTCGCAACGTTGGTCGCGGCGGAGGGTCGACCTTGAGCTTGCGGATCAACTCAAAGGCGGAGATCAAATCGATCAGCATCGGTGGCGCCACTGCAGCGTATCGTTCGGTACCGGAACCTCGCGGAGGCGCACAACGCGTTACGATCACTTTGCCGGGCACGATTGCCCCCAACGAAACTGTGACCGCGACGGTGGAATACCGGCTGCCGGTGGTTGAGAATTCAGGGCTGGCCGCCATCTCGCCGGTTACGTCGCAGTTCTTGCCGATGGCGCTATGGTATCCGTCAGCCAATACTCCGTATGCGGTGCGGGGCGCTGACTATGCTCCGTTTCATCTGACCGTTGCCGGCGTTAACGCAATTTCGTCGGGGACGGAAAAAAGTGCCGGCGGCAACAGCGTTTTTGATCAGTCGCTAAATGGACAGCCGTTCTTTGTTGCCGGATCGTGGGATCGAGTCGAAGGCAGCGGCAACGCGAAAGACATCACGGCGTTTCTGCCAAAGGGCTCAGGTGCAGATGAACAGAAGCAGGCCCAGTCGCTGATTGCGCTGGCGAATGACGCCCGCACGTTTTATGCGGGTATGTTTGGTGCCGCGCCGGCGGTCCCTTTACGTCTGGTTGCGGTACCTCGCGGCGCCGGCTTTGACGATGCCGGAACGGTGTTATTGGGGGAGGGAGCGTTTCGTCGCAAGAAGGTCGACGCCGTCACAGCACTTGGTATTGGTGAAGCGGTCGCGCGACTCTGGATCGGGGTCGACACGCCAGTGCGCGGCGAGGGTCACGGGGTCTTGCGCGAAGGCCTGGCGCGGTTTGTGGCGTCGCTGTTTATTGAAAAGCAATTTGGCGCCGAGGCGGCTGACGCCGAGCGTGCGCGGCAACGTTTGTCGTATTCAGCGATCGCGAAACGAGATGCGCCCCTTTCGCGTACGACGCTGCTCGACGGCACGTATTTCAACTCAGTAGCGAACAAGGGCGCAATGGTCTGGCGGCTGGTGGAGCATGCGGTGGGCAGGGATGAATTTGTTGCTACCCTGCGCGGCTTGCTGCAGAGCGCGAAGACCGATGCCGAAGGATTCTCGTTGGCGCGCGCGCGCGCCGCTTTCGTTGAACGCGGCGGAAGTTCCATGAAGGCTCTGCTTGAGCAGCAACTCGATCAATCGACTTCCATGGACCTGATGGCCGGTCTGCCACATCTGGAAGGCGGGCAATGGACCGCAGCCCTGCGCAATCTCGGTGCAACTGAGGTTACCGTGAACGTCGCGGCTACGACCGATACGGGTCAGCAGGTCACCGCGCAGGGAACGATTCCACCACACGATTTTGGCCAGGTGAGTTTCAAGAACGCGGCGAAGATTGTTCGCGTCGAAGTCGACCCGGAAAAGTTATTCCCCCAGACGGATTACGACAATGACGTGGCGCCACGTTCAGTCGAATTGGCGAGTTCGCTGGCCGAGGCGACGCGTTTGTTTGGCGCCCAGGAGTATGCCAAAGCTGAAGCGCTGGCGCGCGAACTGCTCGCCGCTGCGCCGCGGATGCAGGAATCCCGCATTGTCTTCGCGCGCGCGTTGCTCGCGCAAAGCAAAACGGATGAGGCTGAGCGCGAATTTCGGCAGTTGGCCGGTGAGCGCTTACCGATCCCCGCGGCGCTGGCCTGGTCCAGCATCGGCTTGGGCGAAATCTCACTTCGGCGCGGCCAGGCTGCGGACGCCGCGCGTAATTTCAGTGATGCGGTGAGTGCGGATGCCGAATACGCTGCGACTTTGGCGGCCCGCGCGGCGCGAATACGCGCTGAGGCGGCCGCCAATGCGACGCCTCCGGTTGATGAGTCGGCAAGGAATTTCGTCACCCAACTGGATGCGGCGATTCGCAGCGGGCGCCAGGCCGAAATGGTGCCGATGATTGTTCCGGGTGAGTTGGCCGGCTTCATTCGCGGCGCCGTCGGGACGCAACCCGAAAGCTGGCAGACACGTGTGCTGCGCAGTCAGCAGCTCGACGCGAACCGCGTTGCCCTGGACGTCGCTATAAATAGCAGACAATTGGGTGCAGACCACGCGGGCACTGCAGTTTTCATTCTGGCTCGCATCGGATCTGGCTGGAAGTTGAATGCAATTGAACTCTTTGAAGTCCGATAAACGGCAGGGTAGTGGTTATCTCCTCCACTTGATCAATACGCGCGGCGCCGCCGCCAGACTGGAAGCCGAAAACACGTGAACTCAGACCTTCATGTCGCGGAAGTCGATCGTCGCGCCCGGCGCATCAAGCTGCTCTTGATGGACTGTGACGGCGTGCTCACCGATGGGCGGCTTGAGCTGCTGGAAAACGGCGACGAGCAGAAGACTTTTCATGCCCGTGACGGTCAGGGGATTTCGCTTTTTCATTGGGCCGGACTGAAGACGGGAATTATCTCGGGCCGCATTTCGAGCGCCGTTGAACGCCGCGCTCAGGATCTCGGAATGGCTTACGTGCGACAGGACGCAAAGGACAAGGTAAAAGCGTTCGATGAAGTCATGGCCGAGGCTGGGGTTTCAATAGATGAGTGCGCATACATTGGTGATGACCTGGCCGACATTCCGGTTATGCTGCGAGTGGAACTCGCGGTCGCGGTAGCGGACGCAGTCGTCGAGACAAAGCAGGCCGCGCATTACGTAACTGAGCTAAAGGGAGGGCGCGGCGCCGTGCGCGAAGTCACTGATTTGATTCTCAAGGCCCAGGGTCGCTGGCATGAAGTGATGAAGCGATTTGGTTAGTAGGCGATGGTTAGTAGTTAGTTGCTGGTTATTCATCCATTGATCGCTCATCGTCGCCGGATCTCACCACTTGACGACTGGCTACTAGCAACTGACAACCGACCGGCTTCGACGTTGACATTCTTCTCGGCGGCAAATAACCTTCACCTCGCTGGGCTATTGATTCTTTGAAAAGGCTTAACGTGATCCTTTTACCTTTTGCCTTTTTCCTTCTCACTGAGCGGGCGTAACTCAATGGTAGAGTGTCAGCTTCCCAAGCTGGATGTTGCGGGTTCGATCCCCGTCGCCCGCTCCAATTCCTTAGTAGATTCTAAACTGAAAATTCAAAAGTTAGCTAAATGTTAGAAACGTCCCACAAACGTCCCGCAACTGCGTTCGATTATTAGCGGCCGTAGATGTCAGCCTCCTAAAGTGACACTGACAACGGAATTCTAGGATCGTGACTATGACGGCGTCGATGCACAGTTGAGAGGATCATTGCGTCCATCAATCCCTAGCACGTCAACCCCAACTCCGCTACAATTGCCGCCTTACCTGTGCTGGGGAATCTCGAAATACAGGGTTCTTTCCAGCAGGCAGCCAGACATTAGGAAGGCGGCGAGTAAGCACACTGGTTCCCCTTGGCGCTAAACTGGGCCGCTACGAAATCCGCTCGCAGATCGGCGCGGGCGGGATGGGCGAAGTGTATCTCGCGGAAGACACGCGGCTGC
Source organism: Blastocatellia bacterium (assembly GCA_003168335.1). Taxonomy (GTDB): domain Bacteria; phylum Acidobacteriota; class Blastocatellia; order Pyrinomonadales; family Pyrinomonadaceae; genus UBA11740. Next base: position 179,071 of record PMSM01000010.1, on the reverse strand, counting down.
ACCGCAAGGTCGCACTGAAAATTCTTCCCGCTGATCTGGCTTCCAATCAAGATCGGATGCGGCGCTTCGAACAGGAAGCGCAGGCCGCGGCGGCGCTCAACCACCCGAACATCGCGCACATTTACGAGATTGGTGAGAGCGAGAGCACGAACTTCATCGCCATGGAGTTCATTGACGGCGTAACCCTGCGCGAGAAGATTCATCAGGAACGAACTGATCTCAGAAAGCTGCTCCGCTTCCTGCAACACGCCGCCGAAGGTTTGGCGCGGGCTCATGCGGCCGGCATTGTCCATCGCGATCTGAAACCCGACAACATCATGATCACGCGTGATGGTCACGCAAAGATTCTGGATTTCGGGCTGGCGAAACTCATTGAGCCGCAACTGACCGATGCCGGCGCAGGTGACAACCTCGGCGATGCCGCCACTGCGATCATGCAGCAGCAGTCAACGCCCGGCATGATTATGGGGACTGTCGGTTACATGTCGCCTGAGCAAGCACAGGGCAAGACGAGCGAAATAGATCAGCGCTCAGACATTTTTTCCTTCGGCTGCATTCTGTTCGAAGCCGCGACTGGAAAGAAACCGTTTGAGGGTGATTCAATCGTTAAATCGCTGCACAGCTTGATCTATGAACCGACGCCGCAAATCAAGGACCTGAATCCAGCAGCGCCCGCTGACTTGCAGCGCATCATCCGTCGCTGTTTGGCAAAGGACAAAGAGGAGCGCTACCAGACAATCAAGGACGTTGCGATCGAGTTGAAAGAATTGCGACGTGAGCTTGAGAGCACCACCGGAATTGATACGACCGTCTCTCCATCGCAAAAGTCAGGAGTATCGCCTTCAGGCGGAGTCTCATCGAGCTTTCAACCTTCGCCGCCTGAGGGCGGAACGCCGAGCACTCATCCGCCATCAAGCGCCGAATATGTCGTGTCTGGGATTACGAAACACAAACTCGCGGCAGGCACGGCGGCTCTTGCGATTTTGCTGGTTCTGATCTCGGCCGCAGGTTACGGGCTCTATAAGTATCGGGCATCAGCTGGCGTCGGCACCGGAGCAATCACTTCCATCGCGGTGCTCCCTTTCCAAAACAAGAGCGCCGACGCCGACACTGACTACCTGTCAGACGGGCTGGCAGAGTCTTTGATCTTCCGTCTGTCACAGCTACCGGGTTTGAAAGTCAGTCCGACGAGTTCGGTCATGCGTTACAAAGGTAAAGAGACCGACCTGGCAAAGATCGCCGCCGAACTTGGGGTCGACGCCGTGATGACTGGCCGCCTTATCAAGCGCGGCGACAATCTGAACATCACAGTCGAGCTGGTTGATACGAAAAACAACAGGTCGCTTTGGGGGGAACAGTACGAGCGCAAAATGTCTGATCTGTTGGCGACCCAGCGTGAGATCGCCACCACTATTGCCGAGAAGCTGCAATTAAGACTGGCCGGCCAAGACAACAAGGGCATCACCAAGCGCTACACGGATAGCAACGAAGCGTATCAGTTGTACTTGAAGGGTCGTTATTACTTTGCCAAGCGAACCAGGGAGGGCATAGAGCGAAGCATCGAATCCTACCAACAGGCAATCGCCCTCGATCCGAAGTTTGCTTTGGCGTATGCAAGGATCGCTGAGGCCTACAACCAGGTGCCGTCTTATCCTTACGGTTCGCCAAACGAGGCGATTCCCAGGGCAAAGGCGGCAGCGCAGCAAGCGCTGCAACTTGATCCAACACTGGCGGAGGCCCACACGGCATTGGCAAATTCACTCGTCGTCTATGATTGGAACCGCGAGGAGGCCGAGCGCGAGTTCAAGCGCGGCATCGAACTCGATCCCAATAGTGCCGCCGCTCACTTTCGCTACGGACAGATTTATCTCGTGCCGGGAGGAGCGTTCGACGAAGGCCTCGCGGAGATCACGCGCGGGCTCGAGGCTGAACCACTCGATATCAATATGGGATCGACGCTTTCATGGGCGTACGCCGTGGCGGGACAGAATGAAAAGGCTTTAGCGCAAGCAAAGAGAGCTTACGAACTCGAGCCGAGCCACCCGCTCGGGCGCTGGAATCTGGGCTTCGTCTACATTTCCCAGGGAATGTACGCTGAAGCGATCGAGCTTAGCGAGAAGAATCTTCAAGACGATCCGACAAACCAAAGAGTACTCTGGAATGCCGGATTTGCTTATGCAAAGGCGGGAAGACGAGACAAGGCGGAAGAAGTTATAAACAAATTCAATGAGCTTGGGAAAACGCAATACATCGCACACTGCCGAATCGGGACTATCTATGGGGCGCTCGGTGATAAGGACAAGGCCTTTGCTGAGCTTGAAAAAGGCTTTGAGGCTCGGGACTGGGATCTTTTTCGATTAAAGGTCGATCCGTTATTTGCGAATTTGCGTGACGACCCGCGTTTCAAGCAGATGCTAAAGCGCCTGAATCTGCCGGAATGAATTCGAAAGAGATGAATAAAGACCTGGCAACCAACACAACTCTGTCGCATTACCGCATCGTCTCGAAGATCGGCGCGGGCGGAATGGGTGAAGTGTATCTGGCGCAGGACACCAAACTCGATCGCAAGGTGGCGATCAAATTCCTGCACGAGGAGTTCAGCAAGGACGCTGACAAGTTGGCCCGCTTTATCCAGGAAGCCAAGGCAGCTTCGGCACTGAATCACCCGAACATTCTGACTGTTTATGAAATTGGTGAAGTGGATGGCAAGAACTACATTTCGACCGAACTAATCGACGGCCAGACTCTTCGCGAGCGTCTCTCGCAGAAAGAAGCGTTGCCGCTGAACTCGATTTTGAAGATTAGCGTGCAAGTGGCGGAAGCTCTTTCCGCGGCGCATCAAGCGGGCATCATTCATCGCGATATCAAACCCGAAAACATAATGCTTCGCAAAGACGGGTACGCAAAGGTGCTGGATTTTGGCCTGGCTAAATTGTCAGAGCCGTCTGCGTTAGCGGGCGCTTCTGCAACGGACGGAGAAGCCCCAACGCGCGTGCATCAAACTCATCCGGGAACGATCATGGGCACAGTCTCTTACATGTCGCCCGAACAAGCGCGTGGCAAAAAAACCGACGTGCGCACCGACATTTGGAGTTTGGGAGTTGTGCTCTATGAGATGCTGGCGGGCAAAGTTCCTTTTACCGGCGAAACCGTCAATCACACCATCGTCTCGATCCTTGAAAAAGAACCGCTGCTCCTGGAAAACGTACCTGCTGAATTGCAGCGAATCGTCCGCAAGTCGATGACGAAGGATTTGGACATGCGCTATCAGTCGGCGCGCGACCTGCTGATAGACCTCAAGAATCTGAGGCGAGATCTCGATATCCAGGGAGAGTTGGAGCGTTCAATCATACCTAACCGTGAAGCGGCGACCGGCGCGATCAGGGAAAGCGAGACGCGAATGTACGCTTCCGGCGCTGCCGCGGTGACGCGAAGCGGACAGATTCCGGCAACGCAAAACGTAAGCTCGTCGTCGTCGAGTCTTGAATACGCTGTCAGTCAAGCGAAAAGTCACAAGCTGGCGACTGCAATTGTTGGGCTTTTGCTCTTGGCGGCGATCTCAGCGATTGGCTACCTTGGATTTGTTTACAAGAGAAGCGGTGCAGGTCAGATCAACTCGATTGCTGTGATGCCGTTTCAGAACAGGAGTGCGGACGCGGACACCGAGTATCTCTCAGACGGTCTGGCGGAATCGCTGATTTATCGGCTCTCGCAATTGCCGAATCTGAAAGTCAGTCCCACGAGTTCGGTCTTTCGTTACAAAGGAAAAGAAACTGACGCGCAACAAATCGGCAACGAGCTCGGGGTAAGCGCGGTGTTGACGGGACGGATTGTGCAGCGCGGCGAGAATCTGACGATCGGCGTCGAACTCGTTGATGTGCGCACCAACAAGCTGATTTGGGGCGAGCAGTATGAACGTAAGCTGTCGGAATTGTTGACAACCCAACGCGAGATTGCCGCCGAGATCACGAACAAGCTGCAATTGAAATTGTCGGGCGAAGGCGAGCAAAAGCTCGCGAAGAAATATACCGACAGCAACGAGGCCTATCAGCTCTATTTGAAGGGCCTTTTCCATTTTGCGAACCGAACAAAGGAAGACGTCCAGAAGGCGATCGGGTATTTTCAACAGGCCACCAGGCTTGATCCCAACTTTGCGTTGGCATATGTCGGCATCTCCCAATCTTACTCAATGATGCCGTCCTATTCTTATCTCAGCCCCAAAGAAGCCTTTCCCCAAGCCAAAGCTGCGGCACAGAAAGCTTTAGAGATCGATCCGTCCTTGGCTGATGCTCACGGGGCTTTAGCGACCACGTTTGCTGCGTACGATTGGAATTGGGTGGAAGCGGAGCGTGAATTCAAGCGGGCAATAGAACTCAATCCGAACGTGGCTGATATTCATTATCGGTACGGCTTAATATACCTGATTCCGGCGGGGCGCATGGATGAAGCAATTCACGAGATAAAGCGGGCATTGGAGCTTGAACCGCTCTCGATCGCCATGAATGCGAACCTTGCCGGAGCCTACATGTATGCGCGGCAGAACGACCTGGCACTTGCGCAAGCCAGGAAAACATTCGATCTTGAACCGAGCCATATTACGGCCCGCGTTTGGCTCGCAAATGTCTACGAAAGTCTCGGAATGTACAACGAAGCCATTGCCCTCAGCGAAGAGTCGCAGAAAAACCACATGTCGGACCAGTACTTTCTATTTTATGCCGGATACGCGTATGCGAAAACCGGCCGGCGAGAGAAGGCAGAGGATGCGATAACGAAATTACGCGATCTCGAAAAAACCGAACCTGTGGATCCGTACCTCCTTGCCACGCTCTATGTCGGACTGGGGGACAAAGATAAGGCCTTTGTCGAGCTTGAAAAAAGCTTTAACGAGCGCGGCTATTACGTTCCGCTTTTGAGAGTTGATCCTTTGATGGATCCATTGCGCGACGATCCTCGCTTTGCTGATTTGATCAAGCGCATTGGGTTGCCGAAGTAACGCAAACTGAATAAAGAACTGACAGTGAGGAAGCTGAAGCGTTTCGAACATGAATCGGCAATCGGCACTTGAAAATCGACAATGTCACTATCCCCCGATACGACGCTAGGACCCTATACGATCATCTCCAAGATTGGAGCTGGTGGCATGGGTGAGGTGTATCGCGCACACGATTCGCGGCTTGATCGTGAAGTCGCGATCAAAGTTCTCCCTGCCGATTTCGCGGCTGACAAAGACCGGCTGCAGCGTTTCGAGCAGGAAGCCAAAGCCACCTCGGCTCTCAATCACCCGAACATCCTGACCGTCTACGACATCGGCGAACACGAAGGCTCGCCGTTCATCGTTGCCGAACTGCTCGAAGGCCAGGAACTCCGCGAGCGTCAGAACGATGGCCCGATCCCACTGCGAAAAGCGATCGACTATGCGCAGCAGATCGTCAGCGGGCTTTCGGCCGCCCACGAAAAGGGCATCGTGCATCGCGATCTGAAACCGGAGAATCTGTTTGTCACGAAGGACGACCGGGTAAAGATCCTAGACTTTGGCCTGGCGAAGCTGCGCGCGCCCAAATCCACAACGGGCAGTTCAGCAGAGGACGAGACCCGAAAGGTCTTAACTAACCCCGGCGTGATCATGGGAACCGTCGGCTACATGTCGCCTGAGCAGGTCCGCGGAGAAAAGATAGATAATCGTTCAGACATCTTTTCATTCGGCGCGATCCTGCACGAGATGATCACCGGACGACGCGCGTTTCGGCGCGAGACGATGGCCGAAACGATGACAGCCATTCTCAAAGAAGAGCCGGAAGAGTTAAGCGAGTCAAGTCCGAACATCAGCCCGTCGCTTGAGCGGATCGTGCGGCGGTGTTTGGAAAAGAAACCGGAACGACGTTTTCAATCAACATCAGACCTTGGATTTGCCCTCGAAGCGCTGTCCACTACCAGTTCGTCGAGCACGTTGCGAACGGAAGCTGGGCCGACATTGGAGACTGTGACCTCGCGGACGCGCAGCGGCTTGCGCGATCGTTTTTGGATGTTTGCGTTCGCTGTCGCGGCTGCAGTGTTGGTGGTCGTCGCAACCTACGAACTCGCGCGCTGGCTGCGATCGGGCGCCGCGGCCACGAATGGTGACGTTGCGCATGTTTGCGTCGTACTGCCCGACGGGGATGAATTAGGCTTGACCAGTCAGTGGCCCATCGCGCTATCCGAGGACGGCACGCGCGTCGCGTACGCCGGACTACGGGGCGGAAAGACTCAACTCTTCGTCCGCACGCTGAGCGACGCCGCAACGCGCGTTCTAGACGGCACCGAGGGGTGCCAGAGTCCTTTTTTCTCTCCTGACGGGCAATGGATCGCGTTCTTTGCGGGAACCAAGCTCAGCAAGATTGCGATCAGCGGCGCCGCAATGCAGACGCTCGCCGACGCCCCCTTTTCGCGCGGCGGCGCCTGGGGTGCGGACGGTTACATCTATTTCGCGCCTACGAACATCGGCGGTATTTGGCGGGTGCCGGAAGCAGGCGGCACAGCGACCGAGGTCACCCGGAAGGATTATGCGAGCGGCGAGATTAGTCATCGCTGGCCGCACGTCATCGCGGGCAGCAACATCTTGCTGTTCGCGGCATGGACAGGGCCGGGCAACGACGAACACAGCGTCGCGATCCAGGAGATCGGTGGCAAGGAGCACCACATTTTGGTGAAGGGCGGCGACGCGCCCCGCTACGTACCGAAGCTGGGTATGCTGCTCTACGCTCGTCTCGGTGATCTGTTCGCCGTATCGTGGCGCCCGCCAAATACTGATCTCGGCCGGTCGGTGCCGATTGTGATTACCGAACGCACGAGCGAAGCCGCCGTCGAAGGCTCTGGCAACTATGCAGTGTCCGGCGCTGGCACGCTGGCCTATGTTACGGGCGGGCGTAGCCTCAATTCTGCTCGGCTAGTGTGGATCGACCGTAACGGCAAGCTGGAGCCCCTCTCATTGCCGGACCGCGACTACGAGAACGTGGCGATCTCGCCTGACGGTACACGAGCAATCGTGCAGGTCAGGGGAGGCAAAACCGAACTTTGGATGTACGACTTCGCTCGCGGCACTTTAACGCCAGTCGGAGACAGCGCCGGCAGCAGTCAGTCGCCTCTTTGGACGTCCGACGGCGCGCGCATCATCTACCGCGGGACGAGCCAGGGATTCCGCAACCTCTACTGGCGCATGGCCGACGGCTCAGGTGTCGAAGAACGCCTGACGACGAAACAAGATGCGACTCAGACACCAACGTCAGTATCACCAGACGGCCGCTGGCTCGTATTCAATGAGAACAGCGGGCAGGAGTCCGGTGGCGTTGGCTTCTGGCTGATGCAGCTTGACGGTGATCGAACTCCGCACCACTTTTTTCCAGTGCCGGCCGGTGAGTCTGATGGCCAGTTTTCGCCTGACGGAAAGTGGGTCGCATATCAGGCGACCGTTTCGTCGCGCCAGGAGATCTATGTGTCGCCGTTTCCCGGGCCGGGCCCAAGACGTCAAGTCTCTACCGATGGCGGCATCGAGCCGCTCTGGTCCCGTGATGGCCGCGAGTTGTTTTTTCAGAACGGCTCACAGCTAATGGGAGTCACCGTCACACCCGGCGCCGAGTGGTCTGCGAGTCAGCCGCATGTTGTGCACGAAGGTCGTTTTCTCAGGGGCAGCAATGGCAACACGAGCTGGAGTATCAGCAAGGACGGGACGCGCTTCTTCCGCATCCAGTTGGTTGAACCGGAGCGGGCCATCACCCACGTGGACCTCGTGCTGAACTGGTTCTCGGAGTTGCAGCAGCGGGTCGCTGGCGCGAAGTGAAAGGCCTTTGGCCCTGGGAGAATTATTTGTGGCAGCCAAAGCGCTGTTCCGAATCTACCTGAATAGAATTGAACCAGACCAATAATAAAGACCTGCCCAGCGGTTCCACTTTGGCGCATTACCGGATCGTCTCGAAGATCGGCGCGGGCGGAATGGGTGAAGTGTATTTGGCGCAGGACACAAAACTCGATCGGAAAGTTGCGCTCAAGATTCTTCCTGCAGACCTTGCTGGAAATCAGGATCGAATGCGCCGTTTCGTTCAGGAAGCGAAAGCGGCGGCCGCGCTCAATCATCCGAACATCGCGCACATCTACGAGATTGGCGAGAGCGATGGCGTGAACTTCATTGCGATGGAGTTCATCGATGGAGTCACGCTGCGCGAGAAGATTCATCAGGAGCACACTGAACTCAGAAAGCTGCTCCGCTTCCTGCAACACGCCGCCGAAGGTTTGGCAAAAGCACACGCGGCCGGAATCGTGCATCGCGACCTCAAGCCCGATAACATCATGATCACGCGTGATGGCCACGCGAAGATTTTGGACTTTGGTCTCGCGAAGCTGATCGAAGGACACGGTGACGCGGAGACACGGGGACACGGGGCCGAAGGTGAAACTCTAATCGCCGCGTCGCCGCGTCTCCCCGTCCCCGCGTCTCCTCTTCCATCCCCATCCGGCACATCCCCAGGGATCATCATGGGCACGGTCGGTTACATGTCGCCCGAACAAGCCCAGGGCAAGACGAACGAAATCGACCAGCGCTCAGACATTTTCTCGTTCGGCTGCCTGCTGTTCGAAGCGGCCACCGGCAAGAAGCCGTTCGAAGGTGATTCAGTCGTCAAATCGCTGCACATGGTCATCTATGAATCGGCCCCGTCGATCACCGAATTGAATCCGTCTGCACCATCGGACTTGCAGCGAATCGTGCGCCGGTGTCTGGCGAAAGATCCTGACGAGAGATATCAATCGATTAAGGAAGTCGCCATCGAATTGAAGGAGTTGCGGCGCGAGTTGCAAGGAGCCGGCATTGATACAACGGTGACGCCGCCAGGCAAAGGAGAAACGACAGGCTCAACCGAAGGCACGCGCAGCCAGAGTCTCAGCCCGACAATCGGTACCCCATCGATCGAGACAAAAGCCTCCAGCGCCGAGTATGTCGCGACCGGAATCAAGCAGCACAAACTTGCTGTGGCCATTAGTCTTATCGTGGTGGTCGCCGGCATTACGGCCTTCGCACTCTATCTCCGGGGACGGAACTCGAGCGTCGCCATCCAATCAATTGCGGTGATGCCGTTTGTCAACGAAAGCGGAAACGCGGATCTCGAATATCTCTCGGACGGAATGACTGAAACGCTGATCAGCAGTTTGTCGAACATTCCTAATTTGTCAGTAAAGGCAAGAAGCACCGTTTTTTATTACAAAGGCAAAGAGATTTCGCCGAAGAAGATCGGTGAAGAATTGAAGGTCCAAGCCGTTTTGTTGGGCAGAGTTTCCCAACGCGGTGATGATTTGAAACTGAGTCTGGAATTGGTCAACACCGAAACTCAGGATGTAATTTGGAGTGAGCAATACAATCGCAAACAATCCGACCTCGTTTCATTGCAGAGTGAGATCGCCAAAACCGTTTCGGATAAACTTCGTTTGAAATTAACGACGACCGAACAGGAGCGAGTAAGCAAGACCTACACGACCAGTTCCGAAGCACAGCAACTTTACTTGAAAGGGCGTTTTCATTGGAACAAAAGAAATACCGAGGACTTTCAAAAAGCCAGAGAGTATTTCCAGCAAGCGATCGCTAATGACCCGAACTACACACTCGCCCAAACGGGACTCGCCGACACATTAGCTTTGATGCCGTATTACGGTAATTTCCGACCAAGTGAATATATGCCGCTGGCAAAGCAGTCGGCACAAAAGGCTCTCGAACTCGATTCAAATCTGGCGGAAGCACATGCTTCGCTTGGTCAGATCTTGGTCAACTATGATTATGATTTTAAGGGAGCCGAGAGAGAACTCAAGAGGGCAATCGAACTCGACCCGAAATATCCGTCTGCATATCAATGGCTGTCAGAAGTCTATTTGTATTTGGGAAATAGCGATCAAGCACTATCGGAGATAAATAAAGCTCTGGAACTTGACCCGTTGTCGATGGTCATAAATAACAACAAGGGCAGAGTATTTGAATTTGGAGGCAAGCAAGACGAAGCAATTGCTCAATATAAGAAAACCGTCGAGTTGTTTCCTGATGCTCAAAGTCTTCGCAATAACCTCGCCACTGATTATGAAGCCAAGGGGATGTATTCGGAAGCCATTGAGCAACGCTTTATCCAGCTCAAGCTCCTTGGCGTCAGCCCAGAAAACATTAAAAACCTCCAACTAGCTTTTGAAAAAGACGGTTATAAGGGTTTTGTGCAAAAGCAAATAGACATTCAACTGGACGGTCAGAGATCAAGTCTGGAGAAAGATAAAAATGCTTATCTGCCGGGCTTTCGAATTGCGATTGACTATGCCCGTCTCCAGGACAAAGATAAAACGTTTGAATACCTAAACAAAGCGTATGATCAACGCGAACCACAGATTTCAGAACTCAAAATTCGATTACCCTTTAATTTTCTGCGAGACGACCCGCGATTTAGGGAATTGGTCAAGAAAGTCGGGTTTCCTGAATAGAATTTAGCCTATGAAACGATGCCCTGAATGCCGACGAGATTGTTACGGCGACACGCTGAGTTATTGTCTGGATGACTTGAGTGAGAATGAATAACGAACTGAAAGAAAATACCGACTAGTCGATTACCAATTACGCCAGGTTGACTTCTCTCGTCATCCCGCCCACGAGACGTAGGGTCCGGATGACGAATCGAAGTTGGTTGACATGCTGTATAGTATCGCTATACGCTGCTTCTGGTGATCAAGAGCTTCCGGCACAAAGGCATCGAGCAGTTCTTTAGAGTCGGAGCGAAGGCCGGCATCCAGCCGAAACACGCAGAGAAGCTACGCAAGCAGCTTTTCGCGCTCGACAATTCAAAGCGGCCGGAGGACATGAACGCGCCCGGCTGGAGATTACACCGGCTGCGTGGTGATTTGTCGGGCCACTGGTCGGTTGATGTAAGCGCCAATTGGCGCCTGACATTTGCGTTCCAAGGTGGCGATGCCATTTTAGTGGATTATCAGGATTATCACTGAGGTGTTTTATGCGGATGTTCAATCCACCCCATCCGGGGACTGTGTTGAGAGATTACCTGGAAGACGTACCCGTGACGGCTGCCGCCAGGCATTTGGGAATCACGCGGGCCGCGCTTTCGCGCATTGTGAATGGCAGCGCGGGAATCTCGGCTGAGATGGCCCTGCGCCTTGGCGACGCCCTCGGCACTAGTCCGGAACTCTGGATTGGCATGCAAGCACAGTATGACCTGTGGCAAGCGTCAAAGAAGCGGCGGCGAAAACTTGAACGCTTGAAGGCCGCATAGCCGCTGGCTGTCCCTCCTGAAATTATTGAAGCTAGCAACGGGATCTAAGTCTTGCCATCAACCCGCAGGTTCATCGAATATTAACCCATGCCAGGCCATTGCTGGTGCCTCAGGAAATGCCTGGCCAGATCTCTCCTTATTACATGGCTCAACCTGGCTTCAGCTCAGGCAGGTCGCTAAACGAAAATCGCCGGGTCTCTTGCCGAAAGCTCTTGATTTCTCCACTGATCGAGAGCCACAGATATGTGGGACGTTTAGCTGTGTGAGACCCATCGCAACGAGGAGCTCCCATCTTTTTATGGTGCGAAGCGAGAAGCGATTAACCTCCTTGCGCAGCGATTCGTCTTGGCTGCAGGCGCTGAGAGAAAGGCAGATCGCTCGGACGACGCCTAAGCGCCCGACTGAATATCTCTTTAACGCTGCCAGCGTTTGGGCATGATGAGTTTTCCTCATCGTTCGCAAAGAAGCCTATTGCGTTCACCGACAGCCTTGGTCGCTTGCGGAAGGCTGAACCGGACAGCATTCTATTGCACCTTCAATCCCATCCGCCGCAGAAAGTCTTTGTAGCGCGGGTTATCGTGTAACCGGACGTGAACATAGGTGTTTGTAACATAGATCAAGAAAGCAGTGTTGCCGGCGTCTAAGTCCTTTTCCAGCCAGGCGATTGCTTGATCATCCTCTCCCAGTACCGCGTACACCTGGGCGAGATCAGCTCCATTCGCCTCGCGCTTTGCATATTTCTCTTCCAGTTCTCTCTCGATGGCCAGCGCCTCGGCGCGCTTTCCCGATGCTGCGTAAGCGGCGCCGAGAACACCAACCGCATAGCTTCCTCTCCCGGAGAAATCAACCGCATTCTGAAGCTCGGCGATCGCCTCTTCATAACGGCGTTGGTCAAGGTAGACGAGTCCCAGGCTGACACGCGCTACCGGATACTTCGGATCGAGCGCAATCACTCGTTTGCTTTCCCGAATCGCGGCATCAGCGTCGCCCAAGCCTCGATAGATAAATGCTGCGACGGCGCCCGCACGAGGATCGAGCGGGTCGCGTTCCTGCTCGCGCTTGATCGCTCGTAACGCTTCGTCGTAGCGCATTTGGCAGCGCAGCAATTGAGAGAACTCCAAGCCCCCTATCTTGGGATTGAGACTGATGGCGCGCTGGTATTCCTTTTCAGACTGCTCCCACAGCAAAGAAACGTGGTAGAGCTTTGCCAGGGCTACATGGGCTTCGGCGAGCGAATCATCTATCTGGAGGGCACGTTCAACCGCAGCCCTGGCTTGCGGTAGAATCTCACGCGTGGGCGTGCCGATATAGGCGCCGATGTCAAGGTAACATTCGGCGATACTAACGTAAGCCAGCGCGTAGTTTGGATCCCGTTCGGTCGCCTGCTGAAACTGCTCGATCGCTTTTCTAAAGTCTTCACCCGTCCCCTTTCCCTGGTAGGAACGACCTCTCAGGTAAAGCTGGTAGGCTTCGGTGTTGTTGGTGCCGCCGTTATTCAGTTGCCGTTGTTGTTCGCCGGAAAGCCTGAACCTTAACCTGTCGGTGATCTCGCGCGAGATGTCTTGCTGCAATACTGCCAGATCAGACGTGCGACGGTTGTACTGTTCGCCCCACAGTTGCGCGCCGTCTGAGACGTTGACCAACTCGGCGCTGATGATCAGATTGTCGCCTTGTTGTGAGAGTCTTCCGGTTAGCACGGCGCGCACGCCGAGTTCTTTCCCTACTGCCCGCGCGTCCGTATCTCGTCCTTTGAAATGAAACACAGTGCTGCGGGCCATCACCTTCAGTTGCGGGAGTTGCGAAAGCGAGTTGATGATGCTCTCGGTGATTCCGTCAGAGAGGTAGTCGGTGTTTGGATCGCCGCCGGCGTTAGCGAAGGGCAGCACAGCGATGGAATCAATGGGTTGTGCTCCAGCGCCACCTCGTATCAGGTAGTAGCCGAACGCAGCCGCAAGAATTAGCAGGCTGGCGATGGCGAGAACGACGCCCTTTTTATTTATGCTGAAGCGACTGCCAACGTCCTCGGGATTTGATTTAGTGACGCGCGGATGCTCGATCGCGGTCCGCACGGCTGCGCCGCGCAATTCCGGCGCCTGTGTGCGCTCGATTTCCGCCTCAACATCCAGCTTCTGCTTCAGCCGCTTCAGATCGAGAGCCAAATCTTTGATCGTCTGGTAACGCGCTTCGCGATCTTTAGTCAGCGTCTTGCTAACAATGTCATCGAGCCTTTCGGGAATGCCGGCCGAAACTGTCGTAAGCGCCGGCGGTTCTTTCTGCAGAATGAGCGAGATCACATCGCTGGTGGTCTCTCCGGCAAACGGCACATGTCCCGCGACCATCTCGTACAGCACCACCCCGAGGCTCCAGATGTCAGTGCGCGCGTCAACCGGCAATCCCCGCGCCTGCTCAGGCGACATATAAGTCACGGTGCCCATCACTACGCCGGCGTTGGTCCTGACCATCGCGCGAGTTGCATCTTCCGGCCCGGATTGTTTTTCTTCCATCAGTTTCGCAAGACCGAAGTCGAGAACTTTCACGATGCCGTCGCGGCGCAGCACGATGTTCTCGGGCTTAATGTCGCGGTGAATAATGCCGGCGGCATGCGCTTCGGCCAGAGCCGAAGCGATCTGTTCGGCGATATTGAGAGCCTCGCCGGGCATCAATGGGCCAGCCGCAATCGGTTGCCGCAGGGTCTCACCATCAACGAACTCGGTGGCCATGAATCTGCGACCATCAGCCTCTCCGATTTCGTAAATGGTGATGATGTTCGGATGGTTGAGGGCGGAAGCCGCGCGCGCTTCCCGCTCGAAACGGCGTAGTCGTTCTTTATCCTTCGTGAATAGGGCAGGCAGAAGTTTTAGCGCGACGTTGCGACTGAGTTTCGTATCGCGCGCCAGATAGACTTCGCCCATCCCGCCTATGCCCAGGACAGAAAGAATCTCGTAATGGCCGATGGTTTGTCCGGCTTTCAGTTCTGTATTCTCAGCTACCAGCAATGCGGCCGCCGCTTCGTATGCAGGCGAGTCAATGAAGCTGCCGTCTTTCTCGTGCGAAGCGAGGAGTGATTCAACCTCTTTGCGTAGGGCCTCGTCTCTACCACACGCGTTCGCCAGAAAGTCAGATCGCTCGCCCGGCGCGAGCTCAATCGCCGACTGAAAAATCTCCTTTACTTTTTGCCAGCGTTCGGGTGTCATAACCAATGTCCTCGCGCCACTCGTTTGGTCGCCTAATGAATCAACGCGGGGACAAATCTTGAATCCATCGGCGATCTTTAAGCGAATTCGTCATTCCAGCTTCCGTCTGAGCCATGCCCGCGCCATTTTCCAATCACGCTCGATTGTGGCGTGGCCGACACCGAGAACTTCCGCAGTCTCTTCAATAGAAAGCCCGCCAAAGAAACGCAACTCCACTATGCGCTCCTGCTGAGGATCGAGCGTTGCCAATTCCTCCAGCGCTTCATGAAGAGCCAGCAGATCGACTTCAGGTTGTTGAACAAGCCGTTCGGCGCTGGTGATCGACAGTCTTTGCTGATCAGAGCCGCCGCGCTTATCGGCCTGATGAGCGCGGGCGTGGTCGACCAGTATGCGGCGCATCAACTGGGCGGCCACGCCGAAGAACTGTGCCCGATTCTGCCATCGCGCACTCTTTTGATCGATCAGCTTCAAATACGCTTCGTTGACCAGCGCCGTCGGCTGCAGAGTGTGGCCCGGTCGCTCTCGCCTGAGATAGTTGCTCGCCAGCCGGCGCAGCTCGCGGTAAACCAGCGGCATCAGCTTGTCGAGCGCCTTCTGGTCGCCGTTGCTCCAATCCACCAGGAGCTGGGTTATGCCTTCAGGCTTCTGCATCGGGACGTTCTCAGTCAAAGGACGATCTATCTAAAGGCGGGCTACGCGGAGGTAGCGCCCGAAATTCTACAACAAATATTTCCGGAGCGTGAGGGATTCTGGTCAACGCTTGCGCGTTATCAGGTGTAAGGCAAAAGCGTGGTGAAGCAGTTGGTCGAAAAGACGCCACCCAGACAAGGTCGCCGATCGCTTCAACCGCCGCCAGAAAGAAAAAAGGAGAAACTCAGATGAAAAAGCAGGCTTACACAATGATCGCGATGATCGTTCTTGTTGGTTCGATGGCCGCGGCGGCCCAGGCGCAAACCAGTGGTCGCACGCAGTTGATTGCCAACATCCCGTTCGAGTTCAACGTCGGCACCAAGACAATGCCGGCCGGCGAGTACACGGTTAGTCAGGTCAATCCATCTTCTGATCACGCAGTATTGCAGCTCAGAAGCAAAGATGGCCGCTCCGGTGCGATGGTGCAGATGGGTTCCGTGATCGGCAAGGCGCAGGAAAGCGCGAAGCTGATTTTCAAACGTTACGACAACCACTACTTCTTTGCCCAGGCGTGGGTTGATGGAGAAAACTCCGGACTGCAAGCGCCCAAGTCTCGCTCTGAGCGCGCCACTGAGCGCGAACTCGTCGGAATCAAGATGTCGACCGAATCGGTAGCGTTGACCACGCGTCGCTAGCGCAAGTCGGAAACGCAGATTCGCCGCCAGGCGAATGAATCAGCAGGCAAAGGTTTCAGGAGGACTCGCTGCTATGCTGAAACTAGGCAACAACCCGAAGTCGAAAGGCTTCGGGTTGTTGCTTTCCACGCGCCTTGCAGACATCGACCTCTCGATTCACCCTTGACCACATTTGTCGCAAAAAGGTTATGAATTCCCAAGATACAGAAAAGAACTCATACGGAGCCTCCTTCACTGGCGGCTACCTGCGTCGTAATACGCTTGTTGACACGGTAGAGGTCTTCGCACGTCGATGATTTGTCATCACTGACTTCGAATGTCTGCTTGCTTCGGGCACAAACAATCAGCCCCAAATCTGCGGTCGCAAACAGCAACGCATGATAGAAACCGTCCCCCAAACGTCCCCCAGCGATACGCAGATCAGGCAGCGCATGCACGGTATGCAGTGCATGCACGCACATTTTTATTGGGCGGATTTGTAAGTGTTGAAAATAAAGAGTGCTGTATTTACCTTCCCAAGCTGGATGTTGCGGGTTCGAGTCCCGTCGCCCGCTCCATTTTTCCTCAGTAATTCTTAAACTCAAGTTTCAAGAGTTAGAGTAACTTTAGAAACGTCCCGCAAACGTCCCGTAACTGCTTCTAATTTTGTGTTGCCGAAAGTGTCAGCCTCTAGGAGTGAAGGTTGCCATCTCTCCATCCCTAGATTAGGACGACTCGGAACTGACCGCTTCCTCCAACTTAATAGGCCTCTGACCACGAGAATTAGACGCCCCCGATTCTCACAGTCATGGCATGGGGATTCTCCAAATGGCTCGGCAAGATAGAACCCTAACCTCAGTACGGTAGCAGTCTAGGCATTTGATTCCTACCTTCAGAATCTGATTGCTTTTTTCAGGCTTCGGATGGGATCTCAGTAACGAATTCGCGAAGTGCACATTCGCGGTTAGCTCCTGTATGCTCATCTTACCGAAACCGGCCAACAAACCGGGGTACAGACAACAAGATGTAGAGTTCTTCGGCCATGGTCATCTCCAATCGATTTGTGCGCGCGCTTCTACTGCTCTCGCTGACGCTCACCGTGACGCCCGTAGCCAGCAAGAGCTACGCCCAGAGTCCGCGCACTGGAACGTCTAAACATCCGATCATCGACAGCAGGATGACCCAGAAGGAAGCCTTCGACGGTTTGGATCCCAAATGCCCGGCGGAAATCCGCAAGAGACAGAAGGTCGTCAAGCTCAAGTACTACTCTTCTGACGGACAGATTCATCAGGGTCAGTTGGTTATAGATGGCGCGTTGAAAAGTGTCATCAAGAAGGTGTTTGCTCTGGCGTTGAAGGACCGTTTCCCCATCTATTCGGTCATTCCAATTTCGGATAAACGCTTTCGCCAGGACGGTCGGTGGGACGACGAGCTTTCGATGGAGGCAAATAACACCTCTGCATTCAACTACCGAGAAATAACCGGAGGTGGCCGTCTCTCGAATCACGCATACGGCAGAGCGATCGACATAAACACTTTTCTGAATCCTTACATTAAGGACAGCGTGGTTCTACCTCATGGCGCGAAATACGATCCGAGCATCGCCGGCACGTTCACCGCAGACAATCCGATTGTGCGTGCCTTCCTGCAGCTTGGTTGGGATTGGGGCGGCAACTGGACTTCGCCAAAGGATTACCAGCATTTTGAAAAACCGCTGAAGAAATAACGTCACCTTCAATGTCTATTAATCCCACGGGCGTGAGTAGTTCTAAAGTCACTCGCGCTTACGCGTTATCAGTTAGGTATTCATTTTCAACAAACGGGCAGGGTGAATGGTTGATTGGTTACAACGGCTAGTTGAGCGGTAAGGCAAGTTCATTTCATCGCATTATTGCCGCGCGCAGATTGCCAGTCACTCTTCAACTTCGTGATAACATCCAACGTCATATCATCCAAATCGCGTATTCACAGCCAAATGGAGAGGCCGGTCGAGTTATCCATGACTCTGTTAACGGTTAAGAACCTTTCAGTGCGGATCGAAGACAAGATCGTTGTGGAAAACGTGAGCTTCGAGCTGGGACCGAATGACAGGCTGAGCATTCTGGGACCAAACGGCGCAGGCAAGACGGTGCTGTTGAAGGCTCTACTTAATCTCGTCTCATACTCGGGCGACGTTACTTGGGACCCAACGGCGATGATCGGTTATGTCCCGCAGAAGATAGACGCTGATCGTCACCTCCCGCTCACCTATCGAGATCTATTCAATTCGAAGTGTCGTATTGCGAAAGTAGCTACTGGGCAGATTGACCAGATCGCTCACAGTGTCGGCCTGACTAAGGAGATCTTAGCGACACCAGTGGGACACCTCTCGGGTGGGTACTTTCAACGGGGTCTGATTGGGTTTGCGCTGATCGGTAAACCGAATGTGCTTCTGCTCGATGAACCGACCGCCAGCATCGATGAGCCGAGTGAGGAGCACATCTATGAATTGATTCATCGTCTTCAAGAGCAGTACAAACTAGCGGTGATCACGGTGTCACATGATTTAAGTTTCGTTTACCGCTATGCCACCAGAGTCTTATGTTTGAATAAACGAATAGTTTGTATCGGTCCGCCGCGAGAAGCACTTACGCCGAAGATTCTCGAAAAGCTCTATGGACAGTCCGTCAGTTACTACGTTCATGACCATGGCGACAGGCCGCCCGGCGAAGCCGGGTCTGTTTCGTCGCCAGAACGTGGATAATTTCTAAACCTGAACCTATCAATCACCAATGACGGCACCGGCAATATATTCAATCGTCCTGGTTCTTCTGACAGCTCTGGCTGCCGGGCTGGTCGGTAGCTTTGCTTTAATGAAGCGAATGAGTTTGGCCGGAGATGTGATCTCACATATTGCGCTGCCCGGCTTGGGCCTGGCATTGCTTCTTCATTTCAATCCGCTGTTTGGTGCTGCCGCCACTCTGTTCCTGGGAACTCTGCTGATCTGGCGACTGCAACAAGGTGGCACCCTGACCACCGACGTGGCGTGATCTTCACTGCGGCGTTGGCGATCGGCACTTTGGTGACACCGAGCGAGGACCTGATCGAAGCGCTATTCGGAGGCTTTCAGAGTTTGACCCTGCTGTGGTTCCTGCTCGGCGTATTAGCAGTGCTGGGCATCATCACGTTCGTCTACGTCGTTCGCCACCAGTTGATTCTGGCGTTGTTTTCGCCTGAGCTTGCGGCAGCTACGGGCATCAACGTGGCCCGACTTGATCTCTATTATCTGCTTGTTTTCAGCTTAACGGTGCTTCTGGGTCTAAGGTTCTTGGGCGCGCTGTTGGTCGGCGCGTTGATCATAATCCCGGCGGCAATCGGACGACAGTTAACGCACACTCTAACGGCGTTTCTAAGCGCATCTTCGGCGGCCAGCGTTCTATCAGTCGCAATTGGATTCCTTATTAACCGCTACTACTCCCATCTCGCAATTGGTTCTGTGACTCTCAATCTTTCGCTTGGTCCGGCCATTATCTCCGTCGCGACGATCTTGTTTCTATTCAGCTTGTTGCGCAAGAAGGTTTGAGTGCCGGTCTACGCACTGGCTAGTCGGCTGTGGCAACGGAGCGCATTTATTCGTTTGGCTTATCGCCGGGATTGCGCTTCAACTTCGGCGGCTCTTCTGGCTTCGATTCAGTCGGCTTCGGTTGGCTGCCGTCCGTGGGCGCGGTACTTGGGTCGTCCGGAGTCGGCTGTCTGCGCTTGAGCGTCGGCCGGCCAGGCGTCCCATCATCCGAGCCCTTGATCTCGCCAGCTGCGGGCGCCCTCGAATTTGAAAGCCGCAACAGACGGGCTTTGACGCGGTTGAATTCCGAAGTACTGATTACGTATTCCTCGCGCTCGGGGAACCGAGCCGCCAATGCTAATGATGCAGCGCGTCTATCGGCCGGCGCGGGGTGATCCTTAAACAGCTTTGACATGGTGCCGGGCTTCTTCTTTTCTTTTCCCTCCAGCTTCTCAAACATCGTAGCCAGTGCGGTCGGATCGTAACCGGCGGCGTAGAGATACTGAGTGCCAAGCTTGTCGGCTTCCGCTTCAGCATTGCGGCTGAACTTCAGGAAGGCGATCCCTTCAAGAAAGCCGCCGCCGTTATAAAGGACGTTGCTTAAGATTGGGCCGCCCAGAAGAATTCCGGCGAGCATCCCGTACTGCATGAGATTGGCTTTGGTTTGATTCTCGACTGCGTGCCGCGCGATGACATGGCTGATTTCGTGGGCCATGACGCCGGCAAGTTCGGCTTCATTGTCGGCGGCCAATATCAACCCTTTGTTGACGTAGAAGAAACCACCTGGCAACGCGAAGGCGTTGACCTCGTCAGAGTCAATGACCTTAACAGTGAAAGGGATCTTGGCGTCGGAATGGAGAACAAGATTTTGCGCAACGCGATTAACGTATTCCGTAATGACTGGGTCGTCGATAAACTTCGCCTGCTTGTCCACCTCAGCAGCCAGTTGCCGCCCCATGGCCACTTCCTTCTCCACCGACATGCTCATCTTGGCGATGAGGCCCTTATTGATTTTGCGCTTACCGATCAGCGATGGGTCTTCATCCTCGGAGAGCGGCTTCGTGTTCGTCTTGCTGGGGATCGTTGTCGGCCTGATCGACGAAGCTGCGGTTTGGCCTGGTTGCTGAACCTGGGGTGACTTTGAATCTTGGGTTTGCTGCTGTGCTGCTACCGCGCCAGTGATGCCTAGAAAGAGAACGAAAATAAGGGCGAGAGAGATGAATGAACGGGAACTGCGGCCAAGCATGTTAAGCCTCCCATTTGGGTATGACGGAATACACAATTCCGGGGACTGGCGATCCTACGATGAAGCTGAGACGGTGAATACCAATTTTCAATAGAACGGCGGAGACTGTAGATGAATGGTCGCGTTGGGAGGATTGGTTGCCGGGCTATGAATCTGGTTCCCGACGAAAGGCACCTAGGACCTACATGCAGTTTCAAGGCAAACCGAACAGGCGCGACAGAGGCTACGATTGAGAAAATGAGATCCGGCGACCAATGTTCACGCCGAACAACGGAAGCAGTCCGACTACGCTTTCCGTTTTCAAATGCGTAGCAGGCTCTCGCGCAATATCCGCGATTGCAACCGGCTGGCTTGTAACTGCTGGTTGTTCTTGAGCGAGACAACAAAGGTGCCGCCGGGCATGGGACTGACGCGGGCAATCATTTCGATGTTGACCAGCGTACCGCGTGCCAGTCTGACAAACAGTTCCGGATCGAGCCGCACCTCAAGTTCCTTGAGACGATAGTTGATCGAATAGCGGTCATTTTCTGCGGTCGTGATTTCCAGGAGTTCGCCATCGGCTACCACCGACGCGATCTGACGCACGGGCAGAAGGATTATTTCGTTGCGGTGCCGGACCGGAATGCGCTCGATATAGAGTGGACGAGTCGCAGTTTCATAAGCTTCAGTAGCAGCTCGTAAATTGGAGACTTCGGTAGAGCGGAAGTCTTCTCGCTCCAGTCGTTCGTGAGCGCGGTTCAAGGTCTCGCGCAACCGCCCGCTGTCTACTGGCTTCAGCAGGTAATCAATTGCATTGAGTTCAAAAGCGCTTACCGCATACTCGTCATATGCCGTCACAAAGCCGACCAGGGGTGTCGAGTTCTTACGAAGCAGCCGGACCACCCCCAGACCATCCAGTTCCGGCATCTGCAAATCCAAGAGCGCCAGATCGGGCTTTTCGCGCTCTATCATCTCGACGGCCTCGGCGCCGTTGCTGGCTTCGCCGACGATCTCCACGTCTTCGAAGTTTCGCAGCATTGCTGCCAGAAACGACCGCGCCGGGCGTTCGTCGTCGGCGATGACAACTCTGAGTTTCCCGGTCAAGCTTTCTTCTCCATACGGTTCGGCAGCGGCGCTTCGACGTTTGGCACATAGTCTGTGATGGTGTCTGGGAGCCTGAGTTCAACGACAGTTCCTGCTCCCGGTGTGCTCTTTATCCGCAGCGAAGCTGGCTTCCCTCCATAAAAGCGCAGCCGTTCTTCAATGTTGTTTAAGCCAACGCCCCGCCGACGGCCACGGACCAGTTCGATCTCACTGGCGCCAATGCCTGTGTCGATGACGCTAATGCTCAACACCTCGCCATTCGGACCTTCAGAACCGAGCGGTCTCTCGAGTCGAGCGCAGATGCTTACCTCGCCGCCAAAACGCGACGGTGTAATGCCGTGTTTGATTGCGTTTTCAACCAACGGTTGGACGAGCAGCGAGGGCAAACGTTTGGAAAGCAATTCTTCGGGCACGTCGATAGACACCCGCAACCGCTCCTCGAAACGCGCGCTCTCGATGTCCAGGTACGATGCTATAAGTTTCAGCTCTTCTCCCAGGGTAACGAACTCACCGTCGGTGCGCAGCACTGCGCGCAGCAAGCTCGTCAGCTTCATCAGCGTCTCAAGCGCCCGGTCAGGCGCGGTCTGGATCAGATAGCCAATCGTGGTTAGGGCGTTGAAGAGAAAGTGCGGATTGACTTGGGCGCGCAGCGCGCGCAGTTGTGCTTCAGTCGCCAGCTTATTGATTTCCTGCTCGCGCAGATTCTGCTCACACCTTTCGTGCGTGACGCGCAATGCGTCAATTCGACGCGCGACTGAAACGGCCACCGAGCAGAGCATCGCAATATCATCCGAAAGCAGGCGACGTCCGCCGGCAAGCTTGCCAATATTGAGCTGGTAGTATGGTGGTTCAGCGGTAGGCACAAGAACGAGCGCACTCTTACTCCCCGAACCTTCCAGGAGAGTTACATAATCATCGGTCAAGGGCTCCGCCGGCTGCCCGTTCTGTGAAAACAGTCTGATGCCGGAACCCTCATCCGCGCCCATTACGAGCCGATCACTTTCAGGCGCGCCGATCGCTTGGTCCGAGTAATCGGTTGGACCGATTTCCGACCAGGTAATTTCATGCGCAGAGAGCGCCGGCGCAAGTGTCGAACATACTCGATTCAAAATATCGCGGGGGACTTCATGTTGGGTCAGAAGTTGGGATACAGCAGCTCGTAACTTGCCGTAGTCAGCTCGCCGAAGGACCACACCGTCAACAAACCAGGTTGCGGCCCGCCGCAGACCGGGATAGAGCAGTGCAGTTAAGACCCAGAGACCAACCAGCAGGCCCACTGAGCGGGACTCACTCCAACCGTGACCCGCCAGGAGTGAGGAAGCAACCCCAAGATATAATCCGAACGCCACCGCCACCAGAGTGAGCAAAGCCAGCGCCCGCTTCAAAAAGATATCGGCAAAAGCAAAGCGATAATCCTCGTAGAGAATCGCCAGCGCCAATGGCAAAGAAGCGTGGTGTCCGGTCAATTCGGTGTACCAGGTTTCTGCCGCTCCGCCGCGATGATGACCGAGATGCAGAGCAGATACGGCAAAGACCGCCAGAGCGCTGGCCCAGATCGCCTTCTTCCAGCCCTCTTGCCGCCGGGTTGAGAGAAAAAGGGCGACGAGTAACCCAACGTAGCCGAAGGTCAATAACCTCAGCGCCCAAAGCGACGGGCTCGTCCCTAAGACAAAAGCATCGTAAAAATGCAGCGCTCCCGCGACCGCACTAAGAGCGTAGGCTGCGACAGAGATCGCCCGCGATATCTTGCTGTTGGTTTGGCCCAGTCGGTTCAGCAGAACTGACTGCACGACCACGGCGGGTAAGAACCCGAGGGCGGTTAAGGAGATCGCGGACAGTACGGGTGAGGTATTGGCAAACCCAAATCCTCGCATCCCGTAGGTCGCCAACGCGCCAACATTCCAGAGAACCCCGAGGATTGCTGTGGCCAGCATGAGACCGTTCACTGACAGGCTTAGTGGATTCACACTGCGACTGGAGTCCGACGTCCTACCGGCCTGAGTCGGGTGCCTAAGCACAATGGCGAGCAAAATGAGGTACAGCGCTATGCCCAGCGCATACCCCAGCAGGTTTATCAAACCGGCAACATTGATAGCGTTCATAAAGTGTCAGGCTTGGTCTAACCGAAATCTTCGCGGATAAATGTAAGCCGCCGTGAGTGCCTTTGCAATTTGCAGGGCATTCGCAATCCTCGATAGAAGCGCATGCTAGACCCTAAACGCCAGCTATAAGCATTCTTTTCTAATGAACGGTCGGTTCTAACCGATGAATGGTCGGGCCGAGCCGTTAGACTGAAGATGACCACGCCATTTGAGACACAAATTGTGAGCGATCAGAGCCGCTTGCGCCACCGACGCAGCCTTAGCAACCATTCATCGCGAAAGACCCGCCGTTCATTGAAAAGCGGTCGAAGAGGATCTCCACACTAAAGTAGGCTCATCGCTTCTCTGAGCCGACGGCGACCGTCACCTCGGAAACATTGCTCAGGCTAGGCCAGGAGCAACAAGAGGGGAGAGATTGCTCCGGGGCAATCCGCGCACATTGGAGAGCGCACTGCGGTATGCTGCCAGCGGTAATTCACCACAGGTACGGGCCGCCGCCATTGGTGTATTGGGTACTGTCGGAAAGGACGATCCGCGCGTCTTTCAGCTCCTCTCCGAAGCCCTCTTGAAATCGGTGACGCCGTTCAACCCGCCGCTCTTCACCGCATCGGGTCGCGCACTGGTGGAACTCGGCGATCCGCGCGGGGTCGATGTTTTGGAGCAGGCGGGGAAGAAGCTTACCTCTCCGCGCGCGCTGCCACTCTTGCAACAACTACTTCAGCAATTGAAACAAAAGAGCCAAACGGCGACGCCTAAGACTCCAAGTGACTGATTCATCTTGTCGCGTCATATCGCAAAAAGTTGCGGGCATCGCTAAGAGGCGATTCAGATCAGCGGACGCATGACCCCACTATTTCCAAGGTCCCATTAGTCGCGTCGAGGGTTGCAGTTACGCCGAGCGGCAGCGTGAGTTGATCGTCGGTGTGGCCGATTGTCAGACCGTAGAGCACCGGAACTTTCAGAGCACCGAGAATATTGTCGAGTACTTCACCTAAGCCGTAAGGGATTGTCGTCGAAGGCTTGTAGTCTTTAGCTCGGCAATCCTGGCATTCGCCAAAGATTACCCCAGCAACACCATCAAACTTACCAGCGAGCCGCAGATGAGTAAGCATTCGGTCAATGCTGTACGGCTCTTCATCGACATCTTCGAGGAACAGGATCTTGCCGCGTGTCTCGATCTCATAAGGAGTGCCCAACGTGTTTGAGATCAGCGTAAGATTGCCGCCAATCAATGGACCCGTGCCGACACCGGGCCGAATTGTCCGCAGAGTATGACTTGGACGCAGCTCGTTGGTCTCGGGTGGATTGGTGAGTTTGCCGATCGGTTGCGTTTCAAACAACGCTTTACGGAAATACTTCTGCGTATAGTCGGTGAAGCGAGACAACGCGATGGGACCGTGAAAGGTCACCAGCTTTGCATGTTTGTTGATTGCGAGATGCATCGCC
The DNA here is from genome assembly GCA_003168335.1 of Blastocatellia bacterium. GTDB lineage: Bacteria > Acidobacteriota > Blastocatellia > Pyrinomonadales > Pyrinomonadaceae > UBA11740. Next base: position 153,876 of record PMSM01000010.1, on the reverse strand, counting down.
GTGATATCGCTGTAACCGAGAAATACTTTTGGATTGCGATTGATCAGGTCGTAATCGATGCGATCCAGGATATGCATCGAGCCGTATCCACCGCGAATGGCAAACACCGCATCGATGTCCTTGTCGCTAAACATCGTATGAAGATCGTCGAGACGTTCTTGAATCGAAATGCGGTAATCATTCATTCGCTTGCCCGCATTCTTTCCCATCCTCATTCGCAGTCCGAAATACTTAAGGGTGCGTTCGGCGAGTGCGAGGCGATCAGGATCGGGAACGTACGTAGCCGGAGTAATCAAGCCAATCGTATCACCCGCCTTCAAAGCCTTGGGACGAATTAGTCCATCAGCGAAAGTAGGCGCGCAGATGAAATCCCTTGCCATCAAAGGAAGCGCGAGGCCGACGCCAAGACTGTGTAAGAAATTCCTGCGTTTCATGCTCACTCCTCTTCCTGGTCAAAGCGACAGAAGTATACCGAAGCAAACACACAATCGCGCAGTTGTTTTTGCTCCTCTCTGCAAGAGTCAAAGACGATCTCCTCGCCGGTGGCGAGCGCAATCACTTTCCTCGCTTGTGTTTTCGCTTCCTTGCCACTTGAGTCCGTCCGGCGTTGTCCAAACGCTTCAAGACCCCAGCGGCTAATGAATCTATCAGAAGAATGACAATTAGCAGGCCAACCGCGAAAAGAAGCATCGTTCGCCAATCGTGCTCATGTTCGTGAAAGAGAAGAATAAATTGCATTTACGGGCTTGCCAGTGAACGTCTCCGGGAAGATCCACGAGAGAAGTCTCGTCGGGCTTAATTCTTTTTCTTGGGGGAACCATAGGTTGCACCGCAGATGGGAACACTCAGTATTCAGCGGAAGGTTTCGGATGGCTTATGAACGGGCAAAGCGGGCGGGTGAACGGCAAGAGGGGCCTTTGCCTTCCTGAAGTGAATGGGCCTGGCCGGAACGCGTTACGCATCCAAAGGGCATTGTGAGGCCCAGCGGGAACCACTCGTTGGTTGGTAGCAACAGCTCATCGACGATTTCATGCAGTCCAATAAATATGAAGTGCCGTTGAGAGAGTCTGGCCGCTAGGATTCTGTGTTTTCTCTTAACAATATTAGCGATCCTACGCAAATCGGGAGATAAGGCATGTCATCAAAAGTACGCTGCAGAATAGTCTTGATTCTCATTATGTGCGGTGTTTCCGCCGGATCGGTTCTGGCCCAGGGCTTAACCTCAGGGACGATAACAGGCGTCGTTGTCGATCCGAACAAGGCTGTCGTTGCGAACACAACGGTCACTCTTGAAAATGCTGTGACCGGCTATAACCGATCAATGACCACCGGCGCGGACGGGGTTTTTCGTTTTGATAACATTCCATTCAATAACTATGTGTACAGCGCATCCGCAACGGGCTTTGCCGGAATTCGCGGCGGCATCAATATTCGCTCGTCAGTCCCGATCACGCTGACGATTCCGCTTGCAGTGGGAACTGCGACGGCTTCGGTTACGGTCACATCTGATGGGAGTGACCTACTCGAGAACGTCCCTTCCGCCCACGTCGATGTTGACAAGAGTCTCATCAACAGATTGCCGGCGGGCGATCCGGGTAGTAGCTTGAGCACGGTGGTCACCCTATCAGCGCCGGGGGTGGCCGCTGACTCGAATGGAGGGTTTCATCCAGAGGGTGATCACTTTCAATCCCAAATCGTGATCGATGGCACGCCAATCACTGACCAGCAAAGCAAGATCTTCTCAACGCAAATTCCGGTGAACGCTATTGAGTCAGTGGAAATCGTTACCGGCGCGGCGGCGGCGGAGTATGGCGACAAAACGAGCCTGGTGATTAATTCGACGACGCGCTCCGGCCTAAATAAGAAGAAACCCACTGGCAGTTTTAACGGCTCCTACGGGACCTTTGGAACGACCCACGAAGATGGAGCGATTGCATACGGTAACGCCAAAGCGGGAAACTTCGTTGCCTTCAACTACGAACGCTCGAGGCGCTTTCTTGATACTCCGGAATTTACAGTGTTGAATGATCTCGGCACGGCGGTGAATCTTTTTGATCGCGTCGACTACAGTCCGAACTCAACAGACACCTTTCACCTAAACCTGTTTTTTGCGCGCAACCGTTTCCAGACGCCAAATCAGTTCGATCAACAAGCTGTCGGCCAGGCGGAGCGCCAGTTGGTTAACACAGTCAATATCGCTCCGGGCTATGTGCATATCTTCAGCCCCACGACGGTGTTGTCGATTAATCCGTACTATCGTCTGGACAACGTCAAGTACTTCGCCAGTCCGAATCAGTTCGCGGATCAACCACTCACTTTCGGCGAGTCGCGCAGGCTGAATAATGTCGGCTTAAAAGCCGATTTGTCCTATGTGAAGGGAAAGAACAATGCCAAGTTCGGCGTCCAGGTCTCGCATACTTTCCTGACCGAAGGATTTCAGTTTGGCATCACCGATCCAACTTTCAACGATCCGGCCGATCCGGCGTTCCTCCCCGGCTTGCTGCCCTTTGATTTAACGCGCGGTGGAAAGCCTTTCCTCTTTCACGGTCACACTGACATCAAGCAAGAGGCTTTCTATGCCCAGGACAGCCTTACCTTGGGAAATGCGACGGTTCTATTAGGAGTGCGCTTCGACAATTACAACGGCATTACCAAAGCCAGACTGGTTCAACCGCGCCTTGGCGTCTCGTATCTCGTGAAGCGGACGAACACGATCCTGCGCGGATCTTATACGCGAAGCTTGGAGACGCCCTACAACGAAAATTTGATTCTGTCGAGCGCCACCGGCGCTGGTGGTTTAGCAAATGGCATCCTTGGCGATAGCACCAACCTACCGTTGTCTCCGGGCAAACGGCATCAGTTTAACTTCGGGTTCCAGCAGGCCGTCGGCAAGTACATCGTGATTGACGGCGACTACTACTATAAGCGCACTCAGAATGCGTTTGATTTTAATGTCCTGCTTAGCACCTCCGTTGTATTTCCGATCGCCTGGCAGAGATCAAAGCTCGATGGAGTTGGTGCGCGCATTAACCTGACTAATTACAAGGGGCTAACAGCCTTCATGGTTGTTGGGCATACGCGAGCCCGGTATTTCCCGCCAGAAAGCGGTGGATTATTCTTCAATTCGGATCTACCCGCCGGCGTTTTCCGGATCGATCACGATCAGAACTTCCAGCAAACAACACAGGTTCAGTACAGATTCGAACATTGGAAGCGGCTGTCTCCTTTCGTCGCGTTCACTTGGCGCTATGATAGTGGTTTGGTTGCCGGCTCAGTTCCTGATTTCGATTCCGCTCTGGCTTTGAGTGCGGACCAACAGGCTCAGATTGGACTCTTTTGCGGCAGCACCTTTGCCACCCCAACCTCGCCTATTCTGGCGTGTGGTTCCGCCAACCGTGGAGCCTTGCGGCTAAAGATTCCAGCGGATGGGGCAGAGAACGACGACACTAATCCGCCGCGAATCACGCCAAGGAACCTATTCGATTTCAGCGTCGGCACCGATAACTTGTTTAGGGGCGAACACACAAAGGTGACGCTTCGGTTCAGCGGAATCAACATCACCAACAAAGTCGCTCTGTACAATTTCCTTTCGACGTTCAGCGGGACTCACTTCGTAACGCCCAGAGCATTTCAGGTCCAGGCCGGAGTGACGTTCTAAGCGGCGCACCTCGGTTAAGTGTCCCGGACGTCGAGCGGGTTATTGTTACGGCTCTGGCCGTAGTGCTCGCCCTCCTGGTTACTAGTTCTAATTCGTTGGCGAAGTGCGCGGAAGATTCGCAAGAGAATCCGATTCTCAGTTTCTCGTACGGATTGCAAGGCGCCACGAGTTGTGCATAATTCGTGACGCGCCCGCCTCCCCGGTGGGCGAAGTGGTCGCGTGGGGTGAGGACACGTGGCCTTAGGGCGAGGCTTGTGGGAGGGCCTCGCCCGCTTTGTTTCCATTGCCAAACGTTCGATTCGCTGATGCGTGATGGGACGATAGCGCGTCCCTCTAGATTGCGCCATCGCCGTTGTCATTCGAGTCTCCGGCTATCGCTCAAGGGTTATGAATGAAACTTGGGGGTCAGTGAGTCGTGAGAATTTTCCGAGAGGTTTAATCTTTGAAGGGAACCGTTTCTAACCAGCCTTGGAACACCCAGGCTTCTCAAACTTCCAGCCGATAGTGAAACATCCCGCCGCCGATGAAGGTCGTCGGCACTTCGGGCAAAGCGTCCGTTGCCAGGAAATCCGATCCCTGCTTAGTGATAGCGATGGATTTGCCTTCCAGAGAAACCCGCATCATGACGGTCGGGAATTTGGTTGTCTCGATAACGTCAAGTTCCAACAGGCTGGCCAGCGTTTTGAGATCGCGGAGAACTTCCTCAGCTTTGGCAGGACTAAGTAATGACATCGGATACCTCCTCTTCGACCAGCCCAACCTGTTGTCTTTTAGCTGGTCAGTGTGACTTACGAATAAGTAAGTGACACTTACATGAAGATGGTATACCATTAAATCCTAAGGTGTCAATTTCAATCGAGGTGAAACCACATGGCAGGGTCGGCGCGCAGTTCGGGAAAGGTGATTGAGTTCAACGCGGGGGCGAAGAGGTTGTTGAGCCGCCACCAGTGGATCAAACGGCGGCCAGTGACGGAGCTCGGTTTCCAGGTGGTGGCGGCGACCGTCGAAGAGTTCGCAGCCAAAGGCGTGCAGGGGGCGCGTGTTGCCGAGATCACGCGGCAGGCCGGGACTACCGATCCAACCTTTTACCGCTACTTCCCAGGACTTAGACAGGCGGCGCTCTTCATCATCAGTGAATATTACTGGGCCCCTCTCAACCTGCGCCTGAGTCACTTCCAGCAGGTCATGGATGATCCACGGCAATTGTTCGAGGCCATCGTCGCGTCGCTAATCCGTTCGGCGGCGGATGAGCCGGCCCGGCCGTGGCTGGCCGAGTCGAAGGTCTTTCAGATCGTAGTCGCTGAGAGACGAAGCCCCTTCCTTTTACCAGACTCCCTGCTCGATGCCGAGTATGTTGGATTCCTCGCTCGCCTCGAAGAGGTCATCAAGGCGGGCCAGCGACGGCGCATGTTTACGACGGAATTTCGCCCGGCTCTGCTCGCGCCACTCGTCGTCGATGCGTTGCACGGACTGTTGGCGCAAAACGCGGTTCGGTATCAGCCGTTTCGCGTGACGAGTGATGAGATCGAACGCGTCGCTAAACACCTCGTCGGGACGAAAGAATGAACGAAGCATCTTTTATCAATGCCCTGCGCAGCCAAAGCGCCGGCTTTAACGGAGTGAGTTTCAATACTCGGGATCGCGGCACTCGCCGCTTTGATCGTGAAGACTTTTCTTAACGAGCTACAGCATCCGAACCACGAGCAGTCTGAGTTGTAAATGGCAGAAGCGTCACACATTCCCCAGATCGTAGGTGGCGTCATCGCGTTGTTGATGATCGCCGCCGCTATATTGGTTCTGACCAGAAGGCTTAACTTTCCTTTTACTGTCGCCCTGGTTTTGATCGGCGCCGGCCTGTCACTAAGCGTCAAAATGTTCCCGCATTTCGCCCCTTCGCTGCGCGATCTCGAAATCTCGCCCGCGCTGATTCTCTACGTTTTCCTGCCGGTGCTGATTTTCGAGTCAGCTTTTAATCTTCACGGGCGCCTGCTGCGCCAGAATCTCAGCCCGGTATTGACCCTGGCGATTCCTGGCCTACTGCTGTCCACTTTTGTGATCGGAATCATCGTCAAGTTCACCACGCCTTTTTCGCTAATTATCGCGCTCCTGCTCGGCGCAATCCTGAGCGCTACCGATCCCATCGCGGTCATCAGTGTGTTCAGACGGCTGGGAGCGCCGCGCCGCTTGACCATTCTCGTGGAAGGCGAGAGCCTGTTCAATGATGCCACCTCAATCGTGTTGGCGCGCATACTGCTAGGCGTCTTTTTAGCGGGGCAGGTGTCTGCGACGGTGGTGACGCGCGGTGCGCTCGATTTCCTCCTCGTCTTTGTCGGCGGATTAGCTGTCGGGGCTGTACTCGGCGTGATCACTGGTTATCTGCTCGGCGCGGTTGGCTCGGATCTCTTTGTCGAGATCACCTTAACAACTACGGTTGCTTATGTCTCATTCCTGGTCGCGGAAAAGCTATTTCATGTGAGTGGCGTGACGGCGACACTGGCTGCGGGCCTGATAGTCGGTGGCTGGGGTCGGATGAAGATCAGCGCATCAGTGCGTGAGCATCTTGATCAGTTCTGGAGTTACATCGCCTTTATTTCTAACGCGCTAATCTTTCTGATGGTTGGGCTACGGGTGAATTTCTCAGAGTTGTCCGCGAATCGCAGGTTGTTGGCGTGGACAGTTGTGGCGATGCTCGTTTCGCGCGTTTTTGTAATTTATGGATTGGTGCCGCTCGTCGGGCGACTTCCCGGCGCGGAGCCAATCGGCGCAGCCTATCGGGCCGTGATGTTCTGGGGCGGCTTACGTGGGGCAGTCGCGCTGGCGATCGTTTTGAGTCTGCCCGCGTTCCCGGAGCGGGAAACTCTCGTCGCGCTGGTAATGGGGGCAGTCCTGTTCACGTTGCTCGTCCAGGGTCTAACGATAGAGCCGCTGGTTCGGTGGCTGGGCCTCGACAAGCCGCCGCTGGCTGACCGGTTTTCGCGTCTCGAGGCTTTGTTCGCCGCCCGACGACGGGCTCTCGAACGGTTGCCGGAACTGCTCGCGGTCAAGCTGTTCAATGCTTCAGTCGCCGAACGTCTGCGAACGGAGTGCGCTGAGCAGCTCCAGGCTACGAAAAGGGAACTTGACGAGCTTGCACATCGTGAACTGGACCGCAACCAACAACGGCGCATCGTGTTTTTGCGCGCCTTTGCAGAGGAGCGTTCCGCTTATGTGGACTTGTTTGACAAAGGTCAATTGAGTGAGACCGCCTTTCGCGAACTCACGCCCGCACTTGACGCACAACAGGATGCAATGCGTTACCGAGGTGTCTATCTCGTTCCGCCAGTTCGCCAGTTACATCGGCACCGCGTTGAACGGCGCCTTTTGCGCCTGCTGGATCGCCTGCGTCTGGCCGAACGTCTCCGCTTGCGACGCGTGGCGCTCGATTATGAGGTGGCGTGGGGCGAGTACCAGGCCAGCGGACGAGTTCTTGACATGCTCGCCAATCTCGCGCGGCTCGAAGCTATCCCGTCGAGCGTTTTGGACGAGGTCGTGAGTTCTTACAGTGCGCGTTACGACGGCGCACAAGAGCGGCTCGATCACACCGCCGAGCAGTTCCCGGAGTTCGTCTATGATTTGCAAGAGCAACTTGGTTGGCGGCTCGTTTTACTTGCTGAACTCGCTTCTGTCCAGCGCCTCGCGCGCGCAGGTACAATTCCGCTGCCAGTTGCTGATCGTCTGACGTCAGACCTGGAGGGTGAGATGCGGAGCCTTGGTCGTCATGAGATCGCCAAGCTCAAAACCGCGCCTGAGGACTTGTTGCGCACCGTTCCGTTCCTTCGCGACCTGCCTGCCGAGGACTTCGCAGTGCTTGCCGCGCGCCTGCATCCTCAGACGATAGCAGCGCATGAAGTAATTTTCGAGGAAAACGATCCCGGCGACGCCCTCTACATCATTGCCCGCGGAGTGGTTCGCATCTCCAGGCGTGAGGGAAATATTTGGCGTCATCTTGCGTCGCTGATGGCGGGGAACTTTTTCGGTGAGGGTGCACTGCTTGACCGCCGCCCGCGCAATGCTACCGTCACGGCTATGACTCCGTGTTCGCTTTATAGGCTGAGGCGCAAGGATCTCGAAGTCGTGGTTGAAGTTTATCCAAATATTCGCCGGGCGTTGGAACAAGAAAACGAACGCCGCAAGAAGGAGAACGCCAAACCGTCGTCGGCGCCGGGTGCTACCGCATTCACGCGCGAGAATGAGGGAGCTACTTCTAGCCTGGGAGAATTGGAAATGCTATCTAAGGAGCCCATCTTGTAACTCAGATTGGGAACCTGCGGCAGTTGGCCGCTAAGCGTCGGAGAGCTATCTTAATCCAAATGAGAGCCATGACTGGCAAGTTGATTCATTCAAGTTGGGCCAGCTACCTTCTGGCTGCCTTCGCTATCGGTGCGCTGACCACGATCCTCATTCCTTTGCGCAATGAAATTAATTCGACGACCGTGGGATTCGCGTTTTTGCTGGTGGTGCTTTCCGTTGCCATCGTCTGGGGAAGCAGACCTGCGTTGCTCGCTTCAGTCCTGGGAATGCTTTGCTACAACTTCTTCTTCCTTCCACCGTTCTACACCTTCACAATTACCGATCCCCAGAATTGGGTTGCGCTTACCTCGTTTTTTATTACCGCTCTAGCTGTTGGTCAGCTTTCAGCAAGAGCAAAGCGACGTGCGGAAGAAGCCGAGGCAGGCAGGATGGAAAACCGGATCCTGTATGAAGAGCTACAGGAAGCATTTGACCGTGCCAGCGAGGCCGAAGCGCTTCGTCGCAGCGAGCGCCTCAAGTCGGCCCTGCTTGATGCCGTTACTCATGATCTGAGAACGCCACTGACCTCCATCAAAGCGTCGGCAACGCTCTTGCTTGAAGACGGCGAACCAGACGGGCAGACGGAGACCTTTAGTCAGGCTGATCAGAAAGCTCTGCTAACGGTAATCAATGACGAAGCCGATCGGCTCGACCGCTTCGTCGAAAGCATCGTTGATCTGGCACAAATCGAAGCGGGAGACATTAAGTTATCTCGCAATTGGGGTTCTCTGGAAGAAATCATTGAGGCCGCCCTGGCGCGGGCTGAGCCCCTGATGCGAAGGCACCAACTTCGAATGATGGTCGAGAATGAACTGCCAGTAATCCGGGTAGACGCGCGGGCTGTCGCTGAGGTGATTTATACGTTGATTGACAACGCGACCAAGTACGCCCCTGGAGGCACGTGCATTACTATCAAGGCGAATCGCGCTCACGGCGAGATGGTCCAAATATCCGTGGGCGACGAGGGGCCTGGTATTCCCCAACACTTGCGTCAACGCGTATTTGAAAAGTTCGTTCACGTTGGAAGCGCACCGATAGGTGCCGGCCGGCCCGAGGGAATCGGCATGGGCCTCTCGATTGCGAAGGGAATAGTTGAGGCGCACGGCGGCCGTATCTGGATCGAAGACGGCGAAGGAGGGAAAGGAGTAGAGTTGAGTTTCACGGTTCCTGTCGGCGACGACGAAGCGGAAATCACAAATGTTTCCGCGGCGGGTCAGGCTGAATCAGCCGTGCTATCGCGCGACGGCGACACTCTGGAAAATGATGGAAAGTAAAAAACGCATACTCGTTGTCGACGACGAGCAACACATAACAATGGTTATGCGCAGCGGACTGACGAAGCATGGCTTCGACGTGAGAGTTGCCGCGGAAGGCGAGTCGGCGCTGGAACTTTTTCAATTGTGGACGCCGGACCTGGTGATAACTGATCTCAACATGCCTAATATGGACGGCCTCGAAGTATGCCGTCGGCTGCGGGCTATCTCCAGTGTTTTTATCATTGTGCTCTCCGTTAAAGGCGACGAAGCCGTCAAGATAGAAGCGCTCGACGCCGGCGCTGACGACTATGTGACCAAGCCGTTCGCGATGGGAGAGTTTCTGGCCAGAGTGCGGGCAGGCCTGCGCCGCTCGCCAGTCGGCGAGCAGCCGGACAAGGTTATCGAAGAGCAAGACTTTCACATCGATCTTGAGACCAGGGAAGTTCGTGTTTGCGAAAAAGAGATACACCTGTCGCCCAAGGAATATGATTTGTTGGTTTATTTCATGCGGAACGCCGGAAAGGTCCTGACTCACCGGACTGTGCTAAGCGCGGTGTGGGGAGGAAATTACGTCGAACAAACTGAATACCTCAGGGTATTTGTTGGCCGTTTGCGAAAGAAAATCGAGAAAGATCCCGCCCGGCCTCGCTACATACTTACCGAACCATGGGTGGGTTATCGGTTTGTGCCAGGCAAGTGAGCGTTCATTTTGCTAAGCATCTGATGCCTACTGTGAATACTCAGAAGAAACCAAGCAACAATCGATAGTCACTTGCACGACCCTTCAATCTTGATCCCTGACGTCTGTTTCTCCGCAGCCGACCATCTGTCTATTTAATCCGCGGCTACTTCCTTACCGCAATCTCTTCGCCAGCATTGGCCGAATAGCTCGACAAGACCAACCCTTCGGGCGTTTATGCCTTTTTTATGACTCTTTTACCCACCTTTTATGTCGAGGTGTCTACCATGTCTCGGTGAGAAGCGCTCCTTGCGAATCGTTAGAAACAATCTTAGTTACTGAGGTGGCTCCACAATTGACGCGCCGCAGTAACTGTAATGCAGCTTCGTTTGAGGTGTTAGCAAACCGAAAAGCATCAGCAACTGACAGTCGCACAAGGCTGAATACTGCCCTGCCAATCGTTACGGCAAATGGATTCACCTTGCTTGAGGGATCTCGGGTGAGTGGAACCACAGATCATCGCTTTCGAGTGCTGGCTTCGACCGGTGTTCAGCAGCATATCTCCGTCTGTTTCGACCGTTCCCTGGTTGCGCGGGTGGATCAGGTAAGGGGCGCACATTTGTGGATCGGCAGCCGGTTTTGGGGCTTTCGAGCTGAAGCGCATTTGGAAACGTATCTCCTCGAGACGGCCAATTATCCGCCAAATGGCCAACTCGTGATCGACGAGTTATCTGAGGACGAAATGTTGCTCGCCGCGCACTGGCACGACTAGATAGCTCGAACGAACAGGAATCGTCAGTTGATGTCATGGTGGCAAGCCAGGAAATCTTAATGATCGATAGGGTCGCTCAGCATTACACGCCTATCGAGTTTCAGACAGATAACGGGTTCAGCCTCAGTCGTCTTTCTGACATCGATGACTCGATTCCCGCAACGGGATTGGTCCATCAGTTCCTGGTTCGTGACCCCGACGGATTCGAGCTTGAAGTCACGGTCGAGATCATTGAGACGATAGCGGAGGCGCTGGCTAGACGAAGCCGGGGACGCTTGTCGGGTGACAGTGCGTACTGGATCTGTTGCGCGGAGAGACACCTGGCAGAGTACCTCTGGGACAACGAGGATTATCCGCCGGACGCGAAACTAACGGTTGATCAGCCGATTCTGAACGATCTCAATTTGGCCCGGCGCTGGGGTGCGGAAACAGAGAGAGGATTTCGCGGATCCGGCATTTTGATTTGATATGAGACGTGGGCCAGGGAGGCTGCAAACACTTTTAGCCGATGAGTTTGGGTGAAAATTTTATGCATGATTACAGACACACAAGCAAACAGTCACTTCCTTTGTCTGCTCGAACGAACGCAGGCATCGGTCACCAGGTAATCGCCGCAGTGAGTGGTGCAATGAGTCGAGTCTTTCATACTACCAGGCTGCGTACGGTCATCGTGGGAGTTAATCCTGGTACGCGGTTACTGGCTTTCGAGCTCCAGTCAGCGGGGACACCGGTGTCGCTCATAGGATCGGAAGCCGAACAGAAATCCAACCTGTTTGTGAGCGCCATGAATTTGACCACGTCTGATGAACTTCTGCTCGGGCGTGCCGGCGCTGAGAGCGCTAGATGTCTAGTAGCGGCCTTGCCCGACGATGGCCGGAATCTCAGCATCTGCCATACGGCCCTCGAAAAATTCCGCGTGCCAGTCATTGTCGCTCGTTTGCGTTTGCTGGAAGGCGTAATGAGTTGGGCCAAAGTCGGTGACTCTGGGATGGCGCGGTTGTCCTGGAGGGATTTGATTCACGCGATCATACCCGGCGAGCTTTTGACTCCCGCGCTGTCTCGTCTGACAGCGGCTGACGATCGCGATCGGATCACCGACCTCGAAGTCCGGTCACCCATGTTTATCGGTCGAACAATCGGGGACTTGTCGTCTGGAGACTGTGACGTGGTGGCCATCAGGAGAAAGAACAATCAAATAGCCGCTTATGAGACCACCAACCTTGAGTTGGGCGATGTGCTGACAGTAATCGGCGAAAAGCCGGCGATTGGCCGCCTGCGCGAGTCTCTCACGTCGCTGTAGGGAGAGATAGAGGAAAACAGTAAGTCTGTTTATGAATAAGCGTAAGCAAATGGTCCTTCGGCCGGCGACGGTCGAGCTGATCTGGAGAGCAGCAGTCGGACTCGCGTTATTCGTGCTCGCAATGGCGGCACTCACTTTTAGAAGTCAAGTTCATTAGGCGACCCTTCCGAACCGTGCGACTGACATTCGTCTTCGCTGAATGCGCGGATTGACTTTGACGGGACAAATCCAAGTTCAAGGCTGATTCTGCGGAATCGCGCAATCAGTCCGCATTCGTAGTTTCGCGTTGGCCAATTAATTTTGCGAGGTGATCCGTTGAGAGACCACGATCATTCATTCGTCCGGACGACGGCCATGTCCGCTCAAGCAATGCCAAGCGCAGGTCATCAATTGTTTGGCTGGCTAGTTCGGGTGGCGAGTCGCGTGTTTAGTTCGCCCAGATCCCGCGTGATTATCGTGGGTTCCGACGTGCGGGTTCGGTTGCTGGTGACGGAACTGGCAGCGGCCGGAAAAGAGGTTTCGCTGATTAAGCCCGTGACCAGCGCAACCGCCCAAACCAAGGCTCCTTTGGGAGTGCGCGTCATTCATTCCAGCAGGATCGGTGCGGTCGCGCTCGATCGCGCGGGCGCCAAAACTGCGAGTTGTCTACTGGCCGCTACCACCGACGATGCCGTGAATCTGGAGGTTTGTTGCGAAGCACGACGAAGGTTTCGGGTTCCGGTGGTGATTGCCCGGACAAGTCACTTGGAAGGACCAGCCAACTGGGCCAGGTTGAAGGAAACCGGGACGGTAAGAATAACTTGGGCCGATACCGTGCGGACGGTTCTGGGAGAGACATCGCCAAACGCAAACCTCTCGCATCTGGCGAGCATATCGGATCAAGAACAGATTGTTGATCTGGAAATTGAATCACCGGTTTTTGTCGGACGGAAGGTGACGGACTTGCCGCTCAACGATTGTGAAGTCCTGGCGTTAACGAGAAGAGGCAACTCTGTTTTCGACTTTGGCTCAGTCGAGCTTCGGATGAACGACGTCGTAACGCTGGTTGGGCCCAGGACGGCGCTTGGAATTATCCGGGAATCGTTTGCTTCGTTATAGGGACAATTAATCTTCCTGATTACCCTCGCGGGGAAGGAACTGAGCGTTATGCGCGAAGTAATAATGGTTGGAATTGCTCTGGCCTTCACTGGCCTGCTCCTCGTCTTTCGAAGCTTATTCTTCCCGCGTCGCGGGGGAAAGCTCTATCGCGTGCGCTTAATGAATCGTCCGGATATTGATGACGATCAGCATGAGTCTGACTCGTCGGAAGAGTGGCCATCCGTTATTTGTGCGGAACAGGATTCTGCCTCTGATCCAGGGACCATATCGGAAGATCAACGCATCGAGCTAGCTGTCATGCAAGACCGAATAATCCGGTTGTTGCCCTGATCCCGCCTGCCCGATCTTCAACAACGGGTTATGACCCACGCTAGTAGACCGGTGCGGAAATGTTCGCACTGATGAGAAGGGCCGACTGGTTTCCTAATCACCAAACGATGACTTCGACTGTAGTCCACGCTTCGCATAGACCATTGCGCACACAGAAGCAGTCGTGAAGATCGGTTACTCCAAAGTTTGTCACGGTGGCCAGCCGCGTACCTGTCGTTTATGAATTGTTCACGGACAATTTACACCGCTTTTATGAATGATTTCGTAGTCTTTGGGGTGCTCGAACAATTCGAGCATCTTTCGCAAAGGAGACGAGATGAATTCACAAATGCATTCAGGCAGGCAAAGGAGGCTCCACCCGGAGACGCTTAGTTTCTTGTGGAGGGGAGTGGTAGGACTCGCGTTATTCGTCCTCGTGATGACTGCTCTGTCTGTTACTGGTCATGCGCAGCAGACCGTTTTCAATGTCCCAACGACGGATGTGCTTGATAAAGGCAAAGCCTATGTCGAGCTGGACATCAGCGCCAAGCCAAACGACACGGACGCTTTGGGACATTTTTCGTCGTTCGTGCCGCGCCTGGTTTTCGGTGCCGGTCATGGGTTTGAGGTTGGCGTGAACATTCTCGGCAACGTTCAGCCGGGAGCGGATTCGACGACGATTGCCCCGGCAGTCAAATGGAAAGCATACGACGGCAAAGACAACGGCTGGGCGGTCGTGCTGGGCGACAATCTCTATTTCCCGGTTCACAACAAGAGCTACAACGCCGGCACATACGCTTACACGACGATCCAAAAGACCTTCAACAAGAGTACGCGTGTCGGCTTTGGCGGCTACTTCTTTAGCAAGAATGTGGTAGCAGCAAACGCGAATCGCGCCGGCGGTCAATTCACTCTGGAGCAGCCTATTACGAAGAAGCTGAACTTCAATGTCGACTACTTTACCGGCAAGATGGCCAATGGATACGTCACCATGGGCGCTGCGTATAAGTTAACCAATAAGCTTACGGGCGTGGCCGCCTACTCAATCGGCAACGCGAACGCGAGCCACGGCAACCATTTTCTCTATTTCGAGTTGGGCTACAACTTCAATTGAGGTGAACGAGAATGTTGGACCTGATCTATGTAGCGGTAACAGTTCTTTTTTTTCTAATCGCGCTCGCGTATGTGCGCGGATGCGAGAAGTTACAGTGAGCGAGAGTGGCCACGGGCGTCTCGCCCGTGGTTCACGCGTGCGAGACGCTTGCTTCCAGTGAGGGTAACGAAATGAGTATGGGAACAATTGTGATACTGGCAGCTTCGCTGCTGCTGCTCGTTTATTTGGCGGTCGCGCTACTGCGACCAGAAAAGTTCTGAGGGCAAGTGTCGGAAGCCCGACCGTTAGGGAGGGCCTGATGCGTTAGGAGCCCTCCCTGACGGTCGGGCTTCTGACACCGAGCCCGGGGTGAATACGAGGTTTGATATGACTCTGAATGGCTGGTTACAAATTCTGGTTTTCATCGGGATTGTCGTTGCCGTTGCGAAACCGGTGGGCATCTTTATGACCCACATCTTTAATGGCGAGCGCACGTTTATGCACTTCGTGCTGCGGCCGGTTGAGCGACTGATCTACCGGCTCACTGGCGTCGATGAGAAGCGCGAAATGCGCTGGACTGAGTACGCAGCGGCAATGCTGTTGTTCAGCGTCGTTTCGTTGCTGTTGCTTTATATACTCCAGCGCGTGCAGGGTCACTTGCCTTTGAATCCGCAACATCTGCCAGGCGTAGACTCGGCGGGAAGTGCCACGAGCGGCTTCGTCGGATCTGCTTTCAACACCGCTGCATCCTTCACCACGAACACGAACTGGCAGAGTTATGTTCCCGAGACCACGATGAGCTATCTGACGCAGATGGCCGGGCTCGCTTATCACAACTTCGCTTCGGCCGCGACCGGCATCGTGTTGGCCATCGCGTTTATTCGCGGGATCGCACGCCGCGAGACGGACACTATCGGCAATTTCTGGGTGGACTTCGTGCGCTGCAATCTCTATGTGTTGCTGCCGATTTGCGTGCTCGGTGCGTTGCTACTCGTGTCACAGGGCGTGATCCAGAATTTCCGCCCGTACGATACGGCGAAGCTCCTCGAGCCGCAGACGATCCAGGTTGATAAGAAAGATGCCAACGGCAATGTCTTGACCAATCCGGATGGAACCAATCAGCAAGAGGCGCAGACCGTCACTGATCAGACCATCGCGCAGGGTCCGGTCGCGTCGCAGGAATTCATCAAGGAGCTGGGCACCAACGGCGGCGGATTCTTCAACGCCAACTCGGCGCATCCTTTCGAAAACCCGACTCCGTTTACCAACTTAATTGAGATGCTGCTGATCTTCACCATCGGCGCGGGCCTGACTTACACCTTGGGCCGGATGACCGGATCACAGAAACATGGCTGGGCCGTGCTGGCCGCCATGGTAGTTGTTTTCTTTGCCGGCGTCGTAACTCTCTATTGGTACGAAGGTCATGGCAACCCGATGCTAAGTAAGCTCGGAGCCGATCAGTCGGTCACAGCCCTTCAGCCGGGCGGCAACATGGAAGGCAAGGAGGTGCGCTTCGGCATCGCCAACAGCTCACTCTTTGCCACGGTAACAACCGATGCGAGTTGCGGCGCGGTAAGCTCGATGCACGACAGCTTCACGCCGCTTGGCGGCCTGGTGCCGCTAGCGAACATTGCGCTGGGTGAGATCATTTTTGGCGGTGCGGGCAGCGGCCTTTACGGCATCCTGATATTTTGCGTCCTCTCAGTCTTTATTGCCGGACTGATGGTGGGGCGCACGCCGGAGTATCTGGGAAAGAAGATCGAATCCTACGACGTGAAGATGGCAATGCTCTATGTGCTGATCTTCCCGTTAGTCATCCTGGTCTTCGCCGCCATCTCAGTTATGGCACCCAGCTTTGGAACGTCGCAATTGAATAATGCCGGACCGCACGGTTTGTCAGAGATTCTCTACGCGTTCGTTTCTGGCGCGGGCAACAACGGCTCGGCCTTTGCGGGTATCTCGGCCAATACCTACTGGTTCAACACGACGATCGGCATCACGATGCTGATGGGGCGTTTTCTGATGATTGTGCCGATGCTGGCAGTGGCCGGTAACCTGGCCCGCAAGAAGATGGTACCGCCTTCGTTGGGAACGTTCCCGGTGACGACACCGCTGTTTACGGTCTTGCTCGTCAGCGTGATTCTGATCGTAGGCGCGCTTACTTTCTTTCCGGCGTTGAGCCTGGGACCGATAGTCGAACATCTGTTGATGTATGCGGGAAAGACGTTCTAAGACATTTCGAAATTCGGATTTCGAAATTCGAATTTGGTGAATCATGATCAAAAAAACAAAGAATATGGCCGTGTGGAACTGGATGATCGTCAAACGAGCGATCGGGGATTCGTTCATCAAGCTAAACCCACGCGCGATGATGAAAAACCCGGTGATGTTCGTCGTCGAAGTCGGCAGCGTGTTGACGACCCTGCAAATGATCTACGGGATTGTCAGACCAGTGCCGGGCGTCACCAATCTGAAGTTCGAATTGCAGATCACGCTCTGGCTCTGGTTCACGGTGCTGTTTGCCAACTTCGCCGAGGCGATGGCGGAGGGACGCGGCAAAGCACAAGCGGACAATCTGCGCAAGACACGCACGGAGACGACGGCTAACAAGCTTCTGTCTGACGGCAAAATACAAGTCATAACCGCTCCGCAGTTGCGCAAAGAAGACGTGGTAGTCGTCTCGGCGGGCGAATTCATTCCCGGCGACGGAGACGTCATTAAGGGCGTCGCCTCTGTCGACGAATCGGCGATCACCGGCGAGTCGGCGCCGGTGATTCGCGAAGCCGGCGGCGATCGTTCCGCAGTCACGGGCGGCACCCGCGTGCTGTCCGATCAAATCCAGGTGCGCATCAGTTCAAACCCGGGCGAAACCTTCCTGGATCGAATGATCGCCCTCGTCGAGGGGGCATCGCGCCAGAAGACCCCGAACGAGATCGCCCTCAACATTCTGCTGGCCGGGTTGACGATTATCTTTCTGCTGGCGGTCGTAACGTTGCAGCCATTTGCCATCTACTCCGGCGCGCCACAGACGATCTTCGTGCTCGTGTCGCTCCTGGTTTGTCTGATTCCGACGACCATTGGCGGTTTGCTCTCAGCCATTGGTATCGCCGGAATGGATCGGCTGATTCAACACAACGTGCTGGCTATGTCGGGGCGAGCAGTCGAGGCCGCGGGCGACGTGAATACGTTATTGCTCGACAAGACCGGAACGATCACGCTCGGCAATCGTCAGGCAACGGCCTTTTTCCCGCTGCCGGGAGTTGCGGAATCTGAGTTGGCCGAAGCCGCGCAACTATCTTCGCTGGCTGACGAAACTCCTGAGGGTCGTTCGATTGTCGTGCTGGCGAAAGAGAAGTACGGCTTGCGCGGGCGTGAGCTGGCGTCACATGAAGCTACGTTCGTCCCCTTCACGGCGCAGACCAGGATGTCGGGTGTCGACCTTGATGGGCGCGAAATCCGTAAGGGCGCCGCCGATGCGATCGAGAAATACCTGGCTCAGTTTTCGGCCAGGACTCCGCCCGATTTGACAGCGATTGTTGAGCGGATCTCTCGCGAGGGAGGGACTCCTCTGGTGGTCGCCGAAGACCGGGTGGCTCTGGGCGTTATTCAACTCAAGGACATCGTCAAGGGAGGAATGGTCGAGCGTTTCAATCAACTGCGCCAGATGGGGATCAAGACCATCATGATCACCGGCGACAATCCGCTGACCGCGGCCACGATTGCGCGCGAAGCCGGCGTCGATGATTTTCTCGCGCAAGCGACACCTGAAGAAAAAATGCGCCTGATCAAAGGGGAGCAGGCTGGCGGCAAGCTCGTCGCCATGACCGGAGACGGAACCAACGATGCCCCGGCACTGGCCCAGGCCGACGTTGGCGTGGCGATGAACACCGGGACGCAGGCGGCAAAAGAAGCCGGCAACATGGTCGACCTGGATTCGAATCCGACGAAGTTGATCGAGATCGTCGAAATTGGTAAGCAACTACTGATGACGCGAGGTGCGTTGACGACTTTCTCGATCGCCAACGACGTGGCGAAGTATTTCGCGATCATCCCGGCGATGTTTGCGATGCTCTACGCCGTCAACGGAGGCGCCAACGGGCCCCTTTCAGCCCTGAACATCATGGGCTTGCGAACACCACAGTCGGCGATTCTGTCGGCGGTGATCTTCAACGCCCTGATCATCATCACCCTGATTCCCCTGGCGTTGAAAGGCGTCAAATATCGTCCGATGAGCGCTGCCTCGCTCCTGCGACGCAACCTGTTCATTTACGGTTTTGGCGGTCTGGTGGCGCCGTTTATCGGCATCAAGATTATTGACGTCATCATTCACGCGATTGGATTGGCGTAAATCGAGCGCCTAATGCTTGGAGCGCGGACCTCCCGTTCGCACTGAGCGCCGCAGGCGCGAAGGATTTGGAACAACTATGAAGAATCTACTAACTGCTGTCCTAATGACAATCGTAACGACGATCCTGTTAGGTCTTATCTATCCGTTGATGGTGACCGGAATCGCCCAGGTCGTCTTTCCCGATAAGGCCAACGGGCAACTTATCAAGCGATCCGACGGCACCATCATTGGTTCGCGAATTATTGGCCAGCCGTTTGGTGGCCCTGGTTACTTTCATTCGCGGCCGAGCGCGGCTGGCGCTGCCGGATACGATGCCGGCGCGTCGTCGGGCTCTAATCTTGGCCCTACCAGTCAGAAACTAATGGATCGGATAAAGGGCGATGTCGAACGATTGCAAGCCGAAAATCCCGGTCAGCCGGTGCCCGTTGATCTCGTGACCTCATCGGGTTCGGGCCTCGACCCGCACATTTCACCGGCAGCCGCTGAGTTTCAGGTGCCACGTGTAGCCCGCGAGAGAAAATTGAGCGAGGCAGAAGTACGACGGGTGATTTCCGCTCATACTGAAGGCCGCCAGTTCGGCTTTCTTGGCGAGCCCAGAGTAAATGTGCTGGAACTGAATCTTGATTTGGATTCCGTGAAACCGCCATCCATTCCGGCGCCAGCGCGTTGATGTGGGACTTTCCAGTTGTGCAGAATGCTTAACACATATGGTTAGGAATGCCGGACCACCCAATTTACAACTCTCAAATGTAAATTGGACTCTGTCTTGTTACCTTGCAGAAAGATCGCCCGTGCGGATGCCTTCCCTTGGCTCGCGCGGGCGTTGGCTTACAGGTCGCTAGGTTGGCAGTCAGACGGTTCGACCCGGCGAAAGGCACCTAACGTGAACAACGGCGACAACCGCCCAACACCGGAATCTTTACTCGCCAAACTCAAAGAGGGCGAGCAGGCACGCTTGCGCGTATACATTGGCGCTGCCGCCGGTGTTGGTAAGACCTATCAAATGCTGGAAGATGCCCATCTGTTCAAGAAGCAGGGAGCGGACATAGTAATTGCGGCGGTCGAACCCCACGGCCGCGAAGATACCACAGCCATGATCGGAGATTTGGAGCGCGTGCCGATGCGCAAAGTCGAGTACCGCGGTGTCACTTTGGAAGACATGGATGTCGACGCGGTTATCGCCCGGCATCCGGCCATCGCGATTGTTGACGAACTTGCGCACACCAATATTCCGGGCTCAAAGAACCGCAAACGCTACCAGGACGTCCTGGAGTTACTAGACGCCGGCATTTCGGTAATTACCGCGGTCAACATTCAGCATCTCGAATCGCTCAATGATGTCGTCACTCGCACGACTGGAGTGAAGGTGCGCGAAACAATCCCGGATCACTTTCTGCGTCGGGCAGATGAAGTCGTCAATGTCGATGTCTCAGTAGATACCCTGCGAACACGTCTGCGCCAGGGAAAGATTTATGACGTGGTGAAGATCGAACAGGCGCTCAATAATTTCTTCCGCAAAGGTAATCTTTCCGCGCTCCGCGAACTGGCACTGAGACAGGTGGCCACGGACCAGGCTACCAAAGCGCAAGACTACCGGGAACGTGAGGGCCTGGATCAGGCCATCATTCCGGAGAAAGTCATGGTTGCCATGGCTTCTCGCGGCAGCGCGAAAAAATTGCTGCGCGTCGGATCGCGTGTGGCGGGACGATTGGCTAGCGACTGGTACGCGGTCTACGTGGAAACTCCCGGGGAGGAGCCGGGCTTCATTAAGCCCCCGGATCATGCCGCACTACAAGAGAACATTCGGTTTGCGGAGGAACTCGGAGCTAAGGTAGTTAAGCTGAAAGCCCGGCGAGTAGCCGATGCCTTAATCGATTTTGCCAAACGCGAAGGCATAACGCAGGTAGTCTTTGGCCAGACCTCAAGGTCGCGCTGGCAAATTCTTCTGCATGGTTCAATCCTTAATCGCTTTCTCCGCGAAGTGCGAGACGCCACTGTGCAGGTTGTGCCAATAGAAACAAAGGAACTTGCATCGCCGGATGAAGCAAAGGCGACAGACGAATCCCAGAATTAGAATGGCGGTCTCAATGAACTTACGAACCAAACTTTTAGCCGGGTACATGATCTTCGTCGCCGCGTTGGTAGTGCTGGGCGGGTGGAGTGCTTATCGTCTGCGCGAGATGGGTGGGGTCTCACGGCGCATCATTTCCAATAACTATGATTCAGTTCTGGCTGCGCAGCAAATGAAAGAGAGCCTCGAGCGACAGGATTCAGCCGCGCTGTTCGCGCTGCTGGGTCCGCGTAAGCGTGCGACCGAACAAATGCGTGAACATCGAGCGCGGTTTGACGCCGACTTTCAAAAGGCAGCAGCCAACATCACCGAAGTCGGTGAGCCGGAGGCCATCGAAGCCATCCGCCATGACCGGGAAATCTATTACAAACTCTTCGATGATTTCATGGCTGATTCCAATCTGCCCGGTGACCTGGAAGAGAAGAACAGCGGGAGAATCCCGCCGGCTAAGCCGGGAGAGAACCGGGGCACCGTCATCTATTTTCAGACACTCGAACCGCAGTTCAATAAACTTCGTGCCGACTGCGATCATCTGCTGCAGCTTAATCAACGCGCCATGCTGGCTAAATCTGAAGCTGCCGCGGATGTGGCGCGTCGCTGGTTTTATCTGACTTTGCTGATGGCCGGTGTGATGGTGGCTGCGGGTATCTGGCTCGCGTTTTTGCTGGCCAGTCGCATCGTCGAACCGCTGCGACAGTTGACCGCGACCACCGCCAAAATCGCGGGTGGCGATCTTGATGCCAAGGCAGAGGTAAATTCGGACGATGAAGTCGGGATTCTGGCGGCCGAATACAACCGCATGGCAGAGCGGATTCGTCAGTTGCGTCTGTCAGACAAAGGCAAACTGATTGTGGCCCGGCAAACTACCGAGGCGGCGATCGATTCTCTTTACGATCCGGTGATCGTAACCGACGCTGACGGGTGCGTAACAAAACTCAATCCGGCTGCTGAAGAAATATTTGGTTCGGAGAAGGAGAATGCCGGTAAACATGTCGGCGAAGTAGCGCGCGACGATCGCATCGCCGGTGCGGTTGCGGAGGCTTTGCACTCGCAGCGTGCCGTGGCCGGCGAAGGGAGTTCTTCGGTCTTGCCGCTCTCGGTGGCGGGGTCGGAAAGGGCTTTTCGCTTGCGGACAACTCCGATGCGTGACAATGAAAACCATCTGCTCGGCGCTGTGACCCTGCTCGAAGACATCACTCACCTCCGCGAGATCGATCGACTCAAATCAGAGTTCATTGCCACTGCTTCGCATGAGTTACGGACTCCTTTGACCAGCGTACAGATGGGAGTCCATCTACTGCTGGAAGGAGCGGCCGGAGAATTGAACGACAAGCAGACTGAAGTGCTGGGCGCTTGCCGCGAAGATTGTGAGCGGCTCGATAAACTTATGCGCGATCTTCTCGATCTCTCCAAAATTGAAGCGGGTGAGAGTCAGCCCGATCTTCAACCCATTAAGGCGCGTGAACTGATTATGGATGAGGCGGAAACGCTGCGTCCTCAAGTGGAGGCCAAAGGCGTTTCCTTTGCTGTCGATATCCCGGTTGATCTGCCACGGATAATGGCGGATCGATCAGAGATTGAGCGGGTCGTGGCTAACCTCGTAGTAAACGCCATTCGTTACACCAGGCAAGGCGAAATCCGAATTAACGCAGAGTTGCGCGGCCCCTATGTAGCGGTCTCGGTCTCGGACACCGGAGATGGCATACCGTCAGAGTACCTGCCCCATATCTTCGACAAGTTTGTGCAGGTTCCCGGTGCCGCTACTGGTGGCGCGGGATTGGGCCTGGCGATTTCCAGGCTGATCGTTGAGGCTCATGGCGGTCAGATTAGTGTCCAGTCAGAGGTGGGACACGGTTCGACCTTCACTTTCACTTTGCCAGTTGCTGCTTGAGTCGTAAGGAGACCTTATGCCTGAGCGCGTGCTGATTATTGATGACGAAGAGAACATTCGCCAGATGCTGCGTCTGACTTTGGAGACGGCAGCTTATGAGGTCGGCGAAGCAGGAGATGGAATGGAAGCGTTTGCGATCCTGGGTGGCGACCCGGCATGGAATGTAATTCTGCTGGACCAGCGACTGCCGCTCATGGAAGGCACCGAAGTCTTGCGTCGTATTAAGGTGCTGGCTCCTCGGGCGCGGGTAGTGATGATGACTGCCTTTGCCTCGGTCGAACTTGCCGTGCAGGCGATGAAACTAGGCGCGACCGATTTCCTGCGCAAGCCGCTGACTCCCGAAATGGTGCGCAACGCGGTAACAGCGGCGTTCAAGAGCGCTTCGCAACCTCCCGGAGTTGAGGGTCACGAGGAACCTGGCACCAGAGCTGTGACGATGAACGGATTTACCATCTTGCCTGGGCCAGACATCGCCAAGCAGCCGAATGAGCGACGGTTCATTGTTCGCAAGCCGAATGGTCGCAACCAGGAAGTCGTGGTGGAGATTTCTCAAGAGGCTCGCGCGTCAGCCGCACGAATGACCAGGGAAGTGACTATTGACGAGAACCTCTGGACCTCTCAGGCAGAAACTTTTCTTGGCGACTTCATCTGGAACGACGGTGATGTTCCACATAGCGGAAGACTGGTGCTCAAGGGCATCGACCGTGATGCCCTTGAGAAACTTGCGCAACAGAAGGGGCAGAAATGAGTCAGCGCGTTTTGATCATTGATGACGAAGAGCACATCCGCCAAATGATGCGACTTACGCTGGAAGCGGCTGGATACGCGGTGGGCGAGGCGCAGGATGGACCCGAAGGAATAAAGCTCTATGGCGATGGGTCTACCTGGGATGGAGTGGTGCTGGATCAAAGAATGCCAGGCATGGATGGCCTCGAGACTTTACGAAGGCTAAAAGCCGGCGATCCCAGCGCGCACGTCATTATGGCCACGGCTTATGCCTCGATCGAACTCGCGGTCGACGCAATGAAGCTTGGCGCCCTTGATTTTGTGCGCAAGCCAATGACGCCCGAGGCTCTGCGGAACTCCGTCGCAGCTGCTCTCGCTAAGAAGATCGAACGGCCTGCAGTTGCCGAGGGTTCTGGCACCTCAAAAGAAGAACCTACGTCATCCGGCATCATCGAAACGATTACCTTGAACGGGTTCGAGATTCTGGATGAAGAGGTGTCGCAAGCGCCGAATCAGCGCCGGTTCCTGGTTGTCGGTCCTGATGGAAATCGACAAGAGGTGCTGGTGCAAATAGATGAAGAACCGGTTGGGTATGTCGAACGTATAACGCGCAGACGGCTCCCACCCGAAAGTTCATTCTGGACTCAAGAGGCAAGAAACTTGTTAAGTGACTATCTGTGGAGCGAAGGTAAGATACCACCAACCGGGAAACTCACTATTAAGGACCTGAACCCTGACAAACTCCCGATTGCCGAACGATGGAGCGGAGACTAGCCCAATTTTCCCGCGCGTTCAAAAAAACTGAATTTGGAAACTGGATAGTCGGGAACGAGGTGACTCAATGCCGGTGAAAGACCTGAAAAAACTTCTGGAACGTATTCATACCCGACTTGATGACAGCTCGGTCGGCATTAGTCACGTCGTGGCCGATCTCGCTCCAGCCGATCTAGCCAATCTCATAAATCAACTAAATCTAATAGAAGCTGCGACCGTCGTGTCGATGCTGCCCGTGCCTCGGGCGATTGGGCTCTTTAACGAACCGATAATGCGCCGCCGGGCTGCGATCCTTGAACAGGTGGAATCATCACGGGCGGCTGAAATCCTCTCGGGACTCTCAGCTGACGAACGCACTGATGTGGTCCAAAAGATGGGTCACCATGAGCGTCATCGCATTTTGCCGAAGCTCACTGGCGAGATGCGAAAGGAACTGGAAGGCCTCTTGCAATATCCCGCGCGCACGGCGGGCGGCATCATGACAACGGAGTTCGTGCGGCTCAATCCCAAAATGATCGTGGGCGATGCTCTGAAGCACATCCGCTCTGTCGCGCGCGAGAAAGAATCCATTTATGCGTGCTATGTGATGGAGCCGGCCACGGGACGTCTGCTCGGCGCTGTCTCGCTCCGCGACCTGGTAATGGCCGAGCTACACACGCCAGTCTCTGAGGTCATGCGCAAAAAGCCCGTGAGTGTCAACGCGCTCGACGATCAGGAGGATGTGGCGAGGAAGATTAGCAAATATAACCTGCTGGCCGTGCCGGTTCTGGAAAAGAACGGCAGCGTAGTCGGTTTCGTCACGGTGGACGACGTGGTCGATGTACTAATCGAAGAAGGAACAGAAGATATCCTGCGCATGGCCGCAGTCGAGCCCGGCGCTCTCGACCGGCCATATATGCAAGTTTCGCTGCCGCTCATGATCCGCAAACGCGGAGGGTGGCTCGTCGTTCTCTTTTTGGGTGAGATGCTCACCGCAACCGCCATGGGTTTCTTTGAGAAAGAGATCGCAAAAGCGGTAGTGCTCGCGCTCTTCGTGCCGCTCATCATTTCATCGGGAGGCAACTCTGGCGCGCAGGCATCGACGTTGGTTATTCGCGCGCTGGCACTTGGCGAGGTGACCTTGCGCGACTGGTGGCGGGTCATGCGGAGAGAAGTTTTTTCTGGTCTGGGGTTAGGCCTGATCCTCGGCACGATAGGATTTTTGCGGATTACTGTGTGGTCGGCATTTTCCAACCTCTACGGAACTCACTGGCCGCTAGTGGCTCTGACCGTCGGCCTCTCCCTAATTGGCATCGTGTTATGGGGTACGCTGGCGGGATCAATGCTGCCTTTCCTGCTGCGGCGGTTGGGTTTCGACCCAGCAACTTCGTCCGCGCCGTTTGTGGCCACACTTGTAGACGTAACCGGACTAATAATCTATTTCAGTGTGGCCGTTTTGATCTTACGCGGTACGCTCTTATGAACTTGTCTCGAAACAAATCGTCAGTTAGGTTCTCGATGATATTTCTTGCGAAGCCAAAGAGAAGATCTTCAATTCGGTCGGTAGTGGTACACTTTGAGGCAAACTGTACCACTACCGACACGCCGTGAAAAGATTCGTGGAGCGGCGTATTATCGTCCCCGAAGACAGGCCGAAATTTCAGGCAGCCCTCGACTCGGCTAAGCGTCTGCGCAACTCAGCGACTGTGGAAATCGCTCTTCTGATTCTGGTGTACACTGTTGGCCTGCGAGCGAGGACGAACTTCTGGGCACCGGCGACATCCAGTCGCTGGCCGACCTCGGAAACAGTTTTACGGTCGTGCAGGAAATGCGCCTGGTGCCGTTCGGATTGAAAGATGTGTCCAGGCTGGGCGCCGCGACAGCCGCACCTCTGCTACCATTAGGACTTACGATGTTTTCGTTGGAACAGTTAGTGAGTCGCCTGATAAAGATTGTCTTCTGACGAAAGAGTTTTGAACAGGAGCCAATGGAGAGAAAGGTGAAGTGAGTAAACCAAGCCGCCGACGAACGGAAACAACCATCGAAGCTGGGCAGGTCATTCTGCTCAAGGATATTGCGCTATGATCATCGAGTCGCCCTTAGAGTTAATTTTTCCTGATTTGTTTTATCGCCTTCGCGCTTTTGCGGGAGATCACGACGTGTTTCTAAAGCTGGAAGGGTTCAATGTAACCGGCTCGATTAAGGTAAAGACTGCGATCGGGTTGGTTGAGGACTTGGAGCGGCGAGGTATTGCCAGGCCAAACGAAACTGTAGTCGTCGAATCGTCATCAGGCAATCTTGGACTAGCGTTGAGTTTGGTATGCGCCATTAAGGGCTACAAATTTATTTGCGTGACAGATCCAAACGCCAATCGCGCGACCATCAAAGGTATGGAACTCTATGGGGCAAATGTCATAGTCGTTGAAGAGCGCGACTCCGTTGGGGGATTCTTAGGAAGTCGATTCAAGACAATAGAGCAAATACTACAATCGGAACCGAACGCCGTCTGGGTCAACCAGTATGCCAACATCGCCAATAAAAATGTTCATGCCGATCAAACGGCCAATGAGATTGCCTGCGAGTTCGACAAAGTCGATTGGGTTTTTGTTGGGGCCGGCACTACTGGGACTCTCGCCGGGGTCTCAGAGCGGCTTCATCAAAAATTCCCGGAGATCAAGATTGTAGCCGTCGAGCCGGTAGGTTCAGTCACATTCGGAGGCGCGCCACGCAAACGGAACATCCCGGGCATTGGCACGAGCGTGAGACCAAAGCTTGCGGACCTCGCCAATCCGGACATGGTTGTAGCAGTAAACGAAGAAAGGACGGTTGAAGCTTGTCTTTCTTTCGTTCGAGATTATCACCTGCTTGTTGGGGGCAGCACCGGAACAGTCCTCGCTGCCGTCCAACAGCTGGCTCCCGAGTTTGCGCGGGGAGACACGATAGTCGCCATATCCCCTGATCTTGGCGAGAAGTACCTGGACACGATTTATGACACGGCCTGGGTAGAAGAAAACGTCACTGTGCCTGAAGTTAAGACGCAGGAGCAAACTTACAAAGGGAGAAGAGATCGTGGCAGGCGCTCCGACGTTCTACGTCATTCCCGGCTCGTCAGTTAAGTCTGTAATTGACGGCAACCGGAACCAGGTTTTCGCTGCGGTAGAGACGGCATACCGTCTTCACTCCTCCGGAGATGCGGTAAATCCAGACAGCTATTTTCTCCGGTATCCAGATAACCCCAGCGCTCGCATCATCGCGTTGCCGGCGCATCTCGGCGGTGCGGTTCAAAAAAGCGGCATTAAATGGATATCGAGTTTCCCGGAAAACAGGGCCGGAAACTTAGCCCGAGCGTCGGCAGTCCTGATCCTGAACGATGCGACGACAGGTTATGCGCTAGCCTGTATCGAGGCATCACTCATCAGTGCTACGCGCACTGCCGCCTCAGCTGCGTTGGCAGCAGAGCATATTTCCCCCAATCCTTTTGAAGGAACCCTGAGCGTAATCGGAACCGGGGTAATCGCCCGTACCACCATCGAGTGGCTTTTATTTCGAAAGTGGAAGTTTCATAAAATCAGTTTGTATGATGTGGACCACAAGGAGGCGGAGCACTTCAGCAAGTGGCTTCACGATCAGCACAACCTGCAGGCAGATATTCAAGACCGTTTAGAGGACGCTATCTGCGACGCCTCTCTGATACTTTTCACCACTACTGCGCCGGAGCCCTATCTTGCCGATGAAAAGCTGTTCGCGCACTCCCCAACTGTCCTGCATTTATCGCTGCGCGATATTTGCGTGAATGTGGTTCTCGCATCGCAAAACATTGTGGATGATGTGGATCATTGCCTGAAGGCGAATACCTCACTCCATCTAACAGAAATGGCGACGGGGAATAGAGATTTTGTCTCGGGTAGTTTGGTGGATGTTCTGGAGAAGAAGATCAAACTAGATCATGACAGGCCTCGCATCTTTTCACCATTTGGGCTTGGCGTTCTTGATATTGCGGTAGGCAATTTTGTCCTTGAGGCAGCAAAAGCGTCAGGCGCGGCAATCGCGATACCTGATTTCTTCAGCAACTCTGCCCGATGGTGAAAGAAGATGTCAGGCTTTTCAAATCGCAATACGTCAGCTTCAAGAGTGGTTCGAAGGAAACAAGTCAGCTCATTAGTACTCAGAACAATCGAGGAGGCGCGTCATAGATGTCACGAGTATGGAGTTGCAATGAGTGGGACCAACTGGAAGAAGTTATTGTAGGCAATCCGCTGCAAGCACGATTTCCTACGCCAGACCGAAGCACTCAACTGGCAGAATTTCCTGATCGTTCATTGGCCGAAATTCCGCGCGGCCCCTTTCCACAACAGATCATTGAAGAGACAGAAGAAGACTTGAATGAGTTTGTGGGGATACTGGAAAAGCAGAGCGTTACCGTCAAGCGCCCAGAGACGTGGCCACACGAGGCCAAATTCTCCACGATCCATTGGGAATCTGAAGGGTATTACAATTACTGTCCCCGCGACATTCTGCTGGTCATCGGCGACCAAATTATCGAAACGCCCAATGTCATCCGCAGCCGCGCCCAGGAAACGTTTAGCTATCGCGCGTTGCTTTTGGACTACATGAAGTCAGGCGCAAAGTGGTACAGCGCCCCCAAACCCATGCTCTTAGACTCGCTCTTCGATGTTGATCTGAAGAAGCCCACCCCACGCAACGATGAGCCAGCCTTCGATGCGGCAAACGTCCTGCGTTTTGGCCAGGATTTGATCTATCTGGTCAGCGCCACGGGTAACGAATTGGGTGGGCATTGGTTGCAGACAATGTTGGGCGACAAATTCCGGGTCCATTTCCTCAAGGATGTTTATTATGGCAGCCACATTGATTCAACCTTTGTGGCTTTACGCCCTGGATTGATCCTCTGCAATCCTGCTCGGGTTAATGATGATACCCTTCCTAAAATCTTGAAGCAGTGGAAAGTTCTTTACAGTCCACCGATGGAAAATACTGACAGTCACGATGCCGACTATCGATCCAAATCCATTGGTAGTGACTGGATCGATATGAATGCATTCAGTATTAGTCCGAATCTGGTCGTGGTCGATCGAGATCAGACGGCTCTCATAAAACTTTTAGAGAAGCACGGGCTTGATGTAATCCCCCTAAAATTGCGGCACTCCAAAATGTTGGGCGGTGGGTTCCATTGCGTTACCTTAGACATCCGCCGAACTGGAACGCTCCAGCGATACTTCGACTAAACACACTGCTTTCGCCATGCTCAACCAGCGGACAAAATTGACGTTTGAAGTCAAGACCCTAAGAGTGCCTGAGACCTCAGTGGTCTAGAGTTCACGAGCAGGTGAGGAAAAGCCTTGGCAGCAATTCTTGTAACGACCGCCTTCGCAGTTCTCTTTGGGCTGACGTTTGTAGCGTGGAGGCGGTACCTCTGGGCGGCGGAGAAGGTGCCGAACGAGCAGGACACCTGCCCATACAGCTTGACGGATGTCTTTGGCGACCGCCACCTCGTGAACGTGCCGCATCAGAAAGGAATCCGGTGGCTCACAGAGGTCTTCAGCCGCTCCGCCGAGAAGTTCCCGGATCTCACGGCCTTACAGATTCCCCACACCAGAGAGTCCCTGACCTTCGCTGAGCTAGACGCGCGGGCGGAAAACATTGCCGCGGCCCTTTCTCCCTACCTCACCGGCCCGGACCAGGTCGTGGCCGTGGCTATGTCGCAGGACAACTGGCAAATCGTGGCCGCTCACCTCGGCATTCTCAAGGCTGGCGGCACCTTAATGTTCCTCGACACCACGTTGCCCGATGCCCTCATTACCCACATGCTTAACGACGCACAGCCGGTGGTCATTCTCACGCGGGGGCAAGAGAAGTTCCGCGACCTGCCGACACTCGACGTCCTGACCTTGCCGGAGAGGATGCGCAAGAGAGAACCGCCGGCCTGGCTGGATGACCCCACGCAGCGCCTTGCGACAATCTTTTACACGAGCGGAACCACAGGGATGCCCAGGGGCGTGGAGTGCCCACACGCAGGTTACGTGAACCTGGCCCTGAGCTACGCCGATTACTTCGATCTCCTTCCGGGCATGGACGCGACCTCGCTTACTTCATCGCTGGGCTACGACGGCAGCATCTCCGAGATGTACAGCGCCTGGGTGTCGGGCTGCGCTGTGGTCATGCTGACCAAGGAGCAGATTCGGTCCGGCCCGGACCTCGTCCCTGTCCTCCGCGAAGCTGAGGTCACGGTGCTCTTCTGTCCGCCGGTGCTGCTCACGACCCTCACGCCAACGCCCGAAGTGGATCTCCCCTATCCGCTGTGCCGCTACATCGTGCCGGCAGGCGAAGCGTTTCCCAGCGCGCTCGTGGAACCCTGGACCCGGGGCAGACGGCAGATCATCAACACCTACGGTCCCACAGAGGCGAGCACCGACACGAGCCGCCAGAGTTTGCGGCCGGGAGATCCCATCACCATCGGCTCGCCGTTTGCCAACGTCACCTACGTCATCCTCGAGGTCGACCAACTCAGCCCACTGCCTCACGGTGAGGTTGGAGAGCTCTGCATCGGTGGGGTGCACGTTGCGCGCGGGTACCGCAACTTGCCGGAGCAAACCGCCCAGAAGTTCATCACGCACCCTCAGTTTGGCCGCCTCTACCGCACGGGGGACAAATGCAAAATCGACATCCGAACGCAGCGCGTGCACTTCCTCGGCCGACTCGACGCGCAGCTCAAAGTGCGCGGGCACCGCGTCGAGGCACAGGCCGTTGAGGACATCCTCCAGACGCAGTTCATTGAGATCGAGGCCGCGGTTCTGGATTACCAGAACGAGGCGCTCGTCGCTTTCGTCGCCGCGCCTTCGGTCTGCGAAGGAGAGTTCTCGGTGGTCGCTCCAGCGCCGGCGGAGTGGGCTGCCCGGGTGACGGCGACCCTCGCCAAACAACTTCCAGCGCCGTCGGTCCCGACCAGGATCTTCCTGGTAGAAAAATTCGTCATGAAACCGGTGTCGGGAAAGATCGACCGGAAGTGCTTGCCCAACCTATCCAATCTGCTGCTGAGAAGCGCCGAGCCGGAAGCGGCGGACACTCGGGCCACACCAGTCACCGCGCGGGACCCACGCGAAGAGGAACTTAAGCCTGATGCTGATGCGGGCATGGACGCTGAGAGCGAGGAAGTGCTGGCCCTCTGCAGAGCCGTGTTCGAGACGCCGTTGGGATTGGACGATGGATTCGCTGAGGCTGGTGGGCACTCGATCGTCATCGCGCGCCTGGCGCAGCAACTGCAAGCTGCAGGATGGGTGGTGCCGGTGCGGGCGCTGCTCAGTGACTGCAACACTGCACGAAAGGTGGCCCACCGTCCGCGGGCGCTTCAGCAGATCTCCGAGGCCCCTCCGGCCCGGGTGAAATCCGCCGAGAACACCGCCGAGCGCGATGAGGCCGCGGCCGAGGTGCTCTCCCCCGGATACTTCACCACCGCGCAGGTCCTCTTCGGGATTTTCTTGTATTCCCCAGGCATAGTGGCCGTCCTCAGCGTCTTAGCCTTCGTCGAAGTCGAAAGGTTCTTCACAACCGCCAGCCTCCGAGCGTTCATCATCGTCGGCAGCTTTCTGTACTTGCTGGCCCTCGTCACGCCCTTTGCCGCCCTGCTCTGGGTCATGATGATAAAGCTCTTCATGCGTGGTTACGTCTACAAGAACAATGTGACTCCGGGTGTGTACCCCAAGTGGAGCAAAATGCATCTGCGAATCTGGTGCATCGGACGG
Organism: Blastocatellia bacterium; assembly: GCA_003168335.1. Lineage (GTDB taxonomy): Bacteria > Acidobacteriota > Blastocatellia > Pyrinomonadales > Pyrinomonadaceae > UBA11740. The sequence goes on along the minus strand of PMSM01000010.1, from coordinate 121,836 downwards.
CTGGAGGCCACGGTGCTCGTGCCGCTGGGTGCGATGTATCGCAGCGCGCCGCTCATGGCATTCGCGTTGCGGCGGCTCGGCGCGAAGGTGGGCGACAACCTTCAGTGCGCGCACGATGCTTACCTATCCGGACCCCTGGACTTGATCTCCATCGAGGACGATGTCGCAATCCAGACCGGGGCCTACATCCAAACGACGAGGTGGTCGGGACAGTCCCTGCACGTCGGCCCTATTCACCTCGAGAGCGGTTGCAAGATCGGGACGCGGGCCGCCATCGCCAACAATGTGACCGTGGGCCGTGGCACTTGGATCACTCCGTTCACTCCCATCCTCAGCGACGTGGGTTCACAGGAGATGTGGGAAGGAGCTCCCGCGCGGCTCAGCGGCCGGTGCACTGAGCTGAAGCGCACGGCGAACACCTGCCAGTACGAATATCCGATCTGGTTAATCGAGACCATCAACATCCTCATGCAGATCTTCATATTCTTCTGGCTTAGTTTGGTCCCCACTGCCTCGATCCTGTGGTTCGCCCGCGGCCTTATACCCGCCGGAGAAGCTGAACTGTCCGACGCATATTTAATGGTTACGCCGCTGTTCGAGATCGTCTGGCACCTGACCCTCTACGCGTTCGTCACCACCTGGGTCAGCGTCGTCGTGACCTCTTTGCTGGCTTGCCTCTTCATCCGTTGCACGGCCGCTTCGCCGGGGCTGTACCCTTCGCGCGGGTTCAGGGGCGCTCTGCTCATGTACCGAATGAATAGAATGAATGGCCTCCAGGCTCAATGGACCTGGACCATCACTGGGCAGTACCTGCGGGCGCTCGCCGGCATGCGCTTTCCGCGGTTGGGCGCGTCAGAGTGCGACGTCATGTTCAACCTCGTCCCGGAGCTTGCTGCCGCCGACTCGCAGGTGTTCTGGTCAAATGGATGTTTCACGAACATGCTCGACTATGGCGCCGAGCACTTCAAGCTGCGCCACCTCGACATGCCCCGGAATTTCTTCAGCGGAAACAACTGCGTGGCGGAGTACGGGAATTTCCCGTCCAACTTCCTCCTGGGCGTCTCGACGCCGGGCAATGATATACAGTTTCGACGACAGATGCGGTCGCGGCTTGGCGAGCCCATCACGGTGGCGGGAAACCCGCCCGTGAAATTTGCGAGCGCATCATTTGAGGCGGAGAATGAAAAGCACAGACTGCCGGGCTTCCCCCTCTTCCTGACCCGGGTCTTCCTGAACGACCTCTTCAGCATCGGCGTACTGCGCATCACCGAGGGACTCGTCTTCACGATTCTGTACATTTGTTTGTTGCGATTGAGCGTACACCCGATCGCCAGCGTGGTCATTGCTTTGATGCTCACAGAAGTCAATCTGGTTCTGTTCAGCGTCGCGATCAAGAGGCTCCTCGTGGGCAGCGAATGGGGAGCCAATCACTCGACACCCTTCTGGTCCTGGCGGCACTTCGCCTACTTCTTCGCGCAGGACTGCTTCTTTGTCTGGTGCCGAAGGCCTCTGGGGTTTTGCGCCGGGACCATCCTCTCGAATTTTCTCCTACGGTGGATGGGATGTCAGATCGGCCGCCGGACAATCGTGACCCAGCCCATGCAGTGCTTCGACTGGAACGCGGTGAACTTCGGCAACGATTGTGTTATCGACGGCTTCCTGCAGTTCCACACCTTCGAGAGCATGATGCTGAAGGTGAAACGGACCCACATCCAGGATGGCTGCGCCGTCAACGCCGGGGCCACGGTGATGGGCGGCGCGGTGATTCAGCGCGACACAACGCTCTTGCCGTTGTCCCTGGTCCTCAAGGAAATGAACATGCTCACAGCCACCTACGAGGGGAGCCCCGCCGAGCCTGTGAGCGACTCAAGTTTGAGCGCCACCAGGTACGACGCCACGCGCTCGATGAGCACACCTCACTTGGTTGACAACACCGACTGGCTAAAAGTCGCCGCAATCATCCTGGTCTCGGTTGACCATTTCGGCTATTTCTTCGTTGAAGACGACCTCTGGTGGAGCGTTTTCGGACGCCTTGCGGCTCCGATGTTCTTCTTCCTGGTGGGCTATGCGAAGACTCGGACCGTCCCACTCCACTGGATCGGGCTCGGCGTCGTCCTGACTCTACTCGACAGCTGGAACGCCGGCTGGACCTGGGTGGCACCGAACATTCTTTTAAGCTTCACACTCATCCGCATCGCAGGTCCCTGTGTACAAGGACTTGTGCAACGTCACCCCTGGGTCGGCTACGGCCTCCTTCTCTCCTTACTTCTCGCGGTGCTGCCGATGGCGGCAAAGATTGTCGATTACGGCGTCGAGGGATGGCTGTGGGCCCTCTTTGGCTTATACCATCGCCGATATGTCGACGGCAGATCGGATGCCGAGGTGGGCGGCGCCGCTCAGGGCTCGTCGCCACCCGCGCAGGCGATGACAATGAACGCGGGCCTGCTGCGCCTGTTGGTCTGCTTTGTGGCTGCGGTCGTCTACGTCTGGCAGGAACAAAAGGAATTCTCGTTTCCGCGGATTTATTTCGCCGTCCTGATTCTGGGCGTCGGCGTTATGTCGCTTAGCCTGTGTCTATTCCTGCGCGGCCCGAGCCGCTTCCAACCGCCAGAGACCATCGCAGGCGCGCTGCGCTTCGTCGGCCGGCACACCCTGGAAATCTACGCCATCCAGCTTGCCGCCTCGGAACTCATTGTAAAGTTGGTGCCCAATCTCGCCCCCTGACGATGACGCGAAACGATAGCGACTGGGTCAACGATCTGTTTGCCGCCGGCGCGCGCGATTGGACACCGGCGTCCACGCATCATGCGGCCCACGTGCTGTATGCGCCGGTTTCGCGCGATCCCGAGACATCGAGGCGTTGCGCGTCAGTCCTGTCGGATACTGAGCTGCAGAGGGCGGACCGCTTTGTAACGGAAGACCTCAAGGCCCATTTCAAACAGCGGCGTGCGTTTCGTCGCTACTGCGGCGCAATCGCGCTCGGATCGGCGCGGCCCTTATCGCAGATCATTTTCCAGGAGACAGAGAACGGGCGTCCCTACCTTTCCGATTTGCCGGATTTCTGGTTTAGCTTTTCCTCCAGCCGGTTCGGTTTTCTCGGGGCGTGGTCGTCGACACACGCGATTGGTGTCGACCTCGAAGATCAAACGAGGAACCTGGACGGGGCAGAACTCGCTCAACGGTTCTTTTCGGCAGCCGAGGCGAAGGCTGTTGCAGCGGCAGTCGGTCAGGCACGTCTGCGAACTTTCTTCCAACTCTGGAGCCTCAAGGAAGCGGCGCTGAAATCCATTGGAGAGGGATTGCCCTTCGGACTCGACGCGTTCGAATTCGAGTTGGCCCCAAATTTACGTGTCGTCGGTGCGCCCCGTGACCATGGCGGGCCGGAGCGATTTAATGCGCACATGATCGAGGGAACTGACAGTTGCGCTGCTCTTGTCATCCGAAGTGTGGTCCGATTTAGCAGCAAGAATAGAGTCGAACAGTCTGGCTGATTGCACCGGGCATTTTGAGAAAGCGAGCAGCTCCCCATTTTGAGGATTAGTACTGGCACTATTGACAGGCCTTTGATCGAAAGTCGTCCCTTACCTTGCGTCTGGGCTTTCCACTATGTTGACACGGAAGGGGTCTTCGCGCACGTCGACAATTTGTCATCACGGACTCGAAATGTCGACTTGCTTCGGGCAGAGAAAAGTGACCCTCAAGCCGCCTAAGTTAAAGTGAGATCATGCGCGGTAATGTTGCGTCGCCAAGACGTTCGCGGCAAGCCCTAACAACTGCGAAGATAAATACGAGTAGAACCCTTCCTCAGTACGGTAGGGCTCGATGGGGTTCGTCCGACCGATGGGACTCGCTGATGTTGCCAGTGACTTCGCCAAAACGGAGCACGCTGCGCAAGAGCGACGTTAGTTGGGTCTCCTTCGATTAAGACGCCCTGACACCTCAAGGCCAGGACTCTGGCGCTGCCCTCTGGCCCGGTCTTGTTGACGACTGAAATGACGAGTTGTATTATCGCGCGACGTAGTCGAAATCCGATAACCATTTGAAAGGCCCCGGTAATGAGTGACAAAGATCTGTATTCGGGAATGATCCGGCTGCATATTCTCTATCACGCTTCCAAGGAACCAATCTTCGGGCTGGCGATAATCGAGGAGTTGGGGCGGCATGGGTACAAGCTCAGTCCCGGAACTCTCTATCCAATCCTCCATGGGATGGAAAGCAAGGGATATCTCCGCTCGAAGGAAAAGAGAGAAGGCGGTCAGAGGCGGCGCTTCTATAGGGCGACGCCGGCCGGGCGAAAGGCCCTCAAGAGCGCGAAAGAGAAGGTGCGCGAGCTTGTGGGCGAATTATTTGAAGAAGAGTGAGGGGGGCCGGCATTTCGAGGACGCAGCATTTCGGAGTGACCCAACTAAAGGGGGCAATAATATGGAAGCATTCAAGACCAGGCGAGACTTTCTGCGAGCCTCGGCGGTGATAGGAACCGGACTTGTCCTTAGCAATTGTGGGGGAAGCAATATAAAGACGACAGGGAAGGTCGCAACTTCGGCGACACCGGATGAAAACAAAATGGGAGGCGAAGTCACCGCCACGGAGGATCTAATGCGCGAGCATGGAATACTCAGACGCGCCTTGCTGGTATTTAGCGCGACGGCGATTAAGCTCCGTGGCAATCCTGCGGCCGTTCCTCCTGATGCGCTCCAGAAAACCGCAAAGCTATTCAAAGCGTTCGGTGAGGAGTATCACGAGAAGAAACTCGAGGAAGCCTACATCTTTCCGGCAGTCAAGAAAGCCGGAGGAGACGCGGCTGGTTATCCAGACATTCTGGTCGCGCAACACAATCGCGGGCGCGAGATTACTGATTACATCATTAGCGCAACGCAAGCGGCGAAGTTAGGACCGACTAATGCTGAAGCAATGGCCCAGGCGCTTGACGCTTTCGTGCTCATGTATCGCAACCATGCCGCGCGCGAAGATACCATTATCTTTCCCGCGTGGAAGCAAACCATGACGGCGAAGCAATTGGATGAGATCGGTGACAGATTCGAGGACATAGAAAAGGAACAGTTCGGAGGCGACGGCTTCGAAGACGCTGTGAAACAGATTAGCGCGATCGAGAGCAGCCTCGGCCTTACCGACATTGCACAGTTTACTGCGCCGCCACCGCCCAAGGGGTAATGCCCGCGGGTAAGGAAGCGCGAAACTGATGACCCGAATTAAGGGCACTGATTTGAAACGTAAAGCGATCCTTCCAGTTCTTTGTTCCTGCTTCATCGTTGTCACGCAGGCGATCCTCGCCTGCGGCCAAACAACGAACCCGCCGCCTCCTTTGAAGCTTGATGCGGCGGTCGAGTTGGCGCTCACCAACTATCCGGCTATTAAGACGGCCCAGGCACAATCGGCCGCCGCGAAGTCGAACATTGATCTGGCCCGCACGGCCTACCTGCCACGCCTTGATCTGCTCTATCAGGAAAATCGCGCGACCAGGAACAATGTCTTCGGAGCAGTGCTGCCGCAATCGATCATCCCGAGTATCTCCGGGCCAGTATTGGGGGGCACATCAATGGACAGTACGTTCGGAAGCGCTGGCGGAGCGCTCTTCTCGTGGGAGCCATTCGACTTCGGCGTCCGCAAGGCCCAAGTCGATGTCGCGCGCGCAGTCACGAATCAGGCGAACGTGAACATCAGCGTAACCGAACTCGATGTCGCCACGAACGCGGCCGATGCTTTTATGGCCCTGGCAGCTAACGAACAGGCCCTGCGCGCTGCCGAGGCAAACGTTTTTCGCGCCAAGACGTTCGCCGACGCCGTGCACGCGCTAGTGAACAATCAACTTCGTGCCGGGTCGGAAGCGGCGCGCGCGGATGCAGAGTTGTCAGTTGCCAGGACTCAGCTTCTGAGGGCGCAGCAACTTACTGAAATCAGTCGCGCGGCGCTCGCCGAAGCGCTCGGCACACCTGGCGCTTCAGTCTCTATCGCCTCAGATCCGCTGCTTGAGCTTCCGACAGATACAACCACGCCGTTGCCGAAATTTGATTTTCATCCACTAGCGATTGCGCAGGAATCTGCGATCGAAATTGTCCGGGCGCGCGAGCATGTTCTCGCTCGCTCTTATGTTCCCCGATTCAATCTTCAGGGCTCCGTGAGTGCTCGTGGCACCGGCGCGCTGACCAATGGATTGTTTGAAGGAGGATGGCACGGACTGTTTCCGACGACGCCCAATTACGGAGTGGGCATGACAGTGACGTTTCCGGCCTTCGACATTTTTTCTATTCGCGCGCGCCGCCGGGTCGAAGCGGGCAACGAGGCCGTTGAGCGGGCACGCTACGACGAGACGATTCAGGCATTGAAGGGTCAATACGCACGCGCACAAGCGCTTATCGATGGGGCCGTGCGCATCGCTCAAGAGACTCCGGCGCAATTAAAGGCCGCGCAAGACGCCGAACGACTCACGGTCGAGCGATACAAGTATGGACTGGCGACGGTGACGGAAGTTGCCGATACGCAAAGACTGCTGGCCCAGGCGGAGGTCGATGATCGCGTGGCCCGCCTAAATGTCTGGCGCGCACTGCTGGTGGCGGCGAAGATTCAGGGCGATCTGAAACCGTTCCTACAACGAATAAGGCGGTAACTTTCCAGATATGTGGCTTATCAACATCGCGCTGCGGCGTCCGATCATGATCATTGTCCTGGTCATAGGGATCGCCCTTTGCTCGATTCTGGCTTATCAGCGCATGTCGGTAGACATCTTTCCGAATCTCGATCTACCGGTCATCTACGTGGCCCAACCATACGGCGGCATGAATCCGGCGCAGATGGAAAGCTTCCTCGTCTCCTACTACGAGTATCACTTCCTGTACATCACCGGCATTGAGCACGTCGAATCGAAATCGATTCAGGGCACCGGTCTCTGCAAACTTTATTTTCATCCGGGCACGGACATGAGCACGGCGCTCGCTCAGGTCGTCTCTTACGTGGAACGCGCGCGCGCCTTTATGCCGCCGGGCACAGTCTCACCGTTTGTCGTGCGCTTTGATGTCGGCAGCGTTCCGGTCGGCCAGCTGGTGTTCTCGAGCGAGACGCGCAGTAACGCAGAGATTCAAGACCTGGCGTTATTCAAAGTTCGCCCGGTGTTTTCCACTCTGCCGGGCGTGTCGGCGCCGCCGCCGTTCGGCGGCAACACGCGAACCGTGATCATCCACGCCGATCCAGACAAACTTCGTTCTTACAACATGTCGCCCGAAGAAGTGACTAAAGCGATTGCTTCTGGCAACACGGTTCTGCCCTCGGGCAACGTGAGGACCGGCGATCTGAATCGCATCGCCGCGGTCAATTCGATCGTGCCCCAAATTAGCGAACTCGCCGACCTTCCGATCCGCGCCGGAAGTGGTCCTACCGTCTTTGTGCGAGACATCGGCACCGTTGAAAACGGAAGCGACATCTTAACTGGATACGGCCTGGTCAATGGTCGTCGCACGGTTTACATCCCCGTCACCAAGCGTGCTGATGCCTCCACGCTCGATGTTGTCAGTCGAGTCAAATCAGAATTGCCGCGCATGCAGTCGCTCGTTCCCGATGACATCAAGATCAGTTTTGAACTCGATCAGTCGGGATACGTCACCCATGCGATAAGTGGATTGATCATTGAAGGTGGCTTGGGCGCGCTCCTTACGGGTGTGATGGTGCTGTTGTTTCTTCGTGATGTGCGCAGCGCTCTGATCGTCGTGATTACTATTCCGGTGGCGCTACTAACGGCAGTCGTTGCGTTATGGCTGAGCGGGCAGACGATTAACATCATGACGCTTGGCGGACTGGCGCTGGCCATTGGCATCCTGGTTGACGAAGCGACCGTCGAGATCGAGAACATTCATACGCACCTCGCGCGCGGCGAACCAGTCGCCAAAGCGGTCTTGATTGCCACAAAGGAAACGATGACGCCCCGCCTCCTCGCGCTGCTTTCGATTCTGGCGGTATTCGCTCCTGCTTTCTTCATGATTGGCGTGGCGCGCTCGCTCTTCATTCCTTTGGCATTGGCGATCGGCTTCTCAATGCTGGCGTCCTACGTCTTGTCGACGACGCTGGTACCGGTGCTGTCGATTAGGCTGCTGAAAGGGAAGCAGGCTCACGATTCATCCTTTTTCGATCGAATGCGAGAACGCTATGGTCGCTGGCTTGAAAGGATTTCAAGCTTGAGATGGCCCATGCTTGCCGCTTACCTAATTATTGTCGTGTTGGTCCTGACCTTTGTCGGTCGTAGGCTCGGCACGGACATCTTCCCGACTGTCGATGCCGGCCAGGTCAGGCTGCGGCTCCGGGCACCGACGGGCACGCGTATCGAACGTACGGAGGAGATGGCGCTCAAAGCGCTCGATATCATTGGCGAGGAAGCGGGAAAGAAGAACGTTGATATCACACTCGGCTACGTTGGCGCGCAACCGCCGAGCTTTCCGGTGAACACGATCTATCAATGGTCCAGTGGGCCGCATGAAGCAGTTTTGCAAATCGCGCTCAAACCCGGCTCAGGTGTGCGAGTTGCGGAGCTGAGAGAACGCCTACGGCCGAGGCTCGCGAAGGCATTACCCGGAGCCGAGTTTTCATTTGAAGCAGCGGACATCGTGAGCCAGATTATGAATTTCGGTTCAGCCACGCCGATTGAGGTTGCGATCAGCGGCTCGAATCTCGCCGCCAATCGCGCTTACGCGCAGAAGGTACGCGACCAAATGAATCAGATTCGCGAGTTGCGCGATATTCAATTCGGCCAGCCGCTCGATTATCCGACCGTCGATATCAACATTGATCGCGAACGCGCCGGCCAACTCGGAGTCACTGTCGAACAGGTCTCACGCTCGCTGGTGGCCGCAACTTCGTCGAGCCGTTTCACCCAGCCGAACTACTGGCGCGATCCATCGTCTGGCAATGCTTATCAGGTGCAGGTTGAGGTTCCGCAGTCACAAATGAAGAGCATCGAAGATGTCGAAAGCATTCCCGCAATGCCGAGCGGCGCGCAGCGGCCGTTGGTCGGTGACGTGGCGCAGGTCGGATATGGAACAATGGTGGGTGAGTATGATCGCTACAACCAACAAAGAATGATTACCGTCACGGCTAATATCGAAGGATCAGATTTGAGCACAGCTGCGAGTGATGTAAGCGCCGCGATCACGCGCGCGGGCGAGGCGCCGAAAGGTAGCAGGATCGATGTTCGTGGTCAGGTGCCGCAGATGGTACAGACGCGTTCGGGGCTGGAGTTGGGACTATTGATTGCGATCGTTGCCATCGTCCTGTTATTGACCGCGTTTTTTCAATCGCCGCGCATCGCTCTGGTGGTCCTTTCGACAATCCCGGCAGTGCTAACCGGGGTAATACTCTCATTATGGGTGACGAGAACTACGCTCAATGTGCAATCGTTTATGGGCGCGATCATGGCGATCGGCGTCTCAGTAGCGAACGCGATCTTGCTGATTACTTTCGCTGAAGCGAGCCGTCGGGAAGGCCTCGGCTCGGATGAAGCAGCCCGTTCCGGCGCGGTCAGTCGGCTGCGTCCGATCCTGATGACGAGCTTTGCCATGATCGCGGGCATGATTCCGATCGCTTTGGCGTTCGGCCAGGGCGGAGAACAAACTGCCCCGCTTGGTCGTGCGGTAATCGGCGGACTGGCGGCATCTACGATTGCCGTGCTTACGATTCTTCCTTTGACATTCGCCATGGTGCAGCGCAAAGCGAGTCGAGGGTCGGTGTCTCTGCATCCTGACGACAACCGCCTGGAACTAAACGAGGAAGCAACACAATGACCGATGAAGCGGAAATAGCCCGGACCAAAACGCCTGGCCCGCGAATGAAGCTCAGCGTCGTCCTGATCGTGGCGGGTGTCGCGGTGGTTGTCATTCTGATCGTCGGATGGTTGCTGCTTAGAACTCGCTCGCAAAGCACGGTGGGCGCTTCAGACAAAGCGTCTCAGACGCCAACAGTCCTCGTCTCTCATGTTGTATCCAAGGATGTCGATCGCCAATTGAAGCTGCCTGGTGAACTACGTGCCTATCAGGACGTCGCTATCTATCCAAAGGTGCAGGGCTTCGTGGAAACAATCAACGTAGATCGGGGCTCAGTTGTGAAGCGCGGCCAATTGCTGATTCGCATGAGTGCGCCTGAGTTGGCGTCGCGCAGTGCCGAGGCGCAGGCGAGAGTCGGCGTTAGCAGAGATCAAAGACTGGAAATGGAAGCGCGCGTGCGTAGCGTCCGCGAACAAAAAGCGGAAGCCGCAGCCAAGCTCACGGCCGACGAAGGAACTTATCGCAGACTTAAAGCAGCATCGGCCACACCCGGCGTGGTCGCCGAGAACGATGTCGATATCGCGCGCCAAAATGTGGAGGCTGACAAGGCTCGCATTCGCGCACTGGAGGAAAACGAAAAAGCTGCTCAGGCCGTAGCACAATCGCAATCGGAAAACGAGAAGGCTGCTGTCAGTTCTGCGCGATCGGTGCGCGACATCGAATCTTACCTGAACATCCGTGCGCCTTTCGATGGGACCATCACCGAACGAAACGTCGACAAGGGAAGTCTCGCCGGCTCACCGTCCGGCTCGGGTTCGACGCCGATGTTGCGAATTCAGCAAGTCTCAAAGTTAAGACTCGTCATCGCCGTTCCCGAGGCCGACGTTGCCGGAGTCACGAACGGTGATCGGATAAACTTCGCGGTTCCGGCCTATCCGGGCGAAACGTTCTCAGGCGTCGTTGCCCGCACCAGCCATACCTTGGATCAGAAGACGCGAACCATGCCCGTTGAAGTTGACGTGATTAATGACTCGGCGCGGCTCGCCCCCGGCATGTTTCCTGAAGTTGTGTGGCCTGCAAGACGGCTACAGCCTTCGCTGCTGGTTCCTCCTTCAACCATCGCGGTTACCACTGAACGGACCTTTGTAGTGCGAATCCGCAATGGAGTCGTTGAATGGATTGACGTGAAGCGCGGTGTATCAATGGGTGAACTGGTTGAAGTCTTTGGCGAGTTGGCGGAGAACGATGTAGTGGCGACTCGCGGAACGGACGAACTCCGCGTGGGCGCGAAAGTGAACGTAAAAGAGTCGGCCCCGAGTCGTTGAGCGAAAGTAGGTCAGTCACTTTCGTGAAGACGACTCAATAAGAATAGGCTCGGCCTCCGCCTTCTCCCATTCATCAGATTCAATGATAGCTAGTCTGACGCCATGCCCTGTTTGGTTTTCCATGTGCCGTTAGTGAAACTGACCGGGAGCGATTGATTTCCAAAAAGCGGCAAACAACATTGGCGAAAATAGCTTTTCGCTTTGTCCTTACGATTGGCATCGTCAATCTCTTCGCCGATTTCACTTACGAAGGCGCTCGGAGCATCACGGGACCATTTCTCGGTTCGCTTGGCGCAAGCGCGACTGTGATTGGAATCGTCGTGGGATTCAAAGGAACTTCGCGGCACGGATGGCGCTCTACCGCATTTGAAGGACTCGGGGGAACTCATATTGGACGTTTAATGGACTCGCATTTTCTGCTGACCCAACGGGCAGAGAGTAGTACGCGATAAGATCCAATGGCCGCACCCGCCCGCTGCCGTTGGTAGGCAACGGGCTAACTGGCGAGAGAATCGGAGAGGGCCCGCAGCAGCGCCGCACCGTCGCCTCGCCACGCGCTGCCGTGCATGCACGCAAGTGTGATCGGCGCGGCCGACGCGAGTCTCTCTAGCATCTCCCCGGCATTCTTCGTGTGCGAAAAGTAGTCCATCTGCCGGCGGAAAGCTTCGCTCGGTCCGAGGATGTCCGACTCCGTGACGGCCGGGTTGTCTGCACCGCCTTGCGTAAACAAATCGCCGCAGAGGAGCGTCCGCGTACTCTCTTCCATGAGATAGCCGCACTCCCACGAGTGCGGCAAGTGCGGCGTGTCGAACCACCGCACCAGGTGTTTTCCGAGCGATAGAGTTTCACCATCGGCGAGCGGGCGCGGCGGCCGGTCGGCCAGATCACTAATCGAAACCATCGCCGCGACCGTGCCGCACAGGGGCGAAGAGTGCGGGGCTACAGCGAGCCATTCGTTGAGCGACCCGCACTCGTCTGCCTCGACGTGCGAGAAGGCAATGTAACGAAGGCGTTCCACCGGCACGACGCTCGCGACCGCCTCACGAACCAGGGGAAACATCTTTCGCGGTCCGGTATGGAAAATCAGTGGTTCGTCGTCGACAATAAGGTACTGGTTGAATGAGAATCCCCCGGGCCCGCCTTCAATAGTGACCGGGGTGTTAATACGGTAAAGACCGTCCGCGATCTCATGGACGTTAGTTCCCGACTGCGCGTTCGTGATACCCATGTCCTCTCCTTACCGCACTAACGATGCTCGCCCCCGAGCATATCCATTTCCATAGTCATGCACACACGGTCGGGAGCAACGAATTCCGCTGTCCCGCCGCTCTCTCCCACTATCTTTGCCCATGCTCTGCGAGGGCCACCGCACCACTGATGCGCACCCGATAAGTTCCCGTGCCATACTTGAAAGGCGTCAGATGCAGAATGACGGTTTGCCCTTTGCTCAGCTTAACGCTCTTAACGTCGCGTCCGGTCGTGCCGGTGCTGTCAGCCTGTGCATACTCACAGCAAATAAGTGCCTTGTTCGCATCAGCGTCCAGCAACTCAAAGGCCGTACCCGTCGTTCCATCCGACGATTTCACATCCACCGTGAGCGTGACTTCACCCGGGCCGGCGGTAAAGGAATAAAAATACTCAATCTCCTTGGCGTTCAACTCACCTTTAATTTCATCGGACGTAAACGGTGTCGGACGGTCACGATGTGTAGACTGGGCAAAGGCGGAACCAGTCGCGGCGAAAAGCACCAGCAGGCTGGCAGCGAGTAACAAACTTTTCTTCATTTTCATTCTCCTCTTTGGAAAGGCGCCGAGTGTTGAGCGCAGCGCAGTTGCGTAACAAACCGGTTAAGGCTAGTCGGCTATCGCCGGTCACAGCCTTCCTTACAGCCGCGGGCGCCCAAGCCGCAGGTTTTCTCGGCTCGATCATCGTCCCAGCCTTTGGCTTTCTTGGCAGCAAGACAACTGGAATACTTGTCTTCACAACGCCGCTTACAAGCGGTACGGCGATTAGTTGAAGTCACTTTGCTGTTATCCTGCGCCGCCTCCAAAGCATGAGACCGCGGTGCCGTAAATGATGCTGCCGCACCCACGATGAGCAATAGAGAAAAAAGTATTCCGAGTGTCTTTCGTTTTTTGATTTGCATTAGCGTCTCCTTTTACAAGTCGTATGAGCTTCGTCTGAGGGACCCGGAAGAGTCTCTCTTTTATCAAGCTATGGGATCGGTGCTTCGATCTTGATGCTCGGGTCGTACTCGTAGATCTCCAGATAAATTCGTCTCTACTGGTAACGCAGGAATTCGCGATGGAAACCCGCATCGTGGGTTTCCCCTTATTTAGGGTGATGGCGAAGCTTCCGGCTCCGTGAGGTCGATGCGCACATAGAAGATGTCCGTTTGCTTGCTCTTTTCGTCCTGCGCCAGGACAAGCGCGAGCCCTTCCTTCTTTTTCCCATCCTGGCGATTGAAGAGACAAACCGCTCCCTGGCTCTTCTGGTCCTCGGTGTCGCTGATGCAGCCTCGATCATTTGCTACCCAACCGGCCGACTTCATTCGCTCTTTGGTATAGAAGTCCTGCACCTCTGGCGCGCTCTTCTCAGTGGTGAAGGCGATGAAGCTCACCTTTCCCTGCATCGCGGCCCGGATCACCATGCGAGCCCCGAGGGGAAGCGCCAGGTCAGTCTTGGTTGCGCCCCCAATAGGCGGCACGTCCGGCCACAGAGCATCTACCGTTCCGGCTTTGCTATTACCAGTGAGGGTGTTAATCATGCGGCAGGAACCGCACACGGTAGCAATCAGCAGACAGACTAGAATCGTATTCGTGATGCGCATTTTGTGTAAGATCCCTTTCATCGTTTTTCAAACCAACGATCCGGCTATGATCGCCAGGCTAAAAAGCACTCGATCCCACTTAAGGACTCGCGGTCACTTCGGCTTGCGTTGCTTTCAAGGCAATTGGAATCCTGGCCGTTTGCTGAATGGCGGGTTTGCCAACTTCCAGCTCAACCTTGGTTGCGCTCTCAGGAATCACAAACGACAACGTGACGTCCTGTGAACCTTGCCCATTGACTACACTGTTATCACTCATGTTCTCCGGAGCCGAGGGGACGCCGTCGATCATCAGACGGAAAAACTCAGGGAGAAATGAGTCGCTGGTTTCCTTATTTGCCACGCGGACCGACAGATTCAAATAGCGCTTGCCCAATGCAGCGCGTTGGCCCGCACCGTCCACATCCACAGTGGCCCCGAGAATGGTGTACGTCATGACTGGCTCTTTGGTAGTTGTCTCACCGCCTGAGGCCAGCTTAACCGGATATTGTTGCGGTCCAGCAGGACCATCCAGCGCCAGCGTCGCAGGCTCTTTGCCCTGTTCATCCAGGGTAAGCTTTGCGCCATTCCATTGAGCTCCGGCAGGCACGCGGAAACTTATCATTCGCTCCTTCGTGTCCCGCGGTGCAAGGCTGTCTTCGTATGGTCGCTTGTATACAGAGCCGTCGCCAAGCTGCAACTGCCACATCCCGTTTTTGATTCCCACCCCATCTTTCAACGTGTTGACGACGGAGAAAGTCAGGTCAGCCAGCGCCAGGTTGGCATTGTCCTGCGGCTGGTCGTTCGCGACTCGATTAGAAATCACTGCCTTTGTCAGGGTAAATTGCAGATTGGCGTATTTCAGTGTTCGCGTCTCCGTCAGTTGAAGTGGCCGTTCGAATGGAGATGCCATCGCTGCTCCGCCGCCGTTGCTGTTGGAGTTGGAAGACAAGGAGCCGATCTGTTTACAGGCAAGGGGCACGACCAGGACGAATGCCAAGACTACCCACTTAACAAAGGTGTTTGCAGTTTTCATTAGTTCCCCTCCGACAAACGAATCGTTTGTCTATCCCAATCCCGTTGATAAATTCTCTTTCAACTAGTAACGCAGGAATTTGCGCTGAAAACCCGCATCGCAGCTCTCAATTTCGCTTTGGCTGACCCGGAGGGTAAGCTGCTCGCGAAGTAAAAAGAATGGTTGATGCAGAATTCCGCCCCTAAAGGTGTTACTCAGCTCCTCGTCAACTGGAGCAACGGCGATAAAGCCGCGCTCGACGAGATGCTGCCACTCGTCTATCAGGAACTGCGGCGTATCGCGGTTAATCGCATGCGGCAGGAGGTTCCCAATCACACTCTGCAGCCTACTGCGCTGGTCAATGAGGCATACCTTCGGCTCATTGATCAGAAAAACGTTAACTGGCAAAACCGTGCCCAATTCTTTGGCATCGCCGCCGAAATGATGCGGCGTATTCTGGTAAATCACGCGTTACAACGGCAGGCAGCAAAACGAGGCGGAGGCGCACTACGCGTGTCTTTGGAAGTGGCCGTCAATTCTTTTGAGCAGAAGGATGTAAATCTGGTAGCGCTGGATGAGGCGCTGCAAAACCTCGCGACCATCGATCCGCGCCAATGCAAGATTGTGGAAATGAAGTTTTTTGGCGGCTTAACCGTCGCCGAAATAGCAGAGGTCTTGCAAGTATCGTCCGATACTATTGAACGCGATTGGAAGATGGCGCGGGCGTGGTTGCACCTTGAAATCAGCAATGGGTAATTGGGCATGACTCCAGAACGCTGGCAGCGAATTAACGAAATGTTTCATTCGGCTCTGGTGCTTGACGGCCGGTATAGAAGCGCTTTTCTTGTCACGCAGTGCGCTGGGGATGACGCTTTGCGCGCAAAAGTGGCAGCCCTTTTGGCTTCACATGAACAGGCGGAAGGATTCATTCAAGGTTCAGTTTTCGGCGACGCCGCGCAACTGCTCGTCGAGGATGAAGCCGAGGCCATGATCGGCCAGCACATTGGACTCTACAAGATCGATCGAGAAATTGGTCGCGGAGGGATGGGTACTGTTTACCTGGCGACGCGCGACGATGATCAGTTCGAGCAGCAGGTCGCTATCAAGGTCGTCAGGCGTGGCATGGATACGGACCTGGTTCTCGCCCGCTTTCGGAATGAACGTCAGATTCTCGCTGGCTTTGATCATCCAAACATTGCTCGGCTATTCGATGGTGGATCGACAGAGACTGGTCTGCCCTACTTCATCATGGAATACGTCGAAGGCCAGCCGATTGATGAGTATTGCGACAGTCACCGGCTCTCAACCGCAGCTCGCCTCGGACTATTCCGCACGGTGTGCTCGGCGGTTCAGTACGCGCACCAAAATCTCGTGGTTCATCGAGATATCAAGCCCAGCAATATCCTGGTGACTGCTGAGGGCGTGCCGAAGCTGCTCGACTTTGGGATTGCCAAACTGCTTCACTCCGAAGCGAACCAGGGAGCCGCTACTACGGCAATCGTGCAACGATTGATGACCCCGGAATATGCCAGCCCGGAGCAGGTGCGAGGCGAGCGCGTCACCACTGTTAGTGACGTGTATAGCCTGGGAGTGCTGCTCTATGAGTTGCTCAGTGGCCATTCTCCCTATCACTTCAAGACCCTCGTCGCCCAGGACATCGCGCATATCATTAGCGAAAGTGATCCAGAAAGACCGAGCGTTGTTATCAATCGAATTGAGGACATAACGACAGGCGGTCGGCCAAGAGCGAAGACCCTCACGCCGGAATCAGTCAGCAAGACCCGCGAGGGCCGGCCGGAAAAGTTGCGCCGTAAGCTGGCCGGGGATCTGGACAACATCGTGCTGCTGGCAATGCGTAAGGAACCGCCCCTCAGGTACTCTTCCGTCGGGCAATTCTCTGAAGACATTCGCCGACACCTGGAGGGACTGCCAGTGGTGGCGCGCAAGGCGACGCTCTCCTACCGTGGCGCGAAGTTCATCCGGAGAAATACTGTGGCCGTCGCTGCTGCGGCAGTTATCAGCTTAATTCTGCTTGTGGGCATTGCTACGACCGGATGGGAGGCTCACGTCGCACGCGGCGAACGCGCGCGCGCTCAGGCCGCCGGAGCCAAAGCTGAGCGGCGCTTCAATGAAGGCCGAAAGCTGGCCCACTCGGTGCTGTTCGACTATAGCGACGCAATCCAGGACCTTCCGGGATCAATGAAGGTTCGTGAGAGGCTGGTCAAGGATGCCCTGGAGTATCTCGATAGTCTGGCTGAGGGGGCGAGCGATGATCCATCGCTTCAGCGTGAACTCGCCACCGCGTATGAGAAAGTTGGCGACGTTCAGGGAAGAACCTTGCGGGCCAATATGGGTGACACTTCCGGCGCTAAAGAAAGCTATCGCAAGGCGCTGAGAATTCGGGAAACTCTGGTAGCCGCCAATCCTAAAGACGCATCATTCCGCAGTGATCTGGCCGACAGCTACCGGGAGTTCGGCCGGTTACTGTGGACGGCCAGCGATACGGCTGGCGGGTTGGAGATTGCCAGAAAAGAGGTCGTGCTGCGTGAAGCGTTAGCGGCAGAGAATCCCACGAACATGCAAGCTCGCTATAGCCTGGGGGCGAGTCATGCTGATGTCGGAGAAATGCTTTTGGAACAGGGTGTGACGACCGGCGCGGCGGAAAGCCTCCGGCGGGCATTGGCTGTTTTTGAAACGCTGTTGGCAACTGAGCCTTCCAATGAGAAATACCAGGCTGCCGTTCCTTTCGTTTATCAAAAAAGCAGCGAGGTCATGTTATGGCAGGGTGCCGCGGCTGGTGCCTTAGCGGCGAGTCGTAACGCGCTGGCGCTGGACACGAAATTATCGGGTGCCTATCCAATGAATACGCACTATCGCCAGGAGGTAGGAATTGATTTTGAAAAAGTCGGTAACACGCTGGAGAATCTTGGCGATATCAATGGCGCTCTGGAGAGTTACCGCAACGAGTTACGGATCTTTGAAGAGCAGTCGGTTTCTGATCCGGCAAACGCACAATTTCGCAGCGATCTTTCGTCAGCGTATTACAAGGTTGGGAGCATGCTGGCCAGAGTTGGCAAGCCAGCAGATGCTCTACTGAACCAGAACAAGGCACTGGCAATCCGCGAAGAGGCGGCGACAGCCGACCCGCTGGATTTATGGAAGCGTTGGGACTTGATAGAGAGCTATGCCAAGACCAGCAACGCGCTGGCGAAGGATGGCAATGCCGTCGCCGCGCTGGACGCGTGTCGCAAGACACAAGCTCTGCTGACGGACACAATCGATGATCCAACCAACGTCTATCTCCGCAGCTACCGGGCATATGCGTCCTCTGACGTGGGCGAGGCCCTGACGATAATCGCCGCCAGCAACAGAACCGCGCTAGCCGAACGGCGAGGATTGCGGGTTACAGCCGAAGCTCTGTACCAACAAAGCACCGATATCTGGGGAGACATGCGCAAGAATGGTACGTTGAGCAGTCCGGATGCCATTAGGCTCGATCGTCTAACCCGCGAAATCGCCGAGTCTCACGATGCCTTAAAGAAGTAGGACGCTACTTCATAGTAGTTACTTCATACTTATGACACGGTAGTGGTCCTCGCATACAGATAATTTGTCATCACGGATCTCGAATATCCCTTACTTCGGGCAGAGCAAAGTGATGTTTCGCTGGGTGGCGTCCGCAATCAGTTTAGCGGCCCGCTTGGAAACGCAAAACACAGAATCGCAGTTCTGGATCAGATAGCCTATCCGCTAATGGTCCTCAGTCCGCGAAGGATATCGCGATCGTAGTTTAGCGGGTGGGAGCTTGATTCCTCGCGGTTCAACATGCAATATCTAGCTCCGAAACGTGTGCCGAAAGTGAGGCGCGTTCTTTTATCAAGGGGGAATCGTGAAGCGTTACGGCGGACAAGTGAAGTGGTTCAAAGTTTCCAGTTATGCTCTAGCTGTCGTGCTGGCTTTTGGCGCGACTTTCGCCGCGGCTAAAGGACTCGAGGGAAAGATCGGCGAGGTGATCTCCGATGGTCAGTGGCGCTTGCAAGTGGTGAGCGTTCAGACCCCGGAAACTTACGCGCTGAAAACAGACGCCGAGCCTTATCAATATCAGGACCTATCCAACTTCGATGTTACTAAACGAATTTTCACGGCCAAACCCGGTTACAGGCTGGTTGTCTTCCAATGCCGGGTGACCAATGCACAGAAGTCCCCGAAACGATTGTGGGTTGCCGTTAGCGACAGCGCTAACGTGCGGACCGCTTTGACCGACGTCGGCGGAATCTCACATACGCCGATTGGCTATGACTTTGAAGGCGGCCCTATTCAGACGAAACCTCTGCAACCGAACGAAACGATTAGCTTCGCGGTTATCTTCACCGTGCCGCAGGATGCCCAACTCAAAATAGTAGTATTCAGTCTGGCCGCGAACGGCGAGCGTGAACAAAGTAAGGATGCCCACATCTCGCTGGCTGATGGTGCCGGTGAAATCAAATAAAAAGGCATACCGATCAGTTCGCTTGGCAATGAAAGAAGTCAGCTGGACGCCGGAGGTCTTTGTATGCAGCGTAAAGAAACCAACCACGCAACCGCGAGGGGCGACTGGCCGCTCGAACGAAAGGGCTGCGGAACATCTCATCTCACGCGCAAGTTCCTTTTCGCGATTGTACCGGCAGTTCTTTTGTTGGCCTGCTCGGTAATTAGTATCCCTGCCCAAGATAAGCCGGCGGGAACTCAGCGAACTCCGAGGCCTACGCCGACTCCATCGCCCACACCTCTTTCACCGCTCCCTAATTCGCGCTCGAAGATCAATCAGGCGGGGCGGAATCTATTTGATCCGGGGATCTTTGGAGTAATTCGTTGGAAAGCAGAGTACGGCCTGCCGTCTACGGACGGTGGCCGGACACCAAACAAGGCACTGAATTGCACCGCGTTCAGAGTGGAGACTACTGTGCAGGAGGGCACACCCGGCACCTTGGGCCAAGCTAGTTCCGTTGGTTACTGGACGGTCCAGAACGAACCGACAGAGGAGAACGGCTATTACGTCTGTCGCTATTCCGTCACTGACCGGAATCCTCTGCCGCGCAACCGGCTAATTAAAGTTTCCGCGTTTCTGGGTCCGTTCGCCAGCGCGGAACTCAACCAGGCATTAATTACTGGGCGTTGGTTTGGCGCCGGCGGGCCGCAGCCGCCACCTGGCGATCAGCGCGTCGTGATCGGGGGACGGGGAATAACCCTAACGGATAGCGCGGCGCGCGCCACCGTGGATTTTGAGATGGTTTACCGTCCCGTCCCGGCAGCGCCCAGATAATTGCATTCACGAACAGGGACTAAAGAATTCAAGGAGCAAGTTGATGAAACACCCAATCATGAAATGCACACGATGGCAGTCGCAACTGCTAATCCGCCTGATCTGCATGCCGGCGGCGATGTTGTTCTTCGTTCTTTCGGCGCACGCGCAAACCGACGCGAGACTGCCGCCGCTCGGAGGGAATGGTGGGAGTCAGTTTGTTGCCCGCTGCCCACAAGGCCAGCTTTTAACCGGCTTCGAGCTTCGGGTCGGCGATACTGTGGATGCGATCAGCCCGATCTGCGTCGCCGCCTATGGGCCCAAGGAGATAGGACCGCTCCAACCTTATCCATCTAAGTTTGGTGGTGATGGTGGCCATCCGCTTCAAATCATCTGCCCGAGTGACGCCCCAATCGTGATTAAGATGGACATCGCGTGGGCAGGCAGAGAACTATTTAGTGTTAGTTACATCGGGCTATCCTGCGGCGTCGCAAGCAGCACCACTCAAACGCCGACCAAGTATCCAACTGTCAACGCTTATACCCGCTTTGACGACGCCGCCAAGAGGGGCGGAGAGGCGGAAACCTGCCCTCCCGGGCTTGTAGCCGTGGGCATTAGCGGTCGGGCTGGCCAATGGCTGGACGCGTTGGGCCTCACCTGCGGCCCTCCAAAGTTGACGCCTAAGCCGGTAGCCCTGGGTAGAGTCCAACCGACGTCGCCGCCTGGGCCGCCCATTTCGATCTGCGCTCGTGCGCGCGCAGCTCGCGCACGAAACTCCCCAGCCGCGCCCGCCCTCGAAGCTCAGTGCCGCGCTGCCGGAACCGCCGGAGAAAAGACCGCGCCTGGCCCGGTAGCCTTGGGCAGGGTCCCGCCGACGTCGCCGCCCGGGCCGCCCATTTCGATCTGCGCTCGTGCGCGCGCAGCTCGCGCACGAAACTCCCCAACCGCGCCTGCCCTCGAAGCTCAGTGCCGCGCTGCCGGAGCCGCCGGAGAAACTGTGCCGACGGCCGGTCCCAGCATTACCGCCACTCCAAATCCAGTCATGGTTCCAAACGGCCAAGCCTCCGGCCCGACGACCATCACCTGGAAGGCCGCCCCCGACTACACCTACTGCGAAATTTATCTCTCCGTTAACAACGGCGAGTGGAGTGCGTTCGCCAGCGGCAGCGACGGCGCCAAGTCGACGACGATCAAACTCGGCAGTAGCTACACCTTCAGCATGATGGTGTATGAGGGACAAGCGGGCACGCCGAAAATCATCACGACTCTCACCCTCACCGCCGCAAAGAATTGAGGGGGAAGTTGATGAAATGCGCCAGCATGAAATGCACACGATGGCCCTTGCTAGGAACTTGTCAGTACCGCCTGCGGTTAGCAGGTCGGTAATTGAGCGCAAGAACCCGCCCGTTTCCGCAGGTGATAATGATCGAATAGACGGATTGGGATTAGATGAGGGAATTTGAGATCGGTTTCCTTCTGCTAACGCTGACCATGACCAGCTGCTCTGGCGGTAAAGAGCGTGCTGGGTCAGCAAAGTAATTCCTTGCGCCCCTTTTACAGTGCGCGAGGGTATGGATATTCAGAACCAAACAAGGTTTACTTACAAAACTCTACGAGCAGTTAGGGGCTACGAGCAGGTGCGGATTTCCAGCGCTAAGCGGTTAACGCCGCAGCCATGGTGAAACTGAAGAAATGGGCGCACACCTTCCGAGGCGCCACGGCGTACGGCTTTTTTTGCGCCTCAATTTGGTAAAGATCAATGTGCAGGTCGCTTCAGGATCTCCGCCAGGGCCCGCAATCGGTTTGAGTCTGCTGTGCTCTTAGTCGTGGCAGCGCTCTTTTCGAGTGAGGGTGCGAGGCTTTTGAGTTTTGCGAGTTCGCCTCCACTCATGTGCGCAGCCTCTGCGCTTTGGATCGCCTTCCGCAGGGCTGCGATTCGATCAGCGGGCAGACCTTGTGATCGCTCCAACTGATCCACATACGCCTTCGCCACGACCAACTGTCGCGGCCATTCGATCTTTTGCTGGTTCTGCACATTGAACTCAGCCATGCGAAACGTCTTTGCGGCGTCGATCTCGTTCTGAGTCAGATCCTTTGTCGGCGTGAGCTCAAAGACATCCAGGCCGCGAGCAATCTCGGAAGCGTAGACGTGACCGTTGTACCAGTAGGCGGACCAGTCGCCGCCGAGCACGAGCGTCTTGGGATCAATCGGGCCGCGATCGAAATAGGCGATCTCAACCGGATGCTCTGCATCGGTGAAGTCCATGATCGAGATGCCGCCCTGGTACCAGGCTTGCACCTCGATGTCGCGGCCGGGAACCGGAACGAGCGATCCGTTGTGCGCCACGCAGTTTTCGCTGTCACCCTGGGCCGCCGGCATCTTGTAGTAACTGGCAAAGCTAAGCTTGTTGTCCTTCAGGTTGAAGATGGCATCAGCACCCCATTTGTTCGGATCGTTCGCCCGGCAGCGCGCGCCAAGTCCGCCGCCCCACTCATCGGTGAACACGACTTTTTTCCCGTCGTTCGAAAACGAGGCCGAGTGCCAATACGAATAGTTCGTATCGTTCACTGCATCCACTCGCTTTGGATTTGCCGGATCCTTGATGTCCAAAAGAATTCCGTTGCCCGAGCAGGCGCCCGCCGCCAAACCGATCGCAGAGTACACAGTGATGTCGTGGCACTGATCGGTATCCGATGGCTTTGAGACTCCCGTCAGTGTATGGCTGCCGCCGTTATTCAGACTGTTAACAACGCCCGAGCGCGGATCCATAAAGACGCGCGGACTGGAGACTACCTTGGCGTCCTGCGGCGTCGCCAACGGCACCTTAATCACATCGATGCGAAACAGCGCCGTGTTCGGATTCTTGTCTGGCGTTCCACCCGAACATCCGGGCAACTCTTCGTCTTGTCGCACAAAGGAAGTGCCGGAAACGTAGATGTAGACGTTGTTCTTATCATTCGGATCGACGACCAGCGTATGCGTGTGCGAGCCGCGGCAAGTCTGCACTGCGGCCACCTGCTTCGGATTCTTGACGTCGGCAATGTCGAAGATTCTCACACCGCGGAAGCGATCTTTTTGCGCCGCCGGCAACTGGTTCTGTTGTCCCGCGACCGGCGGCGGGTTCGGCGGAAACCCCTGCGTGCCGCAATCCAGGCGGCCGTTCGTCATCTCAACCGACATAAACATCAGGTTCTTATAAACGGACACGTCGCCCTGCCCACCAGGACAAATCATCGACGTCAATAGACTCGTCTTCGCCGGATTTGAGATGTCATAGATATTCACGCCGTAGAAATTTCCCAGAAACAGGTGATTGCCCTGGAACGCGATGTCTGAGTTCGCAAAGCCAAGCCCGGCAAGCACCAACTTCATCGCACCTGGCATCTTCGAAGGGTCGGCTACGCCGATTACCGTAGTCAGTGTCTTATTCACTTTCGGATCATTAGGATCGTTGGAGCCAAGTTCGAAGGCGTCAGGTTTTTTGAGCAGCAGGAGATGCTTGATGCCCATCGCTGCTTCGCCCGCGTCGTACATGCCGGGGCTGAGTTTCGCGCGCGGATCATTGACGTCCGAGCCCGTCATGCCGGCCGGTAGCGGCGGCGCCGGTTGAGGAGCAAACGGATTCGCGTTTTGCGGAGCGGCCGGTGTTGCCGACGGCGCAGGCGACGGCGAAGTCGTTTGCGCCAATGTCTTCGCGGCAAAGCACGAACACAAAACAACCAAGGCTGCTAATAATTGAACAGTGGCAGTGCGTACGCGATTCATCGTTTCTCCTCCAAAGGTTTTCCCCTCAACATATTCTGCATGATCCGAATCTCGGCCCGTTGGCCGCTGTCGACATCCGTCGCGAAGTTGAACAGTTCGGCATCCTGCCCCGAACCCGCAGTGTCGAACAAGTCTTTTACCATAATCAAGGCGCCGTTGTGGTGTTGAATCATCCCGGTCAAAAACAGTTGGTCGAACTCCGCGCCCTTTGCTTTTTCGAGAGCTTCCATCTGCTTTGGCGTAAGCATTCCGGGCATCAGCATCGGTTGCTTAGACATATCCATGCCTGGCATTTCCGGCATCGCCAGCGAATTCGGCTCTCCCCTCGCTGTCAACCACCGCTTCATAAATCTTATTTCTTCCGACTGCGAGTGGCTGATGCGCGCGCCGAGCAACCGCAGTTCCTTGTTCTGAGTGCTTGATTCGATGAGTGCCGTCATTTCCACTGCTTGCGCGTGGTGCATGATCATTCCCTGCATGAACTCCGCATCCTTTGGCGAACGTGGCGGCAACATGGCCCGGGTCGATGACGGCAGTGTTCGGGTCGGCTGGCCCGGCGCACCAGGCTGCACCACGACCGGCGTCCCTTGATCAGCCTGCTGTGCGCAGACTGTCAGCGAGAACAAGCCCGCGAGAGTACCGGCGGCCACCAGCCCGCCTCGCCACACTCTGCCTCCAATGACTGACTGGAGCTTACGCTGGCTCTTAAAATAAAAAAACTTCATCGGCGCGAATGGTTAAGCATTGAGGATTTCACCTTATCACAAAGCGCCGCTAAGGGCACTTGAGTCAGGCCTGCGATTCGATCGAAAATCTCACGCGACAAAACCGTCCCCCAAACGTCCCCCAGCGACGCAAGTCAGGCACTGCATGCACGGTATGCGGACCATGCTCATGCATTTTTCATAAGCGGTTTTGTAAGTTGTGAAAATAAAAGAGCGGTAATTTTAATTCCCAAGCTGGATGTTGCGGGTTCGATCCCCGTCGCTCTCTTCAAATTTCAAGAAATTGCCTTCTCGATTCCAACGTTTGCACATGGGCCGTTGATTGACCAATGCCAACCATCGTCTCCGCTAAGTGCTCCCGGGTACATAAACGCTTGAGAATGGACGGCTCTTCTTTTATACTCTCCGGCGTGAACCAATCGCGAGCGAGAAGCTACTTCTTTAAACTTACGGCTCGTTCTTTTTTTTGCGCGCAAGTTTTGCCTCTCAGCGTTTCACGGCGGGTTCATCTATGGAATGCTGCGCGGCGATGATCTGGAGACGTGTATGAAACTCGCCAACGCGGTGGCGGCATTGAAGTGTCGATCGTTAGGTGGACGTACGGCGTTGCCGGTTGAAGGTGAGTTGAGAGAGTTTCTCGCGAGTTAATTGCTTGCTGCCGTCTGTACAGACAAATTTGGCCTGTGGTAATACCATAATTGAAATCCGAAGACTTGCCCCATCCGGCGATCGTTTTGCTCCGACTAAGATTAGGAGTCTGAATCTGAACCCCCCGTTACCGTCAGTTCCGCGCGCCGTTGTGGACTATCGAATCACCCAGCATTTTTCGACCGCGCGTGCTGCATCACATTTAGAACGCAAAAGGCAAGAACTCGCCCGTGTTCCGCTTAATTCGTTGCTTAAGAAGAAATCAAAATGAAACAAATGAGCCACCTGACTCTGGTTCGGCCCCAGCCGCCGCGCTCCAACTATAGAGCCTTTACCTCAGCCCTGTGTTGTTTCGCGATTCTGATTATGCCGTTCGCGCAGATGGCAGCAGCGACGCGCGGACTCCAGAGGTCGTCAGAGCTCAGCTATCAGAGATCAAAGGTCAGCGACGGCCAGTTGGCTCATCGAACCGCGAAGAACGGGGCAGCAAACAATCTCTTCGAGCCGGTGCCGGCAACGGGTTCACCCATTATCGGCGCGACGCTGACAGACAACCGTCCCACCACTGATCCAGCTGTTGCCAATCCGGGCGATACCATCCATTACACGGCAACAATCTCTAACACCGGTACGGCAGATGCGACGGGTGTGCAGTTCAATGATGATGTTGACGCGAACACCACTGTGGTCGGCGGTTCCGTGAAGATGTCTCCGCTCGCTTTTCCCGATAGTTACAATGGCACGCCGAACAGTCCACTGAACGTCGCGGCCGCTCAGGGTGTATTAGCTAACGATACCGGGATACCCGCGCCAACTGCAGTGCCTATTAACAATGGTTCGACAAGTCAGGGTGGGACAGTCACGCTGAACTCCGATGGCAGCTTCACCTATAATACGCCGGCAAACAACTTCACGGGCGCGGACACTTTCACTTACACGGCGACAAACGGACAACTGCCGAACGATACAGCGACCGTCACAATCGCTATTGCGTGCCAGACCATAACCGTCACTAATCCGGTGAGCACCACGGGCACGGTTAGCTCGGTGTTCAGTCAGAACTTCACGCAGGGCGGCGCGATTGGCACGCCCACGTTTACGACAGCGAGTACATTACCGACGGGTCTCTCGCTCACAACCGCAGGCGTCCTCTCGGGCACGCCGACGCAGACGGGCAGCTTTCCGATCGTAGTCACCGTCACGGACGCGAACGGCTGCACCGGCACCGGTGCGACCTACACCCTGGTAATCGGCTGCCAGACCATAACCGTCACTAATCCGGTGAGCACGACGGGCACGGTTAGTTCGGTGTTCAGTCAGAACTTTGCGCAGAGCGGCGCGATTGGCACGCCCACGTTTACGACAGCGAGTACATTGCCGACGGGTCTCTCGCTCTCAAGCGCAGGCGTTCTCTCGGGCACGCCGACGCAGACGGGAACCTTTCCGATCGTAGTCACCGTCACGGACGCGAACGGCTGCACCGGCACCGGTGCGCCCTACACCCTGGTAATCGGCTGCCAAACGGTCGGCGTTAACAATCCTGCAAACAACAGCGGCACCCTTGGTTCGCCCTTCAGCGAAAATTTCACGCAGACGGGCGCACAAGGCAGTGCCACATTCACGACGGCAAGTACGTTACCGGTTGGTCTTACTCTGTCGTCCGCTGGATTGCTTTTCGGCACGCCGACACAAGCGGGAACCTTCCCGATCGTCGTCACGGTAACTGACAGCAACGGGTGCACTGGCACGGGCGCGACTTACAATTTGGTGACTAGTTGCCAGACGATTACCGTTACGAATCCGGCGAACAGCACGGGCCAAGGGAACGTCACGTTCAGTGAACAGTTCTCGCAGACGGGTGGTGTCGGCACTATCACGTGGTCGGAGACCGGCCCGCTGCCTAGCGGTCTTACGTTCCATGCCGACACCGGCGTTCTTGACGGCACCCCGGCGACTGGGTCGGCGGGAACTTACCCGATCAACGTTACGGCGACCGATCAGAACGGCTGTCAGGGCACAGGAGCGACGTACAACCTCATCATCAGCGTGGGGCCGCTAATGTTTGCCGAGGGTGGCGTCCTGTCAGCGGTAGGTTCGCCTTCCTTGTTATCGAATTTTATGCTTCCGTTGACGGCATCCGCGTTTCCATCTGCGAACCGCGATGGTCGCGACGCAAGACACGCAAGCAACGCAAGCAACTCCATTTCGCTCTCGCTTACTGAGAACCAACTAAACGATGCGGTCGCAGTAGCGATTGAACGCTGGTCGGCGGCGGGTTTGACTCAGAAACAAATCGCCACGTTGAGTCAGATCAAGTTCGAGGTCGCCGATCTCGCAGGTAAATATCTCGGCGAGGCAGCAAGTAATCACATTCTGGTCAGTCGCGATGCCCAGCGCAAAGGCTGGTTCATTGATTCGAAGACCCCGTCTAGCTTGAGCTTTGCTCATGCGGTTTCGTCCACTCGCCTTTATGCCGATCCCTGGAGCGCGCCGGCGGGTCACATCGATCTGCTCACGGCCATCGAGCATGAGATCGGTCACAAGCTCGGTCTCAACGATACCTACGCTCAGAAAGATCGGGACAACTTGATGTACGGCTATCTGACTGTTGGCGAGCGCCGGCTGCCGGGCCAAAATCAGGCACGGTATGCCAGAGGCGTTAGTCATGCAGGACCGCATTTCCTCTCGCTTGGAGCAAATGAGAAAACGGGAGTCGGGAGTCAGGAGTCAGGGTTCCAGAAATTAAATCACGCGCGCAATCTGAAAGCTGGAACTCGAAACTCGAAGCCTCTAACCCCAACGCCAGACCCTGCCTGCACGACAACCAGCACTCACGTTTGTGTCGCTGTCGGCACTCTGCGAGTTGCGAAGAGCGTGACGATCACTTTCTCAGTGACGGTTAACAGTCCATATGGTGGCGGGACGAACGTCTCGACCCAGGGAACTGTTTCCGGCGGCAACTTCTCAAACGTGGTCACTGATGACCCCGATACCGGCGCGTCGAACGATGCCACGCTGACGCCGATATGTGCCAACTCAATTGTAGTGACCGCCAACGGTAACAGTGGTGCGGGTTCATTACGCCAGGCAATCCTCGACGCCTGTCCCGGCGCAACGATTACTTTTAACGTCACCAGTCCGATTACTCTCAGCAGCGAGTTGGTTATTGATAAGAATCTGACAATTCAGGGACCAACATCGCCCGGTCTGACGATTAGCGGAAACAACGTGACCCGCATCTTGAATGTCAATTCAGGAGTGAATCTCTCGATCTCAAACCTGACGATCGCGAATGGGCTGGCAAGTTCCGGTGGCGGCATTCTCAATGCCGGGACTCTGACGATTACGAACAGCACTATCAGCAATAATCACACTACGAACGGCGCAAACAGCAGCGGCCCGGGCTTTAATGGCGGCAACGGCGGCGATGGCGGCGGGGTCTACAACACCGGCACTCTGAATGTAATCAACAGCACGATTAGCGGGAATCAACCCGGCAATGGCGGCGATGCCAGCGGCACCGACACTTCGGGAAATGGTGGAAACGGCGGTGGCGTTTACAATTCCGGTGGCACACTAACTTCAGTTAATACGACCATCACAAATAATAAGACGGGAGCCAATGGCGACAACACGACGACGACCCCGACACCCGGACCTTTTGGCAACCCGGGCACTGGTGGCGGACTTTACAGTTCCGGAGGCACGGTGATTCTGCGGAATACAATCGTAGCCGGAAACTTCTCGGTGTTTCAGAAGCTCGGGCCTCCCAGGTCTTTCGCGAACAGCGACGATGATGTCAACGGCACAGTCGATTCATTAAGCTCCTTCAACAACCTAATCGGTACTGATGCGGGCTTGAGTGGCATCAGCAACGGAAGCAACGGAAACAAAATCGGAACGGTTGGCACTCCCTTAAGTGCTGACCTTGCTCCGTTAGCTAACAATGGCGGCCCGACGCTTACACATCTTCCGCAGAATGGAAGTCCGGTTATTGACGCCGGGAGTAATGCCTTGGCGAAAGATCAGAACAACATTGCTCTGGCCACAGATCAGCGCGGCACGGGCTTCGCTCGCATTCTCAATGGAACCGTGGAAATCGGCGCAGTCGAAGTGAATTACGGCCCACCGGGGTCGAGCGCCGATGTTGGGGTGACCAAATCGTCCAATCCCAACTCTGCGCTCCCCGACACGAACGTGACCTACACCATCACTGTAAGTAACAACGGGCCCAATGTTGCCACCAACGCCACGTTGACCGACCCGCTGCCGGCAGGGGTGACCTTTGTCTCGCTGTCCTCGCCTGGCGGTTGGTTGTGCAATAGCCTTACGCCCGGGTCGGGCGGAACACTTACGTGCACGAACCCGAATCTGCCATTGACCGTCGGTGCCGTCTTCACGTTGGTCGTCCATATTGACCCAGGGGCCACGCTGGGTTCCTTCATTACTAATCAGGCTCAGGTTTCTACCAGCGCCTTTGACCCCGACAACGAGAACGACTCCTCTGCCGCTTCGACCCTGGTGATAGGACCGACTTCCGATCTTGGCGTAACAAAACTCGCCAGCGCCGGCACATCCCCTGCCGATCGAGACGTGCGCTATACGATCACTGTAACTAACGGCGGACCCGCCGCTGCAGCCAACGTCGCCTTGAACGATACCTTACCGGGGGACATGACCTTCGTTTCGGTATTTTCGCCGGCAGGCTGGTCATGCGCGAGTCATCCAGCCGTAGGAGCGGGCGGTACGGTGACGTGCACGAACCCGAGCCTGGCAGTTACCAGCGGTCAGGTCTTCACCCTGACAGGACACATACCACCGGGCGCGTCGAACGGCACCTTCTACTTCAATCAAGCAACTGTTAGTAGTAGTACGTCTGATCCCAACCCCGATAACAACAGCTCTCCTGCCGGGACGACAGTGGTCGCGTGCGTAACCGATCCAGTCGTCACCTCAAATGCCGACAGCGGCGCGGGCAGCCTGCGCCAGGCGATCATCGACGCGTGTGACGGCGCGACGATTGCCTTTGATATGACTCAGGTTGTGAGTCCGATCACGCTGACGAGTGCTGAGCTGGCGATCAACAAAAACCTGACGATCCAAGGGCCGGGAGCGAACCTGCTGACTGTGCAGCGCAGCACTGCGGGAGGGACGCCACGATTCCGTATCTTCAATATTCAAAGCGGCACGGTGAACATCTCGGGCCTGACTATCAGCAACGGCGACAATTTAGCAAACGGCGGGGCGATCGAAAACCTTGGCGCGCTCACGCTCAACCGTCTGACGCTCTCCAACAACCACACGAGCGCTGGCGGGTCGGCGATCTTCAATAGCAGCACAGGCACGGTTGCCCTCAGCAACAGTACCCTCTCCGGCAACCAGTCGGATGGTTTCGCCGCGGTGTACAATCAGGGCGGCGCCTTCACGATCACTAACAGCACCCTAACGGGCAACACTAACGTCGGGAACTCACCCGGGGTGGCGATCTACAGCGAATCCAGCAGTGTGACTAACGTAACCAACAGCACGATCTCAAAGAATACCGGGCAGGCCGAGGCCGTCTATCAGAACAGCGGTTCGGGCTCGGTGAATCTGAAGAACAGCATCGTGAGCGGCAACATCGGCGGCGATGTATCCGGGATCACTGATAATGGCAACAATTTGATTGGCGGAAATCCGCTACTCGCGCCACTGGGTAACTATGGTGGCCCGACGCAAACAATGGCTCTGCTGCCCGGCAGTCCGGCGATTAATGCCGGAACCAGCACCGGCGCTCCCGCCACGGACCAGCGCGGCGTAAGTCGTGTCGGCGCGGTAGACATCGGGGCGTTCGAGTCGCGCGGCTTTACCATCTCAGCCACCAGCGGTAACGCGCAGAGCACGCCGATTCTGACTGCGTTTGGTACGCCCTTAGTCGCCACAGTCAGCAGTGCATTCAGTGAACCAGTCGCCGCAGGAATGGTTATCTTCACGGCGCCTGGCAGCGGTGCGTCCGCAACCTTCACTGGTGGGGTGACGACTTTCAATGCAACCATCAACGGCGGCGGCCAGGCGACGGCCACGCCCACGGCTAACGGCACCGCGGGTGGTCCATACAATGTCGCGGCCACGGCCAACGGCATCTCGTCTACGGCCACCTTCAGTCTGACCAATCAGAAGTCAAATCAGACGATCACCTTCGGACCTTTGGCGAACAAGGCGTTTGGCGATCCGGACTTTGGGGTCAGCGCCACGGCCAGCTCTGGTTTGCCGGTGAGCTTCGCAGCATTAGGGAACTGCACCGTCTCAGGCAGCACGGTTCACCTTACCGGCGGAGGCTCGTGCACTGTAACTGCGTCGCAGGGGGGCGGTACGAATTACAACGCAGCCCCAAACGTCCAGCAAAGTTTCAACATCGCCAAGGGAAGTCAGACAATTACTTTCGGAGCTTTGGTGAACAAGACGTTTGGCGATCCGGACTTTGGGGTCAGCGCCACGGCCAGCTCTGGCTTGGCGGTGAGCTTCGCAGGATTGGGGAACTGCACGGTCTCAGGCAGCACTGTTCACCTTACGGGTGGAGGGTCCTGCACGATTACCGCAATGCAGGGCGGTGATTCGAACTACAATGC
Source organism: Blastocatellia bacterium (assembly GCA_003168335.1). Taxonomy (GTDB): domain Bacteria; phylum Acidobacteriota; class Blastocatellia; order Pyrinomonadales; family Pyrinomonadaceae; genus UBA11740. Next base: position 89,901 of record PMSM01000010.1, on the reverse strand, counting down.
GGCCGCGAATGTGCCACAGTCATTCACCATCGCGAGATCTGCGACAACAACGGCGCTTTCTTCATCAATTAATCCGTCGGACATAGGTCAGAATGTGACCTTTACGGCAACGGTGTCAGCCGGTGTGGGCACACCTACCGGGACAGTGCAGTTTAAGGATGGCGCCAACAATCTGGGCGGCGCCATCAACTGCGTAGCGGGCGGAGGAAATACCTGCACAGCCCAGGTCTCGAGCTCGACCCTGACTACCGGCACGCATACCATCACGGCAATCTACAGCGGCGACACAAACTTCTCTGGCAGCACGGGCACGCTTTCAGGTGGGCAGGTCGTTACGAATCAACCGGCGCTGCTGTTAATCCTGGACCAATCAGGCCCTGATCCTAACCAGGCGGCGGCGCTTGATGCATTGCTCCTGCTCCGAGATCCTTTCCACGTTCAGAGTGTCGCCACCTGGTGGAATTTCGGACCCGCACCCGATCGAAATACCAGAGTGATGGTGTTTGTGGCTAACCTGCAACTGAACCCTGGCGAAACATCTGCTGCGGTCGTGGTTAATCTGATCGATAGTAACAGCCTAAGCTATGACGTGGCGGCGTCAGACATCCGTCTGGATCCCATCACGGGCTTCGCCCAGGTAACCTTCAGGTTGCCGGATACACTGTTCCCCGGCACCTGTACGCTCACAGTAAAAGCACATGGCCACGTCAGCAACTCTGCGACTATGAGAATCGCGCCTTAGAAGATTTGTTTACTCGCGACGAGCGAGACGCTGGCTAAACTGGCTTTGACCTCTAGCTGAACGTCTTGAACAACGGAGACCCGGGCAACTATCACCGCAGGGGAACCTAACTGAAACTGGCCTATTTCGGCGCATAGAGGCGCAATCACAACGGCTGCAACTTCACAGCAAGTGTTAAGTTTCCGGCATACGCTGTAATAGGCGCACACGTTCAAGGCCGGGTTCGATCCCCGTCGCCCGCTCCGAATTGTTTTGTGAGCATCGGAACCTTCAATCAAAATTCGACCTGAGTCCCGACGCCCTCTGCTTGCGCCTTCGCATAGACGTGTGCGGCGGCAGCGAGATCTTCGATCGCCAGGCCGAGTGACTTGAAGATTGTGATCTCTGCGGGCGACGTGCGCCCGGAGTGGGCACCCGTCAGGACGTCTCCCAATTCAGCACGGATGTGTTCGGGACCGAGAGCGCCTTCCTGCGCGGCAATCAAATAATCTCCCGCTTCATTCAAAGCAGATTCACGACGGTCAACGAAAAGACTTGCTGCGACCATGGTCGCGGTGTCGACTTCACGGGCTTTGGGCGAGAAAGTTCCGATGGCGTTAATGTGCGCGCCGGCCGAAATCCATTCGCGCCGCAGCATGGGATCTCGACTGGTAGTTGCCGTGACGATAATATCCGCGCCGCGCACCGCAGCTTCGACTGTCTCAACCGGCTCGATGAGAGAAGGGAATTCAGGCTGCATCTCCTGCGCGAACTTCAGAGCGTTTTCAAAACGCCGGCTCGCTACTCGTACTCTCCTGAGGGGACGAACGCAGACCATCGCGCCCAGGTGCGCGCGCGCTTGCACGCCGGCGCCGATGATTGCCAGGTCGCCCGCATCCTCGCGCGCCAAAAGTCGTGTGGCAAGCGCGCTGACAGCGGCGGTGCGGATGGCTGTGATTGCTGAGGCGTTCACCAGCGCAAGCAATTCACCCGTAGCACCGTCGAAAAGCATCACTCCTCCCTGATGTGCATCCTTGCCTATCGCAGCGTTGCCGGGAAAAACACAGATCGCTTTCAAGCCGAACAACGGAGACGGACTGGCGCGGAACGTCGGCATCGTGGCCAGCACGCCTTTGACGTCGGGCGGTCTGAAGATCGTGCGCAGTGGCTGATGAGCTTCGCCGCGAGCAAGCGCGATGAATGCCTCTTCCATCGCCGAGATGCATTCGGACATGGGCAGAAGCTGTTCGACTTCGGCTGCGTTGAGAATCATCATCTTCATCTTAGGATCCATTTTCCATTTGTCGTTTCGTGGATCGTTGACCTGGCTGTGAAGCGAATAACGATCCACGAACCACACGAACGGACGCTAACAACAGTGGCGAATGATAAATCATAAATAATCATAAATGCCAAATGGAAATGATCGCAGGGCTCTAGTCAGTCGCAAGGCCCGTCCGGTACGAGAGCAATGGTTAGACTTTGCGGGGCGTTGGCGATAATATGCAGCGCCTGAGCGGTCTTAAAATCTTTTCCAAATCCAAGCAGACTTTCCGATTATGAAAAACCTTTTCTCGGCTTCCGCGCGACGCGGTCTACTATCGATGCTCGTCTTCGGTTTCATCGTCACCGCCGGGACGGCGGTCGTGGCCCAGCAGTTCAGCGCCGACCTCTTCAAATCACTGCACTGGCGCGGCATCGGTCCATTTCGCGGCGGCAGAACCCGCGCCGTTGCCGGGGTGCCTTCACAGCCGAATGTTTTCTATATCGCTCAAGTGAACGGCGGCGTTTGGAAGACCGATGACTATGGCCGCACCTGGACGCCGATCTTTGACGATCAACCGACGGGCTCGGTGGGTTGCATTGCAGTCGCGCCCTCAGATGCAAACATCATCTATGTCGGCAGTGGCGAAGGATTGCAGCGGCCGGATCTTTCAGTCGGCGACGGCATCTACAAATCGACCGACGCCGGACGAACCTGGACGCATCTCGGCCTGCGCAACGGCCAGCAGATTCCGCAGATAGCGGTCGATCCGCGCGATCCGAATCGGATCCTGGTCGCAGTCGCTGGCCATCCTTACGGCCCTAATGAAGAGCGCGGCATTTTTCGATCGGTCGATGGCGGCAAGACGTTTGATAAAGTTCTCTACAAAGACGAGAACACGGGCGGCTCCGATGTGTTAATAGATCCTTCGAACCCTGAGGTAGCTTATGCCGGTCTTTGGGAGGCGCGCCAGGGCCCGTGGGAAAACGCGGCGTGGAATGGAACAGGTGGCGGCATCTTCAAATCGACCGACAATGGCAAGACGTGGAGCCAGTTGAAGGGCGGCCTTCCGGAAGTGATCATTCAGGCAAATCTGGCTATTGCACCCAGCGCCACCAAGCGGCTCATCGCCTCCGTTGCCTCCCCGAACGCAGTTAACCTCTATCGCTCTGATGACGCCGGCGCAAGCTGGACTATCATCACCAAGGACACTCGTCCGGCGGGCCGCATTGGCGGCGGCGATCTCTCAGTTCCCAGATTCAGTCCCAGAGATCCTGACGTGGTAATTGTGGCGAGCACCGTGAGCTGGAAGTCGATCGATGGCGGCAAAACCTGGACCGCGTTTCGTGGGGCGCCGGGTGGCGACGACTATCAAAATGTTTGGATCAATCCCAACAATCCCGACGTGATCATGTTAGGCAGCGACCAGGGCGCGATCATTACCGTCAACGGTGGCAAGTCATGGAGCAGTTGGTACAACCAGCCGACCGCACAGCTTTATCACGTCAACGCCGACAACGCATTTCCGTATCGCTTGTGCAGCGGCCAGCAGGAAAGCGGGTCGGCCTGTGTCGCCAGTCGCGGCAACGACGGCGAGATTACTTTCCGCGAATGGCATCCCGTCAGTGCGGAAGAATATGGTTACGTGACGCCCGATCCGCTCGACCCCGATATCGTTTACGGCGGTAAGCTCTCGCGCTACGATCGCCGCACCGGGCAAGCGCAGAACATCATGCCGAAGCCATTCCGCACCGCTGATTTTCGCGTCGTGCGCACCCAGCCGGTGATCTTTTCGCCGGTTGATCCGCACCTACTCTATTTTTCGGCCAACACTTTGTGGAAGACGAAAGATGGTGGGCGGAACTGGGACCAGATAAGTCCGGATCTGACGCGCAAGACGTACGACGTGCCGGAGACCGTTGGCAAGTATCGCTCGCAACCGACAGCACAGCCCACGCAGCGCGGCGTGATCTATGCGGTGGCTCCGTCTTCCCTCGACGTTAATCTGATTTGGGCCGGCACCGACGATGGGTTGATTCATCGTACGACCGACGGTGGCGCGAATTGGAGCGAGGTGACGCCGAAGCAGCTCAAGCCCTGGCAGAAGATTTCAATTCTCGATGCCGGCCATTTTGATAAAGACACCGCGTACGCGGCCGTCAACACTCTCCGGCTCGATGATCTGCGGCCGCACATTTACCGCACCCACGACGCGGGAGCAACCTGGACCGAAATTACGAACGGTATTCCGGACAATGAAAATACCGATGTCGTCCGCGAGGATCCGGAGAGAAAGGGCTTGTTGTTCGCTGGTACAGAGCGCGCCGTCTATGTCTCTTTCGACGACGGCGATCACTGGCAGTCCTTGCGGCTCAACATGGGCGCCAGTTCAATTCGTGATCTGATTATTAAGGGCGACGATCTGTGTGTCGCGACTCACGGCCGCGGGTTCTGGATTCTCGACAACATCACGCCGCTGCGACAGCTCCAGGCTGCGACAATAAAGTCGCCGGCGGTGCTGTTTCGTCCGCAGACGGCGTGGCGTGTTCGTTGGAACACCAACTCTGATACGCCGCTGCCACCGGACGTGGCTGCGGGTGAAAACCCACCCGACGGCGCGATGATTGATTACTACGTCGGTGCAAACACATCAGGGCCGGTCACACTCGAAATCAAAGACGAGACAGGCCAAACCGTTCGGCGTTATTCTAGTGCTGACCCTCTCCCCACTCCCGATCCGATGCTCTCGATTCCTTCGTACTGGCTAAGACCGGCGCAGACGCTCGCGAGCGAACCCGGCCTGCATCGGTTTCTCTGGGACCTGCACTATGCTCCGGTGCCAGGGGTTCAGCCCGAATATCCGATCGCCGCGGTCTATCGCAACACCGCACCGGCGGCCACTTCGCCATGGGCGATGCCGGGTAAATACGCAGTGGTGCTGACGGTTGGTGGAAAGAGCTATCAGCAGACACTAACGTTGGTAATGGATCCGAGAGTTAAGACCTCAAAGGCGGATCTCGCGGAGCAATTCAAGCTATCGAAGCAGCTCTATGATGAATGGTTCGCCCTGAACTCGATTACTGAAAGTATCAGACTGATTCGGGGTCATCTTACTGAGTTGCGGCCGCGAGTACCCGAGGGCGATCTCAAGACCCACCTGAATGCGCTGGGCGAAAAGCTTCAGGCCCTGGCGGGCGCGGGTGGTGGCGGACGCGGTGGTGGGGGAGGTGGTGGTGGCGTCGGTGGCGGCGCTCGATTAAGCATCGCCACTACGATTGGAAGGGCGCGAACACTATTTGGCCTGGTCGAGGAGGCCGATGTTGCGCCGACTCCGCAGGCTGCGGATGCGGTTCCCGAGGTTCTGCAGGACTCGCGCTCGCTTCAGGAAAGCTGGCAGGCAATCAAGTCACAGGATATCGCGGCGTTGAATCAGGAGCTGCGGGCCGCGGGTTTGCCGGCAATCGAGTTAGCGAAGTGAATTGAAGGTACGCCTGGGGGAAGTGCGGCGGTAACAAACCGGGGTCAGGCCTGCGATTTTTGCGATTCTCAATCGTTGCCGCTTCGGTATTGTTTGATGATGTCGGCTGCGAGAGCACGAGTTTCTACATTCTCCTGCACCCTCAGTCTGACAGCATCACATCGTCGACTCAGAGCTGAACTGCTGATGCCGATAATCTCAGATAACACCCTCCTACTTGCTCCCACTTGCAGTCCAATTAGGATTAGCATTTCTTTCGCCGTCACTACAGCGGCGCTCTTGCTTCGACCGCAGAACTCCTCTCTCGACACTCGACAAATCTTTTCCACCTCAGCAATCAGTCGATCCGGTCGAAATTCGGACGCGGTCGTCGCGTTCTTTGAGCCACGAACTTCTCGCTTCGGTTCGCCGATCCGGTGAATCGTCGCGTCAATAAATTCTTCTGTTCCCAGAATTCGCCCTTCGTCTGCCGCATAGAATTCCTCACAATGGCCCTGCTTAATTCCTGCGGCTACAAACTGTCGGTATCGCTCGCTTGCGATACCCTTCTTTGCGCCGAAGTGACGCAGCACCGGGTCGACATCGACCATTCCCGGCGGCTCCATAGCCAGATAAGCGCGATGGCTACTGTATTCATAGTCCTCAGGCTTGTTCACTATCCTGGCTCGCACCGGATTGAGGTGGATATACCGCACCAGCTCGCTTAGATACCGATCGCTCTGACAAAGAATTGCTTTATGCCTGCCCTGCAATAGATGTCCCACCCGTCGATATCGGCGGTTATAGTATTGAGCATAACCAGTCGAGAGCCGATGCATGATTCGCCCAACCGCACTCGCTTGGCGCTCAATCAACAGATGCACATGGTTGGACATGAGACAGTATGCGTAGAGGAAGAATGGTAACTTGATCTTCTGAATAGCAAGCAGCGAGAGAAACTTCTCGTAGTCAGCAGGCGAGTTGAAGATCTGGCGACGATTATTGCCGCGCGTGATTACGTGATACAGACCACCCTCGACTTCTGCGCGCGTTTTCCTGGCCATAGGGCGCGGATACTAATCCCGCAGAAGTTCGTCGTCAACCGCTTTTCAGCCGCAAAGTTCTTATCAAATACAAACTCTCAAACCGTGGGATTTACTGCTCATGGTAATGCCTTCGGCAAGATTGGAAGTTAGTGCCAGATGGCCACCGGCTGGCTGAAACAGTGGCGCACACGCAACGCAACCCATACTTTCAAATCCGAAATCGCAAAAATCGCAGACCTGACCCCCCGGTTTTGGTTGCGCGCGAAATCGCAAAAATCGCAGGCCTGACCCCGGTTTTGGTTCAGCCCGTCCCGTCGCGAGCAACTTGAAATCAGTCTTTGAACAGAGAGGATGGCAACATCGTGCTGAATCTCTCCTTTGTACGCTCTTGTGAAAGCGTTTCCAGTATCTTGCCGTCAGAAGTCCTGACCACTAAACTAATGAAACCATATGGTGGGCCACATGGCTCATGCACGGTCGCTTGTACGAGCAAGTAGATTTTGCTGCCTTCGTTGTCCCAGCCAAACCCGTATACATTGGGGTCGTAAGCGGAGGACGCACAGCGCGTTCTTCGCCGGTAAAGCGACACCGCCGCCCTCTCCACAGTCTTGTTTTCGTAAACGCCCGACCCTTTGATTCTGAACAGCCTAAAAGTGCTCGACATACCAGAGCCCTCGCCGTCATTGATGAAAAACGCGTCAGACTGGGGCGACCACGAGAACATTGCTGGGGGTTCAACTCGTCGTCCCTTCAAGACTATGATCTTCCCTTTAATGGAGATACGTCCGTCAGACGCGAACCTCAATACCAAACGCTTGTTCGCCGAGCGGAACTCCGCTGGACAATCCGAGTCGACATAATAAAGGGAGTCATTCCACGCACGTTCGACTGAATTCTTACAGCCCTGCGCGAAGCTAGCGAAACAAGACGCAGCACAGATCACTAACACCAGCAGTTGAACTACTCTGGACATTTCACCCCCGCAGTGTTTGACGGAATCCACGTCGTAACCATGGCCGTTCTCGTCGAAGCCAAGGCATCGTCGTATTTCTGGTAGTTGTAAACATCGATATGATTTCCCGGTTTGTTGTACTCCTTTGCTGGACCGACTTTGTCAACAGGAGAGTACGGCCCCTCGGTAGGAATGCCGGCCGGAATCCCTGTAGGTGTTGCTGTACTCCAATCCACTTCGAATTTCATATTCAGGAATACGCTACGGTTGTTCCCGTTGAGGCCCTTTACGCCGAAGTTTTTTAGCTTAATCGCAACACCGCCATCTGGAATATCCGCTCTCTGTTGTTGGCTAATTGCGGTCTTGTCGGGAGCTTGTTTAGGGCCGATTCCTGTAATCTTGAATTGCACTGGTGGACACTTTGTCCAACTTACTCCAGCGTGCCAGCCTTGCGGTTCGCCATCAAAGGAGTTTTGCGGCGAGACGAAATACTCAGCACCACCAAAAATATTCACTATTGATGGAGTGGAGATATCATGCGTATTCTCATCACTGGTACCACTGCCTGGCAGATAACCGCTCTCCGCTCTCGACAATTCATCTAGAGTTGGGTTTTGTAATGTTCGCACCGCGCCGCTTTCGAAGATTAGTGTAACTGTGCTCCATGAGTGTCCAAACTCGGGATCCGTTCCGGTTCCCATAGTTGCCCCCCCCAGAATTGAAAGGTACCGCTCCTCGCCCCGCGCCAGCTCGTTGGAGTTTCCGGGCAAGTCATACGATCTGTACCCAAAGAATGCTCGCATCTCGGCATCCATATTTGTCTGGGCCATCGATCCGCTACAGGATGCCGCCACGCCAGCGGCTGAGCAGCCCGATGACACGTTAAAGAAGTCCGTCCAGCGCGCATCCATGATGCCGCCAATATGGCCAGCACCGATATCTCCTTCACCTTCGCTAGGCGGTGGATCAGGCGGCGCGGTTAAGGAAATGTCCGCACCGAGAGGATCGAGTTCAGTACGCCCAATAGCATTGTTGTTGGAGCTGGTTGTGTACAAGCCCGTGCCCGCCGCTGTGTTGTGCTTCCACGTTACCGAATTATCAGACTGCTTGGCCAGCTCTGTAGCGCCGGCGTAAACGTACCCGGCATTCTTCTGGCCGCTGGAATTGATCTCGTCGATGATCGCTCCGCCCAGCGCACTCGATCTCAGGTAGTAGGTTGCCAAGCCAGAACTAACGTCCTGGATTGTTGCACCATCACCGTCGTGTCCACTGGTTTGATTCACCGTGATGTGGTTGCCATTCCATAAGACTCGCTGCGCCGTCATCAGAGTATGTTGCCCAACCGCATCAAACGTGTTCGTGCGCGTGTCAATCGTTGTGTTGCGCCCATCGGCATCGTAACCCCAACCGCCGCGCCGATAGTTTGTGTAGGCAGCAGAATCAAAATCATCAGTCTGACCATTCCAGCTTTGACTCTCTCGCGCCGTCAGATTGCTGAAGCCGTCGTAGCCGAACGTCTCATAGTAAGGAATTGCGCCGTACTGGTAGCCATTCACACTTGCGCCGCTCTTCGCTTCCGTCAGTCTCCCAACGTGATCGTAAGAGTACGACCGATCGAAGTTCTGATCGGTGGTGTTGTGGACGACGCTGATTCTGCCATCATTGTAATAATCATAGTTCTGGCTGACGACACTGCCGCTGATGTCAAAGTGCGAAGGCTGGAGCTTCGAGTTGTAGAGCATTGAGGAAACGTAACCGTTACCATCAGTCATCGCTTTCAGTCCACCCCACGCGCGATACTGGAAATTGGATGCGTAATTCGACACGTTGGCATAGAGGCTGTCAGAGCCGGTGACGCCTGTCAGCCTGCCCACCGAATCGTAACCATAGTTGATACTCACATTCGTCGGGTCGGTAATCTTCGTCAATTCACCACTGACACTGTATTGATAGCTCAACGCAAACGTGCCGACGCCGTTGAACGTTCGCGTTTCAGAAGTCAACTGCGAAAGCTGATTGTAAGCGTAGCTCTTGCTGCCAAAGCCATCCGACATCGAGGTACGATTGCCAAGAGCGTCATAACCGTAAGCGACGTTGGGTGTCGCCGTAACTCCCGAAGGCGCGGAGTAATTGATGCCAGTTACCAAACGACGGTTGTTATTGTAGCTGTAAGTCGCACTCGCGCCTCTCGCGTCTGTGACTGAGTTGACTGTGTCATCGGCGTTGTAGGCGTAGTTCGTTGCCGTGCCCGCGTTCTGTTCAGGCACGTGCTTAGAAACCAGGCGGCCGTAACCGTCATAAGACATGGTCGTGGCCTGATAGACACTGCTCGTGTCTGCGCCCTGAAACTGGCGCACCAGCGTCACTTGATCCCGCGCGTTGTAGCTGTTCACCATCGTCGCATAAACGCTGCCGTCCCAGTTAAGGACTTCGGTCTTCGCCGTGCGGCCAAGTACATCGCTGTAACTCTTCTGTTGCCGTCCCATTTCATCAGTCAGCGTTGCGACTTCGCTACCCGCGCAGCCGCAGGCCGAGTAACTCGCGTACTTCTGCGTGCCGTCGGTGTTGGTGGTAACCAGTGGCCGGCCTTTCCAATCATAAGATTGGAAGCTCAAGATCCAACCGCCCGCGTCGTCGCCAACGGGCGCCCAGCCGCCATTGATCTCCGCCGGATTCGTCTGCTGATTCGGTCGGCCCATAACGTCGTAGATGGTGAACTTGCCCCAGTAACCGCCGCTGCTGCCGGGATTGCTGCCGCCGACCGCGCGCACCCGACCGCCGCCATCCCAAACCGTCGAGGTGTATTGCTCGCCGGCCCCATCCTGAATCGTGTCAAACCTCGAAACGTAACTGTACGGAGCATAGTCCCACCGCGTGTACGCGCCGTTGTTCTGATTATCCACGCGAGAGATGCGTCCCGCTCCATCGTAAGTCATCGTCTGAATCGCGCCCTGCGATTGGCCGGCGGGCGGCGGCCCTTGCGCGCGCGTCTTCGCGCCAAAGTCAAAGTTGTACTGCACGGAAGATGAAAAACCGTCCGCGTCAGTTGCGGTAGTGGGGTATGCAAAAGTGTTGCGCGAATTGTTGCCGTCTGAGAATGAATCTGTGTAGCTGAGATTCACTTCATGCCAGAGCGGATCGCTCTGCCGAATCAATGAGCCTGTGCGGTTATAGCGGAATTGAAAACGCTGAGTCTTGTCAAAGTTGTTGACATCGAGGGTATCCCAGCGACCGATCCAGCAAAGCAGACCTCGGCCAGTGTAATCGCCGCTGGCGTCGTGCTGAGTAGCTGCGGCCGGCAGCGGCGCCCAGAAATCTCCGCCCCAGTCGTAATCGAACCAGGTTTTCGAAACTGGTTGGTTGTTCTGATCATAGACTTGTATCTCTCGGGGCAGACCGACGATTCGTTTATCTATATACACCGAGTCCCAGAAATACGTGGTTGAGGTGCGCCGCAGGAACGTCGCACTGTCGGCCGCATATTCCTTCACCTCGGCAGGCAAGCCGAACGATGTGTAATCAACAGTGGTGCGGCGACGATTGCCCGCGACATCGTAGATATTAGTCTCAGTAACCCGCGGATTTGTCAGATAACTAACGCCGGTGTTGTCCTGCGTCCACGCGGTAGTGGTCCACTTCTGGCGCACCCCGCCGCTCCAGATCTCACTCTGTGTCGTCAGGCCGCTCTGCCAACCCGTGCCGTAATACTCTTTGTACACCGTGCCATCGGGCGCGGTCATCCGGCAAGCACCATCCTGATCATGAGTGAACTCAGTCACTGCTTCTTCGTTTGCAGCCGGCACGCCATCGCCGTCGCCATTCCAGTTCTCGGCCCAGTCACGCCGCTCAGAGATGCGCGGACAATCACCTCCGATTGCGGAATAAGCGTAAGTTGTGTAACGGCGCTGATGGTTATCAGCAGCGTAATAATGGATGGTCGACACCTGGCCATACGTGTTGTTGTATTCGAAGTTGTATCGCGAGCCATCAGCCAAGCCCACTTGCGTCAACACGGTGATGTAACTGCGGTCCGGGCCGTATGAAGTCAGACTGGGAAAGTTATGGCCGATGTAAACTGAGCCGTAGCCGAAGGTCGCCCACTGGTGCGTCTGCCCATTCCACGTCTGCGTGATCGAAGTCAGATTGTCATAACCATCGTAGTTGAAGTTGACCACCCGCCCGAGCGTGTCCGTGATCGTCGCGATGTCGCCCCACGAGTTGTAACTGACGCTCAGGTAGTTGCCGTTGCGATCCTTGATCTGGTTGCAGCGCCAGGTGTAGTTGACCGTGACGAAGTTCAACTGCGTGCCGTCCGTGGGCCGCACTAAAAGACTGGTGCCAGAGTCGATCAGTTGCAGATGCGCCGAGTCAGCAGATTCATAAGTGCTCGACGAGCCAATGCGGCGCAGCTCGACGCGCGCGCCTGACGGCATGACCATGAGATAAAAATATGTAGCCGCTTGATCATTCCAGTAAGGCCCTTCGACCGTGGGAAAGCCCAGCCGAAAACCGGGCGCCATGGATCCAGCGTCCACGTCAAAGTCGATGTAGTTGCCCGAGAGCGCCCACACCAAAGAGTTGTAAGAGAGCGTCAGTCCCAGATCCAGGCCGCGCCCGCCCAGGCCCAGCAGCGGCAAGTTCCAGTTGAAATTGTTCGACAGCAGGTCTTCGCCGCCCGTGCCGGTGCGATTGTGCGGGTCGATGCGGGCCAGCGGCGGATTGTAATAGCCTTGCGGCTCTGGCGCGACGTTCGTTCTCAGTGAAGAAAAGAGCCCTATCGGAGAATCAGAGATCGGATCGCGAGACGCGCGGGGTGACAGGCTCGACCAAACATCGGCCTTCAACTCTCTTCTACGGGAAGGCGGCGAAGCATCGGCGAGTAACAAGTTGCTCGTCTGTGCCGGCGTCGTCTTAGATGAAGCTCGCCCGCCTCTTCGTCTATGCCGCGTCGAAGGAATCGGTGGCGGAGCGTGCACCTGCCTCCCTCCGTTGCGACGAGCCTCGTCGGCAGAGCGACGCACGTCATCCAGATTGGGCAGGGTCGCCGCTGGCGGTCCCGGTTGCGGCGGGGTTGCGTTTACCTTTCTGGCTTTGCCGTTTCCGTTGCTTTGTCCTGGCGCAGGATCAACTCGCTCGCTACGGCGAGCGGTTCCGTATCGTACGCCTCCGTTTCCAACCACTGCTGAAAACGGCACCAGCGCCAACGAAGTCAGAACCAGCGCCAGGCAAACACACAAACTTGTCCAGTGAACCAACCGCTGCGGGAAACGGTGAGCGCGTCTCATTAGAGAGCTCCTTATCGAGAACTGGTTAATCGTTTGGCTGGGCCGGCGAGTTGTGCAAGGCAGCTCGTGGAAGCCAGCCGTTTACCTGCGACCCTCTTGATTGCCCTGCTTATATCACTGGGTTTTATGGATAGCAAGGTTTTTTTCTAAAGGATCGGTAAGAGCGCGCTCAGCGTCCAGAGGAAACCCGTTTGCACGGATACGTGGAAGACCCGTCAGTGGCTAAATATCGATATCTCGAAGTATTGTCAATTGCCTTCCGTGCGCCCAGGCACTCATCCGCAAGGATACCGCCTGAATCCCTGCATTTCTCTTCAATCAGCTTGGACGGGCTCAAGGAAGTTGAAGGGCAGGCTCTATGGATTAATCTGCCGCGATTCTCCGTGCCGATGCCGAGCTTCTGTGTTATCGCCGCCTGCCTCCGATCAAAGCCCTAATCCTTGGAATTATCGCCCAATTCAACATTTAAACCCTTCGGTAAGTTAGTTTATGAAGGGCGAACTGACGACAGGTTTCGGCGGTAATTCAATCAGTCTGCGGGACGGGGCGAGCGCCTTGTTCCGGCGCAGAGGTCTTGTTCTGTTTACGTTCTTCGCCGTTGTACTCGGCACTGCGGTCATCACCTACCAGCTTCCCAACAAATACGAATCGCGAATGAAAATTCTGGTAAAGAACCAGCGCGTTGACGTAGCCATTACGCCTCAGGCTACGGGCGCGCCGGGAGGGGTCGAGAACGAAGTCAGCGAAAACGAAATCAATTCTGAGATCGAGCTTCTGACCAGCCGGGATTTGCTAACGCAGGTCGCGAAGGAGAGCGGTTTGGGCCAGGCCCAATCTTCGTCGTTCTGGAAGAAGCCGGTTCCGGAAGCCGAGCGGATTGAAAAAGCGGCGGCTGACCTGGCCAAGGACCTGGTGATCACCCCGGTCAAGAAAGCCAACGTCATCTCGATCAGTTACTCAGCGAACTCTCCGGAGGTTGCCGCTGCAGTGCTGAAGAAACTTGGCGACCTCTATCTGGATAAACATCTGAAGCTTCATCACCCGGCGGGCGCGTCGGACTTCTTCAAAGATAAAGCCGATCAATACGAAACTCAGTTGCACGACTCGGAAAAGCAGCTAACGGATTTTCAGCAGGACAACAATCTGGTGGTGCTGGGCCAGCAGAAAGATCTGACGTTGCAGAAAACCGCGGAAGCGAAGTCGAAGCTCCTGGAGAGCGAGGCGGCGGCCAATGAAGCTACGAATCGGATTAACCGGATCGAACAGCAACTTGCCGGCACACCCAAGCGAATTGTTACTCAGAGCAAGTCCATTCCAGCTCAATACTCGGCCGAGCATCTGAACACCATGATGGTCGAGTTGCAAAACCGTCGCACGCAATTGTTGACGAAGTTTCGTCCTGATGACCGTCTGGTGCTCGAGGTCGATGCACAAATTCGCACGACCAGAGAAGCGCTGGCCAAGGCAGAATCACAGACTGCGACCGAGCAGGCTACGGATTTGAATCCTTTGCGGCAGACGCTGGAAACAGAGTTGTCGCGCGCGCGTTTGGAGCAGACCGGCGCCCAAGCGCGACGGGGCACACTGGCCGCGCAGTTGCGCGACTACGAAGGCTCGCTGAAAAAGCTCGAGGGCGATACCACAAAGCACAACGACTTGCAGCGCCAGGTGAAGGAGTCTGAGGACAACTATCAGCTTTATGCCAAGAAGCGGGAAGAAGCCCGCATCGCCGACGAACTTGATCGGCAGAAGATCACCAACGTATCAATCGCTGAGGCCCCGGCTGTGCCGCGAATTCCGTCATCACCGAATCGTTCGTTGAATCTGGTGCTGGGCATCTTCGTCGCCGCGTTTCTGAGTCTGGGCACCGTATTCTCTGCGGAAATGCTGGGCGACACGATTCATACGCCACGGCAACTGGAAGCGTTCACCGGCTCGACGGTCCTGGCCACAGTTCCCGAGAACAGCCGCAAGATCGTAGGCCGTAGCAAAGTGAAACCAAAAGAAATTGAGAACAACCCGGTAGCTCAGTTGGAGGGCTAGCCGGGCGGAAAAGAACTGTGCAAATCGAAGAGCAAATCAACGGAATACAGATGCCGGCCGCGCGCATCCGAAGCAACGGCCACCGGCGACATAACCTGCAGTTACTGCTGGCGAATCTGCAAAACTCCGCGCAAAGACTGCGTGAAGGTGCGGCGATCGCGTTCACCTCCGCTTCGGTCGGCGAAGGCGTTTCTCATGTGACGCAACTGTTCGCAGTAGAACTGGCGCGCCACAGCGGACGACGAACACTGATCGTGAGCGCCGAAAGAATGCAGAGCCTGGGAGTCGAGGACTATCTACAGATGCCCTGGAACTGTCATCCGACGAACATTGAGAACGTCTGGATGTTGCCCGCAAAGAAGACGGGCCGGCGGAATGACGCCGAAGCTGATGAAGATGCAGGCCACGAACGACCACAGAGATCGTTTCTGGTGAGAGTGAGCAAAGAAGGGGAACAGATTGACACGGGATTGGATTCGGTCGATGCCCTGCGCGTCGCTTTCGACAACATCCTGATCGACTGCCGATCGCTACGAGTGTCATCAGAGGCAGCCGTGCTGGGTTCCAGTGTTGACGGCGTAGCAGTCGTCGTCGAAGCCGGCCAGACCAGACGGGGCGAGATCCTGAATGCCCAGCGGACGATCGAAAACGCCGGTGGAAAATTCCTGGGCTTTGTTTTGAACAAACGCCGCTACCCGGTTCCTGAGTGGCTCTACAAGAGACTTTAGTTAGTGGCACAGACTTTAGTCTGTGAATCGCGCGTTGCAACCACAGGCTGAAGCCTGTGCCACTCAAGGAGTGCTATGAAGAAAAGCCTGTTCTTATTGATCGCAATCTGCCTTCTGACGAGTGCATCTGCCGCAATTGCCCAGCAGCAGAGAGCACCACGACTGACGACGGTTACCGAAGAGCGTTATCGTCTGCAACCCGGTGACGTGCTTGAGGTGCAGTTTCGCTATTCACCGGAATTCAATCAGACCGTGACGGTTCAGCCCGATGGCTACATCTCTCTGGAGATTGGTGGCGATCTGAAAGTGGCGGGACTTACCGTCGAACAGACGCGCGAGGCAATCTTGAAAAGAGCGAGCGCACGTTTACAGGATCCGGTGGCGACGATCGTCTTGAAGGAATTCCAGAAGCCTTACTTCGTTGTCTCAGGCGAGGTCAACACGCCGGGGAAGATTGAAATGCGCGAACGAGTAACCGCGCTACAGGCAATCATGCTGGCGGGCGGAATGAAGGAAGGCGCCAACTCCGGGCAGGTCGTGGTGTTCCGCGGGATCAATTCCGACATCGCTGAAGTCAAGCTGCTGAATCTGAAGAGTATTCGCCGCACGGCCGATTTGGAAAACGATCTGACTTTGAAGCCGGGCGACATGGTGTTCGTCCCCCGCGACAAGATTTCGAAGATCGAGCGTTTCATGAGGTTGGCCAGCGTGGCCGCCTTTATAGCGCCAAAGCTCTAGTCGCCCGGGTCAAGCAAGACACCAATAGATTTCGATGACAGATCGTAACGGATCACTCTCTAACTTCTTTCTCAAGCTGAGCGACGTCTCTCTGCTCCTCGTTTCGCTCGCCCTGACGATTGTTCTCCGCTACTCACCGGCTGTAAATCCCAGTTTCGTCATTGACTATCTTTCGAACCGAATCAAGGTCACGAATGCGCTGCTCGGATTCAGCCTGGTGATTTCGTGGCACATCGCATTCGTCGTCCAGCGCCTATACGTTTCACATCGACTGCGTCCGCTTGGTTTGGAGCTGAAGGAAATTGGCCGCGCAGTGCTGATTTCATCGGTGACGCTACTGATTGCGGCAAACCTCGGCAGTTGGCCCACGATTAACGTGTGGACGGTGGCGATGTTCGGACTGGTGAGCTTCGCCCTGATTGGCATCATGCGCTTTGGCCTGCGACTCAACCTGCGCAGACTGCGCCGGCGAGGCCACAACGTAAAGACCTTATTGATCGTTGGCGGCGGCGCGCGCGGTCGCGGTTTTGTTGCGCAACTCAACCGGCGCCAGGACCTTGGGTACAGGGTGCTGGGTTACGTCGACAGCGACCCGGCTTTTGCTGACGGCGAATTTAACGGGGCGCCGTGGATGGGAACAGTGGAAGAATTGCCACGAATCCTGGCCAATGAAGTCATCGATGAAGTCGCGATCGCGCTCCCGATCAAGTCGCAATACATGCAGATCGAGGCGGCTGTCATGTTACTGGAAGAGCAGGGAATCACGACCCACCTTTTGTCCGATCTCTTTCCCCAAAAGCTGGCGCGATCACAGCCCACCGACTTTGATGGAGTTCCGATCGTTTCTCTGCATAGCGCGCCGCTGTTTAGCTGGCGCACCGAAGCCAAACGCATTTTCGATTTTGTCTCGGCGGCCCTCTTGCTCCTGATTTCGGCGCCGCTGCTAATCCTGGTCGCGGCTGCCATCAAGCTTGAGTCGGAAGGCCCGGTCTTTTTCGTGCAGGACCGAGTAGGACTCAACAAGCGCCGTTTCAGAATGCTGAAGTTTCGGACGATGCAGCGCGATGCCGAAGCGCGCATGAAAGACATCGAGCATCTGAACGAAAAGACCGGCCCGATTTTCAAGATTCGCAACGATCCACGCGTAACCTCGATCGGGCGCTGGCTGCGCCGGACCAGCATCGACGAGCTGCCCCAACTCGTTAACGTGCTGCTCGGCGACATGAGCATCGTGGGGCCACGACCGCTTTCTGTGCGCGATGCGTTGCGCATGGAAGAGGCGTGGCAGAAGAGGCGCTTCAGCGTAAAGCCCGGCCTGACCTGTCTGTGGCAAGTGTCCGGTCGCAGCAATCTCTCGTTCGACCAGTGGATGCAACTTGATCTGCAATACATAGATACCTGGTCGTTGGAACTCGACGCGCGCATTCTCCTCCGCACTATTCCGGCGATTCTTCTAGCCAAAGGAGCAAGCTAGAGATGATGACTACGAGCAATCGCTCCCGGAATAACGCAGTGGCAGCGAAGCTGATGCCCGGCGATTTAGTTGAGGTACGTTCCGCAGTTGAAATCCTTTTAACTCTGGACGAGAAAGGACGGCTGGAAAATCTTCCTTTCATGCCGGAGATGCTGAAGTTTTGTGGTCAGAGACTTCGCATCTCGCGTCGCGCGCTCAAGACTTGTGTTGACGATCAGGACATCCGGCAACTGGACAGCACGGTTTTTCTGGAAGAGGCCAGGTGCGATGGCGGCAATCACGGTGGTTGTGGTCGGGCTTGTCTGATCTTCTGGAAAGAAGCCTGGCTGAAGCCAGTCGACGGCTCGATATCACAGAATGGATTTCATGCGCCGAAAGTCACCCAATCGGATCTGGTCTCTCTGGCGATGCGCAATGGAGAGTTCTTTTGCCAGTCAAGCGAGATTGTCGAGGCTTCCAAGCCTCTGCCGTGGTGGCAGGCGAAACAGTACCTTTGGGACGTTAAGTACAATCAAATCTCGTATCGAAATTCTCTCCACAGCCTGTTCATTGCGGTTTACAACAAGATCGCCCATTACGGCCGGTTCCGCAGTTGGGGCATGGTAACCGGGAGTGGAGACACCGCCTCCTTGCTTCAGTCGCTGAACCTCAAACCAGGTGAATTAGTCCGCGTTAAGTCGCTGGCCGAGATTAAGGGCACGCTCGATTCGTCGGGTAAGAACAAGAGCCTGCTGTTCGCGCCCTCGATGAAAGATTTCTGTGGCCAGGTCCTGCGCGTCAGAGACCGGGTCGAGAATATTGTTCTTGAAGGTACTTCGCGTCAGCGCACACTGAAGGACACGGTTCTGCTCGAGGGTTCAACCTGCGATGGCCTGTGTCGCCGCATGTGTCCGCGTCAATCATTTCTCTTTTGGCGGGAATGCTGGCTGGAAAGAGTCTAAAACGGCTGAAAAACCGGCCCGATTCCGCGTTTTATTCCATAGTGTCAGAGGTCTTCTGATAAGTGTCCAAGATAGCACTAGTACACGATTATTTTGTGCAGATGGGCGGCGCTGAGCGCGTCGCCGAAGCCATGCACGACTCGTTTCCCTCCGCGCCCGTCTATACGACCGTGGCGCTGCCGAAGGGTCTGCCTGGTGGTCTGCGCACCGCGGACATCCGCACCTCGCCGATGCAACGCCTGCCGTCTCTCGAGCGCCGCTTTCGCCACTACTTCATGTTGTATCCCTTCGCGGTTGAGAACTTTGATCTTTCCGAGTACGACCTGATCTTCAGCAGCAGTTCCGGGTATGCGAAGGGCGTGCGACGCCGGCGCAATGCGGTTCACGTGTGCTATTGCCACACGCCGATGCGCTGGGTTTGGCGCTATGACGATTACGTGGCGCGCGAGGGCTTCGGCGGAACGGTGCGCGCCGCCCTGCCATCTCTTCTTTGGGGACTGCGCAAGTGGGACCTGCGCGCGTCGCGGCAACCCAACTATTACATCGCGAACTCGCGCCTGGTCGCGCAGCGAATCAAGAAAATTTACGGCCGTGAAGCGTTTGTGATTCCGCCGCCCATCGATGTGCAGCGGTTCGAGATGGCGAACGAAGTCGGCGACTACTATCTGGTGTTATCGCGTTTGATGCCGTACAAGCGAATCGATCTGGCGATCGAAGCGTGCAAGCGTGCGAACCGCCGTTTGCTAGTGATCGGCGACGGACCTGATCGAGGGCGCCTTGAAAAGCTTGCTGACGACCGCATCGAATTTCTCGGACGCCAGCCTGATTCGATCGTCAACTACTACGCAGCTCGCTGTCGTGCACTCTTGTTTCCCGGCGAGGAAGACTTTGGCATGGCGCCCCTGGAAGTAAACGCCGCCGGCCGGCCGGTGATTGCGTTTCGTGGCGGCGGCGCAGTCGAAACAGTTGTCGAAGGAGTAACCGGAGTCTTCTTTGATCAGCAAAACAGCTTGTCGTTGGCCCAGGCAATAGAAGAGTTCGAGGGCTTGAAATGGCGGCAAGAGGACCTGCGTCATCACGCCGAAAAATTCGACCGGAACGTCTTTGCTTTTCGCGTCCTGCAATTCCTCGGATCAGTCGCCCCCGCCTCATGCGCGGACGAACTGCTGACCGGCGCCCGGCTGCTCTCAAATAATCTCTCACAGCGGGTCTGGCCCAGATTAGCCCTGGCCGGATGAATTGACGCCGCCTGGTGATTCAATCGTGAGTACCAACATCCAATCATTACCAAGACGATGGTCCGGCCGAGTTCCACTCTGGCCGGCCCTGATGCTTCCGGTAACCACGCTGTGCGCCTGGGCGATCGCTGCCGGCGGTCAGGCGCTGAGGGGGTTGGTGCTGAGCGGACTGGGATGGCTTTTGGCGCTGCCCTTGTTGGCTAGTCTCGAAGCCGGGCTGCTCGGCATGATCTTCTTCGAGCCGATGCGCGGTTTCCTCCGGCGCGCCCAGTACCTCTTCCTGAGTTACAGCGAGACCGATCCAATTCACATTGTCACGCCGATAGTAACGCTAATGGCTTTCGCGATGCTCTTGCAGCGCCGCAAATTGGAAATCTTTCGCGCGACGCCGCTGGCGGGTCTGGTTTCTATTCTGGGGTTGATCTACTTCCTGGAGATTTTCAATCCGCTGCAGGGCGGTTTGACCGTTGGTTTCTCAGGCGCTTTGTTCATGCTGGTGCCGGTGGTCTGGTTCTATTTCGGACAAACGATCAAGCCGAGCTTCTTAGAGACCGCCTTCAAAGTGATTGTCGTGTTGGGCATCATCACTTCGCTCTACGGCCTTTACCAACTGGCTTTCGGTTTTCCCGCCTTCGAACAATATTGGATCGACAATACAGAATTCTATAAATCGATCTCAGTCGGCCATGTCGAACGCGCGCTGGCAACCTACAGCAGTGCGGAAGAGTGGGGCCGCTACATTGAAATCGGCGCGCTCATCGCTTTTGGTTTCGCCGCGGGCCGCGCAAATCTGCTTCGCCGCGCCGGTTGGTTTCTGGCTGGAGCAACTCTGACCGTGATGTTGTTGCTGACGGGCCAGCGTACCGCGATGTTTGGCCTGATACTTGGATGTGTGGTCCTGCTGCTGCTGGGAGCGCGAACGTGGCGCGCCGCCGCCGGGCGAGTCCTGCTGGCGCTGGCGCCCCTGCTGCTCGTAACTGTCCTGGTCAAAGCACCCACCAATGATGACCTGTTGAGCCACAGCGAAGACGACCGGGCTGGTGCGATCCTCTCGCACACGGTCAGAGGGACGCTGCGCCCGACCGAGGAAGGCAGTTTGCAGGAGCGGTTTACGAACTGGACCTGGTTCGCCACTGATTTGATTCCGTATCGACCGTTGGGCATCGGGTTAGGAGGAACGTCTCTGGGAGCCTCGCGGTTCAATACTGAGATGGATCTTCCGCCAATTGATAGTTATTTCATCTCGACCGTGATCTCGTGCGGCCTGCCCACCGCGTTGCTTTTCATCTGGATCCTGGCAAAGGCAATGAGAATGAGTTGGCGTGCGCATAGACGCGCGGAAGCCGGATCGTCTGAGCAACGCGTGTGGCGCATAGCGGCGACGCTGATGCCGGTGCTAATTCTCAACAGCCTGTTTGGCAATACCTTCACGCTCTATTCCGTGGCCCCGATTGGTTGGTTACTTATCGGCTGGATCAGCGCGGAATATTTGCGCCAGGCCGCAGCCGTCTCTCCGGCTGAATCCCAAAAATCTTATGCCGTGGATCTGAGTGGCGAGCGAGAGCAGTTTGCGATATGAGCGTCTCATCAACCTCCGTGGCCTCGGTGTCCTCCGTGGTGAATAATTCCCGCGGACCATTGACTACGGAGGACGCAGAGAAACGGCACGCTTTGGCTGCCAATGAGGTCCACGTCTGGCGTGTCTCTTTGGATCAGAGCTCTGAACGAACCGAGCTTTCATTAGGAGTCCTTTCAACGGATGAGCGAAGAAAAGCCACGCGCTTCCGTTTCGCCAAAGACAGAAACCAGTTTGTGCAAGCGCGAGCCGCGCTGAGATTCATTCTCAGTGATTATCTGAACCTGCGGGCGCAGAGCCTTGAGTTCTCTTATGGGACTCACGGCAAGCCGGCTCTAGCGAACGGAGAAGCCGGCTTGCGATTCAATCTTTCGCGCCGCGACGGACTCGCGCTGATAGCGGTCACGCGCGGACGCGAGATCGGCGTTGATGTAGAGCTGATTCGCGCCGATGTGCCCTGCTTCGAAATCGCCGGCGTTAGCTTCTCGTTAGCAGAGTCGGCCACCCTCCGCAGCCTCCCCGAAAGTTTGCGGTCCGCAGGTTTCTACAACTGCTGGACTCGCAAAGAAGCCTATGTGAAAGCGCGCGGCGAAGGCCTCTCGTTTCCTTTACAGCAATTCGATGTCTCACTAGCTCCCGGCGCGGCCGCTAAGCTGCTTCGCGTCGGCGACGATGACAATGACGTCGATCGTTGGACGCTCCAGGAAATCCCGGTCGGCGAGAACTACGTCGCCGCGCTGGCGGTGGAGGGAAGTAACTTGAATGTGATGTGTAGGGATTGGGCCCTTCCCCTAATCAACCGCTCTTATCGCAGGCGATCCAAATTTCATAGAAGAACAAGACGCAATGGCGTTACGTCGTTGCGTGATCTATGAGCGCCAAAGGCGCGAAAATGCGATAGCCTGGGGCAGCGCCCCAGGTAGAACAACACAAGTAATTCTTGGAAGCGCTGCAGGCGCGAAATAATCTGAACCATAATTGCAACAGGCCGGACGAACGTTACGTTTGGGATTGATTCGCATTGCGCGCCTTCAGCGCTCCCTCTTCTTAATTACGTCTGACCTGGGCCGTTGGCCCAGGGCGGGGTCCCCAGCCGAGCATCTCGGCTGGGGTGCTAGACTATCGCATTTCGCGCCGTTGGCGCTTCGATCTACATTGGGTCAGGAGCCCGATCGTGACGGAGGGCTCAGCAAGATCGGGGCAGCGATGCTCAGTACTCCCGCCGAAGCGGATGCCACTCCCGCCGAAGCGGAGGCCACATCCGCCAGGGAGGCTGTCACCACCGCCAAGGAGGCCGCCGCTACTGCCAAGGAGGCCGCCGCTACCGCCAAGGAGGCCGCCGCTACCGCCAGGGAGGGAGCCAGTTTTTCCCTGGAGGGCTTCGTAGATTCCCTGGAGAAAATCATCGATTAGTCGGAGGGAATGATTCCCTCCAACTATCCCCTCAAAAAACGCCCAAAAGCGGCAATTTCAGCCAGAGCCCGGAAGTAGGCCCACCATTAGGGAAGGCTCAGTAAGATCGGGGCAGCGACCCCTCAGTCGGGGCATTAGCCCAACCGCCCATGCGGAACGTCAGGAAGTTGCGGCTTTGCCGCCGCACACTGCGGTAAGCCTCTGGCTTACCGTGGGGTTAGTTAATGCTTTTGAGGCTGCGCCTCAGAGAGTCTTGAGAAGCCTGCCCGGAAAGGCGAAGCCAAAGACAAGTAATTCAGCGAGCGGCTCAAGATAACAACTGATTGCACCGGAGCTCGGAACCGTGCTTCTTCAACTTGCTCTTTGCCTTTTGAAGGTGTTGCTAATCGCCCCGCCCGGTCAAGTCGGACGTGGGGCAACAGCTATGACGGGAACATTCTTACTTAGCTGGTGTCAAATGTTTGATCTCACTACTCGCATGTTCGGAGAAAACTGATGCGTTGGCTTTCGGATAGGAAATCGGTGCGTCTAATCTTGATTTGGTCGGTGTTTTCCTTCTGCGGCCTGCTCGTTGTTGCGGTCGCGGCGCTGAGGTCAGGGCAGCAACAAGCCGCAGACCCGAGTTTCGACGCGAAGATTATTCATCCTGCTTACTCAAACAAGCACCCCAAAGTGCTCTTTGACGAAGCGCATAATAATTTCCAGACTACTCAAGGTGGGTACAAGCCCTTCGTAGACCTCATCACTAATGATGGCTACGCAGTAACACCCAACAAGCAGAAGTTTCAGCAGAAACTGCTGGAAGGATACGAAATACTCGTAATTGCCGATGCCCTGGGCACCGCGCGGCCAATCTTGCCGCCAGTAAACAAAGCTGCCTACATAGCCGAAGCAAGCAAACCTGCTTTCACCCAAGAGGAATGCGAAGTTGTCCGTAACTGGGTTAATGCGGGTGGGTCACTGCTGGTCGCTTCCGATCATGCTCCGGTAGGCGCAGCGATGGAGAAACTTTCCGAGCAATTCGGCGTGGAAATGAGCAAGGTTTACACCTTCGACACCGCTCACGCTGACAAGGGACCTAACCACCAGGACAGTTGGATCATTTACTCGCGCGAAAACGGATTCCTCGGGGATCACGCGATTACCAACGGTCGTGACGCGACTGAGCGAGTGAACAGCGTCACTACTTTCACGGGTCAATCATTAAAAGGCGGAGCAGGTAGTGTCGCTTTGCTCCGGCTGGCTGACACGGCCGGGGATTATAACCCTGCGACCGATAAGGAGGTCTCCGCCGCCGGTCGTGCCCAGGGCCTCGCGCTATCGCTTGGTAAGGGTCGCGTTGTGGTCCTCGGCGATGCTGCCATGCTTACCGCGCAGATTGACGGCAACGTCCGCTTCGGCATGCAGCGATCGGGCAATGATGACCGACAGCTCACGCTCAATATCATGCACTGGCTTTCTCGATTGCTCGCGTAGTTTGCCGGAATGCTCTTGACTTGAATTTAGCGAACTCTTGCCCAACAATTCGTCGGACAGGAACGCGGGTCGGGGGTTTTTTGCTTCTGGAATTCGAAGTTGTTGTTAATCGCCGCCCCGCTCAGCTGTTCGGCCGCCTGGTGAGTGGAGGAAAGAAGAAATGATCGGAATAGATAGCGCGCTCGTATTCGGAGTCCGAGTCTCATCGGACCATTCGACCGGATCGATCTACTGCTGCGTGCGCTCGACCGTTTGAGCTTGTTCCAGAGACGAACTCAGTTTGTCTGCCAACTCCCGCACGTGAGGTTCTTTCACGATATCCAGATGGCTACCGGGAATTTCGTGGACTTCGATGCCGCCGCCGGCCAGGGCGCGCCAGCCTTCTACAAAATCAACTGAAGCACGCAGGTCCGAACTCGCCCAGAAGAGCGTGACGTGACCGTCGTAGACTTGCGGGACGTATTCACGCACTGCGAGTGAGTTCAGTTCTTTGATGTCCTGCAACGCTCGGGGCAGCGGGCGTCCGAGGTTCGTGAATGAACTGTAAACACGACGCCATACGTGACTCTTCATTTTGCGCGGCACGAACTTTAATTTGGCGACTAAATACAAAACTTGGTCTGAAAGGGAGAGGCTGCTGAGGTTCGCAAGGTGGGCTTTGGTTCTGCTTATGGCACGATCAAGACCGGCGCGCAACGTTGCCTGATCTCGCAAAAGCTTCGCATAGCCCGAAGGGTAAGTATCGAGCAACGCTAACAATCCAATCTCTTCACCCTGGGCCCGGAGTTGTCGGGCCATTTCGAAGGCAATCATGCCTCCCAAAGATCGGCCACCAATAAAGTAAGGTCCAGCGGGTTGAAGCTCGCGCATCTCCTTGAGATAGTGCGCGGCCATGTCTTCGACGCGCATGTGTGGGGCGTGTTTCCGATCCAGACCTGCGGACTGCAAGCCATAGAATGGTTGGGCCTTTCCCAGGTAATGCGCGAGAGCGTAATACTCGAGCACGTTTCCACCGAGCGCATGCACGCAGAAAAAAGGCGGCCGGGAACTGGTATCGCGCGCGGGTTCGACGGGATTAATAGCAACCAGCGAAGACCACTCCGCGGTCAAATCCTTTTGCAGATCCTTTTCGAGGATGGCCGCGAGCTGCGCAATCGTCGGAGCCTGAAAGAGAGTTGCGAGCGGTAGACACTTGCCGAAGCGCTTTTCAACCTGCGCAAAGAAGCGCACCGCCAGAAGGGAATGTCCGCCCACCTCAAAAAAGTTGTCGTTGACGCCAATCTCGCTCACTTCCAAGAGGTCGGACCAGATTGTCGCTAACAGTTTCTCTGTTTGAGTTTGCGGCGCAGAGGACGTCGCTGCCTGCCCAGCTTGTCTGTTGTTGAGATCATCGGGCGCCGGCAGCGCGCGACGATTCAATTTGCCGCTGGCGGTTAAGGGCAGAGAATCGAGCACAACGAACGAGCTGGGGACCATGTATTCTGGCAGTTTCTGTTTCAAAAAGTTCCGAAGCTCACCATTGATTGATGCCTGCTCGCGCGGAACGACATAGGCGATCAGCCTTTTGTCGCCAGTTCCATTCTCTTTCGCCACGACTACGCTCTCGCGAACGTGCGCGTGTTGGGCGAGGGCGGATTCGATCTCGCCTAACTCGACCCGGAAGCCTCTGATCTTGATTTGGAAATCCTTGCGGCCTTCGAACTTGATGCTGCCGTCGGGAAGTCGGCGCCCCATGTCGCCGGTGCGATAGATCCGGTGAACGTTTGAGCCCTCGCTAACGGTCGGGCTAAGGCTCCGACCCAGGGCCATCGGGCTAGTGCTGAACGCCGCCGCCGTCGCTTCGGTGTTTCGCCAGTACCCTACCGCTACGTGCGCGGACTTGATGGCAATCTCACCAAAGATTTCCGAAGGCTGACCGGCTTCGTTTAGCAACAACAGTTCAGTATCTGCCACGGGGAAACCAACCGGGACACTTTCGGACGAGACCGCTGTTTGCTTATCGATAAAATTCTGCAGGCTGACGGTCGCTTCCGTCGGGCCCAGACCATTGACGAAGAGGCAATTGTCGGAAAAATGTTTCTTATACAGCTCAACGTCGGTTCGTTTTACTTCTTCGCCGCCCAGCACGATCAGACGAACGCGAGGAAAGTCCGTGTGGCCATTCAGCGTGTTGACAAAATAGCGATAGACCGTGGGCGTGGAATGATAGACAGTGATCTCTTCATCGATTAGCCGCTGATCAGCCAGTCCATCTTCCTTGATGTCGATGGGGCAGAGGGTGGCGCCGTTGAGCAGCGCGCCGTAGATGTCCATAACTGCGGCATCGAAGCAATAGGAAGAAAGCAGCGTCAGCCGATCATCGGCGTTGAGATGCAGGTTGTTGGTGTAGACCCGGATGTAATGCAATACATTGCGATGGTTCTGCATGACGCCCTTCGGCTGTCCGGTCGAACCCGAGGTGTAGAGGATATACGCGAGCCTGTCAGGCTCGATTGCCGGTAGAGCGATGTGCGCCGCAGACGCATCAACAACGTCGATGTTGATTAGCTGTACGCCATCAATCGCTAACTCCCGGGCCAGTGCAAGATTCTTGCTGTTGGTCAAAAGCGCGGTGGCTTCTGAGTGTTCGACGATCTGCCTCAGACGCTCCGCGGGATGATGAGGATCCAACGGGACATAAGTTTTTCCGGCCTGCAAAGCACCAAGCATTCCGGCAATCATGGGCGCATCATGCTCGAACAGAAGAGCGATGCGTTCTTCTCCGTCTCCACGGAGTCGCAGAATGGACTGAGCTACCTGAGTAGATGTGGCATCCAGGTCTTGATAAGTCCATTGGTGATTCGTACTCTTGATCGCAAGCCTTTCGGGGTACTGCGCAACCTGGCTGGCAAACCGTGCGGCAATCGACTGTTCGATCTCTTCTCTGCGAAATTCGGTAAACGTATTGCCGGGGCGAACGGGACTCGATGGCAACGACTCCTGATCAAATCCCGCCTGATGATGCAGCGACAGCTTCGAGATACGTTGTCCGGGATCGGCAACAATGGCTGCGAGCAAAGCCCTGAAGTGGGCGAGCATCAGCGCGACTGACTGCGCATCAAAGAGGTCGGTGTTGTAGACGAATGCCAATTTAAGGTTTCGGCCTTGCAGCCCGGCATAGAGGGTCAGATCAAGCTTCGAGAACTTCTCATCAGTCTGTTCCCACGCTTCTATGAACGAGACTGTTTTATCGCTGCCCGGTACCCTGACCTCAGAGCCGAAGTTGAAGAGATTGAAATAGATTTGAAAGATCGGCGTGCGACTTAGATCGCGTTCGGGCTTCAAGACTTCGATCAGCTTTTCAATCGGCACATCCTGGTGAGCGTAGGCGTCCAACGCTGTTTTTCTTACGCGGGCCAGCGCTTCGCGAAAACTCGGATCTCCGGCAAGGTCCGTGCGCAGGGCCAGGTTGTTAAGAAAGAAACCAATAATTGACTCGGTTTCTGTCTGCGGGCGATTTGAGATGGGCGAGCCGACGATGACATCTTCCTGTCCGGTGTATCGGCAAAGCAAAACCTTGAAGGCCGCGAGCAAGGCCATGAACAGCGTGGCGCCCTCGCGTTGAGCCAGGGCCATTACGGAATCGGTGAGTTGTTCCGATAACACGAGCCACTCGCGCGCGCCATTGAATGTCCGCACCGCAGGCCGCGGTCTGTAGGTTGGTAATTCCAGGATGGGAAGTTCGCCGCCAAGTTGTTTCTGCCAGTAAGAGAGTTGCTTCTCAACCAATTCGCCCTGGAGCCATTCTCGCTGCCAGGCTGCGTAGTCCGCGTACTGCATCGGGATGCCGGCCAGGGGAGATTGTTCGCCGCGAGAGAAAGCATCGTAAATAGCCGACAGCTCCTGGAAAAACAGAACCAACGACCAGCCATCGCTCACGATGTGATGCATCACGACGAGGAAGACGTGCTGTTCCTGGCCCAGTCTGAGCAGTGTGCCGCGGATCAGCGGCCCTGCAGCGAGATCAAATGGTGCGCCCGCTTCCTCGCGCAGCAGTACGTCGGACCTTGCGGCGCGCTCCTCATCACCAGTGAGATCGATAACTCGCAGCCTAACCTGGAGCTCTGAAGCAGAAACCGGGACCGCTTGTCCGTCGACGGTGGCGAAGGTGGTCCGCAAAGCGTCGTGCCGGCGGACTATCTCATTAATACTCCGCTCAAGTGTGCCGGGATCAATCGGCCCTGACAATCTGACTGCGAGCGGGACGTTAAAAACGGCTGACCCCGGATTCAACTGATTGAGGAACCACAGTCGTTCTTGTGCGAATGAAAGTTGACGAACCGCGTTAGGCGGCCGTGGCGCGATGGTGCGAGACGCGTTTGGCTGCTGCTTAACGTCGCCGCGGAGATATTTTTCCAGCAGGTCGCGTTTGGCCGCTGACATGTTGGCCAAACTAGGGTTTGTCGTGGTTGATGGAACGTGTTCTTGCACGATGTCTGTTAACGGGTGTTGAGGGTACCGACTTCAGTCGGGCCTTTTCTAAAGAAACAAAAGCCCAACTGAAGTTGGTACTAAATGCGGTCCTCAAGCTGATCCATGAAATGGGCAGCCGTTTTCCGTATGCGCGATTGGCGCGGGGTTCGGGCCGGTAGGCTTAGCCTCGTCGAACGTAACCGGCAGGGAAGTCAGGCCGCGCAAACCGAGGTTGTCTCGCCAAACGATTGGGCCGGGCTCAAGCTTTAGATTCGACATGCGGCGCGCTATTGCCGCAAAGACAAGCTGGCCTTCCATCCGCGCGAGCGGCGCCCCAAAACAGAAATGGCTGGCCCAGCCGAAGGCCAGGTGGCGATTGTCCGGGCGACCAAGATCGAGCCGGTCGGGATCATGAAAGCGTTCCGGGTCGCGATTGCCGGCGCCCATCACCGCGATCACCGCCTGACCTTTGCGAATCTTCTGGCCGCCCAGTTCGGTATCTTCGGGACAAATGCGCGCCGTGTGCTGGCTCGGGCTTTCGTAACGCAGCAACTCTTCTACCGCCGACGGGATGAGGGTCAGATCATTTCTCAAACGCTCAAGCTCGTTCGGGTGGCGCAACAGCGTCAGCATTCCGTTGCCGATCAGATTAGTTGTAGTTTCCTGGCCGCCGACCATCGTCACGATGCAGTTGGCGATAATCTCTTCTTCAGTCAAACGATCGCCATCGATCTCTGCTGTCAGCAGCGCGTTTATTAAGCCGTCGCGCGGTTGACCTCGCTGACTCTGAATTGCGTCGCGGAAGTAGGAAGTCATCTCTTCCACGCATTTCAGAGTGCGTGCAGCGCGGTCAGGGTTGTGCTGAAAATTGCCGAGCACTTCGGCAAAGTCCGCCGACCACTCTTTCAACTGATCGGCATCCGAGGTGGGCACGCCCATCATTTCGGCAGTGACAATCGCGGGCAAAGGTGCGGCCAGGTCGGCGATCACATCCATGCGTCCGGCCGCGAGCACGGGCGCGAGCAGGTCGTCAAGGATTTCTCGAATATGCGATCGCAGAGCTTCGACTCTTGCCGGCGTAAAGGCCGTAGAAGCGAGACCGCGCAGGCGCGTGTGATCGGGCGCGTCCATGAAGAGCATCTGCTTGACCATTACTTGCGCGAGCGGCGCCAGCTCTGCCAGGCCGATGGCCGCGAGCTGTTCAGGAGAAGGCGTGCGGTTGGCGGAAAAGTGGTGAAGCACGGTAATCACGTCCGCATAGCGGGTGACCACCCACGCATGCAGGTAAGGGTCCCAATAAACCGGAGCCTCGGTGCGCAGGCGCTGGTAAAGCGGATATGGATTAGCCAGGACCTCGGGATCCAATAGTTGATACAAGCTGAGAGTCGGGGTCGATTTGCTTCTGGTGGTGGTGGTCATAGTCTGTTAGTGATCATTTTCGATTTGTCATTCTTCAATTTTCATTTGTCGTTGCGCTTCTTTTTCCTTTGTGTGATTTCGTGGATCGTTCTTCATTTCTCAGTCAAGCGAACGATCCACGAAAATCACACGAAGCAACGCGAAATAAATCCAGGCTTTGCGAAGTGAGAAATGGAAAATGGCTCCGGCTTCATGCCAGCAACCGCAGAACCTCTTCTTCGCTCATTGCTTCAACTCGAGCCAATACCAGTCGCTCAATCTCAAGCGATAGTTGTTCGATGGTTGGCGCGTCAAACAGTGTACGTAGTGCAAGTTCAACCTCAAACGCACCGCGAATGTGAGAGATGAGTTGCGTGCCCAGCAGAGAGTGCCCGCCCAGCATGAAGAAGTTGTCGGTGACGCCAACCTGATCCAATCCCAGAAGAGGAGAGAGCATCACCGCCAGCCGCTTTTCGATCGGCGTGCGTGGGGCAATGAACTCTTCATCCCGCAAAGTATTCTCGGCATTAGGCGCGGGCAGGGCCGCCCGATCCAGCTTACCATTTGCCGTCAGCGGCAGGTTTTCGATCTCCACAAACACACCCGGCACCATGTACTCCGGCAGTTCATTTCGGAGGAAGCTGCGTAAGTCAGCGACCGAAAGTTGCGATTCAGGGGTCGGCACGACATAAGCCACCAGGTGTTTTTCGCTGCCGGCGTCCTCACGCGCAACGACGAGGCTTGCCTGTACGCCTCTGTGGCGATCGAGCACCGTAACGATCTCGTTGGGCTCGATCCGGTGCCCGAGGATCTTTACTTGATCATCGATCCGCCCAAGGTATGCAATCTCACCATTCTCCAGATAGCAGGCCCGGTCCCCGGTTTTGTACAGGCATGGAGCCCGCTCAGAGTCGTCAGTGCTGAAGGGATTCCGGATGAACTTTTCGGCCGTCAGTTCAGGCCGATTTAGATAACCGCGCGCTACGCCGGCGCCACCGATGTGCAGTTCTCCGGCTGATCCAACAGGCACCTGTTGCAGGTTCGCATCCAGGATATAGATTTGTGTGTTTGCGATTGCGCGACCGATTGTCGGCAACGCGTTACTGCTTGAATCCGGCGAAACAAAACCCGAAGTGGCAACTACGGTGCACTCAGTCGGACCGTAGTTGTTGATGAGTTGGAAAGGCAGGTTCTTTGCAGGGAAGCGGCGCAGGGTTTCGGCGCCGGTCAACAATATGCGCAGAGCGGTGTTCAACGGCCAGTCGAGACTCATTACGCGCTCAGCCAGGGCAGTAGGAAGAAAGCTAACCGTAATCTCTTCCGCCACCAGCCAATCACGAAGAAGATCGGGCGCAAGACGGGTGCCCTCATCGGGCAGATGAAGGCTCGCTCCGGCGGTTAGATAGGGCCACGTTTCCCACACGGCCGCATCGAAACCCACTCCCGCTAACAAGCTTGCGCGATCGCCGGTCGTGACCTCGAATGCGCTCTGATGCCAGGACACAAGGTTCATCAAGCTGGCGTGCGTGATCTCAACTCCTTTTGGCTGGCCCGTGGAACCTGAAGTGTAAATGACGTATGCCAAGTGCTCAGGAGTTATGTCGCTAACTGGAGAGTCAGTCGATTGGCTTGCAATCTTCGCCTCGTCTCGATCAACCGCGATTACTTGCCATGGGCCGGCGGGAAGCTGCTCAGCCAATTCTTGTCGCGTGATAAGCACACGAGGCTGAGCATCGCTCAACATGAAAGCAAGACGTTCCGATGGATAACCTGGATCGAGCGGCAGATATGCCGCGCCCGCTTTGAGGATCGCCAAAGCACAAACCACGGACGTCAGGGAACGGTCGAGGCACAGCCCCACGAGGTTGTTCCGGTAATCGGCTCCTCCGCCGACCTCGATCAGGTAATGTGCCAGCTGATTAGCCCGGTTATCGAGTTCTCGATAGGTCATCACTTCGTTCCCAGCCGTAAGCGCCGGCGCGTGAGGCGCCGAGGCGGCTCGCGCGGCCACAAGTTGCGGAACACATTGGCCTTGAAGCAGACGGAGGTACTCGTTGCTATTGGGCACAGCGGGCGTATGCGCCGCAGTCTTCGCAGTTAGGCGAGTGCGTGGCGCAAACGAACTGGGGATGGAAGAAAGTAGTGTGGACATGGTTAATCAGATGACTATCAATCTGGCGTTTCAGGGAACAATGGTTAAGAACTGCATGATGCCTCAGGGAACTAGTTTCCCTTGAGAGCTAAATAAAGGCTCAATAGGAAGGTATTTCCCCTCTACTCAATGGTTTCGCCCAATTGCGCAGCGAGGCACTTGCGAGCGCGGTCTTAAGAACTTAAAACGCGGCAATCGTTGAAATTAGGCGTCGATTCGGAGTTTAGAACCCTCGGAGAATCAAACTCTGAAGGGTAAGGGCCGGACTGCCGGATTCGGCAAACCGCTGTTCCTCTGAGTGAGTTAGGTCTCCCTTCTTCCATGGGAGAAGGACTGCGGGAAGAGCGGACAGCTGATGATGGGCGGGTTCGGTGCCCAGCCCTCTCCCCCGACCCTCTCCCACTGGGCGAGGCCCGATAAATCTTATGCACTCAATTCTCGTTTACCACACCATCAGCTCTCCGGCCGAACCGCTGCCGGGTGACATTGATATCTCTCCTGAGAAGTTCGACCGACAGTTGCGCTGGCTCTCAAGCTGGCATCGGGTAGTCACACTCGATGAAACGCTGGGGAGTGACTCCCGAGCGCGCGGCGTGGCCATAACGTTTGACGATGGGTTTCGCGACAACCTGACGGTGGCGTTGCCGCTGCTGGAAAAGTTTCGCTTGCCGATCACTTTGTTCGTGGCTGCCGGTCTTGTTGGACAGGACAACTATCTTTCAGCGGACGAACTGCGCGAGATTGCGCGGCATCCGCTGGTAACGATTGGTGCACACGGTCTTTGGCACCGACATTTCACGCGCCTCTCAAATGATGAAGCCCGGCTGGAACTCCGCGAATCACGAAGCCTGCTGAAAAATATCACCGGTCGGAAAATCGATTTGATGGCCTGGCCGTACGGTGAATGCGACGCCGGTCTGGAACGCTTAAGCGAAGAATGTGGCTATCGCGCGGCATGGTCTGTATGGAAGGGAACAAATTCAACTTATTCGCGCTGGCGCGTGCCGCTGGGACGCCGGGACAACATGGCCCGGTTCATCGCGAAAGTTTCCGGCGCATATCTCCCCACAAAGTTTCTGGAGCAGAAGTTGGCACGAATCAGAAGCGGAGACAAAACTTTGGAGTGCGCCGACTTGTCGGTGCTTTGAAAAAGCGGCAACCAGTTGCCGCACTCAAAAGAAGTTCCTGATGAAAATCCTGTTCTACAACCACACGGGTCAAGTTAGCGGCGCTGAGCGCGTGCTGTTAATGATCCTGGCGCGGTTGGATCATCGTCGTTTCGATCCGGTGGTGATCTGTCCTGAGGAAGGGCCGTTGCTGAGTATGGCGACGAGTTTGGGCGTGCCTGTTCAGAGTTTGCCCGGGCTCGATGCGCGCTTCACCTGGCGCGTAGATCGCCTGCTGCGTTACCTGCGGTCTTTCTTTCTAGTCATCAGACAACTGCGACGAAAAGTCATCCAGATCAAGCCCGATCTGATCCATGCTAACAGCATTCGCGCGGGATTGGTGGCCACGGCGGCCACACTCGGGCTGGAAACCAGAGTAGTGTGGCATCTGCACGATATTCTTCCGCGCCATCCGCTGAGCACCGGAGTTCGGGTCTTGGCATTCCTTTGCGCGCGCACGCGAATGATTGCAGTGTCACGCGCCGTTGCGGAAAACTTTGGCGGGGCGCGCGCTGGATTGAAGAATCGAATAACCGTCATCCTCAATGCGATCGATCTGGAAAGGTTTCAGTCGAATCAAATTGCCCGGCAACAGGTACTCGATGAATTGAACCTGGGTGAGCGTCATCCGGTCATTGGCATCGTCGGGCAATTGACGCCCCGCAAAGGACAGCTTGAATTGATTCGCGCCTTTGCAAAGGTTTTGGCAGAAAGCCCGAAAGCGGTGTTGCTGGTAGCGGGTGCGCCGCTATTCAACCGAGACCACGAATACGAGCAACTCTTGAGAGACACGTCGCGTAAGCTCGGCATATCCGAGCAGGTACGTCTCTTAGGTGCGCGGGATGACGTGGGGGCTGTTATGCAGGCGCTCGACTTGCTCGTGGTCAACTCTGCGGCGGAGCCTTTCGGTTTGGTTGCCTTGGAAGGTATGGCCTCTGGTACGCCGGTTTTGGCGCCCGCGCTCGATGGGTTTGTGGAGATGATTGAGCATGGAGTTGACGGGTGGCTGGTCACACCGGGTAACGAAGCCGAACTGGTGGCCGCGATTCTGGAGCTCAGCCGTTCGTCCGAGTTACGCGCGCGGCTGGCGCAAGCAGGGAAGAAAACAGTAGCGACCAGGTTCTTACTAGATCGCTACATGAGCGAGCTGGAGAGCGCTTATGAGGGCCGCGGCGCGTCGAAGTCAAAAGCCAATGCCACAGAGTCAACCATCAAATCGGGAGAGACAACGAAGTTCGTTGAGTTGGCTGAGCAGTAGTCTTTATGGAAATGGATCCACTATTTATTTTGCAGATTTCGCTCGAGATGGGTTTTGGAGGCGGCAGCGAGTGCGTCGCCTTTGAGTTGCACCGCGCCTGGCAGGCGCTGGGTATCGATACGCGCGCCGTGACGAGCCACGCGACCGAACCCGAAGCGCGACAGGGAATCAGCTTTGTGACGCCCTGGCTAATGCATCTTGGCCTACATTCGCGCTGGCGGCATCTGGCGTCGTTCGTCACCGTCCCCTTATTCACACTGGCAGCGAGCTGGCGGGTAAAGCGAATCGGTGGATCAAAGATTGTCTTGAGCCACGGTGATTCGCTCATCGGCGATGTGTGCGTGGTGCACGCGGTAAACCGCGCGAGCCTGGCAGAGAAACGACGCACAGGATATTACGGCTGGCTTCTGGATCCCAGCAATCTGTGGGTGGCGTGGCGCGACTGGTGGATGCTCGGCGGCGGACGTTATCGCAGAATAGTGGCAATCTCAGAGCGTGTGCGCCAGCAGTTAAAGCAGTATTACAACGTCCCGGACGAACGGATTGTAACCATTCCCAACGGCATCAATCTCGCTCGCTTTAATACCGGGAATGCTCGATCAAGGGAGGCGGTGCGACAAGGCTTTGGCGTTGCCGATGACGTACCGTTGGTGCTTTTCGTGGGCAGCCAATATCGGCTAAAAGGATTGGAGTTTGCCATCAGGGCCCTGGTTGAGATGGAGACAAAAGCGATCCTGCTGGTTGTTGGTGCTGATGTGGCGGCGCCTTTCAAGCGACTTGCGGAACAGTTAGGCGTCAGCGATCGGGTGATCTTTGCCGGCGCTCGCAGCGATCTGCCAACGATTTATCCAGCGGCTGATGCGTTCGTGCTGCCCACGCTCTACGAAACGTTCGCGCTGGTTTGCCTCGAGGCGATGGCTTCCGGTCTCCCGGTGCTGGCTTCACCGGTCGGAGGAATCGAAGACTATCTGCACGACGACGTGAATGGACTGCACGTTCAACGCGATGCGACAGAGATCGCCGCGAAGCTGGATCGACTGCTCAACGATCGCGAACTGCATGCGAGACTGCGCGAAGCAGGGATTGCCACCGCCCAAAACTATGAGTGGAAGAATATCGCCCAACAGTATTTGACTCTCTTTGATGAGTTGATCGCAGAGCGAACACAAGGCTCGGGGAACCCGGCGGGCCAGCCTTTATGGGCTGGGGGATCACAAGAGCTCAACCTATTGCTGGGAGCGCGGACGTCCGGTCCGCACAGCGAACGAAGTTCGCTTATGCTTTTTGAGCACCGTCAGCCTTAAACTGAAACCGATTCGCGCTGGGCGCTCAGTGCGGACGGGACGTCCGCGCTCCCAGCAAAACCTGGACTTGTAGTCTGAATTGAACCAGCGCTCTTCCAGCATCGAACCCGAGTATTTCCGTCTGAGGATGAACATGGCAGCGAAAAGCGATCACAAAAATGGAGGCGAGAAGATGCGAGTGTTGCGCGTCGCCCATTCAAGCTTGACCCCTGCCCTGCGCCACCGCGAGCGGGCGCTGGCCCGGTGCTATCCCGACGTGGATCTCGAAGTGGTGACGACCGAACGGTGGCGCGAGGCCGAGGTAGAAGTTGACGCGGCGCCCGATGATCTATTTCCGGTATGGACTGCCCGACCTTATCTTTCAAAGCATATTCAGTTGTTCGCTTACGATCCGCGGCCGATCATCAAGGCGTTGCAAACTCATCGACCTCATTTGATAGACCTTAACCACGAGCCATATAGCGTGGCCTGTGCCGAGCTGCTGACTTTGTGTGGCTGGTTCGCGCCCAACGTGCCCATTGTCATGCAGACGGCCCAGAACATTCATCACAACTATCCGCCGCCATTTAGTTGGTTCGAGCAACGGGCCTTTAGAAGAGTGGCCGGCGCTTATGCCTGCAGTGAGACAGTGGTTGAGGTTTTGCGCGCGAAAGGATTTACCAAGCCGGCGCCAATCGTTCCATTTGGAGTAAGCACGGAAGCGTTTCGTCCCCGGCCGGCTGGCAGCAAGCGATCCGATGGACCGCTGACAATCGGTTTTGTCGGCCGAATGTTGCCCGGGAAGGGACTCAATATCCTGGCCGCTGCCCTGGAAAAGCTGAAGTCGGAAGAGTGGCGATTGCTGGTCGTGGGTGATGGATCGGAGTGCAAGGAATTTGAGCAAAGACTGACTGCGGCTGGTTTCAGTGGCCGGGCTGTATTCACCGGTGCGATCAATTTTGATCTGGTCCCTGCGTATTTCCACCAGATGGACATGCTGGTGCTACCGACTGAGACAACGAAACGCATGCGTGAACAATTTGGACGCGTGCTGGTGGAGGCGATGGCGAGTGGCATTCCGGTAATTGGCTCGACGTGCGGTGCGATTCCCGAGGTCATTGGGGACGCGGGACTGGTTTTCACAGAGGGCGACGCCGATGCGCTCGCGGGAGAGTTGCGACGGATGCTCTCAGATGAATACTTGCGAGCGCGCCTGGTGGTAGCCGGGCTGGAGCGAGTCAAACGGTACTCGTGGGAGCGAGTCGCGGAAAAAACGTACGAGCTGTTTCGCCAGGTGTTGAAAAGCAGAGAAGCGACGGCACTGAAACGCGCGGGCGCAGTTGGTAACTATCAGCTGCGTGATGATGAGCGTTTTGGAACTGGTTATTTGAGAAGTTAGGGTCCGACGAACTTCACAGTTTGTAGTGTCTTGGGCTTAGCAGCCGGCTACCGCCCGCTTGGTCGGACGTTAGCCCGACTCTAAACAAGCCGAAAGTATTAGCCCAAGCTAAAGCCTGGCGGACATTTGTAAATGCTGAAACGTAATATCAAATTAGTCTTTAGCACCAACGCCCTGATGTTGAGTTCAGGCGTAGTGACCAGCCTGCTCAGCGCCTGGGCGCTCGGTCCCGCAGGTCGTGGTGACCTAATCATCGTGCTCATGTGGCCCGCCATTTTTTCAATGGTCGCGCAGATCGGTCTACCGTCGGCATATCGTTTCTGGACTGCGAAGCGGCCTGAATGCGTCTCAGCGCTATTCTCCAACGCGGTAATTTTCACATTGGTGATGGGCTTGATCACTCTGGGCGTGGCCCAATTACTGATCCCCCACCTGATTGGCCACCGCAGCCCGGAGGTCGTGCGACTCGCGCGAATCTATTCACTGGTGATTCCGATACTAATGCTGACCGACCTCCTGCGCGGATTGTTGGAAGGAGCGCGGCGCTTTACCTGGGTTGGAGTCTTGCGGTTGATCCTGTTCGGCGTGCAGTTGGGGAGCTTCATCATACTCTGGCTGATCGGTCGACTAACGGTCGCCAATGCATGCTACACAATGGTCGCTGCGGTAGGGGCCTCGCTGCTAATGTCCGGCGTTGCCGTTTGGCGCGAGCTCCATCCACATTGGAGGCCGGAGCTCTCAGAATTGGGAACGACTCTGCGTTACGGTATTCGCGACTATCCGGGTGTCTTAACCGAGTTCGTAAATTGGAGACTCGACCTGATGATGCTGGTGGGGGTGGCGTCGAGCACCTCGCTCGGGCTCTACGCAGTCGCGCTTCGCCTGGCCGATATTACCAGCACCATGGCCTCGTCCGTGGGCGATGCATTGATGCCGGAAGTAGCAGCAGCGGAAAAAGCTGATGAAGCAACGCGGGTCGTCACGAGGAGTTTGCGCCTCACGCTCGCGGCGCACCTGCTGATTTTAATGCCGCTCTGGATTGCCGCGCCTTACATACTCCGCTTTGCGTATGGCGTAAATTTTCTACCGGTCACCAACGTCTTGCGCCTGCTGATGGTCGCTTCAGTTATCTGGAGCGCCGGCGCGATCGTCATCAGCGGACTAAATGGATTAGGGCATCCGGGCTTGAGTGCCATCGCCAGAATGGCGGCTGCGCTGGTGATGGTCACGGCGTTGCGCATCTGGCTTCCGTCAAGGGGCATCCAGGGAGCAGCGCTGGCATCGATTACCGGCTACAGCGTGATGTTCCTGGTGGCGTTATTCTGGCTGCTAAAATGCCGGCAGGTTACTTTGTGGGAATGCTTGCGCCCGCGTTGGGCGGACATCCCGCACAGTTTCATGCCGGCAACTTTGCTGGATCGACTTTTGCGGCGCACTCCGCGATCGACACCTCGGCAAACCGGGGAAGCACTGATTACGGCGCTTGAATAGACAGTTCGGCCGCGAAAGAACGATGACGTGCGTCAGCGTGCCGCGCCGCGAACCCGAGAGGAGTCTGATTCTATGGTTATCTGGAAGCTGCTGACCGATGAAGCCGCGATTGAAATTTGGGACGAAGCGCTGTTGCGTCTCGACGACTACACACCTTTTCAGAGCTATGCCTGGGGTGAATACCGGCGGGCGCTGGGGTGGGAGCCCTGTCGCTGGGCCGCGTTCAACGAGGGCGGCGAAATCGTCGCCATGATGGCGGGTCAATTGCGCCGGTATCCGCTTGGTTTTGGCTTGATATGGAGTGAGGGCGGACCGGTGGGAGATCTCTCGGTTTGCGATGACAGTTTGCAGCAAGCCGTGCGACAGACGACCGGCGTGAAACGACTCTACGTCCGTTTTCGCTGCGATCGCGCGCGCCGAATTGAAGACGTCTTAAGGCTGAACTCGCAGGGCTGGAGCCGTACGTGGTTTAACCTCACGACCAACTTTTCAATGAGCCTGGATCTAAACCGCGAAGAAGACCGCGTGCTGGCTGCCTGTGATCGTAACTGGCGCCGAAATCTTAGGCGGGCCAACGAATCCAGCGTTTCGGTTCGTCAATGGATCAACCCGGGCGCCGAAGAAGTGCTGGCGGTCTATGCCTCCATGCAGAACGTGAAAGGTTTGGAAGAACAGCAATCGCTTGAGGAAATCGAACAGCTCTTGAAGCACTTCAAGCAACAGCTCGTCCTCTATCGCTGCGATGATGAGAGCGGAGAGTTGGTCAGCCTTTTGGGTTGGGTAGTCCTCGGCAAGCGCGCGTGGGCCGTGCTCTGGGCTACCAGCGAGGCCGGTCGTAAGTTACAAGCGTCGCACGCAATTTTCTGGGCGCTGGTGCAGCATTGTTTGAAACTCAACGTTGAGTCTTGCGATCTCGCCGGCATCGACCCAATCCAAAACCATGGCGTCTATCGCTTCAAGCGAGACACGGGCGCCCTTCCGCTCGAGTACCTGGGCGAGTGGGACTGGGCCAGTCGTCCCTGGATGCGCTGGCTGGGCAATTGGGCGATCGCGCGACGGAGCGGGATCAAACAAGTTGAGGCCGCCCTGAAGAAATCTCGTCCCGCCAAGGTCCCATCAACGACGCACGTCTCCGCCGTTGATCCGGCTGCACCTCCGGTACGCGCTGAGTTCGTCGGCGCGCCTTTGCATGCCGCCGCCGGAAAGTTGTGAACCGATCGAATTCTAATGGACTTCGGATGTTCCTGCCGCTTGTCTTTCTGATCACTCTCCTGAGCGGTTGCACCGCTGATCCCAACTGTAAGTTTGGCGGTGCTCCCGCGAGAGAGTCCTTCATCCCGCAGGGACTGGGCGTGAATATTCATTTCACCGACCCGCAACCCGGCGAAGTAAAGATGATCGCCGCCGCGGGCTTTCGCTGGGTGAGAATGGATTTCAAGTGGGACGCGACAGAGCGCCAGCGCGGCCAATACGATTTCGCGGAATACGATCGATTGATGTCCGCCCTTGACGAGTCAAAGATTCACGCGCTGTTCATCCTCGACTACGGTAACCCGCTTTACGACAATGGCGCGCCACCGCGCACGCCGGAGACGCGACAAGCATTTGCGCGTTGGGCAGTCGCCGTGGCAAAGCACTTTTCGAATCGGGGGGTGATCTGGGAAATTTACAACGAGCCGAACCACGACGCATTCTGGCCGCCGCGGCCGAATGCAAACGAATACATCCAGTTGGCCCTGGCCGTGGGCCAAGCGTTTCGATCTGAGGCGCCAGGTGAAAAACTGATCGGCCCAGCCGTGTCGGAAATGGACTTTTCGTTTCTCGAAGCGTGTTTCAAAGGAGGCTTGCTCGATTACTGGTCTGCCGTGTCCGTCCATCCTTATCTGCGCTCGGATCCGGAAGGAGCGGCGGTTGAGTATTGCCGGCTGCGAGAAATGATTAAGCAGTACGGTAGCGCTCGCGGTGGTGACGGAGTAATTCCGATCATCTCCGGCGAATGGGGCTATTCAGCCGCCTGGCGTGGCATGAGCGAAGAAAAGCAGGGCGCGCTATTTGCCCGCGAGATGCTGACGAATGTCGCTAACGAAATTCCCCTGTCGATCTGGTATGACTGGCGCGACGATGGATCTGATCCGAAAGACCCGGAAGATCACTTCGGACTAGTCAGGAATACTTACCAATCAGGACGCGATCAGGTTTACGAGCCCAAGCCTGCTTATCATGCGGCAAAGACGCTCAGTAAATACTTCAACGGCTATGTTTTCGAACAGCGACTGGCAGTCGGTGCGGCGGACGATTACGTTTTGGTTTTTGCTAAAGGTGGAGATCGTCGGGTAGCGGCCTGGACCACCGGCTCTACTCATCGCCTCAACATTAGTATGGACAAGATTACCCCTGGTATTCCAATGCCTGAGGGTGGATTCCTGGTCATCCGGCATACAGGTGAAAGTGTCGGCCCAGCTTCAGCCAGCCCACAAGGAGTTTCAATCGAAGTTTCGACCGCGCCTGTTTATATTGAGCGGATGAAGTGACTGACCGGCGCATCGGTGACTGAGTTGCTCCCGAGGCAAACCGAACGTTCGTCACCCGTTTGGTTTCCGTACTCATTTCCCGTCGGCTGACGCTCTCGCATACAGTCTTTTCATCCAACACAGCCGGGCTGAATCGCTTGCCTTTACTTTTTGTAGCGCAAACTGTTAGTTTGCGCGCCAGAGCGGACAGCTTGCGCTACGTGGCACACTGGTTGCCGGATAGAGTCAGGCTTGGGACTTTTTCGAAGGAGGGAAGTAGTGAGAAAAGAAATCTTGATCGGAATCATGATTGCCGCACTGGCGATCCTGGCCACGGCGTGCAGCCAGGCAAATGAATCGAATGGAAACACGAACGCAGCCGCAAATACGAACACGAGCGATACAGCCAGTACAAGCATGACGACAACCGGGCCCGACAATTCAGAAATAACCACAACCACGGATAGCAATGGCGTCAAGACTGAGACGCGAACCTTTAAAGACAATCCGCGGGTTTCAAAAGTGGTGGTGACCACGCGCAGTGGAAATCGCACGGTGGCTGTCTACTCAGCCAGCGGCGAACAAAAAGACGTAAGCCAGAACGAACCGCCAGACGTGCTTCACGCAACCGGTGACGCCATCGCCGATGCGGCAGGGTGGGTCAAAGATAAATCGGTAACCGCGTACGACAAAACCAAAGAAGGCACGGAGAAGGTAGCCGACAAGACGGTCGACACCACCAAGACGGTCGTTGACAAAACTAAAGAAGGCGCGAAGAAAGTCGGCGATAAGACGGTCGACACAACTGAGACGGTCGTCGACAAGACCAAACAAGGCGCAAAGAAAACAGGGAGAGCGATCAAAAAAGTCGTAACGCCATCGCCATAGTCTCAAGCTAATTGGACTGGCCAAATTAATTGGACTGGATAGAAGAGAGCGGCATCGGGCCGCTCTCTCTTTTTTGTGAGGCAGGTGGTCAGCTTGTGTGGCCCTCAGACACGATTTTTCTTAATGTTCCTTTAAGGTAGAGTGGCGTATACTGCCGCTATAAATCGGCAACCCTTCTGTTTCGTGAGCGCTTGGTTGGACAGCGCACAAGGAGGCGGCATGAAAGCACACAGGTTAATGAACCGGCTGGGTACACTTGTATTGGCAAGTTCATTACTTCCCGCGGCGATAGCAGCGTCGAACGTCCTGGCGCAAGACCGGCGGGGCGGTGGCGGCGAGAGCAAAAGCAGCAGTTCGAGTAGCAGGAGCAGCGGCAGCAGTTCGAGCAGCCGGAGCAGCGGTAGTAGTTCGAGTAGCCGGAGCAGCGGTAGTAGTTCGAGTAGCCGGAACAGCGGTAGTAGTTCGAGTAGCCGGAGCAGCGGCAGTAGTTCGAGTAGCCGGAGCAGCGGCAGTAGTTCGACTAGCAACGGCGCTAATAACAGCTCACGGACATCGAGTCGCAACCGGGATCGTGATCGGGATGGCGACAAGGACCGTGACCGTGGTCGCCATCATGACCGGAACCGCGATCGCAAGGGAGACGAGGCCCGGAATCGAGATCGCAACCGAGATCGGAACCGCAACCGCGTCTACGAAAACACGAGGGTTTACAACTCCTCAAACTATGGCAACTATCGGTACAGCTCCGACGCCTATGAGAGGGGTTACCAGGATGGCTTGTTGACCGGCGCCAGCGATGGGCGACGTGGTCAGAGCTTCGATCCGGAACGCTCGCACTTCTACCGGCACGGCGCTTCTGGTTTCCTTTCGATCTTCGGCGGCCGCGGCTCTTACGAGCAGGCATATCATGACGGTTTTCTGCGCGGCTACGAGGAAGGCTACCAGGACTGGCAGCGGTATTTTAGCGGCGGCTATTTTCACCGATAGTTCTACCGAGCTGATTCGCGCGATCGGTGCGCAGGACTTGAGAAACGAATTAAGGGGTATGTCATCACCCAAACCCTGGATGCAGTTTTTGAGGATGGTAGCTTCAAGCCGGTGAACAATGGTTCTCTGCCTTTCTCGGAGGGCCAGCGAGTGAAACTTACCGTGGACGTTCCCGCCGAAACGCAAGACGACTTACTCGGGTCGGCGGGAAAGGTGTATGAGGGTCTCTCAGACAAAGACATTGATGAAGTAGAAAGCATCGCTTTGGAGCGCAGCAGTTTCTTCCACGATAGACCGACCTCATGAGTTCGCTGCAATTCATTCTCGACACCGATATCCTTTCATTGCTGATGCGAAAGAACGCTGCTGTAACAATGAGGGGCACTTTCGCCGGAGCGGAGATTTACCAAGAAAGCTTGAGAGGAAGATAACCACTGGCTATCATCGATGTCATACGAGAGAAGGTGCGGAATGGCGAATATGAGTTTGCTATCCCGCACTTCTTCGAGGAGATGGCGACCGATGATTTAGTCTTTGCCGATATCGAAACAGTAATTGCCACGGGTCGCATCCGCCGCCGGTTCACACGAGACCCGCGAGGCGCCCGATACGAGATAGTTGGAGCCGCTACTGACGAACGTGAGATTGCGGTGATCTGCCGCCTAAAAGAAACTGGCAAACTACTGTTCATAACCACCTACGTGTTGGAGTAAGAGCATGAGCAATAACAAATCAACTTACGACTACGGAGAATGTCACGTCTGCGGCGAGCAGATGAACGAGAAAAGAATCAATCAGGACTTCTGGCTTAAGGGAAAGCTGATCGTTATCGAGTCCGTTCCCGCCGGCGTCTGCCCGCAATGTGGCGAGAAGATCGTTAAGGCCGACGTTGGTCGTCA
The DNA here is from genome assembly GCA_003168335.1 of Blastocatellia bacterium. Classification (GTDB taxonomy): domain Bacteria; phylum Acidobacteriota; class Blastocatellia; order Pyrinomonadales; family Pyrinomonadaceae; genus UBA11740. The sequence continues at coordinate 45,666 of PMSM01000010.1, read as the reverse complement.
ACTTGCAACTCTCATCAAAAACCTCAGGCGCTTGCCAAAGCGAAAGACGATAACCGTGCCCGTCGTTCGATTCGCGAAAGAAGTCGCGTGAAGGACTCCAACATGACCGTTACGCGATCATACGAAGTGCAGGACGTCTTCACGCCAACTAGGCCAGCCCGCTCCACCTTTGTTGAACGGCAATCAGTAAATGACAGGCTAGTCGCCGCGTTGGAAACCCCAGGAAAGCAAATCGTCGTATATGGTTATTCGGGTTGTGGCAAGACGACCCTTTTAGTCAATAAGCTTCACCAACTCTATGAGAATCACATAACGACGAGATGCTACTCAGGCCTTACCTTCGAGCAATTGATGTTGGACGCATTCGACAGGCTAGCGCCGTTTTACGATTCTGAAAGGACGCATACCAAGACAAACAAAGTCTCTTCTTCCATCCAAATGAACTACCTGGGGATAAAAGGTCAGATGGCGGGCGACTCAGCAAGACAAGATCAAACAAAACAACTCCGAGTACTACCGCCGCAATTGACACCCCAAAATCTGGCGATTTTTCTTGGCGAGACTCACTGCTGTTGGGTGCTTGATGATTTCCATAAAATAGACTCAAGGGAAAAGGTGAAGATGGCTCAAGTCATGAAGCTGTTTGTGGACATGGCTGATACCTATCCCGAATTGAGGATCATAGCGATTGGAGCCGTCGATACCGCTCGGCAAGTCATACAGTTTGATCGGGAAATGGACAATCGAGTCTCAGAAGTTTTTGTTCCTCTGATGACAGAAGCTGAAATACGTGAAATACCTGACCAGGGAGAGAAGTTGCTCAATTTCTCCCTTCCGCCTGCCATAAAGAATCAGGTTGTTAGATTCTCGGACGGCCTCGCTTCCATTTGCCATCAGCTATGTTTGAATATTTGCTTTGCGGCTGAAATTAGAAGAACCATCGAAGCTAACATAGAGATAAACCAGGATGTTCTTGACAAGGCACTTGAGCTATACGTAGAAGAGTCCGCGGATACGCTTAAGGGGGCCTTCGACCAGGCGTTTAGACAATCACATGGTCAGACACTTAATGATGGCAAGGTTATCCTAAGAGCATTACTCAAATACAATCAGGAGGGGGCCACTAAAGAGGAAATTCTTGCAAAGATCAAGAGAAAACAGCCAGAGTACAAAATGCCAACTCTAACTAACTTTCTGAGACACCTTCAGTCCCCAGATCGCGGCGAACTAATACGATATGATCCAGCGTCTGCCAGGTACTCCTTTTCTGAAAACATATATCGCGCTTACGCGGCCACCTATTTTGAAAGAGAGCAGCAGAAGGAAACAAGAGCTCAGAAGACCACGGTAAATGTTGATGCAGAAGATGTCTTAAGACACCTTATTAGAGATACTCTAGCTCATTGATGAGAGCCCAGCACCTCCCCTGAGACGAGCCCTCCCTAACGGTCGGGCTACTGCCCCGACCCACCCGCCAACTCGGGTGGTACTGATCTCATATGCTCCGCACCTGACTGGATTCCCCGCACCTCTCGCTGTTATCATTCACGTCTCAAGAGCCAACGCCGCATCTCAGCGATCAGGATTCGAAGCTTATGAATGACTCAAGCCGTTTTACCATCATCTGTCCCTGCTGCGAGGCGACCCTGACAATTGATGCAGATACCGGCGCGTTGATCTCCACCGAGGAGAAGCACAAGGCGGTGGGTTCGTTTGAAGACATGGTCAAGGACCTCGACAAGCAGAAGCAGACGCGCGAACAGATATTCGCCCAAGAGATGAGTTCTCATAAGGACCGCGGGCGGCTTTTGGAAGAGAAGTTTCAGGAAGCGAAGAAGAAAGCAGAAAAAGACACAAAGATTTATCGGAACCCTCTCGATTTGGATTGAAGTAGCGCAGGCTGTCAGCTTGCACCCGCGCCTGAATTTCACGCGCCCGTCAGAAGCCCGCGCGTAAGCAAGGGCTCAGTACCGCCACTAGCCCTCCCTGACGGTCGGGCTTCTGACACGGTCGCCCCCAAAACCCGCCCCCGGGGAGGGAACTGCAGATAGGAGCCTACGAAGTATGCGACGACGTTCTCTCTTAACTCTAATTGCCTGCGCAGTGATTCTAGCCGGGGCCATCGGCAGTAGCGCGCAGACGAAGATGCCCCAGATGAAGTTTCGTGAGCGCACGCTGCCCAACGGCATGCGCGTACTCAGCGTTGTGGACAAGTCCAGCCCGACCGTGGCCATAAACGTTTGGTACCACGTCGGGTCGAAGGACGATCCAGATCAGCGCAGCGGCTTTGCTCACCTGTTCGAGCACCTCATGTTCAAGTCCACCAAAAACATGAAAGCCGAGATGATGGATCGCCTCACTGAAGACGTGGGCGGAAACAACAATGCGTTTACCGCGGACGACGTGACCGTCTATTTCGAAATTGTGCCGTCCAACTATCTCGAGACTTTGTTATGGGCCGAAGCCGACCGCCTCTCTGGCTTGACCGTGGACGAAGAGAGCTTTCATTCCGAACGCGCGGTTGTCGAAGAAGAGTTTCGCCAGAGCATCCTGGCGCCGCCTTACGGCAAGTTCTCCTACACAATGCAGCAGAAATCGTTTGTCTCACACCCGTACCAGCGGCCGGGAATCGGCAGCATAGCAGACCTGGACGCCGCAACTGTGGAAAACGTGCAGAAGTTTCACACGACTTACTACCGGCCCGACAACGCGACGTTGCTGGTGGTCGGCGATTTCGATCCCAGGCAATTCGATGCCTGGGTCGATAAATATTTTGGATCGATCCAAAAACCGGATCTGCCTTTGCCGCGCGTGCAGACGAAAGAAGGCGAACGCACCGGCGAAAAGCGCTTCACCGAATATGGCGCCAACGTGCCATTGTCCGCCGTTGGCATTAATTACCTGGTCCCTTCAGAGAAAAGCGAAGATGCCCCGGCCTTGACGATGGCTGACATCATCCTTTCGCAGGGCCGCTCGTCGAGACTTTACCAGTCCCTGGTCTACCAGCAGCAAATTGCCCAGAGCACGAACGCGAACGCGGATCTTAAGGAAGACGCGGGCCTGTTCCAATTGACGGCCATTGTCGCTGCCGGCAAGAAGCCCGAGGACGCCGAAGCTGCTTTGCGGGCTGAGATAAAGAAGTTGCAGGACACACCGGTTTCCGCCGCTGAGCTCGAGAAGGCAAAGAACCAGATCATCACCAGCCAGTTGCGCCAGCGCGAAACCAATAATGGCAAGGCGAATGCGTTGGGTCGGGCCGCGGTCCTGCTGGGCGATGCGAATCGAGTTAATACTGCGTTGGAAAAGCTTCAGGCAGTAACCGCTGCCGACGTACAGCGAATCGCTAATAAGTACTTCACCGATAAGAACCGTTATGTCTTCTTCTACCTGCCGGAGGCGATGCGTCCGGCTTCAGGAGTAAACAAGATGCCGCAGAGTCGCGAGTCCAGTAACGGAGCGAAAGGAGCGTACCTGAAATGAAAGTTACTATTACCAGACTAAGGGCGCTCACGCTGCCGGCACTGGCGATTCTCTCGTGTGCGGTTTACGCGTCGGCGCAAGCGCCGCAAGCAACTCCGCCGCCTCCGACCGCGCCCCGCATGGTTCAGTTTCCGAAGCCGGTTGAGAAGACGCTGCCAAACGGTTTGCGTGTGGTGGTGGTGCAAAGATCGGAGATGCCGCTGGTGAGTGCTCAGCTCTTAATCAAGAGCGGCGGCGAAGTTGATCCGGCTGACTTGTCGGGCGCAGCGGACATGACCGGCGCGCTTTTGACCAGAGGAACAACGACCCGCAGCGCGACTCAGATAGCCGAAGCCATCGAAGCCCTGGGAGGCTCAATCAACTCGGGCGCGCGCTGGGATTCGTCGGCCGTTAGTACCGATGTCATGTCGTCACGGATTGGACCGGCGATGGAAATTCTCGCCGATGTGGTGCGCAATCCAGCGTTCAAGGACGAAGAGATCGACCGGCTGCGGCGGCAGTATCTTAATAATTTGAAAGTGTCTTTGGGTCAACCAGGCGCGATCGCTCGCCTGGCGGCCGCACGGCTGGTTTACCGCGATGCGCCTTACGGTCATCCACTTTCAGGGACGCCGGAGTCTTTGCCGCGGATCAAGCGCGATGACATCGCCAAGCTGCACAGCATGTTCTATCGTCCGGACAACGCCATCCTCGTCATCGGTGGTGACATCAGTCCGGAAAACGGATTTGCCATAGCACAGAAATATTTTGGTGACTGGCAAAAGCCGGCAACTGATCTGCCGCGGCTCGCGTTAACAACTCCGGCGAGCGAGCCGGGGAATCGCCGCATCCTGGTCATTGATATGCCGGGCGCGGGACAGGCGGCGGTGCTGGCTGTGCGCAGCTCGATCAATCGCGGCAGTCCGGATTATTTTCGCGGCATAGTTTCCAACTCGATTCTGAACGGTTATTCTGGCCGTCTGAATTGGGAGATTCGCGTCAAGCGCGGACTGAGTTACGGCGCGGGCAGCTCGCTCGATACGCGCCGCTGGGCCGGATCGTTCAGCGCGACTGCGCAGACCAAGAACAAGTCAGGAGCTGAAGTAGCGTCTCTCACGCTCGCGGAAATCTCCAAACTTGCGTCGGGAGATCTGCTGGACACTGAGCTTACAACGCGCAAAGCAAGCCTGAACGGAGGCTTTGCACGTGGCTTGGAAACAACCGGGGGCCTGGTTGCCCAGGTGAGTTCGCTGGCAATCTATGGGGTCAACTTCGATCAGATTAATCAGTTCGTCGGCAGCGTGGAGGCCGTTAAAGCTTCGGATGTAAAGGGCTTTGCCGCGACGCATCTGAACGTCGATAGCACGAGCGTCATCGTGGTGGGCGACGCCAGGGAGTTTCTGCCGGCGCTGCAAAAAGCTTTTCCGCAAGTCGAAGTGATTCCGGTAGGTGAGCTCGATCTGAATAGCGCCAGCTTGAGAAAACCTGCGAGCAAAAATTAGCTGAAGATTGGGCGCGAATGCTTCTTGAGGCTCAGGCCCCTACAAGGAAACCCTTCGATGAGCCATCGTAGATGGCGGCAGATTAATAGCCCCGGGCGTAAGCCCTGGGGTTTAGGAATTCATTGAGATTCCAGCCCTCGAAGAGGGCGACAGAAACTTCTGCCGCCCCTTCCGGGGCTTTCGAGTTTTCATAAATACTTTGATACCCCGGGCTCACGTCCGGGGCTATTAATCTGCGGCCCGCTTCGCGGGCTCGACGCTCGGTTTCTTGATGTGGACTACGCGTTGGCCAAGTAAAAAGCGACTTCGAGTTACAAGATGCACGCAAATCTTCGTTCCTTCCTCGATCTCCTGCGCCGCGAAAAAGATCTCGTTACCATCGACACTGAAGTAGATCCCTATCTCGAACTCGCTGAAGTCCATCGCCGGGTGATCGATCGCGGCGGCCCGGCGATCCTTTTCAACCGGGTGAAGGGAAGTCGTTACCCGGTCGTCACCAATCTGTTCGGTACGGCGAAGCGAATTGAACTCGCCTTTGGGCCAAAGCCCGAAAAGTTCGTCAAAGAGTTGGTAAGCGTGGCCGAAGCCCTGCTCCCTCCTAATCGGGCGGAGCTTTGGAAGCATCGTTCGTTGGTTCGCGAGTTTTTCAAACTCGGAACGCGAACGATGTCGCGCGGACCGGTAACCGAAGTCATCGATCGGCCGGGACACCTGGATGAATTGCCCGTGCTCACGACGTGGCAGGAAGATGGCGGGCCCTTCATCACGCTACCGCTGGTCTACACCGAAAATCCAATCACGAAGAAACACAATCTGGGCATTTATCGCATGCAGGTTTACGACGGACAGTCCGCCGGGCTGCATTGGCAGATCCAGAAAGGCGGAGGCTTTCACTATCACGCAGCGGAAGAGATGAACCAGCCTCTGCCGGTGACGGTTTTCCTGGGCGGACCACCGGCGCTGATCATTTCGGCGATAGCGCCGTTGCCTGAAGATGTGCCTGAATTAATCCTTGCGTCTCTCCTCGGCGGAGAGAAACTCAGAATGGCGAAGAGCCCTGCGGGCGCGCATCGGCTCGTTGCAGAAAGTGAATTTGCACTTATTGGCCATGCGCAACCGCATGAGCGTCGAGCAGAAGGACCGTTTGGTGATCATTATGGCTATTACTCGCTGCAACATGACTATCCGGTTTTTCACTGCGAGGCGATCGCTCATCGTCGCGACGCGATTTACCCGGCGACAGTCGTAGGCAAGCCACGGCAGGAAGATTTTTTCATCGGCGATTATTTGCAGACGCTTTTGGCGCCGCTGTTTCCGCTGGTGATGCCGAGCGTGCGTGACTTGTGGTCGTATGGCGAGACTGGTTTCCATGCTCTCGCCGCGGCCGTGGTGCGCGAACGATATCCGCGCGAAGCCCTGGTGGCCGGCTTCCGAATCCTCGGCGAAGGGCAACTGGCGCTGACGAAGTTTCTGATTCTCACTGACACTTCCGTAGACCTGCATGATTTTCCGCGTGTGCTGGAGCACGTGCTCGCGCGCGTGCGTTGGGAGACGGATTTCTTCATCTTCGCGAATACGTCGATGGACACTCTGGATTACACCAGTGGGAAAGTGAATGAAGGCAGTAAGGCAATCCTGATGGGCCTCGGTGAAGCGATTCGTGATTTGCCAAAGGAATTTCGCGACGAACTCCCGCGCGGAATCACCCGGGCCGAAAGTTTCTGTGGTGGCTGTCTGGTGGTGGAAGGCGCGCCGTACTTGGACGAGCCGGACCAGGCAGCGCGTCTGGCGCGCGAAAAAGTATTCGCTGAATGGCCTCTGGTGATCCTGCATGATGATGCCGGCGTCGCCCGTTCGGCTATAGACTTTTTATGGTCAACCTGGACGCGCTTCGAACCGGCCGGAGATATCTACGCTGCCGAGACAAATGTCATTCGGCATCATCTCGCTTATCGCGGACCAATCGTGATCGACGCACGCAAGAAACCCAGTCTGCCTGATGAATTGATCGTGCGCGATGACATTGCGAAGTTGGTCGATCGGCGCTGGCGTGAATATTTTCCGCATGAGCTGTAGGAAGTTTAGAAGTGGGGTGACTAGTACTGGGAGCGCGGACGTCCCGTCCGCACAGCGCCGCAGGCGCTTAGTTTATTGAAATGCTCTTCGCGCTTCGCCCTCAATGCGGACGAGACGTCCGCGCTCCCAGCACAAGTTGCCGCTCCGCCTATGCCGGCGCACTCCACAGAGAGTTTCTATGAGTATTCGGTTCGTCATTGCCATTGCTGTTGTTCTCGGGCTAATTCTCTTCCTGATTCGCGAGGTAAGACGGTCGCCGGGCCCGATGAGATGGGGCAAGCGTCCGGTGTGGCGGAAGAGGATTCGGGTTGCCCTCGTCGTCCTTTCGTTGATTGTTGTTTGCATTGCCATCTGGGGGATCCTGATTGAGCCCAACCGCCTGATCGTCCATCAGGAAACCATCCAGATCGACAATTGGCCGAAAGAACTCAACGGCCTGCGCATTGCACTCATCGCGGACGTGCACACTGGCGGGCCATTCATCAACGACCAGAAGCTGCAACAGATTGTCGCCTTAACAAACCAACAGAATCCGGATCTCATCATACTGCTCGGCGATTACATGTCGCCGAACAGTTGGCACAGTCATCGGGTCGAGCCGGAAGTAACAGCCGCCGCTTTGAAGAATCTCAGGGCACCATTGGGCGTTTACTCGATTCTTGGCAATCACGATTGGTGGTACAGCGGCGAGAAGGTCCGGCGCGCTCTTGAACAGAACGGGATACACGTGATGGAAGATGAAGTGGCTGAGGTTAAGTGGCGTGACAAATCTTTATGGCTGGTTGGCCTGGCTGACCTCTGGACTCGGCCCCAACACATTGGTGAGACCATCGCGAAAGTTTCGTCCGATTCAACCATCATCGCCTTGACGCACAATCCTGATATCTTTCCACGCATTCCCCGGAACGTGCCATTGCTGCTCGCTGCGCACACGCACGGCGGGCAAGTTAATCTTCCTTTGATTGGCACACCGGTTGTTCCCTCCGACTTTGGTCAAAAATACAGCGCCGGCCACGTGTTCGAGAACGGCCATCATTTGTTCGTGACGACCGGAATCGGCACCAGCATTTTTCCGATCCGGTTTCGGGTTACGCCAGAGATTGTGATTCTGACGATCAACTAACTTTTCGCTCTTCAGATCACTTTCGTTTCAATCCAAACCACTGAAAGCCTTTCGCGGGATTGCCGTTCATGGTCTTGACGTCGATCGTGTCCAGCGCCAGCTCATCAAAGTCCCGCGTGAGTTCTTCGATCCAGCGGGGGTCGTGGTGCCGAACGGTCACTCCTTCCGGCAGATCGAACACTCCGTGCGTCCCATACTTTCGCTCTCCGTGAATGTATCGCTCCCTGTTCCGCTCGTCCGTTTGCAGCCAGAGGTCGCTGATGTATATGAGACCACCGGGCCGCAGGACCCGTTCGGCTTCTCGGGCGATCGCGCGCTGGCCGTCGTCGGTTGGCACGCAAGTGAGAATGGAAAACAACAGGACGGCGTCCACAGAAAGATCGGGAAGATCGAGGTGAGGCGGAGACACCAGCTCTTCAAAAGTAATTGCCGGGAAACGCTCGCGAGCCACCGCGACCATCGCCGCGGCTGGATCGAAGCCAATCAAGTTGTGGAAGCCCCGGTCAAACAAGAGTCCCAGCGCCCGGCCATAGCCACAACCGATATCGAGAATGCGGCTGTCCGGAGTTAGCCATTGACTGAGGCGCTCGAAGTTCACCGGATTGCTGAATGGTTTCCCCGGACCCATCCGGTTCCAATAGTCGAGCTGGTGATCGAGATTTTGCATTACGACTACATCTGATTCAGCACATCGATGACCTGCGGGACGTCGTTGCGCTCGCGGAAGCGAATCACGTGCAGCCCGAGGCTGATCAGCCATTCCTTTGGACTGCCAATCAACGCGCCGAGCATGGCTACGCCATCATCAAGAATACTCAACTCACGCGCCAGTTGGTTCGCCGGCGTAGAATTGACCATCTGAGCCACCAGCCACGCGCTCGCTCGTGCCTTGCCAAGGCTGAAGTTGATCATCTGGTCTTCAGTTTGCGAGGCGTAGCGATCGAGCAACTTGATCCATGGCGAGACCTCTTCAATGTCTGAACGCACTTTTATTATCATGCTGCCCAGGATGTTGTTTATCTGATTGAAATCGTTTTCCAGGGAAGCGAGTTGAGATCCCGGCGCTACTGTCTGCGCGGCGATGCCGAGGTCAAAGTTGACGCGCGCGTTCGTGGGGGCACGGGAGTTGTTCCTCTGTAGAAAGCCCGACTGAAGTGTGTCAGAAGCCCGACCGTCAGGGAGGGCTCGATCATCATCGGAGCCCTTGCTTACGCGCGGGCTTCTGATACTGCCCGACTGGAGTCGGTACTCTAAGCCCCTTTCATTGCGGCAGCCGAATCGTAAAGACCGCGCCGCCCTCGGAAACATTCGCCACGTTAAGCGTGCCGCCATGTTCAGTGATCACTCGATGGGCTAAGGCCAGACCGATGCCGTGCCCTCCGGACTTGGTCGTGAAGAAGGGGATGAAGATCTTTTGCAAGTCGGCCGTGGCAATCCCAACGCCCGTGTCCTGAATGGAAATTGTCGCCCACTGCTTACCTTGCTCGTTTTCAATTGAACTGCGAACCGTGACTCTCCGATCGGATTTATCATCTGGAATTGCCTCGGCAGCGTTGCGCAGCAGATTAAGAAGCACCTGGCGCAACATGCGGGTGTCGGCTTGGATTCCAATCCTCTGCGATTCCCCTGCGTTCTCTGCGTCTCTGCGGTGAACTCTCTCGTTCGTCGATTCACCGCCGAGACGCAGAGGTCGCTGAGATGGCGCAGAGAAAACTCTTTCAAGAATCAGTTCCACCCGTTGTCTCTCAAATAGCGGCTGCAACTCGCGCGCGCACTCTCCGATCAACTCGTCGAGATAGACTTCTTCCAACTGTAGCGGTTGCGGCCGGGCAAAGTTGAGAAACGCCGTGATCATCTCTGAGAGGCTGCGGACTTCCTGCAACAGCGCATCCGCGGCCGCTCTGCCCTGATCATCGTGATCGATGCTCTGGAGAAACTGCGCATAGCCGTGGAGGGCGGCCATGGCATTCTTAAATTCGTGGGCCAGGCCGGCGGACATTTCGCCGAGACTTTCCAGGTTTCGTTTTAGCGCGACCTGTTCGCGCAGGCGCATGACTTCAGTGATGTCGGTGATCAGGCAAAGCGCGCCGCGTGAGCCTGACGCTGACGTAGGATCAATTGGCGCGACGGTCGCGCCGAATCGTTTGACCTGTCCGGTTCCTCCGTTGGTAGCTAGGATCTCTTCGCGCCGGAAAATACGCCCGCTCGCCAGACAAGCATCGACCATTTCCGCCAGTGCCGGAACGCTTCGGAAGATCGCCCGGAAGTTTTCGCCTGAGGCGCTCAGTTCATTGGCCAGCAGACCGCGCGCGGGCCCATTCATGACCGTGGCGTTGCCCGCTGAATCGAAAGCGATCAGGCCGGTAGGCATGCTGGCCACGATGCGATCGCTGAAGCGCTCGGCGGAATCCGCGCGCTGGCTCGCCTGATCACTGAGGCGCTTGAGTTCGTGCTGTTGCTCCTGAAGCTGGGCGATGACCGATTGAAAGGTCTCGAGGACGAACGCGGCTTCGTTTTGCGTCTTGCCCGAATGCGCGACGGGTGCGCGCCGGGCCTCGCCTACCAGTTGACTGTAAGGACGGAGCAAGCCACGCAGCAGCCAGGCGATGCAGACCAGACTGATAAAAAGCGTAACGACAAAAGCCGTAAGCAGAAATGGGCGATAGACAACCGCCGTGCCGGGGGCCAGCGCGAAGATGGCGAAGATGAGTACCGTGCCCAGCAGGAAGATGCCGGCAAAAATGGTAAGCAGGATTTGAAGGCGACTGGCTTGCATAATTCAAGCTAGCGAAATTGCGAAGCGTACCACGCGATCATCCGCGCGCCGATTAACAACGAGACGATTGATCCAATGCCGAGGAAAATTCCGAAGGGCAACATCATCTGCAGGTTGCGACTGCCGCGCCGTAACATCAGGGAAATCCCAATCAACGAGCCGCTGAGCGCGCCGATGAGAATGGTGAGGAGCGTTAGCCGCCAACCGAGATAGGCCCCGACCATGAACATCATTTTTACGTCGCCCAAACCCATGGCTTCGACGCTGCGTAACTTTTTCCACAGGAACCCCATCAGCCAGAGCGATCCGCCGCCGGCGAGGGCTCCAATCACCGCGCCAATTAATGAAACGAGCGGAACCGGCCAGGCCGGAGGAAAAAATGTAATTAATTGCGGCAAGTCGTCGAAGTGGGATGGTCCCGCCAAATAGGGGATGACCGCGCGAGTGATTAGGGCGAAGAGAATTCCCGGGTAGGTAATCGCGTTCGGCAAAATCATGTGCTCGGCGTCGATAAAAAGGAGCGCCAGCATCGAAGCGGTGAAGGCGAGATCGAAAGGCAGCGCAAACGACAAACCGTCATGCCACGTGACTGCCGCAAACAATACGGCAGTAAGCGCCTCGACCGCGGGATAGCGTGGCGAGATTGGCGCGCTGCACGCGCGGCATTGCCCGCGCAGAATCAGAAAGCTCAAAATCGGAATGTTGTCATAGGCTTTGATCCGGGCGCTGCACCTGGGACAAGTGGAATTTGGGAAGACGATCGATTGCTCACGCGGTAGCCGGTGAATCACGACGTTGAGGAAGCTGCCAATCATGGCCCCGAGGACGCCCATCAACGCGCAAGCGACCGGCAGTGGTGGAACGAGTGCGTTCTCAATCGACAGGTTCATTCAGGAGAGCATTGTAGCGCGGCTCTGATCTGGCTGCCTACTTCTTTTCTTGCCTCTGGTTTTGGAGGTCAGCGAGGATGGTGTGTTTCAGAGAGGCATGGTGCCAGGCAAAATTCGCGATGGTAAGGCCAGCCCGCCCGTCGCGAAAGCCACCCTTCAACAGAAAGCTGCGCAGAAAAGCGGCTGGTCCGGCGATAGCAGTCCGCCAGACGGAGGTGCGCTTGCCATCTCGCCACATCTGCCGCGCGCCGAGCGGCGCATAGCGTTCTTCTATCATTTTCCGGTGATGAGTTGTATCGCGCATCGAGTAATGCAGGAGATCGCCATCGAGAGTTCCGACGCGCGCGCCCTCGTCCATGGAAACCGATTCATGAATCAGGCGTTCGCCCCAATGCCCGCGCGCGCGGTTAAAAAAGCGAAGCTGATAGTCGGGATACCACCCGCCCCCTCGAATCCAGCGACCCATATAAAAGGCGCGTCGGGCCACGCGATATCCGTCCAGCAGCTTCGACTCAGGTAGGCTGCACAGCGCTGCAATCGAGGACTGCAATTCAGGTGAAACGCGTTCGTCGGCGTCCAGACTGAAGATCCAATCATGGCTGGCGGAGTCGACGCCGAACTGCTTCTGTGCAGCAAAGCCAGGCCACGCGTTTACGATCACTCGCGCGCCGCACTCGGCGGCTATTTCACGGGTTGAGTCGGCCGATTCCGAGTCGACTAACAGAATCTCGTCGGCCCAGGCGACGGACTCGCAGGCCTCGCGAATATTTTCAGCCTCGTTAAGAGTGATGATTGTAGCCGTGATTTTCATTGCCAATTCCTGCGCGCGTACTCAAGTATACACGGCTCAAATCGGCAACCGGCAATCTCAGATCTCAAGGCTTGGTAGGATCCTGGACGACCACGTTGTTGATTCTAAGCGTCGCCGCGGTCGCGCGTTGCAAGTCAGCCAGCGCTTTGTTGTAGTCGGTCTGGGCCTGTAGTTCGTTCGTCCGAGCAACAGTCAGTTCGTTCTGTCGCTGCAGTAAGAGAAACGTCGTCGAGCGCCCGACTTCGTAAAGCTTCTGCTCGCCGGTGAGTTGCTGCTCCGCACTCTCGCGCGCATGCCGCGACGTGACGACTCGTTTCTGCGCCGTGTCCACAGCCTGGGCGGCATTGCGCACGTCCATCTCAATCGCTTGATCCTGCGAGCGGTACGACGCCTGAAGCTGTTCCTGCTGAATGCGGGCGCCTGCGAGATTAGCCTCGGCCGTCTGGTTGTGGAGAGGGAAGGAAATTGTCACTCCTACTGTAATGTTGTTCGTACTAAGACCCGCGAGATTGCTGAGGTCCTTTCCGTAACCGCCGACCAGATTTGTCGGAGGCGCGATGCACAGCGGATTTGTAGTCGTATTGCAGGCAGCTCCCGCCAAACCGGTGGTTGCTATGGTACCGGTCAAATCCGCCTGGGGTTTTGTCTGATTCTTGAAATACTGAATGTCCAGCCCCGTGATTTCCTTCTGCAAGTTCAGCCTTTTCAGTTCAGGCCGGCTCTTCCGGGCCTCATCAAGTGATGCAGTCAGGTTAACGGGCCCTTCATCGAACGTAGGTGAATCCGTCGGCGTGATCTGTGCCGACCATTGCCGAGAAGAGGTGTCCCGCAGCAATAGCTGTTTGAGCGAGTTCTCCGCGATCGACACGTTTTGCGTGGCCAGGAAAAGATTCGTCTCTCGCGTCGCGATGTCGGTTTCCACTTGAGCACGATCGAGTGGCGCTTTTGCTCCAGCTGAGATCTGGATCTCGATGCTGCGCATGTTCTCTCGTGACAGCTTCAAGCTGTCGAGTTGGTTTTGCTGGTTGCGTAGCGCAAACACGAGATTCCAATAAGCGGCTTGCACCTGCGATATGATCGTAATGGTGCGCGCGCGAAAGTCAGCATCGGTTTGTTCCAGGTGTTTTCTCTGGACCCTGATTGAGTGCCGGTTAGCGTCGATCGATCTGTTTCGCAGCAGCGGTTGAGTAAACTGGAGCGACAGATTTGACGAGTAGAACGGAGTAAGCGAGCTACGGGTCGAACTCGTGCTGTTGCGCGAATTGGCAAAGCTCAACGTGTAGTTGCCGCCGCCGGTTGCGAACGTTTTGCTGAGGCTCGGACTGAGATTGAGCGTGGTGTTGCTGGTTGTCCCGGCTGCGCCTGCGCCCCCAAGGGAACTCGTTTGGGGAGTTACACTCCTGATCATCTCCGGCGTGATGGCGAAGACCGGCTGATAGACGCCCTCGAGCGAGTTCAGTACTTGTTCGTTGTAGCGCACGTCATCGCGGGCTACTTCGATGTCATTGTTGTTCTGCAGCGCCGCGCGAATCGCGTCGTTCAACGAAAGCGTCAGCACGTTGCCACTCTCGACTCCGACGCGGGTCAGATCGGGCAAGGGCGGCACAGGCTGCTGCTGAACGTCCGGAAAATTCGGCTGCCGCGGCTGTTGCATAGCCGGACTCACTGGAGTTGGTTGGGCAGTAGGGACGACATTAGTTCCCGGCGGCGTTTGCGGCGATGTTTGTGGCAGGCCCGGTGGCGCCGTAGCCGGCGGAAGCTGCTCCTGGCCCGGAGGCTGGGTCGCCGGATTCACCGGCGTGGGACTCGGCGTTTGGGCCACGGCCGCGCTGAAACACGCCAAAACAAAAAGCGCCAGGACTAGCGCTCTGGTAAAAGCCCGAGGCAACTGATTCGACATCGAAGGTGCTCCTCAAAAAATGAACTGTTAATTTCCAAACCGGCGCCCTTGTTTTCGAGCAGACAGATAGCGCCAAGTCATTCCATACTACGTCATTAGACTGTACGCGGTTTCAAAAAGCTTAACAAATCCTCAGCTTGACACTACTACCAAGCGGGCATTATCTTGCAATTTCTTCAAAGCTCAACCGTCTTCAGTTACAGCTTTCCACAACTGCCGCGGTTGACGTGTGTAATCATTATGAGAATGACTGGGAGGTCTGGGTAAATAATGGCAGTTAAAGTTGGCATCAATGGGTTCGGTCGCATTGGCCGAAACATCTTTCGCACGGCACTGGGCGACAGGGATATAGAATTCGTCGCAGTTAATGACATAACCGATACCAGGACGTTGGCGCACCTGCTGAAATACGATTCGGTGCTCGGGAATCTTGACCATGACATCTCTGCGTCTGAAAACGGAATTACGGTGGAGGGCGAGGAATTCAGAGTGTTCTCTGAGCGCGATCCGGCGGTCATTCCCTGGGAGTCCGTGGGCGCGGAAATCGTAATCGAATCGACCGGTCTGTTTACCAAAGCGGAAGATGCCAGGAAGCACCTGCGCGGCAGCGTCAAGAAAGTGATTATTTCAGCGCCGGCCAAGAACGAAGACATCACCATCGTGCTGGGCGTAAATGGAGACAAATACAATGCGGCAACCCATCACGTGATCTCAAATGCTTCCTGCACCACTAACTGTCTGGCGCCCGTCGCCAAAGTCATTCATGAGAATTTTGGCATTCGCACGGCCCAGATGACTACGATTCACTCGTATACGAATGACCAGCAATTGCTCGATCTGCCACACAAGGATTTGCGCCGGGCTCGCGCCGCCGCCTTAAACATGATTCCTACTTCAACCGGCGCCGCGAAAGCCGTCTCGCTAGTGCTGCCGGAATTGAAAGGGAAGTTTGACGGCATCAGTGTGCGTGTGCCGACGCCTAATGTGTCGCTGGTCGACGTGGTGATTGACGTCGAAAAGGAGACGAATAGCGAAGAAGTTAATAAGGCTCTGAAGGATGCAGCCAACGGCGAGTTGCGCGGCATTCTCGGATTCTGCGAAGAGCCGCTGGTCTCATCAGACTTCAAGGGCAACTCGAACTCGTCGATCGTCGATGCCGAATACACCAAAGTAATTGGCGGTCACATGATCAAAATACTTTCCTGGTACGACAACGAGTGGGGCTATTCGTGCCGCGTGCGCGACCTGGTGAAGTACATTGCCCAGAAGGGTCTGTGAGATCTTGGATTTCTGATCTTTCGATTTAGTACTTGGTTCCTGGTGCTTTGTACTTAGTACTTTGAACTTGGACATCCATCGGTGGGAGCGTCAAAGTTCAAAGTACTAAGCTCAAAGCACGGCCAGCCGAGTACAATTAATGCGAAAACTCTCCATTCGAGATTTAGATCTTTCCGGCAAACGCGCCTTCATCCGCGTAGATTTTAACGTGCCCATCAAAGACGGCGAAGTGGAAGACGACACGCGGATTCGCGCGGCGATTCCCACCATTAACTATGCGATCGAACATGGCGCGCGAGTGATCCTGGCGTCGCACCTGGGCCGGCCGAAGGGCCAGCGCGTGGACAAGTACAGCCTGCGGTCGGTGGCGGAACATCTTTCGAAGTTGCTTGGGAAGCCGGTAGCGTTTGCTGAGGACTGTGTCGGTGAAGCCGCCCGGGCAAAAGTTGATGCGCTGAATGACGGCGAAATCGTACTACTCGAAAACCTCCGTTTTCATCCTGAAGAAGAGAAGAACGACGAAGTGTTTGCGCAGCAGCTTGCTTCGTTATGCGATCTTTACGTGAACGATGCCTTTGGCGCCGCACATCGCGCGCATGCCTCGACCGTTGGCATTACAAAGTTTGTGAAGCAGGCCGCGGCGGGTCTCTTGATGGAGAAAGAACTCGAGTACCTCGGCCGCGTCATAAGCAATCCCGAGCACCCGTTTGTGGCGATCCTCGGCGGAGCCAAAGTCTCTGACAAGATACCGGTCATTAACGCGCTCATCGATCGCAACGTCGACAAGTTGCTAGTTGGTGGAGCTATGGCTTACACGTTTCTGAAAGCCGAAGGCTTTACCGTCGGGAAGTCTCTGGTTGAAAACGATATGCTGGGGACGGCTCTGCAAATCAAGCAGCGTTGCGAAGCATCGGGTGTCGAGCTGCTGCTGCCCACAGACCACCAGATCGTCGACAGTTACGAGCCGATCAAAGGCGGGCAGGTCCTGGCCAAGACGATCCCGATCGAGTTCACCAATGCGGGCCACGCGGGCATGGACATTGGCATCGAGACTGTGGCACGTTTCTCAAGCGCGCTGAAGGACGCGAAGACAATTATCTGGAATGGTCCGATGGGTGTCTTTGAAGAGCCGCCCTTCAATCAGGGAACGATCGGCATTGCCCACGCAGTTGCCGAAGCCGCGGATCGTGGCGCGATTGTTATCGTAGGTGGCGGTGACTCGGTGGCCGCAGTCACCCAGGCCGGCGTCGCAGATCACATTACGCATATTTCAACCGGCGGCGGGGCTACGCTGGAGTTTCTGGCAGGGAAGGAATTACCGGGGGTAGCGGCGCTGACTGATCGGACTTAACCACAAAGACACGAAGTCACAGAGTGGTTAAGGGAGAGTCTTTGTGGTCTTCGTGCCTTCGTGGTTATCATTGGTTGACTATGCGCAAACCCGTAATCGCAGGAAACTGGAAAATGTTCAAGACGCTGGGCGAGTCTCTGGCCACTGCCCTGGCTCTAAAACCACTGGTTGCCAACGCGAATCATTGTGAGGTGGTTATAGCGCCGGTCTTTACGGCGCTGAAGAGTGTCGCCGATCGCCTGGAAGGATCGAACATTCGGGTCGCGGCCCAGAACTGCGCGGCTGAACAAAAGGAAGGCGCGTTCACGGGCGAAGTGGCGGCCTTTATGGTGCGTGACGCCGGATGTTCGCACGTGATCGTCGGGCATTCGGAAAGGCGGCAATACTTTTTTGAAACTGACGAGATGGTCAGCCGCAAGACCCAGGCCGGCCTCGCGGCGGGATTAAGAGTGATCGTTTGCGTGGGCGAGACGCTGGAACAGCGCGATCAGGGAAACGCGGAACGTGTTGTCAGCGAGCAATTAGTTGGCGGATTGAGCGGGTTGACAGCGTCAGATCTCGACCGTATCATCGTTGCTTACGAACCTGTCTGGGCCATCGGGACCGGGCGCACTGCGACGCCGGAGCAAGCGCAGGAAATGCACGCGTTTATCCGGCGCGTTTTCGCGGAAAGGCATTCGCCCGCCGCCGCCGCCGAGCTGAGAATTTTGTACGGTGGCTCAGTCAAGCCCGATAACATGGCCGGCTTGATGAAACAGCCGGATATCGATGGTGGACTGGTTGGCGGTGCGAGTTTGAATGCCGAGAGTTTCGCGCAGATTGTTAACTATAAATAGTCAGTGGTTAGTCGTCAGTAGTCAGTTGTTTCACCCGCATCGGAAAGCCATGATTGAGCAAGCCAGCACGTCGGAAGGTGCTAACAACAGACCACTGACTACTAACAATTAGCAACTGACTACTAACTGGAGAATTGAATTGCTTACTTACCTTTTTTACGGACTGTTTATTTTATCGTGCATCATCCTGGTCGTGACGATCTTGCTGCAGCCAGGAAAGTCTGACGCGGGAGCGCTGTTTTCCAGTTCGGTTTCGAGCACGGCGTTCGGACCCCGAGGCACACAGACACTGCTGGCGAAAATTACGATTGGCGCGGCGGCCGGTTTTATGTTGTTTGCTTTGATACTGTCGCTGCCGGCAATCACGGGCACGCGTTCAGTCCTGCAATCGGGAGTTCCTGAGCAGGCGCCGGCGCCGACAGCGACTCCCGCGGCGCCATCAACGCCGACACCGGCAGCGCCGGCGGCGGTACCGACCTCGACGATACTAACGCCGTCGCCCGCGCCTACGCAGAAGAAATAACCCGGGGCGTTGAAAGCAAATGTCCGACAAGTTTCAGTTTGGCCCTCGAACGACGAGCTAGAGCTCATCGGAGAACAAACATCCTTCCCTAACGAGCCGAAGTGGCGGAACTGGTAGACGCGCACGTTTGAGGGGCGTGTGAGGTAACTCGTGGGGGTTCGAGTCCCCCCTTCGGCAAATCAACCTTGTAACTTCAATCAACTCAGTAGTGTGCATTTGGTGCCGAACTTGGAATTCGGCACCCACACTGTATATAGACACCAACCACTCCTTGGCCACAACATACTCTGGAAGAAGAGGCCAGGAGGCGGGAGGAACTACGCAGGAAAATAGACACCAAGTAATGGAAACTTGTCAGTTTGGGGATTTGAGCTCTCAATTGCAGTCGGCGTCACCAGCACAATCACATTCTCGCCAACATGATCGGCACGAGTTCGTTTCAAGGTGAAGTAAGGCGGAGTGTCGTCCTGTGCGGGAATCTCGATCACACGCCCGGCTTTGACCGAGTTATCTCCGCCGCGCGTGCGGCTGGTGGGAAAGATCAAATACGGTTCGCCCTTTGAGCCGTCTGCATAAATCTCCTGGTCCACAACGTAAAGGTAGCCAGTGCGCGCTGCCTCATCTTGACCACAGATCCCGACGAGGACAATAAGGTAAGTATATTTTAAGTGCCCGATAGCGTGCTTTCGCAATACGCAATTACGGGCGAGAAAGCAGCGCAGATGTTTCCCGAGCGCCAGAAGAAGTCGGGCGCCGATATCCCCAGAAGCACCGGAGCAATGAACCCTACCAAGATGAGTAATGCTGAGAGCCTGGGCGAAGTAGAGTCATATAGTGACATCTGCGTCTACCGCCAACTTTCGTGCAACCCGTACGGGTGCTGGTGGGTGTACTATTGGGCTTCGTGCAATTAAGCGTGCTCGATGTTGGCCCAGATTAGTGCAACCTGGATCCCAGAGGCATCCACGGCTAACCGTTCGGCCCAGCGCGGCTATTGCGGTTGATCAGTTCGCCGGCCAGTAAGAATCAAAAACCTACCCGCCTGCGACTCTTTCGTTTTTCTCTCGGCGCACTTTTTTGAGGTTTCCTGGTCGTCCGCTCGGGTTCAATAAGGCAAATGCGGTTATGCGAAATTTGCGTGGCCTTCGCTGTTTACTCACTCGCCTCGCGCGCAAACCAAACGCTGCGGGGCAAGCTGTTTTCCGTGTGCACGCTATCGGCATCCTCTTGCTGGCTTGTTCAGCCGCGACCCATGGTCAAAAACCAGAGCTCGTAATCCAAACGGGCCACTCCGGCTGGATTCACACCGTCGCCTTTAGCCCCGACGGAAAGATTTTCGCCAGCGGCAGCAGTGATCAGACCGTAAAACTTTGGAACGTCGCCACCGGCGCCGAACTTCGCACGCTCAAGGGACATACCTACAGCGTCCTTGCCATCGCCTTCGATCCGAATAGATCTTTTCTCGCCAGCGGCGGCGGGGATAACCTGGTCAAGCTGTGGGACCCCGCGACAGGCAAACTGTGGCGCACGCTGAGCGGCCATAGCGGTCCGGTCACCTCAGTAGCATTCAGTCCGGATGGCGGGACTCTGGCCAGCGGCAGCGTCGATGGTCTCATTAAGGTGTGGAGCGTCTCTTCGGGTCGGGAACTGCGCAGTCTTGCTAACGTCATTGAACCTCGACTCCCCGGGCAACTGCATCCGCCGAATGTAAATTCGATCGCCTTCAGTCCTGACGGCAGGCTGCTGGTAAGCGGCGGTACTGAAAACACAATGAAGTTGTGGGACGTGAGCACCGGCACGGTGATTCACAATCTGAAAGGTCCTTCTTACGAGGTAAATACCGTCGCTTTCAGTCGCGATGGTCAAACTATACTTAGCGCATCTGACAACGAGATCACGGTCTGGGATGTCCACACCGGCCAGGTGTTGCGGCGCCTTCCGGCAACGGCCGGCCGGATCGACGCGTTTACCATCAGTCCGGACGGCCTCACCCTGGCGAGCGCAAACTATCGCGGGACGATCACTTTGCTGGACTTAAAGAGCGGTGCGGAAAGAACGCTCAGCGGACATGCAAGCGAGGTGTTGAGTGTCGCGTTCAGTCCAGACGGTCGGACGCTGGTGAGTGGCAGCAGCGACCGGACGATCAAGGTGTGGGATGTCGGCAGCGGCGTTGTGCAGCGCACTTTTGAGGGCCATTCCGGCGGTATCTTTACGAATCAGTTCAGCCGCGCGGGTAAGATTATTTTGGCGGGCAGCACCGACCGCACTGTAAAACTTTGGGACCTCTCCAGTCGAGACGCTCTGCTCCGCACGATTGCGCCACACGTCGCGGAGTTTCTTTCGCTTACCTTCAGTCCTGACGGTCAGTTCTTCGTCACCAGCGGCGCCCAAGATCCCGTAAGGATTTGGGAAGTCAGCACGGGCAGCGAACTTCATAGACTCCCTTGGCTTTCAGTAAGGAGCGACGTACCCATTCCCAAAGCCTTCAGCCCGGATGGAAAAATTCTCGCGGGCGAGGACAACGATGATCGCATTGAACTCTACGACGTGGCGAGCGGCACAAAACTTCGCACGCTTGAACGCCCTAGTAGCGGAGTCGGCTCGATCGCCTTCAGTCCGGACGGTAAGATTCTTGCCGCCGGAGGGTTCAAGGAAGTCAAACTATGGGATGTGGCATCGGGTATCGAACTACACACGCTCGCAGATCACGCGAACATCGTGCACGCAATTGTCTTTAGTCCAGATAGCAAGACCCTGGTTACCGACAGCATGAACGAACTCTTTGTGTGGGACGTCGCGACGGCCACGAGACTTCACACCCTGAAAGGTGGCGGCGGTGATAATTTTACCTTCAGTCCCGATGGCAAAACGATCTGGGGTCGCACTCTGAAATTCATCGATCAAGTGATGACTGCGGGGATCACGCAGTGGGACGCTAGCAGCGGCGCTGAACTGCGCACGCTCCCGGGCCACGCCTCCGGTGACTGCAATATCGCTTTCAGCCCTGACGGGAAGACGATGGCGTCTGGCAGTGACGACAACACGATCAGGCTGTGGAATCTCGACACCGGAAAAGAACTGCGCACGCTTACTGGTCACTCTGGTCACGTCCTGTCGGTCGCATTCCCGGCTGACGGGAAGCTTCTGATTAGTTCCAGCGATGACCTGACGATCAAGATTTGGGAGGCAGCCAGCGGCCAGGAGTTGGCCACGTTGATTGCTCTGGACGATCAGGATTGGACTGTGATCACGCCCGACGGACTTTTCGATGGGTCTCCCGCAGCCTGGGACAGGATTGCCTGGACATACCCGCGGAACCCGTTCGAGGTCACTCCGGTTGAAGCCTACTTTACCGAGTTCTACTATCCCGGTCTGCTCGCTGACATCATGGCCGGCAAGCGTCCCACTGCAGGGACGTTCCTGGAAGGGAAGGACCGGCGGCAAATTCCAGTCAAGCTGACAACAGTAAAAAATAGTGATCCGCAGACACCTGTGGCCGCGCGCACGGTTCAGCTGCAGATTGAGATTGAGGAGGCACCAGAGTTCGGTGTCAGATTGGCGGTACCTTGGTGGCCTGAGAGCGGGGCCCGCGATGTCCGCCTGTTTCGCAATGGCTCGCTGGTAAAATTCTGGGAAGGAGATCTGTTCGCTATAACGGAAAAGGAAGGTTGCATACTACAACGGAGTTCAAACCTCGAAGCGCGGCGCAGCATCTGCACCGTGACCGTGCCGATTGTGGCCGGGGTGAACAACTTCACCGCTTACGCCTTCAACAAAGACAATATCAAGAGTCAGGATGCAAAACTGGTAGTCAACGGCGCCGAGAGTTTGCAGCGCCAAGGCATAGCTTACGTCCTCGCTGTCGGAGTCAACAGTTACAGCAATTCGCAATATGATCTGAAATACGCTGTACCTGATGCTGAAGATTTCTCAGCAGAGATTAAGCGCCAACAAGAAACGCTGAAAAACTATGCGCGCGTCGAGGTCGTGCCTTTGTATGACAAAGATGCCACGAAGGCGAATATTCTTCAGGCACTCTCTCGGTTGGCTGAGCAGGCGCAGCCGGAGGACGCCGTGGTTGTCTATTTCTCAGGACACGGCACAGCTCAGCAGCAGCGTTTCTATCTCATTCCGTATGATCTGGGTTATCGGGGTCCGCGCACGAAACTCTCAGAGCCGGACCTGCAGGCTATTCTTCAGCACAGCATCTCTGACAGGGAGTTGGAAGCGGCGTTCGTGAAGATTGATGCGGGGCAAATGCTGATGGTGATTGATGCGTGCAACTCGGGACAGGCGCTCGACTCGGAAGAAAAGCGGCGAGGGCCGATGAACTCAAAAGGTCTGGCGCAGCTTGCTTACGAAAAAGGAATGTACATTCTGACCGCCGCGCAGAGTTATCAGGCGGCATGGGAAGCGTCAAGACTAGGGCACGGATATTTGACCTACGCGCTCATTGAACAGGGACTGAAACACGGCGCCGCCGACGATGAGCCCAAGGATGGTGCGATAGTTTTGCGCGAGTGGCTCAACTATGCGACCGACCAAGTGCCCCGGATGCAGGAAGAAAAGATGAAAGCGACGTCGGGGCTCAAGGACCGGCAAGGCAGAGAGTTGGAGATGGTCTTTGTCGAAGGCGATGAGAATATCAAAGACCCCGCAAAGCGAAACATCCAGCGCCCGCGTGTCTTCTATCGCCGCGAGCCTGACGCCAAGCCGATGGTTGTTGCAAGGGTAGGCGTCACCAAGTAGCATTCACTGGTCTAAAACTACACCATTCAACGAGTCATGCTTCGACAAGCATCCCAAGAGGCTCGCGGTGGATAAATAGGATGAAACAGGTTGTCTGGTATCACCATAAAATAATCAGGGCTGCTGTTCTTCTGATACTCATTGTCTACCTGAATCCTGCGGGTCAAACACCAAGAACTAAGCAAAAAAGCAGGTTAACCTTTCAACGCATCGACGATTTGCCGGTAACCGCTCGGGCGGTAGACGACGTCGCCGACAGCAGCTAAGAATGAAAGACGGAGTGTTGAAGATTAAGAATCATCCGGGTTGGGCTTCACTGGGCTTGCTGATCTTTGCAAGTACGCTTTGCTGGGCCCAGAAAGCTCCATCCTCCTCGAACCCTCCGGAACTCGTTGTGCAGACCGGACATTCTGGCAAGGTCAGCTCGCTAGCCTTCAGTCCGGATGGAAAAACTCTCGCCAGCAGCGGTGAAGACAGGACGATCAAGTTCTGGAATTTCGCGACAGGTGAACAGTTGCGCACTATCGAAGACGCAGGCGGTTTGCTGGCTTTCGGGCCTGAAGGGAAAATTATCGTCGGCGGGGACATGATTCGCCTGGCTGTTTGGGACGTTTCGAGCGGCGCAAAGTTGCGCGATCTCAATTTTTCTGTCACCGCGGTTGCGTTGAGTCCGAACGGAAGAATTATCGCCGGCGATAATTTTCTCTGGGACACCTCAACGGGCGCCCGACTGCGTATGCTTGACCCCACAGCTCATTCTCATTTTGATTCGGCTGCGTTCAGCCCCGACGGGAAACTTCTCGCCAGCGGAGACTGGTGGGAGGGCATCGTTAAGCTATGGGACGTCTCGACGGGGACAGAGTTAGGCAGTATGAA
This sequence comes from Blastocatellia bacterium, assembly GCA_003168335.1. Lineage (GTDB taxonomy): Bacteria > Acidobacteriota > Blastocatellia > Pyrinomonadales > Pyrinomonadaceae > UBA11740. The sequence continues at coordinate 21,516 of PMSM01000010.1, read as the reverse complement.
AGCTAGCCATGTCTCCTGTGTTGCCTTTAGCCCGAACGGGAAACTGCTCGCGGGCGCCGGCATGAACGGCCCCATCAGGCTTTGGGACGTTTCGACGGGGGCAGAGTTGCGCCGGATCGAAGCCGGGAGTGGTTCAGTTACTGCAGTTAATTCAGTTGCCTTCAGTCCTGATGGAAAGATACTCGCGAGCGGGGGCCGGCAGAATAGTGTGAAACTCTGGGATGTTTCGACGGGCGCCGGCCTTGCTGTTCTCAATGGATATTTCAGCCCAGTCGCCTTCAGTCCCGATGGCAGGACACTCGCCACCGGAAGTGCGGACAGCACGATTAAGCTTTGGGATCTCACGACCAGATCAGACGTGGGAGCTTTGAAGGGGCATTCTGAATTTGTCGAGGCGGCTGCTTTCAGCAACGATGGCAAAACGCTTGCTGCCGGAAGTGGTGATGGTACGGTGAGGATGTGGGACGTCTCGACAGGCGGGTTGCGGACTGTCAAAGGTCATTCCGGAGTTGTTTCGTCAGTTGCGTTCAGCCCTGAAGGCACGGTTCTCGCGAGCGGAGGCGGGGTCGACGGTACCGTCAAGCTTTGGCAGGTCTCGACCGGCCGACAGTTGCGCAGTCTCGACCCAGTTCATGATCGTCCTGCTGGTATCGCATCAGTTGTCTTCAGTCCTGATGGGAAGATTCTCGCCAGTGGAAGTATGTACTCCAGTACTCTTAAGCTTTGGGATGTCGAGAAAGGCGCAGAGTTACAAACTCTCATGGGCTTCGGCAGTTCGATCGCCTTTAGCCCGGACAGCAAGACACTTGCCTACGGTGAGGGTGGTACGGTAAGACTCCGGAATATTTCGACAGGTACTGATTTGCTACCTCTCAAAATACATCCCGAAGGTGGTCTCGTCGAGGATCTTGCTTTCAGTCCTGATGGCAAGACTCTCGCCACTGCGAGTATCGGCAGGGGAGATGTTAAGAGTACTGTAAAACTCTGGGATTTCTCGAGCGGCAGAGAGTTGCGGACACTAAAAGGGCTCGGTTCCCCAATCGCGTTCAGTAGCGACGGAAGAATGCTCGCCGGTGGCAGTTGGAACGGTAGCCTGGCACTCTCGGATGTGCAGAGCGGCATCGAATTGCGCACTTTCACGGGCGGCTCTGCTTCTGTCAACTCAATTGCCTTCAGTCCGAATAATAAGTACTTAGTCAGTGGAAATTCGGATTCCTCGCTCAAAATCTGGGACGTCGGTTCCGGCCAGGAACTCGCCGCGTTGATTGCTCTTGATCAAAACGACTGGCTGGTAGTTACGCCCGATGGTCTTTTCGACGGCACGTCCACCGCATGGAACAAGATCCTCTGGCGCTTCAACAACCATACTTTTGACCATGCGCCCGTTGAAGCGTTCTTCGGCGATTTCTACTATCCAGGTCTGCTCACCGATGTCTTTGCCGGTAAGCAGCTCAAAGCGGCATCGGATATTTCACAGAAAGACCGTCGCCAGCCGCAGCTAAAACTAACGCTACCTGATCCGCTCTCTAATGCGACGCTGACGACGCGCAATGTGGCGGTGAGGCTTGATGTCGCAGAGCTAGCCGCCGACAAAGACCACAAAACGGGAAGCGGAGCGGAGGACGTGCGCTTGTTCCGCAACGGGTCTCTCGTAAAGGTGTGGCGCGGCGATGTGTTGAAGGGACAAAGCGGCGTCACGTTTGAGGCGACTATTCCGATTGTCGCCGGTGAAAACAAGTTCACCGCCTACGCTTTCAATCACGACAACATCAAGAGCAGCGATGCTGCGCTGACCGTTACGGGCGCTGATTCGCTGAAGCGCAAAGGCACGCTGCACATTCTGGCTGTCGGAGTGAGCCAGTACGCGAACCGGGAGTATAACCTTAACTACACAACCGACGACGCCGCATCTTTGGCCGGTCAGTTGAAGTTGCAACAGGAGAAGCTGGGTCGGTACGAGTCAGTGGAAATCAAGACGCTTTTGAATGAGAGTGCTACCAAGGAGAACATCCTCGCAGAGTTAAAGAAGCTCGCTGCCAGCGTGCAACCCGAGGATGGAGTGGTTGTTTACTTCTCAGGACACGGAAAAGCTAGCGGCGATCACTTCTATCTTGTTCCACATGACTTGGGGTATTCAGGGTCTCGCGACGAGTTGTCGGCGGAAGGCCTGCAGCAAATACTCACACACTCAATCTCTGATTTGGAGTTAGAGGAAGCATTTCGCGGTATCGATGCCGGACAGATGTTCATGATCATCGATGCCTGCAACAGCGGACAAGCGCTGGAGAACAAAGACGAACCGCGGCGAGGCCCGATGAACACGCGTGGCTTAGCGCAGCTGGCCTACGAAAAAGGCATGTACATAATGACCGCTTCCCAGAATGTCGAGGAGGCTTTTGTTTCCGAGAAGTTGAAGCACAGTTACCTGACCTATGCCCTGGTCGAGGAAGGCTTGAAGACGAAAGCCGCAGACGCCGATCACAATGGTGAAGTCACTTTGCGGGAATGGTTTGATTATGCGTTGGCCCGCGTGCCGAAGCTGAGAGAAGAAACGCTGCAGAGCAAGTCTCTGGAAGAGGTCAATCCGGCGAGGAAAGCGGCAGTCAAGAATCAGAAGAGTCAGACTCCGCGGGTCTTTTATCGCCGCGAGCCCGACGCACAACCGCTGATCGTCGCGACAGTACAACCGATAGCAGCAAAGGAACGCGACAGGAGATAGATGAAGATTAAGAATTTCGGGATCACTCTCGCTGTTTTGCTGTCGTTACTTGCCGGGAAAGCAATCAACACAAAAGCGCAAAAAGCTGACCTCGTCGTACAGACGGGCCATTCCGATGCGGTCACCGCAATCGCCTTGAGCCCGGATGGCAGGACGCTGGCGTCAGCAAGCGACGACAAGACAATCAAGCTTTGGAACACAGAAAGCGGAAGAGAACTGCGGACTCTCACGGGACATTCTGATCGCGTCTGGTCAGTTGCGTTCAGCCCGAACGGCAAGACTTTGGCGTCGGGAGACATGAGCAATACGATCAAACTTTGGAACATAGAAACTGGAAAGGAATTACGAACCCTCGCGGGACCGCCCGGGTCTTTTAATTTTGTGGAGTTGCTCGGATTCAGCCCAGATGGAATGACGTTAGCGTCCGGAGGCCCGGGCAGCGCAATCAAGCTTTGGAACATAGCGACCGGAAAAGAAATCAGGACCCTCACGTGGCATTCCGTTGGCACCGGAATCTTGCATCCTCATAGTGTCGAGTCCTTCGCCTTCAGCCCGGATGGAAAGACTATCGCGGCTGGGACAAACGACAATTTGATCAAGATTTTGAACATTGAAAGTGGGGCAGAACTAAGAACGCTCGCGGGACATTCTTCCGGAATCCGGTCCGTTGCATTCGCCGCCGATGGCCAGACTCTGGCGTCGGGAAGCGATGACAATACGATCAAGATTTGGGACACCGATAGTGGCAAAGAAATAGTGACTCTCACGGGGCATGCTTCTTCAGTTGGGTCACTTTTATTCAACTCAGATGGCAAGGTCCTAACATCAGCGGGTTTCGACAATGCGATGAAAACCTGGAACACGGGCAGTGGTCAGGCATTGAGAAATCTAAGCTGGGAACCTCGTCCTGCGAAGTGTCTCGCCCTCAGTCGGGATGGAAAGACCTTCGCATCGGGAAGCGCTGACAATGAGATCAGGGTGTGGAACACGGAAAGCGGAAAAGCATTGAGTCTGCTCAGAGGGCATTCATCGGGCGTTGGCTCGGTCGCCTTCAGCCCGGATGGACAGACGCTGTCATTGCGAAACGGCGACGAGGTTCCCGCGCTTAAGATTTGGAACATCGACGGCGGAAAGGAATTGCGAACTCTCATCACCGGCCAGACTTCCTCTGAGATGGTATTTGTCTACAGTCCGGACGGAAAGACCATGGCCACCGAAGGTCCGGAAAACACAATCAAGCTTTGGAACCTGGAAAGCGGCAAGGAAATAGAAACTCTGCGCGGGCATTCTGATTCTGTAGTGTCGCTGGCCTTCAGTGCGGATGGAAAAACTTTGGCATCGGCTAGCGGAGACAATTCGATCAAGCTTTGGAACACCATACGTGGAACAGTGTTAAGAACTTTCACGGAGACATCTTTTGCCTTTGGGTCGCTCGCCTTCAGCGGGGATGGTACGAAATTAGCAGTCGGAAGCGGCGATGAGAGCGCCATGATCACTATTTGGAACACAATAACTGGCAGGAAATTACGTCTTAAAGCGAAAGAGGTATCTTATGATCCGATCGAGTCGATGGCGTTCAGCCCGGATGGCAGGACGCTAGCGTCGGGAAGCGATGCCAATTCAATCACGATTTGGAGCGCAACAACTGGAAAAGAACTAAGAACTCTGACGGGTCACTCTTCAGGTGTCTCGTCAGTGACGTTCAGCCCGGACGGAAAGACGCTGGCGTCGGGAAGCGTGGATAACACCATCAAGCTTTGGAACGCGGCAAGCGGAGCAGAAATAGAAACTCTTACGGGGCACATAGCCGGCGTGACTTCAGTGTCGTTTAGTGCAGATGGAAAAGCGCTAGCGAGTGGCAGCAGTGACGGAAAGACAAAGATCTGGAATGTGGCAACCGGCAAAGAGATTTGTAGCTTGATCGCGCTTGATGAAAGCGATTGGGTCGTTACTACGCCCGACGGTCGCTTTGATACCAACAGGATCGAAGACTCTCAAGGTCTTCATTGGGTTGTTTCCGATGACCCACTCAAACCCATCCCTCTCGAGGTTTTCATGCGCGATTACTACGAGCCGCAGTTGCTTCCACGCCTGCTCAAATGCAACAAGCTGAATAACTGCGACCAGGAGTTCAAGCCGGTTCGCGACATCTCAAAGCTCAATCGCGTCCAGCCGCCGGTGAAGATCTCGAACGTGTCATTGCCTGATGCTGAAGGGTGCGTCAACGTCACGGTCGAAGTCGGCAGAGGCGAAGGCAAGTATCTGGTTAATGGCAAGGAGAGCATGCGCACGACTGGTGTTTACGATGTTCGGTTGTTCCGCGATGGGCAGATGGTCGGCAGTTGGCCGAGTGATGGGGCAGGGAAGTTGCTGCAACAGACATCGAAAGATTTTGCGTCGAATGAAAGGTTGGCAAGCGAAAAGCGGCTCACAAAAGAACTGCAGGATTGGCAGCAGGTGACGGCAGTGAAGACAGATACCGGTGTGAAGATTGATCCGAAGACAGGCATGATGACGCTGCCTCCTTTTCGTGTGAAGTTGCCGCGTGGCAAAGACGCTTCACAGATTGAGTTCAGCGCCTACGCATTCAACGAAGACCGCATCAAGAGCCAGACGGCCAAATGGGAATGGCCCAGCGAGGTGATTGCGAAACTGCCAAAAGCGCAGCCCGTTAAGCCCCGGGCTTACATAATCGCGGTTGGCGTGAACGCTTACGAGAACGCAGACTTCGATCTGGAATTTGCGGCCGATGACGCGCGGCGAATGTCTACAGTCATCTCAGCACAACTGAAAGCCGGCGGACAGTATGAGCAGGTAGTGCCGGTCACACTGGTATCAGATTACGAAACAAGGGATTGCCAAAAAGTACCGACGGCAAAGCAGGCAACCAAGGACAACTTTCGAACCGTGCTTGAACTCCTGGCTGGTAACAACACGAATCGCAAATTGCTTGATGGAGTTGAGAATGCGAACCAATTACAGAAAGCTAGCCCTGACGACTTAGTGCTCATCATGTACTCCAGTCACGGCTATGCTGATCGCGCGGGCAACTTCTACTTCATTCCTTATGACACTGGCTCAGGTAAGGGGAAGGTGTTTACCGAAACCGTCCGCCAGCACAGCATCTCGAGCGAAGAGCTCTCATTGTGGCTGCGCGATGTCGATGCGGGCGAGATGGTGATGATCGTAGACGCGTGTCATTCAGCGGCGGCGATTACCGGTCAGGACTTCAAGCCCGGACCGATGGGTAGTCGTGGTCTGGGCCAGTTGTCATACGACAAAGGAATGAGAATCCTGACGGCGACCCAGTCCGACAATGTGGCCTGGGAATATCCAACGTTGAAGCAGGGAGTGTTGACCTACGCGTTATTGAGGGACGGCATCGAAGCCCGGCAGGCAGACCACAACAAGGACAACGCGATCACGTTGGCGGAATGGTTGGGTTACGGGTTAGAACGAGTGCCGAAGTTATATCAGGAAGTGCTGACGAACTCGGTGCAGACATTCGGAGTGAAGCCGGAAGTGCAACCCAAACTAACGCTCACCGCAAAGGAATGCGGACGCGCAACGGGCCGGAAAGAACTGGAAGAAGTTCTGGTTGAGCAAGACAACAAATCTCGCGCGACTCAGCAGCCGTCGCTTTTTGACTTTACCAGGAAGAAGCCGGAAGTTGTGTTATCAAGATATTCTTCAGCGTCGCCGTAATAGACCGGCGGCAATGGGCCGCGGCCGACAAAGGCGAAGTGCTCATCCGCGAAAAAGAGGAGACGGATCCGGTGATGTTGATCTATAACGGGATTGCCGGTGTGGAAGCGGGCGGCCGAAAGATAACTGAACTAAAGGACGGAGACTTTATCGGCGAGATCAGTTTCATAAAGGGAGGGGTTGCGACGGCTACGGTCAGAGCAACTGAGCCAACAAAATATCTGATATGGTCAAAGGCGAACTTGAAACAACTACTAAAGAGTAATCCGAGCATGAGTTTTGCTCTGCAGAAAGTTATTAGCACAGACGTCGTGGAGAAGCTGACGAATGTCACGTCTCATGAAGCGAATTCGTGAAGCATATGTTTCCAAGCGAGAATGGAGCCGCTTGCTGCGCTCTCGGTCGGTTCTTTTACTACCGACATTCCTGTTAGTTTTAGTCACCCTTAATCTGACCTTCGCGCAGAGGCCAGAACTCATCGTCCAAACTGGTCACGCCAATTCGGTTGCCGCCGTCGCTTTTAGTGCCGACGACAGATACGTCGTCAGCGGCGGCGGCGACGGACCGGTGGTGGTGTGGGACGTCAGAACGGGCCGACAGGTCCGCTCTCTGCTGAACAAGGGGAGCTTGGCTAATCAGAACGCGATTAGTTTAAGCGCTAATGGCAGGCTGTTGTCTTCCACCAAAGGGGTCAGGCTCTGGGACGTCAACACGGGGCAGGCGATAAAGATTCCCGAGGCAGAGGGCGCCGCCACTTTGACTTCTGACGGTAAGACGCTCGCTTTCGTGAGCGGTTTCACACTCGACAAAATTAGTCTGCTGGACATAGACAGCGGCCAGGTCGTCAGCGTTCTCAGCGCCCCTGGCCAAATCCCGGACCATCTTGCTTTCAGTCCTGACGGAGCGGTTTTAGCCGCCGCCACAGGCAAGCACGCAGGCTCGGACCCTGGAGTTCGTCTCTGGGAAGTTAAGACCGGCAAAGTGCGCGCAGTGCTCGGCGGACATGATCTCGGGGCAAATGTCATTGCTTTCACTGCTGACGGGCAGACGCTTGCCACCGCTGACATCTATTCGCTTAAGCTCTGGGACGTAAGCAATGGAAAGCTTCTGCGCACGCTCAAGACTGGTGGCGAGTCGTTAGCGTTCAGCCCCGACGGGCGTACGCTGGCCGTCGGCAGTGAGGGGAACGAAACCACGCTTTGGGATCTAACGACGAGTCGGGTCATACGAAGTCTGCCGGGAGGTTCGTCGAAAGTCGCGTTCAGCGCCGATGGGCGATTGTTGGCTAACTCGTGGGGTGCGACGGTCTATCTCTGGGAAGTTGCGACCGGGCGACAAGTCGGCGAACTTCGCAAGCGGTCACAGGATGCCGCGGCTGTGGCCGTGAGTCCCAACGGGAAGTATCTGGCCACCGGCAGCACCACCGGACAAGTGCTGTTGTGGGATTTGAGCGCCGGTAAAGAGCCGCTGGCTTTGCCTGATCACGGCCAACAGCGAGTCCACAGCCTAGCCTTCAGCCCTGACAGTCAGCGTTTGGCGGCCGGCGGTGGTCACGAGGCAGAAGGTGAACTTACCGTTTGGGACATAGAGACTGGTCAGCGGCTATATGGTTTCAAGGGCGACGCCTTTTCGGAAGTGAGTGCAGTTGCCTTCAGCGCCGACGCGCAGATGCTCGTGACCTGGCATGGTTCCGGACTGGTGCCTGATAGCAAACGCGGCCTGAAATATTGGGACGCTGCCACAGGGCGCGCGTTGCGTTCCCTGGGAGGCGATCATAACCAGGCCGACACTTTCTCAGGCCGTCCGGGGATCGTCTTCAGTCCAGCGGGCAACGCCTTCGCGCGAGCGGTCGCGCGAGAGAAAGGGCAAACAATTGAGCTTTGGCAGTTCGACGGCTCAGCAAAGATCCGCGACTTCGATGACTTCGGACTTGAGGGTGGCGGCGGCGCGCCAGGAAGCAGCAGCTACTCTTACCACGTCGCTTTCAGCTCCGATGGAAAAACTCTAGCTCGAGTTGTTGCCGCAAAAGGAGAGGAATTGGGAGTCAGGGTTCGGCTCTGGAACATCGACACGGGAACAACACAGGAGCTTAAGACCGAACGCGGGTACTCTCCAGAGGCGATTGTGTTCAGTCCGAATGGAAGCACCCTGGCGATCAACTTGTCCGTGGCACAGAATCAACGGGCCATCAAGCTACTCGATATTGAGACTAAAACCGAACTGCGCACGATCGCACAAGATCACGGCGTTTGGGTGCGCTCCAGCTTTTTCAGTCACGACGGACAAGTCTTGATCGCGAGCGCAGAGAACAACTCGATTGAACTTCTTGACGTGGCGAAGGGTGACGAACTCGCCCGGCTGGTCGCTGTTGATGAACGGGATTGGTTAGTGGTGGCGCCCGGCGGGTTATTTGACGGTTCGGCGGGAGCATGGGCGCAAGTGCTCTGGCGCTTTACGCAAAACACGGCTGATGTCGCACCGGTGGAAGCCTTCTTCTCCGACTTCTACCATCCTGATCTGCTCGCCGAAATCATGGCCGGTGAGCATCCACAGTCTGAAGTGAGCATCGCGCACAAAGACATTCGACAGCCAGTCGTCCGGCTGACAGAGGCAAACGCCGGCACGCCAAATTCTGCCATTGCGCAACGTGAAATCACGGTTCAGGTGGAAGTCACAGCCGCTCCCGCTAATGAAAGGCAGAGGACAGACAGCGGCGCGCAGGATGTGCGGTTGTTTCGCAACGGGTCGCTGGTGAAAGTTTGGAGCGGCGATGTGCTGCAAGGAAAATCGAGCGCGACTTTGGTGGCAACGATTCCGATTGTCGCGGGAGAGAATCGTCTGACGGCCTATGCATTCAATCGCGATAACATCAAAAGCAGCGATGCCGTGCTAACCCTCAGCGGAGCTGAGAATTTGCAGCGAGCAGGCGTACTGTATGTCCTGGCAATCGGCGTTGGCCAATACGCCAATCCGCGGTACAACCTCAATTACACAGTTAGTGACGCCCAGGACTTCGCCGACGAAATCAAACGCCAGCAGGAGAAGGTTGGTCGTTATCAGCGCGTTGAAGTGACTCGATTGTTCGATCAAGAGGCGACGAAAGCTAATATCCTTGCGGCGCTGAAAACATTTGCCGGGGCGGTACAGCCTGAGGACGGCGCGATCGTCTACTTCTCTGGTCACGGCACGGCACAGAAAGACAGGTTCTATCTCATCCCGCATGATCTGGGTTTCACGGGCGCGCGCGCGCAACTTCGAGCGGCGGGGTTAGAAATTATTCTGGCGCACAGCGTTTCCGACCTTGAGCTGGAGGAAGCTTTTCGCGGAATTGATGCCGGGCAACTGCTGCTGGTAATTGACGCCTGTAATTCCGGGCAGGCTTTAGAGGCGAAAGAGAAGCGGCGCGGCCCGATGAACACTAAGGGACTGGCCCAACTGGCATATGAGAAGGGAATGTATGTCCTCACTGCCTCGCAAAACGTCGAGCTGGCTTATGAGTCGGAGGCTTTAAAGCATAGCTATCTGACTTACGCGTTGATCGAAGAGGGGTTGAAAACCGGAGCAGCAGATCAAGCGCCGAAAGATGGCCAGGTGTTGCTTAGGGAATGGTTCGACTACGCAACGCAAGCGGTGCCACGACTGAGACAAGCGCAGGTTGAGCAGCTGGCTAAGAAACATGGCAAGGCGCTGGAGGAAGTAGAAGTTGCGGAGAAAGCAAAGGTACAGCAACCGAGAGTATTCTATCGCCGCGAGGCCGACGTTCAGCCTCTGATCGTAGCGAAACCGTGAGTGACAAAGACGGAAATCTGTCATAGACTCTGCGCGCAAAGACGCTCGAATCCTGATCCTAAGTTAGCCTACAGACGAATCATGCCTCTGGACGCCGAACACGATCCCCCCGGCGGCGATCAACCCAAACAGCCAACGCGGCCCACAGCTCCGGCCAAGCCAAGTTTGATCGGCATGAAGCTGGGAGGACGTTATCTGATTGAGCGCCAGTTGGGACGTGGCGGAATGGGAGCAGTGTATCTGGCGCGCGACAAACCGGAGTTGCATTCGCGGCCGGTGGTCGTAAAAGTGCTGCTGGAAGAGGGGCTGAGAAACGAGTTGGTTATTGGGAGGTTTCAGCGGGAAATTGAATCCATGACTCGGCTCGACGATCCAGGAATCGTGGGAATTTTCGATGCCGGAACGCTTGACGATGGCTCTCCTTATCTCGTCATGCAATATGTTGACGGCTCGACATTGCGCGCTCTTATCAAGCCCGAGGGAATCGACCTTGCAGAGGCCGCCGACATCATTAGACAAGTCGGACGCAGCGTCACTGCCGCGCATGACTCTGGCATTCTGCACCGCGATCTGAAGCCGGAAAACATCATGCTGCGCACGACCAAATCGGGCGAGCGGCAGGTAAAGATCATCGATTTTGGAATTGCGAAGGTTAGGAACTCGGTCTCTGGGCAAAGTACCGCGACGGGCATGACCGCCGGCACCATCGGCTATATGTCTCCGGAACAGTTCAGTGCGAGGCCCTTGACTGCGACGAGTGATATTTATGCGCTCGGAGTAATCGCTTATGAGATGGTAACGGGACGGAAGCCGTTTACCCCCGACTCGATATATCAGCTTCTCGATATGCAGCGTGCAGGTGTGCGCGTTAAGCCGGCGGATTTGCGGCCGAGCCTGCCGGAAGAAGCTCAGGAGATTATTCTCAAGGCGCTCAGTTTTGACCCCGAGGATCGCTTTCAACGGGCACAGGACTTTGGAGAACAGCTCGGCCGGGCGCTGAATGCCGAGTACGACGCGGGCGAAGTAACCACCAGAGACATGCCTGAAGGGAAGGCGGCAGACGCCTCCAGGAAGAAACAGTTGCCGCCAACGATTCCAGTACGAGCCAAAGGGGAGCCGGCCTCGCTGGAAACGGCCCACGTGCTTTTCTCGGATATCGTCGGCTATTCAAAGCTGCTGATCGACGAGCAAAGCGAACGCCTCGTGGAGCTTCAGGAAATTGTGCGCAATACGCCGGAGTTCCAACGCGCGCAAGCGGCCGGTCAACTACTGCGCTTGCCCACCGGCGATGGCATGGCCCTGAGCTTCTTCGGCGATCCGGAAGCCCCCGTTCGGTGTGCGGTCGAGATCGCTAAAGAGCTGAAAACTCATCCTAAGATCCGTTTGCGTATGGGGGTGAATAGCGGGTTGGTCTATCGCATCGAGGACATCAACGCGAATATGAATGTCGCCGGCGGCGGCATCAACATGGCGCAGCGCGTGATGGACTGCGGTGATGCGGGCCACATAATCGTTTCCAAGAGAGACGCCGATGATCTCAGCCAGTTGAGCCGATGGTCGACAGCTCTTCACGATCTGGGTGAAGTCGAGGTCAAACATCTTGTTCGCGTCCACGTATACAACCTTTACACGGAGGAAGTCGGAAACCCGGAGTTGCCGGCAAAGTTTCAGCGACCGGAAACGCCCCCGGAATCGGCTCAGTCGCCGACACTGCAGACTGCTCATGTGCTGTTCATGGATATCGTGAGCTATTCGAGCATGCTGATCGACGAACAGAGCGATCGTCTGAAGGAACTAAAGGACATTGTGCGCGGCACGCAGGAGTTTCAAAACGCTCAAGGCGCCGGCGAGTTGCTGAGCTTACCTACAGGTGACGGGATGGCTCTGAGTTTTTTTCGTGATCCCGAATCTCCAGTGCGCTGCGCCGTGGAAGTTAGTAGGTCGCTCCGCGAACATCCCGGCATCAAGCTGCGGATGGGCGTGAACAGCGGGCTCGTCCATCGTATCAATGATGTCAACGAGAACTTGAACATATCTGGTGGCGGCATCAACATGGCCCAGCGCGTCATGGATTGTGGCGATGCGGGACACATCCTTCTTTCAAAGCGAGTGGCCGACGATCTTGGGCAACTTGGCCGCTGGAAGAAAGACCTGCACGACTTGGGCGAAGCTGTCGTCAAGCATGGCGATCGCGTCCACATCTATAACCTCTACAACGACGAAATTGGCAACGCTGAAGTGCCGGCAAAGCTGGGCCGGACGAAATCTCAATCCGGAAAAACCGTGCGCTGGCTCGCCGTTGCCGCGGCCCTGGTCGTTGTTCTGACGGGCGGGTTTTTCCTGGCTCGAAATTTCATCAAGGTTGAGCCAATCAAGAAAACGAACTCAATTAGCGATGCCACCGCCGCGTCGCCACGTGTCTTTACCTACTTCTTAACACCCGCTGGGAAGAGTAACAGCGCGGAAGATGAGCGCTTCACGGGCAATGAACGTTTTCGCAATGGAGATAGGTTCCTGTTTGTTTTGACTCCAGAGCAATCAGGATCGCTTTACCTGCTGGATAGGGGCGTTGACGCCAACAATCGCACCAGCTGGTATGTCTTGTTTCCAGCCCCAGAGAACAATGCCGGGTCATCTACTCTCGGGGCTAATCAAAGAATGGAAGCCAAGATCAAATTTGACACCACTCCAGGTTCCGAATATATGTCAATAATCTGGGCGGCACAGCCGATTCCTGATCTCGAAAAGATCTGTAAAGACGCCGCCAGGACTGATTTCGAAATCAAGAACCCCGCCCAGATTGAAACTATTTCGTCGTTTTTGACGAAACATGAATCGCCTCTGCCTAAGGCTGAAACCGACAGCGACAGGAAACAGACCACCGTTAGAGGCCAGGGCGATCTCGTCGTTTACCAGGGCAAAGAAAAAGGTAAAGAACTTGTTCTCAAGCACATGAATTTTTGATTTGTCGCTACTAAACCAATTGGCTTATTCGTGAAAGGGAAGCTATGCGCACCAAGACGAAACCTCAAAGAGCTGTGTTGTTCTTCATCGGATGTGTGATCATCCTGTGCCTGGTTGGCTTGAATGCCATTGACGCTCAGCCTAGCAACAGCAAAGAGCGTAAAGATGACAACTCCAGCGCTCAGGAAGGATCGAAGGGCGTTGAGCGCCAGACCGAAAGTCAACAACAAAGTAGAAGCGTCGAGCGCAAGAACGATGATCAGCAGGACGAGGAGGGCTCGAAAGGGTTGCGGCCTGCTGAAGCCGGCGTCAAGACCAACCCAAAGCACAAGAAAACGACGCGATCGACCACGCTGCGGACGCCGAAGCGTTTCGTTAACGGGTCTGCCCCCGCCGGAACCGAATTCGCGCAGGTGGGGGTAACAATTTTGCGCGTCGACGCTGGTCAGAGTAAAGGGGTGGACCAGGAAGGCGCCGAACAGACCATTGAACGAATGGATACGAATGCTCCATACACAAATGGGGATACCATTAGACTGCGGCTTCAACCTGCCACGGGCGGTTACCTCTATATCGTCGATCGGGAGCAGTACGCGGATGGGTCGCTGGGACCAGCTACTTTAGTTTTCCCAACCTTGAGGACGAGGAAGGGCAATAATTTGCTCGAGCCCTGGACGCCCATTGAGGTCCCCGCGTATCCGAGTGTGTGGAGATTCAAGCCGCGCGCATTGAAAGAAGGCGAAGCAAGAAAGGTGCAAACGACCGAAGTGCTGACGATAATCGTCTCTCCAAAACCTTTGGTTGATAGTTCCCGGATCAGTGAGAAACAGCTCGCTTTGAACCCGGGAGAGTTCGAAGGGTGGCTGGCCCAGTGGAAGACTGCAGTGCAGCAGTTCGACATGGAGAACAGTATCGGCCAGGTTCTTAAATCGAAAGGCATCGACCAGGACGGCGAGGAAGCCACCGAAGAAGAAGTCGGCGGCCAGACGATCTATCGGGTGGCAACCAAACCGGGCAATCCGTTACTGGTCAACCTGCCTCTACGATTCAAGGCTGCCCCCTGAATTCGCACTCTTCCCAGCGAGAAAACATTCTGACCTCGGCAGTTGCCGAAACGCGACCGAGTTATCCCGCATGTCGATCCTCTCAAAACTTATTCTGGCCGTGGTAGTCGCCTGGTTGTCTTTTCCGGTGCAAACCGGGGAAGCGCAGCCCAGCGATCCTTCGCGGCAGCCGATGCTGCGGATCGAGACAGGCATGCACTCTGCCCCGATCTATCGGGTGGCCGTTGATCGAGCTGGAAGATTCCTGGTGACTGTTTCAGCCGATAAGACGGCCCGGGTTTGGGAGTTGGCCAGCGGGCGCTTGATGCGGATTCTGCGCGTGCCGATTGAAGACGGCGATACCGGCAAGCTTTACGCCGCTGCCATCTCGCCGGATGGCAATACAATTGCGGTGAGTGGATGGACCAGATTCGCTTCGGAAAAGGAACACTGCATCTATCTCTTTGACCGCGAGAGTGGCCGAATGATCCGTCGGCTGGGGAATAACGGGGCCTTCACTAAGGCACTTGTCGAAGGTGTCAATGGGGCGGCCGAATCCTTTCACACCGGGCGCATAACTTATGCGTCCCTGGTTGACTACCTCACGCAGCGCGTCAGCGATTTGACTGCCGACAAACAACATCCGTCGCTGAGCTTCATAGATCGAACGTACGCGACGCCTCGATTATATGAAAGCACTCGAATCCAGCGCTGAAACGCTGCGATCCCAAACTATTGTTACCCGGCCTGCAGAGCATCGTCCAAAGAGTTAGAAGATTATCTGGCGAACGGTCGAGTCTTGTGGGAAGATACGCAAAATTTGGCAGAGAGGATTCTACACGTGAACAACGACAAATTAATCCGGCTTACCTGGAAATACATCTGCACTTTCTTAATAGCCCTCCTCATGATGGCTCCGGCCCTCAGTCCGACGGCCAGGGCGCAAGGGGTTCAGTCGATAGCGAAGAACCCTGTAGCCACCTCAGCGCCGCCCGTCCCAACGGCAAAGGAGAGCGCAGCTCTGCAGAACGTTCTGACTTCCCTCGCTGGTCTTCCCGAAGCAGACATGCTCATTTACATCAGCCCGCACCGGATCATTGCCGATGCCGCGCCGCGCGTTTTGCCGGAGAAGGACCTCGCGGGGATGCGTGAGGGCCTCAGCAAGATGAAGACGGAGACGGGGATTGATCCCTCTAGCATCGATTACGTCGTGCTTCAGGTCCGCTTTAAGAAGCCTACGGCTGACCTCAACTTCTCTCTGCCTGAGTTTATGGTTGTGGCCAGCGGAGATTTCAAAGCGGCGGCGTTGATGGCCTTTGCGCAGGAAGCTGGGAAAGGAAACATGCGCGATGAGAATTATGGTTCAAAGACGCTCTCAGTAATAACGATCGACGAAATCGCCAAGGAGGCGGAGAAAACGCCTTTGCTCAAATCCCTTTCTGAGATGGCGATTGTCATGCTGAATGGCAATACGATTGCGGTGGGTACGCCGGCTTACGTGAAAGCAGCGATTGATGCCGGTGAAGGAAAAGGCCGCATCAGCCCCGATCTGCTCAGTTCATTAATGCGTGACCCGACCGCCCTGGCCAGTGCCGCGGGATCACCATGGACTGCGTTCGCCAAGACCTTTGCTTTGCTGGGAACGGAAAACAATCCGCGCGCCTCGAAGTGCGATTCAAAGTTGGGCGACTATTATGCCGCTATCACGACGGATGGGACGTCGTTCAAATTGCGTGGCGCGATGAATGCCGACAATCCCGACACCGCCAAGATCATCAAGAGTTTGCTCTCGAGTTTACTGCAACAAGCGACCGGCTTGACCACGGATAAGAATGCAGAGGCGGTATTGAGCAGTCTGGTGATTACCCCCACCGAGACTGAAGTGCTGGTGCAAGCCGAAGTCTCGCAACAAGCCGTTGCCGATTTCATCCGCGAAGAGACAAAGCCAAAGAAACCGGAAGCAACGACGACGTCCACACCCACTACCAAGCCCAAACCAAAGCGACGCCGTCGCCCCAGGCATCGAGCACGCCCGTAAACGTCAGAACCACCGGCGGCGGCGTGCCTGGCAGGATAGAGATTTTTCCGGGTCTGGAGGGTCTCTTATAGAGGAAAGAGCGAGAAAACAACAGCACGACGCCGAACACGTTGGACCGGAGCGCAGTGCGTCTTTAATTCGAGGCTGTTGCTAATCGCCGCGCCCGGTCAACCCAGACGTTCGGTGCTTCGTGGTGATGTATGCAGACTTGGGGGCATGTATAACAGGATGGGTTTTATGAAACATCTTTCTGGATGCTTAGACGGTGACATTTTGGGAACCACGTCCATTGCTGGATTTACTTTGACGGAAACAGCCTATGTACGAAGCCTCAAACTTCCCAAGCATTCGCACGAGCAGGCTTATTTTTGCTTCGTTCTTGGAGGCAGTTTCACCGAAGTCTATGGTGAGCATTCGCGCTCGGGCCGCCCGTCAACCCTTATCTTTCATCCTGCAGGCGAAACACATTCCGATCACTTCCACACTACCTCGCGTTGCTTTGACATTCAGATGACAACTCGCTGGCTGGAGCGCGCGCAGCAGCCTTCGAGAATAATAAATACTCCTGCTGAGTTTTGTGGCGGACAATTGGTAAATCTGGCGGCGCGGCTTTATCGTGAATTCCGCGAGCTTGATGAGTTTTCCGGGCTCGCCATCGAAGGACTTGCGCTTGAAATCATAGCTGAGGCGTCTCGGTGCTCGCTAGAGGAGCGGGGACGCACGCCGCCACACTGGCTTGCGCAGGTGAGAGATATTCTCCATGAGCAACTCGGCGAACGCTCCACTCTGGTTACGCTGGCAGAATCAGTTGATGTGCATCCGGTTCATCTGGCGCGCGAATTCCGCAGGTTCTATCGCTGCACCATCGGTGAATATGTCCGTCAACGCCGCATTGAGTTTGCCTGCCGTCAAATCTCTACCTCAGACGCTTCGCTCAGCGACATTGCTCTGGCTGCCGGATTCTTCGATCACAGCCACTTTGCGAGAACGTTCAAAACGCACATGGGCATGACTCCCAACCAATACCGGACAGCTTTACATCCGCGCTAACCAAGTACCAGCGCGCTTGAACCATGCAAGATTCGACAATCGGTGCGTAGTAGAATTACCACGCATGAAGAAATACATCGCAATTACTATTTGGCTGCTGCTTCTTTCGGTTAGTGGCTGTCCCAATCAATCTTACTCAACCCTCGCCGCTGGTTCACTTCCTCGATATGACCTTTCGATTCGCATAGTGCCGGACGCACACCGACTTGAAGCGACCGGCACGATGCGTCTGCCGGCCACGAAGTCTTCCCGTGACAGTATTGAATTATCTCTAAGCGAACTGATGACCGATTTTCGCGTGGAGGTGGTGGGCCCCCCGAGTGCCGCTGGCAGTGCCATAACGGAGAAGGTTACGGTCCGTCCATATTCACGCCCCGGATGGGGAACCGCAACCTGGCGCGTTCACCTGCCACACCCGATCAACGCCGGCACGCCTACCGTCCTTCGATTTTCTTATACGGGTGGCGGCGCACACACTAGCTTCATCTTCTCACTTGAATCGGAGGTCTGCTTTGGCGCCGGGATTGGCACTGCCTGGTACCCGGAGATCGAAGATGGGCCAGTGCAGAGTGACGGAAGGCTTAGGGGCTTGAGGGGGACGGGTTCTCTGAACTTCTTCGTACCGCCAGGCTATGTCCTTGAATCGCAGGGCCTGTCATTGAGTAAACCGGTGGAACTCTCCCGCGGAGAATTCCGATTTAACATCGGCGATCCGGTCTTCTTCGCTTTTGCTGCCGGAAGGTACAAGGTGCAACCCGGGCATGGACGTATACCGAGTGCCCTCTACCTTCTGAAGCCGCGAGTCAACGCCGAGTCATACTTAACCGGCTCCGAGAAGGTTCTTGATGCGCTAGTGCGTGAGTTCGGACCTTACCCGCATCCCGAATTCGCGATTGTTGAGGTGCCAAGCGAACAAGCAGACCGGGCGGGATTCAGCGGAGCAAGCCTTGAAGGCTTCATCTTATCGAATACAGATTTTCTTGATAAAGACTTCAACACGGCATTCTTCGGACATGAAATCAGCCACCAATGGTGGGGCAACTTGATCCGAAGTAAGACCGTTCAGGGGCGCTGGATGATGTCGGAAGGGATGGCACAGTTCGGCTCATTGCGCGCCGTCGAAATCATCGAGGGAACAGCTGCCGCCGAGCGGTATCGGCGCACAGGCTACCCGGATTATATATCCGACCAAAATGCTCTCGGCTACTTCACCTTAATAGCTAAAGGCACAGACCATCGTCTGTCCGATTTGGCGCAAGACGGTGACTTGTCTCGCCGCTTATCTAACAGCAAAGGCTTTATCGTTTGGGACATGCTTTCGCGCGAAGTTGGGCGGAGGCAGTTCAGCCACACTCTTCAAAGTTTCTTACGAGAGCACGCAAATCAGCGGGTTGAGTGGAATGGATTCCTGAGAGCGATAGAAAATGGCGCAGGTAGAAATCTTCGATGGTTCTATGAGCAATGGTTCGAGCGGACAGGTGCGCCAGATTTTCAATTCTCCTGGAAACAAGAAGGCCGAAGGTTGCGCGTGGGCATCACACAGACATCACCTCACTATCAAGCCACACTGGAAATCGAGGCTGGAAACAAGGGCGGCCAGCGTCTTGTCCGCAACGTGCGACTAGGCGCGGCGCAAACGTCATTTTCCTTTCCAATAAATTTCCGCGTAGAATCGGTTGTGCTCGACCCGCACTATCTCGTGCTGCGCTGGACACCAGAGTATCGCGCTGTGGCTAATGCAGCTCGCTCGTTTAGCCTGGAACTGAATCAATAAAATTATGATTCCGGCAACGTCGCAGCCGAACAAATCGTTGGACCGGAGCGCGGTCGCGTGCTTATCAACTAACTTCATCCGGCGAGGCTTGAATGGTGTTCGCCCGCGCCCAGTGAATTCGATCGTTCGGCGAACAACACGGAAGACCGGAAATGACTCCTGAAGCCCTGGTTGATCTTCTTCGCTTATTCGAGAGCGATGGGATCGAGATATGGCTCGATGGCGGTTGGGCTGTAGATGCGCTTCTTGGTGCTCAGACACGACCACACAAGGACGTCGACATAATCCTGCGCGTCTCAGACCTTCCAAAACTGCGCGACACTCTGGCCAACAGGGGCTTTGAGATTCGGAATGGCGGCACGGAATCCAACTTCGTTCTTGCAGATCGCTCCGGGCTCGAGGTCGATGTTCACACTATCGTCTTTGACCGAGACGGCAACGGCGTGTATCGAATGGAAAACGGATCAGACTGGATCTTTCCGGCTGCGGGATTTAGCGGGCGGGGCTTCGTTCAAGGCGTCAGTGTCCGCTGTCTTTCACCAGAGGTCCAGGTGCTTTGCCACGCCCACGGGTATGTGCCGACAGAGAAAGACTTGCGAGATATGGAACTGCTCCGAGCACGTTTCGGCGTTGAATTACCCCCACATCTGCGGCGTAAAGAGGTCTGACGCGATTGTTAGCGAGGAGAGTCCGCTCAACAATTCGTGCGACCCGAGCGCGGGAAGTCTGTGCTTTAACTTGATTGGTGGGCTTCGAGGTTGTTTAGAAATCGCCGCGCTTGGTCAACTCAACCGTTTTGTGCTTACCTTACTCCCCCGTCACAACACGTCTCATTTTTATGACGTGAACATCGGCGGCCATCTCAGGCGGCGCAGCGATCTCAAACTGGGCCGCCTATTACGACAACACCGACATCTCTCCTGGGCCGGTCAAGGTCCTGGTGGCACAGGGACAATGGTAATGACGGCTTGATTGCTGGTGGCGCCGCGCAAGTGAATACTAATCCTGGCATCGACTTCCCCACCGCCGCCGGTCGAGAATTGGTCGGGGAATTTGACGACCACCTGAGTCAGCCAGTCAAAGCCCGGAATGGTCCTGACAGATTCAACTGTCAGCGGGATGATTGTGCCCGAAACGTCGGCGTCAGCGGTAATGGCCGAGGAAGTTTCGCCGGGCTTCAATTGCGCATGGAGCGCAAAGAGCGTGATCCGGGTGCGGTGATCGGAACTGAAATTGTGGTCCGCCAACAGCGCGAACGGATCGCGCAATAGCGTCACCGAATCAAGCGCAATCGCTCGGTCCGAACCATCGGCAGTCAGCAGCAGGGGCGCCAGGTTGTCAATCACCGTCACCTGGATTGTGTCGATATCAGTAAGCGGTCCGCCCGCACCATTGTGACCCAGATCGTTGGTGGTGATCTCGATCACCCCCGAGCCGAAAGCCAGGTTACTCATCCCATTGAGCGCCGCGTTGATGTCTGCGAGGCTGCCCGTAAAGGTCATCAAGGCGTCGCCAGTGCCGTCACCGGCAATGAACGACAGACCGCTGGTGCCGCTCAAGGTAAGCGTGCCGTCAGTGGCCTTCAAGGTGACCTGCAATGGATCCGTGCCCGCATCCACATCAGAGATAGAGATCAAGTTAGAGTTGGCTGCGGAGAAGACGAGAGTGCCGTTGAGCGGCGCGGTCTGACTACCGGGAACGTGATTCACCGGCGCGTCGTTAATCGCATTGACCGTGACGATGAAGGTCCTCACAAAAGTGTCTACGCCGCCGTTGGCCGTGCCCCCATCATCCTTCACCGTCACCGTTATCATGGCCGACCCATTGGCATTAGGCACGGGGGTGAAACTGATTGAGCCAGTGGGATTCGGACTGGTGTAGGTAACAGTTGGATTTGGAATCACTGCGGTGTTGTTCGAAGCAGCCGTCACCGTCAGGTTTTGCGAGCTCTCGTAAATCGGCCCCGCCGTGATGCCCGAGAGATTCACTGTCTGCAGCGGAGCATCTTCATTAATGATCACGTTACCGAGCGCATTGAGCGTCGGCGGATTATTCAGGGCATGGACGGTGATAGTAAATGTCTGCGCCGCGGAAGTGTCGACACCTCCCAGGGCCACCCCGCCATTGTCTTGCAGTTTCACCGTTACAGTCGCCACACCATCAAAGCCGTAAGCCGGCGTATAGAAGAGCGTGCCTGATGGGCTGATGCTCGGCTGAACTGAGAAGATCGCGTTGTTATTGTTCGAGACCAGGAAAGTCAGCGTCTGCCCGGACTCGTCCGGCGGGCCGGCCGAAATGTTGGTGGCCCAATTGGGGACTGTCTGCGCCACCGGACCATTAGCGGTCTGATCAGGGCCCTTGGTGAATGAGGGCGCATCGTTGACAGCGTTGACCGTGATCGAAACAGTAGCTTCGGCGCTGGTCAGGGCGGGCG
>PMSM01000002.1 GCA_003168335.1 Blastocatellia bacterium | reverse complement strand
GTTCCTACCGCATGTCGAATGAGATGTGTGACGTGTTGTCTGGTTCTTACCGCATGTCGAACGACATTAATGGTGTGACGAATAAGATTCGGCGCGTGACGACGAACACGCGCGACGAACGTGAGGGCATTTAGGACTTGGCGAAAGAGATTTGCGGCGGGTAAGAATAAAAAAAGCGCCGACAGGTCGGCGCACCCCAAATAGTCGCCTCTATCAAGTTTTAACTCGGGACAGCTTTTGAACTCTTTCGATCTCGTCGACCACGGCCTGTGATCGCGTGAAAGGAATTTGATGGCCCGTCTTTGGCAGGACGACCAGGTGTGATTTTGGCAGGGCCTGATGCAGGCGCTCGGCGTTGTCTTTTTCCGAAACGCACAAATCAGAATCGCCGGCAATGATCGACACGGGAACGCTAATCTCAGGATACCGAGGACTGAATTTCTTCAAAGAATCATTCAGCGACGCATCATCTTGCGAGTACGCCTTTACTTTCTTCGGCCTGGTCCATTCAAAGAGCACGGACCGCAGATAATTCTTCGGCACCGGATCTGGTGAGAACGCTTTCTTTAACTCGCTGCGCACGAGCGAAGCGCCAAATAAAGGCGTAAACACTGAGTTCACCGCGTCGCCGATGACCGGCACCGCGGGAAGCTGGGTCAGCAGCGAAGTTGCGTCCTGGCTTCCATAAACCGCTGGAGCGACCAGCACTACACCGGCTACTTCTTCCGGATAATTGATCGCATAAACCAGTGCCAGCGCTCCGCCCCAGGAATGACCGACGATGATCGGTCGCTCGACATGGAGTTGCTTGAGCGCGTCGTGAAGCAAACGCGCCTGAACTTCGACGGTGGTGTCTCCCTGCTTCGGCCGCTGGCTGAGACCATGGCCCGGACGATCGAAAGCGATGGCCTTATGACCCGCGGCCAGCGGACTAAACAGACGCGTCCAGTCCTGACCTGAACCGGGATTGCCGTGAATAAGAACGACCGGCCGGCCCGCACCCCTGATCAAAAAATGCAGGCGCGTGCCGTCAACGGTCACGTACTTTGAAGTGGACTGTGAACGCTCCGATTCAGGCCTGAGACTGGGGGCGCTAACCTTCGGGCTGATTTCACGGTTGAGGCTGATCCGGGCATCATCCGAAAGATTTTGGGCGCTCGGCGCTTGAAAGCTCGACAGGAGCAATCCGCTACACAGCAATAGTTGAAGGTAGAACTTCATGGAGAAAACTCTCCCAAATCGGTTCGGAGTCAAAAGGGAAACCAGGAGTCGTTACCGCGCGCGCGATTGACCTCCCGGTCCTAATACTTGTTGCTACCTAAGCTAAGACGGTCGAGAGAGGAGTTTCGTTACATTTTCAACTGCAGAGCCCTCCTTCACCGTCCTGCCGCTACGGCCTTGCGCGGTCGGGGACCCCGGGCGGCTGCTGCCCCGATTCAACACGGCCGCCACGCTTTGCGCCCTCGGCCCAGCCCTTCTCCCAATGGGAGAGAGGGGAGAAATAGAAAGGGTGAGCATCTCGACACGGCCTGCTCACCCTATTCCGTGCTGCTCAGGTTTCGGGAACTTACATCGTATGCCGTCCCCGGAAGCTTCGCAGCTTTCCCTAACTAACGGACATTAGCAAAACGATTACCGTTGCGGTTGCGTCGGTGACGACGACGACGGTTCCGGCGGCCACGGCTATTTTTATTACCATTCTGGCGGGATTCCATCCGGTTGTTATTACCATTCTGGCGGCGGTCCGTCCGGCGATTGTTATTCTGTCCGCCCATCGCCAGTCCGACGACGCTAAAAATCATCAATAGACCGAGCGCTATGGCTCTTTTTAGTTTCATGTGTCTCCTTTAGGAACTCTCAACGTGGTTTAGTAGCAAGAGGCCTCTATGCGAGAGAAGCCCTGGAAAATACCCACCCGATACGCTTCGCGCCCTCTGCCCTGGCCCCTCTCAGAACGGGAGAGCGAGAAGCCCAGAATCGAAGCGGAAACTGTCTGCGATTATACCTCACCTTTCCATTTGATTAGCGACGAGGGCGCCCGCGTTCCCTGTGACTAATCGGCCCGCGGCGGATAATGACAGACCAGCCTCGCAGTCCCCAGCCAACACCGCAGGATGCGGATCCAGGGATTGGGCTACTCCGCCTAACCCCAGCCCGCCGTCTTAACTGCTACCTGATCGATCGCTTCCACCACCGCGTCGGGGCGCGTAAATGCAATCTGGTGTCCAGTGTTCTTCAGTACAACCAACTCGGAGTGGGACAGGGCCTGGTGCAAGCGATAAGAGTTGTCTTCTGCCGGAACGATCAAATCAGAGTCGCCGGTGATGATCGTTACCGGTACGCTAAGGTCGGCATAGCGCGCGGCGAACTTAGGTAAAGAGGCGTTCAACAAGGCGTCGTCGACTGAATACCACTTGACCTTTTTTGGGCGAGTCCATTCCGACAGCACCTGGCGCAGATAATGTTTGGGCACGGGATCGGGCGAGAACGCTTTCTGCAAATCTTCCCTGACAACCGACGCGCCCAACAGCGGCGTGAAGAGAAAGTTGATCAGATCGCCGACGATGGGCAGCGCGGGCAGCTTGGTCAGGAACGAAACACCGTCATCACTCTCATAAGCCGCGGGCGCGAGCAGCACCAGGCCGGCCATATCGTCCTGAAACTCCAGCGCGTACGCCAGGGCCAAAGCTCCACCCCATGAATGACCAACCAGAATCGGTTGTTCGACGTTGAGTGCCTTGAGCGCGGTGTGCAGCATCTGCGCCTGGACATCGACCGTAATGGGGCGGTGATTGGGACGGTCGCTGTGACCGTGGCCGGGGCGATCGAAGGCGAACCCGCAATAACGCGTCGAGAGCGGCCCGTACAACCTCGCCCAATCCCGACAAGAACCGGGATTGCCGTGAATCAAAACGATAGGACGGCCGGCGCCTTTGATCACAAAGTGCAGACGCGCTTCGTCAACGGTAACGAATTTCGACCGGGCATGCGGATACCGGTGGGCAACGCGGGAAGCGATGTAGCGCTGCTTTAGTCGTCCGGTAACGTTCACAAGAAGAATCTTTCACCGCGGACAAGCAAAGAACGCGAAGCTTCCCAGATGAAAACTTCCACGAGATCCGCGTTCAACTTGGAGGGGCGCGAATGGCGCAAGCTACAGCTGGCGCTACAAACATTACTTCTTACTCGCAGGTTTAGACGATGAAGAGCGGGATTTGGTTACATTTTCCAACTTGGCTGAGCCACGAATGACTCGCAGAGCTTGGCGCGTGAGTATTTGCGTGAGGCCGCCCGGCACCAGTGCGCGCACGATCGCATGGCCTATGCGCGGCGGCATGGCCACGCCGCCCTGGCCCAGAGCATACTCGCTCTCCCACCAGCTCGGCACGAACTTTCCTTTGAAGCGACGCAGTCCTTCGAAGTTATAGAAACCGCCCAGCCGGTGCGAAGCCACTGTGAGAGCGCGCGAGACTACTCGATGTTCGGTGGGCAGATCGTTAGGGCCATCGGTCGTCAGCGGAGATGTTCCCAGCGTGGCCAACACGGCACCCTCGGCTTTCAACTTTGCCAACGCTTCAACCACCAAAAGTGTCGAGGTGCCGTGCGGCGCATCGGGCTCGCGCAGGACATCTTCCAGGTACCAGCCTTTGCGCGCAGGGATGGGACTGGCGGCAAGAAAGCCCACGAGTTTGCCGTTGACCCGCGCGGCGAAATATTTCTTGTATTCCGAATGCAGGAAAGGATCGAGCGCAATCAGCCAGCCAAAGGTCGTCGCCGTGCGACGCGAGCCCAACCAGTCCAGGCAAAGCTGAGCTGTCTCTTTCTTCAGCAACTCATCGACGGCGTTGGGAACCATTTCAACTACGACGCCGGCCCGGCGCGCCTGATTCACGCCCGCGCGCATTTTCTTGGCAGAGTCGCCGCGCGGACTCCAGGTCTGAAGATCGAAGTAAGGAGACGCGCCAACCTTCACGGCGTTGAAATCATTCGGCACAACCATGCGGGCGAACCCGGCACTGCTCGGCACGAAAGCGACCACGCGGTTCCTGGTCCTGGCGAACGAGGCGAACTGGCGCGCCAGTTCGGCCATGTCTTCCAAAGGAGCCAGGGGATCGCCTGCGGCCAGCCAGACCCGGCCGAACTCGCCATAGATGATCGCGCCGTCGACGTCCGGCGTTGACCACAGCAGAGCTCCGGGCGCGATGCTCACCAAAGAGTGCGGATTGTAGCCGTAGAGAGTTTGCAGACGCAGCAGTTCTCCAGTGGGATCGGAAATGCGGCCACGCCGATGCGCAGTCACCGCGGCGTCGAGGCGCAACTTCATGTAACGCGCACCGTAACCTGCGCCGCCTGCGGCTAACCACCAGAGTTCGCGAACGGGAATAAACATTCGAGGCGACTGTCCTTTTACCTCTCCAGGGCCGCTTGAGTCAACCCCACGGATAAGATAACAGTCAATGCCGTTAGGTTTCCACAGATAGAGTTTAAGTAGCGTTTAAGTAGAAAAGCAGTAGGGAATCATAATATCGGGTGCCGCAGGAAGGTCGGGGAGTTTGTTGAGGGACCCCAAAGGAACGGAGGTCGCGGGCGGTTGAAGTCGTGCCTCACCCAAACAGAGAGCCCTGCGCGGTGGGCCGGCGAAAAGTATTTGCCCTGGTGTGGCGCTCGCTGCCGGCACGATGCTCATTGAATCCGAGCCGCTTGGAATACACTTCGAACAACTTATGCTGCGCTTCCCAGTACTGGCCCCGGCCGCGCATGCGCTCACCGAAAACGCTGGAGTTAAGCCGACCACCCCGCGCATCGCGGATACGATTCAACACGCGGTCGGCTTTGGTCGGCAGCTTTTCCCGCAGCCGTTGTTCGAAATAAGGAGCCACGCTGCCGGGCAGACGCAACATATTAAGGAACGCTTTGGTGGCGCCGCAGTCTTTGGCGCGCTGCAACAGCCCCGGAATGTCGGTCGACAATCCGGGAATCGTCGGCGCAATGCCGATCCCAACCTGGATGCCGGCGTCGGCCAAAGTCTTCATCGCTTCGAAGCGAGCGTTAGGCGAGGGCGCGAAAGGCTCGACCGCGCGGGCCGTGGCGTAGTCCGCAAACGGAATCGAGAAGTAGACTCCGACACTGGCCTCTGCCGAAAGTTTCTGCAGCACATCAACGTCGCGACGAATCAAAGCCGACTTGGTGACGATGCCGACGGGATTGCGAAACTCAGCGCAGACTTCCAGACAGCGACGGGTCAGCTTGTAATTCGCTTCGAGCGGAATGTAGGGGTCTGAGGTAAACGAAAAAACGATCTCGTCACCTCGCCAAGAAGGCTTCATCAATTCCTTGCGCAGCAGCTCAGGCGCCCGCACCTTCGCGATGATCTTTCTTTCAAAATCAGTGCCCGCGCCATAGCCAAGATATTCATGCGTGGGCCGGCTGAAACAATAGGTACAGCCGTGGGTACAGCCGCGATAGCAATTGATCGAATGATCGAAAGCCACGTCCGGACTGTCGTTGCTGCTGATGATCGAGCGCGTCTCAGTCTCTTCAAAGACTTCAATCCTGGCGGCAGGTGGCTCGCCGATCCACTCGACAGAATGGGTCAACCAGGGATTTGGCGGATTTTCGACGTAGCGCATGCTTGCAATCCTGTATTATCGATGAAACGCAGAATAGCAGAGATGAGCGTTGTTGGCGAGGAAATTTTGAGTCCGCGTTACTGTTCCCTTCTCCCGCTGGGAGAAGGGTTAGGGAAGAGGGGCGTAGCTAGGTGGTCTCGATCTCAAGCCCTCTCCCCAACCCTCTCCCAGAGGGAGAGGGAGTCTAACCAGGGCCCGGGTTCTGAAGGGTCTAATTCAGATCGTCGATTTGCAACCCCACCGGACCAGCGCCCGCGCCTTTGATGCCGTCGAGCACGCGCACCACATCAGCGTAAGGAATAGACCGCGGGGCCTTGATGAAAACGGTCCTCTCGATGCGCATTTCCTCAGGAAGATCGATTCGATCGCGCAACTGGTCGCTGTACGCGCGGTTCTTTAAGCGCTGCTGGAATACGTCGACGAGCATGTTGCTCAGCTTGCTGGTGTCATAGACCGAACCAACATCGCTCGTTCTGTTCAGCATCAGACTCCGGTCGGACTTGATAGTGACGACCAGACCAAGCGGCGGTGCTTCGACTCGATCGTTGCGGTCGGGCTTTGATGGCACCTTCGTCAGAAATCGTGCCGGCTTCAAAGGCGACACAACCATGAAGATAATCAACATTACGAGCAGCACATCAATCAGCGGCGTGACGTTGATGTGCGGCCTGGCTTGGACGGCGGATGCTTCCGGGTGATGCGCAGTGGGTTTTGCAGTGGTCATGGTGGCTGTCCTCCTCGATATCGAGTTAGACTTCGTCCTGCTGGAAATTGTTCCAAAGGGCGCGAGGTATAATGCGCGGCAGTACCAATTGACCTTCGAAGAGAAAGTAAATGAACGTTGAGACTTACCTGGAACGGCTCAACTATGACGGACCTCTCGCGCTAACCGCGGAAACCCTGCGTCAGCTTCAAGTCGCGCACCTGCTGACAGTGCCATTCGAGAATTTGAGTATCCACGCGCGTGAACCGATCGTGCTCGATGACGAAGCGTTATTCCAGAAGATTGTAAGCCGGCGTCGGGGAGGCTTTTGCTACGAGCTTAACGGTTTGTTTGCCGCCCTGCTGCGCGCTTTGGGATTCGAGGTTGCGATGCTGTCGGCCCAGGTTGCCAATGCGGAGGGCAACTTTAGTCCGGACTTTGCTCACATGGCGCTAATGGTCCCGATCGCCGGGAGGTGGCTGGTGGACGTTGGCTTTGGCGACTCGTTTGTCGAGCCCTTGTTGCTTGATAAGCGCGATGCCCAGGTGCAGGGCAACCGCGCTTATCGCGTCGTCGTTGATGGAGAACGCCTGCTGGTGATGCAACGTAACGATGTTGACCCGAACGATGAGTGGAAGCCCCAGTATAGCTTCACGCTAAAGCCGTATCAGTATTCCGACTATGCCGGGATGTGCGAGTATCAACAGACGTCACCCCTCTCGCACTTCACCAAAGCGCGCCTCTGCTCGCGACTAACCCCGAGGGGACGAATCACACTCAGCGAGATGCTTTTCATTACGACTGAAGGCGGTGATCGCCGTGAGCGCCCGGTTGCGAGTCAGGAAGAATATGCAAACATTCTGCGCCAGGATTTCGGAATCGTTATGAAGTGAAGCGTGCTATGCGGTTGGATCGAGCAGGAGCGGAAAGAATCGGCCATCCATTTTTTCTCCGACGGGAATTGGCGGCACGCCTGCCAGCAGCTCATCATTCGAAGCCGAACAAACGCCATCGCGAAAAACGTTAATTACCGCGCCGCGTCGGCGGTGATCGCTCAGGTTTTCATACGAGCCGTGAACCATCAACGGATGATGGAATGAGCACTCGCCCTTCCTTAATTCAATCGGCACCGGCTTGAACTGAGCCCTCTGCTCGACGGCTAGCACACTCTCAATTGCGTGCATGTCATTTGCCAGGCCGGTGATCGGCAGCAGGTTCCACCTGTGACTGCCCGGAACATAGTGCACGCATCCGTTCTCGCGGGTGGAATCATCAAGGCCAATCCAGCACGACAGATGGGCCATCGGCTGCGTGCGCGTCCAGTAGGAATAATCCTGATGCCAGGCCACGACACCGCCATGATGCGCAGGTTTGCAGAAAAGCTGATCGTGCCAGAAGCGCACGGCACCGCCCAGTATTTGGGATGCAGGCATCATGAATGCCGGATTCCAAAGCAGATCATGAAAGCCGGGTGCGATGCGCCACGCGCCCAAAGCATGAAAGAGTGCGGTCGATGGGTCCGTTGATTCATTGGCATGAAACTCGTAGAAGAGTTCGTGGCCGGGATGATCAGGATCGATCAGTTGAGTTAGTTCTGCGCGGAGCGCTTCAACCTGTTCGTCGTTGAGCACCCGAATGCCGGCGAGATAACCGTACTCGTGAAAGAATGCGATCTGGTCTTCGGTGAGGCGATACGGTTGCCATTCTTCAATGGTCCCGGGAGCCATGAAGAGATCGCCGATGGGCCCGTGGCGGTTTGAGAGATCCTCGATCATGGAGGCTGCGGCTCTGCCGCTCGATGTGCGGAAAGGCTATGCCTTTCCGGAGTTGCTTTTACTAATTCAGCGAGGCTGCGCCTCGCTGGTGCGGGCGAGGCGCCCGCGTTCCCAGCAATACGTTGTCGCTGAATCACTTCACCGAACCAATCCCATCGATCACAACTCGCGCCACAGTCGGGACAATCTCACGCTCGTTCGCGTGATCGGTGGTAAAGGTAACCAGCACAAACTTCGCTCCGTTTGGTAATTCGACATAAGCGGCATCGTGGCGCGTCGTACTGGTCCAGCCTGCTTTCGACCAGAGCTTAGCGCCGGTGATTCCCTGCAAAGCGATCCCGGTGAAACCGTGCCCCTGATCGTCGGCGTCTTTCGACGTGCCGGAAAAATCCCGCTTCAGCAATTCCATCATTTGCGCGGTGCGCGCTGGATTAACGGCACGCCCCGTGACGATTTCTGAGAGCAAACGTGCGGTCGCCTCAGTCGTCAGTTTGTTTCGGTTCTCGCCATTCGTACCGCGTGAAACTCTTTCGCGGCCATAAGCGTCTTCACAAAACGTTTTTTGATTGACGTTGATGTTCTTGAAGCCGAGTGACGCATAGTAGCGATTCACAACATTACGTTTGTACTGCCACGTTTCCATCTCTGGCGGCGGCAACTCGTAACCGCCGGTTGTTTGCGTCAGCACGTCGACAACATACTGCGTTGCTTCATTCGATGAATCTACGATCATGTCGCGCACGGCGCGCTTTAGCTCATCCGTCTCCTGGATCTTCTTTTCCTCAAGCCAGCGATGCACCGCCACAAAATAGAAAAGCTTCACCACGCTGGCCGGATAAACGCGTTCGTTGCCGCGAAAGCTGGCCATTACCGGATGCTTTGGATCACGCAAATCAATCAGGGTAATTGAGAGCTGATTCTCAGTGAGTTTCTTGTCGGCAAATTTTGTTAATGCCGCATGCGCCGCTTCGTTGACGAGGTTCTGCAAGCTGGTCGTTGCATGCGCCCCACTTTCGGAGCTCAATCGAGTGAACAACAATTGCTGACCATTGGTCGAAGCAACGGCTAAAAACAGTAATAAGACTGTCAGCGTAAACGTTCTCGGCTGCATAAGCTTATTCTCCCGCGACAACGTTGATTAATGAACGCGAGCAACACGCGTGGCGCTCCGATCGACGTTAAGATTGCTTTGCGGCTTCGCCGCCTGATGTGCGGAAAGGCTATGCCTTTCCGGCTTGGCTCGCCTCTCTTTGTTTCCGTTGCTTCGAGGCGCAGCCTCGAAGCAACGAGAGAGATTCAAAGTTGACTGTGCCGGTAAGGCGCAGCCTTACCGCACATCGAGCGGCAGAGCCGCTGTCCTGGCTGCAGGCACAGTGTTTTTTAGCTGCGATCAAGATGCTTCGTTTGCACGAGAGTGATTTCTGCTCGACCAGATCAGATAGACTGGCAATCCGATCAGAATCAGCCCCAGCCCGATCGCCGATTGCTTTCGCGCGTTCCAGATTGTGTTGATAACCAACGCCCCGGTGACCAGCAAATAGAGGATTGGCACGACTGGATAACCCCAGGTGCGATACGCGCGCGGGGCGTCGGGCATGGTACGCCGAAAGATGAAGACCGACGCCGCGACCAATCCGTAGAAGAGCGTCAGCGCAAAGATCGCATAGTCGGTCAGCGTATCGAACGAGCCCGAGAGCGCAACGACGCCGGCCCAGAAGCCTTGCACGACGAGCGAGCGCACCGGCACATGCGTGCGCGGCGAGAGGCGCGCGAGGCTCTGGAAAAACAAACGGTTGCGCGCCAAAGCGTAAGGCACGCGCGCGGTCGCCAACATCGAAGCCTGCAGCGCGCCGAACGACGAAATCATCAATCCCATGGCCATCAAACTCACCGCGGCCGGCCCCAGAAACTTCTTCACGACTTCGGCCGCGACTGACGAAGAAGCCGGCACGCTCGCAATCTGCGTCGGCGTGAGCGCGTGGTAGTAAGCAAAATTGACGAAGAGATAAAGCGTCATCACGATCAGCATGCTGCCGATCAAACCGAGCGGGAGATTTCGTTCCGGGTGCTTCACTTCGCCGGCCATGAACGTGATGTTGTTCCAGCCGTCATAGGCCCACAGCGCGCCCAGCATCGCCGCGCCAAACCCGGCCAGCCCGCCACCCGTCACGGCGACGCTTTCGCAAGTGCCGCCGATATTCGACAGAGAGAGGTTCGACCAGTGGCCGCCGGTGTAAATGAAAGCCCCGACGCCGACGCCTATCACGAGTAGGACTTTCAAGGAAGTCAGCACGGTGGCAAAGTGCCCACTCACTTTCACCGCGGCGCAGTTGATCAAAGTAGTGATTGCGATCGTGCCGAGCGCGACTAGTTGCAAACGGCCGAATGAGATTTCGAATCCATGTGGCAGGTGAATGGTGAAATAGATCGTTTTGAGCGCGCCCCTCAGCAAATCGTTGAGAAAGATCGCAAAGCCAACCGCGAGCGCCGCCGCTGAAGCTGTGCGAGCAATCACGAACTGCGTCCAGCCATAGATGAACCCCGACGCCGGGCCGTAGGCTTTGCGGATGATGCCGTACTCGCCGGCGGCCTCAGGCATCATCGCGAGTAATTCCGCGTAAGTCAGGGCACCGGCGAGCGAGAGCAAACCGGCCACCACCCAAACCGAAAGTGCCGTCCACGGCGAGCCGACGTTGCAGGTCATCACACGCGCCTTAAGAAAGACGCCCGTGCCGATGATGTTGGCGACGTTGACTGAGATCGCCGCCGTCAGACCGAGACCGCGGACTAATTGCCCGTTGGAGAGTTTCAAGTTTCGAGTTTCTGGTTTCAAGTTCGTTGAACTATCCACAGATTACACGGATAGAATTAAGCACTATCTAATTTCAGCGCCGTCTGCGTAATCCGTGTAAGCTGTGGGTAGATTTTTACCAAACATCATTCGTAAGCAGATCCTCGTACGAGTCTCGCTTGCGAATCAGATCCGCTCTACCGCCTTCGCGAATCATCACCGCCGCGGGCAACGGCCTGCCGTTGTAGGGAAACATTTGCGCCAGCGAATAAGCTCCGGAGTTCAACAGCGCCAGGACCTCACCGGGCTTTACCTCAAGCGGCAAGCGGCGATAGTCGGGCAGGCGACCGTGGCGTTCGATATCAAAGTAAACGTCACCCGAATCGCACAGCGGACCCGCGACTTTATATTCTGCGTCAGTCGGTTCAGCAGCCCTGGATGCGGAAATCAGATGGTAGTACCACTTGTAATTGTTCATCGAGAGCAGCAGGTTATAACCCGCGTCAGTCAACAGCCACACGTCGTTCGTTTCGGGGCGGCGCTTGATATTGCGCACCGTCGTCAGCACGACGCCCGCGTCGGCGATAACGCTGCGACCAGGTTCCAGGAGGATCGTCACGCCCTCGAGCAAGTGTTCGGCTTCCGCATCGCGCGCCGATTCGCGCGCCACCCGTAAGGCTGCGGTCAGCACCGCCGACGGCTCGAGATCAGCGCCCAGCATGTCGCGTTCGTGCTCGGGAAGTTCATCCGCTTGCGAACGATCGCGCAGATAATTCACCGGAATGCCGCCGCCGAGATTGATGTGCTCGAGGGTGAGGCCCGTCTCGCGATGAATCGTCATCAGGTGGTTCCACATGCTCCGAAACGCCTCGGCAAATGGTTCGACGTCGGGTGTTTGCGAACCAACGTGAATGTGTATGCCGCACACATGGATCAGGTCCGGATTCTGCAAGCCGCGTCGAAATGCATCCAGGACTTCCGACGAAGAGATGCCGAACTTTGAAGTCAGCAGCGCCGTCTGCAAACCAAGATGCGAACGTGTGCCAATCTCCGGCACCAGCCGCAAGGCTATTCGCGCCGGCGGCAGACCGGCATTCAGTTCGGCGCGGGCGCGACGCACCGCGTCTTCGACCAACTCGATTTCATAGATCGAATCGACATTGATGGAATAGATGCCCGCGCGCACTGCTTCATCCAGCTCTGCATCCGTTTTGCTGGTGCCGTTAAAGATAATCTGGTCAGGACGAAAGCCGACGCGCAGCGCCTTGTACAGTTCGCCGCCGCTGTTGACCTCGATGTCGATGCCCGTATCGCGGACAACCTTCAGCACGGACATGTTCGAGTTTGCCTTTGACGCATAGCAAAATTTGATCGGGCGCTCGACTTGCTTTGCTGCTGCTTGCAGGCGAGCAATGTTGGCGCGGATGCGTGGCTCGGAAAAAACGAACAGCGGAGTGCCGTACTTATAAGAAAGCGCAGTCGCGTCCGCGCCGCTAATGAAGAGATGATTGTTGTCCCGGGATTCGAGAAATCCCGGAATGGTCCATGCGGGCGCGGCGGTCATGACTGGTGACATTGAAATAGAACCTTCTTCGAGTGATTGCGGAAAAGTTGAGATTAGAGTGCCGGGCAAAGCGCGTCAAGACTCAACTAATCCCGGTAATGGAACATTCCACATCGTTGGACCGAGCATCGCCTTGCTGGGAGCGCGGAGGTCTCGTCCGCACTGAGCGCGAAGCGCGAAAAATGATGATGGTTATTAACCTCTTACATG
This sequence comes from Blastocatellia bacterium, assembly GCA_003168335.1. GTDB lineage: Bacteria > Acidobacteriota > Blastocatellia > Pyrinomonadales > Pyrinomonadaceae > UBA11740. The sequence continues at coordinate 538,776 of PMSM01000002.1, read as the reverse complement.
TTAGCGAAAAAACATGCGCGCCTGCGGCGCGGTGCGGACGGGACGTCCGCGCTCCCAGCAGAATGGAGCCTCTTACAACTGCGCGATCATCCCGGCCGGGTTCCAGTAAGCATGGATCGTTTGAATCTTGCCGTCCTGGTTCACTTCAATGACATCGACGCCTTCGAAGTTCACTTCTTTTCCGCTGGTGCTGGTGCCGTATCCCGTCCACTTCACGGCCGCGCCGTTGCCGGCGACGAAAACCGAATCTTCAGTCAGGCCGACGCTCTTGAAGTTCCCGCAGATCGATTGAAAGAACTCGCGCAATGCCGCGCGGCCGGTAATCGCGGGCGAACCCACGGGATCGAACGTCGTGCCGTCTTCAGCGAAAGCGTTGGCGAAAGCTTCGGCGTCCATCGCGCGAATGGCCAAAAAATATGTGCGCACTGCGTGCGCGATTGTATCAGGTGAAACTGGTGTGTTCATTTGTGTGTTTGAGCCCTCCCTCACGGTCGGGCTACTGCCCCATTCTTTCTTTTCGCCCGTTCTTTCTCAACCAGAACGCGGCGCAGGATTTTGCCGGAAGCAGACTTGGGAATCTGTGAAATAAACTCAACGAACCGAATTTTCTTGTGCGGTGCCAGGCGCTCGGCGACAAAATCCATGATCTCTTCCGCCGACGCTTCGCCTTTCAGAACCACGAAAGCCTTCGGCACTTCACCGGCCTCTTCATCCGCGCAGGGAATCACCGCCGCGTCAGCGATGGCCGGATGCGAAAGCAGAACGGCCTCCAGCTCCGCCGGCGCGACCTGAAAACCTTTGTACTTAATCAACTCCTTCAAGCGATCGACGATGAAAAAGTGCCCGTCTTCATCCGCGTAACCGATGTCCCCGGTGTGCAGCCAGCGCTCGGCATCGATGGTCCGCGCGGTGGCCTCCGGATTGTTGAGATAGCCTTTCATGACCTGCGGCCCGCGCACCCACAGCTCACCTTCCTGATTCGGACCCAGCTCTTCGCCTGTCGCCAGGTCGATCAGCTTGCACTCGGTGTTCGGCGCGGCCGTGCCGACCGCTCCTAGTTTCATGTCGTCCGGATTCGGCGGACTGCTGTGCGTGACCGGACTGGTTTCCGTCAGGCCATAGCCCTGACGAATGCTACAGCCGACGCGTTTCATACATTCGCGGGAAAGATCCACACCCAGCGGCGCCGCGCCTGAGAAGATCATCCTCAAGCTCGACAGATCATAGTCATTAACGATGGGGTCCCTGGCCAGCTGCAGCACGATCGGAGGGACGATGTGTGACAGAGTGACGCGATATTTTTGAATCAAAGTCAGGAATTGTTCCAGGTCGAAGCGCGGCATCATCACCACTGTCGCACCCTGGTGCAGCCCCATGTTCAGCACGACGACCAGACCATAAATGTGAAACAGCGGCAAAACGCACAGCAATGTATCGTGCTGATGAAAGTAGTCGAGCCCATCCATCTGGCACATGTTCGCGACGAGATTGTAATGGGTGAGCATCACTCCCTTTGCCAATCCGGTCGTGCCGCTGGAATAGGGCAACGCCACCAGATCTTCGCGCGCGTTGATCTCGACCCGCGGCACATCGCCGTCACTTTCCAGCAACGAATCGAATGGCGTAGCGTTTTCAGCTTCAGCAAAGACGAACAGCTCTTCGATCCCTGATAGCTCTGCGGCCTCGCGCGCCTTCGCGACGAACTGCGGCGAGGTAACCAGCAACTTCGCGCCCGAATTCTTCAGTTGGAATGCCGCCTCTTCGGCGGTGTACAGCGGATTCACCGGCGTACTAATGCCGCCGAGCATGGCCACGGCGTGGAAAGCCACGCCGTACTCGGGACAATTCGTGCTGAAGATTCCGAAGACGTCGCCCTTGCGAAATCCTTTCCGAGCCAGGCCGGCAGCCGTGCGTCGCACTGCGTCTTCGAATTGGCCATAAGTCAGACTGCGACCACTCGGCCCATCGATGAGCGCCGGCTTGTCTTTGAATCTGCCCGTTGTTTGCAGAATGAAGTCGGTGATTGAGACTTCAGGGATCGCAACGTCCGGATATGGTCCGCGAAAGATCATAGGTCGAATTTGGAGTGCGGCGGCATTGTTGTCCGACAAACTTCAGTGTGTCGATCTCTCTCGATGGAACATTCGCCCACGGAACTCAATGACAAACTAAAGGAACCTCTGACTAAGTGTCTTGGACGCATAGCGTCCGCATGAACTTAGCCCGGCGTTTCAACGCCGGGATCAGGTTAGTCTCTGTTCTCGTCGCGTAGCGACGGTTGAATCCCTTGGTTTCAGGCGTCGCTACGCGACGCGAACACCTCGTTGCCTCTTCCCGGCCTTGAAAGGCCGGGCTAAATTCATACCGACGCTACGCGTCGAAAGTACTTGATCAGAGTTTCCTAAAGTTTGTCGGACCTGGGCGCCGCTGCGCCCCACGCACTCCAAAAAGAGCGGCCAGTTTACACGATTGCTGACCAAATGCCAGCAAAGTTGTATATTGACGCAACTTCGATCATGGCAAAGGGACAAACAAAAGCTCTCAACATCATTTGCTTCGCCACCTTTTTCAAAGGCGGCGACTTCATGCGCGAATGCCAGGCGCAGGGCTGCAATGTCATCCTGATCACCAGAGAGAAGATGCTGCACGAAGATTGGCCGCGTGACGCGCTCGCCGACCTTTTCGCGGTTCCCAACGATGCGCCGGTTGAACTCTTCCTCGATCTGGTCAGCCATATCGCGAGCACTACCAGACCGGATCGCATCGTGGCCCTGGAAGAATTCGATGTCGTCATCGCCGCGCTGGCGCGCGAACACCTGTGTATGCCGGGCATGAGCAGCAGCACAGCCAAAACCTTCCGCGACAAACTGTCGATGAGCGTCACAGCGCGTGACGCGGGAATTAAGGTCCCGGATTTCGTGCCGGCGATCAATAACGATGAGATTAGTGCGTATCTCGATCGAATTCCGCCACCGTGGGTGCTGAAGCCGCGTTCCGATGCTTCCGCGATCGGGATTCGTAAATTGGAGAGTGCTGAAGAAGTTTGGGCCGTAATTGAAGAGTTGAACAAACGCGAAAGTCTGCGCGAGCGCGCCTCGTATCATTTACTGGCGCGGTTTGTGTCTGGCGAAGTCTTCCACGTCGATTCGCTGGTCGATCAAGGCAAAGTTGTCTTCGCGGGCGTAAACAAATATGGCCGGCCGCCTTTGCAGGTGGCCCATGGCGGGGGCGCGTACGTCTCGCAAACGATCGCGCATGACTCCGCGGACAAGCAGCAGCTCTCAGAAATTAATCGCCGCTTGATCAAGGCGATGAAATTGGACGCCGGCGCCACTCATGCTGAGTTCATCAAGAGCGAAACCAATGGCGAGTTCTACTTTCTCGAGATTGCGTCGCGCGTCGGCGGCGCACATATCGCTGATGTTCTGGAAGCTGCGTCGGGTATAAACCTTTGGCGTGAGTGGGCGCGGCTGGAAGTGGCTGCGGGCTCGGGCGCGCGAATCAAATTGAAGCCGCGCCAGGGACATGCGGGAATTATTCTTTCGCTGGCGCGACAGGAGTATCCGGACACGACCAATTACAACGATCCCGAGGTCGTCTATCGCGTGCAGAAGAAACATCACGCCGGCCTGATCGTGCGCTCGCCAAAACTCGAACGGGTCAACGAGTTACTTGATGACTACGGACGGCGCTTTGCCGAGGATTTCATCGCGGTGCTGCCGCCGTTGGAACGGGCGGAGTGAAATCGTTTGCGGCTTTGCCGCCTGATGTGCGGAAAGGCTCTGCCTTTCCGCAAGACTTACTTCTACTATTCATGCGAGGCTACGCCTCGTAGAACGGGGGGCGCAGCCCCAAAGTGAATCAAGATAGCATTCCGGAAGGCCGGAGGCCTTCCGCACATCAGGCGGCATAGCCGAAGATCAAAGAACATCCGCTGACGATGAAGGTCTGAGGTCACAATCAACAGATGACATCGCGTGACGTGAGGTGAAGCGGTGAGAAAAGCAGTTCTGACGTTCTTAGTATTGGCCATCTGCACCCTGGCAGCTCAAGGTCAACAATCAAAGTCCGTAGCCATATCCGAACAGGAATGGGAGCGCTTATATACCGCGTTGGAAGGTGAGGATTGGAGCAAGTCCGCCGAGCTTTCAGAGACATACCTGAAACAGTTGAAGCAAGAGGACGAAAACAAGTCGATGGCTCGACTTCGCTACATCCTGATCTTTGCGTCGGCCGGAAGGGTCAGCCAGAGAACAATGACGCACGAAGAACTGGGAAAGATTCTCACTGATTCCGTCGGAAAGGACGTCGTGTTACCAGCAACCAAATTCCTGACAAAGTGCCCAGCCCCGATGAATGCGTTTTGCGTTGAAGGGTCCGGCGACTTGTTTGGAGCGGCTGCGAACACGAAAGGGACCAATATCTTTGCCTTCGAGCGCGTCAAGCTTAAGGACAAATTAGATCGTCAACATGAAGGTGACTTCGGAGTGGTTCAAGGGATCGTCACCTCGTTTGAGCTCAATCCAAACAAGTCCACGATTTGGATTATGAGGTTATTGGTCGAGAAGGGACAAGTTACTTTTGGCGAGCCCAGACCGTGACACAGCTTTCGTGTTCACCAACATTTCTCGCCTCCCAGCAAGGCCGCCATGTCAGCCATCACAGGACTCGGAGTCTGATCCGGCCAGTCAATTTCCCACGCTGATACAGCCGTGAAGTGCTACTAATGACCATCCCATCCAACTGGCACGAAAACTTCTTTCACGGCGTCTCGCTCGACCTGTGGCGGAAAGCCATCTCGCCGAAGCAAACAAAAGATGAAGCGGACTTTCTGATCAAGGTGCTTCAGTGCGACGCTGGTTCACATCTGCTTGATGTGCCGTGTGGAAATGGAAGACTTTCGTTTGAGCTGGCGAGCCGTGGATATCACGTGACCGGAATGGATATTTCGAAAGAGTTCATTCAAGAGGCGATGTCTCGCTTGAGCCCACCCGCTGACGCAGGTGGTACTGACAAGACGCTCGCTAACTCGGCACCCGCCAACTCCGAACTCGAGTTCGTGCTCGGCAACATGCGCAAGATCACAGGCGAAGCGATCTACGGTGGTGCGTACTGCTTCGGAAACAGCTTTGGCTTTCTCGCGTACTCGGACATGGAAAGTTTCCTTGGCGGCGTGGCGCGGGCGTTAAAGCCCGGCGCGCGGTTCGTTGTTGAAACCGGCATGGCCGCAGAGTCGGCCTTAACCAAGTTTGAAACAGAAGCCTCGCATCAAATAGAAGACATTCTCTTGACGATTAAGGAGCAGTATCTGGCGGAAGAGAGCTGTATCGACACCGAATATGTTTTTGAGCGCAACGGACAAAGCGAGAGCCGCCTGGCGAAGCATTGGATTTACACGACCGCCGAGATAAGAAGAATGCTGGAGCGCGCAGGGTTTGAGGTGCTCAGTCTGTACGGCTCGCTAAAGTTCGAACCTTTTCTGTTGGGCTCGGATGAGCTGTTTGTGATCGCGCGACGGGTGTGACGGCAGAAAATTGGATCGAGCCCGCGCCGCGGGCGAAATACCAATAGCCCACAGCGCCATTTGTGGGTGGAGTATGCAAAGGTAGAATCAAGCTCGCGAAGCGAGCGACATAACCGGAACGCTACAGCTCGCCAAATGCTATTTTCTGCCGCCCACTCCGCGGGCTTCTTTATTTCAAAGCGCCTTGGTACCCACAGCTGGCGCTGTGGGCTACAATATCCCGCTATCTTCGATGGCTGGTTGGACTGGTCTCAGAAACTTTGAAGCAACGTTGAAAGATCACGCCTTCCGCAAGGGCCAAATATTAACGCCTATCGATTCCGCATAATGGAGCAAAGGCTCGCCTGCCGGTTCTGGAATCCCGAGAGAGCGGATCATCGTCGATTGATAAGCATCGAGAGTCGCACTCTGCAGCGGCCACGGCTGATGAAAGATGCGCGAACGATAAAGCCGATCGCGATGAGAGGAATACAAACAGTAGCGTTCAGTCAGAAAGAATTCGATCGAGCCGGGTCGCGCGCGCGCCAGAGGCTCGCCAGTCGCCCACGCGGCGTTTAATTCCGCGGGCGCGCCGCGCGCATCGTGGCGCGTCGCACTGTATCTGATCGTGTTTCCCTGCTGCCGGAGAGACATCTCTGCATTGAAGTACGGCAGGTAGTAAAACTGGCGCGCGCCCCACACCGCTAAGCTATTCGCCGCATCCAGCGAGAAGAACCAAACACCCGGCACGCCTTTGAAGTGAACGTACGTGCGCACGTTGAGTTCATGAAAGGCGCTGGTGCCGGGAATCGGCGGCAGGAACGACGCGCGAACCCCCCACATCGTGAATGGAACGACACCGATCCATGCCTTGCCATCAAAAGTGTCGATTGAAAGTTGCGCCGGAAGCAGCGGCGCGAGCAGCTCCGCGTCTATCGGCCAATGGATAAACAAGAGCTTGCCCCAGTTCTGACGCATCAGGCTCGGACCCGACGGCCGAGTCCGCAGGGCAAGCCGATCGATGGTGGGTTCAGAAATCAACGGTTGCCGAAATGAATAAGATCAGTCGCCAAGTGGAGGATCATTGGCGCCAGCGGGCCGATCTGAATTGACATGTATCGTCAAGCTGTTCGAGTCGATGCAAAAATGGTTCTTGCCCGCGTTGTCACTCTGGGGATCGGCGTTCAGGATGTACGAACTTGGTTGGTTCACTGTCTTAGGACTTACGCTCAAGATGAAGATATAACCGTCGACAGCTGCTGGATTCCCGGAAAACTTAGCGGTCAGCATATTTTCCTTGATCAACTGATCGAGCGTTCCGAATGTCTGACTATGCCCGTTGTAATATTGGATCTCGACTGCCGCGATCGTCTTCAGGTCCTGCATGGAAGCTGCCTCGTTGCCTGCCCTCTGCGCGGCTTTCCATCCATAAAAACCCGCGCCGATTAAGACAGCGGCGAGAGCTATGACGACCAGCAACAGCACGACTACGACGCCGGCGATTATTTTCTTGGTAAGGGTTGTCATGATGAGGTCCTTGCAACCGAAGTTTATTGAAACGAAAGCTCCGGAGCTTCACTCGCCACGAACCAGGACTTCGGCATTCGTAGAATCTCAAGGCTCATTGACTATTTGAATTACCGTTGTCGTTGCGCGAGGTGCGCGCCTTTTTTTCACAGAACTCCTGCACCGGCTGGAACAGTTGCTTGCAATAACTGTCGGTCGAGAGAGCGACGCGTCGACACTGCGCCGTGCGCCATTCACCGCTCTTCATGAACTCCAATGATTTCGGCACGTCACTGCAAAACCCGGGAGTTGGACGGCTGGCATCGAGACAGGTTCTGGTGAAGAGGCTGGTCGAGATCACGCTGCTGAAGCCGGGTTCTTTCTTGTAACGCGCGACGGATTCGTCAACGCATCCCTGGTTGTCGGTGTTGCGCCCATATTCGCGGCCTTCGGTCATCACCTCTTTGGCCCGGCCCATCAGTTTGTCTTTGTTACGGGACCACCAGACAACTCCGCCGACTACAACTCCAACGACCAGCAGCACGACGACGATAGCGACGGCGAGTAAAGCTTTAAGCCAACCTGGCATTTTCGTTCTCCCTTCTCAGAACAAGCCGCGGATTAAGGCGGATAAAACTTTCACCACAAGACCCAAAGCCACAAGAGCGACTATTCCATACGATTTCCATTTGCCCTTAGTGCCTTTGTGGCTTTGTGTTTAATCAAGCTCATTACCACCCGGGACTGCTTGGTTTAAGCGTCCGCTCACAGAACTGCTGGACCGGGCCAAAGAATTCCGGGCAGTATTTGTCTGACGCAAGATCGAAGTGACGGCATTGCTCGATGCGCCATACGGGGCTTTTCGAATAGTTGCGCTGGTTTGGCACCTCGGCACAAAAGCCTCGGGTTGGCCGGCTGGCATCAAGACAGGCCGTCAGAAACATGGCCGTCGATATCGAGCTGGTGAAGCCGGGCTCTTTCTTATAACGCGATACTGATTCGTTGACGCATCCCTGATTGTCCGTCTGATGGCCAAAGTCCGTGCCTTCTGTGGTGATGGCCCTGCTGCTCGCGATCAGCGCATCCTTGCCGCGCACAAACAAGTAGCCTCCGCCCGCAACAACTCCGACCACGAGCATGACGACGACGATGGCAACGATGAGTAATGCCTTAAGCCAACCCGGCATGACGCACCTCAACTCTCAAACCGCAGCCACAGATTCACACGGATGGACGCGGATAGGGATAAGAAAAAGGCGACCAGTCAATTTGTCTTATCTGTGCCCATCTGCGTTAATCCGTGGCTGAGTCGCCTTTATTTCAAATGCTTATCCAGCCAACCAAGCACCGTGTTGTACCAGAAAGCCGAGTTTGCCGGCTTCCCTACCCAGTGACCTTCGTCAGGAAAATCGACGAGCTTTGATTCTACGCCCATCCGCTGCACGGCGGTGAACAGCTCCAGGCCCTGGCCCTCAGGCACGCGATAGTCGAGCCCGTTGGTGATGATCAGGATCGGCGTCTTGAAGTTGGCAGCGAAATTGTGCGGTGACCAACGCTCGTACATTGCCTTGTTGGTCCATGGCGTGCCTTTGAATTCCCAGTCAGTAAACCAGAGTTCTTCGGTGGCGCCGGTCATGCTGGTGAGATTGTAAACGCCATCATGCGATACGAGCACCTTGAACTGGAACCGCGCATCGTCGTTGTGTCCTTCGATCCAATCGATCATGTAACCGCCATAGCTCGCTCCGGCGCCGCCAATGCGATTCTTATCGACATAGGGCAGCGCCGCTGTCTGGGCCACACCGTTTTTGATATCGACGAAAACCTTGCCGCCCCAATCGCCGGATATTTCACTGACCAACTGTTGGCCATAGCCGGTCGAACCGCGCGGATTCGGCATGAAGACGACGTACCCCGCGTTGGCAAAAATCTGCGGGTTCCAGCGAAACCCCCAGTTATCGTTCCACGCGCCCTGCGGTCCACCGTGAATCAGCACTGCGAGCGGATATTTCTTCTTTGAATTGAAGTTCGCGGGCTTGATGATCCAGCCGGCGATCTTGGTTCCCGTTGCTCCGGTCCACGTCACTTCCTCGGCCGATTTGAGATTAAATGATGAAATGAACGCGTCGTTCGTTTTGGTCAAGGCCATCGGCCCACCGCCGTCAGCCGCGGCGGTAAAGATCTCGCTGGGACGCGTCATTGAGCTGCGCGAGAAAACCAAAGTCTTGCCGTCTTTGGTCACATTGATATCGCTACTGAAACCCTCACCCAATACCTTCTTCACCGGCCCGCCGCTAACTGACACTGAATACACCGCCCCTCGGGCTCGCTCTTCCGCGCCGATGTAGATCCAGTTGCTGTCTGCGGTGAAGGTGAATTCATCCACATTGGAATCCAGCGGCTCAGAAATTGATTTCGCAACGCCGGTCTTGCGATCGTAAAGCATCAAGCGAAAGCGATCGCTTTCGTAACCCGGTGTAATCTGCGAGCGATAGGCGATGAAGCGGCCATCGGCTGAGAACTTTGGCGAGCCGTCATAGCCGTGGTTGGCGGCGGTGATGTTTCGCGCGGCGCCGCCGCGGACCGAAACCAACCAGACGTCGGCGTTGGTCGAAATGGCTTCTACTTTGTCGTGATTGCTGACGTAGGCAAGTTCTTTCGAGTCAGGCGAGAAGGCGTAGTCTGTCGGCCCCCCCAAACTGAATGGCGGCGCGTCGTAATCGCCGGGTGTCAGGTCGCGCGCTTCACCTCCAGATGACGAGACAACAAACACGTGACTTCTGATTCCGTCCAGCCAGAATTTCCAATGACGATAAAGGAGGCGCTCGGCGACATGGGCCTTCACTTTGCTCTGGGCAACTTCTTCGGCGCGCTTCTTGTTGCACGCGTCATCTTTGCATTCCGGATAAACGTCAGAGGCAAACGCGAGCCACTTGCCATCCGGCGACCAGACGGGATCGCCCGCCCCAGTCGAAAGGCCGGTAATTTTTTTCAAAGCCCCGCTGGAAACATCTATGGTCCAAATCTGGCTCTCTCCATCGCGCGCTGAGATGAACGCCAGCTTCTCTCCATCCGGCGACCAGCGCGGCGACGCGGAAGAGTGTTCGTCATTCGTCAGTTGGCGCGTCTCTCCACCGCCCAGTGGGACGACGTAAATCTGCGTCGTGCTTTTGTTCGCAGTCTGGTCCACGTCCGTGATGGTAAAGGCCACCAGATCGCCTTTCGGCGACACTTGCGGGTCTCCGACGCGACGAACTTTCAGCAAATCATCGATGGTGAACCGGCGTTCCTGGGCAAACGCGACCGACGCGAACGCGAGCAAACTGATGACTGACAGAACAAAGAAGCGCTGCATAAATAACCTCTCCGGATTTCGTTCAAGTTGTTTGGGAAAGCGCGCGCATTATCGCACCTTTGGGCCGGATTAGCGACTGGACATTCACTGTGGTGTGTCCGATCTGTGAGAGGTTTCTTTGGCCGGTGAAACGATCCCCGAATACCCACGAAGCAAAGCCAGGTTTTGTTCGTGCGATTTCCTGTGATTTCGTGGATCGTTCTTGTCCAAGCTCAAAGAAAGCACGAAGCCATTAGAACAATGCCCTGCACGGTTTCGCGTATCCAAAACCCGGCTGTTCGATTAGAATCGCTCGCTATGACCGACGCCAACAGCGCAAACTCGATTAGCGTCCGGCCGGTTACAGCCGGCGATGAAGAGATTCTCCTTGAAATTTACAAGAGCAGTCGCGGCGACGATCTGCGGGGACTCGGCTGGAAAGAGGATCGCATCAGCGAGTTTCTCGGAATGCAATACGAAGCGCAGCAGCATTTCTATGAGAGTGAATACAAACGCGCAGGCGACGAGATAATCTTGTGGGAAGGTAAACCTGCCGGCCGGCTGACTGTGGAGCGTCGCGAACACGAGATTCGCTGCATCGACGTGGCGTTGCTGCCGGAACATCGGAACGGCGGGATCGGCGCCGTCCTGATTCGAAAATTGCAGGACGAAGCGAGGCTCGCTAAAAAACCGCTGCGCTTGCAAGTCATCAGGTTCAACCGCGCCGTCAATCTGTTCGAGCGTTCGGGCTTTGTGCGTACCAGCGAAACCGGCACGCATTTTCAGATGGAGTGGACGCCGGGCTAGCTGGTATCAGAAGCCCTTTTGAGCGCGCAGCGCGAACGCCTCTTCACGCTGAAAGCGTGAAATACAATAGCCGGGGGCAAGCGCAGCGCCGCCCCCGGATCAGATTGGATGAGATTCCCGACCCTGAAAGGGTCGCATAACGGATATGACCCTTTCAGGGTCAGCAACAATAGTATGGCTTAGGATCCGTGGGCGTTGCCCACGGCTATTTTCTTTAACCGCTTCGCGGTTACCCGCTTGCCGCGCAAGCGTTTCCGCACCTAAATGATAAGGCGAATCATTTGCGCCGTATTGAGAGTGGCTTTGCGGGTTTATTTTCGCCGCATCGAGGTGACCGGCCTCGAAAATGTGCCGCGTGACAGCGCGGTTATCTTTGTCCTCAATCATCCAAACGCGCTGGTCGATCCGGCGTTCCTTCTCTGTCTGGCGCCGCGACGGGTCGCCTTTCTCGCGAAGGCGCCGTTGTTTAGCATGCCGGTAATAGGCTCCCTGGTGCGCGCGCTCGATTCCCTGCCCGCATACCGGCGCCAGGATGAAGGCCAGGACGTTTCCCGCAACACGGAATCGTTTGTCGCGGCCCGCCAACTGTTGGCGCGCGGAATCACGATTGGCATTTGCCCCGAGGGCGTGTCGCACGACGAGCCTCGTTTGAAAACTTTGAAGACTGGCGCGGCGCGCATCGCGCTGGCGGCCGCGTCGTCGGGCGAAGCACTCGATCTGAAAATCGTCCCGGTTGGACTTTACTACACTGAGAAGACGACGTTCCGCAGCTCAGCTCTGCTGTACTTCGCGGAAGGTTTGCCGGTTGCACCCATCACGCTCGAACCCGACGGCACGCCACCGCGCGAGGCCGTGCGTCAGCTTTCAGATAAGATCGAAAAAGCTCTGCGTGAAGTGATGCTGCACGCCGAACAGGAAGAAGCCCTGTCTTTGATCGGAAGAGCGGAGCAAATCTTTTCCGCCGCTGAAGTCGGCGAACATGATGAAGAACAGCTCCTGGCGCGTTCGCTCGAACTGCGCCAAAGGTTTCTCGAAGGCTATGCGTTTTATCGTGCTCATTCTCCCCGGCGAATCGATGCTATCGAAGCGCGCATTGCTCGCTTTGAATATGAAATGAAACAGGCGGGAATCGATTCTGCCGACCTTTCGCTGCCGCCAACCGCAGCCCGCACAATCTTCAGACTACTTGCGCAGGTGCTCACTTGCGCCGGGCTGGCGCCGCTGGCTTTGTTCGGCACCGCCGTTCACTACCCCGCTTACCGATTCGCCGGTTATCTTTCGCGGCGGTTAGCGCGTCATGAACAGGACGTAGTTTCGACCTTCAAGATCCTCTCCGCGATGCTCCTTTTTCCGTTAACGTGGATCGGGATCGCGGTGGTTTCCTGGTGCCTGGTTGGCTGGTTCGCCGGCGTGGCCGCGTTGATTGTCACCCCATTTTGCGGTTACGTCGCCGTGCGCTTCTTTGAAGAGATTGATAGTTTTTTCGGGAGTTTTGTCGCCTTGGCGCTGTTCGTAACGCGCCGGCGTGCGTTCGTCCGTTTGCTGGCCGAGCGAGCGGCCATTCGCCGCGAGATCCTGGCGCTTGGTGACGAAGCCGCGCCGCCAATCAAAGCTGTTTAGTGTCAATCAAAAGGATCAGGCCAGAGCAAACCGACTCGCCGTTAGCGTTTCTTGGCTGCCGTCTTCGCGGTCCTGGTGGTTTTCTTGCGTGAGGTTTTCGCGCGCACTCGCCGTCCTTTTCTTCCTTCGCGCTGGACGACGCCGGCTTTCTCCAAATATTCATAACTGCCGCGCACAACGTTGCGCGCAACTCCCAGCGAATTAGCCAGCGCGCGCTCGCTTGGCAGCAGACTTCCGACCGCCATCGCCCCGCCGCTGATCAAACTTCCGAGCTGATCAGTGATCTGCCTGGTCATCGATTCGACACTTTTCCTGTTGATCCGGATCTTGAGAGTCACTCGATTTGTCCTCCAGTTTTATGAGTGGCGCGTATTCTAGTTACTCGTCGATTGAGTGTCAAACATCTCCAGTTTCAGATCTCAGATCAAGATCCTGGAACGCGAACGGTTAGGTGGCGAGGCGATGTGGGTATGCGTCTCTGTTAGAACCCCGTTCATCGTTCATAGTATTATGGGCCCGGCACAAATTGGCGACAATCAGTTGTCAGAAGCCCGACCGTGAGGGAGGGCCCATCCATCGACAAGCCCTCCCTCACGGTCGGGCTTCTGACCCAAGCATGAGTCGCCGTTTCTGCCGCTCGTCTATCTTGCACAGTCTCGCTGCTGAACATGAAGCTTCTGCTCAAGTTGATTCTCTTCGTCGTCGGAATTTTTCTGGTCGTCAATTCGTTAACGTTAAACCAGGCCGCGCGTGATCACGCCTTCACCGTTTCGCCGTCCGCGGGCGTACCTCCGCCAACCGAAGCTTTGTTCAAACAAAAATGTACGAAGTGCCACGGAGCCGACGGCTCGGGCGACACGTCTATGGGTCGAATCTTCAATGCTCCGGATTTTACCGACGGCAACTGGTGGGCTAAACACAACTCAGGTGAATTCGTTAATGCAATCACGCGCGGAAGGAAGAACATGCCGGCGTTTGGCAAGAAGCTGACGAAGGCACAGATTTCTTCGCTGGCGAGTTACGTGCAGCACTTTAAGCACTAGCAGACCTGCTATCTTATCCCCGCTTGAATAATACGATCTGGACGGCTATAAACATCCGGCCCCCAACGGAGCCCTGAATTGAACACTTGTTGCTAAGAAGGATGCACACATGAACACAAGAACCCGCCCAATTTTCTTACTGTTGCTCGCTGCGCTTTTGTTGACCGCCTGCGTCAAGGGACCCGGGGGCGACGCCGGCAAACGAGCCAAAGGCACCGGCCCCGTGCGCATAGGCATTTCTATGGACACGCTGAAAGAAGAACGTTGGCAGCGCGACAAGGCCCTGTTCGAACAACGGTGCAAAGAAGTCGGTGCCGAGTGTGAAATACAAGTCGCCAACGGCGACGATGCCGTGCAGACGAAACAGTGCGACAACCTTCTCACCAAGGGCGTCGACGTTTTGATCGTCGCGCCGCACAACGGACAGATTGCCGCCTCAATTGTCGAGGCCGCACATCGCCAGAACGTTCCGGTCATCAGTTACGACCGTCTGATCCGCAATTCTGATGTTGATCTTTACGTGGCGCACCAGGTTGTGAAGATCGGGCAGATGCAGGCGCAGTACGCGCTCGATCATAAGCCCAAAGGCAATTACGTTTTGATTGGCGGCTCGCAGACGGACAACAACGCGATCCTGCTGGTCGAGGGCCAGATGAGCGTGTTGCAGCCGGCGGTGGATCGCGGCGACATCAAGATCGTAACTAAACAATTCGCGCGCGAGTGGCTGGCCAGCGAAGCGCTGCGCATAACCGAAGACGCTCTGACGAAAAACAACAACGATATCCAGGCGATTGTGGCCTCGAATGACGGCACTGCCGGCGGCGCGATCTCAGCTCTGCCGCCGCAGCTGGTTGGTAAGGTCCTGGTGACCGGACAGGACGCCGCCCTCGACGCCGTGCAGCGAATTGTTCAGGGCAGTCAAACGATGACGGTTTACAAACCGATCCAGCCGCTCGCCTTCAGCGCTGTCGATGCAGCAGTCAAACTCGCTCGCGGTGAAAAAGTTGAAACGAAGGAGACTATCAACAACGGCAAGAAAGATGTTCCTTCGATCCTTCACCTGCCACAGGTGCTGGACAAGAGCAACGTGATGGATACCGTCATCAAGGACGGCTATCACAAGCTGGAAGACGTTTATAAGAACGTGCCGAAGGATCAGTGGCCCAAGCAGTAAGCAGTAAGCAGTGGGCAGTAGATTGCACGAGCAACGCTAGCGGTGTACAGAGTACCAACTTTAGTTGGGCTTTTTCGCGGCAAAGACCCAACTAAAGTTGGCACTCTAAACGCCGGACGCCCACGTTGAAGGGTCTTGGCAAAACTGGCCCAGCCCAACAGCGGACATCAAGATCATGCAGGCTCCACTACTTGAGATGAAACAGATCACGAAGTCCTTTCCGGGTGTTCGTGCGCTTGATGGAGTTAGTTTCGATCTGAGCCCAGGCGAGATTCATGCATTGGTCGGTGAAAACGGCGCGGGTAAATCGACGCTGATCAAAATTCTCGCCGGCGTCTATCCTCATCCTGAATATGATGGCGAGATTTTTCTGGATGGCTCCGCGCGATGCTTTGCGAATGTTCGGGACGCCGAGAAAGCCCGGATCGCGGTCATTTATCAGGAACTCTCGCTGGTGAAAGATGTGAGCGTGGCTGAGAACATCTTTCTCGGTCGCGAGCCGCGCCGTTTCGGCGTCATCAACTGGGAAAAACTCTATAGCCGCGCACAGCAACTGCTCGACGATCTTCATCTCGCCATCGATCCGCTCACGCCCGTGCGCAACCTCGGTATCGGCCAACAACAACTGGTCGAGATCGCCAAGGCGTTGTCGCAGGATGCGCGCATCGTCGTGCTTGACGAGCCAACCGCGGCGCTAACCGATGCGGAAGTCGAAACGCTCTTTGGCATTCTGAATAAACTGCGCGCGCGCGGCGTCGCGATGATTTACATCTCGCACAAGCTGGACGAGGTCTTCCGCATCAGCGATCGCATCACCGTGCTGCGCGACGGCCGGACGATTGGCACTGAAGCGACATCGGATCTGGACGAAGCTCGGGTGATCGCAAAGATGGTCGGACGCGAAGTCGGCCAGATTTTTCCCGAAGTCAAACATGAGCGCGGCGATGTTATCTTCGAAGCGCGCAACGTCACGGTCGAGGACCCGGGAGTTCCGGGCAAGCTGCTCGTCGATCGCGTCGGATTCACGGCTCGGAAGGCCGAGGTGCTGGGGATTGCCGGCCTGATGGGATCAGGACGAAGCGAGTTGCTAATGGCAATTTTTGGCGCCCATCCTGGTCGCAAGTCTGCTGAGATACTTGTCGATCAAAAGCCGGTTCAGATCAATCAACCTTCTGACGCGATCAAACATGGCATCGGCTTTGTAACCGAGGATCGAAAGCGTTATGGACTCATCCTCGACCAGACAATTTTGAAGAACATGACGCTGGCCGGGCTGCGCAAACTCTCCGGCCGGTTTGTGACCAATGAAGATGCCGAAGCCGCTGCCGGTGAACGTTCCGCGCGCGAACTGCGCATCAAGGCAAATTCAGTTTTTACGATCGCGGGAACGCTGTCCGGTGGAAATCAACAAAAGGTCGTGCTGGCGAAATGGTTGTTGACGAACCCGCGGGTGCTCTTTCTCGACGAACCGACGCGCGGCATCGATGTCGGCGCCAAACAGGAAATCTATGCCCAGATCAATAAGCTGGCGGAAAGAGGCCTGGCCATCGTTCTGGTTTCATCTGAGTTACCCGAAGTGCTCGGTCTCTCAGATCGCGTGATCGTCTTGTATGAAGGACGCATCACCGGAGAGTTCACGCGCGGTGAAGCGACTCCGGAAGCGGTGATGTCGTGCGCGACCGGACATGCGCGTCGCGCGGCGTGAGATTGAAAGAACCTTGGCAAGCCGATTGTGCGCCGAGAGAATGGCGGGCAGTAGCCCCGCCTCTAAACAGAACATGATCAGTTCTCAAGATGACTGACTCAGCCAACACACGTACCGGCAGATTCAAGATTCGCACCTCAGCGCTGCGAGCTTACACGATGCTGCTCGCGCTGATCGTGATCTGGCTTTTCTTTCAATGGGCCACGATCGATCAATATCATCCTTACGGCCTGTTCCTCGGCGCGGTCAACTTCTCGAAACTACTGCAGCAGATGGCCGTGACCGGCGTGCTGGCCGTCGGCATGTTGATGGTGATCGTCTGCGGCAACATCGATCTTTCGGTAGGAGCCGTGGTTGGTCTTTCCGGGGGCATCGCGGCGATGAGTCAGGGCTGGGGAGTGGTTCCCTCGCTCGCGGCCGCAATCGTCGTCGGATTGTTAATCGGAGCGATCCAGGGGACCCTGGTGGCTTACGTCAACATTCCCGCGTTCATCGTGACTCTCGGCGGACTGGAAGCGTGGCGCGGAGTTATTCTCAAGCTGACAAAGGGCGCGACCATTCCCGTCGAGCATCCTTTCTTTCGCTCACTGGGCCGCGACTTTATCGATCCGCGCATCGGTTTCGGCCTGGCGATCGCGGGCATTGCCGCCATTGCGTGGACGAACATTCGACGCAACCGCGCGCGCCAACGTCACGGGTTGAAAGTGCTGAGCGCCGCCGCGATTGCTACACGTATCCTGTTCCCATCGGTCGTCATCGTCGCGTTCATTTTTCTGATGAACAAAGCGGGGGGCGTTCCCATTCCGGTGATCTTTCTGCTCGCGGTTGCGCTCGCCGGTTCGTTTCTAACCGCCAACACGACCTTCGGTCGTTACCTTTACGCGATCGGCGGCAACCCGGACGCGGCCCGTCTTTCCGGAATCAATTTGCGGCGGTACATCCTCGCTGCGTTCTGTGTGATGGGAGCACTGGCCGGGCTGGCTTCGATTCTGCACACGGCGCGCGTCGGCAGCGCGTCGCCGGATGCAGGGAGTTTAATGGAGCTCGACGCGATCGCTTCATGCGTCATTGGCGGCACGAGTTTGATGGGCGGCCGAGGTACAGTCTTCGGCGCGGTGCTGGGTGCGTTGATTCTGGCTAGCCTGGATAACGGCATGTCACTCTTGAATGTCGAGAACTGGGCGCAGTACGTGGTTAAGGGCGGAGTGCTGGTGGCTGCGGTCGGGTTCGATATGTTCGGAAGAAGAAAAGCGTAGCGCGTGAACGATGGTTCGAAGGAAGATGAACTGGTTTGCGCCGTCGATCTGGGCGGCACAAACCTGCGCGCCGCCAACATCGATCGCAATGGGTGCCTTCACGAACGTGTAAGAAATTCCACGCCGCAATCTGACAAGCCCGAGGACGTCGTTGCGCGGGTCGCCGCTGCCGTGCGCGATTGCGAAGCCCAAGCCCTGAAGCGCGGTGCGCGCATCCAGTCGGTTTCGGTCGTCGTCCCCGGCACCGTTCACATTGAAACCGGATTGGTGGTCAACGCGCCAAACCTTAGGTCTGTGCAGGGATACAAACTCGGACCCGCGCTGGAGAGCGCACTCCACCGGCCGGTGCTCCTTGAGAACGATGCAAATGCCTCAGCCCTCGGCGAGAGGTGGCAGGGCGCGGCTCGCGGCCATCACACGATCATTTGCCTCACGCTCGGGACCGGTGTTGGTGGCGGAATCATCCTGGATGGCAAACTTTGGCGTGGCCCTGATGGCACCGCCGGTGAACTCGGTCACACCACCGTAGAGCCTTTCGGTGGCGCTCAGTGTAAGTGCGGCAATACTGGTTGCCTTGAGGTTTACGCTTCCGCGACCGCGATTGTGCGCCTGACGCGCGAGTCGCTGGCCCAACACCCGAATTCCCTGCTGCACTCAATCAACGCAACTGAACTAACCTCCGAAAGAATTTGTAACGCAGCGATCGCAGGTGATGAGCTGGCGCTCGACGTCTTCCAAAGAGCGGGAGTTTATCTCGGCATCGCGATGGCGAATTTCGTCAACATCTTCAATCCCGAAATGATCGTCATCGGTGGCGGCGTGTCGGCGGCCTGGGAGGTGTTTGCGCAGCATGCGCGCGCAGAGGTCAGGAAACGGGCGTTCCCGGTTCCGGCGCAGCGATGCCGGATTGAGCGCGCAAAGTGTGGGGACGATGCGGGATTGTTGGGCGCCGCATGGCTGGCTTTGGAGTGCGGTGACTCGTCACCGCTTTGATTTTCTCTTTACCCGCTGCATATTAAAAAAGCGGCGACAAGTCGCCGCACTCCAAATTCTATGCCGGCACTCATTATCCATGGCCACTTCTACCAACCACCGCGTGAGAACCCGTGGACGGGAGTTGTTGAGGCGGAACCGGGTGCCGCGCCTTTTCACAATTGGAACGAGCGGATTTATTCCGAGTGCTACCAGCCCAATGCTTGCGTACGCATCAACGAACCAGCGACCGCTGCCACGACAGCTCAAGAGCGAATCGTTAATAACTATGCCAACATCAGCTTCAACTTTGGGCCGACCCTGCTGGGCTGGCTCAAGAGCAATCACCCCGGTACATACGCAAGTATCATCGACGCCGATCACGAAAGCGCGCTCGCTCGCGGCGGTCATGGCAATGCGATTGCTCAGGCTTATGGCCATGCAATCTTACCGCTGTGCAACGAACGTGATCGACACACACAGATTCGCTGGGGCATCGCCGACTTTCGTGATCGCTTCGACCGTGATCCGGAAGCGCTGTGGCTTCCTGAAACGGCGGGTAATGACCGGGTGTTAGGTGCCTTGATCGATGAAGGCGTGCGGTTCGTTATCCTCGCGCCGCATCAAGCCGCGCAGGTGCGGGATCGTTACAGAACCGGGAGCTGTAGCGACCGGGTAGATAGTGCAGATTGGCGCACGGTCGATGAGAATAGTATCGATACAAGTGTCGCCTATCATTATTCTCATCGTGATGGCTCGGGCCGATCGATGGCAGTTTTCTTCTACGAGGGGCCGACCTCTCGGGCGATTGCTTTTGAAAACCTGCTGAGGTCGAGCCGCGAACTGGTGGATCGATTTGCGCAGACTGCTCACGACAGAGAGATGATAAACATCGCGACCGATGGCGAAACCTATGGTCATCACTTCAAGTTTGGCGATATTTGTCTGGCGCACGCCCTCAAAGTCGAAGCGCCGACGCACGGTTTCCGGATTACCAACTATGGAGAATATCTCGATCAGCATCCACCGATATTCGACGTCGAGATCAATAACGGTCCCGATGGCAAAGGAACTTCCTGGAGTTGCCCCCACGGCGTCGGTCGCTGGATCCGCGACTGCGGTTGTCACACCGGCGGTGAAGCGGGATGGAACCAACGATGGCGCACGCCACTGCGACAGGCGCTGGATGTTTTACGAGATGAGAATGCCGGGCACTTTGAAGCGACGCGCGGAAATCTTTTTCTCGATCCGTGGCAGGCGCGCGATAACAGCATCGACCTGATTCTCGATCAGAACCATTCGCGCGAACAGTTTCTTTATGAACACGCCGGCCGTTGGCTGTCGGCGGAAGAACAATGGCGTGGGCTGACGTATCTGGAATTACAACGGATGCTGGTCTTGATGTATACAAGTTGCGGCTGGTTCTTTAACGACATCTCGGGCATCGAAACAATTCAGATTCTGAAGTACGCTGGTCGCGCGATTGACTTGATGCTGCAACTGCGCTTGCCTCCGGTGCGCGATCGCTTTCTGGAAGTTCTTGATGAAGCGAAGAGTAATGTAACCGCGTTAGGCTCTGGTGCTGATATTTATCGACGGTTCGTCGAGCCGGCGAAAACAGATCAACAGACCAAAGAAATATTGGTAACGTGACGATTCAACGAGATCGCGGAATAGCGGCCATATTGGTAACGACGGGTTGCGCGAAACAGAACTCGGAAGCTAGCCTTGAAACATTAATGACGTAGCGATTCAACCAGTCTGCGAAGCAGACGGCAGAGTTTAGCCTCGGGTGGAGCGCAGCGGAACCCGGGGATCAGCGCCATTGTAATTGGAAGAGCCCGCTTTAGCGGGCGACAGACTGAGCGCGCTATGCGCGCTGTGCGGACGGGCCGTCCGCGCTCCCGGCATCAGGTAGCGGTTGTTCATTCAAAATGAGCGGCAAGAAAACACCCAAAGCGAAGACAAGCGCGAAGCAACGCCGGGTCAGTAGCCCGCGCGTAAGCGAGGGCATTATGTTAGTGCCCGATCAAATCGAGGCGAAGACGAAGCCCTCACGCAAAGGCGCAAAGACGCAAAGCACGACGCGCGCGTTAAGACCGCGACCAGACAAATCATTAACCGACTTCTCACCCACGCTCGGCGAACTCGACCTGCATCTCTTCGGCGAAGGCAAACACGAACGCATCTATGAAAAACTTGGCGCGCATGTCATGACGCACGAAGGCCTGCCCGGGGTCGCGTTTGCCGTGTGGGCGCCGAATGCCAAAAGCGTTAGCGTCGTTGGTAACTTCAACGATTGGAACGGCGCGACGAATCCGTTGCGCCGGCTGGGCAGCTCAGGCGTGTGGGAACTTTTCGTTCCCGGCTTGCGCGCGGGCGAACTCTACAAATATGAGATCAAGTCTGGCCGGCGCACATTTCTCAAGGCCGATCCTTACGCCTTCACGATGGAAGTCCCGCCCAGCACTTCGTCAATTGTCTTCAATTCGAAATATAAATTCCGCGATCGCGCCTGGATGAATAAGCGGAAAAACCGACGGGCCTGGCGCGAACCGCTTTCGATCTACGAAGTCCATTTGGGATCGTGGCGGCGAATTGCGGAAGAGAACAACCGGCCGCTGACCTATCGCGAGATCGCGCCGCTGCTCGCTGACTATTTGGTCGAGGATGGCTTCACCCATGTCGAATTCTTGCCGTTAAAGGAACATCCGTATGGTCCTTCATGGGGATATCAGGTGAGCGCGTACTTTGCTGCGTCATCCCGTTATGGCACCCCTGATGATCTTCGTTTCTTAATTGATCATCTGCATCAACGCGGCCTTGGCGTGATCATGGATTGGGTGCCCGCGCACTTTCCGAAAGACGCATTTGCGCTGGCGCGATTCGACGGCACGGCGCTCTACGAACATCAGGATCCGCGCAAGGGTGAGCATCCCGATTGGGGCACGTACATTTTTAACTATGGCCGTAATGAAGTTCGCAACTTTCTCATCGCCAACGCGCTGTTCTGGTTGCGCGAGTTTCATCTGGATGGATTGCGCGTCGATGCGGTCGCGTCAATGCTCTATCTGGATTACAGCCGCAAGGAAGGCGAGTGGGTGCCAAATGAGTTTGGCGGGCGTGAAAACCTGGAAGCGATCTCTCTGATCAAAGAGCTGAACGAAGTGACCCACCGTGAGTGTCCCGGCACTTTGATGATTGCCGAAGAATCAACCGCGTGGCCCGCGGTCAGTCATCCGGTTTATGCCGGCGGGCTCGGCTTTGATTTCAAGTGGAACATGGGCTGGATGCACGACACACTCAAGTACTTTCAAACGGATCCGCTGTTTCGCGGCGGTAATCACACTGCGCTGACCTTTGGTTTGCTGTACGCGTGGAGCGAGAACTTCATTCTGCCTTTCTCTCACGATGAAGTCGTGCACATGAAAGGCTCTCTGCTGAACAAGATGCCTGGCGATGAATGGCAGAAGTTTGCGAACCTGCGCGCGCTTTACGCTTACATGTGGGCGCATCCGGGCAAGAAGCTTCTGTTCATGGGCAGCGAGTTTGGCCAGTGGCGCGAATGGAACGAGACTGAGAGTCTCGACTGGCATCTGCTTGAGACGCCGATTCATAGGGGCGTCCAATTATTGATTCGCGATCTGAACAAGCTTTACAAGAAACACGGCGCGTTGTGGGAAGCCGACGCCGAGGCTTCAGGCTTTCAATGGATCGAAGTTGATAACGCTCCTGAAAATGTTATCGCGTTTCGTCGCATCTCGCCTGCGACCGGCAAAGAAATTATCTGTGTTGGCAACTTTTCACCCGTGGTACGCGAAGGCCATCGCCTCGGATTGCCGCGCGCGGGTACGTACAAGCAACTGCTGAACACCGATCACGAAGAATACTGTGGTGGGGGGTTCGGAGTGGTGAAGCGCATCAAGGCTGAGAAGGTTCCGGCGCATGGGCTCGATTATTCGGCTGTGATCACTCTGCCGCCGCTGGCGACGATGTGGTTTGAAGGGGCCTAACACAATTAAGCGCCGAAGGCGCGAAATGTAATAGCCTGGGGCAACGCCCCAGGTAGACAATCAGAGAACACGCAAGCGCTGAAAGCGCGACATGAAACGTGCGCATCAAACGGCGAACATAAACCGTCGACCTAATAGATCGAAAGAACAACCTTCAACGTCTATTTCGCGCTTTCAGCGCTTTGTTTCACGTGGGGATTCCCAATCCTGGGGCGTTGCCCCAGGCTATTGCATTGCGCGCCGTTGGCGCTTCTGAGAACTCCCTCGGGCTACCGCCCCGCTCACCTCATCGTGTAATCTTCGTCATCGACATGATCAACTGGGTCGACATCCGTAAACAATTTCCGGTAACGGAAAAGCTCGCCTATCTCAACAGCGCGGCGGCGGGGCCGGTGTCGCGCGCATCTTTCGAAGCCGCTTCCGGTTACTACGGAAAGATGATGAGCGACGGCGACGTCCATTGGAATCGCTGGCTCGCTGATCGAGAAACGATCCGAAAAAACATTGCCGCCTTCATCAATGCCGAACCGGAAGAGATCGCGTTTACGACGAATACCTCGTCGGGCATGAACGTGATCGTGGATGCGCTGGAAGATCGCGGTGAAGTTATCTCCAGCGAGCTTGAGTTTCCCGTCACCACACTGCCCTGGATGCATCGCCGGATTCCCGTTCACCTGCTCCCGGCGGTCGAAGGCGAAGTGCGAATCGAGGACATCGCCGGCGCGATGACGCACGACACTGGCGTCATCGCGCTCAGTCACGTGCAATTCTCGAACGGCTTTCGCATCGATCCGGAAAAAGTCGGAGAAGTAAAAGGCAAACACGCCCTGGTCATTAACGCGAGTCAATCCGCCGGCGCGTTTGAGATCGATGTGAAGCGCATGAAGATCGACGCGCTGTGCGCGACCGGCCACAAATGGCTGCTCGCCGGATACGGTTCGGGTTTTGTTTATCTCAGCCGTGAACTGCTCAACCAATCGCTGCCGCGTTCCATCGGCTGGCTGAGTGTCGAGCAGCCTTTCGACATGCGCAACGACGAGTTTCGTCCGCGTCACGATGCTGCGGCGCGGGTCGAGCTTGGCTGTCCGCATTTCGCGGGAATCTTTTCGCTCGGCGCTTCAGTCGATTTAATGACCGCGTGCGGAGCCGCGAACATCCAGGCGCGCGTGCTGGAGTTGAATCGGAGGCTTACGTCACGGCTGGCCGAAAATGGCTGGAAGGTTCTCTCGCCCCTGCAGAATGAAACCGCGCGTTCAGCGGAAACACTGATCGAAGTCGAGAAGCCCGGTGAAGTAGTCCGCCATCTTTTTCGCCGCGGAGTTGTGGTTACCGAAAAGCCGCAGGGCATTCGGGTCGCGACGCATTTTTTTAATGACGAAGAGGATATTGAGAGATTGATCGCGGGGCTGAGCCAGTATGCTGTTTAGAGGCGGGCTACTGCCCGCCACGATCCAATAGCGTTACCAGGCGGGCCTTGCCTGCCCGCCTCTAAACGGCCGCTTTTTTCTTTTGTTTTTGTTTCTGCCGTGAGGGCGGAGTCACCGCCGCGGGTTGGGCGAAATGTTCGCGGCAAAGTTGCAGGAACTTTAGATGGATCGGCGATTCGTAACCACCGACGAGCCGCGCCACGCCGAGTTGCCAGTTGATTTGCGCGCCTTCGATCCACCAACGCACCAGGCTTCCGCTCCGCACTTCTTCCTGAACTGACCGCAAGGGCACGATGCCGACGCCCATGTCTTCTTCCACCATGCGCTTGATGGCCGCCAGCCGGCTCAACTCCATTGTGACCTTTAGCGTCACGCCGGCCTGGGCAAAAAACTGATCGATGAGTCGTCGGGTATTGCCGCCGCGCTCTCCGAGAATCAGCTTCTCACCCGCCAGCGCGTAGGCGCTGACGATCTTTTGTTTTGCCATCGGGTGGCGAGGCGAGGCAATCGCTACCAAATAATCCTCGCTCAAAAGTTCTGTTTGCACTCCGCGCGCCTCGACAGGCAAGGACACAAAAGCCGCGTCGAGCTCGCCCGCCAGTACCTGTTTCACCAACGACTCGCTGGTTCCCGAACCGACAGAGGTCTCGACGCCGGCATGCGTCCCGCGCAGCTCTTTGAGAATCTGCGGCAAAGGATCGGCGCTGACCATCGCTGATGCGCTGCCAATGCGGAGTCGCCCGCGATGAGCGCCGGTGAGCGCGGCGAGTTCTTCCAAGGCCGCATCGTGCTCGCGCAGGATTGTGTACGCGCGCTCGAGCAGTTTCTCGCCCGCCTCTGTAAGAATCACGCGCCGTGGAGCACGGATGAAAAGCTGCGCGTGGGTCTCGGTTTCCAATTGCCGGATCTGCATGCTGATGGCCGCCTGCGTTACATGGACCCGCACGGCTCCCGCAGTGAAAGTGCCGCTCTCCGCTATCGCTACAAATGCCTTTAGTTGTCTGATGTCCATGATTTCCTCTGCATCAACGAGGTTTATTACGTGGATAAGATCTTTTAGTTTCCATTATAGCTAGGGCGTTCCTAGAATAGAAATCCCTACAGCTTCAGCAGACATCGAAAGACCGTAATGACGACAACGCAAACAACTGTGGACCTGGTACCGCGGCGGCTGGCTCCGTTGCGGAAACTGGTTGTAGGCGTTGACGGCGGCGGGACCCGAACTCGAGCGGCGATTCTTGACGGCGATCGGGTGTTGGGTGAAGGCACATCTGGCCCCTCAAATCCGTTACGCGTGGGGATTGCCAACGGCGCCGCGGCCATTCGCGAAGCTATCGACAAGGCGTGCTCTGCGGCTCGGATCGATCGTGATGATCTGATTGCCGCCGGAATTGGCCTCGCCGGTGTCAGACGCAAAGACATCCGCACGCGCATGCGCGAAGTCTTAATCGAAACGCTGGAGATCAAAAACATCGAGCTGATGACTGACGGCGACATCGCTTTGTATGGCGCCACTGACGGTGCGCCGGGAATTGTCGTAATTTCCGGCACCGGATCAATTTGCTGCGGCGTCAACCGGCAGGGCAAGCACGTGTATGCCGGAGGCTGGGGCCCGGTCGCCGGCGACGAAGGCAGCGGATCATGGATCGCCAGACGTGCGCTGCAGGCGGTGGCGCATGCAAGTGATGAGCGTGGGCCCAGGACGGCATTGACCGCAGCCGCATGTGAATATTTTCAGGTGGCCACAGCCGATGATCTATCAACTGCGATCTACGCCCCGACGATCACCAACGATCGGATAGCCGGCTTTAGCAAACGCGTTATTGAAACGGCGCGGGGGGGGGACACCGTGGCTCGTAATATTTTGACCGAAGCAGGAAAAGAGCTGGGCAAAGCAGCGGCAACCGTAGTTCGCAAGTTGAAAATGGAGCCGGAGCGCTTTCAGGTAGCTTTCGTCGGGGGTGTTTTCGCCGCCGGTGAATTTGTGATCGCACCATTGCGCGAGGAAATAGCGCGCGTCGCCCAGAAGGCTTTTATTGCCGCCCCAAGCTTTTCGCCCACGGTCGCTGCCGGCCGCCTGGCGCAAGAGCATCTGCATGGATTGCCGGTTGCGGTCTGAGCGCACGTTTCGGTACTTTCATTAGTGAACATCCGATAATGTCCGCGAATTACCTTTCTCGAAATGCCAGAAGCTCCTGAGTCCACTCCATTAACTGAGCAAGAAAATCCGCGCACGGCGCAAATCAGTTCTTTGCCGACTACGGAGATTCTGCGTCTGATGAGCGAAGAAGATGCGCGCGTAGCGGCCGCAGTCGCGCAGGTCTTGCCTGAGGTTGCGCGAGCGGTGGACGGAATCGTCACCCGACTTAATAAAGGCGGCCGGCTTTTTTACCTCGGCACGGGAACATCAGGAAGGCTCGGCGTGCTCGACGCCGCGGAATGTGCGCCGACCTTCGGCGTCTCCCCGGAACTGGTACAGGGGATCATGGCGGGCGGATACGAAGCGTGTTATCGCGCCGTCGAAGCATCCGAAGACGATGCAGCCGCCGGTGCCCGCGATCTCCAGGCGCGCGGTTTCACAAAGCAAGACGCGTTGGTCGGCATTGCAGCATCGGGGCGAACACCCTACACGGTGGGCGCGGTTGAGCAGGCACGAAAACTCGGCGCCTTCACGGTGGCGATCACCTGCGTGCCCGGATCTTCGATCACAAAGGCCGCGGAGATCAGCATAGTTCCAGTTGTTGGTCCGGAAGTTATCGCCGGTTCGACGCGTTTGAAAGCCGGGACCGCACAGAAGCTGGTGCTCAATATGATCTCGACTGCGACGATGATTCGGCTCGGCTACGTCACCGGCAATCGCATGACGAATGTGCAAACGCGCAACGTTAAGTTGCGCGCGCGCGCCTTGCGCATTCTGCAACTTGAATCGGGACTGGACGAAGAGCAAGCCAAAAAAGTCCTCGCGGAAGCCGGCGATGATTTGCCGGTGGCGCTGGTAATGAGCAAGACCGGCCGCACGGCCGCGGAAGCAAAGAGAGCATTGCAGGAAACGAAAGGCGTAGTCGCGCAGGCAATCACGCTGCTCGCGTCGGGCTAGCAACCGAAAAGATCCAAATGGGCTTCTCCACCATAGACTACGCGGTGCTGCTGATCTATCTCGCCGGGATCACGATCTTCGGCATGATGTTTAGGCGATCGCAACGGACCGTCAAAGACTATTTTATAGGCGCCAAGAACACTCACTGGATAATCATCAGCCTCTCGATCGTGGCCACCGAGACCAGCACGATCACTCTGATCGGTGTTCCAGCTATCGCCTACGCAAACTATGCCCGACCGGAACAGGGCGGTAACTTCACCTACCTGCAGGTGGTCCTCGGCTATATCGTGGCGCGCTTTATCATTAGCTTCCTCTTTATTCCAGCGTACTTTCGCGGCGAGTTGCTAACGGCATATGAACTCCTGCGGAGAAGATTTGGGCCGCAAACAAAGAACTTTGCGGCTTCGTTGTTTCTGGGGATGCGTGCGATGGGCGAAGGGATACGAATCTTCTCGGCTTCGCTCGTGCTCAGTGCAGTCCTTGGTGCCAGCATGCCGCAGCTGCCTTACCTGTGGCTTTGGTCGATTATCATCGTCGGACTGCTGACCATGGTTTACACCTTTGAAGGTGGCATCGCCGCGGTAATTTGGACCGATTTGATTCAGCTAATAATTTACGTTGGGGGCTCTCTGCTGGCAGCCTACGAACTGCTGCATCTGGTGCCGGGCGGGTGGAATGCAATTGCGGCGCAGGCCGCGGCGGCAAACAAGTTTCAGATGGTCTCGTTCAAATTCGACCTGACGGTGCCGTTTACTTTCTGGGCCGGCCTCCTGGGGGGCACATTCCTAACCATGGCCTCGCATGGAACTGATCAACTACTGGTCCAGAGACTACTTACCTGCCGAAATAAACGAGACAGCCAGAAGGCAATTATTCTGAGTGGATTCGTCGTGCTGTTTCAGTTCGTTCTATTCCTCCTGATCGGTGTCATGCTCTATGCCTACTACCAAACTGGTGCACCAAGACCCACGCTGGAGAGCAACGATCAGATTTTTCCGTTCTTTATCGTTCGCCAATTGCCACACGGGATATCCGGACTGGTTATCGCTGCCATTTTTGCCGCTGCGATGTCTAATCTCAGCGGTTCCTTGAATTCGCTTTCATCGAGCACGGCCCTCGATCTATATAGACCGCTGGTCAATCCTCAGGTATCGGACGAATCTCTCTTGCGATTGTCACGTTGGTTCACGGTAGGGTGGGGCCTGGTGCTGATCGTCATCGCAATAGCATCAAAGAGTTTCACAAAGTCGGTCCTCAATACTGCGCTTACGATAGCGTCGTTGCCGTACGGAGCCATGTTGGGAGCTTTTTTGCTGGGCGTCCTAACGAAGCGCGCCAACCAAAGAGGCGTGATGGCCGGAATGGCCGTGGCCCTCGGCGTTATGTTGTATGTATGGCTCAGGACGCCACTAGCATGGACCTGGTACGTGTTGACGGGGACGATCATATGTTCGTCAGTTGGCTATGCGGTCAGCTTAATAACAGGGCCGGCAAAGAATCCTCCGCTGCTTCCTGACAGTTGATCTGGGAAATTCATTCGGAGACACATGATAACCACTGGAACGATTCGTCGACTCACCACGCCCTTGATGCTGGCGGTGCTGATTATTCAAACGTCGCCGCTGATGGCGCGGAGCATGACACCTCGCATCGAGCCACGGCTGGCGTTTTTAAACGCCCCGCTGCGCGAAAACTCATTCAAGCCGTACTCTCGAAAACCGTCTTCAGCTGCACTTAAGTGGGCCGACAAAGAACTCAAGCGCATGTCGATCGAAGAGAAGATTGGCCAACTGATTGCGGTCGGTCTCAACGCAACGTTCTTGAATCAGAACAGTGAAGCATTCAAGGATCTCCGCCATCAAGTGATGGACAACCATGTCGGGGGGATCGTCCTGTTTCGAGGACCGGTTTACGAGTCCGTAATGCTGGTCAATCGGATGCAGCAACTCGCAAAGATCCCTTTGCTGATTTCTTCAGACCTGGAAGCGGGCGCGGGCATGCGCTTTGACGATACGGTGAACTTCCCCTGGAACATGGCCGTCGGCGCCACGGCTAATCCGGATTACGCGCGACGGCAGGGCGAATTGACCGCGCGCGAAGCACGAGCGCTGGGCGTGCAGCAGATTTACGCCCCGGTCGCCGACGTAAACAACAACGCCGCCAATCCGGTCATCAACGTGCGTTCGTATGGCGAGGATCCCGCGGAAGTAGCCAAACTGGTCGCAGCCTTCGTCTTGGGCGCGCAACGCGGCGGAGTGATTGCCACGGCCAAACATTTTCCCGGACACGGTGACACGGCGACCGATTCGCATCGCGGCCTGCCGGAGATTGATGTCACCCGCGAGCGCTTGAACTCAGTCGAACTGGTCCCCTTCCGCGCCGCGGTCAACGCCGGCGTTGGCGCGGTCATGGATGGTCATATCGGCTTGCCGTTGATCGATCCGACGGCCATCACACCACTGCCTCGGGATGTGAAGCTGGGACCGATTGAGACTGACGAGGCCGGGGAAATTGTGTCTGAGAAAGGAACGATGCCAACCACACTCTCACCGGTCATGAACAAGATTCTGCGTAACGAACTAGGCTTCGACGGACTGATCGTGACCGACGCGATGAGCATGAGCGGCCTTACGCTCTACTTTACTCAGGAAGAGGCATCGATCCGCGCGCTGGAGGCGGGCGCGGATTTACTTTTGAAGCCTGCCGATACGGATGCAGCCTTTCGCGGCGTGCGCGATGCGGTCAAGAAAGGCAGGCTAACTGAGAAGCGCATCGAAGAGTCCGCGCGAAAAGTCCTGGCTGCGAAATACGATCTGGGATTGATCGAGCAACGCATCACGCCATTGGATGAGATAGATCGAATTGTGGGAGGCAAGGAGACTTTGGAACTGGCTGATGAGATCGCCGCGCATGCCATCACTCTGGTTCGCAACGACGCCGCACTGCTGCCACTGAACCTTCCGCCGACGGCAACCGTTTTCAACCTCGCCATCACCAACGGTGACGACCGCTCATTTATTACTCAGCCTTTCGTGTCTACCCTGGCCCGCTCAGGGCGAAAAGTAGTAACGATCGTCCTCGACGATCGCTCGTCCGAGGCGGAGGTGAAAAAAGCCCTCGACCTGGCCGGCCGCGCGGATCTGGTGATTGCTTCCCTGTATGGCCGTGTGCGTACCGGTCAGGCCCGCAGTGTCGCTCTGCCCGAACCCGGCGCAAAGGTGTTGGCGACCTTAATTGATCGCCAGACGCCGATAGTCGGAATCAGCTTTGGCAATCCCTATCTGCTGGGCAGTTTTCCCAAACTACAAACATATCTCGTCGCGTATGGCGACATGCAGAGCCTGCAGGAAGCGAGTGCCGAAGCGCTGCTGGGACAAATCGATGTCACTGGCCACTTGCCGATTTCGCTGCCGGGTCTGTATCCTCGCGGCACCGGAATCCAACTGAAAGCGCGCCCCAAAAAATGATGGCCCAGCATATCAGGCTTTCCATCGCGCTGGTAGTTCTGCTGGCGCAAACCATCGCAGCGCAACTGCCGCAAACCGCGCCCGCCGCTGTCGGCATGTCCGCCGAACGCCTGGCCCGTATGGATCAGGTCGTCCAGGCTGCAATCGAAAAGAAAGAATTGCCCGGCGCGGTGGTGCTGGTCGCCCGCCACGGCCGCATCGCCTGGCGCAAAGCTTACGGTTCACGCGCGGTCGAACCGCAGCGCGAAGCGATGACGGCGGACACGATTTTCGACCTCGCCAGTCTGACCAAGATAGTTGCCACGACAACCAGCATCATGATTCTAATCGAGCAGGGCAAAGTGCGTCTGAGCGATCCGGTGGTCACGTTCATACCCGAAATGAAGGGCGGAGGCCGAGATGCGATCACGATCGAGCAACTGCTGACCCATACGGCCGGGTTTGCTCCTGATTTCGATTTGCGAGAGCGCTGGACGGGGTACGACGAAGCGATCAAGAGGCTGTATCGCGAACCCCTGCGCAATCAACCGGGTGCGCGCTTTGTCTACAGTGACATCAACTACATCGCTTTGGGCGAAGTAGTGCATCGAGTAAGCGGACAGACGCTTGATCAGTTCGCGCGGGAAAATATTTTTGGGCCGCTGGGAATGCGCGATACCGGCTTTAACCCAGACGCTGGACTGAGATCCCGAATCGCACCGACCGAGAAACGGCGCGGCCAGATGAACTATCTCGGTGACAGTGGTGAGAACGCCGGACCGCAAGGCGAGCAGTGGTTGCGCGGACAGGTGCACGACCCCACTTCGTTTCGCATGAACGGAGTCGCGGGGCACGCTGGTTTGTTCTCTACGGCCAATGATCTGGCGATCTTTTGCCAGATGATTTTGAACGGAGGCATTTACAACGGCGTGCGAATTCTCAGTCCGATGGGAGTAGCGACGATGACGCGACCCCGGGCAATTGCCGAAAACGGATCGGCGCGTGGATTGGGCTGGGACATAGCGACCAGCTTCTCGACCAACAAAGGGGATCTGTTCCCGCTCGGTTCGTTTGGCCACACCGGCTTCACCGGGACATCGATGTGGATCGATCCGGCGAGCGATTCGTTCGTGATCGTTCTGAGTAATCGCGTGCATCCGGATGGCAAGGGAGATGTAGGGCCGTTGCGCGGACGAGTGGCGTCGATCGTTGCGAGTTCAATCACCGACACTACGGTAACGAAAGCCCGCGAAGAATCGGCAGGCGCAGCGGCGGAAGTGCTCGCGAGTCTTGCTCGCCTGAATTCAAACAGCGCGCGAACAATCGTTAACCCTGGTCCCGTTGCCGACGCACAAGTGTTGACCGGGATCGATGTGCTCGAGCGCGATGGCTTCAAACAGCTTGCGGGTTTGCGAATTGGTTTGGTCACCAATCAGACGGGACGGGATCGTGCCGGCCGATCGACTATCGACATTCTTTTCAAAGCGCCGGGCGTCAAATTGTCGGCGCTCTTTTCACCTGAGCACGGCATTCGTGGACTCGCGGACGAGAAAGTTTCAGACACGAAAGACGAACAGACCGGGTTGCCGATCTATTCACTTTATGGCGAATCGCGCCGCCCAAAAGCCGACCAGTTGAAAGACCTCGACGCGCTGGTTTACGACATTCAGGACGTCGGCGTGCGTTTCTACACCTACATCGCGACCCTGGGCTACGTGATGGAAGAAGCTGGCAAAGCCAGGCTACCGGTATTTGTGCTCGACCGTCCCAATCCGATTAACGGCAACGATGTCGAAGGGCCAATTGCCGACGCAGATAAACTTTCTTTCACTGCTTACCACACGTTGCCGGTTCGGCATGGATTGACGATTGGCGAATTGGCACGACTCTATAATGACGAGCGCCACATCGGCGCGGATTTACGCGTTATCAAGATGGAAGGTTGGCAGCGATCGATGTGGTTCGACGCGACGGGTCTCGTCTGGATCAATCCTTCACCCAACATGCGCAGCCTGACGGAAGCCGCGCTGTATCCGGGCGTTGGCTTACTGGAAACGACCAACCTTTCCGTGGGCCGCGGAACGGACACGCCCTTCGAAGTGATGGGCGCGCCCTGGTTGGATGGGCAGAAGCTGGCGAGCTATTTGAATGCCCGCAGAATTGCCGGCGTGCGCTTCATTGCCGTTCGCTTCACACCCAGGTCGTCGGTCTTCAAGAACGAAGAGTGCGGTGGCATAAACCTGTTGATAACCAATCGCTCGCAGTTCCAATCTGTGCTCACCGGCGTCGAGATCGCGGTGGCGTTGCACAGTTTATTTCCCGCCGACTGGAAGATCGACAATTATTCGCGCCTGCTGGTTAACGCGGACACGCTCGAGCGTTTGCGGCGCGGAGAGCCCGCCGCTGACGTTGTTCGTTCGTGGGCTACAGCGCTGGAAAGCTTTAACCGGACCCGCAGGAAATATTTGCTTTACGAATAGGGCGCAGACCTCAAAAGAAATTCAGTAACGAAGCGGCGAGAGTGTTCTATAATCTCGCCACTCGAACATCGGACTTATCTCATCAGGAGGGTGAACATGACACGACAGCAGTTGTTGCCGCAAAGAATCGACGAGGCGATTGGCCAGTATGCAATGTTGAGGCATCCTTTTTATCAGCTCTGGAACGAAGGAAAGCTCAGCGACACCACGCTGGCTGAGTACGCCAAGCAATACTATGCGCACGTTTGCGCCTTTCCGACTTATGTAAGTGCCGTACACTCCCGTTGTGATAATCTGCCGGTTAGACAGCTACTCCTCGAGAACCTGATCGAAGAAGAACGCGGAGAAGACAATCACCCGGAGTTGTGGCTGCGTTTTGCCGAAGGCCTCGGAGTGAGTCGGGCCCAGGTCAGAACCGCAGAGCTACTACCCTCGACCAGGGAATCTGTGAACAGTCTCAAGTCACTGACCGCGAACACTGATTATCGGCTTGGGGTGGCAGTCCTCTATGCCTACGAGTCTCAAATTCCAGAGGTGGCTAAGACGAAACGAGTTGGTTTGAAACAGTATTACGGAATAGACGATGCCAGGACCGTGTCATTCTTTACCGTCCACGAGTCAGCGGATCAAGTCCACCGTCAGATCGAGATGAAAATCATGACTGACGCATGCGACACCGATCAGGCTCGCGACGAGACAGTCGCAGCTGCTCAACAAGGAGCGAAATCTCTTTGGGATTTCTTGAGCGGCGTTCATGAGGCGTATGTTTGCGGCTAAAGCTTGCGCCCGCCGGCTCCAGTCACAGTTCGCGTCCGATTCGAAACCGTCCGTTTAAGTTTAGTCTTCCGTCTCTCTGAACAAGTAGCTTCGAGCCGAGCCGAGCTTACTGGTTGTTGCATGACCGCGATCAGGAAGACGATGTCGTTTGTTTTCGCCTCCCTCACACGACTGTGTTTAGTGAGCACAGCATTTGCCTACGATAATGTATCCAGCGCGCGCGCGATAGCTTTTCGAGCTGGCGGTAAGAGAAGATCACTGCATCATGCAAGTATTTCCTTTGCAGAGTAAGGATCAAGGGCATCGATTCGAGTCGCCAATCGGTTTTTCCGGGGACTGCTCGTCCGAAAATCTGAAGGAAGCATCCATTATTCTGAAAAATCTGGCAGGCTTGATTCTGAAAGAGTATGATGCCCCCCGCCTATCAAGGCAGTTTATCGGTCTAATAAATTCTTTTAGTTTTGATTGTAAGTCTCGGCCTAATAGAATTACCGGCCTTCCCGCAAATGTTCGGCGAGGCCGTTGGGCAACGGTCCAACAGTTGGTCAGTTGGTCTAAATCGTCTTCCAGTAAAGAGGAAAAATCATGAGACACCACCATCAGTTTCTGCGCGTTGTGTTTGCAGCACTTGCTCTCTTTAGTTTTGTTTTCGTCGCCTCGGCCCAGGAAATAAACGGCTCGATCAACGGGAGGGTGAAAGATCCCAACGGCGCCGCGGTTGCCGGTGCGACCGTGACCATCACTGACGCTGAAAAGAAAGTCGTGGCTCGAACGGTGACAACCGACGACAGCGGCGCTTTCTCTGCCCCGGACCTGCCGTCCGGCTCTTACGACATAGCCGTTGAAGCGCCGAACTTCAAGAAGCACATCGAAACCAAGGTTAAACTGGACGTCGGTCAAAAACGTGGCCTGGAGCTGTCTCTCGAACCGGGTAACATCAGCGAAGTAGTAACAGTTGAAGCAAACCCCCTGGCGGTTGAATTGAGAACCCCGACGGCCGCGACCGTTATCAGCGGCGACCAGGCGCGTGAGCTTTCGCTGAACAATCGCAACTGGGTGCAGCTCGTTACGCTCGCCCCGGGCGTCTCCGACAACCTGTCCGATCAGGTGTATGTGGGAACGACCAATCCGACCGGTCAGGCCAACACGATTAATATCTCGGTTAACGGCGCGCGCAGCGCTCAAAACACTTACACCGTCGATGGTGCGGATATCACCGACCGTGGCTCGAACATCACGATTCAGGCATATCCGAGCGTGGACTCGATTGCTGAGTTTGTTGTCCTGCGGTCAATGTTCCTCGCGGAGTCAGGACGCAGTGGCGGCGGTCAAGTCAACGTGGTTACAAAGTCCGGAGGGGATCATTTTCACGGCTCGATATTTGAATTCCACCGGAGTGAGAAACTGAACGCCAACGATTTCTTATCAAACACTATCTCGAGCCCGGCTTTCGGCAGAGACACAAACGGCAAAGCTAACCGGTCCCCCTTCAAGTACAACAATTTTGGTGGAACCGTCGGCGGACCTATCATCCTTCCGCGGCTTGCAGAGGGTGGAGCTTCGACCAAGACAATCAAGCGAGCGTTCTTCTTCTTTTCAGAAGAACAGCGCCACGACCTTCGCTATCCCACGCTCTCTTCAACCGTCCCTGACCTGAACATGCGCCAGGGAATTTTCCCAATGGACGTCTGTGTGAGTGCCTTTACCGCGTTAACGACGGGAGCTGTCCCGTGCACGAACGTCCTTCTGGCTGGCCAGCCGTTATCGTCTAAGGTGGCGATCAACCCGATCGCTCAACAGTACCTAAATTCAATCTACAACCAGCTCCCTTTGCCCACTGATCCGGTCACTCGCGCTCTTTTATTTCCCGCGCTGGGTAAAGCGGATTTCCGCCAAGAGATTCTCAAGCTTGACTACAGCTTCAGCAACAAGTTGTCGATGTATTATCGCTATGAACATGACAAGATCCCGACAACGGACGTTAATTCATTATTTTCATCAGGCTCGGGATTGCCAGGTGTTTCCACGACGGCGACTGATTCGCCAGGGAAAGCCCACACGTTCCAGTCAACGTATGTCGCGAGTTCAAATCTGGTCATCGTCGGTCGCTTTACTTATGGCTACGGCGCGATTCTGAGCAGCAACATTGGCACCCTGGCGTTAGCCAATTCACCGATCACGCCGCCCCTAGCTTATGCCAACACGCGCGATCGCGTTCCGACTATCTCAGGAAACGGCTTCAGTGCGTTGCAAAGCTTTGGCCCTTACAACAACTTCTCCTACAAAGCGAATTTCGCGAGTGACGTTGCCTGGACCAGAGGCCGGCACGCTTTTAAATTCGGCGGGCAGTATTCCCTCTACCGCAAGAACGAAAACGCGCTGGCGGGAAGCAACGAAGGCACGTTCAGCGGTTTCCTCAACACGACTGCCAACAGCGCCCAGCAAACCAGCGTGCTGGCTCCAAACGCTGCGGTGGGTGAGCCGAATTCTGCGCGCCGTACGAACTTCCAGAATTTCGCAAACTTCCTGATGGGAAGCAATGTGACTTTTACTCAGGCGCACTTTGATTACACGGCTGATTTGCGGCAGAAGACCATCGAGTTTTATGGCCAGGATGAATGGAAGATACGGCCCAATATCACAGTCTACTATGGGCTGCGCTATTCATATTTCGGCTCGCCGGAGGACAGAAACGGCCGCCTGTCAAATTTTGATCCCGCCTTGTTCAATCCCGCCACGGCCCCGCTGGTCACGGGCGCCGGCAATCGCGTGGTTGGTACGGGCAATTTCTGCGACGGCATTACAGTAAATGCGCAGAACTATCAAACTGGCCCGAACAACTGTACGCCAACAATTTCGCCCTATGGGAATAAGGTCGTAAAGGCCCCCAAGAACGATCTGGGTCCGCGTTTTGGCATTGCCTGGGATCCGTTTGGCAAAGGCACTTCGTCGGTTCGCATGGGTTATGGCATTTACTATGATCAAGTTCTGAATGGTACGTACGAACAGAATATTGGTCAGAACGTGCCCTATCAGGAAACATTTACGGCGAGCGCTCTGCCATCGGGAACGGCCGCAACCACACCCCGTCTTGATCTGCCCGTTCCCACCGGAATTGTTGTCAGTCCGGCAGCCGCGCTAACCGCGCTGAGCGTGCGGGCCGTGCAACCCGAGTGGAAGGATCCCTACATGCAGCATTGGAATCTGGACCTGCAGCATCAGTTCGGGAAAGACGGTAAGACCGTAGTGACCGCTGGCTACTTCGGTTCGAAGGGCACACATCTGATTGGCACTTACGAATTGAATGAAGTTCCCGCGGGAAAGGCACTGGCGACGCTTTGCGCCGCGGGCGCTTCAACTACGCCAACGATTCCCTGCCAGAACCCCGGGGCTGCGTTTACTTCGACCGCCAACACCGCGATCCTCGATCAAATCCGGCCGTACCGGGGTTATCGATCGATTGCGATCATTACGCCGCAGTTCAACTCGAATTATCACAGCCTACAGGTGAGCGCGCAGCGGAGGTTCACCGGCTCTTCGCAGGTCAGCCTCGCGTACACGTGGTCGCGAAACATGACGGACAATCAAACGGATCGCTCGACCGCTTCGCAGAACTCTTACAACAACAAGGCTGACTATGGCAGGGCGACACTCGATCGGCGACATGTTCTGACTATAAATTACGTCTATGAGCTGCCGTTCTACCGCAATCAGGAAGGGTTTGCCGGCAAGCTTTTGGGCGGGTGGCAAGCATCAGGCATCCTCGCCTACCGCAGCGGCATACCGTTCACGCCGGCAACTTCCTCCTTCGACGCGGCCGGCCTGGGATTCGTCCCGGCCCTGGTCGCCGGCGCGAGGCCGAACGTCCTGTGCGATCCAAACGCTAATGCACCGCATACGCTCCAGCAGTACTTCAACACCGCTTGTTTCCAGCTCAACCCCACGGTACTTACGACCGGCGTGACCAACGTCATCGGCAACGGAGGTCGTGGCGTTATCAATGGCCCACCAACCCAGCGTGTTGACTTCACGATGAGTAAGAACTTTCGCTTTGGCGAATCGCTGCAGGTGCAGCTTCGCGCGGAAGCCTTCAACATTTTCAATCACACGAACTTCCAGACGATAATCGTGAATGTCACGTCTGCTACGTACGGCAATGTCAGCGTCGTGCGCGACCCGCGCACGATTCAACTGGGGGCGAAGTTCATCTTCTAGCTAACGCTTTGAGCGTTAGACCTAACCGGATGCCCGTGGCGAAAACGCTGCGGGCATTCGTACGTTTGGGGTCTGATCGTGTTTTAATAGCTCAACAACATGGCACCAGATTCGACCAACTCGCTTCTATTGCGCGGCGCGCGGATCATCGGTCACGATCGCGTGATCGAGCAGGGCGCTGTGCTGATCGAAGCAGGTCACAT
Organism: Blastocatellia bacterium; assembly: GCA_003168335.1. Taxonomy (GTDB): domain Bacteria; phylum Acidobacteriota; class Blastocatellia; order Pyrinomonadales; family Pyrinomonadaceae; genus UBA11740. The sequence goes on along the minus strand of PMSM01000002.1, from coordinate 500,195 downwards.
CGTCCGAGTTTTTGATTCGGAAACACCTCAGTTGCCGGCGGCCGATGCCGTAGTCGATCTGGACGGCCTCACTCTCTTCCCCGGATTCATAGACCTCCACATTCACGGCGCCGCCGGTGTCGACACGATGGCCGCGAACGCGGACGACCTGGGCCGAGTCGGAATGTTTCTGGCAAGTAAGGGGGTCACTGCCTGGTTGCCGACGCTGGTGCCCTCGACGATTGAGCAATACGAACAAGCGATCCACGCGATTGAAAAGGCGGTGGCACAGACTTCAGTCTGTGCTGATTCCGGCGCTCGCGATCACAGACTGAAGTCTGTGCCACCAGCGCGCGTTCTTGGCGTTCACTATGAAGGTCCGTTTGTTAACAGCGAACAATGCGGCGCGCTTCATCGCGAGCACTTTCGCCCTTATCAAAATGCGGCCGACCTTGATGCGCTCCCGACAATCAAGCACGAAAGCGCGATCCACATGATGACCCTCGCGCCGGAGATCGAGGGCGGCGTTGCCCTGATCCACGAACTTCACCGGCGCGGATGGATCATTTCAATCGGGCATACGCGCGCCACAGTCGACGTTCTCGACGAAGCACTGCGGGCCGGCGCCCATCATATGACCCACTTCATGAATGCCATGGCGCCGTTGCATCATCGCGCGCCTGGGCCGGTGGGCTGGGGCCTGATTCACGATCAGGTCACCTGTGACGTGATCGCCGACGGAATCCATGTCGACCCTTCCATACTCAAGTTAATTCTGCGCAGCAAGACCGCGGACCGAGTTTCTTTGATCAGCGATGCCATTGCGCCCACCGGGCTTGGCGACGGCGAGTATCACATCTGGGACGAGAAGATTGTGGTGAAAGACGGCCGGACTCAAAACGCCCGCGGCAGCATTGCGGGTTCAGTTATCACCATGCTGGACGCGGTCCGCATGATGCTCTCGCTCGGAATTTTTGAATCCGACGTAGCGCGCATGGCCTCACTGAATCCTGCGCGCCTGCTGGGAATCGATGTTGATTGCGGATCGATTGAGGAAGGGAAGCGCGCGGATCTGGTGGCTCTGGATGAAGCTCGGAATCTGCGGCTGACAATCGTCGGGGGTCACGTCGCGTTTCAATAGTTCCCTTCACCGGCCTCGGCGCGCGCGAAAGCCCCACACCCAAAAACCGCACGCCACCAGGGTCGGCAGGACCACAAACGCCTGCAGCGCAAATGCGATCGCGTTGTTCTTCATGTCACCGGTGTACTCGAGTCCCCTGACTCCCAGGAAAGAAGCAATCAGCGTAACGAGCCAGTTGGCCCAGGCGGGAACCGCAACCGCGAACGCCAACCGGCGCAGGCCCGCTGCGCCATAATGCAGGAACTGAAAGGTCCAGGCTACTGCCAGCAGCCAAAGCCCGCCGAGCAACGCGTTCAGATGCGCCGCCAGCGCCAAATGCGGAATGCCAACTTTCACTTTGCCGGTCAGGGCCACGCCCGCCCACAAGCCGGACAGCATTCCAATGAAGAAGAGCAACGCGCCGGCCATCGCCAGACGCCTTTGGGTCGGGGATTCATTCATCCGTCACCTCTCTGATTCATATAACCCGGCACGCTGATACGATTCGTCAAGCAGTTCAACCGGATGACAAACTCGCAAAGACATGCCCGCCAAACGCGCGCCGGCGGCAATCTGCATGTGACACCCCGCGTTACCCGTGGCCAGGACCGTGGCGCCGCTGTCTTCAATCCGCTTTAGCTTCTCTGCCAGCACCTGTTCTGACAATTCCGGCTCAAGCAAGTTGTAAACGCCGGCGCCTCCACAACAGACTTCACTGTCTTTCAAGAGCACGAAGTTCAAATTCGGAATCGCCCAAAGCATTTGCAAAGCTGCCGCTGAGCCATGCTGTCCGTGCAGCAGGTGACAGGAAGCATCGTAAGTTGTTCGCTCGACTCCAATCGCCGCGCCATTACGAAACCCGTCCGTCTCGAGTTGCTGGCCGATGTCGCGAATCCGCGCGCTGAAGTTCCGCGCCCGCTGGGCGTATTTTTCATCTTCGGCGAGCAGATGTCCGTAGGAGGCGAGCATCGCGCCACAGCCGCCAGCGTTGGTAATGACGGGCGTGTCGCTTTCGCCAAACGCATCGATATTCTGTCGCGCTAACGTGCGTGCGCCATCCAACTCGCCGGCATGCGCATGCAAAGCGCCACAACAAACCTGGCCGGACGGCCCCTGCGCCTGGCAACCGTTTGCTTCGAGCACACGCGCGGTGGCTGCGTTGACTCTCTGAAACAAACCCTCGGTGACGCAGGCTTTGAAGAGCAGGACCACCGGAGCGCCCGCATCTTGCGGGCGGTGCGCGGGCATCCTGCGCGCCGGCAATGCTTGGTCATTACTGGCTCTGTAATTCTTGTCGATGATTGATGATGAACTGTCCAGCAAGGTTAAGGCGAACTCAAACTCGGACGAGATCCCGCGCGCCAATCCGCTGCGCAGTAAGAGCCTGGCCAAACGTGAATCACGCACAAAGCGAGCCAGCGCGAAAGCAGCGCGCAAACGCTTCGGCTTCAGCCAAACGTGCCGCAAAACAAATTTCAGCAACGCGTGGATGCCGCCGGGCTTGGGTTGCGATCGCGTAATCTCGGCGCGGGCTGCTTCCAGCAGTTGGCCATATTCAACCCCGGCCGGACAGGCAGCTTCGCAGGCGCGGCAGCCAAGACAACGATCGATGTGATTTTCGAAGGTCGCCGACTCAACCGCGAGCCGTCCTTCTTCCACGGCGCGCATCAGGTAGAGACGTCCGCGCGGGCTGTCGTTCTCGTCGCCGGTAACCACGTAAGTCGGGCACGCTTCGAGACACAGCCCGCAGTGCACGCAGGCGAGAAGTTTTTCTTGTTCAGATGCCAGAGCAGTCGCGAGGCTGGATGGTTGGGCCGAGGCCATGTTTCTTCATGGAGCTAAGCGGCCGGAGCTAGCTCTGCTTCATTCTGAACAACTACGGTTGGATTTGGATTAGCTTTGGGAATGGGCAACTTCTGATCGGCAAGGAGAGCGACGTGCTCTTCCATTCCCCACTTCGCCTTATATAGACAGTCTTCGATTGAGTGGCCCACGCCCGTGAAGCCTTCGAGATCAGGCGAATAAAACCCAAAGAAACTTGGATCCGACGTCGCCTCGATAAACAGCGAGTACTTAAGGTCGATCATCGCGTCAACTCCTTTCCTTAATCCCGGCTGCCTTCAGAATAGCATGACAAGTACCTGTCGGAACTTCCTTCGTGCCATGAAAATCAACTCTAACCAACTTGTCGTACCCTGGCTTAGCATAGTAACGAATTGAGCCCTTCTCTTTCAGCAGATGAAAACCGTTCTTCTCAAGCAGGCGTACAAGTTCGCTAAACTTCATTGAGCCTCCAGAAGATTTCAAGCCTAATACCCAACCGCCAACCCATCACTCCGTCGTGGATCAGTCGCACCCAAACGCATGCCCGTTTTTTCTTCAATCATGATCCCTTCGGCATCGCCCAGGTAACGGGGCTTCGCGAGCTTGTGGCCGCGAGCGATCAAGGCGTTCTGTGTGTCCCCTGACAATCCGTAGGGCTCGAAGACCAACTCGTCCGGCAGCCATTGATGATGGATGCGCGGCGCATCAATGGCCTGCTGAATATTCATGCCGTAGTCGATCACGTTCGTGATCACATCGAGGACGGTGTTAATGATGGTTGGCCCACCGGGACTGCCCACCGTGAACCAGAGGCTGCCGTCTTTGCGCAGCACAAACGTCGGCGTCATCGCGGACAGGGGGCGTTTGCGCGGAGCGACGGCGTTGCGCTCGCCCTGGATCAGGCCGTAGAGATTAGCCGTGCCGGGCTTGGCGGCAAAGTCGTCCATCTCGTCATTCATGATGAGACCAGTCCCTTTTGCCACCACCGCCGAGCCGTACGAATTATTCAGCGTGTAAGTGTTCGCGACCGCGTTCCCATCCGTATCGACGACGGTGAAGTGTGTGGTCTCTTCTGATTCATAACCGGCTGGCTTCCCGGCCTTCACTTGTTCGCTCGACGAAGCGCGTTCGGGGTTGATGGTTGTGCGCAGTTGCGCGGCGTACTTTTTATCTATCAAACCCGCTATCGGCACTTTCGCAAAATCGGTGTCGCCCATGTACTCCGCGCGGTCGGCAAACGCCCGGCGCATGGCTTCCGTCATCAGGTGATAGCGATCTGAAGACGCCCAGTCCATCTTCTTGAAATCGTATCCCTCCAGGATGTTGAGCATCTCGATCAGCACGGCGCCGCCGGATGAAGGCGGAGGCATCGAAATCACTTCGTAACCACGATAATTGCCGCGCAAAGGTTGGCGTTCTTTGGCAACGTATCCGCGCAGATCGTCCAAAGTGAGCAGGCCCTGGTGACGTTTCATGTCCGCGGCAATCAACTGCGCCGTATGTCCTTTATAGAATTCATTAGGTCCGCGTTGCTGCAAACGCGCAAACGTAGCCGCGAGATCGGGCTGCACAAACACATCACCTTCATTGTAGAACTTGCCGTTGTTTAGATAGATGCGTTTTGTCTCGGCGTACTTTGAAAGGTATTCACGACTTCCACGCAACGAACGCGACAGATTGTAGTTGACCGTGAAACCATTGGCCGCCAGGCGCCGCGCGGGTTCAATCAATTGAGTCCAGGTAAGTTTGCCTGAGCCGTATTTCTTCAGCGCCAATTCCATTCCGCGCACGGTGCCCGGAACGCCCGCGGCACGATACCCTTCGATCGAACCGCCTTCGCCTTCGATTACATTTCCGTTCTGATCCAGATAGATGTTGCGGGTCGCAGCGGCGGGCGCCATCTCGCGATAGTCAATCGCGGTGGTGCGTCCATCCTTCAAGCGAATCATCATAAAGCCGCCACCACCCAGGTTGCCGGCGGCCGGATGTGTTACCGCCAACGCGAAAGCAACTGCGATCGCGGCATCGACGGCGTTGCCACCGCGCTTCATGATGTCCACGCCCACGTTCGAAGCGATCTCATTCGTCGCGGCGACCACTCCGTGCCGCGCCCGCACGGGTTCGCGCGAGGCGGCGTGGGTAGTAATGCCATGGTCTGGCTGGAAGGTCAGCGATGCTGTGATCGCGACAGAAAGAATAGCTGTCGTGATTAGCCGAATAGTTCCGCGAGTTCTGGTCACTCTCATCATCAAAATTCCTCTCGCTCGGTTTAGAAAACGGCTCTGCCGCCTGATGTGCGGAAAGGCTCTGCCTTTCCGGCGCGCGTCCCTTGTCTTATCTCGTGAGGCTACGCCTCGCGTTCAGAGACGTAGCCTCTGAAATCTTCTAGTAATGACTGCCGGAAAGCCATAGGCTTTCCGCACATCGGGGCGACGAAGCCGCTACCTGATTGTCCTTCCGTCCCCGCGACCAAATCGCCCCGGCGACAGTAAATTCTGTGGGTCGAGCTCAAGCTTAATTCGCTGCATCAACTCAGCCACCGAACCAAAATCGCCCCAGGCATCGAATTCATTCCTGATCTCGATTGGCGCGCTTTCAACGACCAGGCTGCCGCCGAGGCTTTCGGCTTTCTGCCGGAGACGTTCCAGGGCGCGCACGGCTTCGCGATGATACACCGGAGCACGAGCAATTGCGCGCAGGCGGCCATCGCCCAACCCGGCATGCCAGCGCAGCCCTAAGTGCGACGCTTCATCATTTTCCAGGGCACTTATGTCGCTCAGAAAGGAAACCAGATCGGTAGGTCGCAAAGCGACCCGCCACCTCAGATCGTCGTGAGACTGCAAAGGCACGGCGCTCAATTTGCTCCACGGCTGAGACTCCTCATCGAGCGTTGCGCACCGAACACCATCGTCACGGAAAAGTTTGAGGGCCTGTGCAGTTTGCGCCACAACCGACCGCGCCGATCCAACAAATCGCATCATCAAGGCAGTCTCAAGCTCGTTTACGATTTCCAAATCTTTCGCCAGGCGGCTGGAGATTAATTCAATGGCGACCGGGGCGAACTTACTGTAGACCTTGCGGCCTGCGTTGATCAGCGACGCCAGTGATCCCGAAGCCATGACGGTTCGGCTTTCGGCCGGCAGCGGTCGCAGCTTGAAGGTCAACTCAGTGATTAAGCCCAGCGTCCCGTAACTTCCAGTGAATAGTTTACAAAGATCATAGCCCGCAACATTTTTGACGACACTCCCTCCGGCTTTGATCGCGCGGCCATCGGAGAGCACCACCCTCATGCCAATCACGAATGACCTGGGCAAGCCAAAACCGAAACTGTGGGGGCCGCCCAATCCGGTAGCGACCACGCCGCCCAGGGTGGCGCGTCCACCATTGGCATCATCAGGCGGATCAATCGGCAACCACTGTCCCGCTTGCGCCAGGTGCTCTTGAAAACTGTTGAGTGTCAACCCGGCTTCCGCGGTGGCGACCAGATCCGCCGGCTCGTGCTTCAGCACTCGGGTCATGCGCCGCGTCGTAACTAATAAATCCGAACGACTGAGAAGGTTGCCGACATCGATCCAGGTAGCCGCCCCAGCCGGAACCACGGCCAGGTCTTGCTTCATAGCCAGTTGCATCACTTGAGCAGCGGCTTCCGTCGATTGCGGCGCTACTTCAAGGAATCGTTCAAGTGATCGCCCCGCAGCCGGCGCGGTGCTTTGCGAAGTCGCAATGGAATCTGAAAGTCTACGCACGCTTTGGTCGCCGACGATGCGCGAGAATTCGCGGGCAATCCTCGCTTCATTAAGTTTGGTGGAAATCAGAGCGTGCTTCTGTGCGGTTCGGTCACGCGGGGCGTCCGACGAACTTAAGCTTGTCGAACTGGTCGAGTTGTCGCGCCTTTGCGGATGAGATGCTCCCAGCTTTGACCCGGTCGCATCCACCACCGGGCTGCCCGCTTGGGGACCCCGGTCCGCTCCCGGTTCCGACACTGGTTGAGTCGCCACCGCCCGTGCTTCGCCGCATCCACGCGGCAACGGAATAATCTTGCCGGGATTGCACAGCCCCGAAGGATCGAACGCGGCACGCACTTGCAGCATCGCGTCCATGTCATCATCGCTGAAAATCAAAGGCAGGTAGCTGATCTTATCGAGGCCGACACCGTGCTCTCCGGTGATTGAACCGCCGGCGCGCACACAGGTTTCCATGATCTCGCGCCCGGCTTGCCGCACCCGTTCGAGATCGTCACCGCGACGCAGGTCAAAACAGATCAGCGGATGCAGATTGCCATCACCAGCATGGAACACGTTCGCCAGTTGCAGGTTGTAGTGCGCGCTGATGCGATAAGTTTCAGCGAGGACTTCGGGAAGACGCGAGCGCGGCACGACCGCATCTTGAATCATGATGTCGGGACTTAAACGACCGACGGCGCCGAACGCTCCTTTGCGCGCGGCCCAAAGTTTATTTCTCTCGTTCGGATCCGTCGCGCGACGCACTGAACGCGCGCCGTGGTGGCTCAGAATGCTTTCAGCCTGCGCCGCGTCATCATCGATGCCGGCTTCGATGCCGTCTAACTCGAGGAGCAGGACTGCCTGGGCATCTACAGGTAATCCGGCGGCGAAGATACTGGCTTCGACGGCGCGGATGATCGCGTTGTCCATCATTTCCAGCGCGGCCGGCAGCATGCCCGCCGAAATAATTGCTGAGACCGCGCGGCTGGCATCATCAACATCAGTAAAGTCAGCCAGTAGCGTCCGCACCGCCGGCGGAACCGGCAAAAGTTTCACGGTCGCCTCGGTCGCGATCCCAAACGTCCCTTCCGAGCCCACGAAGACACCGAGCAGATCATAGCCGGGCGAACCTCCGCCGAGATCGACGACAGAACCGTCGGCCAGGACCACTCGAGCGCCGACCACGTGATCAGTTGTGGTGCCATATTTCAAGCAATGAATACCGCCGGCGTTCTCGGCGATGTTCCCTCCAATCGTGCACGAAGGTTGGCTCGAAGGATCGGGCGCATAGTAAAGGCCGTACGGTGCGACCGCGCGCGAAAGATGCGCGTTCACCAGTCCAGTCTGGACTACGGCCAGGCGATTTTCAGTGTCGATTTTCAAAATCGCGCGCATGCGGGCAAGCTCGATCACCACCCCACGATCGACTGCGAGCGCGCCACCGGAAAGTCCTGTGCCCGCCCCACGCGGCGCGAAACTCACCCCTTCTTCCGAGAGCAGGCTGAGGACTTCCGAAGTTTCTTCAGTTGAGGTCGGGAAGACTACGGCGCGGGGCGGATGTTTGTGCTGAGGCAAGCCATCGCATTCATAGACGAGCAGCTCTTCGGGCTCAGCCAGAACATTTTCGCGACCGACAATTTTGCGAAGCTCTTTGATCAGCGCGTCTTGCTTTCCAATCTGTTGAGGGCTTATGGCCATTGCTGAGAGCTATCGTCGAGAGTCGCTGTCCCATTTTTGCGAATGACGGGATCATACACCACGCGCCGGATTTGCCGAGAGCGCCCGCGTGACTCAGGAAGCGCGTGTCCGATAGGTTCGATAAGCAAAGTAGATCACCAACCCGACCAATGCAGCGATCCCCGCCTGATAAGCCTCTCTCAAAGTGCTATTCGCCAGCAGCCAAACCGCGAGGATTAACGCGGCCACCGCGATGATCGGCCCGCCGCGAACTCGGAACATCGCAGCCGGCACTCCCGTCCGCCGCCGCAACACTGGGAGCGCGGCACAAGTCACCGCATAAGTAACCAGCCGGGCGATGGCGCTAATTGTCAAAGCTGCGACAAACGAACTTTTCAGCGTCAGTATCAACATCGCCGATGCAGTGATCGCGATCGCGACGTGCGGCGTCAGGAATCGGCGATGGATACGGGCAACCAACTGGGGCAATTGTTTCTGCTCGGCGAAAGCGAACGGCAGACGCGATCCCGAAAGGACCAGAATGTTCAAGTTCCCGGCGATCGAAATGATCGCTCCGGCGGAAATGATTGCGGCGCCGGCTGTGCCCATGAAGTTTTGCGCCGCGTCGGCCAGCGGTTTGGTCGAACTCGCCAACTGTGGCAGCGTCCCGACGCAAACGATCTGAACCAGAATGTAAGTCGTGGCGACTACTCCGGTGGCGATAAGTAGCGCTCGCGGTAAATTGCGGCGTGGATCGCGCACCTCGCCGGCCGGGATCGCCGCCATCTCGAATCCGGTGAAAGCAAAAATGAGTAGCAAGACCGATTGTGAAAACGCGCCGGCGGACGGTCGAGGACCAAAGGCATAAGCGTTCGGCCTGAGAAAGAAGAGTCCTGCTGCGACGAAAATTAGCAGCGGGATCAGCTTGCCGATGGTGAAGAAATCGCTGGCAATCGCCGCCTGGCGCACGCCGATGAAATTGATCGCGGCCAGCGAAATGACGACCACGGTGATGATGATTGCTCGCTGAAGCGGAGCACTGGCGCCGGGCCAAAAGAAGGCCAGATAGCTCACCATCAGGTTGCAGTTAGCGGCAAACGCCGTCAGCCGCGCCAACCAGCTCAGCCAGCCGACTTCGAAACCCACGGTTGGACCGAATGCCTCCCGCGCGTAAAGGTATGGTCCGCCCGTTTCGTCGAAACGACTACCGACCTCAGCGAAACAAAGGATGATCAGGGTGACGACGATCGCGCAAGCTACGAACGCGATCAGACTGTACGTTCCGATCAGTGCATAGACTTTCGCCGGCAAACCAAAAATCCCAGCGCCGATAATGCCGTTGATGGCCACCGCCACCAGGTCCCACTTGCGGATACCGCGGAGCAGGCCTTCGGGCGAGGTCTTTGGGGTTGCGGCTGAATTTGTTTTCATGAGCCAAAGGCGGCGGCTATGCCGCCTGATGTGCGGAAGGGCTCTGCCTTTCCGATGCTCTTACCTGGAGAATTCAGCGAGGCTACGCCTCGCGAGTGTGTGGGAGGCGTAGCCTCCGCAACTTCCGGCGTTCACGGAAAGCCAAAGGCTTTCCGCACCTCGGGCGGCAAAGCCGCAAGCACTGGCATCCGTTACCGCGAGCGGTTCTCGGCCAGCGCTTCACGCGCGACTTCTTTGTCATCAAAGTGAAAAACTTCGCGCCCGATGATCTGATAATCCTCGTGACCTTTGCCGGCGATCAGAACCAGATCGTCAGTGCGGGCCTGCGCGATGGCGTGATTGATTGCTGCGCGGCGATCGGCGATCTTTTCGTAAGGCTTGCCGGTCTTTTGAATGCCGACTTCCGCGTCAGCCAGAATCTTGTTTGGATCTTCAGTGCGCGGATTATCCGAAGTAAGAATCACTACATCGCTCAGCGATCCTGCCGCCTCGCCCATTGGTGCGCGCTTCGATGCGTCGCGATCGCCTCCGCAACCGAACACCGTGATGATCCTGCCCTTCGTCACTTCACGCGCGGTGCGCAGCACATTCAGCAGCGCATCGTCGCTGTGCGCGTAATCCACGACGACGGCAAAATCGCCTGTGTGCGCGACGCGCTCGAATCGTCCCGGCGCTCCGGTGCACTTCTCCAAAGCCTTAGCGATCACATCGAGGCTGTAACCAAGCGCGAGGCCGCTCGCCACCGCCGTGAGCGTGTTGTAGATATGCGGCGGCCCAACCAAAGGCGAATGAAAGTCGCGCTCGCCCGCGGGAGTGTGCAAACGAAACCGCATGCCGGATAAGGAAAATTCCGGATTGCTGGCGGTGACCTCGGCATCTGACTTGACCGCGTAGCGAACCACCCGCAGCCCTTCCTGCTCCAGTCGGCCCGCAAGCTGGACTCCGTAAGGATCATCGACATTGATGACCGAAGTCGTCGGTCTGGACCCGAGCCGCCCGTCGAACAGACGCTGCTTCGCGTACCAGTAGTTCTCCATCGTCTTGTGATAATCCAAATGGTCACGCGTGAGATTGGAAAAGGCGGCCACGGCATAGTCGAGTTCATCGCAACGATGAAAATCCATCGCCTGTGAAGAGCACTCCATCACCGCTGTGCGGCAGCCAATCCGAACGGCCTGGCGCAGCAGTCGCTGCATGTCTGTCGCTTCCGGCGTGGTGCGTCCGGCTTTCTTACGCTCTTTGCCGAGGCGGTATTCGACCGTGCCCGTCATGGCCACCGGCTCGCCTGCGGCTTCCGGGATCGAAGCGACCAGATAAGCGGTAGTTGTCTTCCCATTCGTCCCGGTGATGCCCACGAGTTGCAGCTCGCGCGAGGGATGATGGTGGACAGCGGCCGCCGCCAGGGCCATCGCGCGACGGACATCTTCGACCTGGACCCAGGCCCCGTTGAAACCGGCAGGTCTTTCCAGTTCTGACAGAACTCCCACCGCGCCCTGGTCTATTACCTGCGGCACAAACTTGTGCGCATCGAACAGCTCGCCGCGAATCGCAACGAACAGACTTCCAGGTCTCGCCTCGCGCGAGTTATGAGTTACGTCGGTTACCAGGACGCGCTCGTCGCCGCTAAGTTCGCCGCCAACCGCTTTGGCAACCTCTGCCAGCGTTACTGGCTGAGTGTTTCCAGCTCTGTTTGCATCGGTCATAATTTGGAGTTGAATTCTACGTAGTCAATCAGGAAAAGTCATCCGCCAGAAATGCGCCACGCGTAGCTGGGAGCGCGGACGGGCCGGGGTCCCCGGCAGGGCAGCCCCGTTGGGGTGCTCGTCTCGTTCCGCATTGAGCGCGTAGCGCGAAGGACTCACCAAGAACTGGGAACGGGGCGGGCTGCGCAGGCTGTGCGGACGAGATGTCCGCGCTCCCAAGCAAAGCTGGACACTTCGGAACCGAACGATTAGGATTTCTCGTCCTGCAAATCCGGAAACAAGATTGGTGAGATAATGATACGCAGAATTTCACTCGCGGTAACTCTGGCGACCATGCTTCTCGTGTCTTCTCAGCCGTCTACCAGCACCGCCGCACCCGCCGAATACGACATCATCATTCGGCACGGGCGCGTCATCGATGGATCGGGAAGGCCCGCCTTCCCAGCCGATGTCGCCATCAAAGGCGGACGGATCGCCCGCGTCGGCAATCTCAGCGGCGCGACGAGCAAACGCGTCATCGACGCCCGCGGACAAGTAGTCGCGCCCGGCTTCATAGACATGCTGGGGCAGTCAGAGCAATTTGTGCTGATCGATCCCCGCGCGATGAGCAAGGTCATGATGGGGGTAACGACAGAGATCACCGGCGAAGGTGAATCAATCGCGCCCATCAACGATCGCACTCTCAAAGAGCAGGAGGATTTCAACCGGCGCTACAACCTGACGGTTGATTGGCGCACGCTGGCTGAGTATTTTCAGCGGCTGGGGAAACAGGGCGCCGGCGTCAATCTTGGCACGTTCGTGGGCGCGACGCAGGTACGCGAGTATGTCATTGGCTACGACGATCGTCCGCCTACGCCGCCTGAGTTAGCGCAAATGAAGAAGCTTGTCGCTGACGCGATGAAAGATGGCGCGCTGGGTGTCTCAACTTCTTTGCAGTATGTCCCCGCGCGTTTCGCAAAGACTGATGAAATCGTCGAGCTGGCGAAAGTCGCGCAGCAGTACGGCGGCATCTACATCACGCATCAGCGCAGCGAGGCCAATGCAATTGACGATTCGATGAAGGAGGTTTTCGAGATCGCTCGCCGCGCGCGGATCCCCGCGGAGATCTGGCACTTTAAGACCGCTTACAAGAAGAACTGGGGCCGCATGCCGGAAATGCTCCGCCGCATCGCGGCCGCGCGTCGACAGGGGCTGAAGATCACCGCCGACGTTTATCCATACGTTGCCGGCAGTACGTCATTGAGCGCTTGCCTGCCGCCGTGGGCTTTGGAAGGTGGCACGGACAAAATGGTTGCGCGTTTGAAAGATGCCGAAACGCGCAAACGTTTAAAGTGGGAAATCAGCGCTGACTCAAAGACCTGGGAAAACATTTATCTCGGGAGTGGTGGACCGGGCGGCATCTTAATCGGCTCCGTCGTGAATCGCGATCTAGAACGCTGGCAAGGCAAATGGCTTTGGCAATTCGCAGCCGGGGAAAAGAAAGATCCGCTTGATGCTCTCTTTGATTTCATCATCGCGGATCACGGGCAGACGGGCGCGATCTTTTTCATGATGCAGGAAAGCGACATGCAAGCCGCTTTGAAGTCGCCGTTTGTCAGCATTTGCACTGATAGCGGCGCGCGCGCGACCGACGGTCCGTTGGCTGGATCGAAGTCGCATCCGCGCGGTTGGGGCACTTATCCGCGCATCCTCGGCCGTTACGTGCGCGACCAGCATCTGATGCCGCTGGAATTTGCGATTCACAAGATGACCGGTTTGCCCGCTTCTAATCTTGGTTTGAAGAATCGCGGTTTGATTCGTGAAGGCTATTTCGCGGACCTCACGATCTTTGATCCGCAGACGGTGATTGATCGCGCAACCTTTGAAGAGCCGAATCAATATCCTGTTGGGATCAACTTTGTAATCGTTAACGGACAGATCGAAGTAGATAACGGGCAGCGGACGCCGGCGCTGGCGGGACAGGTGTTGCGCGGGCCGGGGTATTGCGCGGCGAATCGAACGCCCACTCTGTGCGGCCCACCTGTTAGTAATACCGTCCGACATTGACGCGGCTATGCCGCCGCACATTGCGGTAAGGCTTCGCCTTACCGTCCACCACTCCTTGAAAATAATAGGAGGCTACGCCTCCGTTCGAGGCATAGCCTCTCACCAATTCTCAAAAGACGTGCCGGAAAGGCAGAGCCTTTCCGCAATGTGCTGCGGCGGAGCCGCGATCTCTACCGGCGCCGTTAGAAAAACCTGAGGCTGAGCATGCTGCGCACCCCGTGCAGACAAGGATGTCCGCGCCCCATCAAATCTTAATGATGATGTTCTTCCGGTAAAGCAGCCACATGAAGAACAGCCACAAGAGAATGAACGAAATTGCGAAGGCCAGCGAAGCTCGATTCGGTGCCAGCCATGATGCGTATGCGTTGTTGTAGATAAAGGCCTGTACCGACGGGCGACTGCCATCCGGGCGCGGAATTTTGATCAGGCCCATCAGCCGCGCCATGATTCCGGTCCCCTCAAACAACACAATCGCGTTCACTCCAAAGATCACGAATGGCTTCGTCCAACGCTGGTAGCCCTTGATATCAATCAACCAGTAACACAAAGCGAGAAATTGGAGCGCCAACCCGCCAGTAAAGAAAACATATGAACTGGTCCAGAGCGATTTATTGATCGGAAACCAGGCGTTCCAGATCCAGCCGACGATTACACAACACACTCCGGCGATGAACATGTGGGCGACCTTCTCGATCGGTGTTCTATCTTTGGATCGGATCAGGTTACCAGTCAGTATGCCAAACAGAGTCGTCGCCAGCGCGCCCATGGTGCTCAACAGTCCTTCGGGATCGTAGACAATTCCCTGCTTCCAAATGTGCGAGCCAAAGATGCTTCGATCAATGTACGAAGCCAGGCTTCCTTCCTTGGTCAAATCACCGACGTAGTAGCCGGGCACCGGCACGTGCTTCATCAACAACCAATACCCGACCAGTAACACGACGGCGATAAGCGCCAGCGTGCGCGCCCGAGTGGTCAAGAAAATGATCGACGCGAAGAAATAACAGACCGCGATCCGTTGCAGCACTCCGGGAATGCGAATCGTTGAGAAATGAAAATATGGGAAGCCGGCAAGGAACTCTCCGAGCAGAAAAATGACCACCGAACGATAAAGGACTTTGAGGAAGAGCGCGCGACGGCTGTCACCGCGTTCGATGCGCTTGCCAAAAGCGAGCGGTATCGCCACCCCGACGATGAACAGAAAGAACGGAAAGATCAGATCGGTCGGCGTCCAGCCGTTCCATTCGGCGTGGTCCAGGGGCCAGTAGATGTGCGCCCACGAACCGGGATTGTTCACCAGCACCATGCCGGCGATCGTGATGCCGCGGAAGACGTCGAGCGAGACGAGACGATTATCTCTATTGAGCATGAATCAGTTCATCCACAGATTACGCAGATTACACAGACGCGAATGTGGAGAGTCAAAATAGGCGGCGACGAAAGGGCATCATCATTTCATTCGTTTCGGCATCTGAGTAATCCGTGTAATCCGCGGATCGCATTTGCTAACGGTTCGGTGCCGGCGCGACTGGCGGCCGCGTTCCCAATCCAAATTCCTCCGGGTTCGGCAGCGTCGAAGTCGTTTCGTACTTTCGCAGGGCTTCATCCACCGCGCGGCTCTTCATGAGCCAGATCGAAATCATCTGATCGTAGCGAGCTGAAACACTGTCCAGCCAGTACGGCCGGTTCTCTGCCAGCCACTGCGCGCGATAACCTTCCTTGAGGATTGAAAGTTCTTCCGCCATCTCGCGCAGGTTGTTGTAGATCGCGCCGGTGTAGTAACGCAGCTTTCTGGCTTTCGCGCGATCGCCGAGATTCAGATAGGCATCCCAGTACTGATTGCTGAATTTCTGCATTACTTCCATGCGCCGGCCGAGATGATCGAATCGCTGCGCCGCAAACTTCATCGCCGCGATGGCGGAGTTGTTGCGCCGCGCGCGGCCTTCATTTTTCGCGAGCGACTCACCCGCTTCTTCCACCATCAGACGCATCTTCCGGGTTCGGTCTACGAAGTTACGAGCCTGATTCTGAAACTGGGTGGTGAACGGATCGCGCCAGAAAAGCTCATCGGTAGTGCCGGCACTGAGCAGAGGCCCCACGCTGCCCAGCGACGTTTCGGCCTTTACAAACTGATCGCCATCGTTGCGAAAGAACGCCCAATCGAAATCGCGATCAAACCTTTCGACATCTACGGTCCCCTCCTGCCACGAAGCCGCCGCACCCAAAACGATTGAGTACCAGCTGGTTTCAAACAACGACTCGCCATCATCGTCCCAAGTGGTATTCATCATTCCGATTGCGCCCGCCTTCTGGCCGTCGCGGACGAAGTTCACGATGTTTTTCCGCGCGGCCTCGAGGTTCGGAAAAATCTGGTTCCAGTTCTGCGCGCCCGGACACACAAATTGCTGCAGACCCGCATCCTGAAAAGGTTTGATGTCGGCCCAAAAATCATCGCGCGCCCCATACTGCCAGTTCATCACAATCATGTCTTTGGGGATGTTGCCGATCAGATCGGGATGGTGTAGCGCGATGTCTCCCCAGAACATCAAGCGCCGATTGTAGGGCTTCAAAACATCACGCACGCGATTGAGGTGCTCGAAATAAATTGCGCCGACTCCGCGCGCTTTAACAGCGTCCTTGCTCTGCCCTTCACCGAGTTCAAACGTTTCGTCTTCGCCGATATGAAAGAACTGACCCGGGAATAATTCGTTCAGCTCGCGGTACCAATCGGCGATGAGCTTGTAACTTCCTTCCTGCTGTGGTGAAAGGACGTCGCCGTAAGGCGTCTCAGCCAAGTCGGCATACTTTTCCAGGCGCAGTGCCTTGTGCAGATGACCGAAGGTTTGTTGTTCGGGAACCAGCTCTACATGATAGCGCCGGGCGTAAGCTACCAGCTCGCGAATCTCGCTGGGCGTTAAAGATCCTCCGGCCGGGCCAATCAGCGGCTGCGACTCGCTGGCGAAGGTGTGCTCCATATAAAAGGAGTGCATGTTGAGTTTGAAGAAAGCTTCGGTGCGAATTTGACGTTTGATGTAATCGACGGTCGGCACCGGGCCGCGACTAATATCGTCTGAGACTGCGCGCCAACGCATGGTGGGCCAGTCGGCGATCTTGACACCGGGAATGAACGTGCCGGCGCCGGCGCCGCGCACCAGTTGCTTGAGCGTCTGTAGCCCATAGAAAGTTCCAGTGGATGTCTTTCCGGCGACAACAACTTCGTCCGCGCTGACGGCGACAACGTATCCTTCGTCGGTCAACTTCTGTCCCGGATCCACGCCTGCTCGCTGCAGAGCTTGTTGAACTCTCGGTAAGTCGATCTGGCCGATCAAGATTTCACGGCGCGCATTGCCGCCCAATCTTAAACTCACGTCCGCCGTCTGCTTCACATCGTCGACAAAGTCCTGGGCGGCGAAACGATCTTCGACTGATTTGCCGTCGGCGAGGATGATGCTAGTTTCCCGGCCAATCACAAATGCTACTTCGCTGACGTGGATTTGTTTTGGCGCGGGAATGATTTGGACGTTCGCTGACTGCCCCTTCGCCCGCGCGCACGCGCACGCCAACACGCAGACAATTGCCGCACTCAGCATTAAGGTTCGTGCTAGAGTTGTCATCATCGGTCAGATCTCGTTATGACGTCCATAAATTTTTGTTGATCGAGTTGAGATGGACGGACGACTATTTACCTGATATTGATGGCGAATACAATGGCAGGCCCCGAATTTGGTTTAGCCGCGGGCTACCGCCCGCTTGGCCGGGCGACATTCTGAAGATAGCCCGACTCTAAACGAAGAGAGAGAAATCAACGTGTCCCTGATGCTGCAGGAAATCGCCGAGCAACCAGCCGCTCTGGCGAAAACAATCACTGAAGAGCGCGCCAAAGTCGAGCGCCTCGGGGAATCGCTGCGGCAGCGCGACATTCACTTGATCGTTCTGGTTGCGCGCGGCAGTTCGGACAACGCAGCCTTGTTTGGCCGCTACCTGCTGGAAATCACCACCGGTATCCCGGTCTCGCTCTCGGCGCCCTCGGTTTCTACGCTCTATCACGCGCAGCTGAATCTTAAGCATGCCCTCGTCATAGGGGTTTCCCAGTCCGGTGCCGGCGAAGACATCAACCAGGTTCTGGAAACCGCCCGCGAGCGTGGCGCCTTCACAATTGGGATTACCAACGAACCGTCCTCAGCGATGACCGGCGTAGTTGATGAAACTCTCCTAATGCACGGCGGTAAGGAACGTTCGGTGGCGGCAACCAAAACCTTCACCGGACAAATGCTCCTCTTTTATATGTTGTCCGCCGCCCTCGCCAAGGACGGACGCACGATCGATTACCAACGGATTCCCGAGCTGGCTGCGCGCGCGTTGGAACAACAACCGGCAATAGTCGAACTTGTGCAACGTTACGTGTTCATGGAGAACTGCGTCGTGGTTGGGCGTGGCCTGGCTTACGGAAACGCCTACGAGTTCGCTTTGAAGCTGATGGAGACTTGTTACGTCGTGGCTGAACGCTTTTCGTCAGCTGACTTTCTGCACGGTCCCGTCGCAATGATCGAGCGTCACTTCCCGGTAATTCTTTTCGCACCGCCCGGCGTTATGCTGGCGGGGACAAAAGATCTAATCAAGCGTTTGCGAGAACTCCGCGCCGATACCCTTGCCATCACCGGCGACCTCGAAGCGGCCGCGACTTGTTCCCGCGCGATTATCATGCCCCGTGAGATCGATGAGTTCCTCGCGCCGATTCCCTACATCATTCCCGCGCAACTCTTCGCCGCGCTGTTGGCCGAAGCGAAGGGCCTGGATCCGGACGCACCACGATCATTATCGAAAGTCACGAGAACGCTGTAACTGGGTAGGGTCCTGATTTGGTTTCGTGCCCTACTTCCCTTTGGACAAGAACGATCCACGAACTCACACGAAATCGGCACGAACAAAACTTTCCCGCTTCGTGCATTTTCGTGGATTGTCTTACCTGGCAAAGGAACTCTCCAAAATAGGACACCACTCTCTAACTGAGAACAAAACCCATGTGCTGAGTTTTGCAAAGGGAGCTAAGGTCCGACATGCGAACAGCTCAGGGAGTTTCGACTTTACGCTTGATAGTTACTTGAATCGGGCCGATAATTGAGCCCTCAATGAACGAAGAACCAACCAAAGAACTGCCTGATAGAAGCTCATTTGAGGAGCTGGTAATCGCTCGGTTCGATTCCATTGACGCCCGCTTCGATACAGTCGACGCACGCTTCGATACAGTCGACGCCCGCCTCGAGAAACTTGAGTCGCGCAGCCACGATACCAAACCCATTTGGCAAAGAGCACTGAAAGCAATCATGGAAATGGGCCTGGAGATGGGTGAAGTCAAGAACAGGGTTGGCGCGATCGAAGGCAAGGTCGACGTGATTGGTGGCAAGCTCGACGTGATTGAAACCAAGGTTGGCGTGATTGAAACCAAGGTTGGCGTGATTGAAACCAAGGTTGGCGTGATTGAAACCAAAGTTCAACTCCTTGAAAACGAGATCGGAGTCATCAAGACTGACCATAGAACTATCCGGAACGAACTCGTAGACATGAGGCGCGAACTAAAGCACCACGTAAGTGAGCGGCTCGATCTGATCCTGAAGTTTCTCCTTGAAGATCGTGAAGACATTCGCGACGCTGAGGACAAAATCAGGCAACTCGAAACAAAGTTGGCGTAGGACGTGATCGCGGTTAGACTCTGACCTCGTGAGCCCTGTCAACCCAACCGAACTCAGTCAACCCTCACAATCAGATAATCACCAACCGTCGTCCGGTAACGGAAAGCTCTTGCGAATCCTCGGTGTCGGCTTCGGTCTGGCCGTAACCATCGGCGGCACGATTGGGATGGGCATCCTGCGCACTCCCGGCGACGTCGCGGCCCAACTTCCCACTCCAACACTCTTCATCGGCGTCTGGATCCTCGGCGGCGTCTATGCCCTGCTGGGCGCGATTACCGTCGCCGAACTGGGTACGATGATTCCCCGCTCTGGTGGTTGGTATGTCTTCGTTCATCGTGCGATGGGGAACTATCCCGGATTTGTCGTGGGCTGGAGCGACTGGCTTTCGACCTGCGGGACGCTTGCGGTCATCGCCATGGTCGTCGGCGAATACACCTCGGTGTTAGTTCCGCGGCTCGCCGGACGGGAAAAAACAATTGCCCTGGCAGTTACGCTGGCGTTCGCTGCCTTGCAGTGGCGCGGCATTCGCTGGGGAAGTTTCACGCAAAATGTGACCAGTCTGCTGAAGACTCTGATCTTTGCCGCAATCGCTGTAGCCGCGTTCACTCTTGGTGGGAAGACGAACTCCGGAGCATCGTTGCCGGTGCCTCATGGCTTTGCGTTCTTCGGCGCGCTAATCATCGCGCTACAGGGTGTGCTCTACACCTATGATGGTTGGTACGGCGTGATCTATTTCGGTGAAGAGGTCCGCAACCCCAAACGCGACGTGGTCCGCTCGATGTTAGGCGGCGTGCTCCTGGTAATCGCGATCTATCTGGTGGTTAACCTTGCTTACGTCTACGTGCTGCCCATGTCGCAACTCGCCGGCGAAAAATTTGCGGCGGGCGCAGTCGCCACCAAAATATTTGGCGCCCATGGAGACAGTACGATCCGAGTGTTGGCGATTCTTTCACTGCTGAGCACCATCAATGCATACACCTTGACCGCGCCTCGCATTCTTTACGCGATGAGCTGCGACGAACTGTTTGCGCGCCGCGCAGCCAGGGTCAACCGCGGCGGCACGCCGACCGTGACTCTGCTTATCAGTACTATCGTGGCGGTGCTTTTCATTTTCAGGAGTTTTGAACAGGTGCTGGCGGCGCTCGCTTTTTTCTTTGTCGCAAACTACTCCATGGCGTATATCTCACTGATTGTGCTGCGTTGGCGCGAACCGGATCTGCCACGTCCCTATCGCGCCTGGGGTTATCCCTGGACTACTTTGATCGTGCTGCTGGGTTCGATCGCCTTTCTAACCGGCGCAGTGATCAGCGACAAGCAGAACAGCCTGTGGGCGTTGGCGATTTTGGCCGCCAGCGTTCCCATCTATCTTGTGGTGCGCCTTCTTTCTTCGCGCCACCGCCAGCCCGGATAGTCGCACCCTATCTTGAGGGAGACTTCGTTGCCAGGTAAGAACGATCCACGAAACTACACGAAGCCGAAACCAGGGTTGTTCGTGCGGCTTCGTGTGACTTCGTGGATCGCTCTTGTCCCAACCGGAAAGTAAACACGAAACCACCGATCCGGTTGATAGCTTGGGCCCAGATGAATCCCTTTAAGCGTCGGATGCACAGCCTCTGAAGTGTGTGCTATTCTCGCTCGCGGTTTGATTGAGTTGCGAAAGTGGCGGAATTGGCAGACGCGCCAGACTTAGGATCTGGTACCGAAAGGTGTGGGGGTTCGAGTCCCCCCTTTCGCACCAAAGAACAGAGATCGGAGATCAGAGGTCAGAGAACGGAATTTAGAGGTTAGTGCCGTCAGACAATGCAAAGCCGAGCGGTGAATCACGTGCTGACCTCTGATTTCTGATCTCGGACCTCTGTCTTTTTGAAATGAAAACAGAACTGAAGGATCTATCACCAACTCGCAAGCAGATCGACGTTGAGATCGACGCCGAAGCGGTGCGCACCGTGTACGACCGCGTTTCTGACAACTATGCCAAAGCGGCGAACGTCCCCGGGTTTCGTCCCGGACATGCGCCGCGGGCCGTCGTCCGGACTCGTTTCAAAGACCAGATTCGCACTGAAGTTTTGCGGGAATTGATTCCGGACGCCGTGCAGAAGGCTATCGAGGAACACAAGCTCGATGCGCTCGGCGAGCCTGAACTCAATCTTGAAAACTCCGACGGTCTGGATCAGCTCGGCCAGCAACCTATCTCTTTTCACCTCAATGTCGAGGTATTACCCGAAATCAAACTGGGTGAGTACAAGGGCCTCGAAGTCACCCGCAGCACCCGTCCCGTGAAAGACGAAGATGTGGACCGGGTCGTTGAATCACTGCGGGAGAACTCAGCTACGCTTGAGCCGGTGGAAGATCGCGGCGCCCAACTGAACGATACCGTCACCGCCAGCTTCCACGGCAAGTTTATCAACGAGCCCGATGCCGAACCGATCAAGGTTGAGGATGTCGACGTAATACTTGGCGGCCAGGGCGTCGTGCAGGAGATGACCGACCACCTGAGCGGCGCGAAACCCGACGACGAAAAGACTTTTACGGTGGACTATCCGGCGGATTTCAGCGCCAAAGGTCTCGCCGGAAAGCAGATCGAATACACAGTAAAAGTGAGCGCGGTCCGGATCAAGGAATTGCCTGAGCTCGATAACGACTGGGCCCAAAGCCTTAGCGATGAGATTGAAACGCTGGAGCAGTTGCGCGCAAAGGTCCGCAGCGATCTGGAACAGCAAGTAAAAAATGAAGCCGCTAACAAGGTGCAGGCGGCACTGCTGCGCCAACTTGTCGAGGCGCACGAGTTCGAATTGCCCGAGCACCTGGTAGAACACCAGACCGAGCGCCGTCTCGAATCGGTGGTGCGCGACATGATCGGCCAGGGCATCGATCCGCGTAATCCGGAACTTCAATGGGACAAGGCCCGCGAGTCTTTGAAGGAGCAAGCGAGCTATGACTTGCGCAGCTCGCTCTTGCTCGAACGCATCGCCGCTGAAGAAAAAATGGAAGTGAGCGATGAGGAGATTAATGACGAGATCAATGCGATCGCCGACGCCTCCAGACAAACGCCAGATCAAGTGCGTGCTATCTTGACAAAGCAAGGTGGCGAACGTAGCATCGCTGGCAGGTTGCGCAACCGGAAAGCGCTCGACTTGCTGGTCAAAAATGCACGCGTGACCGATGAAGAATGGAAGGAAGAAGAACAGGAGTCAGAGGTCAGCGGCCAGAAATCAGAATGAATCGCAACCACGCTTTTTTTTCTGCTTACTGCCTACTGCTTACTGCCTCCTGATTTTATTATGGCCTTAATTCCAATGGTGGTCGAGCAAACGTCTCGCGGTGAGCGCGCGTTTGACATCTACTCACGACTGCTTAAAGACAACATCATTTTTCTCGGCACGCCGATTGACGATCAGATCGCTAACTTAATCGTCGCCCAGCTCCTCTTCCTCGAAGCCGAGGATCCCGAAAAAGACATCAACGTCTACATCAATTCACCGGGCGGGTCCGTGACCGCGGGTCTGGCGATCTACGACACGATGCAATTCATTCGTCCTGATGTGACGACGATTTGCGTCGGCATGTGCGCCTCGATGGGCGCGCTGTTGTTGACCGCCGGAGCCAAGGGAAAACGCTTTGCTTTGCCAAATTCTCGCATACTCATTCACCAGCCCTCGGGCGGCATGCAAGGCCAGGCCAGCGACGTGCGCATTCATGCTGAAGAACTCATCCGCATTCGTGAATTAACATCAGGGATTCTCGCCAAGCACACCGGTCAGAGCATGGAGCAGATCGAGCTCGACGTCGAACGAGATCGGTATTTATCTGCCATTCAAGCCAAAGAATATGGTTTAATAGACGAGGTGATCGCGCACCGCGAATAGTGGAGCAAATCGCAACTTTGCGAGTTGTGCCACTGGTAAAACTCTTACAGTCTCAACGGAGTTCCCCAGGACTATGGTAAGACGAACTGACGACACGCTGCGCTGTTCGTTTTGCGGCAAATCGCAGAACGAAGTGAAGAAGCTCATTGCGGGCCCAACTGTTTATATCTGCAATGAGTGTATCGACATCTGCAACGAGATCATCAGCGACGACCAGCAAGCTGAGTCGGTGGCTTCGCGACCACCACTGCCCAAGCCGGGAGAAATCAGGGCCTTCCTGGATGAATACGTCATCGGCCAGGAAGAGACAAAGAAACAACTCGCGGTCGCCGTCTATCAGCATTACAAACGCATCGAGCTGGCCCGCCGCCGTGCTGATGTCGAGATTCAGAAATCCAATATCGTGCTGATCGGCCCGACCGGCACGGGCAAGACCCTGCTGGCCCAGACGCTGGCGCGCATGCTCAGCGTTCCCTTCACCATCGTCGATGCGACGACGCTGACCGAAGCCGGTTACGTCGGCGAAGACGTCGAGAACATCATCCTCAAACTGTTACAGGCAGCGAACGGCGACGTTGAACGCGCCCAGCAAGGCATCATCTACATCGACGAGATCGACAAGATTTGCCGCAAGGACGAAAATCCTTCGATCACGCGTGACGTCTCGGGCGAAGGCGTGCAGCAAGCCCTTTTGAAGATCCTGGAAGGCACGATTGCCAACGTCCCGCCGCAGGGCGGTCGCAAACATCCGCACCAGGAATTCTTCCCGGTCGACACAACCAACATCCTCTTCATCTGTGGCGGCGCGTTCGTGGGACTGGAAAAAGTTGTCGAGCGTCGTTTGCGAAACAAGTCACTCGGCTTTCACGCCGAAGTGAAGACCGGCTCGCAGCGCCAGGCCGATGCGCTGGCGCATGTGCAACCGGAAGATCTGATTCGCTACGGGTTGATTCCGGAATTCGTCGGCCGCTTGCCGGTTTGCGGAGTGCTGCAGGAACTGGACGAGTCAGCTCTGGTCAAGATTCTCACCGAACCCAAGAACGCGCTGGTGCGCCAGTACCAGAAAAAGTTCGAGTTTGACAACGTCAAGCTGCGATTCACCGACGACGCGCTGAAGGCAGTAGCTGGACAGGCGCTACAGCGCAAAGTCGGAGCGCGCGGTCTGATGATGATCCTCGAAGAGCTTCTGCTCGAGGCGATGTACATGCTGCCCTCGCAAAAACGCATCAA
Source organism: Blastocatellia bacterium (assembly GCA_003168335.1). Lineage (GTDB taxonomy): Bacteria > Acidobacteriota > Blastocatellia > Pyrinomonadales > Pyrinomonadaceae > UBA11740. The sequence continues at coordinate 475,910 of PMSM01000002.1, read as the reverse complement.
AGAATTCGTGATCACCAGCGAAATGGTCGAGCGCCGCCGCGCGGTGCCGGGCGAAGGCCTGGCCGGTGTGGATGACGCCGCTGCTTAGGTTCTCGCCAGACAAGGATCGGCCCTGGTTTCACCGCGTAACGACCAGTAGCGGGTTCTCGGCAAATAGTTTACAATCAGCGCAGTTTCGAAACAGGGGCGAGACGACAAAAGCGGCTCGCCCTTATTCGCAAACCGTGGCGACGAGGTGAGTTAATCTGCGAGCGCAGCCCTATTCGTCGTTTTATTTGAGAGTCCCGGCATAGTTTTCAGGAGTTTCATTCTCAGCGTTTCACGCCCGCAATAAAAATCATGGAAGAATACTCAGACCGTAGCCCTGCTGACATCGCCCGTTATCCGATGGTGCCGATTCGCGATGTCGTGATCTTTCCCTTCACCAAAGTTGCGTTCAAGATTGGCCGGCCCGGTTCGGTCAGAGCTCTGGAAATGGCGCTGGCCTCTGATCGCACTATTTTTCTGTCCACCCAGCACGACGCCACGGTGGATGAACCGTCGCCGGAGCAGATTTACAGCGTCGGCACGATCGCGCGCATCCTGCAATCACAGCGACAGGAAAACGGCCAGATTAAGGTTGTGGTCGAAGGGCGCGAGCGCGCGACGACGGTTCGGGTCGAGAACAACGACGGCGCGTTCACCGCGCTGGTGCGGCGCGCGCCGGCCGTGAATGAAGAAGGCGTTCGCACTGATGCGCTGGTGCAAAAGATCGCACAGTTGGTCGAACAGCATTTGCGCCTGGCGCCTGACGTGCAACCGGACGCGTTACAGACAGCGATGCGCAATGCCGATCCTTCGCATATGGCCGATGCGCTCGCTTCGCAACTGCGTATCTCAGTCGAGGACAAGCAGGGACTGCTCGAACTATTCTCAGCCCAGGCCCGCTTGGCTCGCTTGATCGAGATTCTGGAAATTGAGCTTGAAAAGCGACAACTCGATCGCACCATCCAGACGCGTGTGAAGCGCCAGATGGAAAAGGCCCAGAAAGAGTACTACCTCAACGAGCAAATCAAGGCCATTCATAAAGAGCTGGGCCGCAAAGACGAGCGCGCCGAGTTGGACGAACTCAAGAAAAAAATCGAAGAAGCCGGCATGACCGAAGAGGCGAAGGAAAAGGCCTTACAGGAATTGCACCGGTTGGAAGCCATGCCGCCAATGTCCGCGGAAGGAACCGTTTCGCGCACGTACATCGATTGGCTGCTTAGTGTGCCATGGAAGCAAAAGTCGAAAGAGATCCGGGACCTGACGAAAGCCGAAGAAGTCCTGAACGAAGATCACTTTGGCCTGGAAAAGATTAAGGACCGCATCCTCGAGTATCTGGCCGTGCGGCAGTTGGTGAAGAATCCGAAAGGTTCGATTCTCTGCTTCGTGGGCCCGCCGGGAGTTGGCAAAACCAGCCTCGGAAAATCCATTGCCCGCGCTACGGGCAGAAAGTTTGTGCGGCTCAGTCTCGGTGGGGTGCGCGATGAAGCCGAGATTCGTGGTCACCGGCGCACGTACATCGGCGCCTTGCCCGGCCAGATTATTCAGATGATGAAGAAGGCGGGGACCGTAAACCCGGTGCTGCTGCTCGACGAAGTTGACAAGCTGGGAACAGATTTTCGCGGCGATCCGAGCTCGGCTTTGTTGGAAGTACTCGATCCCGAACAGAACCACATGTTCCAGGATCACTACCTGGACGTCGAATACGATCTGACCAAAGTTTTCTTTATCGCGACGGCCAACGTGTTGCACACGATTCCGCCGGCTCTGCAGGATCGTTTGGAAGTGCTGCGTCTCTCCGGCTACACCGAGCGCGAGAAGCTCGAGATCGCCAAGCGCCATCTCGTGCTCAAACAAGCGGAAGCCAACGGTCTGAAGACAGAGCAGTTTGAGTTTACCGACGAAGGACTTGTCGAGATAATCCGTCACTATACGCGCGAAGCCGGCGTGCGCAACCTCGAGCGCGAGATCGGCTCGTGCTGCCGCAAGGTTGCGCGTAAGTTCGTGGGCGAGAGCGTGGCTGCGGATTTCAAAGACGAAATTGGCGCTGCGCGCGTACGCGAAATGCTGGGACCGATCAAGTTTCGACAGCAGGTGGTTGCGGCCGAGAGCGAAATCGGCCTGGCGACCGGTCTGGCATGGACGGAAGTAGGCGGCGAAGTGCTGCAGATTGAAGCCACGCTGACCAAAGGCCGTGGCGGAGTTATGCTCACCGGCAAACTCGGCGACGTGATGCAGGAATCCGCACAGGCGGCATTGACTTGCATCAAGTCGCGCGCGGAGCGGCTCGGCATCAACCTGGATTTCATTCGCAAGCGGGACCTGCATATTCACGTCCCGGAAGGCGCGATTCCCAAAGACGGACCTTCAGCCGGTATCACGATGGCGGCGGCAATGGCTTCGGCGTTGATGCGCGCGCCGGTGCGCAAGAATGTAGCGATGACCGGAGAAATAACATTGCGCGGAAAAGTTCTGCCCATCGGCGGAGTGAAAGAAAAGCTTCTAGCCGCGCACCGGTTTGGCATTGACACAATTATTCTGCCGAAAGACAACGAGAAAGATCTGCCCGAGGTGCCCGAAGAGGTTCGCAACGTGTTGACCATCAACCTGGTGGAAACGATTGACGAAGTCATCGCGCTGGCTCTCGAGGAGCAAACACCCGCGCCTCCGGTCGCTGTGGAAGCATCGGCGCCTTTGTGGACGACCGAGCCGCCGCCGCAGGGTTTGCAGACGCCTGCCGAGCAGTAAATTCGGCAACTAAAAGTTTTCTGTTTTCACATTAGCAAGGCCGAGGACGCGCTAAACGGTTTAGCGCGTTCCCGCCTTTTTGCCAAACTGTTTTATTCATCTAAAGGAGAGCAACAAATGAGCAAGCAAGAAGATGCAAATCTGATTCTGAGACTGTACAAACTCCGCCGTGAGCCGGTGATGCGTGAGGCGCGCAACTGGTTCTTCTCTTTCAACCCGACCAGCGCCGCCGAATATATGGAAGCGATGATGGGCGAGCACAGCGGACATCTCCGTATGGTCATCTCGTACTGGGACATGGCGGCTTCGCTGGTGAACAACGGCGGCCTTGACGAGCAGATGTTCAATGACGCCAACGGCGAGCACCTTTTCATTTTCGCGAAGATCGAGCCGATTCTCGAAGAGCTGCGACAAACGTGGAACCAACCCGACATGCTCAAGCATTTCGAGACGCTCATTCGACGCATACCCAACAACAAGGAAAAGTTAGCGGGCATCCGCGAGCGGATTAAGATGATCTCGGCGATGATGGCTGAGCGCGCCAAAGCCCAGACCGCCACCGCTTAGGCTCAACCGAAGTTTTCACCTCCAGGGCCGTGCGAGGCCGGCGCCAATTGCCGGCCTCGAATTGCCTGCTTGCAGAATGAAGATTACCAGCGCTCAATTCCTGAAGAGCGCCTTTCAGGAAACCGATTGGCCGCAGGATGCGAAGCCGGAGATCGCCTTCCTGGGTCGCTCGAACGTAGGCAAATCAAGCTTAATCAATTCATTGTTGGGGGTTCGCGGGCTGGCGCGCACCTCAAACACGCCCGGAAGAACTCAGTCGCTGAACTTCTATTTGATTAACGAATGGTTTCGTCTGGTTGATTTACCCGGCTATGGCTACGCGCGGGCACCGATGGCAGTGAAAGCGGAATGGGGGATTGCCGCCGAAAACTACCTTGCCAAACGCGAGCACCTTGTGCTATCAATTCACCTCGTCGATTCGCGTCACGAACCCTCGAAACAGGACTTGCAGCTTCACGAGTGGCTCAAGCACAATCAAAAGCCACACTTGATCGTCGCTACGAAATCCGACAAGCTTTCGAATAATGAATTGCGCAAGAATATCGGCCGCGCCGAGCGCGCGTTCAACTCCGCCCGGGTTTTAGTTTACTCAGCGACGGAGAAGCGTGGCCGAGAAGACGTTTGGAGAGCAATAGAAAAGTCACTGAAAAGTTAGCAAGGCTCGGGGCTTCGAGACAAGTTCGTCCTTGCGATTTTCCAGCTTTCGTTTAGAATTAGAAATCCAAACTGGAAGAAGCAGAGACGAAAGAGAAAAACCAGGTACATCGTCCGACCTTGGCTGAACCTGAAATCTGACCTGAGACCACGCAATCCCCGTCAACCGGCATCCAAATCGAGCGACTCGTCTCTGGTGGGTTCCGACCTCTGACGGTAAGGTTGGTAAGAACTCAGTTATCGCGGTGGGCAGCCCCCACACGAGCTTCCCCCATAACCGCGAGGAAACTTTCCCTTTAACCGGCATAGTTGAAATCAATTGACAGGATGGCAAAACAGGAACAAAGGCTCGGCGAAATATTGCCGTGCACGAAAGAGCTAATATGGCAAACAAAAGACGCACGAACAACGACGGCGGTGGCGATAACGGTGGCGGCGTCGCCACGGCTGAAGCGCCCGAGGAAATCGCAGTGAACCATGACGGCAGTCTACCGGCGTTCAATCTCTCCGATCTGAAAGAGATGTCAATCTCGGCGCTCACTCAGGTTGCGAAGGGCATGGACGTGCCCGGGGCCACCGGGATGCGCAAGCAGGAGTTGATCTTCAAAGTGCTCGCGGCGCAAACCGAAAAAAGCGGGCTCATCTTTTCCGAAGGCGTCCTGGAAACCTTGCCGGACGGCTTCGGATTTCTGCGCGCTCCGGAATACAACTACCTGCCCGGTCCCGACGACATTTATGTCTCGCCATCGCAGATTCGTAAGTTCGACTTGCGCACCGGCGACACCATCAGCGGTCAGATTCGTCCGCCGAAAGAGGGCGAGCGCTACTTCGCACTCATTAAGGTCGAAGCAATTAACTTCGAATCGCCGGATCAGGCACGCGAGAAGGTTTTCTTCGACAACCTGACGCCGCTTTATCCCGATGAGATGCTCAAAATGGAAGTCGGTCCCGAGAACCTCTCGGCGCGGGTCATCGATTTGGTCACGCCGCTGGGCAAGGGCCAGCGCGGCTTGATCGTTTCACCGCCACGCACCGGCAAGACCATGCTGCTGCAAGCCATCGCTAATTCGGTCACGCAAAACCATCCGGAAGTCACACTGATCGTGCTGCTGATCGACGAGCGACCTGAAGAAGTTACCGACATGCAGCGTTCGGTGCAGGGCGAAGTCATCTCGTCGACGTTTGACGAGCCGCCCACGCGGCACGTGCAGGTGGCCGACATGGTGATTGAAAAGGCCAAGCGCCTGGTCGAGCACAAACGCGACGTCGTGATCCTGCTGGATTCGATTACGCGTTTAGCGCGCGCGCACAACGCCGTGGTTCCGCCCAGCGGCAAGATCCTTTCCGGTGGTATCGATTCAAACGCACTCCAGCGTCCAAAGCGTTTCTTTGGCGCGGCGCGCAACATCGAAGAAGGCGGTTCGCTCACGATCATCGCCACCGCGCTAATCGACACCGGCTCGCGCATGGACGACGTAATCTTTGAAGAGTTCAAAGGCACCGGCAACTCTGAGATTCATCTGGATCGCCGGCTCAGCGACAAGCGACTCTTCCCGGCCATCGACCTGCAAAGATCCGGAACGCGCAAAGAGGAACTGCTCATCAGCAAGGAAGATCTGGCCCGCATCTGGGTCATGCGCCGCGTGCTGAATCCGCTGTCGCCCGTCGAGCAGATGGAAGTAGTGCTCGAAAGACTCGAGAAGACAAAGTCGAACGCTGAGTTTCTGGCTTCGATGCAAACCTAGGCAACAAGGATGAAGGCGGCAGGATGAAATAACGACTGCTTAGACGTGAGCAGTCTTGGCCTTCACCTTTCTGCTTTCGCCCGTCTTCCTTCCGCCTTCATCCTTCATCCTTGAGTTTTCATGCGCGTCGCCATTCTCTCATCCGAAGCAGTTCCGTTTGCCAAGACCGGCGGCCTTGCCGATGTGTCCGGAGCGCTGACCAAGGCCCTGCACGCCGCCGGCGCTGATTCTTTTCTCATCACCCCACTCTACGATCAGGTTGACCGCGGTCTTCTGAGCGGCACTTTCATCGATGACCTTGAAGTTGAGTGGCGAGGTAAACGTCCGCGCATCCCAGTCTGGATCAGCGAAGCGCTCAATGCGCCGACCTATTTGATTGACGCGCCACACTATTTCGCGCGCGGTAAGATTTATGGCGACGTAGATGATTTCGAACGGTTCGCGTTTTTTTGCCGAGCCGCAATTGCTTTACTCCGCCGGCTCGGTGATGCGCCGGAGGTGGTGCACTGCAACGATTGGCCCTGTGGTTTTGCTACCGTTGAAATGCGCGCGCGCCGGCAGCAGGAAGAATTCTTTGCGAACACCCGCACTGTTTTTTCCATTCACAATCTTGCTTATCAGGGGCTCTTTAAGCCTGCGGATCTTTGGTGGCTGGGGTTTTCCGAGTACACCTCCGATTTCATGTTGAAGGGGACGGCCTCGGCCCTGAAAGCCGGGATCATCGCCGCGGACGCCTTGTCGACTGTCAGCCCGCGTTATGCGCGTGAGATTCAAACGCCTGAGCAGGGTTATGGACTTGACTGGTTGATGCGCGCGCGCAGTGATCGGCTGGCAGGAATCGCCAACGGCGTCGATTACGAAATCTGGAATCCGGAAACTGACACGGACATTGCCGCACACTTTTCACTCGACGCCGTGGCTGGAAAGCGTGAATGCAAACTCGATCTCTTGCGACGCTTCGGGCTGCCCGAAGAACTCGACCGGCCGATCATCGCGATCATCTCTCGTCTGGTAGGTCAGAAAGGTTACGATTTAATCAGACAGGCGGCGGGCGGCATTCTTGATGCGGGCGCGTTTTTTATTGCGCTGGGTGCAGGAGCACGAGAGTACGAAGATTTTTTGCAAAGCTGGCACGATGCGGCGCCGAATCGGGTCGGCATCTATAAGGGCTATGCCGGAGAGCCTTTGGCGCATCAGATCGAGGCCGGCGCGGATATCTTTCTGATGCCTTCGCTGTTTGAACCATGTGGCCTGAATCAAATGTACAGCATGCGCTATGGCACGGTTCCCGTGGTCCGCGCCACTGGCGGGCTGGATGACACCGTCCAAAGCTACGATGTAGCTACAAATAAAGGCAATGGATTCAAGTTTGGCCCCTATTCTGCCCCGGCTATGCTTGATAAAATACGCGAAGCGATTTACTTTTATACTCAACCCGATATTTGGGTAAAGATACAGCGTAACGGAATGACCACGGATAACTCATGGTCGGTCGCGGCAAACAAGTACCTTGAGCTTTACGATGAAATTGCCGGAGCCGGCCAGAATCAGGTTCAGTCTTCGCGTTAGGCCGAATGAAAAATCGTTAACACCCTAAGGAGTTTAAATTTAATGAGTGAGCATGTGAAAGAAACCACTGATGGTGCTTTTGAAGATGACGTACTGAAATCGGATCGGCCGGTTTTGGTAGACTTTTGGGCCGCGTGGTGCGCGCCGTGTCGCATGCTTGCACCCACGGTCGAGGCTGTGGCCGAAAAATACGCGAGCAGCGCGCGCGTCGTGAAGGTTAACGTCGACGACAACCCTTCGGTCTCGCAACGCTTCGGCATCAAGGGTATTCCCACTCTGATTCTCTTCAAGAACGGCAAAGAAGAAGAGCGGGTGGTGGGCGCGACCTCCGAGCAGGCAATCTCGCGCATGCTGGACAAGCATGTTGGGGCTGCTACCGTAGCCTAATCCACAAACGAACGAGGCGCGGTTTCGGTGTTGTTGACACAGCCGCGCCTGTTTTGTGTTCAAACGAAGTTGCCGCATCTCTTTGCTTCTGACTTCTGACCTTCGGATTTCTGACTTCTGACCATGGTTATCGCAGTTATTGGCGCCCAGTGGGGCGACGAGGGCAAGGGTAAGATTGTCGATCTGCTCGCGGAGCGGTTCGACATCGTGGCGCGCTATCAGGGCGGCCATAACGCCGGTCACTCTGTGCAGATCGGCGATCGATCTTTTGTGCTTCACCTGCTGCCCTCGGGAATCGTTCATGCTGGTAAGACCTGCGTGCTCGGCAACGGCATGGTGATCGATCCGAAAGCTTTCTTCGAAGAAGCGGATCGGCTCATGGCGCAGGGCATAAGCGTCACCCCGGAGCGCGTGAAAGTCAGTTCCCGCGCTCACCTGATTCTTCCTTATCACAGGGCGCTGGATCACACTAGTGAAGAGCGACTGGGCAACGAAAAAGTCGGGACTACGCTGCGCGGCATTGGGCCAGCTTACGAAGATAAAGCCGGGCGGCGCGGCATTCGCGTCGCCGATGCGCTGGTTTCCGAAGTGCTGCGGTCGCGCATTGAGCGGAACCTTGAAGACGCCAATCGAATCATCGTCGCGTACGGTGGCCAGCCGCTCGACGCCGATTCGATCTTTGACGAAACCTCGGCGATGGTCGAACGCCTGGCGCCATTCCTTTGCGACACGACTCATTTTCTCAACCAGGCCGCTGCTCGCGGTGATTCGATCCTGCTGGAAGGCGCCCAGGCTACTTTGCTCGATGTCGATCATGGAACGTATCCGTTCGTCACCTCATCAAACACGGTCATTGGCGGAGCATTGATCGGCACCGGTCTCGCCCCGCAACACCTGACCGGCGTCCTGGGCATAGTTCGCACCTACACGACTCGCGTTGGAGAAGGACCGTTTCCGACCGAGATGCTCGACGGCGAAGCTGAGATGGGACAACTGATCCGGGAACGTGGCCGCGAGTATGGCGCTTCTACCGGCCGCCCGCGCCGCTGTGGCTGGTTCGACGCTTTCGCCACGCGCTACGCGGCAGAGATCAATGGGTTTACTTCAGTGGCCCTGACCAAACTCGACGTCCTCGACGCTCTGGATGAAATCAAAGTGTGCGTGGGTTACAACCTGGACGGTCGCCGGTGCGATTCCCTGCCCTCGGTTTCGCAGGACCTGCGCCGCGTCGAACCCATCTTCGAGAAACTTCCCGGCTGGAAGAGTCCCACTCTGGGTATCACGGACCTGGACGCTTTACCGCCGAACGCGCGCAGCTATATCGATTTTCTTTCTGAGAGGATAGGCGTGGAGATTGGACTGGTATCGACGGGCCCCGAACGCTCACAAACGATTGTGGTCCAGGATTCAATCCTCGACGGCTGGCTAAAAAAATAGCCAAGCCGCGGATGAACACAGATTATTCGGATTCGGAACCACAAAGACAGCAAGCCAAAAAGGGGAAGCCAACGACGGACGGGGCTCCCGGTAACTAATTCACGGTTCTAAGCCTCTTCGGTCTCTTTCCTCTATCCGTGTTCATCTGCGTTCATCTGTCGGCAGGTAGTGTCTTTGGACATTGGACTTTGCGTTCGGTAGAATTCTCCGCGAAGTTCTTCAGTGAAAAATGTGGGCCGATAGCTCAGTTGGTAGAGCAACTGGCTTTTAACCAGTGGGTCGCAGGTTCGAGTCCTGCTCGGCTCACCACTATTTCTGAGGAAAAACGAGAACCTCTGGCCATCGCCGACGATGGTCGTTTTTCTTTTCTACTCTCTACAGATCATTTCCTGAATACGACAGGCCAAAGGACTTATTACAGAGCGGAAAATCGGGCACGATATTTTTTAGCACCGCAAACGAAAGCGCTGGCCAGTTGACGAACGAGGGGTCCTTGATCTTAACGCGGTACAGCCTTCCTTCACCGTCGACCATTACCCAGTGGACAATGGCGCCGCGCCAGCCCTCCACGATCCCGAAGGCGGGCTCGAATGCGGGTGACGGCAGCAGCGGCGCAGCAAGTGGTCCAGGAGCCAGTCGCTTGCTCGCCTGCCGGATCAGTGACACCGACTGCGCTGCTTCTTCCACTCTCATCATCGTCCGCGCGTACACGTCGCCGCTTTCATAGACGGGCACTTTGAAGTCGAGCTCGCCATAGGCGGCAAATGGGTGATCTCGTCGAGCGTCGATGTCAACTCCCGAGGCGCGCGCGACATAACCGAGCACACCGTGATCGACTGCGGTCTGCCTGGTCAGACAGCCCGTGCCCTCAAGCCGGTCCATCAACATCGTGTTCTTCAAACTGATGTCAACGATCTCATTGAAGTCGGTCAGGATCGAGTAGAGTTCCGCCGCAAGGTCGAGTCCGTCCGGCAAATCAAAACGGACGCCGCCGGGGACAACTCCGCCGCGCAGGAGGCGGTTTCCCGTCAGCCGTTTGTTCAAGCGCAGCAGCCGCTCGCGAAGGCGTAAGCAGTGGGCGTTCGCGATGGCGAACCCGGTGTCGTTGGCAATCGCGCCGAAGTCAGCAATGTGATTGTAGAGCCGCTCCATCTCGAGCAGGATCACGCGTAGATAACGGGCGCGGCTCGGAACTTCAGTACGGGCGAGCGATTCGAGCGCCTGGCAGTAGGCCAGGGAGTGACCAATTGTCGTGTCACCTGAGATGCGTTCAGCCAGCTCCAGACCGTCCGCCGGTAAGCGTCCCTCGAACAGCTTCTCAGTCCCCTTGTGGGTGAAGTAGAGACGGATCTTGAGGTTGATGACGGTCTCGCCGATGGCGCTGATGCGAAAGTGCCCCGGCTCGATGATGCCGGCATGCACGGGGCCAACGGGAATCTCGTAGACACCCTCGCCGCCGACTGGCTTGAAGGGGAAGGGTGTGCCGTCGTCCTCGAAATCAGGCGGGACAGCATCTTTGCGTAGCGGGAAGTAATCGCTCGGCCAGAAGGCGTGCCGCACCAGAGGCCTCGGGTCTGGATGGCCGATCGCGTCGATGCCGAACAAGTCTTTAATCTCACGCTCGAAGCGCGACGCGGGGTAGTAGAAGGTCGCGAGCGAGATAATTGCCGGCTCTTCGCGCGTCAATTCTTTAGTGGCATGGACGAACCAGTTCTCTCGAGCATTTGCGAAAAGGTAGTGGATTTCGAAAGCGCCCCTATCGGCTCTGCGGTCGTTGGCGACCATGAGGACGAGTTCAGCGTGGAACTCGGCCCGCAGCAGGCCGGCGAGCCGCGGCGCAGCGCCGCGCTGAATCCGGCAATGGAGTTCGTTGCCGCGAGTTATCTGAATTTCGTCCACGCGGCTATCGAGGTATCGCGCGATGGCGCTTTGCACCTGAGAAGGGTCACTCATTTGGAAACGATCCCCACAATTTGATTAAGCAGCGCCAGGAGCGGTGCGGGTAGGAACAAGCCCAGGACAGTAAGCACCGCCACGTTGATCAGTAACGGGGCCAGCGCCCACCGGCTACCCTCTCCCACTGTCACGCCCTCTGGCGCTGCGCCGTACAGCATCCGGTTGAGGTGGTTGATGAGCGCGATGAAAGCCACGGCGAGCAGCGCCAGCACGATCCCCATCAACCAGGGATTACCCGCGGCGAAGCCGGCGCGGATCAAGGCGAACTCTGAAACGAAGATGCCGAACGGGGGGAGACCGATAATGGCCAGCATCCCAACGGCAAAAAGCCCGCCCGTAACCGGCATCACCTTGAGCAGCCCGGACACTTGTTTGATTTCCGTCGTTTGATAGCGATGCATGACCCGTCCCGCCAGAAAGAACATCATGGATTTGGCAGCCGTGTGGTTCACCAGATGCAACATCGCTGCAAATGTGCCGAGCGGACCGAGGGCCAATCCCACACACAGCAGGCCGGTGTGCTCGATGCTCGAGTAGGCCAGCATGCGTTTGTAGTTGCGTGAGAGCACGATGCTAAAAGTAGCAATCACGAGCGACAGCAGGCCGAGGGCAAGCAATAGGTGGTTGCTATAACTACCGCCCACGGCTGCGTCCACCACCACCTTCCAGCGCAAGATGGCATAGAGCGCCACGGCCAACAGCACGCCGGACATCGCGGCTGAGAGTTGGGCGGGCGCTTCCGAGTGGGCGTCCGGCAACCAGGTGTGCATGGGCGCAAGGCCTGCCTTGGTACCGTAGCCGACGAGGATGAAGACGAAGGACAGACGCATTACCTCCGGGTGCAGCGACGGAGCCGTGGCCAGCAGGACGGGCCAATTGAGCGCGCCCTCCGCGTGTCCGGAGAGGGTCACGAAATCGAAGTAACCCAGTACCGTCCCGGCGAAGGCCAGGGCAATCCCTACCGAGCAGATGAGAATGTACTTCCACGATGCTTCCACTGAGGCTCTGGTGAGCGAGAGCGGAATAATCATCGCCGAGAAGATGGTTGTGGCCTCGAGCGCAATCCACATGAAGCCGACATTGTTGGCCGAGACGGCCAGCAGCATGGCAAAGATGAACAGGTTAATGAACAGATGATAGCGGCGCAGTTGCGCGGCACTGTAGTGAGACTCGCGGCTCAGACCGGGACTGAGCCAGAGCGTGAGCGCGGCGACAGCAGTGACGCAGACCATAAACAGCGCGGAGAGGCTATCGGCCCGAAGCATTTCTCCCGGCCCAAAGGTCGGCGCATCGCCCCCGGCGATAATGTGGCGACAGAAAGAGAGCGCCGCGCCGATTGCTAATAGCGATAGCAGCGCGTTCACCCAGCCGACGAACCTGCGATACGGGCGCACGGTCAGGGCCAGTAGCGCGCCGCAGAGCGAAGGCAGAAGCAAAAAGAGAAACGTCATACTTGGAAGGATCTCAGTGTTTGAGTTGGTCCAATTGATCCACATCGATGGACTCGAAGGTGCCGTGGATGTGATAGACGAAAACTTGCATTACCAGAAAACCCATGAGCACGTCGAGAAACACACCGAGTTCGATAATTAGCGGGATGCCGTAAGTCCCGAGCACCGCCAGCATGGCGATGCCGTTCTCCAGCACCAGGAAGCCGACCACCTGCGTGAGCGCCTTGCGACGCGTGATGGTGACAAACAGTCCCACGAAGATCAGCCCCACGGCCAGGGGGAGGCCTCCCCGTGTGGGCAGGGCGCTGACCCTCACAACCGGGCGCGTGATGATATAGGCCAGCAGCACCAGGACCCCGGAGGTAATCAACGACGTCGCAATGTTTACATAGGGTTGCGATTCGCGTTCGCCCCCCACTTGCCGTTGTAGCCGAGCGAGGTACCAGGGAATGACGAGCACCTTGAGTACGAAGAAAAAGACGGCCATGAGGTAAAGTTGCGGATCATGCCCGAAATAACCGACCAGGACGAACATCCCTGAGAGTACCAGCGACTGCCACTGAAAGGCCTTCGTGTAAGCGCGCAGGCTGCGCCGCCAGAGCAAGGCGATTCCAAACAGCAGCACCAGGCTGGCGCCGAGCGTCGCCAATTGAGCAAAGACAGCATCGTGTTCGTTCATCGATTCACCTCAGTAAGAACGAGGACGTAACTGCCAGTAGCGCCAGCACGAATGAGACGGCGAGCAATTCCGGCACGCGAAACAGCCTCAGCTTGGCAAGGCGCGTTTCAAGCAGGGCGACGACCAGACCGAGTGCCCCCAGTTTGGCGATGAGGGCGATCACAGCGACGCTTACGGCCACGGGTGTAAGCGTCGTCGCCACACCCCATGGCGCAAACATATTGGCGAGCAGAGAGAAGAAGATGAGCAGGCGCAAGGCCGCGGCCCATTCAATTAGAGCGAGGTAACGCCCTGAATATTCAAGGGTCATGGCCTCGTGAATCATCGTCAGCTCGAGATGCGTCGAGGGGTTGTCTACCGGCAGGCGCCCTGTCTCAGCCAGCATGACTATAAAGAGCGCGGCGAAACCCAACAGGTGGCCGGGGCTGATCGCGGCGCCGGGATGCGCGAGCGTTTGAGCCACGATGCGTCCAAGGTTGGTTGAGCCGGCTCCCACCGCGAGGCCGAAGATTGAGAGCGCGATCGTCGGCTCGGCGATCGCGGCTATCGTCATTTCGCGGCTCGCGCCCATGCCGCCGAACGCCGTGCCCGGATCGAGGCCTGCCAGCGCCAGAAAAAAAGTGCCAAGCAATAGTAGATAGACGACCAGAAGTAAGTCACCGACACGATCGAACGGCAGCGGTGCGGCAATCAGAGGGACGAGCAACGTGACTGCGAGGGTGCTGGAGAAAACCAGATAGGGCGTAAAGCGGAAGAGCCACGAAGCGTTTTTTGAGATGACCACTTCTTTGCCGAACAACTTTCGCAGATCGTAGTACACCAGCCACGGCGGCGCTCCTCGCCGTCCTTGCAGCCGCGCCTTCCACCAGCGCACAAACCCAACTAGACCGGGAGCGAGTGCGAGAGCCATTAGAGCCTGACTGATTTCGAGAAGATAACCTGTCATCTCTACGACCACCTCGCGATTAGAAGAAGGATCAATAGAACGACGAAGATGTAGAAGAGATAAATGTGCACCGAACCGGATTGCAGCCGCCGCACGAGCGAGGCTACGAACCGGATGAACCAGAGCAGCGGCCCGTACAGCACCTTCTCAAACCACGGCGTGATCTCGCTCCGGTACTCGATCGACTGAACGAAGTACTTCGAGTCTGGATGAAAGTCTATGCTCAGCTCTTTAGTCGGGCGGTAGAGTTCGGCAAATACTCGTCGCAGCGGCTCGGCGAAGGCAGTAGCTGTGTATTCCATCCGGGAAGTCTGGCCCGCCCGGCCGCAGCCCCACGAGTCACTCACACGCCAGCGGCGGTTCACTCTGAAGATCAGCATCACCAGCGGCACGAGACCTAACAGGAAGAGTAAGCCGAGCGCCACCAGAGTGGGTGACATGCTCGCGAAATTGTTGGGCGCAACAAGGGACAGGTTGAGCGAAAAAACCGCATGGGTATCCGGCAGGCCACCGAGTCCGGCCAGTACCCGCCCAAGCGCCGGCACGACGACGAAGGGTGCAAGTCCCAGCGCGACGCAGGCAATCGCCAGTAACGCCATCCCGGCGAGCATCGACGGCGGCGACTCGTGCGCGTGCTCGGCCTCGCGTGATCGCGGGATGGCGAGGAAGGTGATACCGAATGCTTTAACGAAACAGGCTGCCGCCAGTCCGCTCGTCAACGCCAGGATCCCTACGGCAATGGGCATGACGACCGCCACTTCTGGCGTGGGGATATTTGAGCCGCCGAGCAGGGATTGAAATACCAACCATTCTGAGACGAACCCGTTCAAAGGCGGCAGTGCCGATATTGCGACGGACCCGACCAGGAAAAAGAGAGCCGTCCACGGCATCCGTTTGATGAGACCACCCATCTCCTCCATGTTGCGCGTGCCCGTTGCGTGCAGCACCGAACCCGCACCGAGAAACAGCAAGCCCTTGAAGCTCGCGTGATTGATTGTGTGATACAGGCCACTGATGAAGCCCAGCGCAGCCAGGGTCATTAGCCCGTAACTGTGAAAGATCAATCCCGCGCCAATTCCGATCAGGATAATGCCGATGTTCTCGACCGAGTGGTAAGCCAGCAGCCGTTTGAGATCGTGTTCCATAAGTGCGTAGAGCACTCCGAGCAGGGCCGAAACCGCGCCCACGCCCAGGACGACGCCGCCCCACCAGGCTGGGCCACCGCCCATCAAGTCGAGCAACACTCGCACGAGACCGTAAATGCCCATCTTGATCACCACGCCAGACAGCAGTGCCGAGACGTGGCTTGGCGCTACGGGATGCGCCATCGGCAGCCAGACGTGCAGCGGAATAATTCCGGATTTGGCGCCGAAGCCAAAGAGCGCGAGCAGGAAGACTACGTTCCGTGAGCCGGGCGAGAGCAACGCCGCGCCCGCGCGCATGGACGCGAATGAAGTTGTCAGTTCGGCGCCGGAAAGGAGCAGAAACATTGCGATCAGCGCCGCAAATCCGGCGTGCGTCATGGCGAGATACCACACGCCGGCGCGTACCGTACCGCGTTGGTCGTGCTCGGTTAGGACCAGCCAGTAAGCGGTAAGCGACATCGCTTCCCAGAGAACGAGAAACGTGAGGGCATTGTCGGCCATGACCTGCAAGCTCAGCGCCAACAGCAACAGGTTGAACATCACACCCAAGAGACGGAGCGAATAGCGTCCCGCATACTGTGCCGAATACCCAAAAGCATAAATCGCCGCGGCGCACCCGACCAGCCCGACCACGACGAGGAAGAACGCACCCAGCCCGTCGAGTCGGAGAGCGACGCCAGTGAGGGGAAGAAGCCGCGCCGAAGTGAACGTCAAGGGAAACCCCGAGGCTATAACCAGGACTCCCAGCGCCAAGCCGGCGGCCGAACCGACTGCCGCGCCCGCAGACACAAGCCCGCGCCCCACTGCGCCACGCCCGCTCAGTAGCGCGGCAAACGCGCCCAGGAGGTAAGCTGAGATCATGACGAGAAAAAGAATCAGCATCATTTGGATTATTAGATTTGGGCTCACTTTCGCGGCAACCGATCGAGCGCAGACAGGATCCCCCGCAGGATGTCGACCGGCTCCGGCGGGCAGCCGGGCACAAACACGTTCACGGGGATCACCTTGTCGACGCCGCCAACCACGGCATAGCTGTCTTTGAACACGCCGCAGTTGATGGCGCAGTCGCCGATCGCGATTACGATTTTAGGATCAGGCGTGGCGTCGTAAGTGCGCTTGAGCGGTTCCGCCATGTTGCGTGTTACGGGACCGGTCACCAGCAGACAGTCGGCATGGCGCGGCGAGGCCACGAAATGGAGCCCGAACCTTTCCATGTCGTAGTAGGGGTTGCCAAGCGCGCTAATCTCCAATTCGCAACCATTGCAAGAGCCGGCATCAACCTCAACTATGTGCAGCGACCGACCGAAGAGTTTGCGCGCTCTCTCGCCGATCTGCCGCGCAACGACTGCGACCTGGGCCTCTGGATCCTGTCCCACCGCCTCCGTAACTGCAGGGGTTCTCCAAATCTTCGCGAACAGTGACATCGTGAAATTAGCGTCCGTTCATCATGCGGTGTTAGCCGCGAGCACTTGCGAGAGCCGCCGCATAGCGCGACGGCTCTCCTGACGCGGGGGAGAGGACGACGGGGCAAAGGACGCGATTGAAATTCATTACGCCGTGCGGCACGCTCGCTAACGCGGATCGTAGTAAAGGAACCTGATGCAGTTCGCGCAGTTTATGAACTCGCCGGCCTTGACCTTCTGGATCCGCGCGGTGGCAACCGTCATGTTGCACGCCGCACAACGTCCGTTCTGAATAGTGGCGAAGGCGCTGTGCCGGCCCGCGCGGCACGACCGGGCGAGCAGCCGCTTCAACAGCGGCCCAGATTGAGGCTGCGTGCGAAGCAGTCGCTCGCATAGAGCCTTCAGCTGACGCGTGTCGACGCCCGCGCTCGAACGGACTCTGGCAACTTGCTTCACAGCTCTTGTCTTGTTTTGTACTGTAAACATTTCCACTGTTCCTATTCCCTCCAAACTTGTTCGCGGCCTACGCCCGGGATCCACCTACTCTTTTTCGACCAGCTACCCGGACGCCTACGCTCGCACTGGGCGCGTGAATCTCCTCCAGCATGCTTCTGACGCCAATCAGGTGATGGCTGAAGATCTCCTTGGCGGCATCGAGGAGCTTGAACATGCTTTTATCGCTTACTGAGTAGTAGACGTTGGCACCGTCTTTGCGAGTCATCACCATATTCCGGTTACGGAGCACCGCGAGCTGCTGTGAAGCATTAGCAGGTTCGACGGCGAACCGCTGGCTGATCTCATTGACCGTCAGTTCGCCTTCACGCAATGCGTCGAGGATGGAAATTCTCAAGGGGTGGGCCAACGCCTTGAAGAATTCTGCTTTGAAGTTGCTGAGTTGTTGTCTCATCCTGACTCTCCGCTCTCTCGTTCTCTTCTTCCCGCCATTGACACCCAATCTCCATGATCGTCGGGGCCAGGAGCGCCTGGCTAACAAATCCCCGGTTGGGCAGGGGCGCATCTGCACGATTGCAAATCCGCAATTCTATGCATATATTAGACCCGGAACGATCGCTTGTCAAAAGCGACGTCGGAACGTCGTAGCGCCAGGGCGGCCCTGACCGTCCGTACTTCTAACCAGTGGGTCGCAGGTTCAAGTCCTGCTCGGCTCACCACTTTTGGAATTAGGGACTTGCGGTTGGCTATCAGGCCAGAAGCTTTTTGTTGGTGGGTGAAGCAAATGAGACCGTTTCTGAGCACCTCAATCCTGTCTGGATACAGAGTATTTGTAAACAATCGCTTCTCAATTACCACGATCCGGAAAAGTGTCACGCGAAAAGGGCGCGCCCCACCTCCGCATTGTAGCAACGCTCGGCAACGTCTGAGCATCCCAGAGGCTCGATTCATATTGATTTCATCGATTAGTCTACTTAGCCATTCATTACAGGACGCTACTTAATCAGGGTGTTGCGTACCTGGGAGCCCAGGTGAGTTTCACAGACGCCCAGCCGGAGTTCACCGATCCCCCGGAAATACATGCAGAGCCTGCCTGGTAATTGATTAGCACGATGCCGAAAGCAAACATCGGAATTGTCGGAGGCGGAATTGGCGGAATTGCTGCGGCCGTGGCGCTCCATCAGGCCGGCATCGACGCTACGGTCTATGAAAGAGCGCCTCAGCTTCGCGAAGTTGGAGCGGGGATGATGTTGTGGCCGAATGCCACGCGCGTGTTGCGGTCCTTCGGCTTGCTCGAAGATGTGCTGGCGCGCAGCGGTTCGAGCACGCATTTCCTGGTGCGAGCGAGCAGCGGCACGGTGCTGATGAATATTGCGCTGGGCGAATTTGATGTTCCCGCTATCTGCATGCGCAGATCTGATCTGCTGACTGTACTTCTGGCCGCACTACCTCCGGAAAGAATTCGGCTCGGGCACAAGTTAAATAAATTGCAGCAGTCGGGGGATAAAGTAAGGATTTCTTTTGCCAGCGGCCTGGTCGCAGAGCACGATGCCGTGATCGGCGCCGACGGAATTCGATCACGGGTCCGCTCAGAGTTGTTCGGGCACTCAGAGCCTATCTATCGCGGCTATACAGTTTGGCGTGGCGTGGCGCGGTACGACGGCGGCGCCATTTTGCCTGGCGCCAACAGCGAGACATGGGGCGTTGGAAAGCGCTTCGGCATCCTCAACACAGGGCCGGGCAAGTTCACCTGGTACGCGGCTGTCAATGTACCTCCAGACCATCTTGACGCGCCCGGCGGCCGAAAGCGCGAACTACAAGAGGCCTTCATCGGATGGCACGAACCGGTCGCGGACTTAATCGCGGCGACAAACGATGACGAGATCATGAAGAACGGAGCGTACGACCTGGTACCGCTGCGGCGCTGGGGTGAAGGGCGGGTTACGTTGCTGGGAGACGCCGCACATCCGTGTACACCAAATCTCGGCCAGGGTGGGTGCATGGCACTTGAGGACGCCGCGGTGCTGGCCAAATGCTTCGACCAGGAGGCCGCCCCCGAGGTTGCGTTGCGCCGCTACGAAACTCTACGACGTCAGCGCACCCGGCACATTCAACAAAGGTCCAGGCTGATGGGCGAAATCGCACAGTGGGAGAACCGGATCTTTGTGGCCGGACGTCGAGTAGTGACGGGTCTCCTTCCCGCCCGGCTGTTCGAGCACAATTTGAGAAGAGTGTATTCCTACAAAATTTGAGGAAGCCTAAGGAGGATCGCTTAACTTATGAACAAGCACCAGAGAAATACAATCGCTATCTTGATAGCCCTCGCGGTCTGTGTTGGTTTCTCTCCCGCTGCAACCAGGTCCGCGCGAATCATTAACAGTAATTCGGTCAGCACAGGTCCGGCTCCGGAACCGAGTTCGCCCGAAGTCCGGCGATACCGCATCGATGCCGGCCAGAGCGACTTCATGGTCCACGCATTTGTGGGAGGCCTGCTGTCCGGCTTTGGTCACAACCACAACATAGCGATTAAGGACATTAGCGGCGAAACCCAGTTCACTGATGGCCCGGTGGTGCCGGCTTCGCTCCGCATGAGAATTCGAGCTGACTCACTCACGGTAACCGACAAAGTAAGCGACAGCGATCGTCAAACGATCGAGAAGACAATGCGCGACCAGGTACTTGAGACGGGGAAGTATCCAGAGATTATTTTCAATAGTACGACGATCGAGGTCATTAAGAATTCCGACACTCAGTATCAGGGCAACATCTGGGGCAACCTAACGTTGCATGGTGTGACTCACAACATATTCATCAAAACGCAACTGACCTTTGACCGCAAGACCGTACGCGCTCGTGGAGAGTTCTCTTTGAAGATGACCGATTACTCCATTAAACCTCCTGCGGTCGCCGGGGGCACCATCACGGTGAAGGACGCTCTAAAATTCAATTTCAACATCCTTTCCCAGTAACCTGCTGGCGACGGGACGACCGTGGCCTTTTCGGTCTGCCGACGAGCATTCGTGCCAATCGATTGTGATGTGGTGGAGCTATGGGAATTCTCAAGCAGCATCCGCTGCTCTGGAGTGGCCTTGCTGTGGCCGGCGGCGCGGCTTTAACGTACTGGCTTGCTGATCGCGCGCTGTCTGCTCCGCGCTATCGTGGTTCGCCGACAGATCATTTCGACGGCAGCAGATTCCACAATCCGGAGCTTCCACGGCGGAAGGGTTTTATTGGCTTCTGGCGCTGGCAACTCACCAGCCGGCCGGGCTACTGGAGTAAATGGACCGACTCTCAACCAGGTAATCCGCCTCCCTTACGCGTCGCTGGTCCGGACCTGCGAGTCACCTTTATCAATCACGCAACCGTGCTCATTCAGATGGAGGGCATCAACATCCTGACTGATCCAACCTGGTCTGAGCGCGCCAGCCCGCTTAGTTGGGCCGGACCGAAGCGACGTAACCTGCCGGGAATTCGGTTTGAAGATTTGCCGCCGATTGATTTCGTTCTCATCAGTCATAACCATTACGACCACCTGGACATTCACACGCTCACTCGTTTGCACGTGGAGCACCGGCCACGCTTCGTCGGAGGTCTTGGAAACCGCGCGCTCCTTGAAGAGCACGGCGTTAAAGAAGTCACTGAACTCGACTGGTGGGAAAGTGTGGAAGTGCGTCCCGGTCTTCGTATCGCGTGCGTTCCCGCCCGGCATTTCTCCGGGCGCGGACTGAGCGACGGAGACGCCACACTCTGGTGTGGTTATGTCGTCGAGGGACCATCAGGCAATGTCTACTTTGCCGGCGATACGGCTTTGGGAAAGCATTTCCAGGAGATCAAAAGACGATTCGCGCCCCTGCGTCTCGCTCTCCTGCCGATTGGCGCTTACCTGCCCGCCTGGTTCATGCGGCCGATTCATCTCTCGCCCGCAGATGCGGTCGCAGCGCATCAAATCCTGGACGCAGAAGTAAGCATGGCGATCCACTTCGGTACTTTCCCACTCGGCGACGATGGTGAGTTTGAGCCGGTGAAGAAGCTCCGCGAAGTCTTATCAAGGAAAGGCCATGGCCGCTCTCCGTTTTGGGTCCTGGAACGCGGCGAAGGGAGAAACGTGCCGCTAATCAGACTCGAAGGCTGTGGTTTCTGCGAGGGTGAAAAGCTTTTCGCTGAACTTGGCAGCACGGATTCAAAATGATCGTTACTCTCGATCCGACCGACCGATCCAATCCGGCTGGCGCCGCAGGCCCGGCCAAGTAAGTTGCGCGCCGTAGATAGAAGGAGCACATGACAGATCCGCCGACAGAGACGCCGCGGTTTAATGTAGACGTTGAGCGCGTCCGGAAGCATTACGACCGGCTGTCTTTCCTGTACCGCATGTTTTGGGGAGAGCATCTTCATCACGGTTACTGGAACGGCGGCGAGACCGCCGAGCGGGCGCAGATTCAGCTGATGGAGCAACTGGCACAGCGGGCCGAAATACCTCGGGGCGCGAAGGTGCTCGACATCGGTTGCGGCGTTGGCGGTTCTGCTCTGTGGCTGGCAGATCAGTTTGAGTGCCAGGTAACGGGCATGACGATTAGCCCCGTCCAGGCGCGCATGGCGACGAGTAAGGCGAAGGCACGCGGGCTCAGCGAAAGAGCCCGCTTCGAGGTAGGTGACGCGAATCAGTGGCAGCCCGAACCGGAAAGTTTCGACGTAGTCTGGATCATGGAGAGCAGCGAGCATTTCCCGGACAAGAAACATTTCTTTGAACGCTGTGCCATGGCGCTAAAGCCCGGGGGCACGCTCGCTGTTTGCGCCTGGCTCCGGCGTGACGGAGCGATGCCACCGGGTGAACAGAAACTGGTGGCGACGATCGCCGAAGCGATGATGAGTGCGAGTCTCGACAGCCTCAGCAGCTACCGGGACTGGATGCGTGCCGCCGGTCTGACCGTGACGGCCGCAGAGGACATTACCCGTCACGTTGAGCCAACCTGGGCGCAGTGCGCCCGCATCGGGAAAAATCCAGTCCTGAAATTCTTGCTGCGCTTCACCGGAGGTCCAACGCGGCGCTTTGTTAAGGCTTTCCCGCTAATGCAAGAGGCTTATTCAAGTGGCGCCATGGCGTTTGGATTATTTGTGGCGAAAAAGCCGTAGCCGGTTGTGATAAATCTTTAGAGCCGGCAACCTTCGCCCACATCAATGTGCCCGATCCTCCTTCAATGAGGTTGCATCGCGGCTGAGGAGACGAGCATTTTGTTCTGCGAAGAGCAACGGCAAACGTTCGTTCTCGAACAGGTCAAACCGGCGTTGGAGTTCAGTTAGCGAAAGCTCGTTTTTCAAATTGACCCTATAATCAAGGTCCGAACGCAAACGATCTTTATCGCTCTGCCGATTCTGAGACATCAGGATAATTGGCGCCTGCAAGCCTCCCATGATCCCCAGCACCAGGTTGAGGAGAATGTAAGGGGACGGATCGAAGGCCGCACCGCGCAGCAACCACGTGTTAAGAATCATCCAGGAGACCAGGAGCGTGACGCTGGCGCCGATAAACTTCCAACTGCCTCCAAATTCCGCGATCATATCTGCCATCCGGGAAGCGAGCGTCTTGTGAGCCTCTTCTTCTTCGTTGATATTGCGCGAGACCCGCTGACGCAGGAGTTCATCGGTGCGCCGCAGCCGGTGACTGACCGCGCTGATCATCTCGATCGCGACATCGGAGTTGCCACGCACGAAGCTGAGAAAGTCCTCTCGAGACAGCACTGCAAGGCGGGCGTCCTCAATAACGATAGCATCCGCTGAGCGGGGCTTGCCATCAATGAGGGCCATCTCGCCAAAGAAGTCACCAGCCGCAAGTTCAGCAAGTATGACCCGCTTATCATCCTCATCGATGACGCTGATCCGCACGCGACCCGACTCAATCAGGCAGAGCGAATCGCCGCTATCGCCGGCGCGGAAGATCGCGTTGTTGCTCTTAATGTCCTGCACCAGAAGCAGGCTCCGCAGATGACGGGCCGCGGCATCATCAAGCGAACCAAAGAGGGGCACGGATCTTAACGCCTCAAGTGTCATCACCGAGGGGACTTCATTGATCGACATACATTAACCTCCCAAGCAAGTTTCTAAAGCTATCAACCATCAGGGCCGCCGGAAACGCAAGCAGGTCGAAGTGACAGTTCAAAATCAGGACCCATAGACATTGTAGCCCGGCTGGATTAGAGATATAAGCGACTCGGGAAGGCTGCGTCTACCAAAGCGCTGACAAGTCAGCGCATTCCAAAATTGGGCTACACCGGTAAATCGTTCTCGTGCGATTGCCTTAATGGAAATCTCGGCCCATAATTCTGCGCCGATTCCTACAGGAAGGTGATGACGTCCGATATGCCGACCGATCTCGAAAAGCTGCAAGGCACATGGAACGTAACGTCGCTTGAGAGCGACGGCCAGAAGATGCCGGCGACCGTCTTCAATGGAGCCAGGATCGTCATCGAAGGCGACAAGTTCGCGTCCCTGGGGATGGGCGCAACCTACGAAGGCGCCGTAAAACTCGACCCCGCCACCAAGCCCAAGGCTTTCGATCTGTTGTTTACCGCGGGGCACGCGAAAGACCATCGCAACCTCGGTATTTACAAGCTCGACGGTGACAGATGGACCATTTGTCTCGCTACGCGCGGCAACCAGCGGCCCGGAAAGTTCGCCACCAGGCAAGGCACGGGTTTCGCGCTCGAAACCCTTGAGCGCGGCGGTGTGACACGCAAGTCAGGGAAACAGAAATCGCAACGAACAAGCGAACGCGGCAGCTCGGGCACAACTAAGACTGCTCAGCCTGAGACTGCCGCATCGGGCCCGGTGACCGAACTGGAAGGAGAGTGGGCGATGGTCTCTGCGATCCTGAACGGAGTCGCCATGAACCAGGCGATGGTCGAATGGTGCCAACGCATCACGCGCGGCAACGTCAGCAGGGTCGTTGCCGGCCCGCAGGTGTTTGTGAACGTCAGCTTTACGCTGGACAACTCGAAGAAGCCGCACGTGATCGACTACCTAAACCTTGAGGGTGCGAGTGAAGGCGAATCCCAGGCCGGAATCTTTGAATTGATCGGTGACTCGTTGCAGATTTGCATGTCCGCGCCGGGGCATCCGCGACCGGCCGACTTCTCTTCGAAACCCGGCGACGGTCGCTCTTACACAACGTGGCGGCTGGTCAGGAAGTAGTGCCTATTCCCGGACGCGGGACAATATTGCCGATTTTCAATTGCCGATGATCTAGTCTGGTTCCTGAGAGCTAAGCTCGCGGATCCAACCGGCAACCACCTCAACCCAGAATGGATCCGCGTTGAGCGATGGAATCAATCGCAGTTCTTCCCCGCCCGCGTCGATGAAAGTCTGCCGGCCGCGAATGCCCATCTCTTCCACGGTCTCAAGACAATCGGCCACGAACGATGGACAGGAAACGGCGATCCGTCGCACGCCACGACCGGCCAGATCACGCAGTACATCTTCAGTCGTCGGGCCGAGCCATTTCGCTCTGCCCAGTCGCGATTGAAACGATATCGTGTAAGCGTCCTCTGGCAATCCGAGTTCTCCGGCGATCGCTCTCGCCGTGAACATGCATTGGGCCCGATAGCAGTTGTGATTGGCGGCGCTGATTTGATCGCAACAGGTGGGCTTAACCAAACAGTGATCTCCTGTTGCATCCAGTCGTTTGAGGTGACGTTCCGGCAAGCTGTGAAAGCTGAAGACGATGTGTTCCGGCGTTTGCTTTTCGTTATCCTCGGCCACCCGGCGCGCACACGCATTGATGAACTCAGGTCGATGATAGAACGGTGGGAAGAATGATAAGCGATCGACACACCCAAGCTGCCGCGCCACGCGCTTCGTCTCAACCACGGCCGTCTCAAAACTCGATTCAGCGTATTGCGGATAGAGCGGCAGGACGATAATCCGCCCGAGATCCCGTGAATGAAGTTTGGCCAGAGACGCTGCGATCGAGGGGTTACCGTAACGCATCGCGTATTCAACCACGTACCCATCAGTCGCCAAACGCGCCGCGAGCTGCTCGGCCAGCTCGCGGGTGTAAACCCGCAGCGGCGAACCTCCCGGCAACTGGACTTTTTGATAAGCCCTGGCAGATTGTCCTTTCCGGCGCGGAACGATCATTACGTTTACCAAAAACCAACGCAGAGGTTTCGGCATGTCGATCACGAAACCATCCATCAGGAACTCGCGCAGGTAAGGGCCCACGGCCTCCGGCGTCGGAGCGTCCGGCGTCCCGAGATTGATTAGCAGCACGCCGATGCGATTCATAAAGTCTTTGGGAACTCCTTAGCCACGAACGCGGCGCGCTCAATGAGCTTGGCCAGACCGATTCGACCCAGATAGTTTCCGGCCAGAGCAACATTCGCCGGCGGAGCCGGAAGCTTTGTCAGAATGCGTTCCAGATCGATTGAGTAGTGCGGCAGCGCTTGCGGCCGGCTCGTGAGGTGAATTCCAATTGCTTCGTGATGCTCGCCGTATAGCCTTTCGCGTTCGGTGGCGATTAGCTGCATGAGCTCCTGGTCACTTAACTCCACTATCGACCGGTCGAGCGCGCCTCCAAAAATCCAGGTCTCAGAGTGCGCCGGACCGCGGCCGGCAAAGATGCACTCATTAAACAGCACGCCTCTGGCGCGAAAACCCTCGCTGCGCGGAAACAAACAGCCAAAACCCTTCAGCTTTGCCGCCGCAGGATCGTACTGACAGGTCGCGGTCACCACCGGCATCATCTCGACTTGCCGCAAGCTCTCGCTGAGTTGCGGCGCCACATCCGCAAGACACTCCGCGGCCCCGCGCGCTGAAGTACAAACAACCGCCGGTTCGCCCGCTGCAATCTTCGCCTCATGATTAAGAACAGATTCAACGCCGGCGCGATCCAAATAATCGCAAAGCCCATCAACAAGTTGCTGCATTCCATTCGGCGGGGCCACAGTACCGTGGAGCTTCGGCCGCGCCGGGCGAGTCGTCTGCAAATGATCAGGCAAGACTGCCTGACCAAACACCAAACTGGCGCTGAGCCGGTCAGGATCGCCGGCATAGATTCCGCCCAGCACCGGCGCTAAAAAGAAATCAGTAGCTCCTTCTCCGACCACGCGCCTTCCCCAATCAGAAATGGTTTCCAACGGTCGGGGCCGCAAGCTGGTGGCACTTGCGGCAAATCTGAGACCCATCTCTAGAACGTCCGGAATGCCGAGTGGAAACCGTCTGGGCCGGCCACGAAAAATGAACCGCGCCCGGGCTGCACGTCGCGTGGACTGAAGCGGCACGCCAATGTCTGCGCACATCGCTTCCAGACGGACCGAATTGCGAATGCCATTGGCGGCAGTTTCCACCGGCCCGTTTGGTGTTTGCAGCGTACGAATTAAGCCTCCGACTCGGGCGCTCTTTTCGACCACTTGGACCTTGCAGCCTGCTTTGACGAGATAGTAGGCGGTCACCAATCCCGAGAAACCTGCGCCAATGACTTTGACTTGCATACTTAATTGAAGGCGAACGACGCGGAGGCGTGCGGTCTAAACGTTTAGAAGCGGGCTACCGCCCGCTTGGTCGGGCAGTAGCCCGACTCTAAACAAACATTTGTTCTTCATCGACCAGAAACAAGTCATCACAGTGCCTGAGAGAAGAGTTTTGGCCGCTGCTCCTGCCGGCGCAACCGCTGATCGAAGAACATGCAGGCGTTGCGCAGAAATGGCCGGCCCCGATCGGTAAGGATTAGTTTCCGGTCGCGCACTTCAACCAGGCCATCGCTCACCAGTGAATCGAGGAAGACGGTCGCGTCCGGGGTTTGTTCCGGCGTTAGCTCAACCTCGAACCTGGTCATAAAAGTGAGAATCTGTTCGCGCAGGCCGCGGTCTTCTGCGGAAAGCAGATGTCCGCGGTGCGTGGGAACTTCGCCCTGCTGAACTCGCCGCTCATAGACGGGAAAGGCTTTCTCGTTTTGATGAAAGCAGGTGGGCGTTTCCGAAATCGCGCTGACGCCCAGTCCCAGCATTACCTGGGTCCGCAATTCCGTGTAACCCATAAAATTCCGGTGCAAGCTCCCGTCGCTCTGGGCCCGCGCGAGCCCATCACCCGGCAGCGCAAAGTGATCCATTCCAATCTCAATATAGCCTGCTTCCGCCAGCAGATTGCGCGCGATCTCGTACAGGGCGCGCTTCTCGCCGGCGGCCGGTAAATCCTCATCCTTGTAGCTGCGCTGGGCCGGCTTGATCCACGGAACGCGCGCAAAGCTGTACACGGCGATGCAGTCAGGCCTCAACTCGACGGTTTGCTCCACGGTCTGCCGGAAACTTTCAGGCGTCTGCCGCGGCAATCCATAAATCAAATCATAGTTGACGGAGTCGTAGCCCAACTCACGCGCCATGTCGGTCACACCTCTGGTTTGCTCGAGCGGCTGCTCGCGGTTCACCAGCTTTTGCACCACCGGATCGAAATCCTGTACGCCCAGAGAAATACGATTGAAGCCGAGCGAACGCAGCGCAACCAGTTGTGCGCGGGTGGTGCGCCGCGGATCAACTTCGACCGAAGCACGGAACTGTTCAGCCTCAACCTGAATGTCTGCAAGCATCGGTTCAAGGATGCGCTTCAGGTTGTCCGGCGAGAAAAATGTGGGACTGCCTCCACCAAGCTCTAACTGTCGCAGCGGTCGCTTCCCTAATGCGGGAACCTGGTCGCGGTAAAGTTGCCATTCTTTGTGCAGTAGATTGATGTACGTTTCTTCGCGCCCATGATCGTGCGTGATGACCGTGTTGCACGCACAGAAAGTGCAAAGCGTTTCACAGAACGGGAGATGAAAATACAGCGACCAGCCGGCCGTCTCTTCATCGAACGCGGTCCTGATTGCATCCAGCCATTGGTCCTGGCTGGGCGAGTCACTCCAGAAAGGAACCGTTGGATAGCTGGTATAGCGCGGGGCCGGGACGTCGTACTTGGCGAACAGATCAGTCACTGAATTACCTCTCTAACTGTGTCAACAAAGAGTCTAACGTTGTCTTCGGGCGTGCCCGGCAAGACGCCGTGGCCCAGGCCGCAAATCCAGCCTGGCCGTGCTTGATTGGCAAACGGTCTGAGATACCGCTCCAGATGCTGCTTCAGGTCGTTCGTCTCACACAACAGCAAGGCCTGATCGAAGTTGCCCTGAACAAAACCCTGCGGGAAGAAGTCCAGGGCCTCGCTCAGGTCCCAACGTGAATCAACTCCAACCCCGGCCAGTCCACCGCTGATAAAAAGCGGATGGCGCAAGTGGGCAGCCTGAGTGCCCTTCGAGTAATAGCCTATGCGGGACACATCCTTCGCGGTCAGGGTCTGGAGTTGGGGTGCCACCTCGGCGGTGAAGATGTCGGGTGACAACTCGCCGGCTGCCGTATCAAAGATCATGACGACTTCGGCGCCGGCGTCGAGCTGCAGTTCTATGTTTCTCCGGAGCAGCGGCACCATCGTTTCGCAAAATTCAGGAAACAACGACAGCAGTTTTTTTGACTCAACCAGTGATCCCGAATGCGAGCCCTCGACCGCATAGACAAACAGGGTCCAGGGGCCGCCGACAAAACCAATCAGACTGCGATCGGAGGGTAGGAGATCGCGCGTCGCGCGCATTGCTTCGCCCTGAAATAGTAGATGTGGCCAGGCATCGTCGATTGAACGCAGTTGTGCCAGAGTCTGCTCATCAAGATTCCAACCAAGCTGTGGACCTCGATCGGTGTATTCCAGCCCCATTCCGAGGGCTTCGAGCGGGAACAGCAGATCGCTGAACAGGATTGCCGCATCGAAATCAAAATCCATCACCGGACCCAGGGCCACCGCCGCCGCCAGTTCAGGTCGCTTGCACAAATCCATGAATGAATACTTCTGCCGCAGCGCTTGATAGTGTTTGTGATAACGACCTGCCTGGCGCATGAGCCAGATTGGCGGCGTAGGTTGCGCGCGCCGGGTCAACGCGTTTTGGAACCGCGCGTTTCCGATCTGTTCTTTGACTGCGGATGAACTCATTTCGTTTTCACTGGCAGAGTGGCACAGACTTCAGTCTGTGATTCTTTCTAAGTCAGGGTTATCACAGACTAAAGTCTGTGCCACTACTCCCATCACCACACCATTGATATCCAATCCCCCGCACCGAACGGATAAAGGTGCTGTTCGTGTCGCCCAGCGATTGACGCAGGCGTACGATCATATTGTCTATCGTGCGTTGATTCAGAAACTTGTCCTCTCCCCAAAGCACATCCAGGATCTGGTTGCGGCTGATTACCCCCGGACTCCCGGTGATCAATAGCTGCAGTAATTCAAAGTCGCGCGCGGCCGGATGTTCCCGCCTTCCATCGGGCTGCACAATCGCCCGGTTCTCCAATTCAATTACCCGGCCATTGCACGAAACTTGGTGCCGCACCGGATGACGGTCGAGCACGTGCTTGACGCGCAGGAGCAGCTCGCGCAAGTGAAACGGTTTGGGGACGAATTCTTCGGCGCCAATTTCGAACCCTTCCAAACGATGTTCGGCAGTGCTCAGCGCAGTCATGAACATGATGGGCACCGAAGAGCTCTGCTTAATGTGACGCGCCAACTCGAAACCTGATCCATCAGGCAAGCCGATATCGAGAATTACCAGATCCCAAAGACCTTCGCTCAACTTCTTGAGCGCCCGCTGCCGGGTCTCGACCCAGGCGACGTCATACGGCTCGCGCAAAAGGCGTTCGTGCAAAGTCGCCCCCAGCGAGCGATCATCTTCGACCAGCAACAGTCGCTTCATAACTGGCTCGCTCCGGGCGAATCGAATCTGAAGTCCCGGCGTTGGGAAAATCCATCTCAGCCAAAAATCCGCTCGGGCTGGCGTCGGTAAAATTAATCGTCCCGTTCATTCGCTTCACCAGTTGGCGCACGATGTAGAGCCCGACGCCACTGCCACTGCCGCGAGTGTGCCGCACGAAAAGTTTGCCCAGCCGGTTGAGATCGCCGTGAAAACCGTGGCCATTGTCAGACACGCGCAGGCTCAATCGCCCGTCGCCGCTGCGCTTTACGCTCACGCCCACCTCAGTTGCCTGGCCGTGCGTGACCGAGTTTTGGACCAGGTTGGTCAGGACGCTTTCCAGTGCGCGCGCATCGGCCATGATCACGCCATCGCCGCTTTGCGTGATCAGCAAAGCAGGCCAGTGATGCCGTAGCATGTCCACCCGATCACTCAGGCTGATTGGCTCGAGAAAAAAAGCGCCCCTCGTCAGGTTTACCAGGAAGAGTGAATTCTCCAACTGTAGCTGCAAGCGCAGCGTGTCGCTTAACAGGCGATCCAACAGCGGGCTGGGCTCGGCGTTGGCAAAATCTTCGCGCAGACTCTCCGCTTGCAGGCACAGACTGGCCAGCGCCGTCTTGGCGTCATGCGTGAAGGCAGCGAAGAATTCTTCCACCTGCGCGTGACGCCTCTGCTCGCGCCGCGCATAGTAAAACAGTGCCAGGCCTCCGCCGATCAAAGAGACGATGAGGATGCCGCCTTCCCACAGCAACATCTGATAATGACGATGAAGGTCAGCAGCGCCCTCAAGGTTCAGGCGATTCAGTAAAGCCAGTTGGCGCAAACCAAAAACTAACCACCAGCCGGCCAGCGTCACTGTGAAAACGACCCACAGTCCGACCAGTGCGATTACGATTCGATTGCGCTTTCTTTCAGTGCTCAAAGTATTTCGCGATAGGACCTATAGGGCCTATATTGACTCCTCAATCGCGGCAACGAGTGCCTCGCTGGCCCTTTCAAGCAGCTCATCTGAATGTGCCAGCGACAGAAAGCCTACTTCAAAACCGCTCGGCGCTAAATACACACCGCGTGCTAATGCGCGATGAAACACTTTGGCGAACGCGTTTGCATGATGACCGGGAATTTGATCGATGCGCCGGATCACGTCATCCGTCTGCGCATGCAGCCAAAAGATCGACGCCGTTCGGGTTAACTGAAACGGCAAACTCCGCTGTTGCAACTCGGAATTCAGTTCATCACAGAAACGACCCGTGCGCTCTTCCATTTGCGCATAGGCACCGACCCTTTCAATTTTCTGAAGCGTCGCCAAACCTGCTCGCATTCCGACCGGGTTGGCACTCAGCGTTCCGGCCTGATAGACGGGCCCGACAGGGGCTACCAGCTCCATCAAATCTTTTCTGCCCCCATAACAAGCAACCGGGAACCCGCCGCCGATCACTTTGCCATAAGTCACGAGATCAGGACGCAAGCCGAGCACTTCAGCCATGCCGCCCAGCGCTACGCGAAATCCCGAGATCACTTCATCAAAGATCACCAGGGCACCGTGCTCGCGGGCAATCTTCACCGTCTCTTCGATGAACTCGCGGCGCTGGATCAGCAGCCCATAATTGGCGGGCAACGGCTCCAGGATAACAGCTGCAATGTCTTTGCCATGCTCAGCAAAGATCTTGCGCACGGCCTCTTCATCGTCAAGTGGCGCCACCAAAGTTTCGCCGGCGACGTTTGCCGAGACCCCGGCGCTGGAACTCGCGGCAGCGCCGGCCAAACCACTGCCTGCTTTCACCAGCAACGAATCCGAATGACCATGATAGCAACCTTCGAACTTGAGGATCCGGTTTCGCCCGGTCGCCGCGCGGGCCACTCGCAGCGCGCTCATCACGGCTTCCGTTCCGGAAGAGACAAAGCGCAGCATCTCGACCCACGGAAGTCGCGACGTAATCCATTCGGCCAACTCAAGTGAATAAGGCTCACAGGCGCCAAAACTCCACGCAGTCGAGATCGCTTCCTGCACCGCTGCGGCGACGTCCGGATCTCGATGGCCGAGCATCAAGGGGCCAAAGCTCTGACAGAAATCGATGTAGTCACGTCCATCAACGGAGGTCATCGTCCCTCCCTGCGCGCTGCGGAAAAAGACAGGCGTGCCGCCGACGCTCTTGAATGCACGCACGGGACTGTGCACACCGCCCGGTGATACGCGCAGCGCGCGCTCAAAATATTCGCGTGAGAGATCGTGCGAATCTAAAGCTGTTTGTTCAGAGGGCATCTCATTTATCTCCGACAAACTTCAGGAAACTCTGATCAACCAGAAGCGTCAACTCTTTGGAGTGCGCTGACTTGTCAGCGCTTTGGTCGGTCGCAACTTGTCGCGACCTCCGTATTAGTTCCCTCTTTTCAAAGAATGCGCCGTCAAGCCGCCGCAGACCAAAGCGGCGACAAGTCGCCGCACTCCAAATTACCTTCCGATTCCCAAACGCCTTGCATAGCGCGCCCCGTAGGTAATGATGTACTGGGCACCGGCACGCTTGAATACATGCCAAGTCTCCAACAGAGCTTCGTCGAACTTGATCAATTCCTGCTCGGCCAACAGCACCATGCCGGCATATTCGCCGCTCACTTGATAAGCGCCGACCTGAAGGCCGGTCTGCTCATTGATCGGCCGGATCAAGTCCAGCGAAGTCATTCCCGGTTTGACCATCAGCAGGTCCGCACCTTCTTCCGCGCAGCGAAGACTGGCGTTAATGGCGCCGTTTCGGTTTCGCACGTCAAGTTGATAATGACGTCGGTCGCCGAACTGCGGCGCCGAATCAGCCGCGTTCCGAAACGGCCCGTAGAAGTTGCTGGCGAACTTGGTGCTGTAACTCATAATTGGCACGAGGTCGAAACCCTTGGCGTCGAGCGCGGTGCGAATCCGAGCGACTCGCCCATCCATCATGTCGCTGGGACTGATGCCGTCCGCTCCGGCTTCCGCGAAAGCGACCGCCGAATTCGCCAACTCGTCGAGCGTCGCCGCCAGATTAATGCCTTTGTCATTCATCACCGCGCAATGCCCGTGCGTCGTGTACGAGCAGAGGCACGTGTCGACCCACAGGCAAAGACTGTCGCCGAACTGCCGGCGAATCTCAGAGATCGTTTCGCGAGTAAGTTGTTGACTGAAGTTGCCGTCCTTTTTTTCCGCGGGTACGGGGAAGAGCAGAAACTGCGTGACGCCGTCCGCGAGATCTTTCTCGATTTGCTTCAAAGCCGACGCGACGCTGTGACGAACGTTCCCGCGCAGTCCGGCGATTGGCTCTTCGTTGGCTAATCCCTCGACCACGAAGAACGGTTGAATCAACTGCGCGCGGTTGAACTCAGTCTCGGCGCACAAATCGCGCAGGTGTTGCGAACCTCTCAGCCGCATCAGTCGCTTCATCACAAAGACATCTCCTTCAGCCATTGCGCGTGATCGAGAAAAATGTGAGGCTGCACTCCGTTTCTCTCCAGGATGCGCTGCGTATTGCCGGGCCCGCAAAAGTGCGTCATTTCCTTAATCCATGGATTGCTTGACAGCGCATGCTCAAAGCTTGAGCCACTCTTCCAAAAGAAATAACTCTTGCCTTTCAATTCAACATAGCCGTTCTTCGGCACCAGGCGATAGGTCGCCAGGGTCGGCAGCGTGCCTTCATCATAACCCGCCGTATGGGTCAGCTTAAGCCACTGCAAAGCC
Organism: Blastocatellia bacterium; assembly: GCA_003168335.1. Classification (GTDB taxonomy): domain Bacteria; phylum Acidobacteriota; class Blastocatellia; order Pyrinomonadales; family Pyrinomonadaceae; genus UBA11740. The sequence continues at coordinate 442,298 of PMSM01000002.1, read as the reverse complement.
GAACTGGCGAGTGTTTCAATGTTCTGCGGCTCCTGCTCGCCCAAACTCTCCGCACAACCGTGCACCCAGACACCACGCTGCGCCAGGCGCTTCCAGGTTTGCACGCCGCTCGCCCAAACGATTTGCGCTGAACCGGGGCACCAATCATCAGGCAAAGCATCGGCTTTCGCAATCCAAAGTGCGGTTGTCAGTTCAGCGAGCGGAATTCGCTCGCGCGAGAACCAGTCGGCGTCGGCGGGACTAAGCGGCCACAACTGCTCTCTGGCAATCTTTGGCGGTCGCGGCTGTGATGAACTCAGCGAGCAGTCATCGAGCACCTGGCCACTATCCGTCAAGCCTCTCAGAAACGTAACCTCACCGAAAGGACGGCGCAGGACACTCGCGCCAATCTTCTGATGGCAGCCGCCACCGTAGCCACGTAGAATCTCGCGCTCGTGAGTAACCGCGGCGAAGGTGTCAGCACAATTGAGCGGCGCCACCAGCTCACGCAAATCAGCTCGGCTGCGCACAATTTCAATCGCCAGTGCTCCCTGTGCCGGTGCGGATGGATTCTCGCGCAGAGGCAAGACCATCCAGCGGCACTGCGACAAGGCTTGTCTTAACTCCGATTGAGTCGCGGCGAATTCCTTCTGCTTAGCTGCGAGCAAACGATCGAGAGCAGCTTTGGCCACGACCAATCCATCGACGTCTAATTCAAGGAGCTTGCGCACGCGGGTCGGCACGTTCCCGCGCACGTTGATGAAGTTCAACTCACGCAGCTTTGCCGGCAAAGCCTCGCGCAGGAACGATGCGAGATTGTAGCTGCGACGCGGCGATGAGGTGAGGATGGACATGACGCCGGAGCGCTCGACGTCCGGCCAGCGATCTGCGCGCACCAGCAGAAGGTCACGGGCGTCTGCTCGCGGCAAGGTCGCAGCGATTTCAGTTTCGGGATCTGCTTCAATGGCGAGGTCTTTCCATGAATGGACCACCAGGTCAAAGTCGCCCTTCAAAAGGCCTGCACGAAAGTCCTGCGTGAAAACTCCCTTCTCCGGCATCTGCCAGAGCGGGTCGCTTTGATTTCGATCTCCGAGGGATTCGTGGAAGGAGTAGTTGATGTCGATCTGCGGGTGCGCGCTTTTAAGCGCGTCACCAACCTGGTAGGCCTGGATGCGTGCCAAATCGCTGCGACGCGACGCTATCGTCACGCGCATAAGTCTTCCCATCCAAACGGCCGGAACTGGGCTTGATGCGACTGGCGCTGAACCAACTGTTTGATTTCCGCGCGCGCGGCCTCGACCCGGCCTTCCAATCTTTGCCGCTCGGTGCGCAACGCGTCGAAGAGTTCGGACAACTTTATTACCGGGATCGGCAGCGAGACTGGATCAGTTTCAGCATCCCCGCGAAGATCGAGACACTTTGAAAAAGTCGAACTCTGCGATCGGACCCAGCTCTCAACCTCCGCGGCTTTCATTGGCGCCGCAATCACCAGTCCGGTTTCCTCATGCTCCCAACCCGCGTCATCCGCCGAGTATTGATCGAGCTGAACTTCGGGATACTCTTTCAAAAGATCTCTCGCATGCTGCCAGTTACGATAGAACAAACGAGCCGTGGTCTTACCAATCAGCCAGGGAAGAATCTCGCGCGCCAACTTCCCCGTTCCCAGAACTGCAACCGTCGGCATCCCCTTCGCATGCTGCCTTACCAGACTGCCATACGACTGACTACCGATTCCCTGCAGATGCCCGTGGCGCACTCGCTTGGCATCGACCAGAACATTGGCTGTGAGCTGCCGCAGGAACCAACCCCATGACGTGTTGGGAAATTTTGCGTGCGCACAGAACTCTCGGAACTGGCCCATCACCGCAGTCTCTCCCAGGAGCGGCGAATTCAAACCGCAGATCACTTCGAGCAGAAATTCATATGCATCTCTGCCGCGATAAACTTCGACGCTGCCCGTGACCAGCGCATTGCGCTCGGCGGCTTCGATCAGCGCACTGTTCTCAACTTGATTTAGAAACTGAATTCTTCGCAGACAGGTTTGCCACTCGAGGCCGCTAAGCACCGCGGGCATCCTGGCTCGGGCCTCGTGTCGCAGATTGAGGATGACCAGTTGGTCTATCACGAGACCATTCTAAAAAACCAGGGGTTTCTATTGTCATCGGTTTGTCATTAAGGGCAGCTTTTTTGCCCGGATTTGTGACGTGCGTCACGAAATTGGACGTGATCGGGTGGCTGACACGTTGCAGAACCGCTCGCGGTAGCGAGCGGGTGGCTCGGGGCAGTGGCCCGACCGTCAGGGAGGGCTCGGCTCTCTTCCCCTCCCATTGGGAGGGGATTGAGGGGAGGGCTTGCGACGATACACCCTCCTTTTATTTTCTTTCCTTTGCCTGATCCGCGCTTATCCGTAGCCAATTCTCTTACTCGACAAGATCACGCCAACCGTGATAGAACGCGCGCCTCAGGCGACGATTAACGAGCGGCGCCAACCCTTGATGTGAAGGCAGTCTTCGGATGAGAATTACGGCGGAGTTTCAAGCATGAAGAACAAGTATCAGGTCGTCCCTCAGGCCGCCGCGAAGAAACCCGCGAAAGCGGAAGTCTCAGACGCCGCATTCCGCCGCCGGTTGAAGAACATTTCCGAATGGAGAAAGAAGCGCCTTGCTCTCAGGCATGAATAAACAACGACGATGAAAGCAATGGGATTAGAACAGTGAGCACTGGGTTGGTTCGGAGGTACAGATGGCAAGAAGATTGAAGGACTTAAAAGAACTCAAAATTGAACGCCCGCCGAGAATCAAACTCTCGGCGAAGGAGTCGCTCAAGCGGACCAAAGAGTTCGACAAGCGAAAGGAGAGCTTTATTGCCGCTGTTACGTCGCGTAGCGACGAATGAATTTAGCCCGGCCTTTCAAGGCCGGGATCAGTCGGTAATCAAACCCGTCGTCGCGTCAGCGACGATTGAATGTAAAGAAGAGCCTCTCCCATGGCCAACACCTACACCGCACTTCACTATCACATCATTTTCTCCACCAAGAATCGTGAGCCCTGGCTCGTGCCGGATATTGAACAGCGCCTGGGCATTTATCGGCGGCATCGCGCGCACGCATAACATGACAGCATTGCAGGTCGGCGGGGTGGAGGATCATGTTCACGCACTTGTTACTGCGCCTCCCACAATCGCTCCCTTTCAGATTGCTCAGTTCTTGAAAGGCGAATCATCCAAATGGATTCATGAAGAATTTTCAGCCTTGCGAGACTTCGGCTGGCAAGATGGTTACGGTGCATTCACGGTGAGCAAGTCGAATCTACCTGACGTGATTAGCTACATTCTAAATCAGCGTGAGCATCACCGGCAGAAGACGTTCCAGGAAGAGTACTTGGACTTCTTACAAAAGAATGGTATTGGATACGATGAGCGATACTTATGGGGATGATTCAGTCGTCGCTGACGCGACAAACGATTGTTGGGGTGGGTATCCGGGCTTTGCGTCGCAGAGCGACGGATGAATTTAGCCCGGCCTTTCAAGGCCGGGAAGATGAGCGGTTTTTGTTTAATCGTCGCGTAGCGACGGTTGATAGTCAGTCGTCGCTGACGCGACGAGGGGATATTGTTGACGCTGATCCCGGCGTTGAAACGCCGGGCTAAAGTCAGCCGACGCTACGCGTCGAAGAACCATTCGGATTCTTGGACAGCCTTGCAGCGGACTCGCAATGAACCTTCAGTTCTTGGTGATTCCTAGATAAAGTCCTCAATTCTGCGCGGCTATTTGATATTGCTCCAGTTTGCCGTCCGGCATCTCATACGTCCACGCGCGCAGAACCTTCTGTGGAAATCTAATGATGTACACGCGCAGCGTCATGCCGCCGCGCAGGCCCTGAGAAGCTTGAATGAACGACTGCGGCGTGCCCAAAGGCCCGAGGCCGGAGGCGAAATCCTTCAGTGCCGGCTCGCTGAAGTAACTGTTCGCGTTATCAGTGAAGAGCGAACGATCGACGGTGCCGTGCTGAAGTCCTTCGAAGATTTTCTTCGCCTGCTCCAGCTTCGCGGGTGTCGCCGCGTCAGTCGTGGCGAATAAGAGCGGAGCGATGCCGCTGGCGATCGCGCCGGAAGCGCTGGCTGCATCCTGATTGGTAAGCACGACCACCGCGGCGCGATCGTCAGGGAAGACTACGTTCTGCGCGGTAAAGCCCGACACTTCGCCGCCGTGCGACAACGCGCGGTGTCCCGCTTGCGAGTTGACGTCAACACCCAGCCCATAGTGAGTGCCCAATCCGTTCTTGAGCAAAACTTCAGTGCTGAACTCGCGGTAAGAAGCCGGCTTCATCAACTTCTGATCCATGATCGAGATGTCCCACTTCGCCAGGTCCGCCGCGGGCATGGCCAACTCTCCGGCGGCAAACATCCAACCCTTGCCCTCTTTCGGAGCCGCGCGCAACGGGCCGAGCGCGTAACGCAGATAGCCGGCCGGATCCGTGTCACCAAGCTTCGCCTGATCTGTGTCGCTCACGCTGGTCATTCCCAGCGGAGTGAATACTTTCTCCTGCAGAAATTGCAGCAGCGGCATGCGGGCGACCTTCTCTATGATCACGCCGGCGATGACATAGTTGGTGTTGCTGTACTGCCATTTGGTGCCGGGATCGAAATCCAGAGGCTTCCGCGCCCACATGTCCAGGATCTTCTGGGCCGTGGTCGGCAGCATCATCGGCGGCATCACATAATCCTGCGGCCAGTAGTCCTGATAGCCCGAAGTGTGCGAGAGCAGTTGGCGAATGGTGACTTCGTTTGCGCGCGTCAGATTGGGAATGAACTTCGCCACCTTGTCGTCGAGCGACAGCTTGCCCTGCTCTTGCAAAAGGAGAACCGCAGCGGCCGTGAACTGTTTGCTGATCGAGCCGATGCTATAGCGCATCTGTGGCGTCGCCGGGGTTTTCGGATCAAGGCGCGCATCACCATAAGCTTTTGTATAGACCACCTGGCCGTCCTTGACGATGGCCACCGAGGCGCTGGGGACTCCGGTCCTGGCCAAAGTGTCGGTAACGACTTTGTCGATCTTCTCGATGAGATCGGGCGAGAGTTGGGTCTGCGCCGACGAGTTCAGGTTAGAGAAAACAAGAATGATAAGAGCGGCGACGCTGTGTTTTAAGACGCGGTATTGATGCACGGGATTCTCCTTGAGGTCAGTACCGGGAGCGGTAGCGACCGGGTTTCAACTTACTAGACTTGTGTAGTGGCGAGGACGAGACCCGGTCGCTACCGCTCCCGGTACTGACCTCATCTCTACGCCGATTACTTCTTCAACACCGGCAAGACAATACGCGACGGATTCGCGGCTGAGTGATAGACCCGCTCGGTGGCTTTCTGAAAGTCGGCGTTGGTGCCCAGCTTATAGTTCGGCATAAACTTTTGTGGATTGCGCGCGACCAGGGGAAACCACGTGCTCTGGATTTGCACCATGATGCGATGGCCTTTCTTGAACGTGTGCACGATGCCGGGCATCACGTAAGAAATCTTCGCCGGCACGTTCGGCTTCAAAGGTTCGGGCTTTTCAAAGCTGTTGCGAAAGCGCGCGGGGAACGGCTCACCGCGCAAAAGCATTTCATAACCGCCGGGCGAAAAGACGCAGGCCGTCGAACCGTCTGGTGGTTTCACTCGTTCCGGCTGGCCGTTGGGCAACTTGTTTCCTGATTCGGGATACTGATATTCGTCGGGAAAAACGTCGATCAATTTCACGACGAAATCCGAATCCGTCCCACTGGAAGAAATAAATAGCTCCGGCTTGATGCTGCCGGCCACGGTCAGGTCTTGCGTCAAAGGATCGGTTTGATAAACGAGCACGTCCGGACGCGTCGAGGCAAAGCGCTGATCTTCAGTCATGAAATCGCGCGGATACCTTATGGTGTCGTTGTTTCTCTTCTCTGTGTAAGGAACCGGATTCATTGGATCGCTTACATATTCGTCGTAAAGCTTTCCGCCCATCGGCGGACGCTTTCCCGTCGCGCCATCGCCAAAGACAAGTTTACCGTCGGATGACAGATAGACGGGCGTGTCGGTCGAAGCGGTCGGCGACCAGTTCGGAAGGTCCGTCCATTGATTGGCGCCGGTGTCGAACACGTTCACTTCTTTGATTTCCGAGATGTCGCCCTTGTCCTTCAGAAAATGATTGAAGAACGGCAGCTCAAAGTGGGCGCGAAAGTATTCTCCCGTCTTCATGCCGAAGTAAGCCGTGCCCAGCCAGTCACCATCCGAACGCGCCCAACCGCCATGAAACCACGGCCCCATCACCAGCACATTGAAGATGCCGGGATTTTGCTTCTCGATACTCTGATAGGTTCCGAGCGCGCCGAATAGATCTTCGTTGTCGTACCACCCGCCGACCGTCATCACCGCGGCGTGGATGTTCTTCAAGTTCGGAAAAATGTTGCGGTCCTTCCAAAACTGATCGTAGTTCGGATGCTGCATCATTTGGTCCCAAAACTTGAGGCGAAAGCCAAACTGCTTCTCGAACGCGTCTCCGGAATTCTTCATCCCTCCCATTGCCAGATAAAACTTATAGCCGTCCTGCGTGCCGTAATTGAATCGCTTCACATAATCATTGTTCGAGGTCGGTGTCGGCCGCGGCTGGCCAAAACCAGTGAAGAAGGAGAAATTCTGCGCCAGAAATAGCGCCCCGTTGTGATGATTGTCGTCGCCATGAAACCAGTCAGAGACCGGCGCCTGCGGCGAGATTGCTTTGATTGCGGGATGGCCATCGATGCCGGCCATCGACGTGTAAAACCCGGGATACGAGATGCCGTAGACACCGACGCGTCCGTTATTGTTCGGAATATTCTTGACGAGCCAATCGACCGTGTCATAGGTATCACTGGTTTCGTCGATCTGGTTTCCTTTTTTGTTGGGGATGTATGGCCGCACGTCCTCGTACTCACCCTCGCTCATGTAACGCCCGCGCACATCCTGATATACAAAGATGTAGCCTTCGCGGGCAAACAGATCGTCGGGCCCAAGCGATGTGCGAAATTTGTCCAGGCCGTAAGGCGCGACGCTGTAACAGGTCCGGTCGAACATGAACGGATACTTTTCCTTCGTATCCTTGGGCTCGTAGATCGAAGTGAAGAGCTTCACCCCGTCGCGCATCGGAATCATCACTTCGCGCTTGCTGTAATGACTCTTAACGTAATCGGCCAGCTCGCGCTGCTGCGCAGACATCTGCCCACCCGGGCCTTGCGAAAAAGAGGCAACCGCGCTTAAGACTAAGAACAGAGCGGCGATGGGAAACTTGAAGAAGCGATTTGGTTTCATTGTGTCTCCGAATGGGAACTACAAGTTCTAGATCAAGGGTAGAGTCCGCGAAGCGGACGATTGAAACTAGCCCAGCACTTCAGTGCTGGGGTAACCGCGCATAAATCCTTGTCAGTCCGTGAAACGGACGGCTGAAAGATTCCGTGAATAGTAAATCCTGAGTCGCAAATAGTGAAGAGGAGAATTCAGTCGTCAGCTTCGCGGACTTCCGCACTAATCGCGAGTAGATCCCACCGATGAATCGTGGGCTATTATCATCCGTCCGCTGCGCGGACTTCTTCGGCCTCCAGCGAATTGGCTCTAGGAACAGGTTGGCGTTTGTCTCAATGCTTTCTGCGCTTCAGGAGGTACGTCAATAAGCACAAAGTAGTCGGCCGGATATAAATAATCCTCGCCGGTTTCATCCACGACTCTGATGCGGTTGCTTCTCGCAGCTGACTCATCCGGCAAAACCTGATAGACGGTTCTGACCTTCAAATCATCTGGATAACCGATGTTATTAATACAAACCGCGAAACGCGCTGCTGTGCTGTCGGCTTCCATTAGTCTAATTCAAATGTCACGCGGGATTTAATCACCATTTGGGCAAACTCGCAAAGGCGGATGTATACTTACAGCTCCAACCGATCAGCAGTCTTGAAAGTTCGAAAAGCCGAAAGAGGTCTGTTATGGCCAGAGTCACCGCGCTCAACGTAAATGGAAAGAAGATGACGCTGGATGTGGATTCGACCGTCAGTCTGCTCAGCGTCCTCCGCAACGATCTTGGATTAACCGGCAGCAAGTACGGCTGCGGCGAAGGACAATGCGGCGCCTGCACCGTGCTGCTCGACGGACAGCCGACGCGTTCGTGCATCACGCAAGTCGGGCGCGCCACGGGCAAACAGATTACGACGATCGAAGGCCTCGAGAAAGATGGCCAGTTGCATCCTTTACAGGAAGCTTTCATCAAAGCGGACGCGATGCAGTGCGCATACTGCACTTCGGGCATGATCATGTCGGGCGCGGCGCTGCTTACTAAGAACCCCCGTCCGAGCCGAGATGAAATAATTAGTGGAATGAACGGCAACATCTGCCGGTGCGGCACGTATCAGCGAATTGTAGAGGCGATCCAAATTGCCTCCGGCACGGCAAAGGAGGTGGCGAAATGACCGACGAACGCGACCGAATTGACGAGATCGAGACTGAGCGTTACGAACTCTTCGAGACGCCGAGTTACAAATTTCATTTCGATCGCCGCGATTTCATCAAAGCCTTCGGCGCCGGCATCATCTTCATCGTCCCGCTGAGTCGCGCTCTGGCTCAACAACGGGGGCAGGGAGAATCAGGACGCGGCGGAAACGATCGGCTGCCCAACGACATCGGTGCGTGGATTCATGTCGACGAAGATGGCGGCGTGACAGTTTTTACCGGCAAGGTCGAGATGGGCCAGAACATTCGCACGTCCCTGGCGCAAGCCGTCGCCGAAGAACTGCATGTTCCGGTTGGGATAATTCACCTGGTCATGGGCGACACCGATGTCACACCTTTCGATATGGGAACATTCGGCAGCCTTTCCACGCCGACGATGGCGCCGCGATTGCGCAAGGCGGCCGCGGCCGCGCGCGAGATGCTGATAGATCTTGCCGCGCAGCAATTAAGTGTCGAGCCCGCTTCCGTGACTATCGTCGACGCGCGTTTCGTCAATCACGACAAGTCAAAGTCGCTGTCGTTAGCCGAGGTCGCAAAGGGCAGGAAGCTGGTCAAGGTCATCCCCGACAATATCGCGACGACTCCGCCTAAGGATTGGACGATCGCCGGCACGTCGATCGCGAAAGTCGATGCCCGGAACTTTGTCACCGGAAGGCACGAGTATGCTTCGGACATCAAACGCGAAGGCATGCTGTACGGAAAGGTTGTTCGCCCCGCGACCTTCAACGCGACGCTGGTTTCGGTCGACACCAAAGCCGCTGAAGCAATTCCTGGCGCGAAGGTTGTGCATGACGGCAACTTTATTGGCGTAGTCGCTGCCGACAGCCAGACCGCGACGAAAGCGGCGAACGTCATTGCCGTGGATTGGAAATCGCCGGGTCAGCCTTCAAACGCAGAGCTTTTCGATGTTTTGCGAAAACCGACAACAGAGAGACGTGGAGGCGAGGGCGGTGGCGGTGGCTCGCGCCCGCAGGGTTCGCTGGCCGATGGCCTGGCGGCCGCTGACAAGAAGATCGAGCAGACTTACACCGTGGCGTACATCGCGCATACGCCGCTCGAGCCGCGCGCCGCGGTAGCGGAATGGAAGGACGACAAGCTCACTGTCTGGACCGGTACGCAAAGACCGTTCGGAGTACGCAGCGAGCTGGCCGGGGCATTCCATATCGCTGAAGACAAAGTTCGGGTCATGGTTCCTGACACAGGTTCAGGTTACGGCGGCAAACATACCGGCGAGTGCGCGATCGAAGCCGCCCGTCTCGCCAAGGCTACCGGTAAACCGGTCAAGCTTGTTTGGACGCGCGAAGAGGAATTCACCTGGGCTTACTTTCGACCTGCCGGCGTGATCGATATCAAGAGTGGAGTTAAGTCTGACGGCACGATAACCGCGTGGGAGTTTCACAACTACAACTCGGGCAACTCGGGCATTCAGATCAAATACGACATTCCGAATAACGACATCCAGTTTCACCCGTCAAACTCGCCGCTGCGCCAGGGCTCGTATCGGGGACTGGCAGCGACGGCAAATCACTTTGCTCGCGAGACGCACATCGACGAGCTGGCGCACTCTCTGAACATGGATCCGCTGGCGTTTCGTCTCAAGAACCTCAAGGACGAAAGAATGCGCGGCGTACTGGAAGCCGCGGCGAAAGCGTTCGGCTGGGGCCGGACAAAGCCTGCCGCGGGTCACGGCTTCGGCATCTCTTGCGGCTTTGAAAAGAACGGCTACGTCGCGACTTGCGCGGAGATCGCCATCGACAAACCTTCAGGTAAAGACGCGGACAAACAGAACCCGCAGGTGAGAATCGTGAGGGTGGTAGAGGCCTTTGATTGCGGCGCCGTCGTTAACCCCCTCCACCTGAAAAACCAGATTGAAGGCGCGATCACGATGGCGATTGGAGGAGCATTGTTCGAGTCGATTCAATTCGAGAACGGCAAGATCCTCAACCCAAAATTTTCCAGCTATCGCGTGCCGCGTTTCATCGATATGCCATCGATTGAAGTCGTGCTCCTCGATTGCAAAGACATTCCGTCGGCCGGCGCGGGTGAAACGCCGATCGTCGGCCTGGCGCCCGCGGTCGGTAGTGCCATCTTCAACGCAACCGGTATGCGTTTAAGATCTCTGCCATTGGTTCCTAAAGGAGTGACTACTAATGCTAAAAGTTGAAGACATGGCGCCCGCGGAAATGCACGCGCTGCTACAACGCGAAAGCTTTGGCCATCTTGGCTGTTCGCGTGATGGCCGGCCTTACGTAGTGCCCATGCAATACGCTTACGACGGCAAGGAGCTTTATTTCTTTACGACCGCAGGAATGAAGACTCAGTCCATTGAAGCCAACCCGCAAGTCTGTTTGCAGGTTGAAGAAATAACCGACAGTACGCATTGGCGCAGTGTGATGGTTATCGGTAAGGCCGAGCAGTTAACCAACGCCGAAGAAATGCAACGGGCCATGAAACTCATCACTGAGCGAAACCCTTCGCTGACCCCCGCGATCAGCGCCACTGAGCTTGATGCTTTGGGACGGGCCGTCGATATTGCTCTTTATCGCATTACGCCTCAACTCATCGACGGTCGGAAAACGTCGTAGGAATTTCGCGTCAGTCAGATTTGCCGCGCTCTTCTTCCCGGTAATGTCATCATCCTGCGGGACTAGCCAATCCGTGAAAAGGATGTAGGATCTTCCGCGCTCGCTATGCTAGCCCGACGAAAATTTCATCGCCTGGTTTTCTGCGCCGCGGGAATCTACAACATCGCGTGGGGACTGTACGCGGGATGGGATCCGCAATGGCTCTTTCGCTTTGCTGGCCTGCCGCCGCTGAACCACCCGCAGATCTTTGCGTGTCTTGGGATGGTGGTGGGCTTGTACGGAATTCTCTACCTTGAAGTCGCCCGAGCTCCCGAGCACGGTTGGCTCCTGGCGGCGGTCGGTTTAGCGGGAAAGGTACTTGGTCCGATTGGTTTGGCCGGGTTAATTTGGAACGGCACGTGGCCCCGGTCAACCATCGTCTTGTGCCTGACTAACGATTTGATCTGGTGGCTTCCGTTTTCGCTTTACCTGCGTGATGCGTGGCCAACATTCTCGCAAAGCATTTTCAGCCGAACGCAGGACGTTTAGGAAAATTGAAACTTCCAATGAGAAAGACAGGCATATTCGCCGGCTTGATTCTATTCGCTTGCTTGTTTGCTTCAAGCTTGCGCGGGCAACGGCCAGAGTCGAAATCGCTCTTTCCGGTCGAGCGGGCCGGCAAGTTTGGTTATATCGATCGCACGGGAAAGATAATTGTCCCACTACAGTTTGATGGAGCGAATGAGTTTCACGAAGGCCTGGCTTTAGTGACCAGCGGACGCCAGAAGGCATTCATTAACGAAGCCGGTCAGGTAGTGATCAAGCCTGACTTCGACATCGTCGATGATTTCTCGGAAGGTCTGGCCGCCGTCAACATCGGGCAGAGAAGGATTCCCAACATCGGAGTGATTTCGAATCCGGGCAAGTGGGGTTACATCGATAAGACTGGCAAACTCGTTATCCCTTTGAAGTTCACGCACGCGGAAGATTTCAGCGAAGGACTGGCCGCCGTCACGGATGGTGATCGCGGCGGCTTCATCGATCACACCGGAAAGATTCTTTTCGAGGTGCCGTTGGATGTGACCCTGGGATTTCATGAGGGTGTAGTCGGCGTTTTATTAAGAGGTGGCGTGACTTACTTTGATCGAACCGGCAAAAAGGTGCCGAGCCCGGCGATCGACTATGGTCCCAGCTACCATTCGATGTCCGAGGGCCTGGCGGCAATTGCGACCGGCGGCAAGTCCGGATTCATCGATCAGACCGGTAAACTGTTGATCGAAGCAAAGTTTGAAGATGCCGGCGCCTTCAGCGAAGGTCTGGCGCCGGTCAAGATAAAGGGCGAAGTAGTTTGGTGTCCGCGGGACGCCGACGGCAACAGGTCGGGCTCCACGATGTTGTGGGGCTACATCGACAAGACCGGCAAGCTTGTTATTCCTGCGCAGTTCGAATCCGCGGCGCCATTCTCCGAAGGACTGGCCGCCATTCACAATTGCGACCAGGCTTACTTCATTGACAAGTCAGGCAAGACCGTAATCTCAGGAAACTTCCGATACGCTTCCTCGTTCTCCGGCGGCCTCGCCCGCGTTGAGACGATGACCAAAGACGGACTGTTGTTCGGTTACGTTGACAAGACGGGAAAGATAGTCTGGGGACCAACGAAATAGCTCGATCGCTGAAGTTAGCATTGCGAAAAGAAAAGGCCCACGACAATTGCCGTGGGCCTTGCTTTTTCGCTTAGCGCGATCGTTACTGAATCGTGTCCGTCGATCCTTTGAAGCCGTGCATGGCCTGCTTGGCCACCCACTTCAGCACGCGCTTGGTGTCATAGCAGTGGGCGAGGATGTAGTTGCAGGTCGACAGACAGTGCGTCGAACACTCCTTCTTCATCTCGTCCAATTGGGCGTGGTCGAACTTCGGATTCTCAATCGTGCCCCAGTCGTGCGTGGCCGAATACATGGGGAAGCACGGCGCCAGGGTTCCATCCGTGCGAATGATTAGAGAGTTCTGACCCGCGCGGCAATTCCAGGGCGGCACTGCACCGCGCATGAGTTTCTTCATCTCCTGCATGTGCTTGCTCTGGTTGACCATTTTGTAGCCTTCGTTGTGCCGCTTGTCGTCGAGATAAGCCAGCAGGTCGTCGACCTTTGACCAGTCGTCGGGCGTCAGGTACGTGACGTTCTCGTCAAGGTGCTTGAAGTGGTCCTGCTCCATCATCGGCGTTTCGTTGATGTGATAGTCGGTCGCAATACCGGCGTCGTGCGCGATCTCCGTCAACTCTTTGACGTCATCCATGTTGTTGCGGCAAATATTGATATTGAACATCACCGTGTAGCCATAGTGATGCTGCCGCTTAACCAGATACTCAAAGTACGGACGAATTGGATCCAGCGCTTTCGGCAGAGACTTTCGGTCTTTGACTGAATCAACCGCCAGATTGACGGTGGCGATACCCGCGTCGCCCAGGCGATCGATCACTTCGGGCTTCATCAGGCGGCCGTTTGTTGGCAGGTAGACGAAGATGTTTTTCTTCGCGCTGTAATGGACGATCTTATGAATGAACTTCGGCCGCAGCAGCGGCTCGCCACCCATTAGCGCCAACACGCGCGAACCAATCGAATGCAGCCAATCGATCGAGCGCTTCGCTGTGTCTTCGGTCATGCCTTTGACTTTATTGTTATAAGACCAGCAGTAGTGGCAATCGAGATTGCACTTCCACTCAGTGAACAGATACGGAATGATCGGCCGCAGGTCGTTGCTGTACCAGCGCGACTTGAAATAGGGCGAGCCCCAGGTTTTCCAGGTGCGGATTGCGTTCAGCTTCTGATACTCCGACTTGGTCATCGGCTGCGGATTGGCGTGAATCGGGTACGGAGGCTCCGGCAGAACTTCCGCCTCCGGCTTCACTTCCAGCGTAGTTCGCGTCTCAGGCTTGTACAGGATTTGATGAAGTTTCTGATCCAACCTGGACGGCGGCGCCGAGGAAGCAGGGGCATTCTCTTGCTGAAGTAGCGGTGGTGCCATATCTGTTATCTCTCCACTAAATGATTGAAATTGCTGATTAGAGCCCCTTCCGCGTTTACTTAAGCGTCCAAACTCACGAAGGCGCTGGGGGTCTTAAAACAAGCGCTCATAGTCGCCCATTTCTGAGGTAATTGCAAGCTGCTTTCGCGAGTTGGTGGGTGATATTCCGCGTGCCAACCCTTGTCTCAGTTCGTTTCGGAGTCACAAAAGCTCACTGCCGGCCTTGCGCTGAACGCATTGCGGCCCTTCTCAACGTCTTAGATTGCAAGCCTGGGAATTTTAGCGAGTTGCCCCATACCTTGATAAACGTTAAGCTTTCGCTGTTCCTGGAGGATCCGAAGATTTGTCGTTCCCTGCCCTGCCTGTAGTAACCGCCGGACTAAGACCCGAATTGTTCGCTGGAGCCGGCACGCATTCTGTTCGCCGTGTTTTGCTGGTCACCGCCCTTGGTATCCTGGTACTTGTCGGCTTCGGCTTTCGGGTCAACGCATTGAGCAGTGAAGGCCTGAGCGAAGACGAGTTGAACAAGCTCAACGCCGTCAACGAATATCGCGCGCAGGGCCTCACGTCGGCGAATGGTGAGCATCCCTTGCTGATGAAAGCGTTGCTGACCGTCAGCGTAATCGTCGCCGAGAGATGGAACCGGACCTCGCTGGTTGCCGGTCATCCTGAACTGAATGTTGCAATAGAAAGCTCTCTGCGTTTTCCGGGCGCTCTCTTTGGAACTTTTACCGCAGTGCTGGTCTTTCTGGTGGCTTCAGAGTTGTTCGGTCTGGAAGTGGGTCTTATCTCCGCCGCCTTATGGGCTTTTGATCCACTGGCAATCGGCTTCAATCGCATCGCGAAGGAAGATACTTTTCTGATCTTCTTCTTCATGCTCGCAAATTTCTTTTGGCTGCGAGGGCAGCGCGTCGCGGAAAGCCAGCCCGAGCGCCGCCCCGAACGCTTCTATTGGGCCACTGCCGCCGCCTTCGGCGCCATGCTCGCCTCAAAGTACGTGCCGGCAATGCTGGCGATCAGCGTGGCTTATAACTACACGTTCCAAAGGATTCCAGGCACCCGCTGGGTCATCGGAAAAAAGCGTTTCCTGAAATTCTTTCTCGTGATGGGCATCGTGTTTCTAATCTGTAATCCGACCATCCTGTTGCCGGGAACGTGGCAAGCTATGTCGAATTTCACCAGTGGCCGCACCATGGGGCACGACAGCTATGAATTCCTGGGACGGCTTTATCGGCATCGATTCACGGATTGGTTAAGCGGCGAGCCGTGGTATTTCTATCTGGTCCTGATCGTCACCAAGCTGCCGGTCCTGACCTTGCTAAGCTTTGTGCTTGGCCTGGGATTGCTCTTCAAACAAAAGAGCGGAGACGGTAGGTATTTCCTGCTGCTTTGGCTGTCGTTATGGTTCCTGGCGTTTTCCGTTCCCGGCGGCAAGTTCACTCGGTACCTCACGTCTGTTTTGCCGGCTCTAATGATCACCGCTGCGATTGGGGTTCAGTTTACGGCCCGACAGCTGGGAAGATTTTGCGCCCGCGCGTTTGATAACAAAGCCATTGGAATTTATTCTCGCTCCGCCCTGGCCTCGGTGGTAATCATCTCGGCTTTCTGGTCAGCGGTAACAGCCACGCCGCATTATCGTCTATATATGAGCGTGCTGGGCGGTGGCCCGGCGCAGGCCGGGACGTACTTTCCGCAGGACGAGTTTTACGACGCTCAGATGAAAGATGCGATGATTGAGATTGCAAAGCGCGCTCAGCCCGGCACCCAGGTCGCCAGCGAGTTGCAATCCGTCGCCGCTTATTACGCGCAGCGGGCGAATCGTCCCGACCTGGCTTGTATTGACTCGTCTGATCCCGCGGACCTGGAAAAGTTGACGCCCGGGGATTTACTGATCGACGCGCGCGGCCGGACCTATTTAAGCAACCAGGCGATGCTGGCGCGGCTGCGCCAGGCAAGCCAACCTGCGTTTACGATCGCCGTAGGCCCGACTCCGGCGGCCTACGTTTATGTTTTGGATCAGAAGTCGCTCGCGGCTTTGCGAGGGAAGCAGTAGTATCAGAAGCCGCGTCAGCAAGGGCCTGTATCGCCGGCAGCCCGCCCTAACGGTCGGGCTACTGACACGTCTTCGGATTTGCATTTATGTCATCACTCGACCAACTTCTAGCCAAATCGATTCCCGAACTTAAGGAGCGGTTTGTCGATCGCGCCCGACCGGTCCCCAAAGGTGTGGTCGAAGCTCTCGAGTGCGACGCGCGCCAGGGCGCGCATCATCTCGCAAAACAAATCCGAGAACGCCGGCGTAAGAATCGAGCCGAAGGCCAGCGCCTGCACAATCTTCTTCGCTTTGAGATCGAACTCTGGGATCAGGGATTCAACCTTATCGCCGGCGTTGACGAAGCGGGAATGGCGCCGTTGGCCGGGCCGGTGGTTGCGGCCGCGGTGATTCTGCCGCGCAACTACAAACTGCAGCGCTTGAATGACTCAAAACAGATTCTTGATATGGCGGTGCGCGATGAACTGGCGCAGCAGATCAAACAGGACGCAGTCGCATGGTGCGCCGGTCGCGCCGAAGTTGAAGAGATCGACACCCTCAACATCTATCACGCCGGCTTGCTCGCCATGCGACGTGCCGTTGAAGGGCTGACGTCGCCGCCCGATTTTGTTCTGGTTGACGCGCGACGCATCCCCCACTGCTCAACGCCGCAGCGCGGCATCATCAAAGGCGACACACTTTCCGCCAGCATCGCGGCCGCCTCGATCATCGCCAAGACCACCCGCGACGCTCTGATGGCTGAATTTGATTCTGTGCATCCCGGCTATAACTTCGCCACGCACAAAGGCTATCCCACGCCGGAGCATTGCCGCCTGCTAAAAGAACTCGGCGCGGCGCCAATTCATCGCAGAAGTTTTGCGCCGGTGCGCGAAGTCCTCGGCCTCGATCCAGTTCAGAACGAGTTGTTCCCTGAGAAAGCCGACGCGGCAGTAGGCGCCGGGCGATAGCCCGATTTTGGAGTGCGGTGGCAAGCGTAGCGCGACACCGCTTTGGATGTCCGACAAACTTTAGTTTGTCGCTTCAGCTTGAGCAAATCGAGAGCGGCGACAAACTGAAGTTTGTCGGACGTTCTTTTCCTGACTTGAAACCTGAAACTCGCGTCCATGTCATTATCCGAATACAAAAAGAAACGCCGCTTCAATAAAACGCCCGAGCCCGGGCCGGAGAAGAAAACTTCCGAGCTGGGCAACGTCTTTGTCGTGCAAAAGCATCGCGCGACGCAATTGCACTACGACTTTCGTCTCGAAGCCGACGGCGTCTTGAAATCATGGGCCGTGCCCAAAGGTCCTTCGATGGATCCGGCGGTGAAGCGTCTGGCAATGCAGGTCGAAGATCACCCGGTCGACTATGCCGACTTTGAGGGCGTAATTCCCGAGGGCGAATACGGCGGCGGCACCGTGATGGTCTGGGACCATGGCATCTATGCGCCCGAGAACTCGGAGGGAGTTTCAAAGGGCCTAGCCAAGGGCGACCTCAAATTCACCGTGCTCGGCAAAAAGCTGAAGGGTTCGTTCGTGCTCGTGCGCACGCGCGATCGGCAATGGCTTCTTATTAAGCATCGCGACGAGTACGCCACAGAAGGCGAAGACATCAGCGAAACCCAACCGTACTCAGTGCTGACCAAACGCACGCTGACTGAAATCGCGGAAGACGAAGGCGGCGTTGTGAAGAAAGCCGGCACGGGCGATCCGAAGAAGTTGCCGCCTCGCCGCGGGGTCAAGCGCCGGAAGAAGAGTGCGCAGAAGAAGATTTGGCATAGCGATAAAACTAAGAAGTGAACAGCCGGGACCGCAACCAGGAAGGTAAAGGGCTCAACGAGCCGCGATAGCGGGCGGCATGTTAGTAGCCCGGCGTAAGTCCGGGGTTCGAACGTCATTACCGACAGCAAGCCCGGAAAGCGGGCGACAGAAATTGGTACGGAGCCGCTTGCGGTAGCAAGCGGGTCTTACGAGCAACGTTACCCGCTCGCTACCGCGAGCGGTTCTGTACCTGCCGCCCCTTAACGGGGCTCTGAATCTTCTCGCTGCTCGTTCCCCGGGCTTTATGCCCGGGGCTACTCAATGCCGTCTGCTTCGCAGGCTGGTAGAGCCCTTCCGCTAAAACATCTTAAGACCGACCCGCTAACGCAGGTGGTACTGACAAAACACTCGCCACCGCCTTCACCACGCGATCGACGTCGGCTTCGGTGGTGCGCCAGTTGGTGACGCTCACTCGCATGGCGCGGCGGCCGCGCCAGGTCGTGCCGCCAAAAAATGCTTCGCCTGTCTTTAGTATCGCGGCGATTATTTCATCCGTGCGGCGGTCGTTAGCCTCTTCGGCGGGCAGTAGCCCGCCGCTAAACGATGGGTTAGATTTTTGAGCGAGAAAACGCACCAGGCCCTGGTTGATCGTCGGTTCCCACAGAACTTCTGCGCCGGGTAAGGCGCCGATACGCGTGGTCAGTGAATGCGCGTGATGGCAACAGCGCTCGATCAACTCTGCCACGCCGTCCCGGCCCAACTGGCGCAGCGCCGCGTAAGCCGGAAAGCCGCGCGCGCGGCGCGACCATTCAGGATTCCAATCGACTTGATCGCGCGCGTCCGCGGCGTGAGTCAGATAGGCAGCGCGAATTGAAAGCGAAGCACGATGAGCTGACCTGTCAGCCACGAACGCAAAGCCGGAATCAAAAGGTACGTTGAGCCACTTGTGTCCGTCGGTGGCCCATGAATCGGCCGCTTCGATTCCCTTCACCAGGTGGCGCAAACGCGGGCTCGCCCCCGCCCACAAACCAAACGCGCCATCGACGTGCACCCACGCCCCGGATGCGTGCGCGATTGGAATCAATGTCTCGAATGAATCGTAAGCACCGATGTTGATGTCACCTGCCTGCAACAGCACGAGTGTCGGCGCCGTGGAGTCTTTCCTTAACTCATCTTCCAAAGCTCCGGGGATCAGCCGGCCTTCATCATCGACGGGCAGAAGTTTGACCTGTGCCTGACCAAAGCCAAGCAGACGCACGGCGCGTTCGAATGAACCGTGACACTCACAGCTTGAAAGAATCCGAATCCGCGGCGCACCAAACATACCCTGCGACTCGACGTCCCAACCACGCTTCTGAAGCAACGCATGCCGCGCGGCGGCGAGACAGGTGACGTGCGCCATCTGACAACCGGTCACCAGAGCAAAGCTCGCCTTCGGTGGCAGGCCGAGGATTTCTTTCAACCAAACTCCGACTGTCTCTTCCACTACGGCTGCGGCCGGCGAGCAGGCGTAGAGCGCCGAATTTTGTTGCCACACCGACGTCAGCCAATCAGCGCCCACAGCCGCCGGTAACGCGCCGCCAATCACCCAGCCGAAGAACCTGCCACCCGCGGAACCGAGCAAGCCGCCGGCTACATCCGCATTCAGTTCCTGTATGACTTGATCGGGCGCTATGCCGGCGCGCGCCAGCGGCTTGTTGATCCGCGCGCGCAGAGTCTCGAGGTCGGCCGTGGCGGCGACTGACGTTTGATCGAGATTCTCGAGATGGGAAACAGCGTGATTGAAGGCGGTGTCTAGAGTGTTGCGAAAGTCGGAATCGAGTTTGGCCATGCTCTTAGTTTAGAGCGTTGTCTTCAGAGAGGCTATCCGATAGTTGATATTGAATTGGCAGCGCCAAGGGCGCGGAATCTCTTCGTCCTAGTCAGCGCGATGAATCTAATTCCGCCCCTTCAGGGCTCAAATGAATTCTAATCGAATGTCTTCCAGGGGCGTTGCCCTGGCTATTCCATCTCACGCCTTCAGCGTGAAGAAAGCGCGCGATTTCGTTAACACGACCTGCCTGCCTCGCAACTTTCGTTGACTACTTTCTCCCAATGCGTTTAGTATTTGCGCCACCCTGGCAAGCGTTTACTCCAGTTGAGAATTGAAGATAGGGAGACGATGATGAGGAAGAAACCCCCAGTTCTCTTTGCCCTTCTGCTCTGGCTGCTCATAGGTTCAGCTTTTGTTTTCTCTAACCGCGCCTCGGCTAACCAGGCTGGTGGCCCTACTCTGCTCAAACGCACTGTAGCCATCAGCACTAAGCGCTATTTGCGCTACTGGTCCAACCCGACCGCGGCCGAACCGAAATACAACACCTGGTCATGGACACCGCAAGTCAATTTCCAGATTCTCGGTCCCGTGCCAGGCGGCAGCCAGTGGATGTTTGAAGTGGCGACGCCGGACGGCAAGCCATGGGTCAGTTTCAAGCTGCCGACACAGGAAGTGGGCAATGATGAGTTGATAACGATCAAAGGCCCCGATCTGGATCAGAGCGAGCTCGAAAAGAAAGCCATCACACAGACAGGGCTCTTCCCGTTCAAAATCACATTGAAGAACGCGTTGGCGGGAAGCAACGACGTGCTCTTTTCCGGCAAGTTCAAAGTCGCAACTTATGCGCCTGATCAGGCCATCCCCGAATACAAAGGAAAGCAGGAGTTCTATGTCGTGCAGGACTGGCGCTTGCCCATCGGTTTTATCTGGTATGACCCGACCCAGGACCAAAACGTTCCCAACCTTAGCGTTCAAATGTGGTTCCGCGGCACGCATGAAGGCGAAAAGGTGGAAGGCGTCCTGTTCTACAAAGGGCAGCAGATCGGCACCGCTCCGGGATATAACGAAGACCAGATTTCGACCGGCGTAGGCGATCCCCAGGGACGTTGGGGCGTCTGGAAATTTCAGTTTGCCAAAGTGCGCGGATACAACCACGACACCAGCTCCAACAACTGGGACGGCGTGTTCTTTCTGGACAAGAACCCGGGCGATTACGAAATCAAGATCCTGCGGCAGCAAAAGCTCGCGCGCTCGGCGACGTTTAGCGTGGGCCCGGATGGCCGCATCGTCGATAACGGCATCGCCAAGCAGAATAACCTGGGCGGTATTCGCATGGTCTTGCCGGTCAAGATTATTGGCGATCAGGACGTCAATTTCGATCCGCAGTCGTGGAAGACGGACGCGATGTACGGCAATGGGCTCAGCGGGTTCACCGCGCCTTGAGATTAGCCACAGATGAACACAGATAAGCACCGATGAGAGGGCAGGAATGAAGAGATGTTTCGCCGTCCCGTTTGAGTGGAATCTGCTCAAATGCGGCTCCGCCGCCGCCCAGTGCGGTGAGGCTTGCCTCACCGTTACCGCGGTAAACCAACCCGAGGCTACGCCTCGTATTCGAGGCGTAGCCTCGACCAAGATAGTAGTAGCCTTAGACGGTAAGGCTTAGCCTTACCGCAGTGTGCTGCGGCAAAGCCGCCCTTAACACGCCGGGGGGAAAATGAAACGTCAGTTATCTCGATTTGCGATGACCGCATTTGTCTTTGTAATGATCGCCAGTCCGGGTTTTCCAACGAGCACTGCCCGCACCAATCAAGCCGGCCCCACGCTATTGAAGGCCTCGGTCATCGTCCGCGCAAATCGTCTGTTGCATTATTGGAAAGCACCGGACACGGACAACTATTGGAGCTGGATGCCGGAGATGAGTTTCGTCGTGGTGGGCCCGATCAATACCGGCAGCGCTTTCGTCGTCGACTTCACTAATGAAACGGGCGCGCCCTGGTATACTGTCGAGTGTGAAACCCCTGCGATTGACGCCACGCGCTGGCAGAAGATAGTAACGCCGGCAATCGTTACGCACATCGATAAGCGCACGACCCTCGCAACCGGCACGTTTGGATTCACTATTCGTTTGAAGAACGAGCTAAGCAGCACAAATCAAACCGTGTTTAGCGGCAAGTTCAAGGTGGCGAAGTTTCATATCGGCAACGACCTGCCGGCATTCAAGAATCAATTTGAATACTACGTCGATCAGGACTGGAACTTGCCCATTGGCTATCTTTATTTCAACACTCCGGCCGACCCGAACATGCCGCCGCTGAAAGTCGCGATGTGGTTTCGCGGAGAGTTAGACAACACAAAGCTCGCGGCCTATCTCTTCTATAACGGCAAACAGATCGCCGGCACGAAAGATCAAAGTGGCAGCGCAGGCTATGACGCCGCCGTCTTTGCCAACGCCCACGAGGGAAACACGCGCTGGGAGCGTTGGACGTTTAGCTGGGGCTCGGTCCGTGGCTGGAACACTGACACCAGCAGCGCCAATAACACCTCGGATATCTTTTTCATGAACCAGAAGCCTGGCGAATACGAAGTGAAAGTTTTGCGCGATGGCGACCTGGCGCGCTCAGCGAAGTTCACAGTTGGACCAGACGGACGACTGGTCGACAACGGTATCACCCAGAAGAATACCCTGGGTGGCCTGGCGATGATCCTGCCGGTAAAAGTCATCGGCGCCGCCGACGGTCAATGGGACCCGAACGCATGGAAGACCGGTGCGTTTTATGGCAATCCACTGACTGGGTTCGTGGCTCCATAAGAGCAGTGATGAGAATTCAAGCGGCGAGCGCAAAAGAAAATGCCGCGACTTGCATCACGGCATTCGAGGTTAGTTAGAAATGTCCAGCCGTAGCTGACTTAAGGTCGGCCGAAGATCCCGCCTAAGATACCTCCGCCGTTGTATCTTCCATAACGACCATTCGAGTTGCCATATCGGCCGTAGCCGTCGTTATAACCACGCACGAAGCCGTCCCGGTAAGCCTGCGATGAAGCGTTCCTGAAGTAGTGTGATCTTTGCGGGTCGAAACTCTGACCTCGCTGGGCATCGCTCGCGCCTGTGTTCAGGCCAGCCTGATAACCCTGATTCATCGCACCGTTGTTGTAATTGCCGCCGCGGTTGCCGTTGTTGTAGACGCCGTTGTTGTACCTGCCGTTGTTGTAGGCACCGTTGTTGTAGGCACCGTTGTTGTACTGGCCGTTGTTGTACGCGCCGTTGTTGTACTGGCCGTTGTTGTACGCGCCGCTGCGGTTGCCGTTGGTGCGGGCATTGCGATCGCCATCATTATCGCGCCGCGAATCCCGGCTCTGAGCCTGGCTAACGCGCCGATTCCGATCCTGGCTGTCACTTCGGTTCCGATCCCGGCGCTGGGTCTGATCATTCCGATCATTCCGGTCAGTCCGATCATTCCTATCTTGCGCCTGAGCCGAGCTGCTCGCAGCAGCCGTTACCCCAAAAACAAGAGCGAACGCTAAGATTGCGCCGCCGATTTCTTTTTTCATGATTTCTTACCTTCCCTTTCCCGAAGAAACAGTGGGCAACCGCCATGCCGCGTCGTTTACCAACAGTTAGGTTGTCATAGCTGTGAGCGCGTCCCTCATTTAGGGTAGAGATCGCGCAGATGAGACGGGAAAGAGTTGTAGCGACAGCTATTCGGCCGGCTACTACAGTTATCTCTGGGCCGACGTGATTACTGCCGACGCGTTTGGCGCATTTGTGAAGCGGTTGGGCCGTACGACAAGAAAGTCGCCGAGCGACTGCGCAAGTACATCTTCTCAGTCGGGAACACGATCGATCCGGCCGAAGCTTATCGCAACTTCCGTGGCCGCGATCCCAAGGTCGAGGCACTGATGAAGAAGCGTGGGCTTCCGTCTTGAAGAGTCAGCAGTCAGCAGTTCGCTTTACGTCCCCTCCCTCTGGGAGGGGATTGAGGGGAGGGCCTGAGCGCATCGCTTCCCCCCTCTTTTATTTCCCGTCCTCCGCAGCACGAACAATCGCATTCTCCCTTACCAAAGAGACATTGAGCATGGTTCAATTAGCAAAAGTGAGATTTGATAAGTACGAACCTTAGCCTATACTGCTGCAACTCAGCCGCAACACAAATTACGACGGGAGCGAAGATCCAGATGAGTATTTCTCTCCCTTAGTGGATGCCCTCTCGACGTTCCATGAAGCGTATCCCGAAGGGACTGCGTCTCGCTCCACGATCATGACAGCTCTAAGTAGGATTGCGGAAACCGCTGAGACGATCCGACAAGCGGAGGAGGATGATTCGCAATCCGAACCGGATTACGATCCGTACGATGGCTATGCCTACGGGGCTGGCAGTGGTGAAAGAAGCATCTTCGATGATGTGCACCAGTAACCCCTTCAGCGTTACGATGCATCGCAGTGTTTACCAAAGCCATCGTCCGCCCGCCTGCTCCGAATTTTTCTAAAGGTCTGACTACGGCCGATCTCGGCGCTCCCAATTACGAACGCGCCCGTGCGCAGCATGAAGCCTATTGCGCGGCGCTGGAGCATTGTGGACTGATCGTGGTCGGACTCGAAACCGATCCAGCGTATCCGGATTCCACTTTTGTCGAAGACACAGCGGTGCTGACACCGCGAGGCGTAATTCTCACGCAACCCGGCGCGCCCAGCCGCGCGGGCGAAGTTGCGAGCATCAGAGACGCGCTGTCCGAGTTCTACCCATCAATGTCTGCCATTGAACGCCCCGGAACGCTTGATGGGGGTGACATCTGCGCCGCTGGCGAGCATTTCTTCATCGGCATTTCCGAGCGCACGAATGAAGCGGGCGGGCGGCAGTTGGCTGAGATGCTGGCATCATTCAACTACACGTCGAGCTTCATGGACATTCGCGGCATCGACGGGATTCTGCATCTCAAGAGCGGTCTGGCGTATCTGGGCGATAGACGCTTAGCCGTGATTGACGCGATGGCCGGCCGCAAGGAGTTCGCTGATTTCGATCTTGTGCGCGTGAATGTCGGCGAAGAGTACGCGGCCAATTGCGTGCTGGTCAATGACCGGGTCCTGGTGGCAAGTGGCTATCCGGGATTCGAAACAAAGTTACGAGAACTCGGCTGCCAAACGATCGCGCTCGACATGACCGAGTTTCAAAAGATGGATGGTGGGTTGAGTTGTTTGTCGCTGCGGTTTTGAAAGAATCGATCCACAGATTACGCCGATTTCACAGATTTCAAGAAAACATCCGGGTAGACCAGGGATGCGTTGAGGCATTCCACTGTCCTACCCGGATTAATTTATCTGCGTAATCTGCGGACTCTTACCACTTCGGCGTCACACCCAGGTTATAGAAGATAAACGAATACAGATCCGCGGTTTGCTCAAGCGCCTTCGTGGTGCTGCTGGCGCCGTGACCTGACTTCGTGTCGATGCGAATCAGGATGGGATTGGGGCCACCCTGCGCCGCTTGCAGCGCCGCTGCATATTTGAAGTTATGCGCGGGCACCACTCGATCGTCATGATCCGCGGTCGTAATCAGCGTCGCCGGATACTTCGTTCCCGGCTTGACGTTGTGAATGGGCGAAATGGCGTACAGCGCTTTGAACTGCGCTTCGTTCTGCTCGCTCGATCCGTAGTCCGAGATCCAGGCCGCGCCGATGGTGAACTTATGAAAGCGCAGCATATCCATCACGCCGGCTTGCTCGATGACCACCTTGAACAGTTCGGGCCGCTGGTTCGAGCAGGCGCCCACCAGCAGGCCGCCGTTTGAGCCACCATGGATTGCCAGCTTGCCCGGCGAAGTGATCTTCTGTTTGATCAGGTACTCAGCCGCTGCGATAAAGTCGTCAAACACGTTCTGTTTTTTGAGCTTGGTTCCTGCTTCGTGCCACTTCTCGCCGTACTCGCCGCCGCCGCGAATGTTTGCCGACGCGTAAACAACGCCCTGCTCGAGCATCGCGATGCGCAGCGCGCTGAATCCCGGATTCGTGGTGATGTTGAAGCCGCCGTAGCCATAGAGCACCGTCGGATTATTCCCGTCGAGCTTGATGCCCTTCTTGTTGGTAATGAACATCGGCACGCGCGTGCCGTCTTTGCTGTTGTAGAAAACCTCTTTGGTTTCGTAGTCCGCCGGATTGAACCCGGGAATATCGACGGTGCGAAACACGGAAGACTTTCGCGTGGCGATGTCATACTTGTAGATAGTCGGCGGGGAATTGAACGACGTGAAGCTATAGAAGGTAAGCTTGTCGTCGTTGCGGCCTCCGAATCCTCCCGCAGAGCCTGGCCCCGGCATCGCGATCTCATTCTCCAGCTTGCCCGCGAGGTTGTAGACATAAGCGCGGGTAGTTACGTCTTTCAGATAAGTAATGAATAACTTGCCGCCAATAATGTTGGAACCTTCGAGGGGCTCCGGTTTTTCCGGGATGACATCAGTCCAGTTCTGCGGGTTCTTCGGATCCCATAGTACGATTTTGCCATTGGGAGCGTTGTGGTTCGTCTGGATGAGGAACTTGTCACCGATGTCATCAACGATGCCGTAGTCATCGTCGCCAATCTCAGCCACAATTGGGGTAAATGACTTTTCGCCTTTGGAAAGATCGCGAACGAAAACCGAATTGCCCTTCTTGCCGGCCGCGGGATCTGATTGCGAACGAATCTCGAAGCGCTGGTCATCGGTAACGTTGACGCCGTTAAAGCGACCCGGGTGTTCATTGTCTTCAAAGACTAATTCATCGGCGGATTGCGGCGTGCCGATCTTGTGGTAGTACACTTTCTGGAATTCGTTCTTCGCCGCCATCTTCTTGCCGGCGGCCGGTGTGGGATAACGGTTGTAATAGAACCCCTCGTCACCTCGCCAGGCCGCGCCGGAAAACTTGACCCATTCCAGATGATCCGCCAACGGTTTCCGGGTAGCGACATCGAGAACATAGATATCATTCCAGTCCGAGCCGCCCTCCGAGATCCCGTAACCAACGTACTTTCCAGTGTGTGAAAGCGTAAATGAGCCGAGACGTGAGGTCCCATCAGCAGAGAACTTATTCGGATCCAGCAGCAGGTCCGGAGTGCCGTCGAGCCCTTTCTGCATGTACCAGACATTTTGGTTCTGCAAGCCGTCGTTCTTCGTGAAAAAGAACCAATCGCCGCGGCGTGCCGGCGCAGAATATTTCGGATAGTTCAGCAGCTTGGTGAGGCGTTCCTTGATTTGCTGACGGTAGGGAATCTGATTCAGATAGCCAAACGTCACTTTGTTTTCGGCTTCTACCCAGGCGGCAACTTCCGGCGCATTATCATCCTCGAGCCAGCGATAGGGATCGGGCACTTTGGTTCCGAAGTAGTCATCGACTATCTCGCCGCGCTTGGTCTCTGGATAGGTAAGCTTTGGGATATCGCCATCGTGCGCACTTACAGGTCGCGGAAGCGGGGCAAGTGTCATGGACAAGGCCACGGCAATCAGGGCCAGCGACGCCAGGGCTATCTTGATCTTCTTCATTCGGATTGGTCCTCCGGAAAAACTTTTGAATTTTGAGTCTGGGCGGACATACTTTAATCGAGGTGCCGGAAAAATCCAACCGAACGGCGCATCGGCAGTGGTCAGTTTGAGTGAAATGAATCTCAGTAGCAACCGGCGCTTAGAGCTGTGTCTTGATCAGCTGGCTTCGACACGCCGCCAACGTTAGCGTCCACCGAAGGAGTGGAAGGAGTCGTATTTGTATGCAAACTGCATTGGCAATTTTCTTGTCGCTGGGACTTGGGTTGTTTGCTCTTCCCACCAAATTTCCGCGGGACAACGCAACCTCGTTCCCTTCCAATTCCAGAACCGCGTCAACCGAAGTGATCCTCCTGGGCACGGGCACGCCATATCCCGACCCGGAACTTTCGGGACCGGCCACCGCTGTCGTTGTTGGCGGGCGGGTACTTTTATTCGACGCGGGCCCAGGCGTGATGCGGCGTTTGCAAGCGGCCAAGCTCCCTATCAACGGGCCAGAGGCGCTCTTTATCACCCATCTGCACAGTGATCATACTCTGGGATATGCGGATCTGATTCTGACGTCCTGGGTAATGCGCAGGCGCGCGCCGTTCCCGGTCTATGGCCCGCGCGGCTTGCGCAGAATGACCAATCATCTGCTGGCAGCGTATTCAGAGGATATCAATATTCGCGCGAACGGATTGGAGCACGAAGTGGCTGGCGGGTATCGCGTCGCTGTGCATGAAATTGGCGCGGGAGTTGTTTATGAGAAAGACGGTGTGCGCGTCACTGCGATTGCGGTACAGCACGGAGCCTGGAAGAATGCCTTTGCTTATCGCATCGACACGGCCGATCGTTCGATCGTGATTTCGGGCGACACTCGACCGAGCGAAGAGTTGGTCAAAGCCGCTCAGGGGGTCGACATCCTGATCCACGAAGTCTATTCCGCGGCACGTCTTAAGCCGGAGGATCGCCCGGGCGGGCAAGACTGGCCGCGCTATTGCCGCGAGTACCATACGTCGGACGTAGAACTTGGCGCTCTTGCCGGTCGCATCCGGCCAAAGCTGCTCATTCTCGATCACATCATCCGCATGGGGGCGAGCGATGAAGAACTGCTGGCAGGCGTGCGCGCCGGCGGTTATAACGAAAGGGTTGTTATTGGAAGAGACCTGGAAAGGTTCTGAGCAGGAATCCCGCGGTGGGCTCTCGCGGCGCCACCGATAGCGCGCCGGCGTTTTCAGTTGCGGGACTTTGCGCCGGGGTCAGACAGCGGCCTGGTGTCTGACGACCGCTCGCTGCGTCCCAGGTCGGCCATGGCCACGACCACCAACAATACCGTTACGCCCAGGGTGGCGAGAATGTAAAGCAACGAAGTCTGCTCTTTCCAAAGTAATCCGATAACCAAAACCGCCAGACCAAAGATCCAGAGGTACGTAAACCCACGACTTCTCTTGGCTTTGTTAGATCTTATTCTTTGACTCATGCTTCTGTTCTCAGTTTTGCCGAAGACAATTGAAAGGCTGGCTCGGTTTGCCAGCCTTTGAGGTTCAACTTAGTGGGCGACTTAATAGATTATCCTTTGAGGTAGAATTCCCATGCTGCTTTTGGTCATATTCAAGAAGAAATCTCCCAGGCTCTTGGGTGAAAACTGGTTCTGCATTCGGACGTCAATGATATCGTAAGCCTGCAGGAAGACATCCTTCTCCTGGCCTTTCTTAATTGCGTCGTAGTTGAACGTCAAGTCGTCCTGGCCGCCCTTTCCTTCCTTCTGACGGTAGATGTGGATTTCGTTTGACTTCGCAAGTCTTTGAACTCCGCCAGCCATCGCAATGGCTCGCCCCAAGGTGAGTTGGTCTTTCAGTACAAGCTCTCGCGCTCCCATTACCGCACCAGTTATGTAAACAGGCTCGCCTTCAGTAACGATGACAATGTCTCCGGGACGAATGTACGGGTCGGCCTCTTCCTTACCCATTTTTAGATCGCTAATCTTGAAGACTTCGATCCCGAAGGTTCCCGGTGTGGATGCAGCGCTCGTTTTCTGAAAGACTGCGTCCGGATCCGGGCACATCTCGGGCTGTGTATGCATAATCTGAATTGTTCCGCTGGCCCGATCTGTCCATCCACCTGCTTTGGTCACCAATTCGTGCAAGCGAACGCGCCTCAACATTGTGACCTGCATCGCACCGTGCACTGCCCCCGAGATAGTTGCCGGCGGCCGGCTTTTATGATCAGAGATGCGCACGCTCACCTGCGGGTTCCGTATATACTTCGAATACGCTTTAGTGATGTCTATTTGGATTTCCTTTTCCGTGCGACACTGCGCCGGGAGTGGCGTTTCCAAAAAAGGAAGCGAAGAAATCTGACCGCTGTCGTCAACTTCCACTATAGAGCTTAAATCCGGTTGGCCAAAAACTCGCACGTCCAAAACATCGCCCGGCCCCAGCAGATAGCCCCTGACGCCCTGGTTATCAATAGCCGCCGATGAAGAGCCTGAGACCCGCCCGGGATTTTGATCCTGCGCCAACGCAGAAAGAACCGCACCAAAAGTGAAGAGAGCCGCAAAGAGGATCAGAGTTTTCTTGCTCATAGCTAAACCTCAAAAGTCGTTAATTCATTGAAATGCCTGGAGGCAGCTAACAATGGGTGAACAGGAATCCAAGCCTGCAATTAAGAACAACCCTGCTGATGGGCAGCCGCCTTTAGTTTCGTCTCTTTGACCTGTGCGTGCCCATCCCCGGAAGGCCGAATCCTGTGAATAACCAGTTGCAATGATCGCACAAAAGATGGTGGATGCCAAACATTCGCAAGAACCAGGGCATACGCCGATAGCCCGGTCGAATCTTGGTGCTCCCGCACCTTGGACACTTTCTTTTGAACATTTCGGTTCCCTGCTCTCGGTCTTGGAGTGCTGAATTAGCCGCGAGGCCAAAGCGTGGCGCTATTTCCCCTGCTCCTTTGGACTATTGGTCGGCCGGGGCGAATTGATGGTGGCCCGCTCTGCGGCCAAGCGTGCTCGTAACAAATCAATCTCCCGCGTGATCCGTTCTGCTCCTGCTTCGCGGTCCTGATCCGGGCCGTCCCGAGTAAGATAAAACAAGGCATCGCGGTAGCGATCGATCGCCCTTCGGTAATAGCCCTTAAACGCAGCCCTCTCTGCCAGCTCGACCCAGTGCGCTACTCTGCTGGAAGTGATGAAGTCGCGCACGGCACGAGCCGAGATTTTGAGTTCCTCCTCGTCGGGATAAACCTTCAAAGCCGAATCAATGCACTCCAGGGCGCGATTGGCGGTCTCGACCTTTTCATAAAGGCGAACTCGCTGCTGCGCCTCGTGTGTGAGAGCCCGTGCCGAGCCCCTGGCCCACGTCAGCAGATGATGCTTTTGCAGAGTTCGCACCCGCTCCTGCCCGGTGCGCAAAGCCAGCCGCCCCTCGGCCGGCAAGCTGGGCGATTGCAAAGCTTGCTCGGCACCGTTCAGATAATCCGTGCAAAGAACATAGAGGTCGCGATGCGCCTGCGGAGGTAGGTCCCTGGCATCGGCATCGGCGGACTGTCTTTGGAGCGCGCGCAGGCCGGCAGAGTGCAAGCTCGTCGACTGCATCACCTTGCCCGATGGCCTCTGCATTGAACGGCCACCCCATTCGCGGCTATGTTGATCGCGCACATAGCGTGTTCGAGCTCGCCTGGCTACTGCCAGCCGCGCTGAGGCCGCTAACAGCATCACCACGCTGGCAGCCAAACCCGCGGGTACCCAGGGGTTCTCTTCGCCCAGCAACATCCACCAGAGCACAAAGAACAAAACCGCAGAGGCAGCCGCCGCAGCCGTCATAAAGCCAGACACCGACGGCGCCCGCACCGGACCGCCAGGTCTGGGGAACGAAGATTCTCGCCGGATGCCTGAGCGCTTCGACGGGTAAGAACCGGGTTCTTGTGATTCGATCGACAACCTCTTCTGCCTGAACTCAACTGGGGAAATCAATCTACTGAGACTGGCGGCATCCTACTGACTTAGATTCATTTTTCAGACAACTTAAGCCGGTCTGACTCGCCTGTGAATTCTGCCCGCGCGAAATTATAGTCAATCTGTGGTCGCGTATGTCAATATGTCGCGCTGAATTCTGTTTGACTTCGCGATCCAACGCTTTGGATAAGCCGGTCATTATAGCGTAGAGAAAGGAAGGATTGATGGAAGATAGCTTGGCAGACAAAGTCGTCCTCGTGACCGGAGCCACTTCAGGAATTGGGCACTCCGTCGCCGTGAAGTTTGCCGCACAGTCGGCACACGTCGTCGCGCTGGGCCGGAACCACACCGCGCTTCGCGATGTTGAGACAGCGGTGAAGGCTGCCGGAGGCGAACCGTTGGTTTTGGCAGTCGATGTAACTAATAGCGACCAGGCCCAACATGCGATCGATGAGACTGTCCGCAGATTTGGCCGTCTGGACGTGCTGGTAAATGCGGCCGGTCACATTTCCGCCGGCTCGATCGAAGATACTTCGCTCGCGGCCTGGGACGCAATGATGAACGTCAACGTGCGGGCTGTGTTTCAGCTGATGCAGATGGCCACGCCACACCTGATCAAAACCAAAGGCAACATCGTCAATGTCTCGAGTGTTACCGGATTGCGTTCCTTTCCCGGCGTTCTGGCTTACTGCGTGTCCAAGGCCGCCGTCGACCAGTTGACGCGTTGCGCGGCGCTCGAACTCGCGCCTAAAGGCGTTAGGGTCAATGCTGTGAATCCCGGGGTCGTCGTCACGGAAATTCATAAACGAGGTGGGATGAGTGAAGAAGCTTACGAGCGCTTTCTGGAGCACTCAAAGACAACCCACCCCCTCGGACGTGTAGGCGATCCAAAGGAGATAGCCGAGTTGGTTTTCTATCTGGCTTCAGAAAGGGCTGCCTGGATAACCGGCGCGACTTACCAGATCGATGGTGGCCGCGCGCTCACGTGCGCGCGCTGAAGCATTGGGTGCGCCGCGACTCTGGCCGCTTTCTCGAAATGTGGATATACTGCGCCTGAATTTCAGCCTAAGATTCGACCAAACAAAATGAATAACGCATTCACCCCCAATGCCGCTCGCCCTCCGATTCCGCCTGGTATCAAGTCTTCAGGTCATCAGAGCGTCTTCAAAATTCTTCTGGCAGCGCTGGCGGTGATGGTTGCGGCTTTGCTGGGCCTGATCGTGCTGGCCCTGATTGGGGCAGAGACCGGCCTGGTCGAATTGATTATCGGATTGATTTGCGCCAGCTTACCGGTGCCGATCTATGTGATGCTGCTGCTCTGGATCGACCGTTACGAATCTGAACCTCTGTGGATGCTGGCCACGTCATTTTTCTGGGGCGCGCTGGTCGCGGTTTTCATTGCCTTCATTTTTAATACCGGCCTGTCAATCATGGCCGCGGTCGCCACCCACGACCAACAGATCGGCGAAAATTTTGGGGCCGTAATCTCGGCGCCAATTGTCGAAGAGAGCGCCAAGGCCTGCATCCTGCTAATTCTGTTTTTGTGGAAGCGGGATGAATTCGACGGCGTCCTTGACGGAATAGTTTACGCCGGCATGGTCGGTCTCGGTTTTGCCATGACTGAGAACGTCCTCTACTACGGCAGGGCGTTGCAAGGCGGACTCGGCGGGTTGACCGTAATCTTCATCATCCGCGGAATGGCTGCGCCTTTCTCTCACCCGCTGTTCACCAGCATGACTGGAATTGGACTCGGCTGGGCCCGGCAAACCAACAACGGGTTCATCAAGCTCGTGGCTCCGGTGTTGGGTTTCATGCTGGCAGTTCTGATGCACGCAACCTGGAACGGCTCGGCCACCTACGGCGGGACGGCTGGATTTTTTGCCGCCTACTTTGGCATCATGGGACCTGCTTTTATCGTAACTCTCATGGTGGTCTTTTTCTCGTTGCGCCGCGAAGGCCGTATCGTACGGCAGTTTCTTTATCCGGATTTTCAAAACGGTTTTTTCGAGCCGGAGGAATACGAAATGCTCTGCACGATTCGTGGCCGTATGGGAATGTCATGGAACGCGCTTAAGACGCAGGGTTTTCCGGTATGGCGAACACGTATGCGCTGTAACCAAATCGCCAGTGAGCTGGCGTTTCATCGCAGTCGCGTGGCGCGCGGGATTGGCCGCAATCCGAATTTGGCGCAGGAGCGCGAGCACTCATACCTTTATACATTGCAGGAGTTGCGCCAAAAACTTGGTTACCGTCAGAAGGGTCCGAGCTAAGAGAGGATTCGACGCGGCGGAAAACTTTAGCGCCTTGACCGTGGTTGGCTTATACTTGGGGCGCTCTTGGATAGATTCTGAACCCAACAACACCTGATACTTGCACATTCAACTATTACCCAGCTCGTTCGATGACAGCGGGCACGCTAACGCGGCGCAACGCCTGACCTGCTTCCTCATTGACGATCGCGTTTCGGTTGACGCCGGCAGCATCGGCATTGCGCTGAGCGAAGCCCAGCGCCGCACCGTACGCGACGTCATCGTCACGCATCCCCACATGGATCACATTGCCAGCTTGCCGATCTTCGTCGACGATCTTTTCGGCGAACTGGAACAACCGATCCGCATTCATGCGACTCAGCAGGTAATCGATCTGCTGAAGCGCGACGTCTTTAACGACAATGTTTATCCGCGGTTTGACGAGCTGAAGAACGAACGAGGGCGGGTGATGGAATATGTGCCGTTTGAGATCGGCAAAGAATTCCAGGTCGCACATTTGACAGTGATTGCGATTCCCGTCAATCACATTGTGCCTACGGTGGGCTTGCTCGTCTCTGACAGCAAAGTCACAGTCGCTTTCAGTTCAGACACTGCCGAGACGGAAGAGTTTTGGAAAGTCGCCAGCCGGGCGCCACACCTTGAAGCGCTGTTCATCGAAGCCTCGTTCCCGAACTCAATGCGCGGGCTGGCTGAAGCCTCGAAGCACCTCACGCCGGTCATGTTGCGGGATGAACTGCGCAAGCTCAGCCACAACGGCATGGACATTCTGGCGGTGCACCTGAAACCAGCCTATCGAGAAACCGTCGCCCGCGAACTGACGGAATTGGAAATGAATAATCTGAGTGTGATGGAAATCGGTCGGGTCTATGAATGGTGAAGGATCCTCACACCGTAAGAGAACGGACCAGCCACAAAAAAGCACAAAAGGCGCAAGAGCAAATTTCGTCTTGTGCCTTCTGTGCCTTTTCGCGGCTAATTTTTCCAGATCCAGCCTTATCTAATCGGTTGAAATTCTTTCTCGGCGTGTTCGCCGGCGACTCCATCCAAAAGCACGCGTCCACTGGGTAGTAAACTCGTGACGTGAAAGGTGCGTTCAGGAGTGTGCCGCCCGGGCATTACTTCAGCCCGAAAAACCACTTCCATTCCCGGTCGCGCCCAACAATCGGCGGCCCTATCTCTTTCACGGCGGCCGGCGCGATTTGCTTTGCGGTTCTTTCTCATCACGACTGCACCAAACGCTCCCATTGCTCCTGCCGCCAACGCTAATCCACCTACTAAACGCTTTGTGCTCTCTCTCATTTCAGATTTCAAATCCTAAAATTCAAACTCCAGCGGCCGGGTACCGCGTGCGGTGAAACAAGCGGCAACGAATTGGAGGTCTGAAACTCGAAAACTCACCCGCAAGGCGTGTTCCGGAATACTAAGAGGGCGCGACCGCCGCTTCGGTTGGCCGCGGCCGGCGCGCCTGTCTGAATTACTTTCACTTCGGCCTTGAATTACCGGGTCTCTTACTGACATAAGGGATCCAGTCTGACGTTGATCGTGGGCAAGCCGCTCAGTGCCCTATCCGCATTGATCTTGGTGAAATGCGACCATTCCGACGGCAATTTGTCTTCGACGAAGATAGCCTCGACCGGGCATTCAGGGACACACGCGTCACAGTCAATGCAGGTTTCGGGATGAATCACCAACATGTCATCGTCAAGATGGAACGCATCCACGGGACAAACCAGAGCACAATCGGTATAGCGACAGTTCACGCAGGGTTCGGCAACGATGTAAGTCATCAGAAACGGGGCCTCCAGGTGTGATTCAATTATTGCGTCTTAACTCAAGATTACTGGCCGGCGGGAATCGTAGCACAAAATTCGGTGTCTATCGCAACCGCGGACGGGAAGTTACGGCGCCGACTTCCACGTCAGCACTGCCTTCGTGTCCGTGAAATCGTAGAACTCCAGATCGACCTCGGCGAACATCTTGGCCATCATGATTATCTGTCCGGTGTGCATCGAGAAGTGCTCGACCACGTGAAAAATCGCTTCGAGTGCCGTGACATCCATTCCCTGGATCACTCGTCGCTCGAGCAGCTCGTCCGGGTCGAACTTCGCCAGAGTGGCGTCAGCTTCGCTGAGCGTTTGCTTTAGTCGAGCTAACAGCTCATGGCGCGGAATGCTGCTGCGTTGGGCAAACTCTGAATCTCGATCACGTTGATCCGGAGCGCCGCCCAAGCTGCAAACGATCCATTGGCGGACGTTTCCACTCAAATGCAGGAGGAGATTTCCGATGCTGTTTGACTGCGGATTTGCGCGCCACCAGATTTGCTCGTCGGTAAGCAATTCCAGGCAACGCTCGATCTTCGGCAGGTAGTCCTCGGCAAAGTACGCGCGCGAACTCGCAATGAAGGGTCGGCCGATTTCATTCATAGGCAAAAGCCCTTTCACATGTCAGTTTCTTCGGAGCGGCTTTCGTAGTCCGCCTGGCGTCCGGGTATGTGTTTCGCTTTGCGTCCGGCCGGCCGCGCCTTTTCGTCAGGTTTAGCCTGTGTGAGCGGGTGACCGGGAAGCGCATGAGGGCTGCGAATGGAATCGATGATCGATTTTTTTCGCTTCCGAGAGCGCGAAGACTTCATCGCTTTCTTCCCCGGGCGAGTTTCCCTCGCGATGCTATCGCCGCGGGCGGCGAGTGTCAATCGGTTGGCCGGATGGTCCTCTTCCAAACCATCAGGCTACAATTTGCTGGGAGCGCGGACGTCCCGTCCGGACCGCGCCGCAGGCGCTCGAGGCTTTTTGGGCAGGACCAACATTCGCGCTACGCGCTCAGTGCGGACGCGACGTCCGCGCTCCCAGCAAAGAGGTTAACCTTGTCGGACAATAGAACCTGCGCGTACTCTCCGAAAGGCGCACGTCGACCAGAGCCGGCTTCAACTTATGCAAAACTTTTTCTGTTGGTTGACGACTAAATAGGGACGGAATTAATCCCGGAGGGCGAGCTTGATTAGGCCTCGTTTGGCTGCTGCCGAGAGCGAATGAGGCTCTCTACAGCTTTGGCGGTTTCGACGCTCTGCTTCTGTTGGAATTCAGTTACCCAGTTCGTGACGTTAGTCACCATGTTGGTAGCGGTCTTACGCGCGGCTTCGCGGGCCACCCGGGCACTGCCGGGCTTGCGGCTGCTTCGCTCAGCGCGCTTCACTACTCTTACTACTTTTTTCTCAGACATAATCTTGGTTTCGAGGAGCAGGTTGTTTCTTGATTCGGATTAACGAAATCTCTGCTTGAAAGTTCCGTCGCTATTTCGACCTGTTCTGTTTTTGGGAAAGCAACGTTTAGACGCCGCTCATCCGGTTTTGGTTGCAGAATTATCCCTCCACAACCAATCTCTATTCGCCGGGCAACACTCGCTGCCTTGGCTTGCATATCGCTTTTCCAGAGTCTCTTTAATGCTCGGTAAGCTAGGAGGGCAAGAGTTAGAGTGCCACAAACCGCCGTATAG
Source organism: Blastocatellia bacterium (assembly GCA_003168335.1). GTDB lineage: Bacteria > Acidobacteriota > Blastocatellia > Pyrinomonadales > Pyrinomonadaceae > UBA11740. The sequence continues at coordinate 405,438 of PMSM01000002.1, read as the reverse complement.
GGCAAGGCCTCTTTGAGGGAGCGGACGCCGAACCTGATCAGCAGACCGCTAATAAGACTTGAGTCTCTGCTCCGACGTTCAGATAAAAACTACCGACTGTGAACTCGGAATGTCGAAACGTTTGCGGCAAGTGCGGCAAGCCAGCATGTCATCGATGCGCACCATATAGTCGCGCGAATTCTGAAATTGGCGTTTGTCCTGTTCACCGGCGCCGCGTGGTGGCGCGGGCTTCTTGGTTCGCTTCAGCCAGCGTACTTCGTAATCGTTGCGGGCGCGACAGTGCGGACAGCTAAAACTCGCGGTCTTTGATTCCTGCTTCTCATTAAAAAAATCGCGTTCATTCATAGGTTTCTCAATTTGCCGTCGCCACTTGCGGGTTCAGCAGTCTTTCAATAGAAGTATGCAAACGATTCGGGTCAATCGGCTTTGGCTCGTTTGGCTCATAGGCATCAGCGCCGGCAGACAGCGCCAGGGTTGGCTCGCCCGTGCCCCACTCTGCGATTACCAGGATCAAGATACCAGTTAACTGTGGGGTGGCGCGAACACGCTTGATGAGTTCAATTCCATCCCGCGGCGACCCGGCACTCTGAATCACAATCAAATCAAACTGCGACTCAAGCAGAACGGCGTAGGCTCGAGTGAAATCCAGGGCGTCAACAATCTCGAGGTCGCGGGGCTCGAGCGCCTGACGCATGACGGCCCGTTCGTCATCGTCCGTAGCCACGATCAGGATTCGCCGGGTCATTGTCTCAGCTTCGGGTCTCATCTCTGCGCGTCATCTCTGCTCGCAAAGATCTCTGAGGTACTGAAAACTATAGATGCCGGTTTCGTGACCGTCGCTCCAGCGAAAGTTCAGCGCATAGCGGCCGACGATCGTGAGATCGTTGATCTCGACTTCGTCCGAAATGACTTCCGGCTTCAGTGTCCGCTGTCCCGTCCATTCATTCACGCACTGGGCGCACGGACATACGCGTCGCAACGCGGCCGCGTCATAGTTGCACACCCGGTCATCGGCCCAGGTGATCCGCAGTTCGGTATTACTCTCCTGCGAAATCTCGCGCGGCTCAATCGCCTGCCGTCTTTGGGCAATCTCGACCAATTTGTTTTGGGGCTCCTCTAAAACATTTGGGCCTAAGACGCCCTCGACGCGTAGCCTCGGTATGACTTTAGCCCGGCGTTTCAACGCCAGGTGACGTCAGCGATAATGATCTCGTCCCGTCAGCGACGACTGAACTCATCAACCGTCGCTATGCGACGGGGAGATATTGGTTCATGCCTCCTCAGCCTTGAAAGGCTGGGCTAAATTCACTCGTCGCTCTGCGACGAAATCTCACCGCGGGCTGCTGCCCCGACCCCGCCCTGCTCACTGATTCTCAAGCAGCGCAGCTTCGACGGCCTCAGCTTTTATCTGCCCGTGTGAAGCGGTCCACAGAACTTCTCCATCGCGAATAATGAAAACCTGTGGCGTTTCATGCGCGATCCCGGTTCGCGACTCGATTTCATCTGACACGCCTCGCGCCTGCTGCACGATCACCAGCCCCACCGGCCGCTCAAGCTCCGACATCTGCGCATGCGCCCGCGCGCTGATACCGCAAGAGGCGCTATGTTTGAAAATTATGGCCGGAGAACCGTTCGACTGGGCCAGGAAACGATCCAGTGAATCCGTATCCGCAAGCTCGACGAAACCATTCGACTGGGGTGAACTTTGGTGATTCATGACCAACTCATCTTAGCTGACTGAGCAACGTTCTCACAAAGGCTAATCCCCCGCTATACACGCATTGACACTGGCGACGATAAGTCATAGGCTCAGCCTCATAACACGCCTTTAGGGAGTTAACTATGAAGATCTCAGCCCCTTTTTCGAAGACGATCCTGATTCTGATCGTTTCCGCTTTTCTCTTTGGCGGTGCACCGCTTAGCGAGTACGCCCAAAAACATGGCCGGGCCCCGCAGAAGTCTCCCAGTCGGGCCGCGGGCCTGGTAGATGAAGCCGACAAGATGGCCGATGACAAGAAGTGGCCGGAGGCGATTGATGCGTACAAGCTCGCAATTCGCCTGGACGCCAATTATGCGCCGGCTTATGGCGGGCTCGGTGATGCGTATTTCAACAGTGGCAACTCTGAACAAGCTCTGGTCGCTTACAAGGAGCAAGTGAGGTTGGCGCCGAACGACGCTTTGGCGCAATTTGATCTCGGCTACTTTTACAACGCCATGGGTCGTCATGGCGAGGCCTTTGGCCCGCTGGTCAAAGCTACCAGCCTCGACCCAAATTTTGCCGAAGCGTATTACGGTATTGGTTACGCCTACTTGCGCGGGGCAGATTTTGAAAAGTCGATAAGTTTTCTGAAGAGCGCGATTCGCATTAAGCCTGATTACGGCGAGGCTTATTACGGTCTGGGCCAGGCTTATACGCGGCTGGGCAAATCCGATCTTGCCAACGAACAACTGAAAAAATTAAACACAATCGATCCAAAACTAGCGCGCAAGCTGGAAAAAGAGATTCAGACGGCCCCGGCTGCAACGGCGTCAACACAGACATCTCCATCCACCAGCACAGCAGCTCTAACAAAGGAACCAACGGCGCAAGAACCGGCCAACCAGCAGACTTCATCACAATCGCCAACTTCGACGACTGAGCCTGTCTCTAGACAGTTGCAGCAACTGCCGCCGGCCCAGACGTCCGCATCCACTTCATCGTCGCCGGCCAATTCCGCTGCCTCACAACTTGATCAGGTCAGCACCTTGCCGGTGAAATCGAAACGCTGGGCGTTGGTGATCGGCGTGGATAAATATACGGACCCGCAGATTAGTCCACTCAAAGGCTCAGACAACGATGCGCGCTTGATAGCGGATGCGTTGGTGCGTTATGCGGGCTTTCCGCAAGATCAGGTGATCCTGCTCTCAACCGATCAGCCGACTGAACGCCAACCAACCCGCGTCAATATTCTGCGTCGTTTGTCGAACCTCAGCACCGCGGTTCCCAAGGATGGCTTGCTGCTGATTTCTTTCGCCGGCCACGGAATGGAGCGAGGCGGACAGGCGTTTCTGCTGCCGGCTGACGCTCAAGTCAGCGATCAAATTTCTTTCCTGGAAGAGACGGCCATCAGCGTCAATCGCGTGAAGGAGCGGATTAAGGAAACCGGCGTCGGACAAGTCGTCGTGCTTCTGGATGCTTGTCGCAACGATCCGGGCGGACGCGCCGACGCGCCGAATCCCTTGAGCGCCGCCTACACCAACGGCTTCAATTTCGACGTCCGCAACCACGAGGTGCAGGCCTTTGCGACGGTCTATGCCACGGGCATCGGCCAACGAGCTTATGAATACACGGAAAAGAAGCAAGGCTATTTTAGCTGGGCCGTCGTCGAAGGATTGAAAGGCGGGGCCGCGAACGACAAAGGCGAAGTTACACTTTCTCAGCTGGTGAAGTATGTCCAGGACACCGTGCCCAAGCGAATCGCCATCGATCTCGGCTCGACTAAACAGCAAAGACCGTTCGCGATGATCGAAGGTTATCGCGCCGACGAGTTGGTCGTGGCAGTAACAAACTCTGCTTCGAATGCCGCCAACACAAATACGCCCAACGTGGCGATGGTGGATCCGGCGGCCATCGAATTGAGTTTTTGGGAATCGATCAAGAGCAGCACGAATCCCGACGACTTCAAAGCTTACTTAGACAAGTATCCCGACGGCCAATTTGCCGCGCTCGCCAGGTCCCGGGCGCAACCCGGCAGATCCGCGAGCAATATGTCATCCGGAGACTCGCTCGAGATGACTTACTGGAATGCCATCAAAGACAGCCATAACCCATCAGATTTCAAAGCCTACGTAAATAAATTTCCGAGCGGACTTTTTGTCGAAATAGCGAACGGCCGGGTGGCGATGCTGGAAGGTGAAGCGCGCGAAAAAGAGAAAGCAAACCTGTCTGCCGCAGAGGCTGAGCGGGCCCGCAACACGCATCTCTTTGACGTGGTGGACGCTGCGAGTACGGCCGGCACGCTGACCGTGACTCCGGGCACCATCTCATTCGAGCCCAGAAAACAAAACGAAAAGAAACGTTTGACGGTGCAATGCTCGGAAATCAAACGAGTGGAACAGGGTCAATCGGCTTTTGCGCTGGGACATGTGAATCTCTACCTGACCCCGGTCAACGGTAAAGAACGTCAACTACTGTTCTACACAGTAACGCCGGCGAGCGGCGGTTTCTTTACCCCAGTGAAGCCCGGCTCGAACATCACGACCGACGTGATTAACTCCATTATTGAAGCTTGCCGGATGGCGCGCGTAAACAAGTGAACCTTAGAATCCTCACCCAGCAACCTCGTAATTGTGACTCTTAAGGATCAATCCGAGACGGTGACGCCCGGTCCTTCAGGCGAGGACAGTCCGAATGTGCCTGAGCCTGTTTCTGATGTCTCCGCGCCAACGATCACCGTCGATCAAAGCCGCGCGACTCTCAACGCGACTTCTATGCCTGCGCCAGCGAGCTTGATTGGCGTGACGCTCGACAGTCGCTATTCCATTCAGAAGGAACTTGGTCAGGGCGGCGTGGGTGCAGTTTACCTGGCTCGAGATCGGAAGCTTCACGACAAGCCGGTCGTGATCAAAGTGCTGCTTGAAAAATCGTTTCAGAACTCCTGGGTCGTACAGAAATTCCAGCAGGAAAAGGAAGCGCTCGCGCGCGTCGACCATCCCGGAGTGGTCGGCATCCTCGACACCGGCGAACTTCCCGACGGCAAACCATACCTGGTGATGCAATTCATCGACGGCGCCACGTTGCGCTCTCAAATAAAACCGGAAGGCATCTCGCTCGAACGCGCCGCTGAGTTGATGAAACAGATCGGCAGAGCGCTTAGCGCCGCCCACGACAAAGGCATCTTTCACCGCGATCTGAAACCGGAAAACATCATGCTGCACAGCTACGGCGGCGGCGAACAGCAGGTAAAGATCATCGATTTCGGAATTGCCAAGCTGAAAGATTCAGTGGTCGCTCCGAGCACCGTCACCGGCGCCACCGCAGGAACAGTTTCTTACATGGCGCCTGAGCAGTTGAGCGGCCGTCCGGTTTCGGCGGCAATGGACATCTACGCGATGGGAGCGATCGCTTACGAACTGGTTACCGGGCGCAAACCTTTTAATCCCGAAACGGGTTTTGAGCTACTGGAGATGCAACGCGCGGGCGTGCGCGTGAAACCGTCTGACTTGCGACCCAGCCTTTCGGCAGCGGCCTGTCAGATAATCCTGCGCGCTCTCAGTTTTGATCCGAAAGATCGTTTCCAGAACGCGCGCGAACTCGGCGATGCTTTGGCCCGAGCACTCGCCGAAGATACCGTTACGGCCGATCAAAACCGGATCGACCGGGCGCCGATCCCGTCGACGCAGATGGCGACCGGTGAGAATGCACCGGCGCGACAGACTGCCGATCTGTCCTCGAAGACGATAGCAGCGCGCTATGAACCGGCCCAGGTTAATGCGGTCGACGGCTCGGTCTATCCCGCGATTGAAACCGGCGATTACCCGGCTCGACGACCATGGTTGAAAATCGGTATTAGCCTGGTACTGCTGATCGCGATCGCGGGCGGCGGGGTAACGATATGGAAGCGGCGCTCGCTACTCGGCACGCGCGAGCAGTCCCTGGTCTACTCGCTGACCGTGCAGAAAATGCGCGACGGCAAACCCTATCAGGATGAATTCGAATCTTCGGGGCGGGAAGTTTTTGAGAATGGCTGGAAGTTTCGCATGAACCTCGCCAGTCCTCAGGCAGGTTATCTTTACCTGCTGAACGAAGGCCCGGCCGCCGGCGATGCCGTGACCTACAACCTGCTTTTCCCCGAGGCGAAGACGAATAGCGGATCGCCGCGTGTCACTGCCGATCAGAAACTCCAGACCGCCTGGATGCGGTTTGACGATCATCAGGGCACCGAAAAGTTCTGGGCAGTCTTTTCTAAATCGCCGGTCAAGGAATTGGAAGCTGTCGCGAACCGGGTTAACGATGTCGATTCTGGCGAGATCAGGGACGCCCCCCAGGCACGCGCCGTGCGCGACTTTTTGCAGCAGCATTCATCGCCGCAACCCGAGGTCACGAAGGATTCCGCCAGGAAGCAAACCATTGTGAAAGGTAAAGGTGAGGTGCTGGTAAACTACATTGAGCTGGAGCATCATTAAGGCTGGAGCACGGAAGCGTTTTCCTGTTAGCCCCGTTAGGGGCGCGATGTTTATAGTATCGGTCCGCTCAAGTTAGGTAGCTCCTTTAGGAGCGCAATGTACGTTTCGCTCCTAAAGGAGCTTGGATAAAAAACCCGACCTTGTTCTATAAATATTTCGCTCCTAACAGAGCTTAAATCACATGAATAGGATTCCATCAATCACCTGGGCGCTGGCCGCTCTGTCTTGCTTGACCTGCAGCCTCTCTCTGGCCCAACAACAGAGCATCGCGCAGGATGAAGACGCTTCCTCGCGTCAGATCGTCCTCGATCGCTTTAACAAAGCGCGACCGAGCGGCGACATTACCGCGGGAGTTAGCGGCGCGCGTGCCGGCGCCACGATCAAAGCTCCGATCTATCGACGCACTGGTTCCCTGCGCGCGCCGGGCCGAAGCAAATCTACGCCATCGTCTGAAGAAATCGGCGTCACCGTTTGGCGTCTGCGCCCGTCACAGTCAACGGACACGGGTGGGCGCGTGCTGGTGCTTGATGGCTTCAAGCAATCCGAATGGACGCCGGAAAGAATTGAAGCCGATACGCCCCTGAACATCGGAGACCGCGTGCGCCTGACCATTGAGGCTCCGCGGCCGGGCTTTCTTTACATCATCGATCGCGAACAATACGCCGACGGTTCACTCGGCGATCCGATGTTGATTTTTCCCACCCTGCACACGCGCGGAGGCGATAATCGCGTCGCGCCCGGGAAGCTGATCGACATTCCAGCGCAGGAAGACAGGTACAGCTATTTCACTGCTCAACCTGCCGGAGATCGCCGCGACCAGATTGCGGAAGTGCTAACCATCATCCTGTTGACACAGCCGCTAAATTTACAAATCGGCGATCAGCCGTTGAAGATGACGAGCACACAAGTTACTGGTTGGGAAAAACTCTGGGGCGGTGTGGCCGAGCGACTGGAATTAGTTGGCGGCGCCGGCCGCACGTGGACTAATGAAGAGAAGCAAGCGGGCGCGGCCAAGGGCCGGCAACTCACTCAGACCGGCCCGCCACCACAGACTGTCTATCGGGTGGCGCGAAGGGCCGGCGGACCGCTGTTGGTTACGGTGCCGCTGCGTTATGCGAGATAGACTGGGAGAGCTGTCATACTCAACACTCATGAAGAGAGCTACTAAACCAGGCAAAGTTCGTCGTACTCCCAAGGCTATTGTTAGGATTGGTCAATACACCTATACGGTCGTCATCACTCCGAATGATCCTGACGGGTTTTTGGTCACCTGCCCGGCGTTACCCTGTGTGGTAACTCAGGGGGACACCTTCGACGAAGCGCGCGCGATGGCCGCAGACGCCATCACATGTTATCTGGAGAGTTTGATCGAAGACGGTTTGCAGATTCCGATTGATGAGACGATTATCGCGCCAGTTCGCGTCAGAGTCGCGTGAAGAAACTCCAGTTCCTGAAACCTCGCCAAGTCGTACGAGCACTCGAACGTGCCGGCTTCACGGTGCGCAAATCGCCATCGGACCTATGTGAAAGGTCCGATGCGAGTGACAGTTCCTTATCATTCGACTGACATTAAGCCGGGTACACTTCGCTCGATTATCGATCAGGCAGGAATGAGCGTTGATGAGTTTCTAGGCCATCTGTAAGCCCTGGCATCGAACAAGAACACGCCTCACCGCCACTCACCCACCAAAACAAACGGCGCCCAGTAAAACGGCGCGCTGTATTTCTTGCCTGAGATCATGGCGAGCTGCGCGTCCCGCATCGAGCCCGATGCGGCGGCGGGTTTGTCCGAACTGAGGAAGCGCCGGTAAAAGTCGGTCATCAGTTCGGCAGTCGACTTGTCCGCTACCGACCACAGCGTGACGCCAACCGTGGGAGCGCCCGCGTACATGAAGGCGCGCGTCAAACCGATCACGCCTTCGCCGCGCTTCTCTTTTCCCAGTCCCGTCTCGCACGCGGAAAGCATCACTAGCGACGGGTTCATCCGCAGATTGAAAATTTCGTCGGTGCGCAGAAAACCGTCCGAGTTCTTGTTACCGACCAGAGACAGCACCACTCCGGTGAACTGCGGCCGCTGCGCGTCCAAAAGACCATGTGTGGCGATATGTATGACGCGATAGTTCGTCATATCGCGGCTGCGGACGTTGTCTTCGCTGGCATTCAGATCGATCCAGAGATCAGTCTGGACGCCGCCTGCCTTTGCGATCTTGCCAATCTCTTCCGCTTCGACGCGCGTGCCCACCAAACGCGCCAGACGCAAACCGCCGGCCGGCGCAGGCGAATCGGTAACATCATTGATTGCGCTCTCAAGCCCGAGACCCAGGCCCCGCGCTTCGCCGGAAGTCTGCACAGCGCTGTTGCCTTTCAACCGAGGGTCGTCCGTATTGAAAACCGGATCGGCAACCAGCAGCAGGTTCTTAGCTGAGCCGGTCGAGCTACTGCCCCGCTGCTGCCGGATGGCGGCAATGACTGAAGCCGACGGGGCGTAAACAATTTCGTTCGTCTTGATCAGATAGCTAAGCGAGGCATAGTCAGCACCGTCGCTCGTTTTGATCAGGGCTTCGAACGGCACGTAATTCAGCGCGCCATCGGTGACGAACAGCAGACGCTTGTCCCCCAGAATGCTTGCGGCCGGCGCGACTGCCGCCTGGTAAAGCGCACTCGATGCGTTAATGAAGGCGCCCAGATTTTCCGCCGGACCTTCGACCAACCCGAGTCCGCGCTGTTGATCAGCCGCCACGTCGATGCCGACAATCCGTCGCTGCAACTTTGGCGGAATCAACTGCGCGCGAAAATCCGTGGCCAGCTTGTTCAAATTTGACCGAGGTGCCAGTTTGAAAAGCGAAACGCTGGATCGGCTTACCGCGAACAAGTACGAACTGTCATTACCAAGACTGTATTCCAGCAGCACCGTGCCATCGTCAAGCACCTTTTGCTGTACGTCGACGAGCGACTGTGGCTGCGCCCCCGTTAGCGCGGCATAACGCGGACTGGCGGTGCGAATTTGATTCTCGATGTCGTCGGATTCCGTCTGGAGTTTGTCCAGATCTCCTTCGAGCTGAGAGGGCTTCTGTTTTTGATCGCCGGAGAGGCTGATGCCGGTAAGCTGCTCCGCAATTTCCTGCTGGCGATCGAGATTGTCCTGTTTGCGCTTGAGCAGATCCGCCGGCACGCCTTCGGTGATTTGCGCGTTCACCTCGCCCAACATGTCCAAAAGCGATCGCGCGCGTCCGGCTTCGGTGATTCTGAAAGACTCGGCCGCGTAATCGAGCGCTTTGCCGCTCAGCGCTCCGCCGGAAGGCGAATTCAGCAAAGCCATCTCGGCGAAGGCGCTGGCCGCTTCGTCATAGACGTCTTTGGTCGTAGCCAAAAACGTCGAGCGCGATTCGTCCGCGCGCAAACTGCCGGCGCGAATCGTTTCGACCGTCTTCAGCGCTTCGCGATACGCGTCCAGGGCATCTTCACGCAGCTTCCCGCCTTTCGGATCCTGTCCGGCCTGTAACCAGAGGCTGCGGCCCAAACCACGTTTCGCCGGCCACATCAGATCGAGGCGATTGTCCTTTTGCGCTCCGGTCGCGGCGTCGGTAAACATTTTCGCCGCATCCTTGTAACGACCCTCGCGCAGTGCGACGTCGCCGAGGCTGGTGCGCGCGGCCGTGCGGAAGCGACGCGTCTGGCCCAGATTCGCCACCACCGGCAACGCTCCGCCGCCGGCATCAAGCGCGTTTTGAAAATGTTTGCGGGCGGTTTCGAGATCGTTATTCGCGAAGGCCAGCCGTCCAGTGCCCAGCTCGTAGGTCATATAAACGATCGCCACGCGATATTCATCGAACTCTTTCTTCGTTTCGAGTAAACCAATTGCCGAGCTGGTCGGGGTCGCGATGCTGACATTCCCCGTCGAGATGCTGCCGACGATGCCGCCCAGCCCGCCCAACCGGCGCGTGGCTTTCGTGGCCGCGCTCTCGGGCTTCTTGACGTTCATCGTCAGGTAAGCCGTACTCGCTTCTGAGATTTGGCCCAGACGGTAATTCGTATCGCCAATCTTGGCGAGCATCAGGTTCGCGTTAAAACCGTTGTCGACGGCGCTGCCTGCGGTTTCCGTCGCGGCGCTCGCCGTGGATCCGGCCCGGCTGGCGACGGTGTTGGCCGCGGCCTGACCGGATTCATCCTTGCCGCGCGCGGTCACGAACGACTGATAAGCTTTCTGATAGTGATCGAGGGCCACCTTGTACTGGCCCTGGATCATGTAGAGATCACCGAGGGCGTCCTCGGTGGCGGCAATGCCGCGAGAGTTGTTTGACTGGGTGTAAGCATTGAGCGCCGTTTCAAGATAGCCGAGCGCCTGATCTGCATGGCCTTGTCTGAGCATTGCGCGACCACGATCGAGAGAGGTGCCGGGGTCGGATTGCGGCTGAATGAGAGTTCGAGGAGGCGCACCTGCCGCGTTTGAAAAAAGCCGCGAGGATATGAACGTCAAAGAACAACCTATCACCAACACCGTAATCGAACTTCTCAATTTCATTACTTCACTCTCCGGCCTGGTGGGCCTAAGCAGGACTAGCGGAAACAGCGGCTTTGCCGCTTTACTTATGAATCAGATCCAAAACCGTTACCAGCACTGGTGTATTCGTGGCGGCGTTCATCCGAATCACGGCTGGTTCCGGTGCGCTCTTGTCCAGGCCCAGGCCTCGCGTCGTAGCCACCTTCTCAGTGTCAGTTTGGGACTGGCCGAACGTCTTGCTGGTGACGACCTTTACCTCCGCTTTGGTTGCGTCCTGGATTTGCGCCCAAACTTCGGCGGATGGATGCCAGGGACACTTGTCCTTGTTCGCCAGACAGAGACTAACCAGTTCGGCGCCAGCCGGAACTGAATTCAAAGGTTCGCGCGTGACGACAATGTAGAGGTGTTCGTTGGCCGGGTTGGCATCGAATACGAACCAGTGGAAACGCTGGTCACTCTCTTCGCTGGAAGGAACTTCGAGCGGCACGTGCGCTTCTATCCAGTTTTCTCCGGCGTCAAGCCGCCTGTCGGGATAAATCATCTCCGGCGGACCATCGCCCTCGGTATGAAAGACGTAGAGATAGCCGTCAACATTTGGCTCGAGCGAGATCCGCACGCGATCGCCGTTGTGGAATTCGTGCCCCGGCTCGACGCGTACGCTGCGGCCATTCGGGTCGCGCATGAAGAGCGTGTAACCGAGACCGATGGCCTGCGCCCGCCCATTCATCGCAGAGCTATTTCGGTTAGAGGTAAGGTTCGCGTTGGCCGGCTTACCTGTATTCGTGTTAGTGGATGTGTTTGACGACGCATTGCTGTTCGAGTTGCGCGGCGGCCTTCGTCTGCGCGTTGCGTTCGAGTTCGTCGTCTTTGGTCGCGAGCTGAGAAACGCGCCCCGGACTTCATCGTCAGGCTCTTGCGCGTTGACTATCAAAAGGCCGCAGGTGAAAGCAACGATCGCTAACAACATGATAAGACTTTTCGATTTCATTTTGGGGTTCCTCCGAATAGCTCCCATGTCACTTGTGTTCAAGTCGTACCTTGAATATGACGGGCGTCCCTTCTGCATTTTGCGGCACTTTGACCGAAACGAACGGCGACGCGCCGGTTTTGATGACCTCGGCGCCTACCGAGTTCGCTTTGAACTGCTCGCGAACAGCATCCAGTTGCTTCTGCTCATCCTGAGTGAGTTCGTGCAATGCCGGGCTACTCAGAAAATCGGGGGCGTCCAATGGTTTGGTTGAGAAGATCATCGTGAACTCGTCGGTTCCGGCAGTCTTATCGAGATTGAGCCAGTTTGTGCTCTTGCTGGTCTCGGCGGGAAAAGCGAAATCCTGACCGCTCTTAACTTCGTTGGTCCTCACCCCGAAGTCCGCGGCCGGTTTGGCCGTCAGAAAAGTTGTCGGCACATTCTTGTTGCCCGGCCCGATGATGTAGAAATAGCCGTTTTCACTCGGCGAGAAATGAAACTTGAACTGCTGACCTGAATCCATCGACAACGACTCGCCCGCGCGAATCGCATCGGACTTATTCGAGGAGTTCACCTCGAGCCAGTAACGACCAATTTCGTGCCCGCCTGCGGCCAGGTCGGTTCCACTCGTTCCATTATTGCCGTTTGACGGATCAGTTCGCGCAGCACTGCTATTCGGGCTGGTCCCCATGAAATGAATTAACGCGTAACCGCCCGCGCCGACTATCAGTAGCAGGACCACGATGCCCACCGCGACGAAAGGAAGCGATGAGCGACGCTGGGGCTGAGCGGAAGACTGCGACACGACGACGCCAAGTTGACTGGACACCGCCATCGTTGGCTGGGGTCCACCTGAGAACGCCGGCTCGACGATTTTCTTTGGACTGGCCATCACGGTGGGCATGGTCGCCGCCTGGCTCGCAATATCAGCGGACGGAACCGCGTTGTGCGGAGCGGCAAAGTCCCCAATTCCGGTGGGCGCCGATTCGCCAACCATAGTCGCGGCCGTCCGTTCAGCCGCGGTCAGCGGACCGCGCGCCGTGTCCGGACGAGAGCCGGACGCAACTGATCCATCCAGGATCGCCGAAGTGAATGAAGTTGACGGTGCAATCCCTTCCGCGGCCAAAGCACTCCGCAACTCGTTTTCCAGTTCGCCGGCAGTCGCCTGTCTTTGGCTGCGATCCTTGGCGATCGCGCGCGCGATGGCGCGACTAAAACCTTCCGGGACGCCGGCGTCAACTTCGCGCAGCAACGGCGGTGTGATACTGACGTGTTGGCGGCGCAGCTCTGAAAGCGTTACGCCACTGAACGGCCGCTGACCGGTAATCAGTTCGTAGAACACCACGCCGAGGCTGTAGATGTCTGCCCGTCCGTCAATCTCAGAATTATTATCATCCGGCAACTCGCCCCACTGTTCGGGCGACATGTAATACGGAGTGCCGAGCATCTGCCCGGCGATCGTCAGGTTCGTACTTCCTGTCTTCTCAGCGCCGGCAACTTCGCGCAACTTGGCGATTCCCAAATCGAGCAACTTCACGACCGGCTCGCCGCCGGTGCTCGCTCTGCCGATCATTATGTTCTCGGGTTTGAGATCGCGATGCACGACGCCCATGGCATGCGCGGCGTTGAGTACGCCCATGATCGGATCGAGCACCGCCACGCTTTCCGCCGGCGTGAACTTTCCCCGTTTCCTCAGTTCCGCGTCGAGAGTGTTGCCCTCGACATATTCCATGACCAGATAGATCGTGCCATCAGCTGAGGTGCGGAGATCGTAAACCGTGACCGCGTTGGGATGACGAAAGCGGCGGGCAGCCTGTCCTTCACGTTGAAAGCGGCGCAGCCATTCAGTGTTGCTGCGCATTTCCGGCGGCAGCAACTTGATCGCCACCCGATCGCCGAGCAGAATGTGCCGCGCGCGATAAACCGCGCCCATGCCACCTTTTCCCAGCAAGGCCTCGATCTGGTACTGACCGTCCAGCACATTGCCGATCAGCGCCGACGAATCTTCTTCCAGGACCTCGCCGTCGGTGGGGCAGAAGCTCAGGCTGTCATCAAATTTTTCGTTGCAAGTCGTGCAGTACTTCATGCGGGAGTTAGTTTACTCAATCGACCGATAGGAGCCAATAGGAGGTCGTGCCTTGACTTGGGAGATTGCGGCTCAGAAGCCAAAAACGATCCACGAAAAACACGAAGCAGAATTGGGGGTTCGTGCGGCTTAGTGTGACTTCGTGGATCGTTCCTGGTCCAAGCGGAAGATTGCTTCACAGCAACGTAACGCCAACCACATACAGCATAAAGTCAGCGCAGAAGTGGGCGATCATCGCAGCTTCCAGACCTCGCTTCCAATAAAGGTAGCCAAACGAAACTGCGGCGATGCCATTCAACGCCAAAGCGAGGATGACGACTTCAGGCGTAATATGCATGATTCGCGACGCTGCCGGCAGATGACCTAGCCCAAAAAGAACCGCGGTCATTAGATTCGCGATCCAGAAAGTCGTCGTTGATAACCGCGCCTTCTGCTTCTGAAAAAGCCTGACACCCAACCACGCAAATAAAGTCAGCAGAAACAGCCGCGTCAAAACTTCTTCGTCCACGCCTCCGTAAAAACAGACGAGCAGCCGCTTCCAGATGGGAGCCTGCGCAGCCTTTACGAAAGGCAGCTCGGGCATGAGCGTCGCGAAGACAAGCATCACCAGCACTAAGATGATGCCGACGCCCACTCCGACCAGGACGCCTGACTTTAACGAATCTCGCACGCTCGCCGGCGAGTCTTCGCGATAAAGCCAGCTCTCAAGCAAAGGCGCACCGAGGCCCAGCTTTCGCGCCAGCAAGAGACCAACGCCAATAATCACACTAAGCAGCAGAAGATTTTGAGCGACGCCAATTGCCACGAGAAGTGGAAGCGGGATCGAGATTGGCGGTGAGTTCTCAATCAGAGGACGAAAGACATCGAAAACAAACGGGATCGCCGCCGCGGCGCTGAGAAGAGATGCAATCAGGAGGAACCACAGAACCCGCCAGGGGAACCGCTGCGGCTGTTCACTAGAAATACGGTCAATAGATTCGTTCGGCATACTCGGCCACCATTCGATCGCTGCTAAAAAGCGGCACGAGAGTCTGCATCGATCGTTTCATCATCGCGACCCAGCGACGCGGTATAGCTCCATCATCGTGGTCGTAGTAGCGGGCCGCAACTTCCTCAGTGAGGATCGTGTACATCGATTCAGCCTCGCGACGATCAGCTTCTTCATCGGTTAACTCGCTCAGGTCTCCAATCGCAAACCCGTTATCGCCGTCGTAGGCTTCGAGCCACCAGCCATCGAGCACGGAAAAATTCAAGCCGCCATTAATCGCAACTTTTTGCCCGCTGGTGCCCGATGCTTCCATGGGCCGGCGCGGTACGTTCATCCACACGTCGACCGCCTGCACTAACTGTCGCGCAGTTTCCTGATCATAGTCTTCAATGAATGCCACTCGATGACGCACCGAACTGTCGCGCTGCCATTCGATAAGTTTTTGCAGTACTGGCTTCGCTTCCTGATCCTGCGGGTGGGCCTTACCCGCGAAGACAAATTGGATCGGACGGTCAGGATCGTTGATGAGTTTCGTCAGCTGTTCAGGATCACTCAGCAGCAAATCCCAACGCTTGTAACCGGCCACGCGCCGGGCGAAACCGATTGTCAGAATCTGTGGATCGAACATCGTCCGCGCTGCTTCGATGTAGTCTTCGTTTTCCCCGCGAGCCAGGCGGGCGTCAAACGAATGGTCGCGAACATAGGCGACCAGTCGCTGCTTCAACAGCGAATGCGCCTGCCACAGCTCCTCGTCCGAAATCCTTTCCACGCCGTAGGCCCAGACGTTTGCGTCCCGGGCCCTCTCGATCCAATCTGCGCCGACGCGTTGTTCATAAAGGCGGCGCAGCAACGGGGCCACCCAGGTCGACGGATGCACGCCATTCGTAATCGATGTGATGGGCACATCGCCGGCGCTGAGATCGGGCCACATCTTCCGCCAGAGCTCGCGCGAGACTTCGCCGTGCTTTCGACTAACGCCATTGGTCGAACGGCACATGCGCAGGGCCAGCGGCGTCAATCCAAACGACCCGTTCGCATCGCCATTCCCGCGGCCCAATTTTAGAAACTCTTCGCGCGCTAGTCCCAAAGCAGTTTCCGGCCAATCACCAAAACACTTCTGCACCAGCGCCGCCTCGAATTCATCATGCCCGGCCGCTACCGGAGTGTGCGTGGTGAACACACAACGCTCGCGCACGCGGTCTGCGGCTGCAGCAAAACTCAGGCCCTCGCGTTCGATCAACTCTCGCGCTAGGTCGAGCGTAAGAAAGGCCGAATGCCCTTCGTTGAGATGAAAGACTCCCGGATCAATTCCCAGTTCTTGCAGCAAACGCGAGCCGCCAATCCCCAGCATCATCTCCTGCACCAGGCGCGTTTCGCGATCGCCGCCGTAAAGATGTCCCGTCACCAGGCGGTCGGTCGGATCGTTCTCAGCTACGTTTGTATCCAACAGGTAAAGCCGCACGCGGCCAACGTCCGCCCGCCACACCTGGGCGCGGACAACTCTGCCGCGCATGACGACTTCGATCAGCCGCGGGCTCTCTTCAGCGTCGTTAACGAGGTGCAACGCCAGCTCGTCTGAGTGATTTTCTCGATAGATCTCTTCCTGCCACCCGTCGCGGCGCAGGCGTTGCCGGAAATAACCAAAGCGATAGAACAAACCGACCGCGACCAGAGGCAAGTTCAAATCACTCGCCGACTTCAAATGATCGCCGGCCAGGATTCCGAGCCCACCTGAATAAAGCGGTAGAGAGTTGTGTATGCCGAACTCAGCGCAGAAATATGCGACTGGATTCTCCGGGGTGATTCGAGGGGCAAGTTGCAGCTTGGGCCACGGGCCCGTGTCGCTCAGGTAAGCGCTGAACTTTGCCGACAGACGTTGGACTCGATCGGCGAAAGCCGGATCGGCGGCCACCTGCGCCAGTCTTAGATCGGAAATCTGCGCCAACAGCGTGCGTGGATTTTGCTCGCACTGCTGCCAGAGTGCCGGATCGAGATCGCGAAACACTTCATTGCCGTCCGGAGCCCAACTCCACCAGTAATTCCACGATAGAGCCTGCAGAGGTTGCAGCGGCGGCGGCAGCATACGCGGTCGCGGTGAGGTCATTGGTTCGATATCAGTTTCTATCTCAGTAGACATTCGTTGGATTCCAAAATCAGATGCGCATTATCAGCTCAGAACATGAAGAAGGCGGCGAGCGCCGCCAAAAAGAATGAGTGGTTTAGCAAAACTTGGGCAATCGGTCAACTTCGGAGTGTCAGAAGCCCGACCGTCAGGGAGGGCCTGTCTCCCGGATCGCCATCCCTGACGGTCGGGCTTCTGATACGTTGCCTTCCTACTCGCTGAACTTCTGATTCCGCAGAAACACTTCTGCGTCGCGAGCTTGAAAAAAGACCAGCCGCACTTCCTTCAATTGCCGATCGGTCGCCAGAAAGTTTTCGATTGTTCGCGATGAAACCTCGGCTGCCTGGTCCAGCGGATAACCATAGACGCCGGTCGAGATGGCCGGAAAAGCAACTGAAGTTAAATTCTTTTCGACCGCCAGCGTCAGCGAATTGTGATAACAATTTGCGAGCAGCTCGGCTTCCTTTCCGTGCTGCTCACCAAAGATCGGCCCCACCGTGTGAATCACGTAAAGCGCGGACAGTTTTCCGCCGGTCGTGATCACAGCTTCGCCCGTCGGCAAGCCTTCCGGAAAGCGTGTGCGACGAATCTCGCGACACTCTTCGAGGATCTCCGGCCCGCCGGCGCGATGAATAGCGCCGTCAACGCCGCCACCACCGAGCAACGACGAGTTAGCCGCGTTCACAATTGCCTCGACGTCTTGTTTAGTGATGTCGCCCACCACGACCTGGACGCGGCCATCGAGAAAGGTCTTGTCTGTTGCGCTCATTTCAATTGCCCGAAACTTCATCGCCAATCAGGAGGCTGACGCGGCGGAGAGTATTCAGCTTCACGCGAACTATTGGTCGCCGTCAACGGATGCTGAAACCCCGAACCAACCATTTGCTGTTCTTTCGACAGATTGGGCGACAGGTCGGGCGCGTCCCGCCAGATATACAGATACCAAAAGACAGGTTGAGCCAGCATCCCCATGAAAAAAAGCAGCAGCATCCACATGATCTTCATGTTCTGATCAAGTTGCTCAGTCTTAAAGACCCGAATGATGTAGAACACCGTCAGCGCCAGGGTGCCCATAATCGTGAGCATATGAAGAACGAAGAATCCCATGAACCCGATCGGAAAAAGGATAGAAGCAGGAGAGTTATCAACCGGAACATGCGGGCCGGGATTGAGCGCGGCAATAATGAAAACCGAGAAGATCACCGCGACAAAGAGAAAGATGTAGACGACGGGCCAAATCGTGGCGATGCCCAACCAGATCTTCGTTGACTTCTTCATTGCTCCGAAGCACCCGGGTCGTCTTCTTCCCGCGGCTCGACCGCAAACTCGTCATCACTCGGATGCCGACGTACCTCTTCGTCGCGTGGCTGGACGTTCACCTCGTCAAACATGTCCTGCCGGCGCACGGCTTCGGCCACGCCTTTGGCTTTATGTTCGGTAAGGGGATGCTCAGCATCGACACTCGCGATTTCAAAGACGCGCTCATCCAGCATGACCACTCCCAGTGAGCCCAACGTCACGCCCGCCGTCACCTGAATCTCGTTCATGTTGTGAATCTTGAAGTGGCCCGTCTGCTCGACCCAATCTTCGATGAATGGATCGCGCAGCGCGTGCTCGGCATCGCCTTCGGTTAGATATGCGCCTTCAACGATCAGGCAATACTCGCGGCCTTTATTTTCGGTCATTGGTCGGGAAGATTTTAGCCCCGGACATGAAGTCCGCCGGGATCCAGAGATGAAGCTTTGCGGCTCGATTGGCAGTCATGACAGAGGCCAGGGACAAGCAGGGCGATTGGCCTGATTTTGTGACGCCTCACTTTACCACCGGGTCCGCGCCTAGCGCCAGAGTTTTTCGTCGAAAAGTAAGCGCCAAGCGGGAGGCCCGATTTCGCTGGGAGCGCGGACGTCCTCGTCCGCATTGAGCGCGTAGCGCGAATATTAGTCAATCCAGAAGATCTTGAGCGCCTTGCGGGGCTGTGCGAACGAGACGTCCGTGCTCCCGGCACCGTTACAAAAAACGCCGCCGGAGTCTCCTCCCGCGGCGTCTTTGGTGGGGAGAGACCTGCTCCTGGATTACGAAGCAGTAGCGTACTGCCGGTTAAGTTCCTGGCGCAGACGACTAAAATACGAATCAAAAGTAACGAAGCCGGTCATGCCCTGGAAGAAGGCGCGACCGCCGGTGTCATGCGACACGCGGGCCAAAGAACTTTGGCCGTAACTGGCGGCGAGGTAACTGCGGCTGGTCAAACCGACCGACGGCGCAAAGAAAGAAAAGATCGCCGTGTTACGCCGGTTCGCTTCGCTGATCGCGCGGTCAATGTCCAACGTGTAACCTGCGGACGAAGCATCAAAACCATGCGACGTATCAAGCCCGTCGGAGATCAGTAGCACCGCATTGTGACCCTGCCAACTTGAATCGAATTTCTTGAGCGCTTCGATCACTTCGACGTAAGGGTTGTAAGCCGACGCCGAAGTACTGGCGATCGGAATCCGCAGCGATTTGGCTGCGCGATCCAGATCGGTCGTAAACGGCTGTCGCACCTGGAGCGATCCGGCGGTGATGTAACCGACCATCACTCGTGAACCCGCCGGCAGCGAACGAATAAAATCGCGCGTTACACCCAGTTCGTTGCCGACGCGGGAAATCAGGTCATCCTGGATCAGGATGGCAATGTTAAAGGGGTCGCGCACGCGCAACGCTTCAGTCTCATTTGTCTTGGCGTTCGCCCTGGTACTCATAAGCGAGGAAGCGCCCACACTCATCATTACCATTATTGACGCAACCAGGAACGCGGAAACTTTTCTAGACATACTTTCACCTCAAAACTGGCGACACTTTCGCCAATTCATAATTACTCTGTTGGTGATGTCGGGGTCAGCTTTAGGATGCTTGCGAGAGCGTTAAGGTTGGCGGGAGGACACACACACGGTCAGCGCGACTGGTCTTGAGTCAGGGTGAGGTCCGTACCGGGAGCGGTAGCGCGACCGGGTCTCTTCCTCGCGATCGCGGGAGTCTGGAGCCTTGGGGCCCGGTCGCTATCGCTCCCGGTACTGACCTCATCGCTCTGCTACTACCGATGCAGTTGATATGCGCCGCTGGCATCGCATGGCGGGGGTACGCCAAAGAGCGTGTAGCGAGGCGAGGCAAGCCAGTGATAAAAAATCGGTCCTGGTTTCGTAAACGGCCACAGCGCCATTATGGGCGCCAACCACTTCCATCGCGGCAAGACGCGAATGACTTCAATCCAGGCAAAGTAGCCTTTACTCCAAGAACCCGCGGGCGTACGCGTGTGCATCCCGTTTGCCATTTCCTCTCGGGTGCGGGGCGCCGCACGTTGCAAGATCTGAGGATCGTTGTAGTCCAGCCACTCGATGCGCCGTTGGCGATCCAACCGCTCGACCCGCGCGCGCATCCAGCGACAGAGATTGCAATGGCCATCGGTGTAGACTTCGATCGTGCTGCTTTGACGCATCCGTTTAGAGGCGGGCTACCGCCCGCCAGGATCGTTGTCGTTCGTTGGGCGGCAGTAGCCCGCCTCTAAACAAGAATCAATTATCGTTTCAGCCAAACAGCACGATACAATAGCCCGCAGCAGCGAGCAACAGAATGGTTTTGAACTGAGGAAGCAGTGATCAAGAGAGTCTCAATCATCACCATCATCACGGTCGTGGTCGTGAGTCTCACGATTATGGCAATTGCTAAGTACAAACGTGTGGTTCAGCCGGCGATCGCGCGTGGACTATCCACCGCGACCGAGCCCAACGGCGGCCTCTCGAATCTTGAAACCGACACCCTGATTGCAGCGTCCAGGGCTGCGGCCGCGCCTGAGTTCGCTAAAGGCAACTGGATCAATTCTGATCCGTTGACGCTGGATAAGCTGCGCGGCCATGTAGTGCTCGTCGAGTTCTGGGCCATTGGCTGCGACAACTGTCGCAACACGCTGCCGTCAGTAAAGGATTGGGACGCGAAGTATCACGATCGCGGCTTGACCATCGTCGGCGTGCACACGCCTGAGACTCAGAGCGAGTACGTAATCGACATCGTTCGCCGCGAAGTGCCTTCGTTGGGGATCAAGTACGCGATCGTCACGGACAATGATTACACAACCTGGAAGGCTTACGGCGTCGCAGCGTGGCCCACAATGTTCGTACTCGATAAGCAAGGCCGCATTCGCTGGCTGCACGTCGGCGAAGGGCGTTATGAAGAGACTGAGGGCGTGATTAAGACGCTGTTGGCGGAGTAAACACGGTGGCCACGCCACGTGATTCGAGAAGCCGCGTAGCGGCGAAATGTTTGTGGCACAAGAGTCAGGAAATGTTTTCTGCGCCATCAGGAGCTGAAGGGCCCGCTCCTGATGGCGGAGTTAGTTTAAGGCGAACAGGGCTATAAATATTTCGCGCCTAACGGCGCTGAAATCGAATCGCTAGTTGAATCCGAACCCTCGCTTGCGTTTCCCGCACCCGCTCGGCTAAATTACCGACATCAACCCGCAGTCACATCCCGGTTTTTCATTGGCAAATGAAACCGACGGGTGTCTGTCGCCGGAAATCGATCTCTGAAAGGACTCATCCGCTTTTATGAAAGTCTACGCCACCGAAGCAATTCGCAATCTTGCGGTCATTGGACACGGCGATGCCGGGAAGACGCAACTCCTTAGTTCCCTTCTCTACGTCGCAGGCGCCACGCCCCGCTGGGGCAAGGTCGATGAGGGCACGACCACGACCGATCATGAAGAAGATTCGATTGCCCGCAAAATCACGCTCAATCTCGCCCTGGCCCACGCCGAACACCGCGATACCAAGATCAACTTCATCGACACGCCCGGATATGCCGCGTTCATTTCGCACGCGCGGCCGGCGGTGCGAGTGGCCGACTGCGGCCTGGTCGTTGTCGACGGCGCCAAAGGCGTCGAAGTGCAAACTGAGAAGGTCTGGGGCTTTGCGAACGAGTTCATCCTGCCGCGCATAATGGTGGTTACCAAATTAGACAAAGAGCACGCCGACCTCGGCATTGCGCTGGACAGCGCGCATAGAGTTTTTAACCGCGCGATCATTCCTTTCACTTTGCCAATCGGGAAAGAGCACGACTTCAACGGCATCGTCGATGTCGTGCACATGAAGGCTTACACGTTTGACGAAAACGGCAAGGCCAAAGAGATCGATATCCCAACCGAAGGCCGTGATGTAGTCGACAAAACCAGAGAGCGTCTGGTCGAGTTGGTAGCCGAATCAGACGACGCGTTGATGGAGAAGTATTTCGAGCAGGGAACCCTCGATGACGCAGATGTTCTGCCCAATATTGGCAAGGCTATCGCCGCCAGCAAACTCTGCCCGGTTTACTCGGTATCCACCACCACCCTGGTCGGTCTGGCCACTCTGCTCGACCACATCGTCGAATTCGCTCCGGATCCGGCGCATCACGAGTCCGAGCGCGGCAAGGACGAGAACGGCGATTCCGCTACGCGAAAGTATTCGAGCAGCGAGCCGTTCTCAGCTTACTGCTTCCGCACCATCGCCGATCCATTTGCCGGCCGCATCAATGTGATGCGAGTAATCAGCGGCAAGGTCGGCACCGACGCGACCGTTTACAACTCGTCGCGCAGTACCTCTGAGCGTCTGGGTGCATTGCATACCATGCAGGGGAAACAGCTCGATAAAGTTCCCGAGGCGAATGCCGGCGACATCATCGCCTGCGTTAAATTGAAAGAGACCCAGACGGGCGACACGCTGTGCGACAAAGCTCATCAGATCATTTACGATCCGGTCCAGTATCCCGAAGCTGCCATCGCTTTCGCCATCGAGCCGAAATCACGTCAGGACGAAGAGAAGATCAGCGTCGCGATTCACAAGATCCTGGAAGAAGATCCGGCGCTGACATTTACCCGCGATGCGCAGACAAAAGAATTCTTGCTCGCGGGCTCAGGCCAGGTGCACGTGGAGACAATCGTCGACAAACTGAAGAAGCGCTACAACGTCGAAGTGATGCTGCATCCACCGAAGGTCCCTTACAAAGAAACGATCACGCAGCGCGCTGAAGTACAGGGCCGCCATAAGAAACAGACGGGTGGTCGCGGACAGTTTGGCGATTGCAAGTGTGTTTTTGAACCGATGCCGCGTGGCGGCGGCTTTGTTTACGAAGACAAAATCTTCGGTGGCTCGGTGCCGCAACAGTTTCGCCCGGCGATTGAAAAAGGAATCATTGAAGCTGCGGCGCACGGCGCCATCGCCGGTTATCCGCTGGTCGATTTCAAAGTGCAGTTAATCGACGGTTCCTATCACAACGTTGACTCAGACGAGCACAGTTTCCGCGCTGCGGGCCGCAAAGCCTTTCGTAACGCGATGGAAAAGGTAAAGCCGGCACTGCTGGAACCGATCATGGACGTGGAGGTCGACGCTCCGCAGGAATACAGCGGCGACATCATGGGCGACCTCAATTCACGTCGTGGCCGGGTGCAGGGCATGGACACGCGCGGGAAACAGCAGGTGGTCAAAGCCCAGGTGCCCATGGCCGAGATGCTCAACTATCAATCGACCCTGAACTCGATCACCGCCGCTCGCGGTAGTTTCCACATGCAGTTCTCGCACTACGATCCGGTCCCCAGCCAGATTGCGCAGAAGATTATCCAGCAGGCGAAGGACGAAGGCCGGATTCGGGTGGCGGAAGAGGATTAATCCGCAGATTACGCAGATTCCATAGATTACAAGACGATAGGACGAAGACGCTTCACAACAGGCATGGGTTTGATATTTTGGAATCTGCGGAATCTGTGTAATCTGCGGATGGAATCTGAAATGGTGATCCACGATACGGGTTCAGGCAATCTTGTGAAACTCGCTGGACTAATTCTCGTTGTCGTTACTCTTTTTCTCTCCTCCGGTTGCCGCTCCTCGACTTCGAATAACCAACACAAGCTCCTCATCTACACGCCACACGGCCAGGACATGCTGCGCGACTTTGTGGCGCGCTACAAACAGATACATCCGGAAGTTGACGTTCAATTTCTGGACATGGGATCGCGCGAAATTCTCGAGCGCCTGCGCGCCGAGCGTAATCGCCCGCAAGCCGATCTGTGGTGGGGTGCGGCGCATACAACGTTTCAGACCGCGGCTGACGAGAATTTGCTCGCGCCTTATCGTCCTTCATGGGCCGACAAAGTTCCCGACTTTGCCCGCGACGCTCAGGATCGCTGGTACGGCACCTATGAAACGCCGGAAGTAATCGTTTACAACAGCGAGGCTGTGCGCGCCGAAGACGCCCCGAAGGACTGGGACGACGTTCTCGATCCAAAATGGCGGGACAAGATCCTGATTCGCAGTCCGAGTCCGTCGGATTCCATGCGCGCGATCTTTGGCGGAATGATCTGGCGCTATTACAAAGACACGAACTCGCCTGAAAAAGGTTATGACTGGCTGCGAAAGCTGGATGCCAACGTGCACGAATACACGGCTGATGGGACTTTGCTAATCCAGAAGCTGGCGCGCCAGGAAGGCGTCATCAGTCTGTGGGACCTGCCGGACGTGCGCCTGTATCAGGAACAAAAGAAACTTCCAGTTGCTTACAACATTCCCACCAGCGGCACTCCCGTGGTCATCGACGCCATCGCTGTTGTGCGGGGCGCGCCGAATGCGGAGGAAGCCAAGCGCTTCTATGAATTCGTCACCACCCCTGAGAGCCTGATCCAATCAGGACGTAACTACTATCGCCTGCCCGTGCGCAGAGACATCGATCGCCGGCAGCTTCCCGATTGGATGAATGCTCCGTTTGTGCGCATGCCGATTGATTGGGAGTTGTTACGCAAACAAGGCAACGAATGGCTGCGTTATTGGGACACTGAGATTCGTGGGCGAGGAAGATAACTTGCCACAGATAGACACGGATTAGCACTGATGACATGCCAATTGCCTATGCTGTATCTGCGTTCATCCGTGTAAATCCGTGGCTTCGCGCGTGATGTTTTCTTTCCGCCAATGCACTCTCGATGCTCGTCTTATGTAACCGAAATCCGCCTGTCTTCGTCTTACTTAACAAGGCAGGGTACCGCCAACTTTCTTAACTAGAGACAAGGAACCATCTGGAATGGGACGTTTGTTATTGATTCTCGTGCTTTGTGCCGGCGTCGCGCTCGGCCAGCAGGGCGCGAGCTCATTGAAGGGGCAGGTTTCCGACGAATTCGGTGGCGTCATTGTGGGGGGAACTGTAGTCGCTGTTGACGTCAATGGCGTTGCGAAGACGGTCAACACCAACGGCGACGGCAGTTTTGTGCTCAACGGACTCGCTCCCGGCAAATACACGATCAAAGTAACGTCGCCTGGCTTCGCTAACTACGAGAACGCGGATGTCGAAGTGATTGCCGGTCGGAGTCAAGAGCTGAAAGTTACTCTGAAAGTTACGATCGAACAGCAGAAGGTGACGGTGGCCGCCGATAGTGCAGGGGTGAACACCGAGCCTGAAAACAATGTCGGAGCCATCGTGCTCAAAGGAGCCGACCTCGAATCATTGCCTGACGATCCAGACGATCTCGTCGCGGCTTTGCAGGCGCTGGCCGGTCCGGCAGCCGGGCCCAATGGCGGACAGATCTTCATCGATGGTTTTTCGGGCGGAGCGATGCCGCCGCTGTCTTCGATTCGCGAGATTCGGATTAACGCGAACCCGTTTTCCGCCGAATATGATCGCCCGGGCTTTGCACGCATTGAGATTCTCACCAAGCCGGGCACGGATCGCTTTCGCGGGCAAGCTTCTTTTGGCTTTAACAACATGGTCCTGAATGCGCGCAATCCGTTCGCGCCGACGCGAGTGCCTTACAATTCGCGGCAATACGGCGGAAATTTCAGCGGGCCCATTTCCAAGAAGAAGGTGTCGTTCTTTGTAGATTTCGAAAAGCGCGACCTCAATAACTTTGCGATTATCAACGGCAGCACTCTTGATTCAGGTCTGAATATCGTTCCGTTCAGCGACACTCTTCTGACGCCGGAGCGGCGGACCGAATTCAGCCCGCGCATTGATTATCAAATCAATTCCAGCAACACGCTGGTGGCGCGTTACGAATACACGCATAACACAAACGTAGCCGGCGTGGGCGGCTTCTCGTTGGCGTCTCGGAAGTACAACACTGCGAGCACCGAACAGAACGTGCGCCTAACTGAAACCGCCATCCTCAATAAGACGACTGTCAACGAGACCCGTTTCCAGTTCGTCCATCAAACATCTGGCGATGACGCGAACAATGCGATTCCGACGATTCAGGTGTCCGATGCATTCACCGGCGGCGGTTCGCAGATCGGTCTGGCTTCGAATAATCAGAATCGCTGGGAGTTGACCAACATAACTTCGCGGGTAATGGGCATGCATTCACTGAAATTCGGCGCGCGGCTGCGCGACGTTCACATCACGAGCGTCTCGCCGAATAACTTTGGCGGCACGTGGACGTTCGCGAGCGGCCGGACCGGAACCGGCTTGACCAGCATTCAGGCTTATCAGATTACTCTGCAAGGTTTGCAAAATAGCCTCACGCCGGCGCAAATCCGAGCGCAGGGCGGCGGCGCGACGCAGTTCGCGATTGCGGCCGGAAATCCCCAGGCGACGGTGAGCCAGTTAGACTTCGGAGGATTCGTTCAGGACGATTGGAAGTTTCGTCCAAACCTGACGCTGAGTTTCGGTCTGCGATATGAAAACCAAACCCA
This sequence comes from Blastocatellia bacterium, assembly GCA_003168335.1. Taxonomy (GTDB): domain Bacteria; phylum Acidobacteriota; class Blastocatellia; order Pyrinomonadales; family Pyrinomonadaceae; genus UBA11740. The sequence goes on along the minus strand of PMSM01000002.1, from coordinate 378,929 downwards.
CATCAAGAGTAGTTTGAATTTTGCGCCGCGCTTTGGATTTGCCTGGGCGCCCGGAGCGAGCCTGCAGAAGGCTTCGAAGACCGTGATCCGGGGTGGTTTTGGCATCTTTTACGATCGCGTCAGCGAGAACTTGACGCTAGCTGCCAGTCGCTTCAACGGTACCAATCAACAACAATACATTGTCACCAATCCGGCCGTGTTGGATTCTTTTCCCACGGTGCCATCGATCGCAACGCTGACGGCGTTTTCCACTCCGATAACCATCGACCGTTTAGCGATGGATCTCCGCACACCCTACACAATGCAGGGGGCGATCAGTGTTGAACGGCAGTTGCTACCCAACCTCAAGGTGAGTGCAACCTTTTCCCACGCGCGCACGCTTCACCTATTGCGAACGCTCGCCGTTAACGCGCCGCTGCCAGGAACTTTTAATCCATTAATACCCAATAGCGGCGTGCGGCCCTTTGGCAGCGCGAATAACATTTTTCAGTACGAATCAACTGGCCGCTTCGACCAGAACATGTTGACTTTCAATGTCGTGAACAGTTTCAGCCGCAGAGGCAGCGTTACGGTTAATTATACTTTCGCTAAAGCCAGCAGCGATACTGACGGCACGGGAAGTTTTCCGGCAAACTCGTACGACCTGAGCGGCGAATACGGCAGAGCCTCCAACGACATTCGACATCGCTTGACCGTGGTCGGGAGTTATCGCGGCCCCTGGGGACTCAGCTTCAATCCCTTCGTGATTATCACCTCAGGCGCGCCGTTCAACATCACCACCGGACGTGATCTGAATGGCGACACTTTGTTTACGGAGCGGCCTGCGTTTGCGACTGATCTGACTAAGCCGGGTGTAGTCATCACCCGCTTTGGCGCGTTCGATCCGAATCCGACGGCAAGCGAGATAATCATTCCGCGCAATTATGGCCAGGGTCCGGGTTCGCTGAGCACTAATTTGCGGATCAGCAAGACGTTTGGCTTTGGCGGCGAGCGAAAGACCACAGCCTCGCAGCAGGGCCAACGCGGTGGCGGCGGATCAGGAGGCGGTGGTCGCGGCGGAGGAGGATTTCCCGGCGGCATCGGCGGCGGTGGTGGAGGCCGCGGCGGCGCGGGCGGTGGTCGCGGCGGGGGAGGAGGAGGAGGCGGTCTTGGCGGCGCCAGTGGAGAAGCCGCCAAGCGCTACAACCTAACATTCTCGATGAACTTTCAGAACATTCTCAATCATCCGAACCTGGGGAGACCCAATGGCAATCTGAGTTCGCCCTTTTTCGGGATTTCAACTGGAACGGGCGGTAACTTTGGCGGGTTTGGCGGTGGCAGAGGCGGCGGTGGTACGCCTCCATACAATCGCCTGATCGACGCGTCGATTCGCTTTACCTTCTAAGAGAAAACGATGCCAAGCGAAAAGGGCAAGTTGGCTGCTAGTGCTTTCGAGCCAGCTCCGCGGCCCAATCGGGTAAAAGTCCGAACGACGGGGACCCTTTAAGAAGCTCGAAGCTGCCATCTCCGGCATCGTCGACATAGTAGAACGAAATCGGCTGCGGGAAGCGTTTCGCCACCTGGGCACTCCTGGTAAAACCAATCTCGTAAGTCACGCGGTATGCAAACACCCTTCCCTTAACTTCATAAGAAGTAAAGTCTGTGACAATTGCCACGTACTGCACTCGGTCTGTGATGGTCTTTTCATAGGCTTCACCGTCCACGCAATCATCGATCGGCAGCAGCAGTTGCTCGCTCAGTTTGTGCCGACTCGTTTTGACGTTCGCGCCTATGTTGACTGAGCCGTGACTCTTGATCTGAGATGGGTGCTTTAGCAATTCGCTCATAGACCACGCGCTGCATTCGAGGGTGAGTTGAATCGACGTACTTGTGACGAGCCTGCTCTTAATGCGTCGGGTTGCCTTCGTTACCGCTTTGCCGGAATTGGTCGCGAGCATCTCAGCCTCCTTTTGTACCATGGCGCTCCGGTTCATCACTGTTTCCAACTTTGCAGCGGCGCTGTTCAATTGTTCGGCGTCTACTGTGTGCGGCTGTATCAGAACAGGATCCTTTAAGAACTCCTGGATGGTCGCATCGAGAGCGATGATCGAAGCTTTCAGCTCGTCGGCCGACACTCCGGGCAGGGGAGTCTCGGGTGATGTTTGGGCCGCGTTTCGTGGCAACGCCAGATTCCTCATCAACCTGATAGCAAGCCTCCTAATATCGGTAGCATTCGTTGCCACTGACAAGTAATCCGGCGAGGAGGTCGCAGTGATCGCTCGCTGCAAATCATCATTGACGGCTTCCATAAGTGCGACATTCTCTCTGAGTTCCGTGAGAGACGACTTGATTTCGACTACAGATGAGTGTGGCAAAGGCTGCATGCGCGGTAAGTCGGGTCTCGGTTCCGGCCATGGATGGGACTCTGATCGTGAGGGAGTAGGCGCGGGAGTTGGGCGATTGCTTTTCTCTCCTACCTGCCCCATAGCGGTAGTCGCCAACAGGAGCAAGACGACTAAGGCGGCACGCCCAACCGCGATGGCGCGTCTGGCCGCTCCCGGATTCTCGATGGCGTACATCCTTCTATCCAATCCTATCCAAAGATTCGACCGCCCTGCCCCGCGACAGGACCAGAAGACAAAGCACTTGCTCGCGATATTATGGCCGTCCCGGCAATGAGTCAATCGCGCCATACTCGCCTGACCAAAGACCCTGCCGGAATTGCTCAGAGCCCGTTTATTTGAGGGTTTCCCGTCATTCGGGACCATTCCCGTCGCGCTGAATCCATGTCTTCGGAGTACAAGGTGCCGGGCCGCTCTCTATCAGGAGTCAAAAAGCGCTATTGACCTCACCACCCAAGATTTGCGAGAATCAAGACAGTCTTGGATGGCCCGGCCATCTGAGGCGGCAACTCGGGACGAATAGGATCGTCAACCTCGCTATTGCGACACATCACGTCGTAAACTAATAACCCAGATTAGCCAAAGGCGCCGAAGAATATAAGGCTGAGCCGTCTCATAACTAGCCTGAAACCCAAGGCCGTTCTCCGGCCGCGGTGTTCGCTGGAGGTGGAGAAATTTGAACATGGACCAATCGTCTTCACGACCCCCAAAATTTGAGCCCGATCAGGACCGTGTGCCCGGCGGACGCAACGGCGACTCTGGAGCAAACTACGAGAAAGAAGCGTCGAGCCGGCAAATGGTTGCCGACCAGCTGCTGGCCGCGTTGGCCAGCGGTAATCTGGAGCAGCTCGCCCACGCGCGCGAGGCTTTCGTCGGTAGCGCGGAAATTAAGCAATTCCCAGCGGACCTCGGAGCCCAACTGGAACGACGGTCGACAGCCAGATCGATGGAATACCCCGTGGTCCCTGACGACGATCTTCGCAAAGAAGAAGAAGCCTTAAAGCAGGCCGAACTGGAACTCGAGCGACGCCGCGCCGAAGTGCAGGCCGCCAAGAAGAAAGCTGAAGCAGAGGCTCACCGCAGGGCGGCCGAAGAAGCGCGCCGGCGCGAGGAAGATCAAGCGCATGACCGTGCCTTGGCGGAAGAACAGCAACTGGCGGAGCTGCTGGCCATTCGCAAAAAGGCTGAGACGGATGCGCAAGAGCGAGCCCGGCAAGTTGAACAACTGAATGCTGAGATCGATGCGCTGCGCATGTCGGAGCAGGAAGAACTCGAGCGCATAGAGCAAGCTGAGGTCAACCTCCGCGCACAGCAGGAAGCTTGTCGCCAGGCTGAAGCCGCAGCAACGCAGCGAGTCGAAAGAGAACAATGGCTCAGCGCCGAAATCGAAGCGCAGCGAACGACCGAGCAGGAACAACTCAGGCTCGTTGAAGAAATCGAAGCGCGTCTGCTGGTCCAACTGGAAGCGCGACACCGAGCTGAAACTGAAACGAAACGCCAGGCTGAGAAAGAACAACAGCTCAAGACGGAATTCGCAGCGCTGCAAAGCGCTGACGAACTTCAACTGCAGCAGGTCGCCGCAGCTCAAGCGCGCGTCCGAGCTTTGGAAGAGTCTCAACAGTCAGCCAGACTGGCCGTGGCGCAGCACACCGAAAAGGCACAGCAACTCGCGGCCGAGATCGAAGCCCTGGAAAGAGCTGGGCAGGATGAGATTGGAAAGCTCCAGCAGGCAAACGCCCAGGTACTGGGGCTGGGGGCGTCACTGCAGAGGATAGAGTTGGAAGCCAACCGACTGGCCGAGCAGGAGCGCGAACTCCACACTGAACTCGAAGGTTTACGCCAGGCGGAAGCAGAGCAGTGCGCGTTGATAGGCCAGGCTGAAACCAGACTTCGCGCGCAGCAAGAAGCGCACCAGTCAGTTGTCGCCAAAACGGAAGAGCTAAATCGCGAGGAACAAAGTCTAAACGCGACTATCGACAAGCTGCGGGTCGAGGAACAAGCACATCGGAACCGCATCGGCGAGGCCGAGGCCCGTCTGCGAACTCAGGAAGAAGCGCATCTCAGAGCCAGAATCGAAGCCGAGCTGCGCGCCGAACAGGACGAGCAAAGGCTGGCTGAGCTGGAAACCGCGCGCGCAGAGGCCGAAGCCGCGTCGCAACAGCGAGCCGCGAAAGAGCAATCCCTCAACGCTCAGATTCAAGCACTGCATCAGGGTGAGGAAGAACAGCTCAAGCGCACCGCAGCAGCGCAGGCTCGGTTTCACGCTCAACAGGAGGCGCATCAGCGCGCTGAGACCGAAGCGCAGGCTCGGGCCCAGGAACAGGAGCAGCAGCTGGAAGAGTTGCGAGCGATCGGCAGGAAGATCGAGGCAGAGTCGCGCGAGCGGGCCGAGAAAGAACCGGAGCTTAAAGCTCAGGTTGAAACGCTAAGGCAAGCTGAACAAGAGCAAGTGAAACGAATTGAAGCAACCCAGGCCCTGGTCGCCAGTGCCGAAAACTTGCGACAGGAACAGGAAGCGGAATTAGCGCGACTTGCTGAAAAGGAACAGTCACTTAAATCTGAGACTAACTCGATGCGCCAGGCAGAGCAGGATCTGCTCAAACGCATCGTCGAAGTCGAATCTCGTTTTGTCGAGCAGGGAAAGACCCGGCAGCTAGCCGAAGCTCAAGCCAAACAGCAAACTGAAAAAGAACAACGGCTCAATGAAGAAATCGAAAGTTTGCGCCGGGCTGAACAGGCCCAGCTCGAACGGATCGAGGAGATCAAGACCCGCATTCCGGCGCTCGAGGAAGCTCGCCGCCTGGCCACGGAAGAAGCGGAGTTGCTCCTCGAACAGGAACAACAGCTCACCGTTGCCGTAGGTGTTCTGCGCGAGCAGGAAGAAGAGCACGTCAAACGCATCGATGGGATACAAGAGCGACTGGCGGCGCAGGTGAAGGCCTGCTATCTGGCTGAAGCCGAAGTGCAACAGCACGCCGAGAAGTTCGAACAGATCAACCTCAAGTTAGAAGCTGCGCGTAAGCGCCGGGACGATGGGTTCAAACTTGTCGAGGAAGCTGCACTCCGTCTCCGCGCGCAGGAAGAAGCGCTTCACGGCGGTAAGGTGGGCGCCCAACGACGGGCTGAGAAAGAACAGCAGCTCAACGCCACAATCGAAGCGCTACGAGTCGCCGAAGAGGAGCAAGTAAGACGGATCGAAGAGGCTGATAGCCGGCTGCGCGCGCAGGAAGAAGCTCGCCAATCGGCCAGAGCCAGGGTGAAGCAACTGGCGGAAACAGAGCAGCAGATCGTTGCCGAGATCGAAACGCTCAGCCAAACTGAAACCGAACTGATTAACCGGGTCAAAGAAGCTGAAGCTCGCCTTCCCGGCCACGAAGAAGCGGTCCGGCAAGCTGAAGCGCAAGCGCAACGTCGGGCCGATGAGGAACTGCAGCGGCTGAGTCAACTCGAAGCCATTTGCGAAAAGGCGCAGACCGAAGCAGAGCAGCGAAATGCGAGAGAGCACACGCTCAATTCAAGAATCGACGGGCTCCGCCAGGCAAAACAAGACCACGTCAATGTTATTTCAGAAGTTGAGGTCGCCGGCGATAGGCTCTTGTCGTCAGATCCAAGCTCCCTCGCAGCCGCGCTCGCCCCGGCCGCTCCGTCGAGCGAATCGGGTGAACGCCCCTGGCTCGTAATCGACATGGACCAGTCCACCAATCGGGTTGCCGCGAGCAAGGAAATCGAATTCGTGACGGCCGAGACAACCGCGGATCTGGTTGTCTTGGAACCTGTCGATCCGGATCAAAGCACAGCCGGACATTCAACAACCACGCCCTCAGCCATCAAAGCCAAAAGCGGGCCCGCCTCCAATGGCGACGATCCGTCGTTTTCACCCGAGATGGCTGAGCGCCTGCAAAGCGCAAACTCATCTGAACGGGCGGCGGCTTTGGCTGATCTGGCAGAGGCCGGCGGCGATGATGCGTTTCGCCTGATCACTAGATCGTTCGACGACACAAGTGTCGAAGTCCGCAATGCAGCCGCGCGCGCACTCTACCATTTGCACCCCGACCTGTCCGCTTCGTTTACTCGCGCCTTAAGGGAAGCCGCGCCGGAACGACGGCGAAAGATCGGCGCAGCGATCGCGGGATCGGGATTGGCGGCAGACGCCATCAACAGCCTGACGGGCGAAGGCCGCGATCGAACGTACGATGCGTTTTCTATGCTTTTCCTGATGGCCAAAGCCGGCGAAGTTCAGCCGTTAATGCAGGCGATCGCCAAACATCCGAATCGCGAAGTGCAACTCACCGCCGTCAAGTTGCTCGCTCTCAGCAACCAGCCTCAAATCCTTCCGGCGTTTCGCAGCCTGGCTGCTCGTGAGACTCTGCCGGCCGACGTACACACGGCCGTGATGGAAGCGATCTATCTGCTCAGCACTCAGACTCGAGAAGTTGCGTAGATCGTTGCACCAGGCCGGAGATCGGTCGCCCCGATAACCCACTATTCCTTATATGAAGGGTCGATCCGATCGAGCTTTCTCAGCAAGCCCGGCCAGGTAAGCGCAGCGCCCTGCCCGACCGTGACGGCTTTGACCTGCGACTCGACAAGGCGAACGACCGCCGCGGGTATCCGGACCAGTTCCCCGCTGCCCGACTGGGCGAGAATCTGAATCTTACAAGCGCGCTCCAAAAGAAACATCGACAGGAACGCTTCCGCTGCCGTGCGTCCCACGGTTAGCAATCCGTGGTTTCGCAAAATCAGGCGGCTCTTATCTCCGAGGTCCGCCACCAGGCGCGGCTTCTCTGCTTCGTTCAGCGCCAGGCCTTCATAGTCGTGATAAGCCAGCGAGGCCAGCGCTAACATTGCTGGTTGCGAAATCGGCAGCAGACCGGCTTTCTGTGCCGAGACCGCGATGCCATAGTCAGTGTGCAGATGCATCACGCACAGCGCGTCTTCGCGCGCGGCATGGACCGCGCTGTGAATCGTAAAGCCGGCCGGATTAACAAAGTAAGGCGACTCTGTGACTTTATTGCCGGCGAGATCGATCTTCACCAGACTCGACGCAGTTACCTCTTCGAACATCATGCCGTAGGGATTCAGCAGAAAGTGATGCTCGCCGCCCGGCACCCGCGCTGAAATGTGCGTGAAAATCAAATCATCCCAGCCCCAAAGAGCGACCAGGCGATACGCCGCGGCGAGATCGACCCGTGTCTGCCATTCTTCGGCTGAGACCTGATCGCGAATGGTTGATGTTTTGGGGGAAGCGGTCATGGCGCCAGGGAAGCGCCGTTAGGCGCACAATATTTATAGCCGCGATGACTAACGAAACTCTTTAGCTCCTTTAGGAGCGCAATGTATGTCGCTCCTAAAGGAGCTTAACCAAATTATTCGGTTGCGGGCTATAGACATTTGGTTCCTAAACGAGCCCCGTCTTCAAAGCGTCAAAACGGTTACTTGAACTCAAACGATTTTACAAAGTCCGTAAATGACTGTTCCCAGCGGCCCATGGTTTTGGCCGGGCCGACGAGCTTGAGAAAATAGTTGCCTTTCGGCGTTTCGATCACCGCCGCGCGCAAGCGATAGTTTGCGTCATTACGCTGACTCGGGGTGCCAGGCGCCATCTCGGCAGTGTAAGTCCCTGAGACATCGACGGTCGTTACCTTCAACCCATTTACCGCGCTCGTTTCGGTCTTCGCTTTGTCTTTCGATGGGCTTCCGTCAGGCTGTTGCACTTGCGAGATCCAGCGATCGACGTTCACCTGAACGGCCCCGCCCTGAGTCGCGCCAAAGTAATAAACCACCAGCGCGGCATCTTCAGGATCACCTTCCGCTTTCGGCAACTTGTATTGAGCCACCCGCATCGCCGATGAAGATGGTTCCTTTACCCAGCCATCGGGAGCTTTGTAGTGCAACTCCCCCGCTGCCGAAGAGTTCGATTGAGCCGTATTTGACGGCATGGAAACAGTCGCACCCTTGCCTCCGCAGGCCGAGGATGCGAGCAAAACCGCCAGCTGGATGCCGGCGCAGATAATAAATCTTTTCATAGTGTGTGAACCTCGCGGTGAAACTCTACAACGTCGGCGTGCTTGACGCAAAACCACAATCGAGCGGTTGCGATCGAGAGTGGCCCGGGGGTCTGGCCTGAGATTCACCCGCGGTGTGCACGGGCCAGGGTCACTGCTCGCCGCCGCCCGACGCCGCGGCGCTGGCAGCTTTCGCGCGTCGCTCCATTTCCTCCGCCGATACATCTTCTTTGTGGGTCGAGACATGCCAGACGTGTCCAAAAGGATCTTCCAGCGTTCCGATGCGGTCACCGTAGAACTTATCAGAGACTGCTTCTCGAGTTTTCGCACCCGCCGCGACCGCCCGATCAAACACCGTGTCCACGTCATCGACATAAATCATTAGGCTGACGGGCGAGCCGCCGAGCGTCTGCGGACCTTTGTACCCCATGTCGGGGAATTCGTCGGCGAGCATGATCGGCGAATCTCCGATCTTGATTTCGGCGTGGCCGATCTTGCCATCAGGCGCCGGAAAGCGAAACAGCTCTGTCGCTCCGAAGGCTTTCTTATAGAAATCAATCGCCTCACCGGCGCCCCGGATGATCAAATGTGGTGTTACTGAATGGTAACCCTCTGGAATGGGCTTAGTCATTTGTGATTCTCCTCTTCCTATTCGTGTTCGGTTGCGAAATTCTACTGCCGTTGCCCCTTGAACTCGAAGCTCATTGCGCTGCCATCCGGTAATTTTACCTCCGACGTTTTGTCGATCGTGTCCGGAGTCGGAAAATACCACTTGTTGGTTTCGGTCACCTGTTGGCCCATCATCCCGCCGCGCAGTGGCTCGAACTCTATGGTCTTTTCGTCTTTCCACTGGCCTTTGTGATCGTGCACTTCGCCCATCGAGGTCACGCACATGTAATGAACCGCTTTCCCTTCAGGATCGTAAGCCAGCAGGCACGATTCAGCCATTACTCCGATCGACGCTTTACCCTTGTTCGTGCAAGACACGCCTGCGCCCCGCGCCACCACTCGGCAATCCATGGTCCACTCGAACGACTCCGAAGGATATCCGGGCACGTTGGCAACCATTGAGCCCGCCCAGGTCCCCTGAATTGCTTCCGCAGTTTTCGCAACTTCAGGCGGCATGCTTAGTCGCGGCGGTCCGGTCTTGCCCGCTTGCTTCTGCGCCGGCGCGGGTGCGACCAGCATGATCAAAAAGACCAGCCGGACCAGGAGTTTCTTAGGCATAAGTTCACCTCTGACTGTACCGGAAAGCCCGGCAGCGCCGGATTACCTGCCGGTGAACAAGGTAGTCTCATCGACAAAGCACAAACCATTGCCCCAGGGATCTTCGACATAGAAGGAAAGCTCGCCCCACGGCCGCTTCACGATCTCGCCCGCGTTCTGATCGTGAACCCTGTCCTTAGCGAGACAGTTCAGAGCCTTCGCCCGTTCGTACACCTGTTCGAGATTACTCACGGCGAAGTAAATATAATCGGGAGTTGGTTGCGGCTGCTCGCCTCCTGCCGCTACATCGACCAGCGCGAGAATTACCGGACCACAGTCGAAATAGTGCCGCGAGCCGCGCGGTATCCTGATGCCGCTGTCATCCAGCAAGTGCGAATAAAATGCGGCGGCCTGGTCGAGATTAGCAACCTGTAAAGCTACTCGGAAAAGTTTGGAAATAGCCATGGAACTCCTTTCTGGTTCTGCTGCATCCTGATTCTTCGCGCCAATCTGCGAGGAGATATACCAGACGTTGTCGAACGGATCCTTGACGGTACCGACGCGAGCCCCGTAAGGCTGGTCGGCAGGCTCGCCCATTGAGATTGCGCCCTCAGCCGTCGTTGCCCGCTCGTACCAGGCGTCGACATCGTCAACATAGAGCATGAAGTGCATGGGCATCGGCTGCCATTGACCGTGCGCTTCGCCCATTTCCAGGATCGAGGTTCCGACTCTCATCCTGGCATGCTGCACCACGCCGTCAGGAGAGCGATAAACACCAATTTCTTCGGCCGCGAATGCCTGCTTCAGGAAATCGATCATCTTCGGCGCGCCTTTGGGGTGAAAATACGGCATCAGGTCAGTTGTATCTTCGGCCAGCTGCCGGGCGCCTTTGTGCGTCGCTATGTACCAGGAGTTGCCCGCCGCGTCTTTCACGCCGGCTTCCCGATCACCATAGGGTTGATCGGTCGGCGCTTGCATTGACGTGGCGCCGGCCAGCAAAGCACGTTCGTAAACCGCGTCTACATCTTCCACGTAGAAATGTAGCGACGCCGGCATCGGCGTACCGCTCCACTTTGAGCCCTTCCCACCGCCGCCAACCATCAACATCGATTCCCCGATTCTGTATTCCGCATGGAAGCCGCCCTGCGAACCCAGCCCGTAGACCTGTCCCTCTGCGCCAAAGGTTTCCTTAAGGAATTCGATCTCAGAATGCACGTCCTCTACGACCAGATAGGGAGTCACCGTGCGAAAGCCTTCGCGAATGGGATTAACTTTCGGCTGCGGCAAATTATCTTCCCTGTCTCGCTCTTCAGTAACGGTGCTCATCGATGTCTGGTTTTCTAATTCATGCTTCAGACGCAGTTTGAACTCCGCTCGCGGCAGCGTACGCAACTCAGCCGCGATGCCCAGCAGTTCGACAACTTGTGGATCAGTACCCGCTGGCGGCGCCGCCGATGTTCGGAACATCGCTTCGATTGCCTGATCGAGTTGCTCTGTTAAGACGACTTCACTCATAACTCATCACCGGCCAGCCTCGCCCGCAAATTCTCGAGTGCCCGAAACTGTAATTGCTTGACCGCCCCTTCACTACGCCCCAGCGTCTGCGCAATCTCGCGCATGCTCTTCTCTTCCGCGAAACGCATTACCACGACCCGGCGTTGGTCCTCCGCCAGTTCGTCAACCAGACGAAACAGGTGCGTCTGTCGCTCGACCTCTTCAACACTTGATTGCTGCCCCGCGCCCCTGGCATTCGCCAGATCTTCATCAAGCGCAACGCTCTGCTCTCTCGCGGCGCGCTTGGCCCTGTCGGTGATCATGTTCGAGGCGATTCTGAAGAGCCAGGCAACAAAAGGCGCGCCCGTCCATTTGAATCGCGGCAAACTCCGGAGCGCCTTATGAAACACCTCGGCAGTTAAGTCCTCAGCTTCATGACGGCTGCGCACGCGCCGCGCGACATATGCGTAAACCAGTTCGAAGTAATTTTCGTACAGGTCGGCAAAGCGCGCGGGGTCGCGCTGCGCCGCTTCGACTAATCGCCGCTGTTCCGCCTCCGTGGTCTTATCGGGGCGAACTTCCTGTTCAGGTTCACTGCCGGCCATTGCTCTTCAATGTATATAAACTCTGCCCGAGGAGAAAGGTTACGGGCGATCAGCGAAGAAACCGATAAGATCCATGGCAATAGAGATGGGAACGAGAATGCTCAAAAGGCATGAACAACCTGGCCACGGACATCGCAGTCGCGCCTAGCCCTGCATCAATTATTGAATTGAAATGTTCGGTAGACCGGATCTGTTTCAAGTTCGTACTTCTTTAAGAATTCCCAGGCCCTGAGGTTAATCTTCGGCGCCAGGTCGTAATACCAATGATCATGTCCTGGAATCTCAGTGAGTTCCACTGAAAATCCGTTCGAGTTCAAAAGGTCCCTGGTAGCTCTTACGACCTTAAGCGGAAAGGACTGGTCGCTATCTCCCACCTGGATGGAGATCGGGATCTTCCTTTGGGCCAGGTCAATCAAGTCGCTGTTCGGCGGCAGCGCCCCCGCGTGAATCGCCGTGGCCGCAAAGTACTTCGACTCCATCAAAGACATTTCGAGAGCGAATATGGCGCCCCCGGAGTGGCCAAAGAGATAGACTCGGCGCGGATTGATCGGATATTTCGTCTTGAGTTCTTCGACCAGGTCACGCAGGTAATCCGGGCCATCCTGAGGCATACCCCAAACGCGCGTATCCAAAGAATCGGGGCCGGCGATGATGAAGCCTTCTTTTTTAGCAAGGTCTTTCCACTTCTCGACCAGCGACATCCCGACGTGACCCGATCCGTGAAGCATCACGATCAGCGGAGCCGGCGATGAAGGCTTGATGGTCGACGGCACGTAAAGGTAATAAGCGCGCGTCTTCCCTTTTGAAGTGATCAGCTCTTTGGTGATGTCGTCTTTCGCGGCCGCGGCAGTGAAGGAAAGGAGCAACAATGTAGTCGTGAGCAGAATGTGACGTTTCATCTGACGCAGTCTCCTTGGGTAGCAAACCGAAATCCGAGAATCCACAGATTTCGTAGATGACACGGATTCAAAATGACCAGTTACAAAAGCTAACAGGTGCCATGTTCTTGTCTTTCCTATGTACGTTCTTTTGCTGACTCTTGTATCTGCGTAATCTGTGTAATCCGTGGACAGTTCAATTCATTGAGCTCTGCTTCAGGACCAACGGCAATTCAACAAAGCTCGCCTGCCCTGCCGCGTGATAGATTCGCTGAGTAGCCTTTCGATAATCGCCCGGCTTGGCCCAAAAGATATTGGACACAAACGTCTGCGGATTACGATCGTAAAGCGGGAACCAACTCGATTGAATCTGGACCATGATCCGGTGGCCCGGTAGAAACACGTGATTGGCCGTCGGTAAAGGCCAACGATAGAGCAGAGGCTTATCGGCGGCGATCGGCTTGGCCGTCTCGAGGCTCTCGCGATAGCGACCGCGGAAGATGTCGGCCGAAATCATCAACTGATAGCCACCCATGTTCGGCTGGCCGGCAACTTCGTCGGGATAGAGGTCGATCACCTTCACCACCCAATCGGAATCCGTGCCACTGGTTGACGCAATCAGATTCGCGATTGGTTCGCCACTGATCTTCACCGGCCCCTTTAGTACTTCCGAGGTGAACACCAAAACATCCGGACGGCCCGACTGCTCCCGCTGATCGTCGACCAACCATTGTCGCCACGTGGTTCCATCAATCGGCCGCGCCCGAAAGGGCACGGGCTTTGCCGGATCAGAAACATATTCCTCGTAACCGGGCCCACCCGATCCCGACGCCTCAAAGCTCGCCTGCAAACCTCCATTAAGATAAAGCGGTGTTGGTTTGATCGCGCAACCACTCTCGCAGCCAGCCGGCCAGGCTGAAAGGCTATGCCATTTGTTAACCCCGGTCTCAAATGCCGTGACGGGCGCGATGTCCATCTTCGGCGCGTCGTCTTTCAGGTAGTGATCCAAAAACGGCCGCAGGATCTGCTGGCGAAAATACAGCGCGGTGTCGCTGTTGAATTTGATGGCGCCGAGTGAACTGCCTTCCCTAATCTCCTGGCCGTGATGCCACGGCCCCAGCACCAGAAATACTTTGTCGTTGTTTGTGTCCTTTGGCTCGATCGCTTTGTAGACCGCGATGTCGCCATAGATGTCTTCCTGATCCCAAAGGCTGTGCACCAGCATCACCGGCACCTTCAGTGGTTCCTTTGCCAGAATCTTGTCCACCGCCTGTTCGCGCCAGAAGGCGTCGTAGCTCGGATGCTCCAGCAGCTTCCGCCAGAAACCGACTTGATCCAGCCCGCGCCGGCGCCCCAACTCGCCCGCCGATCCCGCTTCCATGAACATGTCGTAATCGTCGAAGTGACTGGTCCACCACTTCACGTCATTCGCGCGCGTGGCTTCCTGGTCGTAGATGTAGCTCATGCCCTGCTGGCGAAACGCGCCGTGATGAAACCAATCGTCGCCCATCCAGCCGTCGACCATCGGGTTCATCGGTACCGACACCTTGAGCGCCGGATGCGGATTGATCAGCGCCATCAAAGGCAGAAAGCCGTCGTAGGAAATGCCGAGGATGCCGACCTTGCCGTTAGTCTCCGGGATATTTTTTACCAACCAATCGATCGTGTCGTAGGTATCGGTAGGATGATCGACCTGCGTCGGGTTTAGCGGTCCGCGCACCGGGCGGTTCATCACATATTCGCCTTCGGAACCGTACTTGCCGCGGATGTCAGAGACCACCCGGATGTAGCCGCCTTCGACAATCACATCGGTCGCGTTGTCATAACCATACAGGCTGGGACCGAGATGGGAACTGTTGGTGTTCGTAGTGAGATCGGAAGCGTTGTAGGGCGTGCGGGTCAGCAGGATCGGCGCGCGCTTCGCACCTTTCGGCACCAGGATAACGGTGTGCAGCTTTACGCCGTCCCGCATCGGGATCATCACTTCGCGGCGAACATAGTCGAACCCGTCGTTGGTAGGCGTAAACTTTCCCGGCGTCTCGTTGGGAAGAGTTTGCGCAGCTAATGATGAGACGAACAAGAACAGGGCGACAAGAATCGTCGCGATCAAGCCAAATATACGGGCACACTTTTTAGTCATCTCTTAATTGTCCTCATGAAGATTTCTTGATCCACAGATTTCGCAGATTACACAGAAAAGGGAAAAGAGAGAAGGCGGCCGTCGATAAGAACACCCCGATCCAGGCTTTATGCTTAATCTGTTCTGCGTAATCTGTGTAATCTGCGGATAGCGCCCTCACGCTCGCGTCAACTGCCGATACTTAATCCGATGCGGTATCTCTGCCGCCGCGCCCAACCGCGCTTTTCGATCTTCTTCATAGTCCGAATAATTCCCTTCGAACCACACGACTTTGCTGTCGCCTTCGAACGCCAGCATGTGCGTTGCTATCCTGTCTAAAAACCACCTGTCGTGTGAGATAACAACTGCACATCCGGCAAAGTTCTCCAGTGCTTCTTCCAGCGCCCGCAGCGTGTTCACGTCCAGATCATTCGTGGGCTCGTCGAGCAACAGAACATTCGCGCCTTCCTTCAACATCTTTGCCAGATGGACTCGATTGCGTTCGCCGCCGGACAGCATGCTGACTTTCTTCTGCTGATCCGAGCCGGAAAAATTGAAGCGCCCCACGTACGCGCGCGAGTTCACTTCACGCGCGCCCAGCTTCAAAACGTCCGCGCCGCCGGAAATCTCTTCCCAGATGGATTTGTCTGCATCGAGCGTGCGACTCTGATCGACGTAAGCCAACTGCACAGTCTCGCCGACACGGATGGTTCCCTTGTCGGGTTCCTCCTGCTTAGTGATCATCCGGAAGAGCGTCGTCTTGCCCGCACCGTTCGGACCAATCACGCCGACGATGCCCCCGCGCGGCAGCTTGAAAGTCATCTCTTCAACCAGCAGATTATCCCCATAGCCTTTGCTAACGCCTTCTGCTTCGATCACAACATCGCCCAGACGTGGGCCCGGCGGAATTTGAATCTCCAGATCTTCACACCGCTTTTCTGATTGTTCCTGCAGCAGACTTTCATAAGCATTCACGCGCGCCTGGCCCTTCGCGTGCCGCGCTTTCGGCGACATGCGAATCCATTCCAGCTCGCGCTGCAGGGTCTTCTGTCTTTCACTCTCAGATTTTTCTTCGCGCCGCAGACGTTCCTGTTTCTGCTCCAGCCAGCTCGTGTAATTCCCTTTCCAGGGAATGCCCGCGCCGCGATCCAGCTCCAGAATCCAACCGGCAACGTTGTCGAGAAAATATCTGTCATGAGTCACCGCGATGATCGTGCCCGCATAACTCTGCAAGTGATGCTCGAGCCACGCAACCGATTCGGCATCAAGATGGTTGGTCGGCTCATCGAGAAGAAGGATATCCGGCTTTTGCAACAGCAGCCGACACAACGCGACGCGTCGACGTTCGCCACCAGATAAAACTTTCACCGGCGTCTCTGGCGGTGGACAACGCAGCGCGTCCATAGCCATTTCCAGACGCGAATCGAGGTCCCAGGCGTCCTGATGATCGAGCTTCTCCTGCACCTCGCCCTGCCGCGCTAACAATTTCTCCATGTCCTCTTCGGACATCTCTTCGGCGAACTTCGCGTTAATCTCGTCAAACTCTTTCAGCAAACCAACAGTTTCTTTGACGGCTTCTTCGACAACCTCGCGCACGGTGCGCGAATCATCGATCAAAGGCTCCTGTTCAAGGAAGCCCACCGTGTGGCCGGGCGAGATGACAGTTTCTCCCTGGATCTCTTTATCGACGCCGGCAAGTATGCGCAGCAGCGAAGACTTGCCCGAGCCATTGAGACCGATGACGCCAATCTTCGCGCCATAGAAATAGGAAAGATAGATGTCCTTGAGGACGGCCTTCTTGTCATAGAACTTACTGACACCGACCATGGAATAGATTATTTTGTTTGGTTCTGTGGACATAGTGATATCGATTAATTAACCGCGAATTAAATTAGGATTGAAGTTGTTAAAGCTAACGCGTTGGATTGGATTGTGCAAGAAGGGACGCAGCGTTCAACCAGTCGGCGTAAGCCGACGATAAATCAGTAGCCCACAGCGCGAGCTGTGGGTAAGCTGACTGTCTTCAATGTTGGCGGAAACAAGGTTCGTCTAATCGCGGCGATCCAGGCAACGGGGCAGTAGCCCGCGCCTAAGCAAGGGCGTCGCACCTCGCGTCATCACTAACCATCCGTTGTTGCGTCATCATCATTGAGTCTTGGGTGTAACGATACGCCCTCCCTCACGATCGGGCTACTGCCCCGGTTGTGTCTTTGAACCCGTCCGCAGCCAGTCGACTTTCGTGAGAAAGCGATGCTTCCTGAGGAAAGCTGAGGATTCCGCCCTTTTTTGCAGGCTTACATTGTCGTTTTGTAAACTTACATCAGCTCCAAGCAGGTTTTGATCGGGTTTTGTAAGCTTACATGGAGGCAAAGCAAGCTTGCTTCGTGGCTCTGTAGGCTTACACAACGATGGAGCAGGTTGACTGAGAACTTTGTAAACTTACCTTCCGCTGTAGCAGGTCTGCCCGATGGTTTTGTCAATTTACCTTGCGGCAAAGCAGGTTTGATAGACGGTTTTGTAAACCTACGGAACCAGGAATCAGGTTAGCAGAGAGGCTCTGTAACCTTGCGCGGCGGCGAAGAAATCTTGATTAGCTACTCGGTTAGCTTACCAGATTGAAAGGGCTACCAGTCGGCGCGTATGCGCAGCAGCGAAGCCATTCCCGAGCCATTGAGCCCGATGACAGTAGAGTTAACTCTCGATCAACCGCTCCAACTCGGCCACGACCTTGGCCCTCAGCGCACCAATCCGGTCAACGTATTCGTCATGCAATCGCTCCATCTCTCCGATCTGCTCCTCTGCGTCCCTCAACCTGCCAGCGGTGCGCGCTCGATCACCCGCGACGTATGTCTCCTCAAGTATTTTCGCCAGCGTCTTCTCCGCCTCACCCTTGCGGTGATCCAACAGGTGGATCTCGTTGTTCAGCCAGTTCAACTCGTCGGCTAAGAGTGACCCCGGCCCACTTTTGTCCGCGCCATCTAGATCCAATTCATCGATCGCGCTCCCTAATTTAATCCTCGCTGTGGTATGGCTACAGCCGAGCCTCTGTGCACGCACCTCAGGGCTGCACAGGCCAACCCTCTGATAGTTCCCTTCCGGGAAGCTACAAACTACGGGCAACATCAAGTCTCCCTCTCTGATGACTCGCTCATGGGACATGTGGCACTTCACGGCACATAAGGCGACGATCTCCTCACGCAAAGAGGAAAGGCGGTTGAGGCGATTCTGGGGCTTCATTATTCTTCTCAAAAGATAATCTGGAGTCGGGAGTCTGAATTCCTGAGTCTCGCGACTCGCTCGGGAATCGTCGCCTGAGCCGCGCGGGTTGTATCACGGTTCGCGCGAGCGTGTCGAGAACATTTGGAGTGCGCTGACTTGTCAGCGCTTTGTTCCGGCTGCAACTTGTCGCGGCCTTTGTTCGTCAATCGTTACCGGAAGAAAAGCGGCGACAAGTCGCCGCACTCCAAAATCATTCGTTTGGGATCGTCGCAAGCCCTTCCCTCAATCCCCCCCAATCGGAGGGGAAGAAAAAACAAGTCCGCGAGGCGGACGATTGAAAATAGCCCACCGATTTATCGGTGGGATCAGATGCGAGAATGAATCCCAGTCCGTGAAGCGGACGGCTCAAGGGGACAGAACACGCCGGCCGACGTTTTCCGACGCGTAGCGTAGGCATGATTTTAGCCCGGCGTTTCAACGCCGGGATCGGCGTCAACAATCGTGACCTCGTCGCGTCAGCGACGACTGAATGTTTCAACCGTCGCTACGCGACGCAGAACGAACCCCTTCACCTCTCCCGGCCTTGAAAGGCCGGGCTAAATTCAACCGTCGCTCTGCGACGTAAAACTGCGTGGGATTCGTCGCTCTGCGACGCAAACTGGTCAAATCCGTTTCGATTCTTGCTGCTTTCACGGTCGCGGCGGCGGAGCGGTCCTCGGGTTCTTGCGATTGAAGTCGTCAATGAAGGCCTGCGTGAGATCCATCGCCGGAACGGCAGTCAGAATGGCCGGCAAGAGCTTGCTGATATCGAGCGTCATGGTGATACCGTGTTGCCGCGCAAACAGATCCATGGCCGCGCCTATCTGGCTGGAAATCGGACTGATGGCTTGCTGGTATCGTTTGGAAACATCCTCATCCAGGCGATCCTTCTTCGTTTTCAGTTCGGTTTGCAGGCTTTCGCCCTCCGCCTGCCTGGCCTGGATTGTTTTCTGATCAAGTACCGCTGCCTGCCTTAGCTTTGTTATTTCCGTGGCCAGCGCGGTGAGGCGGTTATCAAGAATCTGAAGTTCGTTCGTCCGTGGCCGGAACTCAAGCTCGACCTTCTTGGCCGCATCGACATAGAGGAAGATGCCGTTCTTCTCGTCGCCGAACATGCCGGTGTCTATTAAGGCAATCCTGGTTTCCGGCACGGCGGCGTTACCGGCAACAGGTGTCGCCGCCGGCGTCGGTGTCGCAGCCGGTTTGGGCGGAGTGGTCGGCGGTCGCGTCTGGGCGACGACTGAGACAGCCGTCATGGCCACAAGGATAAGGGCGGCGAAAATCAAACGAATTCTTTTCATAACTCTTCCTCCCGGATAGTGCTCACAGACTCTCTCAACAGATTACACAGATTCCTCTGAGAAGGAAAAAGCCGAGCGCGGAATATTCGTCGAACGCATTTCTGCCGTGCGTCTGTCTGAACCGTGGCCCTCCGGGCTATTGCCGCGGCGCCGCCGATCTAAACGGCAACTGATAGTCCGTCACGTTCTGGCAAGGCTTCAATTCGGTTTCGATCTTTGCTGCTTCAGCGTCGCGCAGCAGTCTGGCGCGCGGTTCTGCTTCATCGGGCAGGCGCAGCTTTGAAAGAACGTTCGATTCGGTTTCACTGACGGCCTGGGCCATGGCCCAATAGCGGCCCGGCGGCAAGTTGGTCAGCGCAAAACTTCCGTCAGCTGAAACCAGTGACGCGAAGAATCGCAGTACATCATCAGCTTTTTCCCGCTCAGCCGGAACCAAATAAACAAACAACTTCGGCGGCAGCTTCTGACCTTCCGCAAGGTTGATCTGCCCGTGAAGCGATGCGGCGCCTTCGGCTATCGTAATGGTCAGACCCGAAAGTCGATCGCCGGGTTTCAAGGTGGTCCAATTCCGCGCCGCGTCGACTGACCGATTTGCCGGCGTCGCCCTGGCCGAAGTGACTACAGAAGCCGGCCACGACATTGATTTCAGATACCAGTACTTTGCCATGGGTCGCGCGTGGAAGCGGTACTGACCCGGCGCCAGATTGCGCAGGGCGAAATCGCCCTGTTTGTCCGGTAAAGTTGGCCCGCCCAGGCCCCAAAGGAATTGCGGCTGATCCTTGGGTGCGTTCTTCTCGTTGTGCCAGGGCGTGACGAGAGTCTCCCCAAACAAAGGCCGGCGCTTGCCCTTGCACTCGGGCGCTTTCGATTCTTCCAGGACCACGTGCCCGGTGATCGAGCCCAGCGGTTTCGTGATCACTTCAATGCCGGTGATGTCGGCGCCTTTGACTTTGATTCGCCGCGGTTCAGAGATGGTCCACTCTCCTCCGGGAAGAAACGATTGAGCGATCACATCGTAATCGCCATCAGCGACACCATTGAAGGAAAAGCCCCGGCCGGCCGGAGATTGATATGCTGAATAGCTCGATTGCGATGTTCCGTTGAAGATCGAACTCAACGTGATACTGAATCCCGACGGTTGATCAAGGGCCACCGTGCTGTTGGCGATTCCGCTAACTGCGTGGCCCGGTTCACCGCGATAACGAATGTCCACATTGGCGGTCTCTTCACCGGGACGTACGTTGACTTCCATGGCGGCGTCGCGCGTTGAAGCAGGAGCATAGGTCGGCGCATCGGTACCATAGGCGTTGACAATGTAACCCGTGGAGCTGCCCCCACCACCAGCCGATACGACATAAGTTCCCATCGGTAGTCCATAGATTCTGTAAACGCCACGATCGTCTGTGGTTTGTTCTCTGAACGGCGCTCCGTAACGTGACGGCTGACCGTTGCTGTCACGAACCATATAGGCGCGCACGGGCACGGCAACGACGGGCTCGTCCGCGGACTTCGTTACAGTTCCTGTGATCACGCCGCCTTTGATCAGCTCGAGTCTTACCGAATCGCCCACCCGGTAGTACCCGATTGGGTTAAGGTCCGGGTCGCGCGGTGCAGGAACGTAAGTGGGAGCCGCCGCGGAGATTAAATAGACTACCGGGTCCAACCCGCTCACCTGAAAATTTCCTTCGCTGTCGGTTGTCGTCGTGCGGCCCGGTCCGCCAAAACTGTAGGTCCGCACCGAAACGATTGCGTTCGCGAGCGGCTGGCCACTGTCGTTTACAACTCGGCCGCTGATCGTGCCTGTCCTGGTTGCATCCGCCGTGTTCTCGTCTGATCGAGATTGCGCCGCAATGGCGCTACTTAGCGTGATCAGCAGGGTAAGCGCCGCAAGAAAGTTGTAGACGTAGTATTTCATGGTCTCGCGTGCTCGCGATCCAGCGAACGCTATGGATTAGGAGTTGGCGTGAGATCGATTGTCACGGTAACGTCAGTTGCCGCTCCGTCAGTGACGGTCACGATTTGTTTAGCGGATTCCCTCGTCCGCGATCCAGGCACATACGCGATGACTCCCAATTCGTAGTTTCCGGCAGCCAACCCCTCGATCAAAAAATGGCCGCGCGAGTCTGCGTCCGCTGGCCGAGTGTTCCCGGATGTATCTCCAGATTTGCGCAGTTGAATAATCAAGTGTCCGCCGGCGGGCAGCGTCCCGCTTTCCAGCTTGATCACGCCGCGAATACTTCCGTTGCTATAAGCCACAATGACCCGTATCCCGCTGACCTGTTCAGCGTTCTGAATCTGTATTCCGCTTGGTTGGACGACGCCATCGCGCTCAAGGCGCGAGATGGCAAGCCCTTTGACGTTGCCCATTGTGCCGAGCGAAAGGTTTGCGGTTCCTGCCAGCAATCCGCCAATCCTAAAGCTGCCATCGGGTTTCATGCGAACAGATCGACCCCACGTGGGCTGAAGTCCTACTTTGGTGTACGCCGAGATATAGGCCTGAGCCAGCGCTGCCACGGCGCTATTGTCCCTGGTCCCTTCAAGCACGACCACTCCCGACAAACTTGCTCCCATGGATGACTTGATTAGTAATCCGGTCACATCCTGATCGAGGACGTCAAACGTGACGGGCTCTGCCCGAAGATCCGATTCCTCCGGCGGCTCAATTGAGATTGAGTATTTACCCGGAGTCAATTTCTCCAGGCGGAACTCGCCTTGACTGTCTGAACGGGCCCCAGTGCCCCCACCATAACTGGAAGAGCTGTTGCCGTCGATAACAATTCGGGACAAACCGATCGACACATTCGCGACGGGCTTGCCACTCTCGCCATCCACTATGCGCCCGTTAGCTGAGAAACCCGGCTCGGTCTGACCCATGGTGATATCGATCCTGGTTGCCTCAGTGCCTTCCTCGATTTCAACCACGGTAGCTTTCGCCGGATCGATCGCGTCAGGATAGAAAGTTGTCCGGTATGCGGGACGTCCGCGGCCAATACTGCCATATGAATTGTCGCCCTGGCCGATGGACACTTTGTAATGGCCAGGCCGTATTCCGAAGATCCGGTAAATTCCCCGATCGTCGGTCTGAAAGCTGAGCGAAACGGGATAGACGGGCCCCCGCTGGTTGCGCTGATCGGCCGGCAAGAGATTAACTCGCTCTGCGACAACGGGACTGCCGTCCGCATCTGTTACCTTTCCCGTAATCACTCCGCCGCGCAAAAGTTCAAAGTCGATTCCCTCGACGTTCTCACTTTCGGTGATGATCACAGTGTGGCCTCTTGAATTATTGACGTCCGAGATCACAAATGCCGGGGCCGCCGGCGCAACTTCATAACTTCCGGTTGGCACCTCGCTGACCCGATAGTTACCGTTCTCATCAGTGGTGGCCTTGAACGTGGGAGCAAACTGCGCGGGCTGGCTCGAGCGCAGACCTACTACGACTCCCGGCGCGGGCTTGCCTTTGATAGTTACTTTGCCTGAGACGGTCGCCTCGGTGCTTTTCCTGGCCGGGTTAGTTTGTGAATTTGCGCGTGGGCAGAATCCTGCGCCGCAAAGCAAGAGCGCTGAAATAATTGCCAACGAAGCGGAGGGCCTCATAGCGAGTTACCTTTCAGCCGACGAGGTGCACCAATGATACGCAAATAGCAGGTCCTTGTCTTGCCATCCTGCTCTAATTTGAAATCCTCTGCGCGGGCTCCAGGTCCTCCTCGTCTCGGTGATGAGGATATTGAGCGTTTATTTACGGCAGAGACGCAGGGTTCGCCGGGATTGCGCCGAGAGAAATCCAAACCAGGGCACCACGCTTCGTTGTATCATGAGGTCGAAAACCAGTTCGACTGCGAGGCAGACATGATCGTTTTGCCGGAATCCGATGAAGACCTGCTGCGCGAATGCGACGTTGATACTTTTCGTTCGAGCGGACCCGGCGGCCAGCACGTCAACAAGACTGAGAGCGCTGTCCGCCTCACGCATCTGCCATCCGGCGTCGTCGTCACTTCACAGCAGGAACGCAGCCAACACCGGAACAAAGCTCTCTGTGTGCAAAAGCTGCGCGAGAGGATCGAGAAACTGAACTACCGCCCGCCCAAACGCGTACCCACGCGCAAGTCGCGCAGCGCGAAGAACCGTACGCTGGAACAGAAGGCGCGACGTTCGAAGGTCAAGCAATTGCGATCGCGGCCATCGTCGGACGAGTGAGAGCGATAAACCTCAAGTAATGTCTAGAGCCGGACTACCGCCCGGCTCACCCATAGCAGGCTTCTGAAAAACTAGAACTACGATCCACTAAACAACACGAAGAAGTTTCCTGTTTCGAGCTAATTCGTGTGATTTCGTGGATGCGCTTGCTGGTCTTAACCGGCTCTACCTTCTCTTTTTTAACAACCTGTCAGCAGAACTGGCGGGTAGTAGCCCGCCTCGAAACAGGTTGAAGATGAATCCATCGAATCAGCGCATCGTGTATTATCAAACAAAAGGGAGAGCACTCAATGATAACTGTCGCCAATCGTATCTATGTCGCGCCGGAGTATTCGGATGCGTTCGAAGAGAGGTTTCGAAAACGCGCCGGTCTGGTGGACGGCATGCCGGGATTCGTTTCCAACCAGGTCCTGCGCCCCGTCAATGATGGCGACCCGTACGTAGTCTTCACCACCTGGAATAGCCGCGAGGATTTTCTTAATTGGGTGCGATCTGATGAGTTCGTTAAAGGTCACGCGCAGTCGGGCACCATGCCGAAAGAAGCGTTCACCGGAGCGAACAAGCTGGAAGTGCACGAGGTCTTGCAGGATTCCAGTCGCCCGGATTTAAAGCCAGAGCCGAAGGGTGGCCCGTTCAAGATGCACTAACAACCTGCTTAGTGCCGAACCTCAGGCTTGAACTGCCTTGTATGCAGCCACGCCTTCGATGGCGCCTTCGTGCATTCGCTCAGGACGCACGTAGAGCCAGTGCTTCTCAAACTCCGCGTCAGTCATGTTGGCCGCTACAGTGCGCTCCTTACTCTTCAACCATTCTTCAACCCATCGCCGCAGTTCCGGATCCTGATTGAGAGCCATCCGCGCTGAGTGAGTGTTAAGAGGCGTACTCATGAAATATTCTTTCCTTCCTCGTCAAATCGATTCTCGATGCGTCGCGCCGGTGTGAATTTCGTTCTTCGCAAGTTGTTTCCGGAAATGATTTCGCCAACTCTCAGGCAAGGCTGCGAGGGCGATGGCCCGGCGCATCGTCTCACCATCGTCCCTGTCTTCCGTGTACAGACGTGTGATATCAGCAACCGTGACACGGTTCTCATCTCGCCCTATCAGTTCAAGCTCATCTCCGGCACCGACCTCACCCTCGCTCTGCACCGAGAGATAGAATCCCGTGCGCCCACTCTGCAAAAATCTCTTAATGATATCGGCGCGCCCAAACTTGATACCGAGTTTATAGCAGGGCAGGCGCGGCTCAGTAATCATCACCTCTACAGATCCCACGCGGAAGCGATCGCCGATATTGACGGTCGCTTCATTCAGACCTTCAGTAGTGAAGTTCTCGCCGAACATTCCCCAGGGCAATTCAGTGCCGGGCAACTCGTCACGCCAGTAGCTGTAGTGTTCGGACGGGTAAACGTAGACCGCTTTGCTGGGACCGCCATGAACAGTCAGATCCGCCTGACGGTCACCATCAAGATTGAGCGTGCGCAGCATAATCCGGCCTTCGACAGGCGCTTTGTAAATTCCAGTCGAAACAATCTGCTCATTCCACTCGACCAGACTAGGTCGAGCAACGTTGACTGAAATGATTTTCATAGTTGGGATAAGAGAGCCAGGTTACTAGCCTCGCTTCTTTTCCGGCTTCGGCAGAAAACCACGTTGCTGCTGATGGGGTTTAGCAGGACCCGGGTTCTGTTCCGGTCGCGTCTTTTCTCGTTCTTGCTGGTCCTTCGCTAACTTCTCTTTGAATCGCTTTTTCGCACGCTTATTCATAATCCGGGATTATACAGGAGTCAGAAGCCCGACCGTCAGGGAAGGCTCCTCTCGTCGCGATGCCCTCCCTCACGGTCGGGCTTCTGACTACAGTTCTGATCTCATTCGAGGATGTCGCAACCTATTTCGGAAAAATGTCGATGGGGGCGGTGGGAAATGTTTGCCGGATCTTCTCAACATCCTTGCGGCTCGGGTAATCAAGTTTTTCCGGATCATTCGGGTCATTAACCATCGGTGGTAAACGCATCACGCCCCACCGGCCATCCTGATTGTGCAAGAGGAAGCCGCTGTACTCCCCAAACGAATCCTGGGGGTCGGACGAGTGTGGATAGCCGTACATCCACGCCCAGCCGTTGTGGACTTGCAAGCGGTTTACGACAAACGTTATGGCGCCGCGGTGAGACGAGTAATAAGGACTCTGGCGATTAGCAAACTCTGCGCGTAGCGCATCCATGATCGCCTGACGCTCGTCACTGCCTTTCTCGGGCGTGTGTAACTGATCAGCTACTTCGTTGTTGGGGTTCGCAGTGCCGGTCTGTGGTTCGCTCGAGGTTGATGCAGCCGGCGTTTCAGAACGCTCGGCGTCTTGATTGGAATTGTGCTGCGCTGATGGCGTAGGCGTTGACTCCCCGCCGCGTTTGAGTCCGGAGAGAGAACACCCGGTCAGGCACCCAGCACCCAGGCAACTGACTATCAGCAAGAACGTCGCGGTCGGCTTCAAATAGATCCCTCCCCTGCCAATCTTGAGCATCATCATCAGAACTTCACGCCCGCAGCGGCCATGATTGCCAGCACGACCGCAATGATTGCTTCGCCGGCGATAAGCCCTGAGGCCAGCGGAATCCGGAAGTCCTTTTCGGTCTTCGGCGAAACTCTGGCCCAGATAAATTGGCCGACGCCGCCGAGGATAAAAGTCATCAGGACTGAAGCCGGTATCAGCATGCCGATACCAATCGCGGACGGCGAAGGAATTTTTTCTCCCCACTTTTCGGCCAGCAGAGTGAGTAAAATCCCAACTGCAATTCCTATCACCAGCCCAACCAAACATCCGGGCGGCAATGCTTTGAAGCCTTTCGTGAGCAACTCGGCGAAGCCTGCCCACTTCACGCTAATCGGCGCCGACAGACCTTGCGGGCCGATGCCAAACTTGTCGCGCAACACGGGGTAGACGATGGCCGTCGCAATTGATCCAACCGGCGCCGCGATCAATTGCGCGATCGTCAGGTTCCGCGGATTCGATTTGAGCAACTGTCCGGCTTTGAAGTCCTGCATCAACGCTTCGGAAGTCACGGCGATCGTTCCCGTCAGTCCACTCGAAGACATATTCACAGGCACGTTGCCGGGCGAGATGAAAGCAAAGATCGCCTGCATCATGTTCGACATCGCACTGATCGGGCCCCAGTTTGTTTCTCCCAGCACGCGCAGGCCCACCAGCATCAGCGGCAGCGAAAGAATAATCGCGATGAACGAGAGATAGACCGGGATGCCCATGCTGAAATACTGCACCAGACAGATCACCACGGTCATCACAATGGAGCCGATGGCAACCCACTGCATCGGAAAATCGTTGTGCTCAACCTGGCTTCCTCTCAAGCCGCGAAAAGTTTTGACGATCAGATTCCACTTCAGCGCCAGCGACGTCAGTCCGCCGGCGACCATCAACCCGGTTGCGGGCCACATGACCCAACGAAGAGTTATGGGGAATGTCTGTTCCGCAATCATTCCATGCGACAGCAGAAACCGTGGCAGGATGAACCAACTGATTGCCGTACCAATTGCCATGGCCATGCAGATGCGGAATCCGACCAGCAGTCCCGAGCCCAAAGACAGCAGACTCAAGTTAAAACCGATATTCATCGGCTGCATGCCGGGTAGAAACACCGTGTCCCTAATCCACTTAAAATAAGTGGTAACCAACATCAGCGCGCCGGACGCGAGCGTGCCGAGCCCCAGGGCCTTCACCGGTCCGGCTGACATGCCCTTCTCGCGTCCTTCGTGCAGCACCTTGATCGTCTCGCCGGCAGCCAAACCATCGGCGAAGGTCAGGTTCTCTTCATCGATGTAATGGCGACGCATCGGGACGGCGAGCAGAATTCCGAGGAGGCTGGCGCTGCAAAGCCAGAAAAAGATCTGCCAGGTGCTCAGGTGAATCGGCGGATTGAGCACGCCTTTCGCATTCAGCAAATCAAACGCGGCCAGGAGCACGCACATGAACGCCGTCTGGCCCGCGCTGGTGCCCATGGTCTGCACGATATTGTTTTCGCGCGCGTTGGTTCCCGCAGCGCGCATGATGAGCACGAGCGCAATGAAACCAAAGAACGCCGACACCACCGAAAGGTTCGGGCCGAACCCGAGCTTCAGGACACAGTAGGGATAAGCGCTGCCGATGATCATCGCGACCACCAGTCCGACTATGATGGATCGAACGGTAAGTTCAGGCGCGGCCGCAACGGCTTTTGTCTGGCTCATCAAACTCTCCTATTTTCCGGTGAACAAAGTGGTCTCATCGACAAAACAAAGACCGTTGTCCCAGGGGTCTTCGACGTAAAAAGAAAGTTCTCCCCAGGGACGCTTCACGATCTCGCCGGCACTGGCGCCATGAACATCTTCGGTGGAAACACATCCAAGTTCGTGAGCACGCCCATGAACGTCCTCGAGATTATTCACCGAGAAGTAAATGTAATCGGGCAACGGTTTCGCTGATTCGCCTCCGGCTGCGACATCGACCAGCGCCAGAATCACCGGCCCGCAATCAAAGTAATGCCGCGACGCGCGGGGGATTCTTCTGCCTTCGTCTGCCAATAACTTGGAATAGAACTCCGCCGCTTTATCGAGATCGGAAACTTGCAGGATGACTCGAAACAGTTTAGGAACAGTCATGGACCTCCTTTCTAGACGTATCCCTGAACAAATGGCTCTGGCGAGTAAGTGCGGAATCTTTATAGCTGAAGATTGGTGAGAAGTGAAGATGACCGCTCGGGCCAAACCCCCGACGCCACTCAACCGGCGGCGATCGATAATCGAGTCTGCGGTTTCATCTCTCAAGACTCTTGCGCAACTAGCGGCCGTGGCCTATCATTCGCGCGTCGCGCCATCGCAAGTGGCTTTTCGTTTTCACCTCCCGGGTGGCAGTAATGAAACTCCGTAACTTGTGGAAAGCTACCGTTGCGAACGCCCATCCTTCACGTAGGCGAAACTCTTTTATTCTTCTGGCTCTGATTAGCTTAATCGCCGGGGTGGGCAGTCTTGGCTCGCCCAAAGGCATTGCCAGTGACGAACCGTGGCGACCCATCGGCCTTTCGGATCTGGCTTTGAAGTCTCCGCTGGTTGAGCCCGACGCCGATGCCGAAGCCATCTTTTGGGACGTGCGGGTTGATGACAGCAAAGAACTGGTGCTTTCGCATTACGTGCGCGTTAAGGTATTCACGAAACGAGGTTGCGAGCAGGAAGGCAAGATAAGTATTTCGTATTCGTCAGGCATTAAGATAAGGGATATCGCGGCCCGCACCATCGCGCCCAATGGTTCGATTACTGAGTTAGCAAACGAGGACATCTTTGACCGGGTCTTGGCTGAAGCCCGAAAGAAGAATGTGCGCGCAACAAGTTTTGCGTTTCCGAATCTTGAGCCGGGCGCAATCATTGAATACAAGTGGGCCGAAGTGATCTCGAACGCGTCGGCAAACGGCATGCGATTGCAGTTCCAGCGCGACATTCCGGTTCAGTCGATTCATTATCATATTAAACCCGCGCACTCTTCCGATGCGGGTCTACGAGTACTCGCATACAACATGCCGACGCCGCATTTCGAAAAGGAAGAGAACGGTTTCTACGGCACGACCGTAACGAACATGAAGGCCTTTCACCCTGAGCCATTAATGCCTCCCGAAGAAACTGTACGGTCGTGGGCCGTGATTAACTACACGCTGGCGTCGTCCGAATTTGCCTACACAAGGCTGGCTAACCGTTTGTATTACGGTTTACAACCCTTTTTGAAAGTGGACGACGATGTGAAGGTCAAATCCGCCGAGATTGTCGCGGGAGCTTCGACCCCGGAAGAGAAACTGGAACGCATTTCCGCTTTTTGCCGCACAAACATCAAGAACATCAACGACAAAATGTCGGGGGTCGCCACGGAAGATATCGAAAAGCTGAAGGAGAACAAAAAGCCCGCCGATACGCTCAATCGGGGCGTCGGCAGCCCTTTCGATATCGACCTGCTATTCGCGGCCCTGGCAAATGCGGCCGGCTTCGATGCGCGTGTCGCAATGCTACCCGATCGAAGTAAGACGCTCTTTCATAAGAACAATGTTGTTCCCGGATCGCTCCGGCCGGCGATCATCGCCGTGGTAGTTGGCCGGGCCTGGCAATTCTTTGACCCCGGATTTCATTACCTAACGCCTGGTATGTTGCGCTGGCAGGAAGAAGGAGTCGACGCTTTGATTACGGATGCTTATCCGGTATGGACCAGGACCCCTCTCTCTGCGCCGGACAAGTCTAAAGAGGTGCGCGTAGCGACCCTGCAACTGAATGAAGACGGCACGCTCGAGGGCGATATCAGGGTCGAATATACCGGCCATTTTGCCGTTGAACAGAAAGAGATCAATGAAGACGATTCGCCGAATCAACGCGAAGAGACATTGAAAGAAAGTCTGAAGCGTCGCCTGAGTACGGCAGAATTGAGCAAAATCGTAATTGAGAATATCACCGATCCGATCAAGCCCTTCGTGTACAGGTATCACATCCGAGTGCCCGATTATGCTCAACGTACAGGCAAACGGATTTTTTTGCAGCCGGCGTTCTTTGAGAAAGGCGCCCCCCCGGTCTTTTCTGTCAGTGCCCGAAAATATCCGGTTTACATTCACTTTCCATGGTCTGAGGACGACACGGTCACCATCACATTGCCGAAGGGTTATGTGATAGAAAACGCCGATGCTCCAGCGCCAATCTCGGCGGGCAGGGTAACCAGGTATCTTGCGAAGATTGAGGTAAGCAAGGACGCGTCTACGATCGTCTATCATCGCAGCTTTTTCTTTGGTGGCGACGACAGGTTACTTATTCCGGCCGAAAGTTATGCACAGGTTAAGACGCTATTCGACGAAGTGAGTAAGTCCGACAACTACACGATCATGCTGACGCCGGGCGGCAGCGGAAATTAGGGACTAATCCGTTTAGAAATTCACCACGCCACCGCGTAACGTCCTCTGCGCGGATCGGCCCCGCCTGAAATCACTCCGGACTTCGCGTCATACATAATCACCGTCGGCGATGAACCGGTGCCCCAGGCAGATTGGATCTTCAGCTTGTGGCCGCGCGCGTTAAGTTTGCTGATCACATCGGCTGGGATTCGCGATTCGACGTTGAGCACGCCCGCCAGGAATTCATGATTGTCGAACGAGCTGACGTAATGCTGCGTGTCAAAGCGCGGGGCTTCGACGGCTTCCTGCGGATTCATGCCGAACTCGATGATGTTGAGCATTACCTGCAGCAATCCCTGATCCTGATTGTCACCTCCCGGGGTACTGAGCACCATGAAAGGCTGGCCGTCTTTGAGCACCAACGTCGGAGTCAGTGTAATGCGCGGACGCTTGCCCGGCGCGACCACGTTGGGACTGTTTGGATCAGTCAAGGCCGATTGCAGGCGTTGGCCCATCAAGACGCCGGTGTCTCCGGCAACTACTGCCGGCAGCCAGGCGCCGCTGGGCGTGGCGCTGAAGAGGTTGCCGTTTTTGTCGATGACATTAACGCAGGTCGTGTCGTTCGCTTTCTCGATCTCCGGAACCGGCGGAGCGTTGTAGGAAATCTGCGCGGCGCTCGCCAGCAATGGTTTCATCTTTGTCGGATCGCCCGGACGTTGAGACAGAGATGCCTTCTGCTGATCGATCAGAGAGCGGCGCATGGCCGCATAATCTTTCGACAACAATTGCTGCGTAGGAACCTTTACGAAGTCTGGATCACCATAGAAACGATCGCGATCCGCAAAGCCGAGCTTGAGCGCTTCGGTAACCGTGTGAATGTATTCAGGCGAGTTCTGGCCCATCTTTTTTAGATCATAGCCTTCGAGCAGGTTCAATACTTCGATCATCATCGGCCCCTGCGCCCAGAAGCCGGTCTTGTAGATCTCGTAACCGCGATATTCGCCTTTAGCGGGCAGGCCTAACTTCGCATGCCAGCCGGCCAGGTCCGACGTCGCCAGCAAACCACCGTGCGTCTGCATGTAATCACCGATGCGTTTTGCCACCGGCCCTTTGTAGAAGTAATTACGCGCAGCCATCAGGCCGGCATGACGCGAGGTTCTCGCGCCTCTGCGTTCGGCGGAGACTATTGCGCGCAGCGTGCGCGCGAGATCGGCTTGCACAAAAACGTCGCCAACCTTTGGCACCTGGCCGTTGGGTAGAAAGATGCGTTTGGCGTCGGGCCATTGCGAAAAGATGGGCGCGCGCGTGGCGATGTATTGCACGCGCAATTCATCGATCGGGAAACCGTCTGCCAGTTCAATTGCCGGCTGCATTACTTCCGCCAGGGATTTCGTACCAAAGTGATCCAACGCCGTCACGCACGCATCGAGCACTGCGGGAACGGTCGCCGCCAGCGGACCGGTCGAAGGAATCATTCCCGACTTTGCGCCCGGCATCGAGGGCATATCCACATCGGCGCTCGCGGCGCGCTGCGTCGCGGATGAATCAGGCGCTGTTGCAGTGGTCATCGCCCCGGCTTGCCTGGCCCGATTCACGAAAAATTCGCGAGTCGCTTTCGCGGGCGCAGTTCCCATTCCTTCCACCACGGCGACATAGCTGTTCTGCAGCTTGATTAGGATCGGCACTTCACCGCCGAACGAAAAATGCGAGAACTCGATCACCGACGCAGCGAGAATCGTCGCCACTCCGGCGTCGACGGCGTTGCCGCCGTGTTGGAGGATGCGCATGCCGGCCTCGACTGAAAGCGGATGACCGCCGGCAACGACACCGCGCCGTCCGCGCACTACCGGGCGAAATGTATCGGCGTTGGAAATTCGCAGAGTCGCACCGAATACCGCGAGTGAAGTTGCGATCGAGAAAAAGCAAAGAAGCGAACGCTTGGTCATCATCCTCGACAGGCCTCCGAGATAAGCAAATTTGGGAAGAGTTTTATGCTGATTCAGGGGCTGAGTCAATTAGCCTCGCTAGGGTGGTGGGTCAATTTGAGGTGAAGGGCACAACTCGACACATTCAGAACTTGAAACTGACCCACGACTCTAGCTGGCGGGACCAGACTCGCTGCGCTACAGAAACATCTTCACAAGTTGATCGCAATGTTTTCGCAACCCTTGGCTTGAGTGCCGAGTTTAGTATGCGTTCATTCAATTGATTCTCCTTGTGAGAACTGAGACTGAAGGGTTGAGGCGCCGACTTTGGGGGAGGTCGGCGCCTTTGCTTTTTTTTGTGGCACAGACTTCAGTCTGTGATTTTGGGGAGCTGATGGCTCAATCACAGACTGAAGTCTGGGCCACTCCTTGCACTTTCACGCGTTCTGACGATAATCACGTTTTCCGGCTTTCCTATCCGTTAAGCGAAAGACCCATCAATGACTGACCTCAAGACTGTGCCCTACGGCTCGTGGAAATCACCAATCACTTCTGATTTGATCGTCAAAGGATCCATCAGCCTCGGCCAGCTCAGGATGGATGGCGACGACATTTATTGGATCGAGATGCGCCCGTCCGAAGGGGGCCGCCAGGTGGTCGTTCGGCGCGCAAGCGACGGCACGACCGTTGACGTGAACCCTCCGGGATTCAACGCGCGCACGCGGGTGCATGAGTACGGCGGCGGGGATTACGCCGCCCACAACTCGACCGTCTACTTTTCCAACTTTGCCGATCAGCAACTGTACCGGCAGGCGCCGGACACTGCGCCGCAACTAATCAGCGAGCAGGTTACTGATTCTCGACTTCGCTATGCCGACTTTGTGATTGACGGGAGCCGGAATCGTCTGATCTGCGTTCGTGAAGATCACCGTGAGAACGGTCGCGAGGCGATCAATACTCTGGTCGCCATGCCGGTCGACGGGGGCAAAGAGCAGGTGCTGGTCTCCGGCAACGACTTTTATTCCTCGCCGCGTGTCAGTCCGAATGGTTCCCGTCTGGCCTGGCTCACCTGGAACCATCCCAACATGCCCTGGGACGGCTGCGAGCTCTGGGCCGGCGAAATCGCCGGTGACGGAACCATCGCTAATCAACAACTGGTCGCCGGCGGCCTGCGAGAATCGATCTTTCAACCAGAGTGGTCACCCGACGGAACGCTCTACTTCGTTTCCGACGTTTCGGGTTGGTGGAACATCTATCGAGAAGCCTCGGGCGCGGCCATCGAATGCGTTTGCGAAATGGAAGCCGAATTTGGCGCGCCGCAATGGATCTTCGGGCTGTCAACCTACGCGTTTGAATCAGCCGATAGAATCGTCTGCGCCTTTGCCGAGCGCGGCCTCTGGCGCCTTGGCATCATCGACACGCATACCGGAAAGCTGCAGCGAATTGACGCGCCGTATACCGAGATTTCTTTTGTCTGCGCCGCGCCCGGCCGCGCGGTGTTCCG
Organism: Blastocatellia bacterium; assembly: GCA_003168335.1. GTDB lineage: Bacteria > Acidobacteriota > Blastocatellia > Pyrinomonadales > Pyrinomonadaceae > UBA11740. Next base: position 345,161 of record PMSM01000002.1, on the reverse strand, counting down.
GGCCGGATCTCCACGCGAACCGTTCTCGATCATAGAAATGGATCTCGCGAGTCGCACTACAAAAGTTTTGCAGCGCGCGAGCAAAAGCGATATTGCTGCCGGCTTTATTTCAGAGCCACAAGCGATCGAGTTCCCTACCGAAAACGGTTTGACCGCACACGGCTTCTACTATCCGCCAAAGAACAGCGACTTTGCCGCACCCAATCTTGAAAGGCCGCTGTTGCTGGTCAAGAGCCACGGCGGACCAACTTCGGCGGCGAACGCGGTGTTAGCGCTGGGCATTCAATACTGGACCAGCCGGGGCGTCGCCGTGCTGGATGTTAACTATGGCGGCAGCACCGGCTATGGGCGCGCGTATCGCGAAAGATTGAATGGCAACTGGGGCATCGTTGACGTCGACGACTGTGTAAACGGCGCCAGGTTTCTGGCGACGCGTGGCGACGCCGATGGTAACCGCCTGATGATCGACGGCGGCAGCGCGGGCGGCTACACCACTTTGTGCGCGCTCACTTTTCGCGATCAATTCAAAGCCGGAGCGAGTCACTTCGGCGTTAGCGATGCCGAGGCCCTGGCGAAAGAGACCCACAAGTTCGAGTCGCGCTATCTGGATAACCTGATCGGTTCATATCCTGAACGCCGCGATCTCTACCGGCAACGCTCGCCGATAAACTTCACCGACAGATTGTCCTGTCCGGTCATTTTTTTCCAGGGCCTGGAAGACAAAGTTGTGCCTCCCAATCAGGCCGAGATGATGGTGGCAGCCTTGCGCCGGAAGGGCGTGCCGGTCGCGTATGTAGCCTTCGCAGGCGAACAGCACGGCTTTCGTCGCGCTGAAAACATCAAGCGCGCGCTCGATGGCGAGCTTTACTTTTATTCACGCGTTTTCAAATTTGAACTGGCCGAGCCGGTCGAGCCCGTGCCGATTGAGAATCTGTCAGCAGCCCGACCGTGAGGGAGGGCTCCGCAGCAGGACCAGCCCTCCCTTACGGTCGGGTTTCTGACACTAGTTGATCGCTGGTTATAAACATGACGCAGATTCCAAGATATCGCAGCCCATCTGCTTGAATGGCCAAAATTGACCGCCTGGGCTGGGCGGACGGAATGTCATTCACTTCTTACGGCGTGCGGGTCGGCGTGCGGGTCAACGACTCTGCCATCCTCAAGGACGTAATCGCGCGCCTGCCGCCGGGATCGAAACCGGCATCGTTCGCGGTCACAGACCATCTCTATTCGATCATCGGCAGCAGGGCAAAACCTGATTCAAGGGTGCGCCGTCTTAGCCTTGGCTATTGGAACCTGGTCAGGTTTGCGCGCGCCAGACAATTCGATAGCGTGCTGGATGCTTTTGAATCTCACGTGCAGTTGACTGTCGCAGAGTATGCGCCCCGCCGCATCTTTGTTCATGCCGGCGTGGTTGGTTGGAAGGACCGCGCAATTCTGATTCCCGGTCTGAGTCACAGCGGCAAGACCACGCTGGTGGACCAACTAATCCGTGCCGGGGCAACCTACTATTCGGATGAGTACGCGGTGCTTGACGCGCGCGGCCGCGTGCATGCTTACCCCAGAGCGCTGGGCATGCGTTTACCGGACGGGCAGGCATCAAAGAAAGTTCGGGCCGAAGAAATCGGCGCCGCAGTCGGATCGAAACCTTTGCGCGTTGGATTGGTAGTGTCCACAAACTACAAAGACGGAGCGCGCTGGCGGCCAAAGCAGATCACCCGTGGGAAGGGTGTGCTGGAGTTGATGTCGCACACGGTGTCCGCGCGTTCGCAGCCGGAGTTGGCCCTGACCGTTTTGCCCGCAGCCCTGGAATCAGCCCAAATCCTGAAAGGTGTGCGCGGGGAAGCAAGCGAAATAGTGAAGTCGATTTTGGAACGCGTCGGGTAGAAACATCCACAGATTTCACAGATAGGCCGATCAGCAGAAGCGTTGGCGATCTTTCACTAACGCTCAACCACTCTGAATACGTTTCTGTTCTGTGTAATCTGCGTAATCTGTGGACACTCTTGCTCACTGAATTGGTTTGTCCGCAGCCGTGGCCGGCGCGCCGCCATGATCGTCACCGCGCACGACTCCGCTCTTGTCAACAAAGAAGGACCGCTTGCCGCTCTTGCCATACTCACGCGGCGTCGCGACGGCTTCAAACTGATCGCCCGACGCGGTGACTTCAAAGTTGTAGCCGTACTTTTCGAACATCTCCTGCGTTAGCATTCTCTTCCCAACGTCCGTGACGCGCAGCTGATCGAGCGTGCCGTACTTACCCTTTCCATCAGTTGCCAGGTAAGTGCTCTCGACATTAAAAATCAATTGCAATTCGCCGATTGCGATTCCTTCATTCATCTCCGGCGGCGGGTTCTTGGTCGCGGATGAAATTCCGGCCACCATGGTGATGATGAGGTTCTTGGGCAGATGTATCTCGTGCTGAGTTCCAAGTCCTTCGTTCGAGAGCGCATAAGTAATCGCACCGGCCGTCGGATCCAATCCCAGGAGGAAGTCGCGCATCGCCGGATCCAGCGTGGCGGCCTGTTTGCGAATCTCTTCTTGATTACTCTCCATCAATGCGGGTGAAATATAGATCTGCCCCAACGTCCGATTTGGTTCCCAGCGCCGCGAGTTCCGAAACGCCGTGCTGGATGAGAGCGTCTGATGATTGATATTAGCGTCAATTACACGTCGCACTGTGGCCGCTTCTGAAATCACCACGAAATCGCCGACGAAAGCGTAAGCAAACACTCCCGCGTAGTTCACGAGCTCGGTGTCTTCGCGTTTCTCTACCTGCGCAATCAAATTCGCCTCGCCGATGCCGAGCCCGTCGAGTACGCGGGGCATTATCCGGCGCGCTGCTTCGCGATCCTTGACCGAAATCAGCAGCATCGGAAACGCATCGCTGCCCTTCTTATCTTTGTCCTGGGTGGTATCGACTGTCCCAGACGCAGGCTTAGCGGACGGCGCCGTCCCGATGTTGAGGCCCCCGGCACCCTGCAGAGATTTAAGCGAACCGGCCAAAGCGATTTCGTTTCCGAAAACCGGCAGCAGGTCGTCCTTAATCTTGAAACCACCTTTCTTCTCGAATTCCGCGAACGCATCCAACGGTGGCTCTTTCCCTCCGGCCGTTACCTGTTTCAATTCGGCTTTCGCTTTGACCTCTGCCGCCTTCCGCATGCCTTCATACGTTTGCAGGAAATCAATTGAAGTGCTGACGAAAACTTCGGTGTCCTCGGGAAGCACCGACGGAGCCTGAGACGCGTACGAAGGTCCGGAAATCAGTTGGGGCACAAACGGTAACGGCAACTTTTTCGCGTCGGGCGCGTCGATCAGGATCGCCTTGATAACGTAGTCACTATTGTCGAGCGCCAGCGCCACGCCCACGGCTTCCGGCCATTGCGGCTCGCCAAATCCAAGCGCGTCGAGCAGGTGCCCAACTTGCGCGGAGGCGATCGCTTGCGTCTGCTGTTCTTTGGTTGGTGTCGGGGTGGGTGACGGCTGCGGTCCACCGCTCAGAACTGCCACGCGTCGCACGCTTGGCTTTTCCGAATCCGGGGTTGGCTCAGTCGCCGGCGTCTCGCCAGGTCTTGCGGGCATTTCATCCGGAGAGGCGTCCGTGTCTGGTTCTGCCGGTTTCAGCTGCTCAGCCTGAGCTTCCGCGATGGTCTGAGGGGCTTTCGGTTTCTGCTTCTCTTCAAGGGCCACATTGAAAAAGAGGAAGACCGGCTCAGTCGAAAACCGATCGTGGGCAATGCGAAAATTCTGATCCTCAGCGAGCGCCTTGCTCCCGACCGGGTGGAGCTTTTCGAATTTGAAAGATCTGTCGCTGATAAAAACCAGATTGCCCGAGTGGGTAATCACAAATGGCAGCCGCTCGGCCGGCGTTGCAGTTGGTGTGGCGACGGGTGGCTGAGGAGTTGCCGCCGGCGCGGCCGCAGTTTCTTTCTTCGATTCAGCGATAGCCTGCTGCTGACCCGGCTCGTTTGGCTTGGCCGGTGCTGGACCAGAGGACGCTTCGGTTGAGCCTGGCGTCGGGACTGGTACGGGTGGCAGGACCGTAGGCAAAAAAGTTTCCAGCTTGGGAGCAAACTTCGCCGCCTCTTCTGGCGAAGAGAACTCGATTGCTACAAAGGCGTCGGGAACATCCGTGCGCGCGGGCCAGGTAGCGAACAGCAACCGCGCCGTCGCCAGGGCCTCGGAGTTCTTCTTTAAAAACGTGATGATCGATTTGAACTCATTGGGCGGGTCGGCAAGTTTGATAATCGGATCGACGATCTCGCCCGCGCCGCCGGTGCTCATGAGTTGACCGATGTTGCGCACCTCGCCATAGAGTTTGTAGCTATCGGCGGCGAGCAGATTGTCAAAGGTTGGCGCGGGAGTTGGCGGCGCGGGTACTTTGGCCGGGCCCGCGGGTTGCTGCGCGCAAATGGGCGCGGCGAGCAAGACAATTACGATCAAGAGCGAAAGGAATTGCGGACCCAAAGAACGTGGAAGAATGTTGCGGGATTGAGAGTTCATCGGCGAAAACCTCACCAGAAGTTGGGCACGGGCTTGAGCATAGCAGATCACCCAATCAACAAGAATAGAAACTCGGCGCGGTGGTGCCTCCTTTGATAAGCGGTGTTCAGAGTACCGACTTTAGTCGGGTTTTATTAAGCAAGGCTAAAGTTGGTACTCTAAAATGTTAGGACGCCATCTCGGCGCCGAAACAGTGTCCCGGTCGGTTCATCAATCACTGCCGTACCTAATCTCCATGCGACGAATGCGCGAACCGGCGACAATCAAAACCAGCACGGTCACGATCAGTAGTCCCGGAATTGAGATCCACGCCGGAGTTGGTTCAGCCACTACCGCGAACGGCCCCTCGGAAAGCGGGACCGGAACCAGTGAATTCAAATAGTGAATCACGCTGATCTTTTTCAGCAGCGGCGGCAGCAGGAAGTTGATCCATTCCCATCCATAAAGCGCCAGGGCCGGGATTATTGGATTGCGAAAGAACAAACCAACCACCATAAAGAATGCGCCGTAACCAACGCACGCCAACATGGTGATGACGGCATAGGTGAATAGCTGCCCAATGCCGGCGCCGTCGAGAAAGAACCTCGTGCTCGCCGAAGGAAAGTGGGGAAAGAAGAGCAAGAACATCGATACCACCGTGACGGTAGTGAAAAGGATCATGGAAGTCACCAGGCCCGAAAGATACTTGCCGGCGAGCAGGACTTCGCGACGCACCGCGGCCAGAAAATAGTAATGCAGGCTGCGATCGACGATGTCGCCGCGGAAGAGATTCATGAAGATCCAGGCGCAGCCGAAAAAGATCACCGTGCGTAGAATCAGCGCGTTGTAGATCAGCGAGAACCGCGCCGGATACTGGGTAAAGTCGGCCCACGCATATCCCGGAGGAATTATCGCCATCAGACTGAGCAGGCCTATCGGCATCAGCGCCAACAGGTATATCAGCACGGCCCGCTTGCCGAAAAAATTCCGCTTAACCTCGAGGCGCATGATGGCGGCAATCTGACGCAGCCAAAGCGACCAAGCAGAATCAGCTTTGGACACCGGATTACTCTGAATTGTCTCGGCCGTTGAACTCATAAACTGTAATCACCTTGCGGCTATGCCGCCACGTACCACCTACTCCGAACCAATCAAATACTCATAAACCGCGCCCAGGTCGTCATCGACCGGCGCGACCGACTCCACTTCAATCTCGCCCAAAGCCACAACCTCATTTAGCCGCAGATAGAACCCATCCGGATTCCGAGTCTTTATGAACAAGCCGTGACGATCGTCATGCAGGCGCGCTTCCACCACCTCATCGTTTTGAAACATGCGCGCCGCCAGCAACGACGGTTGGTCACAGCGAATCAGAATCTGCATTGGATGCTCAACATCCATTTCATCGCGCACGCCATGAACCGCGCCCTCTGCTACCACGTAGCCGTTGTTAAGCAGCACCACCCGATCGGACATCATGTCGACTTCGTGCAGAATGTGACTGGAAATAATTAAGTGCAGCCCGTCGGCCGCGAACTGTCTGAACAAGGCGATGGTTTCCGCCCGCACCATTGGATCGAGACCGTTGAGCGGCTCATCCAAAATCAACACCGAAGGCTGGTGTGCAATCGACTGGGCCAGTCGCACGCGCTGGCGCATGCCTTTGCTGTACGCTCCAATTTTCCGGTCCGCCGCCGGAAGTAGATCAACGCGCTCCAACGCGCTTTCGGTGAGACCGTCTGCCTGGTTTCGGGAAAATCCCGACACCCGCAAAAAAGCGTTGATGAACTCACGGCCGGTCAGGCCCCCGGGGAAAGAATCGAATTGTGAGCAATAGCCGACTTTGCGAAACAATTGTTCCGGCTGGTCGGTGGGCACTCCAAGCACCTTCACCTGGCCACGCGACGGCCGTAGCAAGCCGGTCATCAGGTTCATCAACGTCGTCTTCCCTGCCCCGTTGGGTCCGACCAGACTGGTGATCCCGAGCGGAATCGTGAGGTTGACGCGATTCACCCCGAGTATCTCGCCGTAAAACTTCGAGACGTTGTCGAAGACGATCGCTTGCGCCAATTTCGGATTGCGAATTTCGGATTGCGAATTTGATTGATCTTGAACCATAAACGCGTTATTTCCACTGTTCTAAAATTCGAAATCCGCAATCCGAATTTCGAAATTCACTTCACTACCTCATAGGCTTTCACTTTTCTCGACAACAACCACAGGCAAAGGGCGCAAATCAGAAACAGCATGAACCACGAAGCCCACACCGGCGGCTCAGTCACAACTGCCTGCCCAATCAGCCGGCCGTTTCGAATTTGCTCTTGCTCTCCCGTTTGGCGCACAAACGTGCCAAACAAACCTGACCAGACATTTCCAATCAGCGCCTGAAGATCAAATAGGTGACCCCAGCGCGTTTGGAAAATCTCATTGACGATGGCGGAGAAGATCGTGGGAATAAAGAACAGTCCGAGCAATGCGGCTCGGGCCGCTACGCGCCACTTCACCCACGCCGAAATCGTCTGCGACAACAAAGCCAGCAAGAGAATCCAGACCAGACTACCGAGGAAGATCGCGCTGGCAATCGAGATGTTCTCTACGAACCATGACCATCCTTCCAGATAGCTTTGCAGCAGGAAAAGTATCAGCCCGGGCGCCCAGGTAATAGTCGAAAGCAGAATGATGACGATCGACATTTTGCCGAAGACATATTCGGAGCGAGTGAATGGACGGCACAAATAAAGCGGCAAGGCGTTGTTGGCGAGATCGCGCGAAACCTGTTGAGGACCAACCAACATGGCGAGAAAGAAACCGATCGTCCCCTGCACGATGACGTAGGTCTGAAAGAACGAGGCGTCGATCGGGAGCAGATTGCGAAGGTTGATCTTCATGATCCCCAGCGCCTCTACGTTGTGATGCAGATAGATCAGAATCGCACACACCAGCGGCCAGATAAACGAGAGCACGAAAAATCCGGTAAACAACTTCGAGCGGAACACGTCGCGATAGGCGTGCCGCGGAATGATTAGAAAGCGGCTCCATTCCGGAGACAACGTACCCTGGAACTGTTTGTAAGAGCGTTCAAGAACCGCCATGATCGTTCTCCATCCGAACTCCGTTTTGCGGCCGGACCTGTCCGGCATCTGAACCGTTCTCCATCGCTTTCAAAAAGATGTCTTCCAGTGAGTCGCGCTTGTAGGCCAGGCGACGAATCTGTACTTTGGCATCCGCGGCCAGTCGATATAGATCGCGAATCTCCGCTCCCCCCTGCAGAATGATTTTCAAGCGATGATCGCTCGTGATTGCGCATTCGCAGCCCAGGCCGTCCACCGCCGCGACAAATCCTTTTAGCTCGCCGCGGGTTTCCAGCAGCAGAAACTTTTTGTTTGCTTTCCGCTCTTCTTCCAGATTGCAATACGTGACCAGCCGGCCGTCCTTCAGAATCAGGATTTCTTCACAGCATTCCTCAACGTCGCGCAGCAGGTGCGAAGACAAAACGATATTCGCCTGGCCGCTGTCGCGAATCTCGCGAATCATTTTGATCATCCGCAGCCGCGCCGGTGGATCCAGTCCGTTGGTTGGCTCGTCAAGAAAGATCAGCCTGGGGCCGTGAACGATCGCCTGAGCCAGCTTCGCCAGTTGTTTCATCCCCAGCGAGTACGTGTCGAGATTTCGATAGCGCGCCTCGCCCAAACCCACGAAGAAGAGCGCTTCATGGGCGCGTTCCAGCGCCGCCGCCGGCGGCAGCCCGGAAAGCTCAGCCATGAACCGAACAAAATGGATACACGACATCTTGGCGATGAAAGAATCGCGCTCGGGCATGTAGCCGATCATCGATTTGATTTGATTCGCTTCGCCGCGGATATCGCGGCCAAAGATGCGGGCGGTTCCCGCGGACGGAGGATGAAAACCGAGCAGGGTGTGAATCAGCGTAGTCTTGCCGGCGCCGTTCGGCCCCAGCAGCCCGATGGCTCGTCCGCGCAGTTCACCGCGCAGGTCCTTGAGAATCGGTCGGCCGCCAAAGCTTACTGATAAATTATCGAGGGTAATGACGCCGGAGGTATCGCCGTTAAGTTGAGGATCGGTAGCTGCTGCGGCGCTGTATGTCATTCTTTTGTCTGAGCCCTCGGAGTGTCTGAACGAGGCCGGACCAGTTTGAGATCAAAAAGAACGTTCCCCAGAATAAGCCAATCGCTGTTCTTACGAAAAGATTGTGCCACGAGTTCAGAAATAAAACCGAGAGTCCCAGGGCAATCAGAGTCAGGCCATCGATCAGAATTCTGCGATCGGCCCGCGATCCAGGCTGGAGCGAGCCATTAGTCTGGATGAGTTTCATTTAAGACTTTTCTCCTTTCGATCTTTTCAGGAGTATGGACGTGCTGAGTTCCCGGAGTGTTAACCAGCGGCTGTCCGGCGGAGCCCCCATATTGCCCAGAGCACAGCCAGGAAAACTACAGGTCGCAGCACCTGGATCCCCTCGTGATTTGCCAGATGCGTATAGGCTGCTCCGAGCATGATCACGGTTAGCCCCAAAATCGCGTAACGTGTGATTCGGGGAATGAGGAGTCCTACGGCACCAGTGAGTTCAAGTACTCCGATCAGCGTTGCAAACCAGGCAGGGTAGCCCCAGTGCGTGAACATTGGGGCAGCGACTCCAGTCAATTTGGCAGCCGCTGACGCCATGAAGGCAAGCGCGACCAGCCCTGCGAGCACCCAACTGATTATGATACGTGCCTTTGACAACTCTCTCAGTGAATATCAGCCCATGACTTACCAGGTTGTTGCGCGTCCGACCTTACTTCTTTCCCCGCATTCCCAGATCAAGGATGTGCTGCAGCTCAAACGCGTTCGGCAGGCCCAGCAACGTCGCCGGACTCAGTCCAAACGGTCCGCCTTCAGTATTCGAGGCAAACTCGATCCGATCGCCAAAGGCGTACGCGTAGGCGAGCGTGGGTTGCATGTTCGCGGCCATCGTGGCAATCGCCTTCTGTTGCTCTCCAGACTTTGCAGTGTCCGGAATCCGATTCGCGAACGGTTGCACCAGCGGCGCGAGGTTGTGATAGACAAACGCTGAGAAATTCGTTTTGCCGTCTGCCGGCAAACCCGCCTTGAACGTGGGCGAGTGCGTCAGAGTGACGCCTGAATCGTGATACTTCAAAGCGTTCTCGACCAGCGCGCGCGTCGGCCCGGCGATCAGGTAACCGTTAGCGAAAACGTAGTTGACTTCCACGCCAAAGTCTTTCGACCGCAGCGTGTAGTACGTATGCTCACCCGCCTCCGTCTTATCCCACTCCAGCCCGCTTTTTCCTTCCTTGGCCATCTGCTTGTTGACTTCGTCAACCACGCGCTCGAAAGCCTGCTGTAGATGCACGGGATCGTTGACTTCGAATACGAGCTTCCACGAAGGTGTAGGCAGAATCGGTCCGTCAATTGCGAATGCGTACTCGCCGCCCAGCGGCGCCGCAAAATCCTTACGCAGATCCAATCCGTGATCGCTCTGCAACTCAGCCAGCTTCTTATTCAGATCGGGACTTACCGTGTTCAGCACGCCCAGTAAATCATCAACCATGGCCGTCGGATTTTTCACCACAAAGCCGGCGACCAGATTCGCGTCCGGAGAGATGTATTCGAGCGAACCCATAGGCGCCGGCTGGGCCAGCCACGACGTGACACCGTGACTAACTTCGGCGTATGAAAGGACGGCGCGAGTGTGCGTCTTGCCGTCGCTGTCCTTCTGATCCAGGACAAACGATTTCATGTTAAAGACGCCCAGCTCGTTCAAAGCCTCTTCGTGTTTATCACCGACAGCTATTCGGCGCAGACCTCTGGTGTGCGCGATCACCTTTTCCAGATCGGCTGCGATCACCAGTCCCGCGCCTTCGCGATACACGCCGGCAATCCGATTATGGAACGGCGTCGAAGTGAAGCTGCTCGCTGGCGCGGCCTTCGCGACCGCCTGCAACTGATCGAGCTTCGGAGACGCAACCAGGATGTCGCCCGCGATCCAGACATAGATTGGTTTGTCGCCGGTCTTGGTCGCCGTACTAGCTGCCTCTGGCTGAACCGTCTTCGGATCTTCAACCCACTGAACCGGCGGCGTTTTACCCTGGCCACCCAACTTCATCACTTCCGCGTCAAAGAAGACGCGGAAACCAGCCGGGTTCTTGAGTTCGGCCAGCACAACCGGCTCGGGGTCGCCACTATCGCTCATGCCCATGCCCACGGCGATTTCATCGCCGAGTTGGTCGCCAAATTCCTTGATCGTTGAGATCGCCTGGTTCATGCCCGGGCCTCTCGGCTCGCGACGACTATCAAACCAATCCTTAAGCGCGGGGTCCTGTTGAATTCGCTCGTCGATAATGCGGTTCGATTCGGCGATCGTGGATCCCAGATTCGGCAGCGCCGCATACAACACAGTGTTATCGGGCATCATGTCGAGCAGGCGCGTCGAGTAACGCACGCCCGGCTTGGCTACGGCATTCAGTTCCTTCTGCAAGGCAGTCAAACTCGCGAGCGTCTGCGCATAGCGCGCGGCGTTGCGGCTCCAGGCAATTTCCTCTTTGACTGGAATAGCTTCGATTGAAGTGCTGGTCGTGGCTTGTTCGCCCGCGCGCAACACCCGATCATCGCCAGAGTGATCGAGATGAACTTCGCCTTCAATCACGCTGACGCGCGAGCCTTTCGTGCCCGCATTCACCGCGAACGTAGTGCCCGTAACTGACACCAGCGAATCGCCGGTCTCGACAAAGAAATTACCCTTCTGTTTTGCCGCTTCCACAATCACGCTGCCGCGACCGAGATGAAGCGTGGTGCCTCGCAGTGTCTGATTGATCGTGAACTCAGAGCGATCCTTCATTTCGATGAGCGAACCGTCGCCGAGACGCACGACTGCATGCGCATCTTTCGCGGTGCGGATCGTGTCGCCGCGCTTAATCTTCTCACCGGCATTCAGCGAGCGCGTTTGCGCATCGGTGACGGCGTAAACCGGACCATCAGCCGCCTGGACCGTGGCGTCAAACGAGCCGAACGGCACGTAACGCTGAATCAATGGCAGCGCGATCAATCCCAGACCAATAACCAGAGCAGCCGCAATGCCCCAACGCAAAACGACCGGCCGTAGGCTGTAAGTAGCAGCCTTGCGACTCGGTCTGCGCACCGCCGGAGTAATTGCTCCACCGCGGGATTCGCGCGCTTGTTTCATGGCCTTCCGGCAGGGAATGCATTCGTGTGTGTGGTCCACGAGCAAGAGAGCGCGGGCTGCGGAAAGCTTGCCGCCCAGATAGGACGGAATGAGCGTCTGAAAATCCGCGCAGCCTTCGATGCGATCCGCAGGCGCGGCTGCCATCGTTGCCGAGGTCGCACCCTCAGTTGATAGCCGTGCCCACACCCGCTCCGTCGCTTCATCTACTATCGACGCGTCGACCTGTTCGGCGCGAATTCCGGCAGTAACTTGATCCAGAATGTTGTTGAGTTCTTTGTTCTTCATGACTTCTCCCTAAGATGATTCCGAATGACTATGTTTGTTCTTGACGCCTTTTCCGCCTTTGCGTGAACCCCTCTGGGTAATCTCCGTAATCTGTAGACAATGTTTTCATGTCGGAAACTTCTGCAAATACCGTCCAATCTCTTTGCGCAAACGCGCGCGCGCACGATGCAGCGTAACCCCCACCACCAGCGGCGAGGTGTTCATGACGTTTGCAATCTCGCCGTTCCCAAAGCCTTCGAAATAACGCAACGCAAACATCTGCGCCGCGGTCGGTCCGAGCTTTGCTAAAGCTTCGCTCAGCAACTCTCTCAACTCGCGATCTTCCTGGTGCTTTGCCGGATCATGCTTTGAGACAAACGCCGCTACGCTGGCGCGATTCTCAACCTCGTCAATGGCAATTGTTTTCGATCGTTTCCGGCTGCGCAGGAGGTCCAGCGAAGCATTGATGGCCGCGCGCGCAAAATACGCCTGCGGGTTCTCAGCGGCAGCTGCAGATTCCTGTCCGCGGGCCACCCGCAGAAAGACCGTCTGCAGGACATCTTCCGCGTCCGCTGCGCTGCCGGTGACCCGATGCGCCGTGCGAAAGACGCGGTCGTGATGCCGCTCAAAAAGCCCTTCCAGACTGTCTGAATCTGCTGCCGAGAGTTGGCGCAGGGCCGTAGGCTTTGGGCCTTCGGACACTGTCAGATGCGAGGCTTTGAACGGTTTTACGGCGGCCAGCATAGCTTCCTCCTGAAAATCCTTTCCGCTCATAAAACGCTCCTCGACAGAGATTATTAACACCGGAAAGAAGAAACTTGAAGCTTTGAAGAAGCGCAAGCTGTCAGCCCACCCAGGATGCGCGGCTTCAGGCAGGTAAAAGAATTGGCCACGAAAAGGCGCAAGAGGCACAAAACGAATCTTCTGATTCTGACTATTCCTCGCGAAGCGCCGAAGGCGCGAGATGTGAAAGCCTGGGCCAACGGCCCAGGTTAGGGACAATTGAGATCGTCTTGAGCGCTGAAGGCGCGGAATATGTCGCCCCTTCAGGGCTCAGAAGAGTTGATGGTTCGTGATCCGGGGGCGACGCGGCCTGCGGCCGCTTGCCCCCGGCTAACTTATTTCGCACCCTTCGGTGCTGTTTGTTCTACTCGAGTCGCCGCTCGCTGGTCCCTACCTCATCTTTACATTCGCCAGCGCTTCCAAGCGCTTCCTTGCTTCGGCGGCTTCCGGACTATTCGGATAGCGTTGCATGATCTCGCGCCAGGCGGCGCCCTGATAGTGAAACTTCTTCGCCGCGCGATCGAAGGTGAAGGTGACGCCTTGCCGGTTGTAGCGATCAAGTCCGCTGTAATTCAAATAGTAACTGAACTCTGGCGCCCCGCCGGCTGGTAACTCGCGCCTGTCGAGGCGGCGCTCGGCTTCGCGTGAAAGTTTTGCCGCCGCTTCTGCAGCCGCGTCACCGTAGATTAACAGGACCTGCGGACGCAAAGATGATCGCGGGAACGCGTCGAGGAAAACGCGCGCGCGGGCGACGCGATCGAATTCGTCGGCGCCATCAATCAAACGCAGCAACCGCTCGTCGTCGCCCGGACGCCACGAAGCAATGACTGCCTCGCTTTGCAGCCAACCCGAAGTTCGCCGCGTGACCACGACATGATAGAAGACCAGACCGTCGCGACTTCTACTTGAACCCCGAATCGACACAAACCGACCGCGGCTCAGGCGGCGCAGCAAACGGGCTGACGGTTCTGGCACGCTGCGCAGCGCGGCCAATCTTTCATCCGCGACGACGGCCACATGACCGCCGGGTGGGATGCGCTGTTTTTGGGCGGACGCGTTTGGTGAGGTCCCGCAGAGAATGAGCAGCGCGAAGATTGCGATGCGCGGGTTGAGAAACCTGGATGACAACAGTGCCTCCTTTTGCAAAGTAAAGGTCGATGCGGTTTGCGTTCAGAGTTCAACCTTTAGGTTGCTGATTACAGGCGCAAGCTAAAGCTTGAACTCTAAACTGGGTCGAGGCGCAGCCTCTCCTATCTAGAAAAAAGTGTGGGCCGGAAAGGCATAGCCTTTCCGCACTGGGCGGCGGCAGAGCCGCAGTTTTCGCTATGCACGTTGGCGGAAGAGACACGAGCTACACGCGACGACGTCTGCCCGCAACCGTGGGATTAGGTTTCATGCGGGCCTCGGCGGCCAGCAGCCGCTCTCGGGCTCCCGCGTGGTGAAAGTGGCAGATGGCAACCGCCAAAGCGTCCGCCGCGTCGTGTGGTTCGGGAACCGACCGCAAAGACAGCAGCACTCTCACCATCTCCTGGACCTGGCGCTTGTCAGCGTTACCATAGCCGGCGACTGTTTGCTTCACCAGACGAGGCGCGTATTCGCCAATCTCCAGCGCGGCGCTCTCGGCGACCAGCAGAGCCACGCCCCGCACCTGACCGAGCTTTAGAATGACTTTGGGATTAACTGCGTAGAAGGCTTCTTCGATCGCGCAGGCGTCGGGCTTCAGCCTATCGATCACCTCTTCGAGCCCGCGACAAATTTTCAAAAGCCGCGAAGAGAAACTGGCCGCGGTTGATAATTTCAGCACGCCGAATTCAACCAGCCGGTAACTTTGGCTGGTGCCTTCGACGACGCCCCAGCCCGTCGTTTCACTGCCTGGATCGATTCCCAAGACGCGCACAATGAGCCAAAGTTTACAGTAAGAATCAAGCTAGTTCTACAGTAGTGTGTTTCTATTACGAAATACGGAGCTTAACGACCTTTGCAATTATGACTACAGCTGATATGAGGTAAGTACCACCTGCCTGAGAGCTCGGTCTGGAAAGCCTGAAAGGCTTAAAGGTAATAGCCGGGGGCAACGCCCCCGGTCAACGACCACTAATGATCACGACCCTCAAAGGGTCGCATGCAAACTTTTGTACGTTGTGCTCCGGTGTAGGATCCAGCAAAGGAGAAACCCTGCGATGGCTCAAACTCTGGTCAGCCTTCTGGTACACATCGTCTTCTCAACCAAGAACCGCGCGAATCTCATTACACCTGCCATTGAACCAGACCTGTACAAATACATCTCCGGCACGTTGCGTAAGATGGAATCCCCTTGTCTAAGAATCGGCGGCACTGCAAACCACTTACACTTGCTCGTTTCGCAATCCAAGAATATTGCATTGGCCTTCCTGCTGGAGGAATTGAAGAAGAGTTCGTCGAAATGGATCAAGAAGCAAGATGCATCTCTCCGTTTGTTCAAATGGCAGGACGGTTATGGCGCCTTTACCATCGGCCAATCAAATGTGGCCGGACTCAAGCGGTATATTGAATTACAGAAAACCCATCACCGGAGGAGGTCGTTTGAAGATGAGTTGCGCGGTCTGTTGAAGAAGTATCGCGTTGAGTACGACGAGCGATACATCTGGCGATGAGGAGCGACCCTTTCAGGGTCGGATCGAAATTGATTTGATCCGGGGGCGCCGCGCTACGCGCTCTGCCCCCGGCTATTACATGTCACGCCTTCGGCGTGAAGAATGGGCGCCCGGCCCCCATCGTGCTAAAAAATTGGATTCGTGAGGAGGGTTTTCGAATTGAGACGAAATCACGCTGCGGCCATGTCGGCTTCGTCGATGTCAAAGTTAGCGTAAACCTTCTGCACGTCGTCGTGATCTTCCATGGCTTCCATCAGGCGCAGCATCGTTTGCGCGCTGCTGCCTTCGAGCTTGACGTAGGTTTGCGGGACCATCGAAACTTCGGCGACCTGCGGTTCGATGCCGGCCGATTTGATTGCGGATTGAACGCTTTCAAAGTTCTCGGGCGAAGTGATGATCTCAAAATTCTCTCCATCGTCACGAACGTCGTCCGCACCGCCCTCAATCGCGATGTCGAACAACTCTTCTTCGGGCCGGGCGGCTTTGTCGATCACGATGTAGCCCTTTTTCTCGAACAACCAAGCCACGGCGCCGGCGGCGGCAAGGTTGCCGCCATTCTTGGAAAACGTATGACGGATCTCGGCCACGGTGCGATTGCGATTGTCAGTCATCGCTTCAATCAGCATCGCGACACCGCCGGGGCCATAGCCTTCATACGTGATCTCGTCGTAGGTCACGCCGTCTTCCCCGCCAGTGCCGCGACGGACCGCCCGATCGATTGTGTCGTTGGGCATGTTGCCGGCCTTGGCGTCGAGAACGGCCTTGCGCAGGCGCGCGTTAGCGTCAGGATCGCCGCCGCCGGTGCGCGCCGCCACGGTAATTTCCTTAATGAACTTGGTGAAGAGTTTGCCGCGCTTGGCGTCAGTCGCACCCTTCTTGTGCTTAATCGAATGCCACTTCGAATGTCCGGACATTTGAGCTTATCGATCCTTAAAAGAGATTTCTATGATTGAGTTTGAGGCCAGAATATATCACAGGTTTTGGAGCGCGGCGACTCGTCGCCGCTTTGTCCAGCGCGCTACGAAAGCGGTGACGAGTCACCGCACTCCAAATTCACTTCAACTTTTCGTATTCCGCGCGCGCCTCGATCAAAATGGGAATTGTGGAATCGGCGTCTTTCCACAGCGCGAAGAAATCCTGATAGGACTTGCGTGCCTTCGCGCTGTCGCCTGCGAGGGCGGCCGCGCGGGCCAATCCGAGTTGGGCGAGGGAATACAGCGGCGAGATTGGGTACCAGCCCCGGTGATCAATGATGGCCTTGAATTCGGTGGCTGCCTGGGCGCCGTTTCCCTGTTTCAGGTAAGCTTGCCCACGAAGGTATTGAGGCCAGAAATCACCAAAAACTTCGTACTTACGCGCGGGCTCGAGCAACTGTATTGCCGTAACCGCGTTTCCGCGATTCAATTCGACGTGCGCGCGAATCACGGGAATCGAGTTCGTTTGGAGCAGAGTATCCAGCGGAAATCGCTTTATTAACTCCTCGATGAGAGTTTGTGCGGGGGCGGTTTGGCCACAAGCAACACGAGCATTAGCGGCACTTACCAGGTTCGCCTGTTCGCGCGACAGATCCAAAGCTTGTTTTGTGACCTCACTCACTCGTCCACAGTTTCCGAACGCGGCGTCTCGCATCGCCTCGAGTAAAAGCACTTGCGCAATTATTTCTTTGGAATCACCTCTGCGAATCAACTCGATAGCCCGGTCATTGAATTGCTGCGCTTTCGCCAACTGGCCTGAAAACCCGGCAACCTGCGCCTGCCAGTTCTGGGCTTCCTCTGGTTTTCCGTTAGCCGCGGCCCAATCGAGCTGCTCCTTCATCGCGGTCGCATCGCCCTGCACAAATGCGATGTGGAAGAGGCGCGCGTGCATATTTGTACTTTCCAGTTTTTGCGCCTGGGCCTGTCCCAGAATTTTTTTCGCCTCATCAAAACGGTCAAGCCCCATAAAAGCGACGGCCAGGTTCACGTAGGCGCGAGCTTCTTTGGGGTTAAAGCCGATCGCGGCGTGACCCTCGGTTACTGCTCTTTCAAACGGTCCCACCAGGGTATATTTGTTAGCGAGCAGATTCAGCGGCTCCCAGTCTCGCGGATAGGTGTGCTTCCAAACTTCCAACTGCTTGATTTGCTCTTCCCATTCTCCGGTAACGCCTCCGAAGTAACTCGACGAAATAACAAACCTCTCTCGCTCGCTGACCCGATCGCGAAGATCGTAAGCTTTCTTTGATTCCTGGCGCGAAAGCTCATATTGCTTGGTGTTGTTATAGCAATAAGCCAGGCGCGCGTGAGCTATTGCAAAATACGGATCCAGTTCGATCGCGCGTTGGTAAAAAGGAATCGCTCCGGCGTAGTCAGTCTTCGAATGTTGCTCGACTCCCAGAGAGTATTGCCTGAGGGCGTCCAGCGAAGGCGTGGTTACTTGTTCGATAGGCGCGTCGAACTTTTGAATCGTGCCGAGCGACTCTCCGAGTTTTTCGCGCAGCCGGGAGGCCGCCGGCCCCAGCGCCTTCAAGACCTGCTCCTTACCATCGACTTCGAGCTGTTCGCTGGCGATCATGTCACCAGTTTTCGAGTTCATGGCCTCAAGTGAAATTACATAATGAGTGCCGATGCTGGAAATCGATCCCAGCAACATTGCTTTGATGGCCTGCCGCTCACAAATATCGTGCGCCACGTCGCGAGTCAGGTGAGTGTCCGCCGAGCGATTCATGAACCTCAAGGCGTCACGCACTCGATCTTCAGAAAAGATATCCAGGAATGGCGACTGCCCCAGCTGGACCGCGAGGGCCTGCTTGAGCGTTCCGTCAAACACCGGATCTCCAGTCGTATTTACAAAGTCCGCGAGCAGAATTGTGTCCTTGTCAGTGAGGGCGGCGCTGGGGCGAAAGTATGTGAAGTAGACTACGGCGGCCGCCGCCAAAACGATCGCCAGCGCAGCGATCGCGGTGCCAGTCTTGTGACGTTTGATCTCAGCAACGACGTATTCGGCGCTTGACGCGCGGGTTTGGACAGCGCTGGGGAGCGAGCTCGTGTGTTGACCCGGGACAGGAACCGTTGAGTGCGTACTCAAACGTGACAGTGCGGTAACGTCCGTATCCGCCAGGGCGCTAAGTGCAGCGCTGTAGTTTTCCGGAGCAATCGACCGCTCTAACTCGGTTTGAAACTCGAGCCTTTGCTTCAGCTTCTTCAGATCCGATTCCAGTTCCTTTACTGTCTGGTAACGCTCATCGACGTCCTTGCGCAACGCCTTCATTACGATCCATTCGAACTCCGCCGGAGCGTTGGGCGCGAACCGGGCCAGCGGCGCGGGATCGTTTTTGGCGATGGCCACGATGACGTCGGTCTTGGTCTCGCCCGCGAAGGGCGCGCGGCCCGACGCCATTTCATAGAGCACTACACCGAGACTCCAGATGTCGGTGCGCGTATCCACCGGTTTGCCGCGCGCTTGCTCCGGCGACATGTATTGCGAAGTTCCAAGGACGACGCCGGCATCGGTCTGGACCAGGGCCCGCGTTACGGCTTCGGTATCAGTCTCTTCTAAATCGCGTCTTTCGGTGAGCTTCGCGAGGCCGAAATCCAGGACCTTAACGTGGCCGTTGCGCCGAATCATTATGTTCTCTGGCTTGATGTCGCGATGAACGATGTTGGCGGCATGGGCTTCTTCCAACGCGCCCGCCACCTGGATCGCGACATTCAGGACCTCAGAAAGATCCATCGGCGCGCCGGCCAGTCGCTTTCTCAGGGTGATGCCATCGATGAACTCCGTAGCAATGTAGTGACGCCCGGCTTCATCCCCCATTTCATAAATGGTGAGAATGTTTGGATGGTTTAAGGCGGAAGCCGCATAGGCTTCCTGATCAAAGCGGCTGAGACGATCGCGATTTTGGGTAAGCTCTTCGGCGAGTAATTTAAGGGCTACCTTGCGGCCCAGTCTCGTGTCTTCGGCGAGAAACACTTCACCCATGCCGCCCGAGCCGAGCTTTTCGATAATTCGGTAACGAGAAATGGATTTCAGTTCCAAACGAGGTCTCGTTTATTTCAGCAGGGTCAATTGCTCAAGCCTTGCAGAATCCGCGCCGGCAATCCGGACGATCTTACTTTTCGAGCCGACTCCCGAGACTATCGCTACCGCCTTCTGTGGCAAGTTGAACATTCTTGCCAGCAATCGGATCAGCTCCCGGTTAGCTGCGCCCTCCACCGGCGGCGCGGCAATTCGAATCCGCAGGGCGCCATTATACTCACCAGCAATCTCGCTACGCGATGCGCGAGGAACAATTCGTACCGCGAACGTGAGGCCGCGATCCTTTTCGGAATACTGAATCACTCGAGGTGAATATTAAATGGTCACCGGTAAATAGTAAATAGAAGCCTTCGCGGGCTTTGGTTCAGCTTGCAATGGTTCCCGGAACTCGGGCACCCGCTGCCAAAGAAGCGCTCGTCATTTCAAAAGAACTCCACCGGCCAGCCGCGCAGAAGCGTCCCGGCAACTGCGGCCTTACACAGCCAGAGAATAATGAACGCCACTATCGGCGAAACATCAAACATGCCCATCGGCGGAATCGTTCGTCGCAAGGGACCAAGCAACGGTTCGGTTATTATGAATAAGAAGCGCACTAGCCGATTCGCATAGCTCATTCCCACCCACGAAAAAATAATTCGAATGAACATCGCCAGCGTGTACAGACTCAGAAAGCCAAAAACCAGATAACCAATAATGGCGACGGGTGCGCCCAGTTGCCGGTTGGATACGGCGTGGATAATTCCGGCAATCGTATTGAGAACGCTCCCCACAACCAGCACCACCAGATAACCAGCCACAATTATCAGGATCACGGCGATGAATGGCGCAACCTTGGGATCCAGCCGGGAACCACGCAGCACCGCTCGCACGGGGGCCAGGACCGGCTCGGTCGATCGACGGAGGTTGACCGCCAACCAGCTGAAGGGATTTACGTCCATGTAATTGACAACAGAGCGCATCACGATCAGTACGATCGCGGCCACGATAACCGCGGTGACGCCCCAGGTGACGAAGAGAAAGAGTGATTGAATTACGAGCATGAAACTTCTCAGTCTTGAGTTTTCGATTCCCTCGCTCCGAAAATCGCCGTGCCGACGCGTACCATGGTCGCTCCTTCTTCAATCGCAACTTCGTAATCGTGTGTCATGCCCATCGAAAGCTCTCCGCTCGATTCACCGAATACTCGCTGCGCGCGCAGTTCGTCGCGCAGTTCGCGTAACCTGCGAAAGAACGGCCGCGCCTGTTCCGGGTCATCAAAGTATGGAGGCAAAGTCATCAGTCCCGTCAAACGCAGTCTCTGGGACTGCCTGATGGCGTCGATAATCTCCGGGACTTCGCTTTCCGCCGCGCCGGATTTCGTCGCCTCTTGTCCCAGGTCAATCTGAATTAACACGGGCAATTCTTCCCGGCCCATTTCCCCACACGCACGATCCAGCCGGCGCGCCAGGGCCGCCGAATCGAGCGAGTGAATCACATCAAATAACTCGACTGCTCGCCGGGCTTTGTTCGATTGCAAGTGCCCAATCAGATGCCAACGCGCCCCCTGGCGGCCGACTTCGGGAATCTTCGCTTCCGCTTCCTGCACGCGATTCTCTCCGAGGTCTGTCACGCCGGCCACGATTGCCTGACGAATAATTTCGGCCGGATGAGTCTTGCTGACAGCTACGAGTTTGACGTCGTCAGGTCGGCGATTAGCCCGCACCGCGGCCTCTGCCATCCGCTCGTGCACGCGTTCCAGACGCTGGCGGAGTTGCTCTTGAAGCTGCGCTTTTGAATTCATACCGGCAACAAATTGAAGGCCAACTATAACAATCGCTCTGGTGCGCAGCAAACAGTGTTCACCCTGCGCATCCGATACTGGATCGGAAATCGAACCGTGCGAAATCAGTTAAGATGTGTGAGCGGACAGCTGCCTTGACACTGCTGCAACGGGGTTCGTATATTCGAACCCAAGGGGATGTGGCGGAACTGGCAGACGCGCAGGTCTCAGAAGCCTGTGATGGTGACATCGTGGAGGTTCAAGTCCTCTCATCCCCACCAAAAGTTTGGGCGAGCTCGTCAGAGCTCGCCCTTTTTACTTGGTCGTGCGTGGCTGTTGCGGCTCTGCCGCGCCCCAATGCGGTAAGGCTCTGCCTTACCGAGAGTTCAACCCTTGATCTATGTGCCCCGAAGGCATAGCCTCTTACGCTTTCTCGAGAGCGCCGGTGAGGCAAGCCTCACCGCACTGTGGGGCGGCAAAGCCGCCAAGAGCACTGGTCATGAAAAGCACTCTCAACGTTACCTCGACGATCGAACACAAGCACAAAGGCCTGCCTCGGTTTGTTTGCGTGCCGATCTCAAAAGTTGATCCGTGGAAGCTGCAAGGCACTACCACAGTTGAAGTACCGATGAACGGTGTGAATGTTGGCAGGCGCAGTCTAAAGCGCTGGGACGATCGCGGTTGCTGGTTTATAGATCCTGCGGATGCAGTTTGCCCATAAAGCGAATGTCGAGACCGGCGATCGCGTGAAGCTAAGTCTGAAAATCGGATCAGAAGAATTGCCGGAAGAACTCGCGCAATTGATCAAAAGGAATTCACCAGCGCGGGCACGCTGGGAGCAACTCACGCCTGGTCAAAAGCGAATGCTGTGCAAAGAAGTTCTGGCCGCCAAACAACCGGCGACGCGCGAGCGACGAGCCGCTCGCTCGGTATTTAATGACTTAGGCGCGGCGCTTTAATTTACCGCCAATCACCACACCAACGGCTGCGATAACCGGACCGAGGAACATTACCCACGCCGGATGCCTGGCTTTGCTCATCGCCACCATGTTCGGAACGCTTCCAGTCCGTACTTCATGAGTGTCAGGTGGTCGCATCGTGGTACCCAAAACCGCGAACAGGAACCCGAGCGCCAATACCACGGCCGCGAGGGCCAGCGGCGCCTTACCTCCCCTGGCGATCACCGCGCAAATCAGCCCGGCAATACCCGCAGTGACGAGAGTCACCACAAACTGCATGACAGTCCACCGGGTGGATGCCTGATACGACGCCGGCTTGAATGACCAGTTCGCGCCCATCAACGTGTAGATGGTCATGAACGCGGCCACTCCAAGGATAACCATCAGAATGTAACCAACGACTACCGCAAGCACACTTCTAAGCATGATCGACTCCTATCATAGTTAAGCTGAAACCGCTTTGAAGACGGCTCGTTTATCACAGACGCACGCTTATCCGCAAGCTTTTCGCGATCGGCCGCGACACTCAGCCAAAGGCATCACTGCTTCGCAATCGCCGCTCGCCCGCCGCGCAGGACATATTTCTGAATCTTACCCGTAGCCGTCTTCGGCAACTCTTCGACAAACGTTACGCCCTGAGGCGCTTTAAAGTGCGCCAGATGCGAGCGGGCAAATTCCCGAAGCTCATCCGCAGTTGCCACGGCGCCGTGGCGCAGGACCACGAACGCGTGCGGCGCTTCGCCCCAGCGCGGATGCGGCACGCCCACAATCGCGACCTCCTGCACCGCCGGATGACGCAACAGCACGCCTTCGACTTCTACTGACGAAATGTTTTCACCGCCGCTGATGATCACGTCCTTCAAACGATCGCGAATTTCGATGTACCCATCGGGGTGCACCACCGCGGCGTCGCCCGTATGAAACCAGCCATCGCGCATTGCCAGGGCCGTGGCTTCCGGATCGTTGTAATAGCCTTCCATCACCACGTTCCCACGCACTACGATCTCACCCACCGTTTGCCCGTCGCAGGAAACTTCGACTCCTTCTTCGTCGATGACGATGGTCTCGCCCGAAGTAATCAACTCCACGCCCTGCCTGGCCTTGATCACCGCGCGTTCGGCGATTGAAAGTTGCTCGTGCTCAGCTCTTGGCTCGCAGACAGTTATGAACGGAGTTGTCTCTGTCAGTCCGTAAGCCTGTGTGACCGTCCAGCCAAGCTCGCCTTCCAAACGTTCGATTGTGGAAGCAGCCGGTGGAGCGCCGGCCGTGAGCACGCGCACGCCGCGGCGCGCGCTTCGCCGCAGTTCTTCATCGGCGTTCGCCAGACTTATCAACACGGTCGGCGCCGCGCAAAGCATCGTGACCCGTTCCTTTTCAATCAGCTCAAACACAACTCGCGGGTCGAGCTTTGGCAAACAGATGTGCGTAGCGCCGGCGGCGGTGACCGTCCAGACAAACGTCCATCCGTTGGCGTGGAACATCGGCAGCGTCCACAGATAACGATCCGCGCAGGCCAGGGGCTCGTGAACCAGCGTGCCCACCGTATTCATGTAAGCGTTGCGATGCGTGATCATTACGCCCTTGGGCCGCGACGTAGTGCCACTGGTGTAGTTGATCGTGAGTAAATCACTTTCCCGGATCGTTGGCCGAGTAAAGTCGCTCGCACCCTCTGTCAGCAACGACTCGTAACCAAGCCAGCCGGCAGGTGAACCCTCAAGCGCAACGAAGTGTTCAACCCGCGGCAGTTGCGATCGAATACCATCGACGGCCGCGAGATAATCCGAATGAGCACAAACCACTCGCGCCCCACTGTGATTGATCAGATAAGCGAAGTCGTCGGGCGTCAGACGATAGTTGACCGGCACCAGCACCGCGCCAATTTGCGGCACTGCATAGAAAGATTCGAGTTGCGCGTGCGTGTTGGGTGCGATGTAGGCGACGCGATCACCCGGGCCTACGCCGAGCTGTTGCAAAATCGACGACCACCGATCGCACCGATCAAAGAACTGCGCGTAAGTCAGACGAAGATCTCCGTCCACGACAGCTTCGCGGTCGCCATAGAGCTTACGCGCGCGGCGCGCAAAGTCCATGGGGGTGAGCGGAGTTTCCATCGGTTCTTGGCTGGAAGTTTTTTGAACCTGAGAACAGGCGAGACTATCAACGCGGAACCGTGCCGCGCAAGCTCCTGGCGATCAGCGGCACGACCTTTCGCGGTACATCGATGGCCGCTTTGATGTGCCGGGCATTAGTGAAGTGCCCGGCCACATAAATACCACGCACGCCGGTCTCGAAAGTTTCCGTGTCGTAAACCGGGACTTCGGTCATTTTTCCGGGTGCGGTTTCCACTCCCAACTTCTTTAGCAGAGTTAGATCGGCGTCACTCCCAACCAGGACGAAAACCACGTCGTTGGGAATCGTGTGCTTCTCTCCGGTATCGGTCGTTAAAGTAACGTCATGCGCCGTGATCTCATCAACATGGTGGTAGAGAATGACGCGCAAGCGGCCTTCGGCAATCTCGCGCTCGAGCGGCGAGCGCACCCAATGTTTCATGGCGCCGGCTTTCGGATCGCGGTTCTCCCAATCTTCACGCCAGATGGCCATGGTCGTGCGCGCGCCCTCTTCCGACAAAAACAATGCCGCCTCAGCCGCGCTGTTGCCTCCGCCGACGACCAACGCTTCCTTCCGCACATACGGATAGGGATCGACAAAGCGCTGATGAACTTTTGGTAAGTCTTCGCCGGGAACATTCAGTCGGCGCGGCCTGGCCATCGCCCCAATCGCAAACAGCAGGCGCCGGGCCTGATAGGTCGCGGTCGTTTCGTGTCCCAGCGTGTTTACGCTTTTGGCATGGACTATGAATCGATCAGGTTCCGGATGTTCAATGTCGGTGACTTCTTCGCCCGTGTTGATTCGCAAGTCGCCATCCAGCACAAAGTGAATGTAGTGCGACAAGAGTTCTTCCCGCGTTGGCTTCTCACGCACGGGATGAAGGGCCCCTGCGCGCATCTCCAATTCATTCGGAGTTGAGAACAGCGTGCGGCCAACCGGGTATTGGCGAATCGTATCGGCAATCGTTCCCTTCTCGATCACCAGATAGTCAAGACCTTCGCGCGCCGCCGCATCGGCCGCGGAAAGTCCCGCGGGCCCGGCGCCGATGATTAGCAGATCGAGTTGTGGGTCGCTCATAATCGGAAACACTAGGGTCCGGGTCTTGTAAGTCCGCATAAGGCTCCAGCGGAGCCTAATGTTTATAGCACGACAACGATAGTTTGATTGGTGGTCGCCAGCGAGCGGCGTCATCCTGACGCTGCTCGCTGGCGCAGAGTGAAAACGTGGTTGCACAAGCTATAAACATCGGGCTCCTAACGGAGCCCAGCTGCGCCCGTCCCTGAATTGCACTGCTGGCTCGGCTCTCAGAACTCCACCGTCCCTCGCGCCACCACCACCGATGTTCCGCCCACGCGAACCTCTTCGACCTTACCCTGTTCGCCTTTAACTTCCAGACCGATGCGGCTGGCGCGATTAATGAAATCGCCCTGCTCGATCACGAACTTGTAAACGCCGTCGACTGGATCGACACCGGCGGCACCGTGATGCACCAGATACCCACCGAGCGGTCCGGCAGCGCTGCCCGTGGCCGGATCTTCGCCGATGTTCTGGCCAATAAAGAAGCGCGCGTGCGCGCGGGCCCCTCTAATCTCTCCAGTCTCGATCGTCTCGCGCGTGAACGCGTAGCAACCGGTGCCGCCGCCGAACGAATTACTCCGTTCGTAAATCTCGCTGAGCATCGGCAGATTCACCCGACAGTGACCCAGCTTTGCCAGCGATCGCACCGGCACGAGCAGCATCGTATTTCCGGTTGAGACTGCTTGAATCGGCAAGCTCTCGTCCAGATCCTCGCGCGCCAAACCCAAAGCGCGTGCAATGTCGGCCAGCTCCTGCCCGTCGTCGATCTCGCCGCGAATTTCAAACCTTCCCTGCGTCATCACCACCCGCTCGGGCGCACCGTCTTTGAACTCGATATCTACCGGCAGAATGCCGATGCCGACTTCGTGTTTGATTCGTACCCACCCATTTCCATTTTCGGGCGGCGGCACGATGCCTTCGCGCGCCAGACAGTTCCAGGTGCCCACCACCGGATGGCCGGCAAAGGGAAGTTCACTCCCCGGCGTGAAGATTCGCAGACGACGCAGCACTTCTTCTTCTTCCGAGGGCACGACAAAAACGGTTTCCGACAAATTCATCTCGCGCGCGATCTGCTGCATCTGTTCGTCACTAAGTCCTTCCGCGTCGGGAAACACTGCTAGTGGATTTCCAGTAAAAGCTCGATCTGTGAATACGTCCAGTTGAATAAAGGGATAAGAGCCCAATTTGGTTCATCTCACTTTCAAATAGATTTGGTCGAGAATGATCGCGGACGTGACGACCTGGGTCAAGCGCGCGCGCGGAGACCGTATGCAAGCGAATCAAAGCTTACGTTGATTTCCAAGGTCAAAACCCCAAGGTATTGGCTTGCTGGCCTACTCAGCAGGACTCGTCTAGAATGTGCCGGTAACAGCGCTTGCAGCAGACCTTCTTACACCGCGTCGGTTTACCGAATTAATTTTGCCGCCATGAGCACAATCGTGCGCGATCAAGTCTTCATTAGTTATAGCCACGAAGATCAAGAGTGGCTGCGGAAGCTTCAGGTTCATCTCAAACCGTTCGAGCGCACCAACAAGATACAGGTCTGGGACGATACCAAGATCCGGGCCGGCGCTAAGTGGAGGGAAGAGATCGAAACAGCCTTGTCGTCGGCCAAGGTTGCCTTGCTGCTAGTCAGTCCTAATTTCCTTGCGTCCGATTTCGTCGCAGATCATGAGTTGCCAACCTTGCTGGAAGCTGCTCAAGAAGAGGGGCTCACCATTCTCTGGGTGGCCGTAAGTGCCAGCTCATTTACCGAGACGGAGATCAAGAATTATCAAGCTGCGAACGACCCGGCAAAGCCTCTGGATACACTCACCCGCGCGAAGCTCAACCGCGAGCTGGTTAGAATCTGCGAGCTAATCAAAACAGCGGCGTCCCCGCCGGCTCAGCAAACTTTGGATGCAGTACGCAAGACAACCGAAAGCGGAGGTGCCGATGCACCGCAGGCTCAAATCAGGACGTCGCGAGAGACGCTGCCACCGCAAAGCACGGAGTCGATAACCGCTCCACCCAAGCTGTCCAGGAAGATACGAGAATCAGGATCCAAATGGAGACTCTACCTAACCGCTCTCGTGATCGTCATGGTTGCAGTTATCAGCGCGGTAATAGCTTACAGCCGGTTTAAGCACAAGCCTGTCAGTCCAACTCCGCTTACTTCGATTGAGTTCAGTGAAGAGTTTCTCAATCTGGACCGCTGGAAGCCGCCACCTACCGGTTGGACCATCACCAAACAGGGCCGTCTCCTGGTCGAGAACCAGCCGCTGATTGGTTTCGCGAAGGGGATTAACTACGGGGACTTTGAGATGAGTTTTCATCTCCAGCTGGAGAATGCGGCCGGCGCGGTATGGGCGCTAAAGGTGCAGCCGGACGCCGGCAATTATTACTTGTTCTATCTGTCGGGACCGGAAGGACAATATCCGAATCGGTTCCTCACCTACGTGGTACATGACAATAGAGTTAGCCCGACGCATTTCAAGAGTTCCGTGCCGGTAGTCGCCAAACTCTCGGCGGGCGGCCAATATGAGATCCATATCACAGCAGAGAAAGGCCGGATCATTCACACGATCACACCGGCCGAAACAGGTGTGTTGACCAACCTCGGCGATTATTCCGACCCGGACAACACCTTTCCTTCCGGCAGTATTGGTTTTCGCACTTTTGACATCGAGAAGTTCTCGGTTGACGACCTGTTCATTCGCCCACCAAGCGTAAAAGTACCTCAGTAAAGGCAAGCATAGACTCTTTCCCGCGTTGCGTTGCCGAAAACCTTGCATTGCGAAGCCTTGCAGGTATATGCTCCGCCGCAGTTTCTGAAGTCTTGCAACGCCAACGCGGCTTAGCCTGGAAAGCTCTCAGTCATTTGTCTTTTTGGTTTTGATCGCGGCGCAGGTCTAAGGACCTCGTTGATTAAGTGTCTTCAGTCCCTATCTGATCTCCTCTCGAGATCGTGATTGAGCAGAGCAACCTCGTTATTGACCCGCAAAAAAGCCCGGCCGGCAATTGAAGCAAAGGAGGCTTACTCCATGCCCGCTCGTCAATTGACCTCGATCGCAAAACGGCTAGTAATTCTCGCCGCTTTTCTTCTGCTCGCGGCCACCCCACATCTCAACGCTCAGACTACATCGGGGACGCTCCTCGGTCTGGTGCGCGATAGAGCGGGCCGGGGCCTGTCGGAAACCAGGATCACGGTTGAGAATGAAGAGAATGGAAATCGCCGCGCGACCAGGACGGACGAGACGGGAAGCTACACCATTTTCAACCTGCCGCCCGGCAGCTATAAAATCACCGCGTCAAAGGACGGTTTTCGCGAGCAAACGATCAAGAGCTTTCCGATCCAGTTCAATCAAAAGAATGTCATCAAATTGCCGCTGTTTACTCTGCTCACAGGCACGCTGAATGGAAAGGTGATTGATACCGCCGGCAATGTGTTGCCCGGAGCCAGGATCTTCGCCGTTGGCAAGAGCGATAATGTGACTCACGAAACGGTTGCGAACCAGGCAGGTTCCTATAGCCTTCCCGACCTTCCTTTCGACCTGTATAAGGTCACTGCCCGGTGGGACGGCAGACGCGGCGAGCTGCTTGGAGTTTCTTCGATCTTCCTTACTCCGCAAACAGAAGGTACTCAGTTTGTCGGCGTCCTGTTTCCCTATCGTCGTCAGCCGGAACTGGACACGTTGTCATCGCGTTTACCGGTCACAAGTCAGGGACGGCCGGCGGTAATTCAGCCTGCACAATTTCGCCGCCCGGGATTCACTGAAACCGGCGGTGCTATCACTGGCGCGAGGCTGAAGGATCGCCGACCGATTACTACCCCGCCAAACAACCGACAACCCGCAACGGCCCCCCAGAAACCAGGCCAAACAGCACAGCCCTCCTACGAAGGCGCTGGCGCCGCCGCGATGGTGAATTCCACGGATGCTGCCCGTACCAGCAATTTTTCCGAACGTCAGATCAACTCGCTGCCGGTAGGTGGCGCAACCGCAATGCGCAGCTTCGATGAATTTGCGCTACTGGCGCCTGGTGTTGCGCCGCCGCCGTACACGCCCGGCGTGCGCGGGCCAGGAGTGGGATTTGGCATCGGGACGGCAGGACAGTTTTCCGTGAACGGAATGCGCGCTCGGTCGAATAATTTTTCGATAGATGGCTCGGACAATAACGATCCCGATGTTGGCATGAGGCGGCAGGGCTTCGTTGCTCTGGTTCCCCAGCCGATTGAGTCGGTCAAAGAGGTTTCGATTTCTACTCTGCTTTGGGATACAGAGCTGGGCCGCAATTTTGGTTCTCAGGTTAATGCCGTGACGAAGTATGGCGGCAACAAGTATCACGGACAGTTGTTTGCGTTGTTTACTGATTCGAGATTGAATGCGCGGAACTTTTTCGATACCAGCGGCAAGACGCCATTCACGCGCACGCAGGCAGGTTTGACCTATAGTGGGCCAATCATTCGTAACCGGACGCAGTTTTTCGTGAGTCTGGAACGCGATCAGACCAGGGCGTCTGTGACGCAGCACTTCTCAACGCCTACGGTTGCAGAGCGCCGCTTTCAAGGCGGAGCTGAACTCACTACCATATTTGGAAGCCAGTCTCGCCTGCCTCCTCGGTTTTTCATTGAAGGTGCATTGCCCTTGGGGAGAGAAGTTCTCAGTCTATATCCCCTGCCCAACAATCCGAATGGACCTTACGGACCGAACACGTTTACGACGAGAGCGCCTGCCGATAATGAAGGCGTTATCTTGTCGTTGAGATTGACGCATCAAATCAATTTGAGCAGTTCCCTGAGCGGTCGCTACAATTTTACGGATGATGGGCGCGTTCTTCCCAGCGTCAATCAAGCTATCCGCTCAACGCTGGATTCCCGAACCCGCTCAAATAACTTCTCCCTGATCTGGGACCAGGCGCTCGGCCATACTATCAGTAATCAAGCCCGCTTTTCTTTTGGACGCACGCTGCTCAATTTGTTTGAGTATCCGAATAATCCATTCATCTTTTCGGCGAGCTCAGTTGAGACGGCGTACGTGGACGCCGCGCACGTTTTTCCGGGGATCACCGGCGTGGCGAGCACGGGTCCGCTTGGTGAACTATTAATTGAGCCGTACAGTCCTGTCGGTGTTAACGCCTCTACTTTCCCGCAGCGTCGCGCCAGCAATACATTTCAATACGCAGATTCAATCTCGTGGTCGGCGGGAAATCATTCAATCAAGTTTGGCGCTAATATTCGACGCTACCAGTTGAACAGCGTACTCGATCGACTCTATCGTCCGGAGGCTGTCTTCGGCTATGGCACATTCATCGTAAAAAGCGGCGGAAATGTTATTAGTGAGACTTTGATCCCTGGGGTGCAAGCGGCGACGCTCGGAGTTCCATCATCGGTCCTCCAGACAATGACACTCGGCCCTCCGGATTCAACCATTGGTCTGCGCTTTACCGAGTATCAAGGATTTGTTAATGACAACTGGCGCATTCGACAAAACTTTGTACTCGACTTCGGCTTACGGTACGAATACAACACAGTGCCACGCGAGGTGAATAACCGTATTGAAAGCGCGCTGCACCTTGAAACCCTACCGCCAGCGGGTACTACGTTGCCCTTTCCGTACAACGGCACCACAGTATGCGTGGCCTGTTTGGGGCCATTCAATGCCACAGTCGACGCTTACCGGCAGATAGTTGATGGTCGACGAAGAATATATGATCCCGACTACAATAATTTTGCTCCGCGCTTGGGATTCGCCTGGTCAGTTGACCGAAGCGGCAAGACGGTAATACGTGGGGGCTACGGAATCTACTATGACGCGATCCTAGGCGCAGTTGTCAGCCAGTCTCGCAATGTTTTTCCGACCGAATTTCAGTTTAATTTCCAAGCCAGCGGAGCAGGTGGCAACGCGTTCGATTTTAACAATCCGGCAAGA
This sequence comes from Blastocatellia bacterium, assembly GCA_003168335.1. GTDB lineage: Bacteria > Acidobacteriota > Blastocatellia > Pyrinomonadales > Pyrinomonadaceae > UBA11740. Next base: position 313,974 of record PMSM01000002.1, on the reverse strand, counting down.
TTTCTAGCCTTCCAACTAACTGATACTAACCCTAACCCTGACCCTAGACACATCGTGCCTCCAATCTTCTTACTTGCGCAAACTCCGTGCAATCAGTTTGGGACTTGTAATCAATTTGGGCTCGACCCCCGGTACTTTGGCCTGGCGCTTATCCGGATTGCCAATTCGTTAGCGTTCACATTGCCCGAGAAGAAACTGCGTTCACCATACGCACAGCAATGGCACCTGACGGCAGAACGAGAAGTCTTAAAGGGATACTTGTTCTCGATTGCTTATGTCGGAAGCAAGGGGACTAACCTCACACGCCTGACCACTCCCAATAACGGTAAGGATGTCATTCCGCATATAGAACTCATCTCAACTGCCACTCCGCTAGACGTTCAGGTTCTTCCGGCCTCAGCCCCGGGCCGTCGCAACCCCAACCTTGGTCCTTATCAAATCTTCGAGAACTCAGCCAGTTCTAATTACAACGCGCTGCAAATCGAGGCGCGCAAACGCTACGGCCATAACTATCAGTTCACGGCCGCCTACACCTGGTCGCACGCCATAGACGATGTCTCGGATCTTTTCCCGATTGCCGGCGCGCCGGTAATTGCACAAGACTCATTCAACTTCCAGGCTGAACGCGGCGATGCGAGTTTCGACATTCGCCAACGCTTTGTTGCTTCCTTGCTGTGGGACCTCCCCTTCTATCGCAATTCGAGTAGCGGCGCCGGCAGATTGTGGAAGAACTGGCAAATTGCTTCGATCTTCCAGGCGCATACAGGACAGCCTTTCACACTCAATCTGCCCGTTGACGCCAATCAGGATGGGAATCTAACTGATCGTCCTTCGACGACGAACGGGCTCATCTTTCTCACAGCACACGGACCACAAAGGGTCACCCTCGTGCCAGGAAAACAGCTCACCGATTTCTTCACCTTCGGAAGCAATGGCGCCGTGGGCCGGAATACAGTTCGAGGCGACAACTTCATCGATCTTGATCTGTCAGTTAGCCGCACCTTCAAGTTTGGGGAAACGAAGAACCTCCTGCTTCGCGCCGAGTTCTTCAATGCTTTGAATCGCGCGAACTTCGGATTGCCGGTCAGGGTGATTGGCGCCCCAGGGTTCGGCTCAGCGGTAGACACAGTCACCCCTGGGCGGACGATTGTGTTGGTGTTGAAAACCGGGTTCTGATTAGCCCTGCAAGATCGCCTGTCCGCTAAACCCAAGTGGTCTGACGGGAGCGCGCCGCGCGAACAACCCGCTCGCTACCGCGAGCGGTTCTGTACCAACCAACGGGCAACCTCGTCCATCACCGTTTCGTAAACGTCTTGCTGCGGCACGCCGAGGCGCTTAGGAACCTTGAAAGAATGATCACCGCCTTCGATCGCGTAAAGCGTCGCTGGCAGATTAAGCTTCTTAATCACGTCGCGGATTTCTTCCTCTGTCCCGAACGAATCACGAGCGCCCTGAACAAACAGCATCGGCGCGTGAATATCTTTCAAATGATCGGCGCGCAACTTATCAGGTCGGCCGGGCGGATGCAGCGGATATCCGAGAAAGACCAAACCCGCAATGCCATCCGGCTGTGCGGCCGCAACTTGTGAAGCGATACGGCCGCCCATCGATTTGCCGCCAATCACGAGACGATTCTTTTTCAGCTTCCGGTGCCGAAGCGCCGCGTCGATGACGGCCGCGTAATAGGATTCAAGTCGCGCTTTGGGATCCGGCAGATGGCGTCCCAGCTCTGAGTAGAGAAAATTGAAAGTCATCGCGTCAATTCCACGCGCCGCCAAACCGCCGGCAATCATGCGCATGAAACCGCTCAACTGGTTCGCGCCGGCGCCGTGACCCAACACCGCTGTCACCCCCGCTCGTTCGCCTTTCGACGCTTGGTACAGCAGGGCCGTCACACTCTCGCGGTCGTTCACAGCAATTTTCAGCTCTTCAGGTTCCATTGTCTGTTGGGAAAAGCTATGCCGCGCACCATGAAAACGAAGGACTGGTTTTACACGTTGGCATAAATTCTGGGAACTCTACTACTAATCGCGCAGGTGATCTCGTAAGAGATCGTTCCGGCAAGTTCAGCAACCTCTGCGGCAGTGATCGTCAGGGCGCCGTGCCGCCCCAGCAAAGTCACCTGGTCGCGCAGCGAAACTCCCGGCACGTCCGTGACATCAATCAACGTCAGATCCATCGAAATGCGGCCAACTACGGGCGCAAGTTTTCCACCTACAATGACGCGGCCGCGATTGGACAACGCCCTTCGGTAACCATCGTCGTAACCGATTGGAATAGTGGCAATCAAACTTTCGCGCGAGGTTTCAAAACTGCAGCCGTAACCCAGCTTCTCTCGCTTGCCGACCGTTTTCAAAAGCATTATGCGCGAGTGCAAAGACATCACCGGTCGCAGTCGCGGCGGCGTAATGTTCGGCGATAGGACGTCCCGACTGAAACCATAAAGAGTGGCGCCGGGTCGCACCATTTCTCCGCGCGCTGTTGGATAAGCAAACGCGGCGGCCGAGTTTGCCGCGTGAACATGACTCGGCGCAAAGCCGCGTTCACGAAATATTTCGACCGCCAGTTCAAATCGCGCCAATTGGCCTTTCGTGAAATCGTCCTGCGCCGGATCGTCGGCCGCAGCCAGATGCGTCATCAAACCATCAACCCTGATGTGACGCAAACCCTGCAGCGCCGCACAGAATTGTGAAACGTCATCGGCGCGCACTCCCAAACGCCCCATGCCGGTATCGATCTTAACGTGAACATCGGCGATGACACCCGCGTCTCGCGCGAAGCGATCCAGCGATTCGATCATGTCCAAACGGTAGACAACCGGCGTCAGGTTCTGCTGCAAGCAAGCCTTTTGCTGGCCTTCCCAAAATCCTCCGAGACAAAGAATTGGTTTGGTGATTCCGACCCGTCTCAACTCGATGCCCTCTTCGGGCAAAGCCACGCCAAACCATTCGACGCCCTCCGCTTCCAAACGCCGCGCGCAGGGCACCGCGCCGTGGCCGTAGGCGTCAGCTTTGACGGCGGCCATGACCTTTACCTCGCGGCCAACCCGCTCGCGAATCACGCGCAGGTTTTCCGCGAGTGCATCAAGATCGATCTCGGCCCAGGTTGGGCGGCGAGCGTTGTTGTCTTCCGTTATCGTCATCGTTGATTTGTGTAACAGTCAATCACAGATCGGTGCAAACAGAAACGTCCGGTGTGGAGTGCGCTGACTTGTCAGCGCTTTTAAAAGCGGCGACAAGTCGCCGCACTCCAAATTTGTTGACTGGTAATAGGGGAGATTCTAGAACTCATCACCGCGGGCGATTCGTGGCGAGCCCTTGGAACGATCGAACCTGGCGAGATAAGAGCCCAGCGCATCTCGATCAAGGTCGGCAAATTTGGCGAACTGATTCAGGAACGCGAGATAGACAGTGTCGGTGGGGCCGTTGCGTTGCTTGGCCACGATCAGTTCGGCGATGTTCTTGTTCTCATCGCTCTTGTGGTACTGCTCTTCACGATAGATGAACGCCACCACGTCGGCGTCCTGTTCGATCGCACCCGATTCGCGCAGGTCAGCAAGCTGCGGCCGGTGGTCGGTGCGGTTCTCAGGCGCGCGCGATAATTGTGAGAGCGCAACCATCGGGATGTTCAATTCTTTGGCCAGGGCTTTCAGCTCGCGCGAAATTTGCGAGACTTCCTGTTGCCGCGACTCAAAACGGTTCGACGAACCGGACATAAGTTGCAGGTAATCAACCACGATCATGTCGAGCTGCTTCTGTTCTGTTGCCAGCCGCCGCGCTTTTGCGCGCATCTCAAGCACCGATATCGCTGCGGTATCATCAATAAAGATCCGCGCATCGGCAAGTTTGCCCAGCGCCTTGCCCAGACGTGACCATTCTTCGTTGGAGAGGTAGCCGCTGCGGAACTTTTGCGCGTCCACGCTGGCTTCCGAGCAAAGCATGCGCATCGCCAGCGCTTCCGCTGACATTTCCAGCGAAAATATCCCGACGACCGCCTTACCTTCAATCGCCGCGTGCTGGGCCAAGGTCAGCGCCAGGCTGGTCTTGCCCATCGAAGGCCGCGCCGCGATTACCACGAGATCCTGCTTCTGGAAACCCGAAGTCAACGCGTCGAGCCCGCGAAAACCGGTAGCCACGCCGGTAACCACCATGTCCCGATGCTCGACGGCTTCGGCCTTTTCCAGCACGCGTTCCGCCGCGTGCTTGATGTGCTCGAAACCCTGCCGAATGCGCTCGTCGGCCAGCGCGAAAATCGCATGCTCGGCATGATCCAGAATGTGCTGCGGTTCATCTTCTTCTTCCAACGCCTCAGCGGTGATCTTGTTCGCGACCTTGACCAGTTGGCGCATCAGATGTTTCCCGCGAACAACTTTTGAGTATTGAACGAGACTTGTTACACGAGGAAGGCCGAACGGCAAGTTGCTTAGGAAGAGCATCCCTCCCGCAGACTCAAGGGAGTTGTCCCGACGCAGTTCTTCACCAATCAAAACGTGATCAATCTCCGAGCCCCTTTCGAACAGAGCAATCATCGCCATGAAAATGCGTCGGTGCGATGGTACATAGAAGTTCTCGGGCTTCAATAACTCAACGGCCTGGGCAATCAGCGAATTATCAAGGAGGATTGAACCCAATATCGCGCGCTCAGTGTCAGGGCTGCTTGGTAAAGGACGTTCTAGAAGCGGATCGCGAATGGGATTTGGCGTTGCCATTGAATAAGAACTGAGATTTCATCGCAACGAATGCGAATCCGCTCGAAGATTTAGTTTGTAGGAGTGCGGAATATACTACAAGGTAACTGCAACTCGTTAACTACTGAACCGCACGTTAGGTTTTATCTCCAAGAAGGAGATCGCCGAAATAGTTACGCCCGGCGCAGTAATTTGTATGCGGCACGGAACTTCAACAACATGGTGGAGAAACCATGACATCTAATTTTTCACCTGTTTCCTTCGCGCCGGGCGCTTTGCGTGGCGGGTTTTTACTAATCGCTTGTTATCCCGTGCAAACTTTAGTCGCAGCCAAGCCCGTCCCACATTGAGCTCCGTGAAACTATCAATGAGACTATCGAGCTCATAGATAACAAAGCCTCCAATTCCCAAGATAACGATCCAAGCCGCCATTGCAATTCCTCCGTGCGCTCGTCTTTCGGACCGAAAACGTATAGCACAAAGTCTTATCCCTGGAGAACGTTTACCAATTTCACCTTGGGTTATATCCGCAGCCAGGAAAATAGGATCAAAGATGCCCGCCTTTCCGAGCGACAGACTCATAAACAACTACGTCTGTCGCCCGCTAAAGCGGGCTTGAATTCTTTAACGGTTTGTACCCAGGGTTCCGCTCGCTTTGCTCGCTTCACCCTGGGCTAAACTCTTTCGCCTGCTGCGCAGGCTCGTTGACCGGTTCTTCTAACGTTATTCGTCCGTTGCGGATTCTTCGCCTGGCGCCGTCGCTTCCCTCGCCGGCGCTTGTTTTGCAGCACCTTCGCCGCCGGCGTCTTCATCCAGCGCCGCTATGTTAATCTCAACGCCGCCTTCGCCCAGAACGCTCACGGGCAATTCGACCGTCACGTCGCGGTGCAAACGCACGGGCACCTCATAATTGCCGAATCGCTTGATAGGCTCGCGTAAGACTATGCGCCGGCGATCGATTTCATAGCCCTGCTCTTTCAACGCGTGGGCAATGTCCATCGACGTCACTGAACCGTAGAGCACGCCGGCTTCGCCGATTCTTCGTTCGAACTTCAACGCCAGGCTGCGCAATGCGGCGGCTTGTAATTCTGCCGACGAGCGATCCTTCGCCTCGCGCTTTGCCAGCGCCGCGCGCTCACCTTGAATCTGCCGGAGATTGTTGGAAGTGGCTTCGACCGCGAGATTTCTTGGCAACAAATAATTTCGCGCGTAACCCGCCTTGACGCGCACAATCTCACCGCGGGCGCCCAGATTATCGATATCTTCCCGTAATAGAACCTGTTTATGTGACATTTCGATGAACTCCCCTTAATCAACAGTGGCACAGACTTTCGGTCTGTGGTTTCTTCGGCTCGAGATCACAGACCGAAAGTCTGTGCCACTCTAAACTCAGTCGGCCGCATAAGGCAGTAGCGCGATGTTGCGCGCGCGCTTGATCGCTTCGGCCAGCATGCTCTGGTGTGCAGCACAAGCTCCCGAGATGCGCCGCGGCAGGATCTTGCCGCGCTCAGGAATATAAGACTGCAGGAGCTTCACATCTTTAAAGTCGATCAGATCGACCTTTTCGATGCAAAACCGGCAAATCTTCCGCCGCATCATGCGGCGACCGCCGCGACCCGGCATGGGTCTTTCGTATTCGCGCTCAAATCCGTATGAGTTTTCGCGCTCTTCGTAGTTTGATGACATATTCTTTCCCTTCTATCCATCCACCGGCGAACTTCGAGATCCTTCTCAAAGAGTTTCCCGCCGAGTCAACGACACGCTGGCGACCAGCAAAGTCGCTTGACCTGCTTAATCTTCAGCCCCGGGGCCCGAGCCGGAACTCGCAGCGCTCCCTTTGTTCTTCAATCCAGTCTTTCGAGCTGCCTTGCGCGCGCGCCGTTCTTTAAGTTTGTCTGCGCGCTGCCGATCCTCATCCACCCGGATGGTCATGTACCGGAGAATCTGGTCGTTAACGCGCATGCGCCGTTCCAACTCGGCAATTTCAGCGCCCGACCCTTCCACCTCCAGCAGCACGTAGGTGCCGTCCTTCTTGTGATTGATTTCATAGGCGAGCTGCCGCTTTCCCATGACTTCGGTCTTGGTAATGCTGCCGCCCTGTCCGGTGATGATTTTCTGCACGCCTTCGCTGAGCCGCATTACTTCATCATCGCCCGCCCCGGGGTCAATGATGAAAACCACTTCGTAAGTTCTTTTTTCCGCCAACTTCAACCTCCAGTTTAGAAGCCGGATTTGTCCGGCTGCGACCAGGTCTGGCGGAGAAAGTCCGCCAGCCAAACAAAACTAAGCGTTTTCGATTCCCTGTTTGTACAGCGACATCGCTTTCACGATGCCCTCTCGCAAAACCGTGCGCACTGCGTCGGCGCTACGATCCAGAATCTCTTTCAATGCGCGTCTTTCCGCCGGCGCAAATTCATCCAGAACAAACTTCCTGGCCTCGCTCACCGGATGATCAGGCTGAATTCCGATCCGTAGGCGGATGAACTCGTTGGTCCCCAACGCCGCGATGATCGACTTCAAACCATTGTGCCCGCCGGCGCTGCCGCGGGCGCGCAAGCGAATCGTTCCGAAGGGCAAGGCGAGGTCGTCACTAAGGACAATTAGCGATTTGCCGACTTCACCCGGTTCGCCTTTTGCGACCAGACAAGCGACGGCTTCGCCGCTCAAATTCATGAAGGTCTGCGCCTTTACCAGCCTTAACCGCTCGCCTTCGATTACCCCGCTCCCTACCAGTGAACGACATTCACGTCGCTTCACCGTCACGCCTGCATCGGCGGCCAACTTATCAATGAGCATGAAACCGACGTTGTGCCGGGTCCACTCGTATTCACTGCCCGGATTACCGAGTCCAACAATCAAATGCATTGCCAATTGCCGCTTGCCGAATGAAACCTACCAATGTCGTGGCACCGACTGAAGCGTAAGGCCCAGCTTCAATAGCCAATCGGCAATTGGTATTCGTAAATCGGCAATCTCGTTACTTCTTCTCTTTCTCTTTCTCTTTTTCTTCCGCGCCCGGGCCTTCGCCCTCGTCTTCCTTCTTGCCCTTGCCGATTACTTCCGGCTCGGCTAGCCCTTCGCCTTCAACCGGCGCTACGGCTACCACCTCTTCCTTAATCACGCCGACGGTCGCAATCACGGTATCGGGTGGTTCCAGAATTTCAATCCCTTCGCCGATCGGAATGTCTGAGACGTGCAGGACTTCGTGAACCCCAAGATTTGTGACGTCGACTTCCAGGGCCTCGGGGATTTCGCGCGGCTCGCAACGAATTTCAACCTCGCGCACGATCTGCTCCAGCATTCCGGCCTGCTCGCGCACGCCGATCGGTTCTCCGATCAAACGCAGCGGTACGGTCGCTTCGATCTTCTCGCCTTTTACCAGTCGCTTGAAATCAGCATGGATCAAGCGCATGCGAACCGGATGAATCTGCCGATCGGCAAACATCACCTCGGCAGCTTCGACACCTTCCACGTCGAGCGTGAAGATGGTGTTGCGGCCCGTATCGGATCGCAGGATTGCCGCCAGGTCGCGTAACTCCGCCAGCGCAGACACGGCCTCGCCCGCGCCGCCATACATGGTCACCGGCACTTGCCCGTTGCGGCGTGCCCGGCGCGCGTCATTTTTTCCTCGACCATCGCGCCGCACGGCGCGCACCACAATGTCTTTTTTCTCGGCCATAATTGCTCTCCCAAAATAGAAAACTCGCGCACCCGTTTAGAGTCGGGCTACCGCCCGACCAAGCGGGCCGTAGCCCGCTTCTAAACCCGACACAACTCAAATTGTCTTGCTGAAAGCTGAGGGTTGACGGCTACTTAGCTTTCAGTTTTTGCCCTTCGTTTGACTGCGCCATCAGGCCCAGTTTTTATACAAAGAGCGAAGAGACGCTGGTCTCTTCGTGGATCGACTTGATCGCTTTCGCCAAAAGAGGCGCAATGCTTAAGACTCTAATGTTCTTCAGTTCCGCTGCTTTTGCGTTCAGCGGAATAGTGTTCGTCACCACGATCTGCTCAATTCCCGAGTTTCCCAGATGCTGTGCCGCACGTCCAGACAGTACCGGATGGGTGAAGCACGCGTCAACACGTGCGGCGCCTGCTTGCTTTAAGGCCAGCGAAACCTTGGTCAGCGATCCGCCCGTGTCGCACATGTCGTCGACAATCAAACAATTTCGACCTTCCACATCGCCGACGACGTTCATCACCTCGGCAACATTGGGCTTGTCGCGACGCTTGTCACAAAGGGCGAGTTCGGCATCCAACCGTTTCGCGTAAGCGCGGGCCCGTTCCGCTCCGCCCGTGTCCGGCGCAACCACGGTCAAATCCGGCAGCGGCCGCTCCTGATAGTAACGAATCATGACCGGCGCCGCATACAAGTGATCCACCGGAATATCAAAGAACCCCTGAATCTGGGCCGCGTGCAGATCCATTGTCACAATGCGATCGGCGCCGGCGGTCGTCAACAGATTCGCGACCATCTTCGCCGCAATCGGCACCCGCGGCCGATCTTTCTTATCAGAACGCCCGTAACCGTAATATGGCAGCACCGCGGTGAGACGTCCGGCTGATGAACGACGAAAGGCGTCGAGCATCACCAGCAACTCCATCAAATACGCATCCGTCGGCGGGCATGTCGGCTGCACGATGAAGACATCGCCGCCACGAACATTCTCTTCGACCTGAAAATTAAACTCGCCGTCGGAAAAGCGCGCCGCAGTTGCTTTGCCCAGATCACAACCCAGTTCGTGACAAATCTCGTCGGCCAGGGCGCGATGCGCAGTGCCGGAGAAGATTTTGATGCCGCCGGTCGTACCCATTAGTCAGTGGCACAGACTTTAGTCTGTGCATATCGATCAGAGGTCGAACTCACAGACTGAAGTCTGTGCCACTTCTAAAATTGGCTGGGGCGGAAGGATTCGAACCTACGAATGCCGGATCCAAAGACCGGTGCCTTACCACTTGGCGACGCCCCAACATCATGGCCCGTTGAAGCGCCCAACAATCGCGCCACAGGGACCCATTGCGCTTCGATAGTGGCTGCGCCCAACCGTGCAACAGGGGAAGACGCGCCAACCAGATTCAAGTTCAATCAACTGAATGGCCCGCTTCTGCGCATCCTCGTTGTCAAAAATCCCAAACACCGCCGAGCCGCTTCCCGCTAGTAGCACCGCGCCGGCGCCGACATTCATTAGCGCGACTTTCGCCCTCGCGATCTCCGGCTCAAGCTCAAACACTGCCGGTTCGAAATCGTTTTGCAGGGCTTTAGAATCGAAACTGTTCGAGATTCCGCTCCGTTCCGAACTAGAAAGAATAGTTTTGGCCTCCGCGGTTGTCAAGGAACCAGCATTTAGCGATTCGTAAGCCGCTGCCGTGGCCACATTCGCGTTAGGTTTAACCACCAGCAGGAACTTATCAGGCGCGTCATCCAACTGCGCCAGGTCCTTACCGATGCCCCTTCCTCGCGCTGTGCCTCCGAAAAAGAAAAACGGCACATCGGCTCCCAGACTGCTCGCGATTTCCAAAAGTTCTTGCGGCTCTGCTTTCGTCTGCCATAGATACGCCAGCGCGAGTAACGTCACGGCCCCGTCTGACGAGCCTCCGCCCAGTCCGGCCTGCGCCGGAATTCGCTTGAACAGACGAATGTGAGCGCCTTTATCCGGCGCAAAGCGAGCTTGCAAAGCCTGCGCAGCGCGATAGACGAGATTGTCCAAGCGGGATGACAAAGAGCGGTCGTCGCATGACAAAACGATCTCTGGACTATCGCGGGCTGTCAGGGTAATCGTGTCGTGAAGACTGATCGTTTGAAAGACAGTGTCGATTTCGTGATAGCCATCAGCGCGCTTGCCGAGGACGCGCAAGTTCAGATTGATCTTGGCGAAGGCTGGAAGTGTTAGGGTCAGGCTGGGCATCTGTCAGGAAAACGTTTAGCGGCGGGCTACCGCCCGCCGACTTCCGCAAAATGTCTGGCGGGCAGTAGCCCGCCTCTAAACCGAGATGCCAGCGCGCGCGCGCAATGCGTCTGCTTCGCGATTCGCTTCCTCAATCACGACGCTTTCATCCAACGCCAGCAACTCGCCGTCGAGCATCAACACTTGCCCGTCAATTATTGTGGTCCGCACGTCTGCGGCGACGGCCGAATAAACCAAAGCTGAAACCACATCGTCGTGCCGCGGGCTCGAATGCAATTGAGCTACATCGACCACGATCACATCCGCGCGCTTGCCTGTCTCGAGGCTGCCGATTTCCTTTTCCAGACCCAGCGCCCGCGCCCCATCGATCGTGGCCATCCGCAAAGTGCGCTTTGCCGGCAGGGCCTCCGGGCCGTGAACAACTTTCTGCAGCAAAGCCGCGGTGCGCATTTCCGTGAACATGTCGAGCCGGTTGTTGCAGGCAGCGCCGTCCGCGCCCAGCGAAACTGAGATCCCGCGCGACAACATTTCGGTGATGCGCGCCACGCCTGATCCGAGTTTCAAATTCGACGACGGACAGTGCGCCACGTTCGTCTTTGTCCGCGCGAGCGTTTCCATCTCTTCATCGTCGAGCTGGACACAGTGCGCGAGCACCACATGCGTCCCCGAGATTCCCAGCGAATCGAGATAAGCAACATTCCGCAGGCCAGTCTCGCCTTCGACAATCTCGCATTCGTTTTTATTTTCAGCAGCGTGCGTGTGGATCATCACTTGATGCTTCTTTGAAAGTTCCGAGACCTCACTTAACAGTTCGCGCGTGCAGCTAATCGCGAAGCGCGGGGCGAAGCAACAACGCACGCGTCCGCCGGCGCGTCCGTGCCATTCTGCGATCAGCGCCACCGACTCACGAATCGATTCGCTGGTGTTTTCGCAAAGCCCGGCGGGGACACCGTCGCCCTTGTCCATCATGCACTTGCCGACGGTGGCGCGGAACCCGGTTTCTTCGACAACGCGCAGAACTTCTTCGGTGTGTCTGACGGTTTCCATCGTGAGCGCGCAGGTCGTGCCACCCTTGATCAGCTCCGCGATACTTAATCGCGCCGAGGCGCGAATTGATTCAGCCGTGTGCGCGGCTTCCAGCGGCCACACGCGTTTTCTCAGCCAATCAATCAAAGAGAGATCGTCCGCCGCCCCGCGAAACAAAGTCTGACAGAGATGCAAGTGTGTCTGCACAAAGCCCGGCAGCACCGCACAGCCTACCGCGTCGATCACATCGCTCCCGCCAGCTTCAATATGTCCGGCGATCTCAGCAATGCGCCCGTCACGAATCAACACATCGCCGCGCACGATGGAATCTTTTTCGTCCATCGTCACTAAAGTGCCGCCTTTGATGAGAATCGATGCGCTCATGAATTAATATCAGGCCGCGCGGATTATGCGGGGATATGCGAAGGTCTGTAAAGCGTTAATGCTTTACTCAGAAATGCGATATCGCCAGTAATCAGGGTGTCGCCGGTGATGTTTGAAAGCAAGAATGTGAAGACGGTCGGGAAAATCGCGATAGTAGACTGCGTAAGGGAAGCGGGGCATCGAATAGCTGCGCACACCTTTCTCGATGATTTTCCAACGTTCAGGCGCTTCAAGAATCGCCGCAACCGCTCGGTCCGCTTCATTGAAAAATTGAACGCCCAACGTCGCGACGCGGCCTTCGTAATATTGCGCTGCCTCGATTAGTTCGTTTTCAGCATCGGGATGGTAGATCAGTCGCATTCGAGCGCGCGTCGCGCCGCTTGCATGACTTCTTCATGTGTGCGACCAGTTACTTTGCCTGACGAAAGTTCTTCATCGCGCTGGATAGCCTCTTTAACGGCAGCACGTTCCTCTGTATCCGGCAGTCCTCCGTCAATGCTCTCCCACAGCGCCTGCGCGAGTAAGACTCGTTCTGCAAGCGGCAGCGCCATCGCGTCTGCGATAAGTTGTTCGGTACTCATAGCGAGAAGGTATCGAGTATGCCTTCACTCGTCAAGAAAGCTCTTCAATTTGGCCGCATTTCACCTCGGCCATGGGCTGCCTCTAATAAACAGGTTGCAGAGGACGCTTTCTTGAATGATATTCTCGGCCCGTCGCATCACGCACCCAAGCATAAAGTATTTTACGACCTTCAAGCGTGCCGGGATTTACAAAGCTCGTGTGGCGCTGACCCTCGTGTATCTCGACGGGCAGATTGATGTCATAGACAGTCGCGACGTCTTCGTGGGAGTCAGTGTCAAGTTTGAAACCGGAACTAACAATGGTTACTGGCCGCTTTCCATCACTAATCATGTCTATCCCGATTTTCTGTGCGGAGCCTGACTCGCCAATGAGCATTCGGAGATTTGTTTCGACGCGAATTTTAGGTCTGTCCTTATAGAACTTCAGGATCTCCCAAAGAAAAACGAGCGTTGAAAGAAGAGCGCCATAGAAGGCCAAATAGAGTGTGAGCTTTGACATGAGTAACTCCTTTATCCTTGATTCAACTATTGCCGCATCGTAACCAATCAAGTTGAGAAACAGGCCATCCGCGCTCGGGGTCCAACGACTTGTTATGCGTCGTCCAATTCGGAAGGGCGCATCATCGCCAGCCAATACCTATCGCCCGACGGAACTGTAACGAGCACGAAGGCTTCGTTAGGGTCAATGAGATTGGAACCGGAGACTAATGCGCGGACGTCGATATCGGAAACGATCCTCGAAGCGCCCTGGAGTGATATCACAAGTTCTCCCCGCACGGTGTCGGAGGGTTCCAGAGACCACTTCAGTCGCAAAACCTCGGGAGAGAATTCATCAATCACACATGGAGTGGAGCCACCGGATTCCCCAGAAAGCTTGAAGATGACAAATACTGAGACTTTGTTGGCGGCCCATAGAGCGAGTTTCTTATCGCCGGAAGTATCCGGCGCGAGTTTTACAGTATCCATAGAGTTTGAAACCTCCCTTATCGAGTAGACGCATAACTACTTCTTATCAGCCGAAGCGGCCGCAGCCTTCTTCTGTTCGACCGGCGGCGCTTCCGCGGTCGCCGCTTCACCGCGCACCGGCATGCCCAGCGCGCGCCTCACGTCATTTTCAATTCGCTTGAGCACCTCAGGATTGTCTTTCAAAGTTTGTTTGGAGTTCTCGCGACCCTGGCCCAGGCGCTCGCCTTTATAAGAAAACCACGCGCCGCTTTTTTCAACCACGCGATTGTTGGCAGCCAGGTCCAGCAGATCGCCTTCGCGTGAAATGCCCTCGCCATACATGATGTCGAACTCGGCCTCGCGGAACGGCGGCGCGACTTTGTTCTTGGCAACTTTGACCTTGGTGCGATTACCGACGACGCGATCGCCGTCTTTGATGGCGCCGATGCGCCGGATGTCCAGCCGCAAAGACGCATAAAACTTCAGTGCCCGTCCGCCCGTGGTCGTCTCGGGGCTGCCGAACATCACGCCAATCTTCTCGCGAATCTGATTGATAAAGATGAAACAAGTGCCCGACTGGGCCACGATCGCCGTCAGTTTGCGCAGCGCCTGGGACATCAGGCGCGCCTGTAACCCGGGCAGCGAATCGCCCATCTCTCCGTCCAACTCGGCGCGGGGCACCAGCGCCGCGACCGAATCAATCACGATTACATCGACGCCATTCGAACGCACCAGAGCTTCCGCGATTTCCAGCGCCTGCTCGCCTGAGTCAGGCTGTGAAATCAACAGCTCGTCAACGTTCACGCCCAGCTTTCCGGCATACTCCGCGTCCATCGCGTGCTCAGCGTCGATATAGGCAGCCACACCGCCGGCCTTTTGAGCTTCGGCCACGATGTGCAGCGCCAGCGTGGTCTTGCCGGAACTTTCCGGCCCGTAGATTTCGCAGATGCGGCCGCGCGGCACGCCGCCGACGCCAACCGCCGCATCCAGCGACAAAGAAGTCGTGGATATCGCCGGGATGTCGGAAATCTCGCGCTCGCCTAGGCGCATGATCGATCCTTTGCCAAATCTCTTTTCAATGTTGAGCAGCGCGGCTTCGATGGCGCGACTGCGCTCTGCAATGCGATCTTCAGGCATAACGGGCATCTCTTTCTTCTGCTCCTCTTCTGGTCATTGAGTCGTGTTTCGGGGCATCCCACAGCTTTATGGGGCCGAGGATAACACAACTCAAGCAAGAATGGAACAGAGTTTCACGCATGAAACAGAAATATTTCCGGGAGGGTTTGGAAACCTGAAACCAAGCGACTCCCGCCTCGGCAGCCCTCTCTGCGCAACCCGAAGGTGAGGCGCGTCATAGCTCGTAAAATGACGCGTAAGAATACTCTAAGATGTTACCCTCGTCGAGCACCTTTTAATCAGCAAACAACTTATCAAACTAGAAGTAGTTAATGACTGTTGCAACTATCGCGAACTGTTTCGTGCTTACTCTCCGCCCGACACGAACGATCCACGAAATCACACCAACTCGCGCGAACATTACTACTTCCTCTTCGTGCACTTTCGTGGATCCTTCTACCTGGGCAGGCTATTTCTCAACTCGAAATCAGTTGCCGCGCGAACTGTCCAACCCTGGAAACCGCATCGGCCGCTGACTTGGCCTGCTCGATCTCGCCGACGATTGCCGAGCCGACCACGGCTGCATCGGCATATCGCCAGACATCAGCAACCTGCTCCGGTTTGGATATTCCAAAGCCAACCGCCACCGGCAAATCTGAATACTGACGAACGCGGCGAACGAGTTTCTCGGCTTCAGCACTCATCTCTTCGCGCGCGCCGGTGACCCCGGCCCGCGACACGGCGTAGATGAAACCGCTCGCGCGTTCGGCGACCATCTGCAAACGCTCGTCCGTTGAAGTCGGCGCCACCAGAAAGATCGTGTCAAGATCGTTTGCTCGTAAGGCGGACGCAAACTCGCTCGCTTCTTCGGGCACCAGATCGGTCACGAGGATGCCGTCGACGCCCGCGCGCTTGGCTTCGCGAGCAAGGATCTCAAAGCTGAATGCTGGGAGCGCGGAGGTCTTGCTCGCTCGTTCATGCGCACAGAACTGCAGCAAAGGATTGAAGTAACTGAAGAGAAGGATCGGAACGTCAGTTTGCTTTCGGGCCTCGGCGACGACTTGCAGAATCTCGGTCAGACCAAAAGGATGACGAAGGGCCCGCTCAGAAGCGCGCTGGATGACCGGGCCGTCGGCCATGGGATCGGTGAACGGCACGCCCAACTCGATTAACGTCGCGCCGGCCCGGGCCAGTTCAACGATCAGCTCAAGAGTAGTTTCAAGATCCGGATCGCCGGCGGTGATGAAGGGAATGAAACCTTTCTTCCCTTCGCGTTTGAGATTAGAAAACGCTTCGGAGATTTGACCCAAGAGTTTGACTCCAGCAAAGCGCCGAAGGCGCGACATGTAATAGCCACGGGCGTAAGCCCGTGGTTGGATGTCCTTAAGAATATCCTAAGCCCGCGCAGCGGGCGGCAGAAATGAGCAAGCTAAGCGACGCGGTGTGTGTGTCGCCCCTGACGGGGCTCACCACGGTTCTGGTCTTCGATTTCCCGGGCTCACGCCCGGGGCTATTAACATGCCGCCCGCTTTGCGGGCTGGTTGAAACTTCCCCTCTGATTGACCGCAATCATACTCCGAGCCTTTCCCGAACCGTGTCCACGTCCTTGTCACCGCGGCCGGAAAGATTAACAATCAAAATCTGATCACTCTTCATCTCGCCCGCAACTTTCAAAGCGTGCGCCACCGCGTGCGCCGATTCCAACGCGGGAATAATCCCTTCCAACTTCGACAAAGTTTGAAAAGCTGCCAAAGCTTCATCGTCTGAGACCGAGGTATATTCGACCCGTCCCACGTCATGAAGGAACGCGTGCTCGGGGCCAATCGAAGGATAATCAAGACCCGCCGAGATTGAATGCGTCGCCGCAATCTGGCCGCGTTCATCCTGAAGCACGTAACTCATCGTGCCTTGCAAAACTCCCGGGCGCCCGCCGCCCGCGGTATTGAATCGCGCCGCGTGTTGGCCTAACTCGCTGCCGGTGCCGCCGGCTTCGACGCCAATCATTCGGACAGCTTCGTCGGAGAGAAACGGATGGAACAAACCGATCGAATTCGATCCACCGCCCACGCAGGCCACCAGACAGTCAGGCAAGCGTCCTTCCTTCTCAAGAATCTGCTGGCGTGCTTCCACACCAATCACGCTTTGAAAATCGCGGACCATCACCGGATACGGATGCGGACCGAGCGCACTGCCCAGAAGATAATAAGTGTCGGCAACATTCGTCACCCAGTCGCGCAGAGCTTCGTTAATCGCATCTTTCAGCGTGCGCGACCCGGTATCAACGGCGCGCACTTCAGCGCCGAGTAGTTGCATGCGAAAAACATTCAACTCCTGTCGCCGCATGTCTTCCGAGCCCATGTAGACGACGCATTCCAAACCAAACAACGCGCAGACCGTCGCGGTCGCTACACCGTGCTGGCCCGCGCCGGTCTCAGCAATGATGCGCGTCTTTCCCATGCGGCGAGCGAGCAGTATCTGGCCCAAAGTGTTATTGATTTTGTGCGCGCCGGTGTGCAGGAGGTCTTCGCGCTTGAGATAGATCCGCGCGCCGCCGGCGTGTTCGGTCAAACGCTGAGCCGGGAAAAGCGGCGTCGGGCGTCCGGCAAAATCTCGCAAGAGCACATCGAGTTGGGCTTGAAAACTTTCGTCCGCGCGCGCGGCTTCGTACGCTGCCGTCAATTCTTCGAGCGGCGCCATCAAAGTCTCAGGCACAAAACGACCGCCGTAAGGGCCCCAATGGCCGAGCGAGTCAGGTTGTGTTGCTGGTTTCATCCGGTGAGCGCCGAAATGCGGTGCGTTAAGTTTTAGAGGCGGGCTACTGCCCGCCAACTAAGCGGGGCGGTAGCCCCGCTCCAAACAGATTAGGATTCTTCTAAGCCGGTCAAGGATTCTTATTAATTTTGTGGGTCGAACGCACGCGACCCGGCGATTGGGATCCGCGATTGTCATCCACGACGACCTTATTCTCGCGCCGGTACATCGTCAGACGATTGCCGTCGGTCGTGCCCTGTTCGGCGTCTTCGACGTGCGCCGGATTGCCTTTCAGCACCGCGACCTCGTCGATGTTTGTGTACTGGCACCAATCTCCGGTGCCGCGCTTGCCAGGTTGTACGATGACGACGTTGCGTTGGGCGATCGTGCGCTCGACCTCGTTGCCGTCTTTCTGCAAGTAGACATCAGCAATACCTGAAGTCATTCGATCAGTCCCCTGCTTGATATCCACATTGGTTTCATAGTGCAGCAGGCGATCCGGATCGGAGTACTTCAGGAACTCAGCCGTGGCAAAAACCGGAACGACGGCGATTGAACTACCTGTCTTCTGTTTAGCCTGATAAAGCGCGCTCTGCACGTGGCCGCGTCCTTCCATTTGCTTCTGTTCGCGATAAAGGACGATCGTGTCGGCGCGAACAAAGTTATCGTCCTGCCACATGCGCGCATTGCCGGTGTAAGTCGCCATGCCGGAATCATGATTGAGCTCAGCGCGATCGCCCAGCAAATAGACCGGGCTCTTAACTTTCTGAAACGGCGCGGCGCCGTTCGTTTGCTCCTGACTGTAATAGGTGGTCTGCACTTTGCCGCGACAGGACGAAATGTGCGTGGCATTATTCGAATCGATCTCAACGGCTTTGGTGCGCGCGCGCGAATCCCAAACCGTCGGGTCGCCTCCGCGCAGGCGCACGGTCGCGTCAGACGCGCTATACGACATGAGGTTGGCAGTTCCGTTGCGATCGTTTTCGTTGAACTTGGCGTCGCCGGTCGCGTCGACCTTGTCGACATCCTGGGTCTCGCGCACAAATAGCGTGGCCATCTTCTGCGCGGTCATGGTCTGAACCCCATGCTTTTCGCTCGGCTGAAAAGGATCGAAGACCGCTTTCGCGCCACCGGTGGCCGTGCAGTTTCGCACGATATTTCCGCTCTCGAAAAAGTCGCAATCAAGGCGGGACGCGGTGAGCGTTTTGCGATCCGTCTTCGCGGTTTTCTGCACCGGTTCGATATACAACTCGGCGTTGCCCACGGCCTCTGCCTTGTCCAAATCTTTGCCGGTAGCGCGCCAACTCATCTTAATCGCATCGGCGGTTAGTCGCTTGCTCGCCGATCTGGGATCGTTTGCCCGCGACTTCGGCGCTGACAACGTAACGACGGAACGCCCGTCAGCGCGCATTTCTTTCAGCAGGCTGCGATCGCCCTGGGCCTGAAAGGTTATTTCCAGACCGCTGGCGCCGCTGAGTTGCATGTCGGACTCCGCGTTGAGAGTTTGGGCGCGAATGTCGCGCGAACCGTAAGCCCGTTGCAGACGCTGATCGCCATCGAAGAAAAAATCCATGTCCACCGAGTGCGCTTCGGCCGCGTGCCCTTCATCCATCGAACGCAGATATGAATTGCCGCGCATCTCGAGCTTTTCCAGCTTCTTTTTATCAGACAGGATGGCGGTCAGATTGTCACCGCTCATGATGTCCTGATCCTGTTCGGCGGTGGCGCCGCCCGAGAAAGTCAGACGCATCGAGGTTTGCTCGAATACCGCCTGCGCCGAATGAATCGTCACCGGTTTCGCGCGCGAACCCTTCAGAGGCTTGGCGTCTTTGGCTTTAGGATCCTTAAAAGCCTCGGGCGCTACCGTAACCTCGACCTGGCTGCGCAGTTCCATTCGCTTCTTCTCGTTATCCACCAGCGCGCCGACAGAGCTTCCGGTAACGTTCTCGCGTTCAAAGGTAACCGGCGAGGACGTTTCCCCTATTTTGGTGTCCTCGTGATAGATGAACGAATCGGTTTTTACTTTCAAAGACTCATGGGTTTCGATTTGCACGTTGCCGTTGAACTGGCCGGATCCACTCTTCTCATCGTAGATTGCCCGATCTGAAATGATCTGGTCCGGCTTGTCACCCGCCGGCGGAAAGACCTGGAGGTTGACCGTCTCGAGTTCGTGATGACCGTCCGCATAAGAAATGTCGCGCGCCGCGCGCAGCCACAGATACAACCGATTGTCTTTGGTGATGCGGCGCTCGTAACCGTCGATGATTCCGGTAATTTCTTTGGACAGCGCGGGCGCTTCCGATTTCAAACGAAATGGCTGGTTGTTGCGCATCTTGTAGTAAGACACGCCCACAAAGATTGCGCCGCCAAAGAACAGGAATAGCGCCAACCCCCGAGCTATCGCCGGAAATCTCGCGCGCAAATCAACCGCGCTAATTCGTTTCTTTCGGGTTACTGCCTGCATTATGTTCCCGTGCTCGTTTAGCGGCGGGCCACCGCCCGCCCTTTTGGCGCCTGCTAAATCTTACTCTATAACAAAAAAGGCGGGCGGTAGCCCGCCGCTAAACAATACTAGCTTCCAGCCACTCTCATATCTCTCACATTCAACTGCAACCTGATATCGCCGTTCCAGCGGTTTGTTTCCAACTCGTATGCGAGATCGATGCGCTGATTGGCCTTTGGCGTTTGCTCAGCGTCCTCCCCGATGGTCTCGACGCCCCGCCACCAAATCGCTTCCAGCGGGCGATTGTCGGGGCCGGCAACGCGGAGTTTTAGATGCTGCTCCTTAATGATCTGCGGCTCGCTGAGTACTCGAAAGCCGCGAGTCGCGAAAACCGGGCGCGGATTGCCGGCGCCAAACGGCTCGAGCGAACTCAGATCCTGCCAAAGCTGGAACCCCAGTGCTGCCGGCGGCACTTCCGCGTCGATCGCGAGCACCGGCTCAAGGTCCGCTTCAGTCAAACACGAGGCCGCATGTTCGTTCAAGCGGCGACGGAATTCCGGGATGTGTTCACGGCGGATAGTCAGCCCGGCGGCGTGCGAATGGCCGCCGAATTTATCCAGCAAATCGCGGCACGCGGTCAGCCCATCGAAGAGGTGATAGGCTTCGATACTGCGCGCTGAGCCATGGCCCACGTCGCCGTCGAGCGAGATGACCACGCACGGTCGATTCAAGCGCTCGGCGATCTTTGAAGCCGCCAGGCCGATGACCCCGCGATGCCATCCATCTCCGGCGATGACCGCGGCATGCGTCTGGGCCTCGCGCTCGACGCCGGTTTCAAACTCTTCAATCGCCCGGTTGAAGATCTCGCGCTGAGCTTCTTTGCGTTCGCGATTACGAGTATCCAGGTGCTCGGCCAAACGCCGGGCGTCCTGTTTCTCTTTCGCTTCAAATAATTCGATGACGGCCCGCGCTGCATCCATCCGTCCCGCCGCGTTAATTCGCGGCCCGATGCGAAAACCCAAATCGTAAGCAGTCAACTCGCCGTCATCACCGCAGCCGGCAATATCAATGAGCGCGCGCAGCCCCGGATTAACCGCGTGCCGGAGATCGGCAAGTCCCAGGGCGACTATCGATCGATTCTCGCCGACAAGTTTCGCGACGTCAGCAACGGTGCCAATGGCCACCATCTTGAGAAAGCCCGGCACCTGCGCTTCACGTCCGCGTTCGCGAAACAACGCGTGGATCAGTTTGAAGGCGACGCCGACTCCCGCGAGATCTTTATCCGGATAGTTACAGCCGTGTTGATTAGGATTCAAGACCGCTAATGCCGGTGGCGATCCTTCATCGTCATCAGGCAGATGATGATCAGTGATGATGATGTCCAGTCCATTCGCCCGCGCCCAGTGCAGAGGTTCGTGCGCGCGTATGCCGCAATCGACGCTGACGACCAGCTTGTACCCGTCGCTGACCGCTTTCTCCAGACCTGCCTGCTGAATTCCATAGCCTTCAGTGAAACGATGCGGCACGTGATAACCGGCCGTGCCTCCCAACATGCGCAGCGCTCGCAGCAGCACCGCTGTGCCGGTCGTGCCATCAACGTCGTAGTCGCCGTAAATCAGAACCGGTTCCTGGTTATCGATCGCGTGCAGCAGACGCTTTACGGCGTCTGACATGCCGAGCATCAGAAACGGATCATGGAGTTGATCGAGACTGGGTTTGAGAAAAGCTTGCGCGGAATCCGGGGAGAGATGGCCGCGCGCGACGAGTAACCCCGCGACGATCGGCGAGACGCCCAAAGCGGACGCCAACTCTCCTGCCGACGCGTGCGAGTAACCACGCACTATCCAACGCTTTGCACTCATCAGTGGGAGTCTACTTCTTGTTGGACAGAAGAGCCACGAGATTTTCCATTCTTCATTTGTCAACGGTCATTTGGCATTTCGTGGATCTCATTTCGTGATGCTTCGTGTTACTTCGTGGATCGCTTGCTTGCCCGACACATGAAGAACGATCCACGAAATCACACGAACGAACACGAACCAGAGGCCCACAAATGACAAATGAATCGAGTCAAATGAGAAATGGAAAATGACTTGGGCTTCTTACAACGGATTAATGCGGCCGTTGAGCAGCATGATCAGGATCGCGCCGCCCACAATCAGACGATAGCCGATGAAAACTCCGGTGGTGTGCGTGCGCAGGTAACGAAGCAGGAACCAGATCGACGCATAGCCCACGATGCCGGAAATAATTGTACCGACCGCCAGGGTCATTAGACTGCCGTGCGGCAGCCGGTGCAGTGCTTCTTTCAATTCCAACAAACCGCTGGCAGCTATGGCCGGCATGGACAGCAGAAATGAAAAACGGGCGGCGGTCTCACGCGTCTCGCCGGCAAACAGCCCGGCCATGATGGTCGAACCGGAACGGCTCGATCCGGGAATCAAAGCGAGGCACTGAGCAAAGCCGACCGCGAGCGCGTCGCCGACTCCCAGCTCCTGCATGCGCCGCTGCTTCTTGCCAACGGCTTCGGCGATTGCCAGAAACAACGCCACCACGATCATCATCGTCGCGATCACCCAAAGATTTTTTGTGAAGGTCCCCTCAATCTGCTTTTTGAAGGCGAGGCCAACCACGGCCACCGGCACCGAACCGATGATTATCAGCCAGCCCAGCCACGCATCAGGCGAGAGCCGCGCGTTTGCATTGGTGCGATTGAATTGATCGCGCCGGCCGTCTTTCAGCAGAACCAGGTGATCGTGAATGAACGCCCGCGTGATATTCCAGATGTCGCCTATGAAATAAAGGATTACCGCCACCAGGGTGCCGAGTTGAATCACCGCGATTGACGACGTCAGTTGCTCGGGACTAAGCGTCAAATTCATTACCCGGCTGGCCAGGACTAAATGCGCCGTAGAGCTGACGGGTATGAATTCAGTGATGCCTTGAACAATGCCGAGCAGAATGGCTTGCAGAAGAGTCATTAGTGATTCTCGATTTTAGATTTGCGATTCTTGATTTGAAGACCTGAGATTTGCGATTCGAGGGCGTAGTATGCCACACGATCAATCGCAAATCACAAATCTAAAATCAGATTATTCTCGAAACGAATTCCGCGCTGCAATCCAATCATACAATGGAATCGGCAGAAGCATGCACGCGCGCACGATGTTCGCCAGTTGCCAGGGAAAAGAATAACTCTTCTTCCGCTTCTCGATCGCGTGCACCATTTTCTTTACCGCGCCATCAAGCTCCATCAGATACGGCATGTGACTGCGACCCGCGGTCAGCGGCGTCTTGATAAAACCTGGATGAATAATCGTCACCGCAACCCCGGTGCCCATCAAATCGATTCGCAGACTTTCAAAGAGCGCCGACACGCCGGCTTTGCTGGCGCAATACGCTGCCGATTTAGGCAGCCCGCGATAAGCCGCGAGACTGGAAATCGCCACCAATTGTCCGGTGCCTCGCTCAATCATGTGCGGAATCACTGCGGTCACGCTATTCACTACGCCGATCACGTTGACTTTGATCAGCTCGGCAACTTCCTTTTCGCACAGATCGGCCGCATAGGTCGTGCCGCCAACCCCGGCGTTCGCGATTAGCAAGTCAATGTAGCCGAACTTTTGCCGCAACGCACAAGCGGCGAAGCGCACCGCATCCGCATCGGTCACGTCCGCCGGAAGAGCAATCGCCCGACCGCCGGCTGCTTCGATCTCTTCGACCACCTCTGCCAAAGCATCTGCGCGGCGAGCGAGCAGGCCAACTGCCGCTCCACGCCGGGCGAACTCAACGGCAAACCCGCGCCCAATGCCTGAGGAAGCACCGGTGATTAGCACAACTTTTTCGGACCACTCCATAATCGTTTAGACGCGGGACTTTTCCAGTGGTGAATGATTCTTCGAGGCGAGCATGGCCGCGATGTTGAGGTAGAGATCAGAATGCCAAGGGATAGCGCCGTCAAGTTTGAATGAGTCGTCTTAAGCATCTCCCCAACGAGATGCCACGCCGGGAGCGCCGCTGACGGTGGCGGCTCAGTGGCCCCGGCGGGGCCGGGTACGAAGCTAAGAATACCAAAACCTGTCGATGCGAGCGATAGAAATCTTTGGTTCGAAATCAAACAGGTCCGATTAATGCTCGAGTTCTTGAGGTGGCCAACTTTGACTCAATAGCTATCCGTAACTCCAGCCGTAGTTTAGCCATATCGGCAACAGCATGGCTACTGGGGCTTTTAGCCGCACCTGGCCGCGGGAGCCTGAAGCTAGATTTGTTGTATGACCGGCACAATCACGGGCCGCGCTCCGGTCTCTTTTTGAATGAATCGCTTGAGTTCGACGCGCAGATGTTCTTTCAGCAAAGATAGATCATCGAGCATTTGTTTTGAGGATCCGGCAATGGCCGCAGCCACGACGCGCTGCGCGTCCTTCACCAGTTGCTTCGAGCCTTCGTAACTCGAGACTTGTGCCTTGCGTTTTGAACCCGAGTTCCCGTTCGTCGATTCAAAGCCACGCACACCCTGGGCGACGATCTGCGGCAGCCCTTCCAGTTCTCCGGTCTGGCCGTCAATAGTCACAACCAATGTAACCATGCCTTCGTAAGCCATCTTCTTCCGCTCACGCACGGTTTCGTAATCGATCTCTTCAAATCCGGTATCGTCGATGAACGTTCGCTTGATTTCGCGACGATCGATGACGGCCGCGCGCTCGCCGTCCAACTCGAGCACGTCGCCGTTTTCGATCAGAATAATGTTCGCTTCGGGAAAGCCCAGGTGGTTTTTGACAAACTCTTTGTGGCGAAACAGCATGCGATACTCGCCATGAATCGGCACCAGGAACTTTGGTCGCACGGCTTCGGTCATGATGCGAATGTCTTCCTGTGACGCGTGGCCACTGACGTGAATCAGGCGTCGCTTCTCTTCGATGATGTTGGCGCCGCGTTTGTATATGAACCCAATCATTCTTGAGATGGCCCGCTCGTTGCCGGGAATGATTCGCGCCGAAAGTATGACGGTGTCGCTCTCCTCAATTGTCAGGCCCTTGTAAACCTGCGTGGCCATTTGGTAAAGCGCCGCCCGCGGTTCGGCCTGCGAACCGGTAACCAGAAAAACGATCTCGTCATCATTCAAGTGCTTCGTATCGTTGATGCCGATCAGTAAGCCGTCATGAATATCCAGATAGCCGAGCCGGTCCGCGATCTCGACGTTCTTTTGCATCGAGCGACCGAGCACACAGACCTTACGATTGAACTGTTGGGCAACGTCGAACACGATCTGTATGCGATGAATTGAAGAAGCAAAACCGGCGACGATGATCCGTCCCTTAGTTTCAGCGAAAATCTCTTCGAAGGCGGGTATCACGGCGCGTTCTGAAGGGGTGCGGCCGGGCACCGTAGCATTGGTCGAGTCCGAGAGCAGCGCCAGCACGCCTTCCTGTCCATAGCGGCGGAGGGTTCGTAAATCAATCGGCTCGCCGATCACCGGGGTCTCGTCAACCTTGTAATCGCCGGTGTGAATGATCGTGCCGACCGGCGTCTTGATAGCCAGCGAGAAACAATCGATCAGCGAATGAGACGCGCGAATGAACTCGATCGTGAATGAACCGATGGTGACCACATCGCGCGGCTCGACGCGGTGCAGCATCACATCACCGAGAATATTGTGCTCATCGAGTTTGCTTTCGGCCAGACCGAGGGTAAACCGCGACGCGTAAACCGGAACGTTGAACTTTTTCAGGATGTAAGGCAGCGCGCCCAGATGATCTTCGTGCCCGTGCGTGAGGATGATGGCCGTGATACTGTCGCGATATTGTTCGAGCACCTCGAAATCCGGAATACAGATATCTACGCCATAGACGCTCTCTTCAGGAAAGCCCATGCCCGCATCGACAACGATCATCTCGTCGCCAAAGCGCAGGAGCGTGCAATTCATCCCAAACTCGCCGATACCGCCGAGGGGAATGATTTCGAGGACGTTACTCATAAGGCGCAACCAGGACCGGTAAACAAACCAGCAGTATAACAGATCAAGGCGTGATGACCCGCGACCGGGGTGTTGGTCTGAGCCGGAAGGTAACCGCCACTAAGCGCCGAAGGTGCGAAATGCAAAAGCCTGGGCCAACGGCCCAGGATCACGCCACCTGAGTCAACCCAGCTCTGAAGGAGCGAAATAAGAGAGTCGATAATCTGGTTCCCCGCTAAGCCAAAGTACTAATGGGATGCCGATCTATTTCGCGCCTTCAGCGCTAAGCGAATCTTCTCTTTACATCTAACCTGGGGCGTTGCCCCAGGCTTTTGCATTTCGCGCCTTTGGCGCTCTGACTCGAAGACCCTCGACGCAAGAGAGGCTTTCCGTCTGCTACAATTTCACGACGAAGATGAAACGAACTCTGCCAA
Organism: Blastocatellia bacterium; assembly: GCA_003168335.1. Taxonomy (GTDB): domain Bacteria; phylum Acidobacteriota; class Blastocatellia; order Pyrinomonadales; family Pyrinomonadaceae; genus UBA11740. The sequence continues at coordinate 287,751 of PMSM01000002.1, read as the reverse complement.
GATTCCTTTTGGTATTCCTATGCTGCCCGTTCGCAGCCTTCGCCCAGTCACCCGGATTCAGCGAACCGTGGAAGAATCCGAACATCGCCATCGCGATTGATCCCTATGAAAGAAACGAAATTGATTGGGATCTGCTGGCCACAGATTCGCGCGTGGTGGCGATCATTCACCGCGCCACGATCGGCGATCGCGCGGATCGCAAGTACGCCGAGCGCCGGGACGAAGCCAGGAAGCGCGGCTATAAGTGGGGCGCTTATCATTTCGGAAAGCCCGGTAATCCGATCAAGCAGGCAGATTTCTTCCTCGATACGGTAAAGCCGGGGAAAGACGATCTGATCGCACTTGACCTGGAAAGCACGGACGCGAAGGACATGAGCCTTGACGAAGCCCGCGTCTTCATCAAACGCATCAGGGAAAAGACCGGACGCTACCCTTTGATCTACGCCAACAATGAAGTGGCCCAAGCGATCTCACGGCAATACGGCGCGGATGATGTCTTTGCGCAGACACATCTGTGGTATGCGCGCTTTAAGCGGAGCGTCACGGACTTTCCGCAAGGTACTTGGAAGACCTACACGCTCTGGCAATTCTCAAGCGAACAGAATTGCAGCCCCGCCAAACGAAGTGCCTGCCTGTACACCGTTCCCGGCACTGAATATGACATGGACATTGACGTGTATAACGGGACGATTGAAGAGCTGAGAAGCAGATGGCCGTTTGACAAGTGACAGTTTGGAGTGCGCCGGCAGAGCTAGGCGGGGACGGCGCAATGTCCGACAAACTTCAGTTTGTCGTTTCAAGTTCAGAAGCTAAGAGCGTCGACAAACTGAAGTTTGTCGGACATCCAAAGGCGCACTCCAAGTCTCGCGTCGGACACACTTCTCAGCTAAACTGACTTCGCCATGCCCGACATGCTGATCAATCTACTGAAGCTGCCGTCGCTCGATCGTTTGAATGACGAGGGCGTCAACATCCGGCGAGCCAATCCGTTTGAGATCACTCCCGTGCGTAAGTTCATTGAGCAGAATTTTTCCGCCGCCTGGGCCGACGAGATTTCGGTAGGCTTTGCTAACAAGCCGGTAACGGTAGTCATCGCCACTCGCGATGCTCGCGTGATCGGCTTCGCTGGCTACGAGTGCACCCGCAAAGCGTTCTTTGGTCCGACCGGTGTCGCGGCAAATGAACGGGGTCACGGCATCGGCACAGCGCTGCTAATTGCGAGCCTCTGGGGATTACGCGAGCTTGGTTACGTTTATGGGTTCATCGGCGGCGCCGGGCCGACGGATTTTTATGAACGCGCGGTCGGCGCCGCTACGATTCCGGAGAGCGAGCCGGGAATCTATCGGGACCTTTTAAAGTGAGCGCGGCTCTCCGCTTATTGAGTCATGAACGAAGTCACACGTTTCCCGACCGTTAGTAAGACGTCAGCGAAGGCATCTCGTCCGCCTGGCCCGAAGGGCGCGCCGATTATGGGCGTGATGCGTGAGTTCAATCGCGACCAACTCGGCTTTATTGAGCGCGCTCAGCGTGAATACGGCGACATTGTCTGGATGCGCTTCCTGTACGTACCGGCGATCTTTCTTTATCACCCGGATGATGTCGAATACGTACTGGTGACGAATCCGAAGAACTTCATCAAGTCGATGTCGCTGCGATCGAATTTCTTTCAGCGACTAGTCGGCAATGGCCTGCTCACCAGCCAGGGCGAAGAGTGGAAACGCGCGCGCCGTCTGTCGCAACCGGCTTTTCATCGTGAGCGCGTGGCGTCATATGGCGACGTCATGGTCGATTACACGAAACGTCTGACCTCCAAATGGCGGGAGGGAGAAACGCGCGACGTTCACACGGACATGATGCGTCTGACGCTGGAGATCGTCGTGCAATGTCTGTTCAGCGCCGATGTTTCGCACGACGTAGATGCCGTCGGCGCGACGTTGAAAGAATTGGTGCGGCCGTTTGCTGCGCAGGCGACACTGAAGTGGATTCTGAACAATCGCTTGCCAACACCCACTCACCTGCGCTTTCATCGATTGGCAAGAAAGATCGACAACGTCGTTTATCGGATCATTGCCGAGCGGCGCGCCACCGGAAAAGACGCGGGTGATCTGCTTTCCATGCTGCTGGCAGCGCGAGATGAAGACGGTAGTCAAATGAGTGACCGGCAATTGCGCGACGAAGTGATGACGCTGTTTCTCGCCGGCCACGAAACCACCGCGTTGACGTTGGCCTGGGCATGGTATCTGCTGGGCACACATCCGGAGGCGGAAAGAAAATTCCACGCGGAACTGGATCAGGTGCTGGGCGATCGCGCGCCCACCGCAGCGGATCTGCCGCGCTTGAAATTCACCGAACAGATTGCCAAAGAGTCGATGCGCCTTTATCCGCCGGCCTATGGTCTGGGACGCGAAGCGATCGACGATTGCGAAATTGGCGGTTATCGCGTGCCGGCCGGAACTCAGGTGTTCATGTTTCAGTGGGCCACGCAACGCGACCCGCGCTTTTATGATGAGCCTCTCGCGTTTAAACCTGAACGGTGGACTGAGGACTTCGTTGAGCGATTACCGAAATACGCCTACTTCCCGTTCGGCGGTGGGCCGAGAGTCTGCATCGGCGCTTCGTTTGCGATGATGGAAATTGTTTTGTGCCTGGCAACGATTGGACAGCAGTTTCGACTTGAGCTGGTTCCCGATCATCCGGTGAGTATTTTTCCGGCGATGTCGCTGAGGCCAAAGGATGGGATTAAGATCGTAGTAAAGAATCGGGGTTAATTTAAAGGAAGAAAACTAGTCATGACAACAGAGCCACTGCCATCATTTCGATATCACGCGGATCCGGTCGCCACTGGAAGCGTGGTGCTATCCGATAACGAATGCGTCTGCTGCGAGCAGGCCCGCGGGTACATCTACACCGGCCCAGTCTACAGCGAAGACGATCACGAGGATGATATCTGCCCGTGGTGCATAGCCGACGGCAGTGCGCACCAGAAACTCGGCGTCGAGTTCACTGACGCAGCCGGTGTCGGTGGCTACGGCGATTGGGATGATGTACCCACTGCGGTCAGTGACGAAGTGGCCTGCCGAACTCCCGGATTCACCGGCTGGCAAGACGCGAAGTGGTTCACTTGCTGTAAAGATGGCGCGTGCTTTATCGGACGTGCAGGATACAAGGAATTGCTGGCTCTCGGAGCTGGCGCGATCGAGGCGATTAGAGTGGAATCGACATTGGACGGCAAGGAATGGGAAGAGTATTTCAAAGGACTCGATAAGGAAGATCAGCCGACTGCCTACGTGTTCCGGTGCTTGCATTGTCAGAAGGTCGGTGGTTACAGCGACTTCACGTGAGAGACCTGACCGGCTGCTGAAAAATGTTGAGGGTGGGCGAAGATAAGAGGAACGATCCGCGAAATAATAATGACTCTCACGTCGAACCAACTCTCCGCATCAACACTACGCCGCACGCGCCTGGTCGAAATCTGCGAAGCGTTTCCGGAGGTAGGAGTGGAGCCCGGCGGTGGCGGGCACGTCTCGGAACTGGCCCGCGCGCCTATCAGGATTTCGCGCCCAGAAAGCTGCCGGCCGCAATTGACTAGTCGATCGGCAACAAGCCCTGAACCTTTAAAAGGAGTTGGGCGTATAATCCAGGCCACCGACAGCCGAACGGCGAAAGTCAGTAAGCCGCTTTTGTTGGGAGCAAAATGCTCACGCTTCTCATTACCGCAGTCGCTATTCTCGCCCTGATTGGAATCGGACTTTACGTCTGGCAAAGGCCCGCGCCTGACCACTACATAAACACACTGCCTCCACAACCGACCGGGCGCGGATTGTTCGCCGGAGAATTTTCTGACGAACCGGCCGACAACGAACAGTTGGCCCTGATGGCTCGCCGGCAGCAAGAACTGATTGAAGAAGCCAGAAGCGGTGAGCGATCCACTCTTGATGAAGCACACGTGAGCGGCGATGCTGCTCTGTACGATCGAGTGCTCACTGAACTCGTCGCATACTCGGATTCAGATCCAAAGCTGCTCTCGCTAATGTCTTATGTCGGTCAACACGAGTTGCCGGTCAACAACACTCTGGCCGAAGCCGTGATCGTGTCATGGCAGCAGTCTCCGGATCGAAGTGGAACCGCAAAGGCCCTTCACTTCGCCGCCCTGAGTGACGATCCGGATATCTTTCGCGGGGCGGTGGAGAGCGCGTTGCGGTCATGGCGGGAGGCAAAAATCGCGGGGATTTCGCCGCTTGAGCTGCGAGCTTTATTTGACGGAGAGTTTTGGGTACTCTCTTCCCGCTCAAGAAGCTCAGGCGCAGGTTTTGTTTTGAAGCTCACCCTCGAAAGCGCGCGCCGCGAACTGGAAGCGGCGGCCGGCGTGAAGAAATGAACCAACGCTCTTCCAGCCCCGGGAATAATGCTCGCCCGATGAAGTAGAGGTTTACATGAATAACATCGACATCTTTTCAATTCTCCCCGTCGTGATTGTTGTCTTCGTTCTTTTGATCGTCCTGCTGGTCATCCTGCGACGCATCTTCGTCAACGTGGGCGCGCGGGAAATCGCGATCAAAGAACGCCGCTACATGGGACGCCGGATGCCTCCCGGCCGGGTGGTGGCTACCGAAGGCGAGGTAGGCATTCAGGCAGAGGTGCTCAAGCCGGGCCTGCACTTGATCAAGTATCCGTTCGAACGCATCGTGCGTAAGGTGCCGCTGATCGAGATCGGCGCCGACGAGCTCGGAATTGTTGAAGCGGTCGACGGCGAACCAATGTCGCCCGGCAGAATCTTCGCGCCTGACCGCGCGCAGAACGCCCACAACAACTTTCAGGATCCGATTGCCTTCATCAAACAGGGCGGCGTCAAAGGCATCCAACTGCGAGTCCTGCCTCCGGGCTTGTGGCCCATCCATCCTTATCTCTTTCGCGTTTCGGTTGGCAAGACGACGGTCATTCCGCAGGGCAAGGTCGGTATCATCACCGCCGCCGACGGTGCGCCGCTTGATCCGGGCCGTCTGCTCGGCAAAGCGATCAAGGATCACCTCAGCTATCAGAACGCCGAGTTGTTTGTATCCTCCGGCGGTCAGCGTGGTCCGCAGGTCGACATCCTCACGCCCGGCACCTATCGCATCCTGTCACAGTCAGTTCCGCTCGAGGGGGGCACGGAAGTCAAACCCGGTTTGTTCACGGTCAGACTTTATGACGCCACCGTGATCAGCGAAAACCAAATCGGTCTGGTCGAAGCATTGGATGGTGCGCCCTTGAATCCCGGCGATTACGTCGCCGAATCCGTTACGGGCCACGACAACTTTCAGGATGGCCATGAGTTCATCGACAGCAAAGGGCAACGCGGTCCCCAGAAAGACATCCTGCTGCCCGGCACCTACTACATCAATCCACTGTTGTTCAAAGTAATTCTGGAATCGGCCAAAGAGATTAAGCCGGGAGAGGTCGCGGTGATCGTCTCGAACACCGGCAAAGATCCTTCGGATGACATTCGCCGCCAGATGGCCGCGAAAGTGCGCGAGCGAATGGAGCGCGAAGAAAAGGAACAGGCTGCACAGTCAGCGAAGCACCTGAACCAGGCCGACGCGGAAGAAATCAAGACTGAACTGATGAGCGGCGACCCGGCTGATCGGCGGCTCGACGAAGGAGCCCACGAAGCCTATGTCGTGCCCGAAGGTTATCGTGGGATCCAGGAAACCGTGGTCGGGCCCGGCCGCTACTATGTCAACACCCTGGCGATCACTCCGATTGTTATTCCCACCACCAACCAGACAGTTGAATGGACTTCGGGCGAAGTCGTCAACACTTTCAATCCCTTCGAAGTGATCTCAAAAGACGGCTTCACGATGCAGTTGGAAGTGCGCGTGGTGTTTCGCGTCAAGCCCGAAGACGCACCGTTCATGGTCGCCAAGATCGGCGGCATCGATCGTTTGATTCAGAACGTGATGCATCCACTGATCGACTCGATTTTCCGCAACCAGGCGTCGGAATCTTCGGCCATGGCTTATCTGCAAAACCGACACGAAGAGCAGGAGCGCGCCGAGGCTCGCGTGCGCGCTCACCTGCTCAAGTACCATGTCGATGTCGTGAATGTTCTGATATGCCACATTCATCTGCCCGAAGAGTTGATGAAAACGCAGACCGAAAAGATTCTGGCCGAACAACGGCAGAGCATGTACAACGCGCAGCGCGAGGCGGAAGACAAGCGCATTCAACTGGAAAGAACAAAATCGCAAGCCGACAACCAGAGAGACCTGATGGCCGCAACCGTAGGCGTCGAGATTTCCGGCAAGCGCGCCGAACAGCGCAAGGCTGAAGGTGAAGGAGAAGCTCACTACATCCTGCAAACAGGCCGCGCCGAGGCTGAGAAAGTCCGTCTGATGGGCGAAGCGCAGGGCGTCGCCTATCATGAACAGGTAAACGCGTTGGGCGCGCAAGGCGTGGCGTTGATCGAAACGTTGAAGGTGATCGGCGAGAAGGGGGTGCGCATTACCCCCGACGTGATGGCTTCCGGCGGCGGGAGCGATGGCGGCGGCGGAATCGGCACGTTGTTGCTGCTGAATCTGTTTCGCGACCGGCTCAATCTGCCGGGGCCGAATGGCGAGAAGACGTCAGTCAAGTAGTCGACTCTTTGTTTCCGAACCGGTCGCTCCAGTGTGAGGTAACGCATTAGGCGAGTCGGCGTGAAGTTCCTCATTTTTCTTTAATACGTACTCCGCAGCCTGCTCAAACTTGTCGTCAGGGCCGGCCGGTAAGTCGACTAAGCTTGAGCGGGCCAAACGTGCAACGGACACTCCAAGGCGTTCTCAATTAATAAAGACCCGACTAAAGTCGGTGCTCCGAAACGCGGTCGCCAAACCAGCGGGCGACCTTCAGATTACTGACAGCTCCCTCTTCACTCCCGAATGTTCGAAATAGTGTTCCGCGCGCGCCACGTCGCTCTTGATTTGAGATTTCAACTCGTCGATGGAGCTGAATTTCTTTTCCGCGCGCAAACGATACAGAAAGCGCACCCGCACCACGTCGCCATAGAGATCGCCGGACCAGTTCATCACGAAGGTCTCCACGGAACTCTCGTTGCTCGCACCGAAGGTTGGGCGGGTCCCGATATTGGTCACGCTGCGCCGCCACTGGCCGTCGATCAAAGTGGCCGTGACATACACGCCATTGCACGGAATCACCCGATTCTGTGGGTGGAGATTGGCGGTCGGAAATCCCAATTTGAGACCACGTTCAGCGCCACGCACGACCCGTCCCTCCACTCCATAAGGCCGGCCGAGCATGCGGCGCGCGATCCCCACCCGGCCCTGCTGCAACAGTTCGCGAATGCGACTGGAACTGACGCGGCGTCCACGCAGACGGAGCTCGGTCACCTCGTCAGCAAAAAAGCCGAGACTTTGACTAACCGTTCGTAAGAGATCGATGTTGCCTTCACGGCCATGGCCGAAAGCAAAACCGCAGCCGAGATAAACCTCCCTGGCGTGCAAGCGATCGACAATTACATCGCGCAGGAAATCTTCGGCACGAATCTGCGCAAAGTTTTCATCGAAGTGAATAACGATTGTTTGTTCGATGCCCAGCGCGCCCAATGCTTCGATTTTCTGATCAAAAGTTTGCAGGAGCGGTGGCGCGGATTCAGGGTGTAGCAGCGCCCGCGGGTGGGGCTCAAACGTGATCACGGTCGGCACGGCGCCAATCGTGCGCGCGCGTTCGACCACGGTCTGCATGATGAGCTGATGCCCCAGGTGGAGGCCGTCGAACACGCCGAGAGTCACTACCGTCGGGCGAGCAATCTTGGCGTTGTCGGTTCCGTGAAATAGGCGCATCACAAAGGCTCGTCACGACTTGGCTGGGGGTTTGATTTCATTTTCCATTCGTCATTTTCTGAACTCCCTCTCCCCCTGGGAGAGGGTTGGGGAGAGGGCTTACGGCTTCCGCTGTCATCAGCTATGCCCCTCTTCCCCAGCCCTTCTCCCAAAGGGAGAAGGGAGCAAGGAAGATGAGAGCTGCTCGCCGGCTCACTCATCACTCACCACCAACCCATCGTACGCCCACTCAACATTCTCAGGCAGCAGCGCTGAATCGCGCGCGTGCTTTACGTCGTGCGTGATGTGCGTGAAATAGGTGCGCTCCGGCTTCAGCTGCTCGACATATTCCAGCGCGCGTTCCAGCCAAAGGTGCGTCGTATGTGGGCGAATGCGCAGACAATCGAGCACCAGCACTTTCAAACCCCGCAGACCGTCGATGGTGTCCGCCGGAATCTCATTCAAATCAGTCGCATAGGCAAAATCGTTGCAGCGATAGGCAACCACCGGCAGACGCCCGTGGATGACTTCAAGAGGCGTCACTTCAAAATCGTGGCCCAGGCAAAACGGAGCGCCGGCCACCACCGTGTGCGGAACAATCTGCGGCAGGCCGCCGCCAAAATGCGACGGCTCAAAGACGTATTTGAAAATGCGGCGGATGTCGACCCACGCTCGTTCGTTGGCATAGAGGCCCAGCGCGCCATGACGAAAATTTAGCGGACGAATATCGTCGAGGCCAAAGATGTGATCGGCATGACAGTGCGTGACCAGAACTGCGTCGAGATGCTTCAGTCCATGTCGTAGAGCTTGTTGACGAAAGTCAGTGGAGGTATCAACGATCACAGTCTGGCCGGCGTGTTCGATCAGAACTGATACGCGCAGGCGCTTATCGCGCGGGTCGTCGGAGGTGCAGGTCTCGCAGTCGCAGCCGATCGAAGGAACTCCGGTTGATGTACCGGTGCCGAGAAAGGTCAGTCGCATCTTAGCTTAGAAATAACCGCTCATTTTCCATTTGTCATTTGACATCTTTCATTTGCTATTCTTTGTTGTCCGTTCGGGTGATTTCATGGATCGTTCTTCACTCTTCAGTCAAGCGAACGATCCACGAAGCGACGCGAAATAAATCCAGCAAATGAACAATGGCAAACTTGAAATGGAAAATAAAATCGGACCGCTGCCAACGAACTTGTCACTTCCCGCCGGTGATGTCGCTGGCGCTAAACTTCGATGGCGGAGGCGTGGGTGCGCTGGTAAACGAAACGTACTGCATCCGCAGATCAGCCAATAAGCTCTCGACCACCTGTGCTTCCTGACCGTCGAGATTCCCGTGCGTTTTTTGCTCCAGCATTCCCAGCACATCAATCCAGTGCTTAGCCGTCGTGAGATCGACGCCGGTTTCACCGGTCCCCGGATGAGGCATCATTCCCAGGGAAGCCGCCGCATTCGACGCCAGCGACATGATCAGGCTCAGGAAGCTCGTCGGATCATCCAGCGGATCGCGGCCGGCGGGCGCCGGTTCGCTGGCCGCCCGCGGAACAGACGTTGTTGGTCCGGCCTGAGGTTCACGATGCGCCGAGCCTGCCGTCGGTGCTGCGGATTGTGCCGGCGCCGGCTGGGGCTGAGCGATCTCAGCAGCGAGAGCGGCTTTGGCGGCGGCCGCGGCGCGCTCGGACTCTTCCTTTTCCTCCGGTGAAAGCTCGCGCGGAGTGCCGTCCGGATTAAATGGCCGGCGGTCGACTACTTTAAATGTTGGTTGCTCTTCATCCATTGTGCTTGAAACACCGGCGTGCAAACAGGTCATTCCAAACCCTCGCACGCCCTGATTGAAAATAGGTTATTAAGACAGCAGCGATGTTAGCACCGCCGTTCATTTGATCGCAAAGTGACCGCGAACTCTCACGGCGATAGTTGGGAAAGCTTCGATTTGAAAGTTCGCGACAACTCAGCGCTGAGAGCGCGGACGTCCCGGTCCGCCGGAGCGAGCGAAGCCAGCTCAATTCGTTTGGACCTTGAGGTCCCAAATCGTCCACGGTTGTTCGCGCTCCGCGCTCAATGCGGACGGGACGTCCGCGCTCCCAGCGATATGAAGCCACGGCTCGTTTGAACTTGAATCAACGTCCCCGATTCTGGACAATCAAGCCCATGCCGAAAACCTTCACTGACCTGGTCGAACTGATGGACCGCCTGCGATCGCCGGACGGTTGCCCGTGGGACCGCGAGCAAACCTACGCGACACTCGCGCCGATGCTCCTGGAAGAAGCGTATGAGGCGTTCGACGCCCTCGAAGAAGCGCGCGAGGGACGCCCCGATGCGCTGCGTGAAGAACTGGGCGACCTGCTATTCCAGATCACTTTCTTCGCACGCGTCGCGAGCGAGCGGGGCGAATTCAACATCGACGATGTGATTGACGAAGTGCACGCCAAGATGGTGCGCCGGCATCCGCACGTTTTCAGCGACACGAAAGCCGGCGACTCTGCCGAAGTGCTGCGCAATTGGGAAGCAATCAAAGCTGAAGAGAAACGCGCCGCCGGTAAGGTCGCGGGCAAACCCGACCACCCATCCATCCTCGACGGCGTCTCGACCAAAGCGCCGGCGCTGATGGAGGCGCATCAAATCTCGACCAAAGTAGCGCGCGTCGGTTTTGACTGGACCCAAATCAAAGACATCTTCGAAAAGTTACAGGAAGAGGTCGGAGAGTTGCGCGAAGCGATTAGCAAGCACGCCGACTCGCAAGACGAGGCCGATCACGCGCACGTCCGTGAAGAGATCGGCGATTTACTATTCGTGGTAACGAATATTGCGCGGCGCCTGAACGTTGAGCCGGAAGCAGCTTTGAAGCTTAGCAACCGTAAATTCCGGCGCCGTTTCAGTCATATCGAAAACAGGCTGCGCGAGCAGGACCGCAAGTTCGAAGAGACTACGCTGGACGAATTGGAAGAGCTCTGGCAGGAAGCTAAGCGAATGGAGCGGTGATTCGTGTTCAGGATTCAGAATCCATTTTCCATTTCTCATTTTTCATTTCACATCAAGGACGGTGTTTAGAGTACCAACTTCAGTTGGGCTTTTCGCAACAACAAAGACCCGACTAAAGTCGGCACTCTAAACCTCAATCGTCAATGGCAGATGAAAAATGAGAAATGGAAAATGGGTATCAGTCTTCACAGACTGAAGGAACCTCTGACTAAGTGTCTTGGACGCGTAGCGTCCGCATGAACTTAGCCCGGCGTTTCAACGCCGGGATCAGGTTAGTCTCTGTTCTCGTCGCGTAGCGACGATTGAATCCCTTGGTTTCAGGCGTCGCTACGCGACGCGAACACCTCGTTGCCCCTTCCCGGCCTTGAAAGGCCGGGCTAAATTCATACCGACGCTACGCGTCGAAAGTACTTGATCAGAGTTTCCTGAAGTCTGTGCCACTTCAGAGCTTCACGATCAGCGACTCAAATTCTTCACGCCGCGGCTCAGCAGCGCCCCGGTTGCCACGATCGTCATCGTCGATCGTCTGCTCAGTCGACAAGATCCCCGACACTCGCATCTTGAACTCGTCCGGGTTCGTGGCGTTGTGCACGGCCTCTTCAAAACTTATCAGGCGCGACTGCAAGAGCCGGAACAGCGATTGATCGAAAGTCTGCATGGAATACTGTGAAGCTCCATTGGCGATGGCTTCGCGGATCAAATAGGTCTTTTCCTCGTTGATAATGTAATCGCGAATCAGGCCCGTACAGACCATCACCTCAACGGCCGGGACGCGGCCTGGACCTCTTGCCGCGCGCACCAGACGCATCGAGATCACCGCTTTCAAAATTCCGGCCAGTTGAATCCGCACTGATTTCTGCTGGTGCGATGGGAATGACGAAACGATACGGGTAATTGTTTCCGTCGCATCCAGCGTGTGTAGAGTTGAGAGCACCAGGTGGCCGGTTTCAGCGGCCGTCAACGCTGTTTCGATCGTTTCCAGATCGCGCATTTCACCCACCAGAATTACGTCCGGATCCTGTCGCAGCGCACTGCGGAGAGCTTCCGCAAACGACCGGGTATCGACGTCGACTTCGCGTTGCGTGACAAAAGCTTTCTTGTCGCGGTGCAGAAACTCGATCGGGTCTTCGATGGTCACGATGTGTCCGGAGCGCGTCGAGTTGATGCGGTCGATCATTGCCGCCAGCGTCGTTGACTTTCCTGAACCGGTCGCGCCCGTCACCAGGATCAAGCCCCGGCGTTCTTCGGAAACTCGATCGATCACCGGGGGCAGCCCCAGCGCCGCCGTGCTCCGGCTTTGATCAGGAATCACGCGCAGAACGATGCTCACCGATCCGCGCTGCTGAAAAATGTTCGCGCGAAATCGGCCCAGGCCGTTGACGCTGTAGGCGATGTCTACTTCCGAAACTTCTTTCAGCTTCTGCTTTTGCCGGTTCGACATCATTGAAAACGCTATGTCGAGGGTGTCTTCCGGTGAAAGTTTTGGCGCCTCGACAATCGGATGGAGTTCGCCGCTGATGCGCATCACGGGAGAGGAACCGACCTTCAGGTGTAAGTCTGAGGCAAAGTGAGCAATAGCTGTGACCAGGAGGTCGTCAATCTTAACAGGCATAGAAGTACTCGTAGGAATTCCGTTTCGGGTTTCTCGAAAAAATTTGAGAGGGTTAAGGGCAAGAAACCGAGAGGTCTAAGCGTCAGCTTTGGTTGGGCACGAACGCCTTAAACCACAAGCATCATAGCGGTTCGCTGGAAGCGCCGTCAACGAATTTGGAGTGCGCCGGCAGAGCGACGCGGCGACGGCGCTTTGGATATTGAGAGGCTCAATTGCAAACGATCCAAAGCGGTGTCGCGCTGCGCTTGCCACCGCACTCCAAATCAGATCCGTCCAAATCCGCGCCAACTATTGCGATTGTGCCAGCTAATGGTCACATCTTGTGCGTCTATCTCTGGCCACCACTCGGCAAATTCTTCGCGGGAAATGTAGAACGCCGTGGGCGCCACCAGGTGATCAAAGACGATGGTGTGTTGTTCTCGCCAGCCAAAGCCGGCGATCGCGTTTAGATAGTCGTTGTAAAAAAGATGCCGCGCCAGCTTAGCGCCACCGGCCGAAGCGTTAAGTGGACCATAGATTAGCCTGGTCGCCGCGAACACAACCGCAGTTGGGACTTTTGAAAGCTGTAATAGCGCCCGCGGGTTCATGCGCGAGGTCAGACGCTCGCGCAGAGGGTTTACCCAGCGCGTGATCCATTCGTTGTTCTCGGCGCCATAGACCCAGGCCGAAATGTGGCCACCGGGTTTGACCTTCGATGCCAGTGACTTGAACCCGCCGCGCGGATCGGGTAAGTGATGCAACACGCCGACCGAAAACGCGTAATCAAACGCGCGGGCGAACGGCAAATTGTAAATGTCAGCCTGGACGATGTGAGCGTTCGGAAGATGACGAGTCGCTGTGAACGCAGTTTCAACTGCTGCGCTCAAGTCAATTCCGATCACATCACGCGCACCCCACTGTGCGGTCAGTAGCGTATGACGTCCTTTGCCGCAACCACCTTCGAGCACGGCCTTATCTTTGAAGAACTCGCGCGTGACCGGAGCGATCCAACCAAGAAACTGCTCTTCATACTTCTCATCAATCTGAGTAAAGTGGGTCCATTGCCAGCCGAAGCCGGCGGCGGTCGCGGCTTTGTCCTCTTCGACCTCTTCGATCGAAGCAAAGCGCGGAACGCCGCGCACGATGGGCCATGCGCGCGTGCATGAAGCGCACGTTAGTTGACCACCGATGATTTCCTCACCTTCGCGCTCAGCGGACACCAGAGTAATCGCGCCGGCGCACGATGGGCATGAGAGATATTGCAGCAGTTTTTCTTTCAAGCGATTGTAACTATCGCATAAGTCGGTGGCACGCGCATCTTGCGCCATGAGGTCAGTACCACCTGCGTTAGCAGGTGGATCTTGGGGGCAACCGGCGCGTTGAGTCCTTACTCCACCAGCTCACGCGGGTGGTACTGACTTCATCTCCGCAGTACTCACGTTCCGTGATATATTGCGCCGCGTAATTCCAACGGACAAAACGAATATGATCGAGCCAGAGCCAGCTCGCCAGACCCCGGTCCAGTGGGCCAAGGTGATCGACCAAACCCGCTGTATCGGTTGCCATGCATGCACGACGGCCTGCAAGTCTGAGAACGTCGTGCCGATTGGCGTCACGCGTACCTACGTCAAGCACGTCGACGTGGGCGTGTTCCCACAGGTACGCCGGGCGCATCAGGTAACGCGCTGCAACCAGTGCGCGCACGCCCCGTGTGTGACGGCGTGTCCGACGACGGCGATGTTCAAGCGGCCTGACGGCATTGTCGATTTCGATAAGTCGATCTGCATCGGATGCAAGGCCTGCATGGCCGCCTGCCCTTACGACGCGATCTTCATCAACCCGGAAGATCATTCGGCTGAGAAATGTAACTTCTGCGCGCATCGCATCGATGTTGGACTGGAGCCCGCCTGCGTCGTCGTCTGCCCAACACAGGCAATCCTGATCGGCGACATGAACGATCAATCGTCTTACGTCGCGCAGATCATTAATCGCGAGGCGGTGAACGTGCGCCGGCCGGAGAAAGAAACGCTGCCAAAACTTTTCTACAAAGGCGCGCACCAGGCCACGCTCGATCCGCTCGCCGCTCGTCGGCCCGAAGCCGGACTGTTCATGTGGAGCGAGCAGCAAATGGACAGCGAGCACGTCGTCTCAGGCAATCCGACTTTCAATAACAGCTCGGCCGCCGCGCTGCTGAGTTACGACGTGGCGCATTCGATTCCGTGGGACTGGCGGGTGAGTCTTTATACCTGGACGAAAGGGATTGCTTCGGGAGTTTATCTGGTCGCGGCCTTGCTGGTGCTTTTCGGATTTCTAAAAACGGACAGCGCGCTGTGGTTGTGGGTGACGCCGGTTGTCTCGGGAGCGTTTCTTGGAATTACGGGTGCGTTATTGCTCTGGGACCTCGAACATCCAGCGCGCTTCTACATGATTTTCACGCGGCCGCAATGGAAGAGTTGGTTAGTGAAGGGAGCGTTTATCATCGCGGGGTATTCGCTGGTGCTGCTCGCCCATTTCGTTGTAAGCAGCCTGGGTCATCGCGGTCCGACCTCACTCTTTCCCCGAGTAGTCAATCTTCCCGTCAGCATTGATCCCTGGGCCACGCGCTCTCAGAGTTGGCTGATGATTCCGGGAATCCCGCTAGCGATTCTGACGGCGATTTATACCGCTTATCTTTTTGCGCAAGCCAAGGCGCGCGACCTTTGGCAAAATCCTTTACTGCCGCCGCATCTGTTCGTGCAGGCGCTGCTGCTCGGGTCGGCCGTACTCTTGCCAATTGCGGCCCGCCTTGAGGGAACGCGTTCGCCGATGACATTCATCGACACGGTCCCGCCGCCAGTTATGGCTTTGCTCTGGGTACTTGCAATCACTAGTCTGCTGCACCTGCTAATGATCTGGGGCGAGGTTTCGCTCACCCATTCGACCGCGCACGCACGTCTGGCAGTCTGGGAGATGACCAGTGGCCGATACAAGACCGAGTTCTGGATGGGAATCTTGTTATCGATACTTGGCGGCGCGCTGCCGTGGCTGGCGCTCCTGGGATTCGCAAGCACATCTATCGGTATCGGCGGAGCGCCGCTGGCGCTGATTGGATTAATGATGTTCGAACATGCTTACGTGCAAGCAGGACAGTCAGTGCCGTTGGCTTGATCTGTAGCGCAAGCTGCTTAAGGCTCACGCGGATTGCAAATGAAAGTTGACCGACCAGCATCGCATCTTGAGTTAAGCATCGGACCTCTCCGGCGCGCATCGTTCTCAACCATGACGCTGGCTCTGGTAATTCTGATCAGCGCGGTCCTTGGCTGCGGCTCGTCGAATCCTGATATCGATCGGATCCTTGAGGCTACGACAAAGCGCGACGCCAGCGAAGCGCTGCGCGATCATGGTTCAGTGAAGGCAGAGGAAGTGCAGTACATCTATGAAGCGACCAGCAGCTCGAGTGAGAACAAACGGCGCAACGCCGCGCGGCTGCTGATTTCAACGATCAAAGGCAACGCGGTTGAACTGCAACATAAAGCTCTGCTGGAAACAAAGGACGTCGGTGTTTGGGCGATCCTGATGGATGATCTGCTGGAGAAAGAACCCGAGCTGGCGGGCAAACGCCCCGACATGATCAAGGAAGCGCTGGGGGGCAAGGATCCGGACACGCTCTCGGTTGGTTTACGCGCCGGCGCCTTGTCAAACTATCCCGGCATTCGCGAGCTGGCGCGCAAGTATCTCGATCACGCGGACGGCAAGGTGCGCGCCGCGGCGGTCAGCGGTCTGCTGCCGGATGACATTCGCGAATTGCTGCCGCGCCTGACTGAGATGATCAGTAGAGAGAAGGACGAAGACACGTTCATCTCTCTCGCCAAGTCGCTTATTCGCACGAACGATGCCAACGCCGCCAAAGTCGTGGTCAAGGCCATTGAGAATTTGAAGGAAGCTCGCGATACACTTTATCTGCACTTCTTCGACAACCTGGCGTTGTTCACGACGCCGGATCCGATCCTGACAAAGTTTCTGTTCGTGCTGGTGCGCGGAAAAAGTAAGATTCGCGATGAGGGCTTCAGCGTTTTTAGCCGTTGGGTGTGGGGGATCAAGCAGGAACCGAACTCCGAGTTTGTTCATGTTTGCATCGACGAGATCGGGACAGGCAACCTCAGCACCGACCCGCGCCGAAAGCCGGAAGTGAGTTCAGAACAGGACGAGTGCGAATACATGCTGAGTTTCATGAACAACGGCAAAAATCCGATCAGCGATTTCGAGGGGCGCATCCGCGGCGCAGACGCCGTGGCGTTTGCGAAAAAGTGGTTAAAAGAGCACGGTGGTTAACCTCGGCCGGAAAGTTTTCGCGTGCATTGCGAGTAGTGGGATGTTGCGTAAGAAGGTCAAACACTAAATTGGAACAGGAGAACAGCAGATGAAGATGAACAACCAACGTTACTGGACCGCGGTCATGGCGTTGCTGATATTGGTCGTGGCCGTTTTGGCGTGCAGTTCGGGCGATGAAACGGAGAAGGCCAACAAACTTGTCGATGAAGGCAACTCGGCGGTTAAGGAAGCCAAGAAACATGTGGCCGACGCTGAAGAGAAGAAGCAGAAAATGCTTAAGACCCCGGTAGCCGAACTGGCAGACGCGCGGGCGACTGCCAAAGAAGCGATCGCGGCTTACGACAAGGCCAAAGAACAATGCAAGGAAGCGTCCAAGAAGTACGAAGAGGCCAGCAAGCTCAAGGTCAAGGACAAGTTCAAGGAATACCTGACGCTCAAAATGAAAGAATGGGACAAGCGCGCGGAGTGGGTCGAGACCGCGAAAGGCACCCCGCAAGCTTTGATTGACAGCCAAAGCCGCGAGAGTTTCATCAGCATGGCGAACGCCAACACCGATCGCGTCGACAGGCTGAGTAAAGAGGCGGACGATCTGGCAGAGCAAGCCGACAAACTCCAGAAAGATAACCCGGATATATTCAAGTCATGACGTCCAGGCATCCCACGTGGACTGCCTGCGTGGGATGCTTCCGCGCTTTAACTCTACAGCGGTTGTTCTTTGCGTATTCAGCTAAACCGCTGATCCGGAATTTGAGCGGAGACTAGCGTGACTAAATGTGCTTCCCAAAATAACCAGGGCCGCCTGTCTCTATGGTTGGCTCTGGCGCTGCTGCTGGCGTGTATCCTGGCTTGCAAATCACCGGTTTGGAAAGCCAGGGTGTTGTCTGACAACCAGGACCATCCATCCAAGATCCTTTCCGACGGTTCATTCGTTTTCTACGTCACGGGCGGAACGATAGCCGCTCAGGAGGCCGGCACAAACAACGTCAACCGCATCTCGCTCAAAGACGGGAGCGTGTCAGTGCTGGTCAAGGGCGGCGAGCACTTTATCAGCGCAACGCTGGCTGTGGATGAAAAGTTCTTGTACTGGTCCGACCCTGGCCACATCTATCGCGTGCCGAAAACGGGTGGCGAAAGTGAGACCATCGTCTCAGACGCGCCCGGCAAGCCCGACGAGATGGTGGTCGATGACGAGAACATCTACTGGTTGGTCTGGGGCGGCGCGGCCTCGCATAACCTGCCCGTAATGTTCGCGAAAAAAACAGGCGGCAGTTCCAAACAACTTGCTACCGGGCAAGAAGGGTACAGCGGGCTTTGTGTCGATCGTGATTTTGTTTACTGGATCGCGGCCACCGGCATCAGGAAAGCTCCGAAAACGGGCGGCGCAGATACGTTCGTCTATCGCAATCCGAACAAGGGGCCGATGTCGGATATGGTTTCTGACGCTGAGAATCTCTTCTATGCGCAGATGGACAACAGCAATAACTGGGTGCTGATGAAGATCTCGAAGAAAGGCGGCGAGCCCACCAAACTGGCGCCGAGTATCAGTGAGGTGATGGAGTTTGTTGCCGCTGACGATCACATCTATTACTTTGACCGCGAGTCGGCGAGCAACTATGCCCTGCGCAAGATCGCCACGAGCGGTGGCGAGCCCGTGACCCTCGATCGGGGTGCAGATTCATGGAACCATTACCTGGCCGTTGACAAGACACAGGTGTACTTCACGACGATTGCGAAAGTTCAGGCATTGCCGAAGTGAGCAGTGAATGCAAATGGAAAGGGTCAGAACCGGAAGCAGTAGCGACCGGGTCAAACGCTCAACCCGGAATTGCGCCAATGCCGCCGACGTGAAACGGCCTCGATGCAATGCTATATGCTGCTTGCGACGCATGTTAGACTGACGCAGGCTTACGTTTCGTGACAGACTGTTCACAACGCTTTCTTTGACCGATCATTTACACCATGAACGTCAAATATTTTCAGGACACTGACACGCTCTATATCGAGTTCAAGGCAGCCGAAGTAGCCGAATCGAAAGATTTGGACGAGAACACCGTCTTGGATCTCGATCAGAGCGGCAACATCTGCGGCATTACGGTCGAGCACGCCAGTCAGCGTGCAGACATCCCGCGCTTTTCCTATGAACAAGTCGCAGCCTAACGTCCGCCCATGTGAGTCTTCCGCTGCCTGCGACGATTTCTGGTTAAAGGCCAGCGAACCATCGCTCGCTGCAATCTGGGACAATTGCGAAGACGATGTTTATGCTGAGCTGCTCGATACGATAATTGTGGATGGAGGAAACGATGAGCACCTACGAAGAAATAATTAGCGCCGCCTTGTCTCTGCCTCCGGGTACTCGGGCGATGCTGGCGGAGCATCTGCTTGAAAGCCTGGACGCTCAGGATCAGAAGAGGATTGACGCGCTGTGGGCGGAAGAGGCTGAGCGACGTGACAAGGAAATAGAAGATGGTGTAGTAACGCCGATTCCGGGCGAGGAAGTGATGAATAGATTGCGCGCTCGATATAAGGGATGAACTACTCCTTTCACCCTCACGCCGAGAAAGAACTCGAAGAGGTCGAGAAGTACTACGACAACATCCGTGAGGAGTTAGGTAACCGATTTCGCGCTGAGACTGAAATGGCAATCTCGCGAATCCTCGACTTTCCAAACGCTTGGCAACGGCTATCGCAAAACACTCGCCGCCGTTCATTGAAAACCTTTCTTTACGGTATTGTTTACCGAGTAAAGACTGACGAGATTCGAATATTAGCGGTGATGCATCTTCATCGCGAACCGAATTATTGGGAGGATCGAGTCTAGATCTCAACGACACGAACTGGAGCACGACCATGGCCTCATCAACAAAAAGGAAAGCTAAGCCAGAAGAACCTGCCGAACTAATGCCCTCGCAGACAGGCTCATTGGTTTTTATCAGCCACGACTCTCGCGACGCCGAACTTGCAGAAGCATTCAGTAAACTATTGAGCAGCGTTAGCGCTGGCGTTCTGAAGTCGTTCCGTTCGTCGGACCGAAAAGGATCCCAAGGAATCGAATACGGAACTGAGTGGTACCCCGAGCTGATGAAAAGGCTTAGTACCGCGTCGGATGTTGTTTGTCTGTTAACTCAGCGAAGCGTTGAGCGCCCTTGGATACTATACGAAGCCGGTGTCGCGAAAGGAAAACTGGGCACGCCAGTTTTCGGAATAGCGCTTGGCATTCCTCTTTCTCGCGCTGCAACGGGACCATTTGCGCAGTTTCAAAACTGCGAAGCTAAGGAGGACGATCTGACTAAGTTGGTGATGCAGCTCGTCGATCGTATTCCGAATTCGGAACCGGATCGTGATGCGATTGCGATGCAGGTTCGTAGCTTTACCGAGAAAGCCAAGTCTGTGCTTGAGAAGCTTGGAGAGAGCGCAAACGAAGAAACTCAACAAGCGATTGATGAAACATCGGTCGCAAAGTTGTTCGAGGAAGTGAAGGTTATGTTTCAGGATTTACCTTCGCGAATTGAGGGAAGACTCGATCCAATGCGTCGGAAACGTCATCGGCTTCATCCAATGATGATGATGGACGAGTTCCGTCACATGTCTAGCGATTTTGATGACCCAACGGGATTGCTTTTTGTTATCGGGCTCTTTCGCGAGGAATTGCCCTGGCTTCACGAACTTGGAATGGAGTTTTACAGGGCCATTAAAGGTGGGAACCAGACGCAGATACAAAATGCCATGAAACCCTTGATGATGGCGCTCGATTTCACGAGACACGGACCATTCATCGATAAAATGCGTGATAAAGAAAGTTACGTCATAGTTCGAGAGTTACCAGATATTGTCGAAAGGTACTTCTTCAGAGCTATGGAGAAATCAGAGAAGAGATCGCGAAAGGCAGGCAAGACAACAACCAAGAGAGCGGCGAAGTAGAATGAGTGAAACTTTCTATCCCGGTCCTTCGCGCATCCATCTCGCGGCGTTTCCGCCCAAGGAACGCTGGGATGATTGGACTGAGCTGGATTCGCAGGCCTGGCCGCGGCGCAAGGAGCGGCATTATTCATTGGTGCCGACGACTTGTTTCAACTGCGAGTCGGCGTGTGGTTTGCTCGCTTACATCGACAAAGAGACCGGACAGGTCCAGAAGTTCGAAGGCAATCCTGAGAACCCGGGGAGCCGTGGACGCAACTGCGCGAAGGGGCCGGCGACGCTGAATCAGATTACCGATCCCGATCGCATTCTTTATCCGCTGAAGCGCGCGGGCAAACGCGGCGAAGGAAAATGGGAACGCGTCGATTGGGATACCGTACTCGACGACATCGCCGCGCGCATCCGCAAAGCGATCGTCGAAGATCGCCGCGACGAAATCATGTATCACGTCGGGCGGCCGGGCGAGGACGGTTTCACTGAACGCATTCTCGCGGCGTGGGGTGTGGACGGCCACAACTCGCACACGAACATCTGCTCTTCGGGCGCGCGCGAAGGTTATCAGTTATGGATGGGATTGGATCGACCGAGCCCCGATCATGCGAATGCGAAAGTCATTCTGTTGATCAGCGCCCACCTCGAGTCAGGTCATTACTTCAATCCGCACGCGCAGCGCATCATCGATGGCAAGACGGGCGGCGCGAAGCTGATCGTCTTTGACACGCGGCTCTCAAACACGGCGACGCACGCCGATCATTTCATCGCGCCTTATCCCGGATCGGAAGCTGCAATTCTGTTATCAATCGCGAATTACCTGATTCAAAACAATCTTTACAATCGCGATTTCGTGCGGCGTTGGTGGAACTGGGAAGAATATTTGGAACAGAGGTCAGAGATCGGAGATCAGAGGTCAGAGGCAAACGGGAGTAATCGTGAGTTCGCAGATTTTGAAAGCGCTTTGAAGGAGCTTTACAAGTCTTACACCTTCGAGTTCGCGGCGACGGAATCAGGAGTGGAAGCGAGCGCGCTCGAAGAAATCGCGAAGGTGGTAGCCACGGCAGGCACGCGTTTCTCGAGCCACAACTGGCGCAGCGCGACTTCAGGTATCAGCCATGGCTGGTCAGTCGCGCGCTGCCTGTTCATGCTGAACGCTTTGCTTGGCGCCGTGGCCACCGAAGGCGGAGTGTTTCCGAATGCGTGGAACAAGTTTGTGCCAAAGCCGATCTACACGCCGCCGCATCCGAAGATGTGGAACGAAAAAACCTGGCCGCGGGAATTTCCGCTCGCGATGCACGAGATGTCTTTTCTGCTGCCGCACTTTCTAAAGGAAGGGCGCGGTCGCCTCGACACCTACTTCACCCGTGTCTACAACCCGGTGTGGACAAATCCTGACGGGTTCTCCTGGATCGAAGCGCTGACTGACGAAAAACTAATCGGCTGTCATGTCGCGTTGACGCCGGTGTGGAACGAGACGTCGTACTTCGCGGACTACATCTTGCCCATGGGTTTGGGCCCAGAGAGGCACGATCTGCATTCTTACGAAACGCACGACTCGCAGTGGCTCGGCTTTCGCCAACCGGTGATGCGCGCCGCGCGACAACGCAACGGCGAAGACATCAGCGACACCCGTGAGGTAAACCCCGGCGAAGTCTGGGAAGAAAACGAATTCTGGATGGAGCTGACCTGGCGCATCGATCGCGATGGCTCGCTTGGCATTCGCCAATTCGTTGAATCCAAGAAAAACCCTGGCGAGCGCCTCGGGGTAGATGAATACTACGGATGGATCTTTGAGAACTCAGTGCCGGGATTACCTGAAAAGGCGGCTGAAGAGAATTTGAAACCGCTCGAATACATGCGGCGCTACGGCTCGTTTGAGATCGCCAGGAAAGTCGGGGCGATCTATGAAGAGACCGTGCCAGGCGAAGAGCTCGACGATGTCGCCGAAGATCATTTTGGTCGTGTGTTCACACGGGCGGCGAAACCTGCGTCGCCAAACGTGGTTCCAATTCCCAGTCCCGATGGCGATGCGGATGGTCGTCGACTTGTCGGAGTGAAAGTTGACGGAGAGATCAAACGCGGCTTCCCTACTCCGAGTGGCCGGCTCGAATTCTTTTCCAAAACGCTGACTGATTGGGGCTGGCATGAATACGCGATTCCGACTTACATCAAGAGCCATGTACATCCTGATAATCTCGAAGAAGATCAGACGATTTTGATCTCGACATTTCGTCTACCGATTCAGATTCACACGCGTAGCGCGAATGCGAAGTGGCTGAATGAAATCGCGCACACAAATCCGCTCTGGCTGCATACGAGCCACGCGGCGAAGTTGGGCGTGCGCACCGGCGATCTGGTGCGGGTGGAAACTGAGATTGGTTATTTCGTCGTGAAGGCATGGGTCAATGAAGGCATCAAGCCCGGCATCGTGGCCTGCAGCCATCACATGGGGCGATGGAAGACGCATGAGAATGGGCAAAAACAAATGATGGCCACTGTCAGGCTGGATCATGAAGGCGACGAGTGGGGGTTGAAGCGTGAGCGTGGAGCTGGCCCCTACGAGTCGAGTGATGCGGACACGTTGCGCATCTGGTGGAATGATGTCGGCGTGCATCAGAACCTGACTTTCCCTGTTCACCCTGATCCGATTTCGGGCATGCACTGCTGGCACCAGGCCGTGCGCGTGCGCCAAGCTGAACCGACTGACAACTATGGCGACATTCATGTCGATACTGAGAAGTCTCGCGAGGTCTACAGGAAATGGCTCGCGCAGACACGGCCGGCAGACAATTATTCACCGGATGGGACCCGGCGGCCTTACTGGATGCTGCGGCCCTTGAAACCGGCGCGAGAGTTTTATAAATTGCCGGAAAGAGAATAAGACTAATAGGGCCTATTTGACCTATGTTCTTCAAGCAGTTCTATCTCAACTGTCTCGCTCATGCTTCATATCTGATTGGTTCAGATGGTGAAGCCGTCGTCGTCGACCCGCAGCGCGACGTCGACCAGTACCTCGAGGAGGCCGAAATCGCAGGATTGAAGATCAAGTACGTAATCGAGACTCATCTGCATGCTGATTTTGTCAGCGGGCATCGCGAGCTGGCCGCCCGCACGGGCGCGGAAATCGTTTTCGGCCAGCAAGCCGCAGCGACGATTCCACATCGCCCAGTCAAAGACGGCGATGAACTGGCAGTGGGTAAAGTGAAGCTGCGTTTTCTGGAAACTCCCGGTCACACTCCGGAAGGCATCTGTGTGCTGGTGATCGACACGGAAGTTTCGGATCAACCACAGAGGGTCCTGACTGGCGACACTTTGTTTATCGGCGATGTAGGCCGTCCCGATCTCGCCGGCGGAAAGGGGTACACGCCACAGACGATGGCCGCGTTGATGTATGACAGTCTGCACGCAAAGCTTTTGCGGCTTGATGATGCCGTAGAAGTTTATCCGGCGCACGGCGCGGGCTCGATGTGCGGTAAGAATCTTTCCACGGAAACTTCTTCGACGATAGGCGAGCAACGCAAAGTCAATTACGCGCTTCAGCCGATGACCAAAGAAGAGTTCGTCCGTGTGATGACCACCGATCTGCCCGAAGCGCCGGCTTATTTTTCTAAAGACGCAGAGATTAATCGCACCGGCGCCGAAGCCCTGACCCTCCTTCCGCCAGCCCCGGCGCTATCGCCCGCTGAAGTCTGCAAACTTGCGGCGCAGGGTTGTGTGATTCTCGATGTGCGCGATGCAAACGATTTCGGCGCCGGCCATATTCCCGGCGCGCTGAACATCGGGCTCGACGGTCAGTTCGCGTCGTGGGCCGGTTCTCTGATCCCTATGACTTCGCCGATTCTGATCGTGGCCGACGACGATGAGCGAATTGAAGAAGCTCAACTGCGGCTGGCGCGCGTGGGTCTGGAAAACGTTCAGGGCTATTTGGCGGGCGGGATGAACGCGTGGCAGGAAGCCGGACTCGAACGGGCGGCCGTTCAGCAAATCACCGTCGCCGAATTGAAAGAGCTGACCGATACTCGATCCGATCTTCAGCTTATCGATGTGCGCCGTCCGGGTGAGCACGACAGTGGCCACGCGCCGCACGCGATCAACTCACCGCTGGCAACATTGCGAGAGGTGCTCCCCCATCTGAACCTGAATCCAAACAAGCAGACGGCAGTCATCTGCGCCGGAGGCTATCGCTCCAGTGCTGGAACCAGTATCCTGCAGCAGTTCGGTTTCAATGATCTGCTCAACGTAACCGGGGGCACCAAGGCGTGGATTGATGCGGGTTATGAAGTCGAGACGCGTGCGCAAGTTCATTAATACCTGCAGAGCGCGGGCATCTCGTCCGCCGGGCGCCTCTTGCTGCTGGGAGCGCGACGTCTCGTCCGCATTGAGCGCGAAGCGCGAATAGATTATTGATGCGACAGAAGCGGACGGGACGTCCGCGGTCCCAGCTCTAGTTTGACGCAAACTTCCGCCGGTTCTTTCAATCACAACTCCGAGGGCCGACTATGAAAACACCCGCACTCGACCGCCGCAACTTTCTTTCATTGACCGGCAAAGGCCTCGGGCTCGCCGCGCTCTCGTCATCGAGCGTTGCCGCGCTGCTCAAGAACATCCAAGCCGCCACGAAGAGCGTCGCGCATCTGACGCCCGAGCAGGTCGCCATGGACGAAGACTTCTGGTTTGAAATCCAGCAGGCGTTCACGGTCACGCGCGGGATCATCAACCTCAACAACGGCGGGGTCTCGCCCAGCCCGCGCATCGTCACCGAAGCGCTGGTGCGCTACATCTGGCAGCAGGAAGACGCAACCGCGTACACCATGTGGCAGATTCTCGAGCCGCAATCGGAAACGATTCGCACCGGCCTGGCGGAACTGTTCGGCTGTGATCGCGAAGAGATTGCTATCACACGTAACGCCTCTGAATCCCTTGAGACGCTGCTGCTCGGTATGGACCTGAAATCGGGCGACGAGGTCCTCACGACCACCCAGGATTATGGCCGCATGCTCACCACCATCCGGCAGCGTGAGCAACGGGAAGGAATCAAGCTCAACCTAATTAAGATTCCGATTCCGCCCAAAAATATTCAGGAGATTACCGGGGCCTTTGAAAGAGCGATCACCCCGCGTACACGGCTGATTCAAATCGCGCATCAGATCAACCTCACCGGACAAATCACTCCAGTCAAAGCGGTCTGTCAAATGGCGCGGCGCCACGGTGTCGAGACGATCGTCGACGGCGCGCATTCATTCGCGCAGTTCTACTTCAAACAGGAGGATTTGGATTGCGATTACTTCGGCACCAGCCTGCACAAATGGCTGTACGCGCCGAAAGGGACGGGTCTGCTTTACATTAGGCGCGAAAAAATCGCGAAGGTCTGGCCGCTGTTTGCCGCCGAGGAAAAGCAAAAGACTGACATTCGTAAGTTCGAAGAGATCGGCACGCATTCAGCCGCGCCGAAGCTGGCCATCGGCGAGGCAATACTTTTTCATAACGGCATCGGCGGCAAACGCAAGGAAGCGCGGCTGCGTTACCTGTCGCGCTACTGGATGGATAAACTTAAAGACATTCCAAAAGTGCGCTTCAACACGTCATTCGATCCGGCGCAGATGTGCGCCATCGCAAACGTGCAAATCGAAGGGCTGGATCAGGGAAGGATTGGCGGCTACCTCTTCAGCAAGCACCACATTTTCACCACGCCGATAGTTCACGAAGAGTTTCAGGGCCTGCGCATTACGCCGAATCTTTACACAACGCTGCCAGAGCTGGATCGTTTCTGTGAAGTGATGGCGATGATCGCGCAAAAAGGATTGCCGGCAGCGTGAAACCTTGGCGCCATTGACACACCCCGCGCGTTTCTCATAGATTGCACTCGCAATAAGCAATTCGAAAATCCTCGGCAACACTCACCTGCCGCATTCAGGGCTTCAAGACAGCGAGCATCCCGTACGTCGTTGCCCAGGCCCCATTTTGTACGGGATGGAGACTTAATGAAAATGAAACGTATAGCTATAGGTTCGTTTGCGGTGGTGTTAATGATTGCTGCTATCTCGGTTTATGCTCAGGTTAATCGCCCCTATCATAACGGCACGGTGTGGAACATCTCTTTCATCAGGATTAAGCCGGGGATGGACACCGCCTACATGAATTATCTGGCGGGAAGTTGGAAGGCTGAGCAGGAGGCCCAAAAGAAAGATGGAAACATTCTTTCTTACAAAGTGATGTCGGTAGAAGGCCACACGACCGGCGAGTTCAACCTGATGCTGATGACGGAGTACAAGAACCTGGCGACGATGGAAGCCAATGAGGATAAGTCCGAGGCAGTCGCGCAAAAAGTGGTCGGCAACGACGAGACGCAGATGAAGGGCTATAACGATCGTCTGGCGATTCGCGAAATAATTGGCGACCGGCTGGCTCGCGAAGTCATCCTCGAGCCCAAGGGTCGTTGATGCAACGATCTTTTTGATTGTCAGTCCACGTAAATTACGACAAAATGCGGGCGCCGTTCTCCGTCATTGGGAACGGCGCTTTTTGCTGAAACATCCGCCGTTGGAGAAAGCCAATGTCGCAACGCATCACCCGCAGGCAATTGTTGGGCGGCGGGATTAGGGCAGGCTTCGGACTCGCGCTCTGGAAGGGCCTGAACCTCGGCACGGTGCAAGCGTTTGCGTTCACGCCGGCGAAAGTCTCTGCCCAGAACATCGGCTTCTCGCCCCCTGCAGTCGCGCGCTTGGATGAGTTCATTGCCGCCCACCTGCGCGACATTGGCGCACCGGGAATGATTCTCGCCCTGGCGACCCGGCGTGATGGCTTCTTACGCGCGTCGAGTTACGGTCTGGCTGACATGAAAGCGGGCATAAAGGTGCAGCCGGACACGTTGTTCGAGATCGGCTCGATCTCGAAATCGTTTGTCGCGCTCGCGCTGATGCAGATGCGCGAAGAAGGCAAGTTCGATCCGAGGCAGCCGATTACGACTTACCTGCCCTGGCTGAAGATCGATTCAAAGTATGCTCCCATCACCGGTCATCATCTGCTCAGTCACACGTCGGGATTACCCGATGGCGTGCCGCTGGAATTGATCGGGCCGGACCAGCCACTCTGGACCGGCTTTGCCCCGGGCGAACACTTTGCTTACTCGAATGTTGGTTATGACCTGCTCGGCCTCGTGCTGGAAGCGATCGATCGGCAACCGCTGGCCGCGGTGTTACGTCGGCGCGTGCTCGATCCGCTCGGCATGTCGGCGACAGAGCCGGTCATTACCAACGCCATTCGCCCGCGCATGGCGATCGGCTACGCGCCGATGTTTGACGACCGCCCGTTTCCGCTGCGCGGCACGCTGGCTGAGGCACCGTGGGTTGAATTTGGCGAAGGCGCAGGCAGCGTTTCGTCCACGGCAACAGACATGGGTAAGTACCTGGCCATGCTGCTCAATCGCGGCAGAGTTGTTCGGGGCAGTAGCGCGATCGTCAGGGAGGGTTTAGATCGCGGTCGTATCGTCGGCGAAGAGAGTTTCAAACTATTTACAACGCCCGCAATCAAAGCACCATTCTGGGGTGAAGACGCCAGTTACGGCTATGGTCTGTGGGTGAGCGAAGTTGAAGGCCGCACGTTGTTGCGTCACACGGGCGGCATGGTGGCTTTTAGTTCGGCCATGCACGTTGACGTCACCAGCGGCATCGGCGCGTTCGCGTCAGTTAATGCCAATCTCGCTGGCTATCGCCCGAACATCGTCGCGAAATACGCTCTGGATCTTTTGCGCGCGACCATTGACGGAAAGGATTTGCCGGCTGCGCCGCCAACGGTAACTCTGCCGGACCAGGTTCCGAATGCGGCGGACTTCGCGGGAGTGTTCACCAGCGCCGATGGAACCAAGCTCACGCTCGCGGCTGAAGACGGCAAGCTCTGGCTGGCGGTTGGCACTCAGAAGGTCGCGCTGGAACGCGCGGGCGGTGATCGTTTTATCGTCAAGCATCCTTCGTATGATTTGTTCGCGCTGGAATTTGCCCGCGAACGCAACGCGGTGGTGGAAGCGTTTCACGGGCCGCGCTGGTTCACGAACGAACGCTACACCGGCCCGAAGACCTTTGATTATCCAAAAGAGTGGGACGCACTCGCGGGCCATTACCGGAACGACAGCCCGTGGTTTGGGAGCACGCGAATCTTTGTGCGTAAGGGCAAGCTGACTGCTGACGGCGCGCCCATGACAGCGCTCGGCGAGGGCAATTTTCGCGTGGGTGCCGAAGACTGGTCGCCCGAGCGTGTGCGCTTCGGACCGGTCGTTCGTGGACGGGCCACCCGGATGACATTTTCCGGAGTCGAGTTTCACCGCACCTTCACCTCGTAATCAACCCGATCCGCAGATTACGCGGGGCAAACAGAGAAAAGCCGGCGACTTAGCGCGAATACATCGCACTTATTAATTCCCTGATTGGTCAAATCTGCGTAATCTGTGGATAAGACCAACGTCCCCGACCCACCAAAAAAGAGTTCTTGACTCGCTTTCACGGCGACCTCCATAATCAATTTGACGGCACGCGGATGCTGTTTGATTCCCGGGTTACAACCTGCTCCCTCGCCAATCGAGCAGCAATAATTTGATCGGAGGACACTAAGTCCGGTGAGCGAAGAATTAGAAAACAGCCTGCAACAAGCCATTGAGAGCTATCTCGGCAAGCGTCTGGGCGCAATTGATGAACAGCTTTCTCGTCTGCAGAGTGATTTTGACGAGGCGTTAAAGCGGCTGCGAGAAAGCTCGGCCAACGATTCTTTAACGGCAACGCCACTGTCAGCCGCGATCTTCGCCCATTTGCAGACGGCGCGATCGCAAAGACTCAGCGGGGCCAGCCCGGAGCGCGCTCGAAGCTCAGGCGAGGTCGCCGTCATCAAGCGCGCGGTTGAGGAGATCGAAAGACAACAATCGCACGCCGATATTCTTGGCTCACTGTTGACGGGCGCCGCGCAGTTCGCTGAGCGCGCCGCGCTCTTTGTGATCAGGAACGAACAAGCAATAGGCTGGCGCGAGTGTGAAGCCGGCGATCCCGCCAACTTCGAGTTGATAGGCGGCGTCTCTCTGCCGCTAAGCGCAGATACGCTTCTGGGCCGTGCGGCCCACTCCCGTTCGACATGGAACGGGGCACCGGGATCAAATTCCGAAGATAGTCTCTTGATCGATCAGCTTGGCGGTGACCCGCAGACTGTTGCAGCGGTGCCTCTGGTCGTGCGTGGGAAAGTTGTAGCGGTCCTCTACGCCGATTCAGTTTCGCACGATTCGAACGCGGTGAATGTCGACGCGCTTGAATTGCTGGCGCGAGTTGCCGCGATGGCGGTCAATCTGGCATCGGCGCCGCGCGCCCTGCCGGAGCCGCAGACTGACGAACCTGAAGCGGTGACGCCAACAGCCGTTGCCGAGCCGGCCTACACACCTGAGATCGAACCGCAAACTACCGAAGTCATCGCAGCCCCGGTGGTCGAGGAAGTTTCGACGGAACCAACGGCTGAGCATGTTCCCGAAGTCATCGCAGCACCGGTGGTCGAGGAAGTTTCGACGGACCCAACGGCTGAGCGTGTTCCCGAAGTCATCGCAGCGCCGGCGGTTGAGGAAGTTTCCGCCCAGCGAGAGCCTGAGCCCCTGGCAAGACCTGAAGAAGCCGCCGCGGAAACCTCCGCGCCCAAACCGATAACCGCGGCGCCGGCGATCGAAACAGGCGCGCCGAGCTTTACTACGCAATACGCGGCCCCGCTGGGAAGCGCTCGCCGCTATGGCGTTAGTGAACCGGATTTACCGATCGACGTCGGCGAAGAAGAGCGGCGCTTGCACAACGATGCTCGCCGGTTTGCTCGTCTGCTGGTTTCTGAAATCAAACTCTACAACGAGCCTAAAGTTAAGGACGGGCGCAGCAACGGCGACCTTTATGATCGTTTGCGTGAAGACATCGATCGATCGCGGCAGATGTATAACAAGCGCGTCGCCCCGCCGGTCGCCGCGCGCCACGACTATTTCCATCAGGAGTTGGTGAACACTTTGGCAGAAGGTGATCCGGCAAAGCTCGGGGACAGCTACCCCGGCGCCGCAGTGGCGGTAAGCTGAAGCCGCCCCAGAAAACACCATTGATAGTAAGCAAGACGGCCACCCTGGAGTGGCCGTTTTCAGCGTAGAGTCAACAGCCTCTCACTCATCGTCATTGTCAGCCGAAGTCAGCCGAAATCTCTCATGCATTGGCTCTGGCGCAGCATACGCCCCAGTCGACAGAAATGCCGCCTGCAGGGGTCTTATCACCCGTTCATCTTCTGTTAAGTTCCGCCATGCTAAGATTTGCCGCTCTCAAGTGACGCGAAAATTGGAACGGCGAAATTGTTAGCGACTGTCACCAATTCGTGCATCATGGGTGAACGGTTTGCCGGTGGGAACGCGGCAGTCACGCGACACACCCGACGGGTGCGCCCACTCTCGAACGTCCGAGAGGCATAAGCCTTCTTCGAATTAGTCGGACCAAAGGAGACAGAATAAATGAACCCATTTTGCAAGCTCAGCCTCGCGGCTCTGGTAATTGGACTCGCGACGGTTTCAGTCGCTCAAGCGCAGGAGAAGAAGCTCAAGCGGGAGCAGTTGCCGCCCGCGGTTGAGAAGACCGTCGCAACCGAAAGCCAGGGCGCAACGATTAACGGGTTTGCCACCGAAGTCGAAAGAGGCAAGCGACTATATGAGGTGGAACTCACGGTCAGCGGACGTTCGAAAGACATCTCGATGGACAAGAACGGCAAAGTCGTCGAGGTCGAGGAAGAAGTCACAATGGATTCCTTACCAGCGGCTGTGCAGGAAGGTCTCAGGAAGGCTGCGGGAGCCGGGACCATCGGCAAGATAGAGTCCCTTACCAAAAGCGGGAAGCTGGTGGCGTACGAAGCCCAGGTGAAGACCGGAACGAAACGCTCCGAAATTCAGGTAGGGCCAAACGGAGAGAGATTAGCGCGCCCTCAATAAGAATTGAAATGAACCTTTACGGCATCAAGCCCGGGTCGTTTGTCGAGTTAGTCGTCGCGAAATGACTACTCCTGGATGTGCGCCCTACGACTCGATAGCCTACGGAACGAAAGCGGCGACCGTCCTCACCGCATCGCCACCACCCTGCGCCCGCCATTGAAGGCGAGGTAGACCTTAGCGATTAGGAAAGAATGCCAAAGGTCGTCCTAATTAATCCGTCACTGTCAACCGCGGGCTACAGCTTTATCACGCCGCGGTGGCTCTACGTGATGGCTCAAGCAACACCGGTCGACTTGGTCGGTGACCCGATAGTCGTCGACGAATCCATTGAAAGGTTTAATCCCGATATTCTCCGTCCGGGAGACATCGTCGGAATCGGTATCAGCAGCGGCAACTGTCTTCCCGGCTACCGCGTTTTGAAAGAGGCCAAGCTCAAGGGCGCGACCGTGATTATGGGAGGCATTCACACCACCATTTTCCCCGATGAGCCCCTCCGAATGGGTGCCGATGCCGTGGTCACCGGCAATGGAGAAGTGGTTTGGAGCAAAGTAATCAAGGACGCGCTTGAGAATCGCTTGCAGCGCCAGTACGCCGGAGGCCGAATACCCGGCGACGCCATGCTCAAGGCGAGATGGGATCTCCTCAACCCGGCGAAATACCTCTTCCCTTCCGTGCAAACCGTCGTGGGGTGTCCGGAGAATTGCAGCTTCTGCTCTGTTTGGGTGACTGAGGGACGCCAACCGCGACTGCGCCTTGACACCAAAGTCATCGAGGAAGTCAACGAACTCTACGCATTGGGCTTTCGCTACGTTGTCTTCGCCGATGATAATTTCAATCCGGCAACCCTGGGCCGGATAGCTCGCGAGCCAAACCCACAAACAAGACGCGAGTTGGAACGAGTCCGCCAGGAACGCTTGAAGTTTTTTGAGGAATATGACCGATCGGTCCCCAAAGACATGTTAGGTTTTACCCAGATCACCACCGAGGTTACCAGTGATGAAGAGTACCTGCGCGCCATGTACCAGAAGATGAGAATCAGGGCGGCGCTCATTGGGGTCGAATCCTTCTCCGAAGAGGGATTGAAGAGCGCCGGCAAGCAGTGGAATCCGGTGGGAGATAGGATGGTAGAGACTATTCAGCAAATCCAGGGAAGCGGCATCCTACTGTTGAGCTCAATTATTTGTGGTCTGGAATCCGATACGGTCAGCACGATTCAGACCATGAAGCGGTTTGCGAACGAGTCGGGCACCATGTTCGCGCAATTCACGGTCTATAACCCCTATCCCGGCACCAAAGACTATTATGAAATGATGAGCGATAAGAAGAACCTTGGAAAGCCAGGGTTCTGTCCCAAACACAAGACGCAAATCTTGTGTGACGAATACTGGCTGACGCCCCTGAGACCAGTCGACATTATCAAGCATCCGAATATCACCAAGCATGACTTGCATACCGAAAACAAGAACTGCTGGGACAGCTTTTACTCGCTGCGGGAAAGCTTCAAGCGGACGAGGCGTGGGCCCGCAAAGGCGTGGCCGCTGGCGGGGAGGATTGCCTATATGATTACGTGCCTGGTATTCAGACGGGCATACGCTGGATATGGGATGGCAGCGGACAGCGTTCGCCGGACGGAAGCGGGATTTGGTACCAGGATGCTCGTCAAGTCGGCCGTTAGTTTTCATAATTATTTCTTCCGCCGGACTAGTCCGCAAAGGCTACCCATGAGGCTCACGTGGCAGAAGAACCCCTGGGTTAAAGCAAAGAATCTCGTCCGGCGGCGAAGGAATTCGCAGTAGCATCCTGTACCGTCGCGCTAAAGATCCTATGTATCGCAACTCGGTCTTGAACGAATCTCAACTTAATGATTCGATTCCTTTGCTTTGTTCTAAGGCACTTACAGTTGAGTACCCTGGAGAACCCTAAGTCAATGAGTCGTGCGGCATTGCTTGCAGCTTTAGTTCTAATTGGCTGTTTCACCGGCCATGCGCAGTCACCGTCCGCGCGTTTTTCAATCTCGGGAATGGTCCAGGATCAGGCAGGAGCTGCCATTGTCGGAGCGCGTATTGAATTGGGCGCTCCGAACATTCCCGGAATACAATCCACGACTACCGATCAGGCGGGTCAATTTGAATTCAAGCGGATCGCGGCCGGCAAATATCCTCTGCGAGTGTCTTCTCAAGGATTCGAATCGACCACCCTCGATGTAACTGTCGGTTCCCAAGCTCCCGCACCACTGCAAGTGGTAATGGCTGTCGCTAGTCTGCGCCAGGAAACGACCGTAACCAGCGAGCCCGCTAAAATCAGCACGGAAGCGACCGACAATAAAGACACCGTTGGGTTGACTGAGCAGTCGCTGAGCAACTTGCCGGTGTTCGATCAGGACTACATCGGCGCTATGTCGCGATTCCTTGATCCCGGTAGCGTTGGTACCAATGGAGTCACGCTCGTGGTGAATGGAATGGAGGTCAATAATCTCGGGGTCTCTCCTTCCGCAATCAAAGAGATAAAAATCAATCAAGATCCGTATTCGGCGGAATATCAGCGTCCTGGCCGCGGTCGCATCGAGGTAACTACGAAGCCGGGCTCGCCTGAATACCATGGAACTCTTAACTTTATCTTTCGCGACGCCCACCTCAACGCCCGGGATCCATTTGCGCTTACGCGCCCGCCGGAGCAGCGGCGTATTTATGAAGGTTATCTAAGCGGGCCCATCCGGAGTAGCAAGAAGACTTCGTTTCTATTTTCGGTGAGCCGTAAAGAAGAGGATCTCCAGTCAGTAGTCGTCGCCGAGGGGCCGGCGGGAGCAATCAGGGCCAACGTCCCCGCGCCATCCCGTACTCTGCTGCTTTCCGGTCAGATTAGTCACACGGTCAGCGACACTAATACGTTTTCCATTCGCGAATCATTACTCGTCGAGAGCGTAAATAATCAGAACGTTGGCGGGACCACGCTGGCAGAAGCAGGTGTTAACTCTCGCAACATGGAGCAGGAGATTACCTTTAGCCAGCAGACGGTGCTCTCACCAAAGTTGGTGAATAACTTTCGTCTTCTGCTGGGAGTTGAAAGTCAATCCGCAGAAAGCGTAACGCGTAATCGTAGAATCGTCGTGCTTGACGCCTTTACCGGCGGCGGGGCGCAGGCCGATTATCTACGGACGGAATACCATGCGCAGTTGATGGAGGTACTCTCTTATTCAACCGGCAAGCACCTGATCAAAGGCGGCATCAACGTTCCGGACCTGAGCCGTCGCGGTTTCGACAACAATATCAACTCGGCGGGCACTTTCTACTTCTCAACTTTGGCCGATTATGCCCAAGGCCGTCCTTTCTCGTTCGTGCTCCAACAGGGAAACGGGCACATTGTTTTTCTCGAAAAGGCTATCGGGTTGTTTGCCCAGGATGAATACCATCTGCGCAAGAATCTCATGCTGTCCTTTGGGTTGCGCTATGATTGGCAGAATTACTTCCATGACAACAATAATTTTGCGCCGCGCTTCTCTTTTGCTTATGCTCCAGGCAACAGTCAGAAGACGGTCTTCCGTGGCGGTGCCGGGATTTTCAATGATCGATCCGGCGCTCGGCCGATTCAGGATATCCTGCTCTTCAACGGATCGAGACTGCGGCAATATGTGATTCTGAATCCGACCTACCCTGATCCGCTGGCCGCGAACGGAACCCTTACCGCTCAACCTGTCAGCGTGACCCGATTGGCACCCAACATCAATATTCCTTACACCATCCAGTACAGCTTCAGCATGGAACGTCAGCTTCAGAAAACAACTACCCTGGCAATTACTTATCTGGGTGCGCGCGGAGTCGATCAATTTCGTTCCCGCGACATCAACGCGCCCTTGCCGCCTAATTACTCTGCCCGACCCGACTCCTCGATCGGAGTGCTGCGCGAGATCGAGTCCCAGGGGCGACGGCTTACGAACGCACTCGAAATCACTTTGCGAGGTAATGTAACCCGTTTCTTCAACGGCATGACGCAATATCGGCTGGCGTCGGCTCACGACAACACGAGTGGCATTACTTACTTTCCGCCCAACGCTTATGACCTTTCAGGCGAGTGGGGACGCTCTGATTTTGATCGCCGCCATCGGTTCGAGTTGCTCGGAACCATCAACCCCGGAAAACTGTTCAATCTTGGGGCCTCGGTGTCGCTATATTCCGGACAGCCTTACACTTTAACTACGGGCCTCGATCAGTTTCACATCGGCACTGCCAACGCGCGTCCGGCTGGAGTTCCGCGAAACAGTTTGCAGGGCCCGGCCTACGCCGATCTCGATCTGCGTTGGTCGCGAGATTTTTCTGTACGCAAAGGCAAGAAAAAAGACGAAGGAGTGAAGGCGACTGTGGCCGTGGACGCGTTCAATGTCCTGAACGAAGTAAATTACAGTAGCTTCATAGGCAATCTCAGCTCACCCTTCTTCGGTCAAGCTATTGCCTCGCAGCCGCCGCGAAGACTTCAATTCTCTTTTCGACTGAAGTTTTAGTTATCTGGCGCGGTAAAGGCCCGCCACCTGCGACGAGCGTAATCTTCAAATCGGCAATGCCGTGGACAGGTCAATTCGAAGAACTCGGAAATGAACAAGGTCGGCAGAAAAGTGGATGCTTCCTTTTCACAGTAGCACTACCACTTGATTGCGAGGCGCTGTCGTGCCCAGGGCATCATCAAATCTGCACCACCGGCGCATCCTTCGAGTTTTTTACTAAGCGAATGTCGTCCAGGCAGTCGGATAGGTGCTCATAGCCCTGGCCTGAGTCGGCGATGATGCGGCCATCGGCCGCATTCAAACGCCAGCGCCATTCGCCTTTGTCGTCCTTGTAATAGTAGTAGGTCACGAGAGTGATCCTTTCTTTCGTTAACCCACCCGCTACCGCAGGTGGTAAGACCCGCACAGATTAATACAAAACCGCCGAACTTCGCAAGAAGTGTCGCTATATTTAGTAACTTGAGCGGGTTGTTAATTTTAGAACCGTACCTCGTTATGAATCAACCACGGATCGGTGGGATCGGAGATCAGATTCGCACGGGCCGAATGCGGATCGCCTGGATCATTGTCCCTTCGGTTCCGATCCGGATCTGGATCGGACTCGGCCTTGCCCGGATCGGATCAGGCTGGACTCAGATCGGACTAAATCTGAAGATAAATAAAAGCGATTCGGACTAGGATCGAGTTGGCCATGACCATAATGAAGATCCGCTCGCGACGTGGTGGAAAAGCCGACTTGACGCTGCGTTCTCGGCGGGTTACCGGGACGGCGCTTGACGGCTAATCGTCGCTACGAAGCTCAACGACACCAGTTCCGCCAGTCCTCGACCGTTGCCTGGACCATCTCCTTAGCCGCGTCGTGTAGCCATCCCGGTGGTCTCTTATTCAAATCGCGCTTCACCTTTGCGATCTCACTCCTGCTGCCTAGATGCACGTTGGCGGTCTCTCGACCCATGGCTTCAAGCAGCTTGTACTCGTCACGACCTTTTGGCAGCATTCCCAGTTCGACGCGACTGCAGTCCGGCGCGAGTCGTCGCACGACCCAGCCTCTGCTCAACTTCAGAAAGGGGTCTGGACATCTGATTGCTTCCTCTACGATTTTGTCGTAGTAAGGACGACCATCTTTTCGTCCGCTGGCCCACACACATGCCGAGGGCACGAGCGCCTTGGCTTCGCGGGCAATCAGAGCACCTTTCCATTCAGCCAGGGCGACAAACCGTTGTCGCCCTAAACTTCCTACCCCCGCAACCCGATCGGACACGCGATACTTCAATTTCTTCTCCGGCAGTGCGACCGCAAGAGCTTTCTTCGCTTTCGCGGGAACGCGAGATTTGATCGCGGCGAGAGCATTTAGCTTTTCCCAGAACCTAACGGGATCACGAAGCTCACTCATGACCGTCGCTCGGAGCCACTCGTGCCGTTCCGCCAAAACAAACGGACTGCCACCATCTTGCAACCCATTGCAGTATCCTTCGACTATTGCCTTACATGCATCGGCAGGCCGAATGGCCAGATGATCTGACGAAATTGCCAGATGCGCGCTAGCTGCAAGCCGGACCAGATCGTTCGTGTACGGAAGAGCAAACGCTTCATCGAAATCATTGATGCCCCAGACCAGCCTGCCCTCCTGATCACGCCACGTGCCATAGTTCTCAACGTGCAGATCACCAACCGCTAACACGACTGGGGCTTTCGCGAGATCAGCGCAGTGTTCGGCCCAGAGCTCGACCCAGCGATAAAAGGTCGCCCGCATAAAGGAGAAGATGTCCGCGGACATCTGCTGGTGTTTGGACCTCAAGTCAGCTTCGACGATCCGAGTTCGCTTCGCCAACCAGGCTTCGTAGGATTTTGTGGCCTTTTTACAGTTCATCACGCTTGCGAACTAACTAGTACTGCGGTCGCCGCTTCGGGAGAAGGAGATGGATTCTACCGCACTCTTACGACATTTTGAATGCCGGTGGCGTAGCGTACAATGGCGCATGCCAGGATGATGAGTGATATTGAACCAGCTCTGCAGCTATTAATGTCGGCCCTGTTTGGCACCCTTGTCGGCATCGAGCGACAGTGGCGTCATAAGAATGCGGGACTAAAGACAAATGCTTTGGTATCGGTTGGAGCTACATCCTTCGGGCTGATCGCGTTGCATGGCTTTGGTCCGGGAAGCCAGCCGACGCAAATAGCTGCCGGAGTTGTAACCGGGGTTGGCTTTATTGGCGCCGGTGTGATTATGCATCGTGGCGCAAGTTTGCAGGGAATCAACAGCGCGGCGACGCTTTGGGCGGCGGCCGGCATGGGGCTCGCGCTGGGCCAGGGTTACTATGAACTCGCCTCTTACATTTTGGGTGTCGTGCTGATCACACAATTCTCGCTGCAATGGGCAACCAACTACATCAACAGACGTTCAGGACTGAAGATACCGTTGCCCACATACCATCTCTCACTGGGCTGTGAGCCCTCGAAAATCGAGGGCGTGCGAAAAGTCTGGTCGGATTTTGTCCAGGAGTTCGGCGTGTCAGTTACACGCTACCGTGAGGAACGGGCCGGCCCCACCGAGACATTAGTTGAAGCCTCATTCGAATTATCCGCGGCGCCTGTTGACGGCGCGAACTCGCTCGTACAGTCTTTCGCTCACATTGATGGCGTGACTCGTCTGGATTGCCAGCAGTCAGTTCCTCCAAAGGCAGAGTAAGGATTTCACCCTTGGAATACACACGACCCAAATAATCGGAGACAAGAAACAACATAAGTCGAGGACCTTTATGCGAATACTCCGATCACTGAGCTTCCCCGTTCTCTTCATTCTAGTTTGCTTTTTAGTTTCGCCAAAGGTGCTGGTCGCGCAAGAAAGCGCGCCGACGCCAACCAGACTCGCGCTGGAAGTCACATACTATCCCGGCAGAAAGCCCGCTTACCAGACTGTGCAGGTGGCTGATTCGCAACAACAAGGGGGCTGGTATGCCTTGTTCGGTCACATAGCCTCGTGGCGCCCAATAGCGGACGCGCCGGTGATCAGAGCCGTGCGGCTGGTTCCTCGGATCGAAGGAGATGCCGTGCGTGTGATCGTGTCGACCATGTGGGGCGAAAAGGCGCTCAATAACGAGCAGCGAGTCGCAAGCTACCTGATCCGGGAAAACGAAAAAATCCATATTGAGGAGTTGCGACAGTTTGGAATAGAGCCTTTCGGAATCAAATTGATCCGGGTTGCGCCAAACCTCACGCCTGTCCCGCCTGTGATTCTAAAAGGAGTGGCATCCCTCGTCGTCATTAATGCTGTTTCTGTTGATATGACGCTTCCCTCTTACCGGATCACCTTGTTCAATCAATCAGGCAAGGACATCGTTGGGTTGGCGGTTGACGTGGCGACCGGCAAGAAGATCGAGACCACGGCGACACCTCGAGCACAGGATGGAAAGACTCTAATAGCGGCCGGGAAGACTTATGAACTGCAAGTCCCGGCGCCAGTCAGAGCACAGGAAACGCCGAACGGATATGCACCCGGCACACTCTCTAATCCGGAAATCTTGATTAAGGCAGTCGTGTTCGAGGACGGTACGTTCGAAGGTGACCCCGAAAGCGCCGCCGAGATCAGAGGATATCGCGCAGGTGAGAAGATGGAGCTACCCGGCTTGATTGCCGCGGTGGATAAGGCATTGACTTCGCCGTCCGCCAATGTCAGCGAAGCGTTGAGAAACCTCGAGGTGGAAGTGTCTTCTCTCAGCAGCGACGTTGAACCCGTTCTGCTCAAAAGCCTGGCCTCAGAGTTCCCTGAACTCGGCAAAGAGGCAGCCCAAAAAATCAAGATTGCAGTCCAGGTCTCGGCTATTGGAACGAAGGCCAAACTACTCAACGACATTCACAAGCTACAGGGCGAAGGAACTCAGGCGCTGACCGCAAATGAATATCGCGAGTGGCTTAACAAGACTAGAGATCTCTACAGGCAGTGGCTGGCGAGGCTTTGAACGGCCGTCCAGCGTGGAACGAATTAATTCAGACACGCGAAAACAAATTTCTCTACAAAAAGTCTAATGAAAATCTCTTTGTCCGAAACTTCGCTCCAGAGAATTGATGCCGGCCTGCGCGCGTCTAATTGCGCGTTCGCGGAAAAGTATCCAGGCGACATCGGACGGCGACAGCCGGTGCACACTGTCTATGGCGGTGCGCACATATTTCGCGCGGACTCAGCCCAGCGGCTGGGGCAAGTGGCCGAGCGAGCGTTTGCTGAGAACGCTTCAGACTTCGTCGTTTTCGCGCGAGCTATCGGCTTGCCGCGCGCCAACGAATTGCCTGATGTGCTGGGTTACGCGACCGGTCTAAGACAGCGGCTCAAAGATGAGCCCGACGCGGTGCGTGCAGAGAACAAAGCGGCGTGGTTGGCGCACACCATTCACGCGCGCGTGCTGGAAAAACTGCGGCGCGAGCCGGTCGAAGACTTCCGCATCGATTTCGAAGACGGCTATGGCAATCGCCCCGACGCGGAAGAAGATGGCCACGCCGAATCGGCCGCGATCGAAGTTGCCCGGGGCCTCGCGGCCGGAACCCTGCCGCCCTTCATCGGTATTCGCATCAAGCCTTTCACCGAAGAGTTGCGGGCCCGGAGCATGCGCACGCTCGATATTTTCGTGTCGACGGTAATGGCCGAAAGCGGTGGACAACTTCCCGACAATTTCGTGGTTACACTTCCAAAGATTACTACTCCCGAACAGGTGTCAGCGCTCGCCGATCTATTTGAGCTGATCGAGAAACAGACGGGCCTGGGGGCCGGCGTGCTGAAAATGGAGATGATGATTGAGACTACTCAGTCGATCATCAATAGCGAAGGGCGAATCAATCTCCCGTTGCTGTTGCAGGCTGCGCGTGGGCGCTGCACGGCGGCTCACTTCGGGACGTACGACTACACCGCCAGTTGCAGCATCACCGCTGCGCATCAGCACATGATGCATCCGGCATGCGACTTCGCGAAGCACATGATGCAGGTTTCATTCGCGGGCACGGGTATCTGGCTGTCGGATGGCGCGACCAACATCATGCCGGTTGGGCCGCATCGCGCCACTGAAGGAAAGCCGCTAACCCAGGATCAGATTGAAGAGAACCGGGCGGTCATTCATCGTGCCTGGAAGCTGCACTACGATCACGTCCAGCATTCACTCGCCGGCGGTTTTTATCAGGGCTGGGATTTGCATCCGGCCCAACTGCCGACGCGCTATGCCGCGGTTTATGCTTTCTTTCTGGAAAGCCTGGATGCGGCGTCCGAACGTTTGCGCAACTTCGTTGAGAAGGCTGCGAAAGCCACCCTTGTCGGCGATGTCTTTGACGACGCGGCGACGGGCCAGGGCCTGCTCAACCATTTCCTGCGCGCCATCAACTGCGGCGCGATCACGGAAGACGAAGCTCTGCGTCTGTCAGGCTTGACGCCGGAGGAACTACGATCCGGCTCCTTTGTGAAGATATTAAAGACGCGACAGGATCTCTAAGCTAAGCAACCTGCCCGGTGGATATCGAATCGATTTTTCCGCTGGCGAAGTGAATTTGGAGTGCGGCGACTTGTCGCCGCTTTCGTTTGACAGTGAAGGCTGCGACAAGTCGCAGCCGACCAAAGCGCTGACAAGTCAGCGCACTCCAAATCTAGAACAACTCCCGCTGCGGTGATTCATCGTCCGCCTCGACCGACTCGCTCAGACGCGGATAACTCTCTATCAACTTTGCAGGTCCCGGCATTCGCTTCTCTTCCAGCAGCGCCAACACTTCGAAGGCGTTGACCAGGCTTTGCCCGCGCGCGTGGTTGTTGGTAATGACAAAGGTTTCTTTCGCTTTCTCTGAAACCTGCTTGATGCGCTCGACCCACGGCTCTAACTCATCGCGCGAATACAAATAGTCATAACGCTCAACCGCGTCCGCTTCTTCGCGAAACCAGTTCTGATAGTTTCGCCCGTGCAATCGCACATAACCAATTGACGAAGTTACTTCCGCCGAAGGCTTGATCGAATTAGCGAACAGCGGCTGGTCGATGTCGCACAAACCCACACCGAGATCTTCCAGCGTTTGCAGGATTCTCGGCTTGTTCCATGATTCATGCCGCAACTCAACCACCAGCGGATAATCTTTGAAGCGCTCGCAAAGTTGATTGAGGTAACTGCGCTCTGTGCGATCATTCTTGAACGACCAGGGAAACTGAATCAGCACCGCGCCCAGCTTCCCTGCTTCCACGAGCGGATCGATGCCTTCGCGAAATACCTTCTCGTCGTCAATGGTGGCTTTGCCGCGCTCATGCGTAAACGTTCGGTAAAGTTTCGCCGTGAAGATAAAGTCCCGATTGTGCTGAATGCGTCGCAGCCACGACCTGGCAGTAGCGGGCGAAGGTGGGCGATAGAAACTGCTATTTATTTCAACCGCATCGAAGTATTTCGCGACCAGATCCAGCGTATCGAACTTAGCGCCGGCGCCTTCGGGATAGACCCGCCCGCGCCAGTCAGCATAAGACCAACCGGCAGGACCAATGTGAATGTCGCGGAGGGCGCGCACGCTGAAACTATGTCCGACAAACTTCAGTTTGTCGATATCCTGCGCTGTGGCGCCCCTTGCTGCCGGGAGCGCGGACGTCTCGTCCGCACTGAGGCGTAAGGCAAAAGAACCAGGCGAGATGGGCTCGCTGTGCGGACGAGACGTCCGCGCTCCCAGCAAAGAGAAGACTGATGATTTTCAAACGGCGCCTGCGACGCCAGGCTGGGCGGAAATTGGTTTCAGCATCGCGCTGCGAAGCCTAGATGCAACGTCGTCAGGAGAAATACTGGAAGCCGCCAGCTTCCCATTCTGATCCGAGAACTTTGCCGCCGAAGCCAACTCGGAAGAATCCAAACGCCAACTGCCGGCCGCGCTCTTTTCCATCTCGTTAAGCCGATTCGTGAAGGAACTGAAATCGCGCCGTTCGATGTGCGGCCGCACGATCGTCTCAGCCCATGAGTAGTAAGGATAGTCGATGCGATAGGCCCAACCGCCATCGAGCGGCGTCGCTATTAAGAAGATTTCGCCGCGAGCGTGATGCGAAATGGCCGTGAATGGCGCGCAGTGACGTGTCGGCTTGAAACCCGCGGAACTGAAAATGTCCGGCGCCAATATTACCAATGAGACTTTCGCCTCGTTATCTTCGTCAACTCGCGATCTGCCGTTAGCAAAGCTATCCAGCGCCGACGAGATCCGGTTCCATGGGTCACACCAAAGCGATGCGTAATCATTGGTATGTGTCAGGACTCGCTCGACGTGCGGGAGAACCAATTCGTAAGCGCGGGCATCATCGTTAACCGGTTCGCCCGCGAGTTGGCCCGCCAGAGGCGACCCTGCCTGCTCATCAATCGGCGATTCAGAACCTTGTATGACAATGCTCGCGCGCACGCCTGCTTTCGTGCTCAACTCGGAAAAATCGCCCGCTTCCGCCGCCGCAATCAACTTGTCACGTAATTCCAACGCGCGCTCGCCGCTTAGCAGCGTCCACACAGAGAGCACGCCGTCGGTATCAAAGTGATTGTTGGTGGCGAGATCGATCCCGCGAGTTAGCTCTTCGCGGTTCGGCGCCGCGACCAGATTCAAAGCGATCTCAGTCGACGTGTCGGCCTTCAACGACGCGGGCGTTTCATTTCCCTTCCAGTGTGAAAAATGAATCGCATTATCGACTGTGCCATCAATGGAAAGCTTTGGCACTTTCGCGAGACTGTCATCATAGAATTTGAATCTCATTGTTCACCTCTGAACTGTGCTGTCCTTTGCCAAACTTGAAAGTGCCGGTGTCG
Organism: Blastocatellia bacterium; assembly: GCA_003168335.1. Classification (GTDB taxonomy): domain Bacteria; phylum Acidobacteriota; class Blastocatellia; order Pyrinomonadales; family Pyrinomonadaceae; genus UBA11740. The sequence goes on along the minus strand of PMSM01000002.1, from coordinate 243,926 downwards.
GCAAGTCGAAGTTCCGGGGGTTCTCTCCAATAATCGCCGCGGCAAAGAACTCCGGGACGTAGCCAGCACTTTCATTGCGAAATCCATCGTCCAGTTTGTCGCGGTTCGCGTAAAGCGTCCAGAAATTCCTTTCATAGTTGGTGTCGGTCTCTCGCAAGCGCCGCAGCGCATCGAGCACCGGATCCGTCCCGCTATTGTAACTGAGCAGGACGAGCGTCATGCTTTGCGAATCATCACCCAGTTCAGCCATGCGGTCCGCAATGTAGTGCGCGGCGGCGGGCGCCATCTTCTCCGCATCGCACATTTCGCCGGGCGCCATACCGTAGTGTTTCGCCGTGGACGGCAGAAACTGAAACAAGCCCTTTGCGCCGAAGCTGCTTTCGAGACACGGTCGATACCCCGATTCGATCATAGGCAGATAGATACCAATGACGATCGGGATATTCCGCGCGGCAAAGGCGCGCGCGATCATCGGCACCAACGGCACTGCTCGCGCATAGATGACCTGCAGGCTTTCCCCACCCGGTTTGTCGGACGTGCTGTCCTTTCGCGCAACGTGGCGATCAACGTGCACCTTGATTGCTCGCAGGGCTTCCTCATTGAGTTTCACCGGACGGTCGCCCATCATCGCCGAAATGCGTTGTTCCTGCTCATCGACAAAACGAAGTTGCTCAGCCTGGTCCATCTGCGTGTAGAGCTTGTTCACCGTTGCCGGGGCCGACGGAGCGCCCGCGATACCCGTCTGGCGTGCGGAACGCCTGTACAGAAACACTCCCGTTATCAGGGCGGCGAGAACGACAAAACCAAGCGCCAACAAACCATAACGACGATAGCCATTTGCTTCACTACTGGCGAGCGGGCGCGAAAGCGTTTTCCTCCGAGCACGAACTGCAGAGGCTGCGCTGCCTTGAACTGCCGCACCATCGGGCGCCAGGACTTGCTCTCTTGAGAAGTCAACGAGATCGACTTCCGGTTTGATACCAATCAAATCAGCGAGCAGTTCGGCGGCGGTCTGATATCGTTCCGCTCTCTCTTTCCGCAAAGCCTTGCTGACGATAGTCTGCAATCGTTGCAAAGTCGGATCGGCGGTTGGGGGAAATAGCGGCGCGGGTTCGCGCTCGAGAATTGCCACCATTGTGTCCATGCGCGTTGCGCCGGAAAACGGCGCACGATAGACAAGCATTTCATAAAGCACGACTCCCAGACTCCAGATGTCTGTGCGTTCGTCAATTGCCAGACCGCGGGCTTGCTCAGGCGACATGTAACCAACCGTTCCGAGCACCACACCCGTTTCCGTCTGTGCTCTGGTGATCGCAGAGGATTCAGACGGCGTCTGCTCCAGAAGCTTCGCGATGCCAAAGTCCAGGATTTTCACGATGCCGTCACCGCGTCGCATGATGTTTTCAGGCTTGATGTCGCGATGCACGATACCGGCGGCGTGCGCGGCGGAAAGCGCTGAGGCAACCTGAACCACAATGTCCAACGCATCGGTTAGCGATAACTCATCACGGGCGATCAGTTCGCGGATCGTTTGGCCGTCGATAAATTCCGTGGCGATGAAGTGGACGCCTTCCAGCTCTCCGACTTCGTGAATCGTGAGTATGTTTGGATGGTTCAAGGCGGAAGCAGCGCGAGCTTCTCTTTGAAAACGGCGCAAGCGACTGTCATCGGAAACAAAGTAGGCCGGCAGGACTTTCAGCGCCACAAGGCGATCGAGACGCGCGTCCTCCGCCAGATACACTTCGCCCATTCCTCCACCACCCAGCCGCTCGATGATCTGGTACGGGCCGATCTCGCGACCGATGTTGCCTGGCTCGGGGCTGCTGATAAGGACGTGCGCATCCTGCGCAATCGCGGGTTGCTCGATGAAGTCACCGGCTTCATCGTAAGCATCAATCAGCGAACTCGCTTCCCGCTGCAATTGATCATCGCCTGAGCACGCTTCATTCAGAAACGAAGCACGCTCTGGCCGCGGCCGATCAAGCGCCGCCTGCAAGACTTCCTCGACTTGTTGCCAGCGTTCAGGAGTCATAGAAAAGTCGCCGATTTAAAGACTGTGCTTGCTGGGAGCGCGGACATCCCGTCCGCTGTGAGCGCGAAGCGCGAAAACTCGGGTGCGCGAAAGACTCAGGCGGAGCGTGCTTCGCAAGCTATGCGGACGAGACGTCCGCGCTCCCAGCATCATCTGGCCTCCCAGCTCAATTGAAAACGCGACTGCCTCTTTCAACCCGGCTCCTTCATCCTTCTAAAGAGCCAGGCCTTCGCCGCGCGCCAGTCGCGACGCACAGTCATCACTGAAATCTCTAAAACCTCCGCAGTCTCTTCCAGGCCAAGACCGCCAAAGTAACGCAACTCCACAACTCGGCTTTTGCGAGCATCGAATTTCGCCAACTCATCGAGAGCCTCGTCCAGGGCCACCAACTCGCCGGCGCGTCCGGGCGACATCGTCTCGGCTTCTGCCAGCGAGACTTGCTGCATGTCACCGCCGTGTTTGGCGTAGTGCCGCCGGCGCGCGTGATCGATCAGAATATGCCGCATGACCTGAGCGGTGACGGCGAAGAAGTGTGCGCGATTCTGCCACTCGATCTTCTTTTGTCCCGCCAGGCGTAGATACGCTTCGTTAACCAGCGCGGTGGTCTCGAGCGTGTGGCCGTTGCGCTCACGCTGCACATAACGATGCGCGATGCGGCGCAGCTCATCATAGACCAGCGGGGTCAGCCGATTGAGCGCAGTCTGATCTCCCTGCTGCCAGTCAGCCAGCAGTTCTGTTAAGCCTGGCATTGAAAGCGTCATCATCGTTCGCGTCGTAGCTAATGCAGCAAGCCGACCGCGGATCTTATCATCTTTCGCCGGAGACCAATCCAGAGATGACTTCGCTTTCAAACAGAAAATATTCTTGCGTGAGCATGAACACTTTCGACGTTGTTTCTCGCTAAGCAAGATTCGCCGGTGAACAATTTCGGTCTCGCTTCTCGCTTACTAAAGTGGGGCACGCCTTACGCGGACCCGACCATAAACCAAGAAAGTTGAGGAAAAGATCGATGAAGTTCAAAAGCATGTTGCTCTTGTCGCTGACCGCAATAGTCTCTTTGGCCATGAGTTCGCGTCCCTCGGGCGTCGTTTCGGCGCAGTCCGCAATTCTCTATCAACAGATGACGCTGACGCAACGGGCGGCTTTCGTGACTGAGAAGGCGCGCGAAATCTCCCGGAAGATTTCCGGGAACGACTATGAATTTACGACTGCGTTTGAAATGGAAATTCAGAAAGCTGTCGATATGTATGCGCGGCGCATCGGAAACAACGCCGGCGATAGCCCGGGCAAAAGCGACGCTCGTTTCGTTTTTGAGCGCGGCCAAACGGTGGCGCCGACCTTGATTAAGGCATTCAAGGCACACAACGTCGCGCCGGTAATCGGACTCTACATTCCGCTGATTGAATCTGAATACATCAACATTCAATCGCCAAACTCAATGGGCGCCCTGGGGATGTTTCAGTTTGTGCCGGCGACCGGAGAGCACTATGGACTGAGCGCGGCGGAACTTCTCGATGTGGATAAATCTGCCGACGCGGCAGCGCGTTATATCGCGGACGGTATCAATCAATTCAGTTCGGACCGCATGAAAGAGGCACTCGCTCTGCTGGCCTACAATCGCGGTGGTAAGAACGTTGAGAGCGACATAGCCGCCCTGGTCAACGATCAAAACCGCGCCTGTAGCATCTGCGCCCTGACTGAGCAACGCGATAAACTGGACAAAACTTTTCGCAACGAAAGTGTCTACTACGTGCCACGCTTCTTCGCCGCAGCGATCATCGGCGAAAATCCGCAGGCGTTTGGACTGTCGACACGACCGTTGTCATCATTCGAAGGAAAACAGTAGCGTCGGGACGTATGCGGCTGTGCCGCCGAAATTAATGCGTTGCCACCTACCGCAGTAGCTTACTGGTCCTTCCATTCAGGAATCCGACCCGGCGTCCACGGCGCGCCCGCGGCTTCCATCTGTTTTTCAAGCCGAGCGAGGTCGCCCTCGATTAGCTGGCGCAGTTGATTGAGCGCGGTTTCGAATTCCTGCGCCGCCGCCGCGTACTGATCGATCTGCGTCTGCGTGGGCCGGGCCGTAGACATCCGCTGCGAACCGACAATGTCTCCGACGCGTTCACTGATCGAAGGCGGCAGATTCATGTTGCGCTGGCGCAGAGCTTGATCGCCCTGCAGAGCACGCAGAATTTCGTTCGTGCGTTTGTCTAAAGCGGAGGCATCGTTAAGCAGTTTTTCCGGGGCCGCAGGTGTTTCCAGCAAGGCGCGTCTGATTGCCGCCAAACGTGGCTTAAGCGCGTTGGCAGTTGCCAGCGTGCCTTGTAGCGCGCGTTGCAGCCGCGCCACCTTCTGCTGAAATTCGACCAGCGCGCCTCGATCGGCGGGTGACATGCGCTCTTGCCCTTCGACGATCACTTGAAACTCCTGCGCCTGGCCGAGCGGCGTGAACACGCCGTCAACTCTCTTAGCCACACTTACCTTGTACGCGCCGGGCATGACCAACGGTCCGGATGGTCCTTCGTTGAAAGGATCCTCGCCTTCCGGATTTGGCGGCGGCGGCAAAGCCGGCGCGGGATAACGCAAATCCCACGAGACGCGTTGTATGCCCGCGGTGACTGGGCCCGTTAATCGCCGCACTACGCGACCTGAAGAGTCGGTGATGGTGAAAACAACGGCCGGCGCTTCTTCTTCTTCTTCAGCCCGAAAATCTGATCGAGTCGGCAAACCAATCACGGCACCTTTTCTCTGCGCATCGCGTTCCGCTTCCTGCCGTTTCGTTTTCCTGGTCTTCAGCTCCTCCTTCAAATAGTAGGTAAAGGTGGCGCCGAACGGCGGATTCTCAGCCGTGTAAAATGATTCGCCCTGAAAACTCTTGCCGCGTCCGCCCAGAGGCTGCGACTGGATGTACATCAATGCGTCCTTAACCGGAAACAGCAGGCCATCCTGTTTGAGCATTTCCGGCTTCAGCAAACGCAGCGGCGTGTAGTTATCCAGGATGTAGATGCCGCGACCGAAGGTGCCGAGCACCAGATCGTTCTCGCGTTTCTGAATGTTGAGGTCGCGAACCTGGATCGTCGGCAGCCCGCCCCTTAGTTGAATCCACTTTTGTCCGCCGTCTATCGAAAAGTAGAGACCGTACTCGTTGCCAACGAAAAGCAAATTCGGATTGACGTGATCTTCGGCAATCGACCAGACCGGACCATTAACCGGCAGATTGCTCTTAATCGAAACCCACGTGCGTCCGGCATCCGTGCTCTTGAAAAGATACGGCTTGAAGTCCGCGCTCTGGTGATTCTCGAACGCGACATAGACCGTGTTGGCATCATGATTCGAAGCCACGATGCGACTTACATAAGCCAGTTCAGGAACGTCCGGAAGCTTTTCAACCCGGCGCCAGTTCTTGCCGCCATCCTCGGTTATCTGAATCAAGCCATCATCCGTACCGACATAGATAAGTCCTTCCTTCTTGGGCGATTCAGCCAGCGCCGAGGCGTTGCCAAAGAAAGCAGTAGATTGATTCTTGGCTACGGCATCCATGCTCCAAATCTTGCCCATGACCGGCAACTTGTCGCGATCCAGACCGCGTGAAAGCTGGCCGCTCAGGACCTTCCAGCTATCGCCCCGATCATCGCTGCGGAAAAGTTTGTCGGCGGCAAAATAGAGGCGCGTGTGTGAGTGCGGACTGATGATGAAAGGCGAGTCCCAATTCCAGCGCAAAGGATCTTCGTTGCGGCCGACCTGCGGCTGAACGCCCAGGCGTTCGCCGGTGACCTTGTCGAAGCGAACGAGGACGCCGTGTTGTAGTTCCGCATAGATGGTGTTCGGATCTTCAGGATCGACCTGGCTGCGGAAACCGTCACCGCCCTGGGTAACAAACCAGTCGCTATTGACTATGCCCGAGGCACTGCGCGTACGAGACGGACCGCCAAAGGCGAAGTTGTCCTGGGCGCCGCCATACACATTATAAAAAGGGGTGGCGTTGTCGGTGGTGATGTCATAGAACTGAGTCACCGGCAGGTTGCGTTTGAACTCCCAATTCGCGCCCCGATCGTGGCTTTCATAAACACCGCCGTCGCAACCGACCAAATAATGATCGGTGTTGTTCGAGTCGATCCAGATTTCGTGATTGTCGACGTGCTTTGACTTCTCGCCGAGTCGTCGCAGGGTCCGGCCACCGTCATCGGACACCATCAGGAAAACATTCATCACATAAATCCGATCGACGTCCTTCGGGTCGGCGACGACGTGCGCGTAGTACATCGCGCCCGCGTCAAACTCGTTGCGTCTTTCCCAACTGCCCCCGCGATCATTCGAGCGAAAGATGCCGCCCTTGCGATCCCCGGTTTCCACTGTCGCGTAAATCACATTCGGATCGACCGGCGATATTGCCAGGCCGATGCGGCCCAACTCAGTTGTTGGCAAGCCGGCCCGCACTTTGTTCCAGGTCACGCCGGCGTCCGTCGATTTATAGATCGCGCTTTCGGGTCCGCCATCAATCAAAGTCCACATGTGACGGCGGCGTTGATACGAAGCCGCATAAATCGTTTCCGGATTTTGCGGGTCGATGACCACATCCGTGACGCCGGTGTTCTCACTGATGTTCAGAATGTTCTTCCAGGTCTTGCCGTTATCAGTCGTTTTGAAAAGACCACGATCTCCGCCCGGACCCCACAGTGGTCCCTGCGCGGCCACGTAGACGATATTTGAATCCTTTGGATCGATAGCGATGTGGCCGATGTGTTCGGAAGTTTTCAGTCCCACGTTCTTCCAGCTCTTACCGCCGTCATCCGAACGATAGAGGCCGTTGCCGTACGAGACACTGCGTTGGCTGTTGTTCTCGCCCGTGCCCACCCAGACCGTCAGCGGATTTTTGGGATCGAGGGCGATGGCGCCAATCGAATACGATCCTTCCCGGTCAAAGACTGGCGTCCACGTCGTGCCGTTGTTGACGGTCTTCCACACTCCCCCTGAAGCCGCCGCGACGAAGTAGTGCGCGGGATGATTCGGATCCACCGCAAACCCGCTCACTCGACCCGAAGTAAATGCCGGGCCGATGGAACGCAATCTCAATCCGTTGAAAGTCGGCGACGACATTGGATCGCGCGGCCGGTTTTCATCTTCAGCGCCAGCCTGGTCAGGCCTTTTTGTGGCTTCGGGCTTAGCTTCGGGTGACGGCTGTTGTTTGGCCTCTGCTTCCGGCGTCGGTTTCTGAGACGCGGCTTCGGTCTGTGCAAGGACCGAAAGCGGAACAACAAACGCGATCAAGATCAGCGTGACTAAGCGGGTTGCAGGCAGAATTGAACGGATGCAGGGGAACATCGAAGTTAGTCTCCTCATAGTGTGCCCAAAGTATTCCGCGGCTGGCTTCTCTAACGGCTGGCCAGTCTTCGCGCTCGGTTTTGTGAACGAAGTCCAATAGTAATTCAGGGAGAGCGGATTATAGTCGAAGCGCGTCTGTCGCGCCAGACGTGTCCAAGTGCGATAGTGTCTTATCTATTTGCTTTTCGTGTTCTCTTTCAACTAAGCAACAGCGATCCACGAAAGCACACGAAACCGCACGAGCAAAACATATTTACCGCTTTGTGTTGTTTCGTGGATCGCTTTCCGGGCAAGTCGATCTCTCAAATTGATAAGACACCACTTCAACTTTCTTATCGACCCACCCTGCGAAATTTTACGGATCACGCGGGTTTGATCCGAGAGATATTGCGCAGCGACCTTATCAGGCGCTGGCCACCTTCTCCGTGAAACTCCCGAATTGCTAACAAATCGCCGTGGTCCCTTTCTGGCTTGTCGCTTGCTAATGCACCGTCCGACATCCCGCCTCTTTGGTCGAGGCCATCTGCTGGAGGTTTTCACGGCGCAATCATCCATATTCAGCTATCGCCGGCTGCACGAAGGAATCAATTACCGGCTCCGCACGTTTCTGGGCGGCCGCGTCGCTTCGTTCTGCCGGCCGACATCGATCGCGCTGCTGTTGACAGAGCGCTGTAATGCCCGCTGCATTCACTGTGACATCTGGAAAAATCGCGGGCAGGAGGATCGGCCCTCACTGGGCGAGTGGCGAGAATTACTTTCGGATCTACGGCGTTGGCTCGGCCCCGTGCAGGTTGTCTTGACCGGCGGCGAAGCGCTGCTGAACGCTGACACGATCGACCTGGTGTCTTACGGCAGCTCGCTTGGTTTATTTATCGAGTTGCTGAGTCATGGCTTCTGGGAAGATCAGTCGAAGATTGAGAGGGTGGCTTTAGCGCGCCCCGGGCGTATTACAATTTCCTTTGACGGCATCGGAGAGACGCACAACTTAATCCGCGGCCGTGAAAACTTTTCAGAGCGCACCGAACGGACCATTCAAACTCTAACGCGCATGCGCCGGGAGCACGGTCTCAAACTGGACATTCGTCTCAAGACCGTAATCATGCGGCAGAACCTCGATGATGTTTGTGACGTGGCGCGCTTCGCTGCCAGACATGGACTCGAAGTCTTCTATCAGCCGATCGAACAGAACTACAACACGTCCGAAGACCCGAGCTGGTTTGAGCACAGCGAGACCTGGCCCGACGACGCCGTGAAAACGGTGACGGTTGTCAGACAATTGGGCGAGCTGAAGAAGCTGGGACTACCGATTGCGAATAGCCTGGCGCAACTCAACGTGATGATTCCTTACTTTCTGGATCCGGCCGGCTCTCGCGTGGCGATTCAGTCGCACAGTGCTCATGAGCGGCAACTGCTTTGCAGCGCCGCCACTACCCTTCAGATCCAGGCGAATGGTGAGGTGAAGGTTTGCAGCACCCGAGACGCGATCGGTAATTTCAGGTCCCAACCCATCCGCGCGATCTGGGCGGCGCGGCCGCATTGGTGGCAGCAGGGATGTTGTTTGGCAGAGCGTCTGGGCGAGTCTCGATCCTGATTTGGAGTGCGGTGACTTGTCACCGCTTTTCTCTTGTTCACTCTAGACCAACGTCGATAGTTCGGAAAGCGAGACCAAAGCCATATCAGTTGGTTACGTTAGGCCAGGTTTTCGGCCAGGTAGTCGGTCAATTTGGGATCAGGCGTTCAGAGTACCGACTTCAGTCGGGCTTCTAGGATTTTGAAAGGACCCGACTAAAGTCGGTACTCTAAACACCCGTCTGCTCACTGACGCCGGCGCGCGCGCAGGTACACGCGCACATCATCGTTGCGAGGATTCACTACATAGACTGAGACTCGCCCGTCTGCCAGCGTCGCGATCGTAGCGGGCGCGGCGAGAGTGGTGAGGTACCAACCCAGCGGCAGCACCACGGTGTTACGCAAGCGGCCAAAGCTTCGGTCCCAAACCAACTCATCACCGTCGAGATAGTAACTCTTCGGATCAGCGTAGGTTTCCATCAAGCGAATTCGGTTGGTCGTCCCGGCCTCAAGCGCGCGAGTTAGATGAGTGACAACGATCTCAGAATCGTCTTTGATCGGATCGGTGAGGGGAAGCTTGCGTTCTGAGGCCTGCTTGCCGCTGATTACTTCCCACTTCAGCTTTTCGCCAGTGTCGAGATCGATGCTGCTCGGATCAGACACATGGCTGCCGGCACGTACAACATTGAAATAGTATTCTTCGCCGACTTTACGGGCGGTGTAGTCGTGAGTGATGCGAAACGCGTGCGACTCGGGAGACTGAAGCTCGTAGAGGATCTCACGATCTTGATAGCCGCGTTCGGTGAGATTGGGTTGCGGATTCTGCGCGCTCCCGATTATGGCCGCGAAAAGGCACAAACAGCACAAACAGAAAGACAAAATGATCTGCGTTCGCGACCTCTTCATTGTTAGCTCAGATTTCTTTGCCGATTGATGCTGCTTACGCTTTCTTCGGCGACAACTTCCTCGCCCGGATCGCAACTTCGAGTTGCCCGCCGCTGCCGGGATTAACGAACGCGAGTTTCAAGCGGCCATCCGCTTCCCGGAACACTTGCGTCGCGACTGAACACGAAACGATTTCGTAGCCGGCCGGCAGCACGATGCTGTCGCGTGGTATTCCCAACGGACGTTTGAAAACGATTTGGTCGCCTTCAGTGTAATAACTCTTGTCATCTTTGTAAGTCTTGATAATTGCCAGACGATACTCACCGCGGTCAGACACGGGATGAGCCAGGTGCACTTTGATGTAACGAGCGGTAGCACTGAAGTTCTCGGAAGGGGAGTCAGTTTTTGCTTGTGCTCCCGTCACGACCTCAAACTTCAAAGGCTGGCCCGTCGCCAGATCGATCACCGATTCATCCGACGCTTCGCTACCTTCGCGAATCTGGTTGAAGTGATAACGCGCACCCGCGCGAGTCTCTGTCACTTCGTAATAAATTTTGAACTGATGAGTGTCCGGCGCCAGCAATTCGTAGCGCGTATAAGTATCGGCAGAGATGTACTGTCCAGCTGCCGCGCCGCAGGCAGCAATGATACACACCAGCCCGGTCAGGTTATGGGCCACGGTTCTTCGCATCGACTTTTCTCGCTATGCAGACCCCGCTGAATTCAGCGCTTCGATACTATCCTCGTGCCGGCCACCGCTTGCAAGCCCTGTGCGTTACCCATATAAAGTAATCCACGCTAATTCCGCTAGTCTTTGGAGATGACCATGAAACGAACGACTTCTTTGCTGTTGTTGTGCGGCTTCCTTGCTTTGTTGACGGTCCAATCAAGTTCAGCCGGCCGGATCGCGCAGAACCCCACCACCCAACAGCCGCAACATACGGAAGTCAAAATCGATCCTCAGCTGTTTGACGAGTTCGCCGGCCAGTACATCATTCCGGCTAACCCTGACCTGGTGATTTCGTTCTGGCGCGAAGGCGACAAGTTCTTTGTGCAAGCTACCACTCAGCAGAAGGTCGAGATCTTCCCGGAAAGCGCGACGAAGTTCTTTCTCAAAGTCACCGATGTCCAGGCGACGTTTGTCCGCGACGCTCAGGGGAAAGTGACCGGCGCCATCTGGCGGCAGAACAATCAGGAGACCCAACTGCAGCGGACCAGTAGTCGGCCGGCGATCGAGGTCCCGGTGCAGTTTGCCCGGCGCGAAGAGATGATTCCCATGCGCGACGGTGTGAAGCTGCACACCTTAATCTTCTCGCCTCAGAATATCGCGGAAGCACTGCCCATCCTGATGAACCGGACACCCTACGGAATCGCCCAGACCACTGCGGATGGAATCAATCGCCGTTATAAAGAATTAGTCAAAGACGGCTACATTTTCGTGGCGCAGGACATTCGCGGTCGCTATGCGTCGGAGGGACAATTTGTCATGAATCGCCCGCTGCGCGATAAAAAGGACCGCAAATCGATTGATGAGAGCACCGACACCTACGACACGATTGACTGGCTGGTGAAGAACGTCGCGAAGAACAACGGCCGTGTCGGCATACTCGGTGTTTCGTATGACGGATGGCTGGCGGCAGTCGCCACGATCGATGCCCATCCCGCATTAAGAGCTTCCTCGCCGCAAGCCCCGATGACCGACACGTGGCTCGGCGACGATTTTTTTCACAACGGCGCCTTCCGTGAAACCTACGGGTACGAGTATGTGAAGTCGATGGAATCGTCAAAGGAGGACACGGACGTCACGCTCGATAAGCCCGACGCTTTCGATTGGTATCTCGGGTTGGGATCGCTTTCGAAAATCAGCGACGAGTTTAAAGGGAAGTTGCCGACCTGGGATGCTTTCGTCGCCCACCCCAATTATGACGATTACTGGAAAGCGCGTGCGGCCCAGCGTTATCTGAAGCAAACAACCGTGCCGACGCTGGTGGTCGGCGGCTGGTGGGACCAGGAGGATTTCTACGGTGCCTTAGCGACTTACGAAGCATTGGAAAAGCATGATCAGGACAGCAAGAATTTTGTCGTGCTTGGTCCCTGGAATCATGGCGGGTGGGGTGGTTTCGGGAGAGGTTTGGGTGCCATAAGTTTCGGCAGCTCGACGGGGCTGTACTTTCGTGCTCAGATTCAAGCGCCATGGTTTGCGTACTTTCTTAAAGACCAGGGAAAGCTAAACGAATCGGAAGCGGTTACTTTTCAAACGGGCACAAACAAATGGACAACTTCGGATCGCTGGCCGCCAAGAGAGGCAGTCGAGCGCGACATCTTTTTGCGAAACGGCAAGCAGCTCTCGTTTGAAAAGCCAACGCCGAACCAGGAGCCGGAATTTGAAAGTTACGTGTCCGATCCAGCCAACCCGGTGCCGTATCGTAAGCGGCCGATTCAACCGACCTACGGCTCCGGATCGGGATGGTACACGTGGCTGGTGGCGGATCAGCGATTTCTTCAGGGTAGAAACGATGTGCTTACGTGGGAGACCGAGTTTCTGAGTGAGGACCTAACCATCACTGGTGACATCGTCGCGCATCTTTTCGCCTCGACCACCGGCACCGACAGCGATTGGGTGGCGAAACTAATCGATGTCTATCCCGACGAATATCCTGAAGACAAGAAGATGGCTGGGTACCAATTGATGGTGGCCGATGAAATCTTCCGCGGGAGATTCCGGCAGAGCTTTACGAAGCCCACGCCGATTGTGGCCAATCAGGTCAATGAATACGTGATCGATCTACACGGCAACAACCACTGCTTTAAGAAAGGACATCGGGTGATGGTTCAGGTCCAGAGCACCTGGTTCCCGCTGTACGATCGCAATCCGCAAAAGTTCGTCGAGAATATTCTTAAAGCGCAGGCTGCGGATTATCAGGTCGCCACGCAGCGAGTATACGAGTCGGCCCGCTACCCATCACATTTGAGTTTGCCGGTGATGAAGTAGGCCAGCGTAACGAATAATCAAGAATGGGAGCACACATGGACATTTCCAAACTGCCAAAACTCGCGATTCTTGCGGCTAGCCTGTTCACGACGATTTCAGTTGTCGCCCAGCAGCGCGCCGCCGATGCCCCCCGCACGTTCACCGCAGCGGACTACGCGCGCGCTGAAAAGGTGCTGGCTTACAACACCGCGCCTCTGGTGTTCAGATCCGGCGTGCGTCCGAGTTGGTTACCGGGCGATCGCTTTTGGTATCGGGTCACGACACCGGATGGCAGTGAGTTTCTGCTGGTCGATCCTGTGAAAGGGACTCGCGCGCCGGCCTTCAATCACGCGAACGTCGCGGCAGCTCTGTCGGCGGCTGCCGGCACGACTTACGACGCGCATCATCTGCCGTTCACTCAATTCGATTTCTCCGCCGACGAGCGAACGATCTCATTCACCGTCCGGCAACGACGCTGGAGCTGCGTTCTGCAAACCAACCAGTGCATGGTTGAAGGCAGCGCTGACCCCGGTTCCGGCACGCCCCGCGGCAGAGCCGGAGCTGCTATTGAGGTGCTGTCGCCCGACAAGAAGCGCGCGGCCTTCATCCGCGATTTCAATCTGTGGGTTCGCGATGTGGCCGGCGGCAAGGAAACCCAACTGACCACCGACGGCCTGAAGGACTTTGGCTACGCGACCGACAACGCGGGCTGGGTTCACAGCGATCGCGCGATTCTGCTTTGGTCTCCGGATTCGAAGAAGATCGCCACCTTTCAACAGGACCAGCGCAAAGTTGGTGAGATGTATCTGGTCGAAACTAAAGTCGGACATCCCGTGCTGCAAGCCTGGAAGTACCCCTTGCCGGGTGACCCGGTCGTGACCACAATTCAGCGGGTCATAATCGATGTGGACCAGCCGCGGGTAATCCGTCTGAAGATGCCGCCCGATCAGCACCGCTCGACGGTCTGTGACAATATCGCCTGCCGCGGAACTGAATTAGCCGACGCCGAGTGGAATCCCGATTCCTCTGAGTTGGCGTTCGTCTCAGTCTCGCGCGATCACAAAGAGGCGCAGCTGCGCATCGCCGACTTGAACGGTGCGGTGCGTGACGTGCTCGAAGAAAAAGTGGCAACCCACTTTGAGTCGGGCCAGAACCAGTGGAACTGGCGTTACCTGCCGGCCTCTCATGAAGTGATCTGGTTTTCAGAGCGAGACAACTGGGGTCATCTCTATCTCTACGATTCCGTGTCCGGACGGCTGAAGAACCAGATCACGAAGGGCGATTGGGCCGTGACTGACGTGCTGCGGGTGGACCAGAAGAATCACCTGCTTTACTTTCTCGCCGCAGGTCGTGAACAGGGTCGCAATCCATACTTCAAGCATTTATATCGGGTAGGATTTGACGGTAAGAACCTCTCGCTGCTCACCCCGGACGAGGGAAATCACGAGATTACACTTTCACCTTCGGGCCGCTTCTTTGTCGATAACTATTCACAGCCGGACGTCGCTCCGGTCGCCGTTTTGCGAGACGAGAACGGCAAATTGATTACTACTATCGAGAAGACCGACATCTCCAGGTTGCTGGCAACGGGTTGGAAACCGCCAGTCCCGATTACCGTCAAGGCGCGCGACGGCGTAACCAATCTGTATGGTTTGATGTTCAAGCCGACGAACCTTGATCCGAACAAGAAATACCCGATCGTCAATCACATCTATCCCGGTCCGCAGGGAGGAAGTGTCGGCAGTTGGTCGTTTCTGGCTGCTCGCGGCGATTGTCAGGCCTTGGCGGAACTCGGCTTTATCGTGGTGGAGATTGAAGGAATGGGAAATCCCCTTCGATCAAAGAGTTTTCATGATTTTTACTATGCCAACATGGGTGATAACACCCTGCCGGATCAAGTCAGCGGCATGAAGCAACTCGCCGCGACTTATCCATGGATTGACATCGAGCGCGCCGGCATCTACGGACATTCGGGCGGCGGCTATGCAACTGCCGACGCGATGTTTCGCTATCCGGACTTTTTCAAAGTCGGCATCGCTGAATCAGGAAATCACGACAACCGCGAGTACGAAGATGATTGGGGCGAGATGTATCAGGGGTTGTTGGAACCTAAAGCCAATAACGCGTCTAACTATGACGACCAGGCAAATCAGAACCTGGCAAAGAACCTGAAGGGACATTTGCTGCTGGCGCACGGCACGATGGACGACAATGTGCCGCCGAACAACACGCTGCTGGTCGTCGACGCGCTGATCAAAGCGAACAAGGACTTCGATCTGCTGTTACTACCTAACCAGCACCATGGATACGGCAATGCCGGCAACTACATGACGCGCCGCCGCTGGGACTATTTCGTCCGCTATCTTCTGGGCTCCGAGCCGCCGGTCAATTACCAGATGCATTCGCCGGATGCGCGCCCGGCTGCGGGACCGTGAGTCCGTACAGCTATTCACAGACCGAATCAATCCGCAGATTACGCTGATTACACAGGCAAGGGAGTTAGAGGCTAACAGATGCTCGGCCTATCGTTCACAGCTTGTCCGTTTTGAATCTGTGTAATCCGCGTAATCTGCGGATAAATCTCTTACTTCGCCACCACGCCGACGTTTGCGATCGTCGCTCCTTTGGTCATCGAAGGCACGGCGCAAACGTAGAGCACGACACCCGCCACCGGCGCGCGGGCTTCAAAGATAACCTTGCCGAGATAGTCGGTCACATAACCGACTTTCATTCCCTGCTCAACATAAGTTCCGCGTTTCACCAGCGGGTAGAACATTCCGGTTTGTTCGCTCGCAATCGTTACGACCTTCTCGATCCAGACCGGATGTTCGATCACTGGCGCAGCGCCCGGCAACATCTTCAAATAACGCATCACGCCCAGACAGCCATTAATCAACGCGTTGAGATCGTCGGTTTCAACCGTGCCGGCGTATCCCGCTTCGGCGGTGATTGATGGTTTGCCGCGCGTGCTGGCGGTGTTTTCCAGATAGCGCGAAGCCTGCGGGTCTTTTGGCCGGTCGGTGGAAATGATGATGGTATCGAGACCGAATGCGAGCACCATCTCGCGCGAAATCTGATCCTGCTTTTCGTTACCGGTCTTAGTCCAGTAGCTGTACGGCCGCAGGCTTTCGTCCGTGTCGCCGCCGTGCAGATCGATCAAATGATCGCACTGATCTACAACTTGCTTTGTGATCAGGAACGAAGCGCGATCGGTTTGGGTGCCGTCCAGCTTGCCGGGGTACCAACGGTTCATACTCTTGCGATCGACTGGATTCAGGTGCGGCACCTTCTGCTCGAATGACTGAATGTTGATTAAGGGAACAATAATTACGGTGCCGGAAATCTCCGCCGGGTTCAGCGTCGCGATCAACCTCTCGAGCGCGATGATCGAAGTGTATTCGGTGCCATGCGAGCCGGCGACAATCGCCAGCACCGGCCCGGGCTTCGCGCCATGGAAGACGGCCACGGGGATACTCAGGGCGGCGTCGCTCCCGGCCGGCACCTCAATCGTGCCGGTGGCTTTCTGGCCGCGCGCAGCGGTGGCGGTGCCGACGGTGAAGGTCGCGCGATCCTGAGCGGCTGTTAAGCCGGCAAAGACAAATACCAGTAACACCGTGGCGGTAATGAGTCGCGTCATACTTGCTCTCCTCTCTGCTAATGCCCACCCGCTTTTTCGGCGCCGATACCGGTCGACGCACGCACCAAAAGCTCATCGTACTTTGCTTCAGCCGCTGGTTCCCTTCCCAGCAACGTGCCCAGGACAGCGCCGACAAAGCCCAGCGGAATACTGAGCAGCCCTGGATTCTCCAGCGGGAAGATCGGCGGCGATTGAATCAAGTGCGCCGCGGCGGTCGCGCCCGGCGCATCGACTCCCATGATGCTCGGGCCGATGATAATCAGCAAGATTGACGCCACCAAACCCGTGCCCAACCCAAAGACTGCGCCGCGCGTGGTAAAGCGTTTCCAGAACAAAGACAAAACGATCACCGGCAGATTGGCAGAGGCAGCAACCGCAAAAGCCAGCGCCACCAGAAACGCGACATTCGCATTCGGCCCCAGCAGGATAGCGACGGCCATCGCGACTGCGCCGACGACGAAAGCAGTGACGCGGGCGACGCGTACTTCTTCTCCCGGCTTGCGCTCAGTCCCACGATGAATGACGTTCGTGTAGAAGTCGTGCGCGAAAGAAGTGGAAGCGCTAATCGTCAGACCCGCGACCACGGCGAGAATGGTGGCGAAAGCAATTGCCGCAATAAAAGCAAAGAAGAAATCGCCGCCAAGCGATTGTGCCAGCAAAGGCGCGCTCATATTCGTACCACCGCTCGTGGCGATCTTGTCACGTCCGACGATCGTGGCCGCGCCAAAACCCAGAAACGTCGTCAGAATGTAGAACGTGCCAATCAATCCCATCGCCCACACCACGCTGATGCGCGCGGTCTTCGCATCAGGCACGGTGTAAAAGCGCACCAGAATGTGGGGCAGTCCGGCGGTGCCAAAGATCAGAGCCATCCCGAGCGAGATCAAATCCAGCGCACCGTAAGGAGGCTTGAATCGCAGACCCGGTTGCAGGAAGTCCTTTACGACTTCGACGCCCTTCTCGTGATAAACCACGTGACCGATCGCATTGAAGAAGTTGGCGAAGCTGAAACCAAAGTGGGCCAACACCAGAATGCTCAGCAGGATTGTTCCGCCCATCAGCAGCATGGCCTTGATGATCTGCACCCAGGTTGTCGCCAGCATTCCGCCAAAGACTACATAGACAATCATCAACACGCCGACGCCGATAACGGCGGTGTGATAACTGATGCCGGAGTTCTTGAGTAACAAGGCGACCAGTGCGCCGGCTCCGACCATCTGGGCAATCATGTAAAAGATGCTGACAGTGATCGTGCTGAGCGAGGCCATCGCGCGCACCGGTCGGGCGCTAAGTCGATAAGCCAGCACGTCGGCCATCGTATATTTCCCGGCGTTGCGCAAAGGTTCAGCAACGATCAGCAGCACGGTCAGATACGCAACCAGCCACCCAACCGAATACATGAAACCGTCGTAGCCCTGGAACGCAATGATGCCCGCGATACCCAGGAATGAAGCGGCGCTCATGTAATCTCCGGCGACCGCAAAGCCGTTTTGCCATCCTTTGATCTGCCGGTTCGCCGCAAAGAACGCGCTCGCGCCACTCGTGCGCCGGGCGGCCCAATAGGTGATCAGCAGCGTAATGCCGACAAAGAACAGGAACATCGCCAGGGCCATCGTCATTCCTTGTTCTCCCGCTGTGAGCCAAGTTCACTTGCGGCTTTCTCGACCACAGTGTGTTCCATCTTGTCGAATCGGGCCGCAGCTCGCAGATAGAGGACGGCGATGATCCAGGCCATGAAGAACTGTGACAGCGCAAAGAGGTATGCGATATTAATGACGCCAAAGATCTTTTTCGACATCAGGCCGGGCGCATAACCCACCAGCACCGGCAGCGCGAAATAATAAACGACAAAAAAGATCACGGCGGGAATGATGAACCGCAGCTTTGCTCGCACCATCGCGCGAAACTCCGGCATCTGTGTGACGCGGCTCCAGTCAACCGGATCGCTGTCTTCCGCGGCGGTTAGTTCATGCGCCGGTTTTGTCTCTGCCCGCCCGAGTGGTGCCACGTCAGTCGCGGCTCCGACTTCCGGAGTTAGATCATCAACCGTGGATTCTGGCTCTTGATCATCTGTCATGAATAATCATCCTGCCTGCCGGTACCACCACGTGATAGGGCGGGTAACTTCGAACTTCGCCGGGATTCTATCTGAGTTAATAAAGTGAGGCCAGGAAACTTGTCCCGCGTGGTCGTTATGTATAGAAGCTAACGATCCACGCTGTCCAGGATCCAAACACTCCCCGAGGCTTCAGTGATCTGCGTTACCAGGCGATCAGTGGCAACTGAGAAGCGCGAGCCGGCGATACCATGCGAAATCATCTGCCCGGGACTTTCGAGGCTGGTTACGCGAAACACGTCACCTATTGGTTTACCCGTCTGTGGATCGAATCGTCTCCCCCATAGGTTGGTAAAGCCGGATCGATTTGAGGAGAAATAGATTACCCGTCCGTCTGGTGACCAGTGCGCCTCGCCGCTTCTGAATCCCTCTCCGGAGATGTTGGTCCACTCTCCGCCGGTCGCCGGCACGACGTAAACCTGTCGGTCCGCCTCATCCGTGGCGCTGGCCCCGACCAATGCTATCCAGCGCTCATCAGGAGAGAAACGCCCACCGAAGGCATGGTATCCCGGGCGCTCAGTAAGCAGGCGCGCCTGGTTTTCCGCATTCGGCGCAGCTGCAACCGGAAACAGGTAGAGGCCCCAGCGATCATTGGACTGACGGCGGGAACTGGCCACGATACTTTCCTGATCAGCAGTCCAATCCCAGGGCCAGCCCTGCAACAGGTGCAGCGAAGTGAGTGATTGCTCTTCTCCACCTTTGGCGGAGATCATAGCGATGCTGTGCGCGGCGGCCTGTGAAAACCCGGCGCGCTCCGGACTCGGCGGGCGGTCGCGGCCGTAGACGATGCGAGAGCCGTCGCGCGACCATACCGGTGAAAAGAGAGGAAATTTATCAGAGACCAGCAGCACCGTCTCGCTTCCGTCTTCAAACGACTTCACTCGGAGCTCATACTTTCCGGCGCGCTCAGCAGTAAAAACCAGCTTCTTGCCATCGCGAGTGAGGTCGCATGCAACCGCATTAGCTTCGGCTGAAGTTATTGGCTGCGCTGTGCCGGTGAGTTGCCCGATCACCGCATTGAACGGCTGTGACCAGATCCTGGTGTGCTCCGTGCGGGTAACGAAAGCCAGCCTTTTGCCATCGGAAGAAAGTGCAACGTCGGTATCAAGCCCGGCGCCGGTGGTCAGGCGTTCGGGGCCCGCGATCCAACGCAACGTCTGCGGCTCAACCTCTACCTTCCAGAGGTTTCTCACGCCCTGAGAGACGCCTTCAAAATAGAGGGTTCGCCCCGACGGCGACCATCGAAAATCGAACAGATCAACGCCAAGCTCGTGTCGTTGTTTGTCCACCTCAGAAATAATTTCCGACTTTACCGGCGCGCCACCGGTTACCGGCACTGTCCAAAACACCAGGCCCTGTTGTTTGTGATCACCCCAGATTGAGAGTCGCTGACCATCAGGATGCCAATCAATCTCCACGCGCCCGGTGAACTCGGTCAATTTGTCCGACAGGACTTCGCGGGGTGGGGATCCGTCGAGTTCGACCACATAGACCTTGGGCGGCACTACGGAGTTCCGGGTGGCCGCGCTGAAAAACAGAATCCGGGATCCATCCGGCGACCAGCGCGGCCGATAACCGAAGGACGAGATTTTGCGCTCATTGCCGCCAAAGGCCGGCACGATGTACAGACCGCCCTGATCGCGTTCCGAGCGAAAGACTATGTGTTGTCCATCGTGTGACCAGTCAGGCTGCCAATCGTGGGCTGGTGACTTTGTCACTTGAATCGGATCGCCTTCACCTACAGGCTTGATCCAAATATCAAAGTTGCCGCTGCGATCTGAACTGTAGGCAATGAAGCGCCCGTCGGGCGACCACGTGGGTTCGCTTTGCAAGCCGGGATCGTAAGTCAGGCGCGAGAGCGCGCGTTGCGGTGACGGTCGCGCAGACTGAAAGCGCGGCAGATATTTGTAAGCAAGATAGGCGAGCGGAATGAATGCGGCGACCAGCACGATCAGAGCAAGAAGAAATTTCCGCTGGTGCCGTTTGATTTCGGTAGCAATGTATTCGGCGCTTGAAGTTGAGTGCGCCGGTGGTGACGGCATTGACGTGCCGGCAGCAGAATTCGCGGTTGTGGCCGGCAACTGACCTGTCGATTGTGGTAGCGCGACGGAGCGTTCCATCTCAGCCGCCGACTCCAACTCGCGCTGTAAGCTTTTCAAATCAAGCAGCAGGTCTTTGACCGTTTGATAGCGTTCGTCGCGTTCTTTTCGGAGCGCCTTCCGGGTTATGCGCTGCAACTCCAGAGGCATATCGGGCCCGTAAAACGTGAGCGGCGCGGGTTCGCTCTTCAGGATAGCAGCGATGACATCGCTGGTGATCTCGCCGAGAAACGGCATGTGACCGGTCACCATCTCGTAAAGCAACACGCCGAAACTCCAGATGTCCGTGCGCGCGTCAACTTCTTTGCCGCGGGCTTGTTCCGGCGACATGTAGTTGACCGTACCCATGACCAGACCCGGAGCCGTGTTGATTTGCAGACGGGTGGCTGCGTCCGGGTCGGATGATGGCGCGCTCGTTACTTTCTCAGTCAACTTCGCCAGGCCGAAGTCCAGCACCTTCACCAAACCATCAGGCCGGAGCATGATGTTGTCCGGCTTGATGTCGCGATGAACCACCTTGGCTTCGTGCGCCGCCGAGAGTGCGGCGGCAACCTGCACCGCGACCGCAAAACATTCAAGGAGAGACAACGGTTCGCGCCACAGGCGTTGGCGCAGCGTTTCACCTTTGATGTATTCGGTGGCGATGAAGCGCTGCCCTTCGGCCTGTCCCACTTCATAGATCGTGATGATGTTGGGATGATTCAACGCCGAAGCAGCCTTCGCCTCCTGAATGAAGCGCTGCATTCTCTGTTGGTCGGCAGTGACATCACCGGCGAGAATTTTCAAAGCAACATCGCGTTCAAGCTCCGTATCATGGGCCAGATAAACTTCGCCCATGCCGCCCGCGCCAATCTTCGAGCGGATTTCATAACGACCGAGTTTTGCGCCTGCTACAAGAGTCATCGAAGGATAAGCCCGGGACATTGGGCCGGCATCTGAGTTCAGTTCTCTCTTTTTTTGACCACGACGTTCTGAGCCGACTCAATACACATCAACTGCATTTCGCGCGGCCGGGGCCGAGTGAACGGGCAGACCAGAAAGTCGCCGATGATCATGTTCTCTCCGTCCAGTTGCTTCGCCAGGGCTTCCGGGATGTTGCGATATCCGGGCAGACTAAAACGCTGATCTGATACTCCCAGAACCCGCTTGGTACCGATGCGCCGGAGCCGCACCGCGGGATTCCCGTTGTAGGTAGATAGCCTGCCGCGCACCTTAAAGCACTTGCCAATCAACTGCGGATGTTCACGACAGGATTTCTCAGTCGCGAGAGACGGCGACATGGCTGAGACACTGCCGCAAAGAATTAGCAGTAACGATGTCGCGATGCGAGTAAACATGAACTCCCTTCTTTTCAATAACAAGTTGGCTACCTTGTGGTCGTCACAGCCGCAACTTCTGCCGAAAGTATTTTGACCGCGACCGTCCAGCCAAGCTCGCTCGTATCAACCGCGAGATAGACTTCGCCCATGCCGCCCTCGCCAAGCTTAGCGCGGATTTCATAACGACCGAGTTTTGTGCCTGATGAAAGTGGCAATGCGTCCCGCTTGAGATATACGCGCCGGAAAGAACGACCAGATTCTATCCGAGTTGCGGAACGAGAGGCTAGGTTTGGGGGCGCGGCGCCGTTTCAGCCACAGACAGACGCGGATGGACGCGGTTCACGGCCCGAAATCAATCTCTGTCCGTGAACCACGTCTAAATTGTATTTGCTCGACTCTGTTTCAGTCCGTGTTTGTCTGGGGCTGGTTGATGAGACCGAAGGCTATCTTCGCGTCTGCGGGCTCGAGGATCGGATGATAAAGCTTGCCGTAGTTCGCAACGATCTTGTTGACGTAGTTCTGCGTCTCGGGATAGGGCGGGACGCCCTGGTACTTGTCCACGGCTCCTTCGCCGGCGTTGTAAGCAGCGAGTACCAGCTTCACGTCGCCGTTGAATCTCTTCAAAAGCCAGGCTAAATATTTTGTTCCCGCCTCGACGTTACAGGCTTCGTCCTTAGTATCGTGGCAATCAAATCTTTTTGCCGTGCCCGGCATCAGTTGCATGAGGCCACGCGCCCCCGCGGGAGACAGCGCTTTGGGATCGTAATTCGATTCCTGTTGAATGACGGCGTGTATGAATCGCGGGTCGACGCCTTCGCGCGCTCCGGCGTGAAAGATGATCCAGTCCAGATCACAATCACCGGATTGCGGAATGTCCGCCGGTATGGCTTCGATCTGAGTGGCGGCACTAACTACAGGCGCAAGTACAGGACTAAAATAGAGTCCGGTAAGATTCGTCAGAAAGAAAAGAAAAGAAATGGCAATGGGAGCGAACTTCGCAGAACGCAGATGCGGAAAACGGGGAAACTTCATTCACTGATTCTCCATGTGAGCGATGGCCCAAAGCCATCACAAATAAATTCTAAACTTCAGCTACGCATGGCCGAACCGATTTACAAAGAACTTGAAAAGCACCTGCAATCGAAGACCGTAAGTGTGATGGAGAAAGCGCTGTGACGGTTGGCTATGGCCCGTTCAATGTGACGTACGGTTGTGAGGCACGCGAAGATTGCGGAGGGGTACACTTTCATTTTTATACTGAAATGTCCGACCAACTTTTAGGCATGTCACTTTGAGTAGCACAGGCTGCCAGCCTGTGCACGGCGAGTCACTACAGGCTGGCAGCCTGTAGTACAAGTAAGCGACAAACTGAAGGAACCTCTGCACAAGTCTCATTGATTACGAAAGTCGTAGCGCGTCGAAAAATTCTTTGCGCCAATTCACTAACATCTGCAGGCCCGAAGGGCCGACATGCAATAGCCACGCCCGTAAGGGCGTGGATCAGAACGGTGTCAAGACGAATGAGCACCGAAGGTGCGGCACAAAAGCAATGACTGATGACATTGCATGCCATAGAGTGCCGGCCCTTCGGGCCTAAGCTGGGGCCGGCGCACTCCACAAAATACCTCCTGCCTTTTTCCTTTTACCATTCGGGCTTATCATCTCGCCATGCAAAACAAAGAAATCCTACTCGGCAGTCGTCCGGCCGGCATGCCTACGCTCGAGAACTTCCGCATCGTCGAGACGGAAGTTCCGCAACCAAACGACGGAGAAGTGTTGGTGCGCACGCTTTACATTTCCGTCGATCCATACCTGCGCGGCCGCATGCGCGAAGGCCGGTCTTACATCCCACCGTTTCAGCTCGATCAAGTGATCGAAAGCGGCGCTCTGGGCCAGGTGATTGAATCCAGCTTGCCTAACTTTCAACCCGGAGATGTTGTGACGGGCATGTTTGGCTGGCGGCTCTACAACGTCGTGAAGGCCGACAGTTTGATGAAAGTTCCGCCGGGCGTTCCGGTGACGACCGCACTCGGAGTCCTGGGCATGCCGGGCCTGACTGCTTACTTTGGTTTGCTCGACATCGGTCAGCCGAAGCAAGGCGAGACGGTCGTCGTGTCAGGCGCGGCTGGAGCAGTAGGAATGACCGTATGCCAGATCGCGAAGATCAAGGGCTGTTGCGTAGTCGGCATCGCCGGCAGTGACGAAAAGAATCGCTACCTGAAAGAAGACCTTGGCGTGGACATTGTCATCAATTACAAAAGCGGCGACATTCGGCAAGCACTAAAGGACGCCTGCCCGCAAGGCATCGATGTATATTTCGACAACGTTGGTGGCGAAGTCTCGGATGCGGTGTTGCCGCTAATCAATCACGGTGCGCGCCTGGTCATCTGCGGGCAAATCTCGATCTACAATCTCGACCAGCCGGACCTTGGCCTGCGCCCACAACCTTACCTGCTGATCAACAGCGCGTGGATGAAAGGATTCATTATTACTGACTACGCCGCGGAGTTTTCCGAGGGCGTCAAGCATTTGGCCCAGTGGCTCTCAGAAGGAAAACTGAAATATGCGGAAACCGTGGTGGAAGGATTCGAAAACACGCCGCGAGCTTTCATCGGGTTGTTCAGTGGCGAGAATCTCGGCAAGCAGATCGTTAGGGTAGGCGATGCGTGACAGGCCTGACCCCGAGGCGTTCGCTTTTGCGCTCCTAAGCGCCAACGGCGCGAAATGCAATAGCCCGGGGCAGCGCCCCGGGTTTGACGTTTGTTAAGAATGTGTGAGCGCTGAAGGCGCGAAATGCGATCGTGAGAGGTTGCGTCGACGAGCTATGTCGCCCTTCCAGGGCTCAGGGATTCCAACGAATCCGATCCAGGGGCGTTGCCCCTGGCTATTACATTTCACGCCTTCAGCGTGAGGACCTGCCCTTGATTGAGGCCACACTGATCTCAACCAATGTGAAGTGATTGCTTACTGCGATTGCGCCCGGTATTGAGTGCGGGCGCGGACGGCCACTTCGGGTTTGTCTACTTTCACTTTCAGAGCATGCAGGCTTCCGTCGCGCGCCAGTTGTCGGGAACAAAGCCCAGCCGGTATTGGTTGCGCAGTTCCTCGGCAATCAGGACAAACGTCTTCTTCAAGTCCGTCTTCTTACTTTGATAAAAACGCCCGGCGGAAACCTCGGAGAGTTTGGCCAGAAATTCTTTCGCTGACTCAGCCCGCCCTTCCCGTCTTTGCTGCCCTGGTCTCTGGCCCGGTCCGCCCTGTGGCGGGAAGCGACCGCCACACCACCACCCATCGGGCCGCGACCTCCAAAGACACCGCCGCGCCCGCGTCCGCCACGTCCTCCGCCGCGTCCCCCGCCCCGTCCAAAGGGCCGCGTCATGGATGACGCATAATAAATCGAATAGATCATCGCGTCCGATTCCGCCGCGTAAGAGAGTAGCTCGCTTTCAGCGGTACGACTGCCCGCGTCCTCGCCGTCGGTCAAGAGGATGATGGCTTTGCGACCGTTGATGGGTTTCAAATCGCGCTCAATGCTTTCCATCACCGCGTCGTTGAGCATTGTGCCAAAGAACTCGCCCACTTCGGCCTGCTTGATCGCCTGCTCCAACACTTTCCGATCGCTCGTGAACGCCGAGAGTTTGTGGATGTCATAGTCAAAGGACACGATCATCGCGCGATCCTGCGGCCGCAGTTCCTTGAGAAAATTTTTCGCCGCCTTCTTGATATCGTCAAGCACTCCTTCCGTGCTGCGGCTGGTATCGAGCAGCAGCGCGACGTTGAGCGGCTCTTCGGCCGCGTCAAAGAATGAGAGCGTCTGCTGTGTATTGTTGTCGTAGAGCTTGAAATCCTCCCGCTTCAATCCGGGGATGTACCGCCCGTCGTGATCGCTGACTATTACCGGAAAGCCCAGCGCTTTTAGCGCTGGGTCGGCGCGTCTGGTTTCAGGATAGCGCGCTTCAGCGCGCTTACCCCAGTTGAGCTTTAGCCAGGCTAAAGCCGCGGTGAGAAGCCCGCTAAAGCGGGCTCTGAAATCTTGTGCGGTAGTCAACCCAGCCGTAAAACGGCTGGGCTAGAAACCCTGCGGGAAAGCCGCGTGAACGCGGCTCATGCTGGTCGACTAGTCTGTTACGCCCCAGTAGGTTGAATTCCCTAATCTGTCTTAACCGCGGCCAGAATTCTCTTGAACAGTTCATCGGCGCTCTTGTCCTGGTGCCAGCGCCACACGACTACGAGATCGTGCTCAGGGTCGATCCAGATCGTGTTTGAGCCATAGCCAAGCGCGGCAAAACTCGTCGCGGGCGCGCTCGGATATTGTTTCTTTTTCGTGTTAAGCCACCAGAGATAGCCGTAGTCGGGACCAATCGCGGCCGGCGTCGTCGCCATTTTGATCCAGGTCTCGGAAATGACCTGCCGGTCTTTCCATTTGCCTCGCCGCAGGATCAGATAACCAAAGCGCGCCTCATCACGAGTATTAATCCACAGGCCACCGCCCCAGCGGGTGCCGCCGCTCACCGAGACCATCCGCTGGCCGTTGATGTCCGCGTAGGAATCAGCGTAGCCATGATACTGCCACGTATTGGAAGCGCCGATGCGATCCATGATCTCATCTTTCAGCACTTCCGGTAGCGGCTTTTTCCAAACTTCCAACAGAGTAAGCGACATGCGATTGATGCGCACATCGTTATATTCCCAGTACGCTCCGGGTTCCTGAATCGCGCGTGGCCGACGCTGCCCTCGGCCGAATTCTTCGACGCCGAGGAAGTCGCTGTTCTTGCCCCACATCGAGCCTTGCCACTCGCTGGTCTGTTGCAGATGATTTTCCCAGGTGATCTTCGCGTTGTGCGGAGAGTCGTAGCCGCCATCGGTCGCATATTGCTTCATTGGATCGTGCACGCTCTTGATCATGCCGCGATCGATGGCCAGTCCGCACAGCGTGGAGAGAAAACTCTTCGCCGCGCTATACGTCGGATCGATCCGCGCTGGATCGCCCCATTCAGCGACAATGTAGCCATGACGAATGATGATCCCATTGGTGTCGCCGCGCATCTTCGGCAAAGGCCCAAGCACGCGGCCAAACGTTTCGACCTGCGTGGAAAAGTCCGGTGGGATCGTGCTGGCCTGGGTCTTCGCATACGCCACGGCCTGCTCGAGCAACGCGCTGTCCATCCCAACATCTTCCGGCCGTCGCCGCTGCCAACCGTCCCCGGGCGCGGGATAGTAAACAGCTGGTTGCCCTTTCTGGGAGTGAGCGGGCGCACCGTCTAGTGCTACACCGAAGGCAAAGAGAGCGAGCAGCAGAATCCGGAACCTAAGTTGACGAGCGACGCTCATGTGGTTGAAGCGATTCCTGAGTCCTTTCCGCGTCTCTTCTACTAGGGCGCTGAAGGGAAATCAAGTAAGCGGGAGTGCAAAGCGTCAAGGGTGCGAAATGCAATAGCCTGGGCCAACGGCCCCAGGTTAGAAGTTGTTAGAGAATCAGGAGCGCTGAAAGCGCGGAATGTACTCGTGACAGTTAACGCGCGTTCGAAGATTCATTTCGCCCCTTCAGGGCTATGGAATCAAATTGGAAATTGATCCAGGGGCGTCGGCCCCGGCTATTACATTTCACGCCTTCAGCGCGAAGTAAGCGTGCCTGATTTCAAATAGCGCGTTTCAGCTTACCAGATGGGCTTAAGCCTCGGAGAAGCCCGCCGCAGCGGGCTCCGGCTGTTTGTCGCGCAACGCAACCCGGCCGTAAAACGGCTGATCCAGTAACCCTGCGGGGAAAGCCACGTAAACGCGGCTAATCAGGCCAAAACCCTGAAACTTTCATCCCGGCCACGCGTGATCCTTATGGTCTGAAAGTGTGCGACCTTTCGTTTGCTAATCGAAACGCCAAACGCCATAATCTGCGCACCCCGGCAGATACCGTAAGCAGCAGTCTCAAGTTTCCTGGAGGACACGATGATAACTCACACCCGCACCCGTTTGATGCTCTTGATCGCAGCCATCGTGGCTGTGCTATGCCAGGTCGGCGCGCCGCAGCAGGCCGCAACGATCCCGGCCCAGTCTGCGGCGCTCACACAGCAGATGCCCGTGGATCCGCAAATTACGATGGGCAAACTTGCGAATGGGATGCGCTACTACATCCGGGCCAACAAGAAGCCTGAGAAGCGCGCCGAACTCCGGCTCGTCGTCAAAGCCGGATCAATTCTGGAAGATGACGACCAACAGGGCATGGCCCATTTGGTCGAGCACATGGCCTTCAATGGCACGCAACATTTTCCCAAGCATGATCTCATCGAATTCATCGAGTCACTGGGCATGCGCTTCGGAGCGGACTTGAACGCCTATACGAGCTTTGACGAGACGGTCTACATTCTGACAGTCCCGACCGACAAGCCTGAGACACTTGATCGCGCTCTCCTAATCCTGGAAGACTGGGCGCGCAACGTTTCCTTCGATCCGAAGGAGATCGATCAGGAGCGCGGGGTCGTCATGGAGGAATGGCGGCTGGGGCGGGGCGCCGGCTCGCGGATGCGGGACAAAGAATTTCCGATCATGTTCAAAGGCTCGCGCTATGCCGACCGACTGCCGATTGGTAAGCCGGAGATCATCCAGAACGGTAAAGCCGAACGTCTGAAGAAGTTCTATTCAGATTGGTACCGCCCCGATCTTATGGCCGTCATCGCTGTCGGCGATTTCGATAAGGCCGCGATTGAGAAAATGGTCACGGCCCACTTTGCCTCGATTCCGGCGGCGACCAAACCGCGGCCGCGACCCACCTACGACATCCCGGACCATCCCGGCACGGTCTACGCAATTGCGACGGACAAAGAAGCCTCTAACACGACCGTCGAGGTGGATAACATCCTGCCGGCTCGCGAGCAGGGATCGATGAGTGACTATCGGCAACGGACCGTTGACCGTCTTTTCTCCGGCATGCTCTCCGGCAGGTTTTCAGAGCTCGCGCAAAAGGCCGATGCGCCTTTCATCTTTGCCGGCGGCGGGCGCGGGAGTTTCCTGGCGCGCACGAAGGAGAGTGCTACGCTCGTCGCGTTAGTCAAGGAGGACGGCATCGAGCGAGGGTTGGATGCTTTGCTTGGCGAGGCCGAACGCGTGTCGCGTTTCGGATTCACCGCCACGGAACTGGCCCGGCAAAAACAGAGTGTGCTGTTGAACTACCAGCGCCTGGCCGTCGAAAAGGACAACACGCTGTCCGCCAACCTGGCCGGTGAGTACATCCGAAACTTTCTCATAAACGAGACTCTGCCAAGCGCCGACGACGAATACGCGCTGCACCAGCGCTTCCTGCCGGAGATAACGCTCGACGAGATCAACAAACTTGCGAAGGAATGGTATTCCGGGCAGAACCGTTTGGTGATCGTGAACGCTCCGGACAAAAGTGGGCTGGTGATCCCGGATGAGACGAAGCTGGCGGCCGTGATCAAGGCCGAGGCGGCGAAGGATCTGAAGCCGTACGTGGATACAGTCGGCTCTGCGACGCTGCTCGAATCAATCCCTGCGCCCGGCGCAATCGCCAAAACAACAACCAAAGAGGCCGCCGGTATCACCGAGTGGGAACTGTCCAACGGCGTGAAGGTCGTACTCAAGCCTACGACGTTCAAAGCGGATGAAATTCTGTTTCGGGCCACCAGTCCCGGCGGTACGTCGCTCGCCACGGACAAAGACTACATCCCGGCCAGCACCGCCACGCAAGTCATCACGGCCGGCGGTGTGGGTAAGTTCAACGCCATCGATCTGCGCAAGTACCTGACCGGAAAAGTTGCCTCGGCGAGTCCGTTTATCGGCGAGCTCGAAGAGGGACTGAGCGGCAGCAGCTCTCGCAAAGATATGGAGACTATGTTTCAGCTCATCTATCTCCGGTTCACGCAGCCGAGAGCTGATGCGACCGCTTTCGGCGTGCAGGCGACACAGACGAAGACCCTGCTGGCGAACCAGGCAGCACAGCCCGAGTATGCATTTTTCGAAGCGCTCACGGCGACCAGGTACCAGAATCACATCAGGAGACGTCTGCCGACGCCGGCCAGCGTCGAAGAATGGAATCTGGACAAATCTCTGGCGTTCTACAAGGACCGGTTCGCTGACGCCAGCGACTTCACGTTCGTCTTCGTGGGAAGTTTTGATCTGGCGACGATGAAACCGCTGGTCGAGCGGTATCTGGGTGCACTGCCGTCCATCCACCGGAAAGAGGCCTGGAAGGACGTCGGTGTGCGGACGCCGGCGGGCATCGTCGAGAAGAAAGTCGAGAAGGGCATCGAGCCCAAGAGCGAGGCTGCGATCGTATTCAGTGGGCCATTCGAGTGGGACCAAACGCATCGCGTCGCCATCCGGGCCATGTCCGAGGTACTGCAGACGAGGCTGCTGGAGATCATTCGCGAGGAGTTGGGCGGGACCTACAGCATCACCGCCAGCCAGGGTTACCAGAAGATCCCAAATCCGGTGTACTCCATCACGATCCAGTTCGGATGCGCACCGCAACGCACGGATGATCTGATCAAGCGAGTCTTTGAGGAGATCGAGAAGTTTAAGACAAACGGGCCGACCGAGAAGCAGGTGACCGACGAGAAGGAAGCGCTCCTGCGGGAATTCGAGACCAATAGCAAGCTGAACAACTACCTGCTGGGCCAGATTACGCAGAAGTATCAGATTGGCGAGGATCCCGCCGGACTCTGGAAGATCCCGGAGTATTACCAGAAGATCGACGCGGCGATGATTCAGCAGGCGGCGAAAACGTATCTAAACACGAACACCTTCGTGAAGGTGACGCTGTTTCCCGAAAAGAAGTAGGAGAGCGTGGCAGCGCCAAAGGCGCGGAATGCGACAGTCTAGCACCCCAGCCGAGATGCTCGGCTGGGGACCACAGCCTGGGCCAACGGCCCAGGGCTCATCACCATATTTTTGGCCGGTCCCAGGGGCGGTGCCCCTGGCTATTCCATCTCACGCCTTCAGCGTGAATCATCCAGCTCGCGCGGGTGGTATTTTCTTCTCCGCACGGCGAGCATCAACTACGCCCGGCCCGCAACTTCGCCCGTCTGTGTGTTAACGCGCACGACTTCGCCTTCTTTGATAAAGAGAGGAACGCGCGCGACGAGTCCGGTTTCCAATGTCGCCTGCTTGCTTGCTCCTCCGGCCGCGGTATCTCCCCGCAGCCCTAGTTCCGTGGACGTGACGGCAAGTTCGACATATTGCGGGAGTTGCAACGAAACGGGCGTGCCATTGTATTTCAGCACCTGGAGCGTGACGCCTTCCTTGAGATAGCCACGATCACTGTCCACCGCTTCGGCAGAGAAAGTAAACTGCTCGTAACTCTTCTCGTCCATGAAATGAAAACCGTGAGCGTCGCTGTAAAGGTACGAGGCGGGTACCAGCTCGACGTCCGGCTCGTCAAACTTCTCGTTCGCTCGAAAACTCTTCTCCATGACCGCGTCGTTTAGCAGGTGCCGCAATTTCGTGCGCACCATCGTCGCCGCGCCGCGTGCCGTCGGCGAGGCAAAGAAAACTTCCAGGACCACGTAGGGCTGTCCCTCAACCGCGATCAGCAGTTTTCGTTTTAGTTCATTAGCGGCAATCATTGCCATTGTGATTCATTCCTTCCCAGCCCCGGGCAAACCGATTCCGCCCTCACCATCTTTGAGAGAATTTCACTGCAGCAGACCTACCCGCCGCACCAGGTCCGCGAAGCGCGGGTCCGATCGGATGTTGTCAAAACGCGGATCGCTATTGATCCAGATCATCAGGAAGTAGCGATCCTCGAAAGCCTTCTCGAAATATTGAAACGCTTGATCGTTGTCACCGAGACCTGCATAGACCACAGCAATCCAGTAGGGCGAGAAATAACGCTGTTTGGAGATCTCCAGCAATTTGCCGATTATGTCTTCCGCCTCGCGGCGCTTACCCATCGTCGCATACACGTGCCCGAGCGATGCCAGAGCATTAGGGTCATCGTGAAACATCTTCAACCACTCCTGGCAATTTGCAATCGCTTCCGGATACATTTTCTTCTGCTCATAGGTCCGTGCGCCGACGTGATAGGTAACGAAAAAATGCGGGTCTAATTCAAGAGTCTTTTTGATTTGCACTATCGCTTCGTCGTACCGGCGCGCCTGGTAGAACGCTTCACCCAACTCCATGTTGGCAAACGCCGAAAGCGGATCAAGCTCCTGCCCGCGGCGGGCTTCCGCAATTTCTTCCGGATACCGTCTCAGCGCTTTGAACTTGCAGCTTAGGTTTGAGTGGGCCTCGGAATAGTTTGGGTTGAGTTCAATAGCCCGCTTGAATTCTCTTTCGGCAGCCGGAAAATCCCAATCCGAGTAGAGCTTGACCGATCCTAAAGCTTCATGCGCCTCGGCCAGGGTGTCATCCAATTGCGCTGCTTTTTCTGAGGCCCACTTCGCTTTGGCATAGCCTTCCTTTGGCGGGACAAATACGTGTGCCTGGGCGATATACAGGTCGGATAGTCCCGCGTAGGCCAATGCGTAAGTAGGATCGATGGCAATTGCCTGATTGAAGTATTCGATGCCTTTTCCCAATCCTTCAGGCGTGAACTTATTAGCCTCGAATTTGCCTTTCAGGTAGAGCTGGTAAGCTTCAACGTTGTCCGTGGAGTGATTGGTCACGCGTTTCTGCTCATCGCTGTTCAACTTCAAGCGCAGCGTCTCTGAGATCTCGTTGGCGATCTCGTTTTGCACCGCAAAGATGTCGGCCAGTTTCTTGTTATACCGGCCACCCCACAACTCTGATCCGTCGGAGACGCGCACGAGATCGGCTTGAATCGTCAGGGTGTCACCCTGCTGAGTGACTCTTCCGGTCAACAAGGCGTCAACCCCGAGTTCGTTACCGACCTTCTGCGGATCTGCATCTCGTCCTTTGTAGCGAAATACTGTGGTGCGGGCGAGAATCTTTTTATGCGGCAGTTGAGAGAGACTGTTGATGATGGTTTCGGTTATGCCGTCGGAAAAGTATTCGGTATTGGGATCGTTGCTCGCATTTACGAACGGCATTACGGCGATTGAATTAATTGAATCGGCAGTCACTCGCGCGGTTTGTCGCTGAAAGTAATACCAGGCACCCAGGGCGCCCCCAGCCAGAATCAACATCGCAAGCAGCGCTCCTATCCGGTAACGAATGGACCCTTCGGGGGGCTGGCCGTCGCTGCGCGTCGGGCCCGGTTCGGCCAGACTGGTCGCCTGTTCTGAGGCCGCGCCGTCCGAATCCTTTGCCGGGAACTTCTGGTTTACAGCGGAGTCAGGGTCGCTGATCTCGGGCGCGCTGGAACGTCGCATCTCTGATTGAATATCGAGATCGCGGCGCAGGCTCTTTAGATCATTCATCAAGTCACGGGCGGTTTGATAGCGACTGTCGCGATCCTTGGTCAAAGCTTTGCGAACGATGCGTTGCAACTCAGCCGGCGCGTCCGGCGCGAGGGTCGCGAGTGGCGCGGGCTCAGTTTCCAGAATTGAAACTACGGTGTGACTCCTGGTCTCGCCCCGAAAGGGCGCGCGTCCGGCGACCATCTCGTACAGCACGACGCCCAAACTCCAAATGTCGGTGCGCGCATCCAGATCCTGCCCGCGGGCCTGCTCAGGCGACATGTATGCCGGAGTGCCGAGCACTCTGCCGGGATCAGTCAGCACCAGAGCGCGGGTGTCGGCTTCGTGGTCGATCATTTCGCGAGCCCGATCTTCCAGCAGTTTGGCCAAACCGAAATCGAGCACCTTCACGATGCCGTCGTGACGCACCATGATGTTTTCCGGCTTGATATCGCGATGCAGGATTCCCGCGCCGTGCGCTGCCGTGAGTGCAAATGCCGTCTGCTGCGCCACGTCCAGAGCGTCATCGATCTTCATGCGCCCTGGCTTCAATCGCGTCCGCAACGTTTCGCCGTCGACATACTCGGCCGCGATAAAATGCGCGCCACTCTCAGCGCCAATTTCGTGAATGGTGAGGAGGTTTGGATGATTCAGGGCTGAGGCGGCGCGAGCTTCCATCTGAAAGCGGCGCAGTCTTTCTTTGTCGTTGGTGAATTCCGCCGGCAAGGTCTTGAGCGCAACCTTGCGCCCGAGCTTGGTGTCCTCCGCGAGATAGACCTCGCCCATGCCGCCCGCGCCGAGTTGCGAGCGGATCTCATAGCGGCCGAGTTTTGTGCCGGCAGTAAGCATCACTCGACTGTCCAGCGGCGGGCTACTCCCCGCCAGGTCTTTGCTGCGAACGCGAAACCGTGCGGTGCTCTATGCCGCCTCATTAATTTCCTTTACCGCGTGCAGCCCCGACTGTAACGCCCCCTGCATCCAGGAAAAGAAAGGAGAAAGGTGCTCACCCGCAAAGTGGATTCGGCCTTCGGCCTGGCTCGCTGTCACAAAGTCTCTGGGGCCGACGAAGGACCACGCGCCCCGCGACCACTCGTCTTCCATCCAGACTTTCGAGGTGCCGCCTTCGAAATTCTCGCGCAGACCGGGAAAGATTCCATCAAGCTGGGTTAGAGTCGAGCTAATCCGCTCGCTCTCTTTCAAACTCGCGATGCGTTCAGCCTCACCCGGCCGCGCATAAGTCATCAGGATGCCGCGCGGCCCCGGCTGGCTCCATGTCGGTTGCCAGATTTCAACCGCTTCGTTGGTGAAAGCAAAGCCGCTCAAACCCTTCTCTTCCCAGAATCTGGTTTTCGCTTGCAGATAGACTCGGGAAACTGAGTCGTACTGCAGCTTCTGAATGATGTCTCGTTTGCGGGCTGAAAAATTCGTGGGCAGCTCAACGCGGCGCAGCGTTGAAAACGGCAGGGCACAGAGAACGTGATCGGCGCTGATGGTTTGCGGACTGCCGCCATGAAGAAAAACCGCGCGGGCGCTGTTGGCGTCCTGCTCAATTCGGACGACAGGGGCGCTGTAATGAATCTTATCGGCCAGCCGTTCCGCAAAAGCTTTCGGAAACAGATCCGTGCCCCCTTTGATTTTTGACCAACGAGTCGGATTGCCGCCCAACTCACTACCAAAGTTCTGGCCCAGAGCCTCGGTGAAACCTTCCGGACCCACCAACCGCCGCTGCCCGCCATCTAGTCGCACCGCTTGCGATCGCGTCGGATACATCGGTTCCAGCGGCACATCGAACAGCTTGATGTACTTCAAAGTTAGATCGTGATTGTCGGGAATGCGGGCGGCGCCCGCTTCCGCATAGAGCCCGTCAGAGAAAGGCTCGCGCAAAGTGTGCGCTCGTCCACCGGGCCGCATCCGGGCCTCGAGGATGGTCACGTTGTGTCCCAGTTGGGACAGTTCGTATCCGGCTACCATGCCGGCTAGACCGGCGCCGCAAATCACGACGCGCTTCGGCGAGGCCGAACCCTGAACATAAAAGAAAGCGTTGCCTGGCAAGCGCCTCGGTACAATCGCGACACCTGCCGCGGCCAGAGCACTGCGCTGGAGAAACTGCCGGCGATTGAGATCTCGCATTTTCTCTGTTTTGCTCTTCGACATCGGTCTCGGCTTGCGGCGGGCTATTGTCCGCCTTTTGGTCAAGGTCTCGGATTGGCGGGTGTTAGCCAGCCTCTAAACAATTTGGCCCGCATCTTAGCTGAGAACCTCCGCCTGCGCCAGACTATGCACCCGGTTCCGCCCAACGGATTGTGACAATAACTTTCAAAAACTTCGTCCACCAGCGTCCGCCCCGCGTCTAAACGCGTTGGTAAGGGGGTTCGCCGCGAAAGATAACGCGGATTGCGGCGCGCATCGTCGAATCAGTGTTGTCTCTCCTCCTGCCTCTTCGAGAGGCGGACCTAAAGCTTGCAGAACTTGGGCAAGCAGGGACCGAATTCAAAAATTCAGGAGGAATGGAAAGATGAAAACGATTTTGTTTCGTAGTTTGCTGTTGTTCATGACGATCGCTACGTGCTCTGTGATTGCGACCGCGGGACCGAAGGGCCACGACTTGCGCGCGGATCGTCGAGATATCAGGACCGACACACGTGACATTCGTAATGACCGGCGCGACATTCGTCGCGATGGACGAGATCGACGGGCAGATGCCCGCGATTATCGCGACGACAAGAAGGACGGCGCCTCGAAGCAGGAACTGCGCTCAGATCGCCGCGACATCGCCGGCGACACCCGAGACATTCGCGGTGATCGACGCGACGCGAGAAAAGACGTGCGCGACCGGCGAGCGGACGTCCGCGACCTGCGCCAGGACAAGAAAGAACCGGGGCAGTAGCCCGCGCGTAAGCGAGGGCTCAGAAAAGCGGCGACCAGCGGGTGCTCACGTCGCCGCACTCCAAGAGATCAGCGTGACTAAAGTTTCAACCCGGAGGGGCTGAATCCGGCTAACCTGCTTGGTCACGCTGCCGGGGACGAGTGTTGAGGCACACTCGTCCCTTTTTTATTGTGCGGTGACTTGTCAGCGCTTTGGTTCTGTTTGGAGTGCGCCGACTTGTCGGCGCTTTGGAAGATGTGACTTGTCGCAGTCCTTTGTTCGTTGCGTCGTGACGAACGACCAAAGCGGCGACAGGTCGCCGCACTCCAAAGAATGAGGCGCGGTAGCCCGCCTCTAAACGACAGCGGCGCCCGCTTCTCATCTCCCTCCCCTAACTGCTAAACTACTTTCACCGACGGAGGTGATCGAATTGGCATTGGTTGTTTACACCAAGCCTGGCTGTCCCTATTGCCAGCAAGCGCGGGACTATTACAACTCGAAAGGCGTCACGTTCATTGACCATGACGCCCAGACCCATCGCGAGTTGCGCGCAGAAATGCTCAAGTTTTCCGGTGGTGACCCGACCGTTCCCTGTATCGTCAAAGATGGAAAGTATGTCCAGTCAGGATGGGGCGATCCGCTTCGTGGTTGAACGGTCCACGACTGACGAGCGGTGCGTTCGTCGCTAGTCAAACAGTTTATTGAAAATAGTTTAGAGGCGGGCTACCGCCCGCCATGATTCTGGCAGCGCAGGACGGGCGGGCAGTAGCCCGCCTCTAAACAAAACCCTTTTTTCACGCGGAGGCATCACATGAAACATCGCGTCGCTCTTCTGTTCTTGATTCTCTCAATCTCGACCATTACATTCACCAAAGTCATGGCCCAGGATGGAAACTCATCTATGATGCAACCCCCGCCCACGGAAAAACACCCGAAGATTACTGAGATTAACGGCGACCGGCTGGTTGATAACTATTTTTGGCTGCGCGAGAAGACGAGCCCGGCAGTCATTGCACATCTGGAAGCCGAGAACGCGTACGCCGCGGCCGTGATGAAGCCGACTGAGCCGCTACAGGAGAAGCTCTACACCGAAATTCTCAGTCATATCAAGCAGACGGATGCGAACGTACCGTATCGCTGGGGCCAATACTTTTATTACACGCGCACCGAGGAAGGAAAACAATATCCGATCTATTGCCGCACAAAGGCTACTAACGCAAAAGCGCCCGAGGAAATCCTGCTCGACTTAAATGAAATGGCCAAAGGACAGAAGTTCATGGCCGTCGGCAGCTTTGCTCCCAGCGATGACGGCACGCTCCTGGCGTATTCAACCGACAATACGGGTTATCGACAGTACACTCTGCAGTTCAAGAACCTGAGCACCGGCGAACTGTTACCCGAAAAGATCGAACGCGTCGACGACATGGCGTGGGCCACCGGCAACAAGACTCTTTTTTACGTAACCGAAGACGCGGTTACCAAGCGCAACGACAAATGCTTCCGCCACGTTCTGGGCACGGACAAGTACGACCTGGTTTACGAAGAGAAGGACGAGCTGTTTGATATCGGCGTTGAGCGAACGCGGGACAAGGCAGTGATCCTGCTCGGCGCGTTCAGCAAGACTTCAACTGAGTTTCGTTATCTCCCGGCTGACAATCCCAACGCCGCGTGGAAGACGATTATCGCGCGTCAGGCGGATCACGAATACGACGTCGAACATCGCGGCAATCTCTTTTACCTTCGCACAAACAAAGGCGCAAAGAATTTTCGCGTCGTCACCGCTCCGGTTTCCGATCCTGCCGAGAAGAACTGGAAAGAGTTTGTCGCGCACCGGCCCGCCGTCAAGGTCGATGCCGTCGATATGTTCAGCGACCACGCGGTGCTTTCGGAGTGGGAAAACGGCTTGCAGCAAATCGAGATCGTCAACTTCAAAACGAACCAACGTCATCGCGTCGAATTTCCGGAACCTGTCTATGCCGCCGGACTGAGCACGAATCGTGAATTCGATGCCACCGTGCTGCGCTATAACTACCAGTCGCTGGTGACGCCGAGTTCCGTTTTCGATTACGACATGAACACCCGCCAGGCGACGTTACTCAAACAGACGGAGGTCCCCGGCGGCTTTGATAAAGCGAATTACAAATCAGAGCGTGTGTTTGCGACCGCTGCTGACGGCACGAAGATTCCGATGTCCGTCGTCTACAAGCGCGGCGTGAAGCTGGACGGATCGGCGCCGATGCTGCTCTATGCTTATGGTTCGTACGGCATTCCGATCTCACCGACTTTCTCGGCCGGCCGTCTGGCTTTGCTTGACCGCGGCGTCATTTACGTCATCGCGCACATTCGCGGTGGCGGTGAGTTGGGCGAGCCGTGGCGCGAAGCGGGCCGCATGATGAAAAAGATGAACACGTTTACGGATTTCATCGCCTGCGCCGAGCACCTGGTCAAACAGAAATACACATCGAGCGACCGGCTCGTGATCCAGGGCGGCAGCGCCGGTGGCTTGCTAATGGGCGCCGTTACCAACATGCGCCCCGACCTGTTCAAAGCGGTCGTGGCCCAGGTGCCGTTTGTCGATGTGCTCAACACGATGCTCGATGCGTCGCTGCCTTTGACGACCAGCGAATACATCGAGTGGGGCAATCCGAACGAAAAGGCGGCTTACGATTACATGAAGAAGTATTCGCCCTATGACAATGTCCACAAAGCGAACTATCCGGCGATGCTGGTGAAAGTTTCGCTCAACGACAGCCAGGTTCCGTATTGGGAAGGCGCGAAGTTCGTAGCCAAGATTCGCGAGTTCAAGACCGATCACAATCCGCTGATTCTGAAAGTGAACATGGGCGCGGGTCACGGCGGCGCGTCGGGACGTTACGACGCGATTCACGAGGCGGCGTTCGACTATGCGTTCATGTTGTGGCAAATGGGCGTGGCGAATTAGATATTTTGGAGTGCGCCGGCAGAGCGAAGCGGCGACGGCGCTTTGGATTCCCGTCCGTGCAAGCGCGAAGTTCCATTTAGATCCAAGGCGGTGTCGCGCTCCGCTTGCCACCGCACTCCAAATGAACAGCAACCATGAACAAGATCAATCTCGCGCAAAAGCTTTCCCTTATTAACGATCACTGGAATCCGCGCATTACCGGTGAACTCAATGGCCAGCTCTTGAAGCTCGTGAAATTCCAGGGCCCATTCACCTGGCATCATCACGAGAACGAAGATGAGTTGTTCCTGGTCGTCAAGGGTCGCTTTCGCATGGACTATCGCGAAGACGGCCGCGATCGTGAAGAATGGATCGAAGCAGGCGAACTCGTGATCGTGCCGCGCGGCGTCGAGCACCGGCCGTTCGCTGAGGACGAATGCGAAGTACTTCTGTTTGAACCTGCTGCGACGCTGAACACCGGCAACGTCGAAGACGAGTTCACCCGCAAAGAGTTAGAAGCGATTTAGACTCTCCACAGATTACGCAGATTACACAGACCGGCAAAAGAATAATTAGAGGCAAGGACAGAGACCCAGGTCACGTTGAAAACCCTAATGCTCACCTGCTCTTCTTAATCTGCGCCATCTGTGTAATCTGTGGATAAACACCGATTATTCAATCTTCACGCGATCCGTCTTCCCTCTGCCAAAAGTTTCCGGATGGTACATCTCTTCGGCCTTCGGCGGGGGCACCACAAACTCGCCCGGCGTGGTCGCGCGGGCCACGTAGGAATATTTGTACACGCCTTCCCACAGCAGCGAAGTGAAAGCTTCGGCGCGCTCGTCGCGCAGGTTCTGATGCTCGAACCATTCAGGCCGCCAACGGTACCATTCATAACCATATGAGCGACTACCGAATTCCCCGACGCCAGTTTGCTTGTCGTCCCGCGGAATGCTGCCCGTCGTCGCTAAGCTGGGATTCAGCGCTTCGAACCCGGCCGGCAGAGGATCGACCAGAGCCACGTGATAGCGCCGCGCCGTCGCCACCATCGTCAGGCGCACGCGCACTCGCGCCCCGGCTTTGATGTGCCACGTGCCGTCGGCAGCGCGCGATACGTCTTTCGGATCGTCCACCGCTTCGTAGCTGCGTGCGACCGTGAAGCCGTAATCGGCCGGCTGCAAATTCAGATCGATGGGCGCATAGTTCATCCCGATGCGATAGTAAAGTCGGCCCGCGCCGTCTTTGCTGATGATCAGATTTTGCGCGCCGCCCTGGTCCGCCAGATAACGCATCGGCACGTTGACTTGCTGGCGATCCGTCGAGCGTCCTTTGAACTGCTGCTCGCCCGCGAAGCGTTCACCCAACCACGCCCGAGCTACGAAGTTGGGTGTTATCTTTTCAAAAGCATTGAAGTAACGATCGAGCGCCAGCAGGATGAAGACGTTCTCCTGCGTATTCTCCCAACGCCCGCGCGTCCGATGCCCGAGCAAGCCGCGCACGATCTTCGGAATCAGATCGCTGTTTGGCTGATCGCCGATCAGCGCTTCGAGGATGACGCCGTCGGCGCGCCGATCGGAATTCAGCACCAGATAATCGCTGTCGCTGTATGAGCAGACAAAGTGCGCCGTGCCGGCTGTTTCCGTGACGCGATTGTTGAGCAGGTGACGGATCGCCGCGACTTCGCTGACTGAACCGCTGTCGGCTGACAAAACCGACAGCAGCCAACCCACCGACTCGAGCGAAAGCTTTTCCAGACCTGCCTCGGCAATCAGCTTGCGGGCCCGCGCTGCGTCGCGGTCGCCCATCTGCGCGCGCACGTAAAGCGCGTAAGCAATGATCGCGTGCCGCGCGTCGACGCCGTAGTAAGCAGGAATGTGCGACTCGATTTCACGCAGATACTTCCGCGACTGTTCGAACATTTCCGGCGGCACGTCGAATTTTTTCTGTTTCGCGCGCGCCAGCGCGTGCGCCACGTGAATGCTCAGGTAGGGCCACGATTCGTTACCGCGCTGCCAGAAACCAAAGCCGCCATCGCTATTCTGCATGCCCTGCAAGCGTTTCAAATCGCGGGTTACCGCCGCTTCCATCTCACCGGCTGATGGCAGGTCTT
This sequence comes from Blastocatellia bacterium, assembly GCA_003168335.1. GTDB lineage: Bacteria > Acidobacteriota > Blastocatellia > Pyrinomonadales > Pyrinomonadaceae > UBA11740. Next base: position 202,768 of record PMSM01000002.1, on the reverse strand, counting down.
TCGCTTTGAATGCCGTCAGCACGTCGCGCAACGCAGCGATCGTAATGATGCGCGACGAAAGCTGCTCAGAACATTCGTACGGATAGCTGGTGAGATAGATCACCGCATCGGTCAGCTCCTGCAATTGCGTCGAAGAAGTTTCAATTTCCAGCCCGCCGAATTGCGGCCAGACATTCGCCGGCGCCTTGACCGGTTGATTGATTGAGCCGTTGTCGATCTCGCCATAGGTGGCGAACGCTTCGGTCGTTGCGGGAGTCCACACCGGCACCTCGACATTCGCGGCGTCAGACCAACGCCCGGACACCGCCCCGATCTGGAAACGGGCCGTGCCTGCTTTGACTGCGGCGGCGGGAACGCGAATCTCGACGCGATCGTTGGGCGGGACGGTCACACGGCGACCAGTCTGCGACAACGCGTTCGCTGGAAGCGCGCGACTTTCTGCTGGGAGCGCGGACGTCCCGTCCGCATTGAGCGCGCCAGCGCGAATATTTCCTCGTGGTGCAGAAGAAGCGGACGAGACGTCCGCGCTCCCAGCACCAAGTTGCGCATTCGTCGCGCGTACCGCCAAATCAACTGTCATTGCCTGATCAGTTTGATTCTGCAAAACGATCGGCAGTTCAAAGCGATCGCCAAAGTTAAGAAAACGAGGCGCGGACGGTCGCGCCATCAAAGGCAAGCGCGCGGTAATCGCTGACTCGCCCGTTCCAAACTGCTTTCCACCTGCAACCGCAACAGCCATCACGCGATAACGAGTGAGATTGTCGGGCAGCTTCACTTGCACCTGCGCTCGACCATTTGCATCCGTGCGGACGGAAGGAGAAAAGACGGCGAGGGCGTTGAAGTTTTCGCGCAGACGGATCTCTTTCGGTTCGCTGGCGCCCGGCTTTGGCGTCGGACTCGGCAGCGCAAAGTCTTGGAAACGTCGTCCGCTTACAGGCAGGTCAGCAATTTGTTTCGCTGAGAAGTTATTGCTGTACTCGGCCGACACGTTCACCCTCTCCATAAGTGCGCCGCCTCTCCCGGCACCGAAACCAAGCCCAACGCCACCCGCTGAGAGGAGGGTACTCTTTCGCGAATGATAGTCGCTCGTGTCACTGCTCCTGTCCGCATAGAACATAGTAACCGGATCGTCCAGCTTGTAATTCGTCAAAGCCAGCACTGACTCATCAACCACAACGACGGCAACCTCGCCGCCGCTCACCGGTTTGCCGTTCGCGTCTTTGGCTTCGACGTTGATGACGCTGTTGCCGCCGGGTTCGAGTGTCTTTTCGCGCGGCGTGGCCGTGACATTCAGCTTGCGCGTGAGCGGCGGAATCGAAAGATTCAACTCCCCACTGGCATACGCAGGTCGCTTTGCTGGGAGCGCGGACGTCCCGTCCGCATTGAGCGCGCCAGCGCGAACAGATTTTGGTGATGCCGAAGGAGCGGACGGGACGTTCGCGCTCCCGGCATCACGATCCTCCGCCCCCACCAGATCAACCTGCACGTGCACATTCGGCGTCCATGCTTCGTCAATCGGCACCTTCAGCGTGTACGTTGGTCCATCCATGCGAAAGCGTTCAGTCTTCACGATGCCGGATCGCCGCAGGCTCATCACTGCTTCCGCCGGATAGAATGGCGCTTGCACCAGAATCTGCGCCGTGTCGCCGGCCTTGTATTCTTTATGATCCGGAATTAACTCGACCTTCTCTTCTTCGACGCCGCGTTTCGGCGGCCGCTTGCCGCCCGCGACCCACAGTGTCAGCTCGCTTTCATTCGCGCGTCCGCGATCGTCGCGAATCGTTGCTGCCACGCGATACATGCCGCCCTGTTTCGACGCGAACGTGCATTTTACGGGGTCGGATCCTGATTGAATTAGACAGTCCTGTGGATTGACTTCGACCTGTTTCCATTCGCCTTTGACTTGCTGCCAATCGAGCAGCACCGCGCGCATCTTCACTTCGCGATTGGCGATGGCCTTGCCATCGAGATCGGTGACGATTGATTGCACGACCAAAGGCTCGCCCGGCTGCACAAAAGTCTTTTCGCTTTTCAGTCCGACATAAAGATCCGCCGGATGCACCAGCATCGTCGCCGTCGAAGTCCATGTCTGCCGGTTAACATCCGTGACGCTGGCTTGGGCCGTCACGGTCGCGGGACGCGCCGGCTTTACCGAATCGAAATCAATCCGCAGGCGATGCTTGCCGGCCGCGTCGGTGCGTCCGGTCAACTCCTGGGCCTTACTGTCTTCGTTGTCGCTCTCATCAATCCACCACGGAACCCATTTGCCGAACGTGTAATCGTCACGGTTAGGCGGGGTGAAGTTCGTCGGCTTTGAAGTCACTTGCCACTTGACCTCGGTGTTTTGCAGCCCGCCGCCGGCAAAATAATTAGCCGCCACCGAGACGTCAGCGCGGCCGCCGACAAACAGTGGCGCTTCGGTTTCAGTTTTCGCGGTCACTTCAAACTCAGGCCGGCGAAATTCCTGCACTTGAAAACTATGGCGGTATCCACGTTCATTGAACTGGCCCTCGGCGCCCTGCGTCTTGAATTCGACGGTTGCGTTGCCAAGATTCATCGTCGGGGGAAGTTTGAAAGCAGTGTCAAAACCATCGAAGATATTGAGGGTCAACTCGCCTTTACCGACTTCGCTGCCGACCTGGTCTTTGACTGAGTAACTTAGGCGCTTCAGTGCGCCGTTCAACGGCCCAACGTCGCCGCCCTTACCGGCGCCGACGCGGCGAATCCAACCTTTGAGGTGGACTTCTTCGCCCGGGCGATAGAGCTTGCGGTCATCGAAGACATACCAGCGCAGTGCATCGGTCTGCGGTTTGTGATACCAGGCGCCGGTCGTGGCCCACCAGCTGTCCGCGTTCTCAGGAAGAATCGCCACGTCATTGCCGCGGCGCGCGACCAGCACGTTGGGTGAAGAATCGGACGCAGGCTTTAAGGCCAGATGCGCCACGCCATCACTGCCGGTCGTTCCTTCAATTCCTGACGGCAGGACTTGCATCTGGACATCGCTGAGCGGCGCGCCCTCGGCCAATGAAGTGGCCCAACCGACCAAATCGTCGTTATCGACAAAGGCATCGAGGCCAATCTTCGTCGATTGCACCCAGGCCAGCAGCGGAGTGTGATACGTGTCGCTCGCCGGCGCGATCGATTCAATCACCACGATCACCTGGCCTAATCCGTCTTTCAGGGCCGGGGTGAGATCGATAACTGTCTCAACCATCTCATTCGGATTCGATTTGAGATCGATCTGCTTTGAAAAGACGGCGCGGCCGGGAGGATTTGCGTTTCTTCCTATTGGCTGCGACGAGTAGCGAGAGCGCAACAGTCGATAACTATTGTATTTGATCCAGTCTTCCGGCCCGACTGCATACAAAGCGACTTTCACGGTCGTGTAATTCAGGCTGTAAAGCGAAAGCTGGCGCGGCCCGGCTGGATCAAGCACGACAAAGCCCTGGCCGGACAAGCTCAGCCACGGCTGCGCCGCTCCAACTTTGAACTCAACGGTTTCATCCTTGCCGAGAGTCTGGTCAAAGCGATCGCGGAGCGATTTGTCGATCGTAACGTGGTAAGTCGTATTTGGGTTCTTGGTGCCGGCCAGGTAAATCGTGTTGCCGTAGATACTGGGTTTCAATTGATCGCTCGCCGGCTCCACGCGAATCTGCGCGGCGTCGAACGCTTCCAGGTTGAGTGGGTTGCTGAATTCAATCAACCAATTATCGTTGGGCGTGCACGGGATCCTCGGATTGTAATTGCATTGGCTTTTAACCAGACGCAGCGGACCGAAAGTCATGAAGGGAAAATTCTGCGCTTGCTTCGTCACGAGCGAGCCTTCCGCTGACGGCGTACCAGCAAGGATCGAAACATCGATGCTGGAACCGGCTGGCAACGCCTTTTCTGTTTTGCCGTTTGCATCGACCGCACGGAACCCGAGCCAACGATCTTTCTCAGCGCGTTGCGCGAGCGGTCGCACCTCGTCGTCCTTCGCAATCTCTTCCGCAGTCGCCAATCGCACCGGGACCCGGGCGTTTCCCGCTTCAACTCTTACATTTCGCAAAACCGCTGCCGGATCGATGCGCTGGTCGAACTCAGCAAACATCAACGCGTCACGTCGCTGCACGCTGGCTTTAGTTGGATAGAAAGTCTTCACCGTCGGCGGTGGCGTCGTGAAGGTCCATGTTTTCGGAACTGCGATCGATCCGCCGTTGGCCGACTTTGTGCCGGCCGGTACGGTAACGGAATACTGCGTGGCCATGGGAAATCGAACGTCTGGTTCGAAGAGAAGTGTCTTCGTGCCGATCCAGTGCCATTTGCCCGGTGGTTGTGGCGACAACTTAACGGGAACGTACTCAGCCGCTTCTTCCTGTGAACTGACGGCGATCATCGGTTGTGAAAATGTGACGCTGAGGTTAGGCGCGATCGGCACTTCGCCTTCGGGAGAATAGCGAAGGACTTCGAGCGCCGCGGCCGTCGTTTGGTCGGGCCTGGTCATCTCGCTGGGCGCCGGAAACGTCTGCTTGATTACGTCACCGGTGCGTGGAGGCGGCAGCGATTTCTCTCGCAGCGCGAAATCCGCTTCGTCGCTCGCATCGGTCTTGATTGGCGGCAGGCGTTGCAGGATCGCCTGGGTCTCGGCGTCTGAAAGTGGCATGGCGTTGGCAACTTTGCTTATCGGCCGCGCTTCGGGCTGGCCGGGCGCTTCGCTCAGACGAAAGCGCAAGCCTTCTTTCCCGTCTGTCGCTTCATCGCCGGCAGCAGAATTTGCGCGAGCAGAAAACATTGATGACAGAAAGTCGGACACCCTGGTGATCACGGATGAATCCCCGGCGGCGCTCTGGGACGTATTGGTGAGTGGATTGCCCTCCGGGACCGCCGCCCGCGAATGCGGGGCAATGGCCACGACAAAGCAATAGATCAGTAGCAGTGAAACGAATCGTTTCGAGAAAGTCATGATTGCCTCCAAACTATTACGAGCTTTATCAGGGAGACGAGTCGCCGGCAAGACTTGGTTGTGGCCTTCGCTTAGACGCGATCAGGCGCGATTGGGTTCCCTGTCGCTGGCCGAAACGCTGCCGGCAAGGGTCAACGCGTCCTGGCGCCGGCTCCGTCAGGAGCCAAATGTTTATAGACTCACGTCGCGCCTCATCTCCATATCTCCACGCGAAGTCATACTCGCCGCATGACTTCGCGTGGAGCAGCTAAATAAAAGGATCATTCATGGCTATGAATATTACGCTCCTAACGGAGCGCTGCAAGTTTTACTTCCAAACGCTGCGCGTGTAACTTATCACACGCAATCGACTGAAAAGGAGTACGTTTTGGCTGAGACTAACAAAGGCCCAACAACCGCCGATCTCTTTCGTCGTGGGCAGGCGATTCGGAGCGAAAAGCCGGACGCTTCTTACAAAGAGATCGCGGCGCAATTGGTACGCGAGTTTTCAGGCGGCCCACTGCCGCCGACCTACAATCTGACGATTCCGGAACAGGACGCGCGCGCTCCCCAAGAAGACTGGTCCGCGGGTTTGCCGCTGGTCCTGCGTGGCATCCAACAGAACGATTGGAACGGTATCGCGCAAGGCATCGTACTGTCACTGGAGCAAACGGAAAACTACGAACGCCAGCGAGGCCACGAAGGCACGCGTGACGAATGGCACGATCGTTCGAAAGGCGTGGAGGGAGCGACCGCCAAAGGCGTCGGCAAATGGATGCCGGAAGAGTTAATGAAACTGGCGGAGCGGAATGTAAATAAGCGCGAGAAGTAGGTAATGTGTTTTATGGAGTGCGGCGACTAGGCGCCGCTTTTGAAAGCGCTGACTAGTCAGCGCACTCCAAAGAGGTGAGCATCATGAACGAAAACTACGCTGAACTAATCACTGGCTTCCCCTTATTCAAAGGCTTTACTGCCAACGGCACCAAAAGACTGATCGAAGCCGGCGCAGTTAAGGACCACGCGGCCGGAACCGTGTTGCTGAAAGAAGGCGACACTTCGGACTTCGTCCTGCTCGTCTTGGCCGGCAAACTCGAAGTATACGTCGAACGCGAGGGCAAGGATCTGGTTTTGACTGAAGCAAATCCCGGCACGATTCTCGGAGAGTTGGCTATGCTATGCGGTATTCCACGCTCAGCGTCAGTACGGGCCAAAGAAAGTTCCGCTGTGTTGGAGTGGCCCGATGAAGCCTTCCGCACCCTACTGCTACGCGATCCTTCTCTGTCACAGCGAATTTTTGGCCAGGCCTTGCGCACACTGATTGATAAAGAACGGTCCCTGATCGATTCACTGATTAAGGGACAAGTGGCGGGCGCGTGAGTCTGAACAGTGTGAGTCGCAGCAAGTAAAGTAAGAGGACTGAACCAATGCTAATCCCTGTTTTCGTCTCTTGCCCTACCGCGCTCAACGCCAGGCAGGAGCGTTCTCGCCAGATGATTCTGGCGGAGTTGAAACACCTGCAGTTAGAGCCGCGCGCACTGGGCCGCACTGACTACCCCACCGAACTCCCGCTACGTGAAGTCTATGTGATTGCCAAACACTGTTCGGGCGGAGTGATTCTGGGGTTCGAGCAGAGTTACGCCGCAAAGGCCGTCGAAAAACGCGGCGTTCGCGGCAAGGCGAAGCCTCAAAAGGACGTAATCATGCCGACTCCGTGGAACCACCTGGAAGCGGGCATCCTTTTCGGGATGAATCTGCCGCTGTTGGTTTTCAAAGAAAAGGGCATATCTGGAGGAGTATTTGACGTTGGCGTAACGGACAACTTCGTCCATCCGATGCCAACCCCAAAACTGGATGCCTCGGAACGCACAGCCCTCACAGAAGTCTTTCTGAAGTGGCAATTCAAAGTCCGCGACCTTTACTATAAGTGAGAAACAAGGACCGGTCCGGGAGATCATGAGTTTTCTCAACAGTCTAATCAAAGACCCAAAATACCAGGACCACGATCCGCGTAAACCGGAAGACGTTTCGGATCCGGAAATCATCATCAGTCCCGACACGCGGCGCGAGAATCGCATTCCGCCCGGACAGACCCGTACGAAAAAATGGCCGGTGCTCGACGCCCATGGCGCGCCACCGGTCGATCTGGCGACGTGGCAGTTTGCAGTCGATGGCCTGGTTGAAAAGCCTTTGCAGTTTTCTCTCGACGGGTTCATGCAGTTGCCGGTGGTGAAGGTTTATTCCGATTTTCATTGTGTCACCCGTTGGTCGCGGCTCGACAATGTTTGGACCGGCGTCCCGACGCAAGAGATCGCAAAGCTCGCCGGCGTGAAATCAGATGCGAAATTCGTTTTGGCTGGCGCTTATGATTACGGCTGGACCACGAACGTGCCCATCGAATACTTCCTCAAAGAAGATTCGCTTTTTGCTTTTCTGCATGACGGCGCGCCGATCCCGCCCGAGCATGGCGGCCCGGTCCGGCTGATCATCCCGCAACTGTACGCATGGAAATCCGCGAAGTGGGTCAGGGGCGTGCGCTTTCTCGCCGAAGACAGAGCGGGCTTTTGGGAAGAAGGCGGCTATCACATGCGGGGCGATCCGTGGACGAGCGGCGATGGTGAAAGATTTCGCTGGTCTTGATCCTGGGACCGCGGACGTCCCGTCCGCACTGAGCGCGAAGCGCGAATGGCTCTTTGTTTCGCGTCTTAGCTGATGTTGGCCAAAGACATAAGCGAACTTCGTTCGCTGTGCGGACGAGACGTCCGTGCTCCCAGTAAACAGGTGACTCAATCCCAGCAGAGAATCGCGACTCCCAAAGACGCCGCTGCCGTCATCCTCCTTCGTCCTGACACCGATCCCAACAACGCGGAAGTCTTCCTGGCAAAGCGCAGCACAAAGCTCGTTTTTCTCGGCGGCTTCCAGGCCTTTCCCGGCGGTCAGTTGGAAACAAACGACGCCGAAGCCCGGGTTGAGAACTGCGACGACCAGGAACGTGCCCCGATGATCAGTTGCGCCGCCCGTGAACTATTCGAAGAAGTCGGCGTGTTGCTCGCGCGCGGCTCCCAAACATTGACCACCGGCCAGCGTACTTCGCTGTTTGATGATTTGGAATCAAAGCGCATGACGTGGTCTGAACTGTTAAGACATTACGGTTTGCATCTGGATGCCGGGGACTTTACTTTTGTAGGCCGCTGGGTCACGCCGCCGTTTGCTCCGCGCAGATTCGATACCTGGTTCTTTCTCGCTAAGTGTCCAGCGAAACAGCCGCCTACTGTCACTCCGGATTCTGAGTTGGAAAGCGGCGAATGGGTGGCCGCTCGCGACGCTTATGCGAAGTGGGAGCGCAGTGAAGTGATCGTTGTGCCGCCAGTGCTGCACGCATTGAAGACTTTGGCGGGCGGGTTGACTGACGATCTGGTCGAAAGATTTCTCTCTGTGCCGCAGGCGCGTCGCGAGCCAACACGCCGCATCGAGTTTCTTCCTCACTACATCTGCTTTCCCGTGCGCACGAACACCTTGCCGCCGGCGACGCACACCAACTGCTATTTGATTTACAACTCAAGCGAGATCCTGATTATCGATCCCGGTTCGCCTTATGAAGACGAGCAACGAGCGTTGGCAGACTGCGTAGATGATCTAATTGGCGGGGAAAGGGCCGGGGGAAGGACGGTGCGCGAGATTGTCCTCACACATGTCCACCCGGATCACGTCGCCGGCATAAATGCGCTCAACGATCATTTGCAGGAGAAGTATGGCGCACGCGTTTCAGTGGCCGCCCACCGTTTGACTGCTGAATCACTAAAGAACCAGGTCACAGTCGATCGCTACATCGAAGCTGACGAAGTGCTGGAGTTCAATGGCGGGCCTTCGATCAAGCTGCGCGCGCTCTACACACCCGGACACGCGCGCGGACATCTTTGCTTTTATGACGAACAAACGGGCGCGCTGCTTTCGGGGGACAACATAGTCGGATTTGGTTCGGTCTTGATAGATCCGCCGGAAGGCAACATGCGGGACTATCTCGACTCGCTCAAACAAATGCGCGCACTGCCGGACCTATCGGTCTTGTTTGGCGGACACGGGCCGGCGATCGCGAATCCATATCAGAAGATCGATGAGTACATCACCCACCGTCTGCAACGTGAGGAGCTGATTCTCACGGCGGTACGCGAAGGCGCCTCGACTCCAAAGGAAATCGTCGTTCGTGTCTACACCGATGTTCCTCCGCAGGCGCACGCCATGGCCGAGCGCGCGGTGCTGGCGCATTTGGAGAAGCTGGTGATGGATGGATTAGCAGTGCAGGCCAAGCCCAACCAGTATGTTCCTAAGTGAAGTTCAGCGATTAGAAGCCCGAGGCCCGAAGGGCTGGAATTCAATAGCCCCGAAGGGCGGGGTGAATGTACCGAGTCCCTGGTCCGAGGCCCGAAGGGCCGGCACGCCTTCACCTTCCCGTGGCGGGCAAAACGTGCCGCACCTGCGGCGCTCACAATTTCCCTTTCTTGATGATCCACGGCCTCACGGCCGTGGCTATTTACTATCGGCCCTCCGGGCCTCATGGTTCTGAGTTCGTACTTTGACTGTTTTCTGATTAGAATCCTGGTAATCAAAAGAATATGGAACAAGCAACAACTTTAGGCGAACTCAAGAACAGCGGATATAAAAGCGTCCCGGTCAAAGACGAGATGCGCGCGAATCTGATTCGCAAGCTACAGGCGCGCGAGAAACTTTTTCCGGGCGTGATTGGATACGACGAAACCGTCGTCCCCCAACTCATCAACGCCATCCTGGCACGTCATAACCTGATTCTGCTCGGCCTGCGCGGGCAGGCGAAGAGCCGGATCATTCGTCAACTAACCAACCTTCTCGACGAAACAATTCCGATCATCGCGGGCTCGGAGGTCAACGACAATCCCTTTCATCCGATTAGCGCTTACGGGCGACAGATGATTGAGTTGCATGGCGACTCAGCACACATTGCCTGGGTCGCGCGCGATGCGCGTTTTGTGGAAAAACTCGCCACGCCTGACGTCACGATTGCCGACATCATCGGCGACGTCGATCCAATCAAGGCAGCGAAAGGCGGTCATCTCTTAAGCGACGAGTTGACGATTCACTACGGTCTTTTGCCGCGCGCCAATCGCGGCATCTTTGCCATCAACGAGCTGCCTGATCTGGCCGGCAAGATTCAGGTGGGCCTCTTCAACATCATGCAGGAAGGCGATGTCCAGATTAAGGGTTACCCGGTGCGTCTGCCGCTCGACGTGATGCTGGTGTTCTCGGCGAACCCGGAAGACTACACCGCGCGGGGCAAAATCATTTCTCCTTTGAAGGACCGCATTGGCGCCGAGATCCTGACGCATTATCCCAAAGAGATTGATCTGGGAGTCCAGATCACGCGACAGGAAGCGTGGACCGAACGCGACGGCTTCAAGGATCGTCTGCTGATTCCCGACTTCATTCGCGAGACCATTGAACAGATCGCCTTTGAAGCCAGAGACGATCAGCGCATAGATAAGCACTCTGGCGTCTCACAGCGTCTGCCAATCTCCGTGATGGAATCGGTCGTTTCGAATGCTGAACGCCGAGCACTGACAACTGCCGAAGAAGCAATCGTGCCGCGCATCGCCGACATCTACGCGGCAATTCCCTCGATGACCGGCAAGATGGAATTGGAATACGAAGGGGAGCAGATTGGCGCCAATCGCATCGCGAAAGATCTAATCAAGCGCGCCGCGGGAGAGATCTTCGAAGGCTATTTCGTCGGCATCGACTTTGCCGGGGCCATTACCTGGTTCGATGCCGGCAACAATCTGCGGCTCGCCGATACAGCTGCGGCGGAAGAGTGCATGCTGCTGCTCGAGTCAGTACCGGAACTCCTGGACACGGCGCTGATTCCGTTTGACTTCACACGCAAGGACGAAGCCCAGACGGTGGCCGCGTGTGAATTCGTGCTCGAAGGTCTGTATGCCGGGAACAAGATCAGCCGCAACGAGGAGGGCGGCTATACGGCGGTAACTAAGGCGAAGAAGGATCGGCGCGGGATGATCTATGATGATCTGACGGAGAGTGGAAGATATAGCTAAGGAAGTTAGCCGCAGATGAACGCGGGAATACCGATTTGAAGCATGAAACTAACCGAGACTGAATTCTTTCATGTCGATGAAGTCAGTACCGGGAGCGGTAGCGACCGGGTCTTAATTCGCCCAACGGCCGGGATTGCCAAGGCAGTGACCCGGTCGCTACTGCTCCCGGTACTGACTTCCTTAACATCCGCGTAATCCGCGGCTGACTAAGAATGCGTTTCACTCGCTACGGAAAATTCAACGGCCTCGACGTCTTCGGGATCAATCTCGGCGACCTGATGGAAGGTCTGTCTGATTCCCTGCTCTCTTCCGGTTACGACGACGATTACTACTGGACGCGACAACGCACGCCGCAGGACACCTCGCTCGATGCGTTGCGGCACGCGCTGTTACAAGCGCTGGTTGATCAGGAGCTGCTCAGTCAACATCAGATTCAGCAGATGCTCGACGAGAACGAAGGCAAGTACGAAGGCTCGCAGCTGCAGGAAATGCTGAATCAACTAATCGAGCGTTTGGTCGAAGAGGGTTACCTGACACTGCATGAAGAACCGCAGACCTCAGAGCAGCGGCGAGAGATGATGCGTGGGCAGGGAGAAGGACAGATCGAAGAACCTCTGCCGCGCAATATCAAGTTCGAAGTTACCGAGAAAGGATTGGATTTTCTCGGCTATAAAACGTTGCGCGGTCTGCTCGGAAGTTTGGGCAAGAGTTCGCTCGGCCGTCACGACACGTTGCACCTGGCCACCGGCGTCGAAGCCGAATCCGCCAGCAAGCCTTATGAATTCGGTGACACGATCAATCTCGATGTAAACACCACGCTGCTTTCGGCGATTCAACGCGAAGGATTAACGGTGCCGCTGAATCTCGAATATAGCGACCTGCATGTTCATCAGTGCGATTATCAATCGTCGTGTGCGACCGTGGTGATGCTTGACTGCTCGCACTCGATGATTCTCTACGGCGAAGATCGTTTTACCCCGGCAAAGAAAGTCGCGCTGGCGCTCGGTCATTTGATCAGGACGCAGTATCCGGGTGATTCGTTGAAGATCGTGCTGTTCCACGACAGCGCGGAAGAGTTGCCGCTGGCGAAACTCGCCACCACACAGGTTGGGCCTTATCACACGAACACGGCGGAAGGTCTGCGGCTGGCCCGGCGGATTCTGCAAGCGCAACGCAAAGACATGAAACAGATTGTGATGATCACCGACGGGAAACCGACCGCGTGTTTTCTGGAAGGAAGCCAAGCCGCTGCGTTTTCCGGCGCGAATCGCTCATCGCGTGGGCGGAACCCCGTCGCTACCGCTCCGGGTTCTGTAACCAGGCAACTCTACAAGAATTCAATGGGCGGCGATCCTTATGTGATGGAAGCGACGTTTCGTGAAGTGCAGGCGTGTCGCAAGGCCGGCATCATGATCAACACCTTCATGCTCGCCAGCGATTACTATCTGGTCGAGTTCGTCAAACAGATGACCGCGATGACCAACGGCAAAGCCTACTTTGCCAACCCGGCCAATCTCTCACAATTTGTCTTGATAGACTTCATGCGCCGCCGAACCAGCCGAGTCAAGTAGGATCACGAGTCTCCGTTACAGGCGTTTAGAGTACCAACTTCAGTTGGGCTCTTACGCAACAAGAAAACCCGACTGAAGTCGGCACTCTGAACTCGTGCCCCACTTACTGCACCCGGAAATAATAACTACCGAGGCTCTCTCTCGATCCTTCGTTACCTCGGCCAAGCCTGATCTGATAATCACCAGTCTTTAGCAAGCGTGCCGGAACATCGAAATCGATCTTTGCGCGCGAGTCATTGGGTTTCAGCGCCTCAGCGCTGAAGACGGATGAACCTTCGCTGGTCACCAGTTCGGCTCGATAAGGTCCCGTTTGATCCGCCTTCAAGACAAGCTGCAGTCGAACGACGTCCTGTTCGCCTTTCGGGAGATTGAGGGCTGGGACCTCACTGGTCTGCGACGAAACCGCGGGCGTTAGAGCGATGCTCACACTTGCCGGTGATACAGTCGCTTGATCGTGAGCCGGCATAGGTGAGGGAGTTATCTGGTGCTCCGGCATGGACGTGTTGGTGGGATGACCGGCCTTGAGCGGAGCGCTCTGAGGAGGCGAGCGCCTGGGACTCATCCGATTAGCGATTTGCCTCGCGATCCGCGGTTCCCTGATCACCAACCAAGCGGTCCCGAACAGGATGAGGAGTATCAGGATGCCGAATGCAAATCTCCAGGCCGGTCGATCTAATCCAAACAGGTGCTTCAGTCTCTTGGCGACTTTGCTCTTTTCCAAACGCCCGGCCGGTTTAGCCGAAAACCGATCGCGCAGATTTTTCGACACCTGCAATTTCTGTTGACGATCGGCCGTCACCAGAAATCCTTGTTCGAAAAGCCGGCGGTCAGGAGTACTTAAGCGCTCGAAGGCATAGTCGTCCGCCAAATCCAATTCAGCCAGACGCACACGCGCTTCGAGGTCATCGTCGGTAAACAAACGCTGCTCAAATAAAGGCCGTTCCGATGCGCTCAACCCACCGAGTAGAAAGCGGCGCACCGCCTCGTCGGAAAACTCTGACGAATTATCTTGATCAAACTGTTCGTTTTTATCGGTCATCAAAAAGGTTCCATCTGCAAGCATTGCTCAATGCACGCTTGCAGCTTTTCTCTGATACGCAGGGCGCGCAATCTCAAGGTACCAAGGCTGATGCCGAACTCTGTCGCGATCCGTTTTCGCAAATCGATCTTCGCTTGTTTATCCGCGGCATAGTAGCGCTCGATCATTCGACGCGAATTGGCGGTAAGCTTGTCCAGGCATTTCTCCAGACACAGATGGGTGTTCTCTTTCGCCTCGACATCATTATTTAGTTCCGGCAGCCGTGGTGGTAATGGCCGTTTCAAATATTCGTGGTGCACGTTGTTCATGACGCCCAGGAAGTAAATGGCTTTGTCACCGACGTACGAGTCCTGAATGTCGATTACTCTGCGCGCTACGCGGTCGATGGTTTCATCCGCCAATTCTTCGGGGCTCCGGCAGCCGCGCGCAGCCAGAATTGCAATCAATCGCCAGCGAATTTTCTCATAGGCCAGGCCGGCTCGGCGCGGATCAGGATCGAGCCAGCTTAGCAGTCGATCGAATTCTTCCTGCCTGAGTATGTGAAGCTTCTTTGCGGGCGACATGTCTTTGGAGTATTCGATGAAGGCAACTCGTCCGAGTTGCCTTCACCCAAGCAGCGTCATCACTCTGTGGCTACTGCGAGTAGGCTCGGTAGCCGCGCTACTCCTTCACTACGTCGGCGATGGCGACTGTCTTTTCTTCCTTCTGACCCTGAAGCTTGAGCGTCACCTTACCTGACTTTTCGTCCACCCTGACGACCGTGGCATCGGTAGCGGCTCCGTTGAGGGTGACCTTCACTTTGTCCCCGGCTTTGACCTGTGGTTTGACCGCGGCGCTGGGCTCGGGCGACGGCGCCACCGGGGCCGGAGTCGAGGCGGCGGTGTTTGGTTTGGCGTTGTTTGCGTTTGAGTTGTTGTCAGTGCCGGCGGGCTCGCAAGCCGCGAGCGTCAGCGACAGGAGCACTATTGCAAAAAGTGTCTTCGTCATGATTTGTCCTCCATTCGTATATGCGCATCCCTCAAAAGGAGAGCTGCTTCCCTTCTTCGCTGGTGAATGGGAATAAGCGCCGAAACATTTCACGACTGAGAGAAAGAAGTTTCCGGTGAGACATCGGAAAACAATTAACGGGCTTCACCCCGTCAGGGGTGACATGTTTATAGACATAAAAAGGAGCAAGACCCTCCGGCACCTTCGGAGGAGCAGATTGGTTCTAGAATGGTAAAGCCATGGTTGGACTCCGCTCCTCCGAACGGAGTTGGGTCTGGGGTTTACGTTGAGGCCTATAAACATTTCACTCCTAACGGAGTGAAACCCGCGGTCAAACGATGAGTTTGATCAGAGCTGTCAGCTCGGCCTACTTGCGCTCGGCGCTGAACTCATAAGTCAGGTAGAGCTTCAAAGCGGCTTCCTGAACTTCGGCGCGAACGTCTTTCACGCGGGCTTTCACCGATCCACCGCTCGCCTGAACGTTGAGTGAGAGGGCCAGTTGTGAAACGTGCAGCACCTCGAATGGGTTTACTTTTTCGGTGATCGTTTTGCGCACGAACGCCGTGACCAAACTGCTGATGATTGGTGGTACATCATCAAGCCTTACTTCCTCGACATTCAACTGTCCAAAAACTGTCTGCCTCACTTGTTCGAACGAAAGATCAACGGTGGCTTTGGCCGTGCCCTTGAACTGCACGCACTTCGTCAAGACGCTGTAGCTGCCGGTGAAAGCAAGCGGCGCGGTGATCTTGCCACCGGTGAAGCGCACCCCGGTCTTAACATTGCTGCCTTCCGGATTAAGCACGAGCACATCGCTACATGAATTCTGAAAAGCAGCAGGCCGGATCGGCGTCTGCTCCTGGTTCTGAGAAAGTTTCAGCTGCGGCGGCCCAAGCTGGCGAAAGATTGTACCCAGCAGCGAGTCGAAAAACTTTTCGTCGACAGTGACCACGACGGTCCCTGACGTATCGCCGCCGGCGTCAGGCGGCCGCAGCGGAATTCCCGGCAAGGTACCGGTCCGCGGCGTGCCCAAAAAATATGCGGTCGCGATCGCGCCGAGTAATAACCCGCCGATCAGTATCAAGAGATTTCTGATCATTACTAATGCTTCATCGCAACTAGGGCTTCACCGAGGCCGCGGGCGAAGATGGTGCGCTGCCGGCGTTGGCCATCATCGCTTTCAAGATGGTCGCCACCGCACTGGTCAGGGCATCGATTTGCTGACGTACCTTCTCGGGCGCAACTTGCGCGTATCCGGCTGGAGGTTCGAACAGCGTCGGAGCAACGTCAGTCTTAATGTCGCGCATCTCTGCCACGACGCGGGCGGCTTTCACTCCCTTAACATCTCCGGAGCTTTCCGCCAACAACTCTGCGCGCAGTGGCAGTCCGGTTTCTTTGTCGACGTACACAAAAGCTTCCGCCTTTACCTCGCCGGCTTTCGTGTTCGTGTTTGTCGATGCGCTGTACCGGTATTTTTCCGCGCTGCGGCCGTTCATCAGCCCTTCGCCGGCGCGTTCGATGCCGGGAATATTTTTCAGATCCTCAACCAGTTGTCCGGGGGTGATTAGTTTATGGAACTGCACGCCGGTGGCTTCCTGCGTCAGTTCGGCATACTGTTTGCGGCCCGGCACTATCACGTAATGCCGATTGTTGTGATCGAGATAGACTAACGGCGTGCCGTCGGGCAATTTGAATTCGACGCGGCGGTCGTCGCCGTTTCGGGCCACCTGCACCGCGAGCGATGGAATCCCAATCGCTTTGTCGCCGCCTGAAGTTTCAATGCTGAAGACCAGGGTCGCGCTGTATTTGTCCGGCTCGCGAGTATTGATCGTGGGGCCACGACTGTCGCTCTCGGCATTCGCATTGGTGTTCGTGGCACTGGTTTGAGAATTTCCCGACGTGTTCGCATTTCCATTCGAGTTCGCGTTCGCGTTCGAGTTCGCGTTCGAGTTCGCGTTCGAGTTCGCATTCGCGTTCGCATTCGGCGCCGGTTGACAGGCGCACATTGAAAACAACAGCACCAGGCTAAACGATGCTCCAAACTTTGATAGGTATCCCGAGCTTTTGATTCTTCGCATAATAAACCTCTGAAAAGCGGACAGATGAAGCGCCGCTGAATTAAACGAACTGGAAGGGGAACGACCAAAGCATATCACAGGTCAGTACCGCCCGCGGATCGGTTTAGAGTTCAAGCTTTAGCTTGCGCCTGTAATCAGCAACCTGCAGGTTGAACTCCGAGCGCGAGCTGACCTGCGAGCGGGGAGCGAATTCATTTGACACCTGCCCCCGCGTTAGCGTAAAAGGCGTTTGCCTTTCCGAATTCAGAATGATTGGTGACCTGATGAAACATCTTCCCCTGATAATCCTGCTGGTGTTGGTAGTCGCGGCTTGTAACCTAACCAACAAATTCAAAAAGACCGATTCCACGAATTCGAATTCGTCATCGTCGGGAAACCCTTCGAAAATCGGAGACGATCCGGTCGAGCAACCTGCGCCGACTGCCGCGCAGACGGCGGCTCTGGCTAATGGACAGTCGGTGAAGTGGGATCAGCAGGGCATCACCTGGACGTTGCCCGCAAACTGGAAGAAACAAGACGTTCGCAACGAGACGTTGAGCTATGGCGGCGATGGCGCGTTTCTCATCGTCAACATCTCAACGATGAGTGCCAGCTTTCCGGCAGATGTCAGCATCAAGGCCATGCATGAAGGAGCGAAGACCGAGCAAAAAAACGGCAAATATGACGAGGTGAAGTGGCTCGAACTCGGTGGCGTCCGCGGCGTAGAGTTTCGCCAGTCAAAGCAGGAGATGGCTGGTGACATTCGTCGCCTGGAATGGCAGGGCTACCGCACCTACGCCGGCCAAAGCCAACTTATAACGATGATCCTGTCGACGAGTGATTCTGCTTTCCCAAAGCACGAAGATGAGCTGTACGGCATTATGTATTCGACCACAGTGGTCCATTAACGACGACCAGCACTCAGTAGCGCACCACATTACACGAAGGCACGAAGGGAACAGTCAGTTCTCTCCGTGCCTTCAGTTTTTTCCTGGCGAGTTCGAACCCACTCGCCACGCCGAGCGATCCCTTACTGCTGTTTCGTTTAGTCCTTCTTGTCCTTCTTAATGTAATTCCGGTGCACCCAGGCGTCGGATTTCGCGCGATCGCGAGTTTCGAAAAACACGTTGTCTTCGGATTCGCGTGTGACCATCTGCACGCGGGACGAAACGTCCTTCTGCTTCTCAGTTCCTTTCGGCGAATCATCAAGGAAACCCTGGACCGCATTGGCAGGCGGCGCTGTGAATTTTTCGCCCCGGCGCAGCTCAGCTACCGCCTCGATCGCACTCGCCTGTAGCAGCTTGGGCCAAAGCTTCTTGAAGAGCGCACTGGAAGCATAAACGTCCGCGCTATTAATCTGGCCGTTGATAGCAAACACATAACCAATGACATCGGTCTTACCATTGAGAATGCCGTTCAAAGCCTTGACGTAGCTATCAGCGCTCGCTTGCACCTCTTTGTTTTCCAAAGCCAGCTGGAAACTTGTCGGTGACGCGGCGCCATTCACACGCGTGCCGGTATTGGCACTCAGCTTGTCCTGGGCCACCGCCACTTGCTTCCAAACTTCGCCCTGCGATTCCGCATTCTTCGCGGCTAACTTCAGGTCGCGGCCGGCCACTACGTTCGCCGATGAATTGAAAACCGTAACCTCTTCCGTGCCGCGTTTGCTCCAGCGCCCGTTCTCGACACAGAACGCCGAGATCGGAATCTTGCCCGAACGCGGCGGCAGGATAAGATCGACCGCCATCATGCGATCCTGCTGGCCGCCTTTTACGATGTCGCCGGACTGCACATAGACTTCTTCGCTGGATATATTCTCGATTGAGAGTTCATTGACCGAGCGCGTTTCGCGCACGATCACCTTCTTCTGCACCAGAGCTTCCTGGAGCGTTATGAACGTAACGCCCTTAATCTTGTCTTTACCATGAATTAGAAACACCGTGAGGTTGCCCTGCGTAAATGGCCCTTCGAGCCGGTAACCGTCCTTTTCCGGCGCTGCCTGTCCCGCATGACCGCCCCAGGCACCGACGATCGCGAGCGGGGCCGCGACCATCAACACCAACCCGGCCACCAAACTAATCAAATTCGTCTTCATCACTTTTTCTCCCTTCCAGTCTGCCAAGAAAATGGCTGTGCGCAACCGGGGGAGACCTCTTCACACAGCGTGAAAACCGAAACTGTCGCCTCCGCGATTAGAACTGCGGATGCTTTGTGTGATTAGAACGTGGATGGGGAGTCTTCTTGCGGGTGGGATTGGAATCGTGGGTGAAATAGTTGTCCCTGGTCGTAGCCCGGGCCCGAAGGACCGGCCGGGCCGGCAATGTGATGACTCACCTTTACCAACACACACTCGGGGCATCCGTTACGAGTTTTCGACGCGTAATGAAAGCTGTCAGCCCCAGACCTTCGCCACGACCACTGATCCAGCCTTGAAATACACCCGAACTAAAGCGACAATGCCGCTCGCTCAGCTTCGACTCCGTCGGTCCGCCTGGGAGGCCCGGCATCACGCAGCAATTTTCCTTGTCCGTTTCTTTTTTCTGAGGAAGCAGTCGACTTCGAATGATTGGCGAGACTATTTCTCACTATCGTATCGTCGAGAAACTCGGCGAAGGCGGCATGGGCGTTGTCTATATCGCCGAGGACACGGTGCTGGGACGCCGCGTGGCCATCAAAACTCTCACCGCCGCGCGGACCGACCAGCATTTTCGCATGCGCTTTCTGCGCGAAGCGCAGGCGGTTTCGAAACTCTCTCATCCGCACATCGCCACCATTCACGACTATGGTGAGACCGATGACGGACAGCCTTACATCGTGATGGAGTTGGTCAAAGGCAAGACGCTGAGTGATCTAATGCTCAACGAAGCACTGACCATTCCGCGCGCTATCGAAATTGTCAAACAAGTTGCCGAAGCGCTCGCCGAAGCCCACCGTAAGGGCATTGTCCATCGCGACATCAAGCCTTCGAACATCGCGATTAATGAGCGCGGCGATGTCAAAGTGCTCGACTTTGGATTAGCGAAACAGATCGACGTCGGCCCGACCGATCCAGACGCGCACACACACCTTAATACCCAGACAAAGGAAGGCGTGATCGTGGGCACGCCGATGTATCTTTCACCCGAACAAGCGCTGGGTGTCGAAGTGGACGCGCGCAGCGATCTGTTCTCGCTCGGATCGGTGCTTTATGAATGCATCGCTGGACAGCCCGCCTTTTCGGGCAAGAGTCCGGTGGAGATCTGCGCCCAAGTAATTCGGGACGATCCGCCACGACCATCGAAGTTCAATTCAAGTGTTTCGCCTGAGCTCGATCGGATCGCCCTGAAGGCTCTGGCCAAGAAGCCTGAGGCGCGTTACCAGACGGCCGATGAAATGATCGTGGCTCTGGAGTCGACACAGGCAAGGGCGCGCACGAATGGTTCCGATCGCACGGTCACGCGCCTGATGTCACCGGTCCCCGGGACACATCCGACGGGCGCGCTGGCAACTTTTTCGGACATCTTCAAACGGCCGCGGCTGTCGATTGGGTATGTGGCTGCTGCTCTGGTGATACTCACTGCGTTAGGGCTTGGCTATTGGCTCTTGACGCGCACGCGGCCGCATAAACCCACAGCGGATGCGCAGCGCTTGTATGACCGAGCAGTCGATGCGATGCGGGAGGGTGCCTACTTCAAAGCCAGCAAAATTCTCCAGCAGGTAGTTCAGGAGGATGGTCGTTTTGCATTGGCTCACGCGCGCCTTGCGGAGGCTTTTACTGAACTTGATTCCTCAGACAAGGCGAAAGACGAGCTACTCCTTGCACGCGAACTAGTTCCCGACACCAATGTTTTGCCGCAACTCGACAGCCTGCGATTGCAAGCTGTCACGGATACGGTCAAACGCGATTTTGCCAGGGCGGTTGAAGATTATCGCGCGATCGTATCGAGCGTACCAGAAAGCGAGAAGCCGTACGCGGTCGTCGATTTGGGACGTGCTTACGAAAGAAATGAACAGCCTGACAAGGCGATCGAGAACCATCAGCAAGCGACGAAGATGGATCCGCATTACGCCGCTCCTTTTCTTCGTTTGGGTATCGTCTGCGGGCGCCGTCAGCGATTCGATGAGGCATACGCTGCATTCGATCAAGCTTTTAAACTGTTCGACATCGCGAATGAGATTGAGGGCATGACCCAGGTGCTGCTTCAACGGAGTGTGCTCTTGGGCCAGCAGGGAAAGATTACGGAAGCCCGCGAAGAGCTCTTGCAGGCACTCGACAGATCGGCAGCTCTTGAAAACAAGGACAAGAAAATTCTAGTGCTGCTGAATTTGAGCAATAACGCCGTCACTTCCGGCGACGCGACGCAGGCACAGAATTATTCTTCCCAGGCATTGCAACTCGCGCAAGCGAGCGGTTTGGAAAGCTTGACCATGTATGGTCTGATCGAGATTGGCACTACTTATCTGATTAAGGGCAGTTTCGGCGAAGCAGAAAAGAGCTTCAATGAAGCCTTAAGGATGGCCCAACTCTATAAAGGCCGACGCAATGAGGCGCGCGCCTTGGTAATGCTGGCTAGCTTGCGATTGCAGCAGGGCGATCCGCAAGGGGCGCGAGACTTTGCGCAGCGTGCTCTGCCCTTCTATCAGGAAGGCGGCTATCGCAAGGAGACTTCGCAGACATTTGCAATTCTCGGACGCACGTCCGAAGATCTTGGCGAATACGAAACAGCACAGCGATCGTTCGACGAACAGCTGAAACTCGCGACCGAGGTGGGCGATTCTCAGCAAATTGCGTTAGCCCATGAAGGACTCGGTCTTCTTTTGCAAGACACTCAACGCTTTCCTGAGTCTCTCTTACACTTTGATGAAAACTACAAGATCCTAAAGTCCCTTAATGCAAAGCTCAATATGGGTTATACCGCATACAATCGTGCGTCATTGCTAGGTCAACTTGGACGCTACGACGAAGCGCGCATTGCCCTCGCTGAAGCGCACGACATTTCAACACCGCCAAGTCACGAGCCGTATGGAGAGTTGCTTGCTCTTGTTACCATGGCAAGTTCGCGCATTGCATTGAGCAACCGAAAGCTAAAAGATGCGATGACGGAAGCGCAAAGGGCCTTGGATCTTGCAGGTACGACCTACAACTCGGTCTCTGTGCGGGCAGGCTACACGCTTGGGCTGGCGCAGGCGCTCTCAGGACAATCATCCGCCGGACGCAAACACTGTGAGGATGCTGTAAGCTTGGCCCGCACTTTACACAGTCCCACTCTTCTCTCGAATGCAACGCTGGCGCTTGCCGAATGTGCGCTTATCGCAGGCGATCCTCAAACGGCATTTTCGTTAGCCGCGGAAGCGCAGCATCAGTTTGCTGCAGGGAAGCAACACGAATCAGAATGGCGTGCTTTGCTGATTGAGTCCCGCGCCAGTGAAAGGCTCGGCAACGCCACTCAGTCGCACCAACTTGCACAGGAAGCCTCGGGCATCCTTGGCAGCCTTGAACAAGTATGGGACAGCCAGAACTACAAAACCTATCTTTCCCGGCCCGACGTCGCGGAATTAAGAACGCAGCTTAACGCTTTGCTCGGCGCTTAGAACTGCGGCGGCCGACCGGTCTAAGAGCTGTGATAATCCACTCATCATCCTTCTTGAGTCTGACCAAGATAGTCTCCTTCTTGCTTCCCTCCTGGTTAAATTGCACAGTGGTGATTGTTGTTCCTTTTTTCTCGTGCAACGTGCCCCCCGGTGGAAAGTCCGCGGGATGAAACTCCACGCCCAGAGGGTCACTGGTGATCCTTATACGCTCCCGAAAGCCTCGAAGGTGAACCTCTAAGGAGCCAGGCCGGTCAAGGAAAGGTAAGAGGTCAATCGGAGTTGCAGTGCCGATCTTGAGCGTCAAGACTGTCATTGGTTCGTTGTTCGGACCAATGAAGTAAAGTTTCCCGGGCTGATCGGGAGGCGCACTCAGTGGATAATCTTGCGGCTGGAACTTAACGTAACCATACTCGTCAGCCCTCCCGCGTCGATTGCCTCCGCCCCCTCCAACAATGATGGGCCCCCCGTCACCCCTTCGCTTGCGCTTTGCGGGTGCCTTGCGTTTAGCTGTCTTCTTTGTCGTACTCACACCGTTCCCCTTTCATAAAGAAGGTTGCTGCGGGCCGCTAGCAATGAATGATCCCGGCCTTTTGTGAAACCGCGCTAGCCTATTGAAAACCTCGTCTCGTGTAAAGCTTTTTCAAGCACAGTCGAAAACTGCCCATCCTGGTCTCGCATGCTTTCGGGCTTCAGGGCGCAGGCGCCGGCTTCGGTGTTGGTGACGGTGACGGTTTCGGCGTCGCCACAAAGTCCACTTGCCTTTGATCGCACTTCCAGGGCTCTGTTGCGGCGTCGAACGTATACTTGTCGAGCGTCGGCGTGATTTGATAAGTTGCAGCCGGCAACTTCACTTTGGAACCGGCTACTTCAAATCTGAACACCCCCACGTCGTTGGTCTTCACGTCGTCTGCCAGGCCAGCCGGTGATAGCGAAACCGGAACGTCCTTGATTGGCTTCGAGTCCTTGTCGGTGATTTTGCCGGTAATTACGAGCACCGCGTAGTCGGCCCCAAAGTTCAAGTTGGTCTTGGTATCATTGAGAGTGAAGGTCTCGCTCCCGGGGCTCTCCGCATGAAAGGTCATATTTTCCAGTTTCGGCGTCACCGTGTAGGTCCTGCCGATGGGAACATTCGGGAAATTGAACGTGCCATCCGGCGAGGTAGTGATGTCTCGTGAAGTGAAATCAGAGCCGCCGCTCAGGGTCATGGTTACACCACCAACTCCGACAGAGCATGGATCAGTTATCTTGCCCGAAATTGATCGATCAGAGGCTGACACTCCGAGCGGATTATTGACTACGCGCATGCGGTTTACGTAATCGATCTGATTTCCAACAATGACGATCTCGCCAAGCACTTTCATCACATCCTGCGGATTACTTGATTTGAACTCGACGTTGTCGATCTTTACCGAACCCTTAGCGAGCCCCTGTTGTTTTGGGAACAACAGCTGTTTCGGCACGAAGGTCAGGATTCTAGCTTGGACGTTATTCGGAACTATGGTTTTAGTTGAGACATCATCCCTGAAGGTCTGATCCGCCAGGCGATCCAATTCAGACGGAACCAAATCGGGCCAGAAGTTTTCAACCCCCTTCTCCAGTGGATTGCTGATGAGATTGATGGCTTCCGAAAAGTTAGTTGTGTGTGAGGCGGCGTGGAAAAACGGTAGAAAGCCGGTCAATAATGGTCCCAACATTTTGAGACCGTTGACGACAAAGTTTCGCGGAGCCAGGAGCTGAAAGGCCTCCAAACTTCCACGAACCGTACGATACCCTGAATTTGGAATTCTATACTTGCCGTTTGCCAATCCCGGAAGTGTGAAGCCTATACTCGCGAGTTGGAGATCGAACCCCGAGTCATTGCCAATGACGACCTCGACGCAGTAGAACTGCTTTGCCACCTTGCCGCCGAAATTATCGTTTGTGATCTGATCCGGCAAGACCGACCACATGACGTCCACTTGTCCCTTGTCATTAAGACCCGGCGGAATGGGGCCGGCTGTGATCCCGGCAACAGCGAAATCAACGACCACTTGGGGTAGTCGGTCTTTATCGACAAGCCACAGCTTTGCAATCGCCACTGGGGAATCCGCAGCAATCGATAACTTGGCAGTAACGCGACAATCAGTAGCTTTTGAATTCGTTACTCTAATTCCGCTGCCGTCCGGAGCGTACAACTGAAGGTCCTTGAGTGGGTTCCTTGGCTTACTCTTTGGCGGAACCTCGGATAGATCCTGCAAGCATTGATTGCTGGTAATGATCACTTCGTAGTCCTTGCCCTGTTTGCCGCTGGATGGTGCGATGTCGTAAGGGGTCGGACTTGTCACAGGCGTAGGACTTGGACTTGGGGAAGGCGCGGGCAGAACCGGTGCAGCTGCCGTCATTCGCAAATGCGGTTCGGCGCCTAATGATTCGCGGGTGACACGATCGGTCGAGGTAAACGCCGACCCGCGCAAAGGGGCGATGACAAAACTCACTGCCAGCAAAACGGTGAGACAACTAAAAACACGGGGAGTCACTAGGGTGTGGTGAAGCTTTTGGCGCATTGGTAACCTCCGACGAATATGAGAGTTTAGGGGCGACGGTCACCACCTACTGACACTGTTCCATCGTGCAGAACGACGATCTTTCAACGACGGAATTCGACCAGGGTATTGCTAGAGCTGTACCACACCATGATCGTAAGGACTGATTGACTCAATTCGCGAAACGACCCAATAATTTTGGGCCTCCCCAGATACTAAACTCTTCGTCTTAAACCGCAGCTCAGCATTCCCTTTCAGAAAACCTATGTCGATATTGATAACCCGGGTGTCACTTCTGATATGCTATCGCAACAAAAGTGGCTTCAGTCTTAAAGCCGTTGGCCTCGTCACTAAGATGAGGAGATCTCAGTCGGGCGCAGAGCCCCTGAATCAAAGAACAAGAAGCATATGCCCCCCAGACTCATCGCCATCTCAGGCGCTCTCAAAGGAACGATCTTCGCCTTGGACGAAAGTGAAATCGTGATTGGTCGAGAGGCCTCGAATCCCATCTGCCTAAATGATCTTTCGGTTTCGCGGCGGCATTGCCTCATCAAGAGTGAGAGGGCTCCAACCCAGGGTGAGGCAGAGCACCAGGCAGGCGATGTCGACAGCGAAAGTGGTCAACCGGAGCGCGCCGCTCAAGCGGCACTTCAGAACGACTCAATGACTGGACTTCAATTCACGATCATTGATCTCGAAAGCTTTAACGGCACGTTCGTTAATGGCGTCCCCGTGAAGGAGCAGGCGCTCGCGCATGGCGATCAGGTTGCTGTCGGTGATGTCGTTTTACTCTTCCTGCTTCACGAAACAGACGCGGGCGCCAAAGCTGCCATCCAGTCCGGCGAGGATGATTTGATCACCCGATCCACCGTTAGGTTGCGGAGAGAGGATGCGCTCTACCTTCGTCCGGACGCGGTCCTGTGCGAACTGGAAACAGTCCAGGGACGTCTTCCCGGCACCAAGCCCGAGCCACAGCCGGCGCGCGTCGCGCGGGACCTGAACGCGCTTCTCAAAATCAGTGCCACGATTAATTTGTTTCGCGAGATCCCGAAGCTGCAAACGGAGCTGTTCAAGTTGATGCTCGAGGTGATTCCCGCTGAGCGCGAAGCAATTCTTCTGGTCGATAGAAGCCGGGACGGGTTCGCCTCGGTGTGTGGCTGGACTAAATCGATGGGCCCGGATGATTCGATTAAGGTGAGCCAGACAATAACCAATCAGGTGTTACGCGAAGGCATCGCGCTTTTGAGCAACGATCTCTTCGAGACTGAGGGGCTCGGGGAAAGACCGAGCCTGGCAGACGCACGCGTTTGCTCGGTGCTTTGTGTGCCCCTGGTCCTTTTCGAGAAGCCTTTAGGCGTCATTTATCTGGACACGAGCGATCCGGCGGCGCGCTTTGATGAAGGCCACTTGCAGTTGCTGACCGCGATTGCGGGTATCGCGGCCGCGCCTTTTGAGAACGCCCGGCGTCTCGAGTGGCTGGAAGATGAAAACCAGCGCCTGCAAGAAGAGCTTCACGTCGAGCATCAAATGATCGGCGAGAGCGCGCCCATGCGTGCCGTGTATCAATTCATCGGTAAAGTCGGGCCGACCGATTCAACCGTTTTGATTCGCGGTGAAAGCGGGACCGGGAAAGAGCTGGCGGCGCGCGCGATTCATCTGAACAGCACGCGCACGGCGAAACCCTTTATCGCGATCAATGGCGCGACGCTTTCGGAGACTCTCCTTGAGAGTGAATTATTCGGCCACGAAAAGGGCGCATTCACAGGAGCGATTGCGCAAAAGCGAGGGAAACTGGAGGTAGCAGACAGCGGTACATTGTTCCTCGACGAAATAGGCGAACTAACACCGCTGATCCAGGCTAAGCTCCTGCGCGTTCTGCAAGAACATGAGTTCGAACGAGTGGGCGGTGTGCGGCCGATTAAGGTTGATGTACGGATCGTAACGGCCACCAACAAAGACCTCGAAGCAGCCGTGAGCCAGGGCAGCTTTCGGCAGGACTTATATTACCGTCTGAACGTCGTATCCTTAACTATGCCGCCGCTCAGAGATCGCCGCGAAGATATTCAGTTGCTCGCGAGTTACTTCTCATCGGCTTACAGCAAAAAGTGCAAACGACGAATCAAGGGAATTTCTCCGGAAGCGCGTTCGTTGCTGCGCGCACATGATTGGCCAGGGAACGTTCGCGAATTGCAGAACGCGATCGAGCGAGCAGTAGTGCTCGGCTCAACCGAAATGCTCGAGCCAGAGGATTTGCCGGAAGCGTTGTTCGAGACCGGAGACCTCAGTACTCCCCCGGTGGCCGGATATCATGACGCGCTTAAGCAAGCGAAAAGATCAATCGTCATCAAAGCAATTGCAGAAGCCCAGGGCAACTATACGGAGGCTGCAAAACAGCTCGGCCTGCATTCGACCAACCTCCACAGGCTGATCCGAAACCTCGATCTGAGGAATATCTTGAAGAAGTGATTGGACCCTCAAGGTAGCAGACAGCTCATCAGCTCAAAACATTCTCGACTGGTTCCAGATTTTCAATCCGGATGAATCGTCGGTGCGTCGGCGTGCGGGACGAAGCACTGGCGGCAGCGGGCTTCGTACATGCCGGTGGCGCCGACCGCGACGCGCTCTTCCGATTCAAAGATGCGTTGTGAGTAGTTGGCTGGCTGGCTGCATTTGACGCAGATGGCGTGCGTCTTGGTGATGTATTCAGCGACGGCGAGCAGTTGGGGCATCGGTTCCCAAGGTTTGCCGGTGTAGTCCTGATCCAGACCCGCGACGATCACGCGCATGCCGAGTTCGGCGAGTTCGTTGACGACCTGGATCAGTTCATTGTCGAAAAATTGTGCTTCGTCAATGCCGACTACTTCGGTGTCCGGCTGGATATTAGCGCGCACATCCGCCGCCGTCCGCACGTTGGCCGATTCGTGCTTCATCTCCGAGTGCGAGACTATGTGATCCTGCGAGAAGCGCTTATCGATCTCAGGCTTGAACACCTGAACCTTCTGCCGCGCAATCTTAGCGCGCCGCAAACGGCGAATCAGTTCTTCGGACTTGCCGGAGAACATCGAGCCGGCGATGACTTCGATCCAGCCGGCGCTGCGCCGTGCCAACCCCGGATGTTCGCTGCGGTTGTGGACTTCGACGTCTTCGGGTTCATTGCTTCGGGTCATCGTCGCTGAACTATTCATATGACTTGCTGATTATCTCTTTCAAAGAAAATTTGCTCGGATCGTCGATGCAGTCTAATTCAAAGCCATTCATTTCCCAAAACCGTTGCGCTGCGGTTTCTCGCAAAGGCGCAAAGACAAATCTTAAGGCGCTAAGAAATATCGATCAGACACTGAGAAACTGGCGCTAGTCGAAAAAAGAATTACGATCCACGAAATTACCCGAAGCAACATTAAGAGGACTTCTAATTAGAGTCATTTCGTCTGGTTTCGTGGATCGCTTTTCCGGCTTCTAACCGGTTTCCCAAAACCGCCGCCGCCGGGCGTTTCGATCCGCACGCGATCGCCGCCCCGCAAATCCCAGCTTCCTTTTGATGAGAGCTCTTCTTTACTTCCATCATTGTGAATAATAAAGGCCCGACCGAACGCGCCGTCATCGCCGCCTTGCAGACCATATGGCGCGCGTTTACGGCGATCGGAGAGCAGTGACATGCGGGCCGGCGCCAGCACTTCGATCTCGCGCACCGATCCGTCGCCGCCTTTGTGTTTTCCCTTCCCTCCGGAGCCTTTGCGAATGCGGTACTGCCGTACGCGCAGCGGATAAGAATACTCGAGTGCCTCGGCCGGCGTGTTCAGACTGTTCGTCATATGCGTATGCGTGGCATTCATCCCGTCGAGCGCGGGCCGCGCGCCCATCCCACCGGCAACCGTCTCGTAGTAAGAAAATTCGAAACCTGTGCGCGGGTCCAGGCCACCAATCGTCAGGTTATTCATCGTACCCTGACTGGCCGCGGGAATTCGTTCAGGAATTGCCCCGGCCAGGGCCTTGAAAACCGTATCAACTAGTCGCTGCGAGGTCTCGACGTTCCCGCCGGCAACGGACGCGGGATGTCTGGCATTCACGACCGTTCCCTCCGGTGCGATTACTTCGATTGGTTCGATCAGGCCCGCGCTGGCAGGGACGTCGGTGTCCACCAAACAACGAAACACATAAGAAACGGCTGAAACTGTGATTGCTTCGACCGCGTTCAACGCGCCGGCCACCTGGGGCGCGCTGCCGGTGAAATCGACGCGGGCGCGATCGCCTTTGATGGTCACGCGCACGCGAATCGGAATTTCGCTGGCGCTGATCCCGTCATCGTCGAGCGCGTCTTCAGCCTGGTAACTACCATCAGGGATCGCGGCAATCGCGCGGCGCATCATGCGTGCTGAGTAAGAGATCAAGTGTTCGGCATATTCGCTCGCTTCCTTTGTACCCCGGCGTTCGACAATCTCAAGCAGACGGGCAGCGCCGGTTCTGAGCGAGCCAATCTGGGCTTCGAAATCCGCGCGACGCTCTTTGCTGCTGCGCACGTTCGCCAGAATCAATTTCATCACGTCGACACAAATCTCTCCGCCGCGGACCAGGTGAATCGGTGGAATCCGCACGCCTTCTCCGTAAACGTCCGTGGCCAGGCCCATCGAACCCGGCGTCGCGCCGCCGATGTCGGCGTGATGCGCGCGATTGGCGACGTAGAAAAGCGGGCGGGGCGACGCAGAGACGCGGCGACGCGGCGAGTGCTGATCGGGTTTTCGCTGCGTCCCCGTGTCTCCGAGTCTCCGTGTCTCCATAAACACGCCCATCACCAACGTCACGTCGGGCAAGTGCGTGCCGCCGGCGAAGGGATCGTTAAGGGCGACCACGTCGCCCGGACCGATCTCAACTTCTCTCAGCGCTGCGGCGACCGCCATCGGCATTGAGCCCAGATGCACCGGCATATGATCGCCTTGCGCAATCACGCGGCCCGATGAATCGAACACAGCACAGGAATAGTCGCGGCGCTCTTTGATGTTCGGCGAGAACGCAGTCCGTCTCAGCGCCACCCCCATCTCTTCCGCGACTGAGGTGTAGAGCGCGCGATAAATCTCAAGTGTGGTTGGATCGAATTTCATAAGCGAATCATCTCTGTAAGAGTCCCCGCAGCGGACGCGGGGCACAGTAGCCCGACCGTCAGGAAGGGCGTATTGCGCATGTTTGGACGCCCTCCCTGACGGTCGGGCTACTACCCCGATCACACGCAAATGATTATGTTCCCCAGGGTATCAACCCTTGCTTTGCAACCCTCAGGAATCAACGTCGTCGCCGAATATTCAGTCACGATACAAGGCACACGCAAGCGGGACCCTGCCATGATTTCTTCTCTGCGATAAATGCCGGCGCGGATTCTTCTTCGCTCGAAAAATGTTTCTGCAAAATCGACGGGCTTTACAAAGCTCTTTGATGTCGAGCTCTTGAAACGCTGAATTTTCAATTTCTCAACCATGCCAATAGATCGCACTCGTGCGCTCACGATCTCGACCACGTTGTTTTCCTGAGCGTACCCGTAACGCGCCCGATGCGCCCGATGAAATGCGCCCGCGATGTTTCCATTGGTCTGTTTGATCTGAAGCTCGAACGACTGGCCTTTGTAACGCACCGCCAGAGACCTTTCGTGACGCTGCTTGTTTTCCGCAAGGCCTTCGCGACGCAAATCACCACCCGCCTGCTTTTCGATCTCATCAAATATTCTCGCCAACTTTGATTCAACCCCATGCCTGGCGTCCAGCATTACCGTCCGGCTCTGGTCCTTCACCACGTCGGCCGTCAACACTCCGTTTGCTGAAAGCGCACCCGGGGAAGCCGGAACGAGGATGCGCGGAATGCGCAAGGCCCAGGCAAGATCCACCACGTGCAAGCCGCCGGCGCCGCCAAAAGGCACCAGTGTAAATTCGCGCGGGTCGTTGCCGCGCTCGACCGAGACATGCCGCAGGGCGCGCTCCATGTTTGTATTGACCACATCAAGCACACCGTGCGCGGCTTCGATCATGCGGACCATGCGCCGCGCCGCCGCGCTCATTTCGGCAGCCAGTTTGTTGAGTGCTGCACGCGCTCGTGCTTCATCAAGTTTGAATTCACCGCCCAGCAAACCTGCGCCCGGGAAATGACCCAGCACCACATGCGCATCCGTTACTGTCGGCAGCAGTGACCGGCCATAAGACGCGGGACCCGGATCGGCGCCCGCGGATTCCGGACCGACCCGCAGCGAACCTCCTTCGTCGACCCGCGCGATGGAACCGCCCCCAGCGCCGACAGTGTGAATGTCCATCATGGGCACGGCTACGGGGAGGCCGGCGACCGTGGCTTCGTTGGTTAAGCGCATTCCGTCGCGATCGCACAGCGCGACGTCAGTCGATGTGCCGCCCATGTCAAAGGTAATGATATTTTCAAAGCCGGCCGCCCGGCACGCGCGCAAGGCGCCAACCACGCCACCGGCCGGACCAGAGAGAATCGTGCGTACCGGTTCATTCGCGGCGGCGACCGCGGAAATGCTTCCGCCGGATGATTGCATCACTCGCAAGCCAAAAGCTGATCTTTGAACTTTGACCTTTGGTCTTTGATTGCTCGCTGATACTCGGCCGGTTTCTTCCCCGGCCGTCTCGACCAGACGATTAAGATACCGGCCCATCAACGGTTGCAGATAAGCATTGACGGTGACCGTTGAAGTCCGCTCGTACTCACGATATTCGGGAAGGATTTGATGCGAGATTGAAAGCGGCACGCCGAGGGTCGTCAGCGCTTCCGCGATCTTCTGTTCGTGCTGCGGACGAACGAATGAAAACAGAAGTGAGATCGCTATTGATTCGCAGCCCGCTCGCCGGAGAGTCTCGACCAGTCTCTTGACTTCATCGTCACGAAGCGACTCGAGCACCTCGCCGTCAGCCGCGACGCGTTCGTGGACGCCCAGCCTTAACTCGCCGGGAACCAAAGGCGATGGTTTCACTGCATTCAAGTTGTAGAGCTCGGGGCGCGCCTGACGCCCAATCTCGATCACATCTTCAAAGCCCGCGGTGGTCACCAGTGCGATGCGTGCGCCCCGTCGTTGCAGCAACGCATTGGTCCCCACGGTGGTGCCATGCACTACTTCAATTTCACTTAAGGACGAACCGGTCTCGGCGGCGATGCGCTTCAGACCCTCGGTAATCGCGCGCGAAGGGTCATCGGGGGTCGAGGCGAGTTTGAAAATCCGCAGCTCGCCTCCGGCTGCAAAAACAAAATCGGTAAACGTCCCGCCGGTGTCGACGCCCGCGCGCACGCGATCAGAAGTCCGCACCTTTTTCTTGTAGTTCATCCTATGTTCCGAGAACCGGAGCGCCATGTTGCCACTCGGCAAACTAATCGCGCAAGTAGATTGTGGCAAGTGAAATGCAGAACCGCGCCTTGCTCACCGTGCGATAGATCACGAAAAGTCTTGAAAGAGCGTTTCATCGTCGAACGGGGCTTCACCCGGATTGAGACCGAAGCAAAGGAAGGTTGAATTTCCAAGACCACGGATGAACCCCAGTTGAAGGCCGAGCATGAGGCGTGCTTTAATTCGGCCCTGTTCCTTCATCGCGGCCAGTGGAGTCTCCAATGTCTCGTATTTTGCTCGGCACGATCTGCGGTCTCGTTTATGGCGCGCTATCAGCCGCTTCAATGATTCCCCTGTCCTTCTCCGATAAGACCGCTGCGTTGACAGGTGCGTTTATCAACCGCTTCGCGATAGGTTTCGTCATCGGCGCGGCGCGCCTGCCCGTGCCGTCGTGGGCTCAAGGTCTCATCTTCGGCATCCTGCTGAGCCTACCGGATGCCATCATCACCAAAGCCTTTGCACCAATTCTTATCTTAGGCGCAATCGGCGGCCTCATCATTGGGATCATTGTCGGCAAGTGGGGCGTGTAATCTCACCAACCTTCAAGCGTGAATAGGTAACGAGCATGGTCAGCAAATTATCTGACGTAAGCGATATTGTGAAGCAGACTATTAACGACCCGCAGCAATCTTTTCCCGTAATCCTGAAACTAGCGAGCAGCGAAGATTGGAAAGAGCGAGAGGTCGCGGCAACTATTCTTGTAGAGGGTAGCAAGAAAAAGCCCGGTGACATTGTCGCAGAAATGATTCTTTGGGCCGACCACGCGGACCCAAACGTTAGAAGAACGGCAAGCGAAGGCTTGAGAGATGTCGCTCGCAAACAGCCGGAGCTGGTATTACCCGTAATCGCAAAGCTAAGAGCCGATCCGAACCTTTACGTTAAAAAGTCGGTCGCCAACGTGTTGAGGAATGCCGGTAATTATCATCCTGAGTTTGTATTGAGCGTTTGCGCAGACTGGGCTAAGGGGAAGAATGCTGATACCGCCTGGATTATGAAAGACGCCTTGAGAAAACTCAAAACCAAATACCCGGACAAAGTGGAAAAGATAATAGCAACACGGTAACGGAGCAGCACCCGGCGGCCCAGTGCATTGACGGCGAGCAAGACTTCACCTATTGTTTTGCTCATTCCCGGGGAGATGAAAACCATGGACTTCTTACTTACATTCAATAACGACGCCGCCCTGGTCGGAAATCTGGAGGGCAAGGTCCGCACCGAGAAACGCCCAGCGCATCTCTCATCGCAGGATTGGCAAGTGGGATTGAGCAATAATTACCTCGAACCAGAGCACGGATACAATGAGGAAGGAATGCCGTTTCAGAATATGACGGGAGACTTTCGCTTTGAAAATGGACAGGTGAAAGTTGTCCGGCTCGAGGGCGTGAAGCCGTACGAGACATTCGCTGACGCGGGTTCCGGCCTTTCCGTCAGGGCCGTGTTCCTGTCTCACCTGAATCAGTGGGCTGTTACCGAATGAAAGCGAGCAGAACTCGCAACCCTGGAGAAGCCGCGGCGGAGTTTGCTTTTAGTCCTCAATCGTCTTTCTGAAAACTCTCTGGCAGTGTCTTGATTTCAACTCTTCTCTGCGCAACCTCGGCGGCCTCTGCGGTGAGCTTTTCGCGGCCCAGGATTCACCGCAGAGAACACAGAGTTAACGCAAGGAGTAAATCAAACTCAGGCACCAGCAAATCACTCAATCGCCGTCGTCTACTGTTTCCGGCTTGGATTCGGTGATTACTTTCGCGCTCTGATCGGGCTCTGCTCCCGGCTCCTGGTAAGCGAACACGGCATCCTCTTCAAATGACGGCGCCAGGCGCGCAGCCAGGCGATCGAGAAGCAGACGCACTCGACCCGGACTCTCCTCGAACGGCGTTAATTCATTTTCAGGAGCGAACTCAGAATCGAAGCGAACGAGTTGAGCGGTCGTTTGACGGCAAGGTCCGCAAGCGATCAAATGCGAGATCACGGGTGAGCTTTCGGCCTCTTCCAGCCGGCCTTCGACAAAGGCGCAGATGGCATCCTCGTCGAGATGGCCTTCCAGCGCGGGTGATGCAGCCGCCAGACGGGCTTTCAGTCGCTCGTGGATCATGTGGCGCATGGCTTCCGTCTCTTTTTTTGCTTCTGGTCGGGTCACCGTTTTCGTCACGAGGCGCCTTCAGCCTGGCGCCTTTGCTGCCTCTTCCTTATTAAACTTGTCATTTCCGGCAACGGCGCGATCCAGCCGCACGCCTTGCGCCGGATCTTCGGTGGCGATGTTCCGGCAAATCTCGATTTCCGCGGCGTTCAGGCCGTGCTTGTCCGCCAATTCGGCATGGAAACGGTCCGAAACTTTTTTGTAAACCTTCTCCAGCCAACGCATCACGGTTGATTCGTGCACCCGGCTTGGTGGGCCTGTGCCGCGCCGTTTTGACTGTCGCTGGAACCAACGCCGAATAGGCGACCTGGGCTGCTCGACGATGCGGGCGATCTCTCGGAGCTTGAGACCCTCAACGTGATAGTAGAGCAGCAACAACGTCTCGTGATCGTCAAGGGCCGCCAACGATTGATCGAGGGCGGCATTGGTCGCTGATTGGTAACGGTCGCGCACTACACTCGCCAACATTATCTCCTCGGTCCCGCGGCTCTCGGCGAATCGGCCGTGCGGTTCACGTGCTTCGTCGATGCCCGACCAGTCTTCCAAAGGAATTTCCGGCTTTCGCCCTCGATACAAATCCACGACGGTATGCAATATGACGGCGCGCAGCCAGCCACGCAATGATCCGCGGCCGGTATAGGTCCTGAACTTTGATTGCCGCACACCGCCTGAGATCCTGGTTCCAAAAAGCTCGACATAGACCGAATCTATCACCTCATCAGCATCCGTTCCGCCGCGCACCAGATGACGGGCCCAGCGTTCTATGAACGAGCGGTACTGGCGATCAAACTCCCACCAGGCCTGTTCGTTGCCGCGGGCGCAAGCCAGCGCCAGGAAGAGATCACGATCCTGGAGCTCGCCGATGAACCGAGAGATCTCGTGAGCGGATGGCACCACGCGTCCCTCTCTGGAACCAATCAGATATTTATTGATGGCCCCGATCACCGCATCTCGAAAGTCTGCCGCTGACAAGTCAAAGTCTGAATGGGATTCCGCACAAACGGCATAGATCGCATCCAGTTCGGCGGCGCACACAGCTAGATTACTTAAAAACTCTGCTCGAGATGACTTGGTGACGAGAAGAGCGTGCTTATCGATCAAAGTTCGCCCATTATATTGGCAAAGAGCTTGTCCAAACAATCAATTCCGGATTCCTTCTGTCTGGGGACGCGCGAGTAGTAGCGTTTTTGCCTAGAATTAGTTACTTAGCTGGAGTCAGAACCGCCCGCTACTGCCGGCGGTTGTGACCTGCACCTGGCTGTTAGCTCTGCGGCTTGCCGGAATCAGGATTCTGGGCGAGCGCGGCCGCCTTTTCTCGATTGCGTTGAGCAATCGTGTAAAGGATTGTCTTGATTTGAAACGGCGTCAGGTTCGGGTACGCCTCTACTATCAGAGCGATGATGCCGACAACATGAGGACACGCAAAACTGTTGCCCGTTAACTGCCGATAGCCCCCTCCCGGCCAGGTCGTCTTCACCTCCACGCCCGGCGCGACCAGCTCGATGACCTGCCCATAGCGATAGCCGAAGTTGAAAGGGTCACCGCCGGCCCTCTTGACCACTGACACTACCGAGGACGAAAAAATCGAAGGGTAGCTCGGGTAAGGAAGATTGTTGGCCGCGGATACCACGACGCAGCCAGCTTGATACGCGCGGTCCAATAGATCGTGCAGGGGCGCAAAAAAATCGCGCTTGGTTGTGCCTAAAGAGAGGTTGATGACCCGGAACTTCTGTTTGATGGCGTAATCGAGTCCTACCAGAAACATGTCGCCTGAGCCTGAACCCTTTGGGCCGAGCACTTTCACGCTATAAAGATCAACGTCCGGCGCGATGCTGGTAATGATTCCGGCGCAGGCGGTGCCGTGTCCGGCTTGATCGCCAGAGGTCGATGGACGGAACTCGATGCGGCCATCCTCTGTCACCGCTTCGACTGATTCCTTAACCTTGCCTTTCAGATCCGGATGTTCAGTATCGATGCCGCTGTCAACGACGGCTACGCGGACACCGCGCCCGGTGCGCCCCTGCCAGAGCGTCTCTGGCTGGATGGCGGCCCACAGGTCTGCGGTCGTCTCCGTCGCTTCTGCGACGATGTCAAGAGCCATCTAGCGATCTCCTTATCACAACTCCAACCTCAAAATCCGAAATTACTTCCGTCTCCCGATCGCCCCGCCGTAAACCGCGCGATCATCTCCAGCAAATTCCGGCAGAACTCTCGTTCAGCGCCGCCGCGAGTCACAATCTCACGCAAAGAAACCCATAACATCAGGAGATCGCGATGCTCAGCAGCAGCCGAGCTGTTTTCGAGCCACTCGCGCAGATCATTTTCGCGGTTGGCCGGAGAAGTCGCGGTCACGGAAGTTTTGAGTGAGTAATTGAAGAGAGACTCAACCAGTTGCGCAATTTCGTACGCATCGACAAGTTGAGCTATGGCGTCCGCAAAGCGAGACCCGCTGTCCATCTCGGCTGGCGTGAACGGTGGATACGGTGGATCGCCAGGGCGATTGATGAACTCCAGCACCCCGACCATCTCACCATTGGCCCGCAGTGGCGTGGCCAGCACCGTGATTGTCTTGAAACCGGTACGCCGATCAGCCTCTGACCAGAAGGAACCGTCATTCGAGACGTCAGCGACCGCCATCGGTTGATGTGTTGAAAAGACCAATCCTGCTATGCCTGCTCCCGGCGGCAGACGCAACGCCAACAACTGATCTGAAACTCCGCTGGTTGCGGTCAGAAACTTCAAGCCACCCTCATCGCCATCGCGCACGAGCACGGAGGCGACCGCTGAGCCAACCGACCCCGCTGCCAGTTGCAGGATATCGTCGATAGCGCGTTTGAGCGGCACCGCCAGTGAGTTCGAGACATCTATCAGGCTGATGACCTCACTCACTTGCGCCGCGGAAGACTTGCTCCTGGGGCCAGCTCTGGCCGGGGATTTTTCGTTCTCGTTGCCGGGAACTTGTTCGCTCATGTTGTCTCTTTCTCAGGCGTCTTCGCGATCTAATAGTTGATGACAAACAAGGAAGAGTGCACCGCCCACAGAAGGGCTAAAGCCACTCGACCCGCTCAATCATCAGACCGCGCAACGATGATGGTTCGCGCGACGACGCATTATACAGTTGAGACTGGCTCTGGCAAGAGTCGTTTGCCGATCTGGTGTGATGCAGTTTAGAGTTCAAGCTTCAGCTTGCCGCTGTAATAAGCAGCCTAAAGGTTGAACTCTTAACGCAAACTGGCCCCGCAGAGAAATCACTTCCCCGCTTGCCCTCGTTTGCCCGGGACGGCTATATTGCGTGTCCTTGACGGAGAGTCAAACAGGAGTCACCTAAGCAAAATGAGTGTTGAATCGGAAGTGTCCACTGGACAAACGATCGCGCCGCAGATCCATGTGACCGCCGGCCTGGATCTCGCTGCGGGTTTGCAGCGGGCCGGAAAACTGAGCGAAGCAGCAACCGAATTAGAGAGAGTTCTGGCCGCGGCCCGCGCCACCCCCTACGAGATTGAGTTTCAAACACGCATTCGACTGGGAATGACGCTCTCGGACATTTACCTTTCGCTTGATCAAATTCAAGACGCGCGCGATCTACTGGCAGACGAAGTCGCGTTTGCTGAGAAGATTTCCGAGATCATGCGAGCGACGGGGACGCCGGCCCAAAGACGCGCCGCCACCAGCGGCTATCTTCAGGTACGCGACCGCGCCACCCAATTAGCGCTCATTGGCCAGACAGCTCCTGACATCACGGTCAAAACCTGGATTAAGGGCGGGCCCGTCGCGCTGGCAGACTTGCGGGGCCGAGTCGTGCTGCTGGAATTCTGGGCGACATGGTGCAAACCGTGTCAAGAGATGTTTCCAAAATTGAAAAGCCTCCATGAGCAAGAGTCCTTGCGCGGTCTGGAAATCACCGCGATCACCCGACATTACATGGCCTATGGCGGCACTGACGAATCAATTGCGGAAGAGTTGCAATTGATGAGCGCCATGGTCACCGATCACGGAGTGGGTTTTGCCGTAGGCGTCGCAGAGGACGAGCGTTTGCAAGCAATCTACGGTGCAAACGGGCTCCCGACCGTCGTGTTGATTGATCGTCAGGGCGTGGTGCGCTATGCAGGACCCGGTGGAGAAGACCCGGGTTTTGATGAGATGTTGCAACAATGTCTCAACGAATCAGTTTAGAAACTATTGCTCATGGGCGCAAAAAAGCTTGCCCGTTTACGTCATGGCTGTTAGGATGCGTTCGCTTCAATACTTTGATTTTGTTAAGGCTCTGCTCTGAGTTGGGCGCCGGGAACTTAAAGGCGTGGTTATCGCTATGCTCTGCGCCCAGTCTGGAGAGAGTTTATCAGATTGAAGATCGGGATCGAGCCAGTCTAATTCGTAATTTTTCCCACACTGGTTCGGGCGAATGTGAAAATGGCCGAAGTTGATGAGGCCGACAGGGCTCATTAATCAGGCCGGTTCAACAACTGAGGAATGCATATTCCTCCAGACTTGATTCAAAGGAGAAACTATAATGGCGATTTTGACATCAACCGCAGGAGCGGACGATAAGGTCAGTGTATATGACGTTCCTGATAGCGTACTTTCACAGTATGCCGTTACAGGCGACAAGGCAGCGCAAATGTTTCCCGAGGCCGGGAAGACTGCGGGCGCCGAAATTTCCAAGGCTGGCGCGAACAAGGTCAAGGTAGAGAACGCCGAAAGCCTGGGTGAGGTTCAGGCCTACGGCGATATCTGCGTTTGTCGCGAACTTCTTTGCAATGCCTACGGCTGCTGGTGGCATTACTACTATTGCTACTGTTAAGAACGCTCGACGTTTGGCTGAACCAGAACAACGGTGGCCGAACAGAGGTTTCTGCCGTGGCAATCGTTCACTCGCACGACTAGTGCAGCGAACTATCTAGCGGGCGGGCAAGCATTCAAAACTTGCCCGCCTGCTGTGTTTTGTTTTACCTTCGCTCGAGTTTTTCAATTCTTTTCTAGTCCCTACGCAGATGAAAGAGGAACATCATGTCGAGTTCTCAGACTCCGCCTCCCGGCTCCAATAAGCCCGTTGGCGGATTGCCGCCTGACGCTGTGCCACCCAATGCTTTGCCGCGCGATGCCGTGTTACCCGGGGCACTGCCTGAAGGCCTCAGCGGCGAACCGCCCATGCCAGGCCCGGGCAGCAAAATTCGCATGAAGACGATGCCCAAGATGAATGCGCGCCCCTATCTGAAACGCGCGCTCAAACTCTTGAATGGACACAAAGCGATCGTGGCTTTGTCGCTCACGCTATCTCTGATCATGTGCCTGTTGCCGTTCGTGGCGGCAGCCGCGATGGGCCCACTGTTTAAACTCCTCGCTAAAGCGGCGCAAAATGGTGACCTGGGCACGGTCTGGACTCTGAAGGATTCCTTCTACGATGTGTCCTCGTCAGGGCCGGATGTTGGATGGTTTCCGCCCGCTGGGATCCGGAATTGGCTCTCGACTCCGCTTACTTTCACCACGATTTTTATCATCTGGACAGTGTCGATTGTTTTTCGCAACGTGCTCGATATTGGTCGGGCCTGGGTTGATGCCAACCTCGAGCAGCGACTGTTATCGTCATTACGACAACACGTCTACGATCACATCCAATCGCTGTCGCTGGATTTCTTTATGGGCGGGCAAACGGGCGCCTTGATGCAGCGAGTCTTGTCTGAGACGGGCACAGTCCAACGCTTGTTGACGCAGGTCCTGCTCACGCCGGTGGTCGACGTGCTGGTGATGATAATCGTCATCGCGTATTTGCTGGCGCTGAGTTGGCAGATGACTCTGGTGTTGTTTGTGCTGGCGCCGCTCACGCTGCTGATGTTCCGTTACACCAGCGGCAAGTTGCAGGCAGGCGCCCTGGGGATAAACCTGAGTTCCCGAGAGCTGGGCGCCGAACTCGAAGAAACGATCAGCGGCATTTCAGATATCCAGGTCTTCAACGCGCAACAGAAACGGAGCGATCGCTTTCGCGAAGCTTCAAAGGTGGCCGCCAAAAGCACCGCCGCAACCACCGCCTGGATGAGCCTGAGTAACAGCGGGGCGCAGATTTTCATCGCGCTGACGACGGCGATGGTCATGTTGGTCGCCATTCTCCTCGGAGCAAAGTGGGGGATGACGTTTTCGAGCGTGATCGTTTTCATGCAAATGGCGCCCAACCTTTTCACGCCCGTGCAGCGGCTGGTGGGCTCGTACACGATGTACCAATCGCTGGTGCCCGGCATCGTCTCAACCTATGAATTAATTGATACCAAGCCAACCGTAGTCGAAAAGCCGGGAGCTAAATCTTTAGGCGACGTCCACGGCGACATCACGTTCGACAATGTCGTTTTCGGTTACTCGCCGACGCAAACTGTCCTGAACCATGTTTCCTTCGAGATCAAGGAAGGCGAAACGATCGCGCTCGTGGGCGGCATTGGCTGTGGCAAATCCACGATCATGAATTTGATTCTGCGTTTTCTTGATCCGCAACAGGGACAAATCCTGATCGAAGGCGAAGACATCTCAGGCGTGACCCTCAATTCATTGCGGGAACAGGTATCGAAACTTTCACAGTTTCCGTTTTTCCTGAAAGACACGATTCGAGAAAACGTCAGACTCGGCAGGTCCAGCGCGACCGACAAGGAAGTTGAGGAAGCCTGCGAGCTGGCGCATATCCACGACGTGATCGTCGATCCGCAGAGAATGCCAAAAGGCTACGACACGGTGGTTGACGTGCAAATACCGTCGGGTGGTCAGAAGCGTCTGATCGCGCTGGCGCGATGCCTGCTGCGTAAGCCGGAGATGCTGTTACTCGACGAGCCCACGGAGAATCTGGATGCCGACCAACGCAATCGACTCATCGCGGTGATCCGAGAATACGCGACCGAGCGCACGTGTATTGTGATCACCCATGATCTCAACTTCGTGGCAGCAGTTTCGGATCGAATTCTCGTGATTGACAAGGGACGCATAGTCGATCAGGGCACGCATGAAGAGCTAATCAAACGCGAAGGCCTCTACAAGACGCTTTACGAATTGAAGAACGTAGATCCGTCGCTGTTTCGCACCCGCGCCGGCGGCGGCCAGGGTCAGGGGTCGTCCGGCCACGCTCCTGGCACTCCGATTGATGGAATGGGAATCCCCGGTATGGGCGGCCCGCCGGGAATGAGGTAGCAGCGTGAGTAGTAATAACCGTTTCAGCCGAACAAGGAGACGACGATGAAACTACAATCCCGACATCATGCGGCGATGGCCGTCGTTCTACTGATTGCGTGCGTGATCGGCTGCAAGTCGGCCGGCAGCTCTACCTCTTCGACGACGCCGACGAAGACCGACGCTGCCAAGAACACGAGCAGCACGACCACCACTACCAACAGCGCGCCCGCCCCGCTCCCGGATATCGCGGGCAAGTACAATGTGAGCGGCAGCAATCCTGACGGCGGCGTCTATAAAGGCACCCTGGAAGTCATTCAGCATGGTGATGTCTACCAGTTTCGCTGGAACGCCGGAACTCAGTACGACGGCGTCGGCGTGGCCAACGGCACTGTCGTCGCGGTGGCCTTTGCCAACGGAAAGAACGGCAAAGGCTGTGGCGTGGTTGACTATGAAATCACCGGCGACGGCGCGCTTGACGGCAAATGGGGTTACTGGGGAACTAATGAAGCCGGCACTGAAAAAGCCGCGCGGACCAGCGGCTCAGGTCTGTTAGGAGACTATGACGCAACGGGCAAGAATCCCGACGGCCAGGGATACAAAACGAAACTAACGGTCGAGCCGGCCGGCAATCTCTACAGATTTGTCTGGAGCAACAACACCGATGGCGTGGGCATCAAGCAGGGCAATAACGTCGCGGTGGGAATTGGCGGCGCGCGCTGCGGATTCGTGGCTTACGAGATCAAGTCTGATGGAACGATGGAAGGAATCTGGGGCGGCTACGGTACCGATAAGACCGGGACTGAGAAAGCTACGAAGCAGTAAGATCTTGGACGCGGATTTCGGGGCACTAGCCCAAGCGTAAGCGCGGGCTCCGTTTCGATGGAGCCCTCCCTGATGGTCGGGCTACTGCCCCGATTCTATTTTTGCCCAGCAGCCACTCTCATGCGCTCGTCGCGCCGCATCCAGCACAACTTGCGTGCGATAACCATCCTCGAACGTGGCCGCACCTGCGACCGTCGCGCGGCCCGCGCGCAGAGCTTCAACAATTCGTCTTGAGAAAGCAGTAAAGCCGCGCGCCCAACCACCATCGCGCATGCCCGGAGCCAGTTCGCCGCGATCAGTTTCGACGCGCTTCCATTCGCCCTCGCCAACTCTTGACTGCCACAGTTCCCCGCTCTCTTCAATCATCAATGCGCCGGACGAGCCAAAGATTTCCAGACAGTGTTCCGCCTGGCCCGGCTCAACCAAAGACATCGAGGCACTACCTGTCGCGCCTTCAGTCAATTCAGTTTCGTCAAATCGCATCAGTAAGTTCGCTTCATCGTCAGCAGTCACTTCGCGAAGTCTTCCGGCTTCATCCTTGCGTTCGCGGATGTGGGTAGCGAGATTGCCAATCACTTCCCGCACTTCGGCGCCCAGCAACCAGTGAAAGCCGTCAATCACATGCGAGCCAATCGCCCCCAGCGCGCCGCCGCCCTGGGTTGTGTCCGACCACCAGTTCCATGGACGGTTAACGTCGGCCCGCGAGTCGGAACGAAAAGTCAGTTTCGCGTGCCGCACTTTGCCGATGTCGCCGTTTTGGATCAGCTCGCGCATCTTCATGCGACCGGGCAGAAAGCGCAATTCGTGATCGATCAACGCCAGGACGCCGGCTGCGCGGGCGCGCTCAGTCATCCGCAGCGCCTCAGCGGCATTCATGGCCATCGGTTTTTCGCACAGAACTGCTTTGCCGGACTCCAGCGCCGCCAGCGCCATCTCGCAATGCGTCGCCACGGGCGTGACGATGCTGACTAAATCAATATCGTCACGCGCGACCAACGCGCGCCAGTCGCTCTCCGCGTGTTCGATTCCGAATTCGCGCGCGACCTCTTCGGCGTGTTCGCGACGCGCGCTGGTGATCGCGACAATCTTCGCGCCGGCGCAAGCTTTGAAGGCGGGGATCTGCGTTGTGCGCGCAAAGCCCGCGCCAATGATGCCAATGCGAATGATTCTCTCACTCATCTTCTACTCCTCTTCCTAATGGAGCTTGATGTTAGCACGGTCCTCACTCGCCGCGACTCGACCACGCACTGGGAGCGGGCTCGACTTAGCTCAGACTGAATCAGGCTCAGCACCCAACTTCGCTGGCGAAGCACTTGGGGTGAACCTGCGAAGCAGCAAATAACTTTACAAATGGAGCCCACTAGTAATGAAACCGATAGCGCAACTCGACGTAGATCTGTCGCGGCTCGGAAAAGTGCGTGCCGCCGAACGTGTTGGCGC
Source organism: Blastocatellia bacterium (assembly GCA_003168335.1). Classification (GTDB taxonomy): domain Bacteria; phylum Acidobacteriota; class Blastocatellia; order Pyrinomonadales; family Pyrinomonadaceae; genus UBA11740. Next base: position 159,106 of record PMSM01000002.1, on the reverse strand, counting down.
TGTCCAGCAGGAATCGATTGTTAGTTATGTTCACCGCTTGCAGCGCGACCAGCCAGTACTCGCCAAACCCTTTGCCGAACGAGACGTCAAACGTCGTCTGAGCGGGCAGATGATTCGGCCCGTCACCTTCAAGAAAGCCCGACCCGTAACGAACGTTCCCCGAGACGTAACTGCGCGACGGAAGATTAATCGTAAAGCCGGAGCTCAACGTGTCGCGCTGGTCGTGATCGAGGAAGAAAAGATCCGCCGGTGGCGAGAAGTCCGTCAGTCCACCAGTGACCAGGCCCTGACCTTCCGCGCGTTGATGCGAGTAAGCGAGATAGAACTGGCCTCGTTTGAATAGCTGCGGCGAACGCGCCGTCAACTCGAACGCCCGAATGCGCGCTCGCTCGATGGTCAGGGGAAAGAAGATGTTCGAGTTCCCCAGTGCATCGTGATCGAAAAAGTTCTTCGCCGTGGTATGGAAGTAGCCGGCGTCGATGGCCCAACCCTTGATCGGAAGTGTCGCACCGAATTGATACTCTTCGTCGCGCTCGCCGCGCAAAGGAATGAAGTCGACACCCTGGGCCAGGGCAAATTGGAGCAACGGGCCGGAAATCGTGGAGAGCGGCGGCGCTTGATAGAAGCGTCCATAGAACCCGTGCAAAACGATATTCACACGCGGAATGCGAATGGCCACACCCGCGCGCGGGCTGGTCGCATTCTCTGTCAATGAACCGCGAAACCGCGTGAACCGCAGGCCGCCGCTCAGCGTCAGCCACGATAGCGGTTTGTACTGATCTTCGACGAAGAACGCCGCCAAATTTCCTTGCGGGTTTTCTCGTTGCTGCAAGTTGACGGGGTTGCCGTTGCCATCCTCGCCCTGCAGACGGAAGAAAGCGTCATCGCGCTGCCAGAAACCGTAGAAGCCAACCTTTGCGTTGTGATGTCGCGTGAGCGCGCTCAAGACGATTTGCGCGCCGCCGTATTGTGAGCTGCGTTCATCACGCGCGCTCACCGGGGTGTCGTTCGGCCCGCCGATGAAAGCCGCCCGCGTGTAGTGATAAAAGGGTGAGACGGTCAACAGTAGTTTGCTGTTGAGCGTGCGCATCCAACTGAAATTGATAAAGGCGTCGCGTTCCCGTTCGACATCACGAATGCCGGCATCTTGCGCCATCTGATCGTTCGGCACTTGAAAGAAATCCCGCCGCACCGCGGTTACCAGCCGAAACTGATCTTTCGGATTGGCGTTGAAGATCAAAGAAGCAAAGCCCCCAAAGCCGTTGCTCTGATCGTGGAGCACCTGCGGAACTGGAGTCTCAAGGCCGTAGTCGCTGCGATTGCCGTTGAAGCTCGTATAGTAAGCAAAACGCTTTGTGTGATCGGCGAAACTCAACTGATCGTTTGTCTGATTGAAATTGCCGTAGGAAACCAGCAACTCCGCTTCGCGGTCACGTTCAAACCCGCTGCGCGGCACGACATTGAACATCGCATAAGTGCGGTCACCGTATTCGGCCGTGTAACTGCCGCGCTGGACTTCGAGGTAATCGACGTCCTTGGGATCGAATTGCGGTCCGACCGTATCGGCAATGTTTGTGTTGGGAACGGGAACCCCATCGACGAGCCACGTAACCTGATGACCACCGCGAATGTGAAGTTGATTGTGCGTGATCACGGCGCCGGGCACATAGTCCGTGATCATCGCGAGGCTGTTCGTGCGACTCGCGCCGGGCGTTTGCGCAATCTGTTTGCGGCTCACTAACGTGACCAGGGTAGCCGAGTCCGAATCCACCCGACCCGGTTCAACTCTAACTTCAACCCGTTGCGACACCGGCGCAATCTTCAGCTGCACGCTCAAGACAGTCGTGCGATCGGAGAGGACGGTCAACGCCAGCGTGGATTTACTGAATCCGCCGGATTCAACCGTCACGTTGTATTCACCGATCGGCACCGCGCGGAAAGAGAACTCTCCAGCGTTGTCGGTGTCGGTCGTTCGCGTCAACGAAGACGAACGGGAAAGCAGCGTTATCTTTGCTGCCGCAATTGCCTGCTGTTGCGGATCAATCACCGTCCCGTTCACGTCACCGAAGACAGAAGCTGATGCCGTGACCACACAACAAAAAAGCAGTAGCACACAGCCCGAGATTGCGTAAATACTCTTCATCATTTTTCCCTGTTCGAATCGCACACCGATCTGCAGTTTCGAGCCACGCACGGAAATTGCGCAACAGCAGACGACTTCGCCAGCCGCTGTTATTTCAGCGCGTACTGAAGGGTGATCTTATCGCCCTCAGTCGAATCTGTTTTTGCTTACTGATCAGGAGAGAACGAATGGCGGGCCGCGCGGTGCGCCTTGCCGGCCCAGCGCGTTGAGAATTTGGGTGCGATGAGACCCGAAATTGAAAAGACTATCCGGCGGCGGCCGCGGACCCGCAGCATGAGCCAGTGTTCCGGCATTGCGTTGCTGATTCGAACTGGAGAAACCGGAACCAATGCCGCCACAGTCGGGCTGGCAGGGCTTTACGAAAGCTGCCGCTGATGCGGGATCAGACTTAGCCGGCCGCGGCGCCCGATTGACGCGCATGCGGGCCACGTTCTTCGTTACCACCGTGCGACTAAGACCGCAAAACTGCTCGCCCGGTGTTACTCGACGGCCCTTTGTTGTCTTATGACTAATCGAGAGAACTGCATTACAGGAGCCGTCCATGCATGAACCGGCGGCATGCGGTGCTCTGCCGGCACAGCATTCCAGTGTGCACCTGGAACCGGCCGACACTGGAGCGAGCGGTGCGATGCTGGAGAAAAATGCGACGACGAGCATCACTACGAGCGCAAGCTTCGCAGTGTTGACGGTTCTAAATCGTCTTGAGTTGCGCCGATCCATTTGCCGAGTTTAAGAGGGATGGATTCTGGCACGCGCAACGTTTGAGCGCAAGGCATGTATCACGAGCCGCAGTTTTCCTGAATTGAGGAGGGCTTATAGCTTGCTCGCTGACGCGACTCTTGAACAGTAATAAGCTAAACGCTGGAATCCGTCTCCACGAAAAATGATCGAACGAGTGGTCTAAGGCGGTTCTCTCAACCCTTGAAAAATCGCGCAACATCACTATGCATGGCGGCGTACTGGCGAAAGAAGACATTGAGCGAATCGGCATAAATATTCGAGACTGGATTCGTCAAACAGGGCAAGAGAATTCAGAGTTCACCACGACGTTTGCTCGCGCCTTCAAGAGAACTTCTGGACGCTTCGAGGCGATCCTTGCTCCCGAGCCTTGCCGCTTTTTGGGCCTCGACAGGGTGTCCCATATCTGAGACACTAACTCCGTGAAGTCTGCCGTATTTCACCCGCAGGCTCGGGACGCCATAAGAGACTTTCCCGAAGACGTGCGGCGTGAATTCGGCAAGGTCATCTTTGATTTGCAGAAGGGTGAGAAGCTCTCGATGCCGTTATCGCGACCGATCGCTTCGGTTGCGTCAGGTGTGGAGGAATTGCGCGTCAGAGTCCGCTCCGGCGCGTATCGAGCTTTCTATTACACGAAGCTGGCTGATTCAGTCTTGATCTTCCATGCTTTCGCAAAGAAAACGCAGAAGACACCGCCGCATGAGATTGCTTTAGCGCAGAAGAGACTCAAGGAGATGCTCGATGAAGAAAGTTAGACCAGTTGTTGCTCGTAATGCCAGAGAGCTCGCGAAGGTGTTGGGCCTGGCGCCCGCTGACGGAATGGAGATCGAATTCCGCAGCGACTTGAACGATAAGATCATCGAGGTTGTCGGCAAGAAGGGATTGACCCATTCAGACGTGGCGCGGCTCGCTCACACGTCACGCACTCGCGTGACCGCGATTCTGAACCGTAACACCCACGACATTTCAACGGATCTCATGCTGCGTGTATTGGCCTCGCTCGGGGTGCAAGCGAAACTCCAATTCAAGAACGCCGCTTGAAGAATCGCGCCGTCGATGGGTTTCAGCAATGAAGAAAAACTCACGCGATGTAAATGTAAGAACCCTCGCCAGTTGATTGGTGCCCCCGCAGGGATTCGAACCCCGAGCCAACAGATTATGAGACCTGTTGAAGGGCACTGATGAAGTTGGACCAAGTAAGATGAAGCAGCATTTACCGAATCCGCAGCCGTCAAAGTAAATCATGTATCGTTACGTAAAATCACGACATCGCGCCATAATCGCGCCATCCTGGAGCTAAGAAAAAACTCCGTTTTCTGCGCGCGAATCAAACAGCAAACTCGCGCTTCGATGAAAGCGTCTGGGGCATGCCCTTGACCGCTGTCCTGGCGTCAGCCTTAGAGATGGTGCGGCTAAATCCTTATTCTTATCGTGCCAGAATTGCTGAGTTGTCCATGCGCTTTCACGGTGATCGTACACGTGCCCACAGCCAGATTATCGGGCAGCCTAAAGATCACCTGAGCAAAGTTGAAGTTGGGCACCAGCCGCACATCCTCCGCGGCAACGTCGTAGGTTTGATTATTACTGTCGATGAGATTCACGACGACCGAAGAAGCCGTCTCGCCTTGCGTCAGTTGGAGATTCATCACAAACAGAATGACTCTCGTATTTCGATCGGCTCCTAAATTCAGCACGTCAGCTCCGTTCACAACCGGGAACGGATCTCTTGTGAACAATACCGAATCGAGCGCCGCCGCTTGATTCAGCCCTGGACCAGATTCATCTAATAGTAGCTGGGGCGTACCGCTGTTAACCGCTGATTGGAACACCACAAGCCGCGTTGAAGCTGGTGCGACGACGAATCCGTCACCCGCCCCGAGGCCCGGCAATGGAAAGAGGTTTTGCTCGGTTGGGGCCCTAACTGCTGCTCCCAGAGTTCCCGTCCATACGCTCACGCCGGTCGCCGCATTTACTGCGTAAAGATTCCCGCTCGTAGAACCAATGTATACATAGCCGTTGTCAATGATCGGTGCCGAGCTGAGAGTCCCATCACCTGTAAATGACCACTGCACCGCACCTGAAACCACATCACGCGCTTCTAGCGTCGTGCCAGAAAGAAAGAATCCTGTTGAGCCATTAAACGCTGGTGCTGCACCCGCGGAGAAACTGCCAAGAACTGCTCCGGTTTGGGCATCCAATATCAAATTCCCAGTTACGTTGTCGCGCGCATATAGACGTCCGCCAAAGAGCACGGATGTTTTTCCTCCTCCTCCCTCACATGGTCCACCGTGATACCAGATCTGATTTCCGTTTTTTGGGTCAAAATCGTAGGCTTGATTGCAGACGTAGTTAACATACACGCCATTCGATGAGACGGCTGGCGAACTGAAGTCTCCATTTTGTACACCTCGAGGCTTACTCCACAAGACACTGCCATTCTGCTCCGATACTGCGAATACAGTACCGCCATCGCCGGCCCCTGCCGTGTAGACGATACCTCCAAGAGCTGTCGGTGGTGAGCTAAAAACATAGGCGTAACCGGTCGCAATCGACTTTGACCAGAGCACAGTTCCGGATGCCGCATCGAATGCCCACATATTGCCGTCCTCGCTTAAAGCGAAAACACGTCCATTCTCATAAGTGATGCCTGACCATGGATAGTTTGAAGAGTCTGCGGTGAGTGTTGTCCCCCATAGGGTCGCGCCGGTGTTTTCATCCAGCGCATACAGTTGTGTCCTCACTGAACTGTCACTTCCTACTGTGACGAAGATTCGGCCTCCGACGATCAGGGGATACGAAACGTTCGTACCGAGATCCCGAGACCAACGTTGGACCAGAGGCGGCGTAACCTGATCGGTTTGCGCACCGGCGTGAGCCGGATCGATCTGATAAGCAACGGCTGAAGCGCCAGGGGTGGGCATCGGCAGCGAACTTGGAGTGGGTGTCGGCGTCGGAGTCGCTGTCGGCGTCGGAGTTGGCGTCGGAGTGGGCGTCGGTGTCGGCGTTGGAGTCGGTGCGTCGGTGTGCTCGAATGCCACCAGCAAGTTTGAAGCTGGGACTACAATCAGTCCGTCACCGGCCCCAAGCCCGGGACAAACCACCGGGTTCCTCTCATTAGGTGGTTGCACGGCTGCTCCCACCTTTCCGGTCCACACATTCGAACCTGTCAAATCGAGGGCATAGAGATTGCCACTCATCGAACCTATATATATGTAGCCATTATCGATAATTGGAGCAGAAGTAAGAGAGCCATCACCAGTGAACGACCATAGAGGCTCTCCTGAAGTAACATCGTGCGCTTCAAGCGTCACTCCGTTTAGAAAGTATCCCGTCGACCCGTTAAAAGCAGGCGCGACGCTTGCCTGGAAGGTGCCCAGACTATTACCCGTGGCTGAGTCAAGGATCAGGTTCTGTGAGACGAAATCGCGGTAATACAACCGTCCGCTAAAAACCACCGGCGTTCGTCCGCCCCCACCTTCGCATCCCGAATTGTAGTGCCAGATCTGGTTTCCACTCTGAGGATCGAAGTCATAGATTTGACCGCACGCATATGAGACGTACACGCCTGTTGGCGTAACCGCAGGTGAACTGTTTTCTCCGTTCTCTACAAATTTCGACCACAACACCGTCCCGTCTTGTTCGGACACGGCGTACATCGTGCCAGCTGTTCCGGCTCCTGCCGTATAAACAATACCGCCAAGGGCTGTAGGTGGTGACGTGAACGCGTATTGCCCTACAAGCTGTTTTGACCAAATCACATTGCCGGATGTAGCGTCAAAGGCGCGCAAAAGACCATCATAGTTCAAGGCGAAAACGCGTCCATTCTCATAAGCTATGCCACCGAAATAATAGGTTCCCCCAAGGCTGAATGGTCCCCATAACGTCGTACCCGTCATCTCATCGAGTGCGTAGAGCTGCGTTCCATAAGAAGTTGGGTTCTGAACAGTGACAAAGATCCTGCCCTTAACAATGAGCGGATAAGAAACCGGACCACTCAAATCCCTCGACCATCGCGGGGCTAATGGTGGAGTAATCGCATCGGACTGTGATCCTGAGTGAGCCGGATCAATTTGATAGGCGACGGATTCAGCCGTAGAAACCGACGACGATATTGGTCTACTAGTCGGAGCAGTCGAAGACGCGGACCCGCGGCTGTGGCTGATGATTGTTCCGGACAGTACGACAACTCCGATAGTACAATATAGAGCATTTCGCACAATTGTTTCCAGCTTCGAAGCCAATTGCTTACCTCCTGACAGAGTGTATCGGATATTTGGGGCGGACGGAAAGAATTAGCGGTATAGACCGGGCCGTTCGATTAGTGAGATCCACTTGCGCCGACAATTGTCGGAGCGAACCCAGGACTTGGGGTCAGGCTTGCGATCTATGCGATTCTCATAGGCATCGACAATTTCTGCCAGATCCGTGGAGAATCAGACAAATCGCAAGCCTGACCCTGATCCTGTGTGATAGCAAGCCCGTTAGATTCGTCTAGTGGTAAAATCTGGCTTGTTTAAGCCTCATACAGGAAGGTTGTCCACAGTGCCAAGACAGAAACTCTCAAAGAAAAAGGGTGAGTTAGACTACGGTGTACTCCAGGAACCGCTCCACAATATGTTTACCTCGCTATCGAACAAACTGGAGAGAGAGTGGGACCGGCGTTACAGGCATGTGGATAGTTCGGCGGTCATGTTCTTTCAAAACTTTCGCAACGCTATTAATACTTACGTCACGATTTTTTATGTGGCCGGCGATTTTCCCAAAGACCCCAGGAAGTTCGCTTGCGGAATTTCCCCGGCCAGCAACGCAAAGACGGTGCGGAAGCAACCTGATGGTACGGTGCTCGTCACCGATGGGCCATACACCGAGACCAAGGAGCACATGGGCGGTTTCTGGATACTGGAATGCGCTGATATCGACGAGGCGCTGGCGTGGGCGAAGAAGGGTGCCATCGCCTGCGATGTGGCCGGCGAGGTGCGCGAACTTCTTTTCTACCCGGACCCGAAGGGAGCAACGGAATAGTCTGGCCGCCGCGCGCCAGGAAGATCATCCACAGATTACGCAGATTACACAGATTAAGAAGCAAGCACATCAGCGTATTTCCCAATCTGTGTAATCTGCGTAATCTGTGGATGATTCTTACTCGAAGGAACGAAATCATGAGAAAAATTACCGTACTTGAACACATTACCCTTGATGGCGTCATACAAGCAGGGGGCGGGCCGGACGAGGATACGAGCAACGGCTTTGCGTATGGCGGATGGTCAGCGCCCTTTGACGACGACGCGATCGGCGCGGCCGTGAAAAAGATGTTGGATATGCCGATCGACCTGTTACTGGGGCGCAAAACTTTCGACATTTGGGCAGCGTTCTGGCCGCAACATGGCGACGTTTGGCCCAACGTCAACACGGCCACTAAATACGTCGCCTCGAACACCATGACTTCTTCCGCATGGCAACCGTCCGTATTTCTCAACGGGGATATTGCGGCAAAAGTCGCCGAACTCAAGCAGCAGCCGGGTCCGGATCTGCACGTTTGGGGAAGTGGAAATCTACTGCAAACGCTAATGAAGAATGATCTGGTCGATACGTTCTGGCTGATGATCTATCCGATAACTTTGGGCCAGGGAAAACGGCTGTTTGCCGGGGGCACGATCCCGGCGGCATTCAAGGTAACGGAAACCATTGTCGGCACGAGCGGCGTCATCCTCGTGAATTACGAGCGCGCCGGTGCTGTCCAAACCGGAACTTATCAATAAACATTCGCGCCGTGTTGGGCGCACGTTCGCCGCAAGTATTACGATTTGCAACTTGTCGATTCTTTCGGCGCACGCCGACTATAGGATGAACGGTCCGGCGCTCAGCCCACCCTTAAACTCTCGTAAGCACTGGTACATTGACGGAGGCAGGACACTCAAATGAGAAATGTAATCTTCGCAATCAACATTACCCTGGACGGCTGCTGCGACCACACCAAGCAAGTTGCTGATGACGAGACACACGAATATTTTACGCACCTCATGCGAGAGGTCGACCTGCTCGTCTTTGGGCGTAAAACCTATCAATTGATGGCCCCTTTTTGGCCTGAAGTCGCAAAAAACCAGTCGATGACAAAAGCATCGAACGAATTTGCTTCAACATTTGACTCCATTAACAAAATTGTTTTCTCACGATCACTAGACAGCGCTGAAGATAAAAATACGAGAATTGTTCGTACGAACCTTCACGACGAAATACTTAAATTGAAACAAGAAGAAGGCAAAAATATTTTAGTCGGGGGTGTAAGTATTCCTTCACAACTCATTGAACTTGGTCTGGTTGATGAATATCGTTTTGTTGTTGGGCCAATCGTTGTGGGGGAAGGGAGACGGTTGCTGGAAGGCGTTAGCCTGCCGGAGAGACTACAAGTAAAACTTGTTGACACAAAGATTTTTGAATCGGGGTGTGTTGCGCTTCGTTACTTGAAACAGTGACAGAGAAATCTGCGACAGCTGTGCGTGCTGGCTCCCACCCAACGAACAAGAACGAGGAAAAGAACAATGAAATACATCTGCTTGGGATACCTCGAGCCAGGAAAATTCGAAGGGATGACCGAGGACGAGCGACACGCAGTGCTCGACGAATGCTTTGAGCACAATGACCATCTGCGCGCCAACGGACATCTGGTTGCCGAAGTACCTCTTCAGCCTCCAGAGACCGCCGTGACCCTGTACTGGAAAAACGGCAAAGTCACGACGACCGACGGCCCCTATGCGGAAACCAAGGAACAGCTCGGCGGCCTTCACATCCTTGAGGCGCGAGACCTCAATCATGCCATTCAGCTTATGTCGCAGCATCCAGGCATGAAGTGTGGAACGATGGAGATACGGCCGGTGGCGGATTTGAGCGAAATGATGAAGGAGAGCGAGCGGCGACGGCGAAAGGACACCTCGCGATGAGGGTGCCCACGAGGGAATGAATGATCAGGATCAGGCCTTGGTGCTGGTAATCAGCATCTGTTTCCTTGCATTATCAATTCCTTCAAGACCATGTCATTCAAGGGAATAGTTCGAGTCCTACCCGTCTTGCTTTTGGCGCCAGCAGAATCTCAGCATTCCTTTCCATCAAGATCTTCGCGCCATCGTGAGTTTGAAGACGCATCTAACAAAAACTCACGCGACGTAAATGTAAGAACCCTCGCCAGTTAATTGGTGCCCCCGCAGGGATTCGAACCCCGAACCAACAGATTATGAGACGGTTTGAGGGGCATCAACAAGGCGAGACGAAACGAGATAACCCAGTATTTACCGAATCCGCAGCCGTCAAAGTAAGTTTCGTCTCACTACGTCTCAGCACGCCATCGCGCCATAATCGCGCCATCTTGACATTCATAAATGCACCCGCTGATTCTTCCTCGATTGTGCCTTGTAGAATCCTTCCGTGATTGCTTCTAGCTTGCTCCCCGCATGTTGTCTGAAGTCTCTTCTGAACACTGCTGGTTCTTTTGGTGTTCTGTAAAATTCGTGTTTCGAGGCGCCCTGCTTAAGGACTCTCCAATACCATTCGATTGGCAACATCGAAAAGCAGGACATTTTATCAAGGTATGGCTTCGCGCGAGCCGTGAGGCCGGTGTCTCTGAGCATCGTGCCCGTCTCAAGAAGTCCGTAAAGACCGATCAGTAGACTCAGAATCAACCTGACAGGACTGTCAGCATCGAGAGGGAAAGTTGGAGATTGATCGGGGAACCAGCTAAGGCAGTCGTCAGTCGTGAAGTGAGAGTGGCGGTCAAATCCCCTAATCATTTGCAGATGATAATAGTGATGGGCGCCGGGGCCTTCAGGTGATTCCAATCGATATCCGATCGCTTTTGTATCTACTCCATACTTTAGAAACAATCCCATGCGAACCCGGACCTCTGGAATTGAGCGCCCAAAATCACACTTAAGTCGAATAAGCGGAAGCAAAGTTCCACCGATCGTGATAGGGTTAAGATAAAGAAATCTATTCGGCGGAAATTCCGCGCTCACTCGAGCTTCGGATGGTAAAGATGCCTCAAGCTCCTCTACGGTACTCAAGGTATTGAATGTAGTCCCTATCTCCTGAAAGATGTCTTTTGCTTGGCCCCTGAAACGCAGCCAGGGCTTTCGGTGATGATCCCAAATTGCTATGAACAAATCCCGAAAGAGTTTCAATTCCTGATCGTACACTGGTTCTTGAGCCATAGCGTTTGTTCTTGAGCACTAGAGGGAAAAGCGAACAGCCGGAACATACTCAACTTTTTTGAGGGTAGAACCCAGCCGTTTGAGAGCTTTTGGATTATGGTCTGCAACAAAACGGCGCACGAATGGAGAGGCTAGATCTGCTACAAATTCTCTCGTTTCTTCACTTGGTAAGAATTTGGAAACGTCTTCACAGAAGACGAAGTCTCTAGTTTCTGTCGACCAAGGATCGGCAACTTCTTCAATGTCCTCAAGGTTACTCAGCGCTTTCCAAAACCAAACAGGTCTGGAAACCCAATTGTCTTTTTGAAATCGGAAATCAGCGATTTGGCGTTGTCGGATACCTAAACTCGTTATTCCTTTTAATGACGCTGTCTTATTCCAAGTTTCAATCCTACCCTTTTGTCCATTAAGCAGGCTCGGAAAACGAGCTATCAGATGAGGAGCATCAACAAGAACTTCTTGGCCTGAAACGACAAGTCGTTCAAGCCATTTGGCAACTCTAGCTGCCGCAATGCGGGCAAGCGATTCATCATCGGCAGCTCGATCTTTTCTTTGTAATCCCTTGCCAGATTCTTGGACGAATTCTCTAAACTTCACCGTCTCGGGTTTGTCACCGCTTCCCAGGAATTCCCGCGTAGATCGAGGTAACGCCTCGGATACTGCCTTCTTGAAGCCCAAATAACCGAGTACCGATCTGTCAAGATTCCCTTTGAGTTCTCTTACGCGGCGTTCAAAGGCTTCCAGCGCAGCGGGGAGCAAGGGCCAATGCCAAGGTCGAAAACCATTCCAAGGCTCAACCCACAGTCCCGGATTATCAAGTTGGTCGCTTCCTAAGTTAAGGTCCGCAAACGAGTCAGGATTGGATTTCAAAGTCAAATCAAATGAGTTAACGCCAAATTGATTCAACGCGATTATCAGTCCGCATCGCGAGTAACACCTCGCCAGATATGCAACGCCTTCCCCGGTTATGTAATCTTCTCTACTGAAGTCGAGCAGGTCGTAATCAACTATCAAGATCGACGCTGAATCAAAAATATTTGTCTTCCACTTACTGTGTTTTTTTGTCTCTCTAGCCTCGCGACGTCTCTTTTCCAGCGCCTTCAACGTATCCCCAAACTGATCGCCGAGGATCTGTATTTCAAAATGGCGCTTGACGAAAGGAATCTGCTCAAGAGTCTTCTTCCATAGCTGACGAACATTCGTTACGTCGTCGCAAATCAGAATCTTTTTCTTTTTCATCTCAATTCCTTCCACGAGAGTTGAAACGCACTCTTGAAGTTACCCTGTGGTTTCACGAAGCTGACTTTGCAGTCCAGATTTGCCGCAATCATCCGAACGATCGTCAGACCAAGCCCAGTACCCCCAAGCCCCAGTTCCCGCCTAGCCCGAGATATCTGTGTCCTCCTTACAAATGGCTTGAATAAGTCGTCAGCTGACTCTAGGTCGACTCCTGAACCTGTGTCTTGAACTAAGATCCGCCTCTCACGACCAAACGAGCCGGAGGAAACTGCGATCTTTCTCCTCTTTGAATCAAGCATTGCATTTATCGCGTTGATAAATACATTCTGAAAAATCGCGCTCCACTCTGGATACCCTGCCTCTGGAAATCTTAAGGATTCATCTACGTCGTTGGTGTCTATTTCCACGCCGCGTGCTACTGATTGAATTTGTATCTTTACGTCTTCTACGATTGCCTTAGCCTTGAATCTTCCCTTTGCGATCCTGTTTTCTTCGTTCAGAAGCGAAGAGAACAAAGCTCGAGTTGACCTCGCACGCTCTAACCATTCGCGCAGTCTCTTAGAAAGACCGCCAAGGTTTCGTTCGCTCCGGCCGCCCTTCGCCATGTGTTCAATTTGATCAACAACTTCCTCAAGCAAGTGCATCTGAACGTTTACCTCGTGTTCATAAGCCAGCGCAGAAATCCCTGCTGTGGCCAACGATCCCAAGAGCCCAACTTGTCGGCTGACTAGTTCGGCTTCCGTTTGACTCGCTTCAATAGCGTCCCTAACGTTCTCGCGTAACTTGCTATATACGGGTTTCGGAATCTCATTACGAAAGCTTGAGAGTACTTCATCAACTCTTTGAAACTTCTCGCTAGCACGTTCGATAGGACGAAGCGCTTCAGCTCTTTCAAGCGCTCTTTTCGCTTCCTCCATCGCGTAAAAATCAACGGCCGTTCTGATGATGGATCGGAGCGCTCGGTATGCATGATTATCGACTAAACGATCACGGGATATTTGAATTTGAAGGCATTCAGGAGTTTTCTGCTTGCTTCTTGATGCAAACCTGCGCTCGGCTGATGTGTCAACGTGAACAACGCCAAAGAGCCGCGTCTGAGTGGGAAGAAAGTTCATCCCTTCCACAACCTGCAGCGAGTCTGGTAGCAATTTCGATCTGGATAATCGATGGGAGTGATCTATTTCGATGTCCAACCAGTCGTGCTCAACCCCGTAGTAGGGCAAATGAAATCCGGCGTCATAGACGTGTACCCCGCCATGTTCGTTCAAATACTTTCTTGCGTAGTCAACCTGAATTCCATGCGGTTGTCTGTATTTAAGGTGAAAGACACGAATCTCAAACTCCAGCGACTTCAATGCGCGGGGTGCAGAATAACTCCATTTGGTCTTCGTTTCGTCTGAGAACTCAAGATAAAGCTGCACCTTACCTGACCCACCAACGCCTCCATCTGTCGACTCTAACCTACCAACGAGACGCGCATACCAGATATCAAGATACGCACGCATTTGCCGTTCAAATTCTTCCACGGTCTTCGGATCTGGGCTCTTAATTTCAACGGTGAACTGTCTTTGTCTGTCTGACTTCAAGCGAGGATTGCTTCGAAACGGCGGTTGCAACCACCAAATCTCTCGAGCAAGATTAACTATCTCTGGAGTTGTCCACTTCTGGCTGAGACCCACCAGGACAACCGCTGTTCCATGGCTTGAATCGCCGGGGAATGAAGACTCGCTAGAAATCTCGCGATATTTGGCTTGTGCCTCTGTAAGGTCTCCAGCCTGAACTGCTTCATCCCAATTGACGTATGCTTGCAGTTCAGAATTCTCGTCATTTTCGGAGACTGTGCGCAGTTCGATTTTGTTTCCAAGGAACTGAACCGCCAAACGGCCCACTCCTTTTGATCCAGTGACTGGGCGTTGGAAGTTCCTAGAGAACTGCAGCTCCTGTTTGTGAGCAGACCCGATCCTCATCCAAAAATTTTTGAATTCTCTAAAATCCATTCCATGACCATTGTCTGAGACTTCAATACGATCATGGTCGAACTTGATCATCACATTGGTTGCATCCGCGTCATAACTGTTCTTGATTAGCTCTGCTAACGCGATATGCGGTTGGCCGACTAGACGCTCGCCTAACTCTCTTAGCATGGCCGAATCAACTGTGAAGTTTATTGATTCCAGCTTTGGCTTCTTCGAAGTATTCTTCGCCAAGGCGATAGCCGTCGTTGGGCGTTTCTGCAGATTTGCCATTAGCTGATGAACTCCATGCAAAACGCGTAGGACAACTTCATTGGCACTGCATTTCCGATCATATTAGCTAATGAAGTTCGAAGTCGTGCAGAAGAGAAGTCAAATGAGTCGGGAAAGAATTGCAATCTTGCAGCCTCATGCGGGGTTAGGGTTGTTGGTCGTGCAGGATGTATGAAACGACCCTGACCAGGAGACCCAAAACCACTAGTGATTGTCTGAGAGAGTTCGGCGTACTTAAGACGCCCGTACATCGATTTATAGGAATGTTCACGCTGATGACAAATTGGTCTCAATCTATTCGGCAAGTCATAACGCTCTGTTCTGAAAAGGTAGTTGACTCGACTCAGATTGGAGCCGTGCAGTTCGGACGGACGATCAAACGCTCCATTGTCCATTGTCGCTTTGATATCGCCTATTGCCCATCTGATATTCCGGGGAGTCTCAACCTTGTGCGCCTCAACCACATCATGAACCGACAAGCATCTAGAGTGTGATGCGATCAATATGTGCCGCTTCCGCCTTTGTGGGACGCCTAGCTCGGCCAAATCAACCACTCCGGTATCAACGTTATAGCCAAGTCGCTGCAACTGAGTTACTGTCTTTTCTACAACTCGCCCTCGCCCGTGAATTACGGCTGGTACATTCTCAATCAGGATGTGTTCAGGTCCGGCAAGTTGTGCGAACCTCGCGACCCTATCATAAAGCTTGTTCCGCTTATCTATCCTACGAGTGTGGTTGTTCAGATCAGAGTGCCCTTGACACGGAGGGCCGGCCAAAAGAACGTGAACAGAACCAAGGCCCTTGATCAACGCGCGCTCTTCAGGCTGCAGGGTGTCTCCGATTTTCCCTGTGAGAATGTCACAAATATCACAATCGGATACGAATCGCGGATCGAAATTATCGATATAAACTTTCAAACTCGCAGCGTTCTCATCGACTGCGAGTAAAGGATCAAACTTGTAGCCCAGGGCAATGGAGGCTTCGCGAACTCCTAGGGAAAGGCCCCCACACCCAGAAAACAAATCCACCACTCTTACGGTTCCCTTAAGGCTTCCATGACGTACTTTTTCGCTATTCCTGAGAAAAGCTTGATCAAAAGTCGCATGTGAATCACGTCTTCGTGGACTTTCGCCAACCTGGAGCGTGCTTACGAAAGCCTCTCCATTGTTCTTGTTCACCTTGCGTGAAATGAGCTTTTTTTGTTCGTCGTATATGTAAGCTTCGCGTCTGCCCAGAGCTTGTTCGGGCTGACGCTGTTTTACGGTTACATTATGACCATTGACGAATCCATTCGATTCGACCTTCGCCATGAATTTTCTGACCAACGCAACAGCTGTGCTTTGATTGTTTAATTGACACTGCCATAAAGTCAGAACTGAATAGCCACGCTTCCTTAGTTGCTTGAGCTTTGTTTTGTCACGTCGCTTGTTGGCTACAAATTTCTCTCGCCAGAACTGCGGATTCGTTTTTGGAATCTTCCAGAGAGGACATTTGTGTGCATGCCAAAAACAACCGTGAACATAGATCGCCCATTTGTCTGGCCGGTTTACGATGTCAGGTGTCCCAGGTAAGTCAATCGCCTTCGTATCAAAGAAATATCCTAAGGATTGAAGAATTGCCTGAACGTTCAGCTCTTGCGATGTCCCCGTTTGCCGAACTCTCGACATGAGGCGTGATCGATCAGGCGTTGTGCAGAGTTGTGATCTCTTGCTCACGCTAATACTCTCTGTCTTTGATAAGGTGATAGGCGCCTTTTTATGCGTAGAGTTAATGTCCAGGTTCGGAAACTGGATTATAGATGATTAACGTGAGAAATCGCTATGAATCCGAATTCAAGCTCGAGTGGCATGATTTAATCACCATGTGACGGATGACTCCGAAAGATGAAGGGGTCCCCCCCCCAATCCGAACGATCCTTTCAACACAATCACAAAAGGGCATGCGCGACCATTAGCGGTTCGTCGGCCAAGCGCTTTGTCGCAGTCGGACGGTCATCCGATAACGGCGCATTATGTCCTGGTCAGACAGGCATCGCGCCACCTGAGAAGCGGTGTCACGCCACCCGCCCCGGCACATAATGAACGTTATCGTACGCCCGGCTGGTTTTGATTTTTCTCCCGCGCGTGGTTTTCGCAGACGCCTCCTGCGGCCACAAAGATTCGGCTAACTAACATGTGGCATAAGCAGCGATGGCAAGGGCTCCCGGAAGTAGGTGACCTCCCGCGACTCGTCGATAAGAATCCTGTTTCAAAATGAACGACCCGAAGACTCTTCAGACGCGTCGCGCAAGGCGGTACATGCAACGTTACACTTGAAGATTACTGAGCGGACAGGATAGAGAGGCGTTTAACGGGAGCGCGATTGAGTCAATTCTTAGATTCTTAAGACGTTACACATTTAAGAAGTGTAACCTTTTTCGTTACACTTCGTAACCTTTCCTGTAACCACCTTATTGGCAGTGATTTGCATGTTACGATTTTGCGGTTTAACACGCCACGCGATTCGCTCGAATCGAGTCTCGAATCCACCTTCATCATTGACAAAAATCGTGTTCTGAAAGTGAACAACTTGATGGTCTCCAAGTGCGTCACTTAATCGTTCAGTGGCGCGGTACATTCAACCTTAGGATTGAACATTAATGAGCAGACAGGATAGAGACGCGTTTTTCGAGAGCGCGATCTAGTCAAATGTCAGATTCTTAAGACCTTAGGGTTTTAAGAATCCTAAGCTTTTTGCCTAAGGTTCTTAAGGTTTCTCGCAAGCTGTTTGTTTCAATGATTTGCAGCTTAAGGTTCATGAAGTTTCGAGGAAAAAGTTCAAAGGTCTCCGCGCAACCAAAATCATCGTTCTTCGCAAGCAAGATCATCATGATCTCAATTTCAGTTTGAACGATTCAGCGCTCTCAGTTCTCGGAGCGCTCACCACCAATCAAGACTCATGACGAACGCGCTCGCGGTTTTAATAACAGACAGTCTTGTCACTCGTTAGACCGGCTCATGACTCTCCGCGTATGCCCTCTTTCGTGCCTCGCCGAGTTGACCAACGGAGCGCATGACGAGTTTGATTGGCCGGTGAGACTTGCTTGCGCTACGGATGCCGAAGATCTCCCAGCCAACGATCTGCGTGCGAGGTAGGGGGGCGTAACAAAACGTCCAAAACTTGTTTCCCACAGGCACACCCTTTTTGTGATCAGAACCCGCACGACCACAAATCATTCGATTTTCCGGGTGTTTCTGCATCGAGTATCGCTCGATGCTTGTAAGAGGTCATTGGCACATACCTTGTAATGGTCGAGTCCACCATGACCGACCAATACTTAGACCTAAGAGATAGACTCGCCAGCGTAATCGATCGCGCGACTCAGGATGCAATCGCGTTACTTCTAGCGCAGCGTGAGATCGAAAAACCCACAGCGGAGCCCATGCCCGATTGGATGACCGCGAGCCAGCTTGCCCGGTACTGGCAGCTCGTCAACGCGAATGGAGAACCCACCACCGCTGGAATAGTGAAGTGGGCCAGGCGCTCCGACCGCGAACATCCTTTGCCTCATGCTTACATGGGCGACCTTCTGCGGTTTCACCGAGATGAGGCTGACTTGTGGGCGCGAGAAGAAGCTGAAAGGCGAAGAACTCAAAACGAAAAACGACGGCTGAGAATCGCTTAACGATGGTATTCGCTGGCTCACGCGCAGATCGCGTGAGCCATGACGACGTGACACCGAAACCTTCCGGATTTAGAATCGAGCCACTTTGACGGCTGCGATTCCTTAACCAGAAGGAGGAGCAGTCGAATGGCAATTTACAAACGACACAAAGGGAGGAGACTCAAGCGATCGGATCGCGATTGGGACAAAGGCACCTGGTGGATTGAGTTTAGTCTGCGAGGCAACTATGTCCACGAGTCTATTCCCGGTGCACGAACTCAGGCTCAGGCCGAACGAGCCGAGAACAAACGCAGAGAAGAAATTTATGAAGGGAAGTACAACCCGGTCAAAAAGCTTTTCTCTGAATTTGTCGATGAAACTTTCTTACCATGGTCCACGGCGAACAAACGCAGTCACCGCGAGGATGAACAGCGCTCTGTTACGCTCAAGGGTTTCTTTGGTGAGAAACATCTGCGGGACATCAAGCCAATGATGATTGAGAAATTCAAACGAGAGAGGCTGGCAACGCCGACCAAGCACGACACGGAGGAAAGGCCGAGGCCGCGCTCGCCCGCGAGTGTCAATCGGGATCTCGCTTGTCTTTCAAAAATCCTCTCGATGGCTTTTGACAATGAGCTGATCGATTCCAACCCAATGAGGCGCGTGCGCCTGCTGAAGGAGAACGGCAGTCGAGAGAGGTTCATTACCGCAGATGAAGAAGTGAAACTGTTCGCCAAGCTCACCGGCAGGCGAGATCATATCCGCTCCGTAGTCACCGTCGCTCTGAACACGGGGATGCGGCGCGGCGAGATTCTCGATCTGCAATGGGAACACGTGAACTTTATCGCTCGGACAATTTTCATCGCCAGGAGCAAGACTGGGAAGACTCGGACCATTCCCATGAACGACATTGTCTTCGAGGAGTTGAAGGCGCTCAAGCAGGATGCCGGAACAAGGGATTTCGTGTTCAGCGTTTCTAAGACGGGTGTGAACATCGATTCCATCAAGACCGGATGGCGGAATGCTTGCGCAGCGGCGGGGCTCGTGGATCTTAGGTTCCATGATACGCGTCACACCTTTGCAACTCGTCTAAGAGCCAATGGAGTTCACGAGTGGGACATCAGAGATTTACTCGGTCACACAACAACGCGCATGACCAGTGTGTACACGCATCAGACGCCGGCGAATTTGCGCCAAGCAGTTACGACGCTTGGGCAGAGTAAGCCGGGAAGAGTGGTTCGATTCCCAAGAAAGAACCGCGATTCCCAACGCGAGAGGAAGGCCGGTTGAAAAATCGCGCCATAATCGCGCCATCTTGCGTTTGAGCATAGATAATTGGTGCCCCCGCAGGGATTCGAACCCCGAACCAACAGATTATGAGTCTGCTGCTCTAACCGTTGAGCTACAGGGGCACAACAACTTAGGGGCGGTCGCCATTGGAGTGTAGCGGAATTTGTAGCGACGCCGCGTCGTTTTCCGCCTTTTCAACCGCCGTTTGGTTCAGATTGGCGAAACGCTCAAAGGCGCGTTCCTGGCCTTCAGGCGTCGGGTGAATGTAGCGCTCCGAGATCGTCACGCTGCTATGACCCGCGACCTTCTTAATAGTGAATGCGTCTGCGCCAGCCTCACCGAACCTGGTCAAAAACGTGTGGCGTAATGAGTGTATCACGCAGTCCTTTGGGAGCTGCAAACGTTCTTTCAGAGTCTCATCCTCCCTCAGTTTCTTATGAAGATGATCGAGGGAAGTGACGAGATATGGTTTGCTTCTCTGATTTGCGAAGACATATTCCGACTTGCTTTCGAGCGAGCGGTTGACCAGCACCTCTTGCGCACGGGGCGTCAGGCTTACGTGGCGGCGTGCATTCTTCGATTTGCCTTCACGAACGAAAAGATAACCGAGTTTCTTACCGTTCGCGGCGTCAAGCTCAATGTCGGTCCATTTGAGGGCAAGCGCCTCTCCTAAGCGCAACCCAGTTTCGATAAGCAGTATCGCTACGTCTCGGAGTGGCTGCGGCGCGGCAGCCAGATAAACCTTCTCCTGCGCGTGGGTGAAGACAAAGTCACGACTGCGCTCGCCCTTTAACATCTTAATGCGAGGAACGGCGGCAATCTCGTTCCAGTCGTGCGCCAGATAGAGTATCCGTCTCAAAGTGGCCAGCTCGCGGTTTATCATGGCTACGGCAACATCACCGTGTCGACTCTGGACATAGCCGGCAATTAGAGCCTTGTTGATCTTGTCGAGCGGCGATGACGCCAGCGGAGCGAATTCCAGAAGTCGCGTCAGCTTCTGATCCCAAAAGGAAATAGTTCTCGGCTTCCCAGCACAATGCACTTTGATTTCAGCTTGAAACCTCGGCCCGAATTCTCGCAGGGTTGGGACCCGGCAATTTTTGCAAAGGCCCTTTTCATTAAGGTCATCCTCACTGAATTTCTTTCTACAACCTTTGCAGGGCTCCTTCTCAACGATGCCAACTTCGCCTTTGGCCAGTCGCGTCTTGTGCGCCGCTTCAATCTGTCGCGCCACGCGGGGGTTGCCCTGTTTGGTGGAGCATTGAACGCGCTGGTTATTGAAAACGAATTGATACCAATAGACGCGGCCGCGTTTGTAGACTGCCATGATTCATTTTCCTTTCCTGTTTCCTTGCTCAGCCTTCGCCTTTGCTCGTTTCTTTTTGCGAGCCCTGTTGTACAGAGCCTTCAACTCTGGACTTCGAGAAAGCCGAGTGCTGAACGTGCTCTTGCACTTCTTATCGCCACAATGCTGCTTGTCCAATCGTCCGGCCCAAAATATCCGATAGCAAATAGGACACACTCGAATCCGATTGGGGCTCGTTCCAGCTTTCTCGGCCCCCTCATGATCGAAAACCTCTATTCCTACAAAGGGACGCTCGAGGGGAGACTCAAACTGCTTGATGCGCCCCTTGTCCTCACCCTCCTGAATAATGTGAAGTGTGGATTGCCCCTCATACAGACTTGAGATCACGCGCCTTTCGAGTTGTTCCTGCGCGTCTTCGCGCGTCAGGCAGATCAGTGTTTCTTGAGCTGCGACAATGTAAATCAATCGCTGACGCGCGCGCCGCAACAGGATGTGGGAATAGGTGTGACGGTAAACCCTGTTTCCTATCTTGTTTCCTGCACCTTCATCCAAACGGTTAGCAACGAAAAGGACTCTCTTCTCGTCGGCGGCTTTTTCCGCCTCGAGACGAAACGCGATCTCAAAGCGCTTACGAGCGATGCGAATGATTTCCTTCAGGTCCGCCTCAGACTTTTCAAGAACCTGAAAGTTCTCGTCGGTAGGGGGTGGCCGAAAATCGAACAGCGCGCCGCGATTCTTATCGATAACCTCGCCGTCGCGATCTTCGAGAATGAAAGCCTGAAGCTCTAACGGCAACGCTTCGATGGCCCGCAAAAAGAGCTGACATGAGAACCTCCGTTGATCACTGCTTTCCCCGGTCCGCCAAGAAGACCCAAACAAATCGAACTCGTAGGACCTGTACCGTTCGTCGGGACTATGCGCGGGCAAATACTCAGTGTGCGCATCGCGTCTAGCCCAGCGAGGATGGCGGAACTGGACAGGTAGGAGGTCGGCCAACCTCACCAACGGCTTTAACGACGGTGGCACCTGGCGCAGGAACTTGCCAGCCGCCTCTTTCTTAACTGGGGACGTTTGGCGCACTGCGCTTGGCGCAGCAGATGAGCCTGTATGTGACCTTTGCGCGGACGCCGCCTTTCGCACATTTTCGCCGGCTGGGTGTGCCGTATGGGCTGTCTTCATCGACTGTCTAGCCTATCACAGTGGTAAGATACGCCGCAAGTACCACTCGTTGCCAAGGAGAGTCACATGAACGCACAGGGCACATTAGCACGCTTTGGTTGGAGTCTCAAGGACATCAATGAGCGCACCGGACTGAGTCTCGGCTTTCTTCGCAACGAAGTAAGAGCCGGGCGTTTACCCTCCCGTAGGTTTGGTCGTCGCGTACTAATCATCGACGAGGACCTGAGGAAGTATCTTGGCGAAGGAAGTCCGGGCCACAAAACTGATGAACGCGAGGGGGCCTAGAATGAGTGCACGACCCAAAGCGCAAACATCTGAGGAGCAGAGGTTCAACCTTGCCTTCTTCAGGTGCAAGAGCGACAACGAACCGAAGCCACGGACATTGACTTGGCGCGAGTTCGTTGAAGCCTTCCAGAATCCGGTTTTCAGACGGCAGAAGGATGGGAGACTATTCAGTCCTGCGGTCTTCATCGGTTTGCGAGCAAAGGCCAACGTTGAGTGTGTGTCGATGCTCATACTGGACTACGATCACTACGCTAATCTAGAGGACGATCAGTTGGTGTGGCAGGAACTGGGAATTTGCTTCGTCGTCTATACAACTCACAGCCATCTTAGGAAAACCGCGAGAAACGAGAATGCAGAACAGCGCTTTCGGATAGTCATTCCCCTCGCAGTACCAATCCCCGCCAAGGATTTCCCGCGACTCTGGCGATGGGCCGCGGACAAATCTAGGGGCAAGATTGACCACTCCGCAAGTGACGCAAGCCGGATGTATTACATGCCCTCGAAAGCATCTCCCAACGCAGAATATGTCTTCAAAGGAATATCCGGCTCTCTTCTCGACTGGCGCACTCTTGGCTTGCCTGAAATTACACAGGTAAAAAGCGTTCAGACCCAGCTCGATCACACAAGCAACTGACCTTGCGAGCAGACGCCGAGCCGCCTTCAGCGAAGGTATTGTCGCTGCTGGACGGCGAGCCGAGGTTCAAACACACATGGGAACAAGAGCGAGAGGATCTCAGGGACTCTTCTCCATCCGGCTACGATTTCAGTCTCACTAACATAGCCATCAGCGCTGGATGGAGCGACCAGGAAATCTGTAATTTGCTTATCGCTTGGCGTCGGAAGCATGGTCATGATTTGAAACTGAGAGATGACTACTATGCGAGAACAATCGCGAACGCAAAACAGACGAGATTCAAGGAGAGGTCGACCGACAAGAGCCAAAGAAGAAAGGGCCGACGCGAACTCAATGCTGGCGACAAAGACTTCGCACGAATTACGCCGCTGGCTTGGGAGGCGCTTAATGGAGCGAACGATCCGCCACGATTGTTTCGTTCTGGTGGTGTTGCTTCTCGTCTCGAATATGATGACGGCGGGTTCCCGATGCTCAAGGAGCTAGACGAGCATCGCATGACCAATGAACTAACCGAAGCCGTTCATTGGTACATCGAGGAGAAAACGACAAGGGTGCGAAGCGACGCGACGCCACCTACTCGGCTCGTCAACAACCTCCTCTCGTCACGGGAAGTTCCTCTGCCGGTCTTAACCCGCATTGTCACGGCACCTGTGTTCTCGACTGCAGGCAAGTTGGAAACAGGGCACGGGTACCATACAGAGAGTCGCACGTTTTGCCATCAGCTCGAAGGCTTCTGTTTGCGTTCTGTGCGGGCCCATCCAACGCCCAGCGACATTGAACGCGCGCGAGCCACCATCGTCAAGCGTCTGTTAGGCGACTTCCCGTTCATAAGTAATTCCGAGCGTGCGCACGCAGTCGCGCTGTTGTTGCTGCCCTTTGCGCGCGAGCTGTTTGAAGGTCCAACGCCCTTGCACGAGATTGAATCTCCCATGCCGGGAAGCGGCAAGGGGCTGCTCGCCGACGTTCTCGCTTTGCCCTCAACGCTGACGCCCTCGCGACTGACTGAAGCGGGTAATGAAGAGGAGTGGCGCAAGCGAATCACTTCCACACGTCGCGCCGTGCCGTCTTTCGTCATCATCGACAACGTTGGTTGTCGGCTAGAATCTTCGCAATTGGCTTCGGCCCTTACGAGCACAGTATGGGAGGACCGCCTGCTCGGACTATCCCGGAATATCCGACTTCCGATTCGATGTGCTATCGCCGTAACGGCCAACAATCCGTCGTTCTCTATGGAGATAATGCGTCGCTGCGTTCGCATCAGAATTGATTCGAAAACAGACCGACCCTGGCTGCGCGACAAATTTCAAGAACCCGATTTGAGAAAATTTGCGATTGAAAACCGCAATGAGCTGGTTTGGTCGGCACTTGTCATGATTCAGGCTTGGATTGCTGAAGGAAGGCCATTGTTCAAAGGTAAAAAGCTCGGCAGTTTCGAGCGTTGGTCCGAAGTAATGGGCGGCATTCTCGGCGTCGTTGGTGTCCCTGGCTTCCTGGAGAACCTGAACGAGTTCTATGAAGAGGCCGATACTGACGGCACCACATTACGCCAGTTCGTTGCCGAATGGTGGGTCACTCTTGGGGCTGGCGAAGTGACTACCAGTCAGTTATGGAAGCTCTCCGCACGCGACCTCTTCGAATTAGGCGAAGGCACCGAGCAAAGCCAAAAGATTAGGTTCGGAAAGATGATCGCCTTATTGCGTGACCGTCATATCGAGCAATTTTGCATTAAACGCGGCGGCAAAGTTCAGCGTGCTGTGGTCTGGTATCTAGAATGGACTGGCGATGGGGAGCCGCCGGAAACGTGTGCCGAGAAGGGATGAAGCACGCAAGAACACCCACAGAGAGGAGATGAGTGTGTGAGTGTAAGTGAGTGTTTTCCATGCCCCGTTCACAAAAGTGAACTACGAATCACTATTCTTCTGATTGGGTAGCGAAACACTCACAACACTCACAACACTCACTCAAGTTCTGTGGGACCTCGGCAGGTAGCCACATGCGGAAGCCGAGAGTCGCAATAAGGAGTCTCAAAGATACAGAGTGGGCAATTTGGCATGAGGCGTCTTTTGGCATGAGCACTAACGCAGGTCTAGTTTCCGGAAGGGAATATACGCATACCCGACCACGCGGCCTTGTGCCGTGGAGACCAAGTGGTGAAGCATCTGAAGTCATAGATTGCGTGACTGGCATCATCGCTGAGTATCTTCAGGCTTTGACCATTCGCCAGATCTTCTACCGCCTTGTCGGTAAATATGCTTTTGAGAAGACTGAGAAGTCCTACAAACGTTTGGGCGAATACTTGAACAGGGCACGACGAGCAGGACTCATCGCCTGGGATTCTGTACGTGATGACGGGGATATTGTCCCGGAGGTCCCCGGATGGTATGGCCTGAAGCAGTTTCAAAACACCGTTCGAGCCCTGGCCGACGGTTACTTCCGCACTCCGATCGGCAATAAGTATGTGGAGGTTTGGGTTGAGACTGCGGGCATGGCTCCGCAGATACAAAGCATCGCCGATGAGTTCGGCGTGCGCGTGATAGCCTCAGGAGGTTTTGCTTCGACTACGCAAAGATATTATGCCGCCCAGCGGCTCTGTTCGGAGGCACGCCATCACGGTATTAGCCCGCATGTGTTAATGATTGGCGACTATGACCCAAGCGGTCTGTCAATTATGGATTCAACCTGTGCGGACGTTTTGGCGTTTACTGAACGGTATGATGTCGGAGTAGCGTTTGAACACCTAGCCGTTACTTCGTCCCAGGCAATCAAATTCAACCTGGAATCGGCTCCGCAAAAAGCAACCGATAACCGCGGCGAGTACATGCCCGATACTTACCAGGCTGAGGCACTTGATCCCAACGATCTCGCCGTCATAGTTGAAGACTACGGGAGATTATTGGGCGCGCGGCTTTAGGTGAAGCGAAAAAACAAACCAAAGCAGACAAACGCAGGCTCCAGACAGTGCTGGCAAAGGCTTTCGGCAAGAGATGAGAATAGAACAGCGCGGCGAGATCAACGTGTTCCTGTGCTCCTGCTGCAACCTTCCCTTCGCGAAGCTGCAATTCGGCCGGCTGGTGATCCAGTCTAAGCACCATAGCGACAACCACTCGAACGCGCTAGGCCCCGAGGACTTGGAAAGTATTCTTGAGTTACTACGGCAGGCCGATGTTATACTGCCCAGCGTGCCGCCCAGGTAGCGCGCACAATCACTTTTGTGGCGTCTAATGCGCCCTGAAACTTGGCCTAGTGCCTAATAGTTCAGGGCGTTTTGTGTTTTCGTTGGGTGCCGGTCCACGTAACTGAAACAAACAGAAAAAGGATTCTTTAATCTGAAGATGGCCATCGAACGAAACACAAGAAATTCAAAACGTTTCCCTAAGACTCTCAGCGAGGGAATCCTTCCGGGGTCAATTCACGCGACTTATGCACGTTGCGGAAAGCGCAACTGCAAGTGTGCTCGAGGAGAGCCTCATGGACCGTACTATCATCGCTACTACCGGATCGGTAACCGGATCGAAAAGGAATATATCCCACTTGCGCACCTCGATGATGTGCGTGCGGCGTGTGCTCGCCATAGTGAGTTGCAGTCTGAGCTTCGCGAGAACCACCGGAGGCACGAGGCACTAATATCGTCATTCAAACTGATGATGAAGGAGTTAAGCCTATGAGACGCCAAGCGACCAAAACCAAGCTGCCTGCGGAACCTCAGATCGAGCAAGAGAAAGCGCCACTAAAACTCGTAGGGTTTCCTCCTCCTCCTTTGACTCCTTGTCTTGATCAAGCAGAGAAGGCGGTCAACAGGATCACGGTCAATTACGAATCTGCCGGCTATGCCGAGTTCGAGCGCGGTTCCCTTCTGCGTGTCTTCCGGAAAGAGTTTCGCCGTTACGTTGGATATTTGATGTCCGACCCAGGCGGTAAGCTGTCCTTGGAAGACGCTTGTAAGGAAGCGTCAGTTCGGTATGACCAAAAAGGTGCCATCGAACTGATGGAGGATTTGCTGAAGCGCGACTTTGACTCTGTGAGCTTCAATGATTTGAGCAGGTTGTGGGAGTGCTCGCCCGAGGAAGCGGAGCGCTATTTTGAGCTTGCTAAACACGAGTCGCAAAGAGACTTTTGCTCGGGTCATATGGCAGCCGAGGTCTTCAAATCTTCCGATTGGCTAGGCTCGGTGTGGTTGCGTGCCCAATTCCTGGCAACTCGTGATTCATTCATCGTCGAATACAAACCCGACGGCGGAATTGAGTTTGCGCTGATCGATCTTCTGGCGATGTCGTTCTTCATGCAGAACTATTGGGCGGAAATGTCGGTTAAGCGAACGATGACCTCTCCGCGGCGAGAATCCAAAGAATTTGTGGAGTGGAACGGCTACCGATCCGATGAAGCACACCGCCGGCGGTTTGATGATGGCAAGTGGATAGTTCCATGGGTGAGCGAGGAGCAGGCGCTTCGAACGGCTACAGAGATGTTCGATCACTTCGCCCGACTCTTTCAGCGGACTCTGCGCCAGCTCAATAGTCATCGGCTGGGAAAATTGAAAGCGAAGAAACTGCAGGCAGAGATTAGGTGGCTCAATCGAAGAGCAAGAAAGGCTCAAGGATAAACAAGGGGCGCCCGTGCCGCCAGATCTATGCCGCCAAAGCCTGTTGACTTCCGTTTCAGATTGGAATAGAAGCAAGGCACCAGACGCCGCGAGGTGAGAATGAACTGTTCACCGTCGATTTTGCTCCTCTAGAGACTCGACCTGACATTCAACATACATGTCTCAAACGTTGGGCCGTTGATAGAGACATGGAGGCGCCATGACGAAGCGTTGCATTTGATCGGGAGTTAGCGAAAGGCTGCGAGCAAGACCCTCGATCCTTACGGAATGGACACGTTAACCCTGGCAAGACGATACCGCTACCTGTGGACAGGAGAAGCCGTCTCGGCGACCATCTTTATCATTTTGTTGATAACGGCCGCAGTGCGGGAAGGCCACTGGGTGAATTGGATCGATCGAGCCTATAGTGTGGGCATCGTCGCGTGGATTTTGGCGCAGGCGGTGGTCTTTTGGCGGTGGAAATTGCGCCTCTTGGCCCAAGAGCATCGGGCGCTGCCACCGGAAGTTGTCCTTCGGTTTCGCTGGTTCAAGCATCTCAACTGGGTGTTGATTGTGGGTTTCCCACTTGTCGTATTGGTCGGGTGGCTCCTGGCAGGTAGACGCCTCGGCCAAGCGGATGTTGGGCTGGGGACGCTAATCCTATTGGGAGCCGTCTTGGAGCAAATCAATTATTACTACTACCAACTCATGTATGACAGTCGTTACGATTGGCGTTACCTCATGCTGCATAAACGGCTTCGCATTGGGAGTATCGCAAGGATGCTGACTCAACGTATTTCTGGTGCAGGATGACGTGGGTTACTAAACTTGTGCCCTCCAGGCGCGGCCCAATTAACTCGTTGGGACGCGAGCGGCGGGAGCGTGTTTCGTAACTTGATTCGTCCGGCGATGCTTGATTGAACTCGCGCCGCCGCGTCAACTCAACCGTTCGATTGCTTTATTAACGACCGATGACGCGCCCAATTCCCACAGTCCTTCTCCTCGGCCTTGTTGCTCTGTTCCTCGGCTGCGAAATCGACACGAAGCTCAGCCTAACGGGCGGCAACCCGCCGAGCGAGCGCCGACATTTGTCGTCGTCATCACCGAGCCAAACTGTTAACAATTGAGATCGACTCGAAGTGGGTGAGGATTGCGCATTCCCCGCTATATTGGCTCGTTGAAACTGTGCGTCGGCGCTATCGACGCCAATGAGGAGGCCATTAAGTAGGTACATGGACAATCATTTAACTTTTCTTATGTTCTTCCTTGTTCTGCAGTGAATGCAGGTACTTACTACAGTTTTTACTACAGTCACACGCGGCGAAGCGTCGATTTGAATGCGCGGACGAAAGTGGTAGCGGGGGGCAGGATCGAACTGCCGACCTTGGGGTTATGAAACCCAACCCGCCTGAATAGGTAAGTCAAACAAAACTAAAAGGTTGCAGCTACAGTGGTTTTTCAGGGGGTTTTATACGAATCTATATGGAGCTATACGCAGTGTAGGTGCTTCTATCTAAATTCCGGTCACAATACCGTCACAGGGATTTCAGTCTGAGGGGCGCAGTTTATGGCTTCGGCGTAGCTTTGCGGGCCTGCGTTATCTCATTGATATGTTTTTGCAATGCTGCCTTATAGTCGGGGTCAATCTGTCTTAGTATGGCGACGGAGGCGATGATCACGGAGCAAACTATTTCGGTTGTGGTTCGTGATACGGTTTTCTTTCGGCATAAAGTTGCAGATGCTTGCGCGCCTCGTCGCCGCTGGTCTTGGCAAATTCCGGGAACGACAAAGCTTTGTTCTCCCACTTAATCGCTTCATCGAAGTTGCCTTCTTCCGCGTACGCAACGGCTAGGGTGTCCAATACGTTTGCGTCTTCCCATTTCGTTAGTTCGGCAACCTTGCGCGCATATTCGACAGCCTTCTTCCCATCGCGAATCGCTTCACGGTTAGAAGTTGCCAACAGCCAGGCAAGCGCATTGTAACCATCCGGGTCACGTGGTTCGAGCTCGATGTACTTGTTGTAGTCGGAAATCGTTCCCTCAAGATCGCCTTTAGCCTTAAGCGCATCGCCGCGATTGTAGTAAGCCAGTGCGAAACGCGGATTGATTTCGATGGCTTTGGTATAGTCGGCGATCGCTCCATCATGATCGCCCTTAGCCTGCCGTTCACCGCCACGATTGTTGTAAGCCGCCGCGTACCGCGGATCAATTTCGATGGCTTTGTTGTAGTTCGCGATCGCTCCATCAAGATCGCCAGCCTTCTGTCGCTCGGCGCCACGATTGAAGTAGTCCACAGCCGTGCTGGGCGTTTGGCTCCGAACCGGCCAAACCACAACAAACAAAACAAAAAGTATAAGAAATGTGACTCGTTTCATTCAGGACTCCTTTGGTCGCTAACATTGCTCCGCCCGAAGAATCGCGCGCCTTCGTCACGGCTTACATCACCGCGACGGTTTTCCGGTGCAATGCTAAGTATTGCGTGAGGGCCGCGCCTTGTTTGAAGCGAGATTATCACTAATCAAGATCAGCGCCTAATACGCGCACCTACGGAGACAGGGGGAACGTTAGCATTGCGGTAAGAGGAAAATCTGACTCACTACGCGGTCAGCAGGGATGATTCGGCGCGCTAGCTGATTTTATTGGTAGCGGGGTTCGGACTCGAACCGACGACCTTGGAGTTATGAAGACTATTTCAGCCGCTGCATACAACGCTTCCAAACGAACAACCAGCATTTTCGCGGAAAAACAGTCGTTTGAGCAGAACACAAAGCACGTGAGCGCATATAGCGCACAGAAGATTACAGCAAGTTTACAACAAATTCTCTGAGCCATTCATCAACGATTCAAATCTTGTGTGGTCGGTCAGTAGCGTTCCCGTTTGCGACCTTGGGGATTATGAATGCAGGTCTACCCGTTGATCCAATTCCTTCCAATTTGTAACTAGTC
This sequence comes from Blastocatellia bacterium, assembly GCA_003168335.1. Taxonomy (GTDB): domain Bacteria; phylum Acidobacteriota; class Blastocatellia; order Pyrinomonadales; family Pyrinomonadaceae; genus UBA11740. Next base: position 128,678 of record PMSM01000002.1, on the reverse strand, counting down.
AGTTTTATTACGGGTTGCGGTCGCACAGAGTGAATCTGCATGATCCTGCTTCGTTGTATACGCGCGTATTCCTGTCCCATGTTTCCCCCGCCGGGTTGAGCGGACACACATTTGGTGTAGTCAAAATAATGCCGAGTCAAGACGAGAATCGAACCCATGTTACCGCCGTGAAAGAGAAGCGACCTATTATAATTCAACGGAACTTAGCGGCATGGATAGCACTCTACCGTATCTGAAGGACTCACGCGTACGCTTATTGGACTCTTAGTGGACTCGCGTGGTCCTGGCTGTGGATCGTCTTCGGCGGTTAGTTATGTACCATGAGCGATACTAAAAGAATGGCTCTTTGCTATTTCTGTCTGTCCCTGAATTCTGCAAACCAGTTTTGAATGATTGTCAGCTTTTGACTCGTGGTCTGTTGTTCATCGCTTTGCAGCATAACGAAACGCTGGCCGTCAGCCGAGACATCATAGGAATCGTAAAAGCCTTCACTCCGATCCGCGGCGACCGGACGTCGCGAGAGGAGCTTTTGCGGTTGGCCCAGTACCAGTGATGGCCTCGTTTGCACGTGCACGGCCATGATGTCGTTGCCGGAAGCATAAAATAGTTCGTCACCGCGGCGACTCCAGCGCGGCATGGATCCGCCATCGATGGAGAGCCTCGACACTTCGCCGTTGGGAAAGCGCTTCACATAAACCTCGTAGCGCCCGGATTCATTTGAGGCGTAAGCCACATAGTTGCCATCAGGCGAAAACTCCGCATACCTTTCATCTTTAGGCGTCACCAGAAACGGCTGAGGTTTCGCTCCGGGTTCGGTTCCGACGTACCACAGGTCCCACCCCTGTTGTCCTCGTGCCGGATCCGGAGTGCCATAAACAATGAACTTCCCGTCCTGAGAAAACGATGCCTCCAACCCTTTGAGAAGTTCCTTAGCGTCGCCACTACCATCAGCGGCTTTCAACATTATTGTGCGAACGGGCGCATCCCGCGATGAGTACAGAATGTTTTTGCCGTCCGGGGTCCATCCGCAGAACCATCCGCGCGCGGAATTCTCGAACATCAACTTGGTGCGGGTGCCGCGCGCCAGGTCCACAATCCAATAGTCTGTCTTTCCTGATTCGCGAGTTGCCTGGACCAACCGCTTTTCATCCGGTGACAGTCGGAGAGAAGGCAACTGAAAAGGTAAGGGATCGGGCTGAATGTTATTCACAATCTTCCCCGCGCGATCCATCCATACCAATCTGGTGGGCGCATTCACATTGTCAAGGGCGAAGAGTAGCGTTCCATCATCAGCGACTCTGGGCGGACCCGCGCCCGGAACGACTAGAAATGGTTCTCCGGTTACTTCCAGACGGGTAAGCGAAAACGGGAGCGCCCAGATTCCCTGATTGGACCGCCGGCGCTGGAATAAGATGTGCCCGGTTCGCGAATAGACCGGGTGGGCAATAATTTGACCGTCGAGTTGAAGTAGGTTCTTGCGAGACTTACCGTCGAACAGAGCAAGGGTGTCGGCACCCTGGACCGAGCGATGCACAGCGAAAAGCACCCCGCGACCATCCGGCAGAACTGAGACGTCGTGAAAGTCATCTTCATCCGCTCCGACATTGAGGAGCGGTGTTGGGTCTCCGCCTTGGGCCGGAACCTGCATCAATCCACTGCCTCCCGTGGTGAATATGATGGTCTCGTCAGCCCGCCAGCTCGCGGCTCCGGCAGCCGTGAATGCGTCTGGCAGATCAGTTATGGCCGTAGTTCCGGCGCCGGCGCTGGACACCTTCCATATCTTTTTTCCGATCACATATCCGACGTAAGCGCTATCAGGGGACCAGAAGGGGTGTGTGGCATCTTCGGTGTTTGGAACTTCGCGAGGGTCGAGTCGATCCAAATCGCGTATCCAAAGCCGGTGGTTACTAACATAGGCGATGCTCTTGGCATTGGGCGAAATGCTGTACGGGCAGTAGATGCTGAGGTCCAACCCGGGAATCTGAAGTTCCGTTTTGCGCAGCGGCATTTCGGAACTGACCGGGCGTTGCAACCACATGCCTAAGCCGCCGAGAACGAAGGCCAATGCGATACCGGCAATCCATACTACAGTCTTCTTAAGCGGCGGTGGCTTGTTAAGTTCAGTTGTGATTTCTTCGGGCCTGCCCGACTGAAAATTCTCAATCGTGATTCGAGCTTCACCAATATCGCGCAGTCTCTGCTTTGGGTCTTTGGTAAGACAACGACGCAGCAAACGTCGTATAGCTTCCGGCGTGGAAGCCGGTAGAACATTCCAATCAGGTTCAGCGCGAACCACCGCCGCCAGAATGTCGGTTAACGTCTCACCACTGAAACTCTGCTTGCCCGTCAGCATTTCAAACAGCACACAGCCGAACGACCAGACGTCAGATCGTTTGTCCACGGCCTTGCCCTTCGCTTGCTCGGGACTCATGTAAGCGGCAGTGCCGAGAATCATTCCAGCCTGTGTGCCTTTAATGAGAGTGGGCGAATGAGAGAGATTAGATTCGGGTGTTTCGTCGGCAAAAACCTTGGCGAGTCCGAAGTCGAGAACTTTGACTGTCGCATCGTCAGTGACTTTTATGTTCGCTGGTTTGATATCGCGATGGATGATGCCGCGCTCATGGGCGGCTTCGAGCGCCGCGGCGATTTGCCGGGCGATTATCAAAGTTTCGTCGAGAGGAATGGGGCCAGCAGTGATCCGATCGGCGAGGGTTGGGCCTTCAACCAGTTCCATCGCCAATGCCATAAAGCCGTGCGACTCTTCGAGTCCATATATTGAAGCAATGTTTGGATGATTCAGAGAGGCCAGCACTTGCGCTTCGCGTTTGAACCGGGCGAGCCGATCGGGATCCTGCGCAAAGGCTTCCGGCAATATTTTGATTGCCACGTCGCGATTCAACTTCTCATCGCGCGCGCGATACACCTCGCCCATCCCGCCCGCGCCAAGTTGCGCGAGGATTTCGTAACGACCGAGTTTCGTTCCGGAGGAGGGGATGATTACCTCTCGGGCACTGCTAAACGTGCCATTGAGAACGGTAGCCGCCGACGGATATAGCGCCTCATTCTAGTCCTATTACTTTGGGCGCGCTATACCAAGGCGAAAGGGTCGTGATCTAAGTTGTGTTGCTAAGATCACGACGGGCGAAAGTTCAAGAACTACATCGGAGATAGTGGGAGCTACTAAAGCTGAGACAGGAGGGTATTTGTACAGTTTTGGCGCGATCTCATCTCAACGATCCTCCGACAGCTCATAAACGTTTGGGGATCAAAAGTGAGCGTTTGGACTTAACCAAGAATTGAATCAACAAAGCTTGAAGCCATTCCATGACGGCTTTGCCGTTGCGATCTTAGGATGACGGCGCGCAAGTTGTTAAGCACGAAAACGGAACGCGCAGAACAAGGTTGTGAGCACGTTTCTCACCGTATCCAGGTCTACGTTGGCCCACAAGAGTCCATTAAGAAACGCGCCAGCCGCGAGATATCCACGCCGATCTCAAAAATGCTGAAGAATGTTGGCGTCCCGTACGGGAGTCGAACCCGTGTCGCCGCCGTGAAAGAGAAGGGACCAATTGTAATTCAACGGAACTTCGCAGCATGGGTAGCACTTTACCGCACTTGAAGGACTGCCGGGAACTCTTATTGGACGTTTAATGGACGCGCGTTTGTAGTAACAGCACCTCTTCTTAATAGGACGCATAAACTGCCTGCCTAGAATCGAACCCTCCCCGCGCAGCTGCAAATCTTAAATGTCTAGACGCAAAACTCAGGGATTTGCCAACGGAGTGCTGCCATTCCCTGACGCAATATACCGCCAACGCAGTATACCGTCAGCGCAATATAGCGTAGAGGCGCAAGATAGCGTTAGAGGGGCAAATATATATTGACAACCCAAGAGGTCAAGAATACTCTCGTCGGTCGTTTAACCGGATCCGAGCGAGATGTTATTTTAGTAAACCTACGGCTCGCCCCTTTTTTTTGCGCGCAATTTTGCGCTGTTAGTCTCCTCGGCAGAGTTGACACAGCATCTCCTGAAACCGGATTTTAGCCCACAAGTGCCCGCCGCACTTTTCGCCCTCGGAGAAGCCCTATGCGTTCCCTCGTCTGTTCGTCTCGCCAGGATAATCGTCGCCGTCGTTTTTTCCTTCGCCAGCTGACTCTTTTGTCCGTGTTGCTGGTGCTGATCGTGGCGGCTGCCCTGTCGGCAGTGTTGGCAGGGGCGAAGGGCGCCAAGAGTGGTGAGCGCGCAACCACAGCCGTCGAGCGAAGGCTCTCGGTGAATTCGGTGATGCAGCCGCTAGCAGTCTCGGGGACGAGCCTCGCCGTTTCGCCCCCCGTCGTAACGTTGGGCACAGCGGAGAACTTCGGGGTCGTAGGCGGCTCGACGGTGACCAATTCAGGCGCGACTACGGTCAATGGTAACGTTGGCGTCAGCCCAGGCAGCGCGGTCACTGGCTTCCCTCCGGGGGTCGTGACTGGAGGAGCGATACACTCGAACGATGCAGTCGCGATGCAGGCACAGAATGATCTGACCACTGCATACAACAACACTGCGGCTACCCCGTGTACTGTCGACCTGACAGGTAAGGACCTGGGTGGCTTAACGCTGACGCCCGGGATCTATTGTTTTTCGGCCTCCGCCCAGTTGACGGGGGCACTCACCCTGGACGCCCTGGGGAACTCCAATGCGCGGTTCGTCTTCAAGATCGGGAGCACCCTCACCACCGCGAGCAGCTCCAGCGTGACGGTCATCAATGGCGGAAGCAACTGCGACAGAGTGATCTGGCAGGTCGGCAGCTCCGCGATGCTCGGCGCCGGGAGTTCGTTTGTCGGGGACATTCTAGCGCTCACGAGCATCTCACTGGGCACCGGCACCAACACGACCGGTAAGGTCCTGGCGCGAAACGGCGCCGTGACCTTGGATACCAATAACGTCAACTCGTGCGGCACGACGGTGTGCCCCATCATCACGGTGAACCCGGCCTCGTTGCCGAACGGTAGTGTCGGGACCCCTTACAACCAGACTGTCTCAGCCAGTGGCGGAACCTCCCCGAACACCTTCGCGATCTCGATCGGGTCACTGCCGAGCAACCTGTTACTCAACTCATCAACCGGCGCGATCACAGGAACGCCCACCACGGCGGGCACGTTCAGCTTCACAGTCACAGCCACCGACGCCAGCGGCTGCAGCGGCAACCGGTCTTACTCTATCTCGATAGCCAGCCCCGGTTGTCCCGCCATCGCGTTGAGTCCCAGCACAGTGCCCCCCGGTACTGCCGGGACCCCTTACAACCAGACGGTCTCAGGCAGCGGCGGAACCGCCCCGTACACCTTCGCGATCTGGAGCGGGTCGCTGCCGGGCGGCCTGACACTGAACCCGGCGACCGGCGCAATCTCCGGGACGCCCACACAGGTTGGACTCTTCAATTTCCAGGTCCGAGCCACCGACGCCGTCGGCTGCCAGGGCGCTCGACAGTACAGCCTCATAATCTTATGTTCTAGCAACCCAATCGTGACCACCAACGCCGATAGCGGCGTGGGCAGTCTGCGCCAGGCCATCGCCGATGCATGCGATGGCTCGACGGTTACTTTCGATATGAGTCAGGTCACGAGTCCGATCACGCTGACAAGTGCCGAGTTACTGATTAATAAGAACCTGACCATCACGGGACCGGGGGCGAACCTGCTGACTGTGCAGCGCAGCACGGCTGGAGGCACGCCAAACTTCCGCGTCTTCAACATTCAGGGGGGCAACACGGTATCCATTACTGACCTGACGATTGCCAATGGCAAGGTGACTGGTGTTAACAGCGGCGGTGGTTTGCTCAATGATGGCACGCTGACGATGACCAACTGCAACGTCTATGGCAATAGCGCACCGAACAACGGCGGCGGCATCTTCAACAATGGGTCCCTGACACTCAACAACTGCAACATCGGCGGCACCTTGGCGGGTCAGCCCAATACTGCGTCGGTCGACAGCATCTTCAATAATAGCGGTACGCTCTTGATGACTGGCGGTTCTGTCGTTGGGAATTCCGGCAGAGGAATGTCTACCGCAGGTGGTCTCGTTACGTTGAATAGCGTTGCCATCTCTAACAATTCGACGGACAGCGCAGGCGGAGGGATTTTTATTGGAAATGGTACGGCCAGCATTACCAACTGCTTATTCGCCAATAATACGGCTCTTAACGTCGGCGGAGCTATTTTAATTTCTGCCAGCGCGACTCCCGTCACCGTGGTCAATAGCACCTTCTCCGGTAATAGCGGTTCCCTTGGCGGCGGCATTAACGCTCAAGGTGGGACGATCACGCTGACCAACGTGACGCTGACCAATAACCGTGCCACGAACGCTGGCGGCGGTATCAACAGATCTGGCGGCACAGTCATTCTGCGTAATACGATCGTGGCCGGCAACTTCCAGGGCGCCAGCCCGAGCACCACTGCTGATAACATTAACGGCGCGGTTGACGCCGCAAGCTCGTTTAATTTGATCGGTTCCGTCGCCTTCTCAGGAGGACTCACTAACGGAGTCAACAACAATCAGGTCGGCATTGCCAATCCCGGTCTTGCCCCGCTTGCCAGCAACGGCGGCTCGACACAGACGCACGCACTCTTGCCGGGCAGTCCGGCGATCAACACAGGCAGCAACGCCTTCATTACTAATCCACCTTTCAGTGGCCCACCCTTTACTGATCAGCGTGGCACCGGCTTCGCGCGCATCACGAACACAACCGTGGACATCGGCGCGTTCGAGTCGCGCGGCTTTACGATTGCATTGACCAGCGGAAGTGGGCAGAGCACACCAATCCTGAGCGCGTTTGGTTCGCCCTTAGTGGCAACTGTAAGCAGCGGATTCTCTGAACCGGTCGCGGGCGGTGTGGTTACCTTTACCGCACCGTCCAGCGGCGCCGGCGGCACCTTCGCGGGCAACGTCAACACGGCGACGATAAACGCCGGCGGCGTGGCGACGTCGGCAACGTTTACCGCCAACGGCACGGCCGGTGGTCCCTATAATGTCGTCGCCAGCATCGGCACAAGTTTGCCGACGGTGAACTTTGCCTTGACCAACTCGAAGGGCAATCAAACGATCACGTTCGGCGGTCTGGCGACCAAGACGTTTGGCAATGCGGACTTCGCGGTGAGCGCGACCGCGACTTCAGGTTTAGCGGTCAGCTTTGCCGCCAGCGGTCAGTGCACGGTTGCCGGTGCGACTGTTCACTTGACCGGCGCGGGCTCTTGCACGATCACTGCGTCACAAGGAGGCGACGCGAACTTCAATGCGGCCGCTGACGTGCCGCAAAGCTTCACCATCGCCAAATCAAATCAAACGATCACCTTTGGCGCTTTGGCGAACAAGACGTTTGGCGATGCAGACTTCGCGGTGAGCGCGACCGCAAGCTCCAGCTTGGCGGTCAGCTTTGCCGCCAGCGGACAGTGCACGGTCGTCGGTACAACTGTTCATTTGACCGGTCCCGGCTCTTGCACGATCACCGCGAAGCAGGCCGGCGACACGAACTACAACGCGGCCGCTGACGTGCCGCAAAGCTTTACGATCAACGGCGCCCTGATCGCGTTGAGCCAGTCGAACTACAACGTCGACGAGAGCGCCAACAGCCTTCAAGTGGCGATCACGCGCACAGGCAGCAGCGTCGGCGCCGTTTCGGTTAGTTATTCGACGAGCGACGCGAGCGGCCTGACGCCATGCAACGTTGCCACCGGCATGGCTTCGCAGCGTTGCGACTACACCACCACTTCCGGCACTGTTACATTCGCCGATGGCGAGACCAGTAAGGTGGTCACGCTCCTGATCAACGAGGACGCCTACGTTGAGGGCAGTGAGGTGTTCACAGTCACGCTGAGCAATCTGGTGGGGACGGGGACGACGCTCGGGGCGCAGAGCACGGCGACAGTGACGATTCTGGATAACGACCTGGTACAGGGGCCGAACCCGCTCGATTCGAACGACTTCTTCATCCGCCAACTTTATCACGACCTGCTTAACCGTGAGCCTGATTCGATCGGATTTGCGAACTGGTTGGGGACGCTGAATGGCTGTCCCAACGGGGGCTTCGGCGAGAATGCTCATCCCGAGTGTGACCGGGTGCACGTCGCGACCGGATTCTTCCTATCTGAGGAGTTTCGCGACCGCGGTGATTGGGTCTACCGTTTCTATGAAGTAGGATTTGCCCGGCCATCCACGTATGCGGAGTTTATGCCGGACTTGGCCCAAATAGGCGGGGCGCAGTCGCCGGCGTCGGAAGCTCTAAGTAAAGCGGCTTACATAGACGCCTTTGTGCAGCGGACGGAGTTCAAGAATCACTACGATGGCCTGTCGAATTTTGATTATGTGAATGCGCTGGAGCAGAATGCGGGAGTTACGCTCAGTAACATGAGCGCGTTGATTGCGGCGCTGGATGGTAATCAGAAGTCGCGCGCACAGGTGTTGCGCGAGATTGTGGAGGCGCAGGTAGTGGTAGACCAGTTCTTCATCCGGTCGTTTGTGAGGACCCAGTACTTTGGGTTCTTACGGCGCGACCCGGACACGATTGGCTTCAACAACTGGGTGACGACGCTGACCAGCGACCCGGCAAACTCCCGGCACATGATCTTCGGCTTCATCTACTCGGATGAATACCGCCATAGATTTGGGCCGTAAGCAGTCCATCGTCAGGCACAGGCAGGAACCGCGGCGGATCCGGGAGCGCGCGTACGTGCGTGGCTGCGAGTAACCCCCAACGCTGCGTTCCCGCCGCGAGAGATGAATCGCAGCTTCGGGCAGATGGAATACTTTGGCTACTTGAGAAGAAATCCAAACGACCCGCCTGATTCTAACTATGTCGGTTACGATTTTTGGGTCAGTAAGTTGAACCAATTCAACGGTAACTTCACTCAAGCTGAGATGGTCAAAGCTTTCATCACTTCCGGCGAATACCGCCGGCACTTCGGACCGTGAGCGGGAATGATTGGCTACGCGCTCCTCACAATATCGAAGAGCGGAGTCAATTCCAGCAGACCTGCAAGTGGACGTTAACGCTTATCGACGATTCGGAGCAGCGGTGGAAAGGCTTGCTGGCTTATTTTTCAGATTTTGTTGCTCCAGGCTGTTTAGCGTCTCGCGAAGCAGCGGAGTTCTCTGGCCTACATGTAACTTTTGTGTAAAAGCACGCATGGTCCCCCTGGTCCAGCTCGAAACTCATTAATCCTTCGTCGTGCCGGTAAACTTAACGGTCACGTCTGCGGTCCTCTCGCTTAGATCTACCCTCACTTCGTTATCGTGAAAGTTGAGCGCGAAGCGGAAGTCATTAATGTTTCCGACTTCATCATAATCAAGCACGAAGGTAGTCTCGCCCTGCCACAGTCCCTTGATCGCTACCGGAAGGCCGTATCTTCCATTTGGAGATATACGCGGAACGCCATCCAGACCGATCTGTCGAATCTCACTTCGCCCGTCGACAAACGTGAGCCGGACGGATGCTTCCGCGCGCGGCGTAAACATTAGGGACATCTTCTGCAGACCAATCGGGTTCGGGCTCATTTCATAAGTCTTGCCCGAGACTTTCGCTGCCATCTGAGGTAAACGGGGAGCGGCCTTGGATGCGGGCGGAAGGGTGCTGGTTCGCAGCGCCGCCTCTAGTCGGGCGACACCCGCGGGATTGGCAGCCAACGGTCGATCAGATTTGAGCGCCTTGATCAGGAGCGCCCCAACATCACCGGGTTCGAAGCCGCCGCCAGTCTCCACGGCGACGAGATTCAGTTCGGGAAGGACAGTGATTCGCTGGCCCCCTCGACCCACCGCTTCATAAAGCTTGTCCTTCGGACGAACCCACCAGCCATATCCATAGTCGCTGTCTGAGCCGGTTTGGGCGTGCACTCGTGTGGACTCCGCAATCCAGTTGGCCGAGACAATTTGTTTGCCCTCCCACATTCCGTGGTTGAGATATAGATAGCCAATCTTCGCCATGTCGCGTGGATGAAGGTGAAGATCACCCCAACCGTAATTTACGCCCTGGGGATCGGCCGGCCAAACAGCCTCATGAATTCCAAGCGGTTCGAAAAGCGCCCGCCGCGCGAAATCGAAGGCAGTCATGCCTGTGGCCTTTGATACGATTCCCGAGAGTAAGTGCATCCCGCCGCTACAATAGACGAACCTGGTGCCCGGTTCCTGAGCCATCGGCAGGTCGAGCATGAACTGCACCCAATCCTTCGACTCCATCATCTGGTGCAGGGTTAGCTCATTCTCTCCTGGCTGGCACTTGAGTCCTGAGGTCATCGAGAGAAGACTTTCCAGAGTGAGCTTCGCTTTGCGCTCATCCTGATTGACAATAGAACTTTGAGCGAATATCTCGGGCACTGCCTGACGTGCTGATTTGATCTTTCTCTGGTCTATGGCAATACCGATGAGGGTGGAGGTAACACTTTTGGTGACCGAAGCCCCGTCATGGAGACTCTTTGGATCGTAAGGATAAAAATACGCATCGAGTACGATATAGCCGTTGCGCACCAGCAAGAGGCTATGAATGTCGATGTCATGCTGGCGAATGTAATCCAGAGCCTCAGCCAACTTAACTGAGTCGATGCCCTGTTGCTCTGGCGTCGACGAACGCCAATCATTCGTCGGCCAGTAGGCAGGCGCTTGCGGCAGCGGTGTTGCAGCCAGGCTGATGTGATAGCAGACAACAACTAGAATGAGATTCCGTAGATTTGCTAGCGATGTCTGGCAAACCTTCGCCCGACCACTCGTTTTGTGGTTGTTCATATGTCTCCTATTTTTCCCGGTGCGACGCCCCTCCGGGCTTCGAGGAAAACCTGCTCCGGTAACTGCTGGGATTAACGCCGAACCTTCTTTCGAACGTTCTGCGAAAGGCTCTGGCGCTCTTGAAACCGACTGAGTCCCCCACAGCCTCAATGGTACTGTTATGTTCCGCGAGCCGGCGTCGCGCTTCATCCAGCCGCAACGTCTCGACAAACATGCCCGGAGTCACGCCGAACTCCTCCCTGAAACGGCGGCTGAAGTGGCGTGGACAGAGGTGCGCTTTTCCGGCGAGAGTTTCGATCGACAAGTCCTGGCGCAGATGAGTCCGTGCCCAGGTAATGAGATCTGCGAAGTGGTCGGTGCTCTGGATTTGAAATTGTAGAGGCTCAGAGTATTGCTCCTGCCCGCCCGGGCGCTTCAGATAGACCACGAGCTCACGCGCGACAGATAGGGCGACAGTCGAACCATAATCTTCTTCGATCAGCGCCAACGAGAGATCTATACCCGAAGTAATTCCCGCCGACGTGTAGAACTTGTCGTCTTTGATGAAGAGCGCATTGGCATCCACTTTCAGGGCGGGAAAGCGTTGCGCGAGATCACGCGCAAAGCGCCAGTGAGTTGTGACCTGTCTGCCGTCGAGCAGGCCGGTCGGAGCCAACGCGTAAATGCCGGTGCACACTGAAGCGATGCGCCGAATCTTGTCTGAGCGTTTCATTAACCACTCTGATATTCTTCCACTTGTTTCGCCGCTGCGCAGACTCTTACCGCCCGGAATGATAAGAGTGTCCAGAGCCGAAACGTTGTCAATAGTCTTATGTGGACGGAAGACAATTCCTGTCTCAGCTGTGAACGGCTCCTTGGTCAAGCCTATGACCAGAACTTCGTAGCGAACTTGCTGCTTTCCGTTCCTATCACTCTCATCGTCCACCGCTGTCATGAAAGCTTCCAGCGGCCCGACCAGGTCGAGAGCCTGCAAGCCGTCGTATCCCAAAAAGCCGATCCGCTTTGGACTCATGTTTTCCTCCATGCACCGAAGTATAGAGGCGAGGAGGACAAGGCCGCCATGACATAGAAAGGACAGTTTAGGACTTTTGTGTAGCCTAAATCGCTTTTGTCAACGGGATTGTCAGGTTAAACCGGGAAAGATGTAATCGGACTATCATCGCGGTCGCGACCCACATATGCCGTCCGGCAGGGAAGCGATGACGATGGTAGAGAGAGACGGAGGGGCGCATCAGTAGAGTATGCCGCAGGAACAGTAACGACAATGCCGCCAATACCGTTCGAGAAAATTCAAAAGGTGGAGTTTCCGGAATATCCAAATCGTGAGATTGCCGTGAACGTTTAGGTTTTCTCCGACCTCAATGAGTAGACGAGCGCGACATCTCTTACTGCTTCTCGTTGCCACTGTAGCGATAGCTGCTGGTGCGTGGGCACTCATTCACTTCGGAGTGCTAAAACGTCGGGCCCTTCGCCAATCCGACTTGTCCGATATACCCGGCGAACGCCGCGCCGATCCTGATCTTTGGACGCGGAGCCTGGAAAAGGTAAAGGAAGATCGAGGCGACACCGGAAATGTCGCGCTTGAAATTCCACCAGAGCTCCGCCACTACGAAGATCGGCATTGGTTTTTGGCTACCCAGGTCGCCGAGGTTCGCAAATTCAACCTGCAACGCTGTCAGGACTTTGTGGATCTCGCGGCGATGATCGAGCGCGGCGAGGTGGTGTCGGTGCCCGCGGTCACCGACACCTACATTCTTTTCGGAGTCGGGGCCAGGGTGGATGGTAGCGCGTTCACCCGATATGTGGCCAATCAGAACCTCGAACTTAACGATGAAGCCGGATTGAGCGATGCCTATGTCCGGCTGGAATCTGCGCATGCGAAGCTGCAAAGGCAGATTTCGGTCTTGCAGACTCAGTTGGGCGCGCTGAAAAAGGGCGACAGTACGAAACAAGACGAGCTGCAAAAAGAAATCACCGCGCGACAGCAGGAGCTGAAATCGAACGACGCAGAGAAAGCGCAGCTTAATCAATACTATGAGCAACATTACGGGCAATCTTCAGGTTCGCCGGAGAGCCAGCCGAAACTGTTGCGCGATTACGAGTCGCTACAAACGCTCGCAAGGAATTTCCGTGGACGATCTCTTAACCTCGACGACCCATCTGACCGGCAGGCGCTGAAGGTCTATCTGCTTAGCTCGCTTAGACCGCAGGCGCTGAAGATTCTTGAAGAGATAGCAAAGGCGTACCACGATAAGTTCGATCGTCCGTTACCTGTAAGCTCTCTGACTCGGCCGGAACAATACCAGCGCGCATTGCGCAAAGTTAACCGGTATGCCGTGCTCATTGATACGCCGCCGCACTCGACGGGTCTCGCTTTCGACATCGATTATCGCTATATGAGCGGCGCCGAACAGAATTTTCTGATGATCGAACTCGCGCGCCTTAAGGATGAGGGCCGCATTGAAGTCATTCGCGAACGGGGCGCCAACTACCACGTGTTTGCGTTTATTGACGGACAACGACCGAGTGACGATCTGATCACAGCGTCATTAGAAGACGCCGGCGGATCTGAGAAGGAAACAAATCAAGCTGAGAAGACCGAGGCGAAGGCCGAGACCAAATCGCGAACAGCGAAGAAGAGGAAGTAACCCGACGAGTCGCGGTATAATCGCCGCGCCCGGTCAGCTCGGACGTTTGGCGCTTCCTTTAACGACCAAGATGAATTTAGTTACCAGCTGGAGGTGCGATATGAAGAGATTCTCGAAGGCAATGTTCGCTTTGCTCTTTGCAGCAAGTGTCACGGGTTAGCAATTGTCTCAGTCGCAACTTGCCTGTTGCGTCCAGGCAGTCGTGTCTCGCTGAGTCATGAGGCCAGTCAATGTTTGTGCTCACTCTCAGTCGGTAACCCTGCGTCAATCCAGCCCTGTTTGCCTTCGGCGTAGTCGCGAACGTTCGCATAACCCAGCGCCGCCAGTTCACGGGCGGCGTTCTCGGAAGCATTTCAAGTGGGACTGGCGCAGTAAACCACAATGTCAGCCGCTTTGTCCGGCAAAAGCTTCGGAGCGAGTTGCATCACCTGGTCGGGCGGCAAGTTGATCGCGCCAGGTAAATGCGCGTGATGATACGTAGCCGCCGGTAAAGTCTCGACAAGTCGAAACTGTTCTCCGCGATCAAGCTTCATCTTCAGCTCATCCCGTGAAATTGTAGCTGCCATGAGTCCTCCCCCATTTTTTCTTTGAGGCTTCGTAATTCTACATCAACTGTAGGTAACATGCTGTTAGCTATGCGGGAATCATGCGGCCCGCGGGACATCACACCAAGAGCCGTGATAAGGACAACGCTAGAACTGGGAGGGCTTGGCCTTTGTTTCTGTTGACTTCCCTTTCAGATTGGAATAGAAGCAAAGCGCCAAACGCCGAGACTTGAGTCTGTATTGTCATCGTCGATTGCCTTCTGGGTTGCGTTCGCTCATTCTAGAAACTCGACCTGACTTTCAACATACATATCTCAATCGTTATGCCCCTTTTTCTGAATCACGGTGACGCGATGGCCAAGGTACTATTCGGAACCGCTCTGCTCGCCTTGTCACTGGCTGCAGGAGCGACCGCGGAGGATCATCGTTGGCGCTCACTTAAAACTCGAAAGTTGATTACCTTTGATTTCAATTGCGCGCGGACAGACTCTTTTCCTAATGCTTCTCTAAGCAAGATCGTTCAGCGCGCTATTAAATCGGAAGACCGTGGCGGTCCCACTACGTATGGCGATCGCGCTTATGCAATCATTCTGCAGAACCAACGCGCACCCATTTACTTTGTACCAACGGTTTGCGGCGCGACCGGAAATTGCATGTGGCGGCTTTATGCAATCAAGCCATTGAAATATCTCGGCGAGATCAACGGGCAATACATTTACACTTATCAATCATCCAATGGCCTGCCGACGATCGTTACCTATGGCCACATCAGTGCCTCGGAAGGTGGACTCTCGACTTATGTAGCAGACAAAGGAAAGTATCGGCGGCTTGGAGGCGAATATCGTATCGACGCTCAGAAACTCAATGGCCATTCGATGCCGAAGTTGCTCGAAACAGCGAAGCCTCAGTGCAAAGACTACGGCGGGTAATCCAAACGGGGCATAAATCGTTGGACCGGAGCGGCGGTTGCGCGGTTTGCATCATCAATGGTCCGGCGAGGCTTGAATGTAGTCGCGCCGCCCGGTCAACTCCGCCGTTCACCAGAAGTACATGAAAGAGTTGCTCAACAACATCTTTCTGACAGAGACACGCGAACACCTGCTTACAATAGTCGATCGGATGAGAGCAGAAGATGATATCCAAGCCCTCATCCTCGGCGGGACTGGGTTGCCCCTGATCCTGCGCGACCTTGAACATAACGGATTTCCCTTCCTCGATACCACGAAGATACATGTCGCCAGAATCGTCGCCGAGTTGGCCGCTTAGGTGATAGAATTCGGGCCCCCGAGCGCTAAATCCTAAGGTGTGCTGCCAATGAATTTTCGCCAACGCACAACGTCATTTCTAATATCTTGTATTTGCCTTGCCACTCTGCTTAACGGATCGACTGGATCGGTTCCGGTAGTAAATGCCCAGTTGCCACAACCTAAAGCTCAGGACGGCGATGTGCTACGCATCAACACCGACCTGGTGCAGACCGCGTTTACGGTAATCGACAAGGACGGGCATTTCGTTGACGGGCTGGAACGCAGCCAGTTTGAATTGACGGTTGACGGTAAGCCGCGCCCGATCAGTTTTTTCGAGCGGGTAACGGCCGGCAGTTCCAGAGAAGAACAACTGGCGAATCGCGCTGACGCTGGCGCCGCGGCCGCGAAGTCGCCGGCAATTCGGCAAACAGTTCGCGGCCGCAACATCGTTTTCTTTATTGACGACCTGCACCTTTCGCTCGACAGCTTGAACCGCACGAAACAAATGCTGCGACACTTTCTCGACGCTGAAATGAGTTCAAAGGACTCAGTCGCCTTCACCTCGGCCAGCGGCCACATCGGATTCCTGCAGCAGTTCACAAATAACAAGGTGGTGCTCGACGCGGCGATGGGGCGGCTCACTTATGTTCCCTACAGCGTGCAGGGTTTCGGAACCGGCAGCACGAAGATGACGGAATACCTGGCCCTCAGCATCCAGAATAGTAAATCAGACAACAAGGTTCAGGCATTCTATATGGGCGAGTGTCTGAAGCAGAACCTACCGCCAAAAAACATTCCTGGCTATTCCACACTGGTCGCGGCCTTGAAGGCGACTTGCGAAACCGAGGTCAAGAACAGCGCCCGCGCCGTACTGATGCAGGCGGGTGCAATTACCACGAACATGTATGCCTCGCTCGAATCCCTGATGCGTTCGTCAGCGCGGGCGCCCGGAAGAAAGCTGGCCTTTTTTGTATCCGACGGTTTTCTGATGGACACGGGAATGAACGGCCCAAACCTACCAGAGAAGCTCGAGCAGATCATCGATGCGGCAACCCGCGCGGGGGTGGTGATCTATACGATTGACGCGCGCGGTTTGGGTGCCGGTGGAGTGGCCGACGCCGACAACAGCAAACCGCAGATCGGGTCTGCAGATCCCGGCTTGCAGATGGCCATGATCGGAGAAGTCTCCGCTTATCAGAATGCAATGAATGCACTGGCAGGAGACACCGGGGGGCGAGCGCTGCGCAACCAGAACTACTTTGATCGCTGGGTCGACAAGGTTCTCGACGAAACCTCGAATTATTATTTACTGGCCTGGCGTCCCGATAAGGATGACGAAAAGGCGCCGAAGTTCCGCCACGTTAAGGTGACGGTTACCGGCCACCCCGAGCTCACCGTGCGGGCGCCGCGTGGTTATGTTGAAGGGCCCACATCAGCCGCCGACACGGCCGCTGTCTCGCCAACGGAAAAATCCCCCGGCAACCAGAAAGTGAAGACGCCTGAAACCGAACTGGGAGCCGCGCTCAGCGATTATTATCCGAGCAGCGGTTTACCAACGCTGCTCTCGCTGACTTATCTGAATACGCCGAAGAACGAAACGGTTCTGACTTCATCGATCCAGATCGCGAATCGCGGTTTGAGCTTTGGTGACGACGGCAGGCAGCCGGCTACGATCAAGATTGCCGCTGTGGTTCTTAATGACAAAGGAAAGATTGCTGCGAGTTTCAAGAATCAACTAAACGTCAATCCACTCACCGGAGAATCCGATGCTGCCGGAGTGATCTACAATCAGCACACGCCGCTCGCAGCCGGCATTTACCAGGTGCGAGTGGCTGTCCGCGATGAAAAGAGCGGGCGTGTCGGCAGCGCTATGCAATGGGTGGTGATTCCCGACCTGACCACCCGTCAGTTGAACACCAGCAGCGTGCTGTTGGGTGGGCAGGTTTTGGAGAATGCGAAGAAGAAGGATGCCGGTCCGCAGATTCAGTTCAGCGTCGATCACCGGTTTTCGCGACGGGCGCGGATGGGCTACTGGATGTTCATCTACAATGCGAAACGCGATGCATCGGGCGCGCCCAGCTTGACCGCCCAGACCAACGTGCTGCGTGATGGACAAGTGATGCTGGCATCACCACCGCGCAAATTGAACCAGGGCGGTGACGACCCCGAGCGAATTCCCTTCGGAGAAGACATGGCCCTCCAGACTCTGGCGCCGGGCCGGTACGACTTGCGGGTCACGATCACGGACAGCCTGGCCGGAACCAGCGTCACGCAAACGGTTGCCTTTGAAGTTCTGTAGATCAGTCTGCTTGAGCTAAGGCCCGAAGGGCCGTCATGCAAGAGCCACGCACGCGTGAGGTCAAACCTAACCGCGACGGATATTTTGAACTCGATCTTCCAGTCGGAGTGAAGCGCAGACAACTTGCCGCCAGGTTTGTTGACTTCTATTTCAGATAATTTCAGATTGGAATAGAAGCAGGACACCAAACGAAGATTCGACCTGACATTCAAGATACATTTCTCAAACGCTGGCCATCTGAATCCAACTAGGTTACGAGGTGCTTAACCATGGCTTAACTGGCGAGACGACGGCAATGGAAGCTGACGGATTCAATCTGGACGATGCCATCACGATTCTCGAGCGAACGCCCGCCGCCATGGGCGCATTGCTCGCGGGCTTACCCGAGACGTTGGTACGCGCGACTGAGGGCGACGGCACTTGGTCGCCCTATGACGTGATCGGGCACCTCATTCATGGCGAGCGCACAGATTGGATCCCGCGGGCGCGGCACATTCTGGCAGGCGAGACACGGGCATTTGAACCATTCGACCGAATGGCCCAGTTCACGGAGAGTCAGGGCAAGAGCCTCGTAGAATTGCTGACGACCTTTGCCGACCTGCGGCGCGAAAACGTCGCGGCGCTGATTGCGATGAATCTAACGGACGTCGACCTCGGTCGCCGGGGGCTGCATCCCGAACTTGGAGGCGTCACGCTCGGCCAACTGCTGGCGACGTGGGTAGTACACGACTTGGACCACGTGACGCAGATAGCGCGAACGATGGCAAAGGTGTACAAGGAGGCGACGGGCCCGTGGAGCGAGTATCTGTCCATCTTGCGAGACCGACAACGATGATGGGCTTCAGGAATGCGAGGTTGGATGTAAGCGCCGCGCCCGGTCAACTGCAAGGAGGATCTGGCAATGACTGTTTTGCGACTAATGCTATTGATTGGATTGGTGGCTTTGACGGCAATATGCCGGCAGAATTCTGCTAAACGGGCTCTCGTGCCGCCGGCTTCATGTCGAGTTACGGTCGCGCCGGCGAACACATTCATGCCTCCCGCTTCTTATAAACTGGATGACGACGCGCTCGGCTTTTGGTGGGGTACAGAAAAGCTGTGGATCGAACTTCCTAAGTCAGGCGTCTGGGAGGGATGGAGAGGGCCCGAACCTGGCCAAGGGCCCCGGAGTGGGCCTCTGACCTCAAAGACCACTTGGTGGAGCGTAGATTATGATCGGCGCAGAGAAGGACCGGACCTAAAGGTCACAGGAAGACGGCTCGATGGGGACGCTCCCCCAATTCTGGCGAGCGAGGCGCACGACGTATATATCGCGATGATGGTAGGTGTCTATTTACCCACTCCCGGCTGTTGGGAGATCACGGGCGAATATAAGGGCCAGAAGTTGAGCTTTGTGGTCTGGGTCACACCGGAGTTGGTAAAGCCCGACAAATAGTGGCTATCAATAACTCGTCGATATTCCTGCGCGGACTGCGTTTTGATTGGTCAGTCAAATATATTATCACCCTCGCAAGTCAGCAACACACTATTAGGACACTACCCGAAAAAGTCGTAGTCGCGCGGGACAAATACTTGAGAGTAAACTGACATTTGCGCTTGAACTGTCATCGTCGATCTCCTCATGAGCCATGCGACTCATTGTAGAGACTCGACCTGACATTCAACATACATGTCTCAAACGTTGGGCTGCTCACAGTTTGCTGGAAATTAGGTTTCATAGATGTCACAGTTCGGCGCAACGAAAAGAGTGGTTTTTACCACTTGGGGATCGTTTGGCGATCTTCATCCGCATATGGCGCTTGCGCTTGAGTTGCAGGAGCGCGGTTACATTTCGGTAATCGCAACGTCGCTGCTTTACCGCGAGAAAGTTGAGGCGGCGGGAATCGCTTTTCATCCGGTGCGCCCTGACCTTTCGCCGCCCGACACTGAAACGTCCGCTGAAATCATTCGTCGCGTGTCGGATATGCGCGGTGGTCCGGCTTACCTTTTTCGAGAACTGCTCGTCCCGCACCTGCGCGAAACCTATGCCGATACGCTTGCTGCTGTGACGGCAGAGGGCGGAGCCGATTTGCTTGTGTCGCATGTAGTTCCATTATCAGCATCGCTTGTCGCAGAGATAACGGGCATTAAATGGATTTCATCCGTGCTTTTCCCTATCGCCTTTGCTTCTGCCTACGATCCCCCAACCCCACCGCAGTTTCCGCCGCTTAGGACGCTTGCCGCAACTCATCCGTTTATCGCGCGAACGCTCTTCGGTTTAGGTAAGTGGACGACAAAATCATGGGTCGAGCCGATTCAGCAATTGCGTAAAGAACTAGGTTTGCCGCGCACAGGAAACCCGATCTTTGAAGGGCAACATTCGCCAACGCGCGTGCTTGCGTTGTTCTCGAAACTACTTGCCCAGATTCAACCCGACTTTCCATCAAACACAATTATCACCGGCTTTCCCTTTTATGATCGTAAAGATGGACAGCCGCCTCCGCCCGAATTGTTGCGCTTTCTGGATGAAGGCGAGCCGCCTATTTTGTTCACGCTTGGTTCATCGCTAGTGTGGATTGCTAAGAATTTTTACCGCGTCAGCATTGAAGCCGCGCAGAAACTCGGAAAGCGGGCATTACTGCTGATTGGCGACAAGCGGAATCTACCGCAAACAAAATTACCTGATGGCATTGCCGCGTTTGATTACGCGCCGCATAGTTTAGTGATGCCGCGCGCAAGCTGCATTGTTCATCAGGGCGGCATTGGCACGACCGGACAAGCGTTAAGAGCAGGTCAGCCGATGCTTATTGTTCCCTCTGGACAAGACCAGCCGGACAATGCGCGTCGGTGCGTGCGGCTTGGAGTGGGGCGCACGCTCTCACCCGCTCGCTTCACAGTTCCTCGCGTTGTCAGTGAACTGTCAGAGTTGCTTGATAATCCTACTTACCGCGAACAGGCAGCAAAGGTCGGGCAACAAGTGCGAGAGGAAAATGGTACGAAACGAGCGTGTGATGCAATTGAACAAGTGCTGCATCGGTAGGCGGCTTGTTTCTTTCTACGCGCAGCCCAACAAGTCATTCGACCGGAGCGCGAATAGCGCGGCTTTCATCGAGAACCTGGATGATTTCAAGGTTGTTTCAGCGCCCGGTTAACTCAACCGTTGGGCGTCTTAAATGAGAGGTAATCAGAGTGTCGTTCGACAACGCAATCGCCAGTCTTGCCGTAAAGAATTTGGCCTCGGCCGTAACCTGGTATGAAGCACTCCTTGGGAGAACCGCGGATTCGACACCTTTGCCGGAGGTGGCGGAATGGAAGTTTCCTCACGGTGGTTGGCTACAGGTTTACCAATTACCTGAGCGAGCAGGATCCGGTTCCTGCACACTTGTGGTAAGCGGCATTGAAGAAGTCGTGGCCCACGTGGAGAAGCTCGGCATTGACGCATCGCAAAGAAGCTCAGATGCGCAATTGAAAACACTAATGATTGTGGACCCAGATGGAAATCACATCGCCTTCGCAGAAGCGCTCGACAAAACTATGGCGCGATAAATATGCCCCCTGAGACGCCCAACAACTCGGGTATGAAAGACGGAGTCAAGCGTAGACATCTCCTCTACCGCCAGAGTTTGTTGACTTCTATTTCAGATTGGAATAGAAGCAAGGCAACAAACGCCAAGAACTGTCATCGTCGCCGTCCTTATGAGCCACCGGGCTCATTCTAGAGACGCCACCTGACATTCAACATACATTTCTCGGACGTTGATATCTATCGCAGCAGCGAAGTCGCTCAGAGAAGTCGTTGGCCCTGAAAACCAAAGAGCACTCAGGTAATGTTACGGCTCCGGCCGCGCGCGGCGTCCGCTCGATTGCCATCTTCGAAGCATTCAAGGGACTACTGGTATTGTTGGCCGGCTTCGGGCTGCTTCATTTTCTTCATCACGACGTACAATCAACCGCCGAAGAGTTGGTTCGTCACGCGCACCTCAATCCCGCGCGTCATTATCCACAGATCTTTATTGAAGC
Organism: Blastocatellia bacterium; assembly: GCA_003168335.1. GTDB lineage: Bacteria > Acidobacteriota > Blastocatellia > Pyrinomonadales > Pyrinomonadaceae > UBA11740. The sequence continues at coordinate 107,184 of PMSM01000002.1, read as the reverse complement.
CGCGAGACACACGAACGATTCGCGCTTGTGGTTCCTTGCGAGCATGGCATTCGTCTACTCCGCAGCGCGTCTCGTAGAGGCTTGGGGCCTCTGGCATATAAGAACGTGGGCTGAGTGGTTTGCGATTGTCTCAGGAGGGATCTACGTACCGATTGAAATCTTCGAAATCGTCAAACGGGTAACCGTGCTGCGGGTGATTGTGCTGGCGGTTAACGCCTTCATCGTGATCTACTTGATTTACATTCGTTCGGCGAGCAGAAGTGGTGCGGCCGATGGATCAGCAGTTTCGTGATGGGTTAAGCTCGCTTGTCTTGGTGGTCGAACCCTACAACCAAACCTTCCAGCTTGGGAGGGCCTATAAAGCCTGCCGTTCTATCCCACTTTCCCAAAGGATAGTCACGCCTGAATCGCAAACTTTTACCGCTCCTCCTTTACTTATTAACCCTTCCGCACGCAATGCCTTTGTGCTATATTTAGAGATGTCCAAAAACTATAGCTTTCGGGCATGTGAATCTGTCGCTTTGAAAGCCCCATAGAATAAGGGCTTCTTACGGCCACATTTTATAGGGTTTTTGGGCACCCACTCTTATGACCGCAAAACGCAAAACGAGAGCGCTGCGCAAACCGAAGCGCACGAAGACTGAGTTACGTGCCGGTATTTATGCGCGCGTCTCTACTCAAGACCAGCAAACGCTGCCGAACCAGCTTAAAGCGATGCGCGAGTACGTCAGGGCAAGATCGTATCAGCTCGCGATTGAACTTACCGAGGTTGGTTCAGGTGCCAAGATTCGCCCCCAACGGGAGGCGTTGATGCAGGCGGCACGGCGGCGAGACATTGATCTGATCGTTGTTTGGAAACTCGACCGGTGGGGGCGATCCGTTCCCGATCTGGTTGTTACCCTGAACGAACTCCGCGAGCTGGGTGTTGGTTTTGTCTCTCTAACGGAGGCTTTGGACTTCACCACACCGTCGGGTCGGGCAATGGCAGGCTTGCTTTCCGTGTTTGCTGAGTTTGAGCGCGACATCCTCCGGGAGCGCGTCAAGTCTGGCATTGAAGAAGCGCGGGCGAGGGGCGGTAAGCATGGGCGACCAGCAACTGCCAGGCTTCACGCGAGAGAAGTTAGAAAGCTGCACGCCAAGGGCAAAGGGTTGAGTAAAGCCGCGATTGCGCGAAGACTCAATATAGGGCGTTCATCTGTACAAAGAATGTTAGCCGATCAGAAGAGCATCCCGCTTGTCAATTCCTGACTGATATCTATTGGTTCAACCAACTGCGCATCGTCAACCTGCGGCCGATTCACCCGGGAGCTCACTGGAAAGCTCTTCATCTCAGACCCTGGGAACGGAACGAGCAGCTCTTTCAACTCTGCGGTTTTAGCATCTTCGCGCAGCCAACTCTCTTGAACTTCAGTGCTAAGGATCACCGGCATTCGATCATGGATCGTGGCCAGTAGTTCGTTAGGAGTGGTGGTAATAATCGCGCACGAGGCTATCGACACGTCGTCCCGTTCCCATTTGTCCCAGATGCCGGCAAAGGCGAATTGCGATTCATCCTTCATTTGGAAGTAGTAGGGTTGTTTCGATCGTCCGCCGCGCGCTCACTCAAAGAAGCCGTCCCCGGGAATTAAGCACCTTCGTCTTTGAAACGATTCACTAAAACTTGGCTTATCTTCTAGCGTTTCGGCGCGGGCGTTGATGAATCCCTTCGGTTCTTTGCTCCACGACGGAATGAGTCCCCATCGAGACAGATCAATCTCTCGCTCAGCGCCGCGCGCGACTATTACCGGAACGTCCTGGCTCGGAGCTATGTTGTAGCGTGGGACCAACAGAGGAAGCTGTGAAGCGGGCACTCCATAGAGCTTTGCGCTACCGCGAGTTCGAAGAGTATAGCGTCCGCACATTCAGGATCGTCCTTTCGTCCTTAGTTGAATTGCTGGAAATCTAAACCTTGCATATCTGGGAAAGCAAGGTATATAAAGCGCGTACTGAACGATTTCAAATCGCCCCTCGTTCGTCAGCTAAACTGAAGCCGGAAATCCCGACCGTGGATTCACAAGTGTTATGGCAGGTCATACTTGGCACCTCTGCTACTGCTTTGATCACCGACTTGATCGTCGGCCTAGCAAAAAAATCGCCGCCTTTTCTTATCGCCCCATACTTCCGGCTTTGGAAGGAATCCGTACTCCTATACGATGTTCTGCACAATAGGGATTTCTCCCATTGGAAGCCTCAAGCGGCAAGATATGTCGCTCTGCGAGCGATCAAGGCCCAGGGAGCAAGTCAAGAATCGCCACAACCGGTGCTCGATCTGCTGGAATCTTTCTTGAAGCGCAGTGAGCCCGTTGTTCTGCTGGGCGAACCCGGTGCGGGGAAGACTACTGCATTGCAAGCTCTGACGTATCGCCTCGCGCGACGCGCTCTTTTGCTCGATTGTTTGATGTGGCTTGCTCTGCTGATTGGCACTGCAATGCTCTCTTTTTCTGCACCAGTTTTCACCATTGTGTGGCTTGCATCATTCATCCTGTGGAAACCGCTCGTGGTGCGCTTCACTGTGCCGTTGTTTATCGAGGCGCGCTCGGCTTATTCAGGCGGCGACGTGAATGAATGGTGCGAGAAGATTTTCAGAGATCGGCTTGGACCAAAACCGCTCATCGGCACGCGCCGTCGCGTCGCGCTTTTTATAGACGGCGCCAATGAAGTTGAGGGAAGTTTGTACGGCGGATTTGTCGAAGGCTGGCGGGGGCGGCTCATAGGTAAACGCGCGTGCAGCGTTATCTTTACCAGTCGCGGAGGCGAAGAAAATCCTGCGAAGAGATTGGGCGTAGGGGAGGTCCTTAGCGTTTGCGACCTGGATGATGATGGTGTTCGAGAGTTCATGAAAGTGTACGGGCGCGAGAAAGCCTCGAAGGAAAATAAGCCTTACAACGCCGAACAGGCAAACCGCGACTGCGACGAGTTGCGAAAGAAGAATCTGCTTGGCGAGGGGGGTATCGGGCGAAATCCTTACTGGTTGAAGATGGTCGTCGAGAGTGGGCTGTACACGAGAAATCGCGGAGCGCTCTTTCGCAGCTTCGCCGAAAACCTCATTCAACGCGAGATAGAAGAAAAGCCTGAGGAACGCAAGCATAAGCCCGACTGGAAGATTGTCCCTGTTGAAGTAGAAATGGACGCGCTCGCAACCTTGGCGCTGGCAATGCACGAAGAGAAGCGCATTGGTTTTTTGGACGAAGCAGGATGGGACAAAGCGCGGGCGGCGATCCGCAAGAGCCTAGGCGACGTGCCTTACTTGCCTGACGATGTTTTAGGTGAAGCCCGGGCTTCGACTCTGGTGCGGGTGCAATTCAGAGCAAGCGTTGAGTTCGTTCATCAGCTTGTGCAGGAATTCTTCTCCGCTTATGCGCTTCATCCAGAAGCGAAATGGCAAGAGGCGCTGGCGCACTGCGAAGACGTCTGGTGGTGGCAGACATTGTTTGACATGGGCGGCCTTGTTGGCGCGGGGAAGTCCACTAAGCTTTACAGCGCACTGGTGCACAAGGTGTTGGGTGACGGCTCAAACGAACAGCGCGTTTTTGCTGCGATTGGCTTGTTAAGAAGCGTAGAGAATCCTCCTGCAGAGCTTTCCAGCACCGTGATCGAAGCATTTGGCGGATTGATGGCAAAGAACCTGATTCTTCGTGAAGGAGCAACAACGCTGAATCTGACAGAGGCGCAACAGCGCGCAATCCACGAACTGACGCGGACGCTCGGCGAAGAGGCTGCAGAGGCATTTGCGCTGCTGCTCAAGGATTCAAGGATTGATATTCAGATCCTCGGCATTCTCATTCTAGGCATTGTGGGAAGCAGGAACGCCGCCGAATTGATAATCAGAACGCTCAATGATTCACGATATCAATACGTGGGAATAGCGCCGCTGGTACTTGTAGGAGCACCCGCCGTCGAGCCGCTCATTGCTGCTCTTCGAGATGAGAATGAAGATGTTCGCGAGCGCGCCGCAGAGGCTCTGGGACAAATAGGGGATGCGCGAGCTGTCGAGCCGCTCATTGCTGCTCTTCGAGATAAGAATGAAGATGTCCGCAGGCGCGCGGTGGAGGGTCTGGTACGTAGCGGCGCACGTTCTGTCGAGCCGCTCATTGCTGCTCTTCGAGATGAAAATGAAGATGTCCGCAGGAGCGTGGAACATGCTCTGGCAGGTATCGGCGCAGATTCCGTCGAGCCGCTCATTGCTGCTCTTCGAGATGAAAATAAACGTGTGCCCTGGAGCGCGGGTTTAGATGCCCTGGCCGGTATCGGCAAAAGTTCTGTCGAGCCGCTCATTGCAGCTCTTCAGGATGAATATATGTCCGTCCGGTGGGCCGCCGCAAATGCTCTGGGACAAACAGGAGATGCGCGAGCTGTCGAGCCGCTCATTGTTGCTCTTCGAGACGGCGAGAGATTTGTGCGCGCGAGCGCGGCACATGCTTTAGAGCGAATAGGGAATACGCGAGCCGTCGAGCCGCTCATTGCTGCTCTTCAAGATGAAGAACAGGTAGTGCGCATGCAAGCGGAACGGGCTCTGGGACAAATGAGAGATGCGCGAGCTGTTGAGCTACTTATTGCTGCTCTCCGAGATGAAAATGTCCACAGGAGCGCGCAACATGCTCTGGAAAGTATCGGCGCACCTTCTGTCGAGCCGCTCATTGCTGTTCTTCGAGATGAGAATGAAGATGTTCGCGGGCGCGCCGTAGAGGCTCTGGGACGAATAGGGGATGCGCGAGCTGTCGAGCCGCTCATTGCTGCGCTTCGAGATGGAAAAGGGGGGTTCTTTGCTAAATATGCCCTAGAACAAATCAGAGCTTGGCCGGCCGTCGAGCCGCTCATTGCTGCTCTTCGAGATAAGAATGAAGATGTCCGCAGGAACGCGGCAGAGGCTCTCGGAGAAATGGACGATGGGCGAGCCATCGTACCACTCATTGCTGCTCTCCGAGATGAAAATGAAGATGTCCGCAGGAGCGTGGAACATGTTCTAGGGCGAATGTTGGGCGCGCGAGCTTTGGATGAATTAGTGCAAGGGGATAAGAAGAGAACATTTTGGAGTAGCGTGAGGTACGAGGCGCGGAAGGCGGCTGAGAAAATTCGGTGGCGGTTTGAGTAATCAATCAATTTCACGCGCTGAGTGAGCCAACCAATGGGGTCGAGGTAGTCGCGGACCAATCGCGATGACTTGAGTGGAGGCGCAGATATGGTTAGCATCGCTAACGATCTACTGCTCTAAAGAGCAGAGAACCAAGATACAAGAGATATCTACGAAATTGAATGGTTATATCTCAATGTTTATGGGATTCCATGTTGGTTTTGCGCAGACAACTGAAGAAGATGGCGGTGCAAGAATCAAGCCTTCGGCGATGGGTACATTAGGAGACCTCGTTGAGATGACATCAGTCGCGTACTTTTACCTCTAAATGGAACTCCACGTAAACGGAGTTCGGCTCAACGGCTCGCCTTCGAACAAATCGTTGGACCGGAGCGGCGGTTGCGCTCTTTGCATCATCATTGGTCCGGCGGAGCTTGAATGAATTCGCGCCGCCCGGTCAACTTGGACGTTGGGCCGAAATTTCACATACCTTTCCTGGGACCAGCGTTTTGTTCCGCTGACTCCTGGTTGAGGCGTGACAATTTCAATAAACTTGAGAAAGTAGGAGGTGTCTAATGGCTAGTCGAACTATCCGGGTATGGTGGTCGTCGATCGCCACAGGTTGGTTGAACTTCAACTGGCCTCCGATCACAATGGAATCTGTCGTCCACATATCTGCATGTGAATGGGAACCCGGCTCCGAACCGGGGCAGAAGAAGAAAAGACGCGGAAAGGCGGAGATCTATGTCAAAAACATTCGACCACATGGTAACAATGTTGAAGCGAACGGCGTAGAGTTCTTTGTGCAAGTTGGAGAGGGTGGCGAACTGGGGTTTGGCCCACGACCTGTTGTGTTCGATATCACGCTTCTCGATAATCCTGGGGACGAAGCGACCGTTTAGGTTCGATCTGAGCTTCCGCGATGTCGAAGAACTGTTAGCGATGCGCGGCGTTGCACTCTCTTACGAGACCGTCCGTGAATGGTGTCTCAAGTTCGGCCAGACTTACGCCAACTGCTTGCGCCACAAGTCTCCTCGTCCCGGCGACCGATGGCACCTCGACGAAGTTTTCCTAAAGATCAACGGACGCCTCCATTACCTCTGGCGTGCAGTAGATCAGGATGGCGACGTATTGGACATCCTGGTCCAGAGCCACAGAGCCAAGAAGGCAGCTAAGAAATTCTTCCGCAAGCTGTTAAAGGGGTTGCGCTATGTCCCGCGGGTGATCGTCACAGACAAGCTGAAGAGCTACAGCGCGGCGAAAGCTGAGGTCATGCCAGGTGTCGAACACCTTCAGCAGAAGTATCAGAACAACCGAGCGGAGAATTCACATCAGCCGACCAGGTTGCGGGAACGTGTGATGAGACGGTTCAAGTCACCGGGCCACGCGCAACGTTTCCTTTCGGCCTTCGGAATCATTACCTCACACTTTCGAGTGGGGAGACATCTGTACAGCGCGAGCGGTTACCGAGTCGTGATGAAAGCGAGATTCGCCGTCTGGGCAGAGGTAACTGCCACTCATGCAAATCGTTAATTGACCAGATGACAAGATCTGTATTCATCTTGTCTGAATTGATGATTCTGTTTCTTCAGAAGTTAAGTTGACAATACCCAAACAAGGGCCACCGCGACCTATCTGACTCCGAGATGGAACTTCATGAACGCAATCGCACTCTGAATGATCTCGCGAGATCGTTCATCGTCGTTCTGATTATCAAACCCATGGACACCTTGAGGATGATTGGCAAATGTAATCGGCGCATTCTTTGAAATCGCCTCGCGCACAAATCGGTCAATGGAATCATCCATCGTCGGGATCTCGTCCAAGCCAGCTCTTGCTATAAACATAGGCGCGATCTTAGTTGCGTCCTTTGCCAGATAGCCAATAGGCGAGAAGGCTTTGACCATTTCCGGGGTCTCATATTTCCGGTGAGACTCGGATTGTTGAATATCCAAGAACGAATAGAAGGCAACGAGGCATCGAATATACGGAGGCTTGTCACGCATTGCCATGCTCAGCATTGGGCCTCCGGCAGAGTACGAAGCCAAACAGATTCGGTCCTTATCGATATTCAACGAATCCGCGTTCGTGCGCACGTAATCAATAGCCGCAGTGACATCGCTGGCCGATTGGGCCAGAAACGGATTCGGAAAGCCAAGCCTGTGCGTGAATGTCACACCCACCATTCCAGAGGCGGCGATCAAACGCCCCCAAGATCGATAGACGCCCCAGTCTTTGGGTTTGCTTTCGGAGCCTGCGCCACCATGAATAAGCAACACTGCAGGACGCTTGTCGTCCCTTGCCAGTCCTGGCGGAGTATACACATCCATCAGCAGGTTGGGATCGTTAACGTTGGTATACTTCAAATTTGATCTAACATGGACCTCATCCATTCCGGGGACGCGGTAAACGACGGGCATCGCCACTATCTCTTCAAAGCTCTTGCGTTGAGTCGGTTGAGAAGAGCCCTGAGAAAAGGCAGCGCTTGCAGCGCAGCCCAGAAACGCAAACGAGATAAGAGTGTGGACGTAATTGTTCATGGATAAATCTCCTCGTTCAGTCGGACCGAGTCACACAGAGTTTTTGCAAGGTTGTTTGACGAATGCATCTACATCTAATCAGTCACGAGTCAATTCAGTCTTTACCCTAGGTAACAAGTTACCTTGGAGCGGAAGAAAAGAATGTGCAACAAATGTATGGTCGAAGTGTGATCGAGACATTTATTCCCACCCTGCGCAAAACAAGACTAAAACGATTGCGGCGATGTGACGCGACTGTCCACGAACTGGCGCTATCAACGACCTCGGATAAAATCCAGCATAGCTTGAGTCGTTTTTCCGGCTGCTCGGAGAACGGGAAGTGGCCGCAATCATCCAGCAGCAGAAACTTAGAACTCTTGATTCCGTCATGGGTCATTTCACCTACTTCCGGCGGGATGATCGGATCCTGCCGCCCGTTGATGACGAGCGCCGGTAATTTGATCCTTGAGAGAAGCATTCGCTCATCGCGCGAATTGCTGAAAGACCAAGCTCCCGACTATTCTTCTTGGTGGAGCTGGGATAAGTGCAAACCTCGGTGGTCACCTCAAAACCGGCCAATGGTGGACGGGTTCAGACGCGCGTCGTGCGCTCCACCCTTGGTTGGCGGTGTTTTTGGACCTCGGTTGAATACCGACAGAGATTCGGACCGTGATCAGGCACTCAGGTAGCGCGTAACTGTGCGCGTGCTGACGCCGAGAGCGGTAGCGATCTCGTCCATGCTCAGACCCTTCTTCTTCAGCTCGCGTGCTCTCCCTGGATTTGCCTTAGTGCTACCTACAGCTCGGCCGGTATAAACCCCTCGAGCTTTTGCTGCTTCGATACCTGCCTTCTGACGTTCCCTGATGTTGCCGTGCTCAATCTCAGCCAAACCGAACTCGGAGTCCGGACGGACGGCTAGCGCAACATCACCAGCACTTTGATGACACCCTTGCCTCCGGCCAGTGGGGCGCGATGAGCGCGTTTGTCGAAAGAAGTTAAGACTGACCAACGGAGTATGCGTGGCAAGTGCAGCTCAGGGCGTCGGCCCTAACACCTTCTCACTCCGAGTACGAATACGCTCGAGAAAAGAGCGAGAACTTGTACGATTCTGCCGCGCACTTTATTCTTCGATCGGATCTAATGTCAAGAGTTCGAATTTGGAGGTAGTGCTCCGTTAGTGTAACGGAGCACTACCGAACATCGCCCCCAGCATGTTGCCAGGCGAACTGATATCCACAAGTGGGTTGCCGTTGTTGAAAAGCACCAGGCTGCAAGGCTCCCCCCCGCTCCAAAAAGGCCGACACAACAACTGGGAAATCCACCCAGTCTTTGGTTTGGAGTATTGCCCAACTGGAAAGACGTGCGCAGACAAGGGAACCGCCAACTGGAAGACTCTTGGGCAGTAGCTTGATAAGAATTCTTTATCGGTGGTTCCGACCCATCATAAAGCGACGCAGAAACACGTCGCTGGACCGGAGCGCGGCGGGCGTGTTTCTCAACTTGATTGATCGAATCAAAGGTTGAATGTAATCGCCGCGCCCGGTCAACCGTTATGCGGCTATCTTGAAATCGAATGGGGCAACAAGATTATGAGCGCTGAATCTTATCCTCCCGCCAGCATGAGTCGTCTTGTGGGGCCATTTAATTTGAAGACCGTCCAAAACGCTTTGCGCCACATCATCGCCTCAGAAGCAACCCGCGGCAATGCCAATGATCAGGTTTAGAGATATTTCGATAAGGTGCCGCTGCATCCGCCCAACCCAGGTGCGTTCCGCAATTGCAGTTTGCTACGCGCGGTCGAGGTGGAGCTACGACGCCAAGACGCACACGGCCGATATCGAACTGAAACCAGGAATGAGGCGGACCAAATGTTCCCGTCAACAAGCCTTCCGCATAACCGGCGCCGAGAGCCCCCAGCATCGTCGTAAAATAGCCTACCGTATGCAACTGCCGAGGACGTTGTCTCCAGTACTGATCGGGATCATCTCCCCGAGCTGCCGCTTCCTTCGCTTCCATTTGACGTTTGCTGCGCTCCTCGTCAGACGTCAATTCGTTGCTAAGTTCTATTCCATCGATTCGCCCGCTACAGAAAGCACACGGAACCTCTGGCGAGTAGATCGTCACGTCAGCAACTTGGGAGATGAGCCTGGCGTTTTGACCTTCCATCAATACTCCCAAATCGATCGAAGGAAGCAGATAATGCTGAGCCAGATCGCTGAGCTTGGCGCGTGCATGTTGAGTGTCAGTGCAGCCCAGCAACAGATCGCAGCGAAGCAATTCATCAATGACGTTCTCGTGCAGTATGTTTCCCGCAAGGGTTGTAATGTTAGCGTCTGGGTTGATCGACTTGATCAATCGGCAACTATCTCGACTTTGTAGGGCGAGGGCTCGCGTTCGATATGATCCCTTCGTGACCATCCTCTACCGCACAATGTGAGCAGAGAATTGGCGGCCGAGTTGAAAACCACTAACGATTACATCCGCCACATTAGGAAGACTGCTCTTCAGAAGATAGAGGAATATGTGCAAGCGCGGCTCCATACTTAGAACAGTGAAGACAAACCTATGGGTAAATCCAAAAAGAACAAGACTTCCGAAGAAGGTAGCAACTTGGAGCAGTTGGTGCATGAGGCGCTTCTCCGCAATGGCTGGGTAATCCCACAAACAGTCGAGGAAGTGATAAGGGTCCAAGACGAGTTTCCTGAGAAGAGTGAACAACTTCCTAACGCGTTGAAGGATCCATACACGGTCCTCAAGCGATCTACCGAACGAGCGAAAAGCGTTTCAGCCTTATCCTTGCCGGACCAGGAATCCCAGGATGTAATGGCGAGAGCAGCGCGGCTGGGAGGCGAAATCAGCTCGGAGATCGAAGAGCGAATGAAGCGAGATCGTCAGGCCGCGGAAGAGGAAGACAAAGCGAATGACCGTAAGGATCCGTAGTGCTCTTTCTGCGAGTCGGAGTGAGGAAATCGCCGGCCTTGCCGAGGCGGTTGCGGATGAATATTTTCCGAGCGGGAAGATTGATCCAGTGGCGATTGCACGGACGAAGGAAATAACTCTAAGCTTCGGGCACTACGAGAACGCGTTTGACGGTTTGCTTGAGTACCGCGGCGGTCGGTTTCATATCTTCGCCAATCTCGATCGAATCGAAAAGACGGATTCACCACGAGCAAGATTTACGGTGGGCCACGAACTTGGTCATTACTTCATTGATGAGCATAGGAATGCTTTGAGCACGGGACGCGCCCTCCCGCACCCTTCATTTTCAGAATATGAATCTGATTTGCTCGTGGAGCGCGAGGCGGATTTGTTTGCGGCAAATCTTTTGATGCCAACTGGGCGTTTCAATCAGATCGCGAAGCGTGAGAAGACTGGATTGGAAGGCATTTTGAAGATCCGTGAACAGTTTGGAACGTCGGTTACCAGCACAGCGATTCGCTACGCGACTTCCGACTTTGTCCCTTGCGCCGTCATTAAATGGAACGAGGAAGATTTTGGTTGGAAGTGGTTGTCCAACGACACTTTCGGTGCCGGGTTTCGAAAAACGGTCGAATCAATCAAAGACCTGCCAGAAGATTCGCCAACCGCGAGAGCTCTCGCCGGAGAACGACCGCCTTCGCAAGGATTCTTCGAGGCGGGAACGACGGCCGCAGCTTGGTTTCGCTATGTCCGAGAATATGAGGCCAGGAATGTTATCTTTATTGAGCAGGCTGTCCCGTTAGGTCGGTTCGGCGTACTTACTTTCCTCTATCCTGATACTAAGACTCTTTCATCTAACGCTGGCAGAAATATGTACTAATCCGTTCGGGAACCCCGTCGCTACCGCTCCGGGTACTGACCTCATCACGACGCTCGTGGATATTTCACGTCGTCGGAAAAATAAGAGATTGGAGTCAGGCTTGCGATTGTCCGATTCTCGAGTTCGCTATCCAACCAGAAGTTCCCTTTTGCTGACCCCGCCGCCCTTAACCCAATGACTACTCCGCCTCTCCCCGAACAGATTGAACTCCATCGCGATCGGATGTGGCGCCACGACGAAGACCTCCGCGTTGCACGCGCTGTTGACGCCGAACGTTCATCGAAGACGTGGGCTTTGCAAATACGCTGACAGATGCCCGTCGCGCAGGTCCATCGTTGTACATCGCGGTGTGCGGTCGCGCGATGTTAGTTTGCCCCGCAACGTCCAGAAGGACGAAGAGACGCGCCTCACCTGGTACCTCAAGGACGAAGTCATGCGCCGCCGGCCGCGTTTATTACGCGAAACCCGCGGGCGGTCGCTCGATGTTTGTCGCGCCGGCTTTGATAAGCCATTTCGCCGGCAAGTCGAACATTAGAGACGATAAGTCATGTTCCTTCGACTGTAGCGGATAATGTAGCGACTACCTGCACTAATGGAGTTGCATGGACTAGCAGAGCAACTGAGTTTCCGTCGCTTTTGCTTCTCCATATCATTCAGTGCAACTGTGTGCTGAGGGCGATTTCGGATTATGAGTCTGCTGCTCTAACCGTTGAGCTACAGGGGCACACCTGAAACCGAAAACAATGAAGTAAGGCGTGCCAGGTTCAGTATTGTACTGACGCGGAGACGTAACGTGAAGTCGGCTAAAGAATGTGACCGCCGCTTTCAGTCAGATGCTAATGAGGGTAACGACATAGTTGACTCACCAAGCATGAGGGTAGCGCCTAATGAGAGCTGCTCTTGTGCCGCCACAAATACGTAATGAGGTAGATCGGTAACGACAAAAACCAAATATCAAAAGCTGTTGTTATCAGTAACCACCAAACCGGAGGCTGCTGGGCACCGAAAAGAGGGAGTGTTAGCATTGACACCAACACGTATCCGACGGCCCCCACGATACTGCCAGGATGTGCCCAATCATAATCCGCTGCAAACCAACCGATGGAATAAAGAACCACTAGCGTTAAGCTGCCAGCCGCAACAGAGAGCAAAGCGTATCTTAATTCTCTCCACACTTTGGATAAACCAGGCTTGCTGCTACAGGCCCAGCGAGAATAGCCCCTCCTTCGTGTGTGCTCCGGGCGAACGGGCCTCAATTGCACACCCTTTGATTTTTGAACTCGAGAAGGACGTGACGGAGGATATCGCCGGCCCTAACGGCTGCGGGAAAATCAATCAGCACGGGCCGATGCACGATCACTACTTGGCGCCGGACGTCTTTTCGAGCAACCCGTTCACCATGATTACCAACTCCGCCGGGTCTACGGGCTTGGACACATGCGCGTTAAAGCCCGCGGCCAGGGCCGCCTTCGCGTCCTTCTCTGAGGCGTAGCCGGACAAAGCAATCGCGGGAATGGTTTGATAACCCGAGACCTCGCGCAATTGCCTGATCATCTGGAATCCGTCCATCTCCGGCATGCCGATATCCGAAATAATCAGATCAACTTGATTCGCGGACGCGATCTCGAGGGTCTGCGCGGCCGACTCGCAAGCAGTCACCCGAAAACCGCGAGCTTCCAGAGTCGCGCGCAACATCTCGAGCGTATCCGGATCATCTTCGACGATCATCAGGTGGACATGCGGTGATTGCAGGGGGACCCTTTCGGGTTGATTACTCACCGTCTCGACTTGAGGTCTGGGCCGGGGCAATCTCACCGTGAAGCGGCTGCCGTGCCCGGTCCCCTCGCTCTCAGCGGTCACCGTGCCGTTGTGTGCTGCCACGAAACTCTTAACCAAAGCCAATCCCAAACCGAGCCCGCCGTGTAATCTGGTTGTCGAGCCATCGGCCTGGCGAAAGCGTTCAAAGACGAACGGAAGAAAGTCGGGCGCAATTCCCTGCCCGGCATCCTGGATGCGCACAATTGTTTCCAGCTCATTCGCTTCCACATCGACTTCTATCCGCCCATCGGGAAACGAAAACTTCTCGGCGTTGTTCAAGAGGTTCCAGAAGACCTGCACCAGACGCGCGCGATCGCCACTCACGATTTCATCCTGCCAATCATGAAAGGTGACGGCGATATCAACATTGCGGGCGGCCGCGAGCGGACGAACAGTCTCGACCGCTTCGCGCACGACCTGTTCCAGCGACACCGGCAACTCTTCCATGCGCATCTTACCGCTGAGAATTGCCGACATATCGAGCAAGTCGTTGATCAGCCGTTTCAGTGCGTGCGCATTCTTCTCAATCACCGAAAGACCATGGGCCGTTTCTTTCTCCGGCAGAATCCCATTGCGAATCATGTGAATCCAACCAATGATCGGAGTCAGCGGTGTGCGCAGCTCATGCGAGATCGTGGTCAGGAATTCGTCTTTGGCGCGGTTGGCTGTTTCGGCTTCATGGCGCGCAGTGCGCGCGATTTGAAACTGCGAGGCGAGGCGCCGCTCGAGCTTGCGGCGCTCGGTGATGTCTCGCGCAATGCCGGTGAAAAAGAGCCGGCCGTTTTCGGTGAACTCACCGAGCGACAATTCCAGTGAAACTTCTCGCCCCTCTTTATGCCGGCCCGGAAGCTCGATTGCTTCCCACGAAACGTGCTTTTCTCGCGCGGTCAGATAGTTTCGCAAGCCGGCACTGTGCACATGCCTGAGATAATCAGGCATCAACATCGTCAAGGACTGTCCCAGGAGTTCGGCGCGGGAATAGCCAAAGATCTTCTCCGTCGCGCGATTAACGAAAAGCATCGTGCTCTCTTCGTCGATGGTGATAATCGCGTCTGAGGCAGTATCGGCGATGACCCGGCTAATATGATATAAGCCGGCCAGTGGAACTTCGGGGTTGTCCGTTTCGGGATCGTTCATAGCGATGATCGAAAACTAATCCTATTTTGAAGCGCGAGTCAATTCTTCCGCTCCTGAGTCTACCAGAAAGATCCGGCGCGCCTTTGACAACCGGCAAATCGGCAATTGAAAATCTTCTTATGTATCCCACGGGAAATCTTTTCATCGCGTCGCCGCACGGCCAATTGGAAGCCATTCTGAAAGCGCCACTTGGTCCGATTGGTGGCGCTGCTCTGGTGCTGCATCCACATCCGCTCTTTGGCGGCACGATGCATAACAAAGTCGTCTTCCGCGCTGCTGCCGCGCTGAACGACGCTGGATTGGTGGCCTTGCGCATCAACTTTCGCGGCGTGGGACAAAGCACGGGCGAGCATGACGAGGGCCGCGGCGAGCGCGATGACGCGCGGGCGGGGCTCGACTATCTGGCTGAGAACTATCCCGGTCAGGAGATCACCCTGTGCGGTTTTTCTTTCGGCGCGCGCGTCGGCCTCGAAGTTGGATTTGTCGACGAGCGCGTCCGGCGATTGATCAGCATCGGCACTCCGGTAGATAAGTATGATTTCAGTTTTCTCGAAGAATGTCGCAAGCCAATCCTGTTTGTTCAGGGCAGTCGCGACGAGTTCGGCCGGGTTGACCGCCTGCGTGAGTTAGTTGCGAAAGTACCCGCGCCGGCGGAATTAAAAGTGATCGAAGGCGCGGGTCATTTCTTTGACGATCAACTGGAAGAGTTAAAGACGGCGATCACCGGGTGGTTCGGGGCGGTGCCACTAGGGTAGGGGGGCGGGTTTCTTTGGAGTGCGCTGACTTGTCAGCGCTTTGTCAGGCCGCGCCTTGTCGCGGCCATGGCACATTGAGCGGGCTCGTTGGAGAAAGCGGCGACAAGTCGCCGCACTCCAAATTCGCGCCCCGCTACGTCCCCAGATACCCACGCGCAACCAGCAACTCAGCGTTGAGAATCGCCGCGCCCGCCGCGCCGCGAATCGTATTGTGACCCAGAGCCACGAAGCGATAATCGAGCACGTTGTCAGGGCCGATGCGTCCGATGGTAATGCTCATACCGTTTCCCGCGTCGCGATCCAGACGCGGCTGTGGACGATCGACTTCATCACGCACGATGATTGGTTTCGCCGGCGCTGAATGCAGCTTCAACTCCTGCGGCAGAGACGTAAACGAATTGAACGCTTCGCGAACCTGATCCAGTGAAGCTGTTTGCGCCAGCTTCACCCGCATCGCAGCCAGGTGGCCGTCGACCACGTTTACCCGGTTGCATTGCGCGCTTACCAGAACGTCTGCATTATCGATCTTACCTTCGTTGACGCGACCCAAAATCTTAATAGCCTCGCTTTCGATCTTCTCTTCCTCACCGCCGATGAACGGCAAGACGTTGTCCGTGATATCCAGCGCCGCCACTCCGGGGTAGCCGGCGCCGGAAATCGCCTGCATCGTGGTCGCAATACATGAAGCAACGCCAAAGTTTCGATGGAGCGGCGCCAGGGCCATCGCAATCACAATCGTCGAGCAATTTGGATTAGTGACAAGGTAACCACTCTGGTAACCGCGAGCGGCACGCTGGCTCTCAATCAGTGCGAGATGTTCGGGGTTCACCTCTGGAATCAACAAAGGGACGTCCGCATCCATGCGATGTGAGGACGAATTGCTGATCACAGGATAACCGGCGCGGGCAAAACTCTCTTCAGCTTCATCCGCAACATCCCCCGGAAGACTGGAAAAAACGAAATCACAATCGAGCGGGGGCGCCGGCGAATGCACGACAATCCCTTTCACGCGCTCTGGCATTTCGCCAGGCAGACGCCACCCACAGGCCGCCCGATAAGTCTTCCCCTGCGATCGATCGGACGCGGCCAGGGCAGTGACTTCAAACTGCGGATGATCTTCCAACAGTTGGATAAAACGCTGGCCGACGACGCCGGTCGCCCCGAGAATACCTACGCGAAACTTGCTGTTCATTGAAACGGATCCTCTTGCCAAAACAAATCTAAACCGCAGAGGGCGCAGAGGGTTCCGCAGAGGACGCAAAGGTTTTCCTCTGCGTACCTTTGCGAATACCCCTGCGATCTCTGCGTTAAAATCTTTCCTTCAGCCGAGCGACTTCAACGCCTCGCCCAGGCGCCGCACACCTTCCGATAATTTCGCTTCATCCGCACAAAATGAAATGCGCAGAAAGCCTTCACTCTCACTGCCAAAGGCCGAGGCCGGAATTGTGACCACTCCCTGTTCCAGACCAGCTTCGGCAACTCTCAATTCGTCTCCATAACGACCCACATCGACCATCGTGTAGAACGCGCCGTCTGGCGTCACGCACCGCAAACCAAGTTCGTTACGCAACAAGCCCAGCAGATGATCGCGTCGTCGATGAAATATCGCGCGCATTTCGTCCCGCGCCACGGCGGCTTCATCGGTCCAGGCCGCCAGCGCCGCTTTCTGCGACACGCTGGAAGCGCATGTAACGACGTATCCATGCAGCACCAGCGCTGTGCGCATCACCGCTTCCTCTCCCGCCAACCAGCCAATTCGCCAACCCGTCATGCGCATAGACTTTGAAAGGCCATTTACGACGATCGTCCGCGGATAGAATTCTGAGATCGAGGCCGGCCGTTCCGGTGTGTAGTAAAGCTCGCGATAAATTTCATCGCTGACGATAAAAGCGTCTGAGCCGCTCGCCGTGACTGCGTCGGCCATCGCGCGCAGGTCGTCTTTCGTCAACGCGCGTCCGGTAGGATTCGAAGGGCTGATACAAATCACGACTTTCGTTCGCGCCGACAGTTGGCGCTTGAAACTATCAAGGTCGAAACCAAAATCATTCTTCGCCGGCAGTTCGTACGGCATGGCGCGCCCGCCGGTCATGCGCGTGATCACCGGATAAGCAATGAATCCGGGATTAGGAATCAGGACTTCATCACCCGGCTCGACCAGTGTCATCAATACGAGATACAGAGCTTCCTGCGATCCCGCGGTGATTACCACCTGCTCCGGCGACAGGCTCATGTGCGGATAGTCGCCGGCGACCCGTTCGCGCAGCGCAGGCAAACCCGCCTGTAGCGTATAGCCATTCTGCCCCTCGGCAATCACGCGCGCGGCTTCACGTCGAATCACATCGGGAGTCGGCAGATCAGGTTCGCCGAGACCGAGACTGATACTGCCTGGCTTGGCCCGATCCGAGATCTTTCGGATCATGCTCTTCTCGATCCCGCGCAGGAATGGTGGTGGCTGGAACTGTTTCAAAACTGATTCTCCACTAGCGGTTTATGCATCACCTGCGTTGGCGTACGATGCCCACGCCACAGCCGTCTTCAGACGGCTTTTCCGAAGGGTTAATAGCCCAGCGCTTTTTAGCGCTGGGTCAGCTAAGTACGTTTTCCCTCAGCGCGCTTCCAGCGTGCTTTTGAACAAACAGCTTTAGCGTCACGGCTAGAGCCTCAGACATAAGCCCGCTGAAGCGGGCTTTGCGATTCTGGTGCGTGCTGAACCGGGCGTCAAACGCCCGGTCTAGTAACCCTGCGGGAAAGCCGCGTGAACACGGCTAAAGAATGTTCGGCCCTCTTTGCCGCATATCTCATGCTCGCCAATTATTGGAGTTCACACGGTGCACCAGTGCCAATTTGCAACCCTCAACGCAGCAAGTCCTCCAGTTGCGTTGCCGCATCAGTCTTCTCATCACGATATTTCACGATCACCGGCGCGTACAGCGACAGGCCCCACTCGCGTCCCTTTTCGCTCTGCACAGCTCGCGCGCCCGGCACCACGACTGCGCCCGCGGGAATCTCGATGGGCGAATCCGCGCTGCGCCGGTAAATTTCTTCACGCACCAAATCAAAGACCGGAGTCGAGCCGGTAATGATCACGCCCGAGGCCAGCACCGCGCGTTCGCGGACAATCGCGCCTTCATAAACGCCGCAATTGCCACCGACGATTACGTCGTCCTCGATGATCACCGGCATCGCTCCAGCAGGTTCGAGCACGCCGCCAATCTGAGCTGCGGCTGAGAGATGCACGCGCTTGCCAACCTGGGCACAAGAACCAACCAAGGCATGACTGTCGATCATTGTGCCTTCATCGACATAGGCGCCGGCGTTGACGAACATCGGCGGCATGCAGACAACGCCGGGCGCAATGTAAGCGCCATCGCGAATGCTCGATCCGCCCGGCACGATGCGCACGCGATCGGCGGTCGAAAACCTTCTGATTGGATAAGTGTTCTTGTCGAGGAATTGCAGGCCCGCGCCGGACGGCGTCATTTCAATAATTGACCCCATGCGAAAGCCGAGCAGGATGCCGCGCTTAACCCACGCGTTGGTGTGCCACTTGCCGTCCGGGTCACGTTCGGCGGCGCGAATCTCGCCGCGATTGAGCGCGGCTTTGAATTCAGCGAAGAGCGCGAAGTCTTCGTCTGAATAATCGCCGCCTTCGCGGGCGGCCAACGCTTCAATCTGTTCACGCAATGACATAAAGATGATCCTGCGCCAAATTAAAATAGCCAAGGGACTACGCAGGCGGCTGTGCCGCTTGATGCGCGGAAAGCCTATGGCTTTCCGATCCCGTCGGTTCTTCTTTCCGAGGCTCCGCCTCGAACTCCCGGAATTGGAGGCGTAGCCTCCCAAACAAAATGAACCCTAGCTCTCGGAAAGGCGCAGCCTTTCCGCACATCGGGCGGCCAGGCCGCCCAGAGTCTGCGTTACGCATTGGCACGAGCAGTCTCTTTTATCAAACCCAGTTCGGCGATCACCTCGCGAATTCGCGCGCGGCTATTTTCCTGAATCGGCACTAACGGCAAGCGGAAGTTCTCATCCAGCAAACCCATCATCGCCATCGCTGCCTTAACCGGCCCGGGGCTTGATTCGATGAAGTTAATTTCCATCAGCGGCAGAATGCGGTAATGCAACGCCCGCGCTTCCGTCCAGTTCCCGGCGAGCGCCAGCTCAGTCAGGCGCGACATCAGATCGGGAATTTCGTTTGACGCCACGGAAACAATTCCTTCCGCGCCCAGCGCAATCAGCGGCAGTGTCACCGCATCGTCGCCCGACAGCACGCAAAAGTTGGCCGGACGCTCGCGCAGAATCTCCATGATCTGCGTCAGGTTTCCTGACGCTTCTTTGACCGCAACGATGTTCTCGCAGTCGCGAGCCAGCCGCAGAACTGTTGGCGCAGCGATGTTCGACGACGTGCGGCCCGGAACGTTGTAGAGCATGATCGGCGTCTCGGGAATCGATTCAGCCACGGCGCGAAAGTGCGCGTACAAACCTTCCTGCGTCGGCTTGTTGTACCAGGGAGCGACTTGCAGCACCGCGTCGGCGCCCAAATCTCGTGCGCGTTGCGAATACTCGATTGCCGCCGCGGTTGAGTTGCTGCCAGTACCGGCGATCACCCGGGCCCGTCCGCGCGCAACTTCGATCGTGATCGCGATGACCATCTGGTCTTCGGCCTCAGTCATCGTGGCGCTCTCGCCCGTAGTACCGCAGGGAACCAGCAGCCGAACACCGCCGGTGATCTGCCGATCCACCAGCGCGCGCAAGCGATGCTCGTCAATCGCGCCATCGGCTTTGAACGGCGTCACCAGGGCCGTCGCGCAACCACGCATCCAGTCAACCTTCATCGTCATAGTTCTCAGTTCCTTTCCACCTACACAGCTTTCGTTTAGAGGCGGGCTACTGCCCGCCAATTATCTCCGCCGTCGACTCGGCGGGCAGTAGCCCGCCGCTAAACGTCGCCACGTGTTTTTATGATTTCATCAAACACTTCTGAAAATTCATACACGCCTTTGCGGCCGACAATCCAGCCCGCCGCGACCAGTGCGCCGGCGGCAAAACCTTCACGGGAGCGTGCCGTGTGGGTCAAGGTGATCTGATCCGCCGCGGAATCAAATCCGAGACGATGCGTGCCGGGAATATAACCCGCTCGCGTTGAACTCACCGGAACGTCGCGACCGAGGTCGGCGGCGACAAGGTTACGCAGTTGCACCGCAGTGCCCGACGGCGCATCACGTTTTCTTTTGTGATGAGCCTCTTCAATAAAGGCATCGTACGATTCAAGATCGCGAAACAACTCGGCGGCGCGAGCGGCGATCCGATAGAACACCTGCACCCCGACCGAAAAGTTCGCGCCATAGATCAGCGCGCCGTTATGCTCAGTCATGATGCGCTGAACGTCGTCGACCTGGGACTGCCAACCCGTGGTGCCCACGACGATCGGAACCCCGGCGCGAGCGCAAGCCTCGGCGTTTTTCAGAACCGTGTCAGCGACGGAAAAGTCGATGGCTGCGTCACAACCGCGCAACGCATTCGCGAGGTCTTCGACGCCGCGATTTGCATCGTCAAGATCGATGGTCAGGGCGACCTCGTGGCCTTGCTCGCGCGCGAGTTTCGCGACCAGCTGACCCATCGCGCCGTATCCGATGATTGCCAGTTTCATTGAGTGCCTTGCCTCAACACGTGTCAGGTCTCAACAATTCAACGAATCCGCGAAGCGGATGAAAGATAGTAGCCCCGGGGTGGAGCGAAGCGGAACCCGGGGATCACGTACCTCGTAATCCCAAAGCCCGCTTTAGCGGGCGACACAATCCTTCGCCCGCTAAAGCGGGCTCATAACCGTAATGGTCCCGGTACCCTGGGGTTCCGTTCGCTCCGCTCACTCCACCCCGGGGCTAAACTCTGCCGTCCGCTTCGCGGACTCATTGAACGCTTCCTACCGAGTTTGAGTTAGCCTTCACTCACGATCCAAAAGCCTCTTCGCCAGAGCGGAATAAATCTCAACTGCTCGCATCAACTCACTCTTCGCCACGCGCTCGTGCTCAGTGTGCGCATCCAGAATCGAACCCGGCCCGATCAGCAATGGCGTGCCCCAGTTCGTCAAATACGGTATGTCCGTCGTGAAACGTACAATCGTTTGTTCAAAACCGTCGAGCGACAGCAACCTGATCGGATCATGAACGGACATATACTGCAGCGAGGCCCGACCACCTACTGCGCGCTCCAGCAGGTCTTTTACCTCTCGGGCGTTGGTCGCCAGACGGATCTGCAAAACTGTCTGGGCTTCGTCGGGAACGACATTCGCACGTGTGCCCCCGGAAATCACGCCAATGTTGCACGTCGTCCCGCCAAATGTTTCGTCCTCAGGCCACTCAATCCGTCGCACGTCAGCCAGCACGTCGAGCAACTTCTCGATCGCCGAATCGCCCTGCTCAGGATAGGCCGAGTGTGCCGCCCGCCCATCAGTCTTAATCGTTACCTGTAAAGAGCCCTTCGTTCCTATGGCCAGTCGATTGTCAGTCGGCTCTCCATTGATCAAGTAGCGACACGCAGATGCCAGTGGGTGCGCGTTCAGTGCTTTTGCGCCCGCGCTGGTTACTTCCTCATCAACCGTGAAGACCAGACCGATTTCAGTCACGCCGTCCGCGCGGAGTTTTTCGGCGGCGGCAATCTGCGCCGCGATTATTCCTTTCGCATCACAGGCGCCGCGGCCGTAAATAAAGTCGTCGTCCTCGACCGCCGGGATGTACGGCGGCACAGTGTCCATGTGCGTCGAGAGCACGACCGCCGGCTGATCGCCCGTGGTCGCGATGACGTTTGCTCGATGGCTCTCCACTTCCTGCACTTCAATCTGGTAGCCCAGTCGACCGAGCAATTCCGCCAGAGACGTCCCCAGGTGGAATTCGTCGCCCGTCACCGAAGGAATATCGATCAGCTCGCGCGTGAGCTTGAAAACATCAATTTGCTCACTCAAGCCGGGACCTCCTCGGCAGCCAGTCCAGCCCGCTTACCGGCGCTTTCCGGCCTTTCAAAACAGACATAGTGCAATCGCCTGATGGCGTCTGCTGCCCGCGCTTCATCAACCATAAAGGTAAGGTTCACACTGGACGCGCCGACTGAAATCATCGCCACATTGATGTCGCTAATCTCAGAGAATACGCGCGCCGCAATGCCCGCCGTGTTGCGCAAGCCTTCACCAATGATCGAAATGATAGTGCGATGTTCTTCGACTTCAACTGCGCCCAACTGCTCCAGGTCCGCAATGAGTTGCGGCAGCGCGCTCGCATCGTCAAGCGAAAGCGACACGCTGACTTCTGAAGTTGTCACCACGTCCACCGCCGTGCGATGTCGATCGAACACCTCAAACAGCGCGCGCAGGAAACCGTAAGCACCGAGCATCCGCGCTGAAGTCACCTGCACCGTAGTGATCCCGTTCTTGTACGCGATGGCCTTGACGGTTTGGGCCGTAGCCTCAGATTCAGCGACGATTAGCGTGCCTGCTTCTGCCGGTGCGCGCGAGTTACAGACGCGCACCGGAATCCGGCAGTCGATTGCCGGTTGAATCGTCTTAGGGTGTAAGACCTTGGCGCCAAAATAAGCGAGCTCGGCAGCTTCCTGATATGAAAGTACCGGGATTGTTCTGGCGTTGCTCACGATGCGAGGATCCGCCGTCAACACGCCCGCGACGTCGGTCCAGATTTGGATCTCGCGCGCCTCAAGCGCTGCGCCGATAATCGCCGCGGAGTAATCCGAACCGCCGCGACCAAGCGTAGCCGTTACCCCTTTTTCAGTGCAGCCAATAAACCCGCCGAGGACGGGAATCCTGGTTGACGCAAGCAGGGGCATCAGTTCCGCTCGCGTTGCCGGCGTGGTTTCCGGCAGCGGGGCGGCGCTCCCGTAATTGTCGTCGGTCTTGAGGCAACGGCGGGCGTCAACGTAACGGGCCGCGAGGCCGTGCTCGCGCAACACCGCCGCGAGCAGTTGCGCGGAAAGTTGTTCGCCAGAGGCGACTATTTCATCCTGCAGCGGCCGGTGCGTTACGGGATGCACGGCGATGATCTTGTGGAGTTGGCGAATCTCGCGCCGGGCAACCGCAACTGTCAATTCAAACGCCACGCGGGATTCCAGATTGAGCAAATCAAGAGCGATGGCGACATGCCTCCCTAAAAAGTGATCCAGGGATTTGGTAGCCGCGCGCGCGTCGCCTCCGATCGCTTGCTGGACGCTCGCCAGCAACGCGTTAGTGAACCCGCCGATCGCTGATACGACGACCACCGGTCGCAAACGAACGTGCGATTTCACAATCGCCGCGACATTGCGAAAAGCACTCGCGTCTTCGACGGACGTGCCGCCGAATTTCATGATCGTCGGTTTCATAACAAATTTGGAGTGCGCCGACAGCGGCGGCGCTTTATGTCCGACAAACTGAAGTTTGTCGGACATAAATAAAAAGGGCCAATCGCAAAGCATACGACTGGCCCCTCAATCTCGAGAAACTTTTGCGCCGTAAAACATCCGGCGCGGCGCTGGTCGTAGCTCTTCACCAGTGGCACAGACTTCAGTCTGTGGTTATTCAATCCCAGACTGAAGTCTGGGCCACTCTCGGTGACAGTCCTGCGGATTTAGCCACAGCAACCAACTCGCCCCGGCCTGAAGACGCACGGGCAAGTTTCGGCGACCTCTCCCTTTCGACTGAGTCCTATTTCGAACCCTTCCCGTTCTTTCGGACTCGGCTACTCTTGAAGGTCGCGCCTCTACTTTCCTTGCAAAGATCGATATTCGTGGAAGTGTCGAACTTAGCGACCTGGCCCACGACTGTCAAGCTGAGAAATTAGCCAACGCTCATTAGACTTCCGCTGATAGCTGCTACCTTCGCCATTCCACGGGAAAAAGTGTACCGGCCTTCTCCGGATCAAGCTTAACTCCTCCGAGTGCTGCCGCACGCGACAAGACCGGATCACGCTTCGCAGCCAGATCGCTTCCGGTGATCAGTAATAATTCATCCGGAGTAACCCCAACCTTCTCCAAACTCTTACCGTCGCTCATAACGAGATCGGCGATTGTTACGCTGGTGCCGAAATACAGGATCCTTCCGACTCCGGTCTGATGTTCGTAGTGTTTGGCCGTCATTACCGCGCCGGCGGTTTTATCGCCGATGATCGTCCCCCTCTTTTCGAGTTGAATCACGCGGGCAAGCAGCTCGGATGCCGATGCTGAGTCACTGTCAACCAGTACGATGACCTGCCCTGTGAAACTATCGCCGCCACGCGTCTTGGCAATTAGCGGTTTGATTTCCTTGCGACTTTTTGGCACTGCCACCTGGACATCATGATCAAAGAAGTAACCGGCCAACCGCAGCAAAGAATCCTGATAGCCTCCTTCATTGCCTCGGAGATCCACAATCAGAGTTTTGAACTTTCGGGCGCGGCCCATTATCCCATCGACGTGCGATTCCGAGATGCCGAATGTCGGCATCTGCCAGATCATTAGATCGTTGCCACTCTCATAGAAACGGTCGTGATAGAGATCCCACTCTTCTCGCAGATACCGAACAAACAACTCCTGCAACTGGGTCACGGCCTGACCTTGTTCGATTTTTGCCATTACCTCGACCTCTCGCGGTTGAGACTCCGAGGGCGATTGAAGGGTTAAGTGAATGCTCCGCGCGGGCATCAATCCGTAATAACGGTAGTACATCTTCCACATGTTTTCGCGGCTGGGTTTATGACCATCAACGGATAGGATCGCGTCACCCGGTTTCAGGCCTTTTGCCTCTGCGTCACTACTGGGTTTGACTGCCTTCATATAAGCAGTGTCGCCCACCATTTGCATGGTCCACCCATAATCTATTTTGGCGGCTCGGGCGGGCGGGAGAAAAAAAGTATGTGAATCGTTGAAGTCCAGCAGCGTTTGTCCGACTGCAATCATCAATTGGTCGCGGGTAGTCGCTTGCTTCAACTTCTCTTCGGCGGCCTTGAACTGTGCATCCAAATCGATACCGTGGAATCCCGCATCGTAGTAGTTTTTCTTAATGTCGTCTTTCGCGGAATCAAGCATTTCCTTAGCACCGCTGCGGTCATACGGGCCCAGTCCCTGCGCCCGTGCGGGAAACCACAAACCAACGAGTGGCTGACTTAAGATAGCGATTGTTGCTGCGGTAATGAGCTGGGAGCGGAACTCTCGAAGGAAACCACTCGCCAGTCGCCTGGCTTCCAAAGGCAGAACGTTGCGGCCAATATCACGGCTGGGCATAATAATTTTCTCCCTCTAAAACAACGTCCTTATTACAACATCGAAACCAGTCGCCTCAATCTCGCGACCT
The DNA here is from genome assembly GCA_003168335.1 of Blastocatellia bacterium. Classification (GTDB taxonomy): domain Bacteria; phylum Acidobacteriota; class Blastocatellia; order Pyrinomonadales; family Pyrinomonadaceae; genus UBA11740. The sequence continues at coordinate 81,737 of PMSM01000002.1, read as the reverse complement.
TTGACCTCGCTTGCTCGCATCTGCGCTGCCAGCTTAGAATCTCTTCCTATGCACGAGTGAGAAGCAAAAGAAAAGTATCCGGCAAATGGCCTGACAATTTAGAAATATACTAGGATTCGATCAGTTCCGCCAAGGATAAGACGATTATGAGTTTCGATAAAGTATTAACCAAAGTTTTTGGCAGCAGTAACGAGCGCTTTCTGAAAGCTATTCGCCCGACCATTGCCCGCATTAACGAATGGGAGCCTGAAATCCAGAAGCTTTCGGACGACGAGTTGCGGGCGCGCACGGCTGCTTTCAAAGAACAGATTGCCGCGGCGGTCTCTGACGCACGCGACAAAGACGACCGCAAGCGGCGCGAGCAGGCAGCCCTGGAGGAGATTCTGCCGGAAGCCTTTGCCATAGTTCGCGAAGCCAGCAAGCGCACCACCGGCATGCGGCACTTTGATGTGCAGATGATCGGCGGCATCGTTTTGCACCAGGGCAAGATTGCCGAGATGCGCACCGGCGAAGGCAAGACTCTGGTCGCAACTTTGCCGGCTTACCTAAACGCACTCACGGGTCGGGGCGTGCACGCCATCACCGTTAACGATTATCTAGCATCGCGCGACGCCGAATGGATGGGTCAGATTTATCGCTTTCTGGGACTCACGGTCGGCTGCATCCAGAACGACATGGATGATTTCGAGCGGCAGGCTGCCTACAACGCCGACATCACGTACGGCACGAATAACGAGTTCGGCTTTGACTATCTGCGGGACAACATGAAGTTCGACCTGGGGACCTGCGTGCAGCACGGACACTACCACGCGATTGTCGACGAAGTTGACTCGATCCTGATCGACGAAGCGCGCACGCCTTTGATCATCTCCGGACCTTCGGAAGAATCGACGGACAAGTATTACCAGGCCAACGCGATCATCCCTCAACTCGAGCGCGGCGAAGAAATCGAAGACGGCAAGAAAACCGGCGAGTATATCGTTGACGAGAAGAACCATTCGGCCGTGCTGACCGAGGACGGGGTGGACAAAGCCGAGCGGCTATTGGGTGTGGGAAATCTGTACGATCCCGGGAACATGGAACTGCTGCACTGCGTCGAGCAGGCCCTGAAGGCGCACACGCTCTACCGGCTCGATCATCAGTATGTGGTGCAGGACGGCGAAGTGATTATTGTCGACGACTTCACCGGACGGCTAATGAAGGGACGGCGTTGGTCGGACGGACTGCACCAGGCCGTCGAAGCGAAGGAAGAGGTAAAGATCGAACGTGAGAACCAGACGCTGGCGACGATCACGTTGCAGAATTATTTTCGGCTTTACGAAAAACTTTCGGGGATGACCGGCACCGCGGAAACGGAAGCCGGCGAGTTCCACTCGACTTACAAGCTCGAAGTGATCGTCATCCCCACGCACATGCCGATGGTGCGCAAAGACAATCCGGACCTGATCTATCGCACGCTGCCTGAGAAATGGGACGCCGTAGTCGAAGAAATTCAGGAACGATACGAAAGTGGCCAACCGGTGCTGGTGGGCACCGTCTCGGTGGAAAACTCAGAACTGATCGCGCGCCGCTTGCAGCGAGTGGGCGTGCCGCACAACGTGCTGAATGCTAAACATCACGAACGCGAAGCCGAAATCGTCGCCCAGGCCGGACGCAAAGGCGCCATCACCATTGCCACCAATATGGCCGGTCGCGGGACGGATATTTTGCTGGGCGGCAATCCGGATTTCATGGCCCGCGAGTTTTTGAAAGGGGAAGAGATCGATCCGGACGAGGCGACGGAAGACCAATGGAAGGAAGCGTTCGCCAAGGCAAAACGGATCGTCGAATCCGAGCATAAGGAAGTTGTAGGATGCGGCGGCCTGCACATCCTCGGGACTGAACGCCACGAATCGCGGCGCATCGACAATCAGCTTCGTGGGCGCTCCGGCCGTCAGGGCGATCCGGGTTCTTCGCGTTTCTTCCTTTCGCTCGAAGACGATCTGATGCGCATCTTCGCCGGCGACAAAGTCAAAGCGCTGATGCAGCGACTCGGGATGGAGAAAGGCGTCGCGATCGAGTCCAAGATGGTTTCCAAGCGCATCGCCGCCGCGCAAAAGTCGGTCGAAGGCCGCAACTTTGAAACGCGCAAGCACCTGCTGGAATACGACGACGTGATGAACAAGCAGCGCGAGACCATCTATGGTCTGCGCCGCCAGTTGATGGAAGAACCTGACCAGCGCGATTACCTCGTGGGCGAAAAAGGTGTCGCTCGCGACCTGCTCGCCGATACCACCAAGCAGTATCTGAATCCCAATCTTTCTGAAGACGAGTGGGACATCGAAAACTACAAAGTCCAGATGCACTCGGTCTATGGTCTGGACGCAGACGCCGAAGGCATCGACTTCCGGAGTTTGAACTCAGAAGAGATCGAGGGACAGATTTGGGAGAAACTGAAAGCGAAGTACGCCGGCAAAGAAAAACAGATCGGCGACGAAGCGATGCGTACCTACGAGCGCATCATCATGCTCAACATCATCGACGCGCAGTGGAAGGACCACCTTTTAGCGCTCGATCACTTGAAACAAGGCATCGGCCTGGTGGGTTACGGCCAGAAGGACCCGCTGGTTGAGTATAAGAAAGAAAGCTTTGACATGTTCCAGGCCATGCTCGATCGCATCGACACGACGACGATTCGATCGCTCTTCAACTTGCAGGTCGTAGCTGAACAGGCGCCTGACGAACTGCAACGCCGCCGCGCCGCCCGCCGGGCCTCGCTGAATTTCACCGGACCGAACCAGGGCGCAGCTCCCGCCGGCGAAGAGGCCGGCAAAGTAAAAACCGTCGTCCGCAGCGAGCCCAAGGTCGGCCGCAACGATCCCTGCCCGTGCGGCTCGGGAAAGAAATATAAGAAGTGTCACGGCGCTGCATGACAATCGTCAGATTTGGGGGACCGACCAATGATCAACGCCAAAGTAATCTCGCGATCCTTGCTCGCCCTTTTCGTAATTAGCCTCGCCGCTTTGATGATCTTTGGCGGGCACGCTACCGCCTCGGCTCAGCAGGCCACTCTTGAACAACTCGAAGCAAGACTTCAAAAGCAGTACGCGGCCATCGAAGACCTTTTTCTCCACGGGCCGGCGAAGAAAGTTTATCCACCCAGATTCAGTGACCGTCTCCGCCTGTGGCAGGATGACCTGGCCCAGAGCTTTGCCCGCGCCGGAGCCACGATTGACGGAATTCTTAAGCTCCCGCCGCCCGATCAGGAAAAGTGGCGCGAACGTCGCGAAACAATGTTGCTGTACTCGCAGCCGGTAAGCCCGCCAGAAAGCCGCACGGTATTCGGCTCAGGTGAAGTCCAGGAACGCGCTCGCTTGTACTATGCACCCGCGGCTGCTTATCCCGATCAGGCCCGTGCGGCCAAGGCCAACGGAGAGGTGCGCCTTCGTCTGGTGCTGGCGGCCGATGGCACCGTCAGGAATATCTTCCCCATGAAGCCTTTGCCGCATCGACTGACGGAAGCAGCGATCGACGCCGCGCGTCAAATCAAGTTCATGCCCGCGGTTCGCAATGGTCAGCCCGTTTCGCAGTTTGCGACTCTGTCCTACGAGTTCAAGAATGGTCAAGGGCTGCCGCCCTACGCTCCGGCTCACGAGTTTTATTTTTAGGTGAAGTGAGTCGCGCAAGATGTTATCTTGCGTTCCAAACCCGGGTGACGAAACTCGCAAGGAGGACCTCCACATGCCGTTGCCTCACAGCCCCATGATCCAACGTTTAGGCGTCGCGCTTTTTCTGTCGCTCTTTGTGTGCGTCTCTGGCTCGTGCATTCGCGCGAATGCCCAGCAGCCTGCAACCGAAGGTGCTGCGGCAGGTCGCGATCGCGGCATAGAGCTTTACAAACAAGGCCAAACACAGGCGGCAATCAAGATCTTGAGAGAGGTCGTCAAGGCGCACGCGGACGATGCAGACGCGTGGTATTTTCTCGGCCTTGCCTACTACAGCGATTCCGCGTTCCTGTGGGCTCGTGACGCACTTGAGCATTCGGTCAGTCTGCGTCCCGACTCGGCCGATGCAAATGCCAAGCTCGCTTACGCCCTAATCCTGGGGAACGAACCGGAGCAAGCAACTACGAAAGCGCGCCGCGCGATCGAGCTTGGCGATCAAAGCGCCGAACCACGCTACGCGATCGCGGAAGTAAGTTTCCGCGCGGGCGAGTATCCGAAAGCTATTGAGGAGGCGGACAAGGCTCTGCAAATCAACCCGGATTTTGCTGCCGCCTTGATCACGAAGAGTCTGGCCCATTATTTTCTGAAACAATATGGGGAAGCAGCCACAAGTCTGGAGAAGTTTCTCGCCGTCAATCCGAGCGATCCCGATGCTGATGTCTGGCGCGAACAATTGGACCAGCTGCGTACCTTCGGCCAGCAAGCTAATGGCTCAACTGGATCAACGACAGTCGCCCAACCTCCTAAGGAGTCACCTTTCAACGGTAAAGAAGTAACCGTGAAAGTCCGTATCTTGAGCAAACCAGAGCCGACTTACACCGACGCAGCGCGTAAAGCCGGAGTTACCGGAACAGTTGTTATCCGCTGTGTGTTCGGCGGCGACGGTGAGGTCAGGAATCTTGTCGTAACGCGAGCGTTGGGCTATGGGCTCACTTCAAAAGCTGCGCAAGCTGCACGAAAGATCAGATTCGTTCCTGCGACGAAAGAAGGCAGACAGGTATCAATGTTCATGCAGCTCGAATACAACTTTAATCTGTATTAGCTTTGGAGCGTTCTCCCGCAGTTTACATTTGAGCTACACTGTCTTTGGTGGCCACTGAAATCACATCTACCAATCCCGTCGTTAAATCGATCATCTCAGGCAACGCGCCGGCGGCCGCGCGGCTGGCGGCTGCGCGTGGATTGCTGCCGCTGCCGCAGGCTGATCTGCTCGAAGCTCTGGTTCATCTCAGCACCGATAATGATCCGGGCGTGGCGCGCGCCGCGCAGGGCACGTTGGCCGCGCAACAACCCGGCGACCTTTTGAGCGTGGCGAAGGCGGGTGATGCGGCGCCGTCTGTGCTGGGATACTTTGCTTCCCTGTCCAAGGCTTCTCGTGAAATTCATGAAGCAGTTGCCGGCAACAGCAACACGCCCGACGAAGCGATCGCTTTGCTGGCTCGCATTACCGCGGACGCTTCGTTGCTTGAGTTCATCACCCTAAACCAACAGCGTCTGATCCGGGCGCCGGAAATTATCGATGCCATCCTGCTGAACCCGGCGCGCACGGCCGAGTCCGAGCGCCGAGCGAAGGAAACGCGGCGTGAGTTTTTCGAAAAGGAACGGGGTGCGCGCCAAATCGCCCAGGAGTTGCGTGCTCGTGGAAACAGCGCAGCGGCGGAGTTTTTTGAATCCGCTGAGTTGGCCCCGGTGGCCGGCGCCATGTCCTTTGAAGACGCTTGGGTGATCGCTCAGCATATCGAAGTCTCAGATGCCGACATTGATGACTCGTGGCTCGCACGCGAGTTCATCGAAGAAATGATGATCGAGACGCCGGAGCAGACGGCCGCCAATGCCCAGGCGGTCATCAACGCTGAGCGCCTGGAAGGTGACGCTTCGCCGGAGCGGATCTCGCTGATTCGGCGCATCATGTTTATGACGGTCAGGGATCGCGTCAAGCTGGGGATTAAGGGTGACCGCGAAGCCCGGGGTATTCTCGTCCGCGACCCGAACAAGATGGTCGCCACCGCCGTCATGCACAACCCGCGCATCACCGATCATGAAGTTGAAAACATCGCGACTATGCGCTCGGTCGCTGAAGAGGTCTTACGACTAATCGGCACGAATCGCGCGTGGGCCCGTTCCTATCCGATTATTCATAACCTGGCTCGCAACCCGCGCACACCGATGGCCACCGCGGTCCACATTCTCCCGCGAATTCGGACGAAGGATCTGCAATCGATCGGGCTCAATCGGAATGTTTCGGAAGCGGTCAGGCGTCAGGCCTATCGACTCGCTGAGATGCGCAAGCCGCAAGGTTAAGGACACATTTCCATCTGTGAGCGCGGCTGTTTGTCACAAACCTGTTACGATTTTTCTTGACGGCAGTCGTTCGACGAGTATAATTTCGGCGTTGCAAGCACATTGAGTTGTTTGACAGTGAGGGGTTTCCGAAGGCAGAGGACTTCGAAGACGGGGCGTGGACTTTTGAAAGCAGATGCGGCAGCTTGTTTTCTTTTTTTGGCCGCAGACTTCATACCGCCGTCAATAAAGCACCACCTTTGAAGCACGGGATCGGCCATATGTGACGATTCTCAAGTCTGGCCTAGCCACCCCTTGTAACCTACCCTGATGTTTTCGCCCCGCCTGTTCGCAAGAATTGGCGGGGCGCATTTCTTTCATATTTCCGATTTCCAATTACCGATTTTTCAAAGCTGCGTATCCCCGGCGAATGTCGGTCAGATCAGAGAGCCCACAATAACAATCAGGAATCGGCAATTGGAAATCGCAAATGGCTTACATCGCCAATCCACCATCAACCTGAATGACCTGGCCGGTGATATAGCGCGCATCATCGGAAAGCAGGAAACAAGCGATGCGTGCGACTTCATCAGTTTCGGCAAACCGGCCCAGCGGAATCTGCTCGAGTATTTTCGCTTGATAAGTGCCGTCGAGCGCCGTGGCCATATCAGTCGCAACCATCCCGAGCGCCAGCGCATTTACTGTGATTTTGCGGCTGGCGACCTCGCGCGCTAAAGCCTTCGTTAAGCCGATCATGCCCGCTTTAGAAGCTGAATAATTCGACTGCCCGGCCATGCCAACGACGCCGCTGATCGAAGTGATGTTGAGAATCGAGCCGCCTTCGTCCTGTCGCAACATGACGCGCAAAGCAGCTTTCGCGAAGTTCCAGGCCCCTTTCAGATTCGTATCGACCACCGCGTCCCAATCTGCTTCCTTCATGCGCAGGATCAAAGTGTCGCGCACGATGCCGGCGTTGTTCACCAGAAAATCGATGCGGCCGAAAGTATCCTTGACCTGCTTCACCATTTCCGCGGCGGCTTCGGTGTTGGCCACATCGCCCTGCGATGCCCACGCGCGCGCGCCGAGTGCTTCGATCTCTGCTTTCAAGCTGTCGGCAGCGTCGGCACTCTTCGCATAGTTAAAAGCGATGTCGGTTCCGCGACGCGCCAGTTCCAGCGCGATGGCCCGGCCGATACCACGCGTGGCACCGGTGACGATGGCGACGCGGCCGGCAAACTGTTTTTGATCAGACATATGGTTTTCCGTAAACAGCGCCGAAAGCCCGACCGTAAGGGAGGACTAGATCTCGGTGAACTCCGCCAGCCCTCCCTTACGGTCGGGCTTCTGACACAATTGACTCTGTGTCTCTGTGCTCGGACTAGAGCTTCAGTGATCTCAGATATTCTCGAAACTCAGGCGCTAACTCGCCATGCTTCAACGCCAGCTCTACCGTCGCGATCAGGAAGCCGAGTTTGTCCCCCGCATCGTAACGAGTGCCTTCAAAACGGACCGCGTAGAAATCGCGCTTCTTCAAAAGCGCGCGCATCGCATCCGTAATTTGAATCTCGCCAATCGCGCCCGGCGTCGTGTTCTCGATCTCGTCAAAAATATCCGGCGTCAAAACATATCGGCCGATGATTGCCAGATTCGAAGGCGCCTGCGCGAGCAGCGGCTTCTCAACCATGTCCTTAATTCGATAGACGCCGTCGCCTACTTCTTCCACGTCGAGCGCGCCAAATCGCGAGATCGCTTCGCCCGCTACCTCCATCGTGGCCAGCACCGGCGCATCATATTTCTCGTAAACGTCGAGCAACTGTTTCAGCGCCGGAGTCTTGGAGTCGATGATGTCGTCACTCAACATCACGGCAAATGGTTCGTCGCCAACCAGGTCGCGTGCCTGTAGAATCGCATGGCCCAGTCCGAGAGCCTCGCGCTGACGCACATAACTGACGCGCGCCATGTCGGTAATCTCACGCACCTGGCGCAAGTCGTCTTCCTTGCCGCGTTCACGCAGCAGAGCTTCCAGTTCGAAGGAAACATCGAAGTGATCTTCGATAGCGCTCTTGCCGCGGCCGGTAACGATGATGACTGAGTCGATGCCTGAGGCGACCGCTTCCTCGACTACGTATTGAATCAGCGGTTTGTCGACCAGCGGCAGCATTTCTTTCGGCGAAGCCTTGGTCGCCGGCAGAAAGCGCGTACCCAGGCCGGCCGCAGGAAAAACTGCTTTGCGTACTCTTTGTGGCATAATCGAAGTGTTTCTAGATACCATAACCCGAAGGTTAGAACAAATGCTCGATCTCAATTACGTGCGAGAAAATCTGAACACAGTGTTCCAAAAGCTGAAGGACCGCAATTTTCCTACTGATCTATTGTTGGAGTTCCAAGCCATCGATGAAGAGCGCCGGAAAGCTATCCAGATCTCGGATTCATACAATGCCGATCTCAATAAGGCTAGCAAAGAAATCGGTGAATTGATCAAAGCGGGGAAGAATGACGAGGCCGTTCAGCGTCGCCGCGATGTGAAGACGTTAAAGAACTGTGTTGCCGAAGGTCAGCTCGATCGGGATCAAACTGAGGCCCGGATGCGGAAGATCTTGGAAATGCTCCCAAACATTCCGCACGAAAGCGTGCCCGTAGGCCTTGACGAATCAGCGAATGTCGAAGTTCGCCGCTGGGGCACGAAACCGGAATTTGGTTTTGAGCCGAAGGACCATGTCGATCTGGGGACGGCCCTGGGCATTCTCGATCTCGAGCGCGCGACCAAGATTACCGGTGCCCGCTTTGCGATCTTAAACGGCGCCGGCGCGCGCCTGGAACGCGCGCTGATCGATTTCATGCTCGACCTGCACACGCGCGAGCATGGGTATCTGGAAACCCTGCCGCCATTCATCGTGAATCGCGACTCACTCTTCGGCACTGGCCAGCTACCCAAGTTTGCCGAAGATCTTTTCAAACTGGAAGACGAGCGCGGGTTTTATCTGGTTCCCACCGCCGAAGTGCCGGTGACCAACTATTACCGTGAAGAGATACTCGACGCTTCGCAGTTGCCGATGAAGTGGGCGGCCTACACGCCCTGCTTTCGATCGGAGGCCGGCAGCTACGGCAAGGACACGCGCGGGGTGATCCGTCAACACCAGTTCGAAAAGGTTGAGCTGGTGAAATACTCGCTGCCTGAGAATTCTTACGCCGAGCTCGAGGCGCTCACGCTCAACGCCGAAACCGTTTTGCAGCGTCTGGGTATTCACTATCGTGTCGTGGCGCTCTCAACCGGCGATCTCGGCTTCAGCAACGCCAAGACCTACGACATCGAAGTTTGGCTGCCTTCGCAGAATACTTTTCGCGAGATTTCTTCCTGTTCGAACTATGAAGCGTTCCAGGCGCGCCGGGCCAACATTCGCTTTCGCCGCGCCGGTGGAGCGAAGCCGGAGTTTGTGCACACGCTGAACGGCTCAGGCCTGGCCGTCGGCCGCACCTGGATTGCGGTGCTGGAAAACTTTCAGCAAGCGGACGGTTCCGTGCTTGTTCCTGAAGTTCTGCGTCCCTTTATGGGTGGGTTGGTTCGCATAGCTGGTGTCGGGTCCCAGAAATAACTAAACAACCAGCTCGTTCGTGATTGAAGAAGGCGAGCCTAGTGTGGGCAATTCTTAGTGTGATTTCGTGGATCGCCTCTGCCTGCTCAAAGAATAGATCCACGAAATCACACGAAACGGCACTAACAATCAGCTCCGAACTCCGGCTGGTTTTTGTGCGACGAAGAGCCGGCTTACCTCACTTACTAATCTTCGCCACGAACTTGACCGACCGCGAGTACTTCCCGTCAGTCAGATCGCCTTTGTCCTCATCGCTGCCCTTCACGATGTCGTTCTCAACCGAGTAATCCTTGAGCGATGACGACTTGCTCTCCTGATACTGGCTGGGATGGAACCTGACCCAGTAGCCATCTTTCGAAAACACGTACTCCAGACCGCGAATCTTCCCGTCAAGCAACATCGTCTGCGACTTGATCTCATCTGCCAAAGCTTCCGGTGGAATGGGTTTATCCGTCACCAAAACAATAATGCTCTCACCTCCGAACCGCTCGCCGCGGCCGGCGTACGCGTACTTCAACGCCACGGTCTCGCCCTTCGCGGTGCAACTACCAGTCGCCTCACCCGGGTTTAGTGCGCCCGGTTCGACTTGAGGTTTCGTGGTTTCGGCCTGTGGTTTCGATGGCGCTGGCGTGGGAGTGTTGGACTGGTTGTTTGTAGTTGACCGTTGGCCCAGGGAACAAGAGAGTGCGGTCGCCGACAACAACAAACCAGACACAAGTAATGAGTTAGTTACAATCTTCCGTTTGTCGGGCATTTTCTTTTCCTCAGTTAACAATCCAACAAAACATCTTTTCGGTTTCGGGCGAACCGATTAGTTCTTCAAACGCAAGAGTCTCCACGCGCTCCAGCCAAACAATATCGCCAGCAGCGGAAAGACCACCGCACCCACGTACGCGCCCTGACCGCCGGTGCGGATCGCTGTCAGCCCGCGCGTCACATAGAAGAGCCGGGCCGTGTAGAAAAGAAAGAACACGCTCAGCAGCCCGAGGACAACTCCAAAGACTACGCTGATGGTTTTACTCATTTGCCGCCTCCCAACTTCCCCTTACTGCTTCCTCAGGCACCACGTAGTCATCGCGCGCATATTCTGCACCACCGTCGTTTTGATCGGCTCGATAAATTCCCCGCCCAGCGCCGTGGTTACGCTGAGCAACATCGCCTCGTCTACCAAAAAGCGTTGGCTGCCATCGGGCAAGTCGTAACGTCCATTAGCAATTCGTCTGACCTGATCTTCCATGCCGATGCTTGAGGCCAGACGCGCAAAGAAGATCCCGCCGGGCTTTAGCACTCGCCACATCTCTTTGATCATCGAACTCCACTGTTCTTCATCCCGGGCAAAATGGAGGACGGCGCTACTCAAGACAACGTCAAAGGTTAGATCAGCAAACGACAGCCGCTCCACTGGTTCCATGCGAAAGTTGTTTGCCGGCAGATGTGGGGCCAGCGCCGCAGCCAGCCGGCGGGTTTGCCCGATAGCCGCGCTCGATTCGTCGACGCCAAAGACCGGAAAGCCGCTCCTGAGCAGATAGACCAGATTACGACCCGTGCCACAGCCGGCATCGAGCACTCGCATCCCCGGAACGATTCGCCCCTTCAAAAGCTGATCGAACAAGTAAATGTCGATGCCGCCAAACCAGTCTGGCAGATTAACGGACAATGTCATCAGAATGACGGCAAGCAACGCGTTCCAGGCTGGTAATTAACCCACCTGGTTCGTGCTCGCGACTAAGCCTTAAGAATCAGAGACGTCGTGACTGTCAGCTCGTTGGCTTGATGCTGGCGACGAACTCCTTGATCTCAGCCGAATATTTGTCCCACGCACCGGGCTGAGCGACTGAGAGCACAATCGTCGGCTTCTTCGGGGCCTTAATAATGTCGACACTCCATTCGATGTTGTTGCTGTCTACCTCGCCGGTGCCGGCTACAGTGTAGATGGGCATTCCGTTGGTTGAACTCTCGCTACCGTTCGTGGTCGTTTTCATCCGCTTAATTTTTCTGGAGAGCTGGCGATCGAGGTCCTTGATGGCCGATTCAAAACTGCCCTCAGGCACCCAGAAAACCATGGTCATCGAGTTATCGGGAGCGGTGATTACCAGTTGCTCACCGTCCAGCTTTGTCTTCCAGCCTTTCGGCGCTTGCAGTCTGATTCCAGCATTGTCATCGTGAAAGACACCCTCTGAGTCCGCCGGCGCATCTTTCGAAGGCTTGCTGGAATTAGTGGAATTGCTGTTACTCGAATTGTTGTTGTTCGAGCTGTTGTTGTTCGAAGAATTGGACGAGTTGTTGTTGTTCGATGAGCTACTACAGCCGGCAACAACCAGAACCAGTACTGCAAAGGCAATTAGTGAATTCAAGTTTTTCATTGGGGGGGGGCTCCTTGAGAGATGCTCACGTTTTGAGTTAAGAGCTAAAAAGCCGTGCCCGGCGTCGAGCGCTACTGCTTTGGCCAATTTCCATTTGATAGTCATCATGAATTGGAATAGAAGAGCGTGAACACGTCGGAGGTGGTAGCTTAGTAGCCCTTCTTGAATCGCCGATACATCACCAGCGCTAAGAGGCCGGGAATGAGATAGACAACCAGGACGATGAAATTAATCCCTTCGATCTGTTCTTCATAGACCGTTCTCATCACGGCGCGAAAAGTCGGGTGGCTACGAAAGACGCCAATCAGGTAGTGTGATTCGAAGAGCACGATGAAGGCGAACCAAAGAAGCGAGAAACAAAGACAGACGATCGATATAGTTTTTCGGGTGGCGGTGTCCATTGATGAATCCTAAATCTAAAAGCGCAAATCGTAAATGGTTCAGGAACAGCGCTTCGCTTTGCGAAAGCCCGCTTGCTCGGCTTCTGCCGCGCTATTGAAGAACACGCGGTTCTTTTCAGACACACTGTTATAGCTCGAACAGCCAGGCACGTGGTTCAGCAAAGCGAGAATAGAAGCAGTCTTCGTCAAGGTCTTCATTCGTAACTCCTCAGAAACGATCCATTGAGTAACCCACGTAAAGTTTAGCTGTATCCTGTGCCTGGCAAACGCAAGAGTGTGCCCAGCATAGCGAAGCTCGCCAGAAATTTGCAATGCGTTGCCAGATTTTTGCTACCAGGAATCGGCGGGTTAGATCACGGACGGCGCAGATTGACTAGAAGGAAGGCAAGTGCCAATTAGGAGAAGCAGTCCGCGATCTGGCGGGAGACTGCCTGAGATAACCCTGCTGAGGAGACTGGGGCCGTTTCCGGAGACGGGCAGGCCCTTCGCTTTATCCGTTCAGAGGCAAGTCGACAGTAAACGTACTGCCACGACCGACCGAACTCGAAACCGAAAGCGATCCGCCGTGCCCCTCAACGATCCAGCGCGCAATCGAGAGACCCAGGCCCGCGCCGCCCAGGGCGCGTGAACGCGCTTTGTCGACCCGGTAAAAACGATCGAAGATGCGCGGCTGATCTTCGGACGGGATGCCGATGCCGGTATCGCTAACGGTGATTATCGCGTTGCCGTTCTGGGAACTTAGCGCAACGCTAATCTCGCCGCCCGCCGGCGTGTACTTCACCGCGTTGTCCAGCAGGTTCAGCAGCATTCGCTTCAGCATTTCATCGTCGCCATTCATGCTCACCTCTGGGAGCGAGGACTGGACCTTGAGGCGCAATCCTTTTTGCGTAGCCAGGACCTGGGCCGCCCGGGCGCAATCGGCCACGACTTCATTCACGTACACCGGTTCTTTCACCAGCGACGGCGCATCGATTGGTTGCCGCGCGAGCAGGAAGAGATTTTCGACAATGCGCGATAGCCGTTCAGCTTCGTCCTTAATCAACTCCAAAGACTCTTTGTATTCGGCGGTGGCGCGCTCCTGCTCCAGCGCAACTTCAGTTTCACCACGCAGTACGGCAATCGGCGTCCTCAGTTCATGGGAAGCATCGGCGATGAAACGTTTCTGCTCCTGGAAAGCTGCGTCGATCCGCGCCAGCAGCGCGTTGATGGTAATCGCCAGCCGCCCGACTTCATCCCGTGGGTTTGCCACATCAAGCTGCGCCGAAAGATTTTCTGCCGTGATGCGCTGCGTCTGTTGATTCATGAGGGCAATCGGCGCCAGACTCTTGCGCGCGAGAAAATAACCTCCCAGGGAAGCAAACAGCACGATCAAAGGACCGCCGGCAAAGAAATTACGCCGCAGACGACGGAGGCCCTCTGCGACAACGCTTAACGGCTCGGCAACAATAGCGAACCCGAGTTGTTTGTTGCGGTCAGGCGATAGCGGCACCACGGCAACTCGCAAATTATTCAGCACCACAAAGCTGCTGCCGCGCTGACGTGCTTCGCTGAGCGTCTGCGTTGGAACTGTCAACACGTGACCGGCGAGATTGCTCGACCAGGCAACTACACGCCCCTGGACATCGGCAACCTCGACGTAGCGATTCGGAAAGACCAACTGGGCCAACACGACGTCGTTGGCTTTCGCCACCGAATCTTCCTCCTCCAACTCCTGCACGTATGCGCTCGCGACAGTTTCCGCGGTCGAGCGCAGCAACTCATCCTGCCGCGCATAGAAGATGCCCGCCGCCGCGTAGTAAACAAGCACCGCAAACGCGATCAGCGACAACGCCAGTACGCCGGCGTACCAAAGGGTCAATCGTATGCGAACCGAATCGAACATAATCAGTGAGCAGTGATCAGAGTATGAGGTCAGTACCGGGAGCGGTAGCGACCGGGTCATGTCCTCCCAATCTCGGATCATGGGAAACGTGCGGCCCGGTCGCTACCGCTCCCGGTACTGACTTCATTGCTCTCGGCACGACCCTAGAAACTCCACGCCAGCGCGACGCCATACTCACGCGCGTGACGGTCATAACGCGGAGCAATCAGCGGCCACGCGCGCGACCGTTCCTGCGATTCCTCTTCATCGCCGCCTGCACCAGGACTCTGGCGGTGGTGCGCATGATAGACATATCGCCCAATGCCGTAACCCATCGCACTGCCAACCAGGACGTCAGAGAGGTAATGGTTGAGACTCGTGAAGCGGGCCACGCTGACCGCGCCGGCAATCCCGTAGGCGGTAATCTGCACCAGAGGACGATCGTGGTATTCGTTGGCTATCACCGTAGCCAGCGACCACGCCGCGATGCTGTGTCCGGATGGAAAGGAAGATCCTCCGGCAAAAAAATCGCCGCGACCTTGCGCCGCAGTTGGACGCCGGCGCTGGGTGATTTCTTTGAGCACGGTTACGACGATCCCACTGTCAATCAACGCTTCAGCACCCAGGAGGCCGGTCTCGCGCGCGCGATCGTTGTGAGTCACTCGCCCGACCAGATAGAAGGTTGCTGCTACACCACCGACGGCATATCCCGATCCCGCATAACTGATAATGCGGCTGGCATTCAACTGTTGGCTGGACTCGGCCATCTCATCTCCGGTCATTCGGTCGGTGGCGATGAGAGCCGCGGTCCCCAAACCAAGCGGCGCCAGCCAGCGCGCGTCGCCACCGCGAAGGTGAAACGGAGATGTCCAGATCGCTTTCTGATCGCCCAAAATATTCTTGAAGAACTGTTTTTCCAGCGTCGGTGTCGCTGATGGTTGCGGCGACGGACTCGCCAGGGGTGTCTGCGCTTGAGCGCTGAACGCGGCGGAAAAAAGGATCGCAGAAAAGACCATGCCGAAGAGGCAATTCGATGTTCTGTTACTTCTCATGTTTCTACTCCTTGTTTGGTTTTCGGTCACGATGGCTTGCGTCTGACCAGAGTATAGACAGTCGGCGTCACCACCAAAGAAAGCAGCAGCGCCACTGCCAATCCACTGATGACCGCAATGGCCAAAGGCTGCAAGAGTTCTGAGCCCGCGCCGAGCGCCAGCGCCAGCGGCAGCATCCCGAGCATGGCCGCGAGCGAGGTCATCAGCACGGGCCGAAAACGGCGGCGACCCGATCGCAGCAACGCCTCGCGCACAGTGTCGCCCGCGGCGAGGTGGTCCTCAACAGCATCGAGCATCAGGATGCCGTTCTTCGCGACAATGCCGACGATCATGATCATTCCCATCAACGAAACTACATTCAGCGTCGTCTGGGTGATGAAAAGCCCCAGCAGAACACCACCGAGAGCCAGCACGGCCCCGGTGACGATCGCGATTGGGTGCGCAAAGGAACGAAACTCGATCAGGAGCGTCAGAAAGACGAGCACGATAGCCAGGACGAGCGAAATCACCAGTTCGCGAAAGCTTGATTGTTGCTCCTGATAGAGACCACCGTATTCGATCGTCATGCCCGGCGGAAGTTTGACTTCCCTGCTCAGCAGATTCTTGATCTCGGCGATCGCAGTCCCGAGGTCCTTGCCTTCCAGTCTGCCGGTGACGGCAACTGTCTGGCGCAACCCGTCCCGCGCGATCTCTGTCTGACCCTTGTCATAGTTGACGTCGGCAACCTGATCGAGTCGAAACAGCGTCCCGGCCGAAGACCGCACTTGCAGAGCACGCACCTTGTCGAGCGAAGTCCGCACCTCGGGAGGGAATATGACGCGAACTGTGATCAGGCGGCCTTGCTGTAAAATTGACGAAGCCGCGTCACCCGACATTGCCGTCGTTACGGTGTTGGCGATGTCTGTGGCCGTCACCCCGAAACGCGCGGCGCGCTGCGGATCAATGTTGAAGGTGACGGCAGGCCCACTGACGATCACGCCATTCTTGGTGTCGACTACACCTTGAATCTTCTTGATCGCCGCCTCGACCTCGTCGGCCTTTTGGTGCAGGGCATTTGCGTCTTCACTGAAGAGTTTGATCTCAATTGGCTCGGGCGAGCTGGTCAAATCGCCGATCACGTCAGAGAGAATACCGACGAATTCGACTTCCAAAGCAGGCTCTGACTCCGCCAGCTTCTGCCGCAGATCGGCCATCACCTCGTCGGTGTTCCGCTTGTGTCCGGGCTTCAGTTTGACGGCAAAGTCCCCTCGGTTGGGCTCAGTTATGAACAGTCCCAACTCCAGCCCGGTGCGGCGCGAATAGGATTCAACCTCCGGCGTCTGTCGCAGCAGGTCTTCAACATGATGAAGCAGGCGATCGGTCTCCGTGAGGGACGCGCCCGGTGGCGCCCAGTAATCGAGAATGAAAGCGCTTTCATCGAATTCCGGCAGGAACTCAGAGCCTAATGATCGGTAAAGCAAGAACGAGCCGGCGAGAACGACGGCAACCACAATCAGAACGGCCCAGCGATTATTAAGCGCATGACCAAGTACCCAATCATATCGTCGGATGATGGCGCCGAGAATTCGGCCTCTCTGTTCTTCTTCTTCCACGCGTTCGTCGGCCAACACATTGTGATCACTTCTCCGGTCGGGATTTTCCTTCCAGCCCGGACGTCGTTTGGCTCTGACAAATCGTTCGGCCAGTACGGGAGTCAGCGTCAGCGCCAACACCAAAGAAGTGAGCAACGCCACCGCCATAGTCAGCGCCAGCGAACGAAAGAAGCTGCCCGTGACGCCGGTCAGCAATGTCAGTGGCAGAAATACTACGACCGGAGTAACGGTCGACCCGATGATCGGCACAGTGATTTCCGAGATCGCCTTTTGCACGGCTTCACGGCGCGACTGCCCGCGCGACATATGCGTGTAGATGTTCTCGACGACTACGATCGCGTCATCAATCACCAGTCCAATGGCCGCCGCGACGCCGCCCAGAGTCATCAGATCAAAACTCAGCCCCGCGAGCCACATGGCCAGAAACGTCGCCAGCACCGTCACTGGGATCACCAGGACCGCGACGAAGGTTGTTCCCCAGTTCCGCAGAAAGACGAAAAGTATCACTACGGAAAGAAGCAGGCCGATCAGGATCGAGTCGCGGACTGAGTTCATTGATTGGCGCACCAACAGGGACTGATCGTAATAGGGAGCGATGGTAATGTCTTTGGGAATCTGCCCGCGCATCGCGGCCAACTCCGCCTTCACCTCGTCAACCACGGTAACGGTGTTCGCATCAGGCTGACGATTGATATTCAGCAGCACCGCCGGCTTGCCGGGGTAAGCGCTGACGAGGGTGTATTGCGGCTCAACTCCGGCGCCGACAGTAGCAACGTCGGCAAGAGTAACAGGCGCATTGTTGACGGTCGCCACCACGATTCCATTCAGATCTTCGGGCTTCGTCGCCTGGCCGCTGATCAACGCAAGTTCGAGCTGATGGTTTTCCTCAATCAGACCTGGAGAGACGATGATGTTCGAATTATGGACCGCCTCAACCACCTGCTGGACTGAAACGTTGTGGGCCACCAGACGGTCTGGATCGACGCGGACGTGGAATTCGCGCGTCTTGCCGCCGGCCACGCCCACAGTTGCGACACCGGGCAAGCGAGCGAGTTGCGGACGAATAGTGTAGGTGGCGATGTCGCGTAGACTGGCCAGGTCGCGCGTGTCCGAGGTCAGACTGTAGCCGGTCACGGGAAAGACGGCGAAAGTCAGCCGCTCGACGTGCTCAATCCTGGCCGTCGGCGGCAACGTCGAGGCCAGCTGTGAAAGGCGGGCCTGGACCAATTGCAGTGATTGAACGATATCGACATTCCAGTTGAAGAAAAGACTTATTTCCGAAGAGCCGCGCGAGGTTTTCGACTTGATGCGCTGAATGCCGGGAATCCCGTTCATTGCCTCTTCGATGGGGCGGGTGACCGAGACCAGCGTCTGCGGCGCCGGCGCCACGCCGTTATCAACAATGATTACGATGCGAGGGAAATCGGTTGCCGGAAAAATTGCGATTGGCAATTGCCAGGCTGCATATAACCCACCCGCGCAGATCAAGGCCACAAAGACCAGCACGGCGCGTGATTGGTTCGAGACCAGGCGGGCGAGATTCATGATCTTCTTTTGGAGTGCGGTGGCAAAGCGAAGCGGCGACACCGCTTTGGATGTTGTTGTCCGACAAACTTCAGTTTGTCGATTACGGTACTACAGGCTGCCAGCCTGTAGTGTCTGTGCACAGGCTGGCAGCCTGTGCTACTCAAAGCGACAAATTAAAGTTTGTCGGACATAAAGCGCCGTCGCCGCTTCGCTCTGCCGGCGCACTCCACAGAGTCAACCTCACTTCTCTTCCGGCTTTTTCTCATCTTTCCCTGGTTCATCCTTGGCAATCTCGACCCTGGTCCCGTCGGCCAGCGAGTAGTTGCCTTCAATCACCAACGTCTCGCCGCCCTGCAAGCCGGAGGTAATTTCCATCTGGTCGCGGGTGCGAATCCCAACGGTAACTTTTGTTTCGTGCGCGACCGACGCACCGTCCACGACCATCACTGTTCCTTCATTGGCATTGCTGGCGTCAAGCGTCACTGCTGAGGTCGGAACTACAACCGCATCGGTTTTTGAGTTGGCGGAAATAGTGATCTGCGCCGCTCCATTCGATCGCAACTTGCCCGCACCGTTCGCCAGCGTCACCCATACTTCAACTGTGCGATTGGTTGGATCAGACGAGCGGCTGAGCAAGGTGATCCGACCTTTCATTTCTTCACTTGAAGTATCCGTGGGCAAGACCGCTGCGGGATCCCCCACTTTGAGCTGTGCCGCGACCGTGTCGGCAAAGGGAGCCTTGACGATCACTTCGCTGATGTCGGCAATGGTTACGAGCTTTCCACCCGCCAATGCGAACTCGCCCTCGTATTGAAATTGGTCTGTGACGATGCCGGTGATGGGCGCGCGAATGGTGGCATAGCTGAGCTGCGCGTCGAGGGTGGCCAGGTGCTGTTGCGCCTGCGCAACTCTGGCGGCGGCGAGCGCGCGATCGTTTGGGTTAAGCGACGTCGCCCGCAGCGTTATCGTTTGTTCAGCAAGGCGGAGTTCGCTTTCGGCAGTCGCCCGATCAAGTTGTGACGCTTCCAGATCCTTTTTCGAGATGCCACCATTCTGATAGAGCACCTGCCGACGTTCGAAGGTCGCCCGCGCCGTGATGGCTTTGGCGCGCGCATCCCGCAAAGCTTTCTGATCCTGCGCGTTGGTTTGCGGAATCGTGCCGGTGGTTACGCTGCGCTCGCTGGCGCGTTCCTGATTTAGAGCTGCGACCGCTTCGGCCCGTTGAGCCTGGAGATCGCGCGACTCAAGAGTGGCGATGACCTCGCCCGCTCTGACGACCTTGTTTTTCAACAGCGCCATCTTTTTAATTTGCGCGCTAATCTTGGCTCCAACATCAGATTTTTCTCGCGGCCAGATCGTACCGACCGCTACTATCTGGGCGGCGATGGCGTCCTTCTCGGCTTTGCCCACCTTCACGCTGACGATTGGCGTCGTCGTTTCCTCGGCCGTCACCGCAGTTTTCCGTCGCCACACGACTACGACGATCAGGAGAATCACGAGCAAGGCGAGCGCTGACAAGACGACCACGAGATTTCGCTGTCGAGGCGTCATCGATCCACGACGCACCTGTGTCTGCTCATAAGAAGCAAACTCGTGAGCCGGTTCGCCGCTTTCGGTTGAGCGCTTGTCTAAATCGTCTTCTGGCTTCATTGTCCTGTCGCTTGTCTCAGACGCCCGAGCGCCGTTTGATAATCGAATAGTGCCTGGTAAAGGGCCGTGCGCTGGGTCACCAGCATAGTTTGCGCGTCGGTGACCTCGATAATCTGCGCTTCACCCGCGCGGTAACGCGCAATCGAAGCTGACAGATTGTTTTGCGCTTGCAGGATCCCCTCCCGCGCCAATCGCACGCGCTCGGCCGCGCTGGCTGCCTGGGATCGCGCCGCATAGAACTGTTGCGTAAACCCGCGCAGGGCAACGGTGCGCTCGTTCTCTGCTACCTGAACCCGCAGACGCGCCTGACGTTCTTTGCTGCGGGTGGCGCCCCAATCAAAGATGGGAATGCTGAGACTCACCGCCGCCGATACCCCTGAATGTTCCTTGAGTCGCGGACCCTTGAGCGAGTCTGTATCGAAGCCACCATTCATTGAATACGAAAGCGCCGGCAAACGATCAGAGCGCGTGATCCTAATGTCTTGTCTGGCGGCGCGAAGCTGTGCTTCAAGTTGCGCGAACTCAGGCCGGCGCGGAACGTCACCGGGACTGAACTGCTGAAATTCGTTATCGTTCGGCAGGATCAGTGCCAAATCCGTCGTGCTGATTGGGCGCGTGAAATCATAGCCGACCAGCACCCGCAGAGATCCGGCCGTGACTTCTTCATTTGCGCGCGCCCTTTCCAATTCATCGCCACGCACAATGGTTTGCAGATGCGCTCGCGTCAAATCAACCGGGGCAATTTCACCGCCGCTTAGCAGGAGCGAAGTAATGCGCTCAAACTCTTCGGCTGCGGCCAGGTTTCCTTCTGCCGCAGTCCGCTGCGCGATCGCCAATGCCAATCCGAAATAAGTTTCGAGCACGGCCTGAGCCAACGCGCGGCGTGCGACTTCGGTGCCGGCGTGCGCCGCGGCGAGCAGCGCGCGATTCCGCGCCAGGCCGGCGCGGAGCTTGCCGGCAATATCAAAATCTCCCGAGACATTCACCAACGCCTGGTACTCGCTGATCGCATTGTTCGCGATAAAACTCGGCGCGCGCGGCTCACCCGGCTTCAGACCTAACGCCGGCGACGTGTAGATGTAGCTCAGCGGCGCACTCACCTTCGGCAGAAAAGCAGCCTGTGCCTGCTTCACATCTTCAGCAGCAATTTGTTCGTTCAGCCCCGCCTGTTGAAAAGAAGACGCCTGCGCCTTCGCCAGACGTAGCGCTTCCTCGAGCGTAAGCGAATTGGCGTTCGGCGAAGTCTGACCGCCCAGCGAAACGGGCGCGGCTGATCCGGGAACCGGTGTCGCGGCCGGAGTCGACGACGGGCCAGGCGCATTTGGAACAGCAAAAGGCGTCGATTGCGGCGACGGTGTCTGCGCGCACACGAATCCTGGAAAGCATGCCAGCGCCGCTAGGGCTGAGAGCAAGCGTACGCCTGCCTTCGATGTGTTCCGCATAACCTGGTCTGAGAGCGGTGAGTATACGGACGTTTACCTTAATGGAAGATTAACTTAAGTTTCTCGTTCTGCAATCTCCCTCCCCCGCTGGCGGAGGGTTGGGGGTGGGGGTTTGTGCGACGCGTCAGTCCCTCTCCCCTAACCCCTCCCCCATCGGGAGAGGGGAACTTGAGAAAGCCACAAACTAAAGTTTGCCGGACATTAACGCGGCTCGAGGATATAGCCTTCGCCGCGGCGGGTGTGGATGAGTTTGACTGGATGTTGTTCGTCGATCTTTTTGCGCAGCCGGTTAACGTAAACCTCGATGGTGTTTGAGAAAGGATCGAAGGACTGGTCCCAGACGTGCGCCGCGATCTCCGCGCGCGAGACTAACTGGCCGGCGCGGCGGGCCAGATATTCCAGCAACGCATATTCTTTCGCGGTGAGTTCTATTTCACGATCAGCGCGAGAGACTCGATGACTGGCCGAGTCCAGCACCAAATCATCGAGTTGCACCAGACCTGGATGAAGCTGCGGCTCGCGTCTCAGCAGCGCCCTGACCCGCGCAAGCAGTTCGCGGAACGCAAAAGGCTTGGTCAGATAATCGTCCGCCCCGGCATCCA
This sequence comes from Blastocatellia bacterium, assembly GCA_003168335.1. GTDB lineage: Bacteria > Acidobacteriota > Blastocatellia > Pyrinomonadales > Pyrinomonadaceae > UBA11740. The sequence continues at coordinate 59,670 of PMSM01000002.1, read as the reverse complement.
GACCGGTAATGCGATCGTCGACGGTCGCCCGCGCCGTCAGCATCAGGACCGGCGTGGCATCGCCGCGGGCGCGCAGCTCGCGACACACTTCAAACCCGTCCGGCCCGGGAAGCAGCACGTCGAGCAGAATTAGATCGTAATCGTTGATTGAGGTTTGATAGAGCGCCGCGTTGCCGTCGCCGGCCATATCGACGGCGTAGGAGTGCTCGCGCAAGCCTTTGGCGAGAACTTGCGCCATGCGTGGCTCGTCTTCTACCAGAAGGATTCTCACTGATTCTCAAGAGCGGAATTAGAATGTTTAGAGTCGGGCTACTGCCCGACTAAGCGGGCGGTAGCCCGCTTCTAAACACAAGCGCAAAGAAATATGACAACCGAAGCTCGTCGCACACCGTGCCTACCTGATCCGCAAACTAAACGGCAGCATGTAGATCGCTTCGCCACTCCTCGACCGATCAAGCAACTGCGCGTACCGCAAGGCACGCCGGACGTCCACCGGCATCGCTTCGAGGATTGCTGCCTGCTGCTTCGCCTGGGCAGTCGTCTGGTCGCCCTCGCCATCGTCACCGCTGTTCATCAATTGCTCGATGAAGCCGGGCGGCTTTGGCAAGATCACGCGCTGGACACTCTGGTCAGCTGGAATCTTGGCGAGTTGCTTGGCGATCTCGATCGCCTTATCAAGTCCGCCGTACTCGTCCACCAGTCCATTTTCTTTTCCCTGGCGGCCGGTCCACACACGACCCTGGCCAATCGTATCGATGTAGGTTTTCTCTTTGCTACGGCCCTTCCCGACTTTTGAGATGAAGTCATCGTAGGTGGTGTTCAAAAACTCTATCCACTTCTTTCGTTCGTCGTCGCTAAACTTTTCCGTCTCGCGAAACATGCCGGCGTTTTTGCCACGCAGCACATACTCGTTCGTCACCCCGATCCAGTCATAGAATCCCTTGAGGACCGGCTTGCCGCCCAGGACCCCAATCGAACCGGTGATCGTCGAAGGCTCAGCGACAATCTTGTTTGCGTTACAAGCGATGTAGTAGCCACCCGATGCCGCGACGTCGCTCATCGAAACTACGACGGGCTTCTTCTCTTTGGCCGACTCAATAGCGCGCCAGATGATGTCGGAAGCCAGACCTGACCCGCCCGGACTGTCTATGCGCAAAACGATGGCCTTGATGCTCTTGTCATCGCGAGCGTCGTTGATGGTCTTAACCAGCGAATCCGATCCGATCGTCTCTTCGCCAGAGCCGCCGAATGTAGACTTGCCTGAGGTGATGTCGCCCGTGGCGTAGACCACAGCGATGCGCTCGCCTTTGTTCAAGCCCAAAGACTCCTGAGAAATCTGCCGGTAATCCCCGGCCCTGGCAATGGGCATTTCGTCACTGTCTTTGTAGCCGAGGCGCTTCTTCAGCTCCTTCTCGACCTCGTCGTGATACAAAGCGCCGTCGATCATTCCGTTGTCTTTCGCTTGCGTCGCCGTGTACGGCGCATTATCGATGAGCGCCTTCATGGCGTCGGGCGTTTTCGAGCGCGCTTTGGCAATCTCTTCGATGTAGCGGCCATACAGGTCGTTGAGCAGCGCGTCAATGAACTCGCGATGAGCGGGCGTCATCTCTTTTTGCGTGAACATGTCGCCGGCGCTCTTGTATTTCCCGATCTGGTAAATGTCGGGATAGATTCCCAGCTTGTCGAGGGAGCCGCGGAAGAACATCACGTCCGCCGCCAGACCGATCGTGAATAACTCACCCGGTGGCGGCACAAAGATCTTGTCGCAGGCCGTGGCAATGTAATAGTCCTTGTTGAGACCTGTCTCCATGTAGGCATAGACGGGTTTGCCCGAGGCGCGAAAGTCTGCAATCGCCCCGCGAATTTCTTCCGACTTGGCCCAACCCGCGTCTGACATGTCGATGTCCAACATCACTGCCGAGATGCGCTTGTCAGTTTTCGCTTTGCGGAACTGCGTCATCAGGCTGTTGAGCGATTGCGGCTGACCGCCGAAGAGGCGGCGAAACGGATCATCGGGAACATAGTCCGGCAGGGCTCCGGAAATTTTCAGGGCCAGTACGCTATTGTCACGAATCGATGGCCGGTTCCCGCGCAGCGCGGAAACAATGATGGCGATACCGACGACAACTATGAGTATGAGTCCGAGCAGAATGCCCCCGATTGTGATTACGACTTTGCGAGTTTTTGACATTGCCATAAGCGGTTTACCTATTAGTTCTCCAGGAATTTTGGCTGATTGTGAGTACGAGTCGAGGGTCGAAAAGGTTTAGGAGGCACAGACTTTAGTCTGTGATTAATGTCTGGATCAACTCGAACCATCACAGACTAAAGTCTGTGCTACTTAACAATCCAGCCGCCACCGACGACTTCATCACCACGATAGAAGACAGTCGCCTGCCCCGGGGTGATCGCGCGCTGCGGTTCATCAAACTTAACCTGCACGCGGTGGTCGGACACGGGAGTAATCGTGGCCGGCTCAGCAGTGTGCCGGTAACGCACCCGCACCTCGGCGCGAACTGGTGCGGTCGGATTATCGAAAGCGATCCAGTTGACGCCGGCCGCCGTGAATTCTTCGCGCAACAATTCTTCCTGGTTACCCACGACGATCCGGTTGTGGGCTGAATCAATTCCGGTGACATACAGCGGCAGCGCACTTGAAATGCCAATCCCGCGGCGCTGTCCGATCGTGTAGTGATGTATGCCGGTGTGCTCGCCAATCATTTTCCCGCCGGTGCTCACAATCTCACCCGCGCCCGGCAAGCGTCCGGTTTGTCCTTCGGCCGCGAGATAGCGATCGATAAACCCCGCGTAGTCACCGTCGGGAACGAAACAGATTTCCTGCGACTCAGACTTTTCCGCCACCGCCAGCTCGTGGCGACGGGCGGCCTCTCGCGCAGCGGGCTTCGACATTTCGCCCAGCGGAAACATCGAACGCGAAAGCTGGTCCTGGGTCAGCTCCCACAGAAAGTACGACTGGTCCTTCTGGCTGTCGCGTCCACGTAAGAGCTGATAACGACCAGTCTCACAATCGAATTCAACTCGCGCGTAATGACCCGTGGCGACTTTCTCGCAACCGAGACTGACCGCCAGACGATCCAGCGAAGCAAACTTCAGACGACTGTTGCAGGCGACGCACGGGATCGGCGTCTCGCCATTTAGATAACTGGCGACAAACGGCTGCACCACGTCGCGCTCGAATTCGCGTTCGAGATTCAAAACATAAAATGGAAAGCCAAGCTCTTCGGCCACCCGGCGAGCATCGTAAACGTCGTCGAGTGAACAACAACGCGAAGGCAGCGATTCGCCGTTTTCATCCACACTGATGCCGCGATTCTGGTTCCACAACTGCATCGTAAAGCCGACCAGTTCGTGGCCCTGCTCTTTCAGAATTGCGGCTGCTGCGGACGAATCCACCCCACCGGACATGGCTACTGCGACTTTCATAAGTTCATTAGCACCACCACGCACCGTGCAGCACGGACCGTGTTGAGTGATGAGGTCAGTACCGGGAGCGGTAGCGACCGGGTAACAGTCTTGACGATCTCGCCCGTCGCATCGGTTGAGACCCGGTCGCTATCGCTCCCGGTACTGACCTCACCATCGGCATCTTCCGGCCTCTTTCGACTTCTCCGTCCTGAATGCTAAAATCCTGAATCATCTTAATTGCTACTGGATGGCCGCGAACAAGCATAGCGCATGCCGTTCGAAACGTCAGCTTGCGATGAATGGAACCTTCTGATGAAACCAGGACGCATGTTTCTGTTAATTGGATTGTTGCTTGGTTGTTCCATCGGCGGCGTTTCACAAGAGCCGGAAAAGCTGGCCCCGCTGGCGACTAATGCTCCTAAGGATCAGCCGAAGCAAATCACCAGTGAAGCGCTAAAGAAGTTCGAAGAGGCAATCAAGCCCTATGTTGAGAAAGCCCGCAAGACGTACCCTGACGCAAAGAAACGATTTCTCGCTGGACTGCCGCCAAAGCACGTGTTCTTTGTCACCACGAGATTGCATGATTCGTCGGGAAAGTTCGAGCAGGTATTCATTTACGTCAAGGAAATAAGGGATGGCACTATTACGGGCATAATATCCAGCGATGTAGAAACGGTTGCGGGATACAAGCTCCGTGACACTTATTCGCTTCCGGAGTCCGAGTTGATGGATTGGACTATCACTAAGCCCGACGGAACAGAGGAAGGAAACTTTGTGGGAAAGTTTCTCGATACTTATCATCCTGCCTAGATTTTTGAGTTATGCCTGAACGCGCCATAGAAGAATACCGAATCGTTGACGAGCCGTATTACCTGCCCGTCGATCATGAGATCGATCTGTTTGCAGCCGCGCACGCCGCACACCTGCCCGTGATCCTGAAAGGCCCGACCGGCTGTGGCAAGACGCGCTTTGTCGAACATATGGCATGGCGGCTCGAACGGCCACTGATCACGGTCGCCTGTCATGAAGATCTTTCGTCAACCGATCTGGTCGGACGCTTTCTGATCGAAGGGGAAGAGACGGTCTGGCATGACGGCCCGCTGACTTCGGCCGTGCGCCACGGCGCGATTTGCTATCTCGACGAAATCGTTGAGGCCCGCAAAGATACCGTCGTCATCATCCACCCGTTGACCGATCATCGCCGCCGGCTACCAATAGAAAAACGAGGGACGATTCTGGACGCGCCGGCGGATTTCATGCTGGTGGTCTCCTACAACCCCGGCTATCAATCGATCCTGAAAGATTTGAAGCAATCAACGCGGCAACGCTTTGTGGCGATCGATTTTGATTATCCGCCACCCGAGATGGAAGTGGCGATCGTCGCCCGCGAAGGCGGCATCGACGAGGGCACTGCGCGCGATCTGGTTTTGATTGGACAGAAGGTGCGCAACCTGCGTGGTCATGGATTGGAAGAAGGAGTTTCGACGCGTCTGCTGATTTACGCCGCGCAACTGATCGCCCACGGTATCCCGCCAATCCGGGCTGCCGAAGTGGCGATGTGCTCACCCATCACCGACGACCGCGACCTGCAACGCAGCATCCGCGAGATCGTGACGACGGTAATCTAGCACCGGACGCTCGCTACCGCAGACGGTATTAACCCAAGAGTATTCACTCCATTTAACGAACCGCGAAATGTATATTATTCTTGCGCAAAGTTACCTAGCAAACTGGAGAGCCCAATGAAGAGGTGCCCGACCTGCAATCGTACGTTCGACGATACGATGACCTTTTGTCTGGTGGACGGTTCGGTTCTATCTGCCCCATTTGACCCAAGAGCAACTGAGTCTGTTTCTGCCTCTCGTAATCCTGACCCAGGTCCCACTGGGATATTGTATCCCGCCCCGAATACTGCCGGAACAACTCGGCCACCTGAAACTGACAAAGAACCGACGCCTCTGCCTCAAACGATTGCCAGCCCTGCTCAAATACAAAGCCCGCAGCGGGAAACAGCTTTACCTTTTGCACACGAATATTCTTTGGCCGAAGAGGCGGCATCTCAGTCCGCCATGAAGACCATGAATGCTCCGCCGCCGGAGGTAATGATTGGCAAAGATCAGAATATGGCATTTGCAGGTCAACCGCCTCCCACCAGCCAGTTAACGGAAAGACATTCCAGCGTAGGCAAACGGGTGGCGTTGATTGGCGGGGCCGTTCTGGTGGTCATTATTATCGGAGCAATTGTTTGGTTAATTCGAGGGCCTAAGATCCGGAGGGCATCGCCGGGTAGCGCACAATCAAAGCAAACGAACCAGCCCGAGAACAAACCGCAACTCACAGGCCAATCTTTCACAGAGAACGTGAATGGAGCCCAGATACAGATGGTCTCCGTCCCCGGCGGAACGTTCTTGATGGGATCGCCTCTTTCGGAAACGGGTCGAGACAAAGATGAGGGGCCACAGAACGAAGCGACAATACAAAGCCTTTATATGAGCAAGTATGAAGTGACACAGGCCCAGTACAAAGCGGTGATGGGTACGAATCCATCAAGCTTCAAAGGAGATGATCTTCCCGTGGATAGTGTCTCATGGAACGATGCGGTCGAGTTTTGCCGCAAGCTATCACAGATAACGGGGCGTGAGTATCGCTTACCGACTGAAGCGGAGTGGGAATACGCATGTCGCGCCGGGACGGGCGGGCCGTACGCCGGCAGTGTTGATGGGATGACATGGTACGGTGCTAATTCGGGGAGTCAGACGCATCCGGTGGGGCAAAAGCAGCCGAATGGATTCGGGCTATATGACATGTACGGAAACGTGTGGGAATGGTGTCAATCAAAGTATAAGCCTTATCCCTACAAAGCCACCGACGGTAGAGAAAGTTTGCAGGAAACCGATGTGCGGGCGATGCGGGGCGGTTCCTGGGAAAGCTCCGCCAATTCCTGCCGTTCCGCTTACCGCCGCAGGGTCATCCCAGACGCCCGCTCCATTGGATTTCGCATAATCCTGGCTGCTCGGTAAAAGGCTCTTTCGGCGCAGAGTGACGCGGCGATGAGGCGTCCGTCCTCGATAGGTCTCCTTTTTTTTAGTCACAAGGTATTATCAATAATCCACACAGTGTCCGACGAAATAAACCACGACAATCCAAGCGATCCCATCGGCGAAGAAATCGACGAGCGGCTGCGTTCTATCAAGAACCCGGCTGAGCGACGCACGTTTGCCGGTCTCCTGCGCGAGATAGGCGGTTTGCCGCTGGAGCAAACGCGCGCGGCATTGGAGACCAGCGCGGCGATCGCCGGAGTTTCTCTGCGTGCCAGCATCGAGTTTCTGCGCGCGGCGCCCGCTGTCGCATTGGTTCTGGACCCTCCGGAACTCCGAGCGTGGGGTGAACTCGGCCGGCGTTTGACGATGGGTGACGTGGAAAACGGAGTGAGCTTTTTCACCGCCGGTCCCGGTGAATTCAGTAACGTGCCCCCGGCCACGCGACCATTCGTCTTCCAGGTCTGTGCGCGACAGATGATCCTGTCCGCGACAACGGCGGCGGAAACATTTCGTCAGGCGCCTTTGCTCGCGGCGAAAATTGGAGACAGTGAGTTACTTAGATCGATCTACGAAGTGGCGGCGGAGATTTCGCGGCGATCGGCAAAGCACAGCGCGGATTTTCTGAATGCTGCGCCAGTAGTGGTCGAGCGACTTCGGAAACACCGGTCCGCTAAGTTTAGCGGCGGGCTATCGCCCGCCGATTCAGAATGGATGGCGGGCAGTAGCCCGCCTCTAAACGGCTCTGAATCATCCAGTGAGATCACCGTCGCCGCGATTGATCTGGCGGCGGCGTTTGCCGAGCGCGCCGGCGGCATCGCCGCTGATGCCTGGGCCGCAATACCTGGGGCGATTGAGCGGCTCGAAGCCGACCAAATCTTGAAACTAACTCGCCGGGCTGCGAGCTTTCTGGAACGCGGCGGCGCGGCGGCGCTGCATCTGCTGATCGCGGGCGGTGAGATCCTGCGCACACTGCCGGAATGCTTTGACGAGTGGATCGATCTGCTCTGGGCGGTGGCTTCTCACGGCAACGCCGGACTGGTCGCCTTTGTTCGTTCCAGCCCCGCCTTTTTTCAAACGATCGCGGCGCAGAAAGATCACCCCAGCGCCGTCGCCCTCGCGCGGCGCGTGATCGCCTTGACCAGTGAAGTCGCGCGCGTCGATTCCGAAGCCGCCCTCGCATGTTTGCGTTCGAGCGCGAAAGCCCTGCACACAGTTTCGATTGAACAGTTCGAAAGCTGGGCGCGGGCCGGCTTGATTGCCGGAGACACCCGGGCGCGGCGCAGCTATTACGCGCTCGAGACGCGCAGCAGCAATGAAGCCCTGCGCGAAGGGGGCGCCGGAGTTTCGCTGGAATCGGTACAGCTCTTGTTGCGTCTCTACGTCGAGGGCTTGACCGGACACACGGTTGAGATTGCGCCCCTGGCGGCAGTGCCGGTCGAGTCGCGCATCGGCGACGGTCGCACGATTCATCTGCCTTCGGTGGTCACGGAATTTGGCGATGAAGAACTGGACTTTCGACTTTACAAAGTGCTGGCCGCGCACGCGGCGGGACAAATCGAGTTCGGCACCTACGACCGAGACACTAGCGATCTGCGCGCTGCATTTACGGAGCTGGCTGAATTTTACGATCCTGCGAATCAGGACGCGCGGGATGCGTTTGCTGTTGACCTCAACGATGTTGGCAAACGGGAAGGAATTGAAGAGCCGGAAGGTCACGCAAAGGCGCCAGGGCGCAAAGCAGAAAAAATTAGCAGCGATCTCGACTATCGTCACATCCTCAACCTGTTTCCGATTCCGGCGCTGGCGCGCAGAATCTTTGGCACGCTCGAAAATGGGCGCATCGATCGGCGCCTGCGACAAGCGTATCGCGGTCTGGCGCGTGACCTCGACTTGATTCGCGCGCACCTTCGCAATCGCCGCCCACGGATAGTCGACTTGCCGGCTGCGCTGGTGCCATTCGAGTTGCTGTTTCAAATAACCCTTCTCGGAGGAGCACTTGACGACGCGCGCGAGTTTTACCGGCAAGTGGTTTCTGAACTTGAAACGATTGTTGCCGAATATATCTCCAGACCGGCCATGACCTTGGCCGACACTCTAATGGCGACCAGCCGCGTCTACTCGCTTTTTCAGTCCATCTCAAGGGAAGACTCAGAGCAGCAAGTGGAAGTGCCGGATGAACTGGATCAGGAAGACGCGAGCAAGACCGCTGAGCAGATGCTCGCCGAGCGCGATGCGAACCGCCAACCGCAACGCCGCGATGCGCGCGAGCTTTTCAACGCCTGGAACACTGAGGCGGACGGCGAGTTCGACGAATTGGACGGCAGCGAGGCGTGGAGCGAAGGTGACCTGCCTGAACAGGATTTGGAAGCCGGTGAAGTTGCCTTCAACTATGACGAGTGGGACCGCGAGCTGGTTGATCATCGCGTCGGCTGGTGCCGCGTCGTCGAAAAGAAAGTGAAACGCGGCGAGCGCGCGTTTGTTGACGACACGCGCGAACGATACAAAGGCGTCGTCTCTTCAATTCGTCATCAGTTTCAGTTGATGAAGCCTGAGGACCTGGCGCGCGTTACCAACGAGATTGACGGCGACGATTACGATCTGAACGCCGTCGTGGATTACTTCATCGATCGCCGTGCCGATGGACAGCAATCAGAGCGCCTCTATACCAGACGCCTGCGTCGTCGCCGCGATGTTGCGGTGTCGTTTCTTCTCGATCAATCTTCATCGACCGCGCGCACGATTGGTCGCCATCCTTTGCAGCCTTACACGCACCCCGGCCGCCGCATCATCGAGATCGAAAAAGAGGGGCTGGTGTTGATGAGCGAAGCGCTGGAAGCTGTGGGCGACAGATACTCGATCAACGGCTTTACGTCTGAAGGCCGGCGCAACGTGAAATTTTATGTGCTCAAAGATTTTGGCGAGCACTATTCGGACGAGGTAATGCGGCGGATCGGCGGCATCACTTATCAGAACAACACGCGTCTGGGCGCCGCGATTCGACACGCAGCGGCGAAGCTGGCAAAGCAGGATGCGCGCACGCGTCTGCTGATCGTTTTGTCGGACGGCCGTCCTTACGATCACGATTACGGTGACGCGCGTTATGCCCGCGAAGACACGCGCGAAGCTTTGCGTCAGGCGAAGACGATGGGAATTACTCCTTTTTGCATCACGATCGATCGTGAATCCGAGTCAGAGTTGCGCGATCTTTACGGCGACGTTGGTTACACAATTATCGATGACGTGCTTTCATTACCTGAGCGTCTGCCGGGAATCTACCGGCGACTTACGACTTAAGAAAGACGCTGTGAGACAAAGAAGAGCAAATCTAGAGGTGCAATTATCTCGAGCGTGAAGTTTGAAGGATCAGTTCGCTAGCGGATCCATCGTCGCCTAACGGCAACCAAATCGGGCGTGAACCCAGCCCGCGTCAGCGGGCGGTATGTTAGTAGCCCCGGGCGTAAGCCCGGGGATCCAGCACCAATCAAAACATCAAGCCCGCTTTAGCGGGCGACAGAAATTGGCACGGAACCGCTTGCGGTAGCACGCGGGTTTTACGAGCAACGTTACCCGCTCGCTACCGCGAGCGGTTCTGTACCTGTCGCCCCTTACGGGGCTCGGAATTCTTTCGCTGCTCGGTCCCCGGTCTATACAGTCGCCTGCTTCGCAGGCTCGCTGACGGTCACAGTTTCAAATTCACAGTTCAAAAGAACGTTTTCAGAGCCCGACCCAATCATCGAACTTTCCCGGCTCGACCACGAAATCACAACGGAAATTCACGCATTGACTCGCTCTCGCCGCACGGTGCGCACACCGGCGCGCCAGTCTTCATTAATATCAAAACGATAAACCTCGATGTCCGGCGCGATGGTGCGGGCCAGGGTCGCAAACGAAGGATGGAACCGAAGCGTGGGCGCGACCAGATAAACCAACGGCGATTCCTCGCTGATCTCTCGTTCACCAAACAGCCTGGCAGAACTGATGTGGCCGCGGCGTCGATGCGCTTCGACCCGCCGCCAGTAATCAACGCCCTGAAAGACATGCTCGCGATCTTCGTTGACCTTTAATTCGATCACTGCCAGCCGGCCATCATGACGCAGCGCCAGCAGATCGATTGGCCGGGCGCCGGTTGGCCCGCCGTGCGACGTGCGAAATTGCGCATGCAGCGGAGCGACAATCAAACCGGGATCAAGTTTTGAGATGTCGCGGCGCAGGATTGATTCCAGCCAGGCTTCTCCGGCTGCGCGATAAAGCCAGTGATGTCGATCGCGGCAATCCTCATGGCGATAGCTTTCAAGATCGTCAAACAGCTTGGTCCAATCCTGTTCGTGGTATTCGTCGAGCAAACGCCGCCGCGAGCCTTCAATGCCAAACCAGATCCGATCTCGATCCATCACGTGTCGAACTCGGGCAAATGGCAGGCCGTGATAACGAAGTGTCTGGCCATGACGAGCAGTGACCACATCGATCGCGTGCGGTGCCGACGCGATGATTTGCTTCACTCGTTCGGTCGTCTCGTCTTCGATTACCGGCGGCAGCCGTGTCAGCCGCTTCCGCCAAAAATTCCTTCGCTCAAATGCCCGGACGGGATCAACCTTCTGCCATGCTTCATCAATCTCGCATAATTCAATCCGCTGCCGCAGAGAGTCGCGCAAGAGCACGTGACGTTGTCGCGCGGCTTCGAGGATGTTGTGTTCGACTGCGATCAAAAGTTTTTCTATCACCGGCCGCTGTGGACGCTGTTGCAGTCGATTGAACCAAAGCAGGGCCGATGAAAATAACGAGTCGACGTTCCGCGCGTCGCTGTTGGCGACCGTGGCCGTCACCGCAATCCGTTCAGGCGGCCGGCGCAGGACAATGCGCGCGTAACGACCGGGCTGATCGCGTCGCATGCCGGGGCTCAAGACCGCGCGTTCGATCTTTGCAGGTGGCACAGACTTCAGTCTGTGATCTTCCGCGGAGGAGTCACAGACTAAAGTCTGCGCCACTATCTGCGCGAGCTGGTCACACCGCACCTGGCGCGCCGCGGCAATGCTCGCCACGATCGCTTTAGCCGAAGCCCGCGGCACCAACTCGAGTCTGGCCACCTCGGCGCCCATGCGCCGGCTTGCCTCCAGCAAGAGTTTGTCGCCCGTCCAACTCCAGGCCGTAATCCGCCAGGACCGGGAACCGGTTTCAGTCCAACTGGAGAAAATCAGACGGCGGTGATCGATGGAAAAATCGAACTCACCACAGCCTAACCCGAGCGGCGCGCCGCCGTCCTGCGCCAGGAACCATTCACTATGCACGCTAAGCAACTCATCAATTGAGCGCTTAGCGCCAGAAACAGCCGCGACGTCGTTGAGTTGTAGCAGCATTTGCGGGAGTCATCGGGCGTTATGCTAACATCCCGAAGTTCGAGAAATCATAGTTCGACGGTCTCTACGTTTAGAAGCGGGCTACCGCCCGCTTAGTCGGGCAGTAGCCCGACTCTAAACAGGCGCGTAACTGAAAAGAGCTTAACGCCGAACAGGCTTTCCGAAAAGTAAAGATTTTTATCAATGAAACCCATCTTTTTAGCAGGCGCAGTACGCACTCCGATTGGACGCTTTGGCGGATCGCTGCAAAGCTGGACCGCCGCGGATTTGGGGACCGCAGTCGCAAAGGAAAGTTTGCGACGCGCTCAGATTCGACCGGATCAGGTCGATGATTCAATCTGGGGCTGTGCCCGGCAAGCGGGCGGCGGGCCGAACGTCGCGCGACAAATCACTTTCCGCGCCGGCGTGCCTGATCGCGTGCCCGCCTTTACCGTGAACCAGGCCTGCGGGTCCGGGCTGCGCGCGATCATTCTGGCCGCTGAACAAATTCTGCTCGGCCGCGCCAACATCATCCTGGCCGGCGGCGCCGAAAGCATGTCGCGCGTTCCCTACTTTGCCGAGGGCGCCCGCTTCGGCATGCGCATGGGTCACACCGAATTGGTCGATGGCATGTACCGCGACGGCTTCAATGATCCTCTTTCGGGATTAATAATGGGCGAGACGGCCGAAGTGTTGGCCCGTCATTACGAAATCTCGCGCGACGAACAAGACGAGTATGCCCTGCGTTCTCAGCAGCGAGCCACGGCGGCAATCGCGGCCGGGCGATTTAACGACGAACGCGTTCCGCTTGAACTCAAAGATCGAAAAGGCAACGTTACGATGTTCACGACCGATGAGCACGTGCGGACCGGAACGTCGATCGAAGACTTGCAAAAGCTCGCTCCGGTATTTGCCAAAGATGGGACGGTGACAGCCGGCAACTCTTCAGGGATTACCGACGGCGCCGCCGCGATCGTGGTCTTAAGCGAAGCCGCCCTGAAAGGATCAGACGCTGAGCCACTGGCGCGGATCGTCGATTACGAAATTGTGGGCGTACCGCCAGAGATCATGGGCATCGGTCCGGTGCCGGCGGTGCGCGCGGTGCTCGCCCGACAGAACCTGACACTTGCCGAAGTCGATTTGGTCGAGATTAACGAAGCGTTCGCGGCCCAGGTCATCGCCTGCGATCGCGACTTGCAATTCGATCCCGAACGGTTGAATCCGAACGGCGGAGCGATCGCCTTGGGTCATCCAATTGGCTGCACCGGCGTGCGCATCATGACTACGTTGCTGCATGAAATGAAGAGAAGACGTGCCCAACGCGGACTGGCGACCCTTTGTATTAGCGGCGGCATGGGCATCGCTTTGCTGGTTGAGCGCGTTTAGAAACGCAGATCTGCACGCGCAAAGGCCAACCATGCCGGACAGCCGGAGCATCGGACAGCCACGTCGCCTGTTAACAAAGCAGCCATGAAAGGCGTCAGACCTTAAAGTGCCAGCACGTGGTGTTCTAAATTGGAAAGCGGTGTGAAACCAAAGAAAGAGGATTTGATCGTGAATAAGAAAGTTCTTGTGTCGTCAATCGCATTAGCGTTCGTTTTAGTCGCTCTGCTCTCGGGTTTCGGTTCGGGATCGCGGGCGCGCACATCCGCAACCAATTCAGCGCCGCCGGCCAACCCGCTGAGCTATCTGCCCGCCGCGGACGGCATCGCGCTTATCGACGTGCGGCGGATGTTGAACGAAACCATGCCGCGCATCATGGCAGGTGATCCGGCAAAGCTTGCGCAGGCCAACGCTGAGATCGACAAGTTCAAGACGCGCACCGGCATCGATCCGCGGGCTTTTGATCGCGTGGTCCTGGGAATGCGTTACACATATCCATCGGCCAAAGTAACCAAGCTCGAGACCGTGGCCATCGCGCACGGAACGTTCGACGCTAAAGCGCTCGCCGCCGCCACCCGTAGCGCGGCCAACGGAACGTATCGCGAAGAGAAATATCGCGGGGCGACGATCATGATCGTAACCATCAATGATCAGATGAAGCTGCTCGGTCTGTGGGACATAAGATTTAATGAACTGGCGGTGTGCGCCCTCGACGCGAATTCGCTGGCGATTGGGACTCTGCCGAATGTGCGCGCCGCAATTGCAGTGGGCCAGCGAGGTAGTCGGGCGAATAGCGACCTGGTGTCACTAGCGACGCGCGACCCCAAAGCGGTGATCGGCTTTGGCGCAAATTTACCGCGCGAGCTGATGACGAATTCGGGCCTCGGCAATGATACGATTGCCAAGGACGCCGGCTCGATCAGACAGGTTTATGGAAATATCGGATCGACTGAGAGCGATGTTTCACTAACCCTCGTGGCCCGCACCGATTCGGCGGAAGCGGCAAATAACTTGAACGATACGGTTACCGGATTGAGGCAACTTGGCGGGCTAATGATCGGCCGGTTGGCGCCGGCGCGAAAGGCCCTGGCCCAGAGCGCTCTCGATAATCTGAAGATCACCACTCGCGGCACCGAAGTCGAAATTAAGACTCAGGTGGCCGCGGTGAATCTGGCATCAGTCATAAAGTAACTTTGGCCAACCCCAGCGCGGCACAAGCAGGAACCGAAGCGCCAGACTTTACTCTGCGCGACGGCGCAGGCGCGGAGTGGCGTCTGTCGGATCACCGCGGCAAGGTCGTGGTGTTGCTGTTTTATCCCGGCGACGAGACGCCTATCTGCACGCGCCAGATGTGTTCCGTGCGCGACCGTTGGGAAGATTACGCGGCGACCGGCGCGGAAGTAGTCGGCCTTTCGACCAATACAGTTGATTCGCATAAGAGTTTTGCCGAGCATCACAGTCTACCGCTTCGTTTGCTGGCCGACGTCGACCGCAAAGTCGCGGATCTCTACGGCGCACAGTCCTTGATCCCCGGCAAAGTCGCCCGCTCGGTTTTCGTGATCGACGCCGGCGGCGTCATTCGTCATCGGGATGTGCGACCGCTCGGGTTGTTTCGGCCAAAGGATGACGACACTATTAAAGCAATCAAGGAAGCACAGAAATGATTTGGAGTGCGCTGACCTGTCAGCGCTTTGTCAGGCCGCGCCTGGTCGCGGCCATGGCCTGTTGAGCCGACTCGATGGAGAAAGCGGCGACAGGTCGCCGCCCTCCAAATTTTCTCGAACTCCGCTATAATCCTCGCGAGGTGAAACAAACTAATGTCAGACGAAATTAAATGCGCCCGTTGCGGGCAGAAGCGGGCGCCGCTCGGCTATGCGCCGCTGCCGACCGAACTCGGTCAGAAAGTCGCCACCGAAGTTTGCCAGCCCTGCTGGGCTGAATGGCTGCAGGCGCAGACGCGCATCATCAATCATTACGGTCTTGATCTTACCAACCCTGATGCCCAGGGGTTTCTGATGGACAACATGAAAGGCTTCTTTTACGCTTCGACCGAACTGGCACAGATCGACACCACCAAAGAAGGCTCGATCAAATGGTGAGTCCGGCTCGCTGCATTTCTGAAACCTAACGCCTGGGTCAAGCGTAAAACTGCCCTAACACCCTGCGCCGTCTGGCGCTATAGCTACTTTTACGTCAGGTATCTTCGGGTTTTGACTTCGACTAGTCAGAGGAGGGTTCCCCCTTGTTCAAGAGAAATGTCTTTGCTCGCCTTTTTGTCACAGCGACTGCGGTCGCTTTTTTATTGCTCGCGTCCACGGCGGTTTTCGCCCAGACCAAACTGCTGCGCTTTCCGGATATTAACGGCGATCGCGTTGCCTTTACTTACGGCGGAGACATCTGGACCGCGCCGACGACCGGCGGCTCGGCAATCCGCCTGACCGCGCATCCGGGCGTTGAAGTCTTTGCCAAGTTTTCCCCGGACGGAAAATGGATCGCGTTCACCGGCCAATACGACGGCGACGAGCAGGTCTATGTTATTCCGTCAACCGGCGGTGTGCCGCGGCAACTGACGTTTTATCCGGCCCGCGGTCCGCTGGCGCCGCGGTGGGGCTGGGATAATCAGGTTGATGGTTGGAGCAAAGACGGCAAACGAATCTTTTTCCGCTCGCTGCGCGATTCGTGGTCGCTGCCCATCGCGCGCCTCTACAGCGTTTCCGTTGACGGCGGGCCTGCGGAACCATTGCCGATGCCCGAAGCGGGTTCGGGTGATTTCTCACCGGACAGCGAGCGAATGGTTTATTCGCCTCAATTTCGCGACTTCCGATCTGAGAAGCGCTACAGCGGCGGTCAGGCCAACGTTCTGTATATCTTTGATTTGAAGACCAGCGACACAAAGCGAATCACTGAAGGCCCTCGTCCGACGCGAGATCCAATGTGGATTGGCGACACCATTTACTTCAATTCAGATCGAGACGGGCATTTCAATATCTACAGTTATGGCGTTTCCTCCGGCAAGACCGCCCAGGTCACGCGCAGCAAACAATGGGACGTGCGTTGGCCGAGCTCCGATCACGAAGACCGCATCGTCTATGAAATGAATGGCGAGTTGCAGATTCTCGACGCGAAGAGCGGCAAGACGACGCCCATCTCTATTACCGTGCCTGATGACGGACTCGCGCGCCGGCCCAGCCGCATCTCAGCGGCAAATAATATTGAGTCGTATGACTTGAGTCCGAAGGGCGAGCGGGCCTTATTCTCAGCTCGCGGCGATATTTTCACCGCGCCGATCGAAAAAGGACCGACCCGCAATCTCACCCATTCATCCGGCGCGCATGACAAGTGGCCCAGCTGGTCACCTGACGGTTCCCAGATCGCCTTCATCTCTGACCTGAGCGGAGAAGAAGAACTTTATCTGGTGCCGCAGGATGGTTCGAAGCCGGCGCAGCAGATCACTAACGGCGGCAGCGCGATGCGCTATCAGCCGGAATGGTCGGCCGACGGCAAGCGAATCGCTTTCGGCGACAAGGACGGCAAGATCTGGATCGTGACGCTCGCGGATCGAAAGATGACCGAGATTGTCCATTCGTCACGCGGACAGATTCGAGACTATGTGTGGTCGCCGCGCGGCAACTATCTCGCTTTCAGCATGCCGGTGAACCCCAACGGGAACCCCTCTGTTTATGTCTGGAGCGCGGCCGACAACAAAGTCCGGCGCGTCACTGAAGGCATCTTCGCTTCTTTCAATCCGGTCTGGGATCCGCAGGGTAGTTATCTCTACTTCATCAGCAATCGCGAGTTCGCGCCGCAGATTTCGAATATCGAATTCAACTATGCCACGAATCGCGACGCCTACATCTATGCGATGGCCTTGCGTAAAGACGTTAAGCATCCGTTCCCAGCCGAAAGCGACGAAGTGAGTGTTGCGAAGCAGGCAGAAAAACCGGCCGAGGGCGCTCCTGCGGAACAACCGAAGCCGGCCGAGCCCAAAGCGGAAACCACACCCAAACCTCCGGCCGACCTGGTCGTTGATTTCGACGGCATTACGAATAGAGTTGCGCGCGTGCCGGTGGGGGCCGACAACTATGGCGGTCTGGCCGCGAAGGCCGGGCACCTCCTCTATTTCGTCGGCCCGGCGTTCTATTACGGCCGGCAGGGCGATCGCCCGGCGCAGTTACGCATCTTCGCATTTAAGGATCGCAAGGAAACCACCATCGCCGATGACATCGGCGGTTACGCGATGTCCGGCGACGGTTCTAAAGTTCTAGTCCGCCAGGGACCGGGATTCAGTCTTTATGACGCCACTCCGCTCAGTGACAAAACGAGAAAGCCGGTTTCCACCGCGGGGTTGGTGGTCGACCGGGTGCCCGCCGAAGAGTGGAACCAGATCTTCAACGAGGTCTGGCGGCGTTATCGCGATTGGTTCTATGTGTCCAACATGCACGGCTATGACTGGGTGGCACTGCGCGAGCAATACAAGCCGCTGCTGCAATACGTCGCGCATCGCTCAGATCTGAATTACGTGATTGCCGAGATGATTTCTGAGCTGACGGTGCAGCACGCTTACATCGAGGGTGGCGATTTCCAGATTCCGCCGAGACCCCGCGTGGGTTTGCCGGGCGCTCGCTTTGAACTCGACCGGCAGTCGGGGCGCTATCGCATCTCGAAGATTTTTGAGGGCGAGAACGAAGAAGATATCTATCGCTCGCCGCTGAAAGAGATCGGCGTGAACATCAAGGTAGGAGATTACGTGTTGGCGATCGACGGCGAAGAGCTGAAGGGCAGCGACGATCCATATCGCCTGCTGCGCAACAAGGCGGACAATCCGGTCCAACTGACCGTCAACAGCAGTCCCAACATGACTGGCGCGCGTACGGTTTCTTATCGGCCGATCACGGACGAAGGCAATCTGATCTATCTCGACTGGGTCGCGCGCAATCGGAAGAAAGTTGAAGAAGCAACGGGCGGACGCGTCGGCTATATTCACGTCCCCGACATGGGCGCCGCCGGGATTCGCGAATTCATCAAGTGGTACTATCCGCAGCTTAACAAAGAAGGACTGATCGTGGACGTGCGCGCCAACGGCGGCGGCAACGTCTCGCGCATGCTGATCGAGCGGCTGCGGCGGAAAGTTCTGGCCCTCAACTACCAGCGCGGAGACGAAGAACCGAGTACCTATCCCGACGGAGTGTTCCTTGGTCCGATGGTGGCGCTGCTCGACGGCAACTCAGCTTCCGACGGCGACATCTTTCCGGCGATGTTTCGCGAGGCGGGCCTGGGGCCGCTAATCGGCAAGCGTTCCTGGGGCGGCGTAGTCGGCATCAGCAATCGCGGGGCACTAATCGATGGTGGTGCGGTCTTTGTGCCGGGCTCAGCCTTCGCCAGTAAGGATGGCCAGTGGATCATCGAAGGGCACGGGGTTGATCCGGACATCGAAGTCGACAACGATCCGAAATCGGAGATCGCCGGGCGCGATCCGCAACTCGAACGAGGCATCGCCGAGGTAATGGCGAAACTGAAAAATCCGGTGAAGCTGCCGCCGAGGCCGCCGGCCCCGATTAAGACGCCTAAGTAAACGTATGGAGTGCGGCGACTCGCCGCCGCTTTGGTCTGCGGCGGCGAGTCGCCGCATTCGTAAAAAGACGCAAGTAGGACGTGGTCGCGACAAGTCGCGACCGACCAAAGCGCTGACGAGTCAGCGCACTCCAAAGTGTTGACGCTTCCACTTGATCAGCCCGTGCTTATAAAAAGCCCGCGTGATTTAGTTCTGATTCACGCGGGCTTTTCATCTCAATCGTGAACTATGACAGGAGTGCGTAAATCTCATTTGCTTTTCACCTCTAACTTATCCAGAGGCAGGATCGCCGGCATGCCTTTGTGTTGAAAATACAATTGAGGGGCGATCTAAGTTTATTACAGCGCGTTTCGCAGCGTCCATTTGAGCAATTGAAGGTTTTTGATCGAATAAGTTCTACTGGATGCGCTGGGTTGTCACACAAGAGGCGCACAAAGCGCTAATAGTGATTCACTCTCTCTCGTGTGGGCCGGCACCTTTACACAATGAAGTCGAGTTCGTCTCCGGCCCGACCACGGCCGCGAACTCCGGCGTGTCGAATATAGCGGCTAAGGAGTGATGAACAAGGAGCAAATTCAAAACGGGAAAGGACTGATCATGTACTTTCCGTGGAACGTCTCCTCTTTTCAGTGAAAATCTCGGATGAGCACAACGTCACGTGTTTGGGTTCCGCGCGCCAGCACAAACTGTCGGCCATCTGCCGAAAGAGCAAATCCAAAGATGAGATCAGATTTGAAATTGGTTAACTGTCTGGGCGGGTCGCCGTTGATGGGTTGGCCCCAGATGTTGGCGACGCCGTTGTGTTTCTGCGCGTAAACCAGCGAACTGGAGTCCGGCGTCCATCCGAAAGGGAAAGCTGGACTCATGGATGAAGGCAGGGGTAGGAGTTTTATGGGTTGTCCGCCAAGCGACGGAATGATTGCAAGGTGGTGCCCCTGCTGTTCATCAAGATATCCGGCTGCGATGAGCTTTCCATCGGGCGAGATGGTTGGCCAGATAGTCCAATAGTCAGTCAATTGCACCGGCTCACCACCCTCTATGGAAACCTTCGAGATCATTGCCGAGCCGGATTCCGTCCAGGACCAGAAAAGGACCCACTTGCCATCCGGCGTGAACCCTGTGCAAAGTTCCCCGAAGGCACCTCTAGTAAGTTGTTTCTGATTGCTGCCGTCTGCATCCATCTTCCAAATGTTTATGGATTCGCCATGGAGTGAAGAGAAAACAATGTAGCGTCCATCGGGTGACATTTTCGGTAGCCGTTTCTCATAGGAATCCGCGGTCAACTGCTTCCGTTCCGTCCCATCGCGATTCATCAACCAGATGTTATAATCGTCGCCAGTCTTTAAAACACAAAGTATTTTCCCGTCCGGCGTCCAGGCCACACCGTTTAGCCCATCGAACTTTCCATCGGTGAGCTGTTTTGCGCGATCCTCTCCCTCGCCCGTTGGGGCCACCCAAATTTTGGAGGATCTATCCTCCTGTGCGGCCACAAGGGCGCTGGAGTCGGCCGTGATGCTCAGGCTGTCGGCCAAATAGCCATTAAGGTCATTGGTAACCCTTTGCACCTCACCGCCAGGATACGAGATGTGCCAGAGTTGTAATTCGGTTGTGCGGTTCTCGAGAGCAAGGACCATCAATCCGCTCCCGTCACCAAGCCAGACGGTTCTGGAAACGTGACTCCACCTATGTGAGGTCATCCATCTCTCCTGCTCACCGTCAACAGGTATGACGACGAAAGACTCGAACTGGAAGTCAGGTTCCACTGCAGCGCCGCAAACAACTGTCTTGCCGTCGGGCGACCAAGTGGGCCCGTTATCGAAATATGCCGGGCTTTCTTTCCTCGCGAGTACCTGCTCTCCCGTGCCATCAACGTTGGCGACGATCAAAGAATCGACGTGATGTGCGCCCTCAACACTTCGAATGAAGGCCAAACG
Source organism: Blastocatellia bacterium (assembly GCA_003168335.1). Classification (GTDB taxonomy): domain Bacteria; phylum Acidobacteriota; class Blastocatellia; order Pyrinomonadales; family Pyrinomonadaceae; genus UBA11740. Next base: position 38,981 of record PMSM01000002.1, on the reverse strand, counting down.
CTTACCATCACGGGAAAGACCAACCGGGCCAGAGATATTCTCCAACACTTTTCGTGAAGTGCCGCCCAGAGTCGGCACTTGATAAAGCACCCCGGGTGACGCAAAAGCCGACGCGGTGTAATAGATGAGGCTGCCGTCGCGCGAAAAAGTGGTCCCCACGATCTGGCCGTCCATGGGCGGAACGATCTCCCTTTCGGTGGCCGATCCCACCTGCCTAAGCCAGAGCCCTAACTTTCCCTCCTCCTCCCGTACATATACGACATAGTTTCCATCCGGAGAGATAGCGGCGGTGGTTGCTTTGCCGGTGTCCGTGAGTCTGGTGATTCTCATGGCGGGTGAGGGTCCGAGGAGTCTTCCTTGAATGGGTTTATAACGGTTCATGAACATTATCGAGCCAAAGATCGTTGCGGTCAGCGCAACCAGACCAAGTGCGGACACAATAACTACTCCGCGCTTGTGACGCCTGATTTCACCGATAAGATACTCTGCGCTTGAAGTAGACGGGACGGTTGGAGTCCCGCCTTCAGGTCGCGAACTTGTTGCTTCACCGGTTGGTCCTTGGGAGGTCGGAAGGCCTGATTGCTCCCGCGGGCTGCTGCGCTCCATACCGGCCTTGAGTTCCCGCGACTGTCTCAGACGCTTCAGATCGATCAGCAGATCCTGACTGGTTTGATACCGCTCTTCTCTGTTCTTTGTCAGTGCTTTCTCTACGATCTCAGCGAGACGTTCGGGTACGTCGCGTGAATAACGCGTCAGCGGGGGCGGCGGCTCTTTTGACAAGATCCCCGAGATGATTTCATTCGAAGTGCCGGCCACAAACGGTGAGCAACCGGCAACCATCTCGTAAAGCACTACACCCAGGCTCCAGATATCAGTCCGCTCATCAACTGCATCACCACGCGCTTGTTCGGGTGACATATAAGCTAAGGTGCCCATGACTACGCCGGGCGCAGTGTTTGCGTGCCTCCTCGTTTCGGCTTCGCTGTTGACCTCGGCTTTTGCAGATCCCGGTGCAGACATCTTCGCCAGACCAAAGTCGAGCACCTTCACCAGACCGTCATCGCGGCGGATCATGATGTTCTCTGGCTTGATATCACGATGCACGATATTTACTCGATGCGCGGCGACTAAAGCCGACGCAATCTGAATTGCAATATCGAGCGCATCATCAATGTCTATGCCAGACTGCAAGCGTTCACGTAATGTCTTACCCTCGATGAACTCAGTCGCAATATACCGGCGGCCTTCGACTTCGCTAATCTCGTGAATCGTTAAAATGTTCGGATGGTTAAGGGCAGACGCAGCGCGCGCTTCCTGTTCAAAGCGGCGCCGGCGTTCATGGTCCTTCATGAAGCTCGTCGAGAGGAATTTAAGCGACACTCTTCGATGGAGCTTGCCATCTTCAGCCAGATAGACCTGCCCCATGCCACCTTCACCGAGCAACTGAACAATCCGGTAGTGTGCAATATTCCTTCCTGCTTTGAGATCATCACCATCAACTAACATCTCAGCCGCAGCTTGATATGCCGGCGCATCCACAAAGTTCTCAGTTTCTTCATGAGACTTCAGGAGTGACTCGACCGCGAGGCGCAAGGAGGCGTCACCGTTAGCAGCCCGGTCGAGATAGGCCGCGCGTTGCTCGGGCGCCAACGCCAGGGCCGCGTGAAAAACTTCTTTCAGATTTTCCCAATGTGGATCGGGCATAAGTTGGGCCTATTAGCCTATCGACTACACGCTCGTCATCTCGGTACGCAACCACGCGCGCGCGAAGGTCCAGTCGCGCATCACGGTTCCGGGCGAGACCTGCAAAACACTCGCGGTTTCTTCAATGCTTAATCCGCCAAAAAAGCGCAGTTCCACAATCTGACCCTGGCGTGCATCGATCGCCTCCAGTCTCTTCAAAGCCTCATCAAGCGCCGTCACATTCGCCGCCTGCTCCTGCGCCAAACTGGCCGCTTCATCAAGTGGAACCTGGATCAGGCTGCCGCCGCGTTTGGCGGAATTTCGCTTGCGCGCGTCATCAACCAAAATCCTTCGCATTAACCTGGCGGCAATCCCAAAAAAGTGGCTCCGATTCTCCCAACGTATCTGTGGCTGGTCCACCAGACGAAGATACGCCTCATTGATCAGGGCGGACGTTTGCAGCACGTGTCCCGGTCCTTCGCGCCGCATGTGTTGATGCGCCAGGCGGTGGAGCTCGCCATGCACGAGCGGCATCAACTGCTCAAGCGAGCTCTCGTCGCCATCACTCCATTCCCTTAAGAGCCTCGTAACCTGATGGGCCGCAGATTCCATTAGAGGTTTCCCGCGCGATTTGCGCATTAGTAGTTAGAGCGAGGATATCAGCAGTCGCGGCGCGAGCGCCAGATGCGTCGAACGCAAACGAGAGGCGATCAGCTGCGCCGAATCTGCCAATCCACGCCCATCGATTTCTAAAATCACGATCCGAGGACTGTAACCTCGGGTTCCCTGCTAAGGACCTAAGGGATCTGGCATTGAGAACATGCCCTGATCCATTTTGGAACTTAGTTTTCACAGTCTAAGTCAGGAGGATTCAAGTATGTCGAAGCTGAAGAACGTTATTCTCTCACTTGTTGCGTTGGTGTTTATCGCTATGCCGGCATTTGCCGATGTAGGTTGCAAGAATGGCAAATTTGTCGGTTCCTATACCCTGCCTCAAACATTAGACGACATATGGGGTGACTCGACAGGAGTCAACCACACGGTTCTTTTCCAACTCAACTTGCACAGCGACGGTGTCGCTTTTCAATATAATACAGGGTTCTCTGATATCATGCTGAACTCGGGAACGGGCACCCCTTATGTCGGAAGCTGGCAGTGCCGTAACGACGGGAAGCTGGTGGTGACGCTCATAACTGCGAGCTTCATTTCGACGACGGATACCCACGGCAACCCTTCGCTGGTGGATCTTTTACTTAAGTTCCATCGGAGAGTTACCTACCTCTTTACCGTCACAGATGAAGATACTTTGACGAGGACCCAAGCCAGGGCGAGGCAATACTCTGTGACACAGGATCCCTCAGACCCGACCGCCGGCACACTCAAACCTCTGAACACCACAGTAGCTGTGTACAAAAGGCTAGTGGCATCTGACGCGGATCTGCTTGCTCCGTAAGGCCACAGGTTTGCACGTGGCGCTTCGCCGTTGGTCTATCTTGGCGGCATCCCCCTGCCGCCAAGAACCCATTCCGTGACGGTGACCGAGACATGGTCAAATTTTTCTATCGTGAGAATGTCGGGACGCGTCTGTCAACTGGGTGACCAAGAGTCAAACCGCGACTGTGGGGGGGGGCGTTTGAGGTGAGATTGACGACTCCCCAAATTTGAAAGAATCTTTTTTGACAATATTATGACTGCGAAGCGCGCGCAGCCTCATTTAGAGAGCGGTGCAAATTTAGAGCGCCGTCGAGAACAATTAGCACCCGTGTGTAACTAAATTTCTCAAATAGGCACACAAATGAAATTTCACTGCCGCACAACTAGTTTAGATACGGGAAGCAAGCTGGGCATGCCTTTGTGTTGAAAGCAGCGCTCGCCGGCAGCATGCACACGTCGATGACACGGCGTGCCTTTCTGAGTTCGCGCGCCGCAAATGTAAGCAGGTTCGTCGGCCGCTTGTGGTCTGAGAGCCGCTGCATTCTGGTTTCTGGAATCACTCTCTTTGCGATTGGTTGTACGCGTGGTGTCATTCGTGTTCACCGGCAAGTCAGAGAGCGGAGAATTTGCCGCTCGCTGAATGAGCAGCGGCGGCGCCGGCGGCCGCAAGTATCTTCCCAGGGCAAAAGATGAGATAGCGGTGATTGCGAGAATTGCGATTGGCCTGGCGATCACTATCCGGCCCAGCCGGCGCGCACAAGCAACGCAAAACCGTCCACCAAACAACGCGCGCCAACTTTTGCGCGCCAGGCGCTCGCCACATTCCACACAAAAATTTGGTCGGTACACGGTGGGAGACTCCAAAATTAATGCGGCTAATTATATTCGATTGGCGATGCGCGCAATAGGCACTTAATATTTGCTAAGCATGCTGTTGACTAACTGTTAGTTAGGCTCGATAGCAAATCGAATCCGTCGTGCCGCAAGTTGCAAACTCGACCAGCGGACAGGCATACTCACCCTACCCCAGCAACCTTATTCAGATCAGTTAAAGACGGATGACTTCATTCCCTTCTGCACTTTCAGTCTCTAATCTCGCACGACAGGCGACGTTAGTCCTGTTGTTCGCCGCGCTATTGATCGCAATTCCCTGCGGGATCCATGCCCAACAGCAAGACGAAACAATCATCACCGACACATCCCTGGTGCAATTGAATGTAGGAGTCGTGGACAAACAGGGACACCCAGTCACGACCTTGTCGTCTAATGACTTCGCGATCTATGAAGACGGCGTGCGGCGCCCCATCCTGCATTTCGAACCGACGGATGCGCCGTTCAGTCTGGTCTTGCTGCTCGACATGTCCGGCTCGACGATAAACTTTCGTCAACAGATCCGAACGGCCGCAACGCGCTTCCTGGATGCGCTCAGCCCGGAAGATCGAGTTGCCGTCGTTGAGTTCAGCGGCAAGGGAGTTAAGTCGCTGCTCGGATTCACCACCGATCGTAACAAGGTTGCTTATGCGATCAATGTTCTGGCCACTGGCGCCGGTGAAACGCCTCTGTATGATGCTTTGAAGTACTCGCTGAAAGAGCTGGCCCACGAAGGCAAGCGGCGCAAAGCCATCGTGGCTTTAACTGATGGGTTGGATACTGAGGCACGAAACTCTGATCGGGCGATAATCTCGAAAGCTTCCAATGCGGAAGTCAGCACGGCCATCAAAGCGGAAGCAAACTCTGAAGTAGTCTCAGTATTGAACACCTCGGACCGGGAAGGCGTGACGATTTTTCCTCTGGCTCTGCCTTCCGGCGACCCGACGCGTCTACCACTTCCGGACCCTTCAATCACCGCGATGTACGGAGCGGCGCGCACGCGTCTGCAACTGATGGCCGACCGCACCGGCGGGCGTATTCATGAGATTCACCGCCTGGACGATCTTGCTAAGCTGTACGCGCAGGTAGCCGCGGAGCTGCGGTCGCTTTACACCATCGCCTACCAGCCTCCGAACCCGAGCGCTCGTGACGGGAAGTGGCGCGAGATCCGCGTCGAGATAGCTCGTGCCGATCTGGTGGCCAGCACTAAGCCGGGATACTTCGCGCGGTAAAGACTTAATTTCAGATTTCGAGCTCCCAGCTGCGAGTTATCTGCAGCTGGGTGGACAAGGCAACCTGACCCTACTTCGGGGCGAGGTGAACTTGAAACTTGAAACCTTAAACCTTAAACTTGTCCTCGATTTAGCCATTCACTAAACCAATCAGCACCCGTAGCTCAGCTGGATAGAGTACCTGACTACGAATCAGGGGGTCGCACGTTCGAGTCGTGCCGGGTGCACCATTATTTTCAATTCAAGCAATCAGTTAGCACGCGCGGCACCTCCTGATTTTTATCAGCAGGTCGCGCGCCTCATACCACCCACTGTTGACCAATGGAATCGTTAAGTTAGTGACAGCGGCAGACGGCGCGGGGTCTTTCTTGCGCCTAAGCTATGACAACTTTTCTGGAACACGGTCGAGCCGTTGGACAAAAAAGGCATGAATTTGACGGCTGCCGGTCCGGTAAATATTGGTTCATCTCGTTTGGTGAGATCTGGCAAACTGGCCTTGGTCTTACTCAGAATCCGTTGGGAGCAATCCCGTACGGGTTCGACTCCGCCGTCGAATCCTTCTCAATAATTTACAGACGCCCGGGATTGAGCTTCGAACTGCGCAACGGATATTAGGTCCGTTGTCCATCCCATCCTGAGGCGGGTGTTGAGAAGAGAATCCTCTTATCCCATAACAGTAACGAGCAGTCAGGCCCGCCCGTTATCGGCATTAATGACTCCCACCATCTCGGACGCTATTCTTGAAAGTCGGTCTTGAGATTCCAGATTGGAATCTCAAAGACGAGGTCAATTGGGCCGGAAGACAACAAACGGAATTCCATATCAACGTCAGTTGACCGAGCGCGGTGAATCTTGAATCGTAAAGAAAGCACAAGGCAATGGATTCTATTTTGCTTTGACTCTTTCCAATACGGCATCGCACTTGGCGATTTCTTTCGCGAGTTCGTCAGGCTTACCTGCATCCGCACCTTTGAGCGTTCCGTTGCTCTTCATGTCCTGATAGATGTCCAAACTCTTTTGATATGAGTCTTTGGCTGCCTGCCACTGTGCGGTCTGCTTGCTTGTACCTGCCTTTGCTGCGAGCGCTGTATGAGACGCGCCCAGTTGTGAGTACAAGAGCGCGAGGGTGTTGCGCGCGCTCGCGTTTGTCGGTGACGACGCGACCAATGCTTCGTCGATCTTGATGCCCTGAATTGCGCTGTCCACTGCGCCGTCCAAATCGTCGGCTTTCGGTTGAAAGCGGCTCAGCGAAAGATAGGTAAAGGCCCACTGTCGCCGAAAGTCGGCGTTGTTCGGATCCTTGGCCGTCAGTTCGGCGAAGATTTGCAGCGCCTTGTGGAAGGCGCTCAGCGCTTCGACCACATTGCTTGTCCCTACAGCACTGCCGAGGTTGCGATAACCGACAGCGGAATTCCTGCGGATGTTCGCATCATTCGGGTCGGCGGCAACCAGTGATTCATAGATTGTCACTGCTTGCTTGAATTTTTCCAGGGCCCCGAAGTTATCACCCAGCTTGAGCATGCTGCCGCCCGCATTGCCAACCTGGACAGCGAGTTCTCTCCGCAGCATCGTGTTGCTGCTATCGCGATCTACGAGACGCTGATCAATGGCCACCGCTTTCAGTTCACTTTCCAAAGCCTCCTTCTCCTTGCCAATCGCACCCAGCATCGAACCGGACAAGTTGTAAAAAGATCCGAGGGCCACTTGATAATCCACATCGGTTGGATGGTCCGCTACCAGTTTCTCCGCAAGCAGCTGAGCTTTGTTCATGAATTCGAGGGCACCCTGCGTGTCGCCCAGGTTCGCCACGGCGGGATTGCCCAGGGCCTTAGCCATACCCAGATATATCCCGAACAGTTCATATTGAAGTCTTTCGTTTGCTGGATCGGCGGCCAGCGACGTCTCAACAAGAGGAATAGCCTTGCGTTGGTACTCCACTGCCTTCTCCGGAGGACCAGTAAACAAATATTGCCCACCAAGACCTACATAGCAATCCGCCAACTCGTTCCGAATGTCGCGATTGTTCGGTTCAAGCACCGCCAATCTTTCACGTAATACCAACGCCTTGCCTAGGCTGGCTATAGCCCCTCGTGTGTCGCCGAGATTCGACTCAGAAAGCAAGGTGCCGCGGTTTGACACCGCAATGCCGCCCTGCACAGCAGCCACCTTTTCGTAAGCCGCCGCCAGCTCTCGCATTAACGGTCGATCACTGCCGGCCTCTTGCGACAAATTGTCGAGATATTCAAGAGAGTCTTTGACCAATCTCTCTCGCACCTTAGTCGAGCCGGGCAGCGCCGCGATTTGATCGTGATAGTCGAACAACACTGAATGGGCGAGTCTGCGTACATCGTTGAAGCGCCGGTTGGCGCGTCGCGCTTCGACGGTCGTCGCCACGATCCCACCGCCCAACGTCAAGAGAACCAGGGCCGCGGCGGCAACGCCAAGTTTGTTGCGCCGAACAAACTTTGATGTTCGATATGAGAGCGTGGCTTGGCGCGCAATGACGGGTAAGCCTTCAAGATGGCGGCGAATGTCTTCGGAGAATTGTTCGACTGAGGCGTAGCGGCGAGTCGGTTCTTTCCGCAAAGCCATCAGTACAATGTTGTCGAGATCACCGCGCAAGGATTTCCCCTTGATGATTGGATTAGTTCTTTGTCCGTCTCTCTGCCTGCTGACGACTGACGGCTGCCTACTGATCGCCTGGCTAGGCTTCTCCGGTTCCTGCTCGCAAATAGCCTTGGCAATCTCTTCGGGTTGGCGACTCTTGACCCGATAAGGACGACGGCCCGTGAGCAACTCGTAAAGCAGCACTCCCAGGGAATAGACGTCAGTCGCTGTGGAGACGCGCTCGCCCTTCACTTGTTCAGGACTAGCGTATTCGGGCGTCATCACGCGCACGGCGGTTGCTGTTAGCTCAGCCTCCTCTGACGTATCCACTTGCAGGAGTTTGGCAATGCCGAAATCCAAGAGCTTCGGCTCGCCGTCTTTCGTCACCAAAATGTTCGATGGCTTGATGTCGCGATGAATGACCAGATTCTGATGCGCGTACTGTGCCGCAGAGCAAACCGTGCGAAAGAGTTTGAGTCGCTCAGTGGTAGTTAAATCGTTCGCATTCGCATACTCGGTGATCGGCTGGCCTTCGACATACTCCATGATGAAGTAAGGTAAGTCTGCTTCAGTTGCGCCGCCGTCGATTAGTCGCGCGATGTTCGGATGATCCAGATTGGCGAGTATCTGGCGCTCGTTGCGAAAACGCTGCACGACGAAATCAGTATCCATGCCGCGCTTAATGAGTTTTACCGCAACACGTCTGGTGAATTGCTGGTCGTCGCGCGCGGCAAGATAAACTGTGCCCATGCCGCCGCGTCCAATCTCACTGATGATTTTGTACGAACCAATGTGGTCACCCACAAGCGACCGTGCGTCGGACTTCTCCGTTCCTACGGCTGCGGCCAGAGGCGACTCTTCCAGAAACTGAGCCGCAGACGTTTGCTGTGCCAGCAGTCGCATCACGTCGTCGCACAGAGATTGATCGCCGGCGCAAGCGGCCTCTGTCCAGGCGGCGCGTTGATTGGTCGCGCGGTCGAGTGCCTGGCCCAGCAGATCCATTACGCGTTGGTGTCGTTCAGCATTCATGACTCAGTCATTTCCTCGGCGCAATCTGATCGTGCAGCCACAGCTTGGCTGTATTCCATTTGCGACTCACTGTCGTTTCAGAGATGTCGAGGACGGACGCGATCTCTTTGATCGAAAGTCCGCCAAAGAACCTCAGCTCGACTATGCGGCTTTGCTCTTCATCGAGAGCTGCGAGCGTGGTAAGCGCATCGTCGAGCGCGACCAGATTCACGTCATGCTCTTCCGCGAAGCTGATGGCTTCGTCGAGCGAAAGTTTGCGTTCACCACTGCCGCGTTTGTCTGCGGAGTGCCGCCGCGCGTGATCAACCAGAATATGTCGCATCACCTGCGCGGCGATGCTGAAAAACTGCGCGCGATTCTGCCATTCGATTTGCTCTGACCCAACCAAACGCAGATAGGCTTCGTGCACCAGCGCCGTGGCTTGTAGCGTGTGATCCGGGCGCTCGTCCTGTAAGTAGTTCCTCGCGAGGCCGCGCAGCTCGCCATAGACCTTCTCGAAGAGCGCGTCGACCGCTTTCTGATCGCCGGCACTCGCCTGCAAAAGCAGTTGGGTTACGCCTGTTTGGGGGAAATCAGCCACAGGGTTCACGGTTCAAGTCTGGTTCCGGAAACGGTTGCGTCGTCGGTGCAGTCGCGCGGCGCGATAAAACACCCGGAAGGTAAGCAGCCCAGAGGATGAACTGCGTCAGTCTGTCGGGCCCCGCTCGTTGAGCGAGAGCCTACTCGCAAATCCGGTCAATTTCAATTCTGACCTGCGAGGTTGGAAAGATTCGGCTCAGGATTACGCCCTTATAGATAGAGGGAAAACTTCTGAATGAACTTGGCGGCCACCAGGAGCACCTGACTGGAACCGCGGCAGAAAGGCTTTTTTGACAGGAGAAACAAACATGAAGAGAACATCACATCGGTTAATCATTACGGTCATCGCAATTATGGCGTTCGGCCTCTCGACCTCCTTAGCCTCCGCGCAGACCCCCAAATACAAGGAGGGCGACCGCGTCGAATTTTCAGAGAATGCCGCGTGCCTTGGCGCCCAATACGCGATCCCGTCCAAGGGAACGATTATTGAGGTGAACACCGGCGTTGGAATGTTCTACCGAGTTCAGGTCGACCCGCTCCCCGGAAAAGCGCCACGCATCGTCACCAGACCTATCTACTCTCAGGAATGTGGTTTTCGAGCTTTAGGTGGAGCCGCGCCGACAATTCTGACTGACAAACTTCGCGTAGATGACAACAATACCGTGCTGGCTGACCGCGAGCTCCTGGATTGCGAGAACCTCAAGCACGGCGGCCGAAACGGCTCTCCGCCTCCGGTTGATTTAGCAAAGAAACTCATCCGCTGCCTGTATGAGAAACCTTCTCCAGTTGGACAGGATGGTGCGACCACGATGGACATCAGTGAGTTCAATCTCGGCGCTCCGCATCGCTGGAGGACGTACATCGATTCCGGACAGGGCACACCCGATACCCTCGTCTATCCGGTGCACGTGAAATGGAACCAGAAGACGTTCTATCGTTCCCGCAACGATCAGATCACTGATAAAGAAGCCACCTTTACCTGCTTTGCCGATGCCACAAATCTCTGGGTGTGCGGGATCGCCAGCGGGCCAAATAAAGACGGAAAGAAACAGGAATTTGTAGTGAAACCGTAGACGAATCTCAGACGTCGCGTGGAGGTGACCAATGAACCATGAAAGAGTTCTGACGATCGTTTTCGTGATTGTCTGCACAGCACTATTTGCCTCGAGTGCGCTTGGGCAAAAACCGCCGGCAACTGATTCAAGCGTTGGGCAAGCTAAACCAGCCGGCGAACCGCTCAACAAAAAGAGGCTGCTGAAACTCTTGACGCTGAACGATTCTACTCAGCCGGAGTTGATTCAGATCGTCGGGCAGAAGGGCGTCGATTTTCAACCCAACCCGGCAGACGAAAGAGAGTTGCACGACGCTGGTGCCTCTGACGATTTGATTGTTGCAGTGCGCGCCAACTATCGGAACGGCGCTACAACGGCTGGCGGCGACACCAACGCGGCGCAGTCGAATAGTCAGCCTGCTACGGATCAAGCGTTGACGAGCACTGCCAACAGTTCATCGCCCACACCCAAGAAGAAGGGCTTCTTGAGCAAGCTGAGCCAGAAGATGGACGAGGCGACTGCAAAGCTCAACAAGGCGAACACGGAAGCGAACAAGCAAGCTCAGACTGTTCAGGCAACCAGCGCCCAAGCCAATCAAACCGTTCAATCCGTTAAGAGTCAGGCTACGCAAACAGCACAATCCTTAAAGGGCAACGGATCAGCTAACGTTTCAACAGTCCAACCAACCGGGCCAGAGACTGCTCAACCTCAAACAGCAACTTCAGCTCCTGAGAGCAACACGGTCTCGAACCTGACACCGGCTACCAATGCGCCTGGACCTTCGTCAACCAAGACTAGCGGAGCTTCGCCGGAAACGACTAATGCTCCGGAGAATTTGGCCGGCACCCGCTGGGCATTGCTCTCGATAACCACGAAAGGTGAGGCCGAGAAGCAGAGCGGCTCGCCGCCGGACATGCAGTTTTGCAACGACGGCAGTTGGGCAATGCTGCATTACGGAGGCTCAATGCAGGGCGGCAAGTACCAAATGCAGGGCGCTGGATTGGTGATGAAGTCCGGAGACGGCGCGCTCTTTGGTGACTTCAAGATAACGCGGAACGGAAATGAGATGACGCTGGACGACGGGAAGTACGTGCTGCGTCTCAAGTACCTCGGCGTGGTGCGCTGTTAGTGGGGCTTATTACGACGTGGCCGAAGGGAGCGACCGCTCTCCACAGCGTTATGAATTCCAACTTGCTCTGCGCTGAGGGTCCGCAGAGTGATTCAGTCAAACTCGAAAAGGAGAATCAATTATGGCAAAGTTCAGAACGATGCTTTTCACACTTATGGCGGCGGGCGTTCTGCTGTCGCTGTCTTCGGTGAGCGCGAATGCTCAGCAGTGGGCCATGTCATCCGTGGACACTCAGAAGTACACCAACAACCCCTGTTCGGACCCAAGGATCAGTTGGGGTCTGTGGGATGAAACCGCGGGGATGTCCAAACCGCAAGGTGGCGTAGACTGTGATCCGTCAAATTATGATTTTAGCCAGGTTCACAAAGCGCTCGACATGAGTAGACAGGTCAGAGAATACCGAGCTGACCAGCGCAAAACCTTGCGGCTCGGTGCAGTTTCGACCTCTAGCGGCCGTCGGTTTCAAGACGTAACAGATTTGCGCTCGGGGGCGTCGATCAAGCTCGAAGTTGGCAGGGTCGTATCACAAGGCGGCGGCAACCTGCTGACGTCCGACGGCGCGGGTGTAATAGCGCAGGGCGGCGGCAACGTTATAGCGCAGGGCGGTGGCAATTTTCGAGGCGTGTTGGCCACTCCTGATTACAAGGTAGTTCAGATGAAAGGAAAGTGGTTTAAGATCAAGACAAGGTAGTTCCCTTGCCTGCTCAATCAAGGGTGCGTCACTCGCGGGGGTCAATCCTCGCTATTGGCGCACGCTCACGGCGGCGTTGTGAACTACAAGGACAGTCCAGGTTGTCACCGTCTGTTGTCAGAGAATATGCTGACATTCCATTCGTCGTCGAAAGGCATGGCCGATTAGTGCCCACTATGCCGAAACTGCCTTGCCACTGAGGAGAAACAAATGAAGATTGTCTCGAGTCTAGCGCCGGTCCTCTTGCTCATTTTCGCCTGCCGGCTATGTAGCATGACGGGTGGCCAAAACCTCGATCCTTACAAAGGCTCGGTTAAGGACTTGCTGCCGAAAGAAGCGAGCGTGGGTTTGATTAAGTTCAAATTGTCTACGTCACAAACCACCGAGTTCGAAAGTGCGACAGATGCCGTCAAGGCAAGCTATACCATGCAAGCCGTTACGATCTCCATGCCGGTAGAACTCACAGTCGCCAACTTTCCTTCATCTCGGGATGCCGCCGCGGCGGTGGAAGCCTTTGCAAACAAACATAACTTTTCACTGGAGTCAAAGACGAAAGGCGGGACGAACGTAGGACAGCGCCTCACCTTTGGCGATGGGAAGACAATTATGTGGTCAAACGGCTCACTACAATGCCTCGCCAGTTCGAGCTTCCCTAAGACGACTTCCAATCTCGAAGAGGCACTGCCTTTTTAGTTCGGAATGCCAGCGCGGCTGAGCGTCAAGTCCGTGGACTAGAGGAAAGGTGAAAGCGAATGACTGAATTGCTTCCGTTCGTTGGAATACTACTTTTATTTGTGTTGATGTTCGTGGGCATCGGCGGCATCGTCTTTCTAGGTGTGAGATCGAGAGTCCGAAGGTTCGAACGCGGCGTGCAGGCGATGCAAGCGGTCGCCAACCAAATGGGATGGCGAGCCATAACCTGCTGGAGTGCCCCTGAACGCACTACGAATCAGGGGGTCGCACGTTCGAGTCGTGCCGGGTGCACCATTAATTATCAATAACTCAGGATGTCACGTCATTGACCTTGAAGATTGGTGGAATAATAATGTGACCAATCGGTTGATTTTCTTCGCGGGATATTCGCGCATCAAGGTCGCTCGCCGATGACTTGCACAGGAACAGAGCTATTTCGAGTTGCTGCTCTGGAGACGCACTGAAGCACTCTTCTCAGATCAATGTATTTGCAATCGCCCTGCTCGCGGTCGCCGCGTGTGGTGGACCGGCCAACGCCCAAATCATGTACCACCAATGTGGATTAACCGGCTCACGCGCTTCGCCGATTGTCCAGCAACTCAATTACTTGAAGAACCGCTGGAACAGCCCGAAACCAAAAAACATCAATCCGGCGATCACTTTGGAGGCCGTACTTGCGACCGGTAAAGATACGCGGCGCTGGCCGGATAGCTCGGCGGCTGAGATCGAAGGGATCGTCTTCGACGTAAAGCCCGGGGGGATTGAATCAACGAACTGCATGGCACAGGACCTGGCCGACCGCGACACTCATATTGAAATCGTTCGCCGCATGGACGATTCGGGTCTGACGCGTAGGATGATTGTCGAAGTAACGCCGAGACTGCGAGCTCTGGCGCTCGCCCGGGGACTGGACTGGTCAACGCAAGCCCTCCTGGCACTGAAGGGCCATCGGGTGAAAATTACAGGTTGGATGCTGTTCGATTTTGAGCACATTGATGAATCGGAGAATACAGCGCCGAGAAAACGTGACAATTGGCGAGCAACTGCATGGGAGATCCATCCAGTCACTGACATCACTGTCCTGGACCGGTGACGCCACCCAGCTGAGAATTGGATGCAAAACTTCTTTATTGGCCTGGCGATTTTGTAGCGCTGCAAAGCGGCAAAGCAGCGCTGTTTTGCGGCTAGGCATGCAAGCCTCCTGATTTAGCATCGCTGTAAAGACGCCAAAGCAGTGTTACAAAGCGACGAACAAAGCCTTGTTTGCCCCAAACAAGGTTAAGGAAGCGACAAGTAAAGCTTTGTTTGTGCCCAGCAAGGTTAAGAAAACGACCAACAAAGCTTTGTCTGCCCCGAACAAGGTTAGGGAAGCGACCAACAAAGCTTTGTTTGCCCCAAACAAGGTTAAGGAAGCGACAAGTAAGGCTTTGTTTGCGCCGAGCAAGGCTAAGAAAACGACCAACAAAGATTTGTCTGCCCCGAACAAGGTTAGGGAAACGACAAACAAACCCTTGTTTGCCACGAGCAAGGTTAAGAAAACGACGAAGAAAACTGACAAAGTGAGCAGGAAAGCTCACAAAATGCCCGGAATGGCTTGGGATTGAAGCAGTGGCATTTCGCGACCATCGCAGCTAGCGCCAACACCTACGACGAAAACGTGGAACGGTATTAGAAACCGGAACGGCCAATTCGCTTCCGTTCTGTTTTCGGCAATTCAAGGTACTGGTTCAGTTTCAGTCCCACCAATGAAGATGACGCTGGGAGCGCGGACGTCCCGTCCGCACAGCGTGCGAAGCACGCTCCCTTTTTCGAGCTTCTGGCAGCAATAACTGTTCGCGCTCCGCGCTCAGTGCGGACGAGACGTCCGCGCTCCCAGCAGAAGATCGACCTTTGGCTCAAACTGAACCAGTACCCTATTCAACGCTACATTGACGAATTTATTTTTGGGAGTAGAATAGCGAGAATCCGGGCGTCGCTTGTGTGGTGAGGACACAAGCATCGAGGCTGAATGTCTCCGCCCAAAAAACACAGCCCCTAAAGCTGTGAGGAAAAGGCCAGGCTTGTGGGAGGGCCCGGCCTTTTCTATTTTTTCCTGGTCTAATCGAATTTGGATCAACCACCCGATGAATTAGCTCTGGTACGGGCGGCGTTCACCGTTGCGTGACTCGCGTGGGGGACCTGGCCGGCGGCACCGTGACCGGTGTGGCAGTCGCGCTATTTGTATAGATCGATTGCTGAAGGTTTGCAGGCGGAATCTTCCAGGGATAGTAACTACAGAAAACGCCGAACGCGGTGAGCAGAATGACGAACATCGCGGCGATCGCGTGCGACCCGAGCCTGCCAGTTGGAGCCAGACGGATAGACCTGACAATGGTCGTCTCTCCTGTTTCCACAACCGTCGAATCAATCTCAGCGTGATGGGCAACATACTCCACTTCGCTTGGATCAACGCGGCCAATCTGGCGAAGTGCTTCGCGAAATTCAGCGGCACTGCTGTAACGCTCATCCGGATTCTGGGCCATTGCGCGGGTTAAAATTTCGGCGAGTTCCAGACCAACCGCCGGGTTGACTTCGTTGGCCGGCTTTAAGGGATTCGGTCGCGCACTGACCAACGCCGTGGCCCGCGCCAGCGCATCGGGCGGTTTCACTCCCGTGAGCAAATGATACAGCGTCGCTCCCAGGGCATAGATGTCGCTCTGCGGACTCGTGCCCGTATCCTGAATTTGCTCGAGCGGCGCATAGCGCGGCGTGTACCCAAAGACGCTGGTGCAGGATATCGAGCCCGAAGGATCCGCCGACTGTGTCTTGGCCAACCCAAAGTCGAGCAGAACTATCTGGCCGGTCGGAGTGATTTTCAGATTATGAGGTTTGATATCGCGATGAATAATTTGCCGTTCGTGCGTGTGCAGGTAGATGAGTGCGTCAAGCAACTGATCGGCCCAGGCGACTACGGCGTTTCGCGGCAGCGGTCCGGGCTGTTGTGCGAGTATTGCCGCCAGGTCAGAGCCGGCGACAAACTGCATGACGAAGAACGCGCGGTGGCCCTCAGTAAAGTAATCACTAACTCGCGGCAGGACCGGATGATTGAGCCAGGCCATCAGACGCGCTTCATGCTCAAATTGTTTCCACTGCTCTTCGTCATTCGTCAGGGTCTGCTTCAGCGCCACAGTGTGGCCGAGGCGAAGATCGATTGCTTCATAGACCGCGCCCATTCCGCCCCTGCCAAGTTGTCGAACCACGCGATAGCGGCTTTGTAAAATCGTATCGGGCGCGAGCAGAGCGGGGCTTGATTGGTTTTCGTTACATGTGGACATCGTGCTTTTGGATCCCTTGGAAGGCGGCGTAGAAAAAAAGGGCCAGTGGGAGTTAACCCATGCCAGCCCCTTAGCTCATCTCCTTACGCGTCAGTTCTTGATCTGATCGAAGTTAGGCGAGAACAGTTTGACCTCCGCTTGAAGAGCTATGCTTGAGAAGGGCGGAGATTCCGGGGCTACGTTAGTTGCGTGAAGACTGGCGGCGTGGATTAGCCGTGGGGACGAAAGCAAAAGAGTTAATCCACACCGCCCAGGTTGTTACTTACTTGCCGCGCTGAAGGAGACGTCGCGGCCCTCGTCGGTGAAGTACCTGAGCAACAGTTGTGCCGTGCGTGTTGTGCCCTCGAAGAAGCGAGAGCGGGTCTTAGTTGTTAAGTTCGAATCTCAAAGGGTGGTTTCTCGTTAGCCTCTTACTTCAGTGAGGTGTAGGGCAATGGTGGTGGTGGGACAATTTGGGATTGTCGCGCAGAGGGTGTGTGGTTTCCTGAGCTTAAGCCCGACGGGCCGGCACTTCATGCCAACGTGATGTCATCAATCATTGTCTTGTGGCGCACCACGATCGGCGCTCATTTGTCTTGATAAGCTTCTGATCCACGCCCTTGCGGGCGTGGCTATTGCATGTCGGCCCTTCGGGCCTGCGATCTAAAGCGAGGTCCGAGAGAAATCACGCAAACTGAGGTTTGTGGCGTTTAGGTGCGGCGAAAATTACCGACTCTACTATTTCGCCTCGCTTCAATGGCGGTGCCTATGCCTTCGACCCGAAACCATTCGGATTCTGGCTGGATGTCCTTGCGAAACTTATGCCGTGTCGTTTGATCATGCGGTCGAGGGTCTTGCGATCGACGCCCAGGACTCGCGATGCTGCCTGCTTGTTGCCGCCAGTGTGGGCCAGCACGCGCGCTACATGGCGCCCCTCGATCTCAGCCAAAGTGGGCCACTCTTCTTGTTGTTCAGGCTCGATCTGTCCCGGCGCAATCTCACGGTCAGCCTGTTGCTGGAAATTGCGGATGCGTTCCGGAAGATCCTGAACTCGGATCAATCCGTCACACATCGCGGCCGCCCGCACCACGGCGTTCTCAAGCTCGCGAATGTTCCCGGGCCAGGAGTACCTCTGCAGCAGTTCGAGGGCTTCGGACGAGAAACGAACCGCCGGGCCTAATGAATAAACTCGGTCAGCGAAGGCCTGCGCCAGCGGCGGAATGTCCTCGCGGCGCTCACGTAAAGGAGGCAGGATGATCGAGACCGCATTCAGGCGATAGTACAGGTCTTCGCGGAATCTTCCGGCTTTCACTTCGGCTTCGACATCGCGATTACTGGCGGCGATTACCCGGGCGGTGACTCGCTGCGTCTGGTTTGAACCGACCCGACGCACTTCGCCTTCCTGCAAGACGCGCAAAAGTTTTACCTGGAACGGCAAACTGGTTTCCGTGATCTCGTCGAGGAACACAGTCCCTTCGTTGGCTTCTTCCCACAAACCACGTCGATCGCGATCGGCGCCCGTAAACGATCCTTTCACATGTCCGAACAACTCGGACTCGATCAACTCCGCGGGTATCGCGCCGCAATTGACCGCTACGAAAGTCTTGTCGGCTCGGCCGCTGCGCCGGTGAAGCGTCGAGGCCACCAACTCTTTCCCGGTACCGGATTCACCGGTTAAGAATACCGGCAAACTTGTCGTGGCAACGCGGCCCACCTGTTTCATCACTTCGATGAACGCGTGACTGCGGCCAATCAGATCTATGTCCGACGATTGTGTGGCGGCCCGTTTTCCGATTGAGACCCGGTGAGGCCGGCTGGTTATCTGATCACGCAAAGCCGCGGACAAAGATTGCAGCTCTTCAACGCCAAACGGCTTCAGGAGATAGTCATAGGCGCCAAACGCCGTGGCATCCAATGCCCCGGCAGCGTTACCGTGCCCCGTCATCAAGACTACTTTTGTTTCCGGCAGCTCTTCTTTGAAACGTCGCAGCACTGCAAAGCCGTCGGCGCCGCCCAGCATTACGTCGCAAAAGACTATGGGCCACTTCTCCTGCCCCAGGATTTCAAAGGCGTCTTCGGCCGAGGCCGCGCGACTTACTTTCCAGCCGTCATTCTCCAACACGGTGCAAACAAAGTCTCGCACCGGCTGCTCATCGTCAATCACTAACGCGTGTAAGGTTCTGTCCATCGGGTTTAGTTTGTCCTGACTCCCTCTCCCTTTGGGAGAGGGTTGGGGAGAGGGCTTGAGTATCGACCCGCCCCAGCTCCGCCCCTCTTCCCCAGCCCTTCTCCCAGCGGGAGAAGGGAGATATCAAATAGCCACGCCTGAGCAGCTTGTCCACTCATTCGTTGACCACGCTCATGAAGCCTTTGCTGTCCCGCCGCGATGAATTTGAAAGAACGTGTAGTTTCCGTTTTGGATCGACTGTGATGGAAGACTCGAAAACTTCGGGCGGCATGGGCTTGCCGAAAAGGAAACCCTGCGCTTCGTCGCATCTAAGCAGCCTTAAGAACACGGCCTGCTCTTCTGTTTCCACGCCTTCGGCAATTACTCTGAGTTTCAGGTTGTGCGCTAAAGTCACGATCGCCATTACCAGCGCGGCGTCGTCCGGATCGGTGCTGGCGCCTTTTACAAACGACCGATCAAGTTTCACCGTGTCGATGGGAAGACGTTTCAGATAGCTGAGCGACGAATATCCCGTGCCAAAGTCATCAATCGCCACCCTGACGCCGAGCTTTCTAAGCTGTGTCAGAACTTTCATAGCTGATTCTGTGTTTTCCATGATCGAAGTTTCGGTCAGCTCGAGATCGAGACAGGTGGGGTCGAGTCTGGTCTCGCCGAGGATTTCCAACAGTCGATCGAGAAAATTCTTTTGTTGAAAGTGGCGCGCTGAAAGATTTACCGCAATGCGCAGCCGGCCGAGCCCCCGATCCTGCCACGCTCGGGTTTGCGCGCACGCAGCGCGCATTACAAAGTCGCCAATATCCAGGATCAACCCGGTGTCTTCGGCCAGCCCAATGAATTTACCCGGCGGGAGCAAACCAAGTTCCGGGTGCTGCCAGCGAACCAATGCCTCGAGCCCCACGACCGCACCCGAAGCCAGATTCACCACCGGCTGGTAGTAGGTAATGAACTCGTCGTGCTCGATGGCCCGGCGCATGCTGGTCTCGAGCGCCAGACGCTTGACGGCCATGGCATTCATATCCGCGGCATAGAATTGATAGTTGTTGCCACCCTGCTTTTTCGCTCGATACAGCGCGGCGACGGCATTCCTCAAGATGGTGCTGCTGTCTTCACCGTTAAAGGGAAACAGACTGATCCCCACGCTGGTGGTCACGTACACCTCTTGCCGGCCAAGGTGGAAAGGCGCCTTGAACACCTCGTCTATGGCGCGAGCGGCCTCAGTCAGGTCTCCGGTTTCAGTGACATGCGTTAATAGCAGCGCGAACTCGTCCCCTTCAAAACGCGCGACCGTATCGCCACTGGTGACGCAACCTTGCAAACGGGTCGCGGCCTGAGTCAAAACCGCATCACCGGCCGCGTGCCCGAGGCTTTCGGTAACTTTTTTGAATCGATCAATCGACACCAGCAGCACCGCGACCAGATTCTGGTTACGCTGCGCAATGGCCAACGCCTGGGTACAACGATCCGCAAACAGAACTCGATTGGGAAGATCCGTCAGCCCGTCGTGATAAGCGAGATGTTCGACTTCGGCAGTGCGCTCTTTGACCAGGTCCTCGAGTTGGTTTTCATAACGGCGCTTCTGCGTTAACAAATGATGATGAGAAAGAGCGCGGTTAACCGCCGTCTGGACCAGCCGAAGATCCAAAGGCTTGGTGATGTAATCAAACGCGCCCGCGCGCATGGCTTCGATAGCGAAGTCGATGGTGCTTTGTCCACTGATCATCACGACGACCGTGTCCGGGGTTTGTTCCAAAACGAGCGGCACCAGATCCAGACCGCTAATCCCTCCCATGTTTATGTCGCTGATCACGAGATTAAAGTTCACACTCTTCAGGAGTACCAGAGCGTCTTCAGCAGAGCCGACAGTTGTGCAGTCGGCGTTCGCGCCCAGTACATCCTTGAGCAAGCTGCGAATCTGTTCATCGTCGTCGATGATCAGGATCGTCGGTTTTTCAGAGTTCTTACGCGTCATGATGTTCATGTTCAACTTCAATTTCGCCCTCTCCCTTTGGGAGCAGAGAGACGGAATCACTGATTACCAACTCAGAATCCAGGACCGCGCGCACCTTCCTGACCAGCGCTGCCGGCGTGAATGGTTTTTGGATGAATTCAACATTCGAATCCAGCACGCCATGATGAACGATCGCTTCATCGGTGTAGCCGGACATGAACAGCACCCTCAATCCGGGAAGGAGTTCGGTCAAACGGTCCGCGACCTCTTTGCCGCTGGTCTCAGGCATAACCACATCGGTAAGTAACAAATCAATCGGCTGCGCTTGTTGATGAAACAAGCGCACCGCTTCTTCGCCGCGGCTCGCCTCCAAAACGTGATAACCCGCGTGCTCCAGAATCTTGCGGGCCAAACCGCGGACCACATCTTCGTCTTCCACCAGCAGAATGGTTTCTGATCCGCCGGGCATAAGTGACTCAACTGCCGCGGCTTCGGTTTTTTGCGGCGCGGCGGCCAACTCCGGCAGGTAAACCTTGAAGGTGGTTCCATGGCCAATCTCGCTATAAACCCAGATGTTGCCGCCGCTCTGTTTGACTATGCCGTAGACCGTCGATAGCCCGAGCCCGGTTCCTTTTCCTTTCTCTTTGGTAGTGAAGAAGGGATCGAAGATGCGAGCTCGCGTGTCCTCGGACATGCCGGTGCCGGTATCGCTGACGGCGAGCATCACGTATCTGCCGGGCACGACGCCTACGTGCCGGCCGGCGTATTCTCGATCAAGATCGATAGTTGTGGTTTCAATCGTCAGTTTCCCACCCTGCGGCATCGAGTCTCTGGCGTTCACGATCAGATTAACCAGGACCTGTTCGATTTGTCCGGGGTCGGCCTTGATTTTCTTCAACGCCGGATCGAGTTTGGCGGTGAGTACGATATCTTCACCGATCAATCGCCGCAGCATTTTGTTCATGTCTGTGACTACATCATTCAGACTAATCGGGAGTGGCTGCAGGATCTGCTTGCGGCCGAAAGCCAGTAGCTGGCGAGTGAGATTGGCCGCCCGGTCACCGGCCTTTTTTATCTCTTCGAGATAACCCCTCAGCGGGTGATTGTCGTCCATCTTTTGGAGCGCCAGACCACTGTAACCATTAATCGCCGTCAGCAGATTGTTGAAGTCGTGAGCCACGCCGCCCGCCAACTGACCAATCGCCTCCATCTTCTGCGACTGGCGAAGTTGATCCTCGAGCTTGATAAAGTCTGAAATGTCCTGCTTGACCGCGATATAGTTCACGATGTGGTCGTTTTTGTCATGTACCGGAGAGATGGTCACGCGTTCTTCGAAAAGCGTTCCATCCTTCTTGCGGTTAGTGAGTTGACCCACCCAGACCTCGCCTCGCGTAATCGCTTCCCATAGTTCTTTGTAGATGGCCGGGTCCGTCTGTCCACTCTTCAAAACTCGCGGATTCTGCCCCAGCACATCTTCCCTGGTGTAGCCAGTGATGCGCTCGAAGGCCGGGTTTACGTACTGGATATTGCCTTCCGGATCGGTGATGACAACGCTATCGGCCGTTTGTTCGACAGCCGCCGCCAGGCGCATGAGGTCGGCCTCCGACCGCTTTCGCTCAGTGATGTCCAGGGCGAAGCCGCGCCAAAGGATGCTGCCGTTGGGCTCACGTTGCGGCACCGAACTAGCCATGACCCAAACCTGCCCCTTCTCCGGGTGGGAAAAACGAAATTCGTTCGACCATGGCAAAGACGTGCGCGCGGATTCGGCGATGCTCGCCTGCACATAGTCGATGTCCTCGGGATGAATCCTTTCGAAGACCTCGGACGCACTGCGTGCCAGGTCACTCGCCGCGACTCCGAACAAATCCTCGACCGCCGGACTGGCATAAGGGAAGCATCGAGAGCCGTCCGGCAGCAGCCGGAATGAATAAAGCACGCCAGGCGACGTGGCGGCGATCTGAGCGAGCTGTTCCTGCATATCGAGCCGCTCACACAAAGCGGCTTCTGCTTGTTTGCGCTCGGAGATGTTGTCAAATATGATAACGAAGTATTCTTTGGCTGGGCTGTAGAGGGCGATCGAAAACCAATTTCCAAGTGACTCCACATACGTCTCAAGCCTTTCCGGCTCGCCGGTCAAAGCCACCCGGCCATAGATCCCTATCAACTCCGAGGAAGTCTCTTGAAAACCAGGAATAAGTTCACTGACCTTCTTCCCAACCACATCTTTAAGTCCACTTAGGTGCTCGAACTTGCTGTTGACTGCGATGAAAGTAAAGTCGCTCGGCGTGTCGTGATCAAATAGCATCCGGCAATACGCATACCCTTCGATCATATTCTCAAACAGGGAGCGGTAACGATGTTCGCTCTCACGTAGCGCCCCTTCAGCCCGCTTGCGCTCGGTAATATCCTCGACGCTGCCTTCGCGGTAAAGTTCAATGCCGCTTTCATCGCAAACCGAGCGGCGGTTCAACGAAAGCCAGATCTTTTCGCGGTCTTTGCGGTACGCCTCGAACTCGAAGCCTTGTAAGACGCCGCCTTCCTGTTGCGACTGAGCGGCTCTGGCCAGGTCCTCAGGGTGAACGTAGAGTTGATGTGTTACATCGGTGATCTTCTCGATGACTTCCTCGGGCGAGTCGTATCCCAGAATGCGGGCCATCGCGGGATTGGCCGTGAGGAGCCGGCCCTCGGGTGTGGACTGGAAAACTCCCCCGATTGCGTTCTCAAAGATCGAGCGATATTTTTCCTCAGCTTGCTGCACTTGCCGATAGAGCGAAGCGCTTTCCAGCGCCGCGGCCGCAGTGCTGGCCAGGATTGTCACAGCTTTCATCTGCCCCAGCGTGAAAGGCCGCGGCCGATCGAGAGCATTGATATTGATGGTCCCGACCAGCTTGTTTGCGACCTGCATAGGAATGGAAATAGAGGAGCGAATTTCCGGATGAGGCCATAACGAGCGAAAGCGCGGGTCCTTGATTTCGCCTTCCAGCATCAGCGGCTCGCGCTCGCGCGCCACCCAACCAGAAATGCTCTCTCCCAGCGGCACTCGCTCTCCCAGCAAACGCTGCCGATTCTCACCGCGCACCGCGGCTACATACAGTTCGTCGCCGTCGGCAGTGGGCAAAAGCACTGACACTTCATCGGCGTCGGTCTGTTGCAGCGCGGCGTCGGCCACCTTGCTGATGAGGGCTTGCGGATCGAGAGTGAAAGCAATCGTTTGGGCCAATTCATAGATGGCCAACGTCTCGCGCAGTTGCAGATTGTCGAGCCTGAGGTGGCGCGCATTCATGGCCCGCGTGAGCACCGGCAGCACCGTTTGCAGTCGAAACGGCTTGAGGACATAGTCGAAGGCGCCGACCTTCATGGCATCGACTGCGGTCTGGATTGTGCCCTGGCCGGTCATCATGATGGCGATGAGATGCGGATCGATCAGCAAGCTCTCTCTGACCAGAGTTATGCCATCCATCTCGGGCATCATCAGGTCGGTAAGCAGCACGTCGAAAGCCTCGCTGCGCAGAGCCGCGAGCGCCTCTTCGGCAGAGGTAAAGCCGGCCGTTTCATAACCCTGTGAAGTCAACGCTTCGACGAGCACATTCTTCAGCTCGACTTTATCGTCGACGACCAGGATTTTGCCTATGCTGCTATTGACCATTGCAAATTAGCTCGATGCTTGGGTGGTTGCGGGAAGGACAATGCGAATCGTCGTTCCGCGTCCCGCCTGACTCTGAATATCGATTTTCCCGCCGTGTTCTTCGACAATGCGGCGACAGATGGCCAGGCCCAAGCCGGTACCTTTGCCTTCCGGCTTGGTAGTGAAGAACGGCTCCCAGAGTTTTTCGAGGTTCTCTGGTGTAATGCCCTCGCCGGTGTCAGCAAACTCGATCGCCACAGCCTCCGCGTCATGTAAAACGCTGGGAGCCGCACGCACTATCAGCTTTCCACCCTGCGGCATCGCATCGGTCGCGTTTGTCAGCAAATTAAGAAATAGTTGGCGCAACTGCTGACGGTCGGCCTGAATGCTTGGCAAGCCAGCAGCAAACTCGCGGTCCACTTCGATTTTGTGACTCTGTAAATAGTAGTGAACAAACTCGACGGAGGTGGCAATCTCCTCGCCCGCATCAACGGTTGATACCTGGCGATGGCCGCGACGACTAAACTGAAGCAGGTTATCGACCAGGCCGGCCATCCGATCTACTTCCTGCGAAATAATTTCCAAAGGCTTTCGCTTGTCCGAGTCGTCGGGCAATTGCGTCAATAAGTGTTCCGCGTGCAGGCCCACAGTCGCGAGCGGATTGTTAAGCTCATGCGCGATGCTCGCAGCCAACTCGCCCATCGTGGCCAACTTTGACGCCTGCCAGAATTGCTGGGTCATGCCGGTGAGTTCGTCTCGCTTATCATGTAACTCCGCGAGGGCTCGCTGCAGGCGTTGATTCGTCGCCTTCAATTCCGCCTCTGCCCGCTTGCGCTCCGTGATGTCACGGATGTTGCACTGGATCACGCGGCTCGCGCCCGCAAGATAGCTGTTGCTCACAAATTCAACCTGTTTGACAAGGCCGCCTCGGGTTTTGAGTGGCAGGTCTTCGTAGCGTATGTACCCTTGCTTTTGCAATTCGACAAAGGCGGCTTTTGAACCGAGCACATCTTTGAAGACACCGATTTCCCAGAGCTCCCTGCCCATGAGGTCTTCTTTGGAATAACCCAGCAAGCCGGCGAGAAAAGGATTAACGTCAACGATCTGCCCGCTGACGGCATCGAGGATCAGAATGCCGTCTTTCGCGGACTCAAAGAGCCGCCGATAGCGAAGCTCGGAAGCCCGCAGTGCTTCCTGCCCATTCTGTGGCGAGGGACTCTGACGCATCGATTATCAACCTGGACGAGGAAACTTCAGGAGGGCCCAACCTGGATCGCCTTGCTCTAATTCCTTATCGATCACTACAGATAGAGAGAAAAAGGACGCCGCGCTCGCCCCCGAAACGGCGTCCTTCTTCGTACGCGGCCAGCCGTCCCCACGGCCTTACCGCGATCCCTTAATAAGACAAGCAGTCAGTCCTTAGGACTGCCGACAAACTCGTCTATTTGGCTCTGTTGGCTTTTAGCGAGGCGCTTAAGAAAGAGGTGACCTGTCGGCGGTCGCACATCTATTCGCTCTTCGTTCAGTACTCGTGGCTTTCGGGGCCCGTTTGAGTCTTCCATACCAGAGTTGCCGGAAACGTTCGGGGCGATTCATTAATGACGTGATGGACTTTTTCCAATCAGCAATTTCATCATGCCCTTTACTCTTCCATCTCGGAGTTTCGGAAGATCGACTCTTAAGACGCGTGCCGCACTCGCGGGTTAAGGAGATCCAGTTCCGCTAGCGTAGGGTATGCCCCTGCAACAATTCGCACAATTAGGCAAAACCCTAACGCTACTCAGGAGATCCCTGAGTGAGCGTAAGCGCCGTAACGGGTAGCCAGCGCATGCTTTGACACTTGAGAAACAAGCAAGGCGATGTGCAAACCGCTACCGAGTTAGCAGAAAAAACTTTCGAAGTTAGGTCGGCGGGAGAGGTTAAAGAGAAAGTCAGGCAAAGATGCTTGACGCTCGCAGGTCATTTGCTCGGGCAGAGCCTCGACCCCGGCTTTAAAATGTTCGTCGCGAAATTCACCCACGGCGCCATTGGGCGACTTAGTCAACCTTTACCAGACCCTTTTTGATCGCATAACGAACCAGGCCAGCGACGTCGTGAATATCCAGCCGCTCCATCAACTGGGCCCGATGAGACTCGACGGTCTTGACACTGATGTTCAAGCGGCGCGCTATGTCTTTGGTGCTGTGCCCTTCGGCGATGAGGGTTAAGATCTCGCGCTGCCGGGGAGTGAGCCTGGCAAGAAAATGCGTAGGTTCCGTTGCGCCTTTGCTGAATTCCAGCAATGTCTTCCTTGAGACTTCGCCTGAGACGTAGGTTTCGCCACGGCTTACGATTTTAATCGCCACCTGAAGTTCATTGGCCGCGGCGCTCTTGGGAAGGTACCCAGCGGCTCCGGAGCGCAGCGCCTCCATCGCATATTCGCCCGCCTCATGTACCGTCAGGATAATCACGCGCAGATCAGGAAAATCCTTCTTACTCTCCTTCAGCACTTCAAGGCCGCTTAGGTCCGGCAGAGTAATATCCAGCAGCACGATGTCGGGTTGCAGTTCCCTGATCAATTGTAGGGCTTCGAGACCATTGCCCGCTTCCGCAATTACCTCGACTCCCTCTATCGTACTTAATAGCGCGCGAATACCCGCGCGCACGAGGGCGTGATCGTCGGCCAGCAAAACTCGAGTCGGGTTCAATCCAATCCTGACAATCCCGTAGGGATCGTGAGTGGAACAACCAGAGGAGATTGGAGGTTCACGTGAGTTCGCAACAGTGCGTCTAAAAAAATGGCGTCATCCGGTTAACTTCTACTCCCGCCTCAGAGTGGAACGCCCAAACCTGATCCCAGACCTCTGACAGCGCTCGAAAACGCAACACTATCCGACTTTACCTTAATACACAATCAGGGAAACCCTGACATCCTTTCGCGGTTATGACTTAACGGAAAACGAGGAGCGAGGTAACTATTCTGTGACGTTAGGTAAGATCAATGAGACCAATCTTGACGGCATAGCGAACCAGACCGGCGATGTCCTGGATGCCGATGCGGTTCATCAAAGCGGCGCGGTGCGACTCGACGGTCTTGACGCTGATACTTAGTCCGAGGGCGATTTGCTTCATCGATTTACCTTCCGCGATCAACTGTAGGACTTCGGTTTGGCGTGGCGAAAGTTTTTTGGCTGAGCGCGAATCCCCGCCGGTGCGTCGGACATATTCCATGATCACAGGCCTCGAGATCGGCGGACTCAGATATGTCTCGTGCTGAGCAACCGCTCGAATTGCCAACTCGAGCTCTTCGATGGCCGCGCCTTTCAGCAGATAGCCTGACGCCCCGGCCAGCAGTGATTGATAGACGTGCTCCTCATCAGAGTAAATCGACAGAATGATCACGGACACATCCGGAAAAGCCTTGGCTGCGCGGCGGGTGGCTTCCAGTCCGTTCAGCTCGGGCATGGCAATATCCATCAACACGATCTGCGGACGATGTTCCCCGATCAGGCGCAGGGCTTCACGTCCGTCACTGGCTTCGGCAACTACTTCGATGCCAGGCAGTCTTTCCAGAAGTGATCGAATGCCGGCGCGAACCAGCTTGTGATCGTCAGCCAGCAATATTCGGACTGTATCCACTCTGTTTTCTACTTTCGCTTGAGCGGGAAAGTCGCGCGGATTTGCGTCCCGCGTTCCAAACCAGAGTCAATTTTGATGTACCCTCCAACCGCGAGCGCACGCTCTTCCATGCCGCGCAATCCGAGCGCGGTAGCAGCCGACGCGCTCTTTTTCAGTTTGTCGACGTCAAAGCCGACTCCGTCGTCGATGATAGTGAGCAGCATTCTGTCCCGCGAACGCTCAAGCTGCACTGACACGCTGCCCGCTTGGGCGTGCCGGGCCACGTTGGTTAACGCCTCCTGAGCAATTCTGAAACACACGGTCTCAAGTTCACCTGGCAGGCGGCCACCACCTTCCTCAAAGCCGTTCAGCATCTCCGCGATGATTCCGGTTCGCTGAGCAAAACGATCCACATACCAGCGGAGGGCCGCGGTCAGGCCCAGATCGTCGAGCAGGGATGGACGCAACTCGATCGAAAGCTCGCGCACCCGGCCGAGCGCTTCATCGACAATGCCGATGCTTTCGTCAAAACGAGAAATGTTTTCATCGGTCCCGTAGGAACGCTGAATTGACTGGAGGTTAATTCTCACGGCAGTCAGGATCTGGCCAATCTGGTCGTGCAACTCACGGGCAATCTTTTCTCTTTCAGCTTCCTGGGCTTGAATCAGCCGCTGCGAGTAAATACGCAACGCATCCTGCGCCCGCTTGCGATCGGTGATGTCGCGGGCCACGCCCTGGACGCCGACGGCCACACCGTTTTCATAGACCAAACGGCTGCTGACTTCGACGGGCACGCGCTGCCCGGTGCGGGTCACCAAATCAACGTCATAGATTGTTTCGTTCTCTTCATCCAACTTCCGACAAAGGTTTACGCGCACCTGCTTCAAATCGCGTGGCCACACAAAATTCGAGAAGTGCTTTCCCAGGATCTCTTCCCTGGTGAAACCAGATAACTTTTCGGCGGCACGATTTACCGACGTATATCGCCCACTTAGATCGTGAACATAGATCGCGTCCTTGGCATTTTCGAACAACTCGCGATAGCGCTCTTCACTTTCGCGGAGAGCTTCTTCAACGCCTTTGCGTTCGGTAATGTCGAGCACGGTGAAGGTGACCCCTTGAGAGAGATCCGCGGCGTCGAGCGGCACCGCATTCAAGAGGACGTCAATGATGCGGCCGTCCTTCCGCTTCAAGCGGGCCAATATGGATTTGGGAAGGCGTTCCGCGGTCATGCGGTTCTTCTCGCGCCCAACACTCTCATAGTCTTCCTGGGTCAGGAAGAGGAAGCGCGAGTTCTGTCCAATAAGTTCCTCGCGCGAGTATCCGGTGATGCTGCACATCGTGTCGTTGACCTCTTGGATGACACGGTTCACGTCCACGCCGATGCCGACCGGCGCCGCACTGTAGATGGCGCTGAGCTTGGCTTCACGCTCTCTCAGGGCTGCTTCCGCGCGTTTGCGGCCGGTAATGTCCCGCACCACCGCAAGACGATAGTCCCTCTCAAGTCTTACTAGCTTTACGTTAATCTCGACGGGGAAGGTCGTCCCATCCTTGCGCAGATGAAGACTTTCTAGAGTCTCGAAGCCTGGTTCTTCCATCTCCTCGTCAAGCCGCGCGATTATCGAACGGTCGATCGAAGAATCGATGTCGAATATGGTAAGAGAAAGAAACTCTTCACGACTGTAGCCAAGAGACCGATAGGCACTTTCGTTGCAGTCGATGAAGCGAAACGTAGTCTGATCGATTACCTCGATGGCGTCGCCGGACTGATCAATCAGGGTGCGAAACAGTTGCAGCGACTCCTCCGCGCGTTTGCGTTCCGTAATATCGCTGAAAGTAACTACTATGGCGACAATCTCATTTCGATCATTCCGCATCGGAGCGGTCTTGTATTCCACCGGGAAGCTCGTCCCATCCTGCCGCCAAAACACTTCGTCAGCCGCATGGCGGGAAATGCCATCGCACGACGTGGCATAGATAGGACACTCCTCCTTCGGATAAGTCGTTCCATCCGGCCTCGTGTGGTGCATCGTCAGGTGCGCGGGCCTACCCAACAACTCGGCAACTTCCCAGCCCAGCATGCGGGCTGCGGCTGGATTTTCAAAGGCAATGTTCCCTTGCATGTCCACGCGGTGGACGCCTTCCTCCATCGAACTCATCGTCAGTTCAAGTTCACGACGGAGATCCGACATGGTTTTCTCGGCGCGCCTCTGTTCCGTGACGTCGCGCGCCATACCTCGCACGACAGGGGTGGCGACCCCTTCGGTGCGCAGGGTGTTGTGATATTCCAATATGCGGCGTTCACCGGAACTGGTTTGCACCAGGTTGAGGCCGCTGGCGACGCCATCTCGGCGGAGGCGGGCCAGATAATCGTCAAATTGATCGCGGACTTCAGGAACCAAGAGGTCGCGGTAGTTTTTCTCTCCGCAATAATCTTTCAGATCGTAGCCCAACACCTCCGAAGCCGCCCGGTTTGCCGATAGGATCAATCCATCCAGGTCGTGCGTACAAATGAACTCCCGGCTATTTTCAACCAGGTCGCGATAGCGCTCTTCGCTTTCGCGCAGCAACCCCTCCGCCCGCTTGCGTTCAGTGAACTGACCGATCTGGCTACCGATGGCCGACATTGTCTCGAGCAAGTCTTCATCAACGTCACGGACCCTGCGGCTGAGGAACAGCATGGCGCCCAGGGTTTGACTGCCCAGCAAAATCGGGAAAGCCAATGCGGCATGTAGCCCAACTTTTGCGGCTATCGCCGCGCGCCTAAAGGTCGGATCCGTGGTTACATCGGGTATCCACGCAGGCTGGCCACTTTGCCAGACGCGACCGGGCAAGCCAGCGCCTGGGCCTAACTCAGTTTGGCGAGAAGCTTCAATGAATGAGGTTGCATCAAGCCCAGGCACATGCCATGTTTCGACACAGCGAAGGAGGCCTGTGCTGTCGGATACGCGCCAGAATTCACCCATGTTCCACCGCAGACTCTCGCAGATGACCTTTAGTAGTTGTGGTGTGGCTTCGGCGAGCGTGGCCGACTCAGCCAGCACCCGCGTGATGGCGTACTGCGCAGCCTGCCGCCGCTCGTTCCGTTTTTGTTCGGTGATGTCACGGATTGCCGCGACGCGGACAGTGCGACCCTGATAATAAATCGGTTTCCCCGCCAATTCCGCCCTGAAGATCGTGCCATCCTTACGTAACGCGAGACCATCATAAGAACCTGCACCTCCTGACCGCACCTTTTGCAGAAGCAGTTCACGGAACTCGGGCGGCGTCAGGTCAAGGACAGACTTGCCGATCACTTCAGCGCGCTCATAGCCGTACATCCGACAGAAGGATTGATTCACTTCCAAAATCGTGCCCTGGTCGTGAAGGATAATCGCTTCAAACGGGGCTTCGGATAATTGCCGAAACCGCTCTTCGCTTTCATAGAGTGATTGTTCGGCCCGAATGCGATTCAAGGCTGCGCCGCAATGGTCGGCAAGCGCCTCAAGATCGCTCAACGCATCATGGTCGTAAAATTGAGGCTCGTAACTCTGGATGGAGAAAATTCCTATCACCTCAGCAGCATGCCGTATTGGAGCGCTCATGATTGACGCTGATGGCCGGTTCCGGTCACCGAAGCGAAGCGAGTCATCGTCAAATTTGTAGGGCGCTTCTCGCAGGGTTAATCTGGCTCCCCGTTCGATAACATAGCGACCTTTCGCCGTCGGGGGTCTCCTCCCCAGAGCAGGCGGCACATCTGTGCGCAAGCCGTCGATTGCGTCGATGATCAAAATGGCGTGAATGAGGTCTTTGTCAGGATCATACAGATCGAAAGTGCACGAATCCCAACCAAACAACTCGTCGGCAGTATCGACAATGATTTGCGCTGCCTCGAGCGGCGCTCTGGCGCCACTGAGTTTCCGCGCCAACGTGGCAAACGCCGCGCTCCGGGCTTCCGCTCGCTTGCGTTCGTTTATGTCCTGAGCAGTTCCCTCGTAGTAACGAATTGCGCCGCCCTCGTCACGCACGGCACGGGCATTCACTGAGATCCAGATCTTGCTGCCATCTTTGCGAAAGGCCTGGTGTTCAAAGCCGCGCACAATTCCGTGTTCCTCAAGCAAGCTCTTGAATTCTTCGCGCCGGGCCGGGTCAACATATACCTCTCGCGAAATATCCTTGAGACTACTGATCAGTTCTTCCGGGGACGCAAAGCCACACATGCGAGCCAGGGCAGGATTGGCCACAACGTAACGGCCTTCTGGCGTTGATTGAAAGATACCCTCGTCCGCGTTTTCAAAAATGTCGCGGTACTTCTGTTCCGCTTCACGTCGGGCTTCTTCAGCGCGCTTGTGCTCGGTAATGTCTTTCCCAATGCCGATACTCGAACCGTCGGACAACTGGATCCTGGCCCAAGTCGTATCTATCGTCCGCCCATCCCTTGTTCTAATCTTAAAGTCAGCCCACTCACCTCTCGGTTCCCGAATAAACTCTTTCATCTTTTCGCGATCTTCCGGATCGGGATAGAACTCTGACCAGATATCCACATCGGGGTTCTTTAGTTCATGGAGAGACCAGCCCAATTCTCGTTCCCATTCGCGATTGACCAATCGGAAGCGAAGCTCAGAATCGACGAAACTTATCATTATGGGAATGTGGTCAAATATCGTCTGCAGGATTTCCTTTTGTTTTCTTAATTCACCCTCGGTCCGCTTGCGCTCAGCCACTAGTTGCTCCAACTCGGCAGCGTATCTTTCGACCCGCCCGAACAACTGCGCATTTCGGATCGCCGTAGCTGCCTGCGCCGCGAGCGACTCAGCTTTTCTCACGTGTGCAGCGGTGAAGAAACCGGGCTGGGCCTTGTCCAGCGAATAGAGTCCCATTATCTCGTCGTGCGCAAACAGCGGGACGCCGATCCAATTGCGGACGTGCGCACTCCCAGGGGCAGACTGCCAGCAAGGCTCGTCCTTTGTGTCTGAAATGAGCAGGCTCTGTTTCGTCTCACATATCTGCCTAAGCAGAGCGTTCGTCTTCAGGCTATAGCTGTTCCCTTTCGCCAGGCTTATATCATCGAGGAAATCTTCATAGCCCTTGATTGCGCTGGTGACGAAGCATGAATCGCCTGCCACCAACATCACGTTGGCAGAGTCAAAAGGAACAAGCTTTCGCAGGTAGTTGAGCAGCGTTTCAAGTATTCTTTCCAGGCTGAGGTCCTGCGTTAGCGCCAGGTTGGCGTCCCGCATCACTTCAGCTTCAAGCCGGGCCTCCTGTTCGCGACAAAGCAACTGGTCTCTTTCTTCAATGCTCAAGCGCCCGTTCGGGTCGTCGTTTTCCGCCGGCGACGGGACGTCAGGGACACGTGCTCCGTTTTCATTGTTGCTGTCTTTCATAACTCGCCCTGTGCGTAGAAATACCAATTGAAAGAAACGGCTAATTGGTGGCCGCCGCCCCAGGAAAAGCGGAGCGAGAGAAGCCAGCACCTCTTAGCAGATCCGCAAAAAATCGCTTAGCAAAAGGCGAGAGGTTCGGCGGTGGCGCCAGGGAACACAGCAAGTCGGGGCGGAGGTGTCCGAACTACGCATGAACACCGGGGGACCTCTTGTCTTGCGGGCGATTCTAATCCGCCCGTTCGGCTGGCGCAACCCTTCTCATCTGAAATCTGACCAGAGATTGCGATCCGATGGGTTGGCGCACGTTTGATGGGGCAGTTCGACACTCGTGAGGTTGGGGCGATGTCGACCGCGTTCTTCAATCGGATGTTTGGCATAGAAGGTGCGGATGGTGTTAGACCTTGCCCCTCACGCGGCAAGGTGGTGCAGTATGCAGCACTTCTGCTGTGCATTGGTCTGATATGCCGCGGCAAATTGCCCGACTCTCGTTGTCGGTTACTCCACCAAATTCTTCCCGGAAGAAATCCTGGCACAGAAGTTCCTTCCCGGCGCCAGTTTGAATCAGCGATGAACACATACACGACATCTCGGTTGCTCAAACTGTTCGCAGTCACAGCCGGATCACTCGCCACTGCGCTGGGACTGCTGGTTGTCGTTGGTTGGCATACACACAACGAGGTACTCATTCACGTACGGCCGAACTTTGTAGCGATGGTCTACAACTCGGCTCTCGGCTTTATTCTCTGCGGCACAGCAATCATCGCGCTCTCTCTTGGTCGGCCGCGTTGGGCCACTCTTGGCGGCGTCTTAGCTTCCAGCATGGGCCTGTTAACGCTCGTTGAATATCGATTCGGCGTTGACGTGGGTATCGATCAAGTGTTGATGAAGTCCTACATAAATGTCGCCAACGCGTACCCAGGACGCATGGCGGTCACTACCGCCGCATTCTTTTTCGCGGCAGGCTTGGGGATAAGCTTGCTCGGCGCATCGAGAAGATTTCGCTTCCGCCCTCGGATAGTTGGCGTCCTGGGAGCGGCCTGCACAGTTCAGGGAATCGTGGCTTTCGCCGGCTATTTCACCGGAGTTGCGAGCGTGTACGTGTGGGGCGACCTCGCACGCATGGCAATTCACACGGCGCTCGGAACTGCCTTAATTGGAGCAAGCCTTTTGACACTCGCCTGGCGCGATCAAGGCCCCAGACAACGAAGCAAAGACTCGTACTGGCTGCCGATTCTGGTCGGACTGGTTGTCGTCACCATTACCCTCTGTATGTGGCAGGCGTTGATAGTACAGCAGCGGGCCCAGAGCGAACTTCTCGTTAAGACAGAGGCTGCAAACCTGCGCAGCGAGATAGCCGGACATATTCAAATTCGGGTGCAGGCATTGCACCGCATGGCCGAACGTTGGGAGCAGAATGGAAAACCGAGTGAGGAAAGCTGGGAAGCGAGTGCCAGGCTCAACCTCAAGGATTTTCCCGGTTTGGTCGCTCTCTGCTGGTCAGACTCCTCCCGCAAAGAACGCTGGACTGCGCAACTCCCCGGGGATCAATTCCGGGTCGACTTAGATACCGTCTTTGACCTTGAAAACTCGCTTCCGGTGTCCTTTAGTGACCAGGACATAGCGAGGGTCACACCCGCGATTGATCTCGGACAGAAAGGCAGGGCTTTCTACCTCTATGTACCTGTCTTTGAGAGCGGACGGGTGAGCGGTTTCATCATCGGCGCGCAGACTGTGCAGGAATTCGTTGATGAAGCTGCGGCTGAAGTAAACCTGGGGCATGACTATGCGGTCGCAGTGCTCGATGGTAAGACGCAGATTTATGGCGGCGATATTGGGGGCCAGCGCAGCCAACAAACGAAACAAAAGACCGAGGTAGAGTTTCCGGGCACTACCTGGCAGATATGGGTTTGGCCAAAGGCTACAACGGTATCGCAATTTGGCTCGAACGTTCCGATCGCCACCTTGATAGTCGGTTTGCTTTCGGCGCTCATGCTTTCAGGGTCAGTTCGTTTGGCGCAGAACGCGCGCCGAAATGCTCGGCGGGCTGAGCAAGCCAGCAAGGCCCTCGGCGATCTAAGCACGCTGATGCGCACCATTCTGGACAGCGCCAACTACACAATCATTTCCGCGGATTTGGACGGTACGATTCGCACCTTCAACAAAGCTGCCGAGCGGATGCTTGGATACAGCGCTGAGGAAGTAATCGGCAAACTCAGTCCGGCTCTTTTTCACGACCCCCTGGAATTGGAACAACGAGCGGCGTTGATGAGCGAAGAGCTGGGAAGAAGAATCGAACCTGGCATTGAGGTCTTCGTAGAGAAGGCCCGGATTGGTAAACAGGCCGAAGATGAATGGACATACATTCGCAAGGACGGCAGTCGCCTCCCCGTCATGGTTTCAGTCACGGCCCTGCATGATCAAGGCGGTCAACTCACGGGCTATCTGGGAATTGGCAGCGATATCAGTGAGCGCAAGCGGGCGGAAGCTTCCCTGCGTGAAAGCGAAGAGAAATACCGGGACCTGTTTGAAAACGCCAATGACATTATCTACACCCACGACCTCGAGGGTAACTACACTTCAGTTAATAAGGCCTGCGAAAAGATCGCCGGCTACACACACGATGAGTCCCTCAAAATGAACGTCTCTCAGGTAATCGCGCCTGAGTATCTGACCATGGCCAGGAACATGGTGGCCCTCAAGGGCACCGAGATGGCACCGTCCGTTTATGAACTTGAGATGATCCACAAAGACGGTCATCGAGTCGTGCTCGAGATCAACTCTCGTCTGACCTATGAAGGTACCCGGCCCACCGGTGTGCAAGGCATGGCCCGCGACATCACCGAGCGCAAGCGGGCAGAGGAGGCACTGCGAGAGAGTGAAGAGAGATACCGCCTCCTTTTTGAAAGCAACCCGCAACCAATGTGGGTTTACGATCTGGAAACGCTCGCCTTCCTCGCGGTTAACGAGTCAGCCGTGCAGCACTACGGCTATTCACAGGAAGACTTCCTCGCCATGACGATTAAAGACATTCGTCCGGCTGAAGACCTACCCGCTCTTTACGATTCCATCGCCAGGGGGTCCAGGGGAGTTGATGTGGCGGGCAGGTGGAGACACCTCAAAAAAGACGGCACTATCATTGAGGTAGAAATCACTTCTCATTTGTTGGTGTTTGATGATCGGCGAGCTGAACTTATTCTCGCCAATGACATCACCGAACGCAGGCGGGCTGAAGCGGAACGACAAGCTATAACTGAAATAGTCCAGGGCGTCATCACGACCTCTAATCTGGATGAATTATTTACGCTCGCCCACCAGTCAATCAGCAAACTTCTTTCCGCAGAAAATTGCTTTGTTGCGCTTTACAATAAGACATCAGACCTGGTCCACATCCCTTTCTGTAAAGACGAATTTGATACGGTTGCCTCATCTCAGAGACTTGGCAAGGGGCTTACCGCTTTTGTCTTGCGCAGCGGGCGTTCGATGCTTCTGACTCCTGAGCTTATCCAGGAGCTGGTGTTAAAAGGCGAAATCGAATTGGTAGGAACGCTTCCAGCTGCCTGGTTAGGCGTACCGCTGCGAACATCTACCGACATTATTGGGGTGCTTGTCGTCCAGCACTATGAAGACAAAGACGCCTATAGTCAGCAAGACCTTGAGCTGCTCGCCTCAGTCGCAGACCAGCTTGGCCTGGCGATCGAGCGCAAGCAGATCGAAATAGAACTCAAAACGAATGAGATGCAACTCACTGCCGCGCAGCAGATTGCTCATGTCGGAAGTTGGGAGTGGGACAACGTCAACAAAGAGTTGCACTGGTCAGAGGAGCTTTACCGGATTTTCGGCCTGCCGCCACAACAGCTTGAAGTGACCTTCAAGGATTATTTTGGCTATATCCATCCGGACGACCGAAAGTTGGTGATGAGGTCCATTAAACAGGTTTTGGGCGGTGGTGAGTTCCCGGAGTTCGATTACCGCGTAACCCGGCCGGATGGCGCTGTAAGGACGCTCCAAGTGAATTGCAAGGCGATTGCCGATGCGACGGGTCGCGTCACCAGGATTTGGGGAACGACCCAGGACATTACTGAGCGCAAGCGAGCTGAGCAGGCTTTGATCGAAAGTGAACAACGCTTTCGCGACCTCTTCTACGATGCTCCAGTTGGTTACCACGAATTGGATATTGAGGGACGGATCACCTGTGTCAACACGACGGAACTATTGATGCTCGGCTATTCCGAAGCAGAGATGATTGGACACCACGTTTGGGATTTCATTGAAGAGGCCGAGAATGCGCACCAGACCTTCGCGGAAAAGCTTTCGGGGACAAAAGCACTTGGCAGTATCGAGCGCTCCTTTCGGCGGAAGGACGGAACGCTGCTGGACGTTCAGCTTGACGACCAGATGCTCAACGACCCGAGTGGGCAGATCATTGGGATTCGCGCAACCATGCAAGACATCGGCGAGCGCAAGCAACTGGAGAAGACGGTTCGTCAGAGTGAAGAAAAATATCGCTCCCTGTTAGAGAATATTCCGGATGTCACATGGACGACAGACGAAAAAGGCAACACAGTCTTTATCAGCGCTAACGTTGAATCGGTTTATGGGTTCACCCCGGCTGAACTTCTCAGCGATGATAGACAAAGCTGGATCGGAAGAATTCACCCCGATGACGTGGCGCAGGTCTTAGAAGGCTATCGTTCGCTGTTCACGGAAAGAAAACCCTACGATGTCGAATTTCGAATTCAGCGGAAAGACGGTGCCTGGATTTGGCTGCACGACAGGGCCAGAGAGCCCTACGAGAAAGGCGGTGTGTTGTATGCCGACGGTGTGTTCTCGGACATCGGCGAGCGCAAGCGAATCGAGGCTGCACTTAAGACGAATGAAAAGTTGATGTCTGAAGCACAGCGAATCGCTCATCTTGGCAGTTGGGAACATGATGCCGCTTCGGGAGAAGTGAAGTGGTCGCACGAGGAATGGCAAATCTTTGGTCTCGACCAGCGCGAGTTCGGACCATCTTTTGAAGAATTTATGGCGCTGGTGCATCCAGACGACCGGCACATCATAAAAACAATTAATGAAAGGTCGCAGCGATCAAAGAAGATCGCCAGCTATGACTACCGCATCATTCGCCCTGACGGCGCCGTGCGGGTCCTCCGCGCCAATGGCAGGATTCTATGTGACGAACTTGGTCAAGTGGTGAAAATCACGGGCACCGATCAGGACATCACTGAGCAGAAGCAAATCGAAGATGATTTGATACAGAGCGAACAGCGTTTTCGCGACCTCTTCGAAAATGCCAGTGACGTAATTTACACGGCCGATCTTAACGGCAATTTCACTTCACTGAACAGGAGCGGCGAACGAATGACGGGCTATACCCGTGAAGAAGCTCTCCATCTCAACTTCTCTCAGGTCGTCTCACCGGACACATTCAAACTGGTGCAAGAGATGTCCGCGCGCAAGCTCACCAGCTGTGACGAAACTGTCTACGAATTAGAGATGCTCAAGAAGGGCGGCGAGCCATTGCTGGTAGAGGTCAGTTCGCGAGCGATCTACGAAAACGGCAAGCCAGTCGGCATTCAGGGCATTGGCCGCGATATCACCGAAAGGAAACAGGTCGAAACCGAACTAAAACTGGCACGCGACGTGGCGTTGGAATCAGTGCGGCTTAAATCAGAATTCCTGGCCAACATGAGTCACGAGATTCGGACACCGATGAACGGCGTGATCGGCATGACCGGGCTCTTACTGGACACGGACCTCGATGAAGAGCAACTCGACTGTGCCGAGACGATTCGCGCCAGTGGCGAAGCGCTCTTGACGATCATCAACGACATTCTGGACTTCTCGAAGATGGAGGCCGGCAAACTTCAATTCGAGACGCTTGACTTCCTGCTGAACAACGCCGTCGAGGACACGATCGAAATACTCGCCGAGCGGGCCCATCAAAAGAAGATCGAGTTTGCCTCCC
>PMSM01000011.1:82589-287000 GCA_003168335.1 Blastocatellia bacterium | reverse complement strand
GTCGCTACCGCTCCCGGTACTGACTCCATAACGTCCGCCGCAAATTAAGACACTACCAGGCATTTGTCCGACTAGACAGTTAAGCGGTCACTTATATATCGTGTTTGATCACGAGCTGTAGCGCGCTCGAAAACAGAGAGTCAAACTTGGAAAGTTTTTGAGGAGGTTTATTCATGTCGAAATGGATCATCGGCACGCTGCTTTTCGTGGTCGCGACAGTTACCTGGGCCCAAACAAGAAAATCCGACCCCAGGCTTCAATATGTTGGAGCAATCACGATCAATTCTGCTAATCCGAAAGCATTAGCCGGTTGGTATACCGAAAAACTTGGGCTCGATGCCAGTTCCGAATATCACGGGTTCTATTACGGCTCGTTCAGTACGAAATCAGGCGATTTCAACCTCGGAATTCATCCCATTCGCGCGGGAGCTAAAGTAGGAGCTCCAAACATGTCGATAACGTTCCGAGTTTCGGATTTCAAGTCATACACCTCCGATCTCAGGAGCCGAGGGTTGGTGCCGATCCGCGAAGAGAACGACGCGACTGGGCACTTTTTCACTCTTAAGGATCTCGACGGAAACGAGATCACTATTTGGGGCGAATAAGCGGAAAGACGGTCGCGGTTCTGTAACTTTATTGTCCGCTACGCGGACTCAACTGCTACCCATGTCCCATTGAAGGCCGCGGTCCCACAAAGAGCGTCGATGGTTAGATCGTCTGTTACGTCGTTGATGCTTTGGCCGGCGTGTTGTTGGGCCACCTCTAATTGAATTCCCAAACGGTCATGCCCCCAACCATGCGGCATGCTTACTACCCCGGGCATCATCTCCTCAGATATCTCGATTGGCACCACTACGCTTCCTACTCTTGATTGCACCGAGACGTTCTGACCTGGTTTCAGATCGCGCTTCTCCGCATCTAAGGGGTGCATGAGGATCGTGCATCGTGGCTTGCCCTTAACTAACCTTTCAGTGTTATGCATCCAGGAGTTGTTACTGCGAAGCTGTCGTCGTCCAATCAAGAGAAGATTGCCGTTGGAGTGGGGCGACGCGTCACCGAGCAATTTTGTCTTCACCCGCTCGATATCTTTAACCAGTACTTCGGGCGCTAACTCAATGTGCTTGTCAGATGTGCGCAGACGAGCAGGCAGGCAAGGACTCAGCGGACCGAGATCTATTCCGTGAGGAGCTTGTTTAAGTTTTCGTAAAGTCAGACCTTTAACCACAGAGGACACAGAGGATTTCGCAGAGGACGGAGAGGAAGGCTCAATCCGCCCTTTAGAAAACGGATTCAACTTCGCGCCATAAGGTCCAAAACGTAAACCCAGATCAAGAATTCTTTCCGGACCAAAGAACCGTCTGACGAACTTACGCCCCACGCGACCAACGAGATTGCCGAACACACCATCGTGCTCCATGCGTGTTTGCAACTCCACTAAGATCTCCCAGTCATGTCGCGTCTCTGCGTCTGGTTCAAATAAAGGAGGTGAAAATTTAGCCGTGTTGCGAACTGCCAGTAGATGAAAGGCCAGATCATAGTGGCCGCGCTCGAGTGAAGAGGTTGGAGGTAAGATAATGTGCGCGTGCCGGGTCGTTTCATTGATATAGAAATCGATTGCCGCCATGAACTCAAGCCCAGCGAGCGCCCGATCCAATCGACGGCCGTTCGGCGTCGATAGCACGGGGTTCCCGGCATGTGTTACCAAAGCCTTAATCTGCCCCGGACCTTCAGTCAAAATCTCTTCAGCAAGCGTGGCGACCGGGAACTCTCCGGCAAATTCAGGCAGCTTGCGAACTCGTGTGTGCCAGCGGGCGAAACTACCTCGCGGCGCAACTGACTCTGGCGCCGTCACAGGATCAAAGGCCGGAAGCGGGAACATCGCACCGCCGGAGCTATCCAGATTACCGGTCACCGTATTCAGAACATTAATCAACCACTGACACACGCCGCCGAACTCTTGTGTGCTGACCCCGATCCTTCCGTAGCAAACTGCGGATTCGGCGGCCGCAAACTCTCTCGCCAGTTGGCGTATTTGATCAGAGTCAATTCCGGTAATTGATGCGACCCGCTCCGGCGGAAACTCGGCGACCAGATTACCGATCGTTTCCACGCCCTTAGTAAACGCGGCGAGTGGGCCGAGCCGGGTTAGACCTTCTGCAAAAACAACGTGTAAAAGTGCGAGCAGCAATAACACATCGGTGCCGGGCTTTACGAACAAATGCCGGTCGGCCAGCCGAGCAGTCTCGTTGAAACGCGGATCGATGAGGATTACTTTGCCGCCGCGCTGCTGAATTTCCTGCAACCTTCGACCCATCCCGGGAGCAGTCATCATGCTGCCATTTGAGGCTGCCGGATTCGCTCCGAGGATTAGAAAAAACTTTGTGCGGTCTAGATCCGGGACGGGAAGAAGTAGTTGGTGACCAAACATTAAGTAAGCGGCGAGATGATGCGCCAGTTGGTCAACCGAGGTGGCGGAAAACCTGTTCCGTGTATGCAGGCTCCGGATAAATCCTGGTGCGAATAGCAAAGCGCCATAACTATGAACCGTGGGATTGCCAAGATAAGTTGCGATGGAATTCCTGCCGTACTCGCTGTTGATGCGCTTGAGGTTCTGCGCTACTTCGTCAAAAGCTTCGTCCCACCCGATGGGTTGCCAACCATTTTGAGTACGACGGACGGGATGTTTGAGCCGATCTTTATCGTAGTGAATATCCTGCAAGGCGACGGCCTTCGGGCAGATGTAGCCGCGGCTGAATGAATCGTCTTTGTCACCGCGGATGTCCAGACTCGCGTCGGCCCGCACAGTGATTTCGA
The DNA here is from genome assembly GCA_003168335.1 of Blastocatellia bacterium. Classification (GTDB taxonomy): domain Bacteria; phylum Acidobacteriota; class Blastocatellia; order Pyrinomonadales; family Pyrinomonadaceae; genus UBA11740. The sequence goes on along the minus strand of PMSM01000011.1, from coordinate 284,186 downwards.
TCCCACACATAGCTTCGGTGAGATTGCAGTTGCGATAGTGAGGAGAAGTTTTGCCGGCGATCTTCATGGCGTGATGGTTTGAGAGCTTAGCATCGTGAGCTGGCTTGCGCCATTTGTTGGCCCGGCCAAGGCTCAGGCCCGAAGGACCTAATCTACCCGCTGGCTACCGCAAGCGGTTCTGTATCAATCGTCCGCTCCGCGGACTAACCCGCGAGGGGGGTGTCAGCATAAAGCCTGGGGCGTAAGCCCCAGGTGCCCGTTGGGAAAATGAATCAAGCCCGCGGAGCGGGCGACAGCCGAATCAATATCGGATTCGATAGCGAAAAGATCAAAAGCGCGAGTTGCGTTAACGATCCGGTCGCTTCTGACAGCTATCGCCCGCTTCGCGGGCTCAATTGTTGTTGGTGGCTTTGATCCTGGGGCTTGCGCCCCAGGCTTTATGCTGTCGTCCGCTCCGCGGACTCAACCGTGAGCGATAGCGACCGGGTCAGTCTTCAGGCGAACAGCCAATTGGAGTCAGGCCTGCGATTCTGCGATCTTGCTTCACGCCAAGCGGCGATAAGATTTTCCTCCGCCAGCATTTCCATTCATCAACCGCACGGATCAATTACACATCACGCCGAGGAGTTCGAAACCTTGATTCGGGAACCCATTGCAACAAGAGACAGTGACGAGCTTCTTGATCAAGGGCATCCAAACAGCTCGTCATCGGCACTCGACCGGTAGATTTCGGTGCTATAAGTGCCGCCGCCCGCATAGTCCTGTTTCACCCTTACGGAAACGCGATGGCAATACGGATGGTCGTCGCTGCTGTCGCGGAAATATATGTTCGCAAACTTGTAGCGATAACTGGGAAGTCCATCGCTATCTTTTTGGATCAACCAACCGGCACTTCCCACTCCGATACGGTGGATTTTCATCGTCGCAGTATTTTTGAAGTAATCCATCAACAGTTTCTCGGCAACGGGGTTATGGAATTGGAAAGCCGCGACACCCGGCTTGTAACTCGGAAGTTTTTTTGAAACAGATGCGGCTAGAGCGTCGAGCGCGGCGTCGAGTTGATTACCAGGATTGGCTTTCCGCCATTCTGCATAATGGTCGCTTGTCGCATGTTCTGCGCGCGCGCGCGGCGAAACCGCACGCAGCAACCATTCTTCTTGTACAGCTTTGACCAAATACTGTCTCTCGGCTGGGTCATAAATATCGACGTCGTTTTTTGCTTCGGAGATTTCGTGAAGAAAATAGTTCAGCAAACCAGGCGGATCTTGTGGCACAGCCGCAGTCGCCGAGTTTTCGGTTTTTGCAGCCGGTTCGTTCTTAGCGTCGGACGGTCGCTCAGTGTTTTCGGGTTGAGGTTGAGGTTTTTCCGCTTTCGTCGGGTTCGCGCGGTTCGGATTGGGGACAGTGATGCCACCGATTCGGATTTGACCATAAGCGGCGTGCGCCAGCAGCAGCAAGACCGCGGCGGGAAGGCAGGCACTAATCGATCTCTTTTTCGTGGCTTTGAAAGCTATCATGATCCTCTCCTTGAAGTTTGTCTCTTGTTTCCAGCGTTTCGACCGCGTTAACGAGCGATCAATCTTGCGTGTCAATCAGTCGGCGCCAGCGGTTCACCCTTGCTTTTCACCTTTGTAAGATACTTTCGGAAAAACATTTCATGCCAACCAAATTCGCGCTGTGCGCTCAGTGCGGACGAGGACGTCCGCGCTCCCAGCAACAGGCGGCTCATTCAAGATGCCGACGACTTGGGCAAAGCTACCAGGGCTGGATAGCGCGCGTGACGCGATTTCGGCAAATGCCGGCTTTGCCCAAAAAGCAATGCAGAGCCTGAGGCCGAAGGGCCGTCATTCAATAGCCACGACCGTCAGGTCGTGGTGAAGGTATTAAGAATGATTGAGGAGGTCCGAAGGACCGGCATTGAATCTATGTCGGCCCTTCGGGCCTCATGTTTTTCTTGGTTCATGATACCCCGACCTGACGGTCGGGGCTATTACATCTCGGCGCTTCGCGCCTGCACCACTAGTCGCAATCGCTTCCGCTTCAGCCCGATTGTTTTTGTTGGGTGACGCTCACCGCGAACTGTATGGCGTCAGACCTCTGACCTCTTATTCTGCGTAATTCGTGTTAGCCTTAGCAGTACAGTTTGAACCTACGCGGCAGGATAACTAGCGGTGCCCGCTGCCGTGATCTTTGGAGGCCAAAATGAAAGCATCTATGTTTTATCGAATCGCTGCTGTTCTTCTGCTGCTTTTCGCGGTAGGACATACACTCGGCTTTCGCCAGTCTGATCCCAAATGGGGAATTGATGCCCTGCTTGGCTCAATGCGGTCAATTCACTTTGACGTGCAGGGGTTCAACCGCACGTATTGGGACCTCTTTGTGGCGGCCGGATTCTCTGTCGGCGTGCTTTATCTATTCGCGGCGATATTGGCATGGCAGCTAGGCGGCCTTCCGGCAGCGACTTTGGCGCTCATGCGCGGCACTGCGTGGGCGTTCGCCCTTTGCTTTGCCGCCATCACGGTGGTGAGCTGGAGATACCTCTTTATCATACCCATCGCTTTCTCAATCGTGATTACATTATGTTTGACTGCGGCGGCATGGCTTTCAGCGAGGCAGGTTTCCATGTCTCCATTGCGATAGTCGTTATTGGAGAAATACATCGCCAGGGGGTCGCGCGCCTTGCAGTCCCCGGCGGGCGGGTAACACAACCGCCCTGACATACGCGTCATACTGAAGATGACGGCGCCCTGTGCGAGTATGAATGTTTTGCCCCCCCGCGCGGCTTCGCCGGCAACGCCGACTGATGGGGCGTTGCTGCTTTCGCGCGTTCGCATGATACTTTGGGCCGCTAGTCAGGTAAGATGAGACTCACTCACATGAGACTCAGCGATTGAGGAGCTATGCGGTTAAATGACCTCCAAAATAAAACGTGTTGGGGTGTTGACCGGGGGCGGCGATGCTCCCGGGTTGAATCCGGCGATTAAGGGATTTGTCTACCGCGGTTCTGAACTTGGGTTAAGCGTTATCGGTCTGTTCGACGGCTGGCGAGGTCTGCTGGATCCCCTGGCCGATTTTATGCCGCTCGATCGTGATGCGGTGAGTCGATGGGATCGGGACGGCGGCACCAACCTTGGTTCTTCGCGAACTAATCCCTTCAAAGTTCCGGCTGGGACCAAATCAGTTGACCGATCCGATGACGTAATTAAGAACATCGCCAGGCTGAACCTGGATGCTGTCGTGGTTTGCGGAGGAGAAGACACTCTCGGCGTCGCTGCGCGACTCGGGGAGAGAGGCGTGCGCGTTGTCGGTATTCCGAAAACAATCGATAAGGATCTGGCCGGCACTGATTACACCCTCGGTTTCGACACGGCGCTGCGTAATGTAACCGAGGTAATTGAGCGCTCGCGCACACCCGCCGGTTCTCATCGTTGGGTCCAGGTGATTGAAGTGATGGGCAGACACGCCGGCCACCTCGCATTCTGGTCCGGTGTTGCCGGCCAGGCACATCTGATTCTAATTCCAGAGCATCCCTTTCGTTATCAGAAGGTCTTTGAACTGCTGCGAGATCGACTGGGAGAACCCGAACTTGCCCGAGACCGTTTCCATCGTTCACGTTATTCCGTCATCGTTGTCTCTGAAGGTGCTTACTCCGAAGACGGTGAGACAGTAACGATCGATGATCGTCACGACGCCTTTGGTCATGCGCGGCTCGGCGGCATCGGCGAAGTGTTGGCGAAAAAAATAATGGACGAGACGCCGTATGAAGCACGCGCTGTAGCGCTCGGCCATCCACAACGCGGTGGCGCGCCCAGCCCGGTTGATCGCATCATGGGTTTGCTGTTTGGCGCGCGCGCTGCCGACGCCGTAGCCAGCGGTGACTTTGGAAAGATGGTGTCGGCCCGGGGGATTGCGCCGGCGTGTACTCTATCGCTCGTAGATCTCTCGCTGGTCCAGGGAAAACTCAACGCTCTGGATGTCGAGCGCTACTATGACACAACGCGCTATCAGGTGAAGGACCTGGGTATGAATCTGTGAGTGCGGAAGTAAGACAAACAAAAGCAACCTTTGATCGGCCTCTGGGCGCGTGTTGGCCTGAAATTTCAGCAGCTCGCATGCTCCGGCAACATGATCTATAAACATTTGGCCGCTCTGCGGCCAGAAGAAAAGTTGTGGTTAGAACTTTAATGACAGGACACCTAACATGGACGACATCTTAGCTGAAACCAGGTCGGGCACTGCCGGTCGCATCGGGCGTCGGATGATCTGGTTGCTGCTCCCGCTCCTGCTCCTGCTGTCCCTAACGTTGGTAATCGTTCCGGTGTTTCTAATCCAGCCTTTTCGCCCGCAGACGCAACGGGCACTCGAGATCTCCTACGTGCTGCGAGATTGGTCTCCCCTGGCCACCGTCATCATGTTGGTTGCGGCGTTTGCGCTCGTGGTCCGGCAATGGGCGCGGGCCCGTCGCTGGTGGCGCAAGACGCTCCTCGTCGTCCTCCTTCTATTGACCTTCGTCCCGGCGTGGTTTGCGCGCCAGAATCATTTCGAGTGGATGTTCAATCCCCTGCGCAACAGCGCTTACGTCAAGGCAAAGGACGCCAGTTTTGTCCGGGATTCCGACATGGTGCTGGCGGTCAAGATCAATAATGAAGCCGTGGCATATCCAGTGCGGCTGATGGCCTATCATCACGTCGTCTCTGACGTGGTGGGTGGGACGCCGATCTGTGCGACTTATTGAACGCTCTGTCACACCGGTCTGGTGTGGGAAACGACAGTTGAGGGGCGGGTACTTCATTTTCATCTCGCCGGAATTAACAATCAGAATTTCATTATGAAGGATGAAGAGACTGGTTCGTGGTGGCAACAAGTGACGGGCGAGGCGATCTTTGGTCCGCTGAAGGGTAAGAGTCTCAAGCCTGCCTTCATGGACGAACTCACTTTTGCCACGTGGAAAAGCGAACAGCCGCAAGGCCGCGTACTCAGCCCGGATGAAAAGATCGCCGCGAAAGGAGAGTACGCACCGCCTGATTGGGAAGATCGGATGTCGCGCGTTCCGGTGGCCACACAGGTGAGCGCGCCGACTCTGGATCAGCGCGAACTTGTAGTCGGAATAACCGTTAATAATGCATCCGGGGCTTATCCAGTTGCGGCCCTGCAAAAACAGAATCCCATAATCGATAAGTTAGCGGGCACGCCGCTCGTGATCGTGCTGGGCGAGGACGGCAAGTCGATTCGCGCTTTCGATCGAACTGTCGAAGGCCATGAGCGTGAGTTCTTCCTCAAACCGAACTCGGCACCGCTACGACTGATTGACGATAAAGGCACGGAATGGGACTTTACCGGCACTGCCTTAAACGGGACGCTTACGGGCAAACAGTTGACGAAGATTGCGGTGCTCAAGGACTATTGGTTTGACTGGAAGACCTACAATCCGAAGACCACCGTCTACACTCTCGGCGAGAGGTAGCGCGCGCAGTGGGAGAATGGGACGCTGAAAAGTGACCAACCCGTCGTGCTCTGGTCACACCCGGCGGACGAAGGCCCTTAATCTCTTCCCACGCCTAACGCGTCGGCCACGCGATTGATGTAATTAAACCACGACGCGATCAGCGTGATCTGCAGGATGGCCTGGTCATCAAATCCTGTGGCTCGCAGCCGCTCATGATCCCGCGCAGAAATGCGCGTGGCATCGCGAGTCAGTTGGGCAACGTAATCGAGCATTACTCTGTCCTGCTCAGAAATCGGCGCGGTCCGGTAATCCTCCTGCAGCGCTCTCACCAACTCGTCATCCAGGGTAACTCGACGCAGAAACTCTGCGTGGGATTCGATTCAATAGTGGCAGCGATTAGTAACGGAAACGACGGTGGTGATCATTTCGTGTTGTCGTCTGGTGAGCGGAAGGTCAGGCGACATCAATACGCCGAAGGTGGCAAACGCGTGATGAAGCGCCTCTGGGATCAGGCTGTGCGAAGCGACGATATGCGACGCCTGGCCATCGGCTGTGGGATGAATCGGCACTGCATACTCTGCCGGATACAATTCACGCTGCGCTTCAACGGCGCAACGCAGCTTCTCGTCACCTTCAGAGATGGGTATGGTCTTAATCCAGGTCATAAGATGGTGTCCCTCTTCATCCTTCCGACATTTCGACAAACCGACTTGTTTGAGCGACGCCCGGGCGCTACTTGATTTCAATCTGCCGCGCTCTTCCGTCATCGGCAACGGCGACAACTTTGGGAGCGGAGGCCGACTTGATAACAAGACTGAACTTTCTCGTGCCCGGATTGAATCGGCCCAACGGAGCACCAACACTTGCCACGTAACCGTTAGTTGCACGGCTCACTCTTACACTTGTGCGGCGAAAAGTTCCCTGCTTATAAGCAGGGCTCAGGCCATCGTCTTCGTAAAGGGTCGTCGACGCTGAACCGTTGTCGTCCGGATAGATCGAGAACGTTATCGGATCAGAAGGCTGCTCACCTACATAATTCATCTGGGGCCCGAGCGGAATAATCGCGCCGCCACGCACAAACATCGGCACCGTTTCCAGGGGCGCCTCGACGCGCACCATCGTTCCGCCCGAATACTTCTTGTTAGTCCAGTAGTCGTACCACGTTCCTTTTGGCAAATAGACGAGCCGTGCAGTCACGTCGGCTTTGACTATCGGAGCGACCAGCAAGTCATCTCCGATCATGAACTCGTCATCGAGGTTGTAGGTGTTTTCATCGTCCTGATAGTTCAGCATCAGCGGCCGAAACAAAGGCACGCCCGTGCGATGCGCGTCTTCCAACGTCGTGTACAGAAACGGCAGCATCTGATATCGCAACTTCAAATACTTCCGAATGATGTCTTCGTAGTATTTCCCGAAGCGCCAAGGCTCCTGATCATAGCCGTCGATGACTTTGTGATTGCGGCAGAACGGCGCGAGAAAGCTTATCTGATAAGCGCGCACCAGCAGCTCACCATTTCCGCGGCCGATGAATCCGCCCACGTCGCTGCCCACAAACGGCTCCCCTGAAAGACCAAGCGTGGTAAACATCGGCACGTTGAGCGCCAGCGCCTCCCAGGTGCTGTTGGTATCGCCGGTCCACATCGTCGAATAGCGTTGGATGCCGGCATAGGCCGCGCGAGTGATCACGTACGGCCTCTTGTTGGGCTGCAGTCTCTCGAGCCCTTCGTAAGTGGCGCGCGCTTCGAGTAGCGCAAAGACGTTTCGGTTCTTCGCATGCGTTGAATTTTCGCCTTCATCGTAGCTGACAACGTCCATCTGATTCTTGCCGTTTTGATCGACAAAATCAGACGGCTCGTTCATGTCGTTCCAGATTCCGGCTACACCATTGTCGAGGTAAGCGAGATGCAGATCCCCCCACCAATGTCGCGCCTCTGCCAATGTGTAATCGACGAACACGCTGTCGCCGGGCCAAACTTTGGGGATGAACAGCTCGCCATTTTTGCGACGCTGGAAATAGTTGCTAAAGAACCCCTCTTCGAAGACGTAGTAGTGCTGGTCCTGGGGTTCCAGTTCCGCATGTGTTGATCTGCCGGGTATGACAGCTGCCGTTGTCGGCTGATACTTCACTCCAGGATCTACTATTGCGACTATCTTGACGCCTTGCTTGCCGAGATTGTCGGCTAAACCTTTTGGATCGGGAAACCTCGCTCTGTCGAAAGTGAAGACGCGATAGCCCTGCATGTAATCGATGTCCAGATGGACGACATCGAGCGGCAGATCCCGCGCGCGATATTGCCGCACCACCTCTTTCACCATAGTGTCGGGATAGTAACTCCAGCGGCTTTGTTGATTGCCGAGCGCCCACATCGGCGGCAGCGGCATGTGACCGGTGAGATCGGCGTAGCGGCCGAGAATCGTCTTCAGCGACGGACCGGCGAAAAAGTAATAGTTCATCTCGCCGCCTTCGGCGCCGAACCATGCGCGCTGCTGCGAAGAACGACCGAAATCGAAGTAGCTGCGATAGCTATTGTCAAAAAAGATCCCGTAAGCCGTCGCCTGCTGCAAGCCAATGTAAAAAGGAATCGTTTGATAGATTGGATCTTTGCCTTCCGTGTAACCCGGCGTGTCCGAGTTCCAGTTAACGAAGTAACCGCGGCGCTTATCCAGGCGCGCGGCCTTTTCGCCCAGCCCGTAGAAGTGCTCATCAAATCCCAACTTCTTTGACGCAGCAACGAACATTCCGGCCTTCGGGTCAAACATCATTTGGGCCAGGGCGCCTTTAGCGTCGTAAGCCATCGGCTGTTCGTCAGCGTTAATGACTTTGTGCGTCCGCGCATCGCGAAAATCGATCAGCAGCGGCGAGCGATGGACGACAACCTCGACTTCAGCCGTAGCAATCGTAACTGCTTCCGCGGTCTCGGTCAGGGCCCAACGCGGCGTCTCCCAATTCTCCTTCGCGACGGCCCAGGAATGATCTCTGGTGGGAATCGCCTTCGCGAATGAAGCCCGGACCCGAACCAAATCGGGCGCGAGCACCGTTACCTGGACCTGCGAGTTGTCGCGACAGTTGAACGTGACACCTTTGTCGCTCCTCGTGAAACTGACCACCGCGCCAATCTTTTCCAGAGCGGTAATATCCTGCGCTTGAATTGTCAGCGTCAGACTTAACAGGCAAAGAAGAATAGCTGAACAAGTTTTCATGAGGCTCCTGAAGCTTGATCTCGATGGTGGCCGGCGGCAAAGGCCGCCGGCTAAACAGATAGTTCGTGCGCGCTAAACCCCAGGCGCGCTGGCGGCAACTCCCCCGAAAGAATTGCGTACGGCATCGACACAAGCGAAGCCCAGGCTGTGCCAACTTCCACCATCGTGAGGAGCAGTGTCCGTTTGTCCTGAATTAGACAGAGACCAGACCAATACCGCCGCAGACAAAACGCCGGCGAATAAGAGGGCCGCGACAAAGAGCGATCTTAGCAATCGTGGTAGTGCTCGCTTCATGCTGTGTTCGGATCCAACTTAATGCTTTCGACTTCATGCCTGCGGATGCGACCATAAATGTCGGTCATATGTCTGAGTCGACGGGTCTGAGCTGCAGTCAAGGCCGCGTCCTGAAATCGCCAGGTCCAATTGCCTTTGGTACTGTTGGGCAGATTCATGCGCGCCTCAGTTCCAAGTCCGAGCAAATCCTGCAACGGCACAATTGCCGTGTCGGCCACTGAAGCCAGCACGGCGCGAATAAAGTCCCAGTGGATCTCATGGCCGTCGGTATTCAGGTATTCCAGGCAGAAATTTCTTTCGGCGCTGATCTGCGCCTCGCTTCGTGTGGAACCCGCGCCGGCGACACTATTGAACCAGCCAACCGTCGTGTCATTGTCGTGCGTGCCGGTGTAGACGACGACGTTTCCGTGATAGCTGTGCGGCAGATCGACATTCTTCGTGTCGCTGCTAAAAGCAAACTGCAGGATGCGCATGCCGGGAAAACCGAAGTCGTCCCGCAGCTTCTCAACGTCAGGCGTAATAACACCCAGATCTTCAGCGATGATCGGAATTTCGCCGAGCGCGCTGCGAATAGCGGTGAACAGTTCCCGGCCCGGCGCTTCAACCCACCGGCCACGCTCGGCCGTTTTGTCGCCCCCGGGAATCTCCCAGGAGGCAGCAAATCCGCGAAAGTGATCGATGCGCGCGATATCGACGGTTTGCAAGGTTGCGCGCACGCGTTCGATCCACCAGCTGAAACCATCGGCCAGCATGCGTTCCCAATTGTAAAGCGGGTTACCCCAGAATTGTCCGGTCGCGCTGAAATAATCCGGCGGCACGCCGGCGACAACTATCGGACGACCGTCTTGATCAAGCTTGAACTGATCAGGATTGGTCCAGACATCGGCTGAATCCTGAGCCACGAAGATCGGGACGTCACCGATCAACTTTACGCCGCGCTCGTTGCAATATGCCTTGAGCGCAAACCACTGTCTGAAGAACAAAAACTGAAAGAACTTATGCGCTTCGACCTGGTCGTGGAGTTCCTCGCCAGCTCGAGCCAGCGCGGCAGGTTCGCGCCGGACCAGCGAACGTTCCCATGCGTGCCAGGCTACGCCGCCGTGCGCGCTCTTGAGCGCGCGAAAGAGCGCGTAATCGTCAAGCCATGAAGCGTTCTGCTCGGCGAATGTCTCGAGGGCGCTGCGCAGTTCGGTATCGGTCGTGCGCTGATAACGCGCAAACGCTTTGTCCAGGATGATGTCCTTGCTCTGATGAACTCGCTCAAAATCCACCTGCTCAGTTGGCAGGGAAGGGATCTCATCCAGGTCATTTTTCGCCAGCAGTCCTTCCTCGAAAAGTCTTTCGGGACTGATAAGCAGGGTGTTGCCGGCGAACGCGGAATAGCATGCGTACGGCGAATCACCGTAGCCGGTTGGTCCCAACGGTAAAACCTGCCACAGACTCTGACCACTGGCGACGAGAAAATCCGCGAAGCGATACGCCTCAACGCCCAGGTCGCCAATGCCGAAGCGACCCGGCAGGGATGTTGGGTGAAGCAGGATGCCACTGGCTCTGGGAAAGGTCATCAATGAGTCTCTGAGAGTACGCAGGTGATCCGTGAGATGATCCATCCCAAACTTGCAAGCCCAGGGCGAGTATTAGTTAGACGGTTTTTGATTCTTGAACCTCCGCACATATCCGACCAACCGGCGGATCTCAGCGTGTGAAAGTTTCTTACCAAATGCCGGCATTCCACCCTTGCCATGGCTCACAATCGAGACCAGGCTCGCGCTGGTGGTGATGTTGGAATGCTTTTGCCACCACTCCGGATCTGTGAAATCAGGAGTCTTGTATGTGTGTCCAAGAGGCGTATCCCCGCGCCCATCTGCACCGTGGCAACGCGCGCAGTTATTCCTGAACAGGTCCCCAACTTGTTGACCACTGCGAGGTCGGGCTATGGCCTTACGTCGCAGCGGCGGTGCAGCTCGAGTAACCGTTAATTCGACAACAAAGGGTGCTGGCAGCAAAAGAACCAGGCCAGTTAAGACCAGGCGTTTCGCGTTTGGATTCATTCCGGGCGCTGATCAATCCTTTCTCTCATTCTCCGGGCGTCCGGCTCAGATCGTGAATGTGCCAGTAGACGCTCTCATTGCTCATTTCGGGATGCTTGCGCAGAAACTGGTTGGCTAACGAAAGCGCGCCAGGATCGTCCTTAAGATCGGCAAAGATCTTTCCCTCACGCTTCGCATCTTCAGTTCGACCCAGCTTGCGATAAACCAACATCAGGTTGTAATGCGCTCCCTGGTCTTCCGGATCGATCTGCAAAATCTTTCCAAAGCATTCAAGGGCGCCCTGGTAATCCCGCTTGATCTTGCAAAGTTCGCCTAACTGCTGCAAAGAAATGCGGTCGCGCGGAAAAGCCGCGAGCACTTGCCTGATGTTGCTCTCGGCCTGGTCCAACTGTCCTCGCTTCATGAAAATACGCGCTTGCTGGAACAGGGCTCGCATGTTTGTCGGATTTGCCTTAACGACGGCGGCGAGGATGTTCGCCGCTTCGTCGTATTGCTCCAGTTCGATGTGGGCCATCGCGCGATTAACCTGGGCCATCGAACGATACTTTTCATCCAACTCTGCCGTCCTGGTAAATGCATCAATGGCCAGCGGGTATTGTCTCTGGTCGAACAGGGCGATGCCGTAATTATTCCAGCGTCGCCAATCAGGCACGGCCGTCTTATCATTCGGATTCGCTGGCCAGGCCGAATTATTGCCAATTCGCATCACGTACTCGGTAGCGGCCATGGTCACAATCGGGTAGTCCGCAGATTTTCCGAGTGCATAGTCGCTGAACACCCTGGTGAATCGCCGGTAGCGAACCCGTGCCGTCAGATGGAGCGCGCCGGACGCACCAGATGGGACGATGAACTGATAGCGCGCAACATCCGAGCGTCCTGAGTTGATTTGGTTGTTCTGGGCAAAGACACGCGTGCGCCAAATGTGATGCTTGTCGTTGTAAGTGCCGTCGGCTTTGACCAGATAAGTCTTGTAATTGTGCGCCGACTCGTCCAGATAACCATCCGGTTTGATGAAGCCCGAGCGATAAAGCATCTTGCCCGCGTCGTCACTGACCATGAACTCGACAAAGGCCTCGTAAAAATCGCGCAGCTCCGGCGGGAAAGAGTGGCCAATATTCTTGTTGGTGATCACAACTTCGGCGGTGAGGCGATCGCCGCCGGCAATCTTGAAGCTGCTGCGATTGACCGGCGCGATGAACTCTTCCGCACTCGCGCCCGCGGGTTTGCGCCGAATCGCAAAGACGTCAACGCCGAGCTTGTCATCTTCGAGAAACTTCGTTACCGCGTCCAACTGCTGGGCCCACTTATAGAAGGTGGGGATGGCCGTGTTGGACGCCGCCCAGCGGTGCGAAACGAGCGTGCCCTGCTTGGCGGAAACATCGAAGAGGGGCGCCGGCTCGCGCTTCATGTGACACGAGTTACAGGTCTCTTTATCGCGCACGTAGAACGGATGCGGCGATTCTTTGGAAAAAGACGACTGCTGAAGTTCGTCCGACACCATGAACGCGCGCAGGAATTTGTAATCGTTCAACTCATGTGGCACCTGCGACTTGTGACACGCGCCACAGAATTCGGGCGTCTTCAAAAGCGGCCGCATCATTGCGCGCCGGTGCGACGGAATATCGTCGAGGACTTGCTGGTCGGTGACGCCGGCGAGCATGCGGGTACCGTCTTCTTTCACCAGCAGCGCCGGCTCTCCCATCACATAGCCGCCGATGCCGCGCCCGTTGGCGGATTGAATCGAGTGACAGGCGATACAGGAAACTCCATCGTCGTCGAAAGGCCGTTTGACATGCGAATTCTTTGTCAGCGCGCCGGCAAACAGCGCCGCCGGGTTGTGGCATGACTCGCAGTGACGCGTGAATTCAATTCCCTTCTGCGATTGCAGATCCTTAACGTTCTTTTGGTAGAAGGGCTCACGAAAAGCGTTGCCGTGCGCGGACTGGCGCCACTGAGCGTGCGCATCGGTATGACATTGGCCGCAACGTTTGGAAGCCACGAACATGTCGCCCGGAATAAATGTCCCGGTAGTGGTGCTGGCATTGCCGGGCGCAAAAGGATTCGGGCCGAATTTGAAGTCGTATGTCCGGGCTATCTCGCTCGCATAAGTATTTTGATCGCCGGCGCTATCGGGATTTGCGTTAACCGGCCAACCTTTAATGAAGACCAGCGCGGCCAGCCCGACCAAAATCAGACTTGTGAGCCTCGCCATCGGCCTCATATTACCAAGACCGGCAACGGGCAAGACCTTCTTTCCGCGGAAGAACATCTTCCAGATCCTTTCCGAAACTCCCGGCCATCCTTCCAGCCGGGACTAAAATCTTGCGGTGGCCCACGGTTATTTGCTTACGCCCTTGTTTTCAATGACCGTGAATTTTCGGTCCACGGACGGAACCTGAATCGTTTCCTTAGAGCCGTCCGGCCATCTGATCTCAATTTTATCGACGTTTGTCGCGGCGCCCAGACCGAAGTGCAGGGTGGTGTCGTTCTGCGATGAATAGCTACCACCGCTTATCACATCTTGCCGCTGGCGAACCTTTCCGGTGGTGACGTAGACGCTTGCCCCGATCGCGTCGCGTGGAGACTTTTTGGCAACGTCTCCAACCAAATGAAGGGCCAGCCAATGACCAACCGGTGTCGCGACGTTCCTCAATAGGCTGGGTCTCGAATCGGCGTTATTGATTACCACGTCCAGTCTGCCATCACCATCGAGATCGCCGACGGCCAGGCCCCGCCCACACCATGGGTAAGCCAGACCGCTCCCGGGCGCAGCTCCCACGCGCTCGAATTTGCCATTTTTCAAATTCCGGAAAAGCAAAGCTTGCTGCGCATAGCTGGTTCCCCATTGATGATCATCGACGACCGGATAAACATGGCCGTTGGCGACGATCAGATCCAACCAGCTGTCATTATCAAAATCTATGAAACTCGTGCCCCAACCAAGAAACGGCAGGGTGATTTCGCCCAACCCGGCAAGAAAGGTAACATCCGTAAAGTTGGAATCGCCATCGTTGTGATAGAGGACGTTGGAATCGTCGGAAAAATTCGTGATGTGAAAACTCATTCGACCTGAGTTGTCATAATCGCCTATGGCGATCCCCATCCCGGCCTGCTCACGACCGTTTTCGTTCAAGGCGACGCCTGATGGATAGCCAATTTCTTCAAACGTCCCGTCACCTTTGTTAATGTAGAACTGCTTAGGCGTCGAGTCATTCACCACCACCAGGTCCAACAGGTTGTCTTCGTTGGCCTGCACAAATGCCGAAGAGAATCCGTAATACTTCTGCGGGTCGTTGACCCCGGCCTTCACACTGACATCTTCAAAAGTTCCGTCCGGCTTCTGATGATACAGCGTGTCGCTCTCGCCGGTCAGACTCCGCGGTCCACACATCACCGGAGCGCCGCGAAACTGGCAAAAGTTCTGGCCCACACCTCCCGGTTTGTTTGCTTCGGCAGGACTGCGCGGCAGATTGTTGAGATCAATTTCAAGATAGCCGGGAACGAAGAGATCCAACCTGCCATCGCCGTCATAATCGCCCCAGGTAGCGCCCGTGCTCCAGCCTTTGCGCGCGACGCCAACCTTTTCAGCCACGTCAGTAAATGTGCCATCTCCGTTGTTATGGTAAAGCCGTGAGACGCCGAAGTTGGTTACGTAAATATCAGGCCGGCCATCGTTATCGTAGTCGCCCACCGCGACGCCCATGCCCCAACGTTCGTTTCCCACGCCGGCTTTGTCTGTCACGTCTTCGAATTTCCAGTTGCCCAAATTGTGATACAGCGCAGCTCGCGGTGGTTTTTCTTTTCCCAGCAAGGCAGGCAAAGTCGAGCCGTTTACCAGGTAGATATCCGGCAAACCATCACCGTCGTAATCAAAGATAGCTACGCCGCCGGACGGTACTTCGAAGATGTACTCCTTTGCGGGTGTGCCGGAACGATGTTTGAAGTTCACCAGCGCCGTCTTTTCGGCCACGTCTTCGAAGACCAGCGGCGCTTTTGGATCTGTGATGCCAGCCGTACGTTTTGAGGTGTAGTTCACCGTTGGACCGGTATTGACCCCACCCATCCCCTGCTGCTCAGTCTTCGGCGTCGTTTGACCGAACAGCGTAAAAGAACTCAACCCACAGAGGACAACGAATAGACCAACAGCTTTTGGAAACCGAAACTTCATATAATTCCTTTGAATCACTTCCGATATTCTAAGCGCGAACTTAAGTGGGATACCAGACGCGGAGACAACCCCGAAAATACGCAACCAGTTCGGGCGTGTCAAACCTTAGCCACAGCGGGAGACAGAAATTGGTACGGACCCGCTTGCGGTAGCACGCGGGTCTTACGAGCGATTACCCGCTCGCTACCGCGAGCGGTTCTGTACCAAGATGCGCGAGCCACAACCAAACTACCCGCGCCGGTGCTACTTTGCGTTCGCCGCGTCTCGCTCGTTAATGGTCAGGTATCGATCGAGTTCCGGATTCGTTATCGTCTGAGTTCGGCCACTGGGCCAGTGGACCTCTATTGTGCGAACTGCGCTTGCGTTTCCCAGGCCCGCGATAATCCTGGGATCGCTTGCGGACAGATAGCTACCGGCTGTCGACGCGTCAAAGATTTGCCGACGGCCACTGCTGTCCGAGACGATCACGCGCGCACCCAGACCGTCGCGGTTGGATTTCGAACCCACGAGCCGAATTCCAACCCAGTGATTTTTTGTTCCATTGTTGCGTAAGACAAGCGGCGAGCCATTCAGGACTCCAATAACAATATCGATCTGACCATCATTATTCAGATCGCCAAAAGCCGCGCCTCTGGCGACTATGGGCAGGCTGAACGCCGGACCGGCGGTGGCCGAAACGTTGGTAAATTCCTTCCCCATGTTGCGCATCAAGAGCGGAGGCTGTCGGTATTTCAAATAGCCCGTCGACAACTCAATCGTGTCCAGCACGTGACTTTGGGCGACGAAAATGTCGCGCAGTCCATCGTTATCGGCATCAATAAAGTGCGTGCCCCAGCCTGAATATGCCAGCGTAATTTGTCCAACCGCGGTTTGCTTCGTCGCGTAAGTAAAGCTCCTATCGCCGTTGTTGTGATAGAGCGGATAGGTCTGATACGAAAGGGTGGTGATGAAAACGTCGGCAAATCCATCGTTGTCATAGTCAGCCGCATCGACGCCCATGCCGGCGTATGTCTTACCATCTTCGTCGTAACCCGCGCCGGCCATAACGGCGATGTCTTCAAATCTCCCGTCACCCTTATTGTGATAGAGCGACTGGCGCACGCTGTCATTCGCCACAAAGATGTCCATCAGACCGTCATTGTCGAAATCAGCGAAGGCGATGCCGAGCGCTTTGCCGTCCGGGTCCGCGATCCCTGCCTTGACGCTAACATCTTCGAACGACCCGTCAGGCTTTTGATGAAAAAGAATGTTGGTGGCGCCCTTGAAATTTTCCGGATGACAGTAAGCTCGCGTGCCTCGCGCGTCGCCGCAGAGGGCCGCCCCTTTTTCAAAATCCCAATCGAGATAGCGCGCCACGAATAGATCCAGACGACCGTCGCGGTCATAGTCGATCCAGCCCGCGCTGGTTGACCATCCGCCGCCCGCAACGCCCAGCTTCTTTGTCACGTCCGCGAAGGTGCCGTCGCGGTTGTTGTGGTAGAGATGATTCTCACCATAGCCAGTCACATAGAGATCCACGTATCCATCGTTATCGTAATCGGCGGTGGCGACGCCCATGCTGAAACCTTCGCCTTTCAAACCAGCGCGCTCAGTGACATCTTCAAAGGTGCCGTCGGCTTTCTGGTGATAAAGCCGGTTCCAGAATTTCGGATCGCTCTTGTCCGGCATCATGCCTTTGGTCATGGGGTCCTTGAGGAGCGCTCCATTGGTGAAGAAGAGGTCCATCCGCCCATCGTTGTCGTAGTCAAAAATCGCCACGCCGCCGCCCATCGTCTCGAGCAGATATTTGAGCGACGTTGGCGAGCCGGCATGTTTGAAAGCAATCTTTGTCGCCGCCGTGATATCAGTGAAGGTCACCGTTGATGGCGCCCGTGGACCGGAAGGAGGAGGCGTCTTGGGCAATTCATCGGTGCTATAAGAGCGACCCGTGCGCGGGGTTGGCGTTGGTTGTGCGGTTTGTTGCGCGTTCGCGCTTACATTGAACGCAATGAAGACGGCAAACAACAGAGAGCGCCGAAGGCGCGCCAGGGCTTGGCTATTCCCTTCCGTTCGCCCACGCGGGCTCGTTGAATGTCTTATCACCCGCTCGAATCTCATTCAATCGTTGTTCGAAGAGTCTAGTCGCCGCTTGGCTTCGTCAATCAACTCGTTGTTTCGTTCGTAAGAAATATTCTTGTCGTCCTTCATCTTCGGTGGATACTGATGACGCTGATAGACCGGATACGCTTCCGTGCGCAGGTGCGCGAGCATGTGATGCCCGCGCCGAGAAGCGCGTTCGTGGCGCAAGGCGGAAACATCTATCGGCGCGACAACGATTCGCTCGCCTGGTCCCGGCGAAGCTTCAGCCAGCAATCGTCCGTCGAAATCGACCACCTGACTGCCACCCGGCCATGAATACGGTGGATAATGTTTCAAACTCGCGCCCTGATTCGCCGCGACGACGTACGCAATGTTCTCGATGGCGCGCGCGCGATTAATGACCGTCCACCAGGCCATCGGCTCTGTCGCGCCCCACGGATCCATGTAAGCCGAAACGCGAATCATGATCTCTGCGCCATTCGCGGCGAGCTGGCGCATTGCTTCGGGAAACAACCAGTCATAACAAGTAGCACAGCCAATCCGGCCGATCGAGGTGTCCGCAACCGGAAAGAGAGGTTCATCGTAACCTTCCAGGTCGTGTGGACTCGTGTGCACTTCGTAAGGAATCCACGTGTTCACTTTCCGATATTTGTAAAGAATCCCGTTGGGACCAATCAGGCAGGTCGTATTGAAAACATGACCCGGCCACTTCGGATCAACTTCCAGAAGGGATCCACTCTGAATAAAGATGTCGTGCTCGCGAGCTTTCTGCTGCAAACGCTCCGTGTGGTCATTAGGTATTGTGATCGCAAGTTTCTCGATCAACTCTGACGCGGTTTCGAATACCGGTGCCGAATGGGCAAATTCGGGAAAGACAGCGAGCCGCACCGGCAGGAAAGGCGCAGCGCCCGCCACCGCCGAGTCGATCATTGAGAGCATGCGATCGGTGTTAGCGCGCATTGCCCGGCGCTCAACTGGATTCGGCATGTCGACCTGACAGGCGGCAACTGAGTATCGAATGTGTTCCATAAGAAATTGTCCGCAGATTACACAGATTTCGCAGATAGGGAAATGAAAGAAAGACGATCAGAGACGATACGTCAAAACGATCTGATTAGCAGCGAGGTAATCTACTTGTTAACTGCCTAATCTGTGCAATCTGTGTAATCTGCGGATTATCGAACCATGGCCGTCCCGATCGAGGGCACCGTCGAAGTAACCACGCGCGTGTTGTATTTCTCAATATATTTCTTGCGTTCTTCAGTCAATGGATAGTGCTCTGGCCACTTGTATGGATAACGGCTCATGCCATGAAACGGCAAAGGCGCAAGCTGATCGGGGCTCGCGGAGTTGATGTCCATCTCTTTGCTGAAACCGTCTGCGTACAGCAGGAAAGTGCGCGTCCAACCAGCCGGCAGGGGCGCAAGCGCCGTCGCGTCGAATGAAAGACTAATCTCGTCGCCGGGACGACAGATGGCAAACATATCATCGCTCTTCGAAAGTAACTGTCGTACGTCGCCTTCGCGTGTGTAATGACCGGTCATCACCTTCCACGGCGAAGTAAACGACACTCGCTGGTAGTCATAGCCGAACGGCTCACGACTATCGGGAGTCACTTCATCCGAGAAACCGCGCCAACGTAGATCAGCGCGAACCGGATCGAGCCGCATGACCTGCGTTGGTGAATTGCCATCCGACGTGTCTACCAGGATCTGGTCCCAGTAGATGCGCATGTTTGTAACGATTCGCACTTCGCGGCTAGCGCTCAGAAACTTGCCCGTCAGGTCAACCGTGACCGTTTGCGGACGGCCCACCGGTATTCCAATGTCTGCGATGACTGTGCGCCAGCTTCCCTTTTCGTCCTTGACCTGCAACGCGGGCGATGTCATCGCCTTCCCAGCTTGTGCAGCCGCAACGTTATCGCTGGACCAGGCATAATCGGTCCAGCCGGTCAAAAGCAAGACTGTTCTCGAGCTTGCGTTTCTCGATGAAGCGGGCTCAGCCAATTTCAAGGTAAGCGAATGTTCTGCTCCATACCCGCGAATGCGATCGAGTTTGAAATTATCCGGATAGCGCCGATCAAGTGTAGCGATGCGATCGAGTACATCGCTCCCATGATCGTCAACCGCGCTCAAGGGCGGTCGCGCGTTGTGCGTTAGAAACAATTTCGAAGCTTTCGGCGGGTCGCTCATGCCTTCGTTCGGATAGACTTCGGTGCCCAACGGATGCGCCACGACCAGAAGCTGCAAACGATCCACGAACATTGCCTCCTCAAGCTCGTCGGTGATGCGCAGTTCATAACGGCCATTCCTTTCTTTTAATTGCTCGCCGCGAATGCGGACGTACTCGTCCGGGTCCGGCTGGTTGTAGCGGCCGGGCTCTTCGAGGTAGCCCATCTCGCCGCCGCCCATAAAATCGGTGACGAACTCAAACCGTTCACCGTTCCAGGTATATAGATAAGGACACGACGACGGTTTGCGATCGAGTTCGGTGAGGTTGAGCGAGATGAAGCCAAGTGGTCCCTTTCCGATTGGAAATTCAGTTTCAGCCTGGACAATTCCCGCGGGCCAAAGTACGCGCACTGCATCGGGCTTATCGCGTTTGCCCAAGCCAAAGATCAAATCAGCCGGCGCCGGCGCCGGCGACGCCGAGTAAGTCTCAAGCTTCTGATATAGACTGCCCGCGCGCATTTCGACTTTCGCTTCGACCGCGCTCTTGTTGCTAACGCGGCCACGGAGATTCACGGCAACAGAATGATTTCGATTGCCACCGTCGTTGCGCGCAAGCTTCAGGCCACCGGCGATTGTTCCAAAGATCAGATCAGTATCACCGTCGCCATCAAGGTCGCCGCTTACTAACAAACGTCGTCCCGGGCCATCCGTGATGTAGGGCACGCGGGCTTTAATACTCGGTGCTGCCTTGTCACTTACATCCACCCAACCATCGCCGGTGTTACGCCAGATGCGCAGTCGCAAGCCCGCAGATTCGCCGAGGGTCGTTACGACGGTGACCAGATCGAGCAATCCATCATTGTCATAGTCTATGAACTGCGACGCATTGTTGTACTTTGCTGATGGTGAGTCTGGCTCAACCGTCAGCTCGCCTGGCCCACGCTTAAGTTGAAAATGCCCCTTGCCATCACTCATGGCAAAATACCCAGCCCACTCGCCCCTGGCGAAATAGAAATCCGGATAGCCGTCTTTGTTTAAGTCGCCAACCGCAACGCTTGATATCAGGTTGAGTTTGTCCGAACTCAAACTCAAACCGACGTCATTAACGACGTTGCGAAACGTGCCGTCCCGCATGTTGCGCCAAAGGACAACTTGATTCCCGCTCGCGACAAGCAGATCGACATCTCGCCGGTCGTCATAATCTGTAGGCACGACTGCCAACGTCTCCATCGGCTCAGAGAGTTTCGCCGCCGTTGTCTGGTCGGTGAAAGTGCCATTACCATTGTTACGCAAGAGCATGCCGGGAGCAGCAGGTGAGATAACGCTAATCTCGTAGAGGAAGTTGGGAGGATGCTTGTCTAAGACCTTTTCCGACTTCAGAGCATCGGTTGGATCACTCCCGCCGCCAATGAAGATGTCGAGGTCCCCATCATGGTCATAATCCACAAACGCAACCGAGCGCGAGAGATATTTGTAGTTGGGAATCTTTGCGGCTGTCGTCACATCCGTGAAGCGCCCGCCGCCGTCGTTGTGATAGAGACTGCTCTTGCCGTATCGGAGCACGAACAGGTCCGGCCGACCATCGTTATCGAAATCACCCGCGACTACGGCCATCGCGATTCCGTCTACATCTTTCGCGAGATCGCCCGACTGCCCGGTTATTTCAGTAAACTTCCCCCCGTCGTTGCGCAAGAGCCGTTGTGATCCGCTTGCGACTTCGATGAGATCAAGATCACCATCGCCGTCGAAATCGAAGAGCGCTATGTCCCCACCCCACTGTCCAAGGATCTGGCTCTTTGGGATCTTCAAATCGCGAAACGGCGGCAGCGCCGTTTCAGACGAGTCAGTAAAGACGACATCCGGTGTGGTCTTATCAACCAGCTCCGCTTCCGTGCCCGACGAAACCACAGCCTCCGCGTAGTGTCCGCCCTCGAGATAGTTTGTTCCCAGTGTGGTGCCCGCGCCGCTTTGTTTCAGTTGTTGGAATTTCTGAAGTAGTCCCTGCCCTTCTTCTCTGTGACCCGTGCGCGTGAGCAGGAGCCCCAGATTGTAGAGCGCGGTTTCGTTGTACGGTTCGGCGTTAATCGCCTTACGAAACGCGGCAATCGCTTCCGCGGACTTTTTCTGCTGTGCAACGAGTTGTCCGACATTGATGTTTGCACCAACGTCGTCCGGATCGATCTGCAGAACTTTTTGAAACTCCCCGATCGCTTCGTCGAAGCGATTCTGGGCGCGGGCAATCAGTCCGAGAATGTAGTGTAGTTGCGGCGCATTCGCATCCTGTGTCAGCGCTTTCTCGGCGGCACGTTTCGCGCCGTCGGCGTCAGGCAAGTAATAGAGAGCGATACTAAGATTTATCCGTGCTACTAAAAGGTCCGGTTTGATTTCCAGCGCGCGAGTGAAAGACTCAACCGCCTCCTTCGCTTTGTATTGTTCCAGCAACGCAGCACCGATATTGTTGGCACGATAAGCGGCTTCACGTTGTTCGAAGGCCCGTTGATCCTCAGAACCGCTTGCCCGAGACAAGCCCATCACGCCCGCATGATTCATCAACGTCGAAGTGCCAATGACCAAGAAAAGGAACAGCGCAGTAAGAATGAAGCAGGAAGTCGAGGATCTCATCTCGGGTCTAGGATGCCACCAACTGGTGTCGTGTCACTAAAGCTGCCTGAAATAGACTGCGAAAGCAGTAGATCAGCCTGCGGAGCAGGCGTCAGCATAAAGCCTGGGGTGTAAGCCCCAGGAACGAGTCAAGAAAAAGATTCCGAACCCGCGCCAGCGGGCGACAACGTGAACCCCAACGTACGCTTGCTGTATTTCATCGCTCGCCGCTCCTAAAGCGACCGCCCTGCCGCTCGCTTTCGCGGGCTCATGATGATTGTTGATTCGAACCCTGGGGTTCCGCTGTGCTCAACCCCAGGCTTTATGCTGACGCCTGCTCCGCAGGCTGGTCGCTTTATTTCAACGAACTTTAGAGACAGGACACCATCTATTTAGCCGCAATCGTGACGAAGTCTTTCCCGTAGTAGAATCGAATCCCATTCACCGCTCTCATCATCATCAATGGACGCGGCCTTTTCAACGCGCTGTCATTCGTCGTTGAGACGGAGAGAATTTGATTGCCGGCCAGGTCCAGAATCTGCATCTTGCCGCTATCGCTAAGACCAAATCCGTATGCGCCGGTGGCGAGTTCTGAGCCATTAATCGTAATCGGCGAATCCGTGATGAAGAACCCTTCATACTTGGCGCGCACATCGGCTGCGTATCCGGAAGTGTCGACGAGTCCAGCAACGACGTAACGTTTGCTACCAAACCTGGCCGCGGCGGCATTGCGCATTTGCGTTGGCGCACTCAGTCCCTGGAAATAGAATCCCGGTGGCACAACCCGCGTGAGTTCCGCGCCCGCGAGTACAGTTGCGAAATCTTGAGCGACTACGAGGGCCGGTCCGGAACAAATGACAGACAGCAAAACGGAGCTGGCAAGGAAGTATCGTTTGAAATTCATCATTAGAATTCCTTTCGCACCAAGCGCCAAAAAGATTGTCAAGGCGGCACCATCTTACACCGATGAGGCCAGGAGTGGGCTCCTTTGTGGTGAGACATGGCCGGATGAAGCTGACTTTGATGCAAGCATTGTTCGGGCAGGACGTGATTTCTTGGTGCTATTAATAATTCCCCCTCCGTGCGTTAGCGCACATACAAACGTTTTTGCCCCGGTGTAATGTGCGCCAGCGATATTTAGGAAATCCCCCCTGAAAGTTATGGTCTGCACCTCGGCGGATCGATTCCCCGATGGGGGTGGGTGGTCAAGGCAACGATTTGGACGCTTATTGCTGAAGAAGTAGATCCCACGGGCCCCAGGAGGGCCTTACTTAATGAATCGAACCATATTCACTTTGGTCCGCGTTATAGCCTGCGGGCTTTTCCTAATGTTTGCGGTCGGGGCGGCCAACGCTCAATTCAAAGCGGGCATTCAAGGCACGGTTACCGACAACGCGGGGGGGCTTGTGCCCGAAGCTAAAGTTACCCTGACAAATACCGAGACTGGAAAGACGCAGGAGACCACAGCCAGTGGTGAAGGCTTCTACAGAATATCGGGTCTGTCGCCGGGCAAATATAAACTAGCCGTCGAAAAGGCCGGATTCAAGCAGAAAGTCTTCGACAACGTTGTGGTTAATGCCGAAGCAGTTCAAGGCATCGACGTTGCGCTCGAGCCTGGTGACGTAAGTGCGACTGTTACCGTGACTCAGGAAACCGCGCAAACTCTAGAAACCGAAAACGCAAATGTCGACAAGGCAATCACTACGCAAGAGGTCCGCAGCCTGCCACAATTTGGACGCGACCCTTACGAGTTACTGCGATTGACTCCCGGAGTATTCGGCGACTCCGCGCGTGGTGGCACAGGCGGCGCGGTAAGTTTACCTAACACTGCCGGGCCCGGCGGGTCAAGCCGATCAATTTTTCAGACAGAGAATCAACCGCAAATCTCAGCCAACGGTCAGCGGATAACTTCCAACAATTACCAGATCGACGGCACCAGCGTGAATAGTTTGACTAACGGTGGCGCGGCGGTAATTACCCCGAACCAGGAATCAGTCAAAGAAGTGCGCGTCATCGCCAACGTCTACTCGGCAGAGTACGGGCGCAACTCCGGCGCGCAGATACTGACAGTCTCGCAGAATGGCACCAAGCAGTTTCACGGCAGTCTCTTTCTCAAGAACAACAGTCCCGGACTAAACGCCATTAATAAATACGGCGGTCCCAATGGTGCACCGGGAATCCGAGTGAACCAGCACCTTGACCAGTTTGGCGGCAGCGTCGGCGGCCCAATCTGGAGCGGGAAGAATCGCGCCTTTTTCTTTTTTTCCTACGAAGGCTTGCGCAGCAACAGCACCGACACGGTTAATGCCTTCATTGAAACCGCGCAGTTCAGGCAGGCGGTAATATCAGGACGGCCAGGTAGCATCGCGGCAAAAATCCTGAGCGACCCAGGTATCGCCCCGCGCGTCGTTTCCGTTATACCCGCCACTTGTGCCTTCGCGGGCTTCAACGCCGCGAACTGTACTCAGTTGGCGGGCGGTCTCGACATCGGTCGTCTGGCCGGAGCCCAGGGCCAGTACATATCGTTCGGCGACCTGAGCGGCGGTGGCCCGGATGGAATCCCAGATATCCAGTTCGCGCAACTCGCAGTTCCGACGACCAGCCGCGGCAATCAGTTTAATCCGCGCATCGACGTAAATCTTACCAGCAAAGACACGCTCACCTTCAGCTCTTACATTTCCCGCTTCAAAGGAGTCGGTGCCGATGCGGCTGGCCGTAGCCGCCCCATGGGCGATGTCACCACCGCGCCACAGAACTTGTTCGGCATGCTCACCTGGGCGCGGACCATCTCTTCCAACAAGACTAACGAGTTGCGCTTCAATGCGACCCGCTTTGCCTTCAACGAAGTCGTTTCGTCGGCAGCCACGAACTTCGGGATTCCGCGCATCGAGATCGAAGACTTGCCTTTCGATCGCTTACGTTGGGGCGCACCGCAATCTGAAACGACGCCCGGCATCTTTTCCGAAAACACTTTCGAATTCCGCGATACGTTCCGCTGGGTGCGGGGAAACCACGGTTGGAGCTTCGGTGGAGAACGGCGTTGGGAGCAGGACAATAATGACCTCTCTGGGGGTTCGCGGCCGCTCTATACTTTCGCCGGCATATTCAACTTTGCCAACGACGCGCCGCTGTTCGAGCAGATTAACGCCGACCCTCGCACGGGCGGACCCGCGCAGTCAAAGCGCAACTTCCGCTCATCGACCGACGCGTTTTTCGCGCAGGATGACTGGAAGCTGCGGCCCAACTTGACCGTGAATCTCGGTCTGCGGTGGGAGTACTTTGCTCCGCTGACCGAGAAAAATGGGATACTCAGCAACTTCATTCTTGGCCCGACCGGTCAGGAGATAACCGGCGCCAGCATCGCCGTCGTGAAATCGCTCTACCCCACGGATCTAAACAACTTCGCGCCCCGCCTCGGCTTTGCCTACAGCCCAAACTCTGGCGAGAAGTTTCACGGGCTGCTCAACGAAAGCAAGTTCGTGCTGCGCGGAGGTTTCGGCATCGCTTACAACCGCATTCCGCTACTTGAATTCGCCAACACTCGCGGCAATCCACCGTTCTTTGCGCGCTACGGAATATGCTGTGGCACTTCAGCCTCGGATTTCAGTACGCCTTTCAATGGCGGCGAGATTCTCTATGCGCTCGGGGCGAACAATTCCCCGTTCAGCTACCCGACAAACCCGGCGCTGAGGACGGGCTTCAACGCGAACGGCATCCCGACGAATTTGCCCAATGGCGCACAGGTAGAGATCTACGGCGCGCCAGCCAAAGTACCGACGCCTTACGTTTATACGTATTCGATCGAAGGACAGTACAGCCTGCCGGCAAAGCTGGTCGCCGAAGTTGGTTATCAGGGCAGCCAGAGCCGGAAGCTGGTCAGACTTGTCAACGAACGTTTCATCTTCAACGATACGTTCCTTTTCTCAAACATTTTGTTCCCAACTCCGGACACGAACGCCAGCTACAATGCTTTGATTGCGCGATTGACGCGGCGGTTTTCAGGTGGTTTTCAGTTCGATATGACCTATCGCTTTGCTAAGAGTACCGACGTCGTCTCGTACGAAGGACCCACAGCCAACACGAATCCCACTTACCCGCTCGACGTGCGTCAGGAAGTTGGTCCTTCGGACTATGATGTGCGTCATAACTTTGTCGCCTCAGGACTTTGGGACTTGCCCATTCTCCGGAACCGTCACGATGCGATCGGCAGTCTCTTGGGCGGTTGGCAACTCAGCGGCATTCTTACCGCGCATACAGGATTTCCGTGGACTCCCGTGGTCGGACAGTGCATCAGCACGCGTGGCCCGAGTATCTGTCCGGTGCGGCCAGTCTCTTATGTCGGCGGTGCGGGCACTGCTACCTCGAACAACGCGTTCATCACCGGCAGCAATTTCCCGGGCGGTGGCCCGGCCTTCTTCAGCACCGCGGCGCCAGTAGGATTCCAACTGCCCGGCATCGCCAGAAACTCGTTCCGCGGGCCGCGTTACTTTGACATTGACATGGCTGTCAGCAAGAAGTTCGGTTTGAGTCATCTACTCGGCGAAGGAAGATTCTTTGAGATAAAGGCAAACTTCTTCAATGTCTTCAATCTCCTGAATCTGCAACCATTCAATTTCAACAGCCCGAGCACGCAAGTCCAGAACGCGCTCTTCGGTCGCGCCGAGCGCGGTCTCGCCGGACGTGTGATCGAGTTTCAGGGTCGATTTCAGTTTTAAGGAAATCCTGTAAGGTTTGAACAAGCCCGGCACTCACGTGTCGGGCTTTTTCTTTTAGCTTATCCTCACCGCCACTAGTGCCCAGAAAGATTGGAATCTTAGCCGTCTTCAGACGGCTTTCCCGAAGGGTTACTAGACCAGCCGTTCTACGGCTGGGTTCATTCAGCAGTAACCAAGGTCAGCCCGTTTCAACGGGCTTATCAAACGGCTTGAGCCAACCAGTCGCTGAGGCGGTCATGTTGGTAAGGACGCTAAAGCGTCCTACGAATGATCGTGCCGGATGTATTACCAGCCCTAAAAGGGCTGGCCTAATAACCCTTCGGGGAAGCCGCGTGAACGCGGCTCGGTTTTCGAGGGATTGTTGTTCTCACGAAATATGACGCTCTTACCGACGCAGCGCAGTCACTCCGGTTTGCCATCATTCGCCGGGCGCGGCAGGGTGTCTTCGATTTGCTCATCTCCCTGTGCCCGTCGGGCCTTGCTCTCCGCGTCATACTGCTTGAAGACCGCCAGTTCACGGTCGGCGTCATCCTTTCGCTTCAGCCGCGTGTAAGTGATGAATAGCTGGTAGTGGAGGCCAGGATCGCGCGGGCGTATTTGGGAGGCGTCTCCCAGCACACGGATCGCCTCGTCGTAACGCTTGGTGCGGACGAGCAGACGGCCCAGTTCATAGTTCGCGTAGAAGTGACGCGGGTCGAGCGAGACCGCGCGGCGCAAGAATTTCTCGGCTTCAGCCTCGCGTCCACGGTCGCCAACGACAAAACCAAGTTGCGCCAACGCGTCCACGTTGCCGTCTCTTAGAGCAAGCGACTTACGCAAAGCAGCCTCGGCAACCTCGAGCGTGCCGTAGCCGCGGGCCGCGATGCCGACAAAGTATTGAGCTTCCGCCGATCCGGGAAATCGCTGGGCCGCGCGCTGCAAGAGTTCCAGGGCGCGATCGTAGCGCACCAGCAGCATGTAAGTTCCTCCGAGCCGAACGTAATAGATAAATTGCGATGCGTCCTGCTGCAGGGCGCGCTCGTAAAACTCCACTGCACCTTCGTAGCGCATTCGCTTTCGCAGTTCTTCGCCGATCATGAAATTCGCCGCTGCAAAATCGGCGCGCTGCGCGAGTGCCCGCTGCCAGAAGCCGACCGCTGCTTCGCTGTCGCCCCGCAACGTCGCGACCAGACCTGAAAGGTAGAGGACGTCAGGGTCGGTCGGTGCCAGCGAAGCGGCTGAAGCGAGGACCTCCGCTGCTTCGTTAATGCGTTTGAGCTGGTAGAGCGCGAAACCAAGCTGCGATAACACTGTCAGATTGTCAGGTTGTTGCCCGCGGGCGCGCTCGAACAAGGGGACGGCGCGACTGTAATCGCCGCGCGCCGCATAGAGCAGGGCCAGGTTAATCGTAGCCTGAGGATGATCCGCGACCTCGCTGAGGACGGCCTCGAATGCTTCGACTGCCGCTTCCGAACGTCCCGTTCGAGCCAGCAAGACGCCGAGATTGGCGCGGGCCGAAATTGCCCGCGGATTGAAACGCAGCGCCGCGAGATACTCGCGCTCAGCCGCCTGTGTCTGGCCACGCTGATCAAGAATCGCACCCCACAAATTATGCGCGTCAGCATTGGATGGCGCCACGGCAATCGCATGACGCACCAACGGCTCAGCTTCGTCGAGCTTGCCGGCCTGCAAGAGCAACGCTGCTTCGTGCAGAAGCGAGGCCACGTCCTGGCGCGAAACGGATCTCCCTTTCGATTTTCCTGTGACCGTTGGTTGTTGCTGCTGCGCCGAAACTTTATCGAAGACCGCGAGTCCGACGAAGCACACGCTGACCAATGAAACAATGCGAACCAGGCGCTGCCACGTGCGATCACAGTTCATTTCAGTGACGATCTTCTCTATCCAGCCGGCGGATGTTCAGAGCGTTGGGGAAAGACGCTGTAGTATACTGAGCCCACAATATTGCGGCAAATTTGCGAGTTTTGCGTAGTGCCCTCTTTTTGAGGAGATTGCCTTGTCAGGTAAAAGGATCCGCGAAAACACACGAAGCCAAAGTAGCCTTGTTCGTGCGCTTTCGGGTGATTTAGTGGATCGTCCCTCGCAACCGGAAAGAAAGCACGAAACCGGAATAGACGATAACAGCTTCAGCAGTGTGTCAGTTCCCGATATGGCTACACAGGATAGCGCGCGTTGATCTTTCAGTCGCAGAATTGAGGAAGCAAATGAAGCTCAGTAGACTCTGTATTCTGGTTCTGGCTCTTGCGCTTATTCTTTGCGCTGTACCCACCTCCGCGCAACAGCGCCCAGCGGACATCGAGAGCAGAATCAACGCGCTCCTGGCGCGCATGACGCTCGCAGAAAAACTCGGACAACTACAGCAACTCGATGGTGAAGGCAACGGAAATTTTCGCCCGGAGCATTTGGACCTGATTCGGAAGGGTCTCCTGGGATCCACGCTGAACGTGCGCGGAGCGCAGCGAACTAATCAGCTTCAGCATGTCGCAATGGAAGAATCGCGCCTGAAGATTCCGGTCTTGTTCGGCTTCGATGTGATCCACGGTTACCGCACCATTTTCCCCATCCCGCTGGCGGAGGCGAGCAGTTGGGATCCGGGTCTGGCCGAGCGCTCTGCCAGTATCGCCGCCCAGGAAGCGCGCGATGCCGGAGTGCGTTGGACCTTTGCGCCGATGCTCGATATCGCCCGGGACCCTCGCTGGGGACGCATTACCGAAGGCGCGGGCGAAGATCCTTACCTGGCTAGCGCTTTCGCCGGCGCACGGGTTCGCGGGTTTCAGGGAACCGACTACAGCGCGCCGCAGAAGATACTAGCGTGCGCCAAACACTGGGTTGCCTATGGCGCCGGGGAAGGCGGCCGTGATTACAACACCACCGATCTCTCCGAAAACACTTTGCGCGAAATCTACTTCCCTCCGTTTAAGGCGGCCGTCGATGCCGGCGTTGGCACGGTGATGAGCGCGTTCAATGACATCAATGGAGTGCCCGCGTCCGCAAATCCGTTCACTTTGACCAGAGTCCTCCGGAACGAATGGAAGTTTGACGGCTTCGTGGTTAGTGACTACACCTCCGTCAAAGAATTAATCAATCACGGGCTGGCCGCAAACGACAAAGACGCCGCCCGACTGGCCCTGAACGCCGGCGTGGACATGGAAATGGTCAGTCGCCTGTTTAATCAGCACGGCCCGGCACTGCTGAAAGAAGGACAAGTATCGCCAGCCACAATTGATGAAGCGGTAAGGCGTATTCTGCGGATAAAGTTTCGGCTGGGATTGTTTGATCATCCATACACTGATGAAGCGCGTGAACCCAATTCCCTGCTTAAGCCCGAGAGCGTTAGCGCCGCGCGCGAAATTGCGGGCCGTTCGATGGTGCTGCTAAAGAACGAGCGCCAAACCCTGCCGCTCGATAAGAACATTCGCTCGATTGCTGTGATCGGGCCCCTGGCAGATGATCGCCGCGCGCCGCTGGGGTGGTGGGCCGGCGACGGTCGCGAAGAAAATACGGTAACTCCGCTAGCTGGTATTCGAGCAAAGGTTTCACCGCAGACAAAGGTTGGTTATGCGAAAGGTTGTGAGGTAAAAGACAGTTTGACCACCGGTTTTCCTGAGGCGGTGGCGCTGGCCCGGGAATCCGACGTGGCCCTTGTGTTTGTCGGCGAATCCGCAGACATGGTTGGTGAAGCTGCGTCGCGTAGTTCACTGGATCTACCCGGTCGCCAAATGGACCTCGTCAAGGCAATTTATGAGACAGGCAAACCCACGATCGTCGTGTTAGTAAACGGGCGTCCTCCAACCATCGAATGGATCGTCGACAATGTTCCGGCGATTCTCGAATCCTGGATGGGCGGCAGTCAGGCCGGCAATGCCATTGCCGACATTGTGTTTGGCGATGTGAACCCGGGCGGCAAATTGCCCGTGACGTTTCCCCGCACCGTTGGCCAGGTGCCCATCTACTACAATCACATGAACACTGGCCGGCCTCCCGAGGCCAACAATAGATACACCTCGAAATACCTTGACGTTCCCTGGACGCCACTCTTTCCTTTCGGTTATGGGTTAAGCTATACGCAGTTTAAGATTACGAACCTGCAACTGAGCGCTCAAAGTATTCCGGCGAACGGTGAGTTGCAGTTCAGAGTTCAGCGGTTGCCGGTGAACGGGGAAGTGACAGTGACTGTGGATGTCGAAAACGTTGGGAAGCGTGCCGGCGATGAAGTGGTTCAACTATACATCCGTGACGTGGCTGCAAGCATGACCCGGCCGGTAAAAGAACTGAAAGGCTTTCAGCGCGTTACGCTTCAGCCCGGTGAGAAGAGACGTGTGGAGTTCGTGCTCACCGCGGCGCAGCTGGGATTCTGGAATCGCGAGATGCGTTTTGTGGTTGAGCCTGGCGAGTTCAAGGTGATGGTAGGTCCAAACTCGGAAGATCTTATCGAGACAAAATTCGACGTTGCGGGGCGCTGACGATGTTTAAGCGAGGCCCGACGGGACCAGAGACGTTGAGGAGCCTCTGATCAGGTGTCTTCGACGCATAGCGTCGGCATGAATTTAGCCCGGCGTTGGGATCAGGCTTTTGCCTGCTCGTCGCATAGCGACGATTGAACCTAACCGCTAGTTTCAGGCGTCGCGACGCGAATACCCCCGTTGCCTTTCCCGGCCTTGAAAGGCCGGGCTAAATTCATCCCGACGCTCCGCGTCGAAGGTACTTGCTCAGTGCTGCCTTGAGTAAGCGAAAATGAACTCAGTCAAAGGTGATCCATCATCTGGTTTGCGTCCGGCCCTCGCAGCCCTCGTCCTGCTCCTCGCTTGCGCCGCAGTTGTCGCCTGGCCTCAAGGTTCGACTGCGGTCGACTCTCTTCTTCAGCGTGCCGAGGCCACCCGGCACCTCTCGCGCGCAGACGAATTACTCCTTGAAGATATCGAGCAGCGTTCGTTTCGCTATTTCTGGGACGAAGCTGATCCGCAGACGGGCCTGGTCCCGGACCGCGCTCGCATGGATGGCTCACTGCTGGATGAAAACCATCGTCAGGTGGCCAGCATTGCCGCCACCGGCTTTGGTTTGACGGCACTTTGCATCGCGGCGGAGCACGGCTGGGTCGATCGCACTCAGGCGCGCGAGCGCGTGCGCAACACACTTCGATTTTTCAACACCCGGGCCTTTCAGGAACATGGCTGGTTCTATCACTGGTTGGATACAAAGACAGGCGAAAGAAGATGGCAGAGTGAAGTCTCTTCAATTGACACCGCGTTGCTGCTGGCCGGAATTCTTACCACCCGGCAGTACTATGGAAAGGACGCAGAAATTTTCCGGCTGGCGACGAAGATCTACGAGCGGGTGGATTTTCGCTGGATGCTGAATGGCGATCCCCTGCTCCTCTCGCATGGTTGGAGACCGGAAACTGGTTTTTTGAAACCACGTTGGGACACATACAGCGAAGATACCATTCTCTATTTGCTGGCTATTGGATCGCCGACCTATCCCATTTCGCCCGCATCCTGGTATGCGTTATGGCGCGACCGTTATCGCTATGAAGGGCACGCCTATTTCACAACGATTGGGGTGCCTCTGTTCATGCATCAATACGCACATGCCTGGATCGATTATCGCAATCGCCGCGAAACCAGAGGCGACCACATTGACTATTTTGAAAACTCCATCAAAGCCACTCTCGCGCATCGGGCCTTCTGCATCAACCTGTCCCACGAGTTTTCCGGATTTGGACCAAACGTGTGGGGCATCACAGCTTCAGACAGTGCCAAAGGTTATCTCGCCTGGGGCGGCCCGCCGCGCGATCCGGCAATTGACGGCACCGTGGTACCTTCCGCCGCCGGCGGCTCACTAATGTTCACCCCGGAAATCTCAGTCGCTGCTCTGCGCGCGATGAAGGACAAATATGGTGATCGGATTTACGGAAAGTTTGGATTTGTTGACGCGTTCAATCCAAACCTGAGTTGGGTTGACAGCGATGTCATTGGAATCAACGCGGGAATAGTGCTGCTAAGCGCCGAGAACCTGCGCACGGAAAGCGTCTGGGGCTGGTTCATGCAAAACCCTGAGATACCTCGGGCGATGCAGAGAATAAGTTTATTGCCGTACAGATAGCGTCCCGAGGTGGTTAGCGGACATTATCGAAAAGCTGCGCGTGATTTTAGCTTTTTGCTATTTTGACTTTCGGCGATGCGGCCAAACCCTACCTCACTGAACGGAAAACAACGCGGTATCCCCTCAGGCTTGGAGCGAGCGCGGGAAGAAGACCAACGGTTGTTTGCTCGGCCTGGGCCGGCGCTGGAGCATCCGGTGGCAATGGCGGCGCGCTATCCGGAGTGACACTTGTAAAACCTGCTCCGCTATCGGCCGACCTTGATGGCCGATAGCGGAGGTATCGGCAGCAAAGAAAGTCCACGGCTCACCAGGTTGCAGGTTGAGGGACTTAGCGGCAAACATATTTTCATCGACCATAGTGTCTATGAATGACCGTGGCCAGGGAAGAAAAGTCCGCCTCCTGGTGGTGACTTCACGTGAAGTTGCTGCTGATGAGCCGGCTTCAAAATCAAAATTGCGCGAGTAATCGATCTGGACAATAATTGGCGCTCTTACTTATGCGCACATGGTTCATAATCCTGACGGTTTTCTTTATCGTCGCACAGCCTGGCGCGCCATTCCGGGCAGCAGCTCAACAACCAGCCATACCGCCAGCACCAGGCGGACGTTCGTCCGCTTCAATATTCAAAGAGGTTGCTGAGCAGGTAGGCTTGAAATTTCAACACTATAACGGCATGACTGGTAAGTTTTATTTACCTGAGATCACAGGCAGTGGGGCAGCCCTATTCGATTTTGATAACGATGGTGACCTGGATGTTTTCGTCGTGCAAGGGAACGTCCTGGAGCCTAACACCCAGGCCAGCAGCACTTTGTTTCCCTGGCGAGGATCAGAGTCACCGCGGGGCAGACTCTTCCGCAACGATCTCGTAATTGCGAAAGACGGCAGCCGGACGCTTCACTTCACCGATGTAACTGAGAAAAGCGGGATCGCCGCTTCCGCGTACGGAATGGGTGTAGCAGTCGGCGACATAAACAACGACGGCTGGCCTGATCTGTACCTTACAAACCTCGGTCACAATCAGATGTATCTGAACAAAGGAGACGGGACCTTTGTTGATGTCACGCAGAAGACCGGGACCGACGATCCGCGCTGGAGTACGAGTGCTTCCTTCATTGACTATGACCGGGATGGCTGGCTTGATTTGATGGTACTTAACTACGCCGATTTCTCAGTCACTAACAGCCCCACCTGCTACGCCGCCACCACCGCGAAAGACTATTGCACGCCCAGAGTTTTTAAAGCTCCCGGCAACCGACTGTTTCACAATAAGGGCGACGGAACATTTGAAGATGTGACGGTAAGCGCAGGCGTGGACAAGGATTTCGGCCACGGGTTGGGTGTGGTGACAGCGGACTTTGATGGTGACGGCTGGCCAGACATGTATATCGCTAACGATGGCGATCCAAATCAGCTATGGATAAACCAGAAGAACGGGACGTTTAAGAACGAAGCGCTTTTGGCCGGCGCCGCCGTCAACCGGGACGGACAGGCAGAAGCCGGCATGGGTGTCGACGCGGGAGATTTTGACGGCAACGGCACCGAAGACATTTTTGTGACTCACTTGATGGACCAGACCAATACGCTCTACACGAATCTGGGAAAAGGGTTGTTTGAGGACCGCACCCGCGAGGCGGGCCTGGGAATGCCGGGGACTCGCTTCACCGGCTTCGGCACCTTATTCTTTGATTATGACAACGACGGCTGGCTTGACCTGCTGGTCGCGAATGGCGCGGTTCAATTGTTGCCCGGGCTGGTGCGGAAAGGTGACCCTTATCCTTTGGCCCAACCGAATCAGATCTTTCATAATGACGGTCAGAGTAAGTTCGTCGAAGTATCTGATCAGGCAGGCGCAGCGTTTCAACTGCTCGAAATCAGTCGCGGCGCCGCCTGCGGCGATATCGACAACGACGGCGACACAGACGTCCTCATCACCAACAATAACGGGCCGGTCAGATTGTTCCTGAATCAAGTCGGCAATCGAAACCATTGGTTGGGACTGCGATTGATCGGCAAGGATCGAGGCCGCGACATGTTGGGGGCGCAGGTCGAGATCGTCATCGCGAAGAACAAGACTCTGTGGCGGCGAGCGAGAACTGATGGCAGTTATCTTTCGGCGAACGACCCCCGCGTGCTCGTGGGACTGGGCAGTGCGACTCACGTAGAGGCTGTGCTAGTGCACTGGCCTGACGGCGCCGTCGATGAATGGCAAGACCTGCGGATTGATCAATATAGCACTTTGAAGGAAGGCACAGGCTCCCGGAGAAAATGAGGTTTAGCTTTGCGCCTCTCGAAGCTTCTCAGCGCCCTTGCGGGAAATCATTATCGCGCACCCTGGTTCACGCAAAGTCGCGAAGACAAATTCCGAAGGCGCTAAGAAAGACCGAGAGCACTCTGCCGAATTGAGCACATGAGCGAAAGAAAGAAGACTCGCGTCTATCGACACTGGGGACTTTGTCTAGCACTGGTGAGTATCTTTTCAATGGCGCTGGAAGGTCGCGCGCAAGACGCTGCTCAGACCAAAGAGGTTCTACCGCCACCAAAGACCGGCCTGGTAACCTTGCACTGGCCGGACCTGATGAAGTTGGAAGCCGAGGTACGCGAACAACTGATGTCGTTACAAGCCGGGCTCACCGCTACGGTGAAAGATCCCAAAGCCACAACGGCAACGCTCAGCGAGGCCTATGGCACGATGGGAGAAATCTATCAGGCGTATTCGCTCAATTCTCCGGCCAGGGAATGTTATTTCAATGCCGGTTTTCTAACACCGCAGGATTTTCGTTGGGTCTATCTACTCGGTACGCTGGACCAGCAGGAGGACCTGGCCGACGACGCCATTCGTCGCTATCGAATCGCTGGCACGTTGCGCCCTGAATACGTAGCTGTGCCGGTGAATCTCGGCAACATCTATCTGCAACTAAACCGGCTGGAAGATGCGAAAGAAAATTTCAAAGCAGCGCTGGCAATCGATGAAGGCAGTGCGGCGGCACTCTACGGTCTGGGACAGGTCGCTCTGTCGCAACGCAGTTACGCCGAAGCGGTCAACTATTTTGACCAGGCGCTGGCAGTGATACCCGGCGCGAATCGGATCCACTATTCCCTGGCCCTGGCCTATCGCGGTCTGGGTGACGCGGAGAAAGCGACGGCCCATCTGGCGCAACAGGGTACGGTAGGCGTGCGAGTGAACGATCCGCTGGTGGATGGACTACAGGAATTGATCAAAGGAGAACGTATCCACCTGATTCGTGGCAAGCTCGCCCTTGAGTCGCGGAGGTATGCGGAGGCTGCAGTTGAGTTTCGCAAGGCAATCGCAGCAAATCGTGACAGCCTTCCCGCGCACGTCAACCTGGGAGCAGTGCTCATCCAGACTGGAGATTCAAAGGGCGCTGCTGAGCAATTTGAAGCAGCTCTTCGCCTCGATTCCCAAAACACGAACGCGCACTATAATCTGGCCTTTCTGTTGGCGAATGAAAACGAGCATGGATTGGCGATCCTTCATCTGCAATCCGTCCTGAGCGTTGATCCGAACGATCTCAGTGCGCGAACCTTCCTGGCGCAGGAACTATTGAAATCCAAACGACTGGAAGAGGCGCTGGCAGAGTTTTCACGCGTGGTCAAAGCAGACCCTGATAACGAAGATGCGCTCCTGGAACAGGTGAAACTTCTCGAGCAAAAGAGGCAGTACAAACAGGCGCTGGACAGCGTGGAAAAAGGCCACGCGCAATACCCGCAAAAGGGGCGGACGGCAGCGACGCTGGCCTATCTACTCGCGGCTTCACCACAGTACGATTTGCGCGCCGGCGCTCGGGCGCTTGAACTCGCCCAACTGATCTACAAGGCAACCGGGTCGTTAGAGCATGGTGCGATTGTAACGATGGCTCTGGCTGAACTCGGGCGATGCACCGAAGCGGCTGAGTGGCAGCGACGCTTGATTGCCACGGCAGAGCGGGAGCGCAAAACAGATCTGGTTACAAAACTGAACACGGATTTGAAACGATACGAACGGGGAAAGCCATGTCGGCCGGCAGGTGACCCTGGCGCTCAGGCTAATGCCAATTAACGCCTGACTGAAAGCTCGCTCCCTCCAACTCCTCGCTGGCGCGGTTTACTAACTTATAATATTCTCAGGGCGAACAGAAAGCTAAAGCCCGAAGGAGCACCGCAATGCATATCCGGTTAGCAGTCTTTCTCTTAGTTTTGATCTTCTGTCTCTGGCCCGGCCAATTGTCACGCCCCGCCGGCGCGGCGGCCAACGGCAAAGCGGACGGCGACTGGTTTTTCGTCGTCGTCGAGACGCACGTTCACCAGCAAGCCGTCGAAACCAGTAGTGAACATCCCGAGGAAAGGCGCTGGTACATCTCGAACCTGGTTGCCTTGCCCGCGAACATCCCAGACTACTCAAACAAGAAGAAGGCGGGCGAATACTTTGACGCCAATGTGGTCGAACCAGCGAAGACACACGGCATCGCCGTGGATTACTACGATCAGGACATGCAGATTAACGGCGGCTCGGTCGTCAGGGTAGATTCACGCGCACAGGCTGAAGAGATGCGCAACAAAGACATTGAGGACCGCAAAGAGCAGGGCGGGAACATCTATTCTTTTGAACTTGTTTTCGGGCCGGCGAAAGGCGAAGAGACCAGCAAGCCAAAACTAATCTACCGCAACAAAGAGCAGCCCAACTATGAAGGCGCGAAAGGCAGCAAGCCGGGTGAGCGCTGATTCGATCAGTGATCGATCGA
This sequence comes from Blastocatellia bacterium, assembly GCA_003168335.1. Taxonomy (GTDB): domain Bacteria; phylum Acidobacteriota; class Blastocatellia; order Pyrinomonadales; family Pyrinomonadaceae; genus UBA11740. The sequence continues at coordinate 246,621 of PMSM01000011.1, read as the reverse complement.
CCGCGTCGCGATTGTCCAACGTTGGCACCCGAACGCGCTTTGCACGATTCGGCCAGAACTCCGGGGACGCGAACGGTCAGGTTCTTTACAGGGGTTCAACATGTCCGAGTTTGGTTTATGCAGGCAGTGCTTCCGCAAACGCCGGCACGTCGGTTAGGTCTTGATTGCTACCTTCAACACTCCATCTCGTCTTGATCCGAATAGTTCATAGGCATCAGCAATTTTTTCCAGCGGGAAGGTATGCGTCAACAACGGCGTAAGATCGACGCGCCCGCTCCGCACCACCTCCATCAGCCGGCGCATCCGCTCTTTGCCGCCGGGGCAAAGCGTAGTTACTATGCGGTTGTCGGCGAGGCCTGCCGCGAAAGCATCGTAGGGAATCTCCAGCTTGCCGGAATAGACGCCGAGACTCGAAAGCGTTCCACCTGGACGTAAACTACGCAAAGCACTTTCGAACGTTTGTTGAGTGCCCAGAGATTCAATGGCCACGTCGGCTCCACCGCCCGTCAATCGCTTCACTTCGGCGATGACATCTACGGCTCGATAGTCAAGAACTACGTCAGCGCCCATCCGCTTAGACATCGCTAGACGGTTATCGTCGCCGTCAATACCAATAATCAGCGTGGCGCCCATTAACTTCGCACCCGCTGTCGCGCAAAGACCAATCGGACCCTGCGCAAAAACTACGACCGAATCACCAATGCGTATATGGCCTGATTCAGCGCCGCTGAAACCCGTCGAGGCGATATCTGAAAGCAGCACGACCTGCTCGTCAGATAACTCATCAGGAATCTTCGCGAGATTCGCTTGCGCATGGGGCACGCGTAAATACTCGGCCTGGGCTCCATTGATTGTGTTGCCGAAACGCCATCCGCCGATTGCTTCATAGCCTTCGCCGTGTCCGCACTGCGAGAGCTGCCCCGACAAGCACGCGCGACACTGACCGCACGGCGTGATTGCGCCGACCAGGACACGATCGCCGACCGCGTAACCGGTTACTCCCGCCCCCAGTTCTTCGATCACGCCAACCGGTTCGTGACCGATGATCAATCCCGGCTTAACAGGATATTCGCCGCGCAGAATGTGCAGGTCCGTACCGCAGATCGTAGTTAACGTGACGCGTATGATTGCCTCGTCAACCCCGGCGCGTGGTCGCTCGACTTCTTCGATACGGATGTCGTTCTTTCCGTAAAAAACGTTAGCTTTCATTTTCGCCATTAGTTGATCTCTTGCCGACTCCCAGCTTTTTTGCGAAATACTCCGCTGCCGGTCACAATGAATCCGCCGGACTGGCTCGCGGGTTCGCCCTCCTCAAGCCGCGACGGTCGGCGTACCCATGCGCCGGAGCCAGCGAAAGTGCGAGGCGAGCCCCGCGCGGAAAGAGACGTGCTCTCTGTATTTCACTCCAAATTCTCGACACGTCTGTTCCACTAGTTTTGAGATGGCCGGGTAGTTGACGTGGCAGACCTTGGGGAAAAGGTGATGTTCAATCTGAAAGTTCAAGCCGCCCAGGAGCCAGCTCTCTACCCGGCTGCGGCGGGCAAAGTCCACCGTGGTTTCGACTTGATGTATCGCCCAGGCATTTTCTACTGAGCCGGAATCTTCTCGGGGTAGCGGGAATTCGGCTTCCTCAACGCAGTGGGCCAGTTGGAACACAACGCTGACAACCACACCGGCTACGGTCACCGTCACGCCATAGAACAGCAACACAATCCAAATGCGATGGACCAGCAGCGGAACCGCGAAAGCCATCGACAGGAAGAGCGCCTTAGCACAGATGAAGCTCACCAGCTCCCAACGCTTTGGCCGCGGCATTCGGTGTGAGCCGATCCGACCAAGGATTACGTCACGGAAATCATCATACAGGTGCCACTTGATCACGTTCACTCCGTATAACGGCCACAAGTAAAAGTGCTGCCACCGATGAAACCTCAACCGGTCTTGATGGGGCGTCAGCCGGCCGAGGAACCCGAGATCGATGTCTGCGTCATGGCCCGTGACATTGGTATAGGTATGATGTACCACCACATGTTTCGAGTGCCACACATAGGAACTGGCGCCAATCAGATCCATCGTCATCGCCGTCAATCGGTTGACCCAGGCGTAGTTCGAATAAGCCTGATGCGCGCCGTCATGTTCAATATTAAAACCGATCGTCGCCATTGATAGCCCGAGCAGAATGGCCAGTGGCAGGGCCTGCCACCAGGTTGCGGCCACAAAGACCAGCAGGGAATACAACCCAGCAAAGACAGCGAGTATGATCGCCGTCTTCAGATACATCTGTGGGCAATCACGTTGACGCCGGCCGGTGCGGCGAAAATAGTCATCGACCCTTCGCCTGAGCTCAACCTGAAAACTATTATCCCTGCCGAAAGTTAATCGGCGATCAGCAAGATCACGAGTATTCGTCAATGCGACTCTCCTTCAACGGAATGACAGAATACATTGTACGCGAGCACTCCAATGTGCGCTATCGCACAATTCAATGATCATCCGTCGAATCAGGATATTCCGCAGCCGTTTCTGAGTGGTCAAACGGGGGGTGGCCCACAAAGAATGGGTGATTTCACTGACCTTAATTGTGGAATTTTACCTGTCCTGATGTGTACATAGCTGGCCGTTTCCCCTCTGCCATGCGGAGCTTCGTTAAGGACATTCCCACATTCTAGGCCGCAGCAGCTTTCCCGCCTGTTCTCCAAGCCGCTGGCCGAGAATGTCTATTCAGCGGCATGTCTGTTGCTTCAAATGCAGGATTCAAGAGGAAACATAATCATTGAGATGGAGGCGCACGAGTGTCTATGCAATACAAAAATATCGAACAATCGGCTTTAGAGAACAATAACTTCCGGAAAGTCCTGTTCACGAACAAACATTCTCAGGTGGTCTTGATGAACATTCTTCCCGGTGAAGACATTGGCCGGGAAGTCCACGAAGTTGTCGACCAGGTCCTGGTTTTTGTCAAAGGCGCGGGACAGGCGGTGGTGGGAGGCGAAACGCATGATATCGGCGCCGGCGATATGTTTGCTGTGCCAGCCGGAACGGAACATGACTTCATTAACACTGGCGATGAAGTTCTGAAGCTGTTCACTGTTTACTCGCCGCCCGAACATCCGGACGGCGTGGTGCACGCCACAAAAGCAGATGCTCTGGCTCATCCGGAAGAGTAAGCACCGCGCGGAGCCCGTTTATTTCTGAACCCTAAAAGGGCGCACTCATAAAGGAGACTGAGTCCCTATAGCCTGCTCGTGGCAGCGGCCGGGGCCGTCGTGTTCTTGATCGCCTATCACGAGATGTTTCGCAATAGACGTTCCTCAGTATGAAGTAGCCACGTTCGTTGCGCGATTCAATTGAGCGGAGAGAAGAACAGGTCGGACATCAAGAGCCCCTACTCGCATATTAGCAAGTGTGGGTAACCTTAGGAGCGATGCTGGAGTTGGCGAAACAAGAACGATACATACTAAGTCGTATTCATCACCTTGCTGAATTCACGGCGATCTTCGTCCTCACCTGGTTTGGAGCGGTGACGGCGCTGGGCCAAACATCAGTCCAGGAGTTCCGAAACGTTTTACGCGATGAGGCGGCCTTTACGGCAGATGACTTCTCGGCCATTGAACGTGGGGAAATAGTCGTCAAGGTGTTGCCCGTGAAAGACAAACGAGAAGTGGCTATCTGTGGCCTGGTACGCACGCAAGCTCCGCTTGAGGCAAGTCTGAAAGCGTTTCACGCGAGTATGACTCAGCAGAACCAGAACTCGATTTTGGAAATCGGCAAGTTCAGTAGTCCCCCAGCCCTCGAAGACCTGCAAGCACTTAGTCTGGAGGACCGCGACATCGAGGACCTCAATCAATGTGTAGTTGGCAACTGCAAATTGAAAATGTCTGCCGCCATGATCGAGCGCTTTCGCAAGGAAGTGGATTGGGCTGCACCTGACTACCGGTCTCAAGCGACCCGTTTGTTTCGACAGATGCTCCTGGACTATGTGAGAGATTATCTTGCCCGCGGAGACTCAGCCCTCATTGAGTACCAGGATCAATCTCGCGGAGTTCGCCTTGACGAAGAACACCGTTCGCTGCTCGAGGCGTCGCTTTATATCAATGACTTCGCTCCCGAGTTGACGAAATACCTGAAGGACTTTCCCCGGCCTGAAATAACAGGCGTGGAAGGCACCATCACCTGGACCAAAATCAACTTCGGTCTCAAGCCGGTTACTATTCTCACCCACGTAATTACCTACACGCGCCGGCCCGGCGGTGTCCCGCAAATCCTGGTTGTGTCCAAGCAGCTTTACGCGAACCACTATTTTGATTCTTCACTGGCGCTGACAGCATTGATTAACGTTCCGCTGACCGGCACGACTTCTGATTCCTATCTGCTTTACACGAATCGCTCTCGCGCTGATGCCCTGGCCGGATCATTTAGCAAGCTAAAACGCAGCCTTGCTGAGGGTGAAGCTGTAGCCAGCCTCGCCGCCATTCTGCTCCAAACCAGATTGAACCTGGAGAGCAGTTCGATGAATCAGGCCGGCTCACCTCCACGGTCCGGAAAGCCGAAAATTATTGATTGGCTATTTGGCGGGACGCGCCTGCTTTGGTGGCTAATGACGATCATTGTGCTCATTGCGTTGTTTGGGCTCAGCAAACGCAATTCAAAGCGCAACGCTGCGAGCTTCGAGAGAGATCATTAGACCGAAGTCCTGGTTTCTGGCCGGAAACGGACGAAGAGTTGGCGAATGCGCCGGCAACCTTACCCTGCGAGGTTAGGTGAACCAGATCGCGGCAACATCCCAGGTCGTGACGGTTACCGCAAAGAAATGGTGAAGACTTTACGAAAGCCTGTCCGGGGAGTTGATGAATCATGAAGACGATAATTGAACCTTTTAGAGTCAAGGTAGTCGAACCCATCAAGATGACCACGCGCGCCGAGCGCGAAGGCTATCTTAAAGACGCGGCGTATAACCTGTTCAAGCTCAAAGCAGAAAACGTCATCATTGATTTGCTCACCGATAGCGGCACGGCAGCGATGAGCGCGGACCAATGGTCGGCGTTGATGCGCGGCGACGAGTCCTATGCCGGCAGCAAGAGCTTCTATCGTTTTGAAGAAGTCGTGCGCGACATCTTTGGTTTCCAGCAGGTGATTCCAATGCATCAGGGACGGGCGGCAGAGCGCATCCTCTTCTCGGTCATGTGCAGCAAAGGAAGCGTCGTTCCGAATAACACTCACTTCGATACGACGCGAGCCAACGTCGAATACCTCGGGGCTGAAGCGGTTGATTTGCCGATTCCGGAATTCTATCAACCTGCCGTGAATCATCCGTTCAAAGGAAACATGGACACCGGCGCGCTCGAACAGTTAATCAAGCGAGTAGGCCCTGAGAGCATTCCTCTGGTTATGGTCACGGTGACGAACAATTCCGGCGGCGGTCAGCCTGTCTCGATGGCGAACATCCGCGAAGCGAAAGCGATCTGCGCTCGTTATGGGATTCCGCTTTATTTGGACGCCTGTCGTTTTGCCGAGAACGCTTACTTCATCAAGCTGCGCGAAGCCGGGTACGCGGACAAATCCGTGAAGGAGATCGCGCGTGAGATGTTCGCTCTTGCTGACGGTTGCACGATGTCCGCGAAGAAGGACGGGCTGGCGAACATCGGCGGCTTCCTCTGCACAAACGATGACCAGTTGGCCCAGCAGGAGAAAGACCTGCTGATCCTGACCGAGGGCTTTCCTACCTATGGCGGTCTGGCCGGGCGTGATCTCGAGGCCATCGCTGTCGGTCTCGAAGAGGTTCTGCACGAGGACTATCTGCAGTATCGCTTCGCCTCAATTCGCTATCTCGGCGAGCACATCGCGCGCGCCGGCGTGCCGATCGTGCAACCGCCGGGGGGTCACGCAATCTACATCGATGCGCGAGCAATGCTGCCGCATATAGCGCCGCTCCGGTATCCGGGTCAGGCGCTCGCCGTTGAGCTTTACCGCGAGGCCGGCATTCGTTCCTGTGAGATCGGCACAGTGATGCACGCGGAGCATTCGGAAAGCGGAGAGGAAATGCCCTCCGCAATGGACTTGGTGCGTCTGGCAATTCCCCATCGCGTCTATACGCAGAGCCACATTGACTATGTCGTAGAAGCGATCCTTCAGGTCTACGAGCGACGAGAATCGATAGTCGGTTATCGAATCATCAGTCAACCGAAATTTCTGCGGCACTTCACCGCGCGATTTGAGCCGTTAAAGAACTGATTGACGTTAAAAGAGGTGCACTGACATGAAAAAGCAGCATCGCTCAAAGAAAGAGAGCTATAGCATTCGCACTCACCTGATTCACGGGAATCACGAAAGCAAGCATTGGGACTTTGATCATCACCTGGTTCCGCCAATTTCGGCATCGGCCGCGTACCGGCTGGGCTCGGTGCACCGAGGCGCGCAGGGCTTTGTCGAGTTTGCTTCAGACGAGGCTGACGTCAAAGGGCACATCCCGATTTACATCTATGACCGTTTGGACGAACCGGCGCGCGGGATGCTGGAAGAACATCTGGCCTCTGCCGAGGGTGGCGAGACCGCGGTTACATTTGCGACGGGAATGGCGGCCATCAGCGCGGCCCTCGGTATCACCTGCAAAGCGGACACAGAGATTGTCGCGCACCACACTCTTTACGGTTGCACTTACAGCCTGGTAACAAACTGGCTGCCTCGGTTCGGCATCACCACGAAATTTGCTGACCTGAGAGATGAGCACAACTTCAAGGAGGCGATCACAGATCGCACCCGCGTCGTTTATTTTGAGACGCCGGTGAATCCCACGCTCGATCTGATTGACATTGCACTGGTCCGGCGTTGGATGGACGAAGTCAGACCCGGCGTGAAAGAAAAAGATCGGCTCCTGATGATCGTCGATAACACTTTCGCCACGCCTTACTGCCAGCGGCCTTTGGCACTCGGGGCCGATCTCGTGGCCCACAGCCTGACAAAAGACATCGGTGGCTTTGGGACGGATATGGGCGGTGCTGTGATTGGACCACTCAAGTTTCACGCGCCGCTCTTGATGTATCGCAAAGACTTTGGCGGCGTGCTCGCGTCCAAGAGCGCCTGGTCAATTCTCGTCTACGGACTACCTACGCTGGCCACGCGCATGGTGAACCAGCAGAAATGTGCGCACAAGGTGGCGCAGTTCCTCGAGCACCATCCGAAGGTTGCCTCTGTTCACTATCCGGGACTGGAGACATTTCCGCAGCACGAGCTCGCTCGCCGGCAGATGACAAGTTATGACGGCAAATTTGCTCCCGGGAGCATGGTCTATTTTGTGCTGAAGGGTGAGGAGAAGGCGGCCACCGAAGCAGCTGATCGTTTCATGGATTACATCGCCAATCATGCCTACAGTGTTACCTTGGCTGTGAGCCTCGGGCAGATCCGCACGCTAATCGAAGAGCCTTATTCAATGACCAGCTCGGCGTTACCGCCGGAGGTGAAGCACGCCCGCGGTCTGGAGCCCGGGGGCATCCGACTTTCACTTGGCCTGGAGGACTGGCACGACATCATCAACGACTTGCAAACCGCACTTGAGCAGATTTGATTGCTGATTCGCAGCCGCGGAGCGGCGGAAGATCTGTAGCCCAAGGCGCCAGCCGTGGGTAGAGTCGCAACCGACCAAAGAGACCTCAGCGTGGCAAGACATCGGTCAAGAATGAATGTGTCGCCCCTCCGGGGCTTGTCGGTTATTTCGATTCCGTGATCCCATGGCTTATGCCATGGGCTACAGAACTTTTGCCGCTCCGCGGCTGAATGAGTTGACTCCGCAGCGGTCGTAGCGGTAGAAACTTCGCGGCGGATCCGAAACAGAATGTCTGGAGAGACCGTGCCGGCCAACACCCTTGACGCTACCCTTGACTCTGCACTTGCCACTGCGCTTGATCGCCTCGCGGGACTCATGCGCCGCTTCGAGCCGGGCGACAGCCTGCGCGCGCAAAAGCTCCTGGCCCAACTCGGCCGGCGCCGTTTTCCCGATGCCGCTTCGTTGATTCGTTTTCACGAGCTCCTGCTTTTCCTGCGCGCCTACCCACACACCCCTGCAATGCGGCGAAGCAGCGAAGAACTTCTCGCTTCTTTCCACCAACGTGTCACCCGCCTGCGCGCCTCGGGCGCAGACGTCTCGGCCTTTGCCAACCCGGCAGTGTCAGGCATCGCGGGCACAGCATTCTCAGCAATCTGGGGCTATGACATCGCGCGATATCTGGCGGCGCGTTACCCGTCGCGGGTGAAAATTGACTGGGAAGGTTACGAAGGCGAAGAACAGCTCGTCTCTGTCTTGAAAAGTTTTCTGCCGCTGTTCGAGGACGGAGCTTACGTTGTTTACCCGGTTCCGTATCTTGCCTGGATTCGCGCTGCCAAGAGGCGCAATGAGACGGGGGAGACGGACCTGGCGTGGCTGCTGCGCCAGTTCGAACAACTCTCGATCGACGAAAGAGCGAAAGCCACTCTCTTCGATTCGCTCGGGCTCTGGATTCATTGGAAACTCGGCAACTCGCCGGCGACGCGCACGAAGATGCGGGTTCGAGTGAACGGCACCTTCTTTCATGACGGCCCACTTATCAGGCGCAGCGAAGTTTCACTCGAACGGGAGTTGGAGGATCGTTTGCCGCTCCCGCTCAAGAAACTTTCCCACGCCGACGGCGAGAAACTTGTGCGCCTGGGCCGCGACATGATGACCGTGCGTTATCGCGAGCTTCATGGTTTCACCTACGGCGACCCGCGGCACGTCGTGCGCGCGGCTGCGGGTCGCGGCGTCGAATTCGTTATCTGGGGTTGCCCGCCAGGCCGCCGTCTGCCGTTACTCGGCTATCATGCCGTGATGATCCTCAAGAACGGCGTGCCGGCAGGTTACGCTGAATCCCTCGCGCTCTTTGAACGCACCGAGGTTGGCATTAATCTCTTCTACACCTTCCGCGATGGCGAGTCGGCGTGGATCTACGCGCGCCTGCTGCGCGTCCTGCGGCAGTACCTCCATGTCTCAGTATTTTCAGTCGAGCCCTACCAGCTCGGCAGCCACAACGAAGAGGGTATCGAGGCCGGCGCTTTCTGGTTCTATCGAAAGCTCGGCTTCCGCCCGGTCCAACCGCGGATAGCCCACATGGTCGCGCGGGAAGAACGCAAACTCGCCGACCACCCGGGCTATCGCACTTCTGCGCGCATTCTGCGTCGACTGGCCGCGGGGCACCTTCTCTACGAAGCGCCCTCAGCTCCGCATCCCGGTGAGTGGGACAATTTCCGCGTGCCGAACATCGGGCTCGCCGTTCAGCGCAGCCTGGTCCAGCAGTTCGGCGGCGGCGAACGAGAGGGCCGCCAGGCGCTCGTCACCTCAGTCGCACACGCACTTGGAGTTAAGCCAACAGGCTTGAGTGCGTCAGAGCATCGCGCCTTCTCTGATCTCGCGTTGGTGCTGGCAACGATTCCAGATCTATCGCGCTGGTCAAGAGAGGAAAAGAGCGCTGTCAGGCAAATTGTCCGAGCTAAAACAGGCTCTGATGAATTGCGATATGTGAGACTCTTGCAGAGCCACCAGAAACTCCGCGACGGTTTGCGGAGGATCGGCTCTCGGGACGTGAGCGTGTAGCTATCGAGCGAGCAGACTCCGGGGGAAGCGACTCAACGCGACCTCGTCCGCTAGTAGGCTGCGGAAAAAGGGATCTCACCACAAAGACACCAAGATTTCGAAAGGGCGGGGTTGCTTGGTTTATTGACAAACCCTTCTTCGTGTCTTTGTGACTTTGTGGTTGGTTGTGAGTTTTTCAGCAACCTGCTAGTCCATCTTTTGAAGGATTGCCCGCAGCTAACGCTCTTCCCGTGCCTGCTGGGCGGCCCGCGTGCTCAGGTATTCTGCCAGCGTTTTGTCAGCAGTTTGAATGTGGACAACCAGCCAACTGTGCAGAGCCTCAATCAGACTCTGCTTGTCGGTCGCCGTTCCTGCCGCGAGGCTACGCTTCAGGTTTTGCACCTCACGAAGCAACCGTTGGTGCTCCAGGAAATGGGACTCAGAGGCTTCGTAGGCATGCAGCTTCATAGCGAGCTGTTCGGAGAGAAAGTGGAGATTTGTGTGTGTCACCAACTCAGCGAGTAGCGTGTCGACCAAACTGTCGGGAACCCCGCTCCGAACGGCAGCTTTAAGATCATTGAGCAGGCCAAGTTGGCCCGCATGATCCCGGTCCATCGAAGCAATGCCGAAGCTCAGTTCCGTTAATTCTTCCGTTGCATCCATACCTTTGCGTATTCTCGCATGTCTCTTTCCTCAGGGCCTAGCTCCCAGGAAGTGCTGTTGTATTTTAGTTTTGTAACGCGAGCAATCGTCAGCTCGCGCCGCAAACTAACAGCTTGCGTTACAACGAACAGTACCGCCGCCAGCAGCCAGGAGGCGCCGGCAAAGCGACCTCAGGTCTTAAGGAATGCCAGCAGGTCGGAGTTGAGCTGGTCTTGGTGCGTGACCGGGAGGCCGTGGGGCGCGCCCGCGTAGATCTTCAAGGTCGCGTTCTTGACAAGCTTCGCTGAGCGGACTGCCGCGGTGCCGATCGGCACGATTTGGTCGTCGTCGCCGTGAAGGATCAGCGTCGGCACGTCGAACTTCTTAAGGTCTTCGGTGAAATCCGTCTCGGAGAACGCCTTGATGCAGTCGAAGGTGTTCTTTCGACCGGCCTGCATCCCCTGGAGCCAGAACGAGTCGATCATGCCCTGCGAGACCTTGGCGCCGGGCCGGTTGGCCCCGAAGAACGGGCCGCCGGCGAGATCCTTGTAGAGCTGCGAGCGGTCGGCGATGGAGCCGTGGCGTATCTCGTCGAATTTCTCAATCGGTAAGCCGCCGGGATTAGCGGCCGTTTTCAGCATCAGCGGTGGGACGGCGGAGATCAGGGCGGCCTTGGCCAAGCGTTTCGTGCCATGACGGCCGATATAGCGGGCAACTTCGCCGCCGCCCATGGAGAAGCCGATCAGGACGGCCCTCTTCAGGTCGAGCGTTTCGATGAGCTCCGAGAGGTCGTCGGCAAAGGTGTCCATCTCGTTGCCAGTCCAGGGCTGGCTCGACCGGCCATGGCCGCGACGGTCATGGGCAATGCAGCGATAGCCGTTGGAGGCGAGGAACATCATCTGAGCCTCCCAGCTATCCGCACTGAGGGGCCAGCCGTGACTGAACACCACAGGCTGTCCTGTGCCCCAGTCCTTGTAATAGATCTGCGTGCCATCTTTCGTCGTAATCGTGCTCATTGTTTGCCTCTCTATTCCGTCGTTTTACCGTCGAAGTGCTCGTTGTCTGCTTCCGCTTCGGCGCGGGTATGGTGGACGACGCCGTCCCGATGATTCGGGGGCGCATAGAGCGTATAGAGCTTCATTGGAACACTGCCGGTATTGATGATGTTGTGATTCGTCCCAGCCGGGACAACTACCGCGAAGCCCGCGCTGATCGCCGTCCGAACGCCATCGAGAACCGCCTCACCGGTCCCCTCCTCCACGCGAAGGAACTGGTCGAGCTTGTGGACTTCCATCCCGATCTCCTCCGTGGGCTTCAACGCCATGACAACGAGCTGACAGTTCCCAGCCGTGTAAAGCACCCGGCGAAATTCTTCATTCTTGATGGCGAGACCCTCGATGTCTTGCACATAACCTTTCATAGCAACTCCTCCAGTTTACGATTTTAACATCGTCATTAGTTAGTTTGCCTCAATGCTGCATTCAACAGCATTCAAAGAAGAGGCACGTTTTTCGCGCTCTACTTTTCTCCCTCGCTCTGCAATAATCCTCTGATCGTCCACCCACGCCAAAAGACCGTTTCACGTGCAGCGCTTGAAAACCAAGACTGAACCTGCGGCGAAGTTCTTCATTATGTTGCGCTCAAGATGAGAGGGACGCCGGGGCGCCCCTCTCATCCGCGGTTGAAGCACACCTCATAACGAACGAAGGAAAGCAACAAGGTCCATTTTTTCCTGAGCGGTCAGGTGGAGTTGTTGCACAAGGTTAAAGTATTCCACTGTGTCCTCAAGGGTGAAGCAACGCCCGTCGTGCAGATAGGGCGGAGAGTCCTTGATGCCCCTCAGGGGAAATGTCTTGATGAGACCGTCGTGGGCCATCATCATCCCGTTCACCAGCTCCTGCTTGTAGAAGCGCTCCGCCTTCAGGTCATGCAGGGTGTTGTCGGTGTAGTAGGGAGCGGGATGGCATGAAGCGCACCGAGCTCTGCCGTTGAAAATCGCCTCTCCTCTGAGTTCAGCCGGTCTGGCCTTAGCGGGATCCAGCGCTCCATAGATGTCCAGTTTCGGGGCGGGCGGAAAGTCCAGGATGGCCAGGAATTCTGCCATGAAGTGGACCTGGGAGCCCCGCTCGAGGACGTTGACTCCTTTCTTGATCGCCATGCTGATGTCGCCGTCGAAGTATGCGGCTCGCTGCTCGAACTCAGTGAAATCTTCCACAGTCTTCAGCGACCGCTGTGAACCGAAGAGCCTCTGAATGTTCACGCCACGCAGCGTAGGTGTTTCGATCCGGTGTCTGAACTCCTGTGGGCGGATGTCACCAACGAGGTGGTTAGCCCCGTTTGTGTGTCCGTTCACGTGGCAGTCGAAGCAAGTGACGCCCAGTACGCCGTCCGGCCGATCAGTCCGCCGGTCCTCAGTGGCGTTGAACTGCTGCTGCGGGAACTGGGTGACGAGAAGGCGCAGGCCCTCAAGCTGCTTGGGATTGAGAATGCCGTTGAAGATCTCGTAGTAATTGTTAATGGTGATGATACGCCCTTTCGCCACGTCGCCCAGATCGGGCCGCGTCGTCAGGTAGATGGCCGGGGCCACGTCGGGCAGGACGTGCTCGGGCAAGTCGAAGTCCAGGTCAAAGCGGGTCAGCCTCGGCAGAAACTTCAGCGTCATTGCGGGAAAGAGCATGCCGCCTTCCGCGTGGTCGGCGAAGGGCAAGGGCTTATAGGGAAAGAGCCCCTTCTCCTTAATCGAATCCGGTGTCATCTTGTCCAGTTGGTCCCAGGTTACCCCTGAGAGTTTGGCAGTCGGCCCGACAGGTACGGGTTTGCCGCCCGACATGGTCACTTCTGACGTCGTTTTTGCGGCAAGGACATAGCGACTATTCAAGAGATCCATGTGCTCTTTCGCCCGTTCGGCCTTGACGGCCAGGCGCGCCGCCTTGATTTGCTCAAAGGTCATATCCTGGTTCGTCGGGCCGTAGCTGGACGAAACCTTTTGCTGCTGTGCATTAACAACGATCGTGACCGCCGTTGTTGCCAGAAGCACAAGAACAACAATCAATGCTAACGTTCGTTTGGTTTGTGCGTTCATTGCAGACTCCTCTCCTCTTATTTCTCCCGGTCCATAAATATCTGGCACTCAGGCCCAGCGGAAAGATTTCCATCCTTTTCATCCAGGCCATCATCAGCGCGTGCTGTGGCAATTGCCGCGTTCCCATCTGTGTGACGCCGGCCTTATTCTGTCCGCCATGTGCCCGCTCTGCTGCGCCCAAGCCGCGGCCCGAATGAAAAGGTGGTTTGATAATGGCAAGATTCGTTCCTCAACTCACGCTGGTTTTTCCTTGCTATCTGGAGGTCAAACATTTGTCGATTGGGCAAGGCTGCGAGAATATGCTCAGCCTCAGCAGCAGAATTCCCCAAGACAGATCAAAGGTCTGGGCGCTGGCCCGCGAGATCGGCGCACGAAGACCCTTCCGAATACGGCCAGGAGACGAGCATCCACAATGGAGTTGGTACGGCTGGCAATTCCCCACCGCTTCTTCTCTACCTGCACGTTGTATATATGCCTTGACATATATGTTGTGATACCTGTATCGTGGTCGTAACATTCGCCCAAGCGAATATACAGACGAGATGCAGAAGGAGACTTAAATCATGTCGGAATCCATAGTCGAGGCAGTCCGGTCACGGTATGGATCTGTGGCGAAGAGTGGTCTATCGAGCGAACATGACGGGGTGCGGGCCGTCGCTGAAGCCTTCGGTTACTCGCCCGAAGAACTGGCCTCTATCCCCGCGGAAGCGAACCTGGGCCTGTCGTGTGGAAATCCCACGGCCATCGCTCATTTGCGTACAGGCGAGACCGTTGTGGATCTCGGTTCAGGCGGCGGACTGGATGTGTTTCTCGCCGCTGAGAAAGTGGGGCCTGAAGGCCGGGCCATCGGAATTGATATGACGCCGGAGATGATAGATCTTGCCCGTCGCAATGCCGGGAAGCGCCAGGCAGCAGGCGCGACCGCGAACGTCGAGTTTCACCAGGCGATGATTGACGCCCTGCCGCTCGCTGACTCTTCGGTTGATTGCGTGATTAGCAACTGTGTCATCAACCTGGCGCCGGACAAGCGGGCGGTCTTTCGCGAAATCGCGCGCGTGCTCAAACCCGGTGGCCGGCTCGCCGTCAGCGACATCGCGCTCAAGCAGCCGCTGCCCACCGAACTGGGCGACGACATCATGGCTTACGTGGGTTGCATCGCCGGCGCGATTGCGATTGAAGATTATCGGCAAGGACTGGTAGAAGCCGGCTTCTCGAACGTTGAAGTCGTGGACTCCGGTGCAGATCTCAACGCGTATGCGAAGGTCGAGAATCAAGCGGGCTGCTGTTCGCCGGTTATGACCGAAACTTCAACTCCACTGGCGATAGGCTCATCAACTTCTGCAAGGGAGTTACCGCTTGCTGCTGCCGCGTGTTGTACGCCACAACCGGCAAGCTCAGACACCGACTTGCACGAAACTCTTAGCGACTTGCTGCGTCGCTACAACGTCAATGATTACGCTGCGAGCGTGAAAGTTTACGCGGTCAAGTGAGGACTGCTGTACGCCGGCCGTAAGCGCACCGGCAAGATCTGTGCGTTCGACTCCCACCCTCGTATGCATTTTGAAATGCCGGGATAGGCATGGAGCGGTAGGGAGAACCCATGCGCGAACAATCGACGCTACGGGCGATTCCCAGCTTTTTCTTCGTGGCCTTCAGGTCAAACGACGCGCGGCGAGTCCATTTCCCTCTGGTCCAAAACGCGCTTCAACTTCCTGCCATTCCGTAGACTTCCGGGCTCGCACGGGACCACCCGAAACTCATAGAGCTTCATTTCATAGTTCTTCCAGAAGTCTGCAAATCCCTCGCGCAGGTTGTCGAGGACAGCCCGTTCCACTGCGGCATGATGGCCAAAGTTTTCGAGCTCAACGCATAACTCGACAACGTCCCGCCTGCCGTCATGTTTGATCACCGCCTGCCAGTCCGCACCGTGGCCATTCACATTGCGCAAGACTTCCGCGAACACCCATGGACCGACGTTGCCCATGCCACACACGACCATTTCATCAGTGCGCGCCCGTATCTTTGCGATGCGCTTTGCAAACAACCCGCATTCGCACGGCTCGTCAATCAAACGAGTCAGGTCGGTTGATCGATAACGAATCAAGGGCATTACATCTCGTACGAGTGTCGTATAGACAAGCTCGCCGTATCCGTCAGCATCGGTCTCAGGCGTCTCGAAGAAGAAGAAGAGATCGTTGCGGTGATAACCGTCCTGGCGCTCGCACTCCGCGCCGAGCGTGCCGAACGATTCGGTCTGACCGTAGCTGAGATAGAGCGGCGCGCCCCAGACTCTCTCAACGACTTGGCGCGCTTCTTCCGTGATGTTCTCGCCGCCGCCGAAAAGCAACTTCATCGGCCACGTGCCGCGATCATTAGCCAGCTCGGACAGTCGCAGCAGCCACGAAGGCTCGCCAAAAATCACATTCGGTTTGTAAACGACTGCATGCTCATAAAACTCCTCGGGCGAAATCTTACCTGCTTCGACGTGGAAGCAGTGCAGATATTGCAGCCCCATGCGCAACACGGCCGGCGAGACCCAGAACGAACAATCGTAAGCGCTCAAGACGCGATCTTCGGCGCGAATTCCCAAATGATAAAGACCAATCGCGGAGGTTCGGCCCATCTCGTTAAGCTCGCGCTGTGAGAAGAAGACGCGCTTGGGAGTGGGTGAAGTTGTGCCCGTCGTTTCAAAGGCCGTATCCGCGCGTCCGGTGAGAAAGGCTTCAGCGCCGTGCACGCGCAGATCTTCACCGGTCGTGTAGAAGTCGCCCAGTTCAGATGGATGTTCGATGCGGCGCACATCAATACCACGTTTGCGAAACTGCTCCCGATAAAATGGCGAGCGCTCTGCAGCCAGTCGCAGAGTCCGCCGAAAGCGGCCGCGCTGAATTTTGGGAAGCGACCACGCCGGCGACGCGTTCAGGAAACGCACTGAGCGGTGCGGCTCCATATGCAGGACCATCCGCTCGATCTGTTCGATGATGTTTGTCAGCATTCTTAAAAGGACGACGCGTTCTTAGATTCTTTCCGGGGCGCAACGGCGAATTAGTTGCTCAAATAGTTCAACCGAAATGTCAATTTCTTCTTCCGTCATGTCGAAGCACGGGGCCAGCGTAAAGACATTCTTGTAGTAGCCGCCGATGTCCAGGACCAGACCGGTCCGGCGCCCGCGGGCGTCGAGGTCCCCTTTCATGCCCTCGGCAAACATCTTATCGGTCAACTCACGGTCCGGCTCAAAACCATCCGCCTGGCAAATCTCAATGCGAAGGGCCATGCCCATGCCGTTCGTCTCGCCGATCACTTTCGGATAGCGGCGCTGGAGCTCTCTGATCTGCGCCAGAAAGTAGGCGCCCTTGCGTTGGGTAATCTCTTCGTAGTTTCCTTCTTCCATCATCCGCACGGCTTCAAGACCGACGGCCGTGCCCAGCGGATTTGCAGAGAAGGTCGAGTGGGTCGAGCCCGGCGGAAATACTTCCGGCGAGATCAACTCTTCACGCGCCCAGAGACCGGAGAGCGGGTTCAAACCGTTCGTCAGCGCTTTACCAAAAACAATAATGTCCGGCTCGACGTCAAAGTTCTCCATGGCCCAGAATTTTCCGGCCCGATAGAAACCCATTTGAATCTCGTCATCAACGAGCAGGATGTTACGTTCATCGAGCACTTTCTTGAGAGCCGGAAAGTATTCGCGCGGCGGAATGACGTAACCGCCCGTCGCCTGGATCGGCTCAGCGTAGAAAGCCGCAAACTCAGATTCGCCCGCTTTCGGATCCCAGAACGAGTTGTATTCGGTGTCGAAATTCTTCGCGAACTGATCGACACAATAGAGGCCGCAATCTTCCACCTTCTTCCCGTATGGGCAGCGAAAACAATAAGGAAAAGGAACGAAGTGAGCTCGGTCTGCGAAATGCCCGAAGCGACGACGATACCGATAACTTGACGTGATCGCTGATGCGCCCAGCGTGCGTCCGTGGTACCCGCCCATGAACGCGAAGACCAGATTCTTGCCGGTAGAGTTGCGCACGATCTTGAGCGAGTCCTCAATCGCCTGGGCGCCGCCCACATTGAAATGCACGCGCCCTGCCAGGCCGAACTTCGACTCGTTCAGTCGCCCGATTGCCGCCGCCAACTCTACTTTTTCTGAGTGCAGATACTGACAGGCAAGCTGCGGCAATTTGTCGATCTGATTTTTCAGCACGTCATTCAGGCGCTGATTGCCGTAGCCAAAGCTCGCCGCCGAGTACCACATCTGTAAGTCCAGATACGGGGTGCCTTCGCGATCGTAAAGGTAGTGACCCTCGGCACGCTCGAAGAATTTGGGGGGATCGAGATAGTGAACCGTGTCGCCCCACGAGCAATACTTACGCTCGAGTTCAAGCAGCGCCTGCTCGTCGATCGCGGGTGTCATTAGATCAATGTCTTTTATAGCTGTGCTCATAGTTGTAACGCTTTCTTTCTACTGAAGAATGCTCAGGCGCTGACTCTGGCCAACGTTTCTTCCCTTAAGAACAGCCGTCCGGCCAGCCAGCGGTCGAGATGGGCAGCCACGTCTCCGAGATTCTGGTATGGAATGTGTTCGATTGAATTTTCGGTGCAATATGAGGCGAGCCCATCTTTCGCGAACACGAGATCGGCGCTCTCAGCAGCGTAGCGATCCGATAAACCGTCGCCCACGAAAATGGCCGGCGCGTCCGTCTTATTGAGAAGTCGCATTACCGCGGGTTTGCATGTCGCGCATCCATGTCCGCAGGTTTGATGGAAGAAAGAAAACTCAGTGCGCCACAGATGACCGCGGCTTTCAAGGTGGCCCGCGCAAACGCGTCCGCCCCGCAGCAGAGCGGCGACTCTCTTGCTGGCACCGGAGAGAATGCGACGAATGCAATAATCGAAACCGTCACTGATAATATGCGCTGGAATAGAGTGCTGGGCACACATTTCAAGCAATGCCACCAGGTCGTCATCAATGCCTATTTCATCAAGCAATGCATCGATCTGCTTTCGCGTCGCCCGCACTAACGCCATCTGGGCCCGCAAACAATCGCGCGATCCCATTCGACCGGCACGCCATTCCGCTTCGAAGGCGAGCCACTTCGGATCGGCATACGTCTCGAGAATGGCGTCAACCGCGTCGCGGCGCGAGATGGTGCCATCGAAATCCAGGAAGAGAATCGCTTTCGGTTTTTGCTCTTCAGTCATAAATGCGCTTTCCTCTAGTCGGCGTAAATTCTCTCCGGCAGTAGCTGAGACAGCGGAGCTATCTGCAGATCGCGGTGTTTCAACCCTGTAATAATTAAGGGTAATGCCGCCACGGTGTTCTTACGGTCTTGCTTTCCGGCACTATCGCCATCGTGAAGCAGGATGATTGAGCCGGCCCGAACTTTGCGCAGAACATTGTGCGCAATTTGACTCGGGCTGAGCGGCTTCCAATCGAATCCGGCAACGTCCCATTGCACGGTATGTAGACCGAGGGTGCGCGTCGCTCCGAAATAAGCAGGCGTGCGCACACCGTAGGGTGGCCGCGCCAGCATTGGCCTGACTCCGATCGTTTCTGCGATTACATCCTGAGCGCGTCTCACCTGATCACGTGTTTCCGAAGCCCGCTGAAAAAGGTAGAGCGGATGTGAATACGAATGGTTACCCACCTCATGCCCTTCAGCAAACACTCGCTGCGCGATGCCCGGAAAACTCTCCACCTCACGCCCGACCATGAAGAAGGTCGCGCTGAGATTGTGTTCTGCCAGTACGTCCAGGATGCCCTCTGTGTCAGGCGACGGCCCGTCATCGAATGTCAAAGCCACTGCGTTCCGGTCCGTTCGGCCCCGCCAGTACGTCTGGCCCAACCACTGCGAGCGGACAGAGACAGTTGCGTAATATATGCTCGCCGCACTCATCACGAGCGAGCCCGTCGCAATAATAGGAAGTCCGAATCGCATCGTCCGTCGTTCGCCTCTGCGAAAGTCTTCAGGCAGTCATCCTGCGCGTCGCTTCTCTGACCGGCGCCAAGAGATCAAGCGCCAGGCGCGCAATCTCTCTCCGGGCAGTTGGGCGCGCCATTTTGTTCGATCGCAAAGCCATCACCTCAGTCGATTCGTCGGCTCGCAATAACGAGACTATGGCGCGCGCCGTTTCAACCGGACCCTGGGCAATCACTGCGGCACCGGCATCGACCATCCGCCTGGCGTTGACGAACTCCGCGCCAGGGATCGGATCGAAAAACACTACCGGCAACGAACACAGCGCGGCTTCTGATATTGTTAGGCCGCCGGGTTTCGTCACCAGAAGTCTGGCTGCCTGCATCAGAGCAGCTACTTCATCAGTCCAGCCAAGCACTCGCAGCGACACTGGAGCTTTCACCTTCACGCGTTTAAGTCTGCGTAGGGCGCGTTTGTCCTTTCCAGCAATAGCCACGATATGCATGGGGACGTTGCATTCAGACAGTTGTTCTACCACCTCATGCATTTTGGTCGGCCCCATTCCACCGCCCATTAACAGCACCATCGGAGACTTGTCGCTAATTCCATAACGCAGGCGCACTGCTTTGGGATCGTGCATCGCATCGAATGCCGGATCGACTGGAATTCCGCAAATCGAAATACGATTCGCCGGAGCGCCCCACGAGATCAACTCAGCGCGAACGCTCTCGTCAGGAACAGTGAACGCGTCAACCTCAGGTTGCACCCAGATCGGCTCAGCTTCGTAATCCGTGATCACACTGAGGATTGGCGCGCGGGTAAGACCCAGACGTCGCGCGATGGCGGCCATCTCGCACGCCGCCACTTCGGCGGCCACAATGACGTCCGGATTGAAACTCTTGATCGTTGCGAAGACTTTCGGGCAACCCATTCGGAAAGCCCACGCGGGCGCGGTGCCTTCGTGCTTCTTACTGACACGCGCGGTCGAGAAGCGGTCCCAGAGCCCGGGCGCGTAACGCAGCATCAGCCAGTATGGCCATTCGTAGCACACTCTAAACAATGATCGACACTCAGCGAGCGCATCGACAACGAGGACGTTCGAGGCCGGCACTTGACGACCCAACTCATCCGCGACAGCCTGTGCAGCGCGAACATGGCCCGAGCCGAATGAGAGTGTGAGAACCAGTACCTTCATGTTAGAAAGTTTTACTAAACCTCGCCGAACTTCTTATCAATGCTCATATTCAGTCTTCCCGCCACTTCATTAATTTAAAGCCGAGCGCCAGCGTGGCGACCGCTATTACGCTGAGCGCCAACAGTTCATTTCCTATCGCATGTCCGCCGGCGAGCGTCGTCTGCACCGCGCGGGCAGCAAACGTTGTCGGCAGTAGTTGCGCAAACACTCGGAGCGCGCGCGGCATCACTTCAGGCGCGTAGTAAACGGGTGCGAGGAAGATAAGTCCCGCGCCGAGCGTGTCAGTTAAGAGCGACCCCTGGCTAAAGCTCCGGGCGCGCGCTGCGACCACGACGCCGAGTCCGCACAGGCACAGGATCGTCAAGAGAATTACGACAATCAGCAGCGGAAAATTGGGCCTCATCTGAACCCCAAGCGCCCGCCCGACCACCAACAGCGTGGTCACACTCACCGCAGCCTGCGCGATGGCAAAGACCAGCACGCCGAACACGTAAGAGGAAGGCGCCAGCGGCAACGTCGCGAAAAGCTTGAGCCTGCCGGTGAACCGATTTTCCAATAACAGATAGCCGAGCCAACTGATCGAAGTCAGTGAAAGAGAAAAGACAATCGAACCGGCAAGAAAACGCAGGCGGCTTTGCTCCGGCGCGACTTCAACGCCGGCGACGGCGTTGGCGAATAGGTACATCGCCGCCGGGAAGACGAACGCGGCCAATAGAAACGGGCCAACTTCGCGGCGCGTGCCGGCGAATTGTATGCGGAAGACGCAAATGATGTCGGTGACGCGTGTCATCCGATGGCCTCCGCCTCGTCCTTGTCGAAAGGCTCGCCCGTGAGGTTAAAGTAAACATCTTCAAGCGAAGCACGCGCGATTGAGTATTCGGATAGCAGTTCGCGCGCAATGTGCTGCTGCGCCTGGGCGAAGCTCGCGCAGTAACGAATTTTCAAGTCGCTTGACGGATCGATTGGGTCGCGATAACTCAGACGATAGCTGCGGTCCAGTCGGACCAGGAGTTCGTCCAACGTGCCGAAGGCAATGAGGCGTCCGGCCGCGATGACGCCGATGCGATCGCTCAAACGTTCCGCCTCTTCCATGTAGTGCGTCGAAAGAATAACGGTCGCGCCCACGGCTACGGCTCGGCGGATCACGCTCCAGACGGCGCGGCGCGACGAGGGATCAAGCCCCGTGGTCGGCTCGTCTAAAACCAGCAGGGGCGGGCGACCCAGGAGCGCCAACCCGATCAGGATGCGCCGGCGCTGCCCACCCGATAGCGCACCGACATTCTTGTTTGTTTCGGCGCTGAGACCCAGTTCCTCGATCACTTCCCGCGCCGCTTCGCGAGCTTCGCGTTTTGACAAGTGCTTGAGACGCGCGAACAATTCGAAATGTTCGCGCACCGTGAGCCTCTCGAAGACGCCGGCTTCCTGAGGCGTTATTCCCATCGCCCGCTTGGCGCGCTCCGGCTCTGCTACGGCATCCACGCCAAACACGCTGACCGAGCCGGCGGTCGGGCGCAGTTCGGTTGTGAGTTGCCGCAAGAAGGTCGTCTTGCCCGCGCCGTTCGGGCCGACGATAGCCACCACTTCGCCACGCCGCACTTCGAGACTGATACCTCGGTTAGCCTCAGTGCCGTCACGGTAAACTTTGATCAGATCGCGCACTCGCACAGCAATCTCGCGCGGTGGCGCTGGCGCGAGCGTCCCGCGCCTTACTTCCATCTGCGACAAGCTTTCGATCGTGGCAGTCAAATCGCTGACCTTTCGGCTAACTCAATTGAAGAAAGTCGAGCCCCCCGCGGATGGCCGTGAACGGGCTGTTACGATAAGACGAGACTTCGTAGGGGCAGCCAATTTTGCAGCCTTTGCAGAAGTCCCACATCTGTGGCGACTGCTGGATGATCTTTCTCACTTCGGGCGAATCATAGATTTCACGCAGACTCATCTCGGGCGCGCCGCGATGAAGTGAGACAAACGCGCAGGGAAACTGGATCGAACCGTCGGGTCGCATATTGACGAGATGCGATGCCGAACGGCACGGGAACTTCTTCGTAAATCCGTCATTGCGGTAGAACTTGAAATAGTCTCGATAGAAGCGGACGCACTTGTGCTGCTTCTTCAACTCCGACACAAACGCCGCCACGCGGTCGAGTTCTTCTTTTCTCATTTCAACGTCTTCAGTCTTCCAGGTGGTGCGCACGACGTTGTGGACCGCTTCGGTGTGCAGGAGAAATCCGCGTTCTTCGCAGTACTGTGCAAGTGCGGGCAGATCTTCCAGGTTATCGAGATCGACCGCCGCATTGATCTGAATTGTGTTGTGCTTGAGGTTGCCCTTGATGTAGTCAAGCGCACTGAGGATTGCGGGCAGGCCGTCAATGCCACGGCGCTGCGCAAACTTCTCGCGGTCGAGCGTGTCAATCGATACTTCCAACTGATCCAGCTTGACGCAGGACTCGGCATATTTTTTTAGCGCCAATCCGTTGGTCGGCATAGACGTGTAGAAACCCTTGCGCGCCACGTACTCGATGTAGTCAGGCATGTGCGGATTCATCAGGGGCTCGCCACCGGAAAAGCTCCAGGCAAAGACGCCGAACTCGGCCGCCTCGTCCATGCGCGCGAAGACCCGCTCGCGCACGGCGCGATCCTCTGGCTGCTGGTTCTGCCAGATGGCGCAATAGCCGCACTTCATATTGCAATGCAGCGTCGTTTCAAACATCACCATGAAGGGACGGTTGAAGCGGTGCCGCAACTGCCGCAGCGCGTTTCGGGCCATTAAAGTTTTTTTCAACGCTCTCTCATCCCCGGGTCAACCGCGATATTTGGCCGCCGCCTATAGCGCAAAAGTTTTGTCGCTAAGTTTCTGATTGATGCGCACCTGTCTGAAGCGATGGCGTTCCAGCAACGTGTTCGCGGCGTCGTAAATCTCCAGCTTGACGGGCAGCTTCAGTGCCCGATCAATCCAGATTAGGGTTTTGCGCGCGCCGGCCAGTCCGCCCACCACCTCGTTACCACTAGCTGCAAATTCGAACTTGTAAGCGGGCAGGCCGTCGAGCGTCTCTTCGCCGGCGAAATTGGCGCCGATGCCAGAATTCGCCGCGTCGCGTTGCGCGCGGTCAATAATCGTTCCGAGACCGACTTCCGTGATTGGGTGGCGCGAATCGGACAGCGCCAGGGGTTCATTTGGATCAAGCCGGAGCTTGCCCGCAAGCTCACCGACCAAACCGCTCTGGCGCGCGAGTACTTTGCCATCATTGAAACCCTGCCTGTAAACGGCCGTCTGATCGACAGTGCCCTGATCGTTCAGCCATTCCAATCGCACGTCCAACGGCTTGCGGAAGGAGAGGCGGATTGTCTGCCGCTCGCCTTCTGAGATAGCTCGCTCTTCCTTCTCATAAAGGCAAACGTAGTCCAGCACGCGCTCGTAGCTGCTCGCTACCTCGTTCCATGTGATCGGCGATGACTCCGAGGCGGGTTTGCTTGAGCTGGCGATCGGCTTCTGAGGGGAGAGATCATTGGCCCTGTCAGCGATGCGCTCAGACCGGCAACCGCTGCCGGAAGCGCATACCAGCCCCACGAGTACGAGACCATGCGCAACTATCTTGCGATTTGTTATCAACGACCGGCTTCCCTGCTCCCGAACCAACGTCGTGTGCGCACAATTGTCGGATGGCAAACTAATCCGCTCAAATGAGGGGCAAAGAGCGTGCCGTGCGTTGCACAATACTTAGAATGACTCGGAAATCCTATTTAGGCTAGTCCAGGGACACTTGCGAAGTTAGCAAGAACACTCGTGTGGCTTTTCCTATGAGGCTTTTTGTTTCCTGTGTGGCTTTTTGAGCTCAGCGAGGGGGGACAACCACATAAGGACCAGTGTGAAGACTGTAGCCGTCCAAATTCAACTACACCGATGGAACTTTTTCTGACTCGCCCTGGAGATCGATCCCAAAGCGTGCCGCCATGCGATACAGCGTCTTGCGGTTGATACCGAGGATCTCTGCCGCCCGTTTGCGGTTGCCACCCGTCGCCTCCAGCACGTGCAGCAGATAGCGGCGCTGCATCTCTTCGATAGATGGTAAGCCCGCGAACAAGCGTGCCAGGTCATCGCCGGCAGCGAGAGGTGGCGCCTCTGCGAGAGGCGTGAAGATCTTTCGGGGCAAATCTGCTGGGGTAATCGGCCCGTTTTGATTCATCGTTACCGCGCGCTCGATTGCGTTTTCGAGTTCACGAACGTTGCCGGGCCAGGGATAGTTGCTGAGATAAGCGAGAGCGGCGCGGTCTAGTTGAGGTGGCGTTCGATTCCCGGGGGCGTGCTTTCGTAGAAAGTGAGCAGCGAGTAAAGGGACGTCCTCGCGCCGCTCCCGAAGCGGTGGAAGCTGAATGTTTATGACGTTGAGCCGGTAAAGCAGATCATGCCGAAAACTTTTACTCGACATCAACATCTCTGGATCGCGGCTACTCGCGGCGATGACGCGGGCATTCACGGTAATTGGTGAACTGCCGCCGACGGGAACCAGCTCGCGCTCCTGCAGGACTCGCAGTAGCTTTACCTGCAAGCCGGTGCTCATCTCACTTACTTCATCAAGGAACACAGTGCCCGCCTGGGCTTGTTCAAAGATGCCGCGCTTGTTTGCAACCGCGCCGGTGAAAGAGCCTCGGACGTGTCCGAAGAGTTCTGATTCCAGCAGAGTTTCCGTAAGCGCGCCGCAGTTGATGGCCACAAACGGTGCCAGATGCCGTGCCCCATGAACGTGAATGGCCCGCGCCACCAGCTCCTTGCCGGTGCCTGACTCTCCCGTGATCAGCACCGCCGCAGGCGAATCCGATACGCGCGCGATCATTTTATACACTTCGAGCATTGCTGATGTCCGTCCGACTAAACCCGGTGCGTGTTGTTCATCGTCATCCGCAAGGCGCTCAGGCTGGACGATCGATCGTGCCGCCAGCGCCCGCCGCACCGTCGCCACCAGGGCATCAATATCGAAAGGTTTACTGACATAATCGAACGCGCCTTGCTTTACCGCACGAACGGCCGTGTCAACTGATCCAAACGCCGTCATCAAAACCACGGGTAAGTGGGGGTACTCTTGCCGCACATGATCCAGCAGGGCCAAACCATCAAAAGGCGTTTTCATGCGAATGTCGCTCACGAGCACGTCCAGCCTCTCATCCGCCAGCGAGGCCACGGCCGCTTCACCGCTCTGCACAAAACGCGAAGCAAAGCCTTCCGCGGCGAAGACCTCGCACAGCATTTCGCACGTCACTGGATCGTCATCAACGATCATCAGGCGAGGCTGGTCAGGCAACATTGGTGACCACCTCCAGAGCCGGCGACACCGCGACATTTAGAGGAAGCGTTAGGCGAAACGCAGCGCCCACGTTTTGTTCAGCAACGATCTCGATCTTTCCACCATGCTCGACAGCGATCTCGTGAGCAATGGCCAAGCCGAAGCCACTCCCCGCCTCTTTTGTCGTCCACATCGGTTCGAATAGATGTTCAATTACAGACGGTTCGATGCCCACGCCACTATCGCAGAACACCAGCTCAGCGCTTCGGGCAGCCCGATCGAATCGGGTCGTAATCTCGAGCCCGCCACCCTTTGGCATCGCATCAATGCTGTTGTTCGTCAGATTAAGAAAGAGCTGCAAGAGGCTGTCGCGATCGCCCTGGATCAGAGGCAAATCATTATCCAGATTGAGTCTGACCGATATGTCATGCGCTTCGAGGGTGGGCTGGACCAGCCACAACAACTCACGGATCAGCGCGTTCAGCTCCAGGGGCTGAAGCTCGAGTCGCGGCCGTTGGGTCCGCGCCAACAGACTCCTTACGCTTTTCACAACTGAATCGATTTGCGAATTAATGATTTCGACCCGGCGCTGCGTATCCTGATCGTGCGGGTGATTTCGCGCCAGGAGTCTCAGGTGGCCGGATATGGCATTGAGCGGCGTGCCGATTTCGTGTGCTAATGAAGCGGCGATCTGGCCGACCGCCGCGAGTCTTTCAGATCGCGCGAGACGCTGCTGCGTCTCAGAGAGGGCCTCGTTCGAAGTGCGCAACTCCTTTGTTGCCCGCGCCACCTCGAGTTGCAATTCCCGATTGAAACTATTGACCTGCGACAGCAGTCTTTCACGTTCTTCATTGCGCGAACGGATGTCATCGATCATTCGATTGAACCCCGTCGCGATTGTGCCTAGTTCGTCATCTCGGCGTACTGCTGCACGCGCGGATAAATCACCGGTCCGGGCCTGGGCCATTGCTGAGGCAATGTCCTGTGCCGGACGACGAAAGAAAATCACGAATAGAAGATACAGCAGCGCTATAGACACAACCGACGCGCAAGCGAGAACCACGTTGTGTTGAAACTGTAAGCGATTGACGAAATCGGTCCGGGAGTTTTTTTGCACGAGAGCGCTGACATAGCCGCGGCCTCCACTTTGGTTTATCGCCGCCGTAATCACCCACTGGCGCAGACCGTCGCGCTCAACCTCAATTGTCGTCACGTCAGGGAGCGGCCGCTCCATTTCACCAAACTCATTGTCTTTTGATTGCTCATTCAGATAAGGGAGACGCGGCGCGTTCGGAGCAGTAGTCGCCACGAGCCTTTCGCCGTCTGGCATAGGTTGGTAAACATCAATTTGATTGAAATCCGGCCGCGAGTTCACCAGGAACTGAATCTCTTGAACCATATCATTCGGACTGGCGGAATAGTTGTAGGCCTGAGTGCGCTTGGCTACGGTAACGACTTGTCTGATAGCGTTATTGTAACGATATTCCTCGCTCAACGATTTGGTGATTAGCCCATGCAAATAGGTTGACGCCAGCAGGATAACCGTAATCGTACCGGCTACGAGGAGCAGTACTTTCCATTGAAGATTGATTCGCAATTGCATGTGTCCGAAACCTTTGTCGTGCGGGCGC
Source organism: Blastocatellia bacterium (assembly GCA_003168335.1). Classification (GTDB taxonomy): domain Bacteria; phylum Acidobacteriota; class Blastocatellia; order Pyrinomonadales; family Pyrinomonadaceae; genus UBA11740. The sequence goes on along the minus strand of PMSM01000011.1, from coordinate 219,306 downwards.
GAGGCCACAGCTCAACATTTGGTCGAGCTCTGATCGACTGACATATCAGCGTGCGGCTCCGGCCCCCGATCCCTGAAGCGCACCGCATTCTAACCGTAACCGGTACCGGCAGACTACTCCATTAAGGTCATGCGGCGGTACATGATGAGCAAGTGGCGAAACGAGGAGACAGAGGCGGCTGGCATTATTTGGCTTTTCGCGGGCGGCACATTTAGAAGGAATCAAGACCCTTCATTTTTCTCTGTCACCCGGACCTCCAGCCAAAGTACGGTCCTGATTTCAGTTTTTCAAGTTAGGACACTAGCTCCAGCCAAGGTTAGCTCGACAAAGACCAGGATTTCGTGTAAACAAATTAGTTCACCCCTTTCACGCCCGACACGGCGACACTTACTCAGGATGAAGTGATTGATGATTTATGCCAGACAACGGATAAGCTTCGTACTCTGTTGTAGCGCCACGCTTCTGGTGTTGATAGGGGGACAGTCCACTGCGTTGGCATTTGCAGGGGCAGGCAGCATCAAGGGAACTGTCAGTGCCACCACCAGCGATGTTAGCGCTCGCCCAACTTTGCTTGCGGGGGCGCGATTGATGCTCGTCAACCGCGACTTGCCTGGTAAGCCGCTTAAGTTCGTCACGGATGAAACAGGTAGTTTCGTCTTCAGCGATCTGCCGGCCGCGACCTATTTGTTGTCGGCAGAGGCTGATGGATTTCCGGGCGTCACAAAAGAGATCAACTTGGCGGCAGGCGCAACGCTCAACGTTGAAATCCTGCTGACAGCGACGGTTTCTGAATCTGTCACCGTGCGCGATGATGAAGGCCTCTTGAGTACAGGCGAAACGACCACCACCAACATCATTCGCGCTAAGACGTTATCGGACATGCCGCTACGCGCCGAGAACTATCAGAGCGCGCTGCTTTTGACACCCGGCGTCGTGCGCGACACCAATGGCGGCGATCATCTTAAAGGAGCACGCGCAGGGCAGAGCGCCTACACGGTCAACGGCGTGGACGTAACCGATCCTGTCAGCGGCAATCTCGCTTTCGACATCCCGCTCGAAGCGGCCGCCGCCGTTACTGTTGAGGAGAACCCCTACTCAGCTGAGTTCGGACATCTCACCGGTGCAGCTACTAATCTGGAGACGAAAGGAGGAGGCAATAAATTTAAGCTGGGCGCGACGCGCTTTTTTCCAATCTTTCACAACATCTTCGGCGGCGCCGTCGACTCTTTCAGGCCGCGCGTGACCCTAAGTGGCCCCGTCATTCAAAACCGACTTCTCTTTCTCCAATCCTTCGAATATCGCTTCAGCCGCATTTACGTGCCGAGTCTCGCACCCGGACGCGACAGTTCATCCTCAGAGAACTTTAATTCGTTCACGCAAGTCGATCTGATCGCCAACAAGAATAATCGCGTCAAATTCATCGCCGCGATCTTTCCACAGAAGGCGCGCTATCTGGGCTTGAACACTTTCAATCCACAGGAAGTAACGCCAAATCTCAAACAGCGGGGCAACCTCTTCTCGGTCTCTGAGCAGGCCATCTTCGGTGATGCTTCATTTCTCAATTCATCGCTGAGCTACCGCGGCTCGAGTGTTGATGTGTTCGCGCAGGGTTCGCAGGCATTTACAGTTTTGCCCGACGGTAACACCGGCAACTACTTCGCAGATTCGCACCGGCGATCCAGTCGCATTCAGTGGCAAGAAACTTACTTTGCAAAAACTTTTGCGCTCGCCGGTCAACATTCATTCAAGCTCGGCACTGAGTTGGATCGGACGAGCCTCTCAGGGGCATTCCATGACCGCTCAATCCTGATTCGACGACGCGATCAGACCTTGTCGCAACGCATTGACTTTGCGGGCGACGGCACGGTCGCGAGCGCGATTAACGAACTTGCTTCCTTTATTCAGGATCGCTGGGTAGTCAATAAAAGAATGACGATTGATGGCGGACTGCGCTTTGATCGCGATGGAATTGCTGAGCGAAATAATTTCGCGCCGCGGCTCTCGTTCCTTTATCTGCCGTTCAAAAATGGCCGCACGATTATTCGCGGGGGAATCGGCCTTTTCTATGACCGTATTTCACTTTCGGTGGGGGATGTCGAACCCGTTGATGAAGAAGCGGTCGATTCAACTACGCTCGCGCGTTCGACGCACTTCACGCAATTGCCGCTTCGCACTGTCACGACCTTTGCGGCCGATGGCGTCTCAATCCTCGACGGCCCTCGCGCCTTTAGGAACATTGTTAGTGGCCACTTAAGGGATCCGCGCAGTGTGCGTTGGAGTCTGCAACTCGATCACGCGTTCACGAAGCACCTGACGGCACGCATCGGTTACCTCGATCGTTCCACCTCGAATGATCTGATCATCGAACCGCGCGTCGGAAACTTCAACACTCTCCTGCTACACAGTGTTGGCCGCGCGCAATATCAAGAGCTACAAATGCTCGCCACATATACCAGCAATCATCTTGGCAATTGGACCGCTTCATACACCTGGTCCAGGGCGCACGGCGATCTCAACACGGCGGATAACTTTCTCAGTGATTTTCCGGCACTGGTAGTGCGTCCGAACGAGTACGGGCCCCTGCCCTGGGACGCACCCCATCGCTTCCTCGCCTTTGGTCAGTTGAAAGCGCCCTTTGGTCTTACGGTTTCGCCCTCGGTTGAGATTCGATCCGGCTTCCCGTTCTCGGCTGTAAATGAGCGTTTGGATTTCGTCGGCGGGCGCGATCAAGCAGGCCGCTTCCCTACTTTCCTTTCAATCGACGCGCAAGTGACCAAAGATTTCACTATTCCCAAGTTCATTCCGAAACTTGATGGAAAAAAGGCGCGCATCGGCGTTGCCGTCTTTAATATGACCAACCACTTCAATCCTCGTGATGTGCAGAACAACATGGGCAGCTTGCAATTCGGCCAGTTTTTCAACAGTCTTGGAACGTCCGTACGCGGTAAGTTTGAAATAGATTATTAATGCGAAGATCGAAAGCCCCCTATACTTTCATCAGGCACTGCTACGCCCTGGCACTGTTGTGTGTTTGTGCTGTTGGGCCCGGCTATGCTCAGCAATCCCAGAGCAATGCTCCGGGCTTGCGCGTGTTAGTGTCAGACACGCAGCAGCGCTCGTTAGCGGGTGCTGTTTGCTCACTGCGGGCTGCCGGCGATAACGCCAAAGTTGCCGCTACCGCGACGACCGACGAGCAAGGCATCGCCGCTTTTCCCGCCGCCCTCACACCTGGCAAGTACACACTGCGCGTCGAGAGCCAGGGATTTGAAACCCTCAACCGGCACGATGTCGTCATCAAGGATGGCGGGATCACCGAGATCGCAGTTGTACTTAAGGTGGCGACGGTGACCGAGAGCGTAACCGTGGCCGCGCCTGCTGAAGGAGCGACGAATGTCCAGGCCGGTGCCTCAACGGCGGCAGGCATTCTGCGACGCGAATCGCTCCAACGCCTGCCTCTCGCTGCCGCACGCATCGATCAGGCGTTGCCACTCATCCCTGGTGTTGTGCGTTCCTCTACCGGAGAGATCAGTATTGAGGGAGCGAATGAACAACAGAGTGCGTTGCTGGTCAACGGTCTCAACGCATCAGATCCTGCGAGCGGAAACTTCAGGTTGAACTTACCGATTGACTCGGTTGAGTCGGTGCAGGTGTTTCAGCACCCTTACACCGCAGAGTATGGTGCGTTTACGGGCGGGGTGACCGCTGTGGAAACCCGCCGCGGCAAAGAGCGATGGCATGCGGAGATCAACGACTTCCTTCCTGATATGCGCTTCAAAGGGGGACGCATCGTTGGTGTCGCCGAAGACACGCCCCGGGTGAACTTCAACGGCCCACTGATCAAAGATCGCTTATTCCTGTCCCAATCGCTCTCATATTCCATTGCGAAACAGCCCGTGCGCGGACTGCCCTTTCCTGTTAACGAGACGAAAACTGAATCACAGAGCTACTTCTCACAACTCGACCTGATCTTGAGCAACCGTCACACGCAGACTTTCACTTTCGGCTATTTCCCTCAGCGCGACCAGTTTGTCAACCTGGACTTCTTTCGACCGCAACCCGTAACACCAAACTATAAACAGAAAGATTTTGTCGTTACTGTTCGCGACCATTACCAACTGAAAGAAGGTATGTTGCAGTCCGCCTTTTCGTTCAAGCGATTCGACGCCGACGTATGGGGTCAGGGCAACGACGAGCAAACATTGACGCCGGCCGGGGAACAAGGTAACTACTTCGCGACCCAGTCGAGACACTCACACCGGCTGGAGTTGTTCGAGGTCTACAGCTCTCCGACAAAACACTTCCTGGGTACCGGACACGAGATCAAAGTTGGCTTCGACTTCAACAACGTCGACAACCTCCTCAATTACTCCGCACGTCCCGTGAACGTTGTGCGGGACGATGGAACGCTTGCCGAACGAATCGTTTTCAGGGGAGTGCTACCCATTCAGGCCGCGAACCGCGAGTACGTCGGGTTTGTGCAGGATCGCCTACTGGTGCGACCCAATCTAAGCTTTGACCTGGGACTACGGCTCGAAGATCAGCGGATCGGACCAGAAAGCAACCTCGCGCCGCGCGCGGGTTTTGCCTGGTCGCCGTTTAAGAGCGACCGCAGCGTCTTGCGCGGTGGCATCGGCCTCTTCTACGACAAAGTGCCGCTAAACATTCGCAGCTTCGCGCGCTACCCCTCGCGCACCGTGACGCAGTATGCCGCGGACGGTGTGACGGTAATCGACAGCCGCCACTATTTCAACGTGTTGGTGGATACACCCCCCATCGAACCGCTCGACTTCAGGAAGAGAGCAGGCGGTGAAGCCGGCTTCGTGCCCGAAAATCTTAAGTGGAACGTTCAGTTGGATCAGGTTGTTGCCCAATGGCTCGATCTGCGCGCCAACCTCACCGGTAGTCGCACAGATCATATTTACATCGTCAACCCCGAACTGGACTTCCGGGGGCGGAGCGGTATCGTGCTGCGATCGGCTGGGCAGGCTACCTACCGCGCGCTGGAGTTGACGGCGCGGTTCCATTTGCCTCACAAGGATGAATTCTTTGTCTCGTACGTGCGATCGCGCGCGCGCGGCGACCTCAATGATTTCAACAGCTACTTCGGCGACTTTGGAGCACCTGTCATTCGGCAAAACGAGTATTCCAACCTGCCGTTCGACGTGCCGAACCGATTGCTTGCATGGGGCACAATCAATCTGCCGCGCCGGATTACAATAGCGCCTATCTTCGAGGCGCGTACCGGCTTTCCGTACTCAGTGCGCGACGCAGAACAAAATTTCGTCGGCGTGCGCAATTCGGATCAAACACGTTTTCCTGCGTTCCTATCCCTCGACGCCGAAATGGCGAAAGAGTTTCAAGTGACGAAGAAGTACGGCGTGCGGCTGTCTCTACGCGTCTTTAACGCCACCAATCACTTCAACCCGCGCAACGTTCGCGCTAATACCGCCGACCCACGCTTCGGAGAGTTCTTCGCTTCTTACCATCGATTTTTTAGCGGCGGCTTCGACATTATCTTTTGATAGTTGGGCCAACGACTCATATCGCTGAATCGAAACGGGAATACCGGTAATCAGCACTGTTCATTCTCTTCGTGGGTAGTTAGATTGGCGAAGAGCTATAGCGGCAGACCTTGTCCTCCCTAATCCACTCGGCAGTGACCTAAAGTTCCAACTCTGAACACCCGGCTCCGACATGCAGAGGAAGCGGGATAACATCAAGACCGAACTCCTTCGCATATGTGTGTTGTCGCACGGACGGCTGGCATTTCCAGTCGTATATTGAATTGAATCAAAGGCCAGATCTCCAACCCACGCGTCAGGTGAGACATGAGCAAACGCTGTGGCCCCGGTTTGCGCGGCGAAATCGAGCAAACTCGTCAGTATTACTCAGCGAGCCGAGGCGTGGAGAAAGAAGCGGCGGCCGTCCCGGATGTTGATCCACCCGCGCAAGCCGTAAGCGAACAGGAAAGCTGCTCTAATGACTACAGAAGATGACACAAACCCGGCCGTCCTCATAGTGGAAGATGTCGCGGAGACCCGCGACGGCATTGAGAAGTTGCTGAAGGCAGACGGTTATCGCGTGGCAGTAGCCAGAGACGAACGAGACGCGATAGCGAGCGCCCGGCTAAGGCGTCCCGATCTGATTCTGGTGAGCCTGGCCGGGTTACCGAGCGAAGTTATTGTTACCGCGCGTCGCATCCGCGAACGTGCGAAAGTAGGAGACCAGGTGCCGGTTGTGATCTTTTGCGTTGAAAGTATCGGTGAAGGTGATGAAGTCGCGATCGGCCAAAATGTGCATGTCTCCCGCCCTGACAACTTCAATCAATTGAGAAGGCTGCTCACTCGTCTGCTGCAAGAGATTCCAATTGCCGCGTGAGGTCGAGATAATAGAAGCGCTGGAAAAGAAAACCTGGGACCACCAGGAGGAGACGATTACCTTGAATCAAGACCAAACCACAAATGTCAACGAACTCAATTCCGAACCAGAGAGTGAAGGAGGGGTTAGGGACCTGCTCCATCATGAGTCGGACGAGGAGTCCGAGGTTCCAATCTTCCTCAGAGATGGTTCGGAAGGCCAAAAGAACGACGCCCAGGACGAGAAAGATAAGACCGGCGAATAGCTTCTCTCTTACTCTTCGATCTCATGCCAATGAGTCGCACCGTGCGGGGCGTGCGTGCTGCTTATGGTGGGACCTTTTGGGACAGAACACCTCACAGACCCTTCATCTTTTTTTCGAAATCATGCCCCATACGTGTGGTAGCGCACCGATAGGAGACAACGACTCGTCTAGATTCTAGCCTCCGTTTCATCTAAAGCCGCTCTACGAGGTCGTGGGGCCTAACCAAGATAGGGGCGTTTAGGTTTATGTCTCTGAATACACACTCAGCTGACACCCCCAACGATATCGGTGATCCTGTGTCCTCCAACGGCGCCAACCACGTCGTGCTGATGGTGGAGGATTATCAGGATGCGCGGCGGGAGTTGAAGCAGGTCCTGAAACTAAGAGGCTACCGCGTGATTGACACCGACAACGGGCAGGATGCAGCCCGACAGGCTCGCCTGGCCCATCCGGATCTCCTCGTGGTGGATATGGACGTGCCGCTGCTTTACGGGTTGGTGGCCGCGCGCCAGATCATTAAGCATGCACAGGTGGGACCGGTGCCGGTTGTGATCGTTACTCATGAAGACGTGGTGGACTCGGCGCCGATGATGGAGGTTGGCGCCACTCGTAACGAGTACGTTACGCGACTTTCGGACTACGAAGAACTGCAACATCTCCTGGACTACTTGCTGCCGGTATTGCCGCCAACGGCTGACGCCGGCGCTGGGAGAGAGTCTTTCCTGACACGGGGCGAAACTATTCCCTTACTACCTTTGCCAGCGAGCGCGCCAGAACTGCATCCACGTCGAGACGCCGGCCCTTACAAACCGGAACCGGCTCCGGGCCAATCCGCTCATCGAATTTCGAGCTATAAGCTTCTATAGCCGCGCGCGCGCGGTTTTGGGTTGTCTGCTCGTCTTTGATTAATCTCAAATTAGCTGGTGCCATATCTCTCCTTATCTTAGCGGGCGAGTAATCTGAGCCCGCTTCGCTTTCTTCCCGCCGAAATTCTCCGTTGCGCGGCCAGACCCTCCGCTCTGCTTTGCCTATGACTGGTATATCCACGCCGCCACAGTACTGACGATGCCCATACGGTAGCCGCCTACAATGAGCACCTTGCCGTTCTGTAGTAACGTCGCGGTCGCGAAGTACCGCGCTTCGTCCAGACTGCCAATCGCCGTGCTGAATGTGCCTGTGACCGGATCATAAACCTCGACAGATTGCGCACCGCCGGCAACCACGACCTTACCATTTGGCAGTACCACTAATGCGTTGTGAAGCTTATATCGTGCGCTGTTCATATTTCCTGTGGCGGTGAAAGTTCCTTTAGCAGGATCGTAAATCTCCGCCTGCGTGAGACCGTGCCTGCCCTGTTCGTTTGTGCCGCCAGTGATAAGCACGCAGCCAGTTGGCAAGAGCGCCGCGGCGTATTTATTGCGCGCGGTAATCATGCTGCCGGTAGGAGTGAACGTTCCCGTGGATGGGTCATAGAGTTCTGCGTTTGCGAATACTGCCGGAGAGAGAGAGTCGGTTCCCCCGCCAGTAAGGAGCACCTTGCCGTTTTTCAACAACGTACCAGTATTCGGTGTAGGCCTGTTCAGTTTGCCAGTAAACGAAAATGTTCCCGTAACAGGATCATAGAGTTCCGCGCCCATCAGAAACTGACCGTTATAACCGCCCGCGACCAGGACTCGACCGTCTGACAGCAGGGTCGCTTCAGTCCCTGCAGCTTTCTCTTTCATGCTGCCGGTTGCGGTGAAGGTCCCGTTTGCAGGATCGTAAAGCTCTGCGCTGGCGAGTGACCCGTCCTCATGATTCGAGCCACCCATGATCAGCACCTTGCCCGTGCGCAGAAGGACTGCGTTAGGGCCGACCCGTCTGACCGTCATGTTGCCGGCGTTGGTGAACCTGGCGGTCGCGGAATCATAGAGTTCTGCACTTGCCAGAGAAACCGTTTCGCTCTCCATGCCGCCGATAATCAAAACCTTGCCGTTCGGCAGCAGGGTTGCGGCGTGAGCAGCGCGTGCAGTACTCATGCTGCCAGTAGAAATGACCGAGCCGGCTGCTGCTATTACCGATTTGTGGGCATCACCGACACTCCCGCAAGCGAGCACTCCGGTCAACAACGAGACCCAGACGCCGATTTGTAGCGTTCTAGACATTGGTTGAATCTTTGCGGAGGTTTGGGTTCAACCCTTCGCGTTCCTTTGCTAAATGCATGCTCTGCGAAGTACAAGCTGGAGGTGAAAACTAACTTGAAAAGGGTGAGGCCTTTCAAGAACTCCTTAGTCTCGTTCTTGCCAGGTATGAAATAAGAGCCGACCAGGGCCAGGGCGCCATAGCAGCATCTTCATCAGGCAAGCTTTCGGACTCAGGAACGCGAAGCTCTAGCCACCGTTGTAGCCATCGCCGTAACCGTTCTCGAACCCTTCGCGGTAATACCGGCGATACAACTCCTTATCACCGAGCCTCGAGCTGTAGTCCTGGGTCGCTTTCTGGTAGGCACTAAAATTTCGAAAGTCGGAGGACCTGCCCCGCCGCCGGTCATTGCGACCTTCCTTAATGCCTTCATTGTAGCCCGCGTTCAGCGCAGTTTGGCGCAGCTCGTAAGAGCCGCCATAGCTGCCGTAACGATCCCAATTGCGCCCGCGGCGATTTTGATCGCGATTATCGTTGCGATTTTGATCGCGGTTATCGTTGCGATTTTGATCGCGGTTATCGTTGCGATTTTGATCGCGGTTATCGCCGTCATTACGAACTTGAACCCCAAATGCGGTCTCGTATCCGCGCCCGAACGCCTCACGGAAATAGCGGCGATAAAGTTCTCGGTCGCCGAGACGCGAGTTGTAGTCTTTCGTGGCTTTCTGGTAGGCACTAAAGTCCTGGTAGTTGGAATGCTTGCCCCTCGCGCGGTCGTTGTTACCTTCCTTTGTGCCTTCGTTGTAGCCCGCGTTCAGAGCTGTTTGGCGCAGATCGAAAGAACCACCCCAGTTCGGGTAGCCGTCCCAGTTGCGACCTCGGCGATCTTGACCGTCGTTGGTACTGCGAGCTCGCACGTGAGCACTCGAACCGATGCCGATGCAGAACAGTAAGGCGAACCCTAAAATTACTCCTGCGATCTTCTTCTCTATGTGTCTTATCTTCATATCGGACTCCTTTTTCTTTCCTGCCATATCTAAGTTCCGGGGAAACCAGTCCCGCTCGCGATAGCGGTTGGCGCCCGGCTGATTAACGCCACCAACGCGGCTAAAAACGAACGAGCCGGATTCATTCGCACTCGCCTGTTACGGCTGGCTAACCACCAGCTCTAAGGCTGGAGTATTTATTCAACTCGGCGAGCAATCTGGCCGCACTCGACGGTGCCTGCAAGTTTGACAGCACGATATCTCTGTTCGACATCGGCCTGCCATACATGTCCTTATTCGCGTCATCGTCGGGGCGCAAAGTCGCGCCGTCCAGTGAGACGCCGGCGAATAGTCCCTGCGCTCGCGAGTAGGTAAGCAGTTGGGCGTGAAGCTGTGCATCTGTCTGGGCCGAGGCTGTACGACCAACTGGTCCCGCCGCCGCCGAGGCATCTGCCCCAATGGTGAATTTGCTGGACAGAAGCTTATCGATAGCGCCCTGGTTCATCAGCAGCATTACGACATCCGTTGCGGATCCGCCGATTTGAAACCCAACACTACCGCCTTCGATTCTCACTCCGCCTGGCGCCGACCAGCCACGCCCGTTCTTGTTTCTGCAGACGATAAAGCCCCGGCCGTACTTCGCCCCTATCACGAAGGCGGCTTTCTTGACGCTCGGCACGACCACCACGCAGGCTGCCTTGTCCAGCAGATCCTTCGGGACACCATTGTCCGGCGCCGCCATCATGTCGCTCACTACATCAGCCGCAGCGTTAAGCCGATTAGCAGTATCATTGTCGGCTACCGTACGGGCGGTTGACTTGCTCAGCCAGGACCCGCCAATCATCACCAGGGCGACCAGGGCCGCCGCTAACATTAGCTTTGTTACTCTCATCTTTTTTTCCTCCATGACTTGAATCATTTCTGTTTTCGCTTGAGCTTCACTCACTTTCTCTAGCGAAGGACCTCCAGAGTAAGGATTGCACCCAAAATGGCGCCCAGGATGACGTACTTGCCATTCGATAGCCGACCATATTGATAGCGGCCGTAGTAGCCATCTTCGTAGCCGCGACGGAAACCCTCGCGGAAGTAATAGTTGTAATCGTCCTGCTCTACGTAGTAGCCACTGTAGCCGTAGTTGGCGTCGCGATAGGCGTAAGAGTCTTCATAGTTGTAGCCCCATCGATCCTGGCGGTCTGCCTGTCCGGCGCGGAAGCCCTCCTCATAACCGTAGTTCACGGCCTGCCGTAATAAATTTGCGCCGTACTCATTCGTCTCGTAGTAGCTGCCGCCACGTGAGTATCGATAGCTCGAAGGCGTGTAGAAGTACGGATCACGACCATAGTTGTAGTTAGCTGCGTTTCGCAGACTTAATTGCTGCTGACGGAGGCGCTGGAGATACTGTTGCTGGAAACGGTACTGCGCCATACGCTTCTGTTGCTGCAGCTGTGCTGAATGCTGCCCTGCGAGACGCTGCTGCTGATCCAGCTGTCCACGGTACCGCGCCAGCCGCTGTTGGTTCTGACTAATACGCTGTTGCTGCTGCTCCTGTGAAATGCGCTGTTGCCTTTGGGCCTTTTGCTGTTGGTTGATCCGCAGTTGTTGTTGCTGCTGCGCGGCCTGCTGTTGCTGCTGCGTCTGGACCCTTCGCCGCTGGTTGACCCGCAGCTGTTGCTGCTGTGCAGCCTGCTGTTGCTGTTGCGTCTGGACCCTTCGCCGTTGGTTGACCTGCTGCTGTTGCTGCTGTGCAGCCTGCTGTTGCTGTTGCGTCTGAACCCTTCGCCGCTGGTTGACCTGCTGCTGCTGTTGCTGCTGTTGCGTCTGAACCTTTCGCCGTTGGTTGACCTGCTGCTGTTGCTGCTGCTGCCCGACCTGCTGTTGCTGCCCGCCGGTTCGCTGCCGCTTATTCTGCTGTTTTTGTTCTGGCGTCGGTTGCTGCGCGCGAGTCGGCAAGCTAACTCCCACCAACAACATCGCGCTGACTACAAGCGCCACCACCATCCCGTTCAATTTATTGTTTTTCATGGCACACCTCCCTAATAATCCCTATAAAGACAGCCAGTATGATCGCCGTCTTCCAGTACATCTGTCGGTGCGGCGAAAATATTCCAGCTTCTCCTATGTGTGCTATCGCATAGAGCAAGATCCGTTCCCTTCAACATGCCTCTATTTTGTCCTTACTATCTGGGGCCCAAACATTGTTGATGGGGGCGCGCTGCGCAAACATACACAGCCTCAACGGGAGAATCTCTCAAGACAGATCGAACGCATGGGCGCTGGCCCACTCGGCATTGAAGATCATTCCGGCCCAAGATATTTCCCTGACGCGCAGAAAACTCTGCGGTATGCTTTCACAACAAATTGCCCGGACGGCTAACATAAACTACCCGAGCGTGTTTGTATGTGCCCTAACATACATATCAAGCGGCGGCAGGTTCAAAGGTGAAAGGTGGGGAGAAACTCGTCTTTGGTTCAAATGGGATGATCTTAGCCGTGGCATTTCCCGCATCGCAAACGAGCTGCCTGATACTTCCGACCAGACCGTCGACGTCGGGCTTAATCACGTAAGCATTGGCTCCCGCCTCAATCCCTCGCTTCTTATCAGCTTCATAAGCCGCGCCGGAAAAGAACAGAATCGGCGTGTGCGGGTCGAAGTCGCGCATACGGCGACACAGCTCAAAACCATCGAGATCGGGTAATCGCGAGTCCAGCAAATACAGGTCGAAGCGTTCTGCCTGAATCGACGACAAGGCCTGGGCGGCAGTTCCGACTGCTTTGGCTTCAATCAATGCGAGCCTCAGTAGCGTGATTAACATCACGCGAGAGTCCTCATCGTCGTCTACGCAGAGAACTCGGGGTCGAAAATTGGATAGCATTATTGCCTCTTCATTCAGGGGGATAATTGTTTGAACGGTCGTTAGCCTAGCTCACGTGAAAGTATCCGTCTGTGCGCTAACTCACATATAAAAGACCCGCGGCCCACTCCTCTGGATCGTAGACGGTTTGATTTCTTCTCAATTGTTTCGGCTTTGTGTGCTGGCGCACAGACCGCCATTGCTCTTGAGTTGTATAAAGTATTCGCAGTCGTTCTAGACAAACCACTCTCGACACCCGAGACCAGGCCAACAACCTCTTTCTTGTGCCGCTTGCTTTGCCAAGAGACGGCCGAAAAACGGCTAATAAGAAGGAGAAAACGCTATGTCAGGAATGAAAGCTGATAACTTGAACCGAATGCTGGTCGCCATGGTGATCAGTGCGGTGGCGGCACTGGGAATGAGCGTGCCGACCAACGCGCAACAGCAAGACAATAAGGACAAGCCAAAACAGGAAAAGCAACAAAAGGGGCAACAGCCCGCCAAGCAGCAACCGCAACAGCGAGCCGCGCGACAGCAGCCGGCACAAAAACAGCAGCCCGCGCAACAACAGCAACAGCAGGCCGCGCAGCAGCAACAGCAGCGGGCACAGCGAGCCGCGCGACAGCAGCCGGCACAACAACAGAAACAGCCTGCGCAGCGAGTAGTGCGACAACAGCCGGCACAACAGCAAGCCGCACAGCAACAGCAGCAAGTCCAGCAGCAGGGCGCGCAGCAACAACAGCAGCGGGCACAGCGAGCCGCGCGACAACAGCCGGCACAACAACAAGCCGCACAGCAACAGCAGCAAGTCCAGCAGCAGGGTGCGCAGCAACAACAACAGGACCAGAGGCTCTCTCAACAGCGTCAGCAACTTAATAACCAGCAGCAACAGCGTCTGGTGCTGTATCGCCAACAAGTGCAAGTACAGGACCGTCTCTGGATCCAGCGTTCGGCACTGCTACAACAACAAAGGCGTGCGGCGCAGTATCGTTTTCAGTTGGGGTATATAGAACGCCGGCGTCAACAGATACTGGATCAGAACGTGAGTTCCTATGACTACAACAATGATCCGAACTTCTATTCGGCGGCAAACTATCGTTACTCTCGCGGCGGCACCTACTACCAGACAAATCAATACGGTGCGAATCTGCTCCGGCAGGCGGTGAGCTACGGCTATGAAGAGGGGCTCCAGGCAGGGCAGGCAGACCGGGAAGACCGCTGGCGCAACGCCAGCTATCAAAGCTCTTATGCTTACCAGGACGCGAACTATGGCTACACTGGCTACTATGTAAGCCAGAGCGAGTACAGCTACTACTTCCGCCAGGGCTTCCAGCGAGGCTATGACGACGGCTACAACAGTCGCTCGCAATATGGCAGCTACTCTAACGGCAGCTACTCGATCCTGGATGCCGTCTTGTTGACCTTCCTCAATTTGCGGTCGCTCTAGACAAGTCGGAAAAAGAAGGAGAGATGCAATGCTAGTCATCGATCTAACGACTTTGGGAATGCTTATAACCAACCGGCAGCAAGGTTCTGCCATGTCTTTTGTAGCTTGGATTGTGCTCGGACTGGTCGCTGGTTTCATCGGCAGCAAACTGGTCAACCACAGCGGTGAAGGGCTGATCCGCGACGTTCTGCTAGGAGTCGTCGGCGCAATGATCGGCGGTTACCTGTTCAATCTGTTTGGAGCGTCGGGCGTGACCGGGTTGAATCTCTACAGCCTACTCGTGGCAGTGATTGGCGCCGTAGTGTTCTTGATCGTCTATCACGCCATTTTTCGCCGCAGACGTTTCGCGTAGTGTGCGGTACTAAACAATCGCGGATTGCAGGTGGAAGCCAAATGGAAGCGCGATGATCTAACGCCGCGTTTCATGATCAGTTGATATCAAGAAGGAGAAGTCTTATGGATTCCAACGAAGAAAGAGTACAAAAGCACGTCGTGGTGGATAGCCCCGGCCAGCGCAGCGAGGTGCTAACCGAAAGAACCGAGAGAGGCCCTCGGGAATCGCGCTCTTCAGCCGGAACGATAGCCATAATCGCGATTCTGGCGATCACGGCTATCGCTGCGATTCTCTACATAGTTAGTAATAGAAACGCGAATGAATCGGCCAACCGAAACGCGAACCTGGATGTGGCCAGCCAGGCGCCACCGACTACGGTAGTTCAACAGCCGGCGCAGCAGGCCCCGGTGATCATCCAGCAGCCGGCTCCCGCCCAGCAGGCGCCCGTGATTATTCAGCAACCTGCCCCGCCAGGCCAGAGAGAAAATACCAGCGCGAATGATGACGCGAACATGCAGGACATTGCCACAAAAAGGCTGAACGAGAATCCGGATATGGCTGGAGTGGTTATGACTGTTAACGACGCCCGGGCAGTCTTGACTGGAACTGTCAATTCGGCGGCGACAAAGGCGAAGGCTGAGCAGATCGTAAAGGCTGTTCGAGGTGTGAAATCAGTCGACAATAAGATTGTCGTTTCGGGCTAGTAAAGAAGTCGCATCGAAAATAGATGGCGCGGTGGCATACCTTAGTGCAACCATCGCCGAAGCGGGCTCGTTCATTTCTGAGCCCTACAATGACGCGGACTTAACAAAGGAGAGTGAAATAATGTTGTGGACAATTATCGTGATCCTCGTGATCTTGTGGTTACTGGGATTCATCGGTCACTTCGGTGGCCCCTTCATTCATATCCTGGTGGTAGTTGCAGTGATCATCTTGATATTCAACCTGATCTCTGGCCGCCGTTCGGTTTAAAGGGACGGTCCTTGCAGAAAAGACTACGAGTGAAAGCCTTCGAAAATTGGTGAGGGCCAGTTTCGCTTCGCTCAAGCGATCGAAGTAGCGTCTGCCTATCGGCGTAGAATCGAAAAGGAGAAAGAAAGTGACGGACGTGAGCGTAGTAGGAGCTAAACTAAAGCCACCTGCTATAGCAATCATGATCAGTGCTGGGATTAGTCTCGCGGTTTCCCTCTTTCGTTTGATGGTGTTGCAAGATTTCCCAATATACTCTGAGCAGCAGCGCCTTATCCTTAGGGCTGTGCAAACACTGAGTATTCTATCTTTTCCTGCATTAGCCTTCAGCATCTATGGCGCGCTTCAAATGATGAACGGAAGAAAACATGGCTTTGCCATAACGAGCGCAATTATCACTATCTTGTCCGGTTTTGTGGCCCTCATTGGCTTTCCCATTGGGATATGGGCACTGGTAGTCTTACTGAAACCCGAGACCAAGTCTTCCTTTACTAGCAACAGCGTGGCTTGACGGCGCTGCGCAGTTGTGTGCTGGCGCACAGACCACCAAAACTCTTGAACTGTACATTTGTGGGCCCTAGAAATTATCAAGGCATCACGGATTGAAGCGTGCCGAAAGCAATGGACTGTAAGGGAGAAGTTTATGAAGAAGACAGTGGGTTTGTGGATTGATCATAAGAAGGCTGTGATCGTGTTTGTCGCCGGCAAGGACACGGAAACAAAGCTGGTCAGTTCAGATATCGAAGAGCACCACCGGCAATCCGGCGTGGCCATGCCCGCGGATGACGTTCGTCAGAGAGAGTTGACGGGACACCTCAACAGTTTCTATGACGAGGTGGTTTCGTGCATTCGTAACGCGGAATCTATTTTGATACTTGGTCCCGGCGAGGCGAAAGGCGAACTGAGAAAACGTCTCGAGAAAGACAACCTCAGCCCACGCATCGTCGGTATCGAAACATCCGACAAGATGACGGACAAGCAGATTGTGGCCGTGGTCCGAGGCCATTTTAACCAAAAGGGCCAGCAGCGAGTTCGAGATAGCGCGGCCAAGATAATGCCGGAAGGAACATGAACTACTCATTGCTCAGTGTCTTCATCTCGGTGTTCGTGGTCTTCGTGGTTGTCCTTGTCATGAGGGCAAAGAAAAAGCCCTGATTTCCTAAGACAACAACAATTTTCACGGATTCAATTATGGCGCGAAAGAAAAGCAGCAAGCTCAGCCAGAGCCTCGAGCGGTTCTCGCTCAAGGCTACAAAAGCTACGGGAACGTCAATGGCGTTCATCCTCGCTCTGTCGGTAATTATTGTCTGGGGAATTACTCGGAAAGTCGAAGCGCAAAGTCGGAGAAGCAGTAGAGAAGATCGGTAAAGCGATCGGGAAGTAATTCGTTTGAAAATAAGGCGAAAGTGGAATGCGGCGACCGGGGTGCCCTTTTTTCACTGTGGCATAGATTGGCGCAATTTGAATGACGCAACTTGAAAGACTGCAAAAGCAAGGCATTCGTCGACTCAGAACGTCTGGGCGAGGCTTTCGGTACGCTGCCTCCAACGACGCAAAAGCCGGTCGCGAGGATCGGGCCCGGATCAATACTCTGCGAATTCCCCCAGCCTGGACCGATGTCGCCATCAATCGATCTCCGGGCGGTTTGCTTCAGGCCGTCGGCATGGACGCTGCCGGCCGATGGCAGTATCTCTATCACCAGAACCACATCGCCCGAGGCGAGCGGAAGAAATTTGATCGGCTGTTGAAGTTTGCGCAAGCCTTGCCAAACATGCGCAAGGCTGTCGCCCGCGAGCTGAGAAAACCCGGACTCGGACGCGAACGAGTAATGGCCTGCATCCTGCGCATCTTATCCACCTGCCTCATCAGACCCGGCAGCGAGGTCTATGCCACCGAGAATGGCAGTTATGGAATTGCCACTCTCCGGCCCAAACACGTGACCCTTAAAGGTGATCTGGTCGCCTTTGATTTCAGAGGCAAGAGCCAGGTCCAGCAGCATCAAGAGTTGAAAAATCGCCAGGTCGCCAGAGTTGTGCGTGAACTGCTCAAGCACCCGGCGAAGGAAGTTTTCAAGTATGAGAGCGGGGATGGTGACTTCGTCAATATCAAACGACCTCATATCAATGACTACATCAAAGAAGTGATGGGCGACGGTTTCAGCGCGAAAGATTTTCGCACCTGGGCCGGCACGCTCGTTTGCGCGTGCGCTTTGGCCCGCGCAGGGATTGATTTGGCAGACACTAAGACGGTCAAGAAAAAGAAGATCGTGGCAGCCATCAAGGAGACCGCCGAAACCCTTGGCAACACCCCGGCGGTTTGTCGCTCGGCTTATATTTGCCCGGACGTCCTGGACAGTTTCGAGAGAGGCAAGGTGATCGAGCGCTACTTTGAAACCGTGGAGGAGTTAGTCAATTATCGCGGCAGGCATCTACACCAGGCAGAGCGAGCGCTGCTCCGTCTGCTCAAGCGAAAGAATAACGGTAACAGTCGGACTTAGACTTAAACTCTAACCAATGGCCGCGAGGTTCGAATCCTGTTCGGCTTCAGCTAATCAGCGCCGAACCCGTCGTCACATCGTCGCAAACATTCCTATTGCCGCCGCCGCCATGATCGCCGCCGTGGCCCAGCCCAGCCACTTGAGCACGGGAGGATTGACTCGCTTACCCATCACCTTCTTGTTGCTGGTCAGGAGCACGACCAGAACGATCAATGGCGGGGCGAGAACTCCGTTTAATACCGCCGCCAGGAACAACATCCTCACCGCATGGATGCCGACAAAGTTTAGCAACAAACCCACCAGCATCGAGACAGCCACAACTGCATAAAATTTCTTTGCCATCCGCGGCTTGTCTTCGAGCGTGCCGCGCCACACGCGCGCTTCGGCAATGGCGTAAGCTGCCGCGCCCGCGAGCACCGGCACGCCCAGCATCCCCGTGCCGATCAATCCCAGGGTAAAAAGCAGGTAAGCGAAGTTGCCGGCGAGGGGCTTGAGGGCTTCGGCTGCCTGCTGCGCCGTATCAATGCTGGTCTTGCCTTGAGCGTGCAAAGTTGCGGCGGTCGTGAGAATGATGAAATACATCACGAGGTTCGAGAAGAACATTCCCGTGAGCACGTCTGTTCTCGATTTGCGAAGCTCATCATTGGTCGCGCCTTCACGCTCGCGAACTGTGCGGCGTCCTTTCTCTCTGTCCTCTTCCACCTCCTGCGAGGCCTGCCAGAAGAAAAGGTAAGGAGAAATCGTAGTTCCCAAAATCCCGACGAACGCGGCGAGATAATTACTCGACCACTGAACATGCGGCACAAACGTCGAGCGCAACACGGCTCCCCAGTCAGGATGTGCCAGAAACGCCGCGATGATGTAAGCGAACAAGATCAGCGTGAGCCATTTGAAAACTTTGGCAATGCGACTATAAGAGGTCCAGAAAAGCAACGAGATAATCACGGCCGCGTAAATCGGTGTCCAGATGTATTGACTAATGCCGGTCATCATCCCGGTGGCTTCGGCCATTCCGCCAAGATCGGCGCCGATGTTGACCACGTTCGCGACAATTAACAAAGCGCAGGCGGCCCACACGATGCCGCGTGGATAATTGCGCCGCAAGTTTGAGGCGAGGCCCCGACCGGTGACCATGCCCAGGCGCGCGCACATCATCTGCACTGCGGCCATCAAAGGAAATGAAAAGAGCGCCGTCCAGAGCGGCGCGTATCCAAACGCAGCGCCCGTCACTGAATAAGTCGAAATGCCGGAGGGGTCGTCATCAGCCGCGCCGGTGATCAAGCCCGGTCCCAAGTCGGCGAAGAAGCGTCCAACGCCACGGGGCGTGACGCCGTCGAGTTTGCTTTTCTTCCTTTTCTTTGTCATACAGTTGCAACGCCGTCGCGCAGCCAGCCACCCGCAAATCCTGCGCGGCGAAGCCCGTCGATTATGTAGGGGCAGCGGCGCATGAGCCGCCAGAGAAATCCCGACCTGTAGTTCTCAATCATCAAAATTATTGGGCCCTGATCCAGGCCATAGTAGCCCTTTGAGATCCATTCCTTGCTTGCAGCCGTCGAAAATGTTGGATTGAAACTGCACTTGTATCCGTAGTGGCTAGTCATCTCAGGAAAAGTCTCATCGAAATACTGGATCGATGGCAGAACAATCTCGGGCGCAAACGGAAGTGAAGCAACCACGGCCCACGGGGCCAGGGTGCCGTCATCCGGTCCGTTTGGCACACCGCGCGCGCTATAGTCGTAGAACCTGCGCAACTTCCCTTCGATCTTCTTGCTTGCTGGTCCTGGACCATCGCTCGCGGTGAGACCCCAAATGTATTCCCCATAGCCTTTGAAACCTCTTGGATTTCGAATCGCGTATTGCTGCTGAATATACGTGGCGCGGCGGCTGTTCTCGAAATAATCGCTCGCTTTGCGGCGCATGTACTCGTCCTGAATGCCGCGAAAATCGATCCACATGTGCGAGAGCTGATGGATGAAGAGCGGCGCGGCGTAGAGAAACTCGTGACCGTAAAGCTTCTTCCACTTATAAGTCCTGGTCCAGGCCGCGTAGCTCTTGGTGGGCAACGGGTGCGTCGGCGAGGCGAGACCGAGGATGTAAAGAATCAGGGCTTCGTTGTAACCCTGCCAACGATGCTTGATGAATCCGCTTTCGGGTTTCCAGCCATGCGTGACAGTGACTCCGCGGTTCTGCGCCCATTGCCAATCCGCCCTGGCGTAGATGGCGGCGGCAAGCGCGCGAATTTCGCGCTCATCTGCAGTGTCGCGACTAAAATACTCCGCGGCGGTTAATGCTCCCGCGATCAAGAAAGTCGAATCGATGGTTGACAGTTCGCAATTCCACGTCCGGCACCCGGTCTTCATGTCGAGAAAGTGATAGTAGAAACCCTTGTATCCAGTCGCGTCTGGTTCCCTACCCTGCCGGCTATTGAAAAAGAAGCGCAGGGTCGTGAGGGTTCGCTTGATTGCGTCCTGGCGCGTGATAAATCCACGCGCGACGCCGACGGGATAAACGGAGAGGGCAAATCCGGTGGCAGTGATGCTGCACGGCGCTCCCTGGCGGGTGCTGTCCGGCACCAGGCCATTCTCGGGATTCGTTTCTTTCAGGAAATAATCAAAGGTAAGACGCTGAAGCGTCTCAAGCTGATTGTCAGAAAAGGATTGTTGTCTCGGCTTCACCGCAAACGCAGTAGATTCGGAGCGGATTCGAAGACGTATTCTACGATGGTAATTTCCGGCGAATCAAAGGGCTCGACGCACTGCCCTGCGCACGACTTCCGCCGTTAATCCAAACACCAGATGTGACGCGAATGCGTACGCGTGCGTTGAGATCGGATAGGCGGTTGGGCCTTTTGCGAGCCCAAGCAATGGCAAGGCTCCTTCGTCCACGACCATGCAGAACGCCGCGCCAAACGGAATTCCCGCGAAGGTTGTCACGTCGGGTTCGTACTCCGCCGCCAGCCCGTACACCGCGCCGGCGGTCGTGCCCACCGCATAATGAACAAAAGGAGCTGCGATCTCTCTTTCTCGATCAGTAAGACTGTGACGAAAGACCCCTTCCGAGATTGCGGAAGCAGTTTTCACGGTCGCCGGTTCCTCCCGGGGGTCACCTGTTGCTTGCTGGAGCTGTAGCTCATCGCCTCCGCCAAAGGACAACCACCAGTACTGAAATCGGTCCATGGCCCAGGATGCAACTACACCTCCAACAACGCCGGCCGCTAGTCCCTTCCATGCGCTGCGAGTGCTCTGCTTAT
The DNA here is from genome assembly GCA_003168335.1 of Blastocatellia bacterium. Lineage (GTDB taxonomy): Bacteria > Acidobacteriota > Blastocatellia > Pyrinomonadales > Pyrinomonadaceae > UBA11740. The sequence goes on along the minus strand of PMSM01000011.1, from coordinate 198,228 downwards.
TCATTCCCTGCTGCTCACGCTTCAAGGCTTGATGACCATGTTTACTTGCGCACGAACTTTCCAACGTCCTCGATTGCCTCGCCGACCTTGCGCTTGATCTTCCCGACCTGGTGGCGAACGTCACCGGCGTCGTGTTCGGCGGCACCCTGACGTTCCATCTCTTTGTCGTCAATCACGTGACCCACCTTTTCCTTAACCGCGCCCACGGCTGCTTCGTATTTACCCTTTACTTCGTCCTTGTTAGGCATTCCCATAAATTCCCTTCCCTTCCTATAGTCAGTTACTCATCTGCCAACATGGATGTTCGACAGCGAGCTAAAAAGTCCAAACACACTCAGGAGCCACAGCACTACCGCAATGACAACTACTATGTTCAGAATGCTCTTGATCTTTCGATCCATCGGAATGTAGTTATTGACTAACCAAAGCAACACGCCGACCACAATGAGAACAACAACTAACTGAATTAACGGCATAGCTCCCCCTCTCTGAAAAACAACACTCGGCACAAGAAGTTGGTCATTGGCCCGATCCGATGTCGAATGGTGGCTTGTCTAAAGAACAACGAAGGAAACACTATCATCGGCAGCTAAGACCGTCCGTGCGCTAGCACACATATTAATTAGTCGACCTGCTTAGACGCGGAACTTGTCCGCCGAGTTTGTTGCTGCCGAACAACTCGGGCATCTAAACGTTAACTTAAGTTTTAGAGTTTAGAATGAGCAGGCTGTGACAAAGAAGTAAATAGCTGTTATCCAAGCAACCGATCGAACTCGTCTTTGACCACCCGGTAACACTCGCAGACAGTCTGTTCCAACTTGTGGCGGTCGAGGATCTTGACGTGACCGCGAACGTAACTAATCGCTCCGGCATCTTGCAGCCGACCGGCAGCCACGGTAACGCCTTCGCGGCGTACGCCCAACATATCGGCAATCAGTTCCTGGGTCATAATCAACTCGTCGGCCTTCACCCGGTCGTGGCTTAACAAGAGCCAGCGGCAAAGTTGCTGCTCTACCGAGTGCAGACGATTGCAAACCGCCGTCTGTGAGATCTGAGTAATCAATGCCTGCGTATAGCGCAGCAACAAGTATTGAAATTTTCCACCCTGCGCGAATTCATCTTGCAGCACCTTTGCCTTCATCCTCAGGGCACCGCCGGCGCTCTGTACGACGGCCCGGTTGGGCATCGTGCCGCCTCCCATGAAAAGGGCAATTCCGACTACACCGTCATTACCTGTCAAACCCATCTCAGCGCTCGTGCCGTTTTCCATGGTGTACAGCAAAGAGACGATTGAGTTGGTAGGGAAGAAGACATAATCCAGGTGCCCGCCGAATTCGTAAACGACTTCACCGAGAGAAAACGAGACCTGCTGCAATTTTGGAAGCAGGCGTTCATACTCGTCACTCGGAAGCAAGGCGAGCAGCCGATTTTCAGCGGGCTCGGTCGGTCTTGCGATAGCGGGCATCAGTGATCTCTATGCTTAGGTAAACTTTAGACTCACGAACAATTCGTAGGGAAGACAATCCGGAGTTTACCCGATGTGGGAATTGGCTTCAAGAGGTAACTGTGTTGCCGTGGCAGTGGAAGTGTTGAGATAGACGTCCTTTAGTGGGTATTTGCCGGTCAGATTGACGCCCGACACAGCGCGGCAACCCATTCGCAACCGGCTGCAATGAGGTCGCAACCCCATGGTCTAGTCGGATGCACTATGCTATGAATGTGAACCTAGGCATAGAAAACATGAAATTAAGAGTACAGGAGACGGTTGACGAACTTTTTAATGAACGCCTGATTCCTTTTGAGCTGACTGCCCATCAAGTGAACGCGGATGGTCTGGGGGAATACGAAGTACCTTTTTATGATAGCCGAATACATTCGATTAGGTTTTCCTGGACAGATGGCGGACCACCCTTCAAAGAAGTGGTTCGAGCCGCCGTATTGGATCGCACAAAAGAATTAGCGGCCCGTTGGGTTGGAGCGCCTAGCCTCACGCCGTAAGCAAGTCCTTCAGCGTCCATACATCCTCAGTCAAGTCGCTTTCCATCGCTAACGTACACTTCATCGTTGTGGACAATTCCGGGGGGGGGTGCTGCTCGGGTAGTTGGAATGTTAGTGATCCCGTCCGCACAACCTAACTCAGCTATTGCTCATGGGAGCGCTGGCCATTCCTGGCACAGCCGGCACTGCGATCGCTACGTGTGTTTTGAAACTGTTGATGGCTCTTGACTCATCCTCGTAGACCTCAAACATTGTCAGAAGCTTTGCGATCGTCATCAGTTCCTGGAGTCTTTGGGTGAGATTGAGCAGCTTGATCCGCCCGCCCTTGTTATTCAAAGTGACCTGGCCGGCAATGAGGTCGCCCCAGCCGCTCGAATCGATGTAACGACTCGCGCGAGGTTCAGGACGATCTGATTTCGACCTTCCGCAACCAAATTGAGGATCGCCTTTTTCAGCGCGACATTGCTCCCGCCGATTTTTATGTTGCCGTCCATGTCCAGGACGGTCACGTCGCCGATTCGACGCTCCTGGATATTACAATTGCTCATGTTGGTTCTCCTCGCATTGAGTTATCAAGCTGTGAACTTCCGATAGTCCGGATAATTCCAGAGGGGCCGAGAAAGGAGTAAGCAGACTCAATTCCCGCCGACCCCGCGTTAAACCTCTGATATATGTCAAGTGTACAATATATCTCGTATGGACAATATTTTTCGTGTGTGATATATATCTCAACACGAAAGAGGCGCATCATGATTGAGATTCGAGTGAATGAGCTGTTGAACGGGCGGACGTTCTATTGGCTGGCCAAACAGACTAGCATCAGCCACACCACGCTGTGGCGCCTTAAGAAGGGCAAAGCGTTCGGAATCAATTTCGATACCCTGGAGAAGCTATGCCAGGCGCTGAAGTGCCAACCCGGCGACGTGCTCTCGCTTACTAATGGCAAGAAGATTGTTAGAAGGGCGAAGCGCCAGAGGACGGTCAGTGAGGTAACCCGTCTGAAGCGGCCATTGACTCCCCGTGTGTGACAATAGCGACGGTCACGCTACTTTCCGCGCTCTCCTATTTAGCACATACGCTATATATTGCTTATGGACTATATTCTCTACTTGACATATATTTCCGCGAAGCGTAGGGTTGTTTAGAACCGAGACCAGCTAACTCCATTCTCAGCTCCTCTGGGATCTTCCAGATCGTCTGAAATCTAACAGCTCAATTACCCAAGATACCAAGGTTTACCTTCGTTTATTAGAGAATGGCCCGGCAGGTTCCATTTCTCGGGCGTGGAACTTTTGGTAGAGAACCGAAAAGGAGATCGAAAATAAGTTATGACGAATATCCAACCACTGCACGACCGCGTGATTGTGAAACGCATTGCTGAAGGCGAGCAAGTTCGCGGCGGCATTATTATTCCCGACACGGCGAAAGAGAAACCACAAGAGGGCGAAGTGATCGCCGCAGGCCTTGGTAAATATAAGGAAGACGGCTCGCGCCAGGCATTGGATGTCAAGGCAGGCGACCGCGTTTTGTTTGGCAAGTACAGCAGTTCAGAGATCAAGGTCGACGGTGAAGAACTGTTGATCATGCGCGAGGACGAGATTCTTGGAATCATCAAGCGCGCGGGTGCGGCTGCTGGTTCGGGCGGCGGCCACAAGAGCAGGAAGTAGCGCGGGCGCAGCCTCTGCCTGGAAAGCGGAACTGACCGCGCTTAGTCACCTCAAAAGGACAACGAGGGACATCACGAACAATTTTGATTAGGAGAAGAAACAAAGATTATGGCAAAGCAAATAATTCATGGCGAAGAATCGCGCGCGGCAATTCTGCGCGGCGTCAATCAACTCGCCGACGCAGTTAAAATCACGCTGGGACCAAGGGGGCGCAACGTCGTTCTCGATAAGAAATACGGCAGCCCGACGATCACCAAAGACGGTGTGACCGTGGCGAAAGAGATCGAGCTCAAAGACGCAACCGAGAATATGGGCGCGCAGATGGTGCGCGAGGTAGCGTCGAAGACCAGCGACATCGCCGGCGACGGCACGACTACGGCAACTGTGCTGGCGCAGGCCATTTTCCGCGAAGGTGTGAAAACCGTCGCGGCGGGTGCCAACCCGATGGCCTTGAAACGCGGCATAGATAAAGCGGTTGAGCGTGCCACTCGAGAGATCAAGAAAATGTCGAAGCCGGTCACCGGTGACATGATCGCGCAAGTCGGCACGATCTCGGCAAATGGCGACCACACCATCGGCGAGTTGATCGCTGAGGCGATGCAGAAGGTTGGCAAAGATGGCGTCATCACCGTCGAAGAATCGAAGACGATGGAGACGGCCCTGGAAGTTGTCGAAGGGATGCAGTTTGATCGCGGCTACCTTTCGCCTTACTTCGTCACCGACGCGGAAACCATGGAAGCCGTGCTTGAGAATCCAGCCATTCTTCTATGCGAGAAAAAGATTTCTTCGCTCCGAGACATGCTGCCCATTCTGGAGCAGGCGGCGAAGCTGGGTAAATCAATTTTGATTATTGCGGAAGATGTTGAAGGCGAAGCATTGGCGACCCTCGTGGTCAACAAACTGCGTGGCACGATTACCGTCGCCGCGGTGAAAGCGCCGGGCTTTGGTGATCGTCGTAAGGCAATGCTCGAAGACATCGCGGTCCTTACCGGCGGTAAGGTGATCAGCGAAGACCTCGGCATCAAACTTGAGAACGTCAAGCTGGAGGACCTGGGCAGCGCCAGGAAAGTGACGCTCGACAAGGAAACCACGACCATCATCGATGGCGGCGGCAACACCAAAGACTTGCAAGGCCGCGTGAAAACACTCAAAGCTCAGATTGAAGATTCTTCGTCTGACTATGACAAGGAGAAGTTACAGGAACGGCTGGCGAAACTCGTCGGCGGCGTCGCGATAATTCGCGTCGGCGCAGCCACGGAAACCGAACTCAAAGAGAAGAAGGCGCGCGTTGAAGACGCGATGCATGCGACCCGGGCGGCGGTTGAAGAAGGCATCGTGCCGGGCGGCGGCGTGGTTCTGATTCGCGCCGCGAAAGCGCTGGAAAAGTTTAAATTGTTCGAGACGGACAAGGACGGCGACGTGATCGGCGATGAAGACGAGCAGATTGGCGTCAGCATCGTCAAGCGCGCGTTGGAAGAGCCTCTGCGTCAGATAGTCGCAAACGCCGGCTTAGAAGGCGCCGTGATTGTCGAGAAAGTTCGCTCTGAAAAGAACCCGAACGTCGGTTACAACGCAGTGACCGAGAAGTTCGAAGACCTGGTGGCGGCGGGTGTCATTGATCCTGCCAAAGTCACACGGTGCGCGCTGCAAAATGCCGCATCAATCGCGGGCTTAATGCTAACAACTGAAGCCCTCATTTCCGAGCTACAGGAAGATGACAAGCCACGGGCAATGCCCGGCGGCATGGATATGTAATTCCTTGGCAAATTGGGAAGCCTCATGTTCAGCATGGGGCTTCTGTTGACTCGCCAAAGGAGAAGTCTTCCGGGTGAGAAACCCCACAGGGGGGAAAAGGCAAGAAACTTATGACTATGAAACTTTATGTCGGTAATCTCTCGTTTGACACGTCGAGCAATGACCTACAAACATTGTTCGCGCAAACGGGCACAGTCGAAAGCGTATCCTTGATTGAAGATCGCGAAACCGGTCGCTCACGCGGCTTTGGTTTCATCGAGATGTCATCAAAGGAAGAAGGCGCCGCGGCTATCGAGAAATTCAACGGCCAGGAAGTAGGCGGGCGCGCGTTGAAAGTCAACGAGGCCAAGCCACGCGAAAATCGCTATTAGTGGCGGCTGAAGTTAGCTGGTAATGAGCTTGGGCTGCCCGTGGGCCCAAGCTCATTCAAGTCTGCAAAACCCTCAATTAGGACCACGCGAAAAGATGCGTTATATGATGGACCATAGGACGGCCGTCTCCAGCCGGGTGGCCAAGGTCCGCTGGCTCCGGGCTCATCGCGTGTTGTGGGAGGGCTTCTTGCCCGACGACCGTCAAAACTGGTCCGACATAGTAAAGCTGATGAAAGCAGACGGCTTAATTGCTCTCAGCACCTATCCGCTCGACGTGAACCTTCCCAGCTTAATTGCCGACGCGCACAGTTTCTGATCCTATCGGCTTGCCGCGCTTTGAATCAGCGAGTCGGAGGGCTCGAGACTCACTACTGCGTTCATTGACTTGCGGCAGGTTCGCTTTTCGTTTGCGACAAACTTGCCACAGCGCTGTTGTCGATATCCCCAACCATGCAGCAGACGCGACCAGGGCGGACCATTACTGACCGGGGTGTTGCTTGAGCCACTCGGCACGTATTAGAAAGCTTCCTTCAGTGACTATCCGATCGCCAACGCTGACACCTTCCAACACTGGATAGAAACCATTAGTCTCCGGGCCAAGTCGGATCGGTCGGAGAGCGAATTCATTCGGTCTGTCAGTTACGACAAACACGAATTGCTGATTGCCAATGGTTTGCACCGCGTTCTTGGGAACGACGGGCATCGTCTTTTCAGCCGCGCCCAGAGCGGCAAAAGCCACATTGACGTACATGCCAATCTTGAACATCTGTCCCGGATTTGCCAGTTCGATACGCACTTGCGCTGTACGAGTGGCCGTGTCGATTTTGGGATCTACATAAGAGACGCGACCGCGAAAGACTCGATCCGGGTAAGCATCCGAAGTGACGTTGGCACCGCTGCCCACGCGAATCGTCGCCAGGTCTTTTTCATAAACCTGACCGACAACCCAAACGCTCGACAGATCTGTGACCCTCATCAATTCTTTGTTTGCTCCGATCACTTCACCAGGATTCACGGAGCGACTTGTCACCGTGCCCGAGGACGGCGCTGTCACAGTCACCTCAGAACTGACTTGCGAGGTCGAATTGAGAGAATCGATCCGCTGCGGTGACAGACCAAGCAGTAAGAGCTTCTGGCGTAAATTGGCTACATTAGTTTCAGCCTCGCGGTATTGCGTGGTTGCCGTCTCAAGATCCTGCCGGCTAGCGGCGCCGATCTCAACCAGCTTCATCGTCCGCAGGTGATGACGATGGTGTTCATCGAGAGCTGCCACCGCCGCAAGATAGCGCGATAGGGCGTCAGCCAACTCATTGCTGAAAACCACCGCGACCCTCTGCCCGCGTCTGACATTTTGACCAAGTTCGCCGTTGACACTGCGCACAATCCCGCCTACCAGCGAAATCACCGGCGTCTCTTTGTAGGTGTTCGCCTGCACGGTTCCCGTGGTTATTAGACCAGCAGCCTGGCCAGCAGGCTGTTCTCCAACTGGTTCGATCTTCAAGCCCGCCCGCTGCACTTGCCCAGTCGCCAGGGTCAGCTTTTGTTCGCCGGCCGGTGCAGTTGGCTGGTTTGATGTCTCTGCGAACGAGACCGGACGAGGTGCGGGGACAGGCTTGCCAGCTTGCCTTGGCCAAAGGAGCCACGCCGCGGCGCCTACGATCAAAACGAGAGCGATTGCAGCGATGATGATCGCCAATCGCGGCCGCGATGATCTCGGGTCCGCCCCAGCTTTTCCGCGCGCGTTAACTCCGGCCATTGGCGCGACATGATCTCCATTCATCTCGCCTTGAGTCGTATCGTCAGGTTTCTGGTTCATGCTTTTGGCCCCTCATTCTCCTGGCGTCAGCCGCGTAGCGGCGAAATGTTTATGGAACAAATGCCCATAGAAAAGCGGTTAGCTCCGTCAGGCGCGGAATATTCTGCCGCCCATAAATGGGCTAATGAGATTGAAATGGAGACGGAAACTATTAACATTTCGTGCCTCCGCCACTCTTGCCAACTGTGATTAGTCCACTCGCTCGGTCGCTCACGGTTCTGTGACTTTCATCGCTTCATCAACTCCGGTGAAAAAGCAGCTCGCGCGATGTCGACGCGCGCGTTGTAGAGCGCCAGCTGCGCATCAATGAAATCATTTTCCAATTCAATGAATCGCCGTTGCTCGCCGATATAGTCGATCAGAGTCTTCGAACCCAACTCGTACGTTTGCCTGACGACATCCAGATTCGCCTTTGCCGGATCACGCACCCCAACACGAAAGATCTCCTCCGCCCGGACGGCGCGATCGTATTGCGCATAAGCGGCAGCGACCTCACGACGCACGGTCAGCTCGGCGAATTCACGCCGTTTTCTGGCGGCCTCAGATTCCGCGACAGCAGCCTCGATCGCACCCTGATTCTTGTTCCGTACCGGCAGATCCAAAGAGATACCAAACTTCAAGAAGTGAAATACATCCTGGACCGGTTGTAACTGTCCCTGCTCGTTCACTCCGAAAACCGAGAAGCTGGAATTCATACGCTCGTAGCCCGCCGAAACACTGGCGTCGAGCCGGCCTCCAGCGCGAGCTTGTTCGATACGCGCCGTTGCCAGATTTTCCGCCGCATGAAACGCCTGTAAATCGGGCCGCTCACGCAGGGCGTGCTCGCTTGCGTCCGCAACCGGCGGCAATTGATCGATCAAATTGCTGAAGTCGCCACGCAGACGCAATAGTTCTTCCGGTGTCATGCCGATCAGATTTTTCAGCTCAAACATCAGCACTTCGAGTTTTCCTTCCGCAGTCTCACGCATCGAACGCAACCGATTAAGTTCGACCAGGGCCATGTTCTGTTCAAGTGGCGGGGTGGCGCCTTCCCTAACGCGTGCAGCGATGAGATTGAAACTCTGCTGGTTGGCTGCGACGAGTTCATCAGTAAATGAGAGTTTGAGTGCCTGGGCCAGCCCCTCGCCAAACTTCGCGCGGACTTCAGCAGCCAGCAACCGCTCGCGATTGGCGACTTCGCGTTCTCGGACTTGGAGTTCTCGTTCAGCAACCGCAACACGCGCCGCTCGGCGACCACCCAACTCCAGCGGCAACATCGCGCTCGCTCCGAGAGTATTGTCCTTGCCATTAATCTGACGGGCGCCGTCAATGTCGAGCTTCGGATTTGCCCGCAGGCGCGCTTGCTTCGCCAGCGCGCGAGCCGCGTCGATTTCCTTGCGCGCGGCTTCGAGCTCACCGTTGTGCGCGAGTGCGTACGTAACGGCGTCGCTTGCCGTCACCCCGTTGATCTGATCGAAATAACGTGAAGGCGCCGACGTTTGTGGAAGCGGAGTAGCGTTTGCCGAAGCCTCCGAACGATTTGGAGCCTCTCGGGTCTGTCCCGGCAGAGTTCCAGTCAACTGCGCAAAGAGGGTTCCGACAAGGACCGCGACAACCAGCCTGCGAAGCAGGCGGCAGAGTGTAGCCCCGGGCGCAAGCTGGGGGTAACCGACGCAACTATTGAAATGAGCCCCGAAGGGGCGACAGACCAGCTCGTGGTTGGTATTAATCCCGGATGTCGGCGCGTGATTAAGAACTTCCGCCGCCCTCTTCGAGGGCTCGAAGACAAGAACAGACTGGATCCCCGGCCTCACGCCCGGGGCTACTAATATGCCACCTGCTACGCGGGCTCGCTGAGAAATACAACTCCTCTTGTGCTTAGTTCTGCGCATCGATCTCCAATTGCTCTTGATCTGGAAATCTCAAATCAGATCTGTCAACGCCGTTTCCCTTCTTCAATTCCCGCTCGCGCAGCCAGAAGAAGATCACCGGCGTTACGATCAGCACATGCAACAGGCTCGATACCATGCCGCCGAGGACAGGCGTTGCCAGCGGCTTCATTACTTCCGCGCCGGCGCTTGTGGTCCACATGATCGGCAGCAATGAAGCCACAACCGTCGAGACTGTCATCACCTTTGGTCGCAATCGCAGTAAAGCGCCCTCGGTGACTGCTTCCATTAGCGAAGCGCGAGTTAGCTTCCCAACCTCGCGGCGCTTGCGCGCTACGGCTTCTTCCAGATAGATGACCATCACGACTGCTGTTTGCACGGCTGTGCCGAACAAGGCAATGAACCCAACCCATACCGCGACCGAGAAGTTGTACTTCATAAGCCACAGCAGATAGATACCTCCGGTAAGCGCGAAAGGAACTGCGAGCAGCACATGCGCCGCTTCCAGCGCCGAGTGATAGGTGAGGTAGAGCAGCCCGAAGATAATCAGGAGCACGATCGGCACGACGATGAGCATGCGACTACGCGCTCGCTGCTGGTTCTCGTACTCGCCGCTCCACTCAATGTAGTAACCGGCGGGCAGTTGCGGCTGCCGCGCGATGGCATTCTTCGCTTCGTCAACAAAGCTGCCTACATCACGTCCGCGCACATTCAGCAGCACCGTGCCACGCAGCAAACCGTTCTCACTGGAGATCATGGTCGGGCCTTGCACTTCACTGATGTCGGCAAGCTGCCCTAAAGGAATCGGCGCGCCAGCCGGCGACGTGATTGGAATCTGTCCCAGGGCCTGCGGACTGCCGCGAAACTGCGGCGCGTAACGCACGCGCACTGGAAATCGCCGGCGGCCTTCGATCGTGACGGAAAGATTCGTTTCGCCGATTCCTTTCTCGATAGTGTCCTCGATCACTTTTGGGTCGATGCCATAACGCGCCGCGGCGATGCGATTGATATGAATGTCGATGTAAGGCGCGCCGCTAATCTGTTCGGCATAGACGTCCTTTGCGCCCGGCACGCTGAGCACGGTCTCGGCGATGTGGCGTGAAAGCTCTTCCAAAGTTTTCAGATCGTTGCCAAAGATTTTGATTCCTATTTGCGAACGCACACCCGTCGAAAGCATGTCAATGCGGTTCTTGATCGGCTGCGTCCAGATGTTGGTCACGCCGGGAAAACGCAGCTTCTCGTCCATCTCAGCGATGAGTGATTCACGGGTCAGACCAGCACGCCATTGCTCCGGTGGTCTCAAGTGAACGATGGTCTCGTTCATATTCACTGGCGCGGGATCGGTAGAACTCTCCGCGCGCCCCGCCTTACCGACGGCCCACTCGACCTCGGGAAAGCTCTTGAGGATCTCATCTTCCTTACTCATGATGGCGCGCGCTTGATCGATCGAGATCGCCGGATCGGTCACGGGCATGTACATCAGGTCGCCTTCATTTAATGGCGGCATGAATTCTTTGCCGATGCCGGCCGCCAGAAAGATCGCGCCCGCAAAAAGCAGCGCCGCGGCCGATACCGTTAATAAGCGATGATTCAGCGCAAATCGAAGTACAGGCCGGTAGATAAAGTGCAATCCCCGCATCACCGGGTTAGCCTGCTCCGCATGAAACTTGCCACGCAGCAGCAGCGTGCAAAGCACCGGCACGAGCGTGACCGCGATGATGGTGGCCCCGACCATGGCGAACGTCTTGGTGAAAGCGAGCGGGTGGAACAGTTTTCCTTCTTCGCCAGTGAGCGCGAAGACCGGAATGAACGCCAGGACGATGACCGCCATGGAAAAGAAGATCGGCCGCCCGACGAGGCGCGTCGATTCGAGTACTGTCTGCCAGACCAGGGCCCGGTCCTTCGGATCGACTTTTCGCTGTTCGAGGAATCGAAAGGCGTTTTCAGTGACCACGATTCCCGCATCGACCAGGACACCGATGGCGATGGCGATTCCCGCCAGTGACATCAGGTTAGAGCTGATGCCCATGTAGTACATGAAGAGAAATGCCAGTAGCACCGCGAGTGGCAACGGAATCGTCACGACTAGAATGGACCTGAAATGCGCGAGAAAGAGGATGTGCGCCAGCGTGACCAGGATCAGCTCTTCGATGAGCGCGCGTTTCAGAGTGTGCGTGGCGCGTTGAATCAGTTGCGTGCGATCGTAAAAGGACACGACGTGCACGCCATTTGGCAGCCCCGCTTGCAGCGCATTTATTTTCTGTTTGACGGCATCGATCACTTCGAGCGTGTTCACGCCGTAGCGCGCGATCACGACACCGCCCACCGCTTCCTTGCCGTTTTTGTCGAGCGCGCCGGTGCGAAACGCGTCGCCAAGCTTCACGTCCGCGACGTTCTTCACATATATCGGGACGCCGTTCGGCGCGCTGAGAACGATATTCTCGACGTCAGCCACCGACTGAATCAATCCGACGCCGCGCACGACCGACCATTGTCCGGCCTGCTCGACGACGTTCCCGCCGACGTTGTTGTTTGACCGCGCAACTGCTTCGACAACCAGCGACAGTGGCAGCGAATAAGAACGCAGCTTGTTTGGATCGACATCGATCTGATACTGCTGCACGTAACCACCCACGCTGGCGACTTCGGCGACGCCAGGCACTGAATTGAGTTGGTAACGAACGAACCAGTCCTGCAGTGTGCGCAGATCGCGCAGGCTCATCTGATCGCTTTCGAGCGTGTACCAGAAGATCTGGCCCACCCCGGTCGCGTCAGGTCCGAGCGTCGGTACGACGCCTTCCGGCAACTGCTTGCCGACTAGATTCAAGCGTTCCAGCACGCGAGTTCGGGCCCAATAAAGATCGACGTTATCTTCGAAGATGACATTGATCATCGAGAAACTAAACGCCGAACTAGCGCGCACCACGCGCACGCCCGGCAGCCCTTGCAGACTCGTCACGAGCGGATATGTGACTTGATCTTCGACCTCCTGAGGCGAGCGTCCAGTCCAATCCGTAAACACGATCACCTGGTTCTCAGAGAGATCGGGGATCGCGTCGACCGGAGTACGCAGCAAGGCCCAGTAGCCCCAGGCCGCGAGACCAAGATAGATCGCGATCACCAGGCCGCGATTGCGCAGGCTGAGTTCGATTAATCGATTAATCATTGAATCATTGTGCCGTCACACTAAACGTCGTCTGTCCTTTTCCCGCCTGGCCTTCATACGCCAGTTGCGCTTGCCATTCGCCGCCGCTTTCGATATTCACTTTGCCGCGATAGACCCCTGAGGTCCTGGTGGTTGTGAATGTCACCGAGTCAGTCATGGCAGCCATGCTGCCCATCTGCGGCATGTGAAAGTTGAGCGATACGGCACCGACATCAACCGGCTTGCCGGACGAGTCGGTGAACGCGAGCATTAGCTCCTGATTGCCGCGCTTGAGCACGCCGCTGTCATTCGAGAGCGTGGCGGTCAGATTTTCCACGGGTACGGCCTTGATGACTTTGCCCGTGGGAACGCTTCCATCAGGTCCCGTCTTTGAACCACACGCTGCCGCGATAACGACAACCACACCCAGTGCGATTGCGAGAAGGATTTCAGATTTCTTCATGCCTCTAACCTCCAAATGAGTCGAAGAGATTTGGTTTCATGGCGCGCAGAGCACACGAATGCGCAAGCACGCCTGCAGCTTCAAAGAAGCCGCAAGAAGACACACTACGACCTGCTGTGAGTTAGATCAGAAGGGAAAGATTGCGAATGTAACTAGCCTGGAGGTTGGGTAAAAAGACTTGCGGCGAGTAGGAACACTCCGTTGGCTTAGGCGCAGCCAGAGGAGACAGCACGACTGCCGGGTGAATAACAGCGATACTGAAGGAAGGGGCACGCAGATTAAACGCTCTTCCGTTTGAACCAGTCTCTTGCGGAATGGTGACACAACATTGTTCCGAAGAGACGGGCTCACTGACAACGGATCGAGTCTCATCCGTCTTACAGCATTCCATGCCCGGCATCGCTTCCATACCTGCCATCTGGCAGACATGTTCATCGTGGAGCCGAGCCGTACCGGCCAGAACGCTGCCACCAATCATTAGCGCCAGAATCAGAGATGAAAACCGTTTCAGCATCGCTAAGTAAACCCTTAGAGTAGTGCAGTCGAACGCTCGATCCTGCTTGAAGTAAAGCACCAATGCCGGCATTTTTAGTGGTTGCGGCATCATTATCACTAAGCCGCGACAGAATAAACCAAGTGCGACGGCCGTGTATGTGCCCTAACCCACATAGGCCTGCCTTTCTCCGGCGGTAAGCCACTTCATCATCGTAAACAACAACATACGGACTCGGCCCACGTCAATGTGTACCGAGAATTCGTCCTTTCGCTGGCAGCAACCCTGGTGCCGCAAGGCAAAGCTTCGATTCTTTGCTGATTCGTCGTCTTGTCTTGCGAATTCTGCCGCTATGGGCTGCGGAGATTTTCGCAAGCGCACCCAATCAACAATGCCTGTCCTCAAGAACACAAAGGATAATACAAAGGCATGTTGAGGGCACGAACCTTGCTCGGCAGGTTAGAGCACAGACACCAAAACCGCAGCGGGCGAGAATCGAGGGTTTGGGGATGAAGAAGAAGATGGAGATGACGAAGAAGCCGGAAATGAAGATGTAAGGTCCCAGCCCCAATGCCAGTCTTGCCGTTGAGCGCACAAAGCGTTCCGGGTGCGATTCTTGCGCTGCGCCAGGGTAGGAGCAAATCAACTCCCCCCCCCACAACCAGCAACACAACCATCACGGACACACAGGAGATTAATCGTATGAACGAATCGAGCCGCAAGACACCCCTAATCATCGCGTTGGTCGCCGTAGTCGTGCTTTTTCTGATCTTCGGCGGCGGGGCAATGACCGGGTCAATGATGGGTGGTGGGATGATGGGACACGGATGGGGCGGGTACAGGATGGGACAAGGATGGATAGCTGGCGGGTTCAGTTGGATGTGGATTCCTACGTTACTTACCCTCGCTCTCGGTGTCCTACTTGGTTGGTTGATCTTCGGAAAGAAGTGAACAAGCGTATCGCCGCGCAGTGTGTGCCTCCGTGAATCGATACGCCGGGTAAGAGGAACCAGGTGAGCGGTGCGAGGGCGACTAGCCGGCGCGACCGCCAACCAATGAACCATGATCTGCAAATGGAAAGCATGAGCAACAAACGCCTGGTCATCGTGGGTGGCGTCGCCGGTGGCGCCAGCGCGGCAGCCCGCGCGCGACGGCTGTGCGAGGCCTGCGAGATCATCATGTTCGAGCGCGGCCCGCACGTGTCGTTTGCCAACTGCGGACTGCCGTATTTTGTCGGTGGTGAAATCGCCGAGCAAGACAGCCTTTTGGTGCAAACGCCCGCCAGCCTGAAGGCGCGCTTCAATCTGGACGTGCGCATCAATACCGAGGTCATCCGCATCGATCGCTCGGCCCGGCGCATTCGGGTGCGCGAGCGAGAAACCGGTCGCGAATACGAAGAAGCCTACGATGCACTGATACTTTCTACCGGCGCATCGCCACTAAAACCACCCATCCCCGGCATCGATTGCCAAAACCACTTTGTGGTGCGAAACATCCGCGACGTGGAAAAAATCATGGCCTGGTCAAAAGATTGCGAGCGTTGTCGCGCCGTCGTAGTCGGTGGCGGTTACGTCGGACTCGAAATGGCTGAGCAACTGCGGCGCCGCGGGTTCGAGGTGACGGTGGTGGAAGCCCTGCCTCAGGTCATGGCGCCGCTCGATCCGGAAATGGCTGCGTGGCTACACGCGGAGTTGCGTGACAATGGCGTCACCCTGCATCTGAACGATGCCGTTGCCTCGTTCGAAGCGCCCTCAGAGGACGAGCCCGCCCGCGCTTCCATCGTGGTGCTGAAAAGCGGTCAACGATTGCCCGCCGATTCTGTCGTGCTCGGGTTGGGAGTAAAACCTGAAATAGGGCTGGCGAAAGATGCTGGTTTGGAAATCGGCAAACTGGGAGGCATCCGCGTCAACGAATACCTCCAAACCCATGACCCGCACATCTGGGCAGTGGGTGATGCAATTGAGGTGCGGGATGGAGTCACGGATCAGTGGGCGCTGATTCCGCTGGCTGGCCCGGCGAATCGCCAGGGTCGCATTGCCGCCGACAATATCATGGGCCGTCCGTCCCGATACGAACACACCTGGGGCACCGCCATCCTGCGGTTGTTCAATCTCACCGCCGGTTGCACAGGTGCAAATGAGAAATCCCTTCGTCGTGCAGGCATTCCATTTCAGGCGATTCATCTTCACCCTGGCTCGCACGCCGGCTATTACCCCGGCGCCGAACCGATCGCGCTGAAACTCCTGTTCTCGCCCGACACCGGCCGCCTCCTCGGTGCGCAAGCAATCGGCCATGATGGCGTGGACAAACGCATTGACGTGCTGGCCACCGCACTCAAGGGCGGCATGACCGTTCACGATCTGGCCGAACTTGAACTAGCCTACGCGCCGCCATACGGATCGGCGAAAGACCCCGTCAACCTTGCCGGGATGGCCGCGCAAAACGTGCTCGCACGTGACGTGACGCTCGCGCAGTGGAACGAAGTTGCTGCGCTTGATCCCAGCACGACGCTGCTGTTGGATGTCCGCCGTCCCGACGAACGCGCGCGAGGGTTCATCCCAGGTTCGACCCATATTCCCCTGGATGAGCTGCGCGAGCGACTGAGTGAGTTACCGCGCGATCGCGAAATCATCGCCTATTGTCAGAGCGGCCAACGCTCCTACAACGCAGCACGCATCCTGAGCCAACACGGCTTCCGCGTGCGCAACCTGACAGGATCGTATCGCACTTGGAAAACCGCCACTGAGGCAACAGGGGTTAGGAGTTAAGAACAATGGCTGAATGGTTTTGGCCGGTACTGTTTTTTGCGGCTTACATCGTGCTGATGCGGTGGGTGCTGCCGCGTCTCGGGGTCCCGACTTGAATGGCTAACTCGTGCCGTGTCGAGTCTCGACCGGGTACAGTAAAGGACAATAGGCACACAGCAGCAACTGAAGACGCAACAGGTTCACGTGATTTGGAACGTAAGCGTAACTCACACTAACAGGCCAGCATGGTGGCAGCAACCGTGCCCTTCTGCGACTTGGTAAAAGGAAAAAGAAGATGAGTGCTCAGCAACCACAACATTCAAAATACGGATTCAGCAAGACCATTGATGTTCCTTACGAAGAGGCTGTCGAAAAGACCCGGGCCGCGCTCAAGGAAGAAGGCTTCGGCGTGCTCTCCGAGATCGATATCAAGGAAAAACTTAAAGAGAAACTCGGCGTGGATTTCCGCCGCTATGTGATTCTCGGCGCGTGCAATCCGCCTCTCGCATACAAGACCCTGCAACAAGAGATCAACATCGGACTGCTCCTTCCCTGCAATGTCATCGTCTATGAGGCTGACGAAGCGGGCAAATCTGTAGTTGCGGCGATAGACGCCAGGATGATGCTGTCGGTGGTAGGAGACAATGCGACTCTCGATGCAGTAGCTGCGGAGGTAAATGAAAAGCTCCAGCGGGTAGTTGCTGAGCTTTAGCCAAAGAACGTTGGGCGACAACTCGCGTGCGTTGTTCGCTTTCCCGGACATCCCAAGTATCGGCAAAGATGTGAGAAGAGCGCACAGTTCAGATGTGCTGTCTTCTCACATATTCCAGCCTTCGGTTCCCTTCTTCTGAACAATTAACTGTCTTTCGTTGGCATTCACCGCCGGGCACATCCATTGCACTAGAGAGGTGGGCAGCACGTCATCCATAGTAAATGACTGTTGTCTGCCGGATGCATTAGGTGCTCCGCAATTTGGAAGGGAGATTAGTCATGTCTGTATTCAGTAAACGTAATCTATTAGTTGGAATTGCAATCTTTGTGATCGGCGTCGGCGCTTGCGGTGCGATCTGGGGAGTGCGAAGGTTCATGAGACGCAGTACCTCCATCAAAAGTCAGGTGACTGCCTATCTGCTCGACGATCGAGGCGAGGTTAACGGCCTGCTGCTGGCGAGCGGTGACCAATTACACTTCGGCCCCCAAACGGGCGCGGTCGTAGCGTCACAGATCAAAGTTGGTGATGAAGTAACAGCCAGCGGCCACCCCGGTTCGCAATCAAAATACGGTCGCGAAGTTCGCGTCGAACAAATCTCGGCTAACGGACGCACGATCGTCGAGGCCGAGGCTGGACCTCCGCGTCCGGATGGGCCACACGACAAACGCGGGCCCCGAGATCGGGAAGGTCGCCCCGACCGACGAGGTCCGCCCGATGCGTCCGCACAAGCTGGAACACAACCGCTGCCCGTTGGAAAGTCCGTCGGAGCAGAGGCCACGCCAACTGAGCCAAGTCGCGTTTCGGCAAATGATCCGACCACCAGGCAAACGGCGAAGGCGGTTCCGACGCCGGCGCCGTCGCCAGCCTCCTCACCTGCATTGTCGCCGGAAATATTCAAAGCCACCGGCACCGTTAGCACACACCTGGTCAACGGTCATGGCGACGTGGATGGGCTAATCTTATCCAGCGGCGAGCAGGTGCGATTGTCGCCGCGGGTGGGGGCACTTGTAGTTGCCGCCGAGCAGGGCGCGACCACACAGGTCAGTATCGAGGGCAACGGCGTGCATAACGAACGCGGAACAGTAATCCGTCCGACGCAGATTACGGTGGGCGACAAGACGATCGCGCTGGGACGCTGATGGTCCACGTGGTTGGTGTTGATTCGTGGATCGCTTTTCGGTTGGCGTAAAGGTCGATCCACGAACTCACACGAAATAAGAGAATCCTGCCGACCAACATCACGCCGGATGCCTCCTTCTCGGCGTGGTGCATTGACAGGCGTAAGTTGGCAGGCGGAGCATAGAAACACCGCCGGTAACCGATAATGCTGAAGACAATCCGAAAAGTGAGTTTGCGCACGCGGCTGGCCTTGCTGGCCGCGTTCGCAATAGTGGCTCTGGTTGTCGCTTTGTTTGTTGCGTGGCGACTGGCGCGCGCGACTGAGACATTCGCTTTGCGCCAGGCGGATTCTTCGGTGCACGCCGCGGCGCGTGATTTGGCGCGCGAACTTCAGGCGAATCCCGATGGCTATCAAACCATTGAACAGGCGATGCCGGCTCCACCGAACCGGCCGCGTGATAAAGGTCCACGGGCGCCAGACGAGCGGCCGCGCCGGGTACCGCCGCACGTTGAAACGATCTTTGGGACCTACTCCGATCCGCTCGTTCGTCTCACAGCGATCACGCTTCATCGCTTCCCTGACGTTGAAGGAGGCTTCTATCGGCCCGCGGACGGAGCGATTGTTGGATACGCCCTTTCCAAAGACCGCACTACAAGTTCTGCCGGAAACGCTCCTTCGGATCTTGTCGAGGTGATCCGCGCGCTTGCAAGTCAGGCGGCCCAAACCGGAGCGCCCACTTCGCGCTCGAGTCAAATCGGAAGTGACCGCATCCTGCTGGTTGCTTACCCCACGCAAAATGACGGCATGCCGACAGCCTGGGCCATGCAGCGGCTGTCGCATTTGTCGGGCGTTTCTGATTGGCCCAATGTGGCTGCACTCGTGGCGCTGGCGCTGAGCATTCTCGCGGTGAGCGGACTAGCTCTGATTACTGTCAGAGACCTTCGTTCTGGTGTGACTGGTATCGAAGCCGGGCTTGCCGGCTTGACGACGGATCTCAACCGCCAGGTATCGTCGCCGGACACCGAGGAACTTGCTCGCATCGCCACGGCGATCAATGAACTCGCCGCCACTCTGCGCGCCAACATCGCGCGTCGGACTGAACTGGAACAGGAGCTCGCCCAACGCGAGCGGCTCTCTGCTCTTGGTCGTGTCGTCGCGGGTGTAGCGCACGAAGTCCGCAATCCGCTGGCGGCGATCAAGCTTAAAGTCCAGATGGCCCGCCGCTCGTCATATGCGCCTGAGAAGCTGGACGAGACTTTCAGCGTGATCTCAGCGGAGATCGAACGGCTCGATACACTCGTCCGCCGGTTGCTTGAACTCGGCGGTCAGCAGAGACTCGAACACGGCACGGTTGATCTTGTCGAACTCGTTTCTCGCCGCGCGGCTTTCTTCGCTGATTTGGCTACCCGCGCCGGCGTCGTGATCGCAGCCAGCACGCCGTCGCAGAGCATCGTCGTCGAAGGCGATGGAAACCGTCTGGCGCAAGTGTTGGATAACATCATTCAGAACGCACTGGACGCGATGCCTGACGGCGGTAGGCTGACAATCACTTGCAGTACTTTTAAGGCGGAAGATGGCTCTGCGTCCGCCCGTCTGAGATTTGAGGATACGGGACACGGCATCCGGCAGGCCGATCAGGAACATATTTTTGAGCCGTTTCATACGGGCCGCGACACTGGAACGGGCCTCGGGTTAGCAATCGCGCGGGCGATCATTGAGGAACATGGCGGACGCCTCAGTTTTGTCAGTCATGACGGCAGCGGGGCTTCGTTTGTGATTGAGCTTCCGCTTTCGTAAGCCGCTCTGATGTTCGACGAACTTTAGTTTGTCGATGAGTTTCGCGCAGTGCTCGTTACAAACTAAGCAGTTAGGTAACGTGAGATCGACAAACTAAAGTTCGGCGGACATTGTTACATTCGGAGGAGCAATGAAGACGGTTATCTTACTGGTCATCTCGAACATATTCATGACTCTGGCGTGGTATGGGCACCTGAAGTACAAGAGCAAACCATTAGTGTGGGTGATCATGATTAGTTGGGCGATTGCGCTTTTTGAATACATCTTTCAAGTCCCCGCAAACCGACTGGGCTCGCAAACGTTCACCGTGACGCAGTTGAAGATCATGCAGGAGTGCATCACACTGGTCGTCTTTATGGTGATTGCCTATTTGATGTTCGGCGAGACCTTGAAGTGGAACAACCTGGTTTCCTGCGCGCTGATCGTCGGGGCTGTTTTCTTCTCGTTTGGATTTTGACCTCCATGAAAACAGAGTTGGGACAGGCACTAGTCATTGATGACGAAATCAATCTGCGCGAGAGCCTCGTGGAGTTAATTGCCGGCGAGGGCTTTCGTACGGCGCAAGCCGGCGACGGCACAGAGGCCGTTGAGTTGTTGCGCCGCGGCGGCGTGAAACCGGATGTTATCTTTCTTGATGTGCGGATGCCCAAAATGGACGGTCTTGATGTCCTTCGCGTGATTCAGAAAGAGAAGCTGACGAGTGCGCCGGTGATCGTGATCAGCGCTTTCGGCGACAGCTCAAAGATGATCGAGGCAATGCGGCTGGGCGCTTATGACTACATCACCAAGCCGCTGGATCTGGATGAAATAATCGCGACTCTGCACCGCGCCACCGAGCAAAGGCGTTTGAGCCTGGCAGCGGAGGCAGCACGGCCCCCGAAAGAAGCCGCCGAAGCGGATGCGCCGGAACCCAAACGCTTCGAGATGCTCGGCACCAGCCGCGCGATGCGCGATATTTTCAAACAGATCGGGAGACTCGCGGCTACGGATGCTACCGTGCTGATTACCGGCGAGTCAGGAACCGGCAAGGAATTGGTGGCGCGTGCGGTTCACAATCATTCAGCGCGCTCTGGCAAGCCATTCGTGGCGGTCAACTGTGGAGCCCTGCCGGAAAATCTGATCGAAGCGGAATTGTTTGGTCACGAGCGCGGCGCGTTTACCGGCGCTGAACGCCAGAAGAAGGGTCGCTTTGAACTGGCCCACATGGGCACGCTCTTCCTCGACGAAGTGGGCGAGTTGACGCCGCCCGCGCAAGTGAAACTCTTGCGTGCATTGCAGGAACGGCGGTTCGAACGAGTCGGTGGCACAGAGACAGTAATGGTGGACGTCCGCGTCATCGCGGCGTCCAATCAAGACTTAAAACAGGCAGTCAATGAAAAGCGCTTTCGCGAAGATTTGTTTTATCGTTTGAGCGTGATCGAGATACGCTTGCCGCCGTTGCGCGCGCGGTTGGGCGACGTGCCGCAACTTGCTGAGTATTTTCTCGAGCGTACGGCCACGCGGCATGGGCTGGCACTTAAAGTTCTTTCAGACGAAGCGATGCGTCGTCTGCTGGCTTATGACTTTCCCGGCAATGTGCGGGAGTTGGAAAACATGATCGAGCGGGCGGTAATTACCGCGGGCGCGGCGGTCGAAGTTCTTTCGCCCGCGCATCTGTTCGGTGAAGGTGCTGCGGCAATCAGCAATGAGGCGCGCGCGAACCGGGCGTTTCTAGCTCTGCCTTTCAAAGAAGCGGTGGCGGCGCTGGAGCGCGAGTTGATCCGCCGGGCCCTGGAAGCATCAGGGGGCAATCGAGCCGAAGCGGCCCGGCGTCTCGGCATCAACCGGCGTCTCCTTTATTCCAAGCTGGAAGAACATAAGATCCAATGATCATTGTGGGCATCGGATGAAAAAGTTCGGCTGGAAACAATGGGTGGTGGCACTGGCGTTTCTCGTGTCTCTGTCGGTAGCGATATTTTTTGTGGTGCGCGCGGTGCGGCCGATAATTTACTGGCATTACCATCAGGATGAACCGATCCGCGGCTGGATGAACATCGGCTATGTTGCTCACTCTTATCACGTGCCGCCGCACGTTCTCTATCTGGCCCTGGCCTTACCACATAAGCCGCCCGACAAACGACCTCTCCGCGAGATTGCCAAAGCGCAAAATCGGTCGATGGACGAAATCCGAAGCTTGTTGCTGGACGCAATAGTTCATGCGCGTCCGCCTTACCCTCCACCACCTCCGCCTCCACCTGATCCCGGGAGTTCACCATGAGTATTACGGATCAACTGCTGGCTGCACTCGTGACCCATGGTGTGCCGCTCCTCGTTGCCGTGATTACGATCTCGTCGGTGGGCGTGCCTTTCCCCGTGACCTTGACGCTGGTGGCGGCCGGTTCATTCGCCAGGCAAGGCGAGCTGAGTTTGTTGCCGGTCATCGTGGCCGCGAGCCTGGCGGCCATACTCGGTGATCAGATCGGTTATGGTCTGTCTCGTTGGGGCGGGCGCCGTCTGGTTGTGCGCATCAGCCGTCGCATAGGTGGCGAACACAAAATCAAGAAAGCCGAAGCACTGTCAAACAAATGGGGCGGCTTCGGAATCTTCTTTAGCCGTTGGCTGGTTACGGAACTCGGGCCCTGGCTTAATGTCACGAGCGGAATCGCGGGCTATCCCTGGCGGCGATTTATTATTTGGGACGTGCTCGGAGAAGTGCTCTGGGTGGTGCTGTATGTGATGTTGGGCTATGTCTTCAGTGACCGCGTCCAATACATCTCTGAGATTCTGGGCAATCTCGCCTGGGCAATTCTTGCTTTTATCGTGGCGATCATTCTCGGCTGGAAACTATTCCGATATTTTCGACCTGCAGTTTCCGTGACCGCGTAGACCGCGGCTAATTAGAAATCGGTTTTGTCCGCCCTTGCCGGCTAGTCAACGCTCCCCATTTGTTGCCA
This sequence comes from Blastocatellia bacterium, assembly GCA_003168335.1. Taxonomy (GTDB): domain Bacteria; phylum Acidobacteriota; class Blastocatellia; order Pyrinomonadales; family Pyrinomonadaceae; genus UBA11740. The sequence goes on along the minus strand of PMSM01000011.1, from coordinate 175,343 downwards.
AAACTTTATTGACTTTCTGCGCGAATCTAAACTAGAGTTCGCCCGAAACGAAATCGAAGCTAGCTGCGGCTCTCGCATACTCGGCAGTTAGCCCGGTACAGTCCCAATCAACCCGAGGAACTTCCCGTGCCTATCCCACATCTCTTTTCTCGCCCTGGTAACCTGGGAACAGGCGTAAGTTCTCTTTGATTTCCGCGCCGGCGCGGAAAGGAAGAGCGATGAAATATCGAGGACACATTCGAGAGTGCCGCCGTTTTGTCGAACTCTATGAAAAGATGTACGACCCGGGGCTGCCTTACGCCCCGTGCAAGGTCCGATTCACTCCAGCCGGGCATGACTCGACGTTGATTGGCGCCGGACGCGAACGTAAATCCACCTGGATTGATTTGGTCTGCAATGATTCGCATGGCTTTGAAGAGTACTACGAGAAGGCCGAAGAGCTAATTAAGCAAGTCGGCGCGCGCCCGCACCTCGGAAAGTTTTGCCAACTGTTGCACAAAGAAGATCTGGCGAAGCTACACGAGAAACACTTTGCGCGCTTTCTCGAACTCGCGAGACAGCACGATTCACAGCAAAACTTTGCCAACGAATTCACCAGACGCATTTTCTGGAACTAGTCCTGAAAGAAACCTGATCGCGGAGAATGTCGATCGCGCGCGTAAGCGCCGCTCATCACCACGAAGGAGAAGCTCATGAATAATAAACCGGCCACAAATCCGTCAGGCGCTGCAACCGTGCGAGTCGCGAGCGGCAGTCACGGGGAAGTTCGCGGCATCAACTTGAGCCGGCGCTCCTCGCAGTTCGAGGGCCGCTTCGGCCGCATGTTTCGGACGCTGCCGCCGGGCAGATTTGACGAAGAGATGTTGATAACACTCGGTAAAGAAATGACGGCTGAAAAAGAACCGGGTGGCCCTACTCCTGAGGATGCAGACCCACCGGATGACGAAGAGAACATCGGCACCAAACTTCATCCCGGGATTAGCGCCGGCTATACGTATCTCGGACAGTTCATCGATCATGACCTGACGTTTGATCCGGCTAGTAGTCTGGAGCGAGATAATGATCCGGACGGGTTGGTGGATTATCGAACGCCGCGGTTCGATCTGGATTGCGTCTATGGTCGCGGCCCGGACGACCAACCATATCTGTATCGCGATGGCGGCATGCGTATGCTCCTGGGCAAGCAATTGACCGGCAACGATGACGATCCAAATGCGCGTGGCCTACCGCGGAACCCACCGGTCGGCAAGGAGCCGTCCCGGGCTCTAATTGGCGATCCTCGTAATGACGAGAACGTGATTATCAGCCAATTACAGTCGGCAATGCTCCGCTTTCACAACCGCGTGGTTGATGTTTTTAAGCCCGAGACATTTGCTGAGGCGCAGCGAATCGTCCGCTGGCATTATCAGTGGGTGGTCTTGCACGACTTTCTGCCGACCATAATCGGAGCAGAGGCGTGGCATGAAATTCTTCCCCACGTAAAAAAGGGAACTAACGTAGTTGACGATCCGCCCCGGCTCAAGTTCTATAAGGTTAAGGGAAAGGATCCTTACATGCCGATCGAGTTTTCCGTTGCCGCTTATCGTTTTGGACATTCAATGATCCGGCCGGTTTATCGCCTCAACGCAAAGAACGATCGATTGCCGATCTTTTCGGCCAATAAGAAAAAAGAAAGCCTGGCGGGGTTCCGCGCGTTTCCTTCCAAGCTGGCGATTGATTGGCGCCTCTTCTTCGATATGGGGAACAATCCGCCACGGGCCGGCAAAAAGCGGGTGCAACCTGCTTACAAAATCGATACATCGCTGGTGAATCCGCTCGGCGACCTGCCGAAGGCTATCGGTGGGGATCATCCCTCGCTGGCTGAACGGAACTTGATTCGTGGTTTGCGCATGCAATTGCCTTCAGGCCAGACCGTATCGCGAGCAATGGGTATTCAGCCCATTGATGATGAGAAGCTGAGGGTCGGCAAAGCTAACGAAGACGGCGTAAAGACAAACAAGAAGCTGACCGACGTGGATCCCGCGTTTGCCGGCAATGCGCCTCTTTGGTATTACATCCTCGCCGAAGCCCAGCAGCAGTTTGTGAAAAACGATACGCCGATCCACCTTGGGCCCGTCGGCGGACGCATCGTCGGCGAAGTTTTTGTCGGGCTAATGATGGCCGATAGCTATTCTTTCCTGCGACAGAATCCGCTGTTCCATCCGTCCGAAAAATTGGTGAAAAAAGGCGCCAACTTTAGGATGGCGGATCTATTGAAGCAGGCGAAGAAAGCGAGCTATCCCTGATCGGTTAGCGCTAATAATCGACGACGTATTTCGGGAATCCCAATCACATATCAGGGTGCTCTTGGGCGCAATTCGTCTGAGAGAAATCACCCGGCAAGCCTTAACTTACGAACGTTCCCGCGCGGTGGGATTCAATGACCCGAGTGTAGTCAGGGTGGAGATAAACGATGCGCCCGCCGACGAGGGTCGCGACTGCAGCACCACGGAAGGTAAAGCCATCGAAGGGCGTGTTGCGGCTTTTTGATTTCGATCGCGACACTTCGAACGTCCAGGCAAGTTCCGGATCCAGAATTGTTAAGTCGGCTCGCGCGCCTGCGCGCAACGTGCCTCGCTCTTCCAGATTGAGAATCCGCGCCGGATTCGTCGAGCATAGTTCGACCAGCCGCTCGAGCGAAATCACGCCCTGGTTAACCAGGCGCTCCATCGCCAGGCCCACGGCCGTCTCTAAACCAACAATGCCGAAGGGCGCCTGATCGTATTCGAGTTCCTTCTCATCCGCATGATGCGGAGCGTGGTCAGTAGCGATCGCGTCGACGGTACCATCCCGCAAGCCTTCGAGAAGCGCGTCGATATGATCCTGACTGCGCAAAGGCGGACTCATCTTGGTGTTCGTGTCATAGTCAGAAACTGCTTCATCAGTCAGCGTCCAGTGATGCGGAGCGACTTCGCAAGTCACCGGCAATCCTTTCTCTTTCGCCCGCCGCACTGCCTCGATCGCACCGCGAGTGGAGACGTGAGCGAGATGCACGCGCGCACCGGTCAACTCTGCGAGCAAACAATTACGTTCCGCATCGACTTCTTCGGCGGCGGCCGGCACGCCTCGCAACCCCAGCACCAGCGACCAGTGACCTTCGTGCATCATGCCGCCACGCGCGAGCGATTTATCTTCGCAGTGATCGATGACGGGCAAGTCAAACCCGCGCGCGTACTCCATCGCGCGACGCATCATACCTGCCGTCGGCACCGGGCGGCCGTCGTCGGAAACCGCGACGATGCCGGCGTCTTTCATCTCGCCCATTTCCGCCAACTCAGTCCCGTCGGAATTCTTGGTGATCGCGCCAATCGGGAAGACGCTGGCGAGGCCGGCGCGCGCAGCCTGTTCGATCACAAACCTGGTTACCGCGGCATTGTCGTTTATGGGATCAGTGTTCGGCATCGCGCAAACGGTGGTGAATCCGCCGGCGACCGCGGCCGCAGCCCCGCTGGCGATCGTTTCTTTGTATTCGTGTCCCGGTTCGCGCAGGTGCACGTGCATGTCTATGAAGCCGGGCGCCACCACCAACCCGGTGGCATCAAAGACTTCGGCGCCTTCGGGCACGCCATCGCTGTGGCTTGAGAGGCCGACCAGTCGGCCATCCTCGATCAGCAGATTCTTGCCGGTGTTAGTTCCCTGCGCGGGATCGATCACGTAACCGTTGGCGATAAGTAAGCGCATCTTGTTTCCACTAGGCAAACAACTTCCCGCTTCGTTCCTTCTTTTCTTGCGCACCGTTCTTGCCGGCGGGGGTTCGCTTTGTTCCGTTCTGTTTGCCGGCACCTGCTAACAAGTAAAGAACGGCCATTCGCACCGCCACGCCGTTGGTCACTTGATCCAGAATCAGCGAACGTCCGCCGTCGGCAATCTCTGAAGAAACCTCAATTCCGCGATTCATCGGGCCAGGATGCATCACGATGGCGTTGGGCGCGGCCAGGCTCAGATGGCTCAGGTGCAATCCATAATGCACGGCGTATTCGCGCATTGACGGGAAGAACGCTTCGGTCTGCCGCTCTCTCTGAACGCGCAGGATCATGACTACATCGGCGTCGACGATCGCGTCTTCGAGCTTTCGTTCGACGCGCACGCCTTGTTCAATCAAGCCGGCAAATTCGGGTGGCACCAGGGTACCCGGACCCGCGACGCTGACGGTCGCACCAAGCTTTGAAAGCAAGTACACATTCGACCGGGCCACGCGCGAATGCAGGATGTCGCCGATGAGTGCGACTTTCAATCCGTCGAGATGACCCTTGTGTTCACGAATCGTAAGCGCGTCGAGCAGGGCCTGGGTAGGATGTTCGTGCGCGCCGTCGCCGGCATTCACAATCGCGGCATTACACACGCGCGCCAGGTGCCCCGGGGCTCCGGCCGCTGAGTGCCGAATGACAATGCAGTCCGGCGCCATTGCTTCCAGGTTGCGCGCGGTGTCGAGCAGGGTCTCGCCCTTTGAGACACTCGACGTAGACACGCTAATGTTGACGGCGTCGGCTGAGAGACGCTTGGCCGCGATTTCAAACGACGTGCGCGTGCGCGTCGAAGCTTCAAAGAAAAGATTGATTACCGTGCGGCCACGCAGGGCGGGCACCTTCTTTATTTCGCGCTTGGAGATGTCGAGGAACGTCTCAGCCGTGTCGAGCAAATGAGTGATCTGATCGGCTGACAGTTCCCGTATGCCGAGCAGGTGTTTAAGCTTGAAGTTAGTGCTCATTAACATCGTGGCACAGACTTCAGTCTGTGATTTTCCTGCACGCAGCAACACAGACTGAAGTCTGTGCCACCCATAAAAAAAGCGGCCATCGGGGCCGCTTCACGCTGCAGCTTCTGCTGCCGGTCGCTCTACGATCACGACCCCTTCGTCTTCATCAAATTCAGTTAGCATGACTTTTATGATCTCGCTCTTTTTCGTGGGCACCAGCTTGCCAATGTAATCCGCCTGGATGGGCAGCTCGCGATGTTCGTTGCCTCGATCGATTAGTACCGCGAGCTGAACGCGCCGCGGCCGGCCGAAATCAATCAGTTGGTCCAGCGCCGCGCGCACCGTGCGACCCGTGTAAAGCACATCGTCAATCAGGACGATACAGCGCCCTTCGACATCGCCGGGTAATTCCGTGCCGCTGACAATCGGCTTGGCGCCGACCGTCGAAAGATCGTCACGATACAAAGTTATGTCAAGAATGCCTACTGGCGGGCGCTTGCCTTCGAGGTCCGCGATTTTGTCAGCGATACGATTGGCCAGAGGGACGCCGCGACGGCGAATGCCAACCAGAACCAGATCAGTCAAGCCGTGGTTTTCTTCTACGATCTCGGAGGCCAGCCGTGCCAGCGCGCGATTGATTCGCGCGCCATCCATTATCCGAGCCTTTTCAGTGAACTCCACTGGCGCGAAATAGTAACAAGAACCACGTCGAGTGACAAGTAAGCTAACCGCATGGTGCTGCCTTAATTTCAGTTTTCTCTGCGGCCCTCTGCGCCAACCTCTGGGCTCTCTGCGGTTAATGTCTTTGGCTTGGGCAATTAACCGCAGAGAAGAATCAGAGGTCTTCGCAGAGGACGCAGAGAACAACTTGAATTAGGGCACTACCGACCGCATCGAATATCTCGCCGTCAAAAGTGCTCAAGCTTACTACCACTTTCAGTAGTTTTCTTCTCACCTCCCATACAACTCCACCGTCGGACGGCGCTCGCCCCAATGAGCTTTCTCGTACCAGAACTCGACGCTCTTTATTACCCGATCATATCCGCGCAGATCCAGCGGCTGTGTCTGGCCACCGGCTCTGATTACTTCGCGAAACCGCAGTTCTTCATCTTCGCCATTGCCGAAATGAACTACGACTCGCTGAAAATCGACGTCGGCCTCTCGGACCCGAATCTGGAGTTGACGAAATCTTCCTTCGGAACCGCCGATTGAAATCTTGTCATGGTCGGAATGTCCATCGACGTGCTTGTCGCCGAGATGAATCCAACGGCCTCTCTGTGCATTGAGCGCCTGATTGAAACCGAAGACCAGCAGCAGCACCGCAAAGACCGGCAAAGTCTTTTTCGTGTTCATACGCGTCGCTCCTTATCGTTTGTCAGAACCACCTGCAGTAGCGGGTGGTTGATCGTTGCGGGTTAAACCGCCCGCTACCGCAGGCGATTCTGACCTCATCCCAGTCAGAAAACAGGTTGTCATTTGGAGAAGCCTGCAAAACTCTTTGGCCTTCTCAGTCTATGGATAGCTCTTTCCTGGCCGCATACTCTATGCCAATGAAATTGGCTTGGCAAATTATTTCGTCAAGTGCTTGTCACCTCATAGATGCTCTGTTAGTCTCGCACGTTCAAAGCCCAAAACGATCGTCAGCCCTTCATGATCTACCGCTCACTGCTGCGCCCGATACTTTTTCGTCTGCCCCCAGAGACGATTCACGAACTGGCGTTACATTCACTTCGGTTTTTTCTGGGCTCGCAGACAGCGAGAAAGTTTATTACCAGGCGCACCACGCTCTCGCCTTTTGGCAGACTCGAGCGGTTTGGTTTGACGTTCGCTAACCCTGTGGGACTGGCGGCGGGCTTTGATAAGAACGGAACGACCGCCCAGGCGCTGGCAGCGCTTGGCTTCGGCTTTATTGAGGTTGGTTCGGTCACCAGCCACCCGCAACCCGGGAATCCGCGCCCGCGCCTGTTTCGTCTGCCGCGCGACCGCGCCCTGATTAATCGCGCAGGTTTCAATAACTGCGGCGCCGCGCAACTGGCGGAAAATATCAGACGACATCGACCTGAATGCTTGCTCGGCGTGAACATCGGCAAGTCGCGCCACATCGCGATCGAAGATGCGATTCCTGATTATCTTGAAAGCTTCGCAGCCGTTTACGACATCGCAGATTACATCGCGATTAATGTCAGCTCTCCGAACACGCCCAAACTGCGCGAACTGCAACGGCCCGAAATGCTCGCCGAATTGCTCAAGAGTCTGCAGCAACGCAATGATGAACTCGCGCGCCGTAGTTCGCGCCAGCAGCGGAAACCCCTGCTGCTGAAAATTGCGCCGGACTTATCTGAGTCTGAAATTGAATCAATCGTCGAGGTCGCGACCCGCTTGCAAATCGCCGGACTGATTGCGACCAATACGACGGTTAGCCGCGCAGACTTGCAAACATCGCCTGCTGAGGTCGGAGCTTATGGCGAAGGTGGACTGAGCGGCGCGCCTTTGCGCCACCGTTCCAATGAAGTTATCGCGCTGATCCATCGACTGACGCGCGGCGGCCTGCCGATTATTGGGGTAGGCGGAGTGTTCACCGCCGAAGACGCCTGGGGGAAAATTTGCGCTGGAGCGAGTTTGATACAACTTTACACTGGTTTCATTTATGAAGGTCCCGGCGTGGCGCGACGAATCAATGAAGGGCTCGCCGAGATCTTAAAGCGCGAAGGTTTTGGTTCGCTTGATGAAGCGGTAGGATGTCGGGTGAAGTAACGAACAGCGAGCCGGGAGATTAACCGCATCATTTAGAAACTGTCTTCAAGACAAAGGGAGATCCGAACAGGTTAATGAAGGGTTTGCATAGAGCCCGCATAAACTTCTTCAGAGCTTCCTTAGGTATCCTGAACTGAGATGGACGCCGCAAGAGACAAACTTATCGTCGCCCTCGACGTTGACTCTGCCCATCGCGCTCTCGATCTGTTCGATGCGTTACGCGAAACCGTGGGCATGTTCAAGATAGGCTCGCAACTCTTTACCGCAGCCGGTCCCGAAATGGTTAGGCAGATAATTGCCAGAGGTGGCCGCGTCTTTCTTGATTTAAAATTTCACGACATTCCGAACACAGTGGCCGCGGCTGGAATTGAAGCGACACGCCTCGGCGTTTCGATCTTCAATGTGCACGCATCCGGTGGCGCTGAGATGATGACGCGCACCGCTGAAGCCGTCGCTGAGATCGCTACTCGAGAGGCGCTCGCTAGACCAAAAGTGATCGCGGTAACACTCTTGACAAGCCTTGATCAAACGAGTCTGGAGCAGATCGGCATCAATGACGAACCGCGTTCCGTGGTAACCAGGTTGGCGCGTTCGGCGGCGGATTGCGGACTCGATGGCGTAGTCGCTTCACCACACGAGATTGACTTTATCCGGCAGACAGTCTCAAGTCCGGAATTCCTAATCGTCACACCTGGCATTCGGTCCGGCAACGAGGCGACTGACGATCAGCGACGCACGCTCACTGCCGCGGAAGCGATCAGGGCCGGCGCTGACTATCTGGTCGTGGGTCGTCCAATCTTGAATGCTGATGATCCCGTCGACGCGGCCAAAAGAATTTCCGCAGAGATCGAAGACGCTCTGTTACTACTTAATCAGCGTTCCTGAGATCACTGGAACAAAGGGAAGGCCAAAGCGTTCAGTTGGAATGGGTTGTTGCGCCGCGCAGCGACTTACCATTATCATTCGAAGGTGCACCCAAAGCTGAAGTTCTCACTAAAACTCGCGCAATTGATGGCCCTGCTGGTTTCACTCACCTGCGCAATTGCAGCTCAGCAAAAGAACGAAGCGACCCAGGCTCCATTCAACGAGGCAGCTTATCGGGTCGGTGAACGCCTTACTTACAATGTTGATTTCTCGCATTTTGTCAGCGCGGCGTACGTCGAACTGTTTGTTGTGGGGCGCGGAACCTTCTTCAATCGCAAGGGCATTCAATTGCGCGCCCACGTGGAGACAGTAGGGATAGTAAACGTGGCGCTGCTCTCGATCAATAACGACTACACAACTTACGTCGACCCCCAGACCGGTTTGCCGTATCGCGCCCAACAGGTCGTGCGCGAAGCCGGTCGCACTTCTGAAGCCGAGCGCGATTACAACCAGCCGGCCGGGACCGATGCGATTCCATCAAAGCTAAGGACCGGAGAGTCTCCCGGCACATATGATTTACTATCCGCGCTCTACCGAGTCCGGGCCATGCCATTGGCTGACGGCTCTTCTTATTCCATTGCGACCGAGCACGAAGGCGACCAGTATCGCGCGGAAGTTAAAGTTACCGGACGACAATTGATTAAGACGAATATCGGCTCGTTCAATACGATCGTTACCCGCGTGAATGTTAAGGGCTCACGCGACTATAATCTGCGAGTTTATTTCAGCGATGACGAGCGGCATGTTCCGGTGCTCATCATCGCCCAGCATCCGTCGGGAGAGATCCGGGCCGAGCTGACAAGTTCCGAACTGACTGTTCCAGAATCGGGTCCGAAGAGCAGCCCCACTCAGCCAATCAAGACGGGGCTCCAGAAATCTACGGTTAAGACCACGACCTCAGAAACCTCTGCAGACCTGCCGCTGAGAGACGTTCCTTTCAAAATCGGCGAGCAACTTACTTACCAGGTCTACCTGGCTGCTACGCCGCAACCGGCTGGCACAATAACGTTCACCTTGAAGGCGCGCGGACGCTATTTCAATCGCGATGGATTACTGTTTTCCGTCACCGCCCAGACCACCGGCGCGGGGGCACGGGTATACCCGGTCAACGATCAGATCAATTCGTATGTGGATCCGACCACCCTGCTTCCTTTTCGCACCGAATTAACCTTGTCAGAAGGCAAGTACCACAGTACTCGTAGTTACAATCTCGATCAGAATCGCGGCGCCGCGGTGGCCGATAGCAAGGAGCGGATTGAGATCCCCGTCGGTACACACGATTTGATCTCCGCGGTTTACGCCCTCCGTACTTTCGACTTATGGCCGAAAAAGCGGAACGCGATATCGATCATGGCGACAACCCAACCGCGCACGCTGTTCGTAGAATCCCAGCGCCGCGAAACCATTGAACTTGGGAGTCAAAAGATCAGCGCCATTCTGGTGACGCTGACGACCGACGATCCTCAAAGTGATCGAATGCAGATACGAATGTGGATCGGTGACGATGCCCGCCATCTCCCTTTGCGGATCGCAGCCGTGACCCGGCTCGGGGCAGTCCGCGCCGATCTCGTAATTGCCCCGGCGCAGTGAATGCCGCATCCCGGGTTCTATGGTATTGTCGGGCACAAGATCTTCAATTTCAGCTCTCGTGCAGTCATCTCCCCGAACCGTCTGGTGAGGTCAGGACAAGGTGAAAAGAGGCTTCCTCAATCCGCGCATAGTCACGAAGATTTCCTTCTGGACTACGAGCGCGTGCATTCTCGTGGCGGTCGTCGCCTGCCTGCTCGCCATTTGGAATTTTGCCGGGACCGATGTTCTGTGGCGGACCGTGGCCACGTGTGCCGTCATTGGCAGCGGCATGATCGCCTTCTACGTCATCAACTCGGTCTTTGACCGGCCTTCGGAATAGTCCCTGGACTCAACCAATTGCTGGGAGCGCGGACGTGCGGGGTCCCCGCAGCCTCGCTGGGGTGCTCGACCCGTCCGCACAGCGAACGAAGTTCGCTCATGTTCTTTGAGCGATATCAGTCATAAGCTGACAAACGCTTTTCGCGCCGCGCGCTCAGTGCGGACGGGACGTCCGCGCTCCCAGCGCCATCGAGCCTCTTGGTTCTGAAACTGAACCCGTTCCTGCCGCTCTATCCGAAATTGACAATCATTTTCAATTTGAGGCATACTGCAAAGCGGCTGGTTAAAGTGCGCCCGACTCTTCGGGACTCCAGGATCGGCTTCTTGTCATGCTTCAGTCTTTCATCATCTTGCTACGCGAAGGATTCGAGTCCTTCCTGCTCGTGGCCGTCATTTTTTCTTACCTGCGCAAATCCGGGCAGCGACAACTCGCGCCCGCCGTCTACTGGGCCATCGCCGCCGCGCTGGCCGTTAGCGGCGGACTGGGTTACCTGCTCTTCCAGATGCAGACCGGCCACAGCGATTGGATCGAAAAGTATCTCGGCCACACGCTCGCCGGATTTCTTGGCAATGAAGCCCTGCGCGAAGCGATTCTTGGCGTGATAGCGATCGTGATGGTGGCGTCGCTGGTTATTTATATGTGGCGTACCGGACCGAAGCTGAAGGAGAAGATGGAAGAGCGTCTGGGCGAAGTTTCCATACGACGCTCTGGTTGGACAGCCTACCTCGGAGTTTTTCTCTTTACGGTTCTGACAATCAGCCGGGAAGGCATGGAAACGGCCCTGATGCTCTTGCAGGTACGCAGTCCCCGACTGATTTCGGGCGCCCTGCTCGGGCTGGGAGCTGCGATCGCAATGGCCTGGGCCTGGGGACAGTTCGGACACTTGATTAACGTCAAACGATTCTTCCAGGTGACCGGAATATTCCTGCTGTTATTCATGACGCAGGTCGCCATCTTCACTTTTCATGAGTTTGCCGAAGCTGGTGTCTTGCCCAACAGCGAAGCGCTGCACGCGGCCACGGAAAAATTTTCACCTGAAGGATTGTATGGTCAATGGTTTTCGGTGGTGATGGTTGGTGTGTGTGCGGCATGGTTGGTCGGCGCGTGGCTCGTTGATCGTGGCCTGACGTCGCGAAACCATGGACCGAAGTTGCAGAGCAGTAGATAGTCAACAGTCTTAAGTTAGATAACGTGAAAGGGCTCGCATCCGTTCAAGATGCGAGCCCTTCCTGTTTAGGCCTGTCCAGCCCAAGAGTCGAGCAGCCCACCGAAATTTATCGATGGGCTGCTCGTATTCAGTTTAAGCAATGCGACTAACTGCATTTACTGAATCGTGAAGTTCCACACCTGGAAGTTTCCGGCGTTCGTACCGTCGATCGCAACGCCACTCGCGTAAGAACCTGAGCTTCCGAATGCGATTCCCGCCAGCTTCACTTTCTTGACAGCATTGGCAAATCCGGCGGCTGGCGACACGTCGATCTGATTTCCAGTTATGCAATCCGTGTATGGCGCTGTAGTGTCGGTTGCAGACCTTCCGCACAAATTGCTCCACTTCGAAGGATCGTTCAAAGAAACCGTTAGCGTACCTCCCGTGGCCGCGTTGAGGTCGAGGCTGTTGCCGCCGGTTGACCACCAGTAATCATTCGCGTCGTACGGGCCAGATGTTACGTCCTGAAATTCAAACCGCACATAAGCACCGGGAAAACTTGTCGAACGAGTCTCGTAAGACCCGGGCGTCCAAGTGGCATTCATATTGAAGGTCTTTCCTGTCATATCAACGTTGTAGTTGTTGAGCAGATACACCGCGAATGAGCCGGTAGTTTTTGTCAGGAACGGCTGGATTGGAAACTGCACAACGCCACCGGGAAGATCCGCTGCCTTGTTGATGTCCCAGAACGAGCTGGTATCCGGCTTAACGTTGAAGACCCTCCAGTTCTTCCCAAGGTCCTGGCTCTTCCCCTGAGCAGATGCAGGCATGGTTGCGATCGAAGATATTCCGATCGCCATCACAAACATAGACGCTACTAATAAAACCAGGATATTTTTTCTCTTCATAGCTATTTCCTCCTGGGAATTCGAGATTCCCTGTAAAGTAATGGTAGGTCGTTCCGCACAATCGACCGGAACCTGGCAAGACTAACTTCAACGCCAGAGTGGTTCATAAGAGCTGAAACTATCGCGGGTGTTTTTTCGGGAAGCGGCAAGCGGGGCACGAGAAGCGACTCGGGGGCTTATGCTTCAAACACCACACGCTTCCGTCGGGCGTCCGCACCCATCCGGCGGTGTGCATTACTAGCTAAGAGCGTGCGTACTCTATGCGGTAATGTTAAGAAATAAAAGCGGCCAGACGCCGGTAAAGAAAAAGGCGGTCAACTGTTCTGACCGCCTTTTCCGTAATTGCGATTACTTGCCAGTATTCACATACTGAATGCAGTCGCCTTGGTTCTTGAAAGTGCTGCCATCAGCGCGGACTTGCGTCTTCCATCCACCGTCTTTGCACTGATCCTTGTTGGTGGGCACGTTGCCGCCGATGCAATCTCCACCCGGCGCTGGCGAGATAAGCCAAGGTTTGTAGGTGACATTCGGAGTAACTCGCGCGCCAGTTCCGCTTGGATTACTCGCAGCCGTAGGTCCGCTCGGGCTGTTCCACCAATTGCAGGTGCCATCGACAAAGAGCGCCGGAAACGCTGTGCTCAAAGCCGGATCGACAATGATTCCGAACTGGGTCGGGGTCAAATTGAAATTGTTCTCGTTAACAAGAGCCGTAGCGAAGGACGAACCTTCTTCACTTTCGAACCAGACACCGAAGGTACCCGTCGCAGGACCCGTCAGATTGCTGATGGTGTTACCCGTAACTACAACACCGGGCGTTTTAGCCTCCAAACCAATCGCGTGCAACCAACCACCGCCAGTTAAGTTACTGATGGTGTTATTGGTGATTACCAAGCCCGTGTTCGATGTGTGACCATTTCCGTTGTTGATTGAAACGCCGTATGAACCGCGAGTCGTGCTCGTGATATTCGAAATAGAATTTGCGTTAATCACGACGTTGACGCTTGAGTCTGTCGAACTCCCATCGCCGATGTGAACGCCCTTCGTAGAAAAGGCGCCGGAAACGTTCTTGATGTCGTTTTGGAAGATGGTGACGTTGTCGGGTCCGGCTTCCAGATAGACACCTTGCCCAGTACCGTTGCCGCCGGTGTCCGTCGTGGTCACACCGTCGATAATATTGTTAGTAATCACAGCGCCGGTAGCTGTGCTCTTAATATCGATTCCAACCGCAGCTCCAGTTGTGATCGAGTTTTTCACGGTGAAACCGTCGATGGTGACACCCGCTGCCCTGATCTTAAATACTGGGTTGGCACCGATAGGATTTGCGCCATTTACCGTCGATTCGAGACCAACTCGACCACGTGCATCAGTTCCCGCTTGCGCGCCTTTAATCGTGGTTGGATTATCGACGACGACATTCTCGAAATAACTTCCGGCCGCCACGTCGATCTCGGTGCAAGTGGCATCGTTGGCTGCAGCTTGAATTGATGGGTAGGCAATGGAAGGAACCGAGCACGTGGCGGCTGCCCGTGTCTTGTTTCCACTAAACATGACAAAACCCAGCACCATAGCCAGGGCAAACACCGATAAAACAACTCCTATTTTCTTTGAATTCATTGATTTCTCCTTTTCGTAAGTGGGTGGTCGTCATAACAACCGACCAGTAACCGGCGAAGACACTTCAACGCCAGAGAACTCCAGACCGAAGTTTTCGCGGGTGTCTTTCGGGGAAGCGGTAAGCGAACAAGAGAAACGGGCTTGGGGGCTTAGGGCTTCTAACACCACACGGCACCGTCGGGTTGTCCGCACCCAACCGCCGGTGGATATAACAAATACTAAGAGCGGGCGTACTCTACAGCGCCAGTTGACCTGCGTCAACGTGCGAGCGCGCCGTGCCTGACAAAAGCAATTTCTCGCCGCGCTGAGCTGTTCTTAAACTAAGACTGCAAACGATAGATACTCTCAAGCAGGCTCGGATTCCAGCATCGAGCGCAGCTTAAGTTGGTGACGGAGGACAGAGCCAAGTCCGTGCCTTTGTCTTAAGCATTACTTTTTGGTTTTGACAGAGATGCCTTAGCGAAATAATTGCGAACTCACTGAGTGAATCCGCTCAGGACCGCGTGAAAATACCGAATCACTCGGTTGCATAAAGCCTGGCAAGCTCTCGTTTGAGAAGTTTGCCGGTGGGACCTTTGGGAATGTCTTTGACAATGCGGATCGACTTGGGACATTTGTAATCAGCAAGTTGCTCTTCGCAATAACTGATCAGTTCCTCTTCGCTTACCTTCGTCCCCTCTTTCAGCACCACGAACGCCGCGACTTCTTCACCGTAAAGCTGATCTGGAATGCCGATCGTCGCTGCGGCTGCAATCGCCGGATGTTGATAAAGGACTTCGTCTATTTCGCGTGGATAAATGTTCTCGCCACCGCGGATGATCATGTCTGATTTGCGATCGACTATGAAGAAGTAACCATCCTGGTCGCGATAGCCGACATCATTGGTGTGGAACCAGCCGTTGCGAAAAGCGTCCGCAGTAGCTTCCGGGTTCTTGTAATAACCCTTCAGAACGTTCTCGCCGCGCAAAACAATTTCGCCCAGCTCACCGTCCGCAACTTCCCTGTCGTTATCGTCGAAAACTTTCATTTCATTTCCGATCGGCAAACCGCATGAGCCGGGACGCCTTCGCTCGTCCGGCGGATTGAACGTGGAGCGGCAAGTCGATTCAGAAAGACCATAACCTTCGACTACCGGGCAGTTGAAAGTCTCTTCAAACTTCTTCATTACTTCGGCCGGCACCGGCGCTGAGCCGCACATGGCAAAGCGAAGCTGTGCGGTCTTCAATCCATTCGGCACTCCATCCGGGTACGTGTTCAGAAGAATCGATAACATCGTCGCCACTGAACCGAACGACGTTACCTGGTAATCGGAAATGATCTGCCAGAACTGAGAAGCCGAAAACTTCGGACTAATCACTGTCGAGCCGCCGGCATACAGTGCCGACATTGTCGTCACTGAAACTGCGTTCATGTGGAATAGCGGCATGATCGTCAATAACCGATCATTGTTGGTGAAGTGTAGCCACTCGCTTATCTGTCGCGCGTTAGCGATTACGTTGCCGTGAGTTAAAAGGCAGCCTTTTGGTTTTCCAGTGGTGCCCGAGGTGTAGATGATGATCGCATCGTCGTCCTCTCCGATTTCCACGTTGGAAAGTCCATCGTCTTTGAATTCGCTTGTCGCTTGCGCCTCGTCGTCGAATATGATGACAGACTGCAGGTAAGAAAGATCGTTCCGAATACTTTCAATGCGCTCCAGGAAATCGGAATGAACCAGAATCGCCTTGGCCTCAGAGTTGTTCATCACAAAAGCCGTCTCGTGTTCTTTCAAGAGAGAGTTCACTGGCCCTGCCAGCGCACCCAGTTTCCAACAGGCAAAATAGGCGATGATGTACTCAGCGCTATTCGGCATCAGCAGGGTGACCACGTCGCCTTTACCGACTCCACGCGCAGCCAGCAATGACGCTACTCGCTTCACCGCCAGGTCAAACTCGGCATAAGCGAACTGCCGGCCGTCGGGCTCAGAAAACAGAAATACTTTTTCAGGCGTCGACCTGGCTCGCGATTCCAGTAGCCCACACAGATTAATCGCAGTTTCTTCCGGGTTAATCGCTTCGCTGTTCATCGTTGGCAGTATATAAACTTGGAGTGCCCCGTCAAAGCGAAGAGTTCAGTGTCCGACAAACTTCAGTTTGTCGGGGTGCTGCCCTAATTTCAGTTTTCTCTGCGGCCCTCTGCGCCAACCTCTGGGCTCTCTGCGGTTAATGTCTTTGGCTTGGGCAATTAACCGCAGAGAACGACTTGAATTAGGGCACTACCTTTGTCGGACACTTCTTGCCGTTGCCCTCCCGGGCTGTTGTAGAATGCGAACGCTTTTTCAATGCCCTTGACGAGACGACCGCGCTGACAATCAGAACCGCATCCCGAATAGTTTTCGCCTTCGCAGTCATCTGTCTGTTTGCCGCCCTTGCTCACGCCCAGGATAACTACGAGATCCAGGTTTACGGATCTGAAACGATCCCTCGCGGGGTCACGATGGTTGAGCTCCACAACAACTTCACTGCCAAAGGGTCGAAGAAGACCGATGACGGTACGTTGCCCACCAATCACGCCTGGCACGAGACCATTGAGATAACACACGGCTTCAACGACTGGTTCGAAACCGGGTTCTATATTTTCACCAGCGCCCGCGATGGCAGCGGTTTGGACTTCGTCGGCACGCACATTCGCCCGCGTTTTCGCGTCCCGCCAAAATGGCACTGGCCCGTGGGCGTCAGTCTCTCGCAAGAGGTCGGCTATGTGCGGCGCAAATTTTCCGAGGACACCTGGAGTTGGGAGATTCGTCCCATCATCGACAAGCAGATTAAGCGCTGGTACTTCTCTTTTAATCCCGCCCTCGAGCGCTCGCTCAAGGGACCGGGCAGTAAGCGCGGTTTCCAGTTCTCACCAAATTTCAAATTTGCCTACTCGATTACCAAAAAGGTTGATGGCGGAATTGAATACTATGGCGCGCTCGGCCCGCTCAGCGGTTTTGATCCGAAGCGCGATCAGCAGCATCAGATTTTTCCAGCCATCGACCTCAATGTCTCGCCAAAGTGGGAATTCAACTTTGGCGTGGGCATCGGCCTGACCCGGAGCACCGATCACCTCATCCTGAAGATGATCATTGGCCGTCGCTTCACATTCGGCCAGAAACATTCCCAGCCATCCGAATCGTCGCCCGAGTGATATCCCGTTCGAGAGATTTCCGGCCGGATAAAGCAATCCACGAAAACACACGAAGCGTAACCACGTTTCTTGTTCGTGTGATTTCGTGGATCGCATTTGCCCAGGCGGGAAAGAAAGCACCAAAATAAATCAGGGCACTACCCCCCTCTGAGCAGAACTGATTCCATAGCAGTGTTCGTGATATATTCAGCCGACCAGACAAGGACACCTGAGCAGACACTAGTTTAGAGGGTGGACTGGTCCGCCCGAGGCTCATCGGCACGTGGGACAAGTCCCGGTCAAGAACGAAATCAATTGAGATCTCGATCAAAGAAAAAGAATATGGATACCTATCGAAATTTTATCGGCGGCAAATGGATTGAATCCAGTTCGCCCAGGACCGTTAACAACATCAACCCGGCAAATACCGACGACGTCCTGGGAACAATCAGACAGGCCACCCGTGAGGAAGCGCTCGCCGCAGTCGAAGCGGCGAGCGAGGCCTTTCACGGTTGGCGGAAGACGCCGGCGCCTTCACGCGGCCGGATCGTCGCAAAGGCCGCGCGGTTGATGGAAGAAGCGAAAGAAGAGCTGGCGCAGATTCTCACGCGCGAAGAAGGCAAAACTATTTCTGAATCGCGGGGCGAATTGCAGCGCTCAATTAACGTCGCCGAATTCTGCGCCGGCGAATCACGCCGCATGAACGGCGAGACTATTCTTTCGGAATTGCCCTCGAACTTTGCTTATACAATAAAGCAGCCGCTCGGGGTGGTAGCATGCGTGACGCCGTGGAATTTTCCGGTGGCTATTCCGGTGTGGAAGATCGCGCCGGCACTGGTCGCCGGCAATACCGTGGTTTTCAAACCGGCAACGCTGACGCCGGCAACTGCCGTCCGCATCGTTGAAATCTTTGAACAGGCAGGGATACCACCGGGTGTTTTGAATTTGATTTTGGGGTCGGGATCAGACGCCGGCGAGGAAATCATTAATCATCCGGCGGTCAAAGCGGTTTCTTTTACCGGATCGAATTCAGTTGGCATTCGCCTGTACGAACAGGTCTCTCGCCGCGGCGCCAAATGCCAGTGCGAGATGGGCGGCAAGAATCCGGTCGTGATCCTGGAAGACGCCGACATGGATCTCACGGTTGAATCAACCGCGCAGGGCGCGTTCGGATCGTCCGGGCAGCGCTGCACGGCGACCAGCCGGGCCATCGTAGTTAACGAAGTGGCCGATGAATTCGTCAAGCGGATTGTGCAGCGGGCCGAATCAATGCGGATTGGCGATGGCAGCGACGCGAAAACTGAAATGGGTCCGAGCGTTGATGAAAGCCAGTTCAAAACCGTTCTGGATTACCTGAACATCGGTCGTGAAGATGGCGCGAGGCTTGTCTGCGGCGGCGAACGCGCGACCGGGGATGGCCTCGACAAAGGCTACTTTGTCCGTCCCACTGTGTTCGATCACGTCACGCCCGATATGCGCATTGCGCGGGAAGAGATATTCGGACCGGTGCTCTCGGTTTTGCGGGTCAAGGATTTCGACGAGGCGATGGCTGTCGCCAACGACACCGAATACGGCCTGTCGTCTGCGATTTTCACCAACGACGCGGCGCGGATCTTTCGCTTTGTCGATGAGATCGAAACCGGCATGACGCATATCAACTCGCCCACGACCGGCGGTGAAGCGCACATTCCGTTTGGCGGGATCAAAGGCACCGGCATCGGCGACCGCGAGCAGGGATCGACTGCACTGGACTTCTATACCGAATTGAAAGTAGTTTACGTGGACTATACGGGTCGCAAGCGCGAGGGAAATTTGTACTAGAGTAAGGAGAGGGTCGATGCGGACACTGAAATACACGTTCTGGCAGGACGGCGAGTTCTTCCGGGGCTATTTGAACGACTATCCCGACTATCATACGCAAGCCTATTCGAAAGATGAGTTGGTGGAAAATCTTAAAGACTTGCTGACCGACATTGAGTCTATTATTTGGTAGGTGGGAACCGTCCCGCAAAGAAACGAGACAGAAACAATGAGCGCACCAGAACCAAAAACCACACCATCCGAAACCGTTCGCAAACACAAAGAGTTTCTCTTTCCGGCCGTCACCACTTACTACCAGGAGCCGCTGGCCCTGGTACGCGGCGAAGGCTTTCACGTCTGGGACGATCGCGGAGACAAATACCTCGATTGCTTCGGCGGCGTGTTGACGGTCAGCGTCGGCCACGCAAACCCGGTCGTCAATGAAGCGATCATCAATCAGGTCAAAAGCATCTCGCATACTTCGACGCTCTACTGCAACAAACCGCAGTCCGATCTGGCTGAGAAGCTGGCGCAGATTACGCCGGGCCGCTTGCAGAAATCTTTCTTTACGAACAGCGGCACCGAGGCCGACGACACGGCGGTGCATGCCGCCAAACTCGCCACGGGCAGGCATGAGATTGTGGTTCTGCGTCATGCTTACAGCGGCAGGTCGGCGACTTCGCTATCTGCTATGGGCCACTCGAACTGGCGGCCACTGCCGCCGCAGGTGTCCGGGTTTGTTCATGCGCCCGCGCCGTATTGTTATCGATGTCCTTTCAAACTCACTTATCCGGAATGCGGACTGGCGTGCGCCAACGACATCGAAGAACTGATCATGACCACGACGACCGGCGAGATTGCCGCCTTCATGGCCGAGCCGATTCTCGGTGTGGGCGGATTCATCGTGCCGCCGCCGGGATACTTTGAACGCGCGGCCGAAATCGCGCGCAAGCACGGCGGCCTCTTCATTGCCGACGAAGTCCAGACTGCCTGGGGCCGCACTGGTGAGAAGTGGTTTGGAATCGAAAACTGGAACGTCGAGCCGGACATAATCACTTCGGCGAAAGGCCTGGGCAACGGAGCCCCGATCGGCATCACCGTCGCCACGCCGGAAGTCGCGGACAAGTTTCCCGGTCTGACTTTTTCAACCTTCGGCGGCAATCCGGTTTCATGTGCGGCCGCGTTGGCAGTACTCAAGGTCATCGAAGACGATGATCTGAAAACGAATTCGGCTGTCGTGGGTGGTTACTTCCGTCAGCGTCTGGAAGGGCTGAAAGACAAGTATCCGGTCATCGGCGACGTGCGTGGCATGGGCCTGATGCAGGCGGTTGAGTTGGTCAAAGATCGCGAAACCAAAGAACCCGATCCCCAGTCGGTAGCGAAAGTTTTTGAGGAGACCAAGAAGCGCCACGTTCTGGTTGGCAAAGGCGGGCTGTATGGCAACGTGATCCGTACCGGCATGATGCTCAATTCAACGAAGGACCACGTGGATGAGCTAATCGAAGCGCTGGATGCGAGTTTTGCCGCCGCGTCGGTGAACTAGATCAATCCGCAGATGACGCGGATTACACAGGCTCGAAGCATTGGTGGGCCAAATTGAGACCTCGACCGTCTCATTTTTCAGCCTGTGAAATCTATGTCATCTGCGGATTCTCTTGGCTTAATCGTTAATGCTTTCTGTTCCTTATCCGTCTTCAATCAGAGCCAAGACGCCTCGAAAATCTGGTACAGGTCGTAACCGACCTGCGCCAATCGAAACTTGTCGTCTCCTGCACACGTACAATCACTCTTGGCTGACGACTGAATTCCCTTCAAATCGAATGAAAGAGGTTCTATGAAATCTACAGTTTCATCCCAACTGCGCTCCAGGTTCTTTCGGCTGTTCGCGGCTGCTTTCTTCGCGGCGCTCGTGCTCGCCGTTTTGCCGCTGGGCGCGACAGCCCAACCCAAAGGCCCGCCACCGCTAATCGATCGGGAATTGTTCTTTGGCGATCCGGAAATCTCCGGCGCCCAGATCTCGCCCGATGGCAACTTCATCGCTTTCATCAAACCGTTCAAAGGCACGCGCAACGTCTGGGTCAAACACACTGAAGCGCCTTTTGACTCTGCGAAGCCGCTCACGGCTGATACGACTCGTCCCATTCCGGAATATTTCTGGAGTCGCGATGGCAAGTACATTCTGTTCGTGCAGGACAAGGCGGGTGATGAGAACTATCTCGTCTATGCAGTCAATCCGGCCGACAGTCCGGCGGCGGGTCAGGATGTGCCGGCAGCGCGCAATCTGACCGACGTAAAGGGCGTGCGCGCTGAAATCTACGCCGTGCCTCGCAGTGAGCCCGATGCCATCTATGTCGGGCTAAATGATCGCGATAAGGCCTGGCACGATCTCTACAAGGTTAAGATCTCGACCGGCGAACGGACGCTGGTCCGGCAGAATACCGAACGCATCGCGGGCTGGAGCTTCGATCTAAAAGATCAACTGCGCCTCGCTGTCCGCGTCGCTGACAATGGCGACACCGAAGTCATGCGCGTGGACGACAAAGGCTTCACGAAAGTTTATTCGTGCAATGTATTCGAAAACTGCGGGCCGGTGCGTTATCACAAAGACGGCCGGCGGGTTTACTTTGAAACAAACAAGGGTGCGGGCATCGATCTGGTTAAGCTGGAGCTGTTCGACCCGGCGACGGGGAAAGAAGAAATTGTCGAGTCCGATCCGCTTAGTCGCGTCGACATTACCGACGTCTCATTTTCGGAGGTGACCGATGATCTGATCGCCACTGTTTACCAGGACGATCGGGAACGGATCTATTTCAAGGACAAGTCTTACGAAGCTGATTACAAGTTGCTGCAAAAGCAGTTTCCCGGCAAAGAGATTGCTTTTTCATCTTTGACGAAAGACGAGCGTGTGTCTCTGGTGGCAGTGTTCAGTGACACTGATCCGGGCGAGACCTACCTCTTTGATCGCAACACGAAGAAACTGACCTCGGAGTATCGCATTCGCGAAAAGCTCAATCGGGATCAACTCGCGCCAATGCAGGCTGTCAGATACAAATCGTCCGACGGTCTGGAGATACCGGCTTACCTGACATTGCCGAAAGGCGTCACGGCAAAAAATCTGCCCATGGTTATTTTCCCCCATGGCGGACCATGGGCGCGCGATTCGTGGGGCTATGATCCCTTCGCGCAGTTCTGGGCCAATCGCGGCTATGCGGTTTTGCAGCCGAACTTCCGCGGTTCAACCGGCTATGGCAAAAAGTTCATCGACGCCGGTAACAAACAGTGGGGCGACAAGATGCAGGACGACATCACCTGGGGCGTCAAGTATCTGGTTGCGCAGGGCATCGCCGATCCAAAACGAGTCGGCATCATGGGCGGATCGTATGGCGGCTACGCGACCCTGGCCGGGGTCACGTTTACACCTGATCTATATGCGGCGGCCGTCGACTATGTTGGCCCTTCAAATCTGAACACGCTGTTGGAAACAATTCCACCGTACTGGGAAGCAGGTCGCCAGCTCTTCTATCAACGCATGGGCGATCCGTCTACGCCGGAAGGAAAAGCGCAGCTTGATCGACAGTCACCTTTGAACTCGGCGACGAAGATCAAGACGCCACTTCTGGTCGTGCAGGGCGCCAACGATCCGCGGGTGAACAAACGTGAAGCGGATCAGATCGTGATCGCGCTTCGCGATCGAGGTTTTCCGGTTGAGTATATCGTCGCTCCTGATGAAGGACACGGCTTTCACCGGCCGGTCAACAACATGGCCATGTTCGCAACTGCCGAAAAGTTCTTTGCCAAGTATCTGAACGGCCGTTATCAGGAAGACATGAAACCCGAGGTCGCCAGCCGGCAAAAAGAAATTACCGTCGACGTAAAAACGGTGACACTGCCAAAGAAGGTTGATGCAACAGCGGGTGCTCCAAAACCTGCCGTCGATCTCAGCGCCGGAAAATTTAGCTATAAAGCCACCATCGTCGCCGGACCACAGACCATCCCGCTGACCACCACCACCGAAATTAAGGAGGTCGGCGGCTCATGGATAGTCACCGAAATCGCCGATACTCCGTTTGGCAAGACCATTGACGTGGCCACGATCGAGAAGGGCACCCTGATTCTAAAGCATCGTTCGATTACCCAGGATCCGGCTGTGGTCGAACTTGATTTCAAAGGCAACAAGGTCACGGGAACAATGACCACCAGTGGTCAGGCGAAGCCGATTGACGTGGATCTCGGCGGGATTGTATTCGCTGACGGCGGCGGCGCCTTCGACGTGCTGGCAAGGCTGCCGTTGGCGGCAAACTACAGCACCACCTTCCGCAATTTTGACGTGCAAAAACAGAAGGTGCAGATCAAGAACCTGAAGGTGCTTTCGACGGAAAGCGTCACAGTCCCTGCCGGCACCTTTGATGCCTACAAGGTCGAGGTGGTAGACGCGGATAACGACGCGGACAAACAAACCATCTGGATCGCGAAAGATTCGCATAAGGTCGTCAAGATCAGCGCGACGCTGCCGAGTTTGGGTGGGGCGCTGCTGACGTCGGAGTTGATTCCTTAGAGAGTTTTAGAGAGTTTTGATTTCGTCCTGTTCGGCCCGTTCGTCCCGTTAGGGACGAGATATCTATAGTACGTGCGCCAACGACATTTCGGAGCAACCACAAGGAAGCCACGCGCGGTTCCTTCCGCCAAGTAATAGCTCCAACGTTCGACCGTGACCTGGGCACAGGCGAGCCGTGCCTTGGAACAGGTGAGCTGTGCTTTGGCCCGGACGCGCCGTGCCGACTAATGCTGGCGCGTTCCCAAGCACGTGCCACATGTGCCCGGGTACGAGCATTCCGTGCTTTGGCGCAGGCGATCCGTTGAAAGGCACCTGTGATGTGTTCCTCGGAACTGCTGATCCGGGCTTGGGAACGGATCATCCGTTAGTCGGAACGGCTCATCCGTTCCGACTAACTCGCACGAAATTGGCCGAAAAATCGCAATTTCAGAGTAAGTAGTTGATTTCGCCGCGTCTTTGACGTGGTCTTTCACATTTCGCTCCTGACGGAGCTCGGTTGATTTATTTCTGCCTCGGTTCTATAAACATCTCGCTCCTAACGGAGCGAAAACAGCCTTTCCGCACATCAGGCGGCAAAGCCGCGATTGAATTTTCCGGTATTGAACTTATGAAAACTCTAATCCGTAATGGTCGCATCATCACCGCTGTTGACGATTACAAAGCCGACATCCTGATCGAGGACGAAGTCATCTCTGTCATTGGCGCCAGGCTCGACATGGAAGCTGACGTAACCATCGACGCCGGCGGGAAACTCGTTATTCCCGGTGGCATCGATCCGCACACGCACATGGAGTTGCCTTTTGGCGGTACCACGGCGGCCGACGATTTTCGCACCGGCACAATCGCCGCCGCTCATGGCGGGACGACGACGATCATCGACTTTGCCGTCCAGTACAAGGGCGAGTCGCTATTGCAAGGCATCGATAACTGGCACAAGAAAGCCGAAGGCAAATGCGCGATCGATTACGGCTTTCACCTGATCACTACCGAGCTCGAAGACCGCCAGATCGAAGAGATGTACGCGGTTATGGATGAAGGCGTGACCAGCTTCAAGATGTTCATGGCTTATCCCGGCGTCTTTCTGGTCGACGATGCGACGATCTTTCGCGCGATGTTGGCCGCAGGCTCGCGCGGCGGCTTGATTTGCATGCACGCCGAAAACGGCATCGTCATTAACGAGATCATCAAACACGCACTGGCCAAAGGTCACACGGCGCCTAAGTATCACGCGCTGACGCGCCCGACTCTGGCCGAAGCCGAAGGCGTGCATCGGGCCATCGCGATCGCTGAGATGGCTGAGGCGCCGGTCTACATCGTCCATCTCTCATGCGCGGACGCGCTCAATCAGGTGCGCCAGGCGCGCGACCGTGGCATTCCTGCTTTCGCCGAAACCTGTCCGCAGTATCTCTTCCTCTCAATCGATGACTACGGTGAAGACTTTGACGGCGCGAAATATGTAATGACGCCGCCGCTGCGCGAGAAAGCCAATCAAGCGGAGCTGTGGAAGGGTTTGAAGATGGATGATCTCCAAGTCATCTCGACCGACCATTGTCCGTTCTGCATGAAAGAGCAGAAAGAGTTGGGCCGCGACGACTTTACCAAGATTCCGAATGGCGCGCCGGGCGTCGAGCACCGCGTCTCGCTGATCTATACCGGCGTAGTTGAGAATCGCATCTCGCTTAATCGTTTTGTCGAGCTTACGTCAACCGCCGCCGCAAAAATGTTCGGGCTGTTCCCGAAGAAAGGTACGATCGCGATTGGTTCGGACGCGGACATCGTGATCTTCGATGCTAATCAGGAACAGACGATCAGCGTGAAAACTCATCACATGAACGTCGACTATAGTGCTTACGAAGGCCGGACAATAAAAGGCGCAGTGGATACCGTCCTGTCGCGCGGCCACGTCGTGATTGATAAAGGTGAGTTCAAAGGTAAGGCAGGCAACGGCCGCTTTCTGAAGCGCGGCGAGTGCGTGGCCATCTAGCTTCGATGTCGATGATGGAGTCGGTAGCGGGAGCGGACCGGGGTCCCCGCGCGGGCAGCCCGCGTGGGGTGGCGGATGCGACCGGGTCTCGATCCACGCGACGGGCGAGATGGCCGAGACCGTAACCCGGTCGCTACCGCTCCCGGTACTGACCTCATCCCCATCTGTTTGATTCGTCGCTCGCGCTCCGTCGGTCAGAACTCGATCCACGAAAATCACACGAAGTGCACAAGAGGTCGGCCGTGCCATCTCGATGACTCCGGACCCAACTCAACAACCTCACCAATCACGACGCAAATGCGTTCAATGCGGACTAGTCAACGCCGGCTCCGACGAACTGTGCCGGCGGTGCGGAACTCCAATGGCTGGCGAGGAGCGAGTGGAATCCGGGCCGGCAGAGCCAGTAGCAGGTGCGACCGCAAAGAAAAGAGGTTTTCTCAAGCGGGTGGGGTGGATACTCGGAGCTACCTTGATTGCTTTGATGATTTGTTACGCTTCCCTCTTGATAAGTTCTGATGGACTTCAGCCCGACCAACGAGAGAAGGTCCAGAATGCGATTGCAGTGTTGCAACAGCAAGGCTTCAATCGTGAAGCTTTCATCCTCAAGCATCTAACAGTTTTCCGCCGCACGGACAACTGGTGGAATAAGTACATTGGTCATCGCGACGCTTACGCCGCCACTAACTTTCCGTTCGAGGTAGTAACGCTCTACCCGGACTTCTTCAGCGTTCCGGTTGACGATAAAGAGCGCGCCGCGGTACTGCTGCACGAGTCTTGTCACTTGATGGGCGATGGAGAGGACGCGGCACTTGCATCCACCTGGCGCAACAAGCGACGGATAGGATGGACGGCAGACCGGTACCACCAGACGCGGGTCTGGGACGCGACCGAGAAACTCACCAGAGCGAGCTTTCCATACATGTTTCAGTGCGGAACCGACGGACAGTCCGATTGCTTCTGATGGGGGTGGTGTCCTATTTGGAAATTTGCCACTCGCCAGGTAAAGCGATCCACGAAAATACACGAACAGGAACTTTTGTTAGCGCGATTTCGTGTGATTCGTGGATCGTTCTTGTCCGAGCGGGAAAGACACGAAACTAAACTAAGGCAGCCAGAGCTTTTCTTCGGGATTCTTCTAAGGTATTTTGGCGTCGCCGATAATTGCTTGAGGTGAAATTGATGAAAAGAACAGTCGCTCTAATGGTGTTCGTGGTGACCTGCGGCCTTTCAACTGTTGCGCAAGGCCCCCAGGCCCCTACTCCGCCCAAACCTCCGCAGAAACATCAGATTGTTACGGCCGCCCAGGCGAACGGCGTGTATCGCTACTACCAAAGCGAATTTCGCATTCTCGCCCTGGGTCACAATAAATTGAAGGTGCAATTCGACGGCATCTACATGACGGTGATGAAAACGCCCAACATGGGCTATGCCATGGGCGAAGCTACAATCGACGGCAACGTCGCGACGTTTAAGCCCCCCGACTTTGAACAGTGCAAGATCACGCTGGTGTTTCTTCCCGGCAAAATGAAAGTCACCCAGGACGGGTCCGACGCGGATTGCGGTTTCGGTCATAACGTCAATGCCACCGGAACGTATCGTAAGATCAGATCCGGTAAACCTAAATTCGAGTCGCCTGAAGGGCGTTAAGAGTACCGACTTCAGTCGGGCTTTCCTTTAAAGATAGAGTTCAACCAGAGTTGGGGATCCTAAACACCGGCGAAGTTGAGACACTGCCAACTGCCGGATCAGGAGAATCCGATGAAG
This sequence comes from Blastocatellia bacterium, assembly GCA_003168335.1. Classification (GTDB taxonomy): domain Bacteria; phylum Acidobacteriota; class Blastocatellia; order Pyrinomonadales; family Pyrinomonadaceae; genus UBA11740. The sequence continues at coordinate 148,105 of PMSM01000011.1, read as the reverse complement.
AAAGTCTTCCTCGTTCTGCTCTGCCTCGCTGCGCTTGATCTACCGACAAACGCGCAGGATCCCGTCGTCACAAATCCGAGCGGACCGAAACCAACTCGCCGAGCAGTCACTGCCGACCAGGTCAACGGCCTTTATCGCTATCGCGACAGTGAAATCCGCATCCTGGCCCTCGGTCAACACAAGCTAAAGGTGCAATTCAATCTCGAATGGATGACGAGCGGAGGCTACCCAAACCTCGGCGAGGCCATGGGCGAAGCGACTATCGAAGGTAACGTCGCCACGTTCATTCCCGGAGATACGACCAAGTGCAAGATCACGATGACGTTTTTGACGAACCGGATGGAAGTTAACCAGGAAGGCACTGACGTTGACTGCGGGTTCGGCCATAACGTGATGGCCAGGGGCACGTATCGCCGGATCAAGGGTGGCCGGCCCAGATTCATTCCGGTGCAGAAATAAGAAGGCGTGTCAAAAACACTTGTAGCCTAACTTCGGTTTGTCTTACTATGACCGCCTTGCAATTGCCTTCGATACTACCCTTGCGGAAAGGTTAACCAACGATGCTCGCAGCTACTCTGCTTTGCTTTGCGTTATTGTCTTTCGGACAACAAGAAGGTCAGGGACGCCGGCAACAACAAGCCCCCGCTCAACAACCAACACCTGCGCCACAAACGACGGCTGCGCCTTCCGGTTCAGGACAACAGCGAGGACCGCAAGAACGGCCCAGCCCGCCGGCCGAAGAGCCGCCACCAGTCGTCACTCATCACGAGATCAGTGTTGGCGGAAAGACTCTCAAGTACACCGCCACGGTGGGCATGATGCCGCTCAAGAACCGTGAGGGCGAAACTGAAGCGCGCATATTTTTCATGGCCTACACGCTGGATGACGCAGGCGCCCGCGGGCGCCGCCCGGTTACATTTTCTTTCAACGGCGGGCCGGGTTCGGCTTCCGTGTGGCTGCATCTCGGCGCGATCGGACCCAGGCGCGTGCCCATGAATCCCGATGGCACCATGCCGCCGCCGCCATACGCTCTGGTTGACAATCAATACACCTGGCTTGATCAGACCGATTTGGTCTTCATCGATCCAGTCGGCACCGGTTACAGTCGCGCGGCAAGGCCTGACCTCGCGGCCAGGTACTTCGGTCTGACCGGCGATATTGAATCAGTCGGCGAGTTCATCAGGATGTATCTGACGCGTTACGAACGCTGGACCTCGCCGCTGTTTCTGGCCGGCGAAAGCTATGGGACGACGCGCGCTTCGGCGTTGTCGGGGTACCTGATCGGTCGTGGCATCGCCTTCAACGGCATTGTGCTTATTTCGACGATCATGAATTTCGAGACGACGGACTTCGCGGCCGGAAATGATTTGCCTTACGTGATGTTCCTGCCCTCATACGCGGCGACGGCGTGGTATCACAAGAAACTGCCTCCCGATCTCCAGTCGAAATCGGTGCAACATGTGGTCGCGGAAGCTGAAAAATGGGCCGCTGCGGATTACACCCTGGCACTGGAGAAAGGCGACCGCTTAACGTCGCAGGAGCGGCAGGACACAATTGCCAAATTGTCCCGCTACACGGGACTCTCTTCACAGTTCATCGACAATGCCAACCTGCGCGTGTCGCTGAACTTCTTCCGCAAAGAATTGCTGCGTGACGAAAAGCGATCGATTGGACGTCTCGACGCTCGGTTCAAAGGTTATGACTCAAGCTACGTCTCGGCGGGCCCCGACTTCGACGCCAGCGAGGCCGCGATTCGTCCGCCGTACACTTCGACCTTTAACAACTATGTTCGCGCCGAGCTTGGCTACAAGAGCGACCTCGAGTACTACATTCTCGGCGGCGGCATCACGAGTCCATGGAACTGGAACACCAATAACGGCTATGTGGACACGAGCGTCGCCCTGCGCACCGCGCTCGCGCAGAATCCCTATCTCAAGATCTACGTCGCCATGGGTTACTACGATATGGCGACGCCGTACTTTGCGGTGCAGTACACGCTGCATCACATCAGTCTCGATCCGGCGCTGCTGAAAAATATCTCAACCGGCTATTACGAGGCCGGGCACATGATGTACATCGACGAGAAGCAATTGGGCCGTCTGCGCGCCGATGTCGGAAAGTTCATCGATGAGTCGCAACGGAAGTGATCCGGTTGTGGCACCACGAGGTCAGTACCGGGAGCGGTAGCGACCGGGTTCGCCCGCTCACACTAAGGAGTTGTATGAAAGAGTTATTACTGCTGGTTGCTGCCGGGTTAATATTCTCCGCACACGCGTTTGCGCAAAGTGCGATCGAACCACCGCTGGTTACCGTAACCGGCCAGGCAGAAGTGCGCGTTCCTCCCGACGAAGTGGTATTCACCCTCGCGATCGAATCGGTGAACAAGGACATGCTGGCCGCCAAGAACAAGACGGACGAAGGCGTCAGAGACGTGCTTGCAATAGCGCGTAAGAGCGGCGTCAAGCCCGAAGACGTTCAGACCAGTTACATAAGCGTGCAGCCAAAGTACAACACCGACGACATGGAATATGAAGCTCGGCGCGCCGCCAAGCGTGAATTTGTCGGCTACGAAGTATCGAAGATGGTTGCCGTAATCCTCCACGACATCTCGCGGTTTGATAATTTGCTATCGGACGTGCTCAAGGCCGGCGTTACCCGCGTGAGCAACGTTGCGTTCCAGGATTCGCAGAATCGCAAGCATAAGGATCAGGCCCGCGCGATGGCCATGCGAGCAGCGCAGGAGAAAGCCACTCTGCTGGCCCGTGAAATCGGACAATCGATCGGCCCGGCTTACTCGATTACCGAAGTGGCGCCTGCGGACTATTCCAACAGCAATTTTACACAGAATAGCGTGGCCGGCATCGCCGCCAGCCGGGATCGCGAGTCCGAGAGCGCAATCGCGCCCGGCTCTATTTCGGTGACTGCGCAAGTAACCGTAAGGTTCAGACTTATGCAGTAGTGAATCAAACCTTCGGAACAAGAGATGGCAAACCCAGGAGAGACCACGCAGTACCCCGACGGCCGCGTCGAGCTCAAGCACGACGCGTTCGCAGAGATCAGCCGTAGCCCGCTCTTTAATCCCGACCTCGCGCCGGTCAAGGTTTCCGATCGCAACTGGACTACCTATAACTATGCGGCGCTGTGGATCAGCATGGCGCACTGCATTCCGACTTACATGCTCTCGTCAGGGCTGATCAGCGCCGGGATGAACTGGTGGCAGGCGCTAATCACAATTCTGTTGGGCAACATGATCGTGCTCATTCCGATCCTGCTCAACTCTCATCCGGGAACAAAGTATGGAATTCCCTTCCCGGTTTTTGCGCGCGCTGCCTACGGCACCTACGGATCGAATCTTCCGGCGCTGATGCGAGCAATTGTTGCCTGCGGCTGGTTTGGGATTCAGGCATGGATTGGCGGCGAGGCGCTCTATATTTTCTTCGGCGCCATCATTCCAAAATGGCCAACCTTGCTCGGGGAATGGCTCTTTCTCGGCTACGGTCCCACTCGCTGGATTTCGTTTCTCTTGTTCTGGGGACTGAATATCTACATCATCTATCGCGGCATGGATCTGCTCAGAAAAGTTGAGAACTGGGCGGCGCCGTTTGTTTTGGTGATGACTTCGCTACTGCTCGCGTGGGCCATTTGGAAAGCGCACGGTCTTGGCTATCTCCTCACCCAACAGAGTAAATTTCACAGCCTCGGGGAGTTTTGGCCAGTGTTCATTCCTTCGCTGACCGGAATGATCGGTTTCTGGGCGACGCTCTCGCTGAACATGCCTGACTTCACCCGCTTCGGCCATAGCCAGCGCGAACAGGCGATAGGACAAGTCGTGGCGTTGCCGACCACGATGACGGTGTTCGCAGCCATGGGCGTGATGATTACTTCCGCTGCGGTCATCATCTATCCAGCGATGAAGGCCGACGAACTTTGGGACCCGATGAAACTGGTTGGTCAGTTCCATCAGGTCGTAGTGATCGCGATCTCGATGTTCACTGTCGTAGTCGCGACCCTGGCGGTTAACATCGCGGCCAACGTTGTCTCTCCGGCAAATGATTTCGCCAACGCATTTCCGAAACTGATTTCGTTTCGCACTGGCGGTCTGATCACCGGGCTCGTCGGAATCGCGATGATGCCCTGGCGTCTGCTCGCCGATCCTTCGGGCTATATCTTCACCTGGCTGGTTGGCTACTCCGGCGGCCTTGGTTCGATTGCCGGAGTGTTGATTGCTGATTACTGGTTAGTGCGACGGCAGGACCTGGCGTTGGGAGATCTGTATCGCCGACGTGGAACCTACACGTACCTTGGAGGTTGGAACCTGCGCGCGGTGATCGCGACGTTGATGGGTTGCGCTCTCGCCTGGAGTGGGCCGATTATGAACAAAGTCGGGATGTCGATTTGGTTTTTCGACAAGCTCTACAGCTACGCCTGGTTTGTTGGGTTTGGCGTCGCCGGGTTAACTTACCTCTCGCTGATGAAGCTGGCGCCACCACGAATCGCAAAGCCTGTCGACGCAGAAGCAAGCTGACGAGATTGAAATCTGAAATTTGAAACCTGAAACTCTGGAGTTTATATGGCACGAACAGTTAAATGCGGATTGATTCAAGCACGAAACGCGGCGCCCACTGACGCGTCGATTGACGAGATCAAGAGACTCAACATCGAAAAGCACGTGGCGATGATTGCAGACGCGGCGAAGCAGGGCGTGCAGATTCTCTGCATGCAGGAAGTTTTCACCACGCCGTACTTCTGCGCTGAGCAGCAGACGCGCTGGTATGAAGCTGTCGAGAAAATCCCCGACGGGCCAACTACAAAATTAATGCAAGATCTCGCTAAGCAGCACAACATGGTGATCGTTGTGCCCATCTATGAAGAAGAGATGACCGGCATCTACTACAACACCGCTGCCGTGATTGATGCTGACGGTACGTATCTCGGTAAGTACCGTAAGCATCACATTCCGCACGTCAATCCAGGCTTCTGGGAAAAATTTTATTTTCGTCCGGGTAACTTGGGGTATCCCGCCTTCGATACAGCCTATGCCCGCATAGGCGTTTATATCTGCTATGACCGCCACTTTCCTGAAGGCGCGCGTATCCTCGGGCTGAATGGCGCCGAGATCGTTTTCAATCCGTCAGCGACAGTCGCCGGGTTATCAGAGTATTTGTGGAAGTTGGAACAGCCCGCGCATGCCGTCGCCAACGGTTACTTTGTCGGGGCCATCAATCGCGTCGGTCACGAACTTCCCTGGGACATCGGCGAGTTCTACGGCCAGAGTTACTTTTGCGATCCGCGCGGCCAGATCATTGCACAGGCGCCACGCGACGAGGACGCGTTGGTGGTTGCTGATCTGAATTTGGATTTGATTCGCGAGGTGCGGAACACCTGGCAGTTCTTCCGCGACCGGCGGCCGGATAGTTACGGACAAATTGTGGCTGACTGATCGGGGCAGTAGCCCGACCGTGAGGGAGAGCTCTCGGAGGATTGTGCAGGAACGACAGAAAATCTCTTCCGGCGCGAAATGGGAGTCGATTGTCGGCTATTCTCGCGCGGTGCGCGTGGGCAATCGGATTTACGTTACTGGAACCACGGCACTTGGTCCTGACGGTGAGATCGTTGGCATCGGTGATGCTTACGCGCAAACAATCCAGATTTTCAAGAATCTCGAGCAGGCCCTGAATCGTCTGGGTGCAGGTTTGGAACATATCGTGCGAACGCGCATGTTCGTCACGGATATTTCCCGCTGGGAAGAATACGGGCGCGCCCACGGCGAGTTTCTACGCGACGTGATGCCGGCCACCACAATGGTCGAAGTCAGCGCCCTGATCGATAAGCGGATGCTGATCGAGATCGAAGTAGACGCCGAATTGTAGGAACTCCGTAAGAGGAACGACTGTGAAAACAACTCGTGCAAGACTGGTAATGGCTGCCGTCCTTTGTTTGACATCTGCAGGCGCTGTAATCTGCCAACAGACACAACAGACAACTGTGAAGGTCTATCGTGGGTCGATTGGCGGAAGTCATATTCAGATGAGCTTGAATGTCGAGGGAAACAAAGTCTCCGGAACCTACTTCTACGACAGTATCGGCGAGGATCTCAAACTAACCGGCCAGTTCGACGAGCAGGGTAGACTTGAACTGAAAGAGTTCGGCGCGAAGGACAAGCAAACTGGTAAGTTCGCCTGTAAGCGAAAGCTTGATGACCCGATCGATTCTGACTGTAGCTGGTCCAGGCCCGATGGAACGCGTGAAGCCTACGTCACACTGGCGGAACAGAACATCGGGTTCACGAATGGACTGAAAATCAAGCCGACGGTTATTGCCAATCGCAAGTCCGGCATTAGTGTTTCCTATCCCCAGATTACGGGCGGCGGTAAGCCGTTGCCGGCTGCTGAGAGCTTCAATCGGCGGGTACTCGCACTGGTGCAAAAGGCCATCAAGGAGTATGAGCCGGGGACGGAAGCCGGTCGCAACGCCTTCGAGACGAACTATAACGTTCTGGTGGCCAACAATGATCTGATCAGTGTGGAGATGCGTGAATACTCTGATTCGGGCGGAGCGCATCCTAACACCGGCTTCTGGTCATTAACCTACGATCTGTCAGGGAACAAAGAACTCGAACTTGAAGATATTTTCAAACCGGATAGTGATTACAAAACCGCGATCGCCAAGTACGTGGTTGCCGATATTGATAGGCGTGCGGTTGCCATTGAGCAGGAAGACGCGAGGCGCGAGGGACGAAAGCCCAATCCAAGAGATGAGCCGATTATGACAATCGATCAGTTGTCCGAAATATCCGATTGGGCGATGACTCCGCAAGGTCTGATGGTCTACTTCGATTTTCCGCACGCGATCGCTGTGTTTGACCGGACGTTCATCCCTTACGGTGTCGTCAATGATCGCCTTAAGCCGAATGGACCGGCGGCTCGATTCCGAAACTCTGGTTTGCAGAAGGGCTTGTAAGTTATCAGGAGTAAATCATGGATCTCTCAATCACAGTTAACGGTATTAGATTCCCCAATCCCTTCTTACTCGGCTCTGGCCCGCCGGGAACCAACGCGCGCGTAATTGCCAAGTCATACGACGCCGGCTGGGGCGGCGCCGTGGCCAAGACTATCAGCCTTGAGTCGAGCAAAGTCGTCAACGTCGTGCCGCGTTACGGCAAACTGCGCTCGCGCAGCAACGGTGAGGTAATTGGTTTCGAGAACATCGAACTGATCTCAGACCGTCCCATCGAAGTCTGGCTCGAAGAGTTTCGCCAGATCAAAAAGGACTATCCGAACAATGTCCTGATCGCTTCGATCATGGAAGAGTACGACAAGGGTCGCTGGCAGGAGCTGACTCGGGTCGTGCAGGACACCGGCGTGGATGCGTTCGAACTGAATTTTTCCTGCCCGCATGGAATGACTGAGCGCAAGATGGGTTCAGAGATGGGCGAACATCCCGACCTGGCGGAAGAGGTGACCGGATGGGTGACTGAAGTAGCAAAGATTCCTGTCTGGGCAAAGATGACGCCTAATATTACTAACATCAAAGAGCCGGCCGCGGCCGCGGTGCGCGGCGGGGCGCACGGCATCTCAGCTATTAATACGATCCTTTCTGTCATCGGCGTAAACCTGGACACGTTGCGCCCGATGCCGACAGTCGAAGGTTACTCAGTTCCCGGCGGTTACTCTTCCCAGGCCGTCAAGCCAATCGCTTTGCGCATGGTCAGCCAACTGGCTTTGTCGCTGCCGAAAGAAACCTCGATCAGCGGCATCGGTGGAATTGAAACTGCCCACGACGCGATCGAGTTCATGTTGCTCGGTGCATCAACGGTGCAGATCTGCACCGGCGTGATGCTCAAGGGCGTGAAGATGGTCGACGAACTCCGGGAAGGCCTGGCGAAATTCATGGCCGATAAAGGCTTCAACTCAGTTCAGGAGATAGTCGGGAAAAGCCTGCCCTACTTCTCGACCCACATGGATCTTGTCAGTCGCATGAAGGAAGCGAAGCGCCATAAGGCCGGTGAGGCCTCACGCGACAACGAGTGGGCGCAGAAAGATATTACCGAGAAGACCGCGGAACTGACATCGGACTGAGACACCAGCCAGCGCTCGACAACATAGTTGACAAGTCTGAAAGCGTCCGTTATCGTGCGGACGCTTTATTATTATCTTGATGCCCTAACGGCTTTATCTTCGCAAACTTCAGGTTCGGAGGCTGAAAAACAAATGCTAGGTACGGTGGGAATGTTGGCAGGCTTAGGCTGTCTGATTTGCTTCATCATAGTTCTGGTCAAGCAGTTTCAGAACGGCGGCGCGGTGCACGGCATTATCGGGATCGTCACGTGTGGCATCTGGACTTTCATCTGGGGCTGGATGAACGGTGGCAAGCTGGGCCTCAGAAGCATCATGATGGCTTGGACCCTGCTGATCGTGGTCAGCATGGTTTTCAATGTCCTGGGTGGTGGGTTCAGTTACTCAATCGGAACCCCTCCTACTCCGTAACTCATTAGGGTTTCCAAAGATGATTTACTTAGGGTGGCTGGGTATTGAAAGCACTCAACCACCTTTGCGTTTCCAGATCTCGCGATCAAAAATCCGCAAAGGTGAGTCTTAATCGAACTCTGCCATGACCGGCGCGTGATCAGAGGGCCGCTCCCATTGGCGCGGCCCTTTGTCTATCCAGGTAGTCTTGCTGCGCGCAGCCAGCGGTGCCGATACCCATATGTGATCAATTCGCAGACCGAGGTTGCGACGAAACCCACCGGCTCGATAGTCCCACCACGAATAGTGTCCGCCTTCCTCAGTGTGCAGGCGAAACGTGTCCGTGAATCCCCAATCCTTGACATGCTGAAGGGCGGCTTTTTCCGGTTCAGAAAATAGTATGCGGTTCTGCCAAAGGCGTGGGTCATGCACGTCGCGCTCTTCGGGCGCGACATTGAAGTCCCCGCAAAGCAGCACCGGAGTACTGTTGTCATAACTCGCGTCAAGAAACCGGCGCAGCTGCTTCATCCATTCCAACTTGAACTGGTATTTTTCCGAGCCAACCATTTGACCATTCGGAATGTAGACGTCAACGATCCGCACACCGGCGATGTCGGCTGCCAGCAGCCGGGTCTGGCTCCCCGGTCCATCGTCCGGAAAGCCGCGCTGCACCTTGGCGGCGCCTGAGCGGGAGAGAATCGCGACACCGTTGTAGCTTTGCTGGCCGAAGAAAACGCACTCGTAACCCACCGCTTTCAGTTCCAGCGTTGGGAACTTATCGTCCGTGCATTTCGTTTCCTGAACGCACAACACGTCGGGCTGCTCAGCTTCCAGCCAACGCGTGACGTGGGGCAGCCGCGCAAGCAGCGAGTTAACGTTCCAGGTTGCGATTTTCATGAATCGGTCTCGGTCAGGTTTAGCAGCGGGCTACCGCCCGCTGGGTCGGGCGGTAGCCCGACTCTAAACAGATGAAAGTTACAGCGAGGCGATCAGTCCAGCCAAAAGCGCGCCGCGCAACGAAATATTATCGACGATGATGTGTTCATGCGCAGCGTGCGCGCCGTCGCCTTCGATTCCCAACCCATCAAGCACCGCCACTCCCAGGGCTCCGACAAAGTTTCCATCCGAAGCGCCGCCTACGCTGGCTTCCCCTAAATCAAAGTCGAGCATGCCGGCAATCTCTCGCGCCTGCTGGTAAAGCCCTCGGACTTTCGCAGTGCGTTCGAGGGGCGGGCGATTGATTCCGCCGGAGACGATCACTTGAGCGCGTTCGTCGAATGGCTTCAGATTCAATATCACACTCTCAATCCGGCGGCCCGCCTCGGCGGAGCTAAAGCGCATATCAATTTCGGCGCGGGCTTCCGCCGGCACCACATTCGAATGCGTGCCCCCTTGCACAACTGTGACCGTAACCGTGGTGCCTGTCGCCGGATCGTTCAGGTTAGTCAATCGGATGGTTTGGCGGGCCAGCTCGAGCACGGCGCTAATCCCTTTTTCGGGTTCGAGGCCGGCGTGCGCGGCGCGCCCACGGACTTCAATCGCAAAGATCCCAGTTCCCTTCCTCCCGGTCTTGACCCGGCCACCGCTGGCCGGAGGCTCGAGCACCAACACGGCGCGAGCATTCTTTGCTTCCTCTTCTACCAGACTGCGACCGCTCGGACTGCCGCTCTCTTCGTCGCAGGTCAGCAGAATGGTAATGGGTGATTTCGGCAATGTATTGGTCGCCTCGCACGCATGCAGTGCCTCGAGGGCGAGCGCCACGTTGGCTTTCATGTCAAAGATTCCCGGGCCATAAATCCGATTCCCGTCGGCACGCCAGGGGCGTTCTTTGATCGCGCCGCGCGGGTGGACTGTGTCCGTGTGCCCGAGAATTACGATCGGCGCCGCATCATCCTCTCCCACGAATGCACGTATGCGAATATGCTCGCCAAAGTCTTCACTCGTTATTCGCTCGACTGAAGTAACGGCACTGATACTGCCGGCGGCGCTGGCCAACAAAGACGCGACATCGCTGCTGCCGTCCTTGTCACCCGAAGGCGATTCGGTTTCAACCAAAGCGCAGGTCAAGGCCAGCAATTCATGCTGGCGCGCGGTGAAGTGATCGCGGAGGGCGATGACTTGTTCGATTGTCAGTTCATTCCGCATTTCTTGTGGTGTCCCAATTTGAGAGACTTCCTTGCCAGGTAAAACGATCCACGAAATACACGAGATGGGGAACTAGTTTTGTTCGTGTGATTTCGTGGATCGTTCTTAGTACCCACCGGCATTCGGTATCAACTCGTGATTAGTTCACATCTCATGGTCAGACTATCGACTCTTGATCGATTTACTTCAAAACCAATTCCGGGCTTATTAGACACGGTGATAGTCCCACGGGACCTAACGGTCACCGGTGGCTCGATGATGTCCTCTTGCCAATAACGAGAGCTGGCCGAGACATCGCCGGGCAGCGTGAATCCGGCCAACGTGGCCATCGCGATGTTGTGCGCGCGACCGATGCCTGATTCCAACATTCCACCGCACCACACAGGAATAGAATGTTCGCGACAGACAGTCTCGACGCGCTTGGCTTCCGCATGGCCACCCACGCGTCCAAGCTTCACGTTGACAATGCGACAGGCTGCGATATCGATTGCGTGTCCTGCCTCTGCGGCAGACCGCACCGACTCATCAAGGCATATTGGCGTCTTAATCTGTTTCTGCAATTCCGCATGATCGAACATGTCGTCATGCGCCAGCGGCTGCTCGATCATCATCAGGTTGAATTCGTCCAGAGCTTTGAACAGCGGCGCATCTGCCAGCGTGTACGCCGAGTTAGCATCACACGTCAAACGAATCTCCGGAAACTGGGCGCGGACTTTTCTAACGATATCGATGTCCCAACCCGGTTTGATTTTGATCTTGATGCGCTGGTAGCCAGCGGCTAACTCTCGCGCAATCTTTTCCAGCAGTAACTCCGGCGATTCCTGAATGCCGATGGAAACGCCGCAAGCAATTTCTGTGTGCACCCCGCCGAGATGTTTCCACAAAGGCAAGCCGGCGCGCTTTGCCTCAAGATCCCAGCACGCGGTTTCAATTGCCGCCTTTGCCATGCGATTGCCGCGCACTTTTCTGATCAAGCCGTTGACGCCTTCTGCATTTTCGACTTGCTGCCCAACAACCATTGGCGCGAGAAATTCTTTCAGGGTAGTCCACGCGGTTTCCGTCCACTCCTCACAGTAGAAAGGGCCCTCGCCCGCAGTGCACTCGCCCCATCCTTCGGCACCGTCCTTGTCTATCACGCGCGCCAGGATGATCCGTCGTTCAGTCGTACGGCCAAAACTTGTTTCAAAGAAATGAATCAGCGGCAGACGAATCTCTCGCAGCTCAATCGCAGATATGATCACTAATTAAGTGCTCCTGGAATCCGGCGAAAAAGTCATTATGCCCTTTGCCGCGGAGGTTTGTCAGGTGGGCCGAGGATAAGCGTAGTGCCGGGTGAGCTTCTACTCGACACTCTCGTGCTACTTCCGGTTCAAGTCCGCACGCTAGTTCCCCTCCCCAGACGAAGGGAAAAAAAGCCTTGGTAACATAGTTTTCATTTGACGCGCGCAAGGTTATTCACTAGACTCCCCATCTTCGTTCAAGAGAATCGTTTGGCAAGCGCAAGAAACTTGCTTCCGAGCTAATTTCAGACGGCAGACGTTTCTGCCCGAATTGCTTAACCAAAACACGACGTCGTAGTCCACCACCGCGAGAGGAACTTTATGTCTAAATCGACCCCCAGTTCTGTGTCCCGATTGCGTTTCGTGCCCCTGACGATAGTCACCATTGTTAGTGTCTTGTGCCTGGCGTTGATATTTACCCTGAGCAGCACAGCCGCCGGGGTCCTCACTGCCGGTTGGAATTTTGAGGGAGTCACTACAGCAAATACCGGTCAGACGCCAATTGTCAGCGGCGGTTCAGCTACGGCTGATTCGGGAGCATTGACGGCAGGTTCAGCTTTTACTGGGTTCCATACGAGCTCCGCAACTGTATGGAGTAACCCGGTAGGGAATGGGTCGCCAAAATCAGTTTCAACCAACAACTGGAGCGTGGGGGATTATTATCGGTTTTCGTTCAGCACCACGGGCTATAGCGCAATTAGCATAGCGTGGGATCAAACGGGTAGTGCTACCGGCCCCAGGGATTTCAAAGTCCAATACAGTACAAACGGATCCACGTTTACAGATGCGACAGGCGCAAATAGCACCTACTCTCTTATTGTGAATTCCTGGGGCGGGAGCGGTGGTCCCAACCCGACTTTCACACGAACGCTGGATCTAAGTAGCGTTTCGGCGTTAGCGAACCAATCCACGGTCTTTATCAGGCTCGTCGACAATTCAACAACGGCAATTAATGGAACCACTGTTGCATCTGGAGGTACTGACAGGGTTGATAACTTTACCGTAAGCGGTACAGCGACGGGTTCGTCCACCAATCCGACCGGGACGGGCGCAGCCAATCCGAGCTCAGTAGCCGCCGGAGGTCAATCGCTTCTAACCGTGACCGTAACTCCGGGAACGAACCCATCAAGCACCGGCATCGCAGTGACCGCTAACCTTACCGCAATCGGAGGCTTAAACAATCAAGCTTTTCTTGATGATGGTCTTAATGGCGATGCCGCGGCCGGCGACAATATTTTCTCGTTCAACTCAACGGTAAGTAACGCCACGACCAGTGGCGCGAAGTCGCTACCTTTCACGGTCAGCGACGCTCAGGTACGGTCATCGACCGGCAACATCTCGCTGACGGTTACTGGCGCACCCACGAACCCGACCGGGACCGGCACGGCCAATCCAAACTCTGTCCTGCCGGGAGCCTCCACACTTTTGACTGTCAACGTTACTCCGGGAACCAATCCAAACAGCACAGGCCTGGCAGTCGTGGCGGATCTCTCGTCCATTGGTGGCTCAGCTTCGCAATCGTTCTCAGGGAGCGGCAACACATTCACATTCAACGCCACCGTTTCGAACGCCACAACTCCGGGAGCGAAGTCCATTCCCTTCACGATTACCGATGCCCAGCCGCGTTCAGGAAGCGGCTCGATCAACCTACTGGTCAAAGCACCCGTACCTGCTAACGATGTAGTTATCAGCCAGGTTTACGGCGGCGGTGGTAACACGGACGCTACGCTGAAGAACGACTTTATCGAACTCATTAATCACAGCAACGCGCCGGTTATTTTGAACGGTTGGTCGGTTCAAGTATTCGTAAGTGGCTCGTGGGTCTCGACGCCGCTGCCTAACTTCACACTTCAGCCGGGCCAGTACTTCCTGATTCAGGAATCTCAGGGCGCCGGTGGCACTGACAACTTACCTACGCCTGACGCGACTGGCTCAATCTTGATGCCACACGACTCGTCGAAGGTCGCGCTGCTAAACAACGCAACGTTGTTAACGTCAGCTTGTCCTGAAAGTGATCCCGGCGCGGCCGGAATCGTCGATTTCGTCGGCTATGGCGTAACAGATTGTTTCGAAGGATCAGCAACGGCGCCCATACTCGATAACTTAAGCGCGGCCCAGAGGCGCAACGAGGGATGCTTCGATACGAACGACAACGCTAATGATTTTGTTTCGGGCGAGCCAACTCCGCGCAACACTTCGTCGCCGGTTCACGATTGCACTGCGTTGTCAGGTTATGGCTCCGCGAATCCGAGTTCCGTTTTACCAGGAGACGCGACGACGTTGAGTGTGTACGTGGCTCCGGCTCAGAATCCGAACAGTACAGGTATCGCGGTATCGGCCGATCTCACTTCCATTGGCGGCTTGGCGAATCAATCCTTCGCAGGCGGAGTGAATAACGTTTTCACGTTCCATGCTTCGATTCCGGTAAATCAAACCAAGGGCGTCAAGACGTTGCCGGTGACGATTTCAGACGCTGAGTCACACACTGCCAACACGAACATCGAGTTGACGGTTCTTCCGACTGTTGCTGATCACATTACGATCAGTCAGATCTACGGCGGCGGCGGAAACAGTGGCGCGACTTATCACAACGATTACGTCGAATTGTACAACCCGACCAGCGACGACGTTGACACAGGTGGCTGGACTATTCAGTACGATTCGGCGACTGGAACCACCTGGCAAGCCCAACCTCTCGGCGGCGTTATTCACCCGGGACAATACTACCTAATACAACTTGCCAGCGGCGGCGCAACAGGAGCGGCGCTACCGACCCCGAACGTTGTCGGCTCGATAAACATCAGCGCGACCACTGGCAAAATCGCACTGTCGAGCGGCGGAGACGCATTAGCCAACTGCCCGTTCGGAGATCCGACGGTAGTTGATCTGGTGGGTTACGGCACTGCGGACTGTCATGAAGGTTCGACGAACGCGCCGGCGCCAAGCAACACCACGGCCACTTTCAGAAAGAACGCCGGCATCACCGATACAAATGTGAACGGATCGGATTTCCAGGCGGGCACGCCGAATCCGCGTCGTACGACTCCGATTCAAGAGATTGGGCCTTACGTGCTCAACGTCGATCCGCGCGCGAATTCTACGACTGCGCCTCATGATGCCAGTATCACCGTCAATTTCACTGAAGCTGTCGATGTGGTTGGCTCATGGTACAACATCAATTGCGCCGCGACTGGTTTGCATAACGATGCGACCGTCGCAACCACCAGCGATTTCAAAACGTACGTCATCACGCCAAACACGAACTTCCAGTTTTCTGAACAGTGCACCGTCACGATCTTCGCAAGCGCTGTGCATGATCAGGATACCGACGACGCTGCCCCGGGTACTGACACGCTCAAGGCAGACTACACGTGGTCCTTTACAGTAGTGGGGGCGGGACAAGCTGCTCCTTATCCGCCCAGCGTTCATCTGACGATGGGCGATCCCGGTTGTGGAGTGCCGCTTGGTTGTGCGGCGGCCAGCACGAGTCAACCAAACAACTACCTGATGGAGAAACCCACCTACGCGCTTTCTTACAATCGCGACATGGGGAGACCGAATTGGGTAAGTTGGCACCTCACGTCTGAATGGTTCGGCACCCTGGCACGAGTCGACACTTTCCGTCCCGATCCTGCGGTGCCATCCGACTGGTATCGCGTACAGGCATTTGATTTCTCCCTCACCGGCTTCGACCGCGGCCATATGACGCCGAATGCCGATCGTGATAACCAGTTTCGCGTGCCGATTAACCAGGAGACCTATCTGATGTCGAATATGGTTGCCCAAGCGCCTGATAATAACCAGGGGCCGTGGGCAGCTCTTGAGGGCGACCTGCGCACGATGGCGGGCACTACTAACGAGATCTATATCGTTTCCGGTCCGCTGGGTATAGGGGGCACCGGCTCGAACGGCGGAACCACGACCACTGTGGCAAACGGGCACGTAACCGTTCCAGCATACACATGGAAGGTTGCGCTGGTGTTGCCCAAGGCCGATGGTGATGATGTGTCGCGCGTCACGTGCTCGTCAAAGACGATTGCCGTGCTGATGCCGAATACTCAGGGGATAAGGAGTAATCCGTGGCAGACCTACTTAACAACCGTTGATAACATCGAACAGCTCACCGGCTATGATTTCTATTCGAATCTGCCGCCGGCGGTCCAGGCTTGTATCGAGGCCGGCACCAACGGAACGAATCCTCCAGGCAGTGCCAATCAATCTGCGAATACGGCTGAAGACACAGCGGTCACGGTAACGTTGCAGGCGCTCCAGTCGAACAACAATACGCTTTCGTTCTCGATCGTCAACGGGCCCGCTTCCGGCTCGCTTGGATCGGTGAGCGCTGCTTCCTGCTCTAATGGCTCCTGCTCGGCAACTGTCACTTACACGCCGGGCGCCGATTTCAATGGCTCAGACAGTTTTACCTTCAGGGCCGCCGATGGAGCGACTAATTCAAACACATCCACGGTTACGATTTCGGTAACTGAAGTAAACGACTCGCCGAGCGCTTCCGACGACAGCAAGACAACGCAGGAAGACACTCCGCTCAGTTTCTCTTCGAGCGATCTAACCGCGAATGACAGTACCGGTCCGGCCAACGAGTCGGGCCAATCGCTTACCGTCACGTCCGTCACGGGCGATGCGAACACCCACGGCACGGTGGTGTTGAATAGCGGCACAGTCACCTACACGCCGGCATCAAACTTCAACGGCGCGGCGTCCTTCAGTTACACAGTGTGCGATGACGGCACAACGAATGGCTCGCCAGACTCGAAGTGCGCTGCGGCGACCGTCAACGTCAGTGTTGCGGCGGTAAACGACAATCCAACTGCGGCGGACGACTCAGCGACGACTGACGAAGATACACCCGTCACCGTCAACGTTTTGAGTAACGATTCGGATGTCGAGAACGATTCTCTGACCATCAGTGCGGTTACTCAGGGTAGCCATGGATCGGTTGTGAATAACGGCAGTAATGTCAGTTATTCACCGGCACCGAACTTCAATGGCACGGACTCGTTCACTTATACAATCAGTGACGGACATGGCGGTACGGCGACAGCAAGTGTCAGCGTGACCATCAACGCCGTCAACGACGCACCGGTAGCTGTTAATGATTCGGCAACAACTGACGAAGACACCACAGTCAACGTCAACGTTCTGAGCAATGATTCGGACGTCGATGGTGACTCGCTAACCGTAAGTGCTGTCACGCAAGGTACGCACGGTTCGGTCACCAATAACGGCAGCAACGTCACTTACTCTCCGGCCGCAAACTTCAACGGCACCGATTCTTTCACCTACACGATCAGTGACGGACATGGAGGCACCGCCACGGCAAGTGTCAGCGTGACCATCAACGCCGTCAACGATGCCCCGGTTGCTGTCAATGATTCAGCAACAACTGACGAAGATACAGCAGTCAACGTCAACGTTCTGAGTAACGATTCGGACGTCGATGGTGACTCGCTGACCGTAAGTGGTGTCACGCAAGGCGGGCACGGTTCGGTAACGAACAACGGCAGCAACGTCACTTACTCGCCGGCCGCAAACTTCAACGGCACCGATTCATTCACCTACACGATCAGTGACGGACATGGCGGCACCGCCACGGCAAGTGTCAGCGTGACCATCAACCCGGTTAACGACAATCCGGTCGCGGTCGCTGATTCGGCTACAACCAATGAAGACACATCCGTAGCCATCGATGTGGTTGCCAACGACACCGACGTCGATAATGACTCGCTAACTCTGGCCAGCGTCGGAAGTGCCAGTCATGGATCGGTGTCAATCGCTAGCGGCAAGGCGTTCTACTCGCCCGCGGCGAACTTTCACGGCACCGACACCTTCACATATGTGGTGTCGGATGGTCATGGAGGACAAGCCAACGGGAACGTGACGGTAACGGTAACTTCAGTCAACGACAATCCAGTCGCGGTCGCTGACACGGCCTTCACTAACGAGGACACTTCCGTAACCATCGACGTCGTTGCCAACGATACTGACGTTGACGGCGACACACTAACACTTTTCAGCGTTGGAACTGCTGGCCATGGTTCGGTGTCAATCGTTAGCGGCAAAGCGTTTTATTCCCCGGCGGCCAACTTCAACGGCACGGACTCTTTCAGCTATGTCGTGTCAGATGGGAATGGTGGGCAAGCAACCGGCAACGTCTCCGTTACGGTCAATCCGGTCAACGATCCGCCGGTAGCCAGCAACGACAGCTATAGCACCAATTTGAATACGGCACTGACCGTTCCCGCACCGGGTGTGCTTGGCAATGACACCGATATTGATGGCGGACCGCTCTCTGCGCAGCTCGGCTTGAATGTCCAACACGGTGTTCTGGTGCTCAACAGCAACGGCTCGTTCAGCTATACGCCGAATCTTAACTTCGTCGGCACGGACAGCTTTACCTACCGGGCCTTCGATGGTACGGATTACTCCAATGTCGTGACAGCCAGCATTACAGTCAACGACACGGACAACGACCATGACGGTGTCCCGGATAGCATCGACAACTGTCCTACCACCTACAATCCGGATCAGCGTGACACCGACCATGATGGCATCGGCGACGCCTGCGATCCGCCGACGGAAGCCAGCTTCATGGTTGATTTCCGGGAGATTACTTACTTCCATGGCAATAGCGTGCTCACCTCTTCGGACGCCGGGATCAGAACCGCCAACGGCCTGTCGGGCGGCTTCAATACCGCGCTCTGGCCGTATGACCCATTGGGGGGCAGCAACAAGACGACATCACGCGGCACCCTGTTCAGGATTTACGGCTTTAGAGCAGACCAGGTCGGCACCGCTATTCACGACGCGGACACGGCGAATACTTACATCGTCACTGCTGATCCTCAGATCAGCGGAGTGTTCTACATTCAGTTGAACGGCCCGGCCCGCGTCATCATCAGCCCATCACAGCTTCAGACAAGTTTCATTGCGAACAACGAGCAGATGAAGGCGTGGACTTTGCCTGGCACGGGCGAGCTCACGGATCCACAGAAGAACGTGCCCGGGATCATGCTCAACCACAATGTGGCCAAGATCGCCGTGCCCGACCGGGTGCGGGATGAACTGGCGGCCCTGGGTACGCCGCTGCTGAAGACCAACGGTCATGAGGCCCAGGATGGATATGTGGACTACATCGGGTTCCAGTTATGGGGCCATGGCGTTGCGAACTATCGTGAGTTCGTCGACGTCGATGTCAAATTCATCTACGACGACGCCAATGACCGTTTGAAGCATTACCAGTTTGGGTTCCACACGGCGAAGAACGGCGACCTGGAGAGTTTCGCGGGATGCAGTTATGTTGATCGCACGGCCGGTAACGACGCCGTGAGGTTCAATGACGTGTGGGCTGGAACTAAGCAGAACAATCCGCAGTACGGCCCGGCGTGCGGAAACCTGGAGCCTAATCAGAACCAGAAGGTGCGTGAGAACTATGCCGAGCCTTTCAACGGTATGCAGATATTGCCCACCGTGACTGGCGGCGATGACACTTTGCGCATTTTCTTTGGAACGATTCGCTCCGCGCAATAAGAAGGTAGGGGGAATTCATTTAAGGCCGCGGGGTTAGCGCTGGCTTCCCGCGAATCGCGTGGGCGGGCCGTGTTGCCTCTGAGAGAAAAAAGGACAGAGCAAGATCCCAATCTTGCTCAGTCCTTTCTATTCTATTGGGCCCAAAGTCCCGAGGTTCTCGCTTATTCAGTCGACACTTTTTCCTGTTCGTTCAGCGCGGCGTGCATTGTATGCCAGGAAAGCGTGGCGCACTTGACCCGCACGGGAAACTCGCGCACGCCGGCAAAAATGGTCAGGCGGCCAAGTTGATTCGGCTCTTTCTCTTCGTCGAGCTGTCCGGTCACCATGCGATGAAATTCGTTGAATAGCGTCTCGGCTTCCTGCTTGCTCTTTCCCTTCACCGCCTGGGTCATCATGCTGGCTGAAGCTTTCCAGATGGCGCAGCCGGTGCCCACGAAACTGATATCTTTGACGGCGTCATCTTCAAGCTGTAGGTAGAGAGTCAACTGATCTCCGCACAGCGGATTGAAGCCTTCGGCAGTGTGATTCGCGGTTTCCAGCTTATGGAAATTGCGAGGCTTCTTGTTGTGATCGAGGATGACTGCCTGGTAAAGCTCGCTTAGTTCTGACATGTTCCATTTCCAATTTCCAATTTCCGATTGCCAATTTGATCCTTGTCGACACTAAATCGGCAATTGGCAATGGGAAATCGGCAATCAACCAAAGATTTCGATAACCCGCTCCACGGTTCGCGCTAAGACGTCAACTTCTTCCCTGGTGTTATAAAAAGCAAACGAGGCGCGCGCGGTGGCCGGAACGTTGAATCGTTTCATCACCGGCTGGGCACAGTGATGTCCGGCGCGTATGGCGATGCCTTCCTGATCCAGAATCGTGCCGATGTCGTGAGGGTGAATATCATCAATCACGAAAGAAAGTACACTCAGCTTCTCGCGCGCGGTGCCGATGATGCGCACGCCTTCGATCGCCGAGATGCGCTCAGTGGCGTAATGGAGCAACTCGTGTTCGTAGGCGGCTGCCTTTTCGCGGCCGATAATGGTCAGGTAATCAATAGCGGCGCCCAGCCCGATTTGTGACGCAATCGCCGGCGTGCCGGCTTCAAACTTATTCGGCAGATCGGCGTAAATCGTTTTCTCGAAAGTGACGCTCTTAATCATGTCGCCGCCACCCATGAAAGGATTCATCTTTTCGAGCAGTGCCGCTTTGCCATAGACCACTCCGCTGCCCGTCGGGGCAAACATCTTGTGACCCGAGAACGCGTAAAAGTCGCAGTCGAGATCCTGAACGTCAATCCGCATGTGCGGCGCCCATTGCGCGCCATCGATTAGGACCGGCACGCCGTACTTATGTGCGCGCTCAATAATCTCTTTGACCGGATTGATCGTGCCCAGCGCGTTCGAGACGTGCGCGACAGCCACCAACTTCGTTCTCTCATTCAAGAGCGAGTCATACTCGTCCATTAAGAGTTCGCCGGCGTCGTTCATTGGAATGACGCGAAGTTTTGCGTTCTTCTCTTCACAGAGCATCTGCCAGGGGACAATGTTCGCGTGATGCTCCATCGCTGAGATGATGATCTCATCTCCCGCGCCGATGAATTTACGGCCATAACCGTACATGACGAGATTGATGCCTTCGGTAGCGCCGCGCACAAAGATGCACTCCTTCGACTCGCGCGCATTAATGAACCGCTTTACCTTTTCCCGCGCGCCTTCGTAGGACGTCGTGGCTTTCATGCTGAGGTAATGGACGCCACGATGGATGTTTGAATGTTCCTGCTCGATGTACTGGGCGCCACGCTCGATCACCATCGTGGGCACCTGCGAGGAAGCGGCGTTATCAAGATAGACCAAAGGCTTTCCATTCACCGTCTGGCGCAACACGGGAAAGTCTTTGCGAATTCGCTCCACGTCCCAGTCTTCGCTGGGCCTGGGCTTGATGGGAATCAATTGCTCTAACGTTGCCATCTCTTCATCTCGAGGCTGTTGGCCCGGCCGGCTTCTGAGGATCTGAAATCAGCTTCCAGGAAACCGTGCAATAGTCCCCTCTTTCAAGCGCGTCCACGCGAAACAAAGCATAGAAGTCGCGCGAGTCGTCAACTACGTGAATGACGTAGACGTGCCCGATCACTGCCTTAACAAATAATGGATCGATTTTTGGTTTGCCATCGCGCTTTGACCGCGAAGGTGTAACAGGAACCGGACGGGCCACCTCTGTTACAGAGATCGGTTGAGGTCGCACCACACCGTCGGCATCGGCTCCCTGCTTAGCTGTGGCCCCAGGAGCTCCGGGTGCGCCATCGGCACCATCGGCGCCCGACGTGTCGACCGTGATTTGCCTTTGCTCGCCCGGTTTTAGTTTGGCCAGCGGCTCAACCACGGAAACCTCAAACCACGTTGACCAGTCATGCTCGCCGAGATCCTTGATCACGCTGCGGTTTCCCCTAGCAAACGAACTCTGGAACCAATCGAGATCGTCGCCCGCATACATCGCGCCATATCGCAAGTCCCCGTCGCCCCTCAACAATTGGTCCGGAGCGATGTTGAAAGTGATGCTAAATCTACGTTCTTCGCCCGGGTGCTTAATTGTCGAGTAGAGCGTCACGTGTGAATCCTGACTGACAGGTTGTTGTGCAGACGCCGACGATGAAGTGTTTAGGCACGACAGCGATATTACCGCGCCAATGAAGATGGAGCTCGCTCTTTTCATAACAACCCCCTCTAGGCTTGCAATAAAATCTGAAGCCGATTGAGAACTGCCTCATCCAGTTCCCGCCTGATCGATTCGACCCCGATCTTTTCAATAACTTCCTCGGCGAAGCCATACGTCAGCATGTTCCGCGCCAGGGTTGGGTTGATGCCACGGCTCTCTAAATAGAACCGCTCTTCTTCATCAATTTGTCCCACGGCTGCACCGTGAGTGCACTTCACATCATCAGCAAAGATTTCGAGCTGCGGCTTGGTATCGACGCGCGCGTCGGTCGACAGCAGCAGGTTCTTGTTAGTCTGGTGCGCGTCCGTTTGTTGAGCACCGTGACGCACAAATACTTTACCGTTAAAGACTGCGCGCGATTTGCCGTCCAGGATTCCCTTGTAAAGTTGATGACTGGTGCAATGCGGCTGCCGGTGATCAATCACCGAGTGCGTGTCGGTATGCTGGCTGCCATCAACCATGTAAAGACCGTCAACAGCGCACTCAGCTCCCTCGTGATCCATCTGCACGTCGATATCATGTCGCGAAATGGCCGCGCCAAAGTTGATCGTCGTTGTGTGGTAGCTCGAGTTTGCGCCCAGCTCAGCCCTGGTCGTCGCGACATGAAAAGCGCCCATGCTTTCGCGCTGGATCTTGCAGTGTTGCAGCCGCGCGCCATCCTCGAGAGACAAGTCTACGATGGCGTTAGTCAGATAAACACTCCGATCTTTCGGGCTCACATAGCTCTCGATGATCGTGGCCGCGCTATTTTCTTCAGCCACGATCAGAACGCGCGGAAAAGCGGCCGGTGGCGCAATCTCATCAAGGCCTTCGCCAATAAATAACAGCTGGATCGGTGCATCGATGCTGATCCCGCGCGGAATCTTCAGGAACAGGCCGCTCGTAAACAAGGCTGTGTTTAGTGCTGCAAATCCGTTCTTCTCCGCGTGATGCTCCAAATGCTGGCGCACGATTGCTTCGTACTGACTGCTGGCCAACGCCGCGCGCAAATCCATCGCCACGACGTCGTCGGACAACGCTGCCAATGACGACAGTTCCTGCTGCAGCATTCCATTCACAAACACCAGTCTGCTCTGCCGGGATTCTTCATAGATGAAAGAGGCTAACCCATCATCTTTGGCCAACGCAGTTCCATTGCGGACCAGCACGGGCGCGAAGTTTCCTTTGGCAATCGGGGTGACGTTGGTGTATTTCCACTCTTCCTCTTTGATATTGGGAAAGCCTGCCCGCTCGAACTGATCGAAAGAGGTTTCGCGCAGACTTTGCAGCCAGGCCGGCTCGTCCGTGCTGCGTCCCTGCGCCTGACGAAACGCAGTTTCATACGAGTTTGTTTCTTTGACTAATTCCGGTGCCATCATTAACTCACTATTAACCAGCCTGCGGAGCAACGGTGGCGTTCTTTCCGTTTGCGCTCTTCAACCAGTCGTAACCTTTCTCTTCCAACTCGAGCGCCAACTCCTTACCACCTTCTTTGACGATCCGGCCGGCGGAAAGAACATGGACGAAATCAGGAGTGATGTAGTTGAGCAGCCTTTGATAGTGCGTGACCAGAATCACGGCCTTGTTTGGATCGTGGAGTTTGTTGACGCCTTCGGCCACAATCCTCAAAGCATCGATGTCCAGGCCCGAGTCAGTCTCGTCAAGAACTGAGAGCTTGGGATCGAGCACGGCCATCTGCAGAATCTCGTTGCGCTTCTTCTCGCCGCCGGAGAAGCCCTCGTTGACTGAGCGGGACATGAAGCTCGCTTCCATTTCGACCAATTTGGCCTTTTCCGTAAGCAGGTCTTTGAACTCCAAAGGATCGAGCTCCTCAGCACCCAAATGTTTCTGCTTTTCGTTGTAAGCCAGGCGAAGAAACTGGGCATTCGAAACCCCGGGGATTTCCACGGGATACTGAAACGCCATAAAGACGCCTTCGCGAGCGCGCTCGTCGGGTGACATTTCCAGCAGGTTCTTGCCGTCGAAAATCACTTCACCGCCGGTCACTTCATATGAAGGATGCCCCGCCAGCACTTTCGCCAGCGTGGATTTGCCCGAACCATTCGGGCCCATGATGGCATGTACTTCGCCCTTGTTAACTTTGAGGTTGATGCCTTTTAGAATTTCATTGCCATCAACCGATGCATGAAGATCGCGAATCTCTAACACTTATTTGTTCCTCTTTCGAATTTCAAATCTCAAATTTCAAATCTGAAATCTCAGATCTCAGACTTGCGACAGGGATCGGGGGTCAGGAATCAGCCTGCCAAACGAACGGCCGGTTCCTGGCCCCCGACAACCAAACCCAGACTGCTACGCCACCGCGCCTTCGAGTTTCATACCCAGCAGGCGTGTCGCTTCAACCGCAAACTCCATGGGGAGGTGCAGGAACACGTCCTTACAAAAACCATTAATGATCAGCGAGACGGCGTCTTCCTGTGAAATGCCGCGCTGCATCAGATAGAACAATTGCTCTTCACTGATCTTCGACGTGGACGCTTCGTGCTCAACTCGCGAGCTATTGTTCATCACTTCGATGTACGGAAATGTGTTCGCGCCGCAATTCGAACCGATCAGCATCGAATCACACTGCGTATAGTTGCGGGCGTTCTCGGCTTTCGGCATGATTTTTACCAGCCCGCGATAACTGTTGTTCGCGTGGCCGGCGGCGATGCCCTTCGAAATGATGGTCGAGCGCGTGTTCTTGCCGAGGTGAATCATCTTGGTGCCCGTGTCGGCCTGTTGGGCGTGGTTCGTCAAGGCGACCGAGTAGAATTCACCAATTGAGTTGTCGCCCTGCAAAATGCACGACGGATACTTCCAGGTAATTGCGGACCCGGTTTCCACCTGCGTCCACGAAATCTTCGAATTGCGGCCGGCACACTTGCCGCGCTTGGTCACGAAGTTATAAATGCCGCCAACTCCATTTTCGTCACCAGCGTACCAGTTCTGCACGGTCGAGTACTTAATCTCTGCATCGTCGAGCGCGATCAACTCGACCACCGCCGCGTGCAATTGATTGCGATCGAACTTTGGCGCGGTGCAACCTTCAAGATAAGAGACGTAGGCGCCTTCTTCGGCAACGATGAGTGTCCGTTCAAATTGCCCCGACTCTGAATTGTTGATGCGAAAGTAGGTCGACAGTTCCATCGGACAGCGCACGCCTTTGGGAATGAAGCAAAAACTCCCATCCGAAAAGACTGCGCTATTTAGCGCGGCGTAAAAATTGTCATTCGTCGGCACGACCGAGCCGAGATACTTGCGCACGATCTCAGGATGCTCCCGCACCGCCTCACTGAAGGAACAGAAAATGACTCCATGCTTCTTCAGCTTCTCTTTGTACGTGGTCGCGACTGAGACGGAATCAAACACTGCATCAACGGCAACGTTAGCCAACTGCTTTTGCTCAGACAGGGGAATGCCCAGCTTCTCGAAAGTTTTCAGCAACTCCGGATCAACTTCGTCCAGGCTCGCCACACTCACCTTTTGCTTGGGAGCGCTGTAGTAAATCATGTCCTGATAGTCGACTTCGGGAAAGCTGATATTCGGCCACTTGCGCGGCTCTTCCATCGTCAGCCAATGACGGTAGGCCTTCAGACGAAAGTCCAACATCCACTCCGGCTCTTCCTTTTTCGCCGAGATCAAACGGACTGTATCTTCGCTCAATCCACGGGGGATGGTCTCAGACTCGATGTCAGTAACCCAGCCGTATTTGTATTCCCGGTTCGCAAGTATTTCGGCAGTACTCATCGTCCCTCTTTATCTTCCTGCTCAGTTTGCCGAGCTCATTGGCCTGAGATGGCTTTGCCGTTTCACGATTTGATGCAAGCGAGCATCAACGTTCTCTTCGGTTCCCACCAGTTGCGCCAGTGTGATCTCTGACAAAGCGTTTTGCACAACTTCATGCAGTCCGACGATTACCGCCCGGACGCCGCAATCGCTCGTGTGAATACAAGCATCCAACACACCCGCGTGCGTTTTGCAGAAGCCGTCCACAGTGTCTTCGTCGAGAATCCGAATCACTTCATTCAAACGAATATCTGACGCGGGGCGAGCCAGCGAGTATCCGCCCTTGGTTCCGCGCTGAGCACTGACCAACCCGGCTTTGCTCAAAATCCACATCAGCTTGCCGGCATTGGCAACCGACAAACCTTCCCGCTCAGCAATCTGCGCCAGCGTCAACGACTCGCTGTCGCCTTCCGCGCGCGCCAACTGGACCAGGCACCGCAGACCATACTCTTCTTGAGCTGATATCTTCACTTTGCTTAGGCTTTCCTTAAGATTCGCCAACGATTATAGCATTCTTTACTTTTTCGTCAAGTATCGATAAGGCGGTATGAATCTGACTTCGACGGGCTGGAGATTCTTAGCAAGATCGTTGCCGAGCGACATTCGGCTGTTTTGAGTTATCATTCGCGGCGCCCTGGTGAGCTGTAGGTCCATGGGACATATTGGTCCTATATCTCTATGGAGAGACTCATTTCACCGCATGGCGGCTACCGCGAACTGAAATCCTTTCAGCAAGCCGAACTGGTCTATGATTCCACGGTGAAGTTTTGCGATCGTTTTATTGATCGACGTTCTCGTACCCACGACCAGATGGTTCAAGCTGTGCGCAGCGGACGACAGAACATCGCGGAAGGTAGCCAGGCTTCAGGAACATCCAGGAAATTCGAGTTAAAGGTAGTCGGTGTAGCCCGCGCCAGCCTCGAAGAGTTACTCCTGGATTACGAGGATTTTCTGCGGCAACGTGGTTTGCCATTATGGGGAAAGGACCACCCTACGGCTCAAATTGTGCGCCGGCTGGCCTATGAAACAAATAGGTCCTATTCGACCTATCGGCCCTATATTGAAACTTCCCCACCCGAGGTGGCCGCGAACACTATTGTCTGCCTGATTCACCAAACCAATTACCTGCTGGATCAACAACTCCGTCAGCTTGAAAAAGCTTCTCTTCAGGAAGGCGGCTTCACCGAACGGCTTTACCGGGCGCGGTCGACGGCACGACGACGAAAACCATAGGAAAAGCCATAGGTCATATCGGACCGATTCGTCCTATACTTCCAAAGACGATGGAATACTTAAGGACGAGGCCGCCAGTGGCGCCTAAGCTCTTCGGCAGAAGCCTGGTCGGTTATGGCGCGGGGCTGTTCGGCATCGCCGCCGCCACCGGTTTATTAAAGCTGTTCGGCGCGCGCGTCAATCCGACGACCGCGGCCCTTGTTTTCCTCCTGGTAGTTCTTTTCGTGGCCACTGCATGGGGCTCGCGCCCGGCAGTATTCACTTCGCTGCTCGGTGTGATCTCCTTCAATTTCTTTTTTCTGCCGCCGTTCGGCACATTGAGAATCAGCGATCCCGATAACTGGATCGCTTTTATTGCTTTCATCATCACGGCGTTGACCGCCGGCCGCCTTTCCGCTCGCGCAGAGCGACGCGCCGGAGAAGCTGAGATTGCTCGGGCAGAGATCGAACGAGTTTACCGCGAGCTGCAAGAGACTTTTGAGCGGGCCAGCGAGGCTAAAGCCCTGAAGCAGAGTGAACAACTCAAGTCAGCTTTGCTCGATGCAGTGACTCACGACTTGCGCACACCGCTGACGTCGATCAAGGCTTCCGTCACAACCCTGCTCGAAGAATTCGAAACGAAGGTCGACAGCGAAGAGCCCATCCGGCTGGAGCCGGATGCCCGCAAGGAAATGCTGGTCGTAATCAACGAAGAAGCTGATCGCCTCAATCACTTCATCGAAGACTTAATGGAACTGGCGCAGCTCAAGGCAGGCGAGATGCAGTTGCGTAAACACTGGGGCTCGGTTGAGGAGATCGTCACGGCGGCTTTGACGCGCGCCGCCCCGCGAACCCGCGAACATAAGGTCGAGATTGTGCTTGACGACGAGTTACCTTCCGTACGAGTTGACGAACGCGCGGTAGCCGAGGTGTTGTACACGCTGCTTGAGAACGCCGCGAAGTACTCACCTCGGGGCAGCGCCATTCGCGTAACCGCTACGACTGGAGACAACGGCACTGTGAACGTCAGCGTGGAAGACGAAGGGCCCGGAATTCCAGTAGACTTGCGCGAGCGCGTCTTCGACAAATTCTTTCGCGCCATGCAAGCCGGTAATACGAATCAGCCCTCCGGAACCGGCATGGGACTAGCCATAGCCCGTGGCATTACTGAGGCACACGAGGGTCGCATTTGGATCGAGAGCGCCGGCGACGGCCACGGCGCGTGCGTGGTATTTACTCTTCCGATTGGAGACGAAGACACGCGAGCGGACAGCGAAGCAGACGCGGATCAATGAGCGAAAACAAAAAGATTCTGGTCGTAGATGACGAGCCGCAGATCACGCGCGTGCTGCGTCGCGGTCTGACGATGCACCGCTACGATGTGCGCACTACGGCGGATGGCGAAGCCGCGCTTGACCTGCTTAGGGATTGGTCGCCGGATCTTGTAATCACGGACCTTTCGATGCCCAACATGGGCGGGCTTGAGCTTTGCCGGCGCGTGCGCGCGAATTCAAACGTGCCGATCATCGTGCTCTCGGTGAAAGGTGACGAGCCCGCAAAAGTCGCGGCCCTCGATGCCGGCGCTGACGATTACGTTACCAAGCCTTTTGGTATGGACGAGTTGCTGGCACGCATTCGCGCCACCCTCCGCAGAGCCCCGGCCGCGGGCGCAGAAGCCGCCGGCAGCGTTGAGATTGGCGACTTTCGCATCGACCTCGAAGGACACACGGTGACTCTGAAAGAGACAGAGATTCACCTAACGCCCAAGGAATACGACCTGATGGTTTATCTCGCGAAGCACCCCGGGAAGGTTCTCACGCACCGCGCGCTGTTGGGCGCGGTCTGGGGGGGCGACTACACAGAGCAGACCGAGTATCTGCGCGTGTTCATCGGACAACTGCGCAAGAAGATCGAACCAACTCCTTCAAAGCCGCATTACATTCTGACCGAACCCTGGATTGGCTATCGATTCAATCCGGGTGAATGACAATATCCGACAAACTTTAGGAAGCTCTGATCAAGTTAATGCGGGTTTGGCTTTCCAAAACCCGCGCAGCGGGTGGAAGCATAAAGCCTGGGGTGGAGCGAAGCGGAACCCCAGGGTGACGCCGATAAGAAACCGAGCGCGCGAAGCGTGCGATAGCGCAAACGCCATAATTTGCTGATGATGAATGGCTGTCGCCACTTCGCAGGCCCTTCCTTTTGTACTCGAACGATCCTGGGGTTCCGCTCCGCTCCACCCCAGGCTTTATACTATCGCCGCGCTTCGCGGGCTCAATCCAAACCCTTCACCAACTAGTTCAGAGGTTCCTTCCAGCTCGTCGATTGCTTGCCTGTTTGCCTCCCTTCATCACCACGCCAAACTGAAGTTCAGTGACCTTCCTTTACGAATTCTTTATGAAGCCTTTACTCCGTCCTTATGCACCTCAACCTACGATTCGTTGGTGAAGGAGAAACGATGAACTTGATCGTGGGTAGAAGTAAGCAAATAGTCTTCCGCCGGGACAACCTCGAACTCATCCTGGGGGCCGCAGTTGGGATGGCATTATTCGTCCTTGTGATGGCCGCTCTGGCTATTAAAGGTCAGGCACAACAGACGATTTTCAATGTTCCGACAACAGATGTTTTGGACAGGGGTTACGCCGGCTACTCGATCGGAAACCAGAACGCGTCGCGGGGTAATCACTATTTCCTGCTGGAGTTTGGCAATAACTTCAACTGAGGTAAACCAGAATGCTCGACCTAATCTTCATCGGAGTAACAATTCTCTTCTTTCTGATCGCGCTCGCGTACGTGCGCGGGTGTGAGAAGTTGCAGTGACGAGGGCGCCGATTATGGCACGTGCATCTTGCCCGTGCCACTTCCCAGTGAGGAAAACGAAATGAGTTTGGGAACTATTGTGATTCTGGCAGTTTCGCTACTGCTGCTCGTTTATTTAACGTTCGCATTGCTGCGGCCGGAAAAGTTCTGAAAGTATCGGAAGCCCGACCGTTAGCGAGGGCTACTCGCCGGATCGAGCCCTCCCTGACGGTCGGGCTTCTGACCCGAGATGGTTGTTATCTCCTGAAGGCTACCTATGACCCTTAACGGTTGGTTACAAATACTTTTTTTCTTCCTGATCATTCTCGCGGTCACGAAGCCCCTGGGCGTGTTCATGGCGCACGTTTTCAATCGCGAGAAGACGTTTCTCGATCCAGTGCTGCGCCCGATCGAACGCTTGATCTACAAGCTAACGGGCGTCGACGAAAAGCGCGAGATGCGCTGGACGGAATACGCCGTCACGATGCTCTTGTTCAGCGCGGTTTCGATGCTGGTCCTCTATCTGATTCAGCGCGTCCAGGGTCACCTGCCCTGGAACCCGCAACATTTGCCGGGTGTCGACGCCGGTAGCAGCAGCACGGGGTTTGTCGCTTCGGCCTTTAATACCGCCGCGTCGTTCACCACCAACACGAACTGGCAAAGCTACGTTCCCGAGACCACGATGAGCTACCTGACTCAAATGGCCGGGTTGGCGTATCACAACTTCGGTTCGGCAGCGGTCGGCATCGCGCTCGCCATTGCGTTCATTCGCGGCATCGCGCGACGCGAGATGCAAACCATCGGCAACTTCTGGGTAGATTTTGTGCGCGCTTCGCTGTGGGTGCTGCTTCCCTTCTGCATAGTCGGCGCGTTGCTGCTTGTCTCTCAAGGGGTGGTGCAGAATCTGAAACCCTATGACACGGCGCAGCTCGTCGAAAGACAATCGATTGAAGTTGATAAGAAGGACTCGGCCAGCAACGTTATTACCAAGCCCGATGGAACTACAGAGAAGGAAAACCAGACAGTCAGCGAGCAGACGATTGCGCAGGGGCCCGTCGCTTCGCAGGAAGCGATCAAGATGTGGGGCACCAACGGCGGCGGCTTCTTCAATGCCAATAGCGCGCACCCGTTCGAGAACCCTACGCCGTTTTCAAATCTGCTGGAGATGTTTGCCATCTTCGCTGTTTCAGCCGGCCTGACTTACACGCTCGGCCGCCTTAGCGGTTCGCAGAAACATGGTTGGGCGGTCTTTGCGGCGATGGCCGTGCTGTTTTTCGTCGGCGCTTCGGTTGCCTACTGGGCCGAGGCGCGCGGCAATCCACTACTCGCCGGAACCAATCAGACAGCTAACGCAACGCAGTCTGGCGGCAACATGGAAGGAAAAGAAGTTCGTTTCGGGATCGCGAACAGCACGCTGTTCGCCACCGCAACGACGGACGCATCGTGCGGCGCAGTGAACGCGATGCACGATTCCTTTACGCCACTCGGCGGCCTCGTCCCGCTGGCGAACATCATGCTGAGCGAAACAATCTTTGGCGGCGTAGGCGCCGGGATGTACGGGATTCTGATCTACGTCGTGCTTTCGGTCTTCATCGCCGGATTGATGGTCGGACGCACGCCGGAATACCTGGGCAAGAAGATTGAATCCTACGACGTGAAGATGGCGATGCTGGTGACCCTGGTTTTTCCGTTGACGATTCTGCTGTTCGCGGCGATCTCAGTGATAGCACCATCGTTCGGCACGTCGCAGTTGAACAATGGCGGACCACATGGGCTGTCAGAAATTCTTTATACGTTTACTTCGGGTACTGGCAATAACGGTTCGGCCTTTGCCGGCATCTCGGCAAACACCTACTGGTACAACACGACTATTGGCGTGGCCACACTGATTGGGCGCTTCATGATGATCATTCCGATGCTGGCGATCGCGGGCAATCTGGCGCGCAAGAAAATCGTGCCGCCGTCGCTGGGAACATTTCCGGTCACCACGCCGCTGTTCACGGTACTGCTGGTAAGCGTGATCGTAATCGTCGGCGCATTGACATTCTTCCCGGCGCTCAGCCTGGGACCGATCGTTGAGCATTTGTTGATGTATACAGGTAAGACATTCTGATATGGAGTGCGGCGACTTGTCGCCGCTTTGGAACCGTCTAAAGTCTAGACACACCAGTTGAGATTCACGCAGTTAGATTAGAAAGCGGCGACAAGTCGCCGCACTCCAAATATGATCAAACAAACTAAGAAAGTAGCTGTCTGGAATTGGTTGATCGTCAAACGCGCGATTGCTGATTCATTCGTCAAGCTAAATCCGCGGGCGATGATGAAGAACCCGGTGATGTTCGTTGTCGAAGTCGGCAGCCTCCTGACCACCCTGCAATTCATCTATGGTCTTTTCCGTCCGGTGGCGGGCGTGACGAATTCGAAGTTCGAACTCCAGATCACCTTGTGGCTCTGGTTCACCGTCCTCTTCGCCAACTTTGCCGAGGCAATGGCTGAAGGCCGCGGTAAAGCCCAGGCCGACAACCTGCGTAAG
The DNA here is from genome assembly GCA_003168335.1 of Blastocatellia bacterium. Lineage (GTDB taxonomy): Bacteria > Acidobacteriota > Blastocatellia > Pyrinomonadales > Pyrinomonadaceae > UBA11740. The sequence goes on along the minus strand of PMSM01000011.1, from coordinate 115,649 downwards.
TCGAGGACCGAAACAACGGCGAAGCGGCTCTTGAATGCCACATTTGAGATCGTGAATGCGATAGCTCTCAGAAAAGATGACGTCGTGCTCGTCGTTGCCGGAGAGTTCATCCCCGGCGATGGCGAGATCATAGAAGGCGTCGCGTCAGTCGACGAATCGGCGATCACCGGCGAATCCGCGCCGGTGATCCGCGAAGCCGGGGGCGACCGCTCGGCGGTGACCGGCGGCACGCGCGTCCTGTCTGATCAGATTAAGATCCGGATCACTTCGAATCCCGGCGAGACTTTCCTGGACCGGATGATCGCGCTCGTCGAAGGAGCGGAAAGACAGAAGACGCCGAACGAAATTGCGCTGAATATCCTGCTCGCGGGCCTGACGATTATCTTCCTGCTGGCAGTGGTAACCCTCCAGCCATTCGCGATTTACTCCAACGCGCCGCAGACCATCTTCGTACTGGTCTCGCTGCTCGTGTGTTTGATCCCCACAACCATCGGCGGCCTGCTCTCGGCGATTGGCATCGCGGGCATGGACCGTCTGATTCAGCACAACGTCCTGGCAATGTCCGGCCGCGCAGTAGAGGCGGCGGGTGATGTCAATACTCTGCTGTTAGACAAGACCGGCACGATCACGCTGGGCAATCGCCAGGCAACTGAATTCATCCCGCTGTCGGGCGTGAAGGAACAAGTCCTCGCCGACGCGGCCCAACTTTCGTCACTCGCCGACGAAACGCCAGAGGGTCGTTCGATCGTCATACTCGCAAAAGAGAAATACGGATTGCGTGGTCGCGAGTTCGCGGCGCATGAAGCCACCTTCATCCCTTTCACCGCGCAAACCAGAATGTCGGGCGTCGACCTCAACGGATTCGAAATTCGTAAGGGCGCCGTCGACGCAATCGTGAAATACGTCGGCGCCAGTGGTCATGACGTGTCCGCGGAGATGACCGAGATCGTCGAGCGAATTTCGAAACAAGGCGGCACGCCACTGGCTGTCTCTTACGACAAGAAGCCGCTCGGCGTCATCTATCTGAAGGACATCGTAAAGGGCGGCATGCGCGAACGGTTCGCCCATCTGCGACAGATGGGAATCAAAACCATCATGATCACCGGCGACAATCCGCTGACCGCGGCGACGATCGCCCGCGAAGCAGGGGTGGATGACTTTTTAGCGCAGGCAACTCCTGAAGACAAGATGCGTCTGATCAAAGAGGAGCAGGCCGGCGGCAAACTCGTCGCCATGACCGGCGACGGGACCAACGATGCACCGGCACTGGCCCAGGCCGATGTCGGCGTGGCGATGAACACCGGGACCCAGGCGGCTAAAGAAGCAGGCAACATGGTCGACCTGGATTCAAATCCGACGAAGTTGATTGAGGTGGTCGAAATTGGCAAGCAACTCCTGATGACGCGGGGCGCGCTGACGACCTTCTCGATCGCCAACGACGTGGCGAAGTACTTCGCGATCATTCCGGCGATGTTTGCGATGCTCTATGCCGCCAACGGAGGCGCCAACGGGCCCCTTTCAGCGCTGAACATCATGGGCCTGCGGACACCTCAGTCGGCGATTCTGTCGGCGGTGATCTTCAACGCGCTGATCATCATCACGCTGATTCCCCTGGCGTTGAAAGGCGTCAAGTATCGCGCGCTGAGCGCTGCCTCGTTACTGCGTCGCAACCTGTTCATTTACGGTTTCGGCGGCCTCGTGGCGCCTTTTGTCGGCATTAAGATCATTGACGTGATCATCCACGCGATTGGATTGGCATGAATGGAGCGCCTAATGCCGGGAGCGCGGACGTCCCGTCCGCATTGAGCGCCGCCGGCGCGAACAGATCCTGCGCGTGCTAACGCACGCTGTGCGGACGGGACGTCCGCGCTCCCAGCAACCAGGAGGAAGAGCTTATGAAGAACCTACTAACTGCAATCTTGATGACCATAGTAACGACCGTTCTGTTCGGCCTGATCTACCCGCTCGCCGTAACCGGAATCGCCCAGGTGATCTTTCCCGATAAGGCCAATGGTCAGCTCATTCGGCGCGGCGACGGGACGGTCATCGGCTCGCGCATCATCGGCCAGCCATTTGGTGGCCCCGGTAATTTTCACTCGCGGCCCAGCGCCGCCGGTGCGGCCGGTTACGATGCGGGAGCATCATCGGGATCGAATCTCGGACCAACAAGTCAGAAGTTGATCGACCGAGTAAAGACGGATGTCGAAACGTTACAGAAAGAGAATCCCGGCAAGCCGGTGCCGATCGATCTGGTGACCACGTCCGGCTCGGGACTTGACCCGCACATCTCGCCGGCGGCGGCGGAGTTCCAGCTCCCGCGCGTCGCGCGTGAACGCGGCCTGAGCGAAGCGGCGGTGCGACAACTGGTCGCCGCGCATACCGAGGGCCGACAGTTTGGTTTTCTCGGCGAGCCCAGGGTAAACGTGCTTGAGTTGAACCTCGATCTGGACAGCAAGAAACCGATGCCGACTGCGCCACCAAAGCAGTGATGCACGGATTTCGACCTGAGGGGTGAGTCGAGAAACTAATCTCTAACGAAGTGTTGCCAACAACTGTGTGACTAGCGCTGACCAGAGACCTTCACCGGAATCATTACTCGCCAAGCTAAAAGAGGGCGAGCGGGCCAGCTTGCGCGTTTACATCGGCGCGGCTCCCGGTGTGGGAAAGACATATCAGATGTTGGAGGATGCCCATCAACTCAAGCGAGAAGGCGTGGACATCGTCGTCGGGATCGTTGAGCCGCATGGGCGGGAAGCAACCAGGGCGATGATCGGGGATCTGGAGTGCGTTCCCATGCGCCGCATCGAGTACAAAGGCGTCGTGATCGAAGAGATGGACCTCGATGCGGTGATCGCCCGCCGTCCCGCCGTGGCCATCGTTGATGAGCTGGCCCATACCAACATTCCGGGTTCGAAAAATCGCAAACGCTATGAAGACGTGATCGACCTGCTGAACGCCGGCGTCTCAGTCATAACCGCAGTTAACATCCAGCATCTCGAGTCTTTGAACGATGCGATAGCCCGCACCACGGGTGTGCGCGTGCGCGAAACAATTCCCGATCACTTCCTGCGCCGGGCCGACGAAGTCGTCAACGTCGATGTCTCAGTCGATACCCTGCGCACGCGCCTGCGTCAGGGAAAGATTTACGACGTCGTAAAAATTCAGCAGGCACTCAACAACTTCTTCCGCAAGGGCAACCTGTCGGCGCTACGCGAGCTCGCCCTGAGACAGGTCGCCACCGATCAAGCGACCAAGGCGCACGACTATCGCGAGCGTGAAGGCCTGGAACGGCCCGCAATCCCGGAAAAGGTGATGGTCGCAATGGCTTCGCGTGGCAGCGCCAAGCGCATTCTGCGGGCGGGATCGCGCATCGCCGGCCGCCTGGCTTCCGACTGGTACGCGGTGTATGTGGAAACGCCACGCGAAGAGCCGGGCCGGATCAATCCACACGATCATGCGGTGCTGCAAGAGAACATTCGCTTCGCCGTAGACCTCGGTGCAAAGGTGATCAAGCTAAGGGGCCGGCGGGTGGCGGACGCGCTGATCGACTTTGCCCGGCGCGAAGGAATTACGCATGTGGTCTTCGGACAATCAGCCCGCTCCCGTTGGGACGTGCTACTGCACGGTTCAGTAATCAATCGGTTTCTGGGCGACGTGCGAGATGCCACCGTGCAGGTAGTGCCGTTGGATAAGAAGGATAAAGGCGGAAAGATGAAGGATGAAAGTGAGTAGTTACCAGTTGACCGCTAGTGTGGCGTCTCTAAAGTTCTCGCAACCGAGTCTGCCTCTCTTCCGGTCGCCTGGTCTTCAGTCCCGGAGGGACCAAATGTTTATAGAACCGGGATCCCAAAGAACCTTGAAGCTCCGGAGGAGCGAAATAGTTGGCTTAGTGAGAGGCACATTGCGCTCCTCCGGAGCTAAAGACCTCTCTCCGGCAACATGAGCTATAAACATTTGGCCGCTCTGCGGCCAGGGCACGATTTGTGGGTAGAACTTTAGAGACAGGACACTAGATTGCTTCTGAACAAAACCCAGATCAAGGACCACTGACCATCGAGTTATGAACTTACGGACAAAACTTCTGGCGGGATACATGGTCTTCGTCGCCGCGCTGATAGTGCTGGGCGGATGGAGTGCCTATCGTCTGCACGAGATGGGTGGGGTTTCACGGCGCATCATTTCGAACAACTACGACTCAGTTTTGGCCGCGCAGCAGATGAAAGAGAGTCTTGAGCGCCAGGACTCAGCGGCGGTTTTTGCCCTGCTGGGCGCACGCGAGCGCGCACTCCAGCAAATGCGCGAACATCGGGCGCGGTTCGACGCCAACTTTCAGAAGGCAGCGGCTAACATCACTGAGGTTGGCGAGCCCGAAGCCATTGAAGCGATTCGCCGCGACCGCGAGATCTATTACAAAATCTTCGATGATTTTCTCGCTGATACCGATCTGCCGGGCGACTTAATAACCAGGAACGGCACGATAGGCTCGCCGGCAAAGTCGGGAGAGACCCGCGGTAAAGTCATCTATTTTCAATCGCTCGAACCGCAGTTCAACAAGCTTCGCGCCGATTGTGATCGCCTGCTGCAACTTAATCAGCACGCCATGGTCGCCAAGTCCGAAGCTGCCGCCGAAGTGGCCCGGCGCTGGTTCTATCTGACGCTGTTGCTTGCGGGCGTGATGGTCGCGGCCGGGATTGCGCTGGCGTTCCTGTTGGCCAATCGCATCGTTGAGCCATTGCGGCAATTGACCGCGACCACTGCAAAGATCGCGGGTGGCGACCTGGATGCCAAAGCGGAAGTAAATTCGGATGATGAAGTCGGCATGCTGGCAAGAGAGTACAACCGCATGGCTGAGCGGATTCGTCAACTGCGGCAGTCCGACAAAGGCCAACTGTTTGTGGCCCGGCAAACGACCGAGGCGGCGATAGACTCGCTTTACGACCCGGTGATCGTCACTGACTCGGAAGGCTGCGTCACCAAACTCAACCCCGCGGCCGAAGAGATTTTTGGATCGGAAGCGGAAAACAGCGGCAAGCACGTCGGCGAGATCGCGCGCGACCCGACGATTGCGGGGGCCGTCGCCGAAGCAATCCGCTCGCAACGCCCGGTGGCCGGCGAAGGCGCAGCTTCAGTATTGCCGCTGGCGGTCGACGGCTCCGAACGCTCGTTCCGCTTGCGCACAACACCCATGCGTGACAATGAGAATCATCTACTGGGCGCGGTGATTCTGCTTGAGGACATCACCCATCTGCGCGAGATCGATCGGCTCAAGTCAGAGTTTATCGCCACTGCTTCGCATGAACTGCGCACTCCCTTAACCAGCGTGCAAATGGGTGTCCATCTCCTGCTCGAAAGGGCCGCCGGAGAATTGACGGACAAGCAGACGGAAGTGCTCGAGGCATGCCGCCAGGATTGCGACCGCCTTGATAGATTGATGCGCGACCTTTTGGATCTATCAAAGATCGAAGCCGGCGAGAGCCCGCCGCTACTAGCGCCGGTACGGGCCGGCGAACTCATACACGCGGCAGCCGAGGATCTACGTCCGCAGGTAGAAGTGAAAGGCCTGGAGTTCCGTGTTGATGTGCCGACGGATTTGCCATCCGTTAATGTTGACCGATCACAGATTGAGCGCGTAATCAGCAACCTGGTCGTTAACGCCATTCGCTCAACCCGGCAAGGTGAGATCCGAATCACCGGCGAGCGTCGTGACCACAACATTGCAGTCTCAGTTGCCGACAGTGGCAGCGGTATCCCCGCGGAGTATCTGCCCCATATTTTCGACAAATTCGTTCAGGTACCGGACGCGCCGACCGGGGGCGCGGGATTGGGCCTGGCGATTTCGAAATCGATCGTCGAAGCCCATGGTGGCCAGATCGGTGTCCACTCTGAAATGGGCATCGGCAGCACGTTCACCTTCACAGTGCCGGTGGCGAATGAATAATCTCAAGGATTAACAAATGACCAAAGTTCTGATCGTCGATGACGAGGAGAATATCCGCCAAATGACCCGGCTCACCCTGGAAACCGCAGGTTACCAGGTTGGCGAAGCCGCCAGCGGCATGGAGTGCTTTGCCATTCTCGGCGGCGACTCGGCCTGGGATGCTGTCCTGCTCGATCAAAAGATGCCGGTCCTGATGGGTACCGACGTGCTCCGTCGTCTGAGAGTGCTGGTCCCGCAGGCCCGCGTGATCATTATGACCGCCTTTGCCTCGGTCGAACTCGCGGTCGAGGCGATGAAACTCGGAGCGGCAGACTTTGTCCGCAAGCCCATGACGCCTGAGACTCTGCGTAATGCTGTCGCCGGCGCACTGGACGCCACTCACAGGCAAAGCGCACCCGAAGAGCGAAAAACTTTCACGATGAATGGCTTTGCGATTCTGCGCACTTCAGATGTCACCGCAGTTGCGCTTAATGAACGACGTTTTGTCGTGAGCAGGCCGGACGGCGGCGAGCAGGAGGTTGTGGTCGAAATCAGTGAAGAAGCGATCCGCGAGGTCGAACACTCCGGGCTCACAATCAGTCTCGAGGATCCGTTCTGGACGGAAGAGGCCGAACACTTCCTCACTGACTATATCTGGAACGACGGCAACGTTCCGGCTACCGGGAAGCTGAAACTAAAAGGCGTTGAAGCGACCGATCTGGCAGAGGTCGCACGGACGGGAAAGCTCAAATGAAGAGACGCGTACTGATAGTCGACGATGAAGAGAATATACGGCGGATGATGCGCCTGACATTGGAAGTCGCCGGGTACGAAGTTGGCGAAGCCGCCAATGGCCCGCAGGGCCTCGACCTCTATGCCGATGGTTCAAGTTGGGACGTCGTGCTCCTGGACCAACGCATGCCAGGCATGGACGGTCTGGAAGCGCTTGGTCTGCTTAATAAACGCAATGCCGCCGCGCGCGTGATCATGGTCACGGCGTACGCTTCCGTCGAGCTGGCAGTGGACGCTATGAAGATCGGCGCCACGGACTTTGTGCGCAAACCCATGACGCCGGAGATACTGCGTGGTGCGGTCGCTGCAGCGCTGCAAAAGTCCGCGAAGCGCCCGCCCGAACCCCCAGGCGAGATTGAGACCCCTAAGGAACGTCCGCAGATTGAAACCGTAACTCTCAATGGCTTTGAGATCCTTCGTCCTACGTCCGCTGATGCGATTAGGACTCAGCCGGACGAACATGCCTTTATCGTCCAAGCGCCCGATCGCAAGCGATCTCAAGTGACAGTCAAGATTGATGTTGATGCTGTTGGCTATGTCGAGCGCATCACCAAGCGGCGGCTCGCGACTAACAACTCTTTCTGGGCTTTCGCGGCCGAACGCTTGCTGAGCGACTACCTGTGGAACCAGGGCAGAATCCCGCCGGGAGGAAAACTAACGCTGAAGGAAATCGATCGCGATCAGTTGCTCATGGCTGAGAGATGGAAGAAGTAGCGGTTAGGGTCAATATCTTAGCGCCGCTGGCGAAAGAGATCCACGAACTCACCCGAAACAACGCGAAACACAGGCTTTGGTTCGAGCTATTTCGTGTGAGTTCGTGGATTGCAGTTCCGTTATCAACAGCACCCTCGTCACTTGAACCTTCTTTCATGAGACGAGGATCGAATCTTAGTCTTCCGGCACCGTCTGCGAGCCGAGGCTGCGCACGATTCGTTCGCGATAGCGCCGCGCGTCGGCTTTGATTGTGGCTTCGTTCAGCGTCAGCAACCTGCGGTCGCGCATGATGACGCGTCCTTCGATGATTACGGTGCGCACGTCCGCGGCTTTGGTGGCGTAAACCAAATCAGAATAGATGTTGTAGTAAGGAGTCTGATTCAGGTCATCAAGGTCGACTATGACCAGATCGGCGCGCTTCCCTTTCTCAATCGATCCGATTTCCTTTTCCAGGTGCAGCGCGCGCGCGCCCCGAATCGTAGCCATCTCGAAAGCTTCGGCGGCGGAAACAACCTTCGGATCACGGCTGATCAACTTGTGCAGCTTCGCGGCGGTGTCCATCTCTTCCCACAGGTTTAAATCATTGTTCGAAGCTGCTCCGTCAGTGCCCAGACCCACAGGCAGATCTTCTTTCAACATTTCCGGCACGGGCGCAACCCCGGAAGCCAGTTTCATATTCGACTGGGGATTGTGAACGATCCCGACGCCGAGTTTCTTCAGCAGTCCCAGTTCTTCGGCGCTAGGCCAAACAACGTGCGCAGCAATGACGCGATTGTTCAGAAAGCCAATCCGATTAAGATAGTCGATCGGGCTCGCGCCTTTCGCATTGATGCTGTCGTCAACTTCGCGTTTGGTTTCAGAGATATGAGTGACTATTGGGGCGCCGGTGCGATCCGAGAATGCGCGAATTGCCTTCAGGTGTTCTTCGGACACGGTGTACGGCGCGTGCGGAGCAATTGCCGGCACAATCAGCGCATTGCCATTCCACTTCTTAACAAAGCGTTCTGCGTAGGCCATCGCCTCGGCGTTGGTCTTGTTGTCGGGGACCGGAAAATCGATCACGGTCTCGCCCAGCACGCCGCGCATGCCGGCTTTGTAAGTCTCGTCGGCAATCGCATCTTCGAAGTAATACATGTCGCAGTAGGTCGTGGTGCCGCTGCGGATCATCTCTGCGAGACCGAGGCGCGTTCCGACGCGCACAAATTCTTCAGTTACGTTCTTGGCTTCGGCCGGGAAAATATATTTGGTGAGCCACTCCTGCAGATCAAGATCGTCTGCCAACCCGCGAAACAGCGTCATGGGAACGTGCGTGTGGCCATTGATTAGACCGGGGATGATTACCTTGCCGGTGGCGTTGACTATCTCGCGCGCTGCATAATCCCGGTCGATCTCGGCCGATTTCGAAACAGCCACGATGCGACCGCTCTTAATCGCCACGCCGCCGTTTTCAATCACCCGGCGCGATCCATCCATCGTTACCACGGTTCCGCCTCTGATGATAAGGTCCACGATGGTCTTCCTTTTCTGCGCCATGGTTGTCGACGCACCCAAGATCGTTAACACTAACAGCGTGGTAATGGCCCGTTTCATGATCATCCTCATAAAGTAGAATCCAGGTGTCTTAAAACGTTCAATGAGTCCGCGTCAGCGGACGGCATATTAATAGTCCCGGGCGTAAGCCCGGGGTAAACACAGAAAAGAGACTTCAGAGAGCCCCGTAAGGGGCGAAAGAGATCTTGGTCAACGTACGAAATATTTCTGCCGCCCGCCAAAACGGGCTCATTGAACTTTTCAACCATGGACTCTCTTCAAAATGCTTCCGGGGTTTTTATCATTCCCCCGAAAGCCAGGCTGAGGCCACCATCACGACCGACTCGCCTCTTTCAAAAACCTGGCATCAAACGCCCTTGGCAACAGGTCCTCGATCAACACTTCTTCTTTCTGGCCATGCAGGTTGGCTAACACAATCGTCGCGTGTTTGGCGAATTCCCAGATAATCTGCCGGCAAGTGCCGCACGGCGGCGTCAATGTTTCGGTGTCCGCGACTATGACCAGATTGGTAAAGTCTCGCTCACCCTCGGACAACGCCTTCCAGATCGCCACGCGTTCAGCGCAAACCGTCAGGCCATAACTGGCGCTCTCGACGTTGCAGCCGGTGAAGACCTTGCCGGCTTTCGTCTGCAACGCCGCACCCACCATAAAGTTTGAAAAGGGAGCCAGCGATCGCACGCGCGCGGCGGTCGCTGCTTCAATTAATTGATTGTCTGATTCGTTCAACTCTGGCCTCCAACTGAATCTAAAGCGCTGGCCAGTTTCTCGCGAATCTTTCCGCTGATCAGATCAATGCTCACAAGATTATGACCGCCCTCGGGAATAATAACGTCCGCATGCCGCTTTGACGGCTCGACGAATTGATTGTGCATCGGCCGCACCGATGCGAGGTATTGCTCAACAACTGAATCAAGCGTGCGGCCGCGCTCGGCGATGTCGCGGTTCAAGCGACGAATGAAGCGAATGTCGTCCGGCGTGTCCACAAACACTTTGATGTCCATCTGCTCAAGCACGCGCGGCTCAGCAAAAATCAGGATGCCTTCCACGATCACGATCGGTTTCGCCTGAATCGGAGTAGTGTCGGGCAATCGCGTGTGGGTGCGGAAATCATAGATCGGAAGCTCAACCGGCTCGCCCGCGTTCAGCTTCTTAAGATGATTAACCAGCAGGTCGTTGTCGAGCGCGTCAGGATGATCGAAATTGGCCGCGTTCCGATAGTCAAGCGGCATGTCTTTCAGATTCCGATAGTAAAGATCCTGCTGGATGAAGACAACTTCGTCGGCGCTGACCGATGCGAGAATTCGATTCGCGATTGTCGTTTTTCCTGAACCGGTGCCGCCGCAGATACCAATGATCATAGTTGATTCTTAGTTGTTAGTTATTAGTTGAGCGTCATCGTGAACTTTGTCCTTAGTGCTTTGTGCTTTGACTTCTTACCAGGCTCCGCGGGACCACGCAACCTCGAACACAGATCCAAGTACGAAGCACTAAGCACAAAGTTCAGCACGTAAACACTGTCTACTTACTAATGACCGCCGACCGGTTATGCGATTCTCGGGATAACCCGCTTCAAGAGTGCGGTGAACGACCCGCGCACGCGCTCGCCGATCGCCATTACCTGACTGTGATCGATGGGCTGATCTGAGACGCCCGCCGCCAGGTTAGTGATGCAGGAAATACCCGCGACCTGCATATCCATGTGCCGCGCGACGATCGCTTCCGGTACCGTGCTCATCCCGACCACGTCCGCTCCGAGCGTGCGGACCATATGTATCTCAGCCGGAGTTTCGTAACTCGGCCCGGAAAGGGCCGCGTAGATTCCGCGCCGCACTTCGAGTCCCAGCGCGTTGGCTTCGTCAATCACAATGTCCTGCAGTCGCTGCGCGTACACCGAAGTCAGATCGGGAAAGCGCGGGCCAAAGCGCTCGTCGTTTGCTCCTCGCAACGGATGATCGCCGAGCAGATTCAGATGATCGCTGATCACCATCAAAGATCCGGGCGTGTATTCTATGTTCAGCGTACCCGCGGCATTGGTCAGCACCAGCGTGCGCACGCCGAGCAGTTTCAGCACCCGCACCGGAAACGTGACTTCCTCGAGCGAATATCCTTCGTAGAAATGAAAGCGACCCTGCATCGCCGCGATCGTTATCTCGCCGGCCTTGCCAATCACCAGACGTCCCGCGTGACCTTCGACGGTGGCGCGCGCAAACCCGGGAATCTCGTCGTACGGAATCTCGATGGCACCGGTAAGATCCTCGGCGAAAGCGCCGAGGCCGCTGCCCAGAACGATCGCGACTGGCAGGTCAGCGCTGGTGCGCGTGCGAATCAGACGCGCGCCTTCCTGAGCGCGCTCGTAAAGCGTCGAAGAGTTAGGTCTCATGACATTTGGATTTTCGCTGAAGACATTACAACAGTAAAGCTCGCCCGATGTCATCCACCGTGGCGTAGACTTCAGTCTGCGTTCCCAGCGGACAAATCCACAGACTGAAGTCTGTGCTACTTACCTCTCTTTTTGATAAGGAGTTCCCAGGGCGCGCGGGGCGCGTGACTGGCCGATAAAGCCCGCGAGTACCACGATCGTGACCACGTAGGGGATCATCTGAATGAATTGGACTGGAATCTCTACATTCTGAGTCCCGCGGGTGACGGCATAGACAACCCGCCACATGATTACAGAGACAACCGCAGCGCTTACCAACTCAATGATCCGACTTCGGTTCAAAAATGACAGTTGATGCGCGATGAACCAGATGACGAGGAAGATCAGCACCGCAATCGCGATCCGCAAAAACACCGTCGAGACCGGCACGCCCTGCAATTGAATCGTCAACGCATCCGCGAAACCAAACAGCAGACAGGCAAGCATCGTCTGCACCGGCCGCCACTTGCCAAAGATCAAAGCCGCCAGCGCGATGAATCCGCGGCCCGCTGCCATGTTCCGCGTAAACAATGACGATTGCCCGATGGAAAGATATGCGCCGCCGATTCCGGCCAAGGCTCCCGATAACACTACGCCGACGTAACGAATTCGATTTACGCCGACGCCGGCTGCATCGGCGGCTTCGGGATTCTCGCCCACCGCCCGCAGACGCAAACCAAACGGCGTGCGGTACAAAACATATCTGGTAAACAACACGAGGATGAGGGCGAGCAGCGACATCACTGAGACTTCCGTTAGAATTCGCCAGTGCGGCATGAAGCCGGGCAAAAGTCCGGAGAGCGTCGGCAGCAGATTTTCTTTCGGAATCTGCGGCGTTGACCCGGAAGAGAGAAAGAGTGCGCCGCTAAGCACCGCGGGCAAGCCAATAAAAAGGATATTGATGCCCGTGCCGGTCACGACCTGATCGGCCCTAAAGCGAATGCACGCCAGAGCCAGGATATAAGCGACAAGGGCGCCGGCAATCATCGCGGCGCCAAGTCCCACCCAGGGACTGTGCGCATAATAAGTTACCGACGCCGCCGTGAAAGCTCCGGCGAGCAGCAGACCTTCGAGAGCAATATTGATCACTCCCGACCTCTCAGAATACAAACCGCCCAGCGCCGCCAGCACCAAAGGCGTGGCCAGGCGGATGGTTGAAAACACCAGGGCCAGGGTAAGAATCTGCCGCATCGATTAGTTGCTCTGAACTAGCTTCCTCAATAAAACGTCGTGTTCAGTCCGCATCGCTCCCAGCGATGAATCGCTGGGCTATTTTCATTCGTCCGCTGCGCGGACTCAATGTTTGTCTTCTCAATGCTCGAACAGCAAGGTGACCGTTCAGAGACCGCTCTAAGCTTTCGCCTTGCTAAACTTCTTCAAGCTGCCAAATATGGCATCCGGTCGCAACGCCACGAGAATGATCACGATACCTTGCAACATATCCACGATGTCCTTCGACACATGGATAGTGTAAGCGTCAACGAAGATTCCGCCGCGCAGCAGAATCGCAAACAAGATCGCCGCGAGAAATACTCCGACCGGATGGTTGCGGCCCAACAAGGCCACGGCGATGCCTACGAATCCATAATTCGCTGAGAAACCATCATAGTAGCGGTAACGATAGCCGAGCACTTCGTTGATTCCGACCATGCCGGCAAGTCCGCCCGAAATGGCCATCGCCAGAATAATTTGCTTGCGAATCGAGATGCCGCCGTATTCCGCGGCGGTTGGATTGGCACCCGTCGCGCGAATCTCATAGCCCCACTTCGTCTTCCACAGCAGCACGTAAACGAACACACACGCGATAATCGCCAGGATAAAAGCAAAGTTAAGCGGAATGCGTTCGGGCAACCCCGGAATAAATTTTCCCAGTCGCGCAATGTGAGCGCCCGGTCCGATCGGCGTCGTCTCTAAAATCGGATCGCCGGGAGTCTTGTAGTGATACTGCGTGAAGTAGCTGACCAGGGCGATCGCTACAAAGTTGAGCATGATCGTGTTGATGACTTCATGCGATCCAAAGCGCGCTTTCAACACTCCGGGAATTCCGCCCCAGATCGCGCCGGCTGCAATCGCCGCCAGACAACAAGCCGGCAACAAAACCCACCCCGACATTCCGGCGAACTTAATTCCAATCCAGGCGGCCGCGAACGCCCCCATGTAAAGCTGACCTTCGGCGCCGATATTCAGGAGACCACAGCGAAACGCGACCGCTACCGCGAGCCCGGTAAAGATCAGCGGCGTCGCATAGAAAAGCGTATAGCCGATCCCATCCGGCCACGAAAACGCACTGCCGATCAGCAGGCGATACGTTTGGATCGGACTGTCACCGATCAGTAAGACGACGATGCCGCCGATAATAAAAGCAGCCAGCACGGCCAGCAGCGGAAACAGAATTTCGCGTAAGAGTTTCATGTCAGTTATCCGACCAGGCTGCTTTCAGCGCGCCGCCAAGAGCCGCGATCCGTTGCAAGTTGGGTGGGTCGCTAATCAGTCCCACGCACTTCACCTGCAGTCCCTGCTCCCGGAAAACAACGGCTGGACGCTGCTTCTCTTTCAAACTCCGGGTCAAAGCCAGCAATGCGCCCTCGACTTCCGAAGTCAACAAACGACCTGGTAAGGCTTCATCGGTCGCGAAAACCAGATAGTGCCCGAGTAAATCCGGACTGCCCTTCTTCACCTCACGCAGGTGAGATGTATCAGGCGCGTCGTTTCCCAGCGTCGCTCGCAAAAGCATCTGTAAAGCCGCCTGGGTTAACATACCGCCAAAATCCAGATTTGCCGGCATGTCTTTTGGGCGCGGACCGATCAATACCAACTCGTCAGGCAGTTTCACGTCCGCGCTTCGCCAGATCGTGCTTTGCAGCGGCGCTCCACCAGCACCTGCGGAAGCGGTCTCGATATCCAGGGTCCAACCTCCGCCGTCCTCGTGTGCCTGGCTGAAGCGATAGCGCAGAACATTTCCCGAGCCCAAATGTGATAGCTCATAACTCTTCTGGTACTGCCAACCTTGTGACTGCGCGAGCTGCGCCAGAGCAGTCTCGTTAATCTTTTGCCGCCGCTGAGTAAACCACAAAGCACCGCCGAGAACCGCGAGGATGGCAACCGCTATGGTCAGGCCTTGCATGACATCTCATTCCGGCGATTCATTGACGAACTCAGGAGCGCCTGCCACCGGTCATCATCAATCCAATCTCTTCGTTAGTAGTCACCTTTGGATCTACCTCGCCTGCGATCTTGCCGTTATGAATTACCAGCAGCCGATCCGAGAGCGCGGTTACTTCTTCCAGCTCCGCCGACACCAGCAATACGGCACAACCGGCATCGCGCATGGCCACAATCTTTTGGTGAATGAACTCGATCGCGCCGATGTCCACGCCGCGCGTCGGCTGCGAAACCAGCAGGAATTTTGGCGGCAGTTCGAATTCCCTGCCGATGATTAGCTTTTGTTGATTACCACCAGATAGCGCGCGAGCAGGGAGATCGGGACTCGGAGGACGCACATCAAAGTCCCGGAGCACCTGTTCGGTGCGTCGTTGAATTCCTTTCTGATCCAGCAAAATCCCTCCCGGACCCATCACCGCGGGCTTGCGATAATGCACCCCGAGGATCGTGTTCTCGGCCAGACTGAAATCCAATAGCAGTCCGCGCCGATGCCGATCTTCAGGAACGTGCGCGATGCCCAACTCTTTTCTGGCCCGCGCATCCAGACGCGTGATGTCGCGACCTTCGAAATTAATCGACCCTGAGACGTACGCGCCTGGAATCAGTCCCGCCAGAGCTTCCATCAACTCAGTCTGGCCGTTGCCTTCGACCCCGGCGATGCCGACAATCTCGCCGGCACGCACTTCGAAGGAAACCTTATCGACGCGTTTCGTGCCATCACGCCCGACGATCGAAACATCGCGCAGGGAAATCAGAGCGGCCCCGGGTTTGGCATCGGGCTTTTCGACTCGCAACAGCACCTCACGACCCACCATCATCCGTGCCAACTCGGCGGCACTGGTCTCGCTGGTCTTCACGTTTCCCACCACGCGGCCATCGCGCATCACCGTGACGTTGTCGGAAATCGCCAGGACTTCCGAGAGCTTGTGCGTAATGATCACGATCGTCTTGCCCTGGTCGCGCATCCCGCGGAGAATTGCGAAGAACTCTTCCACTTCCTGCGGCGTCAAGACCGCGGTCGGCTCATCCAGAATCAATAACTGAGCCCGCCGGTAAAGCGCTTTGAGTAATTCCACGCGCTGTTGCTGGCCAACCGAAAGAGTTTCGATAGTGGCATTTGGATCGACCGACAGCTTGAACTCGTCAGATACTTTGCGAATTTCATCCGCAGCTTTTCGCAGATCGAGTGAGGTTGCGCTCCCGGGTTCAGCGCCCAGGACGATGTTCTCAGCCACGGTCATCGGCTCAACCAGCATGAAGTGCTGATGCACCATGCCGATGCCGAGCGCGATCGCATCGTGCGGCGTACGAATCTCACGGACCTGGCCATCGATCAGGATCTCGCCGCTGTCGGCGGTGTAGAAACCATAGGCGATCCGCATCGCCGTGGATTTGCCCGCGCCATTTTCACCGACGATGGCGTGAATCGTGCCGGGCTCAACCTTAAAGCTAACGCGATCGTTGGCGAGCACGTCGCCGAAGGTCTTGGTGATGTTTCGTAGTTCGAGCATCTTAGTTCTGGGATCGCGGACGTCCCGTCCGCATTGAGCGCGCAGCGCGAAAGGTCCTGAGCGTGCTGCGCACGCTGTGCGGACGGGACGTCCGCGCTCCCAGCATCAGTTCGCCATAGCGTCGGTAACTTTAATCTGTCCCGCGATTATTTTTTTCTTTGCCTCTTCAGCAGCCTGGATCGCTTCGGGCGAAACAATATCTTTGTTGTATTGATCAATCACGTAACCAACGCCGTCGCTTTCCAGTCCAAACACGTGAAAGCCTGCCTGAAACTTTCGCTCGACTACCAGCTTCACGATGTCATAGACGGCGTTGTCGACCCGCTTGACCATGCTCGTCAAAACAAAGCCCGGCTTGACCATGTTCTGGTTTGAGTCAACCCCGATCACGAAATGCGTCGCGCGGCCATTTATCGTTCCAGACTGCTCGACCGCATCGAATGCTCCCAGACCCGAATTCCCCGCCGCCGTAAAGATCACGTCAGCACCTTTCCCGATCTGGGCGAGCGAAAGCTCTTTGCCTTTACCCGGATTGTTCCAGGCCGCGTCGGTTACGCCGACGTAATTTTGGACGATCTGGATGTTCGGATTGATTGACTTCGCACCTTCTTCGTAGCCCTTTTCAAAACGATGAATCAACGGAATGTCCATGCCACCCACAAAGCCAAGCACATTTGTCTTAGTCGTCTTGGCGGCGAGAATGCCAACCAGATAAGAGCCTTCGTGCTCTTTGAAGATCAGCGACGCAACATTCGGAAGCTGACTGACGCCGTCAATGATTGCGAAGTGAAGGTTGGGATAGTCCTTCGCGACAAGTTCCATGATGGGCGCCTGGGCAAAGCCGACGCCGATAATCAAATCATAGCCCCGCTCGGCAAACGCGCGCATGGCCGGCTCAATCGAAGTCGGATTACCTGGCTCGACATCCCGGAGAACAATATCCAGGGCGGGTTTTCCGCAGCTCGTCCGGCCATCCGGCAAGGTTCCCATCTCGGCGCATTTTACTCCGGCCCACGCGGCCGCATTGAACGAGCGATCGTCTTTGCCGCCGATGTCAAAGACGATGCCCACGTGAATCTTTGACTTGTCGTCGGCGCCGTAACTCGCGCGATTGCACGCCGGACCAATGAAGACCAGCGAGGAGAGCAAGAACAGAGCTAGCAGAGCTTTGTATTTCATGGTTGCTACCTATTTGGAGTGCGGCGACCAGTCGCCGCTTTTGAAAGCGCTGACAAGTCAGCGCACTCCAAATTTCATTCAATTACTTCTTTGATGAGCACGGGCAGCTCCGCCGGCGGCGCGTCCGCTATCTCGTATGCCGCCCGAATTCGCGCGGCTGCGTTTTGACCGCGATTTGTGTCATGACAATAAACCAGCCCAATTTGATCGCCGGCTCGAAGTTCGTCACCGATCTTCACCTCGGCCAAAAACCCAACCGCGGGATCGATTTGATCTTCCATGCGCACGCGGCCACCACCTGCCTCGGCTATGGCATGGCCAATCTCTTCGGTTTCAACCTTATTGACAAATCCTGAGCGCGGCGATTCTACCTTAATCGCTTTCTCTGTCAACGGTAGAATACCGGCCGGATCGTCGCAGACGCGGGGGTCGCCGCCCTGGGCCTCGACATTTTTGCGGAAGGATTCCAGCGCTGCGCCTGATCGATGTATTTCCCTGACTCGCGCCCGGGCCGATTCGACCAATGTCTCCAGCCCGGACAACACGATCATGCGCGCCGCTAGTTCGATTGACAGCTCAAGAACCGGACGGGCCCCTTCCTGAATTTCGCCGCGCAGCAGTTCGATGCATTCCCGGACCTCGACAGAGTTTCCCACCGCTCGTCCGAGCGGTTGATTCATGTCTGTAATCAGTGCCTGCGATCGCACGCCCAGCGAGTTGCCGGTCGTCACCAACGCGCGGGCCAGGGCTCGCGCCCGATCCTGCTCGCGCATAAACGCGCCCGATCCGGTCTTCACGTCGATCACCATCGCGTCCAATCCGGCCGCGCCTTTCTTTGAGATGATCGAAGCGACAATCAAAGGGATTGCTTCGACCGTAGCGGTCGCATCTCGCAGCGCATAAAGTTTTTTGTCTGCGGGAGCAATCTGAGCCGTCTGTCCATTCATTGCGAAACCCGCCGCGTCCAAAACCACGCGAAACTCTTTCAGCGAAAGATCGACGCGATAGCCGGGAATCGATTCGAGTTTGTCGAGCGTGCCGCCGGTATGACCCAATCCGCGTCCCGAGATCATCGGCACGCACACGCCGGCCGCCGCCGCGAACGGAGCGATCAAAAGTGAGGTCTTATCACCGACGCCGCCGGTTGAATGTTTGTCAGCTTTGGGTTTGGGAACGTCTGAGAAGTCAAGAATCTCGCCCGAGTGAAGCATGGCTGCGGTCAGCGCGGCCTGCTCGGCATCGGTCATCCCGTTGAGAAAAATCGCCATTAGCAAAGCAGTGCTCTGATAGTCGGCGATTGAGCCGCTGGTTACGCCGCTGAC
The DNA here is from genome assembly GCA_003168335.1 of Blastocatellia bacterium. Classification (GTDB taxonomy): domain Bacteria; phylum Acidobacteriota; class Blastocatellia; order Pyrinomonadales; family Pyrinomonadaceae; genus UBA11740. Next base: position 97,082 of record PMSM01000011.1, on the reverse strand, counting down.
AAAGAACTCGATTTCGTCGCGCGACAATTCCGCGCCATCGCGTTTTTTGCGGATGATATCCTGGGGTCTCACTTAAGTTCTCTGCGGCTCTGCCGTCTGCTGTGCAGAAGGTCTTTGCGGTCGGCCTCGTAGGGGCCGAATGTTTATAGCTCTCAAGCAAATCAAAGAATTCAAGGAGCTCCTTTAGGAGCGCAATGTGAGATCGTCATGGTAAACATTTTCTCACCGACGCATTTCGCTCCTAAAGGAGCTTGGTTTTTGTTCGGGGGCGACGGTTGCTATAAACATCTCGCTCCTAACGGAGCGAAACTATCCGGAGACCGTCCGTACATCAAGCGGCAAAGCAGCCCGGGACTGCAGTATGATCAACTCTGCTCAAGCAGCACGACGGCCTGGACAGTGACGGCCTCGCCGCGACCCACGGCATCAAGGCCTTCGCCAGTCTTTGCTTTTACGCTGATACAACCGGTATCGACCTGCAAAGTCTTCGCCAAAGTCTCGCGCATTGCCGCTATATAGTCGCGCAGCTTTGGACGCTCGAGCATGACCGTCGCATCGGCATTCACCACCTGATAACCGCGCTCCCGAGCCAACCAGCAGACCCGCGCCAGCAATTGCAGACTGTCGGCATCCTTCCACTGCGAATCGCTATCCGGAAAATGAACGCCGAGATCCCCTTCGCATAGCGCCCCGAGGATCGCGTCTGCCAGCGCATGACTCAGCGCGTCCGCGTCTGAGTGTCCGTCCGCACCGCGGTCAGACTCGATGAGCACGCCGCCGAGAATCAAGGGGCGCCCTGCAACTAATCGATGCGTGTCATTGCCGATGCCGATTCGAAACATAAAAAGCTCGTGCCTGGTACTTCGTCCTTTCTACTTTGATCCTTTGGGTCAGCGACTACTAGACATCGAGATCAAAGTACAAAGCTCAAAGTACAAAGTTCATCAGAAGGTCCCCAGCAGAGCTTCGGCTAACGCGAGATCTTCTTCTTGCGTAATCTTAATATTCCGTGCGCTGCCTTCCACCGCCACAATCTCAACGCCGAGACGCTCGACCAACAGACAATCATCGGTTACTTCAAACCCTTCGGCCTCAACCTGGGTCAGTTGTTGGTAGGCTCGCTTGAGAATATCGAAACGAAAGCACTGCGGCGTTAGTGCTCGCCGCAAACTGGAGCGAGGCAACGTACGCAAAACGCGTTCGCCCTCAATCTCTTTGATCGTATCGGCAACGGGCGCAACCAAAACGGCCGCGCCGGTCACCCGCGCGGCTGCTACTACCTGGTCAATCTCTTCCGGCGTCACGAACGGGCGTACGCCGTCGTGCACCGCCACAACTTCAGCCTCGGCAATAACCGCCAGGCCGCATTGCACGGACTGCGCGCGAGTGGCACCGCCGGCAACTGCCCGCCTCGGCTTGGTCAGGCCAAATTCTTTCGCGAAAGAAAGAAACGTGTCCGCACTTTCTTCAGTTAATGGCGCTGGCAGAACGATGACGACTTCGTTGATTTCCCGGCAGCGCTCGAATTGTCTGAGCGTGTGAATGATAACCGGAGTTCCGTCGAGTTCGAGGAATTGCTTGGGCCGGTTGCCGCCCAGCCGAGTTCCCTTCCCGGCGGCCACAACTATCGCGACGTTCATTCGGTTATGCTTCGGTATCGTTGATGCGCGTCATGGCAGGAGCTGATTTCACTTCGCGCAAAGGCCGACGGGCGCGCTCGCCGTTGCCAGCGCCATCAGTTTCTTCCCAAAGCCGCCCAAAGATCATCTTGCCCGCGGTGGTCTGCAAGACACTGGTCACGGCGATGTCCGCGTTCTTTCCAATCAGACGTCGCGCGTTGTCCACCACGACCATTGTGCCATCGTCGAGGTAGGCCACACCCTGGTTGTATTCTTTGCCTTCTTTGAGAATGAAGACGCGCATCGCTTCACCCGGCAACACTACGGGTTTCAGAGCGTTGGCCAGTTCGTTGATATTCAGCACGTTGACACCGCGCAGTTGCGCGACTTTGTTCAGGTTAAAATCGTTGGTGACAATTACTCCGTCGATCTGCTTGCCCAACTCAATCAACTTCAGATCGACTTCGCGCACCGCCGGAAAATCCGTTTCCACGATCTGTATGTCGAGCGAGCTGTTGTTCTGCAAACGATTGAGCATATCCAACCCGCGCCGCCCACGTTGGCGCTTGGATGAATCGGGAGAATCAGCGACCTGCTGCAGCTCGCGCAGGATGAACTGCGGAATCATCAGCGTGCCGGTGAGAAATCCCGTTTCAGCTACATCGGCTATGCGGCCATCGATAATCACCGAAGTATCAAGAATCTTAAGATCGCGGCGAGAGGCCTTGTCCCTGAAGATACCGCCCAGCGCAGAGAGATCCAGATAGTCACCCTTGGCGGCGCCAACCATCAAACCGATGTACGCCATGAAAACAATCAGCACGAGGGTTAGAAACGCTCTGGACTCAGGTGGGACGGCCGCGGATTCCTGGCTGGCAATAAGTGTTCCGATCAGATAAGCGCCAACGATTCCGAGGATCGATCCGACCGCGGCCCCGATCAGCGTCTTCAAAGAAGCGCGACGAATGCGCACCTCAAATAACACGATCGCCACGGCGATAATTGCGGCCGCACCAGCAGAAAAAAGCCGGTGCCCAGGGATCGGGTGCAGGACGTAACCGGCGCCCACCAGGAAGGCGGCGAACACGACCCGCAAAACTATGACATCAAAGCGCATTCCGGGCGACATAGTAGCACGCCAGAAGCCGTCCGTCATCATAACTCTACCGTTAGCTGCAAGTTTTCAGACACGCAGGACAAGCAATATATCCTGTAGCCTTTTCTCATTCTCGCCGGTGCTGCCGGCACCTGATTGCCTCGACCGCAATAAAGACAAAATATGAGCCACGCCAAACCTTTCGCAATTGCGGCAGTTATATCGTTCAGCTAGCGAAACCGAGATAGCTGCGACCTAAGACCGTCCAGCAATATCAGCAGTGCGGCCCCAGGATCGCCAGCGCCCGCCATTGCCAACGACTCGCACGCGGTCTACCTTAAGTCACCACGACCGGCTGGATTTTCGTGCGCCTTTGGCGTAAACAGGTATCGCATGACTCACAACCGTTCCGCTTCTGACTCGCTCGATCTAGCTGCGATAGCGCACCAGGCGATGCTTGATGCCGGCTTTGTGCCGGACACTCCGCCGTCGGTTCTGGCTGAATTGCGATCGCTCGAGCAACCGCAGACGGCCGGCGCGGATTCCGGAACCCGAGATTTGCGCTCGTTGCTGTGGTCGTCGATAGACGATCGCAAATCACGGGATCTCGATCAAGTTGAGTACGCTGAACGCCTGCCTGGTGGGGACATCTGTGTGCGAGTCGGCATCGCGAATGTTGATGCGCTGGTACAAAAAGGTTCAGCGATTGACGACCATGCGGCGGCGAACGGCACCTCGGTTTACACCGGAGTTAGAACTTACCCGATGCTGCCCGATCAGTTATCAACGGATATGACTTCGCTTGTAGGCGGCGCCGATCGATCTGCAATTGTCACCGAAATGACTGTGGCTTCAGACGGCACCGTGAAATCGAGCGACGTTTATCCGGCCCTGCTGCACAACTACGCCAAGCTTTCGTATGAAGCTGTGGGTGCCTGGCTTGATGACAAGGGACCGATACCGCCGGAGATTGCCGGCGTGCCAAAGATGGACACGCAGATTCGTCTTCAGTTCGCAGCCGCCCAAAATCTACGCCAGCTACGAAGAGAACACGGCGCGCTCGAATTGGAAACAATCCAGGCTTCTCCGGTGATGAACAACAACGGCCAGGTTACGGAGCTTTCGGTAGTTGAGCGGAACAGCGCACGCGACCTGATTGAGAATTTCATGATCGCCGCGAATGTGGCGATGGCGCAGTTTCTAACCGCGAAAGGCGCGCTGTCACTACGTCGGGTGGTGCGGACTCCGGAACATTGGCCTCGCATAGTCGAGATCGCCCGTGACCTGGGCGAGCAACTACCGGCGCAACCCGACTCTCGCGCGCTGGCAGATTTTCTCGCGCAACGCAGGACTGCCGACCCGGAGCACTTCCCGGATCTTTCGCTGTCAGTCATAAAGCTATTGGGTCCAGGCGAGTACACCGTGCAGACGCCGGGAACTTCTGATGAACAAAGCATCCACTTCGGTCTCGCAGTACACGACTATACCCATTCGACCGCACCCAACCGTCGCTATGCGGATTTGGCGAGTCAGCGTCTGGTCAAAGCCGTGCTCCAAAAAGGCGCGGGGCCCTACACCGAAGCAGAACTTACCGCAATTGCCGCGCATTGCACCGAGCGGGAAGATGCAGCGCGCAAGGTTGAGCGCAAGATGCGCAAAGTCGGCGCCGCAGTGTTAATGGAAAAGCGGATCGGTGAAGTGTTCGACGCGATAGTAACTGGTGCCACGCCGAAAGGAATATTTGCGCGCATCATTAAGCCACCGGTTGACGGGCGCATTATGCGCGGAGAGCAGGGCCTCCGCGTGGGCGAGAAAATAAGTGTGAAGCTACTCGACACGAATCCACAACGCGGCTTCATCGATTTCGGCCGAGTCAGCCCGTAACTCATCCTGCCCAGCGCTCTACTGCGGCTTCACTACGATCGCGGGAATGTTCTGGTCGCGGACCATTTGATTGAATGCCGGCACATCACTCTTCATAATCTGGCTTAGCTTCTGCAATTGCGCATTGATTTGTGCGACTAGTTCATCATAAACCGCATACGACTGTTCATTGGGTGGAGTCTCAGATCTTGAGACCACTCCACCAAGCGCCGCCAGTTTGTTATTAAGCCGGATCGGGAAGTTCAGCGGATCCTGGCTGCTCTGGTTCTTTGTTTGATAGAGCGCCTCTTCAACTTCGGTGAGCTTCTTGTTCAAGGCCGTGCCCGCATCAACGATCGGCTTCGAGTTGGGTTGACCCGCTAAACGCTTAGCCAGATCATCGACCTGCTTCTTGACGTCGCGAATCTGAATGATCGCATTGTGCGTTTCGCTGAGCTTGTCGCGTATCTTCAAAGAGAGATCGAGCTGCTTCGTATACTCCGCCGCCGTCGTCGTCAAACGTGGATCGGGTTTGACTTCAAAGGCCTCGGTCATCGTTGAGCCGTCGACGGTTAGCTTGACCTGATAATTTCCTGGGACGATGCGTGGCCCGCGCGTCTCTCCCGCCCACAGAATCATTCCCGGAAAACGTACGGCGTCCGCATAGCGCAGGTCCCAAACAAAACGATTCAGCCCCGGGTCGGTCGAGACACGCGCAGGCGCGCCACCAAAACCTTCGTCGTCACCGCCAGATGCCGGCGTTTGCCCCGCCGAGCCGGCGCCACCCGCACCAGGCCGCGGCAGTCTCCCGGTGAACTTGCGAATGGACTTGCCGTTGAAATCGAGAAACTCGATCACCAAATCAGTTGTTGGTTTGGATTTCAGCGAGTAATAAACGACGACTCCGTTCGGCGGGTTTTGGCCGAAGGTAGCGGTAGGCGGCACTTGAAATCCACCTGCACCCGGCATGCGATACGCATCCTTGGGCTTGAAAAGATGCGTGTCACCGATGCCGCGAAACCCGCCGGCGTCCATCGCCTGGTGCAACAACGGCAGCTCGTCAAAGATCCAGAATGATCGGCCCTGCGTCGCAGCAACCAATTCCTGCGCGCGTTTATGAATCGCGAGGTCGGTGATTGGCGTAACGGGAAGATTGAACTGCATCGCTTGCCAGCTCGCGCCGTCGTCAAATGAAACGTACATGCCTGTCTCAGTTCCGGAATAGAGCAAACCGCGCTTGTTCGGATCTTCGCGGACTACGCGCGTGAACGCGCCATCTGGAATGCCGCTGGTGATCTTCTTCCACGTCTTGCCATAGTCATTTGTCTTGTAGAGATAGGGTTTGTAGTCGTCATATTTGTACATCGTCGCCGCGACATATGCCGTGGCCGGATCGAACGGCGAAGCCTCGAGCGAGTTGATCTGAATCCATTCCGGCATCATGTCTTTGGGAGGCGAGACATTCGACCAGTTCTTGCCGCCATCACGAGTCAAATAGACGAGCCCATCATCCGAGCCACTCCAAATGGTTCCCGCCTGGACTGGAGATTCCATCACGGTAAAAATCGTGTCGTAATACTCAATGCTGGTGTTGTCTTTGGTAATCGGTCCGCCGGACGTGGCCTGCTTGGATTTGTCGTTGCGCGTCAGGTCAGGACTGATCACTTCCCAGCTCTGCCCCTCGTTCGTAGACTTGAAGAGTACATTCGCGCCGGCGTACAGCGTATTCGCGTCATGAGGCGAAAATAAGATCGGAAAATTCCATTGAAAGCGATACTTCAGATCGCCCGCGCCCCAGCCCATCGAGTTGTTCGGGTAGGGATTTACGTCGCGTAGCTGGCCGGTGTGATGATCGTAGCGCGTGATCAAACCGTCGTATGAACCAGCGAAAATGACCAGCGAGTCTTTTGGCGAAGGCGCAATCCAGCCGGACTCGCCACCGCCGACATCGAACCAATCGCTGGTGGTAATTCCTGAATCGGTGGTGCGGCTGGCGATGCGGACAGTCGAATTGTCCTGCTGTGCGCCATAGATGTGATAAGGAAAATCGTTGTCGAGCGCGACCCGATAGAATTGCGCGGTGGGTTGATCCTGTTCACTCCAGCTCCGGCCGCTGTTGAATGAAACATTCGCGCCGCCGTCATTGCTCTCGATCATGCGGTTCGGATCGTCAGGCGCGATCCAGAGATCATGATTGTCGCCGTGCGGCACGCCGATGCCGTTGAACGTTCTGCCCCCGTCATTCGATCTGTAGAAACCGGTGTTGAGCACATAAACCGTGTCGGCGCTTTTTGGATCGGCGTAGATCCGCGAGTAGTACCAGGCGCGCTGGCGCAGATTGCGCTGCTCGTTGGTCTTCGCCCAGGTCCGGCCGCCGTTGTCCGAGCGAAATACGCCGCCGTCTTCTGCTTCGACAATTGCCCACAAACGTTCCGGGTTCGCCGGCGACACGGTGATACCGACAATCCCAATCGTGCCCTTCGGTAATCCTGGATTGCGTGTGATCTCCGTCCAGGTATCGCCGCCGTCAGTTGATTTGAAGATGCCGCTGCCGGGGCCCCCGCTCTCGAGCGTCCAGGGTTTGCGAGAGACTTCCCACAATCCTGCGTAAAGTACGCTCGGGTTTGTCGGATCGATGATCAGATCGCACGCGCCGGCTTTGTCACTGCGGTAAAGAACCTTGTCCCAGGTCTTGCCGCCATCTTTCGATCGAAACACACCGCGCTGCTGATTTGGTCCCCACACATGTCCCTGTGCCGCCACGTAAACGATGTCCGGATTTTTCGGATTAACTCGAATACGCGAAATCTGTCGCGTGTCTTCCAGGCCGATGTGCTTCCAGGTCTTGCCGCCATCAGTCGATCTGTAAACACCATCGCCGTGCGAGACATTGCCGCGAATCGGCGACTCGCCCATGCCGACATAGATCGTGTTCGGATCAGAGTCGGACAAACCAATCGCGCCGACTGAGCCCGTCCCGAACACCGAGCCGTCGCTAATCGGCTCCCAGTTAATGCCGCCATCTGTCGTTTTCCAAACACCGCCGCCGGTGCCCCCGAAATAGAAAACCATCGGCTGCGAAGCGACACCGGCCACCGCGGTCGAACGCCCGCCGCGAAACGGACCGACCTGTCGCCACTGCAGGGCCTTCAACGAGTCGGCCTGACTCTGGGTTGACGCGGGCGCGGAGGGTTGTCGTGGCTGGGCGCTGACCGAGATTCCCGACAGCGTGGCCATTAACAACGCGGCAACGAAGAACGATAGTAAAGACGCGCGTAAGCTCTTGAACATCGCAATCGACTCCTGTGATTTTCTTGCGTTTCGGAAAGCGATAGTTTTCTCGCGTTCACCCAAAGCGGTAAGCGGCGCAATGCTATCACCAATGTCAAAGGAAAAGGAACTGGGCCGGTTTTCGGTAGTGTCCGGTTAGTGTGTGGCTGACCGCAAGATATTTTTAGCCGACCGCGATCCCTCCTGCTATCCACAAAACGCTACGCTGTACGCCAGCAATTGCAGCGGGAGTTGTGGATCATGTTTGGACATTGAAAGATTTACTCACGACCGCAACGGAGTTATAAGTCGGACGGCCTTTATAGCGCACAGTCGATATTGTAACTTTGGCGCGGTCGGTGTATAAACCCTCCCGTTCTTAGCTAAACCCTACAAGCTGTCTCGGTCCGTCTACTTATTGGACGGTGAAACGAAAAGGGCCTATGTCGATCCTGCGTATGAGTAAGTGGGTTCTAATTGGTATCGCGCTCTGCTTGCTGCTTGCTTCCGTTCCGATAATATTCTTTGTCCGTCCGAGCCTTGCTACTATTGTCCTTCAACCGTGGAAAGACTGGTCGCAGATCGGCTACTATCACGAAGCCAATGCCAAGCTGATTGCCTCACGCGACCCAGAGCGCGTCGTCTTTTTTGGCGATTCGCAGATTCTCGGTTGGCAATTGGCGACGGACTTTCCCGGAAGGCCCTATGTCAATCGAGGTATCGGCGGACAGACTACGGCTCAGATGTTGGTGCGCTTCCGAGCCGACGTAATCGACCTCAAACCGCGAGTCGTCGTTATCCTCGGAGGCTCGAACGATGTGCTAGTGCACTTACGAAAACTACCTCACGAGCAAACTGTAGATAATTATGCTTCCATGGCCGATTTGGCTCGGGAAAACAATATCAAGGTCATATTTGCCGCCGTACCTCCAGTGAATGACTCTCAGGGTGAAAGGTGGACAGCGCGGCTCGAACAGCCAGATCGGATTCCGAAACTTAATGAATGGCTTAGGAGCTATTGCGCCGCAAACAGATTCATCTTTCTCGATTACTACGATCAACTCGTGGACGAGAAGGGTATGATGAAATCTGAGCTATCCCCTGACGGGGAGCATCTTAATGCCGCGGGTTACAAGTTGGTTTCTCGCATGGCAGAAGCAGCCATCGAGTCAACTAAGACTTCTCCGACTAAGAATTAGAGACGAGAAAAGTCCAACCGGCCTAGCCTGCTCGCGTTAAAGGCGCCAGGCGCACCAGCAACACAACTTTAGGACACTACCCGGTCTCAAAGTACGACACTGCCAGGATTTCAATTTGCTAGAAAAGTTCACCCAGCGCTTCTTCCACCGATCGCACCCCGATGACCCGCAACCCGAGCAGCTTTTCCAGTCCCGCGGTATTTGAAGACGGCATTACGATCCGTTTAAAGCCGAGCGCCTGGACTTCGCGGGCGCGCACGGCTGCCTGCATCGCGCCGCGCACTTCGCCGGTCAGGCCGACTTCGCCAAACACGGCGGTGTGCGCATCGATCGGCTGGTTGCGAAAGCTCGACGCGATTGCCGTTACCAGACCGAGGTCAACGGCGGGCTCATCAACTTCCAATCCGCCGGCGATGTTGACGAACACATCATCGCCGAGAAGTTGCATGCCCGCGCGTTTCTCGAGCATAGCGATCATCAGCGCCACGCGATTCTGATCGACACCTTGCGTCATGCGCCGCCCCGTTCCGTATTTCGAACTGGAAACCAGGGCCTGAATCTCCACGAGCATGGGCCGCGTGCCTTCCATGCAAGCAGTGACCACGGAACCGGCGGCATCGGCTGGGCGCTCAGCCAAAAACATCTGCGAAGGATTAGCGACCGGCGCCAGGCCGGAACTCGTCATTTCGAAAACGCCGACTTCATTCGCCGCCCCAAATCGATTCTTGGTGGCGCGCACGATGCGATGGTTATGATGACGCTCGCCTTCAAAATACAGCACTGTGTCGACGATGTGCTCCAACGCCCGCGGCCCGGCAATCGACCCTTCCTTGGTTACGTGGCCGATCAGAAATACAGGTGTGCCCTTTGTCTTTGCCAGCAGCAGGAATTGGGCGGCGACTTCGCGAATCTGCGAGATCGATCCCGGCGCCGACTCAATTTCTGACGAGAAAGTTGTTTGGATCGAGTCGACGATAATCGCGCCCGGTTGCAGCCGTTCGATCTCGCGGAAGATGTTTTCCAGATTCGTCTCAGGCAGAAGCAGAAGATGTGGAGCCTGAACCCCAAGTCGTTCGCCGCGCAATTTGATCTGACGCTCCGATTCTTCACCTGAAACATAAAGCACCGTCGTGCCGCTCGCGCTAAGTTTGTCAGCGACTTGCAACAGTAGAGTGCTCTTCCCGATTCCCGGATCGCCACCGAGCAAAACCAGCGTTCCCGGTACGATCCCGCCGCCCAGAACGCGATCGAATTCGGTCACGCCGGAAGAGACGCGCACGTCGTCCTGCGACTCGATCTCGGTGTACGCGACGGCCCTCGCTTCGCGCACACCGAAAGCCTTGCGGCCCGCGCCTTTCTTTGTCGTGACTACGCGCTCTTCGACCAGCGAATTCCACTCGCCGCACTCAGGACACTTGCCCAGCCACTTGCGCGTTTGATAGCCGCAGTTTTGGCAGATGAAGGTTGTGTTTGGTTGTCTAGGCAAGAAAATACCCGCGGTTCAGTTTAGAGGCGGGCGTTGCCCGCCGATTTGGAGTGCGCCGGCAAAGCGAAGCGGCGACGGCGCTTTATGTCCGACAAACTTCAGTTTGTCGTTCAAGGCACCACGGCCAGCCTGTAGTGACCGTGCACAGGCTGGCAGCCTGTGCTACTCAAAGCGACAAACTAAAGTTTGTCGGACAAAGCGGTGTCACGCGCTTCGCTTGCGACCGCACTCCAAATTACAGCAGCGTCTTCACGTTTTCAGTCGGCCTACCCAATACCGCGCGATCGCCGCGCTCGACGATGGGCCTTTGAATCAAGTCGGGATGCTTCACCATCAGCGCAACGATCTGATCATCGCTGAAGTCTTTCTTACCAAGACCAGTCTCGCGATAGATCGGCTCACTCGTGCGCAAAAGCTCCCGCGGCTTGATGCCCATCTTCTTGATCAACTCCCTCAGCTTCTTCTCGCCGAGTGGCTCGAGATAATAATTGATCTTGCTAAAGTCGACGTTGCTCTCCCGGAGAAACCGATCCATCTCGCGACACTTCGTGCAGGTCGGTTTCTCGTAGACGGTGATCTTGTCTGACATCTGATTTGGAGTGCGGTGACTTGTCACCGCTTTGTTCTGCAGTGTCGTTTGGAAGGCGGACCTGTCCGCCCTCGATCAGCGTGACAAGTCACGCTGGAGAAAAGCGGCGACAAGTCGCCGCCCAAAATTCTTACGGGAAGATCCCACGCACCCGCGTCGCTTCGGCTACGCGATCGATCGCCAGAATGTACGCGCCGGTGCGCATGTCCGTGCCGTGGCGTTGGGCCGTCTGATGCACTTTATGAAACGCGTCGCCCATCGTGTCCTCCAGAGTCTGGTTAATGCGCTTCTCGCTCCAGAAGAACGAATACATATCCTGCACCCATTCGTAATAGCTCACGGTCACGCCGCCCGCATTCGCCAGAATGTCAGGGATTACCATGACACCCTGATCTTCAAGCACACGATCGGCGGCTGGAGTCGTCGGTCCATTGGCCAATTCAGCAATGATCTTCGCTTTCACTTTGCCGACGTTTGCCATGGTGATGCTGTTCTCCAGCGCTGACGGGCACAGTATGTCGCAATCAACTTCCAGCACATCGTTAGGGGCAATTTCTTTCACGCCGGGGAAACCAGAAAGGGAGCCCGTCTCCTCTTTGTGTTTCAGAACGGCTTGAATATCCAGCCCGTTCTCAGCGTGCAGACCACACTTTGAATCGCAAGCGGCGACCACGCGCGCGCCGTCTTCGGCGACCAGGCGCGCGATGATCGAACCCGCGTTGCCAAAGCCCTGCACCGCCACGCGAGCGTCCTTCAATTTCGTGCCCCGCACACTGCAGGCTTCCCGCAGAGCATAAAGCGCGCCGCGCGCGGTGGCTTCATGTCGGCCCAGCGAGCCGCCGAGTGAAAGTGGCTTTCCGGTTACTACGCCCAGCTCCGTATGCCCGCGAACCATCGACAATGTATCCATGATCCAGGCCATCGTTTGCGAATCGGTGTACACGTCCGGAGCCGGAATGTCTCGATCGGGGCCGATGATTGGAGCGATCTCAAACGCATAGCGACGAGTCAGTCGCTCCAGTTCATCCTTGGAAAGACTCTTGGGATCACAGATGACGCCGCCTTTACCACCACCGTACGGAATATTGACTGTCGCGCACTTCCAGGTCATCCACGACGCCAGCGCTTTCACTTCGTCCAGGGTCACGTTGGGGTGATAGCGGATGCCGCCTTTAGCCGGACCGCGCGCGATGTTGTGCTGCACGCGATAGCCTTCGAAAACCTTGACCTCGCCGCCATCCATCTTGACGGGAATCGAAACTATCAGTTGGCGCTTGGCACTGCGCAGTATGTTGCGCAGCGATTGTTCCAACTCGAGATAGTCCGCCGCGCGATCGAATTGCTGCTTGGCGATTTCAAACGGATTGAGTTCTTCCTGAGCGGCTGCTGTTGCCATGATTCCTTCTCCTGAGAAACTAGGATAATAGGGCGGCGATATCGTAATGGAAGTGGGCACAGGTGTACAAGAGCCGAGTAGTGGGGAAGTTCCGTTGTGGCACGCGTATCTTGCGCGTGATTCACGGGCGGGCGCCCACGCCACCTTTCTAAATTGACCCACCGGTAGCTGGGGACCAAAAACTCAATGAGCCCGCGTTAGCGGGCGGCATATTAGTAGCCCCGTAAGCCCGGAGTCACCCACCGTTAGTTGATCCCGAGCCCCGGAGGGGCGGACAGAATCTCGCCGGTACCAAAACCGCGCGCGGTTGCGAGCGGGGCATCGTTCGCAACGAAGCGCCTTGCACCAACGGCTCTCGGATTTGTAAGACCTAAAAATGATCAATGGTTCCGGGAACATCCCGGTCTCTTCTTTGTCTAACCCTTCAGCTTCCTCGACCCGAATGGCACCGGCAGCAGGAGGAGCAAAGAGATGTTTACCAATCTGATCGAATCCGATTCGCACCGCAAGGACTTCAAGCGTCGCAGTTCATTCTTTCTCGCCACCGTCGCCGCCTATGCGCTGATTTTGTCCGCCGCCGGCGTCGCCAGCATCTATGCGTACGACGCGCATCTGGAAGCACAGAGCACAGACTTGGAAGTGCTCAGCTGGGTTCCGCCCTTGACGCCCGTCCCTGACCACGATCGGCCACCGCTTGTCCGTCATGCACCCGCCAACAACACTGGCAGGGTATCGCCACAACCAGTCCGCCAGATTCTCTACGAAAGCGCAAGCAATCCCCGCACGACACCAACCACGGTTAGCGTAATGGCTCAACCGATTCCGCCAGCGCCCCCGAATGCTGTAATTGGGCGAGAGAATTCCGATCCGCCGTCCACTTCCGGCGGTTCAACCTGCGTAACCTGCACCGACGACAACACCCCGCGAGTGGTCAGGGTCCCGGACACCACGCCGCCACCAGTTCCTGTGGTTGTGAAGCCAACCACGCAGCGGCTTCCGTCGAGCGTGCTTCTATCTAAAGTGATCAGTCTGCCTCAGCCGCCATATCCGCCTCTCGCGAAGCAGATTCGCCTTGGAGGAGCTGTCACTGTTCAGATTCTGGTTGATGAGCAGGGCAAGGTGGTTTCCGCTCAAGCGATGTCCGGCCATCCAACATTGATCGGGGCAGCCAGGGAGGCGGCGATGCGCGCGCGCTTCACCCCGACAGTACTCAACGGCGTGCCAGTGAAGGTGCAGGGAGTGATTACTTACAACTTTGTGATGCAGTGAACCGGTTGGGGCCGGCAAATAGAATGCAACTAATCCGCCGCGCATCATTTCTATCGATTAGATCGATGCGGTTGGACTTCATCGTGGCGCGGTCCCTGGGGGTGAATCGGCGCGGCGGCGCTATTTCTTAAACGACTCGAGTAGTTGAATCACGGGCTGGGCGCGCTCGTTTGTGAGCCATTTCTTGCCGGCGTCCTCCAAATCGGCCAAACCAAGCGTCTCGATCACTGCAGGGAACCGCTCCCCGGCAGCGCGGTAGGCAGCAAGCGCATCTTCGTCGCGTCCCAACGCTAACAACGCTAGTCCTAGATTGAAAGCCGCAAAATCCAGCGTCCGTTCCTTGCTCAAAGCGGCTTCCGTATCGGCGAGAAAATCGGCGAGGTCATTCATCTGATAACGCATCCACCCGCGGGCACCTAGCGCCTGGGCCACCTGCGCGACCGGTGCGTCGGGCAATTGCTCGATCACTCGTGTGTAGTCGGCCAGCGCCTTTTCCTGGTCGCCCTTCTGGCCCCACGCGACGCCTCGGTTGAAGAGCGCCTGCGCCACCTGCGCGACCGGTGCGGCCGGCAATTGCTCGATCACTCGTGCGTAGTCGGCCAGCGCCTTTTCCAACTCGCCCTTCTGGCCCCACGCGACGCCTCGGTTGACGAGCGCCTGGGCCACCTGTTCGACCGGTGCGTTCGGCAATTGCTCGATCACTCGT
>PMSM01000011.1:0-82545 GCA_003168335.1 Blastocatellia bacterium | reverse complement strand
GCTTTTTCCGGGTCGCCCTTCTCGCCCCACGCGACGCCTCGGCTGAAGAGCGCCTGCGCCACCTGCGCGACCGGTGCGTCCGGCAATTGCTCGATCACTCGTGCGTAGTTGGCCAGCGCCTTTTCCAGGTCGCCCTTCTGGCCCCACGCGATGCCTCGGTTGACGAGCGCCTGCGTCACCTGCGCGACCGGCGCGCCCGACAATTGCTCGATCACTCGTGTGTAGTCGGCCAGCGCCTTTTCCAACTCGCCCTTCTGGCCCCGCGCGACGCCTCGGTTGACGAGCGCTTGCGCCACCTGCGCGACCGGTGCGTTCGGCAATTGCTCGATCACTCGTGTGTAGTCGGCCAGCGCCTTTTCCAGGTCGCCCTTCTCGCCCCACGCGACGCCTCGGTTGAAGAGCGCCTGGGCCACCTGCGCGACCGGGGCGCCCGGCAGTTGCTCGATCACTCGTGTGTAGTCGGCCAGCGTCTTTTCCAGGTCGCCCTTCTGGCCCCACGCGACGCCTCGGTTGAAGAGCGCCTGGGCCACCTGCGCGACCGGTGCGTCCGACAATTGCTCGATCACTCGTGCGTAGTCGGCCAGCGCCTTTTCCATGTCGCCCTTCTGGCCCCACGTGAAGCCTCGGTTGACGAGCGCCTGCGCCACCTGCTCGACCGGTGCGTCCGGCAATTGCTCGATCACTCGTGTGTAGTCGGCCAGCGCCTTTTCCAGGTCGCCCTTCTGGCCCCACGTGAAGCCTCGGTTGAAGAGTGCTTGGGCCACCTGCGCGACCGGTGCGTCCGGCAATTGCTCGATCACTCGTGCGTAGTCGGCCAGCGCTTTTTCCACGTCGCTCTTCTGGCCCCACGTGAAGCCTCGGTTGACGAGCGCTTGCGCCACCTGCTCGACCGGTGCGTCCGGCAATTCGATGGCTTGGCTCCAATCCGCCACTGCATCGTCAGCACGTCCCGATAAATAATGTGCCAGGGCTCGCGACATCAAGAGTTTGGTTCTGTCTGAAGATTCAAGGCTCGTAAAAGCCAGCGCTTCATTGCACAGCTTTAGACATTCTTCATAGTTCCCTAGACCAAGTGCGAGTTGTGCTGAGGAGAGGAGCTGCTCGACCTTACTCTTGGATTCCACTGGCACAGCCACAACACCAGTGTCCTCTGCTGCCGGTGACTCTCGCTTTGACTGGGTCTGGTCGGTGACTGGGATCCCGAAAAAGGTCTGTTCCGCTTGTTTAAGAAGTTCCATGGTTGATTGTTTCTTTTGGACAACCGCCGTGGCAGCGCTTCCACTTTGGAGCAGTTGAGGTGCGTTTGACCCGCTGGAAGCAGGTGGCTTAATTTCTTCCAATTCTTTCAGGTCAATGATGTCCAGAAGTTCCCGCAACTGCCCAATGGGATTCTCGATAAGCCGAGGGTTGCCCTCAACTAGTCCGCTGTAAAGCTGCACCATGAAACTGCCGGCACTGGCAACCTGGACATACCCAGGG
Source organism: Blastocatellia bacterium (assembly GCA_003168335.1). Lineage (GTDB taxonomy): Bacteria > Acidobacteriota > Blastocatellia > Pyrinomonadales > Pyrinomonadaceae > UBA11740. Next base: position 81,066 of record PMSM01000011.1, on the reverse strand, counting down.
GCGTGTTTCCGCAAAATCTCGGGTACCCGCGCACCGAAGGCTCCCGCCACCAGAGGGTCAGCTTCGCGCCCGCACCAATAGAGCCTGTTGTCGAAGTGATCACAGGCTGCGAGCGCCTCGACAATGGCATCGTCCCACCCGCTGTAGCCCAGAACAATGACTCCATGGCGTTCCAGAACAGGAGCTAGAATGGTGGCGTTCCTTTTCTTGATGTCATCAATTGCGGCTTTAGTAGCTGCCTGATCGCGCCGATGGACGCTTCCATGCAGGTAAACGAGATGAATCGCCTCGGACTGATCGTCGTAAATTTCGTCGCTCACGCCGAGCCTCGGAGTGTCACTCATGAAATAAAGCTGATTCACTGCTTGCAACGCAATCTGGAGAAACGGATCAAAATTCGTCGTCAGGATTAGCCGCGAGAACGCCGCGCGGGCTCTAAACAAATTGTTTCGGCGGGTAGTTTTCCCCGGTTGGACCCCCAGCAGCGAAGCCAGCAGGAAGTGTGCAGCATTCAGACGTGGCTTATTCAACTGCATGAGCGCGCGCTGAAAGTCGCGCGCAAGTTTAGGAGCGTTCACGGCCCCGTCATATTCTGGATTGAAGGCGGCTTGGTAAGCGTCAGAGTAATTATCGGGAAGACTTGTTTGGGGGTTTAGCGGCAGCTTGAATCCGTCCCGGCCGCTATTTTGATTTACAAATCCTTGCCAGAAGTCTCGAGCCATCTCATCACGCCGGTCCTGTGGCAGTTGTTTCAGGTCGTCGTAGGATTGGTAGTCCTCCAAAGATTTCATCCAGAGCGGCAAGCTTTCGGCGACTAGCTCGCGAGCAACAGGAACCAGGCCGTGACTGAACCCTGAACCCAAAACCAAGGCAAAAGGCGCTTCCCCTTGGGGCGCTAGTTTGACCGCACGGACAATCTGGTTGATGGCCTCGCGCTCGGTAAGACTCTTGATTTTCGGCTCAGGCATGAAATCTCCTCAACTTTGGCGTTGGACTTTCTCGGTTGAGAGGCAGAACAAGGCTAGAAAGCTGGCTCCGAAGGAATGCGGCTATGCAGGCTCTGAGGACCAGCTTGAAAACTTTCAAATACCGGCAACCTGATATCCCAGTTTAGATTCCGTGTCAATCTTTTTCGTGCGACCCGCGCGAGATACGGCAATAACGAATTCTAGTCTGCCCGGCAACCACTCAACTTTGCACTTGCTCCAACTCACACTGCGCTGGCTTCTTATCCGGACGCCAGCGCAGGAACTTTGTGCCGTGACGGAAGCGGCCGCCGGTGAAATGATCGTATTGAACTTCGGCGACCAGTTTCGTCGCCAGTGGCTCCCATTCGGCTGATCGATCATTGCTCCAGCGGCTCGGGCCGCCGGGGGCGCGGCCGGTGAAGCCCGGCGGTTTGATCAAGGCTTCGAGTTTCTTTGTGAGCTGTGGTTTCTCCGTGGCCTTGAAGCTCGAGGTGAAGCCGACGTGATGCAGCAAGCCTTCATCGTCATACAACCCGAGGAGCATCGACCCGACAAGCTTTCCCTCTGACGCATAACGGAAACCGCCTACGACACAGTCCGCCGTGCGCAAACGCTTCACTTTCACCATGCCGTTCCGATTGCCGGTTTGATATGGCAGGTCGAGGCGCTTGGCGATGACTCCATCCACATCACCACCCGCGCCGGCCAGCCAGCTTCTTGCGATCTTCAAGTCTCTGGTTTCGGGCGAAAGCTCAACCGACTTGTTCTTCGCGAAATATTTCTTCGCAAAGGCGTCAAGCTTTTTTCGTCTTTCCGCGAGCGCCGCATCCGCAATTGATCGCCCGCGGTCGTCTACTAACAGATCGAACACGATGAGATTGGCCGGATGCTCCTTTGCGAGTTTCTGCACGCGGCTGGCGGCCGGATGAATCCGCCTGAGCAGATCGTCGAACGACAACTTCCCCTCGACGGGCACGACGATTTCTCCATCGAGCACAAACTGCTTAGGCTTCAACTTCAGCAACGCCTCGACGAGTTCGGGAAAGTAGCGACTGAGCGGCTGGCCGCTCTTTGATTGGAGCGAGACGCTGTCGGCGTCGCGAAACGCGAGGCAGCGAAAGCCGTCCCACTTTGGTTCGTACTGCCAGGCGGCTCCCGTGGGAAGTTGGACCACGGACTTGGCCTCCATGGGCGGATAGGATTGTTTTAGAGGAAGAGCCATTTGTCCGGATGCTGTCGACGCGTCGCGTCGAACTGAATTTAGCCCGGTGTTTCAACGCCGGGATCGGGCGTCGCCAAAATAACCTCGTCGCGCGAGCGACGACTGAACATCATCCGTCGCGCGAGCGACGGCGAAACAAACTCGTTCACGTCCCCGGCCTTGAAAGGCCGGGCTAAAGTCATCCGTCGCGATGCGACGGACCTTGGGAAATGGATTAAGACAGAATCAACAATCGAGTTCCAACTTGAGCCCTCTCCCCAACCCTCTCCCACAGGGAGAGGGAGCAAGATTCACTTCAAATACGGCCCAAGATCAAATCGCTTCTGTTTCGACAACAGCGGCGCCCAAAGATCTCCCAACTTCTCAATCCGTTTCCGAACATTGTCGAGACGAAAGTCTTCAATCTTGATCCCACGCTCGATCTCTTTCCACGTTACCGGCGTCGACACCGCTGCCTTCGGGGTCGGCCTGACCGAATAGACCGACGCTAATGTTCGTCCCCAGGCGTTCTGATTATAGTCAACCAGTACTCTCCCTTTTGGGCGCTTGGCGATTCGATACTCGGCCGTGATCAGTTTCGGATTGGCTGACTCGAGGACCAGCGCGATTTCTTTCGCAATTGTCCAAACCTGTTTCTGAGTCGGACCACGCACGATGGGAACGTAAACATGGATTCCCCTTGAACCTGTTGTCTTCGCAGCGCAGGGCATCTGCAAAGACGCCAGAGCGTCGCGCACAACCAGGGCCGATTCCCTCACCTGCGCAAACTTCGCACCCGGAACCGGATCGAGATCGAAATGAAGATAGTCCGGCCGGTCAACGTCGTCGCAGCGCGCATACCATTGATTCAGATCGATGCAACCGAGATTGATTACCCAGAGCAAGGCGGGCAAATCAGAAACGATCGGAAAGTCGATCACATTCCCCGATCCGTGCTCGATCGAACATAACTCGATCCACGGGGGCCGCGGTGAAGGCGCGCGCTTCATAAAAAAGAAATCACCCCCCGCGCCATTTGGATAACGCTTCATCACCATCGCGCGATCCTGCAGGTGCGGCAACAACACTGATGAGACATCGGCGTAGTATTGCAGCAGGTCTCGCTTGCTTATTTTCAGCTCGGGCCAAAAAAGCTTCTTCAGATTCGTTAGCTTTACCCGCCGGTCGCCAAAACCAACTTCGATCTGCTCGACACCTCGCGGAATTTCGACGCGCTCTGAAGTGGTTTTGCGTTTTTTACGAGTGCGCGAGCCCTCTCTTGCGGTCGGGCTACTGCCCGCCCCTCTGCGTTTGGAAGGATGATAATCGCGAGTTGCTTTGGCCATGGCCCTGTTATCGAGACAAAACCTTACCACGAAATTTGAGTGTTTCGTTGATGGACTCGATTGGAGCAGTTTGAATCATGGCACGTCTTTTCTCATTAGCGCCGTGGCTCTGTGCTCTTCAAGAGGCCCGAAGGGCCGTCATTCAATAGCCACGACCGTAAGGTCGTGGTTGGGAATGTTTGAACGATTGGCGAGGTCCGAAGGACCGGCATGAATGTCATGTATGTCGGCCCTTCGGGCCTCGTTGGTCTTGATGCCGATGGTTACCCCGACCTGACGGTCGGGGCTATTACATATCGGCGCTTCGCGCCTCACGATCAATCGGATCGAACTCAATCTGCAACAACCGTGCGAACTTCACTATTACGCATCGCCATCAGCACTTGAAACGACCGCGCAAAATAGCCTACGCTTACACCAGTCTCCACCCTTAACACAGCGTTTCATTCGTGGTACACTGGCGACCCTTTTATGAAAGAGCTTGAGTATTTCCACCCGGCGGTTCGCGATTGGTTCCTGAAGCAGTTTCCTGCTCCGACTGAGCCGCAAGCTCGCGCCTGGCCGGCCATCAAGCGGGGCGAGCACGTGCTGATCGCCGCGCCCACCGGTTCCGGCAAAACGCTGGCCGCTTTTCTTTCAGCTATCGATGACCTGGTTTGGCAAGCAGTCGACGGCAGGCTCGTCGATGAAACCCAGGTGGTGTACGTCTCGCCGCTGAAAGCGCTGAGCAATGACATCCAGATCAATCTGCAGGAGCCACTGCGCGGCATTCAGCAAAATCTGGGGGCGATGGGCATCGGCTGTGTCGAGATTCGCACGCTGGTCCGGACGGGTGACACACCGCAGAGCGAACGCACTGCGATGACCAGGAAGCCACCGCACATCATCGTCACCACGCCGGAGTCTCTCTACATCCTGCTGACCAGCGAAGGCGGCCGCCGGATTCTGAGCCCGACCCGCACCCTGATCGTCGACGAGATTCACGCGATGGTCGACGACAAACGCGGCTCTCATCTGTCTCTGTCCATCGAACGTTTACAGTCGCTGGTAAAAAAGCCTTTGGTTCGCATCGGGCTTTCGGCAACCCAAAAACCAATCGCCGAAGTCGCGCGCTTTCTCGTTGGCACGGCAAATCTTGCCACTGACAGCACCCCACATTGCACCATTATAGACACGGGCCACTCGCGGCAGCTCGATCTCGCGATCGAGATTCCCAGTTCGCCTTTGGAAGCCGTGATGGCAAACGAGGTCTGGGAAGAAATCTACAACCGGGTCGCCGCGCTGATTCGCGAGCACAAGACGACGCTCGTGTTCGTGAACACCCGTCGCATGGCTGAGCGGGTCGCGCGACATCTGGGAGAAAGACTCGGCGACGAAAACGTCACCGCGCATCATGGCAGCCTGGCCCGCGAAATCAGATTGGCAGCCGAGCAACGTCTGAAATCAGGCGAGTTGAGCGCGCTGGTTGCGACCGCGTCACTTGAACTTGGGATCGACGTGGGCGCCGTCGATCTGGTGATTCAAATCGGATCGACCCGCGCGATCTCAACGCTACTGCAACGGACGGGACGATCGAATCATACGGTCAGCGGATTTCCCAAAGGTCGCGTCTTTCCGCTTTCGCGCGACGAGTTGGTTGAGTGCGCGGCGTTGCTGGATGCAGTCCGGCGCGGTGAACTGGATCATCTGACGATCCCTGAGCAGCCGCTGGATATTCTCGCGCAACAGATCGTCGCCGCAATTGCGGCTGAAGAGTGGACGGAAGATGCGCTATTTGAAATGGTCCGGCGCGCCTATCCTTTCCGGAATGTCTCACGCGAGACTTTCGACGCGGTCGTTCGCATGCTGTCTGAAGGTTTTGCCACCCGGCGCGGTCGACGCGGCGCGTACCTGCATCATGACGCAGTGAACCAGCGCCTGCGAGCCCGCCGCGGAGCACGCCTGGCAGCCATCACCAGTGGCGGCGCAATTCCCGACACGTCTGACTATCGCGTAATTCTCGAACCGTCAGAAACTCTCGTGGGGACGCTGAACGAAGATTTTGCCATCGAGAGTATGGCCGGCGATATCTTTCAGCTCGGCAACACGTCCTATCGCATCAAGCGCGTCGAACCCGGCGCCGTCCGCGTCGAAGACGCCGCCGGCCAACCGCCTTCAATTCCCTTCTGGCTGGGCGAAGCTCCGGGTCGCTCGGAAGAGCTATCGCAAGCGGTGTCGCGACTGAGAGCAGAGATTTCTGACAGACTTGAAAGTGGCATAGACTTCAGTCTGTGTTCCGATCCGAAAGATCAAGTTTCAGATTCTCCGCACATCACTGAAGAGGCAATCACAGACTTAAGTCTGTGCCACTCAGTCCGCGCTTCCAGTATCAACTGGCTCGTTGATGAGGTTGGAATGAGCCATGGAGCCGCCGAACAGATCGTCGAATATCTGGCGATGACTAAACTGGCGCTGGGCGTGATGCCGACTCAGGAAGAGATCGTGGTCGAGCGCTTCTTTGATGAAAACGGCAGCACTCACGTGGTGATTCATGCGCCCTTCGGCAGCCGTTTGAATCGCGCGTGGGGCCTGGCGCTGCGCAAGCGTTTCTGTCGCACGTTCAATTTCGAATTGCAGGCGGCGGCCACCGAAGATTCGATCGTCCTGTCGCTCGGCCCAACCCATAGCTTTCCACTCGACACAATCTTCAGCTATCTCAATTCGAAGACTGTCTGTGATGTGCTGACGCAGGCGCTGCTGGATGCGCCGATGTTCAATATCCGCTGGCGCTGGAACGCGACCCGCGCGCTGGCGATTCCGCGCTGGCGCAGCGGCGGCAAGGTCGCCCCGCAACTTCAGCGCATGGCGGCGGAAGATCTTCTCGCGTTGGTCTTTCCGGATCAGGTGGCGTGCGCCGAGAACCTCACCGGACCGATCGAAGTCCCGGATCATCCGTTGGTCGCGCAAACCATTCGCGATTGTCTGGAAGAAGCTATGGACATTCGCGGACTGGAAGGACTGCTGCAATCGATCGAGCGCGGCGAGCGGAAACTAATCTCGCGGGAAATGACTGAGCCGTCGCCGCTGGCCCAGGAGATTCTCACCGCGAAACCTTACGCGTTTCTCGACGACGCGCCGGCGGAGGAACGTCGCACCCTGGCCGTGATGAACCGTCGTTTTCTGGACGCGGAATCAGCCGCGGATTTGGGCCGCCTGGATGTGGCCGCCATCGAGCGCGTGCGCGAAGAGGCCTGGCCGCAAGCCGAAAACGCCGACGAGTTACATGATGCGCTGATGCAACTCGGGTTCATGACTATTGCCGAGGGACAGCGAAGCGATTGGCAAACGTTGTTTGATGACCTTGTGAGTGAGCGCCGGGCGAGTGTTATGAATCCGCAAACAAACCCGGTCGCAACCACCACCCCACGCGGGCTGCCCGCGCGGGGACCCCGGTCCGCTCCCGGTTCTGACTCGCTTTGGATTGCGGCAGAGCGTTTGCCACAGCTTCTTGCAACTCATGCGCAAGCGTCACTGACTCCCCAAATCAATTCGCCGGCCAGTTATGCCAACGAAACGTGGACGTTTGAGGACGCACTCGTGGAAATTCTGCGTGGGCGACTCGACGGACTGGGTCCGGTAACGGTGACGGAACTGGCGGCTTCGCTTTCACTGACTGCGAATCAAATCGAAACTGCCTTGATTCAACTTGAGAGTGAAGGCTTTGCAATGCAGGGCAGTTTTAGCCCCCAAGGCGCCGGCAAGGCTGCCGGCGAACCGCAGGCAGGGATGCCTGCGCTCCCTGGGCCCGCTCTCCCACAGACCGAGTGGTGTTCACGTCGTCTGTTGGCGCGCATTCACCGCTACACGCTCAATCGTCTGCGCAAAGAGGTCGAGCCGGTCTCGGCGGCTGATCTCATGCGCTTTCTTTTCGTCTGGCAAAAAGTTGCGCCGGACCATCGGGTGCAGGGGCCGGAAAGCGTGGCGGCAATCATCGATCAGCTTGAAGGTTTTGAAGCGCCCGCCGGCGCATGGGAATCTGAAATCCTGCCGGCGCGAGTGGCCGATTACGATCCTGCATGGCTGGACGCACTCTGTCTATCGGGCAAGCTAACCTGGCTGCGTTTATCTCCGCCGCGTCTCTCGCCGGAAAAGGTCAGCAACTCATCGCCCGTACGCAGTACGCCAGTGGTTCTGCTCAACCGTCGGAATGTTCAGACGTGGAGCAAAGGCTTTCCGTCTCCAGCCGAATCAACCGGCGCACAACTCAACACCAACACAGAGGCGGTGCACGAGTACCTGAAGGATCATGGTGCGTCTTTCTTTGTCGACATCGTCGCCGGCACTAATTTGTTGCCAAGCATGGTTGAAGAAGGGTTAGGCGAGCTGGTGTTTCGTGGATTGGTGAGCGCTGACAGTTTCATCGGGTTGCGCGCGCTGCTGACGCCGTTGAGCAAGACAACTCATCGCGAGATGGAAAAGCGGAAACGAAAGCGCAGACAGTTTTACAGCATGGATGACGCCGGGCGCTGGGTGCGTTTACATCGCGACAACCTTCCAGCGGCGCTATCCTCAACTGCGCCGAACGCAAGGCGAAGTGAATCCGCGGCGATCGACCGGGACACGATCGAAGCGATCGCGTGGAAGCTGCTGCAACGTTACGGGGTAGTCTTTCGCAAGATCCTGGATCGTGAATCTCTCAATGTGCCGTGGCGCGATCTCTTGAGAGTCTATCGCCGATTGGAAGCGCGGGGTGAAATCCGCGGCGGGCGCTTTGTGGGCGGATTCTCAGGCGAACAATTTGCATCGACCGAAGCGGTCCAATTACTCAGATCAATTCGGCGCGCGCCCCTCGAAGGTATGATGATCTCACTGAGTGCCGCCGACCCGCTAAATCTACAGGGCGTCATCATGCCCGGCCCACGGCTTTCCCCGTCTTCAATGAATCGCGTGCTTTATCGCGACGGGATGCCCATTGCAGTGCTCGAAGCGAAAGAGTTGCGGTTTCTTATCGAAATGAGCGCCGCCGATCAATGGCAGGCACGCCACGCTTTGCTGCGCCGTGATGTGCCGCCAAAAGTACGTACCTACCTGAACCAAACCGGCAGCACTGTGTCACCACCGTCAGTCTCGTCCTTGACGCATTGACGATGGATTGACGCCTCGCCCGGCGGCGGAGCGTGCCCGTGCAAAGTCCTCTCAAGCGTAGGCGGCCCGCGAAATCTCTTCAACCATCTCGGCCGTTCTTTCGGGCTCGTGAACCCGAGTAGCTACATCCGCCTGTGAAATGATGCCGACGATGCGGCCGCCTTGATCGATGACCGGAATCCGGCGGATTTGGTGTTCTTCCATCGCGGCGATTGCGCTGGACATATCGTCGTCCTCGCGGCAGGCGACGATTGTATTCGTCATCACCTCACCGACTGTTGTTTTATTAGAATCTCGCGATTCAGCGACTACTTTGATGGCCAGGTCACGATCGGTAACAATTCCAATTAACTCCCTGGTCTGTTCGTCGCTGATCACCGGCACGGGCCCAACATGTTCGCGCCTCATCACTCGCGCCGCCTGACTAACCGAATCGCCGGGGAGACAGCAGACAGGATTATCCGTCATGACTTCGCTGCATTTCATACCAGCCCCTCCTGCTCGTTCAAACGCTAATCTGCGCATCGGATTCCAAAAGTTATGCGATATTCGGCCTGCCTCGAAGCGCACACACCGAAGAATCACATTCAAAAAGGGGGGGCGACTAAAGCTTCCAGGGTCCGCGGGGAGTTCTCAGACTCTAAGGTCGGGACAGGGAAAATTCAAGTCTAAGTTACAAAGCAGGGCGCGAGCCAGCCTCATTTGCTCACCGAGCTGACTGCTTGCCTTTCTAATTTACGGCGTTACCGTCATGGGTGTCCCTCTGTCGGCTGGACTTAGTTGCATTAGCGGATGCCGGAGCATGGCAGCAGCTGCAAGCAAGAAAAATCACCACTTGACGCGTGCACCGAATAAGATAAAATCAACACAACTAGGGCGTGGCTGAATGTCTCGCCCCCGGCACGCCTTTATGGTTGTGCTTAGGAGGGCGGCGACGGGGTGAGGACGTCGCCGCTTTCATTTTTACCGGCCTCTGTTCCCGGCCCCACCAACGCGCCTCTTGATCGTCCTTCGCTGTCGCAGGAAGCGCACCAGCACACTATCAACGTTGCCGCAGGTCGTGAATAGCAAGCAGTGAAAATCACTCTCCGCCGCTATTCTTTCGGGGATGCTTGTCGTAGAACACTATGCTGGCGACCAGAACGATGCCGGCGATTGCGGCGAGCAGAAAAAAGATCATTGGCAGGCCCGGATAGCCCAGGATGCGGAAAGATGTTTCGACCCGCATCAGCAGGGCCGCGCTGACTATCAAAGCGGCCAGGACCAGGCCCAGCGTAATCCGGTTTGCCACCTTCTGGAGTCCATCGAGAACGATCCGTTCATCGATTGCGTCCACGCTGATCTTCAGGTCGTTGTTTCCAATTGCGTCGAGAATCTTGTTGACGCGGGTCGGAAGTCTCTCGACAAATTCCTTGATTTCGATCGCATGGGTCAGGACACTGCCCGGCTGAATGCTCTTCACGATCCTGCGCGTGAGAATGTTGGTGGCTTCGTCTCGGATGATCGCGTTGGGATCAAAGTCCGGGGCCAGCGTGTAAACCACTCGATCGAGATTCATCAGCGCTTTCGCAATCAAAGTGAATTCAGATGGCAGACGGAACCAGCAATCCGCCGAGATGCGCGTAATCTCAAGCACCACGTGACCCGCATCTATGTGTTCGGGCGTGACGTCCGCATGTTGCACCACCAGATTCGCAACTCGATGTTCGAAATCATGCTTGTCAAATTTAGGCTTGGACTCGCCCATTTTCATCGAGACTTCAGCGGCTTCGTCGCCCCGTCCTTCACTGATGGCCAGCAAAAGCCGCAACAGGTTTTCCTGAAAAGCGCCGCTGACATGCCCGACCATTCCGAGATCTATTAGCGCGATGCAATTGTCGTCGGTGATAAAGACATTGCCCGGATGGGGATCGGCGTGAAAGAACCCATCGACAAGGATCTGTTTGAGATAAGCGCGAAACAGTTCTTCCGATAGCGCCGGGCCATCCAACTCCATCAACCGTAGCGGGCTTAGATCGGTCACCTTCTTCCCGGTCACGTAATCCATCGTGAGGACGCGTGAAGTTGTGAAGTCGTCAACCGGCTCGGGAATAACTATTCGCTCGAATTCGCGCAGGCTGGTACGCAACCGTCGCAGATTGCTCGCCTCTTGCTTGAAATCCAGCTCGCGCAAGAGACTTTGGCGCAGCTCGGTTAGCATGTTGCTGAATTCGTAACGTTTGCCCACTTCAGTGTGCGCGTCGATGAACTCGGCTATCTGTTCCAGCGCTTCCAGGTCCGCGACGATCGTCTCACGAACGCCTGGGCGTTGGACTTTGACTACTACCAGGCGACCATCTCGCATGCGGGCTCGATGGACTTGCGCCAGGGACGCGGCGGCCGTCGGCTCACGATCAAATTCAGCAAACAGTTTCGAAATGCGAGCGCCCAGTTCAGTCGAAACGATCTGCTCCACCTCATTAAAGGAGAAAGGCTCAACCTGATCCTGCAAACGAGCCAGCGCTTCGAGGTAGGGCTCGGGCAAAAGATCGCCACGCGTCGATAGCAGTTGGCCTAACTTAATGAATGTCGGGCCAAGCTTCTCGAGATCGGAGGCGAGTTCTTCAGCCTTCGGCTGCATCGTGGTGGCGAGTGCCTGGGCGTGCTCGCCGCCGGCGATGTCCAGATCAGTCTGCTTTACCAGATCTGAACGGCCATACTTTATCAGCAGCGCGACGACATCTTTGTAGCGCTTGATACGTTCGGGTCTCAGTGATAGTGGCATATCTTCTCGACCAACCTACTCGTCTTAGTTTTCTGGTGCTCGCCGTCCTCGAAATAGCATGGCCGCGGCCGTTGCAACGATCACAATCGCGGAAATAAGAGCCAACCAGAACCAACCCGTCAAATTCATCGCGATTAGCCCGGATTCACCTTGCACACGCCCTCGCTCACGATTCAGCAAGAACAGGACGACAACGCCGGAGACTGCGCTCAGGACTCCAAAGATTTGCGGACTAGCTCGCCGCATGCGAAGTAAACCGAATATGAGCACAGCGCACATCATGAGCGGGATTAACCACAACAAAGAGTCGTCGTGTCGCGCCAGGTCGAGACCACTCAACGTATCTTTCGCCCCGGCACAGCTCACTTGGATCCACGGCAGAAAGAAGCAAACCACCACGATGATGGCCGCGCTCAGATTGATCCGTCGCATTGCGTTCACCCCGCCTTTCCTCACCACAAAGACACGAAGTCTCCAGGAGGAATAACTGAAGCAGTCATTCTGTCCTTTGTGCCCTAGGTGCCTTTGTGGTTCTCGTCATCCCCGCACGAACTAAGCACGTACTGTGCTACTGACCAAAAGCCCAAGGTGGAAGGCGCAGAGCAAGCATTGAGTGACGGTCTTGCGTACACATTCGTGACCGGCGTGTACGAAAGCCGCGCTCAAAGCTTCACCGTTTCGGAATCGAGCCCCGCGCATCATTCGCGCAGAATCAGATTTTTCTGATAGCATCTGCCCGAAGTTTTCTACCGACTCTTTCAAGAACCGAAATAAATGAGCCCTACTACCCGACCCACACCATCGACGATATCGACTGAAGAGATCCGCAAGCAGTTTCCCGCTCTGGAGCGAGCACACAACGGATTTCCCGTCGCTTATTTTGATGGCGCCGGGGGTACGCAAACGCCACGCGTCGTAGTTGACGCCGTCGCCGACTATCTCCTGAACCACAACGCGAACACGCACTGGGAATATCCGACCAGTCATGAAACAGACGCGATTATCGAAGCGGCCCGCGCTGCCTTCGCGGATTTTCTGAATGCCTCGGCGCCTGAAATAGTGTTTGGCCCAAACACCACGACGATGATCTATCACCTCTCACGCGCGCTGGGTCGTACACTGGGTCGGGGTGATGAGATTGTTATTACCGAACTCGAGCATCACGCGAACGTGGCGCCGTGGCAGGCGCTCGTGGTGGAACGGGGTTTGACCTTGAAAGTGGCGCAGATGGATCCCGAAACTGGCCAGCTTGATTGGAACGACTTTGAGCGATTGGTTACGAAGAAAACCAGGGTGGTGGCGTTTGGTGCCGGGTGCAACGCGCTGGGGACGGTGAATGATTACCGTCGCGCGGTCGAAATGGCTCATTCGGTGGGCGCGCTGGCGCTGGTCGATGCGGTGCATTACGCGCCTTACTTCCTGGCTGATGTGAAGCAAACGAATTGTGATTTTCTTACCTGTTCGGCCTACAAGTTCTATGGGCCGCACGTCAGCGTCTTCTATGGGAAGAAGGATTTGTTGGAATCGATTGATTTTCCCAGGTTGGAGCCGGCCCCGAATACCGCGCCTGAGCGAGCAGAGATGGGCACGCTGAACCACGAAGGAATCGCCGGCGCCGCGGCGACGGTTGATTTCTATGCGTCGCTGGTTGGTGGCACAGACTTCAGTCTGTGTAACGATGCCACGGCGGATCCAGGAAACACAGACTTAAGTCTGTGCCACTCTCGGCGCGAGCTTTTGCAGTCCGCCTTTAAAGGCTTGCGCGAGCATAGCTCGGCGCAGGTGAAGCGATTGTGGCAAGCGCTTTCAAATATCAGAGGCGTGCATTTGTATGGTCCTCCGCCTGACGTGGTGCGCACACCGACGGTGTCTTTCACAATCGATCAGGTCGCTTCGAGGGAAGTCGCGCGGCGGCTCGCTGAACGTGGATTGTTTGCTTCGCATGGCGACTTCTATGCACAAACGGTAATCGAACGTCTGGGTCTGGCACCCGAAGGCCTGGTGCGTGTGGGCTGTGCGTGCTACACGAGCGACGACGAGATTGAAAGATTGATTGAAGCGGTTAAGGAAATCGCAGTTCACTAGCTCCGTAGGAGCCGGATGTTTTTAGCTCAACGTAGTCCAATAGATTGGTCAGCGCTCCTTTAGGAGCGACATGTCGCCCCTCTGGGGCTCGAATTCAAAAGGGCGCACCGATCTAAAAACATTACGTCCCTCACGGGACTTCATTACCAATGAAACAGTATCACGACATCCTCCGCTCAATTCTCGAGCACGGCACCGAGCATCACGACCGCACCGGTGTCGGCACGATTTCCCATTTCGGATTTCAAACGCGCTTCGATCTCAGAGACGGTTTCCCGATCGTCACCACCAAGAAGGTTCCCTTTCGCTGGGTGGCGGAAGAGTTGTTTTGGTTTCTTTCGGGAGATACGAACGAAGCGAACCTGCGTGCTACGGGCGTGGACATCTGGAAAGAATGGGCCGATGAAGAGCACACACGACGCTTTGGCCGTGAGCCTGGCGATCTCGGGCCAGTCTATGGTTATCTTTGGCGTTCATTCGGCGGGCATTATCCGAAGCGCGACGGTGTCGATCAGATTGCGCGGCTAATCAATGAGATTGAGAATAATCCAAATTCGCGCAGACTAATCGTCAGCGGCTGGGATCCGCGCGTGTGCGATGATGTCGATCTGCCGCCTTGTCATACGGTGTTTCAATTCAAAGTCGAACGTGAACGTCTGCTGCATTGCCAGCTTTATCAACGTTCTGCCGATGCGTTCCTCGGCGTGCCTTTCAACATCAGCTCTTATGGTCTGTTAACCCATCTCGTCGCGCACGTGTGCGGTTTGGAAGTTGGCGAGTTCATCTTCACGCTCGGCGATTACCATATCTATCAGAATCACATGGATCAGGTGAACGAGCTGTTGTCGCGCGAGCCATTGCCGTTACCGCGATTTAAAATTAAGGATGAAGAGTCTCGTCTGAGAGGTTTGGGAGGTTTACTCGCGATGCGATACGAGCATTTGAACCTGATCGGTTACGAATCGCACGCAAAGATCGCCGCGCCCGTGGCGGTTTGATCGCAGGTACAGAACGGCTCGTGGTAGCGAGCGGATAAAAGCGGCGACAGGTCGCCGCACTCCAAAATGATTATCGGCATCGTCGCAGTAGACCAGAATCTCGCCATCGGCAAAGACGGCCGGCTGCCGTGGCACTACTCTGCCGACATGAAGTTCTTCAAACAGACGACGATCGGAAATGCCGTAGTGATGGGGCGGCTCACCTGGCTGACTTTGCCAGGGCCGCTCAAGGATCGGCAGAACATTGTCCTCAGTCGCGACCCGAACCACCCATCACAGGATTCGGTTGTCGTTCTGAGCGACGTCGATTCGGTACTCGATCGGATAAGGAAGCAGGAGGAGCATCTCTTCGTGATCGGCGGTGCGCAGGTCTATGAATTATTCCTGCCGCATATCGAGCGATGGATTGTGACTGAGGTTCCGCTGGCCATCGAAGGCGCGGACACTTTTATGCCGGCGAACTTTCTGGATGGGTTCGAGATGTATGAGCTACGACAGTTGGCTGAAGGCCTGCGGGTGAAGTTCTATGAACGGAAGGTCGCTCTCGTGTCAGAAGCCCGACCGTGAGGGAGGGCTGGATTCGCGAGCACTTATCATGAATTAGATAACAGCCATCCGTTTAGCTCGACGGCGATAGGCGGCCGACATGAACGTAGCCCTTGCTTACGCGCGGGCAGCTGACACCCAACCTAATTTACGTCAGCACCCGTCGTATCCAACACATCATACCGCGTAATGATGCCCGTAATCCGGCCATACTCTTCAATCAACACGGCGGGACTTGTGCGCAGCTTGCGCGTCACCACATTCACTTCAGTATCAACATCGACTGTGGGAAAGCCTTTTTCCATTACCTTGCTCACCGGGCCTTCAAGCAGATCGCGATCATTGAAGACCGTGGAAAGCAGATGATTCTCTCGCAGCGAACCTACTGATTCGCCATCCTCGAGCACAGGAATCTGAGTCAGACCCAGCTCGTTCATCTTGGCCAGAGCATCGGCGACCCGATCACCCGGCGCGACAACCACCAGAGACTTCGGCGAGCGAGCGCCTTTTGTGTCACAAATCAATCCCGCGGTAATTTTCTGCGGTTCGAGCAGTCGCTTTTCTTTCATCCACTCGTCCGAATGAAACTTACTTAAGTAGTGTTCGCCCGTGTCGCAGACAATAAAGACGATGATGGCGTTTTCATCCAGGTCATGGGCCAGGCGCAAAGCCGCCGCGCAGTTGGTCCCGGTCGAGCCGCCGCAAAAAATCCCTTCCACTCGTCCAAGTTGTCGCGCGGTATCAAACGACTCGGCATCGGTGATGTTCATCACCTCGTCGACGTATTGCATATGGGCGTTGCCGGGTAAAACTTCCTGGCCGATGCCTTCGACCAGGTACGGCGTCGTCTCGGGAATCTTCCCCGTCTCTTTGTAAGTCTTATAAATCGATCCGAATGGATCGGCGCCGATGATTTTGATGTTCGGATTTTTTTCTTTCAGATATCGCCCGGTGCCGGAAATTGTGCCGCCCGTGCCGATACCAGAGACAAAGTGCGTGATCTTACCTTCGGTCTGTTCCCAGAGTTCGGGGCCGGTCGTCCGATAGTGCGCTTCGGGATTTGCCGGGTGTGAATATTGATCGGGATAAAATGAGTTTGGCGTCTCGGCTGCGATCCGGCGCGCGGTCGATACGTAATGATCCGGCGTGCCGTGTTTAGCCGACACCGGAGTAATCACCACATCGGCGCCGAGTGCTTTGAGATAGCGCGACTTCTCTACCGACGCTTTGTCAGTCATCACAAAGATGCACTTGTAACCTTTCACTGATGCGGCGATCGCCAGACCGATGCCCGTGTTGCCGGAGGTCGCTTCCACGATTGTGCCGCCGGGCTTCAAGAGGCCTTCACGTTCGGCCGCTTCGATCATCGAGATGCCGATGCGATCTTTGACCGAAAAGCCAGGATTGAGATTCTCCATCTTGGCCAGAATTAAAGGCTTCAATCCCTTGTTCAGTCGATTGAGCTTCACCAACGGCGTGTGGCCGATCAATCCCAATACATCTTCGTAGTAGTTCATAAGCCTCTGCTTTTAATAAGAATGCGCATACGTGCGAGATTATTACAACTTGTCTTTGAGCAAGAAGACACATTCTCTGCGAAATCACATCCATTTGCCAAATCGACTCGGCCTGACTCGGTTTGTTTTTAGATCAAACTGTAAGGGCACCCTACCGGGCCTGCCCCGGCGGGGACCAGGCGTTTACGCGCAAGTTAACAGGTCGCGTTATTTCAGACTTTCAAGCGGCTCGCTTGACTCAGGCGTGTGCCTACGTATAATTTTCAGTTCCGCTGTGGGCCGATAGCTCAGTTGGTAGAGCAGCTGACTCTTAATCAGCGGGTCGCAGGTTCGAGCCCTGCTCGGCTCACCATTATTTTCAACAAGTTACACTCTCTCTCAAATCACCAAATATGGGCATGGTGGGCCACTAGTGGGCCAACTTTTTGCCTTCCACAAAGGAAACTGAAAACTAAGTAACCACAGCAAAGTAGACAATTCACCAATCGCTCGACATAGAAACCATCAAATACCAGCCCGACGCTCTTACAAAATCGCTCACGTCTCAGAACAATCTCTAACCCTGATTCCACCGCCGGCGCCGCGCTCCGTTGGACGTTGCGGGGCAAACTAACATCGCGGCGGCCCCACACCGCGATGTACAACGATGGACCTGCGCGACGGGCATCGGTCAGCGTATTTGCAAAGCCCACGTCTTCGATGAAACGTTCGGCGTCAACAGCGCTCTCAATGCGGAGGTCTTCGTCGCGGCGCCACCTGCGGTCGCGATGGAGTTCGATCTGTTCGGGGAGAGGCGGAGTAGTCATTGGGTTAAGGGCGGCGGGTTCACAGGAACTTCTGGTTGGACAGTGCGCTCGAGAATCGCACAATCGCAGGCCCCGGGTTTGGCTCTGGCGGTTGAAGGTGAATTATTTGTTAGCTCTTGCTATGGATGAACTCGAGGCTCTCTCTTCCTACCTCACATACCGAAATCACTCGGTCAGTAAACTAACCCACGTTATCCTGTTGGAATGCTCTTGGTTATCAGAAAGGCATTTCGTCGTCTGGCGGCACCTGTTGATCCTTAACCGTAACCTCTAACTGAGCCCCCAACTCCCTCGCCAGCATCTTTATCGCATATTGAGAATTGTTTGAATCACTGGAAGAAAACGTCAAGGTAAGCGACTCTTCAATCCCTCCGGGGTCGCTTATCTTTAGAATTGCCGTGGGATGTCGCATGTGGAAAGTGTGGCCTCCTACGATAAGGCATTGAATCTTACTTTTGTGAATTTCCAAAGAGACAGTCGGTGGATTCTCATCTTCAAACGTAGGAGCCTCGTAATACTGATCGCCCCAGCTTTCAGAATCGACCACGATCATCTCAATTCTCAGTTTCTCACCTGTTACTGAGAGTCTAGCCGATGTTGGCAGAATCAAACGCTTGCCTGCATCGGGTTTGGGCAGCGCATAAGAAGGAATGTCTGTGCTCTCAAGGTTTAGTATTATGTCAGGCATCGGTGTTGGAGAGTTACTTGTGGCCAGGCTTTCCATCGTTTCTCCTCGCTTTGCCCAAAAATAGCACAAAAGTTGCGGAAATCGGGGTCAGGCCTGCGACTTTTGCGATTCTTAATCGGTGCCGCGCCGGGTAACCAGAAGTATTCAAATCCTGGAATCGCAAAAATCGCAGGCCTGACCCCGGTTTCGGTTTCCCTGATCGTTGGCAGAAAGGAACTTACTTACCGATTAGGGTGCTGAAGTCATTAAAGATCATGTCGAGTGGAATGCAGATCGTAGAGCGCTCAGAATTAGTTGCATCCCTGACCAATCAAGGCTGTTAATAAGCCTCGGATCTGCTTGACAGCTTTTGATCTTTTCGTCGAAACGAGATTGTAGTTCTGCTTTTCTTAATATTTCACCCTGATATTGATTCAGGGTTTCGTTATATCCCCGCCATTGAATCGGTGTGAAACAGCCTTCTGCATCCTGCAGCACATCACGGCCAAAATATAATTCCAAGCCGGCAGCTAGGCCATTCACATTCATATGCGTCATGCCTTGCGGTCCCATGGTTGGATAATCTCTTCCCAATTCAATATCTGGGTACCGCAGGACTCTGATGTTCTTAGGAATGCCCACATTTCGCAATGACCGCATTGCAACTTGGGCGGCAGTGTCGTTGTCAAAGAAGGCTATTATACGATTCACTATCCCGGCCCCGATGAATGCCTTCACAGTTGAGGCGAGCGAACCTGCGCCACCTTCGACTCTTGCGCTTTTGAAATCCATGAATGAGTAATAATCTTTAAGGTGCGGATAAAGCAGATCCAAAGCGCTTCTTAAAGCACGACAATCTGACCTACCTTCAGTCAAAACAACTACCTTGTGATCCGTGGCGAAAGTTTCTGACAATTGCCATCTGGCATACTCCGAAAGGTTCTCATCGCCTTCGACGTAACCACCATTGACCAGATCGGTCACATCGTAAACGAGTTCAGCGGTTAAATCGGTTATTTCCGCTACGGCGCGAATGAAGAGGCGAGTATCGTAGGTTGGAAACCCAAACAAGGTGTCATCATGTCGCCCGAGCATATAACGCATGCGTTCAGACATCTCAGGCGTCTCACTTTCCCCATGCCAATAATCGAGGTTAGGCTTAATTTCGTGCGTAAGGATGTAACGGAAATCGACAATCCATTCATCGAAGCTCAAGTTCCGCAACACCTCCTCTTCACGCAAAAGCGAAGATCGCAGCAATTCATTTCGCTCCCAAATGGGATCCTCATGTCGCTTTTCCAATTTGGCCAATGTCTCTTCAACTCCCTTCTGGAAGTCGCGACGGATGGTTGCTTCTGTGAACCCCATAAATTCCAATCTATCTTTCGCAATTGCTAATGTCGTCGCATATTCAACAGCTTCGTAGCCCTGTGTTTCGTAATCGCAATCGTCAACGTTTAGACCACCAACGGACGGCATTGGCAAGACACGCTTATCTTTCTCGGTGAAGAGCATCATTACCGTCGGGTCAACTTCGCTCTTGGTAGAGTAAATTTGCAGGTCATTAATCCGGAGATACGAATAGCTGCCCATGCGTTAATGTAGTTGCCTCAAAAAGGTTGTACTTCTCAACCGACCCACCTTGTTTGTCTGCGGCCTAAAGCTCTCGTGGGCGCGTTGGCGGGTTTATTTGCTGCAGCCCAATTATCAATCAGTAGTCAACCGCTCGCAAGAAGACCGTGGGAAAACAGAGAATCGCAAGAATCGAAGGCCTGACCCCGCTTTGGTCCTTTCTGGATTGCTCGCCCTTCTCATCAGAGTCTTCTTGATATAGACTACGGCCTCATGCAAGAAATCCTGTTGTTGCTCAAGAGCCTTGTACTCTGAAACCCATGTTGTAACCTCTTCGCCATGTCCTCCCCAAAGAAAGAGACCACCAAGGCATCGATCACACTCTGTTTAGCCTTCCTCTTAACATTGCTGATCTGTATGGGTGGAATTGTCTATGCCTGGACCCATCCCTATACACGAAAAGACAAACCCTTTGACAATGTTAGTGAGCCAGTTTCTGCTAATGACCGAGCGAGCGGAGCTCAAAAGACCACCAACAAATCTCCACAGGTCACGAAAGAGACGTCAGAAGACGAGACTAAGAAGCAGAGAGCCGACGCTGAAACACGCCGCGCGGCTAACAGATCAACAAGAGCGAATGTAAGACCCCCAGTGCGGTCTCAATCCGCTCCCACTCTGCCCGGGGCGAAAACCGACGCTGTAGCCTCAATCCCGAATAGTTCTGCGACCCCGGGTGCAGACTTGCCTGAGGAAACTAATAGGAAGGAACCTGCACCTTCACCGGCGTCGCCTTCACCGCAAGCGTCTTCAACTGATCAAGCGTCTACGCCCGCACCCTCACGGCCAGAGGTCACGCCCACGGAAATAACCCCCAGAGACATGGACACGATAGTTGAGGTTCCGGTACCCACGCCGGAAGTGCGCAAGCCAAATTTGGTCAAGCGATTTTTCGTTTGGTTCGCCAATCTATTTAAGAAGAAGCCAAAGAATGGTCATCTCTTCATTGGCACGATGCCCAGCGGCTTTCCTCTCAAGATTGACCTTCAGAACAGAGGTGTAACGAGATCCAGTCTCCAGGACCCCGCAGCCGCTCTGGAATTGCCTGCCGGTAAACATACGGTCGAAATAATCTTTCCGAACGGCGAGCGATGGTCGCGGGAAATCGATGTCGTGGCTGGTCGCAAGCACTACGTGAGTCTGGAGTACCACCCGAAGACTTACACCGGCAAATCTCCATGCCCCTATCCGGTTAATATCTCAGCCCCGGTAAGCGTAAATGACGGCGACCTGATCACGTTCACTTCTGATGTTACATACGGCGGCTCAGCCTCGCTTAATTATACGTGGACGGTTTCGCCATCTGACGCGCGAATTGTCAGCGGCGTCGGAACGGCGACGATTACGGTGGATTCCTTTGGTTTCGGTAGCCAGCGCGTAACTGCCAACCTGGTGGTCGACGATGGCTCAGGTGAAGCGAGTTGTAGGCAGGCCGCGCAGGCTGAGACCAGCGTCATTAGGCAATTTGCTCCTCCCATAGCACCCCGAAAGTTCGACGTGTTTCAATCGCTGTCCTTCAATGATGACAAGGCGCGTTTGGACAACCTGGCTATAGAGTTGCAGAACTCTCCTGACTCGCAGGCTTCCATCATTATCTATGGGTCTTACACCGGCGAAGCTGAAAGGCTCGCCAAACGGAGCAGTGACTACTTGGGTTCGCGCGGGATTGATTCTCGACGTGTCATCGCGATTGATGGGGGCTGCCGCGAAGCAGCAACGATCGAACTTTGGATTGTACCGCAAGGGGCCACACCACCTCAGCCATCTGCTGCAACCATCCCATGCCGGGAGAAAACATTAGGAGCAGGATTCCCAAGCGATGATGGTTCCACGGCATCCGCGACCCCATCACCCAGCCCATCGCCGGGCGCAACCCCGACCCCTCCTCCAAGCGGAGAGAAAGATCGCATCACAATCAACTATCCGCTGACGGTGTGTTTCAGACATCCCGAAACAATCAAAGTAGTTTATGATCGCGTGAAAGGCGACTTCAAAGTAGAAACCAGAGTAGAAAATCGGGTAGCAGAGACAATAGTGTCTCCCGGAACAAGCAGAGGTCGCACATTCTCTGAGCGCGTCCCTGAAGGTGTTCGAATTGAGAGTGTGACTGCGATTCCAACTTTGGTCGGCGAGGGCTTCATCATAAGCTCAGTTGAAAAAACGATAGAGAAGTCTCTTGAGGATGACAAGGTCGTCTGGGAGTGGCAGATTACTCCCAAGTTCCTTTATAGAAGCAAGCAGCCCATCAACCTCGCTTTCCAGGTAAACCTCTACGACCAAAATAATAATTTGATCAGATCGAAAGACTGGGTCAGACAAAAGATAGAGGTTGATGTTTTCATTTGCACGAATGGAGAACTGGCCGCGATTTCTGCTTTCTTCGGAGCCATAGCCGTTGCGCTAGTCGGTTTCGGATGGAAGGTAATGGCCTTTGCCCCGGCATTATTCGTGAGGTCAGTCTACAACATTTATGGCGGACAACAGGGGGCAGTCGGAGACCAAGCGCAGGCAATCAATGTTACGCAACAGTCCGGGAAAACTGATAGCGACAACAAAGGAGAAAAAACGGATGGCAAATCAGGAGAAGGATAAAACAGAAGCTGGTGGGAGCACTTATACCATCTCAGGAGGTCAGCAAGGAGCAGTCGGCGACAATGCCCGTGCCGAAAACTTCACGCAAGTGTCGCAACAATCGGGTGTCGATATTAAGGAACTCACAGATAATCTTGAGCGCTTGAGGGCTGCGATGGCTTCTGAAGCAACCGACAGTGAACACTACATAGCGTTGGGAAATGTGGCCGCGGCTGAAAAGGAAGCCAAAGCTGGCAATCAAGATAAAGCAATCGAGTATTTGAAGAGTGCGGGAAATTGGGCCTTGGCCGTGGCGGAGAAAATAGGGATGCCTATAATCACGAAGGTTGTGATGGGTCAGTTGGGTATGTGATTGGCACGATCGAAGGCCTGGCCCCCATCAGTTGCATCATTGACTGTGAACTGATACACAAGACTCCCGAGCGATGAAGTTTAAGAGCCGAAACCTGCGTGAAATTGCCGAGATGGTTATTGGCGATAACTCTCATTTCCAATATCGATCCAGTAGCAACATCACACGATTTTTTGAGGAGTGTGATCTGGAGTTTGAGCATGACGGCTCAACTAGGTGGGCCTGGACCTCAGGTAGGCTTGCTGAACTCCTAAGCGAGCCTCAGCCAGCTGCCTATGTGCTCCCGGATAGATTTATTCATATGCTTCGGGTGTTAATGCATAAGTCAGATGCTCTAGATAACGATCCTGATAGAACGCTCGCGTTAGAGAGCCTGAACAAGCCTCTGGGTCGGGAAGGGTATGAAGCGTTCTATGGCGAGGACGACATCCTCTATATTCGCCATATTGGAACTAAGACTGTCTCAATAGCTCTCAATCCTCATCGTCCATTTACTCCAAATGAGCTTAATCGTCGTGAGCGACTAACTCAGTCCCTCGACAATTGTTCTGAAGACGACCTGATTGCCGACGTGCTGCTGCCGCTATTTCGCCAGCTAGGTTTTCATCGAATTACCTCAGCTGGCCACAAAGATAAGTCCCTTGAATATGGCAAGGACATCTGGATGCGCTATGTGTTGCCGACCCAACATGTTCTTTACTTCGGCATCCAAGCCAAAAAAGGAAAGCTTGACGCATCTGGCGGTAGCCACGGATCAAATACCAATATTGCGGAAATCTACAATCAGGTATTGATGATGCTAGGCCACGAAGTATTCGATCCAGAGACCAGCAAGAAAGTGCTTGTTGACCATGCGTTCATTGTTGCCGGCGGCGAGATTACAAAACAAGCCAGAAACTGGCTGGGCGGAAAGCTTGACGCATCAAAACGAAGTCAAGTCATGTTTATGGATCGGGAAGACATTCTCAATTTGTACATTGTGAGCAACGTTCCTCTTCCTCATACTGCGGATCAAGAACCGTCTGAAGACTTTGACGTATCTCTGCCCCGTGTATGAGGGCAAATGAGATTTACTCTTTAGCTATTCGTCGCCAAGTGTCCCGTGCCTCGCCGATACGCCGCTATTTTGACGTAAGAGTGAGGCAGAGATCGAACCGCCCGTCCGCACTATGTGCTAGGTAGCAAGGAGAAAACAAATGAGACATCCTGACGACGCCATCGAACGAATCCCGAAACATTTGATTAGTTTGTCGGAGTACCAACTAGAACCTTACTTAGCAACGCACCTCGCTACGGCGAATTACCAAGTCGCTTCCGCAGAACAGGACGACACATTCCAAGAATCGACTCAAAGGGTTTTTCATACCAACAATAGCGTTTGGGAAGCTATATTGTATGAACGACTACGCCGCACTGACATTACCATTATCCTTGACGGCTTCTTCCTCTTTGAATGGCTTCCTCGATCTCCTGGTCTCTACTATACCGAGCAAGCACGGTACGCTCGTCGCGAAGCCGAAGGTCGTATTCAAAGTATTCAGGACGGTGTAATTATTTACGATCCATACGGCAAGGCTTCAATGTTAGAAGGTGGCGTAGGCAATGTCAGATTGAAGCCGGTCGACATCAGAGGCAATACCTACGCATTCATGACGGCGTCTTCCAGCGGAATCTGTCATGAGGGATTTCCAGTAGCAGTACCCATCAAATTCTATAATCAGCGCATCGACGAGATCACTGTTAGGGGTGCCGTAGTTTGTAGGCTCGTTGGGAAGCTGAAGTTTATTCCTGAGGAATTGGCAGCCTTGTACAGAGGATACGTTGAAGTTCCACAATTGTACTTGGACGTCGAGAATGTCCTGCCGTCGACTCATCAGCAAAGTCGGCACATGGAAGAACTGCGAGTAAGCGTTGCTGCAAGTTTCATGAGCGCGTACGAAGGCTCTAACAGAGCCTATGCCACTTATGTCAATTTTGACCCAAGCGAACGAGGGTCACTTCGCAGAGCAGCAGAATGGATGGAGCAAGCATACGTCGTTGGCAAATATCGCGGAAGCGTGATCACCGATTTCGATCAGCAGCAAGGCCATTTTGCGGCTGCTCCGTTCAGTCTGGAGAAAGTTATGAAACTTCAGCTAACGGAAGTTGAAGTACGGGACATTGCCAGCAAGTTACATATAAACGCTGACAGTGCACTCAACCATCAGGGTCAAGTCGTAATTCAGATAGGGGAGGTATATATGGATAGCAAATACAAGATTACCGGCGGTAACATTGGAGCAGTCGGAGACCAAGCCCAAGCACACAATATCGTCCAAGTTAGTAATCAAACACTCGGCTCAATCGACATGACGAATCTGGCAAGCGACCTCGCTCGCCTAAGGGCTGAGGCAAGAAGAGAAGCAACTGAGCCTGAGCATGATATTGCGGTTAGCGAAATTGCAAAGGCAGAAAAAGCTGCACAAGAAGGTGTGAGTTCAAAGGTTGTCGAGCATCTAAAGGCTGCCGGGAAATGGGCGTTAGACGTTGCCACCAAGATCGGAACCGACGTGGCCGTCGAAGCCATTAAGAAATCTGCTGGGTTGTGATCACAATAGGCAGCCGGAACACTGATATTCGGAATGTAGGAATTGGGGTCAGGCCTTCGATTCTGCGATTCTCGCCGATGAAGCGATCGCTCCTCGGAATTCGAGTATGACTCGGTTTAAGCAACATCTATCGGGAGGCTAAGGATTGAGAATCGGGTGAGTAGGCAGGTTGCTTCCGGTGCGAAGGTTGAGCTTTGTCTTCTCTGTTGCCGCCTGGTTTCCCGGCGGTGCCACATCATTTCAACCTTTCACCAGTTGGGTCCTGCCCCTCGCAGAACCGTGCGTGCGCAATTAACGCACACGGCTCCCCAGACAATCGTTCGGGCTCTGATAGAATCGCCCCGATGCGGAGCAGTTTTGTGGCCACCGCTTCTCCGCTTCTGTGTGCGGCCGGTGTTTCCCTACTCTGCTCGACCATCTGTCGCACCCTTCCCTCCAGCGGCATTGCCCGCCTTCGCTGGTACTACGAGACGATCCGACTCCCTGTCGCCGATTTGCCTTCCTCCCTTTGGGCGGTTGTTCGGCATACTCTCGGTCTCTCTCCTCTTACTGCGTTGAGTTGTTCCTCCGAAAGCAGCGGCAGGGTCTCCCGGGTTGCCGTGCAGTCTCGATGTCACGCATGACATGGTGTCCGACCCCGAGGAAGCGTTCACCACCTCGCCCTTGCGGTGATGCCCGTGTTGACTTCCGTACATTCTGACGTCGTCGTCCTTCCTGTTGACCTGATTACGGGGCTCCATCCCTTCAACCTTTCGGCTTACGGCCTGCGTGCTCGCTGACCTACGCTTAGAGTCCAACATTACTGTTGCGACTCCCAAAGGTCTCGCTACTCGGTGGCTGGCTAAGCCTTCCGAGATGGGCTTCTCACCCACTAGACTTCACGGTATTGCCCGGTCGCTCCAGAATCGAGGGCCTGACCGCCTCCCGTCTGCTTGTGATACCTCCATTATATCTCTCAGGTTAAGTTTTCAAACAAACAAGGTGCGCTGACTGACTACCTTCGAAATTGACGGCGGACCGCTAGCAAAACTAATGCAGCCTGCGCCGTAAGAATAAGCAGTGAGGAGTACAAAAAGAGCTGTGACTGCCAACCTACTGGTTCATAGAATCTGTCTTTTTGGAAGGTAATAATCGAGAGAGTGAACATTGCAGCCTTACCGTAATCCTTGAGTAATCTAACGGGTCCGTTCCAGTGGTGGGAATTGTCAGGTAACAAGTTGTACTCAATGATATTAGGTTGGACATTCACATTGTCTTTGCTGGGCTGAAAACCACCGAAAAGGAAGAGTGTCGAGAAGAGGGCGAACAGTATTGATAATACAAGAAATGCTTGGCGGTAGCTTGAGCCGTAGTTGCTACTAATCTTGTAAAAACCAAAGAGATTGAACCACTCCCTGACAAGTCTCCAGGGCCTATTGTGGACACCTGATCCCTTCTTCTTTCTGCGCATTTCCATCTCTCCAATGTGAAAATCTTCCGCCGTCTCGTAATTGCGCTTTTGTTCGTAGTTGATAACCAACTGTCTGTAGTTTTCAGCTATTTTTTCGTAGCGACGCTCTTCTCCCTCATCTAACTCGCGAAACTCATCCCACAACGCAGACCTGCGCTGATATCCAGCGATTGTCTTGACAGGAGCCCATCGCACATCGCGGAAATTAATATTTTCAACATTGGTATCACCAAACTGTGCTCTGCTTAAATCAACTTCGACCAGAGTAACCACAGCATCTCGAGGTATTTCTATGTCCGTGAGGATACAGTCTTTCTTAAACTCAGTTTTCTCGAAGCGAACCTTTGGGGGCCAACTACAGGATGCAAGATTAGCCATTTCTCTGAAGCTAGCTCCATCGAGATAAAGATAGGAACTGATGGACGCTACAAAGATATGTGCATCTCCTTCAAACACTGACCCTTGAAATGAGGCCCCGTTAACTTTGATGCCAAAGAAGTTTGCTGACTTGAACTTCGCGTGCGCGCAATTTAACGAGCCATCAAAGGAAGCATCGTCGAACTCGGCTCCGCCTTCGAATCGCGATGACCAAAACTCAGCGCTTCCCCGAAACGTACAATTACTAAAGATTCCGTCACCTGCGAAAAATGTGAAAGAGAAATCAGCATCTTTCATAAAGTGTGCTGAATTGAAATCGGCCTTCTCTTTGAAGACGGTTCGGGAAAAATTTGCTCCACCCAAGAAAACAGTGTCGTCGAACGTTGCACCCAGATGAAACACTATCGACGAGTGTTGTTTCCATTTTGGAGTTGCAAAGTCGCCATACTCTACAAACACCGCGTGGCTGAAATCGGGCCTCACCATGAAGCTTTCGTCGAAGTAGGTTGGCGGAAAGTGAAACCCTCTCATGTCGAGAGGTTGATCGCTTGTGTCGTGTTCACCATCGTCCTCAGCATCGTCGATGAATTGTCGGAGCGAAGTGTTGAATAGAATTTCGAGGCTTATGGCGTTGCTAAGTTCAGCCGGGGTCAGCTTGTTCTTATCTTCCGCTGACAGTTTAGGTCGATGAAAGATGCACAGCTCGTCCTTCGGATGGGTCACCTGTCGAGGGTGGGGACAACTGTAGTTCTCCTCGCTGGCGATCTCTGGCAGTTGGTATTTACACTGAATAGTCATGCAAGCCCTTGCGAAAGCTTATACGCGGTCCGTTGTCCGTTCTCAGCTTGAGTGGATAGCCGCGAACAGCGGCTATTCGCTGAAGCAGCGCACTAGGCCTCAGCATCAAATCAACTCTTCTATCTTGCGAAGATCGTTTTGCCTTCGGTGTTTCGCATAATTGAAATTCGGAAACACGGCCGCCACCTCAGGTGCTGGTGCCGGATGTACCAAGTAACCTTTATTCTCAAGTAGCTTGTTAAAGCAAAATCCAAGCATCTTGATACCGGTGCTAAAATAGTCTGAACCACGGTGGTTAATGGTATCTTCGTTTTTGAGTTTGCTGCCATGTACGATCTTTGATCGCAAATCGTAGAATTCCCGCGTCCACCATCCGTAAATTGTGTTTTCCTTTTGCTTGCCGCGCGCGTTTAGTTTTTGGATTACAGGCAGCCCCATGTGGTCTACTTCTAACAGTGTTTCGAGTCCTGTCGCAAACGCATCTGCCTGACCAAAACTAGGAAGGTCAAAAAAGATTTCGTAAGCGGTTGCGAGCAAAACAACTCTGTTGTAATAGCTAAATCCTTCAACGTTCATGTAGGAGTAATTGAACCATTCAAGCACTCGAAACAAATAGTCATCATCATCGTTGTGAGCATCGATCATGTTAGCGAAAGCCTGAAATAGTAATTCATCAAAGTGATATCGAAGAATGGGCCTTTGGATGTAGCTCGGCTTTATTAGTTTTGTAGTATCCAGCGGTTGCCAATTGTCTATCCTAAGGTAGGAACCTGTTGCGTATGCGATGGATTTTTCGTTGAGCTGAAAGGGTTGGTGAAAGATTACATAGTTATCGCTGCTGGAGGCGTTGTTATCTTCATTCAAGATAATGCTACAAAACGAGAGCGCACTAGCAAATTTTTCGCTATCTATGCCTTGATCTTTTGTTATCCGAACGAATGCATAGTTCCCATCGATAACGGCTATTGTGAATTCCTTAAGCTGGTCAAGATTTGAATCGACGTATAAGGAACATATTCTTTCCATTTGCTGTTTCACAGCGTCATCCGGAATGTAGTCATCCTTGTGATTCCGAAAATTGAACAAATGAAGGCGGTTAATTTTCAAATCTAAGTCGTCGGATGGAAAATAGGGCAAGAACGAAAACTGATACATGTTTTTGACTTTTCGATTTCCGCGAGTGTTCAGGTTAGAGCTTTGCTGTATCGCATAAGTTGTAAATCACGAAATGCATCTCGATTGACTTCAGTTCATCCTCCGGTAAAGAGAATGAAGCAGTAAAGTGAGTCTCACTTACTTTCTTGAAAGCCTTCGCGTAGGACGGAAGTTCTGGAATCCGATCATTTGCAGCCGCTATTACTTTCGTAAAGCCAATCCGTTTGGAGAAAATGAGAACCACGCCATAGCTATCCCTCCATGTTAGATAACCAAGGATTTGCTTGACTGAGTCATCAATCGTTTTTGCCCCATCCCAATACTTGCACTCGGCAATAAAAATTCCTCCTTCTTCAACCTTCAGGTAAATGTCTGTCTTGCCCTTCTTTGAAAAAGCTTCGCCAAGCGCGTCGCCCTCATAGACACTATTCAAATTTGAAAGAATCACATTCCGAAGTTCCTCTTCTTCCATCTTGGCGAAGGTGCTTGGCGTCCTTTCAAAAAGGTGGCAGCTGTTATCGATCAAACCCAAGATGGCAGAGAATGTTTCCGGCGGCAGCTCAAATTTCTTAGGGGTCTTAGCCGCCGGACGAAAAATCGGACGCACCTTCTCTTTAACCCTAAGGACTGGAGGAACCACTGTGGAGGGATCGACCTTCTTTTTCAGCGGCACAGACACTCTCTGCGAGATTTGATCCAACAATTCGTCTTCACCCTCGATTTGTTTCCTTCTTTCCGCAATCCATAGATTAATGTTGTGTCTTAGAGTTTCGTTTTGCAATCTAATGTCCGAATTCCTCCGAGCGACTTCATCTTTTAGATCGCATAAAGCTCGTTCAACGTCAGCTTCATTCGCGGGAACTTCGGTGATGATGCAGCCATCGCGATATTCCAACTTCGGCGCACTCATAGAGAAAGTGCTAGGCGACAATTCGAGAATTTGTGGAATGGTCTCGTCAGGTTCAACCGGAAGGGTCAATCTTACAACTAAGTGCTCCACTTTTCTTATTTCGTCAAATATCTCACGTTCGATCATCCTTCGGTGTTTTTCGATTACCATGCCTCTATCTTCATCCAATACGATTTCTGAAAAACCGTACTTGGTTACTAGGTAGTTTGAATACTCGTTGGTATCAACAGAAACCATGTACGCATCTGGTCGGGAACGGATCTCTTCCCGAGCCTGGTGTTTCACCTGTTGGTAGTAACTATCTATGAAAGGTTTACTAGGCATGTTGATTATCAGTGAGGGAGTTCCTCGTTACCTCTTCAACGAAGCGATCAAATGTTCATATTATTCCTCGATACCGCAACGGTGACGAATAGACTCGATTGCTTCAGTGATTGCGGCGTCCATTGCCTCAATTTTTTCCTCGCGTCGCTGATATGATTCGTAGCTCAATTTTCCTTGACCAGCTTTGAGCGAATACTCGAAATCCAAAGCCTCAGCATGTGATAGTCGCCTGATGTTGAAAAACTTCAGATATAGATTTTGCGGCATGAATAACTTGTGCCGTTCGACCACGTCCAAAAAGGCATCGTGGCTCTCAGCCCAAGCCTTATAGCGTCTATTGTGACGATCTTGCTCTGGTTCGTTAGGATCGAACTTATCAAACGAAGGTCTCAAACCTGTTGTGGTTAACTGTAGTTCAAACAATGCTTTTCCAATTTCTCCCAAAGCTTCGAATTCTTTTTCTGACGCTAAGCGATGAATCGTAGCCCTCTTGCTTAGTTGCCACTTTAGTAATTCGAGGCTAGTGGAAACCTCGTGCCTAACATTCTCAACCGTGCGGGTAATCTCGCCTATGTCTTCCTTCGTCGCTAACCCTTTCCCCTTTTCCGTGGCGTAAGCATTCGCTTCCACAAATTCACTCTTGATGTTTTCTAGTGCTCGCATCAGCTTGTCGAGGTCTTCATGCGTGGCAAGATTCTCACCCTTCTTAGTGAGATATGCCTTGAAGTAAGGAGCAAACCAAACAATGATGAGCGTAATAACCGAGGTGAGACTAAGCTGTTTCCATTCCATGCCGTGTATTCTCGAATATCTATGCGCATTAGCAAAGTAGCCGCGTGGATATCGGGTCAGGCCCTTCGATTTCTGCGATTCTCGCCGGTAAGCGATCGCTCCTCGGAATTCCAGTGACTCGGCTTAAGGAACATCTATCGCGAGGGCTGAGGATTGAGAATCGGGTGAGTAGGCAGGTTGCTTCCGGTGCGGAGGTTGAGCTTTGTGTTCTCTGTTTGCCGCCTGGTTTCCCGGCGGTGCCACATCATTTCAACCTTTCGCCAGTTGCTTCCTGCCCCCTCGCAGAACCGTGCGTGCGCAATTAACGCACACGGCTCCCCAGACAATCATTCGGGCTTTGATAGAACGTCCCGATGCGGAGCAGTTTTGTGGCCACCGGTTCCCCGCTTCTGTGTGCGGCCGGTGTTTCCCTACTCTGCTCGACCATCTGTCGCCTCCTTCCCTTCAGCGGCATTACCCGCCTTCGTTGGTACTATGAGACGATCCGACTCCCTGCCACTGATTTGCGTTCCTCCCTTTGGGCGGTTGTGGGGCATACTCTCGGTCTCTCTCTTCTTACTGCCTTGAGTTGTTCCTCCGAAAGCAGCGGCAGGGGTCTCCCGGGTTGCCGTGCAGGTCTCGATGTCACGCATGCCATGGTCTTCGACCCCGAGGAAGCCGACACACCCTCACCTTTACGGTTGTGCCGATGTTGACTTCCGCACATTCTGACGCCGTCGTCCTTCCTATTGACCTGATTACGGGGCTCAATCCCTTCAACCTTTCGGCTTACGGCCTGCGTGCTCGCTGGCCTACGCTTAGAGCCCAACATTACTGTTGCAACTCCCAAGGTCTCGCTACTCGGTGGCTGGCTAGGTCTTCCGAGATGGGCCTCTCACCCATTAGACTTCACCGTATTGCCCGGTCGCTCCAGAATCGCAGGCCTGACCCCATCAGGGTAATCGTTTTCAATTCCAAGGGCTCGGAACGTCGATTGTTGAGGGTAGGAGAGCTGACCAGGGCTCCCGTTCTTACCTCCTATTGTTACATTACAAGCGTGCCCTCTTCGCCTCGAAGGGTGAAAGGCTCGATTGAAAACTTGTCGCTGATTGACCGGTTGAAGAGACTGGCGTACGAAGCCTGCTGTTTTGCGAAGCGATTGAGTAAATGAGAAGTGTAGATTGGATGGAATTCTGCGACACTTTGCCGCTCCAAATCTCGCTTCACTATTCTAAAAAAACTCTTCTTAACACTGATGTCGGGATTAGCACAGTAAATGTTCCTGAGTGAAATATTCTCTTGCAGGCCTGCCGCAAGCAAATACTTTATGTGAGAGTCGGTGTCCGGAAACGAAAAGCCGAGAAAGACGATTCGCGTGGCGGTGCGAAGCGCTTGGATCGCCCTGCGCCAAACATCGCTCAGTGGACCAGAAAAATCCTTTCGCCAAGTAGGTGGTACTATGACCACACGATAATAAGGATCGGCATCCTTCGAATAGCCGTCATTGTACGAGCGGTACACTGTCAAATCTCCAAGTGCTCTATCGTTTTGAAACCAGTTGACGGAACCATGAACCTTTAAGACCGTCAGTTTCTCGTTGTTACCTTGCGCTTTGTTCCAAGATTCATCGTAAGCGACATTACTCTTTCCGAATCCATAATCAATCGGTACGCCAATATTTAGTAAGCTCCCTTCCAGCTGGGTATCATAGTTAAAAGTAATGACGGTGTTGTGCATGTATTGTTTGTCGTCGCATAACTGGCCGCTAAGGAACCCTGCGTACAAATCATAAAGCTCCACCGTGTAGCGATGTTTGGTTTCGTCGCCTTCCTTAGTCTTGTTCCACGAGGGTGGCACCGAAGTATTGCTTGTCACATTCACACTAAGTGGCGCGGGCCTCACAGCGTGCTGGTGACAGTATTCAATCGTTGCTGCGATTGCGTTCGAAATATTGTTTGCTTCTGATTCCTCGCCCGATGCGGCGGCAAGGCTGAACAAGTCTTCGATGTTCTCAACGTTCATGTTTATGCGTAACGCAGCGCTTGCAGCACTCTTTCTGAATAGCAGCACGTCTCGAGTTGCCCCTAGCTCTGGGCGTTTCTCTCGCTTTAGCCAATTCACACTACTCCTCATTTCATTGAGGAAGTCTTTAAGAATCGGCAAGCCAGCATTCTTTGAGAACCCGGCACCCAGAACGTAGACATTATGGTTTGTGAAAACTTGTGTTTCGTCATCCAAGTCGGACATTTTCTATCCTCGTGAGAGACATTTACGTTAGGAATGGCAGGCCTGATGCTATGAAGGTTGGTCTCGCCGAGGTGAGTTTGAGAAACTCGGTTCTGACAAAAGAACAACCCTACGAGACCAACAATGACAGTGTACATCGGAGTTGACTTTCATCCATACGAACAGTCGGTCGCGTATGCGAGCGACGAGGACGGAGAAATCGGGTACCGGAGGTTTCTCCACAGTGACAAGCAGTCGATAAGGGCGTTCTACCGCAAGTGCGGAGCGGACGCTGTGATCGGCGTGGAGGCCACGGGATGCTTGTGGTGGTTTGAGAAGATGCTCGCTGATGGCGGGCACAAGCTCAAAATAGGCGATCCCAGGATGATCAGGCGAGCAGCGTTGTCGAGACATAAGAACGACTTCCGCGATGCGGAGACGATCTTGGATCTGCTGATGCGGGGAGCCTTTCCATCGATCGTGCCGAGGTCGGAGGAAAGCCGCGAAGTGCTGGACCTGCTGCATTACCGGCAGACGCTGGTGCAGAAGAGGACGTCGATAGCCAACCAGCTGCAGGCATTCGCACGTGGAAAGGGATTGGCGAGGTTCCGGATGCCGGCGGTGAAGGGCAGACGCAAGCTCGTCGATGCGCCTGTTACGGAGATCGAGACACTGCTGGTGACGTCACGTCTGGTGCTTTTTGACGAGATCACCGCACAGATGAAAGCTCTTGAGTCGAGACTCGAGAAGCTGGCAGCAGCGGACGAGCGTGCCCGACTGCTGATGACGCATCCGGGCATCGGAGTGATCAACGCTCTGGCACTCGTGCACACGTTGGGCGAAGTTCGACGCTTCAGACGAAAGGAAGAAGTGGTCGCCTTCGTAGGACTCGATCCTTTGGAGAAAAGCTCCGGACAGACAAAACGGATCGGGCAGATAAGCAAACATGGTTCACGGCTCGCGAGGCACCTGCTCGGCCAGGCAGCTCAAGCATGTCGCGATCATCGGATACGGAAGTTCTACTTAGAGGTTAGCCGCCGTAGAGGCCGCCCAAAAGCAAAGGTTGCAGCGGCCCGGAAGCTACTCATCAACTGCTACGTCATGCTTCGTGACGGTATCGGTTACGAGGAGTTCCAGCGGCGGGGCGAAGTTGGCCTGTGCGAGGGGTCAGGAGAGGCGAGAGCGAAAGCCTCGGTCTCTGGAGGCCTGAGGGCACGGCCAGCCATCTCGATATAGCGCATTGGGATGAGCCGATCCGGTTTCATGTAGCCGGGAGAGATCCCGTGCACGAATAGATGATGGCATTCGCCTACCAGGCGATGCGCTTTTGAAAAGCTCTAACTAATTTAAAAAGGAGGCGGGTTGTTCTTTTGTCACCAAACCGACCGCATCCAAGCATCGCCCCGCGACGCTCGGCTACCACTGCGCTTGACTGTAAGCGTAACTTCATAGATGACCCCGGTCTATAAGGTCACTTCCGCCGTGCATCATTCGTGTCCTTGGTTAGAGAAAGCTTAATCCTGCCCGCGCTGGCATGAATTCGTGCGATAAAATTCAGAAGGAACACCATCGCGCAAATCCAATATATAGTATTGGTAATACCGATCCATTCGGCGTCTTGGCGTGCTAGAACCAGCAACAGTGTGTTGCCCCAAAGCAGAAGCCACATCATCCCACCTAGCATTCTGTTTGTTGGGAAGAGCTGGGTCCCCTCGACGATGATCATTCGTGCTCCAAGCATGATGATTTCGCGAGTACCGATGATTGCGAGTGGCAAGATGCTGATCCCGCGCCCCGCCGCATATAGGAGTGAAACGATGGTGAGCGACTTGTCTCCAACTAGATCTAGTACCTTCCCGAAATATGTTTCCGCGTTGAGTCTCCGCGCCAAGTAGCCGTCAATAACGTCACTCGCCATCGCAGAAATATAAAGCCCAGCGATCGCCACGAGTGGTACATTCTGGAAGGCAATAGAAGCAAACACGAGCGCCGCGACCAGTCTGAAGAGGCTGATTATCGACACGAGCCAAATCCTCGCTGGCTTGAGAGTCATCGCTTTTGTTAACCAAATAAACTCACAACAAAACTTCCTGGTGATTCGGCTCGGCCAACTGTTTTTTCTGCTGGGTCGGATTTGGAGACACAGGTCTATATAAGAGCATCAATGTGCTGTAATACTCATCATGATTTCGATAGTAGTCGTAAATGATATTAGCTACATGGGACACTCCGCCAGCTGCAACCAGCCATAACAACAGCCATGCCGGAAAATAGGAGTGTAGTGGGAGCAGTGGGGAAAGCACCGCCAAGCACGAGAAAAAGTCCCAAAACGCAATCCTCCGCCACCTGCCAGGAACCCGCACCGCTCCTATTATCTGGTCTTTCGCCTCAAGGTATTCTTGCCATTTGTTCAAAAGTTCAGGGACCCGGTCACGAGAGTTCTCAGCGCGGCGTTTGTTGCTACTTTCGAGCTCATTCATGTCATGGCTCAAGACGTCCACGAGATCGCGAGCAGCATCAATGGGTGTAGTGACCACCCGAATGTCTGGGTTTCCCTGAGTGTCTGTAATCGTCTTCACTCTTTCGCCGACTAACCCGGTTAGTTTCTTCTTTAACGCGCTCTGACGTTGCTTTATTTTCTGCAGTGCCGTTTCGATGATTTTGGTCGGATTATCGAAAGGCCAGAGATCCGAGAGAGATATGTACCAAAACAGATTGACAAAGTGGGCGATGGCTAGACACATAAAATACACATTCAGCAACACGAAGGTTTGGGCAGCAAAAAAGAAGACGTATATCGTGACGACAGAAATGAACCCGAGTTTGCTGACGTCAAAGGCGGGTAAGCGGAAAGACTGTGGATCCCCAGTTTCTATACTCCTTCTCCTAAAGTTCTTGAAGATCCATGGAAGCGGCACCAATATTCTGAAAGCATCGAATAGAAACAAAGCAAGCGTCACAACTGCAAAGCCTCTAAGGTATCCGGTGTGATTCCCTATGAAAGTAGCGGGAGACTTTCCAAATTGCCCGAAAATAAAGTTGTATAGTCGATTATTTTCGATTTCCGTTAATACTGTCCAATCGGACAAGAACACCTGGTAACTCAATTTGAAGCTGTGTTCGATGCACAACCAGATTGCTATCGCTAGTATCCACTTGAAAACCGAGAGAACGTCTTCGGCGTCATATCTGAGGGGGTTCAGTTTATATTCGAGCGTCTGCCATATGCGATCGATCGCGTCCTCAATAGGTTTCTTAATGTTGTCCCATTTGAACAGTACCTCTTGAGCATTCTCTGGGCCGAGGGCCCGAACGTTCACTATTCGCCCCTCCTTATGGTACGAGTCTCGATTTTCTTGCGCATAGATATTTTTTTGCTTAGCACTAAGAAGTTCCTTAACCGCATCCGCTAATTCATAGAATCGAGGGGGTATCTTTGCCGATCGTGTTGCAGGGCATTTCACGTCGAGGGCAATTGGTCCATTGGCTTTGTCAACTGCGAACATTGTAGGCCAGAGCAAACAATCTAGAGGTTTCTTCGCATGCACTGAGCACTTACGGTCTTCGGTAAACATGGGGCAGTGGCCATTCTTTTCCTTAAGACGCAAAAGGCCTTCGCCGATGTTCTCAAATTCTAATTTGTCGTCTTCAGTCTGCTTTAGTGCCGCATAAGCGTCTTCAAGGTACGGTTTTTCTTCATCTCGCACGATCACAACATTTTGAGGGCGAGTGCAACAGTGGATCTCACTCGGACAGCTCTTGCAGTGCGGAAAGAAGTCGTACGATTCTTCAATCGCCTCGCGGATCTTAATCTCCTCCTTGCTAAACGGCATTGTCTCTCCTCTTTTGCCCTTCGAGAATCTGCTCTATCAGTCGACGGATCATTCTAGGACTCTCTCCAGGTTTGTGTGGGTTGTTGGTGGCGTCTTTGACCGGACGTAAATACTCTTTGGGCTGGTACGTGCGGAATTCACATTGCGAAGGCTCTGAGGACCAGCCTGAAATTGTGCCAAACAACAAAACACTATGCCAAACCGAGCAAGGGGTCAATAAAAATTGAGAGACTAAGACCGGGGCGTGTCCGCTATTGAGTTGGATTCGCTTTCGAATCGACGTCGGCGCCCCCGCCAACATAAACGCACGCATCAGCCATCTGGCCGAGAGTAAGAGTGCTTCCCTTGAACACGCTCACGCAGCCGCCGGCGCCGCGGCAGGTCGTCAACGTGCGGCCAAGGAACTCCTCAGCGGTGAAATCCCGGAAGGGCAGACGTTGGAGGGACACCAGTACCGGACGCACCTGCGTCGTTAAAGCGCGGTCGAACTTTTGAAAGTCGGGATCAATGTCCGCGGTAACCGCGCGCGGACGATCGAGCCGGCCCACTGGAATCACTATGAAGGTTCGACCGGGAAAATCGATTTCCAGTTTCCTCGCAAGTCCGATGTCCTCGCCCAAGCTGGAAAGGTAATCCTCGGGCATAGTCCGATAGAAGTGCGCCGCGCCATAAATAAGCAGGGCCTTACCATGTTTCTGAAGCACTTGCTCCTTCAGAACTGAGACGGCTGCGGTCTCACGGCTACGGTTGTCTCCCGGTCCGGGGTCACCGCCGAAGACGCGAATTCGCGCACCGGCAGGCAGCTTCGAATTGACGTCGCGGACAGCTGCGAAAAAGTCCGCGTAAATGGGTTGGTCCCAGATGCCGTTGGGGGCCTGGGTTGTGGTCTTCCAGACCTGCTCCAGCTGGGCTCTTGATACACTCTCGCCTCGAATGTAACGGTCCAGGGTCGACTGCTCCGTGGTGCTGCCGAACTCCACCACGATCGACCGAACCTTCTTCGCGAAGTCGGGATGACGAACCATGGCGATTCGGAGCTCGGAATCCAGTCTAAAGCGACCGTGCGCCTCGCCCAACGCCACAATGTCGACTTGATCGAACGCAGAAATCAGGGTCCGGGCAATCGCGTCAACCCCCGCGGTTTCGTCGGGCAGGCGCAAGCTCGGCGGCACCGCACTCCGGGGCGACTGAGCACGAAGAGAAGATTCATTCGTCAGGCTAACTGTAACCAGGGCGGCGACGGTCATGACCCCGGCCTTTCGCAGGACCACGTTCTTTGCGGCAGCTGATCTGAACGACATGGAAGTTCCTCCGATCCTCGCAGAGCGAGCGGTTGAGCTAGAAGATCACGTCCTAAACGATGCCGACTAGACCGGAGTCTAGCGGTAGTGGTGCAGTTTGATGAGGCACGCGCATCTTGCGCGTGTATTCACGGACGGGACGCCCGTGCCACTTTTCAAACTGCACCACCACTGAGTCTGGCAGACGCCCTCACCCTCTACTGCGTCAACTATATTATTACCCATAATAGGTGCTGCGCACCTGAAAATTAGGGACACGTCACCCCTGACATTCAGGGCTGTGGCGTTTACATTTGTAAACATCACGTTAACAAAGTTAACGAAGGTTTCAATGGTCGCGTTGGTCTTTGGAAGGTCAGTTTTCGAACAACGAAAGACACGTTGCCGTCGATCGAGAAAGCAGGATCTGGCACTGATTAAGGCAGGCATCCTCATCCGTAAAAACGTGCTATCCTAGCTCCGGCAAGGGAAAGCGATGAATACAGTTACCAAAAAAACCAAGGTCGAGCCGGACGGCTGGCTCAAGGTCCAGGCACCGCCAGAGCTGGAAAACCAGGAAGTCGATGTGATCATAGTCCCTCAGCGCCTGCCTGCCGCGGAACGCGTGGCTGCGTGGCAGCGTCTGTGCGAGGAGAGTCAGAACCTGCCTACTTCGAAAGAGATCACTGACGAGGACATCCAGAAGGAAATTGATGATTACCGGGCCGGGCGATGAACGTTCTGGTAGATACGAATGTCCTCATCTCGGCTGTGATTCGGGACCGACTGCCTCAGCGCATTATCGATGAGATCGTATCCCGCGACGACTGGTTCTGGATCGTCACCGCGGAGATTGAAACTGAGTACCGTGAAGTTCTAGCACGTCCGAAGTTCAAAGTCCCAGACGCGATCCAACAAACCTGGAGAGCGTTCATTGACGAAGTCACCATTCGCGTTGAGCCCTCGACTCATCCTACTTTTCCCCGCGATCCGAAAGACGAGATTTTCATTGCTGCAGGTCTTGCCAGCGATGCGGACTATCTAATCACAGGCGACAAAGACTTACTCGACGAGCAACCCTTGGTCTCGACTCAGATTCTGAGGCCAGCCGATTTCGCTCGGTTGTTCGCGATTGCTTGAAGAATCGAGGCACCATTCGTGCACCAGCCCAAGCTGCACGAGCAGGTCGAGACCAGGGTCAGCAAAGAACGGCCTTTCAATCTGCCCCGCCGCTTCCGCTCGATTTAGCACAGTGAGATGCTGAGAGGCGAGGAAGTTTGCTTTCTTAGAATTGCTCTATGCATTCGAATAGCTACGGCTGTACAATGAACCGGCTAAACGCACCAGGAGCAAGACCAATGATGGACGGTTATGTGACCAAACTTGAAAACGGAGCTTATCGGGTCGCGGGAACGCGAGTGTCGTTGGACTCTGTCGTCTACGCTTACTGGCGTGGGGAGTCCGCCGAAACGATTGCCGACAGTTTTCCCGCTTTGACGCTCGAACAAGTCTATGGCGCCATCGCCTTCTATCTCGGTCACCAGGCTGAGATAGACTCCTACCTCGAACGAGGCGACGCTGAATTTGAGAAGCTGCGACAACAGTCTCGGCAGGCAAATCCACTGCTCTACAAAAAGCTCGAAGAAGCCCGACGGCAAATGCAAGTCGAGCATTCATGAGAGTTCGGTTTCAAGCTGACGCAGACTTGAATCGACACATCATCGCCGCGGTTAAGCGTCGGGAGCCGCTCGTGGATTTTCAAACAGCTCCGGAAGCCGGGCTGATGGGTTTGGACGATCCGACAGTCTTGGCGTTGGCATCAAGCGAGGGACGCCTTCTGGTTTCGCATGATCGGCAGACCATGCCGCATCACTTCGCAGCGTTCATTGCGCAGCAAACAAGCCCCGGATTGTTAATCGTCTCCCAGCGCTTGCCGGTCTCACAAGCAGCGGAAGAGCTACTCTTGATTTGGGTCGCTTCCGAAGCTGGGGAATGGACCAATCAAATCAGTTCCCTGCCTTTGTAACGGCTCTCTCAGAATGGCTAGAACCACGCCGGCTGAGGATGATTCTTTGGTTTGAGTGGACGCTTTAGTCTGACCGGCCTCGCCAGGTCCCATTCGTATTCCCCACGTACTTTGCGGCAACCTACAACTTCAACCGTCCCGACAATCACGCCAGTTGGAAGATTGCCCGGTTCCAAACCGACTCCCGTTTGTTCGTCGGCATGTCTCGATACTCGATCCTCTTCGCCGATTATGCTTGGAGATTGCTGGACATGGTAAGCCTTGGCCCTTCTTTTCTTTGGCTATTCCGTTGATATTGATACTAAGTCATCCAGCGGCTAAACTCTCAGTCGACAGTCCCATGGAATCCGAACGCCTGACCCGCAAGAAAAGAATCGATCCCCAGCTTGAAAGCCTCGGCTGGCGAGTTGTCCCTTTCGACGAACGCCACTCGCTTGCGGATCTCGGCACGTGCGCGATCGAGGAATTCCCCACCGAACACGGGCCGGCCGATTACGCGCTATGTGTCGACGGTCGCATCATTGGAGTTATCGAAGCAAAAAAACTAACTCTCGGTCCTCAGAATGTTTTGACTCAGGCTCAACGCTACTCGCGTGGACTCACCAGCAGTCTATTGAACTACGATGGCCATCGTGCGCCTTTCCTTTACTCAACCAACGGCGAAGTCATCTGGTTTCATGACGTGCGTCACAAGCTAAGCCGCTCTCGAAAGGTCAACCAGTTTCACACTCCGGCGGCCCTGAGTGAAATGTTGGAGCATGATCTCGACGTAGCTACTAATTGGCTGGAAACTCATGCGAATGATCATTCATGGCTCCGGCCGTATCAGATCGAAGCTAATGACGCCATTGAGAAAGCCGTAGCGGATCGAAAGCGGCTAATGCTAGTCGCGATGGCCACCGGGACGGGCAAAACTTTTACGCTGGTGAATCAAGTCTATCGCCTGATGAAATCAGGCGTTGGTCGGAGAATTCTTTTCCTGGTAGACCGGCGCGCGCTGGCAGCACAAGCAGTCCGCGCCTTTGCTTCGTTTGAGCCGGAGCCCGGGCTGAAGTTCGACAAGATTTACGAAGTTTATAGTCAGCGTTTTCAGCGCGAGGATTTTGACGAAACCGAGAAGTTTGATCCGAAAGCTCTGCCGCAGTCGTATCTCGTCGACCCCAAGCAAGGAGATGCTTTTGTCTACGTCAGTACGATCCAGCGAATGACGATCAACTTGTTCGGACGAGATGCGGTCTTCAACATCGGCGACGAACCCATAGATGAAGATGCCGAGAAGCTCGACATTCCGATTCATGCTTTTGATGTAATCATCGCGGATGAATGCCACCGCGGTTACTCCACCGGAGAGCTTTCAGTGTGGCGCCACACGCTCGATCACTTTGACGCGATCAAGATTGGGCTGACCGCCACGCCGGCTGCGCACACCAAGGCTTACTTCAAAGATGTGGTCTATCGCTACGAGTATGAGCGAGCAGTTCGCGAAGGCTTTCTCGTGGATTACGACGTAGTGACAATCAAGTCCGACGTGAGAATGAAAGGCGTCTTTCTCACCGAAGGCGAGCAGATAGGGATAATCGATCCAACCAGCGGAGCAGAACAACTCGATCAAGTTGAGGACGAACGTCAATTCGACACTGGCGAGATCGAGCAAAAGGTCACGGCTCCCGAGTCAAACAAAAAGATCCTCGAAGAGATCAGGAGCTACGCCCTTGAGCATCAGGAACGGTATGGCCGTTTCCCTAAGACTTTAATCTTTGCAGTTAACGACCTGCCACACTTTTCCCATGCCGATAACCTTGTCGATATTGGTCGCGACGTTTTCGGTCAGGGAGATTCGTTCGTCCAGAAGATCACGGGCCGGGTTGATCGTCCGCTACAGAGAATCCGCGAGTTTCGGAATCGCCCTGAACCGCACGTTGTAGTTTCCGTTGACATGCTGACAACCGGCGTAGACATTCCCGATCTTGAATACATCGTCTTCCTTCGTCCGGTAAAGTCGCGCATTCTGTTTGAGCAGATGCTTGGTCGCGGCACTCGCAAAGGCGAAAAGTTTCAGGACAAGTCACACTTCACAGTCTTTGACTGCTTCGACGGCACCTTGCTGGAGTATTTCCGGAGCGCTACGGCTATCACGGCTGAACCTCCCGAAAAAGAACTTCGAACGATTAAGCAGATCATTGATGACATTTGGGAGAATCGAGATCTTGATTACAACATTCGCTGTCTCGTTCGTCGGCTCCAGCGCATCAACAAGGAAATGTCGGGTGCCGCGCGCGAGCTGTTTGCCGCTTACATTCCAGATGGTGATATGGGACGTTATGCGATAGACCTGCCGAACAATCTGCGACGGAAATTCACAGAGACAATGGCGCTACTCCGTGATGCCAACTTCCAAGGTCTTCTCGTAAACTACCCTCGCGCGCCGCGAACATTCATTATTGGCTATGAAGTTCAGGATGAAGTGAGTTCAGCATGGTTAGTGCGCGGCCTCGACGGCCAGGAATACAAACCGGCAGACTACCTCGCGGCCTTCGCGCGCTTTGTGAACGAGAATCCCGCCCAGGTCGAGGCGATTGAGATTCTGCTTGAGCGTCCCCGAGGCTGGGGAACCGAAGCACTCGGGGAGCTGCGCCAAAAGTTGAGTGCTACCAATGAGCGCTTCACGGTTGATAATCTTCAGAAGGCCCACAAAGTAAGTTACGACAAAGCTCTGGTAGACATCATTTCTATGGTCAAGCATGCGGCGCGCGAGCAGGAGCCGCTTTACACAGCTTCGGAGCGAGTTCATCGCGCATTTGAAACCGTCACTGCCGGCAAACAGTTCTCCGACGAGCAACAGAAATGGCTGAATCGCATCCGCGACCATTTAGTCGAGAATCTTTCCATCGACCGTGATGACTTTGAAAACGTGCCGGTATTTACCCGCTTCGGCGGTTGGGGGCGAGCGAACAAGACCTTCAATAACCAACTCGACGACATTATTGACGACCTTAATGAGGCAATTGCGGCATGAGCGATATTGTTCAAAAACTGTGGGGTTTCTGCCACACACTTCGGCACGACGGAATCGACTACGGCGACTACATCGAGCAGATTACCTATCTTCTGTTTCTTAAGATGGCGGATGAGCGTGGGATTGAGCTGCCGAAGAAGTGTGACTGGCCAACGCTCTACAAGCAGACCGGAACCGATCTGACGGATCACTACGTCGATGTTCTGCGAACACTGGGGAAACAGCCCGGCTTGCTTGGCGACATCTTTGCGGGCGCACAATCGCGCTTCAACAATCCGGTAAATCTTAAGAGGATGCTCACGCTCGTCAATGATACTCAGTGGACTGACCTTGATGTCGATGTGAAGGCGGAAGCATTCGAAGGACTGCTTGAGAAAGCTGCCAGTGAGGGTAAGAAAGGCGCAGGTCAGTACTTCACGCCGCGTGTACTGATCAAATCAATCGTTCGTTGCATGAAGCCCGACCCGCGCGCCCATAAACAGTTCACGATCGGTGATCCAGCTTGCGGCACGGGCGGTTTTCTCGTTGCAGCCTACGAATGGCTGATCCAGCAGACAAAGGGAGCGCTGGAACGCGATGTTGCGAAACGAGTGAAGCGAGCAACTTACTACGGGCAGGATCTAGTTGAGCGACCTCGACGCCTGGCGTCAATGAACCTCTATCTTCACGGTCTCGAACCTGAGATTGTTTTGGGTGACGCAATCTACCAGGTGCCAAGCAGCCGACGCTTTGATGTGATCTTAACGAATCCACCATTCGGCACCAGAGGAGCGAATCAAGCTCCTGATCGCGAAGACTTCACCATTGAGACC
The DNA here is from genome assembly GCA_003168335.1 of Blastocatellia bacterium. Lineage (GTDB taxonomy): Bacteria > Acidobacteriota > Blastocatellia > Pyrinomonadales > Pyrinomonadaceae > UBA11740. The sequence goes on along the minus strand of PMSM01000011.1, from coordinate 36,904 downwards.
TCGAACAAACAATTGAACTTCTTGCAGCACATCCTGACGATCCTGAAACCCGGCGGCCGCGCCGCCGTCGTGCTTCCTGACAATTGCTTGTTCGAAAGCAAAGCGGGTGAGGTGTTCGAGATACTGATGCAGGACTGCAATGTACATACGGTCTTGCGCCTGCCGCGCGGCACCTTCACGCCGTACAGCCAGGGCGTCAAGGCGAACGTTATCTTCTTCCAAAAAGGCTACCCGACCGAGAGCACGTGGATTTTCGACGCGCGTTCCAACGTGCCCGGCATCACCAAGAAAGACCGGCCACTGACTCCCGCGCACTTCGCCGAGTTTGAAAAGTGCTACGGCGCTGATCCCAACGGCAAGAGTAAGCGAAAGGACTTGGGCGAGGAAGGTCGCTTCCGCAAATTTTCCATAAGCGAGATCAAGACGCGCGATTACAAACTCGACATCACCTGGCTTAAGGATGAATCGCTCGAAGACAGCGATGAGCTGCCCGAACCGCATGACCTGGCCGCCGAAGCGATCACAGAGCTCGAAGCGGTTGTCGATGATTTGAAAGAGATCGTGGCGTTGATTGAGAAAGAGGAAACAATCGCGGCATGAGTGAATTACCTCAAGGATGGATCCTCGCTCCCTTAACTAGCTTACTCCAATCGCTTCGTGACGGTACTCACACGCCCCCAGAGCGAACCCCCCAAGGTGTTCCGCTCTTGAGCGCGAGAAATATACAGAACGGACACATCGATTGGAGGGAAGCCTACTCATACATCACTGAAGAAAACTATTTGGCTATTCAACGCACTAACCCAGTAAGTGAAGGAGATGTTCTTCTGACAATCGTCGGCTCGATCGGCCGTTCATGCGTCAACCGCACATCCGATCGGTTTACGGTTCAGCGAAGCGTTGCGATCGCACGACCAGATCCTAGCCTAACTAATACTGAGTATCTCTCATTGCTCTTTCGCGCACCGCAGTTTCAGGGGACACTTGAAAGTCTGGCGAGCGGCACAGCTCAAAGGGGTGTCTATCTGGGTGCTCTGAAAGAGATTTCCATTCTGCTTGCGCCCCTCAACGAACAACGCCGCATTGTAGCGAAGCTGGAGAAGTTGTTGAGCCGCGTGGACGCCGCGCAAGCGCGACTTGCAACCATCCCGCACATTCTCAAACGGTTTCGGCAATCCGTTCTTGCCGCGGCATGTTCGGGTAAGTTGACCGCCGATTGGCGTGAGAAGAATGGAATTGGTCAAGAGTATGAGCCAGCAATAATCGGGGATGTTGCTGATTATGTAGGAGGCTTTGCATATAGAAGCCCAACCTTCACAAAGTCTGGTGCTAACCAAGTAATTCGTATCGGGAACGTGCGCCCTTTTTCGCTCAAATTAGACGCATCACCAGTTTTCATTCCAGATGAAATCGGAAAAGCGACTGAGCGCTTTCAGCTTGTGCCTGATGACATTGTTATTTCAATGACCGGAACAAAATACAAAAAGGATTATGGAAACGCCGCAATCGTTACTAGAACCGACCACAAATTATTTCTGAATCAACGCGTATCTCGCTTACGGTGCAAGAAGAAAGTCTTACCGCTGTTTATGCTTTATTGGTTTCAAACTGACATTTTTAGAGATTTCTTTTTTGAAGGTGAGACGGGTAATGTGAATCAAGGCAATATTGGCGCGGACGGCATTCGTAAAGCCCCAATCGAACTGCCTTCACTATCTGAGCAACAAGAAATCGTTCACCGCGTCGAAGCACTCTTCAAAACCGGCGACGTACTCGAAGCCCGTTACCGCAAAGCGAAGGCGCACGTTGACAAGCTCACGCAATCAATTCTCGCCAAAGCCTTCCGCGGCGAACTCGTCCCCCAAGACCCCACCGACGAACCCGCCTCGATCTTGTTGGAACGAATTAGGAAGGATCGCGGACTAGGCAACGAGAAATCTGAGTCGGTAAACAGACGAAGGCATCAAACAAAACGTAGGCTTTGAGCTTATGAGAAATAGCAATCCTCGCCACATCAAGACACACTTTTCTGATTACTTCGGTGTACTCCCAGAGACTGTCGAAAACTATGGGGCATTCAATATCTCGCTCCTGAACGACTTGCCGCTTTTTATCGATCCATTTCTACTCTTTAACAGTACGAAGCGCGAGTATCGAGATTTACATGGTCGAATGATCCGGTATCTGGAATTTTTGCGGGACAAGTCAGCACAAGGCGGGGTGGAACGCGGTCTTGTTCAAGCCTGGTACCGATTTCCCGAGGTGAAACAAAATTGGTTGGGCTTCGCGCGAAAAAGCAACCGAGGCAGCGGCCTGGGTTCGGACTTCGCTAAAGCCCTGCACGAGAACCTTCACAGAGTTTTCACTAACTTCGGATCTGAACAGGTGACTAAGGGAAGTCACCTGGAGAAACTTTGTCTGTTTAGCGATGGAGTCGGCAAGGATCATATTAGCGACTTCACCACAAATCTCATCCAAGAATGCCTGCTCGACTACACCCAAGCCTTTGCCAAAGAACATATCCATCCAACGCTGCGGAGGCGAGTCACGGTACGGAGAGTGCGCTTTAACTACGTTACTGAGACCTGGGAAAGCCAGGCTTATGACCTTCCATGGTTCGAAGGTGATTATGTGTTGCTTACTCCAAAAGACATGCTCACTAAGGAGGATACATGGATCAACCGTTCGGACCTTATCGACGGTTTTGAGGAGATTCCCTACGCAATCGCGAATGATGAGTTGCGAGCCCAGATAAATAACTATTTCAAGAAACTACTTCCGGAGAAGTTTACGGCAAAGGAACGCCGAGAGGCCGTCAGAAGAACGATTCGGGAGTATCCAGAGCTTATCGATTACTTCATTAAGTTCAAGGAAGATCATGGGAGTGAAGCTCAAGACATAAGTGCTTTGAAAGTCTTTCAGTCGGATCTCCTATACGTGAAGCAACTCAAAGAACTGCTTCAGCTGTTGTCGCAGGATACGGGGTTCTACGATCTGCTTGGCGATACCTACGACGAGGCGTGGGCGAGAGTCATGTTTTTGAAAGATGTGATCGAGAACAAGGATGGGTATCGCATCTTCTATGTTAAAGGTGAGCCTGTACAGCGCGAAGCTGACCTACAAATCCTATTTCGGCTAACGTGGTTTGCGTCGTACTCAGATGTAAACAGAGAAGTGAATAATGGGAGGGGGCCAGTAGACTTCAAGATTTCAAAAGGCAGTCGTGATAGCACCCTTGTTGAATTCAAACTGGCGAATAACTCTCATCTCAAAGCCAATCTTGAAAAACAAGTCGAAATCTATCAGAAGGCGTCCGACGCAAAACATGCCATAAAGGTAATTCTCTATTTCAGCCAAGAACAAAAAGAGAGGGTGCTCAAGATATTGGAAGAACTCAAGCTTTCGGAAGAGAAGAACATCGTGCTGATCGATGCGCGAAGTGACAACAAGCCCTCTGCCTCGAAGGCATAGGGGTTTTCTTGGTAACCCTGTTGGACCGATAGATCATTCGAAGCTCCCAGGTATCCACTCTCCGAGATCAGAATTGTCAGCTCTTGTTACGACTGCTCAGCTGGATCAATCCAAAGCGTGTACTTGTAACCGGAAGAGTATTCAGGATCGTAGGATTGGGGTATTGGATATGACAACCAAGTATTCTCTGGATAGATGGTAAGGCACATATGAGCAACATTGAAAGCTACAGGCTTGGGGCCAAAAGGGCACAGGACCACTCGGGAGTTCTTCTCTTTGGCGACACGAGCAAGTGAACTGACAGACTCTTCAAGTGCGTCCAACGCGCGCGAGTTCACTGACAATAAGCTAAAGTTCTGCCGGATACCATTTTCAATTTCTACGAAGAGCCAGGCGTTTTGAATGTTTGATACTTGGAGCAATCTGGATGCCGGATCTTGCGGTATTATTTTTACTACTAATCCCTCGTTTGCCTCAGCCTCGTTAAGCGCCAGACGCAAACGATCACCCTCATGTCCAAGGATTGCGATAGCGCTTGTCGAGGAATAAGGTTCCGTTGAATCCAGACTTAATCTCACCAATAGCGTGCTTGTCCATTTCCCATGCCCCCAAGTATTTCTTGAAGGATTTCCGTAAAGATCAGGTTGAGAATATGCCAAGACAACTCGACCCTGCGTCGAATAGAACCAGTAAGCCAAGGCAATAGTGTGAATCTTAGTCAGACAAGTAATGTCCACGACAAGTGTCGGCGATTCTCCTTCTGAAGATACCTCATTCCATATTCTAAAAAGCTCTCCCACAAACTCTGCATAACGATAAGGGTGGATGACCCGTAGTTCTAAAGCATCACCGATCAGGCCACGTAGCTCTCTTCTGTTGAATTCCCGATTAAGCTCTCCATCTGCCCTCGGCAGAAGAGTTGTGGGATAGTCAAAAGCAACAGCTCGATCAATGCGATATCCTTTGTCAATAAGTTGTCTCACAGCTCCAACGCAGCGGGCTTCAAAGCTTACTGCTCCAATCCATACTATTGGCTTTCCGGGATCCATTAGTCGCAATGGCGAATCGTGGAACATCATTTCTTTACGACACTCGCTTTCGTTATGACAGACTGTAAGTGCCCAAGGCGCACCGCGAGCCTTTCAACCAGGTCGTTACTATCGCTGCAATAGACCCTTTTAGGATGCGAGGCCAATAAAGCCGGCATCGCAGAACCGGATGGGTTGGAAGAAAGATCTATAGTAAGGAATTCCAAATCATATCTAGAGCGACCTCCGACGTATCCGGTTTTTTTTGTCGTAAATAATCCGCCCGCGACACAAGTCAGATAGTCGTTGGCTGTGGCATCAAATGCCAAGATAAGAGTACCTGCGGATCTAACCAACCTTATGCAACTCTCCAAATTATCTACCGTACTAATAACTTGCTCGAAACGAGAAGTGAATCCCCGTTCACGCGCGAGGGCAGTAATCTTATCAACCGTGCCCTGAAACTGAACCGGTCCTAATACTAGAACCGTCCTTATGTCAGACTGGGCTTCAAGATTGTGGCCGAGCGAGTCGCGTTTCCAGACGCTCTTTGGATCCGGAACGTTTTCTAACACCGCTGAAACGGAGGTTGCGAAGCGTTCATTGCCAGCTTCATCCAAAGAAAAATATTGATTTTGTCGGTTTGCCACCCAAGAAGGAAATTCAGCTTCTTGCAGTGAGGTGGAAACGCATTGTATTACTGGTATATGTTTGCCTATGGCGACCCCGTACTCGAAAAATATGTCCCTTCGAGCCACTGATAAGTCGCAAAGAACAAGATCAACCTTAGAGATTTTCTCTATGATTTCGGGTGACCATCGAGGCGAGCCAGTCAGAGCACCTGTTACGACATCAACGGAATTGCCAAATCTCGCCCTAACAATTTGCGCCAAAGGGCTTTCGCCAAATCCCTGCGGATCGCTCATCCAGTAACTAACAAATATACGTTTCGAAGTGCGCTTGGTTATGCCGCCAAAGCTCTTGCTCCATCTCTCGAGAGTCTCGTGTGAAATATCTATTGTAACTACTCGTGGTTCGAAGGTCGCCAAGTCCACATCTGGATCGTTGACCAGTAACAGCGGTGCGATCTCGCAGACTGTCGGAATTACACCGGGAACATAGTGCTCTTCTGGTCCCATCAACAGAACACCCTTTTTTAAGGCAACACGAATCAGGTGCTGAGCAGCTTTACCCCCAATGTCGCCGAATAGACTGCGCCTTTGAAATTGCAAATTTGCTCGTCCAATTGGCGCAGGACTTCCGCCTCTTTTGTTTATTACTCTACGCCTCCAATCTTTAAGCATTGTTTTAGGATTACTACACCAGGCTCTGAGCCCATCTTGGACTAGATCCTCGTAGTTACGTGCTATTTCCTTGACTGATTGGTGCCAAGCCTGATCCGCGGTTTTTCCTGAGACTCTAAGTCGTACGAACTCATGGATAGTACTTACCGCAAACCTCAGAGATGGCCACATTACATTTGCGATCAACTCCGCTCGCTCTTCGATTTCAGATTTGAATGGAGGCTCGAGGGGAAGTGCCTTAATAAAATTAAGAACGAAGGAATGCGGGATTCTTCCTTCAATACTCCTGCCTAGCTGGATGGTTCGATACGAATCGCCAGAGGTGACGTCTGATGGGAATAGCTCTGGTTCAGGAGCAGTTGCGCAGGGTCTGGTGGCCAGCACTGATACATACTCGCTTGAACGACGCAACAAGCTTGCAATCGGCTCAAAGAACAAAGAGGAAACCTGATCAATTTGATCAACCAGCAATACTAAGGTCTTGTTCTGCTCGCTGCGGACACATGAGCCTAGTGTGGTCGCCACAGCAAATACTGAAGGGAGATAAGAAGGCAAGTCCTTCCCAGCAATTAGCGCCTCGCGAATGCTCTTTTGGGCCAGTGCGCGTATTCCATCAGGATCTTGGGTACTGAAGCTGGGCCCAAATACAGGCCAAAGATTCTTGTAAATACTTGGTTGTTGGAAAACTCCAGAGCTTTCACAGATTCCCAAGATTATTGCTAAGGACATTGCATCGAGAATTATTCGGCCCCGGGGTGACAACCTCTCCGAATCATAGGTTTCAGTCTCCCCAGCCACTTGTGACGTCCACCGAAGGACGTCAACGTAGATAGGTCTTAGGCTCTTCGACGAAAGCCACTGCGCGTAAAGGGTCTTGAGCATAATCGTCTTACCGGAGCCGATTGGGCCCACGATAAGAGAGTTTCGTTCAAGGCCCGGTAGACCTTCTGGATGAGCCACGTATAGGGATGCCGCATCTTCGTGAGAATAAAGACTAGCGTCGGCTCGTATATCGGAAAACTGCCCGGAGAATTTAGGCTTGTTACTGGACGAGAGGCTGTCAGTCATCAGTGTGAGTTTGAGGCCGCCAAGAATCGAGAAACAACACGGGGAGAGTATTACCAGTATGACGAAAATGCAACATATGTAGGACAGTAGTTGTTAGCCGATTTGCAAAGATCCAGACAAGCACGGAGTTTCGATCGCTATCGCATTCGGGCCACGCGGTGTCAGGATCTCGCTAGGATTGCTCGACAGTATCCCGGATGTGACATTTGAATCGTGCGAAGCAACGGATACTGCTCGGGAATCGCATTGCTAATCGTCGGCCCACACCCCGGCATCGCTATCCAAGCGTCCCTCTCGTAGTGGCGTTGCCATCGGTTCGCAGTGGCTGGTATTAGGCTGACTGACCCTCACCTACTTGTTTCCGTCAAGCCGTTTAAAGCAAGCTGCCCCTTCTTTTTCAAAAACCGCCCAACAGTAACAGGCGAGGAACAAAGGAACACTCACGAAAGGTATATGACCCAATGTAAGAATCGTTAACACTTGACGAGCGCATTAAACGGCTGGGCCCAAAAGAAGCCAAGCGATACTCCAAGCTCACCTGAACACCCAACAATATCGCTACTTAAGGCACCATTCGCCACCTAGCCGCGTGTGATCGCAATGACATCCCAGCCGACTATCGAGCAGTCAAAGAAGTCATTGACGACGCTCTAAACGGCAAACGCATATACGCAATGGCTGTCTGAAGGCGTGGAACGCGGCTTGCCAAACTACCATCCGCGTTTCGAATAAACGCCTCCCCTGATCGCTCCCAAACATGCTAGGAGAATTCTCAGGGTGAACAAAGTGCCGATGAAATCTAGCTACCCAAATCCCTTCGATCGTTTTCACCGCCAACGCGGTATGAGCCTGGTCGAATCTGTAATAGGACTTCTAGTCCTAACGATCGTCTTTCTCTCAGGCGCCCAGCTGCTGCGAGCCGAAACCACAAGGAGCGAAGTTCAATCGGATCTTTAAAGAGAATGCCAAAAACCGAATAGGACGACATATGCAACGAACCGAGAACAACCCAGGTATAGCCGTGATCGAAGATCTTTACGCGCTGAGCCAAGTCGCACAAATCCTCCGTTGTAGCCGAAAGACGGTTTATCGATTGATCTCAAGCGGTAGATTAAGAGCCGTACGCTGGGGTCGTAGCTACAGATTTAGGCGTGAAGACGTCCAGGAATTTGTGCGCACTTCGCTAATAAGAGTGCCTAAAAAGGTTGGAGGACTGCCCCGAAGCTAAGTCGTTGATAACACGAGGCTTAGTATTGATTAGTAGTCCCTAATGTCTTCGTTTGTCCCACTAGTGCTCTAAGGCTCCTCATTGGTTCACTTAAAGGTTATCGGATTTAGTAGTTTTCACCATGGTCTTTACTAAGAAAAAAGCGGTGAACGGTACTAATTTGCATTTTCCAGGGAGATTCCAGTGCGCATAGGACAAAGCAATGCATACCTCTGACAAAACACTACAGGAAGTTCTGGACGCTTTGATTGAACGACAAGTCATCCCTCACTCTCGCTTAGGCCCCATCAAAACAGCGCTTAAGCAATACGCGATTATCCTTGGATACAGTGATCCCGCCCTGTGTCCCATGACCGCTTACCATCTACCAGCCGAAACAAGAAACCGCCTAGTCGAAGAAAGGGCGCAAGGTTCAAGGCGCGGGAAATTCGCCGCTTCGCGTTTGGGCCCTCACGCTATCCGCAATCTCAAGAATAATGTGAGCTACATAATTAGAAGCGCCATAGACCGAGAAGTAATTGGTCAGGTGCCAGGACCGCTCCCGAGTTCCAAAGACTGTAACAAGATTCCGTCAAGGCTAATCTTTCGGTGTGAGTCCGTAAAGTCAAGCAAGTATATTCTTGACCCTGTACCTCACTCGCTAGCACAAGAAATCACTAATTACGAAACGTGGAGCACTAGGATCGTAAATCGCGACCGTCCTGATAATCTGAGAAAACGCCCGGTCAGCTTCGCTAATCACCGAGGAACAATACTTCGGGCTGCGGGCTATTTAGTGAAGTACAGCGGGCTGCAGCCCGAATCAATAAGTCTATCAACCCTTACAGAACCCGAGAATGCGATCAACTTTATCGATTGGTCCATAGAGCAGCAAGGAAGATTTACTGCCACTGCGGCGGAGAACATTGCGCGGCTAATTGTTCTGGGAAAGTATTTAAGCATAGTCGAGCAGTCAACCGAGCAGCGCAAAGCTTTGGAGCTGAGGGTTGATGAGTTGAGGAGGCATAGAACAACTATGGGGAAGCCGGTGAAAGTGGCGGATAAAAGCAAGCGATGGATCAGTCTGCGAAAGCTCGAAAGTGTGGGGCTGTCAATCTATCCACTTAATGCTCAGCGACTTTCGGATCTGGCATCCAACACTCGCCGGAGGCTTCGACGAGATAAGAAAGATGGTTTCAAAAAACATCAGAGGTATGCTTATAGGGTCTTACAGTCTATCCTTGTAAGGTTAACCATCAGACTACCGCTCCGTCAGAGAAACCTCAGAGAAATGCTTTGGAATCCAGAGATACCGGAACAAGGGCAAAATCTATATAAGAGAGAAGGCAAATGGCGCATAAGGTTTGTTGGGAGTGAGTTGAAAATATCGCATGTTAAAGGAGAAGTGCATCGAGTGGAACATGAGTTTCCCGATGAGATCGTGGATTTGTTGGAAGAGTGGCTTTCACAATGGAGGCCTGTTCTCATTTCGTTCCGGAAACATGGTCGTCAGGGTAGTGAACGTGCCGAGTCAGGCCAAGAATTTGTTTTTGTTAACTCTGTGGGAGATCCGTTGACGTCGGAGCAAGTGACCTGGGCGTTCGAGAGCGCGACCTATAAGTTTACTGGTGTAGCCATGAATCCCCACATGATCAGGACAATCTGGGCGACCGAATACATTAAAGCAACAAGAAACTTCATCGACGCGGCCTACATGCTTGGTGATACGGTCGAAACTGTCTTGAAGAGTTATGCCATGTTGCTTGATGAGGACTGCGAAAAACGCGCTAAGGCTTGGCTCTCAAGAACACTCAAGGACGATCCACCTTCCGGGAACGGCAATGGCAACATATCGAATGACAAGCTGGTGAAAATGCTCAGTATGTTGAAAGCGAATCTTGCGGAGGGGAATTCCGACCAACAACTTCTGCAATCGATGAAAGGCCTCCTAAGTGAACACTGAGCCTTAATGAGGCAGGGGCGGTGCGTCAAGCTTTAGATCGGCGAGTTTTACGCGGGCGGTTTGTTGCTACTGGCGAAGTCAGAGACTGCCTTAGTCATGCCGGCTGGTCCCAAAACCACATTGACTTCCTGCTCTACCGATCGCAACACGAACATGAAAAGGAATAGGCGGCCATCACAATTAAGGGCTGCGCGCGAAAGTTAGGCGCACCCAAGAAAGGAGAGGTCATGACTGCTGAACAAAAGAAACGCCGCTTTTGGAAACGTGTGATCATCCTCGCAATTGTGTGGATCTTCGTGCTTCCGCTGATCGCATTCGTAGTCTTTGGAGTTATCGGATTGCGAGCAGCTAATGCTCCCGTAGCGTCGCAGACGCAAGTTCCAAATCTCAAAGGACTCCAAATTGAAACGGCTCAAAAAACCAGTCATCAGGCCGGCTTCCAGGTGGAACTTGCCGGTAAAGACTTTGAATCTGGCGAGAAGCCCGGAACCGTCATCAATCAGGAACCCTGGGCCGGCACCTCGTACCCAGCAGGCACTACGATTTCAGTGCTGATCGCTGAAAAGGACCCAAACGAAGATTTTTGGGAAGAACAGCGACGCATTCACCAGGATTACGAAAAACGAGGATTCTTCAAAGACTTCAACAGGAAAAAAGGCGCTAACTCCCACACGCCCAACTTAAACCGGATAACACCATGATGATCTTCGCGCCACGCAAGCTTATTCTTCTCCGCCTACTTCTCTACCTCGCAAAGCAATTCGACAAAACTTTCGTTGACGATGATTGAACACAGTGAACCTGAAGAGTTCTCTCCAACACTTTCATAAGCCGTCGATTTTGCCGAAAGGAGACCGTTTCCACCATGACCGTTTCAACAAACGCCGTATCGGCTGGTGATAGCTACGACACGGTCGCCGAGATCATTCTCCAAACCCGGTTCAATGAGAAGCAGCGAGTCATCGCCAAATGCCAGTTCGCGCGACGCGAGGACGAACGCTTTCGAAAGTCCAACTTCCAAGTAATTCTAGAAATTCTGTTCAGTGACCGTACTACTACTGCTCACCTCCTCACCGTCAATAAGAATAGCCAACCCGTTAATGTAAACAAGAAATTGTCCCATTCGCTTTCGCTAACCGTCCCGTAGTCCCACACCTATAACCGTTGACCTAAAGTCAACGATCCCACGTAGACGCATTCAAAACTCGCGAAAACCAAATGAAAAGCGGTTAACTGTTAACGGCACAACAAGTGCTTTCAGCCCATGTTGCCGGGCGTCTTACTCCGGCCATTGCCCTTGCCCTCAAGACCAGAAAGGAACCGACCGCAAGACAAAACCTTCGCGGCGACAAAACTTACATGACTGCAATAGAAAGCATTGTCACAAATCTCATGACCGAGATTGATCGAATAGTCGATCAAAAGGTCGAAGAAAAACTGCCTGAAATGATGCGAGCACATGGAATTCCCGAAGCCACCACACAGGAAGACCTCGTAGATGCCGTTGCAGTCGCAAAAATGCTGGGACGAAACGTTTCCACAAAGCACAATATTTCGTGCGCCAGAAAACATGTGTACAACCTCGCCCAGCAAAAACTAATACCGTCTGTAAGACTAAGCCGCCGCTGCATTAGATTTGATCGAGCTGCCATTAGAAAAGTAATAGACGCCGGAGGCCTCGCCAATCAAAAAGCCGCATAAAAAGAGCGGCCAACAAACGGCGCATCATTTAACCATAACAACCACTCGCAAAAACTAATGGCTGAAATCATCCCGCGCGGAACCGACAAATGGTTGGTGAGAATATCCGTACTCCGCAACGACAACGGCAAACGAAAACGTCACAGTAAACTCATAAACGGGAAAAAGAAAGACGCACTGAAGTATGCGCGTGAGATTGAAACCAAGCGCGACCTCGGCACACTCGACAAACCAAAGATCCAGGATCCAACGTTCGGGGATTATCTCAACGACTGGCTGGTCGCATTCAAGAAGAAGACCGTAAAAGAACGAACCTACGCAGGATACGAATACGTACTCAAGCAGTATGTCCGCCCGTACCTCGGGAAGGACAAGCTATCTGAACTAACTGTCCTACGAATCCAAAGCGTCTATAACGAACTATCAGAAGCGGGACTATCTCCCAGAACGGTTTCATTCGCGCACAGTCTAATTCAAGACGCTCTAAATCAAGCAGTATTAAGTCGCCTAATAGAATTCAATCCTACACACTCCACCCGGCGACCGCCCAGGAAAAAGAAACCCATTGACGTATTCAGCCCCGAGGAAGCCGAACGATTTATGAAAGCCGCCAGAACCGATAGCCTCGGCATCGTATTTTGGTTTGCGCTCGCAACTGGTGCGCGGCCGGAAGAATATCTCGGCCTTCAATGGCCTGAACTCGACCTCCATAAACGCGAAGTCACCATCCACCAATCGATCTGGTGGCCAAAAGGGGGCGGCTGGAAAATTGAAGAGGTAAAAACCCAATCAAGCCTCAGAACGATTAACTTCAACACGACCGTTGCGCGCGCCCTGAAAGCGCACAAGACTTCACAAGCCGAAATCCGCCTGCGTCTCGGCAACAAGTACCAAAACAACAATTTCGTCTTCGCCACAAAGATCGGAACGCCACTCAGCTTTCGAGATCTAGTCTTGAGACACCTCAAACCAATCATGGAACGGGCAAAAATCGACGGACCAATAAATCTTTATCGCCTACGACACTCGTTCGTGACGTTATCCATTCTCTCGGGCGCCGACCTAAAAAGCGTAAGCAGAGCCGCTGGCCACTCCAGCGTAGCTTTCACCATGGACACTTATCAACACGTGCTGCCTTCAATGCGCAAAGACGCCGCAGAAAAGGTTGGAGCCTTGCTCTTCGGCCGAAGGTAAAAAGGGGAACCCAATGGCAACTCGGATGGATTTGCCTATACCGGCGTGAGCCAATAGATCGACGCATGTCCACGCGCTAAGAAATGGAACGCTGAAGCCGCACAGAAAGCTCTCAAAGAAACCCGGCTTTGCCTATAAAGTGAAGGTGAAGACTGATTTTATGGGCAGCCGTTCTACTTTATGGGCAAATCGTCAGGTCTGGACCAATAGTCTAATGCCTAGCTAGGCTTTGCCCCTCCCTCAACCTATGAGATTAAAGGGAATTTAGAATTACGGCCATATAGTGAAGTCCGACACAACGCTACTCAAAAAGCGGCTCGCAAGAACGCAAGAGAAGCCTGATAGCGGCGAGGGATCGACCCGCCGACCGAGGGGTTATGAAACCTGCAACCTAACAGCGCGCCTGTTACGTTGTGCCTACATTTACTAACATTTATCGCGGATCGCAGCCCGTTGCCTTTGCGCTTGTATGCACCCATTACCGCCTGTTTCCATCCAAGACCGACACAGTTTTCCCCACACTCAGAGACCTTGGAAATTCATCACCCACGGTCGCTCAACCAACCAACAATCCTCGCTTCGCCAATTCATCCTTAAGCTCGCGCCAACTGACGATAGGCACGTCCTGATAAGTATCTCCCAACAAACGTAAATCCGAATCCTCCGTTGTAAGAAGGTGAGCTTCGCCATCTACCGCACAGGCCAGATAAACAGCATCGTCAAGATCACGCTCAGCAGCGCGCAGCGCTTGCGATATGCTACGCCGAGCATTGCGCATCGTACTAACTGAAACACGACGGGTGGCTCAAGTTGCAACGCTGCGAGGAATAGTTGAAATCCGACGCGATCAAACTCAGCCCGCCGCATGATCCGTTCGTCAGCCTCAACCGCTTCCGCGCCGCGCTCATAGTCATTGATGATTTCCAGAGTCCACAGCCAATGAAAGGTGGGTAGAGCTAAGAGGTTCAGCAGCTGGCGCTTTGGAGAAATCGCGTCTGGACGATCCCGCCGGGTGAGAAACATTGCAAGAACAATTTGCGCGTCGACAACGACCCGCAGATCGTTACCGCTGGCGTTCGTCGGCTTAGCAGGCATGTTACCCGCGCGCAACCTTCCGAGAAGATTTGCCGTTACGCCGCCGCGCCTTTTTCACCGCTTCTCCGACCAATGCTTCTAGTTCTTCTTCGCTCGACGCAGGAGCGTCTCCTCGTTGAGATCGTGCGCGTTCCTTAGAGCGCGCGAAGCTCGATCCCATTTCCTCAACGAGCAGATGCAGCAGAGCGCGTCGCATATCTTCTAATGCGGTGAAAGGAACGACCGCCGCCTCCGGCTCTCCATGCGTAGTAAGAACAACGCTTCCCTTTGCAGCCAGCTCCAAGGTGCGGCGTAGCTCCGCTCGGGCGTCTCCCACCGCCATGAACTTCTGAGGTCGACCCAAGTAGGAGGCCACTCGTAGAAGCGCCGCAGTTTGGTCATCTGTACTCGTAACCTTCGATTTCATATGATCACCTCAAATAATTGTACAGACGTACAAAATGGAAAAACCGCTTGCGAATTACCTGGTAATCGTTCGCAGCCTCCCCCGTTTTGAAGGTGCTTCAATTCTGATGAGCGACATACCGCCGTCAGTCTGCAAGCCTTGTTAGGTGCCGGGTTGCTGCGGGATTAGGATTAATCGCACAAACTGGTACATCGCCCCTAGAAGCATTGAAACGATCGCACCGAAGTAAGGCCAGAAGGCAGCCAGCGTCGTGACATTGTACAACTGCAGCAGGCACACCGCCGTTAATAGAGCGAAGAGAGCGGAGCTGGTGAATCTGCCGCCGCCTGCAGCTTTCAATTGTCCGGAAGCGAATCTAAGGAGGTTTATGAATATCATTGTGGCGTAGGGGAACAGGAATAAGGCAGCAAATCCACTGCACCAACGCCATGTCGCGGGCGAAACGGGCCTAATCGCGAGGAAAAGCAGACCGACCATACTGAACGTGAGCGGCAGTATTGAATTGACCAGCAATAGCCGAAGCCAAAACTTTTCTACCCGGCCCCAATTGTGCACGGATTCGTTGCGGACGGCGACCACAACAGCAGCGAAGCCTGCGATGGCTACTGCGATCTGTGCGGACGTACTGAGGGCTGCATTCGGATCCATTGTGTCGAATTTAAAGAAAACCCTTATTTGGCGCTCTCAGTGTTTGTGGTCGCTCTCTACTGGTAGGCCGGCATCAATCCAGCCCTGCTTACCCTCAGCGTAGTCACGCACATTGGTGTATCCCAGCGCCGCCAATTCACGGGCGGCGTTCTCGGAAGCGTTTCAAGTAGGACTGGCGCAGTAAACGACGATCTCCGCACCCTTATCGGGTAAGACCTGCGAAGCCATCGTGGTCACACTATCAGGCGGTAGATTTATTGCTCCCGGCAGATGGTTGTGGTGGTAGGACGTGGCCGGCAGAGTCTCGACCAACAGAAAGGCGTCTTTCCGATCAAGCTTCTGCTTCAATTCATCTCTTGAGATTGTTTTTGCCATTGGTTCCCTCGTTTCTTATTTTTTGCGCGCCGTCCATTCAAGGTATGTCTTGAATGCGTCCAGTTGCCCTGGAGGTGCAATCTCGAATTTCCCGCTCAGCGTTCCATCTTTGAGCTTCTTGTAAGAAAGTCGATAGCGAGGCTGGGACGCAGAAGCCTCGCTGAGAAAAGTCACGGCTTCGTGGTCCGACGAAGGCGTCACCTTATAGTTAATCTGCTGACCTTCGCTATCAAAATAATTCGCAAGGATTTGATTTGAGGCACGGTCGAGATAAATGACGATCAGATCGTCATGCCTGACAGCTGGCCGGCCGTCAGTCGGTGGATATTCAGCGTAATTCCTTCGTACGATTACCTTGTTCTGCAGATCAAACGCAAAACTGAATAGGCCCTTTCCCGAGCCCCGACCTCCTCCTCCAACTCCTTCCCATTCGCCGATCAAAAACCGCAAGTCGTCCAACGAACTCGGCTTCGGCGATTGTCGTGCGTCCGCCAGACTCAGCAGTAGTAGCACAATGGCTGCTGCTGAAACGATTCTCATATCAACTCTCATCGGTTTCTTTTCCGTGATAATGATGGCTTGTGGGCCGATATTATACACGTTCGACGAAGGACTCTAAGCCAACGTGGGACTTGTTGAAATCTTCTCTACGCTAATTATTACTGCGTTGCCGCAACTGGAGTATGATAATCGGCCCACGGTCAAGAGCCTTGCGGGAAGCACTAATCCCTCTGGAGAGTGAATTATGAAGAGTCGAGTCAAGCAGCTTCTGATCTTCCTTGGCGGTTTGTTCGTCGGCGCACTCGTGGTTCTTATTATTATGGGGAGAGCGAGTCAACAGCAGTATGCCAATTCCTACACTCTAAGTGTGATGGAGAAAGCGTTCGAGGCCACGGAATTGCGCGCCCACCGGCAAGACGACTTGGGTAAACGCATTGAAGCCATGCTGCCGTCAGGCGTTATGACGATCCATCAGCACAAGGAGTTTCAGAACGCGCCTTACGGTATGACCGCATTGCGGACGGTCAAGAACTTCTATGAGGTAAACTCTCTGCCGATACCACCGGAGATTTCCGATATCCTAAAAAGTGTCCCGTCCGATCATTGAATTGAAGACGAGACTTCTTCAGAGGATGAGCAAGAGCAGCCAGCTATTCGTGAGCCAGTTTTGTCTTCGCATAGCCGAGCACTAAGCCACGATTGCCACCGGGATCAACCGGATAATTCACTGGTCAAATCTGACCAGGCTTGCTCCTCTCGTGCGGGATCAACGAGTGGGGCCAAGCCGTTGACACTTGTTTTTAGTTCCGCAAGAAAAGCGGTTAAAGTCTCGGCGCGCGCCAATAGTCGCGCGAGCTGAGCAGTGTCACCGACATCAAAATAACCGGGATAATCGGCACCGAGAATGCCGACATTGCCATTGATACGAGAAGCAAGAATCGGAACGGAGGCTGCAATCGCTTCTGACAAGACGTTTGCTCCTCCCTCCATCCGGGATGAGAGCACACAAAGAGAACTCTCCTTAAGGATCTGGCGGACGCGTGACCGCGACTGCTCACCGAGCCATCGATAGCGTTTATTAGCGCACATTTCCTTGTGCGCTCTTTTCGCCATTGTGTCAGTCATCGCGCCGCCGATCTGGAGAACTCGAACTCTTGACGAATCAGGAAGTGATCGCGCCGCCATGGCAGTGCGAAACGGATCCTTCACGACACGCAGCCTCGGGCCACCTTCCTTTTGGCGCGAACGAGTAATGGCATGACGAATAGAGATGCGATAGCCAGGATGATACCGGGGATGCTCTCGCGCGGCTGTTCGCGCCCTATCAACGATTTGATCGAGTCGTAGCTAACATACGCGGCCAGCAGAAGGAACAAGACACCGACAATGCGCAGCGTAACTGCCTCGACACGTTCCCGCTCTGCCTCGTCCGCGTCCAAGTGTAGCCGCCAAAGTAGAGCCGAACCGGACGTCACTTCGATCAGGCTGTCGAAACCGAAACCGACCAGCGCAATGCTACCGGCCATTAAGCCAGCCACGAGTGCGATGAGTCCTTCGAGGCTGTTATAGGCAATAGTGAAGTATTCGAGTCTGCGTCCTCGCCTGACCAAACTCGCTCGATTGCTTATTTGAACTGTTTCCGCGTTCATTTTTGAGATTTGCCTACTCCACACTCACACGCTCATGCTATCTAGTGAGCATGTCGATGATGTATGTCTGGGTAGTGGTGATGGCTATGCACCATTCGTTCATGACGATGCGGATGGCTGTGGGTCTCGCCCAATGGCGCGAACTCATCATGCTCGTGCTGATGGTGTTCGTCGTGAACGTGTCGATGATCGTGCTCAATCACTTCATGCTCATGCTTGTGCGCATGTCGCTCAGTCAGGTGCAACCAAACACCGACTCCCATCAAAGCAGCAGCGATCACAAATTGATAGGTTAGATGATCGCGCAAGATCAAAAGAGAGATCAGCGCACCCGCGAATGGCGCGAGTGAAAAGTACGCGCCGGTTCTAGCGGTGCCAATGTGCCGAAGCGCTAGTACGAACAGCGTGAGACTCACGCCATAGCCAAAGAAACCGAGCAGAGCCGCGAGGCTCGCCGTACGAAGCGCCGGCAGAGACGTGCCGACGAGTAGCGCAATCGTCAGATTTACGGAGCCCGCGACAAGACCCTTTGCGGCAGCGATCTGGACCGGGTCTCCCGCAGAGACTTTTCTGGTGAGATTATTATCAATCGCCCATGCGAGGCATGCTCCGCCAATCGCGAGAGTGCCCCAAAGCGCGCCCACTTCCAAACGGCCTGCCCAAGAGAGAAACAGGCCACCGCACGTGATCGCGGCCATCCCCCAGGCGATGCGGCGGTCGAAGTTCTCTTTGAATACAAACCACGCCAGGAGCGCGGTGAAGACTCCTTCCAGATTGAGAAGCAACGAGGCCGAAGAAGCAGGAGTGACAGCAAGGCCAAACATTAGCAAGACGGGGCCGATGATGCCCCCCGCAACGATGGCGCCCGCCAGCCAGGGAAGGTCAGAACCCCTTAACTTCGCCTCTCCCGAAGTTTTTGACCGCGAACGAAGTCCCGACCAGATGGCCAGTCCTACGCCCGAACCCAGATAGAGTAGTCCGGCCAGCATTACCGGCTCTGTCTTGCCCAATAAGATCTTGGAAAACGGTGTGCTCGCGCCGAAGAGCATTGCCGCCAGCATGGCGAACGAGATTCCGGATAGAGATGTCGCTCTACGCCCCTTAGTGTTCATGGCTCACACTCGGATCGTCGGAATCGTGTGAACCATGATCACGGGCCTTTCCAGTAGCATGACCTGCGACCTTCATAACGCAATACATATCGTTTGGCTCACAACCCCCGACCTCGACCTGAATTGTAGTATGCGCAATCCTGAAATCGTGTTCCAGCTTTTTCGTGACCTCGCGTAGCACGTTCTCCCCGCTCCTCACGCTTTGCTCTTCCACCGTGATGTGACAGCTACAACAAGTCATTCCTGAGCCGACTGTCCAAACGTGGAGATCATGCACTGCCAAAACACCATGCACACCACTGATCGTTTGCTCGACCGTCCACATATCCATTCCTTCTGGAATCCCTTCCAGCAAGACGTTGACGGATTCTTTCAGGATGCCCCACGAACTCCAAAGGATGAGCAGGCCAATCAAAATCGAGACTAGTGGGTCTGCAATCGACGCTCCCGTGAACGCAACGACCACTCCGGCGATTACCACGCCCACTGCTGACACTGCGTCACCTACCATATGCATGTAGGCGCTACGCACGTTCAGATCATCCTTAGCCGCTTTGCGGAGCCAGAGACTAATTACTGTGTTCAGGAGAATCGCGACGAGTGCAACTATGATCATCGGCTTGCTCTGTACGGGCTCAGGGTGGCGCAGCCGAGAGATGGCTTCCCAAAAGACCGCCAAAGCAATAACGACCAGGGCGACCGCATTTACCAGCGCGGTGAGGATGCCCACTCTGTGATAACCATACGAGTGTTTTTCTGAAGATGGACGACGCGCGATCCAGAGGCCGTACCACGAGAGGATCAATGCGAGCGCGTCGGCGAAGTTATGGCCGGCGTCCGACATCAGCGCCAGAGAGTTTGAGAAGTAGCCGGTGGCGGATTCGCCGAGGACAAATGCGACGGTTATGAAAACTGACAGGAGCAAACGCTTCCCAGTCAGGGATGGACCGTGGTCATGACCGTGTCCCATACCAACCTCCGATGTTCTTGCTGAAGCCTTTCACGAAATTACCATAACGAAAAGTATCACCGTTCCTTATCAACCGGTTAGCGTTTCTCTCGCCGTTCGCCGTTCGCCGTTCAGGCCGAAAGGGTTCGATGAACTGATCGAGTCGTTACGTGGAATTGATGGATTCGCCGCGCGACTTTAGCTGAAGGACTCGGCTTCACTTCCTTCCAGCCGGACGATGTGAGTTTCAGAAGTATATGCGAATGAGAGGGGGCAAATCGGGGGTTTTTTGCAGAAGTGGATGCGAATACATACAAGGGTAGATGCGAATGATTTTAGAATAAACAGAAGAAGATGCGAACGGTTTTGGCGAGAGCGCTCGACCATGGCGGGGGGTGACGGGCCAAGTTGACGGGGCCTGGCCGGCTCAGTCATTGTCTACAAGGGATCTGTCTGGCATGGACACACGGCCAACCAGACCAGTGAGCCTCTGCGTTCAATTCAGGCCGCGTATATCCGCCGTGATGCCGAGTCCGGGATTAATCTGCAGGCACGTCTGCGTCCAGAGACGCTTGCACGCATTGGTGCGTTGGCAAAGTATCTTCTGGTTCTCTAACCGGCGCTCAAGAGGGGACGTTAGCCATATTTAATACTCTTTGGAATGACCGCTTGTGAAGGTTGCCGCGTACCAAGCTCCCCTTTCGGCGTGTGGCTCGATGGTCGAGGCGCTCGCTCTGATTCGCGACCAAGTTGAATGGTGCGAGTCGGCAGGCGTGGAAATTCTCTGTTGCCCAGAGGGCGTACTCGGAGGCCTCGCCGACCATGCAACTCAGCCCACTGCTATCGCAATCGACGTAGAAGACGGTCGCTTGAACATGGTCCTTGCACCGCTTGCGAGTGATACCGTCACGACGATTTTAGGGTTTACGGAAATTGACCGGCCGGGTCGACTCTACAATTCCGCCGCAGTGTTTCATAAGGGATCGGTCGCCGGTGTCTATCGCAAGCTGCATCCGGCCATCAACCGTTCCGTTTATGAGGCTGGTCGCGAGGTTCCCATCTTCCAGGTGGGAGAGCTGACATTCGGTGTAGTCATTTGCAACGATTCCAACTATCCCGAGCTCGCGCGATTCATGGCAGCTCAAGGCGCAATGGCCCTGTTTGTCCCCACAAACAACGCGCTTCCTTTGACAAGGGCGCATTGGGATCTTGCCTCTGAGGCCAGGAATGTTGACATCGCGACCGCGGTCGAAAACAGCATGTGGGTCATCCGGGCCGATGTCGCGGGTCGCACTCCTGACCTCCTCTCCTACGGGTCATCCGGTATCGTGAACGCGGATGGAATGGTGCTCTGGTCAGGGCACCGCCTCAGGGCCGACCTGGTTGTCGCGGACATTGAAACCGCGCCCCGTGAGCGTCATCGTGGAGAACGTCTGGAGAGACAACCTGTAATGGATGATCCCATGATTTTGGGCGCAATCTTCCCGTCATAAGACTATCTGCACCTCAAGCAGCATTTTGCCTCATCCCCAATCGGAGGCGAACCAAGCCGCCAAGACTCGTCAAGACACCAATCTAAAATAGTTCCACATCGTCAGCACCTACCCTCAGTCGCATCCTCTTCTGTAATCGTTCGCATCCTCTTTTGTATATTCGCATTCTCCTCTAGAACTCACAGCAGAGTTTGTTTCAATTAGATTTCCCCCTCTGCGCTTCATCGTAAACGACAGCCCATCCGCACAACTCTTCGTTTCTCTTCGAGTGCTCCACTGCGTTCCGCCCTGCGGTGTGCGGAGTGGGCGCTCAGTCGTGTTCCTTCAGTCGCTACGAGGGGGAAACACCCTTTCAAAAGCACAAAACCAAAAGAAGGAGACATGACAATGGAGAGACAGAGAAGAACATCCGCAGACATTCCGAAGTGGTCAGCACTACTCGTTGAAGCAGTGAACAAGCCAGGCTTGATCATGAAGGCATATAGCGCGTTTTGGAATTACAGCGTAGGAAACCAAATCCTCGCGCTCATTCAATGCCAATTGCGCGGAATACAGCCAGGGCCAATCAATACGTTTCCGAAGTGGCAGACGTTAGGCCGAGTCGTCAAACGCGGCGAAAAGGCTTTGACGCTTTGCATGCCATTAACCGACATGCGTACAAAATGAAAAGAACGCCTGCGAATTATCCCAGACGGTGTACCACATGGCCTACGTGTGGGGGCTATGGCGCTCTTCAACTCACACAACTGGCGCGCGCATTAGCCCACGTGATCAGAGCCAGAACGGCGTTGGATCGCGGATTGGTTCAAAAGGCCGCAATGCGTTGAATGACCCAGAACATCGCTATACCGCCAATAGCATAGGGCGGCACGAACTGGGCCCAACTCGGCACGGGAATGTTGATTCGGCGGCGCGCGCGCGCTACTAAAGCGATTAATGCGAGCACCGCGCCGATAAACATGAAGTGACCTGATTCGACGCCGAGGCTAAAAAACAAGAGAGCCGTCGGGATGTGTCCGGCCGGCAACCCTATATCGCTCAAGCCGCCTGCGAATCCCAATCCATGGATCAGCCCGAAAGCGAACGCAACCACCCAGGGAGCCTTCGCGGCGATGCCCACTCTGCCGCGTTTCCAATGCAGGATCTCGACCGCGACAAACACGATGCTCAAGGCGATAACGGCCTCAACTGGCTTCGTCGGCACGTGCACAAAGCCGAGTGTGACTGCCGTGAGCGTGACGCTATGCGACACGGTAAAGGCAGTAACCGTCTTGACCATTTTCCAACCACCCTGTGTGATTATGAGTAAGGCCAATATGAATAGGAGGTGGTCAACACCGGTCAGAATGTGCTCTACACCGAGCACGGTATAGGTGCGGGCAACTTCCGAGACTCCGGGCGAAGCCTCGACAACGAATGACGGGGCCGAAGGTGTAAGCCGCGTAGTTTGGGTAGTGCCCTCAAGGTTCTTGATGCGCACCAGAACGTCTGTAATCGTTAACGGCAGCCCGATAAGCTCGATGCGCTTGCCGGCCAGTCCACCGCTGACTTCGATCAAACGACGCTCGACAAGTGAGCCGGGAAGTTCCTGAATTGCAGGCTCCGTGACGTTCCGCACGTCATCCGGAAACTTCAACCCGACCTGAAGACGCGCGCCAGCATTCACCGGCGTGTGCCAGATCACCTGGTAGCGGCTGGCCGTTATCTGATCGATCTCTAAATACGCGGGGCGTGATTCGTGAGCCTGGGCGGCGGGCCCGGCAAGGAGGAGCAGGAACAACAGGATCAAAAATGAAGGACGAAAAATAAAAGATCGCCTTGTGGATGTCTTGCTCATGGATTCACCGTCGCCGATTTTTCCTAATGTGGTATCTCGATCCTTCATCGTTCCTACATCATTTCGGCAACACAACCTCATACCTTTTCTTCATCGCTTCGAATGACTGACGCTTCGATTCAGCGCGCTGATCGGACATCCATTCAGACTTGAGTTGTGATGAATCGACCTCTTCAAAAGCAGGCACTCGACCCGGTGTGATTGCTTCTATTCGCACCACGTGCCAGCCAAGTCCCGACTCAACCGGTCCCTGCCAGACTCCGACTTTGAGTTTGAAGATGGATTCGGCGAACTGGCCCCCAAAGACTTTGGCCACCTGTTCCGGCGAGTTATCCGCATAGTAATCCTGGAACATGAACCGGTCACCTGAAGCTGCGGTCACCGCCGAACTATTCGAGAGCCTTTCCAGCGCTCGTCCGGCATCGTCCCTGGCCTTCTGCCCTCGAACGTCAGGAGAGAAATAGAGATGGCGGAAAGTAATGAGACCGGGCAGCGTAAACCGCGCCGAGTTCTTTTCGAACCAGGCTTTAAGATCCGCGGACGTAGGTGCGCTTACGGTCGAAACGTCTTCAGCGAGAAAGTCCATCTTCTGCGCTATTCGCCGCTTGATAATCTCGTCACCCTGGTCGAGGCCGAGAGCCATGCCCTCGCGAAAGAGGATCTCCTGTCGTACTTTTTCATCGATTAGGCCTCGCATCTCGTCGGGTGTCGGTGGCCGCTGCCATTGCGCCGACCAGCTAATCTGCAGTTGGTTGAGATCGTCTTTGGTCAACTCGATGCGATTAGAGCTCGTCTGAGGGGCTTTTGGCGCGACCAGACTGTAAGCGATGAACAAAGCGAGGCCGATCAAAAGAAAATGAAACAGGGGTTCATGCAGCCATCGCTTTACTCGCGAAGGATGGGCCTGTTGCAGGACAGCGGCCTGCCGGTACTCGGGCATCAGGGTAGTGATGTTTTCAGCTTGTTCCATTGGATGAATCCCCAAGAGTTTGGTTCAAGACTCGCGAGCGCGAGGCGCAAGTTGAAACAAAATGAAAGCGGCCCGACGCTGTAGGCACCTGGCCGCTTTCAGCAACCTTTTCGGTTCCGACTTCTACCGCCTCGCCACTGAGGTAGGTCCAATTCGCGGATTCACAGCCGCCACCTCATAGTTGGCAAATCCGAATTCACCTGATCGGGCGGCGACGTACTTGTTGCCCGACTTAAAAACAGCGAGATCAAATGGAAGTCCTCCTATGCTCGTCGAGACGCGGCCACTCGTGATCGCATATTGAGCAGGAATTGTCTCGGCTTCAGGCAAGAGCGCACCTATTTGATCGAGGCTTCCTCGTTTCTTGTCGACGCTTTGAATGGTCCGGCTTCCATCCTGGCCAAAGACCATTTCAAAACGCTCACCTGTCACGGTATTTCGCACCGCCAGAGTTTTGCCAACAACCAAATCCTTTAGTTCTACGTCACTAAGTGGGGCCGCTCCATTCTGGTTCAGTTCCGTAACCGTAGTTCCTTTATCGCTCTTGATCTCTGCGGACTTGCTCGGCGCGTACCAGATCGGCGAAGTCCATGCTCGCTGCTGTTCGGTGGCCGGGACACGATCCGGCGGGGCCACTCCCAGCTTTGCTGCGTCGTAAGTGCTCCAGCGCGGAGTCGGTATTTGCAGAACTCGAACGTAATAGAAGGCGTGCAAACTCGGATCGAATTCCGGATCCTTCCAGACCTTCTTTAACTCGACGGCGCCGATGGTGTTTTTGTACGTAGCAGTCTTGATATCGACCGTGTTGCCGACGGCGGGAACCTTCCCTGTGGTTGGATCAGGCTTTCGATCGCCGGACCATGCTACGTCAAAGACTTTCTCAAATATCTGTCCATCTTTGGTCCATCCTTTAACGATCTGGATACGGTCAAGATTACCGTCTTCCGGATCCTTTGTGGCCCAAACGATGAATGACGGGGCATCGCCTTTTTTGGCGGGTAAATCTGCTCCCATAGGCACACCGTTCTTGTATCCGGCCTTTACCCAGTTTTTATCGTTTAGGATACTTTCCTTGAAATCCCAGCCGCCGAATAGCCGCACCTTGATGCGCACACCACTCGTGCCGAACACCTCTTTGCGCTTCATCGCGTCAAATATCGATTCGCGCGTGTTCGACTCAGCCCAGACTCCACCTAGAGCAGAAACACCGGTCTTTAGGATTTCCATCCCGGACTCGACCTTGCCTGCAAGCCTCTCCTTCGGGCCCTGATCGGTCATGCCGTGAGCGCCGAAATTGTCCGCTTGCGAATACGCGACGACCGTGTTGTGCGAATCGCTGGCTCCGACCACGCCCATCTTGTACGGGTTGTAGCCGCGCTGCACCTGCATTGCGAGACCATTTTCGTAGGCCTCGCGGATGTAGCTGCCATTGAGTTTTGAGGTGCTGTCAGGAACTCCGATCAAAAAGTTCATGATCTCAAAGTTTGCAAATTCGTCGTTGGGCGACAGGCCCGGATTTGTCTCCGAAGCCCCCTTGATCTGCTGGATCTCCGTCAGGGGTTCGTTGTTTATGCGCTCCTGTGCCCAGGCCGCATCGATGGGCCGGCCCTTGCTGTCAACATCGAGAGGAAACATGATGCCGTTACTCAGGTTCGCGTTATGCGAGATCGCCAATAATTCATTGCCCGCCTTTCGCTGGCCGTCCATCCAGTTCCAAAGGTCCTCCGGATTCACAGAATCAATAGCCGTGTAGGGCAATACGGGCACCTTCTTTGAGTCCCTGAAGAATACGTTGCGGTGCATGTTTTGAAAGTTCGGCGCCGCGGTCCATTCATATGCGGCAAAGGTCGTAAACTTGCCGGGTTTGTAATACTTGTCGGCCATCTCGTTATTTTTCTTCCAGATGCTGCCCGCGACCGCCGGATCCAAAAGCTCTTTGATCGGCTCGCGTTTCGCCAGGCTGCCGGCGATCCACTGGAAGACAGCGTTAAACTCCGCAGGGGTATTAGCCTTCAGCCTTTGGGCTATCGGCTGCTTGCTTAGCTCGGAGGTGGGGTCATTGGCGATCGCGATTACGCCAGCATACTCCGAGTGGTCGGTCACTCCCTGAAAGTCGAGCGGGCGGCCTTTCAACTGAACATCGAAGCCGGCGGGGTGCTTGACGGGCAAACCCATCGAATACTTGTAGGCGTCCTCCGGCGTCGTGATGTGATTGCCGATAAGGTAGGCATCAACCGACCAACTCGTATGCGAATGCGTCTGCCCAAAGAAGCAGTCGCGATCCGGATTACTCGGGACCGCCTGCGGCACAGGCTCGGGCTTGACGCTTTTAGCAGCGGGAGCCGCTGCAGCCTGTTTGGCCTGAGCCTGCTGAATTGTGCGGGCCTTTTCCGCGCGGATCACCACCGTTCCGAAAACAACCGCCAGGCTGATGCCCAGCACCGCGATCATTCCATTTCGTTTCATAAATATCCATTCTTTCTAGTTAGTCGCCAGTTAAGTTCTTTGGATTGCGTCCGATTCCTATCGAACCGCAGCTGCCGTGAATCTTACATCTTGACATAATAGACGCCCCGTGTGGCCTGTCAAAACTTACAGTTTGCCTAGGGCGCTGACGCGCACCCTAGTTCAATAACATTCCCCTTCAATTGCATTGCGCTCCATTCCAGCAGCCGACGACGACGAGAGAAATCTAGTTTAGTCCCCCCTCTCGCTTACATCGTCTCACGACAGCCCATCCGCACAACTCTACGCTGCGCTTCGAGTGCTCCTCTCCGTTTCGCCCTGCGGTGTGCGGAGTGGGCGCTCAGTCGTGTTCCTTCAGTCGCTACGAGGGGGAAGGTCCCCTTTCAAAAGCACAAATCAAAGAAGGAGACACGACGATGGAGAGACAGAACAGACAATCAGCAGACATTCCGAAGTGGTCAGCGCTACTCGCTGAAGCAGTGAACAAGCCCGGACTGATCATGAAGGCATATTCAAACTTTCACTCGTACAGCATAGGCAATCAACTGCTCGCGCTGGTTCAGTGTTACATGCGCGGGTTGCAGCCTGGACCAATTAACACGTTTCCGAAATGGCAGGCACTTGGCCGATACGTCAAACGCGGTGAGCGAGCATTGACACTGTGCATGCCGATTTCGCGCAAACGACGCGGCGAAGAGTCAGACAACGACGAATCAAACGGCGAAGGCACATTCACCAGCTTTGTTCACAAAGCACGATTGTTCGTGCTGGCGCAAACAGAAGGCGAAGACATCCAGCCGCAAGTAACGCCAGAGTGGGAAGCGAAGCGAGCGTTAGCGGCTCTCGACATAGCAATAGTATAAGGCCAAACTAATATTGGTTCTGAGTATTTGTTTTTGCTTTTCTATTTCCTTGTCTTTCTTCCTTCGTTTTCTCGCCACTTCTGTTGGAAGAAAACTCTTTTCCTGCATATGTATAAATCCCCAATGAAGAACCTAGCCCAACCAATTCCCTATAAACAAACAACACCATTTTGGTGGGCCACTAGTGGGCCAACTTCGCGGGAACACCCTGATGGCCCCCAACTATCCGGGACAACATAGTCACTTCTTCCTCATAACTTGAGCTATTTCGTCCGTACCGGAGTGCGCCGGACTGCAGGGGACTACTGAAAAAGGACTCTTAATCAGCGGGTCGCAGGTTCGAGCCCTGCTCGGCTCACCATTAATACTAATTAACTCAATAGTTTACAGGCAACCGCCAGCCACTCCCTCAATCAAAACAAACGGCTAGTGGCACTATAGTGTCACTACTTTTCCTTTCCTAGTGTCACTACTTCTCTTCACCTAATAAAACCCAAAACGGCGCGGTTGGCACAATTTGTGCTAAAAGATTTAGTGCCGGCGAGTAACCGGAATGCTCCCTTATCAGCTGCGCGACCACTCAAACACAACGTTAGGAGGATTAAAAAGAGATGGCTGAAATCAAACCCTATGGCAAAGGCAAATGGTTAGTTAGGGTCTTCATTGGGCGCACGGCCGAAGGCAGAATGCTCCGTCACAACAAGGTTATCCGCGGACTTAAAACAGACGCACAGAAGTATGCGCGGGATGTCGAGACCAAACGCGATCTCGGCACACTTGAAAGACCGGTAAACGCTGCTCGCAGACCATCTGATGGCCTAAGTGACTTAGTTCAAACCGGTCTTGAAGATCCTGCCCTCGAAGGCCAGCTTCTAAGCTTGTATTCATCTCTGCGGTCACTCCGGCCTATGCTCACGCGAAGTCCGCTCGAACTCGAAGTAAGCAGTCACGGAGCGCCCAGGATATCAGATCTAACAGGTCTAATTGCTATTATTGGTTCCGTTAGTTCTCAATTCTTAGCTGTCGATCGCACAACCAATGAGCAAATCGAAAATAAATTGCCGGACCCGACCAGGGTAATCAGCGAGCCGACAGACCCACCAGCGAAACTTGTAGATGCATTAGAAATTGCCCGGTTGTTAGGCTACGATACTTCAACTGCACAGAGTATCGCTCGTGCAAGAACATACGTCTATAGCCTCGTTCGACGAAACGCCATACCCTTCATTAAAGTCAGTCGAAAGTGTCTCCGATTTGACGTAGCAAAAGTTCGAGAATGGTTACAAGGACATGCTAAGGGAATTCCCAGCACTGAAGAAACTAACCAGTTAACCGAGCCAAATTGAAGAGACCTGCCGATTGCCATTACGCGGGCTGCCTGCGAAGGGTTGACAACAAGCGGGATAACGTTTGAGACATGTATGTTGAATGTCAGGTCGGTTGACTAGAATGGGCAGCGGTTGAGCAGCCCGTTCGAGGAGAAACGGGTATTGTCAGGTTAATGGCGGAAGATGTAATCAGGCTTTTCATGCGGCATACTCCACTGATGCGCAGCTCTGTCTCTCTCTATCATCGTCATCGCTTCCCTGCCGAGATCATTAGTCATTGCGTTCGGTAATATTTTCGCTTTGCTCTGAGCTTCCGCGATGTCGAAGAAATGTTAGCGATGCGCGGCGTTGCACTCTCTTACGAGACCGTCCGTGAATGGTGTCTCAAGTTCGGCCAGACTTACGCTAACGGCCTACCTCACAAGTCTCCTCGGCCTGGCGACACGTGGCACCTCGACGAGGTGTTCCTCAAGATCAATGGCCGCCTCCATTACCTCTGGCGCGCAGTAGATCAGGATGGCGACGTGTTGGATATTCTGGTCCAGAGTCACCGAAATAAGAAAGCAGCTAAGAAATTCTTTCGCAAGCTGTTAAAGCGGCTGAGGTATGTCCCGCGTATGATGATTACGGACAAGCTGCGGAGCTACAGCGCGGCCAAAGCTGAGGTCATGCCAAGTGTCGAACACTGCCAGCACAAGGATCAGAATAACCGAGCGGAGAATTCACATCAGCCGGCCAGATTGCGAGAGCTGGTGATGAGGCGGTTCAAGTCAGCGGGCCATGCCCAACGCTTTCTCTCAGCCTTCGGAATCATCACATCGTACTTCCGAGTGGGGAGACATCTGTACAGAGCTAGCGGTTATCGGGAAGTGATGAAAGCGAGATTAGTCCTCTGGCAAGAGGTGATTTGCGTCGGGGCCGCTGCTCATTAAGAGCGAATCGTTAATTAACGCAGACGACGAAAGCGGATTCGTCTTTCTGAGTCGCTGCTTTTTGTTTCTTCATGAAGTTAAGTTGACAATACCGTGAGGAGTCCTGAAGTAATTTGTTCAAAGGCTCTGACCTTTACGATCTTACGCCTTGCCTGTCGGCAAGCTCCTTCACGGGTCGGACAATTCACAGCAACCACTTGAGCAGCAGACCGAGGCAACATGCCACCGCCAGCGCCACGAGGATGTTCCACTTGAGCAGTTGCGTCATGACGAGCGTCGCGAGAAGGACGACCCACGCAATAGGCTGAGTGAGCGCGCCGCGAGCGATCTGGACGACTGCCGCCAGAATCAGCCCCACGGATGTGACCGTCAACCCCTTCGTGAAGCCCTTGATCCAGGTCGAATAGCGCAGGTGCTCGTACCCGTTGAGCAGCGGGATCATGGCATAGCCGGGCAGCATGATCGCGAGCGTCGCGAGGACTGCGCCGGGCATCCCGTAGAGCATGTAGCCTATGCTTGCGACATAAAAATTCGCCTGTCCTGGCGTGACGCGCGCGATTGTGAAGGCATAGAGCAGCTGATCCTCGGTAAGCACGCCAGCCCCGTTTACCAGATGAGTTTGAAGCAACGGGATCATGACAGGGCCGTTGCCGAAGGTCATCAGGTTGAAGAGAGCGATGAGCAGCGCGAGCTTCCAGAGACTCATTTGCCCACCTCCTTCGCATCGACATCCTTCTTCTCTTCGACGTTCCTCAAAGCGAATGCGCCGAGGACGCCGCCCGCCAGCAGAATCAGCGCGGGATTGAGCCGGGGGAAGAGCGCGAGAGCGAAGGCTGCGCAGGCCACAGCGAGTTCACGGGATGGACGGAAGACGTCCTTGCCCAGCTTGAGCGCAGCAACGACGATGAGCGCGAGCGCCGCGGGCATGATCGTGACGGGGATGAGCTCAAACAGGCGGCTGTTTCTGAGATAGTGGTATGCGACCGTCAGAATGATGGTCAGGACGAAGGCCGGTAGGGCGAGTGCGGCGAGCGCGATGACCGTACCCAACATCCCGCCGAATTTGTAGCCGTAAGCGATGGCCAGCGCCGTCATCGTCCCGCTGGGGACTACGCGCCCGATGCCGTAGATAGTCAGAAATTCTTCCTTGGAGACAGCGCGGCGCTTGCTGACTAGTTCGTCTTCCAGCACGGCGAGAATGCCGAGACCGCCGCCGAAGGCCAGGCCCGCCTTGAAGAAGATTGAGAACAACTCGCCCCGAGTGAGGCGAGCTGTATCACCTCCTCTCTGCCGTCTGTCTTCATCCTTCTTCAAAGTTCTTTTCGCTCCACCTCGCGCGTAAATGTGCGCCGTTTGACTACCACCGTCTTGGCAACCACAGCGCCCTTCTTCGTCATCGGTAAGACTTCCCTTAGGGACGTTGCCTCAAATCTTAACAGGCCTCAGTTCTCAGTCGCCGTTCGCAGGCCCACTCAAGTAACCTTACCCAACCAAATAAACCAATATAGGACTAGCAGCCGTCGAAGTCATGCGTCGTCCGGCTTGGCCTGATCACAAAAGAGCCCCGTCTCAGGCTCATTCTGTAATGACCTTGTGGCTTCGTTAGCGCAGCGAAACCCAGGCAATGATCAACAATCCGGCCAGGATGCGGTAGACTGCGAAGCTGCGAAAATCGTGGTGGGCCACGTACCGCAACAGCCAGCCGATGGCTAACCAGGCAGTGATGAAGGCTACTGTTGTTCCAATCGCCAGATTGAGCGCAGCGCCTTGGCTTGCGATCTGGTGAAGGTTCTTCAGGAGCTTGTAAAGAGTCGCCCCACCAAGCGTCGGGATCGCCAAGTAAAATGAGAAGGCTGTAGCCGTTTCTCGATCAAGTCCGGAAAGCAAACCTCCAACAATGCTCGAACCTGAGCGCGACACACCGGGTACGAGCGCCGTAATCTGAGTGAAGCCGATGAGCAGTGCTTGACGGGTTGTGACGCGATCCAGTTGTATCGTATGACCGGAGGTTGGAACGCTCTCTGTTATCTCGCGCCGTCGCTCGACCAGCCACAGGATAATCCCGCCGATGATCAAAGACGCTGCCACGGTCAAGGGCGAGAACAGTTGCTCGGTGATGAATTTCTCGAATGCCAGGCCGGTGATCGCCGCCGGGAGAAAGGCGACGAACAGGTTAAGCCAGAAACGCCGCGTCTGCCGGCTGGCAGCAGTCTTGCAAACCCTCTCAATCAGGTCGGTACGATAAAACCAGACGACCGCCAGCACCGCGCCGAGTTGAATAACTATCTCGAACGTTCCGCCAGCGTCTTTGAAGCGCAGAAGGTCGGATGCGACAATCAGGTGACCGGTTGAGGAGATCCGCAAGAACTCAGTAATCCCTTCGACGACTCCAAGAATGATCGCGTTCAGCAAATTGCTCACAAAGGCCCCCTCCGACCGTACACTGCGCGTGAATTGAGCGCCTTCTTAGCAAGCCACGCCTGAAGTACAACAGCACCGCTGCGACCACGAGGGTTCAATCGTCGCCCCCGTACGACAGCGGGCGCGTCTCTCTGACGATCCTCTCGCAGCCTGACGTAATCCAACAGCCTGCGTCTTGCATTGTTACACCCGTCCCGAAAGAAGCCAGCCGACTATTGCCCCGCCAAGAACCAGCCACGCCGAGTTTACACGGAAGCGAATGATCAGGATCGCGCTTGTGACAACTAATCCAATCGTCAATGGATCGACTAGTGCGGTTCTGCCCAGTACAAATGTCACCACAACCATCAAAGCCAGAGAAGCCACTGTCACTCCGTCCAAGAACGCTCCCGCTGTGGGAGATCGGCGAATCCGCGGTATCAATGGCCCGCTGATTGCCACAAGGATGAACGAGGGAAGGAATATGCCTATGGTCGCAACAATGGCGCCCGGTGGTCCCCCTAGTACATATCCGATGAAGGTGGCCGTAGTGAAAACAGGTCCTGGCGTAACTTGGCCGACAGCAACAGCATCCAGGAGCTGCGAATTGGTCATCCAGTGCCAGCGTTCGACGAGGTCGCTGCGGAGGAAGGCAAGCAGGACATAGCCGCTGCCAAAGAGCACCGAACCAATTTTTAGGAAGAACAGAAAGAGTGGCCACAAGCCGACGGGAGCCGCCTCTGTTGCTCCTGGCGCTGTGGCCGTTTGCAGAAGTGTGGCGATCGGAACAGCCGGATAAAGAGCGAAGACTCTGAATCGTCCCGCCGCGGGGCGGCTGCTCGTCCACTTTACGGCGGCCACAATAAGCCCCGTGCCGAAGAGAACTATCAGCTCATTGACTCGAAGGAAGTTCAGAGTCACGGCAGCTAGTCCGATAATTGCGAGGAACTTTGTTTTCACCGCAGCTCGTCCGAGATTCCACAGCGCCTGCAAAATGACGGCAATTACGACCGGCTTAATACCATAAAGGATTGCGGCAGTTGCGGGTAAACTTCCGAAACGTACATACGCCCAGGCGATTGCCGCGACCATCATCGCTGCCGGAAGAACGAAGCAGACGCCTCCAAGCAGGAGACCCATCCAACCTGCCTGCTGATAGCCGATGTAGATAGCAAGCTCGGTTGAGCTCGGACCTGGAATCAAGTTGGAGGCACCGAGCAGGTCGAGGAATTTGTCACGCGAGAGCCAGCGGCGACGGCGGACGACTTCGTCCTCCATCATCGCGATATGTGCCGCCGGACCACCGAAGGCCGTCAAGCCGAGTCTCAGGAAGAGGAGTGTCAGATCGCTTAGCGAAGCATGGTTGCTCGGCGGCGCAGCGGCCGGTGTTTCAACTTCGTTCTTCTTAACCATTCCGCCTTAAATTTCGCTCTAAAGGTCTGGATCGGAAGCGAGAATCGATAGACCACTGCCCCGCGCCGACAATGAGAAGAAAGATCGATCCAAGCAGCATCGCATAATCGACGCGCGCTTCATGAGCCATCGCCCAGAGGCCACTCTTGATCAGTATGGGAATCTTTGTCGCCGAGATGGCGACCAGCATATCAATGATCAGTGGGATCGCAGCCAATCTGGTAAACAGACCCAGAATGATTAGCGTCCCGCAAACGATCTCAACCACGCCGACGAAAGGAGCCATTATTTGTGCCGCAGGGATTCCGATCTTGATGAAGCGCCCCACCCCGAGATCGTTTGGAAAGAAAAACTTCTGAATGCCTTCTGAGAGAAAAATAGCTCCCACAACGAGACGAATCAGAAGAACGGATGCAGGAGCATTCGTCGCTAGAATTCTCTGAAGTGATTTCATGTCATATTAACCCGGCGCGCTTCACGCCTTAGGTGGAGGCGGCGCGGTGAATTGCGCGATGTCAGCAAGTCCCAGATTGGTCTCGATCGCGCTAATCTGTTTCATGGCGTCTTTGAAACCGTCCTCACCGAACTGCTCGCCTTCGATGTCTTCAAATTTGTCTTATTCCTTATTAGTATGTGGGCCAATCGTAAGCTGGTAGGCAATATAGAACTGAGCTTTGTTCTCACCCGTGATACCTCTGCCGGCTGAGAAGAGCAGATGGTTTCGCTCATTGAAGTCGTAGACCATTCCAACATTGAAGCGGGTCTCGGATTTACCTTGAATGTCTTTTGCTGAGGTATGATAAATTTCCGTGCCGACTGACAATCTCTCATTAAGCTTGCGTTGGATTTGCCAACCCACAAACGAGAAATTCTTATTCCCCGTCCCAGGGTTTATCCAATATCCGCCGCCGCCATAACTGGTCCATTTGCCAAAGCTCTTTTGCAACCAGATCGGTAAGAAGACTTGTGTGTGTCCGTTGCCTAACCCTTTATTGCTATTGCCAGTCGGCACCTCGACAATTGGGAAGATGCCGATCTGGGGCCGCCATTTGCCCTCTTCAATAAAACGATATTTAGCGCCCAATTCGGTATCGCCATAGCCTATATGTGAACTGGCTTCGGTCGACTGCACAAATGACAAAGGCGCGATCACATGAAGCTGTAAATTTTTATATGCGCCATAGTTCATTTCGAAATGCGGGCAAGTACCAGACCAGCCGTCGGTATCCTTCGAGAGTTGTGATGCCAGATAGAACTCCCAGTGTTGATATTCTACCGGCTCAGGATCGTCAGTAGTATAAGGCGGGCCGGCCAGTCCCATTGCCGGTATCAATAGGAGCATCCCTGATAATAGTACCAATCTGCCTAGCAGTTTTTGATAACTTGTTGAAGACCTCATGAATGAATTC
Organism: Blastocatellia bacterium; assembly: GCA_003168335.1. Taxonomy (GTDB): domain Bacteria; phylum Acidobacteriota; class Blastocatellia; order Pyrinomonadales; family Pyrinomonadaceae; genus UBA11740. Next base: position 2,122 of record PMSM01000011.1, on the reverse strand, counting down.
CTCCCTGCCGCGAGTCGGTATGAATTTGGTTAGCAATGAAGCGGAACTTAAAACGCTAATGAAAGTTGCCTGTTGCCCGCTTCGTCACCATCTCCCCAGCAATGACGGCGTCACTGCGATTGCCCGCCCACTTATCACTCTTCAAATAGTTCCCCCACAAGCTCTCGAACCTTTTCTTTAGCGCTCTTGAGAGCCTTTCGCCCTGTCGGCGTCGCTCGATAAAAGCGCCGCGTCTGCCGACCCTCTCTTTTCTCCATCGAGCGGAGATATCCCTTGCTTTCCAAGCCGTGGAGGATTGGATATAGAGTTCCCGGACTTAGCTTATAGCCATGCCGCCCCAATTCTTCGATTATCCACAGTCCAAAGATCGGGCCCTTAGAAGCGTGATAGAGAATGTGGAGCCGGATCATGCCCGAATAGAGTTCTTTGTCACTCATCATGCCTTACCTTGAAATTACATTATCGGATTTCGACAACGAAAGGCGATAATACCGTTCACTATTCGCGGCCGTCAAGAGGGCCGCGCAAGAAATCTTGGCGGGGAAAGTCTTACAGGTGATCATTACAGACAAGCTGAAGAGCTATAGCGCGGCGAGAGCTGAAGTGATGCCGAGTGTCGAACACCTCCAGCAGAAGTATCAGAACAACCGAGCGGAGAATTCACATCAGCCGACCAGATTGCGAGAGAAGGTGATGGGACGGTTCAAGTCAGCGGGCCACGCCCACCGCTTTCTCTCGGTCTTCGGGATCATCACGTCATACTTCCGACCTGACAGGCACCTGTACACGGCTGGTGGTTACCGAGAAGTGATGAGATCGAGGGTCGTGACTTGGGAAGAGGTGATTGGAGCTCAAGCAGCAGCTTGAAGAGTGAGATCGTCGACCGACAAGATGAGTAAGCATGGGTTGATCTAAACTGCCACGGTCGTTGTCTTTTTCTCATCAGTTTAAGTTGACAATATCTCGGTTAGGCGTTGTTTGTTTCAATTTGAATCGAAAATTTTCCATCGCTCAATCCTCAGTTCTTTCCAGGTTCAGTTGGTGGTTTCAGGCGGGTATTCGTTCGCTAAAACCCGCCCTGGATCAGCGCACGGCCTCGGCCATATGCTGAGTAAGACACGCGCGGGTTTGCTCAAAGAGCCGGTTAGCTTGAGCCAGAACCGCAGGAGCGTTCTCCAGGCAACCGGTCCTGCCCACGGCTTCGAGCTCGCGGAGCGGAATCGCGACCGCAGTCATGCCGCAGTTGGCGCTGGTGCCGGCGCAGTTGTGGGCGATGAACTCAACTTCTAAATGATTGCCCGAAGCGACTGCGGCATCCAGTTTGAGAAGGTTCTGGCCCATTTGATCCAGATACAGATTCACAATCTCCGCAAGCTCTACCGGCCCGTCTCCCATCATTTCGTGCATGCGGTCAACGTCCACCAGCGGAGCAGTTGTGCGTTCGGCTTGATCTCCGGGGTCGGTGCTGGGAGTTTTGCAGAAGAGTTCAAGCACGCGTCTCAGTTCATCGGACTTGACGGGCTTGCTTATGTATTCGTCCATCCCCGCAGCAATACACTTTTCCCGGTCGCCGGTGAGCGCGTGCGCGGTCATGGCCACGATGTGTGTATGCCTCCCGTCGCCCTCCTGCCGGCGTATCTCCGCGGTCGCTTCATAGCCGTCCATTTCCGGCATCTGACAATCCATCAAAACCAGATCGTAATGGATGCGACTCAAAGCTTCGATGGCCTCGCGTCCGTTCGCTACCGCATCGGCGCGATAACCCAGCTTCTGCAACTGGCGAATGGCCACCTTTTGATTCACGATGTTGTCTTCGGCGAGCAGAATAAGTTTGTGCGAACTCATTTTTGCTTCCTTCAAGGTATGTTTGGTGAGTAACTTCGGGCCCGGTTGCGATGACGCGTCGTCTCGTTCTGATGTGACGGCCGCCGCGCTGATCACATTGGCCAGGCAGTCATACAATTGAGACTAACGCACCGGCCTGGTGAGGTAAGCCGCGACACCCGCCTCACGCGCCGTCGCCCCATGTCCGCGCTCGCCGAACGAGGTCAACATCACCAAATGCATCCCGGCAATACTCGGGTCAGATTTAATAGTCCTAGCCAGCTCGAAACCATCCATG
>PMSM01000008.1 GCA_003168335.1 Blastocatellia bacterium | reverse complement strand
TAGCGGCTAAGTATCAGGACGTGGCTGAGTGGGTTCAGGCGCGGAAACCGATCGCGCCGGGTACGCTGGTCATTCTTGACCCGGAACTCGCCAATGCGGTAGTCGCTTCCGGCCGCGCGTATGACACGCACGTTGCGGGCGTCATTTCACCGCGGCCCGGATTAATACTCGGCGAAGCTGGCGCAGGGAAAGTGCTGGTCGCAACCACCGGGCGCGTGAAAATAAAGGTCGACGCAACTCGACATCCAATCCAAATCGGGGACCTACTCGTGACGAGCAATAAGGCAGGCGTTGCTATGAAGTCAATGCCGATTATCGTCAGAGGCGTGCGCATTCACCGGCCCGGGACAATTGTCGGCAAAGCATTAGAGCCTTTGGCGAAGGGACAAGGCAGTATATTGGTTCTCTTGAGCCTTCAATAACAATCTCTTCTGTGAACAATGGTTACCGCGATGTCGCGGGCTTGGCCAACTAACTACCAGCCGAACAACCGAGATCTGAGTATGCGCGCGTCCGCAATACAATCAACCAGGAAAACCCACGATTCTCACTATTGGCGTTTGGCCTTCGCCGTCGGCGTCGTTCTCTTGTTCTACGGGCTGACACAATCACCTTCACAATCCTCCGCTCCAGAGAATGCGCCGCCTGAATTAGTCGTTCAGACCGGGCACAGCTCGAGAATTAATTGCGCTGTCTTTGCGCCAGATCACCGCTGGCTTGCGTCCGGCAGCGCTGACAACACCATCAGGCTATGGGACGTCGAATCCGGTCGCGAGCTTCGCGCTTTGCATGGCCATAAGAATTGGGTTAAGTCCCTCGCCGTCAATCGGAACGGCGAACTCCTGGCTTCTGGTAGTAACGATCGCACGGTAAAACTTTGGAATGTCTCTTCGGGTCGCGAAATCCAGACGCTCGGAGGCCACGGGGGCCCTGTGGAAGCCGTTCTGTTTAGTCCGGATGACCGGTGGATTATTTCAGGAAGCACAGACAACACCATCAGGGTTTGGGATGCTGGTTCGGGCCGGGAGGTGCAAACCCTTAAAGGCCATGCGAGCGGAATCACCGCTCTGGCTATCAGTCCTGACGGCAAGACCCTGGCGTCAGGCAGCGGAGATAATAGTATCAAACTGTGGGATACCGCCAACTGGAGTCCGCTGCGAACCCTCAACAAGCACCTCAAAAAAATTACCACCCTGACCTTTGGCAGGGACGGCAAGAGTTTGTTGTCGGGAAGCGATGATGGACTGCTCGTACTCTGGGAATTGGCAGGCGGACGAGATCTCCGCACAATGAAATACAGCTCCCGCACAATTTTGGCCACTGGGTTCACTAGCGACGAGGAAGTCCTGGCGACCAGCGCCGATGGGATGATGGTTTTCTGGGATGCCAAGACGGGAAAACAAAAACGCGCTGTGCCCGGCGATTCAGAAGTGGGAGCGCTCCTATTTGCGTGCCTTAGTAATGATGGCGGCCTCATGGCGTCAAGCATGGGCGATAGATTAGTGGAGTTACGCAGCCCAACCAACGGCAAGGTGCTGCGAACACTGGAGAGTCGCGCGGCGAGTTTTCTCTCGGTCGCCTTCAGCCATGATGGCCGCTGGCTCGCTGCGGGAACAAATGATCGGACCATTAGGGTGTGGCAAATCGCAACCGGTCGGGAAATGCCGAGACTTGCCGGACATAAAGGTTGGGTGACAGCGGTCGCCTTTAGTCCCGACAGTCGTTGGCTCGCATCCGCCAGCAACAGCGGCGAATTTAAACTGTGGGATATGAATGGCGGACGTGAAGTCTATACAGGGACCTATAGCCAGGAGATGATCCATTCAATCGCTTTCAGTCCCGATGGAAAGTGGTTGGCTGCCGCGGGAACTGGACGAACTGTTCATTTGCTGAATCTGGTAACTAAACAAGAGAGGATTCTGACCGGGCACACCGGAGAAATCACCAGCCTCGCTTTCGTTCCAAATTCGTCGTTGATTGCTTCCGGCAGCACAGACAAGACCATCGGACTCTGGGATCTTACCAAGGGAGCTGCTGCAAGAACCTCTGTGCAACTCAGTGATGAGGTGAATGCCATCGCCATTAACCCTGACGGCACGATGTTGGCGGCAGGAACGGCTGATAGCAAGATTGCATTGTTCAGCCTCGCCAACGTGAAGGGCGGCGAAGCGCGCACAATGAGTGGGCACAATGGTGAAATCTTCACGCTTTCGTTCAGCCGGGATGGACGTTGGCTGGCGTCCGGTGGCATGGACCAGACCGTGAGGCTCTGGGATCCCAAAACCGGAGCAGAAGTTCGCACGTTGCTTGGGGTGTCTGGAGAAATTAATGGTATTGATTTCAGTAATGATTCACGATGGCTAATATCCGCCCACGGCGATGGAAGTATGATCGTGTGGAACTGCGAGAGTGGCACGTTGGCCGCTCTAATGGTTTCAATTCCAGAAAGCGATGATTGGCTGGTGGTTACCCCGGGCGGGCTGTTCGACGGCTCTCAGGCGGCGTGGAAGTTTCTGCTCTGGCGTTTTGATCAGAGCACGTTTAAGGTGGCTTCTGTCGAGTCATTCTTCAACGAATTTTTCTATCCTGGTTTGATCGCTGATATTTTCGCTAACAAGAATCCTAAAGCGAAGCAAGACATCTTAAGAAAAGACAGGCGTCAGCCGCAGATTATCTTGCGAAGTGAAGAATATCCGCTGACTGAGAGTCTCGCCAAGCGCACCGTTCGTCTCAAGATGGACATCACCGAAGCCCCTTCAGACGCCGAACATGGGGAAGGCAGCGGCGCGCGGGATCTTCGGCTATTTCGTAATGGACTGCTGGTGCAAACCTGGTCCGGCGATGTTTTGCGAGGCTCTCCCCGACTGACTATTGAGGCGAGCGTACCGATCGTGGCAGGCGAAAACGATTTTACCGCGTACGCTTTCAACCGAGAGAACATCAAGTCCACTGACGCTCAGCTATCGATACATGGTTCGGAGACGCTGCGACGTGAGGGCACTGCCTACCTGCTCGTGGTAGGTGTCGGTAGTTACGCGAATTCACAGTACAATCTCAATTATAGTGTCGCTGACGCCACCGATATTGGTGCAGAGTTAAAGAGCCAGCAGGAGCTGCTGCGTCAATATCGGCCCGTCGAAGTCATATCGCTGTTTAATGCTGATGCCACCAAGGAAAACATTCTCTTGGCCTTGAAATTACTGGCCGGGAGTGTGAAGAATCCCCTGCCGAAGGAAGTTCCCGCCGCTCTGTTGAAAATCAAAGCGGCGCAGCCCGAAGACGCTGTGATTTTTTATTTCTCCGGTCACGGAACGGCGAAAGAGGATCGCTTCTATCTGATCCCCTATGATCTCGGTTACCAGGGTCTAAGATCGACCCTGAACGAATCGGCGTTAACGCTAATCCTGTCCCACAGTATTTCCGACCGCGAGCTTGAAGAGGTTTTGAAGCCAATGGATGTCGGTCAACTGCTCCTGATCATAGATGCTTGCAATTCCGGTCAGATACTTAAGGCCGATGACGAGCGGCGAGGTCCGATGAATACCAAAGGAATTGCGCAATTGGCTTACGAAAAGGGAATGTATGTCCTTACGGCTTCGCAAAGTGATGAGGTGGCGTTTGAATCGGCGGGATTGCAGCACAGCTATCTCACCTATGCTCTCGTGGAGGAAGGCATCAAATCCGGCCTGGCCGATTTGGACCACAACGGACAAATACTTTTGAACGAGTGGTTTGACTACGCCACTAAGCGAGTGCCGCGGATCGCGGTACAAAAAAGCTTGTCAGGAAAACAACTAGAAGAGATCGAACCCGACGAGAAGCGCATACAACGCCCAAAGGTTTTCAACATGCGAGAAGGCGGAGCTGAACGATTCATCATTGCCCGCACCGCGACTGATGGTAGACAATGACGACTCTGAGCCCAACTTTGGAACGTGAAGAGTAGTGGATAACCACTCCGTTAAAGAACCAAACCCGTTGGAGTCGGGTGCGGTACGGATCCAGACGCTGACGAGCCAACTCTTCATGCTTTAGGGTGGGGTTAAGATCACCCGCACGCTACGCGCGGATCATGATCAGCAGCATTTTGAATCTGGTAGCGGCCTTGACCGCATGAGGCCGATTCGCCGGCAGGGTGATGGTCTCTCCTTGCCGCACCTTGAAACTCTCGCCGGCGATCTCAATGTCCGCATCCCCGTCGATGACAACTACCAGAGCATCGAAAGGCGCCGTGTGCTCGCTTAGGCCCTCGCCCTGATCAAACGCGAACAATGTTACCGTGCCGCCCTGATTCTTCAGCAACACTCGGCTGACGATAGAGCCATCCTGGTATTGCAGCAGGTCAACGAGTTGTTTGACCTCGTCAGTTCTTGTTGAGACTTGATCTTTCTCACTCATAACATCCTTCTTTCAGTCGCACGAGCAGAAAATTACCTTCGCGTTGGTTGGAAGATTAATGGTATGAAGCCGGTAACGACAATGACTTATGTCACTCCGCATTTTGAGGAATTCCAAAGAGTTCTGGTTCCATCAACCCTGGCCGGCGAACGCCTCCAGCGCTGCTTCATCTGGAATAATGAGCCGGCGCCCTTCGACTTTGATCAGTCCGTCGTGTTGAAGACGCGTGAAGGCGCGAGACACGACCTCGCGCACCGAACCAACGCGCGCGGCGATCTGTTGGTTGGTCTGAGTGAGATTGATGCTGATGCCAGACTCTGCCGGTGTGCCGCTTCTACGTGCTTCCGCCAGGAGAAAGCGCGCGAGCCGCTGGCCGACTTCACGTAGCGAGAGCGCTTCCACCAGCTCGGCGCAGCGCCGCAACCGTCCGGCCAGGACTTTTAGCGCGGCCAGAGTGATCTTCGGGTGCTCCAGACAGAGATGCTGCACGTCGCGCTTATCAATGAAGAGCACCGTCGTGTCTTCTTCCGCCGCCGCGGTCGACGGATAAGTGCCGTCATCAAAGACCGGCACTTCGGCAATAGTCGCGCCGGCGCGCTCCACATGAATGACCTGTTCTCGCCCATCCAGACTCACACGAAAAGCGCGCACGGCCCCGGCGACGATCACGTACAGTCCATGCGCCTCCTCACCGGCCACGAATAGCACTTCATCCTTTTGAAACCGTCGATCAAAGGCGCGCTCCGCCAGCACGCGCAGCGTCGTCTCATCCAGTTCTGCGAAAAGCCTGGTGCGCCGGAGCGCGGCAATCTTATCGAGCGTCATTGGGAGACATCATCACGCCCTTCGGCGCTCTTATTCAAGCTCCCGGGCAGCCGGCGTACGAGTTTAGTCGCGTCCGGGCGTGACATAAGTCATTTCCCGTCCGCGCGGTAAGGCAGATGATGACTCAAGCGAAGAGCCGGAATCAGTAGTGTCCTGTTTCGCGAGATTGGCGCTCTCAAGGTAGACGATCCACGAAAAGACACGAACGGGAAATGCTTTCGTTCGTGCGGTTTCGTGTTATTTCGTGGATTGTTCTGGTGGAGCGGGAAAGAACACGAAACCAGACTCAGATACTACCCCAGAATCAGACATCGAGAGTCTGCGACTCTAGAGAATCGCAATTTGAAAGGATTGAATGAAATGACGACTATCAGCAGCGTGTTAACCATAAACCAACCGCATATCCCGGACTTCACGAATCCGCTCGGACTGTTGGTGCACTGTCACGAGCGAATAGAAGCGCAGTTAAGCGCGCTCGAACGGGCTGGGGAAATCCTGCGCGCAGGCGATACCCAATCACTACCTCGGGTGTTCGCGGCGATAGACGGCGCGTGCGCGCACTTTGCTATTCCGGGCGTCAAGCACACGGAAGACGAAGAAGTTTCGCTCTTCCCGCGTCTGCGCGAGCGAGGCGGAACTGCCCGGGATGCGCTGGCGGCGATGACCGAGCTTGAATCGCAGCACCGCAGAGGTGAACAGCTGCACGCAGAAATTGACGAGTTGGTTGGAATCCTTCCTCGCGACGGCTCGGCCGAGGCAAAAGAGTTGGACCGATTCAATGAACTCGTGGCAGAACTCACCACCCTTTACCGCCCGCACATACTTCTCGAAAACAACTTTGTCTTTCCGATCGCGTCGGAGGTCTTGCCCGCCAGCGAGATTCAGGCGTTGGGCGAAGAGATGCGTGCCCGTCGCAAGGACATTTTGCAAAAGCTCGAGGCCTCGCGATCGGCGCAAGCAGGGCGGATGGTTTAATGTACTAGCGACGTGCCATCGACGGAAGAATCACAAAGCGCGGAGAGACTGCTCGCCGAGGATCATGAGGCGCTGGGCAAATTCCTGGCCGCGCTTCTGGCAGCGCTTGACGAAGGCGACGCCGCGAAGGCGTTCGCGCGTCTCGATCTTTTTTGGGCGCGCCTCGCCATGCACATTCGCGCCGAACACTTGCATCTGTTTCCCGGCATCCTCGAGGCTTTGGACGGAGGCACTGTTAAGGGCGGCGACGAGACTCTCTCTTCAGCGGAAGCGCGTGAGGCAATCGCGCAACTCCACGATGACCATGACTCTTTCATGCACGAGCTGGCGGGCGCTGTTAAGGTCATGCGCGATTGTCGAACTACGGCCGGCGGTGATCGCACGGTTGAGATCGAAGGCGTGCGGCGAACCTTAGCGACGGTCCGCAACCGCCTCGAATCTCATAACAAGTTGGAAGAAGAACTGGTTTATCGTTTGCCGGCAAAACTCTTCGGACCAGAGGAGCAGAACGCGCTCGCGGTGGAAATACGTGACGAGTTGAAGAATCTGCCGCCACGATTCCGTGATGAAGCGGCGGTGACTAATGGGTTCTCGGAGGTAAATTGATAGCCGCTGGCAATCTCAAAGCTTCGCGCCGTGGCATTCGTATCAGGCCCGTTGCCTTGCCCGCGGAACATGGAGGGTGGGGCCTTTTGTTTGAGCCCATCGTACTCGGGCTGCTGCTGGCGCCTTCGTTGGCAGGGCTATTTCTTTCGGTCGGCGCGGTGGGAGCCTTTCTGTCGCGGCACCCTTTCAAGTTGGCAATTGGTGACTGGCGACGGGGCCGACGAATGCCTCGCACCCCACTCGCGGAACGCTTTGCAGTACTTTATGTCTGCATCGCAACGTTGGGTCTCGCCCTTGCCATCAAGACCGCCGGTATAGGTTTCCTGCTGCCGCTGCTATTTGCGGCGCCTTTCACGATCGTCCAGTTGTTTCATGATTCATTGGGCCGCAGCCGCTCACTAATTGCTGAATTGGCCGGATCGATTTCAATCGGCGCGGTCGCGGCCGCGATTGCAATAGCCGGTGGTTGGCCGCGTCCGGCGGCGTTCGGACTGTGGATCATCTTAGCGGCACGCACAGTCCCGACGATTCTATATCTCCGGGCCCGGCTCAGGATCCTGCATCGCAAACCGGCATCACCGCGCATGGTGATAATTGCGCATGCGCTGGCGATTCTGATCGTGTTTGGGCTTGCGCGTGGGGGAGTGGCGCCGTTTCTGGCAGTTGCCGCGTTGGTGATCCTGCTCGTGCGCGCCTTGATTGGTTTCTCAGAATCTGGCAAGCGAGTGACGCCGAAAAGGCTTGGGTTGCGCGAACTTGGCTTCGGCGCCATGACAGTATGTGCTGTGGTCCTGGGCCACGTTGTCGGATGGTAAATGTTTCCGGCGCGCCGAATCGTAAACTACTGCCCACGTGTTTAGTTCGTTCGACGAAGACGTCTTCCGCCAGGATCGTCTGCTCAAAACTTCGCACGTCGTGCGTCATTTTCAAAGTTAAGCAAAGATGGAGATCGCTCGCTAATGTGAGCTAACGCACAGACTGATGCTCTTCCGAGTGGTCAAATCTATTTGACGCTAAAAGCAGCATGGGATGCGGCGAGAGTAGTTCGGCGGTACGGAGAGCGTTGACCTTTTCGGCCCTCCCTTCTCACGCGCTGGGGACAGGAGCGACCAGAACTGGAGGAGAAGCGTTATGAAAGCACAAATAAGGCTCGGACGCATCTTCGGTATTCAAATCGGATTGCACTACAGTTGGCTGATCATCGCTTTGCTGGTAGCGCTTTCGCTTGCCGGCCAGTTTCATGCCGCCAATCCTCAGTGGGGTGAGGTCACGATCTGGGCCACGGCAATTGTCACCGCGGCATTGTTCTTCGTGTCCATCATCCTGCACGAATTGTCGCATGCAGCGGTAGCCAAAGCTCGCGGCTTGCCAGTGCGCTCGATCACGCTGTTTGCGCTTGGCGGCGTGGCGCAGATTGAAAAAGACGCCACCGATCCGAAGACAGAATTCTGGATGGCGATCGTCGGCCCGATTGCCAGCGTCATCATTGGCTCTGTCTGTCTCGGGCTCGCGAGTTTGTTCGGCTGGAGAACGCCGACGACGCCGGAAACGCCGCTGGTGGCAATGTTGATGTGGCTCGGTGTTATCAACATTGCCCTTGGCGTCTTCAATATGATTCCCGGTTACCCACTCGATGGCGGGCGAGTATTTCGGGCCATCGTCTGGTAGGTTACGGGCGATGCCGATCGCGCCACTCGCATAGCATCACTTTCAGGCCAGTTCGTGGCCTTCGTATTCATCGTCTGGGGCGTCTTCCGGTTTTTCAACGGCGCAGGCTTTGGCGGATTGTGGATGGCGTTCATCGGTTGGTTCTTGTTGGGGGCCGCGCGATCAAGTTATGAGCACTTGAGGATCGCAGAGATTTTGCGGGGCATTCGCGTCGGTGACGTCATGACGCAGGACTGTTCCCGAGTGGACGGGCTCGATAATTTGCAAACGTTAGTGGACGAACATCTGCTGCGGACCGGCCAGCGATGCTTCGTGGTAGAGGAGAAGGGTAGCATCGCGGGAATTATCACGCCGCATGAGGTGAAGGCAGTTCCCAGGACACGTTGGCCCTATACGACGGTTAATGAGGTAATGCAACCGCTCGACCGGCTGCACACGGTCAGGCCAGACACGTCGGTCACGAAGGCGCTGGAAACAATGGGACGTGAGGACGTGAATCAGTTACCAGTAATCAAAGATGGCCGTATCGCGGGAATCATCTCGCGCGGTCACATCCTGCGCACGCTACAGACGCGCGCCGAATTGCACGGCTGATCTGGGGACCGCCTGAAAATGCCAGATGACGTCGTCTTCCTGTTTGACTGCGACAACACGCTGCTCGACAACGATCGGGTAGAGGCCGATCTACAAACTCATCTCGAACACGAGTTCGGCCCCAGGAACCGGGATCGATACTGGGAAATCCTGGAGGCGTTGCGCGCTGATCTCGGCTACGCGGACTATCTGGGAGCATTGCAACGCTACCGGCTTGGCGCCATGAACGATCCTCAGCTACTGCAGATGTCCGCCTTCCTGATTGACTATCCGTTCGCCAACCGGCTGTATCCCGGATCACTTGACGCAATCGAACATCTTCGCGAATGGGGGCTGACGGTCATCCTATCGGATGGCGATGTAGTCTTTCAGCCGCGCAAAGTCCAGCGCTCAGGACTGTGGGAGGCAGTTGAGGGTCGCGTACTGATCTACATCCACAAAGAGCAAATGCTCGCCGATGTCTCGCAACGCTTTCCAGCACGGCACTACGTTATGATCGATGACAAGCTGCGCATTCTGGCCGCGATGAAACAAGTTTGGGGGAAGCGACTGACCACCGTCTTCCCGCGCCAGGGACACTACGCGCTCGACCCCAAAAACATCGTCGCGTATCCTGCGGCAGATCTGACGATCGGGCGTATTGGCGACCTGGTCGCGTGTGACTTGTCAGCGTTGCTCGGCACCGACGCGGGCGGCGTCGATCCCGCGGCGATAGTCGAGTTACCATCCGCGTGATGAAGACCAATGAACGAAAACGAGTGATGACGAGAAAGTCATGAAAAACAGTCCCCTCGCCGGAAAGCCAGCCGAGCCCAGCATGCTGGTCAATGTGCCCAGGCTCATCACTGCTTATTATTCCGAGACGCCTGACCCTTCAGTACCAGCACAGCGAGTTGCCTTCGGCACCTCGGGACATCGCGGTTCCGCATTCAATAAGGCCTTCAACGAATGGCATATTCTTGCCATCAGTCAGGCGATTTGCCTGTACCGGACGCAGAAGAAGATCGATGGCCCACTCTTTCTAGGCATGGACACGCATGCGCTATCCGTGCCGGCTCTTGTGAGCGCGCTTGAAGTGCTGGCGGCAAACGGAGTGGAAGTCATGCTCGCGGAGGGCGATGAATATACGCCGACCCCGGTGATTTCGCATGCGATTCTCACCTACAACCGTGCCCGGAAGACCGGGCTCGCCGACGGCATCGTTATCACGCCGTCACACAATCCGCCACATGACGGCGGGTTCAAATACAATCCCCCAAACGGCGGCCCGGCGGAATCCGTCGTCACCGCGTGGATCGAGGCGAAGGCAAACGAGTTTCTCGAGAATGAACTTCTGGGTGTGAAGAGGATTCCTTTCGAGAAAGCTCTGCGCGCTTCCACGACGCACCGGCACGACTATCTCAATGCCTACGTTGCTGATCTCGCGAATGTGCTCGACATGGACGCTATTAGCGGCGCGCAGATCAACCTGGGTGTTGATCCGCTCGGTGGCGCAGGGGTCCACTACTGGGGGCCGATTGCCGAGCGCTACGGATTGAACCTCAAGGTTGTGAATGACGCCGTCGATCCGACCTTCCGTTTCATGACTGTAGATTGGGACGGCCAGATCCGTATGGACCCTTCCTCACCCTATGCGATGCAGAGGTTGATCGACCTCAAGAATCGCTTCGACATTGCCTGGGCCTGCGACACCGACCATGACCGGCACGGTATTGTTACCCGGACCGAAGGATTGCTGCCACCCAACCATTATCTTTCCGTCGCCATCTTCTACCTCTTCCAACACCGGCCGCGGTGGCGCAAGGATGCTGCGGTCGGCAAGACAGTGGTGAGCAGCCAGATGATCGATCGCGTTGCCGGGAAGCTTGGCCGGAAGCTTTACGAGGTTCCGGTTGGCTTCAAGTGGTTCGTTGATGGCTTGCTTGACGGCTCGCTTGGCTTCGGTGGCGAAGAGAGCGCCGGGGCCTCGTTTGCTCGCCTGGATGGCGCCGTTTGGACGACGGACAAAGATGGAATTGTTCCGGCTTTGCTGGCGGCAGAGATCACGGCCCGGATGGATCGCGATCCCGGCGAAATTTACCGCGACCTCACGCGTGAATTTGGTGAGCCGGCCTATGACCGGGTTGAGGCGCCAGCCACTCCTGATCAAAAAAGACTGTTGGCGAAGCTCTCACCCGAGCAGGTAAAGCTCACCGAGTTGGCGGGCGAAAAACTCCAGACTGTCCTCACTAATGCGCCGGGTAACGGCGCGCTCATCGGCGGCTTGAAAGTGGTGACCGCGAGCGGATGGTTCGCGGCGCGTCCATCAGGCACCGAGAACATCTACAAGATCTATGCGGAGAGCTTCCGGGGAGCGGATCAGCTGCACCGCATCCTCGAGGAAGCCCAGACGATTGTCAGCGATGCTTTGGCGGCAGCGCCGAAGCGGAGCGTCGGCACTTCGTCAGCAGAAGCGAAGTAGTTAGGAAAAGACTACTCTGGAGATGGTTCACGACAAGCTCATCGAGCACAAGCAGTACATCGACAAGCACGGCCAAGACCTGCCGGAAATCCGGAACTGGAGTCTAAACGCAGAAAGGGAAACCGCTGGCGGCAAAGAGGCGCGTGCCTGAACGAAACCTTCGGTATGTGATGGATTCGGACTGTGAGAGACTGACGAGAAACGAAGTGAAAGACAATCGAATCATCCAAGCGGCTGCTGACCTGTTTCCAGGCTACTTTGCTGTCGTCATGGCCACTGGGATCGTTTCGACTGCCGCATTTCTGTTGGGAATGAAATGGTTGGCCTGGGCGCTGCTGGCTATTAACCTTGTCGCTTACGCGGTCCTTTGGTTCTTGTTGATTATCCGTCTAGTACGGTTTTTCCCGCGGGTCAGAGCGGATATCTCGGATCACATCCGCGGGCCCGGATTTTTCACGGTGGTCGCAGGAACTTGTGTGCTGGGCAGCCAGTTGCTGATCGTGACGGAGCGGCACCGGGAGGCGCTGGTTCTCTGGTTCTTAGGCCTCTTACTGTGGGCGCTAGTCATGTACACGTTCTTCACCGCTGTCACAGTGCGAGAGAATAAGCCTTTATTCGAGACCGGAATCAGCGGTGCGTGGTTGCTTGCGGCAGTGGCGACGCAATCAATTTCCGTGTTGGGAACGCTGCTGGCGGATGACTTTGGATCATATCGTGAGCCTTTGCTTTTCTTCACGCTCTGTATGTTTCTGCTCGGCTGTATGCTTTACCTGATACTCATCACACTCATCTTCTATCGTGTCACTTTCGTTAACCTCACAACTGTGACGCTCACTCCTCCCTATTGGATTAACATGGGAGCTGTCGCCATTACGACTCTGGCAGGCGCAAGACTGATCATTGCAGCGCACACGTGGGGCTTTCTCGGCGAGATTTTGCCGTTCCTAAAAGGATTTACTTTGTTCTTCTGGGCGGCGGGTACCTGGTGGATTCCGTTGTTGTTCATACTTGGGATCTGGCGACATCTTCACAAGCATTTCCCGCTCGTCTACGATCCGCTGTACTGGGGAATGGTGTTTCCTCTGGGCATGTACACAGTCTGCACTCTGCAATTATCAAAGGCGTTGGATTTGGATTTCCTATTATTCATCCCTCGCGCATTCATCTTTGTCGCTCTGGCCGCCTGGCTTATTACTTTCATCGGGCTGATTCATAGCTTACTAAGACGCCGAGCTTGATTACGCGCGCGCGATACGGTTTGACTTAAGGATTGCGCCGCGAAACAATCAAGGGCATCCGGACAATGAGTAAGGAAACAATTAGAGCCGGGGCTTGGGGAACACTGTTCACTCTGATCGTGGCCGGCCTGATCGTGCTGGGCTCACGAAACCTCGCCCACTTCGACGCGGCGCTCGTCGGCTACACCTTTGCCGTACTCTTTGCCACCTTCGGCATCACTTATCGATATTCAATGTGGTTGCAGCGGCCCCCGACCGCGCTTTATTGGAAGCGAGGTTGGCAGGTTTTCTTGCGGCCGCGACACCTGGTCCAGAATATCAAGGAATGGTTCATAAGAGTCCCAAGCGACTTCGGTCTGAATCTCTTCATTCTGCAGCGCGGCAAACTTCGATGGGCTACGCATATGTTGCTCATGTGGGGTTGCATGATTGCCATCGCGATCACTTTTCCACTCGTATTTGGCTGGATCCATTTTGAGACTTTGCCAAACAATTTCGACTGGTATCGCGCTTACCTCTTTGGCTTTCCCACTTTTGCATTTCCGATTCATTCGATCTTTGGTTTCCTGGTCTTTCATGGATTGGTCTGGGCATCAATTATGGTTACGGCCGGAGTGATGCTGGCGATGCGACGACGGATGAGGGATCACGGCGCGGCGGCGTTGCAGCAGTTTGGCGAAGACTTCCTGCCGTTGATCCTTTTGTTTGCGATCAGTGTCACTGGATTAATGTTGACTGCCAGTTACACTTGGATGAAAGGCTATGCCTACGACTTTCTCGCGATCATCCACGCGATCACGGTGATCTTCACACTATTGTGGTTGCCGTTCGGCAAATTTTTCCACATCTTTCAGCGCCCGGCGCAATTGGGAGTTAGTTTTTATAAAGACGTGGGCCAGCGCGAAGAGCCTGCAAACTGCCGGCGTTGCGGCGCGCCGTTTACGTCGCGCATGCACGTGGAAGATTTGATCAAGGTGGAAAGACAACTCGGTTACCGATACGAGATGAAGGATAACTCAATCGAGCATTACCAGTGGATCTGTCCACCTTGCCGGCGATCGATGCTCGCGCTCGCGCAGGGGCAACTCTGGAGGACTGAGTCGAGCGCGTCACTCGATATGGAAGGCCTGGTGCCGACGCCAGTGCTCGGCAATCCGGGTCCAAATCAGGGGCCATTGGGCGAAGAGGATCGGACAAACTTT
This sequence comes from Blastocatellia bacterium, assembly GCA_003168335.1. Taxonomy (GTDB): domain Bacteria; phylum Acidobacteriota; class Blastocatellia; order Pyrinomonadales; family Pyrinomonadaceae; genus UBA11740. The sequence goes on along the minus strand of PMSM01000008.1, from coordinate 36,657 downwards.
CATCCGTAAAGGTCGGCAAGAACCACATGGCACAAGCGACGGAAAACACTTTAGAATTTATAGAACACTTTGGCCCGCATCCGGCTTACGCTGCTGGCGTGCGACTGGAAACGGGAGTCGAACCTGACAAGCTGGTGAAGACCCACTGTTGCTTCTGTGGCCAGCAGTGTGGCATTCAACTCAAGGTCAAAGACAACGAGGTGATCGGCTTCGAGCCGTGGGAAGAGTTTCCTTTCAATCGCGGCATGCTTTGTCCCAAGGGCGTGAAACGTTACCTGCAAGGTTCTCATCCCGATCGATTGCTCCATGCTTATCAACGCGATCCTGCCAGTGAAGGCGGATTTCGCGAGCTGGCTTACGACCAGGCAATCGCACTGGTAGCTGCAGAGATTCAGCGAATCCAATCCACGCATGGCAACGATGCGTTCGGCGTTCTTACGGGCGCCAGCTTGACCACGGAAAAGGCCTACCTGATGGGCAAGTTTGCGCGCATGTGTCTGAAGACCGCGAACATCGATTACAACGGACGGCTTTGCATGGTCAGCGCGGGCGCGGCCAACAAAAAGGCGTTCGGCATCGATCGCGCCGCGAATCCCTGGTCAGACATACTCAAGGCGGAAGTCGTTTGGATCAGCGGAGCAAACATTGCTGAATGCGCGCCGATTACCACGAACTACGTGTGGCAAGCGCGAGAGTATGGCGCGAAGATCATTGTTGTTGACCCGCGCATCACTCCGATCGCCCGCACCTGCGATCTATTTCTGCCGGTGAAGCCTGGGCGCGATATTGCCCTCTTCAACGGCATCCTGCACTTGATGATCGAAAACGACTGGCTGGATCACGATTTCATTACTAAACACACTGTGGGTTTCGAAGCAGTTGCCGAGCACGTGCACGAATGGAATCCGAAGAAGACTGCCGAAGTTACCGGAATTTCCGAGCGAGCAATTCGCCAGGCGGCTGAATGGTGGGGTCAGGCGAAATCAAGTTTTCTGCTGCACGCACGCGGCATCGAGCACCATACGCACGGAGTTCAGAATTGCCTTGGCGCTATCAATATGGTGCTCGCCTCAGGCCGGATTGGTCGCGAAAATTGTGGCTACGCCACGATTACTGGCCAGGCTAATGGACAAGGCGGCCGCGAGCACGGACAAAAATGTGATCAGCTTCCAGGCGCCCGCGACATCAGCAATCCTGAACACCGCGCATACGTCGCCGGAGTTTGGGGAATCACTCCCGAGGAGATGCCGCAAGCTGGTGTCGATGCTTACGAGATGTTTCGCCTAATCGATCGGGGCGAGATACGCGGGCTGTTGAGTATCTGCTTCAATCCAAAGGTTTCGCTCCCCGATAATAGTTTCATTACGCGGTGTCTGGAAAAACTCGAGTTCTATGTGGCCATCGATTTCTTCCTCAACGAAACGGCGGAGCATGCTGACATTGTGTTGCCGGGTTCACTGCAGGAAGAGGACGAAGGCGTGGTCACGCAAATCGAGGGGCGCGTAATCAAGATCAATAAGGCTGTCGATCCGCCAGGCGATGCTAAGCAGGACTGGCGCATCATCCAGGACATCGCAAAGGCGCTGGAACGTGAAAAGGGTTTTACCTTCTCCAGCCCTCGCGAAATTTTCAATGAGCTGCGTATCGCTTCAAAGGGTGGGATTGCGGATTACTCAGGAATAACATACGAAAAGATTGAAAAGCAGTACGGTGTCTTTTGGCCATGCCCGAGCGACGACCATCCGGGCACTCCGCGGCTGTTTGAATTAGGATCGTTGAATCCAATCGCGAAAGGCAGCGGCCCATTTTACTTCCCGGATGGAAGAGCGCGCTTCAACGTCGCTCCCTACACTCCGCCTGCAGAAGACACAGATGAGGAGTATCCGCTGATGCTGACCACCGGCCGTGTAGTCAGCCAGTTTCTTTCTGGGACCCAAACGCGACGCATCGGCCCGCTCGTGGATCAGTATCCCGAACCGCTGATTGAGATTCATCCGCAGCTCGCACAGAAGCTAGGCATTGCCAATGGCGATTTGACGACGGTTGAATCGCGACGGGGCGATATAACCCTGCCGGCGATGGTCGTGACAACAATTCGACCCGATACGGTTTTCGTCCCCTATCATTGGCCCGGACGTAAGAGCATAAATCAATTAACAATCTCCGCGCAGGATCCGATTTCCAAGATTCCCGAATACAAAGTGTGTGCAGTGCGCGTGAGGAAGGCGACCGGTAATGGTTCCTGAACAAAATGAATTCTTCATGGATCCCAATCGCTGCATTGGCTGCCAGGCATGTGTGCAGGCGTGCAGCGAATGTGAAACGCACAAGGGCTACTCGATGATTCATCTCGACTATGTCGACCGTGCGCATTCGATCCAGACCGCCCCGGTGGTCTGTCTGCATTGCGATTCGCCAACTTGCGCCGAAGTGTGTCCGGCAGATGCGATTAAGAAAACTGCTGATGGTGTCGTGCAGACCGCCCTCAAGCCGCGTTGTATTGGTTGCAATAACTGTGTGCTGGCTTGTCCATTCGGCGTACCGAAGATGAAGACGGAATTCAAACTGATGATGAAGTGTGACATGTGTTACGACCGGACCTCTGAAGGTCTCAAGCCCATGTGCGCTACCGTATGTCCAAGTCAGGCACTTTTCTTCGGCACGCGCGAAGAGATCGAACTGCTTCGGCCCCGCTCAGTGGCGACGAATCAATTCCGATTTGGTGAGCAGACCATTACCACGAAAGTAAACATGATGTTACCGAAATCTGGTAAGGCCGAGTACGTGGATGTAACAGCAGCGATGAGCGAACGCGGTAGCGGCAAAACGATTTCCCTGAACATTCTGGATGGAATGTACAACGAGGAACAAAGTCAATGATTGGGAGCGATCGGGAAGAATTGACCATTTCGCCGGACGGTGAATCGCTCGACGAACAACCGAAGTGGCGCCAGGACTTTCCGATTGACTGGCCGCAAGCCCATTACCTCTCTCGCCGCGACTTTACCAAGTTCATGGTCTTGATTAGCCTGGCATTTACTGCCGGCCAGTTTTGGATCGTAGTGCGCAATTTCCTACGCAAGCGACGTGGTGAAGCACCCATCCGGCAGATCGCGACTGCCGATCAGCTGCCCATCGGCGGATCCCTCGCGTTCATCTATCCCGAGGCTCACGATACTTGCGTTCTCGTGCGCACAGATGAAAAAACGTTTGTAGCTTACAGCCAGAAGTGTACGCACCTATCCTGTGCCGTTGTTCCTCAACCGGACAAGAATCGATTTTATTGCCCTTGCCATGAAGGTTCGTTCGACCTCGCCACGGGAGCGCCGATTGCCGGGCCGCCGCAGAGGCCCTTGCCTCGAATCAATTTAGAAGTGCGCCGCGGCGGCGTCTATGCAACCGGAGTGGAGGTAAAGACGATATGAGGAGACGCTTCTCACGCGAGCAGCGCCTGACAATCGTCTACGGCATTCTCTGTATTGTGTTGATTATCGTGATGCTGCAATTGTGGTTGTTGATGGCTACGATGAATGCTTACCTCGGCGGTGATGAATCAGTAGTCTGGCCCGCGGCGTTGGTTAGCCTGGTTTGCTTTGGTCTAAACGGCGGACTGCTCTGGTATGTCTACCGCATGGAGCTAAGGCGGTAGACAAACATTGCTATGGCAACAGATAAAATCGCTGGGACGCACAAATAAATCTACTCGAAATGAGGTCTCTTGCTTGATCCCGCAAGCTCGCACTAGAATAGGGTTGTATTTTTCCCCAGCAAAATATACTGAAGACGATTCGACCCGCCACCCTCATCATCGCAGAGGGATGGCGCCCTGTTCTGATCGTTGCCCCGTAGTTTCTTGAGGAGTTCGGGTATTATCAGACGAGCCAGGGAGGCGCTGCCGCACACTCGCGAAAACCCAGTCAGAATTATGAATACTCCATTGAAACGAAAGGTATTGATCTGGGCGGCTCTCTGCTTGATAGGTTGTGCCTTTCTGGTGGTCGCCGGCTGCTCGAAGAGATCGGCGCAGGCCGCAACCGCGCCCGAAGTCGAAGTCGTCCAGGTCGTGCAGCAGGATGTTCCCATCTACAACGAATGGATCGGCACCCTTGACGGCATGGTGAATGCGGATATCAGGGCGCAGGTTTCGGGCTATCTGCTCAAGCAGGATTACCGGGAAGGTTCTTTCGTAAGAAAAGGACAGTTGTTGTTTGAGATTGATCCGCGGCCGCTTCAGGCAATGCTGGATCAGGCCAAAGGGGATCTCGCGAAGGCTCAAGGTCAGTTGTCACAGGCGAACGCGCAACTCAATCAGGCTCAGGCAAATCTCACGCAGGCTGAGGCGAACCAGGGCAAGACGCAGGCGGACGTCAATCGCTATACGCCGCTTGCCAGAGAGAAGGCCATCAGCACTGAGCAGCTCGATAATGCAGTGCAGGCTAATCGGGCCGCCCTAGCGCAAGTCAAATCGTCGAGCGCCGCGGTCGAGACCGCGAAGGCCTTTATCACCTCCGCGCGCGCTACCGTTGAGGCGGCGCAGGCTGCGGTGAGAACCGCGGAACTGAATCTCGGCTTCACCAGAATCACCGCTCCCATTGACGGTATCGTGGGCCTGGCCCAGGCCCAGGTCGGCAATCTGGTTAACCCGACCAGCGGATCCCTCGCCACGATTTCGACAGTTGATCCGATCAAGGTCTATTTCACCATGAGCGAGCAGGACTATCTGGGCTTCGGCAAAATCAGCACGACACAAACAGAATGGGACGCCGCGAACAAGAGACTCTCACTCGATCTGATCCTGGCCGATGGCTCAACTTATCCGCAGAAAGGCAGATTCTTTATGGCGGATCGGCAAGTGGATCAAAAGACCGGGGCGATCAAGTTAGCAGGAGTTTTTCCAAATCCGGGCAATATGCTCAGGCCCGGCCAATATGGCAAAGTCCGGGCCGTAACCAGCACGAAAGAAGGAGCACTGTTGGTCCCTCAGCGTGCGGTCAGCGAACTGCAGGGCAGTTATCAGGTCGCCGTCGTGGGCAGCGATAACAAGGTGAGCATTCGGCCGGTCAAGGTTGGTGAGCGTATCGAGTCGCAATGGATTATTGAGGACGGACTAAAGCTGGGAGAACGCGTTGTCGCCGAAGGTACGCAAAAAGCCAAAGCCGGCATGGTGGTGACCCCGAAGCCGTTCGTTAGCGGGACCGCAGAGAAGAAGGGGAGCTAAGCATGTCCGACAAACTTCAGTTTGTCGTTTACTTTGGCGAGTCTCTTTCCCGAGACAACGACACAATAGAGTTTGTCGGACATTTTGACATGAAGAGAACTGATCGATGATATCCAGGTTTTTCATTAACCGTCCGATCGTCGCCATCGTGATCGCCATTATTACAATGATCGGTGGGCTGGTGGCGATGCGGGGATTACCAGTGGCCCAGTTTCCCGAGATCGTGCCTCCGCAGATCATCGTTTCCACTAACTATACAGGTGCGGACGCGCTGACGATCGAGCAGTCGGTAGCGACGCCGCTCGAACAGCAGATGAACGGCGTGGACAACATGCTCTACATGCAGTCCACCAACGCCAACGACGGCACGATGGCGCTGAACGTCACCTTCGATGTTGATACCAACCCGAACACCGATCAGGTCAACGTACAAAACCGGATGGCCCAGGCGCAGCCGAATCTGCCTGCCGACGTCAACCAGTTCGGTTTGACGATGCGGAAATCGACGGGGCTGCCGATGCTGATAATCTCGCTGTTCTCTCCCAACAAGACTTACGACTCCCTTTTTCTCGGCAACTACGCGAACATCAATATCAACGATGCTCTTTACCGCGTCCCTGGTGTCGGCGAGGTTAGGCTTTTCGGCGCCAGCGATTACTCGATGCGCATCTGGGTCAAGCCGGACGCGCTGGCGAAGCTCGGTTTGACGGTTCCCGATCTGGCCCGCGCTGTCCAGCAGCAAAGTACCGTTAACCCGGCAGGGCAAGTTGGCGCGGAACCGGGGCCGAAGGGAAAAGAGAAGACTTACACAGTGCGCGCGGAGGGGCGCCTGCAGACGCCGGAGGAGTTTGAACAGATCGTCGTGCGCTCCAATCCCGACGGCTCGGTGGTGCGGATGAAGGACATCTCCCGCATCAATCTCGGAGCTCTCAATTACCAACAGCTCACGAGGTTCAACGGCCAGCCGGGCAGTCTCATCGCGGTTTTTCAGACGCCTGGATCGAACGCACTCGAAGTCGCCGCCGGAGTCAAGAAGGCAATCGCGCAGTTGAAAGAGCGCTTTCCACCCGACCTTGACTATGCAGTCTCGCTCGACACCACACGTCCCGTCACCGAGGGCATCAGTGAAATCATCAAGACGCTATCCATCGCCATCGTCCTCGTTATCCTCGTCGTTTTTGTGTTCCTGCAGAATTGGCGCGCAACGCTGATCCCGATGATCGCCGTTCCGGTGTCGCTGATCGGACCATTCGCCGTTTTCCCGCTGCTCGGCTTTTCGATCAACACTCTGTCACTGTTCGGCCTCGTGCTCGCAATCGGTCTGGTGGTAGACGACGCCATCGTGGTGGTCGAGGCAGTGGAGCACCACATTGAAGAGGGCATGAGCCCGCGCGATGCGACGCTCAGGGCGATGGAAGAAGTTTCCGGACCGGTGATCGCGATTGCGCTGATTCTGTCATCGGTGTTCCTGCCGATTGCTTTCGTGTCCGGAATCCAGGGTCGTCTGAATAAGCAGTTCGCCGTGACGATCGCGATCTCCGTGCTCATCTCGGCGTTTAATGCGCTAACTTTGTCGCCGGCGCTTTCGGCCATGCTGCTCCGACCCCGCAAAGCAACCCGGGGACCGCTGGGACGATTCTTCTGGCTCTTCAATTGGGTCTTTGCCAGAGTGACGCGAGGTTACGTCAACTTGAGTCATGGGCTGATCCGCAAAGCGATCGTCGGAGGGTTGATCCTGCTCGTCTTCGCCGTCCTGGATGGGGTCATTGGCCGCAAGCTGCCAACGAGCTTTCTTCCGGAAGAAGACTATGGCTACATGTTGCTGAACGTGCAGCTACCACCTGCGGCTTCGCTCGAAAGAACGGACCAGGTGTGTAAAAAGATTGATGCGATTCTCGCGAAGACAGATGGGGTTCAGTACTACAACGCGATTATCGGATTCAGTCTGCTGACTCGAGTTTCGGCGAGCTACAACGCCTTTTTCTTTGTCGCCTTGAAGCCCTCGGACGAGCGCAACATTGAAGCCCGGGCAATTCTCGAGAAACTCAACGGCGCGCTCGCCAGCCAGGTGACCGAGGCGACCGCCGCCACTTTCATGCCGCCTTCGATCCCGGGCCTGGGCGCGTCGGGAGGATTTTCCTTCTGGCTGCAGGACCGCAGCGGCGGTACACCGGACTACCTCGCTCAAAATCTGCAGAAGTTTCTAGACGCGGCGCGAAAGCGTCCGGAACTCGCGAACGTTAACTCGCAGTTCTCGGCCGCGGTACCGCAGATCTACGCCGATGTAGATCGTGACAAAGCGTTGAAGCAAGGCGTGGCGGTCGGCGATGTCTATCAGACGATGCAGGCGTTTCTTGGCGGACTGTTTCTCAATCAGTTCAACCGGTTCGGTCGACAGTGGCGAGTGTTCCTGCAAGCAGAAGGAGAAGATCGTCTCACCGAACAGAACATCGGCGGGTTTTATGTGCGTAACAACGATCAGAACATGGTGCCCCTTTCTGCGTTGGTGACGACGAGAAGGGTCTTCGGCCCGGAGTACACAAATCGCTTCAACGCTTATCGCGCAGCCCAGATCATCGGGGCGGCCGCGCCGGGTTACAGTTCGGGGCAAGCCATGGCCGCGCTCGAGGAGGTAGCGCAGCAAGTGCTGCCGCCGGACATGAGTTACGATTGGGCCGACCTTTCTTATCAGGAAAGAAAAGCTTCGGGCACCGCCGGGGCGGTCTTCGGATTGTCGATCGTCATAGTGTTTTTAATCCTGGCGGCTCTCTATGAAAGTTGGTCACTGCCGTTCGCGGTATTGCTGACAGTGCCCATCGCGATTTTTGGGGCCTTCGTTGGCCTCCTTCTCCGCGGCTATGACCTGGATGTCTATGCGCAGATCGGTTTGATCGTGCTCGTTGGGCTCGCCGCAAAGAACGCGGTCCTGATCGTTGAGTTCGCAAAAGCTGAGGTAGACAAAGGCCGAGAACTGGCGGAGGCTGCGCTCATCGGAGCGCGGCTGCGTTTGCGGCCGATTCTCATGACTTCGTTCGCTTTCATTTTCGGCTGCGTCCCACTGTGGATCGCGTCGGGCTCGGGCGCCGCGTCGCGGCGAATTCTTGGGACGGTCGTGATCGTCGGCATGTTGGCGGCCACTTCGATTGCGATTTTTGTCATTCCGGTGACCTTTTACCTGGTGGAGAAGTGGTCGGGCAAGGGCAAGAAACACGTGCCGGATATGTCGGACGCCACACCCGACCTGCCAGAACCAGCGTCCGGTGATTGAGATGGGTTGCGATGAAAACCGCGGTCGGCACTTACGAAAAATGATGAAGAGACCAATAGGCGCGGCGATGATCACAGTTCTGCTGTTTGGCAGCGGCAGCGTTGTAGGCCAAAAGAAGTATCAGCGGCCGGAGGTCAAAACACCTGACACCTTTCGCGGAGAAACCACGTCGCCTGACCCGAACTCGATTGGCGACCTCAAGTGGTTTGAGGTTTTCAAGGACCCGGAACTTCAGAAATTAATCCAAACCGCCTTCGTTCAGAATTACGATCTGCGTAAGGCCATCGCGCGCATCGACGCAGAGCGAGCCAACGTCGGGCTGGTCCGCTCGAATCAGTTCCCGGAGTTGGTGGCCACGGCGGACCTTACTAAAACGCGCTTATCCAATAACGGCGGTGCGGTCGGAGCGGGTCAAAAAGCAAAACCCCGCACCTTTGGCGACGTCTTACTTAATCTGCTCACCTTTGAAATTGATATTTGGGGACGTCTGCGCCAGCAAACTAAAGCGGCGCGCGCTGAACTGCGGGCTTCGGAAGAAGACCGCAAAGGTGTGATGACAACGATCGTGAGCGATGTGGCGACCGAGTATTTCAGTCTGCTTGAGTTGGACAGCGAATTGGATATTGCACGGCACACACTGGCAACCCGGGAGGATTCGCTGCGACTCATTAAGATCCGTGAGCAAGGTGGCGTCGCGTCGATGTTGGAGGTGCGGCAAGCTGAAGAGTTGGTCTACCAGGCATCGCAGACCATCCCCGACGCCGAGCGGTTGATCGCGCAGACAGAGAATCAGATTAGTCTCTTATTGGGCAATAGTCCCGGGGCAATTCTGCGCGGTCCTTCGCTGGCTCAGCAGCAGGAAGTGCCATCTCTGCCTGCCGGGTTGCCTTCTGCCCTGCTCGAACGCCGACCGGACATCCGTTCCGCGGAGGAGAATCTTGAGGCGCAACATGCGCTTGTTTACGCTGCCAGGGCGGCCTACTTTCCGAGAATCAGTCTGACCGGGTTCTTCGGATTTCAGAGCGGTGACCTCTCGAATCTGTTCAGTGGACCGGGCGCAACCTGGAACTTTCTGCCTCAGATCGCACAGCCGCTCTTTGTGGCGGGCGCGCTGAAATCAAATGTGAAACTTGCGAAGGCGCAGCGCGAATACGCGCTTGCTCAGTATCAGCAGGCAATACAGGTCGCCTTCCGAGAGGTTTCGGATGCGCTGGTCCAATACCGCAAAGTGAAAGAGGTTCGCGCGCAGCAGGAATTGCTGGTGACCACACTTCGAGATCGCTCGCGGTTGTCATACCTGCGCTATCAAGGCGGGGTCGATACGCTGCTGAACGCACTGGATGCTGACCGCGATCTCTTCAGCGCCGAGTTGAGCCTGACTCAGACCAGACGCAACGAGTTATTGTCGCTGGTCCAACTATACAAGGCTCTAGGCGGGGGTTGGCAAAAATGATTAATTCTCTGACAGGGTTGATTTGTAGTTGAATTGCAATCTGCTGGTGCCATGTCTCACGGCATCCGTTCAAATGGTTAAACGCCACGACGTTCTGCAAATCCCACTCACGAATTGATCATGACTCAGTTCGGTAAGACAAATCTCCGCCAAAGCGATCGCGCAAAACCTGCTGAACTTTTGTGCCAGGAACTGCTTTGTGGAAACTGTCTGATTCGTCGGCGAAGAGTAGTTCGACATTTTTGGCAGACTAAGCTGACGCTCTATTCGATTCGTAGAGCGTGGACGTGGCTTCTCTCGCCGCTTTGATCAAGTTTATGGCGACAGGAACGATTACGCGTTATGCGAATTGAGCTGGGACGGCGTTGACACGGTAGGAGTCTGGGGTTCAAATCCCCACGCGCCTACCATTTTTTTCAAAGAGTCAGCCCTCACATTCAACGCGAACCAGAGGACAGGATTTACAGCAAGCACCTGATTAGAGAAGTAACTTGCCCTGCTCTTCTGTTATTCTGGCCAATCGTGTCAATCGTGTAAATTCTGTCCATTCTTACTTCGGTTTCAGGAGGATTTCAAAACATGCGACGCACTTACGTTTTCGCGCTAGCTCTTCTTGCAGCCATCTTAATTCCCACGGCGGCCTTTTCTCAGGGAGGTCAGACAGAGACTTCCCGCGGAGTTGCTGGGGGCGGAGTGTCGGTCCCAGGCTGGATCGGAAAGATCGACGCCAGGGAAGAGGCCGCCGGGATGACCCTCAACAGCGCAAGGTTTGCCAAAGACGGCGATGCTTTCCACGTCACTACCGGTCCGGCCGTGACTTACTGGAATCCAGCTAACAAAGCGTCCGGAGACTACACCGTAAAGGCTACGTTCAAGGAACCGAAGTACATGAACCTGAATAGTCACCCACACCCGTACGGGATCGTAATTGCGGGTAATGATCTGGGAACGGACCAGCAGAGCTACTTGTACTGTGCGGCTTATGGTAACGGCAACTTCATCGTTCGCGGTTTCGGACCAGCTCCCTTTCAAATGAATGGGCGTGGCGCTGCGGATCCGGCGGTGAACAAGGCGGCTGCCGTGGGCGAACCGGTAACCCAGGAGATTGCGATTTCAGTGAGAGGTGACAAGGTCGAGTGCTCGATCAACAACAAAGTCGTCGCGAGCTATGACAAGTCGGCGCTGGTAGCTGCCGGTAAACTCAAGTCAACTGACGGCGTGTACGGCATCCGCTTCGCACATAACACCGAGGTCATCGTGACCGGTCTCACGATCACGAAACCTTAGGGAAGTTCTGAACGACCTCAACAAGCCTTAGTTTGTCTCAACCCGCGGAGCGGGTGTCAGCATCAAGCCTGAGGCGTGAGTCCCAGGAAGCAAGATTAGAATTAAGCTGAGCCCGCGAAGCGGGCGACAGCGGCGACGATTCATTCGTTTCGTATCACCGTTTGATGCGTTGCTGCCGCCCGCTTCGCGGGCTCAACACCAATCGGCGTGCCGAATCCTGGGGTTCCGCTGCGCTCCAGCCCAGGCTTTATGCTTTCGCCTGTTCCGCAGGCTACAAAGTTATTGTTCACGCTTCGCGCTCAATGCGGACGAGTCGAGCACCCCACGCGGGCTGTCCGCGCGGGGAACCCGCCCGTCCGCGCTCCCCACAGATCTTTGGCAACCTTTATGAAGGCTTTCTCGTAGCTTCTTGAAAGGGCCAGGTTAGTTGAAGGCAAGGCCCGACTAACCTCCTGAAGCGAGGCGTGAATGAAAATGTTTCGATAAGAGTTAACCGAATCCAGATTCAACCGTCTTATTTTATAGACAAGAAAATAAAGGTGAAACGAAACCAAGGGGTTTTGCACTAACTAGTCAGGAATCGCAGTGTCATAAGTCAGGGAGATGGTAGTGGGTCAGTCAGCTTAGAGTGTGGGTCTGTAATCAGCAAGCTAAAGGTTGAACTAGCTTTGCCCGAATAGTGCCTCTTGCCCGAAAAGTTAGGCTGCTGCCCGAAAAGTCTGTCGTCTCGGCGATCCGCGCGTTAATGCTTCTCATTACCATCGCCTAACGTGAGTTGAGTTTCAGCTACTTCTTTTTTCGCCTTCTTGAACATCAAACCACCCTGCATCAAGTCTGGATAACGCGGTCGCTCTGATCCGTCTAATAGTCCCTTGATCGTGAGTATCTGTATTTTAGGAAAACTGGCACCCGTCGGACTTTCATAGTAGCCAGCCGTGACCGCTTCTTTCGTCATAGGGCTAGTTGGATCGGCTAGAGTGACAAATAGACCGATGGACGCCTTCTCGCGATCAATGACGTGGCCTAAGTCGCGGATCATAGGCACGCCCACGTTCTCGCCTCCCTTGACCGAAACAACAATCTTCTTTGCTCCGCTCTTATCATCCTGAAAGAAGATCAAGCCGTCAATGCCACTGTCTGCGCCCTTCTTCTTTCCCTGATATGGTTGCGCGTTCACAAGCGAGCAAGCCCACCATTGAAACTGATACTTGTCTCGCTGTGATAGGTCGCGGGCACTCTCAAGGTCTTTCGGCGTTCCGTGAACCTCAAAAACAATACTAGGAAAGGCGTCTCGCAGTCGCTTCTCGATTAAGCTAATCGCAAGGTGTGTTATGTCGATTCCGATCCATTTCCGCTTTAGTTTTTCGGCGGCATGAATTGTTGTTCCGCATCCGCAGAACGGATCTAAAACAATATCGTTTTCGTTGCTACTGACTGCAACTATTCGCTCGAGAAGGGCGAGCGGTTTTTGCGTGGGATAGCCAAGGCGCTCACCGGACGTATTGCTTATCCGGTCGATGTCAGTCCAGTTAGTTGTGAGCGGCTTGCCTTTCATTTCATCGAGGTACACCTTGAGGCCATCCATTCTGGGCGACCCGTCCTTCCTGAGAAGGATGCGGCCATCGGCATAAAACTGCTCCAACTGTTCAAGTGAAGCGCCCCAGGAACGGTTGGGCGGCGGCGTAGTTCCGCGCCATGTAAACTGACGATGGGGATTTGGATTAGAAAAAGTTAGATTCTCCGCCTTATAGAGCCTGCCATTTTCATCCGGCTTGTATCTGCTCATCTGTTCCGGGCCGTATTCGGTATACTGCTCGTTAAAGGTAAACTCATCCGTTTTGGCGTAGATAAAGATCGTGTCATTGGCGCGAACATATCCCTTAGTTCTCATGTTATGCGCGTTAGTCCGTTGCCAGACAATCTCATTGCGAAAATTTTCTTTGCCAAATACTCCGTCAAGAACGATCTTGAGATAATGGCTAGCAGTGGGATCACAATGAAGATAGAGAGTCCCTGTATTCTTTAGGATGCGATGCAGCTCTATCAGCCGATTAGCGATCATCGTGAGATACGCCATCATGTCGTTTTCACCGAGAAAGCGACGGAGAGCTTGCATCATTTCTGATACGTCTGTGTTCGGTTGATGGATTAGCTCCTGAAATTCTTTTTCAGCTTCGTCGCCCCAGTGCCATGTATCCTCAAACGCTTCAATTTGTGCGTTTGATTGCTGGCCCTTTGGCGATCTAAAAAGAAGGTTATAGGTCGCTTTGGAGTTGAACGGCGGGTCAAGATAGATCAGGTCTACGGAAGCATCGGCAATATGCTCGCGCAGAATTGAAAGATTGTCGCCGTAGTAGAGAGTGTTCACGCGGCTGCAACTCCAAACGTCGGGTCAACGCCCAACTCGTACATTGATTGAATCACTACGCAGAGATTATGACACAACACTTTGCATAGAGCCTCGTTGATTTGCGCTGTCTCAGTCTTACTCCGCAACCGCTCGCCAAACTTTGCTTTGATCATAGAGAACGTGGTTTCGACGTTTGATCGCTTGTGGTAGTGGGCTAAGAATTCCTCACGCTTGAAGCTATAGAAATGGAAAAGCTTTTTCCAGAGTTCATCTTTCTTCTTATTACCTGACACAGCCGTAATATTTGACTTGAAGGGAATGTACGGCGTTGCGCCATGTGCGACGGTCGCGCGAAGATTGTCTTCGCTGATATAGGCTTTGTCGGCTGATACTTCCTGCATGTTGAAACCGCTCTTTGCGGTCGCATCAACAAGAGGTTTGTAATACGGGCTATCATGCGCTCGCGCCCGGCTCAGTTCAACGCTCGTTACGATATGTGTTGACGTACCGCACATCAGGTGCATCTTGATCCAGTCGTGCCAATCCTCATTGCCGCCATACTTCACATCGAACCATCGCACGTAACTGGTAGTCGAAAAGCCGGATGAATCAACCGCGAAGTCTGTTTCGATAGACTTCAGAGGCAAGCTGCTTTCCGCGATTAACTGTTTCAGGTACGGGGTAAGCGATGCCATGTTCAGGTAATCGAAAAGCGAATTGTAAGACGGCATCTTTGAGAGATAGCCTTTCGCCTTAGCGTCGCGCAAATCACTCATGAGCCGCCGTCCGCTAACAGTCGAATAGGTCTTGAACGTCGCGCTGAAAATAATATCCGCAAGCGGCAAGCGCGGGCGTCCGAAAGTCTGCACCGGCTCTTCGACGTTGCTGCATAGCTCATAAAGGAAAGCTAAAAAGTGCGCCTTCTCGTTTGTCTGTGCTTTGTTGTATGCGGGCCAATCCTGAGTGTAAGTTTTTTGCGTGACTCTAACACTCTCCGTCACGATGGTCTGACCGTCTGCGGTCTGCTCGCGCTCTATCGTGTACTCGACTGCGAAAATATGTTTGCAGCGCAGTTGGCGCGCTTCAAAGTCTGGACAGGTGCAATGCGGCTCTTGCGGATTAGGATCGACCGTGTACTTCTTTGGCCCGGCCTGAGAGGGGACTAACCACGTGTCGCCCTTGCGCGTGAGTTTTGATTTCGCTGCTATCTCAAGTGCTTTCTGTTCGCGTATTTCCATTGTGATCCTTGCCTTTCGTTGGCGACTGGCTCACAATATCTTTACCTGAGACCGATGCGAGCAATCGCGTTTGGTTTTCAATTGGCCTCGCTGGTTGTTATCGCAATCAGCGGGGCTTAACTATTTCTGCTTCGGGCGCTTGCTTTGCGCCTTCGGAGTCGTTTCGTGACCGCTAGTCTGCATGGCTTTTTCGATTGCCTCTATCACGAAGTCTTTTAACGTCATTCCGCTTAGTGCGGCCTGAGCCTTCGCCCGTCTGAGAAAATCTTCGGGCAGGTCTCTTAGGTTTAGTGCCTTGTTTCCCATGTGCCAAATGTAACATATGGTACATCTGTTGTCAAGTGGCGAGAGACTCTAAAGCCGCCCGATCCCTTGCATATTCGCGACGCTTAGCTAGAATGGTTTGGGGACGGCGGGACTCGAACCCACAAGGTCGCAAGACCACCAAGGTGACAGCCCGGTGCGTTTACCAGTTTCGCCACGTCCCCGAAGTTTCCGTTTTTGCCTGTGCCTCAGAGGGTTTGGTTTCGAGCCTTGGCCCTCTGAGGCTTTACTACGTTTGACACCCTACCGAGTCGGCATCCCAGCAGGACTTTTTCTTCTTCTCATCTCACGGTGCCCTCCGATCTCATGATCAGAAGTAAACACCAAAGCGCCGCATTTGTATGTGGATTCTCAGTCTTATTTTCAGTGTGGAGTTTGCAGAGGCCAATAGCCGGACTTTCATTCGGTTGCGGTCACTATGGGCTGTTACCTCTCAGAAAAACTGACATTCATTCTGCGGCTTCATTGTCGGGAAAACGCTGTGAGAAAAACTGACATTCATTTGGATGGTTTGATTGTTTGTTTTTTCCGGCGCTTTGGTATTCCGGCTTCTTTGCGTGCCTTTAGAACGAGTCGCTCAACGTATGACCTTGTATGCTCGGTCTGTGCCGCGAGTCGCCTGTAAGCAACTTCAGAGGCAGATGGACGATCCTGGTTCGCAAATAGCAATAGGAACTCGGCGTCATGTTCGTACAGATCGCCTGCGTACCTTCCCCAGAATTCTTCCCAGTCCTCCCAGTTCCAGCCGCTTCGCCTATGGCGTTGATCAAACCTTTCAAGTGTGGTGTTGTGGTGGGTTCTGATTTCCTTCGCTATCTTGTAAATCGCGTTGTACTTAGTGTGCAGAATTTGGCGCTCCGTTTTCGACAGTCTAGTTTCGCTACCGCCCGAAGAAATCTTTTCCGCTCTAAGTTGCTTTGCCGTCCGCGTGATCCTCTTCCTAAAATCGGAAATCATTGGATCTTGGACTAGCTCCCGCAACTTGCGAAGTGCTTCAATCTTTCGTTTGCTGGATTTGAGTAGCGGGTGCAGATTGATTGCTCTTACCAACATGTCTTGAGTGGTGATAGGCAAGAGCAGAAACATCGTGGTCTTGAGGTATTTGAGGGCATCCACTAACGCGCTTACGGCCTTGGCGTCATCACGAAAGATCTGCGCCGCATGAGTCGCTAATGAGATCAGGGAGACCGAACAACGCAACTGTCCAGCCCAGTGCGCGGCAAGAAATACAACTTCAATATCGTCGTCATTGATCGTCTGCCAGTACGCAAAGGTGTCGGCCCGAATAGTAGACGGCAAATCGATCTCAGAGTGTTTCTCTCCGATCCCGGATTCTTGTAGAGACTGAAGGAGTAAAGACCCGACGCGCTTGGGATCAGTCTTCTTTGCTTTAGGCATGTCCGGCTTTCCTGTTAGCCGTGATCCTGAAAAAGTAATCGGCGCGTCTGCCGCGTCAGGAAATCGCAACTTGTCCTCTACCTGGCCGGGTAGAGTTGAGACGCGCCGAAAGTGTTAGGTGATTCTACATCAATGATAGAATGCAGGAAATGAAAGCATACGTGATTATCGGCGAAAACGATTCCGGCAAGTCATCTGTGACCCGATGCCTAACTGGCTCTGGGAGTAGCAGGATAAGACCAATCGCTACACTTTCGAGCAACATCAGAGTCTACGTTCACCTCAGTTCACTTCAAGAGGAGAAAACGGCACCTGCCGAGCTTGAAGGCAAGGTAAAACCGGAGGATTGCGAAGCCGTAATATTTTCGCTTCGGCCCGGTAAGGCTCGCGGGTATCCAGACGCTGACACTTACTTGCAGTATTTCATAAAGAAGGGCTGGCACATCATCAGAGTAGCTTGCCTTGGAGATTCAGCCTCCCGCATTACTACCTCTTTACCAGAAGGCGTGATCGATACGTTCCCGGAAGTAACGGCCTCAGAAACGGAGCCTGCGATGCCCGCCAATACGGTAGCTGCAAAAGTCAGAGCGCATTTCGGATGGAAATAGCAACACACTAAACAGCGCAACGGCAGTAAGGAAACCTAAACTCTTTTGCCTGCAACGATGAAAACAAACATCGAGTTTATTGTATTTGCAGTCAAGCAAGCCAAGGAAGCGGAGGCGTTTGGCTTCACTCGGAACGTCTGCTGCCGCAACTTAAAAACCGCCTTGCACCAGTATTGGCAGAACAAGACACTCGGGCTTCATGGCCAGTCACAAAAGGCCAAGATTCCGCGCTCGAAAGCGGCCTTAGGTAAGCCGTTGAAAGAGTGCGCGGTTGAGCACGTAGTTCCACAAATGGCCATTGTGAACCGCCTTATGGATATGGAGCCTCTTACGGAAGCAGCCGTAACCGAACTTTTGACTCGGTGGTTCAGAGTCATGCTGGTTACACACGAAGAACACGCGCGACTCAACGCCTCTGGACTTCGCTCCACAATGCCGAGCGATTGGGACGGCACAGACGTATTTTCTCGATACGCCGCAGTCGGCATTGAACCTGCAAGCGAACTCCAATAAGAATGAACCGTTCCCAGCAACACTCTAACGGAGCACTACCGAAAGTTAAGAGCGTGGCCGCGTCGGACTTGCGACAAACCAAGCCGAAGAAATAGTGAAAAAGAAAGTCAAGTTTCGGCTGGTCTATGTCGAGTGGGAATGGGTGATATGACTATCCCGGCCTCAGCCGTCCGCAAACTTGTTGATCTAAAACTGCCCAGATAAATTTCCGACCGGCCAGCAATACACCGCCGATTAGTCTAACGACTTCGGTTTATCTTCGAAAGTCTGAAAGCCCTGACTGTCTACCTCCTCGTCGCCCTTAGAAGAACCTATGACGTTATGTCGCGTAGGCACGGCAAGAGAGCGAGGCCATACAGGAAAGCAACTCGTTGGCTTCTCAGTTGTTCTTGCCCAATCAAAGAAGAGAGTTGCTGACAATGGCTCTTGATTCATCGCTATCATCGTAAGGCGCAAACGGTGTTTCCAATTGTCTAGCTGTTCTGGCGTTATATCTCTGGCGATGCCGATCCACGCCTTAAACTTAAACCAATCTGAGAATCCATGATCAAACGTCCGCCCTCTAAACTCCTGGCCTTCTAGTGTGTCCAGTCTTTGAAAGCACGGCTCTCCATACATAAGAGTCCCAAACCCTTTTTCGTCGCTCTTTTCGTCAGGCTTTTCATAGAGTTCTAAGACAATATCCTCTAATGTTATCGGATACTGTTCGTGATTTTTGAATTGGATCGCGACCGCGACCTGAATGCAAGTAAGGTCTCCCGTCTCTTGATGAACGTATGCCAAAGAACGCTTCTCGTCTATCTGAAACGTAAGTCTATGCTTCATTAGCTCTTGATAGCGCCGATCATACTTACGCGCATAGCTATAAGCACCTTGCAACGCGCTGACGGCCAAGATTGCCATAACGATCATTAGCCAGGTACGCCAACCGAAAGAGGGTAAGACATAGAGCGTTGCCCACCACGCTTTGAATTTCGGCGAGAGGATGTCTCTATGGTTGTCGACATAATCGAGAACGCCCGCGAGACTCCAAAGCGCGGTCACGAGTGATCCCCACTTGCGCAGAAAGACCGCGCGGATGAAAGAGCCAATCGTGATAGGTGGAAGCTTTGGCATGCCCGCCAGCCTATCACTAACGCCCGCGTCAGTGACAACATCCAACCGGGTAGCCCTATTAGAATCTTTTTGAGGTAAACTGACTTTTCGGGCAGAAACCGTGGTTGCCCGAATAGTCCATTGGTTGAGCGACCTTTCGGGCAAAGCTGGTTGAACTCTGAACTCAAACCAGGGAGATCGTTATGTTGAAAGTACACGCCAGGAATTTGGGAACTGTCGCCGTCCTGTGCCTGCAGGGGCGAATTGTGAAAGGTGAGACGGAGATTCTGCGCAAGGCCTTGCATTCCGTGTCAGAGGTCAGCGCGGTCATACTCGATTTGGCGCGGGTAACTACAGTCGATGCCGGCGGTTTGGGAGTGATGTTGGAATTGCGCGAGCAGGCTGAATCAAAAGGAATCCGCTTCGAACTCATGAACGTAACCAAACTTGTAAGCAGGGTGCTGGAAGTCACGCGTCTGGATTCTGTTTTCCAAATTACAGCTGGGGTTGAATTCTTTCCCGCAGTTTCGCGCAGCCGGCGAGCGTCGGTGGGCGCGCTTGCGTCGTGCGCCTAGCTCCACCCGCGAAGCGGGCGACAGCATAAAGTCTCGCACCCCAGCCGAGATGCTCGGACGTGGACCCCGCCCTTGGGCGTGAGCCCCAGGAACAAAGAACCAAATCAACCGAGCCCGTGATAACGGGAGACAGCGGTATCGAATCTACTGTCGCCCGTTATCACGGGCTCCAACTTTATAAACGACCTTTTCCCAGGGCTCACGCCCCAGGCTTTATGCTTTCGCCTGCTTCGCAGGCGGGGATTAGCGAGTTATTCTTACAACCATTTACTTAACAAACCACGATAGGTTATTAAGACACCATGACATTACGAACCTTGAAAAACATCTGCGCATGCTGATCACTCTCGACGACCTGCGGCGGTTTACTGTCGCGCGTAACTTCTCCAAGCCCACCACGCTGAAGCGCGCCATTCACAGCATGGGTTTTGTGCAGGCCGATCCGATTCGCGCACCAGCGCGTGCTCAGGATCTGATTCTTCGTCATCGCGTCAAGAATTATCATGCCGGTGATCTTGAACGGCGCTACGCAACACTCGACATCGAAGAGGACTTCTTCGTCATCTACGGCTTCGTGACGAAGTCCTTACATGCGCTGATGCATCCGCGCTCGGACTCACGTGTTCCTGCTGAAGATGTAGGATCGAAATGGCCGATTAAACAAAGGAAGCGAGCGCAACTCCTGCTCGAGTTCGTGCGTGAACGAGGCGCAGTGCATCCGCGCGAAGTGGATGAACATTTCTCGCACGGCACGGTGACGAACTATTGGGGCGGGTCGTCGAACGCAACGACGCATTTGCTGGACGAGATGCATTATCGCGGGCTGCTGCGGGTGGCGCGGCGAGAGCAGGGGATTCGGGTTTATAGCGCGCGCGATCTGCCAGAGAATGCAGGCAGGGATGCCTGCGTTTCCGGCTTGGGGTTGACCGATCCATTCGAGCGGCGTAGTCGGATCGATGCGCTGGTCGATGTGGTTGTTCGGATTTACGCGCCGTTGCCGGGGCCGAGTTTATCGTCGCTGGTGAGCCGGTTGCGCTTTGCGGCGCCGCAGTGGCAGACGGAGTTGAAGAGCGCTTTGCAGCGAGCCAAAGAGCGGCTCTCGCATGCGCGCGTTGATGGTGTCGACTGGCTCTGGCCGGCGAAAGAGAATGCGCGCCTTCACGCGGTGGAGGATAGGGTACGA
Organism: Blastocatellia bacterium; assembly: GCA_003168335.1. GTDB lineage: Bacteria > Acidobacteriota > Blastocatellia > Pyrinomonadales > Pyrinomonadaceae > UBA11740. The sequence goes on along the minus strand of PMSM01000008.1, from coordinate 16,147 downwards.
CTGCTGGCGCCGTTCGATCCGCTGGTTCGCGACCGGACGCGTTTCGAGTGTTTGTGGGGCTGGGTATATCGCTTTGAAGCCTACACACCCGCGTCCAAACGCCAGCTTGGGTACTACGCTATGCCTTTGCTTTGGCGCGAACGCGTGATTGGCTGGGCAAATCTCTCGGTGAAAAATGGCGCGCTTAATTCTGAGTTCGGGTATGCCGGAGCCGCAGCGCGCGATCGCGTCTTCAAGCGCGAACTCGAAGCTGAGCTGGATCGCATGCGAGTGTTTCTGGGTCTCGAATCGTAAGCGTTGAGGATCCACGAAATCACACGAGACTGCACGAACAAAACCAATAGTTTAATGTATTAGCGACGTGCCATCGGAAAAATCACAAAACGCGGAGGGCATACTCGCCGAGGATCATGAGGCGTTGGGCAAACTGCTGCACGATCTCCTGGCAGCGCTTGGCCAGGCCTACGCGCCGGCCGCATTCAAGCGCCTCGATCTGTTCTGGGCGCGCCTGGCCATGCACATTCGCGGCGAACACTTGCACCTGTTTCCCGCCATCCTCAGCGCTTTCGACGGCGACACCAGTGAACTCGCAGACGAAACGCCCACAGTATCTGAGGCGCGTGAGGTAATCGCGCAACTCCACAGTGACCATGACTTTTTCATGCACGAGTTGGCCGCTGCTATTAAGATCATGCGCGATTGCCGGACTAACGCCGGAGGTAATAGTACGGCCGCGATCGACAGTGTGCGGCAACTGATTGCCACGGTGCGCGACCGCTTGGAAGTTCATAACAAGTTGGAAGAGGATATGGTGTATCGCTGGCCGGCGAAACTCATGGAGCCAGCGGCGCAGACCGCGCTGGCAGCGGAAATACGTGAGGAGCTCCGGAATTTGCCACCGCGATTCCGTGAAGAAGCTGACTAAGGAGCTACAGATAATGACAAACCATGCAGAGAACCTGCTCGTCACTCTTGCAGACGGCATCAAGCGCATCACCATCAATCGCCCCACGCGGCGCAACTCAGTCGATCTAGAGACGGTCTCGATGATTCGCGATGCGATCGGACAATCCGCGGAGGATGGCACGCGAGTGGTTATTCTGACGGGAGCGGGTGAGTCCTTCTGTGCCGGCGCGGATCTGGCAGCTACCAGTGAACGCGAGATTGCAGATTTCGATGTGACAAAGTCCCTGCGCGAGGGCGTCAACCCAACTATCCTCGCGATGCGGGCTCTGCCGGTCCCGATCATCGCACGGGTTCATGGTCACGCGGTGGGAGTGGGCTGCAACTACGCGTTGGCTTGTGACATTGTGGTGGCCTCGGAACAGGCGGTCTTTGGTCAGGTCTTTGTCCGTGTCGGCTTGATGCCGGATGGGGGCGGCACCTTTTTCCTGCCCCGACTGGTGGGTTATCAGAAGGCGTTTGAGCTAATGGCCACCGGAGATATCATCAGCGCCCAAGATGCGTATCAACTGGGCATGGTCAACAGAATCGTCCCGTTCGCCGAGCTTGATGCTACGGTCGATGCTCTCGCGGCCCGGCTCGTCACATCTCCGCGCGTGGCCCTGGCGAAAATCAAAGCCGGACTCAACCGTGGCGCTGAATCAGATCTGGCCGGCGCGCTCGACTTTGAGGCTATCAACCAGGAAGCGTGCTTCCATTCAACGGACTTCATCGAAGGGGTGACTGCGTTCCTGCAGAAACGCAAGGCGGTGTTTGGTTAGAATTAAGGAATCCGAAAGCAGGTGGGGTCTTACTTTGATAAGCGGTGTACGGAGTACCAACTTTAGTTGGGTCTTAGTCGCGAAAAAAGCCCAACTGAAGTTGGTACTCTAAACGCCGTGAAATCAGGACACCACCCGGCGCGAGAGTGACTATTTGGGCAGCGAGAAGCAGGTGCCTGATTCATCTGACACAAAACCTGTGCGCGCGAGCGAGCATCTCGATTGGGATGCGCTTGCGGCTTACGCGCGCGCAAAGCTGGCCGCATTACTCGGCGACCAGTTCGACCAGTCGTCGCCATTAACGGTTGAGCAGTTTCACGGAGGTCACTCAAACCTGACTTACCTGCTGCGGTTCGGCGGACAGGAATTTGTGATGCGCCGTCCGCCCTTCGGGCCGTTGGCGCTGAAGGCTCACGACATGGCGCGCGAATATCGTATTCTCGCAGCCGTCCACACCGTCTTCCCACTCGCGCCGCGCCCGTTTGTCCTCTGTGAAGACAAAAGCGTTATTGGTTCGACCTTTTACATTATGGAGCGCAGGCACGGACTGGTGATTCGCACTGACGAGCCGCCTGAACTCGCCAATCGGCCGGCTGAGCGACGCCGCGTTAGTGAGGCGATGGTCGCTGCGCTGGCAGCTCTGCACAACGTTTCGATCAATGCGCCGAACTTGTCGGCACTAGGTAAGCCGTCAGGATTCGTCGCGCGCCAGGTGAGCGGTTGGGGCGAGCGCTGGCAGCAATCGCAAACCAGCGATCTACCGGAAATGGACGTGCTCGCGAATTGGTTGACGGCACATCTTCCGTCCGACCCGAAACGTCCGACGTTGGTCCACGGCGACTTCAAACTGGACAACGTCATGCTGGACAAAGACGACCTGGGCTGCATCGTCGCGGTTTTTGATTGGGAGATGAGCGCGGTAGGCGACCCGCTGGTCGATCTGGGCATCCTGCTTTGCTACTGGGTGCATACTGCGACGGCGTCTCGACGCGATGCGCTGACTTCGGTAACGAATCGGCCCGGTTGGTTTACGCGGGCAGAGATCCTGGAACGCTATGCTGCACAGACGAGCTTTGATCTGACAAACATCACTTTCTATGAAGTGTTTGCCGTCTTCAAACTTACCGTGGTGCTGCAACAGATCTTTTTCCGTTACCATCGCGGCCAGACGGACGACCCACGCTTCGCGACGCTCGACGAGCGTGTAACGTGGCTGGCGCGCATTGGCACGGCGCTGGTTGAGAGGTCTTGAAGGTAGAAAAGGGTATTGTCCTAGTTTGATTTTCTTTGCGACTTAAGGAGCTCGTGATCAAGGATCGTTGGTTGCAAAGGGAGTCGCCCGAAAAGAAACTCTTTGTGTCGATTCCCTGAAATCGCAGGCCCGAAGGGCCGACATTCAATAGCCACGCCCGTAAGGGCGTGGATCAGAGCTCTAACAAGACGGAGCGCCGAAGGTGCGGCACAAAGCGATGAGCGATGAACATCGGAGGGGCAAGAGTGCCGGCCCTTTGGGCCTCAAGATTCATAGAGACAATCGCAACCACGCCCTTACGGGCGTGGCTATTAAATGTCGGGCCTTCGGGCCTTACCTGGCAACAGGCCGAAAAATATGCCTTAGCGCCTTCGCGTGAAATATCACGGGAAGTTGTGAACTGAGATATCGAAACGTTTTATGCACCGGAGAGTTGTAAGTGCGCGCGCTTCGAATTTCAGCAGACATTAGCGAAAAGTACATTTCTCGCCAAGGCGCAAAGAGTATCGGAAGGCGCAAAAGGAATTGAGACACTACCTATAAAGGAGAAAACTTGCACTTTGAATTCTCAGATAAAGCAAAAGATTTCCAGCAGCGCCTGACGGCTTTCATGGAGGCGCATATCTATCCGAATGAGCAGCGATACAATGTTGCAGGGGACGAGGTTGAACAGCAACGATGGTCAGCGCCGCGGATAGTTGAAGAGCTGAAACCGAAGGCGCGCGCGGAAGGTTTGTGGAATCTGTTCCTGCCTGATGACGAGCGCGGCGCGGGGCTAACCAATTTCGAGTATGCGCCGTTGTGCGAAATCATGGGCCACAGCCCACTAGCGCCCGAAGTATTCAACTGCTCCGCGCCGGACACCGGAAACATGGAAGTGCTGGCTCGTTACGGCACCCCCGAACAGAAAGTGCGTTGGTTGCAGCCTCTGCTCGCTGGTGAAATTCGCTCGTGCTTCGCCATGACCGAACCTGCGGTCGCCTCGTCGGACGCCACGAACATCGAAGCGAGTATCGTTCGGGATGGCAACGAGTACGTCATCAACGGCCGGAAGTGGTGGGCATCGGGGGCGGGCGATCCGCGCTGTCAGATCATCATTTTCATGGGCAAGACAAATCCCGAAGCCCGGCGTCATGAACAGCAATCGATGATCCTGGTGCCGATGGACGCGCCGGGAGTTAAGTTGGAACGGATGCTGACCGTGTTCGGCTATGATCACGCGCCACACGGCCATGCCGAGATCACGTTTGAAAATGTGCGGGTCCCGATCTCGAATATCCTGCTGGGCGAGGGAAGGGGATTCGAGATCGCCCAGGGGCGGCTGGGACCGGGACGCATTCATCACTGCATGCGTTGCATCGGCGTGGCTGAGCGAGCTCTGGAAACAATGTGCAAACGCGTGCTATCGCGCGTGGCTTTTGGCAAGCCGCTCGCCGAGCAGGGCACTATTCGGGCTGACATTGCGACGTCGCGGATGGAGATTGAACAAGCTCGCCTGCTAACGCTGAAAGCTGCTTACATGATGGATACTGTGGGAAACAAAGCCGCGCAAGCAGAAATCGCGATGATCAAAGTGGTCGCGCCAAACGTTACGTTGCGAGTGCTTGATCGAGCGATTCAAGCCCATGGCGCCGCCGGCGTTTCGCAAGACACGTTTCTTGCCGATGCCTGGGCCAATGTGCGCACGCTGCGACTAGCCGATGGCCCGGATGAAGTGCACACCGCAGCCATCGGCAAACTGGAACTTGCGAAATGGAGCCAGCCACGCACACAGTAAGCCCCACGTGCGAGCTTAACGGCGAAACAATGAAAGGCTTACGGTGTGGCGGGATGCCGACAATCCATGTCATCGCGTTGGTGCGCCCATCATCCATTCCAGCTTCGAACGCCAACGAAACCGCTGAACAGCGCCGACAGACTCTTATCGAGGGTTATTTGACTGAGCAAGGGAAGTGACTGTACCGCTCCCACGGATGGTCCTGACCTCAGAACATTTGCGTTGACGGGTTTTCGAACGTGTACTACTCTAGTCGTTCGTAAAACTGGTATTTTGACTCTTAGTCATCTTTCCTGCTGGGCCGATTGATTCAAAGTAGAATTACCATTCGCTGCTGATAACTGAAGTCTGCACTCGAGGTACCAATAGTCGTGACGCAATTCCTCCATCCCTCGCCCGGAATCCTGAGAGTTTTTGTTGCCTGCTTACTCTCTTTCACGATTCTGATCACACCTATCGCCGCCGTGGCGGCGCCTTCGATCGCCAAAGCATCGACGGTAAAGAATAAGGACGGGAAGAAGCGCGACCCGGCTAAGTCAGCCGCAGCAGAACTATTCGTTAATCCGCCAAGTGCGATGCCGGCTTCGGCGTTGCCGGGTCCGCAACCGCAACCAGCTCCCGAACCGCTGGCGCCCACGCCTCCACCGCCCGCCGCAGTGACGGCCACGATGACCGGCCTGCTCGTGGACAAAGACGCCGATGCCAAGCTCGATCCGACGACGGGAGTTGCGGGGACAACTGAGAGGGTCGACTACACCGTTCAACTGAGCAACACCAGCGGAGCGCCGGCCACCGGACTCAACTTCAACGTTCCCTTAGACTCGCATACGACGATCGTTCCGGGTTCACTAAACAGCACTCCAGTTGCTTTTGACCAGAATGGCCTCAACGGCACAGTCGCCGTTACGACGAACGAGGACCCAGCCGTTCCTCCCGTTATCACGCTGCAAGGGCAGGACCCCGACGGCAGTGCTCTGACGTTCAGCATAGTCGCCCCGCCGACGAACGGCTCGCTGGGAAGCATCGGCTCGGTCAGTTGCTTATCCGGTGTATGCTCCGCCAATGTGACCTACACGCCGAACTTAAACTTCAATGGTGCCGACAGTTTCACCTTCAAGGTCAACGACGGAACGGCAGACTCCAATCAGACTGGCGCGGTCTCGATCACAGTCAACGCTGTCAACGATCCGCCGACTTTTAGCGGGAGCGGCAATCCGGTAGCAGTAAACGAAGATGCCGGAGCCCAGTCGGTGGCGAACTTTCGTACCAGCATCAGCCCGGGGCCGGCCAACGAATCGGGTCAAACGGTAAGTTTCGTCATCACCGGCAACACGAATCCAAGTCTCTTCTCGTCCGCGCCGGCGCTCAACGTCAGCGGGACAAATGCCACGCTCACATACACCTCGGCCGCGAACCAGAACGGCACCGCGACGATCACCTATCACGCGCACGACACCGGGGGCACGGCGAACGGCGGCGTCGATAACTCTGCCGATGCGACTTTCATCATCACAGTTAACGCAGTGAATGATCCGCCGGTGGTAGTTGCGCCCGCGGCTTACAGTGCCTTTGCGAACATGAAGGTGACAGGACTTACTGGTCTGCTCGGCAATGTGAATGACAATGCCGACAATGGAGTGAATGGATGCAGCTCAACTACCTTTACGGTCACGAGCGGCAGCATCAGCGCAACAAGCCCAGCGGGCGGCATCATCTCGAACGTGAACCTGAGTACCGGCACTTTTGACTTTGATCCGCCGCCCGGTGTTACTGGTGATGTGACCTTCACCTATACAGTGAGCGACACGGGTTGTCCGGGGGTGGCCATCAGCGCGCCGGTAACCGTTCATGTCACCGTCAGCGGCACCGTGATCTGGTTTGTGAATCCTGGCGCCGGGCCAGACACCACCCATACCGGCACTCTGAGTAATCCGTTCCAACTCCTAGCTTCAGCGAACACGGCGATGGGCCTCAACACCGGCCAGCGAATCTTTGTCTTTACAGGAACGACGACGTCCGGCGTGGGGGTGACCCTTACTACGTCGCAATGGCTCATCGGACAGGGCGCTACTAATAGCGGCAACACCAGTAACTTTGACACGTTGATGGGTATCTCGCCGCCCGCGAACACCATCGCCCGGCCAGTCGTCAATGGAACGAAACCGACGATCCAGGGTCGGGTCCAGATGAACGCCAGCAACACGCGCGTTCAAGGTGTGGCCATCGCACCACCGGCAGGTACTCAGGGTTTGACGGCGACGAACGGAGTGGCCATGACCGGCATGCAGGTGGGCGTGTCGGCAACGCAGAGCGACGTTACGGTCGCCACCACCGGCACAAGCGGATCGAACGCCATGGGCGTGAGCCTGAACAACGCCGGAGGTGTGTTTTCGTTAATCAGCGTTAACGTGAACGGGGGGGCCAAAGGCATCTCGGTAACCAACCTCGCCACCGGGAGTTTTACCGTTCTGGGAACAGGCTCTGCGGGTACCGGCGGCAGCATACAGAACTGCACCGTTCGCGGCGCCGAGTTCATTTCTTCGAACAACATCACGCTGAAGTACATGAACATCAACGGCAATGGCTTGGGGTCTCCGAGTCCGGACGCCGGTTGTGCGGATTTGTCGAACGTGATCATCGGAGTAGGCAGCAACGCTAATGCAGACTGCCAGAGCAACATCCATCTGCAATCGACGTCGACGGTGGTCCTGGACACTGTCACGGCCAATAGCTCCAAGCAGGTAGGCATCAACGGCAATGCGGTGAATGGTCTAACGTTGACGGACGTGACGGCCTCGTTAAACGGCGATGCGATTAATGAAGACGGCGTACAGCTCGTTAACTCAACCGGGACGATCACAGTCACCCGCGGCATTTTCAAGGACAACGCCGCGAACGCGTTCCGCATGCAAAATGGCACCGGCACGCCGACGCTCAACATTACGGGTAACAACACGGCCACCGGTGGCTTCTTCGGCAATACCAACTACCCACAGGCCAGCGGGTCGGCGCCGAGCCCGAACAATACTACGGCCAACTCCGGCATTTTCCTGGCCACAGCCAATACGAACTCCGCCAAGATCACCGCGGTCATTAAGGGAGTCACGATCGACCGCGTCTACTCGCATGGGTTGCACGCCGACTCCGCGGGCAACGGCACAATGGACCTGACGTTCGGTCAGGCTGGCGCGGGTAACGGCAACACCGTGACGAACACCGGTCTGGGCGTCGTCATCGTCGGCACCAACAGCACCGGCTTCACCTATTCGATTGTCAACAACACCTTCAACAACACGGCCGCTGCCATACCGCTGGGCTTCGCGACGAACGTCATCAGCGCCCGCAAAGCCGGCGCCGGAACCTGGACCGGCACGATCAGCGGCAACAAGATCGGCACGAACACAGTAGCCAGGTCGGGCTGCGACGTGAGTGCCTGCAACGGTATTACCGCCGACGCGTTCAACTCGTCCGGCACCTACACTGCAACCATCACCAATAACGAGGTGAATGAAGTCAATGGCGCCGGCATCGATGTCCAGAGCGGCGGCGGCAGCGACAGTACCGTCATCAAGACAACCATCACCGGGAACACCGTGCGGGATCCCTTTATAGGAGCGGGCTCGGGCAGCCAGAACACGGCCATCTTCGTGCAGTCGGGCAGCGTGGCGGGCGACACTACGACGGTCAAGGCGCAGATTGACAGCAATATTTGTTCTGGCTCCTGGAACACACCGGGCAATCACAGCTTGATCCGCGTCCGCGAGCGGTTCACCACAACGACATTCTGCCTGACGAACTACAACCCAGCGAACGACTACGACGGTGGAGGGGCTGGAAACGTAGGCGACGTTGCCACCTTCCTGGCACAGCAGAATTCGGGATCCACCGCGCCCGCCGGCTATGCCATCGGTTCAGCGTCGCAAATTGCGACTGCACCCGCAGCGGGTTCTGTAAGCGGACCGTCGTGCCCGCTGCTGCTGGCTCAGGGTGGAATCATGGCGGCGTTAAATTCGCCCTCGTTGATTTCAGCATTCTTGTCTTCCTCATTTGAATCGCCGGTCTTCAAGTCAGGCCCGGCTTCAATTTCCGGCGGACCAAAAGGAATCATCAGCAACTCGATCACTCAGCCGGGACTCAACGAGATTGTCGCTGCCGCAATTCAGCGCTGGTCGGCCACGGGTTTGACGGCCCAACAGATTGCCACTTTGGGCGACCTCAAGTTCGATGTGGCTAACCTGGAAGGTTCATATCTCGGGGAGGCCGATGGCAATCACATCCTCGTTGACCGCGCTGCTCAGGATAGAGGTTGGTTCATCGATTCCACGCCGCAGGATGATTCGGAGTTTGGTAATGCGTCAGGCACGCGCCGCTACACTGATCCGATGAGCGCGCCGGCGGGTCATGTGGATCTGCTCACCGCGATCATGCATGAGATGGGTCACAAGCTGGGACTTGATGACACGTACGCCGAGAAGGATCGAGACAATCTCATGTATGGCTACCTGACTGTGGGCGAGCGCCGCTTACCTGCACAGGGTCAGGCTGCCAACGCGACTCCGAGTCAGAACGTGGCGGCGCATTTCCTATCGCTGCCGCCGGATCTCATCCCCGCAGGGGATGGATTTAATAGCCGCGGGCAACGCCCACGGATCGCTGCGCAAAATAATATTTCCGACCCGGTAAGGGTCGAATTGATTCGACCGCTTCAGGTTCGGGAGGCATTTGTCGATCGCCTTCCGGCGGCGTTGCCACCGGCTATTGAATCTCACGCCTTCGGCGTGAACGATCGGGGTAGTAGCCCGACCGTCAGGGAGGGCGTTGACCTCAGCGGAAGAAACAGAAAAGCCCTTGCTTACGCGCGGGCTACTGCCCCGACCGCCAGCGTTACGCATCGCAGCGAGATCAAGCTGAATCACGCGCGCAGCCGAAAGACGGAGGTCAGAGGCCAGAGATCAGAGGTCAGAGCAAGCAAGGCAGCCGTCGCGCCGATGATGTTGATGTCGCCGCCGCCGGGTACCTTCCCGATCAACGGAACGGGTTCGGGCTTCAGCATGCCCAACGGCAAGACGATCACGATCACCTTCAGCGTGACGCTGAACAATCCGCCCAACCTGTCCGGAGTTCCGCCCGCGACACCGCAGGTCTCGCAGCAAGGCACGCTCTCGGGCGCCTTCTCCGGCAATCCGATCGTGACTGACGATCCCAACACGGTCGCGGCAAACGATGCGACCGTAACGCCGGTTGACCTGTTCCACACGACGACGACGCTGAGCGCCGTGCCGACCGCCGGGAACTGGAACGCCGGGCAATCAGTGACGTTCACGGCGGCCGTCGCCTCGAATCCGGCCGGGAATCCGACTGCGGTTACCGGCACAGTTACCTTCAAGGACGGCGTGAACCCGATCTCAGGTTGCAGCAATGTGGCTTTGAGTTCAGCCCAGGCGCAATGCGTGACGACGTTTGGCTCCGGAGCGCACAGTGTCACGGCGGTCTACAGCGGTGACGGGAACTTTAACCCGAGCACGTCGAATACTTTGTCGCAAGGGGCCGTCAATGCGTCGGGTACTACGACCGCGGTTACGTCTTCGCTGAACCCGTCTCTGGTAACTCAGAACGTGACCTTCACGGCCACGGTCACTTCGACGAGTGGGTTTGCCGGGCCGCCAACTGGGACGGTCACTTTCAAGGACGGTGTGAATCCGATCACTTGCTCGAACGTTGGCGGCCAGTCGCTCAATGGCAGCGGCGTGGCCACCTGTCAAATCTCTACGCTCATCGCAGGCCCGCACTCGATCACTGCCGTCTATCCTGGTGATACCAACTTCACTACGAGCACGGGTACGCTGAACACTGATCCGCAGGTGGTGAATAAGTCGAACACCACGACAGCGCTGGTCTCTTCATCGAACCCGTCTGCGCCGACCGTACAGGTGACGTACACCGCGACAGTCAGTTCCTTAACGTCGGTTACCGGCCCGCCAACTGGTACGGTCACTTTCAACGATGGCGTGAACCCGATTGTTTGCGAGAACGTGGGCGGGCAGACGCTTAGCGGCGGTGTGGCGACATGTAAGTTTACCTATCCGAACACCACCGGTTCACCGCACAGCATCACGGCCGTATACAACGGCGACGGAACCTTTAATGCAAGCCCCGCGTCGAACATTGTGTTGCAGGCCGTTCAGTCATGCTCGGCTTCGGTGGTTGTCCTGAACACCAATGACAGCGGTCCAGGCAGCTTGCGCGATGCCATAACTACTGGCGTGTGCGCCGGCGGTACGATCACGTTTGATCCGGTGGTGTTCGCCGGGCCAGGGTCGCACACGATTGAACTAATCGATGCGAACGGCGAGCTGCTCGTCAATAAGAATGTGACGATCACAGGTCCCGGCGCCAGCGTGCTAACGGTTAAGAGAGCCGTCGCCGCGGCGAGTAACTTCCGGGTGTTCGAGATTGCTTCTAATAGTCCTAATCCACCATTTATCGTCACGATCTCCGGCATGACGATCAGCAATGGAAACCTGGTTGGAAATGCGGGGCCTGCTGGGTCTCCAACCGGCTTGCCTGGCGACTCAGTGACGGGCGGCGGCATCCTGAATGACAGTGGCACGCTCACTTTGCTGAACGTGATCGTTAGCGGTAATCACGTCGTCGGGGGCGTTGGTGGTGCAGGTACAGGCGCAGGTGACAATGGCGGCGGCGGTGGCGACGCGAATGGCGGCGGCATCTTCAATACCGGCGCCTTGACGCTGACGAACTCAACCATCAGCGGGAACACGGCGACTGGCGGCAAGGGTGGCGATTCGAACGCGACTCCAGGGTCGGGAGGATCTGCCCGAGGCGGCGGGGTTTACAACATTGGGGTATTAACCACCGGCGCGTTGACGATTACGAAATCGACTATCGCATCGAATACGGCAGCGGCTGGCGCGGGTGGCGCCAATCCTACTCCGGGCCCTTCGGGCTTTTCTGGTGGTGCGGCGGGCGGCGGCGTGTACAGCAGTGGCACTTCAGGGACGACCGCACTGACGATCAGTGGCAGCACCTTCAACGGCAATAGCGTGACCGGTTTCGGCTCCGAAGGCGGTGGCCTCGACAGCGAAGGCGGCACGCTGACTATCGACAACAGCACGATCAGCGGTAACAGTTCTGATGGGTTTGGCGGTGGCTTGCTCAATTGCGGATCGACCACAGCCGTTTTGACGAGCGTCACGATCACCGGCAACCGAGCTGACGCAGACAATGATGGATTTGGCGATGGTGGCGGTCTTAATCAAACCAGTTCTAACAGCATTACGCTGCGGAACACGATCGTCGCCGGGAACTTCAAAGGAACGAACGTCCTGCAGGTTGAAACGGGGACGGTAGTCGGCACGGTTAGCACCACCGGAAACGCGACGGTCGTGGTCACCGCGGCCGGCTTGCCGGGCGGCACGAAGACTGTGAATGCGCCGGTTACTAGCGGCTTTACTGCTGATCAGGCGGCCGCATCGATGCGAACGGAATTGACTAACGATCTGGACGTCGGAGGATTCTTCGATGTCACGGGCGCGAACAACAAGATCATCTTGACCGTCAAGACAGCCGCCGCGAATGACGGGACGATGAACATTGCCACGGGCGGCGATGCTTCAGGGCTCGATCCTGGGACGTCCGACCACACGATCCCAGGCGTGGCTGCTACGGCCAGTGACATTTTCGGGACGGTAAACTCGGACGGGTTCAACCTGATCCAAAGCACCTCAGGCGCTACGATCATCGAGACGCTCAATCCCGGCACTAACATCACGGGTCAGGATCCGTTGCTCGACGTGCTTGCCGACAATGGCGGACCGACGAAGACGCACGCGCTGAAGAACTCCAGTCCGGCTCTGGAGACTGGCAACGCCTTCGGCTTGACGACCGACCAACGCGGCTTCCCGCGTCCGGTTAACCTATCTGAAATCGGCGCCTTCGAGCGGCAAGCGGCAGCTACACAGCCCGGTGCGCCGACCCTCGATCCGGCGAGCGATTCAGCACCGGTCGGCGCCCCCTACAGCACCAACCATACAACCAATCTGGTCTTCAACATCTCAGGCGTCACACTTGGCGCAACGGTCCAACTGTTCCGCGACGCCAATCCAACTCCAGTTGCCAGTGGCGTTGCCTCCGGCAACACCATTCAACTGACCGATCCAGGGCCGCTGACAACCGGCACGGTCTATTCTTATACTGCTCAACAGTCGCTCGGCAGTGACACAAGCCCCGTGTCTAATGCCACCAGCGTCACGATAGACACTACCCCCGACGCACCCGACCTGGATGCGGCGAGTGACACTGGCACGAGCAACACTGACAACATCACCAACGATACGACTCCAACTTTTACCATCACAGGCGTACTGAATGGTGCTTTCGTCGAGTTGCTGCGCGACACCAACCCGAGCACCGGTGCAGTCGTGGTTGTTAGCGGGACAGCCTCCGGCACTAGCATTTCACTTACTGATCCAGGCGTAAATGCCGGCAACTATTTCTATACTGCGCGTCAGACGCCCAGCGGCGGCTCAGCAAGCCCGCAGTCGGCAGCCCTGTCTGTCACGATACAGACCACACCCGATGTGCCCGACCTCATCGCCGCGAGCGACTCAGGCACGAGCAACACTGACAACATCACCAACGATACGACTCCAACTTTTACCATCACAGGCGTACTGAATGGTGCTTTCGTCGAGTTGCTGCGCGACAGCGTCTCGATCCAAAGCGGGACCGCAGCCGGCACCAGCATTCAACTGCAGGATCCGGGAGCGACGCCAAACATCCCGCATACTTACACGGCGCGTCAGACGCCCAGCGGCGGTTCCCTAAGCCCGGAGTCAAGCGGTTTGCCCGTCACGATAGACACGACGTTGCCGACAGTCGCGATCAGTTCGACGGCGCCCAATCCGACGAACACTTCGCCGATCCCATTCACAGTTCTCTTCAGCGAGTCCGTCTCAGGCTTTACGATCTCGAGCATCACCGTGGGTAACGGCGTAAAAAGCAACTTCTCAGGCAGCGGCGCCAGCTATAGCTTTGACGTGACCCCAGCCGGCCAGGGGCTCGTGTCCGTCGATATCGCCACGGGCGTGGCGACTGATACGGCCGGCAACCTGAACACGGTGGCGACGCAAGTGACCAGAACTTTCGACTCAGCCCCGCCGACTGTCTTGATCGGCTCACCGGCGTCCAATCCGACGAGCACTTCGCCGATCCCATTCACCGTTACCTTCAACGAGCCCGTCTCGGGCTTCACGAGTTCGGACATCACTGTGGGTAACGGCGCAGTCGTAGGCGCCAGCTTCTTAGGCAGCGGCGCCAACTACAGTTTTGATGTGACACCCGCCGGCCAGGGTCCCGTCTCCGTCGATATCGCCGCGGGCGTGGCGACTGATACGGCCGGCAACCTGAACACGGCGGCGGCGCAACTTAACCGGACTTTCGACACCTCTGGTCCCACGGTCAGCATCACTGCTGTCTCGCCCGATCCGCGCAACACGAGTGTCAGCTCGATTCAAATTGTCTTCAATAAAGCGGTCACTGGTTTCGATCTCGCTGACTTGACCTTGAAGCTTAATGGTGGCGCCAACCTGCTGACCGGCGCGCAGACGCTGACGAGTGGTGACAACATCACGTGGACGCTTGGCAACTTGAGCGGGCTTACCGGCGCAGAAGGCACTTACGTCTTGAAGCTGACGGCTTCAGGCTCAAACATCAAGGATGCCGCGAACAACCCGCTGCTGTCAGATGCAACTGAGACGTGGGTACTGGATACGACCGCGCCGACTGTGACGGTCAGTGTGGACGTCGGTCAGGCAAACCCGGTCACGGGGCCGACCGCCAGCACGGTGATTAACTTTAAGGTTGTCTTCAGCGAATCCGTCACGGGATTCATACCCGCGGACGTGAACCTCTCGGGAACCGCAGGCGCGACCGTTGCCAACGTGAGCGGATCGGGAACAACTTACAACGTGGCGGTCGAAGGCATGACCAGCAGCGGAGCAGCGACCATCACTATCCCGGCTGCGGCGGCCACGGACGCGGCGGGCAATGGCAACACGTCGGTGAATCCGACCAACACTGCGACGGTGACTTTCAACAAGGACGACTTCACTACGTTCGAGGTCAACTCGCTTTTGGACACTGACGATGGCCCGTGCGCGCCGGTCGGGACGGGTAATGGTTGTACGCTACGCGAGGCGATCAATGCTGCCAATGCCGATGCGGGAGCAGAGACGATCACATTTAATTCGGTTGTGTTCGCAGCGCCCGGACCCTATGTGATCAGTCTATTGAATGCGCTGCCCAACATTACGACGGACATGACGATCCAGGGACCGGGTGCGAATGTGTTGACGGTTGAGCGCAACAGTGGCGCCGGTACAAACTTCCGCATCTTTAATATTACCAACGGCCCGCCGGTTCCGGTCGTGACGATTGCAGGCTTGACGATAACCAAGGGCATCTTGCCCAACAGTAGTATCGGAGGCGGCATCAACAACAATGGGACGCTGACTCTCAACGACAGCACCATCAGCGCAAATCAGATTGGGAGCGGTTCCGGCGGCGGCATCTACACCAGCGGCACGCTGACCATTAACAACAGCACAATCAGCGGCAATCAAGGCGGTGCCAGCACTTTTGGCGGTGGCCTAAGGAACGACGGTACGCTGACCATTAACAACAGCACGATCAGCGGCAATCAGACGGGCACCACGAGCGGCGGAGGAGGGATCCTCAACGGTTCGGGTACGACGACGCTGTCCAGCGTGACCGTAACTGCGAATTCCGTGAGCTCTGGCGCGGGCGGCGGCATCTCCATCTCCAGCGGCACTGTCACTATCAAGAACACCATCATTGGCGGAGGCAACACGGCCACCACGGGACCAGATATCAACGGCCCAGTTCAATCGGATGGTTTCAACCTGATCCAAAGCACGTCGGGCGCTACGATCACTGAGACGCTCAATGCCGGCACGAACATCACAGGTCAGGATCCGCTGCTGTTTGCACTCCTGGACAATGGCGGGCCAACAAAGACGCATGCACTGCAATGTACGAGTCCGGCGATAGATAAAGGCAAGGCCTTCACCTTGACGACAGACCAGCGCGGCGGCACTCGTCCGTTTGACCTGGCCGACAGTGTCTATCCCAATGCCGCAGGTGGTGACGGTGCGGACATCGGCGCTTACGAGACGCAGACGGGCGGCGGGTGCTTACCGCTCGCGGTGCCACCCTCGCCCGCGCCTGCGACCAACGAAGACACGCCGGTCGTGATTACGCTTACGGGTACTTATTCGCAAAACTTTGCGCTGACTTTCAGTATCACGCAGCAGCCGGTGCACAGCACGGCGACTCTGGTTCCCAGCGCGGCCAGTT
>PMSM01000007.1 GCA_003168335.1 Blastocatellia bacterium | reverse complement strand
TAGCCGCCACTACCAGAATCGCTCCGTCCATCTGCGCCGCCCCCGTGATCATGTTCTTCACATAATCCGCGTGGCCAGGACAGTCCACGTGCGCATAGTGCCGGGCCTTGGTCTCGTACTCCACGTGCGCCGTCGCGATCGTGATCCCGCGCGCCTTCTCTTCCGGCGCCTTGTCGATCTGATCGAAAGCCACAAAATGCACCTTCGGGTTCGTCTTCGCCAACACTTTCGTGATCGCCGCCGTCAACGTCGTCTTCCCGTGATCCACGTGCCCGATCGTCCCGATGTTCACGTGCGGCTTACTTCGATCAAATTTCTCTTTGCTCATCTTTGTCTCTTCCTCACACTGCCGCTGGTCTCTGCCAGTCTCTAAACGAAAACTTCTTCTATGGAGCCCGCGATGAGATTTGAACTCATGACCTCCTCCTTACCAAGGAGGCGCTCTACCCCTGAGCTACGCGGGCGCGAGTCAACGATCAATCGCGAGTCGAACTTGGAGCGGGCGACGAGATTCGAACTCGCGACCCTCAGCTTGGAAGGCTGATGCTCTACCAACTGAGCTACACCCGCTCACTCCTGAGATTTCCAAAATCTCAGCCGTGGTGCAGGGGGTAGGATTCGAACCTACGTAGGGCGTGAGCCCGCCGGGTTTACAGCCCGGTGCCATTAACCACTCGACCACCCCTGCCTAATTCCGCCGCCAAGTAAGCATGCGAATAGAACCGGTGAGAAATGACACAACCTGCGTTCCCTAAGCGCGCACTCCGGCCCTAGCCGCAAACTCGTCACTTTAACTGAGGTTCGTACGCTTTTGCAAGTGCGCGAGGGGAAAGGACGCTGCGCCCGTTCATGTGACGCCGATCTTCTCGTTCGGTCTGACCCAGATGTAGGTTTTTGGAGCCGGCGAAGGGACTTGAACCCCCGACCTACTGATTACAAATCAGTTGCTCTACCAACTGAGCTACGCCGGCTGACTTGCGGCTGGCCAATACTAGCAGCAAGGAAATTCAAAGTGAAGTAAGCGGCCGCCGCGCTGGCTGAATCATCAAACAGTTTTCCGAGCTGCCCTGAAGACGAGCTATCTTCACTTGAAGACGGCCAAACACCGGGCCAAATCAGGATCGGTTGATGAGAATGCGTTAGCGTCACAAACTGACGGTGCGTAACTTGACAACGCTTTGCCCGTTTCCTATTCTAACCGTTCGCGTTTTAGGCGCTTAAGATAGAAGGACTTATCTATGTCAACATACTTTCCCAGCGGCCAGGCTCTGGCCCAGGGCCGGAAGTGGTACGTCGTGGACGCGGCCGGCAAAACGGTCGGACACCTGGCCTCTGAAGTAGCCGCTATTCTAACCGGCAAACGGAATCCGAAATGGACGCCGTTTCTCGACATGGGTGACCATGTGATCGTAGTCAACGCTCGCAAGGCAATGTTCACCGGCTCAAAAGCCACCGGCAAGGTTTATAGCCGGCATACCCTCTATCCCGGCGGCCTGCGACAGACGACCGTGACTGAAATGTTTGCAAAGCATCCCGAGCGAGTGATTGAGTTCGCCGTGAAAGGAATGCTGCCCAAGACAAAACTCGGGAAGGCAATGTCCAAGAAGTTAAAAGTCTATGCTGACGCTGAGCACCCTCATGCGGCGCAGCTACCACAACTCCTCGAACTCCCTTCACGCAAAAATCAAAAGTAGAAAACCGAAAACAAGAAGGATTAAGAAGTGGCAGAAATTCAATACTACGGAACTGGGCGGCGAAAGACTTCGACTGCTCGAGTCTATTTGCGACCGGGCGGAGGCAACTTTCAGGTCAATCGAAAGGCGATTGAAACGTACTTTCCGAACGAAACACACCGCATGATTATTCGCCAGCCTTTTAACCTGACAGAGACGGGTAGCAAATTTGACGTACTGGTCAATGTGGCCGGCGGCGGCCCGTCGGGCCAGGCCGGTGCGATTCGCCACGGCATCACCCGCGCCCTAATCGAATACAACGCCGACCTGCGGCCGGCTTTGAAACAGGCGGGGTTGGTTACTCGCGATCCGCGCATTAAGGAACGCAAGAAATACGGACAGAAGGGCGCGCGCAAGCGCTTCCAGTTCTCAAAGAGATGATGCAAATTCGGAATTCGGAATCCGAAATTACAAGAATCCATTGCCGCGATTTTTGATTGGTTGTCCCCAACGCGGGACTGGGGTCGCGGCGACTACACAAACCGATTGACACAAAGGAGAAAGCTTTTTGGTTACGGTTACGATGAAAGAGTTGCTGGAGGCTGGCGTTCACTTTGGCCACCAGGTGCGTCGTTGGAACCCGAAAATGAAAGAATATATTTTCGGGGAACGCAACGGCATTTACATTATTGATCTGCAAAAGACGCAGAAGATGTTCCGCGAGGCCCTGCAGTACATTACTAACATGGTCGCCGAAGATCGCGGCAAGACCGTGCTCTTTGTAGGCACGAAACGTCAGGCACAGGATGCAGTGCGCGAAGAAGCTGAGCGCTCGGGACAATATTACGTAAACCAGCGCTGGCTGGGCGGTCTGCTAACGAATTTTCAGACGGTGCAAAAGTCGATCAAGCGCCTCAAGGATCTTGATGTGATGCAGACTGATGGCCGCTATGAGAAGCTGACCAAGAAAGAACGAATCAAACTGGATCGCGAACGACAAAGCCTGGAAAAAGTGCTCTCGGGCATCAAGGCGATGAATCGCCTGCCCGATGCAGTCTTCGTTATCGACGTGCGCAAAGAAGAGATCGCGGTCGCCGAAGCAAACAAACTCGGCATTCCGGTTATCGCCGTCGTCGATACGAACTGCTCGCCGGAAGGAATCGATTACGTGATTCCGGGTAACGACGACGCCCTGCGCGCCGTCCGCCTGTTCGCGTCGCGCATCGCCGACGCCGTACTCGAAGGGCAGCAAATGCTGACCGAGGGCGGGGCTACCGCTGAAGAGCCGGCTACGGCAACGGAACCGGCGGCTGAACCGGTAGCAACATCCAGCGAAAACGAAGGCGCCGCGCCCACGCCGGTCGCAGTTGAGAGTACCCAGCCCGAGCCCGAGCTCATAGCAGAATCCGTGCCTCCGGCAGTAGCCAGCAATGGACAAATCAGTGCTCAACCCGGCGAACTTCTGCGGCAAGACGAACCCGAAAACGAGAGTGCGGAGGTCGTCGCCGCAACTTAGAATTTAAGGGCAATATCAAGTTCATCGGCGAGCGCAGCCTCAAAAGCGGAATTCCGCCGGGCTGCGCGTTTTAATGATGTAGCATAGACTTCAGTCTGTGTTCTTGGTAATTCAAAACGTCACAGACCGAAGGTCTACGCTACTAACCAGGAGAATTAAGGAATCATGGCAGAAATAAACGCAGCCGCGATTAAAGCGCTGCGCGAAAAAACGGGCGCCGGAATGATGGATTGCAAGAAAGCCATCACCGAAGCCCAGGGCAACGAAGCGCGAGCGATTGAAATCCTGCGCGAACGCGGTCTGGCCTCGGCTAAAAAGAAAGAAGGCCGCGTGGCAGCCGAAGGAGTGGTTGGATCCTATATTCACATGGGCGGCAAGGTGGGCGTGCTGGTCGAAGTAAACTGTGAGACCGATTTCGCGGCCCGCAGCGCAGAGTTTCAGCAGTTGGTGAAAGACATTGCCATGCACATCGCCGCTGCCGAACCGCGTCACGTCTCGCGTGAAGAAGTCACCACGGAAACGTTGGACAAGGAGCGCGAGATCGCGCGGGCCCAAGCCAAAAACGATCCCAAAAACGCGAACAAGCCAGACCAGGTGATCGACAAAATCGTCGAGGGCCGGCTGAACAAGTTCTATGAAGAGTTTGTTTTGCTGGACCAGCCATTCATCAAAGATCCGGCCAAGACAGTCGGTGAGTTAGTCACCGACAGGATTGCCCAGACCGGAGAGACGATTACGATTAGAAGATTCGCGCGCTACAAGATGGGCGAAGGTCTGGCAAAGCGCGGAGACGATTTCGGCGACGAGGTCGCGAAACTGGCCGGAAGTTAGTTGCGGGTTATTTGCTTCTGCGACAAGCTGGAATACTCCAGGCGCTAACAAATCCAGGCACCCGAAAACCCAAACTCGTAACTCGAAACTGTTATTCATAGATGAGCACCGAACTTCAAAATCAACCAGCGTTTCGCCGCGTACTCCTGAAGATTTCCGGCGAGGCGCTGATGGGTGAGCAAAGCTTCGGCATCGATTTAGACATCGCGCGAGCCGTCGCCGAAGAGGTCAAGCAGGTGCACGATCTCGGCATCCAGGTCGCAGTGGTCGTCGGCGGTGGTAACATTTTCCGCGGGCTTTCGAAAAGCGCCGGCAACATGGACCGCTCCTCGGCCGACTACATCGGCATGCTGGCGACCGTGATGAACGCCGTCGTGCTCCAGGACGCGCTGGAAAAGACCGGCATTCAGACGCGCGTGCTCTCGGCGATTCACATTCCTCAACTCGCCGAACCCTTCATTCGCCGTCGTGCCATTCGTCACCTGGAAAAAGGGCGCATCGTGATCTTCGCGGCCGGCACCGGCAATCCTTTCTTCTCGACCGATTCAGCGGCCGCGCTGCGCGCGCTCGAGATTAAGGCCGAAGTGATTCTGAAAGCGACCAAGGTGGACGGCGTTTACTCAGCGGATCCGATGAAGGACGCCACCGCCACGCGATTCGACTGCATTACCTTTCAGGAAGTTCTGGAGAAACAGCTGAAAGTGATGGATGCATCGGCAATCTCCATGTGCATGGACAACAATCTGCCGATCGTGGTCTTCAACATGCGCAAGCCCGGCAACATCGCGCGCGTAGTCCAAAGCGATTCTGGAATAGGGACCCGCGTCTGTCTGGAAAAACCTTGAACGGGTAGTTTAGAGTTCAAGCTCTGGCTTGCGGCTTTAATCGGCAACCTAAAGGTTGAACTCTGAACCACGAACGATTAGCGTTCGAGCTTGACCATGAATTACTCTTTGTCTCTTCACGGTTAGCGATTTGCGGATTCACGGCTGCTTACGGAGTTCGTCATGAGCGAAAAAGAAGTCATCAAAGAAACCAAGCCGCGCATGGAAAGCGCGATCGACGATGTCCGCCGCAAGCTGACAACTGTACGCACCGGTCGCGCTGCGGTGAGCCTCCTCGATAGCATTATGGTTGACTATTACGGCACTCCGACGCCGCTAAACCAGGTTGCTTCAGTGCATGCGCCTGAACCTCAGATGCTCACGGTGCAACCGTGGGATCAGACACAGGTAGCCAATGTTGAGAAAGCGATCCGCTCTGCCGATCTCGGCTTGAATCCATCGAACGACGGCAAGCTGGTGCGGATTCCTATTCCGCCGCTCACTGAAGAACGTCGCAAACAACTGGCTAAGCAAGTTCACGAAATCGCTGAAGATCATCGCACTGCCATTCGCAACATCCGCCGCGATGAGAACGACAAGCTGAAAAAGTTGCTGAAGGACAAATCTATTTCGGAAGATGCCGAGCGCGACGGGCTGGATGAAGTTCAAAAACTGACCGACACCTACATCTCAAAGATTGACGAACTGTCTAAGTCCAAAGAACATGAAATCATGAGCGTCTAGGGTGTCCGACAAACTTCAGTTTGTCGATTTAGTGGCACAGACTTTAGTCTGTGATCTCCACGCGCTAATCACAGACTAAAGTCTGTGCCACCATGATTATTTCTCTCGCCCTATCTCTTATCGCCGTCGCGAGCGGCGCGCTTCTCACTTACACCTGGGATGAGGACGCGCCGCTCGCTTCGCGTCTATGCACCGGAGCATGTATCGGCTTTGCGCTGTTAGGGCTGATCGGCTTCGTCGTCTCATTGCTCATCGGGCTGACGGCCGCGACCTTATTTGGAACAGCGCTCCTGCTGGCAACGCCCGCGCTCCTGCTCTGGAACTCACAGATTCGCGCTCAAATTGACGCTGATATCAAGAACACAATCAAAGCGATCAGTCGCGCGACCGCCGAGCCGGATCGCTGGGCATATATCTATTTTCTTTTCTACGCCGTGGTCGCCGTTCTCATGTGGTTGGTGTTCACGCGGGCAATGTTTGAAAAGCCGGACGGCATTTATACCGGAGTCCTGAACAACTATGGCGATCTTCCTTTTCACCTCAGCGTGATCACGCGCTTTGCGTTTGGCCAGAACTTTCCGCCCGAAGACCCTACGTTTGCCGGCGCGCGATTTACCTATCCCTTCATGACCGATTTCATATCGGCGATGTTCGTGCGGGCTGGCGCAAGCTTGCGCGATTCCCTGTTCATCGAAAACTACATCGTCGGCGTGGCGCTGGTCGGTGTGCTGCACCGCTTTGGCCAAAAACTCCTGCGCGATCGCACGGCCGCTCTGCTGACGCCGGTGCTGATAATCTTAAACGGCGGGTTAGGCTGGGCGATGCTATTCAGCGACGTGAATAAGACCGATGGCGGAGTGTTCCAACTGCTCAAAAACATTCCTCATTCGTATACGATTCTTCCCGAAGTCGCCGCGGGTTGGCGTTGGGGCAACGCGGTTACCAGTTTGCTGGTGCCGCAGCGCGGATTCCTGCTGGGCATTCCGCTGGCCGCGATTGTGTTCACGCAATGGTGGGCAGCGTCGCGCGGCGACGATGAAGGACCAGAACAAGGTAAAAGTAAAAAGGTAAAAGGCAAGAAGGAAGAGCAGAATAAACTGAACGCGGCCAGAAGGGCGAATCGGGATATCGCGGCGTCAACTGGAACTGCTTCTTCCCTTTTTCCTTTTTCCTTCTTCCTCTTGCCTTCCACTCGCCGAATGCTCGCCGCCGGCGTGGTCGCCGGTCTGTTGCCATTGGTTCACGCGCACAGCTTCATCGTGGTAATGGGAGTGGGAGCTTGCCTGGCTCTGATCAACTGGTCCCGTTGGCGCGAGTGGCTCGCTTTCTTCGTGGTCGCTTCGCTAATCGCCGTGCCGCAGTTGCTGTGGTCAACACATGGCAGCGCGGTCAGCACGCGGGCCTTTATTGGCTGGAAGTTCGGTTGGGACAATGCCGACGAAAACTTTTTCTGGTTCTGGTTCAAGAACACCGGGCTTTTCATCCCGCTGCTAATCACCGCGCTGCTATGGAAGCGTGCAGACTATCTTGTGTCTCGCAAGCTTCTGTTTTACTTCCTGCCGTTCACACTCTGTTTCATTATTCCAAACGTGGTGAAGTTGGCGCCGTGGATTTGGGACAACGTGAAAGTGCTCTTCTACTGGTGGATTGCGTCGGCGCCGATCGTCGCGTTACTGCTGGCGCGTCTGTGGGAAGGAAAGGCGTGGAATCGCGTGCTGGCGGGCGGCTTGTTTGTGGTGCTGACATTCGCCGGGGCCCTGGATGTTTTTGCCCTGATCACCGGACAGGGCGAGTATCAGGAGTTCGACCGCGACGGCGTCACGTTCGCCGAAATGATCAAGCAGCAGACTCCGCCGCGGGCAACGATCCTGCACGCGCCGATTCACAACACGCCGGTTTTTCTGACTGGCCGGCGATCGCTGATGGGGTATCCCGGGCATATCTGGACGCACGGGATCGACTTTGGCCCGCGGGAAACAGATATCAAGAAGATATATTCAGGCTCGCCTGATGCTATAAACTTGCTCAGCAAATACGGAGTCGATTATGTTGTAATCGATCCACAGGAACATTCTGTCATGCCTGTGAACACAGCGTTCTTCAGTCGTTACCCGGAAGTTGTGAACATCGGTGAGTACCACCTCTACAAAATCAAGCCGTAAGCAGTCCCGCACGAAAGACGTGCCGGCCAGGACCGAAACCAGCGCGCCCGTCGAGAGCGCGGGAATGTCTGAGCGCGCCTGGCGATTGTCGGCGCTGGGGATTCTGATCGTGGGCGCTTTCCTGCGCCTCTACAATCTCTCGCTGGTTCCTCTTCACCACGACGAAGGCGTCAACGGAAACTTTCTCGTCACGCTGGTTCGCGAGGGCAAGTACACCTACAACCCGGAGAACTATCACGGCCCGACGCTTTATTTTTTCTCGGCGGTCATTCCGTGGATCGCCCGGTTCTTCGGCGGCAAAGCCTTTGGCGACAATTACGGCCTGACGACCTTCAATATACGCCTGGTCACGGCCGCCTTCGGAGTTGGCACGATCTGGCTGGCGTTGCTTCTGCGGAAACGAATCGGAACCATCGGCGCGCTGTCAGCGGCCGGATTGATCGCGATCTCGCCGGGCGCGGTCTATCTCTCTCGCTATTTCATCCACGAGTCGCTGTTCGTCTTTTTCACATTGGGAATTGTCGTCGCCGCTTTGAAGTACTACGACACGGGGCGAGCGACTTATCTGATTCTGGCTGCGATATCCGCGGCGTTGATGGTGGCGACCAAGGAAACCTGGATCATCAACGGCCCGGTGCTCTTGATCGCGCTGGTCACGACGAACATTTATTTCCGCCTCCGCGAAAGATTAGCGGGCAAGCAGAGCGAATGGTCTCTGGGCGAGCGTCTACGGCAAACGATCGACCGCTTTGGCGGACCCGTGCCGCTGACTACTGTTGCGCTGGTAGCTTTCGCCGTCTTCATCATCGTCAACGTGCTGTTCTATTCGTCGTTTTTTACCAACTACCCCAAAGGTGTCGGCGACGCGATGAAGACGCTGAACTTTTGGCGGCACCGGACGCATGAACACGCACATCCGTTCTTACAATACTTCGAATGGCTCAGGCAGATTGAATCTCCACTTTTGTTGTTGGGAGCAATAGGAGCGGCAATTGCTGTCTGGCGCGGAGACAATCGGTTTGCTTTGTTCGCGGCCCAGTGGGCCTTCGGACTGCTAATCGGCTATTCGTTGGTGGAATACAAGACGCCCTGGATAGCCTTGAACTTCATCGTTCCGCTAGCCATCGTAGGCGGCTACGCACTCGACCATCTCTACCGGAGATTTGGTGAACCCTGGGTTCCGCTCTCAATGACCGCGGGTGCGATTGCGCTCCTGGTTTTTGGACGTCTGGTAAAGCTCAAGTACGGCGATGCGGGTTCAATCCGCGGATTAACGTGGGATTTCGATTTTTCGCAACACTGGCCGGTCATGATTGCGATTGTGCTGCTGTCGGCATACGCGGGATACATTCTCTATTCGCGAACGGAACGGCAAAAGCACCCAGTAAATTTCTATGTTGCCGCTGCGATTGTACTGTCTGTGCTTGGCTATCAAATGTATCAGATCAACTTCGTCCATTACGACGACGATCAGTATCCATACGTCTATGCGCACACGCGGCGCGAGATGCTCACGATGGTCGATGAAATCGATCGCATCTCAAAGCGCCTGGGCACCGGACCTGATACGGGCATCGCGCTCGTCTCGCCTGATTACTGGCCGCTGCCCTGGTACTTTCGCGATTACAAGAAGGTCGGTTACTACCAGCAAATCGTACCCACGAATGAGCCAATCATCATCGGCTCGGTGGCGCAGGAAGAGCAGCTGAAGGAGACTTACGGCGATCGTTACGTGCTGGTAAGTTCGAAAGCGGATGACGGCAGCTATGCCCTACGTCCCGGGGTTGATCTGCTGCTGTATGTGCGGAAGGACGTGGCGAGATAGTTTGGAGTGCGCCGACCCGTCGGCGCTTTGGATTGCAGCGCAATGTCCGACAAACTTCAGTTTGTCGCTTCAAGTTGAGAGAATCTAAGCGCGTCGACAAACTGAAGTTTGTCGGACATCCAAAGCGGCGTCGCGCTCCGCTTGCCGCCGCACTCCAAAGAAAGCGCGTTTGCTCGTCTCAGCTAACCTCAGTAGACTGTGATCGCAATGGACGATATCTATGAAAACGACATCGTAGCGCTCTTAGTCGATCAACCGGACGCGCTAGAACCGATTTCGAATCGGAGATTTTGTAATTATCCATGATGCGACTTCCCAAATTCGACTACCGCACACCGCGCACGATCGCGGAGGCGGTGAAGATCATCGGCGACGTTGGGCCGGACGCCCAGTTCGTTGCCGGGGGGACCGATCTCTATCCGAACATGAAGCGGCGGCAACAGACGCCGGGCACGGTGATCTCCGTCATGCGGCTATCCGAACTGAATAAGATCGACGGAGATGGAAAAAGCGGCCTGACAATCGGCGCGTCGGTCTTGCTCTCAGACATCTGCGACCACACAATCATCAAACGCGACTATCCTGTAATTGCCAGCGCCGCGCGCACAATCTCGACTCCTCTTCTGCGCAACATGGGGACGATTGGCGGAAATCTGCTGCTCGACACGCGTTGCAACTACTACGATCAGAACTACGAATGGCGCAAGGCAATCAATTTTTGTTTGAAGAAAGACGGCGATGTTTGTTGGGTCGCCCCCGGAAGCTCCAAGTGCTGGGCCGTGCAGTCTTCCGATCTGGTTCCGGTAATGGTGGCCATCGGTGCGAAGTTCCGCCTGATCTCCACCCTCGGCGAGCGGATGATTGACGCGGCCGGATTCTACAACGACGACGGCATTGATTACTTGAAGAAGCGGCCGGACGAACTGCTCGCTGATATTCATCTGCCGCCGACAGACGGCTGGCGCGCGTCTTATCAGAAACTTCGCCGGCGCGGCGCTTTTGATTTTCCGGTGCTCGGCGTGGCCGCCTGGATTCGGTGCGGAACCGGGAGCGGTAGCGACCGGGTAGCTGACGCAAAGATCGTTCTGGGCGCGATCGCGCCGTCACCTCTCGACGTAAGCGAAGCTGCGCGGGAATTGATCGGCCAGCCATTTGACGCAGAACATATTCACGCTGCCGCCGAAGCTTGCTACGTCAAAGCCCGGCCGCTGGACAATACCGACTTTGTGATGAACTGGCGCAAGCAGATGGCTCGGGAATACACCCTGCGTGCGCTTCAGGAATTATTGTAGGGGCAGGGCTCGTCCCTGCCCGCAAACAAAAGAATGACGTAGGGGCGGGGACAAGCCCCGCCCCTACAAAATCAGAGAAGCGATTCGTGTAATTCGTGAATCGTTCCTGTCGCAGCGAGATAGAAGACGAAACCAAAACAAGACACTACCTTCAGGTCTGAATTCTTTGTGTCTTCGTGTCTTTGTGGTTATCTTCTCTGCGTGAACCACGTCGCCGCCATCCTACTCGCCGCCGGACGCTCGCGCCGCATGGGCGCCTTCAAACCGTTGTTACCCTTCGGGGATCGGACTGTAATTGAGTGCTGTATCGGCAATCTGCTAACGGCTGGCGTTGAGGACATCGTCGTGGTTGTCGGTCATCGAGGTGAAGAAATTCGGGAACAACTGAAGACCCTCGAGGTGAGCTTCGCCGTCAACTCGGACCCGGACAGTGAGATGAGCGTTTCGATTGCCCGGGGAGTGGAAAAAGTGAGCACCGGCGCCGGGGCATTAATCATTGGTCTGGTAGATCACCCCGCGGTACCGCCTGAAACCATCAAGATTCTCATTGACGAGTGGAGTCGCGGCGCCCGGCTCGTCCAGCCCGAACACGACGGGCACGGCGGACACCCGGTCCTGGTCGATCTTGCTTACCGGGATGAATTGCTGGCTCTCGATCCTCAAGGTGGACTACGCGCGCTTTTCGCGGTGCATCGCGACGAAGTGCGGCGGGTGCCAGCCGAAAGTCCTTATGTTGCGCGCGACATGGACACGTGGGAAGATTACCGGCGGCTGCACGAAGATGTTTTCGGCGTCTCGCCGCGCAACCCTTGACCCCATTTTGGGCGCGTTTTGTCGACCTGGAGAAATTTCCAACGGGACCCCCGCTGCCATCATCTAACAGCTCGTTAATTGGCCGTCCGCCCCGAGTGGGATTAAAGAGACGGCCGGGAAAAGGGAGTTACGATGTTCACAACAATTCGCAGGGCCACCATCATTGCGGCGTGTGTTTTCGCTATCGCGTTAACTGCTTCGATAGCAGGGTCCGCGCAGAGCCCGGCACCGGATTTCTCTCTGCGCGCAATTGGTGGTGAGACGGTAACGTCAGCCAGCTTGCGGGGTGAAGTTGTGGTGCTGGCGTTCGGCGCTTCATGGCTGCCGCTGACTAAGAATCAACTGGACGCCGTTAAGAAGCTGGCCGACCAGTACGCGGGCCGCGGCGTTGCGGTTTACTGGGTCAGCACTGAATCAGAATCTCCCAAGTCAAAGAACTACGCCTCGGACGAACAACTGCGCGCGTTGGCTCAAAAGTACAAAGCCACGGTGCTGCGCGATCCGGACGGCGCGGTGTCAAAAAGGCTGGGCGTCGATCAGTTGCCGTCGGTGGTAATCATCGATAAGCAGGGGAATGTTGCCGACAGCATCGGCGGTATGGATCCGACTGCTGATCTGGCGAAGCAGTTGGCCGAGCGGCTGAGCAAGCTACTGTAGTCTCTTATTTCAGAATCCTGATCTGCGATTGACTGAAGCCCTCCCTCACGGTCGGGCTACTGCCCCGCTCTTGGTCACCAACTCATAAAGCAAACGCACCGGCAAACCCACCACATTGAAATAGTCGCCTCTGATTCCTTCGATGAAGCGCGCTCCCAATCCCTGGATTGCATAGGCGCCCGCCTTGTCCCTCGGCTCGCCACTCGACACATACCAGTCAATTTCATCCTGGCTCATCACCGCGAATTTTACTTCCGTCTTTTCGTAAGCAACTCTAACTTCCGCGGACCCACCGTCGATGAACGCGACCCCGGTCAGCACCTGGTGCCATTGGCCACTTAACTTTCGCAGCATTCCGCGCGCATCTTCATCGTCCCGCGGCTTGCCCAAGATCTCTGCATCAATCACCACGACTGTGTCGGCGGCGACAATCATCGCCGTGCCCGGAAACTGCGCCGCGGCGGCCTGGGCTTTTTTCTCCGCGACTCTCTCGACGTAAGTTACGGCTTCCTCGTCTCCGCGACGAGTCTCGTCGACGTCAACCACCAGGATCTCAAACGGCCAACCTACGGTGCGAAGAATTTCCGCCCGGCGCGGACTGGCGGAGGCCAGGATAAGTTTCGGCAGCTTGATCATGCGCGCGCGACCTTGAGAATTCTCTGTGCCTCCTCTGCGTGTTCTCAGAGAGAACCACAGCGCGGCCTTTCCGACAATCCGCATTCATGCGGCTTTCCCGAGGGGTTACTAGCCCAGCCGTTTTACAGCTGGGTAAAGCGGCGTCACGAATTTTCTTAAGGGGGCTTTCAGCCTCCTTCTCGTCGCCGAGCCAGCCCGGCAGCGGCGGCTAAAGCCCAGGTCCGGGAAGCGCGCTGAAGCGCGCTCTTCCCGCATCGTCGCCGTCGCATCCGGCCGTCGAACGGCCGGCCTGGTAACCCTTCGGGCAAGCCCGATGAATCGGGCTTTGGAACACGAGCCTCTTTCTTGCTCGAAAAACAAAAAGCTACACCTTTGTTTCACAGGAGTACTCGGAGGAGCACAGAAAAAACTGAAACCATCACAACCCTCGCGGGCGCACTCGTTTGGTTGTTTCGCTTATCTTCCATTAAACTTCACATTCATTTGGAACTGCGATCATTTTGAAGGGTTTCCATCGCAAGTTCAAATTGTAGTCCGGCGGAACGTGACCAGATGATAGACGTTGCTCGCTTATTGCCGCAGCTGCTGAACGCCACCGGGGCGAATCCGGAGATGGCCGAGATCACCGCCAAGCTCGCCTGGTCGCGAGCGGCGGGAGAAGGACTGCGTCGCCATGCTATTCCCTTCCGGCTTTTTCAGCAGACCCTGGTGGTTTCGGTTGCCGATGTGATCTGGCAAAAGCAAATGCAGTCGATGAGCGCGGAACTTATCTCGCGCATCAATAGACTGCTGGGCCGCGAAGTCGTTGCGGATATCGAGTTTCGCATCGATCCCGCAGCCGTCGAGCAGGTACGCGCGAATTCGGAATCACGGCAGCGCCCGGAAGACAAAGCGCGGGGGCCAATTCCCGACGAGTTAATTTCAGCTGCCGGCGAGATTGCGGATCCAGACCTGAGAGAACGCTTTATTCGGGCTGCCGAGAATTGCATCGCGCGCCGCGAAGCGCAGGTAGATAGATAGTCAAACGATAATCATGCCGATTACTGAAGCCGACATTGAAAAAATCGCGCAGCTCGCGCATCTGGAGATCACCGACGACGAGCGCCGCCTTTTCGCGCCGCAGATTTCTGAGATCGTCACCTACGTCGAGCAACTTAATGCGATTGACACCACCGCGGTCGAGCCGGCCCTGGGCGGTCTAACTCCGGAGGGCGAGCAGACAGTGTCCTCGCGCCGGGATGAAGTCCAGCCATCTTTGGGACAAGAGCTGGCCCTGGAGCAGGCGCCGGATCCGGCGGCCGGTCATTTTCGCGTGCCGAAGGTTTTGGGCTAGCCCCGGGTTTCGTGCGCTCGAATTCACTTTTCAAATGAAGTCGATATCAAATTTGCGAGACGGCATTGTGCGCGGGGAAACCACTGCGCGCGCGGCTACAGAGTCTGCCCTCAACGCGGCCGAGAAACTGAACGACTCGCTCAACGCGTTCCTTGAGATCGATCGCGCGGGGGCGTTGAATCGCGCCGCGCAGGTTGACGCTCAATCTGAAAAAACTGACTTGCCTCTGGCCGGCGTTCCGTTCGCTATCAAAGACAACATTTGTGTCCGCGGCATGCAAACCTCTTGCGGCTCGCGGATCCTCGGCCCATATCACCCACCGTACAACGCGACCGTGATCGATCGATTGATTGCCGCCGGCTCGGTGATCATCGGCAAGACAAACTGCGACGAGTTTGCCATGGGATCTTCCAACGAGAACTCCGCGTTTGGACCAGTGAAAAATCCCTGGGACCTTTCCCGTGTGCCCGGCGGTTCATCTGGTGGCTCGGCCGCGGCGGTCGCTGCGGGGATTGTCCCGGTCGCTCTCGGCTCTGACACCGGCGGCTCGGTGCGCCAGCCTGCGGCGTTGTGCGGCGTGATTGGATTGAAGCCTACTTATGGTCGCGTGTCGCGTTATGGTTTAGTCGCGTTCGGTTCGTCACTCGATCAAATCGGAGTCCTGGCAGGCGAAGTCAGCGATGCCGCGGCGGTGCTGCAAGTCATCGCGGGTCGCGATAGTTCGGATGCGACCACTGCGGACGTGCCGGTGCCTGATTACTCAGCCGAACTTAACGAAGACGTAAAAGGTTTGAGAATCGGAGTCTCCCGGGTCCTGCTGGGCAAAGGCGTGCATCCGGAAGTGCGCGCCGCGATTGAGAAATCGATAGAAGCCTATCGCGATCTTGGCGCGGAAATTGTCGACGTCGATTTGCCGCATGCGAAATACGCGATTGCCGTCTATTACATCATTGCCACGGCCGAGGCTTCTTCGAACCTGGCGCGCTTTGACGGCGTCCGCTACGGCTTTCGGGCCAAAGACGCCCCGGCGCTAAAGGAAATGTATCGCAAGACGCGCGATGAAGGTTTTGGTCCGGAAGTGAAGCGCCGCATTATGCTGGGCACCTACGTGCTATCGCACGGTTACTATGACGCTTATTATTTGAAAGCCCAGCAGGTGCGCACCTTACTGCGCCAGGATTTCACCAGGGCTTTCGAGAAGTGCGACGCCGTGCTGACGCCGACGACGCCCACGCCCGCATTCCTTTTCGGTGAAAAGGTTGACGATCCGCTGGCGATGTACCTCAACGACATTTATACAGTGACGGCGAATCTCGCGGGAGTACCCGGCATCAGCGTGCCTTGCGGACTGTCCTCTGACGGACTGCCGATAGGACTGCAACTACTCGGCCCTTACTGGAGCGAAGCGAGATTGCTTCGCCTGGCTCACGCCTATCAGACAGCGCGTCCGTTGAATGCCCGGCCGCGAGTGTTCGCTTAGAACGCTCAATCAAGAACATAAGCCTGTTGATGCGGAGAGTCCCGGAGGGACGAAATATTTATGGCCATGCCGTAGTGAAGGATTTGAGAAGCTCCTTTAGGAGCGGCGATGTTTATGTCCGACAAACTTCAGTTTGTCGATGCTCTAACGCTTTCTCAACTTGAAGCGACAAACTGAAGGAAACTCTGATCAAGTACTTTCGACGCGTAGCGTCGGTATGAATTTAGCCCGGCCTTTCAAGGCCGGGAAGGGGCAACGAGGTGTTCGCGTCGCGTAGCGACGCCTGAAACCAACGGATTCAATCGTCGCTACGCGACGAGAACAGAGACTAACCTGATCCCGGCGTTGAAACGCCGGGCTAAGTTCATGCGGACGCTACGCGTCGCAGACACTTAGTCAGAGGTTCCTTTAGTTTGTCGTTGAGTTCCGTGGGCGAATGTTCCATCGTGAGAGATCGACAAACTGAAGTTTGTCGGACATCAAAAGCGGCGCTAACCGAATCTCCCAATGAAATCCGGCGAGCGCCGACGGAGTTCGAGCCAATCCGCAAACAAACCAGGCGTTTGAATCCACACCTTGAGCCACGCCGCAATCTCGGCCTGCTCGTCGCGTTGCGTTTGATTCAGGGTTTGATCTTTCGCCAATGACTCGGCGATTTGCCTGCCATTGGCCGCCATATTTTTCGCCTGCTTTGAACTTATCTGATCGCCTGAGCTTTCCGAACTCTTACGCAACTTCTCTAGTTTCTTGATTAGGATCTCGGCTTTCTTGAGTCGCAGAGGTTTTCCTGCGAGGAAGTCCTCCAACCCCTTGAGTTTTTCGCGCTCGCTTTCGATCTTCGCTTCGCGCCAGCAAGCATCGAACTCAATAACTTCAGGATGCCGCAACTCCGCGCCTTCATCGGCCAGCATGCGAGCAATGGCCGCCGGGCTTTCGTTGGCCCCCGGACCGAACTCACCGCGAATCGATCGTTGAATCTCGCGGAGTTCGGATTCGCCAATCGTGGCACGTCCCAGACGATCCCACGCCGCGATTATCAGATCGCGTCTGGTGGCTAGGGCCGGCTTGCCGCCAGTTTTCAATTGCCTGCCTTCCATGCTCAAACCATACAAGCTAGAATCGGATACTGCTGAAGATGCTTTAAGCGCGGGGCCGGAGTCAACCCGATGAGAAACACGCACAATTACCATTTGAGCATTCGTCACTGGCACCAGAGCCTGGGGCTCACCGCGATCTTTGTAGCGCTGTTGTTCGTGTCCAGCACGCCTGGCCGGGCGCAGCAGCCAGTAACGTTGCGCCGGATCGAATTCGTCGGCCTTAAGCGATTGACAGCACAGCAGGCCCTGGATGCCAGCGGCCTTAAAGCTGGCGATAGCGTGACTCGCGAGGCCATCGACGCGGCGGCCGAGAAACTGATGCAGTCGGGCCTGTTCAAAAAACTGGGATACAAAGTTCACACCGCCAATAACGAAACCACTTTGATCTTCGAGGTCGAAGAAGCGTCCAGAAATTTGCCGGTGGTCTTTGAGAACTTTGTCTGGTTTCGCGAGGACGAGATCGCTCGGGCGATTAGACAGGATGTGCCCTTCTTTGACGGAACTGCGCCCGAAGCGGGCACCACGACCGACAAGATCGCCGCGGCCTTGCAGCGGTTGTTGAGCCAGAAGGGAATCTCTGGTCGCGTCGAGCATATGCCGTATTCAGGCAATGGCCGGCAAGAAATTCTATTTACGGTCGAGGGCGTTAAGATCCCGGTGTGCTCGCTGCACTTTCAGGGCGCGGCCGCAATCTCTGAGGCCGACCTGATTAAGGCTTCCCAGTCTTTGCTCAAGAGTGATTACTCGCGCAAGAACGCCGGCGTGTTTGCTGACTACACGCTGTTTCCGCTCTATCGTCATCTGGGACATCTGCGCGCACAGTTTCAGCCGCCGACCGCCGTAGTTGAAGAATCGCCGAGCCAGTGCGCCGGTGGAGTGGCGGTCACAATTGCGGTTGACGAAGGCGTGGTCTATTCGTGGGAAGCGGCCGAATGGTCCGGGAACCAGGCGTTGACTAACGAGGATTTGGCGATTGCATTGGGAATGAAAGCCGGCGAAGTTGCCGACGGCCTCAAGATAGACAAGGGCCTGAAGGATGTGCGAAAGGCTTACGGCCACCGGGGATATATGGCCGCCGGGGTCAAAGAGTCCGTGGAGTTCGACGATTCAACCCGGCGCGTGAGCTATCGAATCGGCGTGACTGAGGGGCCTCGGTATTTCATGGGCAAGTTGATCATCACGGGCCTGTCTCCGGAAGACGCGGAGCAATTGAAGGCAAAGTGGACGCTTGGTTCCAACGCAGTATTTGACGAGTCATACATTGATGATTTCCGGCAGACCGGCCTGCGAGAGTTCATGAATGGTTTGATGCAACGATCGCACAGCAGTTCCCGCGCCAGGGTTGAAGTGGAAACAAAACCTGACGCGCAAAGCAAGACTGTCGATGTCATTATTAGTTTCAAATGAACTGTTACTGACGCTGAAAGCGTCAAAGATAGTAGCCGGGGGCAAGCGAAGCGATGCCCCCGGATCGCATTCGGAATGAATGGCGACCCTGAAGAGGTCGGAATCTCCCTCGCTGTGCGACCCCTTCGGGGTCGGAATCCTTTGTTGGTCTTGAACCGGGGGCGTTGCCCCCGGCTATTGCATGTCACGCCTTCGGCGTGAGGAAGACGGTACCAGCCGCGCAAGCATGTGGACTGGGTGATCCAAGCCAATGCCCCACGATGAAACCTCCATCTCTTCCCTGCTCGCGCGAATAGCCCGCGACTTCAAAACCAAACCTTTCATCCCTCATCGCCTGCTCAAACAGGGCGACGCGCAAACCATCGGAGCGTATCTCTGGCCACGCCGGTTTCGCTCAGGCGATCGCACCGGCGACGAAGAACGTTTATTCGAAGTTGAGTCCGGCAGCCAGGTCCTGGCCCGGTGTCGCTGGCAGCCCGATCGAGCAGAGCAACCAACGCTGGTGATGTGGCATGGCATGGAAGGTTCAACGGCATCGTCATACATGTTGACCACGGCGGACAAAATGTTCCGCGCCGGCTTTAATGTCGTGCGCGTTAACTTTCGCAACTGCGGCGGGACTGAACATCTTTCGCCGACGATCTATCACGGAGGACTGACCGGCGATCTGCGCGCGGTGATCGATGAACTGATCGCGCGCGATCATCTGTCGCGGCTTTTCATCGCCGGTTTTTCCCTCGGCGGCAACATGGTTTTGAAACTGGCGGGAGAGTATGGGGAAAGCCCGCCGCCGGAACTGAAAGCCATCTGCGCGGTGTCGCCTTCGATTGATCTGCGTGCGAGCACGAGTTTGATCGCCCGGAGGCGCAACTGGATTTATCAGCAGGACTTTCTGCGGCGTTTAAAAAACCGCATCAAGGTTAAGGAAAAGCTCTTTCCCGGTCGCTACGATTCCAGCGGCCTGCGCGGTATTCGCAGTGTCGAACAATTCGACAACCACTATGTCGCACCGTTGTTCGGTTTCGCGGACGCGAATGATTACTACGCCCAAGCCAGTTCCCGGCCCTTCATCGGTCGTATTCGCATCCCGACCCTGATCATCCACGCCGAAGACGATCCTTTCATTCCCTTCGAGCCAATGAGCGATCCTTCAATCGCAGCGAATCCTTACGTGCTGCTGATTGCTACGAAGCGCGGCGGCCACGTAGCGTTCTTGTCGGCGAACTCAGGCGAAGAACGTTTCTGGGCTGAGAGTCGAGTGGTTGAGTTTTTTAGGTGGATTGCTGGGAGCGCTTAATGTTTCCAAATCGACAATTAGGCGCAGGCGTCAACCAGCCTGCGCAGCAGGCGGCATATTAGTAGCCACGGGCGTAAGCCCGTGGTCAGGTTCCACCAACAAGAAGTGAGCCCGGGGCGACAGAATTCTTCCGACCTCACTGACGGTTGCCGTCCTGATGACGTAACGCATCAACCAGCCTGCGCAGCGGGCGGCATATTAGTAGCCACGGGCGTAAGCCCGTGGTTAACGTCCATCAAATGGAATCTGGAGGAGCGACATAGGACCATACGGCTCGCTCTATGCCGCCCGCATTCGCGGGCTTGGATTCTTCATAATCGGATTCGTTACCCACAGCTTACGCTCCGGGCTACTAATATGCCGTCGGCTTCGCCAACTTACTACTTCTCGATCTTCTTCAGAATCCTGTCAGCATGATTGCGGGCGATCAGCGGGATGCGTTCGTCGGTCTTCAGGTCAGTCAACAGCGGCACGAGTTGGTAAGGATCTGATAACCCATCGCGAGTCAACAGCATCTCCATCTCGTTCAGGAGCTGCGGTGCGTTGAGCGGCTGCATCTCGCGCGCGAGCTTGATATTGAAAATCAGGATGGCTTGATCAGAGACGCGCCGATACTCGCTTGTCAGGGCCCAGGCTTCTTTATTGGTGCTCCAGTTGAACTCCGCGGTCCGTCGGCGTTGGCCGTCGTCCATGTGCAGGTGATAGGTGCCCAGGTGAGCAAAACTTTTGGCCGTTTGATAATTCTCAGTCGAATCCAGGAATCGCAATTCAGTCCATAGACCAAGAATCCGGCCTAGCGCGGCGATGGATAATTCTATCGGCTCAACGATCGGTTTTTCCTCGCCCTGGCGCTCGAACGTGATCTCGCCGCGGCCAATCGCATCGTGCTCGATCAAAATGTGGCTAATAAAAAACTCAGCCTTGGTGAATTCATAAGAGTAACGGCTGGCGTCGGGCGGCTTTTTATTATCTTCCCGGCGCGGCGTTGCGGCCGACGCCGGCGGGCGATCGTTGCGCTTTGAAGCATCCTGGGGAAACGAAAGAATTGCAGCGCTGAGAATCAAAAGCACCGCCCAGGAAAATCTCAAACTGGATATTTGCGTTCGAATGATGTCGGAAATGGATCGCATGAGTGCTCGCTGGCAGTGGTACCTGCTGGGGAATTACTTTTAGACGATGCCGGACCAGAACGCAAGTTGGGAAATGGTACCGTGGTGATTGCTTTGGTTCTCTGCGCAACCTTTGCGGGCGACTTCGTCGCAAGTCCAAAGGTTCTTGTTTTTGTGACGAACTGTCCGACCTTAGAAAAACTCTGCTACCAGCCTGCAAAGCAGGCGGCATATCAGTAGCCCCGGGCGTAAGCCCGGGGATCGGTCGCACTAAAGAATCTCAAGCCCGCTTTAGCGGGCGACAGAAGATACGTGATCTACTCTCTGTCGCCCGCTAAAGCGGGCTTGTTAATCTGAGAGGCTGGTACCCCAGGGTTCCGCTCGCGGCGCTTGCTTCACCCTGGGCTAAATTCTGCCGCCCGCTCTGGGCTCGTTGAGCCGTCCATTATTGGTTGCCACTCTAGCCATGCTGCATCTCTCCGTGCGCAAACCTGGAGAACGAATTGGCGCGGAGAAAATCAAATTGGGACGTTGATTGAGAACCTGGTCGTTGGATTGACTGGCTATTCGAACCTGACTGAAACCAACTTTGACACGCCAACTTCTTCCATCGTCACGCCGTAAAGAGCGCGCGCGGTTTCCATTGTGCGCTTGTTGTGCGTGATGACGATGAACTGCGTGTTGGCCGACATCGCCACTACCTTATCGGTGAAGCGGCCAATGTTTGCTTCGTCCAGCGGCGCGTCAACTTCGTCGAGCAGACAGAAAGGCGCGGGTCGATACTGGAATATTCCCAGGACCATGGCGAGCGCGGCCATCGCCTTTTCGCCGCCGGAAAGCAGCAGGATATTCTGCAGGCGCTTGCCGGGCGGCTGGGCCACGATATCGATACCTGATTCGAGCTCGTCGTCGGCATCGATCAAACTCATTTCCCCGCGGCCGCCGCCAAACAGTTCCTGGAAAAACTCACTGAAATTCTGATTAATCTTCTCAAAAGCATCGCGGAAGCGTTCGCGCGAACGACGCTTGATCTCGCGGAGCGCTTCCTCAGTGGCGGCGATTCCCTGGGTAATGTCCGCCCGTTGGGTGGTCAGGAAAGCGAAGCGCTCGTCGGCCTCCGACAGCTCCTCAAGGGCCATCATATTTACGGCGCCAAAGTTTTCCAGGTGGTCGCGTAACTCTTCGACCCGCGTTCGCTCGGTTTCGAGCTCGAACTCGTCACCGAGTTGAACCTCGCGAGCGAGATCTTCCAGACTCTGGTTCAATTCGTTGGCGCACGACTCACGCACAAAGTTTACCCGGGCCAAAGCTTCGGCGCGCTGCACCTCGATTAGGGCGCGGGCATCACGTGACGCGGCGGCGCTGCGGTTCAGCTCCGCTAATTCGTTGGCCAGAACATCGGCCTGGGACCGGGCTCCGGCCAGCCGCGCGGTAGAGCCGGCAATCTGCTCTTCTTCACGAGCTTTCTCTTCATCGACGGTGGCCGCCAGGCGATCGATTTCAGTGATTGAATGATGCAGTTCCTCTAGCCGCGTCGCCGCTCCGGTCAATTCCAGTTGGTGACGCGTGATTCGCGAAGCGACCTCCTCGCGCTCAGTTTCCAGACGACGCAGATCCGACGTGGTTGAGCGCCGGCGTTCGGCGGCGGCTGCCGCTTCCGCGCGCTGCTGATTGAGAATCTCGCTTTCCGACTCGGCATCGCGGCGAATCCCGGTCACCACGTTCGTGATCCGCTCGATTCTTTCCTGGGTTGCGCGGCGCATGGTTTCTGCCGTCTCGGCTTCGCGCAAAGTCTTTGCCCGGCCCTCTTGCAGCTCCCGCTTTTCCTGTTCCAAACGCGCCGTGTCATCGGCCACTACCCGCAAGTGGCGGTCGGCCCGCTCGATATCCTGCTGCAAAGTCCCGTAATTGAGTTCACGCGCCATCGCCTCGCGGTCTTCGCGGGCAATCGAAGCATTCAGCAGGACGACTGATTCTTCCAGACCGGTCAGCCGCGAGCGCGCGTCCTTCACGGCCACCTCGGCGACGGCGAGTTGGGCCGCCAACTCTCCGACGCGGGATTCCAGCTCGCGCAATTCGCGTTTGAAGGTCAACAGGCCCGCGCCCTCTTCCAGCGCCCGGCCGTTACCTGCATTGACGAACTGCCCGCCAAAGACCCAGTCGCCATCCGTGGTCACAAACATGTCGCCGGTGGCCAACGATAACGACGTCGCATCAGCGAGCGTATCCACGATGCGCGCGTTCATTCTTTCCGGCATCGTCCGCTCGAGCACCAACAGCAATTCGCGCGGCGCCCGCAGAGTGTCGCCCATGCGCGGGCCGTCAATCCCGACCGGGACGTATTGCCGCCGGGCGGCAGTACCGGTCGACATTCCGGTCAACGTCATTACATCTACTTCGTCGCTGCCCCCGTGAAACCCGGTAACCAAGAACGTCGCCCGTCCGGCCTGGTTATTCTTCAACCAGGCGGCGGCCCGGATGGCGTCGTCAGGCGTGGGGACCAGGATCGATTGCAGTGAAGATCCGAACGCGCCTTCGACCGCGCGCTCCCATTGCGCGTCAACCTGAATTCTGTCGGCCAGGGTCCCTATCAAATGAAAGTCTTCACTCTTATTTGCAGAGAAAGCTTCCTGCACGGCCAGTGAATAGTGGGTGCGCCGCTCGTCGAGTTCTTTGAAACTTTCCAGCCGGTGCAGCGCGCGCGAATAGTCATCGCGCACCCGCGTCTGTTCGGCATCGTTGTCCGAAACGAGCTCGTGGCCTTCGATGACTGCTTTGATCGCCGCTTCCCGTTCGGCAGTCAGCCGGGCGAGCTTCTCGCGGGTGGCTGAGATTTGTTCATTGAGCCTCTGGGCTTCCGTGCTCCGTTCCGCGTGGGCTGCGGCAGCGCGTTCGCCTTCGCGCGCCAGGCCTTCGGCCTGTTGAGCAAGCTTCTCAAGCCCATGCTCGAGTTGCCGCGCCAGCTCATTCAGTCGTTCGACGCCTGCCGTGTGCGTGAGCAGCTCAACCCGCGCACTCTCGATCTCGTTCTCAGCCTGGGCAACTTCTGAGAGCCTCTGCGCGTGGGAATCTTCCGCCGCACGCAATGCGAGCACCGCCTGCTCGTTATCGGTACTGAGTTTCGCCTCCGCCTGACGCAGGCGTTCCAGCTCGGACTCGACAATCACGAGCCGCGCGCTGAGTGCTTCGACTTCTTTTTCAATGTCCGTGCGACGCCGGGTGAGCGTCTCGATCTGCTCTTCCTGATATACGCGCTCGCGGATGCGGCGATCACGTTGCAAGGCAGCGTCGGCTATGGCCGCACGCACTTGCGCCAGCTCGTCTTCGAGGGCGCGGGCGTTTTGGGTTGCCGCACGGCTGGTTTCTTCGCGCTCCGCCAACTCGGCAGCCAGCCGCCGATCTTCTTCCGTAGCGCTCTCTAACTGAGCCTGCGTTTGTTCAAGCAGGTCTACGAGACTGCGTTCTTCCGCGACGTACACGTGTCGCAGAAGCTCTCGCAGCTCTTCTCGTTGAATGCGATAACGGCGCGCCTTGGCTGCCTGCCGGCGCAGGCTATTCACCTGCCGCTCGATCTCGGCGATGATGTCGGAAACGCGACTGAGATTCGAGCGCGCGGATTCCAGGCGCGCTTCAGCGGCACGTTGCCGCACCCGAAACTTCGTGATGCCGGCCGCTTCTTCAATGATCGTGCGACGGTCCATCGGCTTGGCCGACAGTATTTGTCCGATGCGGCCTTGCTCGATGATCGCGTAATGACCGCCCGACAATCCGGTGCCTGAAAACAGGTCCTGAATGTCGCGCAGGCGGCAGGGCCGATCATTAAGGAGATATTCGCTTTCGCCGGATCGATAGAGGCGACGGGTAACAGCGATGGCTTCGCCCGGTGCAAATTCGAGCGCGAGATTGCGACGCCGCCAGTGGCGATGATGTGTACGTGATTTCGCTTGTGCAGATAAGTCGCCAGGCGCTTCGTCCGTTGCGATTGCGACCGGCTGATCACCTTCGACGGCGGTTTCTTCTATCGGGCCTGCCAAAACGCCAGCAGGCTCAATCGACTCGGGCGCGGCGGTGACGACTTCAGCTTCTTGAAAGAGTGCGCTGTGTTCGTCGATTTGCTCCAGCGTCGAATCGATATCTTCGATGTCCGGCTCGTGCTCGACGATCTCGTCGCGCACCAGGTGCAGGACGACCTCGGCCATGCCACTGGGTTTGCGATTACGCGCGCCCTGAAAGATGACGTCTTTCATTTCGGCGCCGCGCAAGTGTTTGACGCGCTGCTCGCCCAGGACCCACGCGATAGCGTCGGCAACATTGCTCTTGCCGCAACCATTCGGGCCCACAACGCCGGTAATGCCATCACCAGTGAAGATGAGGTCAGTATGATCTGCGAAGGACTTAAAGCCCGTAATTTCGAGTCGTCTTAGCTTGAACATCGGCATCCGTCGATTTGATGCGGGGGGTGACGACCGAAGTGAGCATCAAAGGCGACCTACGGGGCTGCACTATAAAGGGAGGTGGGCGACATGTCAACAAGAACTTGAGCTTGAGAAGTTTAAGTCGCGGAAGCCAACAGGTTAATCGCCGCCATAGAAGTCTGGGTTGCAGCCGAGAGCCGAGCGGGACCGCTGTTCCCAGCGACACTATCCAGTCGCTTTTCTAGTCAGCATCGCGTTAATACCCTTCCGGAGACCTTCAGGGTTAGTGGCCTCATAACGCAGCATGTAAGTGTCGATAAAAACCGTAGGCGTGCCGGTCACTCCGGCAGCGGTGCCCCGCTGGATGTCGGCGCTAATCCTCTGGTCGACCAGATTGCTGTCCATATCGCTCGTAAATTGCTCGACCTTGAGGTTAAGTTGCCGCGCATACGAAAGAAAGATCGGACGCGGATCTTCCTGGTCAACCCACTCTTTCTGATTGCGATACAGACGGTCGTGCATCTCCCAAAACTTATTTTGATTGCGCGCGGCCTCAGCGGCATGAGCAGCGGCCATCGCGTTCTTGTGTATCTTCGTCAAAGGAAAATGATGAAACACGATCTGCACCTGGTCGCCGTATTCATGTTCGATCTGTTTGAGTTCAGGATACAGTTGGCCGCACGGCGGACATTGATAGTCGCCATACTCTTCGAGCACGACCGGTGAACTGACTTTGACATTTGGTTTCGTCAGTCCGCCCTGGCCGGGCGATTGGCCGGGAGTTGACTGCCCGGCCGTCGACTGATTCGGAGCGGTGGTATTGCCGGCGACTTGCGCCGGCTGATTTGAGTTAGCCAGACCCACGCCCGAATCGCCGCCGCCGTTTCCTCTTCGCAAGGTGACCGAAAAGATCGCAATCACAGCGACCAGGACCACAACGATGATGATGAAAGGTAGATATCGTTTCATAGCTTATCGAGTTCGGAATGCTTGTCTCTGACTCACGCAGCTTCGTCTTTACGAAAGTGCAGTTTGATCACCTGCTCGGGACGCAGAGCGACGAAAGCATAGGACTTACCAGAATTGTCGCTAAACTCGACTTCGAACACACCATCCTTCCACTGCTCGACCACCGTGCCCACTTCGCCACGGCGCAGGCCTTCGGAATCCAAGTCTTCGACCAGCGCCACCACATCAAGTATTTCAAGCGTATCCATCCTCTAAGCGCTCCCCCGCGGATTGAAGCAAGTCGTCAGGCGTGGAAAACCTTCATCATTCCTAATGATCCACGCAGTACGCACAAGAGCTGTACTTAATATGAATTTACCCTCCGGCCATGAAACCTCAAAGTCCACGATAAATCTTCGGCCGTACAACGTGGGCTTCTGTTCAATTGCATCCGCCTTCAATATTGCTTCTAATATTACCTGACGCAATCGTTCAGCGTCATTCCTCCCGATCCCCAACTTCACCCGGAAGACACGAGCCTTGTGTTTTCCCTCAGGATGATTCGGATTCAAGCTGTAGTCACGTAGCTTTGCAATATCAATAACGGCATTCTCAGCATTGGGGAGTTTCATCCGGATATGACCTTAAGAATGCACCGCCACGCGCGGCATCTCGCGGCCGTCGCCGCCTTCGGCCGGCGTCAGCACGCGCAAAGGCTCGGGCCACTGAACTGCAGGAATTGATTCAGGTCCATAACGACCATCGCCGCCTTTCGATTTTTCGCGCAGAGCTTTCAAGACCTTCTCCGGCGTGATCGGCACTTCGTCGATGCGCACACCGACAGCATTGTAAACCGCATTGGCGACCGCGGGTGGAACCGGCAGTAATGGTCCCTGGCCCACCTCCTTGGCGCCGAACGGGCCATTCGGATCGGGATCTTCAATCAGATAAGTCTTGACGTCGCACATCTCCATTGTCGTCGGGCTCTTG
Organism: Blastocatellia bacterium; assembly: GCA_003168335.1. Lineage (GTDB taxonomy): Bacteria > Acidobacteriota > Blastocatellia > Pyrinomonadales > Pyrinomonadaceae > UBA11740. The sequence continues at coordinate 292,565 of PMSM01000007.1, read as the reverse complement.
TATTCGAGCATCGACGGAAACTTGTGCACCACGTTGCGGTTCGCGCGATAGGCCATCTCTTCCATCAGGATTTCGCCCAAGCCCATGTAGACGCCACCTTCGACCTGGCCCATCACGAGCATCGGATTGATCGACTTGCCAATGTCATGAGCGATCCAGACGCGCTCGACTATTACTATGCCGGTCGAGGCATCAACATCGACTTCGGCAATCGCAGCGGAATAACTGTAGGCCGGCGACGGACCAACACCTGCGCCTTTGTATTTGCCGGGCGAACGCGGCGGTGAATACGAGCCGACGGTGCCAATCGTGCCGAACTTTGATTCAGCCAACACCACGGCCTCAGCGAACGAAACGCCGACCTCAGGATTCTCAACATCAAACACGCGACGTTCGCCGAGCGAAATGTTCTCGATAGCCACGCCAAGTTTTTCCGCGACGGCCAGCACCAACAATTCGCGCGCGCGTTCCGCCGCCTGAATTGCCGCGTTGCCGGTCATCAAAGTAACGCGACTGGAATAGCTGCCAAGATCAACGGGCGTTAGATCGGTATCGGCGGTGACCACCCGAATGTCGAACGGATCGATCCCTAAAACCTCGGCGACGATATAAGCCAGAATCGAATCCGATCCCTGGCCGATATCGATCGAGCCGCACATCACACAGACGCCGCCCTGTCGATCAAGCCGGAGCTGCACGCCCGACTGCGGCATGTTGTTCCAGTAGATGGGCAAACCCGCGCCGCAGATATACGAACTGCAGGCAATGCCGATCCCCCTGCCGTAAGGAAGCTTTCGATTTCCGTTCCTGCCTGACAAGTTCTCTGGCGAAGGCGACCCGGTCGCATCCACCACCGGGCTGCCCGCCTGGGGACCCCGGCCCGCCCCCGGTACTGACTGTTTCCAACCTGAGAATTTATTCTTCCAATCCGCACCTTCGACTACCTTATCGATGCATGCGCCCAAACCCATGCTGCCGATACGCAGATAATTCGCGGTGAGCGTGTTCGGTTTGACCAGGTGCGCTCTGCGCATCGCTGCCGGATCCAGGCGCAACTCTTCGGCAATTTTATCGAGATGGACTTCGAGCGCGTAACGTGGTTGCGGGGTGCCGTGTCCACGCTTCGGCCCGCACGGCGGCTTATTAGTGAAAGCCCGCAAGCCCTGAAATTTGTAACGAGGCACTTCATACGTCACAGTCTGCAGCGCCCCGGTGTAGAACGTGCTGGCCACACCGTAACTCCCATAGGCGCCGCCATCCAGAAACGATTTGAAATGCATCGCGGTGATCGCGCCGTCCTTCTTCACTCCGGTCCTGATGTGCATCAACACGGGATGCCGGCCACGATGACAATAGAAAACTTCTTCGCGCGTCAGCGTGCACTTCACCGGCCGGCCGGTAATCATCGATAGTTTGCAGACAACGATTTCGTGGTTGAAAGGATCGCTCTTGCCGCCAAAACCGCCGCCGTTCGGCGTAGCAATCACCCGAATGTGACTCGCGGGAATTTCGAGCACCCTGGTCAGGGCGCGGTGGACGTAATGCGGCGTCTGGGTGGAACTCCAGAGGGTCAACTTCTCGTCGGTGTCCAGATAGGCAACCGCCGCATGTTGCTCCATCGGCAGATGCGTATTGCCTTCGTAAAAGAAAGTATCTTCGCGAATAAGATCGGCTTCCGCGAAACCGTCATCCACTTCGCCGAATTCCAGCGAGACTTTCTTGTGAACGTTATTGTCGTCGCCGTACTCATGAATACGCGGCTCATCGATCATGATCGCTTCTTCAATCGATGAGATCGTGTTCAGCGGCTCGTATTCGACGTCGATCAAATTCATCGCATCGAACGCCACGTCTTCGTCGATCGCCGCGACGGCCGCGACCGGATCGCCGACGAACCGCACCTTGTCGATGCAGAGCGCGTGCTCGTCCTGACTGACGGGAAGGATGCCGTAGGGAATCGGCAGGTCACGGCCGGTGATGATCGCAATCACCCCGGGCAGCGCCAGGGCTTTCGAGAGATCGATGTTCTTAATGAGCGCATGCGGATGATGGCTCCGCAAGATCTTGCAATAGAGCATCCGCGGCAGAAAGATATCATCGGCAAATTTCGTCTGGCCCGTGCATTTCGCGCGCGCGTCGACCTTGCGAAATGGTTTGCCGACTACGCTGAGTGGCTTCCCGTTGTTGTCGTTCTTCGTCATGATTCAAGAACTACCCACAGGTGAACACGGATAGACGCGGATTTAGAAAGTAAGACCTCGAACCGGCTGATTTGACCTTGTAGTAATCTGTGCAATCCGTGTTTATCTGTGGCTGCTTCTATTCGTAGCCATAGACACTCTCTCGCGGCAGTTCCATCTCTTCCCCTCGCACACGCGCCGCGGCCAACTCAACAGCCTCGTAGATCTTGATGTAGCCCGTGCAGCGACAGAGATTTCCTGACAGCGCTTCTTTGATTTCATCACGCGTGGGGTTTGGCGACTTTTCAATCAACTCCCTGGCTGCCAGGAGAAAGCCGGGTGTGCAGTAACCACACTGCGCCGCGCCGGTATCGGCAAACGTAACCTGCAGTGGATGAAGCTGGCCCCCTGTAGCCATGCCTTCGATCGTTTCCACTTCGCGACCGTCGGCATCAAGCCCAAGCATTAGACAGGAAAGAATCGCGCGGCCATCTACGAGAACGGTGCAAGTGCCGCACTCGCCCAGTTCACAACCATGCTTTGTGCCGGTCAACCCCAGGTCTTCGCGCAGGACTTCGAGCAGCGTCTTGTGCGGCGCAAAGGCCACTTCGGCTGCTTCACCGTTTAGCGTGAGCGAGATGTGGGCTTTTTGTTTCATCTTCAAGCGACTACGCCTTCGCTCCAGCCACGTCGTGCTTCGTCGCTTTACCCAGCACCACGTTATCAATCAGCCGCGTGCTGCCGATAAAAACCGCCAGCGAAACCAGCGCCGGGCGATCGTCGATCTTTTCTAACTTCTCAAGAGTCTCAGCGTCGTTCACGCTAACGTAATCCATCCGGGCCAGCGGTTCCTTTCCGATAGTCACCCTCACGATCTCGATCAAACGCGCGGCGCTGTGCTCGCCTTCTTCGTAAGCTTCACGCGCTTTCGACAGGGCCCGATTCAGAACTGCCGCGGCTTTACGCTGATCATCATTCAGATAGTTATTACGCGAAGACATCGCCAATCCTGATTCCTCGCGCACGATTGGCGGCACAACTATCTCAGCACTAAAGGCAAGGTCCCGAACCATGCGCTTGATCAGGATTGCCTGCTGCGCGTCCTTCTGTCCAAAAAAAGCAAAATCGGGCTTTACCACGCTTAGCAATATCGCCACTATCGTCGTGACGCCGCGAAAGTGCTCCGGCCGCGACGCGCCTTCAAGCTGGTTCGACAGCCCTTCGACCGTGACGTAGGTAGAAAAGCCTGATGGATAAATCTCTTCGACGGTCGGCGCAAAAACGTAATCGACATTGTATTCCGCCAGCAGTGCGGCATCACGCGTAAGATCACGCGGGTAGGAGCTGAAGTCTTCCGCCGGACCGAACTGAGCCGGGTTAACGAACACCGAGACTACGACCACATCACACATCGCGCGGGCTTCGTGGATGAGACTGAGGTGTCCTGAGTGCAGCGCGCCCATGGTCGGCACGAATCCGATGGTGCGATTTTCCTCGCGGCGGAGTTTGCGCGCGACGGACATCATGCGCTGGCGACGGTTTATGATTTCCATAAAGCCTGGACGGATGACGGCCACAAAAAGGCACAAAAGGCGCGCAGAATCAGTAAAACATAATCGACGCGTAAAGCAACTGATGGCTCTCGGTCCGGCTTGTGGCTTTTGTGCTTTTTTGTGACTTCGTACTTACTTGTTCACCTTCTTGATTTCGATCTTCAGTTCCTCAGCAGCTGCGGCGGGCAGCCCATATGATTCCTGTTCAGTCGGATAACTTCCATTGCGGACGTCTTCCGCCCAGTGAGTAATCGCGCCGGTAATCGTCTCGCGCAAATTAGCGTACTCGCGCACGAAGCGCGGCAACTTACCAAAAGCCAAACCCAGCAGATCGTGAAACACCAGGACCTGGATGTCGCAATGCACGCCGGCACCAATGCCGATCGTGGGGATGCTGATGCTGTTAGTTATCAACTCCGCAATTTCCCGCGGCACCAATTCCAGCACGATCGAGAACGCGCCGGCCTCTTCCAACGCATAAGCATCATCGAGCAGGCGGCGCGCAGCGTCGGCTGTCTTACCCTGAACCCGATAAGCGCCAAGCTGATTGATCGATTGTGGGGTCAAACCAATGTGGCCCATCACCGCGATTTCTTCGTTAACCAGTCGCTTGACTAACTTGACGCGTTTCTGTCCGCCTTCAAGCTTGATCGCCTCAGCTTCGCCTTCTTTAATCAATCTCAACGCCGCGCGCACCGTATCGTCCGCGCCGGTGTGAAACGATCCGTAAGGCATGTCGGCCACCAGCAGCGCCCGCTCAACGCCACGACGCACTGCCTTCACGTGAATCAGGATGTCATCGAGCGTTACCGGCACCGTGTTGCCGTAACCCAGCACGACATTACCCAGGCTGTCACCGACCAGGATGATGTCGATGCCGGCCTCATCGACGATACGCGCGGTTGGATAGTCGTAAGCGGTCAGGCAGACTAAGCGCTCGCCGCGCTCCTTGCTGGCCTTTAAAGAAGGCGCCGTGACCTTCTCAGGACGTTCAGGTTTTAGGTATGGCATGTATGTGCTCTCAGTGTCGGACGGAAACCGGCTCAAATTATAAGTGAGGCGCATGAGGGCCGCAACCTGCATCTTTTCGAGTCTTAGAGCACCAACTTTAGTTGGGCCTTTTGCAGTCCGAGGACGACCCGGCTTAACTCGGTACTCCGCAAACCCTGATTGCCTGGCGCACAATCCGCTCGTTATAATCACGGGCTTAAGGCGAGCGGCCTTCTTTCGGAATATGCCAATCAACCTAGATGGAATTCTGCTGCCGGTTACGACGCCGTTTCTGGCGACTGAAGAAGTGAACACTGCGGGTTTCGCCAGCAACCTGGAAACCTGGAACGACACTGGCATAGTTGGATACGTCGTGCTCGGCTCGACCGGCGAGCGCGTCAACCTCGACGAGAAGGAATATCTTCAGGTGATCGAGACGGCGCGGCGGGCCATACCCGAGGGCCTCACTTGCATCGCGGGCGCCGGTCAGCAAAGTACCCGGGGCACAATCAAAGAGATCGAGCGCGCCGCGGAGGCTGGCGCTGAAGCTGTGCTCGTCATCACCCCGAGTTTCTATAAATCCGCGATTACCCAAGACGCACTGGTAAGACACTACCTCGCGGTCGCTGATGCTTCACCAGTTCCAGTTATTCTTTACAGCATGCCGGATCTGACCGGGATCAAGATCGAGCCAGAGACGGCCGCGCCTTTGAGTGCCCACCAAAACATTATCGGCATGAAGGACAGCTCGGCGGACATCGCGAAGTTCGCGGAAACTGTTCGTCTGGTGCCGGAAGATTTCGCGCTGATGATTGGAAACGGCACCGTGCTTTGCGAAGCTTTGCAAGCCGGTGCACGCGGTGGGATCCTGGCGGTTGGTTGTGTTGTACCCGGGCTTTGCATCGAAATCTTTGGCGCGGTGCAGGCGGGTGACATCGATCGGGCGAAGGTTTTGCAGGAAAAGCTGACCCCGCTGGCACGCGCCGTAACCAAAACCTACGGTATCGGCGGGCTGAAGACCGCGATGGAAATAGCCGGATTGGTTGGGGGCGCGGTGCGGGCCCCGTTACTGCGTCCGGACGAAGCCGGGGTCGCCGAGATAGCACTCCTGCTTACTCAGGCGAACAATGCTCTTGACCAGGTCCCGTCTGACCTCATTTCTCAATCTGCGTCGCCTGCCGCAACTGGCTCCTCGCTGGCGGATAAAGGGCCCGACGCGTAGAATTACCCGGCAGGAGCGACCCCAAATTGATCACCGCCGAAACTGCCTGTCAAAGCACCCCGGAACAAGCCGGACTGCGCGTTGAGACGATTCCGTTCGATCAAATTCCGCAGCAGACCCGTCTCTTCCTCGATTATTTGCGCGATCCGCTGGCGCTGCGACGCTTCTATCCTGAAGCCGTGCGTTTTCATCACGAGGTTTCCGAGCGACGTGACCGCGTGCTCGCAAATCACAAAACTGATCGCGCCACGGTTTGCGACGCGCTGGAGCAGATGAATCGCAGTTGGGGCGCCGGCGAGAAGACGCTCGCCAACATTCGTCAATTGCGGGAAGCCGATTGCATCGCCGTCGTCTCCGGACAACAAGCCGGTCTTTTCACCGGCCCGCTCTACACGATTTATAAGGCGCTTTCGGCGGTAAAACTCGCCGAATGCATGAGCGAGCGGGGCATCAAATCCGTTCCTGTCTTTTGGATCGCCACCGAGGATCACGATTTTCCGGAAGTCGCCAAAGCGGAAATTATCAATCGCGACTGCGCCCTCAGCAATACAAGTGTTCCCGCCGAAGTGCACCCGGACGGATTGCCGGTGGGTCGCGTCACACTCGACGAATCAATCGAAGCCAGCGTGCAGAGTTTGCTCGCGGCGCTGCCCCAGACTGAGTTCAGCGACGATCTCGAGAAGCTTTTGCGCGATGCTTATCAGCCCGGACGAAAGTTTAGCGACGCCTTTGCGCAAGTGATGACTGCACTGGTCGGACAGCAGGGCCTGATACTTCTTGATCCGCTGGATTCGCAACTGAAGCAAGTGGCTGCGCCTTTGTATGCCGAAGCGGCCCGGCGCGCGCCCGAAATTGCGATCGCCATCGTCAATCGCAGCCGCGAACTGGAAGCAGCCGGCTATCACGCTCAGGTCGCGCCATCGGAGAATTCTTTTCCGCTGTTTTGGCACGATGACAACGGCGCGCGACACGCGCTCACGCGCACGGAAACCGGCAACTATCAAGCAAAGAGCGCGGGTCAGAAGCCCGACCGTAAGGGAGGGCCCAGTGCTGACGAATACTCAGCCGAAGAGTTAGCCGCATGGGCCTTGCGCGAGCCGGATCGCTTCAGTCCCAACGTAACCCTGCGCGCGGTGGTGCAGGATTTCTTGTTGCCGACGGTCGCTTACTACGGCGGCGCCGCAGAGATTGCCTACTTCGCGCAGACGGCAGAAGTTTATCGCCTCCTCGATCGCCCGGTCACACCGATTCTTCAGCGCGCGAGCATGACTCTGGTTGAAAGGCACACGTGGCGCTCGCTGGAGCGTTATGGCCTTAGCCTGCCGGATTTCTTTACCGGATTAGATCACGTCCTGGCCCGCGTGGTTAAGGAATACCTGGGCAAAGAAACCTCTGAAGCATTTGATCACACAACCCGGTCGTTCAATTCCGAACTGGATGATTTGCATGAGCAGCTCCGACGCGTCGATCCTACGCTGGCCGAAGCTTTGGAAAAAGGCCGGCGCAAGATCAACTATCAGATCGACGGCCTGCGTACCCGCTTTAATCGCGCCCAGGTGGGCCGTGATGAAGCGGTGCATCGCCAGATCGAGCGCGCCTTCGATCTCTTGTATCCCGGAAAGACCTTGCAGGAACGCCGCATTAACATCACTTCGCTGCTGGCCCGGCATGGTCACTATGTTGTCGACTGGATCTATGGCGCGATTGATCTGGGATCGAATGATCACTGTGTCGTTTATCTGTAGGGCAGATAACTCAACGAGCCATCGAAGAGGGCGACAGAATAGTCGGTGGAATCGCACCACGAAGTATCTGTCGCCCCGCCGGGGGCTCTGGCTCATTTTGTTATCGGTACCCCGGGCTTACGCCCGGAGCTAAACTCTGCCGCTCGCTAACGCGAACTCGTCGTTGCCTGCTTTCAGATTGAAGTTATCGAAGCTCCAAATCACAATGTCCAAAATCCGCGTTCTCCCCGATCACATCTCAAACTTGATCGCCGCCGGTGAAGTCGTCGAACGTCCGGCTTCGGTAGCGAAAGAGTTGGTCGAAAATGCGATCGACGCCGGCGCGCGCCGCATCGTGATCGACGTCGAGTCCGGTGGCCGGCGACTGCTGAAAATCACGGACGATGGCGAGGGCATGACACGCGACGATGCTGTCCTGGCTTTTGAACGGCACGCGACCTCGAAAATCGCCCGGGCCGAAGACTTGAGTGCGATCGCCACACTGGGCTTCCGCGGTGAAGCGTTGGCCTCAATCGCCTCAGTTGCCCGAGTCGAGTTGGTTACCAGCACCGCGGACGCGTCGGCGGGCACGCGCGTCACAATCGAAGGCGGGCGCCTGCGCGACGTCAAAGACGCAGCGCATCCGCGCGGGACGACCATCACGGTACGCGATCTGTTTTTCAATACGCCGGCGCGACGGAAGTTCCTGCGTTCGGAGGCCACCGAAAGTTATCACCTCACCAATCTCGCGACTCACTACGCCCTGGCTCACCCGGAGATCGCTTTCACTCTGACCAACAATGGCCGGGAAACTTTGCGCTTGGCGCCGGCGCAGGATCTGCGCGAGCGGGCGTATCAAGTCTTTGGCGCCCAGTTCCTCGACGGCTTGTTAGAGATCAATGACAGCGCGGACGATTCGGCCAGGACACACCCGGCGCAGATTGCTCGAGTCCGGGGCTTTGTCTCTGCGCCCCGCGAGCGGCGCACATCGCGCGACTCGCAATTTCTTTTCGTCAACGGCCGCTTTGTACGCGATCGTCTGATTGGTCGAGCGCTTTCGGAAGGATATCGTTCGATCCTGCCGCACGGCGTTTATCCCGCCGCGCTTTTGTTCATCGAGGTGCCGCTGGAAGAAGTCGATGTCAACGTGCATCCGGCTAAGACAGAAGTACGCTTTCGGCGGGCCGCGGCCGTCGCCGATGCGGTGCGCGAAGCAGTGCGTGCCGGACTGGCCAGCGCCGGCTATGCGCCTACCGCCGAAATCCGCGATTCAGCTTCCATCGCCAGCGACTCAGATCCGAACGCCGGCGTTAACGAACCTGCCGATGCAGATGTGGTCACGGATCAGGCGCGCAGTGAAGCAGCCGGCGAACCATTGGTCAGCCAGTCTTTCAACTTAAGACCGGAGCCGCAACAGGAACGAATCGGCTTTGGATTTGCGACCGCGACCCAGCGCGAGTCATCTCCTGAATCGCAAACCGGAGTGATCTCATCGACCTTATCTGCGGCAGATCAAATCGCCCCGCCCGCAACTGCCGAATTCAATGCCAAGCCCGCTACCGATACGGGCCTGACCGCGGATCGTGTGGAGGTTAAGGCGGGGCCGGGACTGCCGCCGCTTGATTCCGCGCTGAAGTTCGTGCGCGAGGTGGCGGTGGAATCGCTAAGCGCAAACATCCGGCCGTTGGGACAACTCGACGAAAGCTTCATCATTGCTACGGATAACGAGGGTTTGCTACTCATTGATCAGCATGTCGCGCATGAACGCGTGCTGTTTGATAAGTACCGCGCTTTGGAGTCTTCGCGCCGTGCCGAATCGCAACAGATGCTGATTCCTGAGACGTTTGATCTCACGCCCGCACAGGCCGACCTCTTTGATACCGTCGCCACCGAACTCGAAAGTTACGGTTTTGATTTGATGAGACTTTCCGGACGCACCGTCGCGATCAAAGCCACCCCCGCCGACTTACCTGCCAGCGAAGCGCGCAACGTTCTCGCTGAAGTTCTGGATACGGTTGACTCAGAAAAACGCGGCGGCGCGCGCGCGACTCTGCGTGATGAGATCGCCGCCTCGCTTGCCTGTCACGCGGCCATCAAGGTGAACATGCCGCTGGCGCCGGAAAAGATGCGCTGGCTAATCGATCGCCTGCTCCTGACTTCTTCACCCACAACTTGCCCGCATGGAAGACCTGTAATTTTGAGATTAGCCACGCAGGATATTTTGAAGGGTTTTCACCGAATCTAACAGGGCAGTAGCCCGACCGTAAGGGAGGGCTCAGCGTTCCTTCTCATTGAGCCCTCCCTCACGGTCGGGCTATTGCCCCGTGTTCATTTCTTTACAGTTGGGCTAACGTCTCCATCACCAGCTCAGCATCCAGCAGATCCGGCACCAATGCATCGGGTTCGTGCACCAGCAGTTCCTCCGCAGAGTGCATCCGTCCACTGGCCACGGCCAGAACGCGCGCGCCAAAATGCCGGGCGCAGGCGATGTCGTTCGGCGTGTCGCCGATCACGATGAACTGTTCCGGCGGCAGGCTGGCGCCGAGGTACTCATTAATTCTTTGCCCGGCAATCGCCGGCAGGTCGCGGCGATCGAATGAAGAGTCGCCAAACGCTCCAGGAAGTTTGAAGAACTCCGACAATCCGGCCAACTCCAATTTCAAATAAGCAGCCGGTTCGATGTTGCCGGTGAGCAGGGCCGAAAGATAACGCGGATGTGCCGCGACCAGTTGCAAAACTTCGCGCCCGCCCGGGATGGCCTCGACGAGGTGCGCGCCATTGCCGGTCGCGCGTTTCATCTCTTCAATATAGCAACTCAGCAGTTCATCTTTGCGCGCGATGATTTGCTCGCGCGTGATGCCTTCGCCGCGCAGGGATTCTTCGATAATCTGCAGGTCCGTCATGCCGGACACCATCATGCCGTCCAGAGATCCCGCCGTGCCAAAGACGCGGGTGAGCATGGGCACGGTGTAGTCCTTGAACACTCCGTAGCGTTGGCCGCGCACCAGCGTGCCGTCGAGGTCCCAAAGCAGGATCCGCAGATCCGAGACGCGGAGACTGGGGGACGCGGAGATACCGAGACGTTGGCCCTTATTCCTTTTCTTTCTCCGTGTCACCGCGTCACCGTCTCTCCGCATCATTATTTTTTGTTTACTCTATGATCGCCAGTACATCACCCCCGTTGACCGTGGCGCCGGTTTGAATCTTCAAAGCGACCACAGTGCCGGTTTTGGGCGACTTTATTTCGTTCTGCATTTTCATTGCTTCAACCACGATGATACCGGCGCCGGCTGCGACTTGATCGCCGACTGCGACGAGGACGCGCACGACTTTTCCGGGCATGGGCGCGACAATGAGTGCGGCATCGTCGCCATGCGCACTTGCTGGCGCCACACTGCTGAGGCGCTTGGGATCCGTTAGGCTTACCGAGTAGTGAGTTGTGCCGACGATGACGTCGATCGCCTTACCCGATTCCGGCCGCCCTGCTATGCGGCAGTCGAAGACGCGGCCCTGGGAAATGAGCAAATAGCCATTAGGGCCGGATTCAGAAACATCGACTTCATAATGACGATCATCGATGTCAGCAAAGACGCGTCCACCGTCATCCCGAATTTGGATGTTGGTTTGATAGTCGTTGATTACGGCGCGCAGTTTCATCATCTTTGGTCTACGCCTGTTTGGCCGTGCTCTATTCATCGCTCCGTAGGAGCGAGATGTTTATAGACCGTGCCTCCCTCTTCCTGCGTCAGCTCCTTTAGGAGCGAAATGTTCCTGTTCCGCTCCTAAAGAAGCTGACAAGAGATTCTGCTTCCCCGGAGCAATAAACATCTCGCGCCTAGCGGCGCTCAGAACTTCTTCTCCCTGGCCCACGATTTAGAGCCGCGGCACGGCCAGCCAATTTCCATTTGCTCTGCTCGTTTGATCGGTGGCTCGGCGAGATTTTTCGTTGAGCGCGCCGATACGCCAGAGCAGCCGCGATGATGGCCATGTCCGGTTGCAGGCTGTCAGCCTGCGTTCCACCCGTAGCACGCGGGCGCTCGGAGCGCCGCTCCTGGAACCGCGCAATGAAACCAGTGTCGAGACGGCCGGCGATAAACTCTTCATCGCGCACAATCTCGCGAAAGAAAGGCAGCGTCGTCTTGATTCCGCCCACCGCGTACTCGTCCAGGGCGCGCCGCAGACGATCGATCGCCTCCGCGCGAGTGCGTCCCCATGCAGCCAGCTTGGAAATCATCGGGTCGTAGTAGATCGAAACTTCGTCACCTGCAGTCACACCCCGGTCATCGCGAATGCCCGGACCGGTGGGCGCGCGCAGAAAAGTGATCTTTCCTGGCGAAGGGAAGAAACTGTTGTCGGGGTCTTCGGCGTAGACGCGACACTCGATAGCCACTCCTCGCCAACGCACATGGTCCTGACTAAACGATAGCCGGGCGCCGGCGGCGACGTTGATTTGCTCGCGCACCAGGTCAAATCCCGTAACCAGCTCCGTAACGGGATGCTCAACCTGCAGGCGCGTGTTCATCTCGAGAAAGTAGAACTCACGAGTCGCGTCCGAAAAAAGGAATTCGACCGTGCCGGCGCCAATGTAGTCAACTGCTTTGGCGATCTTGATCGCGGCCGTGCCCATGCGCTCGCGCAGAGACGAGTCATCAATGGGCGACGGGCACTCTTCGATCACTTTCTGATGCCGCCGCTGGATCGAACACTCGCGCTCGCCGAGGTGTACAAAGTTGCCGTGTGAGTCGGCGAAGATCTGAATTTCAATATGGCGCGGACGCTCGACCAGCTTTTCCAGATAGATTGCCCTGTCGCCGAAAGCCGACGCAGCTTCGGACTGCGCGGTCTCAAAAGCGGAAAGCAGTTCGCTCTCCGTCGCAACTTGCCGCATCCCTTTGCCACCGCCACCTGCCACGGCTTTCAGCATGACCGGATAACCAAACTGACCGGCGGTGACGCGCGCTTCCTCGTAACTCTTCAATGATTGGGTCGTGCCCGGGACCACTGGCACGCCGGCAGCAACAGCGGCGCGGCGCGCGCTGGTTTTTGAACCCATCACTTCCATCGCGTCCGGTGGCGGGCCAACAAAGGTCAAGCCCGCTGCCGATACCGCACGCGCGAACTCAGCATTCTCCGCCAGAAACCCGTAACCCGGATGGATCGCTTCGGCGCCGGACCGCCTGGCGGCGGCAATAATCGCTTCAACGTTCAGGTAACTCTGATTCGAAGGCGCCGGACCGATGCCATACGCTTCGTCCGACATCCGCACATGCAGCGCCTGAGCATCGGGTTCTGAGAAAACCGTCACCGGCGAGACTTTCAGATCGCGGCAGGCACGAATGACGCGCACAGCGATCTCGCCCCGATTGGCAATTAAGAGTTTGCGAAACATGCAAAGAGGTCAGTAGTCAGTTGTTAGTAGTCACTCCACTCCGAACAGATCATCAGTTAACAACAAAGTACTAACTGCTGACAACTGACCACTGGCAAATTAAACGACAAAGGAATTAGCGGGACGCCGGGGATCGTATCTGAGCGCGACCCGGGCGCCGGGCAGGTAGTCGCGGGGGCGCAAAAGTTGTTCGGCATCCAGACGCTGGAAGGCTTGATAGTCCACGCCGCCGATCGAGTAGCTAAAGGAGAGCATCGCGTTGCCGTCGCCGTCCATGTCGGTACCCAGGACAGTGGCCTCGCCGAGGCGGCCGGCGCGCAGCAACATAGCGCGGCGAGCAATTTCCGGATCCTCTTTTTTGCGACGGAACCGAGCCAGGAGGGACATGACGCTTACGGGATTCGGGCGCGGGCGCGGGCAGAGACAAAGGATTGGTATTCGGAAACCGTCATCACCAGGCCATCGCGAACGATAGTGTCGTCATCGTTGTTAAGGATCTTGTCTGGACCGGGCAAACGCAGTTCATAGCTGGTGAAGGAAACGCCATGATCCGTCGTTGGGCCGGCACTGTCAGATGCATTTCGGATCGCGCTTCCGCGTGGAACTAATGATTTGGATTTGGTTGAGGCAGCCGCGAGCACGGTGCTCGCTTGATATCCATTCGCGTCGACATAGCGGAGCGCTGCGGCGATTGAACCGTCCGGATCAGGCAGAGTGCGCAGCTCACTAATGACTTTATCGCTATCTGTGGGCACCATTCCGTGCAGCTCGCGATATTCGAGCATGGCGCGGGCCAGGGTGTAACCGGGAGCGTTGCTCGCTGCTTCAATTGCCCATTGCCGTCGCTCCAGTCTTACCGGAATCGTGATGCCGATCAGAGTTGCGATCATTACCGTCACCAGGGCCGAGGCTGTAAATCCCAGGCGCGCGGCGCGCAGCCCCATAAACCTGCCGGGATTCGCCTTAATAGTGCGAATGATGCGCGCGCCGCCCCACAACACGATTATCGCAACCGGAAGCGTCATCCATTTCAATCGCCAGGACGCAACTTCACCGGCGTTAACAATCGTCCCCAAGCGAGGTGGAAAGCCCCCGAACTCAATCAGGGCCGCGATCACCGAAGCCAGAAACACGCCGGACATGACCAAGCCGCCGGCGGCAACGATTACCGCGCGCCCGTAAGAAGGCAGTTCGTGTTCCGGCCTTGCCAACGGTGGCCCGACAGAGCGTGCGCCGCAGGACGGGCAGCCCAGACACAAATCACCTTCGAAGTTCGAACCGCAAGAGGGGCAGTTAATCAAGATCTAGATACCTCTGGAGATTGAAAACGCGGGACTAAGTTAGAACTGAGACCGCCAGTTAGTCAAGGGTTTTCCGTCAATAAATCCTATGATGCCGGTTCGGCTTGAATTTCACTAGCATCTTCTTCAACGAGCGGCTAATGAGATTTCATCTAACTTCAATTGAACCAGTATCGTGTCGCTCTTTAGCTGGCTTTATGAGCCAGAGTCGGCTCATGTCGCAACTCTGGAGCTTGACCTGCCTGGACAGCAGCGGCTTCGGCCATTGCTTCCCTTGCTTCGCTCTTGTTCACTTCGCGCCACGTATGATACATGCGATGCGCGAACGTCCAATAAGAACCAACCGCCAGCACCCATAGAACTGCCGGCATTCGGTTCGCGAAAAAATTGTGTGAACCGGGCACCGTCGAGAGCGCTCCAATAATAAACAACACTACGCGCTCTGGCCGGCGCAGAAAGCCTACGTCGCATTTCGGAATCATGCTTTCAGCGCGCGCGCTGGCGTAACTCACCATCACCGAACCCATCATTCCGGCGCCGGCCAGAAAAACGTTGAGCGTCGAATGGAACTCAGTGTCGCGCGCATAGAAAACCATCAACCCGACAAACACCACCATGTCAGACAGACGATCGAGCGACGAATCCAAAAATCCGCCGTAACTCGTCACTCGACCCGACAAACGCGCGACTTGTCCGTCGAGCATGTCGAACAGATTGGCTACGATGAGAACGATCCCGGCCCAGAAGAACATTCCAAAGCCGAACAGCATGCCTGAGCCGACATTGATGGCTACACCGATGAAGGTGAGAATGTTCGGGCTAATATGCCCGCGCGCCAACCAGCGCACCATCGCGTCGATGATCGCCTGCCCGCCTCGCCCGATACTTGCTCCAAACATTCTTTATGCTCTAACTGAGTTGGCTGTCACTGGAGTCAACACGTGATCATAGGAAGGGGTGAAGGCGGTGTCAAGAAGGGAGTAGGCGTTAACCACAGACGAACACGGATCAGACAAGATCAGACAAATCCACAGATTTCGCGCCGGTGCCGGCCTTCGGGTCTTGATGATCAAGACGGGCTTTGATCCACGGCCTCACGGTCACGGCTATTTCATATCGGCCTTTTGGGTCCTGGTTGCGTAATCTGTCAGAGCAGGCACTCGACAAGCGGGCTGACTCTTATCCCACCCACTCACGCGGGTGGTACTGACTCGCCATGACGCGGGCGACTATCCCGATTACTTTTCAGGCGGCTTTGTCTCTGGCGTCGCATTCCGTCTGGCCTTATCTTTACGCTCCTTTAACTTCTTATCTGCGACCAAATCACGCATCAGCACGTAATTGAGGCTACCACCCTGGCCGCCGGCAAATACTCGTATCTCAATTTCGGTACACTTGAGAATCTTCAATTGAGTATCCATGCCAACATATGCTTCCCAGGCATCCGCCGCAGGAAGAGTTGTCCCCTCGGTAAACTTCGCTACGAACTTATCAACGTGTGAATATTCAGGACCGTTGTAGCCAAGGGAAAAGCCGGAAACGCGCCCGTCCAAAAGCGTAAAAGTGATTTGATTGATTCCGGCGAATGTCTCCTTTGATTTGTATCTGTCAGGTCTGACGAGAAAGCCGGACACTCCAAATTGGCTGGGCGGTCTGGCTAAGCTGGCACCGACTTCCGCGTCTTCTTCGCTGCCGGGAAATAATGCCAGGACTTCCTTCGGCGTCATCCCCAGTTTCAGACCCTTTATGTCAGGGGCTCCCGCCAGAGTGAGTTGGCAAGTTGGTTTATCTTGTCCGCTCGCGTTACTTGCCTGAGCGGGAGATTGCTCCGGAGTAGAAGCGATGTTCGTGAGCGACTGCGAACCCGCCGATCGATACGAGCTGCAAGCGACAGATAGTGCGATCAGAAAAAACATTATCGAAAGAAATAGTTTCATGACGGCCATGATGCCATGATCAGAAGGTCAGTGCCACCCGCGTGAGCGGGTGGGGACACACTCATTCGGCGTCGATTGAGTCGCGGCTCCGCCGCCGCACATGGCGGTAAGCCTCCGGCTTACCGTCGGGCCTTCCCAAAATATTCAGGAGGCTCCGCCGCCGTTGTAGACGAGCATAAAATGAAATACTTTTTGCAACGGGTTGGAGGCGTAGCCTCGGTGGAAGAGAGGAGGTCTGGCCGGAAAGCCGGAGGCTTTTCCGCTATGTGCTGCGGCAAAGCCGCGAATTCTTATGCACGTCCATCAAACACAAAACCGCCAGCGCGGTTTGAACTCGCGCTGGCGGAGATCACTGACTTCCGACTTCTGACCTCTGCTTTTCTAACCCCGCGGCGGAAAGACGCCCTGCTGCGCGATGATGAAATAAACAGTCAGAAAAGGCATCATGTTGTTGTGCGGGAAGCCGCTTCCGGTTACCGACACAGCGTTGAATTCCATGGTGGTATCCGACTGTGGGCGATAGGGGTTCAGGCCCTGGGCGCGGCCGAGTACTACCGCGGGACCGGGACCGGGGACGTCCGAGAGATCGTCGGTATATGCAGTCACGAAGTGGTTGTGAATCGGCATCTCTGAGGTGAGCAAAGTGATCGTTGAGCTGCCACCCGTTTGGCCGAGGAAATACGCTGAAAGGCCCGCTCCCTGACCCTGACCGACCGGCGTCGAGCCCTCAAGATTTGGCAAGGCGAAGGTTGATTTTCCGTCGCCGCCATAAAAAGTCCCCAGCAGCGAGAAGAGCGCCGTGTTCTGCGAGATTGGCAAGAGCTGCCCATCGCAAGACGCCCAACCCTTCGGCGCAAAGCTTCCAGCGAACATTCTGATTTCAGCTACAAATGGATCTGACATTATCGTGCCTCCTAAGTTTGCGTCGGGAAAACTCCGAAGAGCGAGATGATGAATGTAATGCACAGGTACGGCTGTATGTTCTCGTGCGGCTGACTACCGCCCGCAGCCGAGAGCATGTTCGAGTTTAAATTCACTGCCGGCTGCTGCGGCTGGGTGTAGAGATTGCCAGTCGGCAAAAGAGCGAACAACGCATTCTGCGGTTGCGCCGATTGGCCGGCGTCCGAGCTCGCCACGAAAGAATGGGTGTGAATCGGGATCTGGTTCGTGGTCAGCGTAACGCTCTCCACGCCCGCTTTCTCGCCGATGACATAGTTCTGCGAAATTCCCGGGCCCTGGCCCATGTGCACCGGCGCGCGTCCCTGCAAGTCAGGAAGCCCAAAGGTCTCCTGGCCGTCTCCGCCATAGGTCGTGCCGATCAAATTAAAGAGGGTGTCGTTCTCGGAAATCGGCATGAGTTGCCCCTGGCACATGGCCCAACCCGCCGGAGCAAAGCTGCCACCAAACATTCTTATTTCACCGACATAAGGTTCTCCCATGATTCGTCTCCTTCTTAGTTTCGCGACGGGAAAATGCCCTGAAGGGCAATAACAAAACACAGTACCAGAAACGGCTGCCGGTCTTCATGCGGCTGGCTGCCGCCAACATTGGTTATGGCCTGTGGTGCGAACGTCGTGCTGGCGGTAGCGCGGTACGGGTTGACGTTGGAGTTCGCGGGATAATTGCTGGTGGGTACGTTTGTATTCGTGTTGTCCGCGACATTGCTGGCGCTCGCGATGTGATTGTGCGCCGGCATCTCGGACGTTATAACAGTATGAAACTCCTCCCCGCCTTTTTGTCCCAGAACGAGTCCGCCACCCACATAAGTCGGTATTCGGCCGCGAAAGTCGGGCAGCCCAAAGGTAACGCGCCCGTCGCCACCGAACGTAGTGCCGAGGATTGAGAAGAGCGCCTGATTCTGGTTGATGGGCAGGAGCTGACCGTTGCACTGCGCCCATCCCTTTGGTGCAAAGTTGAAAGAAACGATCTTGATTTCGCCCATGAATGGTGTAGACATGTTTCTTACTCCCAGAGTAAAGTTTTGAAAAGTCGCCCCCGGGCCGACAATATAGCCCGGACTAAAACGCATGTGTGGGATGCCCGCAAAAAATTCGGAAAAGATCTGACCCGCTCGCGCCGTGGGAATGCTGACGGGGATATTCGGCCCCTGAATCGCCTTGCAAAGAACCTGACAAGCTGTCTCTAAAACTGAAGCGGCGGGGATTTTAACCGCAACTCTCGGAAATTACAAGCAAGAAATTTGACTAGCAGAGGAAAGCAGATTTTGAATGAATTCAGTACAACCTGCGCCCAGCGAGTGGGACCAGCAGTCAACTTGCGGCAGATCGGCGACCTGTCCATTAATGATGTAGTCGATTGCGATCGGTATCGTTCCCCATGCGAGGAGCCATCCTAACCCACCCGCTAACGCGGGTGGTACTGACTCCCCACCGCCGCTTGAGTGATAGATCCACCCGCCGACGGTGCTTACCTTTACTGGTCGATCAAAATGCTCTCAAAGTCCTGGTCACTCCCTTTCCCTAACGGCTTTTCTTTCCGAGACGGCTGCGCCTTCGGTGTGGTTGTCTCCGCGGGTTTGGTTGTCACAGGCGTTGTCGTTGGCGTCGCGGACGGCGGCGGCGTGGGCGGTTCCGGCTTCGTTCTATCTGACGGCTTGGATTTTCCCGGCGGGCTCGTCAACTGGTCGTATGCAAGCCTATTAATAATAGCGACGTAGCTTTGGGCCCCGACGTCATCCGGGCTACCGGGAACTAAAAACAGCTTGAACGATCCGAGAGAAGGGTGGTCGATCCGGTAGGTATTCTGCGGCAGGGCGATGCTCCCTCCGCGGAACAACAGCGAAAAGCACTCCCTTCCGTTTGCTGGTGTCGAACCGGCGGGCATCAGATCGTTGACCTCAGCCAGCGCCACCTCAACCACTGAATATCCGGTGTAAATCTGAAAGATGGAATTCACATACGATGAGAACGCTGACCTGGTGTAATGCGCGAGGGGGTCAAGCTGAATAGGTTCTTGATCTACCGGATTGCCGTCACCGTCTTTTCGATTCCGACCGAAAACACCGACTGGGATTGCTGCTGAGACTGCAACGAGCGTCCCCACCTTCAAGAACTTCCTTCGTGAAATAGACATTGATCCTCCTGGTAGTCGGGCGGAAGTGTGGTCCGTGCCCGGCGGAGGGTGAGGTCCGCTATTTGTCCCTGTGCAGTCTATTATCTTTTCGATAAACATTCAACACAAACGACCTAGCATTTGCAGCGTCGATATGCGCCTCCAACGGTGAATCGCTTGTACGAAGCGGCCGCCGCAGGGCTGCACGCGAACGCGCAAGATTACTGACTGGCGACCACAAGTTATGTCAGCCTCAGTCACTTTGGCGGCCGCCATTGCAGCAGGAGGTTGTAACCATCTTCCTGAATTCTTGAAAAGCCCAGACGCTCAAACAAAGTTAGTGACGAATTGAAATGTTCAACCCAGATGCTTACGGGTGAACCTGTGCGGGCCCCCTCGGCCAGTAGTTCCTGAATAAGCCAGGTTCCGATACCCCCTTTGCGATAGTTTGGGAGTATCGTGAGGTCCAGGACACGGATGTCTGCTTCGGTCCGGTGAACATAAAACCTGCCGATGGGCTCAGCCTCCTGGAGAATTATTTCGTAGCTGGCCTCCGGGAATTGCGCCAGATAGTAGGAACGCTGGGCGTCAAACTGCATCCTGAGAAACGCTTCACGCTGCTCATCGCTCCAGGGCACCATCAAGAGTTCCTGCGCGCGCGTACAGGCATAGACCTCGCGCAGGAATGTTTCATCTTCCGCTAGTGCATTGCGCAACGTAATCGCCATGTCGTCAGTAGGCAGCGTGGGGCGGTTCAGTTACTTTTTTTGATCATGCGGTTGAATACGGCTTCGTAGTACGTCCCCTCCTCGTCCCTCTCGATCGGGACGATGAAGAGGTCGAAAGGCTCCATTTTGTCGTGCTCAAACCGATGCAGTCCCTGGCCGAAAAAAACCTCGTTGGAGGTGCGAAACACAATCGAGAATCGTTCCTGCCGGGGCGATATCAGATGTTCCGAAACTTGGGTGAGCTCAGCTTCGATCGCCTGCGTCTCGCTAAGACGAATGCTAAATTTTGTATTCAGGTGCCGGGAAAATTCCTCGTGGGTCAAGTCTGCCGCCATAGTTACACCTTTCTCGAAAGATCGATCGCGGGTAATTCGTTTTCATAAAAGTTAAGCCTTTGGGTCGAACCTCAGCTCAAAATACATCGACTCTTCGCTAACTCGCGTGAACCCGAGTCGCTCATACAGACGCAACGCCGGATTGGATTTCAAAACGTGGAGCCGGACCGGTTTTTTCGCGACGACTGCCCGGTTCAACAGCTCGTTAAGCAACTGCGTTCCGACGCCCGAATTTCGGTGCTCCAGCAAGAGCGCGATGTCGACCAGAGTGATCTCCTCCTCACTCTCATCGACGAGCATTCTGCCGGCCGGCTGATCGTCCAGGAGAATGATTCTGGATTCAGCTTGAGGAAAGCCTTCGTCGTATTGGAATCGCTGTGCATCGTACTGCATTCTAATGATGGCCTGCTTTTGCTGCTCGTCCAGAAAGCGAAATTCATCCATGCGAGTGCCGGCAAAGACTTCAAATAGGAACGCCTCGTCATCCGGTGAGACCGCGCGGAGGGCCACCGAACGGGTGGGCTCGGATTGAATTGGTTCGTTGCTCAAGTTGATAGTACTCTGCTATTAGATCATTTTTTGAGTTGGGATGCCACCGTTCGCGCCATTGTGACATTCGTGAAAAGTGCCGTTCAACTCACCGCGAGGGCCTTTAAGATCGCAACGCAACACTTATGATCAACTTTCCCGATCTCGATGGTGCAGATCCACCTTCAGAGAGCAATGAGACACTCAATCAAGTAACGCCCTTCCCGGACCTATCGAGTGCCGGCCGCGAACTTGCCTCAAAGCTCGCGCCGTACCGTGAGGGCGATAACGTCGTCGTCCTGGCGATCGTGCTGGGCGGTGTGCCGGTAGCACGCGAGGTGGCGAACTTTCTTCGCGCCCCTCTCGATCTGGTAATCATTCGCAGGTTGCTGGCGCCACAAGGGCCAGGGTCGCAGATCTGCGCGGTTAGTATCGGCGGTTCAATGGTAATCGACAAAGAGTTGATTCCACGTCCCGCGGTACCGTCTACTCCACTTGATCACTTCACGAACGACGCTATCGTCGAACTGAGCCGTCGCGAGCAGAACTGCCGCCGCGGGCGGCCGGCGACTGATCTCTCGCACAAGGCGGTCATCCTGGTTGATTGTGGAATTCGCTCCGGCTCAACGATGCGGGCGG
Source organism: Blastocatellia bacterium (assembly GCA_003168335.1). Taxonomy (GTDB): domain Bacteria; phylum Acidobacteriota; class Blastocatellia; order Pyrinomonadales; family Pyrinomonadaceae; genus UBA11740. The sequence goes on along the minus strand of PMSM01000007.1, from coordinate 270,967 downwards.
CAATCGGCGCCCTAAGAACGAGGGGACCGGCACGAATTGTCGCCGCGGTTCCGGTAGCATCGTTGGGAGGCCACGCGGCAATCGCCAGTCTGGCCGACGAGATTGTGTGCCTCGCCCGGCCTCGACCGTTTGGCCATGTCGGTCTCTGGTACAAAGATTTTACTCGGCCCGGAGACGATCGTGTCGGTGAAGTGTTCGCAGCTACCCAGCGTGAGCAGTGAGACCATGACCCTTAGATGAAAGTGCAGCCAGGCGGGAGCAGCCCGAACGTACGAACTGCGGCCTATTCCTTCGGCTGGTCATGCAGCGTTGTCAGCCGCCGGATCTCAAACCGGCGTGAACCCGACGGAATCGTTACTTCAACTTCGTCGCCTTCCTCTTTGCCCATCAGGCTGCGACCGATCGGAGACACGGTTGAGATCATGCCGGCGGGCGGGTCGCTCTCTTCGGGCGTGACCAGACGATAGGTGACTTCCTCTGCGCGCTCGGCATCGTAAAGCACGAGCGTGGAACCATAGGACGCTTTGTCGTGCGGAATTTTTGAGATATCGATCGAGTTAACTTCGCTCATCCGCTGGCGCAACTCGCGAATACGTGCCTTGACCATGGTTTGACGTTGCAGCGCAGTTTGATATTCAGAGTTCTCACGCAAGTCGCCAAATTCAAGGGCGCGCTTGATTTCTTTCGGCAGATGAACGCGCAGTTCTGTTTCCAGCACATCCAACTCGCCTTGAAGTTTTTTCCTGATTTCCAGCATCCTGCCTACTGCTCCTGCTTAACGACTAGTGAATCAGGCTTTAGCCTTTGTCGCTCAGTGCTTCTTCGACAGCCAGTCGCATCAACTGGGGATCCGAATAAGGCCTGAACCCGGTGAAGTGTTTGACTATCCGACCATCGCGCGAAATCACGAAACTCTGCGGAATTACCGACTGGCCCTGAACCGCTTGCACCAACGGCGCCGCCAGGGTGCCGTCGTCCCAGATAATTTTGTAGGGGACATTCTGCGTGCGCACATATTCTTTCACGTGGGCCTGGTCGTTGCGCTCGTTATAAGTTGTTGCCAGTCCGAGCACTACCAGCCCGCGCGATTTATACTCGTTGCTTATCTTCACCAGTTCCGGCATCTCCTGCCGGCACGGTCCGCACCAGGTAGCCCAGAGGTTTACGATTACTACTTTGTCCGCAAAATCCGAGAGCTTCAACGACTCGCCGTCCAGTGTTTGCAGCTTCGTGTCGCGCAGCCCCTGCGGCAAACTCACGACGGCCGCCGGAGGTTGAGCATTGTTAGTCCCCGGCGCGTTCGTCACCCGATTAGCGGGAGCATTGTTAGTCGCCACCTCATTGGAATTACAACTCGATATTCCCAACGCACTAATCAGACCGACGGAGGCCAGCGTGAGCACTACGCGCCCGGGGGTCCAGAACGATTCCTTACCTGATGGTGCAGAGGAAGAAGGTTTGGATAAAGCCATCTAGTTCACGCTTTCTCGGAATTAGTTTGCCGTCGCAATGACCCGGAAGGTAGCAATGCGCGCCAGGTCATCGCCAATAATCGCATATTCACCCGGCATGAGCGAAGCGCGTGGGCGCACTTCCATAAAAACCAGATCACCATCCTTTACCAACCCGCGCACCGTTGGTTTGATGATTTCTTCGGAAGAGATGGCAAACCCGCTCAAGCCCCGCTGCGCGATGGCGGTGACCCGGCGCGCGCCTTTGTGGGGCGTGAGCCAAACCAGAAAAGGCGGATGCACGCCCGGCCGTTGATAGGTAAAGAGAAAGACTCTCGGGGTTGTCGTTTTGAAGACGGTAGTCGCATGCTCGCCTTTCAGCTCGATGTAACTGACCTGCGTGCTCCTGGCTATCTGTTCAGCATGAAGCGGCGTCCGTCCCGGCTCGAAAGGCAATGGCACTAATTTGTTTTGATCGTCGAGCATGTAGATCAGACCGCGATCGGGTGGCGGGGAGGGGAGAAATTCCTGGGCGGAGCCTTGATGTCGAGGCGTTATGCTTGACGCGAGCAAGTCAGTTCGCGTTTCCAAGGGACCAGGTTCGTTCCGCCCGGTCTCTATCTGAAGACACCCATCGCATCGTTCCAACTGGAACTGGTGTCGCATCGTGGCGTGGGAGCTAATTACGAGATCAAGCACGATGAGTTTCTTAAACCCCGTCTTATCGATAGTAAATATGTAAGTGCCATCTGGTAACTCAATCTTAAACTCACCGAACTCATCCGACGCCAGACTCCATTTACGTCCGCTGCCTTCGACGATCACCGACGCATTTTGGATTACCGCCTGGCGTGAACCTAAGACGATACCAATGAAATTAGGGGCACGCTTGGGCGTCATCTGTGCGGACGAAGAAATGAACGCAGCGCAACAAGCAATCTGTATCAGGGACAAGAGAACTTTCATCGTAAACCTAAGACGTCCTACTTCGGGTGTTGAGTTGCTACTTCGCCGAGAGATTGTGAAGGCCCGAAGGGCCGTCATGAAATAGCCACGACCGTAAGGTCGTGGATCAAGGTGTCTCATGTCATCGAGGCCCGAAGGGCCGACACTGATCAGTCCCACAAATATCGTTCGTCATATTCAATCTCGTACTTATCAAGAAACTCGAGAAACTCATCCTTGAAACTGTGTTTGCCATGATGGCGCTCCTGATCTCGAATGTACCTAACCACTTTCTGTTCTTCCGACTTGCTGACGCTGAACGCACCGTACCCTTCCTGCCACGCAAATGCCCAACGCTTAAGGGAAGATTGATGAATCCATCGCGATGAGTTGGATTTTACCACGCTGACGAAATCAGCGATCGTGATCGTTGACGGTAAAGATGCATACAGATGAATGTGGTCGGACATTCCACCAGCGCAAATCAATCTGGCGTTCTTGTTGTTCATTATCCCGCCAATGTAACCGTAAAGATCGTCCTGCCAATCGGTCCCGATCCATGGTTCCCGTCCTGCGGTGCTCCAGATGAAATGCACCAGCAGGCTCAGGTGCTTACCGGCCATATTTGGATTCCTTTCGTGTCGGCCCTTCGGGCCTTGGGTGTGATTGGATGGCCCTGATCCACGACCTTACGGTCGTGGCTATTTCATATCGGCCCTTCGGGCCCTCGGGCCACTCGCCACATAAAGAGCGGTAAGGTAAACGTTCGGAGAAATGGACACAATGTAATGAATTTGGGATCGGAAGGCGTAGCCAGGCCGAGAGACTAATGAGGTCTCCCCGGTAAGGCAAGCCTTACCGCACTGGAGAGCGGCAAGCCGCTTACGGGCGGACACTTGGAAGAAATGTAATGAATTTGGGAGCGCGAGGGTAGTCTGAATTTCAGCGGTTGGGCCCTATTGATCAGACAGTCTCGCTGAATAATTTGGCTCAGCCGCACCGGCTTCCGTCCCGACTTCGGCATCTAAGGCACGTGACCTGGTACTTGTCGCCCGGCACCGCTCACAGTAGACTTTGTCCGAAAGCAAATCAACGGCCGACAAAAGTGCCTGGTCGGTAACTGTCTGAACTTCGGAGTAGAAAAATGATCACCCAGCCTTCGCTTTATTCGCGTGTTGTCGTTTCCACCCTGGTGCTGGCCCTGTCTGGCTTTATCCACGCCGGCGCTTCATTCGCGCAAGACATTAGCGGCGGCGCCGGTGTGTTGCTGGCGAGCGCCGACGTCGAGGCGAAGCTGGGCAAAGGCATCTTTAGTAGTCCGCAGAATCGCGCTCATGCACCCAAGCGCCTGGAAAAGAAAACCGTCGCCCGGGCGGCGCATCCAACCCGCCCCCAAAGACAAACCACCGCCGGCGATAAACCAGAAACGGACAATTCCGGAGACACAAAACATCGCACGGAAGATTCTTCAAAGCCTTTGGGAGATCCGGCGAAGCGCGTCCCGGACGCCGCCGCGTACAACAAACAGGGTGACGACTTTTTCGACGCCGGTCAGTATCAGAAAGCCGTCGACGCCTACCAACAGGCAATCCGGATGCAGGCAAATTATCCCGAGGCATACCTCAACCTCGGCGAAGCCTATTTCAACCTAGGCCGGTACGACGACGCCGTCGCCGCCGAGAAGCAGGCCATTCTCCAAAAGTCCGACTGGGCAGTTCCTTACCATGCGCTCGGAAACGCGTATCTCAAACTCGATCGATCAGCGGAAGCCCTGGAAGCTTTGAAACACGCGCTCAGTCTCGACCCCAAAGACGACGACGCGCGTAATTCGCTTAGCCTGGCCTACTACGATCAAGGCGTAGCAGCTTACAACGCCAATAAGTATGACGAAGCGGTAGCCGCCTACAAAGAGGCCGTCAGCCTCAAACCTGATTATGCCGACGCGCACAACAATCTGGGCGACGCGTATCGCCGGCTCGATAAATTTGCCGAGGCCGTCGAGGCTTACAAGGAGGCCGTTCGCCTTAAGCCGGACTCGATTGACGCTTACAGCGATCTGTCCTGGACTTATGACAAGCTGGGCAAGTATCCGGAAGCCGCTGAGGCTTACAAACAGGTGATTCGCCTCAAGCCCAATGACGCCGAAGCGAATAACAACATGGGTTATGCCCTGGGCAAAACCAAGCGCTGGCCTGAAGCGATCGTGGCTTTCAAGCGCGCCATTGAACTGAAGGCGGATTATGCCGAAGCGTACAGCAATCTGGGTTGGGCCTATAACAATGTCGGCAACTTCACGGCGGCAATTGATCCACTAAAAAAAGCGATCCAGCTCAAGCCCGACTTGCCGGAAGGCCATTTCAACATTGGCATTACTTACAGCAGACTACAGCAGAAGGAAGCGGCGCTGGCTTCCCTTGAGCGGACAATTCAATTGAAGCCGGACTGGCCCGCAGCCCAGAATAATCTGGGTGTCGCCTACATGAATCTTGGAAAGTGGAAACAGGCCATTGTGGCGCTCACAGAGGCAGTCAGATTCAAGCCGGATTATCAAGGAGCGCATTACAATCTGGGGGTCGCGTATCTGATGTCCGGTGACAAGAAGAAAGCCACCGAAGAGTACCAGATTCTCCGGCCCCTGAATCTCAACAACGCGAACCTGCTCTATCAGGCGATCTACAAGAAGCCGCCTCCGGCGAATCAGCCATAGGGTGCGCGCACGCGACGTGAGCGGCAAGCCGCTTACGGCCGGAGAGTTAGAGCAATGCAATGAATGTGGGAAGGCGTTGGGGAGGCGACCCAACTGTTAACTCGCGATAACCAATTATCCTCGCTACTTCGAGCGTCCTCACAGAATATCTTGAGCCCGCAGCGTAACGATCGCGGCGATCACCAGGGAAAAGAACATCAAGATCAGCACCAATGGATCCAGGAAAATGTTGCCCCAGGGATGCAGGAAGTTGACGTAGGTGCTCAAGTCCTCGGGTATCTTTTCAGCACCGTGGACTTCAGGAGGGGGTTTGAGCCTGGGCGCGACGGGCTGAGTGGCTTGTTGGCCGCTTTGCAGGTCCCTCACATAATCCTTCATCTTCCGCTCGTACTCCTTCGAATCAGCTTCGGCATCCTTCTTGTAGTTCGCCACATCATCGCGGGCGCCGGCAATGTGCTCGTCGTTTATGTCTTCGTAGTGTTTGTAAAGACCACGCCCTTTGTTGTCGCCGTCTGGAAACGAACCTTCTTCATCCAGAGTGTCGAGCCAGGACCAGCGCTTCAGGCCATCAAAGGCCCAGGTCGCCGGCATCAGGGTGCCGATCACGCGCGCCGTATTCACCGGCACGCCCACCAAACCTGAAAACAGAATCTGCGGAATCAGGATAAGCGGCACCAGACTGGTGGCCATCTCTGACGTCTTTACGATGGCGGAAATGAGCAAGCCCAACGCGAGACCGACCATGGCCGTGAGCAGGATTATGATCAGCTGCGGTATCGCCCAGCCCGGCAGGTTCATGAGACCGGCGTAATGCAGGAATTTTAGCGAGCCGAACAACAGCACGCACTGGAACGAAACGATCAAGGCCAACACAAAGAGCTTCGATCCCACATAAGGTAACAGCCGCAAGTTCACCATCCGCTCGCGCGTATAGACGGCGCGCTCGCGTATGATCTCGCGCGAAGCCACCGACGTGCCGAACCAGATCGAAACCAACGCCAGCATGAAGTAGGGAAAGTCACGCGGACTGTTCGCGCCCACGACCAGATAGGTCAGGAACGCAATGATGGGCGCCTGGCCAAAGAGAATCAGCAAATTGAATTTGTCGCGGCTCAGGACTTCCAGGTATCGACGCGTGAGCGTGCCCCACTGGCGCACTGCGTCGACCGGCGATGAACGGCGCTTGGCCGGCGCCGCGGCCCGGCCATCGCGCGGCAGCAGGCTAAGCGGCTCAACTACATTACGCCGGTACGCTTCGGTGCTTTGAAACTTGTGCTTCCAATCTTCAGCTACCTGTTCGGCGATTTGTTCGCGTTGTAGTTTCCGGGCCTGCTTCTGTGATTTGGTGGCAGTGGGCGGAAGCGGAGGCAGCGCGGCTGTCTGCTGATCGATGGGCCCTTCAAGTTTGTCATAGAGATCTTTGAAGCTCGCGGCCTTGACGTGCGCCAGGGCTTCCTGGGGCGCGCCGTAAAAGACCAGCTTGCCGCGCATGAGCACGACAATCTTGTCGAACAGTTTTACGTTCTCCATCGCATGCGTCGTCAGGACGACGGTGCGGCCGCTTTCGGCAATCTGGCGGAAGAGCTTCATGATCTTTTCTTCGGTCGCCGGATCGAGGCCCGAGGTGGGTTCGTCAAGAAAGATCACGGAAGGTTTGGTGATCAGCTCAACGGCAATCGAAACGCGTTTGCGCTGTCCGCCGGACAACTGGCCGACCGGAACATCACGCCGTTCGGAGAGCCCCGTGACGTCCATCACTTCATTCACAATCTGATCGATCTCCCGCGTGGACACATCGCGCGAAAGGCGCAGCCGCGCGACATAATAGAGCGTGCGATACACGGTCAGCTCGCGGTGAATAATGTCTTCCTGCGGTACGTAGCCGATCGATTGTTTGAGCGAGTCGAGATGCCGGTACAGATCCAGATTGTTGATGAGCACGTAACCGCTGGTCGCCGGGCGCATCCCGTTCATCGAATCCATCAGCGTCGACTTGCCGGCGCCGGACGGACCGAGCAAGCCGACAAACTCGTTCGGCTGAATCGTGAGGCCCACGTCGTCGAGTAGCTTGATCGTGCCGCCGCCTGATCGATTGGTGACGACCTTGGCGATATTAATGCAATCGATCCGCGTCTTCGATCGCGTGTCGTAGACGGCGACGCCCTGTTGCGCATCGGCCTGCAACACAAACGGGCCGATTTGAATTACGTCAGAGAGCTGCACGCCGCGGCGGCCGCCGATGCGCTCGCCGTTGACGTACACACCATTCGTCGATCCTGCATCTTCGACGGTCACGCTGCCGTTCGTCCGCGAAAAGCGGGCGTGATGATTCGAAATCTGTAATCCATCGAGCCGGAGATCATTGTCGGGCGCGCGACCTACTGAGAGCTGTGGGCGAGTGTCGAACGAAAGCCGCGCGAGCAGTTGCGGCTGCGATCCCGGCTGAGTCGTCGGCGGCAGCGAGCCGGTGCCCGTGGAGACGATGGTCCCGCGCTGGGCCATGGCTGCGATCTGGCCAAACGCCGACGGAATTGCCTGCTGGCTCGGAGTCGGCGCACCCGTTGGCCTTTGCCCCGACGCTGGATGCGCAGGATCGATCAGGCGCAAGAGCGGTCCGCCCGCGCCGAGTTGAATCTCGTCTCCGTCGAACAGTTGGACGGTTTCAGTGATTCGCTTCCCGTCCACCAACGTCCCGTTAAAGCTTTTCAGATCGCTGATGAAAAACTGTTCGCCGGTTTTTTTGATCTCGGCGTGACGGCGAGAGACCACGGCGGCGGCGGCGTCAATCACAACTTCGCCTTCGGGGTCGCGACCCAGCCGCGTGACTTCCCGGTTCAGCTCAATGCGTTGGGCCTTCTTCGTGTCCGGATCGATCAGATCCAGGTGCGCTGGTTCAGCACTGACCGGCGCAGGTCGTGGCGCAGGCGGTGGAGCAGGTGGCGCCTTTGGCGCGCTCGCGATCGGGACAGCCGGCGGCGGAGACGGCGGCGCAACTTCGCGGACGCTACCGCTCGACTCGCGAAACGTCTCCATGCGGTGGAGCTCGGATCCTTTTGGTTCAGCCTGCGAGACGGGAGACTGTTCAATACTGACCACGCGCAGAATTGGGCCACCGGTGCCCAGCTGAACGTGAGAGCCGACTCGGACTTCCACGGGCCCACTGATTTTCTGACCGTTCACAAATGTCCCGAAGCGAGAGTTGGCATCGGTCACCTGATAGCGTCCCTCGCTGAGTCGAAACTCAGCGTGCTTGCGCGACACCATCGGCCACTGTTCCTGAGAAAAGAAGTAATGACACAAGGCCGGGTCGCGCCCGACCAGAACGACGTCGCTGGTGAACGTGTGTTCGCCGTGCAATTGACCACCGCGATCTTCTGCCAGAACAATCTTCATGGTTGTGCGTGAAACGTGGCGCTCTGTTTTAGAGTGCGGTGCCCTTGTCACCGCTTTCGTCCGACAAAAGTGGCGGCCGAAAAAGCTGCGACCAGTCGCCGCACTCCAAACTGTACTGCTATTTCTTACCGAAACGGAATGATGTCAGCATCATCGGCAATTCGCCCTTGATGCCGACGTCATCGACACTCTTCAGTTCAGGAGCGAGCGATGTGGCCAGCATCAGCAGGGTAACACCGTTCTTGCCGCCGTCAACAGGTGCCAGGAAGATCACGCGTCCCCAAACCTTAAGATCACCTTTGGCGGTGTTTGGCGACATGCTCTCGAAACGAAACTCGTAGCCATCGTAGACACCCAGCTTTGTCTCACCTTCCGAAACTTTCCGGTATCCCGGAAATTTCTTCTGAAACTGCGCACCAAGATTCTCGGCCAGGGTGTGGAATAGAGCGCGATTCTCAGCCACAGGGGCCGCGGACGAATTCCAGGCCACCGCAAAATTCTCCTGGGTAAAGTCCGGTGGCAGACGACGTTCCACCTGTGCAAAGTTGCGCGCGCCCGGCGTGCCGGCGGCCGGGTCCTTCTGCCATCTATTGGGATAGTAAAATGAAAAATCGACGTAGTGCTCGGCGAGTTGGCCGTCGAGATTCCTGCTCGAATTCACAAATTCGACGGCATCGGCCGGCGGCGAATAAGGCGGCGGCTCGGGCACCACATCTTTATTGGTCTTACCGACATCGTCGGGCGTGGTTTCAATGTTCGGAGTCGGCTCTTTGGTCGGTAAAGGCGACGGCTCTGGAGTGGAACGCCGGGACTGGAGCGCAGAAATAATCTTAGGCCCAAACAAGTAAGCCGCGACGCCGAGACCGGCGCCCAGCACCAAAAGCACCACGAGTATTCCCAGCACCAGCGGTAGCTTGGATCTCTTTTTGACTGGCGAGGGGGCCGTTGGCTGCGCTGGAGCCTGGGCGAATGCCGGTGGCGGCGCCGAGCCCACTAATCGTTGAGTCGGCAGCGGCGGCGGCAGGGGCGGCGGCGCTGCCGCAGGTGGCGGCGGAGGTGGCGCGGCAGCCGGCGGCGAAGCCGGCGCAACTTGACCAGATTCTGCCGGGGGCGGCGGCGGTTGTGCGGCCGGCGGATACAAGGTCGTCGACGGCAGATCCTGAGTATCAGGTGGTCCTCCTGAGACCGTTCCCTCCGCACGCGAGACTACCGTCTTAAAAGGATCGAACTCAGCGGTGGTCTCCGACACCAACTCGCGTGATATCACTTTCGTTGGCGCATCGTCATCGAGCTGCGAAGAGTCAATGCGAATAGTCTCCTGACCCATGTCGACGGCGTCGAGGATTCCGCCATCATGCGTACAGAACTTTTGCGTGTTGGTCGTATAAGTGCGATTACACTTCGGGCAACGTTTCATTTGAGTTCTCTCAGTTAAAGTTACGCTTACAGCTTGGCACGCGCCGCGGCGATCTTGTTTGGCAATTCAGAATTGTTTGGATCGAGCTGCAATGCTCGCTCGTAAGCGCGCAGGGCATCCTGCGGACGGCCCGCATTCATGTAGCCATCGCCAACCCCTCCAAAGCCAAACAAACCGGCGAGCTGTTTCCGATCTGCTTCGGAAGCAAGTGGTACGGCCTGTTCATAAGCCTTGAAAGCGTCATCATAACGCTCCAGCCCCAAGTATGATCTTCCCAATATATTGCGGGCTGGAAAAAATTTGGGATTCACTTCAACCGCGGTCTTCAAAACGGTTTCGGCTTCCGCGTATTTCCGATTGACTGAGAACAGCCGGCCCATCAGGAACAAAGCGCCGGGATTTCGTGGATCCAACTGCAACGCGCGTCGCAGGACCGAATCAGAATCATTCCAGCGCGTCTCTGATTGCATCGATTCGGCAATGAGCACAAGGGTCGGCGCATCCTTCGCTTGATCGATTGCTGCTGTATAGAGCGGGTCGGCTTCGCTGTTGCGATTCATGTGACGCAGCACGCGGGCCAGGTGTACCTGCGCCACTACTAAACCGGGATCCAGTTCCATCGAACGGCGAAACGCCGCCTCAGTCTCGCCATTAAATATGCCGCGGGCGATCATCGCAGCGCCGAGCCGAAAAAAGGCAACGGCGCTGTTCGGCTGCAACTGGGTGGCCCGGCGGGCGAAAGATTCAGCGTCAGTAAAGCGCGTGGCGTTCGAGGCGCCGGTCCGAGGCTGAACCAGAACAAAGCTGAGGGCCATTAGTACTTCCGGATTGTTCGGAGTGATCACGACTGCCTGGCGATAGATCTGTTCGGCATCGTCCCAGCGTTGCTGATCGGTGAATACATTGCCCAGCCCGTAATGTGCGCGCGTGTCGCGGGGCTTTAGTTTGAGGGCTGTCCGATACGAGCTTTCGGCGGCGGTAAACTTCCGCGCATCACGCGCATCGTTACCGTCAGCGAGCGCGTCTTCAAACTTTTCTTCGATCTCCGCAGGATTAGGTCGCGTAGGCCTGGCCACGGGCCTGGATGGATTACCGGTGCGCTTAGCTTCGGGATTCTTAGGCCGGAAGATCCCGGCGCCGCCACTGAGGTCACCGCCGACTTCCTGCGCGCTCGCCACACCCGAACACATAAGAATTGAGAATGAAAGCAGAATGGCGAAAGAACCAATCAGACTGAATTCCTTTTTGGTCTTGTGAAACATATAGATCCTCCGTCGTCCTCGCGGGACAAATACAATAGACTTTACTATGCTCGAACGAAGCTTAGCGGACAACCTTGCGACTACGTCTGATTTTGAGGAAACCTGGCCGTGAAAAGCAAGTCATTTAGGGCGGGCCGGCCTCGAAAGTCTCAGTTTCCGAAGCTAAGAGGCGGACTTTACCAAACGAAATCCCAGTACCGGACTCTTGTAGTTCGGCGCCACCCAATCGCGCATGGTGGCGCTGACTCTAATTGCCGGATCTGACGGACTGCCATAGAAGCCTCCGCGCACCACGATCCAATCATTATTTTGCGGCGGAAGCTTTAGCGGACTGCCCGGATAAAGCGCCGCCTTCGAGGAGGTCCATTCCCAAACATTTCCGATCAGATCCTGAACTCCCCAGTTGTTGCCGCCCTGCGGATAAGTTCCCACCGCCTGTTCCTTGCGCACGCCGGCCTCTTTCGTGGCCGCGCGGCCGGGCGCCCACGTGTTGCCCCATGGATACAGGTTGTCCTTATCTCCGTTGCGCGCGGCGTATTCCCATTCCTCTTCCGTCGGCAAACGATAAGTCACGCCGTCACGCTTTGAACGCCACCCAGCAAAGGCGAGCACGTCGTCGTAAGACACGTTCGACACGGGCAGCAGTTCCTGACCGACGGGCGCCTTCACGCTTCCCCACTGGTCGGGTGGCGCGTGACTACCATCGTTGACGAATTGCGCGTACTCAGCATTCGTCACTTCGGTCTTGTCCATCGAGAACGCGTTGATAGTCACCTGGTGCGCCGGCCCTTCAGTGGGGGCCGAATCATTTCTCCCCACTTGAAATACACCGCCGGGAATCGCTATGAGCTCCGGTTTGCTGACCACGTCGGGTCCAGTCGGAGTGTTTGGTTTAGTCGGTCCGGCAGGCTTAACCCGCGAACGAAAAATTAAATACCCGCCAGCCGCGGCCCCAATCAAAAGCACCGCGCATAATCCCAGGATGAGCGGCAGCGAAGATTTCTTCTTGGGCACCAGACTGACGTCGACGTGGGGAAACGATTGGGCCGCCGTGCCGGTAAAACTATTTTCACCGAGGGTGGACACTCCGCCGCGTTGGATCTGCGTCGCCTCAGGATCCGCGGCGGCGGTTGTCTTGGGTGACATGGTCGATGCGAGTTGGGTGAGTTTGTCTTCGAGTACCTTGGTTTGTTTGGCAACCAGTTCTTCAAGGTGTCGCCGCTCTGCATCACGATTGTCTTCGCCGGCTTTTTGCTTCTGCTCCTCTTCATCAATCAGTTTCCGCCTCTGTTCGGCCTCGCGGAGCAATTCTCTTTGCGCGTACAAACTCTTCTGCTCTTCTTCCAGCAGAGCCGCTGAGCTGATGGTCCCGGCGAGCGGATCAAAAGCGGTTGTCGATCCTTTCGGCGGCATCGTCGAGGGCTCGGATAACGGAGGCGAGATGATTGTTTTCGAGGGATCGATCTCCGACGTCTCTCCCGTGCGCTTCAGAACTGCACTGGCCGTGGCCATGGCTGCGCGCAATTCGTTGGCAAACTCGTCTGCCGACGGCGTCCGGTACTTCGGTTCTTTCTCGAGGGCGTGGCGGATCACAGCCTCAACCTGCGGCGGCACCTCGACGCCCTTCGAAGCCAGCGAAGGCACGTCGAGCGTCAGGTGCTTTTTCATGATCGCCGGAATCGAATTGCCTTTGAACGGCACCTCGCCGCACAGCATCTGGAAGAGCATCACGCCGAGACTGTAGATATCGGCACGAGCGTCCGGCGGATCGTCCGACCACTGCTCTGGCGCCATGTAAAATGGCGAGCCCATCAGTCCCGTCGTCTGCGCCGCGATGAACGAGCCGAGCAGTTCACCGGATTTGATCTTAGCCAAACCGAAATCGAGGATCTTCGCGCCTTCACTGATGGGCACGCCCTCCTGGATCATCACATTCAGCGGTTTCAGATCGCGATGGACGATCTTCTGCCGGTGGGCCGCGGCGATGCCGGAGCAGATCGGTAGAATCAGTTCGAACGCGCGCATCGGAGGCATCGCGCCTTCCTCGGCCATGATGTCCTGCAACGATTTGCCCTGGACGAACTCCATCACCAGGAAAGGCATCGTGCCGCGCACCACGCCAAAGTCAGTGACCGCGATGATGTTCGGATGGCGAATCGCAGCAGCCGCGAGCGCTTCCTGGCGAAAGCGAGTTACCAGATTAGGATCATTGCCGACCAGGTCAGGAAGAATGATCTTGATGGCGTGCGGAGTTTTCAGAAAGATGTGCCGCGCTTTGTAGACGACACCCATCCCGCCCTGCCCCAGACGCTTTTCGAGCTGATAGCGTCCGTCGAGAATCGGCTCTCCCTGAATCGACAAAGTCGTCTCAACACCGTCATCCGGGCAGTGATTGACGTCGTCAGGAAAACAATGGCGACAGGTTGGGCACTCTTTCATTCGTTGGTTCGGCTACTGCGTCGACTCCGCGCGGGCTAAAACATTCACGAAAAGGATTTTAGCGGCTGGAGGCGCGAGCGGCAAGGAGACAAGGTTACTCAGTGGAGACCTGCATCTCAAAGTCTTTGGCTTGATCGGGATCGGCCAGGTGAGGGCTGGCGAGATGCGCGGCTGAATTGGACTCAGTCTCCGGCAAAAGAAAGGGCTCTTCGGCAACCTCTTCGAGTTCTTCACCGCGCTCACCGTCGGCGACAGCCTTTTTCTGTCGCAACAGTCGGTTTTTGAACCTCAGTTCTCATCTCGAGCCCTTCATCGGGATCTCCCAGGATCTCCTCTAGCTTTTGCTCGACAACGGAGCCGATGATCTCTTTGAGTTCATCGGTGCTTAGTTGACCTACATTTGCCGCCATACTCCCTCCCTTCTACTTCACCACCACATTCACCAGCCGCTGCGGCACCACGATCACCTTCACGACTTCGTGGCCGTCAATGAAGCTTTGCACCTTGCTATCGGCGAGCGCGATCGTTCGGAGGTCTGCTTCCGTGATGTCCGGCGCGACGATCACCCGCGAACGCAGCTTGCCGTTGACCTGCACCGGAATCTCCAGTTCTTCTTTGCGCGCCAGTTCCGGGTCGGCCACCGGCCAGACCTCAGTAGTTTTTAATAATCCGCCTTCGTGCCCGAGACTTTCCCACATCTCTTCGGCGACGTGCGGAGAGAACGGAGCCAGCATTACCACCAGCGCTTCAATTGCTTCGCGGGCCGCGAACGCGTCGGCAGGTGAAGCAGCAGCCGGCTCGACGCTGAATTCACCGAGCGCGTTCAAGAGCTCCATCAGCGCCGCGACATTCGTGTTCAGATCGAGCTTCTCGAAATCATCAGTGACGCGCGCGATCGTTTGATGTGTCTTGCGTCGCAGCGCGCGCGCCGCATCGCTGAACTCATCAGCAGAAAGTTTAGCAGCGGGCGTCGCCCGCCGATCATCAAACGCTTCGCGCCGGCGGTAGACCATCGTCCACACGCGGCGCAGAAAACGCACCGCGCCTTCGATGCCGGCCTCAGACCAGCGCAATTCATTTTCGGGCGGCGCTGCAAACAACACGAACATGCGCGTCGCGTCCGCGCCGTAGGCCTTGATCATTTCGTCCGGGTCAACGCCGTTGCCCAGACTCTTGGACATGGCTTTCCATTCGTTCGTTCCTTCGACGCGGTTCGTCACCATGCCCTGCGTCAACAGACGTTTGACCGGCTCGTTCGCTTTCACCAGACCGAGATCGCGCATCACTTTGTTCCAGAAGCGCGTGTAGATCAGATGCATCACCGCGTGCGAGTCGCCACCGATGTACTGGTCTACGGGAGTCCACTTCGCGGCGATGGCCGGATCGAAAGGCATCGCTTCGTTCCGTGGATCGGTGTACCGAAAGAAGTACCACGATGAGTCAACAAACGTGTCCATCGTGTCCGTTTCGCGGGTGGCCGGCCGGCCACACTTTGGACAGGTGGTGTTCACAAATTCAGGCACGCTTTTCAACGGAGATTCGCCCGTCCCCGTGAACTCCGCGTTGTCGGGCAACCTTACCGGCAAGTCCTTTTCAGGCACGGGAACCGTTCCGCACACGCCGCAATAGACGATCGGAATCGGCGCGCCCCAGAAGCGCTGGCGCGAGATGCCCCAATCGCGAATGCGATAAGTGACGGCCGGGCCGCCAAAGTTTTTCTCGGCCGCATAGTCAGCCATCTCGCGCATCGCATGGTGCGAAAGCTTGCCGCTCCAATCGCCGCTGTTGACCAGCTCACCGTATTCGGTGAACGCTATCTTCACGTCCATCGATTGAGCAGTGCCCGGAACGATGTCGGCACTCTCTCCCTGCGGTCCATGGACGATGGGCGCGATCACCTGCCGAATCGGCAAAGTGTACTTGCAAGCAAACTCGAAATCGCGCTCGTCGTGCGCCGGAACACTCATCACCGCGCCCGCGCCGTAATCCATCAGCACATAGTTCGCCACCCAGACAGGCATCAACTCGCCATTGAAAGGATTCACCGCCAGCAGTCCCGTGTTCATCCCTAACTTCTCTTCTGCTTCCGCCGCATCCTGGGCTTTGATGGCGCGCGCGCCTTCTATCTTGGCGGCGAACCGCACCACGTCATCTTTCAAAGACGAGCCGGCGAGCAGTTTTGGCAACAGCGGATGCTCCGCGGAGAGCACGATTGCCGTCGCGCCAAAGATCGTGTCGATGCGGGTAGTGAACACGCGAACCTTGTCGTCGTGATCTTTGACAGCAAAATCTATGTAAGCGCCCTCACTGCGGCCGACCCAATCGCGCTGGCGCTTCAGAACTTTTTCGGGCCAGCCGTCTTCGATCTCCTTAATGTCAGAAACCAGTTCCTCCGCGTACCTGGTAATCCTCAAGAACCACTGTTCGAGCTCTTTCTTTACCACCGGAGTGCCGCAGCGCCAGCAGATACCCCCGGACGACTGCTCATTCGAAAGGACTGTCTCTTCGTTCGGACACCAATTGACCGCCGACGTGCGCTTGTAAGCGAGGTCGCGCTCAAACATTTTGAGAAAGAACCACTGGTCCCATTTGTAATAATCGGGCCGGTGCGCAGCGATCTCTCGCCGCCAGTCATAACTCACCCCGAGGCGCTGCAGCTGTCCGCGCATGTGCGCGATGTTTTCTTCGGTCCAGTCACGCGGTTGAATGCCACGCTTGATCGCGGCCTGCTCGGCCGGTTGACCGAAACTGTCCCAACCGATCGGATGCAGAACGTTGAACCCGCGCAGGCGTTTGTACCAGGCCAGCGCGTCGCCAATCGAGTAATTGCGCACGTGGCCCATGTGCAGGAAACCCGACGGATAAGGCAGCATCTCGAGCGCATAGAACTTAGGCCGCGGATCGTCGTCGTTGGCTTCAAACGCGCCGTCCTGCGCCCAACGCAGCTGCCACTTCTCTTCGATTTGTTCGGGAAAATATTTCTCGTCCATGACTCGGAGCCCCTAACGGTAACTTACATTAATGACACCCGCGAATCGCGCAAAGCTCATTAAAGCATTTCCGCGTTCGCTGAAGCTAACTCTTGAATTGTTTGTCTTAAGTTCTGGCCGCTTCGACGAATCGGGCTGACAGCGCCCGGCGCAAAAGCGGCACCGTAAGGAGGAGGTTGGTAAGTGATCGATTCCGAAACATTGTATCCATCCGTGACGTCACGATTCTAGCGAAAGATCCCGGCCGCGTCCAGAGACAGACCGACCGCTGGGAGCGCGGACGTCTCGTCCGCGCTGAGCGCGAAGCGCGAAAATTAGTCTCTCAAGTGTAAACCTGAGCGCCTGCGGCGCTGTGCGGATGGGACGTCGGCGCTCCCAGCAAAAACTGTTTCTCGTTCACTTCGCCGGACGCAATAGCCAGGTGAAGACGAGAATTATCAAACACAGCGCGATTATCACTTCGGCCCAGAAGAACGAGATAAAGTCGCTGTACGTGCCGATGGGTGGCGTGCCGGGCTGAGCGTTGCGCACTGCTGCAAAAGCAAACAGCAAAGCGGCAGTAAACGAAAACATCGCCAGCTCAACCTTGCGTCCACGTAACACCACACTGAGGGTCAGGAACATCACCCCGATGGTTAGTCCCCACATCATGGCCATGACGAAGAATGAGAAAAACTTGGTTGTCGAAGCGCGGGAAATCGTCATGTCGATTCCCACATAATCGTCGGTGCTCTCCTTGGCCTTGGCCGCTTCGATCTTGAAACCAGGAATCGAACCCACGAAATCGACGCCGATGGGAATATCGTCCTCGTCAGGTGTAGCGGCTTCGGCTTTCTTTGCGCCTTCTTCCTTCTTCTGTTCTTCTCCGGCAGCCGGCGCTTCGGGAGTTGGTGTGGGCGTGGGTTCCGCCGGTTTCGACGCTGCGGCCGCGCTCTTTTCTTTCGCCGCTTCTTTCCCCGGCAGGAAATACATTTCCAGAAATGCGCTGTGCTTATCGAACGGATAATCGGTCACCAGGCCGTCAAACATATTGACGACGACCTCCATCGGATTCATTCGCTTGCCTTTGGGAAAATCAAGCTCCTGTTTGCCGTTGGCGCTGTTGACGTACAGCTTCAGATCGCGAGCCAGAGTCGATCCTTCGTCGGTGGTGAAACTGCCTTTCGGCAGGAATTCCAACCGCGCAACTACGTCGCCCTTGTTCGGATCGATCGACACCAGTTTCACGTCGACCTCGATGTGATTGGGGTCTTTATCGCCCAGGTTGGAAACAGCGGCTGACCGTTTATCGCCTTCGCCCTGGTAGATATTCAGCACCAGGACCAACGCAATTCCGAAGACAATCAATATCGCCACTGTGATGATGATGTCTTTCGCTTTCACTTTTTCAGACATAGACAGTTTCCTCCCGGGCCTGTTGATAAAAGTTTCGCGAAACGCGGCGCGCGACCGAATTTCATTTGTGGGCGTGGTTTAGCAAAAAGCGGCAAGAGAATACGACGCACGCTTGATTTAGGCAAGGACCGGTCGCCACTAGCGTTCGTGGCTCTGCCGCCTGATGTGCGGAAAGGCTCTGCCTTTCCGCGTGGCCTTAGACAGAATCGGGGGGCTGCGCCGCCTGTTTTCTCCAAACCAGGAAAGAGGCCTGGCCTCATCCAAAGAAGCGTTCAGCCGGAAGGGCAAGCCCTTCCGCACCTCAGGCGGCAAGGCCGCAAGGAACGGCAACCGCTCGCAAAAGAACTACTTTTTCTCAACTTCTTCCATCACTCGCAACATATTTCCACCCAGAATCTTATCAACATCGCTTTCCGAATAACCGCGCCGCAAAAGTTCGGCAGTCAGATGCGGCAGATCGGCAACCGATTTCAGATCAGCGGGCACCGCCTGGATGCCGTCAAAGTCCGATCCGATGCCGACATGATCGATGCCGACGAGTTTTACGATGTGATCGATGTGATCGGCGATGCGCGCGACCGACACCGGCGGCAGGCGTTTCAGGAATTCTTCGCGCCGCACGCGATCGCGCGCGAGTTTCTTATGCGCAACGTCGCCCTTTTCTTCATCGGACGCGCGTTGCACCAACGTAGCGATCTCGGCGTCGACTTTCCTTTTCTTTTCACTATAGCCGGGTTCGATGTGTTCGGGATAGAAGATCACGTTAACCACCCCGCCGGTTTTGGCCAGCGCCACAATCATGTCGTCGGTGAGATTCCGCGGCACATCTGTAATCGCGCGACATCCGGAATGCGTCGCGATCACCGGCCGGGTCGAAGTATTGACGATGTCCCAGAACGCGGGATCGGAAAGATGAGAAACGTCAACCATCATGCCGAGCCGGTTCATCTCGCGAATGACCTGCTTGCCAAAATCATTCAAGCCCCGAGTCTTGCCAATTTCATCGCCGGATGATCCGGCCCAACTCGTGCTCACACTCCAGGCCGGCGACAGGTAACGCACGCCCATCTGGTAATAGCGATCGACGTTCTCGATCTTCTCGTCAATGGCGTAGCCGCCTTCCATTCCCATCAGCGCCGCGATTTTTCCTGCCGCCGCTATGCGCCGAACATCGGCCGCAGTCGTCGCCAACTCCCAGGTTTCCGGATGTTTCGCAGCGAGGTTGCGCACCGCCTCGATTTGCACATCAGCGCGCTTCATCGCCCGCGCGCCGCCGCCGCCAAAAAGCTCCGGCTCGACCCAGATCGAAAAGAATTGCGCGTCCAACCCGCCTTCCTTCGCGCGTACCGCATCGAGATGCCCGTCCGCCAGGCGCTGTGAAAGATCCACCTTCTCGTCGACCAGTCTTTGCGTGGTATCGGCATGCATATCGACGACAATGGCTCGCCGGTGAATTGCCAGCGGATCGTTCGCGGCAATTGTATTCTCAGACGTATTGTTCATAGTTTTGCGTTCTCGATTTTCAGTCTGGCCAGCGTGACGGCAGTTACTCGTGAAGCAGACGAGGGCCGTAATCGTCAATCCCAAAGCAGTCCAACGGCTCGAGTTTCGAAGCCGCGGAAAATCCCTCTTGTTGATGTTCTTATTCAAATGCAAGTTCATCACAAATGTACGGAGGCCCGTCTGTGGAATCAAGCGGGTTGCGGGGCACCGGCTCCAGTCGAGCTTTCGAAAGCCAGGGAAAACCCAACTAGAGTTGGTACTCTAAGCGGTCCCGGATCGACCAGTGGTTCATCTTGCAAACCCGCGCGCGTTTAGAGTATCGTGCTTTGTCAATCAGACCAAAAACATGTCACGAGTTTCGCACCGTTAGTTCCCAAAGGAGAGTCAAATACATGTTTTCAAAAAGCGGCAAAGACATACCCAGTCCACGCATTTGCGACGCCGTCTGGCACGACGGCGAGTTCATCAAGTGGAACGACGCGCGCGTGCACGTGATGTCACACGTCCTGCACTACGGATCGAGTGTCTTTGAAGGAATCAGGTGTTACAAGACCAAGCGCGGTCCCGCGATCTTTCGCCTCCGCGAACACATGCAGCGCTTTCTGAACTCCGCGAAGATCTATCGCATGGATCACAAGTGGACGGTCGATGATTTCTGCGATGCTTCAATCGAACTGGTGAAGCGCAGCGGCATGGAGCAGTGCTACATCCGGCCCATTCTTTTCCGCAGCCTCGACGAGGAGCATCCCGCCTTCGGCGTCAATCCGTTTCCGAATCCGCTGGCCTGCTACATCGGCGCGTGGGACTGGGGCAAGTATCTCGGCGACGAAGCGATCGAGAAAGGTGTCGATGTCGGCGTCGCCACCTGGAGCCGTCTGACCCCTAATTCGATGCCGGCGATGGCCAAGAGCGGCGCCAACTACATGAACTCGCAATTGATCAAGATGGAAGCGCTGCTGAATGGATACTCGGAAGGAATCGCGCTCGACGATCGTGGTTATGTTTCCGAAGGCTCTGGCGAGAATATCTTTATCGTCGGCAACGGGATCGTAAACACGCCGCCGCTTTCGTCGTCAATCCTGCCGGGCATCACCCGCGATAGCGTGATCCAGATTTGCGGGGAGCTGGGAATTACGGTGAAGGAGCGGGCGACTCAACGGGCCGCGCTTTACGTTGCTGATGAACTTTTCTTCAGCGGCACGGCAGCCGAGATTACCCCGATCCGTTCGGTCGATCGCATCACGATTGGCAACGGAGCGCGCGGCGAAATCACCGCGAAGATTCAGAAAGTTTTCTTCGAGATTACCTCCGGCGAGCGCCAACCGCCGGGGCCGTGGCTGACCTATGTTAACGAACAAAAGGCACCCGCCAATCGAGATGTGACCAGCGCGGCCGATAATGGCCGTCCTGCTGATGCGAAAGGGAAAAGCGGCTCCGGGGTAACTCCGGTTGAAACTGAACTCGTTGCCAAAGCCCACGCCATCGCAGCGGATTAAAATGCCGAGTCTTTCCCAAGGCGGGGCGAGACTCCGCCTTTTTTTTTGGCCGGCACCGTTATCGCGACTGTTCCGCCGGAACGCTTTCAGAATTCAAGGGCTCGACTTTTTCAACCTCGATCTTCTCACCCATCAAGATCAGGACTTCGTGCTGACGTCCATCATCAACCAAAATAACTTCAACGTCTGGCTGTTCGACCCCGTCGAGCTTGACGCTGACCACGCCCCGACAGAGCGAATGCGGATTCTCGACTTTGATTCGGTAAGCCGTATCACCTCGACGATAGTTAATCTCAAACTCGCGCCAGCCACGCGGAATGCATGGATCGATGCGCAAGCGATCACCTTGCAGTTTGAACCCCAGAATGTATTCAACCGCCGCGCGGTACATCCATCCGGCCGAACCCGTGTACCACGTCCAGCCGCCACGGCCCGTGTGGGGCGGCACGGCATAGACGTCGCCCATGGCTACGTACGGCTCGACTTTATATTTGTGCAGACCGGCGCGCGTCGATGAGTGATTGATCGGATTCAGCAGGCCGAACAATTCGCCCGCGCGATCGCCTTCGCCCAGCATCGCAAACGCAATCACGGTCCACAGCGCCGCGTGCGTGTACTGTCCTCCGTTTTCACGCACGCCCGGAACATAGCCTTTGACGTAACCCGGATCGAGTTTGCTCTTATCGAACGGCGGCGTGAACAAAACGATCAGACCATCACCGCGCCGGATCAAATATTCATTGACCGCCGCCATGGCCCGAGCCGCGCGATAAGATTCTGCCACGCCCGAGATCACCGCCCATGTCTGGGCGATCGAATCGATGCGGCACTCGTCGTTCTGCGCCGAACCCAGCGGCGTGCCGTCGTCAAAATATGCGCGCCGGTACCAATCGCCGTCCCAGGCCTGCTCGAGTCCTTTCCTCAACTTCTCCATGTGGCTGCCATAGCGATTGCTGCGCTCAGTCATTTGATAGCGTTCGCACAGTGGCGCAAAGCCGCTCAAAACGGTGCAGAGAAACCAGCCCAGCCACACGCTTTCGCCACGGCCTTCGATGCCCACGCGGTTCATGCCGTCATTCCAGTCGCCCGATCCCATCAAGGGCAATCCGTGCTCGCCGAGGGTAAGACTGCGATCGATGGCCCGGGCGCAATGTTCAAGCACCGTTGCGCTCTCAGTCGAGATTTTCGGCTGTAGATAGTTCTCAATCTGATCCGGCCCCAGCAGCGGGCCTTCGATGAATGGGGCGGTCTCTTCCAAAACCGAATAGTCGCCGGTCACGCTCACATAAAATGAAGCGACGTAAGGAAGCCACAACAGATCGTCTGAAAAGCGCGTGCGCACGCCGCGACCAGTCGGTTCGTGCCACCAGTGCAGCACGTCGCCTTCCTTGAATTGGCGCGCCGCGGCCCGCAGTATCTGTTTGCGCGCGACGTCGGGACTCGAATAAACCAGCGCCATCACGTCCTGCAACTGATCGCGAAAACCAAACGCGCCGCTCGACTGATAGAACGCTGAGCGTCCGTGCACCCGACAGGCCAACGTCTGGCACAACAGCCAGCGATTCACCAGCGTGTCCATCGAAGCATCGGGTGTCTTAATCTCAATCGTGCCCAGCACCTGGTTCCAGAATCCGAGCACGGCTTCGAAGGCTTCGTTGACCGAGTGAATGCTGCGAAAGCGCGCATTTATCGCGCGGGCTTCGGCGATCGATTCCGCCTGGCCCAGTAAGAAGATCACTTCCCGCGCTTCGCCGGGCGCCAGTTCGATCGAAATCTGAATCGCCGCACACGGATCCAAACCCGCGCCATCGCGACCGCTCAATGTCGTGCGCCGCAGGGCCGCGGGCGCGGCCAGAGAGCCGTTGCGCCCGATAAACTCTTTTCGATCGCAGGTGGCAGTAAAGCGGTCTTCGCTGGTGCCCGCAAAAGCGACGCGATTCGAAAACTCGTTGTTATAGGAATTGCGGGCGAAGATGGCGCCTTCCTGCTCTTCCAAATCCGTGACTATGTGATTTGCCGACGCTTCGCGGATCACTCCCAGCACCAGCTCCTGATAGCTGGTGACTGAAAGTCTGCGCCGCCGGTCTGAGCGATTGCGCAGCCGCAAGAGTGAAATCCTCACCGGTGCGTCGAGTGGCGAAAACAAAAGCAACTCCTGGGAAATGCCGTGGCTGGCGTGCTCAAACACGCTGTAGCCCTGGCCATGGCGAATCAGGTAGCTCTGCGGTTCGCGGATCGGCAAAGGCGTGGGCGTCCAGGTGGCGCCGGAATCCTCGTCGCGAATGTAAATGACTTCCGAAGGTGGATCGCTTATCGCGTCATTGGACCAGGGCGTGATCCGGTTCTCATGACTATTGAGCGACCAGGTGAAACCTGCGCCGGTTTCGGTAATCAGGAATCCAAAGTCCGGGTTGTTCGCGATCACATTGGACCAAGGCGCAGGGGCCCATTGCCCTTCGCCTAACATGATGACGTATTCGCGACCAGCGTTCGCAAAGCCGCCCAACCCGTTAAAGAAGGAAAGTCTCGGCGGTTCAGGAGAGAACTCGGGATAAACTTGCGACGGCGACCGCGGAAAAAACGCCGGCGGTAAGGTTTCTTCGATTGGCCGCCGCACCAGTTGATCTTCCAAAGAACCTCTTTCACTGACGATCACCACCCGCGCCACTGAATGCAGCAGGATGCGTTCTTCCTCGGGCATCATGTCTGAGCGACGAACGAAAATGCCGCCGGGTTTGTCGAGCAGCCCCTGCGCGCCGGATGTCCGCACCGCGAGTTGCAGTGTGTCGTGCAGTGATTGCGCATAGCCTGTCGGATGATCATTTAGAATCACCAGATCAAATTGCAGACCCTTCGAGCGCAGGTATTGATGACCTCGCAACAACTGCCGGGCCATTTGAATGTCTTCTTCGCGATCGAGGCGCAGGATCACTATCGGGAAGTCGCCGCTGATTCCCTGCAACCAGAGACCCGCCTGCGTCAGATTGTTCAGCGCCAGCACATGCGGCCGTGGGCGCAGCGAAGGATCCGTGTACAGGATGCGACCGGCGAGTCTCTGAAAAAGATGCGCCTCGTTAGGATCGATGTGCAGATGACTCATCTCCACCTGGGCCCGCGTCCATGCCAAACGCGACTCACGCTCGAAGATATTCGCGTCGCGATATTTTTCGGCGAGCGCGATCGCATGGTCGCGCGACTTTGCCACCCCGGTGGTGAAAACAATGTGCGCGGTTTCGTTCGGCAACAAGCGAACCCGGCAACGCAAGCTGAAAATTGGATCGAGCACGGCGCCCACCGTGTTCGAGAGCGGACGATCTTCCATTACCGCCTTCGGCGCGGCCGTGGTATGCCCACGACCAAGAAAGCGGGACCGATCGGTTTCAAACTGGATCCCGGCAATGGTTTCGGCTGAGGTCGAAAGCACATGCACGCCCCAGTTCGCCGCGTCTTGTGACGAGCGCGGGCGCCGGCGCGCAAATAGCGCGCTGTGCGGCGCATGGTACTCAGTTTCGATGAACAGATTGCTGAACGCGGGATGCGCCAGATCGTCGGCCCTCGGCCCAATTACGACTTCAGCATAACTGGTCAGCTCGATCTCGCGCGGACGCGTCGAGTAATTCGCTACCGAGACCCGTCGCATCTCGGCATTGTCTTCGGCCGAGACGATCACTTCCAGATGTGTAACCACACCAAAGTCGCGGCGCCAGAACTCGGCCTTGTCCTCGGAAAACGCGACTTCGTAACTCTGCGGCTGGCTGCCGATGGGTAGGTGACCCGCGGACCACACGGCGCCACTGCGCACATCGCGGACATAGACAAAGCTGCCCCAATTGTCTCGGGTTGAGTCTTCGCGCCAGCGTGTTACCGCCAGCGGTCCGCACATCGAATAGCCCGCGCCCGCGGTCGTGATCATCAAACTGTAAGTTCCGTTCGACAACAACTGCGTGCGCGGCGTAGGCAGATCGGCAGTGTCGTAAGCGCGACTAACCAGACCGGTAAGGGTGCGCACTACCCGGCCGGTCAAGACTTCTTCGGCGCGTGGATGGGCCGCCGGAACACCTCTCGGGATGCGTTCCTGCAACAGTAATGCGGTGGCCTGCACCGCCGGATCGCTGTGAAAACGATTCTGCATCACCTTGCGGTTGAGCAGATTGTCGAGCGCAATCAAGCTCATGCCCTGATGATGCGCCATGTACGCGAGCACCAGCGTGCACCGCTCACCCTTCTTGACTCGCTCGGGCGTGTAGTCCAGCGCTTCGTAAAACCCGTAACGCGAAAGCGCGCCTTCCCGCTCCAGCACGCGCAGGTTCTCGATCGCCTGGACCGGCAAAACGCTCGAGGCCAAAATGGTCGAGTAAGGCGAAACCACCAGGTCTTCGCTCAAGCCGCGCTTCAGGCCCAGTCCGGGAACACCAAACGGCCCATACTGATAATTGAGTTGCAGATCGCGGGCCGCGTATGCCGACTCAGAAATGCCCCAGGGCACTCCACGTTCATAGCCATATTCAATTTGTCTCGAGACGACGGCTTCGTAAGTCTCACCCAGTAATGTCTCGCGATAATTGCGCATGACCAGCGACGGCATCAGGTACTCGAACATCGTGCCGGTCCACGAAATCAACGCGCGGCCGCCATCGACGGCGGTAAGCTGGCGTCCCATGCGAAACCAGTGTTCTTGCGGCACGTCGCCCTTCGCGATGGCGACAAAACTTGCCAGGCGCGCTTCCGAGGCGAGCAGATCGTAAAAAGAATTATCATGGCGGCCTTCGGTAACGTTGTAGCCGATCGTGAAAACTTTGCGTTCCTGGTCGAGCAAAAACTTAAAGTCCATCTCATCGACGATGCGCTGACACGTCTGGGCAACCTTTGCCAGACGCGAGGTGATGGTCCGGGCAGCTTCAGCAGCCTGCTCGATCGCGCTGCTAAGCGCGCTCAACTCACGCAGCGCAGCATCGCGACTCGGCAACGCTTCCGAGGCCAGGGCTTCAAGCTGCGCCCGCAGGGCTGCCAGTTGCCCCAGCGCGCTGTCGCAGATCTCTGAGATATGAGCCAGCGAAGGCACGGGACGCAACCCGTTCGTGATCACTTCCCAGTGCCCGCGCAGCTCAGCGGCGCGCGCAGTAAGCGAGTCCAGCGAACCTAATCCGACCACTCCCCATGGCGCCAATAAATTCAGGTCACGGCGATAGTTCCGCACTTCGTGCAACAACGAGCTGGTCCACCAGCGCAGCTCGGTAAACTCTTCTCCGCTATGCTCGAGTGATAATGCGGCCACTATGTCGTCGATTACCGCGGCTCGCTCGTCGACACCTTCAAACAGCGTCACCCATCCATCGAGTGCATCCGGAACGTTAACGGAGAGCAGGGTCGTACAGGATTGAATTTCGTCGCGCAGTTGCTTGATGGTGATGGCATCGGTGCGCTGGCGCGCCACCGCGAGTTGCGAGGTCTCGTGAGTAATAGCGGCGACTGTGTCCCTTAGTCCGTCGAGGACCCGGAGGTCGAAGAGTTTATCGTCAGGAAGATCGAGCGCTGCCTGCCTGAGCGTAATCAGATGGCCCGCGAGATTGCCACTGTCGACAACTGAAACGTACTGTGGCCACATCGGCATCAGCGTGCGGGTGTCATGCCAGTTAAAAAAGTGGCCGCGAAACTTTTGCAGCTTTTCCAGACTCGCAAAAGTAAATTCGATCCGCTCGAGTAACTCGATCAGCCCGACGTAACCAAAATCGTAAGCCGCGAGAGTCGAAAGCTGCAGCAAGCCAATGTTCGTCGGCGAAGTACGATGCGCGATGACCGGCGGATCCTCCTGCAGGTTGTCGGGCGGCAACCAATGATCCTCGTCGCCCACCAACGTCTCAAAAAAACGCCAGGTGCGGCGCGCGACTATGCGCGCCGTGCGAACATCTTTAGCGGGAAGCTCCTGGGCGTCTTCCACGCGGCGGCGGCTGACATAGAAAGCGATTACCGGTGACAAGGCCCAGGCCAGCAGGAATGGAATCGCCAGCGGCAGGGCACGCGCTCTGCTAAGAATTACCAGCGCCGCCGCTGCCAAAGTAATTACTTGCGCCGGCCACATGACTCGAAGAAAAGCCGGTATGTCATGCTTGCTCGATTTCTCCGCGTGGGCGGCGGTCTGCCATTCCAGCAAGTGTCGACTGGAAATCAGTTTCCGATAGACGGTCCGCCCAATTGCATCGGCCATCAACCAGGCCTGATGCGCCAGAAAGACAACCTCGAGCGCCAGTTGCGCGGTATTGGTCCGCATGTCGCCCCAGACACTCCAGAAGTGGCTGGTCCAGGGGATCCCGCGAGGATGAATCAGCAGACCGGTAGTCACATGCGCGTAGACCGGAAACGCGAGCGTCACCAGCGCGAACAGCGTCCACCAGAGTGCGCCGCCGGGAAGAATCGTCCAGCCTGAGATCAGCAACAGAATGATCGAAGGCGCCAGCAGGCTGCGACGCAGGTTGTCGAGAATTTTCCAGCGGGAGATTGCCGAGATGCGATTGGGTCGCTTGTTTCCGTGCTCGTCGCGAACTACGCGCCGCAACCAGCCGGCGATCTGCCAGTCGCCGCGCGTCCAGCGATGCTGACGCATCGCATAGGTGTCGTAGTGGGCGGGATAGTCGTCGAGAAATTCGACATCACTGACCAGGGCCGCGCGCGCAAAAATCGATTCAAAGAGATCATGGCTCAGCAGAGTCTCGGCCGGGACCCGTCCGTCGAGCGCTTTCTCGAAAGCGTCAACGTCATAGAGACCTTTGCCCGTGTAGCTGCCTTCGCCGAAAAGATCCTGGTACAAGTCCGATGCTGCCGTGGTATAGGGATCGATACCGGTGTTGCCGGAGAAGATTCGCGCAAACAACGATCGCGAAGCGCTTTCAAGCGAGATGCTCACGCGCGGCTGCAGAATTCCATAGCCCTTGACGACTCGTTTGGCCTCAAAATCGAACCGAGGGAGATTCAGCGGATGAATCGCCGCGCCAATCAAACGGCGGGCAGCGTCGCGCGGCAACTGGGTGTCGGCATCCAGCGTGATCACATAGCGGACCTGCGCCAGCAACTCCGGGCCGCCGGTGGATACGATGAAACTGGTTGCGCGCTCTCCACGAAGCAGTTGATTGAATTCACGCAGCTTGCCTCGCTTGCGTTCCCAACCGATCCATTTCGCCTCTGTCTCGCACCACCGGCGGGGCCGGTGAAAAAGATGAAAACGAATGGGCCGTTCCGCGCTGTAGCGCAGGTTGAGTCGTTCGATGCCGTTCTTGGCGGCGGCGAGAATCTCCCCGTCGCCGGGTATGTCCTCGGTTGAGGCGTCGGCGAAATCCCCGAGCAATGCAAAATGCAGGTGTTCGTCCTGGTTCGCCAGATATGCGACCTCGAGTTTATCGATCAGCGCCTCGACCGTTGCCTGATCGTTGAATATCACCGGCACCACCACCATCGTTCGCGCTTCCGCGGGCAGGCCTTTGGAGAGATCGATATTCGGCAGCAGGCGCGGCTCAAAGATGTGAGTGATATCCCAGTTGAGTACGCTCAGCGCCAAATCGCTCGCTGGAATCAACGACACCAGCACGGCGAGCGCGACCATGACGATGCTCGGTTGTGCGAGCCACACGGTGATGACGGCAAAGCCTACGATCAGCGTCATCAGCAGGGTCAGGGTCCCGAGATATGCGAGGGTCGCGTGTCGCTCGATCGCCCGTCGCGCCCGTTCACCGAGGCGCGGGCGATACGCAGATTCCGTTTCCAATCGAGAGACCCCTTCGGCGATCAGAAAGTAGCCAACGTGCGCATGTGCGGCGTCTTCGCCGGCCCGGCGCGCTTCCTCGGCCAGCCGCAACGCCGCGCGCGCGATTTCAGTTTCGCTCTTTTTCGCGCCTTTGCTGATGCGCTCGACGGCATGCCGGTAACGATCGCGCGTGGCAAAATCCATCCGCGAATACACGGCGGCCGGGTCCTTCGCCAGTTCCGGATCGATCAAGCTTACGGTCTCAAAAAAATCTTTCCAGTCGAGGTTTGAGAGCAACCGCATGCTCGTGATGATGTTGCCGACCGTGACCTGCGCGGCGGCCTGGCGATCGTGCTCTTCATGGACAATCTTTTCGATCGAAAGACCTTTTTTGGCGAGTTGTTTCTCCAGCCATTCCATGACCGGCATCACTCCCGGATCCTGTTCGCGCAGGCGCTGCGTGAGCTGCACGGCAAACGCACGGGCAAGCGATTTGCGTTTCGCCATCCGGGCCACAAACAGCGGCGACACTTCTTCCGGTGCGCGTTGCGCTAGTTCGAGCACCTTGTCGGCGAGGCGATCGGCTTCGTCACGTTCCGTGCGCGACGAAACGATGCGCGTGGCCAGACGACGCAGATTTTCGACCAGCGACAGCCGCAAGCTGATCGCCACGGCCCACAACTCGCCAATCGAAAGCGGCGCCACCTTCTGGTAGGCATTGATGAAACGGCGCAGAGTTTCGGTGTCAAGGTGACTGTCAGTATGCGCAATCAGCGCGACGGAAAGCGCGTAAATGCGCGGGTAGTTTCTAAAGTCGCCTTCAGCGAGCTTGGGCAACTCGTGGTAATAACTCTTCGGCAAGTCCTCGCGAATTTCGCGCACCTGCTCTTCGACAATATGGAAGTTGTCGACCAGCCATTCAGCCGCCGGAGAGATTACGTGCTCTGCGCGGATCGATTCGGCCAGCGCCTTGTAAGCGGCGATTAGTTTGCGACCGTTTTCTTCCAGGCGGGGCAGCAGCAAACTGACTCGCTGCGGTTTTTCGGCGATCTTGTGTTCAGCGGCGAGCACGAGGGCGTACTGCTCAAGCCGCTCGATGCTGTAAAGCTCTTCACGGATCGGTAACTCCGCGCCGGAGTCGACGGCCCGTTTGAATCTGCGGATCAATCCTGAAAACAGTGAAGCCATCGTCACTGACCAAAACAGGGGACTAGCTTACTAGGAGGTTTTCGCAAGAATATCACGGCGGGTTGGAGATCTGCTTGCAGCCAGGGTGCTGTCGTGATTCTTGAGGATGGGGTCAGTACCGGGAGCGGTAGCGACNNGTCGCTACCGCTCCCGGTACTGACTCCATCACGTCCGCCGTGAAATCAGGCCACCGCCGAACGCCAGTCAATCTTGGATTTCAGGATGGCGGCCAAGCCGGCGCCCAATCGCGGAACTTAATTCGATCAAGCCAGGCATGATGTAAAAGACCGCCACCGAACTCAGCAGGGCTCCGGTTAAGAAGCGGGAGAGATGGGTGTTCTGCCAGATCGAGAAATAGCCCAGCGCGAAGTCAATTGCCAGCGGCAGGGTCGCGAGAATTAACCAGAGGCGTGAGGGTGTGTCAGTGCGTTTCAATGAACGCGCAAGTGGATACATCAAAGCGGCAGCTGCAAATCCCGCATACAACCCGGTGCAGCGCGAACAGACGCCGAATTGATGTCCGGCAAGATGAAATGAACGTTCAGGAATCTGATGACAGACAAAGCTGAAGGCCTTGTAAATTGCCGCGGCAAATTCAGGATGACCGTGAGCTTGAGCTAAAGGAGCGCCGATGATCAGGCCCACGATGGCTAGCGCGATCGTGCTGGTACCGGCCCAAACCGCAATCGCCCTGCGATTGGCGCGGGTCGCCTGCTCAATTAACGATTCGCGTTCGACGACAGCCGCGCTCATTTGAAATCCAGGAAGTCGGTCAACCCACCTGACCGGTGGGTGGTGTCCCATTTTTAGAGATTGCTGCTCTCCAGGTAAAACGATCCACGAAAATACACGAAGCGGAGAGCGCTTTGTTCGTGCGGTTTAGTGTGATTTCGTGGATCGTTCTTTCCGGAGCGGGGCAAAAACCACGAAACGATCAGGACACTTCTGATCGCTGACTTCTGACCTCTGACTTCGGAGCTAGAACCTGATCACTGTGTCCGGTCCGCCTTCGATGTGCATCGTGTCGACAAAGCGAATATGTTTCGACTCACTGGTCATGACCAGCGAATGCGTGCGCTTGCCTGAGCCAAAAAAGCGCACCCCACGCATCAGCGTTCCGTCAGTAACACCAGTGGCCGCGAAAATGATCTTCTTGCCGGGCGCGAGATCGTCCGTATCGTAGGTCTTGTTCGGATCGGTGATGCCCATCGACTTCAAACGCTCGATCACCTGATCTGCCGGTGGCACTTTATCTTTGTCCACTCCAAGTCTTTCGGGATCAAAAACCAGGCGTGCCTGAATCTCGCCGTTCAGACATTTGATTGCCGCCGCGGTCAGCACGCCTTCGGGCGCGCCCCCGATGCCGATGCAGGCGTGAATGTTCGTGCCCGCCACTGCGGCTGAGATTCCAGCGGAAAGGTCGCCGTCTGAAATCAGGCGGATGCGCGCACCCGCGGCGCGCACGTCGGCAATTATTTTCTTATGTCTCGTGCGATCCAAAATGATCACGGTCAAGTCTTCGATGTCTCGACCCAGACGGCGCGCAATGTTGCGCAAGTTGTCTTTCACCGGCGCGTCGATGTCGACCACGCCACGTGACGATGGCCCCACGACGATCTTGTCCATGTAGATGTCGGGGGCGTGCAACAACCCGCCGCGCTCGGCCGCGGCCAGGACCGCAATCGCGTTGTTCGCGCCCAGCGCACACAGATTCGTGCCTTCCAGCGGATCGACAGCGATGTCGACTTCGGGACAGGACGCAGCCATCTCTTCACCGACGCCAAATCCGCCGCCCACTTCTTCACCGATGAAAAGCATCGGCGCCTCGTCGCGTTCGCCTTCGCCAATCACGATCCGGCCGCGCATCGGCACCGTGTCCATCACCTCGCGCATGGACTCGACGGCAACTTGATCGGAATACTTCCGATCACCCTGGCCCATCGTGCGCGCCGCGGCGATGGCGGCTGCTTCCGTTACCCGCAAAAAATCCAATGACAGCTCGCGCTCTGTCCTTAACTCTGGCGCCATCGTTTGTCTCCTGTGCGCAGGCACTGTCGTGCGCTCAAACTGCGACTAAAATGTCTGAGAATGAAGAAAGCGCCGCCATAATAACAGAAACATTGAGCGGCTGAAAACCAATCGATGCGGCGCCGACAGGTTCATTTTCAAACCAAAGGGTGATCTCATCAAAGCCCGATGATCTTACAGGAGAGCGAGAGCCGAAAAGGGTTGAACGGTTTCCGGTTGGGAAAGACAGTCTGGTCATCGGCCGAAGCCAGGCAGTAATGAGAGATCGGAATCTGAACGACACCACTCGGAAAAGCGTTGACTTGCCATCCCGATTGGCGTAAAACTCTCGCCACGTTCCCCCACCAACTAAATCCGAAAGCAGTTTATTAAGGAGGCCTAAACTATGTCTGCCACCGGTCCGGCACAGTCTATCAACGAAGACAAGATGAACGCGTTTCTGGGCAAAGTCGTCGGAGATTTTGGCGCGTCGCTTAGCTCAGCACTAGTCTACATCGGACAGAAACTCGGCTTATACAAAGCGCTGTCAGACGCCGGACCGGTCACGCCGGCCGAGTTGGCCGAACACACCAACACCAACGAACGTTATGTCCGTGAGTGGCTAATCAATCAAGCGGCCGGCGGCTATGTCGAATATGATCCTGAGAGCGGACGCTACAGCCTGACTCCGGAACAGGCGGTTGCCTTGACCGATGAGCAAAGCCCTTTCTACGTTGGCGGCGGCTTTTTTGTGATCAAGGCCATGACCAGCGCTGTTGAGCGCATCGAGGATCATTTTCGCAAAGGTGGCGGCATGCTCTGGGGCGAACACGATCCCGATCTGTTCATCGGCACGGAAAAGTTTTTCCGTCCCGGATATTCGGCGCACCTGGTTGCTACCTGGATTCCCTCGCTCACCGGGATTGAGGAAAAGCTGAACACGGGCGGTAACGTTGCCGACATTGGCTGTGGCCATGGAGCTTCGACAATTATCATGGCCCGCGCCTTTCCGAACTCGCGCTTCTGGGGTTTTGATAATCACGAAGAGTCGATTCGACATGCGCGTGAGGCAGCCGCCGCAGCCGGCATTTCTGACCGCGTCACCTTCGAGGTCGCCGAGGCACGCAATTTCCCGGGCGAGAACTATACAATGGTTTGCTTCTTTGATTGCCTCCACGACATGGGCGATCCGGTAGGAGCGGCCAGACGGGCCGCCGCAGTGCTCGCCAAAGGCGGCAGTGCTTTGATCGTTGAGCCAATGGCCGGGAATACTGTCGAGGAGAACTTCAACCCGATCGGCCGCACCTTCGCCGCCGCTTCAACTCTGTGTTGCACGTCAAACTCTCTCGCCCTGGACGGGCCGGCACTGGGGGCCCTCGCGTCGGAAGACGCTATTCGCGAAAAGGTTTTGGCAGGTGGCTTCAAGCATTTTCGCCGGGCTACTCAAACACCCTTCAATCGGGTCTTCGAGGCAAGGTGCTGAACCGGCTTTTGCTGGAGAGCTCCCTACTGGAAAACTTTTAGCGACTGATACAAAGCGGTTTAGCCGCGCCTGCGGCCAGAATTACTAACCAGACTAAGCTGTTTCCGAAACGAGATTGACTAAAATTAAAGAAGGGTTGTAGAGTGCCTTTCTTAACCGTTACCTATGCCCAACATCCTGATCGTTGACGACGACGACGCCATCCGCGGGATACTTTACGATGTCCTTTCTGATAAGTACGAATGTAACACCGCCAGTATGGCCGAAGAGGCGCTTCAGTATATCGAAGTGGAAAAGTATGATGCGATCCTGACCGACATCGCCATGCCGGGACTGACTGGGTTGGAATTACTTAAGCGAGTCCAGGCGAATCAGTCTGCGACGCCGGTGATTTTGATCTCAGGCAAGGGCACCGAACACGATCCTGAAGCACTAATCGCCCTGGGCGCTTTCGCGTACGTGACCAAGCCTTTTAACCTCGACGAGATCGAGGAAGTGGTGGAGCGGGCGATCGCTCAGACCCGATCTCAGTGACCACAAAAACACTAAGCCATTGCGTGAGGATCTCGCTACGGCAGCAAGCTAGATCTTTACGCAGCCACCGAATCCCACTGGCGGGCCTGCTTCTGTAACGCCTCAACGTGCTCGGCCCAATCATGTAATGTCGCCGGATCGAAATCGGCTCCATTGGACCAAACGAGGGTATGAGCTTCTGGATCAAGCCTAACTTTATTGAACAGAGTCAAATCTCGAAGGGGTCCAAATAACTCACCCGCCAGGACCGGCTCAAAGTTGATCACTTGCTCGCTCTCGTCGTCGAATGCCACTCGCAACGTGTATGGTCCCACGACTTCAAAAGAGTTCACACGGTGAATAGGGTGCTTCATCGTACCTCCTTAGCTCAACGGCTCGATAGGCACTGGCGTTCGACCGGCCTGCAATCGATCCCAGTCATCGCGCAACTCAGCCTCATGTAATTCTGCCGAGGCTTCAACAAGCCGGCGCTGGCGTCTTGGCAGCGAGCCGGCAATCAACTCGACCGGATTAAAGCTGTAGACCGCGACGTCGTCCTGGTAATACGCGTGAAAGTGCGGCGCATGATGGGGCGCAGTAACCTCCCAGTACATGCGAATAATGATACCAAAGAAGCGGCTTTACTCCGGCACGATTACAATTGGGGGTAGTGTTTTATCAATTTGGAATTCTGTCACATTGCATGATTGCCATGCTCGCAGGGATAACCGTTTGGATGTCTTTGCGATTGATGGAAACAAAACTCCGTGCGCCGCTTTCTGTTGAATACAACATAACGGGCGAGCTTACTTCGCTGGCCGCCACGGCGGCAGAGTCTTCCTGGCAGGTTTTTCTTTCTTCAATCCGAGAGCCCAGTCAGCCTGCATCAGGGTATGAATGTCCCGCGTCCCTTCGTAGATGACCGCGGCTTTGCAGTTGCGCAGATAGCGCTCGACAGGATAGTCGTTTGAGTAGCCGTTGGCGCCGTGGACTTCGATCGCCATTGACGCTGCCGTCTCGCTGCGCACCGTCGCCTGCCACTTGGCCAAACTCGTGGCCCGACCATTTGCTTTTCCTTCGTTCTTCAACCAGCCGGCGCGCAACCACAACAGACGGCTCATCTGATAGTCGGCTTCCATGTTGGCGATCTTTTGTTTGACCAGTTGATGGCTTCCGATCTTAGTGCCGAAGGTTTCCCGTTCGTTTGCGTAGGCGACGGACGCATCGCGGGAAGCTCGAATCACTCCCGTTGCGCCCGCGGCCACCGTGAATCTTCCCTGCTCGAGGGCGAACATCGCGATCTTGAAGCCTTCGCCTTCTTCTCCGACCAGGTTTTCTTTCGGCACGCGCACGTCCTGCAAAGAAAAATATCCGGTGTTGCCGGCGCGGATGCCGAGCTTTCCATGAATCGTTCCCGAAGTGAATCCTTTCATGGTGCGCTCGACGATAAAGCAGGACATGCCCGAGTGATCGCGGTTGCTGCGCTTCTCTTCATCAGTCCAGCAGAAAAACAAGAAGTTGTCGGCTGTATCCGCAAGACTGATCCACATCTTCTCGCCGTTCAGAACATACTCATCGCCTTCGCGCCGCGCCGTTGAGCGCGCCGCCACCACGTCTGATCCCGCGCCCGGTTCGGTCAAACCGTAGGTCGCCAGCTGCTCGCCTTTCGCCTGCGGTACCAGATATTTTTGCTTTTGTGCTTCGCTACCCCAGGTGTAGAGCGTCAACGAATTCAATCCTACGTGCACGGACATCGCCACGCGCAGGAAGGTGTCGACGGCTTCCAGCTCTTCGCAAACCAGGCCGAGCGAAATGTAATCAAAGCCCGCGCCGCCGTACTCTTCAGGAATGCAGACGCCAAGCAAGTTCAACTCAGCCATCTTCTGAAACACTTCGGGATGAAACTCCTGCTTCTCGTCCCATTCTTTGATGTAAGGCGCAACTTCCTTTTGCGCAAACTCGCGCACGGTCTGCACCAGGGCTTCGTGGTCGTCAGTAAGTTTCAGATCAATCATATCCACAGATTACACAGATTTTTTGCTGTTAGAAAGTATGAACCGCCTGTATTCGAGTGAACGAGTGCCAAAGTTCAAAAGCAAGCCGATCTCAAGACCGTTGGCCTTCAGATAGTTAATCAATTGCGCTTCTTCGGTTCCGCTGAGTTTCGCCAAAGCCTTCAATTCGACCGCGACCGCTTCCGAACAGATGAAATCGACCCTATACGGAGTGTCAAGACGCACGTCTTTGTAGAAGATCGGCAAGGTAACTTCGCGGTGAAATAAGATCCTTCGTTTTGAGAACTCAACGGCAAGGGCTTCCTGATAAACCGGCTCGAGAAAACCACAACCAAGCTGCTTGTGCACTTCCATCGCGGCGCCGATGATCGCGTACGTTCTTGGATCGCGCTCCGTGAAGTCTTTCATCATCACAGTAGGCACTAGTCCTGCTACTTGTTAGGCTGATGGATTCCCTTCTCTTATTACCCAATGATCGCATAGCTTCCTTCGTTTTTTACTTTCAGTTTTTTCTCTCTGTGTAATCTGTGTAATCTGTGTAATCTGCGGATATCGCCTTCTTAGCAACCTCTTTCGCTTCCTCAAGGTTCCCCACGCGTCCGTCAAGCTGCATCTCGTAAACCGCGCGCGTGATTTCGCCGACGCGCGGGCCCGGATCCAGACCCATTTCCAAAAGATGGCGCCCAAGCAGAAGCGGCGCCGGCGCCTTCGACTCAACTTCCAACTCCCGGGCCCGAGCAATGAACCATTCCTGCGCCGCGGCGTCGTACCACTTCTCTCGCGGGACCCAACCGGCATTGCGACCAAGCGAATCAGCTTTCGCTACGCGATACAAAAGATCCAGTTCGCACTTGCGGGCCAGGCGGCGAAAAGCCCCGTCGCCCACCTCTTCCCGCTTCTTGAAATACTCGCCCGGCTTCAAATGATCGCGCACCAGCGCCAGGACCTGTGCGCGTACATCGTAGCCATCAAGCGTGAAAATGTTGAGCCTGTTAAGAAAACTCAGCGTCGGCTCGACACCTGCTTCTTCGTGTCCGCGCGAGCGCAAACGTCCGTCGACGAATTCCGTCGTCGGGGGTTTGCCAAAGTCATGAGCCAACGCTGCCAGCATTACCGTGACTTGCCTTGGGTACGACAGGTCGTCGATCAACTCTCGAGCACGATCGACGACCAAACGCGTATGCACGAACACGTCGCCTTCGGGATGCCATTCCGGATCCTGCGGCACGTCAACCAGCATTTCGATTTCCGGAAAAAGCTGACCGATGGCGCCGAGGTCGCGCAGCCACTGCAAACCGATCGACGGGCGTGCGGCGCGCAGCAAGAGCTTCTCCATCTCTCCCCAGATACGCTCCGCGGGCAGATCGGTCAGATCAATCGAGCGGCAAAGCACCGCTGTCTGCGGATCGATGTCGAACTCAAAGCGCGCGGCGAACTGGGCGGCGCGCAGTACGCGCAAACTATCTTCGCCAAACGTGTCCAGAGAAACGGCCCGCAGAATCTTGCGGTCAAGATCTTTCCGCCCGTGACAAGGATCGATTATTTCACCCGTCAGCGGATCCTGCAGAATTGCGTTGATGGTGAAGTCTCTGCGCGAAGCGGCTTCAGCGAACGTCATCTCGGGATCGCCTTCGATGAAAAATGCGCGATGCCCACGTCCGGTCTTGCGTTCCCGGCGCGGCAGCGATACATCGAGATGGGCGCCGAGCTTGTAAACCGTGAAAGCTTCGCCGACGACACTTACAGTCCCAAACGTATCCAGCAGTTCCCGCAGTCGCGCCGGCTCAATACCGTAAATCTCGACGTCCCAGTCTTTCGGTTGCTGCCCCATCAACTCGTCACGCACGCAACCGCCGACCAGCAACGCGCGACCGCCGGCGCTGTGAACTGCTTCAGCCAGCTTCAACACTGTCTCAGGTATGTCCATCACTATCAGCACAAAGGCGGGCAGTAGCCCGCCTCTAAACAAGCTTGATTGGAGTCCGTCACTTACGCCTCGTCACCAATTATCACGTTCGTCCCGCGCGTCGACGGCAGGCAGCTTATCACTTGCACGCGTTCGATTTTGGTCAGCTCTGAACCGGCCGCGTGCCAAAGCTTGACCCAGAACGTGCGGGTCTCGCCGTGAATCGCGAAGGTCGAGCCGTCGTTCATCACTGCCACCGGTTCGGCCCTCGTGCCCGCGTGCAAGACATCGATCAACTCGGGAACATATGGCTTGAGCTTATCGAACTGAACGAGCACGGCATCGTCGCCAACTTCCGCCGGTGGCAATTCAACTGACTCTCCCGATTCAAGTAGCAGGCGGAACTCAGTTTGATGATCACGTTTCTTGAGTATGGCCATTGATGCAATCAAACCACAGCACCGCCTAACTCTCAAATCGAAAGTGCTTGACTGTCCGGGCTGCGGCGTTTAATCTACGTTCGCTTTGGGCGAGTGCCCTTGCTTTAAAGAGATGATCAGTCAACGCCACAGCTATCGCTATTATTCCTATTACGGTCCGCTCTCCGGTTGGAGGGACGGTCGGGCGATGGGCTGTCGCGAGATGATTAGTTAGCACTCGCAGACAAGTTTCCCAGAAACCGGCCATCGGTCCTTCCAGGCGAAGGATCGGTGGCCGGTTTAATTTTTTGTCCGACAAACTTTGGTTTGTCGTTTGACCGGTTCCCCTCTCCCGTGGGAGAGGGGCTAGGGGAGAGGGACTTACGCGTACCAGCCCCCACCCCAACCCTCCCCCAGCGGGGGAGGGAGATCGCAGATCGACAAACTGAAGTTTGTCAGACACTAAGGCGAGCACCACAAGAGACGAGGTTCAACTCATGACAACAGACAAGACCACGCAGCTACTTTCGGACCACGTCGACATGCGCCTGGTCGCGGTCGAAGGGGACGAACCTACGGCAGATCGAAATTCGATCGTGCAACTCGATCCTGATCATCCCGGCTTTCGGGATCAGGAATATCGCCGGCGCCGAAACCAGATTGCGCAGATAGCGATGAAATATCACCCCCGCGATCCAATCCCTGATGCTCCTTACA
Organism: Blastocatellia bacterium; assembly: GCA_003168335.1. Lineage (GTDB taxonomy): Bacteria > Acidobacteriota > Blastocatellia > Pyrinomonadales > Pyrinomonadaceae > UBA11740. The sequence goes on along the minus strand of PMSM01000007.1, from coordinate 231,986 downwards.
CACCTGAGGAGCATCAGGTTTGGAGAACGATCTGGAGCGCGCTGCAACCGGCGCATCAGGCGCATGCCTGTGCTGAATATCTCGCCGCCCTCCGGAGTTTGAGCTTCGCTTCTGATCGCATCCCACAGTTGCGCGAAGTTAACGAGAAGGTGATAGCCATCAGCGGCTTTCGGCTTGAACCGGTTGCCGGTCTGGTCCAGCCGCGCGTATTTCTGGAAAATCTCGCCGACGGGGTCTTTCTTTGTACGCAGTATATTCGCCATCACTCGACGCCGCTCTATACGCCGGAGCCGGACGTGGTCCACGAGATCGTCGGGCACGGGGTGACCCTGGCGAGTCCGCGCCTGGCCGAACTCAATCGTCTCTTCGGAAAGGCCGTGCGGTGCACAAAGTCCACGGACGCGCTGGAAAAGCTCTCGCGCCTTTACTGGTTCACGATTGAGTTTGGCGTGTTGCGCGAGGATGGCATGGTCAAAGCGTTTGGCACCGGACTGTTGTCGTCGGCCGGAGAGTTGGAAGAAATGCACGATGCGGAACTCCGGCCACTCGATGTGGAGGCCGCGACAAGTCAGGATTACGACCCGACACACTTTCAGCCGGTCCTCTTTTGCGCCGACTCGTTTGACACAATGTATCAGTCACTCCGAGAGTACTTGGCGCATTGGTAGCAGAGCGGCTTTGCCACCCGATGTGCGAAAAGGCTGTGCCTTTCCGGGACTAGACTCATGATCCCTTCTGGAGGCTCCGCCTCACAATCCGAGGCAGAGCCTCCAGAAAATCAGGGGACCCGTTACCGGAAAGCCGAAGGCTTTCCGCACATCAAGCGGCAGAGCCGCAGACAGTTCGTTCCTTGACAGTCTTTTCAGGCCGCGCCTATAGTTTGCGTTCGGGTTTTTATATGACACGCAAGCTCTATTATTGCCATTACTGGTGCGCCTGTACGTTTGCTTCTCCCGCGGGAGGAGCGTCCGGGCAAAACTTGCGTGCGTGTGAACGGGTGATCTAGTCAACACCACAAACAGTTTTAGAAAGCCGGCCGCGACTTCCCGAAAGACCGCGGCTGGTTTTGTTTTTAGGCTGATGATTACTGAAGAAGTAGACATCCTTTTTCAACCTCAGGGACGGTCGCGCTCCCGCGATCTGGAATCACAGATCGGGAACACGCCGCTGCTGAGTCTGCGCCGTGTCGCCAGGGGCTTGCCGGTGGGCGTGGAAGTCCTGGCCAAAGCCGAGCACTTGAATCCGGGCGGCTCGGTCAAGGACCGCGCGGCCCTGGCAATGATTGTTGATGGCGAGCGCAGCGGTCGTCTTTACCCGGGCAAAGTAATTCTCGATGCCACCAGTGGCAATACGGGAATTGCCTATGCCATGATCGGCGCGGCCCGCGGATACGCCGTGACCATCTGTCTGCCGGCAAATGCCAGCGTCGAGCGCAAGCGAATCCTGCAGGTCCTGGGGGCTGAGATCATCGAAACAGATCCAATGCAGGGTTCGGATGGCGCGCAACTCGTGGCCCGTGAAATGGCCGCCGGCGATAGCGCTAAGTATTTCTACCCGGACCAGTATAATAATGACGCCAACTGGCGGGCTCACTACGAAGGCACGGGGCGCGAAATCTGGGAACAGACTGAAGGACGCGTAACGCATTTTGTGGCGGGCCTCGGAACGTGCGGCACGTTCACCGGCGTAGGCCGCAGGTTGAAAACATTTAATCCTGCGGTGCGCGCGATTTCAATGGAGCCGGATTCGCCGATACACGGACTCGAAGGGCTGAAGCACTTGCCGACCTCGCGGATGCCGGGCATTTTTGATCCGACACTGGCTGATGAAACCGTCGAAGTGGAAACCGAAGCGGCCCAGGCCATGACGCGCCGCCTGGCGCGCGAGGAAGGCTTGTTTGTCGGCGTGAGTTCTGGCGCAAACGTCGTCGCTGCGCTGGCACTGGCGCGCGCCCTGCCGCCGGACTCGATCGTGGTAACGATTCTCTGCGACGGCGGCGAAAGATATTTGAGCGAACGCTTTTGGGCTGAGTGAGTAATGTTCGACAAAACGGGTTTTGTCGATAACGCTCCTGCATTGTTTAGAGTCGGGCTACTGCCCGACCAAAGCGGGCAGTAGCCCGCTTCTAAACCTTCATAAAGTTGACGACTATGGCCAGCGCTAAAGACAAGTTGGATATCACGACGCAGTTGGTTCACGCCGGCGAGCGAACCAAACCACCCTCCGGCCAGCCGACCTCGACACCGATCTATGCCAGCGCGACTTTCACCTACGAATCGATGGAGGAGATCGATCAGGTGTTTGCGGGTGACAAGCCGGGCTATATCTACACGCGCTATGGCAATCCAACTGTCAATGCTTTTGAAGACGCGATTTGCACGGCGGAAGACGGTGCGACCGCGTGCGCTTATTCGTCAGGAATGGCGGCGCTGCATGCGGCCCTGTTCGCCTGCGAGTTATCGCCGGGCGCAACCGTTCTCGCCTCGCAGGATCTATACGGCGCGACGACCAGTCAGCTCCAAACCATCTTCGGCTCTTTCGGGATCAAAACCACTACGGCAGATTTCAGTGACCTTGATGGCTTGCGCGCCAAAGCGACCGAGGCCAAGCCCCGTGTTCTTATCGCGGAAACGATCTCGAACCCACTGCTCAAAATTTTTGACATCGACGCCTGTGCCGGGATCGCGTGGGCGGTCGGCGCCCGGCTGATCGTCGACAATACTTTTGCGTCACCTTATCTATGTCAGCCATTGAAGCACGGAGCGGATATCGTCGTGCACAGTGCCACGAAATTTCTGAGCGGACACGCGGATGCGATGGGGGGCGTCGCGATCTCGCGTGACCAGGCCGACAGCATGGCTTTGATTGGGGTGATGAAACTTGTAGGCGGCGTGCTGAGCCCGTGGGAAGCGCACCAGATCCTGCGGGGGCTAAAGACGCTGGCCGTGCGCATGGACCGGCATTGTGAAAATGCGGCGGCGCTGGTTGAGTACCTGCGAAACCATCCACGCATCGGCCGGGTTTATTTTCCCGGATTCGCCGCGGCCGAAGAGCGCGATGTAGCGCAGCGAATTCTGCGCGACAACCACATGGGCGCCCTGGTTTCGATTGAATTGAAAGACAACAGCCGGGCAGCGGCTTTTCGTTTCATGGACGCGCTCAAGCTTTGCGTGCGGTCGACCAGTCTCGGCGATGTTTTCACCAGCGTGCTGCATCCGCCGACGGCTTCGCATCGAGATCTGTCGCCGGCGCGTCGCAAACAACTTGGAATCAGTGATGGGCTGGTTCGTATTTCAGTCGGCATCGAGAGCATCAAGGACATCATCGCGGATATCGAGCAGGCGCTTGAGGCGTAAGAGCGGCTCCGTTTCGCTGGTTGCGCGGACGTCCCGTCCGCATTGAGCGCGAAGCGCGAACAGTTTCTTGTGTTAGAAAAAAGGGTTGAGCGTGCTAAGCACGCTGTGCGGACGAGACGTCCGCGCTCCCAGCAACAAGAGGATGATTACGTTAGACGAGCAGCATCTAACCGATATTCGCCAACATGGCGAGCGCGACTATCCGTTTGAATGCTGCGGTCTGATGCTGGGACGATTCGAGAACAATGGCCACAAGATCGTGAGCGAGACTTATCCGATCTCAAACGCGCGCGAGGAGGAGGCCAAGCGCAACCGGTTTCTGATCCGGCCCGACGAATTGATGCGCGGCGAAAAGTACGCACGGGAAAAAGGCCTCGATGTCGTCGGCTTCTATCATTCGCATCCGGACGATCGCGCGATGCCGTCGAAATACGATCTGGATCATGCCTGGCCAACTTATTCGTATGTCGTCGTCTCGGTCGAGAAGGGCCACGCGATCGATTTAAGGTCGTGGGAAATGGAACCTGACCGCTCGCGCTTCAATCCGGAAGAGATCGAATCGATGGTTTAGGAGCGGGCTACCGCCCGCCCGGTCGGGCAGTAGCCCGACTCTAAACGTTAATAGCGAGATTTGTGAATAATTGAAAGAGGTAGAGTCATGCCAGTCACAATCACCATACCTACTCCCCTGCGACAATTCGCCGCCGGACAATCTGAGATTGAAGTTGAGGCAACCACGGCGGGCGAGGCGCTGGATCAGCTCACCTCCGTGCACGCTGAACTACGCCGGCATCTATTCAACGATCAGAACACGTTGCGGAATTTCGTGAACGTGTACGTCAACGACGAGGACATCCGTCACACGGATGGCCCGAACACGCCCGTCAAAGAAGGCGACACGATCCTGATCGTGCCCTCGATCGCCGGCGGCTCGGCGGTGCTTGACCAAACCGCGACCGAGAGCAAGCCGATCATAAGCGCAGACGCGATTCTGCCCATGCTTTCCAATGAAGAAGTCGGGCGCTATAGCCGGCACTTGATCATGCCGGAAGTCGGCATGACCGGTCAGCGAAAATTGAAAGCCGCGAGTGTCCTGATGATCGGCACGGGTGGCTTAGGAGCGCCCCTGGGAATGTATCTGGCGGCGGCCGGCGTGGGCCGGCTTGGTCTCGTCGATTTTGATGTGGTTGAAGCTTCAAATTTGCAGAGACAAATCATCCATGGAACAAAGGATGTCGGCCGGCCCAAGATCGCTTCCGCGCGCGATCGACTGGAAGATATCAATCCGCACGTCGAGATCGAAACCCACGAAACCAGGCTGACCAGCGCCAACGCGATGAGCCTGTTCCGCAATTACGACGTGATCGTCGATGGCACGGACAATTTTCCGACCCGATACCTGGTTAACGACGCCTGCGTGCTGGCCGGCAAGCCGAATGTTTACGGGTCAATCTTTCGCTTTGAAGGACAGGCCAGCGTCTTTTGGGCCGAGCGCGGCCCGTGCTATCGTTGCCTCTATCCTGAACCACCGCCGCCGGGTTTAGTGCCTTCATGCGCAGAAGGCGGCGTGCTCGGGGTGCTGCCGGGAATCATCGGCGCGATTCAGGCGACTGAGACAATCAAGATCATCCTGGGCGCGCCGGACATCATGGTTAACCGGCTGCTGCTGGTCGACGCGTGGCGGATGCGCTTTCGCGAATTGAAGCTGCGCAAGAATCCGGATTGCCCGGTCTGCGGCGACAATCCGACGATTAAAGAGTTAATCGATTACGAAGAGTTTTGCGGAATCACTCAACAACCACAGGCGGCCCAAACAACTATGGAAGAAATCACAGCGACTGAACTGAAAGCACGACTCGACAACGGCGACAACATTCAAATCATCGACGTGCGCGAGCCAAACGAATACGAAATCGCCCAGATTCCCAATTCGAAACTGATCCCACTGGGCCAGGTGCTCAATCGCATGAACGAGATCGACGCGGACCGCGAAACCGTGGTGCATTGCAAGATGGGCGGCCGGAGCGCCAAAGCGATCGACGCCCTCCAGCGTTCCGGTTTCACCGGCAAATTAATCAATCTGGCGGGCGGCATCACCGCCTGGTCCAACGAAGTCGATCCCAGCGTGCCGAAGTATTAGGCCTAGTTGGGTCAATATGAAGAAGCTTCGCGACCTACTTGGACGGGGATACTTTCCGCGCGAGCTACCTCCCGTCTTCGATACCACGTCAATGAGGCGCGTAGCCACCCGTGCTAGTGCTGCTCCACCCTCCTTTTGGGCGACCGGGCGAACGTCACAAGGATGCCAGCATAATGTCCCAAGAAGTGGGCCGTTGAGACGCCCTCTCGCGATTCCTAACCCGATTGCCTATACGAACCTCTGTAAGGAGATTGATGCCTCGTGGCGACCAATATCTGCTCACATTGCCAAGAGTACGATTTCAAAGAGCATTCCTAAGTTTTACACTGCTGGAGCTCGGGCAGTTCTTCCTCAAGTCCCGAATCAAGCCGATCTTGTTCCGTTCCGAGCGGCCGGAAGAGCTGCGGGGAAAACAATACTTCACACGGACGTTTCGCGTTTCTACAACTCGATTTATACCCATAGCATTCCATGGGCGCTTCACTCCAAGTTGATCGCTAAGCAACGTCGACGCGACTACGGACTGCTTGGAAACCGATTGGACCGTGCGCTTCGTAACATGCAGGATGGCCAGACCATGGGAATCGCCATCGGACCGGATGCTTCTCTAATAGTCTCGGAGATTGTGCTTGCCGCAGTCGACGAATCATTTCAAAGGTCCGTGCGTGTCCGTGGGCTGCGCTAGGTTGATGACTATGAATTGGTTTTTTCAAGTACTTCTGAAGCAGAAGACGCCCTAGCAAGACTAGAACAAATCCTAGCTGAATTTGGCCTCGATCCTAATCCGAAAAAGACTCGGATTCAGCGATTGCCGATACCACACGAGTTTCCGTGGGTGACGGAAATCAGATCGTTGCCCCTGCGAAACTCTCAGATGTCTCAAGCTCGAGACGTGCTGAGAGTATTCGATACCGCGTTCGAGCATGCCCGCTTGAATCCAGATGAACACGTTCTTAGGTACACCGTCGGTCGACTGAAAAATGTAAGATGGGATCCTGCAAACTGGCCGTTTTTTCAGCACCTTCTTCTTCAAGCAGTAGTCGCCGAACCAGCCACGCTTGCCACAGCCCTTGGCTATCTACTGCAAGGACGTGAGGAGGGTCTTGGCTTAGAGAACGATCTCGTAAGCGAAGTTCTGAATGGTCTAATTAGTCAGCATGCGGCTCTGGGTCACGGAAGCGAGGCCGTCTGGAGTCTATGGGGTCTGCTTTCGCTTGAACTTCCAATTGAGCCAAATGCCTTGAGAGCGCTGGAACAAACTACCGATTGCACGGTCGTGCTTACAACTCTTCACGCCCGATCGCTGGGCCTTATACCCAATCCGTTCGACACAACAATGTGGGAGGGCTTGATGACTGTCGACGAACTCTACGGGAGTAACTGGCTAGTAAGTTACGAAGCACGTGTAAAGGGCTGGCTCCCATCACTACGTGGCCCTGATCACATCGCAACTGATCCTAACTTTAACTGGCTCAGAAACCTGGGAGTCTCGTTTTATGATACTTCTAGGATTGGCCCACTAAAACTAACGGGTGTTGCTCCAAGTATCGGCGTCGCGCCGATCTTTAGTCTCTAATCGAGAGCTTTCAAACAACGTTCACTAGAGCGGCAGGTGTTCGACGCGGCCAATCCACTCGTCCGGCTCGCTGTCCTTCGCGATGATCTCAAGGTCGGTAATACATTTGATAATGTTGACGTAACGTTGGTGAGCGAAGATGATGCCAGAAAAATGTTCACCGGCGCGTTGGCGTTTAGCTGCTTCTCGCAATAAATCCTTATCCTGAGTGAAAAGCAAACGCCCTAACTCGCCCGCACGATCCAACAATTCCGGATCCTCGAGTTCAGCAGCCCCATCTTCCTGCGCTCTAAGAACATCAACGCCCCGCAGACGCAAACCGTCCGCGACCGCACGACGAACCTGAACATCAAAGTAGAGTCGAACGCTCATGCTTCAAAGCCCGCAGCCTTTGCCGCAACGGAGAGTCCGGCTGTTCAGCCCGCAGCGCTTCGACCTCTCGATCCCAACGCGCAATGTCCGCGTCAAGCTCGGCCTGATGTTCATAGTAATAAGACAGCGCAGCGTGAATCTGGGCCAGGGAAAGATGAGGGTACTGAAGGTGCATCTCCTCGGGGCTCGAACCGTGGGCCATCTTGTCGAGCACGACTTCGACGACCTTCGTATTCGCTCCGCTAATCCAGGGAACACCTTTCTCGTCGATTTCGATTAGTGAGTTGATTACAGCGACCATGACTAGTACCTCAGCCAATAAGTTACCACGAGTAGTGTGCAGAACTAAGCTTTCAAATAAGCGGCGACAGGCGCAAAACTGACATGGCGCGGAAGTCCTTTCGGTTAATTGAAGGTCAGTCAAGCACTCTATCATCCAGCGCAAGTGTGATTTTTTGCATCCAGGCCAGCCTTCATCGGACAGGCTGCGTCATCCTCCCCATCGGTGTATGATTAGGCCCGCAATAATTCCCAAACGAGGTAAATACTAAACGTGAGCGAAGCAACCCTGGACGTGACCGAAACAAGCGACACAACCGACGAGCAGCAGCACAAGTGGGTTTTTCTGTTTGAAGAAGGCAGCGGCGACAACAAGTCGCTGTTCGGAGGCAAGGGCGCCGGACTGTGCGAGATGACCCAAGCCGGCCTGCCGGTCCCGCCGGGTTTGATTGTGACCACCGAAGTCTGTAACGCCTATTACTCAAACAACAAACAATTTCCCGAAGGCATGTGGCAACAAGTAACCAGTGCGCTCCACGAGATCGAGAAGAAGGTCGGCAAAAAATTCGGCGATGCGAAGAACCCGCTGCTGGTTTCGGTGCGATCGGGCGCGGCGTTCTCGATGCCCGGCATGATGGACACGGTCCTGAATCTTGGTCTCAACGAAGAGACGGTCCAGGGCCTGGCGGAACAGACCGGTGATCTGCGCTTCGCCCTCGACGCGTACCGGCGCTTCGCTTCCCTCTTCGGGGAAATCGTCATCGGCGTGACGCACGAGAAGTTCGAACGCGTAATGGATCGCTTCAAGTCGCAAACCGCCGGCGGTAAAGACACCGATCTGAAAGCCGAAGACCTGCGCGGAATCATCGCCGCTGAAAAAGAGATCATCCTGGCTGAGCAACAAACAATTCCCGACGATCCTTATGAGCAACTGCGCGTGGCCATCGGCGCGGTGTTCAATTCGTGGATGGGCCGCCGCGCCATCGATTACCGCCGCATCAATCGCATCCCGGACGATTTGGGCACGGCGGTCAATGTGCAGGCGATGGTCTTTGGCAACATGGGCGCCAACAGCGGCACGGGCGTCGCTTTCACCCGCAATCCATCCACTGGGAAGAAGGAACTTTACGGCGAATACCTATTAAACGCGCAGGGCGAAGATGTGGTCGCCGGCACGCGCACTCCGAACCCGATCAGCCAGCTCAAAAGAGAACTGCCGAAAGTCTACGAGCAGTTCAATGCCATCACGCAGTTACTCGAGAAGCATTATCACGATATGCAGGACTGCGAGTTCACGATCGAGCGCGGCAAGCTCTGGATGTTGCAGACCCGCACCGGCAAGCGCACCGGCGCGGCCTCGGTACGCATCGCGGTGGATATGGCCAGCGAGAAACTGATCGATCGCGCAACCGCGATCCTACGCGTTACTCCCGAGCATCTCGATCAGCTATTGCATCCGACAGTCGATCCCAAGACTGATGCGCGCGTGCTCGCCACCGGTCTGCCGGCCAGTCCCGGCGCCGCCCAGGGCACAGTTGTATTCAGCCCCGACGAGGCGGAAGAGGTAGCCAAAGAAGGTGCGCAGGTTGTGCTGGTGCGACAGGAAACCAGTCCCGATGATTTTCACGGCATGGTTGCGGCTCAGGCGATCGTTACGGCCCGCGGCGGCATGACCAGTCACGCGGCGGTGGTCGCGCGCGGCATGGGGAAGCCCTGCGTCAGCGGCGCCTCAGCTTTGGAAGTGGATTACAGTCAGCAACAGTTCAGTGTGAACGGCGAGGTCGTCACTAAGGGAGAGTGGATCACGGTCGATGGATCTACGGGTCGAGTATTTCTCGGTAAAGTGCCGACCATTCAGCCGACGCTGGGCAGCGATTTCTACGAATTGATGAAATGGGCGGATGAATTTCGGCGCCTGAAAGTGCGCGCGAATGCCGACACGCCGCATGACGCTCGCGTGGCGCGATCGATGGGAGCTGAAGGCATCGGCCTATGCCGCACTGAGCACATGTTCTTTGGCGACAAACGGCTGGCCTGCATGCGCGAGATGATTCTGGCCGACGGCACCGGCGCCAGAGAGAAGGCTCTCGATAAACTACTCCCGCTGCAGCGCGGCGACTTTGTCGGCATCTTTCGCGAGATGGCCGGCTTTCCCGTCACGATTCGTTTGCTCGATCCGCCACTGCACGAGTTCCTGCCGAACGTTGACGAGCTTTTGGGTGAATTATCTGAGTTGAAGATGGCTTTGCGTCACGCCGTCACGCTGGCGGACATGGATCACGTGCTGGACGAGATTGACGAGAAACGACAGTTGCTGCATCACGTCAACAAAATTCGCGAGTCCAATCCAATGCTCGGCTTCCGCGGCTGCCGCCTGGGCCTTTTGTATCCCGAAGTCACCCGCATGCAGTGTCGCGCGATCTTCGAAGCAGCAATTCAGGTCAAAGGCGAGCGGAAGCAGGTAACGCTCGAGATTATGGTACCGCTCGTGTCCGTCAGTGAAGAGTTGGCGCAGCAGTCCGAGGTAATTCACGAGGTGGCGCGGCAGGTGATGGGCGAACACGGCCTGAAGTTCGAATATGAAGTGGGCACGATGATCGAGTTGCCGCGCGCATGTTTGACTGCCGACAAGATCGCCCAACACGCATCGTTCTTTTCCTTCGGCACAAATGATCTGACGCAAACAACTTTCGGCTTGAGCCGCGACGACTCGGGACGCTTCCTGCCGTCCTACGTAGATCGCAAAATCCTTTCCGACGATCCTTTCCAGGTGCTCGACCGCGAAGGCGTGGGCGAGCTGGTGCGCATCGGCGCCGAGCGCGGCCGCAGCGTAAAGCCGAACCTGAAGGTTGGAATCTGCGGTGAGCACGGCGGCGACCCGAGCTCAATCGCTTTCTGCAACGAGATCGGATTGAACTACGTGAGCTGTTCGCCGTACCGCGTTCCAGTCGCGCGCCTGGCCGCGGCCCATGCATCGCTGGAAGCGGAAGCAAAGGCGACGGCGGAAGCTGCTGCGGTGTCCGCGGCAGATGAAGATGCGAAGGCTCGCGAGGCGGTTGGGGCTTCGCAGTTGTAATGATCGTTCGTAGCCAATGAATAAAGTTACTGCCGTAAAGGCGAATGATGATTTTTCTCTTGACCTACGCTTCAGCGACGGCACCGTCAAGAGATTCGACACTAAGCCTTACCTGGATTACGAAGTTTTCCGTGAACTGAAAGACCTCAACTATTTCAGAAAGGTAGATCTCGCCTTTGGCACTGTTCAATGGCCAAATGAGCAAGACATCAGCCCGGAGACCTTATACATCGAAGGCCTACCTGTCTCAGATAACGGCGACTGCAATGGCTAAATCAGAACTCAACGATTGGTCGCGACCAGAATACAAACGATCTGACTTTGGACAGTTGGTCCGCGGCAAATATTCGAAGCGTAGTCGGGAATCGACCGACGAACGTCATCGTGCTCGACCCGAAAGTGGCCAAAGCTTTTCCGAACGATGAAGCCGTCAACAATGCGCTTCGCGAATTGATTGGGTTACCTTCTTCTTCCACCCAATCGAGCTCGAAGCGGAAGAGCAAGTCGACTGAAAAGAAACGCGCTGCTTAGTCGACAGCGGCTCAATTCCGCGCTCTATCTTTACGATGCGCTGGTGAAAAGATCACATGGAATACGTATATGGCCTCGGAACGTTAGACCCCATCAATAAAGAGGCGCAAGGGACAGACTGGTCGATGAAACCCTTGTTGGATTGCAGATTCATTCGAACTATATTGTTGATGAATTCGTGACTCTTCGGATATCCGCAACGTGTGTAAAAGGATTAGCGCAAAAGATCCCGATCAAAGTGCAAGAACTACATCTCTTCAAGTTATCGATGGATCCTTCAGATCCTATGGGGAAGGTTAATTGCCGAATGCAAGTCGTACCGCTGGATCTGGTTGAGGATGTGTTCGACGAAAGGTTCGCGATACTCTTCGACGGAGAACCCGACCCCAGGAACCTTTGAAAGTCCCACACTAAGAAAGGGCGTGAGTATGCGCTATCTGACTTCATTTCTTGTATGCTTGCTGATCATTCCACTCAATCACATGACTCCATCAGCTCAGACTCAATCACCTGTTCCAAAAAGTCCCGACACCGTCTATCTGCTCAAGCCGGCGCACGTTTTTGACGGTGAGTTGGCCCAACTTCACGACGGCTGGGTAGTCTTAGTGCGTGGCGAGAAGATCGAAGCGGTTGGTCCCGCGGGTGAAATCAAAGCGCCGGCAGATGCAAAGGTGATCGATTTGCCGGGCATGACTTTGATGCCCGGGCTCATCGATGCGCACTCGCACGTCTTGCTCCATCCGTACAGCGAAACTGTCTGGAACGATCAGGTAGCGCGCGAGGCGTTGAGCCTGCGCGTCGCGCGCGCCACGAATCATCTGCGCAGCACGCTGCTGGCCGGGTTCACGACGATTCGTGATCTCGGCACCGAAGGCGCTGGCTATGCCGACGTTGGATTGAAGCAAGCAGTGCAACAGGGGATCATTCCCGGCCCGCGGATGGTCGTCGCGACGCGCGCGATTGTCGCGACCGGCAGTTATGGACCGAAGGGCTATGCCCCCGAATGGACCGTGCCGCAGGGCGCAGAGGAAGCAGACGGCGTCGATAGTCTGACGCGGGTCGTGCGCGAACAGATTGGTAAAGGCGCGGACTGGGTCAAAGTCTATGCGGACTATCGCTGGGGCGCGGGTGGATTAGCGCATGCCACGTTTACGCTGGACGAATTGAAGCTGGCGGTTGAGATTGCGAAGAGCGCCGGCATTCCGGTGTCTGCGCACTCGACAAGTACTGAAGGAGCGCGCCGGGCGATTCTCGCCGGCGTCGAAACGATCGAACACGGCGACGGCCTCACGCCCGAACTGTTGCGGCTGATGAAAGAACGCGGCACGGCGCTCTGTCCAACTCTCTCAGTCGCCAGCGGGCCGGCCATCGAAAAGAAAAAGATCGTTTTCAAGCAGGCACTCGACGCGGGTGTGACGATTGCCAGCGGCAGCGACGTCGGCGTGTTCGCGCACGGCGATAATGCGCGCGAGATCGAAACGATGGTGAGTTGGGGCATGCCGATCATCGACGCGCTCCGTTCCGCGACTTCTGTAGACGCCCGCGTGCTGCACCTGGAAGACAAGATTGGTCGAGTCAGGCCTGGGCTCTTTGCCGATCTAATCGCGGTCGAAGGCGATCCCACGCGCGACATTTCGGCTTTGCGCCGCGTGCGCCTGGTGATGAAGAATGGGGTTATCTACAAGCAACCCTGAGTTTTGCCTTGTTCCCAGGTTCGCTTCAACCGGTTCGAGTCATTTGCGAAAAACCCGAGACCTCTCAATTCCCCCAGGTCAGAAACATTCCCAGCGCGGCCGCGGACATTACCGCCGCCGTAGACCAGCCGATAAAGTTGGTGAGTTTTCCGTTGACGCGTTTGCCCATCACTTTCTTGTTGTTGGATACCAGCATGATCATGACGAGCAATGGAGGAGCCAGCACCCCATTGATTACCGCCGTCCAGAAGAGCGCGGTTACCGGCTCGATTTTCAGAAAGTTTATGAGCATCCCCACCAATGTCGAGGCGATGATGACTGCGTAAAAGCGGGGCGCGGTGTGAAGTTTTTCATTCAGGCCACACTTCCATCCAAAGGCTTCGCCAATCGCATAGGCACTTGCGCCGGTCAGCACCGGCACTGCCAAAAAGCCGCAACCAATCAATCCCAGCGCGAATAGAATGGTCGCTCCGGGACCTGATAACGGGCGCAGGGCTTCTGCCGCTTGAGTGGCTGTTTGAATGTCTGTTTTGCCCGCGGCATGCAAAGTGGCAGCCGATGCCAGAATCACAAAATAGAAGACCAGGCTGGCAAATAACATCCCGACGTTTACGTCTATCTCGGCAATCTTGAGCTCTCTGTCAGTTGCGCCTTCGCGCTCTGCCAAAGTCTCGCGTCCCATCTGCAATTCTTCTTCGACTTCCTGGCTCGCTTGCCAAAAAAACAGGTAAGGCGAAATCGTCGTTCCCAGGATGGCGACCAGAGTCATAAGGTAAACATGATCGAAATGAATAGTGGGGATGAGAGTTGCTTTCAGGACTTCACCCCAGTGAGGCTTGGCCAGAAATGCCGCGACGATATAACCGAAGAGTGTCAGTGTGAGCCATTTGAAGATCCGCGAAATCAGTGCATACGAGCCGAGGATTTGAATCGCGACAATTCCTACGGCGATAGGTACGACGAGGGCGAGTGCGGGAATGGGCAGGAGCAGATTGATAGCTGCGGCAATCGCCCCGATGTCGGTACCGGCATTAATTGTGTTGGCGATCACGAGCAGTGAGATGGCCCCGTAGACGACCCAGCGCGGATAGTACTTTCGCAGCACGCCGCCGAGGCCCATGCCGCTCACCAATCCGATCTTGGCGCAGATAAATTGGACCGCGGCCATCATCGGCAAGGTGACGGGCGCGGTCCATAACGTGGTAAACCCAAACGCGGCGCCCGCCTGGGTGTAGGTCCCAATTCCCGATGGGTCGTCGTCCGAAGCTCCGGTAATCAACCCCGGCCCGAGAATCATCAAAAGCCGTTTGATCGGATTCTTCTCGCGGTCGAGTCTTGCCTCAAGCGTCTCATGGTCCGGCTTCTTTGTTTGATTATCCGGCGTGTCGCTTTCCTCCATTCACCAGGCCCGGCAGCATTCCACTAATGTTCAAATAACCTAAAATAACCCGAACGTGCAAATCAGGAGGGCGAGAAATGCAAACGGGCAGTCGTCGTTATTGTGTGACACTTGAAGGATTTCCTTGCCGCGACTAGACGCAATTGCTTGCCGCGAGTCTATAAAAACCCCACAATTCCAAGCAAGCCTCAGACTCCTCGCGAACTCCGAGGTTTGGAAGCTTACATTGCCGGAAGTGCAGATTGGAAGTTAAGACTTGCCGAAAGTTCAAACGGATGTAGTCGACAGTCAATATAGTGCAATCGATCTAACGGGCACCGTGACAACTGAAGAATTGCGAGCCGAAACCTGCCCGCGCTCGAATATGTTGCTGGGAAACTCAAAAACAAATAGACTCGCCCGGCTTTAATCCGCTCCTGACGAACGTTATCCCGCTGCTGCTCCGGTCGCGCCAAAGTTGAAGTTGCCGAAATCCTCGTATATTGAGTTACCCTTAGCAGCGCCTTCCGGATCGCGATACTTATAATCCCAAGGCTGACGCTCAGCGACCATCGAGAAGAACCACAAATCTATTGCTCCCCCAGGGGAATCTGCCATTGGAGTACCATCTGGGGATAGTAAGGCTGTTTGACTTCGTAATGAAGCGACTTGGTTTTCGGCTTCTCTCATGTTCTGGTCAACTGATACCCCAGGAACGGTGACCTTAGGTAGCAGATGGGCACAGGGATCGATCCCTTTAGCACCGCCGGTCACGCCTGACAGGGGATTCTGCGGTAGAACTGCGCAGGCCAGTCGTAGTTGTAAGTGCTCGATTAGTTGCGTCATAGCGCTGCCGTATTGAGAGCGCGTCTTTTCGCCCACCATCTGAACGACCACATGGCAATCGCTATAACAGGCAGAGAGATCAGCGTCGTAAGAACAGTAAACGAGAGAGCATGAAAGACTAAATCACCCAAGGCCTTCCAAGAATGCTCATTAGCAGATCTCGCAACATTACATCCAATTTACTCTGGCGCCGATTACTTGAGAGAGTTACACGGCTTTACTGACGCGGTAGGACTAGCGACGGGCGCTAATATTGCTGGCGGCTGCGCCGCAGTGTTGGGAATGCTGATAGTGGCCTGCCAAAGCACGACCATAACGCAGATAAAAGTGACGAGCAGGAGGATGTGAGAGACTAGATACGCCGTTCTTACTCGTTGCTCTTCCATAACTACGTCCGATTTTTTGAGCGGTCCTGTGGCCTCACTTGTAAGCCGCAGGATCGTGCGCCTCCAAGTATTACACTGGTCAGTATGGTGCGCTTCCATTTGCCCGCCCAAGATGGCCATGCCTATAAAGCACACTCCAGCGACAACTGCTGCTGACCAGCCTTTGAAACCTAGATTGTGAAGATTGGGAACTTGTTTGGTGACGATTACCAGTGAACTGATCGCGATGAACGGTCCGACAAGCCAGTAAAACGCACCTCGAGCCCGCCAGTCGAATATCATCTTTGTATGGGTCTCAACTTCGGTGGAGAGGTGTTTTATTAATTCCTCGGGGGACTTCACTACGAACCTCTCTTCTTTGACTTCGGTTTTGGGAGTATCCATTAGTCCCTCCAGAGTCGTTTTCGGTCCCTGACTTCAACCACTCGATTTGGACACGACGATAGCAGCCGAATGATATATCATCTAGCTACGAACAAGACATCCAAGCGATCCGACGCTGTAAATCTCTGGTGGCTTACGTCAAGCAACGATAAAAACCTCGCTTTGCGGCATCCGCTGCATGCGCTTGTTAGAAGGCGGCCCCGAGTAGTTCGACACTGTTCTTTGCTCTTGAATTCAAGCCCGGCTCATTAAGCAGCTTTTGGGCTTTATTGCGAAGCTGCTCATCTCCAGTGATTAGAAACGCCCGCCTCAAATAGTCGATGGCGAGAATAGGATTTCTGTCAAGCTGATCTGCAACTAGCTCATAGTGGTTCGCCTGCTCAGCCAGCGATTCAAGATAAGCAGCGAAATTTGTAGAGAAGATAGCATCAAACTCAATATGCTCGGTGCGTATAAAATCGCTTGGAATCTCTGAGCCTGGAGATTTGACGATTATCGACTCTTTCCCAAGCGCTTGAGCGATGCCAATCTCATAGTAGATATTTGCTTGCGACTTCGGCGGGATGTCTTCGTGACAAATTCCTACCGATAAAGGCGCAGAAGCAATAAGCCGCCAGATTTTCAGCAAGAAGTCTCGGCCAGTAACACGGGAACTTGCGTCAATTACTTTGTAATTCGCTTTATTACACACCTCAGTGATCGACCTGCGAATTTCATTGATTCCTTTAGGTACCGGCTTGCCCAAGCGCGTCATCAAGAAGCAGTGACGCGGATTGCTAGGAATCGGACTCGTGAGGGCGTCCCCATCCATCGGGCTATAGATGATCACTTGCGTTTCCTAGCCACTGGAATATTCTTGTATGGACCAGCACTCTTCTTGTGATCGACTATTCTTCCCGCAGAACGATCAATTTTCACATAGCGATCCGTACGCGGGTTCTTTACCTGCACAACGTCATGCTTCTTACCTCCAGATGTCTTTTGGGTTGCCATAGTTTAATTACCTATTAGTAGTCACGTAGTTCAGCCTTCCAGCGTCCGCGTTGACCGGGCGCGGCGATTATGAACAACCTAGAAGCCAGAGTACAAGTTAGAAAGTGCGCGACGCGCTCCGTTCCAACTGTAACCAGGGACTTGTGAATCCGAACGAACGAAATTGTAGCGCATGAAGTGAAGCGCCCCATACCCATTCGCTGGCTGTATCCAGAAAACGGAGCCGCTCGCCGGGCATCTTATTCCGGCTGTTTTCTTTTCCGCTTAGGGTGATCGAGAAGGTGATGCCTTCGCGAACGAACAGGGGCTCGCGCCCCCGTTTCAATTAACTCTTTGTGCCGACTGGCAATCAAAGTGATCAGACTTTGATGATGCTTGAATCCGAGTAAGCGAGCCGCTGCCGTTACCTTTCCGCCGGTCTCGTTGAGCGCCAGTTTAATAAGGTGGGCCTCGTACCGAAGCACCGCTCGCTTAAAAGAGAAGTTAGTCCAATCAGGTACCGCGGGAACAGCGTAAGTTAGGAACAGTGCCCGGAAAGCGGCCTTAGCCAACCGTCTAAGAGTAACAGCGCCCTGCGTCTTTTCTAATAGAACGCCAGCGTGATCAATTGTGGTCCAAACTTCCTCATTAGATAGACTCGCACCGAGTACCTCGATAATGGTTAACGCACTCACTCCGGCGCTCTCAAAGTCGCCAGCTTGCTCAGCAACCGTAATCGCTCGCTCTAAAGCTGCCCGCGCTTGATCGAAATGATCTAGACGCGCTAAGGCGACTCCATGCGTTGTCAAAGCTTCTGCCAGCAATGAAAGCTCGTCGCCCTTTTCGAGCGTATGCACGGCGGCACGAACAGTTTTTTCAGCCTCGACAACTCGCCCCTCCGCCAATAACACTCGTGCGCGTGTTTCATCAACTTGGGCCAGATGCACATTATCTTTGAGCCTGGTCATAAGCATCTGAGCACGATCCAAATGCTCGTGAGCATCGTCAAACTTTCCAATAGTGCTAAACAGGAATCCCAGGTTGTTCTCAACACAAGCGTGATAGCGTTCATGGCCCGCTTGCTCGAAATGAAAACTTGCAGCGGTGTATTCAATTAAGGCCCGGTCAACGTAATCCTCGCGGTGCTCGGCTGAGCTAAGCCGATTCAATACATTGGCGAAGCCGAGATGAAAATGCGCCGTGAGTAAGTGATCGGTGATCCCGTCAAATAGAAGACCCGCTTGATTGTGAATGCGCAAAGCTTCATTAAGTCTGTTTGACGATCTTTCGATCAACGCTTCTCGGAGTAATGCTATCGCCCTTTGTTCGACATCGCATTCGCCGAATTCACCCAAAGCCTCTTGTAATGTCACGCGGGCTTCATCAAATGCGCCTTCACGCCAGTAGCAGAGCGCGAGATCGCTGCGCGCTTCGCCTGCATTTTTTCGCTTTCCTAACTCCGCAAACATCCGGGCACTTTCGCTAATCAGGTCTTTGGCCGTTTCTTGCGAACCTTCGATTTGCCCGGCGCTGCCGATCCATCCTGTGAGCGCGCCGACGCGCAGAAGCACGTGAGCCTTTGTCTCGTCATCTAGTCCATCAAGCATCGGGCGCACTCCTACACCTTGCCATAGCTCTGCCATAGCTTCGCTCGCAGCTTCATAATCGCCCGCCTCTTCTAAGTGTCTGGCAAGCCGACAGCGCAGGCTTGCCCGTTCCGTCACCGTAAGGTCAGGGTTGTCCAGTTCGTGAAG
This sequence comes from Blastocatellia bacterium, assembly GCA_003168335.1. Lineage (GTDB taxonomy): Bacteria > Acidobacteriota > Blastocatellia > Pyrinomonadales > Pyrinomonadaceae > UBA11740. The sequence goes on along the minus strand of PMSM01000007.1, from coordinate 213,242 downwards.
GATCGTTTTCGCTAAATACATGTGAGAATGTCCTTTCTTTCCGACTGTAATAATTGGTGCAAGGCGATGCACCGAGAGTGCTACCATACTTCCTCAAGTCTCGCACTTCAGAGCAAACCAACAATCTTTTCAGGAGAAAAACTTATGAGAAAACTTCAACGGCTCAGCATGGCGGTAGCATTGACGCTCATGCTCGGTACATACGCGCTCGCGGGCATCATTGAATGTCCGCCTGCGCCGGAACCGCCACCAGCTTCAGCAACGGGAACTATCGAGACGCCGCCAAGCGGCGCACAGCCCGTGACCGCGCCGGCCGATCCGGTCGTGGATATCGCGCTGAATCTGCTGCAAGGCGCGCTGTCGCTGTTCTAACCGTCCGACCAACTCAATTCAAACTCTAGTCGCCTAATATTGCGTCACTTGGGCGGCCTTGCATAAGTGTGTCCTAATGTCGGGAGATTAAACCGCTAGTCCCCTTCCGAACGCAAGAAGTTTTTCTATCGTCGCGAACGCATCTAAAGGGCTTAGCGAAGATTGCAGCATCAGTGGCGAACTTTCGATTATCTTCTGGGACAGTACGACTTTCCTCTACTCGAAGAAAAGCTTGCATCTCTGTCCTCGCGGTGGTATAAGCCGCGCCGATCTGCTATCTCGTAGGAGGATGTTGGATTTTGCTAGACCGATTCTTGTGCATCCGGATCGCCGCATTTAGTCTGCTTGGCTACTGTACCGCGATCGCCGGACCAATCTTGCTTGACCCTAAGCTTCCAACCCACATTGGTTACCCGGCTAGGAGCTCCCCACCGCATGCCTGGATCTGGTTGCTATTCACGCCGCTGGCATTGTTTCTGCCCTATATTAGTCTGAGAATCTTTACGTCAAACGAGGCGTTGTTTGCGAGCTCGATCGCGCCGCTTCTGATTCTGGCAGCGGTTGCGTCCTACAGCTTTCCTCCGGAACGCCCCCATATGGGTGTTCTTCTCTGCGGCTTGGGCTTTGCGCTGATAATCCTTATCACGGTTGCTTTTCGCATCAAAGCAAATGACTTCGCATTTATTGCAGATACAACTGTTCCATTTGAGTCGCGACTCGAGCACGTCAAGGCGACTGCTGCGTTTTGGCAGATGATCGCTGTTTATTCTGGTGCAGGCTATTTGGCCTTCGCGATTGCTTGGATATATGCGATGTGGTTTACGACAGAAAAAATGGTTACCAGTGCAGCAGACAAGTTCACGTTGGGCCAAGCACAAGTCGCTCTTGCCGTCGTGGTTACTATTTGCGTAGTACTTGGCCCTCTTCTGGAGGCTTTTCTAAATGCCTTTGGGGCGATTGCTCAGCTATCAAACGTAAAGAAATAATGGTTAGTCACGATTGTCTGCGTATCGGCCTTTATGGGCGGCCAAATAGAAACGCTACCAGCACCCCATGAACTAAGGATGCCAAATCATTTTGTTGACTGATTCCGATTCTTGAGTAAAAACTTTATTGTTCTTAATCAGGAATCAGCGAAGCTACGTTCTACAACTGGAAGAAGAAGTACGGCGGTCTGGGTCCGGATGAGCTGCGACGTTTAAGACAGTTGGAAGAGGAGAACAGCCGGCTGAAGCAGCAAGAGAGCTTTATCCAGTTTGTGATCATGGTTTGAGTCCTCTACATCTTCAACCGCACTTGCCGGATGCAACGGCTCGTTAACTTGTCCAAAATCCGCACTCACGCCATCGACCTGTTCACCTGACCAAAATATTAAGCGGGTCGTAAATCACCAGGAATTAAGAAAGAAGGAGCACCTTAGCTTGAAACCGCTCAAAGCGGACACTTCATGTGCTAACGACACAAATCAAGGTGGGGCTGGAATGTTGGTTCAGATTCTGCTATTTTGGCGCTCCTATCCTTTCTAATAGTCTGGGCATTTACTACCTTACGCAGGGGCTGGTAGTGACCGCCGACCCTGTAGCGGAGAAGCCCGTTGAGTAAGGGCGAAGCGATGCACTTAGTTGCCTTGCAAATTCATTCGGGACCAAGACAATAATGCCACATGATCTTCCGCCAGGTTGGGCTTGGTCAACAATCGGCGAAACAACTGAAAAAACTATCGAGCTTCTGGAACTTGGCTCAGAGGCCAAATTTCTATACATAGATATTCGTAGCATCGATACCGACAGTAAGAGGATCAAAGACGCGAAGACGCTGTCTGGGCCAAATGCACCAAGCCGAGCGCGCCAACTTCTTCAGCCAGATGATGTGCTCGTATCCATGACACGGCCTTATTTGAACGCCGTCGCTCGAGTGCCACAGAACATGGCTGGAGCAGTTGGCTCGACGGGCTTTTATGTTCTCCGTACAAGACGGATCGCGTCGGGTTGGCTATTTTACCTTGTCCAGACTAGGCAATTCGTGGAATCGATGTCGCGTCTAGTGCAGGGCGCACTCTATCCGGCTATCAGACCAAAAGACATTGACTCTTACCTAATACCGGTAGCCCCCCTCTCAGAACAGAGGCGGATTATTTCGGAGATCGAAAAACAGTTTTCGCGCTTGGACTCTTCAATCGACGGGCTTCAGCGAGTCAATGCAAAACTCAACCATAGTCAGGACGCTGTGCTCAGGGTAGCGTTTGAGGGCAATTTAGTGCCTCTGGAAATAGATCTAGCCAAAAAGCAAAACCGATCCTACCAATCCGCAGATCTGTTTTTAGGTGCGATCCTTCATGATCGTCGCGGACGCTGGGAGCAGTACCAACGCGCACAAATGGAAGCGAATGGAAAGATACTTACGAATAATAAATGGAAAGCAAAATATAGACGTCCCAAGGCCCCCAAGGCCACCCGTTCTCCACGCCTGCCAAGAGGATGGACGTGGACAAATCTCGATCAACTCAAGATCTTTTCATTGTATGGACCGCGTTTTTCTAGTGAAGACTATTCTTCTACCGGTTATCATGTTTTGAGAACCTCAGACATAAATACTTCAGGAAAAGTAAATGTTAAGACAGCACCAAAACTGCCGCTCTCTCAGGAAGAGTTTTCAAGGTACAAGATTGAGCAAGGCGATCTATTGATCACGCGGACAGGAAGTATCGGAACCGTTGCAATCTTCGACGATGACATTGAGGCGATTCCAGGCGCGTACTTAATCCATTACCGTCTTGCTGTGCCCGCCACGACCGCTTGGTACGTCTTCTATTATCTTAGATCCGCAATCGGTCAGGGGTTTCTCGTAGGGGGGAGTTCCGGCGTAGGAAGGTTGAATTTGAACGCCCCCACTATTGAGTCCGTGCCAATTCCGTTTCCGCCGCTAGAGGAGCAGCGACGGATAATCCTGGAAATCGAGAGAAGATTGTCGATCATCGAAGGTGTGAGAACGGTGGTTGGAAGAAATCTCAAGCGAACTACCATGTTGCGGCAACGGATATTGCACGACGCCTTTAATGGCAGTCTTGTTACACATGACGCTAGCGACGAACCTGCGAAGTTACTTTTACAGTTGATTCGCGATGAGAAATCGACGCGAGAGCAAGAAGCGAAAGCCAAGCTTAGAGCTAGGAGGCGAAGCGTGATTAGGAGAAAATCAACCAAAGCAAAACGTATCAAGCCAACCACGAGGAGCCCTTTAAGAGAAGCGCTCTCCAATGCGAACCGTCGTCTGCGACCGGAAGAATTGTTTGCGGAAGCGGGTTTTGACCGGGATGATATGACGGAAGCAATCGATAGCTTCTACAAGGAATTGGCTCAGGAGATCAAAGAAAAGCACATCAAAGAGACTAGGCCAAATCGTTCTGACGTGTACCTCCAGATGAATACCTAATGAGAATTGATAAACTCTCTATTGATGGCTTTAAGAACCTTAAAGGGTTCTCGATCAACTTTGACGAGAATTCCCCAACCTCCGTTTTGGTTGGCCGAAACGGAACCGGCAAATCAAACCTACTTGAGGGTCTTACCATAATCTTTCGTGATCTGGATTTGGGCGAACCGGTCCCCTCATTCAAGTACGAGCTAACTTATTACATTTACCAGGGCAAAGTTAAGCGTAAGGTTAGCATCAACGCGGATCCGGCTCGCGAAAAAGATGCGATCCTAATTGAAGTGGATGATAGTGTAATTACCTACGCCCGGTTTGTGGAGAGCAACAAGAGTTTACCAGCACGCTTTCTGCCAAGAATGGTTTTTGGGTACTACTCCGGTTTTAGCGATCGAATGAAAGAGCATTTCTACAAGCACCAAGAACTGTACTACACCGCGTTGATACACAATATTGAAAAGCCCTTAAGGACTCTGTTTTATTCAGAACCAATCCACAGCAACTTTGTTATTCTATCGTTCTTCACGAAGGATACCGGAGTTGAACTAAACTTCTTGAAACGGCATCTGGGAATCGAGGGCCTGGAATCGGTCCTCTTCGTCATGAAGCAACCGCCTTGGAAGAGTTTGAAAGGCGATCCCCGATTTTGGAATGCCGGAGGCACTGTACAGAGCTTTCTGGACAAACTCTACACGCTATCACTTGCACCTCTAAGAAAGTCGCACACAGTCAAACTTGATTTCCGCCGAACGACAAAGAAGGAACATCTATATCTGTATCTCAAGGATGCCGACACGCTCCAAAAACTCTCCTCGGTTTATCAGGATCAATCAGATTTTTTTAAGGCCCTCGAGAGCACTTATCTTTCGGATCTAATCAAAGATGTGCGGCCACTTCTCAGGGTACGCAACCTAGACGGCTCCTTGACGTTTCGGGAAATGAGCGAGGGCGAACAACAATTATTGATGGTCTTGGGTTTGATGCGCTTTACAAATCAAGAGGAGTCACTTTTTCTCCTGGACGAACCTGACACGCATCTCAACCCCTCATGGAGCCTTCAGTATTTGAAGTTTGTGAGGCAGCTAGTGGGTAACCAGAAGTCGAGTCATCTGATAATCAGCACGCATGATCCTTTGCTCATCGCTGGGTTAAAGCGTTCGCAGGTTCAGATTATGCTACGCGACGAGGATTCGGATCGCATTTACACCGGAGTGCCCAAGGAAGATCCGCGAGGAATGGGAGTCTCGGCGATTCTCACCAGCAATATGTTCGGCCTGCGGGCTGCTTTGGACGAGGAAACCCAGAAACTGCTAGAAGAGCGACGAAGCCTAGCGGAAAAATCGAAGCTGAACAAGGCACAAAAGGATCGCCTAGCTGAATTGAATGATGAACTTCAAGGACTCGACTTCAGCATTACAATGAGGGACCCACTTTACAGGGAGTTTGTATTAGCCATGAACAAGTATAGTGGGCTAAACACAGAGGAAGTTTACTTAACCCCTCGACAACAAGAAGACCAAAGTAAGCTTGCTCAGAAAATCTTGAAAGAGTTGAAACCTAAACGAAAATAGCTTGAGATACATCGACCTCTCAACTGTACAATTCCCGACTGGCTGGCCGAAGCGCGCACTGAAGGCGTCAGATGTTGTAAAGAGCCTTCCAAGAGCTAGACGTCCGCAAGCAATCAGAACCCGCTCTGCTGTTTGGACGGCAATGAAGCCTAAGTTGAAACAAGTTTCTTTTAGCAAATGCTGGTACTGTGAATCAAAAGAAATACGAGCAGACAAAGCAGTGGATCATTTTCGGCCTAAGAGTGCCGTCTTCGAGAGCCCAAGTCATAAAGGGTATTGGTGGTTAGCGTTTGACTGGAGAAACTTCCGATACAGTTGTCAGTATTGCAATGAATATAGAATCGACGCTGTAAGCGGCGCAACGGGAGGCAAAGCGACCCGCTTCCCTTTGTTTGACGAACGGGGCCGACAAACCGTTCCGGGATCGCTCTCTAGCGAAAGGCCTTTGCTACTGGATCCGGTCGTCAGGAATGACGTTAAGCTTCTGACCTTTTATGCAGACGGTATGGCTCGTCCGCGAGAGAGCAACAAGCGTCTCCGTAATTATCGGCGCGCCAAAATTTCGATTGAACTCTACAATTTGAATCAAAGTGATTTGCAAGATCTTCGGCGCGCCTTGTTTCATCAAGTTACAGAAAGGGTCCAAGACGGCGATGTCTATTACTCTGAGCACTCAGGTGGTAGCACATCAGCAAAAACCGGTTTTACACGTGTGGTCAAAGAACTTCATGAGATGATCGATCAAAAGAGCAGTTACTCAATGGCGGCTCGGGCCGCATTAAAGTCTTATAAGAAGCGTCCGTGGATAAGAGATATCCTTGCCTCGAAGTAGGTCTGATGTCCAGGAGTTGCCGAATGCGCAAACAAGCCCAACAAATCGTCCAAAAGCTCTGGAGCTACTGCAATATTCTACGGGATGACGGCCTCTCTTATCCGGACTATGTTGAGCAACTAACTTATCTGCTCTTTCTGAAAATGGCTCACGAATTAGCCACCGCGTCTCCGAAAACTTTTCCTATTTTGCCGGGTGGTTATGATTGGCACAGTCTCGTATCCAAAAAGGATCCCCGCGAACTACACAAGCGGTACGGAGAAATTCTTAAGAAGCTAGCAGTCGGAAACGGAATGCTGGGGATCATCTTCTACAAAGCCGAGAACAAGATCCGTGATCCGGAAAAGCTGCAATTATTGGTAGTTGATCTAATTGACAAAAGAAATTGGAGCGCTCTGGATATCGATGTTAAAGGCGACGCATATGAAGGGCTGTTGGAGAAGAACGCACAAGACACTAAGAGTGGTGCGGGCCAATATTTCACGCCGCGCCCTGTGATAAGAGCAATTGTGGATTGCATCCGACCAAGGATCGGGGAACGGATCTATGATCCAGCTTGCGGAACGTGCGGGTTCTTACTGGCTGCATATGACTACGTTGTTGAACATAACAGGAATTTGAGCGAGCGACAGTTGGAGCACCTGAGGTTGGAGGCTTTTAGAGGCGTCGAGCTAGTAAGCGCAGTCACAAGACTGGGCGCGATGAACATGTTTCTTCACAACATCGGTCCAAAAGGGATTGAACAGGCTCAACCACCGATCGTTACTAATGATAGTTTGAAAACTGATCCTGGCGAGCGATTTGAAGTCGTCTTAACCAATCCACCCTTCGGTAAGAAGTCCAGCATGACGTCGGTAACTGAGAACGGTGATCGCGAAAGGCAGTCTTTGAACATTGTCCGTCCCGACTTCCTTGTCTCAACCTCTAATAAACAACTTAATTTTCTTCAGCATATAAACACCGTCTTAAAGGCTGATGGCCGCGCGGCCGTAGTTATACCCGACAACGTCTTGTTCGAGGGAGGTGCTGGCGAAATAATTCGCCGACACTTCCTTGACAACTACGATCTGCACACACTTCTTCGGTTGCCTCCTGGCATCTTTTACGCGCAGGGAATCAAAACGAACGTCATCTTTTTTGATCGCAAGTTACCTTCGCAGAAAGGCCCGCGGAAACTCTGGATTTACGATCTTCGAACCAATATGCACTTCACCTTGCATACAAAACGCCTCGAACGGCCCGATCTGGATGAATTTGTAGCCTGTTACAAAGCTGAAAATCGAAGCCTGCGTAGAGCCACGTGGTCGGCGAAGATGGCGAATGGGCGGTGGCGTGCCTATGGCTATGAAGAGTTAAGGCGCAGAGACAAATGTAATCTCGACATTTTTTGGCTAAAGGACGAAGCTCAAGACATGTTGGACTTGACTGTTGGTCCAAGCGAGCTCGCTTCCGAAATCGTCGACGAACTTCAAGCTGCCCTCAATCAAATTTCAGAAATTGCATCAGATCTAGCAGATGTTTCATAGTGATAATACGACGGCATTTGGCTCGACACGCGTCGTGAGAATGTCTGATCCCGAAGAAGATTGACCCTCCTTCATTTTCGATACCAGTCTAAAGGAACATATTCAGGTTACGCGTAGATTAGGTTGCAGGACACGGATTGTGCCCTGCAACCAATCAAGTTTTCTTGCCGCGCTGAAAATCTCCTGTCTCGGTAACGGCGGCTAACGATCGAGCTGCAGAGCAGGTTTAATCACAAACCGTGGCGGAGCGGTGCGTATGAAAATCCGAGCGGCTTCCTCATCCTTAAATACCGCAGTATCGAGCACACAGGCGTCAAGTAGAGCTTGATTCTTTATTTTCGCGGCCTTGCAGATAGCAAGCGCGCGGGAGCGATCCTGTGGATTCAAATGGTTGGCAAAGAATGGTTTCTCGGGAATGCCGGCCCGAATAGTTGTCCTCTCCCCAAACAAGGACTCATTCGGTTGTACGCGCCAACCGTCTGCATATGGGTGATACAGATCATTGAACGATACCGGCATCCTGAGCGCGTTTCCGTTAGGCAACAATAGTGCTTGAGCGTCGCCGCCAGGATTACCAAGAAGACCCCGCGCGAATGGCTGCGGCGTATGCCCCAAGCCAACCTTGAGATTAATCCACGAGCTGTTTAGCTCGGCTCGCACGCTATCACCGCTTTGACTGCTGATAGTGTAGGTATTGCCCTGCCTTGTGATTTGCACGCCATCAGGCTGGACAATGGAGCTGCCGTCCGCAAGGTTTTTGGGTTGCCCATCGATCATTAGACGTGTGGGCTCGATGTAGAGTGCTACGCGCGTAGTGCCCATCTGGGTAGCAACCGCTTTGTTTAGCGCCGCATTGGGCCACGTGGGTGCTCCCGACGCTTGCCGCGCCTGGACCTGGAAATCCGCCGCTTTAACCAGCACGAAATCACCAGAGGCTTGGAAGTCGTACAGTAAACCGCGGAAGGTGGTCATATGGGTGTCGCCGATGCTGTCTGCCGTAGCGCATGAGGCCGGCGTTATCGGTCCGTTGTTACTCTGAGTGAATATTATCGACGGCCAGTTCACGTCGGGCGCCATGGTGGGTGCGGTCACCAGAGTGAGGTTATTCGTTTCTCCCGTGAAGCCTTGCTGCACGCACGTCGGAGGTGTACCTGGCATGCCGCTGTTTACCGCAGTCCTTACGACGATCGTCGATCCCGTGTTGAAGTTCGCTTGAGATCCGCCACCGTTGCCAACTATGTTGAATTCGGAAACTCTCCATCCATTGGCCAGATCGGTGAAGTGATTATCGCCGGCGGCCGTAAAGAGATTGCCACCGACGCTGAAGCTGACAGAATCAGTCGTGTCTCCGTCGACTTTCATAGTAGCCAATGCGGCAATCGTTTGGGCTGGAACCGCACTGGCATTCGCGCTGTTGGTGTAACAGTCGCCGCCAAATGTGTTCCAACCGGCCGGGCATGGGTTGTTGAAATTGATCATCCAGTACTGAATGAACGCGAAGCCGCTTCCCCCGCCGCCGGGGTTCTCGTAGATATATTGTTCCCAACCCAGGCACGCTGCTGGATTCGAAGCGCCCGCGCACGCCACGGTCGAGAAGAAGTTAGTGTTGAGCTGCAGGGAGAACGAGTTGGCAGTGCCGTCGCTTTCGCTGGTTACGCCGGTGACGCTGTCAAAGGATCCCTCTCCGGCAGAAGGGTTAGCAGTAACTTGCCCCGAGAAGTCGGTGCCGTTGCCCACCGTTTGCGGCCGAATGCCGGTTCGCGGAGGATACGGTTTTTGGGGTGCCTTTCCGCAGGGGACTACCCGCCAAGTTCTTTCCGGATATGTCGCAGTGAAACAGCCCTTGCTTGGTCGCTCCGTTTTCACCATTGCTTTGCGCCACGTCTCCCGCTGCTGCACTGTTGGCTGTACCGCGGTACGCGAACTGGTACGCTGTGACGCTTTCGCTTTGGGCTGAGTTTGAGCCGTGGCTTTAGTTGAACCTATCATCAAGACACTAAGCAGCAAAGTCACCACCACAGCGCAAGTGTTCAATCGGCTATTGCTTGGTGTGGGACGAGTAAGTGGAAAATGTTTTTGGGTTGTCATAGTCGTGAGATCCTTTCTGTAAGACAATTGAGTTTTTGCGAGGTGCTACGGCACTTGCGATTAGCGTGCCAGCTAAGCGGTGAATAAGTTGAAGTTTCGCTAAGCCAATCCAGCTGAGAGATTACAGCGCCGGCCTCGGTGAAAAGCGAGCCTGCTGATAGTCTCAACAAAGGCTCGTTTGCTATCGGAAGTGATAGCAACACTATCCGAAAGGATAGGCCGACTTGGAATCAGCGATTCACGAAGTGGAATTCGCCTGCGATGTGCAGTTCATTTTCATCAATCTGCGACGAAACAGGTTGGTGTTAAGTTGGTGATTCCCGTGGTCAAACCCAGAAACTGTGAGCTCGACAAGTTAGCAGCTCGTGTAGGCGGACGTTCCTAGTGAGACAATGACAAGACGGACAAGCGCCGTGCCAGAGCGGTGAGTCAGCGCCACAGATTAGCACTACCCTATTTTGGAGTATCCTCCCAGCCAAACGCCACGGTATACACCGATGTTGCCGCATCCTCCCCGCCGTGCTTTGGATGGTTACACCATCAGTTTTCTTGGCCGTTTCGGTATGAGTGAGGAGACACGTCTTTGTCGGGCGTCACAAGCCATTCTTTCGGCCGCATGCGTATTGTCAATCGCCTGGTTTCTTCTGGCGCCATCGTTATAGAGTCCGGGCCTCTCGCAGATCCGATCTCCATATATCTCCAAGAGTGATAGCCAAGCGCAGTTACCTCAACCGTAAAGGGGGCGGTTGGCACCAGAATCTTAAAAGAACCTCCCCGCTTGGTTTTATTATTTAGACCAGTGCTGAAGAATTTCGTTGGGTCATCCACGCGACGAACTGTGATTTGGGCGTCGGTAATTGCCTGGTTGGTCAAGGCGCTTACCACACGACCCGTTAGCCACCCGCCTTTGCTCCCCAGTTGGATGATGATATTCAGCACCGCTTGATTTTCCGTAACGGAAACGTGGGGTGCGAATGCAATGTCATCTGAGCGAAAAATCGAATACGTCGGCGCGTACCCCTCATCCTCTTTTCCAGCGTGCAATCTATAGGTCCCTGGTGCCAAGTCATTGAGAGTGAACTCGCCGTCGCCATTCGTCTCGGTGCTCGGCCACTGCATGGCTATTACTCCCACCCTCTGCGCCGATACCCGAGCGTCGGATATCGGTTCCCCCTTGACGTTGATGACCTTTCCCGAGATTGTTCCTACCACGGGGCTTTGGCTACTTACATGAGATGCCGACACCGCAAGTGATACCAGCAAGAGAACGAGCATCCGTACAACTTTATATCGTGGCATTTCGTTCATAATTAACCGACCTTTCAGGGTGCCGCTGTACTACCGTCGGCAAAGAACTTTGTTCCTTGCGTGTAGCCAGTAGAAGAATGGTTAACCGAGATCTGTGTAAAGCGGACGTTGTAAACAACCTTTGCTACCGTCACTGGAGGTCCGGTGGTTGGACAGCGCGCTTGCCCCGACACTCAAAAGTGAGACGCTAGTTTGCGCAACCTCGTGAGATCGTACGATGAGGTGGGCGGATGGGGGCAGGCCAGTTCCACCGAAAATTCTGATCCTTCTCCGCCGTTCGTTCGGCCGATCTGACGTAGATCTGTCGGTCGGTTGTTTCCTCCGCCTAGACAAAATACAATCGCGCCGTTAAGCTGCGGTAAGCTTCATCAAATTTGATAATCTTTAGTTCGGTTGGGTACCTATGCGACGGAGAAAAATCGCCCTCATTTCTTCGCTTGTCCTTTTGGGCTTCCTTTCGTTAGCAGCCGCCGCTGGCCTGGTCATCCACCGGCTGTTGAGTAATCCACTCTTCGCGTACAGACCGCCGCCAACTCCTCCTCAACTCAAACAGGCCAGGGTCGTACTCGGAGATTCGTTCTTATCACGCTCACAATTTGTCGAGACGGGGAAGGGTCTTTTGGAAGAGGCTCTGAAGGGTCCCGGCATCGGCTCAATAAGCGACATTGCAATCCGTGAACTTGATCCACACCGCGGTCTCGACATTGTCATAGCCGGACGTGAAGGTGCGATGGTGGTTGATCGCAACGGAGCAAAGAGGTCGCAAATAAGATATGACTTTGAAACTGGGGAAATAAGACTTGGCCCCTTTAGGATAAGGAAAACTTACAACGCGATCGGGGATATTCAGATCGTTGACATCGATGGCGACGGCGGCTGCCAGTACCTCGCACGTGGCGGCTTCGAAGGCGCCGCACTCTTCGACCATCAAGGGAGACGTGTATGGTCGTATCGCAAAAATGATAAGGATAGGGGTTCGCGCGAGAATGTGACCGTTGGCGATCTGAATGGAGACGGAATGGCTGAGTTTATCGTTAGTTCGAATGGAATTGAAGCGTTCGATAGGTATGGCAAGCAATTGTGGCAGCGCGCGGCAGAATACGGTCCTTCGCAGATCGAGGTTGTCGACATCGATGGTACTGGTAAAAAGAAGATTGTTTCTATCGGAAGTAAGTTGGAAATCCGCGACGAATCAGGTAACGAGATCAAGTCCGTTGATAGTCCTGCTGGGTATGTTGGAAAATTCTCTTTGTGCGTAATGCCGAATACGAAAACCCCAAACATTATTGCCGTCAATAATGGTTACTTGTGGCTAATTGACTTTGACGGAAATGCGGTGGCGAAGTTTAATGCTCCCCTGAGCGAGTTTCCTGACGTTGTCGAGAAAACTCCCTATGGTGAAAGTGGAACGATCACATACAAAGCAAAAAGTGTTTGGGTAAGGCTCGCTAAAGATCAACCGGCCTATCTTGCAGTCATCAACGAGTTCGCAGCAGTGGACAGATCAGTTCTCTACGTTTACAGCTCTTCAGGTAAGCTAGCGTATCAAGAGGTGCTACCAGAAGAGTGTTCATCGATAGCTACGTTGCCTCCGGAGAACGGGATCGGCACTCAAGACTTCTTAGTGGGAGGTTCGCGCACCGTCTGGCGATACAAACGGAAATGAATGGCTGAGCCTCATATCGAGCCCCACCAAGCAGGCACAATTGGAATCCCATCATCCCACTATTAATGGCGACCTAACCATTATGTAACGACTATCATACGCCCTAAACGAAACCTTCAATTGGTGAAGTAACCCGTAACCGTTCGCGAGAAAACATCCACGACGATAATTACGACACCGACACCAATCGCAACTAGAATCCATTTTGCAAACGACCAGCGACCTAGCCACGGCCACGGAGAGTTTCTCTTCCAACCGAAAACTGGATAGGCACTGACAAACAGCGCAGCCGCTATCAAACCATGACGAACGCCAAATAAACTCTGATTCATAAGGTACTTACCGATCAGGTAACTTCCGCGAACGACATAAAGCACCAGTACAAGAGAGAATAGAGCTCGCTTCCAGTTTGGCACCTGTTTTTCAGTCCAGGCCTGCCTCCTTCCTACACGTCTTCATCGCCGCTTGGCGCGCCGGCTCGAACCTCTTGTTGAAACTCATTAACTGTAATTGCCAAAGGCCTAGGGATAAGAGGTTATAAGCCTGAAGCCCATTCAGCGAGATCGGTAGGGCCAATATATCACCACCAACCATCAAATCTAAGTTCTCGTTCATGAGCTGATGAAGTTCTATATTCAAATCCTTCAGCTCGCGGTTGACGCAGTTAGTGAAGTCCTTCTGCTTTTCCGCTTGGCTCTTCCACCCCGGATCCCGCGGTTGCTTTGGCTTTTCTATTATCAAGGGGCGCTCCTTTCCTGGCCTTTGGTTAACACCACCTCCTGGACCGCCACCACCTGGGCCTCCGCCACCCGCGAATTCGGCGATGGGGAAATCATCGTCAGTTGGAAGGCAATAACTGTTGAGGTATTCCCAACTAACCTCAACCCGTCCATCGCTGTGAATTGTCGTCGTCACCTCGAACCTGGCAAAGCATTGGTCCAATCCCGTCGGATCGACGAAATTCACTGGGTCATTGCCGCTATAGGTGTAATGATTGAAGGACTGAGGATTACTCAGATGTCCGTTGATTGGATCAGGACTGGTCCATCTCCCTGAGAAACTTTCATACTTCCGCCACCAGGTATGATCCAGACCCGTTACATCATCACGCTCAGTCATTGCATACTTCTGGCGGTTCGTGTCAGTAGCAGCAAAGCCCTGGCCAGTAGTGCGCAACCCAATTCCTGATGCGATCTCTTCACCGAAGGGCAGATAGTCATGACGCGCAATCACCGAACTGCTGCCGCCGCTGTTGTTCATCACCGCCCGCGCTGAGCCTTGTGCGTCGGTCATCACATACGTCCATGAACTCGTGCCGGCGTTGTACCGCGCCAGCAATTGCCCGCCGCGATAGATGTTTTCGCTCTCAAGCGTACTCCCGCTATAGTCCGCCACCATTTGGCCGAAAACGTCATAGACCATCGTCCGCGTCACGCTGTAGGCGCTTGTCTGCACCCGCTGCCCCGCGCAATCGTAGGTTTGCGTCTCAGTGAAGGAGCCGTTTGAGGCCGAGGTCTGCCGCCCGTTGGCGTCATAGGCATAGGTCATGCTTCGGAACTTTGAGTCGGTGGTGATATTCCCAGCATTGTCATAAGTGGCAAGGCCGGAGCCGAACCGGTTCGTGCTGCTGCTATAGTCGGATGAAGACACGGCCGGCAAACCCAGGGTGCTGTTCGCGCTCTGGGCCCGATTGCCATAACGATCGTAGCTGTAGCCCTGGGAATAAGTCTGTGAACTCATGTTGGCGCTTTGATACTCAGCGACGTTCGACAGTCTTCCAAGTTCGTCGTACTGGAAGCCTTGGAGCCATTGCGTCGTGCCGCTGATCGTTCCCGTGATGTTGCCAATCTGTCCGTTGTTCTTAGATGTGTCCACAGCGCCGGTGCTGGTGTTGAATTGTCCGTAGCCATAATCGTACTGTTGAAGCACGGTCGCACCCAAAGTGAACTTCGCCTGGCTCGCTTGCAGGCGCCGATTATAGCTCATCGCGTGCACTGCGGTGTTGCCGAATGTTTCGGAACTCAAACCTCCATGCGCTACGTACGCAAACGAGCTGGCGAAAGTCGTCGTTCCATCGCCCACGCTGGATAGCCTCCCGCCTTCGTCGTACGAGTAACCCACCGCGCGGCTGGTGGGATACGTTTCCCCGGTCAACAGACCGGCATAGTTGTAAGTATAACTCAGCCCGTAAGTGGTCGAGCCGGTTACCTGCTTCTGTGTGACGACGCGGCCCATAGCGTCATAAGCAAGATAATTACCAGTAGTGGTCGAGCTGCTGCTGCCGTAAGTCATGGCCAGTAGCCGGCCCGCCGTATTACTGTGGGTGTAGCTGGGCGCACCCGATGGCAAGCTCTGCGAGTCGTAGTAGTAATACGCCGTCGGCGTAGAGTCCGAATAACTGATTTGCGTGACCCGATTGAGATCGTCGTAGGTGAAGGTTGAGTGCACGCCGCGCGCGTCATACCCGTCGGTGACCAAGCCGCTCGAGTTGTAGTCCACCTTTCGTGACCAGGAACTGTTGCCGGTCAATGAGTCGCTGAGGTTGTAGCTGGAGTTGGTGTCCTGCTCGACCTGTCGCTCGCGAGTCAGGCGCGAGAGTGAGTCGTACTTGAAGTAGCGATCCTGCGAGCCATGGGCGATATGAACGGGGTTTCCCAGTACGTCGTAATCGTAAGAGGTCGCCTGGTTCGGTGAGCTCGTCGATCCCAAACCGGATGTGGTGGGTTCATCCAGACGAATCACGCGACCCAGGGCATCGACTTTCTGCCGCCGCACCTTGCTAGCTTGGTCAGTGACGGTCGTGTACACGCCGTCATAGCTGGTAGTCACAGTCGTGTTTGACGAGGTGCTGTCTTCGCCGGTCGGCATGGTTACCTGGTACACCCGTCCTAGATGATCGAAAGCGCCGGTGGTCCAAAAACGGGTTGAGGCAGGCGTTGCACTGTAACTGCTGGCGTAATACGGATTGCTGGCTTGGTAAGCTCGGCCCATGGTGTCGTATTCAACATCTTGCGTTGACCAGCCGTCCGCCGAGGTCTGGTTACTCATCGTGCGCGCCACCGCGCCGCGACCATCAAAATACTGACGGCTGGTTACGTAGCGCGTCGAACTGCCAGACCCGTTGTTATCGAGCTTCGTCGCTGACTCTACGTAGAAATGGTAACTGCCGGCTCCATCGGCGCTGAGCCCGTCGGAATAGGTTAGGTAGGTCGCGCCGCTGTCGGGATAAGCCACGTGGTCCAATCGCAGCGAGTCGCTATTATAGTAATTGGTCGTGACCTGGCTATTTTCGTCAGTCGTCGTTCCGACGAGTCCGGTGTTGTAGTCGTAGGTCGCGCTGCTCGTTAGGTGCGTGCCGCTTGGGTTGCCGCTGGTGACCGAAAGTACGTGCGCATAGTCCCCAGTGGTGCCCGACCCGGAGTAGGTGAAGGACTTTGTCTGGCAACAATCCACTTGCGCCGTCATCACATTACCGGCTATGTCATAAGTGGTTGAATGCGTAATCGAGCCGGATCCGCTGGCGGCATCAGCATAGGACGTAACGCTGGTCACGTTGCCGCGGTAATCAGTCGAAGAAACGTAGGGATTGTAATAGCTGCAATCGTAACGCAGGTCATCACAGATCTCCTCCCCCCAATGGTAACAAACCCAGAGACAGGACTCCTGGTCTTCCTGGTACGGATCGAAGGCCGGATCGTGCATGATAATGTCGTTACGCGCGGTCATGTTTGCGTGAGATGTACCGTAATCGTCGTAAGTATAGTCAACGCGCGCAGCCGCCGTGCTCGATCCTCCGGGAAAGACCTTTACCATGGAAGGCAAATGGAGCAGATGCCGGTTGGTGTAGTTAGATGAGGTAACGTAAGTCGTTTCTGTGCGACGTAGTTCGGTGGAAGAAACTGTTCCGTTGGTGGTGAAATCGCGCTCGCTTACGGTCGAGATATTGTTATAGTTGGTGTAACTCAGCACTGTGGCTTTCGTTAAGCCGGCTGGAGTGTCCGTACTGAGTGCCTGATAAACGCGCGGATTGTGACTGTTCGAATCCAACTCCCAATCCATATGCGTCTGCGCGTACGTCGTCGAGCCGTCCTTGACATACGTATCGCTCACCAGCCCGTCGTCCCACTGGCCTGAATCGACAATTGAGTGGGTTTCACTGATCGTGCCGTCCGGCGCCGTTACCGTCGAGACGCCCGTTGATTCATTGTTTGAGAAAGTGTATTGGGGCGCGCTGCCACTGGTGGTACGACCGGCCCAATCATCTGTCCGCGTTGAATATGTCGGCACATCGGTACGACCATCGCCACTTGTAGGGTAGTCATAGGTAGTCCGCGCCCCCAACGTTCCGTCCGCGGTAACTGAGCCAGCACTGCTAGTCGAACTTGAACTGACCGTCATCCCTCGATATTCACTGATTTGTCGAACCATCCCGTAAGGCGAGTACTCAAACTTATACCCAACGTGGGGATTACTTCCATCTGAACTGGCAGGGAGATAGACATACTGAAGCGTATGCACGGAACTGGGGCCACTGACGCTGATGCCCGAATCAAACAGCCCTGAACCGATAGTCACGTCAGTGTAGTAAAACCGCGTGGTCTGGATGTCTGAAGAGCCCAGCCCCGGCTGCGTCACCGCCACCAGATCTCCATTGGTCGCGTAATAGAAATGAATGTAGCGTCCCAAGGTGTCTTCGATTGAAGAAATCTTTGGTCCGGCGCCACTCGTTCCGGCGTAGCTAATAAGAATGTAGTTGCCGTTGCGATCGATTATCTCCGTTGGATAGCTGCGATAGCCGCCTCCGGCCGCGCCGTAATAAACTTGGGTTCCGTCGGGATAATATAAAGTGCCCCAGCCGCTGCCGCCGTAATAATGAATGAAACTTCCGTCAGTGGTGTCATAGTTGTAGGCGCTTGTGTACACCAACGCGCGACGCGTGCCGTTTGGTTCCGTCAGGGTGAATCCATAGCTGCCCTGATCTTCAATCTGACCAAGGCTGATTCTCCAGCCTGTCGCGGGCCATCCGGAATCAACATCGTAGGTCATGTAGGTAGTCGAACCATCAGTCGATTTGTTCCAAACCTGGCTGTTGTAAACCAGCGAAAGCGAAACATTAAGACCGCGGCCCGCGAGGCCCGCCACCGGAAGCCCAAATGTGAAGTTCTTGGTGCTATTGGTTTCGGTGCTCTCAATTGCCGCCGACGGTGTCATTGCTGCTGCCTTCTTTTTGCCCGGAGGCGAGCCCACCGCATTCGAAGCTTGATAGAGTGAGTTGGTTTCACTGTCAGGAAGTGGATCATCGGTCGGATCACGCAGCGGCAGCAATGGGGACATGCCGGCCGTTCTGGTCCCAGCAACGCTTCCCGCGTTCGTCTCAACGCCGGAGGAGTGGTGCCGTTTTCCCGCGCCCACAACGTTCCGCGTCGGAACATTCGGCGTATTACGCGGGGTTGAGTTCTGCGCCCTAACACGTCCACTTCTCGTCGAGTTTTGCTTCTTCTTCCCCCCAAACCTCTCGTTCGTGCCTTCGATCACCGTGATGCGAATGGTTCCGGTCAGTCGACCAGCCGTGGCCTTCAAAGTTGCTTGACCTGGTTTCCCTGCAATCGCCTGTCCGGTCTTCTTAACAAAGATGACCTGCTTATCGCTTGATTCCCATTCGGCCTGGAGACCGTGTACCGGCGTTCCTTCACGGTCAACCGGGATGGCCGTGAAGATCATTGGCTGTTGTGATTGCAACACCACATCGCCGCGCGGATTCAGTTCCAACGAAGCCGCTCGGCCTTCGCGATCAGCCTTTGACTCTGGAGCGCGTGGTTTTGTGCCCCGATTGCTGCCCGGCTCCTGCGAAGCTCCCTTTATCCTGAGCCTCCCCCCTAGTGTCATCCAAACGTGATTACTGGCTTCGGTCGAACGGGTGACTGCTTCGCGTGCGAGTGAAGCCGCAACCGCTGGCGGCAGGGAAAAGCTCACTATGAGCACGACCAGGAGCAACGCTATGCACTGCTTGATCGCGGATGTCAACCGGCGACCGATGAGGGAAGATGTTTGAGCTGTCTTCTGCTGAAAGAGATGAATGCTTCGCATGATAAGGGACTCCTCAAAGCTCCAGTGATGAAACTCGTCCGACCAAAAGCACACTGTAATTGTCGAATTGTGTTATGAGCGTGCGCTAATGACCAGGAGCGGGACCGCATCACTTTCGCCTTGTAAAGAAGCGCTGCTTTTTTCGGCAGCGTGGGATTGAGTATCAAAGCTAAGCTGGCGAGTATGCCGTGGAACCTCAGGCCAGTTAGCCTCTAATTCTTGCCGCGAAGAGTTGCCGTCAAAATCGCACTAACGATACTCACATTCGTTCCGCCGAGAGGGAGAGATCACGCCGAGCCAACGCCAACGGCTACGGCTACGGCTACGTGGGTAATCTTCCTCTGGATGACATCCAAGACGAAACACCGACGTGATGACCGGGGTCTCTCATATACTTAAGAGCCCCTCTCGTTATACGAAAATCGAATCGCGGGTACGGCGGTTAGCAAGGCAACTGTCATGCCTTCCTAGATCGCCAATAAACTGCGAGTTGCTCAAGTTGTGGTAGTGGTATTTTCCGTACACCTGCGCAGGATTTCCCAACATCCGTTCTAGGTAAGAACGATGAGTTTGTCGGGACGCGCCCGGCTTTGCCTAATGAGTCGGGTTTTGGAGGGACTTTGGGGCAGACGGGCTACTTTTGGGCAGGCGACGGGTTTACGCGGATACCTGAAAAAAATCAGTCAGCTAAGGCTACGTATATCGGAAAACCCGAATCGATATTGGAAAGACGAGTATGGTGTGTGGCGCTGCCCACCGGGTGAAGCCTACGCTGAGCCTTTTGGATTGTTTTATCGACTTCGCCCCTCGTCCGGAATCAATTGGACCTACCAGCGGAACATCAATTTTCTCGAAGACTATTTTAGGTCGAATGTGCCTTCGTCAATGCAAAAACAAACTGTTCCTCCTTAGCCCGTCTTTGCGCTAACACACACGCCAAGCTGCGCCATTGGGCCACCTGCCACGAAGCCGACTCGAGAACAAACACACTACTTGAAACCACGACTCGCTGATGATATAAAATCCGACCAATCGGTAGATTCCAAACGCATCTGCCCGCGCGGACCGTGTAGGTGAGAACACGGGGCGCACTATGCGCATCCCAAAAACGTGACGGCGGCGCGGGCTTGAGGGAGGGCCTCGCGCCGCCAATTTATCTCCCAAACGCCGCCCTGCGAACGCCCAAAAGAGGCTTACCACTAAATGCAAAAGTACTGGACCCAACCCAAGTACAAGAGTTACAACAAGAGGCGAGCCCTTAAATCCCTTCAAGCTCGCCTCAGGCACAAAGACTCAAAGAAATTCAATCATGCTACCGCACAAGGAATCAGCAAACATCAGCGGCAAATCGTTAGCCGTGGATATAATCCAATCCATGCTCCGAGCGATTTCTCGTTGGTGCGTAATCCAGACAAGGTCGTCAACTTCATCGAGTTACTTCGAATGAACTTCGAGAAGCGTCAACAAGTATGGGTTGTGCTTCGAGAAGTAAAGGACATGGACTATGACGCGATCGTGGTGTTATTGTCCGCAATGGTGAGATTCAAGTCCCAAGGAATCACCTTTAACGGCGATTTCCCAAGGGACGGCCATAGCAAGAGGGTTCTTCAGCAGTCAGGATTTTTCAAAAACCTATTTAGAACATTTTCAGACAGCGACGAATTCAACATTGAGCCAGGCGCTAAAGACTTTATTAGCACCCACGGTCAAAAGATCGTCGCCCCAGAGCTTACGGCGCAGATCCTTTTAACTTCCGCAAAGACGATCTGGGGAGAGCCTCGAAGGTGCATGGGTGTCCAAACCGTTCTTGTCGAGCTCATGCAGAACACGTTCAGCCATGCAGTCCCTGCAAAAGAAGGCGAGCGCCACTGGTGGTTGTCGGTGAACCATGAGGAAGGTGAAAAGAAAGTGAGATTTGCCTTCGTCGATTATGGGGTAGGAATCTTCAAAAGCCTTGAGTCAAAGACAGAGGGTAATAAGTTTTTCGGGGCACTGCCCAAGCTGCTCGAACGGTTCAAGTATGGGAACAACGCCGCGCTCCTTCGTCTAGTCCTTCATGGAGAGCTACACAAAACGATTAGCGGCGACTATTATAGAGGAAAAGGGCTGCCGGCATTATTGGAATCAATCGAAGATAATTCAGTTTCGAATCTGCACATAATATCGAACAATGTTTATGCTGCTGTTTCTAATGATGACTACAGAATAATGAAATCGTTTTTTAACGGCACGTTCGTCTATTGGGAAGTTACCTCAACGAATTCGAGCTTGGAGGCATAAATGATCACAATAAAAATATCAAAGGATTTCAGGTACGCTCCCGGCCCGAGACTTATCCGCGAGGGCATAAATTCGGGGCAAGAATTTCGCGAGAAGATACTGCGAGATGCGGTAAGAAAAGCTATTGCCAATAACGAGAAGCTAGTTGTGGATTTGGATGGCACGGCGGGCTATGGCCGGTCATTTCTCGAAGAAGCATTTGGCGGTCTAATCAGAGAAGATAGAATTCCTTACGCCGACATTGTGCGCGTTCTCACAATAGTGTCGAACGATCAGCCCAGCCAAACCGAGAGAATTATGGACTACCTGAGAAAAGCACATGAAAAAGACCAGAGGCAAGTGGTTTCTACTTCATAAATTCGAGATAGTCATTGCCGTTATTTTTGCAGCCCTTGGCTTCGTGACTGGCTTAGCAACCCGATATGATCTGCAATTCAACTTTCGGTTCGACGATAAGATTGACGCCATAGAGCTGCTATCCCTGGCAGCCACAATCGTACTGGCTTGGCTGGTTGCATCGGTTCTCGACAAGCAAAAAGAGGCCGACAAATCCGCAAAGGAAATCATTCTCAAACGAGCCGAAGAACTTCACTCACTTGTTGTTCAGTCCGCTTCCCGCGTCGCAGCAGATAATCTTACTTATTCCGAGGCCGCAAATATTACAAAGAGGATTGATGTAGCTGTACGCCGACTATGGCCGATGCTCGAAAACGCCGAAGTCAATTACGACGACGGCGTAAAAGCGGCGTTCTCAAAACACATTGATGAGCTTGAGGGATTGTTGACTGAAATCAATCAGCCCGAGCTAACGGTGGAAAATAACATAATCCATTTCAGTAGGGATCGATCAGTTGCCGTCGAAGCAGCATTCGACGAACTCCGGGACCGCATTTCAACTCTCGAGCTTACCATCATCCGAGGTTGAGGCCGTCGAAATACGTCCGAGTAATCGGAGGAAGCTCGTCACTTAGTAGTCGCAAAACCCAAGAATCACGGCCCACGGTCTGAACGCAGGTCGAACCGCCTCGCTCATTAGCCATAATGAATCATCGCGTTAGCCGAGGGCGCAGCACATTAACTACCACTCATCCATCATCGTCAGCATGAGAGCTGAACGAACCTGGGGAGCGGTCCGTGACAGCACTGATTACTGCCTACCCCCGCATATGATAAACGCTTGGGGTATCTGGCGACTCGAGGAAATCTTGACTTCGCCGTTAACTATCAAACCGGTGCTCCCACCCCCATCTAGCATCATTTTCGAGCCGGCACCAAAAGAGTTAAGTATGCTGGCGGCGTACGCTTGAGTGGCTTTCGCGCTGGAATAGAATATCACTGTCTCTGAACGGCCATCATTATCGTCATCACGGAGACCAACAAACGTCCGTGGTATGTTGTTGTTCTTCTGACCATCTTTATTCGCAGTCGGATCTAACCCGCCAATCACATTCGGAAACCCTCCGTCGAATGTACTACGAGAATAGGGCTGAATGCTGGAGTTGCCAGAGATCGAGTCAAAAGCCAAAGTCCGAATTAGGCCTGGGTACTCTTTGCCAATAGCATATCCATAGGACATTCTCCACCAGTCAGATTTCAGACCGAAAGCTATGGGGTCTGGCCTTGCCATGAACTGTTGGGAATTCTCCGAAAAGAACGTTCCGTTAATGGCGACCCTTGCTTTTCGGTTGTAACTGTCTTGAGCAACCGCATCCTTCCAAAAAGTGTTGAGAGTCCTGGGGTAGATAGATCCATCAGAAGTAACGTTTCCAGTAAAACTACGCAGAGTTCCTTGTCTTAGATCCACGATAGTCACATAGTCCGGGGCACCGCCAGGATAGTCTTTTTGATATACCTTAACTCCCAAGGCTGACAGGATCGGTCGAAAGCCATTCGGGGGATTGGGAACGGCTCCTTGAACCGTATTCGCGGGCACGAAACTTGTTATCAGTAGCAGAGCACTTACGCTCAAGAAGGCAAGCGCCTTTCGTTTAATAGAGCTTACGGTAAAGTGCGGTTTTGTAATCGACATATTCTTACACTCCATCGAAAAATTGCTGCAATGGATACTCCCAGCCTTAGTTGTACTGGATGACTTGGTGGACACCTAGTCGCAGGATGAATCCCACAAAAAACTAAGTAGGTGAATATTAGAGTACGATTTGCTGACTATAAGTTGCCTGGGAGCGCGGCGGCTAAACGGGACTCTGGCTCGGGCCTGCGATTCTGCCATCTTGCCTGACGCTAAGATGCTAGGGGGGATTTTCTGCAACTCACGCGCTCATCCCACCTTGCTTCTTTCTCTTCCCAACAATAGAAAAGGCCAGACCCTCCCACAAGTCCAGCCTTTTCCTCACAGCTTTAGGAGCTGTGCTATTTGGGCGGAGACGTTCAGCCTCTTTACTTGTGTCCTCACCCCACAAGCGACGCCCTTGGTGTAAAAGAGTTTTGCGCAGTAACACCTTAGAGTCAAGCGAAACACAAGGTAACGCAGCTGGCCTAGGCGCCCTCCTTGCTAATATCGCTCACCTAAAGATTGACATCCAACCGAGCGACCCGGTAGGCTTCGCCTCAACTTAACTAACGCAGTAAGAACTTTCAACCTCTAACCCAAAAAGGAGAGTTCCTAATGAAATTCACTCGATCCCTAACCGCCCTATTGCTGGCTTTCCTTCTCCTGTTTTCGTCTGCGTTCGGTCAACACAGGCATCGACGCACCTACAGGAACGTGGAAGGCCGTCGCGTTCACTCACCGGTCTTTAGCCGAAGTGCGCCGCACGGCGCCACCGCACGTTGTCGAGATGGGTCGTACAGTTTTAGCCAAAACCATCGCGGCACATGTTCGCATCATGGCGGTGTTGCTCAATGGCTAGACTGATACTATAAGGCCCGCTCATGCGAAGAGCCCTCAGTCCTTCCGCTATCTGTTTAATACTTTGTTGCTGACCTGGCTGGTCGTAGTGTCTGGCCCCACAAGCATCCATTTAGCAACTAGAACATTTCAAATACGTCTGACGGCGAAGGAGAACTACTCTCGCGCGAAGGTTTTGGAGGAAGTGCCGTTGAAATCATGTGCCTCACTAATGCTTGCCTCGGTCATGTGGTTGGCCTTGGTTTTGGGCTGTTCATCTTCCAATCCAATTAATGAGAAGCCAGTGCCGCCGAAGCAGACCCTGATCTGGTTTCGCCAAAAAAGCTAAATATCGTCTGCATTTCTTTCTGACATCGACTTTGATCGACGTCATCCTTCGGATAACGTCATGCACGCGCTCGCAAAGGCGCTCGACACGACTTTTGAGGATCTGAAACAACTTGACAACGGGCCTTACTTTGAAGAGATCAAGCAACGCATCTTGATTGATCCAAAGCTCGCGTTTGCATTTCGGTGCCTGCTTGACGCGAACGTTTCATCCGAAGAGATAATTAAGCTGGCGGATGACAAGGCCAAACGAAAGAAGAAATGAAAACGATTCCCACCTAAAAGGAGTGGCCGCCAAACCTCCACTCTGTTCCTCATATTAAGTCCTCATATCTATCTCAAACCTGAAACCTCCAGCGAAAAATGGGTGTGGTCGACAGTCTGAGCGACCCACAAAAGTTAAGGTCACACGATCCTAACCAAGTAGCATTCGCCGATGAAGGCAGAAAAAAGCTGCTGACATTTTTCCGATTCCAACACTTCTGGAGGTTTAAAGTTTTGACAGCAAATCACCGCCGATGTACTCTCGCGACCATGAAAAGTCTGGGCCAAAGAGTACGTGAACTTAGAGACGCAAGAGACCTTTCCCTGCGGGAGTTATCTGCCGCGTCCCAAATATCTCGCGCCTCTCTATCAGAAATAGAGCTTGACCGCCGTAGCCCTTCTGATGCTATTCTACGCGCGATCGCAAAGCCTCTTGGCACGACTTTCGAAGGCTTAAAAGAATATGACACTAAGCCGACTCTCGACGAAATCAGGCGACGTGTTCTGATTGATCCCAGACTAGGGTTCGCTTTTCGTCGACTGCTCGATGAGAACGTCTCAGCCGAAGATTTAGTTAAGCTAGCGGACAGCAAAGCCAAACGAACCAAGAAGAAATGAAGAGGATTCCCACGCCTGATGGACCATTTCCCACACGGTTGTACTTCACTGACGACGAGATCGAAGAAATCTGTTCGGCCGCCCTCAATGAAACAGGTTTGTTACCCACAAAACCGGAACGAATCCGAATCGATCGGCTCATCGATAAGAAGTTCGATGTTTCAATTGTTTATGAGGATCTGGGCAAAAATGTCCTGGGATTCACAGAATTCGGTCCCGGCGGCGTCGAGGCAGTCCATATCGGCGAACCGCCAGGCGATCTAATCCTTCAGGAAGAACGCCGAGTTAACTCCACACTCGCACATGAAGCAGGCCACGGCCTGATGCACGCCCAACTTTTTGTCGAGCACTTCGCTAATCAGACGCCTATCGAAGGTCATCCAGACGTTACAGAAAAGCGAATCCTGTGCCGCGAAGAACGGCCGAACACGGTCCGTCAAAAGGAATATAAAGGCGACTGGTGGGAGTTCCAGGCGAATCGCGCCATTGGCGCCTTGCTCATGCCAAAACAACTACTCCCGATATTTCTCGAGCCTTTCCACACAAAGTTTGGCACGACAAAGCTTTCCGAGCTTCCTGCTAAATCGAAGCGCGAGATCGTTGAAGCAGCGAGCGACACCTTCGACGTAAATCAAATGGTCGCCAGAGTGCGACTGAATCTCCCGTACGTCTAATTCGCGAACAATCACCTCTTGACAGCCTACTCGCTCCGCAGTATAGTGTCTTGACACGGCACGGACATCCGTGCCACTAGTGGACGCGACGGAAGCAAAACATCATGGATAACCTTTACCAACGACAGCTGAAATCTTCTTGACTTATCATGGCGCACTAGCATAGCGAGCGCATGTAGATGTCAGGTTTAATGTGAGACCGCTCACATTAACCGGC
The DNA here is from genome assembly GCA_003168335.1 of Blastocatellia bacterium. Classification (GTDB taxonomy): domain Bacteria; phylum Acidobacteriota; class Blastocatellia; order Pyrinomonadales; family Pyrinomonadaceae; genus UBA11740. The sequence continues at coordinate 187,114 of PMSM01000007.1, read as the reverse complement.
TCTAGAAGTGAGGTGCGTACTTCGCTGTCCAAAACAAAACGGCCACCAACTAGGCTTTGCGGGCGCGGCTGGTGACCATTTCGTTCTTTTCGTGGTGACGGTAGTTTAATCGGGAAAACGCCCTACTGTTACTAGGGAATTACGAGATCGTCGCTCGTCCGTCACCCTTACGAATTACTTGCCCCGTTAGCTTGAGACTAGCGGGGCAAATTATCCCAAGGCTGTTAGGCCAAGAGACAGCGTTTGACCGCGCTTTTATTTTGGCACGCAGCCTTGCCGAAAGGCAAGACTAAAGATGACGTGCCACAATTGTAAGAGCCAAGCTGTTAAAGCCGGCAAAAACCATAGCGGCAATCAGCATTGTTCCAACGACAAATGTAAGCGCAGATTCCAAGCAAGATCGTCTCGCCTTTTCAATCAACCAAAGGAGACGATCTCTGATGTTAGATAAAAATGAATTTCTACATTGGTGCCAAAAACAAAACCTCTCAGAAGAAGCTCGGAACACAGTGGAGCAAGTCCGATCCTCTGACCCTGCGCGCCGCGTACAGAGCGGCTGTCGCAGCGTTAGTGGAACTTACCCAAGTAAGAAGATGGGCGTCACCATTCAGTTCGAAAGCCACCGCGGCGAGCTGGCGAGGGTCTACGAGATGGAACATGATCTCGACATCCTTGAATATTACGACCAGCCACCATCGTTCAAGCTCGAATACCAATCTGCAAATGGCCGTCGTCTGGTAGTCCTACACACCCCGGACTACTTTGCGATTCAGCAAGACACTGCGGGATGGGAAGAATGCAAAACCGAGGAGAAGCTTGAGGAACTCGCCGCAAAGAACCCAAACCGCTACTGCCGTGGTGAAGATGGCCAATGGCGATGTCCTCCAGGCGAAGCGTATGCGGAACAGTTCAACTTTTACTATGTTGTCCGCACAACCAAATCCATCAACTGGATCTTCCAGCGCAACATCCAATTCCTTGAAGACTACCTACGCACGGATTTACCTTCGATTGATAAGGCTTCGCGTGATTCAGTCTTGACGGCAGTTACTGCCGAGCCAGGCATCATCTTGGAAGAGTTGTTCTCCAAGACGGACGGAGTTGCCAGCCGCGATGACATCTACGCGTTGATTGCGACCAGCGATTTGTACGTCGATCTCGGCGCCTCTCCACTGGTAGAACCTGATGCAGTGCGTGTCTTTCCAAACAAGGAGACGGCCACAGCCTACGCCAACATCGTCGAGATCTCCCCCGACGCGATGGCGAATCGTCCACGATTCATTGACTTGGCTGTCGGCAGCACAATGGAGTGGAACAACCAGCCCTGGAAAATAGCTAACGTCGGAGATGAGATGGTTAGCTTACTCGGAGACGGCAACGCCTTCACCGAATTACCCCTCGCCGCATTCGAGTTGTTAGTCAAAGAAGGAAGAATCACCGGAGTGCCTGTTCCCTCGGACCCAAGCCTTAACGGCGAAGCTGCTAAGATCCTCGCCGAGGCGAATGAAGATGATTTCCGGATCGCCAACCAGCGTGCGGAAATCGTATGCCGGCGCCTAAGAGGCGAGCCACTGCCCGATAATAACAACGTTTCGGAGCGAACGCTTCGTTATTGGGTCGCTCAATATAAAGAGATGGAAGGAAAGTATGGCAACGGCTACCTTGGTCTTCTGCCACAAACACGACTGCGAGGATTCCGGGGAAGCAAGCTCCCTGAGGCGACCTGGGCGCTAATCGAAGAATTCATTGAAAACGATTATGAGACCCTCAAGCAAAAAAGAAAGTACGAAGTCTGGGTCGTCCTCAAAAATGAGTGCGACAAGCGTGGCGTGATAGCTCCAAGCTACAAGACATTCGCACGCGCCGTCAGAAGACGCGCCGGATACCGTCAAACCCTAAAGCGAAAGGGACGTCGCGCCGCTTACAAAGAAGAGCCATTCTACTGGGATCTCGAGCAGACGACCCCGCGACACGGCGACCGTCCATTCGAAATATGCCACATCGATCACACGGAGCTGGATGTCGAGTCCCCTTCTTCACGCACCGGTCGAACCTTGGGTCGACCGTGGCTCACACTTCTTTCAGATGCCTACAGTCGCCGAATCCTGGCGGTCTATGTCACGTTCGACCCGCCGAGTTATCGCTCGTGCATGATGGTCCTCAGACAGTGCGTCCGACTGCACGGTCGGCTCCCACAAATCATCGTCGTGGATGGCGGTCCCGAGTTCAAATCAACGTACTTCGATACGCTGTTGGCACGCTATCAATGCATCAAGAAGACCAGACCTCCGGCGAAGGCGCGCTTCGGCTCCGTTTGCGAGCGTCTCTTCGGAACCACCAACACACAGCTCATCCACAACCTTCGGGGCAACACGCAGATCATGCGAAACGTCCGGCAGGTAACCAAGTCTGTGAACCCCAAGGGGCTGGCCACGTGGCCTCTCCTCAACCTTTATGAACGTCTCTGCGAGTATGCCTATCAAGTCTACGATATGATCGCTCACCCAGCTCTCGGAGAGACTCCACGCAACACCTTTGCTGAAGGAATCACACGTACGGGCTGTCGTCCACACCGTTACATCCCTTACGACGAAGATTTTCTGATGTGGACTCGTCCCACCACACCGAAGGGCACAGCCAAAGTGCTCGCTGGCCGTGGCGTGAAGATTCACCACCTTATTTATTGGTCCGACGCTCTACGCGACCCGGAGATAGAAAGCACCCAGGTTGCGGTCCGCTACGACCCGTTTGATGTTGGCATCGCCTACGCATTTGTGAGGAAACGCTGGGTTCGCTGCACCTCCGAATACTACTCAGTCTTCCGCGGTCGGTCGGAAAAAGAACTGATGATTGCGACTAAAGAGCTGCGCGCACTCAAGAACAGTCATTCACAACAGTTCACCATAAGCGCCAAGAGACTGGCGGATTTCCTCGAATCTGTCGAGGCCGAAGAAGCCCTTCTGATGCAGCGGCTTCGTGATGCAGAAGGGCGCAAGGTGCTGGACAAAATTAGCAGTGGCTCACAGATAGTAGAGTCCGAAAAACTCCAGTCCGCCAGCGTTCCTGAAGACCCTAACAATGACCAATCCGAACCTGCTGCGACTGAGGACGAAGCGGAAACGCTTGAGGTCTACGAGGACTTTTAGTCATGGATAAAAATAAAGATCACGGATTCCCACGGACTTTGCTCAACCAGCCTGACTCGGCGCGCAAAGGTTACTTTCAGTCATACACTGTAGCCCACCCTAAACTCAGAGAAGCTAACGACGCTCTCAATGACGCCATTCAGGAAGCGATTCCTGGATCATTAATTCTGGTTTGCGGACCGGCAGGCGCAGGTAAGACGACACTCCGACTCCGTACGGAACAACGGATCGCGACTGAGATGTCAAAGGAACTCGAAGCAGATCCGGGGCGCTTCGCTGTTGTTGGTATCGATGCCATTCCGCCTGACTCGGGTAACTTCAATTGGAAGGAGTTCTATAAGAGCGTTCTCAAGAAATTCGATGAGCCTTGTATCAACTATAAGATCAAGCCTTCCGCGCGGAAAGGTACTGACAGAACGTATCGGCGACTAGTCACCAATCCCCTCACCGCAGGAACAGAACTGCGAGAGGCCGCCGAGGAAGCAATTAAGCATCGCCGGCCCGCGGCGCTCTTGGTCGACGAGGCGCAGCATTTGGCCAAGATGTCGTCCGGTCGGAAATTGCAGGATCAATTGGATTCAATCAAGTCGCTCGCGAGCAGTACTGAGATTCCCATAGTCCTTATCGGAACCTACGAGTTACTCGCCCTTCGAAACTTGAGCGCACAACTGAGTCGACGCAGTGTAGACGTCCACTTCCGCCGTTACCGTGCCGAACACAGCGATGAACTAAAAGCCTTCAAGAACGTGCTGTGGTCATTCCAAAACCACCTTCCGCTTCATGAACAGCCTGACCTCATAGGAGAGTGGGACTATTTCTATGAACGAAGTATCGGATGCATAGGAGTGTTAAAGGTCTGGTTAACGAGAGCCCTCGCAAAGGCCCTTAAAGATGGTGGAAAAGTCTTATCCCGCAAGCATCTTGTGAGAAGCGCCCTTTCCGTCTCTCAGTGCGAGAAGATGTTGGAGGAAGCAATAGAGGGTGAGGCTCTATTAGACGACTCCCGAGAGGACCGTGCGCGGCTACGAAGTTCGATGGGCCTTGAAGCCCAATTTACAAAATCGAATGGTAATGGACACGTCCAATCTGGCGAAAATGAACAGAAACTAATCGGACCTCGCAAACGGAGACGGCCAGGAGAACGTAATCCTAAGCGCGATCCCATCGGAAATGGTCAATAGCCTAAATAATGAGAGCTTATCTATATACGAGTCGTGGAATATCGATATGCCTTCTGTGTCAGCGCGCAGTCGACTTTACAACCTAAAGCCCATAGGGATGGGAACCGGTGGCGCCGAGAGCCTAACCAGTTATATAGCCCGTCTGGCAGCCGCACACTCTTTGACACCGGCTGTATTGCTCGGACGTACACTCGCTTCTTTCATGGATAAGAAATATTGGCTTCAAGGCGGCGCGCGTCCCGGAACTAGAGGCAGTGCTTTAGGTCACTCGTTCGGCGAACATGCGAAGGCTATCAACGGTATCGGCGTCATCGCTAAGGATTGGGTAGCCGCGTTGCAGACCGTTACTCTGCGCACTGACCTCAGCTTCCTAACGATGCTTCCCTGGACTGATGTATTCACACATAGAAATTTGTTGCGTTCGTCACGAACATGGTGCCCAAGCTGCTATCAAGACTGGCGTCTAAACGGCCAACAAATCTATGAACCGCTTCTGTGGACTTTTCGAGATCTGGATGTGTGCACCAGACACCACCGGCGATTGATCTCTCAATGTCAGCATTGCCATCGGAAACTCCCATGGCTCGCTCGATGTGCGCAAGCAGGCTGTTGCTCGAAATGCGACGAATGGTTGGGCACAAGTCTCGATGAGGTTTCTAACGACGCGCCGATTCTCGATCATAAATTGGAATGGCAAATATGGATAGCTAAGAATCTGGAGGAGTTGATCATCGCTGCCCGTCGACTGCCGTCGCCTCCGAAAGGAAGAACTGCACAGTCGATCTCGTCCTGCATCAATCAAGCCTCCGATGGGGTAATGAATCGATTCGCTCGCCTCATCGGCAAGCGAAAGAACACTGTCTGGGGTTGGCAACATGGCCAAGCTCAAATTCCAATCGACGATCTGCTACGCATCTGCAATCGTGTCGGTATTTCTTTGGTCGATTTTCTTTATGCCGATACTTTTGTACTGGACGACATTGATTTGATTCAGACACCTGCGGTCTCAGGGGTAAAGGCTATCGGACGCTCGCCGAGGCATCTTGATCCGAAAGCGACTAAGGATGCTCTGCTGACAATCCTCAACCAGCAAACATCGCTTTCGATGAAAGAGGTCGCCACAAGAATAGATCTTAATAAACGCCTCCTGTACAAGCACTTTCCCGAGTTATGCAAGGCGATATCAACGAGACACAAACAGTATCGGTACAAGGAACAGCAGAGAGTTCGTAAGGTTATTGCTGACAAGATCAACGAAACGAGAATGAGCCTTCACAACATCGGAGTTTACCCGTCACGGCGGCGCGTTGTGGCTGCAATGAAGTCGAAGGATGTTCACCATTTCATGAGAGAGAAAAAGACCAAGATCGAGAATTTGACGCTTGCCGCTTAATGAGCGCACCTTCGAAATCAAAACTTCAAATATACGATTCGTGGGATCTCGCGAAACCTAAGACTGCGCCTCGCAGCCGTCTCTATCACCTGGAACCCATTGGCGTGGGAACCGCACATACCGAGAGTTGCACTAGCTACATCGCCCGTCTTGCGAAGGAGCATTGCCTATCCATTCACTTGTTATTCACTCGCGAGTTTGTCCCACTATCGAACAATCCTAAATTCTTGCGCGCCGGATCAACATTTGTCAGCAGCGGCAACTATCGCTTGGCCATGAAATCGCTCAACGGGCGCGGTGCTACTGCGCGGGACTGGGTCGAAGTCCTCGAGAGGCTAACCCTTCGACGCGGGCTGCGCTTCCTCACAATGCTAACCTGGCAAAATGTCTTAACGCACAAGTCACTCCTGCGAACCGTTCGCGCGTGGTGTCCCAGCTGCCTGGAAGAGCAGCGTGAATCGGAGGTGATTGTTTATGAGCACCTCCTGTGGACACTAGGTACAGTCGAGGTTTGCTTGCACCACCAGAGAAAACTTGAAACCGTATGCCCTCATTGCCACAATCAGACTCCCCCATTCACCTTTAGATTGCGCCCTGGACATTGCTCCCGATGCCTTGGGTGGCTGGGCCATTCTAAAAGTGAGAAAGAATCGTTCGTTGAGGTTGACGACCTCAAATATAAGTTGTGGGTTGCGCATCAAATGGGAGAATTAATTTCAGAGGCCCCGAAACAGCCAAACGATCCTCCTAGAGAGAACGCCATAAGATTCCTACCAACGTGCATCAAGTACGCTGCCGGAGGAAATGTAACTGCCTTCGCGGACATCGCCGGTATCGATAGAGACATCCTTTACTCGTGGCTAAACGAGAAGCATATTCCGAAAACCGACCTCCTCTTGAAGATGTGTTACCACATTGGTGTATCTCTTTCGGATATTCTCGCAAAGCGTGACGTTCTCGGAAAAATTGAATTGAATCAACATTTCCAAATGCTCACTCGGAACACCTCAAGGATTATTCATCGCAACAGTGATGTAGCGCGCCTTGGACTGCTTGCCGCCCTCGAACAGGACCCTCCACCAACCTTACGACAAGTTGCAGATCGCTTTGGATATAAACGTACCCGCTCCCTGCAATATCGTTATCCCGAGTTAACCAAGATGTTGACCGCAAAACAGAGAACATCACGCTCTCCTGTAGGCCAGCCATTAGGAAGGAAAACGCAGGATCCTGCCATTCTAAAGCTAGCCCTTCAACAAGCCTTGGAAAAGGAACTACCTCCATCACTGAATGAGATCGCGGAGCGCCTTGGTTATCAGGCGCCATCCGCTTTACGCAGAAAATTCGGTAGCCTCTGCAAAGCCATTGCGTGTCGCCGTGCCAACTACCGCGCCGAACATCGCAACAGCGTTCGAATCAAGCTCAGCGCAATACTGCTGGAGGAGTTGCCACCAACTCTAAATGATGTCAGCAAGCGTCTCGGGTACCAGTCAAGTGCTGGTCTGCGCAGTCGTTATCCTGAACTATCCAAGGCGATCTCGACGCGACACGCGAGATACCGTAAGACACAGTTTGAAAATATTCGTCATGAACTGCAAGCAGCCCTTTATCAAGAGCGGCCCGCGTGCTTGCGACGACTCGCAAGCCGCTTGGGAAGGAAGTCAGGTTATCTACGTGGGCAATTCCCAAAAGAATGTCAGGCACTCGTTAAACGTCATGCACAGTTCACTAAGAAGGGCTGCTTGGAGAGAAAAGAGCATGCTAAGACGAGAATCAGGCAGCTCGCATTGAATTTGTACGCGAAAGGAAGGCATCCATCCATCGAGCAAATCAGGAAGGCGTCAAAGGGTCCTACTGGGTTGGATCGTGCGGAATTGTGCGCTTTCCTGCGCGAAGTAAGACGCCAACTGGGTCTGATGAGCGGTTAAGAATTCAAGGAGCTTTGCCCGAATAGTCATTATTATACAAAAAGTCTGCTGTACGGAAAGTCGGTGTCGCTGGTCTTTAGCGCGCCCTTAGGTATTTGATTACAACGTACATGAAGTACGGGGGGTTACCATAGTTGCCACCCCCGCCTCCAATTATGTTGTCGGCCAACTCTCTATTGTGTTCGACAAGGTCGCGCTCTAACTCGGACACGTTATTGAGGGACGACGACTGATACACCACAATCATTTTATCGTAGAGCCTGGCATAAGCTTGTCGGAACCTGTTTTCAGGATTGTTGGTGATTCCAATTTTGAACCAGCGCACTCGATCCGTTCGAGTGCTGGCGCTAATTACCCTTAGGACATTGGAAACTATGACCGAAGGTCTGCCAGTGAAATAAGAATAAACCACCCTTTCGCCCGCCATGATCTTCTCCTAATCAAGTTGCCGCGACCCCAAAAGTCGGGTCGACTCCCAACTCGTTGAATTACGACGCAGAGATTATGACACAGTACCTTGCAGAGTGCTTCGTTGATCTGCGCGGTTTCGGTCTTTCAGCGTAGTCGCTCCCCAAACTTCGCCTTGATCATGCTGAATGTGGTTTCGACGTTTGACCGCTTGTGATAGTGCATCAGGAATTCTTCGCGCTTGAAGCTGTAGAAGTGGAAAAGCTTTTTCCAGAGATCGTCGCCCCTCTTAATGTTCACGTTCGACTTGAAAGGTATGTATGGCACTGAGCCATGCTCAGTTGTGGTTCGGAGATTGTCTGCGCTGATGTAGGCTTTGTCGGCTGAGATTTCCTGCATATTGAAACCACTCTTTGCGGTCGCCTCGACCAGCGGCTCGTAGTACGGGCTATCGTGCGACCGGGCTCGGCTCAGTTCGACGCTGGTTACTATATGCGTTGAGGTACCGCACATCAGGTGCATCTTGATCCAGTCGTGCCAGTCCTCATTGCCACCGTAAGCACTAGCTCACCATTGCGGTCAGAAGAGACGGCATACACGGGCTTCCTATTATTCTCGACCCACGTGTTAAGTTCTGTGACTACTCGTGAAAGGATACTTGTGGCGAGAGTGTCAACCTCAGAATCAGAGAAGATGAGCGGACAATATTTAGGAAGGCCAGACGGGAGGGAACGGAAGAACAGAAGCTACTTTTCTAGTCGACATACGTGCCCGTTCATCTTTGCGAAGCCCTTCGACAGTCGGACCGTATCCATCAAGAACGCAAACACCCGCAAGAATATTAGCTAGGAGTTTAATGCCGTCCGATGTGTCCGGGTCTCTAGCGACTATCCGAAACAGCTCAAATAGAATCCGGGAATCGGGCTTGTGCTTTTTCCAAAGGTCGTCCTTGTAGCTATTCCAAATCACGTCGCCGAAGTTCTTAGGAGGCTCTTGAGGCAGCGAATTGAGTACAAGAGATGCCCAATCGATCGGAGGCGTGGGAAGCGCAGAGGGTCGAAAACTGGATCGAAAACTGGATCTGCGATGGTGGCTGCGGCGTTTAGCGGGTCGAAGCGTAATTTCGTTCATAACGGCTCCCCTCGTTAGTTTCAATCACTATGCGCCCGACAGATTAAGCTGTCAATACGATTTTGAACGGACTGATGGCCCCTTGATTAAGTTGAGCATTGCTGGCTGCCTTGACCTGTTAGGCTCATGTCACTGACTCACCTTATGCTTGGCTAAGATAGGGCAATAAGCCCGGCAAGTGGTCTGAGTTCATAACAGATTTGTAAGTGACTTTTCGGGCAAATAGTGAGGTTGTACGAAAAGTCCTTCGCTTGAGCGAGTTTTCGGGCAAAGCTAATTCAAGGGTCGCATCCCCCTACTTAAGAACCCCTCGTACTATCGTTTTGAATTGGAAGCAATAAGTTGCCGCAGGCTATTTGAACCAATAAGTTGCCGGGGCGGCAATTTAATGGTTCAAGTTACATTGTGACTGCCCGCAATCAGATTAATTTGTGGCTGGGAGGCAGGGACTCGAACCCCGATAGCCAGATTCAGAGTCTGGAGTCCTACCATTGGACGACCTCCCAGCAGCGAATTCGAATTTACGTAAGTCGGCCGATCAAGTCAACCGTACCTCACTACGGCATCCTCGGCTCTTATCGCACACATAATTTCTTGCGATGTCGAATCCGAAGTTTCCTGAAAATAGTTCTTGCGCTTGGTGCTTCAATAAAAGCAAAATAGAGGCGCTTGGCGGCATCCCTCACACGCTTGCCGTTACTTCACGTTCGTGCTTTTAATTACAGCCCAAAATCTCCGGAGCTAATGAGCGAATCACAAACGCCCCCAGACACGAACGAATTGGCACGTCTACGCGCGCTGGTCGCTGACTACGAAGCGAAGCTGACCGCCGCCGCGGCGCTGGTCGCGCACGTCAGACACGAAATCAACAACCCGCTCGCGGCCTTGCTCGGTCAGGCGCAATTAATGTTGCGTGAAGAGCCCGGCGAGAAAGCACGCCGGCGCGTCGAGACGATCGAGATGCTGGCTATCAGGATCAAGGATACCGTCGCTGAACTGCGCGACGTGCAGATGCCGGTGGCCGCGGTAAATCGCGCGGAAGAATAAGTCTAAGCAAGATCGAAGAGCAGAACTTCGGCCTGGTCGTGGGCCGCGATCGTGAGTTCGCTTTCGCTGCGGACTGCGGCCCCGTCTCCCTGTTTCAATTCCATTTCATTCAAACGGATCGTCCCGCGCGCAATCTGCAGCCACGCAGAGCGATTCTCTTCGAGGGCATGAACTACCGTCTGCCCGGCATCGAGGACCGCCGCATAAACCTGGGCATCCTGGTGAATCTTTACTGAACCCTGGCGGCCATCACTTGAAGCAACTAGTCGCAGGCGGCCGCGCTGTTCGCTGAAGTGTTTCTCTTCATAGCTCGGTCGCAAACCATGTCTCTGCGGCAGAATCCAGATTTGCAGCAGATGGACGGGCTCAGTGTCCGAAGGGTTGAACTCGCTGTGCGACACGCCGGCGCCGGCACTCATTCGCTGGACGTCGCCGGGGCGAATGACAGAGCCGTTGCCCATGCTGTCGCGATGCTCAAGCGCACCCGAAAGAATGTAGGTGATGATTTCCATGTCGCGGTGCGAGTGCGTGGGAAACCCATGGCCAGGTTGGACGCGGTCCTCGTTGATGACGCGCAGGCTGCGAAAGTGCACGTGTGCGGGATCGTAATATTGATCGAACGAGAAGGTGTGATACGTGTCCAGCCACGCAAAATCAAAGTGGCCGCGATCTTCTGATTTGCGAATCGTGATCATAACGGAGCGCCGACATCCCGTCGGCGGAGCGCAGGCATCCTTGCCCGCGATGAGTGCGGTAACGCGCGCACAAATCATTCACCGCCGAGACGCAGAGAGCGCCGAGGTTGCGCAGAGACTATCCTGCAGCCGGCGGATGCGCTCGGTCAGTCGCGAGATATCTTCGCGCGTATAAACCGGCAAACCATTTAGATCCAGGTCAATCGATAAACCCTCGCGCCATTCGCGAAACCGCGATTGGGCCGTAGTACTGTCGCACTCATCAATCGTCGAAAGATAAAGCGCATCGGCTCTCGCCAGGGTTCGCCGGGCGGAAGTTTTCAGTCTGTTTTCTCCCGCGCGCGCGCACATGATCGCGTAATCAGCCGCGACGTAATCCAGGAAACTGTTGCCCTCAACCAGCACGCCCGCGGATTGCACGCGCGACAAGGCTTGTTTGATACCGGCTTCAACCTGGTCTTCTCCCGCAATCACCCAATGCACATTCGCTGCGCCCGCGTCCCAGAAGCGACCGGTGTCTTTTCCGGCTTCGTAATTCTCTTCACGCGCGCTGCGAATCAGCGGCTCGTCACGAATCAAATCGCTGACACAGCACCCGAGCGGGTCTTTGCCGCAGGAACGATAATGGCCACGCGTCAGCTTGATCGCCTCCCAACCCGGCAGACGTTCCAGCAGATCACACATCAACGTCGTCTTGCCGGTGTTCGACGACAAGCCACTGACCGCCACGATCGTTGGCCTCTTAGTTGTCATCCGTAATTGTCGACGCCAGTAAGATTTTCACCAGAGTTTCAAGACCGGCAGCATCTTCTGCATCAAACCTCGCGGGCACCGGACTGTCGAGATCGAGCACCCCAATGAATCGTTTACCTTTCATCAACGGTACCACGATTTCCGAAGTCGAAGCGCTGTCGCAGGCGATGTGCCCGGGAAATTCATGTACGTTCGGCACCACGGTCGTCGCGCACTTTGCCGCCGCCGTTCCGCAGACTCCCTGGCCCAACGCGATGCGCACGCAGGCGGGCCGGCCCTGAAATGGCCCCAGCACGAGTTCGCCGTCTTTCTCAAAGTAGAAGCCGGCCCAGTTCAGATCAGGCAGCGAATGGAAGATCAACGAAGAGAAGTTCGCCGCGTTAGCGATCAGATCGCGCTCGCCGGCGAGCAGGCTGGAAAGTTGCGAGGCGAGTTGATCGTAGAGTTGGCTCTTGGAAGTTGACATTGGCTGTACCAAATCAATTGCACTCATTAGTTTTGAGGCTTTGCCTCAGCACAGTGCGGTAAGGCTCTGCCTTACCGTCAAGTTCTCGATTAGAAAAGGAGGCTAGGCCTCCGCCCGAGGCGCAGCCTCGGAGAAAACAATAGAATCGTCGACGGAAAGCCATAGGCTTTCCGCACTGTGCTGCGGCAGAGCCGCAAAGCCCTAACCAGTCGAGTAAGCCAAATTTCCGACTGCTCACTGCTCACTGCTCACTCGCTTCAGACGGCCGGATACTAATCACCACCGACTTCGATGCCGGCGTGTGGCTCTTGTCGGCAAAGTTGCGCACCGGCACGAGCACGTTTGTTTCCGGAAAGTAGGTCGCGGCACAGTAACGCGGAATGCTGTACGTCACGATTCGGAAACGATTTGCGACGCGCTCTTCGCCTTCAAAATGGCCAATCAAATCCACCATTTGGCCGTCATGAAAACCTCCAAAACTAATGTCGTCGGCGTTGAGAAAAACCACGCGGCGGCCGTTGTGAATTCCCCGGTAGCGATCGTCCAGTCCGTAAATCGTGGTATTGAATTGATCGTGGCTGCGCATAGTCATCATCAGAAATTGGCCGGGCTTTAGATCGTGCCGCGGCAGTTCATGAACGGTGAAATGCGCGCGACCGTCAGCGGTTTTGAACTCGAGCTTACTAACTGGGTTAGGCAGATAGAAACCTCCCGGCTGGCGCGCGCGTTGGTTGTAGTCCTCAAAGCCCGGCACGACGTGCTCGATGTGTTCGCGAATGCGATCGTAGTTTGCCAGCAGTCCATCCCAATCAATGTTCGATCGAATACCCAGCACAGCTTTCGCAAGTCCCACGACGATTGCCGGTTCGCTCAAGAGCTCTGGCGACGCCGGCGGCAGACGTCCCCGCCAACCTTCGACGACAGCCATCGAGTTTTCAGTGGTCACCAGCTGGGGGCCGCTTTCCTGTTCATCGATTTCGGTGCGGCCCAGGCATGGCAGAATCAGCGCCTGCTTGCCCGTAATCAAATGCGCGCGATTCAATTTCGTCGAAACGTGCGCGGTTAGACGGCAACCACGCAAAGCCTCGGCCGTGTATTCGGTATCGGGCGTAGCCGAAAGAAAGTTTCCACCTAAGGCAAAAAATACTTTCGCCGTACCTTTGTGCATCGCCTGAATTGCGTGCACGGTGTCGAGTCCGTGCCGCCGCGGAGCATCAAATCCAAATTCGTGACCCAGCTTTTCCAGAAACTCTTCGCTTGGTTGTTCCCAGATGCCCATGGTGCGATCACCTTGCACGTTACTGTGCCCGCGCACCGGACACAAACCCGCGCCCGGCTTTCCCATTTGCCCGCGCAGCAACATCAGGTTAACGATCTCCTGAATATTCGCCACGGCGTTCTTGTGCTGCGTCAGGCCCATGGCCCAGCAGAAGATTACGCGTTCGGACGCAATGAAGATTCGCGCCGCATCTTCGATTTTGACTTTCGTGACTCCGGATTGCTCGAGAATGTCGCCCCAGTGGACATGGCGCAGCGCCGCCGCGAACTCTGGAAACCCCGAGGTGTGGCTATTGATGAACTTCTGATCGAGAACCTGGCCCGGGCGACGTTCTTCAGCGTCGATGACTTCCTTCATGATCCCTTTCAGCAAAGCCACGTCGCCATTGATCCGCACCTGTAGAAAAAGATCAGCCAGCTTCGTTCCCTTGCCCAGCCAGGTCCAGAATTCCTGCGGATGCTTGAAGCGATCGAGTCCCGTTTCCGGAAGCGGATTGATGTGCACGATTTTGCAGCCGCGCCGCTTGGCAGCCAGGAGCGAAGTCAGCATGCGCGGATGGTTTGTCCCGGGATTCTGACCGATGACAAAAATCGCGTCGGCCAGATCAAAGTCCGTCAGGCTAACGGTGCCTTTGCCAAAACCGAGCGCCTCGTTCATGCCAGTGCCGCTGGATTCGTGACACATGTTTGAGCAGTCCGGCAGGTTGTTCGTTCCGTATTGCCTTACAAAAAGTTGATAAAGAAAAGCGGCTTCGTTACTGGTCCGGCCCGAGGTATAAAAGACCGCTTCATCGGGCGAAGCCAACGCATTCAATTCATTTGCGAGCAACCCAAACGCGTCCGGCCAGTCAATGGCCTCGTAGTGATCCGCGCCTTCACGCCGAAACATCGGATGCGTGATGCGCCCCTGCTGATTAAGCCAGTGATCCGGCTGCAGTGAGAGTTCCGTCACTGTCCACTTCTTGAAAAACTCAGGCGTGACCCGTTTGGCTGTCGCTTCATCGGCGACGTGCTTGGCGCCTTCTTCGCAGAATTCGAAATGCGAGCGCTCGCCGTCAGGTTCAGGCCAGGCACAACCCGGACAATCGATGCCCTGCTTCTGATTCAATTGCAGCAGCGTACGGGTCCCGCGCACCACGCCCATCTCTCTGAATGTGGATTTCGCCGCGCTGAGCACCGCGGACATCCCGCCGGCGACTTTGCTGATCGGTTTCACGTCGGGAGTTGTTGATTCTTCCGGCGGTTGGGCCTGGACGGAGGATAAGCTATCTTTGTTATCTGACATTTAATCGAGATCACTAGTGATCGGAGACGTTAATTCTAATTCCACGGACGGCGATCTACAACGACCCGGGGAAATCAAGAGGCCAACAGTCGGCGAAGCCAACTGGTTGAATCAACTTGTTGCCCGGTCGCTACCGCGCCTGGTACTGACCTCGTTGCGGCTGTCCGTTATGCGGACTTCACCATTGACTTGCTTCTCCGATTAGCTTAAAAGCATCTTCTTCTCTTCTATCAGTTCGTCACCAGGAAAAAGGCCTTCATGCCGACAGTTTCGAGGAACCGAAAATGAATCTTAAAAGATTGGCGCGCTTGCTCGTCGCGAGCGCCCTGTTTGTCAGCACCGCGGCCGTTTACTCGCAGAGCCGGCAGGGGCGGGCGCCAAACCAGCCCATCGACGAGGAATACACAAAGAAGATTCGCGAGTACACCACCGAACCCTTCTTCAACTCGCCGTTGACTGATTATTTACCGGCCTCGCCGAACGTGCCGACCCCGAAAGCCGTGCTGGGCGATGTAGCGGGCGCGCCGGGCAAGTTGCCGTACGCTGAAGACGTCTATCGCTACATGCGCATGCTGGAAAAGGCGAGCCCGCGCGTGAGGGTCTTTTCCATCGGGTCAACTGAAGAAGGACGGGAAATGATTGCCGTAGCGATCGCTTCCGAAAGCTTGCTGGCCAAACTGGACGAGAACCGCGCGCGCCTGGCAAAGCTGGCCGATCCGCGCACGATCAATCTTGACGATGCCGAAGCTGATCGCCTGGTCGATCAGTCGTTTCCCATCTACTACATCACGGGAACGATTCATTCAACTGAAACTGGCGCGCCGACTGCCCTGATGGAACTCGCTTATCGTCTGGCGGTCGATGATAGTCCGTACATCAAGTCGATCCGCGAAGGCATGGTCACGCTGATCACGCCCGTGGTTGAAGTCGACGGACGTGATCGCATGGTAGACATTTACAACTGGCACCTCGCGCATCCGAAGGACAATTGGCCGTCGCTCGCGTACTGGGGCCATTACGTCGCCCACGACAACAATCGCGACGCGATGGGTCTCTCGCTCAAGCTCACGCGCAATGTCTTAAATACTTACGTCGGTTGGAAGGCGCAGGTGCTGCATGATCTGCACGAGTCTGTTCCCTACCTTTACGACAACACCGTCGGGGATGGGCCGTACAACGCCTGGGTCGATCCGATCCTGACCGACGAATGGCAGATGATCGGCTGGAAAAACGTTTCCGAGATGACCAAGTTTGGCATGCCCGGCGTCTTCGCCCACGGCACCTTCGACACCTGGTCGCCGGGCTACCTGATGTTCATCGCGGCAACGCACAACGGCATCAGCCGGCTATACGAAACCTTCGGCAATGGCGGCGCCGACACTCTGGTGCGGACGCTGTCAGAGAACGAGACCTCGCGCACCTGGTACAAACAAAACCCGCCACTGCCGCGCGCAAGGTGGTCGCAGCGCAACAACAATAACTATGAAGAAACAGGACTGCTGATCTCGCTCGATTATTTCAATCACGAGAGCAAGCTCTTCCTGAAAAACTTTTATTTGAAAGCCAAGCGGTCGATTGAAAAGCCGAAGAATGAAGGTCCGGCTGCTTATGTTTTTCCCGGCGACGATCCGCGACCGGGTAATCAGGCGAACCTGCTGCGGCTGCTCCAGGCGCAAGGCTGTGAGATTAGCCGCGCCACCGCGCCATTCACGGTCACCATGAAGAAAAAGCCGGCGCCAAGGCGCGGCGCGGAACCGCGAGCGAGCGGATCACCCTTATCAGCAAACGCGGCCGCGTCGCCGGCACCGCCGCTCAGATCTTTAGATACCGAGTCGCGCACGTTTCCCGCGGGCAGTTACATCGTGCGCATGGATCAGCCCTACAGCCGCATCGCGGACGCGCTGCTTGATTATCAATATTGGAGCCCGAGAGATCCGCAACAGGACGTCTATGACGATACGGGCTGGACGTTTGGCGAGCTTAGCAACGTTCAGGCATTGCGCGTGACGGACGTCAAAGTCCTTAGCGCCGCGATGGAACGCATCAATGGTGACGTGCACTCACCCGGTGGCGCGAATGGCAATGGGTCAGTCTTTCTCGTCAATCACAACGCCGACAACAGCCTGATCACTTTGCGCTATCGTTTGAAGAAGGCTTCGTTCGAAGCGGCCGAAGAACCCTTTGAAGCCGCCGGCAAAAAGTTCAATCGCGGCTCTTTCATCATTCGCAATGCTGCAACTGATGAAGTTAACAAGGCTGCATCCGAACTTGGCCTGCAGGCTTATGCAGTCGAGCAGGCGCCGTCGGTGAAAATGCATGCCGTCAAAGTCCCGCGCGTGGCGATCCTCCACACCTGGCTCAGCACGCAGGATGAAGGCTGGTGGCGGCTGGCGTTTGATCAGATGCAGATTCCCTACGACTACATCAGTACTCAGGACGTGGCGAAGGATTCAGATCTGAATCGCAAGTATGACGTGATCGTTTTTGGGCCCGGAGCCGGCAACGCTAACGCGATCATCCAGGGTCGGCCGATGTACGGCAATCCTCTGCCGTGGAAGAAGACGGAACTGACACCGAATCTCGGCGGCTTTGCTTCGACCGATGATACTCGTCCGGGTTTGGGCTGGTCCGGACTCGTGAATCTGCAAAACTTTGTGAAGCGCGGCGGTGTTTTTATCGGCACGATGGACACGGCTGACCTGGTAGTTTCGAACGGTTTCACTCCGGGAGTTTCAATCCAGCGCTCAACGCGCTTGCGCGCCATTGGCGACGTGCTGCGCACGAGGCTGGTCGATGCCACCAGTCCGATCGTCTACGGCTATGGAGATTCGCTTTCGATCTACTGCTTCAACGGACCGATCTTCAACGTCAGCAATGTTGCCGGTGGGGGCGGCGGCGGACGCCGGGGACGCGGTGACGGTCAGCGCGCGACCGGCCGCGGCACAGTCGACGATCCGGACGTGGTGCAGGGGCGGCCTCCCGCCGAAGCTCTCGAGCCGCCACCGAGTTCGGAAGTCTGGGAAGCCGCGCCAATCACTGATGAGCAGCGTCGCAATCTGATTGGCTTGATTCCAACGGACCTCCGTCCGCGGGTCGTGCTGCGTTATGCCGACGCGCGCGAGCTTCTGGTTTCTGGTTTGCTGGATGGCGGCGACGAAATCGCGCAACACGCGGCCGTGATCGATTCACCGCTCGAGCGCGGCCACGTCGTGCTCTTCTCAAACAATCCGTTCTGGCGCGGCCAGACTTCAGGCAGCTACTTCCTGGTCTTCAACACGATCTTGAATTTCGATAATTTGAACGCGGGCCGGAAGCTGCAGTAGACAATATCCCGGGACTGGTTGTTTGACGCTTTCCTTGACTTCGGCGTCTTTAGGGACAAGGAATGGCAAAGAAGTCAAAAGACAAAGTCTATTTTCCCGGTCTTCATGGGCTGCGGTTCTTTGCAGCGGTGATGGCGGGCTCCAGCCAAAATCCTCCTACGCCGTCGTAGAGAGAGGGCACGCCGATGGTTCCGGAGCCACCGCATCCTGACAGAGTCCGCTTTAACCTGCCGGCAAGCTATGACGCTGACAACTACCCAGATCAACTATCTCAACATTGGGCTCATGATAGTTTCGTGCTTGCTGGCGTTTCGTTTTCCGTTCGAGCTGTTTCTTTTCTCGTATGCCATCCTCGGACCGCTGCATTACCTGACTGAGATCTCATGGCTGCACGATAGAAAATATTTCACAGAGGGCAAGCCTGGAAAGCGGGTCAAACACGCCCACCAGGGCTGGTTAATTCTGGTAGCTCTAACGATGGTGGCCCTGATCGTGGGGTTTGTGGCGGTGGAAGGAGCGGGCGAGCAGGCAAGCCCCAAGTGGGAGATCACCCTCTTCTATCTGGTCTTTGTTACAGCTCTGTTGGTTACCGTGATCAAGAACCGTTTAGCCAAAGCCATAACGTTGGCGGTTTCGCTTTTGTTGCTCGCCCTGTTCGCGCGGTCGCGCTACTATATCATCCTCGCGTTTTTCCTCGTCACCATAATTCATGTTCTGATCTTTACCGGCACCTTCATTCTGTATGGCGCATTGAAGGGACGCAGCCTCTCGGGAATCTTATCGCTGGTTGTCCTGGTAGCTTGCGCGATCAGTTTCTTTGTTTACGTTCCTGACGGCTACATCGCGGGCCATTACGTCCGGCAGAGCTATCGCTCATTCAACGGGCTCAACTCTGAATTAATCAAGCTGTTCAGGCTTGGATCAGGAACGACGGCTGCCGAGGTCTACGAATCACACAGCGGCCTGATGATCATGAGGCTGATTGCTTTTGCCTACACTTATCACTACTTGAACTGGTTCTCAAAGACTTCGATCATCAAGTGGCACGAAGTTCCGAAGTCTCGCACGGCTGTCATGATCGTAATGTGGCTGGGCGCGCTGGCTCTCTATGCGTATGATTACGACACCGGAATGGCGGTGCTCTATTTCATGAGCATCCTGCACGTGATGTTGGAGTTTCCTCTCAATCATCGTACGTTCACCGGCATCGGAAAAGAGCTGTATGCGATGGTAGTTTAGGTGTTCCCTGGTTCTTTCTGGAGAACAAGACCAGACAATGTGAATCGCGAATCGGAGGAAAAAGGAATGAAGCGTCTCATCCCCGTGCTTTCGGTTTTGTTGCTGCTCGGCACGAACCTTTTTGCGCAACCGCGCTCAAATCCCGAAACGAAAGCCACGCCCACGATCACCGAAAAAGTCGCCCCGATGGAAAAGTTCCCCGGTTACTTCAACTTCTATTGGGACGCCAAAGCCGGCAAAGTCTGGCTCGAGATCGACAAGTGGAACTCAGAGTTTCTTTACGTTGAAGCCCTTCCCGCCGGCATCGGTTCGAATGACATTGGTTTGGATCGAGGTCAGCTGGGACAAAGCCACATCGTCCGCTTTGAGCGAACCGGGCCGCGGGTGCTGTTGATCGCCTCGAACTACGCGTTTCGCGCCAACAGCGACGACGCTGATGAACGACGCGCGGTCAAAGACGCTTTCGCTGAATCGACGTTGTGGGGATTTGAAGTCGCGGCGGAAGAAGGCGGTCGCGCGTTGGTCGACGCCACCACATTCTATCTGCGCGACGCGCACCAGATTCCCGGCACGCTGCAACGAAATCAACAGGGCACTTTCCGCCTGGACGCGACGCGCTGTGCTTTCTATCTCGCCAACACAAAGAATTTTCCGAAGAACACTGAAGTCGAAACTACTCTTACTTTCACAAGTGAAGGCGAAGCTGGCCCTCTGGTGCGACAGGTAACGCCGATCCCGCAAGCCATTACTGTTCGCGAGCACGTCTCGTTTGTCGAGTTGCCGCCACCCGGTTTTAGGACCCGCATCAACGATCCACGAGCCGGATATTTTGGAATTAGCTACCTGGACTTTGCGACGCCGATTAGCGACCCCATCACCAGGCGCTACCTCAATCATCATCGCTTGCAGAAGAAAGACCCTGCGGCGGCCATGAGCGAGCCGGTAAAACCGATCGTGTACTACGTCGATCGCGGCGCGCCTGAGCCGGTCCGCTCTGCTTTGATCGAAGGCGCAAGCTGGTGGAACCAGGCGTTCGAGGCCGCTGGTTATAAGAACGCATTTCGCGTCGAGCTGATGCCGGTCGGCGCCGATCCGATGGACGTTCGTTACAATGTGATTCAGTGGGTGCACCGCTCAACGCGCGGCTGGTCGTACGGCTCGTCGGTTAGTGATCCGCGCACCGGAGAGATTATCCAGGGCCGGGTTTCGCTTGGCTCGCTGCGCGACCGTCAGGATTTCCTGATTGCCGAAGGACTGCTGGCGCCTTATGAAAAAGGAAAGTCACAAACGGCAAAGATTATGGAGCAGGTCGTGCTCGCGCGTTTGCGGCAACTGGCCGCGCACGAAGTCGGCCACACGCTCGGACTGCAACACAATTTTGCCGCCAGCGTTTCGAATCGCGCCTCAGTCATGGATTATCCCGCGCCCCTGGTGAAGCTCGGCGCCGACGGTGTCCCGGACATCTCAGACGCCTATGCAAAGGGCATCGGTGAATGGGACAAGGTAACGATTGCCTACGGCTATCAGGATTTCCCCGGCGGTACTGATGAACAGGCGGCGCTCGACAAGATCCTGAGCGACGCTTTCAAACGCGGTTTGATATATCTCACCGATCAGGATGCGCGCCCGGCCAGCGCTTCCAGTTCAGTGGCCCATCTTTGGGACAATGGCACGAACGTTGTCGATGGGCTCGCCGATGTAATGAAGGTGCGCGCCGCGGCGCTGCGGCGGTTTGGCGAAAACAATATCCGCGATGGCGCGCCGATGGCCACGCTTGAAGACGTGCTGGTGCCGCTTTACATGTACCATCGCTATCAGGTTGAGGCCGCCGCGAAACTAATCGGAGGCGAAGACTACACCTTCAGCCTGCGCGGCAAGGGCGACACGAATCCCCAAATCATTTCACCCGAAGAACAGCGACGCGCGCTGACCGCCGTGCTCGATACGCTGAAGCCGGAGACTCTGGCGCTGCCTGAATCTGTGCTGCGTTTGATTCCGCCGCGCCCGCCGGGTTATCCACGGACGCGGGAAGATTTTCGGATTCGCACGTTTCCCAACTTTGACGCGCTGGCGCCGCCCGAAGCGTTTGCCGACCACGTCTGCGACTTTCTGCTGAATCAGGAACGCGCGGCGCGGCTGGTGCAATTTCATGCGCGCGATCCTCGCTATCCCGGCTTTGACGAAGTGCTCGACAAGATTCTGGAAGCAAGTTGGAAGGCGCCGATTGGCACGGGCTATGGCGCCGAAATCCGCCGCACGGTGAACATGGTTGTGTTGCTGGATCTGATGTCGCTCGCTTCAGGCGAACACGCTTCGAACCAGGTACGGGCCATCGCTGAACTAAAACTGGAAGAATTGAAGCACTGGCTGAGTTTTCAGCCGGATCTTACGCGTGACGAAAACCAAAAAGCATATCTCTTCTACGCCATAAACCAGATCAAACGCTTTCAGGAAGATCCGAAGAAAATGAACCTCACGAAGTCCAACGATCCACCCGACGGCCAACCGATCGGCATGGACTGGTGGAGTTTATCGGATCGGGATTGGTGCGATTGGCGGTAGGTGTTGGCGTTAGTTTGGAGTGCGCTGACTCGTCAGCGCTTTGGTAAGCGGCGACTTGTCGCCGCGAGGCTGGCGACTGCGGCTTCTAAGCTGGCCGCGACAAGTCGCGGCTTATGAAAGCGGTAACAAGTTACCGCGCTCCAAAATGACCTCGTGTTATCATCGTTCGCTGCTCCAGCAAATTTCGATAATGAACCTATACGACGAATTCGAGTGGCGGGGAATGCTCCATGAAGCGACGCCGGACTTGCAGAAAATCCTCGCGGAAGAAAAGTTGACGGCCTACATTGGCTTTGACCCTTCGGCTGCAAGTCTGCATGTCGGATCGCTTCTGCCGGTGATGGGTCTGGCGCGCTTACAAAGATTCGGGCACACGCCGATCGCGATCGCCGGCGGCGGCACCGGGCTGATTGGCGATCCCAGTGGCAAGACAAAAGAGCGCCAACTCTTAACTCCCGAACAAGTCGAGGAGAATCTGGCGGGCATTAAGGATCAACTCAGCCGCTTTCTCGATTTCAACGCGACAGCCAACCCGGCGCGGATCATCAACAACGCGGACTGGCTCGCTCCCATCTCGATGATGGAGTTCCTGCGCGACGTCGGAAAATACTTCACCGTAAACAACCTTCTGGCCAAAGAAGCCATCAAGCGTCGCCTGGAAACCGAGGAAGGCATTTCCTTTACTGAGTTCAGCTATCCCCTGTTGCAAGCCTACGACTATCTCGTCCTCCACGACCGGCACGGCTGCAATCTGCAGATGGGTGGCAGCGATCAATGGGGGAACATCGTCGCCGGGATCGATCTCATTCGCCGTCTGCGCAGCGCGCGGGCACACGGTCTGGTGTTTCCGCTGGTGACCACGGCGGCCGGGGTAAAGTTTGGCAAGACGGAAGCCGGCGCCGTCTGGTTGGACGCGAAACTGACTTCACCATACCGGTTCTATCAGTTCTGGCTGAACACCGATGACCGCGATGCGATCACCTACCTGAAGTTCTTTACGTGGTCATCACAAGCAGAGATCAGTGAACTGGAAGAGAGTGTTCGGAGTGAGCCGGAGAAACGTAAAGCTCAAAGAGAGGTGGCTCGTCAGGTGACCGCGTTGGTTCACGGCGAGACATCGCTCGAGAAAGCACTGCGGGCATCGGAAGTTCTGTTCGGTCAAGAGATCAGCGGTTTGAGCGTGCAGGAGATTCTGGAAATCTTCGCCGATGTCCCCTCAACCGAACTGGAAAGATCAAAGTTGGATGGCGACGCTTTCACCCTCAGCGATGCCCTGGTGTTTTCGGGTTTGGCTCCGTCCAAAGGTGAGGCTAAGCGCTTAGTTCAGGGCGGCGGTGTGTCTGTGAACAACCGCCGCGCGGATGACGCGCGCAAGGCGATTACCGTCGCAGATCTAATCGACGGCCAGCTTTTGGTTTTGCGCAAGGGAGCAAAGCACTATCACTTGATCAAGGTGGTGTAGGGCATTCCCAGGCTCGAAGAGCCGGCATGAAATAGCCACGCCCGTTAAGGGCGTGGTCTAACGCGCCGATCAGAATCGCGAGCGCCGTAGGTGCGAAACAAAAGTGTCGGCCCTTCGGGCCTGGAACTCCTCTTCTGCTATCCATCCCCGCCCTTACGGGCGGGGCTATTTCATGCCGGTCCTTCGGACCTAATGACGCAAGGTGTTAAGAAGCTACTGCCTCATGTCCCAGGGCTGAATCTCTGCAGCAGATACGTCGGCAAGTCACTCACCTTCACGCGTTCCTGCTCCCACGTGTCGCGGTCGCGCACGGTGACGGCTTCGTCTTCCAGTGATTGATGATCAACGGTGACGCAGAACGGGGTGCCAATCTCATCCTGCCGCGCGTATAACTTTCCAATCCCGCCCGTGTCGTCGTAAACCGCGCGCACCAACGGCTGCATCGAGCGCTTGATTGCCTTGGCCATGCCGACGATCTCAGGTTTGTTCTTCGCGAGCGGAAGTACAGCTACCTTGATCGGCGCCATTGAATGATGAAGCTTTAGGATGACCCGCGTCTCGCCCTTGTCATTTGTCTTTTCAGAGTACGCGTCCATTAACAGCGCGAGCACGGTGCGATTAACGCCGGCCGCCGGTTCGATCACGTACGGATAGAACCGCTGCTTGGTTTGTTCGTCAAAGTAAGAAAGATCTTCGGTGGAATCGGAATTCAAGCGTTTGCCTTCTGCGTCTTCCGGCTTTTTCGAATGCGTACGCAGATCGAAATCGGTGCGATTCGCAATGCCCATCAACTCGTCCCAGTTGCGTTCCTGGTCTTCACGTTCCGGGAAAAACCGATACTGAATGTCCACGGTGCGTTTGGCGTAATGCGCCAGCTCTGCTTTCGGCTGTTCGTAAAGCCGCAGGTTGTCGCGCGAAATGCCGATGTCCTGGAACCATTGATGACAGGCGTCGACCCATTCCTGATGCGCTTGCTCATCCTCGCCGGGTCGCACAAAATATTCCATCTCCATCTGCTCGAACTCGCGCGTTCGGAAAATGAAATTGCCCGGCGTGACTTCGTTACGGAAGGATTTACCGATTTGCGCGACACCGAAAGGCAGTTTGCGCCGGCTCGTGTTCAGCACGTTGAGAAAGTTTATGAAGATGCCCTGCGCGGTTTCAGGGCGGAGATACACGAGCGCGTCGGGATCGTCTTCGGCAGTTGCGCCCACGTGAGTTTGGAACATCAGATTGAACGGCCGCGGCTCAGTGAGGTTCTTCGACCCACAATTGGGACACTTGCCATCGTCGAGCTTGTCGGCCCGCAGACGTGTCTTACATTCGCGGCAATCAACCAGCGGATCAGTAAAAGTCTCTTCGTGACCGGAGTATTTCCAGACCCGTCGATTCAGAATGATGGACGAGTCGAGCCCTTCGATGTCGTCGCGTTCGTAAACCATCCAACGCCACCACGCCGCGCGCACGTTGTTGGCGAGCTCAACCCCGAGCGGACCGTAGTCCCACGCACTGCCCAGGCCGCCATAAATCTCGGATGATGGATAGACAAAGCCGCGCCGCTTGGCCAGCGAAACTATGGTTTCAATGTTGGGTGCAGACACTTGTTGTGATGGTAAACCGTGAACCGTAATAGAAGAACTCGAAGGCGTGAGTGTAGCAGTCGAATCTCATGAATCAAAGAGCGAACAAAATAATGAGCTCGTTTAGTTGTATCGCGAAACTCGATGCTGGGAGCGCGGACGTCTCGTCCGCACGGCGAGCGTAGCTCGCTCGGTTCTTTCTCTCAATGCCTTGTGGCGAGCCCCTCCGTTTGGACGATTGTTCGCGCTGCGCGCTCAGTGCGGACGGGACGTCCGCGCTCCCAGCATCAGACGTGTCAAAAAATAGAAGCGCGACCGGGCTCAATTGAACCTGTCGCGCTCTCTTCCACTCAACGAACCGGGTCGACATAAAAGGCGTGCGGGCCGCTGACAAATCCTGTGAGGCCCCCCCTGGCCTCACCAAGCCGTCATCAGCAGCCCTGCCTTTTTGCTCTTCGACTGTTCTGGCTGCTCCGTTCCCCCGAAAGAGCCGGCCATTGCTCAGATGTAAAGCGCCTACCCCGAAGCGCTTCGCAACCGTTGTCTCCAAGCCTGACCCGAAACCACTTCTAACCTTTTACGGTTTAGCTTTGGTCGTCCAAAGGCCGAGCAACGATTGTGCCAGCTAAGATTCCTGCGGATAGCCAGAGTGTAAGAATCGGGATTCCGAGAGCAAATGGATGCGCGAAGAGTCTTCGCACTACGATCAGAAAACGGAGACAGCACCTGTGCGATCAGGAGTATTTGTAGAGGTTCAGTACAGGGAAGGCACAGCGGTGCACTAAAATCGCTCGGCCGAAATTAATGTCCCCCTGGGACTCGGCCGGCTACCGATCGTGCTGAGGGCTAATCCGAAAACACGATCGCAAGGGCCGAATCGGCGGAAGACAAGTTCAGAAGTTATCAGGTTGAAAAGGACGTGCGTAGAATTCGCGATAAAGCCAACCGACGACTCGAATCTCTGCCGTGCAGAGTGTTTCCACCCAGCAATTAAAGAGAAATTCAGTTCGCGTGGTCGCGGCAGGTATCTTTTGTGATTCGCCGACTACGGAACTGGCGGCACTCAGGTCGAGATCATAGGCCGACGAAACATCCTCAGTTGCCTTTGATGCCTTATCGAGGGCGTTCAATAACTGTGCAATCCATGCATGCAGCTCGCGTTCAGTTGGGTTATGGGCGACGGACTGTAGGATGCCGATGGCCAGGCGATCTTCGGCGCGATTGAAGTTGAATACGTCTTCACCCGCCAAACGGCTTTGTTCCTGCTTCCATTGAAACAGCTCTTCGACTTTTGCGTGTTTGATCACTGCCACGCGCTGGTCATGGTCGAGAAACCATTGAATAACGTCCGGCAGCGAATCATAGTCGACGGCGCCATATTGATCGCGGAGGAGCACGGGCTCAGGCGATGCCGCGTTCCCGGCGATTGAATCGGTTTCTGCTGCGTTATGGTTCACTTGACCATTATTCCGAGTACCGAGCTTAAGCCGGTCGCGGCCACCCTCACGATGATGAGGTCAGTACCGAGAGCGGTAGCGACCGGGTTCCGTCCTCATAATCTAGAGTCATGTAACGGCGCGGCCCGGTCGCTACCGCTCTCGGTACTGACCTCATCGATTAATCTCCAGCGTGAACGCCGCCCGCGCCTCGCCCACGTGTTCACCACGTCGATTCCTAATCACCGTCGGAGCGTACGACGCCAGCGCGACCAACTCCTTTTCTGAAAGGACGTTCAGCTGTCTCAGGGCTTCGATGACCGCGGGTGGCCGGGCTCGATGGTCATCGCCATCTTCGATCTTGAGCGCCAGACCGAGTCCGTGCGGCCATTCGTTGCCGGGCAGGACGCCAACTGTGTAGACACCCTCAGCACCGATCTTGGAAATCAGCCGGCCCGCGCCGGCTCGAATCAATTCGGTATCCAGACGATCTTTGGTGCCTCCCACCATCTCGGGAAAATCAATCATCGCTTTGACAATGCGGCGGCAGGCGTTCCGCGTGGCGGCGGCGAAACTCTCGGGCGGCGAAACCAGACGGGCATACATCAGCGCCATGGCCTGCACCGGGATTCCGAACACCGGCGCGCCGCAACCATCGACGCCGATCACGATCTCCTCCAGCGTGATGTCTGAAAATTCTGAAACCGTTTTCGCGATCGCCTGCTGCACAGGGTTGCGGGAATCATCATAGCTTGCCGTCGGCGCTCCGACATGCAGCGCCAGCGCCAGCATGGCCGCGTGCTTGCCGGAGCAATTGTTTTGCAGCACGTTCGGTGGTTGCTGATCGCGGGCCAACGCGCGCGCGACCTCGGTGCTGAACGGTTCGTGCACCCCGCACTTGAGCGCACTTTCATCAAGGCCGATCTTTCCGAGCATCGATCGAACCGTGTCGACGTGCATTGGCTCGCCACTGTGCGAGCCGCAAGCGATCGCGATTTCCTGCTCGGTGAAACCAAAACGATCCGCGGCGCCCGAAACGATTACCGGGATGGCCTGGAAGGGTTTCCCCGATGAACGTACATAAGTCACCGTCTCAGGCGAACCCAGCGCGGCCACCGTGTGGCCCGCGCCATCGACCGCCGACAGATGTCCGCGATGCCGGGATTCGACAATCGGGCCGCGCCAGACTTCGACCAGCGAAGCAGGCGTTCCGGCCACAAGATCATTCTGATTGGACATTGCCGCAGCATCTTAACTGCTTCGCTGAAAAAAGAGAAAAGGGGGTGCTTGCGGGTGGTGTCATATTTTGAGCGGAGGGATGAGGTCAGTACCGGGAGCGGTAGCGACCGGGTTATTGGCCTGGCAAACTCGACCCTCCCGTGAATTGAGACCCGGCCGCATCCAACCACCCCACGCGGGCTGCCCGCGTGGAGACCCCGGTCCGCTCCCGGTACTGACTGCGTCATCGTCGTGGCGGGCAAATTAAGACACTGCCTGCTTGCGCAGAATGATGCGCGGAAGTATTTCTAAGGAAGCGCCCAACTGTTTCTTGGCGCCGAACACCTGCGGGCCGTTAACACAGGCTTGAACAGACGTTTTGTAGGTTTACAAAGCCACGAAGTAAACCTGCTTGGCCCTTTGTGGGTTTACAAAGCGACGAAGTAGACCTGCCTGGCCATGTTGTAGGTTTACAAAGCCACGAAGTAAAACCTGCTTGCCCCTTTGTAGGTTTACAAAGCGATGAAGTAAACCTACTTGGCCGCTTTGTAGGTTTACAAAAGCATGAAGCAAGCCTGCTTGGGCCCTTTGTAAGCTCATAAAGGCACGAAGCAACCCTGCTTGGCCGCTTTGTAGGTTTACAAAACCACGAAAAAGACCTGCAAAATAAGCTATCAGCCTTAATGAAGTTAATTTTCTTGTTTGCTGGTGGGCTGGGAAACCTGGGAAGGTTCGGGTACGGGATTTACGCGACGGGGACGAACCGCAGCAGTCTTCCCACGCCGTCCACCAAATGAGAGCACCGTTAGTTTCACGGCTCGTCGCCCAAACTGCATGGCTTCCCGAGAAGTCGGTGTCCAAATGTCTATGCGGTGTCCTTTGACTGCCCCGCCGGTGTCCGCGACGACGTATTCGCCGCTGAAAGAGCCGGCCTCGACCCGAACGCGGGTGCCCAGGGGCAAAACTGACGGGTCGGCGGCAATCAATCCCCGGCTGACAGGCTTGCCGCTGGCGGTCCTGCCGCGCAGGCTGTAGGCCGTGGCCACATAGGTCTCTGGGGCGACTTCAAAATCGCCATCGTTTACGGAAGCCGCTGCCTTCTCAACTAAAGGGCCAGTCACCGAAGACGGCCTGCCGGCTGAGTCCGCAACGGCCGGTCCGGATGCTTGGGATTCCGGTGATTGAGCGCCCGGTTTCGCCGGCAAGGTTCCAGGCTGCTGGTTTGAAATCTGAACCTGCTGAGCCGGCGTTGGCTGCTGAACTGGTTTGGGATTCTGGTGCGGAATGTAACCGTTTGCGTAGGAAATTGCAGAAAAAACGAGAAGCAAACTTACAGTACTTCCAATAGCTGTGGACTTCATCAATCGGGTTCTCCTATCCGATGGTCAATGCCAACTTTTCAGAAACGCAGCGCGCGAGTCGTCTTGCTCGTGACTCGACCCTCGGCTCTAGGAGACTAAAGGTAGTCAGCCGAAGTGGAAGGGCAAATCCATAATGCGCGACGCTGAAAAGACCAAAAAGAAAAGCGAACCTTAGGGGTTCGCTCATTTAACGCAGGAAAAGGCTAGCACACGGGTCTTCGGGGTGTCCAGCCATTGGCCAAAGTGGGAATGTACTAATTGCGTTGCATCAGGCTTATGAGGCCGAGGATGAGAACAGTCGTTTCCCGGGGATGACTATCCGGCGAGACGCAAGAATTTGCGTTTTTCTTAACCTTTTTCCAGATTCGCGTACTTCTCGACCAGCTTCTTCTGGCCGTAGCCAGGAAAGCTGACCGTGAATTTGATCTGGTCGCCAGAGCCTTCCCGGCGAAGCACAAGGCCCCGGCCGTACTTCGCGTGGCGGACATAGGAACCGGGAAGGATGTCTGTGGTCGGAGGGGCGGGCTGAGGGGTCAGGGGTCGCGAGCTGGCGGGGCTTTGGATCTTGGCCTTTGGGCTAGGGTCGCCTCCGGTCGTTGTTCCATGGCCGCCCATCCGCGCGGCGCGTTTGCGGAAGAACTCCTCGATAGACTCGACGCTGTCATAGGTTTTCCCTGGATATTTCGTGCCGGGACGTCTAGCGCTCAGGCGACCGGAACTCCCGGACTCGGAAATCTCGCCGCGGCTGGTCCCCGCGGACTCGTCATACTCATAAGCAAGTGAACCCGCCTCTTCCAGGGCCTTTGAACTCCGGGCGAATGACAGCCACGATCTCCCTCGCGAAATATCCTCAATGAGCTCAAGCGGCATTTCGTTGAGGAACTGTGAAGGCTCAGAGGCCAGTTCTTCACCATATACCCGGCGCTTCACGGCGTGAGTCACGTACAGGTACTTCTCAGCGCGCGTCATCGCGACATAAGCCAGGCGGCGCTCTTCTTCGATGTCGGACGCGTTGCTGAGCGAACGCGAATGCGGAAACAGACCGTCTTCCAGCCCGACGATAAACACGAGCGGAAACTCGAGGCCTTTGGCCGAATGCGCAGTCATCAAGGTTACCGGGACATCACTCCTATATTGATCGGTATCCGCGACCAGGGCAGAGTGATCGATAAAGTCGCGCAGACCCTCGGGGCCCTGTTCGTCATAATCGACCGCCGCGTTAACCAGTTCCTGCAAGTTCTCCAGGCGCGCTTCGGCTTCGTCGCTGTTCTCTGCTTTGAGGGCGTTTTCGTAACCGGTATCAAGGATTGCGGCTTTGACCAGGTCTGAAACGGGTGACGTGGATTCGATTGATTGCTCGCTTGAGTCCTCCCTTACCGCGCCACCCCAGCCGGGCTGCCCAGTCGGGGACCCCAGGGTCGGGCTACTGCCCGGAATTTCATCGTCTCCCGTTGTCTGATCGCTGCCAAGCAGTGCGCTCTCAGCCTTCGCCGCTAAGCCGGTGACGATCCTTTGGAAGTTTGCGAGGGCGGCGCCTGCTCGAGGCGACAGGCGACGTTCGTCAGCAAGCAGATCCGTGATGGCCTCCCAGTAAGAGACGCCAAGTTCGCGCGCGCGACCGTCAATCTCGTCCAACGTCATTTTCCCGATGCCACGAGTCGGCGTATTGATGACTCGCTGCAAAGCGATCGAATCGTGCTGATTCATCGCCAACTTCAAATACGCGATGATGTCTCGCACTTCCATGCGCTCGTAAAAAGAAAACCCGCCGACGATGTTGTATGAAAGCCCTGCGCGGCGCATCGCTTCTTCAAACACGCGCGATTGCGAGTTGGTGCGATAGAGCACAGCGGCGCGAATGTCCGGCTGGGCGCGAAGATGTTCTTCGATTTTTCCAGTGACGAAACGCGCTTCGGATTCCGCATCGAGGGCCTGAAAGTAACGAATCTTTTCGCCGGCAGGGTTCTGGGTCCAGAGAGCTTTTTCTTTGCGTTCGATGTTATGACGGATCACGCCGCTGGCGACATCCAGGATGTTCTGCGTCGAACGATAATTCTCTTCCAGACGGATGACCTTCGCCGCAGGGAAATGCTCTTCAAACTTCAGAATGTTGGTGATGTCCGCGCCGCGCCAGCGATAAATCGATTGATCGGGATCGCCCACCACGCAGATGTTCTGTTGCTTTTCAGTGAGCAGGCGAATCAAAGCGAATTGCAGAGAGTTTGTGTCCTGGTACTCATCAACCAGCAGATAGCGAAACCGATCGTTGTATCGCTCGCGCACTTCCGGGACATCGCGGAGCAGGCGGACGGCTTTGATCAACAGATCGTCAAAGTCGAGCGCATTATTCTTTTGCAGGCGCTCTTCGTATTGCTGAAAGACACGGGCAATCGAAGCCCGGCGCTCGTCGATGAACTGTGCTCGCGCAGTGAAAGCCTCGGCGTCCTCTCCGCGATTCTTCGCGGCGCTGATCGCCGACTGCACCGAGCGCGGCGCCATCTGCTTGTCATCGAAACCCAGATCGCGAATGCAGTTTCTGGTCAGGCGAACCGCGTCGTCCTGGTCATAGATCGTGAATGAGCGGGAGTATCCGGCCTTCAACGCTTCGATGTCGCGCCGCAAAATGCGCACACACAGGCTGTGAAAAGTCGAAATCAGCGGCGCGCTCCCGAGCTCAAGTCCCTCGAGAAGTCTGTGGGCGCGGTTGCGCATCTCCTCGGCGGCTTTGTTCGTGAACGTGACCGCGAGAATGTTGCGCGGCCAGACGCCGCGCTCCGCGATAACGTAGGCGATGCGATGGGCAATTACACGCGTCTTGCCAGATCCGGCGCCCGCGAGGATCAGCAGCGGGCCATCGCTCGACGTGACCGCTTCGCGTTGTTGTTCGTTGAGCTGGGAAAGAAGATCAATCATCGCACTTTCGTTTTGCGTAAGGTCATTTAAGCACGTGAGTCTTAGGTTTGAAAGTTAGTAGCCGCGGGAGTCTCGGTTCAGTTTCAAGGTCTCATTAGCACCTGGCTTCAGCCAGGTGACAAGAGAGCTCGTCTATGATCCTCGATTCGCACTACCTCGCTAAAGCGAAGTCCTAATGAGATCAACCCGAGTTTCAAACTGAGGTCCGTACTCTAAATCCTTTCAATATTTGTCCACCGCGCGGCGCAGTTCTTTGAACAGCTTCACCAGATCGTTCAATTGATAATTCGCGTTCAGTCCACTCGGGTTCGGCAGGACCCAGACCCGGGCTGCGCCGATCTGTTCGTCCTGCTCACCAATGACAGCTTTGGTTCGCGCAAATGCCTCGCGATACGCGCCCACGCCCAGCACCGCGACGATGCGCGGCCGATAACGTCGCACTTTAGCTTTCAACCTGCTGCCACCCTTTATGAAGTCATCCTTGGTCAGCTCAGATGCCGCAGCCGTGGCGCGCGCGACGACGTTCGTAATTCCGAGCCTGAGCTGCAAGAGCTGGCGCTCTGCAAACGGCGACAGCAGTCGATCCGTAAATCCCGAGCCGTGCAGCGCCGGCCAGAAGCGATTGCCCGGGCGCGCAAAATGATGACCAACTGCGGCCGTGTACAGTCCGGGATTAATGCCGCAAAAAAGCACATGCAGATCCGGCCCGACCACATCGGGCACGGTTTTGCCCGCAGCCTCTGTTAACTGCTGCTTTGTTGGCTTGAAGGGCCGCGGAGTTTCGGTTTGGGTAAGCTTGCTGACGACCATGAATCGCTCTTAGACTAAGGGGACAGACCGATCAAACGCAAAGAAACAGAAACGAAGTTAATTTCGCTAGCGATCTAATTGAAAACAAGAGGCACCGTTTCACTGGGAGCGCGGGCGCCTCTCGGGAGCGATGACGTGACAGCTAGATCGATATGACCAAGAAAAGATCCACAACCACGCGGTCGGACACGAAGAAACCACGGAGGCGTCCGCCGGGTAAGACCACGGCCGGCATTTGCTCGGCCGCTCGCAAGGCGCGCAAGCCTGAGATTATTCATCCGATGCTGGCCACGCTCGTCGACGATCCATTTACGAATCCGGAATGGATCTTTGAAACGAAGTGGGACGGCTTTCGCTGTATCTGTTTCAACCGGAACGGCGAGTCGCGCTTTGTTTCGCGCAATCAGATCGACATGACTCCGCAGTATCCGGAACTGGTTAATGTCGCCAAACAGATCGACGCGAGAGAGGTGATCCTCGACGGCGAGATTGTCGCTCTGGACCAAGACGGCATGCCGCGATTTCAACTTTTGCAGCCGCGAGTTGGGCGTAAGAGTGGCCTCGAAGCACTCCGCGGTCATGGGCATATCGTCTATTACGTCTTCGATCTTCTCTACCTGGACGGCTTTGACCTGACATCGTGCCCGCTAGTCGAACGCAAAGAGGCGTTGCAACAAATTCTGAGGCCGGCCAGCTTTATCAAACTCTCTGAACACATCGTGGGCGACGGCGAACGCTTCTTCAAACAGATCGAGAAGTTTCATCTGGAAGGCATGATCGCCAAACGCGCCGCCAGTCCATACGTGCAGAAACGCAGCCGGGACTGGTTAAAGGTCAAGACGGTTCAGCGTTCGGAGGTGGTGATTGGCGGTTACACCCAACCGCGCGGATCGCGTTCCCATTTTGGCGCGCTGGTAGTAGGACTCTATCGCGGGCGCGACTTGCATTATATCGCGCACGTCGGCGGCGGCTTCAACCTTCGCACCCTGGCTGAGATTTACAAATTGATGCAGCCATTGAAAACGAAAGAGAGTCCGTTCGTCGATGCTCCGAAAACCAACGAGCCGGTCCAATGGATAAAGCCCCGGCTGGTTGCCGAAGTGAAGTTCTCAGAATGGACCGCCGACCGGCGGCTGCGGCATCCGGTCTTCGTCGGTCTGCGGGAGGACAAGAAAGCGGAGGATTGCCGGTTCGAGTTCGAGCGCGACACGGAAAGGGTGATTGGAAAGCCTGGTACCAAACGACCATGACTTCGGCCTATTGTTTAGAGGCGGGCTACCGCCCGCCCAGCTTTGGCAGGACGCGAATTGGCGGGCGGTAGCCCGCCTCTAAACGCGGTACATCGAAAAATCGAAATCCCTAAAGAATTTAAGGCTTTTTGAGGGTTTGGGGCTTAGGCGTTAGGCCGCATCAGGCCGCGGAAGATGCCCTGAATTTCGACGCGCGAGGCATGCACTCTGATAGGTTCCAACTGCGCGTTCGATGGTCTCAATTCGACTTCGTCACCAAAGCGGAACAGCCGCTTCAGCGTCGCGCGCGCGCTGTCGATAAGGGCTACTACAATTTCGCCGTCGCGTGCTTCGCTGCGGTTTTCGATTAGCGCAATGTCGCCATCACAGATGTGCTCGTCGATCATCGAATCACCTTTGACTCGCAGCGCATAGATCCGATCCGGGCGGACGCGCCCGAATAAAAAGCGCGGCACGCAGATCTTCTCGAGGTCCTGGTCTTCAATCGTGTCGATCGGGGCGCCGGCGGCGATGTGGCCAAGCAACGCAACTTCGCAGACTGCGTCTGCTGCCACCTCTTCAACTTTGACCGCGAGCGCAAAACGTCCGAACTCGTGTTCGCGTTTTATCAGACCGCGCTTTTCGAGCGCCGAGATATGTTTGGCGATGGTGGCCTTGGAACTGACACCGAAGTAGCGCGCGATCTGAGCGTAGGATGGCTCGTGTCCGTGCTTCGCGAGAAAGCGAGTGATGTAATCGAGGACTTCTTTCTGGCGTTGCGTACGTGGCAGCATGTGAATTTTTCAATCGAGGTCAATCGAATTCTAAGCGCCCAACTCTGAATCGTCAAGCATTCTGTGTTGTGGGTTGTGGGCAGTGGGTCATGTCGTTCTCTTATTAGCACCTTGATTCACCCGGGTGATCATCACGTCGAGTGTGAACCGGAAACCGTTCAAGCGGTTTCGGAGTTTGAGTCGATACGATTGTCACCTGACCGAAGCCGGTGCCGATGAGATCAACTCCATTGCGAAACCGACCAGCATCATATTCCGTTGTCCACGAGAGTTGTGAGCTACACGGATTCCCGCTCAACGTGATCTGTTCACGGTCGAAATCCATTTGACTAAAGTGCCCCGATGGGATAAATGTTGCGGCCTACTACGAGTTTTGATAGTAAGCGTGTAACCGGCTTGTGAAAATGCGCGTCATATAGTTCTTAGCCGTTTTCTTCGACGCAGTTTGTGCTACCTGCATTTCTTTACCACAATTCGAGTGAAAGGAAGTTTCCCCAAATGAAAGAGACGTGTCGTTCTGCTCGCGACTTCGGCGGGCTTATGCTCGCAATCTGCGCCCTCCTGTTTGGAGCGATGGCGTTGGGGGCGTTGGGCGCCCACGCGCAAAACCCGGCTTCTTCTCCTAAGCCGGCAGCCGCTCAAAGTCCGGCGCCCTCGCGCAGCGCAACGGCAACCCCAATTCCGAGTCCCACGCCCACGCCAATCAACTGGTCGAGCGACCCGATGTTGAAGCGCTTCATATGGCGTGGCATAGGCCCGGCGAGCATGGGTGGGCGCATCGACGATATTGTCGCGGTGGACAGCAATCCTTACATTTACTACGTGGGTTTTGCCACCGGCGGGGTCTGGAAAACCGTCAATAACGGCACGACCTTCCAGCCAATTTTCGATACTTATTCGACCGCTTCAATCGGGGACATCGCAATTGCACCCTCGAATCCGGACGTTGTCTGGGTGGGTACGGGCGAGGCCAATAACCGTCAAAGTTCGAGCTTTGGTGACGGCATCTATAAATCGACTGATGGCGGCAAGACTTTCGCGAAGATGGGCCTCGAGAATTCGCAAACCATCGCCCGCATCGTCATCGATCCGAAGGATCCGAACATAGTTTACGTGGCAGTCCTCGGACACCTGTTTGGACCAAACAAAGAACGCGGCGTTTACAAAACCACCGACGGGGGCAAGACCTGGACCAACGTCAAGTTCATCGACGAAGACACGGGCTTTACCGACATCGTGATGGACGCGTCTGACAACAAAACGCTCTACGCCGCGTCCTATCAGCGACGCAGAACTTCGTGGGGCTTTAACGGCGGCGGGCCGGGATCGGGAATCTGGAAGACCACCGACGCCGGAAAGACCTGGACCAAGCTGCAGGGAAACGGATTGCCTGAAGGTTTGCTGGGACGAATCGGAATTGATGTTTCGCGATCGAATCCAAACGTCATCTATGCGCAGATGGAAGTCGGGGCCAGCGTCGGAACCGGTGGTGAAGAGCAGGTGCCTCCGGGAACCAGCCCGACGCCAACGCCGACACCGACGCCAACCCCCGCGACGACTGCGAGCCCGGGCGCATCGCCTACGCCAACGCCGCCCGATCCGAAAAAGTCAGGCGTCTGGCGATCGGATGACAAAGGCAAAACCTGGCGCGTAGTCAGCACCTGCTTCAACGCGGGAAACTGCACTGAAAACAACCGCTCGATGTATTACAGCCAGATTCGCGTCGACCCCAGTAATCCTGAAAACGTTTTCGTGGGCGGACTGAACTTCAGCAGGTCAACGGACGGGGGCAAAACCTTCAAATCGTTGCAACCCGGGATCGCGCACAGCGATCATCACGCGTGCTGGATCGATCCAAAGAACGGCAAGCACCTTCTGATCGGCAACGACGGCGGACTCGACGTCACTTACGATCAGGGTGACACGTGGGAATTCATTAACACTATTCCGGCGGCGCAGTTCTATGCGATCGCTGCCGACATGCGCAAGCCCTATTACGTCTATGGCGGCTTGCAGGATAACGGTTCGTGGGGCGGCCCGAGTCAGACCCGCAGTCAAGCGGGCATCACCAACGCAGATTGGTACCGCACCGGCGGCGGCGACGGCTTCTACTCGCAGGCTGATCCGAATGACTACAACATCGTCTATTCTGAATCGCAAAACGGCTCGATGAGTCGCACTGACCTGCGCACCGGGCGCAGCGTCAGCATTCGTCCGCGCGCAGCCGCCCGCCGTGGCGGCGGCGGTGGAGGAGGCGGTGGCGGCGGTCGTCGCGGCGGCCAACCTGGCGCGTCGCCATCACCGACGCCCGAGGGTCAGGACCCTCAAGCGGCGCTGGCGGCGCTGGTTGCACAGCAGGGTTTTGGCGGTTTCGGAAATCTGGCGGCGACTTCGAACATCGTTCCCGCTCCGTCGCCGGGTGAGCAGTATCGCTTCTATTGGAACACTCCAATCGTGATGTCACCGCACAATTCGCGAATTCTTTTCGTCGGCGGCGACAGATTCTTCAAGTCAGTCGACCGGGGCGACACCTGGACGGCATCCGCCGATCTGACAAAGCACGTCGACCGCAATACGTTTTCCATCATGGGCGTAAAAGGCACTGAGCCGATGGCTTCAAAGAACGATGGGTACACCAGTTTTGGTTACATCGTGACTATCGGCGAATCGCCACTCATGCCCGGCATCCTGTGGGTTGGCACCGACGATGGAAATATTCAGGTGAGCAAAGACGGCGGTTCCACCTGGACGAACGTGTCCAGGAATGTGCCGGGAATTGGCGAGATGTATCACATCAATCGCGTCGAGCCTTCGCACTTTGATGCGGGCACATGCTACGTCGCGATCGACGGCCACCGGTTTGACGATCTGAAGCCGTACGTGTTTGTGACTCGAGACTATGGCGCGACGTGGAGCTCAATCGTTGGCAATCTGCCGGCGTGGGGCACCATCAATGTCGTGCGCGAAGATCCGAAGAACAAGGACCTTCTGTACGCAGGTACCGAGTTTGGGCTCTACATTTCCATCGATGGCGGCAAGGAGTGGAAGCAGTTCATGACGGGGCTGCCTACCGTCCGTGTAGATGACATTCTGGTTCATCCTCGCGACAACGACCTGATCATCGGCACGCATGGCCGCGGCATCTACATCCTGGATGACATCTCTTCGCTGCAACAACTGACCTCGGGTAAAGTCCTGGACAAGGATGCATTTCTGTTCGACGTGCGACCGGGAACGCAGTGGCTTCAGGACATTCGCCTGAGCCGATATACCGGAGGCGCCAAACTGTTTCGCGCCAATAACCCGCAACCGGGAACAGCGATCAGCTACTACCTGAAGTCGGTGCCTTCAACTGAGGTCAAGATCACGATCTCTGACTACACGGGCAAAGTAATCCGTAACATCGTGGGCACAAAAGAAATCGGCATCAATCGCATGCAGTGGAACCTGCGCGGAGATATTCCGCCCCGGCCTCCCAACCTTCCGCCAGGATTCGGCGGCGGTGGTGGCGGCGGCGGTGGGGGCGGCTTCGGCGGCGGCTTCAACGCCGGCCCCGTCATCGAGCCGGGAACCTACAATCTGAAATTGTCAGTCAACGGCAAGGACTATACGACGAAGGTCGTAATTGAGGTCGATCCTGGAATGCAGCCGTAGAGCTTTGCCAACAACCGGAGGGCCCGCTGACTACCTGGTCGGCGGGCCTTTCTCTTGATCGATCCTATCTACTCTTGAGCTACTCAATCACCCGCGCGATCACGCACTTCAAATAATGAGTCTCCGGCACCCCGAGCAATACTGGATGATCGCTCGACTGTCCGCGCTTCTCGATAATCTGCACGCGCCGACGAGCGTCCAGGGCAGCGTCGGCGATGATTTCAAGGAAAAGGTCTTCACTCATGTGATAAGAACAGGAGCAGGTGACCAGCACGCCGCCCGGGTTCAGTAGCTTCAGCGCCCGCAGGTTGATTTCTTTGTATCCCCGCGCTGCTGATCTCACCGTGGCCCGGTTCTTGGCGAACGCGGGAGGATCCAGAATGATCGTATCGAAGCGTTCGCCGCCGGACTCCATTTCCCGCAAAGCATCGAATACGTTCGCGGTGCGAAATTCAACATTACCTGCGCCGTTCAGCTCAGCATTGCGCTGCGCAGCGGCGATTGCGTCGCCTGAGATGTCGACGGCCAGGACGCTTTCGCACGCCGGCGCGATGTGCAGCGCAAAACCGCCATTGCAGGTAAAGCAATCCAGCGCCCGCCCGTGCGCAACGCTGCGCGCGGCCAGATAGTTCTCCCGCTGATCCAGAAACGCGCCGGTCTTTTGCCCGCCGAGCGGTGACACTACAAAACGAACGCCATGTTGATTGATCTCAATTTCGTCCGGCCTATCACCATAAAGTACGTCGGATCTTAACTCGAGTCCTTCGAGCTCGCGCACGCGTGCATCGTTGCGCTCAATAACTGCGCGCGGATTGAATTGCTCAATTAGGATTTCGACGAACAGGCTCTTCAACCGTTCGGTTCCCTGTGAAAGCGTCTGTAGAACCAATACGTTGTCATACAAATCAACAATCATCGATGGCAACAGATCGCCTTCGGAATAGACCAGCCGACAGGCATTCGTTTCGCGGGATATTATCGCGCGTCTTTCAGCACACTGGCGCAGACGCGCGCGCCACCATTCGCGATCGATCTCTGCTTCATGCGTAGTCAGAAACCGCAAAGTGATCTCAGACCGGTCGCTGTAGAACGCGTGGCCGACAAAGTTACCTGCTTCATCCGCCACGCGCACCAGCGCCCCGCCGTCCGCATCGCTTACGTCACGTACGTCGCTGCGATACACCCACAGGTGACCCTGGCGAATGCGCTTCGCCCCGCGGGTTGAGATCTTTATTTGAGCCATTACTGGATCGAAGTTAACACATGAGATGATGGAGTCAGTACCGGGAGCTGTAGCGACCGGGTTGTCCTGGGAAACTCGACCGTCGCGTGGATTGAAACCCGGTCGCTACCGCTCCCGGTACTGACCTCATTGCTCAACTCCACCGGCGACGGCGCAGTGAGTGATCTTAAGGAACGCGTGAGAAATAAAGACACCCTCACAAACCGGATTCGTGTTGTTTCGTGGATCGTTTTATCTGATGAACCAGCCCACCAGCACTTGACCCCGGCGCATTTGCGCGTGAAAATTGCTGGGCATCCGACAACTCTGCGGTTTTAGCGCGATGTAACCTCCGAATTCCCAAGCTTGATGGCCGCACCTGCTGAAGTAATAGACGCTCCGACCCAAACTGAAAGCGCCAGCACGCTGCGCACCCTCGTCGAATTAGTCCGACGCATGATGCATGCGGATGTGGTGAGCATCCTTGGTTTCTCAATCATCGACGAAACCGTTACGTGGAAAGCCGCCAGCGGCTTTACCGTCCCTATCGATTATCGGCAACCCGTCTTTCGTCCGCTGGGAAGCACAATCGCTCGGCGCGCGCTTGCAGAGAACACGATAGGAATTCTTCAGGGCATCGGAACGAGGCCGGAATTTCCGGCGGAAAGCTTTCCGGTGCACGTGGCCGAAGGTGTTTGCGATTTGGCGGTGGCCCCGCTCCGAATCCAGGGCAACCGCTCGGGGGCTCTGACCGCCGGCTATCGTTCGCCGCATCATTTCAGTGACGAAGAAAAACGATTGCTGCAAGACCTGGCGGAGATGGCGGCATTGGCGCTTGATAATGCTCGGCTGTTGGAAACGGCGACCGCCGCCGAGGAACGATTTCGCACGGTTGTCGAGGCCGCCCCCAGCGCCATGGTGATGGTCAACGACCAGGGCTGCATAGCCCTCGTCAATGCGCAGACCGAAAGACTGTTCGGCTACACGCGGACCGAATTGCTTGGGCAGCCTGTCGAAAAGCTCGTGTCTGAACGTTATGTCGCTGCTCACCCTGATCATTGGGCGAGTTTTCTTCGGGATCCATCTGTGCGGGCGATGGGCGCCGGACGTGACTTGTTTGGACGGCGGAAGGACGGCAGCGAAGTGCCGATCGAGATTGGCCTCAATCCGATTCAAACCGACGAAGGCACGTTCGTCCTGGCAGACATAATCGACATTACCGAGCGGAAACAAGCCGAAGACGCGTTGCGCGAAAGCGAGGAACGTGCCCGCAGTGGTGAGAAGATCTGGGAGCAAACTTTTGATGCGATTGGCGAAGGCATAATCGTGCATGATTCTGAGACGCACATCGTTCGCTGCAACGCCCTGGCAGCGGAGATGATGAACCTGCAGCCGGCGGAAGTGATTGGGCTCTCGTTCAAAGAGGCGTTCACTCTCTTATTCGGCAAACGCGCGGCTGACTATTACCTCGCTGAGAGCCGCGGCCCATCGTCTGCTTTTGAAGTCCAAACGGAAGGCGAGCGGCGCTTTCTGGTATCAGCCTTTCCGATCGAGAAACCGGATGGCGAATCGGTAAGCGTCGTTACCTGGAACGACGTGACCCGCATGTCGGAAATGCAGGAGCAGTTGGCGCGGACGCGTAGACTGGCCAGCGTCGGCCAGTTGGCCGCGGGCGTGGCCCACGAGATTAATAATCCGCTGGCGGCGATCACTACCTGCGCTGAGGCAACCATACGCGACATGCGCCAGACCAGGGAAACCAGGGAGTTGGCTGAGACTCATCAGTGGACTTACTACCTGGAAGAAATCGTGCGCCAGTCTCTGCGCTGCAAAGAGATCACTCGCGGCCTCCTGGATCTGACCCGGCAGCGAAAAGCCAGAAGGGTAATGTGCGATGTGAACTCACTGGTTGCGCAATGCGCCAAGGTGGCCGTACAGCGACAAGGCTCAGCCGCGGAATTCGAGATCAACCTCGATGAGAACATCGGAGAAGTCGCGACCGATGCGGCCATGGTACGGCAAGTACTGGATAATTTATTTAGTAACGCGATTGACACATTAGGTGATGGCCACGGCAAGGTGAGCCTTTACACAATCCGTGATGGAGATCGAATTGCGATTGAGGTGGCCGACACAGGAAGCGGTATCTCGCCTGAATTGATGGCGAGAATCTTTGATCCTTTTTTCAGCACAAAGGGGCCAGGTAAAGGCTACGGTCTCGGTCTGGCCATAAGCTTGTCGCTGGCTGAATCTCTGGGTGGCGCGCTGACCGTGGAATCGAAGGAAGGCGCGGGCAGTCGCTTTCGACTTTGGCTACCGCGCCATCGTCCGGAGGAGTAGAAACAGCCGGAGCGTTTAGCAGCGGGCTACCGCCCGCTTGGTCGGGCAGTAGCCCGACTCTAAACAAATCGATATCGAGTAGAGGTCTGTGCCACAGAAAACATGAGTAGAAAAATTCGCGTTCTGGTCGTCGACGACGACACCCTCCTGCGCAAGCTGATTGCCGATCAGTTGGCGCGAGCTGAATTTGACGCCGTCCCCGCGGCCAGCGGAAAAGAAGCCCTGGAGGTTTTGCGCGAGGCAGACTTTGACGTAGTTCTGCTGGATATCATGATGGCCGATCTCTCCGGCCTCGACGCTCTCCGCGAAATTCGAAAGTTCGAAGACCCTCCCGAAGTTATTATGCTGACCGCCGATACTTCACTGTCCACCGGCGTCGAAGCGATGCGCCATGGTGCCTACGATTACCTGACAAAGCCGGCGACACTCGACGAAATGGAAGCCGTCATCCGTAAGGCTGATGAAAAGCGGCGGCTGGTCAAGCAGAACGCGTCGCTGCGCGCAGTAGCGCGACCGCCGAACAGCGGTGACGAAGTGCTGCCGA
This sequence comes from Blastocatellia bacterium, assembly GCA_003168335.1. Taxonomy (GTDB): domain Bacteria; phylum Acidobacteriota; class Blastocatellia; order Pyrinomonadales; family Pyrinomonadaceae; genus UBA11740. The sequence goes on along the minus strand of PMSM01000007.1, from coordinate 144,716 downwards.
TCGTTCACGAGAATTCAGTAATGGCCGCGTTGGTAACTCAGGCCGAAACGGCGGCCCGCACGGATTCGACAATTCTGCTTACCGGCGAATCAGGCACCGGTAAAGACGTCCTGGCGCGATTCATTCATTCGAAGAGCACGCGACAAAGCATGCCGATGATCACTGTCAATTGCGGCGCGCTTCCTGAGACGCTTTTTGAGTCCGAGTTTTTTGGTCACGAGCGCGGCGCGTTCACCGGCGCCAGTTCCCTGCGCCGGGGTCTGCTCGAGGCTGCCGATGGTTCGACATTTTTCCTCGACGAAATTGGCGACATGCCGCTGGTGATGCAGGTAAAGCTTCTGCATTTTCTCGAACAGGGCCGCTTTCGTCGCGTCGGTTCCACTCGCGATCAAAACGCCGACGTCCGCGTGATTGCGGCGACTAATCGGAATCTGCCTGAAGAGGTTGAGCGCCACCGTTTTCGGGCAGATCTTTTCTACCGGCTCAACGTCGTATCTTTGCACGTGCCGCCCTTGCGGGAACGTCCCGAAGACATTTCACAACTCATCGCCTATTTCCTCGGCGTCTATCGACAGCGTTTCAATCGGCCCGGACTTGACCTGTCAGGCGCCGCCCGTGAACGCCTGCAAGCCTATGGCTGGCCGGGCAACGTACGCGAGCTGCGCAACTGCCTGGAGCGTGCGGCCGCAATCTCTCTGAGCGACATGATCGAAGCGAATCAGATCCCTTCCATGAGTTCCGGAAATGCTGGCGTGGCCGTCAGTCGGACTGCCCACGCGGCGGCGACTGCGCCTCAATCTGCGCCGGTGACGCTGGAAGAACTCGAACGGGAACACATTCTGCGAGTGCTCAACGAGAGTGCCGGAAATCGCGAACGCACCGCCGCAATTCTGGGCATCTCTTCGCGAACGCTTTATCGCAAACTGCGCGAATACGAAACCCAGACTCAATCCGCCGGCTTGGCCACCGACCCCTGACAGAGTGTCAGTCAACTGACAAAACGTCAGCGCCTTTGCAGCTCCTCACAGTGCCAAAAAGTCCTTGCCGCATTTCTTCACTAACCAGACAAGTCTCTCCATGCCTTCGCTTTGACTCAAACGCGTCAGGGGTAAATCGACGCGGCACGGTGATTGTTAAGTGAAGGCTCGGCTGGTTGTGTCCCACGACTCAGCCAATCGAACGAACCAGGGTGGGAAGAAGTATTGCGCCGTTCGCAGAAACTCGAAACCCGCGATCCTCAAACCTCTAAAGCCGTCCAAGGAGACGAAAACAAAATGATGAAGTCCAAGAAAAGATTTAGCGCCGTGCTAATGGCCGTGCTGACCTTGCTGGTGGCCGGCGCTGCCGGTTTTGCGCAGCGACACTTCATGCTGACCAATGCAGCCAGACCAGAAGTGAAGATGCAGCTTTCCGCAGCGGTCGAGCGCGACAGTGCACTCGTGGCGCTGGACAAAACGACTGTGGTAAATCCAGGCGAGATCCTGGATTGGACCATTACGTCTGAGAACAGCGGCAACGCGGCGGCGCTTGAATACAAAACCGTCGGCCACATTCCGCCAGGTACGACCTTTGTCGCCGACAGCGCGAAAGCTGATGGCGCCAAGGCCGGCTACAGCATTGACGGCGGCAAGTCCTGGTCGGCCCAGCCCATGATCGAAGTGAAGCAGGCCGATGGCTCCACGAAGCGCGTGCCCGCGCCCGTCGCAATGTACACAGAGATTCGCTATGAGTGGGCCGATCCGCTCGCCCAGGGCGGCAAACTCTCTGCTTCGTACAAAGTGCGAGTGAAATAACCAGCCTTCCTAATCCGAGACTCGCCATCAGTGCGCGCGTCTACTCCCCTGCCCCTACCCAAATTGATGAGGACTCATATGAAGAACCGACTAACATTTCTGAGCACTACCGCGATGCTTCGCCTGCTGATCGCCGTGACCATCGCCGCTGCGCTTTCCACCACAGCCGTGGCCCAGACACCTGGCGGAACAACGATCTCGAACCAGGCCAGCGCGTCTTATTCGGACGGAACGAACGCGTACAACACCGTTTCGAATACCGTCACGGTGACTGTTTCGAACGTCTCCGGCCTGGCGATCACGCCGGACGCCGGCAGCAATCCGAGCGTCGTCGCCGGACAAACCGCCGTGCTCTATAACTTCACGGTGACCAACACCGGGAACTTCACCGATCAGGTGCGCTTTCTGGCGAGTGGCGCCAGCGTGCGCGTCGTCGGTCCCGGCACGGTGACCCGCGCGGTTATCGATGTCGACGGCAGCGGCACCATCAATGCCGGCGATACCGATATCAAGACCAACGGCGCCGACGTCCTGTCGGCGAACATGTTGCAAAATGGCGTGATTCACGTTTTGGTCGAGGCCAGCGTGAACGCGGGAGCTACTGCCGGTCAGACCGTGCAGATTCTCCTCGGCGACGCCGCGACCGGTGGTCCCTCTTTCGATAACCAGGCGGCGAACTCTTCGACCAATGAAGTGCGAACTGTCTCGGCTGCTTCGGTCAACGGCTTGCGCGAAGCTCGCGGCGACATCTCGGCCACCGTGGTCAACGACACGTTGCTGCAACTGACGCTCACCGCTCCGGCCGGCCCAGTCAATCTTGGTACAGACATCACCTATGGTTGGCAGGCGTGCAACGTTGGTTTGCGCGATGCCGCGGGCGTGACGCTCAACGGCTCGACGCAGGTCTACATGATTGCCCCCATTCCGGCGCGAACTGTGCTCAAGTCCGGCCAGACTTTCCCAGCCGGCACTCTCTACACGACCAGCCCGCTGACCACAGCGCCGTTAGCTGCCACCTGGAGCACTACTGCTCCGGCGCCGCTCTCGAACACCACGCGTATCGCTTTTCCTGTCGGCGCTACGCTGGTAGCAGGCGCGTGCGGCTCATCCGTTAACATGATCGTCACCGTCAACTCGGGCATCGATGCGTCGGTTACGATTGACGAGATCGGCGAGGTGTTTGGCAAGAACAGCCTGGCCACCACGATTACCGACCAGTCGGGTGATGCCACGCCGAATAATGGCGACAGCAATGCCGACTTTAACGAAAGCTATGTCGCCGGCGCCGGCCACGGTGTCATTCAACGCACCTTGCTGACCCTGGTCAGTGCGGTTCTCATCGGACCGAGCGGCGCCCCTGCCGCCGTTGGTCCAACCGACAATAACGACGACTACAGCAACAAGGCCGTCAACACCGGCATCGCCGGGGTGGCGCCGGGCGGCGTAACCACCGCTTCGGGTCAGGTCGTCTACGTCAACACGATTCAGAACTCCGGCAACACCAGCGACATCTATACCATCGACGCGCCGACAGTTCCGGCTGGATTCACCGTCGAGGTATCGACCAACGGTGGCACCAGCTACACGACGGTGTCCGGCGGAGGTTCAGTCTCGCTGGCCATTGCTTTCGCTACTTCAGCGAACATCAACGTGCGGGTGACCGCGCCCGCTGGCAAGACAGTGCTTACCGGTTACGACTCGATCATCCGCGTCACCTCAACTGTCACCCCGGCGGCTTTCAACAAGACCATCGACCGCGTCTACACCGGCTTCATCCGTTTGGACAAGGCGTTCACTGTCGCCAACGGGACCGGCGTCGGTGCGGCTACTGATCCGGTGCCAGGTGCGGTGATCACTTACAACATCACCTACACCAACGTCTCCAGCTCGAACGGCGACGCCAACTGCGTCAAGTTGACGGCCAGTAGTCTGGTCATCACCGAAGACGGACTGGCCGCGCCAAATAACTGGGGAACGTACACGACCAACAGTGGCTCGCCCAGCGATTCCGGCTCGGGCGTAGCCGCTACCGTCAGCGCGACCAAGTACACCGACACCATCGCTTCCGTCGCACCCGGTGGGTCCGCGGTGTTCACCTTCAAACGTTCGATTAACTAAGGCGACTTGCCAAGTGGCACAGACTTCAGTCTGTGAGTGGATCGTGACACAGACCCCGGTCAGTCGTCGCGCCTTCACAGACTGGAGTCTTGCCTCTTTTTACAGCTCAACCTCTGCCCCACCGGTAAGAAAGTTGAAACCTCTAATCAAAACAATTGCAGTCGCCGCGAGCTTGATCGCGGTCCTGCTGGCGACGTCAGCCGACGCGCGTTTCCTTGACGATTCCACCGCCGGCGCCGGCATGGTTATCTCCAATCGCGCTGAAGCCAGTTACCAGGACGAAGCTGGCGAAAGCTTCACCACAGTCTCGCCAACCGTCACGGTCACGGTCCTGGCGGTGGCGACGATCGTAGTCACGCCGGACGAAACTGCGCCGTCGGACACGGTCGCGCCTCGCGAGCGGGTCACGCGTCTCTTTCGTGTCTGCAACACCGGCAACAATGCCGACACCTTCACCCTGACACGCGCAGACGTAACCGCGCCCGCAACTCTCGGCTCGCTTTACTTCGACAACGACGGCAGCGGCACTCTGACCGATGGCGATACGCTGGCTCGCGTCAATGAATCCACATCTCCGCAGCTGCCGCCCGGTGGCTGCATCGGCGTCCTGGCCCAAATCGACACGAACGATGCGCCCGCGCAAAGCACGATCACAATCAATCTGGTCGCCCGTTCGAACGCGGTGAATGCGGTTAACGGCCGCGGCGAAGACTCCGGCACCATCATCAACGCCGTGGGTCAGGGCGCGCGTTTGACCGACCCGAGCAATGCAAGCCTGGCTCCCGGCAAGTTAGTGAACGGCCTGGCCCAGGCGGTGGTGAGCACTGGAAGTCAGTTCACTTATGCGATTGCCTTTCGGAATAGCGGAGACACCGTAGGTCGCAACGTCGTAGTCGACGATCTGTTGCCGACAGCGATCGAGTACGTTCCCAGCTCGCTACAGTTGAATGATCGCGCCTTGTCTGATGCGCTTGACGGCGACGAAGGCTCAGTGCAAAACGGCGACATCAAGATTCTTCTTGCCCGCGTAAATCCGGGCGAGGTTTTTCGTGTCACCTTTAAGGCGCGTCTTACTGGAACTGTCGCCGGGGGAACGGGCGTGGTCAACAACGCTTCGTTCACGGGCGATAATATTCCTCCAGCCAAGACCGGAAGCGCTATCGTCGTTGCCAATCCGTTCGGACTTGTTTTCGCCGGTCGCGCCGGGAGTTCCGCGCCGATTGCGGGAGCGCGGGTTGAAGTTCTTACCGATCAGGGCGGCGAGAATTTCTTGCCCTTACCAACGGCCGCGGGCTTCACTCCGAACGAAAAGAACGAGAACCCATTTTCGAGCGATGCCCAGGGGCACTTCACTTTTGCGCTCAGTCCGGACGAAATTGGCAGCGAGAACGCAACTGCCAATTATTTTATGAAGGTTAGTGCGCCAGGCTATATCACGCGCATGGTCCAACTCAGTCTGCGTCCAACGCAGGCAGGGCTTTATTCGCTTATGGTTCACGCCGTTGACGGCCAGCCGCTGGCCAGGGCCGGCGGATTCGATCTGGTCCGGGCAGACGTGAGCATTAACGATCTGGCGGCGCTGGCGCTCAATGTCCCGATGTTTGAACCGGCCGGCCTCCAGATTGTGAAGTCAGCCGATCGCGCGCGCGCGGAAATTGGCGATACGATCACTTATCGCGTCGAAGTCCACAATCCGACGGCCGCCGACGTAAATGACGTGGTCGTCAACGACCGTTTGCCTGCGTCCTTTCATTACGCCACAGGATCGGCCCTGCTTAGTCTTGGTGCCGGGGCCGACCAATCGATCGAGCCGGAAATTCAGGGCAACGACTTGCTGTTTCGAATCAGCCAGATACCCCACGGCGCAACTGCGCGGCTGTTGTATCGGGTGCGCGTGGGCGCGAATGCTCGCGAAGGCGATCAGGAGAATCTGGCGATCGCTTCCGCAGTATTCCCTTCTGGAGAGAAAATTCAGAGTGCTCAGGCGCGAGCCACCGTCTTTGTGTCCGCCGGAATTTTTTCGACGCGCCAGGTTCTGGTCGGCCGTGTCTTTGTCGACACGAACGGCAACGGACAGTTTGACGAGAGTGACCGGCCGGTGCCAGGAGCGCGACTATATTTGAGCAATGGCCAATCGGTGATCACCGATTCGGCGGGTCTCTATAACTTTCCTTCGCTCGGCGATGGCCCTCAGGTGATCTCGCTTGATCCGATCAGCATACCGAAACGCTATGCGTTGACCGATGGCGGCAGAGAGTCAGGCCAGAGCTGGGCGCGTCTGTTGCGTACACCCATCGGTGGTGGCGCGTTGCTGCGGCAAAATTTTGCGTTGGTTGATACGCACAAACCGCAACTGGCCGGCGAGCAGAATCAGAAGGACGTAGTCACAACGCCGGCTTTGGCGCCCCGGCAGAGTGAACTTCGGCAAGACCGCGAAACAAACGACCGCGCGACGCTGCCGCAATCGACCCCAACACCGAATTCTTCGTCAGGGGCGAAGGCACCGGCTCCCCGAATTACAGCTCCCGGCACTTACGAGATGACCGCGACGGAAACCGTCGAAGCAGTCGCACCCGGCGAAGTGCGGGTACTTTCTCCCGCGCCCAACTCAGTTTCGATGTCAGCCGGCCTGCAAACCGAAGTGCGCGTGGCTTTGAACTGGACGGTCAAGCTGGAAGTCAACGGCGAGCAGGTTTCAGACAAGAACATCGGCGTGCGCAGTTTGGATCATAAGAATCAGGTTTCCACGTTCACTTTCGTCGGCCTCAACCTGAAACCGGGTCCGAATCGGGTTCGTTTCACGGCTATTAGTCCGGACGGCGCAGCGGGTCATACCGAAGAGATAACTGTGACTGGTCGCGGTCCGGCGCGGCGACTCCAGATCGTTACCGAAAAGTCTGAGATTCAATCCGGCGGCAGCGACTTTACGATTGTCCGCGTCAAGGCTTACGACCAATGGGGCAATCCCGCGCTTGATGGGCAAGTCGGGATTGAGACATCGCTCGGACAGTTGATGCGGGCCAACGACAACTTCGATAGGGCCAGGGCGCAACCTGCCGCATTACCTGCGGACCTGGCCAAGCCGTTGGGTGATCAGTTGAACCAGCAGTCAAACCAGATTAGCGGCCAACTGGTAGTTCAGCTGGAAGGCGGCGAGGCGGTGCTAAGACTAACGAGCTCCGGCACGCCCGGCGAAGCTCGTCTGCACGCGCAAACGGGTGAGATCGAAGCCAAAGAACAAGTGCGCATAACCTCCGAAATGCGGCCTACAATTCTGGTTGGCTTCGCTGAAATGAGTTTTGGCAAGAGCATTCCCGAGGTCGCCTTGCGCGACGAACAAGGCAACTTCCGCAGCCGTCTGAGCTTTTTCTACAGCGGACCACTCCCCGGCGATAACATGCTGACTCTGTCGTATGATTCGCAGCGTCCGATCAATCGCACCACCGGCAGTGATCGAATCTTTCAGCTCGATCCGCTTGATCGCGTGTACCCGTTGTTTGGCGATTCTTCAACGCGATACGAAGCGGCGCAATCCAACTCAAAGCTCTACGCGCGCGTCGATCACAAACGTTCGTATGCGATGTTTGGAGATTTTGAAGCGGACATGGAAGCGCCGCTGGCCGGTTACGCGCGAAAGTTAACGGGCGTCAAGGCACACCTGGAAAACTCGCAGGGAGACTTTGTCACGGTCACTGGCGCGCGGCCGGACACTGCGTTCGCACGCGATGTGTTACCTGCCAGCGCCGGAATTCTGCAACTCTCCAACGGCGACATTCTGCCTGGCTCGGAAACGGTCGTGCTCGAAGTGCGCGACCGGCGCAATCCCGAACTAATAATCTCGCATGAAACCCTGGCGCGTTCCGTTGACTACAATCTCGACGCGGCGACAGGCCGGCTTTTCTTTATGCGTTACATGTCGACGTTCGACATCGGGCTCAATCTCACCCAGGTCGTCGTAACTTACGAACATCGGGCCGCCAGCTTGAACTCCGCTGTTTACACTGCGCGCGCGCGAAAGAATTTCAAAGGCATCGGCTTGAAGCTTGGTCTGTCGGCTGTGCTGCAAAGGCAAACGGACCAGGGCGACTTTGTGTTGGGAGGCCTTGACGCCGAAAAGACTTTGCCGCACGGCGGCTCGCTGCAACTTGCCTGGGCTGGCAGCCAGGGCGAAATAATGGGCAGCGGGAATGCCTTCGGCACAGACAATACAAAGCATGACGGCATGGCGTATCAACTCACTCTGGCACAACCGCTGCCCTTCTATGGCGCGACCGTTCGGGCGCGCTACCTGAATGCGTCGGCTGGTTTCTTCAATCCATTCGGTGGCACCGTCACGCCGGGCTCGCGGCGCGGCGAAGTAACTCTGGAAATGAAACCGCGCGCAAACTCTACGTTGCATTTCGGTGTTACCAGCGAACGTAATCAGACGGCGAACGTGGATAATGGCCGCCTCACTTTCTCGGCGGCGTGGGATCAGATTCTGAACGAGCGCATCAAATTTCATCTTGGCTTTGATCATCGGGCTTTCACTGACGACCTTAACGACAAGAGCACTGATTCGAACCTGGTCACCGCGGGCGCCGATGTGCAGCTTACCGACAAGCTCCAATTCTCGGTCAAGCGCGAGCAGAACCTGAGCGCCTCGGATCCGACCTATCCGACCCAAACGACGCTTGGCGCTACCTATCAAATGAGCGCTCTGACAAAGATATTCTTCACGCAAAGACTTGCCGCCGCGCCAATTACTCCTATCGGTGATTATTCTGGCACCGGCTTCGCCGCAGTTTCATCGCGACGCGAAACCGCCTTTGGTGTCGAAACACGTTTTGGCAAATACACTTCGATGACCGGTCGCTATCAACTCGAAAACGGGATCAACGGTACCGACGGTTTCGCCGTGATTGGTTTGCAGGATCGTCTACCGGTAACGAAGCAGCTTTCGCTCGAACTCGGTTTCGAACGCGGCTTCCATCTGACGGGTCCGAATAAGAGCTTCAACAGCGCGGCATTCGGTTTCGGCTGGCAGCCCAACTCAGATTTTCGCGCCTCAGCGCGTTACGAGTACCGCGATCGCGGCGGCGTCGGGCAGGTCATCGCCTTCGGCGCTGCCGGTAAGCTGCGCGAAGGAATTACTGCGTTGTCGCGTGTTCAATGGTCGCGCGGTGCCTTTGGCGGCAAGACCAACTCTTCGCTTGAAGGTACTGCGGCGCTGGCGATTCGTCCGCTGAAGTCCGATCGGGTTGGCGTGCTCTTCAGCTACACGCATCGTTCGCTGATTCAGGACGGGAGCTCCGCGACCCCCACCAGAGATCGCATCGACTCTCTCTCCGCAGACGGATACAGTCAGTTGACGAAGCGTCTGGAAGTCTACGGACGTTTCGCGTTGCGCTTCAGCGCGAACGGACAGCCGCAGCTTCCCTTTGTTTCAACCCTAACCCTTTTGACCCAGGCCCGCGCGCAGTATCTGGTAACGCGGCGGCTGGATTGGGCAGTTGAGTCGCGCCTGCTGTTTCAGCCATCATCGAGTACGACGCGCTCCGTGTATGCAACCGAAGCCGGATTCTGGGTGCTTCCCGACATGCGATTGGGTGTCGGATACAACTTCACTGCGGCGAAAGAACCTGCCGGCGCGGTCTTGCCTACTAAGCGCGGGTTTTATTTTACGATCTCTTCGAAGCTGTCCAACCTGTTCGATCTGTTCGGCACGGCCAAGGCAGGTCTCGCCGACAGCCCGACGGACGGAACTGATAAGGCGGGAGACAAACGTTGAGCCGCGGCGCAGAAAACATGAACGGCTCTCGGCGAGTCTCACCATCGCGCCATGTTGCGAGCATTGGCTGGCCGTTTCTGGTTGCGGTCTTCATCCTGTCGATGTCCTCGTCTGTTTTCGCGTCGACGGACGTCTATGAAATTCGCGGGACGCCTGACTTCGGTATATACCAACTCAATCTGACCACGAACGTGTTGACGACGGTGTATGCAAATTATCCTGGGGGCAGTTCGGCGACGCTGGCGCAACGCCCGAGTGACGGCATGCTCTTCTATGCCATCAACGCCGCCGACGGTCAGGTATATCGATACAACCCGGCGACGCCCGGCGTCGCGCCGGTCGCGCTGAGCAGCACGTTGGGTGCGGCCGTCCCGGCTTCGCTGCGCATGACATTCTCGTCCAGTGGCACTCTCTACTATTTGGCTGACACTGGCGTCCTCTACACGATCAATCAAGTCACCGGTGTCGCCACCGCCGGCCCAACAATCACTGGGATGGGCAGCGGTGGGGACATGGCGTTCTCGCCAGGCGGCGCGCTTTACGTCGTAAACAGTTCGCGACAACTCTTTACCGCTCCCCTCGCCGGCGGCGCTGCGACATTATTGGGCACCATTACCTTTCCCGCCGGCGCCACCCCAGCTGTGATCGGCGCGGTGTTCGATGGCGGCGGAACTCTTCGCGTGGAAACACAGAGTCCCAGCAGTCTCTATTCGGTGAATTTGGGTACGCTGGCTGCCAGTTCACCGATCGCTATGGGCGGAGGCACTGCGTCAACCGGCGACCTGGGCAATGCCACGGTTCCCAATCCTGACCTTGCCATTACCAAGACAGATGGAGTGACGACCGTCTATCAGGGCGGCCCGGTAACTTACACGATCACCGTGACGAACAAGACCGCTGCTTATGCGGTGACCGGAACTGTTACGGACACGGTCCCGGCAAGCGTGACAACGGTGACCTGGACCTGTAGTGCTTCGGCTGGATCGTCGTGCACAGCCGCATCGGGCTCAGGCAACACCATCAATACCAGCGCCACGCTGCTACCAAATGGCACCGCCACCTACACCGTGAGCGGCACGGTCTCGGCCGCTGCCACGGGAACCCTGACGAACACTGCGACGGTCGCCGTACCTTCGTTTCTCACGGATGCAAACGCCGCGGACAACTCGGCAAGTGACAGTGATACCATCAACGTTCAGGCCGACCTCTCAATTACGAAGACCGATGGCGTGACTACCATCAACGCGGGAAGTCCCATTACCTATACGATCGTCGTCAAGAGTGCCGCGACCAGCACTGGTGCTTCGAACGGCTCAATCGTAACTGACACTGTGCCCGCTTCGATTACGAGCGTTACCTGGACCTGCGGTTCAGTAACCCTGGGCGGGACCTGCGGCGCCGCGAGTGGCAGCGGCAATGCGATTAGCACCACTGCGAATTTGCCGGTGGGAGCTACTGTTACATACACAGTTTCAGGGACGCTTTCGGTTGCGGCCACGGGAACATTGTCGAATACGGCAAAGGTGATCGCTCCAGCAAGCGGCGTTTCTGACCCAACGGATCTCAGCCGAACAGGCGCGGGCAACAACAGTGCTACTGACTCGGACACAATAAACGCCGTTCCCAACGTCGCTCTCACAAAGAGCGTCAGCCCCAACGGCAGCCAGGTGCCTGGAACCGATCTCGCTTATACGATCGCGTTTACTAACAGTGGCGGGCTGGCGGCGCAGACTCTGGTAATCAAAGATCCGATTCCCTCCTCGACCGATTTCAAAGTTGGTTCAGTGACGAATAGTTTAGGCACAACGGGGCTGACGGTTGTGGTAGCGTATTCTAATAACAGCGGAACCACGTGGATCTACACGCCGGTGAGCGGTGGTGGCGGGGCCTCGGCCGGCTACGATCGCTTCGTTACAAACATCCGTTGGACCTTTACCGGCAATCTGAGCCCAACCGCTCCGAACAATACCGGCAGTGTGAGTTTCACGGCCAAGATTCGGTAAGAAATCGCGAGTCGCCCTCAAGTCTGCTTCCTTCCACCTCTGAAACTTTCCCCTCCCTCCGGAGGTTTCTTGTCGGAGGAACAGCCATCGCCTCTAACCGCAGACCTAAACCATGTCTCTTGGTTGTTGCCCTCGGGAGCTGGCGCTCGCCGCCCTATTGCTTCCAGGCTTGCAACTCGACTAAACACCCGACTGGTCAGGCCATTACATAGATTTCAAGAACGTGGTTGAATTCTGCGTAACTTGGGTTTATGCTACGCGGCGGTTGGGGCCCTCCCGGTCAGACAGTGTGCGCTCCATTTCTTGCAAGCTCATGGAGCGCACACTGCTAACGTTCTGCCAGCGAGGTGCTCTCGCTCACAGACTGAGTATTTATTTGAATCGAGCAGTTTCTAACTAACTAAACGAGCGACAGGACGTTCAGAAGAACATCTGCCGCGATTTCAGTAAACGACGTTTCGTTGCTTGCTAACGTCGGCGTACCCATGGCGCCTGGTGTTGTTGATGCCTCCGCGGGTGTGCCCATGTCACCAAAAGCGGAAGCACAAGGCGGTGTTGATGTTTGCCCGGGTTCTGGCGTGCAGGGTGGTGTCGGTGTTTCGCCCGCCAAAGCAGGCAGGGCAAGAACACACGTCAAAACGGCGGCGGCACCCAGTTTTCTTAGGTTCTTCATGTTTTCTCCTTAGTTTGTCAGGTCGGTGATACGCTCTTTCTTGAAACGAACAAGATAGGGCATGTTTCAGAGACGGCGGGCGACCTTGGGTATGAAAAACAGAAACCCGCACGTCCGCGTGCATACTCTTTATCAAGCATATAGAAAGGTAAACCTCACATGAACTTACAGTCTCAGCTGGCAACTTTTCAAGAGCAAAGTCGCGGCCTCACTTTGCACGAGCGCGCCGCGCTCTGCTGCCAGGTGGCTAAACAGCTTGAGAAGGCTGGCGAGTACGAGGCTGCATCTGAAGTGCTCAGTGAGTTCTGGTCGGAGCGTAACGGGCCACCGAAATTAGAAGGCCTTGACGAATTAACGGGAGCAGAGATTCTGCTCAGGGTTGGGACTTTGGCTGGTTGGCTGGGGAGCGCGAATACGGCTGAGAGTAGCCAGGAAACAGCAAAGAATATGATCACGCGCAGCATTGAGATCTTCGGCAAACTCGACCTATCCCAACGAGTAGCCGAAGCACGTAGCGATCTGGCACTTTGTTATTGGCGTGAGGGCTCATTCGATGAGGCACGCATCCATCTGTCGGACGCATTGGCCTGCGTGGGCGATAGTGAGATCGATCTGAAAGTAGTCCTCCTCATTCGCGCCGGCATTGTGGAAGTATGGGCCCAGCGACTAAATCAGGCCTTGTCGCTGTATGAGGAGGCCGCTCCTCTGTTAGAGCAAAGTCAAGATCACGCCCTCAAAGGTGCCTTTCATAATGAACTAGCTCTCCTGTTTACAAGACTCGGCACTGCTGAAAACCGGGAATATTACTTAGATCGCGCATTGATCGAATCCGCTGCCGCTATTTTTTACTTCGAACAAGCGGGGAACGACCGCTATCTTGCACGTGTCGAAAACAACGTGGGCTTCTTGTTCTTTAAGATCGGACGGCACAGTGAAGCCCACAGCCATCTTGATCGCGCTCGCCATCTTTTCCTTGGACTCAAAGATGTTGAGACCGTTGCTCAAGTTGATGACACGCGCGCCCGCACTCTGCTTGCCGAAGGTCGTCTACGCGAGGCCGAACGATTCGCGCGGGCGGCGGTACAGACGCTGGAGAAGGGCGACGAGCAAGCTTTGCTGGCGGAAGCATTGACGACCTACGGAATTGCGCTGGCGCGCATGGGCAATCACGCGCGTTCGAGAGCGCTGCTGCAACGGGCAATCGAAGTTGCTGAGACCGCCGGTGATCTGGAGGGCGCGGGTCGGGCGCACTTGAGCATTATTGAAGAGATGGGCGGGCAGACTTCCGCTACGGAACTAGCCTCGATTTATCAATCCGCGGCCGATCTGCTGCAACGCTCTCAAGATCCGTCGGTCGGCAAGAGGTTAATCGCGTGCGCGCGGACGGCGATCGAAGCGTTAGGGAATTCCGAGAGCGAGAATCGGGAAGCAGCGGATCATTCATGGGAAGGATTCTCATTCAAGGAAAAGATCCTCGACTGCGAGCGAGCGCTGATCGAACGCGCCCTGAGAGAAGCCAATGGCTCGGTAACCAGAGCCGCGCGGCTGCTTGGCTTCAAGCACCACCAGAGCCTTATCTCTTTAATAAACAGCCGGCATAAGGAACTGCTCAAGACCCGGACGGCCGTGCGCAAGCGGCGCCGTCATATTTTCTCGAAGGCCAGGAAGATCAGGACCAAGATCGTCGGTCCAGAGCCGGGCTCTGCCCAGATCTCAATTCTGCACGCCGAGGACAGTAAGGCGATTGCCAATCTGATCAATGAAATGTTCTCAGGGGAAGCGTGGCGAGTCGAGCTTTGTGTGGACGGCGACAGTGCGTTAAGGAAACTTACCAGCGACGAGCGCTATGATCTGCTGGTGGTGGATAACGAGCTTCCGGGCCTGAGTGGTCTGGACTTGGTAAAGCGTGCTCGCAAGATGACTCATCGCCGCCGCACGCCCATCGTCATGCTTTCAGGAAATGATTGTGAGACTGAAGCCTGGCGCGCCGGTGTGGATGCGTTTCTCAAGAAGCCGGAGCAAATCAGTGAACTGCCTTCCACCATATCCCGGCTGCTCAAAGTAGACGTGAAGGCTGAACCTTAAAGACCGCGGTAGTGTCTACTGGAGTCTCCAAAGGAAAAGGCCGCCTCTTTGTGGAGGTGGCCTTCTTTTTTCCCGCCAGAACTCGCAGTCATTTCGTTTATTGAATCATAAACACATCGTCACCGATGGGCTGATTGAGCTTCACGTCTTTGACTTTGTACTCGGCAAAGAAGGCCCCCTGCGGCATTTCCAGCCGCTGCGTGAAGTTGAGTGGAATGAGCACGCCGTCGACTTCCTTGAACTTCGAATTCTCAGTACCGAATGTGTACCCATTGTAAGGAATCAGGTACTGCATCACGCGAGCCGTGGCCGGGTCGACAAAAAAGTCCGTCGTGTTGCCTTCGGAATCGACAATGCGAAAGCCGCGCAATTTTTTCTTGTCCGGCAGAGCAGAAACTGTGTAGCCGGGCTGATCGAACTTCGCCAGCACGGGTAGTCCGAACTTGGTCGGCGGCGGCATTTCCGCTCCCGGTATCGAACTGTAGGACCGTTGACCATCAAATATCTGCTTGTAGTTGAAAATGGGGCTCGCGTCAACGTCGATGCGCATCTTTTCGCCGGCCGTTACAATAGCAAACTTGCCGGGAATCGATTGGGTGCTGTTAGGACCGAATAGATCGGCTGAGCCAATCAGCATCATGCTTTTCAGATGTTTGAATTTGTCGCCGCCCTGTGCAGCCAGCGCCGCACGCGCGAGATCCAATGGTGTGCTGTTGGTGGTGATTGGCGGCGCCGCCGGAATTGTACTGACCGCAGCGGCCGCAGCGCCGTTGGTCTTCGCCGCATCAGGCCCCTGGGCCATAGCGGCAGAACTGATCAGAAGTAAAACGAGCGTCGGTGCATATCGCTTCATGTGGCGGGCTTCCTTCCGAGAAGTAAGATTGAGACGGCGGTCTCTCTCTTATACGCCCCGACGCTGCCAAGGTTCAGAAATTAAATCGAAGGCTAACAGAGATCTTGCGATTGCCCGCGTTGGGGCTTCCCCCGCCGCCCCCGCCGCCCCCGCCAAACCCGCCGAAGCTCCCGGCGACGCTCTGCGATTGGCCAAAGAACGGGGAAGATAGATTACCCACCGGCGGCGCCAGATTCACGTTGTTCAAGAGGTTCTGGAAGAACAGGCCAACGTTCAGGGTGTATTTCTTCTCAGAGGATCCGCCGGCTCCGCCCAGGCCACCCATTCCCATGCCGCCGCCGCCACGGCCTTCACCGCCGCCCCCTCCGGGAATCATCGGGCCGCGTGAGCCTGGACCACTGGGACCAGCGGCACCGCGTTTATTGGCGGCGCTTGCTGTGGTCTGCCCGCTCTGACCGGATGCTGCCGCTTTATGAACCTCACCAAAGCCGAACGTGCGGCTGACGCGCAGGTTGAGGCTGAACGATCCAGGTCCTTGTCCAAAGTTGCGGGGGATAATTTGTTCGCCCGCCCCTGGCAGAAGATTGAAATTGCCAAAGCTTGTGCACTTGATGAAAGGGCTGGAGCAATTCGCGCCGGCACCCGCAAAGCTCGGCCGATCCGTGAACTGTCGATCCAGATTCGAATCAATTCCGGTAGTAATGTTGAAGGGCCGTCCGGAACTCGCAACGATAAAAGGATTGAATACGAGCTTCCATAGCTTTGAGTTGTAAGTGCCAAACATAGAGAATTGATGGCGAACGTCGCCCGTGGAGCGGCCAAACTCGCCCGTCAGATCATAAGAGTCTCTCGGAAAGCCGCCATCCGCATCACTCGTACTCTTGCTCAAGCTGTAACTACCCTGGATCGAGAATTGCGGGTTTAGCCGGCTGCTAAAGCCGATGAACATCTGTTCCTGATGAAATTTTCCAGTGGCTTCGACTTGATAGATTTCACCCTGACCCGGAGTCGGACGGATGCCGCTCGAGTTGGCGGTCGTGATTGAACCGGGTATCGGCGCGTTGATATCGCGGGTGCGAATCATGTGCAGTATGCGCACGGAATAAGTGCCGACGGTTACCGTGAAGTTATGGGGCAGTTGACGTTCGACCTGACCGCCGACGACATAGATCGTAGGAATTTGGATTTGCGGCAGGATACGGTAAGTGGTTTGTTGGGTTGCCGCGACGTTTAGCACCGAAGGGGATGCCGTCGCGCAATCGGGCGTCGCGCTTCCATCTGCGCAGCGAAACGAATTAAGCAGATTGTACACGGCCGCTACCGAAGGATCAGCCTGCTCTGCCAGGGTCGGCGGCGCGGCTCTGAAAGGTTCGGTTACGGAAAACGTTTGTTCCGTGACTCCGTTGAAACGGTTGGCATTTAGCGTCTGGCTTTCGCCAAAGCGGCTGTAAAAGATTCCCGCGCCTGCACGAATCACAGTTTTCGGCGGCTTGGTCGCTGTCGCCGCGCCCGGCGACCACGCGAATGCTACGCGCGGCGCAAAATCAAGCTTGCTGCCTGCGTTGTTTTGTATCTCGTAGCGCAGACCGAAACTGAAAGTGAGATTAGGCCGGTAGCGCCAGTCGTCCTGCACATAAGGCTCTATATCGAACTGGCTAACGTTGGCTAACGGACTGCCGGTGTTAATACTGAACTGGGCTGCGCCTCCACCTTGCGCGCGAATCTGCGCAGGTGTCAGGTTGCCCTGTCTCATCAATTGAAGCGTTAGCTGATAGCGCTGCAGGCTCGACATCCCGGTCGTGCCGCCAGTGAACAGCCATTGGCCGCCAAAATTATTCGGGCTGACGTCAGTTATACTGACGTCACGTATCCGGCCGCCAAACTTGATCGTGTGATTACCGTGCTGAATCTGAGTAAAGTTCTGCAACTCCCACCGGTTCGAAGTGTTTATTGCATGCCCAACCTGCGAGCCACCGCCGACAAACGCGCCGCTTACGTTCAGCACTGGTATCGTGCTATTGCCCAACTGTTCCGAACGGTTATGAGAGAACTGAAAGCGCGTCTCGTTGATGGTTGTCGCGTTGAGCACGGCGGTTTCGGTTACCTGGAACACCTGGTTGGTGGAAGAGTTGTTGTAACCGCGTTCGGCTAACGAGAAACCGCCGACTCCGTTGCTTCGCGTTACGTTATGGTTGAAGCTATACCGGGCGACGAGCGTGTTGCTCGGATTGATCGCATAGTCAATGCGCGGGCTGAAATTTAAGAAACGCCGTGGCACCACGAATCCCTGGCCGAGCTGCACGAAGTTCAGAGACGGATCGAGAATCGTTGCGCGAATGATTTCATTGTCATCAAGCTCGTTACGATTGGCCTCGATAAAAAATGACGCCTTGTGCGCTTTCAGAGGTCCGCTGAAATTACCGCCAAACTGCCGCACCTGATAGGGTGTCCGCTTGCTTGAACTTATCGCAAACGGGTTACGCGAGTTCAGACTCTCGTCCTGAAAGTTCAGGTTGAGGCTACCGCGGAACTTGTCAGTTCCCGGTCTGGTGAAAATATTAATACCGCCAGAAGGTTGATCGTTTTCCGCGGCAAACGGGTTCTGGTTAATGCGAATCTCGCGGATTGATTCCTTCGGCGGCATGTTTCCGCCTGAGAATCCGTCGATGAAAATCTGCCCGCCGTTCGGCCCGATGGAAGGTCCGGCGAGAGCTTGCAGTGCGGCCGCCAGTTCATCTGGATCGTCGGGCAGGGCGTCGAGATCTTTACCGGAGATAACAGTCTGATTGGCGTTGTTCGAAGATTCTGTGCTCAGCGGCGTATCGGCGTTGACCTTGACCTGCGTTTCGATGGCCGCGATTTTCAAACTCAGGTTGAGAGGGTCGCGGCGCGCGAGCGCTACGTCAACTGACGCGTCCTCCGAAGCTGCAAACCCGGCCGCGATCGCATGAATCTTGTACTTACCCGGCGCCAGTGCGGTAAAGGCATAAGCCCCGTCCGCATTTGTGGTGGCCGTTTTCTGAACGCCCGACGCATCGGTCAAGGTTACGGTCGCGCCGACAATAGACGCGCCGAACTCGTCAGAAATCTGACCGCGCAGATTTGCTCTTCCCTGGGCAAAGACAGCGGTCGAAAAAGCGGCGACCAGAACAACAGACGCCAGACAAGTCAGTAGTCTTCGAATATTCATCATTGAACTCTTCTTATTATGAAAATCAACCGCGGGCGATTGGGATGGAGTCCTTCGCTTTACGCGGTTGTCTCTGACGTCAAAAATGCGAGATCAGAGGGTTAGGTTACGGCGCGCCGACACCACCGAACATGCCGCCAAAACTACCGTTCAGATCGACCCCTTGAGGTCTCCCAGCCTGACCGCCGGTCTGCGGCCTCGCGGCCATCATTGTAAAGAGCGTCTCAGCGCCGGTTACCAGCGAGACCGCGGTCAATTGGGTTGGATCTGAACCCTGTAGGCCCGACATGATGATCGTATCGCCGACTTTCAAATCATTAATCGAGATAATCGGCAACCGCTCAAGCAGGTCCGCCATGTTCATGCCACCGCGCATGCCGCCACCCTGTGGTCCGCCGGGCCCACCTGCGCCTGGCGGTCGCGGTTGTGTCTGACCTTGACCTTGTCCCTGCGCACCCGGAGCCGCCCCTGGACCACCGGATCCACCGCCGAACATGCCGCCCGCGGCAAAGCGGCGCAGCACGGATTCCGGTTTAAGAATAATCGTCACGGATTTCTTTGTCTGTAGATCATTAATCTTGACTTGGCTGGTCGCCATGTCGATCGCAGTCACAATTCCCCCGGCGATCCTGAACGTGCCGAACACAACTTCCTCAGCAGTCAAATGAGTGCCGTCCGCGGACTTGTCACCAAGAGCGCGCAACTGATCGTTAACTTTGACTTCTTCAAACTTGCTGGGCCTGGCGTCGCTGTACTTAGGAATCGCATCGGGCGGGTATCGCCGGAACATCACCTTGTCGGTTACGGGAATTACGACTGACTGTGGAACCCCCGCCATCGTCCGACTGGAAACCGTTATTTCCTTCGTCGAAGGATTGAGCGAAGCAACAATGCCACTGACGCCGCGGCGGCGCCACTCGGCCCGATCCTGTTCCTGCTTTTTCGCCAGGTCCGCCTTGCTCATCACAATGAGTTGCGGTGTTGGCACCGTCTTTTGATCCGAGCCCGCTCTCCAGCGCGCCCACACGCGATCTCCCTGGCCCACATCCGCCAAAGTGATGGCGGTCGCAGTGTCCAGCGTCTTTGCGCCTGGGGCCATGCGCTTGTATTGTGTTTTGTCACTAAGATTGACGGTGAAGAGCACGCCACTATCGGCCCTGACAATTATTTGGTTGGCGGCGGTGTCCAGCGCCTTGACCTCGCCAATAACCCCGACAATCGTGGGAGGAGACGCGCTCGGAGTTTGTCCGAAAGCACAAAAGCTCAAACTGAGTACGCCGATAACCGCCAATGTCAATATCGATAGTCTGGTCACGAAGGTTCTCTCGCTCGCTCGGAAGTTATCCATTATCTACGCCTCACTAAGCTTGATAGTTGCAAAAGTTTTACGACTCCGGCTCCAAATTCGTGTATTCGGGAGCAATAGGTTGGATGCCGAAACCAGGAAGCCGGGAAACAGGTCCACTCAACGCCGCGATTTCTGATCTTCGTCGTGTTGCGCATCCTGCTGCGCCACCATCGCGTCGAACTTCTGCTGTTGTTCCGGAGTCAGCAGTGCGCGAATTCGTGCTCGCGCCTTCATTCGCGGTTCTTCAAAACGTGGTCTTAAGTCGGTGCGCAGCGTTTTATACTCGTTGCGCGTTTCATCGAGGATGGTCCGGATGGCGGTGGTCTGCTGATCGGTCAATTTCAATTCATTACGCATTTTTTCGAAGCGCTCATGCATTGCTTTCTCACGCGCTTCAGGGCCACCCGCGCCGGCGCCGGCCCGCGATCGATACAATCCAGTCAGCGCCGCGCCGGTCACGCAACCCAGCACGAATACTACTAACAACACCAGCCAAACTTTCAACGTTGTACGACCTGTAGTCATCTACCGCTTCTCCCGATCATTGCGATCAACGACGAGGCTGAATACTTCATCACGCGAGAGACCATTCCTGGCTAGTATCGTCTGTTCAACTCCCGGGTCTCGCGTGTCGGTCAGGGCTTCTTCTTCCAGTCCATACCCCGCCGCGGGAGCGCTGGTCGGCGGCATCGACCACACGGTCAGTACCGCAGCCAGTACGGCAATCAACGCCATCGCCGGAATCGCGCGGCGCGCCTCGAAAAGCAAAGACAGCCAGTTGCCCGCTTCCTCTCGCCGGCGCTCCTCTTCCGCTATCCGGGCCCGCAGCCGTGTGTAAAGAAACGGTGCCGAAGCAGCGGCCTCAACCTCGTCGTCATTTCGGGCCGCGGCGAGCAATACTAAACGACCCGCGCGGTCGGATTCTTCTTCAATTTGCCGATTTGTTCTAAACATTTTGAGATCCAGCGGCGCCTGCCATTTTCGCGCCTTCCTCAAGAAAGACGACATGGGACCCTTGGAAGTTACAAGAATTCTTCATCGGGTCAACATAGTAACCAACGCCGGGAAGCTATAAGAACCGCTGCACCACCCGGCGCAAATGAGCGCGTGCCCGATGTGCTCGCACCTTAACTTTCGAGACTGACCAGTTGGTCAATGCGGCGATCTCAGCAACTGAGTAACCTTCGACATCGAGGAGGGTCAGCACCAGTCGATCGTCGGGACTCAGTCGCGCCAGAAGCTTCACGGCCAGATCGCGCGAGACGAGAGCGCTTTCGACATCGCTGGCGACGCCGCGAAGCTGTCCGGCAAATTCATGGGCTTCATTATCATCAAAATCCTCAATCGCATGCTCCGGCCGGCGCCGCGCGCGACGCAGTTCGTCGTAACAGGTGTTGACCGCAATCTGCGTCAACCATGCTCTGAAGGACGCCTCGTGCGTGCCGTGATAGGTGCCGAGGGCGAAGTAGGCCTTGGTAAAGCTGTCCTGGATGATCTCTTCTATTTGTTCGCGTTGAGAGAAAAAGCGACCCGCCGTGCGGGCTACCTGACGGCGGTGACGTTCGAACAATTGCTCGAAAGCTGCTTCGTCGCCCGCGCCGGCAGCGGCGACCAGCGCGTCATCTGTCCACTCTGCTGATGGGACCACAAGCGTCTACCGAATCTTTCCTACTTCGAACAAATGAAATACAGTCTGCGGTCATTAAGCTTCGCGATGTCGCGGCTTCTTCCAACTAATGCGGTATCGGGCCGTTAGCGCCAGGCCCATACTAACCACGAATAAGCCCGCGATTACTATAGGCCAAACATAAGGCAACGAGGCCATGATGACCCAGAACGTCACCCCGAGCAGCAGCGTGACCGACTCAGATTTCAGGCGCGGCCAAAAGCGGCGCTGCAGCCATCGCCCGGTCGTCGCGAAAATGACCACTCGACCAAAAAGCGAGGAGACAACTATAAGCAGCAACGCCATGATTGAAATTACCGCCCCGATAACCGGCGGTAAGGTCAATAAACTACCGAACCCGCCCAGAATGACGGCCACCGATCCCAGCACGCCGATCAGCGCCACCCGCAAACTCGAGAACTGCAGGCGCGCCGCTGCTCGACTGACCGTGTTAGGCATTACCGCAGTAATCGCCAGCGAAATAATGAACCACACCAGAATCGCGAGCAGGCGCGTGCCGAAGAACACTGCCGACAACTGCGGGCGCAACAGACTGAAAGGGTCGCGCATCACCTGCCGCAACTGATCTTCATAGCCGGCATACATGATGGTGACGCTTTGCGGATCGCGTCCGAGCGCGGCCTTGTCGTGATGGTAAAGGCCGCCAACCACGATGACATCGCCTCCGATTCGCGATCCCTCGCGCTGGATTACCGAACCGCCGATGGCCGCCACGTCTCCGTCAACTGAGCCTTCGACAATCACGTCGCCGCCAAAAGCTATGGCGCCCTCTTTCACTGAACCCGTAATCCTGATCGACTGTCCGAGTCCGAAAACCGTGGTATTGCTGGCCCCATCGATCACCCTTGCCTGAGGGTCGGTCGGATGGTCGTCAGTGGCGACCTGCGCCTGGGCCACAGCCATCCAGACCAGCAGCGCTCCCAGTAATGCGATTGTTTTGCGGAAGGCCTGCGCCGCGCCGGCGCTGATTTGATTCTCTTGAGAGAGCCGTTTCACATTCATTTGAATAGAATTTTCGGTCTCCTATTCAATGATTTGTGCGCGATGATATCTGGCAATCAGAAAAGGAAGCAGAGCAAGCGAGATGATAAAAGCCAGGGCCACGAACAACCACCAGCCATGCGGACCAGGAACGGCCCCGCGTCCGACGACGCGAACGATTACGCCTACGCCGGTGCCGGCATCGTAGAGCGTCTGCCACAGAAGATTAAGCAGGCTTCCGGTGACGCGGAGAAAAGACCGGACCGGATCAAAAACCAGTGTGCGCATAGCGGCGCCCAGCAAGGCAAAAGAAACCAGCGCCAGAATTGCGCACAATTGAAAAGCGCGCCGGCGCTCGCTCTTCTTGCGCATTCCACCCAGATCATTTTCGGCATGCGCCGCAACCACTCGCGTAAAGTTATGGGGCAACTCGAAAGAACGCGACTCATTAAAAGCGAGGTCCAAGGTGCAAAGCAGTTGCCGCTGCCCGCGGAGTTCGGTGGCGCAATCGGCACACTGTTTCAAGTGCGCCTCGAAAGTCTCCAACGCGGCTCCACTTAACTCGCCGTCGAGATAAGCAGCCACTTCCTCGAGTTGGCATCCCTGCCTATCAATGGTTGGAGCCTTCATAGAAGTTGTCTTCGCCTTATGTCCGACAAACTTCAGCTTGTCGTTTCCGCACGTCAGACTCATTTCTAAACAAGCGACAAACCGAAAGTTTGTCGGACACGCTACGGACTGGTAATACCCCGCTGAAGCAGATGATCGCGCATGGCTTCCCGCGCGCGGAACAGACGGTTCTTGACGGTACCGAGAGGGAGACCTGTGACCTCGGCAATTTCGTCATAGCTCAAATCCTGCGAATGTCTCAGCACGATCAACTCACGATACGCAGCCGGCAGCAATTGCACTACGGATTCAATTTCGGAAACTCGTTCCTTTCGTTCGCTTTCCTGCTCAGGCGTAAGGCGGCGGCTCTCGATTGAAATTTCCCGGTGCTCGCCGTCAATTCCCGTGGTCAACGAGTGCTCGCGCACGGCGTGGCGGCGCAGATGATCGATCGCGGCGTTGTGCGCAATC
Organism: Blastocatellia bacterium; assembly: GCA_003168335.1. Taxonomy (GTDB): domain Bacteria; phylum Acidobacteriota; class Blastocatellia; order Pyrinomonadales; family Pyrinomonadaceae; genus UBA11740. Next base: position 121,135 of record PMSM01000007.1, on the reverse strand, counting down.
TTGTAGATCCAGGTAGAGAACTTGAACTCGGAACGATAGCGCGTCAGCGACTTGTAAACCTTGATAAAGACTTCCTGCGTCAAATCGAGCGCCGCATCATAGTCGCCGACCATGCGATACACGTACGCCGCGATGGGCCGCTGATACCGGCGCACCAGTTCTTCAAACGACGTTTCGCGACCGGCGAGTGCACTCTGAACCAACTCGCCATCAGCCAGGGCGCCGAGTTTTGCTATCGAAATCGCTGCGCTCATCGTTGCAATTGCTCCGGTTTTACGTCGTCAGAGCAGGGAAAGTTTCAGAGAGAAATATAGGCCCAATAGGTTATATCGGTCCTATATTTCTCTTTACCATGCCAGACTAGCCAGGCCGGCCGGCGCGGCAATAGTATCGAAGGCCAAATCGCCAGGGGGAATAGCCAGTCCGACGTCCGCGGCGTTCAGTGGCTTCAAGTTTACTCCCAATGTCTCTTGCGCAATGGCGACGACCCTTTGTTTGTCCAACCAATCGCCGACTACCAATAATCGATCGACTGCGGCACCATCGCCTGGTCCAGTAGATCCCGAGCGTTCGCGGTAGAACAGTAGCACGCGATGAAGTTCGTCGTCACACTCCTCGGCCTCACAAAAAACTGCCCGCAAAGTGATGGGCTGGTTGTTGCGCATAAGCACTGCCGTGAAGCCCTCCTCATGCGCGGTCAGCAACAAGCCATCGCCGTGATGGCCATTTCGCAACCACTGTTCTTCACCCGCGTGACGAGGCAAGATCAAGCCGGCTTGCCATCCCAGGGCAGCGAAAACTGCCTCATATTCCGCCAGTACCGAGAGCCGCACCGCAGTGATCAGATAGCGCGACTGTCTTTGAGCGTCGGGCGCCAGCTGCTCGCGGGACACGCGCAGTTCAGACAAGGGCGCGCCAAAGCTGCGCTCTATTTTCCACTCGAGCACTTCTTCCAACTCGCGGCGTGAACTGGCTACCCCTTCCAGTGCCAACACCGCGGCGCGGATAGAGGTTTCGGGCAGGGTCACCGACCATTTGCGCTGGCGGAGCAGGCCGGCGCCGGCCAGCAGATCAGAGAGGGCCCTGGTTAACTCTGCCGGGTCCGCGATATTACTTTCATCGAAGCTCGCGCGCACCAAATCCGACGGCAGGTGGACCGAGGCTGCGCGTTTCACGACGAATCCGCCGCGAACCCGATCCAGTTGCACCGCTGAGGCGGCGCCACTATCGATACCGACAGCGCAGGAGGGAAAACGAGGCTTCAGAAGTTTATCGAGGGGGTTCGCGGGCATCGAAGATTCTCTGGATTTCTGATTTCAAATTTCAGATTGGTTTAGTAGTCAGTTGCTAATTGTCGTACCAACTGACTGATTACTAACGACTGACGTCTTCACCATTCACTATATGGCGTGCCTTCAGTCGAAGTGTCGCCCGATGAACTGTGCACGTCGGTAACTCCGCTCGAGCCTTCAGTCGAGTAGGGATCATCGCCGGTCACTACCGTCCAATCCTTGTTGTCGGTAATCGGGTCTTTCGGAATCTCGCGCAAGTAATGCTCAGAGACGAGATCATCGAGCGATTGCGGTAGTTTGCCTTTGTCTGCCGCGTACTGATCGAGTAACGACCGCATCCTGAAAAGGTCGTCGTGCAGAACCGTCTCACGCGCGTGCATGATTGTCTTTTGATATTGCGGCAACGCCACGGACGCCAGAATGATGATGATCGAAATAACGATCATTAGTTCGAGGAGGGTGAAACCTCGGGAATTAGAAGGCAGTAGGCAGGCGGCAGTAGGCAGCACTCTGCGGCTTAGCCCTGTCTGCTTACTGCTTACTGCCTTCTGCTTACTGTTCTCACCAGTCACTGTACTTCTCTCCATTCAATGCCTTACCTTCCGATTTCGAGTGGACGTCGAAAACGTTTTCCCCGCCCGTAGAGGTTGAGTCCGAAGGATCGTAACAAGAGCGAAATACCCAATCGGCTTTGCCGGTCATTGGATCAACCGGGATCCGGCGCAGATAAACTTTGGTCTTCGGAATCGGGGCCGCTTCGCTGGTTGCCTGAAGCGCCGTCACATTCGCATTGCCACGCCCACCCAGTCCTCCGGCGGTTATGGGCAGCACGCTGACGCCCTTAACGAGCGTGTCCAAATCAGGCGGATAGCGATCAATGTTGTCCGCCGTGAAAATTGTCTGGTCGGTGATCGCAACCCGGACGCGCGGATCGCCGAATATATTCGGCGGCTGATTTTGCTGGTTCGGGTTGGGCTGATTGGGCGTTGTCGTTGTCTGCCCCTGCTGTTGATTAGCTTGCATTTGCGCGCCGGCCAAAGCCTCCCGGTGAAACTGATCGATCGCTTCGCGCATTTCGCGCAGCGACTCGCGCAGTTCCTGCTCTTTCTGTCGCTTGACCGCTACCTGAGCAAGAGGCACGACGCCGAGAGTGAGAATGGCAAGCACGGTGATCGTGATCACCAACTCTATCAGCGAGAAGCCCTGATGAGACACGGAGACGCGGAGACGCGGAGACGCGGAGAAAAAAGTTTCACCGCGTCTCCGCGTCTCCATATCTCCGCCTCTCTTCCTTGTCACTACTTCACCGTCAACTTAACTGGCTCGACCTGAAGCAGAATATTGCGGCCATCGCTCGCTACCAGGTGCACGTTCGCCAGATCAAAGGCCAGCAAGCTGTCACCGGCTGCGATGGCTTCGAATTCAATGTTGAGCAAGACACCTGCGCCATTAACGGGCGAGCCGGCGGCCGGCGCTAATGAAACCAGCAACATGCCGTTCTGATCCATTGACTGTGTCAAAGCCGGCGCGGTCTTCGCATTCGCGAAGAGACTGCCCGCGGTAACAGAGCTGACTTTGATCACATGCGGATCGAAACGAAGGGTCACTACTGCGAGTCCCAGCGGCGCGCCAGTTCTTACTGCCAAGGCGAGTTGCCGCTTCTCGCCCACTCGCATTTCGCTTTGCCCGGGAGCAAGGGTCAACTCGACAATGCCGGCTGCTGACTCATTAGGCTTGGCGCTCGTGTCGGTCTGCTCGCTCTTTGGCGCAAGTTGTTCGCTGACCGGGGTCAACGTTGCGTCCTGCTTCGTGGTCGCCGCGGTTCCGGTGACGGTAGTGGTTGGCGACACGATACTCTTGAGCGCACTGGCTACATCCATCTTCTGCGGCGGCGGCGGCCCACCTTGAGAGGTGACGGCCAAAGATTTGGGCTGAGGCATTGCCGGGTCCGTCGATCCACCGGCGACTTCGTTCTGTTTGGCCGGTGCCGTTAAAGCGACGGTCTGTGTCTGCGGCGGCGCTACGCTATTGCTCTGCGAGACCGACGCGACTTGCGTGGCCGTAGTATCAACCGGCTTAGTCGGATCAGCGCTGGACTGATTAACGGCGAGCGCCGCCGGTTCATAGGTCGCCGGCGCGTTGGGCAATTGCAGCGTGACGTCCTTTGGAATTCTCCGCGCGGCAGCATACTGCTGCTCTTCGCGGGCGTTTTCCTGCAGCATCGTGGCGATCGAGCCCGTCGTCGGCGAGGTCAGCGTCCCGCTGGGCCTCATCTCTTCGTCGCGTGGGGTGACCGCCGGAGCCCGCAGTACCCGAGGCGTTACGGCGATGACAATGTCTACCTGCCGATTATCCTTAGTCGGCGAAGTGAAGAATCGACCGAGAATGGGAAGTCCGCTTATAAACGGTAATCCCTGGCGTCCATCCGATTGCACGTCTTGCGTTACGCTCGCCAGCATCATCGTGCGGTTGTTCTGGACCCGCGCCGTCCCGGTGATAGTGCGCTCGGTGAAGGTCGGCGTCAGCGAGCTGGCTCCGCTTACATCCTTCGACTCGATTTTCATCTTGACCTGCACATCGAGATTGGGAAAAACGATGGGCGTAAAGCTCAAGGTCAAACCGGTCGGCTCATAGTTGATTACCGGAAAGCCTCCAGAAGGAAATCCCGTCTGCGTATTGGTCGTGGTTCCTGTCTGGACGCCAAACGGATACTGTTGCGCCGTCTGCACTGGTACCCGTTGGCCGATGCGGGCAGTGGACTCTTCATTATTAAATGCATGGATCTGTGTCGAGGCGAGCAACTTGGAGTTGTTCTTGCTCTGAAAGGCAGTAAGCACCGAGGACGGAATCACCAGGGCCGCCGCTGCGCCCGTAGGAGTGAGACCGACCAGGCTGCTCAGATTCACGCCCGTGCTATTACTCGTCGTGCCGTTTGAGGTGAGAACCGCCAACCCGGGCGAGCCACCCAGATTGAAGGTGCCGCTTCCCATCTGATTTCCCAATTGCAGCAAGTTGGATCGCGACACTTCGTAGATGTTCACATCCATCACGACCTCGGCGCGATCCTTGTCGATGCTTCTGATCAGCTCGCCGATGAGCTGAACATTCTCGGCCGTGTCGCGCACCGTTAAACTGTTGGTGTCTTCGTCTATTACGGTAATAGACTGCGGTCGTCCGACGGATGCCGGCAAGGCCTGGGTAATCACTTCCTTCGCTCTTGAAGGTTTGGCATTTGAAAGGTAGAAGGTGCGCACCACCAATTGCTGATACTGCTGACGGCGAGCTTGATCAGCGACCAGAATGGTGCGGCGATCCAGCTTTTGAAAGAACAGATTTTCTTGCAAAAAGACGTAGTCCAGCGCCTTTGCAGCCGTCACGTCGCGAAGATTGACATCGATATTTCGTGGCGTGACGAAAGACTGCCGATCAAAGATCACGTTGAGGTTTAGCTCATCAGCCATCTTGCGAATAAACTGTTTCAGATCCATATTGAAAAGAATCACGCGCGGCGTCTCTTGTGGTGTCAAGACTGCTGTGTCTTGCGGACGCGCCGTCGAAGACAGGGGTGGAGTTCCGGCGCCGTCAGGCTGTGAGGGTTTCGAGGCCCCGTCGTTTGCACCAGCCGGCGAAGTCTTCCCTTCTTTGACTTCCTGCAGTCGCACCATTCTTTCCATTTCTGAAACCGCCAGTTGGTTTACCGGATCGTAACCCAGGGCCTGGCGAAACGCGTTGTACGCACCGACATAGTCGCGTTGCTCTGCCAGCGACCGCCCCTGCTGCATGAACACCTGCGAGGCGTTGAAGACCGCGCGCCGAAAGTGGAGTTGATAATCCACGTTCGACGGATCGGCGGCGACCGCCAGCGTGAACTCCTGCGCGGCTTTCTCCCATTGCTGTGCCTGCTCGTACTTCATCCCGCGGTTGAAGTTGTCTTTCCCCTTTTTCCCAAGGGCGCTCACCGGCACGGCCAGCATGCAGGTGACGATGACGAGCGCGACAATCGAGTGCCAACGGTTTCTTGATTTCATAATTGAACCCTTTCGGAACGACTTGAAAAGTTCGGGTGTCTTGCTCATTACACGCGAACAGCCTGAACCAGTTCCGCAATGCCAAAAACTCAAGCAGTCTAACAGAAAAGCAGGCCTATTTTAAGGGGACAGGAGACTAACGACTGGTGCAACATCTTACCCTTAGAGGAGGCCGCTTGCCTAACGCGGACCACTTAGATTCACTTCCTCAACAAAGGTGACGCGATTAATTTCATGCAGTGTCGAAACGCCGGAAAAGACTTTCTTCAGGGCGGATTCGCGCAAACTGGTCAGGCCTTCAGCCTCGGCTGCGCGGCGAACTTCCGAGCCGGGGCGACGCTCGACGATCATCTCGCGAATATTGTCGCTGAGATCGAGCAGCTCATGAATCGCCGTGCGACCGCGATAGCCGGTGTGATTGCACGCATCGCAACCCACGTTTCCATAAAAGACACTGCCACGATGCTCTTCCGGTCGCAAGCCGGATTCGAGCAGTTCAGTGTCGGAAGGATGGAAAGCACGACGGCAAACCGGACAGAGCACCCGAATCAAACGCTGAGCCAGCACGCAATTCAAAGACGAAACAAAGTTGTAGGGCTCGACGCCCATGTTCAGGAAGCGGCCAATGACGTCGATGACGTTGTTCGCGTGCACGGTGGTGAACACAAGGTGTCCGGTCAGGGCAGACTGAATCGCGATCTGAGCCGTCTCTTCGTCGCGAATCTCACCCACCATGATCTTGTCCGGGTCGTGGCGCAGGATTGAACGCAACCCGCGCGCGAACGTCAAACCCTTCTTCTCATTCACCGGAATCTGTGTGATGCCGTGCAGTTGGTATTCGACCGGGTCTTCGATCGTAATGATCTTGTCTTCTTCGTTTCGGATTTCGTTTAGCGCGGCATACAGCGTAGTCGTTTTCCCCGAACCGGTCGGTCCGGTCACCAGCACCATGCCGTAAGGCTCGGCGATGTAACGACGAAACTTTCGCAGATCATCCGGATCAAAACCGACAACATTCAGATCCAGATTCTTAAACTCTTCATTAATCTGTTCCTTGTCGAGAATACGAATCACGGCGTCTTCCCCGTGCACGGTCGGCATGATCGAGACGCGGAAATCAACGTTGCGCCCTTTGTAGCGCACCCGAAAACGGCCATCCTGCGGCACGCGGCGTTCGGCAATGTCGAGCTCCGACATGACCTTGATGCGCGAGATTAGCGTCTGGTGATAAGCGAGATCGATCGGATCGACCTTCGCGTACAGCGCGCCATCGATGCGGTATTTTACCTGCACCTCAGTATCGCGAGTTTCGATATGAATATCAGAGGCCCGCGACTCCATCGCGTTGTAGATGATCGTGTCGACCAGTTTGATGATCGGCGACATCTCGCTGTCAGTCGCCAACCGGTCGAGATCGAGAACTTCCTCGCCGGTCTCGGTTTCGCGGACCAGCGAAATGCGAAAACCGGAAGCCGCTTCCTGCAACACCCGCTGGGTGGCGTCGCCCTTGCGCAACACAACATCGATCGCGCCGGCAGTGGCCACGTGCGGCACCAACCGCATACGGAGCGCGCCGGCTAAATCATCCAGCAGATCCAGGTCAGTTGGATCGGCCATAGCGATGTGCAGCTTTCCGTTTTCACGGCGCAGCGGCACAAACTGATGGCGCACCATCAGGTCGACCGGAAGCTCGCTGAGCAACGCATAGTCGATGGGAGAAGCACCGTCTGGTGGCAACAAATTCACGAAAGGCAGCCGGTAACGACTCGCCAATTCTCTGGCTTGTCGCATTTCCGGCGGCTCAGCCGCCGCCGGCAGCGGCGCCAGGTTATCGCTGGCCGGCTGAGCGCCGCCCGTGATCGCATCAGCGGCCGGAGTCTCAACCTGTTCTTCAGTGAATTGCTTCATCTTGTAGCGCAAGTTGCCAACTTGCGTTCCTCGTGTTTGTTTCTGACTCAACCTGCCGGCTACGAGCTTGCGCCGGACTAATGCCTCATCGTCGGCCCGTTCGAAATCGACTTGATGATGGGCAAATAGATCGCCAGCAGAATTACCACCACGACGCCGCCCATCACCACCAGAATCGCAGGCTCAAGCGTGGTCGTCAACTGCTCTAATCGCACTTCTGATTCAGCGTCGTAGAAGGTCGCCACCTCGTCCAGCATCTCGCGCAAACTGCCTGAGCGTTCGCCAATACCGATCATATCGAGAGCCAGCTCGGGCATCCAACTTGCAGCCTCCAGGCTTTCGGTGAACGATCGACCTTCACGAATCAATGGCAGTATCGCCGAGCTGCGCCGGCGTAATTCCAGGTTCGTGATCGATTCGGCCGCGATCTCCCAGGACTCGACCAGCGGGATGCCGCCGGCCAGGAGCGTTGCCAGCGAGCGCGCGGCCTGGGCCGTCGACATCTGAATCAAAAGCTTTCCCACGAGTGGCAGTCTCAGCGTCGACCGGTCGATCGTTAGACTCCCCGCCGGCGTCCGCGACCAAATGAAAATAGCGGCGGATCCAATAATCACCAGGGGCGCAAACCAAAACAGGTTGCCGGTTAACCAATTTGAAAGTCCGAGGACAATCTGCGTCACCGTCGGCAGATCGTTGCCAAATCCTGCGAACAAATCGGACATTCTCGGTACGACAAATGTCGTCAGAAAGATCACCATCCCGAGACAAGCGACCAGCAGAAAGGCCGGATACGCCAGGGCGCCGCGAATCTTTCGGCGCAGACCAACTGAGCGCCGCATGTAAGTCACATATCGCGAAAGCACTTCGTCCAGCGCGCCCGAACGCTCACCGGCTAAAATCGAAGCTGTGTAAATCCGCGGAAACGTTGCGCCCTGGGCCGCGAAAGCCTGCGAGAGCGCCGCGCCGCCACGAATCGCCGCCTCGACTTCTTCCAGCACCACGCGCAAACGCACCGACGTGGCTCGCCGGCGCAGCATGGTTATCGCTTGCAGAATGGGAATGCCCGCCCTCAGCAACGCCGCGAGCTGCTGATTGAAAAGCAGAAAGTCGTTCGCCTTGACGCGACTGCGCGCCGGGCCGCTGGTTCTGGTAAACGAGGTCAGGCCTTCAGCTTTCGGGGGCGTGATCGCAAAGACTTTGAAGCCTTCGCGCTCCAGTCGCGTGCGCGCTTCGTTCGCGGCCATCGCTTCGACCGTGCGCGTCACAATCTCGCCTCCCGGCGTTCCTAAACGACAAATAAACTCAGCCATAATTTCGAATCGGAGTATATCACGCGCTGATCGAACGGGTGTTTAGAACCGTCTAAAGAAGCCGCTGCCAACCGAGGGATTTCCTCGCCATGTAGAGCGATCCACGAAATACACGAAGCGGAACCAGTTTTGTTCGGGCAACTTCGTGTGATTTCGTGAATCGCTCTCGTCCCAGCGAAAAGAAAGCACGAAATCAAGATAGGACAACTACTCAACTACTCGCCGGCCCCCTCCCCAAGAGAGAAGGAAGACAATCAACACGCTGACAACTACCCTTTGGTTGCAGAAAACGTGTTTTAGTTATTGATCTTTCGCATCGATTGGCATATCGTCCGCGCGTTTTGAAGGTGGTCTGAAAGCTCTGCGACCGAGATCAGCGAAGGGACAATTCCTTTATGGACTCAACTGAGCAGACATCAAGTGAACCTATGCGGCTGGTTCGCGGCCTCAGCGTTCTCGATGCGACGATGATCGTAATCGGGTCGATGATTGGCTCGGGCATCTTCATCACATCGGCCAAGTCAGCGCTATTGGTCGGCTCGCCTGGATGGCTGCTGGTAGCGTGGGGGCTTGCTGGTGTGTTGACTATTACCGGCGCGTTGTCGTGCGCCGAGTTGGCGGCGATGATGCCGCGGGCCGGCGGGCAATACGTTTTTCTGCGCGAAGCCTACGGCCGGCCGGTCGGTTTTCTCTTTGGCTGGTCGTTGCTTCTGGTGATTCAAACCGGAACGATCGCCGCCGTGGCCGTCGCTTTCGCTCGCTTCATGGGTGTGCTGGCACCGGCAATCTCTGAGTCGAATTACATCGTGGCGCCGACTCATCTTTTTGGCAGCTATGCGATCAGTCTTTCGACTGCACAACTGATCGCAATCCTCTTGATTCTCCTGCTGACAGCAACGAACACGCGCGGTCTGAAGACGGGCACGCTGATCCAAAATACTTTTACTTTCACCAAGACTGCCGCGCTGGTGGGTCTGATCGTGGTCGGTCTCGTGTTTGGCTGGAACCACGGCAGTGCGGCTTACCTTTCGTCATGGTGGCATCCGGCATTGAACGGCTGGAATCCGCAGACCGCGCAGCCGGGTATTACAACCAGCGGCACTACGGCGCTGGTGATGTTGGTGGGCCTGGCGATGGTCGGACCATTGTTTGCCCAATCCGCGTGGAACAACGTGACGTTTGCGGGCAGCGAAATCCGCGACCCCGGCCGCAACCTGCCACGTGCTCTGCTCATCGGCTGTCTTACGGTTGTGGCCCTTTATCTGCTCGCCAATTTCGCTTATGTCGTGACACTTCCGCTCGACACAATGCAGAAACCAGGTTCCAGCATTGCCACGGCGACGATGCAAGCTGTTTTCAATCGGCCGGGTACGATCCTGATGGCGGTAGCGATCATGATCTCCACGTTCGGATGTAACAATGGATTGATTCTCGCCGGCGCCCGCGTGTATTACGCAATGGCCCGCGATGGTTTGTTCTTCAAACGCGTGGGCACGCTGAACGCGCGTCACGTGCCCGTAGTCGCGCTCGTCGCGCAGGGCATCTGGGCCTCGATTCTGACTTTGCCACGAACGGTCATCACCGATCCGCACACTGCCGCCGTCACCTACGGCAATGTTTACGATCAACTACTCGAATACATTGTTTCGGCCGATCTGATTCTTTATGCGTTGATGGTTGGAGCGGTGATTGTCATGCGCCGCAAAGCCCCGCAGCTTGAGCGCCCCTATCGGACTTTCGGCTATCCTTTGGTTCCTTTGCTCTACGTGGCCCTGGCCGCGCTATTCGTGATCGACCTGGGTTACTTGAAGCCGGGCACATCCGGCATTGGATACTTGATCGTGCTCACGGGAATCCCCGTTTACTTCTTATGGCGAAGGCAGGCCAAAACTTCATAGCTCAGGCCTGCCCTCTTCTATTCACAAAACAAACTAGCCGCAGATACACGCGGATTTACCCGGACCAGACAACAACAAGACCAGTTAGCAACTTTGAGAACGCCCTTTCCGGATCTGCGTAATCCACGTTCATCCGCGGCTAGTATTCCTGATCTGGCGAATCGTCAGGCGGTCTTTGTCCTGGCCCACCCGGACCGCCGGGGCCTCCCGGACCCTGACCCGGACCACCCTGTCGCCTCATCGATTGAAGCTTCGTCTGCTGGTCCGGCGTCAGCTTGTTCTTGATACGAATTGCCAACTCCATGTGCGCGCGTTTGATCTCGCGCTCACCATCGAGAATTTTGTCGAGCTGAGACAACGCCAACTGCTCGTTCACCGAACTGGCTTTCATGGTCTCGTGCAGAGCTTCCGTAGCATCCTGCAACTGCCACTGCAGCTCGTTAAAGCGCGTCGTCGTTCGATTGATCTCGCCGCGCATGAAAGTTTTTTGTTCGTCAGTCAGCCCCAGTTCTCGCTGATGTTGCATCACCATATCCGGCGGGAACATCGTATCGCCGAGCGGATCCATGGGCGGACGCGGCGGCGGCGGTCCTTGCTGAGGCTTTTGACCTTGCGGTGGTGGCGGCTGCGGTTGCGCCGACACCAGCCCTGCGCTCAAAAGAAATGCGGCGGCGAACATTGCGACTAACAATCCGATTCTCTTCTTCATTAACTTTCTCCTTCTAATTAAGCCAGCCGGCTATCTAGGCTGGCTGGGCAGAAATGATTTCAACTCGTCAACAGTTTGATTCAGTTGTGGCAGCGACTTGAGCAACTCCCCGCTCGAGGAATCAAGTAGCGTGACCGTCGGTGATTTCCAACTCGCGATGGCTTTCGCCTCGTGCGTGGCTGTCCTGTTAGCCGCCACCAGCAACGCCTCGCGGCGCGACGCCAACCTCACGGCGTTTGATTTCGAGCTGAAGGCAACGCGTCTTCCCACCGGCTGAGACGGCTTCACTTCCTCATTATCGATGCCGGCTTTCACCGGGCTCGTCGCCGGGACCGCGGGAGCGGTCGCGATTACCTCCGGGCTCCGCTGCCAGTGTCTCGACCACCAGGCCAGTGAAACCAACGCGCAAACCAACAGGGCCGTAGCCGCCACAAACGAAAGACTGAACGCTCTTTGCGTGCGCACCGTCTTCGGCTGCGCGCGGTTCCATACTCCCGCAAAGCTCGGAGTAGTCTGTTCGTCCGCGAGCCTGACCTCGCTAAACAGCGCCTGGATTCTCTTTTCCTCGCCAACCAATTCCATAAGCACTTTCTGTCTGTCCCAAAGATTCACGTAAGCGTTTTTTGCCACGGTCGTAATGCTGCCGGGCACTGCCAATCGAAATACCCATCACAGCGGCGGCCTCGCTCAAGCTGAGGTCCTGGTAAAAGACCAGGTGCAAGGCCTCGCGTTGTCGCCGGGGCAAACTTTTCATCGCGTTCTGGAAGAGCGCCTGGGCTTCGAATTTTTCGAAAGCCACCCCGGGCTGTTCCAACGGCGAAACCAACGTGACTTGCTCTGAACTGTCAGACCATCTCAGCTGGCGCAAAAGGTTCTTGCGATGCTCGCCGATAGCGGTTTTTCGAATCACCGCAAACAGCCACGTCTTTAAGCTGGCCTCGCCGCGAAAACTCGCTTTGCCTTCAAAGATCTTCAAATAGACCGTCTGCAAAACTTCTTCGGCCTCAGCCCGGTCGCGGCGGCAACAACTCAGGGCCCAGCCGAAACTAGCGCTGTGGAGCGCTTCCAGTTCAGCCTTAAACTCCGCAATGTCCATCAGGTCTATTCCCACGGATCCAATCCGGGTTCGAAGTATTAGTCGCTCGAGCGAGCGAATTATATGACTCAGATGCCGAAATTGTTCTAAGACCTCCTGCTTGTCGAGGCTTTTGTGAGCTTTGTTCAGTCCGTCAAGCGGCACCAGCGCAACCGTTTAGGAGGGAGGTCAGTATCGGGAGCCGTAGCGACCAGGTCTCGCCTCGCGATCGCGGGTCAGTGGAACGTTGCGACCCGGTCGCTACCGCTCCCGGCACTGACCTCACATACGGACTACTGCGTCTTCCCGCAGGCGCGCCTCACTGCTCGCAGCATTAAGAGACGAATCAGGCCACTGAATGGCCGCACAAAGAACCAGTAGCGGCGAAAATTCCGGCGACTGTCGTCATCGCCGCAAACCACCCTTGTCTCGGTAGACAGGATCGTTTCGCCGGGGCTGCTCTCTTTGATACTGAAATTCCAAACTGCGCGCGCCAGGCCGGGGCGTACCGCGCCGGTAAAACTCTCGCGATTGAACGGCAGCAGATTGCCGGTCGGCCGCCAAAACTTTCCCGTGATTCCGAGCACGATCTCCTGGGGCTCGTTGGCCAGAATGCCGAAGCCGGAATTGATCACGGTCTGTAAGGTGATCCTCCGATCTCGCGGCAGGCCGCGCGCTCCATGCAAAACAAGCTCGGGCAGAGCGCGAAGTCCGAGCAACAGCTTGATGATTAGCGAACCACCCAGGTCGGCTGTCCAGAGCGCACGATAGACAGTCTCAGGCGAGGCGTTAATCGCGATGCTGTGCCTTTCGACCGTGTCCGGATTTGGCGCGAATGAATCGATTAGCATTCCGAGAACCTACTTTGCGCACTTAAAGGTGGTCTTTGGTTTTCAACCCGGGATCACGCTGCCGGGTGCATGAGCGTCGCGCAGCCTCAGCTTGAGAAACCGATAATGCAACGAATAAAATAAAACTCCCGGAGGAGTCCAACATGCAGCTGAATCCCTATCTCAATTTCAATGGCCAGTGCGAGGCCGCGTTCAAGTTTTACGAAAAAGTTCTTGGCGGAACAATCACCTTCATGATGACCTGGGGTGAAATGCCTGGTGCTGACCAATTTCCGGCTGAATCGCACGGACTAATCATGCATGCGACGCTCAGTGTCGGCGACGAAATATTGATGGGTGCTGATTCTCCGCCGGGCCGCTACCTTCAGCCAACCGGCATGAATGTGTCGCTCCATCTGAAAGATATCGCTGAGTGCGAGCGTATCTTTAATTCGTTAGCTGAAAATGGAACCGTGCAGATGCCGTTTCAGCAGACTTTCTGGTCCCCAGGTTTCGGCATGTGCGTTGATCGATTCGGAATCCCCTGGATGGTTAACTGCGAGCACGCACCCTAATCGCGGGAACGCGCCGGCGATAATTGATCGAATAACTACTTCGCCCACTCGCGAGCAATCTGAAATTCCACTTTCACCGGCACAGTCTGTAAATACTCTTCACCCGCCGTGCACATCGCACGCTCAACCTTCCGCGCGACGTCCTCAGATTCCCCTTCGTCGACTTCGACTACGATCTCGTCGTGAATGATGTTCACAATCCGGCCGGAGGTGCTGCGCAAGTCGTCATTCAAGAGTCGCAGCGCGCGTTTCAGAATGTCTGCGCTGGTGCCCTGGATCGGCGCGTTCTTGCCGTAACGCTGGGTCATCGAAACCTGTTGCCGATCGGACGGATCGAAATTGAAACGCACCAGTCGGCCGGAAGCTGTGCGCGCTTGTTTTTCGTTCACCGCCCGGTTCGCCGACTCACGCAAGTACGTATCAAGCCCGCGATAAGTCGAAAAGTAACGCCGCAAAACATCTTCGGCTTCCGTCACACCCAATCCCGTCATCATGGAGAAGCGTTGCGCGCCGATGCCGTACACGACGCCAAAGTTCAGCCGCTTTGCGAACGAACGTTGATCGGCGGTCACCTGATCCTGCGCCACCCCAAATACCTGCGCGGCCGTCACCCGATGCAGGTCCGCGCCCGATTTGAACGCGTCGATGAAGGCCTGGTCGCCAGAGAACTCGGCCAGTATGCGCAACTCGATCTGCGAATAATCGGCGATCACCAGTTTGCGTCCTTCGGGATGGCCCGTGAAGCAACGGCGATACTCGACCGCGTGCGGCACCTGCTGGATGTTGGGATTCGTGCAGGCAAAGCGTCCGGCCGGCGCGCCGATCTGGCGAAAGTCCGCATGCAGTCGCCCCGTCTTCGGATTGATAAACTCAATCATGTTCTGGCCATAGCTGGTCAGCGCCTTTTGCATGGTGCGGTACTCGAGCAGCTTGGCCACCACCGGATACTGCGCGGCCAGCGGCTGCAACTTCCAGTTCCGGGTCGAGTCAGGCAACGGAATGCCCAGCCGATTCAAACACTCGGTCACTTGCTGCTGCGAATCCAGATTGATGTTCGCGCGGGCCGGTCCGAACAGCGACGCTTGCGCCACGCCTTCGCCCATCATCTCTTGCAGTTCGTTGGCCAGTTCGGCTCGCCGCTCTCCCACGGTCACCAGTTGTTCCAGCCACCGGTGCTTGTTCATGTAGAAACCGGTGAGCTCGATATCCACCACGGGCATTACGCATTCAAACTCGAGCTGCGCGCACTGCACCAGATCCAGCGATTTGATCTTCTCAATCAGCTTATCGCGCAGCGGCAGCAGTACGGCCGCATCGCGTGCGGCGTATTCCAACTGCGCTTCAGAGAGTTCGAATTCCCAGTTGCTCAGACGCTCGGTCTTATCGACAGTTTCGTTGAGATAGCGCTCGGTGATTGCAGCCAGGCCATGACGCGCTTCGATGTCTCCGGCGGAAACGAGTTGGCTGGCAAGGAGGGTGTCGAACAATCCCACGAGGTCGACGCCGAGGTTGTACTTGATGAACTTCGCGTCGAACTTTGCGTTGTGCGCGATCTTAATCGGCCGCGGCGAGACAAATAGTTGCCGCAGGGGCGCCAGCGCTTCGCTCTGCTTCAGGTCGCCATCCGCGAAGCGATTGAGATCGACGATGTAGACGGCATCGGGTGTGGCGAGCTGAATCAGGCGTAAGCGGCCAAGATAAGGATCAAGCTCAGTGGTTTCCGTATCCAGACCGACGGCGTGCTTATGCGAAAGCTCGTCGACCGCGCGGCGCAGTTCTGCGGCGTTGGTGATGATCTGGTACTGCGTGTTCATGACTAATTGAGTTAGCCACTTGATTTAGCCACAAAAATGCGCAAAAAGCACAAACCGAAAATTGCTAGGCAGGGTCGCCGTTCCTTAAGCCGCGTTCACGCGGCTTGCCCGCAGGGTTACTAGACCGGGCGTTTTACGCCCGGGGGTACGGACGTGGCTTATCTCACAGCCCGTTTCAACGGGCTTGAGGTGGAGGCGTTAGCCGTCTACCTAAGGAGGCTGCCTTCAAAGCACGCTGAAGCGCGCTAAAGCATCAACGTAATGCGGCGGACCCAGCGCTATAAAAGCGCTGGTCTAGCAACCCTGCGGGAAAGCCGTCTGAAGACGGCTGAGATGACTGGAAGCCCTGCTCCCGCAGATAAGCTCTACCTGCACCGACTAAACTGTTTCGTGCATGTGCTTTTTTTGCGGCTAATTATTTTTTCTTAGTGCTTCGCGCCGATCAGATAGGTCACGGGTTCGTCGCCCGGAACAAATGCGGAGTGCATTGTGTTGGCAGGAAGAAAATCTCGATCACCGGGGCCCAGCGTATAGATTTCATAACCTACGCGCAGCTCCAGCTCGCCATTCAGTATCCAATGTGATTGATCTTCCCCGTGAGAGTGCTGGCCGTACTTTGTGCCGGGTGCATCGGTCCAAACAAAGACGCTGTAACCTTCGCCGATCAGTTTCGTTTTCAGTTCCTGCTCATCCGGGGTTGTCGATCCACCCCATCGCTCGACTTCAATGCTCATGTCTTCACTCTGCCACAAAAGGAACGGCGGCGCACTGATGTAGCGCAAGCTGTTAGCTTGCGCGCTCGACCTGGCGCGAACGTGTTTGTGTCGGACTCAGCGTGAACGTCGGTTTGAATTTGAACGTTGATTAGATTGTGAAGGCGGTCGCTGGGTTGGTGAAGATGAGCCGAACCAGCCGCGCCACCAGCCAAACGCGGCGGTGATCACTATTAGCAGAACCAGCGCTCCTACGAGAGCAAGCTTCAGAGCCAAACGAAAAACGCGCCGGGCAATGAACAGGAAAAGCGCGACGACGACAAAGACGACCAAACCGGTTGCGACGGTCGTGAACACTGCTGATTGCCTCCTGCTTCCTACCTACTGCTTACTGCCTACTGCTTACTGCTTGTAGCCTTCTGTTTTCGGTAGCTCGCGCTCACCCTCGTCTTGATGTTTCCGCGCACATTGAAATCACCTTCGATCTCGACGCTGAGCGGATCGCAGGCCTTCACAAAATCTTCGAGAATCATGTTGACGACGTGTTCGTGAAAGACTTTCATGTCGCGCCACGAATTGATGTAAAGCTTCAGGCTCTTCAGCTCGACGCAGCGCTCGTTCGGCGCGTACTCCAAACGAATCGTGGCAAAGTCCGGGAAATCCGAGAAGGGACAAATGCAGGTGAACTCCGGCATCTCGAATTTGATCTTGATCTCGCGGCCGGGAAACTCGTAAGCAAACGTGTCGAGCGGAAAGAGATTCATCTCCGCGCGCGGCGTCGATTGAATGTCGAGGCCTTGTTGATTTGATGGTTGCATTTGAGCAGTCATTCTTACGGTCGTGTCCTGTTTTAGAAATTGCTGTTTGCCAGGTAAAGCGATCCACGAAGTACACGAAGGAAATGATTCTGTTCGTGGCGGTTTCGTGTGATTTCGTGGATCGTCCCTGCCGCGCGGAAAAGCCCCGAGACCAAACTAAGACAACACTCTCTCTACATTATTCTTGCTGGAACTAATAACCGCGCGGATAGTATTCGTCAGCTCGCGGCCGCCCGATCTCAAAAATCTTAATCAAAGCCAGACCCGAAATGAATCCGCCGATGTGCGCCGCGTAAGCCACTCCGCCCTGTTGCGAGCCGCTGCCCAGCATGCCGAGCCCGCTGATTAACTGGAACACAAACCAGAGACCGATCGCAACGAAGGCCGGGACCTGAGTCACGAACCACGACAGCAGCACGGTCACCCGCCTGGTTGGAAACAGCAGGATGTACGCGCCAAGCACGCCGGAGATGGCGCCCGAAGCCCCCAGACTGGGAACCAACAGACTGGCTTCGTTGTTACCCGCAAAGATAGCGGTACTAAACACGTGCGCCAATCCCGCCAGCACACCGCAGAGAAGATAAAAAATGAGATATCGAAAGTGGCCCACACGATCTTCGATGTTGTCGCCAAAGATCCAGAGGTAAAGCATGTTGCCGAAAATGTGCGCGAGACCGCCGTGCATGAACATCGACGTGATCAGAGTGAGCCAGACCGGAACCGGTGTCGGCTGCAACCCCGGCACCGCGACGCGCTGACCAGTGGTCGGCTCGACCAGAAGGCGATCCGGTGTGACGATGTCGTGACCGGAAATGATCTCGGCCGGCACCGTGGAAAAGGCGTAAGTGAACTTGTCGTTCGATCCCAATCCCTGCAAGAACACAAAGACCAGCAGGTTGATTGCAATGATTGTGTAGTTGACCCACGGCGTAGACCGGCGATCATCGTTTTCGTCTGCGATCGGAAAAAGCATCAGTTGTGGCGTACCTTGCGCTTGTGGAGCGCCGGCATCTTTCCCGCTCTTAGTCCCCTTCCGCCGCCGCGTCGGCAAACGCCAGATCCCCGGCGGCAAGATCCCGGCGCACTTCTTCAGACGTGCCGAACACGCGCGCTTTGTCGTCGTCAAACTCACCTTCCCAACGCGCGACGACCACCGTCGCCAGACAATTTCCCAAAACATTCACCGAAGTGCGGCCCATGTCCATCAATTCGTCGACGCCAAAAATCACCGCGACTCCGATTGGGCCCAGGCCGCCGGGCATAAAGCTGTTCAGCGTCGCCAGCAAAATCACCAGCGCTGCACGGGGCACGCCCGCGACACCTTTGGACGTGATCATTAATGTAAGCATCATCACGATCTGGCGGCCGAAGCTCATGTGACCGATCACCGGTTCAGCCGCTTGCGCGACAAACACGGAAGCCATCGCGAGATAAAGCGTAGTGCCGTCCAGATTGAAACTGTACCCGGTCGGCATGACAAAGCCGACAATCCTTTGCGGCACACCCAGACGCTCCATGTTCTCCATGGCCTTTGGCAAAGCAGATTCGCTGCTGGTCGTCGCAAAGGCGATCGTGAAAGGCTCGCGCACTGCCTTCAGAAATTGCCGGATGGGCACGCGCGCAATGATCATGACTGTGCCAAAGACAAAGACCGCCAAAATGACCAGCGCCAAATACAGTGAACCTATCAGCAGCCCGAGGTTCTTGAGCACCGTGAGTCCGTTCGTCGCGATCGTGTGGGCCATCGCCGCGCCCACGCCGATGGGCGCGAACATCATCACGTAGTTGGTGAACTTGAACATCACCTGCGACAGCGCTTCACAGCCGCGCAGAATCGGCGCTGCCCTTTGACCCATCGCCGACACGGCCATCGCAAACAAAACCGTGAACGCTACAATCTGCAGCACGTCACCACGCACCATCGAATCGATCACGCTCGAGGGAAAAATGTGGACCAGAAGATCGCGGAAGCCCTGTGGCTGGGTCTTGACCAGTTGACTGATGTCTCCGCCGCCGGTGAGCAGAACTCCGGCGCCGGGCCTGGTCAGGTTCACGATGGCCAAACCGATGAACAGCGCTGCGGTTGTAATGACCTCAAAATAAAGTAGCGCCTTGGCCCCCATGCGTCCGACTTGCTTCAAATCTCCGCCGCCGGCAATGCCCACGACCAGCGTCGAGAAGATCAGCGGCGCAATGATCGACTTGATGAGATTAAGGAAGATGTCGCGGAGAAAATAGACGTTGTTGCCCCACTTGGGGCTCAGGTAGCCAAGTAATCCGCCGAGCACCAGGCCAATCAGAATCTGTGTGGTCAGGGAAGGTCGATACCAGGGGCGACGCTCAACTTTTGTTTGAGATGCTTCAGCCATTAGCCTTCCAACTGTTTAGAGGCGGGCTACCGCCCGCCATTCCCGGAAATTTTCAAGGCGGGCAATAGCCCGCCTCTAAACACGCCAGAGTGTTTTCCTATCTTCCCCACTTCAACTTATCGCGCAACACATCAAAATAATTTCGATTCGCCGCTTGCACCAGATTGAAAGTCGTTCTGCTCTTGCGAATCACGATCCGATCGTGAACCTGCAAAGGAAAACCAACCTGCCCATCCAGCGTCAAGGCCACTTCTTCTTTATCGGTCATCAGGCGCACTTCGATCACCGACTCATCAGGCACGACGATGGGCCGGTTCGAGAGAGTGAATGGACAGATGGGCGTAATCACAACCGCATTCATCGAAGGATAGATGACCGGACCTCCGGCCGAGAGGTTATACGCGGTCGAGCCCGTCGGCGTGGCCACGATCAGCCCATCAGCCCGAAACAGATTAACGAACTGACCGTCAAGATACGCTTCGATTTCGACTATCCGAGCCAACGCTGATTTGTTCACCACGACATCGTTCAGCACACGACTGCGCGTGATCAACTCTTCGCCGCGGCAAAGCTCAACGGCCAGCATCTCGCGCTTTTGGACTTTGTATTGACCCGCGAGAATCGCTTCCAGCGCCGAGAAGAGTTCTTCAATCGGGAATTCCGCGAGATAACCCAGGCCGCCATAGTTCACCCCAATGACCGGCACTTCCGCGTCGCCGATCATCCGCGCGGTGGCTATCATGGTGCCGTCACCGCCGAGCACCAGAATCAAATCAACGGATCGCGCCAACTCTTCGTCCGTGACCAACTCAACGGAACATCCGGTTTGCTGTTTGATTTGCTCGTGCTTGATCTCCGCGGCCCCGACCACCTGAATTCCTCGCTCGCTCAACCATTGGGTGAGGCGACAGAGAGTCTCGAGCACATCAGGTTGATGCGGCTTGACGACGACACCGATGCGTTTGATGGAAGCTTGAGTCATGAGTTTGCAGACATTGCTGGAAACGCGCGGATGATATCTGTGCGCGGATCTGAGTGTCAACGGAAGTGGCTCAGGTGAGAGACAATTAGCCCTGGCATTTTGCGGCTTGCCGCTCCACAGTGCGGTCGAGGCTGAGCCTCGCCGCCAAACCTCTGTGTCATCGAACGGTAAGGCAGAGCCTTACCGCACTGGGCTGTGGCAAAGCCACCAACTATTAGCTGAGCTAATTTCCACGTTGCTCATACAGCGCCAGGAATTCGACATTCCCGTCGGCGCCGTGAATCGGCGATTCAATGACGCCAACAACCCGCAGACCCAACCGTTCGGCGGCGCTGTTCACCTCGGCGATGACGCGCTCGTGCTGGGCCGGGTCTTTGACGATGCCGCCTTTGCCCACTTCGCCTTTGCCCACTTCGAACTGCGGCTTGATCAGCGTGATGATCTTCCCTCGGTCGAGCAACAAAGGAACGACTGCCGGCAGGATTTTGGTGGCGGAGATGAAGGCGACGTCGATGGTCGCAAGATCAAACTTCACATCGAAGTCTTCCGGCTTCAGATAACGAGCATTGACACCCTCGCGCAGCTCGACGCGAGGCTCGTTACGCAATCGCCAGTCGAATTGATTGTGACCGACATCGACACTCACGACCCTGCGCGCGCCATGCTGCAAGAGGCAATCGGTGAACCCGCCCGTCGACGATCCTACGTCCAGACAAATTAATCCATTGGCGTCGATGTGAAATTCTCGTAGCGCAGCTTCCAGTTTCAGTCCACCACGACTGACATAGCGTGAGGCTGGATCGCCATCGCCCTTGACACGGATGTTCGCGGCGGGGGCAAATACTTCGGAGGGTTTATTAACCAGTTGTTCATCGACCAGGACGACGCCGGCCATCACCAGCGCCTGCGCCTTCGTGCGGGAGGGCGCCAGCCCGCGGTCGACGATCAGCTTATCGATGCGCTCGCGCTTCATCGAGGGAAACTCTACCGCAAAAGCGCACGATTGGCAGTAGCCCGACCGTCAGGGAGGGCTCTTTCTTAACCTGCTCCCTCACGGTCGGGCTTGCGGACCCTAACGTCGTGCGCCCTGCAGCACCGCGCGGGGAGCGTCGCTGATATGCAACTCGGCAGCGCAGTCGCGGCACAGCCACACTACGACTCGCGGGGCGTCGACCCAGTAAAAGGGGGTTACTTTCCCGGCCATCTTCACCGCGTCGGAACCCTGCAAACGCTGCAACGCCTGCACAAAAAACATTCCGTTGTAGACGTCTCCGTCTGCTCCACGGTCTCGATGTACGCATTCTCTTTCAAACATGAACTGCTTCTTCATAGAGGCTGGCCCTTCCTCTCGCGCCGCACCGCGCGAGCTTCGATGTCAAGATCGGAATAGATCCTTACGTCGGGTGCTGATTGTTTGGAGGAATTACAGGGCAAGGCGAACCAAGAAAATTTTCAGACTCTCGTACGCCTCAAGCGCATCATGCCACGGCAGCGACGAGAGGTCAACAATCTTTTCTTACTTGTTCGACAAACCAAAGTTTGGCCGGACTCTGATGGCGGACTTGGGCCCGGCAGGGCCCAACATTTTTAGCTTATGACTGCAACCAAAATAGAACTGCTCCGCAAAGCACAGTCACGCTTTGCGGAGCACTTACCAAAAAAAGGCTGACCGTTCTATGAAGGTCCAGCTCCTGGACGGAGCGAAAACCAGATATCCGCGGGCCTTTAAGCCGTCACCTTCTGTGGCTTGGCGCGCCGATCTTCCAGGACTTCCACCGCTTCTTTTACGCGCGTGTAGATGCCGTCGGCGTCCAAACCATATTTCGCCAGCAGAAGTTTGGGATCGCCGTGGGTGACAATCCGATCGGGAACACCCATGCGCACCACGCGGACCTTGTCCTGTAGTCCATTCTCTTCCAATAACTCGAGCACGGCACTGCCGAAACCACCGGCGAGATAAGCCTCTTCCACCGTGACTATCAGGCGCTTGGTGCGTGCCAGCGCCAGCAGCAACCCGCTGTCCAGAGGCTTCACGAAACGCGCGTTCACGACGGTGGCTTCGATTCCCTCCTTCGCCAGGTTCTCGGCTGCTTGCAAAGACGGATGAACCATAGATCCGTACGCGACGATGGCAATCTCGCCGCCGTCTCGCAACAGCTCGGCTTTGCCAATCTCCAGGATCCGCGGCTCGCGAACAATATCCACACCCATTCCGTTGCCGCGCGGATAACGCATGGCCGCCGGTCCCACGTGCTCGATCATCGTCAACATCATGTCGCGCATCTCGCCTTCGTCCTTCGGCGCCATCAACACGAGGTTGGGCACACCGCGCAGATAAGCAATGTCCAGCAGTCCGTGATGCGTCGGTCCATCGCCGCCGGCAATGCCGCCCCGATCCAGGCAGAATTTGACGTTCAGGTTCTGGATGCAGACGTCGTGAACCAACTGATCGAACGCGCGCTGCAGGAAGGTTGAATAGATGGCGCAGACGGGCGTCAATCCTTCGCACGACAACCCGGCGGCAAAGGTCACGCAATGCTGCTCAGCAATACCGACATCGAATGATCGCTCGGGAAACTTTTCCAGTGGCAGGCAGACGCCGGTGCCATCGGGCATGGCCGCGGTCAGGGCTACTACCTTCTCATCTTTCTCCATCAACTGGCAGAGGGTCTCGCCAAACACCTGCGTGTAAGTAGGAGCTTTCGCGGGTGACTTGATCGGCTTGCCGGTTTTCAAATCAAACGGCCCCGTAGCGTGCCATTTGTAGTAGTCGCTCTCGGCAGCCGGATGACCTTTACCCTTGGTCGTCAACGCGTGGACGATCACCGGGCCGTCCTTGATCTGCTGCGCTTCACGCAAAGCCGCGACCAGCGCGCGCACGTTGTGGCCGTCAACATAGCCGATGTACTTGAATCCAAGTTCGTTCACCAGCGCGCCCGGCAGGACCGCCGCGGCGATGGCATCTTTCACCGTTTTGGCCGCGTGATGCAGACGCTCTCCCACGGTTGGAATCGACAACAGCGTTTCTTCCACTTCATCCTTGAACCGGTGATAGCCATGCGCTTCGCGAATCCGATTGAGATAGCCGGTAAGCGCGCCCACGGCGGGGGCAATCGACATCTCGTTATCGTTGAGCACGACGATCAGGCGCGTCTTCAAATGTCCCGCCTGATTTACCGCTTCCATCGCCATGCCTCCGGCAAGTGAGGCATCGCCAATCAAGGCGACCACGTGGTGATCCTCGCCTTTGCGATCGCGGGCGATCGCCATCCCCAACGCCGCGGAAAGCGAAGTCGAGGCGTGGCCCGCGCCAAACGCATCGTATTCCGATTCATCCCGGCGCAAGAAGCCGCTGATGCCGCCATACTGCTTGACGGTGGGCAACTGGTCGCGCCGCCCGGTGAGAATCTTGTGCGCGTATGCCTGATGCCCCACGTCCCAGACCAGTCGATCCCGCGGCGTGTCAAAGGCGTAGTGCAGCGCCACCGCCAATTCAACCGCGCCCAGCGAAGCGCCGGTGTGCCCGCCTACGCGGGACATTGTTTCCAGGATGTACGCACGGACTTCGTCGGCGACCTCCTGCAACTGATCAAGCTGCAGGAGCCGCAAATCCGCGGGTGAGTTAATATTTTGAAGCAGTTTCATGCGGGCGGAATTGTAAACCCTGACGCGGGCTTTTGCTATCTCATAAAAGATTCATTTCTTACGGCCTGGCGCCTGGCGCCGCCCTGCCCGCAACCGATCTCGGGCCATAGCTTTGCCGGACAAAGTAGTTTGTATCCCGGAAACACACTGCTAGTCAAGAACTTCTTTAGACCATTGCGCCTGTTCAAGCGTCTAAGACCTCACATATGAAGGGGCCTTAATAACTTCCCCAATACTATAAATCAAAGTTTGCAGCCAAAGGAGTAGCTGAAAAAATGTTTTTACGCACGAAACTTACAATGGCCGGTTTGATGCTCGGATTGTTGACCAGCGCCGTAGTCCAGGCCCAACAGCCTGCGACTCAAGACCCCGGTCCGGGAACTCAGGGGCCGGGACAAATGGGACGCGGAGAAGGTCGCGGCTTCCGTCGCGGACCCGGACCAGGCGGCGGCTTTGGCCCCGGTGTACTGCGCGAACTCAATCTTACCGACGATCAGAAGCACCAGGTTCGCGCCATCGTCGAGCAGACCTTCGCCGGCAATAAAGCTGTCCGCGAAGAGATGCAACAACTTGGTGAGAAAAGACGCCAGGGCACGCTTACCCCGGAAGAGCAGGCGCGGGCCAAAACACTTCGCGAGCAGATGTTCGCCTCGATGAAGGACACGGAAACAAAGATAGCCGCGGTGCTTACGCCCGAGCAGAAAGCAAAGGCGGAGCAGTTGATGAAAGACCAACGGGCCAAACATGAACGCGGCGGCGGCCCTCGTGGATTTTCCGGTCGACCCGGACAGGGTAATCCACCGCCGCAAAAACCATCGAACCCATAGTCCGATTTATCACGGTAAGTCTGAGCAGCCATGAAGCGGTGTCGCCAATTCGGCGGCGCCGCTTTTTCGGCTTCTGAGCACGTGATTTGGTTTTCGGCTTGCTTTCCATTTGAAACCTCCCTAAGCTCACATACGCCTTAGCGCATACGAGGGCAAGCTACAGCTCGAATTGGAATTGATTAACCATGGTGAAAAAGAACTACAACGTCGAATTTCTTTTCAAAGCTCTGGCCGATCGTACCCGGCTGCGGCTGATCGGCCTGATTGGTGATTCCGAGGTTTGCGTCTGCTTCTTCGTCGCAATTCTGAAAATCAGCCAACCAAAGATCTCGCGGCATCTGGCTTACTTACGCCGTGCCGGCATCGTCAACGCCCGGCGCGAAGGCAAGTGGATGCACTACCGTCTCGCTGAACCACCTGACAAACACGCGGCGCGCATCTTTCGCGAAGTCCGCGCCTCGCTGGCAGAGCATCCGGAGTTTCAGCGGGATCGCGCGAAGCTCTTGCAGGTTTGTTGTGCGGCCACTCTTCCCGTGCAACTGCGGCGCGCGCCACGACCATTGGATTTGGCAGCGTAGTAGCGCAAATTTGATTTGACGTCGAGGGCCAGCCTTGACTTTGCCCACACCGCGCTTAGAATAACTTCTCGACACAGCCGCGGAGATGTGGCCGAGTGGCTGAAGGCGGCGGTTTGCTAAACCGTTAAGGGTCAAAAGCCCTTCACAGGTTCGAATCCTGTCATCTCCGCCAGAAATCGTGAGGTCAGCGGTCAGAGATCAGCGGTCAGTAAAGGCGTTCAACTCCTTTCCTATTGACCTCTGACTCCTGGCCTCTGACCTCTATCACTATGACCTCTAATTCTATGACTGTTCGCGTTCGCTTTGCTCCATCACCCACCGGTTATCTGCACATAGGCGCGGCGCGCTCGGCGCTTTTTAACTGGCTGTTCGCGCACCAGATGGGCGGCAAGTTCCTGCTGCGCATCGAAGACACCGATCTGCAGCGCTCGACTGACGAATCAACGCGCTCGATCATCGAAGGGCTGGAATGGCTGGGACTCGTCTATGACGAAGATATTGTCTTTCAGTCTGACAATGCTGAAAAGCATCGCTCGGCGGCGCGCAAGTTGGTGGCAGAAGGCAAAGCCTATCGCGACTTTACCCCGAAAGAACAACGCGAAGACAAATCGGTCAAGCAGGGCATCGTCGACCGCGCGCGCGCGCATGCCGCCGAGGGCATCGATCATCGCAGCAATCAATATCGCGACCTGGCAGGGGAAGAATCCGAACGACGGGCGGCCGCCGGTGAACCCTTTGCCATCCGTTTGAAAGTTGCGCGCGAAGGTGTGTCGCGCTTCGCCGACATCGTTTACGGCGATCAGGAGCGTGCCTTTTCCGAGATTGAAGACCTGGTGCTGTTGCGATCAGACGGGCACCCGCTGTACAACCTGTCCGTTGTCCTCGATGACATCGAGATGGGCATCACACACGTCATTCGCGGTCAGGATCACCTGACGAATACGCACAAACAGATTCTGCTGTATCAAGCCTTCGGCAAGGAGGTGCCACAATTCGCGCACCTGCCGCTGATTCTCGCACCAAACAAAGCCAAGCTTTCCAAGCGCAAACATGGCGAAGTCGTCTCGTTAACTACTTACCGCGATCGCGGATTTGTACCCGCGGCATTTCGAAATTTTCTGGCGCTACTCGGCTGGACTCCTCCACCAGGGGGAAAAGAAATTCTGACCGTGGCAGAGTTAGTACAGCAGTTTTCGCTGGATCAAATCCATCGTGCCCCGGCCATCTTTAACTTCCAGGAGAGTGATCCGCGCCATTGGACCGACGACAAGGCGTTATGGATGAATGCTGAGTACATCCGCACGATGCCGCTCGCTGAGTTGTTGCCGATGGTAAAGACCGAGCTGCGAGCTGAGAAGCTCTGGCGCGAAGAATACGACGAGGATGAAAGCGCGTGGATCGAGACGGCCGTCGATCTGATCCGGCAGCGCTTTTTCACTCTGAAGGATTTTTCGTCGCAGGGCCGCGCTTACTTTTCGGAAGATTTCGATTTTGACGACGCGGCCGTCCGCAAGAACATTCTGAAGGAACCAAAGCTGAACGAACTTCTGCCCCTGCTGGCTGATCGTCTGGAGACCGTCGAGCCATTTAGCGCTGCGCAAGCGGAAGCCGCGCTCAGGGCCTTCACCGATGAAGCGGGGGTGAAAGCTGGACTTTTGATCAATGCTTCGCGCACCATGTTGACCGGACAGGCAGTGGGACCGTCAATGTTTGAGGTCTTTGAGATAATCGGCCGCGAGCGTTCGGCGATGCGTCTGCGCAGCCAGCGCCCGTGGCACGAATTTAGTTGAGGGATCGCCACAGAGACACAGAGGCACTGAGAAAACTCATTAAGGAGAGAGTTACCACCTTTTTTTGCTTTCACTTAGTCTCTGCGTCTCTCTGCCTCTGTGGCTAATCTTGAGGAGCTAACTATGGTGAAAAGATTTTTCGTGATTGTTTCAGTCGTGCTCGCCTGCGCCACTCTGGCGTGGGCGCAGAACACAAATTCGTCAACGACCCAGTCGACGCGCACGCGCACCGTGGCGCCGAAGCCCTCTCCGACGCCTAAGACGGCGACGAAGTCCACCGACACCGAAGCTTCACCGGCAACTCAGAAGCGTACCCAGGCCGCCGGCCAGGTGGCGCCGTCGAGCGCGGTGCTGGCAGCTTTCAATAACCTGCTCGACGGCATTCGGCACGCAGATGTGAAGGGGGCGACCGGCGCCTATCAAAACACCGCGCGCCTCGTGCTCTTCAACTACAACGGCACCGTAACCAGAGGATGGGACCAGTTAAAGCAAAACCGCGAAGCGTCCTACCCCGAAATGAAAGACGTCAAGCTTGACGTAAAAGATCTGCGCGTCACCATGCTGGGCCGCGACGCGGCGTTGATTACGTGTCAGTGGACTCAATCAATGACCTTCCGCGGGGCACCCGAAACCGACAGCGGTCGCATGACCATCGTGTTCCGTAGAGTAGGAAAGGACTGGAAGGCCATTCATTTGCACACGTCGCCCGACAGGCCTGATCCCTCGCGCATCCCGGCATCCGAGCAAACGGCTCCCTCTAAACCGTGATTGTTTGACGCGCACGCCGAAAGAAATCTGATGACTGTAGGCGTGAAAGAATCAACAATCCAGGCTGCTTCGCCGGCTCCCAGGCAAACCGCGCGGAGTGGGCTGATTGCACTTTATGCTGTCACGCTGGTGGCGACTGCGATCGTCTTGCCGATGTGTTTTCTCGGCAACGCTTCGGGTCATGATTTTCAACCGCACGTCGCTTCCTGGATTGAAGCAGCCGGCCAGTGGCACCAGGGAATTTTCTTCCCTCGTTGGGCACAGTGGGCCAATTTCGGATATGGCGAGCCCCGATTTATTTTCTATCCGCCTGCTTCCTGGATGCTGGGAGGCGCCCTGGGATCCGTGCTGCCATGGCGAATGGTGCCCGGCGCTTTCGTCTGGCTCACAATTATTGCGGCCGGCCTGTCGATGTGGAAGCTGGCGCGCGAATGGCTCGCGCCGACGCCGGCCGTGGCCGCGGCGGTCTTCTTTGCCGCAAATCCTTATCACCTGGCGATCGTTTACTACCGCAGCGATTTTGCTGAGCTGCTGGCCAGTGCGTTCTTCCCGCTCATGCTTTGGGGAGCGCTGGGCTTGATTCGCGGTGAATGGCGGCGCTTGCCTCTCCTCGCTATTGCCTTCGCGGGTATCTGGTTATCAAACGCGCCGGCCGGAGTGATAGCCACTTACTCACTCGCATTAATACTTGTTGCGGCGTGTGTCCGTGGCCGCAGCGTACGGCCACTCCTGCTTGGCGGTCTGGGAATGTTTGCGGGATTTGGGCTGGCCGCATTTTATCTGGTGCCCGCCTGGTGGGAACAACGTTGGGTACAAATCTCCAGGACAGTGGCCACGACCTACGATCCCCAGCGCAACTTCCTGTTCACGCGGATAAACGATCCGGATTTTATTCACTTCAACTGGAAACTTTCGACGCTCGCAGTGGGCGTGATCCTTTTTACGGTGCTCGGCGTTGCAGCTTCTTTCAAGCACCGCCGCGACTTGCCGCACGTCTGGTGGTTGTTTCTCACTCTCGCAGTAGCCGCCGTTTTCCTGATGCTGCCACCGAGCGCTTTCTTGTGGAGGCATCTGCCGGAGCTGAAGTTCCTGCAATTTCCCTGGCGATGGCTGTTGGTGCTCAACCTGATATTTGCATTCTTTGTCGCCGCCGCGAGATCGCCAACCCGCAGGTGGGCGTGGTTAACATTGGCCTGCGCAATGTGGGCGACCGGCGCCGTGATCGCCGGAGACACGGGATGGGACAACGAAGATGTGCCCGCGTTAGTTGAGGACGTGCGGGCAGGCCGGGGCTATGAAGGCATCGAAGGCTTTCAGCCAATTAACGCAAACATCGATGAGTTGGATGACGAAAGTCCGCTGGTCGGCGAATTCGATCCGGAAGACGGTGATGTCGGCGAATTCGATCCGGAAGACGGGGCCGTGAGTATTCAGCAGTGGTCTCCGGAGACTAAAGTGTTTGACGCCACCAGTGAGGATGCTGTAACGCTCGGGCTCAGGCTCTTCAATTATCCTGCCTGGGACATTCGCATAGACGGCAACACTGTCGCCGCGGCGACGGCGCCAAAGACGGGTCAAATTCTTCTGCCTTTAGCAGCCGGCTCTCATCACATCGAAATAACTTTTCGGCGCACGCGCGACCGCGCGGTGGGTGCTTTAGTCTCAGCGCTGTTTGTTGCCGGTTTAGTATTATTCGTCAGCTTTGGATTCAGGACTTCTCGCCGCAAGAGTCTGGTTTAATCTCTCAGCCGGCCCCCGAGCGCTTCAGTAATCGCGCAATGGCTATGCCGCCCAGCACTGCCAGAAAAGGAAACAGCACCACCACGTAGCGTGGCTCGGGACTCACAATCGTTGAAAAGAATGCGAGCCGGGTAACGATGATGAGCACGACGAGCGAGGCCCAGATGCGCGCGTAAAAATCCTGCGTCATCCACAAGAAGGCTATCCCGGCCAGGCCCAGCAACGTGTAGATCGCCACCAACGCTGCAAACAGCGGGAGCCAGATCTGCTGATGCGTCGTGTGATCCAAATCGCTCAACGGAAGCAGGGTGCCCTCAAACGGATAAAAATCCGAGTGAGTATTGAACCAGAGGATGTGCGCTCTTTTGGCGGGCAATAATAAATAGTACCGCAGCGGATTCCGCGCGATGCGTTCGTTGGCGATTTGACCAAACGCAGCATCGATCTCCGGCGTCATCTTAACGGGTCCGCCGGCTTCTTTGTTTGATGGTTCAGACTGATCCGCTTCGCTGTCGCCTTTCTCGTCGCTTTGATCGCTGCTGTCGTTGTTTTGATCATTTTCGTCGCTGGCGTCTTCCGTGTCGGCGGTGTTTGAATTGTCGTTTTGTGATTGTGTGCTGGGGGTTGGCGTGGCAGTCGCAACCGATGGTTTTCCCTTCGCAGGTGTTGGCGTCGGCGAAGCTGCCGGCGTAGCGCTTGCCTGCGCTGGTGTAGGCGTTGCCTCGGGGTTCGCAGTGCGGTCCGGCGATGGGTGATTATATCGGTCGAACAGCTCGGTGACGCGATCGCGCTCAGCGTCGGAATCGAAGGCACTATCGGGCAGGTCATCGGCCGACATCGGCTGAATATCAACTTCCCACCAGAAGGGGTCGATGTATTGCTGATCGTCGATCCAAGTTTTCAGCCAACGGACATAACCCAGCGGAACAAACTCGTCCGGCATATTCGCGTGGGTCGGCGCCAGGGGTTGAAATACATGGAATACGCGCCAGTTGCGAATCGTCCACGGCGCCAACACGAGGATGAAAGCGACAGAAAGCGTGGCGGCCGATAGCAGAGAGCGGCGCCATCGTTGTCTGAAGCGAAGAGCTGCGGCTATCAACAAAACGAAACCGATTACCGCCGCAAAGAGCCCACTGTCAGGCCGAAACATCGCTCCCAATCCAGCGAGTAAGCCGGCGATGCTCCACCACTTCAAAGAGCGTCTGAGATCGCCGGCGCGGAAAGCCATAGTCGCGGCGACAAACGTCGACAGCGCCAGAAACATCGTCGGCACTTCGCTGAGAATCGTGGCCGCATAAATCGTAGTGAATGGATTTACGGCCGCAACAGCTAGCGCCGCGATCGCAGTCGCAAACTTTCTCCTTTCGTCCGGTTGCCAGAGCCACGCGAGCAGCGCTACCAGCGCGCAACTTCCCGTGTCAGTCAACGCCTCGGCGATGCGCACCGCGCCGTTATTTGTGTGTCCAAAAACCGAATAGATGCCGGCAAGAAAAAGCGGATATCCGGGAACCCGGATCAGCGAGGGATCGAAAGGTGCTTCAGTCTCGTGAGAATAAACATGCTGCTCAAGTACATTGCGGGCAATCTGCGAATAGACGCGTCCATCATCCGGCGCGTCGTTTGGGAGCCAGTGCACGACAGCGATGCGAAACAGTGCTGCTACGGCAATCAGCACAAGAAAGAAAACCCATCTGTTGCGTTGGTTGTTTATGATACGACGAAGGTCGGAAACAAATGCATCGATAACGACGACCTGTCCCTCTATGTGACTAACCACCTGTCCCTCTATGTGACTAACCAGATGGCGAACGATGGATTTCACGGCTGTACTTCGACGGTCGCTTTCCGCTCCAGCTTGCCCCAACCAACAAGGGCGCCGCGCACGGCGGTGGTAACTGACTTGACCATCACGTAGTACATCACCTGGCGATAGCAGAAGCGTTGGAGGAACAACCACCAAAGCAAACTCCAGCGCTCTTTGCGTTCGAGCACGAACGCAAAGCAGGCCGCGCTCCAATCGACGGCCAGAAACAGCGCATAGTAAAAAAGTACTTGCCGCAAGTTAGTGAACGAGTAGGCGGATGGCTGCTGTAAGCGATCGAGCAGGGCCGAGATTAGGGTGTAGATTAGAATCAGATCCATCACCGGTGAGATCAGCGGAAACAGAATTTGGAAGATCCACACGTTTGGGATGGCGACGAACCCAAGGGCGCCGTAGCGCGGACGGAATAATGTGTCGCGATGCTTCCACAGACACTGCAAAGTGCCATACGCCCAGCGGAACCGTTGGCGCGCCAGCATCCTCAAGCTGTGCGGCGCTTCGGTCCAGCCGACCGCGCTTTCTTCGTAACCGATCTTGTAACCGAGTTTGCGTATGCGCAGCGTGAGATCCTGGTCTTCCGCGAGAGTATCGGAGCTGAATCCTCCACAG
Source organism: Blastocatellia bacterium (assembly GCA_003168335.1). Taxonomy (GTDB): domain Bacteria; phylum Acidobacteriota; class Blastocatellia; order Pyrinomonadales; family Pyrinomonadaceae; genus UBA11740. The sequence continues at coordinate 89,032 of PMSM01000007.1, read as the reverse complement.
CGTTCGATCAGTTCTCGCCGCCACGCGCCCACCGATCCCGGTACTACGGTGATGCAGTTCAGGCTCGCAAACGCGCGGCGATCCATGTTCTGAGAAGTGATGTATTCCAGCGCCTGCCACCGCGTCACGATGTTTATCCGGTTGCCGACCTTGGCATTACCGGCTACAGCGCCAATCTGCGGATCGACAAACCGGCGGGCCAGCACCCGAATGGTGTCGCCGGGAAACTGAGTGTCGGCATCCAGGGCAACGATCACATCGCCTTTGGCGTGTCGCAGGCCAAGATTGAGGGCGCCAGCCTTGCCGGCGTTCGGTTCAGTGAACAGTCTGACTAAAGGCTGGTCGCCAAAATGTTCGCGCACAACTTCGCTGGTTCGATCCTGCGAGCCGTCATCGACGACGACGATCTCAAAGTTTTCATAGTTGGAATTCAGGAGGCTGCGAATAGTCGCCTCAATGACGCGCTCTTCGTTGTAGGCGGGCACGATGATCGAGACGAATGGCTCGTACTGTTCACCGGAGTGCACGCGTTCGCGGCGGCGGGAACGCACCCATTGCGCAAATGCCAGTGCGCCAATCACGCTCAGCCTCCCCAACCCCAACACGATGCCGATGATGAAGGCCCACTGCAGCAGCCAGCCGCCGGTCGAAAGGAATAAGAAAGCCAGGGCATCTGTGCGGGTATATACGCTCAGACTCGGGGGCAGCAGCGGCATTACCTGATCGCGAGTCCAGCCGCCGAGATCTGAAACCAGTACGAACTTGAATCCGCGCGCGCGCAGCTCATGAATAATTCGAGGCAGGGCGACGATAGTTGCCTGGCGGTCACCGCCTGAGTCATGCAACAGCACGACCTGGCCACGGGTCTCGGGATTGGTATCCATGGCCTTGACGATGGTCTTCTGAACAATCTCGTCAGGCGTTACATTGGGCTTCCAGTCGCCCGGATCGATTCGCAGACCCACTATTATGTAGCCCAACTTTTCGGCGCGAATTGCCGGCTCAACCTCTTCCGGCTTGTCAGCTTCGGCGTCTCCAAAGTAAGGAGGACGAAAGAAGACCGTCGAGCGACCGGTGACCGATTCGATCAGACGCTGGGTCGCGTTCAGTTCCAGATCGGTAATTCGTCCCGGAATTTCACCGAGGTTGGGATGCGTGAAAGTATGATTGCCAAGTTCGTGGCCTTCATTGACGATGCGCCGCAGCAAATCGGGATGCGCCTGGCCGTTCTTGCCAATCACAAAGAATGTTGCCGGCGCGTTTTCCTGTTTCAGTATGTCAAGAATCGCCGGCGTCCATTCGGGATCGGGCCCATCGTCAAAGGTCAAAGCGATCATGCCCGGATGGTCTCCGGTGCGTTCGATCACATACGACGACGGGATCTTATTATTGTCATAGGTCTCGGCAGTTATGAACCCCGACTTCTGATCGATATTCAACCCGCGCTCGCCGTCATGCGGACTGGCCTGGACGCGCAGTAACTCACCTGAGCCTTCAAAGTCCACCTCGTAACCATAGAGAATTCGTTTGAGGGCGTCGGGCGGAGGATTCGGCTGGTCAGTCCCGAAAACTGTCCAGATCGATGGGTCCTCAGAGCCCAGCCGCCACAGCGCGAACCCGGCCGGGTTGTAACCGCTCGCAGCCCGCATCTGGTTGAAGGCAGTAACGCCGTCGAGGAACCAGACTATGTGGTGCGAATTGTCTTCTTCGTCATACTCGTAGTGCGGGTTTCGAGTGGCGGGGTCGAATTCGATCTGAGCGTCAGAGTCTTTGGCGGATATCACTGCTTCCTGGAAGCTGACCTCCTTGGCATCAGCACCTTCCGTCCAGTCGTAACCATAATTACCCAGCGCGATGATCGTCTTCGCCGGAGTCAACTCGCGCATCCGGGTGGCCAGAGTGCCTTCGTACCAAGTTTGCGACGCCACCGAGCCCGCTATTTTCCCCGCCCAGTGCTCGTCATAAGCCATCAACATCAAATAGTCCGTGGCGGCCGCGTATTCGCGATAGTTCCACTCGGCATCGTCGAAGGGAACCGCTTGTACGACCACCCAACCACGAGACTGAAACGCAGCATGTAGCTCCTGCATGAAACGCAGCAGGTTCGGCTGCGTTTCCCTGGTGGGCTCTTCAAAGTCGACGCAGATGCCGGCAAACTTGTTCTGCTCAACGAACTGGGTCAGCGCTGTCACCAACCTCTGTCTCGAGTCTTCGTCGACGACCATCCGCGCCAGCACGTCTGCCTCCCATTTTTCATCGTTGAGGTTCTGCACCATCGGAATGATCGAGGTTTGAGGCCGCTGCTGGCGAATCAGGTTCAGGGCCTTTGCGTCCAACTCGATTTCGATCGGGCTGCTGCCGGGCTTTGCATCCACGAGATGCGACCATTGGGCTACGACCCAATCGAGGTGATCCAGATTTCGTTGCAGCGAAGCGTAGCTGGATTCGTCCCAGTTGATATAGAAACCGATAGCCAGCTGCTTCGAATTAAAGCTGGCGGGCGCCGGCAGAGGCGTGTTCGCGGGCGGCGGCACAATCGGCGTCAACTCTGAACGCCGTGCCGGCACCTGCTTAGTCTGCGCGTAAGCCTTCTTCAATTCCTCTTGTGCTTTTTTCGCTTTAGCTTCGCGAGGGTTCGGCAGAATTGGGGGTAGTTGCGGTTTGATGCGATAGGTTTGCGGCAGATTCTGCAGCTGGCGCAGATTCAGCCGCGGCAGCAGAGGATTCGCCAGCACGCTGGCGATGAAGATGGCGGTGATCGCAGTGACTGCTATGCCCAGGGCCAGATAGGTGCGACGTACACGTCGCCAGCGCCGGCCGCGCGGATCGTAGAAGACAGGGGAATTGGGTAACTTCTCAGACATTGAACCGTTCTTTTTCAGCAACCGGGAGGGTTGTGAGTTGCGGACGGTGTTACATGTCTATAACGGGCCGCGCGTTGATAGTCAAGGAGCAAGATTGCTTGTTGCTCGGCTGACGGAAGAAAAGCCGCTCGCGACTGTTCGCAAGCGGCTTTCCGGTGAACTGTTGGGATTGACCTGTGGCTGTGACCGCTTCGGAAAGAAGGTGTCACAGAGAACTTCTCAGGAAGACAATCCGAACAATCGCGATTATCAATCCTGAGGCTAGGTCTCAGCCACCTCACTGTGATTAGAACTCATATACTTTTTGATCACCTCCTTTCCAGTGTTGAGGTGATAATAAAAGCAAACTGCGAACTCGTCAATAAATATTTTGTGTCAGCAGCCCGACCGTAAGGGAGGGCAACCGACACTACGAGCTGCGCGAAAAAGCGAGCAGTCCACCAGAGTACACTTGATGCGGATGCTCGATGCCAAAAAAGTAAGCCAACTCGCGATAGTCTGCGCAATCGTGAATCACGAAATCGGCACGCTTCCCTTTTTCCAGGCTGCCAATTACATCACCGCGTCCGAGCGAGTAGGCAGCATTGATTGTCGCTGCGGTTACTGCCTCGGCGGGCGTCATTTTCATCTGGGTGCAAGCCAGCGAGAGGATCATCAGCATCGAAGGCGTCGGCGAAGATCCGGGATTGAAGTCAGTGGCCAGGACCACGGCCAAACCCGCGTCGATCATCTGGCGCGCCGGCGAGTATTGACTCGAACCGAGGGCGTAAACCGAACCGGGTAAGAGCACCGGCTGAACTTTCCCGGTCTTTAACGCCAGGATTCCCGCGGCATCGGTGTGTTCCAGATGATCCGCGGTGGCCGCATTCAGTTCCGCCGCCAGCTTCGCGCCGCCGGAAAGCGAAAGCTGATCCGCATGCACACGCAAACCCAGCCCATGACAACGCGCGGCCGAAAGTATCTGCCATGATTCTTCGGTGGTGAATACATCTTCTTCGCAGAACACATCACAGTACTCAGCTAACTTTTCCTGCGCGACGCGCGGCAGCATCTCGTTCACAACCAGACTGACGTAAGTGGCCCGTCGCGATTTGTATTCCGAGGGAATGTCGTGCGCGCCGAGAAAGGTGGAAACGTAACTGAGCGGCGTTTCCGCGTTCAGTTGCTTGATCGCACGAAGAATCTTTAACTCATCTTCGACCGTTAAGCCATAGCCGGACTTGGCTTCGATGGTCGTGGTACCACAGCGCAGAAACCACTGCGCATAACGCTTGCCGGCTTTGACCAGATCAGTCAACGACGCCGTCCGCGTGGCTCTCACGGTGGATCTGATGCCACCACCGCGAGCAGCGATCTCGCGATAGGTGGCACCGCTTGAACGCTGTTCGAATTCGTTGGCGCGGATCCCGGCAAACACGGGATGCGTGTGCGCGTCCACAAATCCCGGCATCACTACGCGGCGCCCGGCGTCGACGATCTCGCAATCGTCTTTGATAAGGCTCTCGATCTCGCGTCGCCTGCCGACGGCTTCGATCAGGTCACCGCGCACCAGCATCGCGCCGTCTTCAATGATCGAGAGCTGACGCAGATCGCCGCCGGCACGCGGCCGCCTGGCCCCGGCGAGTGTCACCAGTTGCGAACAATTGACGACTGCGAGAGTTTCAGGCACGGAGTTTAGGGTGTGGCGGCACGTACGCGCGCGTTACTAACTTTCGCTGTACAGCGCGCCGCCGGCAAGAGCAGCGACGATATACTCCACGAAGCCCCAGGCAAATCCGATTAGCATTAAGTTCATCGGAATCTGAAACAGCATACCGTAGATGACGCCACCGTAGACGTAGATGCCGAACCAAAGGATGATGGCGGCGACAACTGCGGCCTTCGGGCCGGGACCCAATCGACTTCTAATTAGCGCATAGAGCCAGACCAGTACAATTCCCAGCAGAATGGTGACTACGGTGGCAGCAATTATGAAGTGGTTTCCGGGTTTCGGAACGTTGAAGTGGCGATAAGTCTCTGCCATCTGTTTGGCGAGTATCACGTCGTTTATCAGATACTCACCGATGGTCAGGATCACGCCGGCCACCAAACCGCCGAGCAACACCCGACCAAAGTTTATCTTACCCATGTTGTCTCCTTCCGGAAGTGTGATTGCGTGACTCGCACTGATTGTCGGTCAGACTCTTATCACAGGGCGAAAATGAAAACCAGTCTTTATTGAGATTGATTTAGGTATTTGCAGCGCCGGCGGCGCGATCCGCGCGCGCGCGGCCGAGGGCAAAGATCGCTACGCCGATCGCGTTGGCAATCACGACTACACTAATGATCTTCAATGCAAACGAGAGACGGCTGCCCACACTAATAATCGGGACGATGGTAAAGCCGATATAGAGCAGCGAAACCAACACCCCGGAAGCGCAGGCAATCTTCAGCCACCAGGGCACGCGCACGCCGAAAGCCTTCAGGCCAAACAGCGGGATGAGGAACAAGACGACGTAGGTTACTGCATAGAAGACACCGCCCGCATTGTCCAGCAACTGAAACGCCTCTTGTTCATTCACTCCGATCAAACTGGCGAGGCCCAGCACCAGAGTCACTGCGCCCACAAACAGGATCGAATTCACCGGCGTCTTGTATTTGTCATGCAGGCGCGTGAACCATGCGGGCAGTAAATGATCCCAGCCGGCCACCAGCGGCAGACGCGTATTACCGGCGAAGTAGATGCTCATCAGAGCGATCGATCTCACGACGACCCCAATGATGGCTATCTTAATCACGATGCTAACCCAGCCGAACGAGCCGAATCCCAAGCTGAGCACCTGCGGAATTGGCGCGATCAGATCGACCTTGTCCGGTGAAACAAACGCGAGTACCGAGCTGGTGCCGAGGATGAACATCACGGCGATGATCGGCGCGGAAATTATTACCGAGCGCCCAATGTTGCGCGCCGGAGCGCGCGTTTCGCCCGCCAGGATCGCAATGTATTCAAAACCTGTCAGCGCACCGAGGGCGAGCTTGCTGAAGACGTTTAGGTTAAGGGCCGATGCGGTGGGCCAGGCGATGGCGAACGGGTGATAGTTGACCGGCACGCCCCGCGCAAGACTAAGAAGTGGAAGCAAGATCAGTGCTGCGAAAGTGATCAGCAGCATTATGCCGCCGGCATTGTGCACCCACTTCCCCAAGCCGAGCCCGCGCGTGGCTGCGAGCACCATCCCCACGACCAGCACGCAACTGATAACTGTTATGAACCACTTGCTCTCTTTCATCCAGGCTGCCGGTGGCCCAATCGCATAGGAGATATTGGTAGTCACGAGCAACCCGATGCCCGCCAGAATTGAAATGGCGAAGACCCAAAGGTTCCACGCCACCATGAACGCGACAAAATCGCCGAAAGCCGCCTTGGCCCATTGATAAAGACCGCCTTCGAGCGGCAATAATCGGTTGAGAAAAATTACCGCCGCCGCCAGCGGCAGATAGAAAGTAACGATGGCCAGCAGCCAGAAGACATTCTGCGCAGCGCCCAGCTTTGCCGCTGTACCCACCCAGATCGTACCGACAACAAAAACAACTTGCGTGAGCACAAGATCGAACAGGCCGAGTTCCTTCTTGAAGACAGCGCTGTGCTGTGCGACGTCGCGTTCGATTGCGGCGAGATCTGAAGGAACGTTATCGTGCGATTCAGACATAGCCGGTGTGACAATTTCTGAAAATCAGTGGCGACATGATACTGGGAACGCGGGCGCAGCTCGCGTCAAACTTTTGCTGGTTGACCTTGCCCGAATACAAACCGGTTCGCGCTTCGCGCTCAGTGCGGGCGAGGGCGCCCGCGCTCCCAGTTCACGCCGACGAACTGTGGTCGTGCACGATCCTCCAACCTGCTTTCGTCTTCCGGAAAAGCAGAGAAAACGTCCCGTGTGGGTCGTCCTGCGCGCGTTTCAGATGCCAGCGACCCAGCACCAGGGCAGCGTCTTTGCTCAGCATGGTGATTTCGACCTCTGAGAAAGTAAGCACGCCCATCTTCTCGCGCGAGTTGTAGTTCTTCTTATAACGATCCAGGACCGTCTGCCAGCCACGAGTAATCGTGTCGCCGCCCACGAACTCTGTCCGCGGCGAACGATCATAACCGTCCATGTAGCCCTCGAGGTCGCCGCGATTCCAGGCATCGCGCTGCGTGTCGAGCACCGCGCGGACGGCGGCTTCGGCTTTGGGGTCAGGCTTTGATGCAGGTTGCGCACCACCCCGGACAAGCGACGTGGCAATACTGGCGAACAAGACAACGCTAACGAGGTTAACAAGGCTGGCTTTCATAGACTCTTCTCAGCAACCGGATGGCTCCGTTAGGAGCCGAATGTTTGTAGCAGTGATCACAGATCAAAAACCGCCGTCAGGCGCCGCACTGTAACATGCCGCGCCCGACGGCGCTAGTTTTTCAATCACCACGCCGGCCTATTAATATTCCATCCCTGACGAGACTTCAGAAGTAACGATAGTGCCCGGTAATTTTCCACGCGAACAGCACGTCTTCCATGCGTGTGCCGGCGCCGATGTTGTGCACGATCAGGTAACGCTGCTCGGGCTTGTACCAGACGTTGACGACCATGCCAATGTGTTCGGTGCCTCCCAGTCCGAGGTCCCACGTTATGATGTCTCCCGGCAAGAATGTTTCGCTGCTACCGCCGGTCGATAGCGATTTTCCTTTGCGCGAGAAGTAGGTCTGCAGGTTGGGCACGCGGCGATGATCGATGTTCGCGTCGGCTCCCTTCAGTCCCCACCGCGTTGGATACGCCGCGAAGTTGCCTTTCAGGTCCTCGTGAAGGTCCTTCTGCAAATCGATCCCGGCTTTGCGAAAGGCCCGCACGATCACATCGGAACAAACGCCCGTTTCGATCGGCACGTCGCCGTTGGGATAATCGATCTTTTGATATGAAGGATCGTAGCCGGTCGTCTTGCCGACCTGATCCGTGGCGCCGTCGATCACGAGTTTGAGGTTTGGTGAACTGTTCGCGGGCAGGTCGCGCGTTTCCGTCTGTTGCTCCGGCGGCTTTAGCGGTTTGGCCGTCCGGGCAATCTGTTGCTGGCAGGCTGCGGAAAGAAATACCCCCAGCGCCAGCAGAACTTGAGTTGTCGGTGTTGATTTCATGGGCTGATAGTCCGTTTAGACGCCGGAGTTGGCCGGTAGGTTCCGCAACCGCACAAGGGCGGTCTCTAACTAAGGATCCTTTGTTCCAACCACGAGCGCGCATCGTCTCGCATCGATTGAACTATTTCATGCGCCGCGTCATAACTTCGGAATTCCATGTCTGTCGCTCGATCGTGCAGCTGCGCAGCGTAATTGGCGGTCCGCGACGGCGGATAGAACTCATCGCGCTCACCACTCAGATGAAAAACCGCCGTGTTGGTTTGCTTGTAAATTTCGCTGGTCTCCCAATCGCCCGGCACCCCACCGCAAATGCCAATCACCCCGCGCAGCAAATTTGAATGCGTAAAGGCGAAGCGATAGTTCAGCGCGCATGACTGTGAAAAGCCGAGTAGAAAGATCCGCTTTGGATCCGCGACGCCTTCGGCGGTGAGTGAATCAATCAGGTCAAGCAGCGCCTGATGATGAATCGCCACCGAATCTTCCGGTCGAAAGTTGGTCAGCCAGCCAAAACCAAATCGCAAAGGACCGCCCGGCTCTTTCGGTTCCTTCAAATGCTGGTGCGGCCCCTGCAAAGACGCCAGAGCGAAACTTTCGGGTGCGATAGCTTGCGCTTCGCGCATCATCTGTCGCTTGCTGGCGCCATAGCCATGCAGCGCGATCAGGAGCGGCGCAGGCCGGGAGGCCGGCGTCTGAAGATCGTAATAGAGTTTGCTGGCGGCGGAAAGCGAGCGCTCGGTCGCCGCGGTCTGTCTGGTGGGTTCAGTGTTCATCGGCGTCGAGCAGCCTTATAGCATGCCGCATGGAAAGAAGCGAAGCGGATCCACGAAACAACACGAAGCGGCAATAGTTCCTATTCGTGCGGTTTCGTGCGTCTTCGTGGATCGCTCTTGCTAAGCTGAAAGAAAACACGAAATCCAGATCGGGACACTAGTCACTGGCGCCGGTCAGCTTTGCATTCATCTTCAATGACAGTTACGATGCTCGCGTCGCTCAGTTCAAAGATTATTATCAAACCAGAAGCGAGGTTAGCACAATGAAATTTCCTGGCGGGCTCAACATTCAGGGAATGATGAAGCAGGCGCAGCAGATGCAAGAGAAGATGGCGCGCGAAATGGAAGAACTGCGCGTTGAGGCCTCAGCCGGAGGCGGAGTAGTCAACGTGACGATGAAAGGCGACCACGAAATCATTTCGCTCAAGGTCGATCCAGAAATCGTCAAAGACAATGATATCGAAATGTTGCAGGACATGATTGTCGCCGCCATCAATGAAGGCAACCGCAAGGTGAACGAAGCCATGAAAAGCAAGTTGGGTTCGATGCTGCCGCCCGGGCTTGGCAATTTGTTCTAACCACCCGATTGAGTGAGCTGTGTTCTTTGTACTTCGTACTTTGAACTTTGATCTCTTAAGAACCGTGCGCGGCAGAATCGCACAGACACCCCATTCGGGGGGAGAATACAAAGCACCAAGCTCCAAGTTCAAAGTACAAAGATCGCAATGCTTGATTACGCAGAGCCCGTTACAAAACTAATCGACGAATTCAAACGCCTGCCCAGCATCGGGCAGAAGTCTGCCCAGCGACTTGCGTTTCACATTTTGCGCACGCCCGCAGCCGAGGTCGAGCGCTTCATCGAAGCTTTACGTGAAGTGAAGCAGCGCATCACCGAATGCTCAGTCTGTAATAATCTCACCGACGTCAATCCCTGCCGCTTCTGCACCCTGCCATCCCGCGATCATTCCCTGATCTGCATTGTAGAGCAGCCCTACGACCTGGTAGCTGTTGAAAAGACACGCAGCTATAAAGGTCTGTATCACGTTTTGCATGGAAGCCTCTCGCCCATTCGCGGCATCCGTCCGAGTGATCTGCGGCTGGAGAATTTGCTGCCGCGTTTGAAGCCGGAGAACAACGAAGGCGTGGAAATGCAAGAAGTAATTCTGGCCACCAACCCCAACACTGAAGGCGAAGCGACGGCGAACTACATCAGCCGTTTGTTGAAGCCTCTGGGTCTAAGGGTTACGCGTCTGGCGATGGGAATGCCCGTGGGCAGCGATCTGGAATACGTCGATGAAGTAACGATGGACAAGGCGCTGACTAATCGGCACGAAATGTAGAGAACAACAACAGAAGGCAGTCGGCAGGAGGCAGACAGCAGGAAGCAGTTCAACCGCTGAACCTCTCCGGCTTGAGAATCATGCTTCCCAGCATTCGGCCTACTTCTTCATAGCCGCTCGTTAATTCCCCTTGGCGTTGTTGGGCGAGGTATCCGCAGTCGCGGGCGAAATCCAGCCATACTTGAGTCTCCGTCGCCTCACCGTCAGCGTCAGCCATCTTGCTCACGAACATCTTGGGGTAGCGTTTCTTGCGATAACCCTCGGCAATATTACTAGCGACACTTCTTGACGCTCGACGAATCTGATCTGTCAGCGAATATCTTTCTTCTCGGGGAAAGGACTTTGACTCACGAAAGACCTCCATTGCCAGTCGATAAGCCAACTGGTAGACCTTGAGATCTCTAAAGCCCTGTGGGGTTGGCATAGATCCTCCTGCTTCCTGTCTTGTCGTTTTGTTCCTGCTGTCTGCTTCCTGCGGTCTGCCGACTAGCTCTTTCAGAACCGCACATGTTCTTCCGGCGCGCCTTTCGTGCACTCGACGCAGGTCTCAGCCGAGTCGTAATACTTCTCGTCAAACTCCACCAGTGACTTGATCGCTACGCCTTCAAGCTGATCAGGAGCCGAGGTGAAACGCACAATCGCGCCACAGCCGATGATCGGCGCGCCGAGGCTGCGCACCAGTCCGACCGTCTCTTCAATTGCGTGGCCGCTGCGAATGATGTCGTCGACGATGATGCAGGGATTGATGTCGCCCTGGTTCACGTATTGGCGAAACATGCGCTTGCCGTTCTCCTGCTCGGCCCAGTAAATCTGTTCCGCGCTCAGCGCGTCGCGCACGCCGAACGCGACCGGGATTCCACCCGAACTGGGACTGATGATCGAGACTTTCGGCAACTGGCTGGCGATGTCGCGGTCGACACGAAACTTGCGGCTAAGCGCAACGGCCAACACGCGGGCCGTATCGTAGTAACGAAACGCCAGCGGCATCTGGAAATAGTGCGCGGTGTGCTTGCCGTTAGGGTAGACAAAGTGCCCTTCGCGAAACGCTCCGGTGCGTTTCAGAATCTGCATTATTTCTTCGGGCGATGGAATTAGTTGGACGCCTGGTGCTCCTGCCATAGCTTCTCCTCAGCGATTCATGATTTATTGATTGCGTTTGCGGCGCGTAGCATAACATCATTGATTAGAGTTTTCACTGAGCGCCAGCGCGCACTCGATCAGGCGACGCTGATCTGGCGAAAGTTCGGGCGGCAGATCGTCGATCGAAAACCAGCCGGCACTCCTGATTTCAAAGCTGCACGGCTCTGGCCGTCCGATCGCCCTGGCACGAAAGTAGATTTCGATCTGCCGCGGTTTTGGAAGCGTGCGCGCTAAAAGCATCTCGACAGCTTCAAGGTCAATTCCAACTTCCTCTTTCAACTCGCGCCGCAGGGCCGCCTCTGGCTGTTCGCCTTTAGTTAGAAAACCACCCGGAATTCCCCAGCCGCTATCGGGACGAAAAACATGGTCAAGCAGGAGGATCCGGCCCTCCTCGTCAAAGATCATCGCGCCGGCGGTAACCGTGAAACGCCTCTGGCCCATGCGCACCAGACGACGCCGCGCAACGCCCGGCAAATGCCGCCAAATTGTCCCGAGAAATTCAATAAGCATTAGGATGGCAAGAATATCACGGGCGGCGATGACGCACGCTTTTATCCTTTGCGCGTAATGCCGGGAGCGCGGACGTCCCGTCCGCACAGCGCCGCCAGGCGCTCAAAAGTTCGGATTCAAAAGGTTCGCGCTCCGCGCTCAGTGCATAGAGTTTGACCGCGTCTGCGTTCATAGCTAATATTCGGACACTCCGTTTTCTTAAAGCTTTGGGGAAGAGACAAATCATCAGGCGCGCGAAAGCGAATCATGTCAGCCAATATCGCAGCAGCTAATTCAACCACTCCGGAAACTGTATCGGCAACAACGCCGGCGGTGCCAAAGCGCATCACCAACGCTCAAACCGTCTGCAACGAGCGGAACGAGAAGAAAAAACTCTGCAACGGTCACTTAAAGCAGTTGAAGACTGCCGGCGAACTTTCCGAGGTCCATCTGCGTGGCGATGACGTGCTGTCCAAGTGTCACTTGTGCGGCACGCTCTACATGGGTCCACCGCTCGGGCATGTGCGCGATCCCGAAAAGCAGAGCCGCTTTGTCGAAGCTGAACTCTCTGCTTTGCTGCAAGCCGCCGGCGGCACACTTCCGGTCATCGAGAAGAATGAAAAAGGCGTTTACGTAATCGTCGAACAGGGCGGTGGTGGTCATGGGCACGCCGCACCCGCGCCTGCCGCAAAACCACCTGCCGCTGCAACGCCACCAGCAGTTGCGACTCCACCCGCCCTTGCTGCCAAGCCGGCTCCAGCCGCGCCCCAGACGGCTGAGGTTGCTGACAAAACGGTGGCCGCGGCGGCTGCTCCAAAACCTGCGGGTGAAATCAACCGGACTCTGTTTAAGAGATCAACCTATGCTGGTGTAGTCGATACCGGACCAGTTGCGGGCGAAACCAGGGAACAAAAGATCGAGCGCTTGCAGAAAGTCGTCGCGGGAGCAAAGCAACGCTCGGAGGAAGGCGGAGCCGAGCCCGCGGCGGCGGTCACCGTTGCCGATTCGTCGCCTACTGCGGACCCGCCCAGGACGGCGACGGAAGCCGAGGCCGGATCTACTTCCGCAATTCCACCGAGCGCGGCGGCCGCGAATGCTTCGCCGGTAGCCGAGACTCCAACCGACCTCGCGCCTGACAAAGTTGCGCCGGCCGCGGCGCCCGTGCCCACTGCCGCACACGCCTCGAGTGATGAACCCGATCGGACCTTGATGAGAAGATCGACTTACGCTGGGGTAGTTGATACGGGACCAATTCCCGGTGAGACTCACGAACAAAAGATCGAGCGACTAACCAAACTCGCCGCGGCGGCCAAGCAGAAGTCGGAAGAGGGCGGGTAAATAAAAACCGAGCCCGACGAAGTTCGTTAGCACGCCAATTAATATCGCCGGGTGTAGGAAGACTCAATTTTCCGATTTGGACATCTGACGTCAACCGCGAAGCGGTTGTGACCTCCAGCCCAACGTTGCTGCGCAGCGGCTACGTTGGGTTTTTGGCGAACAAAGGTCCATCAACCGCAACGCGGTTGCGTCAATCCCAGATATAGCGTTCGTCCCACTCAACTTTGTGACGCCGGAGCAACGTTCGCAACTCATCTTGAAAATTCATCTTGTGATGATGCTCATGCTGGTTGGCAATGTACGTCTTGACTCGTTCAAGATTCGATGCGCTGACCGAAAAGTCCGCATAACCTCCCTGCCACTCGAAATCGCGGATCGAGTAATTCTCCTTCAGCCATAGATTTGATACCCGCTTCAGTTCCTTCACCCATTCCGCTTGTGTGATCGTGCGGCCAAAACGGGCCAGGAGATGCACATGATCTTCTACTCCTCCAGTGATAATCGGTGCGCTGCCAAGCTCTTTCGAGATGCCGCCAATCTGAGAATGCAGCAACTCGCGGAGTGTCCCATCTCTTAGAAATGGGCGTCGTTCTTTCGTCGAAAAGACGAGGTGGATGTAAACAGCGGAGAGCGATTGCGGCATGGGAGTGCAGTCTCCTTTTTTTTGAAGGGTGAGTTTACATCATGATGCAAGAAGGTTGTTTGCAACTCTGGTTGCATCTCCTGAGTGGTGACGCAACCCTTACAGGGTTGCCCAAATCATCATTCCTCGTTACCCAACGTAGCCTTCGGCAACGTTGGGCTGGAGGTCACAACCGCTTCGCGGTTGAAGAGGGATCGGGTAGCTGGGCCAAATCTTTAACTGATTGAACAAACGATTTTGATCGGTTGACGAAATTCGCCTTGGGTATCTAGCTCTCGCTCACCTTCAACCCCTCGTGAGCAACTTCCCATTTCAAAATCTCCGCTCCTTCTTCCCCCAAAGCGCGTTCAACGTCAGGCTTGCGGCCCTCAGCGCAAAGAAACGCAATGCAGCCACCGCCACCAGCGCCGCAGACCTTCGCGGCTTCGGCGCCGTTAGCCAGGGCCCTCTCAACCAGATGATCCATTTGCGGCGTCGTGATCGCGGGCGCCAGGCGCTTGCGGTTTGGATACGCGGCGCGCATCGTTTCCGCTGCTGCCTGCCAGTCGTTTCGCAGCAGCGCGGCGCGCATCTGCACCGCGGCGTCACGGATGCGTTCAAAGATCGCAAACTGCTCGGCATCGCCATCAATGTGACGTTTGAACATCTCCCAGTTATTAATTCCCGAGTGACGCGGTTCACCGGTGTAACAAATCACGAAACGGCGCTTAATTTCGTCATCGTCGACCGCCAGATGTTCACGCTCGACCCCCTCAAGACGAAGATGTACACAGGAAGTCGAGCCGTAAAACGCCGGATAGTAATCCTGAAATCCGGCCGGGACTTTTATGACAGTGGTTTCCACGTTCGCGGCGATCTCGATGAACTGATCGCGATCGTAACGATTCCCCACCAGGCTATTCAGTCCCCCGATCAAAGCGATTGCCAGGGCCGACGATCCGGCGATGCCCGCGCCGGCAGGGGCTTCGCTGTGCGCGATGAGATGAAAGCCCGTTTCGGGCCGGAAGAAGTGGACCATCTTCGAGACGAGTTCGAGTTGCTCATCGCGCGCCAACTCATCTATGCGATCGACAGTCGTTTCAAAACGGATCCCGCGGTCGCGTGATTCCAGAATCAGGCGGTCGTCGGCGCGCGTTTCAATGCGCACGTGGGCCCGCAAAGACAGCGCAAAGTTAACGGTCATGGCGCCCGGATGAAACAAATAAAGCGGCCAGATGTCGATGGTACCGCCGGCAAGATCGGCGCGGGTTGGGGCAGAAGATTCAATGATCACTTTATTATTCCTGGTTCTTTTATTTGGCGACTGTTTACTTTTCAATCGCGTCGTTTGGACGAGTGCGAGTTTTCTCGTCGCCGCTTTGATTTCAAATGAATTTTTTCCTGGATCTCTCCCGACAATTCCTTGATGCCTTCGATCGCCGCGTGCTCGATTTCCTGTAGCCGTTCAGGCTGGGCCTCTTCAACTTTCTTCGAAAGCCAAAGTCGCTTAATTAGATAGAACCCAAGCACTCCGGCTACTACGATCACCAGGAGCACCTTGCCCACATGACGAAAGTCGCCAATCAACCCCATCACGGCGCTGCTGAAAAAATAGCCGACGCCGCTGAGAATGAAAACCCACAAAAAACAACTCGCCAGCGAGAGCGGGAGAAAACGCACGTAACTCATCCGAGCGACGCCGTAGAAAGTGCATGAGGCCCAACGCAAACCATAGATGTATTTCGAGACAAAAATTGAGAGCGTGCCAAAGTGCCTGGTCAACCGCTCCATACGACCCTGCGCGCTCCGATAGAAGCGAAAGTTGCGAACTGTCTTGTTGAAGGCGCGACCGGCCGCAAAGGCGACGTTGTCACTCGCGAACCCGCCCAGCGTGCCCCACAGCAGGACGCGCGCGAAGCTGTAACTGCCGAAAAAGTCGTTGTGGGCCAGCACCCCCGCCAGTAG
This sequence comes from Blastocatellia bacterium, assembly GCA_003168335.1. Lineage (GTDB taxonomy): Bacteria > Acidobacteriota > Blastocatellia > Pyrinomonadales > Pyrinomonadaceae > UBA11740. The sequence continues at coordinate 73,364 of PMSM01000007.1, read as the reverse complement.
GAGCGTGATGTCGCCCTCGATCATAGACAGGACGAAAACGGCGTAGGGACCGTACAGTTCGATCAAACGAGACAAAAACTGGAGGCTATTCATATCAGTGAGCAGTAAGCGGTGAGCAGTAAGCAGTCGCAGTAAAAGGCACGCAGCGCCGGCGCGGGCCCACTGTTCACTGCTTACTGCTCACTAATCCGACTCCTCTTCCTGTGGTGGAGGTTTTACGACCAGGACGGGGCAACTGGCATGGCGCACAACCGCCTCTGCGGTCGAACCAAAGATAATTCGGCCCAGGCCCGTGCGACCGTGCGACGACACTACAATCAGATCGACTTCGCGTTCGCCGGCCACGCGCACAATCTCGGCGGCAGCATCTCCATGCACGATAACCTCTTCGACATCGAGGCCACTGAAGTCTTCGCACCGGGCGAGTTGTGGCAACTCGCGCTCGGCTGAGTCTTCCAACTGCTCACTAATGTCCGCGATCGGCATTGGCTCGGGCAAGCCCGAATATCCCACCGCCGGCGCGAGCGGCTCAACCACGTGCACACAGATGATTGCGGCCCCGGTCGCGCGGGCAATCGCGGCCGCATAGGGGAGCGCATAGTTCGCGCAACCGCTGAAGTCAGTCGGCAACAAAATCCGGCGAAGTTGCAGCGCGGTCGCCTGCGAATTGTCAGGTGTGTCCGGCATGGGCTCAATGCGACGGCATTCTACACGCACAACGCGCGGTTTGACAGCCCCTCAGCCCTTTAATAAGATGACCAGGAAATCCCTGCCCTTGATCTGCGAAGCTCATGTGAAAGGCTCTCGCTCATGCCGGAAACTTCGGAAACCAACTATGCCGGGATTGAAGTTGCTCAAACGACGATGCGTGGCGTCGTGATTTCCGCTGCCGGTGATGTGATCGCGCGGCGTGAAGCAACCTACCAACCAGAAAATCTGATCGGCGAAATTGCCAACCTGGTGACTGGCCTGCGCGAAGCCGGGCCAATCAAGTCTGTCGGGTTGGGAATTCCCGGATTGGTAAATCGCGAAACCGACCGCGTGCTGATCTCAACCGGGCTGCCTTCCGCCGCCCGAGACGACATCCACTCTGAGTTGATGAAAGCAACGGGCCTGCGGTTTGAACTCGAGAACGATGCCAACGCCGCTGCTTACGGCGAATACAAGTCAGGTGCGGGCCGCGATGCGCGCGATATTTTTTACATCGGTATCGGCGAAGCCATTGGCGGCGCGATCATTCTGGACGGGAAACTCTGGATCGGCGCTTCCGGTTGCGCCGGAGAAATCGGTCACATCACCATCAACACCGAGGGCGCTGAATGTGAGTGCGGAAATACCGGCTGCCTGGAAACCGTGGCTTCGGGGCCGAACATTGTACGTCGGGCGCGCGAGCGTCTGGATCGAGACTCAACCTCATCGCTGTCGAAGCTGTTGCTGGAAGAAAGCTTTACCGCCGCCGATGTGGCCCGCGAAGCGAACAACGGCGATGACTTTTCGGTGATGATGCTCGAGCGCACCGGTAAATCGATCGGCACGGCCGTGGCCAGCATGATCAACCTTTTGAGCATCGAGCGGATCATTCTGGGTGGCGCGATCATGGAAGCCGGCGATCTGATCCTCAAACCAATAATCGAAGAAGCGCAAAAGCGCTCGTTCCAACCCTGCTTTGAAGCCACTACGATTGTCGCGGCTGAACTGGGAGCGGATGGAGTGGCCATCGGAGCGGCGCTGCTGGCGCGGGATTTTGGTGGGACGGGCGTCGCGCCCGTTTGATTCACGCGCGGGATGCGCGTGCCACTTCATCAATCCAACGTCACTTCGCGAATCTTCTTTTCCTGCTCGGCACGGAACTCGTGCAGCTTTTCTCTTAACGCCGGTCTGCTGTTAGCCAGAATTGCCACCGCGAACAGCGCCGCGTTGGTCGCGCCCGCTTTTCCAATCGCCAACGTTCCGACCGGAATACCTGCCGGCATCTGCACCGTGGAGAGCAGTGAATCCAGTCCGTTAAGCGCGTCGCTTTTCATCGGCACGCCCAACACCGGCAACACGGTATGCGCGGCGATGACTCCGGCCAGATGCGCCGCGCCGCCGGCGGCGGCGATGATTACCTCCAGGCCGCGAGATTCGGCGGTGCCGGCGAATTCGGACGCAAGCGTCGGCGTGCGATGAGCGGACATGACCCGACATTCGTGCGCGACGCCAAAACGATCAAGTGTCTCGGACGTCACCCGCATCGTCTCCCAGTCCGACTTACTGCCCATGATGACGGCCACCAGCGATTTCGAATTGCGGATTTCGGATTTCGGATTTTCAGACCGTCGCCTTTTCACCATTTGTCGTGCCTCGGATCCGCGGTTTGGATTTAACAAATTCGCAATTCGAATTTCGCTATCCGCAATTCTTACTCACCCTGATCCAGCGAATACCCGCGCTCGCCGTCAAAATTGCAGAGGCTTTCAGTTTGAACGAAATCGAAGCCGGCGCCGGCAATGCGGCCGAGCAGATCAACGACCTCTTGATGGGTGATGGTGGCGCCTTTTTCTTTGGCCATAAACCGGCAGCGCCAGTGATCCGAGCAGAACGTCTCGGATTTGCCACCGGGCCAAACCTTGACCCCACGGTTACTGATCATCCCGAGTTGCAGATTGTCGGGGGTAATTTTTTTGAGCGCGTCACCCAGATTGTCGGGCGAGCCTTTCAACCAGTCGAGATACACATCGATACCCACCAACTCTTTTCTGGTATCGGATCGCTCTTTCACGATCGTCTCGCTATAAACCTGCTCTACGTCCGCCTGCTTGTAAGTAACGGCTCGCAGAGTCTTCGGCTTCTTGCCGAGCCGATCGACAACCGCCTGCGCGAATTCTTTAGTCCCTACTTTTTGTTGGCTGCTGCCTTCGTCGTAGATATCGTAGGTATGAACTCCATCTTCAATCGTCCGCAGCCAGGCGTTGTGGACCTTCTCGGCAGTGCCCGTCTGGCCGATGTGCACCAGCATCATCACCGCGCCCAACAGCAACCCGGATGGGTTGGCCAGGTTTTGCCCCGCCCGCCGCGGCGCCGATCCGTGGATGGCTTCGAACATAGCGACGTTCTCGCCGATGTTCGCCGAGCCGGCGAGACCAACCGAACCGGCAATCTGGGCGGCCACATCCGACAAAATGTCGCCGTAAAGATTTGGCATTACGATCACGTCAAAAACGTTTGGGGTGTCCGCCATCTTCGCCGCGCCGATGTCCACGATCCAATGCTCGTTTTCAATGTCGGGATATTCAGCCGCGAGCTCGTTGAAGACTTTGTGAAACAGACCGTCGGTCAGTTTCATGATGTTGTCTTTGGTAAAGCAGGTAACTTTCTTGCGGTTATGATGGCGGGCGTATTCGAAAGCGTAGCGGACAATTTTTTCCGAGCCGGGTCGCGATATCAACTTCAAACACTCCATCACCTGGTCCGTCTGGCGATACTCGATGCCGGCGTAAAGGTCCTCTTCATTTTCGCGCACGATCACAATGTCCATGTTGGGGTGCTTCGTCTCAATAAACGGATGATACGAAACGCAGGGCCGCACGTTCGCGTAAAGTCCGAGTGTCTTGCGCACCGTCACGTTCAGGCTCTTGTAACCGCCGCCCTGGGGCGTGGTGATGGGCGCCTTAAGAAAGACCTTGGTGTCGTGAAGTGAATCCCACGCACTGGGATCGATCCCGGAAGAGTTCCCCGCCAGAAAAAGCTTTTCGCCAATATCGATCTTTTCGATCTGAAGTTTCGCGCCCGCTTCTTTCAATATGTGAAGCGTCGCCTCCATTATTTCAGGGCCGATGCCGTCGCCGTAAGCGACCGTGATAGGTATGGTTTGCATTAAGCTGAGTGCCTTTCTTTCTTGTTTTAAGAAGTTGACGAATATATTCCAAAAGCCGGGAGTGAGCAAAGCGAGAGAGCTCTTTCTATGCTGCGCGACACCGTGAGCCGGCGAAGCAGGCGCCCGCATAAAGTCTAGCACCCCAGCCGAGATGCTCGGCTGGGGACCCCGCCCTGGGGCCGCAAGCCCCGGGAAAGCAGTGAAGGTCAACCCAAGCCCGTGTAAACGGGCGGCAGCCGCTCCATTATTCCGATGGCGTCGTTGTTTTTCTCTCATGTCGGTGTTTGAAATAGCGCGCCCTTCGCCGAGATCTGTGCTGTCGCCCGTTTCGCGGGCTCGGTTCTTATGCTCCTCCGATCCTTCGCTCCATCCCAGGCTCTCTGCCGGCGCCTGCTTCGCAGGCTGAAGAGCCATGCCCACGTGCGGATGAGCGCGCATTTTGTTATTTTGAACGTTACTAACAACTGACAATCGCCAATGGACCCATCCCGCATTCGTAACTTCTCGATCATCGCGCACATCGATCATGGCAAGTCCACGCTCGCCGACCGCCTGCTTGAGTTGACCGGCGCGGTGACCGGGCGCGACATGGAAGCGCAAGTGCTTGACGATATGGATCTCGAGCGCGAGCGCGGGATCACAATCAAGGCGCACGCCGTGAGGCTGGACTACAAAGCGCCGGATGGTCAGCAGTACATCTTGAACTTGATCGACACGCCGGGACACGTCGATTTCTCGTACGAAGTTTCGCGTTCGCTCTCGGCCTGCGAAGGCGCCCTGCTCATCGTTGATGCTTCGCAAGGTGTCGAAGCGCAAACGTTGGCCAATACTTATCTGGCAATCGAAAACAATCTCGAGCTGATTCCGGTAATCAATAAAATCGATCTCCCCGGCGCTGAACCAGAGAGAGCGATCGAAGAGATCGAGCACTTCATCGGCCTGGAAACTCACAACGCCATTTTCACCAGCGCGAAGACAGGCGTGGGCGTAGCCGAAGTGTTGGAAGCGATCGTGCGCGACGTGCCGCCGCCAAAGGGCGACCCAAAAGCGCCGCTCAAGGCCCTGATCTTTGACTCCTGGTACGACTCTTATCGCGGCGTGATCGTCTTGTTTCGCGTCATCGACGGCTCTATTCGGCCGGGAATGAAGATTCGCTTTTTCAACGCCGAGCGCGATTACCAGGTGGAAACACTGGGTGTGAATCGCCCCAGCCCGACGTCCATTGATGAACTGGGCGTGGGCGAAGTTGGATTCCTGACGGCTTCAATAAAAACAGTCGCCGACGTGCAAATAGGCGACACCGTCACTGAAGCGGCCCGCCCGACGAAGGAGCCTTTTCCCGGCTATCAGGAAATCAAGCCGATGGTTTTCGCGGGGCTCTATCCAATCGATACAAACCAGTATGAAGAGCTGCGTGATGCGATGGACAAGCTGCGTCTTAATGACGCCTCGTTCTTCTATGAACCTGAGTCGTCCACCGCGCTTGGGTTCGGGTTTCGCTGTGGCTTTCTCGGTCTGCTGCACATGGAAATCGTGCAGGAACGTTTGGAACGCGAGTTCAATCTTGATCTGATCACCACGGCGCCAGGCGTGCGCTATGTCGTCACCACGACCGACGGCAAGGTCACGGAAATCGACTCGCCGGCGAAGATGCCGGATCCGGGTCGCATAAAGAAGATTGAAGAGCCGGCAATCCGGGCGACGATCCTTACTCCGGAAGCACACCTGGGCGGAATCCTGGCGTTGCTGGAAGAAAAGCGCGGCGTGCAGAAGGGCTTTGAGTACATCACGTCGAACCGCGTGATGCTGACCTATGAACTGCCGCTGAACGAGATCGTCCTTGATTTTTATGATCGCTTGAAATCAACTTCGCGCGGATACGCTTCGCTCGATTATCACCTCGCCGGCTATTGGGAAAGCGATCTGGTCAAGCTCGATGTGCTGGTGGCCGGAGAACCGGTCGATGCGCTGTCCCTCGTTCTGCATCGCGACACGGCGGCGGCGAAGGGCCGGGCCCTGGCGACAAAAATGAAAGAGCTGATCCCGCGCCAGATGTTTGAGGTTCCTATTCAGGCGGCCATCGGCGCGAAAATAATTGCGCGCGAAACCGTGAAAGCGATGGGCAAGAACGTGATCGCGAAGTGTTACGGCGGCGACATCACGCGCAAACGCAAGCTGCTCGAGAAACAGAAGGAAGGCAAGAAGCGCATGAAGAAAGTCGGTCGCGTGGAGATTCCCCAGGAAGCGTTTCTGGCGGTGTTGAAGGTGAATGAATAGCTCTTGGTTAAGTACACGCGCCAACCCCGATCATCATTTGGACGCCCACCCGGTAAAGGGAAAGATTCTCTCCAGCTCTTTGGTGATGGATCTGAAATATAGCTCTGCGCCCTGCACGTTAGGGTGAAAGGCGCCCGCCCGCATACAGATCACATCGTTTCTTTTGCCGGCCTGCTCACACATGCACCCGCGTTTGGTTTGCAGCTCGTCATTCGCTATTAGATTCTTGAGGGGGTTCGTCTCGGCACACTCCAACACGACGTCGGGACCCTTGCGGATTAATTTCCAGAGGAGGGCGCTCTTTGCCGCATAAGCATTTTCGTCAGAGAACAGGACGGGCACGAACAGGGCCCGCGCGGATGCGTCTGGAGGTGGCGCAGGGGAATTATTTCCAGTCACTGGCAATCCAGCACGACTGCTGTTGAAGCTCTTGACGGCCGTTGCCAGGGCCGCGTTTGAAGCGACCGTCCAATCCCTTGATCGGTTTGCCATGTGCACAAGAGATTTGCTCGGTTTGTGCGAAGCGGCAACTTCATTCGGGGGATTGGCTGATTCTTCCTCAATCGCTTCCGCATTATTCGCTTTCTCTTTCTTACCTAGAAACAAATATCCTATCGTCTCCATCAGTAAGTTCTCCGGGGTGTTGAGGGAAACGAGCGGGAAATAACCGGGCACAACGATCCGGGCGTTGGGAAAGTTGTTCGCTACCTTTTCGAGCAGGAGTTTCATGTCATCTTCGCAATACTTCCTGGCAAAGTCGTTGATGTTGCCGGCGAGGAACCCCAGAACCTTGGGCGCAAGTAGACTGGGGGCGCCCATATCGTTGATCCCGCCATTAACCAGGATCAGATCGACCTCCTCGGGTGGAATTGAGTTGTCCAAATAGTAGCGATGCGCGAGGTCGACCTGGCCCCAGACGGTCGGGTATACGTTGTTGACTTCACCCGGATATCTGATTGGGGAATTCGTCCGAGTAAATCGATCTTCTTCCTTCTTCTGATTATCCTTTTCGGGTTTAGCGATCACCGCGCCAGAGTGAGCTTCAACGTGGATTTGCACATCGTCCTTATCCCGGCAATTTCCACTATTTCGTTGTTCGCAGATCCATTGGCGAACCAGGTAAGAGAATTTGTGCTCGTCCGCCAGGCCCTGACCCCACATTACTGAATCGCCGAGGACCAGCATCCTGAAAGGACGTTGGGTCGATCGGTTCGTGGCCCGGCTGATATGAGTAGTTGAGACTTGCTGGGCAATGATGCTCAGCAGGATCATAGATAAGAGCGCTCCGCGGCGAACGACCTGGCGACGATACATGGGATACCTCCGTTGAAAACTCTAAGCCGGCTTCAATACTACGCGAGAGTTGACGTGAGAAAATTCGTCAACAACAATAGACGGGTTGCGAAAGCGATTCATACTCCAGCGTGCCTGGAGACTCTGGCTCACTAAGTGGCCAAAGAGGTTGTTGACTTTGGAGTTTAGCATGAAGAACTGCTTAATCATTGCTCTGTTACTGCTTGGAACTAGCACAATCTCCGCGCAGCAATCAGACATGAAGATGGGCCTGGCGGAAAAGCCGGCGACGTTGATGTCCGGCCTGGGCTCGCTGCATCATCCGGTTGCCACGACCAAACCCGAAGCGCAGCGCTTTTTCGATCAAGGCCTCTCGTTAGTATTTGCTTTCAACCACGATGAAGCAGTGCGTTCATTCAAGCGCGCTGCTGAACTCGATCCGCAGATGGCCATGGCCTGGTGGGGAGTGGCGCTCGCTCTGGGTCCGAACATTAATATGGACGTCGACCTGGCGCGTGAACAGGCCGCGACTGACGCGGCGCAGAAGGCGCTCGCGCTGGCGAAGAACAAACCTGAGATTGAGCGCGCCTACATTGAAGCACTCGGCAAACGTTACTCGATCGATCCCAAAGCCGATCTGAAAAAGCTCGCCGTCGATTACAAGAACGCGATGGGCGAGCTGGTAAAGAAGTATCCGGACGATTTGGATGCGGCCGTGCTTTACGCTGAAAGTGCGATGGACCTGCGCCCGTGGCAGCTTTGGAGCGCTGACGGCAAGCCGGCTGAAGGAACGGAAGAAATCATCACCGTGCTCGAATCAGTTCTCCGGCGCAATCCAAATCACGCCGGCGCGATTCACTATTACATTCACGCGGTCGAAGCTTCGCCGCATCCCGAGCGCGCACTGGCTTATGCGCCCAAGCTGCCGCAATTGATGCCGATGGCCGGTCACCTCGTGCACATGCCCGCGCATATCTATGAACGGGTTGGAGATTACCCGGCGGCGGCGCGCAGCAATGCCGAAGCCGCCACCGCGGATGAGGCTTATTTCAAAGCAACCGGCGTGCAGGGTACCTACTCGATGTACTATGCGCATAATCTCGACTTCCTGGCGGTAGCCAACAGCATGTTGGGTCGTTACCGCGATGCGCTCGATGCGTCGATCAAGTTGGTTGACTTCACCAGGCCGATGGTCAAAGACATGCCGACGGTCGAACCAATTTTGGCGAAGTCCATCCTGATGTGGGAACGCTTTCATAAATGGGACGAAATCATGAAGCAGCCTCAGCCCGATGCTTCGCTGCCGTCAACCATCGCCGTTTGGCATTTTGCGCGCGGGGTGGCGTTTGCTGCGCGCGGCGATATCGCCAACGCGGAAGCTGAACAACGGGCATTCCTAAGAGCTGAAAAGACCGTTCCTCCCGATTCGATGTCATCCTTGAATCCGACCGGCAAGATTCTCACAATCGCTGAAGATGTGCTTGCCGCACGAATTGCCGAAGCAAAGCATGACTACCAGAAAGCTCTGGACAACTTCTTCAAAGGAATCAAAGACGAAGACTCTCTGGCTTATGACGAACCACCGCAATGGTTTCATCCGGTGCGCGAATCGCTCGGCGGTTTCTTGCTGCGCATCGGAAACTACGTCGATGCGTCAGGATTGTTTCGCGCCGATCTGGAAAGAAATAAACACAGCGGCCGATCGCTTTTTGGATTGATGGAGAGTCTGAAGGCGCAAAAGAAAACTTCGGAGGCCGCGGTAATTCAAAAAGAGTTCGAAAAGGCGTGGAAGAATGCGGATACGAAACTGACCGTCGCCGTTCTTTAGACTGAGCCTGTGAGCGATATCAATCCCAACCGCAGACCCGCGAAATCCGTCACCATCTTTTGCGACGGCTCGAGCCTCGGCAATGGCCGCGAGGAAACGCGCGCGGCGGCGGTAGCGATGCTCGGTTTCCGCGGACTGTGGCGCGCGTTCGGAACCTATCTGGGTAAAGCAACCAATCAGCAGGCCGAGATTGCCGCCGCCGCTCTCGGCCTCGAAGCCTTAACCGAACCCTGTGCCGTGCGTCTGTACACCGACTCGCGCTATGTCGTCGAGACAATGTGTGGCCGTTTTCGTCGCAAGACAAATCACGAATGGTGGAAGCGCCTGGACAATGCGGCGGCCCGTCATCAAGTCGAATGGAATTGGGAGCAGGGTCATGCCGGCCACTTGATCCAGGAAGCCGCCGATCGCGCCGCACGCAAAATCGCCGCGCTGGGTCATGTTGAGCCCAGCGTCCTGCAGGACGCGGTGGATAGGGTGGGTGTGACCGAGCCTGAAGACGGAGTTGAAGACGGGCCGGAATTGTTTTAAGGCCGGCCTAATCCGTAGATTACGCAGATTTCACCGATTACTATCAAGATAATCAGATTAGGGACCTTTCAGTAAACCGCCTGCTTTGCCATGCTCTTTTTCTAAGTTTGTCTAATCTGTGAAATCCGCGTAATCGGCGGACTCGTTCTGGTCTCGCCTCGCGCTCGCTTTCCCATTCGTAGGAATCTATAATCCTCGCTACCGGCAAACCCAGACAGCCATTCATTTCATCGAGAACACGTGTTATCACAGTCGTCAAAACCAGTTCGTTACCGTAGGCCGCTCTTTCTCCGTCTCGCGACGAAGGCGGAAGGCCAACGTGACGAAAATTCGTTGACTGAAGACAAATCGATGAGCCTCAACGCAAAGGGTACCCACAAAGGAACGCGAAGCGGTACTCCTTTGCGCTCTTTGCCAGGAACTTCGCTGCGTTTCAGTCTGTTGATTTCAATTCTCTTCATCGTCACTTCGCCGGCCGCTACTACCCTCGCCCAAAGGACCGACCGCGGCTGGGAATGGCAGAACCCTCGGCCGCAGGGTAACGCCATCAACGCCATTCGTTTCGCCGGCGACAAGCTCCACGGTTGGGCGGTGGGCTCAGACGGAGTGATTCTTTACTCCGCGGACGGCGGCTTTCAGTGGGAGAGCCAGCGTGCGCGACTGGTCGCGAGTCTCAACGGAATCTACGTGCAGGATCCGAAGCGCGCCGTAGTTGTCGGCGCGCGTGGCACCGTAGTGATTACGAAAAACGGCGGCGAGAAATGGACCGAGATCCACACGCCGACCAAAGATCATCTCTACTCGATTACGTTTGCCACCGACAGTCCATCTCATGGTTGGGCCGTGGGTACTTACGGTTGCATCATCACGACGACTGATGGCGGTTTGACCTGGACCGCGCAAAAAAGTCCGACCCGCGTTCACCTTTACACAGTTTCGTTTGCCAACAAGAACACCGGATTGGCCACCGGCGATCGCGGCACCGTGCTGCGAACAATTGATGGCGGGCGCCATTGGAAAGAAGCTGTGCGGCTGGGCTCGCTTCCGTTTACGAGCGCAACTTTCATCACGCCCAAACGGGCCCTGGCCGTAGGCTATGGCGGACGTGTGATCTTGAGCAACGACGCCGGCTTGACCTGGGAACCCGTCGACGTTCTGATGACCAACGATTTGTTCTCAGTCTTTTTTTCAGACGAGCAGCATGGGTGGATCTCCGGTGACAATGGCCTGGTGCTAAGCACAGCGACCGGCGGCAAGCTTTGGTTGCCCGCCAGCGTCAGGACCAATCCGCGGCTGGTGACCGTTTACTTTGCTGACGAGAACACGGGCTGGACCGCGGGCAACGACGGCCTGGTGCTGCGGAGCGATGATGGTGGCCTGGGCTGGCAGCGTCTGACCGAAGGCGGGCGCGACGATCTGGCCGACATTTTCTTTCTGGATAATTCGCGCGGCTGGGCGGTCGGCGGGCACGGAAAAATTCTGGCGACCAACTCAGGCGGCAAGCTCTGGACGGTCCGGCCCTCCGGCACGAACGTGCGTCTGGACGCGATCACTTTCATCGATGAAAACAACGGTTGGGCCGTCGGCGAACAGGGAACGATTCTGCATACTGAAAACGGGGGGACCGTCTGGGCGCCACAAGCCACCGATACGCAACAGGAATTGCTGGGCGTGTGTTTTGTTTCGGCCATGCGGGGTTGGGTCGTCGGTGCGCGCGGCAACATCCTGAAAACGGAAGACGGCGGCAAAGTCTGGCGTCAGGTTCCTGCGGTGACGAAAGCCTGGCTCGAAGACGTGCGCTTCGTGGACGAAAAGCACGGCGTCGCGGTCGGTTCCGGCGGCACAATCCTGCGCACTGAAGATGGCGGTGAAACGTGGAAAGACGTTTCCCATAATTTGAGAGAGTGGCTGTACGCCGTGGCGTTCGCGGACCAAACGCGCGGCTATGCGGTCGGCGAGAAAGGGATCATTCTGCGCACTGAAGACGGCGGCAAGACCTGGAAAGATCAAGAGAGCAGTGTGAAGACAAACCTGTTTGCGATTTCAGTTGCCTCACGCGATGACATCTTGATTGCCGGCGATCAGGGCTGCGTGCTGGCTTCCCGGGACGGTGGATTAACCTGGGAAGTGCAGCCGACGATTACAAGTTCGCCGCTGTTCGCGGTCGCTTATCGTGGCGGCTCGAACACCTGGGTCGCGGGACGCGGCGGCGCGATCCTGCGGCGCACCGAAGCCCTCGCGACGGTGAAAATTTCCGCGCCGAAACTTCCACCCGGCTTGCGTGGCGGCCCTCCGAAATTAAACGGACAGGAAAACAGTCAGCAACTGAATCTGGTGGATGACGGCGACATTCCCAAAGCCGTGCCGCCAGTGAAGAAACCAGTGAAGCCTTGAAGCATGAACTCGGTCTCGCGCCGAAATGTTATTATTTGAGTGGACTAAGAGTTGACTTCCGTGATGTACAGATCAGTTCATCCACAGATTTCGCAGATTAGAAACTCGGCAGAGATATGATCCGGCGCAATCAAAGACCTCGGTGCATTTCAGCGTCTCATGCGACCCGCGTTGAACTTCAGCTCTTTCTTTTCCATCTGTGAAATCTGCGTAATCTGTGGCTTGGCTCAAAAAAACAAAACCTAATGTCTCAAGAATCCAGTAAACCAAAAACCCGCATCGAAACCGACTCGATGGGCGAGATCGAAGTGCCCGCCGACAAGTACTGGGGCGCGCAGACCGAGCGTTCTTTGCTGCATTTCAATATCGGCAACGACGTCATGCCGCGCGAGATGATTCGCGCTTTCGGCATCCTCAAGAAAGCCGCCGCCCTGGTCAATCAGGATCTCGGTAAGCTGCCTGCCGACAAGGCGAAGCTCATCGTGCGGGCGTGCGATGAAGTGATCGCCGGCAAGCTCGACGAGCATTTTCCCCTGCGCGTCTGGCAGACAGGCAGCGGCACTCAGACCAACATGAACGCCAACGAAGTGATCTCGAATCGGGCAATTGAAATCGCGGGCGGCGTCATGGGCACAAAGATTCCGATTCATCCCAACGACGACGTGAACATGTCACAGTCGTCGAACGACACCTTTCCCACCGCCATGCACATCGCCGCCGCCGAGCAGATGAACAAACTAATTCCGGCGATTCAGAACGTCCACAACGCCATCGATGCGAAGGCCGTAGAGTTCAAAGACGTCGTGAAGATTGGCCGCACGCACTTGCAGGACGCCACGCCTCTGACCGTTGGCCAGGAAATGTCTGGTTGGGCCAGCCTGCTCGCGCGCGACATCGACCGGATGAACGGTACGCTGCCGGGTCTTTATGATCTGGCGATTGGCGGCACGGCGGTGGGCACGGGCTTGAATGCTCACCCTGAATTCGGCGAGCGGGCCGCGAAGAAGATCGCCGAGCTAACCAAGCTGCCTTTCAAATCGCATCCCAACAAGTTCGCGGCGCTTTCGGCCCATGATGAAATTGTTTTCTGTAGCGGCGGGTTGAAAACTCTGGCAGCCAGCTTGATGAAAATCGCCAACGACATTCGCTGGCTGGCTTCCGGACCGCGCTGTGGTTTGGGCGAGCTGATTATTCCAGAGAACGAACCCGGCTCGTCAATCATGCCCGGCAAAGTTAATCCCACGCAGAGCGAAGCGATCACGATGATCGCCGTGCAGGTGATGGGCAACGACGCAGCGATTGGCTTCGCCGGCTCGCAAGGCAACTTTGAATTGAACGTCTTCAAGCCGGTGATGATTCACAACCTGCTGCATTCAATTCGGCTGATGCACGACGCCAGTCACGGCTTTGTCGAGTACTGCATTGCCGGCCTGGGCCTCAATCGCGAACAAATCGACGAATATCTGCGCGACTCTCTGATGCTGGTCACCGCTTTGAATCCGCACGTGGGTTACGATAACGCGGCAAAGATCGCCAAGAACGCACACAAAAAGAAAGTCTCACTGCGCGAGTCGGCGATTGAACTGGGCTTGTTGACGGGTGAGAAGTTCGATGAACTGGTTAAGCCGGAAGAGATGACGCATCCGTAATCCGCAATCTGATCCGCAGATTACGCAGATTTCACCGATTACCGATCAAGACGATTAGAATTATGACAGCACAAACGACCGGTCTCTTGCCATCTCACTTTTTTGAGTTTGTCTAATCTGTGAAATCTGCGTAATCTGCGGACTCGTGCCTGACCGAAACGACAAAGTTAAAGAAAACACTGCCGGTTCTTTCTATGTCGATTCGGCTTGCATCGATTGCGACGTCTGCCGCGATACCGCTCCCCACAACTTCCTCCGATCTTTCAAACACGCCTATTCCTACGTCTGCAAGCAGCCTGAAAATGAAACTGAGCTGGCAGCTTGCGAGGAAGCTCTGTCCTGCTGCCCGGTGGAAGCGATCGGAAATGATGGCTAGCGCGGTTAGAGTACCGACTTCAGTCGGGCCTTTGACGCGCGTCATGAAAAACCCAACTGAAGTTGGTACTCTAAACTTCGCCTGACATTCGTCCGCGAAAGTTTTATAATCCACTCATCGATTTTTCCCTGAGACTTTCAATGTTTTTTGAGCGAGGCTGTTGTTATGTCCGGCGAATCGCTTGAACGTTACTTTCGCCTGATCCAGGGCGCGCGTGATAAGCGGCCATCGGGGCGTTTGTGGTGCCCCGCGGCCGACGTGTATCGCACGGCCAATGGCTGGATCGTGAAAGTCGACCTCGCCGGAATTGAGCCCGCGGATATCCAGATCACGCTCGACGGTCCCGTGCTCCGCATCAGCGGATCGAGGCGCGACGGTATTTGCGGAGAAGGCATCTCACATTACCAGCTTGAGATCACTTACAGCCGGTTTGAAAAAATGATTCAGTTTCCGCGCTCAATCGAGCACGCGACTGTAGAACGCGATTATCATGATGGCCTTTTGATCCTGCGGCTGCGTGAGGAAGAAGCAGCGGGCCAGAAAGGCCGCGCGCGCGCCGCCAGCCCGAAGTGATCTGGCACCACCGTTTATTATCGACCGAGCTTTCATTCTTCTAAACTAATGGCTGAAGCAGAAAAGACATCCGACAAGGAAACGACCCCGCCGGTGGCAACGAAACGCGAAGGCGTGCCGTTTGAAATTTCCGTCCTGCCGCTGGTAAACACCACGCTGTTCCCGGAGACGATGGTCCCGCTCGCAGTCGGGCGGTCGGCCTCAATGGCCGCGGTTGAAGTCGCGCTTTCCAGCGAAGAGAAGCTGCTAGCTTGCTTCAGTGTGCACCTGGACAAGACTTCGGACAGTGACGCGACGCCCGAAGAACTTTATGAAGTCGGCACCCTGGTAATGATTAAGCGCATGGAGCGCGTCGAAGACACGCTGCACCTGATCGTCCAGGGATCAGATCGAATCCGCGTGCTGGAATGGGTGCAGCGCGAGCCTTTCCTGCGCGCGCGCGTCCAGATTCTTCCCGATCTGGAAGTAAAGAACCAGGAAGAGGTTGAAGCAGCCAAGCGCAATATGCAGCAACTGATTCAACAGGCGCTCGCTTACCTGCCGCACGTGCCGCCAGAGGTGCGCATGGTCGTGCTCAGCGCGGACGATCCGGTCCGGCTCGCTTACTTCCTCGGCTCGATCCTCACTCTCGGGGTTGATAAAGAGCAGCGGATGCTCGAAGCCAACACCGTCGACGAGCTGATGCATCTGGCCCATGACTTTCTCGCGCGCGAAGTCGAAATCATTCGCCTGCGTTCGAAGATTGCCAGCGAAGCCCAGACAGAAATGGACAAGGCGCAACGCGATTACGTGCTGCGCCAGCAGATGAAAGCGATCCAGAAAGAGCTGGGTGAAGGCGAAACCGGCGAGTTGGCCGAAGCTGCGCAACTGCGCGAGCGTTTGGCGAAAGCCTTACTGCCCGACGAAGTTCGCAAAGAATCGGAACGCGAGTTGGGCCGGATGGAAAAACTTCCGTCGATGGCGCCCGACTATCAAGTTATCCGTACCTATCTCGATTTCATTCTGGAACTGCCATGGAAAAAATCTTCCGAAGATCGACTTGATTTGAAGGAAGCGCAGAAGGTCCTCGACGAAGATCACTACGACATCAAGGACGTGAAAGAGCGGATTCTGGAATTCCTGGCAGTGATCAAACTGCGTCCTGACGCGAAGAGTCCGATCCTTTGTTTTGTCGGACCGCCCGGCGTTGGCAAGACGTCTCTGGGTCGTTCAATCGCCCGCGCCATGGTGCGCCACTTTGAGCGTTTGAGTCTGGGTGGCGTTCGCGATGAAGCCGAATTGCGCGGTCATCGCCGGACTTACGTTGGCGCCATGCCCGGCCGCATCATTCAATCAATCCGCCGGGCCGGGGTTAACAACCCCGTGATGATGCTCGACGAAATCGACAAGCTGGGTGCTGACTACCGGGGTGATCCGGCGGCGGCGCTTTTGGAAATCCTGGACCCGGAACAGAACAATACTTTTACGGATCACTATCTCGATCTGCCTTTCGATCTTTCGAAGTGTTTCTTTATCGCCACGGCGAACCAGCTCGGACCGATTCCACCGCCGCTGCGCGATCGCATGGAAGTGATTCAGCTGGCCGGTTACAGCGATCGCGAAAAGCTGGAGATCGCCAAACGTTATCTGCTGCCACGGCAAGTACGCGAGAACGGCTTAACTCCAGAGCAACTCGAGATCACAGACGACGCGGTGAAACTGATCGCGATGCGCTACACGCGCGAGGCCGGCGTGCGCCAGCTCGAACGAACCATCGGCCGCGTGGCGCGTAAAGTTGCTTTGAAGGTCGCCCAGGGCGAGACGGAAAAGGTCAAGGTCGATGCCGCGGAGATTCATGCCTATCTCGGCTCGCCGAGTTTCTATCCCGAAGAAGCGCGCAAAGAATTGCCCGCGGGCGTGGCCACCGGCATGGCCTGGACAGAGATGGGCGGCGTGCTGCTGTTCATCGAAGCGACGCTGCTGCCGGGTGGCGGCGGGGGCTTCACGATTACGGGGCAGGTCGGCGAAGTAATGCAGGAATCGGCGCGGGCAGCGCGGTCTTATCTGTGGTCACACGCGGCCGAATATGGCATTGACACTGAAGTGTTCAAGTCCTACGGCGTCCACCTGCACGTGCCGGCCGGGGCGATTCCGAAAGATGGGCCCAGTGCCGGCGTCACGATCACTGCCGCGCTCGCTTCGCTCTACACCGGGCGCCGCGTGCGTCCCGACACGTCAATGACGGGTGAGATCACTCTTTCAGGTTTGGTGTTTCCGGTGGGCGGGATCAAAGAGAAAGTGCTGTCCGCCCATCGCGCCGGGATTCGCCGGATCATCCTGCCGGCGCGCAACGAGGCTGACCTGGAAGAAATTCCCGAAGACGTCCGCCGCGAGTTGGAGATCATTCCCGTCAACCGCATCAACGAAGTTGTCGACGCCGCGCTGGAAAGACTCGTCGCCAATCCTCTCCCGCCTTTGGCCGCCGATAGCGCCAGAGAAAAACCACGCGAGCAGGACGCGGAACCACTGATCGCGAAAGAGCGGTAGTGATTTGCAAGTCCGCCTGGCGGGGCAGTAGCCCGGACCCTGAGGGAGGGCTCTATCCGGACTTGCCAAGCCCTCCCTCACGGTCGGGCTACTGCCTCGTCCGCTGCGCGGACTAATACATTTTGGAACTCTTCTTAGTTTCTTAGGTTACACTCAACAGGCTATCTCTCCCGAACATCCGAACAGGACCCTTAGTTTGTCGCTGAAGTCTGTGCCACAGTGAAAGGAATGACTCTATGAATCGAACTCACTCATTGATCGTTTCGGCCTTGATCGTAGCTTCGTCTTTTGGTTCGGTAGGTGCGCAGAGACGGGATCGCGTGCCGCCACCACGCGATCCGCACTTCTACGCGCCCCGCAACCAGCTCGAAGATTTCGAGAGCCGTTTGGAAACCATTCTGATCAAGGGGCGCACCTATGTCGGGACTGTGAAGGCGCTGAATGGCTCTGCGCGCATTGAAGCGACCGAAATACGCGACACGGGCAGCTCGACTCGGGTCACGGGAGTGGTGATCACGATCATTGCCGACGGCGGACCACCCGGAGAAATTCGCGGATTAGTCGATTATGCGGAGATCGATCAGCTTATCAAAGCGTTTGATACGGCGGCCAAAGCAAACGAATCGATCACCAAGCTGACTCACTTTGAAGTCCGCTATCGGACCAAAGGTGACTTTGAGATCATGGTCTACAAGCAACTCTCGGGTGAAGTCGCCACCGCGGTGGAAGGTGGCTTCTTTGATCGGTCGCGGATCTACCTGACGCCCGATGATTTTATCAAGCTCCGTTGGTTTATTGCGCAGGCCAAAGATAAATTGGACGAGATTAAGTGAATCGCAATCCGCAGATTTCACAGATTAGACAACCCCACAGGAGGTAGCAAGAGACAAATCGTTTGGAGGTGTCTCCTAATCTGAGGGCCTGGTAATCTGTGAAATCTGCGGACTCAATCACAGACCGAAGTCTGTGGTACTAATATCGATGTGAAGGCAGTCCGATATGAATGTGGGGACCCGTAGCCACGCCGGGAATTGCCCCGCGAAAAGCGGAGAATGGAATGCCGTTTGTGCGCAGGAATTCCATCAATGCCTGACCTTCCGGCCCATCAGGGCTCAACGAAATGTCCATCGCGTTGTGATGGTCCAGCCGCCAGCGATCGTGAATCGCTCCCTGGCCAAATACGGCGATCGGTAGCGGCCGGCTGAACTTCTGGAGAAAGAAGTTCTGAATCTTGCCGGCATTTGAAAGTAAAAACCCGCTGGCGCCGTTAAAGCGAATGAAGGAACTTGTTTGCACCAGCCTTCCTTTGGCCAGGCGACCAATTTTGGCGATTTGTTTGTCACCTTCGATTTCTATCAACGTCTCCGCAATCTGAGTATCGGCCGAAGCTATTTGCTGCTCGACTCCGCTCACTTTTTCTTTCTCGACACCTACTGCTCGTTCGCTTTCCTCAACTTGTCTTTTTGAGAGCAGCCCGTCTTTGTAGAGATCTTTCGATTGAGCCAGACGCTGTTCGGCTTTGTGCTCGCTGCCCTCATACAAAGCCAGCAACTTTTGCAGGCTGGCTTTATATTCTTTGGTCGCCTTGATCCAACTGTCTCTGAGTTGGGTCAGCTCATCCACGGGCGGCGCGGTCGTTTTCGGCGCGGGCTTGACCTGGCGCTTTCGCTGCGCGGCTGTCGCTGATGCTTCCGGGAAAAGGAAAGCCAGAACGCACAAGAGACAGAAAAGCGGTCGTAGATAATTAGTACAAATCATTCTGTCGGCGGCGGTCACCTTATTGCCGGGAGCGCGGACGTCCCGTCCGCACAGCGGCGAAAAGTTCTTCGGTTAAGACCGTATTCGCGCTGCGCGCTCAGTGCGGACGAGTCGAGCACCCCAGCGGGGCTGCCCCGCCGGGGACCCCGCACGTCCGCGCTCCCAGCATAACAAGCCTCGTAACTGACAACTGACTTGACGAGAATCTTCCTCACATCACTTCGCATCCGGAGGCACGGCGCTCGTGTTTCCATTTAGAAATCTGTCAAACCAGTAAAGTTGCCAGTTCAAACTCTCGACCAGATGCTTTGGCTCTCCGGTGCGGGTAAGATTGTGGTTCTCGCGCGGAAAGAAAACGATCTCTGTCGTCACGCCGAAATGTTTGAGCGCGCGAAACCATTGCTCGCCCTGTTCGATCGGCACGCGATAGTCGTTGTCTGAATGCAGGATCAGCGTCGGCGTCTTGACGTTCCTGGCATACTTTAATGGTGAGCGATCCCAGTAGAGCTCGAATTTTTGAAATATGTCGCCGCCGAAGTCCGAGGTGTGGCCATAAGCACCGTCGCGCGTGCCATCGTCTGAGATGAAATTGGAAAGGCTGCGCAGGGTGACCGCGGCTTTGAAACGATCGGTGTGGCCCAGGATCCAGTTGGTCATAAAGCCGCCGTAACTTCCGCCCGTGACGCCCATGCGATCTGTGTCGATCCACGGATATCTTTTCAGCGCGGCGTCGAGACCATTCATGACGTCCTGATAGTCCTTGCCGCCCCACTCGTTGAATATGCCGCGTTCGAATTTCTGACCATAGCCGGTCGACCCGCGCGGATTCGTAAACAGCACGGCGTAACCCTTCGCCGCGTAAACCTGAAATTCGTGATACCAATCGACGCCATACTGGCCCGCAGGCCCGCCATGAATGCTGAGAATCAGAGGATACTTTTTGCCTGCTTGCCAACCAATCGGTTTTACCAGAAAGCCGTCGACGTCCCAATCATCGGCGCTCTTGTAAGTAAAGCGCTCGACGTCGGCGAGTTGTAATTGCTTCCACAGCGCTTCATTCAGATTGGTGAGTTTGCGCTCGTTCCTTCCGTCGAGATCCGCGACATAGAGATCGTCGAGATGCTTGAAGGTGTTAGCCTCATAGACGATCGTCTTTGTCCGCCAATTGAAATCGACACCGCGCACGGCACGCGCGCCCGAGGTAACCTGCGCCACCGATTTCGTGGCCAGGTCGACGCGGAACAAATGATTCTCGCCCTTCACACCCGTTTCAAAATAGAGAGACCCGCCGTCCTCTGACCACTCGAGTCCACCCGGAATCAGATCGAGTCCGTTGGCCGCCAGCGTTGACGGCGTCCCGCCCGCCGAGGGCGCCAGAAATATCTTTGGATGATCGCGATCGTGTATTTCACCTGTAAAGGCAATCCACCTTCCGTCGGGCGACCAACGCGGCTGATTGTCGGCTTCGTCGTGATCCGAGATTTTTGTGAGCTTGCCACCCTCCGCACTAATCACCCAAACGTCAGTATTTCTGTTCTCTTCGTACTCTTTGCCGGTGCGGTTCGAAACAAAAGCGAGGCGGGTTCCGTCCGGCGACCACTGCGGATCGCTGTCGTTCCAATCGTTGCCTTCGGTGATCTGTTTGGCGCTGCCTGACTTCATCTCGACGACCCAGAGATGCGTGCGACGATCATCAAACCAACCCGTGTCGTTGAACTTGTACGAGGTGTTCTTGTAATGACGGACGTCGCTGCGGTCGCGGCTGTCGGCGCGGCTGTCGCTGGGTCCTATGCGACTGACAACAACGAAACGTGTTCCATCCGGCGACCAGCGAAAGACGCCCACTCCGTTTTTGAGATTCGTGATTCGCTTTGCTTCACCACCGTTCATTGAAAGTACATAAATCTGTGCGCGTGGTGGCTCTGCGGTTGCGGTTGCAGCGGCGCCTGCGGCCGGCGCGGCCGCCGGAGTCGTTTCCGGCCGCGATGAGAGAAACGCCAGCGACTTTCCGTCAGGACTCCAGCGCGGCGAAGTGGAAGACTGTGGAGAGGTTGTAAATTGCCACGCCGCGCGGCTGCCGTCGGTCCCGACCATCCAGATCGAAGAGTTGCGCCGGTTCTGTCCGCGATCAACTTTCGTTAAGACATACGCGACCAGCTTTCCATCAGGCGAAATGTTCGGATCGCTGATGAACTCAAACGAAAAATAGTCTTCGGGTGTGATGCTGCGTGGAGAGGGTTGCGCAGAGACCAGGCCGGTCAGGAAGAACAAGCAGGCGACCAGCGTCAAGATAGAAAGCAATCCACGAGACATTTTCATGAGAATTCTCTCCGACCAGTCATTGGGTTTAGTGGCTTGAAGCTGACACATGATACACGAAGACGAGGAGACTGGTCTTCGGTACAGAACCGCTCGCGGTAGCGAGCGGGTCGCAAACGGTTTCCGAAGTCGTTTTGAGTAAGGATAACCCGGTCGCTACCGCTCCCGGTTCTGTAGCTTGCTTTCTCAAGTGGTAAGCTAACACTTCAAAAATATCACCAAAGGAGCTGCCCATGCGACTAGCCCTGCTACTACTCTTCCTTCTCTGCATCGCGCCCGGCGCGGTGCTGGCTCAGACCGCCACGCCGCCGCAACGTAATTACCCCGCGCCCGTCGAAGGCGACTATACAATTGCGAACTTCCGTTTCCGCAGCGGCGAAACACTGCCGGAACTGAAAATTCATTACCGCACCATCGGCACACCCAAAATGAATAGCTCAGGTCTCGTACTGAATGCCGTGCTGATTGGTCATGGCACGGGCGGCGCGGGAACGCAGTTTCTCTCGCCACAGTTCGCCAATGTCCTGTTTGGTCCGGGACAGTTACTTGACGCGACCCGCTACTTCATCATTCTCGCTGACGGCATCGGCCATGGCGGTTCGAGCAAACCCAGCGACGGCCTGCATGCTCGCTTTCCGCATTACACGTACGACGACATGGTGGCCGCGCATTACGAACTGCTGACAAAGAAGCTGGGCGTAAGTCACATGCGTCTCGTCATGGGCACATCGATGGGTGGCATGCAGGCGTGGGTTTGGGCCGAGACTTATCCGGACTTCATGGATGCCCTGATGCCTCTGGCGAGTCTGCCGGTCGAAATCGCGGGCCGCAATCGCATCTGGCGCCGGATGGCCATGGATGCTATTCGCGACGATCCTGAGTGGCTCGGCGGCGAATACAAAACCGAGCCGATGCGGGCGCTGACTTCAGCTGAAAATCTCCTCTTATTTGTCGGCAGCGCGCCTTTATTCTGGCAGAAGCAGTGGCCCACACGTGACGCCGCCGACAAGTCCTACGAAGATCGCGTGAAAGCGGCAGTCGCGCGTCTGGATGCCAACGATCTGCTTTATCAGCTCGACGCTTCGCGAGAATACAATCCGGCGCCGAAACTCGAGACGATCAAAGCGCCGCTCGTGGCGATCAATTCCGCCGACGATGTGATCAATCCGCCGGAGTTGGGAATAATCGAGCGGGAGATCAAGCGGGTAAAACGCGGCCGCTTCATTCTGCTGCCGATAACCGATCAGACGCGCGGCCACGGCACGCACACTCTGCCGGCAATCTGGCAAGGGTATTTGAAGGAATTGCTGGCTGAGTCGGAAAAATAAAGGAGAGATGTTCACGCTGAAGGCGTGAGATGTAATAGCCAGGGGCAAGCGAAGCGTCGCCCCTGGATCAATAACCGCAAAACAAGTCTGAGCGCTGAAGGCGCGAAATAATTTGTGAGGAGAACTCAATTCTATTCCGCGCCTTCAGCGCTCATTGTCTTTTACAAAATGACCCAACCTGGGCCGTTGGCCCAGGCTTTTACATTTCGCGCCTTTGGCGCTTGAACAAACCCGCGGAGCGGCCCAGGACCAATTCCCTACCGAATGGAAATGCTCAAAGTGAAATTTGCCGCCGCGCCTTTTCTTCTGGCCGCCGATCGCATCATGAACACGCGGATTACATAATCGCCCGATTCGGAAAGACTCTCAGACCATTCCGTGGTCTCATTCATCTCGGTCGCCCTCCCGTTAATCGAGTAGATTACGAAATAGGTCGACGGGTTTGATGACGATAGACGTACCGTCATGGCTTGCCCGGCCCTGGCTCCGACTACATAGTCTTTCGTGTCGAAGCCTATGATTCTCCCCTTCAACGTCGCCGATGAATGTCCGCTTTGAAATCTGACGCGCTGGGGTGCGCCCTGCCCAAATATTGAAAGAGGCAAAACGAGCAGCATCAGGGTAGTCTTTGCCCAAGCCAGATTCCGATGCCTATTTGATTTATCACTCTTCACGGGTCGCCTCCTTTGATCGCAACTTACTCAATCGCATTTACTCACAACTCATCAAACATCACTTCATCCACAAAGCACCAGCCCCACTGTTCGCCGGGTTGGAATGATTTGATAATCGGATGAGCGGTCGAGTGAAAGTGCCTGGTCGCGTGTTTGTTTGGTGAAGAGTCACAGCAGCCGACGTGGCCGCACGTCATGCAGAGGCGCAGGTGCACCCAGGTGCCGCCGATGCGCAGGCAGTCTTCACATCCATTGGCGCTGGGCGTGACTTCCTTAACTTGATCGAGGTGTGTGCATTCCATATTCAGTCTCCGAGTAGGTTACAGAACGACCGGATCATTTTCCATTTCTCATTGATCATTAAGGGTGTTGAGAGTACCAACTTTAGTTGGGTCTTTTCGATCAAAACACCCGACTGAAGTCGGTACTCTGAACGCCGCCAGCTTAAATTGAAATGATAAATGGAAAATGTTCTTTGGCTCCCGGTTCTGTACCAAGCAATCACTTCTTGGGCTTCAAGATCGAATCCAAATCAATCTTCCCGTGAAATGACGGTGCGCGATGCATGAGCTTCTTGCTCAAATCAGTGCTGAGCATCGCCTGCATCGCGAATCGCATGCTGGGATTGCGATTCAAGAGTTTGCTGATCGCTTCCTTTGGCCAAGCGACATAACGCGTCGGCATCAGGGCCCGCACGGTCGCGGTCGCGGCGCCACCGGTGATGAAACTAACCTCACCAATGAAATTTCCGTCTTTCAACTTGGCCACTTCTTTGCCCTTCGACTCTACCCCGACCAGTCCGTTATAGATCAGCATAATGCTGTCGATTGGCTTCGTCTCGGTCGCCAGGACCTCGCCCTGCTTCGCTTCCAACCATTTACCAACGCGCATCAGCTTCATGAACTCGAAAGGCGCGAAGTTCTTGAAGAGCGTGTCGTGAAGTTCTTTCTCTTCTTCGGTGAAATGGACTCCGGAGCGCTGTTTGATAATGATGGCAACCTGCGCGACATTGATGATGGTAAACAGCACGTTCCAATAAATGATGGTCCAGAGCGGTGTTGCCGGGACGAAATAATTGAACGCAATCCCGGCAAAGCAGGACAGAATGGTAAGCGTACGCAGCCAGAGAATGTCTTTCAAAAGGTACGCCGCCATCGTCAGGATTGACGCCAGGTGCCCCGCCAGATGCCCGACTAAAACATCGTGATCCATTAGCAACCCTCCGCAGACACGCACGGTTTACCGGCGCGGTCCGCCCATCGTTTTCTATTCGCTCCGAAACACGAGCGCCATGTTGCCATCCTGGATTAGAAAAAGCCAACTCGTTGCTGGGAACGCAGGCGCCCTCGCCCGCACCGCCTGCACCGCGCGCTAAACTCTCACTTTAGTTCAGCGGCCTCAGGGAAATCCCGTTCGCGCGTCGCGCTCAGTCCGGGCGAGGGCGCCCGCGTTCCCAGCGATGAGTTGTGCCATGAACCTAAAATTGATGAATCACTACCCGCGAAACCGAAACTCTTCTCAGACGGGTGCTTACTGGTCTAGTATGTGGCCGGTGCCTGTGCACTCAACTAAACAATGAAGAGTCGAATCATCTTCCGGCTGCTGCTCGTCACTATGCTCGCGGGATTCGCGGCAGCTCTGATCACGCGGGTTAACAAGGCCCAGACCAATCCTGTCCAGACGACAATCAAACGTTGCGACATCTCGTTTCCGCTGCCCAGGCCCAGCGACCTCGGCGCTAAGAAGTTTGAGAAGTTGCTTTATTCGTTCCTCGAACAGGGATGTTACCGAAGCTGGATTGCCGACCGGCAGATTCGCAATACCGGACCATTCATCGGCGGTAAATCCTTCGGCACTCATAACGCCGTGAAAGTGTTTTACTCGCCGGAAGTCTGGGACTGGCTCAAACGCAAGAACAGGCAGGGCGAGATACCCGACGGCGCGGTCATCGTCAAAGAAATGTTTCCTGCTCCGGCTAAAGAAGGCTCGACGCTGAGCGCCTGGACCGTAATGGTCAAGGACAAGAAGGGCGCTTACGATGGCTGGTACTGGTCGTATCACGCGCCCAACTACGCGCCCGACAATCCGGAGATCGATTACCCCGATTCGGGCTTCGGGCTCTATTGCCTTCGATGTCACGCTGCGGCCGAAAAGGAATCAACCTTCATCACTGCCAAAAATGTTGAGGGCGATCCGATCTCTTTCACCATCGAGGCGCCGACAATGCTGCCGCTCCCACCTCCGACCAAAGACCCTCACCAACTGGTGGCAAGCACGAAGGAGATTAGGGGTGGCCCATTCGGGACAGCCCGAAAGTCTCCCGATCCAAACTTTCTTAGTCTCTTCCCGGGCCTGCCGCTGGTGCCGGTGCAGGCGGTAAAACGCTTTCCCGGCGAGACGTTCGATCACGTCACGTCCAGCCCGGTTGCGGCCCAGGGTTTTCTCACGTCAAGCCAGTGCCTCGGTTGTCATTCCGCTTCGAAGGAAAACATGGCTTTTCTGTTTGCAGAAGGACCGCAGCCGCCCATCAATCTTTCGCCCTACACCGAGTGGCGCGCGTCGATGATGGGATTAGCCGGACGCGATCCAATCTTTCACGCCCAGCTTGAATCCGAAAAGGCGATGCGTCCCTCACAAGAAGCGTTCTTTGATAACACCTGCTATCGATGTCACGGCGTGATGGGCCAGCGGCAACTGGAGTCTGATAAGAACCAGCCGTTCGAACACAGAATGGTTTACGCAGAGCCTGACGACGCCGACGGCAAGTACGGCGCGCTGGCTCGCGATGGCGTTTCCTGCGCCGTCTGTCACCGCGTCTCCAAAGAAGGACTGGGAATGCCGGCGACATTCACGGGCAAGTTCAAAATCGATCCACCCAACGTCGCCAATGGCCCCTATGATCAGCTGATTACGGTGCCGATGAAAAATGCAACGGGCATCACTCCGCGTTACGGCGAGCACATCAAAACCTCGGCGCTGTGCGGCAGTTGCCACACGGTCATTCTCCCGGTCTTCGACAGTCGTGGCCGGCCGGTCCTGGACCAGAACGGAAAGCCGAAAGAGTTTCACGAGCAGATGACTTATCCGGAATGGCAGAACAGTGTCTATCAGAACGAGCGCGAACCAATCAGTCGCGACGCTGTGCGCACCTGTCAGGATTGTCACATGCAGAAGAAGTTTCTCGGCCAGCCGCTCGTCTTTCGCGCCGCCAATATCGAAGACATCAACTACCCTTACACCGACTATCGCGCCGCGGACAAAGACATCACCGTCAGAGTACGCGACCAATACTCGCGCCACACTCTGCTCGGAATCAACCAGTTCGGCCTGATGATGTTCGAACAGTTTCCGGATCTTCTGGGAATACGCACGGCCGATTACATGTACGGTGAAGCGGTGCCTGGTCTGCTCACGGCCCAAAGCTCGGGCTATGATCTGGCGCGCAGAGAAACTGCGACCATCGACGTAACTTCCCTAAGTCGAACCGACAATCATCTGGAGGCGACGGTTAAGATCGAAAACCTCGCCGGCCACGGCTTCCCTTCCGGCGTCGGATTTCGCCGCGCCTTCCTCACTTTCGAAGTCCTGGACGACAAAGAGAATGTGATCTGGGCTTCGGGGCGCACCAACAGCGTGGGCGCGATCGTGAAAGGACTGAGCGACGAAGTGCTGCCGACGGAATTCTTTTACGATCCGGCGACCGGAAAGCAGGTGTTTCAGCCACACTTCGAAGTCATTACCGATGAAAGCCAGGTGCAGATTTACGAGGAAGTGATCGCGGATGCGCAGGGAAAGATCACAACTAGCTTCGTGGGATTGGATCATCCGCTGAAGAATAATCGCCTCTTGCCGAAAGGCTGGCGATCTGACGGACCGTATGCCGAGTTCACGGCGCCGCACGGAGACGCCGAACACGATCCGGAATACGTCAACAAGTCAGGCGCGACTGGCGCCGACCGAATCATCTATCGCATTCCACTTGACGCGCGCACCCGCGGTGCGGTGTCCGTGCGCGTCACGCTCAACTACCAGGCGATTCCACCGTACTATCTCAAAGACCGCTTCACGATTGGGAAAGGAGCCGAAACCGAGAGGCTTGCCTATCTCACCAGTCACCTCAACGTCGAGAAAACTCCGATTGCTAATTGGAAGCTGCCGATTGTTTCGGCGACGCGACGAATTGGCGATAAGTGAGATCGATCGGCTGGATGCGGGCAGTAGCCCGACCGTGAGGGAGGGCGTTTAGGGCCGAAGTCGAACTTTAATCTGATGAGATGCGTGTATGGCATCGTATTGATTTCTCCTGAATCGGAAGGTCTTTCGGAAAGGCCCATGCCCTCCCTCACGGTCGGGCTACTGCCCCGCAACGTTACATCAAGGCGCGAATCCATCCGCCATCAACCGGAATCGAGGTGCCGGTGATGTAGCTGGCGCGTTCAGAAACCAGAAAGGCTGCGAGCGCCGCGAACTCGCGCGGCTCGCCGAGCCGCCGCATGGGAATCTCCTTCTCCCATCTCGCAATGAAATCCTCGGGAGTGATCCCTTCTTTTTCAGCCATCATCCGTGACAACTCTTCGACGCGTTCGGTGCGCGTGTAGCCCGGCATGATGTTGTTGACGGTCACGCCGAACGTGGCAACTTCATTGGCGAGCGTACGTGCAAATCCTGTTACTGCCGCACGCAAACTGTTAGATAAGATCAAGTTATCGACGGGCTGCTTTACCGCAATAGAAGTAATGTTGAGGATGCGGCCCCAGCGTCGCTCTTTCATTCCGGGCAGAACCTGGCGAGTCAACTCGATCGCGCTGAACAGTGTCAGACGCGTGGCAGCTTCCCATTGGTCCTGACTAAAGCTTTCGAATTTACCGGCAGGAGGACCGCCGGCGTTAGTCACCAAAATATCGATGCGGCCGAATTTTTCGATGCCGGATTGCACCAGACCAATAACGTCATCGGTTTTGGAAACATCGCACGGCAGCGCGAGCACGTCAGCCCCGGTCGCTTCGGCAATTTCACGCGCAGTTTTGTTTATTGTCTCAGCATTGCGCGAACACAAGACCAGCGCCGCGCCTTCCGCGGCGAGCTCTTCCGCGACGGCGCGCCCCAGGCCGCGACTAGCGGCGGCGACGAGTGCAACTTTCCCTTTTGATCCAAGATCCATTTTGGGTTTTTCTCCGCTCGGCTTGAGCAACGAGGTCACAGAGCCGCTCATCAATCAGCACGCTCGTTACGTTACGGGCGGTCGCAAGTTATCAACTTGCGCTACTACTTCTGTCTTAAATAATCGTCCGTCTTGTCCAACCAGTCCTGTCGCGGCGGACTGAAGACATCCACGTCGAGCGTATCTTCCAACGCTTCGGCTTTGTGCTGGACATTCGAAGGAATGTGCAGGACCTCGCCCGCCAGTACGTCGATCACTTGCGATTCGTCACTGCCAATCCAAAAACGCAGGCCGCCCTCCAGGATGTAAGTGATCTGTTCGTTCTCGTGCGAATGCCGCGGAACGATGGCGCCCTTCTTGAGATAGACGTGCGCCAGCATCATTCGATCGCCGGTGATCAGCCGTCGCTCTAAAACATCAGACAGTGGCTCTTTAGGCATATCCTCCCAACGGTGATGCGTTACGCTTCTCTGGTCCATTTATTTGTCTCCATATCCAAAAGGCTGAAACCCGCTAAGCGCGGTCGTCGAATCCAACCTAAATTAGCACCTCGCTTCAGCGAGGTGTAATGGGTTGAAAGGAATTATTGCCAGCCGTTTTAACGGCTTTCGGACAAACCGTTGAAGCGGTTTCCTGGCCGCGCGTTTCGCACGATACCACCTCGCTGAAGCGACGTGCTAATGAGATTAGAGAATTTCAATGCTATGATTTGCGCACATCGGCCGAAGCTTGAGGTAACCAAATCCGCTCCCTGGCCGTCTAAATGATTCAGACAAGCATCGTCGAGAGCTTTCCCGCACGAAGTTAGTTTCGAGGTAAAGACAAATGTTTCTAAAGAAGATCGCGAGTTCCCTGTTCCTCACAGCTTTGGTGTTGGCGTGTGCCGGGTTCGCGGGGGCGCAGGACGCGACCTCTCAGTCAGCGACCGCGCAACAAACCCCTGATCCACAACAACAGCAGGAAGAGAAGCTCAAGCTGGAGAACAAAGCAACTGTGTTGCTCGAGCAGGTGGTCAGCGAAGCTCAGACGCTGAAGCTTCCCGAGAATCGCATTCGGGTGCAGATTGCCGCCGGTGACATGCTTTGGGACAAGAGTGCCGCGCGCGCGCGCGGACTGCTGGTCGACGCCGGCGCCATCCTCGGCCAGATGATGCTGGATGCCGACCGCACCGACCGCAGCGAGATGCAAATGCTGATTCAGTTGCGCCAGGAATTAGTGCTCACGGCTGGTCGCCATGACTCTGAGCTTGGTTATCAACTATTGCACTCGACGCAACAGCAAACGCCCGCTACGAATGCCGGTAATGGCAGACGTGGTCTCGGTCCGGATCCGCAGAGCAATTTGGAGCAGAACCTGCTCGCGACAATTGCCACCAACGATCCGAAGGCGGCTTATCAAAAAGCGGCCGAGGCGTTGGACAAAGGTGAGTACCCGACGGCTTTAAGCCGAGTGCTCGCGCAACTGCAAGCCAAAGATCCGGAAGCTTTCAAGAAACTGTCGGATAAAGCACTCAGCCATTTGAGTTCGGACAATCTGGTCGCCACTCGCGAAGCCGCAACTCTGGCGATGAATTTGTTGACGCCCGGTCCACGCGTTGCCAGTACTGCCGACGGGACTTCCAACGTCGCTGCAAACGCCACGGCTATTGCAGCCACCAGCGCAAATGCGCGCGTCGTCTCTGGTCAGTTGTTGAGCGAGTCGGCTTATCACGATTTGATGGATAATGCGATCAGTGCCGCTCTTACCGTAACCTCCCTCGGGCCCGGCGCGAATAACCAGCGTGGGCGCGGGGCTTTGGTCTTGCGCGGCGCACAGCCCGGCAGTCAACAAAATCCGCCGGACGAAGCGCAGACCAGACAAAACAATGCCGGCATATTGCTGTTTTCTCTGCAGTCGATCCTGCCGCAGGTCGATCAGTACCTGCCTGAGCGTGCTCAAGCTCTGCGACAAAAGCTCACCGAGCTGGGTATGGGCAACAATACCAACGCCAATTTCGGCAACCAGATGCGAACCGCGATGCAACAGGGTACCAGCGATAGTCTGGCGGCCGCCGCCAGCACAGCTCCGCCACAGATCCAGCCGCGTCTCTATCAGCAGGCAGCGCAAAAAGCTGTCGATGAAGGCAACACGGATCGCGCGCTGCAAATCGCCAACGATCATCTGGACGAATCGGGAAAAAGCTCGATCATGCAGGCTGTGGATTTCAAGAAGATGGCCACGACCGCTGCGCCGGAAAAACTCAACGAGATCAGGCTAAAGCTGGCCGCGCTGCCGTCCGATTCAGACCGGGTCAAGTACTTAATCGATCTGTCGACGGCGACGCAGAAAGACAATCCAAAACTGGCGCTGCGTTTCCTGGATGACGCGCGGGCGCTGGTGAGCAAGCGGATTACCAGCTACAAAGAGTTCGAAGACCAACTCAAAGTGGTTGATGCGTTTGCAGCGCTCGATCCGAAGCGTAGCTTTGAATTGTTGGAGTTGGGGATCGGCCAGCTCAATGAACTACTGTCCGCCGCGGCGGTGCTGAACGGGTTTGAAATGGACATTTTCAAAGAAGGAGAGCTGTCGCTCAAAAGCGATAGCGATCTTGTCGGCATGGTGTCGCGGTTTGGACAGGAGCTGGCATCCCTGGCGAAGGTCGACTTTGATCACGCCCGCGCTACCGCGGACCGGTTTCAATTGCCTGAGCCGCGGATGAACGCACAACTCTCGATCGTGCAAAATATCCTCGGCGGACAATCCGTCGTCGTCAACAACAATCGCCGCGGTCAAAACAACTTTCAGTTCGTGCTGAGGTAACTGCGTTGATAGTTTAGGAGCGGGCTACCGCCCGCTCTGGTCGGGCAGTAGCCCGACGCTAAACAGAGAACGCTCCGCTACCGCGAGCGGTTCCGTACTGAATAATGCGTCATGCGCATCTTCGCCGCCGCAATCTTCAAAACTTCCTGCACCTGCTGATCCCAATAGGCCCAACTGTGTGTGCCCGGCAACTCGCGATACTCGTGAGCGATCTTCTTCTCCAAAAATAATTCCGACAATTCGCGGTTGGGTTTGACGTGTTGCGCCGCGTCTTCAGTGCCGACATCAAAATAAAAGTAAGGCAGAGACGTCACTCGCGCGGGTGATAAACCCCGGGCAATCTCAAACACATCATTTGCCTTGCGTGTCTCGCTGCCGATCGGACCAAGAGTTTTCAGAAACGGTTCCCAGTTGCTGCCGCCCATTTCGTTCTCGGTGTAGCGCGTGACGCCGAACGCCCCGCTCATTGAGGCGGCGAAGACAAACGTGGTTGGATACTTCAAACCGTACTTGATCGCGCCGTATCCGCCCATTGAAAGTCCGGCGACCGCGCGGCCATAGCGCGACTGAATCGTGCGATATCGTTTGTCGACGTCGGGAATTAATTCTTTGAGGACGTAACTCTCGTACTTGTCGGTGGCCACGCCGGCACTATCAACGTACCAGCTATCGTTTCCTTCCGGCATCACGACGATCAGGCGGTACTGCGCGGCGTAATCGGCGACATTAGTGCGGGTCACCCAGTCGGTGTAGTGACCCGCCCAACCATGGAGCAGGTAGAGCACCGGATAACGCGTCGTGCGCGCCGCGCGATAGCCTGGCGGCAGAATAACGTTGTAAGGCAGAGTGGCAGAGACGAGCTGGCTACGGAACTGGACCGTTTCGACTGCCCCGGTCTGGGCGTGAACGGTGAGAGCGAAGAGAAAGAATATCGCGAGCAACGTAATGCGCGCACTGCGGTTGCCGAACTCAAACTTAATACTCTGGCGTTTCATTAATCTGGAGGGCTCTCCTGGTCAAAAGGATTTCCCACGCAAAGGTCGCAAAGTTCGTCGCAAAGAACGCAAAGAGGTTCTTCCTTTGCGCGACTCTGCGTCATCCTTCGCGTCCTTTGCGTTAACTCCTGATCTATCTTTACCGCTCAACTCGAAATTAAGAAGCACCCAGCCACGCTTGATAGATTCGCTTCTGCTCCGCGCCGGCATTTGGCAACTGCACAATTCGAAAGGGCGCATCAACGCGGCCAGCCAGGCGAATGTCGAACGTGCGCAGATCGTCAAAGCGAAACACCATCAGGCGTACCGTATCTCCGGGACGTTTCGCGGCAATCAGCGCTTCAAAAGTGACTTTGTTAACGCGCGCGCCGTCGAGGGCGATGATCCGATCCTTGGCATTCAAGCCCTGCTCGTATGCCGGCGAGCCGGCGCGGACGCTCTTGATCACGATGAAATCCCCATCCGGCTTGTCTTCAAGATCCACGCCCAGAAAACCTTTCATCGAAAAGTCCACACCCGTCCCTTGAGGGAACCCAACTGCGCGACCTCCTTGCTCCAAACGCACCCCGGCGCCGACAAGTATTTCGTTATAGATCGTCACGAGATCATCATGCCCTCGCACATACCGCGAAAAGAATTCTTCGAGACTAGCGCCGGCCATCAGCTCGCAGGCTTTCTGAAAATCCGCGGGCGTGTAGTTTCTACCCTTCTGAAAGAACTCTGTGTAGAGATAACGCATCACGTCGTCGAGCGACTTTGCATTCTTGGTTCGCTCGCGAATGATGAGATCCAGCAGCAGGCCGAGCAACTCGCCCTTGTCGTAATAAGAGATCTGCGAGTTCACCGAGTTTTCGTCCGGCCGGTAAAACTTTATCCACGAATCGAAACTCGCTTCCTCGGCGCTCATGACGTTGCGTCCGGGCGTCTCCTGAAAATCCTGAATCTGCTGCGCCAGGTGATCGAGATAGCCTCCATCTGAAATCAGACCCGCGCGTCGCACCAGCAAATGGCCGTAGTACTCGGTGATTCCTTCCGCCACCCACAACATGCGCGTGTAGTTTTCTTTCGTGTAATCGAATGGCCCCAGCGCGTCAGGGCGAATACGCTTCACGTTCCAAAGATGAAAGAATTCGTGAGCGACCAGCGACAGAAAACTTTGATGGCCTTTTTCGGTGGAAAAATTGAAGCGCCGGAAACCAAGCGCGGTTGAATTCAAATGTTCGAGCCCGCCGCCGGTGTCGGATCGCAGGTGCAAAATGAACGTGTAATCGTGATAGGGAATGCCGCCGAACATCGCCGTTTCAGTCTCGACGATTTTCTGCACGTCTGCGCGCAGGCGGTCGGGATCATAGTTGCCCTCGCCGTCGATCACGATCCGGTGCGCGACCCCGCGCACCCGAAAATCCAGTTCCCTGAAATTGCTGGCTTCAACCGGAGAATCGTAAAGAACATCGAAGTTCTCGGCGCGAAAAGTGTTTGGCTGACCAGATACCGCGGGCAGGCCGGTGGCGACCTTCCAACCCGTCTGAGGCATGACCCGCAAAGTCGACGGCGCGTTGAGGTATCCGTCCGGGTACATCAGAAGCGCCGCGTTATTCCAGAAGGCGTGGTCCGAATTTAACTCGCTCGTGCGCACCGAGAGCTCGTTGGCATAGACGCGATAGGTCGCTCGCCACTGGCGCGCGCCACCCGTCTTTACCCGCCAGGTATTTTTGTTGACCTTGATCCAATCAAGCGCGCGACCGTTCGCGTCCGCGGCAAAGTCCTGCACGTGGCGCTCGAACTCGCGAATCAAATACGATCCCGGCGTCCATGCCGGCATGATCAGGTCGCTTTCGTTCGGCACCTGAAGGTTCGCCGGAATCTTCACGCGTATCTCTACTTCCAGGAGATGCGTGGAGGGCCTGGGCATCGCCACCGTGTACGAAATATCAGACGACAGAGGTGCGGTCGTCTGTGCCTGCGTGGCGGCGCCGGTTAGCAGCACCGCAAAGACCAGGTGAATAGCAGCAAAGAAATAGTTAGTGCGATGCATTTGAATTGTTCTGCATAAGCGTTTGGAGAGATTAAAGCGAGGGAATATTACTACGAATGTGCGGTGGGAAAGAAAAGCCGCTATTGGAAATGTCGGTAGGGAGACTGTTCATTTTCAATTTGAAATTTCTCATTTCTCACTTATTAATGTCCGCAACGCTTCTCCCTGGGACACGATGGCCAATGAGAAATGAAAGATGATAAACGGAAAATGATCCGGCGGTTACAACTCCAGCACATCCGCATAGACGATGCGCTTTTCGATGTGTGCTGCGGGACCGCCGATGAAAACTTCGTACTCTCTGATCACCAGGCGCAGCTTGTAGCCGCCTTTGTCGGCGGGTAGGGCAGGCTTCCTTTCCAGTACGTCAGGCCATTAGGTCCGTCCAGCGGCGGCAGATCGACTTCCGATTTCGGCACCGGGACCCAGCCGAGATCCGTGCCGATCATTTGCGCTTCCAGCGATATCGTCATGGGATAACCGTGCAGCTTTTGGCCGGCCCTGAGAGCAGGACAGATTTTATCACTAGGCTGAAAAGGTGAAACGGATTTATAGTTGGTCGCGATCCAAACAGATTTGAATCGAAAGGTGGCTGTCATGCTGCGCAGACTGACTTCAACTTCATCCACGTGGGCCACGGTTCCTTTGCGACTGGCCCTGGGAATTGCTTTCATCGGGCATGGTTTACAGAAAGTTCTGGGGAAATTCAACGGACCCGGCTGGGCCAAGTGGACGTCGTTCTCCGAAATGGCGCCGTTCCCATTCATGCGACCGGCGTGGCTGTGGCTTGGCGCCGCAGCGCTCGCGGAATTGATTGGCGGCATCCTGGTGCTGCTGGGATTTTTCACGAGAGTCGGCGCACTTCTAATTGTCGGTGTGATGGTCACCGCCATTGCCGTTCTGTGGCCCGTTTTCTTCGCACCTGCAGGGATTGAGCTCGCGGTGGCGATGTTAGGCATGGCCCTGGCATTGCTGATCATGGGCGGCGGACAAGCATCAGTCGATCGCATGATCGGCAGGGGACGGCGATAAGAAATGGAATCAGCCCGCTGGGCGGGCAGCAGCATAAAGCCTGGGGCGTCAGCCCCTGGATAGGAAGCCATGCAATGGCGCGAGCCCGCTTAGCGGGCGACAGCCTAAGTCTCCGTCGTACCCGAGTCTTTTCTGCCGAGTTATTTGCCGCCGAAAGATCGCCGCCCGTTTCTGAAAGCGTATGAGATCGAGTTCGATAAGCATTATCTGTAAAGCGCCGTCACCCGCTTCGCGGGCTTGCACTCCGCACTCCTTTGGAACCTGGGGCTCACGCCCCAGGCTTTACGCTCCCGCCCGTTTCACGGGCTACTCGAAACTCGAAACCGAAAACAATTCATGAAGCGCTCGCCTCTGCTGGTCATCTTCATCACGGTCTTCATCGATCTCGTGGGTTTTGGGATCGTGATTCCAGTGCTGCCTTACTATGCGGAAGGCACGCGTTTTGGCGGGACGCCGCGCGAAGTCGGTCTGCTTTTCGCTTCGTATTCGGTAATGCAACTGGTCTTCTCGCCGGTGCTCGGCAGGTTGTCCGACAAACACGGTCGCCGCCCGATTCTGCTCATCAGCCTGCTGGGGACTTGTCTTGGTTTTCTGATTCTCGGGTTTGCGACGACGCTGTGGATGCTGTTCATCGGCCGCATCATCGACGGCATCTCCGGCGGGAATATCTCGACCGCGCAAGCCTACATCGCCGACGTCACCACCAAAGAAAATCGCGCCAAAGGCATGGGATTGATCGGCGCGGCTTTTGGTCTCGGTTTTGTTTTTGGTCCGGCCATCGGCGGCATCCTGAGCCGTTGGGGCATCAACGTTCCGTTTTTGTTTGCCGGCGGCCTCGCGTTCGCCAACGCCATCCTGCTTTACTTCACCCTGCCGGAAACGGTGACTCGCGATCATCCCGCCCGGGTTTCGGCAGCCAGTGGCCGCGCCTGGAAGCAAGTGATCGAGGCGCTGCGACAACCGCAGCTCGCCTTTGTCCTCACGATTTATTTTTTGTCGATCGTGGCTTTCTCGATCATGACCGCCGTGTTTTCACTCTTCATGATGTTCCGTCTGGGTTACGACCCATGGCACAGCGGTTGGATCTTTGCTTTTGTCGGAGTCATTTCCGCCATCGTGCAGGGCGGACTGATCGGCAGACTGGTCAAGCGTTTTGGCGAGCCTTTGCTGGTCATTTTCGGCGGGTTGTTGTTTTCGGTGAGCTTGTTCGCGAGTCCGTTCGTGGCGCCGGCAATTGGTTTGTTGGGCATACTGTCGATCGGTGCGCTGTCTTCAGTTGGGAACGCGCTGGCAGCTCCATCGCTCTCCAGCCTGGCTTCTAAAAGCGCCAGCGCGGGCGAGCAAGGGAGCGTACTCGGCGTCATGCAATCAGTGGCCAGCCTGGCGCGCGCAGTCGGTCCGTCGATCGCGGCCATCTTGATCTACAGCGCGGTGGCCCAAATTGGTTTCGACCGTCAACCGCAAAACATGAGCGACTCTTCGATTCTCAGGACCTTCTGGACCGCCGGCGCAATTCAGTTCGTCGCGTTTCTGCTGGCCGTGTATTTCGCGCGCGCTTACGGGAAGAAATATTCCGTGGGTGAAGTTGCTGAAGCAGCGTGAACCTGTCCGCAGATTGCACAGATTTCGCGGAAATTCTTTGATTGGCTAATAGGGGGATGCCCTGCTTGTCTGTGTAATCTGCGCAATCTGTGGATGAGTCACCCCAGAAAATCTTTCAACTCATCCACCGTCGGCAGCGCCGCGCGTCCGCCCAGGCTGCGGCACTTCAACGCCGCAACTGCGTTGCCGAGTTTCATGCACGTCTCCAGATCATCACCGCTCAGCATTCCGTAGATAAATCCGCCGTGAAACGCGTCGCCGGCGCCGGTCGTGTCGCGACAGCCGCCGGGAACTTCGCAGGCAGGTGACTCGATAAATTCTCCGTCGCAGTAGATCAATGCTCCACGCGCGCCCAGGGTCGTGCCGACAATCGCGCAACCATAGCGCGCTTTCATCTCGACCAGCGAAGCGCGTTCATTACTGATGCCGGTTAGACGATCCGGAAACTCGGCCGAAGTGATTAGCACGTCGATCAGCGGTAGCAGATCCGGCAGGCCTTCGTAAATATTGTCGATGTCCGCGGTGACGATTGCGCCGGCGTCGTGCGCCGCGTGCGCCATCACTGCACACGCCGGCGGATCGTGCGCATCGATGTGCAGGACTCGACCACGCTGGGCCAGGTCAAGCGGCGCTTCGTCGGGTCGATAAGAGAGCCGCTCGTCGCGGTCCCAGATGATGGTGCGTTCGCCTGAACGCGAGTCGATGATAATGAAGGCAAGCTGATTGTCGGCGCCGTCGATCATTTCGGCAAAGTCGAGATTCACGCCTTCGTACTCAATCGCCCGCAAGCCGAAGCGACCGTCTTCGTCGGAACCGAAGCGGCCGGCATAAGCGGTCTTCAGACCGAGGCGCTGCAACGAAACCATCGCCGAGGCCGTCTGCCCGCCGGCTGATTTTTCGTATTCCGTGAACCTGACCTTGGCATCAAACGCCGGATATTCAGGCACGACGATCAGGTGATCGACCGCGTTCAGGCCAAAGCCGACCGCGTCGAAGTCGTTCTTGCCAGGTATTTCAAAAGGGATTCGCACGTTAGTTTCGGGGTCCGTTCTCAATGGGCTATTATGATGGAAACTGGAGTTTGGAATTGAGAAAAGACGATGAGGTTTGACCAATCTGCAGAGATACCGCTCGACAAGCCCGCGTTTGCGGGCGGCATATTAGTAGCCCCGGGCGTAAGCCCGGGGGTAGCGTTACCCTGAAGGTCCCAGAGCCAAGTAGGGGCGACAGAAGTTTCGGTCGCCCTCCTCGAGGGCTTGTTATTTTTTGCGGCACTGGTCCCCGGGCTTACGCCCGGGGCTACAATCTGCCGCCATCTTCGATGGCTCATAGAACGCTTCCCTCTTAGAAGCATCACCGGGAACGATCTTTTGTTAAGCCTAAGTTACCCGTTCCAAAAGCCGTGACCTTAGACGAAAAACTCAAAGAAATTCCCAGATCGCCCGGCGTCTATCTGTACAAAAACACGGTGGGCAAGATCATCTATATCGGCAAGGCCAAGAACCTGCGCAATCGCGTCCGTTCGTATTTCCAGGCCGGTCGTAGCACTGCTGACTTCAGCTACGACCTCAAGACCAGCGAACTGGTCAGGCAGATTGCCGACGTTGAAATCATCGTCACCGATAACGAAGTCGAAGCTTTCATCCTGGAAGCCACGCTGGTCAAACAACACCAGCCTTACTTTAATTACAAACTAAAGGACGACAAATCTTATCCGCATCTGAAGCTCACCATCAACGAGCCGTTTCCGAAATGCGTGATCACCCGCCGGATTCAAAATGACGGCGCGCTTTACTTCGGGCCATTTCTGCCGGCGTCGATGGCCCGCCGGACAATCGATCTAATCAACCGCACATTTCAACTGCGCACCTGCGACATCGAAATCGACGGCAAAGCGCCACGGCCGTGCCTGGAGTATCACATCAAACGCTGTCTGGGCCCGTGCGTCAAGGGCCTGTGCGCGCCGGCAGAATATCAGGAAGCCGTGCGCGACGTACGCCTGCTCCTCGAAGGCCGCAACACAGAGCTGGCCGATCAACTCGCGGAGCGCATGGAGCAGGCTTCCGCGGACATGCGTTACGAACTGGCGGCGAAGTATCGCGACCTCCGCAAGACTGTAATCAAACTTTCCGAGCAGCAGAAAATGGCCACGACCGGAGAAAGCGACGTCGACATCTTTGGCTATTATAGCGAAGGCCAGCGACTCGCGCTGCAACTTTTCACCATGCGCGAAGGTGACATTGTCGGCCGGCGCGAATTCTTTTGGGAGGATTTATCGGAAAATGATTTCAACCCGGCCGAGTTTTTGAGCGAGGTGCTGGCGCAGTATTACTCGAGCGATTATGTGCCCCGCGAGATTCACGTTCCGATCGAGTTCGACGATCGTGAGCTACTGGAAAAAGTGCTAAGCGAACGCCGAGGACGACGCGTGCATATCCTCGCTCCCCAACGTGGTGAAAAGCGCGACATGATCGATCTGGTCGAGAAGAATGCAAAGCTGGCTTTCGAACAGCGCTTCCGCGTGCTCAAGCCCGACATGAAGCGCGTGCTGGAAGAGATGCAGGAGACTTTGGAGCTGCCGCGGTTCCCGGCTCGGATTGAATCATTCGACATCTCGCACCTTCAGGGAGCAGAGAATGTCGCGGGCATGGTCGTCAGCGAAAACGGCAAGATGAACAAGAGCGAGTATCGCAAGTTCAAGATCAAATCAGTCGAGGGAGCGAATGACTTTGCCTCAATGCATGAAGCGGTGTTGCGCCGCTACCGTCGCGTCCGTGACGAAGAAAAGGCGCTGCCTGACTTGATCATGATCGACGGTGGCAAAGGACAGCTCAACGCCGCTGCGGAAGCGATGCGCGAACTCGATCTGGAAGCCGTGCCGATGATTGGCGTGGTAAAGCCGCCGCTGCGTCACAACGAAGTTGCTTATCTGCTGGTCAAAGGTCGCGAAGATGAACCCATCCATCTCGATTCGCATTCCCTGATTCTGCGTCTGATTCAAATGATTCGCGACGAGACGCATCGTTACGCAGTTACTTATCATCGCAAGCGCCGCGAACTGCGCGACTTCACTTCCGAGTTGTCGGCGATTCCCGGCGTGGGTGAGAAGAGAAAGACGCGCCTGTTGCGACAGTTCGGATCGATACAAAAAATCTCTCTGGCGTCAGTCGAAGAGCTCGCCCCCTTCGTCGGCCGCAAGACGGCGACAGAAATCGTCGAACACTTCGCGCGGCAACGCGCCCTGGCTGAAGGTGGAAATCCGGCGTGAGTGTCAGAAGCCCGACCGTCAGGGAGGGCATCTGTGCAGCGAGTTCGATAGCCTGCGGAGCAGGCATCAGCATAAAGCCTGGGGCGGAGCCCCAGAATCGAACACCAACAACGATCACCAACCCGCGGTCCGGATGGCAGCACAGCCCATTCACGATCTGCATGCAATAATAAATTCGAGAATGGTACGTGGTGTTCGCGCTGTCCCCGTTTCACGGGCTGGCGAATCTTGGATTACTCGTTCCTGGGGCTTACGCCCCGGGCTTTATGCTATCGCCCGCTCCGCCGGCTGATTAAATGGTCATTATGACAGTGCGTCGAATCGAAATGGCCTACGACGACATCGGCAGCGGCCCGGCCCTGATTCTGGCGCACGGCTATCCATTCGATCGCTCGATGTGGCGCGAGCAGATCGACGTTCTGAGCGCGCAAGGCAATCGCGTCGTCGCTCCCGATCTGCGCGGCATGGGCGAGACGAAAGCGACCGGCGAGATTTCAACGATGGCAGACATGGCGCGCGACGTCGCTGCGTTGATGGACAGGGTGGAGATCGAGCGGGCCGTTATCTGTGGGCTCTCGATGGGTGGTTACGTTGCTTTTGAGTTTGCCAAGCTCTTCCCTGCACGTCTCAATGGTCTGGTGTTGGCCGGCACCCGCGCCCCAGCCGACAACGAGCAGGAGAGGCAAGCCCGTTTTCAGCAGGTGGAGCAGATGCTCGCTAATGGGATGAGCGGAATTGCCGAAGCAAGCCCACCCAAACTTCTCGCGCCGCGGACGCTCGCCGAAAAACCCGAAGTAGTGGCTCGCCTTCATGAGATGATTTTGCAGAGTGATCCGCAAGGCGCCGCCGCGGCGCAACGCGGCATGGCTGCGCGACGGGA
Organism: Blastocatellia bacterium; assembly: GCA_003168335.1. Lineage (GTDB taxonomy): Bacteria > Acidobacteriota > Blastocatellia > Pyrinomonadales > Pyrinomonadaceae > UBA11740. Next base: position 32,210 of record PMSM01000007.1, on the reverse strand, counting down.
TTACTCAGACGACCTTGCAAGCATGAACGTACCCACACTTGTGATGGTGGGCCGTGACGATCCGATCAGGCCGGTTGCCGATGCCGAGTTCATGCATGATAGGATTCGTGACTCGCGTCTGGAAATAATCGAGGACGCTGCACACATGACGAACATGGAACAGCCGGAAGTCTTCAATGCCGCGTTGCTCAACTTCCTGCACGATCTTGAATAGGGGACGAACCGGATAACCAATGAAATTCACCATCGAAGAACGCGTGTTGTGGGGCGACGTTGACGCGGCGCGAATTATTTTTTATGGCTCATACCTTCGCTTCTTTGAAATAGCTGAGACCGAGCTGTTTCGCGCGGTCGGTATGCCTTATGGCAAGGTCTTTGACGAGCTGGATATCTGGCTGCCACGCGTCCACCTGGAATGCGACTTTCGCCGCGTGGCGCAGCTAGACGACCTCTTGGAAGTCAGCGTTTATGTCGGCAGCATTGGGAAGACATCGCTGCGTCTGGACTTTGAAGTTCGTCGCAAACGGCCGGACGAAACGATCGAAGAGGGGTTAATTGCCACTGCGCATTTCGTGCTCGTCTCTGTGCGGCGCGATACGCTCGATCCGATCCCGATCCCGGAAGAACTGCGCCGCACGTTTGCACCTTACACGGAACGATGACTCTGAGTTTAAGACTCTCGACAGGATTAACAAGATTCACATGATGCTCTTAGATATCTTGTCAATCATGTAGATCCTGTCGGTTCTCATCGCTCGCTTCTTTGCGGCAGCCCTTCGATCAAATGATCGAGTCCCAGCCACAAACTCCAGCTATGGTGATAGAAAGCCAGCGGAAAGGTGACGCCGAAGACGAACAGAACAGTTAACATAGTCTGGTCATTCAGGTTGGTGAAGAGCAGGCAGGAAAAGTAGGCAACCAGGATCAAGACCTCGGTAGCGACCACGTTGGCCATGATCGCACCGACGAAAAACCCCTCTTCACGTTTGAAGATCACGTCGCACGCGGTGCAGTGGACTTTAAGGTTGAAAGGTTTCGCGAAAACTGACGCGCGACCACACACCGGACACTGCAGTTTGAAACACCGCCGCAGCGTAAGGATGATCGTGCGCGGATCTCTTTTCATGGGCTGACCTTCTCAAAATCTTTTGACAGGATGAACAGGATTCACATGATTGCTTTGGTTATCCTGTTAATCATGTAAATCCTGTCTGTATTCAGCGCCTGCCGATCATTCGGCCAGCGCCGCATACTTAAACAGCCGAAATCGGTAGCGCGACTGTTCGCGAATGTTCTTGGCAATCACGCCGTGCAGATCCTCTTTCCAGGTCGTGTATTCATCGATGAAATGATCGGCGGCTGCTTTGTCACCCGCGTACTGAACCTCGAGCACTTTCTGGAGCAGCTTGCCTACGACCGCATGATACTTGTCATAGTGAATACGCAGCTTGCCGTTCTCAAAAGTTAACAGCCCATTTTCGAGAAAGAAATTCCACTGCATCAACTGCATCGTGTTGTAAGGTTGATCGCGCCGCGGCTTGTTATTCTGCAGCACGCGCAGAATGCCGCCCGCGTAAACCGACCGCAGTTGCGCATCCGTGTAGTAGCCCTGCTTGCGCAGGGCTTCGGCAACGAACAGTGAAACCAAATCGGCCTTCATCTCTTCCAGCGCACTGGCGTCGTCCAGCAGGGCCTGATCGAGATCGCGGCCGTCTTTCGTGCGATCGACGCCGAGATAGTGGCCCACTTCATGCCACAGGGTACGATAGAAATTCCCGTCCGAGGTCAACTCCTTTGCCTGGTCTTCTCCGACCGCCGCCGCGAAGTTGCGCGACGTGCCTTCGAAGATATTCGGTTCGCGCATGATGTTCGCGCGCAAAAGAATCGTGCGGCCGTAGCGGCGCGCCAGATAACTTTCATTCGGCAGAATCGTCGCGGTGTTGCCGCCGCGCGCCTGGCCAAAGTCGGCAATCACATCATAGACGCCGACGGGAATGTCTTCGCGTATTCTCTTGTGACGATCGTAAGGCAGCGAATCTTCCAACGCCTGCAGACCCTTCATCGCCTGTCGCAGCGCCGCCGTCTCCTGCTGTCGCGTTGCCAGTAGACTGAACGCGAAGAATGTTTTCACGCCGTAAAGCTCGTCATCGTACGTCTCGTACGAACCGATTTGCGCGTTGAGATTCTTAAAGTGGCCGGTGACCCACGCCGCATCACCCGATTCATAGTCATCAGACAAAAGATCGCGCGCGCGATTGCGCAGATACCTGGCAAACTCTTCATCGTCTTTCTGCAAAGCAGCGGCGGCTTCATTCAACAATCCATGCGCTTTCATCAATTCATCGGCGTAGGCGACTGAGTAAGGAACGGCATAGAAGCCCTGGCGCATCAGGGGCATCGCCCCGCGCGGGCTCGCCTTGCCACCCTGGATCGTTTCCAGTTCAGCTCTCAGCCCGGGATGCAGCGTGTCCAGCACCGGATACTTGTGCAGCATCGCCAGATCCTTATCGGCGTTCAGAGAGTTTGCCGTTCTCACCACAGTGCGCGAGCCCATAATCTCGTCGCGCTTCTCGGGATGCGCCGCGACGAAACTTTCGATCTCTTCTTTCTTAACTCCCCACGGATACATATTCTTTCCCGGCACCACCGGATCGACCGGCAGGAAAGGTTCGCGCTTGTTCTCAAGTGTCGTGGCGATTGGTCCCTGGAAAAGTCGATAGAGGGTGAGCAGGTCCGTCATAGCCACAGTCGGGCCGGTACTCTTGGCGAGTTGCATCAGATCACGATAAGACGAAAGTCCCTGCTGGTGTCGCTGGTCTTCATAGATGCTCTGAAAAATCTTTCCTACTTCGAGCAGCTTGGCGACCGCTTTCCGTTCGTCTGCGCTTAGCTGAGACAGGTCCGGCGCCAGCTTGATCGTCTGCGTCTTGTCGACGATCGGCTGGCTTTTTTCGAGCGGCCAGTAGGCGGGCGGGAATGTCTGGTTCGGTTTCATGCGAGATCCGGTTTGGGCAAAGGCGAAAGCAAATACACCAAGAAAGAGGGCAAAGACGACGGCCTTAATGAACATAACAGTCGAACCTCCATGGAACACTTCCAAATGAACGGGCGCGGCAGAAGTATAGCCCTCAGGTGGAGCGAAGCCGAAACCTGGCTCAGCTCGCGCAGCCGGCTTGCAGAAGGATTATGTCTCTGGCGAAAGAGCCCGATTCATCAGGCTCGGTCAATGGGTTGCCAGGCCCGCGCTTTGAGCGCTGGTTGAACGCTGCGCGATCACCGCGACCGCACGCTTCAGCGTGCTTACCATCGCGCTTGAGCATCCGGCTAAAGCCACCAATGAAATAAGCCCGCTGAAGCAGGCTTTCGGCATCTTTCGTCGCTGCTGACCCAGCCGTAAAACGGCTGGGCTAGTAACCGGCACCCCACCGCGGGCTGCCCGCGCGGGACCCCGCCCCTGCGGGCCAAGCCGCGCGAACGCGGCTCGTAATTCTGCCAGCTTACTTATCCTGATCGTTACCAAGCACCGTCTGCAAATCCGAATAGTCACCTTTCGGTTTCGTGCGGCAAACGAAGCTTACCTCTTTCGGTTTGCCGGGCGCGGTGACGCTGACGCCTTGCGAGCTTTGAACCGGCTTTTCTTCGCCGTTGTAATCATCGAAAACTGAATACTCGTATCCGTCGATCGTGAAACCGATCTCGGTCAGATCGAACTGCGCGCGAAAGTAGTGCTTGTAGTGAAACTTCTGCTGCGTACCGCTTCGATCTTTCGGATACTCGAGCTCGATCTTTCCCGGCACACCAAAGCGATACTGCAAATAACCGTGGTCGCTGGTCAGATCTTTCGAACCGCACACGGAAACGATCTTCGCCGGACGCTTGACGGGACAACTGAAGATGATGCGCTCGTCTTTGGCGCAGAGCGTGTTCGGTTGCAGCGTAACGGGTTGAAATGCGGGAACCGTCGCGTGGTTGGCGCTGGAAGTCGCAACGCCGACGACGACAATTGCGAGCACAAATATTGATGTAGGAATACGCATTTGGTTACGAATGGTAAGCCGAGAATTGCAATTCGTAAAGAGTGGGTGGAGGAGACCGATCCACGAACCACACGAACAGAGCCCGAATCCAGCTCGCGTAAATTCGTGTGATTTCGTGGATGTCCTTTTCTGCGGCCCTAAGTAGCGGCTAAACCCTCCGCGATAGTCTATCCGCTGTTTGAGGCGCTGGGTTGCTGTTCAAAGCGTTGCCCGGCGGGTATCTGTTGTGATTTCTGAGGGCGGCTGCTTACAGCTTTACTTAGTTCCGATGATGCCGCTATCGAAGAGTTTCTTGATCATGCGGAGGCTGTCCGCTTCGCGAAAGGGACAAACAGCAAGGATAGATTCGATATCCGACTCGCCGTTGATGCGGGAAAGCACAAAGCCTTCCTGCGGCCCGAGTCTTTCGTGTTCCAGTTGCTCTGGCGGGACCAGAATCCGAGGCAGAGCGTGCGGAGACAAGCCGCCCTGGAAGATTTGCGCCACGAATTTTTTCTCGGCTTCTTCGCGCAAACGATGGGCCTCGGTGTTTTTCGCTTCCTGTTCGAGCGCGCTGTGAATTATCGCCAGGGCATTTTCGGCATTGTTCTCTTTGATCTCAGCGCGAGCCAGCTTCAGTAACTCGGGAACGGGCAATTTCAGCGCTGACAAATCAGTCGAAACTTCAGGAGTAGGTTCCGGCGCTTCGCCGGCCACCCGGATGATGTCTTCTTTGACCAGATCAAACAGCAGGGCGCACGCGTGAAACAGCGAGGTGTGCATGTTGTAGCAAATCTCAGCCGCGGTCATGCGCTTTTCGACGTGAAAGAGTATCTGGCGAGTTTCCTGGCTCGCGTTCAGCGATTGCGTCCAGCCGGGTATCAACTCGAAGAAGGTGCGAGCGGAAGGTATGACTGTGCGATAGCGCGCCCATTCATCAATCCGGTAAATGCCGTCCATGATTACTGAAGTAACTTCGACCTGAATGCGAATTAGATCTTTGGGCGGAGGTTCGTTGTCGAAAAATTCGAAGTGGGCTTCCTCCCAGATGAAGAGATCGTAGATGATTTCCAACGTCCGCGTGCGCAGTACTTCGACCACGTCTTCCTGGGTGACAAATCCGCGCGCTGCCAGAATCACCCCCAGCTTGCCGCCGGATTGGCGTTGAATCTCCATGGCCGTCTGCAGTTGGGCTTCTTCGATCTTGCCGTAATGCAGCAGCACCTGGCCCAGGTACTCCTTCGGATCGTTGGAACTCGAGCCGACGATCAATCCGACTTCCAGATAGATGTGCTTGACGATGCTGCCCAGGCCGAGCTTAAGGGTGCCGGTCTTGCGACCTGACGCCAGAAACTGGAGCAGGTCAGAGACACTCATTGTTTTCAGAGTTCCGCGAATTCCCATCGGGTGAATCCTACTGGCAGCTCTTCAAAATAAGGGAGGAGGTTTTTACTAGCGTGGAACCCAGGGCTAACCGAAACTGAGACCAAACAATTCAGACCTAAACCAGATTACATTTTTCGGCGGGGAAGATTCAAGTGTTATCTGGTTTTTGATAGTCGACCGGTCACTTCGGTAATTTCTGGCCCAAGCTTTGGATCAATTTCCATGCTCGTGTGAAAATCCCGTTGTGCTTCTGCGGTTTGACCCTGCAATAACCGCAGGATGCCACGAATCTCATAAGCTCTGGCGTTAGTCGGATGAGACTTAATAAACGTATTCAAGTCGCCGAAAGGCGACGTGAAACTTCCCCGGCTGACATCCGAAATAGACTTCGGATTAAGGGAAGCCCCTTTCTTTATGTCTGCTATGGCTTGATCGATATTACCCTTCAAACCGCGAACCACGCCGCGATCAATATAGGTATCAGCATAATCTGGTTTCAAGTCGATCGCTTTGTCAAAATCGGCAAACGCGCCATCCAGATCGCCCCTTTGCAAACGGAAATAACCCCGCCCCATGAAAGCGGAAGGTAGAGTTGGCTTAAGTTCTATAACTTTTTCATAGTCAGCAAGGGCGCCTTCCAGATCGCCTTTCTGCAATCGGGCAATCGCCCGACCGTTATAGATTTCAGCTACATTGGGATTAATGGAAATGGCCTTGTTCAGATCAGTTAGAGCACCATCGACATCCCCTCTTTGAAGACGAATCATACTTCGATTCGTATAAATTGCTTCAACACCCGGAGCGTTTGGGACCAGCTCAATTACCTTACTATAGTCAGCCAGTGTCCCTTCCGTATCACCCTTCCTGCTCCGAATCGCGGCCCGAAGAGCAAACGCATCAACGTCGTTGGAGTTAAGTGCGATTGCTTTATTGACGTCAGCGAGGGCCGCCTCTGTGTCTCCGCTTTGAAAGTGCGCCAGACTACTCTTCAAATAGTCTTGAGCGGTCAGTGGCGTTTGCCCTTGAAGTGTAACGGCGAAGGCGATGGATAAGATCAGCTCTACAGCTTTACGCACTTTTTTGCCCATTCTCCCTCGACAAATTTGAGCGACTAATTATGGTTTCAGTGCGCTGCGCGCCAGCTTGCGCTTTAGATCAGTGTAGCCCTGGTCACCGGCGACGAGCCGGCCCAGAACTTTGCGGATGCCGCGATGACCGCGGGCGAATTCGATCATTCGTTCGGTGAAGGGCGCGCCCCAGAAGTTTCCGTAAAACTTTCGCCGCATCTGCGAAGCTCTCTGTAATTCACGGCCAAAGTCTGCGCGCCAAAGTTTTTCGTAATCCAAAGGTGAGCCCGAAAGGTACGCTTCGGCGAAGAGTTCCGCTGAACGTAAAGCGTAATAGATCCCTTCGCCAGTCACCGGATCGGCAAAGCCTGCCGCATCGCCGAGCAACGCCCACTGCTCGCCACAGGCGTGGCGCGTATCCCAGGTGCGCGGCTCGAGTCCGGGAATCCGCGCCGCGTAACGCTCGGCAGATTTTTCAAGTTCGGCCCTGATGTGGCGCAAGCTGTTGACTCGCGTTCCTGTTCGCTCACCTTTGCGAGCGCCCTTCGACCAGATTCGCATCTGGGGACGCAAGTTTCCAACTTGCGGTACCTCGTAATAACTCACCATGAAATCCCACAGCAGTTTATCGAGCGCTTCATGATCGAACGCGTCCTGGGTAGTCGCAATGCCGAACGAAACATGATCCGGACGCGGAAACGCCCACGCATAGCCCACCCATTTCGGCAGAAAAGCGACTACGGTGGCCGCGTCACCGGCAGACGGTAAAGGCGCGCGATAACCGAACGCGACTTCCATCTCTGCCGGCGGCAAAGGCCCGGCGAGTTTCTTCGCAATCGGACTGTTGGCTCCGTCGGCGCCCACCAGCCACGCACACGAAAACTCTTTGCCGCTTTGCGCGCGCACGATCCAACCAGTCTCATCTTTTTTGAAGCCACGCCCGGCGATCTTTTCCGCGAAGACATGCGCGCCCGCCTCACGCGCGCGTTCGCGCAGAAAAGTATCGAAAGCAATCCGCGAGTAGACGGCGAACGGCTCGTCGAGTTTCAAATGCAGACGCTTACCTGAAGGCGAGTACATGTCGAGTTCATCGATCGTGCGCCCGACCGCTTCGAGTAAATGCGGCCAGGCCTTCAAAGCTTTCGAGGTCACGCCGCCGCCGCAGGCCTTCGGGTCGCCCGGGGGCCGGCCATCGAACAGAGCTACGCTCGCCCCGCCGCGCGCGAGACGTTCCGCGGCAAACGAGCCGGCCGGGCCGGCGCCAACGATCAAGAGATCGAATTGCTCCATGGGGCAGCCATGATAGTTTGCCCTCTGGGCTTCTGGCAAAGATGGATTTGGTCGCGGCGCGGCTATGCCGCCCGATGTGCGGTAAGGCTTTGCCTTACCGGTAAGACTGTTTAGGGGGGACATCGCGAGGCTGCTGAGGAACAAGTTGTGTCAGAAGCCCGACCGTCAGGGAGGGCCGGACCCGCGAGCATTCATGATGAAGAAAACTGCGGCGACCCGTTCTTGGAGACGGCGATAAGTAACCGATGCGACAGTCGCCCTCGCTTACGCGCGGGCTTCTGACACACTCGCGGCGGTGCTAGAATTAGACTGTTCACGAAAACTTTATCGCCTCGCGTGAGTACCCTTCGTTGTTATGGCCAACACGAGTTCTCTGGTCTTCGCTGGAATTGCCCCGCATCCTCCGATCATGGTGCCGGAAGTCGGACGTGAGGCGATTGTCGAAGTGCGCAACTCGATCGATGCGATGGCCGATCTCACCGAACGCGTGGTCCGCAGCGGCGCTGAGACTGTCATTCTGATTTCGCCGCACGCACCGCTCGAGCCTGAAGCGTTTGTCGCGTACGATGGGCCACAACTGCATGCCGACTTTGCGAACTTCCGGGCGCCTACCGCGACCGTTCAGGCCGAACTGGACGACGAGTTACTCACCGAGATCACGCGCACTGCGGCTGAACAAGATCTGGCGACGATCAGAATCCGGGGGGTAGATCTCGATCATGGCACCGCCGTTCCCCTCTACTTTCTGCAACGCCACGGTTGGCAGGGAAGGGTGGTCGCGTTGGGCTACAGCTTTCTTTCCAACGAAGAACACGTGCGATTCGGCAAGTGCATCCGGGCAGCCGTCGAACAGGTGGGGCGACCGGTCGCCTTTATCGCCAGCGGCGATCTCAGTCACCGGCTGAAGCTCGAGGCGCCCGCCGGCTACAACCCGCAAGCGCACCTGTTCGACGAAGAGGTGGTCGACGCGATTCGCAGTTGCGCTACCAATCGCATTGTTGATCTGGATCCGGAGTTGCGCCGGATGGCAGGAGAATGTGGCTATCGCTCGATGCTGGTCGCAATCGGAGTCGCGCAGGAACTCGAACCATCTTGTGAAGTGATCAGTTATGAAGCGCCGTTCGGCGTTGGTTATCTCGTCGCGCAACTGTTTGCTGGGAGCGCGGACGTGCGGGGTCCCCGGCCGGGCAGCCCGGCTGGGGTGCTCGACTCGTCCGCAGAGCGCGCTCAGGTCCTCACTGAAAAGACCGGTACAGAGTTGCCCGTTCTCGCTCGCCAGGTAGTTGAGACTTTCGTTAAGGAAGGCAAAGTGATCAAGGCACCTGAGAACCCTTCCGAACTGCTCAGTCAACGCGCCGGCTGCTTTGTCTCGATCAAAACTCGCGCGGGGGAGCTGCGCGGGTGCATTGGCACGGTCGAACCGGAGAAGGACACGTTGGCCCAGGAAGTGATCATCAACTCAATCAGCGCGGCTACCCGTGATCCGCGTTTCACACCCGTGCGCGCAGACGAGCTCCCAGGATTGAAGTATTCGGTTGATGTGCTTTCGCCACCCGAACCAGTCAAACTCGACGACCTCGACCCGCGGGTTTATGGCGTAATCGTCGAAGACCAAAACGGAGTGCGCCGCGCTTTGTTGCTGCCTAGTCTTAAAGGAATTGAAACGGTGGCCCAGCAGGTAGAAATCGCTTCGCGCAAGGCGGGAATTCCCGCGGGAGATCCGATCAGGCTCTGGCGCTTTCGCGCCGATAGATATGGGGAAGAGTCTTAGTCGCACAGACTTCAGTCTGTGTTTGCTTTCCTCAAATACCGAAATCACAGACTGAAGTCTGTACTACTAATCCATTAAATATCCAGGTTCCGCACGTCCAGCGCGTTGTCTTCGATGAACTTCCGCCGCGGCTCGACCGCGTCTCCCATCAGGATGGAAAAAATATCATCGGTTTCGACTGCATCATCAATCCTGACTTGCAGCAAGGTTCGCTTCTCCGGGTTCATGGTAGTTTCCCAAAGTTGCTCAGGATTCATTTCGCCCAGACCTTTATAGCGCTGAATCGACAGATCCTTCTTCGCGGCCGCCAGCACTTTCTCAAGCAGCGCCTGGCGGGTCGAGATCTCTTCGCTGGTCCCGTTCGTACCAGTGATAAATGGCGGCGCCAACTCGTCTTCCAGGGTCATGTAAAGTTCGACTGCCTTTTGAAACTCAACATAGCTGGCAAAATTCCAATCGATCGAAACATTCACGCCTGAGGTAGTCGTAACTTCTACCTCCCACAAGCCGTGCTCTTCGTCGGTCGAAAGATCTGTTTTGAAACCCGCCTTATCCAACGCTTTCTCCACCTTCGCCATCAAGTCGCCATCCTGAAAGATGCCGCGCAACGTCAGTCCTTCTTTACGCCACACACCTTTCTTGCCGGCGAAAGCCTCCAAAAGTATGTCAAGCAAGCGCGCATCCCCGGCGAGCCGGCGAATTGTGCGCTCGCAGTAGCGTTTCAGGTCCACCAGCTTTTCCAAAGACTGGGCCAGTTCTTTACCTTCGATGTCTTTCTTTGCTCCGACCGACTTTACCGTCATGTCCGCCGTCGCCATCCGCATCAAATAGCGGGTCATCAAGCCTTCGTCTTTGATGTACTCTTCTTTCTTCCCGCGCTTCACCTTAAACAACGGCGGTTGAGCGATGTACACATAGCCCTTCTCAATCAGTTCGGCCATTTGACGATAGAAGAAGGTCAACAGCAGGGTTCTGATGTGCGAACCATCAACGTCGGCGTCAGTCATCAGAATGATTTTGTGGTAACGCAGTTTGCTCGCATCAAAATCTTCCTTGCCTATTCCAGTGCCGAGGGCGGTGATGAGTGACTTGATCTCACTGTGGCCGAGCATCTTGTCAAAGCGCGCTTTTTCGACATTCAGGATCTTTCCCTTGAGCGGAAGAATTGCCTGGTTCTTGCGATCGCGGCCCTGTTTGGCTGAGCCGCCGGCGGAATCGCCCTCGACGATATAGATTTCCGACAGCGCCGGATCGCGCTCCTGGCAATCAGCGAGCTTGCCCGGCAGCATGGTCGAACCCATCGCTCCTTTGCGCACGATCTCGCGGGCCTTTCGGGCCGCATCGCGCGCGCGCGCGGCATCTACCGATTTCCCCACGATGCGACGGGCCACGGTAGGATTTTGCTCGAGGTACTCAGTCAGTCGCTCGTTCAGAAACGATTCGACTGCTCCCTTCACATCGGAATTGAGCTTGCCCTTCGTCTGACCTTCGAACTGTGGCTGCGGCAGCTTGACTGAGATTACCGCCACCAGGCCTTCGCGCACGTCGTCACCGGTCAGCGAGGTCTTGAAGTTCTTCGCCAGGCCCGAAGACTGGGAATACGCGTTGATTGTGCGCGTGAAGGCTGAACGAAATCCGGAAAGATGCGTACCACCGTCGACGGTGTTGATGTTGTTGGCGAACGAATAGACCTTTTCGTCGTAGCCGTCGTTGTATTGAATGGCCACTTCGATCGAGAGGGCGTCGCTGACTTTCTCAAAATAAATCGGCTTGTCGTGCAGCACGGACTTGTTCTTGTTCAAGTGGCGCACAAACTCGGCGATACCGCCGCGATAGTAAAACTCGTGCGAGCGATCTGGCTCTTCGCGCTCATCATGAATCGTGATCCGAATACCTTTGTTGAGAAAAGCCTTTTCGCGCAGACGCTCAGACAGTTTGTCAAAGCTGAATTCGACGGTATCAAAAATCTGCGGATCCGGTTTGAACGTGATCTTCGTGCCGCGCTTTCGCGTCTTACCCGTTTGCTTGAGCAGAGCTACGGGTATGCCGCGGGCGTATTCCTGCTCGTAAGTCAGACCGTCGCGCCAGATTTCCAGGTGCACCGACTCGGAAAGAAAGTTCACAACAGAGACGCCGACGCCGTGCAGGCCACCTGAAACTTTATAAGCATTCGAGTCGAACTTTCCGCCGGCGTGCAGTTTCGTCATTACGACTTCCGCAGCGGACTTCTTTTCCTTCTTCATCATGTCCACGGGGATACCGCGGCCGTTGTCGATTACGGTAATCGAGTTATCCAGATGGATTTTGACTTCGACGGTGTCGCAATATCCAGCCAGGGCTTCGTCAATAGAATTGTCCACAACTTCATAGACCAGATGGTGGAGACCTAACTCGCCGGTGGAGCCGATATACATCGCCGGCCGCTTGCGCACAGCATCGCGTCCCTCAAGCACGGCAATCGAAGACGAATCGTAAGTTTCTTTCTTGTTTTTCAAATTTGATGATGGGGTTGCCAATTGATGCTTACCTTTCACTTCCGTTTCTATTTCTCCTGTTTTAAGCGCTATCCAATTGCCGCTCTCAACACAATATCTTCTCTCGCTTGACCGGCGCTAACTTCATAAAAGTGTGCCCGCTGATTGAACCGCTCGAAGTGGTTTTTCTTTGACGTCGTAACGAACGTTTGGGTGCGTCCGTCCAGATATTCAAGCAGGCGTTCAATGCGGATTCCGTCGAGTTCTGCGTCCACGTCATCAATGAGGAAAATTGGATAATCTTGATGCTGCGAATGATACACTGAAATCGCTGCTAAATCAAGCGTTATCAATGCGCTACGCTGCTGTCCCGAGCTGCCGAAACTACGCAGATTGCGGTCGCCAAAAAGTACGCTCAAGTCGTCCCGGTGGGGCCCAATCAAACAGGCTCCAGCAAACACTTCCGCCTGCATTCGAATTTGCAGTCGTTGAGCTATCAGCTCCTCGTAATTATTCAGATCGCCTTTGCCTTCCAGTGATGAAACGTAGCGAATAGAGAGTGTGTCGCCGAACAAGCTGTGCTCGAGCGCGTCGTTCAAGAGATTTACATACTCTGTGCGCGACCTGTGGATCTGCGCGCTTAAACTAACCAGTTGTTGGTTCCATGGTTCGAGGAGTTCGACAACTTCTGCAAACTTCAAGCGCCCTTCACCGGCCTGCTGCAACAGGCGCTTCTTTTGCTTGATTACTTTGCTATAGCTGCCCAGCGCCTGGGCGTACGACGGATGTAATGATATGGCGCCGCGATCGATAAAACTTCGCCGCGCTTCAGGCCCGCCGCGGACCACTTCCAACTCGTCCGCGGTGAACCAGACCGCGTGCAACTGCGCTGCGTAATGTGCCAGCGGCTCGCGCTTGCGGTTAACCAGCGTCTGCCTGGTGTTTGCTCGAATATCAACCTGCAACTCGCGTTCAATTTCGTTTCCCTGCGCGACGTGTCCAGAAACTGAGGCGGCGGATTTGCCAAAAGTTATGGCTTCGTGCAGATGACGAGTGCGAAATGATTTTGCATGAGCCAGCAGATGCATGGCTTCCAGCCAATTGGTTTTCCCCTGCCCATTATTTCCGTAGATGACATTGATGCCTTGTCCCCATTGGATTTCGCCTTCCAGGTTACGGAAGTCGTGTGCCCGGATCGATCTAAGGAACATGGGTGAAATTCTAACATAGCCTCTTGCTTTGCTGTGGCGATCTTCGAGCGAAGATAAAAGCAATGATCCCACGCGTGATCTGGGAGGCTGCACAAGACCCGTGATTCGCTTTTCAAAGCGCCATGGGCGCGTAATGCAAAAGCCCGGGGCAGCGCCCCAGGTACAAGGCCCCCAGTATTTCTTGAAGCGCTGAAAGCGCGAAATGTCATGGTTGATTTCGCGCTTTCAGCGCTCATTATCTTTTCCCACGATCTACCTGGGCCGTTGGCCCAGGCTATTATATTTAGCGGCTGCGGCGCTTGAGTTTGGAACTCCCTCCCGTCACGCGTATTATTCCAGCTCATAAATGCCTGAGCTTCTCAAAGATTCATACAATCGACCGATTCGCGATCTGCGCGTGTCGCTGACCGACCGCTGCAATTTTCGCTGCTTCTATTGCCTGCCGCACGGCGAGCCGCCCATCGCGCCAAAGGAACAGATGCTCTCGTACGAAGAGATCGAATACGTCTGCGAAATCTTTGTCGAGCTGGGTATTGAAAAGATCCGGTTGACAGGTGGCGAGCCGATGATGCGCCAGGACATTGAAATCATGATCGCCAAACTGGCGAAACTGAAAAAGCCAATGTCCGACAAACTTCAGTTTGTCGATGCCGCGCGTCAGAAGAGCCATGGGTCAGACAGCGACAAACCAAAGTTTGTCGGACTGAAAGATCTCGCCCTGACCACCAACGGTTACTATCTGCCCGATCGCGCGCAGGGCTTGAAAGACGCCGGGCTGGATCGCATCACGATCAGCCTCGACAGTTTGAAACGCGATGTGTTTCGGCAGATGACCGGCGTCGATGTTCTGGATCGAGTGCTCCAGGGCCTCGCAGCCGCGAAGACGGCGGGCCTGCAACCGATCAAGATCAACGCCGTCGTAGTGCGCGGTCACAACGAAGATGAGGTGGCAGACTTTGCCGCATTCGCGCGCGAGCACGACGTCAAGATGCGCTTCATTGAATTCATGCCGCTTGATTCCGGTCACGAATGGTCGCGCGACGACGTGGTTTCGGGTCGCGAGATTCGCGAGCGCATCGAAAAGCAATTTCCACTCGAGCCGCTGGATGTTCAGCGCGGTTCCGAAACGGCTTCGCGTTTTCGTTTTGCCGACGGCGCGCCGGGAGAAATCGGCATCATCGCTCCGGTGACCGAAGCTTTCTGCGGCGCGTGCTCGCGCATCAGGCTAACGGCAGATGGCCAGATTCGTACTTGCCTGTTCTCGACCGTCGAGCACTCTTTGCGCGATGTAGTCAGAGACGGCGCATCCCGATCTGAAATCATCGACTTCATCCGTAGCGTGGTGCTGAAAAAGGAGCCGCGTCACTTCATCAACGATCCGGAGTTTGTCGCGCCCTCACGCTCGATGAGCTTCATTGGCGGCTAGTGGAGGACCGAAAACATTGTCTAGACAAGTAACCGACGTCCTTGGCCAAATATTTCTTGTTTTGTTTTTTGCCGTAATGGTAATCACCCCGCTGGTCATTCTGGTGCTGGGCATCGTGAATTTCAGACGCAACAAGCTGCGCCAGGGTGTAATCGTATTGCAAGCGGTGGCCGCCCTGGCCGTCTGGACCATCCTGTCGTTCGCTACGGTCATGATTTTTTTCATGACGGTTTTCCAGTACCCAGCTTATCGTTCGCAGGCCGACAATCTGAAAAGCACGGCAATATTCGTGGTGGGAGGCTTGTTGTATTTCCTGGTGAGCGGCGTGCTGATCTTTTGGACCAGGCGTCAGACAAAGCGAATGCCTGGAATGGGAATATCGTGCTGATAGAGCGCCGGAACAGGACGCTGAAAGCGTCCAATGTAATAGCCGTGGGCAACGCCCACGGATCACAGACACCGCTTTTTCGATCGAGCCTGAAGGGGTCGCAGCAATTCGACCCTTCCAGGGTCGCGATTCGCATGTTGGCCGTAGTCCGGGGGCGATGCCTCCGGCTATTGGACTTCACGCCTTCAGCGTGAAGATCGCCGAGGATTGCTCGATGAATGAAGAAGGCTTCTCGATTGTGCTTCAGGCCTATTGAAATAGCGATCCGACGACAACCAGATGCTCACTCCTCGTCAAGCGCAATGGGCACGTCTCAAATCCACCAGTTTTGATATTTTGATTCTCGGCGGTGGCATTAGCGGCGCATGCTTGTTTCACCACTTGAGTGCCGCGGGCTATCGCGTGCTCCTCGTTGACAAAGGGGACTTCGCCTGCGCCACCAGTCAATCTTCCGCGATGATGATCTGGGGAGGATTGCTCTATCTTAAGGACTTGAGATTTCCCACTGTGTGGCGGTTGTGTGGATCGCGTGATCGGCTGGTGCGGGAGAAGGCGAACTGGGTCCGGCCCCAGCAATTTCGCTATCTTGTCTCTCACAACGGGCATCGCGGCGATCTGCTGATGAGCACGGCGCTTCACGGTTACTGGGTAATGGGGAGATGCAGAGGCGCTCGTCCGAAGCGAAGCACTGATTTTCCAGAGACGAGTTTCCTGAAAGACCAGGTCTTTGCCAACTCTTTTCTCTATGAAGAGGCCGTCGTCGATACCTCTGATAGCCGCTTTGCCCTGCGCTGGATATTGGAAGGCCAAACGGACAATGCCGTCGCGCTGAACTATTGCTCGCCGCTCGAAGCATCGTTTGAGAAACACACCCAACAGTGGCGCGTAGTATTGCAGGATCAACTCGCCGAGCAGCGGAAGTCAGAGGTTAGAGCGGGTGTGATTGTAAACTGCACCGGGCCCTGGACCGATCAAATAAACACGCAATTCGGTTTTCAAACGCCCTTCAAGCATGTCTTTAGCAAAGGGGTTTTTATTGGCTTACCCAGATTTCCGAATCATGAGTTGCCTCTGACTATGGACGTTGGTGATGCTGGGGATTGCATGTCGCTGACACCCTGGGGGCCGATCTCACTCTGGGGACCGACGGAGTCTTCGGTAACCGGGCTTACAGATGCTTCATCGATTAAGCCGGCGGATATTTCTTACTTGCTGAAAGAACTGAATCGTTTTCTTACTGAGCCCAAGAGCGTCGATGACATCGTCTCGGTCCGGAATGGAGTTCGAGCTCTGGTGGTCAATACAAACACGAAGGCAAACGATTCGACGTTAGGGCTGTCGCGAAAGTTTGAAGTGTACAGTGACACGGAGCGGCCGTGGATTTCCGTTTATGGCGGAAAGTTAACCGGCTGCGTGAGATTAGCCCAGATCGCAACTGCAAAAATCAGACAGATCATCGGCGCCAGATCGAAACCGCGTCGCAGCAGTGCAGTCGAGCAGGTAGGGTTCGAGAAAACAACTTACCCCGGCCTGTCGATCTCAGTGCCCACCCTCCGCTGGTGCGTGAATCGCGAACTATGCTGCACGCTCGAGGATTACCTGCGGAGGCGGACGAACATCTCGCAATGGATCCCGCGGGGCGGCCTGGGCCGAAACAATGAAAATCGGATTTACCTGACTAAGATATCTGAAAAGCTTCCCAGTGCCGGCCATTCTGCAGAGGAAGCCGTGCGCTTGTACGAATCGAGAGTGATTGACACAGACAACGTAATCGCTTCTTGCTGAAGGCCAGCAGAAACTTTCCATGAGTAACAATGAGACGGCGGCAATCCTGGGCGGTCCGCGCGCTGTGACCCTCGACGGCTCGGCGGGTAACCGCTGGCCCTTAATCACAGAAGAAGAAGAGCAGAGCGTGCTGGCAGTCCTGCGTGACGGCGACCTCTCTCTTCATCAAGCCACGCGTGAGTTGGAGGATGATTACCGCGACTTCTTTGGAATCCGTCACACCCTGGCCCATTGCAATGGAACTGCCGCCCTGCTGGCCGCTTTCTTCGGAGTTGGACTAAAGCCAGGCGACGAAGTCCTGGTTCCTTCGGCGACGCATTGGGCGTCGGTGGTTCCGATGCTTTGGGTCGGCGCGATTCCGGTTTTTTGCGAAAGCGAATTGGACCGGCTGGGTATCGATCCGGCGGATGCTGAAACGAAAATAACGTCGCGGACCCGCGCGATTGTAATCGTTCATCTCTGGGGCATGCCCAGCAAGATGACTGAGCTGCTGCAGTTGGCAAAGAAGTATGATCTGAAAGTCATTGAAGACGCGTCTCATGCGCCGGGAGCGACGTGGTGTGGCCGGAAATGCGGAACGTTGGGGGACGTTTCGGTATTCAGCCTCCAGACAAGCAAGCTCGCCCCAGCCGGCGAAGGCGGGATGCTGCTGACCGACGATGACGAGATTTACGAGCGCGCCATTTGCCTGGGCGACGTCATGCGAATCATTGAGTTACCCGGACCGGCGCAACGAATTGCAGCCACGAGTTTTGGGATGAAGACAAGAATGGCGCCGCTCAGCGCCGCTGTCGCCCGGATCCAGCTCAAGCATCTCGATCGGCGAAACGAAAAAAGAAACCGCAACCTCACCTATCTTTCTGAAGAGTTGGAAAAGCTTGGCTTTCAAACCTTCTTGCCGCCACCGCATATTAATCGCGTGTATTTCGAGTTCCTCATTCGCTATTGCCCGGAGAGCTCAGAGCTTTCCATCGATGGCCTGGTTGAAGCCTTGACCGCCGAGGGTTGCGAGATCAGCTATCCGCGCTATCCTTTGCTGCATCAACAGCCTCTCTTCACCGAAGGCCTGTTTGCCGAGATCGGACCGTTTGCCGCAATGGACAAGACGAAACTACCGCGATACTTGCCAAACGCTTTGCCTAAAACTGAGAAAGCGAATGGCGATTTAATCAGGCTGCCAACTTTCCCCTTTGCGGAAATGCCCTTGTTGCGGCAATACGTTGATGCTGCTCAGAAAGTCATGAACCAATCACATCAGATTGGGTTGACCAGGGCAAATGCGTTGGCATAACCTGCGCTTCTTCGGTTTCCGAAATCCTGACTCTAACTTCTCTGCTCTGGAGGATCGCTTCGATGAACCCCAAACGTTTCGCCACCATTCTCGTGCTCTCGCTTTGCTTTCTCGCGCCGGTAACATTGCTCTGCGCGCAGGAAAAGTCCACCTCGCCGGAAGATAGGAAGCCGGCGAAGACCGCGGCATCCGAACCGCGGACCAAAGACGGCAGGAAACTCCTGACCGCTCTCGATCTGATGAAGATCGCCGGCGTGGGTAATCCCAGGATTTCTCCAGACGGCACGCGGGTGGCCTACACCGTGAGCGAAACAAAGATGGAGAAAGACAAAGAGTGGAAGAACGTGACGCAGGTATGGGTAGTCGCAATCACTGGGGGAAAGCCTCAGCAGTACACCCGCGGCGACAAGAGCGCCACGGCGCCCGAATGGTCACCGGACGGCAGCCTGCTCGCATTTCTCAGCGATCGCGAAAAAGACGGCGAGCGACAAGTGTGGATGATGCGCGCGGATGGGGGCGAAGCCTGGGCCGTCACCGCGCACAAGGGCGGGGTCAGCGGGTTTCGCTGGTCGCCGGAGGGAAAACAACTGCTGCTGAGCGCCACGGATCAGCCAAACAAAGACGAGGAAGATCGTAAGAAGGTCAAAGACGATACGATCGTGATCGATCAAGACATTCGCATGACTCACCTGTGGACATGGAACGTTGACACGAAAGCAGAGAAGCGACTGACCGAAGGAAAGTTCACCGTCAGCGATCCACAGTGGTCGCCGGATGGAACTCGAATCATCTATACGACGCGGCCCACGCCCAACGCTGACGACGGAAGCTTGAGCGATGTCTGGGTCCTCAAAGTCGCCAATGGCGAAAAGAAGAAACTTGAAGACAACACAGGATCAAGTGACACGGCGCGGTGGTCGCCCGATGGAAAATGGATCGCTTACACCGGAAGTCCCGACGCGAGCGGCGGCGTGTCAATGACTTATCTTTACCTGATCGCCGCAAACGGCGGCGCAACGAAACAACTAACTACTAAGTTTGATTTGCCTGTGGGCACACCGGTGTGGTCGCGCGATGGCCGCACGATCTACTTCAGCACCAACCTGCTGGAAGCGATCGATGTCTACTCGTGCGACGTGGCCAGTGGAGAGGTGAAACAACTTTCGCGGCGCGGAGGCTCCACCGGCATTACTGAAATCAGCCGTGATGGAAAGACCTTAGTCGGCACCTCCTCGATGGCGAAGCAACCCACAGAGCTGTACACCTCAAGTGCCGATTTCAGTTCGCTCAAACCGATCACCGATCACAACGCCTGGTTGAAAGACTACGCACTCGCCGATACCGAAATCGTCAAGTGGAAGAGTAAAGACGGCACCGAGGTGGAAGGGTTGCTGACCAAGCCCGTCGGCTACTTAGCCGGAAAGAAAGTTCCGCTGCTGTTGAATCCGCACGGCGGTCCGACGGGAGCTTCGCTTAACAACTTCAGCGGCACCGTACAGGTGCTGGCCGCGAATGGTTTTGCCGTGTTGCAGCCAAACTTTCGCGGATCGACCGGCAAGGGTCTCGCGTTCGCCCAGGCGAACAAGAACACCTGGGGCAAAGGAGATTACGAAGATTGTATGACCGGCGTGGATGCATTGATCGCGAGCGGCGTAGCTGACCCGGATCGTCTGGGCGCGTTCGGTTGGTCGTACGGCGGTTACATGACGTTCTGGATTCTGACCCAGACGGATCGCTTCAAAGCGGTGTCGCCGGGCGCGGGGCTGACGAACATCTATTCGATGTATTCACAGACCGACATTCATCGCTACTTACACTGGTTCTACACCGACAAGGCGCCGTGGGAGGCGGAAGATCTATATTGGGATCGATCGCCGATGAAGTATGTGAAGAACGTGAAAACGCCGACGATGATCCTCCATGGACAGGTGGACACGCGTGTGCCGATCGCGCAAGCGGAGGAGTTTTACGAAGCGCTCAAAGAGCGCAACGTACCGGTCGAGTTTGTGGTTTACCCGCGTGAAAACCACGGCTTCACTGAGCCGCGTCACCTGCTGGACCGCGTGCGGCGCTACGTTAAGTTTTTCGCGAAGTACCTGAACGCGCCCGTAGTCACAGAGCCGGCGGACGAATGAGAAGCCCGGCGGTATGGAGTCAGTACCGGGAGCGGTAGCGACTGGGTCTCAACACTCCACGAGGTCCGAGATCGCGAGGACGAGACCCGGTCGCTACCGCTCCCGGTACTGACCTCATCATCTGCGCGCCTCGCAACCATACGCCTGGACCGTCCTACTCCTACTTCATCGCCTTGATGTCATCCAGCAGCACCCGCTCATGTCCTTCGGGGTTTACCTTCTCGTAAATCTTTCGCAGCGTGCCGGTAGGATCGATCACGAATGAAGTGCGGTTCCAGTACATCGTGCCCTTGTAATCGCTCTGACCCACGCCCGCAGCGTTAAGCAATGCGTGATTCGGGTCGGCGAGCAGATCGATGGTGAATGAGAACTTGCTGCAAAAGGCCTTGTGTGATTCCACGTCGTCCGCACTGACACCGACGACGGCAATGTTAGCGTCATCGAATTCCTGCTTGGTCGCCGTGAATGATTTTCCCTGGATCGTGCAACCGGGCGTGTCATCTTTTGGATAGACGTAGAGCACCAGCCACTTGCCGGCGAAATCATTCAGAGTAGCGGTCTTGCCGTCCTGGTTCTGCAAACTAAAATCCGGAAAGCGTTTTCCTGTTTCTGCTGACATATTAGTCGTCCTTTTCAGATTGTTTTCGATAATGACTTAGGCCCATCCACAGATTACGCAGATTACACAGGCCGCCGCGGTAGTGGCAAGCTTAGGATCCGTTTGAAACTAATGCAATTGAGCTTACTTCATCGAGAATCGCATCGACGCTGCCACTCGCTGATCGCTTCGTCACATCGAGTGTTCGCTGATTTGGATGCGGCACGTTAAGCACCGAATCCTCCGCCATTTTCTTTCTGGCAAGTTCCGGGCTGATCTCTTTGAGCATGGCCACTCGCTCCGGATCTACCACGCGGCGGCAAAGTTCTTCCACTCCGCAAATCAATCGAATCGGAACAAAGCGACTTTGGCGCGCAACTGCAAGTAGTTCGAGATCCTGAAATGCCAGAAGATCCAGCGGATTACTCTGGCGGAGTTCCATTGTGAAAACAAAACCCATCTCGGGCGGTGAAAGCTCGGATATCGCCTGGTAAACCGTCGCCCTAATCTCTTTGACCTTATCCCAGACTCCGGCGGGCAGTGGAGTCACTCCGTCGGCGTTGACGACCTGGAAAATCGGGTTATTGATCAGATGATTGTCGACAAGCCTGGCGCCTGTCCGTTCACAAAGCTCGCGCCCAATCGTGTACTTGCCCGTGCCGGCAAAGCCGATGAGCAACACGATCGTGTTCTGGAGGGCGTTACTCGACATAAGGCTCCACCGCGACCCGCACTAACACTCCTGCGGACACTCTCGCGGCCTTCCCGGCCTCCGTGTCGATCAGCAGATAGAACTTTTTCTGCCGCGGCACGATGGAGCTTTCAAATGAAAAGTCATTTACGGTCGCGTTAACGAAATGCCCGCGCCGCCCGCGCCACAAAGGCTTTGGCGGGATGCCCCACTCTTTCGCCGGATCGAAAGGAACTTCGACCGCGTCTTCCTTGTGACCGGAGATCACTTCGGCTTTGAAGTTCTTCTTCTTCATCTTCATCTTCACGCTGCTTTCTTCGTGATTCGTCGCCTTGGTTTCGGCGAAACTTTCGGTCGCGGTTTGGGCCGCGCGGGC
This sequence comes from Blastocatellia bacterium, assembly GCA_003168335.1. Lineage (GTDB taxonomy): Bacteria > Acidobacteriota > Blastocatellia > Pyrinomonadales > Pyrinomonadaceae > UBA11740. Next base: position 10,305 of record PMSM01000007.1, on the reverse strand, counting down.
TCGGCCGGCGTCACTGGCGGCAGTAGCGGCATCGCTCCTTTCGCAAAACGCGGCAGCAGATCGTCGCGCATCGAGAGTTGATAAATGCACCAGGCGACTTCGACCGCGTCCTTCTTCACATCGTCTTCCAGGATGCGTTCGTAAGTATCGAGGTTGGTGTGCCAGGTGTTCGATTGATACTCGATTGGATCCTGGCCCATGCCGATGCCCGGCAAGCCTGCCTGATTGAATGACGTGTTGTCTGAACCACCGAGGGCGCGACTGCGCGATGCGTTGGCGCCAACTACGCCGTCATCTTTGAATGGTTCGAGAATTTGCCGCAGGATGGTTGCGGCTTCGGGCGGACCGAACACACCCGCGCCACGCACCCGGCCTGTCCCCGAATCGATATTGAAATATCCGCCAAACTTTTCGTATCCGGGTTTGGGACTTTCGAAAGCTCCGAAGTGTTCCTTCACATAAGCCTGCGATCCCAACAAGCCTTCTTCTTCGCCGCTCCAAAGCGTGACCCGAATCGTGCGCCGCGGTTTGACGCCGAGCGTCTTTAGAATTCGCGCGGCTTCCATCATGATCGCACAGCCAATCGCGTTGTCGGTCGCGCCGGTGGCCGCATGCCATGAATCCAGATGGCCGCCCAGCATGATCACTTCATCGGCCTTGTCTGTGCCGGGAATTTCGGCGACGGTGTTGTAGGAAGTTCTGCCTTCGGGATAGACGCGATTGACGATGTCGAACTCCAGCGTCACGTCCGTGCCGTCGGCGAGGATGCGCGTGATACGACCATAGTCTTCGTTGCTCATTACGACGGTCGGCACGGCCTTGCTGACATCGAAGGTCCGATTATTAAAGGCGCGGATCTGCCGGAATTCGCGCCCGGCATCGTTGGCCCGCACGAGCGCGCCATTGTCTTTCAGAAACTGATCGATCTGTTCCGCGAGCTGCGCGTTGGTCAGCGGCTTCGGTGCCTTCGGATCGGGTATCGGCGTCGGTGACGGACCGGGACGCTGAAAGGCCGGGGCGTTGGGACCGAATCGTTGCTGTGCCTGCTCGTCAGTAATCCGTTTCGGCGGCGGGTTCAAATTGATAGGCACGATGATGTGCTTGCCGGCCATCACAATTCGCCCGCGCACTTTCGCTTTCTCTTTTTCGAAAAACGCTGTTAACTGCTCCTGCGAAGGGCGCTCCGGCAGAATCATTTGATAAGCTTTCGCGCGCACCGGGCCGCGCGTGCTCGGCGTCCACGCCAGTACTTCACAAGTCAGGACATCTTTGACGGGAGCGATCATATGGGCCGTCAATCTTTCGTTAAGCCAACCCGGATGGCCAAAGTCCCAGGGCTCGAGATGAGCATTCTGAAGTCCCCATGCGGTCATCTGCTTGATTGCCCACTCCGCCGCGCCTTTGTGATTCGGCGAGCCGGTCAGCCGCGGGCCGTAAACGTCCGCGAGCATGTGCTCCGTCTTCATGATTTGGGAATTGGTGGCTTCTTCTTTGCGGATGCGTTCAAGCAGATCTTTGTCGGCGGTTTTCTGCGCCAGCAACGGGACACACGATAGCGAGACAATCAGACCCAGGGCGATTAAGCGTGGTTTCAGCATGCAGTTGGTCTCCGGAAAGTTCGGCTGTGTTAAAGCAGCGGGATTATAACTGAACTCGACGCGATCTCATTAGCACCTCGCATCAGCAGCAGAGTAGTGTCAGAAGCCCGCGCGTCAGCAAGGGCATGTATCGGCGCGCAAGCCCTCCCTAACGGTCGGGCTTCTGACAGACCTCGCTGAAGCGATGTGCTAATGAGCCAAACTCAAGCTCACCATTTCCATTTCAGTTTGCAGTTGACGCCTTCTGGTTCTAGAATCCCTTGCGACAGATTGAAAATCAAATACGTTTCGGGGGAGCCGCACTGGTGGCTGAGAGTCCGGAGAGAATTGCGAAATTCGGATTGCGAATTGCGAATTGAAGCCCCGGGTTGTTAAATCCGAAATTCGCATTCCGCAATTCGAAATTCTTCCAGAGACCCCTTGAACCTGATACGGTTAACACCGTCGAAGGGAGAAACAGCCATCCGCTGACCGTTCCATCCTTTTTGATTTTAGGTGGGGCGGTTTTTTTGTGGAGTGCGGAGGCAAGCGTAGCGCGACACCGCTTTGGATAAGATTTGTTGTTCGATCCAAAGCGCCGTCGACGCTTCGCTCTGCCGGCGCACTCCAAAATGGAGAACACCATGAGCGCAGCAATCAAACCATCAAAGATCGAGAACGCACTTCCCAACTCGCGTCGCATCTACCTCGACGGCCAACAGCCGGGCGTGCGCGTGGCTTTTCGTGAAATAGATCAAAACCCCACCCGAAATTTTGACGGCTCGCTCGCAGAGAATCCGCCGGTGCGCGTCTATGACACGAGCGGCCCTTACGGCGACCACTCGATTCATTGCGATGTGCGGGAAGGCCTGGCTGGCTTGCGCCGCGAATGGATCGTCGGCCGAGGCGATGTCGAAGAATACGAAGGCCGTGATTTGCAACCTATCGATGACGGCTACCTGACTTTTGACGCGGCGAATCAGGCGCGGGAAAAAGAGAAAGGGCGTTTAGAGGACTTTCCGGCATTATGTCGCACGCCACTGCGCGCGAAAAAGGGTTCCTGCGTGACCCAAATGCATTACGCGAAGCAAGGCATCATCACGCCCGAGATGGAATTCATCGCGATTCGCGAGAATCTCGGGCGTTTTTTGGAGTGCGCTGACTCGTCAGCGCTTTCAAAAGCGGCGACTAGTCGCCGCACTCCAAATTCAGAGGCCCCCCGCGATTCACTACTCCATCAACACAAGGGCCAATCTTTCGGCGCCGCAATCCCTGAATTTGTTACCGCAGAATTCGTCCGCGACGAAGTCGCTCGCGGCCGGGCGATCATTCCCGCGAACATCAATCATCCTGAATCCGAACCGATGATCATCGGCCGAAATTTTCTGGTGAAGATCAACGCGAACATTGGCAACTCTGCTGTGCTGTCTTCGATTGATGACGAAGTCGAAAAAATGCGCTGGAGCATTAAGTGTGGGTCAGACACCGTCATGGATTTGTCGACTGGTAAGAACATTCACGCCACGCGCGAATGGATTATTCGCAACTCGCCCGTGCCCATCGGCACCGTGCCGATCTATCAGGCGCTGGAAAAAGTCGGCGGCAAAGCTGAAGAGCTGACCTGGGAAATCTTCCGCGACACTCTCGTCGAACAAGCCGAGCAGGGCGTCGACTATTTCACGATTCACGCCGGCGTGCGGCTGCCTTACATTCCCATGACCGCGAAACGGACAACTGGGATCGTCAGTCGTGGCGGTTCGATCATGGCCAAGTGGTGTCTCGCGCATCACGAAGAAAGTTTTCTTTACACGCGCTTTCGCGATATCTGCGAAATCATGGCGGCGTACGACGTTTCGTTCTCACTGGGTGACGGTCTGCGTCCCGGCTCGATTGCCGATGCGAATGATGAGGCGCAGTTTGCCGAACTGGAAACGCTCGGCGAACTGACAAAGATTGCCTGGGAATACGATTGCCAGGTGATGATCGAAGGACCGGGTCATGTGCCGATGCATTTGATCAAAGAGAACATGGACAAGCAGCTCGAGACTTGTCATGAAGCACCGTTCTACACGCTCGGCCCGCTGACAACCGACATCGCGCCCGGATACGATCACATCACTTCCGCCATCGGCGCGGCGATGATTGGCTGGTACGGCACGGCGATGCTCTGCTACGTCACGCCGAAAGAACACCTCGGCCTGCCAAATAAGAAAGACGTGAAAGACGGCGTCATCGCTTACAAGATCGCCGCGCACGCCGCCGATCTCGCCAAAGGCCATCCCGGCGCCCAATACCGAGATAACGCGCTATCCAAGTCTCGTTTTGAATTTCGTTGGGAAGATCAATTCAACCTCTCACTCGATCCGGAAGTCGCACGCGAATACCACGACGAAACTCTGCCCCAGGAAGGCGCCAAGCTCGCGCACTTCTGTTCGATGTGCGGCCCACATTTCTGCTCAATGAAGATCACGCAGGACGTGCGTGAGTACGCCGCGCAAAAAGAGATTGATGAACAGGCGGCGCTGGGTGTGGGGATGAAAGAGAAGGCTGAGGAGTTTGTGGCCGCCGGCAGCGAGCTTTACCAAGTGTCAAAAACTTAGACAGGATTGACAGGATTTACAAGATAGGAACTGGGAAGCAAGAGCTCTTTTGTTCGTTCAGATTGGATGCAAGTCTTTTGCTGAATCATGTAAATCTTGTAAATCCTGTCGAGACTTATGGGTCTTTGAAAATCAGTTTACGTTCGCTAGACAATTGATTAGAAATCGCGCAGGTGCCGTGATTCACCAAAAAGGAGTACGCTGTCAGCCATGCGCCCAGCGGTGAATCCACGACTAGCCCAGGGCAACTTTTACGGCGAGATGTTGAGGCAACATGACGCCGGTGGTTTTAGCTTGTCTGAAACCCGATATCTGCCGGGTTCGACATTACCCCGCCACTCGCATGAGTCGCACTATATTTGTTTTGTTCTGAGTGGTACTTACAAAGAAACCTTTGAGCGGAAGACGAGGTCTTGCCAGCCGGCAATGCTCTTGTATCATCCCGCCGGCGAACTCCACGCCCAGTATTTTGATCAGACCGCAGTAGACCTATTTCGCGTAGAGGTGAACCCCGCCCGACTGCTAGATGTGAGCCGTCCCGATCTCTGCATGGAAGGCCGCGATTTTCGTGGCGGAGTGCCGATTAGTCTGGCTCACAAGTTGTATCAGGAATTTCGCGGGCCCGATGCAGCGTCGTATCTGGCGATTGAGGGACTGGGACTCGAACTAATAGCTGCAATCGCACGCGACTCTCGCCGTCGTGAAAACACTTCGCGTCAACCACCGCATTGGCTGAGTCAGGCGCACGAACTTATTAAGTCGCGCTTCCTCGAACATCTAACACTCGGCGATATTGCGCACACCGTTGGCGTCCATCCGGTGACGCTGGCGCGCGAGTTTCGTCATCATTATTACTGCACGATCGGAGAGTTGGTTCGGCGTGAGCGAATCGATTTCGCTTGCCGCGAACTCCTTAGGCCCGATGAATCTATCGCTGACATTGCCATCGCGGCGGGCTTCTACGATCAGAGTCACTTCGCAAAGACTTTCAAAAAGCTAACCGGCATAACTCCCGCGGAGTACCGCGTCAATTACCGTCTACACTAATTCCATACCTCAGGATTTAGATAATACAAGACAGACTTGCCGCTCGCTGATAACCTTACCGAAGCTAAGGAGCGATAACGAATATGCTTTCCCGGGTGATGATGCGAGGGTCGCGTCTGATATTCTCGCGGCGCGGAATCACAACTCTTCTACTGTGTGGAATGGTGAGCAGCGTGGCTTTTGGACAAGGACGCGCGCCAGACACCTTTGTGGCGATCCCGCCGCAGGAAATGTCGCGATACCACATCGACTTCGCCCGCAACTTCTTCTCCAGTGCGGAAGCGGAAAAGGCAGACCGAGCTAAGTTATATGAGACCCTCAAAGAGTTAGAAAACCTTAAAGGTAAGGTCGCCGGCTCTCCTGACAATCTGCAACGCGCCCTCCAATTGGACGACAAAGTGCTGGTGCAGTTTAACCGGCATTATCGTTACCTGTTTCTGCGTTCCGCCGTTAATACCAGTGATGAAACAAGCTATGCAGAAAGTTCCGCACTCGACGCCGAAGTAAGCACGCGCACCGCTTTTCTTCGCCAGGAGTTAATGCAAATAGACGATCCCACTCTCACGGCTTTCGTCGCTCGCAAACCACAGCTGAAAGAGTATCTATCTGCCATCGCAGCTGTCCGGCGCTATCACTCCTACACGCTCTCGCTAAAAGAAGAGGAACTGTTGAGCACTACCGCGCCGAACAACGACTGGCAGTATGACCTCTACAACAAGTTGAGAGCGCGCACGCAGCCAATCACCCTGCCCGGCGGTTCCGACCAGAAGGCACTTGAAGAAGCAGTCAAGCAGGGTTACGCCGGGTTAGCGGCGCAACGTGATCTCTATGCCTTCACCCTCATGCGACTGGCCAGCTCGCGCACCCGGCTCGCGCAGTTGCATCATTTTGCGGATGCGGCAAGCGAAGTTTATTTCAATAGCTACTGGACCAAAGCGCAGGTGGACGACCTCGTAGAGGAGATCGCGCGGAAAGCCGACTTATATAAGCGCTATCAGCGCATCCGCGCCGACTACATCAAGAAGATTACGGGCTACAAAGAAGTAAACCTCTGGGATATGTCGGTACGTCCGCCGGGATTGCAACGTCCCCGCTACACCATCGATCAGGCAAGCCAGATCATTCGCGAGGCGCTGGCGCCGCTCGGGGCGGACTATGGGCGCGAGTTGGCGGCCCTCCTTGACCCGGCGAATGGTCGGATGGACATCGTGCCCGGTGAGCGTCGCAAGCGCGGGGGGTTCTCAGAAGGATTCATCGGCACGGACAGTGTCTTTTACAGCGCGGGCTTTGCCGGCTCGTACAACGATGTGCGCGTGCTGGCACACGAGTCCACCCATGCCGTTCACCGCCAACTCATGAATCGCAGCCACGTCCTTCCGGTTTACGCGGCAGGCCCGCATTATCTATTCGAGGCGTTTGCTATCTTCAGCGAGTTTTTGCTTCAGGACTACCTCTACAGGCACGAAACTGACCCGACCTTTAAGCAGTTCTACCTGGAACAGTTTCTCGAAGGCAAGGGAACAGCAATTTTCTATGTCGCTCCTGAGGTGGCAGTCGAGCACGCTGTCTATGACGGGGTCAAGCACGGCACCATCAAGGGAGCGGATGATCTTGACGCGCTCACCAAGCGGATCTATTCCCGCTATTCGATCTGGCCCTTGAAACACGATGAACTGAAAGCCCAATGGATGGACACTTCATTGATGTTCGAGGATCCCTTCTATGACATCAACTACATCTACGGGGCCCTACTCGCCCTCAAGTTCTACGAGCTGTATACCCGGGACCAGGCACATTTTGTCCCGCGCTACATTGAGCTAATGCGAAACGGTTTTGATGCTCCACCTGAAGCCCTGTTGAAGCGCTTTTTAGATATCGACCTGCATGATCCTCGGCTGGTTTCAAACGCCTTGAGCGTAGTCGAAGACAAAGTGACTCTCCTGGAAAAGAATTATCAAAAATAGAATCGGCTCAGGTTAAGGCAAATTTCTGCCGGTTCTTAATGGGGTTGTGATCCCCGGGTTACGCTCTCGCTCAGCCGGCGCTACCAATATGCCGCGCCCACGGCGCTTGTTGAGTCACCTTTCCCAGAGTTATCCTTCCCGCCTGATCAAAAAACTCTTCAAACTTCTGCTCGTGCTGATCTTGATTGCGGCGATTGCGCTGACTGTCTTTTGGTTTGCGCGGCCCGCCGACGTTTCTTTCGACGACGTTTCTGCCAGCGTTCCCAACTCCGCCTACAGCCACTTCGCCGACATTGACGGAGTGCGCCTCCACTATCAGGAAAAGGGCACGGGAACGCCGCTGATTTTGATTCACGGTTTCACGTCGTCAACTTATTCGTGGAAAGACGTTTTCGAACCTTTGGCGAAAAGCTATCGGGTGATTGCCGTTGATCTCAAGGGCTTCGGTTTTTCCGGCAAACCGGACGGCGATTACACCAGGCGCGCTCAGGCGATTCTGGTTGCGCACCTGCTCGACTATTTGAAAATTGACAAGGCCTGGCTGGCCGGCAATTCGATGGGTGGCGAAGTTTCGCTTAACTTCGCTTTGCAAAATCCACCGCGCGTGGCGGGACTGATCCTGATTGACAGCGCGGGCGTAAGCGTCCCCGGCAGCAACTCACTCGCGCCCGGCTACGCACGTGTTCCTGTCGTCGGTCCCGTTTTGATAGCTTTGGCTCTGACCTCGGACAGACTTGTGCGTCAGGGTCTCGAGAAGAGTTTTTACGACGATGCGAAGGTTACCGACGAGCGGGTGGCCGCGTACTATCGTCCACTCAAAACACGCGGCGGACAATTAGCGGCTTTACGGGCACGCACGCAGGCGGGACAGTTTCCTATCGAACAGGACTTGAACAAAATCAGCGTGCCGGCATTGATTATCTGGGGCGCGGAAGATGCGCTCATCCCGATCGAGGCCGGTCGCAAAATGAACTCACTCATCAAAGGTTCAAAGCTGGTGACAATTGAGAAATGCGGTCACGTTCCGCAGGAAGAACTGCCCGAGCGAGTCTTTGCTGAAATGATGAAATTCATCGAAGAGTCGAAGCAAGCGAAGAATTAGAAGACTGAGAGAGTTCATTAAAGAAAGGCCAACCTTAGTCGCTCGCCGGTCGTAACGGGGTCAACTTCGACTAAGGATCACTTCATTAATCTCGCTGAACGGAGCCGCGCCGGCAAACGCATCGAACGAGCCGGTCTCAGCAATACTTTGCGCTGCGCGCATGAAAGCGCCCCAAGCCACACGCGCCAACGCTGAGCCGACTGAGATACGACGGACGCCAAGATCGGCAAGGCGGGAAACCGAAAGCGCGGGGTTGGGTGCGGACACCAGAACATTGACCGGCTTGGGAGAGACTGCCGTCACGATCGACGCAATATCATCCGGCTCGCGCACACCCGGAGCGAAGAGACAATCGGCGCCGGCTTCGGCAAAGGCAACTAGTCGCTCAAGAGCCACGCGGGCGGGATCGGCTTGCCCAACCAGCCACGCTTCACAACGCGCAGTAAGGACCACGGGAATTCCTGAAGCATCGATGGCCGCGCGCGCTGCCCTGATGCGATCAACTGCGAGGGCGAGATCGTAGAGAGGCGCGGCGTTGCTTCCGGTTGCGTCCTCGATCGATAGACCGGCGACGCCGGTCGCGATGCAAAGCGCCACGTTCGCGGCGACGCCTTCGGGTTCGTCCGCAAACCCCGTTTGGAAATCCGCGTTCACTGGCAAGGGTGTTGCGGCCACGACTTCACGGATGTGCGCGAGCATAAAGTCGCGAGGAACCGCAGAAACCGAATCGGGCAGTCCTTGAGAAAAAGCGAAGCCTGCGGATGTGGTAGCCAGCGCCTTGAAACCCAGACGCCGAAGATAGATGGCTGATCCAATATCCCAGGGGTTCGGCAGGACAAAACACCCGGATGCGTGCAACGCGCGAAAGGTCGCGATAGCGGATGATTGATTAGAGTTCGGGTCGTTCATGCTGCAATCGTATATCGGTCAGTGCCGGCGCGCTAGTAGTGCAGTATCCCGCAGTACAAGACCGGAGCAGTAGCGACCGGGTGTTCGGGGCAGTGCTCAGTTCCGCGGCTCTGCCGCTCTCCAGTGCGGTAAGGCTCTGCCTTACCGGAGAGGAATTCTTTCCTTCCGCGGCTACGCCGCCGTTAGTGGCCAGTTACTCTTTGATCAAAGAGCAGCGGCATAGCCGCATGTTAGAAGAAGCTGTTTGCCGGTAAGGCTGAGCCTTACCGCACTGGAGAGCGGCAGAGCCGCAAGACAGGAGTTGTCATGCGCGAGAAATCTTTGTCACCCGATTGAAACGAGTCTTCGGGGCGGGCCGTATTATTCCGCTAGACGACCGCCGGGCCGGCGAGGTTCTATCTGATGAGGGTCTGCTGTTCAGACTTAACCAGCCAGCGCCCATTCCGTTTGACGAAGGTGTCGGTGACGCGGGCGCGGCCAGTTCGGCCGTCTCTGAGCGTCTGAGTTTGGATGTAAGTCAACACCGCCGAATCCTCGTTCGAGCTGACCAACTGCCCTTCGGTGATCTTCCAGGACTTGGTTATCTTGTCGGGCTTGGTCGAGGCCAGCAATTGATTCTTGTTTTGGGTCCGGCCGTCCGCGCCCGTGCCGGAATAATCATCCGCCACAAAAGATGCCAGGGTGGAAATGTCTCCGGCAAAACTGGCGGTGGTAAGATCGTGCTCGATCTTCATCAAATCAACCGTCAACGCTGCGTGATCATTTGATGGATTGCCTACGTCTGATGGATTGCCTGGGTTGGAACTGCTCTGAGTCGGATGGCCGTCATCGTTCACGGGCTTAGTCGTCTCTGAGCTGTTCTTATTGGCAGAGTTGGAATCGGCAGTCGGCTTCGATTTGTCGGTAAGATTGCAAAGCGACAGGATGGCGATTAAGAGTGCGACTGCTAAGATTGAGTTCATCAGTCTCGCCTTATTTCTTGTCAGAGTTCAGTAGAGCGACTGCTTTGTATGCTATTGATGTCGGCAAGTCAATGAGGCTCGATCATCGGTAGTGTCTTAATTTGCGGCGGACGTTATGGAGTCAGTACCGGGAGCGGTAGCGAC
>PMSM01000006.1 GCA_003168335.1 Blastocatellia bacterium | reverse complement strand
TAGCGACCGGGTCGCAACTTACCCATAATCCAGGATCGCAATCACGAGACCCGGTCGCATCCACCACCCCACGCGGGCTGCCCGCGTGGGGACCCCGGTCCGCTCCCGGTACTGACCTCATCCTCAAATTAAGACCCAACCAAAGTTGGTACTCTAAACGCCACTAGATTAGGACACCACCGAGATTTGCGGCGGGTCGCGTGACATAGCGGAAAACCTGCGACTTTTTCAAACTGACCCACTACCGCGCGCCGCCCTGCGCTCAAGTGATGTCCGAAGCCGGTTACCTGCTTTTTCTCTAAGCCCTCCCTCACGGTCGGGCTATTGCCCCTTTGTCTATGGCGCGTCATCTCTACCGCCGCGACCGCTGCACAGATTTAGGTCTGTGTTTTCTTCGACCCTCGCAATGAAGTCGGTACCACCTGCGTAACCAGGTGGATTCCCCGGTCATCCTGCGGTTGAGTGTTTGACCCACCCGCTCATGAGGGTGATACTGACCTTATTGAGCGTGTGAAAGTTGTGCTTTTGCGCCCCCCCTGCGTAACCAAAACACTGATAACTGTGTCTAGAAGTATAGGGACATTGACACGCTGTTGAATCAATTGATTGATAAGGTAAATGACATGTCGAGCCAAATAGTTAGGGAAGGTCCGCTGGTGGGTGGACTAAGCGAGGGAAAAAGCGCGAGCTGGATAAAGCTGAGTTGGAAGAAGGTGCTCAGCCATAAGAAGCCGCTCATGCTGGGAATCGCCGGCGCAGCAATTGTGAGCCTCGGTGCATTTTATTATTTTGGCAACCAGACGGGCACCACTCAATACCTGACCGCCAAGGTTGAGCGGGGCAACCTGCGCAACACAGTTACCGCGACCGGAACACTTCAGGCGGTAACGACCGTGCAGGTTGGCAGTCAGGCTTCGGGGACAATCTCAGCCCTCTACGCTGACTTCAACTCGGTAGTTCACAAGGGCCAAATCGTAGCGCAACTCGATCCGGCTGTCTCCAAAGCACAAGTCGATCAGGCCCGCGCAAATCTGCAACAGGCCACCGCCAGTCTGCAACTGGCGGTCGCCGCCGTAACGAATTCGCGCGCGGGCGTCAGTGATGCGCAGGCAAGAGGTCTCGCCGCCAAATCAACGGCGCAAAATAATCAGCAAGGTGTATCTGGTGCTCAAGCTAACCTGGCTGTGCTCAAAGCGCAGCAGGATGATGCGATGAGTTATCTCAAGCAACAGGAGTCTCTGCTCAAGAGCGGCGTGGTTCCGCAACGCGATTATGACGTCGCGCAAACGGCTTACCGAACCGCCGAAGCTCGATACAACCAGGCAGCGGCCCAGTTGAACCAGGCAATATTGAGCGAGCAGTCGGCGTCCGGCGCCGGCATTGCTCAGTCAACAGCACAGGTGCAACAGTCGCAGGCGCAGGTACAGCAGTCGCAAGCCGGGGTGCAGCAAGCTCAGGCACAGGTCAAGCAGGCCGAAGCGGCGCTGCGTCTCGCTGAAGTGAACCTGGCCCACACCACCATCACTTCACCGATCGACGGCATAGTAGTCTCTCGCGCCGTAGACGTCGGCCAGACCGTTGCCGCGAGCTTGTCGGCGCCGACGCTTTTCACGATCGCCAACGACCTGACCCAAATGCAAGTCATCGCCAATATCGATCAGGCGGATATCGGTCTGGTCGAACAGGCGAAGTCGGTCAAGTTTTCAGTGGACGCGTTTCCGGGTAAGGATTTCGACGGCAAGATTCAGCAGATGCGGCTCAGTCCGCAAAACGTACAAAACGTCGTGACCTACAACGTCGTGATCGACGTCAGCAATCCCGAACAGAAACTGAAGCCGGGGATGACCGCTAATCTGACGATCACTATCGACGAACGTAACAACGTACTCAAGGTTCCCAACTCTGCGCTCAGATTCACCCCGCAGGATGCGACCGCACAAAAGAGCAGCAATACCGCAGGGGCCGGCAACTCGAACGGTCAAGGCCGCAGACGACCGGCTGATAATGCGAATGGCGCCGCCAACTCTGCAACGCCGCAAGGGGGCGAAGGACAGTTTGCGCCGCCGACCGCGCCCGTGTTGGCCGGTCAGACGCGTCTGGTCTGGGTGCTTGGCGCAGACGGTAAGCCGCAATCTCGAAGGATCAAGGTTGGTCTCACCGATGGCGCGTCAACTGAAGTTGTCGAAGGCAATTTACAGGAAGGTGAAATGGTCGTCACGGGTCAGACGTTGTCGAGCGCAACTACCACCCAAACCAACCAAACGGCTGCCCCTCTTGGCGCACAACCGCGCACCAATGTACCGCGCGGCGGTAGGTGAAACTAACGGCGTACCCTGAAGGGCCCTGTTTAGGCGCGGCACTTGTGCCTCCCGAGTTGGGACAGTCCCAACTCTAAACGGATGAGAATAGTGGCGTAGAATAAATGTCAGCAACACTCATATCTGAATCACAAGCGTTGCCTTTGAATGCTGCGGGACTCGCGCAACCGGCTGAAGCTCGGCCGGTGATTCAATTGGATCACATTCATAAGACCTACACGATGGGCGATGTCGATGTGCTCGCGTTGCGCGGCGTCTCGCTCACGATCAGAGAAGGCGACTTCGTGGCCATCATGGGTGCATCGGGTTCGGGCAAATCGACAATGATGAACATCATTGGCTGCCTGGATCGCCCTACTCGAGGCACTTACATTCTCGACGGCCAGGATGTCTCAGAGCTGTCCAAGGATGAGCGGGCCGACATTCGCTGCCAAAAGATCGGTTTTATCTTTCAGGGCTTTAATCTGCTTTCGCGCACGTCTGCTTTGGAGAACGTTGAATTGCCGATGCTCTATGCGGGTGTCCCAACCGCTCAGCGCGACGAGCGCGCGATGGAAGCACTGGCCGCGGTCGGACTTGCGGGCCGCGAGCAGAACCATCCCAATCAGTTGTCCGGCGGACAACAGCAACGCGTCGCGGTGGCGCGCTCTCTGGTGAATAATCCGGCGCTGATTCTCGCCGACGAGCCGACCGGTAACCTTGACTCGCGCACTTCGGTCGAGGTGATGGAGATTTTCCAAAGGCTGAATCGAGAGAGAGGAATCACGCTCGTCCTGGTCACGCATGAACCTGACATCGCTCAATATGCGCAGCGTGTCGTCGTCTTCAAAGATGGACGAATCAAGAAGGATTATCAAATTGAAGAGCAGCGTGACGCCGCCGAGGAGCTGAGGAAACTGCCACCGATCGAACTGGACGTCGACGAGGAAGAGTAAGCGCCATGGACCTGATAATGATCATTCGCGTTGCCTTTCGCGCTCTGGTGCGCAATAAGATGCGCGCCGCCCTGACCATGCTCGGCATCATCATTGGCGTATCGGCCGTGATCGCGATGGTAAGCATTGGGCAGGGAGCGCAGGCATCTGTGCAGGCCCAGATCGAAAGCATCGGAACTAACCTTCTCTTCGTCAGTGCCGGGGCCCAGAACGTGGGCGGCGTGCGCAGCGGCACCGGCGACAGCGGCACCAATACTCTTACGGTCGAGGACCTCGATGCGATCAAGCGCGAAGTCCCGAGCGTTTCCATGGTGACCCCGTCGATCAACGCCAGGTCGCAACTGGTTTCCGGAAACGCGAATTGGAATACCTCCGTTACCGGCGTGAGCGAGCAATATCCAGACGTACGCAAATGGCCGATCCAGAGTGGCGAGTTTTTTACCGATGCTGATGTGCGCACCGCCGCGCGCGTCATCGTGATCGGTCAAACCGTGGGAGACAATCTCTTCCCCGGCACTGATCCCGTCGGTCAGACTCTTCGCGTTATGAATCTACCGTTCCGGGTCGTCGGAGTGATGAAGAAAAAGGGGCAGGATCAGCAGGGACGCGATCAAGATGATGTTTCCTTTGCTCCGTACACCACGGTCCAGAAAAAGATACTCGGAAGCCCGCGGGTCCAGATAGCCTACGTCTCAGCCATCTCACAGGATGCTACCTATACGGCGCAATCGCAGATTGCGGAATTGCTGCGCCAGCGTCACAAGCTTTCGGCAAACGAGGCCGATGATTTCACCGTTCGCAACATGACGGACATCGCTGACGCCGCAAACGCGACCAGTAACACGATGACGATTCTGCTGGCCTGCATTGCCGGCGTTTCGCTCCTGGTCGGCGGCATCGGCATCATGAACATCATGCTGGTGTCCGTAACCGAGCGCACTCGCGAGATTGGCATTCGCATGGCTATCGGCGCGCGCTCTTCCGCCGTGCGCAGTCAATTCCTGATTGAATCTATCGTGCTAAGTCTGACCGGCGGAATGTTTGGGATTGTGCTCGGCATCATTGTCTCTCTGGCTATCCCCAGGATGCTGGGGTGGCCCACCCTTGTTTCCACCATGGCCATTGTCGGATCGGCTATCTTCTCAGTCGCGGTCGGAGTCTTCTTTGGTTACTACCCGGCACGCAAGGCCGCGGCTTTGGATCCGATTGAAGCGTTGCGATACGAGTAATCGGCAGGGTGGCGAGGTTGCACCATCGGGAGAGATTATGATGCCTGTTAGTGGAACTATTGATGCGACCTATCCGTTTCTGTCAGACGATGTTCGTCTCGCCGTCGAGCCTTCACCCAGGCGCGCACCAGCAAACGGCATTTCGCTTTCACTGATCGTCGTCGCTTTTATTGTCGCCGTCGCGTATGCCGACAGCAGGGTTGACGAAATCTCGCTGGGCTATCTATATCTTCTGCCGCTCGTTTTGAGCGCACTTGTCAACAAACGCCTCACGACCTTTTTGCTGATCGTGGTCTGCGTTTTTTTGCATGACCTGTTTGGCCCGCAGCAGACAATTGTCCTTCGCCTGGTGCTTAACCTCACCGCGCTGACGGGTTTTTCTGTCGTCGCGATATTCGTCAATCGTTTAGCCAGGCAGAGAAGAGCGCTCACCGAGATCGTGCGCCGCCAGCGCGACGAACTCGCCGCAGAAATTCGTCTCGCTATGGAAGTTCAGCAACAACTATTGCCCACGAGCACGCGCATGCCACCGCAAATCGAATCAGCAGGCGGGATGACTTATGCTAAAGGCGTCGGCGGAGATTATTACGACTTTATCGAACTGCCAGAGGGCGACATGGGCGTCGCCATCGCGGACGTTTCCGGCAAGGGCGTCGCGTCTGCTTTGTTGATGCCGGCTATTGAAGTCGCCCTCCGCTTAGACGCGCTAGGGCACCACGCAATGCTCGAAACATTTCAGAGCCTCAACAAAGTGCTGTATGACGTGACTCATGCGGCGCGCTATGTCACGCTTTTCTACGGCAAACTGCATGTGCGCCTAAATCAGTTCGAGTACATCAACGCCGGGCATAACCCGCCTCTCTGGTTCAGGCAAGGGACCAAGACCGCAGAATGGCTTGATTCGAGCAGCACACCGCTCGGCCTACTGCCAGTCGCGCATTATGCGACCAAGACAGTCGAACTGGAGAAGGGAGACATTATTGTCCTTTATACGGACGGGTTGACGGAAGCAGAAAACGCTCAGGGAGATGAGTTCTCGCGCGAGCGACTGTTGCAAGTTGTGAGCGAACACACCGCTTCAAACGCCCAGGAAATTTACGACGTGGTGCGCGCCCGCATCAGGCAGTTAGGGGAACTGAGAGCTTTGACGACGACTTAACACTCATCGTAGTGAAGGCATTGGTCTGACCGAGAAAGCAATGAGCCTATTGGCCATTGCGATACTTATCGGATTTGGATGCGCTTGAGGCCAGTTGCTAATGACCAATGAGGAATGGGAAATGAAGAATAGGAAATGCGTTTTCGCTCTTGTGTGTCTAGCTACCGTCTGCTTGTCGCTCGCGCCCAAGGTTTCAGCGCAGACAGCTTCTCCCAACGGCAATGCCGATCCGCTACACCAACTCAACAACTCCGTGCGCGCATTGGTAAGGCGAGTCACACCGAGCGTCGTACACCTGATAGTGACCGGATACGGCCCAGTCGATAGCAATCGCGGCAGCGCC
The DNA here is from genome assembly GCA_003168335.1 of Blastocatellia bacterium. Classification (GTDB taxonomy): domain Bacteria; phylum Acidobacteriota; class Blastocatellia; order Pyrinomonadales; family Pyrinomonadaceae; genus UBA11740. The sequence continues at coordinate 768,121 of PMSM01000006.1, read as the reverse complement.
AGTCTCGTGCTCGGAAAGCAGCAGAGTGTCGGCTCAGGAGTGATCATTGATCCTGACGGATACATCGTGACCAACGCCCACGTGGTGCGTGGGGCTCGCCGGGTGCAAGTAAACGTTCCCGCGGCTGCGACCGACGATTCGCCGTCTGGCTCGCTTGCCAACGGCAGAGGGCGCACCCTGGAAGCGCGAATCGTGGGCGTAGACACGGACATTGATCTCGCGTTGTTGAAGATCGAGGCCAAGAATCTACCGGCGATTCGTCTCGCCGACTACAACAAATTGCGACAGGGTGAAGTGGTGTTTGCCTTCGGCAGTCCCGAGGGTCTGCAGAACTCGGTGACGATGGGTGTCGTGAGTTCGGTCGCGCGTCAGACAGATCCCGACAGCCCTCTGGTTTTCATTCAAACCGATGCGCCGATTAATCGGGGCAATAGCGGAGGACCGTTGGTCAACGTTGATGGCGAATTGGTAGGGCTCAACACCTTCATTCTATCGGAGGGTGGCGGCAGCGAGGGTCTTGGTTTCGCGATTCCCAGCGCCACTGTTGCCTTCGCCTACCCGCAACTCCGCCGATACGGCCACGTGCATCGTGGTGAGATAGGTTTGGCGGTGCAGGCGATTACACCCAGCCTGGCTGCCGGTCTCAAACTCCCTGCTGATTGGGGTGTGATCGTCTCTGATGTTACGCCTGGAAGTCCCGCTGAGGCTGCCGGGTTGAAGGTGCAGGACATCATCGCGAGCATCGATGGCCGGTCGGTGGACAACTTGCCCTCACTCGCCACTCTTCTTTTCATGCGGCGGGGCGGCGAAAAGATGAAGCTCGGTGTGCAGCGCGGTTCCGAAAAACTATCCTTCGACGTTTCGGTGTTTGAGCGGCCACACGAATTTGATCGGCTGGCCGATTTAGTCGATCCCGACAAGGGCCTGATAGCGAAGCTGGGAATTATTGGCCTCGAAATCGATCCCAAGGTTGCCGCAATGCTGCCCCCGCTTAGAGTTTCATCCGGCGTGATTGTTGCCGCTAAGGCCGCGGACCCGAGCGTCGATACTTTGCTCACCGCCGGCGATGTGATCCATGCAATCAATGGTGTTCAGGTCGAGACCATCGCAGCTCTCCGCGCAGCCTTGGATCACTTGGCACCAAACACTTCGTTGGTCCTCCAGATCGAGCGCGACGGAAGGTTAATGTTTGTTTCGGTTGACCTGGACTGAGCCGCTTCCCAAGCCGCCGGCGCAAGGTTAAGGGTCGACGCTCAAGCCCTCGCCCCGATACTCTTTTCGAAGAAAGAGGAAGTGCGAATGCCGCGGCTGAAGTACAAGGTCCACTAAATCGAGATGCGACATCAACGCCTGGTGCGATACAGCCCGCTGATCCTTTGGGCGGCGCTGATCTTTATTGGCTCGACCGATTTATTGTCAGCCGCAAACACTGGGGGCGTCCTCGTGCGGCCACTGCTTTGGCTATTTCCTAACCTCAGCGAAACAACCGCAAAGATCATTCAGTTCTGCGTTCGCAAGGCAGGACATGTTACTGAGTACGCTATCTTCGCGTTGCTGGCCGCGCGAGCGTTCCGGACTTCATCTCGTGAACTGCTTCGCCTGCGCTGGTTTTGGGCTTCTCTGTTACTGGTGATTGCTTATTCACTCACAGATGAGTTCCACCAGAGTTTCTATCCGTCACGCACCGCGTCCATTTATGATTGCATGATTGACTCGTTCGGCGGCCTGACAGCACTGGTTTTGCTGGCAATTCGTAAGCGACGAGAAATCAGCGTAAGCCCTCCCTCACCGTCACGCTTCCGACCCGCGCCACCACCGACATAGAGTGTCAGAAGCCCGCGCGTCAGCAAGGGCTGGAGGAAATGAACCAGCCTCTCGGTCCCGGTTGAACATCGCCCGCGCTTTGACCGTATAATACCTTCCGGCCCGCGAGCTTGTTCGCGAAGGCCGCACAAAGGAGATTGAAAGCAAATGGGAATTCTTGACCGGCTCAGCCCGAGCGCGCAGTTCATCGAAGTCATTGAATGGCTCGACGATTCGAGCAACACGATGCTTTATCGCTTTCCAGTTCGCGATCAGGAGATCAAGAACGGGGCACAGTTGATCGTGCGCGAATCGCAGGCAGCAGTTTTTGTTCATGAAGGACAGATCGCCGACGTGTTCGGCGCGGGACGTTTCAGTGTTGACGGCGGTAACACACCGATCCTCTCGAAACTCGGCGCGTGGAAACATGGATTCAATTCGCCCATCAAGTCGGAAGTTTATTTCGTCAACACCAAGCAGTTCACCGATTTGAAGTGGGGCACGTCGAATCCGGTAATGATGCGCGATACGGATTTCGGCATGGTGCGGCTGCGAGCGTTCGGCATCTATTCGATGCGAGTCGCCGATCCGCGCGAGCTAATTAAGCAAATTTCCGGGACCAATTCCCGCTTTGTTACCGAAGACATCGAAGGCCAACTCCGCCGCACGATGGTCAGCGCGTTTTCTGACTCGCTGGCGGAATCAAAGATCGCGGCCCTCGATCTCGCGTCCAACTATGACGAGTTGGGCAGCTTCGCTCGCACGAAGTTGCAGGACGAATTCAAGTCGCTCGGCTTGGAGCTGACCAAGTTCGTTGTCGAAAATATTTCGTTGCCCGAGGAAGTCGAAGCCGCCATGGATAAGCGCACTTCGATGGGCGTGATTGGCGACGTCGGTCGTTACGCGCAGTTCCAGGCAGCCGACGCCATGCGCGATGCGGCCCAGAATACCGGCGGTGGCGGCGCAGCCACGGGCGCGGGACTCGGCGCGGGTTTTGCAATTGGCAACGCGATGGCCGGAGCCATGTCGGACGCAATGAAGCACAGTTCGGAATCCGCGGCCCCACCAGCCGCGAGCACCGGCGCTGCTGCAGGAAAATGCGTAAAGTGTGGCGCGGCGATGCCGGCGGGTTCGAAGTTTTGCAGTGAATGCGGTACTTCGCAGGCAGCGGCGAAATGTTCCAACTGTCAGCAGGAACTCAAGCCGGGCGCAAAGTTCTGCGATGAGTGCGGAACCAAGGTCGGTTAATTTGGCTGATAGTTAATTACCCGAAGGCCGGGCGTGATAGTCGTCCGGCCTTTTTGTTTTTGCGATCCGCAAGGTTCGCTCTCGCATATAGCCCGATGGTATGCTTGGCTGTCTCCTTTCAACTGACCCGTTTCGTTTCGAATGCTAAACCACTTCAAAGGTCCCCGCCGGGTAGTTATCACCGGCATGGGGTGTGTCACGCCCATCGGCATCGGGCGCCAGGCGTTCTGGTCCGGACTGCAAAACGGAGAGAGTGGTGTGCGCCGCATCGAGTCTTTCGACGTTTCCAAATCGCCGGTCAAGATCGCCGCGCAAGTGCAGGACTTCGATTGGGAGGCCCAGCTCGTTCCCAAAGATCGAAAGCATGTGCCGCGAACGGTGCCTTTGGCGCTGGCCGCCGCGCGCGAAGCATTTCAGGATGCGGGGATTGCTCCCGACGATTTGTCGCCGGTGGAGAAACAACAGATTGGTGTGATGCTGGGCACCGGCGGGGGCGGCCTACCTTTTGTTGAGCAGCATTACGCGATTTGGTATCAAGGGGGCTCGCATTCCAAGGCCAGCGTTTACATAATTCCGGCAGCTACGCACGGCACCTTGTCCAGCGAGCTTTCGATGGCCTTTGGTCTGCGCGGTCTGTCGCACGTCATCTCGACCGGATGCACCAGTTCGACCGACGCGATCGCTTATTCAGCGCAGCACATCGCCCTGGGACGTCAGGAAGTGATGCTCGCCGGCGGAGTGGATGCGCCACTGGCGCCGGGAATTCTGGCCGGATTCAATCTGCTGACTGTGCTGACGACGGAGTGGAACGACGAACCGCAACGAGCGTCGCGTCCGTTCGCACGCAATCGTTCCGGCATGGTGCTGGGCGAAGGCTCGTGGATCTATGTACTCGAAGAGTTCGAACGCGCTAAACAACGCGGCGCCAGGATCTATGCGGAGGTCACCGGATACGGATCGACCTGTGACGCTTATCACCGCGTCCGTCTGCAGGAAGGCGGCGACGAACCGGCGCGTGCCATGAGCCTCGCGATGGACGATGCCGGCGTTGGACCAGACAAAATCGATTACGTTAATCTGCATGGCACGTCGACGATGCTCAATGACCGCATTGAAACAAATGCGCTGAAGCTGGCGCTAAACTGCAACGCTCATCGAATCCCCATGTCCGGAACCAAGTCGCAGATCGGTCATCCCCAGGGCGCCAGCGGCGCGGCCGGTCTGGGCGCGGCCCTGTGCGCGATGGAAACGGGCATCATTCCTCCGACAATCAACCTCGATGATCCGGATCCCGATTGTGATCTCGACTATGTCGCTAATACGGCTCGGAAGGCCGACGTACGGATCGCTCTCTGCAACTGCATCGGTTTCGGATCGAAGAACAGCGCGTTGGTGATCGCGAAAGTCTAACTACGACCCGGGCAACGGGTTTCGTTGCACTTCTGCTAAACGCCAATGCGTTTACAGTGCGTTTGTCGAGCCCATGCTGGAAAAGTTTCGCCAACGCAGCTACGAACTCGAGAATATCGACAAGGGCACTTACACGCCCGCAGAGTACGAGGGCTGCCTGGTCGAATTACGGCGCGTGAATGAGTGGCTCGGTGATGCCAAGGCGCTGCGCAATACACTGCTGAAAGAAATCAAGCGCCTGGGTTTGCGAACGTTTTCAATTCTTGACGTCGGCGCCGGTTCAGGTGAACTGCTTCGGGTTGCGGTCCAGTGGGCACGTGAAACAAATCGCAGTGCTTCATTGGTCGGGCTGGAGTTGAACGAGAGGTCAGCGAGGTCAATTCTGGACCAGTCTGCCCAGTTTCCCGAGATTTCTTCGGTGCAAGCCAGCGGACTCGGGCTGCCTTTTCCTGATCGTTCGGTTGATTACGTCATTTCGTCGCTGATGCTGCATCACTTTGACGACGAAGGGGCAATCGGCATTCTGCGCGAAATGGGCCGGGTCGCCCGGCGTGGGATTTTCGTGATCGATCTGCACCGCAACCCGGTGGCCTATTTTTTCTATACCACGGTTGGAAATCTATTTCTGCACAATCGCCTGATACGCGAAGACGGCGCCCTATCGATCCTGAAAAGCTTCAAGCCTGACGAATTGGAGAAACTTGGCCAGCAGGCGGGCCTGGGGAATGTCACCGTTGAGAAGCATTTTCCGTCGCGTTTGGTTTTGAGTGCGAAGTTAAGCGGTACTGTTTAGGAGCGGGCTACTGCGCGCTCGGTCGGGCAATAGCCCGACTCTAAACATTGGCCGATGTTGTATGGCTAATCAATTCGATTACGACGTGATCATCGCCGGCGGCGGGCCGGCCGGATCCAGCGCGGCGATTCATTTGACCATGGCCGGCGCGCGGGTGCTGTTGGTAGAGCAGAAGAAATTTCCGCGACCGAAACTTTGTGGTGAATTCATCTCGCCGGAATGCGCGCCTCATTTTGAACGGCTGGGCGTCGCCGAGCAAATGCTTGCCGCGAGCCCGGCCCGGCTCACCGAAACTGTTTTTTATTCGCGCCAGCAAAGGAGTGTCAGCGTGCCGAGCGCGTGGTTCGGGGCCAACGGTGTCGCGCTCGGTTTGAGTCGGGCTGAAATGGACGAACGACTGTTGCGTCGCGCGAGCGATGCCGGCGCCGTGGTGCTGGAAGAGGCGCAAGTCGTCAATCTCCTGTTTGATAATGACCGCGTCGCGGGCGTGACGATCAAGCACACCGGCAAGCACACCGGCTACCGCGCGCCAGTCACGATCGATGCCACGGGAAGAGCGCGGGCGCTGGCCCGTCGCGTCGATCAATCACACCATAAGACGAAATCACATCGGGCATCGCTGGTGGCTTTCAAAGCACATCTGGAGGACGCTCGCGTTGCGCCCGGTGTTTGTGAGATTTACTTTTATCGCGGTGGTTATGGCGGGCTGAGCAGCATCGAAAATGGTCTCAGCAATCTTTGCTTTATCGCCTCGGCGCGCGCGGTACGCGAGTGTGGAACTGACGCTGAGCGCGTGATGCGCGAAGTCGTCTGCCAGAACGGCCGCGCAGCTTATGCACTCGAGCATGCGCGCGCGTCTACGCCCTGGCTGGCGGTTTCGCTTGAAGGTTTCGGCAGGCATACGGTTACGCCCACAACCGGACTGCTGGCGATTGGGGATGCGGCTTCGTTCATCGATCCGTTCACGGGCAGCGGAATGTTGATGGCCCTGGAAAGCGGTGAGCTGGCCGCCAGCGTGATTGGCGATCGGATAGCAGCGATCCGGCGGGGTGCGGGAATTCTCGAACTCGAAACGCTATATCGCGCCGCGTACAAAACGAGGTTCCATTCACGCCTTCGCATCTGTTCCCTGATGCGGCGGGCGGCATTTGTCCCCGGCCTGGCTCAACTGGCGATACGGGTCTTCGGCCGAAGCGATCACCTGCGCCACCGTCTGTCACGCGCGACCAGGGGCAGCTCGCCGGAAACTTATCGTCTACCCGGGCGTTTGAATGGCTAGTTGAAAGTCGCTTCAACTTCTTTAAGAGAGGGTTGCCAAAGGTAATAAGTCCTTGCCACGCGAGGGTTTTTGCTGTAAAAAGCGCGTAAGATATGACTTTGTACGGGGTTTCCATCCGAGTCAGTCTGGACGTAGCGCAATTATTCCCTATTTGTACGAACCGCATCCGGACATTCGGAAATTAAGTCGTCTCCCATCAAATGGTCGGCGCGCTCTGGCGTCGGGCAAAGGATTCATCGGCGATAAGCAATTTTCCGAGCTTACTTCAGAAGGAGAAACGAAGATGTTTTTGTCCCTTAGCCAGTGTCTCAGGACGTCAATGCGGGTTCTACTGGTTTGCTTAGCCATAGTGTCGTGTTACAGCGCGGCAATGTCGCAGGCGCAGTCGAATGCGGCGGATCTTCAGGGTACAGTGCGCGATCCCAAAGGCGCGGTGGTGCCCGGCGCCACCGTCACGGCGCGGAACACAGCCACGAACGGTTCGCGCGATGCCACGACAAACGATGACGGCTTTTACAAGATCGTTAGTCTGTCTCCCGGCGAATACGAGGTAACAGTTAAGGCGTCGAACTACAAGACCGCGGTGGTCCAGAGCGTTAGAGTTACCGTCGGTCAAACGGCAAATCAGGACATTCCGATGGAACTTGGCGACTTGACCGCAACCGTAACGGTGACCGCGGTATCGCCGAACATGGTGGAAACCACCGCCACGAGCGTATCGTCTACCGTTGACCAGCAGCGGATCGCCAGTCTTCCAATCAACGAGCGCAACTATCTTTCGTTTGCGCTGACCAGCTCGACGGTGGGCCGCGACAACGGCCGGCCGATCGGTCCGGCGCCGACTACCGGTTTGAATTTCGGCGGCCAGCGAGGCCGATCCAACCTGGTACAGGTTGATGGCGCGGACAACACGGATAATTCCGTCAACGCTTCGCGCTCGACCGTGAGTCAGGAAGCAGTGCAAGAGTTCCAGGTGGTAACCAATTCATTCGCACCCGAATTTGGGCGTTCCTCTGGCGGCGTAGTCAACGTGGTAACCAAGGGCGGCGGGAACCAATTACAGGGAAACGTTTTCGGCTTTCTCAGGCACAAGAGTTTTCAAGCACGTAATCCATTCGCGCCGGTCAACAATCCACCATTCACCCGCGCTCAATACGGCGCGACGCTCGGTGGCCCCTTGCGCAAGGACCGTTCATTTTTCTTTGTCGCATTTGAGCAACGTCAACGCCATGAATCAGGCTTCTTTACCAGCAACGTTACGCAGGGACTGACAGGCTCAACGACTATTCCGATCACGGGCCTCGGCAACGTGACTTTTCGTAACTTGACCGCGGCCCAGGTTGGATACATCAATACTCTGCTTGGCACCGCAAACCCCGCGCTCATCGGTGCGGCCGTGCAGTACGCTTATCTCGCCTCCAGCGGCGGCTCGACTGCGCTTGCCGGCACCAACCCGCTCCCAAATCCCGGGACTGTCCCTGGTGTGGGACTGGGCGCGACGATTGGCTCGCGATTCTTCCTATCTGGCGCTGCGGTTCCTGTATCCACCACGAATGCCGCGGGCCAGCTAATTGCATTTCGCCCCTTGCAAAGCCTGCAGACAATCTTTCCTGTGACTGAAAAGACGACCTTCAATTCATTTCGTCTGGATCAAATCATCGATCAGAAGCAGAAGCATCACCTCACTTTCCGATTCGGCTACAACCCGAGCTTGATTACCGGAATTCAGGTCGAGTCGCAGAATCAATCGCTGGGCCAAAATGATTTCTCGCGGACCGGTATTCAAAACTTGAAGGACACCTCAGCCGTGGTCACTCTGGCCTCGACCCTTTCGAATCGCATGGTAAACGAGCTGCGATTCAATTTTGGCGAGCGACGCGCAACTTTCAAATCACAGAACGGTGATGCTGTAGCCTTCAATATTTCCGGAACGGCGTTCATCGGTCGCGAACTGTTCTCGCCAGTAGTGCGCACGGAGACTCGGTATGAATGGACGGACAGCCTGAATTTCGTTACCGGCAATCACACGTTCAAGTTCGGCGGCGATTACGCCTCGGTGAACATTCCCTCCGCTGTTTTCGAGTTGAACTTTGCCGGCCTCTACAACTTTGGCGGATTAAGCGCCTCGTCCGTGGCGGCATTCCCGACCGTGGGCGCTGCGACTCCGCCTGATTTCACTCCAGTGCAACAGTACGGCCTCGGTCTTCCAACTAACTACATCCAGGGCTTCGGCAATCCGGTTAGCAAGATCAGAAACAAGCCGATCGCCTGGTTCGCCCAGGATTCATGGAAGATCAGACCCAACTTCACTCTTAATTACGGGATCAGGTATGACTATGAGTTGACCCAACAGATCGCCCCCGTGGGCGTGACTGATCCTTTTTCCGGCATCGTGATGTCAGCGAGCGATATGCTGGCCGCGCAGGACGCGATTGGTGTACAGCAGGGATTTCCGCGCGACAAAAACAATTTCGCGCCTCGGGTTGGTCTCGCCTGGGATATCAGGGGCGATGCGAAGACGGTCATCCGCGCGGCCATGGGAATCTTTTACGATCACCCGCTGCTAGCCATCGGATTCAACTCAGACATCGCTGATGCAGCCCAGCAGCAACAGGGGATCTTGACCCCTCAGGGAGGTCCAACTCCGACCGCTCTACTTAATGCCACCCAGGTTTTCCAGGGAACGGTGATTGTTTGTAATTTCGCGGGCGCCGTCCCCGGAGTGAACTGCACCCCCGGCGCCGCCAGCACCGCACAGTATCAAGCCGGTCGCCAGCGTTTCAACGATCAGACATTTCCGGGTTTTGGTCCGGTGCTGCCGTTCACCCTGCCGGTGAGCAAGAACTTTGAATACGCCTACGCGAACCAGGCCAACTTCACGATCGAACGTCAGTTGACCAAAGACATGTCGATCTCCGCGGGCTATCTATTTGTCGGCGCGCACCACCTCCCGCATCCGCTGGACATAAACGCACCGCGAACCGATTTGCAAGTTGCGAACTTCGTTCGCTGTTTCAACCGCCTGCCGGTCAATACTACCGAAGCATTGACTGTGTCACCGTCTGCCTGCCTCAACATTGTGGCGCAGCCAATTCCCGGGTTGATCTCTGTCACGACTCGCGGCGGAGTCATCTCTCCGGGGGCGGCGAATTTCTTCCGCCCCAGCGCGCCGAATTATTTCCTCGTGCAGGCCCTAACCGGCGGCGCGGTCACGCCGGCAGTGCTCAATGGCGCATTGGCCGCCAGCGGCACGTTGAGAACACCGGGCGTCGTTTCGCCGTTCGGTTCAGTGAATGCGCAAGTATCCGACGGCAACTCGAACTACAACGCGTTGACCATCGATCTGAAAAAGCGCTTTACGAAGAACTTCCAGTTCCTCGCTTCCTATACCTGGTCGCATTCAATCGATGATTCTTCTGACTTGCAGACGCTCTTGTTGCCGCAAGATAACCGGAACTTCGCCGCTGAGCGCGCCAACTCGCTGTTCGATCAGCGACACAGGTTTGTCTTCAGCGCGGTTTTTGCTTCGCCGCAAGAGTGGCGTTCAGGTGATGGACTGCACAAGTTTCTTGCTGATTTCACCCTGGCTCCAATCTTTGAAATCGCGTCAGGGCGGCCATTCAATATCCTGAGCAACCAGGACACTAACAACGATCAGTCGAATCAAACGGATCGCCCGTCAGTTCTTCCCAACGGAACGCTTTGTGTTCCAGGCTTGCCAGGTTGCACGCCCCTAATCACAAACGGAGCCTTCTCGGTAGGTGATCTGGGACGCAACATGGGCATTACTCACCGGTTTTCGTCCCTCGACATGCGTTTGATGCGCGAGGTCAGAATCGGGGAGCGCATGCGTTTGGATATCATCGCTGAGGGCTTCAATCTGTTTAACCGCTTCAACGAAGGCGCCGCGTCCGGGTTTATTGACGACGTCAACGCCTTCAATCAGCGCGCCAGCAACGGGCATTATTATAGCCGCCCAACTGCGGCCTTTGACCCAAGACAGTTCCAGTTCGGACTGAAACTGAACTTTTAAGCAGTTAGCGGCGAAGGTGTTCAACTTGCGCCCAAAACTCTAACTCGGCGGTCAGCGCTTATGGTTTGCGCTGACCGCTTTTCTCTCCTGCCCCGGCCAAACGGGCAAACCTGCCTTCGGGTCGCGGCATCCGAAATACCGTCACTCGTTTCTCTCCCGGTCGTCGTTTGAAAGAAGTCGTGCAAATCTGAAAGAATCACACCCCATGAGGAACCAAACGCTTCGCCTGATGTTGATGACCGTGTGGGCCATGCTCGCTATCGTGGCTATCGTGGATGCGCAGTCTCGCCCACGTCGCGTCGCCCCGCCGGACACTCTGCTGGGCCCCGAGCCAAAAGCACCACCGAGTACGGACAAGGACGCTCCGCTCCTGGACGTAAAGCCGTCAAAACCTGTCGGCAACGCTCCGGTTTCGTCTGATACGACGCACGCCTTTCAGCTCTTTCAGCAAAAGCAGTACGCGGCAGCAGCTCAGGAAGCTAAACAGATCGCAGCCAACGATCCGGGCAATGCCGAGGCGTGGAAATTAGCGGGCTTTTCTGAGTTCTATTTGAAGCAATACGCGGACGCATCTGAGGATTTGCAAAAGGCTCTCGACCTTCAACGCCGAGCCAGTCAGGAAGATTCACACACTGTCGATGCTCTCGCCGAGAGCTACGTCCTGGCCGAAAAATTCGACCGCGCGCTGCCATTGCTCATAGCGGTGATCGAAAGGCCCGGCGCTAAGCCCGACGCTTCGTTCCTTTACTATCGCGGCCTGGCTGAGTACAAGACTGGAAAGACCGCCGACGCCGAGCGCTCTTTCAACGCGGCCATCAAGGCCAATCCGAAAGACGCCGCCTCGCTTCTGTATTTGAGTCAGATTGCGCTTACCCGCAACGATCTGGATGCGGCCATCTCGACTCTGAATCGCGCCACAACGAACGATCCCAGGCTTGCCTCAGCCTGGTTGCTATTAACTTCGGCTTATCTTCGCCGCGCCGCTTCGGCTGCCGATGAAGAGAAATCAAGCGCGGACTATCTCGGTGCTGTGCGATCGGGCGAGGCCCTGACGCGTTTGCGCTCAGACGAAGAGGCGATGGGTCTATACGCGCGGGGGCTGATCGGCGCAAAACAATACGCTCGCGCGGCCACGGCCCTGGAGCGCACGGCCGCGAACGATGCTGCGACTGGCATAACGCTTTACCTGTTTGGCCTGGCACATTCGCGCGCCAACAATTTTCCCAAAGCGATCGCCGCGCTAGAGCGTGCTCTGGCGAAATCACCGAGCGATGTGAACGTTTATCGCGAACTCGGTTACGACTACGAAAAGACGAAGCAGTACGCCAAAGGGTTCGCGCTTTATCAGAAGGCTCTGGAAGTAGCACCTAACGACGCCGACTTCAAAGAGTCGCTGGAACGTCTCCGGCCCTTTGCAAAACAGTAGCGTTCGATTAGCATCTTCGCCATGAGACGCTCAACAAAGCAGAGCCGGGCTTCCTTGGTCACAGCCATACTGCTTGTCTCAGTTTTTGCTTGCGCGAGCTTCGCGACGGATGTCCGCGCGGCTTCGTGGAACGGAATAGAGCCTTTTAAGAGCCGACGTGACGACGTCTTGAAAATACTTGGTAAACCCGTCGGCGAAAGCCCTGACGGCGTTTTGCGCTTTAATGTCACCGGTGGTTCTGTCCAGGTCAGTTTTGTAAACGAGAGATTTGTCACCGCCAAAAGGCTCCGGCCGGAACTGGCTGGCACCGTACTCGAAATCGTTTTGCAGCATGAACATTCTTCGGATACGGCTGAATCGCTGAAGCTGTTAAAGAATCGGGATTTCATCCGCGACGACGCGCGGAATATTTCAACCTTCCGCGACCCAAAAGACGGCATCGTTTACACGTTTATTGAGGGTACCTTAAAGACTACTCGATATACTTTTGCGGATGGTCAGTTGGGCCGAGCACGTCGGTAAGGAGCTTTAGTCCCGTCAACAATCGTTCTTTTCCACTGGTGCTTGGCAACTTCGCGGTACTTAGAGCGTCTCTTGATTCGTCTTTTCAACCCAGTATTTTCCCGCTACGGGAACGGAGGCTACCCCGATGCTTAAAGGACTCAGGTCGGTTACAGGAGTGGTTCTGATTATGATGATCGCCGGCGCAGCGCTGGCGCAGCGGCCGCGAACCTTGAATCAGGACAAGGCTGAGACGGCGACGAACGTGCCTCCTCCTCCTCCGGCGCCGCAAACAGTCAACGCTAAATATGAAGGCGGTGTCTTCGGCTATAACAAGAAAATGGAAGGCACTCTTACGTTTGACGATGGGAACCAGCGGCTGGTCTTTAGAAACGACAAACAGAAAGAGATCTTATTTGTTCCGTACATGGCCCTAACCGGCGCGTACGGTGATACGCACGCCGTCCGGCCCGCTGCCGCAAGCGTCGCCAGCAATATCCCCTACGTCGGGCTTCCGGCTAGTTTGATAAAGACCAAGGTGCGATATCTCACCCTTCAATACAGTGATCCAGACAGCAAGGTTTCGGGAGTCGCCAGCTTTAGGCTGGAGAACAAGGATATCCTTGACTCTGTTTTGAATACTTTGGCGGGGAAGGCCGGCATGAGTAAGCGTGGTGACATCTTCGTCAAGAAGAAGGAGTGAGGCTGGCTTACTCTCTCACCTCCCACAAAACACTTCCCTCATCCTTGCCTGTCCCGTGGTCAGTAGAACCTGTCTTAAGGTACAATCGCTCGCATCAATGGACGAAACTTGCGGGAAAGCCGAGCAACTGCTCAACTCAATTTTCGAGAGTGCCGGGTTTGACGTGCAGGCGTCAGCGTCGGAATCCGACCTGGGTTGTTTATTGGCAATTGAAGGTCCTGACAGCGCGTTGCTGTTGAACGAAGGCGGTGAATTACTTGACGCGCTTCAGCAGATCCTCAATCAGGCCCTCGGTCGGGCTCTGCCTAAAGGCCAGCGGATTATCTGCGACGCGAATAATTACCGGGCGGCCCGGGAAGCGGAACTGCGGGCGATGGCTGAACATGCGGCCCGGCAAGTGCGCGCGACGTCCGCGGCGTTTGTGTTTGGTCCTATGGAACCAAGTGAAAGACGTGTTATTCATCTCTCGCTGGCGGCTGAAGAGGACCTCATCACTGAATCGATCGGCGAGGGCAATGGGCGCCGCCTTAGAGTCAGCTTAAGAGTGGCTTCCGCCCACTGAGATTTCCTCCCCTTCTACTTCAATCATTAGTACCGTGGCAGCTCAGACCGATACTATTGTTGCCTTGTCCACTCCGCCCGGCCGCAGCGGCATTGGCGTTATCCGAATTAGCGGTCCGGATTCTCTCCACATCCTACGGACCCTGGTCTCCGCCGAATCATACAACCCGACACCAAACCTGATGAGATTGAAGAGTCTCATCGACCCGAATAGTGCCGAGACTCTTGATGAGGCCCTGGTCTGTTTCTTCAAAGCACCTCATTCATTCAACGGAGAAGACGTTGCCGAATTGCATTGTCACGGCTCTCCAGTCTTGCTCCGCACGATCATTGATCTCATTCTCAAACTTGGTGCTCGTCTGGCGGACCCCGGTGAATTCTCGCTCCGCGCCGTTACAAACGGTCGGCTGAAACTTACGGAAGCTGAAGCGATCCGCGATCTGATCGACGCACAGACTGACACGGCGCTACGCCAGGCGACCCGCCAGTTGAAGGGCGAGATCTCGAACAGACTACGGCCCGCTAAAGAAAACCTGCTGGAGACTATCGTTCGTCTGGAGTCGTCGCTGGAGTTTGTCGAAGACGATCTGCCTGCGGTTCAGCACCAAGCCACCATCGATTCCCTGCTAGGACTTGCGCGGGATCTTTCACGTCTGCGGAGTACATTCGCCGCCGGCAAACTGCTCCACGACGGAATCCGAGTGGCTTTTGTCGGACGGCCGAATGTCGGTAAGTCAAGCCTGTTCAATAGTTTAGTGGGCCATGAGCGAGCCATCGTCACTGAGATACCTGGCACCACTCGAGACACGCTCACCGAGTCAATCGCCGTCAGCGGAGTGCCGGTTCTGCTAATCGACACCGCCGGGATTCGCAACTCCAGCGACGAGATCGAGTCGATCGGAGTCGCGCGCGCGAGGCGCGAAGCCGCGGACGCAGATCTCCTCATCGTAGTCGTCGACGGCTCTGAATATCTACGCGAGGAAGATCAATTGGTGCTCGCCGAGGTTTCCGATATTCGCCACATCGTGGCCTTAAACAAGAGTGACCTGCCGACTTTCTCGACAGCGACCTTTGATGGGCGAGTCGGCGCTGATCCAAATTGCTCTGCGGTTATGTCTGTCTCGGCAAAGAGCGAGGCGGGACTTGAATCCCTGCGCGCTGCTATACTGGAGCCTTTCGCGAACGGAAGCGCTCACAGCGAAGGATTGCTCATTACCAACGCGCGCCACCATGATTTACTGGTGCGGTCGATAGAAGCTATCGCTTCTTCAGCGCAACTTCTGGAGGACTTTGCCAGCGAAGAAATTGTTCTTGTGGGACTTCACAGTGCGCTTCGCTACCTGGGGGAAATCACGGGCGAAACGACGACCGAAGAAATCCTGGGTCAGATCTTTTCAACGTTCTGTATCGGAAAGTAAGCTACGTCGAATCTAGAAAGAGCAGCGATGATCTTTGACGAATTCTTCGATGTGATTGTGATCGGTGGAGGCCACGCAGGTTGCGAGGCTGCCTCGGCCTCGGCAAGGCTGGGGGCCAATACGGCTCTGCTAACGCTTAATCTCGACCTCATCGGACAGATGTCGTGCAATCCCGCCATCGGTGGGATTGGCAAAGGCCATCTTGTCCGGGAGATTGATGCTCTTGGTGGCATCATGGGCCGGGTTATCGATCGCACGGGGATCCAGTTCCGCTTGTTGAATCGCTCGCGCGGCCCCGCTGTGCGCGCCCCACGAGCGCAAGCCGACCGTACTCTTTATCGGATAGAGATGCGCCGGACCCTGGAAGGCACACCCAACCTTTGTCTTAGGCAGGGATTGGTTACGAGTCTTTTGATGGAAGGTGGTCGGGTCCTCGGCGTTGAATTGCAGGACGCCCGCAGGATGGGTGCAAAGGCAGTAGTTGTTGCGACCGGCACCTTTCTCAACGGACGGATTCATACGGGGCGCCAGACTTACGAAGGCGGCAGGGCGGGCGAACCTGCTTCGGTCGAATTCGCAGAGGCCCTGAAGCGTCTCGGCCTGCGGGTGGGCCGTCTAAAAACCGGTACGCCGCCGCGGCTTGATGGACGGACAATTGATTGGGAAGCATTTGAACCACAGCCGCCCGACGAGCGCGCCGTGCCATTTTCGTTCTCAACCGATCACATCCGACAGCAACAACTGAACTGCCATCTTGCTTATACTAATGAATCAGTGCATGCAGCCATCCGTGCGAATCTCCATGAATCGCCTCTCTATTCAGGAAAGATTACCAGCATCGGGCCTCGCTACTGTCCATCGATCGAGGACAAGGTCGTAAAGTTTCCCGAAAAGACCAGACATCAGCTTTTTATCGAACCTGAAGGCTATGCCACGAACGAGGTCTATCTCAATGGCTTTTCCACGTCGCTCCCAGCCCAACTTCAGCAGGAATTGGTAAGCCTAATTCCCGGGTTTGAGCGGACACAGATTATTCGGCCCGGATACGCAATTGAGTACGACTTTGTGGATCCGAAAGAACTGTCGCCTTTTCTGGAAACAGCGCGGCTGAAAGGGTTGTTCCTGGCGGGGCAAATTAATGGTACGACCGGCTATGAAGAGGCGGCCTGCCAGGGTTTGTTAGCGGGAATTAACGCTGCCTTGGGGTCATTGGGCCGGCCGCTGTTTCGTCTCAATCGTCGCGGATCCTACATTGGCGTCCTCGTCGACGACCTGATAACACACGGTGTGGACGAACCCTATAGAATGTTTACCTCGCGTTCCGAGTATCGGCTGGCACTCAGACACGACAACGCCGACGAGCGTCTCGAGCCCTATGGGCGGGAGCTGGGCCTGGTGGGTGATTCAGAGTGGGAACGATTCAATCAACGGCGAGCCCGACTGGCCAGGGCTAGCGCGCTTCTCAAAGAGTGCAGGCTCCGACGCTCAGATGAGCGTTACTCAATCTGCCGCGAGTTGACCGGACAGGAGCTTGGTGACTCACTTACTCTAGCTGAATTGGCGCTAAGGCCGCGGATAGATGCCGAGCTGGTAATGAGCCTAATGCCTTCTAGCGCGAGCAGTGAATTCTCCATTGGCGACTTGGAAACTGCGCTTGCTGACCACCTGTACGCCGGCTACCTAGGTTCGCAAACCGCTGGTCTTCGGCGCCTTAACCAGCACGACGCGCTTAACATACCTCAAGGTTTTTCATTTCGAACCGTTGGCAGCTTATCTCACGAGATCGTTGAGCGGCTGGAGCGGGCTCGGCCAGAGAGCTTTGGACAAGCCCGTCAGATCCCGGGGATGACGCCAGCAGCATTGTCTACTCTCCTCGTGCACCTGACAGGGAGTCAGTCGATCAGCGGTGCCAGTCAAAGGTAAGAATAGCTATCGTCAGGCTGAAGAGTCACCGGGGGAGTTTCACGTGAAACATCCCGCTAGAGGACACCCAACACTTCAAGTAGGACCCGTTCCTTGGGCCCGCTGCCCGCTTCGCTTGCCCAATTCGGTGGCGTCAGCCTTCCTTCTTGTGCTAAGGTGCTCCTCTTCCTATCAGGTAGTTACCAGGCCGGTGAATGGCAAAAACTTTAGCCATCGCAAATCAGAAGGGCGGCGTTGGGAAAACCACCACCGCCATAAACCTCGCGGCTTCTCTGGCAAAGCTAAACCACCGAGTTCTCCTGATAGATATTGATCCTCAGGCGAATGCCACTTCTGGCGTAGGAATACAGCGAAGCGGCTCTCAACGTACGACTTATCACGTTCTGGTTCTAAAAGAGCCGATAGAAAACGCCATTCTGTCGACCGAGTTCTCATTCGACCTAGTGCCGTCAGACAGGCATCTGGCTGGCGCTGAGATTGAAATGGTAGACCTCGCGGATCGCGAGCTGCTCCTGCGGGCGGCGATAGCTCCAATCCGCGACCGGTACGATTTTATTATTCTCGACTGTCCTCCCGCTCTAAACCTCCTCACCATTAACGGGCTCGCGGCAGCGGATTCGCTTCTCGTTCCTATCCAGTGCGAATATTATGCGCTTGAAGGAGTTTCCGAACTCTTCAATACACTGGCTCGAATCCGGCGGCTGTTGAATCCTCAGTTGAAGATCGAGGGCTTGCTCTTAACCATGTACGATGCAAGCACGAACCTGTCGGCGGCGGTCGCGGCAGATCTCCGGAACTTTTATAGCAGCCTCGTGTTTCAAACTACTATTCCAAGAAATGTACGCCTCGCTGAAGCGCCAAGCTATGGCAAGCCAGTTATTTATTACGACCAGCGATCGAGGGGCGCTGAAGCTTACTTTCAACTTGCACAGGAGGTTCTGGCCAATGACCAAAAGACCGTTGGGCCGCGGACTGAGCGCTCTGATCTCGACAGACTCGCCGCCGGCGGACAGTGAGGAGATCCGTGATATCGAGATCGACTTGATCCGGCCGGGCCATCAACAGCCTCGCACTACTTTCGACCCAGCGAGACTTGAGGAACTTGCTCAATCAATCCGAACCAGCGGAATCATCCAACCGCTGCTGGTGCGGCCGCGCGGCGGGTTGTTCGAACTTGTCGCAGGTGAACGGAGGTGGCGCGCAGCGCAATTAGCAGGCCTCTCCCGAATACCGGCAATAATTCGCGAAATCCCCGACGATAAACTCCTGGAGCTTGCTCTAATCGAGAACATTCAGCGGCAAGAGTTGAATCCCATAGAGGAAGCAAACGCCTACAAGCGACTCATCGAATCTCTAAATCTTACCCAAGAGGAGGTTGCCCAGAGGGTCGGCCGAGATCGCACCTTCGTGACTAACTACCTCCGCATCCTAAGGCTGCCATCAGAAATCCAACTCCTGCTCGAAGGCGAGAAACTGTCTTTTGGCCATGCCCGAGCATTGCTAGGGCTCGGAGACGTTATCCTCCAGCGTCGCTATGCGCAGAAGATTGTCAAACACAACTGGTCTGTGCGTGAGACTGAACGCCGCATCAAGCATGCATCACAGGATAGGCCTGTGAATGCCAGGCAGCTCCCCAAACCCGATGACCCCAATGTCCGCGCCGCCGAGGCCAAGCTCCGGAGACACCTGGGGACTCAGGTAAGAATACTTCCCGGCAAAGCTGGCACGGTTGGCAAAATCGAAATCGAGTACTACTCCTCGCTCGATCTGGACCGTCTCTATACCATTATCGTCGCCAAGCACGAACTTGACAGCCCTGCCAACGCGATCGCCTCCTCCGCTTTGTAGTCTACATAGTTATACTATCTACAATCCGAATCAGGCGCAGACGTGCGGTGAGTTCACAAACAAGACAAGCCAAGTCCATCACCTAAGCCGGTGAACTTTCCCGGCTGTTTTCCTTGCGTCTCATAGGAGGTTATGTTAGCGTCTGTTTTCGCGCGGGTCTGGGTTTTTCCTTGCGGTAGTTAGCTCCCGCTTTACATTGTAGTCCGCGTTATTTTCTTCAATGCTCGCACACTCTGAAGATTCAGCAGCACAGCCCTTTTTCGCCGCCCTTGAGCGTCGGCTAAGCAAGCAGGCTTTTGAGACTTGGTTTCGGCCGCTCAGGGTGACCCGATCTGAGGCGGAAGACGTGCTAAGGATCTCGGTGCCAAACCCCGCAGTGCGCGACTGGATACTCTCTCAGTACTCCAATGCGCTGCACGATTCTCTTTTTGAGTTAAAGCTCGAAGGGTACCGGATCGAGTGGGCCACCCCCCAAGCAGAAACAGGTCAGAGTCGCGACCAGGTGGGCGAAGCGGGGAGTTCAGTTCTTCCTCACGAGAGATCGGGAAATATAATGTCTGAAGGCGCGCGAGTCGAAGCGCCTCGACTGCCCGACATACCTACCGCACCGCTGAACGAAAAATACACCTTCGCGAGTTTCGTTGTGGCGTCTTGCAACCGATTTGCCCATGCCGCGGCTCAGGCTGTCGCTGAAGCCCCCGGGAAAACCTACAACCCTCTTTATCTGTACGGCGGTGTTGGCTTAGGAAAGACCCATCTCATCCAGGCCACGGGGCACGCTATTAAAACAGCTAATCCCAAACTGCAAGTTTCTTATCTCTCGCTTGAGCGCTTCATGAACGAGCTCATCAACGCGATCAGGTATGGCTACGACAAGACCCAGGTATTCCGAGAGCGTTACAGAACCATCGACGTGCTTCTGATCGACGACGTTCAGTTTATTGCCGGCAAAGAGCGAACCCAGGAAGAGTTTTTTCACACGTTTAATGCTTTGTACGATGGGCAGAAACAGATCGTGCTCACTTCCGACTGCCCGCCCAGGGAGATACCGGAGATTGAAGAGCGCCTGCACTCCCGCTTTGAGTGGGGATTAATTGCCGACATCGAACCTCCCGACTTGGAGACCAAAGTTGCAATCCTCAGGCGAAAAGCGGAGCTTCAAAGAGTTGATTTGCCTGATGATGTCGCGTTGTTTCTGGCTGGTAACAGCCAACACAATATAAGAGAACTGGAGGGCTCCTTGGTTCGGGTTCTCGCGATGGCTTCTTTACGAGGCTTGCCGCTCTCAAAGGCCCTGGCCCAGGAGGCGATGCGCAATGTCTCGCGCACGAGCGACGATACTCCTATGTCTATTCCCAGAATTCAGAAGGCAGTTGCCGATTACTACAAGCTTAGCGTTGACAGTCTTAGAAGTCGGTCGAACTTGGGAAATGTCTTGGTTCCCAGGCAAGTTGCTATGTACCTTTGCAAGCAATTAGCCAAAAAGAGCTATCCCGAAATAGCAAGGCAATTCGGCGGAAAGCACCACACTACGGTTATTCACTCTGTCGAGAAGATCCACAAGCTAATTAATTCTGATCGAGAAATGGATACGTTAGTTAAGCGGATAATTAGCAGTATCGGAGCATAGTCAACAGCGAGACTTCTCCTGCTGCGATTATTGTCTCCACAGGGGCTTGTGAAGACGCGCGTCACTATCTGTGGAAGACTCTGAGACAACTACCGTCCCGCTATTCAAGTCAGTCTAAGTCCGAGTAAGGTGCAACGGTTTGTTCGCTGTTTACGGGTTGGTTAAGTGAGTTTCACAGTTCCACATGACATACTACTATTACTAAATATTTACTATATGATTTTTCCTTTTTAGGGATCAGTAGTAAGAGACTATTTAGGGGAAACATCTTTCGAACTGTGATATAAGAAAAAGAAAATTCAGGAGCAGCCAAAATGCAATTCGTTATAGCGCGGGGAGCGCTACAAAAAGAACTCGCGTTTGTACAGGGTGTAGTTGAACGAAAGAATACTATTCCCGTCTTAGCTAATATTTTGATCGAATCAGCAGGCGAAGCGGCGATTCGGATTAGTGGCACAGACTTGGACGTCACGATTAGATGTGACGCCGAGGCAGAAGAGATATCCGCTCAAGGCGCCATCTGCGTTCAGGCACGGAAACTCTTTGATATCGCACGATTGCTGCCCGACGGTCCGGTGAGTTTTCGGAAAGAAGAAAACGAATGGGTGACGGTTGAGTGCGATCGCTCAAAATTTCGGCTGCCGGGTATAGCGAAAGATACCTTTCCAGAGTTGCCGGGGTTCAAGTCGACGCCACTTAAATTGCCGGCCTCGCTTCTAAAGCTACTAATCGACCGAACGATCTTCGCAATAACCCAGGAGGAGGGGCGCTACACACTCTCCGGGGCGAAATTTGAACTTGATAAGCAGGGCGCCAAAATGGTGACAACCGATAGCCACCGCCTGGCTTTTGTGGCCACCAAAGAGACTGGTCAGGATTTACAAGGCGCAGGTCTTGATGTCTTGATTCCCAGAAAAACACTCGCAGAATTGACGAAGCTGACCGCTGATTTTGATGGCGACATAAATCTCGGAGCCGATGATAATCATGTTTACTTTCAGGTCGGCTCGCGCCTTTTGATTTCCAGAATGCTATCGGGCCAGTTTCCGAACTATGAAATGGTCATGCCGAAGAACAACGATCGGTCGGCCATCTTCGATACTGTTAGTCTAAACCAAGCGGTTCGACGAGTCGCTTTAATGGCTGACGATCGTTCGCACGCGATTCGTTTTCATTTTAGCAAAGAGCAACTGCTGATTAGTTCACAGAACGCGGAAGAGGGAGAAGCGCGGGAAACCCTGGAAACCGATTTCGCTGGCGAAGAAACTGAGATTGGTTTCAACGCACAATACCTGCAGGATTTTCTTAACGTTGTCGGCTCTGAAAAAGTTGCCTTTGAATTCAAAGACGGCAATTCGCAGGCTCAATTGCGACCAGTCGCCGATGAAAAATATGACTACAGGTACATCATTATGCCGATGAGGCTGTGAAGGATGCGAACACAATAGACGAATCGGCGGCGGACAGGGTTTTTAGGGCTACAATTGAATCACAGCTTCCGAACCGTATTTACGAAAAAATGAAGTTGCCGACTTTGCTCTTCTACCGCACTCGATAATAGAACCGACCATTCCAACGATAGACGATTCTCCGAAGCTTAAGGCCATTGGCGTCGAGCTTGCCACGCACATTCTCTTCTTTCGCTTTTGTCTGATCGCTTTGTGAGGCATTGGCGGCATTGCTCGTCTCGATGCCGAGGCCGCGTTTGTCTGGCGGAGCGGGAGTGGGCTGCTGGGCAATCGCCGCGATCGCGCCGGCTGATATAAGCACAGTTACGGCAATTAGCCGCCAGATCAGCATCGCTTTTCGCCAAAGCTTCGATAATTCTTTCATAACAGGTTGCGGATGGCTGAAGCCTAGAGTCAGGAAGACAGTCTGTCAACGCTACGAACTCGCGATTGCTCAGTGGTGTTTAGAGTACCAAGTTTAGTCGGGTTCTTTCTCGACACTTGAGAACCCGACTGAAGTCGGTACTCCGAAACACCGGTTATGCAAGTTAAGCCGTCACCGAACTCGCAATGTCGTCTTGGACTTGCGTGGAAAACCGAGATGCGCCAATCCGAGGAAGAGAGCAGCCAGCGTGAGAATGTAAATTCGATGTTGCAGTATTTGCGAGTAATTTCTGCCGCCCACGAGATCCGAGTAATTCCAAAGCTGAAAGAGCAGCGGATTGTAAAGCCAGTGGTTATGACCTTGCGTGTACAAATAGAAAAGTCCCGCGCAAGCGCCGATGGTCGCAGCATAGGTAAGGTTGCGATCCCGAAGTAAGACGTTGAGCATCAGCGCAGCGGCCGCCAAAAAGATCGCATTCGGCACCACAATCACAAAATAGATCCTTGCATACGCCGTCAACTCAATCGGCCCGTTATGCTTTAAGCCTTGCAAAATGATCGCTATTACGGCCACCAGGAAAACGAGGGCGAGGATTAGCAGCAGCGTCGCCAGAAACTTCGAGAGCAACAGCACATAGTTTGGGCCCGCCTGGCTCCAGAGCAGAGGCTCAATTCTTAGATCTCGATCGCGATGCATTGCTTCCCCCGTGTAGAAGATGGTGATTCCAAGCAGAAACAGAAGTAGCGATCTCGCCGTATTGCCGGCATAGCCAGCCGAATAAGACGGATCCGGCGATACGCTCCAGAAGGCTACTTCGAGAGTTGAGATGAGCACGGCGAGCGGCATGATCACGACGAGGCTGTGCTCAGAAAGAAGCAGCCGAAACTCAACGGCCAGGGCCGCTATTAGTTTGTTGAGATTTGCGCGGATCCCTTCGTTCGCCCGAGCGACTTCAGGGAGCGGGACGACGCGGAGTATCGCTTTCTCTGGGGAATCAGCCTTCTCAATCGGGTCGCTGTGCGTCTCCTGGAAGCTGTCCAAGTCGTAATAGACTCTTTCGGCTGCGGTCGAAAGGTTGAGCGTAGAGAACTTTTCTACACTGCCCGGGCGCTCGGCTATCGTGAAGCGGAAGTAAAGGATTGTCAGGCAGACGGCGGCAATCAGAAGCATAAACCCACGGTTGACGATAAGGTCTGAGTCGTAAGCGATGATGAGTTGATTGACCCACTCGGCGCTGCGCCCCTTTGAAGATTTGTCCCCCCAGTTCATCAGCAAAGGATCGAGAACACCTCGCCAGCGCGACGGCAAGCTCTTGAGTAGGACGGTCTGATAAGTGATGTAAAGCGGATAAAAAGAAACTCCGAGACCGTATACGATCTTGGCATTGCGAGTAAGAGTTCCGACGGTAAAATAGAAAGCGGCCAGAACCAGGTGGGACAGAACGACGAAAACAAGAAAGTGTTTGAGGTAAGGAAACACTTTTACTCCCTGGACAATCACGCCCGGTTTACGGAACGCCTGAAGCACAAATAGCGTGAGCACGAAAGCCGCCTGACAGCACACCAGCACAAAGAAGTTGCCAGAAAACTTTCCCAGAAGATATTCGGCACGACTCACCGGCTTTGAAAAGATAAGCGGGTCAATGCCGGTGCGGAAGTCCCTGATCACAGGATCCGCCATGATGAGGGCGGTGAACAGAGGCAAGGTCAGGAAAGAGTAGACTGGCAGGACGCCGGCAATGAAAACATCGCTGTTCGTAGCCCAGCCTCGGCCAGTGGCGGGTCCCCAGCCCCACCACAGCAGGGCATTACCCCCAAACAGGATTGCCATCGCATAAGGCGCGACACGCTTCGAATTAAGCAGCACTTCGTTCTGAAAAACCGCGACGAACGGCGTATGAAAAGGGCTTCTCATTTCAACTCGCTCGCTCCCGTTGGTTGACCAGATCAAAATAGTAGTCTTCGAGGGCCGGGCTTGCCGGAGTAAACTTTTCGCTCGGTCGCTCTCCTTTTGAGATCACTCTCAGGCGCGCCTGGCCGCTGAACATCTGCGAAGAGATTACCTGGTGGCGAGACTTTAAAGCCGCGACCTGTTCGCGCGGCACAGTCGCTTCCCAAACTGAGTCTTCAAGTTGATCGATCGCTTGCTGCGGCGTGCAGGAAGCCAGGATTGCACCCTGTCGAATGACCGCCATTTGGCTACAAAGGCTCGAGACGTCAGAGACAATGTGAGTTGACAGAATCACCACCGCGTTTTCGCCCGCCGTTTCTGCCAGCAGGTTATGAAAACGAATTCGTTCTTCGGGATCCAAGCCGGCGGTTGGCTCATCGACAATGATGAGTTGCGGCTGACCGATCAGCGCCTGCGCTATTCCCAGGCGTTGCCGCATGCCGCCCGAAAACCCGCCCACTTGCTGCCGTCGCGCGCTGGAAAGATTCACCCTCTCAAGCAAAGCATCCACCAGGGCCCCGCGCTCTTTCTTATCGTGGACGCCTTTTAGTTTTGCAAAGTAATGAAGCGTTTGTTCAGCCGTAAGCGTTGGATAAAGTCCGAACTCCTGCGGCAGGTAACCGAGCATCTTGCGCGTGCTGTGTTTGTCGGTGATTAAGTCAACGCCGTTCATCTCGGCCGTGCCTGAGTCCGGCTCAAGCAACGTCGCCAGGATTTTCATGAGGGTTGTCTTGCCCGCGCCGTTGGGCCCCAGCAGGCCGAACATCCCCGCTGGCACATCAAGCGAGATTTCCCGGAGCGCCTGAATGCCGCTCGAGTAGGTTTTTGTCAGCTCTCTGATTTTCAGCATAGCTTAACTGCACCGCCCAACTGCCTATCATTGCCCCGGACAGACGTATACCTGCTCTTCAAAACGCTCGCGCGAGTCTTTGAAGGAAAAGCTGTTAAGTATGTTCTGCGATTACTTATCGGAAATGATCCGCTCAACGGGTGTACGTTTTCTTTGGTCGTAAACCGCAAATGATGTCAGGGGTTTTTCATTCAAGATCAAAGGCGACAGGGTTTCATGACTTGAAAGAAAGCTCGACGGATTCAATCCGCGCACATAAACCAATAAGCGGCCCAGGACACCAACGGCAATCAAAATGTCTCCAACGTGCAGGACGTGGAATTCCGTGCTCAAAACGCGGACCAAAACTCCAGCCAGAAAAACCAGGATCAGAAAAGACTTCAAAGCACGCAGGAGTGGATTGCTCCTCGTGCTGATCTCTACACACTGATCCTTAATCTGCTCAACGTTGCCGAACCGCTTTAACGCCGTAGCTCTTGCCACTTCCAGCGACACGTCTGGTCGAAATTGTTCTTCCGTCAGCAGCTCAAGATGAAGGAGCAACTCTTCTTCAATTTCACGCTTCATCTGCTGGCTATCGAATCGCTTGAATAGGCCCACAACTTTCATCTTCCGCCCTTCCGCTCTGGAAACGCTAAGCGGTTTTCAAAATCCTCGTAATCGCCCGGGACACTCGCTCCCAATTGGCGCATTCACCGTCAAGCTGCTTTCGTCCTGCTCTGGTCAGCTTGTAGAATTTGGCGCGACGGTTGTTTTCCGAAACGCCCCATTCGGACTTAATCCAACCGCGCTCTTCCATGCGATAGAGTGCGGGGTAAAGTGAGCCGTCTTCGATTTTGAGCAAATCATCAACAGCCTGATGTATTCGTTGGGCTATGCCGTAGCCGTGCATGGCATCACGCGAGAGCGTTTTAAGAATCATAAGCTCCAGCGTGCCTTGCATTAGATCCGTGCGGGCATTTGCCATCGTTAACAGTCTCCCTAGAATATCTAGGGAGCAAAGTACCGGCCCTTCCCCTGATTGTCAAGGGGAAAGATTTAGACATGCTGAGCTGGGGTTTTGTTCCGGTGGTAGGCCAGTTAAATGCTGGGAGCGCGGACGTCCCGTCCGCACCGCGCCTGAGGCGCGCAATATTTCCGAACGCCCTGGAAACGTGCGGCTCGGCTCTTTCGCGCTTCGCGCTCAGTGCGGACGGGACGTCCGCGCTCCCAGCAAGGCCGGCGTCTCTTGGTTTTCAAATTAGACCAGCGCCACCTGGGGATTTGGTTTCGGCAACGGCCTACCAGGCCAGCGACTTTACTGCGCTCGACAGTTTCGCGTCTTTGACTTTTCGCCAGGTTCCTTCATTGCAGGACTTCGCGAGAGTCACTCCCGGCTCGATTTGCAGGTAAACGAGCTGATAGTCATCGCCGTTCTCCGGGAGGTAGAGAATTGCTTTCTTTCCTTCGAGTGATTTCGGGAGGCCGTCGAAGTCTGAATTCAAAGTCGTCTTACCGGCCACAACGATCGAACGTCCAGCCAAATCAAAGTCAAACGGATACGCGAGGTAGTTAATCAGACATATGTATTCATCCGGATGAATGTCTTCAGGAAAGGTTAGTGCAAAGGAATTCTCGAAACGCTGCTGGATTTCGATTTGGAATGCAGCGAAAGCTGACAAATCCTGCTCGACAAAGTCATCGAGTATCTTCCGGATCTCATCTTCATGCCAGCCCTGGATCAGGATCACTTTGTCGTTGTCCGGATCCGGAGTGAACGGTGCTGGATCAGTCTGCGGATTGTCTGCCTTTACCGGTTTGGCTATCAGCACCAGGACGAGTGGCAGCACAATCACCGCGACGGGAATAAGAAACACTGACTTGTCCGGCGGAATAAACTCCAATAGCGGCATTGCAGCCAGCGCGATCAAGACGATCACCAGCGGAGCAAGTAACTGTCTCCAGCCCGAATTGCGCACAAGCTGATGACAGTTCTTGCACTGGTGGGGGCTGAAAGAGTCGAGAGTGATTAACTCACGCCAACCGAAGGTCTCTTCATGACAGTGAGGACACTTCTTGTGCATGGAACGTGGATTGACGTTCTCAAATCGCGCGCTTTCAGGCTCGGATCGCGCACGGCTTCAGGACCCGGTGCCCTCTTTCTTAATCACCTGTCCGACGCCGCTGATGTTCTTGTTTACCTTGGGATTGCCGCTGTAGGTGACGCGCCCCGCGCCGGAAACCGTGACGTCGAGTTGATCGGTGGCATAAACGTCTACGCTGGCGGCGCCGGTAACGCTGACCTCGGCGTTGTTCGCGCGCAGATTGTGCGCCTCGATCTTGCCCGCGCCGGTCGAGCCAATCTTCACGGATTTACTCTGGCCAGAGGCAAACACCTGCGCGGCGCCCGTCGATTGGATTTCGAAGCTGTCGTTTTTCACGTCTGAGACGTGAAACTTACCGGCGCCGGTGCTCTTAACGCTGGCGAGATCGGGCACCGTGATTCGCAACACGATTCCCCTACTCGACATGTAGCTTTTTGTAGTGCTGACGTGCAGGACCCCATTTCGAACTTCCGTTTGGATCAGCGGCACAATGTTATCGTCCGCTTCGATCTCAAAGCTGGCGGGCTTTTGGCAGTTCACTTCCACCTCAAAGGCTCCGCTGGTTTCGATCGAGTTGAAGGCCGGCAGATCTCTCTTTTCAGTTTTGCGGACGCCAGAGCCGTGGACCCCGCCGATACAGCCTGAGAGCACCAGCGTGAGCATCAAAGCGAGCGTCGCAGAGATTGCGATTCTTTTCATAGGGCGTGATTTCCTTTCTTACCGGGATGACGAATAGTACTTTGATCTCAATAGCCGGCCAAGCGAAATATCCAGCCAGCAGCCGGCTCTCAATGATAATTTACGCCGCCGCCTACTCAAATTGTTTCTTGAATTGTTCGAACTGCAAACGCAGGCTTTCAAATTCGCCGGCGAGCGCTTCGACTCGGTGTTCAAGACTAACGACTCGCTCGGCGTCGGCAGCCTTGCGCGACTGTTTGCTCACGGGATGCTCGCCATCGAGCTCTTCGTTCTGTACTTCGCCTGCCAGCAGGTGCGCGAACCGCGCTTCTTTCTGGCCGGCCAGGCGCGGCAACTTGATTACCAAGGGCTCGTCCTTCGTCGCCAGTGAATGAAGCGCCTGCTCGATTTCCTCCAGCCCTGAGGACTCATAGAGCCGGTATGCGCGCCCGCGAATTTCACCGACGGTTTGCGCCCCGCTAAGCATGAGCACGCAGATCACGGACAGCTCGGGCGCGCTCAGGTGCAGATTGTCGGCGACATGTTTGAATTTAGGAACGCGGCTGGTGCTGCCATAGAAGACATAGGCGAGGTTCTTTTCGCGCAGGCTGTCGAGCGCCTGTTCGACTTCTACTTCGGTAAGCGCGGTGACCGGATTCCGATTGTTCTTCTGGTTGCAAGCCAGCGTCAGTGCGTTCAGCGTCAATGGATAGTACTCAGGCGTCGTGATCTGCTTTTCGATCAAAGAGCCGAGGACGCGGACTTCGGTATGGGTTAGTAAAGGCACGCAGGAATTATACTGTCACATGACTTGATGCGCATCATGGCCAGCAGCCTTCGGCTCTGTCGGAGCGTGATATTTATGGCTTGAGTGATGAGGTCAGTACCGGGAGCGGTAGCGACCGGGTTATCGTCCCGACAAACTCGACCGTCGCCTGGATTGAGACCCGGTCGCGTCCACCCCTCCAAGCGGGCTGCCCGCTCGGGGACCCCGGTCCGCTCCCGGTACTGACACGTCATTGACTTGGTAAGTCGAAAATTGAGACCAACAACGCTTTGATTCACTTGACCCACATTTCGGTTCCGGCGATCTCGTCGATCTTGCGTTCCAGGGCCGAAAGTGCGCGCAAGACTTCTGAAGGTTTGCAGCCGTAGTAATGGGATACGCTCTTGGTTCTGCCGTTCCTCTCAATTGAAGTCAGCGCAGAAGGATTGTCAGTCGCCCCGACCGTGCAACCCGGGCTACCGGGCTCATACTTATCGTCTAGCGAAAAGTACTTAATTTTATTGAACTCATTGACGAGTTTCTGGAAATCATCCGGTTTGATCTGCCCCGTAGCCTTTCCCTTCGTTTTGACAAAGTCGCGTCCTTCAAAAGTAACCATGCCATCAGACGCTACCGTGACCTTATAGATGGGGCACGTGCCAAAGCATGCGCCTCGCTCCAGAGTTATGAGATCACCTCTGCCCTGCGCCGCGACGAAAATTGCTTTCGGAATCATCGCGTGCACGCCTTTGTTGCCATCGACGAGTTGCGTGATGTCTAAGTCCGCCGCCACGCTCGACAGTTGATAAGCATCGTCGCGCGTCAGATGCTTCTCGGTAACCAGGAAATCAATCATTTCGCGCAGTGCGGCTTTCGTCGCTTCGTTCAGGTCTTCATGCAGGCCCATCGTGATGTAGTGTGTTGGCGTCTCGGCCCGCGGCCAATGCAGATGCATGTCCTTGCGCACGATGAACTGAAACGTTCCGATCAAAGACGTTTCCATCGCGGTGATGTCGACTTCGCCGTTGCCCTGACCGGCATGACCATCGCCCACCAGAAAGAGCGCGCCGCGCGCATGCACCGGAATGAAAAGCGTCGTGCCGGCAACCAGCTCTTTGTTGTCGAGATTGCCCGCGTGAATCCACGGCGGCGCGCTGCTGATGCGGCCCGACACGTCCGGCGGCGCCACGCCCATGCTGCCAAAAAACGGATGCAGCGGAATCTCAATCCCGTCGGCAAAGTGCGCCACCATTCGTTGCTCGTCGAGCGGAATGATGCGCATCTTCGCGTACGGAAAATCCTCCGGCAAAAAACCGCGGCCCGGACTAAACGCGTTGTAGGCATAAGGAATCGCCAGCCGAATCGATTTGATTCTGACTTCGAGCACGTCGCCCGGCTCAGCAGTTTCGATAAAGATTGGTCCGGTCAGGATATGCCCGCCGGGACCTTTGTTGGTGACTTCTTTGACGATGTCGCGCAGAGACTGCTCGACATCCGCGGGCTTTACTCCCGCGCCTTCCAAGCGTGCCGGCGTCGAAGTGATCAAGGTCTGCACTTCCACCGTGTCACCCGACTTGATGCGCAAGACCGGCGGTGTGCTGGCATCGTAATAGCCCCAGGCGACGGTTTTGGGTGTGGGTTTTAGTTGATAGGTTTGCTGGGCATTAACCGTAAGAGTGAGCAACAGCATTGTCGCGACCAAGATGGTGAGCTTCATTGTTTCTCCTGGAGCCAAAAAATATCTTCAGTGCTTCACTAGCTATTACGCAGGCAGATCATTGTGCCCTGCATCGTGGCCACTAGTTCTCGATCGGCATTTCCGGCGATGCCAAATACATCCGCGCGCACCACGGTCAGCGTGCGTCCCGCCTTAATGACTTCCGCTCGTGCGACAAACGTTTCGCCCTGGGCCGGCCGCAGCAGGTTCACCTTGAACTCGACGCTCAAAACTTCCGAGCCCGCGGGCATTAAACTGTAGGCAGCATAACCACACGCGGAATCGGCGATTGTCGCAATGACGCCGGCGTGCAAATAGCCGTGTTGCTGGGCCAGGTCGGCGCGATATGGAAGCGTTATCTCGACCACCCCCGGCTCAACCAGAGAGAGCCGGGCGCCAAGCAGATTCATGATCGGCTGGCGCGCAAAGCTGTCTTCGATGTCTGCAGCGAAAGATGGATTCAGAGGGTTCATATGTTCAGGGGAAGATTTACAGGTTGCCTCGTAACAATAATGACACCAACCCCGGCGGCTATGCCGTCCGATGTGCGGAAAGTCTCTGACTTTCCGGAAGGTGTTCTTTCGATTTGGGGCTACGCCCCTATCGCAACTCCTTGAAATCAAGGGCGTAGCCCCAATAACCTGCAACCAATTCCGGAAGGCCATAGGGCCTTCCGCACATCAGGCGGCAGAGCCGTTTGCTTACTTCAGCCCCTGATCAAGCGACGACCTGTCATCCAGCAGGATCCATTCGACAATCGACAGCGGCAGGCTGCCGTTCTTGATTAGATCATCGTGAAACTGACCCAGGCGAAAGTCCTTGCCTTTTTGATCGCGATACTTGCCGAGCAAGCGCATGATCTGCCACTTGCCGGTCATGTATGTGATCTTCTGAGTCGGACTCGCCGCCGCTCCGGCAGCTTCGCCTTCGGCGGCTTCGTGATCCAGACCACCGGCTTCCATGAAATATTTCACCGCTTGCTCAAAAGTCCAACGGCCGGTGTGCAGATTCACATCGACACCAATGCGCGCCGCGCGATAACGCGCCAGCCGGAGCACCTGTCCCTGGGAAGCCGAATTCAACGGATACAACCCTGTGCGCATCAACATCTCTTCGCCGTATAGCGCCCAGCCTTCGATGAAGATGTTGTCCGAATGCTGGCGGCGAATCTCGTCAGTCAAGTGGTTGGCGATCGAGAGTTGCAGAAAGTGGCCCGGGATGCCTTCGTGCCCAAGAATCGGCCGCGGGTCTTCGATGGCCGCACGAATATAGAAGTTACTGCTCTTGGGATTGTAAGTCGGAATGAAATAAAAGCCGCTGGCGTCTTTATCGTAAACGCCGGGCGCATTCATGAAGCCACCGGGACTGGTCGGCTTGAACGCTTCGGGCAGTTGGCGAATTTCAAAGCGGCCAAGATACGGCGGCAGCGTGACCAGATGGTTCTCTTTCAGAAAGCTGATCATTTCGGCCGCGCGGCTTTCGTAAGCTTTCAAAAACTCGTCCTGATCTTTCGGAATCGTTTTCGCCCGCTGTGGGTTCGGATCGGCGAGCGAAGGATCGGGTAACATTGATTCCAGCGCGCGATAACGCGCGAGCTCAGCCTGGCCCAACATCTCGACCTGCTTGGCGTCCATCGGCAGCAGATAAATATTCTTCAAGAGATAGTTGTAGTTCTCTTCGCCCATCGGTTTGAAGGGGACCATGCCGGGCAGACGCTGCTCCAGAAAATCCGCGAAGCCATGAATCGAGGCGATGGCGGCGTCACGCGCCTTGATCAGATCGTTCTTCTCAGCCGGCGGCAAATCTTTAGCCATGGTCATCAAGCTGTCGGTGAACAGGCTGTCGATCGATCGCGCTGAATCGATGGCCAGCTGCGCGTAGAGCCGCACCGGTTTGTTGAGATTCTGCTTGCCGTGCTCGATCACGAAGGGCATCTGTTTGAGTCGCGCCGTGGCCGCCAGCGAGCGATGGCGCGGCGTGTCGTAGTCTTTCTTAAGCAGAGAAAAAATTCCGTTGCTGCATTCGTTCACATAGGTCTGCGGATCGGTCTCTTCAAAATCCATTACGCGATCAAAGAACACCACACCTTCAAGTTGCGAACGAAACAGCAGCCAATCGATGCGATCGTCCTTGCTCCACTTTTCGGTCTGCATCGCTTTCACTTTGGCGAGCACTTCCTTGATGTGCAGGCGGCGCGCGAGCAGGGCGGAAAGCCCGTAGTCCGTCAGCTTGTTATCCCAGGTGTGCAGCCCGGCATCACTCGAGGCGACGGGAAACTGCTGATTGCGCCAGTTGTAGTAATCGTCGGCGAGCTTGCGCATCTCGGCAGGAGCGGCGTTGGCTTGCGCTCGGGTTGTGTTTGCGGTCGCGATGATAGCCACGCACGCAGACAGGAGAATAAGCATGAGTTTCATTTGGTGCCCTCGCATTGATCTTGATTAGTTTCTGGCCAGGCTATTGTCGTTCCCGTTGAGCGTCCGGGCGTTGCGCTCCAAGCCAGATAGTTTTGCGCGTTTCATCGCGCTGCGGCGAAAGCGCGTCGCGTAAGTCTCCGGAGTCAGCGCGAGAATCTCAGCCAGCGACGCGTTAATGTTCCCCGCGCGTGGTTCAAAACGCGGTTCATCTGTCGCCGGCGTCATTTGGTTCCAGGGACAAACGTCCTGGCAAATATCACAGCCGTACAACCAGCCCTCCAGTTTCGTGGCCACCTCTTTATCCATTTCCGGCGCGCGCGATTCGATCGTCGCGTGAGAGATACACCGACGCGAATCAACAACGTAGGGCTCGACAATCGCGTTGGTGGGGCAGGCGTCGATGCAGAGCGTGCACGAGCCACACTGATCGGCGATTTCTTTGTCCGCATCGTCGAGTTCCAAATTCAGGAGCAACTCACCGATGAAAACCCACGAGCCGTACTCGTACGTGATCAGGTTCGTGTGCTTACCCATCCAACCGAGACCGGCCTGCACGGCCCAGGCTTTATCCATCATCGGCTGAATGTCTACACAGACCTTGCCGTCGGCTTCCGGCCATTGCTCTCTGATCCATGACAAGAGGTTGCGCAGTTTTTCGCCGACGACTTCGTGATAATCATCGCCC
The DNA here is from genome assembly GCA_003168335.1 of Blastocatellia bacterium. GTDB lineage: Bacteria > Acidobacteriota > Blastocatellia > Pyrinomonadales > Pyrinomonadaceae > UBA11740. The sequence continues at coordinate 734,568 of PMSM01000006.1, read as the reverse complement.
CAGGCATAACGCGACACCTTGCCGCTCGCAGAATTGGCCCGGTGTTGAGCCGGCGTGTAGTAGTTCAAAGCGACTACGACGACCGAGCGCGCCTCAGGAAACAACTTTCGCGGATCGGCGCGCTGTCCGGGATCGCGAGCCAGCCAGTTCATCTCACCGTGAAAGCCGCGAGCCAGCCATTCGTTCATTTTACTTAACTCAGGAGACAAGGCTCGCGCGGGCACGATACCGACTTTGTGAAAACCCAGGACCTGCGTTTGAGTTTTTATACGCGCAGATATCCGAGCAGTGTCAGGGCTCCGTTTCGGACCGGCTTTCGTTTGAGTGGCCGTGGGCATTTCCAGTGAATGCAGTATATCAAAGCGGTTCTGAGGAGGCCTTGTCCGGGACGCTTACGGCTGGCCGTCCCGGAACCGGTCTACCAGCAGATCGGCACAGAGCGAAAAAAAGGGGCGCGCCTTTGCAGACGCGCCCGGTAAGTGGCTCAAGGTTGTAAGTTTCGGATTAGAACTCGAAGCGGACGGCGAATTGCACCTGCCGCTCGCGGAAGAAGAAACCGTCGGCGCCGGTCGTGGTGCCGAACGCGGGGTTGAAAGTCAGATTAGCAGTCGTGCCGGAGGTCGAGATGCTGTAGATCGTGGTGTTCACCGACGTGACCTGAGTGGAATTGAAGAAGTTAAAGGCCTCGCCCATGACTTCGATTTTTGCCTTTTCTCCAATTGGGAACCGACGCGACAGCCGCAGATCCAGGTACTTGATTGCCGGCTGCTTGAAGTAGTTGCGCGGCAATAACGCGAACCTCTGGGAACCGTTCGATCCGTTGATGCCACCCGCCTGGGAGAAGCCAAACGCGGAGCTTGGACTTCCGGAAAGATTCCCGGTATAGCGCGCGCCTGAGTAGGCGGTGTAGATGGGCGAGATCGTCCATCCATTAAGCAGCGCATGCGCTACTTTGTTGTCCTTGTCCTTGTAATGAGTGTTGTAAACCGCACTCGCTACAAACTTGTGGCGCCGATCAAAGTTGGACAGACCGTTCTCGCCCTGTTGATCGAGAGGGTTGTACGGAACTGAAAAACTCGCCACATTGGTCTGCGAAAGCTGTCCATTGTCGTATGCCCGCGAGAGTGTATAACTCGTCTGGAACTGCAGACCATTGGTCAGGCGGCGATTGGCCTGAATCACGAGGGCATTGTACTTGGTCGTAATGTCGCTGCGAACCTCTTCGATCAGGCCAAAGCGAGTATCGGGTCTGGTGGCACCCAGGAAGTAAGGTGTCGTAAAGGTCTGACCAGCGTAAGGACCGTCCAGAATATTGTAGGTCCTCGCGACTGTCGGAGCACTCAAGTTCGTATCGACGAAGTTCGGAAGGTTTTTCCCGAAGCTGAAGAGGTAAGAAGCGGAGATAACGGTGTTGTGTGCTACTTCGCGCTCAACGACGATATCGCCCTGATGAATCAGCGGGTTCTGAAAGTTCTTCACGAAATAATCAATCGCGCCTGAGCCTGCGGGTGCGCTCGCCAAAATGTTCGGGAAAACGGGTGCTGCCGCATTGGTCGATTGCAGCGAAGACACAGTTTGTCCGCCCGTCACACCTGTGTTGATTAGCGTCCCCAGAATCGTCGAGGTTACGATGGGTCCGTAATAGATCCCGTAACCGCCTCGGATCGAAGTCTTGCCATCGCCGTTGACGTCCCACGCGAAACCTATTCGAGGTCCGAAGTTGTTCTTATCGCTGGGGCGGTTGCCGGTTTGCGGCAAGAGTGGATTAACCAGGAAGGGCTGCGGCAGACTCTCGTACTCATAGCGCAAGCCGAGATTTAGCGTCAGCTTCGAGGTTACGCGCCAGTCATCCTGCGCGAAGAAAGAGTAGTTGGTGGTGTTGAAACTAAATAGGGACACTCCGAAACCCTGGGTGTAATTGCTGGTGTAGCAATTACCCGCAAGTCGCGCACTGGTAGCGCATACCCTACCACCCGTTCTCAGGGCGCCCGCCGACGTAAAGTTGGTGTAATCAACGATGAAGTCGTTGATATTCGAATAACTATAAGAACCGGCGCCGGTGAACAGGTTGTCCTGGACATCTTTGACACGATTGAAATCGCCGCCAATCTTGAAGGTATGGCTCCCTCTCGTAATCGTCAAACTATCGCCAAATAGATTGCGGCTTTCAAATGGGAACTTCGGGCGCTCGAGAAATGTCGCCATGCCGAACTCAAGTCCGTTAGTGAGGAAAACGTCTGGCGATCTTCCTCCCAGCGAAGTTGTTGGTTCACCTGCCAGCGGAGGCTGGCTGAACTCAAATTCATTGTCACGAGACCACTGGTATCGAAATTCGTTTACCATCGTCGGTGAGATTGTCGAGGACAGACGAAAATTCAATACATCAGAAACGACGAAGTCGTTGCCATAGGCCTGGCGCCCGCGCGTAACGGTTGCTGCCGTCTGAATTCCCGCCGGCGAAGCCCATCGCAGGCGATTGTATGACGCGGTAAAAGTGTTGTTCTGATTGATGCGCCAATCGACCTTTGGCAGAAGGAGTTTCTGATCGCCACGACGAGGCACGATACCAGTCTCGCTGTTAAGGAAGGCTGTAGCCGCATCGATCTGAGTCTGCGTCACTCCTCTGATGGCCGCCGTGAGTGTGGCGGTGTTTACAGTGCTGATATAAGACGGACTGGTGAAAACTGAAACTCCGGGGAAGTTACGTTTTTGCTGGTCATAACTGAAGAAGAAAAACGCTTTGTCCTTCACGATCGGGCCGCCGATGGTCCCGCCAAACTGATAGCGGACATCGGTCGCCTTGAGCGCAACGGGGGTTGAAACTCCGCCAATCAATTGACTGATGAAACTACGCGGATTCCGTGTACCCCATGCGTTGTTGCGGTCATAAAGAAAACCTGAGCCATGGAACTCATTCGTTCCGGACTTGGTTACCGCGTTGGTGACGCCACCGGCCGAACGGCCGTACTCAGCCGAGTAGTTCGAAGTGTTGACCTGGAACTCGCGGATCGCGGACTGGCTGATCGAGTATGCGCTGCGCGTGCGCCCGCGCTCCTCTGAGAAAAAAGCCTGATTGTTGTCGCCGCCGTCGACCGTGTTGTTATTCAGCAGGCCCGATATACCGCGAAAGCTGATCAGGCCAAACGTGCCGTCAGGTACCGTGCCGGGAGTCAGGATCACAAAATTGGACCATCGGCGTCCGTTGACCGGAAGCTCATTGATTGAGGTCTGATTTATGTTGGACGAAAAGTCCTGCTGGCTCGTGTTAATAACCGGCGCTTCGGCTGTTACCTGCACCGTTCCCGTAACACCCGTAAGCGATAATCCCACTTCGAGATTGGTCGAACGTCCGACCTCAACCGCAACATTTTCGTTCGTGTAAGGGGCAAATCCCGTCCCATTCACGGTTACGGTGTAAGTGCCGGGCTGAAGATTGCCGACCTTGAAGCCGCCGTTGCCGTCAGCCGTGGTGGAGGCTTCGATGTTCGTTCCGTTATTCTTGGCTGTGATCGTAGCGCCGACCACGACCTCTTTGTTGGGATTCGTGACGGTGCCATTTATTGCGCCCGTTACAGCCGACTGCGCCATCGCGCCCAGCGCGCACATCGCGACGAGCACAAGAGAGGCAAAACCAAATCGTAGAAATTTACACATAACAGGAGAACTCCTTAAGGAAATCAGTATCGTTGAAACCAATTTGCGCGCGAGCCATCGGGCGCAGAGTTAAATGAGACTTCCAAGAACATTTTGGACTGCTTGTTCCGAAGGAAAAACTGCGAACAAGTGCAGAAGGCGGTTTCTATCATGACGAGTGGCAAAAGGGCAAGCTTAAAACCACGATAACTGTATGAAAAGTGCGTTAACAAAATCTAGTGTCGCATTCAAGCTTGCGAGCCGCTTTTTCGCAAGAATTGTGCCTTACCTGCTCGACCGGTCGGAATACCGTTAACAACTCTGTTTACCGACAGTTATTCTTTCCTGCTATGCGAGTTGCCGTGCCAGCTCGCACGAGAATTTGGATTTTCGTATGAAAATCTAGAGAGCTGAATCAGCGGCGAGTAAAAGACGACGACAGAGATCGCTGAGTCTCTTCGGCCTCGACTTGCTTTTGCGACTAAGCTGGCAGCCGTTTCCGCTAAGGATAAGCAATCCTAAACTCGCTCACAAATGATCGCGATGCCTTGCCCGCCGCCAATGCATGCGGTCGCCAATCCGTAGCGCCCACCGCGGCGCTGTAACTCATGCAACAGAGTCAGGACTAAGCGGGTCCCGGTCGCGCCCAACGGATGTCCCAGCGCAATCGCTCCTCCGTTGACGTTGGTCCTTTCGCGATCGAGACCAAGTTGCTGCTCAACCGCGAGGTACTGCGCCGCGAACGCTTCGTTGACTTCAATCAGGTCGATATCCGAAAGCTGCAAACCGGCTTTCTTTAGCGCCTGACGAGTCGCCGGCACGGGCCCGATGCCCATGAGATCAGGCTCGACTCCGGCATAGGCCCAACTCACAATGCGGCCCACCGGCTTGATGTTCTTCGCCTTGATAAAGTCCTCGCCGGCGATGACCAGTGCGGCCGCGCCATCGACTATGCCCGAGGCATTTCCAGCAGTGACGAATCCATCTTTGCTGAGTGCCGGTCTTAGCTTTGCCAAACCTTCGAGAGTTGTTTCGGGGCGCAGGTGATCGTCCTGCCCAAAAAGCACGGTGCCTTTTCTGGTCTTCACCTCCACCGGCACGATCTCTGCGGCAAAGAACCCGGCGTCGAGAGCACGCTTCGCGGCTTGTTGCGAACGCAACGCGTACTGGTCCTGGTCGGCGCGTGGAATTTCGAATTTGCGCGCCAGATTCTCAGCCGTGCCGGCCATCGGTGTATTGCAGTAGGTATCGAGCAGCGCGACCATCAAGCTGTCTTCGAGCTTTCCCTGCCCGAGGGCAAAGCCGGATCGCGCCCCGCGAATCACGTGCGGAGCCTGGGACATCGATTCCATCCCGCCGACCAGACACACCTGCGCTTCGTCGAGCTGAATCATTTGCGCTCCCGAAACGATCGATTGAATGCCGCTGCCGCAGAGGCGATTGACGGTCAGCGCCGGACGATCAAACGGAACACCCGCTTTCAACGCCACATGCCGCGCGCCGTAAATCGCGTCACCCGAAGTTTGCAGCGCGTTGCCGATGATCGTGTGATCGATTTCATCCGGCGCCACGCCGGTTGTTTCCAAGGCGCCTCGCGCCGCGATGACGCCCAGATCGATCGCCGAAATATCTTTCAGCGCACCGACGTAATCGCCCATCGGCGTGCGCTTGCCACCAAGAATAAAAACATCACGAGCCATGACTTTATGATTGCCTTTCTGCGGTTGAGAATTTCAATAGGATCGGAAACGAAGAAGGCTAGCAAAGGCCAGGGGCGAGGTCAATTTGGAGTGCGGTGGCAAGCGGAGCGCGACACCGCTTTGGATCGGTACTCGGGTTGCCGAGTTCACCTTTGCACGAAAGAACATTAGCCAACCCAAAGCGCCGTCGCCGCTCCGCTCTGCCGGCGCACTCCAAAAACTCCCTCAATCCGTGAACCGATGCTTCTCGCGATACCGATGCAGCAACTCTTCCAGAAAACCTTCGTAGGTGAAAGTTGACAGATCATACTGCGGGCGCAGTTTGAAAAGAATCGGCATCGCCACGCGCCAGGCCATCCACTGTCGCGGATAGTCCTTTAAGTCCCAGCGCCGGCGGAGAAAACTTTCGACCACTGAGATTTCCTGTTCCGTGAGGTTGTTTACATCGGCAGTGAATTGCACCGGTTTGAATGAACGACGCAGGGCCGGGTCGGAAATCGGCGAGGCAAAGACTTCTGCGAAGGCCGGCGCTTCTGCTTCCCGCTCGCGCACAACCACCGTGCCGGCGACCAGGTCGCCAACTCGCTGGTCCCGGTCCGTCGAAAAAACGGAAATCAACCCTACCGAATAAAACGGAAACGGCATGATGTCGAATTCGCGCAATAGATTTCGCACGATTGCTTCAAAGAAGCTAATCGGCCGCCCGTCCTCGCGAATTACCCGCAGCTTCAACCAGCGCTTGCCCGGTGTTTGACCACGCCACAGCCACTCGAAGATCGCGAAGTACCCTGACATCAGCACGAAGACGAGGACAATTAGAAGGGCAATGACCCACTTGGGCGCATTTATCAGCCGGCTGCCGAGATTCGCAGCGTCGGCGATGATCGCGAAAAAAATGATCAGGACAAGCAGCGTGAACACCTGAATCGTGTGATCGATAGCGCAGGCGATGAACCGATTGCCGATCGACGCCAGGGCGAAGTGCAGTGGCACGCGCTCAGGCGTTTCGATCACGAGAGTTTCATCGCTGGTGATGACGGCTGACATTGGATCTAGTCCCGATGATTATTGTTCAGCACAAGCGCTACTGCTTCCGAATAGAGCTCATGTTCCTGTTCCAGAATGCGCGCCGATAGACTCTCGACAGTGTCATCGTCAGAAACGGGCACAGCGCGCTGGGCAATTATCGGTCCGCCGTCCAGAGTCTCGTCAACAAAGTGAACCGTGCATCCGGTCCATTTTACTTCGTGTTCGAGGGCCTGCTGCTGCGCGTCGAGACCGGGAAATGACGGCAACAGGCTCGGATGAATATTCAAGATCCGCCCGCGGAATGCCTCGATGAATTCGCTCGACAGCACGCGCATGTAACCGGCAAGGCAAACGAGATCAATGTTGCGCTCGTTTAGGGCCGCAATAATTTCGCGATCATGTTCCGCGCGTTTGCGGCCGCGACGCTCAACGACCAGGGTTTCAATGCCGCGCTCTTTGGCTCTGGCCAGACCCGCGGCGTCCGGTTGGTCGCTGATTACAACTGCAACCTGAGCGTTCGGCACCCGGCCTGCGCGGACCGCATCCGCCAGCGCGATCATGTTGGACCCGCGACCGGAAATCAAAATGCCGATTCTGGCTAGCCCAATCATTTCGATCTCCGGGACCTGATCTAATTTGCCGCTCCGTCAAAAATCTGGCTGAGGAAGCTATAAACATTCTGCTCCGGAGCAGTGCAAGACTCACTACTCGATCACCACGGTTCGCGCGCCTTCGCCGACGAGTCCGATTTCAAAGCAATTGAACTCGCGCGCTCGGATCTGTGATGTGATTTCGGCCGCATCCGACGCCGCGCAAACGACGACCATCCCGATTCCCATGTTGAAGGTGCGATACATCTCAGCGTCTTCAATGTTTCCGATGCGCTGCATCAATTCAAAGATCGGCAGCACCGGCCACGTACCGCGCTTGATCGCCACGCCCGCTTCTTCAGGCAGGATGCGCGGAATATTTTCCAGCAAGCCGCCGCCGGTGATGTGCGCGAGTCCTTTTATTTTTCCGGAATCAAGCAAGCTCTCAAGCGCGCCGAGGTAACTCACATGTGCCTTCAAAAGCGCCGCGCCGATAGTTGAGCCAAGATCATCAAGATAAGTATCAGGCGCACAGCCCGCCTCTTCGAAGAAAAGCTTGCGCGCCAGCGAATAGCCATTCGTGTGTAGTCCAACTGAAGGCAATCCGAGCACAACGTCGCCCGGGGCGATCGCGTGACCATCAATTACGCGTTCGCGATCAACCACCCCGACGATGAATCCGGCCACGTCGTATTCGCCGTCGGCATAGAAGCCGGGCATCTCAGCCGTCTCGCCGCCGAGCAGCACAGTTCCATTTTCGCGACAACCGTTGGCGATGCCTTCGACGATGCGCGCGACTGTTTCCGGCGCCAACTTTCCGGTCGCGATGTAATCCAGAAAGAAGAGCGGCCGCGCGCCCTGCACCAGAATGTCGTTCGTACAGTGGTTTACCAGATCGCGTCCGATGGTGTTATGAATGCCGGTGGCGAAAGCGATCTTCAGTTTGGTGCCCACGCCGTCGGCTGAGGCCACCAGGACCGGCTGGCGCATTGCAGGGAAGGCGCCATCGAACATTCCGCCAAAGCTGCCAATCTCTGACAGCGTGCGCGCGTTGAAGGTCGCGCGCGCGAGTTCTTTGATCTTTTCCGTGGCGCGATTGGCGGCGTCGATGTCCACGCCGGCCGACGCGTAGGTCGCAGGTTTAGTCATTGACTTAGGGAATTCGCTGAGTGTTGCGGCTTCGCCGCTCCCCAGTGCGGTAAGGCTTTGCCTTACCGTTAAGCTCCCGAAAATTTTATTGAGGCAATACCTCATCGCGAGGCGGAGCCTCGCTTTTCATTAAATGAGATCTGCACAGTAAGGCAAAGCCTTACCGCACTGGTGCGGCGGCAAGCCGCAAAAGCAGACTCACTTCTTTCCAGGCTTCTCAGTCTTCGCCTTCGGCGGTTTCGGTGGCGGGCCGAAATCACCATACGCGATAAATCCTGAATGAGATGAATCATCCTTCAGCGGTTCGCGTCCGGCCCAGAGGTCTTCCTTAGTTTCTTTCGCAGTCTTGATCTCGTACAACTTGCCTGCATCACCTTTGCCTTTGGTCGTAAGCGTAACTTCGCCCTGCAAGTCGGTGCGAAAAACTTTTGCGTTGGCAGCCTTAAGACGGTCAAGAACCACCTGCGCCGGATGACCATAACGATTCCACGAGCCAGCAGAAATGATGGCGGCTTCGGGTTGCGCTCGTTTGATGAAATTCTCAGACGTGGCGTACTTCGATCCATGATGCGCGATCTTGATCACTTTTGCTTTCAGATCGAGGTCAGACTTGCTCAACAGACGCTCTTCACTCTGGGCTTCCGCATCACCCATGAAGAGCATGGAAAAATCGCCGTAATCAAGTCGCAGCACGATCGAGTTTGCATTCGTGTCGTTGCCGCCCGCCTTCATCTGGTCTTTGGTGAAGAACGGTTCGGTTGGTCCGAGCACCGTCAGAATCGCCCCACCGCCGAGATCGTATTTCTTTCCCGGCTGCGCTTTTTCATATTGCGCGCCGTTTTTCTTCAGCGCGCTCTGGTATTCGTCGAAAAAGCCATTTACTGTTTTGACTTTGCTTTTCTTAGGAGGAGGCGGTGGCGGTGTAGCAACCTTGCCCTTTGACGTTTTCGCCGCGGGAGCCGGGGGCGCGGGCGTGGAAAGATCGACGCCATTATCGATCATGTTTGTCACCTTGATTCCATTCAGTACTTCATCCGCGCCGCCGAGGTGATCGGGATGAGGATGCGTGGCGATGAAGTAATCAAGGTGATCGATTTTGTAGCGTTTCAAAGCATCGAGCACGACCTTGCCTTTGCCGGCGTCGCCGGCATCGATCAGCACGGACTTGCCCCCGGGCGAAATGATCAGAATTGAATCGCCCTCGATTGGTCCCACGTCGAGCACATGAACTTGCAGTTCACCGGAAGGTTTTGGCGCCCGCGCCCGCCACAACGGCAAACCGTATTTCCAGAAAGCAAATCCGCCCGCCCCCAACAACACCACGAGCACGGCAACCGCGCATCCACATCCACGTGTGCTTCGCTTCACTTTACTCAGCGCCTCCTAATGGATAACTCTTATCATAAGTGGTTGAGTACGCGGGTCGAACTGGTTAGCCACGGTTCGCACAGTTGGTAAGACGTCATGCTGTCCACGAGAGTAGGCCCGTAACGCTTTCTCGGCGCCCACGACGCGCCAAATTGTTTCGTGTCCAATCACTTCGTCGATCGCGAGAAAAAGTTGATCAGATTTCCGTGTTTCTCCGGTTATCGGCGGATGAAAGGCGAAAGTCTTGATCGAATAGATGGCCAGCTCGGATTGCTCGGTCCAGGTTATTCGGCTGCGCAACTTACCTGCGGGATCAATCACCAGGAGTATCAAGCGAATCCCCAGCAACTGTTCACCAGATCTGTTTGCCACCGCGCCGTCCAGGACGAACTCTCCGTCGCTCTCGCTTAACCTGGGTTCATCGATGCGCGCCGGGAGATCTGAGACATCGAAGAAGACAACTACGCTTGCCGGTGGCTGTTCAAGGCGAGGCGCCGCGTTCGCAGGCAAGCTGAAAAGTGTGACCAGCCAAATGGCCACGCACCCTTGCAGCAACTTTAATCGAAGGTCCTTCATTCTCGTTTGTGCGAGTATGCGATGCGTTGGACGATCTCAGTCGGACTTAGTTCTTAACCACAGAGGACACAGAGAAAACAAGCAGACAACACCTGAAACGCCGCATCAGGTTTTTTTCTTCTCATTCTTCTTTGTGTCCTCTGCGGTAATACCCTTAGTTGGCTAGCACGCTTCGCAACTCTCGCAGCGCACTCTCGATATCAGATCGCGATACGTCATAGTGCGTGACCATGCGGATTGACGAGCCAAAGCCCGATGCCAGCACGTTGCGCTCTCGCAGTTGCGCGCAAATCCCGTCGGCGCTCAATCCGGTTCCAGTGACGTCAAAGATCACGATGTTCGTGACGACCTTTTCAGGATCGATCTTAACGCCGGGAAGTTCGGCGATGCCTTCGGCCAGCAGTTTCGCATGGGCGTGATCTGCGGGCAGGATCTTTGGTGATTCCTCGAGGGCAATCAAACCGGCAGCGGCGAGCACGCCTGCCTGGCGCATGCCGCCCCCGAGCATCTTGCGTACGACCCGCGCTTCGTCGATAAATTCACGTTTTCCCAACAGCATCGATCCGACCGGAGCGCCCAACCCTTTTGAGAGGCAGAACATTACCGAGTCCGCCGGGCGCGCCAGATCGGCGACGGTTTCACCGAGCGCCGCGGCCGCGTTGAAGATCCGCGCGCCGTCCAGATGGACCGGCAAATTCTTTTCGTGAGCGCGCGCGCAAATATCTTCAGTGCGATCGCGTGTGAGCACCGAACCGCCGGCGAGATTGTGCGAATTCTCCAACGCGACGAGACCAGTCGGCGCGACATAGTAAGCAGCCTTTGCATGAATTGCGGAAGCGATCTCATCCCAGGTCAGGATGCCGCTGCCGTCGTTGCTTTTCACCGGCCGCGCCAGCACGCCTGAGAAAGCAGACATTGTGGCCATTTCAAAATTGTAGATGTGTCCGCGTTCTTCGATTACCACTTCCTGGCCCGGGCGGGTGTGTAGCTTGACCGCGGTCTGATTTCCCATCGAGCCGGTCGGCACAAAGATCGCCGCTTCCTTTTCGAATATCTCTGCCGCGCGCTCCTGTAAACGATTGACGGTTGGGTCTTCGCCATAGACATCGTCGCCGACTTCGGCTTCAGCCATCGCGCGCCGCATTGCCGGCGTTGGTTTGGTTACCGTATCACTGCGTAGATCGATCATAGTTTGTGGCACCTGGATGGAAGACTCTATCACAGAATCCGGAGCGCAATAACGTGTTTGAGTTTAGCCTTTGCCCGGCGGGCGGATCCAAGCGTCAGCGACTGGCGGCGACGACCAGTGGCTCAGCAGCTTCTTCATTCGGGCTCGATAAATCCGTTGACGAGAAAGTCGAATTGCTGGAGCTTAAGCGCCCACCGTCTTCGCTATCCGCTTTGAAATGAGACGGGAGAAAATGGCACTCCCCTTCAAAAACCGCGCCGGGAGCGATTGAGAGAGTTGGTGATTCAATCTTCCCGAACACCCTCGCGTGACTGCCGAGTTCAACGCGTTCAGTCGCGTAAATATCGCCGCGCAGGAATCCGTCTATGATCGCGATGGCCACGACGATGTTGGATTCGACTTCGCCGGATTCGCCCACGATCAGTGTGCCCGTCAGCGATCGAAGAAAGCCGGCAGCATAGCCATCCACCCGCAATGTGCCTTCAAATCTGAATTCGCCTGGAGCGGGCGCGTCGTCAACAGCGAGATGCGCAGGGACAGCAGGATTTTTGTTTGGCTCCAACGCCGGCTTGAGGTTTTCCAGCCAGGCTTCAAAGTAGCGAGACGTATCGGGAAGAAAGTCTGCGAATTCGGCGGAGGTGAAAGACTGATTCAGAGGAGAATCTTCTACTGTAGGATCTGATACTTGCCCGGGATCAGACATTGCGCCACCCTCGTTCGTGCTGGCCGGTTACTGGTCGCCGTTTTCATTCTTGAGCATCCGGCAATCGCCCTGGAAGACTGCGCCGGGTTTCATTGTGAGTGCCCGTGTCGAGATGTTGCCGTTGATTACGGAGGCCGGGCCCAACTCAACCCGCTCACGACCAATGACGTCTCCGTTGACGACGCCGCTGACCACTACTACTCCCACGTCGATGTCGCCGTCGACCAGCGCCGAGGGATCGATGATCAGCGTTCCGCGCGCTGACGTTACCTTGCCGGCAATGTGACCGTTGATGCGCAGCATATCTTTGAAACTGATTTCTCCGCTGAGTTCCGGAACAGATTCAGCCGGGCCGCTGCGCGGGCGCTGTTTGATAGTGAGCACACTGCCGTTGGCGCCCAGTTGTCCAGAGATTACTCCATCCACCGGCATCAAACCGCGGCAGGTAGCTTCGCCGGTGATGACGGGAACGCGGGCCTGAAAGTTGGAACTGTCGTCACGACGCGGCCGGGCGCTTGGCATGGCGCGCGCCATGGTCTGGACTGGACGTACCTGGGGCTTTGGCTGTTCTGTTCCTGCCAGCGCATTCGGCAAGCGTTGAGGGATTTTCCCCGGTGAAGCCGGAGCCGAGGCAGGGCGCAACACATTTTCACTCACCGGCCGAGTGATACTGGTGGGCTCGGGCTTCAGAGCCGCTTTCGCTGGGGCCATGTCGTTCTCCACAGAAACCGCCTTCGCAGTCTCAGGGTTGGATCCAAATTGTTTGGTGGGAAGAACCCGCTCTGACACCTGCCGGACGAGTCGCTCGAGAAACATTTCCGCCTTGAGTGCGCGCACGTTATCACAGGCGAAGCCGTGCGCACAACACTTTTCAGTGGGCGGCAGTTTTCTACTTGAGCACAGTTAGCTACCTGGAGTTTTGAATGGTTAACGCCAGCACGTCATCAAAGGCGCATAACGCAACTCGCTTGGCGCCGGGCGGGATCTTTTCGTCTTTGAGATCAACCGTCGTGTTGCCCGTCATTCTTGCCGATCCAAACCTAACCCAGCCTTTTCCATAGTCCAAATAAATGGGCACCAACATCTTAAACTTGTCGGCGACTCCGGATTGAGTCACGCGTGCCGAAAGGGTAGAGCCTCCATTGCCCAGTTGGTATTCAAACCGATAGCTGGGCATTTCTGTGCCGTACACATACTCGCTGAAGAACCAATCCATCTTTCCATTGCCTTCCATGTCCATTTGCTTCGTCATATGCTTTTCGACGATGTGTTTCAGATCCTCAGTTGAAACATCCTCGTTGTAGTGCGACTTAATAAAGTCCTGCATCATTTCCATGAAACCCTTGTCGCCGCCATTGTGCGCTTCGAACATCATCTGGCGCAGCATGTGCAGAATGTACGCGCCCTTGGGATAGACAAGAAACTGATAAGCCGCGTAAGTCTTGCCGCCGCTCAGACGCGATCCCTGGGTGACAGGACCAATCGTATATGGCTTGATGTCGTGCGTCTGGGGCCGTGCCTGGACGATTCGATCGTGCTGTTCATTCCAGAAGTCCAGAAACTTGTGTTCGTCGCGCATCGCGTGCTGAATAAAGAGCGAGGCGGAAAACTCAGCGAACCCTTCGCTCATCCACTGGTCGTGATAAGACTTCCAACCGACCATGTGACCCCACCACTGGTGCGCGATCTCGTGCGGCCCGACATAACGGAAAAAGTTATCCGTCGCCGCGCGCACGTTCCCACCAGTCGCCAAATAGCGCTGGGTCGGATCCATGAACGCCGTGAACGGCATATAAACGAGGGTTGGCCAGGCCTGTCCAAAGTTGGACGCGGGTTGCTGGGTCAGGGCCAACCGATTAAAAGGCAGCTTGCCGAAATACATGGTATAGATTCGCGTCGCGTTTTGCGCGTCGGCCAACAGTGTGCCGGACATGCCGAGAGTATTCATCGAGCCTTGTGCCGCGGCGCCGCGCATAAAGTCGGGCAGTTCCTCGTTACCGTAGTATTCGATGGTGTAACCGGTCTGCGGATCGAGCACGCTCTTCTTCTTGAATGTGCCGTAGTTGAACCCGGCGACGGCCAATTGCGTCTCGCCACTTGACCATTTGGACACGCGCAGATCGCCATCATCTGCTTCGGGCGCAACCGCGGTGCCCGTACCGATCAGAGTCTTTCCTTTCGGATAACGGAACGTGGTGTCGAAGGTCGCCCGATCGCCAAATGCCGTCCCTTCGTTGTTTGGATACCAGGTGAGACGCGCGCCGGGATTCACGAAATAGTTGCCGCCTCCGACGTCAATGAGGGCGTCGCCTCCGCCGTATTCCACGTTGAGCTTATAGGTCTTACCGGCTTCGAGCGGCCCGGGCCAGATCACTCCAAAGTCGGCGTCCTCATCCTTATTCTGCTGCACGAATGCCAGCTCGTGTCCCTGCTCATCGCGCACGCGCGAAACGCGGAGCGAGCTGAACAGGCGAAAAGGAAGCACCCGCGCGCCGCCGTCGAGTACGCGGAAAGTGACAGTATCGTTGGCGAGGAACTTGGTTCCGCGGATGGCGCCGTCAACTTCGTGATGGGTAATGTCATAGATCCTGTGATCTTCGTCGCTCGAAGCTGTGCCTTTGGCGTATTCGTCGGCGCGGTGGAAAGCAGTCCAAATCCCGCGATCGGTGTCGCCATAGCTGGTCAACGATACTTCTTCCGGCGAGACGCTGGGAATTCCCAGCGCGTCGTACTGGAAGATGAGTTTGCTGTATTTCCTGCCGTCAATGAATGCCGTGAAGAAACCGGGGCGATTTGGGTTGTAAAGATCGACCAGCGTGCGCAGCTCCACGTTACGGCGCAGGGTCTTGCGCAAAAGCAATTGGTTGTCGCGGTAAGCATTGCGTGCCCGCTCGGCTTGCGGGCCATTCGAGCTCATCTTTGCCTGCGCGGACTGCTTGATCTCATCAAAAGTTTTGTCGCTGAAGCGAAGCACGAGTCTGTCGAAGGACTCTTTCAGCGACGGCTGATTTGTGTAGAGCGACAGGGAGTGCCTTTCGATCTCGGTAGGCGGGGTCAGCGTCAGCTCGCCTTCGCCGAAGAAGACCGCGCCAATCGTGCGGTCCGCGACCGTCGGCGCAAAATAAATCTCGCCGCTGCTCATGGTAAACGTCGCGGCATCACGCGTGAATACCAGATTATTAACGGTTGCGTAGAGGCCGTCAAAATCCTGTGGGCCCTTTCCCATCTGGCGCAGTTGCTGATAGACGGGATCTGAGTTCGGCTTCTCGCCGCCGGTGTTCACTGTCACGGTGGCCTCGACCGGCGCAATCTCCAGTTTAAGATCAACCGTGGCGACAGCGCCTTCTTCGACTTTCACCTCGGCGCGGCGGCCTTCGCTGAATCCCTGCGCCGAAACAGTCAGGGAATATGTTCCCGCCGGCAGTCCTTCGATCTGGTAGTGTCCCTGTCTGTCCGTTACGGCCGCAAACGTTTGATTAGTGGCCGAGTCGACTACGGTGATTGCCGCGCCGCCGACGACAGCCCCGCTCGGATCGGTGACTTTGCCTTCGATGCGACCGCCCGCGCTGTGCACAATAACCAACGGAATTGCCAGCAACGCCACGCAAAGAACGGTAAGGCCGATTCTCAGGTTCGTATACTTCATCGAAATCTCCTCGGGAGGTTAGTTCAGGAAACGCGAGGACTTTTGAGTCCGAGAGTTTTTCTACCGCGCGCATTATTCGTCCCACTCTGGTACGCCGTCAAGCAGTACCGCTTTCTTGTCAGCACCAGTCCTCGCGTGGCATGCTGATGAACAAGCGATGAACACAGAAAGCAAGGCCAAGACCAGACTTCTCCGCCGCATGGGCGAGGCGATCGCGGACTTTCGCATGATCGAAGACGGCGATCGAGTAATGGTCTGTCTGTCCGGAGGGAAAGACAGTTACACGCTGCTCGATCTGCTGCTCGACGTACAAGGGCGCGCGCCGGTGCGATTCGAACTGCTCGCAGTTAATCTCGATCAAAAACAACCCGGTTTTCCGGCGGACGTTCTGCCCGGGTACCTGAGCGATCGCGGCGTGCCCTTTCGCATCGTCGAGCGTGACACATATTCAGTCGTCAAGCGGTTGGTGCCGGAGGGCAAGACGTATTGCTCAGTCTGTTCGCGTCTGCGGCGCGGCATTCTCTACAACATCGCGGTTGAGGAAGGCTGTACCAAAATTGCTCTGGGGCATCACGCCGACGACATCATCGCGACGTTCCTGCTGAATCTCTTCTATGTCGGCAGCGTGAAGGCCATGCCGCCGGTCCTGCGTTCCGATGACGGCCGTAACACGGTCATTCGACCGCTGGCTTATTGCCGTGAGAGTGACATTGCCGAGTTCGCCGCGCAGGAACAATTCCCGATCATTCCCTGCGACTTGTGCGGCTCGCAAACAAACCTGAAACGCGCGCGCATCAAGAATTTGATTGCGGAACTCGAGAAAGAAATTCCGAACGTGCGCGCTTCGATGCTCACCGCGCTGGGAAATGTGAAGCCGTCACAACTGTTGGATCCGAACCTGTTCGATTTCAAGAAGCTGTCAACGGGCACCGGCGACGTCGCTGCTGAACTCGATCTGGCTCTGGGCCATACCGACAGCGAGCCCGCCCTGGTCGCGATTGCCTAAATCAAGTCTTCAACACAAAGACACAAAGAGCACAAAGTAATAAGGGGGGTAGTGTCCTAATCTGAAATCGAAACCGCCGTTCTGTGGCACGATGCTTGTACCTCAACCGCTCAACAGGGTTATGTGTGCTAACGCACGGACGCCCCTTTCAACCCGGTGATATAAGCCGCTTCATGACACTAATAATCGTGATCGTCGTACTTCTCTTGATCTTTGGCGGCGGCGGCGGGTACTTCTACCGCCGTGGGCGATAAGCACGACCGCGCAAGAGAGGCTAAAAGGAAAGACTGGGAAACCCAGCCAGCGGCGGGGCTAAGGCTTCGCCGCTTTTTGTTTCTCTTTAAGGAGCCGGTGATGGAGGGGGCAAGAAGGAGCAAAGCAGGAGCAGAGCGGAGCGTGACTTCAGCAATACTCAAATTAGGACACTACCTAATAAGGGCTTTTGCTTTGTGGCTTAGTGTCTTTGTGGTTAAATCCGCCATATGGCACCCAAAGCCAAGCGTGAACTCGATCTCAGTGAGTTTCCGCCCGGAACCATCACTGAATACACGACGCTGGTTTGTCTGGCGTGCATCTTCGACATCTTCACCAAACAACTCGGCCTCGCGCCGCGCACCGCCTTCTCTGAAGTTAAACGCCACACACCCACGATCGAAGAACTGACCAGCCGCGGCGCGACCCGGCCTTACTTCGACAGTGAAGAGAAGAGTCCGCATTGTCCGTATTGTGGATCTGCGAAGCGTTGGCTGGCGCGGCTTGATACTTACTGCATTGAAGGCGGTAAGACTACCGACGCCCCGCGCCGGGTTCTCCTTAAAAAGTTGCCGAAGGCGGACGAACAGTTTCTGGTGTTGGAAAAGAAGTCCGATTCGCGCGCGGTGTTTTTTCAATGGCTGGACACTCTGGGTCACAGTCTTGAGCTCGACGATGAGGGCTGGATGCTTGACGCCACGCGCATTTACCTGGAACGTCGCGAGCCGAAAACAAAATGGGACGAAGTCTTTGGTGAGTTGCGCGCCGTGCGTCGTTCCAGTCGATTGAGCGAAGGCTGGGAACGCGATAGCACCCGTTTGTTTCTCGCGCCCAGCCTCTACAGCGAAGCGCTGTTAATTCAGTATCTCGTCAGCCGCTCGCATGCGCACGGCGGGATGACGCTCGAAGGTCGTCTGACGCTGATGGAATTGATCCGCCGTCTTCGTTACAGCGGCTATCTGGATCAGATTGGAATTACTGAGCGGGAGCCGGGTGAGGTGTTTGAGAAACTAATCGATCATTTAGCCGCGACGCACGAGTGGAGTTACAGAACCGGGAGCGGTAGCGACCGGGTTCTTCCTGGGAAGAAACCAAAAAAGATAACCAAGAAAGCCGCGAAGAAATCTTCCAAATCTCGCAAAGGCAAGATTGTTCAGCCCGAGCCCGAGGTAATCATTACTGAACCCGTCAAGCTTCATTACCTCGTCGACCGCCGCGATTTTCTGGAGAAGGTGAAGAGTGTCTACGCAGCGTACGCGGCGTGATGTGGAGTGCGGTGACTTGTCACCGCTTTTCAACTCTGCCCAGATCTCAACCAAAGCGGCGACAGGTCGCCGCACTCCAAAATCAAGCCCGCCGATCGCGAATGAAATCGGCGATTGATTGTAGGAGTTGCGTGGGCCGTTCGAGGGGATCGAGTGCATTGCGGGTAGCGCGATGCACGACCTCAAGCTGCGCGTGCGTAGCTTCAATCCCATAGAGCGCCGGGTAAGTCGCCTTGCTGGCGCGCGCATCTTTTCCCGGAGTCTTGCCGAGATCCTCAGCGGTGGCCGTCACATCCAACAAGTCATCAGTGATTTGAAACAGGAGACCGAGATTCGTCGCGTATTCTGTGACGGCTTCGAGTTCACGCGCTCCGGCGCCGGCGATGATTGCGCCGCAACGCGCCGCGGCGCGAATCAGCGCGCCGGTCTTGCGATGATGAATGCGTTCCAATTCTGCGTTAGTGACTTCGCGTGATTCCGCATCCAGATCGTGCGCCTGCCCGGCGACCATACCTTCCGGCGTTCCGGCGGCGCGGGCGATCTCAACGACCAATTGCACGCGCAGATCAGGCGAAAGACGTTCGTCTTCAGCGATCGTTTGGAAGGCCAGTGCTTGTAAAGCGTCGCCCGCCAGGATCGCGGTGGCGTCGTCAAACTTCACGTGACAGGTGGGCCGCCCGCGGCGCAGCTTGTCGTTATCCATCGCCGGCAGGTCGTCGTGAATCAGCGAGTAGGTGTGAATCATCTCCAGCGCGCAAGCCGCCCGCATAAGATCGTCAGTCCTTGCCCCCAACGTCTGGCCGGTGGCGAGCAAGAGCGCCGGGCGAAATCTTTTGCCGCCGGCGAACAAACTCCAGCGAATCGCTGAGTGCACCCGCTCAGGCTCCGCAGACTCTTTTGGGATGAGCAGATCGAGTTCGGCGTCGATCAGCGCGCGACACGAAGCGAGGAATTCCTTCGCATCGATTGCAGTTGATCTGATGACTTCGTGGGTAGCGCGCACGTTACATTTTCTGCTTCTAGAAGGAGACTGTTCAGTGAGCCATCGGAGATGGCTATTATCTTCCGCCCGCTTTGCGGGCTCATTGGGAGTCGTCACCGTCACTCCCGCCGCTCAACTCGCTCTCCGGATCGAACGGGCGGACGGCGGCGCGTCCCTGATTATCGCGCATTAGAATTTCTATCCGGCGTTCGGCCTGAGTCAGACGATCCTGGCATTCGCGCGAAAGCTTCACGCCTTGCTCAAACAGCTCCAGACTTTTCTCGAGAGTTAGTTCGCCCTGCTCCAGCTCGCGCACGATGCGCTCGAGCTCTTCCAGTGACGTCTCGAAATTTTTTGGCTTGGTGTTGCCCATCGTTAATAGTCATCAAACGAGCCCTCCCTCACGGTCGGGCTACTGCCCCGCTGGTTACGCAGGTGGTGCTACGGCTATGGCGCCGGCTTCTTTAGTTTATCCAGCTGCTTTTGAACCGCATCCTGGAGCGCGCCCGGCGACAAATTTCGCTGCACGCTGTCGGCGATCACAGTCACCAGCTTGTCGTCCTGCACCGCCGTAATTCGCCAGCGCCCCGGCGCCGTCGCCGGCTGCATTGTAAGCTGAATGTGCTCATCTTTGATATTCACCGTCGCGTGGGCGACGTTGTTTTCTTCCTTGATGTCGGCAAAGCGAGTGATCGCCAGCGCCACCAGGATGAAAGGCTTTCCGGCCGCCTGCTCTGTCAGCCGGTGCAGTTCTTTCACCAGTTCGTCATGCACTGTCTGTTTTAGTTTTGGCGACAAAGAGGCAGTGGCAGAATCAGCCTGATTTGGCCAAACTGAACCGATCGCTGATGAGGCCGAACCGGTAGCGCGTTGCCGAACCTGGGACACAAAATCGTCCGTGACTTTGTCGGTGTCAAGAATACTGTCGATTGTGGCCGTATCGTTTCGTTGAGCCGCATCTGTCAGGATCGCCAGGGAATACGCCGGGCTGTTTTGATAATGCCGCCACCATAGATAACCGCCTCCCACTACGCCGGCTGCGATAAGCAACATCACCAACGCGATGATGAGCAGCGGTTTACCGAGTCCGCCCCGCGTCTTCTTCCCCGCGAATCCTCGCCGCGTTCCACCGCCGCTTCGCGATTCATCGAGATTAATAACGATCCGGTTGCGTTTCATTTTACTCGTTCTCGGTTCCTTCGACGCGGCAATCGACGACACCTTTCCACAGGCGCAGCCGCAGAGCATCGCCGATGGTCATCGTACTCGCTTCGCGTACGATATGGCCCTGCGCGTCATGCGCAATAGCATAGCCCCGCTCGAGGACCTTCAAGGGTGACATCGCATCAAGCGCGGCGGCAAGCATGGCGAGTTGTTGCCTCGCCGTCTCAAGCCGGGTCGCGATGCCCGCGTCGCGCGCCTTACTAAGGGACTCAAAGCGCGTTCGCGCGGCCCGCACAGCGGAACTAAGGTGAACCGGCGAAAGGCTGTGTGTCGCTGCGCCCACGCGGCGTTGGGCGCGCTGAACCGTGCTGGTGATCGCCGTCCGCAGACGATGTTCGGCAGCGCCGGTCGCCACCATTGCTTCGTGCAAACGCGCCGCCACCGCATCGAACGCCGGTGACAGAGCCAGCTCTTGCACTTCGGTGCGCGAGCTGGCGATGCGGTAGCGAATTGAGCGCGCCAGATTCGTGGTCAAAGTGCCGAGCAGCGAGCATAGCTGAGCTTCGTGCGCGGCTACAATCTCAGCCGCGGCCGAAGGCGTAGGCGCGCGCAGGTCGGCGACAAAATCCGCGATGGTGAAATCAGTTTCATGGCCGACGGCTGAGATAACCGGAATCGCAGAAGAGCGAATCGCGCGGGCGACTACTTCTTCATTAAAGGCCCAAAGGTCTTCGATGGATCCGCCGCCGCGACCTACGATCATGACATCGATCGCGTCATCTAAACGGCCATCTTTCAAGGCGCGCGCATGAAAGTCGTTGAGGAACTTGATCGCGCGGACGATCTCCTGCGCCGCGCCGTCGCCCTGCACTCGCGCTGAGGTGAACAAGACGTGCACCGTGCGCGTGCGTCGCGAGATCACGTTGAGGATGTCGCGAATCGCGGCGCCGCTCGGCGATGTGATCACTCCGACCCGCCGTGGCAGCAGCGGGATAGCGCGCTTTAATTCGGCGGCGAACAGACCTTCTGCCTGCAGACGTGCTTTCGTTTGCTCGAAAGCCAACTGCAGGGCGCCGGCGCCGACGGGCTCCAGCGCTTCGACGATCAATTGATATTCGCCCTTCTGCTCGTACACGCCCAGACGGCCGCGCGCGCGCACCTGCAGCCCATCTTCAGGACGAAACCGGATCCGCTGATTGCTGCTGCGATAGCAGGCAGAGCGCAGTTGCGCGAACTCGTCCTTCAGCGTGAAGTACCAGTGCCCCGAACCGTGTGCGCGAAAGTTGGAAATCTCGCCCTCGACCCAAACGGAAGAGAAACGTTTTTCCAACTCGCCCCGGATCATGCCGGTCAACTCAGACACGCTCAGCGGTTGGCGTTCGGTTTGGTCGAAGAGTGATGAAAGAAGGGGTTGCATGTCCGAGAACTATCAGCCAATCCACGAAGATCATATCAGGCCGCTCATGCTAGCATCGCCGCGAACCGAAAAGCCACAAACGGAGTGAGAGACGCGAAAACGATTGACTAGAACCCCGGGCCAGTCCACAATAGCCGCCACTTTCAGGTCCGAGAGCCCTTTGCTTTTCACTTTGGACCCAGGCAGGGTCGCCCGAAAAGGATCCCAATGCGCCGAATTCCCTATCAATTCATTTTTAGGTTCGTCAGCAACGTAATCCAGGCGCGCTACGTCATGCCGCCGCCGTTTGCGGAACTGCGCGCTTTGCCGTCGCGGCCGCCGGACAAGATTCGCCAATTGCGGCGCGAAGGTTTACTCGAGAACGATTTCACCTCCAACGTTCGCATCAAGGGCGAAGATATATTCATGCCACCGGTACAACTCACGCGCGAACCGGTGTTTGCCGCCCGCTAGGTTTGCTCCCATGTCTGCATCGGCTCCCGATCAGATTCCCCGATCCTTTGTGCCGCGCCGGCGCGTCCTCGTAGTTAACTGCTATTTCGATTACTCCCGCGAACCCATACGTCGTACGACTAAGATTCCGCAGGCCGTCGGCCCGATCTATCTCGCCGGGGCTTTCGCGACGGAACTGTGCGAGGTGCGTTGCTACAACGAATTGTCGAGCGGCCCGCTCGAAGACGAGCCACTCCTCGGCTGGCCCGACATGCTGGTTCTGACCGGACTAACGCACTGTTTCGATCGCATGCTGCACCTGACCGGATACGCGCGCACGAAGAACCCAAAGGTGATCGTGGTCGCCGGCGGACCGGCGGTGCGCGCACTGCCGCTGCTTTCTGAAAAGGTTTTTGACTACAGTTGTCTGGGCGATATTGAAGAACTTCGCGAAGTCATTACCGATGCATGGGGCGATGCTTATGCGGCCGAGCAAATGCTTCCGCGTTTCGATCTGGGCTACTGGCTGAAGCTGATGAGCTATGTCGAGACTACCCGGTACTGTAACTTTCACTGTTCGTTTTGCTCCCTCACCGGCGAGGGCCGGGCTTATCAGACCTACGATCTCGAGAACATTCGCCAGCAGATCGTCGCCGCCGGCAAGAAACGGAAACTGTTTTTCCTCGACAATAATTTTTACGGGAATGATCGGGACCACTTTCGCCGGCGAATCGATCTCATAAAGGAGTTGCGAGCGGCCGGACAGTTCCGGAATTGGGCCGCGCTGGTGACCAACGATTTTTTTAACAAGCAGGAGAATTTGACGCTCGCCAAAGAATCCGGGTGCGAGTTGCTTTTCAGCGGCGTCGAATCTTTCGATTCCAACTGGCTGCGAACTTTCAACAAACTGCAGAACACTTCCGTGCCGCAGGTCGAAATGATCAGTCGCTGCCTGAACGCCGGCATAATCTTTTGTTACGGCTTGATGCTGGATCTCAGCACGCGCACGATTGCCGACGTGCAGCTGGAACTGAAGTTCATTACCGGCACGCCTGAAATTACTCTGCCTGCTTTCGTCACGCTCTCGATCCCGATTCTCGGCACGCCATACTTTTATGAATGTCTTGCTAATCGGAGCATTCTGCCGGACACGAAACTGCGCGACATGGACGGCATTACGATCGTGCAAAAGACACTCGACCCAATTGACCAGGCCGTCGAATTCGTGCGCGGCGTCGAACACTTCCGAGGTTTGCGCAGCCGCGTACTCAAGCATTCAATTAAGTTCTTCAATCTTTATCGTTCGAAACTAAACCCGCTGCAATTGTCGATCGGATTTGAACAGGGCTTGCTGCTTTCGGCGCACACTCTGATGACCTCCACGACGGCCCTGGGTTGGATGAAGAAAGGCCGGGCCCGCACCTACGTGAGTACTACTGAGCCCCTCGATCAAACTTATACGCCGGCGTTCCGCGTCGACTCACGCTTCGAGAACTACTTTCGACCGACGATGGTGACTGATAAAAGCGGCAACCCAGCTGAAGAGTTGATCGAGTCGGGATTGCTGAAGCGCGAACCCCTACGTATCGATCAGCGCGCCGTCGCGTTTGGATGAGACCACAATCGAGGAAGATGAAGTCAGTGCCATCCACGGTAGGAGTGGGCGGCCGCTTCACGCCGAAAGCGTGAGATGAAATAGCCGGGGGCATCGCCCCCGGAACACGGTCAAAAAACGAATCGCGACCCTGAAAGGGTCGAATCGATGCGACCCCTGCAGGGTCGATTGAAAGAATGTGTCCGTAATCCGTGGGCGTTGCCCACGGCTATTACATTGGACGCTTTCAGCGTCCTAAAGACACCGGCTTACTGACTTAATCAATCACGCTTCGTTCCTTCCTCACTACTCCTGATCTTTTCTCGCACGCGTTGCGCCAGCACCCGCCGCAGGATTTTCCCCGCCGGGCTCTTGGGAATGTGATCGACGAACTCGACGCGCCGGATTTTCTTGTAAGGCGCGACCCGCTCGGACACGAAGTCGATGATCGTGGCCGCCGAGGCGTCTTCTTTTAGCACTACAAAAGCTATCGGAACTTCGCCGGCAAATTCATCCGGGCTGGGAATCACCGCTGCGTCCGCGATCGCCGGATGCGAAAGCAGCACGGCTTCCAGCTCAGCCGGCGCGACCTGGCGGCCTTTATATTTAATCAACTCTTTCAGGCGATCGACGATGAACAGCGCGCCGTCCTCATCCGCATAGCCGATGTCGCCGGTGTGCAGCCAGCCTTCGTCGTCAATGAGATCGGCGGTTGCCTCAGGCTGGTTCAGATAACCTTTCATGACCTGTGGGCCACGGACGCACACTTCCCCTTCCTCGCCCGGTCCCAACTCGATCCTGGTTTCCACGCCGACGATCTTACAAGTGGTATTCGGCAGGCAATAACCCGCTGATCCCGGCTTCTCACCATCCCCGCTCGGGTAGGTCAGGTGCGAAAGCGGACTAAGCTCAGTCATGCCGTAACCGTAACTGATGCGCACGCCGAGTCGCTCGCAGGCAGCGCTGGCCACTTCGACGGACAGGGGCGCCGCGCCACAGTGCAGCGTCTTCAACTTAGAAAGATCAAAACGGTCGAGGAGCGGCGTCCGCGAGAGCGCGAGTACGATGGGCGGCACGACGGGCACGATATTGATTTCATAGTCTTGCAGGGCGCCCAGGAATTCTTCCAGATCAAATCGCGGCAAAGTGACGACCGTAGCGCCCGTGCGCAATGCCAGATTAAGCACGATGTGAAACCCATAGACGTGATAGCAGGGCACGACACAAATTACTCTGTCCCCCTGGTGCAGCACGGCGGCCGTTTCCATCTGGCGAAGCATGGCGACCAGGTTGTAGTGAGTCAGCATCACGCCTTTGGGCCAACCCGTCGTCCCACTCGAGTAGGGCAACGCGACGATATCTGACCGCGGATTTATTGCTACTGACGGCGCTTTGTCCTTGTGATTCTGAAGCGCCGGGAATGAAGTCGCGCCACGCGCGTCATCTGATTCGTCCAGCAGCAAGACTTCGCTCAGGTTGACTGTCTGCGCGGCGGCCAGCGCCGTGTCCAGGTGCTCTGAATCCGTCAATAGATAGGCCGCGCCACTGTCTTTCAGTTGCGTCGCCAGTTCGGTCTTATTGAAGAGCGGCGAAGCCATGGTCGCGATGCCGCCGAGCTTCGCCACCGCGAGAAAAGCCACGGCGTACTCGGGAGCGTTCGGGCAATGAATTGCCAAGACGTCGCCTTTCCGAAAGCCGCGCGTGGCCAAACCAGCGGCGGTTCGATCTACGGCCGTAACCAGTTGATCGTAAGTGAGCGTGCGCCCGGTTCGGCCATCAATCAGCGCGGGCTGGGCGGCAAATCGCGACGCGTGTTCGAGGATGAAAGACGCGACGGGTGTGTCGGGAATTTCAATGTCTGGGTAAGGGCTCTTGAAGATCATGTTTTCGTATCAGGTCGTCTGAGATTTTGGGATGAAAGAACTTAAAGTCTTTTCTCCCTCTCTCTTTGGGAGAGGGCTGGGGAGAGGGCTTGTCTCCGTCCCGGCTTTGCACCGTCCGCTAACCCCTCCCAAAGGGAGGGGAAGAAACCACACGCGTTTTCAACCAACCTGCTTATGGGATCAAAACCGAAGCGCCCCGTTGATCGCCTTGCGCTACTGCCCCGGCGGCTCACTAAAACCAGGCGCCATCAAGTTCGCGACGGCGGCCGGATTCTTGATTTGCTGCTTGCTCATCCAGTCGTCGGCTTGTTTGACGAGTTCGCCGCCGCGATCGCCGCCAAGTATCTCGCCCAGTCGCCAGCGCGCGGTCGCAGCGTAGAGCGCCATATCCGACGCAACAAAACCTTCGATGGCCTGAGAAATCAACGCCACTGCCCGCGAATCATCTGCCCGTCGACTGGCCAACCCGGCATGAATCAACATCGCCAGCGGATTCGACCAGGGCATCTGTTCGTTGGCGATGCTGTGCGCCAGATTTTCCGCGATGCGCAAACGTCGCTCTCGCTTCTGCCCGGCAGCGCTGGCCAGGGCCAGACGTGCGCGCAAAAACATAGCTTCAATGCGCAGTCCCTGAATGCGCAGCAGCATGGATTTTTCCAGCGGCTTAATTTGTCCTTCGATGTGTTTCCACGCCACTTCGTAATCGCCGGTGTAAAGCTCGATTTGCACCAGGGCGACCAGCGAACTGTAGTGCTGCAAGTGAAAGCCTTTGCGCGGCCAGGTGGTCAGTGCCGAGATTACTTCGGCTCGCGCTCGATCCGGATCGTCGGCCGCCAACCAGATCGGATTCATACGCGTGCGCAAGTCGGTTGCCGCGAAAAGGTTTCCCTGTTCCAAAGCCGCGGCGAGCAGTTGCGGCACGCGGTGCGATACCTCGACCATCTCGCCCAGAAACATCAGCGAGCTGAGCATAAAGCGATGCGCGATCGTCAACTCCCAGGTCACGCCGGTGCATTGATCGCGCAAAACTTCCGCGGCGCGTTCGCAGAGTTCGGCAGATTTTTTCCAGTCACCGACCAGGTAAGAACTCAATCCACGCGCCCAGATGGCCAGACCGATCGCGTGCGGATTCGCGGCGCGTTGCGCCAGACGCTCAGTTCGATCGGCGAGTTCCAGAGCTTGTTCTCTTTTGGCGCCGCCATGCGCGGCAGTTTGTGCTACTTCGAACGCCATGGCTCGCGCTACCCGGTAGATCTCGCCAGAGCGCAGCGCCAGCAGCAGATGCCGGCTTTGAAAGTCAGCACCGCGAATCAGATCGACTACGCCCAGGCCGGCGGCGACGGTCCAACAGATGTCGATCCGAGCCAGATCCGCTTCAGGAATGTCGCTCGCCTGACGTTCGGTGAATTCAAGTCCGCGCAGGCGAATCCATAAGCGGCGCAGAATCAGTGACAGTAAGGCCCGCTTGGGTCCGTTGGCCAGTTTGAATCCGGCGGTTTCCAGCACGACGCGAAAAACTTCCAGGCCTTCTTCGATGTGACCGCCCGTCAACAACTGCGCGCCGGCGCGTTGTTGCAAGGCGAGCGACCGCTGCGATCCGCTCGATTTAGCAGCGTCGAGAAATTCTTTCGCGGCTTCGGCCGGCCGACCGGCATTGGCCAACGCGTCACCGAGGCTGATCTTCAGATCGACCAGATTGGGGGCGCCGGGTTTCAGTTCAATGGCGCGGCGGTAATACAGCGCGGCCCGGTCAAAGGCCAGCGCGCTCGCCGCTTTGCGGGCCGCGGCTTCGGCGTGCAGGGCCGCGCGATCTTCTTCGCCCGCGCCGAGATAGTCTTCGTAAAGCGCTTCCGGATCGTCCAGCCCGCGCGCTTCGAGGGCCTGCGCCAAACGACGATGAATCTGGCGCCGCTCGTCGTCAGCCAGCAGCGACGCCAGCGTCTCGCCGATGCGATCGTGGTAGATCTCAATGCCATAGCCCGTGCCCCCGCTGCGCACAAACTGCGCGGTCCGCAGAGCGCTCAAAATTTTCAAAGCGTCGTCATTCAATCCCGCCGCGTTCACGGCCACGTCCTGATTGACTGGTCGCCGGGCGACCGCGAGCGTGTCGAGAAACTGCCGCGAGCCTGCCGGTAATTGCCTGATGCGCTCTTCCAGCATCGTGCCTAATGTGATTCCGGCGGTCGCCGCTCGCTCGTTCATCATCCCGTAGTGCGTCAATTGTTCCAGCAGGAACGGACTGCCACCGGCTTCGTGCACAATAGAATCGATAAAAGGTTCGCTGGAAATTCCGACCGAAGCAAAAAGCGAACGCGTTAACTCGCGCGCCTCGCCACCCGGTAACGGGCCAACGAAGAGTTCGCGACAGGTGTCGGTACCGGTGCCCTGCAAGAGTTGCTTGAGGAACGGCTTGGTTTCAAGGTCTTCGGTGCGAAAGCTTCCCACCAGCAACAGCTTCGGTGCGTCCGGAGGCTGCAACAGATCTTCCAGCAGAAAAGTGCTGTCGGCATCAGCCCATTGCAGGTCGTCGATGTAGATTACCAGCGGCTGACGGCTGGCGATCCGTCCGAGCAATTCACGCAGCGCGCCGAATGCCTGCCGCCGCAGGGTGAACAAGTCGACGGTCTCTGGCCGCGCGGAACGCGCATTGAAGATCGCGTCGACTTGCAGCATCACCGGGAACACCCTGGCCAGGGCCAGCGAATTGTGCGGCATGAGTGCTTCGGCCCGGCCGTGACGCAGCGAGGCCAGGTGTCTGCTCAAACTGTCGACAACTCCGTCGAGAGCTTTGTAAGGAACCGACTCGCGCTCGTAACAGCGGCCCTGCAAAATGATCGGCTTGTGCTTTTGCTTAATCTGATCGAGGAACGTCCGCACCAGGGCAGACTTTCCCATGCCCGAATTGCCGTGAACATATACCGAGACTGTTTCTCCTTCGCTGGTCGCGGAAAAAGCATCGAGCAATTCAGCGAGCAGGCGCTCGCGGCCGATGAAAGCACTTTCGGCCGTCGTAGTGACGAACGATGCCGGCAAAGTTCCGGCGGTGCGCGCGCCCAACGTGCGCAGGATCTCGCGGCCGGTGGGCCGTGCTTCAGCGTCGCGCCGCAGCAGTCTGATGCACAGGTCGTTCAGGTCCCGGGAAACGTTGCGATTCAGCTCGCGGGGCTGGATGGGATCGTGCGTCTGCTTACGCATCATGACTTCAAAGAAGCGGCCTCTGAACGGCAGGTGACCGGTCAACGCCTGGTAAAGAATCACCCCGACGCTATACCAATCGCTGGCCTTCGAAATCGCCATCTGGGCGCCTTGCTCAGGCGACATGTAGTCGGGCGTGCCGGCGAGCAAGGTCTCGGAGTGTTCAGGTTCGATGTCCTCAACTAATCCAAAGTCGAGTAGCACCACGCGGCCTTCGTCGGTCACCAACACGTTCGAAGGTTTAATATCGCGATGCAGCTTGCCCAGCTCGTGCAAACGGTTTACACCTTCGGCGAGCTGTTGCAGTGCTGATCGCAATCGCGGTACATCGAGTTTGTAGTAGGAAGCGACCGCCGGCTGGGCGTCATCCAGCGGGGCCCTTTCCGCGGACTCCAGAGAGAGGTGCGAACTGTCAAAGACTTCGGTTTCAGCTTCTGAATCGGTGTGTCTGACCAGCGGCGCGCGCGGCCCGGGCAAAGTGTTGTCTGTTGCGCTGTCGAACGCGCCCGCAGTTTCCGGCCGGACGTGTTGAATGAAGGTCACGCCCTTAACCAGTTCCATGGTGAAGAACCAGTGCTGGCCGTCGGACATTAGTTCGTACAGTGCGACCAGATTGGGATGCGAAACATCAGCGAGCGTGCGAAACTCTCGTTTGAAGCGATAGATGTGCGCGGCCTCTGCGCGAGTCAGAGTTTTGAGGGCGACAATTTTGTCCATCTCGCGGTCATGCGCTTCGTACACGACGCCCATGCCGCCCGCGCCCAGACGGCGGCGCAAGGTGAAACGCTCCGTCCCGATAAATTCTTTGGTGGGCTTAACCATGTGGGAAACTCGATTAACGGCCAACACGGTAGGGTCTCAAGTTCTGTCTTACTTAAAACCAGAAGACACTACCGGCCTGGAGTAATATGTTGACAGATACGCAATTGTGCCTTACATGAATTGCGCAATCAATAAATAAACGAAGGAAATGAGAGGTGCAGATGGACTGGCGCGTAATGCTGACAACTTTCGGCGTAATCTTTTTGGCGGAGATGGGTGACAAGACCCAGATTGCCGCGATGACCATGGCCGCTGATAAGAAGCGGCCCTGGGAAGTTTTCATTGGCGCGTCGCTGGCTCTGGTTGCAGTCTCAGCTATCGGCGTCGTGGTCGGAACCGTTTTGAGCCAGTACTTACCCCTTGAATGGATCAAGCGCGTGGCTGGCGCTGCCTTCATCGTAATCGGAGTGCTGATTCTGATCGGAAAGTTCTAGAACTCAACCACAGAGGACACAGAGAAGAAGGAACCAGCAGCAAGGTTGATTCATATCGCACTCCCCAGCTTTGTCGTTCCGCTGTGTCCTCGGTGGTAAAAACCTTAGTCAGTCGTACTTCGAACTCAACTCCGGAGAAACTCAATGCCGCAAACTCGACACGTCGAACGACACTTCACCGCCGGTGAAACAGTCCGCGACATAGTTATTGGC
This sequence comes from Blastocatellia bacterium, assembly GCA_003168335.1. Taxonomy (GTDB): domain Bacteria; phylum Acidobacteriota; class Blastocatellia; order Pyrinomonadales; family Pyrinomonadaceae; genus UBA11740. Next base: position 704,326 of record PMSM01000006.1, on the reverse strand, counting down.
ATGTCGGATGGTTTGACGGTGCCATTCGCGCTCGCCGCGGGGTTGACCGGCCTGGCAACTGCAACTACCGGAATCATTGTGACAGCGGGCTTGGCCGAGATTGCGGCGGGCTCGATCGCGATGGGTCTGGGTGGTTATCTCGCGGCCAAGAGCGACGCGGAACATTACGCCAAAGAGCGCGAGCGCGAGAAGCTTGAAGTGATCGAGATTCCCGACGAAGAAAAACGCGAGGTGGCACAGGTTTTTCAATCGTACGGCTTGAGTGCCGCGGAAAGCGCGCCCATCGTAGAGGCTCTGACGAAGCACCCGAAGAAGTGGGTTGACTTCATGATGCGCTTCGAACTTGGCCTGGAGAAACCGGATCCGAAACGTGCGCTCGTCAGCGCTTTAACGATTGCGGCTTCGTATATGGCCGGCGGCTTGATTCCGCTCGCTCCCTACATCGCCAGTAACTTCATCAAGCAGGCCAACATCACGATTGCGCTCTTTTACTCAGTTGGGTTCACGCTGGTCGCGCTGCTCTTGTTCGGATTTATCAAAGGCCACTACACCGGCACGCGTCCCGTGCGCAGTGCTTTGCAAACGGCGTTGATTGGCAGCCTCGCCGCCGGCGCCGCGTTTCTGATCGCGCGGGCGATTTCGTGAGGGTATTTCTCGATGCATTTTGAGATTGTCGGAAGAATAGCCGAGATCGAGATCATAGCGGTCGGACCGGGCATTAGGATTTTAGGTGTCTCGCGAAAACGATATGGCAGGGGTCGATGGAGAAAGCTGAAAGGAGTTGCCACCGTGCGCCTTTCTGATGGTAGGATACGACTTGCTGAAGTGCACTGGTTCGAAGCGCATGGAATAGGCAAGAGGAAAATGCGAATCAAACGGTATCTGGATTAGGAAAATGGCCAAGAAAAATAATCAGGAACCCAAGTTTGCTGTCTGTATTAGCTCAGACGATCCAGACTTGTTAACTCCGCGCAGGATTTACCAGGTGCTGCCTGATGAGAGCGCTGCGAAATCAAATTACATTCGAGTCGTCGACAACGAAGGTGAAGACTACCTCTATCCCGCCGATTATTTTTTGTTCATTGAACTACCGCGCAAGATTGAGCAAGCTCTACTTAAGGCTGCTTAGCTCACTGCGTACCGCAGCGACAACCTCGTGAGTGAATCGGCAGATCGCGTCTCTCCTTGCAGAATGATCATGTCTGAAACTCTCAAATCGAATCCGGCGTTGGAAGATGGCTACCAAGCCATGGCCAACGATGAGGATGGAGAAGCGGAGGCGCTGGAATGGGCCGAAGCTACGATTGGAGACGTAGCCGATGAACCGCGGTGAAGTTTGGTGGCTTCGCTGGACGATAGGCGTCACCAAAATGGAGGTTATCAGTGATATCGAATGACAACAAACAGAAGGTCTTGTCCCTCATCAGTGAAATCGAAACGTCCACGGTAAAGCATGACGACAAAGACATCGCCATTGATGCTCTGTGTAGGAACATAACAAGAGAGTCTGCTGAACTAGCCAAATCAAACGATTCATTGATGCCAATCTTGCGCACCGCTTTGGTTATCAACTGGAGAGAGTCCGCAATGAAATCGAGATATGATCGTTTCAGGAAAAAGTTTCCAGACATAACCACCTTATCAGCTCTCAAGCGTGTCATGGATTGCACGGACGCTTTAGAGTTTTGCAAGAAATACCTGAACATCAATGCCGCGAGTTCAGCCGCAGATAAGAATCCAAAATATTGTCTTTTGAAAGAGCTAACCGATGGCTTTCTCGAATATCAGAAGGAGCACGGCTTTTCTTCGGAGATCGAAGCAATCAGAGATTGGAGCGGGAAAGTAAATTCCAACAAACTGAAACGTGATTGCATCGGGAAAAGGCATGGTGTTGGTCCAGGAGTAATCGGAAACATAAAACTTAATCTGGGAGAACGTGTAATCAAACCCGATCGACATGTTATCGGTGTTATGAAGGAGTTCCTCAAAGTAGACATCCCTTTTGATCGTTACAACGAGTTCGCCAGCTTTATTGAACTGGATGCCAGATACTTGGATTGCATTCTTTTTCAGTACGGAAAGTCACAGAACATATCTGCCCAAGCGTGTGCTGAAGTCCTGTCCAACTCCGAATAAACACTCACACTAGTTTGCACCATGAAACTTCACGTCGGCACCAGCGGTTACAGCTATAAAGAGTGGAAGGGTAACTTCTACCCGGAAGATTTGCCCGCGAAAGAAATGCTCTCCTCCTACTCGCGGCGACTGCCCGCGGTAGAAATCAACAACACCTTCTATCGCCTGCCACAGCCCAGTATGATCGAAAACTGGAAGACCCAGGTGCCGGCGCGCTTCCGCTTTTCAATTAAAGCCACCCAACGCATCACGCACATCAAACGCTTGAATAACGTCGCTGATGAAACGAAATATCTCTTGGAAACCGCATCGTTGCTCGAGCAGCGACTTGGCGTCGTGCTTTTTCAGCTTCCGCCGAACATGAAAAAAGATTCTGCGCGACTGAAAGCTTTTCTCAGTCTTCTACCCGTGGATGTTCGCACGGCCTTTGAGTTCCGTCACGAGACCTGGTTCGACGATGAAGTCCTCACTTTGCTTCGCGCTAAGGACTGCGCGTTGGTTGTTTCCGACACGGATGAAAAGCCGCTCACCGAAATTGTCAGCACGGCGAAGTGGGGCTACCTGCGTCTGCGGCGGACGGCTTACGAAGAAAACGATCTAGTTGAATGGTTGAAGCGTGTGCGGGAACAGAAATGGAAAGACGCCTTCGTCTTTTTCAAGCATGAAGACGAAGGCACGGGGCCAAAACTGGCAGCACGGTTTCTGGAGCTTGCTAAAGCAACTTAATAGCCACGAAAAAGCACAAAAGACGCAAAGGAACCTTTCCCTCTGGTGCGCCTTTTGTGCCTCTTTGCGGCTTATTTCCTTCTGACTACTTGATCTTAATACCAGCCGAAGCGCGAATGTTGTCCTGTCGCTTGCCGTTAAAGAAAGTCGGCAAATAATCAACCTGAATCACTCGTACGTCGAGGTGCTCGCCGGCGTGTACGTCCAGGCCTCCGCCGAAAGCCATGGCAAACGCGGTGGCGCTCCTGGTCTGATCATCAAATGCGGCGCGGACATGCGAGATACCGAACAGTCCGTGGACGAACGGTGTCACGCCTGCCGTGCGCCAGTTGTAGCGCGGGCCGGCCAGTAAATCATAACGCTGAACATTCGCGCGGTACGTTTTACCGGAGTTGTTGTCGACATAGGCTTCGTTATTCTTATAGGTGCCGCTAAAGCTGGTCACGATGCCGATATGGCGGGTCACGTTCTGGTTGAATTCCGCTTCGAAGCCGTTATAGCCGGTTCTCTTAGAAGCCAGGTCGACCGTGGCGCCATTGATTTTCGCGAGACCGTTGTTGTCGAACGTGTCGGCGTTGTTGTTGGCTCGTTCATGAGCATAGCCAACGTAGAACTCGTAGAAAGAATAGTCTTTGTTCTGGGCAAACGCCGCGGGCGCGCACATCAGAGCAATCAGGAGCAAAAGAAAGATTCTGGTCATTCGGGGACGCCTCCTTGTCCTTACATAATTCTGGCAAACTGGGATTTACGGGTATATTAATACAACCAATTCCGAGAAATTCCCAGAGTTTTCGAGCGATTACCCTTTTTATTTGAGAGTGTGACCGGTGGCACGGGCCGCCGTCTGTCGAATTTGTGGGACGAGAGCGCTGATCACAAAAGATAAAACAGCTATGAAGCGACTACTCAGACGGGCTCTGCCTGGCGGTTTGCTGTTGCTCTGCGCATTTGCCCCTGCGCCGGCGCAAGGTTCCGGCGATGCCGTAAAAGAAGCGCAAAGACTGACTCGGGTGGCCCAGGTCGCGGAACAGCAAGGTCGCTATGACGACGCGATCAAGGCCTATCAGACTATCGCGGTCGTCGCTAAGAGCTCACCCAGGATAGCCGCGGCCGCGCTCTTAAACGCCGGCAACATCTACATGTCTCTGGGCAAGTTTGAACCAGCCGCAGCCGCCTTCCGCAGCTCACTTTCGTTGGACGCGAATTCCGCCGAAGCACAAAACAACCTGGGCGAGGCACTCGGCGAGATGAAGCAATACCCGCGCGCCCTCGAGGCTTTTCAGCAGGCGGTCGCTTTGGACGGTGGTTTTGTGAAAGCTCGATACAACATGGGCGTGACCTACGATCGCCTCGGCCAGATGAAATATGCCGAATTTGTTTACCGAATTCTGATTCGCGATCATCCTGACTTTGGTTTGGCCTATGATGGACTGGCCGTAGCGCTCTCAAAGTCAGGGCGCGGCCGCGAAGCCATCCCGTTTCATGAGAAGGCAATCAGCCTCTCGCCGAAAGACGCTTCCTTCTACTACAACTTTGCGGTTAGTTATATGGTTCTGGGCGAGGTGAAGAAGGCACAGGAACAACAGCAAAAACTACGGAACCTGGATCCCGCGATGGCCGAGCATCTGGGCATGGTAATCGCGAAGCACCAGCAATAACCAATGGGTATTGGAGTGCAGGGCGGCAACCGCAAGCACCCCATCGAGGCTGCCCCGAGTAGCGCGCCGCCGCTTTGGATCATTGCCCTGGAGATCCAAAGATGTAGCTAGATCCAAAGCGCCGCCAGAGTTGGCGCACTCCCAAAGCTAACTCAGAAATTCCCCTGACACTCCGGGTGGCTACAATCACAATCGAGCTCGATTATGTCGCCGGTTCCTTCACATGATGCGCTGCAATATTTGCCGTCCGGCTGCGGCGGGCACGTGCAGGGCGGGTTCTTGCATTTTTTTTCGTCAGCCATGATTTCCTCCCAGGCTCTCTGCTAAAAACTCAATTGAATAACGGGACCCAAAGCTTAACACAATTGACGTAATGACGAGAACCGGATTACTGATGCACTCAAACTGAAGTTGAGATATATGAAGTTGCACCGGTGTGTCCGAGCCGCAAATCCCCCGGCTTCTTTACTCTCGTTCATCTGCTTAGATCTTCCTGGCCACATCGCCGACCCGGATCATTCCCGCCCGGACTACCTTGGCATTGATCCCGCGGAGATGGAGTTGTTTTCCCAGGGGTGAGTTAACAAACCTCATCGCCTCCAAACCGAAACGCGCGACGAATTTCTGACAACCAAGATGCGGCGGTGGAGTGACCTCGATTACGGTCGAGCCCAACGACAGCCGCGTACCGGCCGGCAGGTTCTCCGCGCTCAGATCCATGTCGAGAAAGAGTTGATCCCCGGCCAGTTGCCAGCGATTCCGATCCGGAGCGACCAGAGCAATCACTCGAGCGCTCATGATGTTCAGTTGCATCAATGGATTCGGCGATCCGTCGGGCGTGCTTGAGCTGCGGCGCCTTTTCCAACTGTCACCCACCAAACCTTCGTGCAAACGAAGTTCACCTTCGGTCAGTATCTCGCGATCATTGACTCCCGGCCGGCGCACGATCAATTCCAAAATGCCCTGGTCTTTGGGCGCACGTCGAATTTCATCCAGGCCGGCTTCCAGCTCTGACATCGTCAGGTGCTTTGTGCCGGTCGCAAACTCAAGTAGGGCGCTCATATAATTCTCGATACCTCATTTCACAGGATTGACTCGCCCTGGATTTTACTATGGGGTGCGAATTCTGGAAGAGTGATCTACACCAACTTTCTGGGAGTCAAAGTCACTTGCAGCGTTCGGTCGCTGCGCCGCACAGTCAATTTGTAAGCCACCGGCCGCTCGAACAACTCAAGCACCTTCGTCAGTGATAGATCCGCGGCCGGCTTTCCGTCGATCGCGGTGATGATGTCGTCTTTTTGCAAACCCGCTTCAGTGCCGGGAGAATTCTCGAGCACTTCCGCGATGCGGAAGGTCCGGTAGTCTTTCCCTTCCGCCACCAAAGCCAGTCCGCCAAACGCGCGATCAAAGCTTTCGGCGAAAGAGTCGTTCGGCTCAAAAATAATCCGGTTGTGGTTGTAGTCCAGGAAGACTTTGAACTTACTCGCGATTTGCTCGCCGACGTTGCCCAGGATGGCAGAACTGGCCAGGGCCCCCTGCTTATCTTCCGAGAACAAAGTAATGGGATTGCTGATGCGGAACCTGCCAATCTTCATTTCAGAGACGCGGCCGAGCTGGCCGGTGACGGCCCCGCCGGCCCCGCCGACACCCAGAGCCTTGATGGTTTTTACCGCCGGGCCGAGGAGATGATGCTCGATGACAAACGGGCTGTACAACGCCAGGGCTCCGCCGGATCCGAGATCCAGAACAAACTTGCCCTTAACCGGATCGCTTCCAGTCGGCGTCACCTCACCTTCAATGATTGGGTGGCCCGCTGAGTTCAGTTTGACGGGAATGCTTTCTCCCGGCCCCGAATAACTAAACGCAGTTTTGTCGTGAAGCCTGATCAGTTTTGCCTGATAGTCGATTTCGACCACAAACTCTTTGATGAATTCGCTGCCGATTATTCCGTCAAAGTCCTGCCCCAGCCGCGACGCCATTCTCTTGACCGGCAAAGCCATGTTAACGGGTTGCGAAAAGCCCTCCAGGCCCTGAATAGTAAATGACGAATTCTTTACGAGCGAGCCCGTCGTGGTCCCCGCTCCGGCGCCACTCATTTGCACCTGTCCTTCGAGTTTCAAGCCCAGTTCTCTGGCGCGGTCCAGATCGACAATCGCGAACCTGTCGCCGGTGTCCAGAACGAACGAGAGCGGACGAGAGTTGTTGACCGAAACCTGCAGGATGATATGCCGGTTGACCATCTCGAATGGAATCGTGACCGCCGCCGACGGGACCGCCACGTTCGAGCTGGACTGGCGTGTCCGTGACGCTGCCGCGGGCAGCAGCAAACTAAAGACAATCAGGCTGAATAGTGCTCTTCGTTTCATTCCGGCTTTCTCCTGCAGCGACTCAAGCAGTCCGCTTAGTATCGAAGGATCTTGGCTGCTCTAACGAACACGAGAGGGGTTTCGTTTCAAAAAGAAATGTGAGGACGTGGACATCTTGTCCGCACTGAGCATAGAGCGCGAATCTGACGCCTTCAGGGTCCCGAATCGTCACCACGCAGGTGGTACTGATCTCATTCTGCCGCTGCCGCCCACTCGTCCTGTAATTTCTTTGGCGCGATCAGTCGCCAGGCTTCATTGATATGAAAAGCCAGTTCTTTGTCGCTGACGCGATTCAGCTCGATGCCCACCCAGCCGCTGACTCCGACGTAAGGCGGCCGGTAGAACTTCTTTGGAGAAGTTTTGATCAGCATCTCCTGGATGCCGATTGCCGCGGGTATCACTACCGCAATGTGCCCATCGTGGTGATGGTTGTTTGAGCACATTGCAAATACCTTCTTAACGAAGAAGGTGGGTTCGCCATGCGAGAGTTTTTCCGTAGCGCCAGGCAGCGCCAGGCAAATGCGTCGCACGCGTTCGATCTGCTTCTCGCCCTGATCAGGGTGTTGTGGTTTGGTGATTCGTTTCAAAGGCAGTCCCGGGCCTCCGGCGCAAGCCGAGGCAATGACAATTTCTCTGGTGTTATTGTTTCAAGCTGACTTCCAAAGTGAAATCGCCTTCAGTCAAACCGTTTGCGCCGGCGATCCCAATAAAGACTTTGTACGAGTTTCCAATCGCATTGAACCGGATCGTTCGCGCACTTGTTTGAGTTTGACCGCGCTTCGGATAATCCCATTTATGGTCGGCTTCGCAGCTCACACAGGATCGCAGGTCTTCCGGCAGAACTATTCTGTTCGGCGCGATCTGATAGCCGTAGATACTCAAGTTTGTACTGGCGTTCCCGGGCTTGACCGTAATGGTCATGATCGAATGCGGCGGCAGGTCGGTCAGAAAAAAGACGTGATTCCCCGTGAACTTCGCGTTTTGCGTCGCGGGGAAACAAGCGTTTGAACTCATTGAAGCCCAGGCCAGACTTTTAAGCTTGACGCCGTCTGTCAACGAGCCGGCGACAGTCACTGTCTGGTTCGCAACGCTCTGGATCGAATGAACCGCCGGTTGTTGAGCGAGCACCTTGCCACAGAAACCGAGTGTCATGAGAAGAACCATTGGAAGCAAAGTACTTTTTCCGGTCATGATCTTTTCTCTCCTTAAGTTCCTGGTTTGACTAAACATCTTTGAAATCGCGACACTGCACTCAATCCTGACCGTTCAGAGCATACGCGAGCATGCGGTTATCCTGCGAGACAAAAAGCAATTGAAATAATTCGTCGCTCAGGAAACGACTGTCCGGCGCGCTCATGCGGATTGAGCGCTCAGTTGCTCCCGTGTTGACGTTAACGCCGGCCAAACCATTGCCACGCCCGAGGTCCGTATAAAAGTACATCCACTCCCCGCGCAGCGCTGCCAACCGGCGCGTGCGCAATAGGAAACGTGACAGACGCTCTAGCTGATGCGCGGGATCGAGTTTGTCGAGCAGTCGATCTTCGACATCTGCCGAGCGCGCGTCAATTGCTGGCTGAGGCACAGCGACCCGCGGGCGTGACCCGGATAACTCGCGTGCGCGCGCCAGGATTCCGAAAGTTGAGATCCGCTCGCGCGCATATTCGCCGGCCCGGTTTCGAGCGTATTCGCTCGCTTTGTTGGCAGCCAGCGTGGTCAGACTTGGCAGCGCCTCGTGCAAAGTCAGACCCGTGCGCAGTCCGTTCAAAGTGTTGAGCAATTGCACCCCGCGAAAAGCAGACGAGGCGGCGCTGCCATAGCGGAAATAGAGCGCCGCCGCCCGGGCAGAGATTGCCGCCACCGTTCGCAGCAGACCACGCCCCGGCGGGTTGTGGCGCGAACGCCAGGTATTGCGGCCGCTGACCAAATCAAACGCAGCGATTTCGTTCTTGCCGCCCACGACCGCTTCGCCGCGTTCATTCAACAGCACAAAGGCAGCCTTTTCCACTTGATGCGAAATCTTCGTGCGCCGCTTTCCGGTCCGCGCGTCAATGACCATCAGGTCGTCACGATCAGCCACGACCAGCGTGCCGGCATCGGGCATCACCACGTTGGTAATTCCTTTGTCGGCTCCTTTGTAGCGCCAGAGAACTTTTCCTTTTTCGAGATCGATGGCGCTGATTCCGTAAGGCCCGCGCTCAATTGTTTCACCGTCTTCCAGACGCGCGAATTGACCGCCCGTGCGTGCGTACAAGACTTCGCGAGTCAGAATCATCTCGGGTACTGAGCCGAGATCTTTTGCTGACCAAACTTCATCGCCGTCCAGGCGCGAGATGGCGCGCACTTTTCCGCGTCCTGAAGTGTAGACATTGCGTTCGTCCGCAACCGGATCGGCCTCAGTCAGCGCCAACCCTTCTTCGTTCACCCGGAACTTGTCTCGCTCGCGATCACGTCCGGTGTGCGCGTCAAGTGAGGTCAATCCCTCATAGAAAACATAAAGGCGATTGTCGAGAAAGACCGGCGGGCGATAGTTGTCGAGGGTGTAAGGAACTTCGTCGTTGTCGTTCCAGCGCGCCGGCATCATCTCGACTTCGCTTTCGAGTTCGCGTTTCCAAAGCTCTTCGCCATTGGTGATGTCAAAGACGTGAATAACTGGCTTGCGCTTGAATCCCTGTTTAGCTTTCCCGCGCGCATCGCGGACCAGGACGACGGCCAGCAGGTTGGCATTCTGATCCAGTGCCATCTGCATCACGGCGCCGCGTACTTTGTCGCTGCGCCAAAGGGGAGAGCCGGTCATCACGTCGAGGGCTTCGACGCGCGTCTTGCTGCCGGATTCAAGATTCAGCAGCACGATGTCGGTGCCGGGCACCGGCGCGACATCAGTTTCATCGAGCTTAACGTTCTTGCGCCGCCACATCACGTCGCCGGTCTCTCCGTCCACGGCATACAGAGACTTCTCAGTGCCGACGATCAGCACGCCCAGCTCAGTCGATTGATAGAAGCGCACCTTGCCATCGAGTTTTGTGGACCACCGCTCGGCCGCCATGACAGTTGAGCCTGTGCCAGGTAGCAAAAGCAGCAGAACGAAGAGGTAGTAGAGCGATGTTTTTCCAGCCGGCATAGCGTAAGAGTCTCTGCCAATAATTTCTTGTTTTATTTTTCGAGTGAGCGCTGATTTCCAGGACGAAGGAATTATAGGGGGTAAGGGAGCGGCACAACAACGGATGTGTCTTGCAGGTACTGGTTCAGTTTCAGTCCCACCAATGAAGATGACGCCTTGCAGCCTGGTTCAAAACCTGCAGCACTAGATCAAAACAGGTTCTCGCTCAGGCCCTCACCCCAACCCTCTCCCAGAGGGAGAGGGAGAAAAGAGCGTTACCTGTTCCTTAAGCCGTCTGAAGACGGCTACCAGGAAGCGCTAATCCGGCTGAGAACTTTCAAACTGCCAGCGGTGTCCGCTCGTGTGTTAACTTCTCCTGAACGCATGAGCACTGAATCCAGGACCGCAATCCTCGCCGCGATTGCCGGCAATCTTGCCATCGCCGCGACCAAATTGACTGCCGCTTTTTTTACGGGCAGCTCAGCCATGCTTTCAGAGGGGATTCATTCCCTCGTCGACACGGGAAACGGCGGACTGTTGCTACTCGGGCTCCGCATGAGCAAGAAACCGGCCGACGCCACTCACCCATTCGGCCATGGCATGGAACTCTACTTCTGGTCGTTGGTGGTAGCGATTTTGATCTTTGCGCTCGGCGGCGGCATGTCGGTTTATGAAGGCGTCACTCACCTCGCTCATCCGCAGGTGCACCACTCAATCTGGAATTATTTGGTGCTCGGCTTTGCCATCATCTTTGAAAGCATATCTTTTTACTTTGCGTACCAGGCCTTTCGAAAAGAGATGGCCGGCCAGGGAGTGTTCGAAACGATCCGGACCAGCAAGGACCCGGCGACCTTCACGGTTGTCTTCGAAGACACGGCAGCTCTGCTGGGACTCTTGGTCGCCTTCCTGGGAATATTTCTGGGCCATCTGCTTAACAATCCTTATCTGGATGGCGTTGCCTCGATCGTCATTGGCGCCCTCCTCGCGGTGGTAGCGGGATTTCTGGCGTTCGAAAGTAAGGGCTTGTTAATCGGAGAGGGTGTTGACCCCGCGGTGCTCGCAAGTATTCGCTCGATCGCCGGCAACGACATGGCGGTTGAGGAAGTCAGAAAATCACTCACGATGCACTTCAGTCCCAGCGACGTGCTGCTCACTCTGGATATAGGTTTCAAAAAACACTTGCAGGCGGAAGGGATCGCGGCCGCGGTGAATCGACTGGAAAAAAAGATTCGAGATCAGCACCCGGAAATACAACACATCTTCATCGAAGCCAAGTCGCTGACCGAGGGCCAGGCGTCTGAGGAGTAGCCGGACGATCTTCCTGAGTAGTTGGCTGAGTTTCGTAACAGCCAGGTGCTAATCAGATCGTTATTCAATTCTGCGCGCACTTTGTATCGCGACTCGTTCTCCTCTATCATTGCACGCACTGACATCGGCCGGGTTGGCCGAGACCAGGACGGGGCCGTAGCTCAGCTGGGAGAGCGCATGAATGGCATTCATGAGGTCAGGGGTTCGATCCCCCTCGGCTCCACCAAATCCCAAACCTTTCTGGAAGGCACCCAAGACAACGTCAACGAGTGAACAATACTATTGATGTGGGCAATCCTCACTGGATGAAAGGCAATTGCCCGGTTGGAATGGAATCCGCGACCCGAATATTGCGAACCAGCCAAAGCTAAACAAACTGTGGCGGTTCCCAAGCTTGCCCGTCGCTTCGTAGGCCTTCAGGCAAAATAATGCGCTGGAATCGCTGCCTTGCTCCGGTGAGCACTCGCTACAAAAACGTTCACTCGATTCACTTCACCCAGCTTGGATCGCGCCACGTGATGTTTCTTCTCGGCTTTTGCTCATCTGATTTACGGAATTACTAATCCCGGCTCGGTACCGTTGCCTGGCGCCAGGTTCCGAGAAGCAGGTGTTGTCCTCAACTCTCGGCTGAAGCATACTATCGCTCGAATTTGGGCCTGTTGTTGCTGACACCACTTCAGCGGATGTATTACTAAATTCTGACTCGATCAAGACAGTAGGGTAAGATCGTTCGCGGCATAGGTTTCATGAAAGTTGAAGAGATAAGTCGGACAGAATTTGCGGCTGCCAAAAACGCGGCGGCCGAATGCAAGGCCATGGATGCAGCTGCCCGCTACACCCTGGATCGCGTCGCGCATTGGGACCAGGTAGCGCGTTGGATGGACCGGCACAAAGGACTGGGCGGCGCATATCAGCGTCGGCTGGCGGGACTTTATAGACATCTGGTTCCGAAGGGCAAGCGGGTTTTGGAAATCGGCTGCGCCCAGGGCGACTTGTTGGCCGCCCTTGAGCCGGTGGTTGGCGTCGGCGTGGACTTTTCCGGTGAAATGCTTGACCGCGCACGTCAGAAGTATCCTGAACTACGCTTCATCGAAGCCAATGCCCACGAGCTTGACCTCGACGAGAAGTTCGACGTCATTGTCCTTTCCGACCTGGTTAATGACCTCTGGGATGTTCAGAGAGTCCTGGAATTGGTCGGTCGATTATCCTTGCCGCACACGCGCGTGGTCGTCAATCTCTACAACCAGCTTTGGGAATTTCCTCTCCGCCTGGCGCGGCGACTTCGGCTGGCCAGACCAAACATGGCTCAGAACTGGTTGACCGTAGAAGACGTGACCGGGCTGCTCGCCCTGGCGAACCTCGAGGTCATCCGACATCGCAAAGAGGTGCTGCTACCTTTGTCTTTGCCGTTGGTTTCAACTTTGGCCAATCGTTATCTCGCCAGGATCTGGCCATTCAACAGCGCGGTATTGACACATATGCTCGTGGCGCGACCCAATCCTGCGGGCCACCCTATCGTGAAAGAACCGTCCGTCTCGATTATCATTCCCGCACGCAACGAAGCGGGTAACATCGCGAGTATTTTTTCCCGCACGCCAGAGATGGGTACAGGTTCGGAACTAATTTTCATCGAGGGGGGCTCAACCGACGATACTTATCAAATGATTGAGCAAGCGATTCTCGATCACCCTGAGAGGCGATGCCTCTTGCTGAAGCAGACGGGAACGGGGAAAGGTGACGCCGTTCGCTTAGGGTTCGCGCATGCGAGCGGCGATGTGCTGATGATTCTCGATTCCGATCTAACAGTACCGCCCGAAGACTTACCGAGATTCCTGGAAGTGCTGGTATCGGGGAAGGCCGACTTTGCCAACGGCTCACGTCTTGTGTACCCATTGGAGAAGGAGGCGATGCGCTTTCTCAATATGATTGGCAACAAATGCTTCAGCCTGGTGTTCTCCTGGCTTTTGGAACAGACCTTGAAAGATACCCTGTGCGGGACCAAGGCTCTCTGGAAAGACGGTTATGAAGAGATCGCCGCGAACCGGGACTACTTTGGCGAGTTCGATCCGTTTGGCGACTTTGACCTGTTGTTCGGCGCCGCGAGACAAAACATGAAGATTGTAGACTTGCCCATCCGCTACCGCGACCGCACGTATGGAACCACAAACATACAGCGCTGGAGTCACGGTTGGTTGCTCCTGAAGATGGTGGTCTTCGCCGCTCGGCGAATCAAGTTCGTTTGAGGGAAGAAATGACTTCGCTGCTAAAGGCATGGCTGGCTCATCCTTTGACGCGGGGGTTCGACATCAATGATCCGCAAACCACCGATCTTAGGCGCCGCCTCATTAGTGAAAAGCGCTTCCTTCATTTGATCTATGATGAATGGTACCAGAGCGTGGCAGAAGAGTTGCCGGCGGGACCAGGCCCCGTTCTGGAAATCGGTTCAGGCGCGGGCTTCATGAGCGATTATGTTCCAGGACTGGTCACATCGGAGATGTTTCCGTGCCGGAAAATTCGAGTAGCGCTAAATGCTATGCAGATGCCTTTTGCCAACGACGCCTTGCGGGCAATTGTGATGACCGACGTGCTGCATCATATCCCGAATGTGCGGCACTTCTTTGCCGAGGCAATCCGATGTATTCGACCGGGAGGCTCAATAGTTATGATTGAGCCCTGGGTGACACCGTGGTCGCTCCAGATTTATACGCGGCTGCATCACGAGCCGTTTGAGCCGGATGCCAGTCATTGGCACTTTCCCTCGAACGGGCCGTTGTCAGATGCCAACGGCGCATTGCCGTGGATACTGTTCGAACGAGACCAGGCGAAGTTCAGATGCGAGTTTCCCTCCTTGGAGATTAAGTCGATTAAGCCGATGATGCCCTTTCGTTATTTGTTGTCGGGTGGAGTTTCCCAGCGCAGCCTGATGCCTGGTTGGAGTTTCAGGACGTGGTGCTTTCTGGAAAAGCTCTTACAGCCCTGGATGAACTCGTGGGCGATGTTTGCTCGGATAGTATTAGTGAAAACCCAGAACCCTGGTGGCGACGAAACGCTCACGACGCGAAATGATTAATAATTAGAAAATGATGGCAGCCCCGAGCCGTGATACTATTTATTTGAAAATCAGAAGCGGTCAACCTTCAGCCCACAAGCATTGCCACGGATTTGAAAGCGCGCCGATGTTTTGCGCTTTCTATTAGGAATTATCATGCTTCGGACTCGACACAAGATTGCATTGGCTAAAGCACTCAGGCTACCCATCGTCTCTTTGAGCCGAGCCCGGCGAAAAGGGACCGTGCAAACAGTCAGCCGCCGGGGTATTACATGGTCGCTTGATCTTGATGAAGGAATCGATTTAGCAATCTATACTTTTGGCTGCTTTGAGCCGGCCACAACGCGGGTTCTGGAAGAATCGATTCTTGCCGGCGATGTTGTCATCGACATTGGAGCCAATATCGGAGCTCACACCTTACCCATGGCCCAGCTTGTCGGTGAAACTGGCCGAGTGTTTGCCTTCGAACCGACTGGTTTTGCTCATGCCAAACTAGTGCGTAATCTGGAACTCAACACCCAATTGGCAAGCGGGGTAGTAGTCGAGCAAATGTTCCTTACTGACAGCTCTACAGAATCAGTACCGGAGGCTATATATTCGAGTTGGCCTTTGAAGGAAGGTAGCAACCTGCATAAGAAGCATTGCGGAGCGGCAAAGGACACCTTAGGCACCGCAGCTATGAAGCTTGATGACTACGTTGTCACGCATTCAATCCAGCGGGTTGATCTGATCAAGTTGGATGTGGACGGCTACGAATGTCACGTGCTGCGGGGAGCGGCGCATATCCTGAAGACCCACAGGCCGGTGATTGTGATGGAGCTCGCGCCGTACGCTCTTCGTGAGGCCGGTGAAAGTCTTGAAGAACTGCTGAGAATACTTACCGCAGCTGACTACTTACTGAATGACGAGGTCTCCCGCCGACCCTTGCCGATGGACGTAGATCGACTCGACGCGATGGTTGCAGACGGAAGCAGCGTCAACGTTATTGCTCAGCCCGCTAACGCTAGTAGGTAGTTGAGCACGCAGTACAGTTTTTTCCAGGTCAACTCTCTCCCGGTTGTTTCGTTCGCACCGGGCGCATAACGAAAACTGATTCGATGTCCAAACCCAAATTACTTGAGTGGAAGAGAATATCCATCGCGATCGCGTTGCTGGTACTGGTTCGCGGCGTGTTCCTGCTGTGCGTTCTACCTCCCTTCGAAGGTTGGGATGAATATCAGCACATTGCCTACATCGTTTACCTCAGGGAAAACCGGGAACTGCCGATTTATGGCAAGAGTACCGTTCCTCCTTCCATGGCAGGGATGCTCAGGCGGTACCCTCATGCCTCCCTCGATAATCAGCAAACCTGGCGATGGGGAACGAAGACCTACGATACCTTTTGGGATCAGACACAGAACGAGACTGTAGATAGCCAGCCCCACACCCCACTCTACGAAGCCCAACAGGGACCTTTGTACTACGTGGTAGCGCTCCCATTTTGGATTATTTTTTCACGGCTGGGCGAACTCGCTCCGATTTACGCCTTGCGCTTGATCAATGTCTTGTTTCTGGCGGCAGCCGTTTTCATATTTCTGCAAACACTTGCCAAGAGCATTCCCAACCTTCGACACAGACTAATTATTGCCCTGTTGGTTGCGACCTATCCCCTCTACCTGATTACGGCGGCAAGAGTCAGTAACTGCTCCTTATCAATCCTCTTTGGAGCCCTGACGCTCTATTACCTAATTAGCGCGATTAGGAAGAGACCTCTTCGTTACCTTACGCTGGCTACCTGTTGTCTGGGTCTGGGGATTCTGGCCAAGGCCACCATGTTCACGATGATACCGGTGGTGTTCGTCGGAGTATTGTTCTGCGCTTATCGGCATAAGTTCAGTCTTCGTACTTCACTCAAGACCCTGGCCGCATGCGCAGGTATACTGCTCCTTTTCCTGGTGCCGCTTCTCTACCGCAATTATGTAACAAGTGGTGGATTCTATCTGATGGCTCAACATCGGGATCTCCAGGGAAAAAGCACCTTCTGGATTTTGTCCTACTTTTTCAAAGTTGGTTGGAGTACGCAGCTTCGTCAATGGGTTTTCACCCGCGATCTCTGGTCGAGCGGATGGAGCAATGTTCCGACACACAATTTGGTCGATGTCCCGTACAAGGCGGTCATGTATTTGTTTTGGCTCCTGGTTCTTGGCACAGGATTAATGCGCGGATGGGCTAAGCGGCCCCCATCTCGCCGGCTGGAATACCTGTTTAGCGATGATGGTGATCTGCTTGTTTTTGCCTGCACGGTGATCTTTATGGTAGTGGGCCTGGCCTATTTTGCGACGCTCAGTCTCGCTGATTATGGCGCTCCCATAATCATACCTTCATACTTTATGATCGCCCTGCCGGCGTGGACCGCACTTGTGTATCAGGCGGCACTGTGGTTGGGAGCAAGATTTGCTTTTTGGTTTGGTCACATTCTGTTGGCGTTCTATGTCAGTGCAGAACTGATCGGCACACTTTACGTTATGCCCCGAATATACACTGGTACGGGCTGGTCTTTGCTCTCGTGGAACAGACTTCTCCAGATACATCCCTTTTTCCCGAGCCCCTGGTTTATTGTGCCGACCCTGCTAATAATTGCCGGCCTGCTCATTTACTTGCTGAGAACCCTCTGGCGAATCGACTCGAGTGCCTCAGCTCAGGCGGAGGCCAATGCCGGTTAAGCCAAGATCAAGAGATGTTTCCTCATCATAGAGTCAGTACAATAGAGCTGCGCCAGGGTGACAGCCGCGTTGAATTTGCTAATGTTCGTCGAAGTTACTGCTCTTAATAAAGCCGGAGAGATTTCAATCCAATGAAGTTGTTCCAGCGGCGAACGCCGCCAAAGACCACCGCGGGCCCCACCGTTTCGGCCAACAAAAGATATCGTGCGGTCGTGAAGACACTGATGCGGAGCTATCGTCATGATCAGGCTATGGAGCTTGCCGTCGGCGGCGAGTTCAAAGCCCTGGGCACACTTGAGGTCGCCACGCTTAAGCACTTTGGCCTCGAAGACGATGCGTATCTTATCGACGTCGGTTGCGGCTCGGGCCGCCTGGCCCAGCCTCTATCACAATGTTTTGAAGGTAAGTATCTGGGAGTTGATATCGAGCCAAACCTGGTGAATTTCGCGCGACAGAGTGTCCGGCGCAAAGACTGGCGGTTTGAGGTCACTGAGGGGTTCGACATTCCAGAGAAAGAAGGAACCGCCGACATGGTCTGTTTCTTCTCGGTCTTTACTCATTTGTTACACGAACAGACCTACGTCTATCTGCGCGAGGCAAAAAGAGTTTTGAAACCTGGGGGAAAGATTATTTTTTCTTTTCTCGATTTCACCGTACCACTTCATTGGGATCTTTTTGAGTCAGCAACAGTCGACGTGCGTGCCGGGCGTCAACCGCTAACGATCTTCATCGGTAAAGATGCGATAGGTGTCTGGGCAAATCATCTCGGCCTCAAGGTTGAACTTATTCATGACGGTGACCAGGCGAACATTCCACTACCAGAGCCGGTAGTTTTCGATAACGGGGTAGCGATGAAAGGCTTGGGAACTATAGGTCAGTCGCTTTGTGTGATGTCTAAGTAGTCGGCCGGTGAAGTTCAAGTGAATTTCTTCACCACGATAGTATTCTGTGAGTGCAGATCAGGACCCTCAATATATTCCAGGAAAGTGAAATCCCTCGTCCACTGATCCAGGACGTAGCCTTTTGGAATACAAGTCTCTCCAAAGAAAGAGGCATCCAGGATATCGCCGCCGCCGAGGGGATGATGGCAATACCTTCCGTTGTCGTAGTCAGACAAAGTTTGCTCAGTGTTTGGAAATGCCGTAGCGACTGCCTGCGGCGGATAAGCGTCCAGCTCTCTCAAGGTATGGCAGTACTCAATGAACTGGCGTCCCCTTGTGGTAGTAATAAGCAGGCCGCCTGGTTTCAGGATGCGATTGAACTCAAGCAGCCACTTCTTATGAGCATCTTCTGAAAGATGAGAGAAGACCGAATAGCTGTAAATCAAATCGAACATCTCGTCCGGAAAAGTGGTTGGAGGCAGCGGTTCAACGACGCGAAAATTACACCACCTATTAGTTTGTTGACAGACCTCGATGATGCTGCTGAGACAATCGGCCCCCCAGATTCGGGAAGGATCGAGATCCTTGAGAAAGAATCTCACCATTCTGCCCCAACCACAGCCAAAGTCCAGAATACATTGCAACGCGGAAATCCGGCCCACATATTTTTCACAGAGCTGTTTGACGAGAGCATAAGCGTCAAATGCGCGAACCATCGTTTCATCGCCTTGAAGTCCGGTGAATCGCGCTTGCGTCTTTTCATCCGGCATGGCCGGCAGGATGTCTCGGATCACCTGGTGTTCTCGGTAACCGGCGGTATTCGCCCACAGCCACAACTCGTCACTCAACCTGCCGAATGCCAGGTCGGGCCGCTGGGCGGAAGAAGCCAGGGCCACGACTTCCTCCTGCTGGCGGTTCATCCGGCGTCGATGCGCGGCGCTTTTCAGTCTCGATACATATCGACTGGATTTTCCCAACAGGTCTTTCATGGTGTTCGCGTATCTTACTTACCAGTGAAACTCTTCGTCCCTTTTTCAAGCTTCAACGTGATTCCACTACTTGAAAAAGGCGTTTGAGCTTACTAAAGCCATATGCCATTACTTAAAACCACGCAGGTAGTCAACGCGCCCGGATCTATTCTCGGACCTTGGCAATCAAGTGCGTTATCCAGTTTCCATATCTGCCGACTCGTTCTTAATCGGCGCATCTTTTTCGACGGGCTTTCGACTAATGAACACTTCGATGAACTCCGCCTGAATGCCACGATACTTATCCTGGATTCGCACCACCGTTGTGGTCATGCCTGAGTGTTTGTAAATGAAATCACAAAAGTCCCGGCCCCACTCAGTAACCACCAGTGAACCATTCGGATCGATCGGATTTCCGTGATAATCCGGATTCTCTAAATGTTGGATGGCGCCGTTTTCCTCGACGGCCCTTACCAGCGTTGGTTTCCAGTAATACCAGGGAACAGTGAAAACATGGGCGGCGCCCGGTTTCAGAGTGCGGGCGATCTCAGAGAATGCCTGCCCGGGATTGAGAATGTGCTCAAATACGTCCTGAGTGACGACCAAGTCAAATTCTGCATCTGCGAATGTCTGCTGCTCGAGATTCTCGCACCGAAAACCATCCTTCATCCGTCCCGGGGCGACGTCCGAAAAGAAGTGCGACGCCACATATTTCTGACATTCGCGTTTCAACTTCTCGGAAGAAGCGCCGCCGGGCGACGATTCGTGCATTCGCAACTCTCGCCAGTTTGGAAAATAAGTCTGCAATACATAAACGAGCGCTCTCCAGCGCGGAATGCTGCCGCACCGCGCGCAATGATAGAAATCGCGCAGCCAGTCTTTGCGGATTATGAAGACAGTTTTGGTTTCACAAATCGGGCAAAAGCCAAAATTGAAAGAACCAGTAAGCAAGCCGCGCCGCAGTTCGCGTTTTCCAAGTAACGTCCTGAGATCGTCACGAGATTCCTTTAAGAGAATCTTAATCATCAAGAGTATAACGAATTGTGAAACTCAAGATTGAAAGAATGACTTTGCTTTTTGCAGCAGACCCTGTTCGGTTTTGTGCGCGATAATGATGTCCTGATAGCCCAGGTATGCCGAATCCCTTCCGGACCATACACCATGCAGAATCGGCGGTTCGATTTCCAATGCATTAACCCCGTAGAGTTTTAGAACACACTTCTCGTCATAGGAGATTGCGCCCTCAGGTGTTTCCAGACTGTGAATTCGATAATGTCGAAAACGGTGATCGAAACTGAGCGTGCTTTTCCCGGCATTCAGCGCCGTCAGAGATTCTTCGTTCAGCAGAAAAAATGTAATCATGCATCGCCCGCCGATCGCTAGGACTCTCGAAATTTCGCGGAAGTAGTTTTTCATGTCTTTGGGAAGCATGTGCGTGAAAACCGAAGCGAGACAAATGAAATCAAATGACGAGTCTTCATAAGGGAAGCGATATCTCGAAGCTTGTGTGCCCGACGGGTGATATTGCTTGTTATAGATATCGGCGAGGCGAAAGTGAAAATTCGGGTAACGCGAACTGATGTTTTTCTGGCACCATTCGATACCCTCTGGAACGACGTCGAAGCCTTCGTAGCGGGCTTCGCTGTTCAGGAACGCGGTCAGCGGTATCGCGATTCGACCAACGCCGCAGCCGACATCGAGCACTCTCTCGTTCGGCTGCAGACGGCAACGAGTTTGGAAGTCGCGGACAAAGGCCTCTCCGATGACCATGAAATTATCGAGTCCGCCTCCCACGAACATCAGTTCTTCGGGCGGCATCAGATCATAAATGTTAGCTGATGAATTACCCATCGACTCCCCTGGGACTAACGAGACTGTTACCCTCACTTGTATCATTACGCACAGTCCTCACGAAATCCTCAACGCGATCCATGAAAGCCTCGCTAAATGTTTCATGCCAATTCGTGCTCCATCTCACCTCTGAGCCTTTTACGCGGCGATCATAGTCCTCAATATTAGTTGCCGCTTCTTTCAGCTTGAGTGTTACATCTTCAATAGTCGGTTCCGCGCCGATGATGTTGGAGGAAATCTCGCTCAGCCGCTCTTGCGTTTTGTTCGCATAGGTATTGGTCACGACCAGCATTCCCGCCGCCGCCATTTCGATCGGCACCAGACTAGGATGTGGAGTGTACATAAGGCTCAATCCGAGATCGTGCTGCCGCAGTATGTCGCGATAATCCTCCTGGCTTTGACGTGGCAGCAATGTCATGTGAATGCCATCCGCTAGTTCTACCTTCGCGATTGGTCCCACGGTTCCTATGCCATAGAATTCCCATTCCCCTTGAAAATATCCCGAGCGGATTGCTTCGGACAGAGCCAGAGTAGCTATCTCAAACATATTCCGCGCAGCATGAGCTTCAGGACGTGCATAGAAGAGCAGCCTTTTGGGGGTCCGGCCCGCGATGTCTTCCCGCCTCACTTCACCGACCGAAGTAATGCAGTTCTGAAATGAGATGGAATCTTGCTCGCCGCTGGCAACGCCCGTGGAGAAAACGCCAATTTCATTTCTCCGAAAATAGTCGCGCAGTAACTCGGTCGAAAAAATTGCGTAATGCGGAAAGCTGTAGGTTTGGTGAGCGAGCGAGGCAAACGTTCCCATTGGAAAAGTGAATGGTTCGTACTCCTGGATTAAGTAAATAAATCTGGATTTTTGTAAAGCGTTCGCGGCGTGGTGGGCGATGTGAGCTGTCCACCAAGTGGTGGCGACGAATACGTCATCTGCGCTTACTTCCAAAAGCTTTGAGCGGTCATAAGCATAGACAGTTTCCACTTTGTCGAAGAGCCGCTCGAGGCCGTCGTAGGATTGTAGTTGGCGTCTCCACACCGACGGCAGATAGTCACAGATGTCGACAATAATGATTCGGACGTTGAATCCTGCCTCAGCCAGACGGCGGGCCAAATTAAGTTTTGTAATGTAACCGCCAAAGAAGTGTTTTAGATCAATATAGGGAATTAGCAGGTTTAGCCGCCTGGTGGCAGTCGCAGACGCCTTTAGTGCGAGAGGGGCAATCTTTTGTTGTGTGAACTGAACCTGCGCGAATTTCTGCACCAAGGGCGGCGGTTTGACACTCGTTTCCGGCGGAGCGGCAATCGCACGTTTACGCTCGACTGCGCCATCGCCGAGCCATAGTCTGAAGTATGCATACTCCTTCCATATCGTGGCGAGCAGAAAGACTCGTTCTGCGCCCAGCGTCTCACGACGGCGGCCGCCGTCTTTTAGTCCGCGGGTCGCCATCCAGGCGAAAGCCAAGAGCGATTCATCTACGTGCGTTATAAGCGAGAGGGCTCTTCTTTTGGCCTTTGTAAGATGCTGCTCACATCTGAGTTCAAGCACCTTACACATGAGTTGCTCCCTCATCAGATCGTAAAAATAGACCGTTTTCCAATTCGCGAGGCTCACCCATAGCCAATTCTTGATGTACATCAGCGCCAAGGCTGCACCTCGAGCCTTTTGCCGCAGGTTTCTTCTTTCCGGCACATAGTGCCCAAGAGCATTACCGGAATGCTGAACGTAGTCATACAAGGGCCGATCGACGTACTTGATCTCGCCCACCGCAAGAGCCGCGCACGCGATCCAGTGGTCGTGATAAGGGCTGCCAATCTTTTCAGGAAACGGAAGAATATAAGGCAATAGGCGCCGGTGAAAGATTGATGCCGCGCCGGTGACGGTGTTCGCCATTAGCAGCGAAGCAAAGTTTCTATAGTTGTTCGGTCGCGTGGTCCAGTAAGTCGTGGCGAGCTGCGTTCCATTGTCGTCGACGATATTCATGTCGGAATAAACCAGCGTGGTCTGGTCATCGAATTGGGACAGCAACGTTTGCAGCTTGTCCGGATGCCAGAAATCGTCCTGGTCCGAAAGGGCAATGAATTCGGCTTCGCTGGGGGCCAGGGAGATACTTCTTTCAAAGTTATGATAAAAGCCCAATCTCGCCGAACCCTGGAAAACATAAAATCGACTGTCGCGGCTGCTGATCGTTCTTATCTGTTCGAGGATCTCCTGACGCGAATCGTCATCACTGATTACGCATACCCAGTTCGTGTAAGTCTGATTGATTATGGATTGAATTTGCCTGACAAAAAGATCAATCCGCGGATTGTAGGTCGTCATGCAGATCGCCACCAAAGGCTCAGCAACATTCGCTTTGAGCCCTGGCAGGGAAAGCCGCTTCGGGCTCTCGCTTTCCGGTCTGAGTTTTAAGACAGTTAATTCTTCCTGGCAAATCGACCCATCAGCCAAAGTTACCTGCAGCGCGAGTGGCGCCTCGACCGGCTCCCCGATTTCCGGAAGACTGAGGATTGTCCAAAAACCGCTTCGGTAGCTGTTACCCAGCCTGTCTGGATCGGGAAACTGATCATCTAGGACGTCCTCGCGCGCCATACGCGATGCTTTTACAGGATGCTTATTTCCGGCGACTAATATGTGTACGCTCCTGATTCTTTGTTCGGCGTGATAACACCACCCTGAAATGTAGAGGGCGCTTCCTTTACCAACAGTTATATCCTCGGGAATCCTGGTATCGATGCCTGCTCTTAAGCCCAGACCGAATGGCTGCAACGATGGCGGTCCGAGTAGCCAGTTCTTAATTCGACCGTAGCGAGTTACCCATAGCCATGCCCGGGACTGAAGGATCGACTCTAACCGGCCGGAGGTAGTTTCAAGGTCAGATGACGTGGCATCGAGTTCCTCGCGCGTTTCCGCCAATGACTTTTCCGCTATTTGGAAAACTCGCTGGGTCGCTTGCAGTTCAGCCAAAATTGAATCGAAAGCTCTTTTTCGCTCGTCGACCTCTTTGGTTCTCGCAGCCAAGCCGGCCGACAGCAGCTCAAGCGCTCTCTCTCTTGCCTGGAGCCCATGACGGTTGCTTGACAGTTCTCCCTCGCCGTTTGCCCCATGTCTTAATCGCTGTCCCTGTTGGCGAAAGAATTCCCTTATTAATGAGATCTCTGGTTCGCGAGCATCTAATAATTGTCGGAGGCCTGAAGGAACATCTGCACCGATAGCGATAAGTCCCAATCCACCATCGTGCCCATATTCAAAATGCTCATATTTGGGTCTAAGCCCTTCCCACAGTTTCCAAATTCCATGCTCGCCCTTATGAAAGCTAGTGCGGCTTAGAAGGACGACGCCC
Organism: Blastocatellia bacterium; assembly: GCA_003168335.1. Taxonomy (GTDB): domain Bacteria; phylum Acidobacteriota; class Blastocatellia; order Pyrinomonadales; family Pyrinomonadaceae; genus UBA11740. Next base: position 680,246 of record PMSM01000006.1, on the reverse strand, counting down.
CTTTCACTGAGTTTTGGCAGCCACTTCTCAAACTCAAGCCTGGCGGATTCGTATGACCACTCACCATTGAGATGTAACAGGTCGATTGAGTCTTGAGCGAAGAGGTCGGTTCCGTCGGTTATTATTTGCGGGATTAGGCGAGAGAAGCCGGCGTACAAATCGTCGTGCGCTTTTTTCCAATCTGCGAACGCCGCCTTAGATTTCGAGTCGTCGCCCGCGGGATGGCCGGTGCTGGTACCATAACAGCGAGTCTCCAGGCTCAGCTCTCGGACTGCCTGACAAAACGCGGAGTACAAGATTCCATCCGTGGCGTCCAAGTCTACAATCGTGCGAGGTCGCAGGAGATCCACGAGCGTCATCGCGAACGACACGTGTGCGACCTCAGCCGTTGCCGAAAGCCTCAGTGGATAGGAAAAGCAGATGGGATGATCGAGAGGGTTGAACTTGGGCATCCGTCGAATCGCTTAGCTTCCTGGACTTGGCCTATGCTATACCGTGCTAATCGCTTTAACAACCAGGATCGTAAGAGATTATTAGAGAGTATCTGGTGGTGCCGTGGACTCGTCCGCGGTTGCATAGCGATGGCCGGGCAAGATATATAAGAGACACCAAGGGTCTCCTTTGAGGGAAGGACTATCTTTCCGGCTTATCATAATCTCAGGATCCAGAGTCAACTGGTATTCCTGCTTAGCTCAGGCCGACTGGCCGAAAACAAGAGACACAAGACGTCAGCGCGATGTGTGTTAGCGACGAAAGAGAAGATCACGGCTTTTTAGAATGGTTGAAGCAGCAGAGCCTGGCCTGCCGGCGCACGTTCATGGGAGCTGAACAGCGGGGAACGCACTAATGCCGGTTTGCATTACGGGAATGCATCGATCAGGCACCTCTTTGGTTGCTAATCTATTGCGCCTTTGCGGTCTGTACCTGGGAGCAGAACAGGATCTGATGCCCGCAACGCACGACAATCGCAGCGGCTATTGGGAGAATCAAAAGTTCTTAACTCTAAACGATGCTCTGCTTGCGAAACTGGGTGGTAGGTGGGATCTGCCGCCGATCGTCACGGATGGCTGGGCGGAAGATGAAAGATTCAGTTGTCTGCGCGCCAAGGCTGAAACGTTGCTGGAAGAATTTCGAAATCATGAACCCTGGGGATGGAAAGATCCGCGCACGAGTCTGACGCTTCCTTTTTGGATCAGCCTGGGTGGGCTCACCATCCCTTTTTGGGATGGCTCCGGTTCGAAACTGAAAGTCGTTCTGTGCGTCAGAAATCCTGGCGAGGTATTTTACTCATTGCGCGACCGCGAATACACGCCGAATGCGACCGGCCTCAACTTATGGCTGATCTATAACCAGAACATAGTCACTTCTACGCTTCCTACAGATCGCATCGTCACCCATTACGAGTCGTACTTTCAGGATGCGGAAGCAGAGTTACGACGGGTCTTGAGTTTTCTGGAAATTTCGCCTTCAACGGAAATGATTGAGCGAAGCATTCTTGCGATTTCAGAGAAGCTTCGTCATCACCGGTTTCGTGAAAGCCCAGTTGACGAAATGGTTGATCCGGCGATCTCGAATCTCTACCAGATGCTGTGCCAGGAAGCTAACTACCGCGAAGCTGTTGGTGTAACAAATTGACAGAAGCACCTGGTTTCAAATTGATTCCACCGTATGGCGAGAAACTGATCGACCTGACAGTGCCTCCCGAAGCGAGGGATGAGCTCAGAGAATATGCGAATCATCTTCCTTCGATTCAGATCTCTGATCGTTCAGTTTGTGATCTTCAATTGCTCAGTTGTGGTGCGTTTTCTCCGCTCAATTCCTTTGTGGGCGAGCGGGACTATCGCTGCATCCTTGATGAGGTGCGTCTGAGTAGCGGGCATATCTTTCCAATTCCCGTAACCCTGCCGGTAAATGCGAGTTCAGATATACATCTGGATCGCGATGTTGCACTTCGGAATTCAAAAAATGAATTGCTCGCCATCCTGACCATCGAAGAGATCTATGACTGGAACTTAGAAGAAACCTCAGAGAAGATCTTCGGCACGACGGATCCAAAGCACCCTTTGGTGGCCGAGATGCAGCGTTGGGGCAAGTTGAATATTTCCGGCCGTCTGCGCGTGTTAGACCTCCCGCGGTATTACGACTTTCTGGACTTGCGGCTAACGCCGGCAGAAGTACGAGCCAGGCTTGCAGGCCTCGAGAATGCGAACGTCGTCGCTTTCCAAACGCGGAATCCCTTGCACCGGGCGCATGAGGAGTTGACCAAGCGCGCCACCGTTCAAGTGAATGGAGTATTACTCCTGCATCCGGTCGTCGGGATGACGAAGCCGGGCGACATCGATCATTACACTCGCGTGCGAACGTATAAGGTGCTGGCCGAACGCTACTATGATAAGGAGCGAATCCTGCTGGCGCTACTACCGCTCGCCATGCGGATGGCCGGACCGAGAGAGGCTTTATGGCATGCGCTGATTCGGCGCAACTATGGCGCGAACTATTTGATCGTTGGTCGTGACCACGCGAGCCCTGGGAAAAACTCTGCCGGCCGGCCATTTTATGGACCCTATGATGCGCAAGAGATGGTTGAGCAATTCAGTCAGGAGCTCGGCGTAGGCGTCATCCCTTTCCAGGAACTGGTTTATTTGCCGGCAGAGGATCGTTACGAGGAGACGTCGAGGATTTCGCCTCCGGCCAGGGGTACAACTCTTTCAGGCACTCAAGTTCGTGAAGACTATTTGAACAAAGGGAAAGCCCTGCCGGAATGGTTCACCCGCCCCGAGATCGCGCAGATCCTGGGGGAGGCCTATCCGCCCCGTCACCGGCAGGGTGTCTGCATCTGGTTTACCGGACTGAGCGGTGCGGGCAAATCAACTACCGCTGAAATCCTGACTGAGTTATTGCTCGAACACGGGCGTCAGGCAACTGTATTGGATGGCGACGTTGTGCGCACGAATCTTTCCAAGGGACTTGGATTCAGCAAAGAAGATCGAGACATAAACATCAGACGCATTGGCTTCGTCGCCTCAGAAATTGTCCGGCATGGCGGCGTGGCTGTCTGCGCTGCTGTCAGTCCGTATCGCGCGACGCGTAATGATGTGCGTAACCTGGTGGGCGCCGATCGCTTCATTGAGATCTTTGTCGACACACCTTTGGAGGTATGCGAACAACGCGACACCAAAGGCATCTATGCCCAGGCGCGCAGGGGAGAAATCAAGAACTTCACGGGCATCGATGATCCGTACGAGATGCCACTCAATCCTGAGATCACTTTGGACACCTCCCGCAATTCGGCCGAGGCCAACGCGCGACTGATTCTGGATTCTTTGCAACGGCGGGGTTTTGTTCGCAAATAGAAGAAGTTCGATCGAGGGCGACTCCCGACTAAGACAAAACTAGTTTGAGCCCAATTCGGACCAGGCTCGCGGGCGCTTTGCTAAAGCCGGCGAAGGCCTTCTGAAATTGAACGGCGCACCACGCCTGGGGACTTGGAATCGGGAACCTCAGCACGGCTTCCAAGCGAAGATTTATCACTCTCGCCGAGAACCGACCCGTGGGAATTGCCGCAGCGGCGGAGAGTTAACCGGATGAACCCCGCCGGAGGAAAGATTTATGGCAAGTATGAACAAATTCAATGACCGTAGCGATAAATCTTGTTGACGAAACGTCAAAAATGAGGTATTAACCCATCTTCTTTTTGCCTCAGGTATCTCATTAGGACAAGAAATCGACCACCGCCATCTGTTTTGTATCGAAAGCCATAAGGAGAGAAGCAAATGAAAAACCGGAACGACCACCGATATTCCACGCGCCTGAGTTCGCTTGTCCTCATTAGTGCTTTCATTATCGCGATAGCCGCGGTGGCGGTACCATTCTATTCGGCGCGCTCGAGTTCTTTGCCGGCCCGCGGTTCCTCGCAGGCGAGTCTTCCCTCTGGAGCGCCCGCACCGATGACTTCGAATTCCATTCTCGCGCGGTCGCCGTCAAGCTTCCAACCGGTTTTGCGGGTAACGGAACCTTTGCCGGAAGGAATCGCGACCTATCTCGCGTCTGATTGCTCGACTCCGAAGACGGACTTTAGTTTGGGCGAGGCGGTATGTGCGAAAGCGACCGGTGTGCCCATCTCCCTGTTCCCGTGGCACGTTGCCTGGCTAGACTCTGCCGGCTTGATCCAGCAGTTGGATGTCGCATCTACGGATGACACAACCCAGTATCACTTCACGCCCACTTCTATCGGGACGTGGAGGGTGAACCTGCTTCGTTCAAACGGGGCAGTACGCCAGACTGCGACCTTCACGGTACACGACACGGCGCATGTCACTGCCGACGTTTTGGTTCAGAAGATTGTGCGCGACGGCGACGCATCAGTCCCAACCGGGGGCAGCATTGCTTTTCTTTTGATAGTGGCCAACGCTGGGCCGGACACCGCGCAAAACGTTCATTTGATTGATTCCGTCCCGAGTGGTGCAACACTGGTATCTTTCACGCAGCAAACCGGCCCGGCCTGCGCTCCCGCGGCTGCAAACGACTGCACGATAGCGAGTCTGGCCAATGGCGAGCGGTCGGAATTCACCGCCGTTTATCAAGTTGGCGGAAGCGCCGGCACCGTGCTGACAACGGCGACCGTTTCCAGTCCCACACCGGACTCTGATAACAGCAACAATACGTCGACCGCTCAATTCGAAATTACAGCCGGGGGCAGCCCGTCGGAGTGTAGTCTGGTTTGCCCCACCTCTATTAGTTTCGACCAGGATCCCGGCACTGGCAGCCACGTCATACACAGTGCAGACTTCCCGTCACCGGTTACTACAGGAACTTGCGGATCAGTCAGCATGACGGCGGCTCCCGATCCGCAGACGAACGACTATTTATTCCCGATCGGAACCTCGGTCATCACGGCTTCGACTGAGTCTGGTGAAACATGCACCTTCACAGTGACAATCAACGATACTGAGAGTCCTACAATCAATTGTCCGGCGAACATTGCCAGGTTCGAGAGTTCTCCTGGTTCGGGGTCGGCGACTGTCACCTTTAATGTTACGTCCGCCGATAACAGCGGTAGTGCACCTGTCTCTTGCGACCACAATTCGGGCGACTCATTCTCCGGAACTACAACTGTCCATTGCACCGCGACTGACAGCGGAAATAACTCTGCCTCATGCGACTTCACCGTGACGATCACCCCGGACTCGGGCTGTAGGGTGACCGTGCCGGCGCCGATTGTCGCGACTGCCGATGCCAATGCGTGCGGGACCCATGTCAGCTTTGCTACCCCAACGGGCAACGCTCAGTGCGTCGCCCCAATTAGTTGCGACCACGCATCCGGATCGTTCTTTGCCGTAGGTGAGACGCTGGTTACCTGCTCGGATACCACCGGCGGGAACTCCACCTTCACGGTGAACGTTGAGGATCACACGCCGCCTACACCGACTCTGGCAACACTGCCGACCATCACCCATGACTGTTCAGCGTCGGCTGGCGTGCCGACTACGATCCAGACTCCGAGCGGGCCCAAGGTGGTTTTTGAAGCCCCGACGGCCACCGACAACTGTGGACTGATATCTGGGGCGACTGCGGACCCGGTCACCTACCAGGTCCCCGGCACATACGTGGTTCACTGGGTGTACGATGACGGGCACGGTAATACGACCAGTCAGAATCAGACGATAAACGTCACCACCGACACATCACCACCGGTGCCTGACGTGGCGCTGCTGCCGCCGCTCACGGGCGAGTGTTCGGCGACAGTTACGACAGTACCGACGGCAACCGATGCGTGTACCGGAACCGTTGCCGGCACGACCGGCGATCCGTTGACGTACACCACGCAGGGTGACTTCACGATCACGTGGCACTATGACGACGGCAACGGACACGTCTCGACTCAGACCCAACAGGTCCATGTGCATGATGTGACGCCGCCAACAATATCCCCCGCGCCTCCGGACGTAGACCGCTCGACCGGTCCAGGTAACACAACTTGCACCGTCCTGGTAACAGATGCCGAGCTGGGTACACCCCCCACCGCCACCGACAACTGTTCGGTTACGGTCACACGCAGCGGGGTGCCAGCGGGTAATCAGTTCCCGTTGGGAACGACTAACGTGGTCTATACCGCGACGGATGCGGGCGGTACCACGCGGTCAGTTACGCAACACGTCACGGTGCACGACACTACGCCACCGACGATCACGGTTGACGGAGCTAATCCACTGTATGTCGAATGTCACACCACTTTTGTCGATCCCGGTGCGACGGCTCATGACAACTGCGGCAACTTCGCGGCCACCGCTTCCGGAGTGGTTGATGCGAACACCGTAGGCACGTATACAATCAACTACAATGCGACCGACGCCGCGGGTAATCCGGCGGCCCAGGTCAGCAGGACGGTGATCGTGCAGGATACGCTTGACCCAACGATCACACTGAACGGCCAAACACCTTCGATGTGGCCGCCGAACCATGATTATCACACCTTCGGGGTTGCTGACTTTGTGACCAGCGCCAGCGACCAGTGCGATACGAGCATTACCGTGGGCAGCGTTGTTATCACTAAGGTCACCAGTGACGAGGCGGAGAATGGCAATGGCTCAGGCAACACTCTGAAGGATATTGTCATTGCTTCCAACTGCAAGTCGGTACAATTGCGGTCTGAGCGTGAAGGTGGCGGTAACGGCCGGGTGTACACCATCTACTTTAAGGTGACAGATGCGTCAGGCCACTTTGCCACGGCTACGGCGAAGGTCGTAGTGCCACATAACCCGGGCGAGACAGCCGTGGACAGTGGGCCGCACTACACCGTCACGAGCAATTGCGGCCCGTAGCTTGAAGGGCTGTGAGATAAACCGGGCGGGCGTATCTCGCGTCCGCCTACGTCGAACGCTGTTGAGAGGAGTACGAAATGAAAAACTCAGATGGCACGCGTAATCCCCGCGGCCTAATTATCATATGTGTTGCACTCTTGGCTGTTATTGCGGTACCGCTGCTGTCAAGTGCGCGAACGCAAACGACCTCGGTCAATATTGTGAATAATTCGAACAGAGAAATTCGCAATGTCTATCTCTCGCCCGTGAACACTGACGACTGGAGCAGCAACCAACTGGACCACGCAACCATTCCACCTGGCCAGTCGTTTGCACTCAATAACGTTGCGTGCGATCAACAGCAAGTGAAGGTCATTGGCGAGGATCAGGACGGCTGCTTTCTTTCGACGGTCGTGACCTGCGGCGATAGTGCCACCTGGACAATTACCAACGACACAGCCCGCGATTGCGGTGGCGACAATTGATTTTTTCAAGCGGTTTGATGAAAACGCTTTTTTCGGCAACAATGGGAAGACTCGGCGCAACAGTGGCCGGAACGGATCCGTGTTCTACTGGTGGCCACCCCAACTTCAAAGGAAAAAAAGGAGACTCCAAATGAACAAGTTTCGGCTCACTATCAACATCCTGGCAATCGCGATCTTCACGTTCGCCTTTGCTTCCATAGCTCAGGCGCAAGCGCCCCGCACCTGGGTGTCCGGTGTCGGCGACGACGTTAATCCGTGCAGCCGCACCGCGCCCTGCAAGACCTTTGCCGGCGCCATCTCAAAGACGGCCAAGGACGGCGAGATCGACTGTCTCGATCCGGGTGGCTTCGGCGCCGTGACCATCGTCAAGTCAATCACTCTCGAAGGCAGCATGACAGGTCTGGGCAGCATCCTTAACTCGGCAACCAACGGTATCAATGTCAACATTACCGATCCCGCCGATGTTCGCAAAGCAGTGACCTTGCGTGGGCTCTCCATTCAAGGCGCGGGCACCGGAGTCAGAGGTGTTAGCATCACCGCTGCCACCACCGTCTTCGTCGAAAATTGCTTCATTTCGGGTCAGAACGGGGCACCCGGGAACGGGATTGACGACAGCCGCGCCGGCGGCGGCCAACTGGAAATCAACAACACGACGATTCAGAACTGCACCGGGAACGCCCTCAACGTCAATCCCAGCAGTGGCAGCACGCAAATCAACGTGCACATAAACAACTCACGCATGCAGAAGAACGCGACCGGGTTTTTTGCCGGGAGCAACGTGAGGGCCACCATCTATAACTCAGTGTTCAGCCAGAACACCACCGCCGGAATCTCCGCGCAACAGACGGCGGGCGGCACGACGGATGTCAATTGTGACCACTGCCTGGTGTCGAACAACGTCGCTGGCTTCCAGGCGACCACAGCCGGCGCAATCATCCGCGTCTCGAACACCACGGCGCTGAATAATCTGGCGAATAACACGGGACTGGCGGTCGCCACGGGCGGCGGACTCGTCTCTTCGTACGGAAACAACCAAACCGGAGGAGTCGCGTTCCCGAGCACGGGCACAGGTCAGACCGAGTAGACCCAAAGGAAACCGGTTAGTTAGAAATTTGTCCCTGCCGATCATCTCGTCATTTTCGCGAGTAGGTCGGCAGGGGCTTTTTTCGTCATTCGGAGCGGAGGTAGACCGCCCCGCCCGGGGAGGACACGCTTCAGCGTTCCAGATGACGCTGGATGTCCTGTGCTATTATGCCAGCGTTCAAGAGAGAACCAGGGTCGGTCTTACAAAGTGCGGCCCTCAGGAAATAAGGGAATTGAGCGCAAACAGTGGGCGGAACGGATCCGTGTTCTACTGGTGGCCATCCCGTTAACTTATCACTTAGAGCAGAAGAAGGAGACTCCAAATGAACAAGTTTCGGTTCACTATTAACGCATTAGTAGTTCTAGTTTTCACCCTTGGCTTTGCGTCGCTGGCCCAGGCACAGGCAACGCGCACCTGGGTATCCGGCGTTGGCGACGACGTCAATCCGTGCAGCCGCACCGCGCCCTGCAAGACCTTTGCCGGCGCCATCTCAAAGACGGCCAAGGACGGCGAGATCGACTGTCTCGATCCAGGTGGATTCGGCGCCGTGACCATCGTCAAGTCAATCACTCTCGAAGGCAGCATGACAGGTCTGGGCAGCATCCTTAACTCGGTAACTAACGGTGTCACCATCAACATTACCGATCCCGCCGATGTGCGCAAAGCAGTGACCTTGCGTGGGCTCTCCATTCAAGGCGCGGGCACCGGACTCAGAGGTGTTAACATAATCGCTGCCACCACCGTCTTCGTCGAAAATTGCTTCATTTCGGGTCAGAACGGAGCGCCCGGGAACGGGATTGACGACAGCCGCGCCGGCGGCGGCCAACTGGAAATCAACAACACGACGATTCAGAACTGCACCGGGAGCGCCATCAGCGTCAATCCCAGCAGTGGCGCGACTCAAATCAACGTGCACATAAACAACTCACGCATGCAGAAGAACGCGACCGGGTTTTTTGCCGGGAGCAACGTGAGGGCCACCATCTATAACTCAGTGTTCAGCCAGAACACCACCGCCGGCATCTCCGCGCAACAGACCGCGGGCGGCACGACGGATGTCAATTGTGACCACTGCCTGGTGTCGAACAACGTCGTTGGTTTCTCGGCGACCACAGCCAGCTCGATCATCCGCGTCTCGAACACCACGGCGCTGAATAATCAGGCGAATAACGCGGGACTGGCGGTCGCCACGGGCGGCGGACTGGTGTCCTCGTACGGAAACAACCAAACCGGAGGAGTCGCGTTCCCGAGCACGGGCACAGGTCAGACCGAGTAGACCCAAAGGAAACCGGTTAGTTAGAAATTTGCCCCTGCCGGCCATCTCGTCACATCAACGAGTAGGCGGCAGGGGTGGTTTTTTGTTCTTGAAGGGTCCGGCGACGTGATCTGCAGGTGGCGCGTACGAGACCGCTGGCGCTTCAAGAGAACGCCAAGTTCGTATGCTATTATTCCGGCGTCCGAACTAAGCCATCGGTATCAAGCTACAAGGAAATCAATACGATTGGTTGAGAGATTCGAACGCAAGCCGAAGCTGTCGGTGGTCGTGGTCGTCTACAACATGCCGCGCGAGGCACCCCGGACGCTGCACTCACTCTCAGCCGCTTACCAGCGCCATATTGATCCTGGCGACTATGAAGTAATCGTCGTCGACAACGGCTCGGATCCTCCGTTCGATCCCGGGATGATCGAGGGTCGCTCCGGCAACTTCCGCTTGATCCGTATCGACCCCGCCCCACCATCGCCCGCGCTGGCCGTCAATCGAGGAATCGCCGAGGCCCGTGGTGAAATCATCGGTGTGATGATCGATGGCGCGCGCATGGTGACGCCGGGCCTGCTACATTTCGCGCTTCACGGAGCCCGCCTCTATGACCGCGCGGTCGTGGCCTCAATCGGCTGGTTTCTCGGGCTCGACGATCAAAGGTGGGCTCAGGAAAGTGGTTACGATAAGAGACGTGAAGACGCCTTGCTCAAATCGATCGATTGGCCGGCCGACGGTTATCGTCTTTTCGAGATCGGAACAGTAGCCAACTCTTCGATCAACGGATGGTTGCTTCCGATCGCGGAGTCGAATGCTCTATTTCTCCGGCGCGAGTTGTGGGAGATGCTTGAGGGCGTTGACGAGCGTTTTGATCTGCCCGGTGGCGGTCTCGTCAATCTCGATATTTATCGCCGCGCGCTCGAGCTGCCAAATGCTGAACTTGTGGTGCTGCTGGGCGAAGGCAGTTTTCATCAAATTCACGGCGGCATAGCTACCGCTTCCGACATTGATCTTTTCCCCGACACACTTCGGCGCTGGGGCCGGCAATACGAAACTATCCGGGGGCGGCCATGGGCCTTCCCTACGCAAGACAGGCCGACTTATGTCGGCACTCTGCCTCGCCCGGCACTTGCCCACCTGGTGCGGGCGGCACTGGATCCGATCCCGCGTGAGAATAGCGGGCCTCTCGGAAGTTCATTCGATCGTAGTCTGTGGTCCATCGCGCCCATTGATCGGCCCGCGGATCCCGGCATCGCTGCCCTCGTCGATCTGGCACACGCAGAGTTCCGGGCCGGGCGATTTGAAGCATCAGCCGCGGTCGCCCGCCTTGCTCGTCATTACGCTCCCGATGAAATTGAGCCCCAGAGATTACTGGCTCACGCCGGTCCCTGGCTGCGGACCAGGATGCCCCCCGATGATCGACGAGCCGAGTTTCACCTCGCCCTCGGAGAAGCATACCGGGTGCTCGGCAAGGGGAATGAATCGGCCTCGGAATATCGAGCGGCGCTCAACTTTGATGACGACCTGGTGCAAGCTCACCTGGGGCTTTCCAAACTGAGCATGCCCGGAGATCACTATCTGGTTTGGCTTGAGCGCCTGCATGGCGCGCTCGAGCCCGAAACCTATCTCGAGATCGGAATCGCCCGCGGCCAATCACTTGCCTATGCGCGGCCGCCGACCCTGGCCGTGGGCGTGGACCCCGAGCCGACAATCAACGCGCCGCTCAAGGCTGAAACCCACATTTTCTGTGAGACCAGCGATGTATTTTTTAGCGAGCGCAGGTTGGCGCCGTTGCTGAACGCTCGGCCTTTGGCGTTGGCTTTCATCGACGGACTTCATGTCTTTCAACAGTCACTCAAAGATTTTATGAACATCGAGGCTGTCTGTGGTCCTCGCTCGGTCGTCCTGATCCACGACACAGTCCCATTGGATGAGCCCACCCAGAGGCCTGATCGTCAAAGGAAATTCTACACGGGTGATGTTTGGAAGACAGTGCTCTGTCTTAAACACTACCGGCCCGACCTGGATATCTTTACCATCGCGACCCCGCCGAGCGGCCTGACCGTCGTGATCGGACTCGATCCAACATCGCGCGTGCTCAGAGACAATTACGATCAGGCGGTGGCGAGATTCACTCACACGTCGTTCTCGGCAGTTGAATTCATTCTCTACTCAGCGCTCAATGTCATTCCCAACGATTGGGATCTTGTTCAATCCCGGCTTAAGGAGCGGGGGATCATGTGATTTGGAGATGGAATTCTGCGAAGCTGCAAAATCACATCTTCGTACGACGCAGACTTATGAAAGCTATTAATGATTTCTACGAACGCCAGCTGACGCCGGAAGAAATAGCAGCGGGCGAACACAGGACTTTCGTGGGCGGCTTGTGGCACGAGATCGGAGCTCTGCAGTTTGAGTTCTTGCGACAGAGCGGGCTATTGCCTCACCATAGACTACTGGACATTGGATGTGGCGCACTTAGATGTGGGATTCCCATTATCGAGTATCTCGATTCAGGCAATTACTACGGAGTCGATATAAATGCATCCCTGGTTGAGGCTGGGAAGCACGAACTTGAGCAGAAAGGCCTAACAAGCAAACAGCCGCATCTATTAGTAAATGACAAATTCGAGTTTGATCGCTTCGGAATATCCTTCGACTTTGCAATCGCTCAATCAGTCTTCACGCATTTAGATATGAACCTCATTGTCCGGTGCTTTGTGCAAACTCGTAAGGCCCTAAAGTCTGACGGCACATTTTTTTCTACCTTCTTCCTGGCGCCATTTCCGGGGCACATTGCGACCATCAAACATCAACCCGGAGGAACCGTCACAAACTTCGACACCGACCCTTTTCACTATTCATTTCGCGAAATCGAATGGCTGGCTGAGATTTCCGGTCTATCGGCCAGGCTCATAGACGATTGGAACCACCCGCGAAATCAGAAGATGATCGAGCTATCTGTAAAATTGAAAGAGTAAACGAATTGGGGTCTAAGGATAAAATATTGCTTGATGGTGTTTGAGCGGCCACGCCGCTTCGTTATTCGAGCCGCCCTATCGGTCGTCCCCGTTGAACTGGTGTATCCACTCTGGCCGAACAAGTCCATTGAACGCTTCTTGAAAGGTCGCCAGACCGATATCGCCCAATAGAAATTTGAGCTTTCCATATAGATAATCAGGATCGCGAACAAGCCGCGGATACGCTAAGAAAGTTATCGGAATGTCGTGGCGGACAAGTACCTCAATCAGTTGCGTGAACTGCAAGCGAAGCACGCCCACCTGTTCGTCAGCCTTGTCTGTGATCCAGAGGCCGCCCGGTACCCGATCCTTTCCATTCACATTTCCCGTGGCCAGCTTTTGAACGTGGATGCGGCTCGCGGCTGCGGCCTCGAACTGGCGGACCGGGATAATGGCATGCTCAATCCGCACCGATGATGCCAGCACTTCTTCGGCCAAAAAGCAGATATGAGGGTTCTTGATGATATAGGGCGCATTGGGCGCGCGAATATCCATTTCAAGGCCGGCGCGGGCGATCGGAAACAGCTCGAGGGTATTGACGTCAAAACCCGTATCCAGCCCGAGGTGGGTGAGGAGCTGGATTAAGAACGTAGTTCCCGCCCGCCCCGTGCCGCTAATAACCACATGGCTCCGAATCATCGGGGCATTATACCAAAGTAGCAAAAGACGCATACATTCCGGCCAGACACCTCGATTCCACCGTCGAGGATAGGGCAGAAGAAGTCTCGGTGCCGGAAGCCCTCGGTTTGAAGTTCGTAACGGACTCGTTTCGGATCAGCGATTGATCTGATCGTCGAAAACCCAAACGTCAACAGACCCCTTGCCCATTTGCCCGAGCAGGCTTCGCCAGAGTGCATACGAAATGGCGCTGAACCATCGCGTATGCAGAGGCCTGCTGGCTAACACGAGCGGAGAGACACGCTGACCGCGACGGGCGTGAAAGACACGAAGTTGAGAAACGAGGCGTGTGAGCTTGGCATTTACCTGCCAACCTGGTGTAGAGTACGCCATCCAGCGAACACTTTTTGCTTGATTCCGACGGATCAGGTTCAGCCCGAAATCCATTCAAAGGAGAATTGAAGATGAAGAAGATGAAATGGACAGTGATCACTCTGGCAGTGTCACTGTTGATTATGACTTTTGCGGCGGCAGCGCAGGCGACTGTGCTGCGGGCGTTTGTCTCGAGCACCGGCAGCGATGGCAACATTGGCGCAAATTGCGTTCAAGCCACTCCCTGCAAGACGTTCGCAGTGGCGATTGGCGCGGTTACTCCCGGGGGCGAACTGATTGTGCTCGACACAGCCGGGTACGGCCCGCTTGTCATCAATAAGGCGATCACGATCGCTGCGGTTCCTGGCGTGACGGCTTTCGTGGTCGCGGCGACGGGCACTATCGGCTTCGCCGTTAGCGCCGGCGCGACTGACATGGTTAAGCTGCGCAATATTAACTTCAATGGGGCAAATGCTGCGGGCACCACCGGACTTAGGCATAACTCAGGCCTGCTAATTGTCGAAAACTGCACCTTTCAGCAATTGACTATTGGCGTGGATTGCGTCGCAAAAATGGACCTCATTGATTGCGACATACACGGCTGCGGCACGGGAGTTCAATCCACTGGTCAAGGCACTCTACCAGATGCCACAGTGGCGGTAGCGCAGGTGCGCGTCAATAGAGGGAACATCACCTTCAATAACGTGGGGACCCAGCAGAATAATGCCGGCCTTAACGGAAACATGAATCCCCTTTTCAATATCTTCGTCTTCTCCACTGGGGGCGCTACCCTTAACCTCGCGGGGAATACAACTGCTTCTGCTTGCACGGGCTCGAATTGTCAGGCAGGACCAGGGATCTACACAATGAGCTCCGGACTGCATTAGACCGGTCGTTCGCAGTTTGAGTTGTTTGGGTCTGTGCTCCGTCGCCCGCTTTTTCTGAGCGGCCGGCGGAGCTTCCCTTTAGGATCGTGCCCTCCAGGTAGTTTTGGCAAATTCTTCTTCGATCCATTATTAGTCTCAAGTGCCCCCACTAACGGAGCACTACTGTCTTTCATCTCCTGGGCTTTTCTGCCGGCTGCTTCATGTCGGCCGCTCTACACGGGCGGCCGGCAGAGAGTTGTGCCTTGTTCTCGCGCCTGGTTCATTATGTTGACGGGTCGTGGGTCCTGCAATTAGTATGCTCTCCCTCTAGCCGTTAGTCTGACCGCGGTGCCGGCACAAAGTGCTGCGCCACTCTAAATTTTTCTATAGGAGAATTGAAGATGAAGAAGATGAAGAAGATGAAATGTACACAGATTGCCCTGACGGCAACTCTGTTGATTATGGTTTCCGCCGTGGCAACCCAGGCGACTGTGTTGCGGGCGTTTGTTTCAAGCACCGGCAGTGATAGCAACCTTGGCGCGAATTGCGTTCAAGCCACTCCGTGCAAGACGTTCGCGGTGGCGATTGGTGCGGTTACTCCCGGGGGCGAATTGATCGCGCTCGACACAGCCGGCTACGGCCCGCTTAATCTCAATAAGGCGATCACGATCGCTGCGGTTCCTGGCGCGACGGCTTTCGTGGTCGCGGCGACGGGCAGTATCGGCTTCTCCATCAGCGCCGGTCCCACCGACATGGTTAAGCTGCGCAATATTAACTTCAATGGGGCAAATGCCGCGAACACCACCGGACTTAGGCATAACTCGGGCCTGCTAATTGTCGAAAACTGCACCTTTCAGCAATTGACTATTGGCGTGGATTGCGTCGCGAAAATGGACCTCATTGATTGCGATATACACGGCTGTGGTACGGGAGTGAATTCCACTGGTCAAGGCACTCTGCCAGATGCCACAGTGGCAGTAGCGCAGGTGCGCATCAATAGAGGGAACATCACCTTCAATACCATAGGGACCCAGCAGAATAATCCTGGCGTTAACGGAAACATGAATCCCCTTTTCAATATCTTCGTCTTCTCCACTGGGGGCGCTACCCTTAACCTCGCGGGGAATACGTCTAATTCTACTTGTACTTTCGTCACGGGCACTTGTCTGGCAGCCCCAGGGATCTACACAATGAGCACCGGACTGCATTAGACCGGTCCGTTCGCAGTTTGAGTTGTTTGGGTCTGCTCCGTCGCTCGCTCTTCCTGGGGCGGACGGCGGAGCCTCCCTTTAGGATTGTGCCCTCCAGGTAATTTTCGCAAATTCTTCTTCGATCCATTATTAGTCTGAAGGGTAGTGCTCCTACTAACTGAGCTCACCCATCTGATCTATTAAATTGACGAGCGATGCCTCCTGTGATTAATATGCTTTCCCTCTAGCCGTTAGCATGACCGCGAACTCCGAGCCGGCACGTGCGCGACTCTAAATTCTTTTAAGGAGAAATGAAGATGAAGAAGATGAAATGGACCCTGACCACTCTGGCAGTGTCTCTGTTGATTATGACTTTTGCGGCGGCAGCGCAGGCGACTGTGCTGCGGGCGTTTGTCTCGAGCACCGGCAGCGATGGCAACATTGGCGCAAATTGCGTTCAGGCCACTCCCTGCAAGACGTTCGCGGTGGCAATTGGTGCGGTTACTGCGGGTGGCGAGTTGATCGTGCTCGACACGAGCGGGTACGGTCCGCTTGTCGTCAATAAGGCGATCACGATCGCGGCGGTTCCTGGCGCGACGGCTTTCGTCGTTGCCGCGACGGGCACGGCTGGCTTCACCATCGGCGCCGGCGCGACCGACCTGGTCGTCTTGCGCAACATAAACTTCAACGGGGCAAATGCTGCGAGCACCACCGGCGTTCAGCACAACAGTGGCAAGCTGGAGGTCTACGACTGTAAGTTCTCGCAGTTGACTACCGGAATCACCCTGGTAAATTCCAAGGCGGACCTCTATAACTGCATACTAACGGGAAATACCAATGCAGTCAGCGTCAGTGGGACAGGCACCGACACCCAGGGCGGTCCGGCGGCGGCAGCGCTTCTTACAATTAGTGGCGGCAGCATCACATTCAATGGCACTGTATTTGTGATCATCAATCCCGGCACGAACCCGGTCTTTAATATCTACGTTCAAGCGCCAAATAACGGTATGACCACCAGCGTGGTGGGTAACACCACTCTTTTCAACGGGAGCGGAGCAGGCTGCCCTTGTGCTCAGGTAGGATTTTTCAACAACCTCCAGAACGTAAGATAGGCGGACGCTCGGGAATCAAGATCTGGCCCTTCCGATCTTCTGTTTGCCGGCCGCTTCCTGAAGTGGAGCGGCCGGCAGAGAGTTGCGCATTGTTTCTCGCGCCCGGTTCATTACGTTGACGGGTCATGGGTCCTGCGATTAATATGCTTTCCCTCTAGCCGTTAGTCTGACCGCGAACTCGGCGCCGGCACAAAGTGCCTGCGCGACTCTAGATTTTTTAAGGAGAAATGAAGATGAAGAAGATGAAATGGACCCTGACCACTCTGGCAGTGTCTCTGTTGATTATGACTTTTGCGGCGGCAGCGCAGGCGACTGTGCTGCGGGCGTTTGTCTCGAGCACCGGCAGCGATGGCAACATTGGCGCAAATTGCGTTCAAGCCACTCCCTGCAAGACGTTCGCGGTGGCGATTGGTGCGGTTACTGCCGGGGGCGAACTGATTGTGCTCGACACAGCCGGGTACGGCCCGCTTACCATCAATAAGGCGATCACGATCGCGGCGGTTCCTGGCGCGACGGCTTTCGTCGTCGCGGCGACGGGCACGGCTGGCTTTACCATCAGCGCCGGCGCGACCGATCTGGTAGTCTTGCGCAACATAAACTTCAACGGGGCAAATGCTGCGGGCACCACTGGCGTTCAGCACAACAGCGGCAAGCTGGAGGTTCACGACTGTAAGTTCACGCAGTTGGCTACCGGAATCAGCCTCGTAAATTCAAAGGCGGATCTCTATAATTGCATAATCACGGGTAATACCGTTGGGGCAAGCGTTAGTGGTGCGGGCGCGGACCAGAGTAACCCCGCTAGTGTAGCTACGGCGCTTCTTACCGTAGCCTACGGATCCATCACTTTCAATGGGACCGCGTTTTCGGTGGTCAGTCCCGGCGCCGGCCCGCTGTTTAATGTCTGGGTCCTCGGGCCGGCCAACACGTCCTGGTACGCCAACGTGACGCAGAACGGAACTCAAGTGTCAGGGACTGGGACTGGCTGCCCTTGTACGCAAGTCGGAACCTACACTAGCGGTTTTGGCACCCTGCATTGATTTCTTGAAGCCGCCAGAAATTAGAGCGACGGGTTAGCGTCTGAAGAGCAGCTGCTAAACCTCGGTGGGCCGTTTCGGAAAGGAGCGGCCCCCGAGATATGTAGCGTGCGCGGAACGTGGGGTCCGTCCTCATGCCGCGATGTAGAGCCCGCGTATTCCAACCCACGATTTTCCTCTACCGGTTCCGAACGCGTTGAGAGCGCGCATGAAGTACAATAACCAGAATTAAGGCAAGCACCTTTTTGATTGAAGGACTAAAGTTGTGCGTCGTTTCTGTTGCTTATTAGTCTTGCTGTTCGTGGTCGTGAATGCCGCGATGGCGCAGGAGACGACTCCGCAGTCTGCCGTCGACTATAACGCCCGCGGCCTCATTCGCTACAACCATCGCGATTACGACGGAGCCCTAGCCGATTTCGATAAGTCCATTGCTCTCGATCCGGGATTTTGGCCGTCCTACATGGTTCGCGGCAACGCTCGCGAGTCCAAGGGTGATTATGACGGAGCGATCGCTGACTATAACAAGGCCATCGATCTCAATCCGGCGTTTGGCAGGACCTACAATGATCGCGGCCATGCTCGCTACCAGAAAGGCGATTACGATGGGGCAATGGCTGACCTTAACAAGGCGATTGAGCTCGATCCCGAAAGTGCCCCAGCCTATGCTAACCGTGGCCGCGCTCGGTTCTCCAGAGCCGACTATGACGGCGCGATTGCCGACTACGACAAAGCCATTGATCTCGATCCCAAAGCGGACGCTTACAGTGGTCGCGGCCTTGCTCGTCACGCCGGCAATGACTTAGAAGGAGCTATTGCCGACTTCAATGGAGCCATTATTCTGGATGCTAACTATGCTGAGGCCTACCGGGGGCGCGGTGACGTCCGCGTCCAGCAGGACGATCTCGATGGGGCGATGGCCGACTTCGACAAAGCTCTCGCGCTGAATCCCAATTATGCGGATGCCTATCGCTCGCGCGGCATCGCGCGCAGCAACAAGGGCGAACTCGAGGCAGCGATTTCAGAGTTCACCAAGGCAATTGCAATCAGTCCCAAGCTGGCTCCGGCGTACTATGATCGTGCCTGGAATTATTTGTACCAGGCAAAAGGCGATTCTGCTTATGCTGATGCCGTTGATTATCTGCGGCTCACGCGGGCGGACGAGAGTGGCCAATTCCGGCTATACATGGTAATCGTCGGCTATTTCGGTCTCAGACAAGCCCGCAAGAACGGTGAGGCTAAGGCCTTCATTGATGCGCACGCGCTGGACTTCGACACGTCCGATTGGCCTTATTTGTTAATGAGGTATTTGCGACATGAAATGGCCGCACCAGAGCTACTCAACCTGGCAGTCGACAAGGATAAGAAAACCGAAGTGCGTGCGCGCGTCTACGTCGGAATGGATGCGTCATTGTTGGGTCAGCGCGAATTGGCGTTAGCACATCTCCGGTGGGTCAAAGAGAACAGCACAAAACCGTCTCGCGAATACACTTTGGCTGTCAGCGAGATAACGCGTCTCGAAGCCGCGCCAAAGCCGACGCCGAAGCGTCCGCAAGACTAGCTCGCCACTCCTTGACGCCCAGTTTTGCCGCCGGATAAACTAACCCGGTTTCTTCGGCCGTCAAATTAGGTTTGGGAGTCATGGCTGGCCTCTGCTATTTCAATGCGGTCTGATCAAATAACCTGTCGGGCATTCCCTGCCAGTAGAACTAACGTAACGATATGAGCATCGAGAACCCGGGTGTCAGCGCAGCACGTTTGCCGAACAGGACACCAATGTTGCCCGAGAGCTCTTATTCTTCATCGATCCTGCCGAAAGAACCGCTGATCAAGATCAGACCGAGCCGGCCCTGGTCTTTCATTGATTTGCGTGACGTGTGGGCGCACAGGGAGCTGTTCTTCTTTCTCGTGTGGCGCGACGTTAAGGTGCGCTACAAGCAAACGTTGCTGGGCGCGTTGTGGGTCATTCTGCAGCCGCTGCTCATGACTCTGATCTTTATGGTATTTCTGGGAATGCTTGTTCGCGTCCCAACGCCGGGCATGCCTTATCCAGTTTTTCTTTACGCGGCACTTTTGCCGTGGACCTTTTTTTCCAACGCGGTCGCCAGCAGCAGCTTCAGCCTGGTGGCGAGCGCATCGATGATCACCAAGGTTTATTTTCCGCGGGTACTGATTCCCGCCGCCATGGTCGCCGTCAGGCTCTCAGATTTCTTGATTGCCTTTGTCATCCTTGCCGGGTTGCTGGTCTATTACCACATTCATCCGACCTGGGCTCTCCTGGTTTTGCCCCTGCTGGTTGCCCATCTAACGATCCTGGCTATCACGATCGGGTTGTTGTTATCGTCTATCAATGTGAAGTATCGCGACGTAGGAACCATGATACCCGTGATGCTCCAGCTTTGGATGTTTGTCTCGCCCATTGTTTACCCGTCGATTCTGGTGCCGCCACGGTGGAAAATAGTTTATGAGTTAAATCCGCTGGCCGGTATTATCGAGAACTTTCGCGCGTGTCTCTTTGGACTTCCTTTCAATCGCAGCGGCCTGATGATCTCTGCCCTTATTACCCTGACGCTGCTGATTTATTCCGCGCATGTCTTTCGGCGGATGGAAGACGAATTCGCAGACGTGATCTAGAGAAGAGATGCAGACCATTGTCCAAGTCAGAAATTTGAGCAAGCGCTATCAACTGCGCAAGTCACGAAACACTCATCCCACCTTGCGCGAGGCGCTGATGGGCTCTCTCAAGTGGCCGTGGGCGCGCGTTTCCGATAGCAACGGTTCGAAGACTGACACACTATGGGCGCTGCGCGACGTCAACTTCGAGGTCGCGCCCGGAGAGATTGTCGGCATCATCGGGCCCAACGGCGCCGGCAAGTCAACCTTGCTTAAAATCCTTTCGCGAATCACCAAGCCTTCCGAAGGCGAAGTCGATATCTATGGTCGCGTCGGGAGTCTGTTGGAAATCGGGACGGGTTTTCATCCTGATTTGACGGGCCGCGAAAACATCTTTCTCAATGCGGCGATCTTAGGAATGAAACGCGCCGAGACAACGCACAAGTTTGACGAGATCGTGGACTTCTCCGAAGTTGAACGGTTCCTCGACATCCCGGTGAAATTCTACTCGTCGGGGATGTACCTGCGACTGGCGTTTGCCGTGGCGGTTCATCTCGAACCGGACGTATTGATCCTGGATGAAGTGCTGGCGGTAGGGGATGCGAGTTTTCAGAAGAAGTGTTATGAGAAAATGAGACAGGTGCACAGCGAAGGGCGAACTGTCTTTTTTGTCAGTCACAACCTGCAGGCTATCAAACAACTCTGCAACCGTGTTTTTGTGGTTAACGGGGGCCGGCTTACTGAGGGAGCCGACATGCACGCGACGCTCGCACAATACGGCGCTGAAAGTCCCCCAAACAAGAATTTCCAGACCCCAACCATCGGAACGAACTCGGACGACAAGGGCTTGACGGTGCCAACTCCGCTGGGAGCAGGCTAGTTCCCTTGCCGCAACGCTCGGTCCCGGATATCTTCTATTAAGTGGAACTCAAAAGCGGTTTGCCGACCGTCAGTGTCATTATCCCAACCCACAGTCGTCCGCATCTGCTGCCCCAGGCGGTTGAGAGCGCGCGTCAGGCAGGCTCGGATGTAGAGATCATCGTGGTTGATGATGCTTCCACCGACGGCACTGCTTCCGTCTGTCAGAGTCTGACAGGTATCAAATACATTCGTTTGGAAAGAAATCAGGGCGTGGCCGGCGCGCGTAATGTTGGAATTCTGGAAAGCACGGGCCAGTACGTGGCCTTTCTGGATGACGATGACCTGCGGTTGCCGGGCTCGCTTGACCTTCAGGTCGAAGCGTTAGACGCAAATCCGCAAGCCGGGTTCGTCTGTGGCGCGATGGTCATGGCCAATCAGGATTATCGGACCACTGGTGAGACCTTTCTTCCCAGTCAAAGTTCCGGGGACGTTTTTTGGGAACTCCTGGAACTGGACTTCCCGGTAATGCCGCTGTCCACTCTGATTCGCAAAGAATGTCTCCTGCGGGTAGGTTTGCTTAATCCCCGTCTCGGCGGCATTGACGATTGGGATCTTTTCGTCCGCATCGCGGAAATTTATCCTGTGCTCGTTATCGATCAACCAATCGGAGTGTACCGCCAACCAACTCCATCCTCTGCGCAAGGCTCTTCATCTCAAGCCACGCAACTGCTAAGGGCCGCCCGCCATCAGTTAACACTTTTCGAACTACCGAGGGCCAGGAGCGCCACCGCGAGCAAGCGTCGCGAAATTCGCCGGCGAGCCATTAACCGCTGTGCGGACACTTTGCTTTGGAGCGCCCTGAGGCACGTAACACGTGGCGAATATCGAGCCGTTTGCGAGAATATTCTGAGCGCTCTTCGACTTAGTCCTTTACGCGCAACGCGCCCCAGCGCCTATAAGAAGCTAGCGCAACGACTGTTCGTGACGCCTCGAGATCATCAGGGGTAATCAGGTCGCGATGCACCTAATGCGCTCCCTCGCTCACCGCCTGAGCCACATATTCGATCTGCTCCCCGCGGAGTTCAGGGTACATCGGCAGCGAAAGGATCTCTCCGGCGGCCTGTTCCGTGGCCGGCAGCGAAACTTCTCCATAGCCAAGCTTCAGGTAAACGGGCTGACGGTGGACCGGTATTGGATAGTGTATGCCCGCGTCGATTCCTTTCTCTTTGAGGTGCTGCAGCAGGGCGTCGCGGCGTGCTGTCCGAATTACATAGAGATGATAGACGTGGCGGACATTTCGAGATTCAAAAGGTGTCTCGACATCGGCGCCGGACAGCACTTCGTTATAGAGACGAGCGTGTGAGCGTCGGGCCTCGGTCCACGCTTCCAGATGAGGCAGCTTCGCCCCCAGAATCGCCGCCTGGATGGCATCGATTCGCTGACCGAAGCCGAGTTCATCGTGCTCATACTTCGAAATGCGGCCGTGGTCTCGCAATTTTCTCACTTTGGCCAATAGTGTCTCGTCGTTGCCGGTGACCGCTCCGGCATCACCGTATGCCCCGAGATTCTTGCTCGGATAAAAACTAAAGCAAGCGAGATCGCCGATGCTGCCGCAACGCTGGCCATCGTACTCCGCGGCAATCGCTTGCGCGGCATCCTCGATCAATACGAGTCTGTGACGGTTGGCAATGTCTCGCAGCGGTTTCAGTTCGGCCGGCTGGCCATAAAGATGGACGGGCAAGATTACTTTCGTGCGTTCCGTAATCGCACTTTCAACTTGATTTGGATCTATGTTGTAGGTGCGGGGATCGATATCTACAAAGACCGGACGCGCCCCAATTCGCGAAACGGCTTCGGCAGTTGCGATAAAAGTATGGGCGGTGGTTATCACTTCGTCGCCCGGCTTAACTCCAACCGCCAGTAAAGCGAGCAGCAACGCCCCGGTGCCGGAAGAAACTCCAACGGCGTCCCTGCTGCCAACGGTAGCGGCGAGAGCCTGTTCAAAGTTCGAAACTTCCTCACCCAGAATAAAGCCGGCGCCGTCAACGACGCGTTGAATAGCGGCGTCGATCTCAGGCTTGATGCCGGCATATTGAGCTTTCAAATCAACGAAAGGTACTTGAATAACCGGGACTCCTTTGGTGCGAATATTGACTTCACAGTCTTTTCCGGTCGCCGCCGGCCTTGAAATGGACAACGACTAAACCAATGATCGACACAAGCCGGCCCCCCACGTGAAACCGGCTCCGAAGCCAGGCAACAAGAGATAGTCTCCCGGTTGCAGACGCTGTGAACGGCGCAAGTTGTCAAGCGCCATGCCCATCGAAGCTGATGACGTGTTGCCGAAATTTTCGAGGATCGAAATAACCCCTCCAGTTTCAACGGGAAAATTCAACGCTCTGGCCACCTGAGCGAGGAGGTTAGAGTTCGCCTGATGCGGAACGATCCAGCGTACCTGTTCTATTCCCAGGTTGTTGCGCTGCAGCAGTTCTCGACAGGCAGACGCAATCCGCCGTGAAGCCTGAAGGATAACCGATTGTCCCTTCATATGCGGCCGGCACTGTTCCGGCGTGAGGTCACGCGCGACACCGGCGCCAAACTCAGTGCCCGGCGATCGCAGGCCGAGATCATCCACATAAGCTCCATCGGTGGCCAGCAACACGTCGACAATCTCCACGGA
Organism: Blastocatellia bacterium; assembly: GCA_003168335.1. Classification (GTDB taxonomy): domain Bacteria; phylum Acidobacteriota; class Blastocatellia; order Pyrinomonadales; family Pyrinomonadaceae; genus UBA11740. The sequence continues at coordinate 656,256 of PMSM01000006.1, read as the reverse complement.
AGATTCTCTTTCTTCGCCCCCGACTATCAGCGCTGAAGCACCATCTCCAAACAACATTGAAATGTTGGCGGCAGCCGGCGAGAGATCAAGCCACACGGATTGAACGTCAGCCAGACAAACGGCAACACGTTTCGCCGTTCTGCTTTTGACCAGGGCGGCGGCCAATTGCAGGCCATAAAGTGCATTACAGCAGGTAGCCCGAATATCGACGCAGGGGATGTGGCGCAGGCCCGCCTTTTTTTGTACCGCTGACGCAGACCCGGGAATGAAACGATCCGGAGTCATCGTACCAAAGATCAGGTAATCGATGTTTCCTGAATCAAGACCTGCATCGTCCAGGGCCAGCCGCAGCGCCGCGGACGCCAACGAGCTGGTGGCGGTCCCTGGCTCGACCCAACGACGACGCAGTATTCCCGACGATCTAAGAATCTGCTCGGAGGTAAGTCCCAACTTCGGGGCCAACTCGTCATTGGTTACGACACGCTCGGGCACAAAAGAGCTCGATCCAATTATGAATGCTGTCAAAGAGATTACCCCCTATGTTTTTCGAGATAACCTTCAATCGTCTCAAGGGTCTGAAAGTTCGGGACGCTCACATCTGAATCCGGAACTCTTATGTTACAGGCTTGCTCGAGCACGCCGATGAAATCGACCAACGCAAAACTGTCCAGCACTCCCAACGCAAAGAGATCCTCAGTCGGTTGCAGAGCGGGTACGCCCAGCCTCCGCGCATTCTCGTTTAAGAAATCGTGAGCTTCTTTTGGCAAGAGCATATCAGTCAATTTCTTAACAATCCTCCCAGGCAAATGTCTACCAATAATTAGCACCCAGGAGTCGCCGACGACTTTGACAGCAACACAAATTCAAACCCCGAAGACAGAACGCAAGACGATCGTCCGTTTAGGGGTTTTATGAGCGTGTTAATGATAAATGATCCAAGTGCTAATCTGAAGCATTATGTGTTAGGGTTTTGCATCTTCGCTTAGGGTCGTGGGGTGGCCTCAGCATAGTCGCCATCGGATTAGAGCAGTAGGGCTTATCGCTGGGACTCGACGGTTACAACTTCAGCTCAGAGGCAACTATCGAAGATGTCCAACCCGATGTTGTTCACCGAACCACTATTTCTGTTCTTATTTCTTCCGGTGGTCCTGGGACTCTACTTTCTTTCGCCAAAGTTTGCCAAAAACGCCTTTCTGCTGGGAGCGAGCCTCGTATTTTACGCCTGGGGTGAAGGTTCGTATTTTCTGGTTCTGGTTAGCTCAGTCCTGATCAACTATTTCGGTGGCCTTGGCGTTGAGCATTTTCAAAAGATTCGCTACCGTAAACTGGTTTTCTCGATCACCATCGCCGGCAACGTTCTTCTCCTGGTCGTCTTCAAATACACTCATTTTCTCGCGGCCAATTTTAACCAGGTTGTTCTCAGGCGATTTGGTCAGGCCGTGCCAGCGCCTTTCATACATCTTCCCATCGGCATTTCATTTTTTACTTTTATGGGTCTGTCGTATGTGATTGACGTCTATCGCCGCCAGATAAATGCGCAGAAACGGCCGGTAAGCTTTGCTTTGTATCTGACTCTGTTTCCGCACCTGATCGCCGGGCCGATAGTACGATACGGCGAAATCGCCGCCGAAATCGCCATGCGCCACTTTAGCCGCGCTGGGTTTGCCGAAGGCGTCCGCAGATTCGTCATCGGGTTAGGGAAGAAGATGCTCATTGCCAATTGTGTGGCCGTCACGGCTGATTTGATCTTCAAGACTCCGTCCAACCAATTGACGCCAGCGGTGGCGTGGTTGGGCGTCACTTGTTACACAGTCCAGATCTATTTCGATTTCTCGGGCTATTCAGATATGGCAATCGGGCTGGCCGGGATGTTCGGTTTTCACTTCCCCGAAAACTTTAACTACCCGTACATCTCGCAATCGATTACAGAATTTTGGAGGCGTTGGCATATCACTCTCTCAAACTGGTTCCGGGACTATCTGTTTTTTCCGCTGGGCGTGCGCGGGCCTCGCTGGCGGCTCTATCTAAACCTCTTGATAGTATTTTTTCTTTGCGGACTGTGGCACGGAGCAAGCAGGACCTTCATCATCTGGGGATTGTTCCACGGGACGTTCCTGATCTGCGAGCGAGCGTGCCTCTTGAAATGGATGACCCGGCGAGCCAGAGTTATCCGGCACGTCTATGCGATCCTGGTAGTGATGGTGGGATGGGTTTTCTTCCGCGCCGAAACAGTTCCCCAGGCTCTGTCTTTTCTTGGCGTGATGACGGGGCTCACCCGGTCCGCGACAGTTCAATCAGGCTTGCGCGCGTACCTGAATAATCAACTTCTGCTGGCGTTGGTAATCGGTCTGCTCGGGTCAACTCCGTTTATTCGCGCAACCCGAAACTGGGCCGAAAAACTCATCGCCGAACTTAGAGATCCCCGTGTGGTCATTCTACAAACAACCGGGCGGTTCCTAAGACTCGCGGCCCTCGCGGCAATCTTTATTGCGTCTGTCGCCCTCTCGGCCGCGGGAACTTACAATCCGTTCATCTATTTCAGATTTTGAGCGGCCGGATGAAATCAAGGTGGAAGCCAGGACACTACCCGAAGCTGATTTGTTGCCACGAGATATGCGATCCTCTACTCTGTTTCGGGTTCTGACTCATAATTGATGCGCAAAGATCAGAGAATTCAGGCAATCGAAGAGTGGCTATTGATAGGATTGTTCCTGGGGGCTTTATTGTCTCCCCTCATAACGATGGAGATACTTCCAAGCCAGGCAACTTCCAGTGATGAGTATCGCACTTTGGCGCCGATGCCGTCTTGGCCATTAACCGTAAGGGCGCTCGCCGAATTCCCCAGCGGATTTGGCTTGTACTTCAATGACCATTTCGGTTTCCGCAGACCGCTAATTCGCGTCCAAGCGCTGGTTAAGGTTAGGTGGCTGGGCGAATCTGTTTCTCCGCAAGTAATCGTCGGGAAAGACGGCTGGCTCTTTTTCAATGCCAATTACGAACAATCGCTCAGCCAATCCGGATCTGACAGGCTCTTCACCAGCGAACAACTGGCCCGCTGGCAGCAAGCGTTGGAAGTTCGGCATGACTGGCTTGCTCAACGCGGAATTCGATACCTGTTCGTTATCGCTCCTGAGAAGCAGAGCATTTATCCGGAATATCTGCCGGCCGGCACCCCCTCCCACCAGAAATCCAGGTTGGATCAACTAGTCACCTACCTAAAAGAGAATTCGCAGCTTGAAATACTTGATCTCAGGCCGCCGCTTCTTGAAGCGAAACGAACCCGCAGGGTTTACCTTAAGACTGACACACACTGGAACACGATGGGCGCACTGGTGGCTTGTCAAGCTATCGTCAGGAAATTAGCGAATGACTTTCCGGAAATGAAACCCCTGCAGGAATCCGATTGCGTCACGTCCACGATCACCTTCTCAACCGGTGACCTCGGTAGAATGCTGGGGCTTAGCGGCTCGTTCGTCGAAGAAGTAGAAGATCTTCAGCTCCGCGATCCTGGGTTTGTTGTCCAAACGGAGCCGAACGGCACTCCTCCGACGAGGGTTTCAAATCATCGAGACCACCATCTACCGCGCTTGCTGGCATTCTGCGATTCGTTCTCCGGCAGGCTCTCGCAGTTTCTCTCGCAATATTTCAGCCGGGCCGTTTACCGCCGGCAGTTCTACTTTGATCCAGGACAGGTTGAATTAGAACAACCCCAGGTCGTCATGCAGGAAATAGTCGAACGCTATCTGACGGACGATCCTCCAGCTGACCTGCTGCCGGGACCCAAGTAGTTGCAGCCCCTCAAGGCCGTGCGGCGCCCTGTGGGTGGCGAATATCTGCTGTTTGTGAGAGTATTTTTCACGCTTTACGGCCTACATACTTGCGCCCGCTATGTCAGACGCGTATAAGGGACTGCCCCTGAAAGGTCTATTGGCGCGGCTTGGGGTCGAGTAGATACATCGCGGGTCCGAAAATTGATCAGGAAGGAAACATTCTAATCCCACGTTTCTTTGCGCTCGCCGCCTATCAGGCCAATGTCTAAGGGTCTAATGACGAATCCAAACCCAAAGGCCAGCATCATCATTGCCACGCACAGCCGGCCCCACCTTGTGCCGAGCGCCGTCGAGAGCGCGCGCGCCTCAGGCCGTGATGTCGAAATAGTCGTGGTGGACGATGCCTCTTCGGATGAGACTGCCAGTGTTTGCAAGAATCTTTCGGGCATCAACTATGTGCGCGTGGACCGAAACCAGCGCGTGGCCGGAGCGCGCAACGTGGGATTAGTTGCGAGCCATGGGGAATACCTGAGCTTTCTTGACGATGACGATACCCGCCTGCCTGGCTCTCTCGACGCACAGATCGAAGCTCTCGATCGAGAACCGGAGGCCGGATTGATCTATGGTCAGGCGATCTGGGGCGATCAGGAAGGCAAACCCGGGTGTCATTCGGACCCGGCGACCTGCCCGCAAGGAGACATATTCTGGCAACTGCTGAGTCGAAATTTTATTCCCTGCGGCAGCGCGGTGTTTCGCCGTTCGTGCCTGTCCAGTGTTGGCTTGCTCGATGGCGGTATTCCCGGAGCGGACGATTGGGATTTGTGGGTGCGTATCGCCGAGATTTATCCTATCATGGCCCTGGAAACACCCGTGATCATTTGGCGGCGATCGACGCCGGTATCCGGACAGGGCACGTCGCAGGCGGCGGGACTGGTTTCGTTGAGTGTACAGCAGTTCCGAAATTGTTGGATGAACTTGCCGCGAGCTGTCGGGGCGCCGAAGCGAACGAAGCGGACCGCGTGGCAAAGATTCTCCGAAAACATGGCTGAGCATCTTATCTGGGAATCGGCACGCGCGTTACGCTGCGGGGGACTGCGTGAGCCCTTGCGGAATCTTTCGATTATTCCGCGGCTTAGTCCGCTCACGCTGATGCGCATTGTGGAGCATCGCATTTTCCGGTTTCCGCCAGCGGGAATCCCGGAAGTCTTTGGCTTCGTTTGATATTGAAATTTAGATCCGAGTGAGAGCCGGACAGGTCGTACGTATGATGGTAAGATAAAAACCCATGCGGATTATCCTCTGCAAAGGTCAAATATATGGTCCGATCAGCGGCTCAGACGAGACGCTGGTTACCTACGCCTCGCAATTACAAAAGGCGGGACACGATGTCTCGGTCCTATTGATGTATCTTCACGCGGAAGAAGACCAATACTACCAACGCCTGCTGGAAGCAGGCGTGCCTGTTTCCTGGATTGCTTCGAATCTGGCCCACACTTCGATGAGCGCAGGTCGCAAGCTGGCCTACAAGATATTTAATACTTTCCCGGGCTCGAGGCAGTTTATTCGTAGAAGAACGCTAAGGTTGGTAACGAGACTTGCCACGCACCATTATGGGCAGTGTCGCGAGTTCATGGAAAAGCAAAAGGCTGACCTGATCCACGTGATGACTCCCGACCCGAGCGCCATGGTCATGATTCAGGCAGGTCATGATGCCGGTATCCCGGTGATCTATCAGGAGCTCGGCATTCCTTATCATCCGCCGGACTTCGAGTCTTATTACGAGCAATTCACTTCGGTCCTTCCCCTCTGCGCAGAGATCGCAGCGCTGTCCCCTAGACTGATTGAGCACTGCCGTGAAAAATTGCCAGCTCCCGGGCCCCTTTCGATTCTGCCCATCATGTCCGACGAGTTCGTCAATGGTCGCAAGCCGCATCAACCCGCGCCCGGCAAGATCACTTTTGGTTTCGCCGCGCGCATGGAGGAACTGAAAGGCCCGATGGTTTTGATGGAGGCTTTCGCAGTTGCGCACCAGCAATGCGAAAACATCTGTCTGAACATCGCCGGCGATGGCTCGCAACGGCAGAAGATTGCGGCGCGCGCCAAAGCGTTGGACGTAGCCAGTCGATATCGCTATCACGGAGTCTACACGCACCCGGAAGAGTGTCGCGCGTTCATGGAGAGTCTTGACGTATTTGTAATGCCCTCCTTCACCGAAGGCACTCCGAACAGCATCGTCGAAGCGATGGCCTGTGGTAAACCGATTATCGCGTCAGAAGTGGGCGGCATCCCGGATATGATCGGCGGTGGCTCGGGCATCCTCGTGCCGCCCGGCGATATGAGGGCGCTGGCCGAAGCGATGCTGCGACTGGCCCAGGACGCCGAACTGCGGCGGACGATGGGCGCAGCCGCTAAAGAGAGATATCAAAAGCTGTTCTCCCCAAAGGTCGTGGTTCCGTTAATGGTCGAGACTTATCGCCGAGTGATGCAGAACGGACATGGTGTTCCGGAAACCGTTGCGGGCAATGGACACGTTCATCCGTGGGCCAACGTCTCCTCCTAAACGCACGCAAGTTTCGAGGCTGGAAATCCTGAATAAATGAATCCAGGTGAAACGTCCGACCCGGTCGCTTCGTCGCAGCCGCGACCGCGGATTGGGCGGTGGATTGATCGCCTCGCGGCTTTGTTTCTCTTCTCCGCGACGGCCGCGGTCGTAGTCTGGCAGAACGCCCGCCTCGCAGTCCTTTGGGATCTCAGCTACACCCTGGAAAACTCATATCGCATTTCGCTGGGCGACATTCCCTACCGCGACTTTCCCTTTGCCCACGCGCCTCTGACGTTCCTGATTCAGGCCGCGCTAATCAAGCTAACCGGACGCGTCTACTGGCATCACATTGCCTACTGCGCGGTCATCGGAGGATTGTCGACCTTACTAACCTGGCGCATTCTGCATATCGTTTTGCGCCACACCGTGGCTCATGCTCGTTTGCTGGCATTTTTTCTGAGTCTGCCGCTGATCCCGCTGGGGGTCTATTGCATCTTTCCGCACCCGTTTTATGATCCCGATTGCACGTTCGTCATCCTGCTCGGTGTTTTCCTGCTGCTACGACTCGAACTTAAGCCGTCTTCTACGACGCCCTCTCTGTTCGCCGGGATCGCGGTCGTGATTCCGTTATTTGTGAAGCAGAATACCGGACTGGCATTCCTCGCCGCCGCGGCTGTCTTACTCATAGCAGTGCTCGTGGCCGAGCGTTTGCGGCAGGGTCCGGTGCGCGCGTATGTGCTGGCGCTGGCCGGCGCCGCGGTGGGATTGGCAGTCGCACTCTTGCTGATTCAATTCACCGCCGGCCTAAAGAACTACTGGCATTGGACGATTCAGTTTGCCGCCGAGCGCCGCACGCCCGCAACGGCTGAGATGCTCGGTGTCTATGCCGACAAGATGATCCTGGTTTGGATCGCGTTCATTGCTGTCGGGGCTATCTTATTGTGGCTCAGTGGCCGAGGCAGTCGCCAAAGTGCTCGCCCGAAGGCGCTTCTGTCAGCCTTGCTGATCGCCACGCCTTTCATCTGGCCGGCGATTTACCTTTTCCGCGAACACGACTCGTCAGAGAGGGCGGACCGCTTGTTGGCGGTTTGGCCCGTGCTGCTAATCTTCTCCTTCGTCGTGGCAATCATCGGCGTCAGGCGACGGCGCGGCATATCGCTGGTTCTACCGTTCATCATCATCGGCGCCATCCATGGGGCTTTCATGTCGCAACAGCTCTGGGGATCGACCTACGCCATCTGGCCGCTGTTCATGATTCTGCTGGCGATCATCCTGGCGGAACTTTCTTCTTTCCTGAAGCACCTGTCGTCATGGATGACGATTCCTTTGACCTCACTGGTCGTGTTGTCGCTGCTCATCGCCGGCGGGTTCTACGTCCGTTCACACGAGCGTCTGGATTACGCCAACGTCGACGAAGGTGAGATCAAGCAGTCGACGCTGCCACAGTTGAAAGGGCTGGCGGTGCGCGGCGAATGGATCCCCAACTTTGAAGAACTGGTTCGTTACACCGAGCGCGAGATTCCCCGCGACGAAGGCATCCTGATCCTGCCCGGCGAAGATCCTTTTTATTACACGACCGGCCGGCGTCCGCGCTTCCCGGTGCTGCTGTTCGATCACACAGTCAATCCATACTCCGCGGAAGAGATTCTCAAGATTTGTCGTGACCGCAACATCCGCTGGGTGATCATCAAACAGGATTTGCAGAATGAAGACGCGCAGGTCGAGCAGGAGAGGGACCGTTTGACCGAGGCGGTGGAACAGAACTTCAAACAGGTCGAGAGTCTTAAGAACTACGACATCTATCGACTGAAGGGTCCCGAGGACGCTGACGATGATGATGATGATGAGCCAAACTAACCACGCCCTGGGGAAGACGATTCAAGTAACGAGATTATTGACGACCACAGAAAGATGATCCACGAACTTACACGAAGTAACTCAAACCATGGCCTTCGGTTTCGTGCCGTTTCGGGTGGCTTAGTGGATCGCCTTGTTCCGCGTCTTCAGTTAGACGTTTTTACAGAGCATGGCAAAACCCCTTTTCAGTCGCCTGCCCGGAGCGCTCGTCGCAGGGCGATTAGCGAGTCCCGACGAAAGCGCTCCTGAAAAACACGCGTGATGGGATAACCGATCCGTGCTAATGCTGCGCGCGGTTTCGAGACGGCTCGAATTCGGTAGATGACGCTTTCCGATTCCGGCTCAAGCATGACCTCAAAAATCTCTTCACCCATCTCCGCATGATTGGTTAGCGTTCCATAAGCAAAACCAAAGTCAGTCCCGCGCTGCAGATCGCCGATGCCATAGACGACGCGGCATCCGTTCAGCGACCAGACCCCCAGGTGATGGACCAGTACGGCGACGACTGTGCCGGGTTCAATTGCAGCGCCGCGTGGCCACAGTTCAACCCAGCCGAGGTCGAAGTGTTTCCATTCGGTCAGGGCGATCCCGGCGCGCTCGAACGCTTCCTGACCGTGACCTATCACGGCGCTCGCTTGATCGACTTTGAAGCCAGCTGGAGATTGTTTCGCGATGCCAATTGGATCGTAGGAGAGCGGGAGATGGCGTGAGGCTTCCAGGAATTCCTCAAGATCGGACCGAGAAGGACGATGGATTAGGAACATTGGATTTTCGAAGTGTGCGGATCGAACGGCAGAGTTGACGGGGTGCGCCAACTTTGCAACAACATGGTGATATAGAACCGGCAGCCGTAACCGGGTCAAGGCACTCGCTGATTGCCCAATTTGCCCGCGGATGTGGTGGTTAAAAAAAGCCAGCGACAACAAGTCGCCGAAGCCGACGATATATCAGTAGCCCACAGCGCAAGCTATGGGTAAAGAAGCAAGAATGATGTCCAAGTCCTGTAGGGGCGACATAACGAAATGGCGGCTGGCGACATTTCCCGCAACGAATATGCCGCCTGCGTTCGCGGGCTCAACTCTGACGTGGCTCGCTAACCCAGAGCTCGCGCTGTGGGCTATTAATATTCCGCCCGCTTCGCGAGCTCAAATCCCAATTCATTCATTTGTGATATCTCCCGGACTTAACGACGTCTGAGGTTCGCGACCTATCCAAGCAAAAACTTCAACAAACCGCTCGCGGCTGAAAGCCCGCCGATGCGATCTTCATCGCTGTGCGGAAGTCCGAGCAGATCCGAGCGCGGCGCGGCGAGCATTTGTTCGGTGCGGAATTGTTGTCTTTCAAACTCGAGCTCGGTTTTTTCCTTTTGCCGTGAAACGTCCAGGCCGCCGCCGCGAATAAACTGGACAATCCCGCTCAGTTCATCGCGATCGAACCAGGTGCCGTGGCCTTTGCAAACGTCGACGATCACGCCGGAGCAACGCGCAAAGTTGATCCGGTTCATCAACTGGCCGCACTGTGGGCAAGGCACGTAACGAATTTTGTCCGGGTCGCCTGACGGCAATTGATGCGCCGGCGCCGGCGAGGCCGCGCCCAGCACGGCGGCTTGCTGTTCGCGATCGGCGGAAATTTTTTCAAATGCCGCGACCTCTACCCAGAGACCTGCGCAAGTCTCGCATTCGCGCATCGCGGTGGTGCCCAGAGTGATCGAAGTCATCTTCGTCTGACAACGCGGGCACTTCAACGCCGGCAGCTCCGCGGCGGTCGCTTGTGCTGCCGCAGCGCCGCAATGCGGACAGTGCTTGCTGCCAATGAACATCATGGCGAAACATGACGGGCACGCGACCGTGGCAAGCTTTGACTCGCAGTACTGGCATTGCGGCGAGTCAGATGAGATCGCCGCGCCACAGTTTGGACAATTTAGGGTTTGTGCCTCCATCGATTCAGGTGCGCCCGCATCCTTGCGCGCGTCCGCGGGCATCCTGCCCGCGCGTTTCAGAGATTAGCATTGCGAGCCCAAAATTCGCCACGAAAAAATCCTGAACGACCGGTACACCTAATGCTGGACTAATTAACTCACCCTGTGCGATGCTGGCGCTTCAAGTCCCACGTGTAATCAGCAATTAGTTCGCTCGTCTTTGCCTGGCGCCAATCGCATGAGCACCGTGCTCGACGAAACAGTTCTCGAAGAGCGGCCGGAAGTCGACCTTTCGGTACTCGCGGCTCCGCGCGCCGAGCGTGAAGGGCCGGTCGTGCTCGCTTTGGACATCGGCACCTCCGGCGTCCGCTCCGGACTGTTCGATAACCGCGGAGATGAAATTGCAGGCTCGCAGGTCTCGCTTTCCCATGAATTCACTAACTTGGCCAGCGGAACTGATTCCGATGCTGATGCCCTGATCGATTTCGTCGAGTCCGCATTGGACATCGCCGTCGCGCGCGCCGAGAGTTTCGTCTCGCGCATCGATTACGTTGCCACCTCGTGCTTTTGGCACAGCCTGGTGGGCATCGATAATAAAGGCCGGGCGGTAACGCCCCTGCTGGGTTGGACCGACACGCGCGCCGCGAATGCGGCAAACGAACTCAGGTCGAAATTCAACGAGCAAGAAGTGCATCCGCGAACCGGGGCTCGTTTTCATCCGAGCTTTTGGCCCGCCAAGCTCTTGTGGCTCAGGAAGGATCGCCGCGAACTCTTCAAAAGGACGGTCCGCTGGCTGTCGTTTTCCGATTATCTCTTCCTGCAATTGTTCGGCGACGCAAATACGAGTGTCTCGATGGCATCGGCGACCGGACTCTTCAATCAACACAGATGCGACTGGGATCGAGAGTTCTGCGAAGGATTGGGCATTTCGATCGAGCAGCTTCCTGAAATTACTCAGCCCGGCCAAACATTTCAGTTGTGTTTCGTGGACCACGTCTCTCGTTGGCCCGTGCTCGATGGCGCGGTCTGGTTCCCGGCAATCGGCGATGGCGCCGCGAACAACATAGGCGCGGGCTGCGCCGCTCCTGACCGCGTGACGCTGATGATTGGAACGTCGGGGGCGATGCGCGTTCTCTTTACCGGAAATCCGCCTCCAGCTTTGCCTTCGGAATTGTTTTGCTATCGTGCCGATCGCGATCGGGTTGTGGTCGGCGGTGCCCTGTCGGACGGTGGCGGCCTCTATCGCTGGATGAAAGATACGCTCTCGTTAAATTACGATGGTGATGATCTGGAGCAGGCGCTGGCGGCGATGGAGCCTGACGCGCACGGCTTAACCGTCTTGCCGTTCTGGTCCGGCGAGCGCGCGACGGGCTGGTCAACTTCAGCACAAGGATCGATTGTCGGACTCACAGCGCAGACTAAACCAATCGACATTTTGCGCGCTGGCATGGAGGCCGTTTGTTATCGATTCGCGCTGCTGGCCAAAGCCCTGGACAAAGTAGCACCCCAGGCAACGATCGTCGCGACGGGCAATGCCTTACTTTCATCTACGGCCTGGGCACAGATGATTGCCGACGTACTGGGACGCCGAATTGAACTTTCGGAAATCAGCGAAGCCTCAAGTCGCGGCGCGGCCTTGCTCGCGCTCGAAGCTGCGGGCAAGATAGACAGTATCGAGACAATCGAGCCTGAGTTTGCCGCCGCTTGCGAACCGGACATGGCCCGGCACGCGCGTTATGCTGCGGCAATCGAACGGCAGCAGAAGCTTTACGGGAAACTGATCTAGTCCAATGTTTCTCAAATGACTTTGCAGAGGCTTCTTTTCGTGCGGTTTGGCGTGATTTCGTGGATCGAGTCTTTGTCCGCGGAAAACGATCCACGAAAGCACACGAAAATGACGAAACACACTTTGAACCTTGAAACCTTAAACCTGAAACCAAAATCATGAGCGCCAGAATGCAGAAAGAAACTGAAGCCACTCCGGAACTCGATCAACTTTGCATTAACACCATCCGCACGCTGACGATTGACGCGGTGCAAAAAGCCAAGTCGGGCCACCCCGGTTTGCCTCTGGGCGCGGCGCCGATGGCCTACGTGTTGTGGACAAAGTTCATGCGCTATAACCCACGGAATCCAAAGTGGGAAAACCGCGACCGCTTTCTGCTCTCGGCGGGCCACGGCTGCATGCTGCTTTACTCTCTGCTCTATCTAACTGGTTATGATTTGGCGCTGGATGATATCGAAAACTTTCGCCAATGGGGCTCAAAGACCCCGGGCCACCCGGAATACGGGTTGACGCCGGGCGTCGAGACTACGACCGGCCCGCTCGGCCAGGGCTTTGCCAACGGTGTCGGCATGGCGATGGGCGCAGCGCACCTCGCCGCAAAATTTAACGAGCAGGACTTCTCGCTCATCGATCATTACGTCTATGCGATCGTGTCCGATGGCGATTTGATGGAAGGCGTGGCGGCGGAAGCGGCGTCACTCGCCGGCCATTTGAAACTCGGCAAGCTCATTTATCTCTACGACGACAATCATGTCACGATCGAAGGCTTTACCGACCTGGCTTTCAACGAAGATATGACGAAGAGATTTGAATCCTATGGCTGGCACACTTCGACCGTCGCAGACGGAAACGATCTCGCGGCTATCGAAGCTGCAATTCGCGATGCCCAGTCCGTTGGCGATCGCCCATCATTAATTTCGGTCAAGACAATTATTGGTTACGGCATGCCGACCGCGGGCACGCGCAAGGCGCACAGTGACCCGCCGGGCGAAGAAGCGGTACGCGAGACCAAGCGACATCTGGGCTGGCCCGAAGATAAGCAATTCTACGTGCCCGATGAAGCGCTGGTGCATTTTCGAAAAGCGATCGACCGCGGCGCAGAGTTCGAACGTGAATGGAAAGAACTGGTCACGAAGTATCAAGAGAAACACTCGGACCCTGGCGCTCTGTGGCAACAGACCGTAAGCGGTGAATTGCCGGCGGACTGGGAAAAGCATCTGCCGACTTTTGAAAACGCTGAAGCGATGGCGACGCGCGTGGCCAGCGGCCAGGTGATCAATGCGCTGGCGCCACACCTGCCGATGCTGATTGGCGGGTCGGCCGATCTGGGCCCGTCGAACAACACGGACATCAAAGACGGCGGCAGCTTTGAACCGAGCAGTTACGATGGACGCATTCTTCATTTTGGCGTGCGCGAACATGCGATGGGCGCGACGATGACCGGCATGGCGCTCAACGGCGGGCTGATTCCTTTTGGCGGCACGTTCATGTGCTTTTCAGATTACATGCGGCCATCGATCAGGCTGGCATGTCTATCGGAAGTGCAGGTCATCTATGTTTTCACGCACGACTCAATCGGGCTTGGCGAAGATGGCCCCACGCATCAGCCGGTCGAGCATCTCGCGGCGCTGCGTGCGATCCCGCATCTGTTTGTGATTCGACCGGCGGACGTGCATGAAGTGCGCGAAGCGTGGCGACTGGCGATTCTGCGCCGGCATGCGCCGACAGCCCTGGCATTGACCCGACAGAAAGTGCCGCTAATCGATCGCCAGGTTTGCGCGCCCGCTGAAGGTTTGCGTCGCGGCGGCTACGTACTCGCGGACGCGGTCAGTACCGGGAGCGGTAGCGACCGGGTCACTCCGCAGCTAATCTTGATCGCCACCGGCTCAGAAGTTTCACTCGCCCTCGACGCTCGCGACGAATTGCAGAAAGATGGCGTGCCCACGCGCGTCGTCTCTCTGCCCTGCACTGAACTATTCGAAGAGCAATCACAGGACTACCGCGATGAAGTGCTGCCACCGTCGATCACTGCGCGTCTGGCGATCGAAGCCGGCGTGCGGCAAGGCTGGGATCGATGGGTCGGATTTAAGGGCGATGTGATCTGTCTCGATCGCTTCGGGGCTTCCGCGCCGGGTGAGGTAGCGATGAAGAATTTGGGGTTCAATGTTGAGAATGTGCTGATTCAGGCGCGGGCGTTGTTATAGGAGATGATCAGTCCGTCATGAGCTCAAGGCGATTCTATGTCGTGTACGCGCCGCTAACTGTCGACACCCTTCGCGCTTTACCAAAGACAGTCGCTGCGCAGAGAGATCGCCTGCCAGGCAGGTGAGGTCAGTACCGGGAGCGGTAGAGACCGGGTATTAACACTCCAAATAGCCCGAGGTCGTGAGAATGAGACCCGGTCGCTACCGCTCCCGGTACTGACCTCATCGCCCGCGCCGGTGCCAGGCGCAACAGATCTTAAGATGAAAGCAGTCACAATCGTTTCATTCGGCGGCGTTGAAGGCCTTGAGACTCGCGAGGTCGCCGACGCGCCCCGAGCGACTCTCGACCGCGTGCGAGTGCGTGTGCGCGCAGCGGGATTGAATCGCGCGGATATCTTGCAGCGCCTCGGTCGTTATCCGGCGCCAAAAGGTTATCCACAGGACATTCCCGGCATTGAGTTCGCCGGCGAAGTCGCTGAAGTTGGCGATGAAGTGCGCCGGTGGAAAGTCGGCGATCGAGTCTTTGGCATCATCGGCGGCGGCGGGCAGGCGCAATACGTCACCGTCCACGAGAGCGCGCTCGCGCCGATTCCCCCAAATTTGGATTGGGCCGAAGCCGCGGCCGTGCCGGAAGTCTTCATGACTGCGCACGACGCGCTGTTCACTCAGTGTGGAGTGCAGATGGGCGAACGGGTTTTGATTCACGCGGCGGGATCAGGCGTGGGCACCGCGGCAATTCAACTCGTGCGGGCGGCGGGGGCTTTCGCTTACGGCACCTCACGCACCGTGGACAAACTGGAAAAATCAAAAGAGTTCGGTTTGACAGAGTCGTTTGTTGCCATCGGCGATCCGATGGAGTTTGTAGCAGCCGTGAAGCGTTGGACCATGGACGCGGGCGTGGATGTCATCCTCGATCTCGTCGGCGCTGCTTACTTGAAAGCGAACCTCGCGGCGTTGGCAACCAAAGGCCGTTTGATTTTTGTCGGCACGACCAGCGGCTCCAGGGCTGAAATAGATTTCTCAATAGCGATGAGCAAGCGACTGCGGATCATGGGCACCGCCTTGCGCACCCGCTCGCTGGAAGAGAAAGCAACCGCCACCAGACTATTCGCAGAGCAGGTCGTGCCTTTGCTCGCCAGCGGCGCGGTCCGGCCGGTAGTCGACAAGGTTTTTCAGATGGAAGAAGTGAGCGCGGCCCACCAGAGAATCGAGTCGAATGAGAGTTTCGGGAAAGTGGTATTGATGATCGATTAGCGGCTCTGCCGCTCCCCAGCGCGGAAAGGCCCCGCCTTTCCGGCAATCATAAGATTATCGGGAGAGGCTACGCCTCGACTGTGACGGAGGCACAGCCTCCTCAAACTAAAAAGAACAGCTTGACGGTGAGGCAAGCCTCACCGCACTGTGCAGCGGCGAAGCCGCGATGATCGAAGACCTACTAAACTGTATCGGGAATTCTCGGCGATTTTGATTCGGTCTTGAACGTGCCCATCCGGCTCGCCGCTTCGTCACTCATGATACAAAGACCGTGTCGGCCGTCGCCCGCCAGGCGGTGCACGAGGCGTCGCGCGTCTTCATGAGTAAGGCCAGTCGCTTCGCATCCGCGATCGCTCACTACCGACCACTTTTCCATTCCGAGTTCGCTCGCCATGTCGGGATGCCTCACACCTGGGTTCATTTACCTTTGAAATCAGGCTTTCGTTTTTCCAGAAACGCTTTGACGCCTTCGTCTTTGTCTTCACTCGAGAAGCAAAGCGCGAAGAGGTCGACTTCCCGGCGCAAGCCTTCGTCCAGATTTGAACGCGAGGCGAGGCGGATGGCCTCTTTCGCCAGGCGCAGAGCAATCGGACTCTTCTCAGCCATGCGGTTAGCGATTTCCATCGTCTTTGCTTCCAGTTGATCTGCCGCCACGACGTGATTTACCAGGCCAATAGCAAAGGCGGTCTGCGCATCAATTATCGCACCGGTCAAAATCAATTCCATCGCTTTGCCTTCGCCAACCAGCCGGGTCAAACGCTGCGTACCGCCACCGCCAGGTATGATGCCAAGATTGATCTCTGGTTGCCCGAAGGAAGCTTTCTCACTGGCGATGCGCACGTCGCAGGCCAGGGCCACTTCACAGCCACCGCCCAGGCAATAGCCATTAACCATGGCGATGATCGGTTTCGGAAAGGTATCGATGGCATTGAACAGTGAACGTTCCAGCATCACTTCGCGTTGGTCGATCGCGCTGCGGTCGGCGAACTCGGCAATGTCCGCCCCGGCGATAAAAGCTTTATCCCCAGCGCCGGTGAGTATGACTACGCGAACGGAATCGTCGGCGCGCAGTTCATCCAGGATGGCGGCGCCTTCGGCGCGGGTCTGAATATTCAGCGCGTTCCGTTTTTCCGGACGGTTGATGGTAACGATGGCCACGCGATCGCGGCGTTCAAGCAGAATCGTCTCGTAACTTTGGGTCACTTTGCTGGCTCCAGTTTCCGTTGATTGAATTCAGAAAAAGTAAACCACAAAGACACAAAGGACACAAAGGAGGCTAAGGAATAGACGGAAAACAAACACTATAGTTTTCGGCGTCTTCTCTTTGTGTTCTTTGTGTCTTGGTGGTTATGAAGTTCTAAGTCGACGATGGTGATTCGCCGGGCGCGGCGGCTTGTTCATCCGCGACCCAGGAAACAAACAAGCGGGTCCAGTTTTCGGCTGGCTCGGCGATTTGCACCCCGACGCGCGCGGTGCCATAGATGGCTGGTGAAAGCCGTACCACCGTGGCGGTAGCTTCGGTTGCAGAACCATCAGGCCGGTGGGCGCGGATATAGAGATTCTCTCCGATGCTCACTTTCTGGTTGAGATGAAACAGCGCGCCTGATGTCGAGATATCATCGGTCTCAGTTGGTTCGCTCCAAGCCGCGCCGTCTTCCGAGCGCCCTGATACGACAATGGGAAGCCGCAGCGCCATGCGCAGCGCAAAGCGTCTTTCTTCGTTTTGATACGGCGTGCTCATAACAGTAGCCACAGTCGCCTTCACTGTCTCCCAGGTTCAATCAAAGGAGCTTACGTAGTATATGCCTTTTGGCCTGTGTCCTGCTCATTCCATTTGTAAAAACCTTCACCGCTTTTCTTGCCCAGTTTTCCTTCTTTGACCATTCGCCGGAGAATCTCGGGCGCGCGAAACGCTTCCGAGCCCAGTTTTCCGTGCAGGTATTCAGCAATATTCAAACGGACATCAAGGCCAACCAGGTCGGTCAGTCGTAAGGGCCCCATCGGGTGGTTATAACCGAGTTCCATGGCCGTGTCGATGTCGCGCGCGCTGGCTACGCCCTGCTCAACCATCCGCATGGCCTCGAGTCCCAGGGTCACGCCGAGCCGGCTGGACGCGAATCCGGGAACATCGCGCACGATGATCGGTTCCTTCTTCATTCGCGTGGCAACCTCGCGTACCGTTGTGGTCGCCTCGCGACTTGTCTGTTTGCCGACGACGATTTCAACCAGACGCATAATGTGCACGGGATTGAAAAAGTGCATGCCGACAACGCTCTCTGGCCTGGATGAGGCCGCAGCAACTTCGCTGATTGAAAGCGATGAAGTGTTCGTCGCGAAAATGCAGTCCCGATCCACGAGAGCTTCTGCCTCGCGCAAAAGGTTTTGCTTCAACTCGAGATTCTCCGGCGCGGCTTCGATTACCAGATCCGCGGCGCTAATTTCTTCCAGTCGCGTCGTGCCCTTGATGCGCGTTAGTATCTCGTCGCGATCCTGCTCAGATAACTTGCCGAGTTGAATTCCTTTGGCGAGGTTCCGTTCGATCGATTGCACTCCGCGATGCACCGCGTCGGGATTAACGTCTCGCATAATCACGGCATAGCCCGCCGCCGCTGCCACCTGGGCGATGCCATGGCCCATCGTGCCCGCGCCGAGCACAGCAACGCGCCGGATGGGGCGAGCCGAAGCCCTTTTATTATTTTCGTCCGAGCTTGTGATCAACGTGCTCTCGACAAACGTGGCCGAACCCGAGAAATGTGGATCCTGATTTGAGGCCACGGTCTGGCTGGGGCCTGCCTGGTTCGACTAACTCGTACAGTCCTAGTTATACTATACGCGCAACCGAAAACGCCAATACATTTCCAGTGTTTTGAGACTTCCCGAAACCGGGTCGGAAGGAGACCAACCCAGCTTGGCCAAAGAAGAACTTCGCCGTCAGGTCGTGATCATCGGTTCAGGACCGGCCGGACTAACTGCCGGAATTTACAGCGGGCGAGCGAATCTCGCTCCATTACTCGTCGACGCGCCGGCAGATACCGAGAAACAGACCACACCCGGTGGTCAGTTGATGATCACTACTGATGTCGAAAATTATCCAGGTTTTTCTGAGGGCATTCAGGGTCCGGACTTGATGGTCGAGTTTCGCAAACAAGCCGAGCGATTCGGGACTGAATTTCTGGAAGAATGGATTACGAAAGTCGATCTGCAAGAGCGGCCGTTCACACTGCATACCGACGAAAAAATAATAAAAGCCGAAACGTTGATAATCGCTTCAGGCGCATCAGCGAAGTGGCTGGGCATTCCCGGCGAGGCCAAAACGCCAATTGGTTTCGGAGGCAACGGAGTTTCCGCCTGCGCCACCTGCGACGGACCGCTGCCGGCCTTTCGCAACAAACACCTGGCCGTTATTGGTGGTGGAGACACTGCGATGGAAGAAGCGACATTCCTCACGCGTTATGCCAAACGAGTTTTCGTGATTCATCGCCGCGACAAGCTGCGCGCTTCAAAAATCATGCAGGAGAAGGCGTTTCGCAACGACAAGATCGAGTTCATCTGGAATACCGACGTTGCTGCGATTATCGGCACACTGGAGCAGGGAGTAACCGGCGTGGATCTACGGAACGTAGAGACTGGCGCGGAATCCGTTTTGAACTGTGATGGAGTCTTTGTGGCCATCGGCCACAAACCCAATACGGATCTATTCAAGGGTCAGATCGAAATGGATCCGGTTGGTTACATACTCACCAGCGGTCACTCAACCGGCACAAACATCCCCGGCGTTTTTGCCTGCGGCGACGTGCAGGATTCAGTCTATCGCCAGGCAGTGACCGCGGCGGGCACCGGCTGCATGGCGGCCATTGACGCCGAGCGCTTCCTGGGTCACTAGCCGATTACTTTTGCCGACCGGGGAAAGAATCACCATAGAAGGCGAGCACATCACGCCCGATCATCGGATTATCATTTTGCCGACGGGTGAAGTCGTTCCGAACGAACCGCAGCAGGCCATTGACCAGGACTATTGGAAATCTTCCAGGCGCTTCCAACCACTACCGGCGCCGGTACTGCCTGCGCTGCAGTTGTTACTAGCTTTAGTGCAGACGAAGAACTTTGTGATCGGGTGAACCTCCCAAAGCGAGACCCGCTTCGGCTGGCCTCCTAAGGGATGATTTGGATCGTCGTTTACGATGTGGATGTTGTCATAGAAAAGCGCGCCGACAACCAGCACGCGTTTTCCCTGCTGCCTTACATTTATGAGTTTAGCCAGGGTCCATCCCGGATTTCGATCCTGGGGAATCATCTCCACGACTATTCCTTTGAATTCGTCCTCACCCGCGCTCTCGACAAGGGAAATATGAAAGTCGTTGTTTTGACTCTGCGTGAGTCTGCAATTCACCGACTCGCCGCTGGTGTTCGCATGCGGCTCGAGACCGGCGGCCAGGAATCCTCTCACCTTTACTAATTTTCCTTCACGCACGGTGCTGCTGGTTACACTAAGGTTCACGAGCGAATCTCGTTCGGCCTGGGTCAACTCGTTGTGCTGGCCCACCAGATTGTTCGCCTTCTGCTGCAAGCTTCTGAGATCAGCGAAAGAAAGGGTCCGCGCATTCGATTCTGATGGTTGGCGTCGTTTGGTTGAATTGAGAATGGCCTGGTCCGAACCAGGCGCTCCACATCCTTCGGGCCGGCAACTCGCAAAGCTGTCCGCGCAGGGCGCGTTAGTTGCTGCTCTTGCCGGAAACGCGGTTGGTGCGTGAATACTCTTCGACCAAACCCAGCCGACCCGCCCTTTACCAAGAATGACGCGGTAGAATCCAGCGCTGGGATTCTCGTCGACGATTCTCAGTTCGGTGGCTGCTTGCAGCGTTTTGAGACGCAGCCGTTTAGTGGATGGACCGCGGCGGAGGCTAACCTTCTTTTCGACTGTAACGGTGGGTAGCCGAGAGAACTCGTCGGACTGTGCCAGGGTTGCAGTGCAGAATCCGAGGATCAAGACGACAATTGTGAGCGTTCTTCGCATGGGTTACTTTTTCAGGCGGGTGACAAGGACTCCCCTAAATGATTAGCCGGTTAGGATTTATTTGCCAAACCGCCGAAACGATCGGCGATGTCCGTTTCCTCCTTCGCCTTCCCGCATCACAACAACACAATAGAATCATCTTTCGGACGGCGAATTGGTTCGGGCGCCGGTTCGCGAATCGGCGGCGGCTCTTCAATGAACGTTGTTGTGTCGCCGCGCAAGAGTGGACAGAAGTCGCAATAGTAACCAGCGCTCTCTTTTCGATCTTCGCATTCATTACAATCCAGCGCCTGGCCCGCTTTCATCAACGCGTCCAGCAGCGGAATCAAACGGCGGCCGCGTTCGGTCAATTCGTACTCGACCCGCCGGGGCAAGCCACCGTAATTATTTCTTAAGATCAACGCGTCCTGTTCCATTTCTCGCAGCCGGCCCATCAAGGTGCGGCTGCTGATCGGATGCAGGTCCTCGAGCAATTCCGTGGTGCGCTTGGGTCCCGCAGACAGATCGCGCACGACCAGCATGGTCCACTTGTCGCCAATCAACTGGAGCGCGCCGGCTATCGGACATCCGTCGATCTTACGTCGTCGCAATGCTTTGTTCCTTTCGCCAGGACGAACCAGCCGATCCGCCCTTACACTTCGCCGCTACTTCCAGCTTTCGTTCACACTTCGACGGCGCGGGATGTCCTCAAAAGGTGTCCCCGCCCGGTTATTCTTCCGCTTGGGATTCGGCAGAATGCCGCGGCGAACGAACACGTCCCGAATCGCTTTTTCATTCGCGCCCTTATTCAAATTCTTATCGGCGGTGATCAGGGCATTCGCTCCGTCTTCGAAACGGGCGTTTCGTGAAAGCAGGAAATGATGAGCGATAACCAGACGCTCTGTCGTCTGGCGGCCGAGCATACCGCGCAACTCCCACAAACAAGCGGACCAGATCTCGCCGTCGTCGTGCACTTCGCCGTCCAGATCCTTAGGATACTTCTTATTACTGTCCAGCCGGCGCAGATAAGGAGGCTCGTCTCCACTGTACGCGGTCGCATCCCAATTGCCGACGGTCGGCTTCATCTCTTTCGGCTTCACGTCCGAGAAAAAACTCGCCGCCAGGAAATCACCGAAGCCTTCACCCATCGCTCCGCCTTCTTCTTTAGCTCCAAAGCCGGGAACCTGGTCGTCCTGAATGGCGTGGCCGTACTCATGAAGTATGATCTCGGCATCTTCGGCGTCGTCAACGCCGCCCGTGCCGAAAGTCAAATCCTTCTCAGACGGACTGTAGTGCGAGTTGTCATCGCGCTGTCCATCTATATTGACCGGAATCGGGTGATTGAGCACGTTATTGAAACCGAGCTCCTGCAGGTGTCGCTGAATTCGATCGATGTGAAAGTAAACCATCACTTCCTTGAAAGGACGATCAGTGCGCTTGAATCGAAAATCGAAATGCTTTCGCTTCACTCGTTTCGTGGTTGTCCTGGTGGTAACGAACGGGCCTTCGAGGAAGCCGCTTTTCTTAAGATCGCGCAGAACCACCTCCGAATAGGCCTGGTCCGGAATTTTCGATTTGTCGTTGATCGAAGTATCGTGCAAGGTCACGACCGGATTCGGATCGAAGACGCGACCTTTTCCGTCGACGAACCTGAGCAGGTTCTGCTTTTCGATGATCTCGCCCGTTTCGGCATCAATATACATCTTCCATTCAGCCGGCCGGCCGGCGTTGCCTTGAGATTTTCCCGGAGTCGTCTTAACGATCACTTTCCAGGTCAGGATCGGCACGCCATTCCGCGGATAGTAAGCCGACTCGTTGTGCAGCACTTTGACGGCATCACCGGGCGCCGCGCCGGCGGCCTCAATCGCGCGCGCTTTTGCTTCGCTTTCCGACAGTTGTTTCGTTTGAATTGCGACCGCGCGTTTGGCTTCGGCCTTTCTGGTCTGAGCCATCGCTGGCTCAGGCACGAGATCGTTCAGTATGTTATAGACTCGGCCGTCCTTATCAATGTCCACTCTGATCCAGGCACCGGAAATCGGCTTGCCAGCATGATATTGTTGATAGAGAACGTGACTACCAAGGATACTCTTTTTGACTTTATCGAACTTTAATTGCGAGAGATCGGGTCTTATTTTCAGATCCCCGGCAATCTTCCTTAAGGTCGCTGTGGCAATTTTTTGCGGGCTTGCCTTGCTGGCTTTTGACTCGATATCGTAGATCCTGTGCGGAGTCTTGTACTGTTCACCCGTTTCTACTTTAGCCGTGAGGCTCTTCATGCGCGCCATGGCAGGGTTTCCTTTCCGGAGGTGGACACTTTGAAAGCTTGGAATTGTCCGAGCTTACCCGTTTCCAATCCGATATGGCAAGAAAGTTGGTATGCAAGGTAATTTGGGACGCCAGGCCATCTCTCAGGTCAACCAACGTGCGGCCCGCGTATGCGGGGACATCGTTAGGCAGGCCGAGAAGGACCTCGAAATCTCCCGCGCTCTTGCCGCAGAAATCGTCGGTCACTGCATGGCTTTTCCTGGGCCGTTATTTACGATACCAAATTGTCTTAGGTGGAAAAGAGACGGTCTATATAGCGAGCCAAAGGCAAGACGTGGTTCTTCTCAAGTGAAACTGACGGATTATCACGGTTTCCGGCTATCCTGTTATTCCAACCGAAGGTGTGAACTCTAAAGGCGGCAGGTGCTCTAAAAAACGCAACCCGAAGCGGTGGGAGCTTCGGGTTGCTGTGGTTTCAGCTCGCAGTGACCTTCTACTGATTTCATCTCCTCTGCACGCTGTTACCGTCGCCGTGGGGTAAACCGATTCAATTCTGCAAGATATTGGTTGCGCGCGGGCCTTTTCGATTTCGGCCTCAGTCGCGTTCTCCACATGGCGCACAGCCGTTTCCTATTAGCGATTATCGTGCCGCGGAAAAGCAGACTCAGCCTGGATTCCGCTAACAACTTGATGCCCAGCGACTTGAAGATCGGCTAAGAGTAGCCTTGAGGTGAGAAGTAGTAGCGGAACCGGCACCCGATCATATCAGAACTGATAGCTCGCTATCAGTTCCGATATGCTAAACTCACGCACCGACTGCAGTTCTATTCAATCAAAGAACTCTGGCGCGCAGGTTCTTTCGGTCTTATGAATCCCAGACTAATTGCCATCAATGGATCATTGAAGGGCAGCACCTTCGTTTTGAACGAGGACCAGATTTCGATCGGCCGCGAGTCTGCAAGCGGCGTGTCCTTGAGCCATAGCTCGGTATCGCGACGGCATTGCCTGATCAAACGAAACGGCGGCGAGTTCCTGATTTGCGACCTGGATAGCTTTAACGGCACGTTTGTTAACGGCGTCCCGATTAAGGAACAGACGTTGGTGCACGCCGATCAGATCAAAATCGGAAGCATTGCTTTGCTTTTTCTGCTGGGCGAAAGCGAAGAAACGGGGTCAGGTAGTCTGGTCCAGCTGGATGACTCGAATCTTGTCAGCCAATCGACCAGGCAGATGAGCCCCGAAACGCTCCTGCACCAGACGGAGCAGGCATTGCCGCAGAGCCCTGAACACGAACGAGCTGCCCGGGATCTCGGGGCGTTATTGAAAATCGGCTCGCACATCAATCTGTTGCGCCACACTAAAGACCTGCAACAGGAAATACTTAATTCGATTTTTGAAGTCGTGCCAGTCGACCGCGGCGCGATCCTGCTGAGCCAGGGAGAAAACGAATTCTCTTCGCTTTACGGTCGCGATCGAGAAGATGAGAGCAAGCGGGTTCATATCAGTCGCACCGTCGTGGACAAGGTGATCGCCGAAGGTGTGGCAATTGTTACTAATGACATCCGGACCAGCGAAGCTCTGAGCACCGCGCAAAGTCTGCTCGCCGCGCAAATCACCTCGCTAATGTGCGCACCGCTTATCGTCTTTGAAAAGGTCATCGGTGTAATTTATCTCGACACGAGCGATCCCACGGTTCGGTTTGATAAAGGACACTTGCAACTGCTGGCCGGCATTGCCGGAATTGCCGCCGTGTCACTCGAGAATGCCCGCCAGATGGAATGGCTTGAGGGAGAGAATAGCCGGCTGCGATCAACCCTCGCGATCGAACACAACATGGTGGGCGAGAGCCCTGCTATGCGCGACATATACCGCTTCATTGAGCGCGTAGCGCCCACTAACTCTGCTGTCCTGATTTGTGGTGAGAGCGGTACCGGTAAAGAGCTGGCTGCGCACGCGATTCACGCCAACAGCCCCCGAGCGGTCAAGCCGTTCGTGGTGATCAATTGCGCCGCCCTGGCGGAAACATTGCTGGAGAGTGAGTTGTTCGGACATGAAAGAGGCGCATTCACCGGCGCCATAACTCAGAAGAAAGGCAAGCTCGAGGTCGCCGATGGCGGCACCCTCTTTCTTGACGAAATCGGAGAGCTGGCACTGCCACTACAATCCAGGCTGCTCCGGTTTTTGCAGGATCATAAGATTGAGCGTCTTGGCAGCACCCGTTCAATTGAGCTCGATGTGCGCGTAGTTGCCGCTACAAACCGGAATCTTGATGAAGCGATTACGAAAGGAATCTTTCGGGCTGACCTTTATCATCGGGTCAACGTTGTGAAGGTAACCATGCCAACGGTCCGCGAACGGCGCGAAGACATTCCATTATTGGCCAGCTACTTCGCGGCTAAATACGCGAAGGCATGCAAACGGACCGTGAATGGTATCTCGCCGGCCGCGCGCGCGTTGTTGCAAGGTTACGAATGGCCCGGCAACGTGCGCGAGTTGGAGAATGCGATCGAGCGGGCGGTCGTCCTGGGCTCAGCCGACGTAATCGAAGCTGACGATCTGCCCGAGCGGATTTTAGAGTCTGCGAACAGCGATAAGCCGATGGCGAAATACTACGAAGCGATCAAACAGGCGAAGCGAGAGCTGATTCTCAACGCGCTGCAGCAGGCAAACGGAAACTACACGGAAGCCGCCAACGCGTTGGGCGTACATCCAAACAACCTCCACCGGTTGATTCGAACTTTGGATTTAAAAACCACGATCGGGAAATAAGTGATCCGGCGGCCTGATGGTAACTATTTCAAGAGTGGCTGTCTTGCGATGACCTGGCGCAATGCCCGCAGCCGCGGCCCGGCTGACTCAAGGTCGGAGGTTTATGTTGTAGGTCTTAATCTTTGAATTCAGAGTGGTGGGATTCATGCCCAGCAGTCGCGCGGCGCGCGATTGGTGCCCGCCTGTCTGATCAAGAGCGCGCCGGATCAAATCAATTTCAAAGCGTCGCACCTCGTCATAAAAGTTAACACCGCGGCCCACGTCGATGGCGGAAGAAGCACCGGCTCCTTCGCGCACGACCGCGCGCGCCGCTTGCGGGTCAGCGATTTCCGGGCGCAGGCATTCCCTCGTGACCTCGTCACCCGGCGCGATCACTACCGCCCGCTCGATCGCGTTTTCCAACTCGCGGACGTTTCCGGGCCAGGAATAATTCTCCAGCAGCGACAGCACATCGGGGGCGATGTGCTCCGATACCTGGCGTCCATTTTCCTCGTTGTACTTGCGGATGAAGTGCTGCGCCAGCGGCAGCACGTCCTGACGCCGGTCGCGCAAGGGCGGTAGTTCAATCGGTACTACGGCCAGCCGGTAGTAAAGATCTTCGCGGAACATTCCCTGACGTACTGCTTCTTTAAGATCGATGTTAGTAGCAGCGATGATGCGCACGTCCACGCGCCGGGGGCTGGTATCGCCCAGGGGGGTGAACTCGCGTTCCTGAATTACCCGCAGCAGTCGCACCTGGGTTTCAGGCGGAATATCACCAATCTCGTCAAGAAAGATCGAACCGCCATCGGCAACTTCGAAGTAACCTTTCTTGGCGGCAATAGCGCCGGTAAAGGCTCCGCGCGTATGGCCGAAGAGTTCGGATTCGAGCAACTCGGAAGGGATATTTGAGCTATTGACCGTCACGAACGGGCGATTGGCGCGCAAGCTGGATTCGTGAATTGCTTTCGCGATCAGTTCCTTACCGGTGCCGCTCTCGCCGGTGATTAGAATGGTAGAGCGCGCGGGCGCGACTTGTTCGACGAGGCGAAAGACTTCCTGCATGATGTCTGAGCGACCGACCATGGCGCCCCGATCGACCTCGCGGCTCATTGCCTGCCGCAACGATCGTCGTTCTTCTTCCTTGCGCCGCCGCTTAACACCCGCGGCCACTCTGGCACTGATGTGTTCGTTTTGAAACGGTTTGCGAATGCAGCCGAAGGCGCCCTTTTCCCAGGCGGCGATCGCCGTGTCGAAGGTCGCGTACGCGGTAATCATCACCACCACCGCTTCGGCGTCCAGCTTCAAAAACTCTTCCAGCGCGCGCAAGCCGCCAATCCCCGGCATCGACACGTCGAGCAACACCGCGTCGTACGAACGCTTGGTGTACGCGTCTAATCCTTCTTCGCCGGTCTTGGCGAGATCGACCCGATAGCCCTCAGACGAGAGCACCGTTTCGAGGACATCACGCATGATCTCCTCGTCGTCAACGACCAGCACTGAACCTTTTCTAGCCATTTTGGAGTGCGGCGACCTGTCACCGCTTTTCGGGCACCAACCGTTCGCGAACGCTCGCGATCCCTTTGAGTTAAGGCGAGATTATTACTGAAACGAACAGCAAAAGCTAATGGTGGAAATTCGACTACAGGGCGGCGGCCTGTAATCGCGCGCGTGGATCGCTCGTAGGCAGCGTGATGCGAAATTGAGTGCCAAGCCCGGGCGTGCTTGAGACGCTTATGTGCCCCGAATGCTCCTGAACAATACCGTAGGTCACCGCCAGACCGAGGCCGGTACCACGGCCGACGCCTTTAGTGGTGAAGAATGGATCGTAGATTTTCGCGACGTCCTCTGGCGCGATGCCCACACCACTGTCAGCCACTTCGATCATCAACAAACCATCATCGTCTCCCTTTCGTGTAGCCAGGGTTATGCGGCCATTGCCGTTGGCGATCGAATCGCGCGCGTTGAGGATCAGGTTCGTAAACACCTGTTGTAGCTTAACCGAGTTGCCATGAACCTGCGGTAAATTCTCTGCATAGTCGCGCACGATCTCGATTTGGCTGCGGCGCAATTGCGGCTCGAGCAGTTGCAGCGTGTCGTCCAGCACCCGGTGAATATCGACGGCGGCAAACTCGGCCGCGCTACCGGTTCGTGAAAAGTTCAAAAGGTTATTGACGATTTCGGTAGCCCGGTCGGCCTGGCGCTTGACCTTTAGCAGCAGCGCATGCTTGGGGTCATTCTCCGGCAACATGTTGAGCAGCATCTGCGTGTATGACGAAACGCCGGTCAGTGGCGTGTTCACCTCGTGCGCCACGCCGGCGGCCAGCAAACCGATCGATGAAAGTTTCTCGCGCTGCTGCAGCTGCTCTTCGAGGTGCAGTCGCTGCGTGACATCTTCAAACACTACCAGCGCCCCGGTTTGTTCGTCTGAATCAGCGCAGAGCGGAGCCAGCGCAATGTTGAGTACCAGCGAACGACCGGCGCGCGTGGCCGTGTGCATCTTGTAAATTTGGCGCGTCTGGCGCAAATGCCAGCCATCCGGGCCCAGCACCTGATGAAGCGTGTCGGCGAAATCTTCCGCAAACAGCTCTTCGACATTTTTTCCGACAGCCTCGTCCCGGGTCAGCGAGAAGATTTCCTCAAGCGCGGAATTCAAACGGGTGATAGACCCGTTGAGATCGACGGCCATCAAGCCCACGTTGATTGATTCGACGATCGATTCGTTGAATTCCTTGAGAATTTCAAGCTCGCCGGCGCGGTGTTCCTGCTCCTGATAGAGCAGGCTGTTTTCAATCGCGACCGAAATGTACCCGGAAACGGTCCGCAAGATCTCGACATCTTCCGACGAGAGCAGCGCGCCATCGGCCGAGCGGCCCAACCCAATGACGGCAACCATCCGGCCACGGACCACGCAGGGGACGTAATAATGAAGAACGCGGCGGACGTAACCATCTCCTTCAGGTGTTAAGTCGAGATCGTCGGCGCGAACCACGCCGGTGTCCGCGGAACGCGTGCGGATCATTTCGCGAAAATCCGCCGGCACGGTAATCGGCGCTGCCAGACCGGCGGTACGCGCCACGCGATAACCTGACGGCGAGAGCTCGTCTTCGAGGAAGATCGCCACGCGCTCGACATTCATTACCTGCCGCAGCCGGGTGATGAGCGAATCGAGCAAAGGATCAAGCGCGGTGGTCGCCGAGATCGTGCGACCAAAATCCAAAAGACTGCGACGCAGGTCGTAGCGCTGACCGTAGAAAATACGATCTACGCGCTCTTGCATGAAGTGCTTCACCGGCGCGGCAATCATTACAATGCAGGCCATCGCGGTCACGGAAAGAATCAATCGCCAGGTAATCTCGCCATTGGAAGCGACGTCACCGCTCAGGGCATTGCCGGCGAAGTAAACGATGGCTCCGATCGCCACGGCGATCGCTAAAGTTGTGAAGGCATAGACGGCCGCGCGGCGCACGACCAGCTCGACGTCCATCAAACGATAGCGGACCACCGAATATCCCAACGCGAGCGGTATCAAAATCAATGGCATGACGGCCGCGTCAGTTAAAGGATTCGTGCTTTCGCTGATAATAAATCCAGTTGCATAGAGCAAGGTGAACGGGGCAATTGCCAACGCCGATCCCCACACGACCCATTTCAACTGCTGGCGAGCTACGGCGTTCTTGCTGATCACGAAGCGCCGGACGAGCAAGACCGCGCTGGCCACCAGCGCGATGGCGAATTGAATGAACGCAACCTTGTAGAATCCGGCAGCAAAGTTCAGGGAATAATCGAGCAGCCGAGGTGGAAAGACCTTAACTAATTCGTCGTGAAAGAAGACTACCGTCGCGACACCCAGGAGAATGATTGCCGGAACGTACAACAGCACGCTGCGCCAACGCCGTTCCTCGAACAGGCGATAACGAACCGGGTAGATCGTGCTGAAGTGCAGGAACAGCGGCGCAAACATGATTAGGCCGGCGCTGCGCAGAAATCCAATCACCAAATCCAGGTCCTTGTACGTTCCAATCGGCGTGTAAAAGTGAAAGACGAACGCCGTCAAACAGAGGGTCGCAAAGTGCATCACGAAGGGCGATCTTCCGCCCTGCTTAAAGACTACGAACAAGCCGACAAAGAGATAGACAAGGCCGATCAGGTTGATGTAGAGACCACGCGCTGTCCAATTCGGTATTGCTCCGAGATTATCGAGGTCTGCGTAATAGGTTCGCGTTTCGACGGGATAAGCCGGACGCTCGATCAGGTAGTGAATCTCTCCACCAATGCGGGCCGCGTCCAGGTAGATTTGAACATACTTGGCATCGTCGATCTGCTCGCACTTCGGACCGCCGGCTACTTTGCAGTCCTGTTGCGTCATGCTGATCGCCAGCAGGCGATCGCCGGGAATCATTTGCGCTCTGGCGCCGGCGGAACCCGGCTCGAGTGTCTTGGCGACAACTCCCTGCGGGGTATTGACCCAGGTTACTCCATCCCACGGCGGCGGCTGGTTTCTCAGGCGCTGTGAAAAGTTCAGCGCTCCGGCAGCAATCAACAGTGCCGCCACGATTAGCAGCAACCATGTTTTGCCTGTCAGTACTGAACCCTTCATCTCAGTTCGTTCTGCCTCTGAAATCGCCTACGCCAACTGTTCTTGAGCCCCGCGGTGATTGTTTGACCACCCGAAACACACCGGGACGATCGAATTAAGGCAACCGATGTTCCAACTGAAACCGGCCGCGTGGCTTTAATTGATGGCGGGCACAATGCAATGAATTTGGGCTTGGGCGCCACTTCTCGGCTGCTCAGGAATTCAAGACGCCACGATGAATGCGCAGGTACGTCCAAGTTTTCATACTCGTCCGAGATTTTGGAGAAGCACACGGGAGTCTGCACTGAATGACGGGAACGACTGGCTGAAGAATCGTGCCGCCTTCCGGTTTAGAATCTAACCAGGATTCCTCCGCGAACACACCGTCTGGTTGAACCAAGTTCGAGCAACGTCTCACCGTTGTTAGTCCTCGATTGGTAGTCCAGCAGATTCCGCGCATCGATGACAGCCTGAGCCCTAACCGGCAATCCGAACGTCGGCAGATCCTGCGTTACTTGAATACTGAGCGACGGATCGTAAACCGCCAGCCGGCCGGCAAAAGGATCGATTGCGAACACGGTCGCCTGCGGCGAGAATCGAAATACAGTTTGCACGTGTGTTCCGGTAGACCAGTCACCGGCAAGCTGTAAGGCACCAGTCTGAAAAAAGCTGTTATTAAAAAGCTCAGCCGGATTTGTGATCCCATTTGCCGAGAGCTTCTGCCCGCGGCCGAACGCGTAACCAGCGGACGCGCTCCAAACGTGATCCAGCCGCCGTGAATAAACCACGCGCACACCGCGGGCCGATCCTTCCTGGTTGGCGACACTGAGGATCGCGGCGGCGCTGTCGCCCGAGAAAGCCGACAGCGAGGTTGCCATCAGGCCAATTCCACGGCCGCTGGTCATATCAATAAAAGCTGTTGCTTCCAGATTGGAACGATTATCGAGGACCCGTTCCACTCCGAATTCGAGGCGGCGACTTTGTCCCATGACCGCGCGGCCCCCGACGAATGCGATCGGCTGGGTGAGCGGCTGTTTGAAAATCACATCGCCCTCTTCAAAACTCGCGGAGCTTTGCTGCCCGGTTTCATTTGCCCCCGGCGCGAACGCCGCCTTCACCCGGGTGCGCGCGTTAGCGTCAAACTGAATTCCCAGGCGGGGACTAATCGAGGATCCGTTGCCTGCGCCCATGAAACGGGAGTAATCCAACCCCAGGACAATTACCACGCCATCGCGGACAATCCATTCGTCAACTGCACGCACTGACATTTGCCCGAGTGCGCGTTTGGTGTCTGTTCCGCCACCAGGCGCCCACGCAGAAAGGCTCGCGGCCCCTCCGGTCAGATCCACGCGATGATGGCTGTTGACGCGCATCCGCGCAGTGGTCTCGAATCTCTGCGGCGCACCGGATCCAACACCTGTTTGACCGGCAAAGATGAGATCGATTCGCTCAGACGCAGGAAACGCCAGAGCGAAATTCACACCATCGTAAGCCGACGCAAACGGGTTGGTCGAAGTTGCAAAGTAGGTCTCGACCACTCCTTGTGGGCGGGTTCTGTTGCCGGCGTTGGTGCGCTGCCGGTCAGTTGCCTCAGTACTTTCATTTACTGCTTCTTGCGAATTCTCAACCGCGGCTATCGTTGGGTCGTCACCCTCATTCGCCTGGAAGATCGATCGGCGGCCCTGCACCGCGCGCAAAGCCCATTTGACGTTGTCACGATCCTTATGTTGGTCGACCAGCGTTCTGCCCGAATGGGCGGGTTCCAGATTGAACCGATAGGCGATTTCTGCCGAGGCACTTACCTGAACTGACGAGAAAAGAACTTCGCTGAAGCCCTCAGCCATTGCTTTGAGCGAGTAACGTCCGGCCGGAATTCTGGCCGAAAAACTTCCGTCTGTTGCCGTGCGCGTTTGTTTGACAAGTTGGTTCGCCCCTTCGCGAATCAACTGGATCACAGCGCCCGCCAAAGGCATGCCCTTGTTATCTCGAACTGTGCCGGTGATGGTAGCCAGACCGCGGACACCTTTGCCCTGGGCCGCAGCGGTCATCGATAAGACGACAGCCAGGACCACCAGCGGCGTGCTAAATCTGAAGATTGTTTTCATCACGGCCAGACCTCCGGGTTGACCTCGCGCCGATCTTGCGAGGTTGGCGTTAGCACGAAAACCGGATAGCCAATATCACTCTTGTTCGATTCTCAATTTGCTTCGTTTAGATGCCTGGACGGCTGTTCGGAATCTCAATCCCGATCTTCATTCCGCCCGGGCGAAGGAGACTGTCACCCGTTTGAATGTCGTAATTCTCAGCCACACGGTGTCCCGGTGTCAAGCAGGAGTTTGCCGAGGGCTAATGCCGCTCAGCCTTGGGGAGGAGCCGGAATCTGTCTTTGCCTTATCTGCAGACGAGGATCGTAACTCGACGGATTCGTCATTTGTCATGATCCCGGCTGCGAGTCGTCGAATCCGCCAGCAGATTCCTTTGGCAAGGAATTGGGGTTATGTCCGGAGCTTACGGTGTTCAGCGCTTCATCCAATGTCTGTGGGTTATTTCCTATTTTGTTGCAGTCTCGTTAGACGCTTTAGCGTCAAATAGCGCAACGAGTTCGTCTCGCATCTCTTTCTCCGCTCGGGCGCCGCTCCAAACCAAGCGCTCCTTACTATTCCCTGGCTGTCGACATAAAACCCGTTTGCTCTCAGGACCCCGTACAAGGTCAACCTAAGCTCACTCGATCAGCGCCAAACCCTCGCTCGGTTTGATGAGCTGGAAACATTGACGATGACCTTGCCAGCGTCGAAATTTGCACGTGCCGGCGACATGGGGTTTGCGCTGGCGCGCCATGAATGCGACGAGGCACGCGGTCCGGCCCTTCTGCGTCAAGCATCGGCCGCACGCCTTCAGAGTGTGTCTTGCAGAGCAATGATCCGGAGGCTATTTTGCCACTTCTTTTCCACATGTTAGGATGGACTGCTGAACAGCAGCCCGCAGCGGTCACTAACATAAGCGATGATAGATCAGGTTCAAACCACCCGCCTCTCAAATGGACTAACAATTCTGACCGAACACATGCCGGGCCTTCGTTCCGTCAGTCTGGGAATCTGGGTACGGCGAGGATCCCGCCACGAAACGCCGGCGCTTAACGGCATTTGCCATTTCATTGAGCACGCGTTGTTCAAGGGCAGCCAGCGTCGCTCAGCGCGCCAGATCGCTACGGAATCCGATCGTTTGGGTGGGCACCTCGATGCCTACACCTCCCATGAAATCACCGGTTTTGCCTTGAAGGTAGTCGATACGGCGTTGCCACAGGCCTTTGATCTGCTCGCCGACATGCTGGCCAATCCGCGTTTCGATCCCGACGATCTGACCCGCGAGCAGGGTGTGATCATCGAAGAGATGAAGATGATCGGGGACACGCCGGACGAGCTTCTGACCGAACTTTTCCACGCTGCCTACTTTCCCGGTCATTCCCTCGGCCGGCCGATTGAAGGCACTGAAGAGACAGTCTCGTCATTCGATCAGGCGATCACTGCGGGCTTTCATTCCGTGGCCTATTCGCCGCGCAACCTGGTGGTCGCTGCGGCCGGCAACGTCATGCACGCGCAACTCGCTGAACTGGCTGCGCAAACCTTTGGTGACGGCAGCAATCAATCGGAAGAAGTTTCGGCGGCCGCGTTTTCGCCGGAAATCGCCGCGCCAATTCTGATTGAGCGTAAGCACGAACTGGAGCAAGCGCATTTGATCATTGCGTCGCCCTGGCCTTCGGCGAGAAGTGAGGATCGCTATGCCGCCAGCATGCTGGGAACGATCATCGGCGGCGGCACTTCCAGCCGTTTATGGCAGTCAATTCGTGAAGAGCGCGGGCTGGCATATTCGATCGGCGCGGGCGGAAATACCTTCACGGATGTAGGTATGTTCACGATCTACGCGGGCACGTCGCCGTCGCATCTCGATCAGGTCCTTGACTTGTCGCTGCAGGAATTGCGCCGCGCCGTTCGCGAGCCTGTCTCCGCAGACGAGTTGCAACTGGCGAAAGAACAGGCGACTGCCTCAGTGTTGCTGAGCCTCGAATCTTCCAGCTCGCGCGTCGGGGCCCTGGCACGCCAGGAGATCATTCACGGGCGACGAATTTCGCCCGATGAGATCATTAGATGGATCGAAGCAGTGACGCCTGAAGCCGCACAGCAGGTCGCGCAGAGTTGCTTTAACACGACCACGTTGGCGCTGGGAGCGCTGGGCAACTTGAATGGATTCTCAGTTGATCGCGCGCGTTTGGAAATCTGAAATGTCCGACAAACTTTTTAGTTTGTCGAAGAACCTGTCCCGGCATGAACGACAAACTTCAAAGTTTATCGGACAATCTTACAGATGAAAATCTCCGTACTTGGTAGCGGCTCGACTGGTAACTCGGTACTGCTGGTCGCCAACGGGACCCGCGTGCTGGTGGATGCCGGCCTTAGCGCTCGTGAAACCGCGCGCCGGATGTCCATGCTGGGGGAAGATCCGAATTCGCTCGACGGCATTCTAATCACGCATGAGCACGGCGATCATGCCGGTGGCTTGCGCGTGCTGATGAAGGATCTCGATTGCCCGGTCTTCATGTCTGCTAAAACGCGCGACGCTTATGTCGGTGAACGACGGAACGTGACGAGTGACGAACCACGCCGCCGCTCAGATGCATTGCGCGATCGCATGGTCGAGATTGATTCCGGTCACGACTTTCGTATTGGCGACATCGACTTTCATCCATTCACCGTGCCGCACGATGCGGCGGACAATTTCGGCTTCACGGCGACGCACGACGGCGTCAAGGTCGCGACCCTGATGGATTTCGGTCACATTACGACCTTGATTACCGAGCGATTGCGTGGCTGCGCGGCCATCGTCATCGAATCGAACCACAGCCGCGACATGCTTAAGACAGTCGAGCATTACCCCTGGGAATTG
The DNA here is from genome assembly GCA_003168335.1 of Blastocatellia bacterium. Lineage (GTDB taxonomy): Bacteria > Acidobacteriota > Blastocatellia > Pyrinomonadales > Pyrinomonadaceae > UBA11740. The sequence goes on along the minus strand of PMSM01000006.1, from coordinate 621,399 downwards.
AAGCAGCGCATCCTTTCACGGCTCGGTCATTTGTCGAATGAAGATATCGCCGAATGGTTGCTGGACGGGTTTGACGGACAGGCGCAGCATATCGTCTTGGCGCATCTTTCGCAGCGCGCGAACAATCCCTATCTGGCAAAGATTACTGCCGAGAGTGCGTTGCAGGAACGCTCGCCATTGTTCGCTGGCGACACCGAGATCAGGCTTTCATTTCCAAAGGAGGCGACTGCCTGGATCGAGGTTTGATGACCAGAACAGGAGGGCAATGAGAAACGGTTGTTTCTGGGGAATAGCAGTGCTGGTTTTGACTAGCTCTGCCTGCAGTCAGGTAGCCCGCCGCAGCGGCATGCCGGCGGGAGCACAGACACTACTGGATACATCGATCGAAGACATTGACGCGGGGCGTTACGATAAGCTCTACCATGAAGCCGCGGATGAATGGCGCAACGAGGCGACGCTGGATGAATCAAAGGCTACGTTTCAAAGGTTGCGCGATAAGCTGGGCAACGTGCGCACGCGCGATCTGCAAAGCGCGAGAGAAGATCAAACATCCACGGCTCCGATCGCGGGACATTCGGTTACCGCGGCTTACCAGACTAAGTTCGAGCGGGGAGATGGCATGGAGACCATCACGCTGGTTGAACATGGCGGGCGTTGGTATTTGGCGAAATACTACGTTACTTCAAGTGCGCTTAAGTAAGCATAAGTGATTGCCTATGATTGATCGCTACACACTGCCCGAGATGGGCGCGCTCTGGTCTGAACAGACGAAGTTCCAGAAATGGCTCGACGTGGAGATCGCCGTCTGTGAAGTCCACGCCGAGCTGGGCACGATTCCGCGTGACGCGTCGGACCAAATCAAGAGTCGCGCGAAATTCTCCGTCGAGCGCATCAACGAAATCGAGAAAACTACTGACCACGACGTCATCGCGTTCACCACCAACCTGGCCGAATCAATCGGAGAAGCCGCGCGGTTCGTTCACTACGGTCTTACATCTTCGGACGTGGTAGACACTGCCAATGCGCTTTTGCTCCGTGACGCATGCGACATCCTGTTAAAGAAGATCGATGTGCTACTGGACGTGCTCAAACGGCGTGCACTCGAATTCAAAGACACACCGCAAGTTGGCCGGACGCACGGTATTCACGCTGAACCAACTTCATTCGGTTTGACCTTCGCGCTTTGGTACGACGAGATGAAACGCAACCGCGAGCGTCTGACAAAAGCTCGCTTAACGGTAGCCGTCGGCAAGATCAGTGGAGCCGTCGGCGCTTTTGCGCATCTGGATCCACAGGTTGAGGAAAAAGTTTGCGCCACGCTGGGACTTAAACCGGCCCCGGTTTCGACGCAGATCGTCTCTCGCGACAACTACGCGGAATACCTTTGCACGCTGGCCGTCATCGCGTCATCGCTGGACAAGTTCGCTTTGCAGATTCGTCACTGGCAGAGAACCGAAGTGCGCGAGGCTCAGGAAAAATTCAAACAGGGCCAGAAAGGATCGAGCGCCATGCCCCACAAGCGCAACCCGATCCTTTCCGAACGCATTTGCGGGATGGCTCGTGTCGTGCGCGCGAACAGCATCGTGGGATTAGAGAACGTGGCGCTCTGGCACGAACGTGATATTTCTCATTCATCCGCTGAACGCGTCGTGCTGCCGGATTCGAGCATCGCCACGGATTACATGCTGGTCAAGATGGCTTCCCTCGTCGAGGGTCTGGTCGTTTATCCCGAACGCATGTTGGAAAATCTGAAAGCCACACGCGGATCAATTTTCAGCGGCCAGTTATTGCTCGCTTTAACACAGGCGGGCGTCTCGCGCGAAGATGCTTACGAATGGGTGCAGCGCAATGCGATGAAGGCCTGGGACGAGGGCGGTGAGCTCCAGTCACTCGCTTCAGCGGACACAGATATCTCTGCCCACTTATCTAAAGAGCAAATCGATCGAGTTTTTTCCCTGGATACTTACTTGCGGAATGTCGGCGCGGTCTTTGCGCGCGTGTTCGGGTGAGGAAAGTACGAGCGACCCAAAGACGAGGGGTGCTTCCCCAGCAACCCCACCGTCGATGAACGCGGTCGGAACTTACTTGCTAGTCCACTTGTCCGCCAGGTTGCCAATTATCGGAAGCTTGTAATAAACGCCGCCATAGGCTTTGATGGCTGCCATGATCAAACCGCCGACGTACGCAATCAGGATGACTATCCAGATAAGAAACGACAGCAGGCCGAAAATGCCGACTAGCCCACCGCCCGCAGAACTATTCGCGGCCGCCGCCGCCACGCCCAGTATGATCCCGATAATCATGAAGATTATGGTCAGGCCAATCGCGACTACAATGAAGGCAGCGTACAGTAGAATCGCTTGCAGGGCATGAAACTTCACAAACCGATTCTCTTTTTCCATGACGAGGGAGATGATCGCAAGGATGCCGATGGGATAACCGAGTGCGGCCGCAAGGTTTCCATCAAGACCGAGGGCAGACTTACCTGTATCCATTTTTAGTTTCTCCTGTTCGAGTTTTGCTGTCGTCTAAGAATTACTTGTAAACGGTCTTCCAGGCGAACTCGCCGATTAAAGGAAGCTTGTACGATTGGCCGCCATAGGCTTTGACGCCTGCGATTATCCAAATGGCACAAAAGATCAAAAACAGAACAATCCGCAGACAAAATAGCAGTAACCAGGCCACCCAGCCCAGGTGGACCATGCCGAGCACAATGCTGACGATCAGGCCGAGAATTTCAACCACGATGCCAACTGCGATTTGTGTGGCAACCAGAAAGAGCGACTGAACCGCATGAAACTTAACGAAGCGATTCTCTTTTTCGGTAACCAGAAATACGATAGCCAAAACCAGACCGAGGCAACAGATAAAGTTAGCGAGATAGCACAACGCCGCCCCGAGATTTGACTCGAGACCCAGCTGGGTCTTACCGCCTGGAGCGCCCGCCGGCGGTCCGCCTTCTGGATATGGAGATGCCATTTTTGAGCTTCCTTCTGAGAGACGATAACGAACGACTGGCGGAAATACTATGATATTGACTACGCTAAACGCAATGTTTTGGCGTAATATTCCGCGTTCCGCATCCCGACTCTTGAAGCAAGGGCCATCCGGCCGACCGGGGAGCGCGGAAACCTTGATTAAATGAAAGCCAAAGTCTACGTCACACTAAAGCCGAGCGTGCTGGATCCACAGGGCAAAGCAATTAAGCATTCGGTCGAGTTGCTCGGCTTTAGCGGCATCAGCGATATCCGTCAGGGTAAATACTTTGAGATTGCGATTGAGGGCCCGCTGAACGTTGACCAGGCGCGCGAAGAAGCGGTGCGCATGGCTCACGACGTGCTTTCGAATCCAATCATCGAAGACTTTCGCGTGGAGATTGAAGAGTGAAATTCGGCGTTGTTGTTTTTCCCGGTTCGAACTGCGATCACGATGCTTATCACGTGATTTCGAAACACGTGGGCCAGCCGGTGGATTTTATCTGGCACCGCGAGACAGACCTGCGCAGCTACGATGCCATCATTATTCCCGGCGGTTTTTCTTATGGCGATTACTTGCGGGCCGGAGCGCTGGCGCGCTTTTCGCCGGTCATGAACTCAGTTAAAGAGTTTGCCGCGAAAGGTAATCTGGTGCTGGGCATCTGCAACGGTTTCCAGATTCTGTGCGAGGCGGGATTACTGCCCGGCGCCTTGATTCGAAATCGAGGTTTACATTTTATTTGTGACCATGTGAACGTGCGCGTGGAAAGTAACAACACACCATTTACACATGAGTTGAAAGCCGGCGGCGTGCTGCGCCTGCCGATCGCTCATGCCGATGGAAACTTTGTCTGTGATGACGCGACCCTGGATGAATTGCGCCGCGAGGACAGGATCGTCTTACGCTATTGTGATCGGGACGGGCAAATTACTGACGCCGCGAACCCGAACGGCTCGCGCGACAACATAGCCGGCATCTGCAACCACGAGCGGAACGTCATGGGCTTGATGCCGCATCCCGAGCGCGCCTGTGAAGACTTGCTTGGATCGAGCGACGGTCGGGATGTCTTTCGTTCTTTGGCCGGAACGCTGGCCGCTGCAGCCTGAGCATGAGCTCAAACTGTATTTACTTCGTCCACCCCAGAAAAGGAAAGGATAATTCAATGAAACATCATTCAGGATGGCTCGCCGCCGGGCTGCTAATATTTGCGGTGCTGGCATGCAATACCAGCAAGAACGGCAATAACTCGAACAACTCAAATTCGAACAGTAATAAGAATTCGAATACTTCAAACACCAACCGGCCGGCAAACGCCGATGTCTATATTGAGAAAATCCGCATGGCTAAGGACACGGATGGCAAGCCGGAAGACAGTGCCACCACCACTTTTGCGCCGGGTGACTTCACGATTCACTGCGTCATAAACCTGAACAAGGCCAAGAAGGGCACCGCAGTCAGGTTTTCCTGGAAAGCGTCTAATGATAGCGGCACTGAGAGCAGCGAGTTCAAGTCGATCGACTACACCACGAATTCTTTCGAGAACATAGTACATGCCCATTTGACACGGACGACCGACTGGCCCAAGGGCAAATACGAGGTAGCGGTTGAAATCAACGGTGCGGCCGACAAGACGATTCAGTTCACGATCGAATAGCGGTACCCGGTTCTTGAATATGAAAGTGAATGCAGCCGCGTTTTTGCGGACCTGGCGCAGCGGCTTGTTTGGACGACGGAAATCAGTTGATGATGCATGAAGCCGGACGCTGCGGTGATCCAGGCGGACTATTTAGGTTACCCTGAGAAAGGACAACTCAAAAATGAAAACCCATTCAGGCTGGCTGGCCGCCGGGCTGCTCGTCTTCGCCGTGCTGGCCTGCAACATTAACACGAACAGCAACCGCTCGAACTCGAGCGGCCCGGTTTCCGAAGGTCACATGGCCAAGGACCATAACGGCGAGCCAGGCGACGAAACGAACACCTTCAGCCCCAGCGACCGCACGGTTCATTGCCTGGTCACGCTGAAAGAAGCAAACGAGGGGACCAGGATGAAATTCTCCTGGTGGATCGTTGACGCCGGAAGCTCGAAGAACGAAAAGATCAGGGACATCGAATACACCACTGGACCTAAAGAGAACATCGTTCATGGCCATCTGACTTCGCCTCGCGACTGGTCTCCGGGCAAGTACAAGTGCGAAGTCGACGTAAACGACCATACAGAGAAGACGATTGATTTCTGGATCAAGTAAATGAAACGCTTTCTACCTTTGCTAATCATCGCGGTTGTTCTAGTTGCGACTGTGGCTGCGACCTGGATGCTGCTGCGATCTCAGAAGCCCGGCAACTCGGCAAACAACGCTTCTCCAACTCCTACAAATCCCGTGACCGACACGCCGGGCGCTGATCCGCCACACATTCGCGGCAATCCCAAGGCTCTCGTGACGGTCGAAGAGTTTGGCGATTTTCAGTGCCCTTCCTGCGGTGTCTATTATTCCGAACTCAAAAAGATCGAAAACGAATTCGGAGACAATCTGCGCGTTGTCTTTCGCGAACGGCCACTGATTCCGCCGCACGAGCACGCTCTGCTCGCTGCCCAGGCCGCGGAGGCTGCCGGCCTGCAAGGCCGTTTCTGGGAGATGCATGACAAGCTCTACGAAAACCAGACCACCTGGAGCGTGGCCACGGACCTCGTGCCGATTTTCGTCGATTACGCCAAACAGATTGGGCTGGACCCGGACCGGTTCATGAAAGATTTAAACGGCGAAGCAGTAGCGGCGCGCATCTTCCAGGATGGCAAGCGAGCGCATGTCTTTAACGTGAACACCACGCCGACATTCTTTGTCAACGGTAAGGAAGCCAAGGACGACCAGTGGAAACCGGAGGGTCTGCGCGAAATGATCAAGCAAGCACTGCGCGAGGCCGGCAAGTAACGAACAAGCAAATGAGCGCACACGTTTCGTCCGGCGAATCCCAGAACAAAATTGCCTGGTCGTATCTCATCGCGGCGCTGGTATCGCTGATTGGACTCGGCGATGCGATCTATCTCACCGTCCAGGACCTGACCGGTCAGCATCTTCGCTGCACAATCATTTCCGGCTGCTCAGAAGTCCTCGGCAGTTCGTACGCTCACATTGGCCCGGTCCCTTTGGCGGCGATGGGCGCCTTCGCTTATTTCAGCGTATTCAGTCTTTCGATCCTGGCCGCTTTTGGTTATCGATTAGCGAGACCGTTACTGGCCGCGCTGGTCGGTTTGATGTTTCTGATGACACTGTGGCTTCTCTATCTGCAAGCCTTCGTCATTCACCACTTCTGTCAGTATTGCCTGCTTTCAGCAGCGGTTACGACGGTCTTGACGGCAATTGTATTGGGCAGAGGGATTATGAAGCGGCGCAGTTGATCGAGATTAGTTACTGCGAACTATTCCCAGACTTGCCACGTCTAACTTTTGGCTGCTAATCTTGGCGTTCAACGCCCATCCTCGAAGGGAGTAAGTAGAATGAAGAAGCATCACGCGCTTTCACTGTTCCTCGCGTCGATTTTGATTGTTGGTTTCGCCGCGGTCGCCGGCAGCGGGCGCAACGGGAGTGATTTGCCGGCTCCGCCGGCCATCGGCACGACCATTGATGACTTCAAACTGCCGGACACCGACGGCGCTGAGCATTCGCTGAAGTCGTTAACGGGCAAGAACGGCGCGGTCCTGATTTTCATCTCGGTCCAGTGCCCCGTCTCGAACGGCTACAACGAGCGCATGGAAAAACTGGCGCAGGATTACAAGGCCAAAGGCGTGAACGTGATTGGCATCAACTCAAACGCGACTGAGCCGGTGGCCGCGGTGAAGTCGCACGCCGCCGAAAAGCATTTCACGTTTGCTGTGTTGAAGGACGATGGCAACAAGATCGCGGATCGCCTCGGCGCGACGCGGACTCCGGAAACATATGTGATTGACGCCGGCGGCAAGCTCGTCTATCACGGCCGCATCGACAATTCACAGAACACCGCGAACATTACGTCAAACGATCTGCGTGAGGCGCTCGATGAAATGCTGGCCGGCAAGCCGATCAGCAAGACCGGCGGCGCGGCTTTCGGATGCAGCATCAAGCGCGCTTCGTAATCCCTGTGGCGCAAGTTGGTACCTGCGCCCACGTCGCTAAAGCAGCGGAACAAATCGCAAGTTCACAACTTGCGCTACAGAAAATGCGTTTGCGCTTTCCTTTATTGTTAATCGGTCTCGCTGCTGTTTGCGCTCTGGCCGGCTTCGCAGCGCCTGCCCAGACACCGTCGACAGGCGTTGCCTCGAGAGCCAGACACTCTGGCCCGTTTGTTCCGGACGGCCTCGACGCTACTGAGGTTAGCGAAATCGATCTCGAAGGTCTGAAGAAGATCTTGCAGCGCGACCCGAAAGACCCGCGGCCACTGCTGATCAATTTCTGGGCGACCTGGTGCGATGGCTGCCGCGAAGAGTTTCCCGATCTGGTGAGGATCGATAATGATTATCGCGACCGGGGCTTGAACTTCATCTCGGTCAGTCTCGATGAAGTTACCGAGATCAAGACCACGGTGCCGGATTTTCTTAAGCAGATGAAGGCCCAGATGCGCGTGGTGCTGCTGAACGTCAAAGATCCCGAGCCGGCGATACATGCGGTAGACGAGACGTGGGACGGGGCATTGCCGGCGACATACCTTTTCGATAAAGACGGCAAGGTCGTTTTCAAGTATTTCGGCGCTATCAAGCCCGCGGAGTTGCGCAGTGCGATAGATAAGCTGGTACGCGGGAAGCAGTAGACAGAAAGAAGCCATCCGCTTCCAATGGAACCAATCACTCCCGAGGTAATCGCCGCACATAACCTCACTCCCGAAGAATTCACGCACATCAAAGAGTTGCTCGGACGTGAGCCGAACCTGGTGGAGCTGGGCGTCTTTTCGGTGATGTGGTCGGAGCATTGTTCGTACAAATCTTCTCGCATTCATTTGAAACGCTTGCCGATTACGGGTGAGCGCGTGATTGTGCCGCCCGGTGAAAATGCCGGCGTGGTGGACCTCGGCGACGGCTGGTGCGCCGCGTTCAAGATCGAGTCGCACAATCACCCATCATTCATTGAGCCGTTTCAGGGAGCGGCCACCGGCGTCGGCGGAATTCTGCGCGACATCTTTACGATGGGCGCCCGCCCGATCGCCGCGCTCAACAGTTTGAGATTCGGATCGTTGGACGACCCTAAAAATGGGCACCGTAATCGCTCGCTGCTGGCCGGCGTCGTGGCCGGCATTGCGCATTACGGCAACGCGTTCGGCGTGCCCACCGTGGGCGGCGAAGTTTCATTCGACGATGCTTACGCATTCAACCCGCTGGTGAATGCTTTCGCGCTCGGCCTGGTGCGCAAAGATCAGATCTTCTTTGGCAAGGCCACGGGCGTCGGCAATCCCGTTTTGTATGTCGGCGCCAAGACCGGTCGCGACGGCATTCATGGTGCGACGATGGCTTCGGCTGAGTTTGATGAAGAAGCCCTGGAGAAACGGCCGACGGTGCAGGTCGGCGATCCTTTCCTGGAAAAGCTTCTGCTCGAAGCGTGCCTGGAAGCGATGCGCAGCGGCGCCGTCGCCGGCATCCAGGACATGGGCGCGGCCGGGCTTACCTGTTCGACCTGCGAGATGGCCGCCCGCGCCGGTACCGGCATCGAGATTGATCTGTCATTAGTACCGCAGCGCGAAACCGGCATGACCGCTTACGAGATGCTGCTGTCGGAATCGCAGGAGCGCATGTTGATAGTGGCGCACAAGGGGCGCGAGCGCGAGGTTGGCGATATCTTTCGCAAGTGGGACCTGGACGCAGTCGTGATCGGTCAAGTGCGCGACGATGGCCGCATGCGGGTCACCCACAACAGCGAGATTGTTTGCGATGTTCCGGTGAAAGCGCTGACAGATGAAGCACCGGTCTATGAAAGGCCGATGAAACCAATGAGCCTAAACGCTGGGAGCGCGGACGTCTCGTCCGCAGACGCGAGCCAAGCTCGCGTCCCGCCGCTTTCCCAGGATATCTCTACCGGATCGTCTGTTCGCGCTGACGCGCTCAATGCGGACGGGACGTCCGCGCTCCCAGCAAACACGTCGCCTCAAAACTACAACGAAGCACTGTTGCATCTGCTTTCCTCACCCAATCTTGCTTCCAAAGAATGGGTCTATCGCCAGTACGACCACATGGTGCGCACGAACACCGCGGTGTTACCGGGCGCAGACGCCGCTGTGGTGCGGATTAAAGAGACGCGCCGTGCGCTGGCGATCTCGCTTGACGGCAACGGCCGCTATTGCGCGGCGAACCCGCGCGCAGGAGCCAGGCTCATGGTCGCCGAAGCCGCGCGCAACGTCGTCTGCGTCGGCGCCCAGCCGATCGCGATTACTAACTGTCTGAACTTTGCCTCTCCGGAACGGCCCGAAGTGATGTGGGCGTTCTCAGAAGTCATCGACGGTATTGCCGAAGCCTGCCGCGCCTTTAATACGCCAGTCGTTTCCGGCAACGTATCCTTCTACAACGAAACCGAAGGACGCGGCATCTTGCCGACGCCGGTCATCGGCATGGTGGGCCTGATGGAAGATGTGAAACGCGTGATTCAACCCGGCTTTAAGAACGCCGGTGATTTCATCGCACTGCTCGGAGCCACGCATGACGATCTTTCAATAAGCGAATACGCCTCGGTCTGTGGAGTACAAAGCGATGACCCCCGAGTGCCCACACTCGATCTGGAAGCGGAACTCGCAGTGCAAACGGCTTGCCTGCGCGCGGCCGAAGCCGGCTTGTTGCGCTCAGCCCACGATTGCGGGGATGGCGGGTTGGCGGTAGCGCTCGCGGAGTGTTGTTTTTCTTCGCTGAATCGCGAAGTCTTCGGCGCCGACCTCGACATCACCGGCGATTACGATCTGGCCACGCGGCTATTTAGTGAAACCCCGTCTCGGATCATAATCAGTTTTGACGAATCGTCGTTGGGTGACATTGAAGAGGTCGTCGCCGCGGCCGGTTGTCCGATGACGCTGTTGGGGAATGTCGGTGCCGATCGCCTGCGAATTGAAAGCGACGGCGAGGAAGTAATTCAACTGGATGTGGCCGAACTGGAAAGCGCCTGGCGCTCGTCGCTGAAGGACAAATTGCAGGCGGAAGTGCTGGCTGCCGGCGCTGAATAGGATTCAATCACTTCCTCGCCAACACCACTGGCGCCTGTTCGGCCGCGCGAATCTTTTCAAAAAACCCACGCACAGTATTGTATTGCTCGACGGGAATGGTGGCCGCGTTCTGGACCAGTTTGCGCGTGAAGATTAACTGGCCTTCCTTGACCTCGTAAGTGGTGGCGTAGGATCCGAAAGAAGTATCGAGCTTCACCGGGTCGGGCATTTCATCGACCACGAAGCCTGCCGGCAGCTGCACCTGCACAGTCTCTGAGTAAGCAGTCGCTCTGAGCACGATCGGATGTTTCCGTTTTGCTTCAGTGAGTGACAGCGATTCGCGGCGCGAGACGATGGCCGGTTTGAAGACCAGCAGACGATCCTGCATTAACTGCGCATAGCCGGTCGCAGTTAAGTCAATATCGAGATCGAAGCGGCTTGCCGCCATGTCATCGCGGGGCTCGACCTTGCGAAGTTTAGCGCCCGTCGCTCCGGCCGTAATCCAACCCTCGATCACTTTTTGATAATCCGAACGCGAGAGGTGCCGAAACTCACTGCGATAACCAACCGCCCATCTGCCCGTCGCCGTTTCCCGGATAGTGGCTGTTAGTGATCCGTCCGCATCCAGCTTGGCCTCAACTCGCCGATCCAGGAGGTTAGTTTCTGCCGGGGTAACCGGCATGCGCATCAATGAACCTGCCTCACCCGCCACGATTAACGCCAGACTGCCTTGTTCCTGTCCCGGAAGATCGCCAACCGGCGTATCGTCGTCAGTGGGATCGAAAATTAAGAGACGGCCCAACTTGGGATGCGCCAGGACCGTGGCGGCCTGCGTTTCATCGCTGATTTTGATCGCGATAATACAATGGTTGAACTGGTTTGGTGACGCCCACTCCTCGCGCACATAGTCCGCATCCCCCGAATAGATCGCGACCGGATAGGCGGTGATACCCAGGACCTTGAGCATGGCCCGCATCAAATTCGCTTTGTCTTTGCAGTCACCGTATGACTTGGCAAAGACTTCCGTGGCCAGGTGCGGCCGCATCCCGCCGCCGCGGCTCACGCCGATGTCTATCGAGATGTAGCGGATGGCCTGCACAAAACTTCCTATGGCGCGAATTTTTTCCAGCTCGGTCTTTGCGTTTGCCGTTAACTGCCGCGTTTTTTCCGACATAGCATCGTTGGGAGTCGACTGCGGGTCGTGTAACTGAGTCAGCCAGTAAGAAACCTCGGCCCAGTTGGAAAAAATTTTGAAGTTAGCTGGTTGCGTATCGCCAGGCGGAAAATAGCTGATGGCGATTCGCGGCGCCAGGCTGGAAACTCGAGGACTGCTGGGTTCAGGGACTATAGGCGACAGATTCTGAAGTTCCCAGGTGTAAGTGGAACCGCTTATGGTCGGCTCGATTTTCGCGTGATTGAAAGTTACCGACCTCGCGCTCCATCCTGAGGGTAGGGTAAGAGTATATCGTGACGCTATCGCAGGCAGCCGATTCTGAAAGGACCAAACATCCTGCGCGAAGATCGATCTCTCTTCGGTGGTCGCCTGATAGCCGAAAATGGCGCCGGCCTCGGCCTCATTCGACGCGTCAATCATTTTGAATCGAGATTCGTTGTAAATGTCATTCGGGTCTTCCACCTCGTCGATGATGTCATCCTTGCCATACTTCTTGATCTGACCCGAAGGCCTGATTAACCAGGCGTGCATCTCGCGGACTTTCCCGGCATCGCTTTCGTAATACTCTCTGGCTTCGGCGTATCCACGTCCTTCGCGAATCAGAATGCGGACCGCAAACAGGGTCACGGTCGTGATGCGCCCGTCATCGCTTACGGTCACGTGTTGCTCTCTCTGCAACACCACGGCCGGGAGGTCCTTTTCGTAGGCAGGCACGGAGACCTTGGTAGCTTGCTGCAACCACATGGGGGTGTCATCGCCGGCTGCCCTGACACCGGCGGCGCCAAAAAGCATTAGCAGCCCCAACCCGAGTAGTCTTAGGCGCATTTTCCAGAACTCCCTTTCGTCGGACCGTGAGTGTTTTCTAATTTGAAGCAGTCGCCGCGCCCTGTTTGAGCGTGATTGTGTGATTGTTGTTCTTATTGATCAGATCGAAGAGTTGTTTCAGCGCCGGGTAACTCCGCACCGGAAACAGAATGCTGCCGCCACCGCCAAAGAAAAAACTTCGGTCATAAATCAGCGTGTGCCCGTCGGTCGTGACGGCCATTTTGATCTTCTGCTCGCAGAGGTTCTGCGTCATCGCCGGCGTAATAGGCGCGGGCACGTCCGGACTATCGAGGGAAAAACCAGCCGGCAGATCGATTGTAGTGTGTTCCTGTTCGGACCATGGATAATGAAAATAGACCTGGTTCTGGCGCTCGTTCGCTGAAAACAGTGGTCCAATTCCGTGGGTAAAGAATCCAGGCTGCAGGAAAAGCCGTTTGCCGGTGCGTTGAGCGTAGCCCACAACGCGGACGTGGTAAACATAAGCGAAAGGCTTCAGCGGATCGTTTACGTTTTCGATCTTGATGTCTGAAAGTTCAGCAGTGCTCATGCGCGCCTTAACGAGGTTGCGCACAGTTTCTTCGCGCTGCACCGGTGAATCCTCGGCGTTGTATGCTTTCTTGTCAAAACCCAGGTGGCCGGTATATTCAATGCGCACATCTCCCTCGAGCGTCCCGTCTTCGAGTAACCGGAATTTTCCGCTGCGCTTTTCGAGCGATTTCTCAGGTGGCGACAGAGGCGTTCTTACCCAGGCCGGATCCTTCGAGTCCGTGATCAAGGCATCCTGGCCCTCTTCCGGCCAGCCCAACATTCCAAAGGCCGTGTACGTTTCTGCCGGGCTGAAAAATTTCCACTCTTCTCCAACTTGAACTGCGATGCAAGACGACGCCAGCAAGTACCCGTTGGCGATAACCGGGCTGAAGAAGAAATCGTCGCGGTTACCCGACACTGCCGGACGTGCTTCGAATCCGGCTGCCTTTGCCAGCGCCGCGAAGAGCATGTCAATTTGCCCACCCGTTCCGGCGCCGTGCTTGAGTGTATCCGCCGGTAATTTGCTTCCTCTAATCTTCTTTTTTTCGTCTTCAGAAAGTCCGGTTGCGTCACGGCTTATGTTCCGGATCTTTGTCCGGCAAAAGTCATAAATCAGCTCGAGCTTCTCCTGCGGCGTAGCGGCTGACCCAATGATGCCCGTGACGGCACTCTTCACCTCGTCATTGACCTTCATCTCGTCCTTCGAGAGTTCGAAGTACTTCCTGCCAAATTCCTTCCAATACTTCTCCGCGTCGACTTTGGTTTCTTCTGAATAGAAGAGAAAGACCCACGCTCGCACTTCATCTTCAGGAGGCATCCTGGGCTCTTCGCGATAAGCCGGCATGTTAGTCTTAGTCAGCTTATAGAAGTTGTCGTTGTCCTTGATGAACCGAGCTTCTTCCATGTGAAACGAGTTGTAGTGCATGCCACGGAATGGCTTCAGATAGTAGGTTACCTGTTGCACGGGAATCTCGCGCTGAAACTGCAGGCGCATTCGATTAGCGCTGCCGCCGGGATAGACGTGTTGCCAGCGATATTCAATGATCGAACCGGGCTCGACACCGGGTAGGGCAAATGATTTGGCTTTGTACTTAAGCCCGCTTGCTTTGACGATGGTCCGGTCAAAGACGTCCTCTTTCTTTAGCTCAAGAATCGAGCCATCCGCTTTGATCACCCGCGCCGCGATGTCCTTGATCCTGGCAGAGCCGAGATAGGTAAGATCAACTCTGCTTTGCAACTCCTTACCGCGCTCAGTGAAAACTTTGATTCGGATATAATTCTTCATCGAGATTTCGTTCGGCTGGCTATCGTCGATCCGCACCTCCCAGAAGATCGCCTCGGCGTCGGCATCCTTCTCGACCACCGGCGTCTTGGACGCAAGTTCGGCTGGATCGATCGCGCGCCAGTCGTCGCCACCGGCGAATGACGTCACGAACGCGCACATTACAAAGCACGCCACCACCACGAGGAGCAGGAAAAAACGGGGAATGGTTTTCATAAAGTGAAGACCTTTCGATTAGTGGTTTCTCGGGGCCGGGTTCGAAACCGAAGAGATCAAACCTGCGGGGTGGCGCGGCCGGATTACAACGTCACCGCGGAAAAAAACTACGCGGATTGTACTCCATCCCCCCACCGCCGACAATCGGACTTACCACACCAGACATGCACCTTTGAGCCCGCGCTAATTGCCGTTGATAAGGGGCCTCAATTCTCGATCTCTTAAGCCACGGTTGCGGTCTCGATCGGCAATGATTGTACTCGTATCCTGACCTATCGTTGCGGCGGTTCCTGTTTCCGAAACCCCGTCGGCGTTCCGCAGGCGTGCGGTGTTTTCCGCTGTTAGTGCGAAGATTTTCTCTGTGCCTGCCAACCTCGGACTTCTTTCCCATCGGCCGGCGATCCACTCTCATCTCCGCCTTTCAGAACCAGCGTGGCCGGTATGTTATAATCCAAACCTCGCTCAAAACCTTTAATTTATAAGTTCTATCGTCAAGATATGGACGCGCAATCTTTCTGGAGGAAATCATGGCAACAGAGCTGAAACGTTCCCCTGCGATATTCGATCGACTCGAAGAGCTTTTGGGAGCTGAAGCCCGGGGGCTTCTGGATCATAAGGCCCGGACAATTCCCAAAGATCAGCTTCATCTACCCGGACCGGACTTTATCGACCGAGTTGTCTCGCAGTCAGACCGCTCAACCGCAGTCCTGCGTTCGCTGCAATCGCTCATCGATCACGGGCGACTGGCGGGCACCGGTTACGTTTCGATCTTGCCCGTCGACCAGGGCATTGAACATTCGGGCGGCGCATCGTTCGCTCCCAACCCGCAGTATTTTGACCCCGCGAACATCGTGAAGCTGGCGATCGAAGGCGGCTGCAACGGCGTGGCTTCTACGTTTGGCGTGCTGGGCAGTGTCGCACGGAAGTATGCGCATAAAATTCCCTTTATCGTGAAGATAAACCATAACGAGTTATTGACCCTGCCGAACAAATTCGATCAGGTGATGTTTGGCACAGTGAAAGAAGCGCACAACCTGGGTGCAGTCGCGGTCGGCGCCACGATTTATTTCGGTTCGGATGAATCTACGCGGCAGATTACCGAAGTCGCGGAAGCTTTTGCCCGGGCGCACGAACTCGGCATGGCCTGCATCCTCTGGTGCTATCTACGCAATCCGAAATTCAAAACCCCGGAAGGCGACATGCACGCGTCGGCCGACTTAACGGGTCAGGCTAATCACCTCGGCGTTACCATTCAGGCCGACATCGTCAAGCAGAAACTGCCCGAACGCAACGGAGGTTACACCTCGGTTGAAAAGGAACTGGGCAAATCGTACGGCAAGACCAGCAAACTGGTTTACGAGAAGCTGACCACCGATAACCCGATCGACCTGGTGCGCTATCAAGTCGCAAATGGTTACATGGGACGGATCGGGCTGATCAATTCGGGCGGCGAGTCGAAGGGCGCCAGCGACCTGGCCGAAGCCGTGCGCACCGCGGTAATCAACAAACGCGGCGGCGGCATGGGCCTGATTTCAGGACGCAAGGCCTTTCAGCGCCCGATGAATGAAGGCGTCGAGCTGCTAAACGCGATCCAGGACGTTTATCTGTCCGACGAAATTACCGTCGCCTAAGATCCCGGAGCGCCAGCATCTTGCCTGGGGTGCGCCCGCATCCCGCCGGGCTTTCTATTAGGAACTGACGAAGAGGCGAGCAGGATGCTCGCTCCAGCTAGCGCATTGCGCCAACTGCGAGCGATCAATATAATGCGCGGGCTTTAGAAACTTCCTCCAAATGAATATGTCGACTCCAATTCGCTGGAGACATGATCGGCCGGTGCGCCGGCGGCCCCGACCAGAGCCGCGACCGCTATCTGTAATCAGGTCCGCGCTGGGTGAAATGGCGCGGGTGGCCCTGGCTGAGCCTTTCATGCTGGCCATCGAACGGCAACAGATTTATCTGCGCCGCTTGCCAAAGGCCCTCAGCGGTCTCCGCATTGTCCATCTTTCAGACTTCCATTACGGCCCGCTAGTTAACCCGGGGCATCTTGAGCGCGCTATTGAAGCTGCAAACGATCTGCGCCCCGATTTAATTGCGCTGACTGGCGACTACATCTCGCACGATCGCGGCTACGCCGCGCCCTGCGCTGAGTTGGTGGGCCGCCTACGCGCTCGCTACGGTGTCTTCGCCGTCCTCGGAAACCATGATCACTGGACTGATGCGGAACTGATCGCCGACCTGTTTCGCGCCGAGGGCATCAGGATCCTGCTGAACGAAGGCATGCGGGTCGATGTGAATGGAGAATCATTCTGGCTGGCCGGCGTCAACGATACGATGGTTGGTCTGGAAGATCTGCCGCTGGCCCTGGCCGGTGCCACCGATGACGAAATGAAGTTGTTGCTGGCGCACAATCCAATCATCCTGCGGCGCGCAGCCCGCGCCGGGGTCGACCTCGTGCTGAGCGGCCACACGCATGGCGGCCAGGTAACCCTGCGGCCAGAGAAGAACCGCTCCGGCCGGCCGCGGCGGCGATTACTGCGCGGCCTGGGGCGGCGAGGAAATACGCAGATATACGTGACCCGTGGACTCGGCACGGTCGTGCTGCCGATTCGCTACGGCTGCCCACCGGAAGTTTCAGTGCTTGAGCTCTGCTCAATGCCATAGCGTTTTGACTTCGAGCCAATCTCGATTGCCGTTTATCCCGAAACATGTCCCACCCCCAACTACCGGTCGGCAATTGCAAATCCGAAATTGAAAATTCATAGATGTCCTCTCGAATTATCACCCTGCCAAATCTGCTGACCATCGTGAGGATGGCGCTCATTCCGGTGTTCGTCTCGCTGCTCTTTTATCAGAAGTTCCTCCTGGCCCTGGCAGTCTTCATGATCGCCGGGATCACTGACGGACTTGACGGTCTGCTGGCGCGTCGCTTCCACCAGCAATCTCCTTTGGGCCGCATTCTGGATCCGATCGCCGACAAGATGATGTTGGTCACCTCCTTTGTGGTGCTTTCAATGCGCAGCGTTTACCCCACACCCTTGCCACACCACCTGCCCATACCTTTTTGGGTGACCATCACGGTAATTAGCCGCGATGTCTTTATCCTGGTGGGCGCGGCGGCGATCAATATGGTCAGCGGCTTTCGTGCGTTTCGTCCTTCGTTTCTGGGAAAACTCAGCACCGTGGTTCAGATCGGAGCAGTTGCGGTCGTGATTTTCGCCGCACAGACTCGAGTCGGCACCGGCTACTACCTGCCCACCGTCTACATGTCGGTTTTTGCGCTCACTCTCTTATCCGGCATCCACTACGTCTTCTTTGTCTCGCGGCTATTGAACGGCGATCGTAAATAGAGTCTGTGATTGCGCCCCGGTCGCCCCGCCTGCGGTAGCGGGCGATTGAACCGGGGCGATCAAAGGCGACGTCCGTCAGGAATGTCGTCGCTCAGAGGCGTCAGCTACAGATCAACGCCCGCTATCGCAGGCGGTTCTGTTACTCGTCCCAAAGTTGACAATGAGGCACTCAGGTATTATTCTACGCCAGCATTCAACCCGTCTCTCGCTCAACGAATGACGGAAATAAAAGCAGCGGAGTATTTAAGAACATGAGCAAAATCATTGGGATTGACTTGGGAACAACTAACTCGGTGGTCGCGGTTATGGAAGGCGGCGAACCAGTCGTCATCAATAATTCTGAGGGCGGGCGGACGACGCCTTCAGTGGTCGCGTTTGCCAAAGACGGCAACCGCCTGGTCGGACAGGTCGCCAAACGTCAGGCAGTGACCAACCCCGAAAACACAATCTATTCAATCAAACGATTCATGGGCCGGCGGTTTAACGAAGTGGCCGAAGAGATGAAGCAGGTGCCTTACAAGGTTCAGGGTAGTGGCGCCGGTGGCGACGTTCGCATCGTGGCCGGCGGCAAGGAATGGAGCCCGCCGGAAATCTCGGCGATGATCCTGCAAAAGATGAAGCAGTCGGCTGAGGATTACCTCGGGCAAAAAGTCGAGAAGGCCGTGATTACCGTCCCGGCTTACTTCAACGATTCGCAACGCCAGGCCACCAAGGATGCCGGTAAGATTGCCGGTCTGGAAGTGATGCGGATCGTGAACGAGCCGACCGCTGCAGCGCTGGCCTACGGTCTCGATAAGAAGAAGGACGAGACGATAGCAGTGTTCGACTTTGGTGGTGGCACGTTCGACATTTCGATTCTGGAAGTCGGCGAAGGCGTCGTCGAAGTGAAGTCGACCAACGGCGACACGCACCTCGGCGGCGATGATATCGACGAGGCCTTGATTGAATGGATTATCGAAGAGTTCAAGAAGGACCAGGGCATCGATCTTTCAAAGGACAAGATGGCGCTGCAAAGGCTCAAGGAAGCAGGTGAGAAAGCGAAGATCGAACTCTCGTCCACGATGGAGAGCGAAATCAATCTGCCGTTCATCACCGCGGATCAGTCAGGACCAAAGCACCTGGTGATGAAACTGACGCGCGCACGGTTCGAGCAGTTGTGCGAACCGATCTTCAAACGTCTGACCCCGCCACTCGAACAAGCGTTAAAGGATGCGGCTCTCGATTCCTCGAAGATCGACGAAGTAGTGCTCGTCGGCGGCTCGACGCGTATTCCCAGAGTCCAGGAAATTGTGAAAGCCTTTTTTAACAAAGAACCGAACAAGAGCGTCAATCCCGACGAAGTCGTGGCCATCGGGGCGGCGGTGCAGGCGGGTGTGCTGTCAGGTGAGAAGACCGACATCCTCTTGCTCGACGTTACGCCCCTGAGTCTGGGCATTGAAACGCTGGGCGCTGTGTTCACCAAGCTCATCGATCGCAACACGACCATCCCGACGCGTAAGTCTGAAATCTTTTCCACGGCTTCCGACAATCAGACCTCGGTCGAGGTCCACGTGCTTCAGGGCGAGCGGCCGATGGCGGGCGACAATCGCACGCTCGGCAAGTTTCACCTGGTGGGCATTCCCCCGGCGCCGCGCGGCATGCCGCAAGTCGAAGTCGCCTTTGACATCGATGCCAACGGTATTGTGAACGTCTCAGCAAAAGACATGGGCACGGGTCGCGAACAAAAGATCACGATCACTTCGTCATCCGGTCTCAGCAAAGATGAGATTGATAAGATGATGCGCGACGCGGATTCTCATTCGACTGACGACGCGCGCAAGCGCGAGGAGATCGAGGCGCGGAACAAACTCGACAGTCTCGTCTATCAAATGGAGAAGACGCTAAGCGAAAACCGTGAGAAGGTCGGCGCCGTGGCCGGCGAAGTTGAAACCGCAATCGCCGACGCGAAAAAGGCCCTCGAGGAAGGCGGAGTCGAACGCCTGAACGACGCCTTCAATGCGCTGCAAACCGTCTCTCACAAGATGGCCGAAGCGCTGTATCAGCAAACATCTTCGACGCCTGGTGACGAGACGGCCGAATCATCCGCGGCCGGCGCTGCCTCGTCCGGCCAGACGGGCGGAGAAGATAATGTGATCGACGCCGAGTACGTCGACGTCGACGAAGAGAAGAAGTAAGTACATTTCCGATTGCCGATTTTTGATTGCCGATTGGTCGCCAACCTTAGTCGCTTGTTAATTCGTAGCGGGCTCTTGGTCAGAGATCAATCGGCATTCGGCAATTGGAAATCGGCAATGTGAGCGATGGCTAAAGAGGACTTCTACAAAATCCTTGGGGTAAAACGTGACGCCAAGCCGGAAGAGATCAAGAAAGCCTACCGGCGGCTGGCGCGCAAGTATCACCCTGACGTAAATCCGGGCGACAAATCGGCCGAAGATCGCTTCAAGCAAATGAGCGAGGCGTTCGATATTCTGTCCGATCCCAAGAAGCGTTCGGTTTACGATCGCTTTGGCCAGTATTCAGATAATCTTGCTAACGCCGCCGCGGGAGGAACGGGCCCTGCTTACACTCGCGGTGCTCCCTTCGATTTTTCCGGCTTTGACTGGGGAGCTACATCGACTTCCGCTGGCGCCGGTAGCAGCAGCAGCTTTCGGGACATCTTTGCCGATCTGTTTAGCGGCGGAAAAGCCGAGCGCGAAGCGCCGCGGCCACAGCCGCAAAAGGGCGCGGACATTGAGATGCCGCTCTCGCTCACTTTCGAAGAAGCGATCACCGGCCTCACCACCAGCATCACCGTGAACCGATCCGATCAGTGTTCGCGTTGCCATGGCGCGGGCGACACGGGTGGATCAGTGATCACTTGTCCGACCTGCAAAGGATCCGGTCAGGTGCAGAGGGCCGGCGGCCGTCTGCGCTTCACGCAGGAGTGTACGGACTGTGGCGGCACCGGCAAACGACGTCCGCCGTGCTCGGTGTGCAAAGGCAAAGGCACTTTGGCTAAGACTGAAAATGTTAAGGTGCGGATTCCCGCGGGCGTGGACACCGGCTCGCGCGTGCGCATTTCCGCCAAAGGCGAAGGCGGACGGCTGGGCGCGCCGCCGGGCGATTTATTCATCATCACGAATGTCGGCCGGCACCAGTATTTCACTCGCAAGGGCGACAACATCTATGTCACGGTTCCGATCACCGTGCCTGAGGCAGCCCTGGGCGCGAAGATCGAAGTCCCGACCGTAACCGGCAAGGCGCAGTTGCGCATCGCACCGGGCACTCAATCAGGACAGAAGTTTCGTCTGCGCCGGCGGGGGGCGCCTTCCCTGCGCGATCCAAACACGCACGGCGATCAGTTTGTAGAAGTCCAGGTGGTGCTGCCAAAAGTTATTTCGGAAGAAACCAAAGAGTTGCTGCGCAAGTACGGGCAGATGAATACCGAAAATCCCCGGGTAGCGATGGGACTGGAATAGCATTGCCGATTTCCAATTTCCAATTGCCGATTCGTAATCGGTAATCGTGGGCAACACGCCAATTGGCAATTGGCAATCGGAAATGAAGAGGCGAGCCAAAACATTCACGATCAGTGCCGTGGCGGAGCAGTTTGAACTCCACCCGCAGACGCTGCGTCTGTACGAGCGTGAAGGATTGCTGAAACCTTCGCGGTCAGAAGGCAACACTCGTCTCTACACTGACACTGATCTGGAGCGGCTTGAGATTATCTTGTCCTTAACGCGCGACCTTGGAGTAAATCTTGCCGGCGTGGAAATCATTTTGAACATGCGCGAAAAGATGGACTCGATGCAGCGCGAATTCGAACGCTTCTTTGATTATCTGCAAACACACGCCGAAGAGTTTTCCAGCTTCACTGAAGCGCCGCCGCCCGAAGCCGGCGCCCTGGTTCCCATCAGCCGCATCAATCGCCCCGTCCCGGCCAAGCGCCGCGCCGCAGGCGGCAAGGCTCGCTAAATCATTCACTGACACTCCGATGTTCGGACTGTGAAAGTCTGGTTGACAGGTCGACTACGATCAAAGGGCGTACTGTCTAAGGATCGGCAAGGCGGTAGTGCCTGATTTTCGTTTCGTGTTTTCTTTTGCTTTGGATAAGAACGATCCACGAAAACGCGCGAAATAGCACCAGGAAGATTTTCTTACCTTCGTGTACATTCGTGGATCGCCTTCATCTGGCAAGGCAATATCTCAAATAGGACACGACTACCAGGCCCTCCTTGCATGCTTTCTCCCAATGCGGCCTGCGGCAAACTCTACTTTCGTGCTCCTCCTGCTGGGTATATTCGTGTGTCTGACGCCGTGCCTATCGACAGCCCAGGATTTAGACAACGTTACCATCAGCGGCCGCGTAACGGATCAGAATGGCGCGGTGGTTCCCGGCGCGACCGTTACGGCGACGATTACCGCCACCAAAGTTGAGCGCAGTGTCGTGGCCGATGGCGACGGGCGGTACAAACTGATTCAGCTTCCGCCCGGCACCTACAGCGTCAAGGCCGCATTCCCAAACTTTGCTGCCGAAGAAAAAACCGATCTCACGACGATCTCGGGGCAAAACGTCCAACTGGATTTCATTCTGAAGCCCGCCGGCGTCACCGCCGAAACCGTGATTGTAAGCGCCGCCGATGCGCCCCGAGTTGATACGACGCGAACGGTAGTGGGCGGTACGGTGACCACGCGCGAGGTTGAATCGCTGCCGGTGGCGACGCGATCGCCGCTCGATTTGATTTTTACGCTCGGCGGCGTCGCGGAAGAGCCGCTCTCGACCCGCGACCTGGCTGAAGATCGCACCAGCTCGCGATCGACTCCCGAGGAAGCCGGGAACTTTTCGCTTTCCGGTGGCACTGCTTATTCCAACAACATCACGATCGATGGTCTGGACAACAATGATGACCGCGGGGCCCGCGAGCGCTTCACGCCGTCGATCGAAGCTGTCGCAGAGGTGCAGGTCATCCGGAACCAGTTCGCGGCTGAGTACGGGCGCGCTTCGGGCGGCCGGGTAAACCTGCGCACGCGCAGCGGTTCGAACAAGTTTCACGGCCGGGCTTTCTACTTTTTCCGCGATGAAGCGTTGGATGCCAACACCTGGAAAAACAATTCGCTGGGTCTGCCGCGTTTGCCTTTGCAGGAACATGACCCCGGCTTCACTTTCAGCGGGCCGCTGGTGATTTCCAAACTTTACGACGGCCGCAATCGCACTTTCTTTTTCAGCGCGTATGAATATGATGACGTGTTGGACTCGACCTTGATTGACACGCTGGTGCCGGTGCAGCAGAATCCGCTGTTTCCACTGCCGCCGCCGACAGATCTTACCGGGCAGCGAACTGAGAACGCTTCAGCGCCGGCTTTGAACGCCATAGTCGCGCCCTTCATTACTGCGGTCAGTACGCCGGGGCGCAATCAAGTCTTCACCACGCGCATCGATCACAAGTTTACCGAAACCCACAACGGGCAGATTCTTTACCAACTCGGCCGCTCGAAAAACCTGCGGCAGGTTGGCGGCGGCGATCGTCTGGCCCAGGCGCTGGAAGGAAAGACGCGCAATACGGACGCGATCGCCTGGCTCGACAACTACGTTGTGTCCGCGAAAGCCGTCGCCCAGACGCGCTTTCAATACTCGCGCCTCACTCCGGCAGTCGTCGCGACGGGCGGCACGAAATCGCCCGTGGTCCTGATCGGTCTCAATGATCCTTTGAAACTCGCCACGGGTACGCTCGTGGCCGGCACTTCGACCAGTGGCGCTACCGATCGCCGCGAGACTCGCTTTCAATTCCAGGAGATCTTCGCCTATCTGAGCGGCAACCATTCGCTGAAGTTTGGCGGCGACTTGCAAAGGATCACATCCACCTTCATCGATCTCAGCGACCGGAGCGGCACGTGGGATTTTGACAGCGCCGGCGACTTTCTCGCGAACGCTCCCAGCCGCTTCCGGCAAAACTTTCTGACGACTTCCACGCAGCACAACACCTACATCGGAGTCTTTGCGCAGGACGAATGGCGGGTAAGACCCAATCTGATGTTGAGCTATGGCGTGCGTTATGAGAATGAAAGCATCGTGCATGATCGGAACAACTTCGGGCCGCGCGTTGCTTTCTCGTACGATCCTTTCAAATCCGGCAAGACGGTCATTCGCGGCGGCGCGGGGATTTTTTATAATCGCGCGCTGCTGCGCACGATCGACGATTTCACGTTGGGCGCCCAGCAACTTTTCTTTGACACCGACTCGCTGCTTGATCCGGCCACGGGCAAGTTGATGAGTAACGCCCAACGCCGCGCCTTCATCGCCGCGAACCTGCAATTTCCCACGACACTCACCGCCAATTCGTCGCTGGTAAAACAGTTCGGCGTCCACAATTCCGGATTCGCCCGCCGTTTGGATCCGAACCTTCGTATTCCGGAAAGTTATCAGGCTAACCTCGGTTTCGAGCGCGAGATCGGTCGCAGCCTTGTCTTTGAAGCGAACTATACCTGGAATCGCGGCCTGCACCTGTGGCGCGAGTTCAACTCGAACGCGCCATCGTTGCCTAAAGGCTTCAAGAACTTTACTTCTTATCTGGCGTCGCGCGACTTTACCAACTTTCTCAGCGGGCCCGGCGGCGTCCGCCCGCTGCTGAATACTTCGACAGCCGGCGATCTGGTTCGCTTTGTGCTATTGCCCGCTGACCCGGCGAATCCGAGTTCGGTCGTTCGCGTTACGGAATTCGGCGTGCCGATCTCGCTCGTCAATCTCAATTCCTTCACTTCGACGACCTCGGTGAATACGGCGCTGGCAGCTTTGAATCCCTTGCGTCCCGACACGTCGAAAGGCGAAGTCGAGCAACTGATTCCCGTCGGCAACAGTTTCTATCACGGTTTGACGCTGGAGTTGCGCAACCGGTTTAAGCGAGCGAAAAACGGGGCGGGCTTTTCGTTCCGCGTGGCGTACACGCTTTCTTTCCTGCGCGACGACGGCATCGTGAACACCTCGGACGCTCTGATTCCCGGCGATTTCAACAGCGAGCGCGCGCGCAGTCTGCAAGATCGTCGCCATCGCTTCACTCTGTCCGCAACGATCGACACGCCGAAGTTTCTCGGCCGGCTGCGCATCGCGCCGGTTTTGCGTCTGGCTTCAGGCGCGCCTTTTAATCTCGGCCTGGGCGGCGCTGATCGAAATCTCGACGACGTCGGGAACGACCGGCCCATCTTTACCGGCGACACCAAAGTGCTAAAGTGGCGCAGCCCCGGCCAAGCATTCGACGCATCGATTCTCGATCAGTTCACCCTGCCGACGATTGGTCAGTCGGGAAACCTGCCGCGCAACGCCGGCACCGGTCCGGGAACCTTTATTTTCGATCTTAGCGTGACGCGCGAGTTCAAAATTACCGACAAGATCAAATTGCGTCCGGTGATCGAGTTCGACAACGTGCTGAACAAAACCGTATTTAGTTTTGGCAGCGAGTTCATCGACTTCAACGCCTTTGGACCAACATCTTCAGCGGCCACTCGCCAGGCCTTTCTGGATACCTTTCTGGTCCCCACCCGCACCATGCGTCCGCGTCAGATTCGTTTGGGCGTGCGTCTGGATTTCTGAATTTGGAGTGTGGTGGGAGTCCGCTTCGCGGACTCACCGCTCCGAGGATCTCCAAAAACAAAAAGCCCCTGCCTGGAAGGCAGAGGCTCTCTCTCTTAGATTGGTTGCTTCCTGCTACTTGGTGAACTCAATCACGAGGTCCTTTTCGCAAAAATCAAACTTCGCTGCGTCGGACACATCGCCGTCACTCCAGATGGCCTTGAAATACCATTCGCAGGCTCCGTTGTCGGTTGATTTGTCCCAGACCAGCTCTTGAGTCGCACCGGCGGCGATGCCGTTGCCGATGTCGAAGGAGCCCCATTTCTTTCCATCATCCGATACCTGGATCTTTTTGATGGCCACCTTGGTGTTGTTGCGGACCTTGAATTTGTATTCGGCATGGGGCCTGGCAAAGCTAAGCGTAAAGCTCATCACCAGCAGGACCGTAGCCAGCAGAACTAGTTTCTTGAAATTACTGTTAACGAGCATTGATTCTTCTTTCTCCATATTCGTGATTTGACTGATTGTGTCGATCAGGATCGGTCGGGAGGGGCCGTGCGACCGATAGAGGATAGCCGTTGCCAGATATTTCCGCAACCGGACGAAGCCCCTCTCAGGTTTGCGGTTTCCGATTGACGGTTTACGATACTCTCATGAAATACAGATCATTAGGACGCACCGGTTTGAAAGTTTCCGAACTCTGCCTCGGCACGATGACCTTCGGCGACAATTTCCTGAACATCGCTGCCGTCGATCAGGCGGGCGCAAGCCAGATGGTGGCGCGCTGTTTGGAAGCGGGCATTAATTTTTTCGACACGGCCGACGTTTATTCTTACGGCCAGTCGGAAACGATTCTGGGTCAGGCTTTGAAGGATGCCGGCGTCGCCCGCGACCAGGTGATTGTCGCTACGAAGGTGCGCGGCGCGATGAGTGAAGCAGCCATCGCGGGCTCTGGTGACGTGAACAACGTCGGCCTCTCGCGCCAGCACATCTTCGCTTCAATAGAAAATAGTTTGCGTCGACTCAACACCGACTACATTGATCTCTATCAAGTCCACGGCTGGGACACCCTCACGCCGGTCGAAGAAACTTTGCGCGCGCTCGACGATCTGGTGCGGCAAGGGAAGGTGCGTTATATCGGCTGCTCCAACTGGCCGGCCCGGCATTTGATGAAGGCGCTGGTTCTCTCAGCACAGAAAGGTTGGGCCGGGTTCGTCTCGCTGCAAGCTTATTACTCTTTGGTTGGGCGCGATCTCGAACACGAGCTACTGCCGTTGTGTCGTGAAGAAGGCGTCGGTGTGATGCCCTGGTCACCTCTGTCCGGCGGATTTCTTTCGGGCAAGTACCGCCGCGACAATCCCAATCCGGAAGGCGCGCGGCGCACTAACTTTCAGTTTCCGGCGATTGACGAAGCACGGAAGTTTGACGCGATCGACGCGCTCGCAAAGATTGCCGAGAAGAAAGGCGCGACGGTGGCTCAGGTGGCGTTGGCCTGGTTATTAGCTCAGCCGGGCGTCACTTCGATCATCATCGGCGCGAACAGGATGTCGCAGTTGGAAGACAATTTGAAAGCTGCGGAGCTGGAGTTAAGCGAAGAAGAAGTCGCGCAACTTTCGAGCACCACCGCGCCGCCTTCCATGTATCCGCAATGGATGATCGAGTTACAGAATCAGGGACGCAGGTGATGTCCGATAAACCTCAGTTTGTCGTTAACGCTGTTTGTGCTCAACTCGAGTGAAAAGCACACAAGCGACAAACTGAAGTTTGTCGGACAAAGCGGTGTCGCGCTGCGCTTGCCACCGCACTCCAAATTTCTGTGTATTCTGTGGACAGTCATTTCAACTCTGCCACGAACTTCCGCATCGCCTCGAGCGCCTGCGCCGGCTGGTCCAGATGCGGGCTGTGTCCACAGTCCTCGAGCAGCACTGTGCGCACTGGACCCTGACAACCGGCTTCGATGGCTTTGACCTGCGCCAACGTTCCGTACCGGTCATCTTCTCCCTGAATCAGCAGCACCGGTATCTGAATCTGCGGCAGATACTCTTCAATATTCCAGGACTGAAACCGAGGATTCAGCCAGACATCATTCCATCCCCAGAAAGTCGCGTCGACATTCTCTCCGTGATAACGCGCCAGGCGTTGCTTCAAAACCGACGGAGCGCCCACCAAAGCGCCCGCCCGAGCGTCCGCATCCTGCGGGCGGTTAACAGGCATCCTGCCTGCGTCTCGCTCGGCCGACGGCACATTAACGATCGCAGTGCGATATTCTTCGGCAATCGCTCTGATGCTTTCGAGACCAATTTCTTCGACGAAGACATGCGGCGCTTCCAGGATCAAACCGCGAATTAAGATCCCCGGCGAAAGCTCGCCCAACCTATTCCTGTTCCTGCCAGCAATCTTTGTGTCGTGGTTAAGAATCCCCCCAGCGTGTATGAGCGCAATTGATCCGCCGTCACTGTGGCCAACCAGAATCGCTTCGCGGATCTGAAAAGCATCCAACACCCGCGGCAGAATCACCAGTGCTTCGTCGTGCATGAATCGCACGGTGCGCGGCAACTCACAACGGTCAGAGTTGCCATAGCCCGCCCGGCTATAGACCAGCGCCCCGCATCCCGTTGCCTCGGCTAGTCGCTCGGGAAAATCGCGCCACATGGCGACACAGCCGAGACCTTCATGCAGAAAGATGAGCGTCGGCGCCGCGTCAGGCCGAGGCCCATGCCAAACGTACTCAAGTTGCTGATCACCAATTTTCACATGAGGCATTGGTACGAATACTCCAGCCGGTTCATCTTCCAATTCAAGACGCTTCCTCATGCTGGGAACGCGGGCACCCTCGCCCGCACGTCATTTGGAAAACAGAGTATAGCTGAGGTTAGTACCACCCGCGTTAGCGGGTGGATCTTTGGAGTGCCCGAGGCGCTTTGGATCTTCACGCTGAAAGCGTGAAATGTAATACCCACTCGCTGCGACTCACGGTTCCCGGAACGCGCGTAACCCCGCCCGTATCTCTCCGCGGCTCCGCCGCAGCACATTGGGGAAAGCGCGGGGTCCCCGGAGCGGCAGCCGCGCTGGGGCGCTCGACTCCGGCTTTCCGGCGGCCTCCCCTTTTTCTAGAGGCTACGCCTCTGCGGCGAGGCGCAGCCTCGCCCCGCCTTTACCATTCGCGATTTACCATTTACGATTTACTCACTATGGCTAAATGGACTTTCGAACCCGGCCACACCGCCGCCGAGTTCAGCGCGCGGCATATGATGGTCACTCATGTCCGTGGACATTTCAAAGACGTGCACGGCTCGCTCAACTTCGATCCGAAAAACCCGGCTGCCGCTTCCGTCGAAGTCACCATCGACGCGCGCAAGATTTGGACCGGAGAGCCCGCGCGCGACAATCACTTGCGCAGCGCAGACTTTCTCGACGCGGAAAAGTTTCCCGAGATCACTTTTCGCGGCCACCAGGTTGTGGTGATTGGCGAGGTTGATTACCGCGTGACGGGCCAGCTCACGATTCGCGGCAAGACCAACCCGGTGGAGCTCGACGTCCACTACCTCGGGCAATGGCAAACGCCCTGGTGGGAAGACGGCGTCGACAAGGGACCAAAGACCCGCGCCGGCTTCGTCGCCAGGACCTCAATCAATCGCCAGGACTTTGGTGTCAGTTGGAACGACACCATGGACCGGGGCGGCATCGTTGTCAGCAACACCGTCGAGATCACAATTGATGCTGAAGCGATTTTGGAAGATGAGTAAGTCGCAAGCGAGTTATCGCCGGGGCACTAGCCCGACCCGGGGTCCCCAGACGGGCAGCCCGGCTGGGGTGGGGGCGGTGAGGGAGGGCTCCACTCTTCACGCTGAAGGCGTGACATGTAGTAGCCAGGGGCAACGCCCCTGGATCCCAGACATTTGTTTTTGCCAGCCCGCGTAGCGAGCGATAGAAACGATCTACTCGTCAATGCGATCCGACCAATAACGCGGCCTCCGATGAAGATGCGCCACGGCGATCACGACGATCGTGTCCCCGTCGATGCCGTAGATTAGGGCATACGGGAAGCGATGTAACAAACAGCGTCGAATTTCTGATTCGATTTCTGTCGCAGCAAGTGGATGGGATTTGATCAGGCGGACGCCGCGATCGAGTTCATCCAGGAAATCGCGGCCGAGACTAGCCTGTTCGTCATACCAGCGGACGGAACTCATCGACTTCTTTTTGCGCCGGCGTGAGGAAGCGGATGTTCATTCTCAGCTGTGTTTGGCTATCACATCTTCGTAAGGCACGGTCGGAATCGCGCCCGCCTTATAAGCTGCCCATCGCTTACGAGCTTCCTCGGCCCAGATGCGATCAATTTCGGGATCCGGTTTATCAAGGTCCGTGAGGATTGCGTCCACCAGACGCAGCTTTTCCACATCCGGCAAGTCTCGAATCTCCGACGCTAGTTTATCGGCAGTGGTTGACATGATTACCTCCGTCGCTCGTTCGCGATTATAAACTACCGGGTCAAGATTCTGCACTGGCGCCACTTCGAAAGACACGCCAACGGTCAGGCGAGGCCGGGCCTCACAGCGCCGCCTCGGCGTGCCACCCCGGCCTCGCGCCCCAACCCCCAATACAAATCCTGAGTCCGTGCAGCGGACGACTGATCACGTGATTAGTCGGCTTCAGCCGTCCGCTTATCGTCTTCATACGACCTTGATCCCCAGCACTGAAGTTCTGGGCTATTATCATTCGTCCGTTGCGCGGACTACCACGTCTACGGATGTTTGTCCTTGCCTTTGCCTCCCGCGGCGGCCGCTGCCGGCGGTTTGCCTTCTTGTTTCGGCGCGCCCTGGGCTGCGGGTTTCGCTTGCTTTACAGTTTGCGGCGCCGCTGCAGCCTTACGAGGCGGGGCCGGCTGGACGCGTGCCTTTGCTGGCTGAGGAGCTGCTGCTGCGTTTGCCGGTTGTCCTACTCGTGCTACTTGCGCTCGTGGGGCTGCCTTCCGCTGAGCTTGTGATGCAGCAATTCGCTGGGCTTGTGGTGCAGCCTGTCGTTGGGCTCGCTCTTGAGCCTTTTGTTGCTTCGGCACATCCGAGCGCGCCTGCCCAACAGTCCGCTCGATCCGGCCCGCATCCTTCGCATCCTTATTACCTCGCGCTACGTCGCCGGCCTGCGCGTCAATCTGTTGCTTGCGCGCTGCATCGGGCTGCTGAGCTACTTCGCCCTTACGCTCATCTTTCAAATTCAGCTTTTGAGCCCTGGAGTTTTCCGGAACCGTTTCCACCCGCATCGACTTAGCCAGGTCCTTTCGAAACCGCGACTCTCCGGGATCGGCGCTGACCACCACGTGCGTGTCGTTAAGTTTCTTGGCAATGCCCGGCGGCAGGTCAATCTTGCCGCGACCCCAGGCGGAATTCAGCACTGCATGGCGCAGCGGCGTCAGCGTCAAAGGATCGAGCGTTGGCCGCACTGATGCCAACGTCTGCTGATCAATCCTGCGGACACTGCGCGGATCGATGGTCCGGCCGAAAGCATCGAGGGGTACAACCGTGACCGCCCCAGGTGTGGCCAGATTGAAAAGTTGCCCAGGCACTACATTCGCCCGCGTCAGATATTGCGGCTGCCAATTGTTGTCATAATAGCGCGGCGCATAAACGTCGCCCGGTCCCAGCGGGACCCAGCCGATTTGGTTCGAGTCGCTTAGCGAAACGAAAGCGACGAGCGCCGGAGCATACTGCGGCGTCGTGTTCACGCCATCGGGAATCCAGTACCACTGGTTACCCACGCTGGCCCAACGTCCATAGTGATACGGCGCATACCCCCAGGTCTCACTTGAAACCCAGGTCGGCCCATACGGATAATCGTTGGTCCAGTAACCCTGCTGATAAGGAATCCAACTTGAATCAACCCGCGGTCTCCACGCATAGCCATAGCCGCTTACGTTTTGCCAGTCGCCGTAAGCATCCAGATCGTTGAGGCCCGGAATGTATGAGCTCGCATACTGGTAACTCGCGTTGCGCCGGTAAGGATCGTAATAGTTAGGATCACTAAGATAGGCGTCGTAGTTGTTGTAACGTCCGTCATAAGAATTCGGATATTGATATCGGTAATAATTGTCGACCTGATATCCGGCATCCTGGCCATTCAAGCGCGACAACGAAGCCGCAGATGCTGACTGGCCCAGCAGAGTAAGCATCGCGCCTTTGTTGATCTGGCTTGAGCCGCCCGAGCCTACAACCCGCGCCAGTCCGCTCAACACTGAGACGAGCACACCGCCGTTGTTATTGAAACCAATGTTGTAAAGCCCGGGCTGATCAAAGTCTACCGCGCCGTTGGGCGTGGCTACTTCGAACAATTCATTAGGTTCTAAATACCCGACGTCGAACGTCGCCGAGCCATCGCGGAGCGCCAGCTGAGTGCGGCGGTTGCCGCAGGACACCACGTCAAGTGATGTGTTTGGGTCGAGCCGCGCGAAATTGCGTCCGTTAAAGGCGAGCGAGGCGTGCGAGTTTTCACGCGTGTAGATGCGATCTCCTACAGAGAAGGGTTGATTTGCAGTCGCGGCTCTCCACTCTGCATTCGCACCATCGGTGTTCGCGGGGCTATTGCTAATAGTACTAAGGGCGACCTGGCCATCCACGCGCTGAATGCGCGCGGCATTGGGCAGTGCCTCAGCAGTCACCGTCTGTTCATGTTTTGCATAAAACCACACGCCGAGGCCGGCGATGAGCGCCACCACTACTGCCACGATTGTCGCGTGCGGCCATAATTTGATCCTGTTCATAAAAATCTCCCATCAAGTCCAACCCGGCACTGAGCACCGTGATTTAGTAATTGGAACCGCTTTTTTCAGATGTTGTCGCAATCCGCAGATGCACGGGTGGGGCCACAAAGCGGAGTCGAGCCAGGACGAAGTCAGGAACCGGAGACTTAGATCAACGTTCGCAAGGGTTGGAGACTGAGGCCGCCACCATTTAGTCACATTCTTACAAGGATATGGCTAAGAAGGAATCGACGAGTGAAGCGAATAACGCACGCTATTGCGGTCAATACGTACCCATTCAGGTCGCTTGAGCAAGGGTGAACATAGTTGAGTCGGGCCAGGTAGGAGCGTTCGTAAGTAAGTTTGGTGTCCCAGAAGTTGAACCACACCTCTCTACCGATCTCCTCGTCCATGCGATTAAGGTCCCTCGCCGAATCGGCGTGAAGATGGGTTAGCAATTTTTTCAAACTCGCTGATTCACGTTTGCGTCGCGCGACAAAGTGATAGTGATTCGTAAAGACCGCCCAGGCCTCGAGCTGCCATTGATACTGTTTCGCCAGCGAGAGTAAGCCGTGTTCGAGCAAGGTTAACTTGCCCGCATCTGCGAACAGATGGTTCTTATGGAGCGTCGCGGCCGTGACCATGAATATGCCGGCCGAATCCAGCCGGTGGACAGGCGCGTGGGGCCAATCTATGGACATTATTGCCAGCGAGTATACTCGGGAGGGCAAGTAAGAATAATTGCTACCTGGTTAGAGAGCGGCGACAAGTCGCCGCTTAACAAAGCGCTGACAAGTCAGCGCACTCCAAATTTATTTGCGTGTTCCCAGCACCAACCCAAACCATGCGGGCATGGCGTGCAGAAAGTCGACGTGATCCTGGGCGGTCTCATCCTGTCAATCCTGTCCAACTGCATGTTAGCGCTCCTGGTAATGAAGTGGGCTATCATACGACCTGACCCATTACCCGTGATTGACAGAATCTGCGGACCGAATTAGGGTTTGCCTGTCGGCAAAGCTTCCTCTTCATTGATCGGAGACTCCTAATGAAAATCGCTTTCCCCCGCGCCTCTCATTGGTTTCGATTTCTCTTCCTGTCAGCAACCGCCCTATTGCTGATCGCGCCGGCAACCTCGGCGCAGGACAAGCCTGCAACCAACGCCAAAGATTTGTACGCTCAGCTCAAATCATTCAAGTTGAGCGGCGGCTCGGCAGCGGTCAGGGATCTGGTGCTCACCCGAGATCGCGTGCAGATGACTTTTGACGGCACATTTTATTTTGCCGCCCCGATCGACGGCCGGGTGACTGGAGCTGTTTTCGTCGGCAACGGCAAATTCGCAGGCGAGGTGCCGCCCAGCGAGTTTGAAAAAGAAAACGTCAAGCGTCTGCTGGGCACCGCCGGCGTGGAATCGGATTTTAAGATCGCGATCCTGCGATTCAGTGACGACACTTTTGAAAGCCTGGCCGTGAAACCCACGGCCGGACCCGCTGATGAGCGAGCGCAGAAGCTGGCGGCGGAGGTGGAGCCGCGCATCCTGAAAGAGACCGGCGCAAACCTTTCGTCCCGTTTGGCGCTGTCAATCGCTAACCAGGAAAGCCCGGGCTTCTTTTTCGCGAATTTCGAGGGTGGCAAGCGCGGGCGTTTTAGTCTGGTGCTGGACTATCAGGACCGCATTCCCGTAGCCGACTTTGGTCTTAATGGCGGCGAGAAGGGTTTGATCTTCGCTTACGACTCTGCCACCGATAACAACGAAATCTGGATGGCCTTCTACGGAAAAGACGACTATGCACACGGTACCGTAAGCTATTCGGACGTAAACAATCTGATCGACATCACTCACTATGAGATGAACATCGATTTGCGCCAGCACAA
The DNA here is from genome assembly GCA_003168335.1 of Blastocatellia bacterium. Taxonomy (GTDB): domain Bacteria; phylum Acidobacteriota; class Blastocatellia; order Pyrinomonadales; family Pyrinomonadaceae; genus UBA11740. Next base: position 587,757 of record PMSM01000006.1, on the reverse strand, counting down.
GAAATACGTTCGTTTGCAGACACGCGTCGACTCGATAGTCACGGCCGCGAACGTGCGCGCTGTTCCTTTCAGCATCGGAGAGAGCCTGGGTGAGGAGGAGAACCAAAGACTGAAAAAGCAACTGCGACTTCAGCAGGCGCGACTGGGCGACACAGACCTGTTTTTCGTCCAGGAAGATTGGGAAGGAGGCTTTACTGTCTTCCTTCCGGCTCAGGTGGCGGTGGGAGAGAAACTCAATCTCGAACTCGTCCTGCAGGGCGATTTTATGTACGACGCGGTCAGCGTGGAAAACTGCTATTACCCTCTCTCAAATTCAACCTGGTTTCCCCGGCACGGTTATCTTGATCGAGCTACCTTTGACTTGACCTTTCGGCATCCGCGAAAACTGAAGATTGCCAGTGGCGGTTCGAGAGTGAGCGAAACTCCCGACGCCGACGATCAGGACACCATGGTGACCAGGTACCAGATGCAGCAACCCGTCCCGTTTGACACATTCGCGCTGGCGCCGTTTGAGCGTCATACGCAGATGGTGAGGTTTGACAAAGGCGGTGTCGGCGATCCGATACCGATTGAGTTCAGCTCGGTGCCCGGATCAGTCCTGGCAATTAAGGAAGACTTTATTCTCGCCGAGCTTGATAATTCGCTGCGATACTTCACCTCGTTGTTTGGCAAATATCCTTATCCGACTTTTGGAGCCGCCTTTCATCCGTTCAACTTCGGTCAGGGTTTTCCGACCCTCTTAATGATCCCGGCCACGGATCGAGCCAGCAAGTACACTTACGTTTTCATCGCTCACGAGACGGCCCACCAATGGTGGGGCGACATCGTCACCTGGCGGTCTTATCGCGATCAATGGTTGAGCGAGGGCTTCGCGGAGTATTCGGGGATTATGTATACGGGCCTGAGGGCCGGCGCGGGCTCGGAAGACGATTTGATTGCACGGCTGCGCTCATCTTTAAAAGATCCGCCCCAGACTCGCACCGGGCCCGGCAAGGGTCGGCTGGTGGACGTGGGCCCGATCATCCTCGGCCACCGGCTCAACACCAGCAAGACCCGCGGTGCATACTCAACCCTCATTTACAATAAAGGGGCCCTGGTGCTGAGGATGCTCCATTTCCTCTTGACCGATCCCACCACCGGACAAGGAAACGGGTTCTTTGACATGATGAGTGATTTTGTAAAGCAGTATCAGGACCAGCGCGCCTCTACCGATGACTTTCGTCACGTGGCGAACGAGCATTTTGCCAAGTCGCCAATCGCGCGCATGTACAAGCTCAACAATCTCGACTGGTTCTTCAAACAATGGGTGTACCAGTCGGACCTGCCTTCGTATCAGATGAACTATCAGCTACAGGACCAGCCTGACGGTAAAGTTCTGCTCACGGGAACCGTCACGCAGGACAATGCGCCGAACGACTGGTTCATGGTGCTGCCGATTGTGATTACTTTTGGTGGTAATCAGTCGGCCACGGCGACGGTACATGCCTTCGGTCCCAGCGCGACGTTTCAGCTCAAACTGCCCGCGAGGCCAACGAAAGTAGAGCTCGATCCGCGCCATTGGATACTTTCTGAGAAGACTTCCACGAAAGGGCCCTGAATTTAGCAGAGATCCGGAGAGCGGCGACAAGAGCACCCCGCGCGGGGACCCCGCAGGTCGCCGCTTACCAAAGCGCTGACAAGTCAGCGCACTCCAAAACAGGTCAGCGCACTCCAAGCTTATCGACTACCGTGTCGGCGCGCTCGCTGACACAGCTCGCGAGCAGCGTCGGGCCAGTCTGGAAACTTAAAAACGAATCCGGATTGCCGGAGCCTGGTCGGGATCACGCGGCGGCTCTTGAGGATCAGTTCGGTTTCACTCTGCAAAATAAACGCGCCGAGCTCCAGCATCCACTTGGTTGCCGGCAGCCCGAAGGGCATGCCCCAGGCGGATCGGAGCACGCGCATGAATTCTGAATTCGGGAGTGGGTTCGGCGCAGCGAGATTGACCGGACCTGCGAGTTCTTCGTGCTCGATCAACCAGAGCACCGCGTTCGCAAAGTCCTGATCGTGAATCCAGGATATGTATTGCCGGCCGTCGCCCGCCGTGCCGCCGAGTCCGAACTTTACCAGTTGCAGCAAAGTAGAGAAGGGGCTGCCCGGATCCGGATTCATCACGATCGCCGAGCGCATCGCGACCCGGCGCGTAAGCGGCGTCGGCGATTGGTTTAGCTCGCGTTCCCAAGAAGTTGCAACATCGATACTGAAGCGCCAGGTGTCCGGCGCGTTCGGTTCTGAAGCGTCGATGATGCCGGTGGCTTCGTCATTGGCCTCGTCGAATCGATGGGCATAAATCGTGGCCGTGCTCGCCTGTAACCAGACCCGCGGCGGCTTCCATGCCTGGGCGATCGCGTCACCGACGACCCTGGTTGATTTCACCCGCGAGTCTTTAATCACCCGGCGGTTGTGATCGTTGTAGCGGCAGTTCACGTTTTGCCCGGCCAAATTGATGATCGCGTCCGCTCCTTCAAATTCCGTTACCCAGTCGCCGAGGGTCTCGCCATCCCACGCGACTGTGCGCCACTGCGCGTTCTTCGGCTGACGAGTGAGCACCACGACCTCGTGTCCCTTCGCTTGAAAGTCGCGAGCGAGAACTGTTCCGACTTGTCCTGAACCACCTGGAATTACAATCTTCATAAGCTAACGACCGCGGGGCCTTTCACACTTCGACGAACTTATGCTTGTTCCGTGGATCGGGCAGCATGCAGGTTTCGTACTTGCCAAAGACTTGATAACGGTGGCGGGCAACAAAGTCATACAGCAAGTTTCGAATCGGCCGCGGGATGATCCTTCCCAGCCTCGCAATATTCCAAACGCCGCCAATCGTTTTTGCGAACAGGAGGAATGCATCTGCCTTTGCGAGCAAAGCCTCGTTGGGCTCTCCATGATTGAGAACGGCATAGACGGTATTGAGATCCCGATGGTCCACGCCATGCCGCTGCAGCAACGTTGCGGCAAAGTCGCTCTGCAACGAAGCAAACCGAAGCCGGTCATGCCGATCTCTTTTCAGCAGAAACTGAACGGCGCGATTGCAAAGACCGCAGACTCCATCGTAAAGGACGATTGGGTTGGACGTAGACTCATGCACGGCAGCACCTCAAGTCTTGCAGTGTGAACGGGCCCGCCTCAGGAAGACCGCTGCGTATCTGCTCGTCAGTGAAACTGCGTGTTGGAAGAAGATCCACCGGCAGAGGGTCACACGGTAACGCCGGTTCCACCACACCCTCCGAAAGAATGCGTACCTGAGCCCGAGCAACCAAAGGAACCTTCATGGTCAACTCCCAGAAGCGCGCCAAAATGTAGTGACACCAGACCGGTATGCGAAACATCCAAATCGTTCTGCCGGCAATTCGCGCTACGCGGCGCACGGCCTCGCTTAGCTGTAGTTCTTCAGCACCGGTGATCGCGACCGTGTTGCGGTTCAATCTATCTTCAACCAACGCCGCTCGTAAAACCTCAATCAGATCCTCGATGGCCAGCGGTCGGATTCGCTTTTCTTTCAGTCCGACCATCGCGAAGAGAGGGAAGGTGTAAACCGCGTGGCTTAAGTGATCCAACATGTGGTCGCCACGGCCATAAACCATACCCGCCTTGATTATGGTGTAGTTAAGCCCGGAGTCGCGGACGATCTCTTCGGCCGCCCACTTTGATTCGTGGTAAGCCGAGCCGCAATTCGGGCGTGCCCGGAGAAAGCTCATCAGCAGGATCTTTTTTACTCCCGCTTGTTGGGCTGCCTTAACGACATTCCTGGTGCCTTCAACGTGAACCTTCTGATAGGTCTGCTCTCCTACCTCGCGGTTGATCCCGGCACAGTGGGCGACGGCGTCACAGCCGCTGAATGCAGCTGCCAGCACCGCCGGATCCGATAAGTCACTCAGAACGAAATTCATGTTTCGGCTGGTTGATTCGCGGCTCGCTCCTCGTGTTAGCAGAACTACCTGGTGTCCTTCGGCCAACAGTCGCTGCGCCAGGTGCCCGCCGATGAATCCCTTTGCTCCAGTAATTGCGATTTTCATTTTTGCCCTTCTTTCTGTGTCATCCCAGGTCGCGTAATTCGGCAACCAACTTCAGCGCTCGTTTCCGCACCGGCCGCATCAGCGGATTGCTGGCCAACGAAATCAGTTTGTCCAGTAGATCGACTGTCTGATCGATCAGGCGATAAGTGCGGGCGCGTTTGGGCGACGAATCATGAATCCAGAACAGAATGATCCCCATGTGATACAGCCACAGCAGGTAAGGCAGTTCGGCGCGCAGGTCGCCCGGAATGCGCGCCTTTGTGTCGGCAACCAGATCTTCGAAAAGCTTGATGCTGTCGTGTCGCGTCGGCGCGGAATCATCGGCAAAAGGATTGAGCGGACTGTGCGGGTCGGCGGCGGTTTTGAAAAGGATGCCGGCAAATTCGTGATACGGCTCGAGCGTCGAGATCTTCAGCCGCAGGACTGAGAGCAGGCGCGCTTTCAGATTCGTCTCTTTCTGCATCACCGGAAGCGCGGCGACCAAATGTTCTTCGTGCGTGCGGTGATAGAACGCCTGGATCAAGTGTTCCTTCGAACCGAAATAGTGATAAGCATTGCCCAGCGACACGCCGGCCTTCTTAGCGATCGCGCGCATGGTCGTCTCTTCATATCCGCGTTCGCGCAGCAGATCGAGAGCGCTGTTTAGGATGAGTGCTTTTGTTTGCTCACCCTTGGCGGTCGTGTTTGATTTTGTTTTTTCCGCAGAGTTCATTTGTTTACCTCGCCAGTCCGGCAGCCCGGCTAATTTGATAGCGATGTTCGGAAATCATCGACACGACGCGCCTGGTAGTCGGCAATAACCGGGGCGTCGCCAGACGGTAAGCCCAGTCGCGATACCGGCACAGCGCCCACAAAACCATCAACCAGGCCTTGGGACCGAAGTAGACCGCGCCTTCATCGCTTACCACCGTGAGATCGTCCGCCGTCAGTTCGTGGTTCAGCTTTGGATAACGTTGCCGGGCCGCCTCTGTCTTAATCGGAATCATCTTTATTTCAACCAGCTTTGGTTGCTCGGCGAGCCAGCCCTGGACCCTGCGGCACAAGCCGCACGACGGGTCATACAGCATGGTCAGTGTTGACATGGCTCTAGACCTCCTGCACGGGCGTGAAGGCGTCGGGGTAAACCGGCGGCGGAGCGTTGCGCATCGTGGCGCGGTGGCGCATGCGGCTGAAGATGAACAGATTGAAGAAGTGCATCCCGCCGAGGACGAGCAGCACCGTACCGACCTTTACCGAGAGAGCCTCGATGCTTTCTTTGGGCGAGGCGATCTCGTAACCAAGCTTAAGCGCCAGACTGACATAGCCGAGATTGACGAGATAAAAACCCACCACCAGCAGGTGATTGACTGAGTCCGCCAGCGGTTCGTTACCGTGAAAGACATCGACCAGGAAGATGCGACCGCTCTTGTGGAGCGTGCGCGCGACCCAGACGGTCAGGGCAATGCTGATAGCGAGATAGAGCAGGTAAGTAGCAATTCCAATGGTCATAACAGCCTCCCTCTGAAAACTGAACACGTTCAACTCTGGCAGGATACTGCGGGTTTCCGGGCTTGTCAAGCATTTTTTTGAACACGTTCAGGAATAATTCCTATTTCTTAAGGGGGGCTTGCGGGAAGTTCTGATGCCGTGGACCCGGTTAACCAGCTGAAGCGTGATTGGATGTTTTCAGCCGCCCGTTTTCGCGGACGATTTTTATTTTGGCGTCATTGATCCCAGCATGAAGTGCTGGGCTATTCTCAGCCGTCCGCTTCGCCGACGAAAACGCCCGCCCGTGAATCACGCCCAAGGATGCGCGTGCCACAATTCGTACTTCGCAACCCTCTAGTTGTGATAAATTCTGCAAACTCAAAATGGACCGTGGCGATCTCTCCAGTAACAAGCTCTTTGATCGACTGTACCCACCGGCGCGCGCGACCCGCGTGGCGGTACTGTACGAGCACTCAGAGATCACTTACGAAGAACTGCGCGACAAAACCGCCCGCGTGGCCGAGGCATTGAAGGCCCTCAGGATCAACGCCGGAGATCGCGTCGGTATTCTGCTCAGCGACTCGCCGGAATTCATTGCCTCGTTTGTCGCGATTATCTCCCTGGGCGCGATCGCGGTGCCCATCAATCTGGCGCTGCGCCGGGAAGATCAATTGTTTATCTTGAAAGACTGCGGCGCCGGCGCGGCGATCGTTGAGGCGCAGGCCGCAGAAACCTTGTTTCAGGCTTCTGATATTCCGACTGATTTGAAGCACCTGCTCGTAGTCAGCCGGGACGGTGGATCAGTTGCTGCTTCAATCGCGGGCGTGGAGGCACAGTCTCTTGACAGTACGAAACGCGCCCTACTCGACGATGTATTTCCCGTGCGTGCCGTACATGGAAGCGAAGACGCGGACGCCTTCATTCTTTACACCTCGGGCAGCACGGGCGAGCCGAAGGGCGCGGTGCACCGGCAGGCGGACATCTTCTACACCAACGAAACTTTCTGCCGCGAAGTGTTGGGACTGCGCGAAGGCGATCGGTTGTTCTCATCTTCGCGCTTGCCGTTCGCCTACGGGCTCGGCAACGGCTTCACTTTTCCGCTGCTCAACGGCTGCACCACGATTCTTTGTCGCGATAAGCCCGCGCCGGATATTGTCAGCCGGGTTTTTAGAGAATTTCGCCCGACGATCTTTTTCGGTGTGCCGGTGGTTTACAGCATGCTGCTGGAACATCATCGCAGCGGCAACGAGCTGGACACTTCCAGTTTGCGTTTGTGCGTTTCGGCGGGCGAGGCCCTGCCGGCACAATTGGGCGAAGACTGGCAGAAAACTTTCGGTGTCGAGGTTCTGGACGGGATCGGCTCGACGGAGATGCTGCACATGTTCATGTCGAACCACGAGGCCGAGGTGCGGTATGGGAGCAGCGGAAAGTTGTTGACCGGTTATGAAGCGCGGTTAATTGATCATGAGGGTGTGGCGACGCCAAAAGGCGAAGCAGGAAACCTCTGGGTTCGCGGCCACAGTGCGGCGATGCGTTACTGGCAGCGACCTGAGACGTCTGCAGAAACTTTCGTCGATGGTTGGGTCCGGACGGGCGATCTCTACGCTCAGGACGCGGACGGATTCTGGTGGCACCAGGGCCGCAGCGATGATTGTTTTAAGCCGACGGGCCAGTGGGTCTCGCCCATTGAAGTCGAGCGTGTGCTGCTGCGGCATGAAGCGGTGCGCGCGGCCGCGGTCGTGGAAGGATTCGATGAGCATGAATTGTCGTGCGTGTGCGCATTCGTCGTGATAGACGGGCATGCGGTTGAGCCAGACCTGCGCGCGCTTTGTGAAAGCGCGTTGCCGCGATTCAAGCGGCCGCGCCGTTATCTCTTTGTTTCGGAATTGCCGTACACTGCGACCGGAAAAGTGCAGCGATTCAAGTTGCGAGAACAACTGCGCGAGCCCGGCAAGCGGGCGAAATATCAATAGCCCACAGCGCAAGCTGTGGGAAAAGAAAACTTACCCTGCCGCCTGCTTCGCAGGCTGAACACTATGACCGAAAAAAGCATTCAGGAAACTTACGCGCCGAACATGGCGTGCTTTGGTTGCGGCCCGGCGAATGAAAAGGGTTTGCACATTCGCAGTTTCCCGCAAGGTGACGAAGTTGTGGCGACTTTCCAACCTGAAACTTACCAGGAAGCGTTTCCGGGAATGTTGAGTGGCGGCATCATCGGCACGCTGCTCGATTGCCATTGCAATTGGGCGGGGGCGTACCACTTGATGAAGCGAGCCGGGTTGGATAGTCCACCATGCACGGTCACCGCGGACTATGCGATCAAATTGCTGCGGCCGACACCGACAGATCAGCCGATCGAATTGAAAGCGCGGGTGGTTGAGTCAACTGACGATCGGGCGATCGTTGAAGGTGAGTTAATCGCCCATGGGAAAGTCTGCGCGACTTGCCGGGGAACTTTCGTCGCCGTTAAGCAGGGCCATCCGGCTTATCATCGTTGGTGAGTGGCACAGACTTCAGTCTGTGTTCTTACCGTCGCCAGAAATCACAGACTAAAGTCTGTGCCACTCATCTTTCACTTAACGACAATCTTTGTTTTCCGCTGTTCCCGATCCACGGCCACGTAAATCACTTCGGCTTCGGTAACGCGCACGCGTTCACTGGGACCGCCGTAGCGCTCTGCTTCGACGACCACGCGCACGGTGATTGAAGTCGTGCCAATCTTCAGCGTCTCGGAATAAAAGCTGACCAGGTCGCCGACAAAAACCGGGGCGTGAAAAATCACTTCGCGCATGGCTACCGTGACAAAGCGATCCATGCCCGTGTGCCGGTGTGCTTCGATGGCTCCGGCCATGTCGATGTAGCTGAGAATAACGCCGCCAAAAATCGTCCCCTGCGAATTGGTGTCGCGCGGCAGCATCGCGATGCGGATTGCCGGATCAGAGTTCATGTCAGGAATAGTAAATGGTTAATGGCAAATCGTAAACGGAGCACCGACATTTTCCATTTCTCATTTGATATTTTCCATTGGCCATTGAGCTTCGTGTCCGTTCGGGTGATTTCGTGGATCGTTCTTCATTTCTCAGCCAAGCGAACGATCCACGAAGTGACCCGAAGCAACACTAAATAAAACCAGTAAATGGCCAATGAAAGATGTCAAATGAGCAGTGGATCCGGTTCCGTAATAACTCGCCCACTGCATTGCATCTGGAACAAACCTCTCGGTGCGGTGTCTAAATCGCCGGTTGCGAATTCCCATTGCGTGAGAGGGCTTCATCATGTTCCAACTTTTCGAATTGATTCTCGCTTCTCAGATCGGCGCGTTTATCTTCGCCGGTTTGCAGGACGCGCTCTACGCCGCAATTGTCGTCTCGGATTGCGACGAGTGCGGGTTCAACGACCTGGGCAAGCTGCTTTTCGGTGGAGTGATCGCGGCGATACTTGTGGGCGTAGTAATTTCGGTCTTGCTGCGCCGCATGAAAGAGAAACAACCACATTCATCCGGCTTTGTTTCAATCAGCCACTCCAGCGAAGATGATGTTTAGAGGCGGGCTATTGCCCGCCCTCCAAACCAGGAATGACATTTACATGAATTGGCGGATGGTAGGCCGCCTCTAAACCAAACGCGGACTTCAGGACACGAACGGATACCACGGCGTGTTGCGAAAGATCCAGAAAAAGATCAGGAGCACGAGCCAGGCCCAAAGGTAAATCGGCGGAATGAAAACTCGGCGCTGCGGTTGGCCTGTAATCGCGCTCCTGGTGAATCCCAGAAAGCCATAAACAATAAACGGAAGGGTCAGGACCATGAGAGGATTCAGCTTGAATGCCGCGATTGGATGCAAGTGAATTAGTTGATAACAAGCGCGAGTGGATCCGCATCCGGGACACTGCCAGCCGGTGAGTAAACGGAACGGGCACTTGGGAAAGAATTGATTTGCTGCGCTGGCCGGGTTGAAAAAAAAGAGAAAGAGTCCGCCCACGGCGAGGCCCAGCCAAATAAATGACGCGATGGCCAGTTGGCGCGTGCGATCCGTGGTCGTCTCAATGAAGTAAAAGCCAGTCATGATCTGAAATCCGCAGCCGACTCGGGAAAAGACCGGGAGCCGCCGCGGATTAGTCTACTCGCAGCTTGATATCGTAAACCTGAGCAGGTCTCTGACCCTCAGAACCAACCCTTCTTTTGAATCAGGTAAGTTCTCACGAAGTCTTCGTCACTCTTGGTGAGATACATGATCCCTTCGACGATTCCGATCACGTGCATTATCGGATACAGCGTACCGCAACTCAACACCGAAACCAGTAACATGATCAGCCCTTCCTTTTGATAGCCGAGCATGAATTTATGAATGCCCAGCCCGCCCAGGATGATGGCCAAAATCCCGCCGATGACTTTCTTGTCCGCGCCGGCCTGCTTCCAATCCTGCACCGGTAGCTGCTCGCCATACATTGGGGTCGGGGGTTGAATCGGTTGATAGCCACCGATTACCGGGAGCGGGGCCTGACACTGCAAACAAGTCTGCGTGTATTCGTCGTTCTGGAAGCCGCACTTGGTGCAAAAAACAGGCATTGTATCCGAATCCTTAAGCTGGAGCGGGGAACCCTCCGGCCAATTGGGAGGATTCCCCGGCGTATCCAGACGGTTCGAAGTCGGCGGACGAACGAGGACAAACGCCGTTCCAATCAACGGCGCCTTTCCGAGCGGGCAGGATCGCGCGAGTTAGTTTGGCTAAATCCCTAACGCCACCCGGGGGTTGTCGTCGCGGAACAGCTAGCGATTGCCCATCGCGCTCAAGCCGACACCCAGTATCATCATGATCACATAGATGAGAATGAGCAGCACGCCGATTCCAATGGCGATAAAGCTGAACATCTTGGCTTTCTTGGACGAGTCCTGTGCACCCGCGACATCGCCGGCGGCCACTTTGTTATTCACCTGCGCGGCGAAAATGATCGCCGGGATTGCCAGAGGCCAGCAACAGAATATCGAAATAATGGCCGGTACCATGTAGTTCGGTACAGTTGCCGATCCGCCAGCCGGCGGCGGAGTCCAGTTTTGCGACATAATTTAATCTCCTACTTTTCTTTGATTTCGCACTGCGAGCTTTTCCAAAAACTATGAGGCCTGCTTGAAGTAATCTCTGCGTGCCGTAAAGCAAAACGTGAAAACGCACGCGACGGAGTCTTTCCCTGAGCAATATCCTGAATTCTAGGCTCTTTTTTCCGGGTTTGGACCGCAAATAGCGATGCATAACTAACAAAAGACACGCTGTATTGTCAATCTAATTCATGAAATAAACATCGATCATGGTCCCGGCCGGCAGCAAAAAGCACGGCACTCCTACTGAGATGCGATTGACTAGGCAAACCGAGATCGAGGATAGTCTGAGCCGGTTAAGACGGGTCATGGTGGAGCGCAGGGCTGATTATTCGAGGGCTACTCGGGTCTTGATCAGGCCCAATCCTGAGCAGTGAAACAGATTCTTCAGAACCTCAAAACGGGTGCGGTAACGGTGACCGATGTTCCGGCGCCAGTCGTCCGCCCGGGATTTGTGATGGTGCGCACGGCCGCTTCGCTGATTAGCGCGGGCACCGAACGCATGACTGTGGAGGCTGGACAGAAGAGCCTGATGGGGCGTGCCTTTGACCAGCCGGCGCTCGTCAAGCAGGTCATCCAAAAAGCCAGGACTGAAGGAGTCAGAAATACAATCGATGCGGTCCGTTCCAAACTGGAATCACTGGTCGCGCTGGGCTACAGCGCTGCCGGCACAGTGATGGAAGTGGGCGAAGGCGTTACCGGTTTTCGCCAGGGCGATCGAGTCGCGTGCGCCGGCGTGGGCTACGCGTCGCATGCAGAAGTCCTGGCGGTCCCGAAAAATCTGTGCGTCGGTTTGCCGGAGCCCGTCAGCTTTGATGCGGCCGCGTTTGGCACCCTGGGAGCGATCGCGCTGCAAGGCGTGCGGCTGACAGAGCCGACCCTGGGTGAATCGGTGGTGGTGATCGGGCTCGGCTTAATCGGACAACTCGCCGTGCAGTTGTTCAAAGCGAATGGCTGCCGGGTTTTCGGCGTCGATCTCGACGAGAAGAAAATCGAATTAGCCCGCCGGTTCGGTGCTGACTTAGGGTGCGCGCCGGATGATGATGCGAAGAGTCGGGTGATGGAGTGGTCGCGCGGGCGCGGCGCGGATTCCGTTCTGATTACCGCGACCAGTTCAACTAACCAGCCAATCGAACTCGCGGGTGAGATCTCGCGGCCAAAAGGCCGAGTTGTCGTGGTGGGCGCGGTCGGACTGAACATTCCGCGCAAGCCTTATTACGATCGGGAACTTACATTCAGGATCTCTATGTCTTACGGCCCCGGTCGTTATGATCCGGAGTACGAAGAGCGCGGACACGATTATCCGTTCGGTTATGTGCGCTGGACCGAAGGCCGCAACATCGAAGCGTTTCTTGATCTGCTGGCCGCGGGCCGCATCAATGTCGAGCGCTTAATTACGCACCGGTTCAAGCTCGCGGAAAGCGAACGCGCTTACCAATTGATCACCGGCGCTGAACCTTATCTCGGCGTCGTGCTGCAGTACGATACTGAGCGGGAGCTCGAGCCGCGAATTTCCCTGGCGACGAGAACATCCGCTCCGGCGTCCGGGGTGCGCGTCGGTTTGATCGGCGCGGGTGGTTATGCCAAAGCGATGCTGCTGCCGAATTTCAAGACGGCGGGGGCCGAGTTTCAATCGATCGCCACCGCTTCCGGAGTGACCGCGCGCGCCGTGGGAGAGCAACATGGATTTCGCTTTTGCGTCTCGACCGCCGCGGAAGTAATCAATGACACAGAGACAAATCTAATCGTCATCGCCACGCGGCACGACACGCACGCAAAGTTGGCCCAGCTCGGGCTGGAGCGCGGACGGCATGTCTTTGTTGAGAAGCCGCTCGCTTTGAATGATGAAGAATTGGACGCAGTGATGCGCGCGGCCGAACAATCGCCGGGGCAGTTGATGGTCGGTTTTAACCGGCGCTTCTCGCCGCTGGCAATCAGGGCGCGAGAGGTTTTCGCAGATCGATTAACACCGCTGTCAATTAACTATCGCGTCAACGCCGGGCGAGTTCCGTCCGGTCATTGGGCCCACGACCCGAAAGAAGGCGGCGGCAGGATTATCGGAGAGGTCTGTCACTTCATCGACTTCATGCATTTCATTACCGGTTCACTGACCAAGCGGGTTTATGCCGAGGCGATCTCCAGTAGCCACCAGGATGTCATCAACGACGACTCAGTCTTTATCACGCTGCGTTTGGCCGACGGGTCGAATGGATCGATCGCCTATCTGGCCGAGGGCGACCGCGCGATGCCCAAGGAGCGGATTGAAATTTTCGGCGCCGGCAAGTCGTTCGTGATTGATGATTTTCGCAGCTCCAACGCTTTTCAAAACGGCCGCGAAACCAAAACCAAGCTTCGCGAGCAGGACAAGGGACAGAAAGACGAAGTCCGCGCCGTTTGCGCCGTGGTTCGCGAAGGGGAGCCGGCGCCAATTGCTCTCGACGATCTGGCTGCGACCACGCGGGCGACATTTCGGATCCTGGAATCGCTAAGGACCGGTTTGCCTGTTGAGGTGTAGAGTGGCACAGACTTTAGTCTGTGGATCTTATGCCCGTGATCACAGACTGAAGTCTGTGCCACTTTCAGAAGGTCACCGCCAAAATTCGAATGCTCAAAGTCATCAACGTAGCCGGCGCGCGGCCCAACTTCATGAAGGTGGCGCCCATCGTGGCGGCGATGAAGCGGCGCCACGCCGAGTTCCAACCACTGCTGGTTCACACCGGACAGCACTACGACGAAGCCATGTCCGAAGCGTTCTTTCGTGATCTGGAAATGCCGGCGCCAGACGTTTACCTGGGCATTGGATCCGCGAGTCATGCGGAGCAGACAGCCGCGATCATGCAGGCGTTCGAACCTGTGGTCGTCAAAGAGAAACCGGACTGGGTAATAGTTGTCGGCGACGTAAACTCGACGCTGGCATGCGCACTGGTGTGCGTGAAGCTGGGCATCAAAGTGGCGCACGTCGAGGCTGGTTTGCGCAGTCGCGATCGGACGATGCCCGAAGAGATCAATCGTCTGCTGACCGATCAGATCGCAGATCTTCTGTTGACGCCTTCCGAGGATGCCGATGCGAACCTGCGTGGCGAAGGAATTCCCGCAGAACGAATCCGGTTTGTCGGTAACGTGATGATCGATTCGTTGCTAAGTCAACTCCCTCGCGCCCAACAATCCAGTGCGCGCGCGAACCTCGGTCTGGTGGACAAAGAATATGCGGTGCTGACGTTGCATCGTCCTTCGAATGTTGATGACCCAACGGCATTTGTTCGCGTCATCGAGGCGCTGTCAGAGATCGCGAGACGTTTGCCGATTGTTTTCCCGGCGCATCCGCGCACGCGCAAAATGATCGACGAGCTTGGTTTGACCGCGAGAGTCGAAAAGATTAAAGGCTTGCTGGTGATCGATCCGGTTGGCTATTTGGATTTTCTGCAACTCCTCAGCGGCGCGCGTCTGGTGCTGACTGATTCCGGCGGGATTCAGGAAGAAACCACCGTGCTCGGCATCCCCTGCGTCACCTTGCGCGAAAATACCGAGCGGCCGATCACAGTTGAGATGGGCACGAACACCCTCGCCGGGACCGACCCGGGAAACATCGTCGCGGCCGCATTTCGCGGGCTGAACAATCCCCCAAACGCATCCGCACTGCGCATTCCGCCGCTTTGGGACGGGCACACCGCGGATCGGATCCTTGAGGCACTCGTAGCAAAAAGTGAGGTCAGTACCGGGAGCGGTAGCGACCGGGTCGCTTCCTCGATCTCGAGTCGTTTGGTGCGTTGAACCCGGTCGCTACCGCTCCCGGTACTGACCTCATAGCATGGGCACATTCACCAAGATAAGACGCATGCTCCGCGGCGAGGTCAGTGTGCGCACGGCTGCGCTCGAGACGCTGCGGCGAATTCGCTCTTCGCTCGCTCGACGCCGAGAGCGTGCCAAACTTCCGCAGTTCGATCGGCAACCCGCGCGGCTGAGCGCGGAGTTTTCCCTCCGGTCACCGTCTGAGTTGCTGGCGCATTTTCGTTCCCGGAACAATCCGGAATTCTTTCCTGGCTTTGCGGCCGGCGCCCAGCAAACAGCGGCCCTGCAGCAGGAGCTTTTCCCCGAAGAGACCACGGCACTGATTAACCAGGCGAAGCGCATTGCCAACGAGCATTGCTGGACGCTGCTTGGTTGGAGCGAAAAGTGTTTCGGCGTGGGGGAGATTGATTGGAATCTCGATCCGCTGTCCGGCTTTGACTGGCCGCTCGCTCATCATGCGGACATCAATCTTACGCGTAACGACGGCTCGGACGTACGCGTGGTTTGGGAGTTGAATCGCCTCGCGCACCTAATCACGCTCGGGCGCGCCTACGCGGTTACTGATAATCAAAGATTCAGCGCCGAAATTTTTCGACAACTAGCAAGCTGGCGAGAGCAGAATCCGGTCGGGCGGGGCGTGAATTGGAATTGTGCGATGGAAGTCGCGCTGCGGTCGATCAACCTGCTCGCGGCGTTCGAGCTATTTCTGCGCGCGCCGCAAATGAATGAAGCTGAGCTGGCCGAACTTCTCCGGATCTTCGATCAGCATGGCGCTCATATTCGCCGCAACCTGGAGTTTTCACACATCGCGACCAGTAATCATTATCTGGCCGACGTGACGGGTCTGTTGTGGCTGGGAATGATGCTGCCTGAGTTGGCAGCGGCCGCTGAATGGCGGGAATTTGGTTTGCAGGAATTGCTCAGTGAGATGGACAAACAGATCCTGGCAGACGGAGCGGACTATGAAGCTTCGACTGGCTATCATCGTTTGAAGCTGGAGCTGTTCCTCTACTCCTTCGTGCTTTGTCATATCAACGCCATCGATATCGACCAGAGATACTGGGACAAGCTGCGCAGGATGATCGAATACGTACGCGCGTACCTGCGACCCGATGGGCGCGCGCCGTTGATTGGCGATACGGACTCCGGCCAGGCATTTCCGATGGTGCGACACGCCGGCGACGATCACGCTTACGTGCTGGCCCTGGGCGCGGCAATTTTCCGCGAGCCGCATTTTAAGATTAGAGGTTTACGCGCGCCGGAAGAGCTGCTGTGGATTTTGGGAGAGCAGGGCGTCAGCGATTACCAGGCGCTGCCGGACGGCGAACCGGCGCAGTCGCAAGCGTTCCCCGCCGCTGGAACTTACATTCTCCGACAGGACGATCTCTACCTGCTCTTCAACGCGAGCGGCAGCGGGGTCTGTGGCCGCGGCTCGCACGGTCACAACGATGCGCTCACCATCGAAGTCTCAGCGTGCGGGACGGCCTTTATTGTTGATCCCGGCTCGTACGTTTACACGGCTGACCTGCATGAAAGACACCGGTTCCGCTCGACCGCTTATCACTCCACGGTCGAGGTCGACGGGATTGAGCAGAACACTACCGACGAGCAGGTGCCGTTCATCATTGGTAACGAGGCGGAACCGCGCCTGATCAGTTGGGAGAGTGGCCCGGAGACTGATGTGGCGATCGCCGAGCATACCGGCTACCAGCGTCTGTCGCACCCGCTGACACATCGTCGAACGGTCCGGTTTGAAAAGCCAAAGCGTTTCTGGGTGATAGAGGATGAATTGAGCGGCGCAGGTGCCCACGATCTTTCTTTTCGCTTTCACTTCGCGTCAGGGCTCAAGATCAAAGTTCGTCCTGATGGAATCGTCGAAGTGTGCGATAAGATGAGCGGCGCGCGGTTGCTGATCGTCGCGAGCGGCATCGGCGTCCAGGCTGGACTGGAAGAACGCTTTTCATCCCGAGATTACGGAGCCAAAGCGTCGTCCGTTTCCGTCTGCTGGGCCGTCCACGCTGCGGTGCCTTTTACCGCGCAATTCGTGGTGGTTCCCGTTGGTTCAGACGATGATGAGAGCGAACGCCTGGGATTAAGCCGTCCGATAAATTTTGGAAAGGCTGATCAAGTTGGTTGAAGCTTTCTCTTAAGCCCGCGGAGCGCGGCGAGAGCATAAAGCCTGGGGTGGAGCGGAGCGGAACCCCAGGATCGTCCGGGTAGAAAGAAAGAGCCCGCGCAGCGCGGCCATAGCCATTCATCATCAGCAAATCATGGCGTTTGCGCTATCGCACGCTTGGCGCGCTCGGTTTTCTTACCGCCGTTTACCTGGGGTTCCGCTCCGCTCCACCCCAGGCTTTATGCTTGCACCCGCTACGCGGGTTTGGAAAAGGTAAGCCCTTGATCGGTTGCCAAATCAGCAATCGGCAATCGGAAATAACTGAATGTGCGGCATCTGCGGAGTCTGGGAATATGGAGCGACGGAAGGCCGCGTCAAACGCGCGCTGGTCGAGCGCATGCGCGACGTGATGACGCATCGTGGGCCGGACGATGCGGGAGAGTTGATCTTTGACGCCGGCCGCGGCGGGTTTGGGTTTCGGCGTTTGTCGATAATCGATTTGTCAGCAGCCGGCCACCAGCCGATGCGTGGTTGCACCGATCGCGTCTGGTTGGTTTTCAACGGCGAGATTTACAATCACGCTGAGTTGCGCGCAGGCCTGGAACAGCGCGGTCACATTTACGCTTCGCGCACTGACTCGGAAACTATCCTGCACCTTTATGAAGAACGCGGGCTCGATTTTGTGCACGATATCGAAGGTGACTATGCCATCGCCTTGTGGGACGCCGATCGCGAACAACTCGTGCTGGCGCGAGATCGTGCGGGGGTGAAACCGCTCTATTTTCACCAGCACAACGGGCGGTTCATCTTCGCTTCTGAAATCAAAGCAATTCTCGAACATCCGTCCGTTACTCCCGAAGTAAACGAAGAGGCGCTTTATCACTATCTTACTTTCGTAACTACGCCGGCGCCGCAAACTCTTTTTCGTGGCGTGCAAAAACTTCCCGCCGGCCACCTGCTGGTCATCGATCGCAGTGGGGCAGTGCGCACGACACAATATTGGGACGCGCTGCCTCCGGTCTCACCTGTGGTACGGAGTGAAGAAGAGCATCAGCGGAATATTCTGGAGTTGCTGCGGGCTTCGATCAAGAAACGCATGATGGCCGACGTGCCGTTCGGCGTTTTTCTTTCCGGCGGAGTCGATTCGTCGGCGAATGTGGCGCTGATGTCTGAATTGATGACCCAACCCGTCAGAACTTTCACCGTCGGCTTTCATGATACTGAAGCTCTTAACGAGTTGGAGTCAGCGCGCGAGATCTCAAAACGGTTCGGAACGGACCATCACGAGGTAATGATCGGCCGCGCAGAGATGATCAAGTTTCTTCCCGAGCTCGTCTTTCACCAGGACGAGCCGATCGCCGATCCGGTTTGCGTGCCGCTTTACTATGTTTCGAAACTGGCGCGCGATACAGGCACAATCGTGGTGCAGGTCGGCGAAGGCTCGGATGAAATTTTTGGCGGCTATGATTGGTTCAGGACTTATTTGAATATCGAAAAGAGGTTCTGGCGTCATGCCGAGCGCGCGCCGTTGTCCGCGCGCCGGGCGGCCGCAGCAATCGCAAAACCGCTAGTCAGGAAGGTCGTGAAGAAACGAATGGCCGGCGAATTGGTCCGGCGGCTGGGAGCCAACGAATCATTGTTTTGGGGTGGCGCGGTGGTGTTTGACGAGACGATGAAGCCGAGTGTGCTAAGCCAGGAAATGCGCGTGCGATACAACGGACTATCAACTTACGACGTCGTGCGCCAGTATCAGGAAACCATCGCTGCCGCGCGTCCCGATTCGGATTACGCTGCGCGGATGACTTACCTGGAATTGAAACTTCGTCTGCCTGAGCTGCTGCTGATGCGCGTGGACAAGATCACCATGGCCACGTCGGTTGAAGCGCGCGTGCCTTTTCTCGATCATCATCTGATCGAATATGCGATGGGGCTGCCGCGAGAATTGAAAGTGAAAGGCGCTACCGGAAAACATATTTTGAAGCGGGCGCTGGAATCGGTGCTGCCGAAAGACGTGCTGTACAAACCCAAGCGCGGCTTTGGGGCCCCGATAAATGAGTGGTTTCGCGGACCTGGAGGCGCCGGGCTGGTCGAGCAACTGATGAATTCGTCACTGCGTGAGCGAAACTTTTTTGACTATTCGTTTATCCAGCGCATGGCCGACGAACACGCGCGGGGGACGCGCGATTGGAGCGCCAATCTGTGGTGTTTGCTCAATCTGAGTCTGTGGTACGAGCATTGGATCGCGCGCGCGGATTAATACAAAGCGCGAGCGAGGTTGCAACCAGACAGTTAAAGGGCTCAATGAGCCCGCGATAGCGGGCGGCAGAATTGGTACGGAACCGCTTGCGGTAGCAAGCGGGCCTGACGCGCAACGCTACCCGCTCGCTACCACGAGCGGTTCCGTACCTCTCGTCCCTTACGGGGCTCAGAATCTTTTCGTTGCTCCTTCCCCGGGCTTACGCCCGGGGCTAACAATATGCCGCCTGCTTTGCAGGCTCGTAGAGCGCTTCATCTAAGGTCACAAAGGTTTGTCAGAGAACAAGAACTTACAGACTTGCAGTGCCGCGGCCGTGACGCCGGTTGAAGCGGGAGCTTTCGGTAGTTTTGCGTCGGGAGTGGCGCTGACGATCGGGACACGATTATTGATGCTGGTGGGCGTCGTCGGGTCCAGCGTGATCGTCGCGCGTTGGCTGGGCCCGGAAGGCCTCGGGGCATTGGCGGTGCTCAACACCATGATTGTGCTGGCCCTGACGATCGGCAGCCTCGGCCTGACGTCAGCTAATACTTACTTCATCGCCAGGGATCGCAAAACGCTCGGGCCGGTGTGGGCCAACGCGATTGTCTTTGCAATATTCGGCGGGATTCTGGTCGCGGTGGCGGTGGTGGCGCTCGCGCAGATCAACCCAGCGCTGTTTGGTGGCGTTTCCGCGGATCTGATCTTGATCGCCGCAGTTTCGATTCCTTTTCAGTTTCTACTTTCCCTTGGCCTCAACGTGCTGCTGGCGATGGATCGAATTCGCCAGCTGAATTTTCTGGATGCGATGGCGCCCGCTTTTGCTTTGTTCAATGCGATTGTGGTGCTCGTAATATTGCATTCCAACCTCAAGGTGTTGGTCTCTTTCAATACCGTGGCGACGGTTGTGCTGAGCGGGTGCATGCTTTGGGCGATTGCCCGTCTGGTGGCCCGGCAGAAGGAGCGGGTCGCGTTTCGCCCGGACGGACGGCTATTTAAAGACGCCATTGGTTACGGCCTCAGGTTTTGCATTCCATTGATGGCCGCGATACTGATCTTTCGCGTCGATCTCCTGATCGTGAATCACTTTCGGGGGGCAGCCGAGACCGGCGTGTACGCGGTTGCGTCGCAGGTCGCAAATTTGTTAACCATGTTGCCGGGGGTGATCGCCATGCTGCTGTTCCCGCGAGTCGCGTCCTATCAGGATCCGCGCGGCGAGTTCGCGATCCGGGTTACCCGGCATGTATCGTTCGTGATGCTGATTATGTGCGCCGCAGCCGCGGCCGGCTCTTTCCTACTGCCGCTAATTTACGGCGTGGGTTTTGCGGATGCGACGGTCCAGTTGCTGATCCTTTTGCCCGGCGTTTGTCTCATCGGCATTGAGTCAGTGTTGGTGCAGCATTTCACGGGAACGGGTTTGCCCCTCGCGATTCCGATCTTCTGGCTAATCACGCTGGCGATTAGTCTGGGGCTCAACTTCGCGCTGGTGCCCGTGTTTGGTG
The DNA here is from genome assembly GCA_003168335.1 of Blastocatellia bacterium. Classification (GTDB taxonomy): domain Bacteria; phylum Acidobacteriota; class Blastocatellia; order Pyrinomonadales; family Pyrinomonadaceae; genus UBA11740. The sequence continues at coordinate 567,503 of PMSM01000006.1, read as the reverse complement.
CGCGCGGCGCCGCGGTCACTTCGACGATCAGTTACGCTTTAATTTTTGTGTTGGTGGCGGGGTACTTTTGCATGAAGACCAGCCGCCGTCCGGGCGAGATATTTCTCTTGCGCAGTCGCGAGCTACGGAACTTGCTGGTGCAAGTACGCCTCGTGTCCCCAACCAAGACCCACGAGTGATCGTGCATGAAAATAGTTTTGCTTGTGCTTAGCGGTGATCCGGATCAGGCCCGCGAATGGTTGCAGAAGAGCTATCCCGGCGCCAACATTGAGAGGATTTCCCGCGGCGAACTTGAAGGCCACACACCATTGCGCCGGCTAAGTGTGCTGCGTTCGTTTCGTCCGGATATTCTCGCAGTCGCCACTGAACGGCTCGCCTGGCAGAGCGGGCAGAATGCCCTGCTACTTTTTGGATCTCTCGCGGGCGCGCGTCGCGTCGTGCTGTTTGACACGAGCGGCAACAGCAGAGAAGAGACGAGTGCTGCGATCCTGGGGCGGGCACCATTTCGCTTCGCCGGCGAGGCGGTGGCCAGCGCGCTGGTAATTGCTAGTTCGCATTCCGGTCTTAAAAAACTTGAGCGGGCTGTTAAGAATCGAGCGCACTCCTTTTCCAAGCCGGCCGCGAAAGATCTTGCGACGCTGCGGATAGCTTACCTGCGCGGCACGCCGGGCGTGGGCACGCACGCCGGTGGCGCGGCGACGCACATCAATGGCTTTGTCAACGCGGCCAGTGAGCTGGGCGCAGAGATCAGAATGATCAGCAACGACTACATCGCCGGAATCGACAAGACAAACCTGACGCTGATCGATCCGGAACCGTTGGGTTCGACGCGCGCGGCTTTTGACCTGCGCAACAATCTAATTTTTTCGGCCGGAGCGCAGCGAGAGATCGAGCACTCGCCGGTTGATTTGATTTACCAGCGCTATGCTCGTTTTAGCTGGGCCGGAGTTGCCGCCGGCTTGCGCACGGGCGTGCCGTTGTTCCTCGAATACAACGGGTCGGAAGTCTGGATCGGAAAGCACTGGGACCGAGGGAGCCAGTTGCCGCTGCTGGCAAGATTCGAGCGTTTGAACCTGGAAGCAGCGGCGCGCATCTTCGTGGTGGCGGACGTCGAACGCCGCAATCTTCTGCGCGCCGGCATCGCCGATGAAAAAATCGTCGTCAATCCCAACGGCGTTGATACTGAAAAGTTCCGGCCTGGCATTGGTGGCGATGCAGTTCGTCGCGAACTGGGCGTGGCGGCAGATGAAACACTCGCCGGTTTCGTTGGCACCTTTGGCCCGTGGCATGGCGTGCTGACCCTGGCTGAGTCGATCACATTGCTGCCCGCCGACTCCAGGGTGCGCTTCCTGCTGGTCGGTGCGGGCAAGTTGTGCGACGAGGTTCAGGGAATTATTAGCGCGGCGGGAAAAGAGCAGCAGGTGATTTTCGCTGGACATGTCGAGCATGAACGCGTTCCGACTTTGCTGGACGCCTGCGACATGCTCTTGTCGCCGCACGTGCCACTGGAAGACGGCAGCGAGTTTTTCGGCTCGCCCACGAAACTGTTTGAGTACATGGCGATGGGCAAAGGGATCGTGGCGAGTCGCCTCGGGCAAATCGGTGAGGTGCTCGTCGATCAGGAAACTGCGTTGTTGACCGGGCCCGGCAACGCGCGAGAGTTGGCTGATGCCATCTTGCAGTTGAGCGGTTCGCCGGAATTACGCCATCGTTTAGGCGCCGCGGCGCGCGCAGCGGCCATCGCTAAGCATACCTGGAAACACAATGCACAGCGCGTGATTGATAGCTATGAAGAGTGGTCCAGAGCTCTCTGAATGAATGGACTTAGGGTGGACTGCTCACCGAGCCGTCGCAGACGGCGGCAGAGTGTAGCCCCGGGCGTAAGCCCGGGGATCAGGGTCCGATAGGATTCTAAGCCCGCTTTAGCGGGCAGCAGAAATCGTTCGCTCAATTGGAATACCGAGAAACTCTGTCGCCCCTTCGGGGCTCATTGATTTTTTCTTGAGTTCCCCCGGGCTCATGCCCGGGGCTACACTCTGCCGCCATCTTCGATGGCTCATTGAATAGTCCATCTTCGGTCTGCCGATTTGAAAACTCGTGAATGAAAACCGCGATCTAGTCGTCGACGAAAAACAACGGGCGCGAGAGCAGTGGAGCCACGATCCCGCCGGCGCCTTGTATGGCCGCGAGCACGAGTTTGGCACGCGTGAGTTCTTCGACGCGGTCGAGCGCCATCGTTACACCGAGTACGCGCCGTGGATGTGTGAGGTGATGGGCTTCAATAAGTTTGCCCTCGCCCGGTTGCTCGAGATTGGCTGCGGCATGGGCACGGACCTTTTGCAATTTGCGCGCGGCGGGGCCGAAGTGACCGGGGTTGATCTAACCGCGCGCTCGATAGAAATCTCGCGGCAACACTTTGGAGTCTACGGTGCGAGGGGCGACTTTGCGGTCAGCGACTGTGAAACTTTGCCGTTCGCCGATGGGAGTTTCGAGGTTGTCTATTCCAACGGCGTCCTGCATCACACGCCCGACACCGCGGGCGCGGTGCGCGAGATCCATCGGGTGCTGCGCCCGGGCGGCTTGGCGCGCGTGATGTTGTATCACCGGGGATCCGTGGCCTATTGGGGCGACATCATCCTGCGTCACGGTCTGCTGGGCGGCGAACTCTTGCGCGGGGATTCGCCGGCAGAGATCATGAGCCGCTATGTCGAAGTCAATGAGAGTGGAGGGCGTCCACTGGTGAAAGTTTACAGCCGCCGCGAGGCCCGCAAACTGTTTTCGATGTTTCGTGAAGTCAAGATCCAGGTCGAACAACTTACTCGTGCTGAACTCTTCATACTGGGACGAATTATTCCGGAAGCAATGTTTCGCCGGCTGCGCCGCAGCTTTGGCGGGAATGTGATCATAACCGCCCGGAAGTGAGGGGGCGCAGTTTATGGAGTGCGGCGACTTGTCGCCGCTTTCAATTGCGCTGACTTGTCAGCGCAGGTCAACTTGGGACAAGGTTGCCACTGACCGAGGTGGTCGGCGGCGACAAGTCGCCGCGTTCCAAAGCGCTGACAAGTCAGCGCACTCCAAAGCAGTGTCGCGCTGCGCTTGCCACCGCACTCCAAATTCGTGCCGTTTGGCGGGCTGGGCCCGAAACGGTGAGACGATCAATATCCTTGACTAGTTTTCCATCACAAACACGACGGCGGATTCTGGCGCTCTTCTTCATCCTGCTGCTCGCGTTCACCGTGCGCGCCCTGACCGCGAATTTTGTGCGCGCGCATCTCAACGAACCGGGCTGGTTTCCCAGCGGCATCTATGCGGCCTTCGATCGTCAGGCGCAGGGCTGGCTTGATGGACGCGCATCTATTTTCTGGATCGACGATCCTTCACACACGGATGCGGCGATTTATCCGCCGGGTTATCCGCTGTGGTTGGCCTTCATCTACACCCTGACCGGCAGAAGGTCTCCGGGCGCAGTTCAGAACGTGCAGTGGGTGCTCGACTCTTTCTCGGTGCTTTTGATCGTCGGCGCGGGGGTGACAGCTTTTGGTTGGCGCACCGGACTCGGGGCCGGATGGATTGCGGCGGTCTGGCCCTTGCTGGCGCTGTCCGGCGCGGCCCCGTTAGCCGATGCGCCCACGGCCTGGATTGTCGTGGGAGCGGCGTGGATGCTGCTGCTGGCGGCCAAGCGACAGAGCATTGGCTGGGCTTTAGGGGCGGGCGCACTCGTCGGCGCTTCGTGCTGGCTGCGAGCCAACGCAATGTTGCTCCTATTCTTCTGGGCGCTCGCACTGTTTTTGTTTGTTCAGGCCAATTGGCGGCGGCGGGTTCTCTTGAGCGCCGGCGTAACGCTCGCGGCCATGCTCGTGATTGCGCCGGTCGTGGTGCGAAACGTCATCGCGTTTCATGCTTTCGTGCCGACCGGCCTGGGCGCCGGAACTAATCTGTGGGAAGGCATCGGCGAGACTGAGCGAGGCGCGAAAGAGTTCGGCGCGGCGCCGAATGATCGTGATCTGGTTGAGCAGGAACGCGCAGCACTTCAGGTTCCGCCCGATGCACCATTTGATCTCTATTACCCCGACGGCATTCGCCGCGACCGCGAGCGCACGAGCAAAGCTCTGGCGATCATCGCACGGCATCCCATCTGGTACGCGGGCACGGTCGTGCACCGGATGGCCGCCGTCATGAAGTATGCTGGAGAGCCTTCCGGCATTTATGGAAGCGCAGGCATCAACGTCACGAGCAGGAAATCTTTGCCGCCGGAATGGCAAGGCGGGGTCGTGGCGGTGTTCGTCAATACTCTCGGAATGTTTCAGAGCGTCTTGCGCTACGTTCTGCTGCCGTTGATGCTGGTGGGAGCGATCCTGGCTTTCCGTTCGGATTGGCGCACGACCGCGTTAATCATGGCAACTGTGTTCTATTATCTGGTGGTCGGCTCGATGATGCACACGCACATCCGCTACGGACTTCCGATGCACGCTTTGCTGACCATCTTTGCCGGTCTCGCTTTGTGGCGCCTAAAGGAATTCGCCGTCAGCCGGAAGCTTTCGGCATTCACTGAAGTGCCAGAAGCCCGACCGTAAGGGAGGGCTCGCGTGGAATGGCGACCAGCCCTCCCTAACGGTCGGGCTTCTGACACCCGCCAACTATCGCGCCGGACGACGAATAGCTGTCTTTATGAAGAGACGACTCCTGGATTATCTTGCCTGCCCCTCTTGTGGCGCCTCAATTCGCCTGCGCTCAGTTTCTGAAGAAGATGGGATCGAAATCATCTCGGGCGAGCTGGAGTGCGCGGCTTGTCTGAAAGGCTTTGCCGTTCGTGGGGGCGTTCCTCGTTTTGCGGACCTGGCATTGATTGGCGAAGGAAAGCAGGCGACGGCTGAGAACTTCGGCTGGTCATGGCAGGAGTTCTCTCACGAGGACGAAAAGTACGGCGATGAGTTGCTGGGCTGGATCGCTCCGGTCCGTCCCGAATTCTTCCCGGGAAAAGTGGTGCTCGAAGGAGGCTGCGGCAAAGGGCGACATACACACAGGATTGCGCGCTGGGGAGCGCGCGACATCGTGGCGGTTGATCTAAGCGAAGCAGTGGATCTCGCCTTTGCCGCCACGCGCGGGATCGAGAATGCGCACGTCATCCAGGCGGACATTTACCATTTGCCTTTGCGCGCCGTCTTCGATTACGCCTTCTCGCTGGGCGTGCTGCATCACCTGCCGGACCCGCGGGCAGGTTTTAAGTCGCTGGTGGCAAAGGTCAAACCGGGCGGCGACGTGTCCGCGTGGATCTATGGAGCTGAGAACAACGGATGGATTGTCAGGTGCGTAAACCCTGTCCGCGAGTACGTGACGTCGCGCATGAACCCACGTTTCCTGTTTCATCTTTCAAAATTTCCGGCGGCGATCATGTACGCGGTCACGAAACTTTTCTACGGCCCTTTGAATCGCAGCTCGCACGGCGCGGCCATCGCGCGGCATTTATTCTATAACGACTATTTGAGTTTCGTTTCCGCTTTCAACTGGCGCGAGCAGCATTCGATAGTCTTTGATCATCTGGTGGCGCCGACGACGTTTTACATTCCCCGCGCAGAGTTTGAATCGTGGTGGCAGGAGGTTGGCGCCGAGGAGGTAATCATCGGCTGGCACAACAAGAACAGTTGGCGGGGCTATGGAAAATTAAGAGGGGCAAGCTGAAGGGCTGATCAAGCTGCGCCTTCCTGCTTCAGCAATTCTTCCAGGTACTCGATCAAAGTCCGGAGACTGGAAAAGGGGCTCTTCTCTTTCGACAAAAGATTCTCGTCGGTAATGGTAAAGTCCACGCCGAATTCAGCTTTGATTTTTTCTTCGACCTCCATGATGAAGGTAACGAAGTCGAGCGACTCGAGCTTGCCGGCGCCGCCATACAGCGGCGCATCCAGAGACTTATCGACCGAAACGCCCTTGGGCAGTTGTTGGTTAAGCTCGTCCACGGCGGCGTAAACAGCTTTCACAATCCTTTCCTGATGCGGCATGTGCTTCCTTTCGGCCCGGTGATTCTAGCGTAGCTCTGGGAGAGATCAAAGCAGGGCCTATATCTGCTGACTCCAGGTTATGAAATAGTGCTAACGATCCGGCTATAATGACAGCGCGATCGGGAATCGCGAGCGATAGCGATTGGATTTCAAGAAGGCAACCTGCGCCGCGCCAGAATCGTCATGAACCAGAAAGCTACAATCAAAGCGATCACTTCTTTCTTACCGGCGGGAAAACTCACCAACGAACAACTCGCGGAAGAGTTCGGTGACTGGCACGCCAGCCAGATCCTTTCCAAAACCGGTGTGTCTGTGCGCGGCGTGGCGGGCACGGACGAGACGGCCTCGGACCTCGGCGTAGCCGCCGGAAAGCGTTTGTTTGAGAGCGGCGCCTGCACGCCGGGCGAAATAGACTTCCTCCTCTTTTGCACCCAGAGTCCTGATTATTTCACCCCGACCACCGCTTGCGTGATGCAGGATCGGTTGGGTTTGAAGACAAGTTGCGGTGCGATTGATTTCAATCAGGGCTGCTCAGGCTACGTGTATGGTCTGACGCTGGCGAAGAGTTTAATTGAGGGCGGCTCGGCGTCTAACGTTTTGCTTATCACTGCCGATACCTACACGAAATTTATCAATCGCCGGGACCGCTCGATCCGCACGTTGTTTGGCGATGGCGCGGCCGCCACCCTGGTTAGCACAGTCGAGAGTAATTCAGAAATGATCGGCCCGTTCGTTCTGGGAACCGATGGCCGCGGCGCGAACCAAATCATCGTTCCTGCCGGCGGGTTGCGCTGTCCCCCGACGCCCGAGACCGCCATCGAAAAGGAAGACGACGCCGGTAACTGGCGTTCGGCGCAGAACCTCTACATGAACGGCGCGGATGTGTTCGGCTTCGCGCTCAGGACGGTGCCGCCGGCCGTCGATCAACTGCTGGAAAAGGCCGGACTGACGCTCGATCAGATTGACTTCTTTGTGCTGCATCAGGCCAACAAGTTCATTCTCGAGCGTCTGCGCGGCAAGATGAAGATACCGGTTGAAAAATTCTGGATCGACATGGAAAACTGCGGCAATACCGTGTCTTCAACGATTCCCATTGCCCTTGAGAGTGCGATGGATCAAAAGCGAATTAACCCCGGCGACCGGGTCGCGTTGGTTGGTTTTGGAGTCGGTTATTCATGGGGCGCAGCCATGGTCAAGATTATTTAAGGGTCGAGATTATCTAAGATGGACCTGCAAAAGATTGCCAGAGCGGTCTTGCCCGGGCGCGCGCTGGCCCAGCTGCGGCGCGTTAAGTGGGAACGGGAACGACGCCGAGTGGCCTTGCTCTCGCCGCTGACCGAGCCGGACTTTCGCGAGATTCTGATCCGCGATCTTAGTATGGAGGCCGGCGACGTCGTTTACGTGCATAGCGGGATGGACGGACTTAATCTCGCTTTCCCGTTTTATCGGATTCTGTTTCTGATTCAGGAAGTGATTGGCCCAGGCGGAACGGTGGTTTTCCCAACTTACCCGAACCATCTGATTTCTTCTTACGAGTATCTGCTCCAGGGAAAAGTTTTTGACGTGCGCCGGACGCCTTCTTATACGGGTATCCTGACTGAGTTTGCCCGGCGGCAACGAAACGCGGTCCGCAGTCTTCATCCCAGTAAGTCGGTCTGCGCCATCGGACCGGCGGCCAAAGAACTAACGGCCACGCATCACTTGTCTCCCTATCCCTACGACACGTGCAGTCCTTACTACAAGCTAATCGCACATCGGGGGAAGATTGTCGGCCTGGGCGCCTCGACAAATTACATTTCGTTCGGGTATTGCGTCGACGATGCGCTCAAAGAAAAGTTTCCGGTGCGCGTCTATCATAAACAGATTTTCGATGCGGCCTGCATCACCTATCAAGGCGAACGCGTTGTGGTTCGAACACATGCTCACGATATGAGCACCGTAATGCATCCCGACATGCCACGTTTCATGAGGACTTACGTTTCGGAAAAAGCGTGCCGAGATGTGACCATCCGAGGAATGCGGTTCTTCCGCGCGTACGCTCCAACACTCTTCGAGGAAATGATGTCGCTCGCCGAGCAGGACATCATCGCTTATCCGCGATCGGTGTATCGGAAGTAGCAGATGATTAGCCACAGATTCACACCGATAGACACGGATAAGGCAGAGCAAAGCACGTTAGCAAATTAGGGTTTGGTTTTCTTATTAGTCCTAATTCGTGTTCATCCGTGGCTTGCTTACAGCGGTTCGAACCTGAAACTCACCACTGCGCAGCTTTCCCGCCATCTCACTCAGTGTAATAAACCGGACATCTTCGGCTTGTGAAACTTCGCCGACAAAGCGTTCGATGGCCGGCAAGTCGCGAATATCTTTCGGGTGATTCGTCAGCACCACGGGAACGTGAGCCATACCGGCGGCCTGCGCGCGTCGCCGAATGGACGCAAGCATCTCGCGCATCAGCGGATAGTTCAGGCGGCCGGTATCGGAGACGAAATGCTTGCGCTTCACCAACGGCAGGATCAACTTTTCGTACGCTAACTCGAAACGCGAAGCCGAGGATTGGTTCCTGGCCGGAGCATCATTCGCCGCCGGCGCGGCGGAACGCTTACGTCGGACTTCGTGCCGGGCCAGAGAGATATTTTGCCGGGTAACAGCTCGCCGCGATCCGAAGAAATGGTTGAGCGGAACGCAAACAATCGGCTCGGGTTTGTTTGAGACTTTTCGCGCATCTTCCATCATCGGAAAAAACGGGAGGAAGGTTTCTTCGCAGTCGCGGTAATCAAGTTGCAGCTTGTTAGTGTTGACGAACACACCGGCGGCAACGCTGACGTCGAGTTGAATTCCCAGATCGGCGAGGGACTTGAACAGATGAGTCGAAGGCGCGGCGGCCAGTGCTCCGGCCCGAAAAGCCAGGCAGCGATATGACGAGTCAAGGGGTGGCAGAAGATTCTCGAGATACTGCTTGCCTTCGGCGAGCATGGCATAAGCGGCATCGCGTTCGTAATTCAGAATCGACCAGTCACCGTCCAAATGCCAACGGCCATTCGCATACTCAGCGTTTCTCCACTGCGGATGCAGGTGCAATTGAACGTCGTGCCCCTGAAGGAAAGCTGCGCGCGCGTGCTCGTCCCATGAATCGGCCAACGGTTTCAAATTGGGATGTTTGTTTTCGCAGCGCCTGAAAGCCAACTGCTGCATTACGTCGGGAAGAATTGTCGTGCGCGCGCCAGCCTGCGCATAGACTTCCAACAGCCGGCGCAGCGGCGCGAATTGAATCTGCTCGATATCACCTGAGCCATCGCCGCGTAGCTCCCAATCGTGAGTTAGAGCGAGATGGATGGTCGGCTTCATGGTAGTGGCACAGACTTCAGTCTGTGATTGACTGAGAAACACAGACTGAAGTCTGTGCCACTCAGAATACATAGAACGAAGTCATGGCGTATTGTACTATCACCCGGCGCCAATCGGCGCGGACCGTGATGCTGCACGACAAATCGATCATCTGTTTTGGCGGCGAGGATTGGTGGTATCACCATCCGCATTCGAAAAACCATCTGATGCGTCGTTTCGCGCGCGCCGGAAACAAAGTCATCTTCGTTAACTCGATTTCGATGGGCCTGGCTTCGGTCAAAAGCAAGGACCTGGTCCCACGCATCGCCCGCAAGCTGAAAAGCTATGCCAAGCTCGCCCGCACGACCGAAGAAGGGATCACGGTTGTATCGCCTGCGGTCATTCCGTTTTTCGGCAGTCGCGCCGCCACGATCGCGAACCGGCGCTTGCTGACTGCGCAAATCGCGGGACTGGCGCGACGCCGGGGCTTGTCCCGCCCCATCCTCTGGATCGCGATTCCTACGGCGATCGAAGTCGTGGGCCGGTTGAACGAATCGTTGGTCATCTATCACGTCTCAGACAAGTACGACGCGAACACGATGGATCACGCGACGGATCCGGCTTTCATTCGCCGCTTGCATGAGCGGGCGATCGAGGCCGCGGATCTGATTTTTTATTCCAGCCGCAAGCTGCTGGCAGAAGCTACGCGCGGATTGGAACGATCGCACCTGCTGGAGCAAGCAGTCGACTTCGATCACTGGGCAAAGATCAGCCGTGGCGACGTGCGCATCGCTGCAAAGGTCGAGCAGATTCCGCGGCCCCGAATAGGATATTTCGGGGCGATAGAGCCCTGGCTGGTCGACCAGGAACTGATCAGGCAGGCGGCGCAGGAGCGTCCTGATTGGAACTGGATTTTCGTCGGCAACAAGTCGCGAGGTTTGGAAATCGAGAGCTTGCCGAACGTGCATTTTCTGCCGCCGGTTTCGTATCAAGACTTGCCAAATTACGCCGCGGGATTCGATGTCTGCGTCCTACCGTGGAACACGGATGTCACTTTTACCAGTTACGGCTCGGCGATCAAGGTTCGGGAATATCTCGCCTCGGGCAAGCCTGTGGTCATAGCGCCTTTGCCGGAATACGAATCGATGAGCGAAGTGCTGCGCATCGGCCGCAGCCGCGATCAGTTCCTTGAATTGGTTGCAGAGGCCCTGCGCGAAGAAGGGACGGCACTGGCGCAGGGCCGTCAGGACGCGGTTCGTGATGGCACCTGGGACGCGCGGGCTGAGTGGGTCAGTGATCTGATCGAGCAGGCGCTTCGTGAAAAGGTCGAGTCGGGGAGTTAACGCTGACCTCTGATGCTGGGAGCGCGGACGTCCCGGTCCGTACAGCTTGCGCAGCCAGCTAAGACTTTATTCGCGCTTCGCGCTCAATGCGGACGGGCCGTCCGCGCTCCCAGCGAATAGGAGCGCGTCATAACCAGACGGATAGCCCACGAAACACTCACCGCCGCCAACGCGAACAGAAAATAATCAACTGCCAGCACGTAGCGATACTCAGTGTGCACGATTGATTGCACACAGAAGAAGTAGACGGGAACGACCGAGAGAATGATCAGGGCCCGACTGGCGCGGCGGATTATCAATAGCCCAAGCCCGATGATTGCCAGCGGCAGGATGACGGCGGTCAAAAAGATTTTCTGCACTGCGTGTACGACAAAGCGAGGATAGCGCGTCCAAAGAAATCGTGACGGTCCGAGTTCGAAGAGTTTGGTCGTGCCGATCTGCGCCACGGGGTTCGGCGGATTAGACGCTTCGTTACTAAACACGATTCGCGCCTGCTCGTTTTTCGTGGCGACAAAGGGAAGTTGAATCTGATTGACGGGCTGCGCGTCTGGCGAAATAGTTTCCAGGGTTTCGACGATCGCTGACGAATAAACTTTTCCGCTCGAGTCTTTCACGCTTATCTTCATTCGTCCCCGTTCGATCTTGATGGGGACCGTAAAGACGTAGTCGTTGTTCTGCTGCACCGGAATCGGTGGCGACAGGAGTTGCTCGCCATATTTTTCACAGTCACCCGTAAGAACAAGAATTACACCATCGGGCAGAAGGGCTGCGCTAGCTTGCGGAGACACGACTCCGGTCGCGAGTAAGTCTTCGGCCCGGTTCGTCCAGACGGGTTCCCGCTTGTCTACAGCTGCGAGCGAATGACTAACTGGTGGGTCCGTCGAAACCAGACGAGATCGTTCCAGTCTCAGCATCGAGGCTGCGCGACGGGACATCACTCCCGAAAACCAGAAAGGGTGACGGCGAATAACCCCAAAGCCGCGCGCCAGACGCCAACGCTCGCGCTCAACTCCATCGGGATTAAACAGCGTGCCGAAATAATCAGGCCGGTGAAAGGCTTCGGCCTCCTGTTTCATGATTCCTATGTCGGTGTTGGGAATGTTGAATCGCCCCGCCGGATCGTAGTCGGCAATCCCTTCGAGCAGAGTCTGGCCCGCGCCCAGTGAGAGGGGAATGAAGCGATGAAAAACGATCGCGTTTCGGATCGTCAGCGGCAGGACGATCAGCAACGTGCCGAAAATGATAGAGAGCGCATAACGCCATCGTTGTCCGACAAACTTTAGTCTGTCGCGTTCTGGGGATAACGACAAACTGAAGTTTGTCGGACCTTTTGCGACCTCTTGTTTCCTGACGAGCAGCAGCACCGCGGCTCCCAGGAAGAAGGTCAGCAGCATGGCGTTCGCTCTTAGCCAACACGAAATTCCCAGCAGTGCGCCAGCAATGATGAAGGTGACGAAGCGGGGATTGCGCCCTGCGCGCGCCAGGCAGTAGACGGCGAGCAAAATCGGCAGCACCGCCAGAGAGTCAGGCAAGAGCAGGACAGAGTTCCACGCGAACTGTGGCGAAAACGCAGCCAGCATTCCGGCAATGAGCGCGGCGCTCAGCGGCAATAATTCAGCGACGATCAGAAAGATGATTACGGCCGCCAGCGCGTCGCCGATGATTTGGACGAACTGGACGGTGGTATTCGACTCGCCGAGCGCCCAGGAGATCTTCGCCATCAAAATCGAATAACCCGGCGGGTGACCAAGAGTGTTGAGATCGCTGAGTGGTGATGACGGACTCAGAAATGAAGCGATGCCGCCTTGCCTGAGCAGGTGAGCGACTCGCTGGTAATCGGCGGTGACAACGGTCTGTACTTTTCCAACCTCGAGGCGTGTATCATGCCAGGACAAGAACCGGACGCCGAAAGCGGTGAGAAAGATGAATAAGCAGATAGCGAAGCGAGTGCGACGCGGTGAAGCGGCGTTGACAACAGGCTCTCGGCTGGACATGAGCGGGACTGATTTCATTAGCACCTCGCTGCAGCGAGGTGTACCAGATTCAACCGGAACTGGCAAAGCCGTTTCAACGGCTTCTCAGGCAAACCGTTGAAAACGGTTCTTTCTTATGTGCACGTCTCGCTGCCACCTTGCTGAAGCAGGGTGTTAATGAGAGAGCACCTCAGTAATAACGGAAGATTTGGACATATGAGTCACTGAAGACAACTATGTGCGGTATCGCTGGACTTATAACCCAAGACCCCGCGACGCGCGTTGGCGCGATGCTGAAAGCCATTGAGCATCGTGGGCGCGACGATGAAGGTGTCTGGACTTCGTCCCCAATCAACGACGAGGGCCAGGGCGTCTGCTTCGGCCACCGGCGTCTGTCAATCATCGACACCAGCGCTGCCGGACATCAGCCGATGCTTTCTTCTGACGGGCGGCTGGTCGTAATTCTCAACGGCGAAATTTACAACTATCGCGAGTTGCGTGAGTACCTCACTACCAAAGGCCACAGCTTTCGGACGCAGACGGACACCGAGGTTCTGCTGGCCGCGTGGGCGGAATGGGGCGAGGATTGCCTCCCGCGTCTGAACGGCATGTTTGCCTTCGCGCTGTGGGACGAGAGAGCACGCACGCTCTTTCTGGTCCGCGATCGCGTAGGCATCAAGCCGCTCTATTATGCAACCGAAGGCGCGCAGGATGCCGGCGCTCCCAACTCTTTCGTATTCGCTTCCGAGATCAAATCGATCCTGGCCAGTGGTCTGGTCAAGGCCGAGCTTGATCGAGAGAGGCTGCACCAATTCCTGACCTTCCTGTGGGTACCCGATCCAAATACGCTCTTTCGAGGAATCAGAACGGTTCCGCCCGGTCACATCGTGACGCTGCGCAAGAACGAATTGAATGTCCGCGAGTGGTGGGACATTTCCTTCGACTCAATTGAAGAAGGAAAGAGCGACGGGTGGTGGCAAGAGCAGGTCCTGGAGACGCTTGAGCGCGTGGTGAAACTCGAGATGGTCGCGGACGTGCCGTTGGGATCGTTTCTTTCCGGTGGAATTGATTCATCATCAATCGTCGCGATGATGAAGCATCACAGCGACGGGCGACGCATCGGCACGTACACGATCGGAATCGAAGCCGAAGACCTGCGCTATGACATTATTCCCGATGATGTCCAGTGGGCCCGCCGCGTAAACCAGCAACTGGACACCGACTATCACGAGATCATGCTGCAGCCTGACGTGGCTGAGCTGTTACCGAAACTTGTCTATCACATGGACGAGCCGGCGATCGACATGGCGATTCCCAGCTATCTGGTTTCACGCGCGGCGCGCGAGACTTTGACTGTCATGCTTTCAGGAATGGGCGGCGACGAAGTTTTTGCCGGCTATCCACGGCAACTCGCGATGAAAATTGCGGGTGCGTTCGATCCGGTGCCGCAACTGCTCAGGCGGCCGCTGATGAGAACGCTGGCAAACGTTTTGCCGGGTGGCCTGCCGGGAAAACTGACTGCGCCACTGCGCAATGCGAAAAAATTTGCGCGCAGTGCGGCGCTGGATTTCGAGGATCGTTACCTCGGGTACGAAACGTACTTTACTGACGAAGCGAAGACCCGACTTTATACGGACGAGATGCGGGGGGCGACGCAGGGCCTGGATGCTTACAGCGCGCATCGCCGCTACTTTGCGCGCGTGAAAAACGCAGCGCCGCTAAACCAACTGCTTTACGTCGATCTGAAAACATTTCTGCCGTGCTTGAATCTAATGACCACGGACAAGACTTCAATGGCGGCGAACCTGGAGGTGCGCGTACCGTTTCTCAACCAGGAAATGCTGGACCTGACCGCGCGCATGCCGACCCATTTGAAGCTGCGCGGATTGAAGCGCAAGTACATCCTGAAGCGCGCCGCAGAGAAGCTTTTGCCGCGCGAAGTTGTCTGGCGGAAGAAGGCCGGATTCGGCGCGCCGATTCGTTCATGGCTGCGCGGGCCTTTGCAACCAATGGTGAATGATTTGTTGTCGGCAGAGACGATCAAGCGCCGCGGTCTTTTCCGGCCGGAAGAAGTGAAGCGAGTTATCGACGCGAACCTTTCGGGCAGAGAAGACTATAACTTGCAGGTGTTTCAGTTGCTGACTTTGGAATTGTGGCAGCGAGCTTTTATTGATCAGTGAAGATCGACCGGACGCTGGGAGCGCGGACGTCCCGTCCGCACAGCTTGCGTAGCAAGCCAAGACTATTCGCGCTGCGCGCTCAGTGCGGACGAGACGTCCGCGCTCCCAGCATTAGAATCGCGTTCTCGGCTCTACAATCGAATAATCCGGGCTGAACTGGCGCGCCGCAGATCTCCGTCTAGCGCATTGCGCGTGTCCACGACCAGTGGGGCCAGTTCAATAATTCGCCGGTAGTCAATCTGGCTATGATTAGTAACGATGAGCACGCAATCGGTGGATCGAATCTCTTCGTCATTGAGTTCCACCGAAGAGAGCGGGCCGCCGCCGCCTTCCTTGTGCGCGTCGTCAAAGGTCAGCTGGCGCACAAACGGATCGTGATAGCTCACCTCACAGCCCTTGGTGCGCAGCCGGTCGATGATCGAAAGCGCCGGGCTCTCGCGCACATCGTCGATGTCGCGCTTGTAAGCCACGCCCAGCACCAGTACCCGCGCGCCATTCATCGCTTTGCGATCATCATTCAATCCGTCTGAGACGAGCCGCACGACGTGGTCGGGCATGTGCGAGTTAACTTCCTCGGCCAGGCTGATGAAGCGCGAATCGAAACCGTGTTGTCGCGCCTTCCACGAAAGGTAATGCGGGTCGAGCGGAATGCAGTGACCGCCGATGCCCGGGCCGGGATAAAACGGCATGAAGCCAAACGGCTTGGTGGCGGCCGCGCGAATCACTTCCCAGGTGTCGATGTTCAGCGCATAGCAGAGCCGCGCCATCTCGTTAGCCATGCCGATGTTGACAGCACGAAAAGTATTTTCGAGGAGCTTTGCTGTTTCCGCGACCCGCGCCGAGGAAACCGAATGGACCTCGTTGACGATCTGTGAATAGAGACAGGCGGCAGCTTCCGTCGAATCATCAGTGACCCCGCCGACAACTTTCGGAATGTTGTGCGTCTGAAATTCCGGGTTGCCCGGGTCGACGCGCTCGGGAGAAAAGGCCAGCAGGAAGTCCTCGTCAAGTTTCAAACCGGTCGCTTCCAACATGGGCAACAAAACTTCGTCGGTTGTGCCGGGATAGGTCGTCGATTCCAGGATCACCAACTGACCGCGGCGCAGACGCTGCTTGGTCTCTTCCGCGGCCGCCAGAATGAAAGAGACGTCCGGCTCTTTCGTTTTTCGGAGCGGTGTCGGCACGCAGATGATGATTGCGTCGCACTCTTTCAGATGATCGAAATTGATGGTGGCCCGCAGCCGGCCCGCGTCAACCGCCTCTTTCACCTGTTGGGTGGAAACATCGCCGATGTAAGACCGGCCGGCGTTGATCTGCTCGACCTTGTTTTCGTTAACTTCGAATCCGATCGCCTTGAATCCCTTGCCGGCAAACTCAGTCGCCAGCGGCAACCCGACATAGCCGAGCCCGATAACTCCGACGCAGGCGCTCTGGTCCTTAATTAAATTGATGATTTCGTTTTTGATCATGAAAGCGGTTCTCGGTCAATGGAGTACAAATCATAAAGGCAGGAAGGCGGCAAAGCCTAATGCTGCTGATGAAGTTACCCCAGCCTAAGTGAGCCCCGCGAGCAGTGTCAAGGAAGCGGTTTAGAAGTAATGCGCTCGCCTTTGGCACTCGTGGATGTCTCTATGGAATAATGAGCAGGCACCAATGAAAAACTATCCAGTGGGAAATCGATTGGCGGAGTCGAAACTCCCGGAGTCTCTTCGCGCGCTCAGACATAGGAACTATCAATTGTTCTTCGGCGGCCAGTTCATCTCTCTCTCGGGCACGTGGATGCAGTCGGTGGCCCAAAGCTGGCTCGTTTACAGGTTGACGGGATCGGCTATCTTACTGGGCCTGGTTGCATTCGCTTCACAGATTCCGGTTTTTCTTTTCGCTCCTATTGGCGGCGCAGCGGCGGACAGGAGCAGTCGCCATCGGATAATAATCGTCACCCAGATAGCGGCCATGGTGCTGGCGTTTATTCTCGCGGCGCTGACCCTGACCCATCGAATTCACGTCTGGCATCTTTTTGTGCTCGCCGCTCTGTTAGGTGTCACCTATGCTTTCTATGTTCCCGCAGCTTCTGCTTTCGTTGTCGACATGGTGGGAAGAGAAGACTTGATGAATGCTATCGCCCTGAACTCTTCGCTGGTCAATGGAGCACGCATCGTTGGGCCGGCAATTGCCGGCATCCTGGTAGCAACTATTGGCGAGGGTTGGTGCTTCTTTCTCAACGGCGCGAGTTACATCGCGGTCATCATCGGACTGATGATGATGCGCGTCACTCCACATCGCAAAGTCCCGCTGCCCGGATCGCCCTTGGCCCACGTTGTCGAGGGATTCCGTTTTGTGTGGCACGCCGGCCCTGTGCGCGCATTGCTCTTGCTGTTGGGCGCCGTCAGTTTGTTCGGAACGCCGTACGCTGTGCTAATGCCAATCTTCGCGGATCAGATTCTCCACGGCGGCGCCAGCGGTCTTGGATTGCTCATGGGCGCATCTGGTTTCGGCGCGCTTCTCGGCGCTGTGAGCTTAGCTGCGCGCAATCGAGTACGAGGTCTGGGCCGTTGGGTTGCTGTTTCAACTGCCGGGTTCGGGGCCAGTCTTATCTTGTTCTCGTTATCGCACTCCTACTGGTTTTCGGCGGCGCTCCTTTTGCCGGTCGGCTTCACGATGATGATCGAAATGGCCGCGTCAAATACCCTGATTCAGGCGATGGTGCCCGACAACTTACGCGGACGAGTGATGGCGGTTTACTCGATGATGTTCATGGGCATGGCTCCAATTGGCGCGCTTGTCGCCGGCTCGCTGGCACATCGTTTGGGAGCGCCCAACACTGTGCTGCTTGGTGGGGCAGTGTGTATCGTGGGGGCCGCAGTTTTTGCTCTGCGCTTGCCGAAGCTAAGAGAAGAAGGACGCATGCTTATCGTTGCACTTCAGATGACTGGCGGCAGCCCGGCGGTTGAGGCGACTGGAGAGGTTAGTGCATTGACGACACAAGACTGAAGACAGGTATCGAGGCAGTGGCTCCCCGCGTGAGCTAGGGTGTGGTACGTCGTTGGGCGAGAGGCAATCCACGCCCTCCCTCACCTCCCACCCCAGCCGGGGCTGCCCCGGCGGGGACCCCGGGGTCGGGCTACTGCCCCGTCGCTGAATCTTGATCACATGCTCGAAAGGCGTATCATCCGGAATAGTTCCGCAGATAAAGTAGTTAGCCGTCTGGAGGTATCCGATGAAATTCCGGCTTGAACATGCGAACGTCTGCGTGCGTGACATTGAGGCAATGATCCGTTTTTTGCAGACTGCGTTTCCTGAGTCTCGGGTGCGCGGTGAAGGCCAGAGTAATGACGGCACACGATGGGTCCACGTGGGCGGCAATGACAGCTACATCGCCCTGGGTGAGGCGAAAACAGATTCCGAGAGACATTGGATCCCGTACAGTGGCGAGCCGGGAGTGAACCACCTCGCCTATGAGGTGGATGACGTAGAGTCGCTGCACGCGAGGCTCAAAGCAGCAGGCTACCGAGAATCGACTGTCCCGAACGCGCACCCTCACCGGAAGCGGGTCTACTTCTACGATCCCGAAGGCAATGACTGGGAGTTCGTACAGTACTTCTCGCCGGCCCCTGCCGAGCGAAATGATTATGAGTTGGCAGATTAGTAGGGAACACATTGCCGTCCCCGAATCTTGATCACACTCTCGAAAGCGTATCATGCCGAAGAATTTCGAGCAGGTAAGGTGCGGCTCTGCCGCTCGTCAGCCTCGTCTCATTCACACACGGCTTCAGCCGGGTGGCTAGGCAAGCCCCAACAATTTCAGTTAACCGTTTCAACGGTTTCCTTGCTTCAAGCGCCACTTCAGTATCAGGATCACCCTGGTCTGCCATAGCAACTAAATAAAACCTAGAAGGAGACGCTCCCCCAAGGTCAACTCACTCTTACTCGCGCTGCTGGCTTCACGTGATCTGGGAAACGCTTCGCCGCGAGCTGATGCTGGACAAGCGCGCGGCGGCGCGGGCTTCCATAAATCTGTCGGAATATGCGAATGAGAAAGGCATCTACATGAAGATTAACTACTTCAACGCGGAGCACACTCACGCGCTGATTGATCTTCCTACAAGTCTAACGATCGAACAGGTGATTCAACTTCTTAAGGGTAGTTCGTCACATTGAATCAATCAGAACCATCTGGTCAAAGGCAGATTCGCTTGGGGCAGAGGATACGGAGCTTTTTCGGTCTCGCACTCCGATGTAAGTAGAGTTGCAAACTACATCGCTCGCCAGGAAGAGCATCACCGAAAGAAGAGCTTTACGGAAGAGTATGAACTCTTCGTCAAGCGCTACGGCTTGGAATGGCGCGACGAGGAAAACCGTTGAAACGGTTTAGAGAATCTCAAGGGCCCGCGTCCACCCGGTTGAAACCGGGTGAGAATGAGAATGTCGCCGATGCCATCGTTATCATGCGGAATGAATCTTGATCACACGCTCGAAAGGCGTATCATGCCGCAACGCCTTGTCGTCCGCGCAGCGGGCTCGCTCGGTTCATTCAAATAACCGCCCATGAAGGAGAAACCACAATGCCGCCTCTAACCATCGACACCGGAAACACGGCTTTCATGTTGCTCTGCTCCAGCCTCGTCATGCTGATGACGCCGGGGCTGGCCTTCTTCTATGGAGGCCTGGTCGGCCGCAAGAATGTGCTGGCGATAATGATCCAAAGCTTCGTGTCCATGGGTTGGACGACGGTACTGTGGTGGGCGTTTGGTTTCTCGGTCTGCTTCAGCGGCGATCTCAAAAGCGGAACGGATTTCTTCGGCATCCTGGGTAACTTCCACTGGGCCTTTCTCCGCGGGATCACTTTGGACACGCCGTCGCTAATCAATCCTTCAATCCCGATGATAGTGTTCTGTGCTTACCAGATGATGTTTGCGATCATCACGCCGGCGCTGATCACCGGGGCGTTTGCGAATCGCGTGACCTTCAAAGCGTACATGCTCTTTCTCACCGGCTGGCTCACCCTGGTTTACTTCCCGTTTGTGCACATGGTTTGGGGCGGCGGAATCATGGCGAGTTGGGGCGTGCTGGATTTCGCGGGTGGCATTGTCGTCCACAATATCGCCGGCATCGCCGCGCTTGCTTCGGTGCTGTACGTGGGCCGGCGCAAGATCGCTGACGCGGGGCCACACTCGATACCTCTTGTTGCCTTGGGGACAGGCCTGCTCTGGTTCGGATGGTATGGCTTCAATGCCGGCAGCGAGTTCCGCGTCGACTCGGTCACGGCGGTCGCGTTTCTGAATACCGATCTGGCCGCCAGCTTCGCGGCGATCGCGTGGCTCTGCATGGACTGGATGACCACGAAGAAGCCGAAGTTTCTTGGTTTGCTGACAGGCGCCGTAGCGGGTCTGGCCACGATCACGCCGGCCGCGGGTTATGTCTCACCGGCGACGGCATGTCTCATCGGGATCATCGCCGGCGTGGTCTGCTTTTACGCCGTGGCGCTGAAGAACAAACTCAAATGGGACGACGCGCTTGATGTCTGGGGCGTGCACGGGGTTGGCGGTTTCATCGGGATTGTCCTGTGTGGCATCTTTGCCACCACCTTATTCAATCCGGCCGGTGTCGATGGATTGCTCCGCGGCAACAAGCATTTCTTTTTCGTCGAACTCGGCGCAGTGGTTGTCTCTTCGATCTGGGCGTTCGTCTTTACTTACGGCATGCTGTGGCTGATCG
Source organism: Blastocatellia bacterium (assembly GCA_003168335.1). GTDB lineage: Bacteria > Acidobacteriota > Blastocatellia > Pyrinomonadales > Pyrinomonadaceae > UBA11740. The sequence continues at coordinate 546,969 of PMSM01000006.1, read as the reverse complement.
ATCGGATCACCAGAGTAAAAATCGATGAAGCCGGTGAGGCTGAGGGACTCGATATGGCGATCCACGGCGAAGCGGCCTACGTCGAAGGCATTTGAGTAGCGAGTGGGGGACGACAGCACCTATGACGTAGCAGTGATCGGCGCGGGAGTGTTTGGCGCCTGGACTGCCTATCAGCTCGAACGATCCAGCAAACGGGTGATCTTGATCGACGCTTACGGCTCGGGCAACAGCCGTTCAAGTTCTGGTGACGAATCGCGCATCATTCGGATGGGCTATGGCGCGGACGAGATCTACACGCGCTCGGCGCTCCGGTCCCTGCAACTCTGGCAGGAATTATTCACGAGGGTTGACCAGCCGCTCTTTCATCAGACCGGCGTTTTGTGGCTGGCGCAGAAAGGCGATCCTTATCCGGTTAAGACGGCCGAGACGCTACGCAAACTCGACGTTCCTTTCGACAGCTTGACCGTCGCTGAAATCCGCCGGCGTTACCCGCAAATTGGATTGGAGCGAATTTCCTGGGCCCTGCTCGAACCCGAGAGCGGAGTGCTGATGGCGCGTCGTGCGGTGCAGACAGTGACCCGCGAAGCAATCCGCAACGGCGTCGAGTATTTTCAGGACGCGGTTAAAACGCCGGAGGGCAGTGGTTCGCTGAATGAAATTACGACCGCGGGTGGCCGGCGAATCTCAGCGGGAAACTACGTCTTTGCCTGCGGCCCGTGGTTGCCGAAAGTCTTTCCCGACTTGTTAGCAGACCGAATTCAGACCACGCGTCAGGAAGTTTTTTACTTCGGTGCTCCGGCAGGTAATCGCAGCTTTTTGGCGACGGAGTTGCCCACCTGGATCGACTTCAAAGACGAAGCTTATGGCTTGCCCGATCTCGAAGGGCGTGGCGTCAAGATCGCAATCGATCGTCACGGGCCGGCCTTTGATCCCGATGCTGGCAATCGTGTCGTTTCTGATGAAGGACTGACCGAGGCGCGTCAGTGTCTCGCGCGGCGATTGCCGGCGTTGAAATATGCGCCGGTGATCGAAGCGCGTGTCTGTCAGTACGAGAACACTGCCAACGGCGACTTCCTGATCGATCGTCATCCGCGGTTTGATAATGTCTGGTTAGTTGGCGGCGGCTCGGGCCACGGCTTCAAACACGGGCCCGTCGTGGGTGAATATGTCGCGACCAGAATTGCAGGTAATAACGAAGAAATCGAGCCGCGTTTTAGTCTGGAGAGCAAAGCGAGCGAACAGAAGCGGGCTGTTTTTTGAACCTTGCAATCGAATAGACCGAAGGCGAAATCAACATTTGGAGTGCGCCGGCAGAGCGCAGCGGCGACGGCGCTTTGGATTAATCTTGAGAGATAGTGACCGGTGAATCCAAAGCGGTGTCGCTGCTTCGGCTTGCCACCGCACTCCAAGGATCGGTCGCTACCGCTCCCGGTTCTGTAACTTAGCTCGCAGCGCCGATGCCGACTTCCGATGCTTCGGCGAGGCGCTTACAGATCACCAGCGTGATATCGTCGGCGGCGGGCGTGCCCTGGCAGAATTTTGTCAACGCGGATTCGATGCGATCGCGAATGCCGCCGGCGGAAGCATCAAGATTGCGCGCCACTACTTCGTAAAGCCGCGTGGGACCAAACTCTTCGCCGCTGGGGTTCGTCGCTTCCGAAACGCCGTCCGAGTAAATCACCAGCACATCGCCCGGATGAAGCTGCGTGCGCCCTTCGCGAAAATCAGCGTTCGTCATAATGCCTAACGGCAGACCACCCGCAGCGAGCTGTTCCATTGTGCCGCCGGCATGAACGATAAGCGGCGGATTGTGGCCCGCGTTGAGGAATGCCAGGGCGCCGTCCTTCGGATCCAGCTCGGCATAGAAAAGCGTGACGAATCGATTGGGCGGGATGCTTTCGACCAGATAGCGGTTGACGGCGCTGATCGTTTTTACCAGAGAGTCGTGAATGTCGGCCTGTGCGTGCACAGCGGCGTGCAGTGATGACATCAGCAATGCCGCCGCGGTGCCTTTACCGGAAACGTCGCCCAGGGCCACGACGAGTTTGCCGCCTTCACGCTGGATGAAATCGTAATAGTCGCCGCCGATTTCATAACAGGGAAAGCTGATGCCCTGCAATTCATAACCGGTAACCAGGGGCGCCGTGGCGGGCAGAAAGCGCTGTTGAATCTCGCTGGCGACTTGCTGCTCGCGTTCCAGGCGCTCGCGTGTCATCTGCTCTTCGGTCAAACGCGCGTTCTCGACGCGAATGGCCGCGACCGAAGCCAGCGTCGTCAAAACTTTCAAGTGATCTTCGGTAAAACGTCCTTCAGCCAGCGGAGAATCGGCATAGATGATGCCGAAGACATTGGCGCCAACTCCCAGCGGCACTGCCAGCACTGAGCGCACGCCCTGCAACATTACCGTGCCGCCGGCAAAACGCGGATCGGCCTGGGCATCGGAAGTCAAAACGGACTTGCCGTTGGTGACGACTTCGTCGATTACGGAGCGGCTAATGCGAATCTCGCCGACTTCGCCCACCCGATCGCGCAAACGGGCGACCGCTACCTTTAGCTCGGGGCTCTTCTCGTCCCGCATCATGACCATGCAGCGATCCGCCGGGACAGCTTCGAATACCAGGCTCACGACCTGCTCGAGCGTTTCGTTCAAGGTGACTGAGGCGAGCAGGGCGACACCCACTTTGCTGATCAGAGCCAGCAGATCGCTTTGGTTTGCGGGCCGGTGGGCGGCGGTTTCTTCGGATTGAGTGCGCGCGCCTTCGATGGTTTGGAATAGCCCCGAAGTCGTGCGGTCCGCCGAAGAGAGGGCGATCGTCGCCTCGGGAATCGACGACGAATTGTCGGTGATCATCGTCGCGCCGCTGCTGAGGGGAAACGGACTGTCGTTGAAAACGATTTCCGTTTCTCCGATCTGAATGCGCCCACCACGCGAGAGCGTGATCGGCGTTTCAACTACTGACCCGTTGTAGAGCGTGCCGTTCGCCGATCCCAGGTCCTGCAGAAAGTATTCGTCACCCTCGTTGCGCACTTCCGCATGGACCCGCGATGCAAAGGGATCGGGAATACACAGATCGTTGCGAGCAGAGCGTCCAATCGTGACGCGCAAGCGGCTAATCTGAAAATGCTCAGCAGCTCGGTCGGGATACTTGACTATTAGTTCAGCCATTGTAGTGAACGTTCCGACAAACTTCAGTTTGTCGATAACATCTGCAACCGCTCTCTTCGGGTATTTACGACAAACTAAAGTTTGTCGGACATCACACTCAAGCGCCCTGAGGACGCGGCTTGCGCGCGGGCGCCACCAGGGGCCCGCCGGATCTGCGCACCACGATGGTGCCGGCAATCAAATCATGCAGCGCGCGGCCAGTCGGACTAACTGCTACGATCAAAAAACCCAGACCAAACAGCAGCAGTGACAAAGGGTATCCTATCAGGTGACGCAACCCGGCCCGGACAATTCCCGGCAAGTGGCCGTCAGTGCGCTCAATGCGCAGACCCGTCGTCCACTTTCCAACTGTCTTTCCGGTCAGTCCAGCCAGCACCACCAGGTTAAGCACGGCTACGATCAAGGTGATAAAGCCGCCGATCTTCTCGGCGGTCCCGCCGGCCATACGCGCGCCGCCGCCCATCAGACGGGCGACCATAATACTGAAAGTCAGGATTAGCGCCAGCAAAATATAGTCGATTAATAACGCCCCGCAGCGGAGAGCAAAGGGCGCGCGAAAGCGTACGCGCGCCTCAGCCCGCCGACTTACAACATCGGACGGTAATCTTGCAGTTTGAACCTTGGCGGTCATAAGGGGCTTTCCATTTTTGATTCTTGATTACGATTCGCGATTGTTTACTGGCTGGCCCGGCTTTGACTAAGACGCGAGGCCTAAGACTAAATCAAAAATCAAAAATCGCAAATCAAAACTGCGGTTGCTATCCAACCAGGAAGTGCAGGGTAGTCTCGCCCATCCGAATCCGATCTCCGCTATCCAATGCGCGTGGCTGTCGGGGCTCGAGGCGAATCATATCATTGATCACCGTTCCGTTTACCGAGCCCAGGTCCTCGACCAGGAATGCTTCGCCTTCCCGCCAGATGCGGGCGTGACGACGCGAGACTTTGGTCTGCGGATCGAACCGCGACAAATCCACTTCGGGGAAAATGTTCGACAGCGGATCTGTTCGCCCCACGAGGTTGCTGTCTTTTTGCAAAAGGAAGGAAGCATCCAGCTCAGTCGTGCCGGCCACGATTAGCTTTGCGGTGGCGCGCGCCTGAGCCAGCGCCGCGCTGGAGTCGCCGCCGGCCTGCGGCTGGCGCGAGCCACAATGCGCGCAGAAAATATCATCAGCCGCAATGCGACCGCCACAGAACCCGCAAAAAACTATGGCCGCGCGCATGGTCTCGCCGCCCAGTTCGAGCGCCGGCGCGCCGTAGCTGACCTGGCCTGAGCGCAATTTTTCGAGGTGGCCGGCGAGGGCTTCGCGCAGCTCTGCTCCCGACTGGAAGCGATGTTCCGGCTTGTATTCAACCGCGCGAATCAGCAGCCGTTCCATCTCGCTGGAAAGCGCGGGGTTAATCTGGCGTGGGCGCGGATTTTTGGTGAAGTCAAAGATGAGCAGCGGGTTGTCCTGCGGATCTGAGCCGGTCAACAAATGAAACATCGTCGCGCCCAAACTGTAGATGTCTACGCGCGCATCCGCCTGGCCGCTAAATAACTCAGGCGGCGCATAGCCCATCGTGCCAACTGCGGTGACGCCCTTCTCTTTTTTATTCACCCAGCGCGCGATTCCGAAATCGATCAGCATGATGCGGTTGTTGTTGCTGTCGATCATCAGGTTCGCCGGTTTGAGGTCGCGATAAATAATGGGTTGTGGTCGCGTGTGCAGATACTGCAGGACATCGGCGACCTGGATTCCCCACTCAGTCACCGTCAGTTCGTCGATGCGTCCGCCCGGCGCATGTCGCAGCCGCAAAGACAGATCGCTGCCGGGAATGAATTTCATTACCAGATAGAAGCGCTCTGAAGCATCGTCATAAAAATAGTCGTAGACCGTGGGAATCGACGGGTGTTCAAGTTCCGTGAGCAGCAGTGATTCGCGTTTGAAGTCGGCGATCGCCTTTTCGTGTTGGGCATCGTCGATGTTCGACTCGATCATTTCCTTGACGGCGCGCGGCGCTTCGCCCAGGTTGCGATCCTTGGCCAGATAGACAGCGCCCATTCCGCCACCACCGATGCGGCGCACGATTTCATAACGACTGTTCAGGACTTTTCCCCCGGCGAGAGCCTTGGGCTTGGGTCGCTTGTCCGGGACCTCATCGGCGCGGGAAGTCATCGATGAAAACTCAGCGCTCTCGCCAAGTTCGCCGGTGCTCGGGGCCGCGTTCTGCTTCTCCTCCGTCCAGGTACTGCCATCTTCGGCCAGCTTGTGTGAATAGTTTGAGACCATCGCGTTGGAATTTTCGCCGACAGCCTTGGCTTCATTACTCACACTTCCACTACTCGACACAACTGGTGCGTCGTCGCGCTGCCGGGGTGTGCCGCAACGGCCGCAGAAGCTTTCGTCGGGCCCCAGACTGGCGCCACATTCACAACAAAGGATCATTGCTAGTTTCCGGGAAGGTCGAAAAACAAGTTCGATTCGATATCTTAGTCGGCTTCGTGCTTCCTATTTGGCCACACGAAAACGCAAAAAAGTTTTGCCGACGATGATTTCATCGCCATCCTTTAGAGGCTGACGATCACCGGGCGCCAACCGATGGCCGCGATTTACAAACGTCCCATTCGTGGATCCCAAATCCTCGATCAGGTACTGGTCATCGCGCAGCGAAATGCGGGCGTGACGCCGGGATACCTTGGCTTCAGGATCGTCAGAATCCAAATCGACGTCCGGGAACACTCCGCCGTCGGCATCCCAGCGGCCAATGTTGGCCTCCTGATTGCTCAAAGGAAATTGCTTGCCCGCGGAATTGCCACGTTCTATTACGAGCGTCGCGTGCGCCTTGTTGCCGGACTCGGCCAGCGGCGCTGAAGTTTGCTGCTCTGATATCACCGGCGAGTTCGCTTTCCCGGCCGATTGAGCGACGATAGCTGACGCATTCTTGCCTCCATTGCCATCTGATCCGTTGCTTTTGGCTCCAGGCAACGAAAGTCCGCCGGATTTTCCCGCCAGCCAAAGGGCGGCGCCGCACTCGTCGCAATAGCGCGATCCGTTCAGGTTCTCTGTTCCGCACCTCTCGCAAATGATCATTACTGTTCCAGAGCGCAGGTCTTATCGGCGAAATCAACCTGCGTGGCAAGACATCTTAGCGCGAAACTGTTGACCGCGCCAACGGCACTGAATCGCCGCAGATAGCGGTCAAAAGTATGCCTGTGCGCCGGGGTGAAACCAAAGGTGCCCGGGCAGGTCCAGAGGGTTCGGTAGGATCGCGATCATCGTCTATAATTGATTGTCGCACCGAGATTTCTTTGAAACCGGGCGCCGGATTTCATCGTAAAAACATCTCAAGCCGAACTATTCGCAGCGCGTGTATCTAATCAGACAAGAGCAAGACCCCGGCTAAATCAAGTTAATTAAGGATCCGAAACTCAATGGCCCTCAGTAGAAAGAAGAAAATCATCATCGCCGCATCAGCGGTCGTCGTGCTGGCGCTGATCGTTATCATCAGCGTCGTCGCCAGCCGCAAAGACGAGCCCGAAGTCACCACGGTAAAGCTGGACGTGCGGCCCGAGCTGCGGTCAACCGTAACTGCCTCGGGCGAGGTGCGTCCGGTTCAATACATCAAGCTAACCAGCGAAGTGCCCGGCCGCATCCTGGAGATTTTCGTCAACGCCGGCGACCAGGTGAAAAAGGGGCAGGCTTTGGTACGCGTCGATCCTACGCAGTTGCAATCCAGCCAGGAAGCGCAATTTGCCGCTACCCAGGCTTCGATCAGCGATGTGCAGAACTCGCGCATTGCGGTGGCTTCGGCTCAGCAGGGGCTCGCCGTCAGCGAGGCTTCTGTGACTACGGCACGCCAGCAGGTTATTGCCCAACAGACCGCCGTCGATCGTGCGCAGATCGACTTAAATACTGCTGACCGCGAACTAAAGCGGGCCACCGAACTAATTGAGAAGGGCGTTTCCTCGCGTTTTGATTACGACGCCGCTCGCGATCGCTACGACCAAGCCAAGGTTGCGCTGGACACTGCCAGAGCAAATCTGGAATCGCAAAGGCTCGCCGTCAAGGAAGCGGTAGAGCGCGCCAATCAACAACGGGTCGCGGTCAAAGAATCGCAAACCAGCGTGAAGTCCAGCGAGGCGCGCGCTAGTCAGCAGCAAGCTTTTCTCCGCGGTCAATCCAGCCAGCGCGAAAAAGCGACCCAGTATTCTCCTTTGAACGGCGTGGTTGCTGATATTCCCACTCGGGTAGGTGAATACGCCGTGGCGGGTCTGTCGACCACCTCGCTGATGACCATCGCCGACATGTCAACCATCAACATCGAAGTCAACGTCGACGAAACCGAAATCGCCAACGTCGAGGTCGGAGAACAGGCGAAGGTGAAGGTTGACGCGCTGGGTGACAAAGAAATCAACGCCGTCGTGACGCTGAAAAACCCGCTGGCCGTCGCCAAATCCGACACCACCGGCGGTCTTAACAATCGCGTGAATGTGCAGGAGGCCAAAGAGTTTAAGGTAACCCTCGAACTCAAGGACCTGAACGATGATGAGCGCGGCAAGCTGCGTCCGGGCATGAGCTCCACGGCGACTATCACCACGAAGACCAAGAACAACGTAATCGCTGTACCGCTGCAGGCGATTGTGGAGAAGTTGCCACCCGCACCATCACCCGGTCCTGCGATTGCCAGCAGCGCTCCGACACCGGTGGGGGAGAAACCAAAGGACCAAAAAGGCGTTTACATCCTGGATAAAAACAACAAGGTCAAATTCGTTGAAGTGGTCACGGGGATTACCGGCGAATCGGACATCGAAATCACCAGTGGCCTGCAAGCCGGGGCCGAAGTCATCACCGGGCCCAGTCGCGTGCTGAAAACTTTGAAGGAAGGCGCCAGTGTGAAGCGTCAATCTAAGGCTTCCCTGGCCAACGCTAACGCCGGCGGAGGAAGCTAATGACCGAAGCTACGGTCGAAACATCGCCAACTTCTTCCGGCGTAATCGCCAAACCTGAGTTGCCATCGAACGGCAAGGCTGACGTGCTGATCTTGATGCGCAACCTCTGGAAGACCTACGACATGGGCGCAGAGAAAGTGCACGCGCTGCATGGCGTTTCATTCGAGGTGACCAGGGGCGACTATCTGGCCATTACCGGGCCGTCCGGGTCGGGGAAATCAACGCTGATGAATTTGATCGGCTGTCTCGACACGCCATCGCAGGGTGAGTACTGGCTGAACGGAAAAAATGTTTCTGAGATGGACGACGACGAGCTGGCGCGAATTCGCAACCAGGAAGTCGGCTTTGTGTTTCAGACTTTCAACCTGCTGGCTCGGGCTACGGCCCTGCACAACGTTGAGCTGCCCCTGATCTACGGAGGGATCCCCGGAGCCAAGCGCCACGAGATGGCCAAACAAGCTCTGGCGGAGGTTGATCTCGCCGATCGCATGATGCACCGCCCCAACGAGCTTTCCGGCGGCCAGCGTCAGCGGGTGGCCATCGCGCGTGCCCTGGTAAATCATCCGTCGATTTTACTCGCTGACGAACCGACAGGTGCCCTCGATACCTCCACCAGCTACGACATCATGAACTTGTTCGAGAAACTGCACGAAGCCGGCAATACTATTATCCTTGTCACGCACGAGCACGATATCGCGGCTCGCGCGCACCGCATCATCTCGATCCGCGATGGGCTGATCGAAAAAGACGAGCGCATCAGATAGGAGGCGCTGCGATGTCCCCGCGCAGCGACGCAAAACCGGAGGCCGCTGGTGATGCCTTCGGCAAACGCATTTCACGTCCCTCCAGAATCCGTTCGTTTCCAGTCTTCCGGATCGCCGCGCTTTGGGAAGCCTTCCTGGTTGCGGCGGCCAGTCTGCGTCAAAACAAACTGCGCACGGTGCTGACCCTGGTTGGGATTATTGTCGGGGTGACGGCGGTGATTGCCGTGGTCACGATCATCAAGGGATTGGATCAGACCGTGGCCTCGACCTTCTCTTCACAGGGTTCGACCGTGTTCACGATCTCGAAGCGGCCGCAGGTCATTACTTCGCGGGAAGACTTTATCAAGTTCAACAAGCGCAAGGATGTCGTACGCGAAGACGCTGAAGCCATTTTCAGATCCTGCACGGCGTGCTGGCGCACGGGCATCGCGGCCAATAGCTTCGAGATTGCCAAACACGGCGATCAGAAGTTTGAAGGCGTGCGCCTGCGGGCGGTCACACCGGCGGCGATGTTCGACATTGACGGCGTGACAATCGATATCGGTCGCATCTGGACTGAAAGTGAAAGTGCCGCGGCGCGTGAAGTTTGCGTTGTCGGTCCGGACGTGGTGACCAATCTGTTTCCTGATGTGCCGTTGGATCGCGCTATCGGCCAGGACATCTGGACTGGTGGTCATAAGTTCACGATCATCGGTATCCTGCAACCGCTGGGCAAAATCTTCGGGGCTTCGCGTGACAACATCATTTATATACCTTATGCGAATTTCGAAAAGAACTTTGGCGCCCACAACTCGCTGGTAGTATTCATCCAGACTGAGACGGCGCCGCAACTCGAGCAGGCCGAAGATCAGGCTCGGGCCGTATTGCGCAACCGGCGCGGCAGGACTTTTCGTGACGAAGACGACGGCTTTGCGCTCGAGACCCAGGATGTATTTCTGAATCTCTATACCAGCGCGACCGCGAATATCTATGTCGTGACGATCGGCGTTTCAGCCATCTCGCTGGTCGTGGGCGGCATCGTGGTGATGAACATCATGCTGGTTTCAGTGACTGAACGCACGAAAGAAATCGGTATTCGTAAAGCCGTGGGTGCACGCCGGAAAGATATACTTACGCAGTTTCTGATTGAAGCCGTCACGGTTACCGCGATCGGAGGTGCGCTGGGTGTCCTGACCGGGTTTGCGGTGGCCTGGTTGATTGCTTTGCTGATCGGTTTTCCCCTGCTTTTCAGTGCCTGGTCGGCCGTGCTGGGTGTCAGCACGTCGTCCATTGTTGGCGTGATTAGCGGTCTGTGGCCGGCATGGAGGGCGGCGAAGTTGGATCCGATTGAGGCCCTGAGATCCGAGTAAGCGATGAACTTCATCGACCTTAAAGAATCCGCTTTCATGGCGCTCGACACCGTGCGCGCAAACAAGCTGCGCTCAATGCTGACTATTCTTGGTGTCAGTGTGGGAGTGGTCACGGTGGTCTTTATGGTGTCGATCATTCAGGGCCTCAACAAGTCATTTGCTGAGCAGATCGAAGCGCTGGGCTCGAACTCGATCTGGATGACGAAATTCGAACCCAGCTTCGGCCATCAACCGAACTCCGAAGAGCTGCACCGCAAGGAACTGACGCTCGACGATGCTGATGCCGTTCGCCGCGAAGCGCCCTCGGCGATGAGCGTCTCTCCGCTCTATCGCAAGATTGCCGAGACGGTGCGTTACGAAGACAAGCAGAGCGACACGCCGATCCTGCTCGGCGTCACGCCGTACTACGAGTTCACCCAATCCAGTTATGTCGGGCGCGGCCGCTTTATCACCGATCTGGACGTGGAAGAACGCTCGAATGTCTGTGTGGTGGGACAGGACCTGGTCAAGGCGCTGTTCCCTTTTACCGATCCGCTGGATAAGCAGGTCAAGATTGCCGGCAAACCCTTTAAGGTGATCGGCGTGATGGAGCCGCTGGGCAACTTTCTCGGTCAGTCGCGCGACAACTCTATCTTTATACCGATCAAGACGTTTGAAAAGTACTATCCCGAGCTGCACTTTCCCGAAAGCATCTACGTGATCATTGTCCGGCCAGTGTCGCGCGCTTATGTAAAATCCGCGGTTGACGAGATGACCGACATCATGCGCCGCCGCCGCCGCGTACCGCTGGGCGCGCCCAATACCTTCGGCATATCGTCCCAGGACGCGCTGCTCGACATTTACAACCAGCTGACCGGCGCGACGTATCTGGTGCTGACCGCGATTTCGTTTGTGGCGCTGATGATTGGCGGCATCGGCGTGATGAATATCATGCTGGTTTCTGTTACCGAGCGGACCAAAGAGATCGGCTTGCGCAAAGCAGTAGGGGCGACGCGGAGCAACATTCTTTGGCAGTTCTTGATTGAAGCCGTGGTGCTGACGGGAATCGGCGGCCTCCTGGGGCTGGCCGTAGGAGAGTTGGCCAGCATTCTAATGAACAAGTACTCGCCGCTGCCGGCTTTTGTTCCGGTCTGGGCAATCGGCGTGGGTGTAGGCGTCTCAGCCGCCGTGGGGATCGTTTTCGGGTTGTGGCCCGCCTGGAAGGCGGCGCGGCTGGATCCAATTGAATCGCTGAGATATGAATAAATGTATCGTGTCAGAAGCCCGACCGTCAGGGAGGGCCAGCCTAATGGGAGGAGCCCTCCCTGACGGTCGGGCTTCTGACACGCTCGACCCGAACTAGTAACCAAAACCCTTCGTCATCCGTACTAGTAGCAATGAACCTCTTTGAAGTCCTCAAAGTTGCAGTGGCGGCAATCTGGGCGCACAAGTTGCGCTCGGCGCTGACACTGCTGGGCATGATCGTAGGGGTCACGGCGTTTGTCACCGTGGTATCCCTGATTCAGGGCTTTAACGTTTACATTGACGAAAAGATTGCCGGCATCGGCGCCAAATCATTTTCGGTTCAGCGTTTCAACCCGTTCGAGGACTTCAAGGATACCGACACCATCGCGGCCGCCCAGCGTCGTAATAAGGAGCTGACGCTGGAAGACTACGATTACCTGAAAGACCACGCGACGCTCATCGGCAAGATTGGAGCCAAAGCCCGCGGCACGCCTTCGGAAGTCAAGCGCAACGATCAAGTGCTCCAGGATGTTATCGTGATTGGCGCCACGGGAAATACGGCGGAGATCGACAATCGCAATATCGCCAATGGACGCTTCTTCACAGATACCGAAAATGATGGCGCGGCGCGGGTGGCCTATGTCGGGGCGGACATCGCCACCAAGCTGTTTCCCGCGGGCAATCCCGTGGGTGGAGAGATCTCGATCGCCGGCTTGCCATATCGGGTCATTGGAGTCGAAGAGGTCAAAGGCACAGTGTTCGGCATACCGCAGGATAACTTCATAATCATTCCGCTAAAGACCTATGCGGTTAACTTTGGCACGCTGCAGCGGCAACGCTCGCTTTACTTTGTGGCCACCTCAAGGACTGATGCTGGATTCAACGACGCGGTTGAGGAGGCCAGACTCCTCATGCGCGCGCGCCGTCACCTGGGACCGAACGAGAAAGACAACTTTGGGATCGTGACGCCGGATGCGATCACCGGTTTGCGCGATCGGCTTTTCGGCACGATTTTCATTGTCGCGATCGCCGTCCCTTTCATAGCCTTAATCGTTGGTGCCATCGTTATCATGAACATCATGCTGGTGTCGGTAACTGAGCGCACCAAAGAAATTGGGCTGCGCAAGTCGCTGGGCGCCCGCAAGGGCGACATCTTGAAACAGTTCTTGTTTGAAGCCATCACAATGGCCACAATCGGCGGGGCCATCGGTATTTTTCTGGCGTGGATTGTGGGTAAGGTTGTTACTGCGATGATCTTCCCCACGTACCTTTCGCTCCTGGCGATTCTGTTCGCTCTGGCAGTATCCGGAGGAATGGGGGTACTTTCCGGAATCGTGCCTGCGTGGAAAGCTGCGCGGTTGGATCCGATCGAGGCACTAAGAACAGAGTTATGATCTTTGCGCTCTGATCTTCGAACCTTGACCTCAATTTGTACCAGGTTCAAAGAGCCCGGGGAGCAAAGACCAAAGTACAAGGACCAAAGATTATGAAATTGATAAGAAGCGACATTCTCGAAAACCTGTGGCTGGCTTTAGCCACGCTGCGTGACAACAAGCTGCGTTCATTCCTGACAGTCATCGGCGTGATCATCGGCGTCGTCACCGTCATGCTGATTGCCTCGATTATCAGCGGCATCGACACGTCGTTCACCAAAGAGGTCGAATCATTCGGCACGCGTTCGATGTACATCAGCAAGTACAACCCGGGCATTCACGTCGGCCGGCTGTCGCGCGAGGAACGCATGCGCAAGCCGCTCACGTACGACGACGCGATCTTCCTTTCCAAACTTCCGACCATAGAAGTGGCGGTGCCTTTCCTGGAGATCACAAACAATTTCTTTGGCCAGAAGATCCTGGTGAGCGGTGGCGGCAAAACTTCCGCCCAGGTAGGGCTGCAGGGGACGCTGCCGGATTTCGAAAGGGCAGGAACGCAAACCGTTGCTGAAGGCCGTTTTTTTTCCCAGTTTGAAAACGATCAGAATCAAAGTGTCTGCGTGGTCGGTTCGAAGGTGGCAGACGATTTCTTCCCGTTTGGCTCGCCGGTGGACGCCACGATTAAGATCGGTTCGGAAGAGTTCCGAGTGGTCGGCGTACTGCAGAAGCGCGAGCAGTTTCTGTTTAGCGGCGGCAGCGACGATCAGAACAATGTCATCTACATGCCTTACAACGTCGCCCGCAAACTGAAACCCAACTCCGAAGACGTCGAACTGATGGCGGTGGCCAAACCGGGCATGATGGCGGAAGCCATGGATCAAGTGACCGACGCGCTCCGCGTTCGCCGGCAAGTCCCTTTCGGTAGCCCGGATAACTTCGGCATTGAAACAACTGAATCACTCATCAGCACCTTTCATTCAATCACCGGCGGCATTGCCATCGCCATGGTGGTCATTTCATCGGTCGGCTTGATGGTTGGTGGCATCGGCGTGATGAATATCATGCTGGTGTCGGTGACTGAGCGCACCCGCGAGATCGGAGTGCGCAAAGCCATCGGCGCGCGCCGCCAAGACATCCTCTGGCAATTCCTGATCGAAGCGATGACCCTGACAGGCTTTGGCGGTTTCCTGGGATTGGCGATTGGCTGGCTGCTGACGTTGGTAGTGAAATTGATCATGCCTTCTTATGTGCCGCTGTGGGCCCCTCTGGCCGGCTTTATCGCCAGCGTGGGCATCGGCATGATCTTTGGATTGTGGCCGGCATGGAAAGCCGCGCGGCTTGATCCGATCGAATCGCTCAGATACGAATAAGACCGTCTTTAATCAAGCCGCGCAAAGCCGAAGCGCCGTAGGCGAACCGCTCAGGAGATGAAGCTTGAGAACAGCGTGGCGAAGATCATTCCGATAATCAGACTCAAAACCCATAGCGATATCGAAACTCCCCAGGCCGCACTGGAACTCACTTTTTGACCGGCATTGGACAATCCTTTGGCTTTCAACCAAAGGCCGTAGAGAGAGAGAACTCCAACCGCAGTGCCCAGAACAAAGAGAGCCGGGTGCTCCCCCGGGGTGAACAGGATTCCCAGATTGTCCTGCACGAGGGTTTCCTGGCCCAGAATCGGATGAATGTCGTCCGGGGATTTGATGAAGAGAATCACGGTGCTCACGAGTTTTCCAATGACCGCAACCGGCAAGTAGGAATAGAACACTGCCGCGAACGCCTGCCAAAAGTTCATGCGACCACCAAACGCTAAAACGCCTAACAAGCAAAGCGCGGCCACAAAACAAACAAAGACAAAGATGGCGACAAAACTCTTTGCGAATGTCTGCACTCTCTGAATTGGTTGCTTCGCCGTCTGGAGCGCGTCCTCTTTCGCCTGCGCCATTCGATCTTCGGGAGGCTTGATCGGGCTTTGCTCGAGCTTATCCATCGTGTAACCCACAATGCGTTCCGGGGTGAGTCGTTGCACAAAGGCCGTCGCGTAAACTGCATTGACGATCACGACCACCAGAAACGCTGCGAGCCAGTGCGGATGCGCTCTCAGGTTGCGAAAAACCCGGGTCGGTTCATAAAAGATTCCGAACACCTTCTGCAGTCCTGACATCGCCGGCTCTTCGTCCCCTTTCGATTGCGGCAGAGGGATGAAGCTGAAGGCGAAAAGCAGTACGCCCCAAAAGGCAAACGCAGCCCCGGTGCCGATGCCGCCGGGCACTACCTTGACGATCCCCAGCACGCACACGATCAGACCGATGACGAATAAGCCGATTCCATACGGAATTAACTTCGAGGCTCGGGGCGCCCTTTCGTCTGCAATCGTTGGCGGCGCTGGCGGCTGAAATTCCTGGTTCGGATCGCTCATGATTTTCCTCCGACTAAGTTAGAGGACGGGGAGACTGCCCGGTCCGTCCGATGGTTAGGTTTAGATTTAACTCGAATTGTTCTTACGCTTGCAAGATGGTCCATGTTTCAGATAACGGGTTCGCTCAAGGTTTTGCCCCATGGCGGCGAAATGTTTCCTGCGCCCATTAAATGGGCTTGGAACAAGAAAATTTAACCCGGTGCTGTAAATATTCCGTGCCTACGGCACTCCAAACCGGCGCGCTCCAAAGCGGTCGACCTACTGCCCCGGCCGGGTCTCGGCACTGGGCGCCCTTTCGTATCCCTCAACCCGGATGCAGGCGACGGTGTGTCCGGGCGAAATCTCACGCAACTCTGGATCGATGTGCGAGCATTCGTCAATAGCGACCGGACATCGAGTACGAAAGCGACATCCCGACGGCGGGTTTCTTGAGGTGGGCACATCGCCCTTTAGAATTATGCGGTCGCGCCGGGCCAGCGGATCGGGAACCGGGATGGCCGAAAGCAACGCCTGGGTGTAGGGATGCAGTGGGCGCAGGTATAGGTCCGCAGCGCTGGCAATCTCAACGATGCGACCCAAATACATCACGGCCACACGCGTCGAGATGTGCTCGACCACGGCGAGACCGTGCGAGATAAAAAGATAAGTAAGTTCAAATTCCTGCTGCAAGTCCTGCAGCAGATTAACTACCTGGGCCTGGACTGAAACATCGAGGGCCGAGACGGGCTCGTCCGCGACGATTAATTTCGGATTAAGCGCCAGCGCGCGCGCCACCCCGATCCGTTGCAACTGTCCGCCTGAGAATTCGTGGCTGTAGCGTTTCATAAAGTCCGCGTCGAGACCAACCTTCTTGAGCAGCCAGGCCACCCGCTCGCGCTGCTGTGCTCGATTGCCGATTTTGTGAATAACGAGCGGCTCGGCGACGATGTCGCCAACCTTCATGCGCGGATTCAGCGACGCGTTCGGATCCTGAAAGATGATCTGCATCTCGCGTCGCAACTGGCGCAATTCGGTCTTGCCCATGGCAATCACATCGCGGCCTTCGAATTGGATTTCGCCTTTGGTTGGCTCGATCAGACGCAGGAGACAGCGACCGGCAGTAGATTTGCCGCAGCCGGATTCGCCGACCAGCCCGAGCGTTTCGCCGCGCAGGATCTCAAACGAGATGCCATCGACGGCGCGCCAGACATCGTCGCTGTCTTCGACGGGGAAGTGCTTTACCAGTCCGCTGACGCGGACGAGTGGGTCTTTGTGATTTTGATCTGGCGTCACCTTGTTTCAACTGGATCCTTCGAGAGAGAACCAACCCACAGGACCCACTTCTAAATTGAAGTAACTCAACAAGCCCGCAAAGCGCCATCTACGATGGCTCATCGAATGGCCCTTCCTAAGAACCATTCCGCTCTCGAACTTCACGTTCGGCTGATGTGCTCGCCGCCATTGCCGGATCGAACAGCAAGCATCTCACCTGCACGCCGGGCATCACATCGTAAAGCGGAATCTCGCCCTCTCTGCAGCGCGCCATCCGGTACTTGCAACGGGGCTCAAAGTGGCAGCCCGGCGGCAGAGCGGTTGGCTTAGGCACCGTGCCTTCGATGGTTTGCAATCGTTCGGCTTTGGCCACATCTTTCGCAGTCAGCCGGGGCACTGATCGCAACAACCCTTCGGTATAGGGATGCTTGGGTCGCGCGAATAATTCATCCACCGGCGACTCTTCAACGATCTTTCCCGTGTACATCACGGCCACGCGTTCGGCAACTTCCGCGACCACGCCGAGGTCGTGCGTGATCAGCAGCACGGCGAGCTCACGCGTTTTCCGCAGATTATTAAGGAGCTCAAGAATCTGGGCCTGAATCGTGACGTCCAGTGCCGTCGTCGGTTCGTCGGCTATCAGCACTTTCGGATCGCAGGCGAGGGCCATCGCGATCATCACTCGCTGTCGCATGCCGCCGGAAAGCTGATGCGGATAATCGTCAGCCCGCAGAGCGGGATCGGGGATTGAAACTTCGCGCATTGCTTCAGTCGCCGCCGCGCGAGCTGCTTTACGCGACAGACCGCGATGCAGGCGCAGGGCCTCGGCAATCTGTTCGCCCACGGTAAAAACCGGGTTCAGCGAAGTCATCGGATCCTGAAAGATCATCGCGATGTCATTGCCGCGGACATCGCGCATCTCGGCGTTCGACAACTCCAATAGATTCTTGCCGTCAAAGAGGATCTCGCCCGCCACAATCTTACCTGGCGCTGCGACCAGGCGCATTACGGAAAGCGCAGTCATCGACTTGCCACAGCCGCTCTCGCCCACCAAGCCGAGCAACTCTCCGCGATCGAGATGAAAACTGACGCCCTCAACCGCGCACACCAACCCCTCGCGCGTCTGAAAGTACGTGTGAAGATTTTTGACTTCGAGTAGATGGGACATGGTGCTCGTGTGTTCGACAAGCTTTAGCTGGTCGTGTCTTATTCGACAAACTGAAGTTTGTCGGACAAGTTCGTCAAATTCAAATGCGTTGACAGCTCTCTGAAATTGGCTCTAGACTTGCGCCGTCTTCCCAAACAGACCGGCTGCCCGGCAACTCCAGTTTCGGAGGCTCTCGCAATGCTCAACCAAAGCTTAACCGCAAAAAGAATCTTCCTCAATGCTTGTCTGTTGATTGTAGCGATGCTCGTAGTCGCGGCGGGCGCCTTTGCTCGCACACAGGATCCAGCCGAACGGCAGAAGGCAATAGACCTTTACGAGTCGAACAACTTCGCGGCCGCTTTGCCGCTGCTGGAAAAGGTCGCTACGGCCAATCCTAACGATGCGGTCATTCTCTCACGTTTGGGCTTTGCGCTTTATGCCAACTCTGCGAGCGAAAAAGATCCGGCCCTGCGCCAAAAGATGCGAGATCGCGCGCGCGTAACTCTAATGCGATCGCGTTCGCTCGGCGACAGCAGTAATCTCACCACGATGATCCTCGACGCGTTGTCCGCGCCCGATGCGTCTCAGCTCCCTTTTTCGGATATCAAGACAGCAGAGGCAGCAATCCGCGAAGGTGAAGCGGCCTTTGTGCGCGGTGATATGGATAGGGCGATCGCGGCGTACAAGCGCGCTCTCGAGTCGGATCCTAATCTCTACGACGCAGCACTTTACGCGGGCGATGCCGAGTTCAAAAAAGCGTCCAACTCGACTGACCCGCAGTTTCGCAGCGACCATTTTGACGCCGCCGGAGTTTGGTTCGCGAAAGCAATCGCAATCAACGCGAACCGCGAGACAGCCTATCGCTACTGGGGAGACGCTTTGGATGCACAGGGCAAGACCGATCAGGCCCGCGACAAGTTTGTCGATGCAATCATCGCTGAACCTTACAGTCGCCAACCTTATGTCGGTCTGACGCAATGGGCTGAACGTCACAAAGTGACCCTCGGTCATCCAAAGATCGAGCCGCCTAATTCCACCCGCACGGAAGGTGGCCAAACGACCCTCTCAATTGATCCGAAGACCCTTAACAGTACTGACGGGTCGAACGAATGGCTGATGTACGACCTGACGCGGATCGCGTGGTCCAAAGGAGAGTTCTTCAAGAATTACCCTGAGGAGAAGGTGTACCGGCACAGCGTGAGGGAAGAGGCGGCGGCGTTTCGAATGGTCGCAGAGGCTGGGGCGAGGGATTTGAAGTCCGGCAAGGTCAAAGCTCTCGAACCCTCGCTTGCGGTGCTGGTAAAGCTGAATGAGGACGGGTTTCTGGAAGCTTACGTTTTGTTTGCCCATCCCGATCAAGGCATCGCGCGTGACTACGCCGCCTACCGTAAAGACAATCGCGAAAAGCTTCGGCGTTATTGGTTTGAAGTCGTAATTATCCGTAGTTGATCCAGCGCAAATTGTTAATTTGCGCCTGGCTTCACTAATGAGTCGCTCAGATAATTTTCCGGCCAATAATTTCTAAGAACAAAGGGTGAGAGCCGTTCGACTCTCACCCTCTTTGCTTTTCCATTTTGCCTCGATCTATCTTTCCGTCGCCTGTTCGTGCATACAGCAACTGCTGCATGTTAAGCTGCGATTGCTACGAAAGGTCTGTGCGATGATCAAACCAGCCGCGCTTGTTTCCGCCCTGATTTCCATTCTGGTTATTAACGCCCTTGGGCAACAGAGGCCACCGGCACCCGCCCCATCGCCGCAGCCATCGCCCAGAGCCGTCCCGGCGCAAGCCCCCCTGGCAGATGATGACGTGGTGCGGATCACGACGAACCTGGTGCAGGTGGACGCCGTCGTCACTGATCGCGATGGGAACCAGGTGACCGACCTAAGACCGGAGGACTTCGAGATCCTGGAGAACGGACGCGTGAAGCAGATTTCGAACTTCTCTTACATCACGATCGGCCCGACTGCGATTCCGGCAGCGGCCGCTGCTGCACCTGCTTCAGCAAAGCCCCGGCGTGATCCGAACGTACCTCCGGTGCCACCCGCGCGCCTGCGACCGACGCAAGTTCAACGTACCATTGCGCTCGTCGTTGACGATCTGACGATGTCAGGGGACAGCGTCTACTACACCCGTAGGGCCCTCAAGAAGTATGTGGACGAACAGGTGCAGCCCGGCGACCTGGTGGCAATCATCCGCGCGGGTGCCGGTATCGGAACGTTGCAACAGTTCACCAATGACCGGCAGCGGCTTTACGCAGCTATTGAGCGCGTGCGCTGGATACCAACTGGCGGTGGTTTGCAAGGCGCCTTTGCGCCGATCAATCCGCTCGACCGGTTAGCTGGGGACACAACGAGGCAGCAGAGTACTCTGCCGGACAGCGGGGACAGTCAGCGCGTTGGTCTCAAAGAGTTGAATGATTACCGTGTGGAGCGATTCACTGTCGGCACTCTGGGCGCGCTCAGCTTCGTGGTTAACGGGCTGCGCGAACTGCCCGGCCGAAAGGCCGTCGTCCTGTTCTCGGATGGTTTTTCGATTCAAGATTCGCATGGAGAAAGCACACAAATACTAACCAGCCTGCAACGCCTGGTTGATCTCGCTAACCGCGCCTCGGTGGTTTTCTACACCATAGATACGCGCGGCGTGCAGCCAAATGGCCTGACGGCGGCGGACAACACGAACGGCTCTATCGGTAGTCCGTTACCTTACCTGCGTCCCGACCAAATTGGGATGCAAGTCCTCAGCGTGCGAAGCGCTCAAATGGACCGTAACCAGGACGGCCTGCGTAACCTTGCCAAAGGAACCGGCGGCGTTGCTCTCATTAATAACAACGACGTGAATCAAGGCATCCGGCGCGCGCTCAATGATATGAGCGGCTACTATTTGATTGGCTACCGGCCCGACGAGGGCACCTTCGAGCCAGCCACGGGGCGCGTTCATTTCAACCGTCTGACTGTTCGGCTCAAGAACCGGCCCAAGTTGTTGGTCCGCTCGCGCACCGGTTTCATCGGCGTTGCGGAAAAGGAGGCGCGCCCGCAACCGCACACGCGCGCCGAGCAGTTGATGACGGCGCTGGTTTCACCATTTGGCGCCGGGGACGTCAACTTGCGCCTGACATCCCTCTTCATGAGCGAACCGGCGACGGGCCCGGTCATGCGCTCGATGCTGCTGATCGACCCCCGTAATCTCACATTCACGCAGCAGCCGGACGGGCAGTATCAGGCGGTGATGGATATCCTCGCCGTTACTGTCGGCGAGAAATGGGAAGTGATTGATCAACTAAATCGGGTTGAGACTATTCGCGTGCGGCCTGAAGCACTCCAGCGGTTTCTTGGCAAGGGAATGGTTTATGACTTGAATGTTCCGATCAAACGCCCGGGTGGCTATCAACTGCGCGTCGCCGTTCGCGACACCGCAACGGGGCGAGTCGGGTCGGCCAGCCAATACGTTTCAGTCCCAAACCTCAGCCAGAAGCGGCTGACGCTTTCGGGTTTGGTAGTTGCTTCCGCTTCGGGAGTATCTTCAGCTCGCAAGCCAGACTCTGTTGCAAGCGGTGGCGGCACGGCCGAAGCTGAAGATCCGGAGATCGGTCCCGCCTCGCGAAACTTCCGCCGCGGAATGCAGTTGGATTACGGCTTCATCATCTACAACGCGCGGCTGGACAGCGCCACACTCCACCCGCAGTTGACGACCCAGGCGCGGCTTTTTCGCGATGGTAAAGAGGTGTTTGCGGGGCTAGTGCAGCCCTTCGATCCCAGCCAGCAGGCGGACTTGGAGCGGCTCAAGATCGGCGGGCGACTACAGCTCGGCTCGCAGTTGGCGCCCGGCGAATACGTCCTGCAAGTTGTCGTCACGGATGCGCTCGCCGACAAGCAACACCGCATGGCGACGCAGTGGATTGATTTTGAAATTTTAAACTGAGCCGTGGGAGTGGTTCCCCGGTCGGTTTCTGCGCGGCGGGCGACAGTAGCAGTTGCGCCTATCCTCGCTGTAGGTAAACAGACAAAGGGCGAGCGAGAGACAACCCTCAGTTTGCCCTTTGATTTTTCTGACTTCCTACTCTTGCCGCTCGGTCTTATCTTCCCGGTGCCGGCTTGCGCGGGATCTTTTCATCGCGATTCGCCGTCTGATAAACGAAAGCGGCCATGATGGTCGCGGCCTGCTTCATGTCGTCGGCCTGGATGCGATCGAACACGTCCATGTTTGAGTGGTGCGTGCGCGTGTCGTATTCGATCTCGTCCTGAATGAACTGAAATCCCGGCAAGCCAATCCGATCGAATGAAAGGTGATCAGTACCGCCGGTGTTTGAGATCGAAAGCGTGTTTGCCTGCCAAATGGTCTCGTTCGGGCGATCGCGGAAAGACATCAGCCACTGGCGAAATATCGGCCGCACGGCTTCGTTGCCTTGCATGTAGACGCCGCGAATCTTGCCCGTGCCGTTATCGAGATTGAAATAGCAGTCGAACTTGTCGTACTCAGGAGTAGTCGTCAGTTTTCCCGGCGCGGCCGGCTGACTGTCGGGAGTTCCCGGAGGAACGACACCCGGATTGCCGGGCTCAAGGTTTCCAAAATGCTGTTTGACGTAGGCAGCCGAACCCAGCAGTCCTTCTTCTTCACCCGTCCACAGCCCGATGCGAATTGTGCGTTTCGGTTTCAGGCCGAGCGCCTGGATGATGCGCATGGCTTCCATCGCGACGGCGACCCCGGCGCCGTTGTCGGTGGCGCCGGTGCCGGCGTGCCATGAATCCATGTGGCCGCCCAGCATGACAATTTCGTCTTTCAAAGTCGGATCACTGCCCGGAATCTCCGCAACCGTGTTGTAGCCCATCGGATCGGTGTCCTGCCATTCGACGGCGATGTTCACTTCCATTCTTACCTTTTCGCCGGCCTGCAGCATCCGCACGATCCGGTTGTAGTGCTCATTCGCGAGGACGATTTGCGGCAGATACTTCGGCGCGTCTTTGTCATAGGAGGCTTTCTGTCGCGGCGCGCCGGGACCGAAAGGCACATCAGGCACCGGCTGGGGCACGGTGGCCTGCTGCACAAAGATCGTTCCGCCATCGCCGGCGCGACTACCGTCAGCCAGCACCGCCGCCCCTTCGTCCATAGCGAACATCAGCTTGCGCACATTGAACTGCGCCGTCGCGCGTTGTTCCGGCGTCATGCGAAAACCACCACCACCACCACCGCCACCACGATTCTGACCGCCCCCCGGCGGGTTCGCATCGGCCAGGGCCAGCAGAGCCTTTTCGTCTTGTCGCTTGCCGAGCGGCTCAAAACGCGCTTTCAATTCACGCGGCGCCTGAGTCAAGACGATCGCGCCTTTCAACTTGCCTTTGTACTTTTCCAGATCAGCTTCGGTCTTCGCGTCGAGATAAACCACGTCGCCGGTTATCGCGCCATTAGTCGCGGGCGACCACGCTTTGGGATAAGCGATCAGCGGAATGTTCAGTGGATCGACGACCTGGGCACTGAAACGCTTCAAGCTCCAACCGCGGCCGAACGGTCCCCATGCTTCGAGGTGCGCGTTCTGCATGCCCCATTTTTCGAGCGTTTCGCGCGTCCAATTATTGGCTCTCTTCATGCCCGGTGACGCTGTCAGGCGTGGACCGATCACATCACTGAGATACGAAAGCGTCTGCATCACCTGCGAGCGATTCATGCCCTCGTCTTTGATGCGGACAATTGGGTCGTTCGGATCGGGGGCCGGCTGTTGGGGTCCAGGTTGCTGGCCGAAAGCGGCGTACGGCACAAGCAAAGCTAAAAGCAGAAGGGTAGCGGCAAATTGGCGTCGGATCATTGGAGAGACTCCTATTCTGGTATTTGGTTTTGGAAAACTGTTCGTTTGCTTTGAGACTACCTGAGCTAAACGGACAGACAAACTTTAGTTGAATTGACGTTGCTTATACTCGGAAAGTTACAAAGATTCAAGCAGGTGGGACTGTCCGCAGATTACGCAGATTTCACGGATTAGAGATAGAGTAAACAACTGACCGGGATACCATGACAGGCTGCGCGGGTCCCCTTGGCTATCATTGCTGTCTCTGAGTTCGGATCTGTTATCGGTGTAATCCGCGCAATCTGCGGATACCGTGCTTTTTTGCGATGGAGCTACTGACACAACGCGATTTCAGGTTATGATTGGCGGCGAATTACTACAGAGCTAAATCAATGTCTTCAGCCAAGACTCAACCTGCGCGCGGCATGCGCGACTTTCTGCCGGCCGACGTGCGCAAACGCGAGTACGTCATCGGCGTGATCAAGGAAGTGTACGAGCGCTACGGTTTCGAGCCGCTGGAAACGCCCGCCGTCGAAAACATCGAAACCCTGATGGGCAAGTATGGTGACGAAGGCAATCAACTCATCTTCAAAATCCTGAAACGCGGCGAGCATGCCAAAACCGGCGAGGCCGACTTGGCCCTTCGTTATGATCTGACCGTGCCTTTGGCTCGCGTCGTCGCGCAATATCAAAACGAGCTGCCAAAGTTTTTCAAGCGCTATCAGATTCAACCCGTTTGGCGCGCCGACCGTCCGGCGCGCGGCCGCTTTCGCGAGTTCTATCAATGCGATGTTGATGTGCTGGGATCGAAGTCGATGGTGGTTGAGGCTGAATTGATCGCGGCCGCGAGTGATGCGCTGGTGGCGCTGGGGTTTGAGAACTTTGTCGTTAAGCTTAATCACAGAAGAATTCTAACGGGTATCCTCGAGCACTTTTCAATACCACGGATCCAACATGCGGAAGCTCTAATCGTTTTGGACAAGCTTAACAAGATCGGTGCCGATGCTGCGCGTGAAGAACTCTTGATCAAAGGAATTCTTGAAAAGGCGGCGACGGGCCTTCTTGATTTCGCGTTCTGGGAAAAAGAGCTTCACGACTCAAGAGAGCTCGACCCGCAGTGGCAATCAGGACAAGGCCCTGCCCTCTATAACGAAGCAGCGCTGCACAAGATTGCAACTGATTGGCTTAAAGAGTCTGACGGTATTGAAGGCGTCAACGAATTGGCGGAAATTCTCGGATTGGCGAAAGGCCTAGGGGTTGAAAACAGAATTAGCGTTCAGTTCAACCTTGCTCGGGGACTCTCTTATTACACTGGTTCGATCTTTGAGATTAGTGTTCCTGATCTTGCCGGCAGCCTGGGAGGCGGCGGTCGTTACGACAATCTGGTCGGGATGTTTCTGGACAAGGATGTTCCCGCGTGCGGGTTCTCGCTCGGGCTGGAGCGCATCATTGTCGTCATGACCGAGCGCAATAAGTTTCCCGCTGAGTTGGTGACATCGCCTGCGGATGTAATGGTCACGATCTGGAATGAAGACTCGATTGGCGAGTCGCTGGCGCTCGCGAGTGAATTGAGAAGCGGAGGCGTGCGCGTCGATGTCTATCCTGAAGCTGACAAAATGGGGAAGCAGTTCAAATACGCGTCAGCGCGAAACATTCCGTTCGTGGCGATTGTCGGTGATGATGAGAGCGCGCGCGGAGAAGTTGCGATCAAGGATCTGCGCTCGGGAGAGCAGCGATCGGTGAAGCGCGAGGATGTCGCGAAGGCGTTGTCCCCTCCCTCTGGGAGGGGGATTAAAGGGGAGGGATTAGCGCCGTAAGCCCTCTCCCCTGGCCCCTCTCCCAAAAAGGGAGAGGGGGAGAACCATGATCGAATCACTCACTCAACATTATCTCGACGACGCGCGGCATACGTTTCGCGATTACAAGAAGCTCGCGGAACGGGCTTTCGCGCAAATCAGCGACGAGGACTTCTTCAAAACACTCGACGAAGAAACGAACAGCATCGCCGTCAATATGAAGCACATGGCCGGGAACATGATCTCGCGCTGGACAGACTTTCTAACGACCGACGGCGAAAAGCCTGAACGTGACCGTGACATAGAATTCGTGATGTTGCCGGGCACCACGAAAGACGAGATGCTTGCTTACTGGGAGAAGGGTTGGCGGTGCGTCTTTGATGCGATTGAACCTCTACCGCCTGAAGACCTGATGCGCACTGCAATGATTCGCGGGCAGGAACACACCGTGGTGCAAATGATCAATCGCCAGCTTGCGCATTATGCTTATCACACGGGTCAGATCGTTTTTCTCGCGAAGCATTTCAAATCGAATGAATGGCAGAGCCTGAGTGTGCCGCGCAATAAGTCGGCCGAATTCAATGCTCATCTCGAGCAAAAGATGAAAGAATCTTCGGCCACTCCGCGCGAAAGTCGTTTGGATGAAGTGATGGACTTTGCGGTACAGAACCGGGAACGTTGACTTGAGTGTCAGAAGCCCGCGCGTGAGCAAGGGCTGGTAGCCCTCCCTGACGGTCGGGCTTCTGACACTCGATGCATGAGGTGGGAGAAAACATGTTTCTTGGCTTGCGAACCGCAATTTATCACGTTGACGACATCGAAAAAGGTAAAGCCTGGTACGCCGAAGTCCTCGGCGTAAAGCCTTACTTTGACGAACCGTTCTATGTTGGTTTTAATGTCGGTGGTTACGAGCTTGGCTTGCAGCCGAGTGCCGGACAAGGTGGAGAAAAGGCCGACGGCGCTGTCGCGTATTGGGGCGTCGAAAACGCGGCAGACGCTTGCCAGCGAGTGCTGGAACTAGGCGCGACGATTCATGAAGCAGTTCAGGACGTCGGCGGCGGAATCAAAGTAGCAACTGTCAAAGATCCTTTCGGCAACCTCTTCGGAATTATCGAGAATCCGAATTTCAAAATTCAATGATGGTGACCGAACTGCATCACGTAAACGTCACAGTCCCGCCCGAGCTGGAATCGGTGACGAAGGAATTCTATGGCACGGTGCTCGGTCTGGTTCAAGTGCCGAAGCCGGCCGCCTCACGTCAGAGCGGCGCGTGGTACCAGATCGGCGCCAACCAGTTGCACCTGTCTGTGGAAGACGAGCCGCTCAGTTCACTGAGCTCGCGCCATATTTGCTTTGCAGTTTCCGATCTGGGCGCAACCGAAAAAAGCTTTCGCGACGCGGGCGTAGAGATCATTCCGGATGCGCGGCCATTGCCGGGGACGCAGCGTTTCTATGTGCGCGATCCGGGCGGGAACCAACTGGAGATAGTGCAGCAGGTGTCTGGGTGATCTTGTTGATGCCCGACGAACTTTAGTTTGTCGCTTCACTTGAGTGGAAGTAGGCACATCGACAAATTGAAGTTTGTCGCACAGTCCCACAGAGGATTCACAGAGGAAAGCAGATGAGCTTCGATTTCATCAATCCTGAATCGCTCGGCGCGCCACACGGCTATTCGAATGGCGTCTTAACCGACGCTGGTGGCCGCCTGCTTTTCATTGCCGGCCAGGTCGCCTGGGATCAGCAACAACGAATCGTCGCCGACGATCTTGTCCGACAATTTGATCAGGCGCTGGCGAATGTGATTACTGTCGTTACTGAAGCGGGCGGGAAGCCGGAACAAATCGCCCGGCTGGTGATCTATGTAACCGACAAGGGCGAGTATCGCGTGCACATGAAAGAAATCGGCGAACGCTATCGCGCGCGCATGGGCAAGCATTTTCCGGCGATGGTGCTGGTCGAGGTCGCGGGTTTGGTGGAAGGTCGCGCGCAGATTGAGATCGAAGGGATTGCGGTGCTGTAGCGCTGATGGGCATCGGTAAAGACTAGTGGAACGATCCACGAAATCACACGAAATAAGCAGAATTGAATGTCTTCTTCGTGCTCGTTTCGTGTGGGTTCGTGGTTCGTGTTAGTTTTTCAGCTGCCTGCCAGGACGCTGGGCGGCGCAGAGCAAATCCAAGGATTAGAAATGATTGAACCAAAATCTTTTCTATACGAACAACGCGATGGCATCGCGACGATTACGCTTAATCGTCCGGAACGTCTGAACGCGATTACGTTCGAAGTCTATCGCGAACTGACTGATATGTTCGCGGCGCTGCGTGATGAAAAAGATGTCCGCGTCGCGGTGATCACCGGCGCCGGCCGCGCCTTCTGTTCCGGCGGCGACGTGCGCGACATCATCGGCGAACTTCAGGGACGCGATGCCGCAGGCCTGCTCGACTTCACGCGTTTGACCTGCGAACTGATTCGCAACATGCGTCTGCTGCCGAAACCCATCATTGCGAGTCTGAACGGCACGACTGCGGGGGCCGGCTCATGTATCGCGCTGGCTTCCGACATTCGCATCGCGGCCGAATCAGCAAAGATCGCTTTCATCTTTGTGAAAGTTGGCCTGGCGGGCACCGACATGGGTGCGACATATCTGTTGCCGCGCATGGTTGGTCTGGCAAAAGCGACTGAATTGTTGATGACCGGCGATTTCATCTCGGCCCAGGAGGCCTTAGCGATCGGGTTGTACAATCGGGTCGTGCCGCGCGATCAACTGGAAATTGTGACGCGCGAGTTTGCCGAAAAGTTGGCCCGCGGTCCGGCGCTGGGCCTGGCGAAGACCAAAGAAATGCTGAACCGCGAAATGCACATGGGTTTTGAGTCCGGGTTGGAAGCCGAGGCCGTGGCGCAAGCGCTTTGTATGCAGCATCCGGATTTCAACGAAGCGCACGCCGCGTTTCTGGAGAAGCGGGAGGCAAAGTTCAAGTAATTTGGAGCGCGGTGGCAAGCGCAGCGCGACACCGCTTTGGATAACCGATCCCAAACACAACATCGACAATGGCAGAGAAAATTTCATGGCCTCACGCGCCTCTACACGAACTTTCCGCGCGCGGTACTTATTTTCTTACTGCTGGTACGTATCGGAAGCAGCATTACTTTCGAGGATCTGCGCGGTTGAAGGTTTTGCATCGGGGT
This sequence comes from Blastocatellia bacterium, assembly GCA_003168335.1. Taxonomy (GTDB): domain Bacteria; phylum Acidobacteriota; class Blastocatellia; order Pyrinomonadales; family Pyrinomonadaceae; genus UBA11740. The sequence continues at coordinate 518,587 of PMSM01000006.1, read as the reverse complement.
TTGCTTAAGGTCACTCGCGATTTCGGTTGGCACTTGGAGGCTTGGGCTGTGTTTTCGAATCACTATCACTTCATAGCGCACTCTCCTCACGACGAGGATGGGGCTGAAAGCCTCTCGCAAATGCTAGGCCTGCTTCACGAGAAAACTGCCAAATGGATCAACCGGCTTGAGAACGTCGTGGGACGCGAAGTCTGGCATAACTTCTGGGAGACCCGACTTACTTATGAGAAGTCTTATCTTGCGCGCCTAAACTATGTGCATCAGAATCCGGTCAGAGACGGCTTGGTAGCAGTGGCCAACCAGTATCCATGGTGTTCGGCAAGTTGGTTTGAGCGCACGGCCAGGCCAGCCCAAGTGAAAACAATCTACGGGTTCAAAACGGACAGACTAAAGATTCTTGACGAATATGATGTTGCGCCTGAGTGGTAGCTCAGCGCAATCCAAAGCGCCGTCGCCGCTGCGCTCTGCCGGCGCACTCCAAAATGGATTCCTTCATCGCCACAACACCGTTCTTCTCTGTTGAGCACCGCACGTTGGCGGAGCGCGTGGCCGACCTGGCCGAGCGCGAAGTCGAAGTGCGGGCCGGCGACGACGAGCAAGATGTCGACGAGGCTGTGCGCAGTTACGTCATGCTGCTGTTCGAAGCGGACCTGCTGAGCTATGCCGTCGCGGAACCCGGCCAGGCATTTGATCTGCGCTCGTTTTGCATCATTCGCGAAACACTGTCGTACTCCTCGTCACTTGCCGATCTCGCATTCACGATGCAAGGGCTGGGCACTTACGCGATCAGCCTCGCTGCCACCGAACACGTCCGCGACTTTTGGCTGGCGCGCGCGGCAAATGGCAAGGCCATCGGCGCCTTTGCCTTGACTGAACCCGATGCTGGCTCCGACGTCGCTGCCCTCAAGACGACTGCGCGCCGCGAAGACGACGCGTACATCATCGATGGCCGCAAGCGCTTCATTTCAAACGCGGGCGTGGCTGATTTTTACACAGTGTTTGCGCGCACCGGAACGCGCGAAGACGGACGCTCAGAGATTTCCGCGTTCATCGTCAGCGCGCGCATGCCGGGTTTTTCAGTGAGTGAACGAACTGAAATGATGGCGCCTCATCCAATTGGCGAACTTGAATTCAAAGGCTGCAAAGTCCCGGCCGAAGACATGATTGGCAAGCAGGGCGATGGACTGCGACTGTCGCTACAGACTCTGGATATGTTTCGCGCCAGCGTCGGCGCGGCCGCGTGTGGCATGGCCCGTCGTGCGCTCGACGAAAGTATTCTGCATGCAAAATCACGCGAACAATTTGGCCGCCCGCTCTCAGGCCATCAGTTGATTCAGGAGAAACTGGCGGACATGGCGACCGAACTCGACGCTGCCCGGCTGCTGGTTTATCGCGCCGCGTATTCGAAAGATGCCAGCGCCGAACACTCAACCCGAGAAGCCAGCGAAGCCAAGCTGTTCGCCACTGAGGCCGCCGGCCGCATCATCGACCAAGCCGTGCAGATTCACGGCGGCACCGGTCTGGTGCGCGGCACGGTCGTCGAGCGGCTCTATCGCGACGTGCGCGCCCTGCGTATCTACGAAGGCACTTCCGAAATTCAAAAGCTGGTCATCGCGAATCAACTCTTGAAAGAGTGAGCACCAAACCAACTACATCTGATTCTCATCTCGCGCGGCGTCTCGGCCTTTTCGATGCGACGATGATCGTGATGGGCGGGATCATCGGCGCCGGCATCTTCACCAATCCCTACGTAGTCGCGCAGCAGGTCCACACGCCATTTCTGATTCTGGGAGCCTGGGCCGTGGGCGGCTTGATTGCGCTGTCCGGCGCTTTCATCTACGCGGAACTTTCATCGCAAAGCTCAGAGTCCGGCGGACAGTACGTTTATCTGCGCGACGCGCTTCATCCTTTGGTCGCTTTCGGCTATGGCTGGAGTTTGCTGTTCGTGATTCAGACCGGCGGGATGGCCGCGGTCGCGCTCATCTTTGCGAATCACGTTTTTGAATTAGTGGGCGTGCGGGTAACGGATTTGCGCGCAGCTCTCCTGGCTTCGGCTGCGCTGGCCCTTCTAACCATAATAAACTGTATCGGAGTGCGCGCCGGCAGCGTGACCCAGAATGTTTTCATGGTTCTAAAGTTGATTGCGATCGGAGCGCTGGTAGCTTTCGGGCTGACGATTAGCAGCCCGGCTCAAAGTGCGGGAGTAACGATCCCCACTGCCTCGTCGGCGACGTTAGGACAGTCGCTGATCGCCTTTGGCGCGGCTTTGATCCCGGCGCAGTTCGCTTACGGCGGCTGGCAGACGGCCTGCTTTGTCGCGGGCGAAGTGCGCAGCCCGCGCCGGAACCTCCCGCGCGGACTGCTGTTCGGCGTGCTGGGCGTGATCGTGGTTTATCTTTCAGTGAACTATGTCTGTGTGCACGCGTTGGGCGCGGAGGGCCTGGCGCAAACTAAGGCGCCGGCGTCGGCGGTGATGCGTCTGGCGCTGGGCGAAAGAGGCGCGCGCTTTCTGGCCGCGGGCATTGCGATTTCCACGATTGGATTTTTGAGTCAAAGCATGCTGACCGCGCCGCGAGTTTATTTCGCCATGGCTGACGACGGACTTTTTTTCAAACAACTCGCCTGGCTTAATCGCGCGCGCGTTCCGGCAATAGCGATTGCGCTCCAGGGAGGGCTCGCCATCGTGATTGTGCTGGTGGCCAGCCGCTTCGAACAGATTCTGAATTACGTTGTCTCCGTCGACATAATTTTCTTTGGTCTGACGGCCGTCTGTGTGTTCGTCTTCAGAAAACGTAATCAGGGTCGTGGCGACTTCTTTCGCATTCCGGGTCATCCGTTCACGACCGCTTTCTTTATCATCGCGTGCTGCGTCATCACGTTTAGCGTGGTCTATAAAGAGCCATTGAACTGCGCGATCAGCCTGGGGATCATGCTCGCGGGCATGCCTGCATATTTTGTCTGGGCCTGGCTGCGCCGGCGTCGAGTCGAGCGCGAGACTGAATCTGTTTCGGGTTAACACAAATGAACACGCAATCTACTTACATGAATTGGGCCAAGACGCGTCCGAAGGTCAAATATGATCTGGCGTTAAGCGGCATCCTTAATCTTCCCTTCGCCGAACTCGGGGCGAAGATCGAAGATCTGGATCTGTGTGGCGACAACGCTTACGGCTATCGGCCGCTGGTTGACATGCTTGCCACCCACTGCGGTGTTGCCTCTGAATCTGTCGTTACGATCTCTGGCGGCACTTCGATGGCGAACCATCTGGCGATGGCCGCAGTGCTGGAACATGGCGATGAAGTTTTGATTGAAGAGCCGACCTACGAACCAATCCTCGCACTAGCGGAATATTTTGGAGCCCGGGTTAAGCGCTTCCCCCGATTGTTTGAGCACGGTTTTCGCGTGGACGTTGACGAACTCGAGAAACAAATCACGATGCGCACGCGGCTGATCGTAGTGACGAACCTGCACAATCCGAGTAGTGTCCAGATCCACGAAGGAACACTGCGGAAAATCGGCGCGCTAGCGCGCGAGGTAGGAGCGCGTGTGCTGGTTGATGAGGTTTATCTCGAAGCCATGTTCGAAGCCGCGCCGCGATCAGCGGTTCATCTGGGGCCCGAGTTCATTACCACAAGTAGCCTGACAAAGGGTTATGGACTTAGCGGCCTGCGCTGTGGATGGATCCTGGCCACGGCGGATGTCGCGCGGCAGATGCGTCTGCTGCACGATATTTTTGGCGCCGTGGGGCCACAGCCTTCCGAACGTCTCAGCGTCGTGGCGCTGGCCAAGCTGCCAAAGTTCATCGCGCGCGCGAAAAGGATTTTGGAAAGTAATCGCGCAGTGCTGACTGAATTTCTTGCATCGCGCGAGGAGCTCCAGGTTGTCAGAACCGATTCAGGCACGACCTCTTTTCCGCGGCTGCTAAAGGGTCGCGTCGAAGATCTCTACACTGTGCTCCATGAAAAATACGACACTGGCATAGTCCCCGGTCGCTTCTTTGAATCTCCGCAGCACTTTCGTGTTGGCATGTGCGCTGAGCCTGAACTGTTCAACGAAGGAGTGAAGAGATTGGGTGCGGCGTTGGATGATCTGCGAGGATGAGGTAACCTCGATACGCATGAGATCTTTATCTCTTGATACTTCACCCGAAGCTCAGGAAGTGGTTCTTGAATTGCTTCGAAGTGCCCCTGCCGGCAAGAAGATCGCGTTAACTTTCGATCTAATTCAAACCGCACGCTTGCTCGTCCTCGCCGGACTTCGGCGCCGATTTCCGGCCGCGGACGAAGTCCAACTGCGGCGCCATCTGATTTCAAAGCTACTGTCACGCGAAGATGTGATTCGCGCCTATGGCTTCGATCCCAACATTGAGAGCCGCTAATCTTTGCGATGGAGAACCCCATCATTGCTTTGTTCCAATTAATCAACGCCTTCAAGGCAGTTGGGATCGACTACGTCGTCGTCGGATCGGTTGCCAGCTCAGTCCATGGTGACTACCGGACCAGCGCCGATATCGATGTGGTTGCCGACATCAGCAACGAACAGGTTCGACCGCTCGTGAATGCACTCCGCGACGACTTCTACATCGATGATGTGTCTGTCAGCAAGGCCATTGCGCGGGGCCGCTCATTTAACGTTATTCATCTGGCAGGAATCTTCAAGGTCGATGTCTTTCTCCCGGCCAGCGATTTGGGCAAACAGCAACTTGCAAGGCGAGAAGTTCATTCGATCGACGCCGACGGGTCGCACGAGGTTTGGATCGCTACGGCGGAGGATACAATCCTTGCCAAGCTTCACTGGTATCGACTCGGCGAGGAGGTTTCAGAGTTGCAATGGCGTGACGTCAAGGGAATCCTCGGTACTCAGGGGTCTGCCCTTGACTTTGATTACTTACGACTCTGGGCCGAACGAGTAGGTGTCCTCGACTTGCTCGAGCGGGCCGTAAAGGAAATTCAATAGCCGCGCCAGATACCGCATGAAAATCAACATCATCGGTGGCGGCCCGGCCGGAATGTATTTCGCCATCCTCATGAAGAAGGCCGATGCCGCACACGAAATCACCATCCATGAACGCAACGGCCCCGACGATACATTTGGTTGGGGGGTAGTTTTCTCCGGCAAGACACTGGCCAATCTCCGCTCAGCAGATGGGCCTTCGCACACGGAAATCACGCGGAACTTTGAAGCCTGGGACAACGTCGATGTCGTTCATCGCGGCGAGAAAATTTCCATCCATGGCAACAGCTTTTCCGGAATAGCCCGCCTGCGCCTGCTCAAGATCCTGCAGCAGCGCTGCGAAGAACTCGGCGTCGAAATCAAGTTTCGGGACGAAGTTGCGGAAATCGAGTCGCTCAAGGCGAATTGCGATCTGCTGGTCGCCGCGGATGGTGTTAACAGCCTCGTCCGCCAAACCTTTGAGGATAAGTTTCGGCCCGAACTCAGCGTGCGCCCGAACAAATACATCTGGTTCGGCACGAGCCATCTGTTTCATGGACTAACGCTCACCTTTCGCGAAACGCCGGCCGGTGTCTTCGCGGCGCATTCGTACAAGTTCGACCAAACCACCAGCACCTTCATCGTTGAATGTGATCCCGGGACGTGGAACAGCGCCGGTTTCGCCGAAATGTCGGATGAAGAAACGCGTGCCTATCTTGCGGAAGTATTCGCAGCGGATCTGAATGGTCAGCCGCTGCTTTCAAACAATTCGAAATGGCTCAACTTCCTGCTCGTGAAAAACGCGCATTGGAGTTTCGGCGGGGAGCACGACAAACTAAAGTTTGTCGGACATGTCGTGCTGCTGGGTGATGCCTTGCACACGGCGCACTTCTCGATTGGCTCAGGCACAAAACTGGCAATGGAAGATGCGATTGCCCTGAAAGAATGCTTCGATGAAACGTCAGATGTGCCAGCGGCTCTGCAGCGATTCGAAGAGGTGCGCAAGCCGGTCATCGAGGAATACCAGGCTGCGGCTTACGAAAGCATGATTTGGTTTGAGCAGGCGAGAGACTACATGCATTTGGCGCCGGTTGAACTGGCTTATGTCTTGATGACGCGGAGCGGGAAAGTCGATCGCGAGAGTTTGCGAAAACGCGATCCCGCGTTTGTGGCGAATTACGAAGCAGGATCCACAGATGACGCAGATTTCACAGATTAGAAACAGAGCAAGAGAGGCCGAAACCTACGACGAGCAACCCGGGCGGCTTGGCTTATTAGTCCGACAAATCATGATTCGTTCTCTGCGCAATCTGCGGATTACCTTGGCCACTTCGGCGGCAAGAGTCTTCTCCGCCCATCCGCGGCCATCGCAATCCCCGCTTCGTCCAGTTCCTTCCGATCCCATAGCTTGCAGGTGACCTGACGATGCGCCTGATCAAGGGCCTCGCAGTAATTTGTGTAAGTGCAGCGACGAATTTCATGGCCACGTCCCAGCTTTACCTTGATGAACCAATCAGGATCGGCGAGAGCCTGGCGCGCCAGCCCGACAATGTCGGCATCACCGTGCTGAAGGATCGCTTCGGCTTGTGCAAAAGTCGTGATGCCGCCCGTGGCGACGATGGGCGTAGTCAATCCAGCAGCGTTCACCGCGTGTTTGATCTTTGCGACCAGAGGTACGGAGCGGCCGAACGGTCCGCGTTCATCCGATAGAGTTGTCGGCATGCATTCGTAACCACTCTGGCCGGTGTAAGGATAGACAGCCTGACCAATCTTTGGTTGCTCGGCGTCTTCGAACTTTCCGCCTTTCGAGATGGAAAGATAATCCAGGCCGGCTTTCGCGAATTCGACTCCGAAATAAGCGGCCGTATCCAAGCGATTGCCGCCGGCGATCACTTCATCGGCCAGGAAACGCGCACCGACAACGTAATTATCGCCGACCGCTTGGCGCACCGCGCGATAAACTTCCAGCGGCAGACGTACGCGATTTTCACGCGGCCCGCCGTAACCATCACCGCGATCATTCAACGCGCTCAGGAAACCCGCCATCGTGTATGCGTGCGCGTAATGCAACTCGACACCGTCAAATCCAACTTCGCGCGCTCGGTGCGCGGCTGCGGCAAAAATCGCCGGCAAAACCTGCGGCAATTCGCGAACGTGCGGCAGGTGCAGATCGGTGACGCGCTCGCGATAGCCGAAGCGCAGAGATTCCAGTTCGCGTTCGTTGAGGACACCGGCAATGATTTCATCAGCCGCCTCGCCAAGAAATGCCCGGATGCCTGCTGCGTCAGCGCTCAGCCACTTTGAATCTTCGGTGAGTTCGGCAATCGCCTGGCGATGATGTTCAGTGATTTCAAGAAAGCGCTGGAAGTATTTTTGCGCTTCAGGCCGGCGCTTGACCGCGAGGAAGTCGATGATCTGAATGAAAAGTTTGGTGTGACCCTGGCTGGCTTCGCGCACCGTCTCGACCAGTTTCCGCAAGCCGGGAAGAAATCGATCGTGGCTAATTCGCAACAGCGGGCCACTGGGAATATCGCGTATGCCGGTGGCTTCGACGACCAGCGCGGCCGGCTGGCCCGCAGCGAATCGTCGATACCAATCAAGATTGTCCGGGGTGACGAAGCCATCTTCAGTTGCGCGCCAGGGAACCATTGCCGGCACCCAGGTGCGGTTGTCCAACTCGAGCGAACCGACACGGACGGGTTGAAACAATGATGATCGAGTGGCCTCTTCCGCCGTGGGCCAGCGCGCTTCGGGAATCGGATGCTTGATTGGATTCGCGAACTTCCACATCGCATGCTCACTCTAACACGACGAGCATTTTTTGGAGTGCGGCGACTAGTCGCCGCTTTTGAAAGCGCTGACAAGTCAGCGCACTCCATATAGGGCAAGTCTGATCGCCCAACTGTGGTAAATTAGCTCGAACCAAACGGAGAATTCTTCTTGACGGATGATCTTCTCAAATGGCGTTCTGAGTTTCCCATTCTCGACCGAGCGGTCTATCTGATTTCGCACAGCCTCGGCGCGATGCCGCGCGCCACCTACGACCGCCTGCATGAATACGCCGACATCTGGGCGACGCGCGGCGTGCGCGCCTGGGCCGAAGGCTGGTGGAACAAGCCCGTGACCGTGGGGAACGAAGTTGGACGCATCATCGGCGCCGACAGCGATACGGTCGTGATGCATCAGAACGTTTCGATTTGTCAGTCACTGATTCTCTCGTGCTTTCTGCCGCTGCCGGAAAAATCGACCCGCCGCAAGATTGTTTATTCCGAACTTAACTTTCCTTCCGTGATGTACGTGTATGAAGCGCACGCGCGTGATCACGGCTTGCGCATCGAAATCGTGAAGTCCGACGACGGCGTCACAGTGCCACTGGAAAGAATGCTCTCCGCGATCGATGAAGAAACGCTGCTGGTGCCAATCTCTCACGTGCTTTTCAAGAGTGCATTTCTGCAGGACGCTAAAGCAATCACCCGGCGCGCGCACGAAGTTGGCGCGATGGTGGTGCTCGATACTTACCAATCAGCCGGCACGGTACCTTTCAGCGTGAAAGACCTGCAGGTGGACTTTGCCACCGGTGGCTCAGTCAAGTGGCTATGCGGCGGGCCGGGCGCGGGATATCTTTACGTGCGACCGGATTTGATTGATCGACTCGAGCCAAAGACGACGGGGTGGATGGCCCACGAACAACCGTTCGCGTTTGAGAGTGAGTTGCGTTACGCTCCAAACATCACGCGCTTTCTGCATGGATCGCCGGCGATCCCGGCCCTGTACGCGGCGCAATCCGGCTATGAAGTTATAAACCAGATTGGCGTGGCCAGGATTCGCGAGAAGAGCGTGCGCCAGACCGGAACGCTCATCGAACTCGCCCAGGAGGCCGGGTTTCGGGTAACCAGTCCGAAGAATTCGGCGCAGCGTGGCGGCACGATCACGGTTTGGGATGATCAGGCGGCCGCGATTACCAAAGAGTTGATTCGCCGTGAATTCATCGTTGACTATCGTCCCGGCGCGGGGGTGCGCATCTCGCCGCACTTTTATACGAAGGACGAAGAATTGGAGTTGGTAATCGCCGAGATGAAAAAGATTCGCGACGCGAAGGCTTATGAAGTCAGTGAAAAAGTCGGCGCGGCGTTTTGAGATGTCCGACAAACTTCAGTTTGTCGTTGTCAGGCACAAGCAGCCGGTTTTGAGGTCGTCGACAAACTGAAGTTTGTCGGACATCCAAATAGGTAATCAATGTCAAAAGACTACGGCAAAGACGCACCGCTTTCCTATAACAAGTATCTGCGCGTGCCTGAGCTAATCGACTTACAGAACTGTCTGTCGTCGCCCGCCCAGCACGATGAACTCCTTTTCATCACCGTGCATCAGGCCTACGAACTTTGGTTCAAGCAGATCCTGCACGAAATTGACGCGGCTATCGCTTTGATGAAGGAAGACCGCGCCGCTGAAGCCGCGCAGGCGCTGCGTCGCATTGTGGAGATCGAAAAACTGCTCATCGCCCAGATTCATATTCTCGAAACGATGAGCCCGGTTCGTTTTCTCGGATTTCGGGACGAGCTGAATCCGGCCAGCGGTTTTCAGTCGATGCAATTTCGCGAAATCGAATTCTCTTCCGGCCTCAAAGATGAAGCGATTTTGCGAGCGTTCGCCGGCGACGATTTCGCTTTCCAGCGCCTGCAGGCACGCCTGAACGCGCCCTCGCTGTCTGAAGCCTTCTTTGCGCTGCTGCGCCGGCATGGATTTGACACTCCCGCGGTTGACTCGCCCCGTGACGCGAAAGAGCGGCGCAGCAATTATGGCAAGCGGCAGCGGGCGCTGGTCGAAGTGCTCACGCACCACGAGCAGTTCTACACCGAACTCCAGGTTGCTGAAGGGCTAATTGAGCACGACGAATACTTCTCGCTCTGGCGTTCGCACCACATCAAGATGGTCGAGCGCATGGTCGGCGCCAAGCCCGGCACAGGGGGTTCGGAGGGCGTCGGATATCTGCAAAAAACTCTCGACAAAAAATTCTTTCCCGAACTTTGGGAAGCGCGCACCTACCTCAGCACCAAACATGAAGCCGAAGGGTGTCCGTTTGCGAAGAGTTGAAAATCGAGCTTGCGGAAAGAACGTCCAATTGTTACCAATGAGCCCTTGTTTGGGCACGGGCTAATGACAATCCTATTGCGAAGAATGCGGGGCAGTAGCCCGACCGTTAGGGAGGGCTCACCGATCACTTTCCACTAGATGACCATCGAATTTCCCGAACGCTTCAACATGGCCGACTACTTCCTCTATCACAATCTGGAGGAGGGTCGGGAAAACAAAGTCTGTCTCTACTTCAAAGATCAGACTTACACCTACGGCGAGACGGCGCGGATGGCTAATCGCGCCGGCAACGCGTTGCGTGAAGCCGGCGTCGCGATGGGAGATCGCGTTCTGATCGTCCTGCCTGACTGTCCAGAGTTTGTCTGGGCCTGGTTTGGCGCGGCGCGCATCGGCGCGGTAATCACGATGGTCAATCCGCTGTTGCCCGCGGACGATTACCGTTACTACCTCGAATACACACGTGCGCGCGCCGCGATCGTTCACGAGTCCTTCATTAAGCCGTTTGCTGAGGCTGCCCAGGATGCGAATTACCTGCGCGCCACTTTGGTCGTTCGCAATGAAGATGCGGTGGACGAAGATCAGATCGATCCGAAACACAGCCGCGCCAGGTTTCTCTCGTTCTCAGAAAGTGTGTCGGCACAACCGAGCGTCTGCCGGGCGGCCGACACACATCGTGACGACATGGCCATCTGGTTGTTCACTTCCGGCTCAACCGGTCATCCCAAAGGCGCGGTGCACCTGCAACACGACTTGCCTTACAACACTGAGGTCTTTGCCCGGCGCACGATGGGTGTGAACGAAAGCGATTTGACCCTCTCCGTTCCCAAACTCTTCTTCGGCTATGCCACCGGCACCAATCTGCTGTTTCCTTTCTCGGTGGGCGGCGCCACGGCGCTTTTTGCCGAACGCTCGACACCGGAAAAGATGTTCGAAGTGATCGAACGCTATCGCCCGACAGTCTTTACGACCGTCCCGACGATGATCAATGCCATGCTCAATGCCGAAGCCGCCGCGAAACATGACTTGTCGAGTATTCGCTTTTGTTATTCGGCAGGCGAGGCGCTGCCGAAGGAGATCTATCATCGCTGGAAGGAAACTTTCGGCGTAGAAATCTGTGATGGCATTGGGTCGGCTGAAATGTTTCATATCTACATCACCAATCGCCCGGGCGATGTAAAGCCCGGGACCCTCGGCCGCATCGTCGAAGGTTACGAAGCAAGGATTGTCGACGCGCAAGAGAACGAGGTACCCACCGGCGAAATGGGCACTCTCAAGATCAAAGGTGATTCGGCCGCGCTCTGCTATTGGAATGCGCACGAGAAATCGAAAGAGACGTTTGCCGGCGATTGGTGCACGAGTGGAGATCAATTTCACGTCGACAGTGATGGTTACTACTGGTGTCACGGCCGCACCGACGACATGTTGAAAGTCAGCGGCGTCTTTGTGGCGCCGGCGGAGATCGAAAACTGTCTGCTGCAACACGAAGCCGTGCTGGAATGCGCGGTCGTCGGCCACGACGCCGGTAATGGGCTGGTGAAACCCAAAGCTTTTGTGGTACTCCGTGACGGTCACGAACCAACCGCAGCCGTGGCCGACGGGATCAAGCAGTTCGTGAAATCAAGCATCGCGCTCTACAAGTATCCTCGCTGGATCGAGTTTGTTTCCTCTTTGCCCAAAAACGATCGCGGCAAAATCGACCGGAAGCTCCTCAAGAAGTAATCCGATTCAGTCAATCCCAGGGACGAACCGGTCCCTAACTTGCCTGATTTCTTCCAAAAAAGCGCCAAAAATGAGTCGCTTTGTGGAAATGTATACCCACTAACCATTTCTTTTGAACGAGAGTCGAAGAAGACTACGGAGGAAGAAAAACTCGTGCAAAAGTTAATCCTATTGTTGGCGGCGGTGATTCTAATCGGTTTGCCCACAGTCGCCTCAGCCGACACCATAACCTTTCAGGCGCCGGCGACCGGCGCGAATCAGGGCTCGGGCGGAGCTAACCAGTTTAACCTGGACCACCACGATGCCTACACGTGGCGAATTGGCGGCGTGAATCTCTCCGGTAAGAGTATTACCAGCGCGACGCTGACGTTTCGAAACATCAGTAACTGGGACACCAACCAGAACATGCTGTTCATCCACCTGCTCGATACAGCGAAGAACGCGGGCGTGGCTTCGTTCCAGGACGCTCCGGCCAATCAAGTCCCAGTGATCGACATCAACGATGATTTTGCCGGCACACGTTATCTGAACAATCCGCTGGTCAATGCCGGAACGGCAAATACTTTTCTGACTCAGCAGTCGTTTACGACTACGGGACACGATTTCGTTTACACGTTCACGGCGGACCAACTGAAAGTCTTGAGCGCTTACTTTTTAAATGGCAGCGACATTGCGTTTGGATTCGATCCTGATTGTCACTTCTGGAATGACGGCATAGCTTTCTGCTTCACTACAACTCCGAACACCGTACCAGAGCCGACTACTATGGTACTGCTCGGCACCGGGCTGGCTGGACTTTACTATCGGCGCAAGCGCCAGCAGCAAAAGGCGCGAGCGATTGGCTGAAGAGCACCTGGCGATTTGTCACAAGAAAAAAGCCGCGGACAGCTTATGCTGACTGCGGCTTTCTTGTTTCGGAATCCCGAGCGGTTCTGTATTTATCGCAATCGGCCTTCGAGGTTGTAATCGCGAAGCCGTCGATAAAGTGTGGACGGCGAAATCCCGAGCATCTCAGCAGCCTTGCCTCGATGCCATCCGGTCTGCTCCAGGGCCGCGATTATCTGTTGTTTCTCGACATCGCGCAGCGAACCCGAACCGGGCACACTGCCGCCATCGCCCGCGCTCATGGGCACGGAACCATCGCCCGAGGAAACCGGCGCGGATGACATCCCGGCAGTGAATGGCGCGGCGCCGTTGGTGCTGCGAGCGACTTCCGGAGGCAACTCGCTGGACGTAATTCGTCCTTCATTCGAAAGGAGTATGGCGCGCTCCAAACAATTCCGCAGTTGTCGCACATTACCGGGCCAGGCGTACGCTCGCATCCTGCCCAATGCATCCGCCGTGACTTCAGGAGGATTCGCGCCTCCGAGCTGCTTCAAAATGTAATGCATCAATGGCTCGACGTCTTCGGGTCGTTCGCGCAATGGCGCCAGGTGAATCTGAAAACTGTTGATGCGATAGAGCAGATCGGCGCGAAACGTTCCGTCTCCCACGACTGAATCAATATTGCGGTTGGTGGCCGCGACGATGCGTACGTTGACCTCAACTTTGCGCACGCCGCCCACGCGGAAAAACGTACGCGTCTCGATTGCTCGCAGCAGTTTCGCCTGCAGGCTGGCCGGCAGCTCCGTCACTTCATCCAGGAACAACGTGCCGCCGTCCGCTAATTCAATCAGTCCCAGCTTGCGCGCTTTCGCGCCGGAAAAGGCGCCGGCTTCGTAACCGAACAGTTCCGATTCCAGTAGCGATTCCTGGAACGCCGCGCAGTTCAAATCGATGAACGATCCATTAGCGCGACTCGAGAGACGATGGATGGCCTGGGCGATTAATTCTTTGCCGGTTCCGGACTCGCCGGTAATCAGGACCGAGGCTTCCGACGGGGCGACGCGCTCGACCAGGCGAATTGCTTCGTTCATTGCCTGCGACTGGCTCACGATTTCCGGCAAAGCGGATTGCCGCTCGAGTTGCGCACGCAATCGCTGGTTGTCAACGCGCAGGTTGCGTTTTTCCGCCGCCTGCCGCACGCGCACATCAAGCTCGTTAATGCTGTAGGGCTTGGTCAAGTAATCATAGGCCCCGATCTTCATTGCCTCGACGGCAGTTTCGATCGTGCCCTGGCCGGTGAGCATGATTACTTCCGGTGGGTTCGGCCGTTCGTGAACGCGGCGCAAGAGTTCCATGCCGTCCATGCGCGGCATGTTGATGTCGCACAACAGCACGTCCACATTGCTTTCTTCCAGCTTGCGCAACGCTGCCTCGCCGTCAGCCGCAGCCTGCACGCGATAACCCAGGCGTTGTAGCTCCTTCTGCAACACCAATCGCAGGTTGGCTTCGTCTTCCGCTATTAATAGCCTTGCGTCACGCTGTTCGTTCACTGCTTATGCTCCGCACCAAGGAAGGTAATTCATTCATCCGCGACCGGCAACGTGATCGTAAACGTGGTGCCGGCGCCGACAGTGGATCGCACGTCCAGGCGGCCACCATGATCAGATAAAATACCATAACAAACGGCCAGCCCCAGCCCCGTGCCGCGGCCGACATCCTTCGTCGTAAAGAAAGGATCGAATATCTTGGTCATATTCTCAGGCGCGATCCCAATCCCGGTATCTCTGACCTGGACGAGCACCCGAGAGTTGGAGCAGATCGCTGTCAACGTCAAAGTTCCGCCTTCAGGCATGGCGTCTATCGCGTTGGTAGCCAAAGCGACAACCGCCTGCTGTAGCTGGCCAACGTCGCCGGAGACGCGCGGGAGGCCGGCGGCCGCTTCGACCACGATTTGGATGTTGTCACCCCGCTCTTGAAGGGTCACCAGTCGCCCGGCAGCTTTGATCACTTCCGTCACGTCAACGGGCACGCGCTGTCCGGCGCGCAAACGACTGAAATCAAGCAACCCGTTGGTAATAGTCTTGCAGCGAAAAGCCTCGTCGCGAATCAAACCGAGGTATTCGCGCAAGTCTTCTGCGTCAGGCGAGTCGCTAAAGGCGCCTTCTTTGATGCGTTTCTCGAGCGACTCTGCACACGCGGCAATAGTCGCCAGCGGATTATTGATTTCGTGCACGACGCCGGCGGCCAGACGGCCGACCGCGGCCAACTTTTCTGCGCGCGCGACAGCTCGGTAAGCCTTAACGCGAACCGTAATGTTTTCGCCCACAGTGATCACGTGAGAAACCTCGTCGTTTTCATCGGCGCGCATGGGAATCTTGCTAATCAACCAGTGGTTGGTTTCGCCGGACTCAGTCACGCTCTCCTGTTCGACTCGGTGAATCTCGCCGGTGGCAAAGACTTTGCCGAATTCGCGCTCGAGCAACTCGCGGCTCTGCTTGGTGAGCACATCAAAAATGTTTCGCCCCAGGGCTTCGCCACGCGGCAGCCCGAGTTCGCCCAGTTCGCGATTTCGGTTCCAGGCGACAATGCGATACTGGCGATCGATTGCATACAAAGATAATGGCAGGGTATCGATAATCGCTTCGGTGAAGCGCTGCTGCATCTCGGACTCGGCAGTGCGGCGGTCGACTTCCTCTGCCAGCGTGGCCGCCGATTCGCGCGCGCCGAGGTAGAGCGTCGAGATGTGCGCCGCCAGGGCGGCCTGTTGGGCGGCGGCATTTATTAGCCGGCATTCATCCGCAGTGCAATCCTTTGCCGCGGTGAAAGCCACCACCATGGCGCCAAGAATCTCTTCGCCGAAACGAATTGGAACCAGATATTCCGTTTCATGCGGTGCGTCGCGCAGCAAAAACTCCCGGCTGTTTGTCAGCCAGGCGGGAGATGTGGAACGCGAAGAGGCCAACCATCTTTCCAGCCGATCCATATTGATCAGAGCAGAACTGCCGGCGCTTCCTTCTCGATCAAAAACACAGACCGCGAGACCCTTGCCGTTGTTCTTTATGGCGCAGGCACTCTGTGAAGCGTTCGTCCCTTCATAGATTGCTCCGGCGACGCGACTCGCGACTTGCTCGGGCATGATCGTGCGCAACAGGCCGCGGCCGAGGTCGGCGAGAAAGCTCAACTCGCGATTGCTCCCGATTAGTTCCGATTCACGCTGTGCAAAGTTCAGGTGAGAGTTAACCCGCGAAAGCAACTCGCCCGGTGTGGACGGCTTGACGATGTAATCATCGGCGCCGGCGGTGAAGGCTTCGACTTTGCGGCCTTCGCTGTCGTCGGCTGAAAAAACAACCAGAGGCAACTGCTTCAGCGCGGGCTGGGCGCGCAGCAGACGGCAAAGCGCGACGCCGTCAACTTCGGGAAGCTCGACGTCGAGCATCACCAGGTCGCACGGTTGTTTTTGCAGCAGACGCAGCGCCGCCGGCGCGTCCGACACACCTATCGTGCGATGGCCGGCGCTTTCGAAAACGCTACGCAAACTTTCGCGTGCCGATCGATCGTCGTCGACGATCAGCAGAATAGCGCCGGTTGTTTGTTGAGTGGGTAAAACTGACATTCTTCGTAACACGGGCGCGTGGCAGTCCTTCGCTTTGCGAGGTGGCGTTCCTGAACAGATGAGGAGGGGTAATTACCGCAACCGCTTGCCATCGCGAGCGGTCACTAGCCTGGGACAAAGGCGCTGGATTCAGCCGGCCGATCAGAACGCCGGCCGTTCGCGGGTTAGACAGAGCGTGGACCCGCGTACCACTCTTCCAATTTGACGGGTGGGGGCCGAGTTGTCAAGGGTTTATTAGGGTTTCTTTAGGAAAAGCCGGGGTCTGGGTGCCGCTTGGAAGCAAGTCGCCCTTGGATAGTTAGGAAATGGTGATGTGTAATACGGCGTCTGGCGCTGGGGGGATCGGAAGAACGAAATGAGTAACCCGTCGCAAACGTCTCTATGATGTCTAGAGGTGAGCGACTGGGATCTCTTCGATTCGCTCGAAGGGTTTTGTTCCGTTGGCAATATCATTCACGGTGTGAAGGATGTCGGCGCTGTAATATCTCGCTCCGCATCCGTGGCAAACACCGATCACAATATCTTCAAGGATTATGAATCCCTTCTTATGCTTGAAAGCTTCGCGCTGCACCTTCTTTGGGCGCACGGTGCCTTCGCAGTGTTCGCAGTGATGGCCGTACATAGCTTCAGCATAGTGGCCAAAGCCTCGATTGAGAAGCCCGTTGAAACGGGCTGCTGAACGGGTTGCGCTTGGTGACCCAGCCGTAAAACGGCTGGGCTAAAAACCCTTCGGGGAAGCCGCGTGAACGCGGCTGAACGAGCGGCGGCGTTCATCGGAGCCACGTCTTCCTCATCACTCTGTGAAACTGACTGCGGCGAAGCTAATTTATCGCGCTGGTTACCAGCGGACCGTCGGGGTGTTCTGCCGCAGACTTGGAGGAACCGGGCTGCTTGTTCGCAGCGCTGAACATGCCGGTTTTGTGGTTTGACTTGGCCCGGTACATGGCTTGATCGGCGGCCACCAGGAGCTGATCCAGAGTCTCGCCGTCAACTCCGAAGACGGCTGAGCCGACGCTGATGCCAACGCGCGCGCGACCCTGCGCGCGCACGTCGATCGAGAAACCTGAGACAGTCTTCTCGATGCGTTCGCGCAGGTCCTCTACCTGCTCGACCGTCGCATCATTTACGATCGCGACGAATTCGTCTCCGGCATAGCGCGCCAGTAAGTCGTACTCGCGCAATTGAGCCTGAACCAGACCTGCGACCTCGCGCAGCATTCGATCACCGAGCTTGTGCCCAAACGTGTCGTTGACCAACTTGAAATCGTCGAGGTCGAGCATGATCACCTGGAACGGCCTGCCCGTACGTCGCGCGCGCGACACTTCCTCTTCAAAACGAACGTGCAATCTGCGTGCGTTCGGAAGACCGGTGAGCGAGTCCGTGAGCGCGTTCGATTCGGCCCGGGCATGATTCACCGCGTTAGCCAGCGCGTCCGATGCGAGCCGGGTCACTGTTTCCAGCAGACGGATTTGATCGTCGCTGTATTCTTTTAGGCTCGTCGAGTACACGGAAAGCGCTCCCAGCAACAGGTCGTCTTTGCACAATGGCAGCGAAGCCATCGAAGTATAATTTCCCTCGGCCGCGAACTTCATGTCCGCGAAATCCAGGCTCGGGTGAATACGATTGACCGGTCGCCGGTTTGACAAGGCAAAGCCGGTTACGCCTTCGCCGGGAGCGACGCATCTGGCCCGCAGCAGATCGGCGTCCAGGCCCTTCGCCAGCGCCGCGGTCGCATAACCTTTGACTTCGTCGTGGAGATACACCACGCACGTATCGAACGGAACTATCTGCCCCACCTTGTCGACCAGGACCGACAGGGTGTTCTCGACTTCGAGTGAAGATCCAAAGGTACGAGCGATCTCGTACAGCGCGTAGACTTCGCGATGGGCGTTGCGAATTTGGTCGTAGGCGGCAAACGATGTGTTTTGGCGAGCGTGGGCCAACTGATCTTCCGGCGGAGCGATCGGGCTGCCAGGCGAGCTGATGTGAACCTGATCGGCGAGACCGCGAGCCGCAATCTGGGCTTCGAATCGTGGCAGGTGCTCGATAAACAGATCGACAAGCCTGGGATCGAATTGCGTGCCGGCATCACCGCGCAATAATTCAATCGCGTCTTCGCGCGTCATGCCGGGACGGAAGGGCCGGTCTTCGCGGACTGAGTCGAAACAATCAATCACTGACATGATCCGCGCCGTGATCGGGATTTGTTCTTCCTTCAGGCCGTCCGGATATCCTTTTCCATCCCAGCGCTCGTGATGATGACGGACTATCGGCAGGACTGGGTAAGGGAAGTTGATGCGGCCCAGAATTTCGGCGCCGACGATAGTGTGTATTTTGGTTTTTTCGAACTCAGCCGGCGTTAAAGTTCCCGGCTTATTCAGAATGTGATCGGGCACCGCGAGTTTCCCTACGTCGTGCAGCAGGGCCCCCGCGTTGAGCGCGGCGATCTCAGCTTCAGACAGACGCAGCAGCTTGCCCAGTCCTTCGGCGTAAATTTGCACGCGGCGCACATGGAAGTGCGTGGTTTGATCTTTCGCATCAATCGCCGTGGCCAGGGCTTCCACAGTTGCCAGATGCAGCCGGCTTAGTTCTTCAGCTTCTCGGGTTTTGGCATTGACGCGCTCAAAGTAGATCTTGTAGGTCCAGAAAGTAGCCGCGATGATTGGCACGCTCAGCAGCACATAGGCCCATCCCAGGTGCGACACTGCCAGATAGACAACCGCCGCCGCGATTGCCGATCCCAGAAATGACCACCACGTCCACAGATAACCGTCGCGCCAGAACTTCAGAACCGGTCGCCTGGTCCGCAGCGCATAGATTGTCGAAATCGTAAAACCGTTAATGAAGTACTGCAGCATGGCTAACAAGGCGAGGGGGCCGAGCAAGTGATCGAGACGCATGGGTGTTGCGCCCAGCGGCTGTTGCGAGACATGAGCGTAATGCGCCAGCGCAAAATAGAACGCCCGGCCGGCGATCAAGACTGTCACCGCCATCATCGCCGGCGCGGCAAGCCAACTGGCCACTCGCTTCGAAGTCTGGCGCGAGCTTACAAATGCATCTACTACGCCGATCACAATCGCGGCGGGGATGCCGAGAAACAGCACTCCCAGAAATATGAAGACATCGCCCGACGTGAAACTGGACCTCGCGTTGGGGATGCGAATCGGATTTGATCCGGCCAGGATTACCAGTGACAGCAAGCCGGCGAACCCTGCCCATTGAATTCCCGAGAAACTGAAACAACTTAGGACCGCCCACACGAATACACTTGCGCCGGCAATGACCATGACAGTCCAGTAGGTCCTTGCCGGGCGGTTGTAGTCGGACATGTCGATCAGTTTCATTTCTCTTTTACGGCTCACGTTGGGTTGGTTCGCAGAAGCTCTGAAAGAAAGTTCGGTAATTAGATCAAGGCATCTTCATTCCTTTCCGGTCGTCATGAGGGAATACGTCTGCGCCGAAAGCGAAGTCCCGGCAACTGGGCTTATCGCTTCCGGCGCATGACCGGGCAAGTTGACGGAGGCTGGCACGCGTCCGCCACCTGGGGTGTAACAATTCACTGATGCTGATCCTCGCGCGATGTGTGCATTCGTTACGAAAAACTGTTCTTGTGCGGCTAGCGGGCCCAGTGCGGTGGGCCCAGTCAGCGGTTAACGCTTTCTAGCCGCGGTCTGCGGACTTACAAAGCCTGTGCCGAAACCGACTGGTTGGGAAAACTCCGGAAACCGCGCGATTAGCCGGGTTTTAATACGACACCTAAGGTGACTATCTCTTACCGGCGGTGCCTCACTTCAATGTGACAGGTCAAAGTGAAAGTTCGGTCAGGAGTGAGGGTCAAGAATCGTTGAGCAAGTAGCCATCGGCGTTGCCCCGATGTGCGGAAAGGCTTTGCCTTTCCGCGTGACCCTAAATAATTCTTCGGGCGAGGCTGTGCCTCGCCGGAAGATGGAGGCGTAGCCTCACGAAACAAAGATGTTCCGCGCCGGAAAGCCACAGGCTTTCCGCACATCAGGCGGCAAAGCCGCCAAAGGCAAACGCGTTTCTTCCAAAGTCGCAACAGATCCTTGGTGTTGACAACCGCGTTTGCACAGTGCACCTTGGATTTCCAAAAATCGTGAGCAAGGTCGCAAAAACCAGGCGCGAACGACCGCCGACCATCGGCTATGGGGAACTGCTGCGTGGCAACCGCAATTTTCGTTTTCTCTGGCTGGGCCAGGTGGTCAGCCAGATGGGCGATTGGTTCGACACGATCGCGGTCTTAACGATCACGCTGCGCCTGACCGGCTCAACTCGTTCGGTGGCTTTGATCATGGTCGCGCGCTTTCTTCCGAGCGTCGTCATGGGACCATTGTCCGGGGTCGTCGCTGATAGATTCAGCCGGCGTTCGATCATGATCACGGCGGATGTCCTGCGGGCTATCGTAGTACTCGGATTCCTATTCATACGACGTCCCGATCAGATGTGGCTGATCTATGTCTTGACCGTTATGCAGCTGGCGTTTTCGGCATTCTTCGAGCCGGCCAAGACCGCCGCGATTCCATCGATCGTTTCCGACCGCGAGTTGTTATCGGCTAACGCGATCGCATCTGTGACCTGGTCAGCGATGCTGACGCTCGGAGCGGCGATCGGAGGGTTCGTCGCCGGCTGGTTCGGAACGGATGTGGCTTTCGTGCTCGACTCGTTAACGTTCGTTGCGTCGGCGCTACTAATCGCCAGCGTACGCGTCCCGAAGCGCCCTCCACGACCAAAGGCCCGGCTGACGATCGGCAAAACCCTCGGCATCACCGACACCATCGAAGGTGCGCACTATGTAAAGCATCGACGGCGGGTGCTGGCTTACCTGATGGTTAAACCGGCCTGGGGAATGGGTGGGGGCATTCTGACTCTGCTGGCCGTGTTCGGCGAAAGAGTGTTTCCGGTCGCCGGGAAAACTGCCACGGGTATCGGCGTGTTGTTTACAGCGCGGGGGATCGGCACGGCCATCGGACCAATGGTCGCGCGCCGTTGGGCGGGCGAGACGCGAAGGCAGATGCAGAACGCGATCGCCATTGGGTTTTTGATCGGCGGAGCTTTCTACATAGCTTTTGGAATCTCGCGAAGTTTTGCGCTCGCGCTGCTCTTCCTGGCCATCGCGCACACCGGCGGCAGCATCCTCTGGGTCTTTTCGACCGTATTGCTGCAGCGCGAAGTCGAGGATAAATTTCGCGGCCGCGTGTTTGCGGCGGAGTTGGCGTTGTTGACGTTGACGATGGCCGCCTCGAACTACATAGTCGGCGAGTTAATGGATCGTTTTGGCTTCTCACCGCGGGTGGTTACGGTGGGCGTCGGCGCCTTCTTTGTGCTGCCTGGTTTGATCTGGTTTGTGACTGAAAAGTGGTGGGATCGAAAAGGAGAGGCGCCTGGCGCAACCCTGGTTGTGGAAGGATTTGAAGGTCAGGCCAACGTCGAGAAAGATAGATTTGAAATTTAGCGGCGGGCTGGCGGGTCAGTTACGGTCATAGTTATGAAGATCAAAGTCGGCGTCATGGGTTCGGCTGAGCCGACCACCACAACCGGTATGCGCGAGCGAGCGATAGGACTCGGCAGGGCCGTCGCGAGTCGCGACTTAATCCTTTTGACTGGCGCGACCACCGGCTTGGTCTATGAAACCGGCAAAGCGGCGCATGGCGCCGGCGCCCTTCATATCGGCATTTCTCCCGCCGGTCATGAGCGCGAACATGTTGAGCGATATCAACTGCCGGTGGACGCGTGCGACGCGATCATCTACACCGGCTTTGGTCAGAAAGGGCGCAACGTCGTGCTGGTTCGATCGTGCGATGTCGTGCTGTTCATCGCCGGCTCGATCGGATCGCTGAACGAATTCACGATTGCCTACGACGAAGGGAAAGTCATCGGATGCTTGACCGGTACTGGTGGGGTGGCGGATGAAGTCGAACGACTCGTCGAAACTTTTCATAAGCAGTCGCAAGCGCGGATATTCCATGACGATGATGCGGAGCGACTGATCCAGGCCTGCCTTTCTGAGCTTAACCGTATCAGAGCTCAATAAAGAGCCCGCTCTCCTTTGCGTCTTGGCGCCTTTGCGTGAGAATGGGCACGCCAGGGCGCAAAGTCGCAAAGAAAGGCAAACGACTCACATGGACTTAGGGCTAAAAGATCGGGTGGCGTTAGTCGCCGCTGCCAGCCGCGGTATTGGCTACGCAGCTGCGCGCGAGTTGGCGCGCGAAGGAGCGCGCGTATTTCTCTGCTCGCGGGACGAAAGACGCGCTTCGGAAGCGGCGAAGAAGATTCACGAAGAGACCGGGGCCAACGTGGCAGGTATCGCCGCGGATGTGACCGATGGCGGGCAGGCCGAAGCGTTTGTGAACCTGGCGCTGGAACGCGCGGGCCGCGTCGATATCTGTGTCACGAATGCGGGCGGGCCTCCGGCGACGACTTTTGCCGATACCGACATGGACATGTTTCGTCGCGCCTTCGAGCAGAACGCGCTCTCGGCGATCAGGCTCGCCAAGCTCGTCCTGCCAGGTATGCGCAAGCAACGTTGGGGACGAATCATCAACATCACTTCGGTATCAGTCAAACAACCGATCGAAGGACTGCTGCTGTCCAATACCGTGCGCGCAGGTTTGACCGGCTGGGCGAAGACCGTTTCCAGCGAAGTCGCGGCTGAAGGTGTTACGGTGAACAACGTTGCGCCGGGTTATACGTTGACGGAGAGACAAGATGAGCTGGCGGAGGTCCGCGGCAAAGGGTCGGGCAAATCAAAGCAGGAGATCATAGAATCCTGGGCGATGCAGGCCCCGATGCACCGCATGGCCAAACCGGAAGAGATCGCCGCCGCCGTGGCTTTCCTCGCTTCTGAGCGCGCGTCTTACATCACCGGCGTGACGCTGCAAGTGGACGGTGGCTGGGTGCGAAGTTTGTTGTGATCTGGATTCAGGTTTTGAGGTACAATGCCCGGCGATTGGTTTCCTTTGAGTGACCGAAACAATTAGATGGGTAACGGTGATTCCACCGGGACCTTAACCAAACTATAACTTTTCAAGACAGACAGAAGGAGAGAATAGATGAAGAATAGATACGTGGCCTTCAGAATTGTGGCAGCGGCCGCTTTGATTTGTACCGTAGTCGGGCTTTCGGGATACGCGACTGCGGCAAAGACGCCCGGAAATGTTCTTATGCCGGCGCTCCATCTCAACGGGATTCAACCCATCAGTGCCCGACCGATTACGGCGATGGTATTTGATGATCCCGAGGCTATCTATGAAGGTGCCCGAATCGTCCACAACGTCACGGTGGATGGTGTGAAAGGCATGCGGGTTCATGCCAAGTTCAGGGTTAGATACGGAAAAGGCGTCCCCAGCATGATGATCGCGTATTTCTACTATGACGACGCGGGCAATACGCCGCTCAAGTCAGGTGATGCAGACTATCGCGACAAGAAAGGAAATGTGTCTTGTCACGTTAATTTCACGCCGGCCTACGATCCTGCCGTTTATGAGGACTTGCAGATGTTCATGCCGTATGACGCTCTTAACATGGAAAGCGGCGAAACGTTTCAACTGAAGTTTTACCTGGCCCTTTATGACAAAGAGGGCGGCCGATTCTTTGGAAAATCGGGATGGTACAAATTCAACTTGACCATGCCTTAGTTAGAAACCGTTCGAGGTGGAAGCCGCTCCCACGGCTTCACCGATATTCTCCGCTATGGCGCGTGGTTGGGAAAGCAAGTCAGTCGAAGATCAGATCAGCGACGCCCAGGCTGAAAAGGACGCGCGCTCAAAACCCTTCCTGTCTCCGGAGGAACGCGAGCGACAGACGCGCAAGCAATCGCTGCTGTTATCGCGTTCACAAATTCTCAGCCGTTTAAGACTGGCCCGCAATGCGCGGTATCGCGCGCAGCTCGAAGCCGCACTCACGCACGTGGACACGCAGTTGAGAGAATTTGAATAGCCGCGATGACTAGCTAAGGCAGAATTCTTCCCGCGAAATTCACTTGATGAAACCAGGAAGTGCGAACCTGGAAAGCTACCGCCATCCCAATCAGAGCTAATTCCATCAGCACCAGAACAGGCGTTGGTGTTATGGGGTTGGGTTCTTCGCGCCGGACTTAAGGCAGTGGAACTCAACGAAAACAAACTAGCCGCTCAAACCGGGCCTTTACCTTGGGCCACGGACTCTGATCGTTGGGTTATGCTCCAGGTCAGCTAGCCGTGCAGGCCATGAATCGCGTCGGGCCGCCGAAGCTCATTACCTGTGCGTTTCTATCATCGTGAGATCGAATTCCTTTTCGAGACGCTTCACGACAAGTGATCGACCCCATTCGTCTACGGAGTCGCCTTCGCCGGTGCCGCCGGCATCTTGAATTTCGCATCGTCTACCGGTGCGTTAAGTTTGATCTCGGTGTAGACGCGAGTTGAGACCAGGCCCGGCTCGACTGACGAGACCTTCACGGTGAACGGAACCTTCACGCCATCAACGTCTCGATAATCCTCAAAATCAACCTGGTTGGGAATCACGCCGATTGGTGTTTCCAGATAAGAAATGCGGCGCCGCAGCAGACCGGTTTCAGCGTCAAAGAAAAGCTGCTCGCGATGGTTGTCGGCAGTCATGCCATTCACAACGATAACGTCGCGGTCGCCAATCTTGTCCTTCCTGCCTCCACGCAAACGGGTGAACTGTTCCTTAAGTTTGATGTTGTGGAAGAACAGGAATGTCGACTTCAGATCGTCGAGCACGGGGTTCATAAGCTCATTCACTCCACGCGGACCTTTCTCCCAGGCGGCTTTGCCGTCGAAACCTCTCTCGATAGTTCCCTGTGGCGAGGTGGCGTTGATGTAGAACTTGTCAGGCGCGGCCAGATCGACTTCATAAGGCACCGCCGTGCCGTTAAAGCCGGCGTAGGTGCCTTTCATCACGAGCGTTTTCATCTTGTCGATGGCTGCCTGCCCGCCCAGCGCTTCGATGTACTTTGCCAGAATCTGATCGCCTGTCGGCGCCGCCGGAGTTGGCGCCGGCGTAGCCGCGGGTTGACCGGGAGCCGGCGTTGCCTGCGGTTGCGGACGCGGCGCGGGTGTTGGGAGCGGGAACGACGGAATGCCCTGTGGCGAATTGCGGCCGCGATGACAGGTGTAGCAGCTCACCGTGGGGCTGCCGCGGAAGTTGTCCTTGTTAAGAGCCAGGGTCATCGTCATCATCTTGCGAGCAGTCAGCTTCTCTTCCTTGTCGTCGGATTCCCAGTTCCACGTCCCGCCCTTATTCACGTGACAGAAATCGCATCGCCGGCCCATCGAAATGGCGATGAAATTCATCACGGTGCCCAGTTGCGAATCAGGCAGTCCCTTGAGCACCTTAATATTCTTGCGCGTCTGGTCAACCGTCTTCTCTTGCGGGGCTGCGGGCGCGGCCGGTGTTTGCGCGGGCACGGCCATGCCCAGGCTCGATAGCGAAACCGCGAACTCCGGGTTGACCGGCGATTTTTGCGCGCGGACGTTGGTGAAAAGCATCACGGCACTGGCGCACGCCAACGCGACGACGAGAAGTCTGAGAATATTTAGTTTCATTTTTCGCTCCGAATAATTTTAGGGGAACAACAAGATCTGGACCGACCGACTCAGTCCGCAACAGGTTTGCATATAACATTGCGCCCGCCGGATGCGCAAGCCTCGAAGGCGTGTGGACATTATTACGTGATCAAGTTGTGGGACGGTAGTTTCGTGTCAGAAGCCCGACCGTGAGGGAAGGCCTCTGGGAAAATGAGCCCTCCCTCACGGGCGGGCTTCTGACGCGCTCAACCGCAAAGCAAAACACCCGGCATGGGAAACCGGGTGTTTCAGAAGTCTGACTCAGCTCGCTGCTAAACCGACTTACTTCTTCCGTCGATGATTTTCTTTTGGCTTCATCAAGCTATCCAACGACTGATAGATTTGTAAATAGATTTGGGTTTCACGCGGAATCAGCGTGCGCCAACCCGCGCCAGCCCGCCGGATGTAGCCGGGCAGCTTGGCGGCGTTTGAATTATAGCCGGCAGCCAGCAGTTCGGTGGTGGTCGCTTGCCTGGCGCTGAGAGCTGATTGCACGTCTTCGTTGGCCGACAGATCGTTCCAGGTGTCCTGCATGTAAAGCAACATCGCTTCCAGCGCATTGCCGTGGTTGCGCATGCCCGCGACAAAATCGGGATTCAAACCCACGCCGGGATGGCGCTGGCGCATGAGTGCATAGGTCCAGGGAATCATCTGTACCATGCCACCCGCGCCGGCTGAACTTACCGAGTAACGATAAGTATCGAGTTCATTCAACGCGTACAGCGTATAAATTTCTTCGAAGAGCGCGATGCGATTTTCATTTCGAAAGCGATCGTGATCGACGTGCTCGATGATGCAAAGGCGCTTGGCAACTTCCACGAGGTTCGGGGCGACGTTCACGCCTCTTTCACGCAGCCGCTTCGCCGCCAGGTCAACCATCGAGTTCACGTAGGTCTGGCCCGACTTCATCAGTTCGGCTGACAACAGCGCCGGATGGGCCGACGTGTAATAAGCCATCTCGCGAAATACGCCGCGGTGTTCGATCGGGAATTCCGCCACCAGGGGCAACAAGGACCGGTTCTTTTCGTCAAAGACCGTCACGGCCGTGTTGACGCCATTGGCGCGCACGATGCGGACCTGGACCGGTAACCCCAACGAAGTCGTCGACGAAAGCTCAGCGCCCTTGGTCAGGAAGGTTTGCTTCGCAATGCGGATCAGATGAATCTGCGAGGTTTCCGGCAACAATGCGGCCACGGTCACGTAATCCAGCGAAGGCGCCATCATCGAAGTCGGCACGGGGCGGATCTTCATCAAGCGTTGTGCTTCGTTGATGCGCGACCGAATCCGGTTGGGTGAAAGATGGCGAAGAGAGGCGTTGGGTTCCTCACGCGATGACGATCTCGATTCTTCCTGCTGCTGTCGGCTAGGCGTGCTTGCCTTTTCGATGGACCGGTTTCCGGTTTCCGTCGGACGAGAGGGTGTCTGCTGCTGAGTAGACTGACCCTGATACTTTGACTTCGAAGGGCTAGCCGCTTTTGATCCGGCGACAACCCGCGGACGAGTCATCGATTCGATAGATCTGGATGATTGTGCTTGAGAGCCGGCGGCAACCGAGAGTACTAGCGTAATGAGAATATACATTGAGGGCTTTTTCATGATGGCAGCTTTCTGAGGGAAGGACTTCGCGGTGTGCGAAGTTCGACCTCAGATTCGCCTAACCATCTCTTGTTGTCAACCAGTTTTTTTCTGGAAGATCATGGATTGAATTCCATTTATTTTCTTGGAAGATCACGCGTCGAGTTCCATTTATTTTCTGGAAGATCTTACGTCCGCTTCCAGTTTTTTCAAAGCGCTGAAAACACTCAGCCACGATCCTATTCCTCGTTTTGACGCAACTCATTTTCCAACATTCTGACACGCTCAGTTAACTCTTTCAATTCCTGGCGCACATGCGGCAAGCGGCTGATGTGCGCATTCAGACGCTTGTATTCATCCAACGGCTGAATCGGAATTCCCCACCAAACACCGGGCCGGACAATCTTGCCCGGCAGAATTCCGGCCTTTGATCCGATTATCGCGCCGCTTTGCACGCGGATGTGATCGCCGAACCCGACTTGTCCGCCAATAACGCAATCATCTTCAATGATCACGCTGCCGCTGATGCCCGTCTGCGCGGCGATTACCACGCGTTCACCGATGTCACAGTTGTGTCCGACGTGGACCATGTTGTCGATCTTCGTGCCCCGGCCGATGCGCGTGCGACCGAGCGCCGCGCGATCGACGCAGGTGTTCGCTCCCAGTTCGACGTCGTCCTCGATGACGACCGTGCCGACCTGCGGAAACTTGTGATAACCCTGTTCGTCGCGAACATAACCAAAACCATCCGCGCCTATGACTACACCAGCGTGTAGGATCACTCGATCCCCAATACTAACGTTGTCGTAAATCACGACGCTCGGATGAATGACACAGTCGCTGCCAATCGTGACGCTGTCTCCAATGCTGGCTCCGGCATGAATCTGTGTACTGACGCCGACGCCACTGTGCTCGCCGATGCAAACATGCGGCCCGATAAAGGCAGTCAAGGCAACGTCTGCGCTTGCGGCGATAACCGCCGTCGGGTGAATCGATGGTTCAGGTCGCTTCGGCGGATGGAGGACTTCGGCGATCAGCGCGAATGCGAGTTTTGGTTTCGCTACCTCAATGCGGCACGGCGCCTTTACGTTCGCGCCGACGGGAGCAATCACGCACGATGCTCTGCTTGTGCTCGCTGCCTCGAAGTACTTCTCGTCTTCGACGTACGTGATATCGCCCTCCGCCGCGGATGCGACACTGTTAACGCGATTAATCAGAACCGTGCGATCACCAACCACGCATCCGCCGACAAGGGCCGCCAACTCGTCGACAGTTTTAGCTCTTCGTGCTTCGTCCATGAAAATTCTCACTCAATCGGGTCTGATGTTCTCGGCGCACCTTATCCGATCACGGAGTCCGAGGCAAACACAAAAGGACTACCGGTCAACCGGTACTTACCTGGCGGTAATTGTGCGGCGAATTCTTTACTTCTGGGAATCTGCAGGCTCGATCAGTTTGACGTAATCAGGCGAGGTTTTGAACTTCTCAAATTGGCCATCGCTCTTGATTATGTCTCGAAAACTGGGGTCGATCTTCAAGACTGCCTCGACTTCCTTGACGGCTTGGTCGCGTTGATTCTGAGCCCAGTAGGCTAAGGCCAGATTATAGTGCCCCCAAACGAAGTTCGGGTCGATCTCCAGAGAACGGTTCAGGCTGTCGACGGCCTCTTGATATTTTCCGGATCGTAAATAAGCATAGCCCTGTTGGTTATAGGCATTCGGATTGGTAGGATCATCCTCGATTGCTCTATCGATCTCTTGAATACCCTCAGAATATTTTCTTGCCTGAACATATATTTGTCCCTTGCGCATGTGCTCGGCCGCTTTGCTGATATTCTCCAACTGGTTGTTAACACCGTCGATCGCTTTCTGTTTGTCGTCAATCTCTTTCTGCTTCTCATCGATGCGGCGCTCCAGTGGCGCTAACTGTTGACGGGCTCGGCTGGCCTCGGTTCGCTGCCAGAACGCGTAGCCCATTTGTGCGGCCATGATTACCAGTATTGCAGATAAGGCGATGATGACTCTGCGCGACCGGCGCGCGCGTTCCAGTTCCAGGCGGCGTTCGGTTTCGGCTTGATTCTGCTTTACCCGTTCCTGCTCTTCCCGCCTGACTCTCTCCTCCTGTTGTCGCGCAACATAGCGCCGCCGCCAGGTAAGAATCGCCTGGGCCAGGACATCGTGAAAGATCTCGTATCGCATGGGCTGTCCCGGGGCTTGCATCGTTCGCAAGATGCGCATGTCGGGTGCGCTAAGTCGATTCAGGATCGCCTGCACTCTGGGCTCCGCCAATTCAGTCCATGAAGCAAGAGCACCTGTTTCCTGGGCGATTTTTGTGCCTGAAGGCGTAACGAGATAACGAAGAATGCTGGCCGCATCGTTCCACTCAGACTCAGTTAGTTTCTTCATAACTGTATCGAGATGTGTGCGAGCAATGTTTGCGGCCCGGCCCAGCTTCTCAAAAGTTTGCAGGCGCAACACACGCGACCCCGCGGCGCGCTCTTCGTCCCAGAGACGCGTCAAAACCATCTGCAGTAAGGGCGTTTCGATCTCGGCTGCCGGAGCAGTTGCGAGCAAGCTTTCGACTCTGCCTTGCGCCATCTGTTCGGAATTCACTTTCGCGCCTCGCAAATCATCCAGAACGGCTTCGACCAAACTCGGTTCAATTGTTACTGCTCCGGTCTTGTCTTGTATTTGCCGGTTGTATTCCTCGAGCGGCTTGGTGATCGCTTCCCTGGCGCCCTCACGGTCGAGATGTTCGAGCCGTAACATGTTGTTCATCAGCGTCGGAATGCGGCCCTGGAAACGATCGAGCTTGCTCAGGCCGTCCTCGCGCAGCGAGAGCAGGAAATTCACGTTGAGGTCCCGACGATTTACTGCCCGCGCGAATTCTGCTTCGAAGGTGTCGGAATTGGGAGAGGGTGGATTGTAAAGAAAGTACTCCTCGAACTGATCGAAGACCAGGAAGAGTGGCCCTCGCGACCCGCGCGCCACCTGACCCAGAAATTCATCCAAAGGAAGTGACAGGTCAGCATCGATCTGCTTACCAGTGCTGCTGCTGACAGCCTCAAGCGTGCGCTGTTTTAGCTGCGAGGTGAAACTGGGATCCTGCCAGTTACGAAAAACGACGACGGAAAGGTTTGGCTCCAGCTTGAGCAACGGCACCGTGCCGGCCAGTAACACCGAACTTTTTCCGACACCGCTCGCTCCGTAAAAAACGGTCAGTTGAGCGGCGTACAAATTCGAAATGATGATCTGCTGATCGCGCGTGCGGCCAAAGAAGAACGCGCAATCCTGCTCGGTATAAGGTTGCAGGCCCTTGTAGGGACAAAAATCTGGCGGGAGCTTTTGGCTCATCTTGTACCGCGGTCAATACCGCTTTGGTAGTGGGCGGATTATCCTCGCGTCTAACTATTTTCTGCTTTCATCCGTTTCGCGAATTCGTTGATGTCCACGTTATAAATCCTGACCTTGCGCGCGCTCCAAAGCTCGACTTCGAGATCCGAAGGACCGAACTGGATGGCCCATGACCGCAGATCTTCTTCCTCATTTTCTTCGTCAGCGGATTTTTCTTCGGCGCCCGGCAGCACCGACCGCAGATTCTTGAGTACGACTCGGAGGTTCCAGTCGTTGAGGCCGTAACCCATGAATAGAAAGTGACGTGTGCGAAAGTGGCGCATGAACTGCGCCGGTACGGCAGTTTGGCCCATCATGCGTGAAAGGAAGTCCACATAGTCTTCTTCGGTGATGACGTAACTATCCCACTGCTTTAACTGGCGATCGACCGTCCCGTGCATTTTGTAGATCACCGTCGTCTTATCGAGGTCGATGAAAAGCTTGTTTGGCGCCACCGCTTCCGGCTCTTTCGCCTGATAGCGCCACCAGAGCACGGAAGCCCCTACATCTTTGCGATCAGTCGGATGAATAACCAGATCGTAAGGCCTGCCCGCTTTCACAAAGGCGCGTTCAGTTAGATCATCATAGTTGGTAGTAACGATCAAAAGCGGGTTTTTTAGTTCCGCCAGGTAGCTGTGGATTCCGCACGGTTCAAAGTCACGGTCAAAAACTTCGTGCAACCGCTGTCGCAGACGGCTGCGCGCGCTGGTTTCGGCAAAGTAGGAAGCGACCTTGGCGAGGTCCGCCCGATCGTGTTCATCGGCGGAAGGAAAATTACTTTTCGAAGCGAGGAATCTCGACAGTTCGGCGCCGCTTGGCAGAAACGTCGGGCTCTTGTCGTCCCACTTCGCGTCCGGCGGCTGGCGCGTACCAAAATTGACTCCCGCGCCGAGAAATGGCACGACCTGTCCGCTCTCTAATAAGTCGACAATCTCGCCATAAGGTGGTTCGGCCATGAGGTGCCTCCGTTGTGTGCCTCCAGTTCCGCGTTATGTGCAGAAGGTTCGTGGATGCTTATACCCTCGACAAACAGGTGTGTCAATAAGAAAGAGCTTTGCGAACAAAGGGTTTAGGCCCAATTGCGTCTGCTCGGTCAGATCCCGGTTGGCGCGAGCGACGGCTTTTGGTCTTGCCTTTGACTGTCCCGGCAAATTATCATGACTCGCGCTGCTGATTATCCCTGATCGCATTTCCGGGCTGTGGCGCTGTTTAATTTCTTAGGCTTTTAGTAATTGGGGCGCGTCTCAATACTCTAAAGCGCCACCCAAGGAGAGTATTAATTGTTTAGTGATCAATTCCGCCGCGGCGAGACAGACAAGAGTAAGTTGACCGGAGTCAAAGGCTCGAAGCTGGTTTCGACGCTTTCGGACGTTGCCTGGAAAGCTTTTCAGTCAGTCAATCAGCGCCTGCCTGAAGGCGACGCCATTCGTCCGAAATGGGCGCCCGGCCCGCTGCTGAAATCTTATGAACGATCGGCACCCCCGCTTGGTTTTCCCAGAGAGACAGATTCGCTTTGCCCGCGCTGCGTGAAAGAGGTGCGCGACGCCGTCATCAGCGGCGAGACTACTCTCGAGTCGTTGATGAATGAGCACCCGGGTGAAATCAAAGCACAGATTGTGGAAGAGAACGGACAGGTCGTCATGCGCAAGACCTGCCCGAAGCACGGTGAGTTTGTCGATGTGATGGCGACCGACCCGGCGTTTCTCGAGCGAATTGAATCGCTATTTTTCGGACGCGACTTCAAAGCGGCTGAAGATTCGCACGTACATAAGCACGGAACTTCAAATATCAAGTTTGGCCGTGGCGCCGTGCTCACCGTCGATCTAACCAACCGCTGCAACATGATGTGCAATCCGTGCTTCATGGATGCGAACCAGGTTGGTTATGTCCATGAGCCAACGTTGGACGACACCAAAGCGATTTTGGATCGCGCCGTATCATTCAAACCAAAGCGCCAGGTCATCATTCTCTTCTCTGGCGGCGAACCGACGATTTCACCTTATTATCTCGACGCGGTCGCGTACGCGAAGAAGGTCGGCTTCTATCGCATCCTCGCCGCAACCAACGGAATTCGCTTCGCCGAAGACATTGAGTTTTGCAAGGCTGCGAAGGCCGCCGGGCAGCATGGCGTCTATTTACAGTTCGACGGTGTCGGCGAGGAGAAGAATGCGCATCGTGGCGTCGGCAATCTGTTCGATGTGAAGGTGCGGGCGATTGAAAACCTGGCGAGCGTCGGCATCAAGGTCACCCTGGTAGTAACGATCGTCAACAGCATCAACAACGACGGCATCGGCCAGATCGTTGAGTTCGCGGCAAAGAACATCGACAAGGTTCAGACGATTGCTTTCCAGCCGGTTTCGTTTACCGGCCGGGATGAAGATGTCCCTGATGACGTCCGCATCAAACAGCGTTACACGCTCTCGGGAATGACGCACGATTTGAAAGATCAACTGGGTGGCCGTTTGCAACCGCTGCGCGATTGGTTTCCGCTGTCTTCTTATTCCGCATTCACCAGCGTGATGGACATGCTGCAAGGCGCGGACGCTCCGTGGGGCTGGTCGTCGTGCAATTGCCATCCGAACTGCGGCATCTTCACTTTGATAGTGGTCAATAAGAAGACGGGCGCATTTTCATCTCTGTTCGACTTTTTTAATTACGAGCAGTTCATGAAGGACGTCGCGGTGATTACCGACACGGCGCGCGGCAAGAAGCTTTCCTACGCGCAGTTGGGCATGGCGATCATGCGCAACTTTGACGCGGGGCGAGCGCCAGAGGGCTTTCCGATCTCGCAAATCATCAATCTCTTCAAACCGTCTTCGACCAACTCCAGTTCGGATCGCAACGACCGGATGACAAGCGCGGGTCAGGACACATTAAACGATGCCTGGCGCGTGCTGTGCGTCGAAGGCATGTGGTTTCAAGATCTTTTCAATTACGACTTCCGCCGCACAGAGATGTGCGTGATTCCTTACGGCACTCAGGAAGGCGAGATTTCATTCTGCGCTTACAACACCGGCGTGGGTTGGCGTCAGATAATCGAGAACATGCACAAGACGGCCAACCTCGCGGAATGGTACGAACAGAACGAGCGTCATGCGGTCTATGCCGCCGGCCACAACGTCCCCGGCATTTCCAAGAAACACTCCCTGAGTCTGCCGATTATCCAAGCCGTCCTCGAAGAGGACGCGGACGAGAAGCCGATTGTTGTTTCGCCGTATTTGATCGAAGAACGCGAGGAAGAAGCCCTAACAGCCTAGCCACGGGTTTCTATCGCTTTCCTAAGAATTAAGCTTCTCTCAAGACTTGGCAATCATGCCGGGCTCAGCTCTCCCGTCACCGCTACTGAAAGGAATACCTATGAAGTCTGCAATGCGATTGGCCGCACCGCTCGTGTTTTGTTTGGTCAGTTCGTCATTGGCGTTTCCGCAGGAGAAGGCGAGTAAGAAGGATAAAAAAACGCCTGAGCCAGTTCAAACTTCCACACCAGCTACTCCCGCGCCAGCTAGGGCACCTCTTGCGTTTGGCCTAACCGAAGACACCCCGGTAAGGATGAAGCTAACTCGCACCATGTCCTCTTCGGACGCAAAGGCTGACGAGAAAGTGGATTTCGAAGTCCTTGAGGACATAAAAGTGGCGATGTTGTGGTAGTCAAACAAGGAGCAATGGCAATAGCGACAGTCACTGAAGCGCAACCGAAACGCAGAATGGGCCGTGCCGGGAAGTTGAATATGAATATCGACTACGTTCAACTCGTTGATGGGGAGAAGGCTTCGTTGCGTGCGGTGAAGGGTGGTAGCGGAGGAAATCATACCGGAGCGATGACGGGTGCGATCGTAGCGACCAGCATCCTGTTTTTCCCGGCTGCTCCGTTCTTTCTTCTTATGCATGGCAAGGACATAACCATTCCCAAGGGAACAGAGATTACGGCGTATGTTGCGGCCGACACTCCCCTGGATCCGGCGAAATTCAACAGTCAATCTGTTGCCGTTGAATCCGCCGCACCAAGAGCGGATGCCTCAGCATCGAGTTCGTCTTCAATTGCAATTAAGTCAACGCCGGACGGAGCTGAAATCACGGTCGACGATAAGTTTGTGGGTACGACTCCCTCGACAATTCAACTAGCCCCGGGAGATCACAAAATCGGGCTCGCAAAGTCGGGATTCAAATCCTGGGAACGAACGATCACGGTAACGGCTGGCAGCACTTTAAACCTCGATGCCAAACTCGATAAGGTTCCGTAGTTAGCGGGACTTCTTTCTTGCGAAGGGCTGCCGCCAGACAAGTTTCAAGACCATCCATGACTCTAACTCTATCTCTGGACCTTGAATCCGATCTCTTTCTTGATCGCCTTCGGTAGCTGAAGGAGAATGGTCTCAACACGCGAGAGGCGCACCTCAATCCTGTCAAATCGCTCTTCACTCCTACGCTGCCACTCTTCAGTCTTACGCCACCGCTCGTCGTTCTTCAGTTGCCACACGTCGCTCTTACGTTGAAGCGTAAGTCGTTCCTGATCATTTCGCGCAATCTGCTCGACGAACGCAGCCTGGTTTCGTATCAGCAAAGCCATGGCTTCCTGAAGATGGTTGTTTGCGGCGGGACGTTTTCTCGCGGGCATGCCCCACAGTTTATCACTCCCGACAAGCTTCTTTAGCAAGGCCCGCTACCCTCGTCATACGCAAAGGCTTGCCCGCCTTTGCCGAAATGTTTCTGCGGCACTCAGCTTGCGATGTAAGGCCGGTTCCATTCCATGAACGGAGGATTGCCGCAGTGAGAAAACTGATTTCATTATTGATAGTAGCCTACCTTTTACCAGCCACGAGTTTAGCCCAGAGTCCCGTCGTCGAAACCAGCGCAGCAAAACCAGTCCAGGAGACGCAATCGATTGCCGTTGCCGGCGGATCGACACCATTGACGACTCGCGAGGTTAAGCTCCCGGCGGGTACGCCTATCGACATCGAATCGGCGTACACGGTTAGTTCACTCGATCTGAGACCCAACGACTACTTGAGCTTCCGCGTGCTGATTCCGGTTAAGGTCGACAGCGTAACGGTAATTGAAAAGAACGCGCTGGTGACCGCACGGGTGGTCGAAGCCAGGCGCGGCAGACACTGGGGCAAAGCCGGCCGGCTCTCGTGGACCATAGTAGACGTGGTGGCGGTCGATATCTCTCGCGTCCCACTGCAGCCAGAAAAGGATCTTCCCAACGGCCGCAACGGAATCAAAGGCACAAGTCACGGAGCCGAAGTTGCGACGAAGACGATCGTGTTGGGAGCTTTAATGGCGCCACTCTTCCCTATCGCACCACTGGCTTTGATGAGTGGTTTCAAGCGCGGAGATGACGCCGTCCTGCCGCAGGGCAAACGCTTTGTGGTCTTCGTGCGAAACGACACCGTGGTGAAGGTGTCAGCCGATCGCTGAGACGGACTATGAACTTTCGTAGTGAGACGACCCGGCAACTGGCGAATGGAACTAGCGTCTCCAAAGAAAGACTGCGAGCACAACTACAATTGCGACCATGGCGATTATCGCCAGCCCAAACAGACCCACACCGACTCCACCCGCGACAGCGCCGACTCCTCCCGTGCCCGCCGGCGTGGAACTCGCCGTAACGTGGATCAAACGGGTGCCGATCAGCAGCAAAATCCCCAGTCCGCCAAGCACCGCCAGGACCATCAACACGATTTCGCGGAAGCTGTGCCGGGCCATTATTGTTCCTCCCAGGAAATTTCACGAGGACTTTTATCATTAACCCACGTTCGAGTCACCGTCTCCTGGATAAAAAAACCGGCGCGACCTTTTTTGAGGCCGCGCCGGTTGAGGCAACACTCTACTTTGTCTTTAACGGTTCGGAGTTGGCGGTGGAGCGCCTGCGGGGACGATCCATAGTTCAACCAACCAATCCTCTCGCGGCGCGCCCATGGTAATGACCACGCGGTGCGAATCGATGCCCCGCGAATTTACCAGGTAATCTGAAATCCGCTGTCCGCGGGCCTGCGCATCGTTCGAGCGCGCCCGACGCGACGGATAAACGATGACATAGGCTTGTGAACCGGGCTCACTCTGTAACTGAATTGCGTAGTTATCGAGTCGCGCCTTCTCGTCATTCCGAGCAATGTCATAGTACTCGTCAAACTTCTGCGGCTTGTTTACGATCGGGATCGATGTCGCGCAGCTGGCCGGGCAGCGCATTCCATAACCGCCTACGTCCAGATTCGCGCGAATGGACTGACCCGCCAAACCGGTGGTGTCGACAGAGATGTTTGGCGTGCCCTGCCCACTGATGATCCGGCCGGCGGAAACGGTCCAATTATAGGTCGGCGTAATGCCGGCTGAACCACCGCTGATCGTCGCGGTAAATGTGGCCGGAGCATTTTCGCTGGCAGCATCGGGACATGAAACAGTTACGTTCGGGCAAACGATCTCTGGAGGCGGTGCCGGGCATTCAGTAACGATGACGGAAATAGATGAAAATGCGACACAGTTAAGATCGCGCCCCTCATCAACCTCAACGAACGCCTGATAGACGCCGGGCCGGACTCCCGCGAGATCCCAGCTGGTGTTTGCTCCGTCGCCCCTCAGCCGGCCGCCATTCGTGGTCCACTTATAACGCAGCGAGGCGCCGTCCGAGGAACGCGCCGTGGCAACCAGCCGCACGCGGGCTGATTCGTCATTGCAGGCCTTGATCATTGATGGATCAGCCGCTAAAGAAAGCGACGGTGGCCCGGTCCGCCGATCGGGCTGCTGCTTCTTCTTAGGCTTCGCGTCTACGGAAGCAAACACCAAAATGGCGACGACCGTCGCGAGGGCGAGGCCAAACCAAAGGCTCTTTCGAGGCATCATCATTTACCCTTTCCTATTGGCGCAGCCGGGCAACGGGCCACGCCTCTGTGCGATTTTCGAGGAGTTTAGACTCCTAACACTCTGAAATCCAGAGACAACTATCAAGTTAAACAGCCAATGGCAACAGGTTTCCAATGGAAACTCTACCTTAGGAGAGGGTTGGGAGAGATGCCTTGCTCAGAGGCCGCCCACGCTTGCGCACCCTTTTCCCCCGCCGCCCCTCATCAAGAGGGAGCAGGGAGAACCAAGGCAGCGGAACCGAAGCCGCCCCGCCGGACACAAGTGGTTATGCGGCGCGCCCTATTCGAGTACGTTTCCGAACCAGGAGCTTGACCCGCCAGGCACTACTCGCTGTAAAGTCTAGTTCATGCCGCGAATTCAGGTGCGCTTGCCGGCGCGACAAACAAATTACGAAATCAAAATTGGCGCGGGCCTGCTGTCACAGTTGGGCCGTGAAGTTCGTGCCGTGCTTGGACCAAACTCACTTCGCGCCGCGCTGATCTCAAATCCGATTGTGTTCGAGCACTACGGAAAGCGGGCTCTGCAAAGTCTCAAGGCCGGGAATTTCAAAACCACACACTGGTTGATGTCCGAGGGTGAGCGACACAAGTCGTTCCGATCCTGGGAACAGGCGATCGAGTTCTTAACCACATCCGGACTCGAGAGAGGCGATGCGGTGGTCGCGCTGGGCGGCGGAGTCGTTGGAGACCTGGCGGGTTTTGCCGCCGCGACTTATCTGCGTGGCCTCGCTTTCGTGCAAGTGCCGACAACCTTGCTCGCACAGATCGACGCTTCAGTTGGCGGCAAGACCGGCGTGAACCTCGCGGCCGGCAAGAATCTCGTCGGCGCTTTTCATCAACCGCGCGTCGTCTTGATCGACACTGAAACTTTGCGAACCCTGCCCCGGCGGGAATCGACATCGGGATGGTGCGAAGCTGTGAAGCAGGGCGCGGTCGGCAGTCGAAAGTTGTTCGATCAGACTCGTCGCTTTCTTGGCGCAGGCGGCAGATACTTTAGTCCGGGCAACAAGAGAGAGGCACAGACCAAAGTCTTTGCCACGGACCTGGATGAAGTAGTGGCGGCGCACTGTCGTTTCAAGGCTGCAATCGTGGCCGGCGACGAGCAGGAAGATATAAGCCGCGCCGATCACCGCTCGCGGCGCATTCTCAATTTTGGCCATACAATAGCCCACGCGCTTGAGAAAGCGACTGGTTACCGGCGCTTTCGCCACGGCGAGGCCGTGGGCTATGGCATGCTGGTCGCCGGCGAAATATCAAAAAATGTAGGCATGCTCGCCGCTGGCGAGTTAGAATCGTTGCGCGAGGCGGTGCGCCTCTGCGGGCCACTACCCCCGGCCCATGATCTGGCGATAGATGGAATAATCCGGGCAATGAAACACGACAAAAAATCCGTCGGCGGCGTAATGAGGTGGGTTTTGCTGGAACGAATCGGCCGGGCGCGCATCGTTGAGGGAAACCAAATCGATAAGCGACTCCTGCAATCCTCTCTGCGAGCAGGTTTGCAAGCACTCTATTAAGGCAGTAGCCCGACCGTCAGGGAGGGCTCCTTCTGATCGGTTGTAGAAACCATGAACAAAGACAGAATGTTAAAGAAGCAAGGCGAGCGCGGCGGGGCGCGACTTAAATTCATAATCGCCGTCGTGGCTTTCGCCGTCGTAGTTTACGTGGGTTACCTGTATATGCCGGTCGCGATGGATGCTTACTATCTCAAAGATATGATGCAGAACAAGGTCGACATGGCGGCTACTCAGGGTTTCGAAACTGCCTGGGTCAAGGACCAGCTCGACAAAAGCAAGGCGGAATATCACGTCCCACCCGAAGCGATAATTACTCCTGCTCGCAACGACAACCGGATCGAAGTGCGCGTGCAATTCACCCGACCGATTTCATTTCCCGGCTTTACTTACAACTACGAATTCGACTACACGGCCAAGAGCGCCAATTTTCTAACGATCAAATAATCTGCGCGCGATCAAATAAGCAGCGCGGCTTTCGCGGCAGGATGAGTAGCGTGCGCCGGCAATTGCACGAGCGCGATCGGGGCTTCACCCAGCCACGTAGTCGGACAGACTCCGCAGCGCGTGCATTGATTTACGGAAGGACAAGGGGCAGTTGAGCGGGCTTCGTGGGCCCGTTCGTCTTCGCGTTGCATGAACTCGCGCGACAGCCCGGAGTTAACGATCTCCCAGGGAAGGATTTCGTCGTAGCCGCGCCGGCGGCTGGTGTGAAAGGCGGGATCGATTTGTGTTTCGCGCAGCGCCGCATTCAGATCGCCGTTCAAACGCGCCGTAGCTTCGATGACGCGCGCGATGCGTCGATCGCCGGAAGAGAACAGCGCCTGTTCGTGCGCGATGCGCGCCGACATAGCGCGAACTTCGACGTTGGGAATGCGCGACAGGTTTTTGGAAACCCATTTCAGACGACGCTTCAATTCCTTTTCGCTGCAGATCGCTTCCCACTGAAACGGCGTGTTCGGCTTGGGCACCAGGCCATTGAGCGACGGAATGATCTTGCCGGCTCTGCCGAAGCGTTTGCCCGCCTCCAGCATGCGATCCTTGATGCGCTCGACCAGCGTAATCATCTCTGCCAGATCTTCGTCGGTTTCAGTCGGCAAGCCAACCATCATGTAAAGCTTAATGGTCAGCATGCCGCGATCGAAAACGGCGCCGCAGATGTCGACGATCTCATCGTTGGTCAGGTTCTTGTTGATGACACGACGCAGGCGATCTGATCCCGTTTCTGGCGCTACCGCGATCTGCTGATCGCGTGATTCGACCAGCGCATCCAAAAGCTCTTCCGAAATCTGATCGAGGCGCAGGGACGAAACCGAAATGCGATAGTCCATCGCGCGCAGGCCCTGCAGGATTTCGCTTATCTCAGGGTGATCGCACACGGCGGTGGAAACCAGACCGATCTTGTCGGTCTTCCCGCGCCACGCGGCGGCCTTGGCCAGAATGTCCCGCGCGGGCACCACGCGAGGTGGCCAGTAGTTGTAACCAGCCCAGCAGAAACGGCAACCCTGCGAACAACCGCGCGAAATCTCGATTAGAAACCGATCACCCATCTCGGCCTGGGGCGCCCAGATAGTTGTCGAGGGCGCGAAGACTTCATCGCGCTTTAATTGCGCGACAATGTCCGTTTGTCCACGTCGAATTGCGCGACGCAAACTTCCTTCTTTCGGGTTTTCAGCCGACACGGCGCGACCGACACGCGGCGGCACGCCCTCAGCCAGCGGCGTGTACGCCGCCACTGTCCCGTCGTCTTTGTAGCTTACGTAATAGAGCGAAGGCACATAGAAGCCGCGACCTTGTCGCGCCAGTGCCAACAACGTCTCTTCCTTCGTTCCGTTTTCCAGGAGGGCGTCGATCAGTTTTGGCCCGAGGATTTCGCCTTCGCCGACCGCGATCACGTCGGTGAACTCGGCTATCGGTTCCGGATTCAGAAACGACGCCGCGCCGCCCATGACTATCAACGGATCGTGCTTTGTTCGATCTTTGGCCCAAACCGGCACGCCGCTCATTTGCAGCATGCGCGCCAGGTTTACATAGTCAGTTTCAAAGGAGATCGAGAAGGTGATCACATCAAAGTCGCGCAGCTTCGATTGTGATTCCAGCGAGAGCAGCGACGTGCGGGTGCGTTCGTACTCCTGCAGCTCGTCAAGTGTGTCAGAAGCCCGACCGTTAGGGAGGGCTCGATCATCAGCCGAGCCCTTGCTTACGCGCGGGCTTCTGATACTGTCCGGCAGGAAAACTCGTTCGCAGGAGACTTCAGGAATGTTATTGAAAATTTCGTACATCGCCTGAAAGCCAAGGTTAGCCATGCCGATCGCGTAGACGTTTGGATAGCAAAGCGCGATGCGCAGGTCTGCGCCGCGCTTCAATACCCAGCCTTCTTCGCCGGCCAGCTTTCGCTTGTAGCTTTCGATGATTTTTTTCATAGAAATAGTGGCACAGACTTCAGTCTGTAATTCGTCGTGGGTACATCACACACAAGTTAATGCCGGGAGCGCGGACGTCTCGTCCGCATAGCGAGCGCGGCTCGCTCAGTTCTCTAGCGCTAAACTTGATGTGACCTGGGAACGCTTGTTCGCGCTGCGCGCTCAGTGCGGACGAGACCTCCGCGCTCCCGGCATTAACACCTTCAATTATCCGTGTTGGACAGTTTCGAGAAACGCTTTGAGCTTACGCGATCGAGAGGGATGACGCAGCTTGCGCAGCGCCTTGGCTTCTATTTGACGGATACGTTCGCGGGTAACGGCAAAGTGTTGTCCGACTTCCTCGAGGGTGTGCTCTGATCCCGTCGTACCCAGGCCAAAACGCATCTTGATCACTTTTTCTTCGCGCGGCGTTAGCGTGGCCAGAACTTCGTCGGTGATCTCGCGCAAGTTCGAAGCGACGACCGCATCCGACGGATTCAGAATCGACTTGTCTTCGATGAAGTCGCCGAGATGCGAATCTTCTTCCTCGCCAATCGGAGTTTCGAGCGAGATCGGTTCCTGCGCGATCTTCAGGACTTTGCGCACCTTGGAAACCGGAATGTCCATCTTCCTGGCGATCTCTTCGCTGGTCGGTTCACGGCCCAACTCCTGCACCAGCGCGCGCGAAGTGCGAATCAGCTTATTGATCGTTTCGATCATGTGCACCGGAATTCTAATCGTCCGGGCCTGGTCTGCGATCGCGCGCGTGATGGCCTGGCGGATCCACCACGTCGCGTAGGTTGAGAATTTATAACCACGCCGCCATTCAAACTTGTCCACTGCCTTCATCAAACCGATGTTGCCTTCCTGAATCAGGTCGAGGAACTGCAATCCACGGTTGGTATATTTCTTCGCGATGGAAACGACGAGGCGCAGGTTGGCCTCGACCAGTTCGCG
The DNA here is from genome assembly GCA_003168335.1 of Blastocatellia bacterium. Classification (GTDB taxonomy): domain Bacteria; phylum Acidobacteriota; class Blastocatellia; order Pyrinomonadales; family Pyrinomonadaceae; genus UBA11740. The sequence goes on along the minus strand of PMSM01000006.1, from coordinate 476,120 downwards.
CTTGGCCTGACCGGTCTGATGTTCGCCGGTGACGATTGCCTGCAGCGAACGCTTGATCTCGACCGGCGAGATGTGATGTTCCTGCTCGACTGTCTGCAAGCGTTTCCTGCCGTTTGAAACGTGCTTCTTATACGCCTTGATGTCGTCGGCTTTGAGGCGCTTCTTGGTCAGCCGGTCGCTGTAAGTATCGACCTCACGTTCGGCTGAACGCACCTCTTTCTGCACGTTGCGAATCGAGTTGATCAAGCGCTGCCGCGAGCGCTCGGTCATATTCAGCCGGCCGATTTCGTCGGCAATCTCGATGCGTAGCCGGGCCACCTTCCGGCGCAAGCGCAGCAGCTTCCTGGTCTTCTTACCGCGAGTAACTTTCTGTTCAGTGCGTAGCTTGACCCACTCTTTCAGAGCGTTCTTGAACAGCCGGCGAATGCCCTCGATCCCCTCGATGGTCCACTCGCGGTACTCGTCAGCTTTGTCTTCTTCGCCGGCGAGCTCAGCCTGTTCAGAGAAGTTAACGACTTCGCGGATGTTGATATTTGCCGTAGCCAGCTCGTCACCGATCTTGAGCAGCTCACCCACGGCAATGGGCGAGCGCGCGATGGTTTTTTGAGTTTTGATTTGGCCGCGCTCGATGCGTTTGGCAATCGCTACTTCACCTTCGCGGGTCAGGAGGGGCACCACGCCCATCTCGCGCAGGTAAAGCCGTACCGGGTCGTTGGTTTTCTCCAGCGCGCCGGCCGAGAGATCCAGCTCGAGGTCTTCGCCGTCTGACTCTTCATCATCGGTGGCGATTGCCGCCGCTTGCTCGATCAAGCGTTCATCGGAATCCGCCACATGAATGTTCGACGCGTCCAGCTTCTGGAGCACATCTTCGATATCGTCCGGTGAAACCACGTTCTCAGGTAGTTCGCGATTCAAGTCGTCGTAAGACAGAAATTTTTTGTCCCCACCTAATTGCAGCAGTCGATCCATCACGTCATCCCTATCTTTTTCTTCAATAGCCACGATTATTTGTTTCCTGAACCGCTCGCTGCGGTTCTCTCATAAAGTTGTCTAATGAACTGTCTTGCCCGATTGCGCCGGCGATAAAAAGCCGCCGCGCTGTTTCGACAATTCCAGTTTTTCCATTGCCAGGCGATCGCGTCGCTCGCTGTCGCCGGCCCGGTCCGCTTCCGCCAGCTCGGAACTCAATTCGTCGATACGACGATCGAGTTTCATCAAGCGCAACGCATCCAAACAACTATCAGCAGCGGCCCGCGACTCGTCGAAAGACTCAGTCGTCGTGTCGGTCATCATCAAACGCGCCAGCAACTCGCCCGCTTGCGAATCGTCCGCCGTGGCTTCGCTCAATGAGTCGAACCCGACTTCCCTGTCCTCCCTGTCCAAACTAACCAGGGCGCGAAAAATCAGCGCTGAGGCGAGGTTCTCGTAATCTGACGTCTCCAGTCGCGGCAGGACAATCTTGCGCAACTCTTTATTGGCCAGCAAAAGCTCCAGCAGTCTTTCCTCCGCCACTGTCGGCCGGCTCTGCGGACTGCGCCTGACCATTTCCTGAACGGACGCCGCATCAGTGCTGGCGCCGCTTCTGATCCGCTGCCAGAGTTCGCGGCGCTGTTCCGGTTGCACGCGCAAGGCGTCCATCGTGATGTCAAAGTACTCGCGCTTCTGAATCCGGCTGCGAACAGCGCGAACAAACGGGAGCGCCTCCTCAACTGCCGCAGCCTTATCACTGGGGCTGTGAAGGTTACGATCCCGTACCGCTTGATCGATCACAAATTGTATATGGGGCTGTGCCTCGCCTCGGCGCTTCTGGTACTCCGCCGCGCCGTATTTTCTAATGAAATCATCAGGATCGGCGTTGTCCGGGAGAACCAGTACCTTGACTTCAAGATCTTCTGCCAGAATCGTTTCGATCGCCCGCTTTGCTGCCTGCACGCCCGCGCGATCACCATCATAGTTCACCACCACCTTACGCGCAAATCTGGCGATCAGTTTCACCTGCTCAGGCGTCAGCGCCGTGCCCAGACTTGCCACCACGTTTCTGACCCCGATTTGATATGGCACGATCAGATCCAGATAGCCTTCGACCAGGATGGCAAAGCCGTTCCGGCGGATTTCATCACGCGTCAGATTGAGCCCGAACAGATGGCGGCCTTTGGTATAGACCGCTGTTTCCGGCGAGTTTAGATACTTCGGCTCGCCTTCCGGATCCAGCGTCCGGCCCCCAAAAGCAATGGGGCGGCCCTGAGCGTCAATGACCGGAAACATTAGCCGCCCGCGAAAACGATCGTACGATCCGCCTTCGTCTTTCTTCACGACCAGCCCACTTTTTTCGAGTTGCTCCTGGGTCGCGCCCTTTTGGCGAAGATGAGTTGAGAGAGCGTCCCAACTGTCCGGAGCAAAGCCCAGATGAAAAGTCTGGATGGTTTCTTCGGTGATGCCGCGGCCTTTGAGATATTCGCCGGCTGCCCGCCCGGATCTGCTTTTGAGTTGGTCTTCCCACCAGACGAGTGCCCACTGGTTCAATTCGATCAACTGATCGGATTCGTTCTTGCGAGCTTCAAAGCGGCTGTCGTCAACCATCTTTGGCAGCGGCACGCCTGTTTTCTCGGCGACGATCTTGATCGCTTCCGGAAAGTCGACGCGTTCCATTTCCATCACAAAGGTAAATACGGTGCCGCCCTTGTGACAGCCGAAGCAGTAGAACATTTCTTTCGCCGGACTAACCGAAAATGACGCTGTCTTTTCTTTGTGGAAAGGGCAACAGGCCATCCAGTTCGAGCCTTTCTTCTTCAGCGAGACATAGTCCTGCACGACGCGCACAATATCCGCCTGGCGTTTAAGGTCATCGATGAAGGTTTGTGGGAAACGCACGGAAGATTTATGAACCAGCAAGCGAACAACGTCAAATCATCGACGCTTTAGAATTCGAGCGCGTCTGCGCTCAACAACAGTTGTCCGACGATAATACTTTTCCAAGTCTGTGCTGCGTACGAAGGCCTTGACGAACTCGGCGACGGCCAATGCGCCTTGACGAGGAGGACGAAAGACCACGACGCCGCAATGACTGTCCAGTGGATTTGCTTTCAGATCAAGAAAATCCTTGTCGAGCGTAAAGAGGATTCGATCCTGAGATGTCGCCACTTTAAGCACTTCGGCATCAGACGCTCCCGACAATCCCTCGTCGACTACGGTATCAACGTCATGCTTGAGCGCTGTCAAATCATCGCGAAGATATTGAGAGAGATTTTGGTCTAACTTGATTTTCATGCGGCCGGAACTTTGCGCGCTAACTCTGCCGCGTACGCTACTGCGGCGCGAACGTCCAGTTCGGTTAGCGGTGGGAAGTGTTTGGTGATTTCTTTTGGAGATAGTCCTTCGGCTAACGAATCCAGGATCACGGCGACATTGATCCGTGTACCGTGGATGCACGGTTCGCCGCCAGACACGCCGGGCTTCACGACCACGCGCTTTAAAAGTTTCCTGTATGCGCTATCAGTCATTCAACGCCATTCTACTCGATCCAAAGGCGAAACGTCATCGATGAAGGGTTTGCGCGAAGCGCATCTTATTTCTGAATTGTGGGCAGTTTTATCACCCGCCCATCCAGCCGGTGAAAGAAAAACACTTGCTCGAAAACGGAATCGTATTTGTGGAGGCGAGTGCTTTTGGGTAACTCACACCACGAAGAAGGTCCGATTCCCTCAGCAACAAGTAAGAGCCAAAGACGCTCGCAAACACCGCGATAATCGCGGAAGCGCGCGTTCTTCTCCGAGATTCGAGTTTGAATGTTTTGGGTAGAAGACTCGACTACGAAACTGGATCGGGGGCTAAACCAGTGATGACTTCGGTGCACTGACCACCGTTCTATGCCAAGAATGTCAACCATAGTTGGCAAAGGGGAACCAGCTTGGCCATCTTGTTCAATCGCAATTTGCGAATCAACCAGCGGAGTATTCTTGGCTACAGCATTAACCAACTGGTGCGCTAAAGATGATCTTTCTCTTTTGGACGTTGTAGCACCGGCGCTCCAAACGACTTTCACAATCATAGGCGGCAAGCCCATTTCTTCGCACATCGTTCGCGCTCTTTCGAGTACGAGTTGCTGCTCGCTCTCAAGTTGCTTGAGATTTTGTTCTTGGTAGAACTCCAGTAACTTCTACCCCCAAGCCAGCACGCTCAACCATTATGTCCGGCTCTGGCGGTGGTAGCTGTCTTGGCCGACCTCTTGGAACGTGAAAATGCGAATCCATGAATCGCAAGAAGAAAAAGAGTTCGCGTTGTTTCTGTGACTCGCGGTAGTTAAAGTTCAAAATTGTTCCTCCACGCAACTGATGAAACACGGTCGCTCAGCGTCTCAACTCAACTACCGTTGCACCGGCGCCACCTTGATCTTGTTGCGCGGCCGCAAACCGCGCGACGTGCGGATGATCTTTAAGGAATTCCGTGATTGCTCGACGCAGCGCACCGGTGCCGTGGCCGTGGATTATGCGCACTTCGGTCAGGCCGTTCAAGAAAGCTTCATCGAGAAACTTGTCCGTAAGCTCAACCGCTTCGTCAGTCTTTTTGCCGATCAACTTCAATTCCGTTTTCACATCCGACTCTGAATGGTGCTGCCCATCTGAGTGCAGGTGAACTTCAGTTGTTTGCGCCTGTCGTCGCAGTGCTTCCAGAGTGTCAGGTTTGGCGCGCGGGCTTCCGCTCGCGGTACTGACTTCAAATACAAGCTCGAGATTTTCAAGCTTTTCGCGCATTCGCAGCGAGCCGACGCGCACTTCGGCCTCGTCGTCACGGATATGATTAACTATTCCAACTGAGCCAAACGAAAGCAGCCGCACCCGATCCCCAATTTTCAGATCGCGGAGGGGTCCGCGGATATCCTGTCGGGCGGCGCGCGCACCACGTGCCACACGCGCTTGAATCGGTTTTGTTTTGTCCGCCTCAGCCGGAAGATCACTGACTACCTGGCCATCACGAATTACGCGAACGCCGCGGATCTGCGGGGACAAACCCTGAGAAGACGAACCTCGAGAGCCGTGTTCAATCTTGCTCGCGACTTCCGCCACGCGCTGAGCTTCGCGTTTTAGCTCAGCCGTGCGGCGCGCAGCTTCGCGGTCCAGCTTCAAACGCGAGGCGCGGTCTTCAATCTTAGCCACAAGCTCGTGACTGCGTTCTTCGAATTCCTTTACCGCCTGGGAGAGTTCTTTTTCTAACTCAGCCTGGCGTGCTGCCTCGTGCTTCGCCGCCTGTTCATCCAGCGCCGCAAACTTCTCCGCCACGGCGCTGCGTTCCTCTTCCAACGCTCGGCGCAGGGCTTCAGCTTCTTCGGCTTCGCGCTTAATGCGCTGCAGGTACTCGATCGAAGCGCGTGAAGACCCTTTCACCTGTTCCATAGCATTGGCGATCACCGCGGCGGGAATGCCAAAGCGCTGGGCGATTTCCAGTCCCGATGACGAGCCGGCAATGCCGACCAGCAGACGATAAGTAGGCCGTAGCGTCTTTTCATCGAACTCAACGCTGGCATTCAGCACGCCGGGCTCGTTGCCTGCATACATCTTCAAACCGGAATAGTGCGTCGTGGCGAGCACATGCGCGCCGCGCTGTTTGAAATGATCGACCACCGCTACGCCCAGCGCCGAACCTTCTTCCGGATCGGTTCCGGTGCCGACTTCGTCGAGCAGTACCAGCGCCGGCGTGGCGCAGGACTCGATCATCGACGCGATGTTTGCGACGTGCGAAGTAAAAGTCGAGAGGTTGGCGGCCAGCGATTGATGATCGCCGATGTCCGCCAGAACAGATCGATAGAAAGGAACACGGGCTTGTTTCGCCGGCACCGGCAAGCCTGAAAGCGCCATCAGCGAAAGCAGTCCGGCAGTTTTAAGCACCACAGTCTTGCCGCCCGCGTTGGCCCCCGAAATAACCATCGTCGGATTTTCGTCACCCAGCTTGAATGAAACCGGAACAACCTTAGCGCCGGTGGCGCGCAGGGTTTCTTCCAATAAAGGATGCCGAGCTTCGATGAATTCGAGCGTGTCAGTGGCACAGACTTCAGTCTGTGATTCGTCAGCACCACGGACTGAAGTCTGTGCCACTTCCGGAACGACACAATTGAATCTCTCGGCGAACGCCGCTTTCGCGTTGATGAAATCAAGTTCCGCGACAGCCTCTGCGCCTCGCTCAATCGCCGGCAACTCCTGTCGCAGCTCTTCTGAGAGCGCGAATAAAATTTCGGCGATCTCGCGTTGCTCCGCTTCCCGCAATGATTGCAGTTCGTTGTTCGCTTCGATTGTTTCCAGCGGCTCGACAAAGATCGTTGCGCCTGACGAAGAGGACCCGTGCGCGACGCCATTGATGCGCGCGCGATGATCGGCGCGGACGGGAATCACGAAGCGATCATTACGCACTGTGACCAGCTGTTCCTGGATCGCTTCGCTCGAGCGGCGCATTACGCCTTCCAGCGAGCGCGTAATTCGTGAGCGGGCACTGGCGAGTTCACGACGAATCCGCGCGAGTTCCGGGCTGGCGCGGTCATCAAGCTCGCCGCCCGGTAGAATCTTGCGATTCAAAAGTGCCGCCAGCTGTTTCAATTCGGCGGGCAACTCCGCGACGATCTCGAACAACGTCGGAGCCTGGTCGCGTTCCGCGAGGATCGTTGCGCGCGTCTCCGTCGCGCGCTCGCACAGGCGCGCCAGATCGAGAAGGGCCAACGGTTCAAGCGCCGCGCCTTCGATCTTCAAGCGCGAGATCGAATCAGTCGCGTCGGCAATTCCGTCGAACGACAGACGGCTTCCGTGCTGACGCAGCTCAATACTTTCTGCAACTGCTCTGAGGGCATGTTGCAGGTGAAGCAAATCATCGGACGGTTCCAGCGCATCAAGACGCGCCCTGCCCATCGCAGTCTGCGCGCCGCGACGCACCAGCGCCCGCAGCGGATTGAATTCCAGCGTATCGAAAGCCTGTCGGTTCATCTTTTGAATCGTCAATCTTAGCATTAAGGCTCACTATAGACTGCAGCCCGGCGCCAAAAGACTGCACTGATTTCCTGTCCGGCGAGCCAAAACCCCCTGTGATAAACTGCGCAGTTGAGACGGCCAGGCGCCGCAAATGCGCAACGTTGAGAGTCCACTCGCTCCGTAGGTGGTACTGACAAAATACTGCATGGGTGACGATCGCAAAGAACCAACTGGCGAAGTAGAAACTGCGCTGCTTGATGCGGAGCTGTTCATAAAGTATGGCTCGGCTGATCGCGCGCTGAAGCGTTTGAAGACCGCGCTCGAGCACAACCCCCGATCTATCCCTCTGCGTGAGCGCATGCGCGAAGTGGCAGCGTCGCACAAACACCCCGAGGAAGCCGCGCGCCACTGCCTGGCGCTGGCCAGTCTCTACATCGAGCGCGATGATTTCGACGCTGCCCACGATCGTCTGCTGGAAGCAAGGCAGCTCGACTCTCGCATCTCGATCGCCACGGGTTTGGACGCGATTCGGCGCGCCCGTCATCCGGAACTGCACGCAAAGCCGGCGCAGAAAATCGAACGGCTACGCCTGAAACCGGGCGTCACGTTTGCCGGCGATCTCTCAGTCATCAGTGTGTTCGACGCGATTCAGGCTATTGAAAACTCGCGGGCGACCGGCGTCCTAATGCTGACCAGCAACCTGCAGGCGGGGCGCGTGCTTTTCAACGACGGCCAGATCGTCGGCGCAGAGAGCGGGAAGCTCGCCGCCCATGAAGCGTTTCGGCAAATCGTCGAGATCACCGGCGGCGCGTTCGATTTCCAGAAGTCCGCGGAGTCTTTTCCGATAACGATCGAGGCCGCGAGTAATACGAACTTAATTTTGGATAGTCTCAGGCAGGTGGATGAGGAGAACGCGTGAAGAAAAAGTTTGGAGTGCGGCGACTTGTCGCCGCTTTCAAATGCAGACTAGTCAGCGCGCCGCAACGTAGCGGCCGGTGTTTTCAAACATTCGCAGCCTGAACAGAGACCAATACGATCCACGAACAGACACGAAGCATGCACGAAGAAGACACCGAATTCGAGTCTCTTTCGTGTTATTTCGTGGATCGTTCCTGATGTCTTTGCCCGCCCCTACCATTTTTCAGCAGCATGTTAGATCGTTCTGCGGCGACAATTTGCCGCTTACCAAAGCGCTGACAAGTCAGCGCACTCCAAATCTAATCCACCAGCACGCGAGCGTTCAACGCTTCGGCGCGTTCAAGCGCTGATAGCAACCGCAGAAACTGCGCATAGTTGCGACTGCGCGCGTGCAGGCGAGACGTTTCGGACTCGCTCAGATCGTTCCGCAGCATCAGGTCGAGAAAATCGTAATAGTCGGCCGTGGCTGCCAAAGGGAACTCGCGCGTGTAGCTGGAGCGCTCGGCATCCTCTGAGCGAAACCCGGCGAGCAAATCGAACACGTTGTCGGTCGTCAGATGCGATCCTTCACGCGTCAATCTGATCGGCAGTCGCGAGGCAAAAAACCGCAGGCCATCAACCGTCGTTACGCGGCGCAGCTCTTTGGTCGCTTCACCATCAAAAGGTGATTCCCGGTCGACAAGAATACGCAACAAGCGCGGCTGGTCTTCAGGATCGAGAGTGTCGAGGGCAAGCTGAACCCGGTCAGCCATGAACTTTTCAAACTGAGCATCGACGGGATAGTTGATGCGGCCCAGACAGCCGACCGCTTCGCCTTCTCCGGCGGCCTCTGGCGGGAGACAAGCCGGACAGTTTGCGCAGACGGCGGTTTCATTCTGCATCAGTTCGATCTCAGCGCCGGCATCTTCGATCCACTTGATCTTGTCAGGGCCGGGCGCGCTTTGATCGCCGGTCGTCAGAATTGTGTGCAGGTTGCTGAGGCGCCCCCACTCGCGCAGATGCCGCTCAGAGTAGCGCGCGCGCAGCCTGCATGGGTATTCGACAGTGAATTCGAGCGACATCGTGAATCGGTAAGTCTGAGCAGTAAGCCGTAGAACGCGGGGGCATGTCAAGAAGTGTGATCGACCCGTTTCACTTGAAAGAGTGGCCCGGGCGTCCCGCCCGTGAATCACGCGCAAGATGCGCGTGCCACAGCCAAACTAACCCAGGGCCTGGAGCCGCCGCGAATCGCGGCCGGGGTCAACGGTTTGTGTTAGACTCCTCAATCGAAATCTGCGGCACTTTTCTGAAAGGATCTTTCGTTTGCGAGTTCTGATTACGGGCGGGTCGGGGTTCATCGGCTCTCATCTTTCCGACGCGTGTCTGCAGCGCGGCGACGAAGTATTCATCATCGACGATCTTTCCACTGGTAGCTTTGAAAACATCCGCCATCTGAAGGATCATCCGCGCTTTCACTACACCATCGAGAGCGTGCATAACCAGCCGGTAGCCGCCGAGCTGGTCGATCAATGCGACGTCATCTTTCACCTGGCGGCGGCCGTTGGCGTCAAGCTGATCGTGGAAAGCCCCGTGCACACGATCGAGACGAATGTGCGGGGCACGGAAACAATCCTCGCGCTGGCCAACAAGAAGAAGAAAAAAGTCCTGATCGCTTCGACGTCCGAAGTTTATGGCTTGAGTACTGAAGTTCCGTTTCGCGAAGACGGCAACCTGGTGATGGGCGCCACGACCAAAGGACGTTGGAGCTACGCCTGCTCAAAGGCCATCGACGAATTTCTCGCCCTTGCTTACTGGCGCGAGAAAAAGTTGCCGACCGTCGTGGTGCGACTCTTCAATACCGTAGGTCCGCGGCAGACCGGACAATACGGCATGGTGATTCCCACGTTCGTGAAGCAGGCGCTCTCCGGGCGGCCGATCACGGTGTACGGCAGCGGTGAGCAGTCGCGCTGTTTTTGTTATGTCGGTGATGTGGTTGGCGCGCTGATGAAATTGATGGATGACGAGCAGGCCGTGGGCGAAGTTTTCAACGTCGGATCGAATCACGAGATCACCATCTCTGATCTCGCCCGGAAGGTCAAGGACCTCGCCAACTCGGAATCCGAAATCGTCCTGGTCCCGTACGATGAGGCTTACGAAGAAGGCTTTGAAGACATGCCGCGGCGCGTTCCCGACATCTCGAAAGTAAATAAGCAGGTCGGCTTTCAGCCGCAGATGGACCTCGATGGAATTCTGAAGTCCGTGATCGAATTTCACAGCGGTCGGCAGGGACAGGAAAACAAAGGGACCTCGGCCCAACGCTGATAAACGAGTCAACCTCGTTGGGATGGTGCTCTGGGATGAGGTCAGTACCGGGAGCGGTAGCGACCAGGTTATTGTTCCAGCAAACTCGACCGTCACGTGGATTGAGACCCGGTCGCTACCGCTACCGCTCCCGGTACTGACTCCGTAGTCTTCATAAGCCCGCAAACCAAGACACCACCGCAAACCACTGACTTGCCTTTGCCGCGCTAATCGAATAGCTTTTTATCTCGTCGTCTAAATCCTTAACATGTTTCCTTTCAGCGCTTCTATTTTGATTCCGCCCGCCGTGTCGTTGGCGCTGGCGCTGGCCCTGACGCCGGTCGTGCGCGCGCTGGCGCGGCGTTGGGGCTTCGTCGCCAAACCGAAAATTGATCGCTGGCATAAGAACCCCACGGCGATGATGGGCGGCGTCGGAATCTGGCTGGCGGTGGTCGGAACCTATTTGGTGCTGGTGCCGCACACAAAGCAGGGTTGGGTGGTTGTCGGCGCCGCCTCGTTTCTGTTTTTCGTCGGATTGATTGATGACTGGCTGCACGCTAAGCCCTACCAAAAACTGATCGGCCAGGTCATAGGCGCGGCCATCGTGGTTAATTACGGACTGGTCCTGCCGTGGACCCGTTCGCTGTCGGTTAACATGCTGATCACGATCTTCTGGTTGATTGGCATCACCAACGCTGTCAACCTGCTCGACAACATGGACGGTTTGGCCACCGGAATTGCGGCCATCGCTTCGTGCTTTCTCACTTTCAACTTTTTGACCAGCAACCAGATGACCGAGGCAGTGATGATGGCGGTGTTCGCGGCCGCCCTGTTGGGGTTTCTGATTTACAACTCAAATCCCGCGTCGATCTTCATGGGTGACAGCGGATCGATGTTCATCGGCTTCTTTCTGGCGGGCGCGGCCCTGGTCAACGTATCGGGCGGTCGCTCGCGCAGCTTCGTGCCGGTACTCGCGGTGCCGATCCTGGTCTTGTTCATTCCAATTTTCGACACCACGTTTGTGACGATTCTGCGCAAGCTTTCGGGGCGGGCAGCTTCACAAGGCGGGCGCGATCACACGTCCCATCGGTTGGTGGCCCTGGGGATGTCTGAGCGCCGCGCGGTCTGGATGCTTTACGGTCTGGCTGGGCTCTCGGGTTTTCTGGCGATCCTGGTGCGGCAGTTGAAAGCTGATGTGAGTCTCGCCCTTCTGGCTGGGTTTACGCTCGTCCTTACTTTGCTCGGTGTGTATCTCGCCGGAGTAAAAGGATACGACGAAGAAGAAGATGTGCGCGCCGCGCGGGATACGCCGCTGTTCGCTTTCCTGGTCGATTTCTCTTATAAGCGCCGCATCTTCGAAGTGCTGCTCGACGTTATTCTGATAGTGCTGGCTTACTGGTCGGCATATGCGATCGAGTTCGAGCCGTTTTCGAACAGCCCGGCGTGGAAACTCTTCCTGCGAACGTTGCCGGTTTTGGTCGTGGTACGCCTGGCGGCGTTTCTGTTCTTTGGCGTCTATCGCGGCATCTGGCGGTACACGAGCATCGACGATCTGTTGGCCTTCGCGAAAGCGGTCGCGGCCGGTTCGATCGTCAGTCTGGTGATCGTGCTGTTCAAGTTTCGCTTCCAGGGTTTCTCGCGAGCTATCTTTGTAATCGACGCGTTGGTAATGTTGATGCTGTTGGCCGGCAGCCGGGTAGCGTTTCGGTTCTTCCGCCAGGCCCTGCCGGCGGCGGACATGGATAAAGGCCGGCGCGTTTTGATCTATGGAGCCGGTGACGCCGGCGAATTGCTGGTGCGGGAACTGCTGAACAATCGCGAGCTGGGCTATGCTCCGGTTGGTTTCATGGATGACGATCCGAAGAAGCAGGGAAAGGTAATCCACGGTTTTCGCGTTTTCGGTGGAAATGGAATGCTGGGCAAGATCGTAAGCGATCACCAGATCGAGCAATTGCTGATTTCCACCCCGCGAATTTCAGCAGCGCGACTCGCCGAGGTCGCCCGCGAATGCGAGGCGCGTAATGTTGAATTAAAGCGAATGTCGATCAGGATTGAAAGCGTGGCCGACAATCCATTGCCGTCAATCGCGCGCGCCGCATCGAACGACGATTGATAAGCCCCCTGAATCCGGAAGTGACGAATTCCAGATCCCCATCCGTGGTTACGATTCGCCTGAACTCAGGCACGCGCTGGTTGCTGTTGCTGCCGGCGCTGCTCGCGATCCTCGGCGCGTGGTTCGTAGTGCGTTGGTACATCGGCAACACCGTGGCGGAATATGCACCTGACGTTGCCGGGGGTGGAATCGATTTGGCGCGCATGGCCGTGAGATGGGCACCCGGCGATCCGCTTACGCACTGGAGGCTCGGGTCACTCGAAGAGAAAGTTTTTAGCGCAGAGAACATGGCCGATGCCGTGCGCGAATACCAGTTGGCCGTAACCCTCTCTCCCAACGACTATCGCTATTGGATGGAACTCGGGCGGGCTCTCGAAGCCTCGGGTGACAGAGAGAGTGGAGAGAAGGCGTTGCGCCGCGCAGTCGAGTTGGCCCCGGCTTACTCTCATCCGCGCTGGCATCTTGGTAATTTGCTCCTGCGTGAAGGAAAACTGGGCGAAGCTTTCGAGCAGCTTGGGCACGCGGCTGAAGCCGACAATCTCATGCGCTCCCAGGTGTTTGATTTGGCCATGAACGTCTTTGATGGAGACGTAAACGAAATTGCCAAAGTCGCTTGTGTCTCGCCGGCCGCTCGCATGCAGCTGGCAATCTATCTGGTGGCTGGGAAGAAATTTGATGACGGAATGCGAATTTGGAGCACTACCAATCCGGCAGATCGCAGCCGGCAGATCGAACTCGCTAACGAGATGCGGCGGTCCTTGATAGAGGCGAAGCAGTTTCACTATGCGCTCGCGCTGATCCGCGAAATGGAGCCGGACGCAAACCTGCCGCAGCCGGAACAATTCTGGAATGGAGGATTCGAAAGCGATCTCAAGCTCGCGAACGCCAGTACTTTTGATTGGGTAATCGATTCGCGGGCGTCGGCGCAGGTTGCCATCGACTCGCATCCGCACAGTGGCCAAAGGAGTTTGCGAATTGTCCTCAGGGCCCCGAGGACCCTCGATAACATCCACGTTTCGCAGACCGTGACCGTCGAGCCGGGAGTCCGGTATCGATTCGAATGCTACGTCCGCACGGCAGATCTAATCAGCGCCAGTACTCCAATTCTGGCGGTTTTCGACGCCGTTGATCACGCCACGTTGGTGGCGTCAAACCCTTTGCCACCCGGAACGAATGACTGGCAAAAGATTTCTCTCGATTTCACTGCGAACCCAAAACACGATGGAATAACCGTTGGATTTTATCGGGCTCCTTGTCCTGGCGAGGGGCAGATCTGTCCAATCTATGGCACCGTCTGGTATGACGACTTCAACCTTCAACGTATCGGTGGTCCCGATCGAAAAAACGCTGGAAGCAGCAAGCGTTAGGCTCGCGACACCTGAGCAAACCAAGTTCCGCCACACGCTCGCCAATCGCCTGGCCTTTCTGACGATCTGCGTCGCGGTGGTGCTGACTACCCTTGCCTACGGCACAGTGCACTACTGGGCGCTGGCGGCTTTTGCCTTGAGCGCTGCCGGCATGATTTGTTTCTGGTGCGTTGACGGGTTGGTACTGCGTTCGGTGCGGCTGAGTCGTAATGCATTGCAGTGGCCGTTGCTGGGAATGATTGTGCTCGGCCTGATTCAACTGTTGCCACTGCGCGCCGCCGACAATGCCGGTCTGCCGTTGTCTCCAGCCCGAACGTTATCGCTGGATCCTTATGCGACCCGCCTGGTCCTGGTACAGATGACCGCCCTCCTCATCTACTTTGTGGCGACTCTAATTTTCAGCGATACGCCGCGCCGGCTGCGCACAATTGTCAGAACCATTACGATCTTCGGTTTCCTGTTGGCGATGTTCGGTCTGACGCAGTCGTTTACCAGCGACGGCACGCGGGTCTACTGGTTTCGCCAGTTGACCCAGAGCACGGCCTTTGGTCCGTTCATCAATCGCCATCACTTTGCCGGCTACATGGAGTTGGCAATCGCGCTGCCGCTCGGCTTGCTGTTCTCAGGAGCTATCGAAAGTTACAAGCGTCCGCTTTACGCGTTTGCCGCCATGATGATGGGCGTGGCCCTGATTATGACAAATTCGAGGGGCGGAATTATTAGTCTTGCGGCTGAGATTCTGTTTGTGGTTGTGGTCGCCGGCCCGAGCTTGCGGCATGGCGAACGCCGGCCACGGGCCGCACGTATACGGTCCGTATTGCTGCGTGCCGGATTGGCTTTTGGACTGATCGCCGTTCTGATCGGAGGGACGATCGCCGCCGGCGGCTCTGGTGTCTTCAGTCGTTTACTCGGCACCGTCAATGCCGACGATCCCACCACCGGTCGCGCGCATTTTTGGAGCGTTACGCTCGACGTGATCAAGGCCTATCCGATAGTCGGATCCGGGCTTGGTTCATTCAGCGTAATCTATACGCGTTACGACTCACGGAACGGGTTCTATCGTCTTGAGCAGGCACACAACGACTATCTGCAAACGCTGGCCGACGGGGGCATCCTGGGTGGGATCCTCGGACTTGCTTTCTTAATAATTCTCTTTGGCAAAGGCTTCACGCGCCGCGAAACGGACGACAAGTTCAGACGTGGCGTAGCCACTGGAGCGCTCGCCGGTTGCTTTGCGGTGCTCATCCACAGCTTTTTCGATTTCACTCTCCATACCACCTCGAACGCTTTGCTGTTTTTGATTCTGGCCGCATTGGCCACCCAGGACAGTCGCGTGGATCAAGGCTCTCATCGACGCGGCCCCCGTCGCCGGCACCTGTCTCGTGACACTGAGCTGGAGCCTGCCGCAGCCGAGCCCCCGGCGCTTGCCGCCGCAAAAACAGTCTGAATTTCCTGTGGTTTCTCATGAAAGCAGCGCCCGTTTGGTTGTATCTTTCCAGTGGGAGGATGTAGTCTGTCCCCTGCTCTTTTCCGATCTGGTAACTTAGAACTGTAGCCCTGGCCCATCGAAGGAGATCGTTTTCCAGTGTCTTCGGCAGCAGCCGCCAAGGTCTCACCCGGCCAAGAACAATCGAGCATTCCGTCAACCCTGGCGGGAGTCTGTCTGCAGGCCATTGCCCGGCATGACAAGCCGGACGCGGTCAGCGAGAAGCGCCATGACCAGTGGGTGCGCATCTCAGCCTCAGAGTTCGTCCGGCGCGTGCGCCACATCGCGCTTGGTTTGGCAGACCTGGGCATTCGATCCCAAGATCGGGTGGCGCTGATTTCCGAGAATCGACCCGAATGGTCCATCGCGGATCTCGCCATCCTCAGCGTCGGCGCCGTCACTGTTCCAATTTACACAACTCAATCAATCGATCAGATTCAATTCATCCTGGAAGACTCAGGCACGCGCGCCCTCTTGATTTCCGGCGGCCGGGTGCTCAAGCATGCGCGCCAGGGATTTGCTGGCGTGCGGCACCTTGAGCACGTGGTCGTCTTCGATCCTGAGGCGGCCCGTGGTCTTGACGGGGCCACCGCCCTCGAGAGCCTTGAGGCGCGGGGCGCGGCGATCGAGCACGATGATGCCGAGGCCTTTGATAAGTTGATTGCTCGGGGCCGTGGTGACGACGTGGCGACGATCATTTACACCTCCGGCACAACCGGCGAGCCCAAGGGCGTCATGCTCACGCACGACAACTTCATCTCCAACGTGCTTTCGATCAGCAGCGGACTGCCGATCTCGCCGAATGATGTTTCGCTGTCAGTGTTGCCGTTGTCGCACATCTTCGAACGCACAGTTTTTTATGTCTTCTGCTATGTCGGCGTGTCGGTCAATTACGCGGCGTCGTTTGAGCAGGTCGGCGAATACCTGCGCGAGGTGCGCCCCACGATCATGACCGCCGTGCCGCGGCTGTTCGAAAAGGTCTATCACCGCATTATCAAGAAAGGCATGTCGGCCGGCGGCTTGAAAAGCAAGATCTTCGCGCGCTCGCTGGCGATCGGACAGCGTTACGCTGAATTGAAAGACAAAGGACAACACATACCGGTTTCGCTCCAGTTGCGCCAGGCGGTCGCGGATCGGCTGGTGTTTACCAAATGGCGCGAAGGGATCGGGGGGCGTCTGCGCTACTTTGTCTCCGGCGGCGCGCCGCTTTCGCCGACCCTTTCGTATTCGTTTCTGGGCGCGGGCATCAATATCCTGCAGGGCTATGGCATGACCGAAACCTGCGTCGTTTCGGCGAATCGTCCCGACGACAATCGCGTAGGCTCGATCGGCAAAGCATTCGCCGGAATTGAGGTGGTCATCGCCGCGGACGGTGAGATGCTGGTGCGGGGACCGAACGTGATGCGCGGCTACTACGGCCATCCGGAATCCACGCTGGCCGTGATGCATGACGGCTGGTTCGCCACGGGCGACGTCGGCTATATAGATGAAGCCGGCCACTTGTTCTTGACCGATCGCAAGAAAGATCTTTTCAAGCTCTCGAACGGCAAGTACATTGCCCCACAACTGATCGAAAGCCTTTTGAAACAGAGCGAGTTCATTAGTCAGGTGGTAGTCGTCGGTGCCAGTCGCAAATATCCGGTCGCCCTGATTGTTCCTGATTGGGAAGCGGTGAAGAGTTCCATGCGTTTGGTGGGAGAGGCGGTTGCGGGGACCCATGCCGAGTTGAGCACGCAAACCAGCGTGGTTAAAATGATCCAGCGCGACGTGACGACAATTACCGCACACCTGGCCGACTATGAGCGCGTCCGGCGCGTGGCGTTGTTGCCGGAAGAGTTTTCGATCGATAGCGGCGAACTCACGCCCACCCTGAAAGTAAAACGCAACGTCATTGATGCGCGATACGGGAAGCTGATCGACGATCTGTACGGCTCAACCTAGTCTGTCATAGCTCAAACAAGACGAGTCTCCCGGTTGGGACAGCGGACGTTAAGAGTACCGTCTTCAGTCAGGTTTTTTGCTATGGAGAAAACCAAACAAGGTCGGTGGTCCAACACCAGCGAAGCTCAGAAACCGCCAAGAGACTCTCATTGACAATTGTTGTGCTTCAGAGTAGAACTCACAGCAAAACGGGCGTGGCCAACATAGTGACAAACCTCAAGGTGTCTATCACCCAAAACCCCGAGGCCGTAAACTAGCCTTTCCTTAATGCCTTTGATGCTGCGAGGTGGCCCGGTTTGGTTTCACAACAGCTCTCTCATTACCAAATTATCAAAAAGCTCGGGGCGGGCGGCATGGGCGAAGTGTTTCTGGCCCAGGACACAAGGCTCGAGCGCAAAGTAGCAATCAAGATCCTGCCGGCTAAATCGATCGAGGATAGCCACGCCAGAAAGAGATTGATCCGCGAGGCGAAGGCCGCGGCCACTCTCGATCACCCGAACATTTGCACCATTCATGAAGTGAATGAAGATGGGGCTGATCCCTTCATCGTAATGCAGTACATCGAGGGCGAAACGCTGTGGGACAAGGTCCGGAACAATCCGCTGGCTCCCGCGGAAGTCGTCCATATTGGAATACAAGCGGCGGAAGCGCTGGCCGAAGCACATTCTCACGGTATCGTTCACCGCGATATCAAACCCCAGAACGTGATCATTACTCCACGTGGTCAGGTCAAGATCCTCGACTTCGGGTTAGCTAAACAGCTCCAGAGCGAGGGCGCCATAGATAAGGAGGCGAAGACAGAGACCCAACTCACTGAGCACGGACAGATCGTGGGCACGGTTGGATATATGTCTCCTGAGCAGTTAAGGGCAGGCAACATCGATGCTCGCAGCGACGTGTTCTCGCTGGGCGTAACGCTTTATGAATCCGCGACCGGCAAACCTGCCTTCTTCGGAAACAGCAAGATTGAAATTTCTTCTCAAGTGCTTCATGTCGAACCGCCCAGGCCTTCGCAGATCAGTCCGGCCATCCCGCCGGGGCTGGAAGAAATAATCCTCAAAGCGATGGCCAAAGACGTCGACGCGCGTTATCAATCAGCTAACGCGATGCTCGATGATCTTCGCAAGCTGCAAGCATCGCTTTCCGTCGGCAGCGGGCTGCTGACTATCCCGCCTCGTTCATCAATGGTGACTGCCGCCGTAACCCGAGCCTGGAAACGAAAACCGATTAAGGTGGGTGCTTTCATCGTGCCCCTTTTGATCGTGGGAATTCTGTTAGCTCTGCGTATCTGGCATCCGTCTTTGCACCAGCCCTCACCG
The DNA here is from genome assembly GCA_003168335.1 of Blastocatellia bacterium. Classification (GTDB taxonomy): domain Bacteria; phylum Acidobacteriota; class Blastocatellia; order Pyrinomonadales; family Pyrinomonadaceae; genus UBA11740. The sequence goes on along the minus strand of PMSM01000006.1, from coordinate 457,746 downwards.
GAAGCCAGGACCTGGTACGATCAGGGCTTAGTCGCAATGCGCTCGGGCACCTACTATCAGGCCAGCAAGAGGCTGGAGCGCTCAATTGAATTAGATGATCGGTACGCGCTCTCACACGCTCGGCTGGCCGAGACGTACCTTGAAATAAACAGTACGGAAAAGGCCCAGGAGGAGCTGCTGCGCGGCCTGTCGCTGGCGCCCGATCGGTCCGCGTTGGCGAGCGCTGACGCCGCATATCTGGACGCTGCCGCTGCCACAGTAAGAAGGGATTTTGCCGCCGCTGTTGGTTACTATCAAAAGATCCTCGATCAGGCGCCGAACAGCGAAAAGGCGAACGCTTATGTTGACCTCGGTCGCGCGTATGAAAAGAACGAGAACCTGGACAAAGCGATAGAGTCCTACCTGGAAGCAATCAAACGCGACCCGCAATCGCCGGCAGGATTTCTGCGCCTGGCAGTCCTCTACAGTCGCCGGCAGGATTCGGCTAATGCAGAAGTCGCATTCAAAGAAGCCGAAAAGCTCTATCAGACGATGTCCAATGATGAGGGACGGGTTGAAGTGCTCTTTCAGCGTGGCGCGCTGCTCGCCCGTACCGGGAAACTGCCCGAAGCCAGCGCCCAGTTGGAACAAGTGCTTGAGATATTGAAAAATGTCGACAACAAGTACCAGCTGGTGAGAACCCAGTTGCAATTGAGCCTCGTCGCGCGCGATGAAGGAAACATCGACCGGGCCAAGGAGTTGGCGGCCGAGGCGATACGCGTGGCGCAGAGCGCCAACATCAAGAACATTGCCACTCAGGGCTTGATCGATCTTGGTTTGGCACTGATGAGTCGAGGAGACTTTGACGAATCCGGCAAGTACTTCCGACAGGCGCTCGATCTGGCTCGGCAGGATAAATCCCGGAGCAGCGAGGTGAAGGCGATTTTGTCTCTGGGGAGGCTAAACCAACAGCTGGGTAACAACGACGAAGCTATTTCTCAGCTTCAGGAAGCACTGAACTTCTACAAACCCGGAGGCTATCGCAAAGAAGCGTCGATTGCCTTGACCGCGCTGGGACGCGCCTATCAGGACAAAGGCGAGGAGGAGACCGCGCTCAAGATCTTCGAGGAGCAACTCCAACTGTCCAGAGACTCGGGCGACCAGCAGGGCTTGGGGGAGTCACACATGAACCTTGCTCTGCTGCGAGGCCTGGGCCAGGAAATGTATCCCGAGGCGCTTTCTCATCTGGACGAGAAGGTCAAAATTGATGAGGCCCGAGGGGCGAAAGTTGGGCTCGGTTTTGATCACATGAATCGCGGCAACTTTCTCTGGCAGTTGGGGAAGTACCCGGAGGCGCGCGCAGCGCTCGATAAGGCTTTTGAGATCGCCAACCAACCTGGGGCGAACTACAAGGCAGCGCTGGCCTGGGTACACCTGACCCGGGCGCAGATGGCTTTGAGCGAGCGTAACTACTCCGAGGCGAAAAAGAATGCTCAACTCGCTCTGGACGTGTCGGCTTCGCAGTTTCCGGACGTGACGCTTCAAGCCAAGTACTGTATAGGTCGTGCGGAAGCCTTTTCGGGCCCGCCTCAAGTGGGCAGAAAGTTGTGCGAAGAGGCCGTGGCCATGGCGAAAAAAGTGAACGCACCACAACAGATCTCCAGCGGGCTGCTGGCGCTCGCCGAAGTTCTACTGATCGCAAACGATTCGAAGGGGGCTTTGGAAAACGCCCTGGAGGCGCAAAAAATGCTTGCGCAATCCGGACAGCAGGACTCACAATGGCGCGCTTTACTCATCGCCGCGCGCGCGAGCGAATTAGCCGCAAACAAATCCGCGGCGCGGGACTATGCGTCACAGGCTGATAGCTTGTGTGCGGGTCTCGAGCAGAAATGGGGCAAGGAAGCCTACGAAAGCTACTTGCGCAGACCAGATATTCAGAACTATCGCAATCAAATCGCAGAAATCCTGAAGCAGTAAATGAAGTCAATCCACAGAGGAGAAAACAACTATGATGCCCTACACTCAGATCTCTAACTACGACGGTAACCAATTACCGCCGACCCTGCTGTTTGACGGCGGCACCCAGGGCGGCCCGGGTGGCGGCGGCGTAGGTGGCGGTAAGCGGACAGCCACCAAAAAGGTTGCCAAGAAAACTGCTTCCAAGCCTAAGAAAAAAAGCGGCAAGAAACGATAAGAGCGTAAGACATCCCCAAGCTCTATTGCGTCCTGGCGAATGTTAGCGTCTGTCGGTGGGCCGCGATCGACCGCGATAGCGACGCAGGGGCCGGTATTGTTTGCTGAAAGATGCCGGCGCTGAGCGAATCGTCGATACCAAACCGTGCGCTCGGGTCTCGCATTTACGTGACCACGTGTTGCGCGCAAGTCTCGCGTCGACTGCACGAACCTAATCGCTCCGCCTGGGAAGAGTTGGTGTGCCTGGCGACCGTTGTCAGCACCCGTGTGCACGGTTAAATCCCTGGCAGATGTCGTCGCTTTGCAGGAGGTCTGTTTATGGCTGAGAAAGAAATTGGCGCCAGAGCCATGCTCAAGAAGGTCGAGGGCACGGTCAAGACGATGCCGCTCTCGAAGTTTCTCAAATCCATCGATCCGAAGTGCAGATTATCGAAGCGGGATCGTCTGCGAATAGTGGACCAGGCGCTCCTATTGCTCGAGATGAATTACGTGCATCTCCCGCTCAAGCGCGCGATGCACGCTATTGATCCGATCCAGCGGCTTAAGCTGCTCAAGTTTCGCCTCATGGAGAGTGAGGAAGGCGAACTTCAAAGTGGAATGCAGTTCCACAAAAGGATGCTGGAGATTTTTGCTTCATCTCGCGATCTTCACACCATGTATCTGCTACCCACACCCTTCAAGGATCAAGTGGCCTTTCTTCCGTTTCTCGTCGAACAGTACTTTGACACCACCAGCAGCGGCGAAAGGACTGAGAAACTCCTGGTCTCGCGGGTGGTGGCCGAGCACATTCAATGCGCACCGAACCCCGGGCCCGAGGTGGTTTGTTTCGAACCCGGCGTTGAGGTCCTCTACTGGAATGGCGTGCCCATCGATAGAGTAATCGAGATCAACGGTGAGATGCAGTCCGGGAGTAACCTCGAAGCGAGATTTGCACGGGGACTCGATAACCTGACGATCAGACCGCTGGACACGTCACTGCCCCCGGATGAAGCTTGGGTGACCATTACTTACCGGGCTAAGAACGGAAAGATCCTGACCCTCACCCAGGAGTGGTTGGTATACATGACGGGCGCGGCACCACGGTTGGCGGCAAAGTCAACCATCAAGAAAAGGGCCGCGATCGACATCAAGAAATCCAAGATCAATCAACTAAAGAGAAAGTTGTATGCTCCCCTCGATGTGCGCGTGCGCAAGCGCTTCGAGGATATATTTTATGCCGAAATCCGCAAGGTAGGCGGGCGAGACCTCGGTTACATTCGCTTGTTTAGCTTTGATGTAGATGACCCGGACGAATTCGTCAAGGAGTTTAGACGCGTAATCCAGGCCGCCGAATTTCCCCAGGAAGGTCTGATTATCGACGTGCGAGGCAACGGCGGGGGCAAGATCAGAGCAGGCGAGCGGCTCCTTCAGTTGTTTACACCGCGCCGCATAAAACCCGAGCTCTTCGAGTTCATCAACACCCCTCTGAATCTCGAGATTTGCCGGCTGGCGCCAAAGCGATGGGACCTTTCCCGCTGGGTTGAATCGATCGCCGAATCTGTGGTTACCGGCGCCGTCTACTCCAGCGGGTTTCCGCTTAACTCCGAGGAATCTTGTAATGACATCGGCCAGGTGTACCACGGGCCGGTGATACTGATAACCGATGCGCTGTCCTATAGCACTACTGACATATTCGCGGCCGGTTTCCAGGACAACGAGGTTGGTGAGATTCTCGGCACCAGCAACAACACCGGGGCCGGCGGCGCGAATGTGTGGTGGTACGAAGACTTGATGAACGCGGTTCGCAGTGGACCCAATTCGCCATTTAAGCCGTTGCCCAAAGACGCTGACCTGCTGGTCGCCGTTCGCCGGAGCATTCGTGTTGGCCACCGGTCGGGAAGGCCGCTGGAAGAATTAGGAATCACTCCCGACCACCTCCATCATATGACGAGGCGAGATTTGCTGAAGGGGAATAATGATCTGATGAGGATGGCCGCCCGAATCCTGGAGAAGAAGCCAATTTACTCAATTTCAGTGAAACCCCTGCGGCGGAAAGAAGGTTCCAGAGGCGTGGTCGTAAGCGCGCGATCGAAGGTTCGGTCCGGGAAGAAAGGACAGAACATCTCTCGACTGGACGTTTACTTAGGCGGCCGGCCCTACAAGACTTTCGATGCCGAAGAGGGCTCGATAAAAGCAAGAACTATCACTCTGAGAAGTCGCCAGCGAAAGACCGGTTTGCTGGTGCAAGCGTTTGATGGAACGAACAACCTTGTCGCAGCCTACCGGTACGACTAGGGGAATCTCACCCGCGCGGGTCGTCGGCGTCGAGCAACATGACGAATTTTGCGTCACCGATCACTGGCGTGACTGGAAGGCTGATTCATCTGCTGCGCCCGCAAAAACTCCGCCAGCATTCGCTCATAACAAACCTGACACATCGCCAGCGTCAGTTCTTTGCCGTCTAACTGAATTATCTCTCCACACCAACTGCACTTCACGGTCAGACCATTTTGTTGCGCGAGTTCCTCTTCATCACTCAGAGCGTCTTCAATTTGTAATAGGGTCATGGATCCTGGGTCCTTTCAATTATGCAGGCCGTTTGGAACACGAGGGGCACACCGAACCGTACTTGTGGTTTGAGTTGGGATTGTGGGGCGGCGACGTTACGCCGCGGTTACGTTGAGCTTAACTGGTGGTTAATTCTTCCGCGGCGCCTTTGCTTTTGGGTAGCTCGGCCCCTGGTCTGAAGTCAGCGTCGATCATTGCTTTGAGACGATCCAGAAACCCTTCGGTCTGCCACTTTTGCCAGCGCGCCAGGGCGTGGCAATAATGCTTTGTGCGTTCGCCGGCGAAGTGGCGCAACAGCCAGACCGCCGCTTCATTGGTCTGGCGATGATCGAGACCGGCGCCGGTCTCCTTCTTAAGACGAGCACCAAGGTTGGTGATCCAGATGTCGCAGTCGTGTAGTTCGCCCAGAGAAGTTTGAAAATACGCGATCTCTGCCGCGGATTTCTTGAATTCGTCGCCCCAACACGGGGCGAAAAGTTCGACCGCGTAACGCAGTCTCTTTGCCAGGATGCGCAACTTGTGCAGCCGTTTCGTCTGTAGCGGATGATAGACGGCATCACCTGCGTCGCTAAGTTGCTTCAGGCGATCGCCGATGATTCTCGTTCCGGCCTGACTGAAAGTCAGGACTTGATTAGCGTCTTTTTCTCCGGCTGAGTCTGGAATGTTTGTCGCTGTTCGGAGTCTCGTCCGAAAGTCGTCGCGGAATTCAGCGATCGCGGACGACCTGATTGTGTGTTTGAGTACGGAGCGTGCCTGCACGCGCCGGCGCTGGTGCTCTGCGACAATCGCCCCGATTCCTTTAGCGACTTCCTTGTCGGCTTTCGCCCGGAGTACTTCCAGCGCCGCAAGGACGACATCTTCATCACGCACCGCGCCGAGGCTTTTCGCGATCGCCTTTAGCCCCTTGAGCGGCATGCTCCGTTTGCGCAGATAAGGTTTGAAGTCGCTGAGCGCGCTGCGTAAGCGTCGCGAGGCCACTCGCATGTCGTGGACACCCTCCGGATCGTCCCAGTTGAGCGCATGATCGCGCAGGGCACACATCTTTTCCATGCGCGCGCCCAGCACGACCTGAATTGCCTGGCCGGCAACATCATGGCAATTCAAATTGGCGATCGGTTTTTCTTTGGCCACGATCTGATGAGAAAGGGACTTGTCGGCGTCAACCTTTGCACCCTCCCCTAACCCCTCCCAGGGGAAGAAACCACGCACGTTTCAACCAACTTGACCAGACGCGCCTTTTAGTCTGTTGCCTAATCGCTACCCTGAACGGCTGAACCCGAAATCAAGCGCGTTTCAAGGCAGCGCGCCGGCTGAAAGAGAGTTTGCAGTCGAAGACCGCTTCGAACATCTCGCCTTTTTGTTCGGCCGCCAAGATCTCGCGGTCACAGTTGGCAGAGCTGCTCAATTGAATATGCACTAGTTGGCCATCGCGAACACAACGCACGTCGTTGACGCGATTATCATGGCTACGATCCATGGCGTCGGCGATTCGCAAAATAGCCGCCAGCGCGAAAACCGTTTCCTGATCGGCTTCGTTGAGCGCGGCATAGTCAAGATGTCGTTCTTTGGGCGCGGGCCCGCGATGATAGCGCGCGGCGTTCGCGATCACGTCGCGCTCGGCTTCCGAAAATCCAGTCAATTCTGAGTTTTTGATCAGATAAAGCGCATGCTTGTGATGAGACTCGTGCGCGATGTGATAACCGACGTCGTGCAGCAATGCGGCCGCCGAGAGCAAGGTCCGATGATGGCGGGTGAGCTTGGCGGGCGCTTCGCTTTGAACCAGTTGATCGAAGATCCGTTCGGCCAGTTGGGCGACCCGCCGCGCGTGCGCTTCTTCATAACCGAAGCGGCGGCCGACAGCATGAACTCCGCGCAGCCGGTGATCGGCGATGTCGGGGACGGGAGGGCGCGACTCAGCTTCGATCTCGCGCAAGCGATCAATCAACACTCCTTCGCGCAAAGCCCAGCCGCAAGTGCGCAGGACGTTGATGCCCAGCGCGCGCATTGCGCCTTCCAGTATCTGTCCGCCGGCAACGATAATCTCAGAGCGCTGAGCGCTGATGCCTGGTATGGCCAGTCGTTCAGAGACAGTCAACTCGGCCATCCGAGAGTTGAACCGCGCCAGTTTGCTCAGCGCGATTTCCTCGCCGGCCGGCTGCGCGCCCTGTGCTTTCCGTTCTTCTTCGCTGGCCCGTAGTCTTAACGCCTCGCCGATCGAGATGATTGTGCCCGAAGTCCCGGTCGCTTGTTGCCAACGCGCGCCACGCAGTTCACGGCTCGGGCGTTCCAGCGCGGCCCGGACTTCTTGCACTAACGGACGCAGCTCTTTCGGCTTAATCGGATCGCTCGTGAGGTACCGTTCAGTCAATCCCACCGCGCCCAGCTTGACGGAAAAAAGGGCGGCGGGTGCCCCGTCTCGCATAAGCGATATCTCAGTCGATCCGCCCCCGATATCAACATTAATAATCGTAGCGCCGCGCGTGGCGCAGCCGTGCGAAGCGGCGATCCCGATCAGGCGCGCCTCTTCTATTGACGAGAGAATCGAGGTGCGGACGCCGGTGCGCCGCTCGATCTCTTTGATGAATTGAGCTGAGTTCCGAGCTTCGCGCACCGACGCAGTTGCCACCGCAAACATGCGTTCGGCGCCACGTGCTTCCGCAATTGAACGAAAGCGCTTGATGCAGTCGGCGGCGCGTTCAATCGTCGCGGCTGAGAGATGTCCGCGCCGCAGAGTGTTGTGACCGAGGCGCACGGTCTCTTTTTCCCGGGCGAGCACCGCGAACGAGTCGCTCGCGGCCGCGTCAACCACGACCAGCTTGATCGAATTTGACCCGACATCGATCGCGGCGACTTTCATACGGTCTTTGCTTTTTCCTGGGAGTCGGCCTTGGAGCCCTCCCTCACGGTCGGGCTACTGCCGGTCTTTGCTTTTTCCTGGGAGTCGGCCTTGGCGACTTGCTTGATGGTCTGGTTCTCGTCGGTCCTCATCTTTTCCGGCGATTCAGCTTTAGGGCCCGGGGTGCTCGCGGGTTCATTGTCGATCACGCGCGCCACTGACCGGCGCAGTGCAGCAGCGACTCTCCTGACGGGACGAGACGCATCGATCTCGTGAAAGCCATACTCGCCCTTCATGCGATCGAACTCGCGCAGCAGTAACTTTTGATAAGCAATGAAGCTGTCGTAGTAATCATTTCCCAGCCCGAGATCCATGCCCGATTCCCAGTAATCAAAACCACGGCCCGAGGCCAGCACGCGTCCGGCCAACTCTTCTGTCGAACGCAGGCGCAGGTAGAAAACCGCGTCGGGAACCAGAGCCATGCCGTAAATCGCCCGCACCCATTCCGGGTCGGCGCCCCGGACGACGGCGCGCGCAATGGCCGAATAGATGTAACGATCAGTCAGCACGACAAAGCCCGCTCGCAGTGCGGGCAGCATCTGGTTTTCCAGCCGGTCGGCAAAATCTGTCGCGTAATAGAGCTGCATGGTCAGACGCCCCAGCGTGTGGCCTTCGCGGGCGTCCTTGATTCCGCGGCCGGCCAACACGGAACGCGTCATGCCGGTATCGAGCACTGCGTGACCGCTGGATTCCAACCAGGTGCGCAAGAGGGCGACGTGGGTCGAGCGACCCACACCATCAGTGCCTTCGATCACAATTAGTTTGCCGCTGTAAGGTTCGATCTCAAGACCGGGTAGCGCGGTGCCGTAGAACTTCATCTCTTTCATTTTGGCAGCACCACTTTCTCTTTGAGTTTTTCTTTTAGATAGCGGCCGACGATCTCGCGCATCTGGCGTTGCTGGGTGCGAATCGCCTGAGTACCGTCAATCACCGTCAGGCCGAACTCGTTGACCATGTGGTCATACTCGTCGAGGATTTTGCCCTGAAAGATCTTAAAGCTGTCTTCTTCGTCATCGGACCAGTCCATATCCATGCCGGCCTCGTAGTATTTCAAGCTCGGTCGGGCTGAAGCAATGCGATCGATTGCCACATCGAGGGGCGCGCGAAAAAAGAAGGCAACGGTGGGCTTGACGGCAAACTTGTAGACCTCGCGCACCCAGGCGCGATCGCAACCCCGCGCCACGTCGCGCGCGAACGCGGTGTAGATGTAGCGGTCCGCGAGCACAATGGCACCGGCCTTCAGCGGCGGAATGATGTTGCGTTCCGTGCGATCGGCAAAGTCAGTTGCGTGCAGCAGCGAGAAAGTTGTCGGGGTAAACAGGCGGCGCCTCTTTGCGCGCCTGGTTGTATCCTTCACCAGCGGTGAAGAGTTCCACTCTGAAAAGAAGACTGGATAGCCTTCGGCCTTCAGCCACTGGTAAAGCAGGGCGAGTTGAGTCGACTTGCCACTGCCGTCAGTGCCTTCAACAACAAAGAGGCGGCCGGGGTAACGGTGATGACCGTAAGAAATCATTTGGTGATTGTGCCACGGGTCATGTTACAGCTATGTGAAATTTGAGGCCAGCTGTACAACACGAAAGCCAATGCCGTTAATAGTCTGCGTACGCAGAGGGCACTTTCAATGCTTGTTTATCTCACTCAAGAGCTCGTCCGCATAATCTGATTTCATATTCTTCAGCGCCTCGTATTGCTCCATTGCGCTAGTTTTGTTGTTGGTCTTTAGGTAGGCCAGTCCCAAGTCGTAGTGGGTTTCTGCTGGTTTAGGATCGAGTTCGATTGCCTTCTTGTATACTTCAATTGCTTCCGAATAGTNNCCGTAGTACGCATCGCCTAACTTGCCATACCATGACGCATTCCTGGGATCGAGTTCTATTGCCTTTTTGTACGCCGGGATTGCCTCAGTATAGTGTTCCTGCTCATCGTAGACGTCACCGAGGCCGTTGTAGGCTTCGGCGTAATCCGGTTTTAGACGAATCGCCGCCTTGAATTCCTCGATTGACTCCGCCCAGCGACCCTTCTGCTCGTAAGAAAGACCCAGGGCATAGTGGGAGTTCGTATGATCAGGCTTAAGCTCAACTGCCTCCTTGTAAGCCGTGATGGCCTCGTCGTAACGAGCCTGGTAGTAGAACACACACCCCAGACCGTAATATCCGATCTGTTTTTTGGGATCTAAAAGTAGAGCATGCCGATACTGTGCTTCCGCCTCAGTATAGTTTTTTGCGTCTAACGCCCTGGTTCCTTTTTCAATGGCCTCGTCCACTTGCTGACCAAGCGTAGGGCCCGTGCTGCCTTTGATGCCGGAGCTCGCCCGCTTGTTTGGCGGAGCGGTGCGGTGAAGCACCGGCAGAGTCGGCTTCGGCGGCTCTCTTCCATTGCCAGGTTGCGCCAAGGCGGTCCCGACAGCCGGCCCGAGGATCAGCAACAGAAATGAGAGCGCAGTTGTCGTGATGTAATTCTTCATGATTGGAGACTTTCTGTCCCAAGGCTACTGAGTCCGCGCCGTGGCTACAACACGAAAGCCGATGCCGCCCTCGCGGTAGTCTGAAGAGTCTTTGAAGCGATCCGCTGACCGCAAATACACGGCACGGTCGAACCACCCACCGCCGCGCAACACCCGTTTTTGTGACACTCCTCCACTGACCCATGCTGAACCGTTCGGTGGGGCGCCATCATAGTTCGTATGATAAACGTCCTGGCACCACTCCGACACGTTGCCAGACATGTCATAAAGGCCGAAAGCATTTGGCTGCTTTCCACCAACAACGTGTGTCCTGTTTCCCGAGTTCTCTACGGACCAGCCGATGGCGTTTACCGTGTCGGCATAGTAGTCACCCGTCGATCCAGCGCGGCACGCATACTCCCATTCTGCTTCCGTCGGCAAGCGGTACAGATAACCGTCATTCAACGCGTTCAGCCGTTGTACGAAGTTCGTAGCTTCTTCCCAACTCACAAAAAATATCGGATAATTGTCGCCCACGCCGTCAATCTCGTCAGAGATGAACATGCCGCCCGTTTTGTCTCGTTGTTGGCGGATTGTTGTTCCCATGACCGCCAGCCACTGCCCTTGCGTCACTTCATACTTTCCCATATAGAAGGGCTGGCCGATCTTTACTCGATGCACCGGCTTCTCACTCGCTTCACCATTGATCGAACCCATCATGAAGTTGCCCGAAGGAATCAGCACAAATTCAATTCCCGCCTGATTTGTTCGAGTGCGCGGCAGCGGTCGGCTGCTGGGCCGACTCGTTCGCGCCGGAGTTGTGCTTTTCTTCGGCGGCGGCGCAGTCGGTTCTCTACCCGTCCCACCCTGGCCCAACACCACTCCTGAGCTGCATACCAAAAGTAGAATCGTCAATGCGACCGTAGAACGAGGCAACGTTATATCCTTTGTCATAAGAGGCATTTCTTGCCATTCACGGAAACTGAAGCTTGTTGTGAAGTAGCGAAAACACCGCAGTTATTAAGAGAACTAAGACAACGGAAGGCCGTAAGTGTCACGCTGTCGCTCTCTTTCATATTCTCGTTCATGGTCGATTTGCCTGATGCCGGTAAATCTTGTTCAGAAGCTTTTCAGCGTATTTCGATGCCAGGCTCTTCAGCGATTCGTATTGCTCTGTCGCCGCGGCCTCGTCATCAACGCTTAAGTACGCCGCTCCTAAGTGATAACGAGCGGCGCTGTTCGCCGGCTCCGCTGCAACTATCTTTTTCAGCCGTCCAATCGTTTCGGACATGTTGGCCGGCTTGGACGTCGGCATGAACGCGAGAATTATCAGCGTCAAGAACACGAAGAAAATCGTGCAAACCACCCAGCCCGCAATCGAGCGGTTGAGAAACTTCGCGAGCAAAAACGCGACTATCGCGCCGAGCAGAGCGCAGAGTCCATGTACAAATGCAAAAGCTGCCAGGTCACGATTGAACGCAGCATTCATTAATGAGAACAGGGCGATGAGTACCGCCGCGGTTCTAAGGACTATCATAATCATCGGAACACCTCCTCCGCTCCACTTGCAGGTCTTCAGCTCTAATGTGTCCGGCGCGGCACTGGTAACTCTCACTGGGTCCGCACAACCGCTACAACCCGAAACCCGACGCCATCGCAATTTAAGTCGCAATCGGTGATAAGGCTTTGTTCCTGTGTCGTTGAAAGTTTGATGACTGCCGTGAATTCGGCGTTGCGAGAGGCCGAGCGCAAGACTGAGCCATCGCCATACATCGAACCGCCACGCGCCACGCGTTGCTTCTGATCCCCACCGCTCAACCACGCGCTGCCGTCACTCGGCGCTCCGTGATAGCTCGGATGATACCAATCCTGGCACCACTCCATGACATTTCCATGCATGTCATACAACCCAAAAGTATTGGGCGCAAAACTCCCGACCGCTATTGTTTTTCTCCGGGATACTCCCTTTGCAGCTCCACCATATGGGTAGTCCCCGTCAAAGTTTGCCTGGTCTGACGAGAGCGAATTTCCAAATGCAAACTCGGTCGTCGTCCCCGCGCGGCAGGCATACTCCCATTCAGCCTCAGTTGGCAAGCGATACGTGAATCCATCATTGTTATCGTTCAGCTTATTGATGAAGTTCTGAGCCTTATCCCACGACACTTGCTCAACCGGACAGTTGCCGCCGCAAGCTTCGTTGAGGGATGGATTGCTTCCCATTACCGACCGCCACTGCGCTTGTGTTACTTCGTACTTGCCCATGTAGAACGGTTGGCGGAGTGTTACCCGATGAACCGGCTTCTCATCGCTGCTGCCATCGTTCGATCCCATGCAGAAACTTCCGGCTGGTATTTCCAGCATCTCCAAGATTACCCCGCCACCCAAATTCACTGCACGTCTGCGCCCTGTCGCTTGTGTCGGTGACTGAGCGGAGCACGACGACTGGCGCGAGGCTGGAGGATTTCGTTTTGGCGATGCTGTTTTGGACGGCGGGCTTGTATTCGGCGGCTCTCTTCCGGTTCCATGCTGTCCAAAGACCGAAACAGTTACAAACCCAAAGAGCAAGAAAAGAGTTAGCACAGTATTAGCAATGCCGAGAGGTTTCATGACGATTCAAAGCCAACACCAACGACTATGGAGCGATGTCCTTTACACAGCGGAATCCCGTTTGATCATATGTCCGTGCGCCATTCGCTGGCCAACCGGTGCGATACGTTGTCGTCGCAACATCTTTACCAGAATCGTACGTCCCGCCGCGAATCACCTTCAAATCTCCGGCGGGCAAGTTTGCGGGCAATCGCCCGCCCGGATACGCTCGGAAATCACTCGCGGTCCACTCCCAGGCGTTACCCGCCATATCGAATGCGCCAAATGGAGACATACCTCTATAAGAACCTACATCCGCCAGCCCGGTACTCTCGCTATTTGCGTTCGCAGATCCCCGCTGCCAATTATTTCCCCACGGATAAATTCGGCCATCTGTTCCTCGCGCAGCAAACTCCCACTCCTCTTCCGCGGGCAGGCGTTTTCCTGCCCACTCGCAATAACCTGTTGCATCATTCCACATGACCCCTGTCACTGGTTTGCGTGAGGCTCCGGCGGGATAATTCCCGCCCGCCCAGGTTGTCGGATCCCTTTGGCCCTTTGCTTGAACGAACTTCAAAAAGTCTTCATTAGTGACTTCGTATGTATCAATGAAGAATTGATTGACGTTCACCTGATGAGCCGGGCGCTCACCGACATCGCCGTTGTCGCGCCCCAGCATAAATTTCCCGCCGGAAACGTAAACCATACCCGCCGGCGGCGTTGGCGCGTTGCTTATCTGCGCCGTTTCCTTACCGGGCTGCGACGCGCTTGAAGCATCCTGGCCGGTACTTTTTCCCCTCAAGGACCAAATGAGAAGTGCAACAGTGGCGAAGACGACGAGCACAACGGCGCCAATGACGAGATTGCGTTTGCTGCTGACAGCAATAGGCGGGGCAACTTCAGGTTGAGTGTTTAGGCTGGCTGAGAATTGATCCAAGGTGAGCCTATCGGGCGGTGGCACGCGCATGGTTTCCTGCGGCCGAGGCGGGGGAGCCGACTGGTCCAATGATGGCTCTAGTCCCCTTACCGTCGTTGCGACCACGGGCTTCGGGACTTGACCGAGATCACCGGAGTTCGTCTTTTTTTCCGCCTCACGCTCCTCGGCTTCTCGGCGCAATCGCTGTTCTTCCGCGCGCTCCTTTGCCTCGGCTACCGCCAGTTCTTCGGCGCGACGTTGGGCCGCTTCATCTTGAAGACGTCGTTCTGCGTCTTGCCGACGGGCTTCTTGTTCTTTTCGTGCTTCGGCTTCCCGCTGCCTTTCCTCAGCGTGAGTCACCGCCAGCACCGCAGCTCCGCGCCTTTCGTCTTCGCGTTGCCGCCGTCTGGCCTCGGCCCGGGCGTACTCTTCCTCGGCACTGCGGCGTTCGTCCTCTTCGGCAGCGTTCCGCAAGGCCTTGCGCATCTCAACGGCGCTGATGGGACGATGTTTGCGGCTAACTGCCATTGCCCGATGAATGACGGCGGCGACACTTGGCGAAGCATGAGCGTTTATCTTTTCAATTGGCGGCAGCGGATCTGACTGGTCTTCTTCGACGATGTGAAAGCGCGTCGGTGCATCGACCGGAGGGACGCCGGCGAGGAGGTGATAAAGAGTCGCGCCTAGCGAATAGAGGTCACTACGCGCATCTGTGCCCTGACCGTGAATTTGTTCGAGCGAGGCATAAATCGGCGTGTAGCCGCGGACGCTCCGGCTGGTCGCCAGCGTTGGCATCTGTCCGATGGACCCTTTGGCCAAGCCAAAGTCCAGCAGAAATATCTCTCCCTGTTTCGTCAGCTTAAGATTCGATGGTTTAATGTCGCGGTGGAGAATCGGCGGTTCCTGCCCGTGCAAATATTCCAGAACTCTTAATAGCTCGTCTGCCCAACGCAAAACTTGAGATTGCGGAAACGGGCTCTCGCGGGATTCGAGCAATTCGGCGAGGTCGTAGCCCGGAATGAATTCCATCACCAGGAATGCACCGTCGCCTTCGGTGAAGTAATCCATCACCTTTGGCAAGGTTGAGTGGCGAATATTCCCCAGGAGCGAGGCTTCGTGTTCGAATGCGCCGCGTGCCTCTTTGTCGTTGCCGGCGATAGTTTCTTTGAGCGCAACTAGGCAATTCACGCGCTGGTCCACCGCTTCATAAACCGTGCCCATGCCGCCGTGCCCAAGTTCGCGCACGATGCGATAGCGATTTTGGAGAATGGAGTTAGGCGTAAGCATGAAGATCACAGCGCCGAGCTAATTGAGGCATTGATCGCCTTTGAGAGGGCGTCATGCGAAGTAGGTTTCAGTTGGGGCCCTTTTCATCCGCTGGAACTTTCAAGGGAATTGGCGGGACGTCAGCGAACGTCAGCTTAAGATTGGTGTATTGCTTGGGGTCCTCAAAAGAGATCGTGGCGGAGAATTTCTCCCCAGTCTTTACCAGGCGCCGTTTAGGTACATCATTAGAAATTGGCGATAGCCACGCCATCACCGCATATAATTCTTTAGCCTTAGGACTATCCATACCTTTAATCTCTGATCCATTGGGCAGCCTGATTGAAACCAATACACGCTTGAATGTTTTTCCTTTGTCATCAACCAATGTCGGGAGAGGACTTGGTACTTCGGCGCTTGGCCCTCTGTACTCTATGTCCAGTGTGACTTCAAGAACGTCATATTCCTTCCCAGGGATTTGCGTCGGGTCAAGAGCTGGGGGTTGCGTCGCGGTTTTCTTAAGCGCGGCCACGACTACTTTCCAATTCGCACTCTGTCCTTCCATCTTCACACTCGCCGCCATTGTGTTCCCCGGTTTTTTGGCACAGGAAGAAAGCGAAAACATTGCGCCTAAGGAAAACAGGAAAGTTAGAAAAGTGGACAGAGCCACGCGCTTTTTGTTTTTCATCTTCTCCTCCGAGTCTAGATTAAGGTTAGGACAACGGCTGATCGCGGAAATACGCCGACCGGGTTAACGAATGCGCGAACTCATCCATCAGGGCAATGATTGGAGTTGGCTCAAGCACAGGCGCATGCCTGATTCATGAACGCGAGTTATTTACAGCACTCTCTGATCGTCTCAGCTTAAGACACTTTGCACCTTGGTTACTTGATCTTGATGCTGTCCAAGAAATCGTTTTGTCAGCGTTCGATTGGGTGCAACTGAGTCACTTCCAATGCTGCACAACACGAGCTCTGATTTGATCAATGTGTTGCGTTGCAGGAAGAGCAGCTGGCTAACTGTCCACGATACTCTTAACTTTAGCGGCGACCTAATCACTTGGAAGCGTATCCTTCTCCGGGTTAATGCCTGTGCACACATGGCGGCCTTAGGCAAGCCTTACGTATGTCGCGCAAGCGTTCAATAGATCGAAGTGATGTTCCCATATGCGCGATAGGTTGGCTTCGGCGGTTTTTCTGCTGAGATCAATTCAGCATCGGATGCTGCGGCTGCGGCTGCGGCTGCGGCTGCGGCTGCGGCAACGTGCAGCGCATCCAGCGGTCCGAGGCCGAATGGCATAGGCAGATGTCATCAAGCTGGCGCTGTCGGCCCAGAGTGCGATGCTTGCAAAGAACTTAACCTACGTTATCCAGAGATGCTTTCCCCTGTTTCCATGTTGTTGATTACCTTACGTGCGCGTGAGCGCACCCCGTAAAGAAAAGCCCACGGTCAATTGAATCAAACAGAGGTAATGAACTAAAGTGGGCCGCAACCGCAGGGGCGTCTTACTTGAGGATCAAATGAAAACACTGTTTCTGCTGCGACACGCGAAATCGAGTTGGAAGGACGCGAGTGTCAGAGATTTTGATCGGTCGCTGAATCAGCGCGGGCTGAAGGCGGCCGCGGCAGTTGGACGCTTGATGAAGAAGCGAAAACTTCAGCCGGATCTCGTGCTCAGTTCTCCGGCCGAGAGAGCGCGTCAGACGACGACGTTAGTGCTGGTAGCCGCGGAGATAAAGACCGAAGTGCGGCACGATGAACGGATTTATGAAGCGACGGTGGCGCGGCTGTTCGACGTCGTGTCGCAGATCGAAGATGACGCCAGCGTGGCGATGCTGGTGGGACACAACCCGGGTCTGGAAGAGTTGCTCGCGGCTTTAACCGGCGAAGCGTGCAGCATGGCGACGGCCTCGCTCGCCTGCATCGAACTCGATATCGAGAAGTGGAATAAAGTGCGAGCGGGAACAGGACGCCTCGAGTGGCTGGTAAAGCCAAAGGAAATCAAATCGAGTTAGACCTCAAGCCGCGCGCTTTCCATTCTTTTCCAGAAAGATCAAACGCATCAGCCACGCCGGCATCGACCAGGTGCGACCATCAAGATCACGCGCGACCATTACCCGCCTATCGTCATTGAGGCAGACGCTGGCTACCGTTATGATTGCGTGGCCATCGACGTATGAACGGCCAATTAGATCAGCGCTCGGATTGTTGTGCCTGTCCGGTCTCTTCGTGCGAAACGGAAAAGCGATTTGTTCTGCGTGCATAAAGACCTCTCGGAATCAATGACAGCTCCATGAATTGGATCGCCAGTTGTCCAGCCGGGATTTGTTCAGAGGTCTTATAACTCAGTCGTGTTAAGCGAACGTGAACGAAAAGAGAAATTGAAGTTAATTCTGACGAGCGAATTTAACTAATAGTTAAGGCGAGCGTAACCGGGATGTAGCACGAGCAGATTAATGTATCGAGCCAGAAGGAAGACTATCCGAACAAGGGCTGAGGGGTTATGCCGGACCATACGTCGGCATAGCCCCTTTTTTTTGCAATCCGTTTTGGAGTGCGGCGACTTGTCGCCGCTTTCAATTATTTTATTTCACGCTTTCGGCGTGAGCGACCGCACTCAACAGTTCCTTCACTCTCATTTCGATCATCTCGCGCACGCGGCGGAAGTCATCCGGTGACATCTCTTTTGGATCGGGAATGTTCCAGTCCTCGCGCTCCTTTGCGCGCACGAACGGGCATTCGTCGCCGCAGCCCATCGTGGCCACAAAATCGTACTCGATATCGGGGATTTCAGACAACGACTTGGATTGGTGCTTTGAAAGATCGTAGTTAACGTCGCGCATTGCTTCGATGGCTTTCGGATTGATCTTTCCCGACGGGCGTGAGCCCGCGCTGTAGGCTTCAATGGTTTCTTTGCCATGGATGCGCGCGAAGGCCTCAGCCATTTGGCTGCGGTTTGAATTCTCGACACAGACAAACAGTAGTCTCTTCACTGCTCGATTGACTTCACTCATGAGTACCGCAACCAAGAGGGCTGCAAGATAAGGAGTCAAGAGCCCTATGGCTTGACTCGGCCTTCACTCCGTTAGGAGTGAGATGTTTATAGTATGGAAGCACCAAGCCCAGTATCAACTCCGTTCGGAGGAGCGGAATTCAACTAGAGCCTCACCACACCAGAATCATTCCGCTCCTACGAACGGAGCCTTTGGGGGTTGCTCTCGATCTATAAACATGTCACCCCTAACGGGGTGAAACTTTTTGACTCCTCCCGAACGAATGCAGTCGAAACAAAACGCCTTGGCGGCTTCCCGTGCAAATCTCGCTCGAGAGGCAAGCAGTCATGCTCTTGCTCCTCAGAGAGTATTTGCTAACGCTCCTCGAATCATTTTTCAGCAGCCTGTTCGGATCCCCGCGTTTGCGCAAGCTAACAGCTTGCGCTACACCACGGCAAAGTAACGTCGTTGGAACCAGAGCGAAACGCTGACCAGGCCAATCAGGGCGGGAACCTCAACCAGCGGGCCAATCACGGCAGCGAACGCCACGCCTGAGTTGATCCCGAAAACAGCTACCGCGACAGCAATTGCCAGCTCAAAGTTATTGCTCGCCGCAGTGAATGAGAGCGTAGCTGTCTTTGAATAATCCGCCCCAATTTTGCGGCCCATATAGAAACTCACCAGGAACATCACCACAAAGTAGATCAGGAGTGGAATCGCAATTCGCACGACATCCAGAGGCAGCCGCACGATCAGATTGCCCTTGAGGCTAAACATCACCAGGATGGTGAAGAGCAGGGCGATGAGAGTGATGGGGCTAATCTTCGGAATGAACTCGCGGTGGTACCACTCTTTGCCTTTCGCCTTTACCAGCACCAGCCGAGTGAGCATTCCGGCCGCGAACGGAATGCCGAGATAGATCAAGACGCTACGGGCAATCTGCCCAATGCTGACTTGAACAATACTTCCTTTCAAGCCAAAGAGGGGCGGCAGGACGGTAATGAAAAACCAGGCGTAGAGGCTGTAGAACAAGACCTGGAAAATGCTGTTGAAGGCGACGAGTCCCGCAGCGTACTCGGTATCGCCGCGGGCCAGTTCATTCCAGACGATTACCATGGCGATGCATCGGGCCAGGCCGATCATTATCAAACCGACCATGTACTCCGGGTAACTACGCAGGAAGATAATTGCCAGAGCGAACATCAAGATTGGGCCAATCACCCAGTTCTGTATCAGCGACAGGCTGAGCACTTTCCAATTGCGAAAGACTTCTCCCAGTTCTTCGTACCGCACTTTGGCCAGCGGTGGATACATCATCAGGATTAACCCGATGGCAATCGGAATGTTGGTGGTGCCGACTTGAAAACGATTGATGAACCCTTCGACGCCGGGATTGACGTATCCCAGCAGCACGCCGGCGGTCATCGCCAGAAAGATCCAGGCGGTCAGGAAACGATCGAGGAAGGAAAGCCTGCGGGTTGGATTGCAATTCTCGCTGGCCATGTGATTGGTGACTCTGGGAGTCTCGCGATCATATTTGCCCACGCGCATACGATAGCACATAGGTCAACCCGCATTGAAGAAACGGTCATTGATGCTTGCCGACGATCGCGCTAATTCTTTTTCAGGATTATCTGAAGACGCCCGCGAGCGCTTCGCTCACATTGAGATGGCCACCACGATTTTCTTCGCCAACGTCGTCCCGGCAATTTATGGTGTGAGTTTTATCGACAAGGAAACGATCGGATCAGGGGGCTGAAAAACTCTGGAAACCATCCGGAGCATCAAGAGCAAAATCAGACAGATTGCGGACCAAAATGCGCATTCGATGAGCACAACGAACGCTACCAGCGGTCCTCCGATGGCCACGGAATGCAGGAATCCAGGCCCCGGTGAGTACAACGCCGTGCATTCAGTCCGGAGATAGATGTTGGTTCCGATGAATACGAAATACCCCAGGAAACTAGTGGCGCTAAGTATGATGGCGAAGCGCAAAGACCTTTTGCAGGAAACTGAAGCCGGACATTTCCATATATACAAGAAGCAGGCAAGCGTAGCGCAAAGGGCCAGCACAGGCTGAGCGCGATCATACAGGTAATTGCTGCAGCGCTCGCAACAGCCATGGTCCCGTTCAATGAACTTCGATTGGCAGACTTCCTCTATGGCAAAGAACAACGCGCCAAAGCACAAGCAAATGAACAATCGAGTGAAAACCGCGCGCACGTTTGGTTTAGCTTCGTCCATCATCTGCCTGGGGGCACGCCGCCGCTACTTGAGTACCTCATAATGGATTTGGTGTTTGCGATACGCGTTCGCCCACTTCTGTTTTGCTTTTGAAACACTCCTTTTCACCCGCAAAGTTTTCCTCTGCCAAAAATCCTCCGGCAGGATGCCATAGTCCGGCTTCGAGCAGGCACTCGTCCGGCCCTCTTCAAGTTCGTCAAGTCGCTTCAGGCATTTCTTGTCGAAGAAGCGGGAGTCGGACCGAATGATGGTCGTCAGGAGATCAAAGCAAGCAGCGCCGACCGTAACTCCATAACGCTCTCCGTTATCGTCGGCGTAAATAGTAAGCAAGCGGAGCAGGCGCTTGTCGTCCAGGTGGCCTATCAACAGTGGAATCGCCCTTGATCCAAGCTTCAAGATTCGCTGAATTTCAGGCTCTTCGAAGAAGATGTACATGCCGTCATCACCGAATACACCCGCCACGTTCTCAGAACCCACTAGTGCTGAGACCAGCCTCTCGCCGTTGTTCTTACGGGTTGCTTTTCTTGGTTGGGCAGCCGATACAAGCGCGCTGCAAAGAATGATGACTACGACAAGGATGATGCGTTTCATTGTTTCACCTTCGATGCGGTGACTGCTTGTGCGGTTTTCATCTACGTCCTCCGCTATTGCGTTCTCGATCTGAGCGCGCAAAGCTTCAATGTCTCCCGTCTGGACGTTGTGCTTCACCTGACGACCCTATCAACTCAGTTACCCATAGCTAAGACGCCGGGCCACATCATCCCGGTGTGGCCACCCACAGAACCGGCTTCATTTGAGCAGAGCCCTCGTGGATCTCCTGCTGAAATCGATCACTCAGACGCCCGCTCGATGGAGTCTGGGCCCCTATAAGTTAACGCCGATTTAACTTCAGGTTCACTTCACTGTAACCCATCCAAGGTAGCCTCTTCGCTCACACTGATCTAATCAAGGTTCCGTACGCCGGCAGGTTCCCAATACCAGTCTATTTCAAGCGGTGCGTGTATCACGAGACTCGTGCTTTTCATAAACCAAAGTGAGTCAAAGACTCAAAACTTCGTAAACGAAAACTGAAGGAGAGTTCCCATGTTGCACCAAATATCGCGCGCTGGTTTTCTAAAATATGTTCCCCTGGTTCTTGCTGCCCTGCTGTTATTGCAAGTCGCCGCCCTGGGACAGGGAGACAACGGCAAGATTTCCGGCGCCGTGAAAGATCAGAACGGCGCTATCGTCCCCGGCGCATCCGTTACCGTCATCAATGATCGCACTGGCGATGAGCGCAGCGCGACCACCAATACGGACGGAACGTTTTCGGTCGCCGCGCTAAAGGCATCGACTTACACGGTGACCGCGACCGCTACCGGCCTGGGAACTAAGGTGCTGGCCGTGGAGGTCAACGTAGGCCAGGAAGTGAATTTGAATCTGACGATGAAGGTCGTGGACCTGGCGGCTGCCTCGATTAACATCGTGGCCAGCGAAGAGATTGCGACCAACACCGGCACCGCAAGCATGGGAGCGAGCGTCAACCCGCGCGAAGTGAAGGGATTGCCGCTTAACGGGCGGCAGCTTTCACAGCTTTACCTGCAAGCAGCGGGTTCCGTAAACAGCGGTTCGGGCACGTACGGAGACATTCGCTTCTCTGGACGAGCGGTGGATCAGAACGAGATCCGCTACGACGGCATCGAAGGCAGCGCGATTATCGACACGTCGCCGGGAAACCTCAACGGCGAAATCCCCACGCCCTTTCGACTGCAGTCTTCGCTTGAGAACGTCCAGGAGTTCCGCGTGGATTCAAACAACTATCCTGCTGAATTCGGCACCGGCACCGGCGGGCAAATTAGCGTGGTGACCAAATCCGGAGGCAAAGACTTTCACGGTTCAGCCTTCGAGTATTTAAGAAACGACAAACTGGATGCGGCAAACTTCTTTGACAATGTCATCGGGCAGAAAAGCAAGTTGAGACTGAACCAATACGGCGGATCCATCGGCGGTCCGATCAAGAAGGACAAAGCGTTCTTCTTTTTCTCGTACGAAGGCTACCGGCTGCGCGGCGGAATTAACGCGATCGAAGCTGTGCCGGGTTTGGCTTCGCGGATCTGCGCGGCGCCGCTGGGCACAGGCACAATTGCTTGCAATGCGGCGACAGCCGCCCTCATTCCGGCGTTCCGCGCCGCGAGTGCGGTGACTTTACGCACCGGTCCCGACCTTTTCGATACAGTGCAGCTTCAAGCCAACAATATCGTCAACGAAACTTCCGCGGCACTGCGAGTGGACTATAAATTCAATCAAAAGCAATCCGCCTATTTCCGCTTCTTCCGCGATCAGGCTTCAAATTCTCAACCTGATGGCGTAACCGGCCGGAACATTTTCATCCGCCAGATTCCGCAGAACGGAGTCATAGCGCTAACATCGGTGTTGCACTCAAACCTGCTCAACGAATTTAAGTTCGGCTACAACGGCGCATATTCGCGCATCATTGGACAGGCGCCGACTGTAAACGGCATCGACCTTTCGAATCTTTCCTTCAACATCTCCGGCAGCGTCGCCGGGTTTGCGTTACCGGGTCAGGGCGCCAACGCCGGCGTGGCCACTCCTGGTGGTTTGATTCGGGCGAACTCGGCGCAAAACGGGCGCGGGCAACCTTACACGCCTTACTCGTTGTCGTTCGTTGACAACCTGAGCTGGACTAAGGGCGTTCATTCTTTCAAATTTGGCGCTGAGATTCGCGAGATTCGTCTGTACACCGACAGGCAGGGAGGTATCACTTACACCTTCGCGAGCATCGACAATTTTCTGGCGAACAACGCATCATCAGTACAATTCCTCGGTGACCTGTCCGCGCCTTCGCCGTTCTTCAATAACTCGACTGGCTGGGCGTACGCAAAGCAGACTTATTACATCGGCTATGCTCAGGACGAGTGGAAGATCAGACCAAACCTGACGTTGAGTTATGGCTTGCGCTACGAGTACTACACGCCGCTAAAGGAAGCCAACAATCGACAAATATACTTTGATATCAACACGGGCTTGCTGCGCGATCCGAGTGGCGATCCTTATCACATGTCCAAGACGAACTTTGCGCCTCGCATCGCCATGACGTGGAGCCCAAATCCGAACGGCACGGGTTACTTTGGCGGAGGCAAGACCGTTTTGCGCGGCGGCTTTGGCATCTACTACGGGCCGGGACAGACCGAAGATCAAATTCAACCGATTGAGTCCAATCGCATAAGTTCGACGCTCAGCAATGTGACGTTTCCGCAAGACCCGGCCACGATCGCTGCCTTCTTCCTGAACAATCCGAACAATCGCCAGTACCAGCCGCGCGCTTATGCACCGGAATACACGATTCCAGAGAAGGTTTATCAGTACGGCTTCTCGGTGCAGCAGCAGTTGCCCTACAAGATGGTACTTACCGCGGGCTTCGTCGGTTCGCAGGGACGCAATCTGTTTCTGCGCAGCATCGCCAATCGCATCCTGCCCGGCCAGACAACCATCGCGGACGGCACGAATCTACCGGCCAGTGTGGGCGTGATCAATCGCACAAACGCCGGCGGACAGGTCATCGCAGTCAACACCGTGCGCGAATTCTCAATCGTCTCGGGCACGTCGTCGGTGCTCAACCCGTTTGCCGAAATCGACACCAAGACGAGCGGTGGCCACGACAGTTATAAATCCCTGCAAATGTCACTCGGTCGTCGCTTTAGCACGGGGCTTACGCTCAACTCGCAGTACACATTCTCGAGCTCATTTGGCAATACTTCCGGCACGAACGAGGCGCGCACCGCGGCAAACAATGCGCGCGCAACCAGTGAGTTCGATTACGACAACGGCTACAACAACTTCGACGTGCGTCACACCTTCAACTTGAGTGCTCTTTACGATTTGCCATTCGGAAAAGGTACAAAGCACGACTTCGGAGGGATCGGCAATGCCATTCTCGCTAATTGGGAGGTCGGTACTATCGTTAACGCCCGTTCAGGGATACCTCTGGAGATCGGGATCGTTCGTCCCGATGTAGTGATCCAATGTCAGAATGCCGCGGGTTGCGTTGTTCCGACGGGCGCGGGTGGAGTGAATACTACGTTTGCCAATGGTTTCGTAGCGCAATTGCCCGGCACAATCAACGCCGCGAATCCGCTGCCCCCGGGATTCATCGCGGTGGTGAATACGCCTGGTGGTGGCGCATCGCGTAACGTCCGCCGGCCCGACTTAATCCCCGGCGTCAATCCCTACCTGACAAATGATCGACTCATTCTGAATCCGGCTGCGTTTGCGACGCCCGCGCCCGGGACCTTCGGAAATGTTCCGCGAAATGCTTTGCGCGGACCGAACTTCCAACAGTTCGATTTGGTCTTCAGCAAGAAATTCAAGCTCTCTGAGCAGACGAACCTGGAATTCAGGACTGAGGTTTTTAATGTCTTCAACCGTACGAACTTCGATGTACCGGGTTCGCGTTTGAATCTGGCATTGCCGTCCGTCAGTCAAGCCGGCGGAGTCTACACGGTCAGCACTTCAAATGTAGTGCAACCCGGACAAGCCTATACGCAGTCAACCGCCGGCGGAACATTCGGGTTGCTGCGTCAAACGGTAGTTCGCGACGTAGGTCTCGGCACCAGCCGTCAGATACAGTTTGCGTTAAGGCTCAACTTTTGATGAACGTGGCCGGCAACGCCATGGCCGCGACTGTGGAGCCATCAGACTTCCCGCTCTTCAGTCGCGGCTTATTCCTGATCCAGCTCGCATAGTTCATGTTGATCTGGCAAAATCCGGGTCGCTTCTAAGGATCTGAGGGAGTGTAGCCGTGCGACTCTTTGGTATCGGAATAATGCCAGCGGAGGAAGACTATCTTTCTTCGCTGGGACAAATGACCACGCTGCTTGGCGAATCCGCCCACGCGCTGGCAGAGATGTTCGGTGACGAATGCGGCGAAGGAGAGCGCTATGCGGCGCACATCAAAACCATCGAACATGCGTGCGACGAAATCACTCACAATATCTCCACGCGGCTCAGCCGGTCGTTCATTACGGCCATCGATCGCGAAGACATCCACGCGCTGACAACCGCCCTGGATGATGTGGTTGATTTCATTGAAGGGCTGGCCAGCGCCGTGGTAATGTACGGCCTCCTGGAATACACGCCATTCATGAAACTGTTTGCGGGCGTAATCCAGCAGATGGCGCAGGAGCTCGATCTGCTTGTGCCGTCTCTCGACCGGCCGAAGGACCTCAGGACGCGGTTGCTGAAACTGCATGAGTTCGAGAGAGAAGGCGACGAAATCTACCGCGAGGCCATGGGCGATCTTTTTCGAGGAAGGTTCGAGGTGCACCACGTGATCGTCATGAAAGACCTTTACGAGAATCTCGAAGCCACGGTCGATCGTTGCCAGCACGTCGGAGACCTGGTCGAGCGCATCGTAATCAAGAACACCTGAAGGCACGCTTCGTCCAATTAGCCCAAACCATGCCCGAGATCAATGCGAACGTTATTCTTGTCCTCCTGATAGTTGTGGTCGCCCTGGTCTTTGATTTCACCAACGGCTTCCACGACGCCGCTAATTCCATCGCCACGGTAGTTTCGACGCGCGTCCTTTCCCCGCGTTATGCCGTGATGTGGGCGGCGACTTTTAACTTTGTCGCCTTCGCGATTTTCGGCACCCGGGTCGCAAGAACGATTGGCGGAGATCTGGTCCGGATCGATCTGATTCAGCAGAATCAGCGCCTTTATGTTCTGTGCGCCGCGTTGCTGGGAGCAATCATCTGGAACTTGATCACCTGGTATCTGGGATTGCCGACGTCCAGCTCGCACGCATTAGTAGGGGGCTATGCAGGCGCAGCGATTGCTGCTTACCACGGCGTCGGCGGATTGCTGAAACCAGAAGGATGGATAAAGACGCTCGTCTTTATTGTTGCTTCACCGGTGATCGGATTCATTATGGGTTTCGGGCTGATGGTGGCGGTCTATTGGATCTTTCACCGTTGGACGCCGGCGCAGGTGGACAGGACATTTCGGCGCGGACAACTACTTTCGGCGGCCGCCTACTCGCTGGGCCATGGCGGCAATGACGCGCAAAAAACGATGGGGATCATCACCGTAGTGCTGGCCACCGGAGGCCTGTTCAATTTGCATCTCGGAGACAAAGGATCTCTGCCGGCGATTCCGCTTTATGTAGTGCTCACCGCTCATGCGGCGATCGCGCTGGGCACGCTTTCGGGCGGCTGGCGCATTGTTCATACGATGGGCTCAAAGATCACAAAACTCCGGCCGGTGGGCGGATTTTGCGCCGAGACGGCGGGCGCGATTACTTTATTCGGCGCCACGCTGGCCGGAATTCCCGTGTCCACTACGCATACCATAACGGGCGCGATTGCCGGAGTTGGATCGACAACGCGACTGTCGGCAGTCAAATGGCGCGTGGCGGGAAGAATCGTGTGGGCATGGGTTCTGACTATTCCGGCGGCCGCCGCATTTGCGGCGCTATCGTTCTTCATTATTCGTTTGATCTCTGTAATTGTTGGCAAAGTAAGTTGAGATCCATTCGCAGCGCAGCGCAGATTTTTCACTCGCACCACCCAACGACTGCCTAGGCGTTCAGGTTATGCCGAAACCCGCTCTAATCATCGAAGACGATCCTGATATAGCCGAGAGCGTAAGATACAATCTCGAGTCGGCAGGCTTCTCAGTGATGGTCGCTTCAACTGGCGAGCAGGGACTGAAACTCGCCCTCGATACACAGAACCCGCCCATCGTCATAGTCCTGGATCTGATGCTTCCCGGCATGAATGGGATGGACTTGTGTCGCCGGCTGCGACGCGAAAACCAAACTCGCCGCACGCCGATCATCATGCTGACGGCAAAAACATCCGAGGCCGATCGCATCGCCGGCCTGGATCTGGGTGCCGATGATTACATTGCCAAACCGTTTTCAGTACGTGAACTCCTGGCGCGGGTACGCGCAGTGCTGCGCCGAGTGGATGACGAGTCGGGAGAACGTTACGAAGATGGCCGTCTGACAATTGACTTCGCCGACGTGCGCGCCTCATGCGACGGCGCCAACGTGAAACTGACGAACAAGGAGTTCCAGTTGCTCTCGGCCCTGGCGAAAAAGCGGGGCCGGGTTGTCACCCGGCAACAACTTCTTGATCAGGTCTGGGGATACAGTTACTACGGCGATGCGCGGACCCTGGACGTTCACATTCGTCGTTTGCGCCAAAAACTGGACGCGTGTGGCGACTGCATTGAAACTGTAGTCGGCGTCGGCTACCGTTTCGTAGGTTGCGCAGCAGAGAAAGTAAGCGCTGCGGCCAATGCGGATGATTAAGTCCCGTTTTCTTTCCGGCTTTGTCCTGGCTGCGCTCGCAGCGCTAATCGTTTCCCTTGCCTATTTTTCAGGTTTCCCGCGGGCGTTCATTGTCCCGGCACTGACTCTGTTCCTGGGATTAGGCATTGGCTTGCTTTTGAGAGGGCGTGCGACTGGGGTGCGCGAACTCGATCATGAGAACCGTTCGCGAGATATGACCGCCATCGACTTCTCCTCCGATCTGCTTGATGCCACCGTCAACGAGATGCGCGAAGGTTTGCTGGTCATCGATGCTGAGATGCGCGTAGTGGCGTCGAACCGGGCCGCGCGGACTTTGTTTGCACATGTGGACGACTCGATCAACTTGCGTCGTCTGACTGAACTGACCCGGAACCCGGCTATTTATGACGCGTTCCTGGACGCGGTGCGCGGAACAGAGCGGGTCGGAGTAAAAGTCGAAACCTACGGCCAGGCAAAGCGAGTTTTCGATCTGCGAGTTGTGCCTCTGCGGGCAGGAAACGGACGAAGCGCGACCGGCGCAGTCGGCGTTTTCTTTGATGTCACCAGGCTTGAGCGTTTGGAACTCGTCCGGCAGGAGTTTCTCTCGAACGTTTCGCATGAGCTGCGGACTCCGTTAACCTCGATCATGGCGCTGGCCGAAACTCTCGAAGCTGGAGCGATTGACGATCAGGAACACAATCGTCGATTTCTTTCCATCATCCAAAAAAATGCGGCGCGAATGCACCGGCTGATCGATGACATCCTGGAATTGAGCGCTATCGAAGCGGGCAACGTAAAAGTGCAACCGGAGACTGTGCAACTGCACGCGCTGGTGGAAGATGTTGTCGGAAGCCTGTCAGCCGTCGCGACCACCCGGAGGATCACTGTTCGTAATCTCGTCGGGACCGAAGTAAAAGTTTTTGCCGATCCACATCGACTGGTGCAGATGCTTACCAACTTGATCGACAACGCAATCAAGTTCAACCGCGAAGGCGGCGCGGTGTCGGTCAAATACGAAAGCAATGCAAGTGATCGCATCAGCGTCGAAGACACAGGTGAGGGGATCCCCGCCCATCATCTCGATCGCTTGTTCGAACGATTCTATCGAGTGGATCGAGCCCGCTCGCGCGAACTTGGCGGCACGGGTCTGGGGCTGGCCATCGTCAAGCACCTCGCGAAAGCCCATGGCGGAGAAGTTACCGTCGAGTCCCGCTTTGGTGAGGGAACCCAATTTACGATCGACCTTCCCAGGCACACCGACGGTGCCGGAGAGCGTCAGGCTGCGGCCGGCGCCGGCGGCTAACGACGAAGCCATTACTCAGTGCGAAACCTGGTGGCTCTCTCCGAGTTCTGCGAATCCTTTGAACGGCGCAGTACGTCGCTTTAATAGGTTTTCAGCCAGCCGGCGAAGTTGTGCCGGCATCTCTGCAAACGAATACTCCTCGGCCTCGCTACGATAGCGTGTGAGCAGTTGCAGCTCAGCGCTACAGAAGTCGCAAGATGCGAGATGACTCTCAATGTAATCCTCGTCTTTAGCAGTCAGAAGCGAACGACGGCAGGCGAGTAAAACCTGCGACGTAGGGCAATCTGCGGTCTTGCAAAATAGACTGGCAAACGATGAAGGCATGGATGAATCCCTGACGGCCCACCTCTGAGCCACCCTCACAAAAGCTTCAATAGGTTCATTTTTCCAGAGTTCCGCTCTTCACTAACCCGGGTTTTCTCTAAGCAGGTCAATAGCTTGCGCGCTGTGTAAAAAAATGTTGCCCATTTTTGAATTTGTTGCTAAGATAGCCGAAGGTTGATCGAGGGGTGCTTCACTCCTTAACATCCTTCTCGATGACGCAAAGAAGTGAAAGCGTTTCATCGAACCTGCAGTTTCCCGCTTTTGCCCGGCTGAGAAGAGTCGGGAACAAGCATCATCTTTCCGGGATTGAAAAGGTAAAAAGAATAGCTGTACGCGTCTCGATGAAGCCGCTTCGCTCTGTCTTCAGCCGGTTAGCTTTGCCTCCAGCGAGCCTCCCAAAAACCTTCCAGCGGGTCATCGAACAACTTGAAAGCAAGGTGCACAGCCAACTGCGGATGCCAGTGATCATTCGATCATTACTAGTTGCCAACTAGTTCATCCACGCTCATCTATCGGGACAACTCTACTACCGTGAAATCAATTACTCATAAGACGACCCCAGATTCCACCGTCAGTGTGCCTCGTGAAGTGCCACGCACGAGTCGCTCTGCCGAACGCAGCGCCAGAGCAGGCCACTGGGTTGAAAGCTTGCAAAACTCTGACGTCAACCGTCTGTGGGCGGAACTACACCGCATCGTCAGCAATCACCCGCTGGTTCGCGCTTCTCGCAGCGCCGGCCTGTTGATTGAAGAGGGAGCGACGAGCGCCTACACCGATCTCACGCAGGAGCTATTTGTTCAGTTGCTCACCAAGTCGCGCTTCCAGCATTACCTGGATACGGCGATGACCAATGCCGAGATCGAATGTGAGATTGGCCAGATAGAATTAACGAATCTATTGACGGCGGAACTTCGCAAGCGCCACCCGGAGAGTTACCGGCTCGCGCGACGCATCTCCACCTTAATCCAATCCAGTACCAACTTTCGCCGCTTTGACAGCAGCGGGATGGGTGAAGAGCAACACCGCCGTCTGGCAGATCGAGTCTATGGACTGAGCGAGTGGTCGGACAGCAAAGCGGGCCGCGGCTCGCACGAAATGGAACAGCGCGCGCACATGATTCCGGTTCGCCAGCGCGACACACGCATGGTTGGATGCACCGGCGATGCGCAGATTGTGATCAGCAATTCGGATCTGGAAGACCTGATTGTTTCGGTCCTTGACGCGATCGATGCGCCGGCCGACGTACGCACGTTGCGCAGTCTGGTCATGTCGCGCCTGCCCGTGATGGATATTTACCTGGTGCCGCTGGGCGGCGACGATCCCGATTCGGATGGCCCACATTACGACCCGGCCGACTTGCGTGAAAATCCGGAACAGAGCCTATTGCGTCACGAATCCGAGCGCGAAGCGGCGGGTTGTGTGGACGAGTTTTTGAAAAACCTGCGGGGCAATGTCCGTGGGAAGATCAAACAGTACAACCGCATGCTGGGGGTGCTGTGGCACTGTTATTTGAGCCCTGACCATGCGACGCAATTGGAAGTTGCCGCTACATTAGGCGTTTCTGATTCCTTGGTGTCCGACTATCGGCGCCGCATTGAGCAAGAGTTGCGCGCGCTTTCGTTTACCGAAGTGGAAGAAGCGCGCATGTTTGAGTTAGCCCTGCGTGAACGCGTCCGCACTTTGGTGGCGGTTGATGACGAACAAAGCGCTGCTATTTAGGTCCGCGCAATTCGTCTGAATTTGCGGAAGCGATACAAGTACCGAAGAAGCGCAGGGAGCCTGCGCTTTTTCTTTATGTTTGATTGGTTGCGGTCGAGTGTCAGGAATGCTGAGGCGACAACCACAGAATGATTACCAGCCGGTGACCCGTTCAGGACCACGGTTGAGTGAAACGGGGCACTCTCTGGTAAACGTGTGGCCGGTTAAGCCGAAAGGTGGCTCCGGAAAAGGCCCGCCACCGCTTAAGCCGCAGGAGCCGACGGCGAAGGCGAGTTCGACTTCTGATCAAGACACTTTCAGCGCTACGTTTTTGAAGCATGGCCATGCTTTCTCGTACGCGGCTCTGTTTCTCTTCACGCTGATTCTGTATGCGCGCCCGGCTGAGTTCTATCCGTCTCGTTTGACGGCATCAATAGCTTTGTTGGTCGGCATCGCGACGCTCGGTTTTTTCATTCCCACTCAGCTTTCACTGGAGGGCACTCTGACCGCGCGTCCCCGTGAAGTAAACCTGGTCCTGCTCTTTTGTCTGACCGGATTGTTTTCGATCCCGTTAGCGATCAACCAGCAGGAAGCCTGGGCTGAGTTCAGCGGCACTTTCATTCGCTGTATCGTAATTTTCATCGTGATGGTTAACGTGGTGCGGACTGAAGCGAGGCTGAAAGGCCTCCTCTTTTTGGCAATGGCGGCCGGCATCTGGTTAAGCGTCGACGCCATTAATGATTATCGACTGGGCCTGATGACAATCGAGGGCTATCGCGCGGCCGGCAGAGGTACGGGCATCTTTGGTAATACGAACGACATGGCGCTGCACCTGGTCACTGTACTCCCGATTTCCGTGGCTCTCTTCTTCGGCTCGCAGGGAGTGGCCCGAAAACTTCTTTATGGTGCATGTGCCGCGGTGATGATCGCGGCCATTGTGCTTTCGTATTCGCGCGGGGCTTTCATCGGCATGCTCATCGCTCTTCTTTTCATCGCCTGGAAGCTGGGGCGCAGCCGCCGTCTGGAGATTGTATTCGCGGTACTGAGCTTTGCCGGAGTCATAGTCCTCCTGGCCCCCGACAAGTACGGCAGCCGTTTGCTCTCGATCTTTATTCCCAGTCTCGATCCCGAAGGGTCCGCTGACTCGCGCCGAGGAGAGCTTTTCCGATCTATTTACGTCGCGCTCCGACATCCGTTGCTGGGGATTGGGATGGGAAACTATCAGCCGGAAATGTCATACAAAGGGCTGGTTACTCACAATTCTTATACCCAGGTCGCCGCAGAGATGGGGATGACGGCGCTCGCATGCTACACGATGTTCATCGTCACGCCACTCAGGAAATTGGGCCAGATAGCCCGTGAAACCTTCGCGACGCGTCGCGATTCGCGTTTCTACTATTTGACGCTGGGGCTTCAGGCGTCGCTGATCGCGTACCTTGTTTCCAGCATTTTCCTGTCGGTCGCCTATGTCTGGTATGTCTATTACCTGGTGGGTTATGCGGTTTGCCTGACGCGGATGTACGAATCGGAAACCGGGAAAGCTGTGGTTCCGGAAACGCGCAAGGACCGCAGGAAAGCTGAAGCGCTTCAGATCAGTAAGAGCAGCCCAGTGATGACATGATCCTGAGATTGGCAGCAGAGGTAATCTTTTGGTTGAGCGTCGCGGCGCTCTTCTACACCTATGCCGGCTATCCGTTGCTGCTGGCATTGGTCAGCTCCTTGAGACCTCAGAAAGTGCGACGCGGAGAATTTACACCGACGGTCAGTGTCATCATCACGGCGTACAACGAAGAGCGCGATCTGGCAGCCAAACTCGAAAACACTCTGGCCCTCGATTATCCGCGCGAGTTACTGGAGACAATTGTCGCTTCCGACTGCTCGACTGATCGCACGGATGAAATCGTGCGGGAATTCGCCGGCCGCGGGGTGCGACTCCATCGCCAGTCCGAACGGTTGGGGAAAACCGCAGCGCAGAATGCGGCAGTTGAATTAGCGCGCGGCGAGATTATTCTTTTTTCCGATGCTACCAGTCTCTATCAACCGAACGCGGTGCGCGCGATGATGCCGAGTTTTGTTGATTCATCAGTCGGGTGCGTTGCCGGGCGTCTCGAATACGTTGATGGTTCGGATTCGGATGTGGGACGTGGCGCGCGTTCGTATTGGAGCTATGAAACATTTCTTAAGCGACACGAAAGCCGCGTGGGTTCGCTGATTGGCGCGTCAGGGTGTCTCTACGCGGTGCGCCGTTCTGCTTACGTTCCGCTCTACCACGAAGCCTGCAGCGATTTCATTATTGCCACCAAAATGGTCGAGCAGAGCCTGCGCGCTGTTTACGAACCGAACGCGGTTTGTACTGAGCAGACTAACCGGCAGAGCGACAAAGAATTGAAGATGCGTGTACGGATCATCGCGCAGACTTTCACCGACCTGTGGCGACATCGTGCGATGCTCAATCCACTTCACAGCGGCTTTTACGGCGTGCAACTTCTTTCGCACAAGGTCATGCGTTATCTGGTGCCATTCTTTCTGATGGGCCTGTTCGTTGCCTCAGCCGTTCTGGCGCCAGGCTCCCTGGTTTATCGATTAGCATTTGCGGCGCAGGCGGCCGGCTATGCGTGTCCGGCACTCGCGTGGGCATTGGATCGCGTGGGAATTCGGAGCCGGCTGTTGGCGTTCCCACAATACTTCATGCTGACCAATCTGGCGTCGCTGATTGCCTGCTACCAGTTTCTGCGCGGTGAGCGCTATGCGCGTTGGGAACCGATTCGTTGATGACGACCGGGTGAAATGAAGCCAAACGTTTTATTCATCGTAGATAGTTTCGAGCAGGGGGGCAGCGAGCGCCAGGCGATGCAGCTTCTGCGTCAGCTGCATCACAGCGGACATTGTCGTGTTTATCTCGGCTGTCTGCAGGATCGTGGCTCGCTGCGCGCAGAGGCGGATCAACTGGGCATTGGAGAAATCCACGAATACGCGCTCAACAGTTTTTACGATCTCAACTTTGTCAGGCAGCTTCGTAGTCTCGTTCATTTCATTAGAGAGAAAGAAATCGACGTGGTTCACACGCACTGCTTCTACACCAACATCTTTGGCATGACCGGAGCGTTTCTCGCGGGCGTGCGCGCCCGAGTCACCTCGAAAGGCGAGACCGACGGTTTTCGTACTCCCGTGCAGAAGCGCGCAGAGCGAGTCGCTTTTCGTCTGTCCCATCGAGTGATCGCCAACTGCCTGGTAGTACAGAATCAATTGATCAGAGAAGGCGTGAGCCCGTCAAAGATTATCCAGCACTACAACGGTCTTGACCTGGAGCGCCTGAAAGTTCGCGCCGGGCTGCGACGTGAGGAAGCATTGGCTGCGTTCGGTCTGCCGTCAGAGCGCCGCTACTTGAGCATTGTCGCGAACCTGCGCAATCCGGTGAAGGATCATCCGATGTTTCTGCGCGCCGCCGCACGCGTGCGGGCGTCGGTTCCGGAGGCGGGATTTGTAATCGCCGGCGAAGGCGAGTTGATGGAGAGCCTGCGTGAACTCGCGGTCCAACTTGGAATTCAGGACGACGTGTTCTTCATTGGCAGGTGTGACAACGTCGCTGATCTGTTGTTCGCTTCGGATGTCGGCGTGCTGAGTTCAAGAGCCGAAGGCTTCGCGAATGCGATTCTGGAATACATGGCTGCAGGTCTGCCGGTAGTCGCGACTGATGTAGGCGGTGCGCGTGAAGCGATCGCGGAAAGCGAGACCGGCTTTGTCGTGGCCTCGGGTGATGACAAAAAAATGGCTGAGCGCATCATCGAGCTTCTTAATGAACCGAAACGCGCGCGCGCGATGGGCGAGCGAGGCAAGTTGATTGCCGCCGAAAAATTTTCCTGTGACCGGCATCTACAGAACACGCTTGAGTTGTATGACGAGTTGCTGTCCTCACCAAAGCATGCGCCTTCAGGGATTGGCCACGAATGGCGACTGAACGAATAGCAGCGTTGGCCGCGCCGGCGACTAATTGGTCTGCCAACAAAGCTGCCAAAGCGCGAGGCAGAGAGAGAGCGAGTCATCGACGGCGCGCTTTCCTCATCGTTGCGCTCTGCCTGGTAGTCTTGTGGCCCTTAGTCGCCTGGCTCAGTGCGCGCCTGCTCATCGTCAAATCTGATTTGGCTTCGCCTGACGCGATCGTGGTAATGAGCGGCTCTTCGACTTACCTTGAGCGAGCGGATTGGGCTGCCAGGCTCTATCAGGAAGGACGCGCGCCGGTGATCATCCTGACTAACGACAGCTTGATCAGCGGTTGGGACAAGGTGGAAGAGCGCAACCCATACTTCTATGAGTTGGCCGCGAGAGAGTTGCAGAAGCGCGGCGTGCCGGAATCAAGAATCCTGGTGGTTTCTGATATCGCATTGGGAACCTATGAAGAGAGCCTGGGCTTGCGAGACTACGCCACTGCGCACAAATTGAAGCGGCTGCTGGTCGTCACTTCCGCCTACCATTCGCGGCGCACGCTGTGGTCTATGCGTCACGCCTGCGAAGGCAGCGGCATTGAAATCGGGATCGATAGTCCGCCTCCGGGCTGGCAGACGCCTGCGCCGTCAAGGTGGTGGTGGCATCGTTGGGGATGGAAAGTCGTCGCCGGCGAGTACGCGAAATTGATTTATTACCGGATGCGGTATTGAGTGTCCGGCAAACTTCAGTTTTTCTTCTTTTGCACGAGAGTCAGCGACAAACTGAAGTTTGTCGGACATTGATCGCCTCACGATAAATCTCAACCAAAGATCGCACGTAGTTTTCCGGCGTATATCGAGTGTCGACCAGCAGAGCTGCGTTCTTCGTTAAACGTTGCGCGAGTTCTCTGTCAGTTAAGACGCGTTCAATCGACGCGGCGAGTGATATCGGATCATTTGGCGGGACCAGCAGCGCGCTCTCGTTATTTTCAACCATCTCAGGCACGCCGCCCACCGCGGTGGCCACCACCGGAACATTCTCAGCCATCGCTTCCAGCAGCACGTTGGGAGAGCCTTCACTGTGTGATGGCAGAACGAACACATCCGCCAACGCATAGAAGGACTGGACGTCGCTAACCTCGCCGGTGAAGATAACCGGGCAGCCGAGCGATGCGGCGGCTGCTTCCAATCTGGGGCGCTCTGGTCCAGCGCCAACAATGATCAGCTTGCCCGAGATTTCAGGCTTTGTTTTCCGCAGGCGATTGAATCCCTCAAGCAGATCGAGGTGAGCTTTTTCGCGCGACAAACGGCCGACAGAGAGCACTACCCGCTCAGCTTTAGTGAGACCCAGACGGTTTCTCAAAGTCTCAATTTCCACGGTACTCACTGGTGGCCGGCGTCGAATCGCGTTGTGCTGCACCGAAATGTTTTCGAACGATCCGCCGGTCGAGCCCATCAACTCCTGCGCAAAAGCACCACAAACCGTGACGAGTCGATCGGCGTGCGGCAATGACCAGCGATCGAGGCGATTGTAGAGACGCATCTTTCGATCGGTGTCGGTGTAGCCGTGATGAAAGGCGACCCACGGGTATTTCCGCCAGAGACCAGATCGCCACATCAGGAAGTGCGACTTAACTGAGTTAGTCACCACCAGGTCGGATCCGCGACCGGCGACGATATCGCGAAGAGCCGGGATGACGCTGAGATCGAATCGGCGGCGCTCAGGAATGACTTTTACATCCAATCCCAGTTCGCTTGCGGCGGTGACAAAGTCGCCGGGGGAACTCTGATCGCCGTGTCGCCGGTCGAAAGTAACCACACAACCTTCAATCCCTGGAAAGTCAGGCAAGGTCTGAGTGAGTTCATGCGCCGAGCGATAGAACTCAAGCACAGTCTTAGCGACGGCGTTGATCGTCGTCGCTTCGACGATAGTCAGAAGTTTGATGGTCGGCTTCATTATTGAGGTGACTGGTTTGATCGCGTGGCTAGCAACTCTTCGTAAGTCTTAAACAGAGAAACGCCGAGTCTTGACCAGTCATAGTGATCAGCAACCAGCGCGCGCCCGGCTGTGCCGAGTTCCTTTCGCCGATCTTCATTCTCAACGATGCTGATGATCGCTGCCACGAGTTGCTCGTTCGTATCCGCAATCAAAATATTCTTGCCGTGCTGCACGTCCAGACCTTCCGCGCCCAGTGTAGTCGACACGACTGGAATTCCCGCCGCCATCGCTTCGAGGATCTTGAGACGACTTCCACCCCCAACGTTGAGCGGCACAATGGCCGCGATTGCCTCGCAATAAAATGGACGTACGTCCGCAACCGTGCCGGTGACCTCGATGCCGGGAATTTGAGCGAGCGCGCGGACCTCGGGTGCGGGATTCCGGCCGACGATGGAAAAGACCAAATCCGGTTGGCGATCGTGCAAGCGAGGCCAAACTTCGCGCGCGAAATTTATCGCCCCGTCGATGTTGGCGTGATAGTCCATCGAACCAACAAACACAATTCTGTTTCTTCCGGGCGCCTCAATTCGCGCCGCGGCGGCCTTTTCGATTTGAGCGTCAGAGTAGTAAGCGGTGTCCACTCCATTTTCAACTACGAAGATGCACGCGTCAGGGTTGAGCGCGCGCAGCCGCGCGGCGTCTCTCTCGCTGACCAGGACGTGTGCATCAAACTCGCGAGTAGCTCGTCTCTCAAACTCGCCCATCAGTCGCGCAGTTTTTTTGGCGTAAGCTTTCCGCAGAAGACCCGACTCGCGTTCGCTGTAGCGCCGCAACAGTTCAGACTCGATGTTGTGCCAATCGCAAATTACCAATGGTTGGTTGCGCGCGGCGCGGATAATCGGCAGGTAGGCCATCAAATGAATGCTCTCGACCTGCACGATGTCGAATTCCTGCTCGCTCAGGATTTGTGCCAACGCTCGCTTCATCGAGTCGGTAGTGTAATTGAGCACCGGCAAAGGCGTCTGTCCCAGCACGCCGCGGACAACTTTCGCGAACGTGTAGGCCGATTCTCGTGCGACCGTAATAACTTGTTCGTAAAGATTTTCGAGATCTGACGAGGGTTGTTCAAGCGGCTGACCGTGGTCGTTGAAAGCCAAAAGCGTGACGCGAGTGCGCTGCGCCAGGACGCGGGCGAGATGATAGTTTCGCAACTTCGCGCCGGTGTCGAGCGGCCAACAAACTCTGGGCGCGAACTGCAACACGCGCATGTTCGGATCAGATGGTTTCAGGACAAATCTCCAATTGACGGGCCGGTGGCTTTGCCCGGCTCTTGATTCTAACGGTAAATCGATGCATTCCGAGGAAAATTTCCGGTATTCAGCCAAAATTAGATGGATTCCAGGGCGCCTTCATCCTGTATAATGACCGTGGCAATTCTGCCGCCCTCCTGACTGCGGCCCACCACGCGAGCCCACTTCAGAGACACGCTTTTCCGAGATGATTCCCGGGACTTCAAAACAGCAGCAGCCTGTGCTCGACGACGAGAATAGTCATTTTCGTACCGATCACTTGCAAGATGATTTGGGCGGCCGCTCAGCTCGCGGCGGCGCGGTAACTCTGTCTGCCCAGGTCTTCAAGTTTGTCTTCAGCACCGTGGCGACAATCGTACTCGCGCGATTGCTGACGCCGGAAGACTACGGCTTGATCGGCATGGTCGCCATCCTCATCAATTTTGTCGGCATGTTTCAGTATCTGGGCCTGTCAACCGCTACGGTCAAATGGTCTGAACTGAATCATCAGCAGGTCAGCACTTTGTTCTGGGTAAACATGGCCCTGAGCGTTGCAATCATGCTGGTCACTATCGGCAGCGGTCCGCTGCTCGCCTGGTTCTATAAAGAGCCTCGCCTGATTGGCATCACCACCGGCTATGGAATCACGATTCTATTTGCCGGCCTCGCAATTCAGCACGAAGCAATTCTAACAAGACAGATGCGATTCGCCGCGATCGTAATCGTCGAAGTCGTCGCCCTCCTGATCGGTTTTATCTCGGCCGTTGTTGCCGCCTGGCAGGGCGCGGGTTATTGGGCGCTGGTCCTGAATCAAATGGTGATGACGTTAATAACCGCGATCGGGGTTTGGGTTGCTTGCCGCTGGCGGCCGGGATTGCCCGCGCGGGGAATTGGGATGCGATCGATGTTGTCATACGGCGGAAATCTCACCGGCTTTAACGTGATGACTTTCTTCTCGCGGAATCTGGATAACGCGCTGATTGGAAAGTTCTGGGGCCCTGCTCAACTGGGCGTGTACTCGCGGGCTTATCAAATGTTGCTGATGCCGATGCAGCAAATCAACGCGCCGCTCGCGGCCGTCGCGGTCCCGACATTGAGTCGCCTGGCCGATTCTCCCGAGCGCTATCGCGTCGCCTATCTAAAAATTCTGGAAAAGATCGTGATGATCACTATGCCATTAGCCGCCCTCATGATCGCCACGTCTGATTGGATGGTACTGCTTCTGTTAGGTCCGCAGTGGCGCGAGACCGGGCGCATCTTCATGCTGCTGGGCATAGCCGCCATGATTCAGCCAGTGACTAAAACTGCGTGGTGGCTGTTTTCGACGCAGGGTCGCACGCGAGAGTTATTTCACTGGGGATTGTTAGGCGGGGCGATCGCCATCGTTTCGATCGTTGCCGGTTTGCCCTGGGGAGCGACGGGCGTCGCCGCGTCTTATGCTGTTACCGACCTATGCGTCGCGACGCCGCTGCTATTCTGGTACGTGGGCCGGCGGGGTCCGGTGCGCACCATCGATTTCTATCGCACCATTGCCCCGGTCTCGGCCGCGTCGATGTGTTCGCTCGCGACCTTGTTACTTTGTCGCTCGTGGCTGAACGCCGTGCCGAGTCTTTTCGCGCGTCTCAGCATTGCCTTCGGAATTACCGTAGCGGTTTCCCTACTGATTATGTCCGCCTTGCCGGCGGGAAGGTTGGCGATGCGCAGCCTTAAAGACACTCTCCTATTGCTCTTGAAACGCAATCCCTCTGTCGCGGAGCCGGCCAAATGACCATGCTAAAGACGTTCAAGCAAGCTGCGCTCAAATCTCTTAAGTCAGCCGGAGTCTCGACGCTGGTGCATAACAGTCGTTGGCGCCGACAGAGACTGTTGATTCTCGCCTATCACGGAATTTCGCTGTCCGACGAACATCTTTTTAACGGCTCGCAATTTATTTCCGCGGAACTGTTTCGCAATCGTCTGGAGTTGCTTAAGAAAACAAGGTGCGCAGTGTTACCCCTGGGTGAAGCGGTGGAGCGTCTTTACAGAAACGACTTGCCCGACCGCGCCGTGGCGATCACTTTCGATGACGGCACATCGGATTTCTACCGGCGAGCGTTTCCCCTAATTCAGGAGTTCGGGGTCCCGGTGACGCTGTATCTGACGACGTTCTACTCCTTTTACCAGCGGCCGGTGTTTGACCTGATGTGCTCTTACCTGCTCTGGAAAGGGCGGACCAATGTGCTGGATTTGAAGAAGCTTACCGGACAAGACCTGAAGATAGACTTAAGTAGCCACGATGCGCGCACGGCAGCGCTCAGTCACATTCATGCCTTCGCTCAGGGACAGAAACCATCTGCTGACGAGAAAGATGCTTTTGCGACTTCGTTGGCGGCGCAACTTAGTGTCGACTATGACGCTCTGCTCGAGCAACGAATGATGCACAACCTGACGCCGAACGAAGTCAGTCAACTGGCCGCCGGTGGAATTGATGTGCAGTTGCATACCCATCGTCATCGGACTCCCATGGATCGCCAGCTCTTTCTGCGCGAGATCGAAGACAACCGGAAGAGTATCCAGGAGATGACCGGGAAGAATCCCACGCATTTCTGCTACCCCAGCGGAGTTTATGACCTGACGTTTCTGCCCTGGTTGCGAGAGGCGGGAGTTGTTTCCGCCACCACTTGCGAATCAGGCTTCGCCTCGCGAAGTTCGAACGAATTGTTACTGCCACGATTTCTGGACAACGCGACGCTGTCGCCAATTGAATTTGAAAGTTGGCTGACGGGAATATCGGCCGCTTTGCCTCGTCGCCGGGTGGGCACGCGAGCGTACGCGGGAGGAAGATCATGACGCTGATAGCCGGCATTTTCTCTCGCAATGATCGTCCGCTGACAGACTCGGCTTGCGCCAGCCTGCGGCAGACTATCTCTCGCAATCCGACCGACGAGGTTGAAACTTTCAGGGATCACCGAAGCTACTTCGCAAAAGTGGACATCGGAGCATTTCGTGAGCCGGGCTTTTTCCAGGACCCGAATGGCGCGCTGTCGCTGCTGGCAGGCGAGCCTTTGCTCCGTGATCGCGAAACCTCAGCCCGCGCGAACCGGCTACAGGACCTGACTGTCATTCACGAGCAATGCCTGGAGAATAATTCGAACATCCTGCGCGAAGCGGATGGGACCTTTTGCATCGTTCACTATCAACCGCAAACGGGCACGCTTTCTTTGATCGCCGACAAGCTGGGAATCAGGCCGCTGTACTTTTGGATGGACGACAACCTGGTCGTCTTTGCGAGCGCTCTGCGCATCCTCGAAAAGCTTTCGTTCGTGCCGAAGAAGATGGAT
Organism: Blastocatellia bacterium; assembly: GCA_003168335.1. GTDB lineage: Bacteria > Acidobacteriota > Blastocatellia > Pyrinomonadales > Pyrinomonadaceae > UBA11740. The sequence goes on along the minus strand of PMSM01000006.1, from coordinate 416,598 downwards.
CTGCGTGGGGTGACCGAGATCGTGGCGCTGGGCGCACCGCTGGTCGATCGCACGCCATACGCCGGCATATTCTTTCTTAAGCCGGCCGAGATCGTACAGATAACAAATGGAGGAACGTCGCGCAGCAGGTATTGGCGCTGGGACGAAATCAAAACGGAGAGTGACTCTGAGCCAGTTCGTCTCGCGACAGTCTACGATCGTTTTCAATCGGCTATAAAACGCAGAAACAGAAATGACAGCGGAACGGCGGCCTATCTCAGCGGTGGTCTTGATTCGCGCTGCATCGTCGCCACGCTGTGCGCTAGCGGCGCGCGCGTGCGCACTGTGAATTTCGCCAGACCCGGAACGCAGGACTACTACTTCGGAAATGATTTTGCTGAGAAGATCGGATCCGCTCACGAGAGTTTTCCCAGAGAAAAAGGCGACCGCATTCCCGATTATTCGTCGCTGATGGCTAAAGCTTTGGGAGGATCCAATCACGGCCAATGGCCTGCGGAACGCTCGCAATTGGTTTGGTCGGGCGAGGGCGGAAGTGGCGTGCTCGGCTGTGTTGCCGTCAGCGAATCTGTGGTCGCCTTGATGCGCGCCGGCAAGGTTGATAGCGCGATTGAAGAGTATTTACAGATCGAGCAGAAAAATATCCCAGCCAAACTCTTCAGGCCTGAGATTCTGGAGAGTCTCCGCGATGTTATCAAGCAAGGGATACGCGAAGAACTGAATGAGTTGCGGGCCGAAGACGCAGGCCGGAACTTCTATCTCCTCATAATGCATAACGACCACCGGCGCAACCTGACGCGCCATTTTGAGAACATTGATTTGCACCGGCTGGAATTTCAGTTACCGTTTTTCGACGCAGCGTTTCTAGAGTCGATAGTTGCTACGCCGCTCGACTGGTGTTTGCGTCACAAGTTTTACGTCAAGTGGTTATCGCAATTCGCGCCCGCGGTGACGGCGGTTCCCTGGCAGACATACCCCGGCCACCAGCCGTGTCCGCTCCCCTCCGACGGGGAACTCAGTAATCAGTGGAACGAAAAGTTTCAAGCCGAGGAACGGGGCGCGCAAAGGCGGACGCTGCTGGCCCGCGCATCACATTTACTGTCGGCGCCGGACTTCCCGCACGAAATTCTTAGCAAGAGAAATCTGCGTCTAGCTGCGTGGACCCATCTGGCAGGCTGGCGCGACTATGCGTACGTCATCGGAGCCGCTCAGACCTACTGCGAATACTCAAGGAACTGTGATGGCAAGTTCGCCTTGCCGAATGGAGATAATCATTTCGAGGCTCAAATCAAATGAACACGCCAACTAACGGATTCTTACGGTTGAAGCGCCTTGTTCCAGCGCCGCTGAAGCGCAGGGCGAAAGAAGCACTGTTGAGCCGGACGTTTCGGCGTGCGGTCGCCGAGATTGACAGCCTTACGCTCGGCGAGGTCCCGCCTCGTGAAGTGCTTGAAAGGTTGCAGCTTGGCTGGGGCAATGAGGGTTTTGCTGCTCAGATTGAGTATTTGGAAGAAGTCGCGCGCCGGGCAGCGACAACGGCAGGTCCTATCCTTGAATGTGGCAGTGGATTGACAACCATCTTGATGGGATTGCTGGCGGGCCGGCGTGGAGTTGCCACGTGGTCGCTCGAGCACATTCCTGATTGGAGCGCGCGGGTGGTTCAGAGCCTCAAGCAATTCAAGGTTCCTCATGCTCAAGTTCGCCACGCCTTGTTGCGTGACTATGAGGGGTTCAGTTGGTATGACGCCCCGCTGACCGAACTGCCCATGGAATTTCAGCTTGTGATTTGCGACGGGCCGCCGGGCGCGACTCGCGGAGGACGTTATGGACTGCTGCCAGTTCTCGGTGCCCGGCTCCCTGCTGGATCGGTGATCCTGCTTGACGACGCCACGCGTTTGGGCGAGGCGGAAGTCTTGCGCCGTTGGGTCACCGAAGCGGGGATGGACGTTGCCATGCACGAAGGACGCGACGGATCGTTTGCCGTCATTACTCGAAACTGAAACGCGATCAGTCTGTCATGAACATATTGCCAAAGATCAGTGTAGTCATTCCCGCCTACAACGTCGCGCCTTTCATTGGCGAGACTCTCGAGTCGGTCTTTGCGCAAACGTTCACGGACTTTGAAGTGATTGTGGTTAACGACGGCTCGCCGGACACTGAAGAATTTGAGCGTGCGATCCAGCCTTACCGAGAACGGATTTGTTATCTCAAGCAGGAGAACAGCGGCGCGAGTGTAGCCCGCAACACGGGACTGCGAGCGGCGCGAGGGGAGCTAATCGCATTTCTCGATGCCGACGACCTGTGGTCGCCGCAGTATCTGGAACAGCAGCTCAAGTTCATGCGCGAGTACGACTGCGATCTTGCTTGCGCGGATGCGATGATCTTCGGCACTTCTGCCGACGCCGGCCGTAGTTACATGGACTCTTTAATGGGGGCGGCGCCGCGGCAGGGCCGGGTGACCTTTCTTGAACTCGTTAACGCCGAACAAAGCTTGATAACTTCGGGTGTCGTGGCCCGGCGCGACCTTATTTTGGAAGTCGGCCTTTTCGATGAAGCGCTTCGCAACGCTCAGGATTTCGATCTGTGGCTAAGGCTGGCCAGACACGGGGCGCGGCTCGCCTATCACCGCCAGGTGCTCCTGAGTTACCGATCGCGTCCGGACAGCCTGACTGGCGACGCGATCAATTCACACCAGCGGGAGTTGCGTGTCTTTGACAAGATTGAGCAGTCGTATGACTTCACACCGGCTGAGCGCGCGGAAGTTTCAGCCGTAATCAGAAACCGCCGGGCGCTGCTGAAATATGAATTGGGCAAGCTCTATTTAGTGCCGGGCGATTTTGCGCGCGCCCGGGAATCGTTTGCGCATGCGATCAGCTTGAAGCGAAGCTGGAAACCGCAGTTGGCGCTGTGGCTGACGCGTCTCGCGCCACGTCTGTTTCGAACTCTTTACCTCCGCCGCGCCCAAAGCGCAGTCGCCGAGTAACGGGCGTCATCTATGAAGGAAGAAAACCTCTGGCAATGAGAAACGTCAAAGAAATCTCGCTGAACCCGAATCAGCCGGCTGACCAGGCGCAGTCGTGGCTTGGTTCGCAAGCCGATCACTTGGCGGCGGAATTGGAAACCAATGGCATCGTTGTCCTGCCGGCGATCCTTGGCACGGAGCAACTGCGCGGGATGCAATCGGCGTTTGCGAGCCGGCTGCGGCGAATGCGCTGGAACAACTTTGAAGGTTTTCAAAAGACCGAGCACTACCGGCACATGGTCGAAGATGTTTTGCTGCTCGATCAGGGTTTTGTCGATCTCGCCGTGCATCCACTGGTGAAACAAATCCTGGCGCGATACCTCGGCGCGAAATACGAATTGACGGAAGCGAAGGGCTGGAAGTCTTTGCCGACCAAATACGATTTTCATGGTTGGCATGGTGACACCTGGTACGATCAATCGACGCAGCAGACTATTCACAGGGAAATCAAGCTCGCTATGTATCTAACCGACGTGCGCAGCGGAGCGTTCAAGTTCATCAAAGGAAGCCATCGCCAGCGGCACCCGCACAATCTGAAGAAGGCCGAGGTTAGGGATCTGCACTCTTCCGACGTTATCGAATTATCAGGCAACGCCGGAACCGTCTTTCTGTTTGACACATCCGCGATTCATCGCCAGAGCATACCGATCCTGGAACCTCGGCAGGCGATTTTTTACGCCTATCATGATCCAGACGTACCAATTCAAGCTGAGGACATCGCCTATTATCGCTACCACCCTTTACTGCTGAACGCCGCGTTTCTCGGCGATCTTGCCGCAGAAGACCGGCGCATCCTGGGCTTTGGGAACAAGACAAACTTTCAACCGGCGTTTGAACGGGGGGACCAGGCCCCGCTCATCTATGAGGTCTTCCAGGCTGCCGACAGCGCGCGGTTGCGCATTAAGAAGCTTCACGAGAGGATCACGATGAAGTTGAGACGAACGTTTAGACTTACTTAGCGGAAAAGCGTCGCTGGTGTTTTTGATGTGGCCGTCGATATCAACCAGCCTCAGGCCCACTCACATGTCTACATTAGTCTCAGTCTTTGGCGTTGCCCCACGGCGCATCGGAGGCACTGAAACCTTCGCGCGCGAGCTGTCGCTCCAACTGGGCGAGCGCGGCTGGCAAAGCGTTTTGTGTTTTCTTTCCGAACCAACGGCAGAGGTGCGGCGGTTTCTCGATTTGCCGAACATCTCGTTTGAAGTTCTGGCGGACTCGACCGATGGCAGCCGGGCTGCGCGCGCGGATCTGGCTCGGATCGTGCGGCAGCACCGCCCGGAAATCCTCCATCTGCACTTCGTAAGTTTTCTGAATTTTTATTCGTGGGGGGCGCGCCTGCGGTCAGTGAAGCAGGTGTTCTTTACCGATCACCACTCGCGGCCGGCCGGTTACGTTCGGTCGCGCGCGCCGTTTTGGAAGCGCGCCGCAGCGCGACTAATTAACCAGCCGCTCAATAAAGTAATCTGCGTCAGCAACTATGGTTACGAATGCATGGCCTCGCTTGGGCTGCTGCCGCGAAACCGATTCGAAATGATCTATAACGGCGTGGATCTTGCGCGCGTCAAAGCCGACCCGCGAGTTGCGACCGAGTTCCGCCAGCGATATTCGATCCCAGCGGAACGAGCGATTGTCACTCAAGTGAGCTGGATAATCCCGGAAAAAGGCATCGCTGATTTTCTTGAGGCCGCCCGGCTGGTGCTGCGGCAAAACCGCAACGTGCAATTTGTTCTGGTGGGCGACGGCGCTAATCGCGAGCAGTACATGAAGGATACGGTCGCGATGGGAATTGAGGATCACATTACCTGGACTGGAATGGTCGACGATCCATTCGGTGAAGGAGTTTTTCACGCGGCCGATGTGGTCTGCCAATTTTCGCGTTGGGAGGAAGTCTTCGGCTGGATGATCGCGGAAGCGATGGCCCACGGTAAACCAGTGGTGGCGACTCGTGTTGGCGGCATACCTGAGCTGATCACTGACAGCGTATCGGGTCATCTGGTCGACCGCGGCGATACGTCGGCGATGAGCGATCGTATTTTGAGTCTTTTGGGTGATCCGGAATTGAGAGCGCGAATGGGCGAGGCCGGACGCGAAACCGTCTCTAACAAGTTCGATCTGCGAAAGAATGTGGCGCAGTTAATAGCCAGCTACGGCGTTTCGTGAAAGCCAGAGTTGCGAGCGGATCAATAGACCGCTACTCGATCTGCCTGATTAGTGCGCGCGCCGGATTTCCCGCCACACTCGCTCCGGCCGGTACATCTTTGGTTACCACCGCGGCGGCGCCAACGATGGCCTGCTCGCCGATGGTTACGCCGCACAGAATCGTGGCCCCGCTGCCGATGCTGGCGCCGCGCTTGACGATCGTTTCCACGACCTGCCAATCATCCTCTGACTGCAGTGAGCCGTCGGCCGTGGTGGCACGCGGATACTTGTCGTTGATGAAGATAACCCCGTGCCCGATGAACACTTCGTCTTCGATGGTTACGCCTTCACAAATAAAGGTGTGGCTGGAAACTTTGCAGTTGCGCCCCACCAACGTACCTTTTTGTATTTCGACAAACGAGCCGATTTTGGTCCCGTCGCCAATTTCACAACCGTAAAGGTTGACGAAGTTGTGGATGATTACGTCGTGGCCGAGCTTGACGTCAGAAGCGATTACGCAGAATTGTCCGGGCATGAAATCGGGGAATCTGGGTGCAGCGTTATCTTAGATCAAAGTCGCCAGATGGAAATGCGAACGCGTCGCCGTTCGGCACCGCAAGATCGAGTGACCCACTTGCTTGCGCCGGATGATCGTCTTAAGTTGCGGGCCGATCAGTTCGAGGCCGCCCGGGTGCCTTGATCTGCTTCCTCATCGTCCTCGCTGGCGTCATACCCGGATTTGTAATATCCGGCGTAACCAGCGTAGTAGTAATCGTGCGACTCGATCTTCACGTTGTTCAGAACCACGCCGAAGATGTGGGCGCCCACATCGAGCAATTGCTGCTTGGCGCGACGCACGACCGCACGTGAGCTCCGGCCGCCATGGACCACGAGAATGACGCCATCGACGAAAGTCGACAGGATCGAAGCGTCCGTAAACGAGATGGCCGGAGGAGAGTCAACGATAATATGGGTGAATTTCTCGCTCAGAGTCGTCAGTAAGCGTCGCATCTCATCAGAGCCCAGCAGTTCCGCAGGGTTCGGTGGTATGGGGCCCGAGGTGAGCAGCTTCAAGTTGGGCTGCTTCTCATAGGTTTGGATTAACGAGTCGAGGTCGTCCGACTCACCGGAAAGACAATTGGTCAGACCGCGAACATTCGGCAGATTAAACTGAGAGTGCAGTCGCGGACGGCGCAGGTCGCAATCGATGATCAAAACCTGGACGCCGGTTTGGGCCAGCATGAATGCGGTGTTAATTGCGGTCGTGGTCTTCCCTTCCGAGGGCTGGCTCGACGTGACCAGGATCGTCTTTGGGGGAGTCCCGGCGGATGAAAGCAACAGTGATGTGCGCAAGTGACGATATGACTCGGCGATGGGGGAACGCACGTCGCTCACCAGCGCGAGCGCGGTCGTGTCGCTTGGTCTGGCGGCTTCGCCACCTCTTAGTCGCGGCTTTTCACTGCGAGCGGCCGGGATTAGCGCGAGGGCCGGGAGATGAATATAACGATCGACATCATCGACAGACTTAATTGTGTCGTCGAGAAAGTCGAGCAGGAACGCCAGTCCGATTCCCGCCACGAGCGAAATTATTAGGGCCAGCATGATGGTGCGCAGACGCGCGGGCCCGACCGATCCACGTGGAAGACGACTATAATTGGAAACGGTGACATCGCTGGGCGTCCCGCCGCCGGACGACAGGGTCAACTCCCGAAGCTTTTGCGTGAGCGTGTTTAGAAGTTGTTTATTGGCCTCCAGCTCAGAAGTTATGATCGCCATTTGGATCTGGTCTTTAGTCTGCTGTGTCGTCTTGCCGTGTTGGCGACTGTAGGCGCTGGTCAGGCTGTTTTCACGGGCCGCCGAGGCATCGGCGCGCGACTTCAACGAGGCCAAAACCTCCTTAGGTGCCTTGGTCAGTTCCTCCTCAACGGGCTTAATCTGAGCTTCGATCTGTTTTACTCCCGGCCATTCAGCTGTATACGTCTGCAACAATGCCTCGCGTTTTTCCTTCAACTCGCTCAGCCGCTCGCGAAGCTTCAGGATACGGGTATCTGATTGTACTTCCGGAGCTGAGTAAGGATCCGGCGAGTCCTTTGCTGCGTTATAAGTCGCGATCGCGGTCCGTTTTTGGTTTTCGGCCTCCATGAGTTGCGTGCTATAAGTGGTCAGACGGATCGCTTCTAGATCGCTACCAGGTCTATTGTCGAGCGGCAGAGAGTGGGCCGAGGCAAAAGCAAAGCGGTCCTTTTCTTCCTGATTGATCTTAGTTTGGGTCTCGGCGACCGTCTTGACCAATTTCGTTTCTGCTTCGCTGCGGCCGGATGTAATGCGGTAGTTGTTGTTATCGATGAATACATCGGCGAGGGTGTCGGCAACCTTCTTGGCCAACTCGGGATCGGTATGACGATAATGAATAGTGACCAGAGTGGTATTAACAATTGGCTCGACAGTTAAATTCGCGGCAATTGCGTCTTCGTAAGGTTCAAGCTGGGCCAACTCTTCCGGAGTGAACTGTCTGTCTTTTAAGTCTTCAATGCCAACCGGCTCGATCGTTGCGGTAGTTGAAGTATTCGATATTGGTTTCTCGCGGGAGAAAATTCGCTTCAACGAATCAAACACACCGCTGCGCGCCTCGCCACCAAGGAAGGCCGGATTGTTCTGCAGTCCGAGCGTCAGGACTACCTGGCGCGCCAAGGCCGGGTTCTGTAGTAGTTTCAACTGCGTGCCCCAAACATTGGGATCCGGTTGGGAGTTAATCACAAAACTGCCTGAGGTCAGAACGTTGCCCTTTGGCTCAATCCGAATGGTCGTAGCGCCTTCATAAATCGAAGGGTCTCTATATGCCTGGATTGTGGCCAGGGACGTGATGACAAGGATAAGGCTCATGATGAGCCATTTGCGCTTCAGTACTATGAAGAGGTATTCGCGAAAATTTGCCTCGGCCGGGGTCGAGCCGTACCGACCGTAGGGCTTGCCCTGCGTTAATTCACCCAGAGTAGTGTCCAGATCGCGGCCGGCGCGTGCCGGAACCAAACGTTCATCTTGAGTCATATCTTAGAAACCCTATTTCTTTAAACTTATCCCGTTTCCCCAGGCCACACAGGAATTGATAATAATAGCAGACGCGCCGTGTCAGGCAAGTCAAACCTGGCGTCAAGCGGGGTCGGCAAGTCGCTGGGGCGAGTCGGTAGTGATGAACTCGCGAACCGCATCCTGCCAGGAAGGTAAGGGATCAAGCCCCATTGATTCCGAAAGCAAACACCGCAATCGCGAGTTGCGAGGGCGAGGAGCAGGCCGTTTTAACTCGGCAAGACTGACAGTTTTGAGGCCGCTCTCATTCAGCCCGGCGACCTTCAGCGCGTAGCGCGCAAAGCCTTCAAAGCTCGTGCCTTCGCCTGCGTTTACGACGTGATAGGTGCCGGGAATATTAAGTTGCGCCAGTCTATACAGTTGTCGGGCGAGATCAGGCGCGTAAGTGGGAGTTCCGAACGAATCGCTGATGGCTTTAAGATCTTCGCCTCGGCCAGTCCTGGCGATGATCGTGCTCAGAAAATTTGTTCCACCCGGGCCGAAGATATATCCACTGCGGACCACGATGGTATTCGCCCAGGCAAGCTGTGCGCGCTGCTCGCCTTTGAGTTTTGAAGCACCATAAGCGCTTTGTGGGTTTGGCTGGTCACGCTGAGTGTAGAAGCCGTCTTTCTCACCGTCGAAGACATAGTCCGTGGAAAGCGTGATGAGTTGTGCGCCAAGCTTGCGACAAGCTACCGCGAGCAATTCAGTTCCCAGGGCGTTCACTTTGTCGGCGCGCTCAGGATCAGCCTCACAACCGTCGACATCCGTCCATGCGGCGCAATTAATCAGGACGTCCGGACGTTCGCGTTCAAGGGCTGTGTTCAGGGCCAGCTCGGCGGTAATGTCGAGTGCGTGGTGATTGAAAGCGACAACGGTTTCGCCCTGGGCCGTGCCCTGAGCAACAACCGCGCGTCCCAGCATTCCGGCTGCGCCCGTGACCATGACTTTCAACGCGCGCCGACCTCAATTCCGTATTGCCGCGCGTAGAACTCGCGGTACGCTCCGCTCCGCGCGCGCGTCACCCAGTCGACATGGGTTTGGTACCACTCGATTGTCTTGCGCAAGCCGCTCTCCCATGTTTCGCTCGGGCGCCAACCAAGTTCACTCTCTACGAGTGTCGGGTCGATTGCGTAGCGCCGATCATGACCCGGGCGATCTTTCACAAAGCGCAGCAGGGAATGGGGCTTTTCCAGAATGTCCAGGACACTCTTTGCCACGTCGATGTTTCGTCGCGCGTTACGCGCTCCTACATTGTAGACTGCGCCGGATCGGCCTTTTTCCAGGACTTGTAAAATTGCACGGCAATGGTCTTCGACATAGATCCAATCACGGACATTCAGGCCATCACCATAGACCGGGATCGGCTGGTCATCCATCGCGTTGGCCAGCATAAGCGGAAGAAATTTTTCGGGGAACTGTCGCGGGCCATAGTTGTTGCCACAGCGCGTGATTACAGTGTCGAGCCCGAAAGTATGATTTGCTGCACGCACCAAATGTTCCGCCGCTGCTTTTGACGCTGCGTACGGACTGTTTGGTTGGAAAGGCGAATCTTCCGTGAAGAAGGCCTTCTCGTCCTCCGGCAAACTGCCCATTACTTCATCGGTCGAAACTTGCAGAAAGCGCCGAACGCCGCGCTCGCGGGCGCAGTCCAGCAGCACTTGAGTGCCCAGCACATTCGTCCTAATGAACTCTTCTGCGGAAGCAATACTTCGGTCCACATGCGATTCGGCCGCGAAGTTTATTATCGCGTCCGTATCCTCAGCCAACGCAGCCATGACGGCATCGCGATTAGCGATGTCGCCCAGCACGAAATGATGGTGCCCTTCATCCACACCATCTAGATTGTCCAGATTTCCTGCATAGGTAAGGGCGTCGAAATTGATTACCTTGCAGGTTGGAAACTGACGCAATAATTGTCTAGCGAAAGCCGAACCAATGAATCCGGCCCCACCTGTGACGAAAAATATGAGCATTTTATCCATCCGCGCTAGCCAAACGTCTAAAAGATTAACAACGCAGGTCTCCAGGCTGTCAAATCGGGGTTAAGGTAGGCAACGGTGATGATGAAGACATGTGACCGACTAAGTGCCATTTTTACTTGTTGGTGTCAAACGAAATCGACCTCGTTCAGGTCGGCGAAAAGCGAATGTCAATTTATCTTGGACCTTTTAGATCAGCGCTGGAAATCCCGACTACGCAATCCAATACGATAACCAGCCGCTCTTGATCAGCATACTCACCGGCCGATCACTGTGATTGGAAACCGTATTTTGGGTTGCTGGTTTGACGGCCGTAGCAACTTGACCCTGCTCAACGGTGAAGGATAGACTGAGATTTTCGCAAACACGTAAAAATTGCACGGATCATTAATGAAATTGGATCACTGAAGGACAGCCCTCCTGAAACCAGCGGGGTACAAAGCCGGACCGCTCAGATGTCGCGGCGGAAGGGCTAAGCAAACTGCCTGTCAGAATGTAATCGACCATAATTAAGCGTAGCTTGATGTCGGAGGGCTACCCAGTGCACCGACAATACCGCAGTGGTGAGCGCTGTGTTGAATGCTTGATGCCTGAACGGGCGAGCCGGTCAGCAGCGAACAGTCAGAGCTGGGAGTTATGTCACGGAGTGCAAGAATGCAGATAGGTCAGCCCTCAATTGCCGTGATTGGCTGCGGCTACTGGGGCAAAAACCTGGTCCGTAATTTCGGCAAGCTCGGCGCGCTGGCCGTTTGTTGTGATGCGACGCAGGAAGGCCGCGCAACGGCGGCCGAATTGGCTCCGCAGAGTCTGATAGTCGCAGATCTTAAGGCAGCTCTGGGCGCGGAGATTGCCGGGGTCGTCATTGCCACGCCTGCAGAGACGCATTATGAAGTGGCCCGTTCCGCGCTCAAGGCCGGGAAAGACGTCTTCGTCGAAAAGCCGTTGTCATTGACTTACGAGCAAGGCGCCGACCTGGTGCGTTTGGCTGACGAGGAAGGCCGCATTCTTATGGTGGGCCATGTCCTTGAATATCATCCGGCGATTGTCAGGCTGCGGGAGCTAATCAGCGCAGGTGAGCTTGGGAACGTCTGCTACATTTCGTCGAATCGGCTCAACCTCGGGAAAGTCCGGCGTGAAGAGAATATTCTCTGGAGCTTCGCGCCCCATGACATCGCCGTGATTCTGCGTTTAATGGATGGCATGCCCTCCCAGGTGTCTGCGCATGGCGGTAGCTATGTTCAGCCGAACATTGCGGACGTTACGATCACTCACATGCTTTTCGGTAATGGTGTCCGCGCTCATATCTATGTCTCGTGGCTGCATCCGTTCAAGGAGCAGCGGCTGGTCGTCATTGGGTCAAGAAAAATGGCGAGTTTCGATGACGTCACAAAGCAGTTGGTGCTCTATGATCAACGCGTCGAACTACACGAAGGAGAGCCGGTGCCGATCAAGGGCAGCGGCGACGCAGTCGAATTCAAGAAAGACGAACCGTTGTTGTTGGAATGCGGCGCGTTTCTGGAAGCCATCAAGACTCGGCAAGCTCCGTTGACAGACGGTCACAGCGGACTCCGCGTTTTGCAGGTCTTGCAGACTGCCCAACGATCGCTGGTGATGGATGGCGAGCCGTTGACCATTCCCATTGAAAACCTGAGTAAAAAGGAGCAGCAGTTTTTTCATGAGCGAACGTAATTACTTTGTGCACGAGAGCGCGTATGTTGATGACCCCGTAGAGATCGGCGCCGGCACGAAAATCTGGCACTTCAGTCACGTCCAATCAAAAGCGCGCATCGGCGAACGCTGCATCCTGGGCCAGAATGTTAATGTGGCGAATGATGTGGTGATCGGCAACAACGTCAAAATTCAAAACAATGTATCGATCTACACCGGCGTCGAGTTGGAAGACGATGTGTTCTGCGGACCATCGTGCGTTTTCACGAACGTGATCAATCCGCGTGCGCAGATCGTCCGGCACAGCCAGTATCTCCGGACGCTCGTCAGGCGCGGGGCTACGCTGGGCGCCAACTCTACGATCGTGTGCGGCGCGACCATTGGTCGTTATGCGTTCATCGGCGCCGGGGCCGTGGTGCGGGGCGATGTTCCCGACTATGCTCTGATGCTTGGAGTACCGGCCCGGCGTAGAGCCTGGATGAGCCGCCATGGGTATCGTCTGGAAAAGCAGGATGAACAGGGCAACCTGATATGTCCCGAAAGTGGCTGGCGTTATCGGGAAACTGAACCCGGAGTTTTGCGCTGTTTGGATTGGCCCGAAGATAAGACGCTGGAAGCCGCGAGTTGATCCTCGCCGTCAACTCCGCTCTGGTAATTTGTCCTGGAAAGGGACTCGAAACATGCTTGATGTTGAAATTAGAACGCAGCCCGTTCCGCTGCTTGACCTGAAGGCTCAGTACGCAACCTTGCGTGATGAGATTCGCGCGGCGATTGATCGCGTCGCAGACTCACAGCACTTCATTCTCGGCCCCGAAGTCGAGGCGCTCGAGCAAGAGGTCGCCGCCTACTCGCAGTGCGAGTTCGGCATTGGCGTCTCTTCCGGGTCCGATGCGTTGCTGGTGGCGCTGATGGCGATAGATCTCAAACCGGGCGATGAGGTTATTACTTCGCCGTACACTTTCTTTGCCACCGCCGGCGCTGTGGCCCGCCTCAACGCCAGACCGGTGTTCGTCGACATCGATCCCCTGACCTACAACATTGACCCCGCCAGTGTTGAAGCGGCGATTACTGAGCGCACTCGCGCCATCATCCCGATTCATCTTTATGGCCAGGTCGCCGACATGACGCCGCTGATGGAACTGGCTCGCCGGCACAATGTTTACGTCATTGAAGACGCAGCGCAGGCTATCGGGGCTGAGTCCGCAGGCCGGCGCGCTGGCTCTGTGGGCGATATGGGTTGCTTCAGCTTCTTTCCCTCAAAGAATCTTGGCGGCTTTGGCGATGGCGGAATGGTGACGACAAACGATCCGGATCTGGCGAAGAAGGTCAAGCTACTTCGCAATCATGGTTACAGTCCGAAGTATTACAACAAAGTTGTCGGTGGCAATTTCCGCCTCGATGCGATCCAAGCAGCAGTCTTGAGAGTGAAGCTAAAGTACTTAGATCAGTGGACCGCAGCTCGCCAGCGCAACGCGGCAATTTATCGGCGGCTCTTTGAAGAGGCAGAACTGAGTATCAGGCCGGCCACGATCGCGGGCCCATTGTCAGAGATGTCCGGTGTGGTTTTGCCCCTGGAAGTTCCCAACGGTCGTCATATCTACAATCAGTTTGTCATTCGCAGCGGTCAGCGAGATCAATTGATGAAGCACTTGAAGGAACGAAAGATCGGGACCGAGATCTACTATCCGGTGCCGATGCACGTGCAGGAGTGTTTCGCTGATCTGTGCTATAGCGCCGGCGACTTTCCCCTGAGCGAGAGCGCCGCCGCAGAGACTTTGGCTCTGCCTATCTACCCGGAACTAACCGAAGATATGCTCTCAACGGTCGTGAATGCCATCGCCGAGTTCTATAGTTCAAGGACGGCGTAAGTCTTGAAAGTTCTAACCGTAGTTGGTGCTCGCCCACAGTTCATCAAAGCAGCTCCCGTAAGCCGTGCCCTACGTGATGCGGGTCATACGGAATTTCTGGTGCACACGGGTCAGCACTATGACCAGCAGATGTCCTCAGTCTTCTTTGAGGAGATGCAGATTCCAGAGCCGAACGTTAATTTAGGGGTTGGCTCGGGATCTCACGCTCAACAGACGGGACAGATGCTGGTAAAACTCGAAGAAGTGATGCAGCTAAACGGGCCCGATTGCGTCCTGGTCTATGGTGATACGAACTCGACGCTCGCCGGCGCGCTCGCGGCCTGTAAGCTGCAAGTACCATTGGCGCATGTCGAGGCCGGGCTGCGCTCTTTCAATCGCGAAATGCCCGAAGAGCATAATCGCGTGCTGGCGGATCACTGCTCTGATATGCTTTTTTGTCCGACGGAAACAGCGGTTAAGAACCTGGCCCGTGAGGGAATAAAGAAGGGCGTGCATCTGGTTGGCGATACGATGTTTGACGCCGTCCAGCAGTTCGCAGAGATTGCGGAAGAGCGCTCCACGATTCTGGAACGGTTGAATCTGAAATCAAAAACCTTCCTGCTGGCTACGGTACACAGAGCATACAATACAGACGTTCCGGAAAACCTGCGCAGTCTTCTCAGCAGCTTTGCAGAGATTGGCGAGACTGTCGTTTTTCCGGTTCATCCGCGGACGCGCCAGAAGATCAATGAGCTGGGTGGAACGTTTGCAGAGCAGCACGGAAGAAGCGATGTCAGAATGATCGAGCCGGTGGGTTATCTCGATATGCTGACCCTCGAGAAGCATGCTCGTTTGATCCTCACTGATTCCGGGGGGATGCAGAAGGAGGCTTTCTTTGTCGGTGTGCCGTGCGTCACTCTGCGACCTGAAACCGAATGGTCAGAGACGGTGGAGGCCGGATGGAATATCATCGCCGGCGTCGAGCCCGGCGAGATCAGGCGCGCAGTTACCAAAAGCGATTGGCCCGCGGAGCCGCCGGCGCAAGTCTTCGGGGACGGGCGGGCCGCACAAAAGATCGTCGCGCTTCTGGCCGACGAGCGAAGCGCATGAAGGGCGCCGGAGAGGTTGAGCCCTCACAAACCGCTTCCGATATTGAGTTTGGGCTCGTAAACCGGGCCTGTTTCAATTCACAAGAGGTCTTATCTCAAGAAAATGGCTAAGATCTACAGCCAAATCAAAAGCTTTTGGGATAGCCAGCCGTGTGGCACCGCTCACATCAATCTTCCGCCGCACAGCGAGGAATACTTCATAGAGTTTGATAAATTCTTTGAGTCCTTTTATCCGTATTATCTCCCTTTTCTCAATCTTGAATCGATGCGCGATAAGCGAGTGCTTGAGATTGGGCTGGGCTCAGGATTTTCTTTGCACCGCATTGCTGAAGTCGCGGCAGCCTGCTATGGGCTGGATCTGTCCGGAGGCACGATGGCCCTGAATCAGGCACGTGACCGGCACTTCAAGTTGGGTCTGAATTTGGTCCAGGCTTCGGCGACGAATATTCCCCTGGCCGACAACTCGCTGGACTTTGTTGTCAGTGTGGGCTGCCTGCATCACATTCCGGACATTCAGAAGGCCGTGGACGAGATTCACCGCGTGCTCAAGCCGAATGGTATCTTTAAGGGCATGGTCTACAATCGCCACTCGTATCGTTATCACGTTTATATTCCCGTCGCTCGTCGTTTCAGCGCGGGCTGGAAGGGGAAGACCTCGCAGGATTGCGTTAACCAGATGTATGACGGATCGGATAATCCTTATGGAATGGTCTATTCCAGGCGTCAAGTCGCGGCAATGTTCCGAAGGTTCGAAATAACGAGTTTCCAAACGCAGAATTTTGTGGGCGAGGAAGTATTGCCCCGTTACGGTTACAGGATCCCGCGCAACGTTTGGCTCAAGACGCTCGGTAAGATCGTTGGACTGGACTTGTATTTCAGCGCCAGAGCCAGGAAGTAACTGATGGGGCAAAGACGACTCAACATTCTGGTAGTTTATGTAATGAATAAGTATCCCATGCGGGCTACGCTGTGGGATCAGCTCTATTGCTTTCAGCGCTACTCTAATCACAACTGCTTTTATCTCAATCTCTCGGTGCGCAGAGTTGGGTGGTATCTCAAGAAAATCAAATTTGATCTGATCATCTTCGGCACACTTTTTCTTGCCAATCGAATGGTCGCCGAATGGTTCGAGCCGATCCTAAACAAGGCGCGCTCTCTCAAGTCGCTGAATGCCGCCAGGATTGTTTTTCCGCAAGACGAACACGCACACACAGAAACCCTGTCCCAGTTCATCCGGGAATTTGACATCGATTGCATCTTTTCCGTGGCGCCGGAATCCGAGTGGCCCACGATTTATGAGGGCACTGATGTGACGAAGGCAAAGCTCTTTGGGGTCCTGACAGGGTATCTGGACGATAGTACGATCGCGCGCATCAAGCTGCTGGGCCAGGGCGTGAACTCCCGCGACATAGACCTGGGCTATCGGACATGGCGCGCGGCCCCCAGTTTGGGTCGCCATGGACTGATGAGACAACAGATCGCGGACAGCTTTCAGGAGAAGGCGCCTGCTCGTGGCTTGATCACGGACATTTCAACCCGCAGGGAAGACACGCTTTGGGGGGACGCCTGGTACAAATTCCTGCTGCGCTGTAAATACACGATGAGTGTCGAAGGTGGCGCCAGTGTTTTGGATCGCGATGGCACGATTCAGCAAAAAACCGCAGCGTACCTCGAAGGACATTCGCAAGCTACTTTTGCCGAGGTCGAGGCGGCATGCTTTCCGGGGCTCGATGGCAAACTCCAGTATGCCGCCCTCTCCCCCAGACACCTGGAAGCCTGCGCGACGAAAACTTGTCAGATTCTGGTGGCAGGGAAGTACAACGACGTCCTGGTTCCGGGCCGGCACTACATCGAGCTGGACCGCGATTTAGGGAACATCGATCAGGTACTGGATACAGTTAAGCAAGATCATCTGCGGCACGAAATTACCGAGAGAGCCTATCGAGAAATCGTCGAATCGGGGCGTTACACTTATCGCAGCTACGTTGATTTTGTGCTGCGGAACTCACTGAAGTCCGAGCACGAGCCCGCATCAGTTCATACCTTATGGAACGGTCTGGTGTATTACTGGATGCGTCTGTCGGATTTTGTTTCCTGGGTTCAGGTCGCGCTGCACCTGCACTCGTTTAGTGCGCGTGTGAAACGCAAATCGCGCCGAGTGCTCGCCGGTGTTTTTTCAGAAGAAGCTGTGGTCTCTGTGCTCCGTCGTTTCCGGCAAAGTGGCGAAAAGTAAGTCGCCGCCCGATTTTCGTCCTCTGAGAAATGAACTGTGGTTGCTCCACTTCCAGTAATCGGCGAACCTCGAATCAGCGGCACAAAGGTCGAAGTGCTGGACTTTCTGCGAGGCATTGCGTCGCTCGGTGTTTGCGTTGGGCATATGGGCTTCATAGCCTCGCTCAGATACGCCGACACCGTCTTTGACTATGGCCGTCTGGGTGTACCGGTCTTCTTCGTCATATCAGGATTTATCATTCCCTACTCGCTTTACGCCAACAATTACCGGCTCAGAAACTATTTCACGTTTATCCTCAAGCGGATTGTGCGTCTTGATCCTCCCTACTTCGTGGCCATCCTGTTAATTATCGCGATGCAGTATGCGGCCTATGCGATTCCACGTCAGGGAGCGCCCTTCAACATCAACCTTACGCAAGTTCTGCTGCACCTTGGCTATCTCAATGCTTTCGTCGGTTACCCGTGGTTGAATACAGTGTTCTGGACGCTGGCAGTAGAGTTTCAGTTCTACTTGTTGATTGGGCTGATCTATCCACTCATCTTCAGCAGGGATCTCAGGATCCGAGTCGCCATGATCGTTGCTTTCATCGTCCTTAGCCGGCTGATGCCGCATCTCTGGTATGTATTCGGCCACCTGTGTCAGTTCTTGATGGGGATTGCGGCCTGTCAATATAGAATCGGCTTGATAGGCAAAAGGCAGTGTATTTTTCTGGTCTTGCTGGCAGCAGTCTTCACCGCGCTGGCCGCGGGCCTGGGCGTAGCCTGGACCCTCGCGGGACTGCTGAGCGTGGTGTTCATTCTAAATTTGCAGCTCAAGAGTAAGCTGGCGCTGTTTTTCGGCAATATCTCGTATTCGCTGTATCTGCTTCACGCGCCCGTCGGATACATGGCACACGGCGTTTTTGCCCGTTTGATGGGGATCGAGCAGTCAGCTTTTAGGGGCTTCGTAGCATTTATGGTGCCTTTGGCGGCCTCGATTATCGCGGCCTATTTGCTCTACAGATTCGTCGAACTGCCAGCACGAAAATGGTCGAAGATGTTTCGTTATTCGGGCCCTCGAACCGAATCCTTGTCAGTACGGGTTGAAGAGCGTGTTGCCTGAGACCGCGACTAAGAGAGGAGGGGCAGGGCGCTGGCTGATGTTGAATTGTTCTGACAAACTGAGGTTAACTGTTACGACCTCAAAGATTCTACCGGTTACAAATTTGGGCAGTTGCTTTGTGAGATCATGTGAAATGGAGTTGAGCCGTTCATGCGTAACTTAGAAGACTCTAGGATTTTGGTAATTGGTGGCGCTGGATTCGTCGGATCGCACATTGTCGACCAACTGCTGGCCGAACCGGTGCGGGAAATTGTGGTGCTCGATAATTTCGTGCGCGGTACGCGCGCCAACCTGAGCGAAGCAGCGAAAGACAAGAGGGTGCGCATTGTCGAGGGCAGCATCACGGACCGGACGTTGCTAGCGGAGTTGATGCAGGGCACTGAATACGTTTTTCACCTGGCTGCGCTTTGGCTTTTCGAGTGCGTTTATCAACCACGCTCAGCGCTCGAAGTAAACGTGGTCGGCACATTCAATGTCGTCGAGGCCGCGCACCAGGCGGGAGTGAAAAAGATTGTCTACTCGTCTTCCGCATCCGTCTATGGTGACGCCGTCTTTACGCCAATGACCGAAGATCATCCGTTCAACAACCGGACTATGTACGGCGCCACGAAGATCGCCGGCGAGCAGTTCTTTCGCGCTTTCAACGAGCAGCACAAACTTGACTACGCCGGTCTGCGGTACATGAACATCTACGGCCCCCGTATGGATTACAAAGGCACGTACGTAAGTGTGATTATGAAGGTACTGGACCGGATTGATGCAGGTCAGGCGCCGGTCATTTTCGGCGACGGCTCGCAGTCCTACGACTTTATACATGTTGCAGACGTCGCGCGGGCCAACATTCTGGCGCTCAAGGCGGACGCGTCCGACGAGTTCTTTAATGTCGGCATGGGCGTTAAGACGACCATCAACGAGTTGGTCAAGATGCTTCTGGAAATTACGGGTTCCGATTTGCAGCCTGAGTATCGACCACAGGAACAGATGTTTGTAACCCATCGCGTTGGCAGCACCGAAAAAGCCGATCAGCAGCTGGGCTTCCGGGCGCGCGTTCCGCTGGAAGAGGGCTTGCACTCGGTGGTCGAATGGCGGCAGCAAGATCAAACAAATAAATTAGATAGAAGCACCGTGATGGGATAGTTGATCCCTGGAGTTTCACTTCGGATGTAATCGCTTATTGAGTTCTGATTCTTTCTTACTAATTAGAGAATCCGAGGGAGTGCAATATGTATGAATCGCTGGTTAAGTTCTTGGTTGATCCGGTCTCAAAATCTCCGCTTTCGCTCGTCGAAGGAAAATATGAAGATGACCGAATTATGGAAGGAAAACTGCGCGGTCTTGAGGGCCGATTGTATACCATCAGCAACGGCATACCTCGTTTTGGAGTGACGGAAGATCAAGATCAGAAGCAGACTGAGAACAGTTTTGCTTTCAAGTGGCAACAGCGGAACAGCTACGACTCGCCGCAGTGGTATGATGCTCTGATCCCGTGGGCGTTGACGCGCTTCGGTTTCGAGACCATAGAAGATATGCGGGCGTATTTCGGGAGCCGGCGACGCGTCCTTGACGCAGGTTGCGGAGGCGGCATGACCACATCGTTATGGATTAATCCGTTCTGGAGAGGCGATGGTCAGGCGGAATGGCTCGGCATAGACATCTCCAGCGCAATAGATGTCGCCCAGGAGCGTTTGGGTTCTATTCCCGGCACAAACTTCATCCAGGCAGACATTCTACAACTCCCGTTTCCCGAGCAAACTTTTGATGCGATCTTTTCCGAAGGCGTACTTCATCATACTCCTTCTACCGAGCTTGCGTTGAAATCTCTAGCGACGGTTCTCGAATCAGGCGGAGAGTTCTTGTTCTACGTTTATAAAAAGAAGAGTCCCATACGTGAATTCACGGATGATCACATACGCAATGCTATTTCATCGCTACCGCCGGATGAAGCGTGGGCCCTGCTTCGCCCGCTGACCAAATTAGGCAAGGCGCTGGCCGACCTTCATGCGGACATAGAGGTCCCGGAGGATATTCCCTATCTGGGGATTAAGGCCGGGCGGTATGATGTGCAGCGTTTGATCTATTGGCACTTTGCGAAACTTTACTGGCGAGATACCTTCACATTCGAAGAGAATAATCACGTTAACTTTGACTGGTATCATCCAAAATATGCTACGCGCCACACGGAGGAGGAGCTTCGTCGTTGGTGCAGCGAAGCCAACCTCACGATCACCCGCTTTGATACGCAAGAAGCAGGTTACACTATTCGAGCAACCAAAAACTAAATCATGTGTGGGATTGTAGGATTCTGTGATCTCAACGGTGAACCGGCGTCCCGCGGCGTGCTCGAGCGTATGACCGACCGTATCAGTCATCGCGGCCCCGACGGCGAGGGGTACTACACGGACGGCCCTGTGGGCCTCGGTCATCGCCGTCTCGCGATCATCGATCTCTCGCCGGCCGGCCACCAGCCGATGGCGAACGAAAGTGGCGACCTAGTAATCACCTACAACGGAGAGATTTACAACTTTCAGGAATTGCGCGTCGAACTGGAAGCTCTCGGCTACCACTTCCATTCGAGGACTGACACAGAGGTTGTCCTACATGCCTATAACGAATGGGGCGAAAGCTGTGTTGACCGTTTCAATGGCATGTTTGCTTTCGCCATTCTGGATCGAAAAACGCAACGTCTCTTTCTTGCCCGCGACCGGCTGGGCGTAAAGCCGCTTTACTACTACGCAGACGCCGGAAAAATTGTCTTCGCTTCTGAGTTGAAGTCTATCCTGGAATATCCGGGGGTGCCGCGCGACTTGGATCACGAAGCTCTGGGCGACTTTTTCTCTCTAAACTACATTCCGTCGCCGCGGACACCCTTCAAGCGAATACTCCAGGTCGATCCTGGTCACTTTATGGTCTGGCAGGACGGGAAGCTCAAAAGCAAAAAGTATTGGGACGTTCACTTTGAAAACGGGAATGGTCGTTCCTTACGCGAGGAGCAACTTATTCCGGAGCTTTTGGAACTGGTCAAAGAGTCAGTACGGAAGCGACTGGTCGCCGACGTGCCGATCGGTGCTTTCTTGAGCGGTGGTCTGGATTCCAGCACGGTCGTACACTTCATGCGCCAGTTCGCGACCGGGCCTCTCAAAACGTTCAGCGTGCGCTTCAACGAGAAGTCTTACGATGAAGGCGAGTATGCCTGGGAGATGGCCCGGCTGTTGGAAACCGAGCATCACGAAATATTCTGTTCGGCCGAAGACATGGCGGCGCTCCTTTTGAAATCAAGTTGGCATGCCGACAATCTGACCGCGGACATTTCCAACATTCCGATTCTTCTCGTCGCGCGTCTGGCGCGGGAACACGTCAAGGTGGTCTTGTCTGGTGACGGCGGCGATGAAGTCTTCGCCGGATATCCAACCTATCAGGCAGATCAGCTGGCGGGATACTACAAGCGTCTGCCTGCCTGGGTCCGTCGACGCGTGGTGCAACCTTTGGTTCACGCATTGCCCGCTTCCAGTGCCAAACTGAGCTTTGACTACAAAGCGCGAAAGTTCATAGAGGGCGCAGCGCTTTCGCCGGCCAGGGCCCACTATACATGGCGAACCATCTTTACCAGCGAAGAGAAGCACAGCCTTTTGACAAAAGAGTTTGCCGCTGCTATCAAAGGACGTTTACCGGAAGAGACCTGGGAGCAACTCTTCGCCGCTTATCCGAATATTTCGGACATGGATAAGGGGTTTTATTCAGATTACAAGACATTCTTGAGCGGCAGCATACTGCCCAAAGTGGACACGATGTCTATGGCGAATTCGCTGGAAGCCAGGGAGCCGCTGCTCGACTATGAGCTGGTGGAGATGATGGCGCGCGTACCCGCCTCGATGAAAATGAAAGGCCTTACCACAAAATATCTCTTCAAAAAAATGATGAGTACGGTTTTGCCCAAGCGCGTCGTATACCGAAAGAAGGCAGGATTTCACACACCGCTGGCCTCGTGGCTTCGCAATGACCTGCGCGGTTTGGTTGAGGAGATACTGAGCGAAGACAATCTAGTGAAAACGCGCATGCTCAATCCCGTATTTGTCCGGCAGCTCAAAACGGAGCACTTCGAAGGGCGCGCCAATCACAGCTATAAGCTCTGGGGACTGATGAATTTCAGCGTCTGGTTCGACCACTACGCACGATAATGAGCTTGAGGTGGCGTAGAAGTTTTTGCAGAGTTGCGGTTCGATCTAATGCTATGCCCGCTCACGAACTTCTTTACCGCACGCCGGCGCAAGCTTGCGATAACAGAATAATGACGGGAGGATTCTATGAATTCGAGGAAGCAAGAATGATTATCGCTCTGGAGCCACTGGAAGCATTCAAACCCAGGAGTTCCTCAACAGAGACTATCGGTGAACAACTCGTCCGCTTAAGTTGCCTCTTCGTATCCGTGATCAATCACATAGAGAGCAGGCTCCTACCGTTCGGCCAATCCCTGCTTCCGGTGGCAAAGACCCTATGAGTGAACCCGTCAGCATAATCATCCCAGCCTTCAACGAACAGGATGGGATCGGCGAAGTTCTGGATTCCATTCAGCAGCTGATGAAGTCTCACGGGATCGAGGGCGAAATTATTGTAGTTGATGATGGCTCGACCGACCGAACGGCGCACGTAGTCCAATCCCGCGGAGTCAAGTTAGTTCAGCATGACATGAACCGCGGCTACGGGGCCACTCTTAAAACCGGCATTCGCCACGCGAAGTACGATCTGATGCTGATTACGGACGCTGATGGGACTTATCCCGTCGAGGCTATTCCTCTGATGTTAGGCAGGATAGCTAAATGCGATATGGTTGTAGGATCGCGCACCGGAGCGCAAGTCAAGATCCCCTTTTTCCGCCGTCCGGCCAAATGGATGTTGCGGAAGCTGGCGAATTACCTGTCGCAAAAAGAGATTCCAGACCTGAATTCGGGCTTGCGGGTATTTCGGCGGGAAATAGCCGAGCGGTTCTTTTCTCTTTTTCCTGAGGGCTTTTCCTTCACAATTACTATCACGATGGCTGCGCTTACCAATAACTATCGAGTCGAATTTATCCCAGTCAATTATTATCGACGAATAGGTAAATCCACTATTCGTCCGGCGCGTGATTTTCTTGGATTCCTGAGTCTAATCGTGCGCATGACGGTTTATTTTAATCCTCTGCGGATTTTCCTTCCCGCAAGTCTCTTGCTGTTCGTGGTTGGCGTTGTGAAAGCAGCAATTGATTTTTTTCGGCTCGATCATTTTGGGGTTGGCGCGGCGATTGCGGTTGTTGCGGCAATACAGATTTTGTGTTTAGGCCTCCTCGCCGATCTAATTATCCGACGAACGCGTTTGTAGTCAGTGAACGATAAGGTTGCCGCGTATTTGCAGGCAGTTGGCCTGGCCTGACAAGGCCATTGCACAGACGCAAACAGTCGCTCAAATAAGTAACTATTCAAGAGACCGCCAAATGGTGGAATATGATTTACGTAATCGGTTCCGGTCCTGCCGGAGTATCCAGTTCTGTCGCGTTAGTAAGGAAAGGCCATGACGTTACCATGCTTGACGCTGGTATCGAACTGGAGGCTGAACGCCGACAGATGCTTGAGGAGCTTACTGTTCAGAAAGCAACAGATTGGGATGCAGTAACGCTGGAACGACTCAAGGACAATATGAGGCCCACCGCAGAGGGAGTCTCGTTGAAGTATAGTTACGGATCCGACTTCCCTTATAGAGAAACTGAAGCCTATGTCCCCAGAGAGTTAAGAAACGCCGCCATATTTTCCTCTCTGGCCCAGGGGGGACTCAGTAATGTTTGGGGGGCGGCAATCCTTCCTTATGCGGCCGATGATATGAGTGATTGGCCCCTGACGCTCGAGGAACTGGGTCCTCATTACCGATCGGTCCTTTCGTTCATGGGCCTCGCTGCAGTCAGAGACGATCTTGAATCGCAGTTCCCGCTATACAGTGATAACTATGCGGCGATGCGCACCTGCGAACAGATCAAGGACTTCTTAGGTGACTTAGGGAACAATAGGAAACAGCTTCAAGCCGATGGGTTCTTATTCGGTAGCTCACGTTTGGCGGTCTATTCTCGGAATCGTAATAATCACGAGTGCGCAACCTGTGGACTTTGTCTTTACGGTTGTCCCTACGGATTAATATATAACTCCGCTCAGACGCTCGAGGAACTCCGACAGCACTCGAATTTCACCTATGTCAAGGACGTCATAGTCCAAAAGCTGGAGGAGTCCGTTGACTACGTGAAGGTTATCGGCCTGCGGAGGACGAATAGTGAACTCGTTACCTTTAATGCTTCGCGCGTATACGTTGCTGCCGGTGTTTTGTCGAGCACGAAACTGGTTCTCGATTCGTTGGAGGCTTACGATCAGACTCTGACTCTAAAAGATAGCCAGTACTTCATGTTGCCCCTGCTGCGGTACCGTGGAGTACCTCGCGTCATAAATGAAGAGCTGCATACACTAGCCCAGGCTTTCATCGAAATCTCGGACAAGAGCTTGTCTGAAAAGACCGTACATTTGCAGATTTACGGCTATAACGACTTATACAGAAAATCGCTGGAAAACTCTTTCGGACATTTCTATCCGTTGTTTCGTTTTGCTTCAAATACATTTTTGAGCAGGTTTCTCTTAGTCCAGGGATATCTGCATTCCGACGTTTCGGCGACAATCTCGCTGAAGCTAAGGGCGCCGGAGAACGGTGCTCAAAGCAAACTCATATTAGAAGGCGGTAACAATGGTGACGGCCAAAAAATTGTCAGAAGGGTAGTAACAAAACTGGCTGAGAATAAGAATCAACTAAGAGCTGTGCCCTTGAAATACCTGATGACGATCGGGAAGCCGGGCCAGGGAAACCATTCCGGTGGGAGCCTCCCCATGAGAGCGAGGCCGGGGCCTCTCGAGACTGATGTCGCCGGTCGCCCGTCTGGTTTCAGAAGAGTTCACGTTGTCGATTCGAGCGTATTCCCCAGTATTCCCGCCACAACGATCACCCTGACGATAATGGCGAACGCGCACAGAATTGCCGCGGCGCATAACCACTATTAGGAGCGGCCGAATGAGGCTTGGAAGATGACATGGTAGTTCAAGATCGCAAGTGTGCCGTTACTGGGGCAAGCGGCTATTTGGGCTCAAAGATAGACAAAGCCCTGAGTGGCAGAGGGTGGATAGTTCATAAATTGGTCCACCGCGCAAAGGGCGAAGGCGATCAGCTTCTGGTGCCATTCACTCTTGATAACGGAACCCCCGAAGGGTTTTTCAAGGATCATGAGATAGATACACTCATACACTGCGCCTATGATTTTCGACCCAGCAAGTGGTCGGAGATCTATCAAATAAACGTCCGCGGCTCAGTCCGGTTGATGGAAGCGGCCCAAGCCGAGAACGTTACGAAGATTATTTTCATTTCGTCAGTGAGCGCCTTTGAAGGTTGCAAATCACTCTATGGCAAAGCAAAGCTCGAGATCGAAAAGGAAGCGTTAAGACTCGGCGCCGTTGTTATTCGACCAGGCTTGATTTACGGTGATCAGCCGGGGGCGATGATGGGAGCGCTGGCAAGAGCTGTGAAGCTTTCACCGATTGTCCCGATTATCGGAAACGGTAAGCAGCTTCTTTATCTTGTGCATGAGGATGATCTTGTTTCCTTGATCTCCAAACTGTGTACCACAAACGAAGGCAATACCGGCGCGCCGATAATTGCCGCTGCGGCGAATGGCAAGACGCTCAGTGAAATCCTGATCGCTCTGGCCAGGCGCCAGCAAAAAAGAATTCGCCTCGTACCACTGCCATGGCGATTATGCTGGGGGTTATTAAAAGCACTTGAAGTATGTGGACTGAGACCAGGATTCCGGAGTGACAGCATAGTGAGTTTGGTCAATACAGACCCGGATTTGAAAGTACGCCTTACCAGACAGACGGGGATTCAATTCCGTGAGTTTCCAGTCAAGTCTTAGTCGAAGTTGACCTGTCCGGGAACTAATGAAGGTGGCGGCAGCATTTGTAAACAGGGAGGGTTTGAATAGCGTTGAACTTCATCCGAGCAAGAGAAGTTAGATCCGCACAAGCTACGAACCTTGTTCTGATCTTTCTTTTGGGCCTTGCAGTGCGACTTCTTTTCGCGGCCTTTCGTCAATGGATACCGGATGATGCGATTGGCTACGATACGCTGGCGCGGAACGTACTAGCGGGAAACGGATTCTCGCTGAAGGCGCAACCGCCCTATGAGCTGACGCTTTTTCGCACTCCCGTTTACCCCTATTTTTTGAGCGCCCTCTACGCCCTCTTTGGATTTCATGACATCGTCGTCTATGCAGCTCAAGCGGTAATAGGTGCCGCAACCTGCTGCCTCATGTACTTTGTCGCTCGTCGTTACCTGAGTCAACAGGCGGCCCTGTTAACGGCGGCGATTAATGCGGTCTATCCCTTAACATCACATTTTGTCGCAGCCAAGCTGACCGAGATTCTCTACACATTTCTGATTTGCTGCGCTATTTATCTGATCATTCGCGGCTACCAGAAAGTGAGTTGGCGCTGGATGTGCGCCGCCGGTGGGACGTTGGGTGTAGCCAGTCTTTGCAGGCCAGAGGCAATGTTGTTCCCGATCTTTCTCGCTGGACTTTTTTTGTTGCTCCATCGGTTCAAAAGGCCCTGGTGGAAGATGTCTATGGCGCTGGTTGTCTTTGCCGTACTGGTCACGGTGCCGTGGCTCGTACGGAATTATAATGTGAGGGAGAAGCCGACCGGTTTGGTTGGATTCGGTCCCGGCTTAATTTTCTGGCAAGGCACGATACCTTATTTCGACTGGTACACTTTTGAATATGCTCCCGGCTCCGAGCAGTACGACCCCATAGTCAAACAGCTCTTAAGGACTCCGCCGATGACAGAAGTCGAGCTCTCTGATTTGGATCCAAAGCTGTTGCGCGTGGGGATGGAGAATATTCGGCGTAACCCGAAATCATATTTTGTGCGGCGCCTCAAAGGGTATCCTCACCTCTGGATTTCCGGCGGCGATTACCTGCTGGGGGATTACAATCGCTCCTTCGGACAGGCTCTGTCAGAGCGACGATATTTTCTAATTGCAATGAAGTTGACTCTGCTGGCCGGTGTCGGCCTTCTGCCCCTCGTGTTGGCGACTATCGGCTTGTTCATCAATCGCAGGCGCCTGGTTGAGCTCCTTCCCCTGTGGGCATTCCCGCTCTACGTGACGATCACTCGCTTGCCATTGGACGCCGAGCCGCGAAACACGATGCCGGCACATCCTTACATGCTGGTGTTCGCAGTCTGTGGCGCGCTTTACTGGTGGGGGCTATATACCAGACGGCGCAAGAACGAGAATCGGGGGAAATCAGCTGAAGCGATAATTGAGTTACCGGCGGAGTAGTCGCTGGCATTCGCCAGCTGCTATAATTTTTGCTTCATATTTAGACTAGTGGACATAAGGGAACGTGGAAAGCGAGCGCAACGAAGTGGGTTTACCCCGTCGGAGTTGCAGCGAACCACTAGATAGATTTTCGGTGGACGTGATCAAAGAATAGTTTATGTGTGGAATTGTAGGAGTCTGTGATCTTAAGGGAGAACCGGTTTCGGTCGGTCTGCTCAAACGCATGACCGACCGGATCAGTCATCGCGGCCCCGACGGCGAAGGGCAGTACACAGATGGGCCCGTCGGGCTCGGCCATCGCCGTCTCGCGATCATAGATCTTTCGCCCGCCGGCCATCAGCCAATGGCGAACCAGACCGGTGACGTGGTGATCACCTACAACGGAGAGATTTACAACTTTCAGAAGATGAGCATCGAGCTGGAAGCTCTCGGATACCATTTCCATTCCAAGACGGACACCGAGGTTGTCATTCACGCATACGAAGAATGGGGTGAAAACTGCGTCGACCACTTCAACGGAATGTTCGCCTTCGCTCTTCTTGATCGCAGAAAACAAACTCTTTTTCTGGCCCGCGATCGTTATGGGATTAAGCCTCTCTATTGGTACGCAAAGGGTGGCCTTTTCGTGTTCGCGTCCGAAATTAAGGCCATCCTCGAACACCCGCAAGTCTCGCGTGCGGTCTCTTATCCGGCGCTAAATGAATATTTTGCTTTTCAGAATATCTTTACGGACCTGACTTTGTTTGAAGGCATAAGACTTTTGCCGCCGGGTCATGTTATGACGATCGACCTCAGAGGCGATCGTATTCCCGAGCCGCGTGCTTACTGGGATTTTCCCGCCGGCGCTGAGACGTCCAATCTGTCCGAACAGGAAAACGCTGAGCGGCTTTATCAATTGTTCATTGAGGCGGTCACGCGCCAACTGGTCAGCGATGTGCCAGTCGGCTCATATTTGAGCGGCGGTATGGACTCCGGCTCAATCACATCGGTCGCGGTCCGTCATCTACCACGCTTGACTACCTTCACGGGCGGTTTCGACTTAAGCTCGGCAACCGGTCTCGAGTTCGGATTCGATGAGCGCCACAACGCCGAAGTTATGGCGAACCTGTTCAAGACAGAGCATTACGAAGTGGTGATGCATGCCGGCGACATGGAATGGGTGTTGCCGGAATTAATCTGGCATTTGGAAGACTTGCGTGTAGGTCAGTGCTATCCAAATTATTACGTGGCCCGCCTGGCGGGCAAGTTCGTCAAGGTCGTGCTCTCGGGAGCCGGTGGTGACGAACTGTTTGGCGGTTATCCGTGGCGGTACTATCGCGGCATGAACAGCAGCGGCCGCGATCAGTATCTGCGCCGCTATTATGAATTCTGGCAGCGTCTGGTGCCCGATGAGGACAAGCGAAGGCTGTTCAATTCCGAGACCGCCAGGCAAATCGGCGACCATTCAACCTTTCAAGTTTTTCGTGACGTTTTCGCACGCTGGCCGGGAAGCTTCAAGGGTAATGGTGACTACATCAACGCGTCACTCTACTTCGAGCTCAAAACTTTCCTGCATGGCCTGCTGGTGGTCGAGGACAAGCTCAGCATGGCCCATTCGCTCGAGACGCGCGTGCCATTTCTGGATAATGAGCTGGTAAATTTCGCCATGCAGATTCCTGCCCATCACAAGCTGCGCAACATCGAACGCGCGCCGCGTGTGGATGAGAACCAGCCGGGCAAGCGCCTCATCTATGAAAAAGAGACAAGCGACGGCAAGACTGTGCTGCGTCAGGCGATGAGCCGTCTGATTCCGCGCGAGATTACCGAGCGCGCCAAGCAGGGCTTTAGCGCGCCGGATGCCAGTTGGTTTCGCGGCGAAAGCATCGACTATATCAATCGGCTGCTGCGCGATCCGAAGGCCAGCATTTACGAGTTTCTCGAGCCGAAATACGTAACGCAGATCCTCGACGACCACTGTTCCGGACGGGTGAATCGCCGGCTATTGATCTGGTCGCTTTTGAGCTTCGAGTGGTGGTGCCGCCAGTTTTTGGCCGGACGATGATTCTGATCCATAATATCGATCGTTCGTCGCTTGCCGTGACTGACCGAACGTGCCTAACCAGCGGCTAGTGCGTAAGACTGTAATTTAGTGGGAAGGAAATAGATTGAAGCTGAATATTTCGGAAATCAACAAGATTATTGCGTGTCCCGGATGCCGGGCGCCAATGCCGTTAATAGAATCACAGGATGCGGTGTGCAGCTTGTGCCAGAGCTCCTATCCCTGGCTCGCTCATACGTGGAACCTGATTCCCTCATCGTGGAAAGAATCCTCAGACCTCTGGCCAGCCTGGGAACAACTGCAAGCAAATGGTGTGGTCTCCTATCGGAAGGATCCCCAAAACAATCTCAATGTCGGGAAAAGGCAGGTTTCTATTGATTTCAGTAATTTCTGCCGGTTTGATGGCCTTGTTCTGGACGTCGGCTGCGGGCCGCAAGCCTGGCCTTCACATTTTGCGTCAGGTGCCGAGGGAACCCGCTTTGTAGGAGTTGACCCACTGGTGGGAGGGTCAGAAGCTGATTACACTCAGTTCTGTGCTCTGGGTGAGTACCTGCCCTTTCGCGACGGTGTTTTTGATCACGTCGTGTTTGCTACGTCGCTGGATCATTTTGTGGATCCGCTTCCAGTTTTGCTTGAAGCGCGTAGGGTCTGTGGTGAGAATGGTGAGATAGGCCTTTGGGTAGGAGAGAAAAGCGCCAACACGCCCAAGCCCGCCAATTCGCCGGAATGGTATAGCCAGTTAAAGAAACCTGAAGGTGCTGAAGATGTCTTTCATTTCAAGCGGCTCAGCGCTGCAGACAGTGATCGGCTCATTGATCGAGCAGGCTTGCGGATCGTGGCCAGAGAGGTCCACGAGGTTGATCAATATCGTTCGAACTACTTTTACCGGCTGCAGGTGACGAGCGCGACGTGAACGTTCTCCTTACGGGCGCTACCGGATTCATCGGTGGTCACTTGCGCACACGGTTGACGCAGCGGCATGAGGTTTGTGCGCTCGTCAGGGAGAGGGGAAAGTTCAAAGATGAGGGGAACTCGACCTGGACTCAAGCGGATCTGAGTGATTCCACCGGGGAGTTGGTGCTACCGGGTCGAATTGACGCCATTGTGTGTTTGGCGCAATCGAAAGCCTACCGCGATTTTCCTGAAAAGGCCTGGGAGGTTTTCTCCGTCAATGTCAGCTCGGTGATGAGGCTGCTCGAATATGCGCGACAACATGGCGTCAAGATTTTTGTTTTAGCCTCAACCGCCAATGTCTATCGACCTTGCCACGAGCTAATTAGCGAGAGTCATTCGCCCGACCCTACATCTTTTTACGGCAGGTCAAAGCGAATTGCTGAGATGCTGGTGGAATCATACGCCGCTTACTTCAGATGCGTGGCGCTCCGATTGTTCACGGTCTATGGACCAGGTCAGGCAGGAACCTTAATCCCTTCGCTGATCGAGCGCGTACGCAACGATGAGCCTATACAGTTGCCCGGAGGCTCA
This sequence comes from Blastocatellia bacterium, assembly GCA_003168335.1. GTDB lineage: Bacteria > Acidobacteriota > Blastocatellia > Pyrinomonadales > Pyrinomonadaceae > UBA11740. The sequence continues at coordinate 385,515 of PMSM01000006.1, read as the reverse complement.
GGTCTGAGGCTGACACCAGTCTATGTCGCGGATGTTTGCAGAATTATTCAGGCGGCAATTGAGACAGAGGACGCTTCTCCGGGGTTTGAAGTCTTCAATGTGGGCGGGGATGAAGAGCTCAGCATTCACCAAATAGGATCGATAATCGGCGATGTCCTGGGAGCAAGCCCCAGGTTTGAAATAGTGACGGGCGACCAGCAAGGCGGATGGATGGCCGACAACTCGAAATTGAAAGAGCAGTTTCGCGACCTCAATCTAACTCCCTTTCTCGAAGGAATAAGCCGAACCCTTGATTAAAGAATTCAACCAAGAACAGGTCGAACCCTTTACATGGAAGGCCTACCGCCTTTGTTTAAGCGCTGCGTTGGACTCAGGCTTTGATTTTGTTAGCTTTTCCTGTCTCGCGGGAGATGGTACATTACCGAGTGAACCATTCGTCCTACTTCGGCATGACGTAGATTATGACCCGAGTTGGGTGCTTCCGATCAGCACTTTAGAGGCCAAAATAGGCATTCAATCAACTTATTTCTTTCAAAAGGACTCGCCATTTTACCGCTTTGACGGTTCTGAGACGGAATCAGTCGTCCAGCAAATACTCGCACAAGGACATTGGTTGGGCCTGCATTTTGATGCGAATCAAATCGATGAGGATGCGAAGATCGTCGAGCGGGTTGAAGAGACAGCACGCGACATGGAAAAGAGGTTTCAAACCTCTATCGCCGCCGCGTCCTTTCATATGCCCGGCTATCGCAATATCAAACAATTGCGGTTGAAGAATGGCCGGGTAAACACCTACAGCCAAGTGTTCTTCGAGAACATTGAATATGTGTCTGATTCCAATCAGAATTGGCGGGGCAAGGATATCTTACGAATTTTTCGAGAGAAACAATCTCTACGCATTCAGTTGTTGACCCACCCAATCTGGTGGCGCGAAACATACAAGCCCTTATACACAAAGATCGAAGAGTTGGCTGCCAAGTTGGGCATCTCGGTGGATGACATCCTGACCGATGAGCAAAGGGCTTTATGCGTAGATTCCAGTCGGGTGCATGTGAGTTCGTAAGCGGACGATGCTTTCGATGTTACCCAAACATCGATTCATTTGAACTCCTATTACCATACTCACACTGCATTACAACATGGGGCAGGTGGAATGTTTAAGTCAGCACGAATCGCTCTTGCGCCGATAACCCGCGACGACCTGGCCGTCATGTTTGGTTGGATAAATGATCGGGATGATGTTTTGTCCAATGCGCCTTACAAGCCAATTAGTGAATCGGAGCATCAGGCTTGGTTTGAGTCTGTCCGGCAGCGCACCGATACAGTGCTTTTCGGGATTCGCTTACTGGAAACCAGCAAGTTGATCGGCTCGTGCCAACTGCATAGTATTAGTGAAATCCATCGGAGCTCTGAATTACAGATTAGGCTGGGGGATGCTTCAGAGCGCGGAAAAGGTCTTGGTACCGAAGCGGTGAAGCTGTTGCTTTCCTTCGCCTTCAACGATCTCAATCTCCATAGAGTTTACTTGCATGTCTTCAATACGAACACGGCAGCCATTCGAAGTTATGAAAAGGCCGGCTTCGTTCGCGAGGGCGTTCTCCGCCAGGCCGCCCACATCAATGGTGACTACCTGGATGTATTCGTGATGGGAATCCTGCGAGAAGAACATGCCGGAAAGTAAGAAGGTAGTCGCAATCCACCAGCCCAACTTTTTCCCCTGGCTAGGTTACTTCAACAAAATCGCCCGCGCCGATTTTTTCTTGTTAATGGACAATGTCCAGTTTCCAAAGAAGGGTGGAAACTGGTCGAACCGGGTCAGGTTCCTGATCAATCGACAGCCCATGTGGGTGACGATGCCTGTGGTTCGATCCTATCATAGCGTGCGGCCTATCAAAGAGATACAACTCGACAATAACACGCCGTGGCGAACAAAGATTCTGAGGGCCGTCCAGACGAATTATGGCCGCGCTCCCTTTTACGAGCAGATTTTCCCTTTCCTGACCGATCTGATCAACAATCCCACTGACAGCATTACGGACCATAACTGCTTTGCGATTGCTGCGATGAGCGATGCTGTCAAGCTTGACGCTTCCAGGCTTATCCGGGGCTCGACTCTGGACGCTGAGGGACATTCCACTGACTTACTAATAAACATGGTCAAAGCAGTTGGCGGAACAGCCTATTTATGCGGAGGCGGGGCGTCTGGTTATCAGGAGGATGAAAAATTTGCTGCTGAGGGTATTGAGCTGATCTACCAGAATTTCCAGCACCCGGTCTACCCGCAAACTAACGTCGATGAGTTTGTGCCAGGACTGTCAATTGTCGACGCGTTGATGAATTGTGGTTTTGAGGATACCGGACGACTGATTGCGGGTGAATCAATAGAAGGAGCGCACGGGTAATGGATACTTCACACCAACGCGCCTTGCCGACTATCACTGTCGAGCCGACAAGTGGTTTCGCGGCGATTAATCTGCGCGAGCTGTGGCATTATCGTGACCTGCTTTTTTTTCTCGTGTGGCGCGACATCTCCGTGCGATACAAGCAGACGGTCCTCGGTGCGGTTTGGGTCGTTCTTCAGCCTTTCTTGACTATGGTTATTTTCACGTTCATTTTCGGAAGACTAGCCAATATGCCTTCCGAGGGCGCACCCTATCCCATCTTCTTTTTCTCGGCCTTAGTGCCATGGCAATACTTCTCTTCGACCCTGAATAATTCTGCAAATAGTTTGGTGAATAATGCCAATCTGATCTCGAAAGTTTACTTTCCGCGACTGTTGATTCCTTTGAGCAGCTTGTTTCCGACGCTGGTGGATTGGGCGATCTCTTTTCTGGTGATGCTGGGCCTGCTCTTCTTTTACAGATTCGGCTTAACCTGGAACGCGCTTTGGTTGCCCGCTTTTCTGTTACTGCTGATGACTACCGTGCTCGGAGTAGGGTTGTGGTTCTCGGCTTTGAATATACATTACCGGGACGTCCGCTATGTTGTGCCGTTCATTACGCAATTCGGGATGTTTGTTTCGCCGGTAGTTTATCCCAGCAGCGTATTGCCGGAGCGGTGGCGCGCCGTGTACGCGGCCAACCCCATGGTCGGAGTAATCGAAGGCTTTCGCTGGGCTTTGCTGGGTAAGGCAGCGTTGCCGGGAAGGGAGATTTTCATCTCAACGGCTGTGGCGCTGCTGTTGCTCCTCGGCGGACTATTCTATTTCCGGCGAGCCGAAAGACATTTCGCGGACATCGTATAGACCATGAGTGAGACGGCAATCATCGTAGAAAATTTGGGTAAGCGCTATCGCATCGGCGCACGGCAAGAGCGACACGACAGTTTCGCCGAGGCTTTTACCAGCGCGCTGCTTTCCCCATTCCGCCGTTTGCGAAACCTAAGACAGCCCGTACCGCGGGACGAAACCCTCTGGGCACTAAGGAATGTCTCGTTTCAGGTTGAACCGGGCGAGGTGCTCGGCATCATCGGACGAAACGGGGCCGGCAAGAGTACGCTGCTGAAGCTGCTTTCTCGGATCACGGAACCAACTGAGGGTCGGATAAAAATGCGCGGGAGGTTGGGCTCTTTGCTGGAAGTTGGAACCGGATTTCACCCCGAGCTCACGGGGCGCGAAAACGTTTACTTGAACGGCACCATCCTGGGCATGAGACGCGACGAGATCGATCGCAAATTCGATCAGATAATTAGTTTTTCAGGTATTGAAAAATTCCTTGACACTCCCGTCAAGCGCTATTCGAGCGGCATGTATGTGCGTCTGGCTTTCGCTGTGGCGGCGCACCTGGAACCAGAAATCCTGGTAGTCGACGAAGTGCTGGCTGTCGGAGACGCAGAATTTCAGCGGAAGTGTTTGGGGAAGATGGGTGAAGTGGCCAGGGAGGGGCGTACGATATTGTTCGTGTCTCACAGTATGCCGGCTATCAAGAGCCTGTGCACGCGCGCCATTCTTCTCGATCACGGACAATTGCTGATGGATGATGAGGTTGAGAAGGTGGTCACCACCTATCTCAAATCCGAAGATGCAGTGAAGGGCGACGGCTCAATACCGGAAAATGCTGCTCGCATAAACAATGGGCAGGGTTGGTTGCGACGGGTTGGCCTGTATGATGGTGCGGCGCAGGCTATCAGTCAGATATTCCTGGGTCAGGACTTTTGCGTTTCGCTGATTTACGATATCAAAGATCTAATTGAAGAGGCGGCGGTGGAAGTAGGCATCTCAACCCTGGACGGTTTACGAGTGGCGACGGTCTGCAGTCTGGATGACTGTGGTGCGCCTTTGAAGCTCGCCCCGGGTGTGCATGAGCTCAGGGTGGCCATCGAGGTCACGATGCTTCCCGGCGAATATACCCTGGATGTTTTTCTACATAATCTTTCAACAAACACGACCGTAGATTGGGTTGATCGCACTTTTCAATTCACGGCGCTCAATCTTTCCGAGGTTGGAGAGGACCATTATCATTGGGGTCGAGTACGCGGATTTGTGCGTCCCAAGTCCTCCTGGCAAGCTCCGATAGTCTGCAACTCCAGTAAGTAGTTGGGTAGTCCATTGAACCAAGAGCTTCCTGAAAGTCTGTCGCAAGAGCCGAAGGGTAGCGTGCTCTACGTGGGCAATTGCTATTACAACACGTGGTACATCTCAAGGGCGTTGCGACAAATTGGCTGGAAAGCAGACGTATTGAACATCGATCCAACCGAGGGTGACCAGATGTTCTATCACGGCCATGATTTTCGCTTCCGATATGGCACCAGAGTGAATGCCCTGGGACATCTGATGTTTTACGCCAGGGCTTTGCGAAGTTACGACATCTTTCATTTCACCGGGACCTGGAATCTAAGATTCGTTTCTGATTTTGATAGCCAGTTGAAGGGTATTCTGCCTGAGCGGTGGGACATTAAGCTCCTGAAAAAGCTGGGAAAGAAGATCGTCTACACCAACGTAGGGTGCCTGGATGGAGTATCACAGAGTTCGTTCCGTACCTGGCTACCCGAGCCGGTCTGCGAAATTTGCCCCTGGCAAAATATCCCCACCATATGCAGTGATGAGCGCAATCTGGCCTGGGGCAAGCTGCGAAATGAGTTGGCTGATTATCAGGTGATTCTGGGTGGAAACCGCAAAGACTACAACGACGATCCGCACGTGCACGAGGTGCCTCAGTTCTATTGTCTGGACCAGAATATCTGGAATCCCGATCTGCTGATCCCTTCGAATTACCAACTGCCGATTCCCCGGGACACTCTCAAGATCTATCACTCCATCGGAAACTTTGAATCCCGCACGCAGGTCACGACCACTCGTAATATCAAGAGTACGCACATCTATATTCCGTTGATTGAGCGCCTGAAAACGGAAGGTCACAACGTCGAGATGATATTCTTCCATGACGTGCCGAACAAAAAACTTCGCTATTATCAGGCGCAGGCAGACATAGTTGTGGATATGCTTACCTTTGGCTGGTTTGGCGCCAATGTCAGGGAGGCGATGATGCTCGGAAAGCCGGCGATTTGTTTCCTCAGGCCTGAATGGCTGGAAAGCATGCGACGCGAGATTCCCGAGTATGTAGATGAGTTGCCGGTCATCAGCGCCACGCCCGAGACGGTTTATGACGTGCTCAAGGACTTGATCGTGCACCCGGAAAAACGCAGAGAAATCGGACGCCGTAGCCGCGAGTTTGCGGTCAAATGGCACTCGGCTGAAGCCGGAGCTCAAAGACTCGATCAGATCTATTCCCGTTTATTACAGAAGTAAGTGTTTTGGTTTTCACTCCGGCACGTATGGACATGGAAAATGCGCGTTCAGGACTGATCAAGGGAATGCTGGTGCTTTACCATCATCCTCTTTCGGCCGATGCGGCGACGGTCATGGAGAACGTCAAGTCCTTTGAGCAGCACTCGCAGTTTAAGGTGTGGAACGTCAATACCGCTCTCGGATTTCCAGAGAGTTTGAGGGATGTGCGGTTTGAGACCCTCGTTCTACACTACTCGCTTTTTGGCAACTGGCCCTATCTCTTCGACGAGACGTTCCTTAACTACATTGAGCAGAGTCGATCAAGTTATAAGGTCGCCTTCTTCCAGGATGAGTATCACCACTGTGGCCAGCGCTTCTCTTTTCTTAACCGTAACGCGGTTGACTGTGTATACACGCTGGTTGAAGCTCCTTATTTCAAAGATGTCTATCAAAAATACACAAGCGTGCCGAAGTTGGTTAACTACATTCCCGGATACGTTGCCGATGATTTAGTCGAAACCGGACGAGAGATGTTTCTACCGGAAGAGCAACGGGCGCTGGATATAGGTTATCGCGGCCGGAGACTGCCTTTTTATACAGGCAGAGGTGCACAGGAAAAAACCGGGATAGCGATTGGTTTCCGCCAGCGAGCAAAGGATTCAGGTCTGAAGCTGGACATCGAGATCGATGAGGACCGGAGAATCTATGGCAATAGATGGTATGAATTTGTTGCCAACTGCCGGGCTGTCCTGGGAGTTGAGGCGGGAGTCTCGATCTTCGATGTTGAAGATGTAGCGCGCACCGAAGCTGAGAAGTTGCTTGCCCGGCAACCGGACCTGAGTTTTGAAGAGCTTTCGGAAAGACTTTTGGACCAATGGGAAGACAATATTTTTTACCGTACGATTAGCCCGCGTCATTTCGAAGCCGCAGCCTTCAGGGTCTGCCAGATCCTCTTTGAGGGACGCTATTCCGGTATCATGCAGCCAATGGTCCATTACATCCCGCTAAGAAAGGATTTTTCGAACTTTGACGATTGTCGGCGTATGTTCCAAGATAAGACGCTGCGGCGCGAATTGACCGACAATGCTCACCGCGACCTGATCGCTTCGGGAAAATACAGTTACCGGAGGTTTATCGAAGGTTTCGATGAGGAATTACTAAGGGCGGGCCTGCGCCCTGAGGTCTCAGTCGAGGAAGCTGCCGGAATTTCAAAACGACTTGAACGTGATAGGGTTTACCTCGAATTGCGCGCGCGAGGGAACGATCTGATGTACCACAGAAACTTTCCCGGAAGGCGGGTCCTAGCTATGATCGGCGGACCGCCGCTCAGAATGATGCGGAGACTGAAGAAGACGGTGCAAACAAAAGGCCCGGCTGAGCACTCGAAGGAGAGAAGCTAAGATGTGCGGAATAGCCGGCGCTTTCAGCCTGTCTTTGGCAGAGGTTCCGAATCTCGAAGGTCGTCTCAGCGTGATGAATAAGTTGCTGCGTCATCGCGGGCCGGATGGCGAAGGTCTGTGGCGGCACGCACGCGGCCACGCCGGCTTTGCGCATCGCCGCCTGACCATCATCGATCTCGCAACTGGTGACCAGCCGATGACCGACCCGGCGGGCAACTGGATTACATACAACGGCGAAATCTACAACTACATCGAGTTGCGCGATGAACTCGGCGCAGAGAATTTCCGGACCACATCCGACACAGAAGTAATTCTTTCTGCTTACCGCAAGTGGGGTGCTGATTGTGTTAACCACCTGCGCGGGATGTTCGCCTTTGCCATCTGGGATGAGGGCCGCCAGGAGTTGTTCTGTGCGCGCGATCGCTTTGGGATCAAACCTTTTTATTACATGACCGTAGGCGATACTTTCTATTTCGCCTCTGAAGCCAAGGCCCTTCTGCCCTTTGTTGGACAGATCGAAACCGACCTCGAAGGCTTTAAGGACTATCTTGCTTTCCAGTTTTGCCTCGCTGGAAAAACGCTGTTCAGGAACATCGGTGAATTGTTGCCGGGCCACCATTTGCGGGTCAAGAACGGTGCGATTGCGATCCGACGCTACTGGGAGGTCTATTACGAACTCGACTTCAGCCACAATCCCTCGTATTTCGAGGAGAAGTTGCGCGCGCTTTTGCCGGAGTCGGTCCGCCTGCATCTGCGCGCCGATGTACCAGTTGGAACCTATCTGAGCGGCGGATTGGATTCGAGCACCGTAGCCTCACTCGCCAGCATGGAGACCAATGGTGACTTCGCTGCTTTCACCGGCAAGTTTTCATTTAGTGAAGATTATGACGAGAGTCGTTATGCTCGCGAATTGGCCGAGTGGCGTGGCTTTAGTCTCTATGAGATTGACATCACCGCGGCTGACTTTATCGAGAACATCCGCAAAGTAATCTATCATCTGGACTATCCAGTTGCCGGGCCTGGCTCGTTTCCGCAATACATGGTCTCCCGACTGGCGGCGGAGCATCGCAAGGTAGTACTTGGTGGGCAGGGAGGCGATGAGATTTTTGGCGGCTACACGCGTTATCTGATTGCTTATTTCGAGCAGTGCCTTAAGGCGGCGATCGACGGCACGATCAACAACGGCAATTTTGTCGTTACCTACGAATCGATCATTCCCAACCTGACGGCTCTGCACAATTACAAGCCGTTGCTGCAAGAGTTCTGGCGCGAGGGACTCTTTGAAGACATGGATAAGCGGTATTTCCGACTGATCAATCGTGCGTCGCTCCTGCAGGACGAAATCCACTGGAATCTGCTTGGCGATTATTCTCCGTTCGAGACTTTCCAGTCTATTTTTAACGGCCACAACGTCGGGAAGGAATCCTATTTCGATCGGATGACGCACTTTGATTTCAAGACGCTGCTGCCGGCGCTGCTCCAGGTGGAAGACCGCGTTAGCATGGCTCATGGACTGGAGTCGCGCGTGCCGTTTCTTGATCACCCGATTGTGGAGTTTGCTGCGACTATGCCGGCGGACGTCAAGTTTAAGGATGGCACGATGAAGCAAATCTTGAAGAACGCGATGCGTCCCGTTCTGCCCAACTCGATTGTGGATCGCAAGGACAAGATGGGCTTTCCAACGCCCCTCACCGAGTGGCTAAAAAAGGAGGCGCATGAGTTTGCCCAGGATGTCTTCTCCTCGCAACAGGCGCGAACGCGGGAGTTGGTTGATAATAAGAGTGTGATGGATGGGCTGAAGAAAGAACCAAAGTTCGGCCGCAAGGCCTGGGGACTGCTCTGTCTCGAGTTATGGCAACAGGAGTTTCATGATCGAGAAACTGAATTCAAATTTAACGAATAATTGAGGAGATTCTGATTGATGAAGGTTCTTATTACCGGTGGCTCGGGCTTTATCGGCTCGCACCTGGCAGACAGACTGATGGCTCGCAAGGACAAAGTGCTGGTCATTGATAATTACGCTACCGGGCGCAGGGACAACCTGACGTCGCAGGATAATCTAACGGTCGTCGAAGGAACGATTGCCGACTCGGATCTGGTCGACCGGCTCTTTGCCGAATTCAAGCCTGACGTAGTAGTGCACGCGGCGGCCGCGTATCGCGATCCGGAGGATTGGGCTGAGGACGCGCGCACCAACGTGCTTGGTTCGGCCAATGTGGTCCTGGCCTCAAAACGTGAAGGCGTAAAGCGTCTGATTTATTTTCAGACCGCGCTGGGCTATGGCCTGAAACCAGTCGAGCAGCCTATTACCTTGAATCACCCGCTTAAACCCGAAGGCAGCAGCTATGCAATCAGCAAGACCGCTGGTGAACATTATGTCGAATTGGGCGGCCTTGATTTTCTTTCGTTCCGTCTGGCAAATGCTTATGGACCGAGAAACCTGAGCGGGCCGCTGCCGACCTTCTATCATCGCCTGACCACCAACAAACCCTGCTTCGTGATGGATACGCGACGCGACTTTGTTTACATCGACGATCTCGTTGCGGTAGTGATGAAGGCCATCGATGGGCAAGGCACTTCCGGCTACTATCATGTCTCTTCGGGTTCGGATTACGCGATCAAGGAGCTTTTTGACGCCACCGTCAAAGCGCTTGGTATCTCGCTTGGCGGCGAAGTGGAAGTGCGTCCGCGAAATCCCGATGATGCATACACAATTCTGCTTGATCCTACCAAGACGAAGGAAACTTTTGACTGGCAGGTGAGCACGCCGCTGGCAACCGGCGTCCGTGCGACAATCGATTGGTACAAGGAGTACGGGATAACGCAAACCTACACGCACCTCAAGCTCTCTGAAGCGAAAGACGATAAGGCTTAGCGCGCCCGCCGGGTGTTCGCGCGCATACCCTCGGATCTGCTTTTCGCGATGAGATGCGGGCGCCGGCTTTGTTTCCATCAGTTATCAATCGGGAGAACATCACTTGGGCCAGTTCAAAGATCAAAAGATTCTGGTTGTTGGGGGCGCTGGTTTTGTCGGCAGCAATCTGGTGAAGCAGCTTCTCGAAACGGCGCCGCGGGAGGTTGTCATTGTCGATAATCTCCTCTCGGCAGAGCGAGAAAATGTGCCGGCACACTCAACTGTCAAGCTCATCGAAGGCTCGATCACCGACGATAGTGTCTTGCGAGCACTGACGAATGATTTCGATTTTATCTTTCACCTGGCGACCTATCACGGTAATCAGAGCTCAATGCACGACCCTCTGGCTGATCATGAAAATAATACGCTGACGACGCTCAAACTCTATGATCGTATCAAGGGCTTCGACAAAATAAAGCGAGTGGTGTATTCGTCGGCCGGATGCACGGTTGCTGAGAAAACTTATGACAGGGCGGAAGCCACCGAGGAAGACGCCCCGGTGTCTTTGTATCTCGACAGTCCTTATCAAATTTCAAAAATAATCGGAGAGCTTTATTCGAACTACTACTTCACGCAGCATCATTTGCCGGTGGTTAAAGCTCGTTTCCAAAATGTCTACGGCCCGGGAGAAATCCTGGGTGCCGGCCGCTGGCGCGGTACGCCCGCGACGGTGTGGCGAAATGTAACTCCAACGTTTGTTTACCGCGGACTGAAGCAGATGCCTTTGACGGTCGAGAATAAAGGTATTGCCACGCGCGATTTTATCTTCGTCGACGATATTGTGCGCGGGTTAGTGCTCTGCGCGACCAAAGGGACGCCCGGTGAAGTCTACAATCTGGCCAGCGGCGTTGAAACTTCAATTCTTGAATTGGCCGAGCTGATTAACGAAATGGCAAGTAATCCGACCCCGATCGAGTATTTGCCCTCGCGTCCGTGGGATCATTCCGGCAAACGTTTCGGCAGCACTAAGAAGTCGAGAGAGGCGCTGGGCTTCGAGCCGCAGGTCGGGCTTCGTGAAGGCATACAGCGGACTATTGACTGGACACGGGAGAATCGGCCTTTCATCGATGCCAGCATCGAAAAGCACCGCCAGCACCTGGCCCAGTACATGGCAAAGCCCGCCAGCCAACCAGCGCGACCATAAATGAGCCTGAAGAAATTAGTTCCTCAGCCGATCAGGAAACTGCTCCGACCGCTGGTCGACAGGATTCCGCTGACCGTTGAGTATCGCCCGATGCGATCGGAATTTCCGGGAGAGGAACATCGTTTCGATTATCAGCAGCGTTATGTCAATTTCAATCTTAGCCCTGGTGATCGCGTGCTGGACATCGGTAGTGGTGGCGACCCTTTCCCCTACGCTACCTGTCTCGTCGACCGCTTTCTCACTCCGACTCCTCATCGCCACGGCTCGATCGCGCAGGACGGCAAGCCGCTGGTATCAGCGGACATCCACCGGCTCCCCTTCCGTGACAAGAGCTTCGACTTTGTTTATTGCGCTCATATTCTGGAGCACGTCGACGATCCTGTGAAAGCCTGCGCCGAGATCATGAGAATCGGAAAGCGCGGCTATCTGGAGACGCCTACGATTAGCGAAGACATCCTGTTTGCCTGGGCTAAAGAGCGCCACAAGTGGCACGTCGTCAGCATCAATCAAACGCTCTGTTTCTTCGAATATTCTCCCCGCCAGCTGGAGGGCATCGGTTCGACCGTGTGGGAAAACCTTATTATGGACAGGCGGTATCATCCACTTCAAGAAGCATACTTTGCCAACCGGGACATCTTCGATGTGATGTTTCCCTGGGTTGACAGTTTTACGGTCTACGTCTTTCATCTCGGCGGCAAGGTTGAGAGCTTGAACGCGCCGGCGGGCGCCTGAGAGTGTACCCGCGATGCTGAAACGAATCATTGTCCAACTGTTGGGACGTAAGCGCGCCAATCGGGTGGCGGCTCCGTACCACGATTGGAAGGCGCGGCGGCGAACTCGGCATCGGCTGGCGACGCTTCCGGCGAAGGATCTTTGCATCAACATCGGCTGTGGGCCGAACTTTTTGTCCGAGTGGGTCAATGTCGATATGGCTCGCAACGAGGGCATCGACATCGTGTGGGACCTGCGACAAGGGCTGCCGTTTCCTTCCGAAAGTTGTACTGCCGCCTTCGGTGAACACGTTATCGAACACCTCACGAAAGAAGACGCTTCTCGCCTCTTGAAAGAATGTCACCGCGTGCTGCAAAAGGGAGGAGTAATTCGTCTTTCGACGCCGGATGCGGGTCGTTATTTGCGAGCGTATGCGAACGATGGCGAGTTCCTGCGCCATTCATCGTTCGGTCGTTCGATTGAAACGCCGATGGATCGCATTAACCAAATGATGCGCGAGGACGGCCAGCACCTGTGGGTCTATGATGCGCCGGCACTAATCCTCCTCTTGAAACAGGCGGGCTTTGGCGAGGTTGTCGAGCAGGGCTTCGGCTCTTCCCAACACCCGCGGATGAAGAACATCGATACAGAAGCTCGCGCCTTTGAGAGCCTGTACGTTGAGGCGGTAAAATGATTGCAGAGGGCAACCGCCCAATTTTGCCGCTAGAGTGGCGAACAGTTTGAAAATTTGTCTGAGAAAAAGTCTTGAACACGCCCGTCGCCTTACTAATCTTCAACCGTCCCGAGTTGACCGCGCGCATCTTCGCTGAGATTGGCAAAGCCCGCCCAGCGAAGCTGTTGGTGATTGCGGATGGCCCACGTGCGGATCAGCCCGGCGAAGAAGAGCGGTGCCTTGCGGCGCGCGCAATCGTTGAGAATCCGAATTGGGATTGTGAGGTGCTCAAGAACTACTCGGACGTAAATCTGGGTTGCGGCCGGCGACCGGCATCCGGAATTAATTGGGTTTTTCAAAATGTCGAAGAGGCTATTATCCTGGAGGACGATTGCCTGCCTCATCCGACCTTCTTCCGTTTCTGCGAAGAGTTGCTCGAGTATTACCGCAACGATAAGCGCGTAATGACCATTAGCGGTAATAATTTTCAGCATGGAACCAGACGCACGATAGAGAGTTACTACTTTTCGAGATACCCGCACACCTGGGGTTGGGCCACCTGGCGCAGGGCCTGGCAGCTTTACGATTTCGAAGCAAAGATCTGGCCGGAACTACGCGAGACTAGCTGGCTCCCGGACACACTTGGCGACCGGGAATCTGCCGCGTACTGGCGGGCCGTGTTTGACGGTCTGAGCAGCAATTCAGACGTGTGGGATTACCAATGGATTTTTTCCTGCTGGGCCCAGCACGGTTTGGCGATTTTGCCGAACGTAAATTTGATTTCCAATATCGGATGGGGAAATGACGCCACCCACACCAAAGCCCTGGACAACCCATCAGCTAATTTGGCGACCGAGGCAATGAGTTTTCCTCTGAACCACCCCCGGTATATGGCGAGCAACAGAGAAGCGGACAAGTTCACTCTTGAAAACCATTTTGTAGGTTGGACCCCTAAGTTGTACCGGCGTCTTCGGCGCAGGGTTTTAGGTCGGTATTAGCACAATGGGACGAAATGCAGAAAGTCTGTGCTGACTTACGTAAAAACTTCGTGAACCTCTTCGTCGAGTTGAAAAAATGAGCACTGACCCCGGAATGGGACAATCATCGGGCCTTACTTGCATCGCTTGCGACAGCCATAAGCTGACCAGTCTGGGGCGGCTGCCCGTCTATACATCCGATTTTCTTGGCCGGGATCTGGATTCGAGCATCGATCCCGGAACTCTATATGAGTGTGAAAGCTGCGCCATTCGGTTTCGTGCTCCGCAGCCAACTGAAGATGAGTTAATGAAGTACTACCAGGGCATGGACGTAGCCGAATGCTGGCAGCATGGACCTGAACGTGAGGTTTGGCGCTATATCAAAGAGGAAGTGCAAGATGTCCCTGAACGATCAGTCCTCGACGTCGGGTGCTTTCGCGGGGATATGTTGAGCTATTTGGGGAACGGCTTTGAGCGCTTCGGTGTGGAGCCTTCCAAAGAGGCAGCGCGCGAAGCCGAAAGGCGCGGCGTCACGCTTATTGCCGACAGGATAGAATCATTAAGCGATAACGGGCCACGGTTTGGCGCCATTACTTTGATCGATGTTGCCGAGCACCTGCCCAGACCGTTGGAGTCGTTGCAGCGCTTGACTCGGCTCTTGATGCCTGGCGGAAAGCTAATCATCTTTACCGGAAGCACGGACGCCTTATCGTGGCGTCTGGCCGGGCTGGATTATTATTACAGCGCTCTGCCTGAGCACGTCGCTTTCGTGAGACCTTCGTGGTTCCACTGGGCAGCTTCCAGGATGGGTTGCGACCTTGTTTCGATTAGACGAATGCGCTATCGGTCGTCATCGTGGCGAAACTGGATAGACGAGAGTCTCAAGAACCTTTTGTACATTGGATATCACCGCATGCGGCGTCTGCCGTTTGTGCCATCAATCCTATTTAAGATGCCGCTGGTGCGGCGAATTGGACAATGGCGGAGCTGTTGGTGGACATCGGCTAAGGACCATATCTTTGTCGTGCTTACCAAGGCCGCTTGAGTAGAATTGAGCAACGCATTGAGCCATTCCGAGGTCAGCTCCGCGACCGCCCTGGTGATTGGCGCTTCGGGCCAGGATGGTTATTTCCTTACCCAGCGCCTGTTGGAAGAGGATTGGACCGTGCACGCCGTTGTCCGCGAGTCTGAGAGGCTGACTCCGTTGTTGTCGAATTCAACAGCCCGCGACCGTTTGAGAGTTCATACGGCGGAGTTAACTTCGGCTGAATCGCTTTTCGATTTGATTGCGCGCGCGCGGCCGGTGGAGATCTACAATCTCGCGAGCCAGTCCAGCGTATCGCGCTCTTTTGCCGATCCTCTATTGACCTGGCGCACCAATGCGGATTTTGTTGCCCTGCTTCTTGAATGCGTCAGGGTTGAAACTCCACACTCTCGGCTGTACCAGGCTTCCTCAACCGACATGTTTGGCGGCGGGGACAATGGAACCCTGTTGTGCAATGAGGACTCGGCCCTCAATCCACAGAGTCCATACGCGAGCGCCAAGGCCGCCGCCCACTTGCTGTGCCGTTCTTATCGCGAGGACTACAATCTGCGAATCGCGTGCGGCATTCTCTCGAATCACGAGTCACACAGGCGGCGGGGACATTTCCTAACACGCAAGGTTGCCGATCATGTGCGCAGTCTCCGCGGTCTGAAGCCGGACGAGCAGACTAGAACTCCTCCGCTTAAGATGGGCAATCTCAAGATTCGTCGTGATTGGGGTTTTGCCCCCGATTACGTCGAAGGCATGCGCTTGATTCTGCGCCAGATCAAGGTCAGGGCCGCGCTGACTGCCCGGGCAGATCTGCTGGAGGAGAACAAGGCTCCAATGGTTGATGAGGGTCGCGCTTATCGCGATTATGTACTGGGGACTGGGCAGACCCATGCAGTATGGGAACTTGTAGACACTGCGTTTCGTCTGATTGGGTTCGACCTCGAATGGAGTCTGGAGGGAGATGATCCGCGCCGTTGGCAAGCGCACTTCTGCTCAAGCGGCAAGCTGGCTGTGGAGGTGAATCCGTTGCTGCTTCGCCCGGCGGATCCGTTCATAATCGAGGTTGATTCCTCGCGAGCGCGCCGCGAGCTCGGCTGGTCGCCGCGCGAGGGACTGGAAATATTTCTGACCGATATGTTGGTTTGACTTCCGCACGGCTTCGCGGCATCGTCGAAGCCAAGTACGAGCTGACGGCTTGTGATTACGCTCAGGAGTAACAAGGAAAGTCAATGACGCCTTTGTCGCACAACAAACTGAGAGTACTGGTGACTGGAGGTGCGGGCTTTCTTGGGTCACACCTCTGCGAACGTCTGCTCGCGGAAGAAAACGACGTCATTTGTCTGGACAACCTTTTCACCGGCAGGCGCGAAAATGTTTCTCACCTGCTGGACAATCGGCGTTTTGAACTTCTGCGGCACGACGTGATCGAACCAATTCTGCTCGAGGTTGACCAGATTTATAATCTGGCCTGTCCGGCGTCACCGATTCATTACCAGTACAATCCGGTAAAGACGGTGAAGACCAGCGTCATGGGCATGATCAATATGCTGGGTCTCGCCAAGCGCGTCCGGGCACGCATCCTCCAGGCCTCGACTTCCGAAGTCTATGGAAACCCTCAAGTGCATCCGCAACCGGAAGAGTATTGGGGCAACGTGAATACGATTGGGATTCGCTCCTGTTATGACGAGGGCAAGCGCATAGCCGAAACCCTGATGATGGACTATCACCGGCAGAATAATGTCGACACTCGCATCGCGCGGATCTTTAACACGTACGGGCCGCGCATGCTCGAGAACGACGGCCGCGTCGTCTCGAATTTCATCGTCCAGGCACTTCGCGGCGATGAGATTACTATCTACGGGACGGGCGAGCAGACGCGTTCGTTCTGCTACGTGGACGATCTGGTCGAGGCGCTGATTCGCTTGATGAACGTGGAGGGCGTGCACGATCCTGTCAACCTTGGCAACCCTGGCGAATTCACAATTAAAGACCTTGCGGACGAGGTCGCGCACGGCTGCGGGGTGGCCGTCCGGACCAGATATCTACCGCTGCCGGAGGATGATCCACAGCAACGCCGCCCGGATATCACGCGCGCCGAGAAACTGCTCGGCTGGTCGCCGAAAATTCCTTTGCGCGAAGGTCTGAAGCCTACGATCGCTTATTTTGCTAAGCAATTGAAAGTAAGCAAGGGAAAGTTCGCGCCGTCAGACCAGGGCTTCTCGCTAAAATAGGGCGAGCACAGCTGCCGGATACGTGCGTGGTACGCGGCCAATTGGTTCGGTAGCCACTCTTGGCGAGCGACGATCGGTATGCACTATCATCTGATAGGAATCTGCGGGACCGCGATGGCTTCACTGGCAGGGATGCTGCAAGCGCGTGGGCACCGCGTGACGGGCTCTGACGAAAGCGTTTACCCGCCGATGTCCACCATGCTCGAGGGTCTGGGCATTCACCTCATGCACGGTTATGACGCGGCACACCTCACGCCGGCGCCGGATTGCGTCGTTGTCGGCAACGCGATTCCCCGCGGCAATCCCGAGGTCGAAAGTGTACTCAATCGCAGACTTCCGTATCGCTCGCTTCCCGAAGTTCTGAAAAAAGAGTTCATTCGCGGCCGCCGCTCTCTGGTAGTCGCCGGCACTCATGGAAAGACTACAACAACCAGCCTCGCGGCCTGGGTTATGGATCAGGGCGGACTTGATCCTTCGTTTCTGGTCGGGGGAGTCGTGCAGAACTTTGGCGTCAGCTTTCGCGTCACCGGCAGTGATTACTTCGTTGTTGAAGGCGACGAATATGACACCGCATACTTCGATAAGGGGCCAAAGTTCATGCACTACTTACCTGAACTGGCCGTCGTCAACAACATCGAATTTGACCACGCGGATATTTACCACGATCTGGACGCAGTGAAAATCGCGTTTCGCCGCTTCCTCAACCTTGCGCCCGGCAACGGCAAGTTAATTGCCGGTTGGGACAGCCCGCACGTGCGCGACGTAGTCGCGTCGATGGGGCAGCGGCTGTTCACGCAATTAGAAACCTTCGGGACTTGCGAAGATGCCCGCTGGCGCGCGCGCGACATCGAATACTCAGCAGGGATGACGCGCTTTAGCGTTTTTCGTGAAGGCCGCAAGTGGGCAGACTTTCAGACTTTGCTAATCGGCGACTTCAACGTGCGCAACTGCCTGCCGGTGATCATTGCCGCTGACGCGTGGGGAGTTGAGCGCGAGGCCATTGTGGGCGCACTCAAGACTTTCAAGAGTGTCCGCCGGCGCTGCGAAGTTCGGGGTGAAGTTAACGGCGTCGCGGTGATTGATGATTTCGCGCATCATCCGACGGCCGTGCGCGAAACGCTCGGCGCCCTGCGCCTAAAATATCGGGACCGGCGGATTGTCGCCGTCTTTGAGCCGCGCTCGCGCACCTCGTGTCATGCAACCTTCCAGGATCAATATGTGGGCGCCTTCATGCCCGCTGATTATGTGATTATCTCGCGGGTTTTTGACGCTCAGCGGGCCGCGGAAATGGGCGGCGTGCTCGACATCGCGAGATTGATCGATGATATTGCCGCACAAAACAAACCCGCTTTCGCGATCACCGATGTTGATGAGATCGTGCGGAGTTTGGCTGCAGAACTGCGCTCAGGCGACGTAGTGGCGATTATGTCAAACGGAGGCTTTGGCGGAATTCATGAGAAGTTGTTGGCTGCTCTACAAGCAAGAGAGGCGCGCTCTTCACCCCGTCAGGGGTGAGATGTTTATAGATTCGCAACTCTCTGTCCTCAGGCAAGCTCGGGAGCGGAAGGTGAAAACTCCATGCCAAATACCTTCTCATATATTTCGCTCCTAAAGGAGCTTTGGCTCCCTTAGATTACCAAGTGCTATACACATCGCGCTCCTACGGAGCGCTGAACCTGTTCCCACGAAACTCATTAACAGGTTCAACTAACAGGAATTGTCTGACGGCGTTTTTGCAAACTCTCATGCTACTCCCGAAAGGAAAATCACATGAACAATTCACGTCGAAAGTTTTTGGGAAAAGCTCCCGCCGTCGTTATCGGCGCGGGAGTTGGGGTCGCCTCTGGAAAGATTGCGATGGCGTCTGAATCTAACTGGCCTCAAGGTACCAGGCCGCTTCTTGATTTTATGATTCCAGGTCAAAGGAAGATCAACGGAAATCTCTGTGTGTCAGACTATCTGATACTAGATGTCCTGCGTATGATAATCCCTCTTGTACCAGGGTTAGATGTGACGGCAGCCAATGCTAAATTGGACCAGGCAGAAGGCTACATAGACACAGTTCCTGGTGACGGCCCAGGTTGCGAAATACCTGGCGGCTACGGCGGCGGATAAAGATATCTCGACTTGGCAAAAACTGGAACGGCAATCCGAGGCCCGGGTCGCCGTTCATTTTCTTTCCGGCGCGGCCGCTGTGCGACCGGAATGGGAAACCTACTGAGGGAGTTTTCCTGCGGCTCACGCCTTAGAAGCTAGACGCGAACGGGAGCAATACTAAGTTGGCCGCCTCTAGGGGCACGGGCCAACGTAAACCAACAATTGACAGTTGATCGCCGTCGTTATATAAGTCACGCCCAAGCTGGGATTATCTTTTCGAACCTCTGATATGCGCTAGCAGCAACTTGGCTTTTTCACTCCCTTGCCGAGCCAGTCAGTCTTCGGCAAGGGAAAACTTATCCCTGTGAACGAAAAGGAGAATCACCATGGCGACAAAGAAAGCGAAGAAAGCAAAGGCGAGGAAACGACGGCCCGACCCGAAAGTATGGGCTCAACCCAAGTTTAAGGCTCTTCTTGATTCGAAGGGCTGTATGAGCTGCGCGGGTCTCAAGATAATGGTCGAGAATCAGCGGGGAATCAACGGAAAGCTCTATGAGGCCATCGAGGCAGCTATAAATGCCATAAAGCAAGATCACCCTGCGACAGGCAAAAGAGGCGGCCCTCTAGACGAAGCTTTGATCCTGGTTCAGTCGGTTCCCGGCGATGGGCCGCCAGGATGTACAGGAGGAGGGAACTAAGAAGTAGCATCATCCTTGGTTCGTGCCGTTTTCGAAGTGCAGGAAGCGTAGGCGATTCGCCATCACTTCTGGTTGCTGATCAAGGTCACGTCGCGGACTTCAGTTCCGCGCAGGCACGCCAGTTGTTTGTCGGGCGACCATGCGTACGCGAAAATCTGATCGGTCTTGAAATTCGTGAGCTGTTTCTTTGGGCCGCCGGCGACGTCATGACTCCAAATGTTAGAGACACCGTCGGCGACTTCTATGTAGACGAGCGCGCGGCTGTCAGGTGTCCACTGCACCCACTGCCAGTCGCTGATCGGAATTGGCAGATTCCTGACCGGCGCGCCACCCTGGAAAGGCATGATGGCGATTTCGGGCAAGCCTCCTTCTGGATAGTGACGATAGGCCACGAATTGGTTGTCAGGCGAAACCACCGGCATTCGAGCGTGGTCAGCGAGTTGTACTGGATTCCCGCCTTCGACTGACACTTTCCGAATCGTCGTGGCACCCTCGCTTTGATTGTCGTAGACCACCCACTGCCCATCTGGCGAAAACGCTGGATAAGAATTGCCGTTGCCGAAAGTTAGCTGCCTGGCAGCGCCGCCATCTTCAGCATTCATGCGCCAGATGTTCAAGGTCCCGGTTCGATTGGAAGCGAACACGATGAGACGACCGTCGGGCGAAACCGCCGGCGAGTAATTGTCCCCGACATTGACCGTTAGTTGAACTCCATTCGATCCGTCAGGATCGGTCGACGATATATTCAAATTGTTTCCGGCCATCGACGAAAACACAATCTTATCCTTGCTGCTCCAGTCCAAACCGTAAGCTACGCCGACAATCGACGTGATTGCCTTCGCCCGCAGAGCATCCCCATCCGGCGCAATCCATAATTTAGCCACTTGATGGTTTTGCACCGCCACGATGTTGTTTCCATCGCTTGATGCACTTACGCGCTCGTATTCAGTTGTATCATTGGTCACTCTGAAGGATTTGCCTTCCGGGTAAGAGATCCGCCAAAGTTGGTAGGGGCTGGTCCATTGTTCCCTGGCGCTCACTATCAGGTCGCTTTTTCCGCTGAGCCACACCACCTGTGAAACCAGATACCACTGTTGGTTTCCGATTGCTCTCTCGTGTCCGTCTTCGACATTAAACCCGATCAAGTTCATGTGATAGCTCTGGTCCCATCTCCCAGCGCCGCAAATGATCGTTTGGCCGTCGGGCGACCACGCGGGTCCCCACAGGGAAAGCGTATTTCCGTCGCGCCGTGCAGCTATCGAGCGTTCTCCCGTGCCATCAATTCCGGCAATCATCAAGAGGTATTCAGCGCTGCTTCGGTTGAAGCGCACGAATGCGAATCTGTCTCCGGTCGGTGAAAACGTGATCGGGCTATCCACGCCGTCCTTGATTTTTCTGGGCGCGCCACCGGGCAGCGAGACTTGATAGAGCACGCCGGCTTCGTTTCTCTCACCCGTTGTGAAGTAGAGATAGTTGGCATCGCGCGAAAATGTGATGCCACGATATTTGAGATCGCTCGGAGCAACCACAACCGATGTGCCCGCGCTGGCAATGTTGGTCATCAGCAGTTCCTGCCTGCCGTTCTTCTTCTCAGCATGCGCAAACAATTTGCCATCGGGCGAAATCGCGGCGCACACTGACTGGCCCGCGTTGGTCAGCGGCCTCATCGTGATCGCCTGGAATGGCACGGCTTGCTGCTGAGGCGTGCGGCTGACGAAACTACTGAGCCGATGCGAAATAACAGGCCCAAGCAATAACAGGGCGACGACAGCGGTGATTCCTGAGAAGATCGTCGCTTTGGGGTGCGCCCTTATTCCCGTCAGGATTTGCTCAGCCGTATGTGAGACATAGGTCAAAGCCGAGGACAACCGATCGGTACTCGACGCCGGCGCTAACTTTCGCTGGTGGCGGGTTACAGATTCCAGCGAACTCCTCGTAACGCCATACTTCCCCGCAGCAATTGGCTCGGCTAAAGGCTCGCTGGTTGTCTCACCCTCGATCTGCCGGCGCAGTTTTTTCAGATCCGCTGCCAGGTCATCGACAGAGGGGTATCTGTGCCCGCGATCCTTACTCAGTGCTTTCGCTACGATTTGCTGGAACTCTCGGGGCACGTTCTCTGAAAAAGACAGCTCGGGAGGTTGTCTCTTCAGGATTAAGGCGATGATCTCGGCGCGGCTGCGCGCTTCGAAGGGCGTAGAGCCGGTTACCATTTCGTACAGAACTACGCCGAAGCTCCAGATATCAGCCCGCTCATCAACCGGGCGTTCGCGCAGGTGCTCAGGCGACATGTATCTGACCGTGCCCATTTGCGTGCCCGGCTCGGTGTGGAAGTGCGCCATCGTCGGGGCCTCGTTGAGGTCTGTCGGGTTGGGCTGACTCTCGCTTAGCTTGGCGAGGCCAAAGTCCAGCACCTTAACGTAGCCATCTTTGCGCAGCATGATGTTTTCCGGTTTGATATCGCGATGAATCACGCCCGCGGTGTGCGCTGCGGAGAGGGCTGCGGCGATCTGCTCGGCCATCGCCAGCGTTGAGTTCAAACTCAAGGGTCCATGCGCGATTCGCTCGCGCAAGGTAATTCCGTCGATGTACTCCATCGCGATGAAGTGGCGACCGTCGCTCGTCTTGCCGACTTCATGAATCACGCAGACATTGGGATGGCTCAAGGCGGAAGCCGCCCGAGCTTCCTGGGCGAAGCGCCGCACGCGATGTTGGTCTCTGGCGAAATCAGGAGGAAGAAGTTTGAGCGCCACCTTTCTACCCAGCCGGCTGTCCTGGGCGAGATAGACTTCACCCATTCCGCCCGCGGCCAGCGACGCCAGAATCTTGTATGGGCCGATTTGCTGGCCCGGCAACAGTCCGCCCAAAGCATCGGTGAGAAAATCGGCGGCCAACTCATAAGCCGGGATGTCGAGAAAGGTTGCATCCTGTTCATGCGCGCGCAGCAGCGATTCCACTTCGTTACGAAGATCGTCATCGCCACGGCAGGCCTTAGATAGAAAGCCGGCGCGTTCTTCCGGCGCACATTCCAGCGTCGCATGGAAGAGTCTGTCGATGTGCTGCCATCGCTCGGATGTCATGATTTAAGTTTCAATTCTCTCCGTGGGGAGGTCTCCGGGCTTTTTAATCCATCAAGAATTAAAGCGTGAGCGAAGTTCAGAATCCCTCAGCAGAGTGCGGTGAAAACTATTTTAGTTCTCGCCCGAGCCAGGCTCTAGCCAGCTTCCAATCGCGCTCGACAGTAGCGTGGCCAACATGCAGAACTTCTGCCGTCTCCTCAATTGAGAGTCCACCAAAGAACCGCAATTCAACGATTTGAGCTTTCTGCGCATCGATTGCGGCCAGGCGTTCCAAAGCCTCATGGACGGCGATGAATTCGATCGGTGGCTTGGCGTCGCCAACCCGGTGATCGACGTCCAGCGATACTCTGAACTGCTGTCCCCCACGCTTTGCAGCCTGTTGACTACGGGCGTGGTCGACCAGGATATTCCGCATCACCCTGGCCGCCAGGCCGTAAAACTGGGCGCGCCCCTGCCACTGAACCTGCTGCTGATCCACCAACCGCAGATAGGCCTCGTTAATCAGCGCCGTTGGCTGCAAGGTGTGGTTTGCGCGCTCGCGCCTCAGAAATCTTACGGCTAACCGGCGCAGCTCGTCATAGACCAGCGGCATAAGCCGCTCGATGGCGGCAGGGTCGCCGTCGCTCCACTTCAATAACAACCCGGTAATGCTATCTGGCGCGTCGCTAGGCATGCATCGTCCGCTTTTTTGGCGCTCCGGACTAATCCGATTTCAAGAATAAAAGGGCGGCCTGGATGATTGGCGCTGATTCTAGCACTTTTGGTGAGGGGATTTATGCCTGAACTGCGCTTTAGCAACTGAACAGGGATTTAGAAGAAACTCACCCCACGCAAGTTAGGCGGCCCTCCCATTGAAATGGCGGAGCTGGCGTAAGAACCCTCGACGATCACCCGTCGGGACTCAAGTCTGACGCCGGCTCCGTTATTGCCGAGCGACTGAGCCTCGCTCTATTGCGCGATCCGCCAGTTGCTATCCGCCTGGGTCGGGATCGTTTTATGCCGCTCGACCCAATCGATGATTAACTCGCGCACTTCTTCGCTGGATCGATAAGCCACGGGCGCGTCCTTGTACATGGTGAAGCCGCCACCGCCGTTGACGCGATAGTTATTAGTGACGACGCGGAGTTTTTGCGTGGGATTGAGGGGCTGGCCCTTGAACTTTAAATTCTGAATGCGCTGGCCAAAGGGCTTCGTGATATCGAGTTCGTAGGTAACTCCCTGAGCCATATCAAAGTTGTATCCGGGAATACGTTGATCGACGAGCTCGTTCAAGCTCTTGCCCGGCTGGTATTCACGAAAGTACGCGGCGGAATGTTCGAGCGCATCCTTCAATTGCTGCCCCGTCAGCTCGAGTGTCACCAGAGTATTTTCGTATTCGTAGAGCCCGGCGATGTCGCGGACCGTGACCGGGCCTCTCGGGATGCGCGCCTGCGGATTGAAGCACGCGGCCATCGAAACGTCGGCCTTGCCGGCTTCCATTTGCACCCGCTGAATCAAATCGATGATTGCCGTGTCGCGAAAGCGACAATCCTGCGAGGTCAATTCTTCCGTAGACTCCCCGATCGTCCGGCTCAACCAATCCTGCGTTTCTTTGTCGTAAGGTTGACCGAGCTGGGCGATTTCAGGATCGACGGTGGTCTTCTCCGTCACCGGAATCGTGCGCGATTGTTTTGCTACGACGTGCCATTTGCCATCGCTGTTCTTTTCCAGATAGACATCGACGCGGGCAACGTGACTGGCCCAGCGGTTTGCTTGCGTCAAGAGCACGCCGTTGACTACCAGGGACGACACTTCGCGATGCGTGTGACCCATCAGGATCACATCAACGCCCGGCACCTGTCGCGCGATGGCAATCGCCGCGTTCTCATTGGGCACTTGTGATGGACTAGTTTGCCCGGTCCGCAGGTCTTCTTCGAGGCCCATGTGCATCGTGATCACGATGACATCGACTTTTTCTTTGTCGCGCAGAATGGGCACCCACTTCTTTGCTTCGCTGACGGTCTCTTTGAATTCGAGACCTTCATAGTTCGGCACGTTTTCCCAGTTGGGAATGCCCGGCGTTGTCAATCCCAGCACGCCGACCCGCACGCCATTGGTTTCCTTGACGATGTAAGGCTGGTAGTGAGTCGTCGAGGTGCCTTTGTTGTAGGTGTTTGCCGACAGCCAGGGAAACTTCGCTTCGTTGCGGGCCTTCTCCAGAACTTTCAATCCGAAGTTGTATTCATGATTCCCTACGGCCATCGAATCGTAGTGCAGAGCATTCATCGACAGCATCATCGGATCGGGCGGCGTGTTGTTTCGCTTGTTATGAAAGTATTCGAGCGGTGTTCCCTGAATCGTATCTCCAGAGTCAACCAGCAGCAGATCGGGATCATTTTTGCGCGCTTCCCTGACCAGCGTAGCGACCTTCGCGATGCCCACGTTGTCATACTTGTTCGTGTAGTAATCGATTGGGAAAATGCGGCCGTGCATGTCGGTCGTGCCCAGAATGACTACGTGCGCGCGTTGCGCGGCGCCGGTCACTGCCGAGGTGCGGACCGAAATCGACAGCGCCAAAATCGATAGCGTTAAGAAACCGATGGCTACGAATCGTTTTTTGAACATACTATGGTCGCGCATCGCCGCACGGCTTTACCGCCTCGCTCGGATTGGCTGACACGGCATAAACTTCCGCGGCCGTGTGGCCAGCGATACAGCCGGCATAGACCAGCGTAAAGCGATCGCGCACCTCCTTCATCTCGTTCTGATTTTCAAAATACGTGCGGCCTCTTTGCAGAATGACGTATGCGGGTCCCTGTTCCGGCATGTTGAACTTCGGATCCGACATGATACGCGACTGCAAATCCGTGCGGCCAAGCTTCTCAGTGTAGTATCTGACGGCGCCCGGTGTCTCGGTGACAATCGTCGCGTTGCGCGGCGCGCGCTCGCAGACAAATCGAATCGCATCGTTCAATCCGTCGTCATAGAACTCGTCGTGAGGAAAGAAATACGTGGCGTATCCCGAGCCGATGGCGTTGGTGTAAAGCGCGTAATGCGGGGCGACAGCATACGCAGTCCAGGCCGGCCAAACCACCAGGATCAGTACCATGATCGCGGTGGCCGTCCGGAATGCAGTGGGTCCCGGCTGCAACTCTTCGAGCCATGCGGCAGTTCGGCGAATCAAAGTCATCGTCCCGATGGCTGCGCCCATATACACGAACGGCATCAACGAAAGTGTGTAGCGCAACCATTTCGCCCCGACCAGCGAATAGGGGACGATCCAGAACAAGAGCATGAACAGCACAAAAGCGTTACCCGGATGTCGCCAGCGGCGAAGACTGACAAACAGGCCCACGAGAAATGTACTCGTCACTGCAATTGGAACTTTGATGGTCAGGAACAGCAGATAGAAATAAACCGGCAGGCCCCCAAAAGGCGAATTCGACATCCTGTTTTTGTAGAGCTGATTTCCCATCAAGTACCCGGTATGGGTCAGTAGTTTTTCTCCCGAATATGCGTTCAGATAGTTCCAAACGCCTGGCAGCAGCATCACCGGATTAGCCAGCACCAACGCGGCGCCGATGATCAGAAAGAAGCTGAGCGGCGTCTGCCACCGAGGTTTAGCAGAGGGCCCCTGTACATCGAAGAAATGATGATAAACCATGTTCAGGCCCAGGTAGTGCGGGAAATACTTTGAAGCCATCATCAAGCCAAAACTGACGCCGCTCAGATTTCGGAGACGATTACCCAGCTTCTGATTTTGCGCATACCTCTGCTTGCCCTGGAGAAACAGATAGAAAGCAAACAACATGAAGAAGACCATCAGGGTATCTTCTTTGCCGATGCGGTTGTAGGTAATCGCGTTGACTCCGAATGACCAGAACGCGGCGGCCCAAAACCCCGTGGCGCTATCGAACAACGCTGCGGTCAGCAGAAAAAGAGGAATAGCCGTCAGCGCGCCAAACAGCACACTGGGAAATCTCAAAGCCGCTTCGTCGCTAATGGCCAGGCCGGTGATTGAGTTCCAGGCTCGTGCCCCGCGCATCGAGACGTCAATTAGCGCTTTCACCAGCATCGGATGTTCGGCGTTGGCCGTAAAATCGCCGCGGTCGTAAGCGCGCACGGCCTCGAGCTTATTGATCTCGTCTTCCGCGAATCCTAGGCGACCAAGGCCGGCCGCACGCAGACCAAGACCCATTACCGTCATTAACCCGATCACAGCCACGGTGGTCATTCCCCATGACCACCGGGTCGCGCGGCTTCTTGATACGGGAATCGCGGCGCTCGACAGTGGAATCGCCGAGCTCTGGCCAGAAATGGCTGCTTCACTCTTCATTGAATTGAAATCAACCGATGACAACCGTTAAGACCCTCCAAAAGTAACTGAGACGTGTCAGGGTCGTGACGCCCCACACAACCCGAGATCACAAGATCGAGACCCGGTCGCTACCGCTCCCGGTACTGACCTCAGTTCTACAGCACCGATGCTTTTGCCTCTTCGGCGAGCGCACTTTCTGCATCGCGCGCCACGGTGCGCAATGACAAGCCGCGCTGCAGCAGCAGTGCCATGCCCACCGCTGCCCAAAATACATCGCGGGCTTTGCGAACGATCGCGAGGGTTACGCCGGTGGCTTCCGTGAATAACAGCACTTTGGAAACCTTCCCGGTGCCCGCCTCGTCGACACCCATCCGCAACGGAATAAACTTGAATGCCATCGTGATCACACGATTCACCGACTCCAGAATAAAGGCGGTGAGAATGGTGGGCGCTTGCAGCGGGCTAATGAAGCTCAGGGTCACGTAAACTTCGCATACTCCCGCGAGATGAAAGCACGTTTCCAACAGCAGAATCGGCACGAACCGCGCGCGATTGCGATGGTAGAACCCGTAGATTCGATCTTCGAGAGTTCGTCCCTTCTCGACCCATTTCGCGTTGAGACCGCGGCGGTGCAGCCAGCCGGCCGTGCCGCTGATAAATTTGACTTGCTTGCGCACCAGCAAAGTGCCCAGCGTGATTATGATCACAATCACGAGCAGCACGATGACGCTCCCCGCCCGCAACCCCTGCGGCAGGCTGAAGCTCAACAGAAAGGCAATCATCCCGGAAGAGATAAAGACGGCCACGGACAAGCCGTAAAAAATGTTCTCGATCGTGATGGCTGATAAGCCGGCCATCAACGGCAGGCGATCGCGAATTAAAGCTGGCTTGGCCGGTTCAGAGATCACGAAGCTGGCGAAGGGAAGGATGTTGCCAATTGCGTCGCCCATTACCCGCGCGCGAAAAGCATCCCAGAACCGGAGCCGGTAAGGCCCTTCGACGCAGAGCGACCAGGCAATCGAGCGCACTATCTGTCGCACGGCCGAGATCGCGATAATCAGCAGAAACCCGGCCCCCAGTCGCCGGATGCCGTCCGCGATCTGGCCAATCCCGGCTTTTTTGACGAAATAAATGAACAGGGCGAGGCCAACGACAACGAATATTATGCTGAGCGGAGTAAGTCCCTTCCGTGATCCTTGCGCTTTCGTTTGACTCATCTGGGTGAAACTAAGTGAGGAAACAAAAATAGAGCATCGCGCGGGCGATGTCCAAATATGTCCGACAAACTTCAGTTTGTCGCGTTCGGTACTACAGGCTGCCAGCCTGTAGTGTCCGGGATGCACAGGCTGGCAGCCCGTGCTACTTAAATCGACAAACGGAAGTTTGTCGGACAGCCCTCTCCGGTTTTGCCTTTTGGTCTGCCCGTTGATTATGATGTCGATTCAAGATCGATCGAATTTCCCGCAGGCCCAGTCACACATGAGTCAAAGTCAAACCGCAATCGAACAATCAATAGCGCGTCCGCTGACGACGCTTTCTGAAGACGAACAAATGTTCCGCGCCAGTGTGCGCGAGTTTGCCGAAGGCGAGCTGCGCAAACGCGTCGAAGAAATGGACGAGCAGGGACGCCTCGATCCCGCCCTGACAAAACTATGTTTTGATTTGGGCCTGATGGGAATTGAAACCCCGGAAGAATTCGGCGGTGCCGGCGGCTCGTTCTTTCAGGCGATACTCGCCGTCGAAGAGCTTTCGCGGGTCGATGCGTCCGTCGGTGTCCTGGTCGATGTACAGAACACTCTGGTTAACAACGCGTTGATACGTTGGGGCAATCAGGAACAGAAGACAAAATATCTGAACCAGTTAGCGAGCGAGAAGGTCGGCGCTTACGCCCTTAGCGAAGCCGGTTCCGGTTCAGACGCGTTCGCGATGCAAACGCGCGCCGTTGATGGTGGCGATCACTTCGTCATAAACGGGCGCAAGCTTTGGATCACCAACGGCAAGGAGGCGGAGATTTTCATAGTCTTCGCCAACGCAAACCCCGAAGCCGGCTATCGCGGGATCACGGCGTTTATCGTTGAGAAGAGTACGGCCGGATTCTCGGTCGGGAAAAAGGAAAACAAGCTGGGCATTCGCGCGTCATCGACGACTGAAATAATTCTCGAAGATTGCCCGGTGCCCAAAGAGAACGTGCTGGGCGAAGTTGGCAAGGGCTACAAAACTTCGATCGAAACTCTGAACGAAGGACGCATCGGCATCGGCGCGCAGATGATTGGAATCGGTACCGGCGCGCTGGAATGTGCCATCCGCTACACCGGCGAGCGCGAACAGTTCGGCAAGCACATCAGCGAGTTTCAGGGGGTCCAGTTTCAACTCGCCGAGATGGCCACGGACCTGGAAGCCGCGCGGCTATTGGTCTACAACGCCGCCCGGATGAAAGACGCCGGCCTGAACTTCGTCAAGGAAGCCGCGATGGCCAAGCTCTATTCATCGCGCGCCGCGGAACGCATCACTTCGAAAGCGATCGAGCTTTACGGCGGCTATGGCTATGTCAAGGATTATCCGGTTGAGAAATTTTGGCGCGACTCGAAGATCGGCGCGATCTACGAGGGCACTTCGAACATGCAGTTGCAGACGATTGCCAAGTTGATAATCAGTGGCAAGTAGTTGCGCAAGTTGTTAACTTGCGGATTTCCCGGGGAAGAAAATGGCTACATCACGGATTGAAGTTTTCGAGCAAATGCTCACCAGCGATCCAGCCAACACGATGGTGTTGTTCGGACTGGCGAAAGAATATGAGAAGGCCGGCGACGAAGCGAGGTTGATCGCCACGCTCGAACGCTATCTCGCTGCTGCCGATGATGAAGGCAACGCGTTCGGTATGCTGGCGCGTGCTTACGAGCGCACGAAGCAGGGTGACAAAGCACGCGACGCCTTTCAGCGCGGCCGCGAAGCTGCAATGTCGCACGGCCATCCAGGCATGGCCGAAGAATATCGGGCCGTTTTGGAAAGCGAGTACGCCGCATCATAACGGGGCAGTAGCCCGACCCCGGGGTCCCCGACGGCGTTGGGGTGGGACGGTTAGGGAGGGCCCTGAAAATCATGAGTGACTTGAAAGTTCTAAGACTGGTGAAGAAGGGCGAAGGCGAACCCCCCGAAAAAGCCTTCACGGCAGAGGCCGTGGCATCACCCGAACCTCAGCCTGCGGCGGTGCCTGCGCCTGTGCCGGCAATCAAGCCCGTGGCTGCACCAATCAAAGCGGTCCCGGCGCGCGGCAGACAACAGCAGAGGCAACAGCCGAAAACCCAGCCCGCGCTCAGCCGCGAACAGATGGTCAAGATGTTTCGCACGATGTACCTCTCACGCCGGCTGGACGACAAAGAAATTCAGATGAAGGGTCAGAACCGGATCTTCTTTCAGATTAGCGGCGCTGGTCACGAAGCGATCCTGGTGGCCGCCGGCATGTGTCTGAAGCCGGGTCATGACTGGTTCTATCCTTACTATCGCGATCGCGCGCTGTGCCTGCAGCTCGGGATGACACCGCTCGAAATGCTTTTGGAAAGTGTCGGCGCTGAGGCTGATCCAAACTCGCATGGGCGGCAGATGCCTTCGCACTGGGGCCACAAAAAACTCAACATTGTCTCGCAGTCATCGCCTACGGGAACGCAACTTTTGCAGGCCGTGGGCTGTGCTGAAGCTGGTTATCGCGTAAAGCTGGTTAAGGAATTGAAGCAGCTGGTCAAGGCCTTTCATAACGATGAGGTCGTTTACGTTTCGCTCGGCGACGGGACGACCAGCGAAGGAGAATTCTGGGAGGCTCTGAACACCGCGTGCAACTTGAAGCTGCCGGTGCTGTTTCTGCTGGAAGATAACGGCTATGCGATCAGCGTTCCCGTCGAGGTGCAAACCGCCGGCGGCAACGTGTCCAAATTGATCGAAGGATTTCCGAATCTTTATCGACAACGTTGTGATGGGACGGATCCAATCGAGTCGCTCGCGACGATGCGGCGCGCCGTCGACAATTGTCGCAAAGGACGCGGGCCTTCGTTCGTGCACGCGAAAGTGATCCGGCCGTATTCGCATTCGCTTTCCGACGATGAAAAGCTTTACCGGTGCGAAGGGGAACGCGTGGCCGACGCGGAACACGATCCCGTTAAGCGGTTTGAAACACATCTCGTCAAAGAGAACGTCGCCAGCCAGGACGAGCTGCAACAACTCAAAGACGAAGTCGATCGCGAAATCAACGAAGCTGCCGATATGGCGCTGGCCAGTCCACAACCTGCGCCCGAAACGGTGCTGGACTTTATCTACTCTCCGCTCGTCGATCCGACCTCGCCAGAGTTTGATACGGAAGCCCAGGTCGAATTAACCGGCAATCCCGGCACGATGGTGGATCTAATCAATCGTTGCCTGCACACTGAGATGAAGCGCGATCCGCGCGTGGTCATGTTTGGCGAAGACATCGCCGACTGCTCGCGTGAAGAATCCCTCGGCCAGGTAAAAGGCAAAGGCGGCGTTTTCAAAGTCACCGCCAACCTGCAACGCGAGTTTGGCAGCGCCCGCGTTTTCAATTCGCCTTTGGCGGAAGCGAATATTGTCGGCCGGGCCATCGGCATGGCCACGCGCGGTCTGAAGCCGGTTGTTGAGATTCAATTCTTTGACTACATCTGGCCGGCGTATCACCAGATTCGCAACGAGCTGGCGCTAATGCGCTGGCGCTCGGGCAACGAATTCTCAGCGCCCGTAGTGATGCGCGTCCCCGTCGGCGGCTATCTGAAAGGCGGCGCAATTTATCACTCGCAATCGGGTGTGTCGCTCTTCACCCAGATTCCCGGCCTGCGCGTCGTCTATCCGTCCAACGCGCTGGACGCAAACGGCTTGCTGCGCACAGCAATTCGTTGTGATGATCCGGTGCTGTTCCTCGAGCACAAGCACCTCTATCGCCAGACCTACAACAAATCGCCTTATCCATCCGACGATTTCATGATCCCGTTTGGCAAAGCGAAGACTGTGCGCGAAGGCACCGATCTCTCGATCATCACGTATGGCGCTTTAGTTCAGCGTTCACTCGTTGCCGCCAGGCAAGCGGAACAGCAGGGCATCAGCGTCGAGATCGTCGACCTGCGGACGATGAATCCTTACGACTGGAACGCGATTGCCGAGTCGGTAAAGAAAACTTCGCGCGTGATCGTCGCTCATGAAGACACGATGTCGTGGGGCTATGGCGCCGAGATCGCCGCGCGCATTTCAGATGAATTGTTCGAACACCTCGACGCTCCCGTCCGCCGTGTTGCTGCGCTTGATTGTTTTGTCGCCTACGCACCGCAACTCGAAGACGCAATTCTGCCGCAAGTGGCGGATGTGGCGAAGGCGATTGCGGAAGTTCACAGTTATTGATAATTCAATGGACGGTCTCTGACGGGGGCTCTCGCGACTCTTCACCCCGCTAGGGGTGAGATGTTTATAGAACCCGCTATTCCCAAAGAACTCCATCAGCTCCGTTAGGAGCGTAATGTACGGATACCGTTTGATATGGATAATTCTGCACATTTCGCTCCTAAAGGAGCGAGGATTTATTCAGGGCAACTCGTGCTATAAACATTTCGCTCCTAACGGAGCGAACTCTCCACATTCACTTGCCGAATGGCTATCGGGTTGACAGTGAACCCCCAATTCTTCAAAAGCCCATCCGCCTTCCGCAAATGGCTCGCAGCTCATCATGGCACTTCGAGAGAGTTGTGGGTTGGCTTCTTTAAAAAGAATTCCGGCAAGTCGAGCATCGACTGGCCCGAGTCCGTCAATGAAGCGCTCTGCTTTGGCTGGATCGACGGCGTTCGCAAGCGCATCGATGAAGAGAGCTACATGATTCGTTTCACGCCGCGCAAGCCGAGCAGTGTTTGGAGCGCGGTGAATATCGGGAACGTAGCCAAGCTGATCAAAGAGAATCGAATGCAGCCCGCGGGTTTGCAAGCGTTCTCGGCGCGGAAAGAAAACCGATCGGGAATTTATTCATACGAACAGAGAAGTCCTGAGCTGGTCGAGCCTTATTTAGGAAAACTGAAACGAAACAAGGCGGCATGGAAGTTTTTCCAGGCCCAGCCGCCGTCTTACCGTAAGGTCATGAACTGGTGGGTCGTCAGCGCCAAGCAGGAAGCAACCCGACTCAAGCGGATCGACAAATTGACTGAAGAATCGGAGCAGGGACGCCGAATGAGGTAAGCGCCGACAAGGTCTTCACCCCGTCAGGGGTAAGATGTTTATAGACGTCGCGACTATCCCAAAATGTTTTTGAAGTCCGTTAGGAGCGTAATGTACGGATACCGTTTGATATGGATAATTCTGCACATTTCGCTCCTAAAGGAGCGAGGATTTATTCAGGGCAACTCGTGCTATAAACATTTCGCTCCTAACGGAGAGAACGAGGAAAACGCCATGGCAAACACCTTCTCCCAAATCTACAGTTACTGCGGAATTGTGGTCTTTTCGGCCAATTCCGCAGGGAGCTAGTCGGAACGGATGAGCCGTTCCGAGGAACGTATGACGCGTGCCGTCCAACGAACCGGACGGGCCAGAGCCCGGGACACACGGACGGAGCAACAGGTGACACGTGCCAGTCTCCGGATCACCGGTGCCCAGCCACGGATCACCAGTGCCCAGCCACGGCTCACCAGTGCCCGTCCACGCATGATCCGTGTTGCGGAATGCACCGGAATTAGTCGGCACGGCCCATTCGGGCCAAAGCACAGGTCATCTGTTCCCAGGTGATAGCCAAGCGTTCCCTGGACATTCCTTGTCGGAAGCGACCTCGCCAGTTGCTTCCTCACGGTCGACCCAAAGATTATCCACTTAGTAAGCCTTCTCTTGTCAGTCGATCTCCTGAGCGTGCGGGCCCTCTCAGGTTTTACGGAACGATTCCCGCGGGCCTATCGTATATTGACGCGGACACGGAAAGGACCTGTGAAAGGCCGTGAATGAAAGGTATCGGGTAGAGAAATGAAAGAAGCAACGGATGTTTTGAAGATAGTTGGAATTGTCCTGCTGGCGCTGTTTGTGCTGGCTGTGGGAGTGCCCCTGGTTTTGGCGGCGGCCGGCGTCGCGCTCGGCGTTTTGGGAATACTGATAGCGCTGGCGATAGCGCTGATTAAGATCGCTATCGTGGTCGCAATAATTTATTTGATCGTCGTGGGAATTCGCGCGGTGCTGCGTTGAGATTTCAAGCCGCGATATCTACATAGTCAACACTGCTACTCGGTTCCGGAATTGGCAATCCGTCCTCACGCATACCACGCAAATGCAAGTCAATCGCTTCGCGGATCTGTTGCTCCGTTTCCTCGATAGTCTGGCCGGTTGCCACGCACCCAGGTAAATCGGGTACATAGGCGGCATAGTTGTTTTCAGCCTTCTCGATGACAATCGCGTATCGCATCATCTTATCCTTAACGCTTCAGCCCAAGCGCTGAAAGTGCGAAATGCAGAAGCCAGGGGCAACGCCCCTGGTGGCGTCAACAAACGGAACGGTAAGCGCTGAAGGCGCGGAATACGCATAATCGAGATCTAATTGCGCGCTTTCAGCGCTCTCTCATCCTGGTTGATTTTTCTCCTGGGGGCGTTGCCCCGGACTTTCACATTTCGCGCCTTCGGTGCTTAGGCCGACTCACACATTAAACCTGAAATTCACTACATCGCCTTCCTGCATGATGTAGTCCTTGCCTTCCAAACGCATCAGTCCCTGTTCTTTGGCCGCAGCGTATGATCCGGCGCGCATCAGCGCGTCGTAGCCGACGATTTCGGCGCGGATAAAGCCGCGCGCAATGTCGGAATGAATTGTCCCGGCGGCGTCCTGCGCGCGCGATCCCTGTGGTATCGTCCAGGCTCGCGCTTCTTTTTCGCCCGCCGTCAAAAAAGACATCAGACCCAGCGTTCGATAGGCGCTCTTAATCAATTGATCGACGCCGCTGCTTTGGACACCGAGCGACGTTAAATATTCAATGCGCTCGGCGGGCGAGAGGTCAACGAGGTCGGCTTCGAGTTGGGCGCAAATCACCACGCACTCCGCGCCTTCGCTGGCCGCGATCTCGCGCACCGCTTTCACGTGTTCGTTTTCGTCTGGCGCGGCGAGCGTCGCCTCGTTAACGTTCGCGGCATAGATCGTCGGTTTCATTGTCAGCAGGAAATAGTTTCGAGCGATCACTCGTTCGTCGTCGGTGAGCGACACGCTGCGGGCTGCTTTGAACTCTTCCAGTGCAGGCTGCAGTTTGTCCAGAACTTCCAACTCGGCTTTCGCGGTCTTGTCACCGCTCTTCGCAGTTTTCTGGCCCCGCTCCCGGCGACGCTCGACCGTGGCTAGATCAGCGAGCGCGAGTTCGATCTGAATGGTCTCGATGTCTCGTCTGGGATTGATCGAACCTTCGACGTGCACGACTGATTCATCTTCGAAGCAGCGCACGACCTGAACCATCGTATCGGTTTCACGGATGGCATGAAGGAATTGGTTGCCCATACCTTCGCCCTGGGAAGAACCACGCACCAGTCCGGCGATGTCGACGAACTCTACGCTGGCTGGAACAATCACGGTCGTCTTCACCAGTTTTGCCAGCGGGTCGAGGCGTTCATCGGGAACAGCCACCACGCCGACGTTTGGCTTGCTGGTAGAAAATGCGTAATTGGCGATTAGCGCCGATGATTGCGCCGTGACCGCATTGAAGAGAGTTGTCTTACCGACGTTGGGTAAGCCGACGAAGCCTGCTTGTAGCATAGTGAGGGAACAGTCTAACGGAAAGTCGCAGGTTTTTCATCAGGGCGCGGCAGGAATAGTGTCTCAATTTGGATTGTGATTTTTCCGGCTGGGTCAAAAACGATCCACGAATCTACACGAACCCGCACGAACAAAACGAGTTCCGCTTCGTGTATGTTCGTGGATCGCTTTAGGTCGAGAGCGGCAATCTCCTACACAAGGACGCCACAGTGGCTGCGTTCCATTGCGACCTGATTATTGGGGACCTTCCCACTTGCAGCCGACCACATTGCTGGCCTTGCATGCTTCCTCGCACCGCGCTTTGGTCAACGTCTTACCAAGGTTAACCTGCTTTTGGTTCTCATTCGAACCATAACAACTGTATTCAGGATGGCTGGGGGAAGCTCTACAGATGACGCCGTTTCTGTTAAGTGTCTTTGCGGTTAGCCTCCATCGCTGGTTAATGCCGCTGTTACAGGGACGTATGCTGACTTGACCATAGATTCCCTTGTCCGCACGCATAACTTCCAGGCAATGGTTCGCGCGCGCGGTCCTTATTTCCAAATTGCCGCCATACTGGTTCATGGTCCACTGCTGGCTAACTTTGCCGGGGCTGCATACATTCTGTTGAATCGGAGCTTGCGCTGAGTCAGGATCGCCGGCGACCTCCAAACACAGATCACTATGTGCGGGAGTGATCGTGTAGAACCCTGATCCGCCAGCGGCGATATTAAACTTCTGGCTGTTATCAGCATCCGTCGCGTCGCAGGCGAATGTCTGCAGCAGGCTTTCATATCCGCAAGCACTGTTAGGAATTACCAAACAACGACCGCTGCCGAAGCCGCTGCCCGCGATCATGTACATCCCATCGGGGACATTCCCTGCCGGAGCTTCAGCAATCGGACTCGAGTGAGTTTTTCCAGTGGCCCAAAGTACCAGCAGGAAGGACAGCGCAAACAGAATTGTTGCCGACTTTTTCATATTGAGCCTCCGAAAGATTACGTGGGCAGAACGAGAGGCTTATACCACCGATCCAAA
Source organism: Blastocatellia bacterium (assembly GCA_003168335.1). Lineage (GTDB taxonomy): Bacteria > Acidobacteriota > Blastocatellia > Pyrinomonadales > Pyrinomonadaceae > UBA11740. Next base: position 348,766 of record PMSM01000006.1, on the reverse strand, counting down.
CGTGGAACAACAGCGACGAGGACAAGGTCGACGCTCATTCTGGCATCGGTTGTGCGTGACCCGAGTCAACGCGGGAAAGATCAATGCTCGATCTTCTGCATCGTAATTGTGGTTGTCGGGGCGCTCCCCGCGGTGCGATTGTAAGAAACCCAATAGCCGGCTTTCGGGTAACGCAATATTTTGTAGACAGAGCCGTCCGCCTTCGCTTCCGCTTCGGTACCCAGCACGTCTTTGGCCGAGGGAATGGCACTGGCGCCGTCCATGAAATCGATCGAGATCGCTGACACCGCGCCGCCTTTGTCATAGAAAATCTGGACGGCCTGCGTATCTTTGAAGACGTAGAAGTCCTGCTCAGCGCTCTTGTCGCGCGGGCTTCCCAACTTCTTGCGCGCTTCGTCCGCGGTCATTCCAATACGCACGCCTTTGAAGTCGCTGAAGGCGGGTCGACTTTCCGGCTCGTCAGGTGATGTTCTAGTGCGCTGCGCGCGTGACGTGACTGGCACCAGCACGATGAAGGTCAGCGTGCCAACGAGAAGCAATGTTAATCTGCTGGCTCGACCTTGAAAGAGTCCGGGGAAAACGCAAAACATTTTGTCCTCCTTCGATCAGTGCCACGTTAGAATTACGCGGCGGAAGGTTCGGTACCCAGCCGCCTGACGTCCTTTTCAGAAACGACGGGCCATGGTGATGCCGATGACAATATGCCAGCGGTAATCACAAGTCAATAGTCTCTGAGGTGTCGCGCAGAGTTGGCCTGCGCCTGCTGATCGACTATTGACTCGCAGACCGATTTGGAATAGAAGCATTGTGATTTCCGAACTCAGAAAACGATTTCAAATCTGTTCCTAGAAGGAGTAAGCGGTAATGAAGAAATATCTCTCGGTGGCTGTTCTCTCGGTGGCAACAGCGCTTTTGGCATTTTCCCAATTCGGCTGCGCTGGTCAAAACAGCAATACCAACAAAGTCAACATGGCCACGCCGGAGCCGACGCCGGACAAGGATGCGATCACAACCGAGCTGACAAAGATCGAGAATGATTGGCCGCGCATCATCAGAGAGCATGATGTAGCCGCGGTCAAACGGATCGAAGCCGATGATGCAGTCTTTGTTTATCCTGACGGGTCGCTGGGCGACAAAGCGCAGGATATCAAGGACATGGAAGCGGGAGCGCTTTCGGCCGACTCGTGGGAGGTCGCTGATATAAAGGTCAACGTGCTGGACGATGATGACGCCGTGGTCAGCGGTCGCAGCATCGTTAAGGGCGGAAAATACAAAATGCCCGACGGCAAGATTCAAGACATCAGCGGCGAATTTCGTTGGCTGGATACCTACTCGCGCCGCAACGGTCAGTGGCAAGAAGTGGCCGGCGCGACTACACCTATGCCAAAGAACGCAACGGCATCCGCATCGCCATCGCCAAAGGCATCGCCCGCAGCGTCCGGGACGCCCGCAATGAAGACAACGCCGGCAGCGAAGCCAACGCCAGCGGCCAAGGTCATGCCGCCAGCACCAAAGTCGGAACCGATGAAGCCCATGCCCTTACCAACGAAGGCAAAGACGCCGTAGTTACTGGTTCGTGGGTTTGCCGATATGACGTGGGGCTGGCCCCACCGTAACCGTGGATAAAAAGCGAAGACGGCTGCGCCTTAATTGCGGGGCGCAGCCCGTAGTTTTTAGCGCAAGCCTTCCAGAAGGTCGAGGACCTTCCGCACATCGGGCGGCAAAGCCGCTAGAAACCGACTGCTGTATCAGGACCAGATGCCTGGAATATTCTCACCACACGACGGGCATTTTCCCGCCGGCGTGACTTTCATTTCCTGAATCAAGTAGCCGTAACGCTCGACTAACAGTTCGTCACACGACGGACAATAAGTGTTTTCCCAGCGCCCGACTTTTCCCGGAAGATTTCCCGCATAGATATAACGCAACCCCGCTTCCCGCCCGATCTCGCAAGCGCGAATCAATTGCCCAACCGTAGTGTTAGCGTTGTCATTCATCTTGTAGTCCTGATGAAAGGCGGTTACGTGCCAGGGAATATCCGGCGAGACAGACGCGATGAAATCAGCCGCGCGTTTCAGTTCATCTTCAGAATCATTAAAGCCGGGAATCAGCAGCGTCACGATTTCTTCCCAGAAGCCGCGCTCATGAACCATCTTTACCGTGTCCAGGATGTTGTCCACCACGCCGCCAAGTTGACGGTAGTTTCGGTCGCTCATCGACTTCAGATCGATCTTGTAGCAGTCAGTCCAGGGCCTCAAATAGTCGAGCACTTGCGGCGTCGCGTTGCCGTTCGAGATAAAAGCCGTGCGAAAACCCGCCGGCTTCGCGTGCTTGAAAACCTCGACGGCCCATTCAGCGGTAATCAAAGGTTCGTTGTAGCTCGACCCGACCATCGAGGCGCCATAGGCCTTCGCCATGGCCACCAATCTTTCGGGCGTGACTATGTTAGGGGCTGACCCGGCGGCATCATCACGCAAGGCTTGAGAGGTCACCCAGTTTTGACAGTAGGCGCAATGCAGATCGCAACCAAGCATGCCGAAAGTCAGAGTGTCCGATCCGGGCAGCGCGTGAAAGAACGGTTTCTTTTCAGTGGGATCGCACGCCAACGCGGCAACGTAATTCACCGGCACGCGCAGATGCCCGTCTTCGTTGAAGCGGACTTTGCAAATGCCGCGCTTGCCTTCCCTAATCAAACAACGATGGCCGCACGCGAAACATCGCAGGGCGTCGTCCGATAAATGTTCGGTCAACTCGGCCGCGCCTTCGGCTGTCATCTCGTCCAAAACTTCAGCGAGTGAAGTTGCTGTAGCGCTCAGTGGCATAATCAGTTTAATGCAGAAATTCCTTTGAGGAATTATACTCTTTTGGATGGGAGAACCTGATTTTTGGCTTGCTACCAAAGGAATGGCGGGTTCGTGATAGAATCCCGGCGAGGATGAAACAATGAGCTTGGTTATTGAAGAAGAAGTAGTCGAGCGTCTGCCGATCAACATTGATCCGGAAATCATGAGCGGTACTCCTGTATTCGAAGGTACCCGTGTTCCGGTAGACGCCCTCTTGAACAACCTGGCTGCCGGCGTTTCGCTGGACGAGTTCCTTGAAAATTTCCCAACGGTTACCCGCGAGCAGGCGCTCGCGGTTCTGAAGTTTTCCAGCGACACGTTAAAGAAGCTAGGACTCTCCAGTTGAAGATTCTGCTTGACGAAGGCGTTCCCAAAATCATCCAGAGGCGCTTAAGAGAGCTTTCGATATCCAACGTGGAGGAACTGGGTTGGAGAGGCATTAAGAACGGCGCGTTGCTTGATCTAATGACCGGACAATTTCAAATCCTGATAACTACCGACAAAAGTCTTCCCTTTCAACAAAACCTTAAGAAGCGACACATCTCCGCGGTCATTATCCCAAGCAACGATGTTCCATCTGTAATCGAGCTGCTACCTCAGATCGAGTCAGCTCTCGCAGTTATTAGCCCAGGTCAAGCTATAGAAATAACTGGCATGAATTGAGTTTAGCCCCATATATGAGTCTGACATGATTATCGAAGAAATCACGGTCACTGCTTTTCAACAACACACCCGCATCGTCGGCTGTCAGAAGACGAAACGCGCGATTTGCATCGATCCGGGCGATGCCTCAGAAGACATCGTTGGAGCCATCGACAAACATGGTTTCGAATTGCAGGCCATCGCCTGCACGCATGCGCACATGGACCACGTCGGCGGGGTTGCGGCGCTCAAGAAGCTCAAGCCCGTGGCGAAAATAACTATGCATCCTGCCGATGAGCCTTTGTACCTGGAATTGCCGAACCAGCCGGGATGGCTGGGGATTCCGCGTTCTCAGTGGACCGAATACGGCTTTGATTATGAGCAGCCACCGCGGGTGGATGAGTACTGGAGCGACGGCCAGATCTACAAAGTTGGTGAGTTGAGTTTCAAAGTGATCCATTGCCCCGGACACACGCCGGGCCACGTGGTGCTGTTTGAGCCGGCCGAAAGAAAGGCCTTTGTTGGTGATTGTTTGTTTGCGGGCTCGATCGGCAGGACTGATTTACCGGGTGGCTCGACTGAGCAATTAATGGATTCACTCTTCAACAAAATCCTGCCGCTCGGCGACGACGTAAAGGTGTATTCCGGTCACGGACCAACTACGACAATTGGCCAGGAGCGGCGCACGAATCCGTTTCTCACCGGGGCTTACAGTCCCGGCAAAGGCGGCAGATTCTAAAGCGCAGAATGGTTGGCTGAAGACGCTCGGTCATCGATTTCACCACCAAGACACCAAGCCACAAATATGAATCGACGCTGGAACCCGGTTACACATTATCCGGCTTTCTTTCCTTAGTGTCCTTTGTGTTTTTGTGGTTGATCAAACGAGGGCGCACACGCGGTGCGCCCTCTACTGATCCGCTCCCTAAGCCAATCTTTTCTTGTTTACTTATCGACTATGTCTTTTTTCAGTGTGCCGACGAATGCGAGTAACTCGTCCTTTTCGGCTTGCGGTACTTTGAATTTGTCGAGCGACTCAACCAGGTGCTTTGCTGACGCATCCCAATCGTCACTCGTGATCCCCAAACCGTGGTGTGAGGTCTTCATGTCCCGACCTATGTAGAAGCATGGCCCGCCGGCGGCCGCGCAAAGTTGATCGATCACGTGCATACGAATCTTCTTTAGCGAATCCTCGCTATGGCCGACAAAGAACCTGGAAAAGCGTTTGTCTGCAACCAGCCGGCCAATGAAATCATCGACGACCGCGGCAATTGCATCGTATCCGCCGAGCCGAGTGTAAAGCGACTTCTTCTCCTGGCTGTTGGTCATCGAGCCGGACATCAAAGCGCGCGTCGACGCTGGTGGCTGCTGCGCGGCGGCAACGGCCGCGCAGGCGCCGATCAAACAAAAAGCCAGAGCAATTCTCTTAACCATAGACATGACTGAAAGTCCTCCTTATGTGTGAGACGAATGGCCAGGCCACTCGAAGTTTACTGGTTCGAATTGAGATCGGACGATCTGCCTGTAATTACGAATGAAAGGGTGATTTGGATTTGCGGCGCAAGTAGTTAACTTGCGAGATTCACCGGCCCGCTACCGCGAGCGGTTGCGGCAACTGTTTCCTCACGAACTCGGGCTGGTGAGATAGATCGCGCCCGTCGGGACTGCTGATCCCTTCTTCGGTTCCAGGGTAATCGCAATGACCGCGTTTTCCATCGCCTCAGCAGGCATTTGCTCAGGAAGCATTGCGTGCCCCGAGGCGTCAATCGTGAACATTCTTCCGGCCATCGGCGAATGGCCTTTGGGAATAAACCAAAGCTCATAAGCCTTGTCAGCCGGAGTTGCCGGCAATCCTTCCGCCATCAGTATCGCCCGGCCCGTCTTTTGATCGTAGACGAAAGTGCCGCGGGCATTCTGCGCAGTCTGACCGGCCGTCAACTCCATCTTCTTTGCGTTTGGCGAGTTAAGCAGCGCCAGTGCTTCCCGTTGGCGCGCCAGCACATCACGATCGCGCACTAATTCATGCTGCTGAGTGTTGACCTGACGTGAAAGCTGTGCGATCTCCTGGCGCGATTTTACGTCGCGGCGCCAGAACACGATGACCCCGACGAGCAACGCAACAAAGGCTACGCCTGCCGCCAACCGGATCAGATTGGGCCAGAGCTTTGTCGCGCGGCGTGGCATCGCGATGACTTGCGCCGCCGAGGCCGGCTGACGTTCGGCGTGGGAGTTCGCGAGAATTCGCGCCCGAACTTCACTGCCCGGTGCGGCAGGAGTTGAAGCGTGCGCCAGCAAACCCGCAGCATCTCTCAATTCGATCAGCTCAGCGCGGCACTGCGCGCACGCCTGTAGATGATCCTCGAGGGCGCGTGCCTCTTCGGCGTCCAGCGCGTCCAGCGCGTGCAAAGCCAATCGTTCCTGGTATTCCTGATGCTCCATCAAAATTTACTCACGCAATTTGCCCTGTAGTAACTCTCGCAATTTCATCATTCCGGAACGCGTTCGGGTCTTGACTGTGCCCAGCGGATCGCCGAGGCGCGCGGCGATCTCTGTTTGCGTCAGTCCTTCGAAATAAGCCAGTAGCAACGTGCGCCGTTGCTCTTCAGGCAGTTCGGCCAGGGCCCGTCGCACGACCGCTCCCTGTTCTGACTGCACAGCTTCTTCCGCGGCATCACCCACTTCATCACGTGGCACTTGCGCCGCTTCCGTGGCCAACCTTAGGCGCGATCCGGAGGCTCGCAAACGATCGAGGGCGCGGCTGCGGGCGATAGTTACGAGCCACGTGAAGGCTCTTCCGCGCGATTCGTCAAAGTCGCGCGATCGCCGCCAAACCTGGAGAAAAACCTCCTGCAAACAGTCCTCCGCCTCTTCGCGGTCATGCAATATACGCAGGATGAGGCCAAACAGGATTAGGCGGTAGCGATCATAGCAGGCGGAGAGCGCAGCTTCATCGTTGCGCGCGATCGCGTGTAGGAGATCAGCGTCGGGGATTTTTGCAGGTTCGGCTGGCAACGGTGTGTGGGAACTGGAATTCTGCTCAGTGCTGCGCCGCAACCACGGGGCTTAATCTCACCGAAGCCCCGTCACGGTTGGCGTGCACGCGGATTCTATGGTGACTTTGGCCATCCGCACCTGATGCGTAGGTGATCGTGTAAGCGGTGCGCATCTGCGCTACCACGTCGTCATAGGCCTTCTGCAAATCTTCCATGCGCTTAATTGGATAAAACACGCCGCCTGACACTGTAGCTAGTTTTTGTCCTTCTTCCGCGGCGCGGGTGGTGATCGTCAGATACCTTGTGCGCATCGGATCGACGGTGATCGAAGGCCGGGGCACACTGCCTTCGGGAATCAATCCTGAGGGCACGTACAGCGGATAAATCAAAGCGCCCGATTCGATCGTCGCTTCCAGAATTGCGGGAAAGGGAATGAACGATTTGTTGTCATCACCGTCCGACAGGATCACCACGGCCGTGCGCTCGCCGCGCAGAGGCTTAAGCGTATCGACCAGCGTGTAGGCGAGCGCGTCCCACAAGGCAGTTGCGCCGCCGGCGTCGAGCTCATCCAGCTTCTTTGAAAGCAAACTACGGTCGGTCGAGAAGCCGGAGATTATTTTGATGTCGTCGCGAAAGCTGATAATCGAGATGCGATCCTGCGGGCTGGCCGTGTTCAGGAAATCGCGCGCTGCTTTACGAATGAAGTCGATCCGTTCTTCGACGCTGCCGGAAACGTCGAGCAACAGGACCAGATTGAAGGGTTCCGTCGCCGGGGTGACGTCCACGATTTTGCGTTCGCTGCCGTCTTCGTAAACCGCAAAGTCTGAATTGCGCATGCCGGGAATGGCACGGCCGTTGCGGTCGGTAACGCTGGCGTTAACACGCATCAGTTGGGGCGCGACCGAGGTGGCGATCTCGCCCGGCGGCCGCAGCGTCACGAGCGATGGCTCGGTGCGTGGCGGCGGCAGAGTTTTGGCAAAGTCACCGAACATGCGCGGACTGACTTTGCGAATCGCGTCCATGAGCGGGCCATCGCCGCTGCGAACAATCGAACGCGCGGCTTCAGTCAGTGGCCGCTCGCGCAAATCGTTCGGCGCCATCGCGGGATCGACGTTCAGAAGGATCACGCCGCGCTGCGTGGTGAAGTTCAACTGCACCAGCTCCTGTTTTTCCGGCGGCTGCGCCGTGTTGTCGTTAGGCTGGGTTTCGTTCGCCGCGCCTTTGTTATCGGCAGCATCGCCAGCTTCGTCACCGGCTGGTGCTTCCTTTTTCTTTCGCTTCTTTCTCCTGGCATCGGGTCCCAACACGCCGGAAATTGAAAACGCACCGGCGCGGCCTTCTTTGATTGGCGGCAGTTCGACGTCGCTGAGGAACCGCGGGTGGCTGGATTGCCAAAAGAACTTGAACTTGAGCGCATCCAGTGGCACGTCGGCATGAATCGTGCCCGTGTTCGTAAACACGTCGGCGACCTCAAAGTCTCCGATCACGTCGACCATGCCCGTTTCAGTTTCAATCTTTACCCGCGCGCGCTTGGGAACATGCACCGTGAGATCGATCCGATCCGGGCGTTCGCGGACTGTGATCTCGCTGCCAGAGACGTTGACGTCTGCGGGCTCGACCGGGGCGCCCGTCGAGGTCGCCCGCAAACTTGCTTTGCTTTTCTCGTCATCAGAGGCGACCACGGAAACGCGGCCGTGGCGATTCCTGATCGTCAACAGGGCCTTGCCGCCCGCGGTCAATTCCTTTTCATAGGCCGGTGCTTGTGCCTGCATGCGTGAACGGGAAGGGAAGAAGGAAACCAACAGGCAGGCGGCGACGAGAAGAGAAGTGAACGCCAGAATCTTACGGAAGACTCTCGGTGGAACTATTGAACTGCGAAACATAGGGATTGATCTTGCCGTGCTTTGGGTTAACGGTCAAGTGAGCTGGTAGTGAGCTAATTTCGGTGTTCCTCTCAGAGACCTTTGCGGGCTCTGCGTAGCAACTCGTAAACTCTTGTTTTTCTGACAAGGGTTTCCGTGACCTGACAGGAAGCGCTCTACCAGCCTGCGTTAGCAGGCGGCATATCAGTAGCCCCGGGCGTAAGCCCGGGGAACCAGCAGCAGGAGGATTCGGAGCCCCGTAGGGCGAAAGAGATTTTCATGGCGCATCCGGTTCCGCCCTGTTTTCTGTCGCCCGCTTCGCTGGCTTGATGGCGGTGGTGGTGGCGGAAACCCGGGCTTACGCCCGGGGCTACTGATATGCCGCCCGCCGCGCGGGCTCGTTGAGAGCTTTCACTCTCGGGTTCGGACCGGGCCGCTGCCCGCGGAGGAATCGAACTACTTCTGCTAGAATGCCCACGAAACTTCGCATGACTAATCAGCAGTTCAACTCATTCGCAGAGTTCTGGCCTTATTACCTTGGCGAGCACAGCCAGCCCGCCACGCGCTTTCTGCATGGGCTCGGCACGCTGACGGCCATCGGCGCTTTGATCGCTCTGATTGCGATGGGAAAGTGGTGGCTGTTTCCGCTGGCGCTCGTGCCCGGTTACGCCTTTGCCTGGGCATCTCATTTCTTCATCGAGAAGAATCGGCCGGCCACTTTCACCCATCCACTCTGGTCGCTCATGGGTGATTGGAAAATGCTGGCGTTGATGCTCACCGGCAGACTGGGGCCATAGCGGGAGCCGGGTTGTGTCAGAAGCCCGACCGTCAGGTAGGGCTCCGTGAAAGAGCGACTCGTGGTAGGGCACGGATCGCTTGAAGAATCACAGACTAAAAGTCTGTGCCACTACAACACGTGAGAGAAACCAAAGTTCAACGCCAAGCCCGCACTGAACAGATCATCAAGCTGCTGAAGCGCGCGCATCCCGATGCCCACTGCGCTTTGAATCACGGAAGCGCCTTTGAGCTTTTAGTTGCTACGATCTTGTCGGCCCAGTGCACTGACGAACGGGTCAATATCGTCACCGCGGATCTCTTTCGCAAATACCGCCAGCCCGAAGACTATCTGAAAGTTCCGGCCACTGAACTGCAGCAGGACATCCGCACCACCGGCTTCTTTCGCAACAAGACGAAGTCGATTCAGGGCGCTTGCAAGCTGCTCACGGAAGAATTTGGCGGGCAAGTGCCGCAAACCATGGAAGAACTGTTGCGGCTGCCCGGCGTCGCGCGCAAGACGGCAAACGTCGTGCTCGGCGTCGCCTTTGGGATCGCGTCAGGGGTCGTCGTTGACACGCACGTCAGCCGTTTGTCTCAACGCCTGGGCCTGACAAAGCAGAAAGACGCCGGCAAAATCGAACAGGATCTAGTTGAACTGGTGTCGCGCAAAGACTGGATCCTCTTTTCGCATCTGCTGATCTTTCACGGCCGCCGGGTTTGCAAAGCGCGCCGTCCGTTGTGTGAAGAGTGCGTGGTTGAGAAGTTGTGTCCGTCGTCGCTCTTGAAGCCCGGCCGCCGTTGAATAGTCACTACCATTAGAACCGAATCATCAAATGCGAAGAAATATCAGAACAATTCTGCTCCAGGTTTTGGTCTTAGCCTGTTTGCTGGCGATCAGCCAGTCGGTTCCGGCGCAAGCGAAACCGATCAGAGACCTGCAGCCGACGGTGATACTGATTTCACTGGACGGCTTTCGTTCCGATTATCTGCATCGGTACCGGCCGGCGAACCTGAACTCGCTGGCGGCAGACGGCGTGCGAGCAAGGTGGATGATTCCTTCGTTTCCCAGTAAGACTTTTCCTAATCATTACACCATTGCGACCGGCCTCTACCCGCAGAATCACGGGATCGTTGAGAACAATATCTACGATCCGGTTTTCAAAGCCGTGTTTACACTGAGTGACCGCCAGGAAGTTGAGAACGGCCGTTGGTGGTTGGGCGAACCCATCTGGGTGACGGCCGAAAAGCAGGGGCAAACGTCCGGTTCAGTTTTCTATCCGGGGACGGAAGGCGAGATTGCCGGAAAGCGTCCGTCGTTCTGGAAAAAGTATGACGAGAGAATTTCGAACGACGTCCGGGTCGACACGATCCTTTCCTGGCTGGATTTGCCGCGGGATCAAAGGCCTACTTTTCTGGCTCTGTACTTCAGCGACCCTGATGATGCGGGTCACGCCTTTGGCCCGATTTCGAGTGAAACGAAGCAAGCCGTGCTCAAAGTCGATAGTGAAATTGGACGACTGATTAAGGGCCTCAAAGCACGCGAGATCTTCAGCCGGATCAATTTGATCATAGTGTCCGATCACGGGATGACCCGGGTTAAGTGGAGTAACGCTATTTTGCTGGACAAATTGTTCGACACGAAACTTGCGGCCAGGATTTTCTGGACGCACGAGATCGTCAGCATCTTTCCAAAGGAAGGAGAGGAAGACGAGATCTACCGGAGTTTGAAGCGGAAACTCCCCCCGCAGGCGCGCGTGTATCGCAGAGCGGAAATGCCGGCGCGCTTCCACTACTCGCAGAGCCCACGCATTGCGCCGTTGTTGGTGCTGCCGTCAGAGGGCTGGATTCTGACAAATCGTCAGCAGTTTGCAGAGATGCAGGCGAAAGGTGAGACAAAGAGTTCCAGAGGTGGACACGGCTATGACAATCAGCTTCCTTCGATGCGAGCGATCTTTATCGGGCATGGAGAGGCATTCAGAAAGGGAAGCGTTGTCGAGCCGTTTGAAAATATTCAGGTCTATAACATCATGACCAGAATTCTTAGCCTGAAGCCGGCGCCCAATAATGGAGACTACCGCACAGCTAATGCGGTGCTGGCGCGATGATGAGGGTGCGGGTGTTTCCGTCTATTCTTTCACTGGCTCAAAGGTAATCAACGCGACTTCTTCCAGGGGATGATCCGGCGCTGTCTTGCCTCTGGCCCTGACGGTGAATGAATACTTCTTTTTCAGTTCAAATTGCTCGGGCTTATCGGTAGAGATCCTGAGACGCTTGATCCTGGAAACGTCCTTCTCGTCGATGTTGTCGGTCACGACGATGTTATCCGGGATGCACGGTTTGCACATTGCTTGCGGCGGACACGGCGGACACTTGTAGATGTCGATGACGAAGCCTTCGATCCGAAAGGGCCCGGCAATGGCATCACCTCTTTGTAGATCGCTGAAGGTTAATAAGGGAGGCTCCGGTGCGGAAATCCTATCCTGCGAAAAGGAAAGTGCCGGCACCAGGCAGACGACGGTAAACAGGATCGTTAAGGCTTTCCTGATCATGATGCTTCACATTTTACGACAATCAGACATGATTCGCCGCACATTTTCTTTATCAGTCGGCACAGCGGCCGCTTGAAAGATCCGTTGCGCAACCCGGGATTGAGACTAACTCGTTATTCGGATTTGAGTGAAACCTGCAGAGACTTCCGCGGTCATCAGAAGCTCAATCTCACCCGCAGCGTAATCTGTCGATTTCCGCCCGGACCGCCGCCGCCGGGGCCAAAAAAGAACATCCCCGAAGTTCCGGTCGATTTCAGAAAGTATGGCGAGGCCATGTTGCCGACGGGCGTCCCTTGATTGTTGCGGTTCAAAAGATTGTTTGCATTGATCGAAAACGTCAGTTGGTATGGCCGCTGGATCTGCGGTTTTGGGGCCGGCTTTTGGCCGCCGGTCGTCGTCCCGGTCTGGGTTGTGCTTACATTCCCGCTGGTGGTCACGACGCTTCCGGCCGCTGCGGGTGGCGGGGTTTTCGGCGGAATCGCGCGACCGAACTTGATCGTCTTTGACACACCGAAGTTGACTGAAACGAAGGCTGGCGCCTGTCCGAAGTTTCGCGGAATGATTGGCTGGCCGGGTGCGGGATTCGGATCGAAAGCGCCGAGTGGCGTGACGACCACACCGGGTTTGTTGAGATCCGTCGCAAAGGCCGGCCGCTCGGTAAAAAACGTATCGCCGTTCGTGTCGCGTCCGGTGGTGATATTAAAACGCGGACCTGAATTGGCGATGATAAAAGTGTTCACACTGAATCCTGAACGAGTTTGATAATAGGCATTGGCATAGAACCAATGCCGCACATCGAAAGAAGACCGGCCATACTCCTGGCTGAAGTCGTAAGGATTAAACGAAGAACCGCTGGTCCCGGTGTCAGTACCGCGACTACTATTCAGTGAATAGGAGGTCCAGAAATTCACTTTCCCCACTTTTCCATTGATCCCCACACTGAGCGAGTCATACGCGGACCGGCCGGTTGATTGAGACTCCAGGACATTGCCGGCGCCGTCGCCGAGCGGGCGGGTGCCGCTCGAGGGGACGGCCGGATCATAAGTGCCTGCCAGCGGCGCGTTGATGTTCACCGTCCGCTGAGTCCGAATCTGCCGCGCGTGTGTGTAATTGATATCGAGTTTCAGATCGCGAGTCAGTTGATGCTCGATACTCGCTGAACCGCGGAACGAATAAGCCGTAGCCAGGTCCGGAGCCAGAAGGTACCGCGTCTGTGGTTGAGCAAATGCGTTCAGCAGACCAATCGGCGGGATTAGCGGAAACAAATCGAGCACCGCTGTGTCAGAGACGACGAATTGCTGCTGGTTAATGCCGTTGAATCGCAGTGATTGAAGGATCAGGTTCTCCGATATTCGGTTATAGAAGATGCCGACACCTCCGCGAACGACCGTCTTCGGCTGGCTGGGACCGGCTGTCTTCACCGGCGCGCCCGGCCCTGGTTTGGCTTGGGCGCCCGTCTTAATCGCAGTTGCCGGCGGCGCGGCTTTCTTATTGCCAACTGAAGGTGACCACGCGAACCCGATGCGCGGAGCAAAGTTCAAATTGCTGCTGATGTTGCTCTGGTTTTCGTAGCGCAGTCCCGGTGAGATGGTGAAGTTCGGCCGCACCTTCCACTCGTCCTGGGCATAGAAACTGATGTCGCTTTGATTGACGCCGGCCTCGGGATTACCACCGGCGATCGCGAATTGGGCGGCGCCGCCACCCAGAATTCTGATCTGCGCCGCACTCAGACCCTGCCGTTGAAACAACAGCGTGCGCCGGTAGCGCTCGAGACTGCTGATTTCAATAGTCGCGCCGCCCGGAATAATCTGATCATTAGCATCGAGGCTCGGACCCGTGCCACCAGCGAAGGTGTAACTCCCGCCGAAATTGGACGGTGCGATACTCTTGATCCGCACATTCCTGAGACGCCCACCGATCTTAAGAAAGTGATTACCATGCGACCATGACGTGAAGTTTTGCAGCTCCACGCGATCCTGCTGGTTGGACGCAGAGCCGATCTGTGCGCCACCGCCATAAAACGAGTCCGCCACGTTGAGCGCGGGCAGGAGCGTGCTCGCGGTCTGCCGATAAATGTTATGTATTACCTGCAGCCGAGTTTCGTTGATGGTCTTTTCATTGATGATCGCCGTCTCTGTCAGTTGCACCGTGTAGTTATTGCCGCTGCCTTTATACCCTCGCGATGGCAGCGAGAACCCTCCCGGGTGCCCTGGATTCTGTGAAAACCTGTTGTATTGGAAACTTCCGACGAGCGTGTGCTTCTTGTTAATCTTCAAGTCCCCGCGAATGCTGAAGTAAGTCGAAACGTTTGGCGTGACTATGGTCTGGTTAAATAGCGCGGGCTTCAACGTGACGGGATCGAGAATTGTGGCGTTGATTACGGCATTGCTCTCACTGGCATAGCGCCCCATGTTGAAAGAGAACGAGGCGCGTTTCTTGACCACCGGGCCGGTGAGATTCGCGGTGAACCCCCGTTGCTGATACGGCGCCCGTCTTAGTGCGAATGGATTCCGCGAATTCAGGCTTTCGTCGTTGAAGTTAAAGTTGGCCCCGCCGTGGAATTTGTCAGAACCCGGTTGAGTATAGATCTCAATGCCGCCCCAGCCCGGGTATTCATTCTCAGCCGAGTAGGGATTCTGGTTGATGCGAACTTCCCTGATTGCTTCCTTCGGCGGGACGGTGCCGTTTGAGAATCCATCGACGGTCACCTGCGGAGCGTTTTCACCCTGGGCTGGTCCGGCCATCGCCTGCAGTGCCGCTGCCAGCGCATCCGGATCGTTGGGTAGGGCCTCCAGGTCGCGGCCGCGCAGAACCATGGCATCCCCATTTCGATCCGAGTCGGTGCTGACTCCTTTGTTGTCGACCGTGACCTGTTGTTCCAGGGCTTCGATGCTTAATTGCAAATCAAGCGTCGTAGTTGCGCCCGGCTTAACCACGACCTTTTTCTCTTCCAGCACTGAGAAACCAGTGGCCGAGACTCTCAGAGCGTAATTGCCCGGTGCCAGCGATCGGAATTCGTAAGCGCCCGACGAGTTGGTCACAACCGTTCTCTCAGTGCCCTGAGCGTCTTTGGCAACTATCGTGGCGTTTGTGACCAGGCCGTCGAGCTGATCTGTGACGGTGCCCTTGATCGATCCAGTACCTGGCTGAGAGAAACCATCAGGCGCTATCACGATAAGAAGAAGAACGCAGGTTGCCAGCGCCGTGAGTATCCGGCTAATGGGAGAACGTGACATAAGCCCTCAGCAGTTTCTTGAATGGGCCTGGCCCAGACACCGCCAGGTTTAGTTGTTTGAGCTGAAGCGACCGCGATTACCTACCCTTACACGCCAACCGATCGACGGGGTTTCAATAAGTCGTTCTCGCGGGCCAGCGGTTTGGCATATTCCGGTTGTTAGTGAGTCGCGACGACCAAAGGTTTCAGGTTTTCCGGGCCCGGGGGAGCGTCGGCCATATACTAGCAGCAAATAGCGGTTCTGGGGCAGAGAAAATGGGGTGGAGATTTTGCTCTTGCGAATATGTACAAATGTGCATACACTGCAATCGTGGTTTATGAGTGGGATCCGAAGAAAGCGACAAGCAATCTGCGAAAGCATGGCGTTGATTTTGCCGATGCAGCAATTGTATTCGAGGACAAGTCCGCCGTAACCATCGACGACGATGACCCGGACGAGAAACGTTTCGTTACTATTGGCATGGACGTCCTGGCTCGCGTATTGGTCGTCGTCTACACGTGGCGAGTTGAGAAGATTCGGATAATTTCTGCGCGCAACGCTACGCCGGACGAGCGGCGCGAATATGAAGAGGGCTTATGAAAAAGGAATACGATTTTAGTAAAGGCAAACGAGGTGCGGTGATTACGGCCGCGCGCGGCAAGAGCCGGATCACGATCCGCCTGGATGACGAGATTCTCAACTGGTTTCGTCGAGAGGTTCACAAGGCCGGCGGCGGCAACTATCAGACGCTGATCAATCACGCTCTGCGCGAGCACATCAAGTCGCGCCCGGAATCTCTGGAAGAAGTTGTGCGGCGGGTTGTGCGAGAAGAAGTGCGGCGAACTGCTTGAAAGATCAAAGAGGCGAATCGCCAAGCTTGGAGTTTTGTGACGGCGACTGGGATCCGTTCTTTCCGTTTGTTCTCCAAAAGAAGCTTTGAAAGTCCGATAGCACCTCGCCTCAGCGAGGTGTAGTCCGTGTTCAAACAAAAGTTAGCGATTTCAACGTCTTTTCATAAAAACCGTTGAAACGGTTCGGCAGTAGTTCCTGCTTCCGGGCCACCTCGCTGAAGCGAGGTGCTAATAAGAGTTTCGGGATCGACAAAACGTCTGCTGTCACTGCCGCGCTTCACGATCTCGTTATCGGTTAGGGCTCGCTTGCGTCGCCGGCATCCCCTTCATCGGAATCGGCAGTTTGCCGTCGGCGCCGCTGGTCAGCGCGATGAAAGTGTGATCCGTGCGGATGGAATCGAACACGGCATCGACACGCGCTTCCATCATCTCTTTTGTGCGTACAGCCTGGTAGCGTTCGTACTGGAAGAAGTGACGGCGCAACAAACTCAGTGCCATGTCGCGCTGTCCGTTCTGCGCGTAGATTGCCGCCAGGTTGTATGAAGCCGGCATTAGATTGACGTTGTCGCGCGCAATCTTCAGGGCCTCTTCCTTCTTTCCATTTGCCGCCATGAACACGGCGGCGAAGACCAGGTTGTAAGGATCTTTGGGATCGAGGGCCAGGGCCGTTTGCGTGTATGCGTTAGCCTTGACCGGGTTGCCTTCGGAGTTCCAGTAGACCGCGAGGTTTCGATAGGCGAGTGCCAGCGGAAACTCTTCCACCGCGCGCTCCATCAAGGCCAAACCTTTTTTGAACTCACCATCGTGAATCGTCATCTTGCCCAGGCCGTGCAGCGCGACCGAGCGCGACAGCGAATCGGCCGGCATGTTCAGAATCGTTTCGAAAACCGCGCGCGCCTTGTTCCAGTCGCCGATGTTGTGGCGATAGTTTTCACCCAGGAAGCGCAGTGGTGTTGGATCAGCCGGATCCATCAGGTGCGCCCGGGTGTACAACTTGTCCGCGGCAATGTAGCGGCCGCTATTCTCGGCTATCAGTCCCTGCTTCATTGTCGTTTCGATCCGCGCGCTCTGGCGCGGCGCAAAGATTGGCGCCGCCGGTATGCTTGCAACTTCGACGCCGAGTTTTTTCAGTTCCCTGGCGGCATCTTTTGCTTTTTTCGGAAACAGGCATTTCTGATCCAGCACGGCGCGATAGCCTTTGATCGCGCCATCGTTGTCGCCCGCTTTCACCTTTCTGGCGGCCTCTGCCAACTGGCTGTCAACCGCGGTCTCGCGTTGCTTCATTTCGGACTCGACAACCTTTTCCACGTCCGCGACTTTGAGCTTGCCATTTGTGTTTTCGATCTTCTTGACCGGAGCGCCCTCAGGAGTCGCCAGCACCGCCACCGGCAGCTTTGAGTCGCCCAGCAGTTTGTCGGCGTTCGGGACCTGCGTGTCGCCCACTTCCATTGCGACGCATTGCGAAGCGTACAGGGACAGCGCGCGTGATTGACGCAGGCTCGAATTCCTTACTTCGGTCTCATTGGCCGGAAACCAATAGAGAACCAGACCCGTTGCCGGCACGTCCTTAGCTTTATAGATCTTCCAGGGCACTGGGTACGTGGGCGCGTTCGAGCCGCCACTGCCGCCGCTATTGGACATGCCGCCGCCACCGCCACCGCCGCCTCCGCCGCAAGTGGCGAAAGACGTCTGAACGAAAAAGAGGGCGAGGAGAGCAACAGCGATTGAACGAGCGAGAATATTTTTCATGGCGCGGGATTATAGCAGAAGGAGTTGGTCCGGGCGACAAGCAAGAGGAGTTAGCCGGCCCTGAAACAGGTCATAGAGAAGGGGCGGTAGCGCAAGCCGTAGAGAGCACCTCAACCTCGAAATTGAGATAAAGCACTCCCTGACGGTCTGGCTACTGCCCCGCTCGGTAGACTCGTCTGGTTTCGGACTTTCAGCGGCTCTTCATCAAGCCCGCGAAAATCGATTACCAGGTGCAGCCGTATGACTTCAGTGCGGCAGCCTGTTGGTCAGCGGCCTGCTTGCAAGCTGCTGCGAGTGTTCCTTTGGTGGCCGGGTTGGAAGCCAGTTTCTTCCAGGAGGCGCGCCACTGATCGACAGCTGACTTGAGCGCAGCCTGTTGGGCTTCCGGCACCTTGCTGGAAACGCAGGCGTCGTACTTGGCAATGAAGTCGTCGCACTCCGGAATGCCAATCTTTTCACCGGCGGTTGATGTCGTCGTGGTGGTCGCCGGGCTGGTCGTAGAGGTGGCTTTGTTGGAATTGCCGGCCATCGTGTTGCTGTTTTCCGTCGTGTCAGTCTTACTGCATCCGACCAAAATGGCGGCGCACAAAACGGCCAAAATCAATAAAGTCTTACTTAACATTGGGTACTCCTTCAAAGTTCAGCAGAAATGCTTGAACCATTAACGGGAAAGGGATCGAAAAGCGGCGACATGATACACGAGAAAGGGGAAATTAACAGCTACGCGCTCGTTGGTAATGTCCCACCAGAAGCTGCAAACCGCTCGTACCCCATCCGTTATAATTCGCCATGTACTGGACGCAAGATGTCGGAAGTTTTTGCGGAGTCGAACCCGCCTGTTGGCTTGGAACGTTCTTACTGGTTGCCAACCGGGCACGTGGGCCTATCCGCGTAAGCCGCACTTTCACGTTAATCCAGAAACTCGTCCGGCTCAATGATCTTTCCGGCGATTGCGGATGCGGCGACAACATATGGTGAGGCGAGGTAAAGCTTTCCCGGGCCTGAGCGGCCGGGGAAGTTCCGGTTCTGGGCGCTGACGGTCACGGTCTCCGCGGTTTGGGAAGCGCCGGGGCCGGCGTTGATACAGGCGCCGCAGCTTGGATCGATCAATTCCGCTCCGGCCTCGGTAAAGATTTCGATGTAGCCCTTTTCGCGCGCGTATTGTTTGATCTTCTGCGAACCGAATTGCAGGTAGAGATGCACGCCCGGCGCGACACGCTTGCCCCTTGATAATGCGTTCTTCAAGACGGTCGCGTACATGTCCATGTCGGCCATCTTGCCGCCGGTGCAACTGCCCCCGTACGCCGCATCTATTCGAACTTCCTGCGGAAGTTCGTCGATCGGGATTCCGTTACGCGGATCTCCGGGGAGCGCGACCATCGGACGAACTTCATCAAGGTCGATCTCAAAGGTCGCCGCATACTCGGCGTCCGTGTCACTGTAGATGAATCCTTTGCGCACCTCTTCCGGATCGAGTCCGCGCATCTTCACAATGTAATCGAGCGTGAACTCGTCGGGCTCGATGATGCCGGTAAAGCCGCCGGCTTCGACGGACATGTTGGTGAGGGTGGCTCTTTCATCCATAGCCCAGTTCTGCAAATCCTCGCCGGCAAATTCGAGCACCTTGCCGATCCCTTTGCTCGTCTTCATGTAGTCGCTGGCGAGAATGTAAAGCATCACATCTTTCGCGGCGACGTCGGCACGTTTCGTTCCTTTCAAAACGTAACGCACGGTTTCCGGCACGCGGATGCGAATGTCCTTCGTGTACCAGGCGTTGGCCATGTCGGTTGAGCCGACCCCGAACGCAAAGCAGCCCAACACGCCGGCCATGCACGTATGCGAGTCGGTGCCAATCACGATCTGACCCGGCAAGGCGAGGTCTTCGACGACCGCGTTGTGGCAGATTGCTTCCGAGCCGTGCTCCGCATTTCCACCGTAGAGCTTGATGCCCTGCGCTTTAGTAAAACTTTCCTGTGTAGTTGCCAGCCCGTCGGCCTTTTCCAGCAGACCCATCTCGCGATGTTTGGGCGACATCACTTTGCTTAAGAACGTCAGGTGATCGCGAAAAGCAAAGACTGATTGGGGCTCGGTAACTCTCGCGTTCGACCCAAGGGCCTGCTTGAAAAGCGATTCAGCCATCGGCGTAACGTACTCGTGAGAGAAACGAACGTCGGCTACAGCAAACAGCGCGTCGCCCGGCTTCACCGCCGCGACACCGATCTGTCCGGCTTTGACGAAAGCATGACGCGCAATAATTTTTTCGACGATATTCATCGGCCGCTGCTTGAGCGACGTGTCAGAAGCCCGACCGTCAGGGAGGCCTAACTCGATTATTGGTGGCGAGATTTCACCCGCCAGGCGCGCCTTGTTGTAATTAAAGAGGCCGCCGTGCTCGACGATCGATTGCGCGATCGGATCCAGGCCGTTGGTGAACTCTGCGAGTTGGATCTCTTCACCTTGCCGAATGCGTTCAATCAAACCAAAATCAGTCGAGGTCAGAAGCCCGATGTTCTGTGAATTCTGGCCGTAAATTTTTTCGATGCTACGGGCTATGACCAGTTGAATGCCGGCCCATTTCTCCGCGTACGGCGCTGTTTCCCTCGACGATCCGCATCCTTTAGAGAGCCCCGAAACCACGACGGCGAAGCCGCCCTGCTTCACTTCATCTTTTTTGACCGAGCCTTCGCGCATGCCAACATAAACGTATTGACCCAATGTCTCGTCGTAATAAAAGCAAACCCAGCCCGGCGTGATCTCGTCGGTGGAAATGTTATTAACCAAAGGCAGGTCGTCGTTCAGCAGTCGCTGCGCCAGCTCGTCTTCCAATGCTCTTGCTTCCTCAGCAGGGGCTTCGAGTTGTCGCCGAATCAAAGACGTGTCTTCGGTGAGAAAAAGCATGCGGCCGTTGAACTTCACGACCTTCGGCCTTGCGTTAATTGCGTCAGTGGACATCAAAGCTCCTTGCATGAATTCTACTGCGATCGTTCACGTTCGCATTATAACCGGACTCCGGGGAAAGTCTTGAGGCCTGCGAAAGAACGGTGCGTATCTCGTTGCGTTCGCGATTGGCTGGGCGTAGATTGTGGGTACCCGTCCCCGCGATTGGTTTTGGAACAAGAGGTCCTTCAATGCCTAACAAGTCTTGGCTCCTGGTTTAACGGCCGCGATCTGGGTTTGTAAAGGAGAAAGGTTATGAAGCGAATCTTTCTGGCAGCCATCTGTACACTAACCGCCCTCTCTGCCTACGGCCAGGCGCAAACTGCGCTGCCGGGCGTATCTCCCTGCACGCTTGATGTCGCGCAAGCGCCGGCGATTCGCGGCGTGAAGTTAGGAATGACCGTCGACGAACTGCTGGCGGTGTTTCCCGGTAGCGCGGAGAACCAGCAGATTAAAAGAAGTTTGGCGGAGGCAGAGGGTAATCCGCGATTCGGGGCGGCGTTCTTCTCGATCAGTCCGACCGGCGAGCGCTTTGCGGGAATTTCTAACTATGCCGTGCAGGCATTTGATCGCCGCATTGTGGGGCTCTACGTTGCCTACGAGGGCCCACCGAATGGGCCGCGATGGACGAATGTGGATGACCTGGCTGAAAAGTTTGTGGAATCGTTCAAGCTGCCAAGCACCGCAAACTGGTTGTTGGACCGAAGTGACATCCGCAGAGGATTACAGTGCCACGGCTTTCAGGTTTTCGCATTGATCAGTGGAGATCGCGCGACACTCATGCTCGTTGAACCGGAGTGGATGCAAACCCAGAAGACGCGATTGGCCGCCTATGAAGAGCAAAAGCGGCGCGAATTCAAACCATAGACCAGCGTCGTTTGGCGACAGGCAAGCGACAGTCTGGCTCGAGCAGTTAAATGCCGTTCAGGTAGCTCTCTTCGTATTGCATTGCCCCCACCACGGTGCCTTCCGTATCTTCAAAGAAGATCAGTGTGCCCACCGTTGGGATCTCGAACTTGGGCATGACGATCTTTCCGCCGTTCCGTTCAATGGCCGCGATCGTTTCGTCGATTGAATCCACGCCAATGGTGCACTCAAAGCCAAACATCGGTTTTCCTTTCACGATCTCGCGCCGTCCCTGCAGCGCACCGTGAAGTCCCTGATCTTCGGCGGTACCGGTTTGAATCAAGTAAAAGTCCGGCGGGCCCCACGCGGTGAATTGCCACCCAAAAGATTTTTCGTAGAAAGTTTTCGCGCGCGGTACATCATCGGCATTGATGGAAAAGTGTTTGACGTTATTCGGCATTGTTGTTTGCTCCTGACTTATTCATTGATTAGTTGTTGCGCATCGATCTCCGAGCAGGGCATGGGTGCCTCACCGTTATGAAGTCAGTACCACCCGCGTGAGCGGGTGGGTTCAAGAGGCCAGATGGATCCGCCCGCTTACGCGGGTGGTATTGACTTCATTACGCCGACGATCGCCACAACACCGCGCTTAAGGCGACGGCGTCGTCAGCAGATAAACAGCGAAAGACGCCAGCCAATGCTCGCCTTCATAGTTGCCACTCGCCACATGAGGCAGCGTGACCTTCGCGTGCTCTAACGCGGACCGGGCCAACACTCTGCGTGCCGGATCATTTTGCGGCAATGCCACGGCGATGCTGCGCATGCACCAGGCGCGACTTAGATTCAAGCCGTCGAGATGAACCAACTTGGGATCGGTGCGGTCAGTCACGATTGCCGGCTGTATCAAAGCCTTTGGTCCGCCGCGCGCAACATCCGGCAGAAAGCGATGAAACCAACCAGCAAATTCTGTCTTGCTCATAACGCGGCGCATCAGGTCGGCCTCAATCAACGCCGGTGAAAAGAAATCTTCACCACCCGGCTCCCAGGCCGCCGGATAATTCATGTCATGGGCATAGTAAGTGCGGCTGCGCTCGACGATCAGCGTTGCCAACTTCTGGTTCCCGACAGCCCGCGCATAGTCAAGCGCGAAAGCCAGACCGAACGCTGTGTTCGGATGGACGCCGGTGCGAATCGGATAGGTTTGTTTGGGAAGAAAGCTGAGATACTTCTCAGCAAACGCATCCGCGAGCGGTTGAAGATTTTGCGACCAGCGCTTTCCATCTTCATCATGCCAACCGTTTAGCTCCTCGGCGAGTTTCAGCAACCAGGCCCAACCGTAAGTGCGTTCGAATGAAGCGCGATTTTGCTGAAGCAAATAAGCGTTTTCGCCGCGGATGTTCTCAACACTCAGATTTGCGTCGAGCGCGGTCCGAATTGCGCGCGCTTCGGGCATCGCCGGGAATAGGCGCAGGAGATGAACCAGCATCCAGTGACCGTGCACCGATGAGTGCCAATCAAAACAACCGTAGAACGCCCCGTGCATCGCCCGCGGGGTGCGCACATCGTCCGCATCATTGATCACGTGATCGGGTTTGTTGGGATATTCTTTTTGGACGCACTTCAACGCCAATTGCGCAAAATGCGAAGCTTGATCCTGCGTTAGCAAAAGCTGATCGGGCTTTCCCGGCTGTGCCGGCGCAGGGAATTGACCGCCAAGAAGCAAGACAATGAAACAAGATGCTGTTGCGAAGCGCATGCGTTCCCTCCGGATAGTCTTCTTCCACCGTTTGGATCAAGGAAGGTTTTCCAAGTCTAACAGAATCTGTACACTGTAAGAGAGATGAAATTCTCAGTAATCATTCCGGCGTACAACGAAGAGCAGTACCTGCCGCGGCTGCTGGATTCCATCGAAGTGGCGAGGTCGAATTATTCCGGCGGACCGGATGCGATTGAAGTCATCGTAGCCGATAACGATTCCACCGACCGCACGGCCGAAGTGGCGGCCGCGCGCGGCGCCCGAGTCGTCACTGTTAAGAAGCGTCGCATCGCCGCCGCCCGCAACGGTGGTGGCCACGCGGCTCGCGGAGAGATTGTTTGTTTCATCGATGCGGACTCAGCGCTGCATCCGCAGACCTTCAACGCAATTGATCAGGCAATGAAAACCGATCGCTATGTTTGGGGCGTCACGGGTTTTGTATTGGAACGAAAATCCTTCGCCTTGATGCTTAGCTATTTCCTGTGTATTCCGTTGGTTCTTCTAACCGGACTCGACTCCGGCCTGTCGTTTTGCCGGCGCGAAGACTTTGAAGCGGTCGGCGGTTATGACGAGTCACGGCTGTACGCCGAGGACGTAAAGTTTCCGCTGGCGTTGCGTCGCCTTGGTCGTTCGCGTGGACAGCGACTAACGCGCTTACCGAAAGTAAAAGCGCTTGGCTGTACGCGCAAGTTCGATCAGTTTGGCGACTGGCATTATTTCGGGATGCTGGGCCACGTGCTCAAGAGTCTGGTCACGGGGAACTGGAACGACGAGCAACTGGCTGAGCGCTACTGGTACAACTCTGGCCGGTAGTGTCCGCAAGCCCGACCGTGAGGGAGGGCGCCTCAAAATAACTTGCCCTCCCTCACGGTCGGGCTTCCGCTTTCTGCAAACTCGCTGTAAAATCTCGCTCGCTCGCAGCTCATTTCTGATCTTATATTCTGTCGGGAGAACTCGTACCACCGTCTGAGCAGGGAATGAACGGAACAAAAGTAGCCCAGGCAACACCCAACGACTCGGATCTTCACGAGCGACTGTGCCGCGCGCGCAGGTATATCGACGAGTGCTATGACCTGCCGCTGAGCCTGACCGAGATTTCAAAGCAAGCCTGTCTGTCCCGATACCACTTCCTTCGTCTGTTTCGCGAGACGTTCGCCACCACGCCACACCAGTATTTGATCCAGCGACGAATTGAGAAGGCCAAGGAGTTGCTGCGTTCGCGCGGTCTGAGCGTCACGGACGTGTGCTTTGAAGTTGGTTTTCAGAGTCTGGGATCGTTCAGTTCGCTCTTTCGCAGATGTGTCGGCCAAGCGCCGATCAATTACCGCAAGCGCGAAAGAGAGTCTCTGAAAAAGGTCCCCGGTTGCTTTCTTTTCATGCACGGACTTAAGCCGTCCGACCGTTAGCGTCTTTAGCAATTTTCGAGAAGCCACTTTCCGCCAAACCTCTTATGCTCCTTCGCAAATCTGAGGGAGGGGAGCGAGAATTATGATCACGAAAATGTCGCATGCGTTGATCTGGGTCAAAAACCAGCAGGAGGCGCTCGAGTTCTATCGCGATAAGCTGGGCTTCGAAGTTGATACAGACGCCATGGTGGGCGAAGACTTTCGCTGGCTCACGATGAGGATCAAGGGCCAGCCTGGCTTTGAAATCAGCCTGATGGAGCCGAAGGCGGGATATATCCTCGATGAAGAATCCGCGGCGCAGTTGCGGTCTCTGATCGATAAGGGCGTGCTCGGCGGCGGCGTGTTTGAAGCGGATGACATCCACAAAACTTACGAAGAGTTAAAGGCGCGTGGGGTTGAATTCAAAGGGCCACCGACCACGCAATCCTGGGGAACCGCCACGGTGATGAAAGACAACTCGGGTAATTGGTTCAGCCTCGGACAGGATAAGAAAGACTAAGCTTCGCATAAGTTGAGCGGCTACGCCGCCTGATGTGCGGAAAGGCTTTGCCTTTCCGTTACGCGCGTCAGGTCGTTTGAGGCTGCACCTCATGTGCTTCGAGGCATAGCCTCGCAGCGGGTAGTTTGAGAGCCTCCCGGAAAGCCAGAGGCTTTCCGCACATCGGGCGGCAAAGCCGCATCACTGAACTGGAGTCCTGAATGGCCGCAACGAAGGCAAAACAAACTCCCCGCATAAGTGACGAAGCGGTGGAATCCAAGACCGGCAAGACGTGGATCCGCTGGTTCAAGCATCTCGATGCCGCCGGCGCAAAGAAGATGTCGCATCAGGATATCGTCGCCCACCTCAGTGAAAAGCACGATGTCGGCCCATGGTGGCAGCAGATGGTGGTGGTCACTTATGAACAAGCGCGCGGCCTGCGCGATAAACATGAGAAGCCTGAAGGTCATGAGATCAGCGTAAGCCGCACGATTGAGGCGCCAGTCGGCAAGGCCTTCGAAGCATGGACAGATGAAAAGACGCGCCAGAAATGGCTGCCGGTAAATCTGACAATTCGGAAAGCGACGACGAATAAATCACTGCGCATTAGTTGGGAGGACGGCAAGACGAGTGTTGCGGTTGCTTTCCTTCCCAAAGGCCCCGGCAAATCTCAGGCTGTGGCTCAGCACAGCAAACTACCGGATGCGAAGGGCGCGGCTAAGATGAAAAAGTTTTGGTCTCAGGCACTCGATCGGCTGAAGGGAGTGCTTGAGTGACGCTCACGCGGATGATCGGCAAGCGCTTGGGCGGAGATGAGGCCCGCAGGGCCGCAAGTTAATAGCCACGGCCGTAAGGCCGTGGATCGAGCCAGTCTTGATAACATTCGAGCGCCGAAGGCGCGGCACCGATTTGTGTCGGCACCGCGGGCCTCAATTATGACTTCTCGTTTGTGTTCCACGCCCTCACGGGCGTGACTATTGAATACCCGCCCTGCGGGCCTTGCTTCCTATTAACTCATGCGGTCAATTATTCGCTGCTCCATTGCGCTGGTAATCCCGATCGCCCTGATCGCGCTCACGCACTTTTACACAACTCCTCAGGCGCAGACTCTTCGCGACCGGCAACTCGATCTCCTGATTCTTCACGGCAAACTCGTCGACGGTTCAGGTAAGAAACCACGAATGGCCGATGTCGGCATTAGCGGTGATCGCATCGTCTTTGTCGGCGACGCGCGCAAAGCGAACATGACGGCCGTGCGTATGATCGACGCCACCGGCCTCGTAGTCGCGCCCGGTTTCATCGATCCGCACACGCACACCCTTGGTGATCTTTCCGACGAAAAACGAAAAGGCAATCAAGCGTACCTGATGCAAGGCGTGACCACAGTCGTTACCGGAAACGATGGCGGCAGCGTGCTCGACATCGGAGAGATGCTGAGCAAATGGGATGAGCAGGGCATCGGCACCAACGCGGTTTTGCTTGCCGGGCACGGCACGATTCGTGGGCACGTGCTCGGACCGACTGACGCGCAGCCAAACGCGGCGCAGCTGGAAGAGATGAAAGCCCTTGTCGCACGCGCCATGGACGAAGGCGCATTTGGATTGTCCACCGGCCTTTACTACGCACCCGGCAGTTACTCGAAAACAGAAGAAGTGATCGAACTGTCAAAGGTCGCTGCCGCGAAGGGTGGCATCTACGACACGCACATGCGCGACGAGAGTTCATACTCGATTGGCCTGCTCGGTTCGATCAAAGAAACAATTCGCATCGGTCGCGAAGCAAAGATCCCAGTGCACATCTCGCACATCAAAGCGCTCGGCCCGGAGGTTTGGGGCCAAAGCAAACAGGCGATCGAATTGATCAAGAAAGCACGCGCCGAAGGAATCGAAGCCAGCGCCTGCCAGTATCCATACGACGCTTCGGGCACAACTCTCGAGGCCTCGCTGGTTCCGCGCTGGGCCGAAGTCGGCGGCCGGGCCGAGTTGCTCAAACGCATCGACGATTCACAAGTGCGGCCGCGTCTACTCTCGGAAATGGAAGTAAATCTGAAGCGTCGCGGCGGGGCTGAGTCTCTGCTGATCACCGACGCGGGTGACCCGCAACTTGTTGGCAAGAAGCTTTCGGAGATCGCGAAGGCGCGGAACAAGTCTCCAGTCGAAGTTGCGCTTGAGTTAATCAAGACGCGCGACCTTAGCGTCGCCTCCTTCAACATGAACGAAAAGGACATCGACCGCTTCATGAAACAGAGCTTCATCACCACGTGTTCGGATGGTTCCGCCGGACATCCGCGCAAGTACGGCACGTTTCCGCGCAAACTGCGCGAGTATGTCTATAACCGCAAGCTGATCACCTTGCCGTTTGCCGTGCGCAATTCAAGCGCGCTGACGGCCGAAACGTTTCGCATTCCCGAGCGCGGCTTGATCCGCGAAGGCTATTTCGCCGACGTGATCGTCTTTGACGAAAAGACCGTCGCCGATCGCGCCACATATGAACAGCCGGAATTGTTTTCCGTGGGGATGAAGTTCGTAATCGTCAACGGCAAGGTCGCGGTTGAGAATGGCGCGTACACAGGCGCGCTCGCCGGCCGCGCCCTGCGCAAACAGCTGTTACCGAACCGCTCGCAATAGCGAGCGGGCGGAAGGCCCGGCCAGATGCCGGTGAACCGCAGGCAAGGATGCCCGCGATCCAAGCTAGAACCCGAGACGGGGAAGGCCGATCCGCTATTGTGAACTGACTGAAGCTGTAGTACGTTAACCGCCGTCTCCCTGGAACTCTCCTGGTAAAAACCTGAGCAGAAGGAGTCTGAATGCAATGAAAATGAAAAGTGTTCTTGCTGTTTTGTTTCTTATAATGGGCGCCGCGGTTGCCGGTGCAGCGACCCCTCCGGATCAACCGTTCATGACCGCCGCTCGCGCTAATCTGCAAACGGCAAAGTCTGAACTCCAGGCCGCCCTGCGCGACAAAGCCGGCCACCGCGCTAGAGCGGCGGGTCTGGTTAATCAGGCGATTAGTGAAGTGAATAAGGGCATCGCTTATTCGCAGCGTCACAATCACGCATCGTCGCCGGATCAGCCGCATATGCAAGCTGCGCTTGAGGCCCTGAACGGCGCTTTGAATAACCTGAATCAAGCCGAGGCCGACAAGGGCGGACATCGCGTCAGGGCAATCGATCTGGTCAAGCAGGCGATTAGCGAAGTTAACCTTGGGATCCAGGCTGGTCGCTAAGTCAGATCAGTTGATTCCAAATACAGGCTAAAGCCAGGGGTGATCGGGATTTTCTAAAGTCACCACCTGGCTTTTTCTCTAACATGTTTCAATCCTGATTTAGATGAAAGCTGTTATCTTCTCTCAACACGGCGGGCCTGAGGTGCTGAAGTTCACTGAAGGGCCCGATCCTCAAATCAAAGCCAACGAAGTTTTGGTCGAAGTGCGCAGCTGCGCGCTGAATCATCTCGACGTGTGGGTGCGCGGTGGCTTGCCGGGGATCAAGATTCCTCTGCCGCACATTCTGGGCAACGATGTCGCCGGCGTGGTGCGTGAAGCAGGTGAACTGGTCACGTGGGTCAAGCCGGGCGACGAAGTGATGGTCCATCCCGGCCTGTCGTGCGGTCACTGCGATCAATGTCTCGCCGGTCGCGACAATATGTGCGACAGCTACGACATCATCGGTTATCGCCGCGATGGCGGTTACGCGGAACTACTCGCCGTGCCCGGCGTGAATGTAATTCCGAAGCCGAAGAATTTGAGTTGGCCTGAAGCGGCCGCATTGCCGCTGGTGACTCTAACTGCATGGCATATGCTGGTAACGCAGGCTCGAGTACAACCGGGCGAAGATGTTTTGGTTCATGCGGCAGGCAGCGGCGTCGGCTCAATCGGAATTCAGGTTGCGAAACTGTTCGGGGCGCGGGTGATTGCCACCGCAAGTTCAGATGAGAAACTCGCCAGGGCCCGCGAGCTGGGCGCTGATGAAACAGTTAATTATTCACGCGACGATTGGCCGAAGGAAGTCAGAAGGCTGACGGGTGGCCGAGGCGTCGATGTAGTGTTCGAACATACGGGCGAAGCAACGTGGCCCGGCTCGATCGTCTCATTGAAAAAAGGCGGGCGTTTGGTAACGTGCGGCGCGACCAGCGGCTTTGATGCGCATACGGATCTGCGGCAGGTTTTCTATCGACATCTCACAATCCTTGGTTCAATGATGGGCTCGAAAGCAGAACTGCTTGCAGCCATGAAGTTCATTGCATCAGGTCAGATTCGTGCTGTCGTTGATCGAACTCTGCCGCTTGCTGAAGCAAGAAAAGCTCATGAGTTGATGGAAGACCGCGCGCAGTTTGGCAAGCTCGTCCTGATGCCCTAGAATGCCGCCGCGACCAGCCGGCTTGCGGCGTAGGTACAACAATCCAAAGACGGAGCCGTTTCGATATATGGCCCGAATTTTCCTTAGCCCTGGGAGAAGAACCATGAAAACCAGAATGAAGATTTTCGCCCTGCTTTCAGCGCTCGCGCTGATTGCCCTCGCGTCAATATCTACGCCGGCCCAAAACGCTGCGCTGCCCAAAGGAATCGAGCGCGTTACGTCGGTCGAAGGCATCACCGAATATCGTCTCCCGAATGGTTTGAAGGTGCTGCTCTTCCCGGACCCGAGCAAGCAAACGATGACCGTCAACATGACTTATCTCGTCGGGTCAGCCGTGGAAGATTATGGCGAGACGGGGATGGCGCACTTGCTCGAGCACATGGTCTTCAAGGGCTCGCCGAAACACACAAACATTCCGCAGGAGCTGACTTCGCACGGGTCGCGGCCCAACGGAAGCACTTCTTATGACCGCACCAATTATTTCGAAACCTTTGCCGCGACCGACGAGAACCTGAACTGGGCGCTCGATCTGGAATCGGACCGCATGGTCAACAGCTTCATCGCGAAAAAAGATTTGGACAGCGAGATGACCGTAGTGCGCAACGAGTTTGAGGCGGACGAGAACAATCCATTCCGCGTGCTTTTGGATCGCGTAATGTCCGGCGCCTATACCTGGCACAACTATGGCAAGGAAGTCGTGGGCGCGCGCTCTGACATCGAGAACGTACCGATCGAACGTTTGCAGGCGTTCTACCACAAATACTATCAGCCGGATGACTCTGTGCTAACCATCGCCGGCAAATTCGACGAAGGCAAAACTCTGGCTCTGGTTGATAAGTATTTTTCGTCAATCCCGCGACCGGCGCGCACGTTGCCAAAGATCTACACGGTCGAGCCGACTCAGGATGGCGAGCGATCGGTAATGCTGCGCCGAGTCGGTGACACACAAATGGTGGACGTGGTTTATCACGTGCCCGCCGCCTCGCACGCGGACTTCGCCGCCGTAAACATTCTGGCCCAGGTGCTCGGCGACACTCCGTCCGGGCGGCTGCACAAGGCGCTGGTCGAAACGAAGAAGGCCAGTTCCATTTTCGGTTTCAACTTCGCGTTGCGCGAGCCCGGAATGGCAATCTTTGGCGCTGAAGTGCGACAAGGCGATTCGCTTGACGCCGCGCGCGACATCATGGTGCAAACAATCGAGGGACTGACTGCCGCTCCGCCAACTAAAGAAGAGGTCGAGCGAGCGCGCGGGCAACTGCTGAAAGAATTTGATCTCAACATGAACAAGTCCGATCTAATCGGACTAATCTTGAGCGAGTACATTGCTTCAGGTGATTGGCGTCTGTTCTTTTTGGAGCGCGACCGTACGCGCAAGATAACCGTGGAAGAAGTGCAGCAGGTAGCGACGCGGTATTTCAAAGCCGCGAACCGCACGCTCGGCATGTTTATTCCCACACCGAAGCCGGATCGAGCGGAAATCCCCGCCACCCCCGACGTGGCCGCGATGTTGAAAGATTACAAGGGCGACGCAGCCATCGCCGCCGGCGAAGCCTTCGATCCTTCGCCAACGAACATCGAATCGCGCACCAAACGAGCTGAGGCCGGCGGAGTGAAAATGGCCCTCCTGCCAAAGAAGACCCGCGGCAGCACCGTCGTCGCGCAGATGGCCTTTCGATTTGGCGACGAGCAGAGCTTGATGAATCGCGCTACAGCGGCGGGGCTCGCCGGCGACATGCTGATGCGCGGCACGACGAAGCACACGCGCCAGCAGATTCAGGACGAACTCGATCGTCTGAAGGCGCGCGCCTTCGTTTCCGGTCTCACGAGTCAGGCCAGCCTCTTTATCGAAACGACGCGCGCTAACTTGCCGGCGGCGTTGCGGCTGATGGCCGAAGTGCTGCGCGAACCCGCGTTTCCCGCAAAAGAGTTTGATCTGCTCAAGCAGGAGGACCTCGCCGGGATCGAGCAGCAGAAGAGCGAGCCGACCCAGATTGCCTTTACCGCGTTCAATCGCCAGATCAATCCCTATCCGAAGGGCGATCCGCGTTACGTTTCAACGCCCGATGAAGACATCGCGGAGCTGAATGCGGCCACGCTCGATCAGGCAAAGCAGTTCTACCACGACTTCTATGGCGCCTCGAATGCGCAACTAACGGTGATTGGCGATTTCGATGAGCAGGAAATAACCAGGCTTACAACCGAGTTGTTTTCCGACTGGAAGAGTCCTCGCCCGTTCAAACGCATAGCGAGCGTCTTCAGAGAAATCGCGCCGGCGAATCAAACCTTCCAGGCGCCGGATAAGGCCAACGCGTTTTTTGTCGCCGGATTTCTTTTCGACATGCGCGACGACAACGCTGACTATGCGGCGGTGACGCTGGGCCATTACATGCTGGGCGGCGGCTTTTTGAGTTCGCGGCTGGCCGCGCGCATTCGCCAGAAGGACGGTCTCAGCTACGGCGTCGGTTCGGGAATCTTCGTGAGCGCAGTCGATCACTACGGCCGCTTCACGGCGACCGCCATCTACGCGCCACAGAACGTCGAGAAACTCGAGGCGGCATTCAAAGAAGAGATCGCGCGCATGCTCAAGGATGGCTTCACGACCGAAGAAGTCGACGCTGCCAAGTCCGGTTATCTGCAATCGCGCCAGGTAAGCCGCGCGCAGGACAGTGAACTACTGAATCGTTCCAACACGTATCTGTTCCTTGGCCGCAGCTGGCAATGGGACGCTGACTTTGAAGCGAAAATCAAGGCGCTCACGCCCGCACAAATCAACGCGGCCATGCGGCATTACGTGGATCCGTCAAAGCTGGTGATTTACAAAGCGGGTGATTTTGCGAAGAATCCACCGAAGAAGTGAAACTTAATGATCTGAAGCGGTGGTGATCGGAGAGTTCACCTGTGATAGGCGGGGAAGTAGCCCGACTAAGCGAGCGGAAACTCGTTGTCATCGAAGTCTCTAATGTAAAAATGACCCCCTCCCTTACGGTCGGGCTACTGCCCCGATCACTGGTCACTTCCCTGAGTAGTCTTCGATCTTGAATCGCTTTTGCAGCCCGCCCATTTGGGGTGGGTCGATCTCGAAATTCGATCCGGCAATGAACTTTTTCTTGTCATCCATGCCCACCCAGTCGACGACCTTCGGTGCGTTCGTGTGCAGCACCTGACTATCCTCCGGCGTAAACGGTTTGCCGTCGAGCCGCGAAAACACCCAAACATATTTGAAGTGGGCGTCACGGACTACTTTGAGTTTCTGTTCGAATTCGGTGGCCGGCGTCTGCTCAGGCCGGTAGGTTGAGGTGTCAGGTGTTTCATCCTCGGAAGAGGTAGTGTGCCGGCAGGCGCTGAAGGCGACGAGCAACGAAGCAGCTGCGACAATCGGTGTGGCGAATCTGATGAACGAACTCTTCATAGGAATCTCCGACTAGTTTGCGGCTTTGCCGCTCACCAGTGCGGTCAGGCTTGCCTGACCGTTGACAGTACCTTGAAATATCGAGCGAGGCTAAGCCTCGTCGATAACTGAGGCGCAGCCTCATCGATCAATTAGGAAGAAGCCCCGGTAAGGCGAAGCCTTACCGCACTGGGCGGGCGGCAAAGCCGCTCAATATCATGGCGAGTTGTCTTCCGCGCCGCTACTTTTGTCTTTGTCGTTGTTCTTTTCTTCCGGCGGCGGCTCGCTCTTCTGATCGCGTATGTGCAACACGCTGCAATCGCCGTCTTCATACACCTTGTCAAACCAACCGCTGCGCAGCGCGTTGTCATAAAAACTATCGTGATCTTTGGTGTTGTCGCTGAAGATCCAGCGCGTCCCGAAGCGATCGCGAATCAACGGGCCCGGATCCTCTTCTTCGCCAGTCGTGATCCGATCATAGAGCCGCGACAGGTCCGCGTTCTTATCCAGCAGATAGGTCGGATCCAACCCCGACGTGTAGACGTGGGTCGGATCGTAATAAAACAAGCGCGGAAAATCGTCCCAGTCGGTGTTGAAAACGATCTCGCCGGGCGGAATATTCGCGCGCATCCAGGCCGCGCCCTTCGCGTAATAGTCGCGCGAATCGCTGTCGTGAATATCACCCGCGGTGCGGTAGACGTTGGCGCCCAGCGCCAAAAGCAGCGCAAACGCCACGAATCCAACTTTCAGATATTTCCAGGTTTCCTCGCTCTTAATCTCTTTCGCGTTCGCCGCCGTTTCGTGTCGATCAAGGAAAGGTTGCAGGTCCTCCATCACGAATTCGGGCAGGCGCGTGAACACCGCGCGACCGCGCCAGAAGTTTTCCAGCGTGAACGCGACAAATAGAATCGCGAACGGCGGAAAGTATTCGGCAAAACGTTTCCAGCGCGCCATCATCAGCAACAGCAAGGTCGACAGGATGAGAAAGTACAGCGGCCGTTGGGAGCGTTTGCGGTCGGTGCCGTCGAATGCCAGGTAACCAATCAGCATCGCGACCAGCGCTACATAGCAGTTGACCATGAACTCGCGCGTGTCGTATGGGTACCATTCCTGGCCGACCTTGGTCGCAAAGTCGGCGGCGGTAATCTTCACGCGCGCATGTTCGTAAAAGAGATACAGGTTGTGGGGAAAGTACGGATTGATGATCAGTCCCAGAACCGACCCCAGCCCCACCCACACCAGCGGACGCCATTCGAAACGTTCCTCAGTCCAGCCGATCACGATCGTCCAGATCACGACCGCCACTCCCAACAGCACGAACAGGTCGTAAGTCAGCGCGAAGACAAAGGCGAGGGGCAACAACGGCCAGTACTTTCTTTCGAACAATAAATACGTGCCGAAGATCGTGAAGATGATCGCGAACGGCGGCGCCTTCGTCATGTTCATCCGATAAAGAAAAGGCGCCGAGCAGGCGAGCAGCGCCAGCAGCCAGATCAGGCGATAGCGGATTTCATAACGCACGACCAGCCAGTAACAGGAAAAGACCGCCAGGCTGGCGAACAGAATCGCAGCGACCTTCGCGCCCAGTTGCAGATCGCGAAACCAGGTAAACGGGATCAGGATGATGTGATACAGCAGATGATGATCGACGTAATCGTGAGGATTGAGGGTGGTCAGCGGCAGCCACGGAAACGCGGGCGGAAAATGTCCGGCGCGCATGTTGTCCCAAAGCATGCGCGCCCACCTGATGTGGTAATAGCCGTCAAAGTCGCCGCAGCATATTGCCTGGGTAGAGTACTGGAGCCACCAGAAGACCAAAGCGATAGCGATAGCTCCGGCCAGCAGATCAGCAGCGCGCACGGCCGAGTCGCTCTTGATCCAGTTTGGGGCCCGAGGTTTCCTTCCGGGTTCAGAGTCGTTTGCTGGTTCCTGGATCTCTTCCATGGCTCTGATGAAGAATGCCGGAAGCAAACAAACAAATCAACTGATTTTAGATTTGAGGACCAGTGCACGAACCGGGACCGGGGTTCGAAATTGTAAACCGATGCCAATCTCGCGTGATATTCTTACGGGAATGTCAGGGCAATTGAACACGCGCTTCCGGCTGATTGGTTTGCTGCCGCTGACTTTTTTTCTCGCCCAGACGGTTCACTACTGGCGCGTCGGCGGCATGGGCAATTTGTTTTTCATGTGCAACATCGGAAACCTGCTGCTGGCCCTTGGTCTGTTCCTCAATCATCGCGAGCTAATCAGGGCCACGGCGATCTGGACAATCCCCGGACTGGGAATCTGGATCCGCTACGTGCTGTTTGAATATGATTTCGTGTTTTCATCCGCGCTCGCGCACGTGGGCGGGATCATCGTGGCGCTGATCGTTCTGCGCCGCGTGCGCATGGATCGGATCGCGTGGGTCTATGCTTTCGTCTGGTATTTATTTATGCAAGTCGTCTCGCGTTTGGTTACTGTGCCGGTGCTGAACGTAAACGCCGCGCATCGAATTCAAACCGGCTGGGAGCACGCATTCAGCAGCTATTGGAAATTCTGGGTCGTGATGACCGCGATCGTGGCCTTTTGTTTGTGGGCTATCGGCAGGGCGCTTTCGTGGGTTTGGCCGACGCGAAATAACGAAGGTTTGGCGGCAGCAGACGAGTAGAAGACGCTTTCAGATTTTGAGCCAAACTTCAGGAAGCTCTGAAGTAGTTGGTGGCGGGAGAATTTGGAACTATCGCCCAAGGGAAATTGCGCTTAGGCCCGAAGGGCCGACATTCAATAGCCACGCCCGTAAGGGCGTGGATCAAGAGATATCCCAGACCCATGAGCGCCGAAGGTGCGGCACAATTTAAGGATTTGATGAAATTGTGACCACAGGAAGTGCCGGCCCTTCGGGCCTTAAAACCTTTCAAGATTATCCTGACCACGCCCTCACGGGCGTGGCTATTGAATGCCGGCCCTTCGGGCCTGCACTCTTCCTGGAACCGCCCGGAGGATTCCATAAACCCCGTCGCTATTTTCCCTTTTACCGCTATTTAAGCACGGCCGCCTGCGGACTCAGGA
The DNA here is from genome assembly GCA_003168335.1 of Blastocatellia bacterium. Lineage (GTDB taxonomy): Bacteria > Acidobacteriota > Blastocatellia > Pyrinomonadales > Pyrinomonadaceae > UBA11740. Next base: position 313,063 of record PMSM01000006.1, on the reverse strand, counting down.
TCAATAAATGCCAGCGCGAGAATGTTTTGATCAGCTCGCTCCGTAAACTGATATACGCAGTTTCAATGTAAAGTTTGTCGGGCGATGACCATTCGAGGCGCACGACGGGGTTGAAAGAAACAGGTAGCGTGACTGTTGAGGTGTTGGCCGGCGTGTTCGCTGGCGTCGCTCCGGTTTTGTTCGGCGAATCCGCCGGCTTGCTTTTCGCGGGCGCGGATCTTTCATCAAACTTGGCGGAAGCTGTCAGCAATTGCTCGCGCAGTTCTATCCGCGCTTGCGTCGAGGCTTTGCTCACCGCGTCATAAATCCCGATATCGACGCCGAACGCAGTTGCTACTTTCGAAGAATCCGCCGACCAGACGGGCGGCGCTTCGGCCAGCGCATCATCCAGCAAGCGCTCGCCCCCATCCAGCGAGATCAGGCGTGGCCGGCCGGCCGGAGTTTTGAATTCTTTCTCACGGGCTTGCCACTCACTTTCTTTGCACGCTAACGCGACCAGGGCATGCGTGTCCGGCGCCCATGAGAGCGCAAAATAAATCAACCCATCGCGGGTCGTCAGCGGTTTCAGATCGTAACCGTCACGGTTGCAGAGATAGACCTGCTCGGTATTGAAAACTGCCAGGGGTGCAAACATCGGCGCAATCGACGGAGCAGGCACGGGCGAAGCGGAAGAGAGCGGTTGCGGGAGCGGACCTTGTTCGATGGGCGTCGGACTCGGTTCCGCCTGCAAGCTCTTGCGCCCAACAAAAGCGATGAAGCTGCTGTCCGCTGACCAAGCGACCGAATCCTGGAACACGACGGCGAGATTGGGCGGCGTAACATTGCGCAGAAAAGTTCCGTCCGCGGAATAGAGATCGATGCGAAACGTCTGGGTCGGTTCGTCGTTGGTGCCGTAAAGCGCGAGCGCTCGCTGGCCGTCCGGCGACGGCACGGTCCGCAGCAGAGCATCATCCTGCCGGCGCTGGTCAAAGTCCTGCTGGATGGCCGGAATAATCGTCTTCGCTTCTTCAGCCGCGACTGTGGCCGGCGGTTGGACATCGGGCTGAAAAGTAAAAGCAAGTCGCCGCGCCGGAACATCGCGCAACTGTCGAGGTCGGACGCCCTGCGAGTCACTGTTAGTGCGGCACGCGAGCGCGGACAAGAGCAGCACAATACTGAGCAATGAGACGAACATGGACGGCCGGGAAGAAAAAGGGCGAGAAGAATGGCCGCGCCGGCGGGTCGGCCGGGTGCGATTTCGCGGCGAAGAATCTGGGGCGTTGCTCAAGCCTGCAAACATCCGGGAGTGATCTTAGAAAGGGCCGGTTGAAACTGTCAACACGCTTTTGCTCACGGGTGTCCACTCAGGGCGGATTGAGCGCGCGCCTAAGCTGCCGTCAGCCAGAACTTCGCTGGCCAGCCCCACGTCAAGCGCAAAGAGCGCACGAATTGTGCTTCTGGGCGACAGGTGATCTTCGTCCGACGCATCATCATCCACACAGTTGTGTTCGACTGCCCGAGCCAGCCGGCGCGGCAACGGTTCCCAACTCGGGGTTTCCCTGATGAACTTGCGGGCGGCGGTCATGCCCACCAAATCGCACGCCAGTTCTTCGGCGCGTTGTCCCTGGATGGACAAGCCGGTGCGCACGGCCGCGCGACGGGCGATCGCCCGAAACAAGGGCCGCAGAGAATTGGCCTGGCCGCTGGCGATGTGCGTCAGTTCGTGGGCCAGCACGCTAATCATGGCTTCGTCGGATCGCAGACCCGCCAGAAAAATAGTGCCGAATTCGATCGTGCGCGGCTCGCGCAAGAGAACCGACGCGTTGTCACGCGAATCAACGTCGGGTCTGACCCGCCTGACAGCCTCTACGCGCGCGGTGGCCGCATTGATTCTGGATCGCGCGATTGCAGTGCCATAGTGATCATATTCCTTTGCCAACTGGACGATGGTGGCGGCGACCAGTCGCCTGGTGGTTGGCAGCACGCGCTCTGCCCGGCGCAGGCCTGCCACGGCGTCGGGATTGCCGACGGGCAAAGACGGGCGAGCTTGCATCTCGTCAATCGGCGTGCTGCCGAACGGATCGCGAATCCGCTCGGTACAGGTTTGGCCGATCGCGCGTTCAACCAGGCGGCGATCGGCCGAAGTAAACGCTTCTCGCGCCGAGGTAGAGTGCGCCCCATTGCGGCGTTGCTGCGCCCTCGAGGCAGCAGTGAAGTTAATGGCAAATGCGAGCAGCGCGATCGAAAAAATGAAAGAAGCGACACGAAACCCGGACGCGGTGACGCGGTGTGACCTTGGCACGAGCGAAGGGAGTTTTCTCCGCGTCCCCCGGTCTCCGCGACTCCATGTCTCGATTCTCTTCATCGATGCCGCCACTCCGGCTTTCGTTTTTCGATGAATGAGCGCACGCCCTCGTGTGCGTCTTCGGTTTTCATCAACTCGTGCAAATACAGATTCTCGACTTCAGTGAGTGTTGATTGAAAGCTGATTTGACTTCCCAGATCAAGCGCGGCGCGGGTCATAGCCAAAGACGACGCCGAAAGATCCCGCAGCTTTGCCAGCACACTCTGCAACTTCGGCTCGAGTTCGGCAACCGGCACGACGTAGTTCACCAGACCCAGGCGCAAGGCCTCGGCCGCGTCGATCATGTCGCCCAACATGATCAGTTCGCGGGCGCGCTTTTCCCCGATGATGCGCGGCAGAAGAATCGCAGCGACCGGTGGGAACACACCGAGCTTGATCTCCGGTTGACCAAAGCGGGCCCGCTCGCCGGCAATCACGAGGTCGCACGCGGCCACCAACTCGCAACCACCGCCGAGCGCCGGACCATCAACTACCGCGATCACCGGCCGGGAGATTTGGACCAGCAGGCGGAACACGGAATGAAACGAGTCGAGCATTTGAAAGATGGTTTCGGCGACGTGCTCTTCCACGGCCACCCCGGCGCTAAACGCCCTTGTTTCCGGCGCCGCGTCGAAAACAATCGCCGCCAGATCTCTCTGGGGCAGGCACTCGCTCAGCGCGTCGCCAATCTCGCGCATCATCGCGATGTTGAAGACGTTGAGCGGCGGTCGCGCAAAAGTGATCCGCGCAACCCGGTCGTCAATTCTGAATTTGATGTGCTCTTTCGTCATTAATGGTGCAGCTATTCTCTCCAGTGCACGCTCGTCCAGTATTGCGGGTCAAAGAGCTTGTTGTCGAGCGACGGGTTGGCGCGCATCTCAGAATACTCTTCGGTGGTGCGAATTTGATCGTCAACCTTGAAGATAACTTCCGGCGCCATCCAGCCACCGCCAAGTCGCTGGTACTTGTTGAATTGCGTCTCCTGCGTTTGCCCCCGTCCTTCCCGGCCGGCCGCAGCATGCGCACGAAGTAGAGATTTTTCTTGTCGATCCAAAACTGCGGCGAGTGCAGATCGCCCGGCTTTGCTCCGACGACATAGACCGGTCTGCCTTGCCAATTGTCTTGGCGCAAGACTGACAGATCGAACTTCGGACCCTTGAGCAGGTCCATAACACTGGCCATCGGCAGTTTGTAGATATCGAAACCGAGAACCAGCAGCGGATGAACAAACGGCCGGTTGGTATCAACCTTGCCGTTCTTGAATGAATAGATTTGATTATTAGTGAAGAGAATTCCGTTACCGTCCTTGACCGGCGCGAAGTCTATTCGCAGCGAGCCGGGAACCGAGAGCGCTTCATACCACGTTTCGACTTTGATCGTTCCGTCCGGTTGATAGTTCGTCGTTTTCTGGACAAAGGTCGCGGTTTTGTACCACGACTTGCCGTACTTTTTCTGCATAGCAGCCACAAGGTCTTCAGTGGTTTTGATTTTGGCGGCATAGGTTGCGGGCACGACCAATAGCACCAGACACAACAGAAGGAAACGCATGTTTGACTTCTCCTTAAGGCTTATGACTTCAGTTACTCGGCTTTAGTTTGGGAAAAGCAAGGCCAGAGCCAAACCAACGCAACGCTTCCGTCGCAGTCAAGTTGTTGCACATGTCGTAGACGCAGGCATGAAGTTCAATCTTCAGATTGAGAACCTCGTCGATCACGCGACGCCTCTCCGATGATAACTGAGTTCCTAATTTTTCCAATTCAAGCAACGCCAGCGCTGCTAGAACTCGAGCGCCGGGATTGTAGGACCTGAGAACATTCTCCAACAGATCTACTCTATTGGAGTTGAGCAGCGCGTCAATTTCGGCATCACGGCCAGTGCCCGAAAGGGTCGAGTTGTTCATGGGATCAGTCAAAGACGCATAACTCTTCATAAGCTCTGAGGGCACTTTCGTGTCCTTGACTTGTCCCAGACTGGCCGCGACCTTGGTCTTGTACTCCTGCAGCACAGTTGCAAGCCTTCGTCTGAAGGATATTCCATGTTCTTCCACCGAAACCTCTGGTCCGTTGTTCTCTTTCCACTTATCAATGACACGCTGTCGGATATTTGGCCATTCCGGGGAATAGCTTTCGATCCCTGCTTCGTACTGCGCAACGCGCCCGTTGAAAATCAGCGCGTGGACGTAACCCGCCGAGTACCCGCGTCCCTTTGCGAGATCCAGGTATTTCGCGCCGAAGCCGAGATCGGTTTCTTCTACATGCCAGTCTTTGCGAAGAGTCGCCTTTATTTTCTCGATATTCTGATTCTCAAAGGGGAGCAGTTGAACCACGGCCGAGACGCCTTGGAGGTCTTCGTTAACCCATTCAGCGACCAACGGCTTCGCTTGGGCCAGCGCGGCAGCGTGAGCCGTGCAGATTAACATCAGCGCGGAAGGAATCAGTCTAAGCCTTTTGTTCACGAATTCATTTGACCCTGCTACGGAGACGGTTGTTCCAGCATCGGAATCTTCACGCCCTTCTTCTCCGCCGTCTGAATCGCCTCTTCATAACCCGCATCGACGTGCCGCGCGATTCCGGTACCCGGATCGTTTGTCAGCACGCGATTCAAGCGCTTTGATGCTTCGTCGGTGCCGTCCGCGACCGAAACCTGACCGGCGTGAAGCGAGTAGCCGATGCCCACACCGCCACCATGGTGAAACGAAACCCAACTGGCGCCACTCGCTGTGTTCAGCAAAGCGTTTAAGATCGGCCAATCAGCCACCGCATCCGAACCATCCTTCATTGCTTCCGTCTCGCGATAAGGAGACGCGACCGATCCGGTGTCCAGATGATCGCGACCGATCGCGATCGGCGCTTTCAGATCGCCGCGGCGCACAAGTTCGTTAATGGCTTCGCCCATCTCGGCGCGTTCTCCATAGCCGAGCCAGCAGATGCGCGCTGGCAATCCCTGAAATTGCACGCGGTCGCGGGCCAGGCGCAGCCAGCGATTCAACGTCTCATCCTCAGGAAAAAGTTCAAGGGCGAGATCATCGGTTTTTCGAATGTCATCAGGATCGCCCGAAAGCGCGACCCAACGAAAGGGCCCTTTGCCTTCGCAGAAGAGCGGCCGAATGTATTCGGGCACGAAGCCCGGAATCTCAAACGCTTCTTTTACTCCGGCGTCGAACGCCATCTTGCGAATGTTGTTGCCGTAATCAAACGCGACTGCGCCGGCACGTTTCAGGGCGAGCATCGCTTCGACATGGCGGGCCATCGATGCCATCGCGCGATCGGAGTATGTATGGGGATCGCTGCGGCGTAATTCAGCCGCCTCTTCCAGAGTCAACCCGGCCGGAACATAGCCGTTCAGAGGATCGTGCGCGCTGGTCTGATCGGTAACTACGTCAACTTTCACTCCCCGACGAACGATTTCGGGAAGCAAATCAGCGCAATTGCCAACCAGGCCGACCGAGACGGGCCGCTTTTGTTCGCGCGCGTCTTCACAGATGTCCAGCGCCTCATCAAGCGTCAGCGCCATTCGATCACAATAGCCGGTGAGCACGCGGCGTTCGATGCGCGCTGGATCTACTTCAATGCCGAGAAAGACCGCGCCGTTCAGCGTTGCCGCCAGCGGCTGCGCGCCACCCATTCCGCCCAGACCGCCTGACAGCAAAAGCCGGCCATTCAAGTTGCCGCCGAAGTGCTTGTCGGCCATCGATGCGAAAGTTTCGAACGTGCCCTGGACGATGCCCTGCGTGCCGATATAGATCCAGCTTCCGGCAGTCATCTGGCCGTACATCATCAGGCCTTTGCGTTCGAGTTCATGAAAATGATCCCAGTTGGCCCAGGCTCCCACCAGATTCGAATTCGCAATCAAGACGCGGGGCGCGTATTCGTGAGTGCGAAAAATTCCGACCGGCTTTCCTGACTGCACCAGCAACGTCTCGTCATTTTCCAGGTCCTGCAGTGAACGCACGATCGCATCGAACGACTCCCAGTTGCGCGCGGCCTTGCCCGCGCCTCCATAGACGACCAAATCATCCGGCCGTTCAGCCACGTCCGGATCGAGATTGTTCATCAGGCACCGCAGCGCAGCTTCCTGATGCCAGCCCTTGCAGTTGAGTTTGGCGCCCCGGGGCGCGCGAATGGTTCTGGGTAACCTCATTGTCGATAATTCTAACTAAACAAACCTGCTCAAGATTGCAACTTCGATCTCGGTCAATCGTTGCCATCGATCATCGTTTGTAATGATTACCTGAGCTTGATGATTAATAGCCGAGGCGACTTGCAACGCATCGGGTGTCCGCAACCAGCCATAGGTGGCGCGCATTCGTGCGGCGGTCTCGCAAACTGATTCATCGATGGGGTGAAGAGTGATGTTGGTCGAATTCGTAAGCACTTGACGGTATTGATCGGCGAGTTCTTCCCGGCCTTCTTTCAGAGGTTTTACCAATACCTCCTCGAGTGTAAGGACGCTGGTCATTCCCCGGGCGGCTCCACTGTCCAGCAAGCCGAACAACTCATCAGTTATGGCCAGGTATTCCGCGTGTTCTTCGATGTAGTAAATGAGGGGCGCGGAGTCAAAAGCGACTAGCTTGCCCGTAATCAGCGAGGTCAGTTGTCCCACGAGTCGCGCTCCGCGTCGACGTACTTTTGAGCGTCAACATCTTGCCAGATATCTTTGCCCAACCCTCGCAGTTCGGTGATTCGGTGCTGTCGTTTCGAAGGCCTGGGTTCGTGTAGAAGTACGTGTAGCAGTTTTTCCTGGTCCTCAGGCGTGAGATGTCTGGCTGCTTCAATCAAAGCTTCTATGTTCGTTTGCATAGACATGACACGTTCCTCTGGTGCATGAGAATAGCACAGCAAATCGGGGTTAGCACACGATCGGGTAGCCGCGTCTTCTGCTCAAACTAAGTGAGGTGCGCGTTGTGCGCAGCAGGCAAGAGTTCTAGAATGCTTTCTTGTATCGACGGGAGGGTTTCATGAAAACTGCACTAGTGTCCGTTCGCACGAGATTCCCCGGGAAAAGGTTTTCCTCAATTGCGGCCGTGCTGGCTCTGATGCTTGTCTGCCAGCCAACCTTCATCCTGGTCGCCGATGGTCAGGGCCAAACACAACCGATCCAACGCGCCGCGAAAAAAACAATGACTCCGGAGCAGCGCGTCGCGCACGTGCTATCGCGGCTGACGTTCGGCGCGCGGCCGGGTGACTTTGAAAAAGTGAAAGCGATGGGTGTCGATGCTTTTATCTCCCAACAGCTCGATCCGGATTCGTTGGATGCCGGCGCAGTCATCGCCAGGCTCAAGAGGTTGCCGACTTTGGGAATGGCGACGCCCGTAATCCTCGAACAATACACGCCGCCGAAACCTGTTGCGGTCCCGTCACCTGTTCCAGCGCAAAGTCCTGCCAAGGCGACGGCCCCCGCGCAGAAACTAATCGGGCAGAATCCCGTCAGCAGGGCACCTGAGATATCCGCCAACCCGGGAATGAGTGCGACGCAGAACGAGATGCAGATGGACACAAAGAAGGAAGATGCCGGCAGGATGCCCGCGCTCCCGGCCGCTCCGAAGCCCACGCCGCCGCCGAAGAACCCGCAGATGGTCGTGACTGAGTTACAACGCGCGAAACTGTTGCGCGCTGTTTACAGCGAACGGCAGTTGTTCGAGATGATGGTCGACTTTTGGGAAAACCATTTCAGCATCTTCGCCAACAAGGATGACGATCGATATCTACTGACCAGTTACGATCGCGACACGATTCGCCCGTTCGCCATGGGGCGATTTCGCGACTTGCTGGGCGCCACGGCCCACTCGCCGGCGATGTTGTTCTATCTCGACAACTGGCGGTCGAGCGTGCCGCGTCCTTATGCGGCGACCAAAGATAAGCCCGCCGGAGTCGACGGCGGCTTCAACGAAAACTACGCGCGCGAGTTGATGGAACTGCATACTTTGGGCGTAGACGGCGGGTATACGCAGAAGGATGTGCAGGAGGTCGCGCGTTGCTTTTCCGGTTGGACGATTCAAAAGCCGAATGAGCAGGGGCTGTTTCTTTATCGCCCGGGCCTGCATGACGACGGTGAAAAGATCGTCCTCGGTCACAGAATTCTTCCCGGTGGCGGGATGGCTGACGGCGAACGCGTGCTCGATATTTTGGCGACGCATCCAGCCACGGCGCGTTTCATCGCGACCAAGCTCGCGCGCCGTTTCATCAGCGACGATCCGCCACGGTCGGTAATCGATCGCGCCGCCGCCGTTTTTCTGAAGACTGACGGATCGATTCGCGAGACTCTCCGTGCAATCGTGATGTCGCCCGAGTTTTTCTCCACGCCAGCTTATCGCGCCAAGATGCGCTCGCCCTTCGAGTATGTAGCCGCGGCGATGCGCGCTCTGAATGCTGAGACCGACGGCGATCGGCCGGTGCTCGATGCAATCGGGCGAATGGGCCAGCCGGTTTTTGGGCGCATCACACCGGATGGTTATGCCGATCGGGCTGACCAGTGGCTTTCCAGCGGCGCAATGATCGCCCGCTTTAATTTTGCCAGCGCGCTGGCGACCAATCGCCTTAAAGGGACGAAGATCGACGTAGCCAGACTTTTATCAGGGGTCGATCAAGCAAAGAAAGACACGGTCGCTGCGAAGTTCATTAACTTGACCGTTTCCAGTGATCTCTCTCCCGCAACCCGGGCGGTGCTGACAAAGACTTTGCAGTTGGAATCTGGGCCGAATCCGCCGGCGGCGGCGCCAAGTCCGGGCGCCAACGTGGCAGTTGGGTATGACGCTAATGCGGCAAAACCGGCGGCGCCGCCGGCGTCGCCTTACATCATAGAATTAATCACGCTCTTGATCGGCTCGCCGGAGTTTCAGCAGCGATAAATGCCCGTCTCACCGTTGTCCTGCGACTCGCACACTTTTCAGGAGACTCTCTCTCCCGCTCCCTTTGGGAGAGGGCTGGGGAGAGGGCGTGAGTGCGGATCCGAAACCCAACACCATCAACCACGCGGGTTGATCGCGTCTCTCTCCCTCTCGCCAGCCCTCTCCCAAAGGGAGCGGAAGTTTTTCCGCACCTCGCTCAAGAAGATCGGCCGCTTTCTGGTTTGTGTTTCTCTTTCGCTGCAACCCATCACAGCTCCAGCTCAAGCCAATCGGCCTTCGAACGAAGCCGTCATAACGGTTAACTTCACTCCCGGCCACCCGGCAAATCGTTTCATTCCTTCGCGCGCGCTTGGCGCCGGCGTGGATGGGCATGCCGAGAAAGAAACTGATCGGCAGCTCTCGCCGGCGAACATCAAAGCGATGCTGGCGGCGGGACTCAAGCCGTTAACGTATCGTTTAAGAACTGAGCTTGCGGGCGAAGCGTGGCATTGGAATCCGAACGGCAGCTGGAGCGATCCGGTGCACGGACAGGGTTATTGGACTTCCAACAGCAAGCCGGGCCGGCCAATTTACGTTTGTTACGGATACCACCTGCCGCGGCGCGGCAACACCATAGACCAGGCCAACGATGACGGCTATTCGCGCCTTGACGACGGCGACATCAGAACTTTTTGGAAGAGCAATCCTTATCTTGACGAGCACTTCACCGGCGAGAACAACTCAGCCAGCCCGCAATGGGTGATGATCGATCTCGGCGAGGACAAGCCGATCGATGCGATCAGGATTCTTTGGGCTCAGCCGTTCGCCACCAACTACTCGATCGAGTTTGGCGAATTCGTCGGCGAGGAGGATTTATCTCAAAGACTGCCGACCGAGTGGCACGCTTTTCCGCAAGGCAACATAGGCAAAGGCACGGGTGGAAATGCACTGCTGAAGTTGTCGACCAAGCCGCTCACCGTCAGGTACGTTCGGATTGTCTTAAACCAAAATTCAGGGACGGGGCCCAAAAACTCAAAAGATATTCGCGACCGGCTTGGCTATGCGATTCGAGAGATCTATCTGGGCACTCTCGATCGCCGGGGCCGATTTCAGGATGCGATCGATCACGGAACCGGGCGATATAAACAGACAGACGTCTACGTTTCTTCCACTGATCCATGGCATCGCGAAATAGATCGCGACGCTCAAACTGAACAGCCGGGCTTTGATTTCATTTTCAAGAGTGGACTGACAAACGGACTGCCGATGCTCGTTCCAGTGCCCGTGCTATACGACACTCCGGAAAATGCCGCCGCCGAAATTCGATACTTGAAAGCTCGCGGTTATCCGTTTGAGCGAATCGAAATGGGCGAAGAACCCGACGGGCAGTTCGTGAATCCGGAGCATTACGGAGCTTTGTACCTGCAGGTTGAAAAGGCAATTCACCAAATCAATCCTGCGCTTCAGCTCGGCGGGCCCAGTCTGCAGGACATCGAGCAGACGCAGGTCCCCGGCAGAATTGAGTTCGGCAAAGCCGGGTGGATGGGTCGCTTCCTCGACTATCTGAAGCGCCGCGGGCAGCTCGACAAGTTCACGTTCTTTTCGTTTGAGTGGTATCCGTTCCCGGATGACTGCCGGCCCGAGCAACTCGCAGAGGGAACTCAAATGCTTACGGATGCACTGAACGAGTTGCAGCAGGGCGGACTGACGCATGACATTCCGTGGCTGATAACTGAGTACGGCTATTCTGCGTTCGGTGCGCGGGCCGAAGTGGATCTCGATGGCGCGTTGCTGAACGCTGACAGCGTGGGCCGGTTCCTGACCATGGGAGGCGAGGCGGCGTATCTCTACGGCTACGAAGCGAGCGAGATCATCAAAGAGCAGGAATGCTCATCCGGAAACAATATGCTCTTCTTCCGCGACGACGCCGGCCATATCAAGAAGCCCACGGCAACTTACTGGGGCGCGCGTTTGCTAACTCAGGAATGGTTACAGCCGGGTGACGAACTTCACGACATCTATCCGGCAATTTCCGACGTGCTCAATGCCGATGGCGAAGAACTGATCACCGCTTACGCGGTTCATCGGCCTGATGGGCTGTGGTCTTTGCTGCTGATTAATAAGGATCCGAAGCGTGCTTATTCGGTCAGCGTGGTCTTCAGTAGTACGTCGCCGCAAAAGGTTTCTACTTTCAAAGGACAGGTTGATCTGTTTCAATTCTCAGGAGCGCAGTATCAACTCAACTCTGATCCGAACCACCCGTTTCCGACGAAAGCTGATCCGCCTGAGCACCGTGTCATTGAGAGTGTTGAGAGCAAGACCATTGCTTTGCCCGCATATTCGCTGACGGTTATTCGCGGCGGGTTGAGTCGTTGAGAGTTATGCATGCCTAAGCCCCGTGAGGGGCGAAATATTTACAGCCACGATCGCCCGCTAGAATCTCTTAGCTCAGTGAGGAGAGCAAGGCTCTCCTCACTGAGCTTAATCAAAAACAATGCCGGCGTTCTATAAATATTCGGCTCCTGGCGGAGCCGTGCGAAGGTCAACGTTTTGGCGCGAGAAGCTGACTAAGCAACTTCATCAAACTCTCCGTCGCGAATCGCCTCGGCGACCGTCTGAATCTCGCTGGACATTGCCCGGTCGTTAGTGAGGCGAGTGACGTGCCGGCGGACGATCGCGTAGGCCTGCTTTACGCCGCGGCCGGGTTGTAGAGGTGCCCGGTATTCCAAACCCTCAGCAGCCGTAATCAATTCGATCGCGGTAATCAATTCCGCGTTGTCGACGATCGAGCGCAGCTTGGTCGCCGCGGTCATGCCCATCGAGACGTGATCTTCTTTGCCGCCATCAGTCGGCACGTTGTCGATGCTGGCCGGGTGGGCCAGGACCTTCGCTTCGCTCAAGAGCGCCGCGGCCACGATCTGCATCATCATGAAACCAGAGGCCGGGCCGGGATGCGAAGTTAAGAATGGCGGCAGGTCGTCATTCGCATCAGGATTCACCAGACGATCTATGCGGCGTTCGGTAATGCTCATCAGGTCCGTCATAGCGATGGCCGCATAGTCGAATGAGAGCGCGAGCGGCGCGCCGTGAAAGTTGCCGCCCGACAGGACCTCTCCCGTGGCCGCAAACACCAGCGGATTGTCGGTTGCGCTGCCCGTTTCAATCTCGACAATCTCGCGGGCGTGCCTGAGCGCGCCGCGAATTGCGCCGTGCACCTGTGGCATGCAACGGAGCGAATAAGCATCCTGCACGCGCGGGTCGTTTTCGAGGTGCGATTGCCGAATTTGACTGTCACGCAGCAGCTCGCGCAGGTGCGCGGCCACTTCGATCTGTCCCGGATGGGGACGCGCGGCGTGAATGCGCTCATCGAAAGCTACCGGGGTTCCGCGCACTGCTTCCAGGGTCATGGCGCCGGCGACATCGGCCAGGCGCACAACTCTTTCGGCTCGATGCAACGCCAGACCACCGACGGCGACCATGGCCTGGGTGCCGTTGAGGAGTGCCAGGCCTTCCTTAACTTCGAGCTGGACGGGCGCGATTTCCGCGCGCTGCAAAGCGTCGGCGCCCGCCATCCTTTCGCCGCGATAGAAAGCTTCGCCTTCGCCGATGACGGTCAACGCCAGATGGGCCAGCGGCGCGAGATCGCCACTGGCTCCCACCGAACCCTTCTCGGGAATCACTGGCGTGACCCCACGATTGAGCATGGCGACCAAACTTTCAATCAGCACTGGGCGGCAGCCGCTGAAGCCTTCGGCCAGAACATTGGCGCGCAGCAAGAGCAGGGCGCGGACTTCGGCTTCAGAAAGCGGCGAGCCGAGTCCGCACGAATGACTGCGAACAAGATTTAGTTGTAACTCGCGGAGCTGAGCTCGTTCGATGTGCACGTCTGAGAGTTTGCCAAAGCCGGTGTTGACGCCATAGACGGTGCGGCCTTCGGCGACGATCTCTTCCACAACTTTCCGTGATTGTTCCACGCGCGCGCGCGAGGCGTCGGAAAGCGAGACCTGGTCTTTGTCGCGTGCGACGGCGACGACCTGGGCGAGCGAGAGTCTCTGGCCGTCAAGTTCGAGCATAACAACACAGTAAAAGTAAAAAGTAGAAAGGGAGAAGTTAGCGCGCGAAACAAGTGTCTGGTATTTTTTGGGCTTCTAACTCTTGCCTTTTTACTTTATGACGCGGTCAGGCGTCTCGGAAACATGTATCCGACGCTCGGGGGTCTGGGTGATGTCGATCTTTCTGAATTCCCCGGTGCTGCCACCCCGCAGACGGTGACGCGCGCGTTTGGCCCGTCGCACGGTGGCGCGCGTTCCCGACGACGCCGCGCGGGTCCAGATGGACACGCGCTTTAGCGGATGCAGCGAAAACTGATGGCGCGGCAAAACTTCGCCGGTCGCTTCTCGCAGACGGATCGTTCCCATCGCAAAGATGAACAACGCGGCGTTGAAAGCGAATCCAAAAATGAAAATGACCCAGCCAGGAACCAGTCCGACGGCGGCGCGCTGCAGAAACAATTCGAAAGTGTCAGCGGGCAATGGGTGCAGATATACCTTCAGGGTCCAGCTCAACGCCAGCAGCGCAAAGAGCCACAGATAGTTGCGCCGCAATCGCCGGCCGATCGCTTCCCACATGCTGATGGTGAAATTAGGGGTTAATAAATCAGACGCCAGGTGCGATGCCCATTCCTGATCGCGGGGCACGCTGTCAGGGGCAAGCATCTGCGCAAAATAGCCGGTTTCGATCACCCGGACCCGGCTGGCCCAGATTTCGTAGATACGATAACGGCGGGCTTCCATTACCATGAAAACCGTCACCAGAATCGTAATGATGGGAATCACAAAGTGCGGGCTCACCGGTGAACTGAAAGTGAATGTCAGCGACACGCTGACCAGCAGCACGGACCAGTAAGTCGTGGTGTCGAGCCGAGTACGCCAGGTGTTTGAGCGTTGCACTTCACCACGATAAAAATGGGCCATCGCGGTGCTGAATTCGGCCGGCGCCATCCGGCGGACTAGATCCGGGGATTGAGCCGGCTGCCGATCCGGTGTGACGCTTTCATGGAGCGACGCTGAAGAGACGGGCCGTAAACGACTGGTCGCGCGCTCACCGGACAATATTGTCACCGACCGATCACGCGTTAAGCTTCCCGGGGCGCGTTGGGGCACGCGCACCGCAGCTTTGGGATCAAGACTGCTGCTATCGGTTCGAAGTTGGCCAGCACCTGGCTGGGTTGAGTCAGTGGTCATTGCCATGACGGGGCCGCAAAGGCGGGTGCGGAACTTCCGCAAAACCGCAGAAATAATAACACGGAATCGCTCTTAATTCGCGCTCATTCGCGGGAAAGTATCGACGTCTGGATCGTCCGGCGTTCGTCCTTTCCCGCGCAGGTTTCGCCGCCGAGTAACTATCCCGTGGGAACCACATGAACAAGTGGGAAGCGAAAAAAAGCGTTGCTTGACAGTGATCTTAGCTGAACCTATAGTTTGGAATCCGTTGTTTGAAGCAAATGTTTTCAGTTTCGGAAAGCGCGCGAGAGAAAGAGCACGAGCGATGGATGCGCGAGTCGTTGCGCGCCGCGCGTGAAGCGCACGCCCGCGACGAAGTGCCGGTCGGTACTTGCGTGGTCGTTGGCCAGAAGCTGCTGGCGGTCGCCGGCAATCGCACTCGCACCGATTGCGATCCAACCGCGCATGCAGAGATTGTGGCGTTGCGCGAAGCTGCTCGAAAGGCCGGCAACTACCGGTTGGCGGAGGCGGTGGTTTACTCAACCATCGAACCGTGCGCGATGTGCGCCGGAGCGCTGATTCAGGCGCGGGTGAAGTTGCTGGTTTATGGCGCGACGGATGAAAAAGCTGGCGCCGTCGAATCGCACTTTCATATCTGCGACACCAATTCTCTGAACCATCGCGTTGAAGTGATCAAAGGAGTGCTGGAAGCGGAGTGCCGTGAGTTGATGCAGGAGTTCTTCAAGGCAAGACGTTAAGGCAAAGGTTTAGAGTCGGGCTACCGCCCGACTAAGCGGGCAATAGCCCGCTGCTAAACGCCAGCTCGAATTAGGAGAGGTCGCATAGTGGATTAGTGCACCGGTCTCGAAAACCGGAGTGGGTTAACGCCCACCGTGGGTTCGAATCCCACCCTCTCCGCCATTTGGGATTTCGGATTGCGAATTTCGAATTGCGGATTTGACGAACGAGTTGATTGCTAAGAGCACCGCCCTCGAATAGGAACCAAGGTCAAATTCGCAATTCGAAATTCGCAATCCGAAATTCCGCGGGGAGAGGTGCAAGAGTGGTTGAATTGGCAGCACTGGAAATGCTGTGAGCGGGAAACCGTTCCGTGGGTTCGAATCCCACCCTCTCCGCCATAACATTGTCGATTGCAATTGACGATTTCCGATTGGCCTTCTGGTAAGAGCCTTCCAATCCCATGGTGGAACGCGAATCGGCAAGAGGCAACCCGGAGTTGGCAATGCCGTGAGGTTCGCTTGTTTTCCAGGACGACCAACTTAGAAGTTTGCCTTCAAACCGAGACGAGCAACCAACCATGATCGGTCTCAACGGAACATCGATAAACTCGAATGTAGTTCGCGCCGCAGTGATCGCTTTGATCACAAGTGCGATCGCCCTGAGCGCTTTTGCCGGCGCGACGTGCGCCCAGAAACGCCGCCCGGTTACACACCTTCCAGTCTGCGGCAATCCAACCGTCCCCTGTAAGACGACTGCGACTTTTGAGCCGTATGACCTGCCGTTTCGCTTGCCGAAGACTGCCGTCATCTATGACACCGACTTGTTCTACGCGATCATCCTGAAGAGTGTGAGCGCAAAGGACGACGACTGTGATGTTTTCGTACCTGAGGAGGAACGGCTGGCGGCCCAGGCCCTGTTCCCTGACCATAAAGTTTTCTCTTCGCGGTGTGCCATGGCGGGCGCCTTATCTTATTCGAACACAAATCCGAACCAGCACTTTATGGCAATCTATGCCGGTCTGACGCCCGCCGAGGCAAACCGGATGCTCGCGGCGGTCAAAGCGGCTGGAAAATTTCCCGGCGCAAATCTCCGGCGCATGCGGGCAACCTTCAACGGTACCTGAATATTTTTGCTTTAAGGGGGGCTACATGGACGACGACAAATTAGCAATCGAAGAAGCGCGACGTGCCGGGCAACATGGCGCCGTCAAGTCGCAGGTCGAAGGGGAAGTTCAAGCTGAGATTGCCGACCGCGCTACGCAGGCGCCTCCGGCTGAAAGCCAGAAGATCGATCAGGTCGCGGGCGAGTTCCGCGCCAAGGCCGTCGACGAAGTTGTGCAGAGCGAACGCGAAGTCGGACGAGCGCGCGGAGTAGCGCGAGTTTCGCAGGTTATCGATTACATCTTTTTTGTGCTTTATGCGCTGCTCGGACTGAGGTTTCTGCTGGCATTGCTGGCGGCCAAGAGCGGCGCGGGGTTCGTGCAGTTCATTGTCACGGTGACGAATCCATTCTACGAACCCTTTCGCGGCATCGTTGCCAGTCCCACTGCCGGAGGCGGTCATACGTTGATGTTGCCGTTGGTGATCGCGATCATTGTCTATCTCCTGCTTCACCTCGGCATCAACGGATTGCTGCGCATTTTCGCGCACCGTAAGACGGCGGTTTAAGCCATTTACGATTCTTGTTTGCCGATTGCCGACTTGTACTTTGAAGTTTGTACTTTGAACTTTGATGTGCTGGCCCTGGTTGAACCACACTCCTCGAGTATCCAGTACGGCAAAGTACCAAGCACAAAGTACAAACTACCAAACGGGCAATCGACAACCGGCAATCGGCAATGCTTTAATGGCTTATCAGACTTCGGGCTCCGCACAACGCTCGCCTTGTGAACCCCGCCAGGCCGGGAACGGAGCAACGGTAGCAACGGCAGCGTGTGTTGCGGGTAAGTCCGGAGTCTGACTAATTAATAAGACAGGGCCTCGAATTTGCGATGGTTGTTCCTCGTTACTCTGCCCGGAAAAGGAGAAGGGATAGTGAGAGACTTCATTAACGCGTCATTGGTTATCCTCGCCGTCGCCCTCCTGGTCGCCAGCGCTTCCGCTCAGCAAGCTTCTAATCCACCACTCGATTTTCCGACTCACACCACCCCCGAGCCGCCCGAGCGCGCAAGAGATGACCGTCGCTCCTTGCAGCAGGAAGATCGAGTCCTGAAGAAAGGACCG
This sequence comes from Blastocatellia bacterium, assembly GCA_003168335.1. Classification (GTDB taxonomy): domain Bacteria; phylum Acidobacteriota; class Blastocatellia; order Pyrinomonadales; family Pyrinomonadaceae; genus UBA11740. The sequence goes on along the minus strand of PMSM01000006.1, from coordinate 295,729 downwards.
CTCGCTCCAACTGAAAACGATCGAAACTTATTCAGCAATTTCTTGCGAGGTCGAAACACCGGATTGATCCGTTTGATGCCGCGCGGGGTCTATGATAGCGCTACATATCACACGAAGAAGGGGCTCAACATTCGCGGTGGCGGAGCTTATTATTCATTTGCGAATCTCACACACGCCTACGGCTACGGGAATGACATTGAACTGGATCACAACATTCTGTCTGTGGGATTTGCCGGTGGGGATTACGGAATGCTGACTAATCTTGGTGATCGACCGCTGGAAGACATTACGCTCAACGATCTGAGCACACGGTTTATCGCCCAATATGCACCGCCCAAGCCCGAGCCGGCCGTGCGTTCTGAATTTCGGCGCTTTCAGGCAGGGGTCACGATTGACGGCGCCCTCTACCGCAGCAGACTTCCGGTCCAGATAGGTGCAACCTATCTTTTGCGTTCGGTTGTTTACCGTGAGAGTGATGTGCTGGTTGCCTTCAGAGTAGTCCGCAAAGACTCCGACGGCAGCGTCATCATTGCCTGGAGACTCTTGAAGAAGTATCCTCGGCCTGAGTTAGCGCAAACCGATTAGCCTTCACTGAGGACAGAAATGCGCACCGAGATGAAAGCTTTCGCCGCCTGTTGCCTGGCGCTGACCCTTTCGTTCTTTAACTTGAATACTTTCGCGCAGTCTCCCGGCACTGTATCCTCCCCGAGTTCTGGGGAAGTATACGATCCATGGAAGACGACGGATAAGCAATGGAATCGGGCACTGGAGAGACCCGCGGCTGAGGATCGCGTCCTCAAAAAAGGACTGCTCGCGCCTTCTGAGCAGGACCGGACGGATCACGCGGCCTTCCTCAAGGGGAGTTTTACCGGTCTTATCAGGTTATTGCCTTATGAACGCGCCAATGAGAGGCTCATTCGAGGCGGCGGCGCCTACTATTCGTTCCACTTCATATCGCACGAGTACGGCAGGGGCTCTGACATTGGCTTAAGTAGGCCAGTAATCATCACGTTTGGCTCTGTCCCGCAAAAATGGCTGGACGGAATTCACGACTCGCTTGCCGTTGGTTTTGCCGGCGCCGACTATGGAATGCTGACCAACCTGGGTAATGTGCCGCTCGATGAGATTACTGCCAAAGATCCACGGGCACACTTCCTGGCAAAGTATGAACCGCCACGCGACCAGACTAAAGCGCGTTGCGAACGTCGTCGATTCGTCGTCGGCGAGACGATTGATGGGCTTGTATACAAAAACGCACTCCCGGTTCAAGTGGGCGCTACTTATCTACTGCGGTCGATCGTTTACGACGAGTCTGACGTTCTGGTCGCATTACGGGTCGCGCGACAGGACGATGACGGCAGCGTCATCATCGCCTGGAAGTTGCTCAGGGAATTCGCTCGCCGAAAGTTGGACAACGTAAACGCCAAAAGCAAGTGTAGCGATCCAATCGTTACCAAATCGCCATAAAGAGACAATCAACAAAACGTAAATGTCCTACCAGGTAATCGCGCGCAAGTGGCGCCCGCAAAAATTCGAAGATGTAACCGGCCAGGAAATCCTGACCCGCACGCTGCGCAACGCGATTGAGCACGGGCGGTTGCACCACGCTTATCTTTTTTCCGGCGCGCGCGGAGTCGGGAAGACCACCACTGCGCGTCTGGTCGCCAAAGCTCTCAATTGTCACAAGGCCGCGGGCCCAACTGCCACGCCCTGCGCCACTACCGACGAGACAGCTTGCCCTTCCTGTCGTGAAATTGCGGAAGGCCGATCGATGGACGTACTGGAAATCGATGCGGCTTCTAATACCGGGGTGGATAATGTCCGCGATGTGATTATCAACAGCATCGCGATCGCTCCCGCGCGGGATCGTTATAAAGTTTTCATCATTGATGAAGTTCACATGCTTTCGGCTTCGGCCTTTAACGCACTTTTGAAAACGATCGAAGAGCCGCCGCCTAATGTGATCTTCATGATGGCCACAACTGAAGAACAGAAGGTCCCGGAAACGATCACCTCGCGCTGCCAACTTTTCGAATTTCGGACGATTGCGACCGCGAAGATTGCCGAGCGGCTGCGGTTTATTGCTGAGGCGGAAAACATTTCTATTTCTGATGAAGCCGTGCGCGAAATCGCGCGCGCCGGCGATGGCTCGATGCGCGACGCGCAGTCAGCCTTTGATCAAGTCATCAGCTTCGCCGGCGAAAAGATCAAGACCGACGACGTTGAGAAGGCCCTCGGGATTGCCGGCGCCGATGTGCTGGCCCGCGTGGTCAACGGGATTGCCGAGAATCAGCCGGCAGAGGCGCTGGCGATCGTTGATGATCTGGTAATGCGCGGTCACAACCTGCGCAACTTTTGTCGCGACGTGCTCAGTCACTTGCGCGATCTGCTGGTGGTTAAGGTTTCTGGTGATCCGAAGTTGCTCGATTCGTCTTCGGCGCAGGCCTCGGCGCTAAAACAACAGGCCGCGCTTTTCTCTGAATCTGATCTGGTGCGTTTCTTTCATTCTCTCGCTGAGACTGAAAGTAGTCTGAAAGACGCAGCGAATCCGCGTTACCAGGTCGAGGTGGGCCTGGTGAAATTGATGGAGATGCGCCGGCTCGCGTCCTTAGGTGATCTGGTCGGCCGCATTGCTGAACTCGAAGATGCTTTGCGCACCGGCAAGCCGCCCGCGGAGCGCAAGTCACCGCAGTCCGCTCTCAGTGGCTCCAGCAAAGCCGGCACGCGCTCAGCAACTGCCGGCGGTTCAAGCAGAGGCGCGAGCGCGGGTGGTGACGGAACTGCTCGCGGCAGTGAGCGGGCAATTAGTGAAAGGTCTGAGACCAACGCCGCTTCCGGTTCAGCGAATGAAACACCAGTTGCGAGATCGGACGCAGCTTTGGGTTCATTGATCGACCAAATCAAAACCGTGCTCGAAAAGAAAAAGCGCCGCATGCTGATCGCCGCTCTCGATGCCGCGTCGCGCGCTGAGTTGGAGGGCGACGAGTTGCGGATCGAATTTACGCCCGAAGCCCGACAAGCACGCGACACGCTCGAAAAGCCGGACAACGCGAAAGCTTTGCGTGAAGCGGGTAGCGAAGCTTGCGGCCGGGACATCAAAATCCATTTTTCGACTACGGACGACGCCACCCACAGCAACGAACCGCTTTCGCCGGAAGAAGAAGAGCGTCGCGCGACCAACCAAACCCGGCAGGCAGCAACCCAGAACCCAACTGTCCAACAGGTCCTGCGCGCCTTTGGCGGCGAGATCGTGGACGTCAAATCGCAGTAATTAAGAACACTTCTCGATTTTAGCCCAACGGTTTTGCGCCGGAATTAGGCACCTTAGTGCAATTCGGTCCGTCTCAATTAGCACCTCGCTGAACCGAGGTGTTCAGTCGCCGGCGTGAGTTGATCTTGAGACTAAAACCGTCACCGACGCCCACGGCTTTGCTGCCGTGTTCGAGATTGGCGACTACCAACGTTATTGCCTGCTGGAAGGGCTGGATGATAATTGGGCTGACGTTGAAACACGAAGCTGAGATTACCTTATACGAACAACGCCGCCCCGTGTGGAGGCAGTGACTGTCCGACAAACTTCAGTTTGTCGCCGGCATTCGGAAAAGAGTTTCTTTCGACAGTTACGACAAACCGAAAGTTTGCCGGACAACAATTTAGAGCTTAAGAAAGTTTTCCAGGATGATCCGGCCATCGGGGTGTTCCAGATCGAAGAGTTCAGGATGGAACTGAACGCCAAAGAGCGGCAGGGTCGCGTGCTGCATCGCCTGGATTTCCGAGACTTGATTGGTTGCGGTGCAGATGAAATCGGGTGGCAGTGATTTGACTTCATCACAGTGCGACTCCCACACCGTGATAGTCTGCGGCAAGCCGTCGAAAATTCCGTTACCAGTTGGTGAATTTAGATCGACGTTGCAGAAGCCGCGCTCTCTGAAGGCGCCTTCATAGCCTTCGCCCGGCGTCAGGCGCTCGATCAACCCCACCGGTCCCTTGAAAGCGAGGGCAATCTGTTGCTGCCCGCCGCACACGCCCAGAATTGGTTTCGGTGCGCTGCGAATTACATAGAAGACGCCGGCCAGTGATTCGGCTGAATAGCGATCCCATGGATGGCTTTGGCCGCTGAGGATGATGTGGGAAGGACTGATCAGCTTCACGAATTCCGGCGTGATGTTGTGAAGTGGCTCAGTAACTACTCTCAGGTCCGGCTCGATCTGTTGCAGAGCCGAGCGAATCTCGCGCGGGCTCGAGCCCTGGCCTTCGATGGTGTTGTCGACTAGCAGGATCATTGGTCGGTAATCAGATGCCTGACGTCACTTTCTGGACCGATGCCGTTTAATGGGTGGCGACGGCGACGGGCTGGCAGCTTCTTTTGGCGCAGTCTCATCTTCCTCCAGACAATACAGCTTTCCATTAAACGCTCCAATATAGATGCGGCCGTCGAAAACCGCCGGAGTTGAGTTGATGTTGTCGCCAATCTTAATCTCGGAAAACTGTTTGCCATCTTCGGCTGAGAGCATATGAATCCAACCGGCCTTGTCGCCGAACACCACGCGCCCATCGACGATTGGAGACGTGCCCCAGATCGGGCCATGCGCCTTGTAGCGCCAGATCAATTCGCCCTTGTCTGCGCTCAGGCAATGCATGTAACCATCGCTGGCGCCGATATAAATCTTTCCGTCATAGAAAATGGGGCTGGCCCAGATGCCGATGCTTTCGCTCCCTCTGCCGTAATGCCCGCCTTCGGTCGTGTATTGCCATACCAACTTGCCGTCCGATTGATTGTACGCGCGCACGACGCCGTCTTCGGCCGCGGTGTAAACCATGCCGTTGGCGACCGCGGGGGTTGAGTCGGAGTCCGCGCCGATCAGCGACTTCCAGATGATCTTGCCATCGTCAGCGTTGAAACAGAAAAGATAAAACTGCTCGGTGCCGAGATAGACGCGGCCATCTTTGTAGGTGACACTGCCCTCGTCCGAGCCCACATCCGGGATCTTATAGATGAGCTTGCCATCAGCGAGCGACAGGCAATAGAAACTCTTATCCTCGCCGCCAAAATAGATGCGGTCACCGACCACGGCCGCGGATCCGTCGACCTCAAAACCCGTTTGATAGTCCCAAATCAAAGTGCCGTCGGCTTTGTTAAGACAATAAACGTGATGATCCAGACCGCTGTTGATGATCCGATCGCCGACGATGGTGGGGGTTGATTTCTGGCTGTCCTTCGCTTTGAACTTCCAGATCACGCTGCCGTCTGCTCGGTTCAGACAATAGGTGTTGCCGTCCGCGGAGGGGAAATAGACGCGGTCACCTTCGACGGATGGTTGACCGGGCCACGACGTGCCGCCCCACGGATCTTTATGAAACTGGCCGCTGATCGATCCGGTCTTTACTTCCCAGACGATCTTCAACGGCCCGCTTTTCCAGGGGCCGGTACCATAGAAGGTCCGTTCGGGATTGCCGAGCCAAAATGGCAAGCTCGTGGGTTTTGGTGGTTCGGTCTTGACCTCGACCGGAGGTTCTTTAACGACCTTTCGCGCACAGCCGGGCAAAGACGGTGCTAAGAAAAGGAGCGCGATCGAGCATATGAAGATTTTGCGTCTCATGAATGTTTTGCGTGTGCTTCTCAATCTCTGACAGTTCCTTTGCGAACTAAATCCTAAGAACAACTAACCGGCCAGCCATTCGCCGCTGTAAATAACGTCCGCGCGACCCGTCAGCACAACTTCGCCATCATCGCGCCACTCAATGGGAATCACACCGCCCGGGGCGTGCACGTTCACGCGCCGATCTGTCTGGTCGTTAATTACCGCAGCGACGACCGCCGCGCAGGAACAGGTACCTGAACTTTCGGTTTCGCCCACGCCGCGTTCCCACAGGCGCTCTTCGATGTTTTCCCGATCGCGAACGCGAATAAAGATAACATTGGTGCGCTCAGGAAACCGCGGGTGGTTCTCGATCAAAGGACCGAGGCGGCGCCAGTCAACGCGACGGAAATCGTCGACGAAAATGCAGCAATTGGGATTGCCCATCTGCAAAGCAGTCACGCGAAGAGTCTCATCGCCGATTGCGAGCGGATAATCAATCACGCGCTCAAGCGGTTCGTCCGTCAACATCGGGATCGAAGTGTTATCCAGTCTCGGTTGGCCCAATTCAGACTGAAACAAAAACGATCCAGCGGCGGAACGCTCGAGCAGGTGATAGCGCTTGATGCCGTTGCGCGTTTGCAGTCTTAGCAGATCATTCGACCAGAGGTTGTGAAAGAACAGGTAAGAGGCGGCGCAGCGCGTGCCGTTGCCCGACATGCCGGCTTCACTACCGTCGGGATTGAAGATCCGGACTTGAAAGTCCGAACTGCTTTCTTCGGATGCAGCCGCGATGGCGATGCCATCTGCACCCGCGCCGTAATGCCGATTACAGACGCGCTTCGCAAACTGACCCAGGTCGTCGATGCCGGCAAGCTGCGCCGCTTCGAAGACGAGGTAGTCGTTACCGTAGCCGTGAAATTTGGTGAACCGTGGATGCATTTTGGAGTGCGGCGGCTTGACGCCGCTTTGGATTCGGTCTCTGTCAAAACACAAAGTTAGCTGAAAAAGTGACGAAGTAGGACAAAAGCGGCGTCCAGCCGCCGCAGTCCAAATTATGGCGGCGTTTCGCCGAAAGCTTTTCGAAATCGCTGCGTCAGTGCCGGCTCGATACCCAGCAGCCGCTCGTAAACGGTGAGTTGTCCGCGATGATACATTTCGTGCGCGATGGCGAACGAAAGAAAAGCGAGCTTCGTCATCTCCTTGCCGTCAAAGCGCTTCATCGTCTTTCTCAATTCGTCGCCGCAGGCCAGCAACTGCGCGCCGGATTCATCCATGCTCGCGCGGAGCAGATTCAGCAACCCATCCTTGTTGTCAATGTTTCTGACGTCCGGCGCATAGTGTTTGATTTGCTCGGCAAAGGAGCCGCGCATCAAATTCGTATCCGGACGGCACGCCTCGCCAATCAATAGTTTCTGTGACTCAACCAGGTGCTGGAGAAGTTGCTTGATCGAACGCGTATTGGCCGCCGGCTGAAACGAGAATTGATCCGCAGGGATCTGGGCGGCCTCATCAATCAAGCCCGCGCGAACTTCCTGCCAACTTCCGATGATGTTTTCGACTGCCATTGGAGCCTCCTTGCATGGGTGAGGAATAATCTCACTACTGCGATGCGTCCGCAAACGACGCCAACGGTACGGAACCGCTGCGGTACCAAGCGGGTGGCAGAGTGCGGACAGGATGTCCGCGAACCGCAGGCAAGATGCCTGCGCTCCCGCTACTGCGACCTGCCCGCAAACGAAGCGAGCAGGATCGCGATCGCGTCGATTGAATCTCGGCGCACCGCACTGGCGGACGGGTAATTATTGAGCATCATCGAAAAGACCAGATGCTCGCCTGCCGCGGTAGTGACATAACCCGATAACGACGCGACGGAACTGAGCGAGCCGGTTTTCGCGCGCAGGTTGCCCTCGGCGGGCGTGCCTCTCATGCGGGTTCGCAAGGTGCCGTCAACGCCGGCAATCGGCAGCGCGTCGCGGAACGTGGCGAAGTAGCGATGCTTCGACATGAAAGTGAGCAACTGCACGGTGGCGTTCGCCGTGATCATGTCGTTACGCGAAAGACCTGACCCGTCGTTTATTACCAGTTCGCTTTCGCTGACGCCCGCCTGACGCAGGAAGTCTCTGACTTCTATCAGGCCCGCCTCTTCACTGGTCCGGCCCGTGTGAAGAGGACCTTCTATCTGCTCAGCAGGGAGGGTTCTGATCTGCTTTCCCAGAGTTCGCAGGATCAATTCAGTGTAAAGGTTCTGACTTGGCTTTAGTGTTTGCGCTGCGATCAGGCCAAAGGGTGGCGATTGAATACTGGCGATTTCGGTCAGTTGTGACTGTGGAACGAAGTTCAGTTGCATCAGAGGTGGCCAGGGATCCGGGACGATGCTCGTCCCGGAACGCACATCGATTGTCCGCAACCGGCCATCGACTTTCACGCCACGCTTCACGAGCGCGTCACGCAACATCGTCACAAAAGCCAGAGCCGGATCGGGAATCGCAACTTTGCCTTCAAAACCGTTATCGCCGACCGGCAAGCCTCCTGAAATCTCCAGAACATTTGCTCCGACCGCGCGATAAAGTCGCAGATCGCTCTTCCCACCTCGCGCTGACGTCGTGCCACGATTTGCAATCGCAATGAAGGGCCCGGGTGCGGTGGTAATAACCAGCGGCGCGCCCGGCTTCTCACCCGGCTTCACCGTCACGTCGATCACATTGTCGTTGATCGTAAGCGCGCTTACCTGCGCGCCGTCCGCCCACTGCAAGTCTTCCCACTCCCATCCACCGCCGAGTGGCGTGCCATTGAAATAGCTTTCATCGCCAACCAGATCGCCCTTAACGCGCTTCACTCCGGCGGCGACAATGCGATCGGCCAGATCGTTTATGCCTTTGAAGTAATCTCCATCATTGAACCGCGCCGCAATCGATAAATCGCCGCGACCGTAGATAATCAGGTCGCCCTTGATCTTTCCGTCATCTACTTTTTCCTTCGCGTAAACCGAAGTCATGAAGTGATAATCCGGTGTCAGTCGATCCAATGCCGCGGCCACGGTGTAGAGTTTCATATTCGACGCGGGTCGCACAAACTTGTTCGCATTCTGCTCGTAGATCACATTGCCTGTGTCGAGTGACACGATCTTGACGGCGAAGAAACCGGGATCGAGTGCGGGTTGTCGCACAACCTCCTGGATGCGCGAGAGCAGCTCAGCGAGTGTCTGCGGTGCGGGCGCGGCCGAAATGGGGCGCGAGCTTGCCGGCGAGGCGGTGGGCGCCGAGGTGGGAGTCGGCGTTGGCTCAGTCGCAGCAACTCGTCGCTCGCGTTGCGGCTGCGCGAGGCTCAGCGGCTGAACGATCGACAACGCGATTACAACGACAATAGAGAGAGCGAACGATAACCGTCGAGCCTCAGGGTCCATGAATGTTATTCCTATCAAGCTGAAATGAAACCTCAGAACGAGCTTGCGAAGCAAGCGGCAGAACATAGCCCCAGGTGAAGCGAAGCGGAACCTGGAGTATCACAGACAAAGAGATGCAAGTAGCCTGCTTTAGCAGGCGACAGAAAGAGGCAAACCCGCTGCCGCCTGCTAAAGCAGGCTTGGGTTCTTTTCTTGATTGCTGAGCCCGCACTCCGCTTCGCTCCGTACGGGGCTACGCTCTGCCGTCGGCTACGCCGACTTGTTGAAGAGTCCACGCCAAGTCGGCTCTTTTGAATCAATCACTATTGAATGGAATCGAGAACTTCTTCCGCACTTGCCGTTGCCGTGCCGAGTTTTCCTACCACAATTCCCGCGGCGTGATTAGCCAGCACCGCGGCTTCAGCCATCGAGGCACCGGCGGCCAGCGCCGCTCCCAATACTGCGATCACTGTGTCGCCCGCGCCGGTGACGTCGAATACTTCACGGGCTGCGGTCTCGACATTAACCGGATCGTTGTCTCCCTCGACCAGCATCATGCCGCGATCGCCGCGCGTGATCAGAACCGCGTCGCAACCCAAACGCTCGCGAATCATTTGCGCGGCCGTTTGCAGCGTGCCCTCAGAATCTTCTTCGAGACCCGCCAGGCGCAGTGCCTCATGATGGTTTGGCGTGACCAGCGTTGCCGGACGATATGCGTCAAAGTTTCGTATCTTTGGATCGATCAGGACTGGTATGCGTCCGTAAGCGGCCGGCAACACTGCGGACAAGATGCGCGGCGTGACGACGCCTTTGTCGTAGTCCGAAACGATCAGAGCATGGGCATTTTCGATCGCGGCCTTCACCGCGCTGATGATCAGATCTTCTGTTTGGCCATTAACGGGAGTCCGGTGTTCGCGGTCGGCCCGCACCACCATCTGGTTCTGAGCGATGATGCGCGTCTTGATTGTGGTGGGACGCGACGTGTCGATTACCAGTCCGGCGTCTGTTTGCAAGGCGCTTTTAGCGCGCACGGAACTACGGATTCTCTCGCCGGCAAAGTCGTCGCCGACCACCCCGACGACCGAAGCTTGCGCCCCCAGGGCGAGCAGATTCGCCAGCACATTCGCGGCGCCACCGAGGTGCGTTGATTCGCGCCGGATGTCGACCACCGGGACCGGCGCTTCCGGTGAAATCCTGGTGACCTCGCCCCAGAGGAACTCGTCGAGCATTACATCCCCGAGCACGACGATGTTGCGAGTGCCGATTTCGCTAAGTAACTCGGCGGCACGTTGTTTGGCGATAGTTGTCATGGCGGTCGTCATGAATTCAAGGGCTTTGGTACAGAACCGCTCGCGGTAGCGAGCGGGTAATCGGGTCGCTCAGGAAAGCATCGCGATTCAATCATGGCGTCGTCTGTATCCCAATCGCATCGCGTGTACCATGAGCTTGTCGTCTCTTATCGGGCCGAGCTGTCCGCGAGCGCGTGTATTCGCCAATGCTTCAATTGAAAATCGGAAACCATGTTTGCCGCGCTGATTACCCGCTCGCTACCGCGAGCGGTTCAGTACCAGTTCCTACCTTAAGATTCGATCAATCGCTCCGACGACTCGCGCAACCGGCACGCGCAAGATGCACTCTGGCTTTTCAAACTCGGCACAGAAGTAACCGTGACACGGCTGGCAGGGCATTTCTTCGCGCACGACTTCACTGGGGCGGGTCGTCCAGGGCCGCCAGTGCAGCACGTTTGACGAGCCGAAGACGACAATACACGGTGCGCCCGCGGCGGCGGCGATGTGCGCGATGCCGCTGTCATTGCCGACAAACAAACGCGCGCGCGACGCGAGCGCCGTTACTTCGGGCAAAGAAAGATCGCTCAGCCCGATGACTTGGGCAGACGATTGCTCCCTCAGCGATGCGACCACCGGTTTTTCTTTTGGCGCGACGATGACGATCGGTGTCAGGCCGCGCGCGGTCAGTTCTTCCGCCACGCGGGCAAAGTTTTCCGTGGCCCACTGTTTGGTGTCGAAAGCCGCGGTTGGGTGAATCACCGCGAACGGTTTGCCGGCAGAGACATCTTCGCAGCCCGCGGCACGAAGTTTTTCAGCAACCGAAAGCAAAGAGGTTTCAGTAACAGCCAGCCGGGTTGGTGGCCGATCCGTGACCGGCACTCCGGTCCAGCCGATCAGCGCCAGTTGTTGCTCGACTGAATGCAGGCTCGGCCGTTGCCAAATTGCCAAAGACGATGGCGCAACATGATTGTGCAAACGGGCGTATTGATAGTGCTCGAAACCGACGCGATGTTTGGCGCCGGTCGCGCGCGTCAAGAGCGTGGCGGTCGTGCCGCCGTGCAAGTTGTAGACAACGTCATAACGCGAGGCGCGCAGCTCGCGTGCGACGCGCGCGCGGGCAGTTTTGCTGTCGCCGGCAATCGCGATCACGCGATCGACAAGGTCCGAGCCATCGAGTACGGGCGCTACCCAATCTTCCAAAAGAATATCTATCTGCGTGTTTGGCAGGAACCGGCGCAAGGCAAACAGCGAAGGCGTGGTCAGCACTGTGTCGCCGATCGATCGCAACCGCACGACCAGGACGCGCCGGACCCTGGCCCAATCCCAGCGCGCCGGCGCGAGTGGCTGGGGTTCGTCACCTTCCAGGTTGTTTGCAAAGGCGAGATGGCGAACACTCGGCGACGACTCAATTATTTCCCGCAGGCTGTTCATCTTCGATCTTTGCTTCGTCAATCAGCATCACTGGAATGTCGTCGCGAATCGGATAGACGCGTTTGCACTCGGCGCATTTTAAGCCGCTGCCGTCAGATTTCATTTCCACCCGGGCCCGGCAGGCTGGACAGACCAGAATCTCGAGCAATTGTTCACTGATAGGCATCGTAGGGTCCTCTTAGTTAATCCAATTCGCCCAGGCGCGGAACGCGGGCGCCAAAAGCGTAAGCTTAGCAGTATTGGCCGATTTGTAGTAGCGCATGTAGTACAATCTCAGGGCGAAGGCGCTGGTGCGGAAAGTTTTCAGCCGGCTGCGCCGAGAACGAAGGAACTATGGTGATGATGATTGAGGAATTTGGTCCGCGAGTCGCGAGCGTTTGGAGCCACTTGCGCACGACTACCCGCAACCTGGTTGAGCGGGCCTGGAAATCGTCGGCCGGGGGTTCCGTCATGCAGATTCCGCAGTCGACTCCGTATGATCCGCGGGCCGATCACGAGTTGAGCCAGCTTCTGGCTGCGCTGGATGAGCACACGGTCGCAGCTGGATTGCCGTCCGGCGACTCATCGTTGGAAGCGCGGCGACTGGCGGAGGCGTGCGCCGGCGTCCTGACTCAGCAGACGCAATCGGCCGAAGTGTTTGCCCAACTGATTCAGCGTGCCCACCTGCGAAATGACTACGCGCGCGTGGATGCCTTGGCAGGTATGCTGTCTGAGCGGCTGGCCCCCAGCGAAGTTTGTGAGTTGGCGCGGGCGAACAACGTGGTGGTGCGCGCGCTGGCGCAAGAGGCCCTGACGCAAATGCCGGCGTCGCTTTTGATAGCGCTGCTGCACGATCCGGTGGATGCGATGGTCGCGCGCCATGCGTTGGAACGGCAAGCCACTGAGTATGCTTCAGAAGAAGCATATCGGGCCTTGCACGAATTTGAAGATTTCAGTTCGGAAGACTTCTGAAGCGCGCTGGCTGGCCGGAGCCCCGCCGATCCATTTCCAATCATCCCAGAGATTCAAGTTCACGATTCGAACAAACGCGCGTTTACTCTGCCGGGCCGGAACAGTTGGGTCCGTGCAGCGCGGGAATTTTCTGGCTGATCACAGGATAGTTCGGCGCTTCATCGATATTGATCTGCGTCCAGTGCGCATACTGCTCGGGCACAGCGTTGTCGGCAAAGATCGCTTCGACCGGACATTCAGGCACGCAGGCATCACAATCGATGCAGGTGTCGGCGTTAATATAAAGACGATCAGGCAGTTCGTGAAAAGCTTCGACGGGACAAACTGCAGCACAGTCGGTGTACTTGCAGTCAACGCACATTTCCACCACAACGTAGGTCATTCGCTGATGACTCCTTTCAAAGAAGACAGATGTTTATTATCTAACGAGCGGATTGTCAACAAGAAAATTTCTGAATTGCGTCATCGATTAAGAAGTGTAACAAGTAGTGATCGACAAAACGCATCATAGCACAGCAATAACCAAGACGATACGATCAACAAAGTCACCAGGCAACCGATTCCATCAAAGGAATCAAGAATACGTCTGCGAAGCGGACGGCGTGAAAATAGCCCAGCACTTCAGTGCTGGGAATGGGCGAGGAATGACGACTCTTTTTCTAAATTAGAAACGTGATCCCACCGATGAATCGGCGGGCTATTGCCGATCGTCCGCTATGCGGACTCAACTAAGTTAGCAGTTTGTTGTTGTCGGAAACAATCCGTAGTTCAAGGCTTCGGCATGTAGGTGAACCAAAAATAGATCGCTTGTCCAATGCCGATCCAAAGACCAATCACGGCGCCAAACAGCTCGATCGTTTTCAAATGATGCTGAGCTACCGACAAAACGAGCGCTTCCAACTTTTCGATTGGATACTCGGAAACTTTTTTTCGCACCAGGCCGCCGACATCGAACTCAGCGATCAGCGCCGGCAATCGCTCGCGCGCAGCGGCGGTAATCTTTTCGGTGAGCGCTGCGCTGGCTTTTTCAATCGCGCCCGCGGGCATATGATCGGCGAGCCGGCCGATGGGCGCTACCATGAACCTTTCGATTTGGGTATTCAGGATCGCGTTGATGGTCCGCGCCGTGTCGTCGCGGGCCAGAACGGTGAGCAGGCTGGTCGTCAGAAATGCTTTTAGGCGCGGCGCGGATTCAGGGTTCAAAGTTTCGAGCAGTTCACGCATGGTTTGCGGCCGCAGGCGCTCGATAGCATTGCTGAGATAGCCGACGACCGAGCGCGCCAGTTCCGGACTGCGCACGATGGCGACCAATCGCGCCGCGGCTTCACGCTTGATCGTCTCAAACTTTTCCGCGGGCAGCTGGCCGATGAGTTCGTTCAGCGGCCGCTGCATTAGATTGTCGATCGTTGAATTTAGAAAGCCCGTGGCTTCCTGCACAAAATCAGCTCCGCGCAAGTATTCGTCGATGCGTCGCGGCAGAGTATTGTGGACCAGGTCATCGACCTCACGGTAGATGCGCTCGCGCGATATGAATATTTTTTTCAGAAACGAAAGCTGTTCGTAATACTCGTCGACTTCGCGTTTGATCAGCGCGCCGATCTGTTGTCTGGTAGTCGGGCTGGCGGCGATGTCGGCCAGGTGCTGGGCGATGGGCCCTACCTGCTGATCTACGCGCTCCTTGATTAACGCCACCGTCTCGGGCGTGAACATTTCAGCCAGCGAGGCGTTCGTGTGCGCCAGGTCGTCGATGCGCTCGCTCGTAAACGCCCGGACCTTCGCCGCGAATGCTTCTTCGCTGATTAAACCGTTAAAGCGGTCGGCGGCAAATTGCAGAACCAGATCGAAGGTTTCCGCGCTGACTGTCTCGCTTAACTGTCGCTCCAGCAACTTATCAACCTGCCGATCGACAAACTGCTCGATCGCTTCGGCGGTTTGCTGGCTCTTCAAAACTGACGCAATGTGTTCCGCCAGGCGGTATTGCAGCGCGGCAATCGTATCCAGCACCGGCGCGCGCGCGCCCGCCGGCAGCGCCTCAATCAGCGAAGGGTAGACAGTGGAGAGTAATTCCCTGGTGTAAGAATTAACAAAGCCCTCGACTTTGCTGCTGAAGAAGCCGGTTTCGAAGAGCGCCTGGAAAATGGTTTCCTGCGAAACCAATTCGTTGCCGACCGCGTTGCCAATCGATTGCGCCAGGCGGGCCCGATGCCGCGGAATCATTCCCTGCGGCCAGATGGTGATGCCCAGCAATTTCACCGGTTGGTAAGGATGAAACAGCATCCAGATGGCCAGCCACGCGGCGCCATACCCGTGTAACGTCGCGATGACGATGATCGCCAGGCTGATCAGGAGTTTAAAGGTGACGGGATCGATAGTGTTACTCCTGACGTCAAACCTACAACCAGCCTGCGCCAGCAGGCGGCAGAATGAAGCCCCTGGTGAGGCGCAGCCGAGCCTGGGGACGGCGATGGAAAAATCAAAGGAGCCTGCGAAGCTGGCGGCAGTGCGTGCACAATGTGATAAAGGAGATTTGTGTAAGACATTGTCGCACCTCTGCTGCCTGCTACGCAGGCTCGAATTCGTTTTGCGGGTTACCCCAGGCTCCGCTGCGCTTCGCCAGGGGCTAACATTCTATCGCCTGCTTCGCAGGCTGGTCGTCTATCGTGCTTAGTTTGCGGCGTTCGCTCTTTGTCGAACAGATCCGCTACTTGACCTCGTAAACAATTTCGCCCCCAATCACTGTCATCACGCAATGCGTCTTCAAAATATCCATCTCCGGAATTTTCATGATGTCGGCTGATAGCACGGTCAGGTCGGCAAGTTTTCCTACTTCAATTGAACCGCGAATCTTTTCTTCGAACGCCGCGTACGCGGGCCAGATCGTAAACATCTTCAAAGCCTGATCTCTTGAAACAGCTTCTTCCGGGTGCCAGCCGGCGCCGGAAAATCCCTTCAGGTCCTTGCGCGCAACGGCCGCATAGAACTCGATCATTGGTTCGCCGCGTTCGACCGGCGCGTCCGATCCTCCGGGGACGATTACGCCCGACTTGATGAAACTGTTCCACGCATAGGCGCCTTCCAGACGCTTGATGCCCAGGCGCGCGGGCGCGAAATGCAAATCACCAATAGCATGCGAAGGCTGCATCGAGGGGATGATGCCGAGTTTTTTGAAGCGAGGAATGTCGAGCGGGTTCACGATCTGCGAGTGCTCAACGCGCCAGCGCGGATTGGCGATCTTGCGCTGATTCGCCGGCACGGCCTTCAGCGCTTTCTCGTACTCATCAAGTATGAAGCGATTGCCACGGTCCCCGATGGCATGCGTCTCACACTGAATGCCTTTGCGCAAAGCTTCTTCCAGCATGGGCAGAAGACTTTCTTCCTTGATGGTCAGGAACCCGGATGTCTCGGGAGCGTCGGAATACGGCGCGAGCAGGGCCGCGCTCCGTGAACCGAGTGAGCCATCGGCATAAAACTTGAGAGCGCGAACGGTGAGGCGATTACCATAGGCGCCGATGATCGGTCCCTCGTTCAAAAGTCGTTGCGCTTCCTTTCCGGGCGCGGAAAGGACTTTGTAAATACGCAGCTTGATTTTTCCTTCACTGTAAAGCTTGCGGTAGAGGCCGACGTCCGCATAACTCCCACCCGGATCCTGCACCTGCGTCCAGCCCAGGCCGATGTCTCGCTGCACTCCCAGTACGACCGCGCGTTCCGCATCTGCAGGCGAGGTAGGCGGAACGTGACGACGCACGAGTCCCTGGGCGGCGTCGAGCAACATGCCGTTTGGTTCCCCGGTCTGTTTGTCTTTCGAAACCTCGCCGCCAAAAGGACTGGCCGTGTTCTGGTCGATGCCGGCAAGTTTCAGCGCCGCACTGTTCGCCACTGAGCCGTGGCCGTCAGCGCGCTCGAGTATCACCGGATTGTTGGGAGCAACTTTGTCGAGGTCCCAACGCGTGGGAAAAACAGGTGGCGTCCAGAAGGTTTCAATCCAGCCGCGTCCGGTGACCCATTCGCCGGGCTTTGCCTGATCGACTCGGGCCTTTACCTTGGCGAGAAAATCCTGAAGGTTGGTAATTCCTTCGAGGTTCAGCGTGATCTCGCGAAAGCCAACACCTTCCAGATGGTGATGCGCGTCGGTCATCCCGGGCAGAACGGTCGCACCATGCAGATCCACAACCCGGGTCTTCGCGCCCTGAAACTTCTTCACTTCGGCGTTCGACCCGACGAAGACAATCCGATCGCCCTTTACCGCCACCGCTTCCGCGTTGGGCTGCTGATCATTCGCGGTGTAGACGTTGGCATTGGTGAAGATTACGTCCGCCGGTTCAACCCTGGGGCCGGCCGGCACGAAGCTGAAAAGCAAAATGCTAAGCAGGATGGAAAGGACTTTCATTGTCTTCCTCTTTAGGTGGTCGGTGATTAATTAGCTGGGCTGAGTTATATCACAGGGCGCAGTTTGCTTTGTAACCCTTCGAGACCGAATTTGTTCGTTCTGTATTTAGACTCAAAATTTCATTAGCACCTTACTGTTTGAAAACGAGATCGAAAAGAAAAGAGCGAGTAATGAAGTCCGTGAAACGGACGCCTGACAATAGCCCAGCGATTCATCGCTGGGGAAGAGCAACCTTGAACGAATCAGTCCCCGAAGGCGGACGGCTGAAATTCTTCGAGGTGTTCGCGCTAATAGACGATTTTCAGTCGCCCGTTTCACGGGCTTTGGTGCCGCACCTTCGGCGCTCATTTGTCTTTGAGAAGGTTTCGGATCCACGCCCTTACGGGCGTGGCTATTTCATGTCGGCCCTTCGGGCCTGCGAGGTTCGGGAATCAGCGCAAGGAATTCCTCGACGGGCTGCTACTTTCGCGCTCTTTGGTTTACTATCGGAGCGAATGACATTTTGATCCGTCGCTTTAATGAAGGGGATCTCCATGACCGTTGAATCTTTGAATCTCAACACGTCCCGCGGCGCGACGACTGCCTACGTAGCGCGACCAGAGACGGAAATCGATGCAGCGGTAATTTTGATCCATGAATGGTGGGGCATCAATGATCACATTCGCGACCTCGCCGGCCGTTATGCGACGGAAGGTTACCTTTGTGTCGCACCGGATCTTTATCGTGGGAGGGTCGCAACGAATACCGATGAAGCTTCGGCCCTGATGCAGGCGCTGGAAATCGACGACGGCCTCGAGACGATCCGCAAAGCGATGGCCGCTGCGGAAGCTACTTATCAGGTTAGACGATTCGCGATCACGGGATACTGCATGGGCGGAACGTTCGCTCTGCGCGCCGCGTGCGAAATTCCTGAACTCAAAGCCGCCGCGCCGTTCTATGGCGACATCCCCGATGAGCGTGCTTTGGCAAAACTAAGGGCGCCGACGCTCTTCATTGCCGGCAAGCGTGACGCGTGGATTAATCCCGAGAAGGTAAACACGCTGAAAGAACTCGCGGCCAAGTACAGCTTGCCGGTTGAAGTGGTCAGCTATGACGCCGATCATGCTTTCTTCAACGACACGCGTCCGCAGGTTTACGACGCGGAAGCCGCGGCCGATGCGTGGCGAAGAGTGCTGGCGCATTTCAGAAGACATCTGAGTGAAGTCGAATAGCTTGGCGTCTTTGCGTGAGATTAAACCGACGAGCTGATGCCTCACGCAAGGGAGCGAAGACAATCGATCCGTTAATGCAGGGAGGGAACGATGGCGATTCAAGCATGTCCGAAGTGCGGTGCCAAAAACCGCGTGGACGAAAATGCGGCGACCGTGAGCCAACCGGTTTGCGGCAAGTGTGGAGAGAAGCTACCCGAAGCCGAGGCGGCCGGGACAGCTAATACCAAGCCGCAGGTCGTGACCGACGCGAGCTTCGCGAGCGACGTCGTGAGCGCTTCGGCTTCTCTCCCCGTGTTGGTGGACGCCTGGGCGCCCTGGTGCGGCCCGTGCCGCCTGATCGCGCCGGTGCTCGATCAACTCGCCAGTGAGTCGGGAGGCCGCTACAAGATTGTCAAGCTCAACGTTGACGAGAACCCGCGCACGTCCGCGCAGTTTCAGATCCGCAGCATCCCCACGATGTTGATTTTCAAGAACGGTCAGGTGGTCGATCAAATCGTCGGTGCAGTTCCGAAACAAACAATTGCCGGACGCCTCGCAGCTCAACTGTGATAGAAAAAGACACTGGACGTGGAAGGAGCCGGCCGGCGATGGCCAGGTGAACGGCAACAGCATAGAGCTGTGGTTCGAGACCGGGGACGTGCGACAGAAGTGGACGATTCACATCAACGGTGATCGAACACCGGGCGGCGCCTTTGCAGGTTCTTATACCATCTCTGATGGTCAGTACGGAGTATTCAGTGTAGTTAAGGAATGATTGATCAAGTACTGAATCGCGATCAGCTTCTGGAGAGCGGTCACGCTTCGATTTTGCACCGGGACACCAAACCGTGAGGCTTCCCCCAACTCGATATCTCTTCGGGCTCGCCATCATTGCTCTGCTGCTGGGTATCGCCGGGTGGCGCGTGCGCATAGGCTCCCGGCCAGCAGCACCCGCTCCCCTTCAAGCGCAGACTTTGGCTGACCCGCCCGCAGCCGAGCTGCACACCACGGTCAGTTTCCTCGCGGTGGGTGACATCATGCTGTCGCGGCATGTCGCGGAGCGCATTGAGCAGAACGACAACCCGCTCCTACCGTTCGACCAATTGAAAGACCTCTTAAATTCAACTGATTTCAATTTCGGCAATCTGGAGAGTCCGGTGTCGGGCAATGACCAGAAAAAAGGGCGCGAGTTGGTTTTCAATACAGCCACCAAACATCTGGCGGGCCTGGTCTCGTACAACTTCAAGATTGTAAATCTCGCCAACAACCACGCGTTGGATCAGGGTCTGGCTGGATTAGAGAACACCATGCGCGTCCTGTCAGAGCAGGGCATTGTCTATCTGGGTGTGGGGGACAATAAACAACAGGCCTGGCAACCGAAGATCGTTACCGTCAACGGCGTCCGCATAGGTTTCCTGGGCGCGTCGTACGCCTCGACAAATGACGGCGACGGCAAGCGCAATGATTATGTAGCGCGCATCGAGGATTTGAGTGACTTGAAGGACGCGGTGACGAAATTAAAATCTGAGGCTGACTTTATAGTAGTTACCATGCACGCTGGGATTGAATACACACGAAACCCGGACTCCTCGCAAGTGACTTTTGCGCGCGCGGCCATTGATTACGGCGCCGATTTGGTTATTGGTCAACACCCGCATTGGATTCAAACCATAGAACAATATCAGGGGAAGTATATTTTCTACTCTTTGGGTAATTTTGTTTTTGATCAGATGGGGCATGAAGACACCAGAGAGGGCCTGGCCCTAAGAGTTGTATTACGATCGCCGGGGCGTGAGAATCAGGCCTTAGCTCAAACGCCGGGCATCCAGGGTAGGCTGGTCACCCTCGACAAGATCGAGTTGATTCCAGTGATTATTGAACACGTCAGTCCACGACCAGCCACGGATAAAGAGTCCGAGAGGATTCTGCAGAAAATAGGAGTTGCCGGCGGGGTCATAACTGCGGCCGGCCTGAGTTCAATAGCTGAAAGGTAAAGGTCGCCGGCCATTGCGAGCCGAAGAAATTAACTTTAGTGAGGTGGAGGACGATACTCGTGACCGCAATCATATTAATGTTCCCGCCCTGGCCGGAACAAACACCCAGGGTGGTAATAATTGGCGCGGGTATAAAGGCGCCTGGTTTGAGGTCAAATATCCCGCGACGTTCCAGGTTCATCCTTCGCAGAGAAGCTCATCTGCGGGGGGTTACGACAGCGTCTTTTTCACCGCACCCGACGGCAGCGTAGAGTTCTATGTGTTTTCACCGCAATGGAACGGCGAGCCGAACGACGTAGAGATCAATTCGAGGAATGAAGTTTTGGTTTCGCAAAGTTCGGACAAGAGGGGCAGCACGACCGTCCGCAGAGTCACCGTTAAAGCGCGGGACAATAGTTACACTCGATCGTTCGAAGATACCGCAGACTCGGCCACGAACACACGAAAAGTCTTTGGCATCAAGTATCGGAACCAGGACGCCTACAGTCGCAACCGGCAAAGTTATCTGACTTTCAAGCAATCACTGAGACAGTTTGCTGATTGATCGCCTGGGGGCTTTCGGACTATTCCCCGCTCCGATTCGTCAACTGTGCCGGCAGCGGTTTATCAACCTTCGGACGCACGGGTAGATTGGCAACTTCCCACAGCGTCAGGTAGATGGTGCGCGCCACCTTCTCCATCTTCTCGTAATCGATTTTTTGCGGTTCATCCCCGGGCCGGTGATAGTCTTCGTGCACCCCGTCAAAAAAGAAGATGATGGGAATGCCCTTGCGCGCATAGTTGAAATGATCGCTGCGAAAAAAGAAGCGATTGGGGTCGTTCGGATCATCGTAACGAAGATCGTATTGCAGATTCAGATACGATTTGTTCACCGCCTGGCTGAGGTTGCCCAGGTCCGTGCTCATCATCGTTGACCCGATCACATAAATCTGATTTGGCCCGGAAAGGGTCGCGTTCCGTGGATTCGTGTCGCCCTCTTTCTTGCTGCGGCCGATCATATCGATGTTGAGTTGCGTCACGATACGATCGAGCGGGATCGTGGGATAGTCAGTGAAATAGCGCGAGCCCCACAATCCTTTCTCTTCGCCGCAGTGCCAGACAAACAGGACTGAACGTTTGGGCCGCAGCTTCGCATGCGAGATCGCCTCCGCCATGCCGAGTAGCGCCGTCGTCCCCGATCCATCGTCATCCGCGCCATTGCAAATCGGATCAGCCGTACCCGGCGCGCAAATTCCGATGTGATCATAGTGCGCGCCGACCGCGACGTACTCGTTCTTCAAAACGGTATCGCCGCCTTCCCACACGGCGACGACATTCTGCGTCGTTGGGTGATCAGGCTTAACCACAATTGTGATGTTCACGCTCTTCTCGGCACTAAAATCAAACGCGGTAGTCGGTTCACCGTTTTGTACTTTAGCGATCAGGGTTGCAGCATCGGTTTTCGCGCCAGCTAACAAGGCGTTGGCCATTTTTGCAGAAAGCACAACCGTCGGCACCGGAGTGCTGTTGGCGGCTGGCTGAAATTTTTCGACTGAGGCCCGGCTCGGTTGCATTAGACGTTGCAGTTGGAGGGCCCAACCTTGCGCAGTCGCGGCGTCGGGCAGCGACAAAATTCCCTTAGCCCCGTGCCGCTGCGCATAAAGGACGGGACTGGACCAATCAGTTCCCTGCACGCCTGTGAGATCAGTGCGGGCAACACCTTTGGGAAGACCTTGGCCGACGACGACGATGATCTTTCCCTTTACGTCGATACCCTGATACGAGTCGACGTTCTTTGACTTTACGATCCATCCGCTCCCGGCAAAGACCAGCGGACCGCTGAGGGTACCCGCAACCGGATTCGCCAGAAAGTCTTCTCCAAAGTTGTACTTCTGCCCGTTGATCTCGGCGGTTGAGTGCGCGGCGTCGAGTTGATCGCGGCGCAGGGTGATGCGTTGAAAGAATGTGCCGTCGTCACCCGCGGGTTTGAAGCTCCAGCGCTCCAGATTCATCGCGATGAACTTTGCGATCGTGTCTAATCCACGTGAAGGCGTGTCGCGGCCTTCCATTTCATCTGAGGCGATGAAGTAAAGATAGTTTTTCAACTGAGCTGCCGAAATCGTGTCTGTGCCCCGGGCCGCTCTGGTTGTAACTGCAGATGTGGCTTTTGGTTTGGCGTCTTTGCGTTGGGCAAATGTTGTCGGCAGCGCCAGCGACAGCGCCAGCAGGATTATTAGCGAATACAGTTTCAGTTTTCTCATATTTGAGTTCCTAACCCGGCTGAGTGTGGCGTATCGATTGATTAACGCAAAGGGCGCAGAGGAACGCAAAGGAACGCACAGGATGTCTCTGCGAACCCCTGGCGATGCACTTTGCGTTCTGGCGTTTGAATCTCCCTGCAAAAAAGATAGACGCGGAGAAACCAAAAAGGGTTACACGTGTTGGACCGCGCCCACCAATTTTGTCAGCGTGTCCTTGGCGTCGCCATAAAGCATTCCCGTGACTGGTTTGAAGAATAGCGGATTTTCGAGCCCGGAAAAACCCTTGCCCTGTCCCCGCTTCAGGACGACCACAGACTTTGCGTGGTCGACTTCCAGGATCGGCATGCCGGCAATCGGACTGTTCGGATTGTCGCGAGCGTCGGGGTTTACGACATCGTTAGCGCCGATCACCATGGCCACGTCGGTGGTCGGAAATTCAGGATTGATCTGCTCCAATTCGTACAACTGCGAGTAAGGAACGTTGGCCTCGGCCAGTAATACATTCATGTGTCCCGGCATGCGACCGGCGACCGGATGAATTCCATATTTCACCGTCACGCCGCGTCGCTCGAGGACACTGGCCAGCTCGCGCACCGCGTGTTGCGCCTGAGCTGTGGCCAGACCGTAGCCGGGCACAAACACAACCTTGTTCGCGTAAGCTAATTGAACCGCGATATCGTCAAGACTGACTTCGCGCATCTCGCCCTGCTGGCCTTCGATCCCGACCACGGGCGCGGCGCTGCCGAAGGCGCCGAACAAGACGTTCGTGATCGACCGATTCATCGCGCGGCACATCAGGATCGAAAGAATGAATCCGGAAAAACCGTCCAGCGTGCCCGCAATGATCAGCACCTTATTGTTGAGCACAAATCCCGTCGCCGCCGAAGCCAGTCCAGCATAGGAATTGAGCAGAGACATCACCACCGGCATGTCCGCTGAGCCAATCGGCAACACCAGCAGGATGCCGAACAAAAACGCGAGCGTCAGCATGACGTAAAAAGGAATCACGGCCGTAGGCACAAAGATCAGATAGATGAAGAGCCCGATCGTCACCGCCAGCAGCGTCATGTTGAAGATGTTCTGGCCGCGATAGACCAGAGGCTTGCCGGGCACGATCCCCTGCAGCTTGCCGAAAGCGATTAAGCTGCCGGTGGTCGTCAAAGAGCCGAGCATGATCTCAAAGCCCATCGCGCCCATCTTTACGTGACCCAGTTCGGCCAGTGGCTTAAAGCCATGCGTGTAGCTGTAGTATTCGGCGATGCCGACCAGCGCCGCCGCGAAGGCGCCGAACGCATGCGAGAGCGCGGTCCGCTGGGGCATCGCAGTCATCGGGACCCAAACACCCATCGCTAAACCAAGGGTTGAACCAACCAATAGCCCGACGATGATCCACGTATAGCTGACGATCTCGAAGTGCATGAGGGTGCCGATGATGGCCATCATCATGCCGAACTCTGCGAGGTGCATGCCGCGCTTGGCGGTTTCGGGATGGCTCAGACCCTTGAGCCCGAGAATAAAAAGGACCGAGGCGAGCAGGTAACTGAATTCGATGAAATAGATTTGCAGGTTCATCTTGATTGGATCCGCAGAACTTATCCGCAGATTACACAGATTTCGCAGATAAGGACTTACAGTTAAGTAGCTCTTGATCTTTCACTAATGACTTTCCTCTGATTACGTCCTCGCTCACATCTTGTCTCAACTGATTAGCTCTCACATCTGTGTAATCTGCGTAATCTGTGGATTACTTCTTCCGCTTGAACATGCGCAGCATCCGATCCGTGATCACAAACCCGCCGACGACGTTCGTGGTCGAGCACACGACGGCAATGAACCCGAGAACCATCGCGACCTTGCTGTGGTGCGGGCCGGTCCCGCCGGCGATCACAATCGAGCCGACCAGCGAGATGCCCGAAATAGCATTCGTCGCCGACATCAAAGGCGTGTGCAAAAGCGGCGGCACGCGCGAGATGACCTGGTAGCCGAGAAACGCGGCCAGCGCGAAAACGTAAATTGCGGCGATCATCGACTCAGAGCTCATTGTTCTTTGTCCCGTCGTTACTTGTTAGCAGAGCGCCCAGGGCCGCGGCTACTCGTTGATTCACCCACTTGCCTTCATGCGTCACGCACGAGGGTCCGACGATGTTGTCTCCCATGTCGATGTGCAGCGCGCCGTCTTTGATTAGCAGATTCAGAAAGGCTGTGACGTTGCGCGAGTAGAGTTGGCTGGCATGCACCGGTACAGTTCCGGGAAGATTTGTCGGCGCCAGGATCACGACGCCGTTTCGTTCGACGGTCTGATCAGGCTTGCTGAGCGTGACGTTGCCGCCCGTGGACCCGGCGAGGTCGATGACTATTGAGCCGCGCTTCATACCATCTACGGCGGGTTCGTCCATTAAAAGCGGCGCGCGCCTGCCCGGCACCTGCGCCGTCGTGATAACCACGTCGGCGGTCTGCGCGTGCTCGGCGATCAAGGCCCGACCGCGGGCGAGCGCTTCTTCGCTTAGCTCGACCGCATAACCGCCTTTATCTTCAGTTTGCAGTCCGCCCAGATCAACTTCCAGGAATGTGGCCCCCAGCGATCGCACTTGTTCGCCCGCGGCCGCGCGCACATCGTATGCCTCGACTACGGCACCTAAACGCCGGGCGGTGGCGATCGCCTGTAAGCCCGCCACGCCGGCGCCCAGGATCAGAACGCGCGCGGGCGGCACGGTGCCGGCCGCAGTCATCAGCAGAGGGAACATGCGCGGAATGCGATCGGCCCCCAACACAACTGCTTTGTAGCCCGCGACGGTGGCCATCGAAGAAAGTGCATCCATCGATTGCGCGCGCGTGATGCGCGGAATCAACTCCATCGCAAAGGCTGTCAACCCATGTTCCAATGCGGGAGCTAACTCGGCAGGCTCGTCGAGCGGCCGCAGAAAACCGAGCACGACGGCGCTGTTTTTCAGTTGATTGAAATCTTCTCTGGAGGGTCGATTGACCGTGACCAGGACGTCGGCTGAGGCAAGCAGTGCATTACGATCATTGACGACACCGGCACCCGCTTCGCGATAATCATCGTCGGTGCGCGCCGCGCCCAGACCGGCGCCACTCTCGATGGAAACGGACACCTTCAGCGCGACCAGCTTCTGCACTGAATCAGGCATGAGGGCGACACGCGCCTCGCCCGCCCCGGTCTCACGCAACACCGCAATGTTCATCTTTTTCCTGTGCGGATCCTAACGATCATTGAATGAAGAGCAAATTGCGAAGGCGGAGTATATCACGCCCCACCGTGGATGGGATGTGACGTGGCTCACGTTTGTGGAGGAAATTGCACGAGCTGAGAACCCATGTTGAGAGTGCCGACTGAAGTCAGTACGCTAAACACCGGCGAGCTATGGTAGGGCAACCCGAATACAAAGCAACTTGCGGGGCCAAACTACTGGCCGCTATAATCCAAGGCCGATGCGGCGCATTGGTGTAGTTGGTTAACACGCTGCCCTCTCAAGGCAGAGATCACGGGTTCGAGTCCCGTATGCGCTACCAGATTTTCCGAGCGGCCACTATAACGGCGGTGGCCGTTTTTGTTTGCATGCACAAAGCGAACCGTCAAGTTGTCCACAGATTACGCAGATTACACAGAGAGAAAGAAGAGGAGCCACCCTCCAGAAGCTGCTCTGACGTTGGCCTGTTGCTGGATTTTGTCAGGCGTGGTCTTGAACATGGCTGACTTGTTTCTCTAAATCTGTGCAATCTGCGTAATCTGTGGACAACTAGATGCGTTCGCTATCGCTCGCGGTTCTGTACCGAGAGCCGTGCTAAAATATCCCGTCGCCTCGGATCGTCCGCACGAAAGTAAGGCCGGAACGTTATGAGTTATCTTCGTAAACATCGCTTCGCATTTATCGTCACCGGGCTCATCGTCGCAGTAGGCGTAGTTGCCCCTATTTTTCTGATCGCCGGTTGTCGCACGCTCCAGCAGACGCCGCAGGAATTGCAGGCCCGCGAGAGTTTGCGCGCCATGACGCGCGGCGGCGTGCTGCCCGCGGAAGATGCAGTGGCCCGCATCGAATCGGATTTTCCCAGGACTACAGCAGGTGCGCTCGCCAAGATCGTGCACGCGCGTATCAAGCTTAACGCGAAAGATTTTGCCGGGGCTGCAACGCTGCTTGACTCGAGCGCGATTCGCGATTACTCGGTGATTCCGGATTACGGTTTGTGGCTGCGTGCCAGCGCGCTCGAACAAGCTAATCGTCGCGTTGAAGCACGCACTGCCTATGAACAACTGGCGCGCGACTATCCAAATTCGTTACGGGCGCGCGATGCGATGCTCCAGGCGGCGCGGCTCTTTATGCAGGACGGCCAGGCCGCTGCGATTCCGGTGGCGCTGAAACAACTTTCATCAAAAGACGACGCAGCGGCCTTGCTTTTGACGGCGAAAGCGTACGAGCAAAACGGAAACTCAAGCGGCGCGCTGGCCAATTATCGCCGCATTCATTTCTTCGCGCCGGCGTCCGCGGAAGCTTCTGAAGCCGCGACCGCGATCACGCGGTCTGGTTCCACCACGGCTCCGGCGAATGCCGAGGAAGCGTCCACGCGCGCAGAAAGACTTTTCGCCGCCAAACGTTTCAGTGAAGCCTTCGACGCTTACACGGACGCGTTCGCGCGCTTTCCCAACAGCGCCACCCCATCACTGCAAGCCCGGCGTATTATCGCCGCGGCTAATGCGCGCAGATACGCCGATGCGACCGCGGCTTTGAATGCTTCACCGGCGCCGTCGGGTGAAGCGCGCGCCGAAGCTATGTTCAATCTCGCGCTGGCTTATGGTCGGGCCAAACAGTGGGCGCAGGCGCGCAGCACGGCAGACGATCTGCATCGTACTTTCCCGAACAGCCCATGGGCCACCAAGGCGTTCGTCCAGGTGGGCCAGCTTGCCGAAGACGCGAAGAACTCCGTGGACGCGTCCTACTGCTATCGCGCGGCAGTCAACTTTTATCCCGGCGCTGCCGAAGTCACCCCAGCCCAGTTTTATCTCGCCTGGCAAGCACACGACAGCAAGAACCTGGCTGAGTCTTCCCGGCTGCTGACTGAGCATCTGGCGAGCTACGCTGATCGCAACACTGACTTTCGTGGCAAGGCCGCCTACTGGGCCGCGCGCGATAGCGAACGATCCGGCAAGCTGGCGGAGGCTCGAGCGATCTATCAGGGATTGCAGGCCCGCTATGATGCGAACTGGTACGGCTATCTGGCCAAGCAGCGGCTCGACAACATGGCTCGCAACGGCAACGTGCCGCAGAGGGATTTTCCCGCGGATTCTTTAGTCGGGCGCGCTGTGGCAAGTTTGCAATCAGTGGTGGTCGCCGAAGAAACCGCCGGGCCAAATGAGGACGGACATATCGCCAAGGCCGATCAGCTTTCGATTATCGGGACAGACGATTGGGCGCTGGAGGAGCTGGGCGTTGCTTCATCAGCCGCGCCGGCCAGCCCGCGGGTGAATCTCGCCATCGCCCGCATTTATCGGGCTAAGAATGACAACGTGCAGGCGCTGAACATCTTGAAGCGCAGCTATCCGGACTATTCGCAGATGAAGCCCGAAGAAATGCGGAAGGACGAGTGGGACATTTTTTATCCGCTCGCTTACTGGGACATCATTTCGCAGGAGTCGCGCGCGCGTTCCCTCGATCCGTATCAAGTCGCCGGCTTGATTCGTCAGGAGTCGGTCTTCAATCCGCGCGCGGTGTCATCGGCGCGAGCTTATGGCCTGATGCAGGTCGTGGTTCCTACCGGCGTGCTGACCGCGAAGAAGTATGGCGTCGATCGCAGCGTCACGATGGATTCGTTGTTCGAACCGCGTTTGAATATTCAGCTTGGCACGGCCTTCCTGCGGGACCAGATCGACAAGTATGGCCGCATCGAATACGTCGCCGCCGCCTACAATGCCGGCCCAGGTCGCGTCGTGCAGTGGCGCGCAAGTTTGCCATTGGAACTCGACGAATGGGCGGAGGCGGTACCTTTCCGTGAGACGCGTCTCTACATTCAGGGGGTGGTGCGCAACACGCTGCAGTACAAGCGCCTGTACGACGAGGCTGGTCAGTTCCGCGCTGAGGTCGGCGCGCGGGCCATCTATCCCGCAGCTAAGGCCGGGCCTTCACGGCCGGCGGATCCAACCATTCGGGTGCGACGATCTATTGGCGAAGAAGAAGAATAGTTTGTCCGCCGATGACGCAGATTCCACAGATTGATAGACATTAACTCAGCTGAGTTAAAATCTTCATCTGAGTAATCTGTGAAATCTGCGGATAACTTTTACGCTACAATCCCGCCATGCAGGTGCTTAAAGTCCGTTCACATCAACGTGAAGAACTGGTCGAATTTACTGGCGAAGTGCAGCGGCACCTGAAAGAGTCAGGCGCGCGCGAGGGCATCGTCGTGCTCTACGTACAGCACACAACCGCCGGACTGACTGTCAACGAGAATGCCGATCCGGATGTGCCGCGTGACATGCTGCACGCGCTCCGCACCTTAATTCCGCAACACGGCATGGGCTTTCGTCATGGCGAAGAGAATTCCGACGCGCACATCAAAGCCAGCCTCGTCGGTCCCAGCGTTACCATTCCATTCACAGACGGCGAGTTGTTGCTTGGTCGTTGGCAGGGAATCTTTCTTTGCGAGTTCGATGGCGGGCGCGAACGAAGAGTAATAATGATGATTCGTTAGCTGACCACGGCGCGAAGAGAAACCGGTTGGTTGGCTAGTCTTTCTGTTTTTCGTCTGAATCCTTCGTTATCTCGACAAACTTCTCGACGTCCTTGCGGGTGTGTTCCATCCGCCGGCGACTTTCCAGATAAGCCTGCCACTGCGCGGTGAGGGTCAGCGCTTTGGTCGTGTCCTGGTCGAGAGCTTGAGCCATCACAGCGATCAGGTCGCTGACGACGCGCGTGTGTTCGAGTAACGATTCAATGATCGAGTGGGCCAGCCCGGCTTGATCGAGATCGGGCGCTTCCGATTCCGCGTTGTTGATTTGCTCGTCAGCCATTGTGATTCAGTCTCGACGCTCCTACCGGGCTAGTCCGTATACCAACTGCCGCGAATGAAAGGAAGCGCCGCCACTGTCGCCGGAAGTTTCTCTCCTGCATAGACGACACTAACGTTCGTGCCAGGCTCGAGATAATCATACTTCACATAACCCAACGCGATGGTTCGCTTGAGCCGGGGCGAGAACGTCAACGAGGTCACGCGGCCAATCTCTTTGTCGTCAGCAGAAAAGATCTGCGCGCCGCTTTCCAGTGCGACTTCATTTTCAAAGGTCAGCCCGGTTAGTTTCTTGGCAACATGGCCGCGGTACTTGATGCGCGCGATGATCTCCTGGCCGATGTAACAGCCTTTGGTGAAGCTGACGGCCTCATCGAGATTCGTTTCGGTCACCACGTTCGTTTCGTCCATATCCAGGCCGAAACGTGGAATTCCGGCTTCGACGCGCAACACCTCCAGCGCCTCAGCGCCCACCGGCTGTGCGCCGGCCCTGGTCAAAGAGTCGCGCAGGCTTCCGGATTCGTGCGCGCTGATGAAGAGATCGAAACCGTCTTCGGCCGTGTGCGTGGCGCGGATGATTGTCACCTTCGCGCCGTTCCCCAGTTGCGCAATCACGACCTCATGCCGATTAATAACCGTCTCGCCCAGCGTCTTGAGAATAACTTCGTCGGAATTCATTCCCTGAATGGAAAGCATCGCAGTCTCGCTGGTCAGGTCCGCCACGTGGAAATCGCCGGCGAGAGTAAAACGTTCAAGCAATTTCAGCACGGTAGCCAGCGTGGCGCTTTCAGTGTCGATCAGGAATCCATCCTCGCGATGAATAATGCGCACGGCGGCGAGCAGACGCCCCTGCACGTTTGGAAACACCGCCGGCATCCACGAATTCACTGCCAGCGTTTTCATGTCGTTTGTGATCAGGCCGTTGAGAAACATGACGGCTTCCGATCCGCTGATGAGCAGACGTCCCCGCGCGGACAGATCGATCACGCCGGTACCGCCATCGCGGACGGCTGAGTATTCGGTTGATAGAGTTGCTTCGCTCATAATGAACGCGTCACTTGGGCTCGCGGCTTTGCCGCCTGATGTGCGGAAAGCCTATGGCTTTCCGTCATTGGTACTTTTCAACTCTCTGAGGCTACGCCTCCGAAGGCCGAGGCGCAGCCTCGGAAGAGGAATAAAAAGAAAGCTGACCGGAAAGGCAAAGCCTTTCCGCACATCAGGCGGCAGAGCCGCAAAAGAGAATCGTCTACATCAAAAGGATTGACTTCGCGCCTCACTCTAGACTAGAAGTGCTCTGCCCTAACCCATTCAAGTAGTTCACAGGAGGAATTTCGTATGCGTCGAGTATTGTTTCTGACCCTCTTTGTCCTGGCGCTGGCCGTGACCTCGGTCCTGGCCCAGGATCCAGTCAAAGTCGATTCCAAACATTACAAGGTGGAGTTCGAGAATTCGCAGGTTCGAGTGCTGCGAGTCAAGTATGGCCCGCACGAGAAGTCGGTCATGCACCGGCACCCAAACGCCATCGCCACCTTTGTCACGGACATGAAGGGGAAGTTCACATTTCCGAACGGCAAGACCCAGGACGTTACCGCAAAAGCGGGCGAGACGCGCTGGACGCCGGCCGGTCGTCATCTTCCGGAGAACACCACCGACCAGCCCTTTGAACTTGTCCTGGTCGAGCTAAAAACGAGGAAGCGCAAACCGGCCGCGAAAAAGCCCGCCACTGGGGATGCGACAACTATCAGCAAACCGAAATGAGACAGAGTCGGGGCACTTCCTCCCGTGCCCCGACACCATCCAGTCGTTACCGGATCACAGTGATTTCTCGCGTCGTCGAATTGTATCCGCCGTTATCGACGAGATTGCCGTCTTTGTCGACGAGTTCGAGCTTGACCTGATGCTTGCCGTTAATCCATCCGCTCAGCCAGATCGGTTCCCACTTATCGAGAAACTTCGCGTCGCCGCCGTCAATCGAATAGCGAACCCGAAACGTTCCGCCGTCGCCTTGCAGCTTGGCGTTCGACAGCCAGAAATCGATCATGATCGGATCGGCGTCCGCGTCCTTGTACTCGCCCTTCGGACGGCTGTAAGTAAGGAGAGGCTTGGTCAGGTCGACATCACCGCCCTTACTTGGGGCGAAGTCCTTGCCTTCACGCGCAGGTGTCGGGCTGGTCGTCGCCGTCTCAGCTTTGCTCGGCTCGGATTTTGCAGCCGGGCTCTTTGTCGGAGCCGCCATCGTCTGACCGTCTTTCGTGGTCGTCGGCTTTGAAGCATCACCGCCACCCTTCACGGTGAAATCAACCATCTGAAACGCGCCTTCGTTCTTAAAGCTTTCATGCCACGGGCGCGATGGAAAGACACGCAAAGTATGTTTGCCTTCGCCGACGTTGCGCAGCTCAAACGACTGACTGATGTCGTAGTAGGCTTCGTACGGTTGATTGTCGAGAATCACGTGAATGTGATTGCCCTTGCCGGTCGCCGGATCTTTGTGCGGCATGTAGCCTTTCAGATCGCCACTCAGTTCTAATTTCACATCAACAGTCGAACCGGTAATTGTCGCGCCCTTCGCGGGCGAAACGATCTTTACGACGGGTTGGGCCTCATCCTGCTCGCCCCGCGCTTTCATCATGTCGACAATCGTTTGCGGGCGCGGAACGACGGTCAGGTTCTGCATGCCCGGCGGCGTGACGCTGGTAGTCGCCGTCGTGTTTGCGTTGTCATTCGACTGCTGGCAACCCGCCAGAATCAAAAGCAGGGCGCACGCTATAATTAAAGGGAGAGAGTGTTTCGGGAAAGGCATAGTGTCCTCCAAAAAAGCTGGTGGCGATATCGGGATTCCTGATTTCACCTCATCGCTTATCACAAAAAGCGGGCAGGGAACAAGCCCTGCCCGAGGTTTAATGTCCGACAGACTTTAGTTTGTCGCTGATTCCAAAAAATGATTCTCCTCGCGGGACACGACAAACTGAAAAGTTTGTCGGACATCAAAGTCGCTAAGCCGCGATTGAATGCGGGGCCAGTTTATGCGTACGTTTGTCGACGGCGGTCCAATCGATATTGGAAAAGAACGCTTCAATGTATTTCGGTCGATCGGCCGGCTTGTAGTCGAGCAGGTAAGCGTGTTCCCAAACGTCCATCACCAGCACTGGAGCGAACCCGGCGATGTTGCCCGTTTCGTGCAGCGTGATCCAGTGATTCGATAGCAAGCCGTTGGAGGGATTCTCGTAGCAGATAGCCCAACCAACGCCGCGCATCTTGCCGATGCCGATAAACTCAGCCTTCCAGATTTCGTAACTGCCGAAACTCTTTTCGGCTGCTTTGCGAAATGCCGAATTGTCATTCGGATCGCCGGTCCCGCCTCCGGTCATCAGATTGTCGAAATAGTATTCGTGCAGGACCATGCCGTTGTATTCGAAGCCCAGACGCCGGGTCAGTTCTGAATACTCCGCGAACTCTTCCTGATCGACCTTTGCATCTTTGACAAACTCCGCGATCTTTTCGTTCAGCTTGTTCGTCTCTTTGACATAGCCTTCGTAAAGTTTGAAATGCATCTCAAGCGTCTTGTCCGAAATGCCTTTCAGATTGCCTAAGTTGAACTCCCTCGCTTTGTAAGTGTTGTCTGAACCCATTGTTGCCTCCCTGGATTATTACTGGTTGCTTTCATGTCGCTGTCACGTTTGACAGAGTATCTATCACGATAAATCAAAGGATGGACTGAAAGTGTGGCGAAGGGATGGAGAGGATGACTCAATCCTGTTGCGAGAGAAAAAGGGGCGGACAAGTCCGCCCTCTCAGCGAAGCATGCGATCGAGTTTAGACGCGGGATCTGTCCCGCGCCCCGCTATTTCCCGGCAAAAATCAGCCAGTCGCCGTGCGATGCCGCCATGAACAAAAGCATCGGCAGCGAGAGCCAGGCGTTGGTGCGTGAAGCAACGAAGGCCTGACGCGCGAGCTCGGGCGCGGGGGGTGGGCCACCCTGCAGCGCGCCGATCATCCGTTTGTTGTTGGGCCAGATAATGCCCCAGACATTGAGCAGCATGATCAGGCCCAGCGCACCCCCAACGCCAATCGACAATGTCTTGTTGCTGGCGAAATGCTGCCCATGTACGGTCAGTCCAGAGTCGAGCCATTTCAGGATCACGACCGACATGATGACCGACAGGATCAATGCGACGATAGCAAAAACACGACCGTCCTTTATCAAAGCCGAAACCTTCTTAATGATGAGGAACTCGACCAGAAAGGTAACAATCGGAATCAACATCCAGACGATCAGCAGGATCCAGCCACTCACGTTTTTGCTAGTGGCGTTCGCCAGCCGTACGTCGGGCTTGAGTATGTACATCACGTAGTAGCCAAAGCCCGCGATTACAGTTAACAGCGCGCCCCAACGAAAATACCAAAGGGCCGGCAACAGCAAATCGGGGTTCACTTTCTTCTTGGTCTCCGCGTCCAGTTTTTTCTGCAACGGCACGTTAACCAGATTGAAGAAGTACAGCAGTCCAATCCATGTGATACCGGCAACAAAGTGAAGCCAGCGCATCGCGATGTGGGATATCTCTTCGGGGCTGGGAGCCTTGAAAACGCTGTCCAGCATGGCCAGTCCGAAACCGATATGAGATGTTGATTCGATAAGCATAGAGTCCTCCGAAATTTGTCAGCACAAAGGGGGCGAGTGGACAGACGTTCGACAAAACCCATCTGCGAATGCGTATGTTTGCCCTTGTTTCGCCCGAAGATTACACCCTGAGAGCGGTAGGGCGCAACAAACACGTTGCCTTGAGCTTACATCCGTTCCGCCATCACGAACTCCCGGTTTAACCATCGGAGTAATGGGCCTTCCCTGGCCCCGTACCCTGCCCCGCTTTCCGGGGCCCCAAAAATCCATTTCTGATTCCTTCGCGAGTTTAGCGCTTTACCCCAGTAAGGTACGAAGGTTCTTTTGCTGGGACATCTAAGTGCGGCGTGTGTGGGCTTTCACAAAAATAGCAATAAATACGTCTAGGTAAGCAGATGGTTATCAAATTGGATCACACCTTCGACCGTTGCTGCAACAGACAGCAATGGCCAGTGACGATCCTGAGGAGGGGACGGTACGTCGTGGCTCTCTCGGCGAACCGGTGTTTCTTTGCCCCTTAATTAGTCAATGCATGTCTGGTCGGGAAGAGTGATGACCGAATAAGGAAGCCACCCGACCAGTTTTTCCCATTAACAAAAACCTAGATGCAATTACGAGTTCCGCGTCCTTATGGAGCGTTCACTCCCGTGCCCCTGCTTCAAGATACGAACGAAAACTTCGATCCCAACATGGGATTAGCCGGCGAGGGAATCCGGGTTGCGGACGAGCCGTTGGCAACGCAGCTTCGTCACGTGGCTAACGGAGACTCGGCGGCTTTTTGGAGACTGTGGGAAGAGCATGAGAAGTATCTCTACCGAATTTGCCTACACCAACTCGGTGGCGTTCAGGAGGAGGCTGAGGATGCGCTCGGTGTGTTGATGGTCAAGCTGCTGGAGCAACTACCGCGTTACGCGGATCGCATCCAAAACCTCAAGGCCTGGCTGACGCGAATTACGTACAACCTGTGCATCGATATTCGCAGAGAGAGGAATCGGACTTGGAACCTGGAGAACGTTGATGAATTGACGGCCACTGGGAGCCCGGCCCTGCTTAGTTCAAGTGAGTCACCCGAAGAGGCAACTCTGCGCCGGGAGAGGCGCCGTTACATTGATCGCGCGATCGACGATCTCGCTCTCAAACTGCGCGTGCCCTTTCTGCTTCACCACCTCTATGATTTGCCTTACAACAAAATCGCCACACGGCTGGCGATCAGTCCGGAAAATGCTCGCAAGCGTGGCCAGCTTGCCCGTTCGATTCTGCAGGATAGATTGAAGCAAGACCTTGCCGGATCGACGAGGCCTGCTCAGCAGTGCGAGAAATCGGATTGGGATGTGTGCTTACGGCCATATATGGTTGCGGAGCAGGTTGCCAACTCAGTTTTTGAGAAGATTCCAGCGGAAACGGTGGCCGTGCGTCTGGTGAATGTGGTGCTTAATTCAGGAGTTGAGCGAAGCTTTTACATCCACTTGGATCATCCGCCATTGAAACTGTATCCCAAGATTGAGAGAGTCACCCGCTACACAGGCGACCATCCCAGCGGCTGGAAGAAACGGTTGGAACTAGCCCAACTTCTTTACGAAGCCGGCCAGTGGAAGGGAGCAATTCAAGAATACCGGCGAGTGTTGGAAAAGCAGCCGGGTTTGATTCACGTCTACGTTGCTTTGGGAAATGTCCTCGACTTGATTGAGGATGAACTAGCTTCTATAGCTGCTTACCAGCAAGCGTTGGCGATCGCCCAAGAGCCAGCCACTCGCCATCACATCAGTGGGCTGATAGAAATTCGGCGCCGCAACTATCAGAGGGCGATCTCCGAGTTCGAGGTGGCGACTCAAATTGAACCTGATCACGCGGTTCATTGGCACCATCTCGCCATCGTTTACCTGCTCGAGGACTCACCACTTGAAGCTCTCGGATGTTTCGAAGAGTCTCTGAAGATAAATCCGAACGATGTCGCTGCTTTGACTCATCTGCCATACCTGCTCCTGGATCTTGGGCGCATGGGAGAGGCTGAGCGTTGTTTAGATCGGGTGTTGCGGCTGCACCCGGCGAACGTTCTATCAGTGAAATGTTTGGCAGATTGTCGGTCCAGGCGTAGGTGGGTGTTTGGCAGCGAGGGAAAAAAAACGCTGGGTATGATCCGGGTCGCGTTAAGACTGGCTCCCGAGTCGCCCGAAATTCAAGATTTGCTAGCCTCATATCACTTGTGCCGCGGCGAATGGAAAGAGGGGATCGCGCTAATGCGGACTTTCACTGAACAGCACCGCTCTTGCCCGGAAGGATGGACTTACTATGCCAACATCCTATTTCGAACCGGAGATTCAAGAGCGGCCGCAGAGGCGGTCAAGCGGGCGTGCCGCCTGGACGTGCACTCGTGGGAAGCCAACTCGACCGCCTGCGAAATCTTATCCTGGCAGGATCCAACTTCAGAGTTACGCCAGCTGTTGGAGAAGATGCTTGAAACTTTTCCCGGGCGTTGGCGGATGTGGGTTGAGGTGGGATTCGCGTGGATCAGAGGTTTCAAGGACGGGGAACGCGCGGCGGCTATTTCCGCCAGAGCGCCACAGCTCCGACCCCGACTAGCCGATGCCTGGTTTCAGCACAGTCAGGTGTTGACCCTGTCGGGCAGATATCATGAGGCAATCATGTCTGCGGAAGTGGGGTGGAAGTGGTTGCCGGATGGTGAAGATGGCTCGCAATCGGTTCCGGCCGCTTTCGGACTGGCGAAGAACTACATCTTCATCAACGCCATGGGAAGAGGACTGCCGTGGATCAGCGAAGCAGAACGACGCCTTCCTGATTTGATCGCTTTCAGACCCGCTGAAGGAAATTTCTGGCAAGGAAAACTGCTGGAATTGACAGGAGACAAACGGGGAGCCCTACAGGCATTTCGAAAGTCTTTGGAGTTGAATCTGTTCTATCCCATAAGGCACGAAGCTGAAACAGCGATTAGTCGCCTTACATCTCCACTGTCAAAGCGGGCCCGCACCTTTCCGGTCAAGTGAGGTCACTCGGGAATTGCTTTTCCGAAAATCACAAATCGATCCTGGCCGCCGTCTTATGGGTATACGCAAGTTATAAGCATGCGCGAGATTTTGAAGTTCGAGATAGACCGAATCGATAGGAGACGATGATGCTCGAAGTGGTCTTGAATATTTACTCTGGCCGGCCGAATCCGCAGTGGACGCTTAACGACACCCAGGAAACTTTGTTCTTCGCTCAACTCAAAAATATCACGCAGACTACGCTTACCAAGCCATCCGGGGTTGTGCCCAAGCTCGGATATCGCGGCTTTCGCGTCAGCAGGCCGGTCCATTCTCCACAAGGGCCGTTGAGTCTGCTGGTGCAAGATCAAATCGTTGATTTTGGGCAGAATGATCCTAACCGACTCGCCGATAACCGCGAACTGGAAGTTTGGTTACTGGATACCGCTCCCACCAACGTCAACCTCCCTCCAAAGGTGAGAAGCGCGCTTATCAACGAAATTAATCAGGCGCCCATCAACATGGCTAGTTACTTAAATGCCAGAGCGTCGGGCAGCAATTGTCCTCAATGTGTGGCGGCGGATGCTCCCCTCTACAATCCAGGGTTGTGGAATGTGCCGAACGTCCAGCCTTATAACAATTGCTATAACTACGCGAATGATCAGATTACCAATACATTCGCGCAACCCGGCCGTGCCCATGGAGTCGTTCCGGCGAACATTGACTGCAATGACTATCAAGCTGCCGCTACCGCGGATGGATTGGCAATCGCTGCGGGTTTCGCCAACCCACTGGCCGCCGGCGAAGGATGGTACGTGGCTTTGGTCGTCTGGCCCGGCGTGGATTTTCACTGGTATCGACAGGACGAAAACGGATGCTGGTCCCATAAGCCCGGAAGTACGCCGGTCACGAATCTGGACAATGCGGGAAATCTGATCGCCGATCCAGCCCAGTGCAACATGGGGAATTACGCTTTTTGCTGTTACATGACCACGAATCAAAACGTGGTCATCCAGTGAGCCGCCGCGCGCTAGCTGCTTGAAGTCGTTTCTGCCAAGATCGTGCCGGGAGGTGCGGGCAAGATGGCAATCAAAGTTGTGTTGGATGTGTTTTCCGGCCGCGAGAATCCAGTCTGGATTCTGGAGCCGGAAGAGGAAACTGAGTTCCTGGCGCGCTGGACAGAGTTACAGGCGCGGTCTTCCGCCGCAGAGCAAACGGAGCGGAAGCCGCCGGGGCTTGGCTATCGCGGTTTCGAACTGCACTCACCTACCGGTCCGACTTTGCCAGAGCCGTTAAAGGTTTACGGCGGCACTGTGCGGCAGGGCGAGAAGCGGTTCGATGACAGGGGGCGTGAGCTTGAAAAATGGCTCCTGGAAAACGCGACTCCGTTTGTCAGCGAAGAGCTGGCAAGAGAAATCAAGCTGGAGCTAATGCGGCCTTAAGCTAATCGCACGCTTCGGGGCGATGCACTTGGGCGCCATCACTGAATGGCGTGGAAATTAATTACGCAACACTAACCAACAAAGGAGAAGATTACTATGGCGGACACACCGATCCTTGTAAATTCACAGATCACTGACGCGATCACGCAGACGAACGTAAAGGTTCTCGGCGAGGCGCCGGCAATGGCGCTCGGGAGTCTCTACCAAACCGTCGCCAATTCCGTGGCTATGGCAGCCGCTAACGCGGTCTATTCTCAGCAACAGGCGAACGTCACCTATCAGGCCGCCAGCACGATGGGCGTAGCCAAGCTGTTGAGTTTGACGATCCAGTCACCCTAAGGCTGAGAGCGGCCTGAAGCCGGCGCGTCGATAGTTCTCCAGTGAAGACGCGCCGGGGTAGGGGATCTCAACCCAAAATGTTCGATCCGAGGGAAAGGAGCTGTCCATGGCGGACACTCAAGGTGTCGATACACAGATCTCAGACGCGATTTCGCAAACCAATGTCACGGTAATAGGCGAGGCGCCGGCGGTTGCGCTCGGCAGTCTTTACCAAACCATCGGTAACACGGTAGCCAACGCGGCTGCCAACGCCGTCCATACTCAGCAGCAGGCAGATGTTGCCTATCAGGCTGCAAGTACTGTGGGGGTGACGAATCTTCTAAGTCTTCCGGTCTGATTGGCGGTGAGGTGGTAGTGTCGACCCAGGCGCGTCGACCTCATGGCCAATTTGCGATTCACAAAACTCTAAGGAGTTAATACAACAAAGGAGAAGGAAAATGGCAGATACTTTTGTACCAGTCAATTCGCAGATCACCGACGCGATCACGCAGACCAATGTGAAGGTGCTGGGTGAGGCTCCGGCAGTGGCCATGGGGAGTCTTTATCAAACGATCGGCAACTCAGTGGCCATGGCGGCCGCCAATGCCGTCTACTCCCAGCAACAGGCCAACGTTACTTATCAAGCGGCCAGCACGATGGGTGTAGCCAAACTGCTCAGTCTCGCGGTCTAAGACGCAAACAGGCTGGTGGCTAAGTGAACGCGCTTTAGCACCGGCTCACCGGGCGCACAAATCCGCGCGATGTCCTGGTCCTGCAAGAGCAGATCGCGCAAGAAGTGCGTCCATAGCACCAATACGAGATGGCTAAAGAGACTGTTAATTCCATGGTTACAGATGCGGTGACGCAGACGAATCTAATCGTCATCGGCACCGCACCTGCCATGGCCCTGGCAAGTCTGTATCAGACCCTGGCGAACTCTGTCGCCATGGCCTCGATCAATGCGGTCTATGCGCAGCAGCAGGCGAACATGACCCATCAGGCGGCGACCGTGGATGCAATTGCTTTACTTTTGTCCATCGGGAGGTCGTAGCCGCGCTAAGGCGCAACCAGACTGGAGAGAATATTCATGGGAGACGCAGCCACCGCAGAACTCAACCAGCAGGTGCTCCAAAGCACGTGTGCGGTAAATGCAACAATATTGAGCCAGGCCACGTCGGAATCGCAGGGCGTTACGCTCGAAGCTTCGGCGTATTCGATTTCGCTGCTGATGATCAATGCCGTGTCGACGCAGTATTCCGCGTCTCAAATCAACAACACCGCCGTAGTCACTACCTGTGCCGAAATTCTAAAAGCTGCTGCCAAGGTAGTATGACGATCGGGGCCTGGACTAATAGGTGCGGACGCTCAGACCCGTTGCAGAAAGGAAATTGATGACGAACCCAAAAAACCCAGCGCTCCAACTCGTTAGCGATACTACTGAGCAAATCAACAGGGCAGTGTTTGGCGCAGGGCTAAGCACGTCGGGCGCCGCGGGTCAGGGCTCGAGTTCGTCGGATCCTTCGCCCGGCCAGCAGAGCGAGGGCAGGGCCGTGCAGTCGATCGGTCAAACGACCGCGATTGTCATTCAGGATGCGGGGGACATGCTGCGCAATATCAACGCGGTTGAGATCACCGCAATAGGCGCCGCAACCGCCGCGTGGATCGCGACGCAGGAACCAAGCTACGGGGATATTGTCACGGCATCAATGGCCACGATGCAGACCGCCGCAGCCCTTTATCTCACGATTGGCACAAACGCTTTCACGGTCTTGAGCCAGTTCAGCGCGGCCCCGGCCGCTGCGGCGAAACCGCCCGCTGCCCTCAGGACTCGAGTGAAAGGAGGAGAACATGCGCGCAGATGAGATCAGGAACGACGCCATCGAAGGGGATCTGACCCAGGTCTTCAATTCACATCAGCAACAGTTTCGTGCGGCCCTGCAAGAATCGGCCGGGATGTTGCGCGATGCTCTCCTGACTCAAAAATCAATCTACGAGCAATTGAATCAGGGCGTCGCGAACTCGCTTCCCGCGAGCACGGCAGACTCAACCGACGACACCTTGCAGCCATTTTCAGTTGAAGCCATACAAAAAGCATATCAGCGGGCTGGCGAAATATTCAGTGGGATCGAGCGAGCTGCGGCCGGAGCACAGGCCGGCGCGTATCTTCCCCAGAGCACCTTGCCGTCGTTCGATAGTCCCGGAGGAAATGCTCCCGCGGATCCGGTCGCGGCCAGCGTGCTGCTGGTGACTCAGGCGACAGACCACTTGAACGCCGCCATGGAGTCCTTCATGAAGACAATAGACAGCCGGTTAAGTAAACCAGGCCCGACCGAAATGCCGCCGCCGGAAGCGGGCGCGGGGCAATCGCCGCCGGCTCCTGACCGGAGCAGGCAACCATAAGGGTCATCCAAGGCTCGACGAAAAGGAAAGAATGGACAACTTTCAAGAGAATTCGAAAGATGGCCTGGTCGAAGGTGTAGGCCAGGAACTTGAGCCTTATGGGCCGCCAAGCAGTGCGCCCATGAAACCTCAGGATGGCCAGTGGAGCTTCAGGTTCAATCATGCGGACGCCAAGAAGGTCTCGGTCTTCGTGGGTGTCAATTTTGGTCCGCCGTTTTCGATCTCCGCTGATCTGAAATCGGAGATGAACAAGAGCCAGGTAGAGACCCTTAAGAATTGGCTGGAGAGCATCCATCGAGTGATGACGCCCGAGTAGTAGAGCACTTACTGGTTGCTTATGTCTGAGCCCGCCGGACTTTGGCCGCTCCTGTTTAGAGTTATGCTTTCAGTCCGCGAAGTCCCGGCGCCGATGAAAATACTGTCAGGCACCCTACGAAGGAGAAGAATACGATGGCATTGGACTACATCTTGACCTGGGCCAACGGCTTTCCCGATGCGGCGATTAATTCTTTTCAACGCGCGTTGGATACATGGTCCGCGGCGCTGACTTCCAATGTCGCGGTCAACATCACCGCAACCTGGGGCGTGAACCTTCCCGGCTTCGCTGCCGTTTGCATTCCCAACCCGGTCCAGAATTTTCAGAATAGGCCGGTAACGGATGTCTGGTACCCAAGCGCGCTGGGTGACAAACTGGCCAACCAGAATCTAAAGCAAAACGAACCCGACATGAATGTGTTCTTCAGCAACAATGTCGACTGGTACACGGGCACCGGCGCTCCACCCCAGGGCGAATATGACTTGCAATCGATTGCCACACACGAAATTTGCCATGGCCTCGGTTTCGTGAGCGCCTTTTGGGAGCTGCCGGGATGGCCGTACACCGGTAGCTACGGAAATCAAGCGCTGATCAATCTGGCCAACCAGATGGTTCAGGGCACCGGGCAGGCGCTGGGATTCCAACTGCCGGCTCTGAATAATCAGCCCACGGTCTACGGACTGCACATTCAGGATCTAAAAGGAGATCAACTGACAAACACCGGAGCCTATGCAAATAACTCGGTCAACCTTGGCGCTCCGTTAGTCGGCAATAATCTCTTTTTTGATCTGAATCGTTACCAGGTTTATGCCCCGAACCCTTTTGTTCCATTTACCAGCATCGACCACTTGAATGATCCGAACTCTTTGATGCGACCGAGCATCGGTCCGGGAGTCCGCGTGCGGGCAGTAGATGCTCCGGTGCTGCGCATCCTGAACGAACTGGGGTGGTGAGCGCTACGTGTCTTGACGATTCCGCAACGTCACCGAATTCAAATTCTCGACCGCGCAAACTCATTAGCGTGCGGGCTATTGCGATTCGCGCAGTTGAGTGAATGAAGCTGATCAATTGTCATACGAATGTCAGGGAGGGATTGAAATGTTAGCTCTGATTGCTGGCGGCGGTGCTTTGAGCATCGGCGTCGTGTTTTGGATTCTGATGTTGTTCTGGTTGATATTCGGTCTCTGGTCGAATTACGGAGCCGGCGGCATCAACTATCGACCCTTCGGAGGGCACATTCTGCTCTGGTGCTTGTTGTTCCTGCTCGGCTGGCAAGTGTTCGGCTTTCCTATTGGGCGGTAAGAGTCGAGGGGCTGGGCACAGCTCAGCAGCGCAGCGAATGGGTGAGTCATCTCACTGCTTCAAAGCTGGAAATAAACTCGTCTGACTCTTAATAACTCCTCCTTAGGATTATCTGCGGTTGCCAACCACTTGCACGTTCCCGCCCCTTGCGGTAAACGTACTGTAAATGAAATTGAGGATTTGTCTCGCTGGACTCTTGCTGGCAGGTTTCGTCGGCGATGGCCTGGCCCAACGGCCAAAACCTGGAACTAATGCTGCAAGCACTGCCCGCACACTGACGATCGTCACTGAGCCAAACGCCATCGTCTGGCTTGATGAAATTCGCCGCGGCAGCACGGACGCGGGCGGAACACTGGCAAAGGTAACGGTCTCGCCGGGCCCGCATACCTTGCGCGTCCGCGCCAATGGCTTTAAAGAGAGTTCGATGCCCGTGACGGCCGCTCAACGCGGCGAAATAAAGCCCCGACTGATAAAGACCAATGATCAAGCCGAGCTTGCTTTTCAGCAGGCCGAAACAGCGCGCGAGACCGCCCGCGATGAAGAGGCGCGTCAGCAGGCCGCTGATCTCTATCGCCGGACGCTAGCGCTTCGTCCTGCCTTCCCGGCGGCGCACGTTGGGCTGGCGCGCGTGTTATTGGATCTCAACGACACCAACGGCGCGTTGGCTGAAATCGAAGCTGCCCGCCGCGACCGGGCGGTTTATCCTGAGGCGTCGGCAGTCGAAGGCCGCATCTATCGCGAAGCCGGGCAGACGGACGAAGCGGCAGGCGCATTCAATCGTGCGATTCGGGAAAGTCACGGCTCTCAGCCGGAGGCCCATGTGGGCATCGGCCGTGTCTACGAAGACAAGGGCCAGTACGAATTGGCCGCGCGCGAATTTCAAATCGCGATCGACCAGCTATCTGATACTGAGCCGATCATCTACCAAATGCTGGGTGCGGCTTGCGAGAAGAGCGGCAGTAACAAAGAAGCAATCGTCGCTTATGAAAACTATCTGAGACTGGCGCCTAACGGTTCACTGGCGCCGGCAGTGCGTTCGATTCTTGAGCAGTTGAAATCACCAGCGCCGAATTAGGCTGTCTTTGGATACAGGTGTTGAGAGTACCGACTTCAGTCGGGTTCTTGCCAGCGAAAGACCCAACTAAAGTTGGTACTCTAAACACCGATAGACACGGATAGAGGTAGATGAAATAATCGCACTTCAATTGTAAGTCAGTGGCTAACTTCTATGACGACACCCGCACGCTCAATTTCACGTCGCGTCTCTCGCAAAGCGAGTCTGTTCACTGAATCCGTCATTCGCGAGATGACGCGCGAGGCGATGAAGTACGGCGCGGTGAATCTCTCGCAGGGCTTTCCTGATTTCGCGGCCCCGGAAGATATCAAGCGCGTGGCCATGCAGGCCATCGCCGATGACATCAATCAATACGCGATTACCTGGGGCGCGAAGGATTTCCGCGAAGCGATCGCCCGCAAGACGAAATGGTACCTCGGCCTGGACATCGATCCGGAAACTGAAATCACGGTCACGTGCGGATCAACCGAAGGCATGATCGCCGCGATGATGGCCACCGTCGATCCGGGCGAAGAAGTGATCCTGTTTGAGCCTTTCTATGAGAACTACGCGCCTGACGCAATCCTCTCAGATGCGCGGCCGCGTTACGTTCCTTTGCGCGCGCCAGACTGGAGTTTTGACACAGCGGAACTGCGCGCAGCCTTCAGTGATAAGACAAAAGCGATCATCATCTGCAATCCGAACAATCCGACTGGAAAAGTTTTCACCCGCGACGAGATGGAATTCATCGCCGGCCTGTGCCGCGAG
Organism: Blastocatellia bacterium; assembly: GCA_003168335.1. Classification (GTDB taxonomy): domain Bacteria; phylum Acidobacteriota; class Blastocatellia; order Pyrinomonadales; family Pyrinomonadaceae; genus UBA11740. Next base: position 251,067 of record PMSM01000006.1, on the reverse strand, counting down.
TTTGATGCCCTCTGCTTCACTGATGAGATCTACGAACACATTCTGTATCCGCGCGCAGGCGCCGAGATCGCACATATCTCAATGGCGCAGATCGATGGCATGCGCGAACGCACGGTGATCGTGAACTCGATGTCCAAGACTTATTCGGTTACGGGCTGGCGCGTCGGCTATTGCATCGCAAGCCCTGAAATCACCAGCGCGGTTCGCAAGGTGCACGACTTTTTGACTGTGGGCGCCGCCGCGCCTTTGCAGGCCGCAGGCGCCTATGCGCTATCGCTCCCGCCCTCTTATTACGACCAACTGCAAAGCGACTATCGTGCTCGCCGCGATTTGATCTTGCCGGAGCTCGAACGCGCTGGTTTTGGAACGTTCTCTCCTGACGGGGCCTACTATGTAATGACCGACATCAGCGCTTTTGGTTTCAAAGATGATGTTGAGTTTACCCGTCACCTGATTCGTGAAATAGGAGTTGCCTGCGTGCCCGGGTCGAGTTTCTACAGCGATCCGGCGCTGGGCTCGCAACAGGTGCGATTCTGTTTCTGTAAGAAAGACGAGACCTTGCTGCTGGCGGCTGAACGGTTGAAGAAGCTTCGCGGATGACGCAATTTCATCGTGCACCCGCTTTCCCTGTTGCTTAAATAAATAGCTGCGACCGTTCGCGAGCAAGTGTCGCACGACTTCATCTTGACCTTGCTTGCGATGCGGGCCTAGCATAGGTTTACGACATCCCCCAACAATCTAATAACCCCCAAGGGTTTGGAAGAGATGATCGAGGAGGTTCGCTCTAATGGCTGAAACAACTGGTAAGTGTGCCCACGGGTCGTGCGATTGCCCGCCAGAAGAAGGAAGCAAATACTGCAGCGAGTATTGTGCGGAAGCTGAAAAAACCGGCGTCATGGAAATCGGGTGCGGCTGTGCACACCCACCATGTCGGTAACACTTCGGTCGGCCGCATTTGTCTGCCGGCGCGTCGATTCATCACATAGCCCCAAAGCCTTTGTCAGTCGCGTTGACAACCGCGAAGGTGCTTTGTTAGCGTGAGGCGTCCTAAGAAAGTTACTTATGAACGTGCCGGCGACCGCCTCAGCGCCGGCCTATTTGATCGTTGATGCAGAATCATATCCCCGGTTCCCGGACCGCCAGAGTACGGCTGGCAATCACGCTCGCGCTTTCGATCATCCTCCCTCTGGTGACGGCGTGTCACATCGTTCATAAACCCGTCGAGGTCGAAAAACTGCTTACACCGTTGTCGCAGGCGGACACGGCGCAGCTTATTGCGGTAGTCAACAACCTCGGCTCGGCGCGTTCGATTCATGGCAAAGTAGACATTCAGTTCGAAGACACTTCATTTGCTACCGCAGGCATCGCGGAAAAATATCGCGCTGCCGATGGCTCGGTCACGTTGCAACGTCCGGCGAAGGTTTATCTTGTCGTGCAGGGGCCGCTGGCCATCGACGTGGCCCAGATGACTTCCGACGGTGAACATTTCAGGATCGCGGTGCTCAAGGGTGACGAGAAATACCACCGCTTTGTGCGCGGAACCAATAATGCCGTTTACCCGAAGTTGGACATGGATGGCAACTCGAACCCGACTGCGAGCCCGGCCAAAAAGGGAAAGGCGAGTTCGGAAGCACAGACAGTGAACGCGCTTTCGAACCTGCGACCACAGCACCTGACTGACGCCCTGTTGCTTCGTCCGATTGATCCGCACGCGCCAGGTGTGACGTATGTTCAAAGTGAGTTCTTTCAATCAGAGAAAGATCCGGCCAAGCCCGAAGGTAGCAAGCGAGTTGTGCGCGGCTATTACTTTCTCGAGGAGTTACAACAGGCCGGTGATGGTACCGCGCGTTTGCTTAGACGTTTCTGGTTCGATCGAGTTAATAGCATCCGGCTGGCGCGCTTGCAGACCTTTGACGAAAAAGGCGTTTTGGTAACCGACGTTACCTATGGTGAGTTGAAGAAATTTGGCGCCGCGGGCGAGGCCCTATTGCCGGCCCAGGTCGGGCTAACCAGACCGCAGGATCACTATAAGATCACGATCACCTATCAGATGCCTGAATCCGTAATTGTGAATCGCGACTATCCGCCGGACGCATTTGTTCTGGAGAACAAATGGGGCTTGCGAGAGGTTGATCTGGACACTGAGAAACGGCTGGCGGCGCCAAAGAACTAGCAGCCAGTTAACAGGTTATTGCGCACAACTTCGGAATCCTTCCGGTTAGGCTTTCCCCGCGGCTTGTATTAATATTCCCCGTTTGAGAAAGAGGCCCCGCTCAATTGGACAGCTTAGTCATTTCCAACATTCGCCAGCGTCCGCTCCGTTCGGCGATAAGTGTGTTCGGCGTGGCGCTCGGCGTGACACTGGTGATGCTCTTCACCGGATTGTCGCGTGGGATGTCTGATGATTTGCAGCGGCGTTCGGCGAACGTGCGGGCGGAAATAGTTTTTACCCGGCCCGGCTCGCTGGCGACTTCGACCACTGCCAACCTAAGCATGAAGTACGTTGATTTGCTCAAGCAGATCGACGGCGTCGAAGCCGCGGTCCCGGTGATCCGCCATTTCTATCCGAGTGGTCCCTGGGGTGTGGATCAGGTCGAGGGAGTCGACTGGGATAGCTTCACCAGGATGAGCAATATTCGACTGGTCCAGGGACGCGGTCCGAAAGCCTTTGACGAAGTCGTAATCGACGAAGCAAAGGCGAGCCGCAACCATCCAGTGGGCAGCTCGCTAAAACTTTTCGGTGACAAGGACCTTCGTGTCGTGGGAATTTATGCGCCTGAGTCCGGCGCCCGCGCCAAGCTGTCGCTCGAGGCGATGCAGGATTTCCTCGAAGCCCCGGGGAAGTGCAGTTATGTTCTGGTGAAAGTCACGAATCCAGCGGAGCAAGTCGCGATTGCCAGGCGAATCAACGAAAAGTATCCAGGGAACACGGTCCAACTCACCGGCGATTTTTTCCCCAGCATTGAGAAATCAATTCCCGGCCTGGCTATTTTCATGCGAGTCCTGGTGGCGCTGGCAGCGATTGTGAGCGCCCTGGTGGTTATGCTGGCCATGCACACCACCATCACCGAGCGCACCCGCGAGATTGGCATTCTTAAGGCGATGGGCGCCTCGCGCCGTTACATCATTAGCGAGATCGAGAGAGAGGCCCTGGCAATTAGCTTCCTGGGCCTGTTGGTTGGTTTTGCGCTGGCGGCCCTGGCGGGCTTCTTCATTCATAAGGCTACGGGTCTGATTTTTGAATTCGGACCATGGTGGGTACTGACGGCTGCCGTGATCGGATTAGTCGGCGGCGCCTTGGGGGCGCTTTATCCGGCAGCGCGCGCGGCAAACCTGGATCCGGTAACTGCGCTGGCTTACGAATAGAACCAGGTGAGCTTTTGATTACAATTGTCCGATTAATCCTGCGGTGTATGACGACTGCAAATGGCAACCATTCTAAAAGCTGAAGATCTCGAAAAAGTTTATCGCGTCGGCAAAGTCGACGTGCCCGCTCTGCGCGGGATCACCCTTACAGTCCAGGAAGGCGAGTTTCTGGCCGTGATGGGGCCGTCCGGCTGTGGCAAATCAACCATGCTGCATTTGATGGGTGGTCTTTTGACGCCGACCAAAGGACGCGTCATCATCGATGGCGAAGACTTAACCGCTGCTTCCGACGCCAGGCGGACCGATATCCGCCGGCGCAAGATTGGGTTCGTGTTTCAGCGCTTTAATCTGTTTCCAACTTTGACCGCGGAAGGAAACCTGCGACTGGCCGAACGCATCCATGGGAACGGCGCCGACGATCCTGACCGGCGTCGCGAAATTCTCAGTATGCTTAAGTTAGAAGACAAGATGCATCATAAGCCGCTGGAACTTTCCGGTGGTGAGCAGCAACGCGTGGCGCTGGCGCGCGCTGTCGTCAATCGGCCGGCGATCGTCCTGGCTGATGAGCCGACCGGAAATCTGGATACTGAGAGTTCGGCCCTCGTCTTGAAGATGTTCCGAGAGTTGAATGACCGCTTCAATCAAACCATCATCATGATTACTCACAATCCTGAAGCAGCCGCGGCGTGTCAGCGCATTATCCAGATGCGCGATGGCCACATTGTCTAGCGGGCAGCAACCGTTTGTTCCCAGGTCGAATCTATTTACACGCGATGTTTGCCGGGGCTGGCTGGGCCTGGAACCAGATTTGCCTCGACAAAAGTATCGCGTCCGGCTAATAATCACGCGGACCACACGGCGAATGATGGGCTTCGTAAAAGATACAGCGAAAAAGATAGCATTCTGGACATATCCGCGAACCTCGTGGCAGTGGGATGTGCTATGCGTGTTGATCTTGGTTTTCATCTTTCTAACGCCCAAAAGTTGGTTTGAAAACAATGCATACCAGCGCACTCATGTGGGTCAGGCGACGATTGTGATGAGCACCGATGTCATTGGTAGTCAGTTAGATAGGGCCGACATTGAGCGGCGCGCCAGGGTGCTTGCGGGCCGGCCCGGGGCCCAGGTCAGCGCGGTGCGTGAGCGACGCGACGACGCGGGAAAACTAATTGCTTACGAGGTTGACATTCGCTGACCATGCTTTATAATTTTGTGACATAAATCGGCTTGGGGCGCGATATCACTTGGAGCGTACTCAAGGCTTATCATGGGGCCCGCAGGGGCCTTCAGTTTTAGGAGCTATGATGAAGAAAATATTCTCTATCAGTTTAGTGATTGGGTTGTTATTGACGGCGCTATCATTTCCTGCGACCTCGACGGTCAATGCACAGGGCGCGGGCCTGTGGAGTTCGGCTCTCAGCCGGATGGGGAAAAATAATCAGAGTTTGAAAACCCTCCGGGCCAACATCACCATGTGGAAGTACAACGCGCAGCTTCGTGATGAGGATAGATACCAGGGTATTGTGCTTTACATTCCGGGGCCTGCCGGAAGCAGCAGTGCATTTGTCCGGCTGGAGTGGACGCAGCCGCAGCATGAGATCCTGGCCGTGATGAATGGCCAGTACAATTTGTTCCGGCCACGTCTGGGAACCGTGCTGGAAGGAAAAACCCGATCGATGCCAAGTAAAGATGGCGACGTGCTGGCGCTGATGAATATGTCGGCGACCCAACTTCGTACCAGGTTTGGCGAGCCTCAGGACGTGAGGGATGAAACGCTCTCGGGCGGTGTACATACGACGCACTTCAAAGTGTTTCCGAAAACAGCAGCGAGTTATAAATACATTGAGCTTTGGGTTGACGATGGCGGTATGCCGGTGCAAACCAAGATGGTCGAAAAGAATGACGACGCGACCACCGTGCGTTTGACGAACGTCGAAAAGAACCAGACAATTCTGCCGGGTGAATTTAAGCTCAAGCTGGATCCGAACGTGAAGCACGTAAAGGGCTAAGGCTCCGCGCTTGATTTCAAATGGTGAAGGGCTTCGGGAAACCGAGGCCCTTCGATGTTTTAAGAGTCGCCGGCGGTGAAGCGTTCTTGCCTTCTCGGCGATGTCGTCATATCCTTCTCGAAACCTAAACGCAGTCGTTGGATTCGAATGCGAAAGAGCACTTTTCTCAAACTTAAACTACGCGAAGCCGCCTTCATTTCGCGCGCGCTGCTGTCGACGAACCACGTCGTGCTGGCGCACATCATCCCGATGCGGCGCTGTAATCTCGCCTGCGGCTATTGCAACGAATACGATCAGGTTTCCAAGCCGGTGCCGCTCGAGGTGATGAAGCTGCGGCTCGACAAGCTTGCCGAACTCGGTACTTCGGTCGTTACTATTTCCGGCGGCGAGCCGATGATGCACCCGGAGCTTGATCAGATCATTCGTCACATTCGCTCGCATGGGATGATTGCCGGGTTGATTTCAAACGGCTATTACTTCACTCCCGATCGCATCAGGCGCCTGAACGACGCGGGCCTCGAGTACCTGCAAATCAGCATCGACAACGTCAATCCCGACGAAGTCTCGCGCAAGAGTCTGCGGGTGCTGGACAAGAAACTGCGTTATCTGGCAGAGCACTCCGACTTTCACATCAACATCAACTCAGTAATCGGCGGCGGCATCAAGCAACCGGAGGATGCGCTCACTGTCGCAAAGCGCGCGGTCGAGCTGGGCTTCTCAACCACTGTAGGCGTGATTCACGATGGCGACGGCACGCTGAAGCCGCTCACCGAAACTGAAAAACAAATCTTTCATGCCGTGAAGAAGCTCGGCAACAAGGATCACGCGCGGCTCAATTGGTTTCAGGACAGTATCGCCGAAGGCAAGCCTTACGAATGGCGCTGTCGTTCCGGCTCGCGCTACCTCTACATCTGCGAAGACGGTCTGGTGCACTGGTGTTCGCAGCAGCGCGGCTATCCGGGCACTCCGCTCGAAGACTACACGATGGAAGATTTCGCGCGCGAATACAAAACCGAAAAATGGTGCGCGCCCACCTGCACGATTCAATGCGTGCATCAGGTCGGCATCCTCGACAATTGGCGCGATCCGCAAATGACGCCCGTCCAGATCCGCCGCGAGCAGAAGCAGAAAGAAAAGGATCGGGTGGGTGAGGTTTTGCGGGCTGAGTGAGCAAATCTCAAAGAGCCTATGTTCCGACAACGGCATTGGCCAAGTCTGTTAGCTTTGACGAAGAGATGATGCACGTCACTCTTACTGACGGGCGCTCCATCAGCGTACCAATCATCTGGTTTCCCATGTTGCGCGAGGCTACATCAGATCAGCGGACGAAATATGAAATCGGCGGCGGTGGAACCTCAATGCACTGGCCGGAATTGGATGAAGATTTATCGGTAGCGGGACTGATGGCTGGAGCCGATTTTCAAGGGACTTAGGCCTACTCAACCGTCTCGTGAATATCTCCCGCCACCGTATACAGCGTCACTGAACTCGACAATCCCAGGCCTGACAGCCGGCCGGCCATAACCACGATCGTATCTCCTATTTGCACCAGATTAGCCTGAAGCAAAGCCTGCTCGCCGATCTTGAGTACCTCTTCGGTACTCTTTGAGCGCGAGATGAGCACCGGCTCAATGCCCCAGATCAGCGCCAGGTCGTTAATCACTTCGCGAGAAGATGTGAGGGCGATGATCCGTTGATCCGGCCGCAGCGTGGACAGGCGACGCGCCATCAATCCTGATTCCGTAAAGACTGCGATGATGCGCGTGTTCATCTCGTCGGCGGCAAATGCGGCCGCTTCGCACAAGGCCCGACTAACGCGGCCACTTTGCCGGCCCACGAGCTTACTGACAATGGATCCTTTTTCGTTGCGAGTTTCGGCCGTCTCGATGATGCGCGCCATCGTGGCGACTGCGGCTACCGGATAAAGCCCGGTCGCCGTTTCGCCCGACAACATCAGGCAATCTGATCCGTCCCAGACGGCGTTGGCCACGTCGGTAGCTTCGGCGCGGGTAGGTCGCGGACTGGCAACCATCGATTGCAACATCTGCGTCGCGGTGATCACCAGTTTGCCTGCTTTATTTGCCTGCTCGATGATCTGCTTTTGATAGACCGGCACCAGCTCGACACTGGTTTCCACTCCCAGATCGCCGCGCGCTACCATCACGCCATCGGCGGCGGCGATGATTTCACCCAGGTGATCGATGGCTTCAGACTTTTCGATCTTGGCGACGAGTGGCGCCGCGCTGCCGGCGGCCTTAATCAACTCTTTCGCCTCGGTGCAATCAGCGCCGCTGCGGACAAACGACAGCGCAAAGTAATCGACCGATTGCTGCGCGGCCCACTGCAAATCGTCGTGGTCCTTTTCGGTCAAAGAAGGAATGGGCAGAGTGATGCCGGGTAGATTGATGCCCTTGCGCTCGCCGAGAATCCCGCCGTTGATGACTCGCGTAGTGACATCGGTCTCGGTCGTGCTTTCAACCCGCAGTTCGATCGCGCCGTCGTCGAGCAGGATGCGCGCGCCGGTATGCACGTCGCTCGGCATGCCCGGGTAGTTCGTGGCGACCTGGGTGTTGTCGCCTTCGATGTCGCGAGTGGTGATGATGAATTGCTGGTTGGCTGACAGCCTCACCGTTTGATGGTCCTTGAGCGTGCGCGTGCGAATTTTCGGCCCGGAGAGATCGACCAGCACGGCCAGCGGGCGATTCATCTTTGCCGCGGCTGCGCGCGCCATCGAGATGTCCTGTGCCTTTTCTGCCTGCGTTCCGTGCGACATGTTGATGCGCACGCCGTCAACGCCGGCGGCCAGCAGCGCTTCCATTGTTTTCGGGTCACGCGAAGCCGGACCGATGGTGGCTAGTATTTTTGCTCTTTTCAAAATGGTCTCTCAAAAAAGGAAAGGCACGACCGCGGGCACCTTGCGAGCATAGGCTTCGAATTCCTCGCCAAACGCACCGCGCAAAAGCTTCTCTTCACTGTGCACGCGAATCACCGTGCCGACGGCGTATACGGCTATGGCTATCACCAGTCCGATCCAATGGCTGATCGCCAGCCCGGTCGCCAGCAGCATCCCGAACATTCCTGTGTAAATCGGATTCCGCACGATACCATAAGGCCCTGCTGTGATTAATTTATGTCCTTCCAACACCCGCGCGGCCAAACTCCATTGCTTGCCCAGGGTACGGACCGCCGCGGAGACGAACCAAACTGATCCAATAGCGAGGGCCATCGTTACGAGGGCCGTGGCGATTTCTACAGTCTTGCGGGACGAAACGATCGGAGTAAACGGTGCGCGGCGAAACGTCCAGACGATTGCGTAACTGATGCCTTGCAGGGCAATGCCGACGATCGAGGTGCGGGCGCGCTTGCGGTCAGGCGCAGAGGGCGCCTTCTGGCGCGCTAGAAACACCACGAATACGACGACGAACGCGAACCACGACAGCATTACGACGATGACGGCGAGAGTGGGCCAGAACTCGACGTGCACGGTCATGGCATTTCAGCCTCCGGAACGGACTTTTCGCGCGGGCCAAATCGATCTTCAATTCTCCTTCTTCGCTTGCCCATAATTGTTCCGTGCAGCGTTAGCACAATCGGGCAGAGCATGTAAGTCATTCCTGACACGCCGGCAAACCTGCCTCCCAGCGTGGCAAAGATGACCGAGAGTGTTCCAATGCCCACGTTTAGCGCGCTCTCCTGAATGTCCTCACGAGTGTCAAAGACCTCCAGCTCGTTCAGAGCAAGTACCGAGCGCTGGCGATAGGCGCGCCAGTAAAGCAGCACGAAGACTCCGAATACCGCAATGTAGCCGGCGCCGAAAATAATCATCAGAACCGCTATTTGATCACGGTTCTCAACCATGTGCTCGATGGCGCCGTTGGGAAGTCTGAGGGAACCATCGCCTCCGGTGAAATTGTTGACCATCAAGGTGAAGACAAACTTTAACGGATAGACGTAAAAGAGGACGACAAACAGCAAGACACCGTTGAGCAGCACTGTGACGTTATCCTGCAAGCCGTAACGCCGGAAGAACTTGTATTGATTGAACCAGACGATAAAGAGCAAGGTGAAGGAAATCGCGAAAGCGCCGAAACCACGCATCGCATACATCAACTCGCCGAACGTCCGGGGCACTTCCAGTGAGACGACCAGCAGCGTCACCGCAAAGGCAAAGACCGCATCGCTCAAGCCCTCGATGCGCGAGATCTCATGGCTGCGCCAGCGAAACTTTTTATTGTCGCCAATGCTTTTCTCGATCAGTTTTTCACGAATCATGCTGGTCTCATTGTGAGAGCGATGCTTTAACGACCCGCTCAAGTTCAGCTCCCGAGCTTTCACTGTAACCTACGAAACGCTTAACCATGGTTCCGTGGCGATCGAAAACCAAAGCCTGCGGAATGTTCTGATTGTCGCCCAGGTAACCATCGGCCAATTCGTCGTCGGGAAACGCCAGTGGATACTGAATCCCAAACTGCTTCGCATAGTTCGGAACCTGTTCGCGATCCTCTTCGCCGCCGACATTCAATCCGATGACTTGCAAACCCTGCGCGGTATATTGTCGCTGCAATTCAACGAGACGAGGCGTCTCTGCCCGGCAAGGTTCGCACCAGGTCGCATAAAAATCCAGCACCACAACTTTTCCCTTGTAGTCGGAAAGCTTTGCGCGCTGATTGTTATCAAGTGTCCAACCGCCAGGCGCGAGCGCCCCGACTGGCCCCACAGGCGCCCTGGTGCAGGCACTAAAAACCAGGGCCGACCAGAGCATCAGCGTCATCAGCGCGACGGCAGACTTGAATCTTCGGTTCACGATCTACAGCTCACCACCCACAGACTCTCCGTCGTCTTCGACATTCGCTTTATCGACTGTCGGTAGTTCATCGCCTTCGGCGGGACTACTGTTCTGTCCCGGCACCCGATATTCCTCGTTGGCCCACCGGCCGAAGTCGATCAGCTTGCATCGCTCTGAACAAAACGGACGCCAGGGATTGTCCTGCCATTCAACCGCTTTGTCACACGTGGGACATTTCAGCATAAGGCAAAAGTAAGAAGGAAGAAGCGAAAAGTAAAGGCTGGGAGAGAAAACAAATTTGGAGTGCGGGCGGCCAGCGTAGCGCGACGCCGATTTTGATGTCCGCCAAACTTCAGTTTGTCGCTAGGCTTGCGGTTTACTTAGGTTGGCGCGACAGACTAAAGTTTTTCGGACACAAGGTCGCCGCTTCGCTCTGCCGGCGCACTCCACAAATGGGGCTCCCCAGGCGCCAGACGGCCCCGCCGGCTATGACGAAACTATTCCTGAACTCCGCCGCGCTTCATGGCGTAGAATAGCTGGGGAGTTCACCAGCATGGCTGACTATAAAGAGAAATTTGACGACCTGCATCGCGCGGCCAAACGCAAAGCGCGCGAGCTGGACGAGAAGCTCAACGTGACCGGGATCGTTGAAGACACCGCGCGCGTGGCCGGCGATGCCGCGCGTCGAGGCGCGCAGACGATTGCCGACGGCGCCGAACAACTGCGGACTGAGGCCGGACGCTTTGCCGACGAAACGAATCTGCGCGAGACGGCCGGGCGCGCCGTCGATGAAGCCAAGCGGCGAGCTAAAGATGCCGGCAAGATTATTCGCGATGCGGCCGGACCTGCCGGCAAGAAGGCCGAGAAAGTTTTTGACGACGCCGTTGGCTATGCGACGACCGCGACGAACTTCGCCGGCAAGGGCGTGCGGGTGACGCGCGCTACCGCGGCCGCAACCGCCGGGATCATGAAAGCGAAAGATTGGGTCAAAGAGAACCCCGGCAAGGCCGCCGCCGTTTCTTTCTCATTAATTCTGGGCGTACGCATGGGCGCCGCATTCCCCGGGCTCGACGCGGTGCTGCTGGGTTCGCATCCGCACTGGCTGACGCATTCCGCGCTGCCCGTCTGGGGTTTGAAAAAAGCTAGTGAGAAATTCGACGAGTACCTGAAAAAGCAGGAAGCGCGCATCGCGGCCGGTGAATTAGACGAAGCCGAGCGCGAGCGAGTTGAATTTCAACGCAAGATGGCGAAGTACGTCGGCGCGCCTTTGCTGGGCGCGTTCAGTTGCGCCGCGGGCGCGGTGATGTTCGCGCAGATCGTCAATCCGGCCGGCATCACCGGCGCGCCGATAAGCTGGCTGCTCGGCGGCAATCCCTTCCTCGACGGCGTGTGGCTGTTTGCCAACGGCGTGATTTGTTTTCATCAGGGTTACAAGTTCTTCATGATCGCGCTGGCGGATCAGGAAGAAGTGAATCGCGTGGTAAGGGAGATTAAGGGGCTGCTGCCGGCGGCGTAATAGTCGATCAGTAGTGCGGTTTTCGCGCCGGCGCGCGCTTCGAAGTTTCGCGATCGATCCGATCCAGCCATTTCAATTCCAACTCCATCTGCGCAATCACCAATTTGAGCATCCAGACGGCCTCGTGGTAAGGATGCCCGACTTCTTTTAACACGTCCTTCAAGGTGGCCTGTTCTTCCGCCAACTGTCTCTCCAAAAAATGCCGGCGCTGCTCAAGCTGCTTTTGAAAGGCCCGTGGTCGCGCCTGCCAGGACAGCGCCAGCCAGGTCAGGAATGGCTGATGCACGCGACTGCGGGTCCAGTGCGCGCCCTCGAGCGCGTCAGCCAGACGCTGGCGGCCCTGCTCAGTGGTCTGGAGCACGCGGCGCTCCGGTCCGGCGGAAGGCGAATCCTCCGCAATGGCGCGAATCAAGCCAAGGCCAGTAAGCTTGTCCAGCGAATAATAAATCTGCGGGCGAGAGACGGCGGCCCAATCGCGAATCTTCCGATTCTCGAGCGTGGCGTTTACTTCATAGCCGTGCATGGGACGTTCAGCCAGCAGGCTCAAGATTACGAGGTCCGGAGTCGTCAGTCGCAGGCCTCCGGATCGCGCACCCTCATTTTGTTTTGCCGCAATTTTCTTCTTGACAGGCCTCTTCATGCTGTCTATCATACCACTAGTCTAATTAAGACTAGCCAGAATAATCCAAGAAAGAAGAGCTTGTTAGCCATGAAACTAAGGACGATCTTTGCCGTCGCGGCCGCCGTTGGATTGGCGCTGGCGACCTGGACGGCGTTTACGGCGGCCCATACGGGTCGAGAGAGGATAGCGATGATTAGCAAATCAACCCCGGTACTACACGTGAAAAGCGTCGAACCCAGTCTGAAATTCTGGACCGAACGCTTTGGCTTCAAGAAAACAATCGAAGTTTCCGAAGGCGACCACCTCGGCTTTATCGCGCTGGAAAACGGCTCGGTCGAAGTAATGTATCAAACTTATTCGGGCATGAAAGCGGACCCCGCCAGTCCATTGGCCCAGGCCGTGGAGCAGGGGCCGAGCTTTCTGTTCATGGAAGTAGCGGACATCAACGCAGTCGCGGAATCTTTGCAGGGAGCCGAAATTGTCCAGCCGGTACACGACACGTTCTATGGCTCAAAGGAGATCGTCGCCAAGGAACCAGGCGGGCACTTTGTGATCTTCTCGCAGTTGCCGCAGCGCTAACGGAGGCCTGAATGCAAACCGAAGAGCGATGCTTACAGGACCTCGTGTCGATTGGCCCGGCCATGCTGCGAGATCTAAAACTCCTGCGAATTCGCAGCGTGGCGCAGCTGGCACGAAAGAATCCGCGGCGGATGTACCGGGATCTCTGCCGGCTGAAAAAACAGCCGCAGGACATCTGCTGCCTCGATGTCTTTACGGCCGCTGTGGCGCAGGCAAAGAACCCGCAATTGCCGGTCGAACAGTGTCAGTGGTGGTACTGGAGTCGAAAGCGCAAAGCTGGTCGCAAATAGTCGGGCGACACGCGAGGTAGTTCACGTAATCGTAATCGGAAACGGCAGAAAGCAAAGTGCAAAGACAATCAGCGTGATGATCCCGACGGCGACGCGCATCGGGCCCAGCGGCTCCATCTGCTCGGGCTGTGGATGATGGACGCGCAACATCACCGCCAGTAGTACTACGTAGAGAAACCCGCTGGGGCTCCCATGCCACAACCAACCCAAAACTGAGAGCGCGACCATCGTTACAAAGGCCATGCGTCCAATCCAGTGATGAGCAATCTTTCCGAAGGCCGCGAACGTTCCATGCCCGCCGTCGAGCTGACCCACCGGCATTAGATTCAAAGCCGTGACGAGCAAGCCAACCCAGGCGGCGAGGTAAAAGGAATTCGCGGCAGAGTTGTCCAGATCGATCTTGAATGCGCGTGCGATCAAACGAAACAGCAACGGATCGTTGAAGGTGATTCCGCCCGATGCGCCGACTGGAATGTTTACATGTTGCAGCGTCAGCACTCCGGCAAGAGCAACCGGAATGATGACCGCGAATCCTGCCAGGGGACCTGCCAATCCAATGTCGAACAAAGCCCGGCGCGAGGGCACGGGCGACTTCATCTTGATGAATGCGCCAAACGTGCCCGGCAACAATCCGGGCGGTTGCGGAATGAAGAACGGCAACGTCGCATCGACGCCGTAGTAGCGACAAAGAAAGTAATGTCCGAATTCATGCGCGGTCAGGATTGCCAGCAGGGAAACCGAAAACTTGAGTCCCGGCGCCAGCAGGGCCGGATGAGTGAGCGCCTGCCAGGCGAGTTCGCCGATGCCCCTGAAGTAGTACCAGGGGAGCAGGAGCACAGAGCCGGCCACACCGCCAGTCTGGGCCGGGGAATCGCCACCTGTGTCGATCTCCGAACCGGCCAGCCACACAATTCCTGAAATGGTTGTCGTGAAGGCCGTGGCGACAAACAAAGCCAGGTGCAAGAGCCACTGGCGGGCGGTTGGCCTGGCGGCGCTGCGCGGCGCGATCGCGGACATATCGGCGATCGGAGTAATCGTCTCGGATGGTTGGGACATGAAGCGTTGCCGGAAGTTAAGGTCGAGTTGGCAATGGTTGTTAGTGCCGCAGGGACGGGATGTTTATAGCAGTACTGAGTATTTCGTTCCCTTCTTTGCGCCCATTAATGGGTGACTGTCAAAACACTTCGCTCCTAGCGGAACTCGGACAATCACTCAAGCTGGAGGCTACAAGCATTTTGCCGCTCCCGGCTTTGACCAGCCAATCAGTCTCAGCCTGCTCTTGAGTTGGATCACGGTGCTACTACTTCGCCGTCGTGAGCCTGCAGTTCCTTACCCGGTTTGAACCGAATCGTCTTACCCGAAGGAATTGCGACTTCTTCGCCAGTGCGCGGGTTGCGACCGACGCCGCGCTTGCGCGGTTTGACGATAAAGACACCAAAGCCGCGCAGTTCGATGCGGTCGCCCCGGGACAGCGCATCCTTCATCGAATGAAACAGCGCGTCTACAGCTTGTTCAGCTTTCAACTTGGGGATGCCGGTTTGATCGGCAAGGCGGTTGATGATGTCGAGCTTAATCACGAATTTGAACCTCCGGTTTTTGGCGATCGATCGCTGATTTATTCGGTTGGAAGATTCTATCTGCCGACGTGTGGGGATGATAGAGAGCCGCGCCAATAACTGTCAAGCTTTGGGCAACCGAAAGTGGGAACCAGCATCATCAGATCGGTTGACAATGCAAGCAAACGACAGATAACCTCGATCAGGATTTATGACGGACGAGCACGATTGTTGTTGAGCGCTTTTTATCAACCCGCCGTCTATTGTCTTAGCCGTCCTACGAATAGCATGTTTGGTAAGCAATCTAGCCAGCCACCCCCATTCGGCACCGTCCATCCGGATGATGATAAAGACATCCAGATCCAGCGGCCCCGGGATGCGGCGCGAAAACACCTGTGGCAGGAATCGCGTCTGCTGATCCGTGACCTTGTTTTTGCGCTGATGGTGCTGACTCTGGTGATGGTATTCATCGTCCAGCCCGTCAAGGTCGAAGGCACGTCCATGCTGCCGTACCTTCATGATGGCGAGCGCATCTTTGTCAACAAGTTGATCTATTACGATGACTATGGCTGGGCGCCAAAGGTCTATCGCGGCGACATTATCGTGTTCTGGTTTCCCGAAGACCCTTCAAAAAGTTATATCAAGCGGGTGATCGGTTTGCCGGGAGATACGGTCGAACTGCGCGATGGCCACGTCAATGTCAATGGCCGCGCGTTGGACGAGACGTATCTGGATCCGACTTTGAATATGCACCCCTCTCTTAAGCCGCCCATTTACGTAAAGCCCGGATACTACTTTGTGATGGGTGACAATCGTGACAACTCGAGCGACTCGCGTATCTGGGGACTGGTGCCGAAGAAATATGTCTATGGTAAGGCGCTGTTTCGCTATTGGCCGCTGGGCGTGGCTACCGTGATGACCAAAGACACGCATAACACCGCGGTTCCGCCCGGCGCGACTTACCGGCGCGATGCGGTGAACCCGCCCGATCCGGATGATCGGTAGTCCGGGGTAGTAGCCCGACCTCGGATGTCGGCGCTCCCAAGTGCTCCTTCAATGAGTGACGATCAATGAGTGACTATCTGCGACTTGTGGGAATGATCTTTTACGCACCGCTCCGCGGAGTACGCGAAGTGCGTGATCGTGGGGCGCTGTTGCCGGCGATCCTGTGTGCGTACGTGTCGCAGGTAGTTTACGTCTTAGCTACCCAATGGCTGGCGGGTAATAGCACGCTCTTCGCGCGACCGGCTTTGGTAGCGGGGACTCTCTTTCAGGCCGGGGCATCGTTGCTTCCGATCGCCCTGGTGTTTGTGCCAATCCTCACTCTGCTCGCCAACACGTTCGAACGCCGCGGCAGTTTTGGGATCGTTGTGCGACAGGAATACGCATCGTTTGCTTCCGTGATGTTCTATGTTTTGGTCGGTACCAACCTGGCCACGATTCTGATCGCGTTGTTCTTTCATTTCAGCGGGATTCAAGCTGCATACGTCGCCAGCATGATTCGGCAGGCCCCACAAACGCTGGAAACCTGGCGCTCGATGGGGGTCGCCGGAGAAGTTCTGGCGAAGATGAAAGAGTCGCTCAATGATCCGGCCGCCCTTTCTCAAACTATTTTTTTCATGGCCAGAATGTTTCTGTTCACGATTGGTTCAGTGGTGGCGGTCCGCGAAGTGTTCCGGGCTTCATTTCTGCGCGCGACGACGATTGCAGGGTTGGGAGACGGCGCTGCTCTGCTGCTGTCTCCGATTTGGTTCCCACTGTTTCACACCCTGCTGGCATCGCCATTTCTGCTGCTGATGCTTTTCTTTCTGTTGCGCGGTTATTTCACGGAGTTTGTCGGCAACCAGCGCGCGCGGGCGGTATTCAAGCAGAACCTGGAAGCGGCCACGATCAATCCGCGTGACTCATCGGCGCATTACAATCTTGGTTTGATACATCAACAGCGAGGCGAACTGGATCTGGCGCGCGAGCGTTTTCAACGCGCGATCGATATCGATCCGGAAGAGCTGGATGCACACTATCAGTTGGGCCGCATCGCCCGGGCCCAGGGTCGCCTGGCTGAGGCCATCGGCCATTTCGAACAGGTCGTGCAACGCGATCAATCTCATGCGCAGCAGGAGATCTGGCGCGAAATAGGCTCGACCTACATTGCCGCCGGACAGTACAGCGACGCGCGCAACTTGCTGGAGAAATTCCTCGATCACCGTCCGAACGACCCTGAAGGTTTGTATCTAATCGGCCGGGCGCACGCCGGGCTCGGTGACAACCAGGAAGCTGCCAGCTCGATGCAGGCCTGCATCGAAGCAGTCAAGACTGCGCCCGCTTATAAGTACCGTACTGAGAAGCGCTGGTTGAACGAGGCGCAGCAGTTTCTGAAGGGCCGGCGCGAGGCCGTCAGCGGCAGGCATTAGGTGCATCTCGGCTCTAGCAGTGGTTGCTCCCGAAGCCAATCACAGTTCCACGGCACTGAAGGAAACTTGGATCAAGTTTCTTCGACGCGTAGCGTCGGTATGAATTTAGCCCGGCGTTTTAACGCCGGGATCAGGTTATTATTTGTGCTCGTCGCGTAGCGACGATTGAATTCAGTTCCTGGCTTCAGGCGTCGCGACGCGACGCTAACACGTCGTTTACCTGCCCGGCCTTGAAAGGCCGGGCTAAATTCATGCCGGCGCTACGCGTCGAAGAAGCTTGATCAGAGCTTCCTGAAGTTTGTCCGACAACGCTAAGGGGAATTCAATGAACTGTCCTTCCTGTGGTAACCAGATCGCTGAGGGTGGAACTTTTTGCGGCCGCTGCGGCACGCGAGTGGATTCAAGTCAGGGGCCGGCTTCGCCCCACTCAATCAATCTCGATACCGATGGTCAGGGAACCGGGCGCGGCTACAAATACGAGATTCTGCATCAACCTGCTTTTTCGCTCGCGGTGCTGACGCTGCAAGCTGAACAATCAATCATGGCTGAAGCCGGCGCGATGGTTTCGATGTCGGCCAACATCGAGTTGCAGTCACAGATGAAAGGCGGATTGTTCGGCGCGCTGAAACGCGCCGCCGGAGGCGAGTCGGCATTTGTTTCGACGTTCACCGCCCACGGAGGCCCCGGCGAAGTGACGCTGGCGCCCGGAGCGCCCGGCGACATCGCGGCCATTGAGCTGAACAACCAATCGTTCTTCGTGCAGTCCAGTTCTTATCTCGCCGGCGATGCCAGCCTGACGGTGGACACAAAGTGGGGCGGCGCGAAATCCTTCTTTGCCGGCGAAGGATTGTTTGTTTTGATGGTCCAGGGTCAGGGACTGCTCCTGGTTTCTTCGTTCGGCGCGATTCACCGCAAGACCCTGCAAGCCGGCGAACGTTACGTTGTCGATACCGGACACCTGGTCGCCTGGGAAGGAACGACGCAGTACACTTTAAGAAAAGCTGCCGCGGGTTTCTTTCGCAGCATGGTCAGCGGCGAAGGCATCGTCGCCGAATTCACCGGCCCGGGTGAGTTGTTGATTCAGACGCGCAACCTCGCGGCGCTGGCGGGACTGCTCAAGCCATTCTTCCCGACACAAGGCAGCGGAGGAAGCGGATTCAAAATAAATCTTGGTGGGTGATTTCCAGAGTTGCCGTGCGAGGATTATCAATGAAGATTGCAAACATCTCGCTGGTACCACGGCTCCTTCTCGGTATCGCTTTTCTCAGTGCGGTATCTTCCCTCGTCCATGCTCAGGATAAGGATACTTGTAGCGAGTTTCAGCAAACGATCGATTCGACTTACAACTTTCGCCCCGCACTTCTGGCTAATGAAGCAGAGCGCAACAGGAAAAGCGCGGCGATGGATAAGGTTTGGGAAGGTGTCAAAGGAAATCCCACGGGGTTACTAGTCTGTTTGCGGCGGGCGCTCGAGGATCCGAAAGCAGATGCATGGTTCCGCTTCGACGGTAGTAACCTCCTGGTCTCACTCGATGATTCCCGCACCGCAAAGGAGCTTCAGATCAAAAGCTATGCTGCCAGCAACCTCGAGGACGTCGACCTTCGCCTTTGGGTTGCGACTCTGGCGCGGCGCGGCGTCGAGGGCTTCGATGTATCAGCAGCCGGAGAACGCTGGTTGGCATATCCCAGGGCTCGATACTTCCTGCCCGAACATGGCGGGTATGAGGTCAACGTTGCTGCCGGGGCCCTCTTTATTTTTGGCAGCATGGACGAAACTCAGGCCACGCCGGCTCTGCTGAGAGTCATTAGTCAATCAAATCATCCAGGTCGTGAAGCGGCTTTGGCAATACTACTAAATGAGAATACTCGTGAGTCGCTGAGCTCTTTGAAGCAACTTGACGTTTCGAGCTTCTCTGCAAAGGCCAGGAATATTATTCGCGATGAGTTGGATCATCCCAATCTATTCCAACCACGATCTATACCCAAGACCAGCCGGAAGGAGTTCCTGGACGCCTTCAATGCCTGGTTGAATGGCAATCCCGACCCATTCCTTGATTTAGTCGCCAAAGTTCCTGACGGCGAAAGGGACGTTGTGGCCACGATGACTGCTGAGGACTTGCCGCTAGTTCGCATGGTTCGACGCCGGATGATATCTGTGGGTAACCAACATGCAATAGAGTTCTATGAAAGCTTTACGCGGATAATCAAAACGATAGTGTTGAAGAGTGCATCAACGAAGACCAATTAATTTCTGCCATCCTCCTACTGCCTGCGTGAGTGCGCCCCGAGGGGGCGGGCTAACCCACTCGTTCGGTCTTACTGCTTCCCGGTCGCAATCAGGAATAGCTCACGCTATACTTCTCGTCACTTAAGCAGTCGTAATTATGGAATCGAAATCTGCAATCCTTGCTCTCGAAGACGGACGCGTGTGGCGCGGGCGGTCGTGGGGTGCTGCCGGCGAGAGCACTGGCGAGATGGTCTTTAACACTTCGATGACCGGTTATCAGGAAGTTCTTACCGATCCTTCCTACGCGGGTCAAATCGTGTGCATGACCTATCCATTGATTGGCAACTATGGAGTCAACAGCGAAGATCCTGAATCGGCCAGGCCCTGGGTCGAAGGCTTTGTCGTCCGCGAATTCAGCCGCATAGCCTCGAGCTGGCGCTCCGAAGAGACGCTCGACGATTATTTGAAGCGTTGGAACATCCCGGGCGTCGATCACATCGACACGCGCGCTTTGGTTCGCCACATCCGCGACAAGGGCGCAATGCGTGCCTGTCTCTCAACCATCGATACGGATGCTGACAGCGTGATTGAGAAAGCGCGCAACTCGCCGCCGATGGAGAATCGCGAATTGGCCAGCGTCGTGACTACAAAGCGCGCTTATCAATTTGCCGCGGCCGGCGCGGAACGTTTTCACGTCGTCTGCTACGACTTTGGCGTGAAAACGAATAGCTTACGCGAGCTGTCGCAGGCGGGTTGCCGTATCACCGTCGTGCCCGCGTCGACGCCGGCGTCAGAAGTATTTGCCATGAAGCCCGATGGTGTTTTTCTCTCAAACGGTCCGGGCGATCCGGCATCGATGACGAAAGAAGTCGAAGAAGTAAAGCAGGTAGCGCAGTCAGGCGTGCCGACGTTCGGTATTTGCTTTGGTCATCAACTGTTGGGCCGCGCGTTTGGCGGCCAGACTTTCAAGCTCGTGTTTGGTCATCGCGGCGGCAATCAACCGGTCAAGGATCTTCGCGACGGCCGCGTCGAGATCACTGCACACAATCACGGCTTTGCGGTGCAGGCCGACAGCCTCCCACCCGAAGTCGAAGTCACGCACGTCAATCTCAACGACCAATGCGTCGAGGGCATGCGCCACACGACGCTGCCAATCATCTCAGTTCAATACCACCCAGAAGCCGCACCCGGCCCGCACGATGCTGAACATCACTTTCAGAGATTTATCGAGTTGATGGAAAAGAGAGTCGCAAGTTAATACTTGGCGCTGGTTGTGTCCTAATCTGGTTTGGTACTCTCTTCCTCCTGGACAAGGGCGATCCACAAATCACACGAAACAACGCGAACTAAAACTAGCTCCTCTTCGTGTGTCTTCGTGGATCGTTCTTAAGAGGCAAGGAAATCTCTCAAATACGCGGGCCCTCAGTCAATTTTCGGCAGCTTCAGCTCTCCGGTGAGCAAGTCAGGGCGCGCGCGGGCCATCTCTTCGGCAGTAGTGCTGGCGGTGGGGTGAACTGATTCTTCGGTGGCTTCGACTGCTGATTCGATGACCGCTTCTTCCAGCACCTCAGCGATCGTTTCGCTCCCACGATGCTCCAGCCAGTTGCGATAGGTGACGGTCAGAATCGCGATCACCGGGATCGCCAGGAAGATTCCCGCGACGCCGGCGATTTCGGCTCCAGCCAGGATTGCCAGAATAACCGCCAGCGGATGTAAGTGGATTCCCTGGCCGATAAGGCGCGGATAAATCACATAGTCCTCGATGATCCGCAGCACGCCGAGGAACACCAGGATCGCGAACGCCACGGCGTAACCTGAATGCAACAGCGCCAGCAACACGGCCAGAATGGCCACTACCAGCGGACCGACCAAAGGCACGAACTCCAGCATGCCGGCAATCAGTCCGAGTACCAGCGGGCTGGGCAGACCGAGCAGCGCGAAGCCGACGCTGCAAATCGCGCCGACGAGAAGACAGGCCGTCAATTGCGCGCGGATGTAAGCCGCCAGCGTGCTGTTTATGTCTTGAAAGAGCTCGTCCCCGCGCCAACGCAAGCGGCCGCGCGGCAGCATCGCCAGTACTGAGCGGCGAAAACTGTCGGCATCCTTCAGAAAGAAAAAACTCAGAATCGGAATCAGCACTAACCAGGGAATGAAGATGATCCAGCCCAGCATTCGTTCGAAGGCTGTGCTGGCGAGTTCGCCGCCTTTCGCGATCACCCCGAGGACAGTGTTATTAATCGCTTTGACGACGCCTTCGGGCATGCGATGCTGCATGAAATACTGATTGAGCCGGTCGGACGCGTCGGTGATGTTCTTGTAGTAAGCGGTCGCCTGGCGCTTAAACTCGGGGAACTGATCACCAAATTGGGGCAACAGAAAATAAATCGCCAGCCCGACTCCGCTGAATAGCACCACGTAGACGATCGCAATCGCCAGCCCGCGTGGCATAACTCGTTCTCGCTTGCCGATACGAACCGGTCGCTGGACCAGATCGACCAGCGGCGCCACCAGGTAGGCAAAGAAAACTGAAAGGACTACGAGGAGCAGGACAGTGGTGAGCCTATAGATCACCCACAGGAACGCGAGGACAGCGAGCACGATAACCACAATGATAACCACAATGCGCAGCACTACTCGGGTTTGCACCCCGGACGCTTGAGCATCGTCTCTTGCTGTGGAATTTTGACTGTCGGGCGTCATGAAGTCAGATCGTTTGATAGTGAGCGATCTATCAGGATCACTTAAAAATCATCCTCGTCATAGTCATCGTCGGACTGGGACATCTTGATCGCGGCTTCCTCCCAGACCAGGCCGCGCCATTCAGCTGTTTCGCCGAGTACTTGCAGGGCCGCCTGAGGATGGCTGGGGTTGCGTTCAATCCGGAGCACTTCGGCAATCACACGCAGTTTCTCACCGTCGTCGCCGAGCACCAGCAAATTAACTCGGCCTCCGACCGGCGGCAAGTCGCGCTGGAGATGAATCAGCGTCCCCTCGGGGCCGACGTTATCCGTCTCGCCTTCGGCGACGATGTGGACACCATCATTTGTGTCCCACTCAGCACGGATCGGAAAAGCAGCGACATAGCGCTGGCCGGAACGATTTTCAATCACAGGGCTCTGGGGCATTAGACTTTAACTCCTCTTTCGTCAGCAGATGGTTAGAGGCAACCGCTGCGTATGATACAGGGAAACGGGCGATTTGCAGAGGGGTCTGCGTAGCGCAAGGCTGTCGGCTTGCGTCCTCGCTGTGGCCAGGACAGGTCCGAGCTTCAGAAAGAGAGGGATTGGTTCAGTCTTGAGATGTCAGACTAGCT
Source organism: Blastocatellia bacterium (assembly GCA_003168335.1). Classification (GTDB taxonomy): domain Bacteria; phylum Acidobacteriota; class Blastocatellia; order Pyrinomonadales; family Pyrinomonadaceae; genus UBA11740. Next base: position 228,393 of record PMSM01000006.1, on the reverse strand, counting down.
ATTACTAAGAGCGCGGGCGCCCGCGTTCCCAGCAACAAGTGCCGCTAACACCGAGGCTGCAAGCTACTCCTCTTCGGTCCTCAGCTTTTCCAGGACGGAAAAATCTTCCAGGGTTGTGACGTCACCGGCCACCGAGCCGCTGGTCGCGATCTCACGCAACAAGCGACGCATGATTTTGCCCGAGCGGGTTTTTGGCAAAGCATCGGCAAAGCGAATTTCGTCAGGTCTGGCCAGGGCCCCGATCTCTTTCGTGACGTGTTTGCGCAGCTCTTCCTTCAGTTCATCAGTCGGCACCCGCCCGCCTTCGAGGGTGACGAAAGCAACGATGGCTGAGCCTTTCAAATCATCGGGCTTCGCGACTATCGCAGCTTCGGCTACGGCCTCATGCGAAACCAGCGCGCTTTCAATCTCAGCCGTGCCCAGCCGGTGTCCGGCGACATTTATCACGTCATCGATCCGGCCCATGATCCAGAAGTAACCGTCCCGATCTTTGCGCGCGCCGTCGCCGGCGAAATACACCCCATCGATCTGCGACCAGTACTGCTCTCGATAGCGTTCGTCGTCACCGTAAATTGTGCGCAGCATCGCCGGCCACGGTTTCTTAATGACAAGGTATCCACCTTCATTGGCCCCGACGGGTTTGCCGTCGCGCGTCATCACGTCGGCTTCAATTCCGGGAAACGGTTTGGTGGCTGAACCTGGCTTGGTCGGTGTCGCGCCGGGTAACGGCGTGATCATGATGGCGCCCGTCTCAGTCTGCCACCAGGTGTCGACGATGGGGCAACGCTCACGGCCTATTATGCGGTGATACCACATCCAGGCCTCGGGATTGATCGGCTCGCCTACCGTGCCAAGCAAGCGCAGGCTGGAAAGGTCATGCTTCAGTGGCCATTGCTCGCCCCACTTGATGAAAGCGCGAATCGCCGTTGGCGCGGTGTAGAGAATGTTGACCCGGTGACGTTCGATGATGTCCCAGAATCGATCCGGCTCGGGCCAGTTGGGCGCGCCTTCGTACATCAAAGCAGTCGCTCCATTCGACAGCGGACCGTAAACGACATAGCTGTGCCCGGTGACCCAGCCGATGTCCGCCGTACACCAGTAAATGTCTTCGTCCTTGATATCGAAGATCCATTTCGTGGTCAGATGAGCTTGCAGCAGGTAACCGCCGGTCGTGTGCAGGATGCCTTTCGGTTTCCCGGTAGTGCCGGACGTGTAAAGAATGAAGAGCGGCTGTTCGCTGTCGAGTTCTTCGGCCGCGCAATTCGCATCTACAGTCTCAATCAATTCATGCCACCAGTGGTCGCGGCCCGACTCCATGTGGATCTTGCTTTTGGTGCGTTGCACGACGATGCATGATTTCACTGAAGGAGTTTCCTTCAGCGCTTCGTCAACCGCGGGCTTCAGTTTCACTTCGTTGCCGCGGCGCCAGCCGCCGTCGGCGGTGACCACAACTTTGCACTGCGCGTCGTTGATGCGATCGACCAGCGCCGTGCTCGAGAACCCGCCGAACACTACCGAATGAGTTGCGCCGATGCGCGCGCAGGCGAGCATCGCGATGGCCAGCTCAGGAATCAACGGCAGGTAAAGCGCAACGCGATCGCCTTTTTCCACACCGATGCGTTTCAAGACATTCGCGAAGCGACAGACTTCGGTGTGCATTTGTTGATAAGTAAGAGTGCGCGTGTCGCCCGGCTCGCCTTCCCAAATCAGGGCCGCTTTGTTTCGCCGCCAGGTTCCCAGATGCCGATCGAGACAGTTGTAAGAAATGTTGGTCTTGCCGCCGACGAACCACTCGGCATGGGGCGGTTCCCACTTCAGGACCGTGTCCCATTTTTTGAACCAGTGCAGCTCGCTCTCAGCCAGCCGCGCCCAAAAGCCCTCCGGATCAGAGGTCGCTTCCGCGCGCAACGCTTCCAGCTCGGCCATCGATTTAATGTGGGCTTTGGCGGCGAACTCTGGCGGTGGTTCAAAGACGCGATCTTCGCGCTGGACGGATTCGATGTTGGTGTTGGCGGACATTATGCTGGCCAAATCTCCTTCTTGCGGTTTGTTCTGTATCATACAACGCGCAGAGACGACAAATGGGCGGGGCGCAACGGGGCAGTAGCCCGACCGTGAGGGAGGGCTCCGTGTTCATTTGGAGTTGGGGAAACGCCCTCCCTGACGGTCGGGCTACTGCCCCGCTTCGCGGACTGCATCGCACGCCTACAGGAGGCGATGGTAATGAAAAGGGGAAAATGATGGAGGCGTAGAGGCCTACCAGCCGGTGGCGAATAGCTTCTGTGCGCTTTGCAGGCCACAATGCTGATACTGGTTGTAGGCGCTGGCGGCCCTGAGTCTGATTTGCTCGTCAGTCTCCTTACGCAGCCAACCCTCAATCGCTGCCGACAGGACGTACGCCTCCGGGGCCATTAGATTAGTAGTCCAGAGCAAAGGTTTGGCGCCAGTCGCGCGCAGCGCTGCGGCAAAATAACTCTTGCTGGCACAGGCGAGTATGACCGCGTCGCGCTGTTCCTGGTCGCGCTTTATTGGAAACGAGGTCAGGTGAAAGTCCATCAGTCCGTCATGGCCGACATAGGCAATCAGATTGGCGCTGCCGCCCAGGTGCAGCGTGACGGTCTTCCCATCAGAAGAAACGTCGACGGTTTCACCTGCAGTGCCCGCAGCCGCCGCCAGAAAATCCTGCGTTGCCTGCTGGATATAACTGCCGCGATATGCTTCGGCTACCAGGAAGACCTCGGCGTCACGGCGCTTGAAGATGCTTCGCTCCAGCACGACGGACGATGATTTACTACTCTGGGTCTTAGTAGGCAAGAGCCGCCAGTCTTTGCTCTTAGTGAAAAAGGTTTTTACTCCAAACGCCGCACCCCAGTAAAGATTTCTGAGAGGATCGTCGCCGTTTCCCAGCGCCGGAGCCACCGGAACTATTCCCTGGTTCACGTTGTCGCACAAAGCAACGAACACATGGATCACTGTAACGGAGTTTCGTGGGGCTTTGGCATCGACCTCAGACGGTGGATGAGCCACCGGCGGCGAAGTGAACCGTTGCCGTCCGGCAGACTCGCACCCATCCGACAGCATGATTAGGACTAAGAGAAGTAAGGCCGGCTTCACTGGGATCCTCGCAACTTGCTGGTTTAGACACCGCCCTGGCGCGCAGGTTCCCAATTAAATTAGGCTTGCGATAGTTCCGCGACGATCTCACGCAGCGCCGCTCGTCCTTTTTCAACTTCATCGGGAGCAAAAGAGATGGCGCCGACCACGGCGTGTCCGCCGCCGCCGTAGCGTTCGCATAGCGTCGCGATGTTATGCGTGCGCGGACGCGGGGCCCAGGGGTTCGACCCGACCGAAATCTTAGTTCGCTGGGGCGCGCGCGAGAGCGCGACTGTGTAGGTGGCTTCGGGAAATAAATAATAAGGAATGAATTTATTGAAGCCTTCGTAGCCTTCGTCCACCAGATCGAATTGGACTATGCCATTTTCACAGGTGGCTTTGCGTCGAATCGTTTCCAGCGTTTCCAGATGCAGCTTCAGAATTGGTTGAAAGCGCGCTCTTACCTCTGCGCTGGTGGCCACGTTATTCAGTTCCCGCCGGGTCAAGTCGCGAATGATTTGTTCGACGAAAGCTTCGTCGGGGTCGGCCTCAATCACCTGCATTAGCTGCAGGGCGGGCTCTTTCAATTCGACGCACTGTGCGGGCGACTCATACAGCGCGCCGTCGATGATATGCGCCCAGTGAATCAAATCGCGTAGCGGCTCGTCATTGAAACCGAACTGTGTGCGGGCCACATCGGCAATGAATTCCGTGCATGACTTGCGCGTCGCGTCAAGAAACTTCTTGCCGGAATGGTCAGCGTGGAAGTGTGCTTCATCTTCCGGGGTAAGAAAGGCCGATTGGTGATGATCGAACCACCAGGTCAATTTTTCAGACGGCGAGTATTTGAAATCGACGATGGCGTTCTCGTCGCCGTCGAACATCTCTTTGTCGAAGAGGATGTTGCCCGGCCGGTGCAGCAAGCCTCCGTACTGAATGTCCGCGCCCGAATTGATTCGTTCGTGGTAGAACCGGGTGAACGTCGCCGCCGAAGCGACGCCGTCAAAGCAGTGACCGTGGTATAGGACGCGGAGTTTCATCTGGATCAAAAGCTCGCCATCTTAGCAATAGTTGGATGAGTTAGCTAGTTGAGGACAAGTTGGTGCGAGAAATAACGCTGAGTCCGCGTGAGTGGACGATTGAAAATAGCCCACCGATTTAGAGCCCGTGTCAAAACTCGGAGTCCCAGCGCCAAAGGCGCGAAATGTAATAGCCCAGGGGCAACGCCCTGGGGGTTGGGCCATAATAAATTTTGGAAGCGCTGAAGGCGCGTAATGATAGCGAAGGTGCCCTTAATGCTGGCCATTGCGGGGAACGTAGTCGCCATTTCGCGCTTTCAGCGCTTGAAAGACTCATACGCGCGATTACCCAGGGCGTTGCCCTGGGCTATTACATTTCGCGCCTTTGGCGCTGGAGGACTGAGTTTTGACACAGCCTCTGATATCCGCTGGGCTATTGTCATGCTGTCCGCTACGCGGACGCTTATGGATTCCTTCTTCAGGCTAAGCCCATCAAACTTGAGCAGGCGTTGAAGCCACCTTGCCTCCGAGTCCCGACGCATTTGCTCGCCGCCAGCGAACTATCAGAGTAATCAAAGCGCCGACGCCGACCACAATGCCGATCAGTTGTGAAGTCGAAAGCCCGGTCAAAGTAGTGAGCCCGAGGATGTCTCCGCGCGGATCGTCGCGCACAAACTCAATCAGGAACCGCACCGTCGCGTAAATCATCGCGTAAGCCAGAATCACCTGACCACTGAACTTCTTTCGCCGGTGCAGCCAGAGCAGAAAAAAGAAGACGATCAGCATCGCGAAGGATTCGTAGAGTTGGGTCGGATGCAGCTTTACGCCGAGCGGAACACCAGTGACCTCGTGGCCCAGCTCGGTGAAGCGCATGCCCCACGGCAGATTTGTCGGTTTGCCCCAGCAGCATCCGGCTGAGAAACAGCCTTGCCGGCCCAGTACGTTACCCAGCGCGATGCCCGGCGCGCAGGCGTCGGCGGTTTTCCACCACGGCAACTTCCATCGTCGCATCAGGAAATAGCCGGTGATCAGCGCCCCCAGCAGTCCACCATAAAAAACTCCGCCTGAGCGCAGGAAATCCAGGGAGAAGAGCTGCAGCGGATGCTCACGATATTCGGGCTCAGTGAAGAACATCAAAAGCTTTGAGCCGATCAGTGAAGACAGCAACAGCCAGAGACAAAGATCGTAGATCCGCTCGCGTGGCAATCCGTCGCGTCCGGCTAGTTTCACCGTGACGAAGATCGCGCCCAGAAAAGCGAGAGCGAGAAACACCCCGTAGGTGTTAATGGGGAAGTTACGAATGTGAAAGAGAATGGGATACATGAATTCAGTTGGCAGTATGCAGTGAGCAGTAAGCAGTCATCATGAGCCCGATGGTACTCGCTCGTTGGCTAGTGCATCCCCTTTTCCTTTCCGGCTCGCAAAAATTAGATCGTATGCCAGCAACAGCGCTCCCACGCAAATACTCGCGTCCGCAACATTGAAGGTGGGCCAGTGATATTGCCCCGCGTGCACCAAAATAAAATCGATTACAAATCCCAGCCGCACTCGATCCGTCAGGTTCCCCAAAATCCCGGCCAGCAACAAGGCGCAGGCGCCGAGGACTCGATCGTCGGTGCGCGACGTGCGCACAAAGTAAACGAGCACTGCCACTGCGGCCGCTGCCGCCAGCACCACAAAAAACCAGCGGCCGAACGCGCCGCCTTCCTGTAACTGGCCAAACGCGATCCCGGGATTCTCGGCGTAAACAAAGTCGACCATCCCGCTAATGATTCTGCGATCTCCAAAACGCAAATGGCGCACGGCCCAGGCCTTGCTCGACTGGTCCATCAGATAGATGCCCAGCGCCGCGACGAGATAACCGAGGCGCCAGGCCGCCCGAGTTTTGGCAGACGATTGTGATTCGCTATCGGTCATTCCAATGATTCATAAGCGCGCCTGGTTGCAACGAGCAGCCGCGTAGCGGCGAAATATTTATGGAACCCAATGCCCAAAATGATCCCAGCTCCGGAGGAGCGAAACATTTCTGTCGCCCATACTGTCGCCCATAAATGGGCTCCGATAAATAAAAGCGGCTCTGGTAGCTATAAACATTCGGTGCCCAACGGCACTGAGAACGAAAGCCGTCAGGTTGCCTCAATTTCGGCCAGCGCTGCAACGCAACGTTCACACACCGTCGGATAGCGCGTCGATTCGCCGACACGGGTCGAATAATTCCAGCAACGATCGCATTTCTGGCCGTCAGCACGGCGCACCTTAATGCTCACCTCACCAGTCTCCGCTGGCGTCAACGAAATTTGCGAAACGATGAATACGAAGCGCAGGTCGTCGCCATAGCTCGTGAGCAGTTCGTAAGTTTTTCCTGACGCGGTGATGTCCACGGCTGCCTCGAGTGCGCCGCCGATCAGCTTTGCTACCCGCGCGTCTTCGAGTGCTCGCATCACTTCTTCGCGGACACTGAATAATTGATCCCAGCGCGCCGCCAGTTCCTCGCTTCGTTCGCCGCTGACCGTCGGGAGTTCGGTGAGATGGACCGAGGCCGCGCGCGATCCATCGCCGGGCAGATTCTCCCAGATCTCGTCCGCCGTGAAAACCAGAAGCGTCGCGAGCATGCGCGCCAGTGCGTCCACGATCCGGTAGAGCGCGGTCTGCGCCGCCCGACGCGCCGGATTGCGCGGCGCAAACGTGTACAAGCGGTCTTTCAGAATGTCGAAGTATCGAGCTGACAGCGTCACCGTACAGAAATCGTAGAGCGTGTGATAGACCGTGTGAAACTCGTAAGCTTCATAAGCTGCCCGCACCTTTGCGATTACCGAATCAAGTTCGCCGAGCGCCCAGCGGTCGATCTCCAACAGCTCAGCTTCCGGAACCTCGTCCCGCGCCGGGTCAAAGCCGTCGAGATTGCCCAGTGCGTACCGCGCCGTATTGCGCAGCTTGCGATAGCCGTCGGTAACGCGCTGCAGAATCTCTTCAGAGCAACGCATGTCTTCAAAATAATCCGACGACGCGCACCAGAGCCGCAGCACTTCGGCGCCCAGCTTTGGGATCACTTCATCCGGCGAGACGGCATTACCCGCCGACTTGTGCATCGCTCTGCCTTGCGCATCCAGAGTCCAGCCGTGACACAGCACCGTTTCATAGGGAGCGCGATTGTGGACCGCGAGTCCCACCATCAGCGACGAATTGAACCAGCCCCGAAATTGATCGCCGCCTTCGATGTAGACGTCCGCCGGCCAGCGCAGGTTCTCGCGATTCTCCAACACGGCGATCGAAGACGAACCGCTGTCGAACCAAACGTCGAGGATGTCAGTCTCTTTCGTAAAGTCCGCGGTTCCGCACTTCGCGCACTTGAAACCTTCGGGCAAAAGCTCGCTCGCTTCGCGCTTGTACCACGCGTCAGATGATTCTTTCTCAAAGATGTCGGCGACATGCCGGATCACCGCCGGATCGGCGACGACATAGCTGCACTGCTGACAATAAAACGCCGGAATCGGCACGCCCCAGACTCGCTGCCGAGAAACACACCAGTCGGGCCGGCCTTTGACCATGTTGCGCATGCGCTCGCGGCCCCAGGCGGGAATCCATTTCACCCGGCTATCAACTTCGCGCAGCGCCATCGCGCGCAAAGTCGCGTGGTCCAGAATCTCTCCATCGGTGAAATTGCTGGTGAAGTTGGATCGATCTCGACCATCGTCATCCTGCTCGACAGGTTCGCTCGGCCCCGAGCGATCCATAGCAATGAACCATTGCGGCGTAGCCCGAAAGATGACCGGGTTTTTACAGCGCCAGCAGTGCGGATAACGATGGTCGTAGCTTTCAGTAAACAAGAGCACGCCCCGCTCGCGCATGAACTCAACTATTTTCGGATTAGCTTCGAAGACATTGAGGCCGGCAAAATGCTCGACTTCAGGGATGAACCGTCCAGAGTTATCGACCGGGCAATAGATTTCCAGCCCGTATCTTTTCCCGAGGACAAAATCGTCGTGGCCGTGACCCGGTGCGGTGTGGACGCAGCCCGTGCCGGCCTTTCCGGTAGCTTTCTTTTCGCGGGCCTCGCTGACATCGAGTTCAGTTTCCGCGTCGGCTTCACCGCCGAGCGTGACATGCTCGCCCAACATCAGAAGCGATGGACGATCAATCCACGGATGCCGGCATTCCAGTCGATCCAGTTTGGCCCCGCGGAAACGCGCCAGCACTGTTGGCGCGGTGAAGTTGCACCTTGCGGCGACAACATCCATCAGTTCAGCCGCCACAATGAAGACTTCATCTCCGCTTGCGACCGCTACATAATCGTAATCAGGATGCACGGCAATGCCGAGATTGGCAGGCAGCGTCCAGGGCGTCGTCGTCCAGATGACTACAAACACTTTGCGGCCGGCGAGAGCTGGATCGATCTGTGCCGGGTCGCTCCCCAGCGGGAACTTTACATAAACCGACGGGCTGGTGTGCTGGTTGTACTCTACTTCAGCTTCGGCCAGCGCGGTCTGATCGTGAATGCACCAGTAGACGGGGCGCGCGCCTTTGTAAACAAAACCGCGTTCGACAAAGCGCGCGAACAGGCGCGCCGTCTCGGCCTCGTAATGATCCGACATCGTGCTGTAGGGATTGTCCCACTCGCCTAAGATCCCGAGGCGTTGAAAATCCCGAGTCTGTCGCTTCAAAGCATCGGCGGCAAACTCGCGGCAGACACGACGGATACTGAGCACCGGCATGGTGGCTTTCTTTGCGCCAAGTTTGCGTTCTACGTGTAACTCGATCGGCAAGCCATGACAGTCATAGCCGGGCACGTAGGGCGCATCAAAGCCCATCATCGTGCGGGATTTGACGATGAAGTCCTTCAGAATCTTATTGAGCGCGGTGCCCAGGTGAATATCTGCATTCGCGTAGGGCGGCCCGTCGTGCAGGATGAACTTTGTGGCGCCCGCGCGTGCGCGACGAATCTGTTCGTAAAGACCCATCTCGGTCCACTTCTTCAGGCGGGCCGGTTCGGTTTGCGGCAGGTTCGCTTTCTGCCCGAACTTTGTCTGCGGCAGGTTGATCGTCTTTTTCAGTTCGAGTGTCGGTGCTTCAGTAGACATAAGCGTGTTCTTCTACAAAAGAATTGATAGTAACAGTAAATTCAGTGACGCGGCAAAATCGGAATCAACCAGCCATCGAAGATGGCGGCAGAGTGTAGCCCCGGGCATGAGCCCGGGGATCGAGGTCCCTTTAGATCCCCGAGCCCTCGAAGAGGGCGACAGATTTCTGCCGCCGCTACGGGGCTGAAGGCTCTACTCAAATCGCGGACCCCGGGCATGAGCCCGGGGCTACACTCTGCCGCCCGCTGACGCGGGCGCAGCGAGTTATTCATCCGTCTCCTGCGTCGTTTGCGAGCGTTCGCAAAACAAGTCTCAGCTACGGGCTAGCCCGATCAAGACCCACGTGAACAAAAGAAAAGCCCGAACCACATTCTCGCTTGAGACGATGGTTCGGGCCTGGATGGGCCTTTGATGTTTTCGCGTCAGCCGATAAACATCTCATCGTCTCCGTAACTGCGGTTAATTGGGCTCGGCGCCGGCGCTACCAGGACTTCCAGACCGCGGCGCAAGCCGGCCAGAATTGCCGCCAATTCGCGGGCGGGCTCGATGACTTTTCTCTGTATGAACTCAGTGGTGTCCATCACCCGTTCATGCGTCGTGTCGATCGCGCGGCTGACCATATGAACTTTCGCATGCGCCATCTCAGTAGTTTCGTCCGCCAGCGCCATGATGCCGCGCACCTCTTCTTTGATTAGCGTCGTGGACTCAGCCAGGTTCATCGTGGCCGTCGACAGGTGTCCCGACATCACGTTGAACTGCTCGGCTATTTGCCGGCCCTGAACCGCGATGGCGGTGCCCTGTTCGCTGAACGCCGTGGCCCGGGCCATCAAAGGTTCAAGCCGCTCTTCCAGTCGGTTAACTGACTTGACGGCGCGATTAACAAACACGGCCATCGCGATCATCGCCGCGGCGATCATCAGGAAAGACAAGGCTATGATCGCCGTGATGATGACCAGCCAAAATAGTGGATCGTGTACGTTCATCGTCAAGCAACGCGAACTTTGATCTTTGTGCTTCGTACTTTGCTGCCTCAGAAGTCCGTCGACTGGAGCGAACCACCGTCGAACGAAAAACAAAGGCCAAAGATCAAAGCACGAAGTACAGCTTTGGTTACATCGCCTTTTCAGGCTTGTAAGTCGGCGCCGCTTCGGTGCGACCGGAGAGTTCAGTCTTGCGCTTCTCTTCCACGTAGGCTTTCTTTCCTGCCTCGACAGCGGCTGTAATCGAACCGGCCTGACGCGTCGCTACCTCGCGAGTTTTGGTAACAACTTCGCCCGCTTTAGTCGTGGCCGTATCGTAAAGTTCAGTGGCTTTCTCGCGGGTTGCTTCTACATACTCTCCCGCGGTTTCACGTGCGGTTTCGTAATACTCGCCTGCCTTGGCTCGCGTAGTATCGTAGTATTCCGTCGCCTTCACGCCCAACTGCTGCGCGGCTTCTTTCGATTTGTCGATGCCCTTGCGGGTTGCGTCAGCAATGTCGTTGCGCAGTTCTTCGCCCGATTTCGGGGCGAACAACAAAGCCAGCACTGCGCCAATTCCGGCGCCGACCAGAAAATATGTTAGTCGCGTCGAAATATTGTCGCCATAGTCACGATCGTTTCCCATAAAAGATCCTTTCTTGTAGAGGCAATTCCCCCATTGGGATCGCCGAGTCTTTCAATTTTTCCGGATGATGACTGCTCGCGACTATAACAAAAGGTAGTCGGGTTTCGCAAGCAAACCCCCGCAGCGAAGAAGTGCCGAAAGTGTCAAGAAACCGCGCAAAAAAGCGCTTTAGTCAACGGCGCGCCCGGCAAACTTTCGCAGACCCAACCAGGTGAACAGCAACGAAAAGCCCAGCAGCCCGCCATAAACCAACCAAGGTGACATGTGCGGCATTTGTGGGGTGAGCGCCAGACGGAAACCCTCGTTGGCGTACACCAGTGGATTGAGGAGCACGGCCCGCTGAAACCACGGAATGACATGCAGCGTCGCCCACGGATAGTAAGCGCACCCGAAAAAGATCATCGGCGCCAGCAGCACATTGAACACCAGCCCGATCTGTTGTGGTTCGACAATTGTCGCTACCACCATGCCGAAGGCCGCAAAGAGCCAGCTACTCAAGATGGCTACCACCAAAAGCTGGATTATCTCGACCAGCCCCAAACTCAAATGGACCCCCATCAGCAACCACGCGAGCGGCAAAACCACGAGGCCCGCGATCATTGCCTGCAGGATGCCGACCAGAATCTTTTCGATTGCCACGCCGGAAATGCTAATCGGCGCGAGCAGGCGATCTTCGATCTCTTTGGTCCAACCAAAATCGATCACCAGAGGCAAGGCTACGGCCTGCATGCTCGACAGCGTCATGCTCAGGCCAAGAATTCCCGGCAGCAGCATCTCAGTATAGCCACGCTGAATAATACCGAGACGCGGCATCACGAAACCGAAAATGAAAGTGAACAGCAGCGGTTGCAGACCAACGCGCAACAGAAAGTATTGCAGCTCGCGTCGCGCGACCCGCAGGTCACGATGAAGCAGGGCCAACATGGTTGCAGTCATAATTTGTCTCCCGCGCGCGCGGCCGGTCTTACTTTTCCGGCGCCACTCCGCCGTCCTTGCCGCGCACCAGAACACTCGCGGCCCAACTCTGCAAGAGCTCCAGAAATGCGGGGCTGACCTCTCCCGCCTGGGCATCCGTCACGGCCTTGTCCCGCTGTGACGGTGTAAACAGGTGCGTCAGGTTCGGAAAAATACGCAGCAATACTTGTTTGTTGCCGCTGTCGGCCATTGCCTGCGCCAATTCAAGGGCATGATACGGCAGCACGTTGTCATCCCGCTCACCATTCAGGATCAACGTCGGCACGCGCACCCGCCGCGCCAGCGCCAACGGATCGCTGGCGAGGTGTTGGCGAAAGTATATCCGCAGCTCGGTCGTCGAATCGGTGGGTTTCGGCTCTGCCCTGGCATCGCGGAAAGCCTTTTCGAGCTGAGTCACGATCGCCGGGTAGCGCGTCTTATCCGAAGGATTGACGGGCGAATCAAGCGCCAGCGTGTTGAGCGTCTGTTCAAACACGATCCGATCCAGCGGCCGCGACGTGCTGCCGAGCAGCATGATGGCGGCAACGCGTGGGTCTTCTACCGCAATCGTCAGGGCAGTTTCGGCGCCTTCGCTATGGCCGGCCAGGGCGATCTTCTTGCGATCAATTTCCGGGCGATTGAACAAGAACTCAAACGCGGCTTTTGAGTCGTTGATTAGGTCGCGATAAGTTGTGCCTGGTTTGAGCGGGACACTCTTGCCTACGCCCCGGTCGTCAACGCGCAGCACGGCGACACCGCCGGTCGAGAGACGTTCCGCAATCAAGCGATAGAGGTTAGCGACCTCGCTCCCGTCGCGATCCTGCGAGCCCGAGCCGGTGATGATCACCACGCCCGGGCAAGGCTTGGCGCCGCTCTTCGGAACGGTCAGGGTGCCAACCAATTTCTGCTCGCCGTTTTGAAACGACACTTCTTCCGTCGTGTATGGATCGTTCGCCGAAGGCTTTGCCGGCGGCGGAGAGATGACCTCGGCAAGGCTCTCTGATCCCTTACGGACAAGTTTTAGATGCTGAGCAGGGACCCGGATGAATAGCGGGACGTGCGCTGGATCCGTCCAAATCTCGAATCCCAGCCCGAGACTCGTCCCCGCGCGAAAATGCTCAGTGGCCACCTGCTGCGAGCCGACTTTGAAGCTCGGAGAGTCAATGCGCTCCAGAGTCAGAGTGAAGGGAATAGCCTGTGAAGGGACGAAGGCGTTGAAGCTTTGTGGTCCTCCCCGCGCGGCATCGTACTGTGGAAACAGGAACAGGAACTGATGCCAGGCGCCGTTTTCGAGCAACACAGTTGGTTGCGCTTTCACCTCACTGTCGGGTTGTCCGGGCAGCTTTATCTTTACGACGCCGGCCTCAAACACAATCACAAGCTGCGGAGCCCCATCAGTATCTTTGGTAAAGCTCGCCGGCTTGTTTCGCACTGCCTTCGTGACGGTTCTGAATTTCGTTGGTCCCCAGGTGACGTCGGCCTGCGCCTGAGCAGAACCATCCGCGTTGACCGTCAAGGTATAATTGTCAGTCCCGAATAGTTGATCCCCGATGTAGGTCGTATAGGTCCCCGAGGAAGTACCAGCCTGTTGCGCGTGGATCGTTGAGACAGACAGAAAAGAGATGATGACGACAATCGTGCAGATGAAGAGTTTCACTTATGTCTCCTTTCGGTTGAGGGCCAGAGAGATAACTAGTCACTAACTTCGGCCGGCGCACCCCAGCAAATAATTACTCGCGGAGACTTCGTCCCGTCAGGTGCAAAAACAAATTCTCCAGACTCGGTTCAGCCACATGAGCATCAGTGACCATCACACCTTGCTCACTTGCCAGTCGCATCGCGTTGGCGAGCAATCCTTCGGCCCGGTCCGCATAAATGCGCACGCGCTCCTGTTCCTGCTTCACGTCCACTACTCCGGGCAGGGCGCGCAACGCGTTGGCGAAAGAGTCGTTCAATCCGCTGCGTGCCATCAACTCGATCAGGTAGCCGCCGGGCACGCTGCGTTTCAATTGCGCCGGCGAGTCCAGCGCCAGCAACTTGCCGTGATCAATGATTGCGGCCCGCTCGCAAAGCAGGTCTGCTTCTTCCATGTAATGGGTCGTCAGCAGAATTGTCTGGCCTTTGGCGTGCAGTTCGCTGAGCAGGTCCCACATGGCGTGGCGGGATTGCGGATCCAGCCCAGTCGTCGGTTCGTCCAGGAAGAGAATCGCGGGATTGTGCATTAAGGCCCGCGCGATCTTCAAACGCTGGACCATGCCGCCGGAAAAACCGATGACCTTTTCGTCGGCCCGCTCGGTCAGCTCAAATCGTTCGAGGAGTTGCTGCGCCTGGGCCTCGCGCGCATGTTTCGCGACGCCGAAGTACTCAGCATGAAATAGCAGAATTTCGCGCGCGGTCAGACTGCGATCCAGATTGTTGACCTGAGGCACGACACCGATGCGGCGCTTCACCGCGACCGGATTGCGCGCCACATCAAGGCCTTCAATGCGCGCCGTGCCGCCGGTGGGCATCACTCGCGTCGTCAGAACTCCGATAGTGGTTGTTTTGCCGGCGCCGTTGGGTCCGAGCAAGCCAAAGAATTCGCCGCGCGGAACTGCAAACGAAATGTCGTCGACCGCTTTGACCTCGACGCCTTTCCGCGTCTTTGGTTGGTAGGTCTTCTTTAGATTCTCGACGGCGATTGCTGTTTCCATGGCAGATCTATTGAAGTGGCACAGACTTCAGTCTGTAATTATTGGTTCAAAGGACGGAACAGCAGACTAAAAAGTCTTTTCTCCCTCGCCCTTTGGGCGAGGGCCGGGGAGAGGGTTTGTCCGCGTCCCGGCTTTGCACCCTCCCCCTAACCCCTCCCAAATGGAGGGGAAGAAACCACTCACGTTTCAAACCAACTTGATCAGACTGTCCCTAAAATCTGCGACACTCAACTTCACATCCCAAAACGCATGTGAGTCGCGAAATACCAGAAAAAGAAGAGCGTTAATACGATTGAGCCGCCCAGTAATGCCAGCACCCCGCCCACGATCAAAGCGACGAACAGCCAGTCGCTGGTTCGTCCGCGTTTGGCTTCGGCCGCAGATACCGTGGCGCGACGCCGCAGGAGATTCAGGTTGCGGATGTTAGGTTTCCACCATGCCGCAAACAAATCACCGGCGAAAGGAACCATGCCCCCGACAAAATAGATGGCAATGGTAACGCCCATGCGCAGCAAAGTAATCTTGGGCACACGATAACGGACGGCGGAAACCAGTACGTAGAGCGCAATGATGGTCGTGGAGATGTCGCCAATACCGGGGATCAGATCGATGATCGCATTCATGCCGAAACGCCAGCCCAGAACCGGTATGCGAAACTGGTTGTCCATCAACTGGCTAAGGACTTCCAGCTCGCGCTCGATTTGAACAGACGTCGGCCGCAGCACCGGGCTGCGCGTCCTGCCGATTGGTTCTAAATCTTTGTAATCCAGCATTACCTGATGTCTCGTTCTTTGTACTTAGTGCTTCGTACTTGGCTCGCTATCCCCGGTACCTGGCTGGGAATGAGCGGGTCGCGGAATCGAGACCAAAGCTCAAAGTACAAAGTTCGAAGCACAAACAGCTACCGAATCCTGGTCATCTGCTGCCAAAAAAACTTTCCCACTTTGGCAAAAGCGGTAAAAACGTTGCGATCGCTTTTGGTATTTGCCTTTGAGGGCAAGCCCAACTCTGCGGCCAGCCGGGGATCCGGCGGACCAATGTCTTCATCGCCGCGCTTGCTCGAAAGCCAGCGATCGAAAGTACGACTAACGGCTCGTCTTTGTTCGACGGGCGCGCCGGCGATGAACGCCCCACGCAGGTCATCCATGTCCGCAACTTCAAACGAGTTGGCTGAGTAGTAATCCCGCAAGGCCGCAAAGAATTGCTCGTCGCCCAGTAGTTTGCGCAACGCTTCGAACATCAGCGCGCCCTTGCTGCCCACGATCGCCGAATACTGAAAAGAATTGCGATACTCGCGCGCGGGTCGACTGGCTTCCATGTCTTCACCGCCAAGCGTGCGATACAGTGTATAGACGCCTCGGACTTGTTCATCCAGTGCCGCTTTGAACTGTGGTTCGCCGTGAGTCTCGCGGTAATAGAGCAACGCGGACCAGTTGGCTAGCGCCTCATCGAGCACCGGCTCTCGCCCCGCATCGTTGCCCACGGTCGATCCCCACCATTGATGGGCCACGACGTGCGCTACGGTCCATTCCAGGCTGTCTTCGACGGCGGTGCGTTGCTCGCGAATCACGTCGGGCATGCTGCGCATCGTGGGCGACTCAAAATCCAAATAGAAAGAGCCGGCAATCGCGCTCAAGCCGGCAAACTCGGCGCTGCCAAGCGTGGCGACCAGCGGCGCATCCACGATGCTGACGGTTTTCATCGGCAAGGGCCCGAAGCGCGCCACAAAGACGCCCAGCGAATTGGCGGCAATGTTCAGCACGCGCCGCGCGGCGACCTCGTGGTCAGGCCGAAAGATCGAGCGAATGGTTACGCCGTCGACCACTTTCTCTTCAGCACGCAAGTTGGTTCCGGCGATGATGGCAAAGTCGCGCAGGTTCTCGCCGGCGAAACTACTCGCACTGGTTTGTTCCTTCTCAGCGACGGCGTGTGTTTTGACGGGCGCGAAAACCGCGACCTCTCGGGGTGCGACGATCGTTACTTCATAGTCAGCCGCGTCAGTCGTCAAGGGATCGCCGATGCTTGGCTCGACTTTGCGAATCCAATCGTCGCCACCACGCGCTGCCAACACCGGATACGACGAGCCCAGCATCATCACACCGCGGCAGCGAAAGTTCGTGTCGCGGGCGCGACGCACCTCGCGCGTACTGCGAATGGCCGCGCTCACTTGCTGCACAACGTGCGCCACCAGACCCGTTTCCTCGGGATTGTTTTCGGGCACGCTGCCTTTGAACTTGAGTTCGATCTCGACGGCCGCGGTGGGTGGGACCGCTTCGCGCAGATTAATTCGCAGCGTGGTCTCCTGATCATCGAGCGCAAACTGTAAAGGGGCGTTGCTGCCCACCATCCGAACTTCAGAAACATCCAGCCGCGGTTCATCTGAGATTGGCTGTCCCGCTGGCGTCTTTTCGTTCGGCGGCACATAACCGGGCATGCGCATGTTCGCGTACAAGTGAAAGAACATGGCCGACGCCGGATGGTCACCGCGATTCACCCAACGCACGCGCTCAGTTCCGGTGTAGGTGCGATTTTCATAATCGAGCGCGAGCTGAATCTGATAGCGAATGCGTTTTTCCAGCGGCAGCGGCTGACGTGTTTGGGGACGCGCGGCAGTAGCTATAAACAATATCGCAACGCCGATAAGCGGGCACAAAAGACGAGCGGAAGGCCGCCGTCCCCGTTTCCTGATTTCTCCGTGTCCTCTGTGGTGAAGCTTAACGCTCATTCACTATCACCCTGAGTATAGTGTCGCCGCGCGCGATGTTATCAACCACATCCATACCGCGAATCACGCGGCCAAAGACCGTGTATCCGCCATCGAGATGCGGCTGTGGCGAGTGCGTCACGAACCATTGCGATCCGCCCGTGTCTTTGCCGGAAAGCGCCATCCCAACTGCGCCACGTTCGTACTGGGCTTCGTTAATCTCGCAGCGAATCTGGTAACCCGGTCCGCCGTTCTGATCGCCGCGCGGATCGCCTGTCTGAATTACAAAGTTAGGCACAACCCGCGGCACCGTCTGGCCATTGAAATAACCCTTGCGGGCCAGCTGAACAAAATTGTCGACCGTCAAAGGAGCTTCTTCAGTCAGAAATTCAATTGTAAAAGCGCCTTTTGTGGTCACCACAGTCGCGGTCACTTTCTTCCCGATGCGCGCAATCGCGCGACGATAGTCAGCGTCGGTGTTGCTTGTCTTTACCGTGCCGATGAGATCCGAAAAATCACCAACGCCGTTCGCTTTCAAAAGCGCCACCGCCCGGCGGCGAATCAGATGGTCCGATGAGGCCAGCGCGGTCTTGATTGCGTCGTTCGCTTCTTTGGTTTTCTGTTTACCGAGCGCATCGAGAATCGAGAGTGCGGCATCATTCAGATCTTTGTCACGCAATGCAACCGGTAGCGCTCCGATCAATGCGCGAGCGTTTGATTCATCCGGTGGCTGTTCGGCGAGGAGTTCAGCGGCGGTTGCGCGAATGATTACATCTGACTCCCGAAGGTGTTTACGCAACACCTCTCCCATGTCCGTCGGCTTGAATGCAGCAAGCGCGCGCAGAACTTCAGGGATTGCATATTCTGAGTGCACGAGCGTCTTTATCCTGATTCTTGATTTGCGGTAATCGAGCATGTCCCGGAGGATGGCTTTAGCTAGCATGCCAAAGAGGTTGTTGTCATCCTTTGCGTTAGGTAGATTCGCAATCTCGCCGAGCCCTTGAGCCCTACTTGAACCAGATCTCCAATTTAGAAGAAGCGACTCCTGCGCCTTTTTCTTCGTCAAGTTGGCACTGGAACCCACCACCAACGCAGCCGGCCATACGCGTGCGAGGGCGAAGTCAAATTCCGGCGCGGCGTGGTCGAAAGACTCGCTCATTTCTTTCAACCACATGCGCAATTCCGGATTTGATGTTTCCTGCTTGATTCTGCCTAACGCCGTTGCTAGTTCCAAGAGTTCATTAACCTCGGCGGGTCGCTTTCGAAGATTGCGGTCAGATAAAAGAGAGGCGCGCTTGAGAATCGGTTCCACCGCCCGCGCATCCTTCAAACTTCCCAACGCCCGAATCGCGCTGACTCGCACGCGTAAGTCGTCATCATGAAGCGCGCGATCCAGCAAAGCATCGAACGCTTGCTCGTCTTCCGCCGCGCCAAGCGCACGTGCCGCGTTGGCGCGCACGATCGGTGATTGATCGGTTACTAACAGCATGCGTAACTCGGCAACACCATCCTTCGCGCGTAAACGTGCCAGGGTGTTCGCCGCGTCCGCGCGGATACGTGGGTCTGCCGACGAAAGAAACAGCACTACGACTTTGCCTGCATCTGCGGGACGAGCACGCAGCACTGCGGTTAGCCCCAGCAGCTCCAGCTCCCGGTTTCTGACGCCGGCTTCGGTCGTCGCTCCTTCCTTACGCTCTGCGGCCAACACGTTCAGAATGACTTGACCAATCGATAGCCTACGCGCTTCTTCAGTCCGTGGCAGAGCGGCGCCAATCTTTCCCAGCGCTTCGATAGCCCGCGCGCGAACCTCTCCCGATTCGCGCGTGTTCTCCAGGACGGAGATGAGCGCATCCATGCCCAACGGTGATTCGACCTCGCCGAGGGCAAACGCGGCCACCTGGCGCACGTCCTGATCGGTGTCGGCTTGCAGCGCTTCGACCAGCGCCGGCACAGCGCGCTCGTCACCGATGCGCCCCAATGCGAGCGCGGCGCGCTTGCGTGTAATTGGGTATTTTGCGCCTAACAGGACGTTCACGTTTGGATCCCAGCGCCGCTCATCTTCGGCCCGCATGATGCGCAGGAGGGTGTTGGTAGGAATTGCAGTGGCGCTGTCTGCGCGAGATATTTTCTGACCGGCAGCAGTCGTTATTGAGACGGCCACCAGCAACGCGGTGCAGAGCGCCTTTCGGAAGTTTCCGGTTTGCATGATTTAGTTCGTAGGGAATCTGAATTGTACCGCGTGGCCAGGGAATTGTCGCGGGAAACGCCGGTGTGGTGCCGACAGAGCAATTCAATCTACGGGTAGTAACTCCAGTAGACGCTGGGAGCGCGGACGTGCGGGGTCCCCGCTCGGGCAGCCCGAGTGGGGTGCTCGACTCGTCCGCATTGAGCGCGAAGCGCGAAAAAGTTTGTCGCGCTCTATTAGCTCCACTAAGAACCGAGCGCCTGCGGCGCTGTGCGGACGAGACGTCCGCGTTCCCAGCCTGGAGAGTGCAAGAACAAAAAGGGCGGACCGCGAAGTCCGCCCTCTGGAAAAATGTAGCATTCAATGCGAACCGTTGCTCGCGCTCACGAGTTTAGCTTGCCGCTGCAATTACGGTCGCCGGTTTGCTATTCGATCCGTCCTCGACCCTCTTTGGCACTTCAACTTTGACTGGCTCGAGCCTGGAGGCGTCAAGCACATTGTCTTTGCGCTCGACCTTTGCGGGCTTCTCCGCGGCAGCCTTGGGTTGAACCATCTTGGAGCTTCCTTCAAAAACCGCGCCTTGTTCGATCACCAACGAAGGTGTCTGAATGTTTCCATTCAGTTTCGCGGCCCGGCCCAACTCAATCCGCTGGCCGGCGATGATGTCGCCGTTCACCACTCCATGAATTGTGGCGACTGAAACTTCGATGTTCGCGTCGACCTGGCCGCCCGCGCCCACGACTAAGGTGCCGGTGCCCGAGGTGATGCGGCCCGAGAAGCGGCCGTCAATGCGGAGCATCGACTTAAAAGAAGCTTCTCCGGTAATCACCGTACCGCTGCCAACGAAACCACTGAGCGAGCCGTCCTTGATCTCTCTCGCGATCGTCTCGCTTTCCGTCAAAGCCTTGGGGGTCGCCGCGTTCTCGGTTGCCTGTCGCGCCTGCGTCTCGCTGCTTTGGTAAGGTGAATAACTGCGGGTTGCGTAACTGTCTGTGTCGGTTTGGGTCTGGCTCTTATCTTCGCTTGGATTCTTTCCCATTCTGAGCATAACTAACCTCCGTAATTGAATCGTCGAGAGGTCGTCACGGGCGCCGGGCGGGTGGCGACGAACAACACGCGATCCGTTGGCTAACTGGAAAACCGGCCGCGTCGGCCAGTACAAAGTAGGGGACCGCTCGTGAGCGGGGCGACAATAATAAACAAAGGCGGGCTGCCTGTCCAGCGTTAGTTTATGGGACCTGCTCGAGGCCTTACCTTGAGTCGTTTCTGTTGAAGGACCGAGCCGGTAACTAGCCGGTCATTCCCGGCTGGCCCCTATCGATCCAAGTAGAGTTTCCAGCACCAATGTTTCGCGGAAGTTTTCCAGCAGCGGAAAATACGCAGCGCTCCTGTCGAGCGCGGTGCGCGGCAGCAGGCCAACAATCTCGGCGCCGGAGATTTCTATTCCCAGACGAGTCGCTTCATGGTGCACAGCCGCAAAGGCGCGCGCGATGGTCGTTTGTTTGTAATCGACCAGATTCATAGAGACCTGGACCAGCCCGCGAGACTGTAATTCAAAGCCGAGCGCTTTCACAAAAGGCAGACCACCATCGCGTTCGCGCACGGTGCGCGCAATGCGTCGCGCGATCGAAACATCGTTGGTACGAAGGTTGACATTGAAAGCAATCAGGAATGGACGCGCACCGACAGCGATTGCCCCGGCGCTTTCGTGCAGCTTCGGTTCTCCCACGTCCGGCGCCCGATCGGGATTGGTCTTGATCTCTTCACGTAAGTGTTCGAAACCCTGGCCGCGCACGTTTTCCAGTTTGACGCGATCAGGCCGCAGCGCCGCGCGCTCATAAAAATAAACCGGGATCGAGAGTTCCTGCCAGATGCGTTGACCAGCGTGGTGGGCGAGCGTGATGCATTCATCCATCGTGATCCCGCTTACCGGGATAAAAGGCAAGACGTCCGTCGCGCCGATGCGCGGATGCTCTCCGGCGTGCTCACGCAAATCGATTAGCTCGGCAGCCGTTGCTACGGCGCACAGGGCCGCATCAATTACCTGCTCGGGTTCGGCGACAAAGGTGATCACGGATCGGTTGTGATCGGCGTCCAGATGGCGATTCAGCACAGTAGCGCCTTTGACTGATTCGATCGCCCGCGCAATCCGGGCGACAGTTTCACCCTTGCGGCCTTCACTGAAGTTTGGTACACACTCAACCAGCATTGCCGATTTTTGATTGCCGATTGCCGATTGGTCAGTTCGGTCCATTGGAGGAAATATTCTAACAGGATCAAATGATCAGGGAAGGTAAATCGGCAATCGGCAATCGGCAATCGGCAATGAAAAATGCCCATCGATCGTTTCATCAAAGAGCGCAAGACCGTCTGGCAAAGACTCGAGGAGCTGCTGGATCTCCTCGATCGGATGACGCTGCGGCGCCTGCATCGGGAGGAAGTGCGCGAGCTGGGCCGCATCTATCGGCGGACCGCTTCGGATCTGGCGATTGCTCGCGCCGAATCGCGCGACCCGCGCCTGGTGAACTACCTGAATAGCCTTGTAATTCGGGCTCATGGCCGTATTTACAGGGCTGACGCGCAGGGTGGCCGGCGCATCCGCGATTTCTTTGCCCGGGACTTTCCACTGGCGTTTCGACGCACCTGGCGCTATACAGCCACGGCTTTCGGCGTCTTTCTGTTGTTCACTGCGATCGCGTTTTTTGGCACGCGCCACGATCCCGACTTTTCTGAATTCGCCGGTGTCGATCCGTTTTGGCGAGCGGAGAACATTGAAACGCATCGGCATTGGTGGGAATCGGCAAACAAAGCCAACCAAATCGCGTCAAGTCAAATCTTCACCAATAACATTCGCGTCACCTTTTACGCGTTTGCCCTGGGAGCGATGCTGGGCGTCGGCACCTTGTACGTCATGGCGTTCAACGGCGCGAACTTTGGCGCGATCGTAGCGCTGACTTATCGAGCTGGTTTCGGAAACGCTCTCCTTGGCTTTGTCGTGGGCCATGGCGTGATCGAGCTGTCGTGCATCTTTATCGCGGGAGGCGCGGGACTGTTGATCGGCACGGCGCTTTTGATGCCCGGCGATCTTTCGCGCGGCGACGCGCTCAAATCGCGAGGCATGGAAGCCGTGAGGTTAATTGTCGGCTGTATGCCGCTGCTGGTGGTGGCGGGAATCATCGAAGGATTTATCTCACCGACACCTATCAGTCCGGTTATCAAAATCGGTATCGGCGTGATTACGGGGATTGCCTTGTATTCCTATTTACTGTTGGCGGGGCGAGACGCGCCGGTGGAGTAACAAGTTTAGAGGACGAATTTGGAGTGCGGCGACTTGTCGCCGCTTTAATAAATCCTTTTACAAGAAATCCATGCGAAAGCGGCGACAAGTCGCCGCACTCCAAAAACCGCTAGAGCAATCCTCTTTCCTTAACTCTCAAGTAAGTCTCCAGCAACTTCGGCGCTAACGCCGCGGCCGTGACATCCAGAGCTAGCCCGCCCTGGGCCTCGACCAGGCGCAACGCTCTTTCGCGTAAATGGATAATCTCTTCGGCGACGGATTGCTTGAACAATTCGCGCTCGTCCTGCGGTGTCTCACGGACCACTGCTTTCAGATCTCGATCGGCGATCGTGACCACCAGGGGAAGATGGCGCGGCCGCAACAGCTTCAAAGAGGTCAGCAGCTCACGCGAGCCCTCTTCATCAACCAGATCGGTAAGGACGACGACCAGCGAACGCCGCCGGCTGTTCGCTGCGATAAATTCGAAAGCCCGCGAGTAGCTCGGTTCGATCATTTCCGGCTCCACCGCGTGCAGGGCTTCCAGCGCGGCGTCGAGGTGCTCGGCGCCACGTTTGGGGGGCAGGTAGGCCTGGACGCGTCGGCCAAAAACCAGCAGCCCCGCATTGTCACCGGCGCGCGCGGCGGCGGACATCAGCGCCAGGGCGGCGTGCACGGCCGAGTCCAGCTTCGTTTCGTTTTCGATGCGGGCGGTCATCAGGCGTCCCGCGTCCAGCGCGATCAGAATTGTCTGGTCGCGCTCCATCTGATACTGCCGCGTTACCAGCTTCCCGCGCCGGGCCGTGGCGGTCCAGGAGATATGGCGCATCTCGTCGCCTCGGACATAATCACGCATTGATTCAAAATCGCGTCCTTCGCCACGCCACTGTGACTTGCGCCTCGCCGCCACGAACGAACGAGCGCCCAACGCTCTCAACTCGGCTTCGTGCGCGCGCCGCATGTTGGGATAGACCTTGACAGTGACCGGCGTGCCCACGCGTGTTTGCGTCCACACCAGCCGCCAACGCGAAAGATAGCGGACGGCAACCAGCCCGAATTCAAAGCGGCCTCGTTTTGGCGGTGTCAAACTGTAAACGAGGGCCGCGCTGGTCTGGGCATCAATGTCCAGCCGCGCTTCGCGTACGCTGGAGAGTTTCATCTGCGGTGGATATTCGTCTTTGATAATTAACGAAATGTCGCGCGGCAGGTGGTTGGCGATCTCGACCCGCACTTCCGTTTCGGCGCCGACGGCAAAGCGGCCGCCAAAATGTCGATCGATGCGAACTCTCACGGGCAACTTGCTGTTCGCGGCATCGAAGATCGCGAACGCGATTAGCGCGAGGTCATAGGTGAGCGCTACCCAGCGCAGTATCGGCCGGCCCCACGACAGCGAGAGCGGGACGAAGCCCACGGCCAGGAGTGCGTAAAAGAGTTTGGTGAAAACGAAGCGCATTAACAAATGTTCTTGCGGCTTTGCCGCCGGATGTGCGGAAAGGGCGGCGTCCCCAGCGGGGCAGGCCCGCTGGGGTGCTGGACTCTGCCTTTCCGTTAGCCGAGATTCGATCCTCTTTTCAATGCGAGGCTATGCCTCGCATTGTATTATCGAGGCGCAGCCTCTCAATTTATTTACAAAGCGCGACGGAAAGCCGAAGGCTTTCCGCACATCAAGCGGCAAAGCCGCAGCGCGACCTGGTAACACTTTCTCAGCTCGCAGGCGAGCTATCGTCAAGGATCGTCACCTTAAACCTACAACCACAATTTCCACACTGTATCTCGTCTGACGAATTGACCTGGGCCACGCCGCACCGCGGGCAAGTTATGGTTGCGGGCAGACCTTGGTGTTTGGTTGCGACTGGACCATCAACTATGTCGAGGTCGCCCCGGCTCAAGCGATGAAATATTGGGGTCAGAATCGTGAGCGCCGCCACGATGATCGAAGTTGCGCCGATGATTCGAACCCCGGTGTCGCCTTTTGGAGTAAAGTAGATGATGTAGATGAAGAGACCCGCAAGAAAGTAGACCGCTACTGACGCTGCAACCCTGGTCCACGCGAACCGCGGTGCCAGCCTGGCCAAAGCCAGCAGGCAAGCGTGGGCAGTGGCCACTGCCAGCAGGCTAACCGAGACTGCAAACTTCCAGAACTCACTGTTTTCGGCCTCGGTCCAAATGCCTGCGATTACCAGCACCGCGGCCAGGGCGGCGAGGATCGCACCTGACGAAGATAAGAACCTTTCGCGCCGTTTCTCCCATAACGCGCCCGATGCAAGGGCGCAGATGCTGGCGGCGGAAATTGTCAGTGTGGTGAGGATGATTCGAATCTGGAGGTCGCTGAAGGTACCTGCGAGTACGATGATGATTCCGAGGATCGCGCTGACCGCAACCGAGCAAATCAAAAACCACAGTGCGATTCTCTTCGGACTCATGCTTGAGTTCATCTTGGCACTTCCGCGCTTTGCAGAATATCGGTGATCACCGAATCCGGTGTGGCCCCGTCGAGTTCGGCTTCCGCTCTCAGCGTCAAACGATGTCGCAGGACAGGCCGCGCGATGTCGCGCACGTCGTCCGGAGTCGAGAAGTCGCGGCCGCGAATCGCAGAGAGCGCTTTTGCACACAACAACAACGCGACCGCGGCGCGCGGGCTGGCGCCGTAATGCGCCGCCGGATGATCGCGAGTGCGGCGCACTACGTCCACGATGTAACGCTGCACCCCCGGCTCAACTCGCATAGCGCGAACTTCCGCCCGGCAGCGGGAGATTGCGTCGCCGTCACCCAGCGGTCGAACGTCGACCTGATCCAAACGGCGCGCGTTAAAGCCCGCGTCCCAACGAGCGACCACCTGATGCTCTTCATCAGCGGAAGGATACGGAAGCAGAATCTTGAGCAGAAAACGATCCAGTTGAGCTTCCGGCAACGGATATGTTCCTTCGTATTCGATTGGGTTCTCAGTCGCCAGCACGGTAAACATCGGCGAGAGTGGATACAGTTCCCCGTCGATCGTCACCTGTCGTTCTTCCATTGCCTCGAGCAGCGCGGCCTGTGTCTTGGGCGGTGTGCGATTAATTTCATCGGCGAGCAGCAGGTCAGTGAAGATCGGCCCGCGGCGCAGGCTGAAGCTCGAAGAGCCCATGTTAAAGACGTTGGTGCCGGTGATGTCCGAAGGCATTAGATCGGGCGTGAACTGGATGCGGCCAAAACCCGCGTTGACTATGCGCGCGAGTGTTTTCACGGTCAGCGTTTTCGCTGTTCCGGGAACGCCTTCGATCAGCGCGTGGCCTTCGGCCAGCAACGCGACCAGCATCTGTTCGATGGGCCCGTCCTGGCCCACGATCACTTTGCGCAGCTCGTTTTGGATATACGCGATTGTTGTAGAGAGGTATTCAGGCATTTGTTAATTGTCCAATTTTTGATTTCAGATTTGAGATCGCTTAACCCTGGCAAAGGAGCTTACGGCTTTTGAACTACCTGGTTGTGGTTTAGCGGCGGGCTACCGCCCGCCGACGTTCCCCTGGTTCATCCTACAGGCGGGCGGTAGCCCGCCTCTAAACAAATAAATGACACTAAATATGAAGATCAAAGGTCAGCTTTTTCTGTCGCCTGCCGGGCATCACGGTCACGCGTTCTCAGGCCGAGCGCGGATTCGATCTGGCGCAGTCGTCTTACCATTCGCAGCGTTTCTTTCGCGTTCGTGGGCGCGCCGTTGATGGCATCTTCACAATTTCGCATCAGCGTTTCAAGCTTTTGCGCGTTGAGTCCCGATCGGGCGGCCACGCGGGCAGCGATTTCAGCCCGCGGGCTGTTGTTGTTCAGACCTGCATGGCGCACCAGCACGCGGCGCACTCGGCCGTAGATGTTTTCCAAAGCAAGATCGTGCGCGCGAGCCCGTTGTTGCAGCTCGGCCATCGATTCGACAAATTCCAGGCTCGACCTGCGATCAACTGTCGGCAACGGCAAGGGGCGTGCGAAACGACTGCCGCGAGACCAAATTACCATCAACCCAATTAACGCAAACTGACCACAAATTGCCAGCACCGGCGTGCCTTCGAAATATTGAATCAACGCATTATGCGCAGCTTTGCGACCCTGATGAAACTCGTCGAACGCCACCACCCCGCCCGGGCCGGTGACGACATTCACCGCCAGCTGCAGATTGTCAGCGCGGTTAATCCCGTTGTTGGCCACGAGGAACGGATCAGAAAGGAGCACGATGCGCCCGTTCCCGTGCGGGTACTCAACGAGCAGGGCGCCGTTCTCTCCGGTCAAATTCACAACCGGCGCGGGTGATACTTTTACTGGCGCAGCCTTTGGCGGTGGAAGCCCGTCGCCTCCGGTCCCTGGCGATGGTTCTTCCGAAGATTCGGAACCGTCTGACCGTTCCTCGGTGTCTCCGCCTGTGGCCTTGTCCCCGGCACTGCTTTTCTCATTGATGCTCTTCTTGATAGGGGCGACAGTGATAGATCCGGCGAAACGCGATGGCAGGACCGTTGCGACATCACGTACCAGCAAGGTTGGTTGAGAAGGTGACGCTGGCTTAACGCCGGTCGTCATCTGTTCAAAGTTAGTCGCGTCAATATTGGACCAGGGGAAACTGGACGCCTGCGCCGCGATGGTCCAGCCACCGGACGAAGGCAACAAATTACGATCGGGGTTCCGATCGACGATCACGAGGCGACCCCCGTTTTGGACCCACTGCAAAAGTTCTTTGCTTTCGGAATCCGAGAAAGGAACGATCGTCCGACCGATAACTACGATCGTCGCCGGCTTTGGCCCGTTGAAGCTCAACAGTGAGGCTGTCGATTCGCGCCAGCGCGCGACCTGAAAACCGGACTCGTGCAGAAAATCATAAAGCGCCCGCGTGCCGGTGGCGCCGGCATTCAATGTCGATCGGTCCGGGGACATTTCCGTGTCGGCGATGGGCTCAACCTCCACATACGACGCCGCGTTGAGCAAGACCAATACTCCCACCACGATGATAAGCGTAATAATGATTGCGAGACGTTGGCGCATAAGACTCTTAGAGGTGCTTGGATTCTTATTTTCTCTAGCCCAGGCGTTTACACACGGGCTAGAGAAAATTCCTTGTCTAGCCCGAAGTGTCTAGCTCCGGGCCAGAGAAACACTATTCTGTGCCTGCTTTCAGAGCTTGTTGATAACCGCTGCGAAACTCGTTCCAATCGTTTTCCGCCGGCGGCTGGAAACCATACCAGTGAAGTTCAAAACTACCTGTGAGCCGGCGCATCGAGCTATACAGGTGTACTCTTTCGCGCACTGAATTCAGGTAATCGCGATTGGTTTTGTGCTGGGCGAGGCTCACGATCTTGCGATCGCCAAGCTCGCACAGAAATGCAATGTAGGCTTTGCGAATGGCCCCTCGTAGATCGCCATTGCGGGCCAGGCCTTCGGCCTGTGCCAGCAGATCCGCGGCGGTTTGATCCGGCTCAAGCCGTTCGCCCAAAACAATGCGCGCCTCACGGTTTGGTTTCTTCTTGCCGCGGCGGTTACTCAAATATCGCGGTCCAAACTTCCAAATAACGAACGCGATTGCGCCCAGACAAGCAGCGACCACGATGATTTGCGCGAGTCCTGATACGAACGGAGAACCGCCCGGAGTCAAGGGCTTTCTTGAGGTCCGAAACAAGCTGAAGAACCAACGCAGGAACCTGTCCCACAAGCGCCCGATCGCGCTGCCTTCCGCAGCGGCCGGCTTTTGGAAGTCCGGGCGACGCAGAATCTCCGCGAGCCTTCCTTTGTCGCCGTCCTTATCGCTCGCGTTCGCCGGCGTGCCCCGCTGCATCTCTTCCAGTCGGTCACTGATCGCGCGCAAACGCTCTTCAATCCGCGCCAGTGCTTCCACGCGTTGCGCCTCGCTGCTGTTCGTCTTCTCGTAATCCTGGAGCGCTTCATGCAACCACGTGTTGTCGACGACAACGGCCTGGGAGTTGAACAGCACTGTTTCTTTGGCCGGTAAGTCTTCGCGAACGCGCGCGAGGTTTGTGATGGCGAAGTGTCTTCGCGGCGACGGATCTTCGTCATCGTATGCGGCTTGCAACTGTTCGATCGACGCGATCGCTTCGGAGATTCTGTGCCGGTAATCGGCCAGGGTGGCGGCGCTGACGCGAGCACAGCAGGCAAGTGACACGAGCACCACGAAACAAATAGTGAGTGGCTTGCTTACAGGTCCAGGAATTGGGTGCATGCTCAATTGGCTAACTCAAACCCAACACCGATCCGGTAGGTCCCGGACCGGGAGGCGGAGGTACAAACTTCGGCGCTCGGCCGGTGACCAGCGCTGGAGCGAAAGGCGAATTGACCCCCGGCAACTTTGGCATCTCCGGAAGCTGGCGGGCAGCCATGAGTTCAATGTCATAGCCCTCGTGCCTCACGCGCTCGTCAACGTAGAGCAGGGAAAATCCCAACATCCAGATCGGAGCGAGCATGATGTGACTGCATTGCAGTATCACCTCATAGCCGATCGCATACCACGTGGGCCAGGTGCTGCCGAATGGTGACAGATCGACACCATTCAAATAGCCAAACCATCCCAGGGGAATCATCAACAGCATCAAGGCAGAATAGGTGCCGAAAAATGTGAAGAGCGTCATCGCCATCAAACGGCGGACATTGCCACTGGCGAGAGAAAAGCTGCGACTAATCGCCGGGAAGACCGCTTTGCCCTCGACCAGCATTGCCTGCGGTACATAGGCCATGCGGCCCGCCAAAAAGAAAAAGAGGATCAATCCGGACACAATGGCAATGACAGTGCCCAATCCGCCAACTATCCCGGCCACCCATCCGGACAACATCGATGCAAACGCGAGAGCCCCGAGCCAGACGACTGCGGCAACCATATAGAACGCCATGAAGCCGAGGAATGCAGCGAAACCAAGCCATAGCGCTACCATTACGCTGGCTCCGAGCAGTCCCCAGAACCGCGATTTTACCGCGCGGTAGGTTGCCCGCGCAGTGACTGGTTCGTTCCAGAGAAGGTGAGCGACCAAAGTGCGCGTTGATCCGCCCATGACAATGACGCTAAAGAGTGATCCGCAAATTATGATCAGGATGCCGCCCAGCAACATGAGCACGTAAAGGACCATCTGAAGTTCGTTGGGCGTGGCCGTGAGTTCGCGCCAGGCGATGGTAGTAATGGTCGAGCCCAGGGCCGAGACGAGGACCGGCGGCGCAGCGATGCGAATGAGCGTGAGGAAATGGCGGCGATACAGCCGCACCGCGCGATCGATTAGATCGCCCGCCCCCAGGGGAGCCAGAGCCAGTTCAGTATTGAGTGAGTTCATCCGCGGGGAATGATCCTCGTTTTATGAAATTGAATCAAGCTTTGTCGCCCGGAGATGCCGTGTTCTGAAAGAAAGAACAATAAGCCGCAGAAAATGAAAATGGGCGTCGCGTTATTCGGAAGCGACGCCCAGAGAATTCGTTGTTCCAATCAATTCAGTATTCCAGTTCGCCGTCGTAAAGCATATCGGCAACTTTGAAACGCCGGTCGATCTTTATGCCATTCGAATACTGCGCGTAAAAACGAACCTCGCCGGTGTCCTTGGTAATAAAAGGTTGGCCATCCAGTTCGCGCAGGAAAATAAATCTGGCGCCAAAGCCATCCTTGCCCGGCGGTACATATTCTTCCAAAAAGAGATGTTTGCCGTCGCTACGCTCGAGATAGGTGTTGTTCTTCATTGTAGCTGTGATGGCGCTATTGAATGCCTGCATGGCCGTGCCTGAGTAACGTTGATCGGTCGATTCAAAGGTCACCGTCACGATAATTGAATTCGTGGATTTCAACTCGGCAAAGCTCTTGAGCCTTTCAGCTATCTCAGGCGCGGGCTTCTGTTGAAGCTCCATCACGCGAGCCAGAGCCTGCCGGATTGGTCGCGCCGAATAAAACCGCACGTGGAATTTGGTGCTGACGGATTGATTAGTCGCGCCGGTAGTCGACCGATCATTGTTTACTGATTGGCTCTGGGTCATCGATCCCGTCCCAGCTTCTTTGGTGGGCGAGTAAAACATCTGGGAGGTATCGGTGTCAGTCTGGGTTTTCGCCCAAGGCGAGTCGTTGAGCATCTTCTCGGCGTCCTTCTTGGACCAATCGCTCCAGGCTTTGCCTTTCTCCTGGGCGGTTACGGTGATCAGAGCAAGCAACAACGCCAGTGCTGCCAGGAAATTGATCGCTGTTCTATTCATGGGGTGCCTTTCTTTGGAATAGGTCCTTTCTCAGTGGAAAGAATCCAAAAGTTCAGGGCCTCAAATCGTTTGACGATTGCCAAGGCCCACTCGGGAAGATCGATCTAAAAACTGCGAGCGGCTCTTTCAGTACTCAAGCTTATCATCGAACATCATGTCCGACACTTTGAATCGCATGTCTAGTTTGAAAGAGTCGCTAAACTCAGCGACAAACCGGACACTGTCGTTCTTGGTGGTCAGGAAGAACTGGCCGTTTTCGCTTCTTGGGAAAATAAACTTGGCGCCCAGCCCATCCTCAATGGGCGCGATGTAGCTGACCAGAAACAAACGCTTGCCGTCTTCGCGCTCGAGATAAGTCTTGTTTTTCAAGGAACCCGTGTTCGCGCTATTGATCGCCTGCATGATCGGACCGGAGAAGCGCTGATCATTTGCCTCGATGTGCAGGGCGACGACGATATAAGGACTGAAGTCGCGGTCGACGAAATCTTGCAATCGGCTGACCAGCTTGTCATCCGCCTGGTGTTGCGACGACAGAACCATCTTGGCGAACGCCTGGCGAATTGGTCTGGCCGAAAGAAAACAAATCCGATACTTGATGCTGACCGCCTGGTTGACGGCGCCCCGATCTGCCCGGTTGTTGTTTACGGATTGCTGGTCGCTGGTCGATCCCGTGGGGGCCGTCGGTCGGCCCGGCGATGATGTTCCCCCTTTAGTCGGAGAGTAGAACATCTCGGAAATATCAGTGTCGATTTGCGTGTGGGCCCAGGGCGACTCATTGAGAAGCTTTTCGGCGTCCTTCCTGGGTAATTCCATCCAGGCCGTGCTGCGCTTCTGTGCAGACACCGCTGCCGCCGCACCCAGCACCAGCAACACCGCCACCATGGATTTCATTGAAGGTTTATGCATTGACCATGACCGCGCCGAAACTTTCATTCTTCATTTTGAGTGGGAACATATGTCTGCCGGCAGTTCAAAACTCAAGCTTGCCGTCATACGTCATCTCGGAGACTTTGAAGCGCTTGCTGATCTTAATGGTCTTACCGACCTCGGTAAAGAAGCGCACGTCGCCGCTGTTGGTGTCAATGAACGGCTTACCGTCAATCATTCGCGGAAAGACAAACTTGGCCCCCAGAACGTCGCTCGGAGCCCTATATTCCATTAAAGCGACACGCTTGCCATCTTTGCGTTCAAGGTAAGTCGTAGTCTTGATCACGTCCGGACCGGCGCCGTTGATCTCAGCCGTTGCTGCTCCCATGCGTTTCTTATCATTGCCATCCAACGTTATCGTCACCACGATGTAATCGCCAAAATCACGGTCGACAAAAGTGCGCCACTGGGTCACTTGTTCGGCGGACGCGCCCTGAAGCTCAATCATGCGGACGAAAGCAGCGCGAATCGGCTTGGCCGAAAGAAAGCGTACGCGATAATGAACGGCCATCGAATCTTTCTTTTCGCCGGACTCTACTTTGGCGGCGGCAGAAGTGCTCGTGTCCTCTCTTCTTCCCGCGGTCGTTTGGGTGATCGCTGAGGTAGAGCTGGGTTGGGAAGAAGTCTCGCCTTCGGTTTGGGTCTGACCCCAGGCCGAATCGTTTAGGATCTTCTCAGCGTCTTTAGCCGACCACTCCGTCCACGGCTTTGTTTTTTGCGCAGCAGCCGAAACGGCAAACAGAATGAGCATCGAACAGGTAAACAGAATTCTCCTCGTCATGAGTCTCTCCTTAGAAGATTAATGCTGATTGCGGAACCAGGAAATTGTCCGCGGCGCGCGACTCTTCGGGGTCCGCAAAGCTGCTAGACGGACGCATCACAACTGTAATCATTGAACGTCGAAAACCGGTCGGAACCATGATCCTGTGCCAGGTCGCGACGTACGTAATCAAGGTGCACGACGGACATCAGCAGCGTTGCTTGCTCGTCAACCAGGCGCAGGCTCAAATCGTGCGGCCCAATTTTTCCAGATGAAAGTTCGGAAAGCAAGTAATGATGACAAGCAAAGCCGGGCACGTCTCCCAAATCGATGCGCGTCAGCAAGCCGCTGGAGGTGAAGATTTCCAGCGTCGGCCGCCCGCTGATCCCTTTGTCGTCGATGTTCATCACCCCGATAACTTCGTCGCGCACCATTCTGTTCCCGTTTCTTTCAACCCGCGCGCCCGAGGCGATGTAGTCTGTAGCCAGACCGCCGCGAGGTGGCGCCGCCTGATAACCACGCGCGGACTTCAGCCCGGGCCGGAAATGCGTGAAGGCGTGCGCCCCCCATTCCTTCACCGACGTTTCGATCTTCATCAAGGTATGGTTGGTCATGGGCGCCACCGCCAATGACAGGCCTCCGGAGAATGTCTTTGGCAACGGCAGCTGCGCGCAATCGAGCATGCAGCTTTGCATCCCGCCGAGCTTGATCACGCCGCGCTCGATTTGATTTGCCGAGATCGTCGCCGGCAATTTCGTTTCAGCCGTGGCCTGCCAGGCGACATTTCCTTCGGTATCCGTGATGAATGGATTGAGCCACAAAAACTCTTCCAGGGGCGCGCCGGAGCTGAAGTGAAAGCGCGATTCGAGCGTCACGCCGCCAATTCGCTTCGCGCGGAACACGAGCGGCGTATAGAGAATGTTTTTCGCTTTGAAGCGCCCGGCGGCATCGAAAGGCGCCGGCGCACGCACCGGCTTGAAGGGTGCCTGGTGAATCGGGTGCTCGACGCTGAAACGCGAAGTCCCGGTGCGCTTTATCAGCAGATAACCAAAGCCTTTTACTGACCCCTGCTGATTGGTGATCGCGATTGTGCCGCCACCGGGATTGAGCAGCTTTGCGCCGCTATGATTCCGCAGGCTGGTCTCACCAAAGGCCCGGCGCGGGTCAGACACAAAGTCGCCCTGACGCAGATCGAAAAGCAGCGATGAACGGGGCTTTAGCTCATAAGGCACTTCTCTTAGCTTCAATCCCAATTGATCGTAAAGCGTGATTGCGCCCAGGCTGCGTTCAGCGTAAGGATTGAAGAGACTGAAGACACTCTCGTATTCCGCGAGCGGAGGAAACGGCATCGAATAAAAGAAGGTGTCCGCGCGCTGCCATTGCAAAGGATCCGGATTCGCGTGAACGTTGTCGAAAGAGGACTCGGTTTTCCAACGCACGAAAGCCGAGCTAAACAGATCGCTGGCGTGCATTGGCTGACGCCCCTTTGGCCGCAAGCGAATTCTCATGCCGCCCCAGAATTTCCGGCTGTCTCCTAAAATCTCACGCAGGCTCAGAACGGTCATCTGCATGGCCGGCACAACCAAGCGCTTGGCTACTCCCTCGGCGCCGACGGCTTTGCCGTCGGCATCGTAAAGATAGATCTCGTATTCGGTAGCGTCAGCTCCGTCGGCGTAACCCTTCGCGCCCACGAAAGTATCGGAAGTCAGAACGATCTCAGAGTGCAGACCACTCTCAGCGTCCTCGACGATGAAAGGGGCGCAGACATCCAGCCAGCAAACCAGATTTCCGGCTTTCTTGTCCTTATTATCCGGAGATTGGGCGAGGATTTTCGGGTGGAAATCAAAGAGTGGTAGGAAGGCCGCGCCCGCGAGTGCTCCGGGAAAAAGCGCAAGAAAGCTTCTTCGCTTCAAGATTTGCCTGGTTGATTGCGGCAGATTGGCAGGCACGGCATTTGGGGCTGGGAAATCGAGAAAAAAAGAAACACTGAGGAGAGCAGGCGGCCTGCTCTCCTCAGGTATTGAAGGCCAACTTCCGTTTTAGAAGTTGAGCCGAAGTACAAGTTGTCCGACACGGCCGCCGGGATCGTTCGTAGTTGAAAGATCCTGGTAGGCGGCTGTGATGCGGGAAAATGCCGCTGAGGTGGTACTTCCCAGGGTATTCACATCGTTAGCGGCAGCCCCTGGTTGGAAGTTGATGTTGTTGAAAGCGTTCAGCATCTCGAGGCGCATTTCAAGGTTGATGTTCTCGGTGAACCGGATCTTCTTGACAATGCTCAAGTCGAAACGGGTGAAACGCGGTCCATGCAGGACCATGTTGGCGTAGCCGCATTGGCCGACATAGGCCTCGGCGCAATTGCCGAATCCCGGCGGTGCGATGAAACGTCCGGTCGGCGCACCCAGAGTGTAGGAAGCACCGGTGGCGCCAATCGACACGTTGAATGCCTTGACGGTGTTATCGCGAATGTCTTTCGGTAAGAGATAGACGAAGCCGTCAGGATCTCGGTAAACGCCTACGGCGTTTTGCAGATCCTTGTACGTCATCCCCACCAACTGGACATTGCCCGTGTTCTGGAGGTTACCAGCAAGTCCAAGTATCCCGTTGCCCCCGGCGAAGTTGAACGGGATACCGCTTTGGATGCGGATGTTGCCGTTAACTCCCCAGCCGCCAACAACCTTGTCGAGCCATCCATTGGCGTTGCCCATGAATGTCTGTCCTTTGCCAACGGGTAGCTCGTAAATGAAGTTGGTCTTGAAGCCTTGTCGGATGTCAAACGGCGTGAAGGTCTTCTTCAGCGATTGATTCCGCAGCGTGGCGGGCTGATCGAATACCGAAGAGCTGCTGGCATACATATTCGACAGCGCCTTGCCAAAGGTGTAGCTGGATTGAACCAACAAACCTCTGGAGAAGCGCCGGCGGAATTCCACGGTGACGGCATCGTACCATGACTCGCCGGTGTTATTGACTACGAACACATCACCGCGCTTGGCGGGATTGACGGCGAACATGTTGTACGGGAATAGACCAGTACCCGTGCAACTCGCAACGCCGTAGCAAGCCTGGCCAACGGGCGTTCTCCGACTCTCGAACGCCGTACCCGCCAGGTTGAACCCATAAAGAATCGGGTTAGCATTGAGTGGATTCATCGTGTTGGTGAAGGTCGTGCTGGCAAAGTTAGTGCTGTTGTATAGCGTATTGCAGGTCGCTATGGTCGTGCAGTTCGAGGCATTGGCTAGAGCGGAGTTCTGAAAATACCCGAACGCAATTGGCAGCGGGACCGTACCGGTGCCCGGCCCTTGATACCGGAACTGAAGTCCGCGTCCGGCGGCAATGTTAGCCAGCAGGTTCTGCTGGGCTAGTGCCCATTCGGCCCCAACCCCGTTCTCAATGATATTAAGTTCGTTGAGGTCCTCTTGCCGCCACAGCCTGTGGCCGCGATTGCCGACGTAACGAATCTCAATCACATTGTCCCGCTTGATTTCGCGTTGGATGCCAAGCGACCACGACTCAACATAGCCAATCTTAAGATTCGGGTCGAAAGCGTTGACCGAATCCGTAATTAGACCATTGTTGGGAAAGGTTGGCGTAGTCGGGACGCAGCCCACGGGAAGCCCTGGGCTGGTGCAGGCTGCCGGCTGGGCAAACGGCCCCTGACGGAGATACGTGCCGACCGGTAGGTTGCCCAGGGTCAAGCTTTCGTTGGCGGAAAGTGCCCCACCCGGATTAGCACCGACAACACCCGTGAAGACCCCTGTACCTTCGCGGACAGAAGCCATCGAGAAGCCACCGCGCAATACTGTCTGTCCAGAACCGCCGCTCAACCTGTGCAGAAGACCCTTGGTGAAATTCGGACTGTAGGTAAAGCCAAAGCTCGGCAAAAGAATCCCCGTTCCGGCATAGGCCGGGGTGCCCGGCGCGAAAAGGGTGTAGGCCGATGGACTACCTGTCAACGTGCCTGGCTGGAAGAGATTTCCGGTACCTGACGGGCCAAATAGACCGGCATATGATACTGCGGCAAAGGTGTTGTTGTCGGCTTGAATTGCAGCTTGTCTCTCGTAGCGTAAGCCAAACGTTAAGGTAATGTTTGGACGAAAGCGCCAGTTGTCTTGTCCAAACAGTCCCCACTCAAACGAATGTGCGCGGCTGATGAGAGATCCAAGGTATGTGTAGTTATTAGTGGTCTCACTCAGTCGCGACGTGGCGTTAAGCGCGGTCATGCGCCCTGCCAACACATCGTAAAGGTTTTGCGCACCAGTCGCCGCGGCCGAGGGAAGGCTACTGAACGCCACGGTGGGCGCCGGGTCGAGAGTTGAAGCCGTGAAGACCGGGCTCGATACAACCGGGGAGGACAATTGCTGCCAGTAGCCGATTCTGGTAGCAGTGGCTCCAAAGCTGAGTGAGTGATTGCCCCTGACCCAACTCAGATTGTCAGCGAACTCGCGCACCGGACTATTGCGTCGTTGCGGACCAGTGGTGACGGTCGCGCTGGTAATACCGGCCGTACCGATGCCCAGGCTGTAACCACCCTGGTTGGCGAACTGCGAAGGACCAACTTCGCCGAAGAACAGAACGGTACCGCCGGTGATTCCGTAAGTCGCTTCGTTAACGATATTGTTGCTGATCGTCCAACGCCAGGCTATTGCATCCGAGAAGCGGATTGAAGTTTGCGAACCGTGGTTCGGGAAGCCCGGAAACGCTGGGTCGACGCTGTTCAGAAAGTCCACGATGCCGCTATACGCCTGGTAGTTCCAAACGTTCTGGAGGTGATGTTTCTTGGTCAGGTTGAAGTCGAACCGCACGGTCGGGAACCGGCGAGTTTGACCGCCGTGATTAATAAAGGTGCTGTTCTCAAGGTTGGGATCGCCGGTGGCGACTGAGCCGGGGATGGCGCTGCGAATTTGCGTGAGCAAGGTGCCAATCGTCGGGTCCGGAGTCGAAATAAGCCCGGCTGCCCCTGCCCTGGCATAAACACTCGTGCCGCAAAGAAAGGCCGAAGGTGAATTCGCCGGGGCCGTCGCGCAGGTGGTGTTAAGCGCAGTGTTAAGGCCCGTAGACCCAACGTTGGTTGCGGAGAAAAACTGATAGGTTCCAGCCTGAGCCGCTGCGCTCAAAACGGTCCTGGTGCGCAGAGTAGCCTCAGGCAAGCGATACTCTTCGTAGTTTACGAAGAAGAAGGCCCGGTCTTTTCCATTGAACAGTTTCGGGATCGAGATTGGCCCGCCAATCTTAAAGCCCGGCTGATTCAGGATGACATCGGTTCGCGGGGCCCTACCCGTTGTCGGATCGGGTTTCAGGGTATTATTATTGAACCAGTAGTTGGCATTGAGTCCCGGACTGCGGTAATACCAGTAACCGCCACCGTGATAGCCGTTGGTGCCGCCTTGGGTGACGAATTTGATCTGAAACGCACCTTCGCCGGAACTTTCGGCGCCGGGGTTGGAACTGGAAACGGTAACTTCACTGATGGCGTCCGTGCGCGGTGTAATGTAAGTGAAGAACCCGTCGTTCGATTTTAACAGGTTGTCCTGGACATTGATGCCATCGAGCGAGATATTCAGCGCGCCCTTGGGAAGCCCATTGACTGACGACTGCCGCGGACGTCCAACTGTCGAGGTTCCGGGTAGCGCCAACACCAGATCCAAAGCGTTGCGTGACGCCGTAGGAATATCGGTGATCTGGCGACCGGTGAGCGTCGTGCCGATGGTAGCGCTCTGGGTCTGGATCAACTCGCCGCCGCCGACGACTGTGACTGTCTCCTGGGGATTGCCCAGTTCAAGCACGACCTTGACCGACGCCGGCGTGCCGACGTCGACCTTGACATCGGTTACCTGGGACTTCTTAAAGCCTGATGTCGCCTGCACCGTTACGGTAAACACGCCAGCCGATACCTGGGGAATGTTGAAATTCCCGCTGTCGGTTGTGGTGGCAGTACTTTCCTTACCGGTAGCTTTGTTCTTAGCAGTAACTGTTGCGTTAGGCACGACAGCCCCAGTGGGGTCGGTAACCGTACCTACGATTGATCCTGTAGTTACGACCTGCCCAAAAACCGGCAGACCACAAATAGCCAGGATCACAAAAACAAACAAAAACTTCGGCAGATATTTTCTCATCGCGGGGCTTCCTCCAAATGGTTTGCGGTGTACTCAGCAGAAACGGCGGCTGAGCTCCTAATTGAAGTTCTTTGCGTTGCTCTTACCAACAGGAAAGACTTAACTAGCGATTGCTGAAAATCCGATTTGGCCAAAATGCTGAGGTCGAAAACAAGCAAACATCGCGCCATCACGGTCGGAAATCGAAACCGCGCAGTTTCATAGCGTCTGGTTGGCTTTCCGGGCCGGAGGCCGCGCCGGGTTACATTTTTCTGGATTTTATTTCAAATTCTTGGATACTCAGTGCGCCGAGGAGGCGTGGCAAGAGGTCGTCAAGACTCTAAAGATTTAGGGGCGCGTGGCGCTTATTTCCTGCTCTCGGCGGGAAACTTCTGGAGCCGGAATGTTTACACTTTAAAAGTTGAAGTTAGTTCTTCCCTATTCAACTTAGACACGTGCTGATTGGGGGTAAGGCGACGCCATGAAGCGATCCGATTGTCAAAGCCAACCCCTCAAACAGATTACTTCGACTCCCAGACAGAGCCCTCGGCATATTCGATCCGGGTGATCATGGCCTGGTGCTCTTTTCCTTTTCGGCAACTTTAGAGCGCCGGTCGATCTTTGGGCCCTTCGCATATTCCGCGTAAAAACGAACCTCGCCGGTGTCCTTGGTAATAAAAGGCTGGCCATTCAGTTCGCGCTGGAAAATAAATCGGGCGCCGAAACCGTCTTTGCCCGGCGGCACATACTCTTCCAGGGGAAGAGGAACCATCCGCCGCGCAGCCTACGGCCTGGTCTAGTTCAAAGGGCGCTGCCAGAAGGTGCCGTCATCATACTCGATGCGCTGTATCACGATGCGCTCGTGGTACTTGCTCTGCGACTCCTTGCCGGATTTCGTTACTTCAACAACTCCGGTTGGCGGCTTCGTGGAACGCCCGACCAGATTCACGGTCTTACCGGAACGAACAGTTATGTTGCGTGTGAACCGGTGACGCCCCACTTCAACTTCGGTATCCGGATTAATGAGTGAGTACTCCCAAACGATAGTGCGGATCGTCTTCACTCCGGTGTTCTTGATTTTAGCTTCGTAAAGGTAATGAACCGAGGAAGCTCCCGGATCGCTTTGTGCGGGAAGGTTTTGGTTTCCGGCTGGCTCATCTCCCAAAGGAGTGCCCATGGGAGT
Organism: Blastocatellia bacterium; assembly: GCA_003168335.1. Lineage (GTDB taxonomy): Bacteria > Acidobacteriota > Blastocatellia > Pyrinomonadales > Pyrinomonadaceae > UBA11740. The sequence goes on along the minus strand of PMSM01000006.1, from coordinate 188,639 downwards.
GCTTCCTACGGGGGTGTTTGCGGCAATTTTTTTGGTGGGTAGGGGGATTGCCGTTTCTCCCATCTTAGCTCTTTCTATATTCGCTAACCTTTGGGCTTTCTGGTCGCGCTCTAACTCGTCACGGTCCTGGTTGACGCGCATTGGGTCATCATAAAGCGCGGGGACGAATACTTCTCTATGCCAGCGAAACTGAGCCACCGTCACGCCTGGGGCATCAGCTGGGGCTGGGTTGGACAAAGTTTGAGCGGAGGCGGTGCCCATCAAGAGCAGCCCTGGGAAAATTAAGTGCATAACCTTCATGATGACTCCTTTCGAACAGACCAGACGCGTGAAGTAGGATTGATTGTCCCACCTTGATGACAAAGGAGCAAGCAATTCAAAACCTAAGGCGCACGCACCCTATTGTCATCCTGAGGAGTTATTTCTGCTCTCAGTTCGGAGCGGTAAATCCCGTGTCCACTTCATGATCAGAGGCTGCTGTTCGGGCTCGTACTCTTTTAGTCTGAACTGGCCATCGGTCTGCCAAACGACAGTCTGCCAAAAAACTCTTGCCACCAATACTGCAACATGATATAAGCCCCGGCCGGAAAGCAACTACGGGACTCCCGATCCTTACGATCCAAAGACCTTGTGGCCACAAATCAATCAAAAACAATTAGCACGAGCCTGGGTGGGTAGTTACTACGGAATTGTCGTCTTTTCGGCCGATTTCGCGGCACCTAATCGGAACGGATGAGCTGTTCCGAATAACGGCTGATTCGTGCCCGGGAACGGTTCAGCTATTCCGAGGAACGTTTGAAAAGTCCCGGCCAACGGACGGTGCGGGCCAAAGCCCGGGACACGCGCACACACCAACACATGACCCGTGCCGGTCTCCGGATCAGCGGTGCCCCGCCACGCGTCACTCGTGCTTCGGACCGTGCCGGAATTAGTCAGCACGGACCGTCCGGGCCAAAGCACCGATCATCTGTTCCCAGGTGACGGCCGAACGTTCCCGGGAGATTCCAGGTCGGAAGCGACCTCGCCCCGTTGCTTCCTCACTAATCAACCCGAGGATTAGTCCTCCCACGCCCCCGCGAGGATCGTCCTCCCATGACAAAGGAGAAAAACATGAGCGACTTTATTCCCAGATCAGATGCTGAATTCAGTGACTGGTTACAGAATTTCATTACGTATGCCAGCGCCAATAGCGCTGCGTTGGGTTTAACCGCCGCAGACATCACACCGGTGCAAACGGCCACCACAGATTTCGACACGGCGCGGGCAGCGAACGATGCGATGCAGGCACAGGCGCGGGGCACGCGCGCGATGAAAGACGGCAAGCGCGGCACAACCGAAGATCTGACGCGAACGCTGGTCGCGCGAATTCAGACGAACCCGTCCGTCACCGATGCGCAGCGAAGCTCACTGGCAATCACTGTGCGGTCCGGAACGCGCACGGCCGTAGGCGCGCCAGACACAAAACCGGTGGCGACCGTCGACACCAGTCAACGTCTGCAACACACGATTGCTTTCGTTGATGAACTCACACCGGCCAGCCGGGCCAAGCCTGACGGCGTGCAGGGCTGCGAAATCTGGGTGAAGATTGACGGCCCGCCGCCGGCCGATCCGAGCGAGCTGAAATATCTCGCCACGGACACGCGCACTCCTTATATGGCGGAGTTTGACGGCAGCCAGGCGGGCAAGACTGCTTATTACATGCTGCGTTGGGTGAGCACGCGCGGCGAAACAGGCCCCTGGAGTCAGACAGTCAGCGGCACGATTACTAACTAGTAGAAGGTAGTCGGCAGCAAGGAAGCGGCGGGATGTTATGTTCCGCCGCTTTTGTTTTGCGGCGTCACCGCAAGTTTTCTGGCCATCGGTCTTGCACACGGCAGACTTTTGTGACATAAGGAAAACACTCCAGTCGGAGTTGCTATTGATATCTGAGGAGAAAAAAGTGAAGAAAAGTCGCGTTCGAACCTATAGGTTATGTATCGCCACCTTGCTGGCTATGACTGCCCTGGTAATACCTTACTATTCGCTGGCCGGAGATAAGCTGCAGCCCGAAGAGATCGTCGCAAAGCACCTGGACTCGATCGGGTCAGCCGAAACGCGCGCATCTGTTCACAGCCGCATCGCCGCCGGTACGGTTGTTGCCATTTTGCGCTCGCCGGGCACCGCAAAGTTCAGCGGGCGCGCCGTCATGGCTTCCGACGGTAACAAAAACATGATCGGATTGGGCTTTGAGAACGCCGACAGTTACCAGGAGAAGTTCGGATTTGATGGTCGGGACTTGACGGTCGGCTTTGTGCGTCCGGGAGTCCACGGGTATTGGGGCGACTTTCTCCTGACCCACCAAAATATTATTAAGGACGGCCTCGTCGGCGGCACGCTCTCGGATGCCTGGCCGCTGCTGAATTTATCCGAGAAGAAAGCGAAGCTCGAGTACCGCGGTATTAAGAAAATAGACGGCAAGTCGCTTCATGAGCTCAAGTATATCCCGCGCGGCAGCTCTGATCTGGAGATCAGTCTCTTCTTCGACACAGAAACCTTTCAACATGTGCGGACCGAATACACGCGCGTTATCTCTGCCGGTTTGGGCACCGGGGTCATTGGTTCGAGCCGACCATCGAGCGCCTCACAGAGCGGCGCTATTGACGCTTCGGGGCAGCAGAGACCGGCGCGCTATAAGCTGGTGGAACAGTTCTCTGACTTCAAAAAGGAGAGCGGGTTAACTCTGCCACACACCTATAAGGTTGGGTTGGACCTGGATACCCGGGCCGGCCGGCTCATAGTGGACTGGGAGTTTACGCTAACCGAATTTGCTTTCAATCAACCAATTCCCGCCGCCACTTTCAACGTGAACACAAAGCAATAGTTGTTTGCTCATTCGCCTGCTGCGGGAGGCACGCTCGGAAAAGTCGTTGTAAAGCGATCCGCGTGGGGCGGGCTAAAGCACGGTTCTCCTCAAAGGCGGTTGGAGTCGAAGGCAGGATAGAGAAGTGAAAAAACTACGGGCGTTGCGTCTTTCGAAAGAAAGACGCAACGCCCGATTTGCTAAAGCAACCTGAAAGTCAGGCTGGGATTAGAAGTCAAAGCGCGCGCCGAACTGGATGATGCGCGCCGAGAAGGTTGAGCCAACGCGACCGAAGCTCGTGCTGTTGACATTGAAGACTCCGCTGCCCTCGCCGAGATTGAATTGCGGGTTGTTGAGCACGTTGAACATCTCCATGCGGATTTGCAGTGTCCGCTTACCTTCAGAGAAGCTGATGTTCCTGAAGAGCCCGCCGTTCCAATTGAAGTATACTGGGCCGTTGATGAAGTTCATCGGCAAATTGCCCGTCGATCCCGCATCGTTCAGGAAGAAGACCTGTCCCGCGAACGGCGCCGTGCCAATCGGACTCGCGCCGCGAATGGTCAGAGAGTTGAAACTAATACCCGCAGGCAGCGCCTGCCTCAGATCATAAAAAACATTGGGACCGGTAACGCTAGATGTGGCTTGCAACACCTTGGGATCAATAAAGAAGACCCCGTTAGGCGTCTTGAAGACGCCGATCAGCGCCTTGATCTGTTTGGTAGTCAAGTTCGAGGTTGCCGGCTGAAGTCCCGAGCGCCCGGTGCGGTTAAGAGTGCCGCGATTGTCGAGAATCGAGATCGGCGCGCCCGAGCTGATGTTGAAGATCGACGTGACCTGGAACCCGCCAAGGATCTTGCTGGCTATGCCCCCACTGTTCACCCAACGACGCCCGCGACCGAATGGCAGATCGAGGTTCATGGTGGCATTTACCGTGTGGGTGCGGTCATAGGTAGGACGGGCGTAGTTGAGCTTCTGGTTTTGGTTGTCCAGATATGGATCAACGGCTCCCTGACCATCCTGCGTTGTGTCCGCCAGAATCTTCTGGAAGGTGTAATTGGCCTCGAAGGAGAAGCCGTTTTCGTAGCGCCGGCGCATCTCCACCTGAAGCGAATTGTAACGGTAAAGGCCACCGTTTGAGGTTACGTTGGCCACGAACGCATTTGGGTTCGCCAGGAAATTCACCCCGGTGGCCAGGTTGTTAATGATGTAGGTGACCGCCAAGTCAGCCGGAACGTTCTGCTGAATCTGGCCGAGGATGGTTGCATTGTTAAGTAATCCGCCGCTCGGCAAAAGCGGGAATACCGACAATGCCTGGCTGCCAGGAATGGCCGGGTTGAATGACGCGTTCGTGCAACCTAATAGCGGATTGGATGCGCCAATAAACGTACCCTGCGCGATGCAGTTGCTCCGCGCGCGGTTAAAGTCAGCCAGGAAGCCGTTGCTACGGATATCAACCTGATTGCTATCGACTGATCGCCAGAGCTGGTTACTTCTGCTTCCTACGTACCGCACTTCGAGGACTGACTTCCAGCCAATCTCACGCTGGATGCCGACGTTATATTCGTGCACCATCGGCGCCTGAATGTGCGGATCGAACACCCAGACCAAGCCTTGTTTAGCGGCCAACGCGTTGTTGGTCGCGTATGAGATGGGCAGGGTTGGCACCACAGGCGTCGGGAAGTTTCCCGGCACTGCTATGAAAGTCGAGGCGTCAGGCCGGGGGGTCAAGATCGCCCGGAGCTGCGCAACTCCATTTTGGAACGCGTTGACGTTCTGCGTGCCTAACCCCACAAGTTGACCTAAGGCGTTGTCAGGCGTTCGGACGAAGTCAAGATTGTTGTAGCTAATCCGGTAGCCCCCGCGGAAGACCGTTTTGCCATCGCCGGGGAGCAGTTTGCCAAGCATGCCGTGAAACTGAGGCGACCAGGCGATGCTGACAGTCGGTCCGAAGTTATTCTTGTCGGCCGCGAAGAAAGCCCCCGGGTTGCCTATGTTGCCGCCGATGCCCTGATAGACACCGTTAGGGTTAAGCGCGGCTTGCGTCAGCGTTTGGCCCTGAGCCACCTGCGATTCCAGGTAAACTTTGTCAGGATTTTTAAGCGGAGTGTATAAGTCGTAGCGAAGACCCAGATTCAGCGTCAACCGCGGTGAAACCCGCCACTGATCCTGACCATAACCGGAGTAGATCGAATAGCGAAAGTCGTGAACCGACAGCGCTCCCGGCTTGAAACCCGTTGCTAGATCGACAAGATTGGTCGCAACGGATGCGGCTCCGATCTGGCCGGTAAGAAGGTAGCGCAAGCTATTGATGCGCGCCAAGTCGGTAGCGCTGATACCACCGTTGAAGAGCCCGGTTGTAAGGCCAGGCGTGTTCGGGTTACCCGTCGTAGTGAGCGTATAAATCGGGGTCGTATTAGCTGCGTTCAGCGCGACGATCTTGTACGCGTCTCGGTTGAAGCCGAGGCGGAACGAGTGGTTGCCCCGAGTGTAGCTGGCGTTGTCCTGGATATTATAGTAAGAGGTGTTACGACCCTGGTCGCGGAATTGGCCCTCCGGGTCGGTAATGATCCCGGCAAGGGTATCCTGGCCCTGGGTTTGCACACCGAGCGCGCCAATTATGAAGTCCGTCGCCACGCCGCCCTGATGAAAGAACGGATTGCTGTACTGGTAGCCACCGCGAACTTCGTTCGAGAAGCTGGGTGTCGGTGTCCAGTTGTAAGCCCCAATGTAGAGCTTAGTCGTGGCGCCTTGAAAGGCCCAGGGTGAAGTCTGGAAGCTATAATTGAGATCGGTGCGGGCGTTGTTCTCAGTAGTACGCTTATAGACGATGTTGAAGGCGTTGCGGTCGTTGACCTGAACGTCGAAACGTCCCGTTTCCGCGTTGCGGGTGACGGGATTCGCAACGTTGAAGTTCAACACCTGCGTGAAGTTGGTTCCGGTGGTGAGGCCGTTGCCAGCGGTCGGCAGCCTGCTCAAGATGCGGCTCGCGATCAGAGGATCAATCGACATCGCGCCACCCGCGGTAGCGAACGCAGCGCCCGGCAGGAGCCCCGCGCCTGTCAGGGCGCTGACGGTTATCAATTGCCCAGGGGTAATGCCTGCGGGGCAAGTCGCAGTGGTGCAAGTTGCGGCGTAAGTGAAATTGCCAGCTTGCGCCTGGGGGAGCAGGGTCGTGGCGCTCCCCGAAAACTGCGCGGCTTGTCTGAATATTTCACTATTGAAGAAAAAGAAGGCGTGCTTCTTGATGAGGGCGTGCCCACCCTCTCTGAATCGCGGCAAGGGAACTGGGCCGCTGATGGTGCCGCCGAACTGATTCCGGTTCAAGAACGGGCGCGGCACGGCATTAAGATTGTTAAAGAACCCATTAGCAGTGAACTTGGAATTGCGGTTGAACTCATAGAGCGCTCCGTGAAAGGCGGCGCCGCCGCGCGGCGTCACGAGCTGCACGGTCTGTGAACTGCTGAATTCCGCGCCGGCGTTCTGCAAGATTGCGGTAAACTCGCCCGTGTCGTCAACCGTCGGGCGATCCTGCACGAAGCCCCCGTTGCGGATAAAGTTGTCCTGCACATTCAAGCCGTCGCGCGTGTAGTTTGTAACCTCGCTGCGCTGGCCGTTGATCGAAGCGCTGGTAGGATTGACGCCCGCCAGGGTGCTGAGCAGAGAGAGCGGGTTGCGACCGTTGATCGGGAGCTCCTTGACGTCCTTGGTAGAAACGGTACTGGACATCGCGGCATTGGTCGAATTGATCACCTCTGCGCCGGCAATTACGGTCACAGTCTCCTGAATCGACCCAACTTCAAGTGTCGGGTTGAGCGAGTATTCGCGACCCGCATCAAGCCTCAAATCAGTAGCCGTGTAGGTCTTGAAACCTGTCGCCGTTACTTTGACCGTGTAGGTTCCGAAGTCAAGCTGAGAGAGATTGAAGCCCCCCTCACCGTTCGTTAACACTGTTCGTTCTTTCTTGGTTTGATTGTCAGTGACCGTCACGGACGCGCCCGGAATCACTCCATCGGGTCCGGAGACGGTGCCTACGAGAGTGCCTGTATTGGATGTTTGCGCCAACGCTGTCACCGCAAACAGGCACAACGCCAGCCAGGTAAAGCCAAATCTTTTGATCATAGTGAACTCCTTCAAGGTTTTTAATTGCAAGCGTGACTCCTTACCGCGAAACCGCGCCGGGGAAGCCAGTCCATTCTCCACTTGGATTACGTTCCAGTACGCATCGGATGGGGAACTAACACGCCGACTCTGATGGTCGTGCCGCTCAAAGCGAGCAAGAAGCATACCGTCACAAACAATCCCTGCGCTTCACCTAAATTCTCAGGCATTGTCTTGGGTCTTCTTTTTGAGAGACAACCCGAATGTTGCCAGATTTGGAAGATTATACGAATAAATGAACGCTCCCTGAGCAGGTTGAGGCTGAAGTTTTCCGTCTACCCGAAGCTCGAAATCTCGCGCTTAAGACCACTTACAAAGCGTCGCTGCCTGTTAAAGACCTTCACGTCAGTCTGCGCCAAATCGGTGTAGACCTTTACTGCATTGTTCACTTTTCTTCGGCGGGCTTCGGGTTTTGGCCAGCTTGCGCGAACGCCAGGCCCACGCATAGGTGGAAGCAGAGAAGGAGTCTTGCGATGGCCTTGCTTATAGAGTCCGAGTCGTTACAAGAATGCTACCGACCGTTCTGCAGCCTTCGGCGATGAAACGTTAGTCCTTCGGCGATGAAACGTTAGTATTGAATCGAAGAATAAAATATAATCGTCCCACCCCGGAAGCCCGTGCGTCTAAGTAAGAACGAATCGGAAACAATGAGAGGTGTGGCTATGAAACGAATTGTCTCCTTAATGCTGTCAGCCGGAATGACTCTGTGCTCAGTGGTGGCGCAAACTCCGCAAAATCCACCGCAAGTTTCACCCGAAGATGTGGTGCGCATCACGACAGAGCTGGTCCAAACCGACATCGTCGTCACCGACAAGAATGAACGCATTGTTCCCGATCTCAAACTCGGGGACTTTGAACTATATGATAATGGCCACAAACAGGATCTTAAATTCGCTGAGTTTGTCAGTACAGAATCTTCGCAGCCGAATAACGCTTTGAATGGCATAGCCAGGACGGCTCCTGGTGTTGACTCATCGGTGGCTCGGGATCTTACCGCCAGAGATGTCAAACGCGTGATTGCATTTGTAGTCGACGACGTTACGATTCCGCCCGAAGAAATGCCGCGGGTGCGGGATCTGCTTTCCGACTTTGTCACTAACAAGATGCAGGGTGGCGACCTGGTCGCGATCGTAAGGACCGTCGGCGGAAAGGGTTTGCTGGAACAATTCACCACGGATCGACAGATCTTGAAGCGCGCCATTGCACAGCTTGGCGTGCAATCGATTCCTCCGTACCTTTCATTCGGAGGTGATGACACTGGTCGAATCTCTGCTCCGCCGTCGCCATTTGCCGACGCCACCGCGACTCAGACCATAAATTCAGGTTCAGAGTTCGCGGGCCCCAGCGAAGGTACCAATCAGATTCCTCGAGCGATGCTTGCCCTTTCGGTATCCAATAATGTGGTTGACAGTTTACGGCAAGTACCGGGGCGCAAGAGTTTGGTTCTGGTCTCCGGCGGGTTGCCGCTCTTTGACGTAGAGAGCGGCACCATAGTGGGCGACATTGGTCAACTCTTCAACATCCTTAAAGATAACGCGATGCGTTCCGGCGTCGTCATTAATACAATGGACATTCGTGGCCTCAGAGCAACTGGCGTCGTGGCCAGTTTTACAGTCACTCCCGGCAAGAGCGCTCTGGGAGGCGGCACGTCCGCCGGAGGTGACACCAACACCGCCGGACGGGGGCCTGATCTGGCGCTGCTGGGCGATAGGCCCCTGACGGAACAACTGACACTGAGTGCCCTCGCCGGTGATACCGGAGGAGTCTCGGTCATCAACTCAAACAATTTCAGCGCGGGCCTGGATAGAGTACTGAACCGCAGCAAAGGGTACTACCGCCTGGCTTACAGACCGTCGGAAAAGTTTGATCGCAAGTTCCATAAACTGGAAGTAAAAGTTCGGCGCAGCGGAACACGTGTTTACGCCGCCGGGGGCTATTTTGCGCGCGAAGATAACGTGAAGAAACCAGCAACTAAGGAAGAGGAGATTATTTACGCGGCCAAATCGCCGTTAGCCAGACGTGACCTGGACATCGCGGCAGAACTTCAGTACACGTTCCTGCCCAATAATCAGGCCCAACTGGACATCAATACATTCATTGATGCGCATAGGCTGAATCTTAAGCGCGATCCGGAAGGGAAGTATCAGTCCGCTTTTGATGTGGTCGGTTTTGTCTTCGATCAATTGGGACGCGTAAGGGGCGGCATCAGTCAGACGGTTAAGGCCACTCTAACGGAAGCAGATTATCAACACGCTCTGTTGACTGGGCTGAGTTACACGGCGAGCACGCAACTACCGCCGGGTTATTATCAGGTTCGGCTCGTCGTCCGCGAAGTTGATACCGGGAATATCGGCACCGTTTCAAAATACTTCGAAGTGCCTGACCTCAATAATAAACAGATCACCATGAGCAGCATACTTCTCTATGAAATCAATCCGACAGGCACCCCCAAAAATCCACAGCAACTTTCTGCGGCGCGAGTAATTTCTCGCAACCAGGACCTCCGCTACGCAGCAGTTGTATATAATGCGAAGAGCGACGGCAGCAAGGCCCAGGTCAGCTCGCGGCTGTTCGTCAGCCAGGGAGATAAGGTGCTCTTCCAGGAGCCAGAGCAACCGGTGAAAACTCCGGGGAGTAGTGCCGGACAACTTCTGAGAATTGGTCAGATGGGACTCTCAAAAGTAAATCCCGGGCGCTATGTGCTGACGCTTGTGGTCACCGATCCTCTGGCCGACAAGAAGCATCAGACGGTTTGGCGTAGCGTTGACTTTACGGTAGTGAATTAGGCAGGACAGCCCGGTGGCAATTTCCAAATTTGAGTTCGATCTTCCGAAGATGCTGGTCAACGGAGCTGTTGATTTTTGATTCGAACCCGTGCTTCGTATTTGACCGAAGTACCAGGGTCGTCTCGCCTGGATCGAATTATGGCAAAAGCCTCCCGCTTAGTTCTTGCTTTTCTGATCGCCGCGGTCATTACCGACTCCTCATCTCGCGCCCAGAAAAAGGACCTGCCTCAGGCCGGCGAACAATCAACGCAGGACGACGTCATCCGCGTCAATACAACTTTCGTTACCGTTCCCGTCAGCGTCAAGGATCGCAAGGGCAAATCCGTTCTGAATTTGCGCCGCGAAGCGTTTCATCTGTACGAAGATGGAGTCGAACAGGAGATCGTTTATTTCGAATCTCCAGCAGAAACAAACAGCCCGCGTTCTGAATCCGCCGAGCAGCCGCTTACGGTTGCGCTGCTGCTTGATCTCAGCGATTCCACGCAATTCAAACTCCAGCAGATTCAAAATGCGGCGGTGGCTTTCATTGATCAGCTGGGTGCCGACGACCGCATGCTGGTGATCGCATTTGATAAGCGCGTGCAGGTGTTAGCCGAAGCGACGAATGATCGAGCCGTTCTGCGCCAGGCTATCAGCCAAACTCGGTCGGGTGGTGGTACGAGTCTCTACGACGCAGTCGATGCTGTCATTAGTTATCAACTCAATCGGATCAGTGGGCGCAAGACAATTGTTTTACTCACCGACGGCGTTGATACCACCAGCACGGTCGGAACCTACGCCGGCACAGTACGCGCCGCGGAACAGTTGGACGCGCCGATCTATCCTATTCAGTACAACACCTACGGAGACTTTGTGGACAATCCCTCGCGGGAAACCTATGGGAATGGAAATTTTAACCAGACGGCCCACATGACGAAGGGCGGCGAACTGGCAAGCGAAGCTTACAAGCGGGCCACGCTCTACCTGCGATTGCTGGCGGAAAAAACCGGCGGGCGCTTCGAGTACACCGACAGCGTAAAGAACCTGTCGCGATCGTTCGCGCGGATTGCGTTGGAATTAAGTCGGGAATACACGCTCGGCTACTATCCAAAGAATCAGAACGTGGACGGAACCAAACGTGAATTGAAAGTGCAGGTGAGCGCCCCCAGGGTGGCTGTGCGAGCACGCAAGAGTTATATCTACCGGAAGACGAAGTGAAGAGAAACCTTTGCGCATCAAGTGAACCGTCCGCACGATCGGACATTCGCGAACTCTCTGAATAGCCCTGCCCGTCCGATCTTCCCAACCCAAAACAAAATGGAGGAGAGTTTTGGAAAACTCTCCTCCATCTAAGGTTAGTGGCTGCTGTTATGCAGCCGGAGTTAGAAGGTAAGGCGGATGCCGAACTGAATACGGCGGCTGCTCAAGTTCATGGCCCTCTTGTCGTTGAAGGCGTTGAAGCCGGCAGGTGCCGGTGTGTTGCCGGCGTCTTCAATCGTGGTATCCGGAAGGCTGGCGCCAGCGGATACGCCAAAGCCGGGGTTCGGATGGTTGAGCGCGTTGAATAGTTCAGCACGTAACTGCAGCCGAACGTTCTCGCGCAGCTTCGTGTTCTTGAAGATGCCGATGTTCAACTGGTTCAGTGCTGGTCCACGCGCTGTGTTGCGACCGACGTCACCGTACGGTGTGCCGAACTGCCGCGCGGCCCCAATACCGTTGTAGATGTAGCGCACGGCCGACGCCGTCACCGGTACGAGAGAACCCGTAGCGTTCAATGCATTAAGCGAGTATAACCCGGTCGGGCTGGCCGGGACCGGCGACCCGAAGAAGACGAGGCCCGCGTCAGTGGCAGTAATGCCCACTTGGTCCTTGGGCGCCTTCGGGTTACCCCAGAACGGACGAAGCTGGTCCAAACCAACAAAGGTGCCCTGGAATGAGTCGTCCTGATAGTCGATACCAACACAGGCGAAGTTGCAGAACTGCGAAGGAGTAAACGGTTGGCCGCTCGCCAGGTTGTACGTACCGTTGAACTGCCAGCCTCCCAGGGCATGGCCAACGAGTCCTTTCTCACTCTTATACATCGGCACGTCCCAGATAAAGTTAAAGGCACTGGCGTGTCGACGATCGTTGCCCGACAGACCCCTCTCACCCTGTTGGACGCTAAATGGGTTCTGAGCAAATGCGCCCTCGCCGAACGAGAAGATTTCCGACGCATTGTCGATGGTCTTGCTGTAGGTATAGGCCGCGCCGAGCGTGAGCTGGTTAAAGACTCTTCCGTTGTAGCGCGCCTGCAAGCCATGGTAGTCCGAGGTGGCGGTATTCTCGCGAGTGCGGAGCAGTCCTTGTGGCAGAAGACGCCCGTTGCAGACACCTTCGTTAACCCCGGGGGTGGCTGGATTGTCCACGCAAACTTGTGGCGTGGCACCCGCGGGAAGAAGGTTGCGGAAAGCCGGGAAGGCGCCGAAGCCGCCGCCGATATCAGGGATACCGTTATATAACGCCGCGATCGACGGGTTGCGATTGATGCTCTGGAAAAGCCCGCTGCCGTGGTTACCAACGTAGCGCACCTCAGCCACGTTGTTCCGATTAATCTGGCGCTGAATGCTGAATGACCACTGCTGCGCCATCGGTGCATGGAAGTCATTGCCCACTGTCGTCTGCGAGAAGAAACGCGGGTCAAATGTGTTCTTCTGCAGGAAGGCGCCCAGGGCGGCGCGCACCACGTCGCCGGTCGGGTTGGCCGGGAGGCGGAAAAGCGGAGCCGCATTGGTACCGGTATTGGTGATCGTGTTATTGAACACAATCGGCGACGAGGTCGAGACGTTCAACAGAATGTTGTAAAACGCCGGATCATAAGCGATGGAATATCCGGCGCGAATGACCGTAGCGTCTCGGTCACCAAAAGCCATCTTGGCAAATTTGCCCTCACCCATGTGCGGTGACCACGCGATACCCAGTCGAGGAGCGAAGTTGTTGTTATCGACCGGTAGTTTCGGGAAAGTACGCGAGGCCAGCGGCAGGCTCTGGAGCCAGAGTGCCGTGGCCGGGTTGCTCTCGGTGGCGAGGCTGATAGCAGCCAGCGTATTGATTGGCTGCCCGGTGTTTTCATAGCGCACACCGAGTTCCAGGGTCAGATTCTCGCGAAACTTCCAGTTATCCTGGAAGAAGTAGAACTGATCGGTCTCCTTGTATTGGATTGTCGGCTGGCCGCCAACCAGGATGACAGAACTCGGAGAGTTGGCAACGAGGCGGGCCGTAGTGCTGAACTTGAATTGGCCGTTGAGGTTCGGCAAAAACGGGACCGAGTTGCCAAGGTTGCGGTAATCAATACCCATGATCATCGAGTGTTTTCCCCTGACCCAGGAGAGATTGTCGGACAACTGCGCGACGCGCACGGTACGGCCCTGCGGAAGGTTAGTGGCTGGACCAATTGTCTGAAGAGTAAGCCCAGAGGCGCGAATCCCGGCGAAGGAGATGTTGGTGAAGGCCTTGTCAATCAAGCTGGTGTCGGGAATGCAACCCCTGAGGGGGGTAACCCCACCCGTGCAGCCCCCAAACGTGACTGCAAGTTTCTGCCACGCCGCCTTGAGCTCGTTGGTGACATGGCTGTTAATCTGACGCGTCCATGCTCCATTGAGGTCTTTGCTGGTGAACGGAATATCGCCAAAGAAGCCATTCGACCCGGAGTTTGAACCCGTTTCCGGCGATTGTTGATAGCGGTACTTGACGTTAAAGCTGTCCTTGTTGGTAGGGTTGAAGTCGCCGCGCAGGCCGTATTCCTTCTGATTGAACGGCAGCGGAAGGATCCAGCTCACGAGTGCCGCCGGAACATTCAGCGCGTTCGCCCCGGCGCATGCCACGTTGAAATCAAGCGGGAAGCAGATGTTGCCTAATGCCGTCGTCACGCGAACGCTTGGCTGCAGCGCCACCAGGCTCTGATTCACGAGAGCGCCAATCGCCGGATTGCCCGGGAAGGCCGCGGCTAGCGACGCCAGGCCTGGTGCGGTGATCACGGGGCCGGTCGAAAAAGAAAAGTTCTGCCGCTGGCGGATAAGCTGACCGTCAACAAAGAAGAACGCTTTGTTCTTGATGATGGGACCGCCAAAGGTGCCGCCAAAAACGTTGCTGACGAACTTGTCGCGCCGGCCACGAGCTGGATCGGCACGCTCGTCATTTGTCATGGCGTCGAGGGAACTCGAGTTGCGGTGAAATTCAAAGCCGGAACCGTGGAACTCGTTCGTCCCGCCCTTGGTGATGATGTTGACCACCGCGCCCAGGTTGCGGCCGTACTGGGCCGAGAAGTTGTTGGTGATGATTTGGAATTCCTGCACTGCATCCTGGTTATCGACGAAGAAACTCGGACCGCCAACTGAGAGGTCATTGTTGTCGGTACCGTCCAGGGTGAAGTTGTTTGAGCGGGCGCGGTTGCCGTTGACCGAAAGGGTCACGCCATTCCCGTTGACGTTGCCAAAGCCCGGAACAACTCCCGGGGCCAGCAGCGCCAGGGTGTCAATACCACCGCCGGCCGCGTTTGACGGTAAGTCTTCAACTTTGCGAGTCTCAAAACTGGTTGATTGCTGGGAAGTGGTCTGCATCACTTCTTCGGTGTTCGCCGTAATGGTAACGACGGCGCTTGGTTGACCAAGTTCCAGGGCAATCTTGAGGTCAGTGGCTTCGCCAACCTTCACGTCAACTCCGGTTAGAACTTTGGTGCTAAAGCCGGAAGTGGGGGCGGCGGTAACCGTGTACTTGCCGGGTTGTAAATCCGTAATAACGAAGCCCCCATCGGTGCCGGTGACGAACTGTTTTTCAACGCCGGTGGCCGCGTTTTTTGCGGTAACGGTTGTCCCGGCAACGACGCCGCCATTGGGATCTACTACTGTGCCCGTCAGCCTGCCAGTGGTGGCTTGGGCCATCACCGACGCGCTAAAGAGAAAAACCATTGCGATCAGCGAGAGCGCAAATGCCGTAAACATGGCCAACGATCTCGCGAAATGTGAAGTCCTCATCTTTGCCTCCTAAATGTAGTTTGTTCTGGCAAAAGCCTCAAAGAAGTCGATCCGACTTCTCTGCGGCCGGGTTATCGCAGCATGGCGATCATCTTGCGCACTTGATCAGCATTGGCTGCGTTAGGAACATCTCTTAGGTATTCTTCAAAGGCCCGATGGGCCGATTCCCGATCTCCTCTATTCATATAAAGCTGACCCAGATGGAAAAGCGCCAGCGCGTACTGAGTGCCTCCGAGCGAGTAAGCGGTTCGCAGTTCTTTTTCGGCAGCTTCGAGTCTTCCCAGACCCATCAGAGCAAGGCCCGAATAGAGCCGCGCAGCAGGAGAGCCTGCCTCTAAGGAAAGAGCCTTGCCGAGAACGTCGGTCGCTTCTGCGAAGCGGTGCTGCTGTACGAGCACGATTCCCAGGTTCAATTTGGGATTGAAAGCCTTTTCGTCAAGGGCAATGGCTCGGCGAAGTTCATCGGCCGCTTCATCGAGTTTTCCCAGTCCGAGCAATTGCGCGCCAAGATCGTTCCGCGCCATTGCGAACTCAGGATAGAGCGCGATGGCCTTCCGCAAATGGGCGATTGCCTCTTCGGCGTTGCCCGCGTTGGCGACTTTGCTCGCTTTATCAAATTCTTTCTTCGCGCCGGAGGGAATGTTCTGTGCGAGTTCTGTAACCGATGCGGTCTTCGCCGCGCTCGCCGGGTTCACCGCAGACACTTTCTCTTTGAGCGTAGGCGTTACTACCGAGGGCGTCCCCTTAAAGACCTGGACTGATTCGGTGCTGACCTCAAACCTCTGCCGGTCGCCTTCGATCTCAATCCTATAGTTACCAGGCGCTAAACCTGGGAATTCAAACTGACCCTGAGTATCTGTATAGATTACCGAAATTGTCTCGCGCAGAGTTTCGAGAGTGAGTTTGACGCTTTCATTGAAAAAGGCCCCCCCTGGCAGAACTATTCGGCCCCGAATGCTGCCAAGCCCTGTCTTATCGCTCTCCTGGCTGGTTGCTCTTCCTCTTTGCGCCGAAGCTGAGACGCACAAAATAAGAACCGCGAGCGTAGTTACAGCGACCCTGACACTTGCTTGAATCCTGGGCATAGGCGTGACACCAGTCAAACAGCAAACGTTATGCCCTTGCCATGAGGGGGATCTAGACCTAAGCATTATTAGAAATAAGCGCGAGTAAGCCGGGAATAATAAACGAAAAATCGGATTTATGTTCAGGTTTCTGAATTCAGAACGGGGTGACGCGACCGAAGGCCAGCGGAATCCCATGCAATTGCTAATTCGGCCCGGATCTCAGTCAGGAAGCCGGTTTCATTACCTCAAACTCAAAGCGCAATTCCTTGCCCCGGAAGATAAGGCTGAGATAAAACTCCCAAAATTTTCGTGTAAATCTGAGGCCCGGCCAGTGCTGATCGAGATTCACGATTAGCTCAAGCCCTGTGACACGCCACAGGTTTGCCAGGGATACATAGGTGCGTATCGGCTTTAGCCTTACCTCGGTGTAGAACGGAAAGACCTGGCGCGCTTCGATGAAGCAATTGAACGAGTAGCAGTTGAAGTGATTGCGGTGCGTTGGGTCGGTCGGCCAATCCGGATTCGAATAATGTGGAGTCGTGATACTAATCCGACCGCCGGGTCTGGTGATCCGATAAAGCTCGGTAACGAAGGCCATCACATCGGGCACGTGCTCGGCGACATGGCGGCAGACCACATGGTCGAACTCATCATTCGCGAACGGATAAGGAAGAACACCTAGATCGTGGATTACATCGGCGTGAGCCCTGGGGTTTGAATCGATGCCAATTGCGCCGGGCGTCTTGTTCCAGCCACAACCAACGTCAAGAATTTTTTTATCCTGGTTTGGCTCGCTCATCTTTTGAAGTTGATATGTTTAGAGTCGGGCTACCGCCCGGCTAAGCGGGCAGTAGCCCGCTTCTAAACAGCCCGATCTCATACAGAGCCGACGTCTTGCGAGAGTTCAATTTCAAAAGCTAAGCTGCTTCACCTAACGCGGCCCGGCTCTCATCAACGAATCCGGTTTCGATGGCGGCGGCGAGCGATGCAAAGTCGAATGCGTAGAGTGGCACCGCAAACCGCTTTTGCACTTCCTCTAATCGCATGCCATCGAGCATTATCGGCTCGTCGCTCTTCAGCGCCACTCGCGGAATGATCGCGAACTCACCGCGCACCTGTTCGCGCGCCGCGACGAAGTCCCCGCCGGTTAACAGCCCGGCAACGCTGACATCACCGCCAAAGTATTCATTCTCGACCGCAACGACTTGCAGCCGCGTATCAAAACGGCGGTTGATTCGCTCGACCTGCTTTCGCAGGACGGGAGCGAAAATCGTTCCGCTCATGATCGTGCCGAAAAGCTTTTCAGGATTCCGTAAAGGCTTGAACTCAAGCCGGCGCACCAGCCTTTCAAACTCGTTTGCAAAGCTGCGCACCATGCCGATGCCGTCTTCAATCTGCGGGTAATCGCCGTAATGCTTCCGCGCGGGCACGGCGCGGCCGGCGCGCAGGTAAATCTCATCACCAAGAAACGCGAATGTGGTTCCCAGGCGCGCGCGCAAATCGGCCTGGATCAACGAGACTTCATTGATCGTGCGCCGGCAGAATTCCGAAGTCACCGGCGTCAATCGTTCATCGTTCAAATAACGAGTCAACCCGAGCGGCACGATGGCGACGCTACGCACCCGCGGATGCAGCTTCGCCAGGTCGTAAATCGTCCGCCGCAGAATTTCACCGTCGTTGATCTCAGGGCAAAGCACCACCTGGGCGTGAATTTCAATTCCGGCGTCGAGCATCTGCCGCATCTTTGCAGTAATGTCCGCGCGCTGTTGGTCAACGCCAAGTAAGTAAGCCCGCACCTCAAGATCCGTAGCGTGAACAGAGACGTATTGTGGCGACAACCTTTGTTCTATCACGCGCTGCATTTCGTCTTCAGAAATCGACGTTAGCGTCGTGTAGTTGCCGTAAAGAAATGAAAGGCGCACATCTTCGTCGCGCACGAACAGCGAAGGACGCGCCGTCTCAGGATTACCTTTGCAGAAACAGAAGAGACATTCGTTGGCACATTGCCGCGGGACGATCTGTTCGAAACTGAGGCCAAACGCTTCAGCCTCGTCGCGTTCAATGTTCAGCTCCCAGTCTTCACCGGTGCGCTTGCGGATGTCGATGACCAGATCGGTTTCGCCCGCAGCTTGAAAGCGAAAGTCCAGATAATCGCGCACCACCCGGCCGTTGACGCGCATGATGCGATCGCCTGGCTCGAGTTCCAGCTCAGCGCCCAGGCTCCCGGCGGTGACTTCTGAGATTTCGACACCGCGGCGGCGAATTTGGGTTACTGCCGGCGTGACTGCGAATTCGTACATTTAGGACTTTCCCGGGTAACCGGCCCTCCCGGATGGGAATGCCGGACCAAAGCGAAGGTGAAAGTATAGCAAAGGCCGCGTTCTTTTGTTGATGAGCCGGGGCCTCGTTGACAAGAAATGACGCTCAGCTTACTCTCGCTTTGTCTGAAGTAGGATTTATTCTCTGATGTATAAAGACTTTGCGAATCGCCCCTCATCCAATTCAAAATTCAGCTTGCGGATGCAATCTAAATGAGCCAGGAACGACAGTCATCTTCCGCCAGTACAGGTCAGAATGAGGCCGTGGATGTTGCCAAGGCGCCGCTACAACCGTGCGTGCTGCTGGTCGAAGATGATCGCTCTGTTCGTCGCTATCTCGAAGTTACGCTGCAGCGATCTGGCTATACGGTCATAACCGCCACCGACGGGCTGGAGGCGATGAAGCTCGCTCTTTCTTCCCAGATTGACGTGGTAGTCACTGACGCGGTGATGCCAAATCTCAGCGGTCAGGAACTTGCTCGTTTCCTGCGCAGCAATCAGAAGCTGTCCCACCTACCGATTGTTTTGTTGACCGGACAGGACAACAAAGAAGCGGCCGGCAGGGAGAAAAATCTGATCGATGTCTTTCTTTACAAGCCGGTGAAGGCGGAAGAATTGAAAAGTTGTTTGGCCGGCCTTTTGGGCCAGGGTCAATAGCAAGGCAAGTCTATCTGGAAACTGCCGGCACCGCAGTCGAATCCTCGGGGCTCTCTAATAAAAAAGTCAGTTCAACGAGTCCTTACTACGCGCCCAGCAGCGACCCGAGCGGCGTGTACTCGCGTCCCTGCGAAATCGCCACAGCTTCGTAGGTCAATTTGCCGGCGTAAGTGTTCACTCCTGCGGCTAATCCCGGATCGCTGTTTACCGCAACCTCAAAACCATTGTTCGCCAGTTTAAGCGCGTAAGGAAGAGTAGAGTTCGTCAGCGCGAACGTTGAAGTGCGGGGCACGGCGCCAGGCATGTTGGCGACACAGTAGTGCAGCACGCCTTCGACATAGAAGGTCGGATCGGAATGGGTTGTCGGATGCGTAGTCTCGACACAACCACCCTGATCGACTGCCACGTCAACTATCACCGAACCGTCGGTTACGTCTTTGAGCATGTTGCGCGTAACCAATCGGGGTGCCGCGGCCCCGGGCACCAGCACTGCGCCGATAATCAGATCGGCCGAAGAGACCGCGTCGTGAATCATGTAAGCACTCGATGCCAGCGTGGCGATCTTTGACAGAAATATGTCGTCCAGCTCGCGCAGCCGATCGAGATTGTTATCGATGATGGTAACGTGCGCGCCCATCCCGACGGCGATCTTAGCGGCGTTGGTTCCTACTACGCCGCCGCCGATGATCACTACGCGCGCGGCCGGCACACCCGGCACTCCGCCGAGGAGGATGCCGCGTCCGCCGCTCATCTTTTCCAAATAATGAGCGCCCACCTGGATCGCCATGCGGCCGGCGACTTCCGACATCGGCGTTAGTAGCGGCAGCGTCCCGCGTCGATCGGTTATGGTTTCATAGGCCACGCCGGTGACTTTTCGCTGCAGCAACTCTTCCGTTAATCCGCTGTCGGGAGCCAGATGAAGATAAGTAAACAGCAACTGTCCTGCGCGCATGCGGGGGTACTCTGGCGCGATCGGCTCCTTTACTTTGACGATCATCTCGGCCTCAGCCCAGACTTTATCGGCTGATTCAGTGATGCCGGCACCGGCCCGGTTGTACAAAGAATCTTCGAATCCGGATCCTTCGCCCGCGGTCGCTTCTACCAGTACCTGGTGGCCCGCGTCAGTCAGCCCGCGCACGCCAGCAGGCGTCAGGCCGACGCGGTATTCGTTGTCCTTGATTTCTTTCGGAAGTCCAATAATCACTTTTTCTGCTCCAAATGATTTCGGGTTGAGATTGCTTCTGGATCCTATCAGATGGATCGGGCTCCTTCACACTACCGCTGGGCTGCGCCGGAAAGAGTTGCGGCGGATTCCGGGGCGACGGCCACGGGTTGTGCGCTCGCCTCTATTTTCAGACTGCGGCGAATGGCCAGCCAGGCCGAAGCAGTAGCGGCGATCTCTGTGTCAGTGCCAATCAAAGAAAGCATCACCAATCGCGGACCGAGTTGCAGCGAGTAAATCTCTGCGTTGCCGGGCTCGTTGTTCAGGACCGCCCGCAACCGCACGCCCGTTGCCTGCGCGCCGGCTACCTCGATCTGCGCCGGCGTGCGCGAGACATTCGGATCCGTATCGTGAATCTGTTGCCACATCGTTTCAATAAAGCTGTCGACGACCTCGTGTCTGACCGCCGCGAGTTGTTCGGCAGAGTTGATTTGCGTATACCGAGAAACGATCATTATTTGCGCTCTACTTGTACTCGCGATCACCAGATGCTGACCGTTAGCGCCGCTGCGGTCGTCCAACTCAATCGTTGCGGGATAATCGAACGACAGTCCCTTCCCGGCAAAGTGTTTTAGGTCCTGGGCGGGTGCCTGGGCGAAAGCCAACTGACCTAACGCCAGAGTCATGACAGTCATGAGCAGCGTGAAAAACCTTTTCATCATACGTTTTGGTCCATTCTACACGCTGCGACTCTGCCGAGGCCCTTTCGGGAAGATCCGAGGCCTGCTTTCTGGTCGAGCAATCACGGCTTTCCTTTTGCCGGTGACGGTTGCGGCGTCGGTTGTGGTTGCGGTGGAGGCTCGATCTTTAAGCTCTTTTGGATCATGTCCCAGACTGGCGCTGTCTTTGTGATGTCCTTTTCCGAACCGAGAATTGACATTTGGGCGAATCTGTCCGAGATGATGCGGTAGTACGAATCCATGCCTCCCACGGCGCCGTCCAACACCGCGCGCACCCTGGCGCCGTCGGCATCCGCTCCTGCAATCTGAGTAGTAACGGTCGATCGCTTGGGGTGCATGCCGGCTTGTTCGACGCTGGTGACAAAGGCATCTACGTATTGATCCTGGATGAGCTTCTTTGCGTGCGCTTCCTTTTCCGGTGTCTTCAACCATTCGCGCGGCGATCGAACGCGAATCACCACGTCACCCTGGGCCAGTTCTATGAATTGCATCTGTCCCGTGCTCTGGTCGCTGAACTGCCAATTGGCTGGATAGTCGAATGACAGACCATCTTTGTCAAAATGTTTGATGTTGGGGTTCTGCGCCAAAGCGCCGACGACAAGTAACAGCGACGCGGTCGCGAAAATCAGGGTCCGTAGCAATCTCATTTCTTCTCCTCAAAATCGGGTGAGCATATTAGCGCGTTTTCATCCATTCAATACAGCGCTCAAAGTGGCGGCGCATATTTTCGCGGTGTCGCCGGGCGAGATTAGCCATAAATGAAAGTCCGGCGAATTATGATGAGGCAGCTCGGGGCAGAGTTCAAGTTGCGTGTTTTGATTCAAAGCTCCACCGCCGAGAGCGCCAGGAGAAGACGCAAAGCCCCGCGAAAGGGAAAGCTCTTTTGGCGACCTTTGCCTTTTTCGCAGTGCAGCGAATAATTGGCGGGGCGATCTTTGTCGTCAGGGACGCGAGATCGGAAGGGTTTGGACCAGCGACCCGGAAGGGTATCGCCCGAACCTGCAGTTCAGCTGGGGCGCACAACCAAACAAAGGCCTGATCGATTTCAACGACATCAACTCAGGCCTGTGGGTGGCGAAGCTGGGAGCAAAGATCGATAAGGGATCGACGATCGCGCCGGGACAGTGAGAAGTGGAAGTTTAAAAGCGCTTGAGCACTCTTGGTCTACAGGCGTATCTTTGGAACCGATGAGCACAACCATCGAACAAGTGGCTGAGCAAGCCATGAACTTACCGGTTGAATCGCGCGCCAGACTTGCCGATCTTCTGGTGGAGAGCCTGGATACAGTTTGATGGACAACTGCCGCTCGACGAATTCGAATTGTTTGTCGGCTCCATTGAGGCCCTTTGGTTACCAAAAGCTCGGTTCGCACAGCGGAGCCTTCCCAATGGTGACCTAGCGTACGAGTTTGTTTTCCCTGACTCGCTGAAGGAAATACTGGCTCTTCAACTTCGATACGGCCAGAAAACAACGGGTTAAATGTCCGAAATGAGTGCCGTGGGCACGACAGAAGTCCTTGCCTGCCACCGCATTCCCGCTTTAGTATCACGACATGAGCTACCAGGACATCATCACGATCGAGCCCGGAAAGCGCGGCGGCAAGCCTTGCATTCGCGGAATGCGCATCACGGTTTACGATGTGTTGGAATACCTCGCTTCCGGCATGACACAGGAAGAGGTTCTCGCAGATTTTCCATACCTCACGAAAGAGGATATTCTCGCGTGTCTAAGTTACGCCGCTGACCGGGAGAAGCGCTTGATGGTGGTCGAGGCGTGAAGCTGCTGTTTGATCAAAACCTGTCGCCGAAATTAGTCGAACGTCTCGCTGATCTCTATCCGGATTCAAATCACGTTTACCAGCTGGGCATCGATCTTGCGCCTGACAAGGAAATGCGCGACTACGCGGCTCGCGATGGTTTCGTGATCGTTACCAAAGACTCGGACTTCAGTGACCTCTGTATACTGCTGGGCTTTCCTCCGAAAGTAATTTGGATACGCCGCGGAAATTGCAGCAGACATTGAAGCGATACTTCGCGATCACAAGTCCGACATCGAAGCTCTTGGTCGGGACAAGGTTATTGGAATTCTGACTTTGTTCTAAGTATCCAACGACGCTCTCGGTCCTCTCATGATCAAGATCCGTCACCTTTCAAAAGAGTTTGGCCGGCAGGTGGCGGTGCGGGAAATCGATCTGGATATTCCGGCCGGACAACTGGTCGGCTTGCTGGGCCCGAACGGCGCGGGCAAGAGCACGACCATCAAGATTCTGACCGGGATGTTGATGCCTACATCCGGCACGGCAGAGGTGGGCGGCTTTGATGTCATCAAGGATCCACTCAGCGTCAAACGAATCATTGGGTATGTGCCGGAAACCGGCGCGGTCTTTGAATCACTGACCGCGTGGGAATACCTGCAACTGGTCGCGGCCCTCTATCACATTCCTGAGAGCGAAGCGACCGCGCGCATTGAGCGCTTTGGACAGTTCTTTGATCTCACGACGGACACCCTGCAGGACAAACAGCTGTCTGCCTATTCAAAAGGCATGCGGCAGAAAGTAGTGATCACCGCCGCGCTGCTGCATAACCCGGACATAGTTTTCTTTGATGAGCCGCTGAATGGCCTCGACGCCAACGCCGCACTTAGTCTGAAGACATTAATTACGTCTTTGGCCCACGAAGGCAAAACGATCGTCTACTGCTCACACATTCTCGACGTCGTCGAACGGATCTGCGAGCGGGTCGTGATCATTCACGAGGGATCGATTGTCGCTGACGGCACGGTCACACAACTCATGGAACAAACCGGCCAACAGTCGCTGGAGCACGTCTTCAACAAATTGACGGCCACGGAAAATCTCCTGGCGCGCGCCGAAGAGTTTGCTCGCGCCCTCTCCAGATAAGGTGCTCTCCTCGGGTATGAAGAACACAACGGCCCAAACTGGAACGATAGACCGCCGGCAACTTTGGGCGTTGCTGAAGTGCTACTTCCGTTTGAGTACGCGCGGTCGCGTTACGCAGTCGATGGGGCGCGGTGGTAAGCCCCGCAGTATTTTCTTCGTGCTGGGCATGTATCTATTCCTCGGGCTAATGAACGGACTGATGCTCTTGAGGATTCAGCTGGACGTGTTTACTTACACCGTCATGCTGCACTCGATGACATTCTTTGTCGTGGGCATGGCGCTGACCGCCGAGTCAGGAGACATTCTCTTCAATACGAACGAGAGCGACGTGCTCCTGCATCGGCCTATTCATCCCCGGACATTGCTGTTGGCAAAATCCCTGAACCTGATCGCGTTCACGCTCATTCTCGCCGGAGCGCTGAACCTGTTCCCGACTTTCTTTGGCCTGGCTGCGCGCGGCGCGCGACCGTGGTTCCCGCTCGTGCACGTGATTTCGATCACGATGCTCTGCGTGTTCTGCGCGGCTGCGGTCGTCTGCACTTATGGCCTGGTGATCAAGTTCCTCGATCGCGAAAAGTTCGACAACTTCGCAGCCTGGTCACAGGTGGGTATGTCGATCCTGTTCATCGGAGGTTATCAAGTCGTGCCGCGCCTGCTGCAGCGGTTTGAGGGGCTGACCTTTGAACCCTATGCCCGGTATCTCTTGCCGTTGCCACCCGCTTGGTTCGCCGGAATCGATTCATCGGTAGCAGGTGGTCTGCCGGTTGCCGATGCCGTGCCCCTGGTTGTCTGTGGTTTGGTGTTTACCGCGGGGTTGGCGTACGTGGCGATTGGCCGGCTGGCGCCGAGTTACGGCGAGGGATTGACCAGATTAAGTGAGAGCCGCAGCCGCACGCCGAAACCAACGCGCGTGCGCAGCCGTTCGACATCCATCCGCAATCCGATCCTGCGCTGGTGGCTGCGAGACCCCATCGAGCGCTGGGCATTTCGACTGGCCGCGGTTTACATGCGACGCGATCGCGACATCAAGCTTCGCCTGTATCCTTCCTTGAGTATCTTTCTGGTGTTTCCTTTGATCAGCCTGCTCGATCGTAATCGTGGCGTTTTTTCCGCGTTCATGCCCCTGATGACAATTTGGATGCTGGGGTCGATGCCGATCTCAGCTTTAGAGACGTTGCGAATGTCGCCGCACTACGCAGCCGCGGACATCTTTGCGGTTGCGCCATTATCCAGCGCCGCGCCCGTCTTTCACGGTGTGCGCAAGGCAATCATCTTCTATCTCCTGGTTCCTTCAATCTGCCTGGCCGGGATCTTGATTGCGTATCTGGCTCCGGGCGGTCGCGAATCGCTGCTGTTGACGGTGCCGGGCCTGATCGCAATTCCCACGCTCTCACTGCTGCCGGGATTGTTGGAGGAATACCTGCCACTCTCGCGGCCGGCCACCCGCGGGGAACAGTATTCGCGCAACATGTGGCTGATGTTTCTGACGATGTTTGCGATGCTGGGAGTTGTGGGAATTTCGTGGCTGGCATGGACGTCGGGGTATCTTTTGGTCCTGGTCGCGATCGAATTGGTAGTAATGGGACTGCTGCACTGGATCTTTACCCGCACGATCAGAAATCGTCCGCTGGTTCGCGCCGGCGAGGACTTACTTTCTTTAGGCCTGAGGTAGTTGTAATGACAACTCGCAAACACATTCACGAGGAAGTCTTCGATGCTGATCCGGAAACGGTTTTTGCGTTGCTGCATACGCCGAGCGCGATCCGGGAGTGGTGGGGAGCATCGCACGTCATCGTCAATCCGAAGCCGGGCGGAGTCTGGGTCGGCCTTTGGGGTGAAGAAGACTTGCCCGATTTCATCACCGCGGGCCGCATGAGCGTTTTCGATCCGCCAAAGCGGATCGTGTTTTCCGACTTCGAGTATTTTGCGCGTAGTGGATCGCTGCGGTTTGCCGCGAACCTTACCAGTGAATTCACCGTGAATTCCATCGGGCCGGGGAAGACGTCACTGCAAGTGGTGCAGGACGGCTTTCCGGTGGATTGCGCTGCCGACGAGTTCTATGCGGGCTGTGAAGTGGGATGGCGCGATACGTTTGCGGGCATTCGGCGTTATCTTTCCCAGCTATGAAAAGCCCTCCCTAAGGGTCCGTCTACTGCCCTGAGACTCATCTTCATGGATTCGGCTTCTTTGGCGGTGGTGGCTTGAGTGTCGGCGCCGTCTCCGGCTTGGGCGGCTCGTTCGGTTCAGGCTTGTCGGGTGGAAAATCTTTTTCGTCGACTTCGGTGATCTTTACTTCCGTGCCGAACTTGCGATAGCCGCGGAAAAGAATGTCGTTGCGCGTCTGCTCAGTTTGCGCGCGAACGCGATCCGTAAGTTCTACGACGGCGTGTGAAGGCAGCAGGTGTTGCTGCTGGTTGATCGTCACCCACTCGTAGTCAATTACCTGGCTGGCTGCGGTAATGGGAAACCCCGGCTCGATCTCAGTGCTGATTTCTTCCAACCTGAGTACGCGATTCTGCTCGCGATCGACCCAGATTCTCCCTCGATACCCAGCGATGGTACGTAGAGGCGTCGAGCCGCGTTCGCCCCACCCCAGAGTGCTGTGAGAAAACTCTTTCTTCACTTCATATTCGTAGATGATTGTTCGTCGCCCGCGCAACGTGTCCGTGTCGACCATGTTAAATTCCGCGCGACTCTCCGGACCGAACAGATCGCGCAAAATGGAAACATATTCGCCGGCGGAAGTTGTCCCGCCCAGCTTCATCCCATAGCTTTGGTTTTCGTTCGGCGGAACGCCATTGATGGAGAGAAGTTTGTAATCTTCACCGGCACTCTGACGATAACTAACGGCTACCGTCAGATGGTCGTCGGGTCGCCAGTTTCTGGTATTGCCTTCGGCCACATATCGGACGATCTGCTCCTTCACCAAATAATCGGGCATCTTCTCAGCGGCGCCCAGCGTGGCCTTCCGAGTTTGTTCGAGCAGGTCAAGCCCTTCACTGGTTGGTGGTAGAGACGCGACCACCGGATTTGTGCGCCGGCGGTCGGCTTCTTCCAGCGTGTGCCTGAGCAGCGAGTCGTTACCGCTCTTTGTCGCCACGAGCGATCGCAGACCGTCGGTCAGGGGAAAAGCGATGCCGCGCTTTCTGACGTCGTCGATCAGTTTGTCGCGTCCTTCCGGATGCTTTGGCAATTGAAAGAGCAGCTGCACGAATTCCTGATTCGTCAGCGGCGGTCCCTGTTGCAGCTCGGTCGCCTGTGGGAATGGTGTGCTGGTGGTTTGGGCGATGACTGCTGAAAGCGAGCCTAGCAAAATCAAGATGCCGAAGAGACTTCGTAAGCAAGGTAAGACAACCAGCCCACGAAGTGGGCGGAAGGTAATAGCCCCGGGCGTAAGCCCGGGGAAAGATTTACTGGAATATGACTGCGAGCCCCGAAGGGGCGAAAGACTTTTCATTGATGATCACTTCCGCAGAGTTAGGATTTTTCTGTCGCCCGCTTCGCGGGCTTATGATTTTGTCTGGCTTTGATCCCCGGGCTTACGCCCGGGGCTATTAATATGCCGCGCCTTCGGCGCTGGTGGAATGCTTTCTGGACCGTTGTCTGATCGCCAACCGATGGCCAAAACAACCGTCGCCTCACCGGCTCCACGTCAACGGTGCGATGATTTTCGACAGCGTGTCACCCTTTGATTGATCGCGCTCCAGCACCGGATACTTCTCGCCTTCGCCGTATGTCAGTTGATAAGTTGCGACCTGTCCTTCATTGTCAATCAGCAGATCAATTCGCCGCTGCTTCGGATCGGTCGTGGCTTTCACAGAGTCGCGCAGAACTTCTGCCGAGTATGCTTTGCCGTTGCAGGCGAGAATCTTCATGCCCGGTCCGATCCCGGCTTTGGCGGCGGCCAGGCCCTCGATTACGTCGGCGATCGAGCCGTCTTCATTGAGCCGCAACCCAATGGAATAGCCCATTTCAATGCCCTCGCGCACCTGCTCCAGGTCTTTCAAAAACCCGCTGGGCGTCGGTTCATAAGCCAGTTTCCAACCGCCCCTTTCGATGCCACCGAGCGGCGCATGGAAGTCCATCGTATTCAAACGCGTCAGCAAAAAAGTTCGCCAGTCGAAAGGCGCGACGTCATTCAGAGCCGCCACGACATCCTCGAACACGTAGGTTTTGACCATCGGCGGCGTGCTGGGCGCCCCATGAAACCGCTTGCAGAAATCGTCGAGCGAGCGCTTGCCGCCCGTCAATTCGCGAATCTTGGTGTCGGTATCCAGCCAGATCAGCCAGCCTTCATCGTAAAAGTCGACGCCCCGGCGCGAGGAATTCCATTCGCCGGGCGCGCCGTACAGAACCTGGGCCGCGATCGTGGTATCAATCAGCGGCCGCCACAGACGCCCGGGCCTGTGATCGAGATCGGCGGCGATTTCGGCAAGGTGATCGCGATACTGTTGTGGCGTCCACAGCCCGCTGCGGGCCGCCAGCAAATTGCCGAGATACTGCGTCAGCCCTTCGTAAACCCAGAGCAGCTCGCCCTTCATCGGCTCCTGATAATTCGTCGTCGCCAATCCGGCCGGCCGGCGATACTTTCCATTCCACGAGTGCACAAACTCGTGTGGCAGCACGCCCAGCGCCACGTCACGCAAGGCCGGCTCAAGCAGCGCGCGTTCAGGCACTCGACTGTCGTTCGATTCGTGATGCTCAAGTCCGAAGTGCGCCGTGTGATCGCTCAGCGTCAGCAGAAAGTGATAGTGCTCGTAATGCGTCGCGCCAAACAGAGAAGTCGCTTCGCTGACGACGCGCTTCAGGGTGGTCGTTAACTCCGCACTGATTTCCAGGTCGGCGCGATTGTCGGCGGCGATGTCGATCTCGTTAGGCGGATTCGCCGCCAGGGGAATGACGAGAAAGTACTCGCCTGCGAGCACCGGCGAGTCAACCAGTCTTTCGAGCGATACTGGAGCAAACTCAACTTTGCTTGCTGACTGACCGGCGACCGGAAGAGAGGTGCCGAACTTCCAACCCGCGGGGAGATGCAAATTCGCTTTGAAAGTAACGTCGCTGATGTTTGAGCCTTCGGGATAAAGCAGCAACTGGTTCCAGGTAACGATCGCCAAATGCGAGGTCGTCGAGGCGCCGGCCGTGAAGCCGCCGGCAAACGTCGGCGAAAGAAAATCGAGTGCCACCTCAAGTTCTTTGGCGCCGGGGGGCACTTCAAGATGAAACGCATACATGTCCACGTCGTCGCGCCGCCAGGGGACGGACTTCCCGCCCGCGGTGAGTTTCAATCCGGCGAGGTTGACGATCGGTCCGGTTGGTCCGTGTTCGCCGGGAATCCACTTCGGATAAACCAGAGTCAACGGCCCGGGCGAAACCGGTATCGTCATCCGCGCATGAAAAAGTTTGCGCGGCGCTTCAGTGGCATCGACCGACAGCGTGATGGCCGCGGGCGGCGGGCTGATGGGTGTTCTGGCGTTAACGAATGCGGCTTGAAAGACAATGAAAGCGGCCGCGGTGAGCAGTACGATGCCAAATCTATTCTTCATATGGACTCCGAGTGGTTTGGAAAGAGACATGATACGCCAGCGAATGGCGAGCGCCAATTCGCGAACGCTCAGGACTGCAACTCTTGATTTATTCGCTAATGAGGGAGTCGCCAGATCAAGTCACCGTTGAAGGTTGTCGTAGTTGTCTCGACCGGTTCCATGATGGAGATGACACCGAAAGTTTCCACGGCTCTCCAGAGTTCTAAAATCGCAGTGACGATAACAGCGACCTTCTCGCCAACTTTGATCCCGATCACCCTAAGGAAAGCGAAGCCTTTCGATTCGAAAGTCATTTCATAAGTGTCGCTGCTTAGACCCTGGTTGAAGGCGCTGCTTATGCTTCACTTCACCTTTCCTTCCCACTGCGTGCCATCGCTGAAGTCTATCTCAGAGATGTACACAAGAACTGTGCAATCATCTTTGAACGCCTTACCATCTTCTCTCAGCGACCTAACCTCATCCAACGTAATAAGTGGCTGATCAACAAAGACTGTTCTAAGTCCGGGCATTGGAATCCGTGGCGGATTCGTGCTGATGTTGACGGTCTCCCTTTTGAGCAACTCGCCCACTTCGATAAGCGGCGTTATCCCGGAAAGTAAAACCTCCACCGCCTCTGCTGTGACGCCACAGGGCGACAGCGATTTCCGAACTCCTACATCGCTTCTGTAAACATTCCAACCTATTTTCACCGCCCGAACCGGCTTGGCTGAAAAGCTCTCGATTGTGATTTGGGCCAGCAACGCGCCCTGAGGCTGTCCGCCGAGGGCTATGACCTTTACCTCAACAGGGTGGCAGCCCCCGCTCGGGTGATAGTAAGGCACGACGGCAATGCTCCTCCCGGGTACTCTTGGTGCCTCGGGCGCAACCTGCTGTCCCAAGCTCGTCTGAAAAGCGAGAGTTAGGAGAAGCGTCAGGGCGAGCGCGATTCTTGAAGTGTTCTTGTTCATGTTTTCTCCGACCAGAGGACAAGCTTAAGCCTTCTCATGAGAGTCTTCCCTTTGGCCTGGCGTGTGATGTGAGACCTTATACGCCTTAGGTCTTAGCTGCGTCAAGAAATGTTTCTTGCTTAGTTGGTTAAGCAGGTTTGTCCAAACAGATACAGTTCGCAGCGCGCAAATTATTTGCGAGACTACGTAAATAAGCTGTCAACAACAGAAGCGGTCGATTGCGCGGAGCAAGATGCGCACGCAATCGTTGAGTTGATCGATGGGGACGAATTCGCCAGTGCGATGGGCGACGCGAATGTCGCCCGGCCCGAAGACGACGGCTTCGGCGTCGAGATCGATCATGCTCGGTGCTTCGGTGCCGAACGCGACAGTTCCTGATGCTTGGCCGGACGACCCTTCCAGGAACCGTACTAACTCAGAATCAGCGCGCGTCTCAAAACTTTCATCCGCGCGAGCGGCGTCGATCTCGCAGATGAAATCCGCATCCTGGTGGTGCAAATCTGCGGCGGCCTGCCGGACAAGATCCAGTGCGTAATCAGATTCCTGTCCCGGAATCGTCCGCCACTCGAGTGTGAGGCGGCATTCTCCCGCAACTATGTTCTTCGCCGTGCCGCCTTCGATCAAACCAACATTCATGGTGGTGTATGGCGGATCGAAACCGGCGCGCTGATCGTGCTTCAACTCGCCCGCGATCTGTTCGATGCGTCCAAGCAAACGTGCCGCGCGAAAGATCGCCGATGCGCCCAGTTGCGGATAGGCACTGTGCGCTTCGCGGCCGCGCACCGTGATCTGAGCCAGGCAATAACCTTTCCCAGCGCGCATCGGTTGCAGTGAAGTAGGCTCGCCGACGATGGCATAACGCGCGGTGAAGGCGCGGGCCTGCGCCAGTCGTTTGGCGCCCAGGCAGCCGACCTCTTCATCCGCGGTAAACACCAGCGCCAGAGGCTTTTTCAACTTTGAGAGATCGGTCCTTTCGACGGCGGTGAGAGCGGATGAGATGAATGCTTTCGTGTCGCACGCGCCGCGGCCAAAAAGCTCCCCATCTTTTTCCGTCAGGCGCAGCGCCTCGATCCATGCCGGATGGTAAGGCACCGTGTCGGTGTGTCCGACAAGCGCAAGCTCGATGACCGTGTTTGGATCAGAGACTGAAGTCTGCGCCACGGCGACGAGATTGATCTTTTCGACGCCGGCGGCGTCGACATAGGGGAAGCGCTTGACAGTGAACCCGGCCGTCTCGCAGCGCTTGGCGAGATAGGAGATGATCTCGGCGTTCGAGCGCGCCGAGACGGAATCGATGGCGACCAGATCTTTTAAAGTTTCCTGGACGGTCATGATCTCGACCAAATTTGGAGTGCGGCGGCAATCCCGATTCATCGGGAGACGCCGCTTTGGGTATTGTGGTCCGACAAACTTCAGGAACCTCTGACCAAGTGTCTTGGACGCGTAGCGTCCGCATGAACTTAGCCCGGCGTTTCAACGCCGGGATCAGGTTAGTCTCTGTTCTCGTCGCGTAGCGACGATTGAATCCCTTGGTTTCAGGCGTCGCTACGCGACGAGAACACCTCGTTGCCGCTTCCCGGCCTTGAAAGGCCGGGCTAAATTCATACCGACGCTGCGCGTCGAAAGTACTTGATCAGAGTTTCCTTCAGTTTGTCGTTGCCCTGACTTCTACTCAAGTTAAAGCGACAAACTGAAGTTTGTCGGACATAAAGCGCCGTCGCCGCTTTTCTCTGCCGGCGCACTCCATAGCTTATTCAATTCCACAGTCGCCGCTGCAAGTCCTTGAATCTTTCTACCACCTCTTCCTGGACCAGGTGTTGACCTTCTGAGACGATCGGCTTGCCTGAAACCACGACCTCGCGCACGGCCGCGCGCGACAAAGAAAACACGATACCCGAAAGTAAGTCCTCGTCTGACGATCCGGTGATTGAAGGATCATCGAGAGCGACCGTGAAAAAATCCGCGGCCTTTCCGGATTCAAGCGAGCCATTTGGCGAACCAATGCTGCGCGCGCCGTTAGCGGTGGCGCAAGCGAATAACAAGGCAGCAGTGTCAGAAGCCCGACCGTGAGGGAGGGCATCATCAGTTTCCTCGGGCGACCGGTCCTCTCTAGCGGTCGGGCTTCTGATACTGAGCACGGCCCGCTCGAGTTTCTGCAGACGCAAGTGGTACTCAAGTTCACGTGCATCTTCCAGCAAATCGATCTGGGCATGGCTGTCGGTGCCGAGACAGATCGGCACGTCGTGTTTGAAATATTCGTCGGCGGGTACCACGCCGTCGCCCAGGTTTCGCTCGGTAGTGGGACAGGCGCAAACCATTGCGCCGGTGCGCGCAAAAGCAGGAATGGCCTTGGGCGTCACGTGGATCGCGTGCACCGCTGTGAAGCGTTTGCTCAAGAGCCCTTCGGATTGCAGCAAGGCGATCGGCGTGCGGCCATATTCTTCGACGCAGGCTGAGACTTCCGCCGGTTGTTCGGCGACGTGCATGTGAACTTTCAGATCGGTTTGATTTGCGTAGGCGACGACTGTGCGCAGATAGTCGAGCGGCACGGCCCGTACGCTGTGGGGCGCCACCCCAACCCATGCGGTGTCAGAAGCCCGACCGTCAGGGAGGGCCTCGTGATGCGGAGAGCCCTCCCTGACGGTCGGGCTTCTGACACGAGCAAGGTCGGCAATCAATTTCTCTAGATTGCCCAGATAAGTTTCCGGATCGCTTTCAATGAAACGTGCTTGCTTCGGGTTCGCCCCAGTCTGAAAACCCGATCGGGCGTAAGCGACTCTCAACAACGCGATCCGCAAGCCGACATCGCCCGCCGCGCGCACAACTTCTTTCGCCAGCAGGTTCGGATCGTCGTAAGGCGTGCCGTCGGGCGCGTGGTGAAGATAGTGAAACTCACCGACAGCGGTGATGCCGCCGAGGGCCATCTCGAGAAACGCCATGCGGGAAGCGTCGTAAATATCTTCCGGCGTGAGACGCGTCGCCGCCGAGTACATCACCTCGCGCCAGGTCCAAAAACTGTCTCTGCTCACCTCCGCGTTTAGAGTCGGGCTACCGCCCGACTCGGCGGGCAGTAGCCCGCCGCTAAACGGTACGCGGCGAGATTGGTATTCCGTTCTGCCTCTCAACACGCGTTGGAAAGCATGCGAGTGCGCATTGACCATCCCCGGCAGCAACGCCCGTTTCGGCAGGCTAATTCTTTTCTCATCCTTCAGTTCATCGATGCGCGCCAGCCGCTCAATCCGGCCGGATGGATTGCAGACCAGAGCCAGCCCGCTTTCGAATCGCTCGCCGGTGAAGATTAGATCCGGCAGCCAGGCGATCAGAGAATCGGTGGTTTTGTTAGATGGCATAGCGTCGGTCTTACCAACTTAAACCTGAGTAACTCAATTAAGAAAGCCTAGATCAAGTTCGGAGCTTCCAACGCCTTGACCGCAGAGCGGTCACGGCAAACAGCCCAGGGTTGCCGCGCCGCTACCCTCGGATTGATTTAAAGACGGACCCAACCCCAACGGGGTTGCATCGTCGTTTCCAGAAGCTCCTGGCCAGGCGCGATGGTAGATTGAGTCGCTCGCTTCGGCAAGCCGCATGGCTCAATGATCGACGACCTCCCACAGTGCGACGATCTTCTTAATTGCCCTAATAGTGAGAAGGTCGCCCATTCGCGCGGTCGGTGTCTTGATTGTCACAACCGTGCTGCTCGGCGAGCACGGGTGGCGCTGGCTGATGGTGCTTTGCCGGCGTTCAGGAATTGCTTGGCGAGCTGCCGGAGTTCTGCCAGCGACGAATCGGATAGAATCTTGAAGAGACGCACTTCGCAACCTACCGGCAGTTCATCAATCATGTGTGAGTCGGTCACCACCAGAGCCGCGGACCGCAAGCCTCGTTGCCAACCTCGCTCGCGGGCGTCGCGAAAGCTGAGCGTGTCGGGATCCAGACCGGCAGCCACAAGAATGGTGTGCGCCCAGCGCAGGAATTCCGGCCAGCAAGAGACGATCGCAATGACCTCGTCGGCGGAAGGCCGCGTCTGGCCCTGTAGGGATTCGGGTATTGAACGGGAATGCAAGGCCACGACGTCGATAGCAGGTGGCAGCGCGGCGCGAACTTGTTCGATCTGGCCATACATTGTTACGGGCGCGGCGCCCGTTAGCATTTCAGCGTTGCCACAATCATCCAGGCTCGCTCCTACGGCACGGACCTGCGTGGCTCCCTCGATCTCAGTCATCAAGATGCGGCGCAGTTCTGGATCAGGATCGATCACCAGAAAATGATCCGGCGCTTGCAGCGTCAGCCAGTGCTTCAACCGCGATTGGATTTCGCGCAGCGAATGTCCTCTGGTGCGGGCTGTGTTGAAGAATTTCGCAAGCAGTTGATCCAGGCCGAGGTTCTCGTCAAGCGTTTGATCGGCTGAGCGCCCGCGAACGTAGACACCGCTGCCTTTGCGAAATTCCACCCAGCCGGTCCGGTGCAGTTCGCGATAAGCAGCGCTGACAGTGTTTGAATGGATATGAAAGCGAAGGGCCAGCTCGCGAGTGCTGGGGAGCTTTTGGCGGACCTTCAGATCACCGCTCACGATCCCCAGCCGTATCTGTCTGACCAGTTGCTCACGCAGTGGAACTTCGCTGCTTTTTGAAAGCCACAAGCGCATGGTCAGCGGAGGATATCACAGGCGCGATGTGACGTAGCGCGCCGCCGGCGATTGGGTGCTGATGCCGTTTGCAAACGGCGCGGGATTCAACCAAACCCTGGCGTAAGAAGCTTATCCTTATCTTTGATGTGACAGTTAAAGAAGCGCCACAATCGCCATGACCAGTGTCAGCGCCTCCAAATAAGATACTTGCCCCTGTGAAGTAATACAGGCCACGTGCTGGAGGGATCTATGCTGAAGAAGCTTTTATCGTTGATGCTGATCTTGCTCTCGAGTGGCGCGCTCGCGGTTGATTCCGTCTACGGAAAGAACCCTAAGGGCCAAGACCAGTCGGTGGCCAAAATCAAGCGAGAAATTAGCAAGCTTGGAGTAGACGCCCCTGTGATAGTGAAATTATGCGACGGCAGAAAACTGAGCGGGCGCATTGGAGAAATAGGTGAAGATAGCGTTGTGCTGCGGGCACCCGTGAAGGGGGACCGAACGGCGACGCTGACGAATCGGATAGTCATCACTTACTCTGAGGTAAAGCAGGTAAAATATGCTGGATCATCCGGAGAGGCGAATCTGCTCCCCGGATTCTTGATTGCCGGAGCTGTGATCCTTCTGATAAAACTGATTCATTGAGGAGAGAGTGAGCTGTCCCGCACGGTCCAGTTGCTTCCGCTCCCGGCTCTTTTAACGACTCACCCGCGTCGGTTAATGTTATCAACTCAGTTGCCCTCAACCCACCCAAGCCGCTAAATTCTATTTCAATGGACGGACTGTCATCATCGCTCGCGGTCTTAACCGCGATGATCACGCCCGCCGCGCTTAGCACGACGCACGCCGAAATGGATTTCATCTGGCGCACCAGCAAGCGTCTCGTCCCGAAAGAACTGGTTGAGGAGACGCATTACGTTCATTTCCGGAAGAAAAAAGATTAGTCGTGAAAATTGCATTCTGCTGAAAGACTCCCTCTCCCTTTGGGAGAGGGCCGGGGAGAGGGAGTAAGAAGGCTCAGCATCAAACCCTCTCCCCAACCCTCTCCCAAAGGGAGAGGGAGAAAGAACTCGAATGAAGACACAAGCTTCATATCTCAGCCTGCTGCGCTCGGGCGAATTGCATCGTCGCGTCGCAGCACTGGAAGCTTTGCTTGAGCGTTGCACGGTTTGTCCGCGCGACTGTTTCAACAACAGATTGCAGGACGAAATCGCGGCGTGCTATTCAGGCCGCTTGCCGATCGTTTCTTCTTACACGCCGCACTTCGGCGAAGAGCCGCCGCTGGTCGGGACGCGCGGGGCGGGCAATATTTTCTTCGGCAACTGCAACTTGCGCTGCGTCTACTGTCAGAACTATCAGATCTCGCAGACCCACAAAGAGCAAATCAAAAACGAAGTGACACACGAACGCCTGGCCGAGATGATGCTCGAGCTGCAAACGCGCGGATGCCACAACCTCAACTTTGTCTCGCCCACACATTTTGCGCCCCAGATGGCGCGCGCGATTCTGCTGGCCGCGGACCAGGGTCTGCGCCTCCCGATTGTTTACAACACCAACGCGTACGACTCAGTTGAAGTATTAAGGCTGCTCGACGGCATCGTTGATGTCTATCTGCCTGATTTGAAATATGCCGAAGACGAAGCGGGTTACTTGTATTCAAAGGTCCGCAGTTACGCGTCGGTTTCGCGCGCCGCGATCGCCGAAATGTACCGTCAGATGGGCCACGAGCTCGTCTACGACGAAGACGGTTTGCTGCAGCGGGGCCTGGTGATTCGTTTGTTGGTCT
Organism: Blastocatellia bacterium; assembly: GCA_003168335.1. Lineage (GTDB taxonomy): Bacteria > Acidobacteriota > Blastocatellia > Pyrinomonadales > Pyrinomonadaceae > UBA11740. Next base: position 152,125 of record PMSM01000006.1, on the reverse strand, counting down.
TGCCGAACGAAGTGGGCGGCGTGCGCGAATCGCTGCGTTGGATTCATGGCGAACTCAGCCCGCGCGTCGCCGTCTCGCTGATGGCCCAGTACTATCCGACGAACGTGGCCGGAACTAATCAGCGTTACGCTTTGCTGTCGCGGCGGATCAGAGAAACCGAGTGGCTGCGCGCGGTCGCGGCGCTGGATGAGTTGGGCATGGAAGAAGGATGGATGCAGGAGTATGACGGCGCCTCGTTTTATTACCGCCCGGACTTTGACGATACCGAGACGCCGTTTCGCGACATTCGTGATTTTGGCTAAGTACTCGCCGTTGTCCTGCCTAGCCTTGCTTCTTAGGTAACTGCAAAGGCGGACGCCGTTGAGGCAGGGCTTCCGGCGCTTCTTCTTCCTGCATGCCCGCCAGCACATCCTTGTAGATCTTGATCTTGCCGGCTTGCTCCATGCCGCGCTGCACCGCGGTCAGATAGTCATCAAAGACCTGGTTCTTTCGTTCCGTGAGCGCGCTCTGCATCAAGGACTCGCGCTGCTTGGCAAATTCCGCCAGGTCGGCTTCGGTGCGGGTGTTGACGCCGATCACAAGATAATTCTGGTTCAGAAAGACCGGCGTCTTGAGTACCTCGCCAGACTTCGCGGCGTAGAGTGGCCCGTCCAGCAGGCTGCTCGATCCGGCTTCGCCGAGCGGGGTTGCCAGTTTATAGTTCGCTTCGGCTTTTGCTTCCAGGCCCAGCTTGGCCGCTCCTGCTTTCAAATCACCCGGGGCTTTGGCATTGGCGATCAGCTCTTTCGCTTTGTCTTCCAACTGCGATTTTGCCTTCTCCGTCTTGACGGCTTGCGTCACCTTGTCTTTGACTTCATCGAACTCCGGAATGCGCGGACCCTTCTTCTCAACCAGCATCGGAATCGCGAAACCATTCTTGATGCCGGTACGATCGCCGACGTCGTTGGGATTATTCAGTGACGCGATCACTTCTTCGAATTGCTGCGAGCTGCCAATGTTGGGCACGTCATCGCCCGGTTTCACGAAGGGCGTCTCGCGCACCATGTCGGCGGGCGTCATGTTCGCCTCAGCGGCGAACTCTTGCGCGACCTTCTGCGGATCTTTGATCTCTTTCAAGCGATCCTGAGCGCGTTGAGCAAGTTTCTGCGCTTCGGTATAGCCCCGGCGATTGCGCAGAGAGACCCTTAATTCTTCCCTGGCATCTTCGAAAGTCTTAGGCACCGCTTCGCCACGACGGAGGATAAAATAAGCGTTCTTGAATTTGATCGCGTCGGTGACATCACCGGGTTGCAGGTCGAGCACTTGCTGATAGGGGTCGTCTGACTTGTTGGGGTTCTTCTTCACCACCCCATTCACAAGACCACCATTTTTTGCGGTGGCGGGATCTTCGGAATTGCCCTTGGCCAGTTCGGCGAACGCTTCTTCCGTGGCTGTTTCCTGATCTCCGCGGGCCCTGGCCACCAGCCCATCCGCTTTCGCTTTGACCGTGGCGTCGAGATCCGGGCGCGCGACTTTCAAAACAATCTGCTGGACCTTAACACCGGCCTGCTTGTATTCAGGTTTCAGAGAGTCATACTCGTCGTGTAACTCTTTGTCCGATATTTGCAGCTTCTGGCCCGACTTATCCTGATCAATGAAAACGTACTTGATTTTCTTCTGCGGCACCAGAATGTTGTAGTCGGTTTTGTGCTTATCGTAATACGCCTTCAACTCGTCATCCGTGGGTTGAATCTTCTCCGCCAACTTGTCGGCTGAAACCACAACGTAGGTCAGATCAAAATTTGTATTCTTGCGCTTGTACTCTTGTTGTACCTCGTCTTCTGAAATGCGCACGCTGGCCGCCACGAATGCCTCGAGCTTTTCCCGCGCGATATCTTCGGCCACCCCGCGTTCAAAGACGCCCACGTCGCCAACTCGCTCCTGGTACTTGCTCATGTCCAGTTTCCCGGAAGCATCTGCGAGCAGAAACTTTCCCGACGGGTCGATGAACATCTTGGCGATCCTGTCTTTGACTTCGGCTTCAGAGGCGCCCAGCCCCAGCCGCGCGGCCTCCTGTACGGTCACTTTCTTTAAGATCAAACTGTCGAGAATCCGTTCGTCGGTGTAACCCATCTGGGTCAAACTCACCTGTCCACCGAAGCGACTGAATTGAGTTTGAATATTCTGCTTCTGAGTAGCGAAGTCGCCCACGGTGATTTCGGCGCCGCCCACAGTCGCGAGTACCTCGGTGCTTTTGGTTGGCTCGATGGTTGAAGATCCGCTGTTCGGTCTGAAAAAGAGAACGAGGCTGACCGCCATCAGTCCGACAAATCCCAGAATCAGGACTTTGCTGGTGCGTTCAAAGCGGCTTAGTTGTTTGAGCATGTATGTAAACCTTTTCCAAGGATTCCGAAACCACGAATTCTAGATGAGCGAACCGCTAGCTGCAACTTGCGACCGCGATCGAGACGTTAGGAGTACGGACTTCAGTCGCTTTCGCGCGTGGCCAGAACCCGACTAAAGGCGGTATTCCGAACTTTGCGTTTTGCGTGGGTTGCAGGGCGAGTGATATTTTAGCTCCCTAGATGCACTCGCTCGCAACTTCGACACTGGCCTGGGTGGGCTTTTGTATTTTCATCCTCGTGATGCTGGCGATCGACCTGGGCCTGTTTAATCGCAAACCCCACGAAATCAGTTACCGGAACGCCGCTGTCTGGAGCGTCGTCTGGGTGACGCTGGCCCTGCTCTTCGCCGGGCTGCTATTTGGTCCGCTGGGATGGGAGTTGTTTGGCGCGGCGCGCCACCAGAAGGGCCTTGAGTTTCTTGCCGGCTATCTGATCGAGCTCTCGCTTTCCGTCGATAACCTGTTTGTCTTCCTGCTGATCTTTTCTTACTTCAAAGTCCCTCCGAAATATCAGCACCGGGTCCTTTACTGGGGCGTGCTCGGCGCGCTGGTAATGCGGGTCGCGATGATTCTGGCCGGCGCGGCCCTCCTCGATCGCTTCTTCTGGATCATATACATATTCGGCGCGTTTCTAATTTATACGGGTCTGCAAATGCTGCGCGGCGGCGAAACGGTAGTTGAGCCGGAGGAGAATCTCGCGGTGCGGTTCATCGCGCGCTACGTTCCGATTACGCGTCATTACGAGCGGCGGAAATTCTTCACCGTCATTGACGGAAAACGCGTGGGCACGCTGCTGCTGCTGGTGCTGATCGTCGTCGAGGTGACCGATTTGGTTTTCGCGGTCGATTCAATTCCGGCGATCTTTGGCGTCACGACTGATCGCTTCATCGTTTACACCTCAAATGTCTTCGCTATTCTTGGCTTACGGACCTTTTACTTTCTCTTGGCAGGGGTAGTCGAAAAGTTTCACTACCTCAAGGTCGGCCTTGGCATTGTCCTGAGTTTCATTGGCGTCAAGATGCTTCTACCATTATTGACCGCGCTGCTCGCGACCGGTTTTTATGCCCTGGGATACAAAGCACTTGGGGACATTGTCCGCGGAGTCCATGATATTCCGATTGGCATTGCGCTTGGGGTGGTAGCGGCGGTGTTGTTGGCTTCGGTAGGCGCCTCGCTGATTTGGCCGCCGCAGGGCGGGCCAGAAAGTTCAGAGTAAACCCCACCCCAGACACGACATCGCCCCGCAAGGCTTCCCTGCGGGGCGACGGAGCGCGCACCGGAAAGCTCCGGCAGCTATTTTTGGAAACGGTGCTTAAGCACCTTAACTGTAGAGAGTCCGTGTTGACTCTTCGCCCGCTGAGAACCAAGTGATTTAGGAGCCAGCGAGTACAGCCTTCCGTTCATCTTGGTAATGTCGAAAGTCTAGTCCCGAGGGCCTGATTGGTCAAGCATCATGTTGACCGCACTTGATACATACAGGCCGCGTGTACCGCCTTTCTTACATTTCAGTTGCCTTGCCATTTCAATGGCCAACAGCATCACCGAAACTTCTAATATGGAAAAGGATTTCTATGGATCTCACGATCAAGACGCCCCGCGATTTCAACTTTCGCCGCACCGTCCTCAGCCACGGCTGGTACGCGCTGTTGCCTTTCGAGTTGGACAAGAAGAGTTGGACTTTGGTTCGCGTGCTCGACGGCGGCCAGACTGAACCTGTAACCGTCAAGCTTTCCTCGACCCATGGCGCCATCAAAGTTAGTACCTCGCGGCGGCTGGGCAAGAAAGCAGCCCGCGAGATCGAGCGCGACATTCGACATATCCTCCGTCTGGATGACGACCTGCGCGAGTTTTACCAGACCGTAGCGGCCAATCCGGAGTTTGCCTGGGTTGCACATCAGGGCGCGGGACGGCTGTTGCGATCGCCTACGGTTTTCGAAGACCTGGTGAAAATGCTCTGCACCACGAATTGTTCCTGGGCGCTGACGGAGAAAATGATCAGCGGGCTGGTAAACGAACTGGGTCGCCAATCGTCAGATGGCCGTAAATCTTTTCCCACGGCCGCAGCCATGGCCCAAAAACCGGAAAAGTTTTTTCGCGACAGGATTCGCTCCGGCTATCGGTCGCCTTATTTGAAAGAGCTGGCGCAGCGAGTCGCATCGGGATCGCTCAATGTCGAGAGCTGGCTCACCAGCGGCCTTGCACCGGACGAGTTGATCAAAGAAATGAAAAGCGTCAAAGGTGTTGGCAACTATGCGGCCGAGAACTTGATGAAGCTAATTGGACGTTACGACGGTCTGGCGCTGGATTCATGGACGCGCGCGCAGTTTGCGCGTTTGCGCAACCACGGTCGGGTCGCGAGCGACAAAAAGATTTCACGTTTCTATGCTCGTTTCAATTCATGGCGGGGGCTGGTGTTGTGGTGCGATATGACGCGTGATTGGCTGGATCCTGAAAATATCGGCAAATGATAAATCGTTCGTTCACTTCTTTGGATGTTCCTACAACTTTGCATACACTTTCATCAGTTAAGTGTCAGGCAAATGTTAATTTTGAAACTGCAACCTTTCGACCTGCGTTATCACTAACTAGACAACGAACAGAGAAGCTCGAGCGCCAGGGCGTTAGAGCAGGGGTGGAAAACAACAGGGAGGAAAGTGATGAAAGTTTTTTTGAAGAGCACACTCGCGGCACTGATGATTTGCGCGCTCGCGTCGATCGCCGTTTTTGCCGCGGCCAAGGACAAAGTCAAAACGGAAAACGTGACGTTCCCGTCGGATGTAATGGTGAACGGCACGCTGGTGAAAGCCGGAGATTACCAACTCAAATTCAATGAAGAGAGTGGCGAGTTGGCCATCATGAAGAACGGCAAGGTAAAGGCCAAAACTACTGCGCACCTCCAGCCGCGTAGTGAGAAAGCCAAAGACACGGCAGTCAGGACCATCGACAAAAACAGCATTGCCGAACTGATCAGCGTTACCTTTGGGGGTTCGAATCAGGACGTGGTGGTAGGTGCAAGCGGCGGAGCAGTAACAGGTAATAACTAGCGTTGTTAAATCGTCGCGGGGGGCGCGCTTCGGAACACGATGTTCCGGGGCGCGTTTCTTTTTGTAGCGTAGACTTTAGTCTGTGGCCCGAGGCAATCACAGACTGAAGTCTGTGCTACTAAGCGCCGGTGCGATATCTCAAACCCAGCGCGATGATCTTTTGCAGTAAGCCGGCATAGTCGACGCCGCAGTGCTTGGCTGAGTCGGCGAAATCTTCCGCGTGAGCAATCTGCGGGTTGGGATTCGCTTCCAGCACATAGATGTTCCCGTCCTCAGTCACGCGATAGTCCAGCCGCGCATACCCACTCAAAAAAAGCGTCCGATAGATTCTCTTGGAAAGCCGTTCGATCTTCTCGCACATGGCTTTGTCGAGTTCAGCCGCTTTCGTTACCACCCCGACTTTTTCCTGATAGGCTGGATCCCATTTCAGCTTTGAGGTGGCGATGTTGGGCGCGCCCTCGGGGAGTTTTTCAATCACCAGTTCCCACGGCGTGTAGGTTTGCAGGCGCTGATTGCCGATCACGCTCACGTAGATCTCGCGGCCGGCGATGTACTGCTCGGCAATTGCGTGCGTCTTGGTTACGCGATGAATGAACTCGACGCGCTCGGCCAGCTTGGCATCGTCATTCACGATCGAGGCGCGCGCGATCCCGACTGAACCTTCCTCGCTGATTGATTTCACCAGCAGCGGAAACTTCAGCCGCTTCGATCGTTTCACTTTTCGGTTCATGTGAAAGACGGCAAAGGCGGGTACGTGAATGCGATGGTAAGCAAGCACCATCTTGGACAGCGCCTTGTCGCGACAGATGGTCAGCCCGCGGGGATTGCAGCCGGTGTACGGCTGCTTCATCAGCTCGAGATAGCTGACCACGTGCTGGTCGTACAAAGGATAGCCATGAAATTCTTCCAGCAGGTTGAAAGCGATGTGCGGCTTATGTTCCATCAGCGCATTGCCGATCACTCCCAGGTTGTTGTAAACACCCACGGGCGACACATCGTGGCCGATCTTTTTGAGGGTCGAGATTACGTCCCATTCTGTCTTGAAGGGCGCCACTTCTTTCGCGGTCAGACCTTCGAGGCTGTCGGGCGGAACCAGATCTTCATGGCACAGAACGATGACTCGAAGTTTTTTGAAGGTTTCTGCGCTCACAATGAAATCCTGTGATAACCGGAATGGACCACGTTCATGGTTTGCGCCGTGAGCATGATCATTGTTTCGCGTTTGGCCTGTTCACGGCTGCCGGTAACGCGTAGTTTCAATTGGCCGGCGCGCTCGATCATCAGTTTATACACATGATCGATGGCGTACTTGTGCACGCCCGTGCCGTCGCCCACCAGTTGCTCGCATTCGCGCTTGATGGAGCGAAGAAAACTCGCCGCCGTCATGCGCGATTTATGCCGTGGGTCGAAAGAGAAGATGCGGCGCAAGTCGGCGTCCAGGTAAGCCGGCCACTGAAATTCGTATAGCCGCTGCTTGCGCACATAGTGCTCGCGCAACGTAGTTTTGATCTCAGGTAACGTTTCGACTTTTCTGCGCACGCGGTTCTTCGGTCGCGTTCCTGAGATCTCTTTCAACACTTCATCAATGTATTCGAGTTTGCGCAAGGCCGGCCAATTACGATAGCGCCGGCGCCAGTTTGAGCGTGGCTGCAGCCAAACCGCAAACGTTTCGGCGAAATCTTCCGCCGGGTGCGCCTGCGCGTACCACGCGTCAAGGTTGAGCACATAGCGGCGGCTGTTCGGTTTTGGCTTGTAGGAATCGGGGTAACGTTGAGTGAATAAACCGAAGATTTGATGCCAGCGCCGCTTGAAATGAAGGCGAAAGGCGTTGTCGATGGCATGGCCGGCTTCGTGACGCAGGATGCGCATGCACTCGACGTCCGTGCCGCCTTCGAGTTCCAGCATCTGCTTTCGTTCCAGCCGCATCAACCGCGGATGCGTCAGATAAAAAGGAATTGCAAATCCGGGAACACCGTCGGGCGTAAACCATTCCGCCGACAACCAGACGTGCGGCTTAAAGCGAATGCCGCGGTCGTTTAATTCGCTGTAGAGACGCTTAATATGAGGTTCAAAAAACGATCCCTTGATCCGTATCGGCAGATCGCAGATACGGGTGTCGAGCAGTCGCTCATCCGAAATGAGACTCCATTTGAATCGCGTCGGCACTCGGCCGATTGTAGCTTTGTTGAGTTCGCTGCGCTAGGAATTTATGCGCCAAAATGAAAGCGCGGCAAAGTTGCAAGGTAAATGACCTTGCAACTCCACCGCGATTAGTAAATCCGATCCGGACGTTCGCTTACTGCTTGTTAAGAACCATCATCGAGTCGGCGTTGCCGCGAGTGCCCTCGGTGTGGCGGTTCACGGTTAGGACTTTACCATCGCTTGAAAGTGACAACTTATCAACCGCGGTAGCCTTAAAATCGTTGCCGTTGAAGCTGCCCGCACGCACGCTCGAAAGCTCCAAAGTCTTGCCGTCGCTCGACCAGGTGGCCTTCATTGTGGCGGTGCCACCCATGGCCTCGGTCGTGACCTCTTTACCGTCGAGGGTGTAGGTTTGTGGACCTCCCGCGCCCCGGCCTTGTCCACCACCGCCGCCTCCACCACCGCCACCTGCCGGTGGTTGACCGCCGGTCACCTTCGACTCGATTGAGATCTGTTTGTCATCCTGGGTGATGGTCCACGTTACGCTCTCGGCGTTTTGAAGGCGCGTCGAAAGGCCCGTGCTCTTGGTCTTGTCCAGCGCCCAGGTGCCGGCAAAATTGGCCGGCGCGGCCGCACTGGCTGCCAATACGGCGAGCCCGAACGCGGTCATCAATCCGGCAATCAAAAACAATCTTCTCATTAAAAAATCCTCCGTTAAAACCTACTGCTTGTTGAAGACCAGTGTCGAGTCCGTCGGGCCGCCTCGGCCACCTTCACTGTGGACGACAGCGGTCAGAACTTTGCCGTCGCCTGACAGTGACAGCTTCTGCGTGGTGTTGCTGGTACGTTCACTACCATCTTGAGCGGTGAAGCTGGTCTTCCTCGACAACTCGAGAGCATCGCCGGCCCAAGTGGCTTTGAGCGTCATTTTTCCACCTTGTCCCATCTCCGCAGAAGTTTCACTGCCGTCAAGCTTGTAAGCTGTGGGACCAGCCGGAGGCCGTGCGCCGCCGCCACCACCACCGCCACCAGCCGGCGGCTGTCCGCCTTCCACTTTCTGGTCGATGGACATCGTCGCAGCGTCCTGCGTGATCGTCCACGTCACTTTGTCAGCGCCCTGAAGACGAGGGTTAAGGCCCTGGCTCTTCGCTTTGTCCAGCGACCAGGTGCCGGCGAAATTAGCTGATGCAGCGCTGGCGGCCAACACGGCGAGCCCGAACGCGGTCATCAGTCCGGCAATCAAGAACAGTCTTTTCATTAGAAATTCCTCCGTTAGTGTGTATTCGCTTGTCTGCGCGATCGAGACTCTAATTGCGAGTTCGGTACCTAAGACGCGCCGAGCGGGAATCGGGTTACGACCAACTTTGATGAACGCTCCCCCGTGAGCGCCCGGCGCACCGGCCCGACCGTGAGGGAAGGGCAATGTTCCGGAGCATTTTCATGAGTCCTGTCTTACGGTCGGGCTACTGCCCCGCCTCGACGCCAGACCGAACTCAGGCGCTGACCGCCGGCGGTTTGCAGCAAACTCATCGTCCCCATGTACCCATAGCCGAAGCAGAACAAAAGCAGAAACGCAATCGGACCCCACATGTGCATGCGCACCGCGTAAGCAATCGCCAAAACAAAATAAAGCGCAAAGCTCAACTCGAGCAGCGGCAGCCAGCCATGCTTGCGCTGGTATTTCTTTTTCTTCCAGGATTCATCGTCAGTTTTTTCGACCTGGTACTTCGGCGTGCGCACAAAGTCAGACTTGACGCCGGCCAGCGCCTCCAATACTGCGCGCGCGTTCGAGAAAGCCAGTCCAATCCCGAGGCCCATCACCAGCGGCAAATGCAGTAAACGCATGCCCCGTTTCTTGTCCAGATACCAGACGGCCGTGCCGTAAAAAAGGACTACCGAAACTGTCGAGAAGAAAAGCAACGGCACATCGAGCATCATCAGTTGGTGCAGACCCTGGTTGTATCGCACCAGCAACAGCGGAAACTGCATGAAGCTGGCCACGATCATCAGCGGGTAGCTGATGTTGCCCGTCAAGCGAAAGAACATCTCAAGTTTTACCCGCAGCGGCAGCGGCGCGGCCCAGATGCGCTTGTAAAGCTTGAACCAAACTTGCAGTACGCCCTTGGCCCAACGGCGCTGTTGCGCTTTGAAGGCATTGATCTCAACCGGGATTTCCGCTGGCGCTTCTTCGTCCAGCAGATAAACGAATCGCCAGCCCATCAACTGTGCTCGAAAACTCAAGTCGGTGTCTTCGGTGAGCGTGTCGTGCTGCCAGCCGCCGCTCATCTCAATCGCTTCGCGCCGCCAGATTCCCGCAGTGCCATTGAAGTTGAAGAAATTCCCGGAGCGATTCCGGGTGGTTTGCTCAACCACAAAGTGCCCATCGAGCATGATGGTCTGCAGGCGGGTCAGCAGGTTGTAAGAACCGTTGATGTGCGACCAGCGCATCTGAGCGCAGCCGACGATCGGATCAGTGAAGTGGTGAATCAGCTTGCGCAGGAAATCCGGCTTAGGCACAAAGTCGGCATCGAAGATCGCAATCAATCTTCCTTTCGCGGTCTTCATGCCGTTCTCGAGAGCGCCCGCCTTGAACCCCGTGCGATCGTCACGATGAATGTAGTGGATGTCGAAACCCCGGGCCGCGTACTTCGCGACCGTCGCGCGCGCGATGCCCACCGTTTCATCGGTTGAATCGTCCAGCACCTGAATTTCCATGTAGTCGCGGGGGTAATCGATCTCGGTCACAGCTTTGACCAGACGTTCGACCACGTACATCTCGTTGAAGAGTGGAAGTTGCACCGTGATGTGTGGCAACTCGCCGGCGGTGAACTCGCCCTTTGGTTTGGGCGGGAACCTCGAGTATCGCCAGAAATCAATCACTTGCTTGACGCGATAGATGCCATAGATCGCCAGGACCGTCAGGATGCCAAAGTAAATGATCAGGACGGTCCAATCGAAAGCATCGAGTTGATAGAGCGGGCTGATGTTCGCCGAAGTCTTGTCAATGAGGTCGCAGAACCCGGGAGAGTCAATGCAAAGATTGCCCGTCAGGGGATGAACGCAGTACGCGCCAGACTCGATACAGAGACTGCTCGTAAGCGGACTAACATTCGTGGCAAGCATTGCTAACATCTGGTTTAGTTCTTTGAGGTCTTCGTTCTGTGCGGCCGCTGATTAAATCAAGACGGGCGTTGGATTCTAACGCAGTGGCGGCGCTGACTCAAAATTGATGCCTGGAGTACCGACTTCACTCGGATTCGTTTTGCCGAAATAAAGTGGTTTAGAAGGGGGCAACCGGCTGCCTGGTCGGGCGTTAGCCCGACTCTAAACCAGCGCGAAAGATCGGCCGCGACCGTTCAGATTGAGTAACGCCCGCCACATTGATGTTACCTTTCTGACCACTCCAACTGGTCTCGCCGGGAAGATTCTCATTTTTGCTCAAGGATTTCAGCTATCTGGGCGTGGAACGCTCGTTGCGAATTGCGCGCATGGGGCGGAGGTCTCCTCCCGCCCGCTTGAATGATGCGTACCTCCCGACTAAACCACATTTTTGTTTGGATCGTGATCACCGCCGGCACCGCCGTCGTGGTGTTCTCAGGCGCTCGCCTGTCCTTCGCACAGATTGATATTCGCTTCCTGCTGTTGGCCCTCGCCACCGTCCTGATCGGTCCGCGTTTGAGCATTCCGATCCCGCGCGTCAAAGCCCACATCTCGGTTTCAGACACGTTCGTGTTCCTGTCGCTGCTGCTTTTCGGCGGAGAGGCAGCCATCGTGCTCGCCACTACCGAAGCGCTTTGTTCCTCGGTGCGCATTAGCAACAAAGTGCAAACGCATCTTTTCAATGCCGGCGTCATGGCGTGCGCAACGTTCCTTACGGTTTGGACCCTGCGGCTTTGCTTTGGAGAAACGCTTACGTGGCGCGACGTTTATTCTTCCAACTATGTGGTCGCGCTTTGCGCCATGGCGGTCGTGCAGTATGCAGTCAATTCGATTCTCGTGGCCACGAGTTCCGCGCTCAAAGCCGGCGAACCTGTCTGGTCCACCTGGCGAAAGAACTTCATGTGGACGTCGCTTACATATTTCGCGGGCGCCTCGGCGGCGGGCATCGTCGCCCGGTTCATCGGCAACGTTGGCTTCTTTGCTTTTAGCGCCACGATTCCGATCATCGCGATCGTCTACTTCACTTACTGGACGTACATGAAAAACGTCGAGGGCGCCGCCGCGCAAGCCGAACTGGCGCGCCGTCACGTCGAGGAACTCAACCGCCACATCGCCGAACAGGAACGCATCGGCAGAGCGTTGCGGGAAACCGAAGAACACTTTCGCAATGCTTTTGACTATGCCGCCATCGGCATGGCCCTGGTTTCGCCGCAGGGCGCGTGGCTGCGCGTGAACCGTTCGTTGTGCGAACTGATCGGATATAGCGAGCAGGAGTTGCTGGGTTCAAACTTCCAGGCTGTTACCCATGCCGATGATTTGGGGAGCGACCTGGCTAACCTCTATCGCCTGATGCAGGGCGAAACGCCGACGTCGCAGGTCGAAAAGCGTTACGTGCATCGCCTTGGCCAGATCGTCTGGGCTTTGAATAGTGTTTCGCTGGTGCGCGACTCAGATAACAATCCCGCGCATTTCATCTTTCAGATTCAGGACATCACTGAGCGGAAACGTGCTGAGGCGGCGCTACAGAGCCTCTCGCTCGTCGATGAACTCACCGGTCTTTATAACCGGCGCGGTTTCCTGGCAGTGACGGAGCAGCACCTGGCGGCCATCCGCCGCAACGAAAAGGTGCCGGTGATCCTCTATGCCGACCTCGACGGATTGAAAGAGATTAACGACTCGCTGGGCCACCACGAAGGTGACCGGGCCCTGGTTACGGCTGCTGAAATTTTCAAGGAAGCGTTCCGCAGCTCTGACATTCTGGCACGTCTCGGCGGCGACGAGTTTGTCGTGCTGGCCGCAATCGGTCCCGAGGAAGAAGCGGAATCACTCACGCTTCGCCTGCAGGAAAAGTTTACTGCCTGCAACTCGCGGCGAAATCGTCCTTACGATTTGTCGATCAGCGTCGGCCTCGCACACTTCGACGATGAAGCGAGCCACTCAATTGAAGAATTAATGGCCCTCGCCGATCGGGCTATGTATGCTGACAAGCGTTGCAAGCGCACCCGCGAAGTACTTCCGCCCACTTTCGTCAGGCCGCGAATTGAAGCGGTGGCATAGATGCAATCGTTCTCCTGCACCCGACCAATCAAAAGTCATTTGTTCTTAGCGGCTCAGCCGCCCAGCCAGTGCAGAAAGGCTTCGCCTTTCCGGGGATGGAGTAGTTGAATCTCTTTGCGAGGCTCTGCTTCGCTGAAGTGACGAGGCGCAGCCTCATAGAAAAATGAAAGTGGCTGCCGGAAAGCCATAGGCTTTCCGCACTGTGCGGCGGCAAAGCCGCGAATGTTTTACTAAACACGCGCCTTCACCTTTGCGTTACAATCTCCGGCTTGCAAATTCCTTCGTCTGAGAATTCAAACACGTCACGCTGGCGCACGCTCGCGTTGCTGGCGCTAGCTGAACTGCTGGGCATGTCGCTTTGGTTCAGTGGCTCGGCTGTGGTGCCGGCACTGACGAAAGAATGGAATTTAAGTGAAGGTGCAGCGAGTTGGCTGACGCTCTCGGTGCAACTCGGCTTTGTCGCCGGAACTTTGCTGAGCGCGCTCCTGAATCTTCCCGATGTCATCAGCCCCCGTCATTTGTTCACCCTGACAGCGATCGCCGCGGCCATCTGCAATGGCGCCTTCGGATTCTTTGCCCATGATGTGTCCGTAGGAATTTCTTTGCGCTTTCTTACGGGTATGTTCTTGGCTGGTGTTTATCCGCCCGCAATGAAAATTCTGGCCACGTGGTTTCGACACGGACGCGGGCTGGCGCTCGGAGTGCTGGTCGGCTCACTGACGCTGGGCAAAGCGACGCCTTATCTGGTTAACGGACTTGGCAGCCAGAACTGGCGCCACAACGTGCTGTTCATCTCGTTGCTCGCGGTCATCGGTGGTCTGGTCGTGCTGTTCTTTGTCGGCGATGGACCGTACGCGTTGCCGGCGGCGCGCTTTGATTGGAAACAAGTCGCCAAAGTTTTTGGTAATCGCGGTATGCGTCTGGCGAACCTGGGTTACTTAGGTCACATGTGGGAACTCTACGCGATGTGGACATGGATCCCGTTTATGATTCGCGCCAGCCTGTCACTTCGCAAGAGCGACTCGTCACTGGCCGAAGTCGCTTCGTTCCTGGTGATCGGTTGCGGCGCCGCGGGCTGCGTCATCGCGGGGCTAATTGCTGACCGTGCCGGCCGCACCGTCGTTACCTCATGGGCGATGGCGATCAGCGGCAGTTGCTGTCTGGTTATTGGTTTCACGTTCGGCGCAAGTCCGATCCTGCTTTTGCTCGTCGCGGCGATTTGGGGAGCGAGCGTGGTTGCGGACTCAGCCCAATTCTCGGCTTGCGTGACCGAGCTTGGGGATCCACAGTACATCGGCACGGCGCTGACGATTCAAACGTGTCTCGGGTTTCTGTTGACGACGATCTCGATTGAGTTGATCCCGCGCTTCGTCAATCTGGTTGGCTGGCGCTATGCGTTCATGATTCTCGCGCCCGGACCTTTGTTCGGCGTGATTTCGATGCTGCGTTTGCGTGGACTGCCGGAAGCGACGAAGATCGCTCATGGGATGAGATGAGCGGAACTGACTGACCTGGTCTCATTCGCACCTCGCTTGAGCGAGGTGCCACGAGAGCACTGATGATCTAACCCAACGGTTGACTGATCCGGCGCGCGCCTGATAACACCTTGCTGAAGCAAGGTGCTAATGAGATTGTCCTTACTTGATGTGCGACTAGATACTCACTCAAACCCGGATCGGTTGCAGTCATCGCGTCGCGGGAGTTTAATATAGCCAGGAATGATCGGCGCAAAACTTGGGAATTACCGAATCCTCGAAAAGATTGGCGCCGGCGGGCAGGGAACCGTTTATAAGGCGACCGACACCAAACTCGGCCGCGCGGTCGTTATCAAAGTCCTACCCCCGGAACTAACTGTCAAAGAAGCCAACCTCAAACGGTTCGAGCGCGAAGCGCGACTGGCGTCGGCGCTTGATCACCCGAATATCTGCACCATTTTCGATTTGAACGATATCGACGGCGTTCACTTCATTGCAATGCAGTTTGTCGAAGGGAAGAACGTCCGAGACCTGGTCAACGGACGGCCGCTCGATTTGCGCAGTGCCCTCTCGATTACCATTCAGGTCGCCGATGCGCTGGCCGCGGCGCACGCGCGCGGCATCATCCACCGCGACGTCAAAGCCGGCAACGTCATGGTCACCCCATCCGGTCAGGTAAAGATCCTCGACTTTGGCCTGGCAAAACTTATGGATGCTGAAGGCAGGGGTCCTGGTGGGATCCATCATACCGACCTGACTGAGTTGGGTATTCCTTACGGTACGGCTACGTACGCGGCGCCAGAGCAGGCGCGGGGAGATCGCGTCGATGAGCGCGCGGACATCTTTTCCACCGGCGTGCTGCTTTACGAGATGCTTACTGGCACCTGGCCGTTTCAGGGAAAGACCAGCATCGATGTGCGTCACGCCGTACTTCACGACGAGCCGGAGCCGTTGGCTGAAGCGCGACCGGGCGGAGCCCCAGCGGAACTACAGGTAATTCTCGATCACACGCTGGCAAAAGATCCCAGGCAGCGCTACCAGAAAGTCGGCGAACTCCGCGATGACTTGCGCGCGGTGCTGCGCGAAGTCGAGGCTGGCGGCGCGCCGGGATTCGAACCCATCACGCACGTGGCGCCGCGCCATCTTTCGGGCACCGGTCGCATGGGACGGGCCCTGCGCTGGCTGCGCGGCAAAACCGGCGAGCGGACCGCGCCCCAACGCCTCTCAACTTCCGAGCGCCCGATGCACGACACTCCGATAACCAGCCTCGGTGATCGTGAGCGCAAAAGTGTCGCTATTCTTCCTTTCAAAAATCTCAACAACGATTCGCAATCGAGCTTTTACGAATTCTCGCTGGCGGATGCGGTCATCACGGAACTAGCGCGGGTACGCTCGCTGGTCGTGCGGCCCTCTTCGGAAATCGTTAAGTATCAGGGCGTACAAGTCGATCCGCGCCAGGCAGGACGCGAGATGAGCGTCGCCGCCGTCCTGTCCGCGGGCTTTCTGCGGGCCGGCGATCGCATTCGGGTGACCGCGCAACTGGTAGACGTGGACTCTGGCGATTTGCTTTGGAGCGATCGCATTGACGCCGACGCCACCGACATCATCAACGTCCAGGACACTATTACTCAGGAGATTTGTGATGGCCTGCGTCTGGAACTGACCTCTGACGAGAAGGTCTGGCTGGAACAGCAGAAGACCGCGAACGCCGAGGCTTACGAAGAGTACCTGCGGGGCCGCGATTGTATGGGCCGCTACGTCTATCACACCGTCGCCCGCAAGGATATCGACGAAGCGATCGAGCACTTTGAGCGAGCGGCATATCTTGATCCTTCGTTTGCCCTGGCCCACAGCGCGCTCGGCGCCGCCTATGCCAATCGCGTCATGAAAGGCTTTGGCGATCCCGACGATCACGCTCAGGCAGAGGCCGCATTCGAACAGGCCCTGGCACTCGATCCTCATTTGCTTGAGGCGCGCATGCACATGGTCTTCATCTATCTGGCGCGCGGCGAGAAAGAGAAAGCCCGGCGCACGGCCGATCAATTGAAGCAGGAAGCACCCAACGATGTCGGAGTACACTTTGCTCGGGGCGTACTGGCGCGGCTCGATGGCGATTATGACAAAGCGCTGCGCAGTTTGGATCGGATGGCCCGTTTGAATCCGGCGGAGCGGGTGGTGGTTAGCTACAACCGCGCCCGGCTGCTCACCTACCAGGCGCGCTACGATGAAGCACTGGCCGAACTTGACGCGGGCGCCGCAATGGAACCCGATCATCCGCTCATCAGAACTTTCCGGGCCCGCGCGCTCTATTATCGCGGCGAGCCGGTCAAGGCGGCCGAGATCCTCGAACAAGTTCTGGAACAGCATCCGCAACTCGACGGCATCCGGCCCATCTATGCGACCTTCCTGAGTGCCCTCGGCTGGCACGATGAAGCCCGGGCGCAAATAACTGAGGAAGTGATCAAGACTGCGGACACCGATCACGACGTCGCCTACTGGTTGGCGTCGGCTTATGCGCTCGAAAGCGAGCGCGAGCCGGCCCTGAAGTGGCTGCGTCGCGCAATCGAACTGGGAAACGAAAACAAGCCATGGTTCGAGCGTGACAAGAATTGGGATTCGCTGCGCAACGATCCGGAGTATCAAGAGATCATCGGTAGTATCGTTACTCCTATGTCGGGTGATGAGGAGCGGTAGTGAGAAAGGCAAGACAGTACCGTGGCGGATATCAGTTTTCGGGGTTGAAGGAACGTGCGCGTGAACTCAGAAAGAAACAGACATCCGCTGAAGCGCTGCTCTGGGAACTAATTCGAAATCGTCAGTTACTCGGGTTCAAGTTCAGACGACAACATCAGTTTGGTGATTACGTTGCAGACTTCTATTGTCACGAGGCGCGGTTAGCAATTGAGTGTGACGGACCAGTGCATCAACCAAATGAGCAGTGGCATCATGACCAAAACCGCGACGCATACATGATCGCACAAGGCTTGCGCGTGTTGCGGTTCACAAATGAGCGGATTCTCAACGATCCTGAGAAAACACTCGACGAAATTGCTAAATTTCTCCCCTCTCCCACTGGGAGAGGGGCCGGGGGAGAGGGCTTGTAGAAATCGAGGTGTACTAAAACCCTTTGGCTGTTCTTATTTCCCCTCTCCCAATTTGGGAGAGGGGTCAGGGGTGAGGGTGCGAAGCTTGAGCGTAGAGAGCAGGCCCTCTCGCCGACCCCGGCGGGAGCGAGAAGGAATAAAGACAATGAAGGCCAGACGCTGTACTCATGCCCTCTCCCTAACCCTCTCCCAGAGGGAGAGGGAATTTCCCCTATGAAAACCTTCGTCGTTGGCGATATTCACGGCCGGTGCGCTCAGCTTGCGGGCGTGCTCGACATGCTGCCGCGTGAAGAGTCTACCGACAAGCTGGTCTTTCTGGGTGACCTGATTGATCGCGGTCCGGACGTGCCCGGCTGCGTCGAGCAGGTTCTGACTCTGTGCAGTGCCAATCCCGAAAATGTGATTTGTCTGCGCGGGAATCACGAGCAGATGCTGCTCGATTTTCTCGATGAAGCCAACATGATCTGGGTAGAGACCGCGACGGGCGGGGAGCGCACCTTTGAGCAATACACCGAAAGACCACTGCGTCTGCGCACGGCAGCCGACTTTGATAACGCTCGCGATCTAATCGCAGAAAAGATTCCCGCTAATCAGATTGAGTTCTTTCGGCAACGGCCGCTGTACCACGAAGACGAATACGCGCTTTACGTCCATGCAGGTTTGGAAAATGGAAAGCATCCGCGCGAGAGTTCGCCCCATGCATTGCTCTGGACGCGCGACATGGATTTCTACAAGAGCTATTACGGCAAGCCCTGCGTCTTTGGTCATACGCCGACGCCGTTTCTGCCCTGGCGGGGCCGCGTGGGCCGTCATGGGATTTATGTATTCAACAGCGCGATTGGAATCGACACCGGCTACAATCTCCAGTCGCCGCTCACCTGCCTGTCTTTGCCCGACTTCACCCTGTATCAGACATTCGCCGATGGTCGCAACGCGACCCACCAGATCACTTCATTCATTCCCGAAACTTTGAAGGAAATGCAACGGAAGGCGGCGACGAACGAGGTCTAAACGAGCGGAACAAGACAGCCGTTTCTAATTTGCATTTTTGAATTCGCCATTTGTCATTTGAACATTGAAGACAAAGAATAAGACTTTGCCCCATGGAGGGCGGTGAACCGCTCAAGAAGAGCAAGCAGTAGTCACGCGGCTCCTGACGTTCCGAAGATCATTTCACTACCTCAAAGTCGACCCACTGAGTAGCGATTCGCTGGGTTTCCCTGGCAAGCTGGTCGGTAACAATGATTTGGAGAACGTAATCGCCCGCCTCGAACTCGGATCCAAGTTGTAGCCAACCCGTGCTCACAATACGTTTCAGATCGGATTGACCGGCGGCGTCGATTTTCTGGGGATTACCGGTGTAAACGACTTTGCCATCGCGGAAGACGCGTACCTGTGCCGTTAGTTGCGCCAGATGCGTAGAGGGATCGAGCAGGGCATTGTAAATCGAATAGGCAAAAGCAGCGTTTGCTCCCGGCCGGAATTTCCTTACCGCCGGGCCGGAAGTCACATTGTTGTCGTCTGCTTGCAAACCGGGATTTGATGACGCAGACGAATCGCTGCCGGCGGGCGGTACGTTGGGTGCGCCCTGCTGGACCGAACCCGTGGAAGCCCAGAGGACGAGGCCTGAGAGTGCCAGCCGCTCGTTCCGCAAGTTTGGTACTTGAATGAATTGGCCCGCCGCGCCAATCCGCGCTGAGGATTTATCGCGCACAGCGACCCGCAATTGAAAGACACCCGGCCGTTTCAGCGGTATGTCCAGCGTGCGGACGAGTCCGTCACGCAACGCCCGATCGTATGTTTGGCCACGAAGTCTAAAGTTTCCTGTCAGGATTTCCTGACGCGCGACGGTGCCATTTTCACCGAAGACAATAAACCCCAAATCGACCTTCGCCACGTGCCAACCGTCAGCCTCATCTGAGAAAGTCAGGTCATGAACGCCGATGTGAAGCAACGCGCGCAAGTGCGAGCCCAGGCTCGGTGTATCGACGAAAAGCGTCGTCAGGCGCACGCCAATGTCGCTTGAACCGAACGGTGAGATGAGCGCCTTGTTCATCTGATCCGCGGGTGTCGGTTCCTTCGCCCGTGCTTCCTCCTCGCTGACGCCGTAGAAGCCTGCGCGCGTGCGCACCGTCATGCCGCCACGCTTGACCTTGAGCTTGATATGGTGAAAATGCCGGTTGAAGGATTCGTCCGTTGGGCGATAGCCAACCAGATAGTAACCGCGCTGGTCGTCAACCATTCGTTTGATCCCGAAATCATTTGAGTTGTGGATCAGGAATCCGCCCGTTTCCCTGGCGATCAAGTCAGCGCCTTCGCGGCCGGCAGTCAGAGCGTCCGACCGAGAAGTCATGATCGCCATGGCTTGACCGCCCGGGTTTCGGCTCGCTGGCACCTTATCCGCTGCGGTGAGCCCGGTGTATTGCAGTCCGCGCGTATCTACCGCGTAGATGACTACAGAACCGCGAATCGCCAGTTCGGCTACTTTTTGAAGCTGCGTAAGATAATTGTTTGAGTTTCCTAACCCCGCGTCACTGGCATTATCTGCTGCCCTGGTATCGGCGGAGGTCTGCGTAGGACGATGCGAACTTGGACCTTGTTCTTGCTCCTGGGCAATCTGCGTAGCAAGCAAACTTGGCTCTTGTTCCTCAATTGGAAGGTTGTCGGAAAAGACCATCAGGGATTTGCGTCCAGGTAAGTCGCGCATGCCCTGCACAATGAATCGAAGAACCCGCAACGTTTCAAGAAAGCCTGATTGACCGCCGCATGGACCGCCCGCGTTTTCCGAGCCCAGCGGTGTAAAGACATACAGTCCGGTTCGGCTGCATTGGTTCCACCGAAGATGGTCGATCGCATTGTGAAGGAGCCGCTTGTCAGTGGTGAACTGCTGGAGGGCGCCGACGTCTCCGCCGGTGCGGATGATCGCGACCAGATCGTTTGGTTCCAACTGCTCGTCGATGAATTTACGAAGCTGCTGCCGCGCCTGAACAAGGCTCTCAAGCGACATTCCCAAATCATCGACGACCAGGGCGATGGTTCGATGCGCCTCATAAGGGCGTGGGACGACCGGAATTACAGGCGCAGTGGTATCCATTCGAGCCGGCGGTCTTGCCGCGGCAGTGGTGGAGGAAGCGATTCCCGGGACGTTTGATATGTAAGAGAAATTGGTAATCGATTGCGGCCGGCCATCTTCGTAAATCTCAAAGTCTTCGGCTTTGAGATCCGTCACCTGTTTCCCGTCCTTCGTCACGACCGCGTCCACCTGCACAAGGTTTGTAGTGATCCTAACGATGTCCTGATCGTTGTCGGCCGGTTTTTGTTGCGGTGCGCGTTCTCGTTCCGGCGATGGCGATGACGGTTGCTGTGCAAGAGCGGGAAGCGTGAGGGAAGCCGTCAGGCACAGAGATAGAAAAACTGCTCTAGACATAGAGTTACCTCCAAAATGAGGGTGGGGGAGAGGTTCAGCTAGTTGACTCCGGCGATTCTACGGCAACTGCCCATTCGATTCAACGATTGCGCTGTTCAGCCAGTGATCCTCTGGAGTCTTGACGTGCTCGGGGACCGCACTGCCGGCACTCTTCGCGAGAGCAGATGGTAACTGGAAAATGATCTATGAATCACTCGTATCGCAAACATTCAATCGGATCCAGACGCGCAGCTTTGCGCGCGGGCCAGACGCCAAAGATCAATCCGACTCCAGTGCTCACTGTGACTCCGGCCGTTACGGCCCACATCGGAATCGACGCGGGCAGGCTGGGAAACAAAAACATGATCAGTTTGCTAATCCCGATGGCCAGCACGACGCCCAGCATCCCACCGAGAAATGTCAGGGTCATGGCCTCAAATAGAAACTGATTGGTGATGTCGCGCCGGCGCGCGCCGAGCGCTTTGCGAATGCCGATCTCTGCCGTGCGTTCAGTGACGCTCACCAGCATGATGTTCATGACGCCGATACCGCCGACCAAAAGCCCCAGGCTGGAAATCGCGATCGCCACCAGGCCGATCATCGCAAAGATACTGTCAAATTGGGTGACAAAGTTATCGGCAGTCTTGACGTCAAAGTTATTTGTGTCGCCAAACTTTACATTGCGCCGCCGGCGCAGAATATCCTCCGACTGAGCCAGGGCCTCGGGGAGCTGCCCCGAGCGGGCACGAATCACGAACAGCAGCCAACCGCGTCCGGGCGCGACCTTTTGCGCGGTGCGCAGCGGAATCAGGACTGCGTTATCTTCTTCGTTCTCTCCAAAGAAACCGCTCTTTCGTTTCTCCAGGACGCCGACAATCTCAAAATTTAAGCCGCCCATGCGCACCTCAGTGCCTGCGATGTTGTTCTGCTGTCCGGGAAACAGCGCGTCGGCGGCGTTGACGCCGATCACCATGACATTGCGGCGCTGGTCTTCGTCGGATTCAGTAATAAAACGGCCTTCGCGAATAGTCATATTCACAATCGTCTCGTAATTCGGCGTCACGCCCTGGGTGTTTCCCCAACGATAGTTCCGTCCCTGGTAACTAATATTGTCGTCGAACGATCCCCCCGTGAAGCCAACGTTCGGCGCACAAACTGCTAAATCTTCAACGGCGCCGGCCTGAGCTTTGATCGCGTCGGCGTCGGCAACTGTCAGGGGCTTACGCAGTCGTTCGGCCCGATCCGAATTCACTCGCGGTCCCGTCGTCAGGTGAAAAGCGTAGATGTTGTTGGTGCCGTACTCTTCGATGATAGCGACGATGCTTTGGCGCATGCCGGTGAGTATCGAGGCGACCACGATTGCCGCCGTCACGCCGATCACGATGCCCAGCACGGTGAGAAAACTGCGGAACTTGTTGGACCGCACGTTATCGAGGGCCATCGAGACCGTTTCGCGAAGCAGGATCTTGGGAATTCGAAGTTTCATGGTCTAGCCTATGATTAGCTGTTTAGAGGCGGGCTACTGCCCGCCAGTCATACATCCCGAAACCAGGCGGGCGGTAGCCCGCCTCTAAACAAATGGTCAGGCTCAAGTCGTTTTCGTCAGCGCGATAATCGGATCCAATCGCGCGGCCTTGAAGGCCGGATAGATGCCGGCGATCATGCCGATGACGCTCGAGACGATCAGGGCCATAAGAATGTAGCCAATCGTAATGGTCATCGTGATTCCGGCCAGCGCCGTGATCAGGGTGGTGACTCCGTAAGCCACCAACAGTCCCATGACGCCGCCAAAGGCGCACAGCATTCCCGACTCGATTAGAAACTGCATCAGGATCTGCTTGCGCGTGGCGCCGACGGCTTTGCGCAAACCAATTTCGAAGGTTCTTTCCGTTACGCTCACCAGCATGATGTTCATGACGACAATGCCGCCGACGATCAGCGTGATCAGCGTGATCGGAACAACTACGGCGGCGATGCTGCCGGTAAACTGATCGATCTGGTTGTTGAGTTCCTCGACGTTGACCAGCCCGAAATCGTCTTCGTCGTTACCTTTCAAACGGTGTTTGTTGCGCATCGTCAAGCGCGCATCTTCGATGGTCGGCTGAAAGTTCTCGCGCGTGCCGGCCTTACCGTGAATCTGCAAGCCATTGCGGCCAAAAATCTGTAGGTGAGTGGTCGCCGGAATGTAAATGTGCCGGTCGAGCGAATCGCCAAAGAAGGCGCCGCGCTTTTCTTCCACGCCGACGACGCGCATGGGCAGGCCGCGGACCTTCAGCGTTTGGCCAATCGGATCAGTATTCGGAAAGTATTTGTCCTTAATATCCCCGCCCAACACACAGACATATGCCGAGCGCTCCACTTCATCGTTCGAGATAAAGCGGCCGTCGATGATCGTCTTGTCTTCAATCTCAGACATGTTCGCACTGACACCAAAGACAATCGCGCCGGGAAACTCAATCCCGTCCTGCTTCAGATCGACCTGAGTGCCAATCTCGACTCCGACTTCAGAGCACGACGTGCAATGCTCTTTCACCCATTCATAGTCGTCCCAGTTCAGCCGTTTATTGCGGCGGTTCATCCGTTCGAACTCGTCATCTGAAAGGTGTTTTGAAGACGCGATGCGCGCCATCATGAAATGATTCGCGCCGAGCAACTTGGCGACCTTGTCCGTGACGTAAGTGTTCAACCCGCTGACTGAAGCGCCTACGACCACCACCGCAGCCACGCCGATGATGATGCCAATCAGCGTGAGAAATGCCCGCAGCTTGTGCGCCAGGATCGACTGGAGCGCGATCCTGGCAGCGTCGGAATAGACTGAGTAGAGATAGCGCATGGTCTCGTAGCGATCAGAATCCAGTACGACGAGGCGCCGGCAAAAGTTTGAACCTTAGACGAAAAACCGTCCGGGAAGTTCCACCAGGAAGACGTGCGAGGCCGGTGAATTATTAACGGAAGGAGCTGAGGATTTCCAAGGTTGTGAGCGATCTACTTGGGATTGTGGAAATTGAGGATGACGACGTCGAAGGCGTTTGTTACCGCTGGGAGCGCGGACGTCCCGTCCGCACCGCGCCGCCGGCGCGCAGGTTGGATCGTTGGATAACTACCTCCGATTCCAGCCTGTTGATCTGGATTGACTGATGTTCGCGCTGCGCGCTCAGTGCGGACGAGACGTCCGCGCTCCCAGGGAAAACGGGTCAGTCACCATAACCCCGCGGATGCTGGCTCAACCAATCCCAGGCTGACTTAACAATCACGCGCAGGTCCTGGAACTCTGGCTCCCAGCCCAGCTCGCGTTTGATTTTCTCTGCACTGGCGATCAGCACCGCGGGATCACCCGGGCGGCGCGGAACAATACGAGCGGTAATCTCGCGTTCGGTCACTGCGCGCGCGGTATCGATCACTTCCTGCACGCTGTAGCCCTCACCGCCACAGCCCAGGTTGTAGATCGCGCTACGTTCGTCAAGGATTCGTAGCGAGAGGACATGCGCGCGCGCCAGATCGACGACGTGGATGTAATCGCGGACGCAGGTACCGTCACGAGTTGGATAGTCAGTGCCGTAAACCTGAATGTCGGGACGCCTCCCGGCGGCGGCCTCCAACACCAGCGGGATTAGGTGAGTTTCGGTGGCGTGTGATTCACCAAACCGCGCGCTCGCACCCGCAGCGTTGAAATAACGAAGACTCGCATAACGCAGACCGTAGGCGCGTTCGTACCAACCAAGCGCGCGCTCGAAAGCGAGTTTCGTTTCGCCGTAAGGATTCGTCGCGTTTGTGGGATCGCTTTCTTCAATTGGTTGTTTCTCAGGCTCGCCGTAGGTCGCGGCCGTTGACGAAAACACGAGCTTGCGAACGCCACAGTCGCGGATTGCCTCCAGCAGGTTCAGCCCGGCCACAACGTTATTGCGATAATACTTTGCCGGCTGTTCGACTGATTCACCCACCAGAGAATCCGCGGCCATATGTATTACGGCTTCGATCTGGTTCTGTTTAAGAGCGCCGCGCAAAGCTTCGGTGTCCATCAAGTCAGCGCCCAGAAATGTTGCCCTGGGGTCGACAGCGGCCCGATGACCTTTGTAAAGGCTGTCGTAAACGCAAACCTCGTGGCCGCCATTAAGCAATTCTTCGGTGACCACACTGCCGATGTAGCCTGCTCCGCCCGTGACCAGTACTTTCATTCAGTTGATAAACCCTTTCTTGATCAGCCATTCGTGCACGACAACTTTCTTGTCGCGCCTGGCGCCGTCAACTTCAAAGTTCAGCTTGCGCATTTCGTCGGTCGAAATCGCGCCGGCCAGTCGCCCCATGATATCCATGAGCGGTCTTCGACGGACATATTCGTCCTTGACCACATCGTCGGCAGTGGGACGCATAATGAAGACAGCTTCGTAAGGTGGAAAGTAGTGCTTGTCATCTTCAAGCTGTACCAGATCGAGCGCCGCGATGCGTCCATCGGTCGAGTTCCCGGCAATCAGATCGACTTTGTGCGAGGCCAACGCAGTGTAAGTCAGATCGAGAGCCATTTCACTTGTGCCGGCGAACTGCAATCCGTAAGCGCGCGCGAAGCCCGCATAGCCGTCCGGCCGCACCATGAAGTCATGGCCAAAGCCGGCGTGCCATTGCCGCGCGTGCGTAGCCGCACCGGACACCGTTCTTAGATTGAGCCGCCGCGCGTCTTCACCACGCACCAGAATCGCGAAAGTGTTGTCGAAACCAAGCGGGTCGCTCACCCAAAGATTGAACTGGCTTGAGTATTCGCGCTGAACTTGATCGTAAACGGCCTTCGGGTCGGTGATCGGTTGATGATGAAGAATTGCGGTGAACGCCGTGCCTGTGTATTCAGGGTAAAGATCGATCTGGCCGCCGACCAGAGCGCTGTGCGCCAGATTTCCTCCGAGATCGAAACGCCGATCGACTTCGATGTTCCGGGCTTCGAGCATCTGGGCAACAATCTCGGCCAGCAGCACTGACTCAGTAAAATCTTTCGAGCCGACAGTGACGTGGCCGTGACTAAGCGACGAACTCGATCGACTTTTTATTCCGCGCCAGGCGGCGTAGCCCATTAGCGCAACGCCTAAGACAAGTACGGCCCATGCCAGGGCGCGCAAAGGTTTGCCTGCGCGGGTGCGCGGGTTGGTGGAATCGAAGCGTCTTTCGATCAGGCTGAAACCAAAGTCTGCCACCAGGGCCATCAGCGCCGAGGGCACCGCGCCCGCGAGCAGCAAACGGTTATCATCCATCCGCAGTCCGCGAAAGATGTACTCACCCAGACCGCCGGCACCGACTTCGGCGGCGATGATGGCCACGCCAATGGTAATCACTACCGCGACCCGGACGCCGGTCAGGATCACGCTCATCGCCAGCGGCAGCTCGACCTGAAACAGAACCTGGCGATCAGTCATTCCCATGGCCACCGCCGCTTCGCGCACGTTGCGATCGACGCCCAGAATTCCGGTGACGGTGTTGCGAATGATCGGGAGCAACGCGTAGAAGACAAGCGCGACGATGGCCGTGCGCGGCCCGATGCCGCCGATGAAAGGGAGGGGAATCAGAAAGCCAAACAGAGCCAGACTGGGAATCGTCTGCATCACGTTGGCAATTCCCAGCACCGGCCCGCGCAGACGTTTTCGCCGCGTGATCAGAACTCCCAGCGGGAGGCCAATGACCACGGCTATGGCAATCGAGATGAAGACCAGCCACAGGTGCTGCGCGATGTGCGCGAGAATGTCTGACCAGTTGGCTTTGAGAAATTCGAGCATTGATTTATCCGCAGATTACACAGATTTCGCAGAAAGGAAATTCGGCATCGAACCGTTCGGTCTGTGTAATTTGCGTAATCTGTGGATCAAAACTCACTCCGCAGGGTTTCCAGGTACGCGCGCGCGAGTTTGTTTTCCGACTTCAAGAATCCGTTTGGCGTCTCAAGCAGCACGACCTTTCCGGCATCCATCAGCGCAATCCGCGAACCGAGCAGCAGTGCTTCGCGCACATCGTGCGTCACGAAGATCACCGTTTTGCCGAGACGGGATTTTAATTCCACAAACTCTTTTTGTAACGACGAGCGTGTCAGGGGATCCAATGCCCCAAACGGTTCGTCCATTAAGAGCAGCGGCGGATCAGCGGCCAGCGCGCGCGCCACGCCGACGCGTTGACGTTGCCCGCCGGATAATTCACGTGGGTAACGATGGGCGAACCGCTCCGGATCCAAACCAACCAACGAAAGTAATTCGCGCACGCGTTCGCGCCCGCGCGCTTCGTCCCAGCCTTCGAGGGCTGGGACCAGCGCGACGTTTTGCTCAACGGTGAAATGCGGAAACAATCCGGCTTCCTGAATTACATAGCCGGTGCGGCGCCGCAGACGAATGGCATCCCACTCAGCCGTCGTTTTCCCTTCGACCCTAACCTCGCCCGAGGTCGGCGCGAGCAGGCGATTGACCAGCTTGAGCGTCGTCGTTTTTCCACAGCCTGATTCGCCGAGCAGCACAAACGTTTCGCCGCGCTCAACGGCGAAACTTAAGTGATCGATGATCGGCCGCCCGCCGTTGATCGCGTAGCTTACGTCGCGGAATTCGACCAGTGGTTCGTGATCTTGTTCGGAGAGCGACATCATCATTGTTAAGTAAGCGCGATTGCAGGACGATCAAACACCGGGAGTCTATCAAAAAAAGCGGACCAGGCTATAGGTTATGAATTGAAGCACCAAAGGTGCGCAAGGTAACAGCCTGGCGCAACGCGCCAGGTACAAGACAAGAAGAGAGTCGGGAGCGCTGAAGGCGCGAAATTGGAACCCAGGGACGAACCACAAAGAATGATCGTGACGGCCGCCCTATTCCGCGCCTTCAGCGCTTGCGCTTTTTACCATGCTTTCCCTGGGCCGTTGGCCCGGGCTTTCGCATTTAGCGCCGTTGGCGCTCTGATTCTTTAGCCTTTGAAATTGCGACCGCTGCACTTCGCGCCACCGAGGCTTGATGATAAAGTCTCTCGTCCGGTAGGAACATCATCATGACCCAGATCGATCATATTCATGCGCGCGAGATTCTTGACTCGCGCGGTAACCCAACAGTTGAAGCCGACGTGACTTTGGTCGGTGGCGTGACGGGCCGCGCAGCCGTGCCTTCGGGCGCCTCCACCGGTGAGCACGAAGCCGTCGAGCTGCGCGACGGCGATCCCAAACGTTATGGCGGCAAGGGCGTCTTAAAAGCCGTAGGCAATGTTAACGACGTGATTGCCCGGAAACTAAAAGGAATGAGCGCGCTCGCTCAGGCCGAGGTCGATCGCGTTCTGATCGAACTCGACGGCACGCCGAACAAAGCGAATCTCGGCGCGAATGCAATTCTGGCGGTGTCGCTGGCGACGGCGCGCGCGGCCGCGAACCAGCAGCAGCAGCCGCTGTATCGTTATCTTGGCGGCCCAGCTGCGAACACTCTGCCGGTGCCGATGATGAACATCATCAACGGCGGCGCTCACGCCGACAACAACGTCGACTTTCAGGAGTTCATGATCGTGCCTGTCGGCGCCGCCAGGTTCAGTGAAGCGCTGCGCATGGGCGCGGAGATCTTTCACATGCTGAAGTCGGTCCTGAAGAAGAAGGGTTATGGGACCAGCGTCGGCGACGAAGGCGGCTTTGCCCCGAACCTGAAATCAAACGAAGAAGCGATTGAAACTATTATCGAAGCGATCGGGCAAGCAGGCTACCACGCGGGCCAGGACGTTTTGCTGGCGCTCGATCCGGCGGCCAGTGAGTTCTATGACGGTACATCGTACGTTTTCAAGAAATCCGACGGCCGCAAGCTGACGAGCGATCAGATGGTTTCGTTTTGGAAAGACTGGGCCGGCAAGTATCCCATTATTTCAATTGAAGACGGCATGGCTGAGAATGATTGGGATGGATGGAAAGCGGTGACCGATGAATTAGGCGAGCAGATCCAGCTTGTCGGCGACGATGTTTTCGTTACCAACCCAGCTATCTTTCGCAAAGGCATCGCCCGCGGCGTCGCGAATTCAATTCTGATCAAGGTCAATCAGATCGGAGCGCTCACCGAAACGCTTGAGTGCATTGAATTGGCGAAGACGAACCGGTACACGACCGTCATCTCCCATCGCTCAGGTGAAACCGAAGACGCTTTCATTGCCGATCTCGCAGTGGCCACAAACGCGGGACAAATCAAGACCGGATCGCTCTCACGCAGCGATCGGATCGCGAAATACAATCAACTGCTGCGGATTGAAGAAGAGTTGGGAGACGCCGCGCGTTATCCCGGGCGGTCAGCTTTTCTCAGGGTGGACAGCTGAACAAATGGAGCAGAGGAAAAGACCTGTGAAACGATCCACGAAATACACGAAAACGAGAGGGAGTTTAGCCTCTTCTTCGTGATTGTTTCGTGTGGGTTCGTGGATCGTATTCCTTTAACGACGGCTAGCGCGAGCGATTATGAATCTTAATGACATCAGACACCTGTTTGACTACACGGAATGGGCCAACGGCCTGGCGATGAATGCTGCCACGGAACTGTCAGACGAAAACCGGCGCCGCGACTTTCAGATTAGCCACAGTTCGATTTTCGGAACGTTGCTGCACATGGCGGGCGCCGAGTGGGTTTGGCTCGAGCGCTGGCAGGGACGATCGCCGGCAAAAACGGAGGCCTGGTCGCTTTGGACGACGGAATCTTGCGCCGATCTCGCGACACTGAACCAGCGCTGGCAGGACGGCGTCGATCGGCGGGCCCATTTCATCTCGGAACTTGATGAGTCGCGCTTGATGGCTGAACTGCCGTTCAAACTTCTCAGCGGCGATCCCAATTCGATGCGGCTCGTGGATCAAATGCAGCATGTGGCCAATCATGCGACGCTGCACCGCGGACAGGTGGTTGGGATGATCCGTCAGCTCGGCATCGAGCCGCCGTCGACGGATTTGCTTTTCTATCTGCGGCGCGAGATATCTCCGAAGTAGTGAGGGGCTGCGATGGAAGCGTCGACCCTTTGGAGTGCGCTGACTTGTCAGCGCTTTGGTCGGTCGCGATTTGTCACGACCACACTTCAGTTGCGTCTTTTCAAAGAATGCGGCGTCGAGCCGACTCAGACCAAAGCGGCGACAGGTCGCCGCACTCCAAGGAGTTGACCCTTGGATTAGCTCTTGAAGTCTGGGCCACTTGGCCAATGTCAATTCGCGAAGCCTATGCCTGAATCCTGGGAGCGCGGCGAATACTCGATCAGTACTGATCGCTCACGCCTTAACATCGAGCTGATTCACGACTATCTCTCGAACACCTCGTACTGGGCGACGGGTCGAAGCCTGGAAGTGGTGCGGCGATCGATCGAGAACTCGCTCTGCTTTGGTATCTACAGGAATTTGGAGCAGGTCGGGTTCGCACGGGTCGTGACTGACTATGCAACGTTCGCCTGGATAGCCGACGTCTTCGTGTTGCCGGAACATCGCCGCCGCGGACTGTCAAAGTGGCTGATGGAGGTAATGATCGCGCATCCGCAGTTGCAGGGATTCCGCCGTTGGGTCTTGTCAACGAAAGACGCGCACGGATTGTACGAACGATTCGGCTTTATCAAACTGCACCGGCCAGAGCGTTGGATGGAGCGGCCTGACCCGAATATGAAAGAGAGCCCGGACTATTGGTTGAAGTCCGACAAACTTTAGGAAGCTCTGAAGAAGTCGTGAGGCGAAGAATTTGGGATGGTCGCCGGAGAGGGCGGTTCCCTGAGTTTAGGCCCGTAGGGCAGGCAATAGCCGCGCCCGTAAGGGCGTGGATCCGAAAGCTGGTTAAGACGAATAAGCGCCGAAGGTGCGACACAAGCAATATTGACCTCGGATGGCATAAAGTGCCGGCCCTTCGGGCCTCAAGATTCATCGAGACGATCGCGACCACGCCCTGACGGGCGTGGCTATTGCATGTCGGCCCTTCGGGCCTGGGATGTCAGGGATTGGCGCAAAGAATTCCTCGACGGGCTAATACTTTTGCAGCCAACGATACTTGTTCAGAGGTTTCTGAAGTTTGTCGGACACGAGCATGATCGCTTTCTTCTTCATCATCGGCTCGCACTTCTTTTCGTGGGGATCACAGCCCGTGCCAAATCAGATGAAGTGCGGTAAATGCGGGACCGTGGACACCTTTGCAAAGAAGCAGGGGATGCGATTCATCACGCTGTTCTTCATCATTCCCGTGCTGCCGATTAGCGGCATCAAGGAACTAATGCAATGTCCAGTGTGCGGGACCAAGTATCAAACAAAATCATAGATGCCCTGGTACAGAAAGCAAAATGTGAATAAAAGACAAGGTCCACTCGCGCTCATCGTCCTTGACGGCTTTGGTTATCGCGCCGAACGCGAAGGCAACGCGATCGCCCTCGCCGAGATGCCTTACTACGACGAGCTGCGCGAGAAATATCCGCACACTTTGATCGAGGCGTCGGGAGAGTGCGTGGGCCTGCCGAAAGGCGTGATGGGCAATTCGAATGTCGGCCATCTCTGCCTGGGCGCGGGCCGCGTGGTGCTCACCGACATTGAACGGATTAACCACTCGATCGAAACCGGCGAGTTCTTTCAGAATCTGGCGCTCAATGCGGCCATGGACGGCGCGGCAAAACACGATCGCGCTTTGCATATCATCGGACTGGTCTCAGACGGCCTGGTTCATTCGTCGCAGGAGCATGCTTATGCGCTGCTGCGCCTGGCGAAAGAGTACGAAGTGAGACGCGTCTTTCTTCATTGCTTTCTGGACGGGCGCGACACGCCGCCTTCTTCCGCGGAAAAGTATGTCGCGGCGATGCAGGACAAGTGCGGGGAGATCGGCGTGGGCGAGATTGCTACGTTGGTTGGGCGCTACTACGCGATGGATCGCGACAAGCACTGGGAGCGGATTGAGCGCGCGTACAAACTTCTGGTGAATGGCGAAGGTGAGCGGACCACGGATCCCCTGGCTGCGATCCGAAAGTCCTACGAGCACGGAATCACTGACGAGTTTGTCGAGCCCATCGTCGTTACCCGCGCCAGCGGCGAACCCGTAGCCACGATTCAGGATGGCGATTCGGTGATCTTCTTTAACTTTCGCGCCGACCGCGCGCGGGAAATTACCGCCGCGCTGGCCGTGCCCGGGTTCGATGCTTTTTCGGCGCCGCAGCGCCCGCACGTGCATTTCGTTTGCTTTGCCGTCTACGACAAGACCTATCCTTTGCCGGTAGCTTTCACGCCCGCGCACCTGGTCAATGTGCTGGCCGAAGTCTTTGCGTCCTGCGGAGTGCGCAACCTTCGCCTGGCTGAAACTGAGAAGTACGCGCACGTCACATACTTTTTTAATGGCGGCATCGAGCAGGAGTTTCCCTTCGAGAAGCGTCTGCTCATCCCTTCACCCAGAGTTGCGACCTACGACTTGATGCCGGAGATGTCTGCGTTCAAGATCACCGACAAGCTCTTGCGCGCGATCGAGGAAGGCGAGACAGATGTGTTCGTCGTGAACTTTGCGAATCCTGACATGGTGGGCCATACGGGCATGCTCGATAAAACGATTGAAGCCTGCCAGTACGTTGATACGTGCCTTGGTTGGATCACCAAAGCGATGCGGACCGCGCGCGGCACTACTTTGATCACCGCCGATCATGGCAACGCCGAACAGATGATCGATCTGAAGACCGGCCAGCCGCACACCGCGCACACCACGAATCCGGTCCCGTTTCATCTCATTGATGAAGATTCTCTCGGCCTAAAACTTCGCGCCGGCGGAGCGTTGCAGGACGTGGCGCCGACGATGCTTGGCCTGCTCGGAATTGCCAAGCCCGTGGAGATGACTGGACAAGATTTGCGGGAAGATTTTGGAGTGCGGTGACCTGTCACCGCTTTGGTTTTTGAGTTTGTAAGGAGAAAGCGGCGACAGGTCGCCGCACTCCATAAAAAGATGTCCGCCGCTACTGAGATCATCACCGACCAAGTTCGCCCACGCGCTATCTCACTGCGCTGGATCATTAACGCCCGCGAGGATTTGATCTGGTTTGTGGGTTCCGTGGCATCGAGCTACGCGCTGCTGATTCTTTACGTCACCGGTGTCCTGCCACTGATTCCGATGGTCGCCGGCTGGGCGATTCTGATCGACGCGCCGCACGTCTTCGGCACGCTGTCTCGTACTTACTTTGACGCTTCAGAATGGAAGATGCGCAAGCGTCTGTTGCTGGGCTCGCTGCTTTTTTTCGTGGTGGGCCCGGCGCTGGTGCTGCTTGGCTTGGGGCTTGTCTTCTTTTTTGTAGCCGCGCTGTGGGCTTACTACCATCTGGTCAAACAGCATTACGGCTTCATGGTGCTTTACAAGAAGAAGAACAACGACCTGGCGCCGGTGGACAACGCGCTCGATCGCGTGTGGTTGATGTTTGCTTTTAACTATCCGTTCGTGGCGTTCATCGCCAACGACCCGAACGCGATGGCCCGCGTCCCGCCGATTCTGCGCAGCGGCGTAAACACCGTGGCGATGTTGCTGCTGGCGGGGACAATCGTGATTGGCGCGGCGTGGATTATTCGCCAGATTCAGCGAGCGTGGTTACAGCAACCTTTGGATCTGCCGAAGTACCTGCTGCTGGCGGCGGCGATCCCGATGCACTGGATCGTTTTGCTGACGCCGATGCCCGCCAAGCCGATCGCGATCGTCGCAATTCTCACTATCTATCACAACCTGCAATATCACCGGCTGATCTGGTTTCATAATCAGAAGTACTCTGCCGCACCGGCGAGGCGCAGCCTCGTCGAATTAGATAAGAGCGGCGGGCCGGAAAGGCATAGTCTAGCACCCCAGCGGGGCTGCCCCGCTGGGGACCCCGCCCTTTCCGCACTGGAGAGCGGCACAGCCGCAATGCTGGGAGCGCGGACGTCCCGTCCGCATGAGCGCGAAGCGCGAACTGATCTTCGCAGTAAGTATGGTCCCGCCGCACTCATCAGTCGCCGACTGATCTACTACATCGCCTTCGGAATTCTCTTTGGCATAATCTACCAGGGCCCGCGGCAATATCTGGGTTACCTGAACCTGCATACGGGTGACTCACCCGCCCTACTGTCTGTGCCGATTCAACTGGGAATCGCTTTCCTCTGGGGCTATGCCTTCATTCACTACTACCTTGATTCAAAAATCTGGCGCGTGCGCAGGGATCCTGCGGTGGGTAAGGCTCTGCACATGAACTGAGCGGAGCTTATGTCCGACAAACTTTTCGTTTGTCGCTTCAACTTGAGTAGAAGTAACGTCAACGACAAACTGAAGGAAGCTCTGAACAAGTATTGTTGGTTGCTGGAAAATATTGAATGTCGGCCCTTTCGGGCCTAAGCTTCGCAAACTAACCTCTGCGTCAAACCTCCAGCTCGGCTGCTCAGCAACTTGTTCAGAGCTTCCTGAAGTTTGTCGGACAACAATATCCAAAGCGGCGTCGCGCTACGCTTGCCGCCGCACTCCAAATGCTATGTGCTTGTGTTGCGTTCTTTGAAGTCCAGCGGCTGAAGTTTCTCGCCCGGACTCTCGTCGGCTTTACAGAACTCAGCGACGACTTCGACGAACTTCTCCGGATACTCAGTAGGTGGCAAATGCCCACAACGGCGAAAGACAATCAGACGCGAGTTGGGAATTGCATCGCGCAGTCTGTAAGCATTGCTGATCGGGATGTGGTTATCTTCGTCGCCCCAAACCAGCATCGTGGGTTGGCGGATCAGATGCGCATCACGAGAGATCCGATTGGCGCTCCATTGACGCACGGTACGAATCATCGCGTGATGCGTGTTCGAGGTCTCCAGCAGATGATGACGGGCCTCTAGCTTGCGTTCGTCGACCGGGTACCCCAGCCGTCGATAGACCTCTTCAGTTCGCTTTCGCAAAATCCAGCGCGAACCCAGGAAAAGAGGCGTGGCAATATCGCCGATGATTGGCAGGCTCGCCAATCTCAGCAGCAGCTTCTTTTTCACTTCGTCGTTGCTCACGGCGCCGACCAATACCAGCCGCGCAACTCGTTCGGGACAATCGAGGGCCAGCATGGCGGCGACGGCTCCTCCATACGAAGCCCCGACAATCGTCGCTTTTTCGATCCCCAGACGATCCATCAAACCCAGCACGGCGCGCGCCTGAGACGCGATAGTGTATTCGCCGTCGCGGGGCTTGTCTGAATAGCCATAGCCGGGCAGGTCAGGAGCAATGACGCGAAAGCCGGCCTGCGCGAGCGGCCGGAACACTTCATTCCAAACCAGATTCGAAGAAATGAAACCGTGGATGAGAATCATAGGCGGCGCGTTTTCGTCGCCGGCTTCCTGATAGTGAATCCGTACGCCGTCGATAATCGTGAACCATGAGTACTCGGCGTGATAGATGAGGTCGATGCTGTCAGGCCAACTGACGTCGCGCGGACGAGTAAGAAGTTTGGTGGCAACCGCGCCGGCGACTATTCCCGATGCCCCGGCGAGTAAGTAACGTTTCTTCATGACGGATGGAATCTTAACGCGCTGGGCTCGTTAGACGAAAGAGTGTGCGTGCTGGCGGCTCTGCCGTCTGAGGTGCGGAAGGCCCGCGGCCTTCCGATCAAGTGTTAGCTAATCCTGGGGCGGCGCCCCTTTTTCCTGCAAGGACCAATCAAGGGCGTAGCCCGAAAACGGACCGGGCGGGATCGGAAAGTCTAAGACTTTCCGCACATCGGACGGCGCCGCCGCAAAACGCGGCCGTGGCTGCGATTACTCATTCGTAATTACGACCTTTGGATGAAGAGTCTTTCGACCTTCATCGTAGATTCCTACCGCAACCAAATCGCCATCGGCGTCGCGCATCCGCACCGCCTGACCGTCCGGCCAATCTGAAGCCTGGGCGTCCTCGATTTGCATGTCCACTCCGTGAAGCGAGCGCGACACTTCATCAGCACTCAAACTGACAGCAGGCAAATGCGAGATTGCCGCGTCAGGTGAGATCAAGGCCGGGCCGATTTTGGCTGACTCAGCCAGTTCGCTCAATCGTTCGAGGGTAAACGCGTCGGCGATCGTGAATCGACCGGCGCGTGTGCGGCGCAGCGCAGCGACGTGCGCCCCGAGCCCTAGCTGCTGTCCGAAGTCTTCGGCCAACGTGCGAATGTAAGTTCCCGCAGAGCACACAACTCGCACGGTTAGATCGTGGCTGCCATCGTCGTTTCGCGCCAGCAACGGGCCGTCGTGCGCGAGAGCTTCGAAACTACTAATGATGACGCGCACGGGCTTTCGCTCGACCTCTTCGCCGCGCCGAGCGAGTTCGTAGAGCTTTCGCCCGGCGATCTTCTTGGCGGAATACATCGGCGGTATCTGCTCAATCTCGCCGCGCAACGCAGCCAGCGCAGTTTCGACATCCTCTCTGCGTAGACTCTGCGCCCTCTGCGTCTCTGCGGTGAAATCCTCTTTGCACTCCAATCGTTTACCCGTCACATCACCGGTATCGGTCGCGTAGCCCAGGCGGATCACTGCCTCGTATTCCTTCTCAGCGCCGCTGAGGTACTGCGCCAGCCGCGTCGCGCGCCCGACCAGAACCACCAGCACTCCGGTCGCAAACGGATCGAGTGTGCCGGTATGTCCGACACGCCGCTCGCCCATGAGCTGGCGCACTCGGGCGACTACGTCGTGCGAAGTCATCCCCGCGGGCTTGTCGATAATCAGAGCTCCATCCATCGGAAACATTCTAGATTGCCAAATGCCGATTGGCGATTTGAAACTGTTCTAAGTCCCGGAGGGACGAGATGTTTATAGCATTCCATATCCCCCTTAGCTTAGCGCCGCCGGCGCGGTAGGGTTTCATGCTGCTCGGTTTCAGAATTGTGCCGCGGCTGCGACGGTCGAAAACAACTGCGACCTTCGGACTATAAACATTACGTCCCTACGGGACTTGGGATTGCCGCGTGATCAACTGTCCGTTTACTGTGGTCTACTCTTGGGCTAGATTGTATTCATGCGGAAACGATTCTCAAGAAGGGCTGAAGATGCGCAGCTGGAATCCTCCCCTCTCGATCCCGCGAAAGCCCGTGAACGTGTCTTCCAGCGAGCAGGCAAGTTGCTCGCTGCCAAGTCACGCTCGGTTGCGGAACTAAGAGAGCGTCTACTCGAGGGCAGCGGCGCGACCACGGCCGCCGTTGAAGCAGTGATCGAACGCCTGCGCGAGTACGGCTATCTCGATGACGCAAAGTTCGCGCATAGCTTTGCGTCGTTGCGCGTGCAGCAGCGGCCAATCGGGAGACAGAGACTGGAACGCGATCTCTGGCTGAAGAAGATCGACAAGGCAACGGCCGACAAAGCGCTCGATCAGGTCTTCGAATCCACGCCAGAAGAAGAGCTAATTGATCGGGCGCTTGAAAAGCGCATTCGCCTGCGCGGCAGGCCGAAGACGCGCGCTGAGGCGAAGAAGCTTTTCGATCATCTGCTGCGTCAGGGTTTTGGATTTGAATTGGTAAGCGAAAAAGTTCGCGCGGTGACGAAGAGCGAGGTCGGGGACTGAGGGCCCAATTTGGAGTGCGGCGACTAGTCGCCGCTTTTTAAAAGCGCTGACAAGTCAGCGCACTCCATCATTAGCGTAAAACCGCGGCCGCAGAGAATTAGTTCTCGATCCACACAACGAGCCTGGGAAATAACAGGCCCGGCGGCTGAGCAGATTTGGCGAAGAACGGTACGGTTTCGCCGGTTTCCGTGTCGATCAAGAGCAACGACGCGGGAACATCTCCTAAGATCATTAACCTGGCAGAAGAATTGATCAGCATGGTGGCGGCCACTGAAAACGTTTGGCTTAGACGCGTTCCTCTTTGTCTTTGCCAGCTGAATGGATTGAGCGAGAATAACTCGCTGTTGGTCGCCGTGATCTCTTCAATGAAGAAAGGCACGCAACTGTGTGCCGCGAAGCCGACGAATCGACACCCGGAACATGCTGGAGAAGGGTTGAGAGTTTCAAGGTGGTCCAGACTCTTGGCGATCAGAAAAGGCTGGTTTTGATCGTGAGGTCGCACTAACGCAGCAGTTCCAACCTGACAGACGCTTTCAATGGACCACTTCCTGTCTGTGTCAACGAACTTCACGGGGTCACTCAGAATTACCAGCGTCGTGGTGTTCGGTTTAAGCACCTCGCCGCCTTTCTTTTGTTTCGGGAGCGCCCCCAGGAATCGATCAAAGATAAAACGGTCGGGCGCGATCCACTGCGAGCAACCGGAAGGATCAGCCGCTCTTTCAAGGACCGAGGGCTGAGCCGGGGGACTGACGGTGCCGGAGTTCGCAAAAAGATCTTCCCATATCAATTTCGCTTTACCATCCAGGTCTGAGACGTAGAGCTTCGTCGGCGTCCCGGCTGTGCTGCCAGGCGCTTTCTCCTGCGCGGATGATTTCTGCTTATAGCTAAAACGATTGCCGTCCGGTGCCCAGGCGAGACAGTAGTTCTCTCCTTTGACTAATGGTTTGACACCACCGGTGCGCAGATCACGCAGCAGAATTCCGTCTTTGGTCGTGTACAAAAGCCGGGTTCGGTCGGGACTTGCCGCTGCTTCAAACACACCCGTGGTAACAATGGAATAGTTGTAGCTTGAGCCGGTCGGCGCGCCGCTCAGCTCAAATAGATCCGCTCCGTTCGTCGTTTCCCCAGCCAACAGCAACAGGCGGCCGCGGAACTTGGGCCCCACTGGTGAGGGTTGGCGAGTGCACGCGGCGATCAGTACACAGATCAGTGCGCAGGAAATTATGACGGTGCCGATGCGATAGCGGGCGAGTGTGTGCATTGTTGATCAATAACTCAAGATCGACTTGAAACTCAATGAGCCGCGGAGCGGCGGCAGAATTTAGCCCAGGGTGGAGTGAGCGAAGCGAGCGGAACCCTGGGTAATGTTCGCCAAGAGAATCATGAGCCCGCTTTAGCGGGCGGCAGAATCTTATCAGGCTGTCGCCTGCTAAAGCGGGCTCTGAAAGTTTGGAAAGACTCGGATCCCCGGGCTTACGCCCGGGGCTATACTCTGCCGCCATCTTTCGATGGCTCGTTGAGTGGGGCGAATAAGAAGAACTAAGCGCAACGCCTAATCACTCAAACTTCGCGCATCGATTCGCGCGTGCTAAACTTTTCGACGATGCTAACCGGTAACGAGATTCGCGAAAAGTTTTTGCAGTACTTCGAGCGCCACGGGCATACTCGTGTGCGCTCCAGTCCTCTGCTGCCCGCAAACGATCCGACTTTGCTGTTCACTAACGCGGGCATGAATCAGTTCAAAGACGTATTTCTCGGAATCGAGAAGCGCGAGTACGGGCGCGCTTGTTCGTCGCAAAAATGCCTGCGCGCGGGCGGCAAACACAACGACCTCGACGAAGTCGGCAAGACCGCGCGGCATCAGACATTTTTCGAGATGCTCGGGAATTTTTCCTTCGGTGACTACTTCAAGGAAGACGCGATCAAATTCGCCTGGGACTTTCTGGTGAATGAACTAAAGATGGATTCGAGACGTCTCTGGTTCACGGTCTTTGAAGGCGACGACCAGGTTGGGCCGGATGAGGATGCGGAAAGGTTCTGGGCGCAGGTGGGCGCCCCACGCGAAAGAATTCTGCGTTTTAGCGGCAAGGATAATTTCTGGCAGATGGGTGAGACCGGGCCATGCGGGCCGTGCAGCGAGATTCATTACTATCTCGGCGACGACCCGCAGGACCCCACAAAGAATCGCGTCGACCTGGTCAATGGGCCAGGAGACACGACGATGGAGATCTGGAATCTGGTCTTCATGCAATACAACCGGATTGAGATTGAACCGGGCAAGTACAAGCTCGAGCCGCTGCCCAAACCCTCGGTGGATACGGGCCTGGGACTGGAACGCACCGCGGTGATCATGCAAGGCGTGAAGTCGAACTACGAAACGGACCTGCTGAAGCCCATCATAGATTTTGCGGCAGAGTTGGCGGTCGGGAAGTAGTTCAATGGCGACACTCCTGCAAGAGTTTACCGAATTTGTCGCGGCGCTCAACCAGCGCCAACTTGCCTATGCCGTGTGCGGCGGTTGGGCAATGACGATTCACGGTTGCCCACGCGCTACGATGGATATTGATGTGATGGTTTTGGCAGACGATCTGGCCGAGGCCTGGAAGATTGCGATGAATTTGGGCTACCACGTCGAGGGGCGGCCTTTGCATTTTCACGATGGGGCAATTGAAATCAGGCGCATTTCGAAGCTCGATGCCGAAACGAGAATACTCTTCACCATAGAGTTTTTGTTGGTGACAGAGTCAACGCAACAGATTTGGCGGGACCGGGAAACGGTAGAATGGGAACACGGCGCTATTTCTACGGTGTCGCGCGAGGGTTTGATTCATTTGAAAAGACTCAGCGGACGGTTGCAGGACCTGGCTGACATCGAGAGGCTCGAAAGTGAAAGTTGATATGTCCCCCCAGGCGGTGACGCAACGTCTGCAGCTGCTCGATCAGCTTTGGGCGTTGAGCGTTAAGCTGATGCGGGCGAGGCGACCGCGGGCGAAGAAGCGCCCGGCGTCCTGATGCTGTTCTTACGGGTTAGCAGTTATGAGCACTTACGATACCTTTGACGAGCAGAAAAAATTCGCCTGCCGCGTGATTGCCGATCACGCGCGCGCGACGGCGTTCTCGATCGCTGATGGAATTCTGCCCGGTAATGAAGGCCGGAATTATGTGCTGCGGAAGATTATGCGGCGGGCGATTTATCAGGGGCGCCACGCTCTGGGACTGGAAGATGCGTTCTTCTACAAGGTGACGAACTTCGTCGTCGATCAGATGGGCGAGGCTTATCCGGAACTCGAGGCATCGCGTGAATTCGTCGAGAAGATGGTGAAGTTGGAAGAAGAGCGTTTTGGAGCGACGATGACGGTTGGGCTGCAGAAGCTGGATGAGCTTTTTGCCCAGACTAAGTCTAGTCAAACGCCCGGCTATGCCGCTCTCGCCCGCTTGTACGATACCTTCGGTACACCGCGGGATCTGATTCGCGTGGTTCTTGAAGAGCATGGTTTTCCTTTGGATGAGGACGACTTTAACAAGCAATTTGATGCCGCGCTGAAAGAGATTCAATCGAAGGTCGGCGATATTCTGAAACAAACAAAAAAGATTTACGGGATATCTGATTCCGCAATATGGGACCTCGTTTTGAAAGATGGTAGTGAGCGTACAGTTCAAGATTTCGACGATCCAACTGCGGAAATCGACGTAGCAGCCGTCAACATCATCCAAAACCATTCCAAGTTTCGAGGTTATGAAACGACTCTGGTCGAAAACGCCCGAGTAGTCAAAATCGTTAGTGGAGCGAAAAAGGTTGAATCGTTAGTGGATGGCGAGGAAGGTGAGATTGTCCTTAATGAAACTCCGTTCTATGCCGAGAGTGGTGGACAGGTCGGAGATGTTGGTCGACTTATCAACCCGGTCGCTATCGCTCCCGGTACTGACCTCAATGCGCCGGGCAGTGGCGAAAGTGGCATGGGCGTCCCGCCTGTGAATCACGCGCAGGATGCGCGTGCCACATTATTCGCGACAGTTGAAGATACACACTCACCGGCCCAGGGTCTGATCGTGCACAAGGTCAAAGTCGAAAAGGGAACTTTGAAAGTCGGCGACACGGTCACGGCTGAAGTCGATGTCGAAAAGCGCGATGCGACGCGGCGCAATCACACGGCGACACACTTGATGCATGCGGCGCTGCGTGAAGTTTTGGGGACGCACGTCAAACAAGCGGGCTCTGTCGTTGCGCCTAATTATCTGCGTTTTGATTTCAACCATTATCAACCGCTTACCGGCGCCGAGATCGAAGAAATTGAACGCCTGGTCAACTATCACATTCTGCGTAACGAGCCCGTGCAGACTGACGAGCTGGCGATTGAAGAAGCAATGCGTTCGGGCGCGATGGCCCTGTTTGGCGAGAAGTACGGCGAGAAGGTACGCGTGCTTTCGATCAAAGGCGCCGAAGGAATCTTTTCAAAAGAACTGTGCGGCGGCACGCACGTGCGCGCCACCGGCGACATCGGGGTCTTCAAGATCACCAGCGATGAATCGATCGCTTCCGGCGTGCGGCGCATTCGCGCCGTCACCGGCGTGGACGCTTACGAACGCTTTCGCGAAGATGAAGAGATCATCTCTCAGGTCACGACGAACTTAAGAACGTCTCGCGCTGAATTGCCGGCAATGATCGGCAAGCTGCAAGACGAATTGAAAAAGGCGCGGCGCGAAGCTGACGAACTAAAATTGAAGATCGCCACCGGCGCGTCTGGCAGCGCGGCATCGAACGGCGATGATGCGCGCGAGGTTGCCGGCGTGCGCGTGTTGACGCGCGAAGCCAGCGGGCTCGATTCTGCCGGCATGCGTCAGCTTTCCGACACGCTGCTGGCGCGAATCAAATCAGGGGTGGTCGTGATCGGTCGCAGCAATGAGGGCAAAGCTTCTCTGATCGTGCGCACGTCCGACGATCTCACCAGGAAAGTTCCGGCCGGGCTGGTCATCAAAGAACTCGCGCCGATCATTGGCGGCAAAGGTGGCGGCAAAGCCGACATGGCCGAAGGTGGCGGCAACCAACCAGAAAAACTAGCGGAAGCTCTCGAAGCAAGTTATGGCGTGATTGAGCGGATGCTCGCGTCGTAGGATCAACTAAAAATTCGGATGCGGCTATGCCGTCTGATGTGCGGAAAGGCTTTGCCTTTCCGTGTCAACGTTCTCGAAGATGGGGCTGCGCCCCGAAATGGGCATAGCCCCATTAGAATTTTAGAGTCTTTTCGGAAGGCATCGCGGGAAACCCGGGCCACTTTTTTCAAACTTACCCACTACCAGGACGACTGGTCCTGATGCAGTTTCAGCGTTGAGCGGTTTACTTCTGACCTTACTTGAACTTATTGCGTTTTGGCCGAGGCGGTGATATAAGCCCGATTCGTTCTTTTCAAGTCCCTCTGGTAATTCTCACCGGTATCCTGGAAGACGCAGGAGGGTTTATGTTTTGTCCAAAGTGTCGCTCTGAGTATAGAAAAGGGTTTACCGAATGTGCAGATTGCCAGGTTGAATTGATCCCTGAGCTGGCCCCATTGCCGGCGGAACCCAAGTCCGTCGATTACGTCCAATACCAGGAACTGCTCTCCACTTACAATCTGGCCGATATTGCCTTCATAGAATCCATTTTGGACAGTGAGAAGATCATATATTTCATGCAGAATGAAGAGTTCAACACCCTTACTTTCTCACCACAGCCTGTCAGGGTTATGGTTAATACAGATCAGTTCGACCAGGCAAAGAAATTGTTAAAGGACTTCCAGCCTCAATATTCTCGCCTCTCGTCGGACTAAGAACGCAGACCAAATAATCAGCATGGCTGGTCACCCAGTCGCTAAAGGACTTCAGGCGTCTGCACATGTTCCGGCCGCACGCCAATGCCAATCAGCCGCGCTGGTATTCGTTGCAAGACAGGAAACCTTTTGAAGAGTCGCAGCAGCGAAGGCGCTGGTACCTGCTGAGCGTTGCCGAGCACGCGGCCCAACACACGCTGCTGCACCTGGACCTGCGCCCATTGCGTCAGGCGCGTCGGCCACTCACGCCGCCATTGGACCTTCTGCAAGTGACTAAGCGAAACCCATCCTGCTGACAAGGGTCGCGCGAGAATATTCGCCGCGGCAACTGCATCCTGAATCGCGAGATTGATCCCCACGCCGCCCACCGGCGACATCGCGTGGGCTGAGTCGCCGATGCACAAGAGTCCGGATCGATACCACTGGCGCAGACGATCCACCGCGACAGTTAAGAGCTTTACCGGCTCCCAATCCTGCAACTCGCCGACGCGGACGCGAAGGAACGGAGCAATACTGACTATGTCGTGTCGGAAAGAATCCAGACCGCGACGTTTGATCTCATCGAATGCGCCTTTGGCAATCACAAAGCCGCATTGCCAGTAGGTATCGCGATTGAGCATCACCATGATTTTGCCGGCGACGAATCGGCCCAGGGCCTGCCCGGGATCGTCCGACTTGCGCGAGAGGCGGAACCAGAGCACATCGATTGGCGCTCCGAGGCTTTCGACTTCCAAGCCGGCACGTTCGCGCACGATTGAATGGCGGCCATCAGCGCCGACGACAAGGTCAGCGCGGATTTCCACATCTCCGGCCGGCGTTTTGGCTCTCACGCCGACGACGCTGTTTCCTGCTTCGATCAAATCAGTTACTTCTGCCTGCATCTTTAGCTTGAAAGTGGGATAGAGCCCCGCGTGTTCAGCGATGAAATTCAGAAAGTCCCATTGCGGCATGAACGCGATGAATTTACATTTCGTCGGCAGGTGAGAGAAGTCAGCGAGTGGGATGGTCTCATCGCCGATCTGTCCCACCATCTGCGAGATCTCGGTATGCGGCCGCTTGAGAAAGTCTTCGAGGAGACCCAGCTCGTGCATCAACTCCAGCGTCGAGGGATGAATAGTATCGCCGCGAAAGTCGCGCAAGAAATCGGCGTGCTTCTCAAGCACGATGACTTCGACGCCCGCGCGCGCCAAAAGATACCCCAGCATCATTCCCGCCGGCCCACCACCGGCGATGCAACAGCGCGTAGTCATTCTTGTCGGGTTATTTAAAGGCACGGAGGGTCAAACGGTAGCGAGCTGTGCGAAAGGCGTCAAGAGTGGTAATGAGTTAACAAGGCTGTCGCAGGCTCGTCAGTATTTGATCGACACATCCCCAGGCTCACCGAGCCGCGCCAGGGGCTTTACTCTGTCCCCTGCTGCGCAGGCTGGGTTGACAGCTGCAGGTGCAGAATGCGCGGGCTTTCTATCTCAAATCCCCAGGGCCGTCAACGAACTACCAGTTGCAAGAGAAACTAATTTCTTTTCCCGGCGTAATAACTCGCGTAATAGTGCATCTTCGGTTTCGGTCCGTTACGAACAAAGCTAATTCAAATTCAAATCAGGAGAGTCGAATGAGCAATTCGCTTAAAGCTTTTGTAGCCTGCGCGCTGGTCATGGTGTTCAGCGTGGCGGCGACCTTTGGCCAGTCTTCGCACTTCGATGTTTCGGGCATGGACGCGAGTACGGCCGCATGTACCGACTTTTACCAGTACGCCAACGGTGGCTGGCTCAAGGCCAATCCCATCCCGGCGGCCTTTCCCGCCTGGGGCATCG
The DNA here is from genome assembly GCA_003168335.1 of Blastocatellia bacterium. Taxonomy (GTDB): domain Bacteria; phylum Acidobacteriota; class Blastocatellia; order Pyrinomonadales; family Pyrinomonadaceae; genus UBA11740. Next base: position 107,276 of record PMSM01000006.1, on the reverse strand, counting down.
GGAATGTTCTGAATGAGAAGAACCGCGACGTGTTGCACGACATTCTAGAGGCCACGGCCAAGAACGCCGGCGCGCACAAGGGCAGCAACGAGCAGCGGGTCGGCGACTATTACGCGACTTGCATGGACGAGGCGAGGGCCGAGGCGGACGGCCTCAAGCCTTTGCAGCCGGAGCTCGAACGCGTGGCACGGATCAACAACCAGGGAACTTTGCAGGAAGAGATTGGCCATCTGCACTCGATCGGTTTCGGCGTGTTGTTCGGTTCCGGCTCAATTCAGGATTTCAAAGACAGCGCCGAAGTTACGGCCGTTCTTGGCCAGGGTGGACTTGGTTTGCCGGATCGGGACTATTACACCAATTCGGATGATCGGTCGAAGTCGATTCGCGATGAATATCTGAAGCATGTCGCGAAGATGTTTGAGCTGATGGGCGACGATGCGGCGATGGCCGCGACGGAAGCGCGAACCGTCATGACGCTCGAAACGAAACTCGCCGAGGCTTCGAAGACCCGGGTGGAACTAAGGGACGTCGAAAAGCTTTACCACCGCATGTCGATAGCTCAGATTCACGACATCGCTCCCACGTTTGACTGGGAGGCTTACTTTCAACGCATCGGCCTCGCGCAGAAGGCCGACGTCAACGTCACCACGCCTGATTTCTTTAAGGTGATGGACGCCCAACTGACCGCGACGCCGCTGCCCGACTGGCAGACTTATCTGCGCTGGAACCTGGTCAACACGTTCGGTTCTGTTCTGGCCGCGAAATTTGTTGACGAGGACTTTCACTTCAAGGGTACCGTCCTTCAGGGCTCAAAAGAGAACTTGCCGCGCTGGAAACGGTGCGTGGCCAGCACCGACCGCGCGCTGGGTGAAGCGCTGGGCGAAGTTTATGTGAAGAAGGCTTTCCCGCCGGCCGCCAAGACACGCGCGCTGGCGATGGTTCGCAATCTCGAGGCGGCGCTCAAGACGGATATCGGTTCGCTGAGTTGGATGGGAGAGGCCACCCGCAAGCAGGCGGTCATTAAGCTCGATGCCTTTCTCAACAAGATTGGCTACCCGGACAAATGGCGAGACTATTCGACGCTGTCAATCGACCGCTCTTCATACGTCGCCAACAGAATCCGCGTGGGCCAGTTCAACGAGTTGCGTGACGTGCGGAAGATCGGCAAGCCCGTCGACCGGATGGAGTGGGGCATGTCGCCGCCGACAGTCAACGCTTATTACAACCCGCAGATCAACGAGATCGTTTTTCCCGCAGGCATCCTGCAACCGCCTTTCTTTGATGCTGAGGCAGACGATGCGCTCAACTATGGCGCTATGGGCGCGGTCATCGGTCACGAGATGACCCACGGATTTGACGATCAGGGCGCAAAGTTCGGTCCCACCGGAAACCTTGCCAACTGGTGGAGTGACGCGGACCTCAAAGCGTTCCAGCAACGCGCGCAATGTGTCATCGATCAATTCAACGGATTCGAAGTGCAACCCGGACTGCACGAGAATGGCAAACTCGTAGTTGGTGAATCTATCGCTGACCTGGGCGGACTGGTGGTCGCGTACGCGGCCTTCCAGAAATCCATGGAAGGCAAACCGCGCCCGGCCAACATTGACGGGTTTACGCCGGAGCAAAGGTTCTTTCTCGCTTTCGCGCGCGTTTGGGCGGGCAGCATACGACCCGAGCTCGAGCGCCAGTTGGTCATTGTCGACCCGCACCCGCTGGGAAGGTTTCGCGGCAGTGCTCCGCTGATGAACATGCCGCAGTTCGCCGCCGCGTTTCAATGCAAGGAAGGCGATCGGATGGTGCGTCCGGAAAAAGACCGTTGCGTGATTTGGTAAAGGAGCGTGGTGCGTTTGGGCAGTAGCCCGACCCCGGGGTCAGCGGACGGCGCAGCGCCGTGGGGGGTGGGGCGTTGAGTGAGGGCCTGGTTTTTATCGGTCGATGATGATTAGAAGAAAGATCAACACAGGAAGCGCGAGTGCCATACTCGCGCTTTCGCTTTTCACGACCGCCGCACTGGTCGGTTCGTGTTCGCGCTGGCAACCAAAGCCGAAGATGGACCCCAACGCCTATGCCAAAGAAATCGAAGCATGGCGGGCGGAACGATGGGTAGCTTTGAAGAGCGAGGATGGGTACCTGACACTGGTTGGCCTTTACTGGCTCAAAGAAGGTGAAAATAAGTTCGGCAGCGACGCGGCGAACGATATCGTTTTGGGTAAAGGCGGCGCGCATGATGGCGGGTTAGTGCTCAAGGATGGCGTGGTCCGAATTGAGACGACGCAAAAGACAGGTTTCACTCTCGACGGCAAACCGGTTTCAAGCTTAGTACTCAAATCCGATGCCGACGGATCTCCCACCATCTTGCAGCGCGGTTCGCTGAGTTTCCAAATCATAAAACGCGGCGACAAGCTCGGGCTCCGGGTTAAAGACAAAGACAATCCGGATCGTATCAATTTTCAAAACACTCAGTTTTATCCGACTGATGTGAAGTGGAGAATCGAAGCGCATTTCGACGCTTACAATCCGTCCAAGCCCGTCGCAATAACTAACGTGCTCGACATGGAAAGCGCCGAAGCGTCTCCCGGCGCGGTCGTATTTGAAGTCGACGGTCACACATACCGGCTCGACGCGATCACCGAAAAAGGAGAGTCAAAGTTCTTCATGATCATCGCGGACAAGACCAGCGGCAAGGAAACCTATCCGGCAGGGCGATACCTTTACGTCGATCCGCCCGACTCATCCGGCCGCATGGTGATCGACTTTAACAAAGCCTACAGCCCGCCCTGCGCCTTTACGAAATTTGCGACCTGTCCGCTCCCGCCGCGGCAGAATCGCCTGCCTTTTCCGATTGCAGCGGGCGAGAAGTACAGCGGGCATCCGAAGTGACCCCTCGTTTAGAAGTCGCCTGCTTGCGGTTAACCGGTAAGCGTTAGATAATGCGCCAAATTCAACCACGAGGAGTGCCACAATGATTTCCCTGAAACGATTTTCTCTTTTCACTTTCGCAATTCTGTTTGCGCTGACGTGCGCTGTGCCTTATGCGCTGGCGCAGCAGCCGCCGCTGCAGATCAAGCCGATCCGCCCCAGCCAGAAGGGCAGCGTGATGCAGACCATCGGTGTCACCGACATCACCATCACCTACAGCCGCCCGCCGGTGAAGGGACGCACAATTTTCGCCGACGCTCCCGCCACGATGGAGGCACGCGCCAAAGGCGAAGCGACTCTGGACAATCAGAACGAGCGCAAGACAGGTGAGCCCATCGTTCCCTACGGTCACGTGTGGCGCGCCGGCGCAAATGAAGCGACGATGTTTGTGGTCACCGATGATGTCTTGATTAACGGCCAGCCGTTAAAGGCCGGCACCTATAGCATGCACACAGTACCCGGTAAAGAAGAGTGGACCATCATCTTCAACAATGACGCCGGTCAGTGGGGCAGCTTTACGTATGATGAGAAGAAGGACGCGCTCCGCGTCAAGACGAAGCCCCAGATGGTCAGTGAGAATCAGGAATTCCTGGCGTACAGCTTTGATCCGATTACCGACAATGTCGCCACCGTCAATCTTCGCTGGGAGAAAACTCGAGTTCCGTTTACCGTTGAAGTGAAAGACGTCAAGGCGGTCTGGCGCGCCAGGGCGGATGCGCTCATCGCCGCCAATCCAACCAACGAAGCGCTGCCACTCCAGGTGGCGAACACTTACGCCGGCGACAAGAAATGGGATGAAGCTCTGAAGTTCGTCGACCAATCAATCAAGGTTAAAGAGACGTTCCGTAACCTTTCTGCCAAGGCCAACATACTTTGGGCAGCCGGCAAGAAACAGGAAGCGCTGGCAGCGGCTGACGTGGCCATCGCCAAAGGCAAAGCTGACAAAGCCGACACGGCCGGCTTTGAGAAGCGCGTAGCCGGCTGGAAGACGGGCACGATGTAACGGCGAGTGAGAACAAGAGCATCGAACGGACGGGATTTCAGAGATGAGGCTGATTCGAATCTTTATTCTTTGTCTGAGCCCATGGTGCCTCAGCCCCGCCATGGCGCAGCAGCCTTCAGACAACCTAGCTCCGCCAGGGGTTACGATCGGCAAATTTGGTTGGGACAAGTCAGCGGCATCTGTCGACGTAATCCCACTAACCATGGTTTCCACCCAGACAATCGATCGGCAAACCGCGCTCGAACCGGGCGCCACCAAATTGCCAACCGGTGAGCACCCCGGCAGTTCATCCGGGTCAAGCAAACTTCCGACTGAAGGGCACAGCCAAGTCTATGTTTATTCGTTGGAGATTGATAACCACGGGCCTAAGGCAATTAGAGCCATTACCTGGGATTACATCTTCGACGAACCCGCCAGCAAACAGGAATTGGGCAGGATTGCCCTCGGCAACTTTGAGAAGATCGCTACGAACAGCAAGAAGTTACTCCAGATCAAGTCGAGGTCTTCGCCGCCACGAGTGGTTACCACCACCGGGTTGGCGAAAGATGTGCGATCACCCTTTGATGAGCGGGTCGCCATCAAGTGCGTCCTGTATAAGGATGGCACGGCCTGGGAGCATCCGGAGGAAAAGGGGAGCGCGTGTGAAGAGCTGCGCCAGTGGCTGAAACGGAGAGGGAAGTTGAAGGCATAACGCCTCTCCGCAATACTTTTCAGTCTCGACTGGTGTCATCGCGGAAGCGCTCGCGGCATGTGGGCGAATTTATTCCATTCTCTTGTCGTTCAAAACAAAATGACAATCAAACATTCTCGATATGCGGGCATAATGCTCTGCGTCCTGTCGCTGCTCGCCCCGCAACTTATCTTCGCTCAAAAACAGCCTGCTCCGCCTCCACCGAAACGCTTCGAGTTGACAGTCGACAGCATCATGCGCGGCCCGCGCCTGGTTGGTTACCCGCCGACCGGAGTCTACTGGTCACAGGACAGCCGGCGCATTTATTTCCGTTGGAAGCAGGCCGACGAGCCGCGCTTGAAAGAGACGAGTCTTTACGTCGTGAATCGCGACGGCTCTGGCCTGCGCCGGCTGACCGACGACGAAGCGAAACAAGCGCCGCCGGCCAGTGGCGAGTTGTCCAAAGATAAGACCATGACCGTCTTCGCCGACGAAGGCGACATTTTCATTTACCTGCACGCCAACGGAACGCGCCGGCAGATAACGCGCACTGTCGATGCCGAGACAAACCCTCACTTCACTTCCGATCAGAAACACATTTACTTTACCCGGCTGAGCAATCTCTACGTGATGGCACTCGATGGCGGTTCGCTGGAGCAATTCACCGACATTCGCGTCGGTGGCGCGGGCGCGCCACAAACCGCAAGTGGTGCAGGCGGTGGCGGACTCGGCGGCGGGCAAAGACAGGGTGGCCAGGGACAAACGAGTGCTGAAGGGCAACAGCGCGGCACAGACAGTCAGGAATACATCAAGAAAGAAGAGCGGACGTTGCTCGACGCCGTGCGCGAGCGCGCCGAGCAGCGCGAAGAGCAGGAGAAGAAACGCAAAGAGCGCGAAAAGCGGAAACCGCTTAGTCTTCCCACCGGACAGAACGCAATTGCCCTGAACCTTTCGCCGGATGGCAAGTATGTCATCGCCACGATCAGCGAACCCGGCACCGGCTCGAAGAACACGCTCGTGCCGAACTACGTGACCGAATCGGCTTATACCGAAGACATTACCGGGCGCACGAAAGTTGGTGACACGCAGGGGCGTACGCGCCTGACGATCATCAACGTAGAGACCGGCGAAACGAAGAATGTCGATCATGGCCAGCGATTGCCGGCGACGCCCGCGGCTTCTCGCACCGAAACGAGCACGACGGATCAGCCTCAGCGCAGCGATTCTGAGCAAGCACAAGCGCGCGGACAAGGCGAGCGTCCGCCGCGCCCGCAACAACGCGACCGCGACGTGCAGTTGGCACAGCTCCAATGGTCGGAAGATGGAAAGAACGCCGTGTTGATGGGTCGCTCGGTAGACAACAAAGATCGCTGGGTGATGTTGCTCGACGCGGCGACGGGTAAAACGAAAGTGCTGGCGACCGTGCATGACGACGCATGGATAGACGGCCCCGGCAACAACACATTGGGCTGGCTGCCCGACAACGCTCATGTCTATTTCGAATCAGAGCGCGACGGCTTTGCTCATCTGTATTCAGTTTCAATCGATGGTGGCGAGCCGACGCAATTAACTTCCGGTCAGTTCGAAGTCTCTGACGTCCATCTGGCGGCGGACAAGACGAAGTTCTATTTTACTTCCAGCGAAGGCAGTCCTTTCGAACGGCATCTCTATTCGATGTCGATCAATGGTGGGGAACGCAGGCGTCTCACCCCGCTGGATGGCCACAATCAAGTGGATGTCTCGCCGGATGAAGCGATGCTCGCGGACGTGCGCTCGTACAGCAACAAGCCGCCGGAACTCTACCTTTTTCCGAACCGTCCCTTCTATCCCGGGAAGTCTCTGGTGTCAGACAAGCCGGTCACAACTTCGCCTATCCCCGAGTTCTCCACTAACAAGTGGATCGATCCTCCCATCGTCAGTTTCAAAGCGCGCGACGGCGCGACCGTCTACGGTCGCATTTACGTGCCGTCGAATTGGAAGGCCGGCGGACCGGCTGTGTTGTTCGTTCACGGCGCGGGGTATTTGCAGAACGTGCACCGTTGGTGGAGTCAGTACTCTCGCGAATACATGTTCAATCATCTGCTGATGGAACGCGGTTTTGTGGTGCTCGATATTGATTATCGGGGTTCGGCCGGTTACGGCCGTGACTGGCGGACCGGAATTTATCGGCACATGGGCGGGAAGGACCTGACCGATCACGTCGACGCGGTGAATTATTTGGTGAAGGAACACGGCGTGGATCCCAAGCGCATCGGGCTTTATGGTGGCAGCTATGGCGGCTTCATCACGCTGATGGCCATGTTCACACAGCCTGATGTTTTTGCCGCGGGCGCGGCGCTGCGGCCGGTGACGGATTGGGCACATTACAACAATGGGTACACCTCGGGCATTCTCAATCTGCCGCAGAACGATGCTGAAAGCTACAAACAAAGCTCGCCGATCTATTTCGCCAATGGTCTGAAAGGAGCATTGCTCATTTGCCACGGCATGGTGGACACGAATGTGAATTTTCAGGACACGGTTCGTCTGGTCGAGAAGTTGATCGAATTGCGCAAAGAAAATTGGCAGGTCGCGCCTTATCCGGTCGAAGACCACGGCTTTGAACGCGAGGCGAGTTGGGCGGATGAGTACAAGCGCATTCTGAAACTATTTGTGGATAACCTGAAGCCTGATGTGCGAGTGTCGCCAGCCACGGGCAGCCGTGCGCGATCAAAATAGCCGCGTTCACGCGGCTTGCGCGAGGGGTTACTAGCCCAGCCGTTTTAGAGCCCGTGTCAAAACTCGGAGTCCCAGCGCCAAAGGCGCGAAATGTAATAGCCCAGGGCAACGCCCTGGGTTGGGCCATAATAAATTTTGGAAGCGCTGAAGGCGCGTAATGATAGCGAAGGCGCCCTTAATGCTGGCCATTGCGAGGACGTAGTCGCCATTTCGCGCTTTCAGCGCTTGAAAGACTCATACGCACGATTACCCAGGGCGTTGCCCTGGGCTATTACATTTCGGCGCCTTCGGCGCTGGAAGACCTGAGTCTTGACACAGCCTCTTTTTACGGCTGGGTTACAAAGCGTTGCGGATAGCCGAGCCCGCTTTAGCGCGCTAAGAAGTAATCGCCGTGCGTGACCACTTTTCTCGGCAAAACCTCGGCGCACTCTGCGTCCTAGTGTTGAGTTAGCTTGCGTTGCTCGCCGGCGAGGCGCCGAGAACACCTGGCGAATCGCGTAACATCCGGTGACTCTCTTCATCGATTCCCGATTGAAACTCCGAAAACATCATGACTTACTATTGTTCACTGCAAACACTCAAGAGACTGTGTCTGGCCGTTTTTCTTTCCGCAACGTTTGGCCTGTTGGCCGCACTGCCGGCCCCTGCGCGAGAGCGTGAGTGGCAGCCGCAAAGGACCTGGGTTTTTATCGTCGGCACTCTGCAGTGGGAACACTCCGGTATGTTCGAATCGTTCCCCATGGAAAACCGGCGCGATGCTCAATTAGCCAGGTTCTTTAAAACGCAGGGTGTTCCCGCCGAGCAAATGGTTTATCTGAAAGACCGGCAGGCGACGACCCGCCAGGTGAGAACTGCTTTCAAAACTCTTCTGTCTGAGGCGAAAGAAGGAGACCTGCTCTTTGTGTACTATACCGGCCACGGTTACAAGTCAGACGACGAGCGCACTACATTTTTTGCAACTTATGATGCCGGCGACAATGTTCCGGGCTGGGCGACCAGCTCCATCGTGCGGGACATCGAGCAGTACTTCAAAGGATCGGAAGCCGTCCTGACCGCGGATTGCTGCTACTCGGGGAGCCTGGCGCAGCAAGTCCGCGCATTGAATAGTCGTATTTCTTACGCCTGCCTCGCATCCTCATCCGCGAACGAGCTGTCGACGGGAAACTGGACGTTCACGGAAATGTTGTTGGCCGGTCTCAAGGGTGAAGCCTACGCTGACACAAATCAGGACGGCGAAATAACGCTCCAGGAATTGGCCGAAGACATCAGAGCAGACATGGCCTTCGCCGAAGATCAACGGTCCGCGTTCGTAGCTACCGGAGTGTTTACGAACCAGACGGTCCTGGCAAGAGCAGAGAGAAGGTCGAGCCGTGACGTGAGTAAACGGGTCGAGGTGAAATCCGAAGGCGATTGGTACAAGGCGCGAATTATCGAGGCCGGGCAAGGTCAGTATAAAGTGCACTACTATGGCTACGACGATTGGTATGATGAATGGGTAAATGCCCGACAGGTTCGCGACGGGAAGATCGCGCGATACGCGCCGGGATCATCTGTCGGCGGATCGTCCCGCAACGGACCCTGGCCAGGCAGCCCGCGCTGAACTCATGATCAAGAAATGAATCAGCTCCCCATTTTCTTAATGCTGCTGACTCTCTCCGGCCACCACCGCCAGCCGCCAATAACCCTTCAGCCTGCGACACTCCTGGCTCAACAAATCACCCGCGATCCACGCTATCCCGCGCACTGGTGGACGGCGGTAATCGATCCGAAAAAGCCTGATTGGGAAATCCTGCCGCAGGAAGCCGGACCCGGCGAAGTAATTCTTTCAAAACGCAACGAACTCGGTTTGCTTTCGAACTTTGCGCCGACGCCGTTTGTCTTTCACGGCCAACGCTATGCGAGTTTGGAAGGCTTCTGGCAAATGATGAAGTATCCCGAAGGCCCGAACGATCCACGCGCAAAATTTGCCGGTCTCGAATGGAAGTACACGCGCGAGCAGGTGGCGCAGATGGTTGCGTTCGAAGCCAACCAGGCCGGCGCGCTCGCCAGCGCGAATATGGAGAAGATGGGCATTACCTGGGTGAGCTTTGAGGGCAAACATTTTGAGTACAAACCTGCCGTTCCGGGCGAGCACTACAAGTTGATCGTTGCCGCGACCTGGGAAAAAGTGAAACAGAATCCTGAGGTGAAGAAAGTCCTGCTCTCAACCGGCGACCTGATCTTAAAACCCGATCATCATCAGGAGCCGAACGCGCCGGCCGCTTGGCGGTATTTTGAAATTCTCGCGCAGATTCGCACGGAGTTGCAGAACCGCTCGCGGTAGCAAGCGGGTTACGGGTGCAACTTGACTAGTGCGCCCGCTCGCTACCGCGAGCGGTTCTGTACCGGATTCGTTCCGATCTGATCGAAGGGCACATTGCCAATCCGATACTTTTGCCAGTCCTTATGATCAAAATGCCACCACTCCGCCTGGTAAACGGTGAAGCCTTCCGCTTCCATGGCATCGCGCAATAGTTTTCGGTGCCACCGCTGCAAGGATGTGCCTCCCGGATAGTCAGGATAAGCTCGGTCAGTGGTCTCGTCATACGTGCTGACCATCTCCACCGGCTTTTTCGTCTTCAAATCATAAAGCGTCAGGTCAACGGCGCAACCGCGGTTGTGACGCGATCCTTTCGCCGGGTCGGCGACGAAGACCTTCTTATCGTCAGGCGTCGCGTCCCAGAAAACTTTGGTCACGTACCAGGGCCGGTAAGCGTCATGAATGAGCAAGCCGTACCCGAGCTGTTTCAACTTGCGGTGGGCGCGCACGACCGCTTCAGCCGCCGGACGCTGCATGAACGCGCGGCCTTCGGAATAGAAAATCGTGCCGAGAAAGTTGTTAGTCGTCGCGTAGCGGATTTCGAGTTTGATGGTCGGATCGAGCTTTGCCAGTTCCACCAGATCCGTCTGGCGAAACTCTCCGTTCTCGTTCGGCGGTTGCGCGGCGCGCGCTTCCTTCATCAACTCCGGGACCGGGCGCACCGGCTTAACGTGCAGTTGATTTCCGCTTTCGGGTTCAATCTGACGGCGGTTGAGCGTAAGAAAAGATTCAGGTCCACCGCCCAGATGGATTTTGACTTTGGTCGCGCGCCCATGACGATCGCGAGTAAATACTAGTTCTTGGGCTGAACGTGGTCCCCGCTCAGGAAACCTGAAGTAATCTCTGACTAGTTCAGTTAGCGGAAAGACGTCGACGCGCTTGAAGAGCGCGACGAGCTTCCCGTCCGCTTCCAGAATGATCAGAATGTCATTGTCGGGTCCGTACTCACCGATCAACCCCCGCCAGCGTGCCGGGGCCGGCAAGGGCTTGGCTTGTGCGGGGGCAGTTGATTGAGCGGTGTACTTCTTGGGATGAAGACGCGCACTCGATGCCGTTGAAGTGAGAACTGCGATTAGACAGGCAAACAGAGTTAGCAGCGACAGCGCGAGCGAGGCCAGGCGGTTTGGTCGTTTACTTTCAGATAGTCGCATGTTTCGATTATGCGAATTAGCAGGCGAAAGGTACAGAACCGCGACCGGTAGGGAGCGGGATAGGGACTCAATTTTGTGATTTGCTTCTGTGCTGTTCTGGCGCCGAGGTCAATCACGCGTGACCGCGCAGGTTGCGTCTTTGTCCCGCTCGCTACCGCTCGCGGTTCTGTACCGAGTTGGCTTGGACCGTTCAACCAGCCTGCATTTCATCCAGCCGCACAGAGGAACCAGAATCGGCGTGATGCTCCGCCAGACGCCCTTCAACCAATGGTTCAAACGCGACGGATGGGCCTAATCGCGTCTATAAACCACCCCATTCTTCATCACGAACACGACCTTCTCCATCGCGTGAATGTCTTTGAGCGGATCGCCAGAGACGGCGACGATGTCGGCCCACTTGCCCGGCGTCAAAGAGCCAAGGTTTTTGTCCCAGCCCAGCAGCTTCGCGCCGTTCATTGTGCCGGCGATGATCGAATCCATCGGAGTCATCCCGCCCCATTCGACCAGCAAGACAAACTCGCGCGCGTTCGTGCCGTGCGGAATCACGCCGGCGTCAGTTCCTAAAGCAATCTGAACTTTATTGGCGATGGCGATCTTAATGCCGCGGCGCATTGCCGCAGCGGCCGCCAAAGCCTTTTCAGCTCTCAATCCTTTCAGCACGCCGTTCTTCGCAGCTCGCTCTACGGCTTCGCCGGCCATCAGTGTGGGCACGAGGAAAGTTCCGCGCTCGGCCATCATGCGGGCGCCTTCTTCATCCAGAAATGATCCGTGTTCAATTGAAGACACACCTGCGCGCACTGCCAGCTTGATCCCTTCGGTGCCGTGCGCATGCGCGGCGACTTTTCTATCAAGTTTATTAGCCTCGTCGACGAGCGCTTTCAATTCTTCAAAGCTGTATTGAGTGGCGCCGACCGCATCGCCTTCCGACAACACGCCGCCGGTCGCGCAGGTCTTGATCACATCGGCGCCGTATTTAATTTGCAGGCGCACCGCCTGGCGAATTTGTTCAGGTCCGTCGGCGACCCCGTCGATGGGACCAAGTTGCACGACACCGGGTCGAAAACCGTTTTCGTCACAGTGGCCGCCGGTGATGCCAATCGCGTGGCCCGCGGTTTCCATGCGCGGCCCGATCGTCCATCCCTCGTTGATTGCCTTGCGCAGGGCCATGTCATCAAAGGCGCCCGACGCCCCGACGTTGCGCACGCTGGTGAATCCGGCCAACAAGGTGTCACGCGCGTGCAGTACGCCCAGGATTGCGCCGAAAGAGTCAAAGTCCCTGACCGCGGCCATGTCGCCTTCGGGATCGCCGAGCACGCGGCCGATCAGGTGTGTGTGCGCGTCAATGAAGCCGGGGAGCAAAGTGACATTGCCGAGATCGATGACCTTCGCGCCCGAAGGGATGCGAACTGAATTAGCGTCCCCGACAACGGAAATCTTATTGTTGGCGACGATCACGATGGCGTTATTGATCGGCGCCGCGCCGGTGCCGTCAATTAGACGGGCGGCGCGCAGAGCGACCACGCCTTTGCCTTCCGGCGGCTCAGGCCGAATTCCTATCGGCGCAGGATTTTGCGGCATCACGGAAATGCAAAGACATGAGATCAGGGTCAGTGCGGTGGAAAGAAGTCTGAAGGTTTTCACTTTGATTCCTCGGATTGTTTGATAGGTACAGGTTGAGCGCAACCCACAGCCTGCGCTACAGCCGACGCATTCTAGTTGAGATCGAGTTTGGGTGCCAGCAGACGTGGTTATGTCCGACAAACTTCAGAAAGCTCGGAGCAAGTTGCTGAGCAGCCAAGTTGGAGGTTGACGCAGAGGATGGTTTGTGAAGCTTAGGCCCGAAGGGCCGACATTTAATAGCCACGCCCGTAAGGGCGTGGATCAAGAACTCTCCCAGACCAATGAGCGCCGAAGGTGCGGCACAATGTAATGATTGATGAAATTGTGAGGCAAGAAGTGCCGGCCCTTCGGGCCTGCACTGCTATTCTCCAGCAACCAACAATGGACCCGGCAAAGCGAACTCGCAAACATTGCCCATTTACCAGGCAAGCAGTATCTTTTGTCGCAACCAACTTTGCTCGTCGGCGTTAGAGAGTTAACGATGAGAATCAAATTCCACCGTCTCGGCTTTTCACTTCTGCTGCTGATTTCATTTTCTTTAGCGCTGCCCTGGTCCGTGGCGGCGCAGGGAGATGAAAAGGAGAAGGCGCAAAAGGAAGATGAAAAGCGACAGGAGTTGGAGCGAAAGACGCTGGCCATGCTGGACGAGGTTGCGACCCAGGCCTTGAGTCTCAGGCTGCCGGAAAACCGTTCGCTGGTCTTGGCCAACGCGGCGGATCTGCTATGGACGCACGATGAGAAGCGTGCGCGCAGTTTGTTTTGGGACGCGCTGAATAATCTTACCTCAACGATCGGTCCGGCCGAAGATGGCTCAACACTGGGTGACTCGACAACCAAAGACTCCAGGACGAAAGAGTCGACGGCGAAAGACTCGACAACCAAACGCTCTACAAACGATAAGGCCCAAAGTCTAAACCAGTATTTCGCGACGTTCAGTGCGCGTCAGGAATTTTTGCGCAAGGTTGCGCGGAGAGATCCGCAGCTCGCCCTGGATATGTTGCGGGCCACGCGCCAGCCGCCGCCGGAACAACCGGCTAGCGCCAACTATCGCCTGCCCAACGAGAGCGACCTGGAACAAGAGATAGCCAACGAAGCCGCGGCGCGTGATCCGAAACGCGCTGTGCAAATCGCGCGTGAAAGCCTGTCCAAAGGCTTCACGTTTCAATTGCTGGGTGTGCTGTTCAACCTCAATCAGCGAAGCCCTGAGGCCGCTTCAGAATTTGCCGGGGACGTGATCGACAAACTCCAAACTGCGAACTTGGCAACGGACGAGGCTGCCTGGTGGACGGCGATCGGCCTCTTGAGATCCGCCAGAACTCCGCCAGATGTTCCGGGTGAGAACTCAGCCGTTCTGGGTTGGCGGCGGCTCAAGCTCAGCGATGATCAGCGGCGAGAGTTGGTGGAGATCGTAACCGACGCCACCTTGAGCGCCTCAGCGAACTCAGATCTTTTTTCGGCGGTGTCCCTGGTCATGCCGGATGTTGAACAGTTTGCCCCGGACCGCGCTGTAAAAATCAGGATGAAGCTGGCTGAACGCCCGCTCACAAAAGAACAGAGGGAATTCGGACAGTACGATGCTTTGGTCAGCAAAGGCACGCCGGAAGAACTGCTTCGAGCTGCCGGCGGGGCGAACGACTCGCAACGTGATGCGCTATTCCAGGCCGCGGTTATGAAGGCGGTGATGCAAGGCCAGGCGGACGCGCTGCGCGAGTCCATCAAGAGTGAAGTCGAGGACCAGTCGCAAAGGAACAGACTGAATGATTTGCTGGACGCCCAACAGATCGGATGGGACGTGAATCACGGCGACACCGAAAGCTTGCAAAAGCTGCTGCCCTCAATTCGGCTCAAGGAAAAACGCGCGGAGGCGATGGCCCAGATGGCTATCCTGCTCGAGAAGAACGGCGCGCATGACGAAGCGTTGAAGCTGCTGGATGAAGCGCAGGCGCTGGTCAAGGTAGACCTCCAGAGTCAAACACAATCAGAAGCACTGATGGCAGTTCTGCTCGCTTATTCTTTGATAGACCCGACCAGAGCGTTTGCGTCCATTGAGCCAATTGTCGACCGCGCAAACGATAACATCGCGAAACTCATGCTGCTGGACAAACTGATAAAGAGCGGATTAGTGAAAAGTGGCGAGATCGTCCTGCAGCAGCCCGGAATGATTTCGCCTGACTTTGCAATTTTTAAATACGGACAGGGAATAGTTGCGTTAGCCAAGGCGGACTTCAATCGCACCAAAGCGATGGCCGATCGTCTGCAACGAAATGAACTGCGCATCCTGGCGCGGTTGCTAATTGCCCAGGCGCTATTACACAACAACGAAAAGGCTGTGAAGAACAATGACCGGTGAAGGATCACTTGATCGCGATCCGCGCTTTGTTACTCTTCATCAGAAAGACGCCTAATGAAGTCTGTGGCCACAAAGAACCGAGTTCGTTTGGCTCAATTCCTGATGACGTTTTTCTGTCTGATGGTTTTGGTGATAGAAGTCGGTGTCGGCTCCGAGAGCCGGGGATCGGTTGAATCGAGATTCAGCCTTGCCGCCACGCCTACACCTTCGACGCGGCCGCGCACGGTAACACCCGGTCCCGGGTCAGTGCCGGATCTTGGGCCGGGTGCCAGTCTTCATGGCAAGCGGCTTTTCCCGCCTGATAATCCGTGGAACCAGGACATTTCAAACTCACCTGTAGATCCCAACTCGGCGAATTTGATCAAGAGCATTGGTGTTGACGCGGTGCTGCATCCGGACTTTGGCACGGTCTGGAACGGCGCGCCGAATGGAATTCCTTACATTGTAGTTGCCGGCAGCCAGCCGCTGCTTCCGGTGAGCTTTCGATCTTTTGGCGGCGAGAGCGACCCCGGTCCATATCCGGTGCCGCGCAACGCGCCGATTGAAGGCGGACCAAACTCGACGGGTGACCGCCACGTGTTGGTCATCGATCGCGATCGATGGAAGCTGTACGAGATGTTTTCGGCTGCGCCAGCGAACAACGGCGCCGGCTGGATCGCCGGCAGTGGCGCCGTCTTTGATTTGAATTCGAATACGCTGCGACCGGAGGGCTGGACTTCGGCAGATGCGGCCGGGCTGCCAATTTTTCCGGGACTGGTTCGTTACGATGAAGTCTTCGATCAACGCGAGATCAAACATGCATTGCGCTTTACCGTGGGGCGTTCGCGGCGAGCTTATGTTTACCCTGCTCGTCACTTTGCCAGCGGCGACACGGATCCCAATCTGCCGCCGATGGGCATGCGCGTGCGCTTAAAAGCATCGTTTGATATTTCCAGTTATTCGCCGGCCAATCAGGTGATTCTACGAGCGCTAAAGAAGTACGGAATGTTCGTCGCCGACAACGGTCCGGGCTGGTTTTTGAGCGGGGCGCCCGATCCGCGTTGGAGCAATGACGACCTGGGGATGCTGAAAACCATTAAAGGCTCGAACTTCGAAGTCGTGCGGATGGGGACGATCGTGACCAGGTGAAAGAACCTGGCCACCTCCACCACCCACAAATTCTTGCCCGCTATCTTGCAGCCGGTCTATTTACTCTGCGGCATCTTGTCCCCAAGGCCCTTCAGCATGTCTTCGAGAAACTTATCGAGCGCGATTTTCCACTCGCCGTCTTCTTTGACGAACGGCAGCGGATCCCATTTGCCTGTCTTGTCATTCTTGACTTCGAGGGTTGCCGTATCGCCGTTGATCTTCTCGTTGCGCGTCTCTGGCATCTTCTCGGATTTGTCGTCCTTATCGACGTCTTTCAGCATGTCATCGGTCGATTTGTTCTGTTCCTTGGCGAGCTTGTCAAACATATCCAGCGTGCCCTTCGACAGCGATTTCTTCATGCCCGCGGCGTCTTTTTTCTTTGACGCTTCATAGAACGCCTTGAAAGTGGCAGTGGGTGTTGAGCGGTTGAGCAAACTGCAGGCCGACGCCGCCAGGACAAAAGCGATCGCGACGCACGTAACGCCAATCCTAAGGTTTTTCATCTGGGGTCTCCTTCTTTCTCCGGCATGTCTACATTTTCAGGCCGGGCTAATATATACCTTTGGTGCGCGTCGATGACAGCCCGCTGATGGTCGAATGCAGGCGAGCCAACCGATCAGGTCATCGCCGCCTTTTGTCATTTTTTGACGCGCCAGCTAAAGTAACCGGGTACCTTCAGCCATGGGTGTCGCAAAGTTAACCGACCAGAACACGATCGTGCCGGACAGCAAGTACGCGCGCGTTGAGCGCGAGCGGCGTTATCTCCTCAACGACTTGCCCAAAATAATGTCGCGCATGGATTATCACCTGCAAATCACCGACAACTATATTACCGGCACGCGGCTGCGGATTCGGAAGGTGCGCGATCCGAACACGAACAAATGGATCGTGAAGTTCACGCAGAAGTTTGCGCCCGACCCGGCGGACTTATCACGAACCATAATTACCAACATTTACCTCAACGCAATCGAAGCTGAGACCCTCTCTGTCTTTGAAGCAAACGAGATTCGCAAGAACCGTTATCCGTTTCCATTCGAAGGCCGCGAGTTTTCAATCGATATGTTTCTTGGGGACCTGTTCGGCCTGGTGATGGCTGAGGTAAGTTTTGAAACAGACGAAGAGCTGGACAACTTTCCCCTGCCGCGGTTTGCTCTTGCTGAGGTGACTAACAACGAGATATTCAGTGGCGGAAAATTGAGCGTACTGACGTTTGCGGACATCCGGAAGGAAGTCGAGCAAAGCGGATTAGCTGGTGAAGTGTCTCGAAAATGAGTAGACAACAGATAACCGGTTTCGCTCGTTCATGAATGAAAGAAGAACAAACAGACCGACTTCTCTGTTTCGTGGTTTTTCGTGAGCTTTAGTGAATCGTCAGCAACTGACAAAGACTCGATCCACGAAATTACATGAGACCGCACGAAGGAAACGCTCTGTAAAAATTGGTTGAGAGACAATACTAGAGACCGAAATAAAGCCAGACACCGAAGGATTGAATCCAGCATGCGAACCCTCAGGAGCTTCTTACTTCTTTATCTCGCCATCGTCCTGATTAGTTTGGGTGCGTGTCGAAAGCAGGCGAGTAATCAACCAACAGCCAACAGCAATGACGCGGCCGTCCACGAAGCGCCGGTTGGCGGCAAGGCGCTCGCCGGCGACAAGTTTTATTTTCGCGGCACGATCACTACTGGCACGGGCAATCTCGCAATTGAGATGGCCCTCGTGCGCGACGGCGAACGGCTGACGGGAACTTATTTCTATCCCAGGGTCGGCAAGAACATCACCCTCGGCGGTACAGTTGATAAAGCCGGCAACGTCGAGTTGAAAGAGTCGGACGAGAGCGGCAAGGAGACCGGCGTATTCAAGGGCCAGTGGAAACCGGCTACTGATTCACCGGATCCCAACTTGAACGAAATCGAAGGCAAGTGGTCGAAACCTGACGGCTCGAAACAAACTGCGTTTCAGGTGGTTCAGCAGGCGATCGAATTCACCGTCGCCGTGCGGGTTACTCCTAAGGTTATCAAAGAGGCGAACAAAGAAAAGCTTTACACTGTCGATGCCGAGTATCCGCAGATCGAAGGCGATCCTCGCTTTGATAGCTTCAACCGGGAAGCGCGGGGCCTGATCACCAGGGACGTCGCCGCGTTTAAGACCGGGCAGACCGTTGCAGAGAATAACCCGGGCGAAGTGTTGGCCGACGAAGCACGAGAATCGACTTTGGATATCGGCTATGAGATTCGCTGCGCGACTGACGATCTGGTCAGCGTGGAGTTCAGCGAAGGAACATACGAGGCCGGCGCTGCACATGGCAATAGCGCGACGACCGTCCTGAACTATGACGTCAGGAATGGTAAGAAGCTGGCGCTCGCTGACCTATTCAATCCGAAATCAAACTATCTCAGTGTGATCTCGACGTATTGCATCAAGAACTTGAGGGACCGAGCACAGAAAGACAAAGATGCGATGCTGGACGAGGAGATGATGAAATCGGGCGCGTCGCCGAAAGCTGATAACTACCGGGCAGTGGCGATTACGAAAAAAGGTTTGTGGATTACTTTCGATCCTTACCAGGTAGCGGCTTACGCCGCCGGTCCGCAGCACGTTCTGGTTCCTTACTCGGCGTTGAAAGACATCATCAAAGCAGACGGGCCCATGGCGGCTTTCGCGAGATAGGGATTGCACAGACTTCCATCTGCAATTCGGTTTGCGATCATGAGCTGCGTTCACGCAGCTTGCCCGCAGGGTTTCTAGACCAGCCGTTTTACGGCTGGGTTGGTGAGTGCAACCCGAAAACCGGGCCCGCTTCAGCGGGCTTGGTCAATGGGGCTTGAGCCGTGTTGGTGCTGAAGCGATTGATGGTAAGCACGCTGAAGCGCGCTAACGGATTCGCGGTTGCGGCGTAACCCTGCGAGGAAGGCTCGTAAACGAGCCTGCAAGTCTATATACCGATCGTTTCGAAGCCGATGATCTTGCCGGGTCTGCTTTTCTACTTATTCCACCGGTTCTTTTGAGCAATCAACAGGCGATACGCTTCGGCGCGTTTCATCCCCAGTTCGCGAGCCGCTTTCTTTAGCGCCGCTTTTGAATCCAAGCCTTCACGCTCGAGTTCGCCCACCCGTTCAATCAACCTTTGCGATGAAGGCCCGGTCTCGCCTGGTTGGTTGGCAGATGGTTTGTCCGCGAGTGTTCCGGTCACGACCAGCACCATTTCACCACGGGCCGGCGAGCCCGCGCCGAAGCGCTGGGCCAACTCTGCCAAACTACCGCGCGCGATCTCTTCATGAATCTTTGTCAGTTCGCGCGCGACGGCCGCCCGGCGATTGCCCAGAACTTCCAGCGCGTCCTTCAGCGTGGCATTGATCCGGTGGGGAGCTTCATAGAACACGAGGGTCGCGGGAATTGTGCGGAGTTCTTCCAACCGCGCGCGCCGGGCATTGGCGCGCGCGGGGAGAAAGCCAGCAAAGAAAAATTGATCGGACGGCAGGCCGGAAGCGATCAACGCGCTCACAAATGCAGTGGGCCCGGGAACGGGAACGACCGGCAGGTTGAGTTCTATCGCGGCGTTCGCGACCCGAAATCCGGGATCGTTAATCAGCGGCGTGCCGGCGTCTGAAACCAGGGCCACGTTCTTTCCCGCAGCCAGCAGTTTGCAGATCTCTGCGGCGCGCTCGCGCTCGTTGTGCTCGTGATAGCTGATCGTCTTTGTCTTGATGCCGAAGTGGTTGAGCAGCACCCGCGTCCGCCGCGTATCTTCGCAGGCGACGAGGTCGACTTCACCCAGCACCCGCAACGCGCGTTGCGTGATGTCCTCGAGGTTGCCGATAGGCGTGGCGACGATGTAAAGCGTGCCGGCGGGCATGCGACTATTCTGTCATTCCGAAGATCAAAAAGCGAAAGGATGTATGACAAACTTCAGTTTGTCGTCTGTGCATTTCCCCTCTCCCGATGGGAGAGGGGTTAGGGGAGAGGGACTGACGCGTACAAGCCCCCACCCCAACCCTCCCCCAGCGGGGGAGGGAGATTGCAGAACGACAAACTAAAAACTTGTCGGACCTTAGGACTCAGCCAGCAGCAGTGAGAAATGCTTGCGAATGTCAGCTTCTGATAGAGGTGTCTGATCGCCGGTCTTTGCAAGGACGAGCCATTGTGGCAAGCCCTTCGAGGAACGCGCCAGCAGCAGTTCAGCGTTCGAGCGAGGCCGGCCAAAGTGCCTGATGTTGGCGCAGGCCAGACCGTCTCCTTGTACGAATCCGTCACGTGGAGCTCGTGGCCAGCCGCTTTCGAGCGACAGCGCCCTGACTCCGCGCCGCAGGGTCAGTTGCTTTCCGACCATGGTCGAAGATCCCCTGCGAAAACTGTGCGAGTCTTGTCTTTCGATCTGGATGCCCCCGCCTTTGCGATTGGCTTCGCCGGCGAGCGAAGTAAGCGCGGTGGTCAGCCAGTCGACCGCAGTCCGACGCAGCAGATCATTCTTCGAGCGCAGATCCAGGTACCTGGCGATATCCGCGCGACCGGCCCCGCGAGCGCGTCGCGTTGCTTCAGCCAGCGCTACCTCCCATGCTTCCTCAAGTTCGCTCATTCTTAATCGTCATCCGCTGTTTAGGGTCGGGCTACCGCCCGACCAGGCGGGCAGTAGCCCGCTTCTAAACGGCCCGGGATATTTCCAGTTTTCCTTTTGCCCGCTAATCGATGTTATCATGCCCGCCCGAATTGTCTCTCCCTGGATTTTATGCTGGTTGCAAACTTTTCCGCGGCGACTAATGTCTAATGAAGCACTCCCGTATTAGAAATGTTGCCCGTCTGGCCGCGCTCGTCTTCTTTCTCTTCCCGGTTACTCTGCTGCCGGCCCAGCAGGCGCGATCGGCGCGCCGACTCGGCGTCCGGGCTGAGAACAAAGCGCCCGCCAAAGCTCGTCCGCGACTGGTCCTCTTGATCGTCGTGGACCAGTTTCGCTATGACTATCTGACGCGTTTCGGTGATCTGTTCGGCTCGCGCGGCATCGGCCGCTTAATGCGCGCTGGCGCTTCGTGGACCGAGGCCAACTTCGATCACGTGCCGACGTTCACCGCACCTGGTCATGCGGTTTTCATGACCGGGGCCTGGCCATCCCAGACCGGCATCATCGCCAACGAATGGTACGAGCGCGATACCGGAAAAAAAGTTAAGTCGGTCACTGATGATTCAACCCGGATGCTCGCCGGCCTGCCGGACCAGAAAAGTTACAGTCCGCGCCGGCTTTTGTGTTCCACCGTTGGCGATGAAATACGGATAGCCGACGGGGATCGATCGAAGGTGATCGGCATCTCGACCAAGGATCGTTCTGCGATCTTGCCCGCCGGCCGCCGGGCGAACGCGGCGTACTGGTTTGGCACCGATCATGGAAACATGGTTTCCAGCACCTACTACTTCAATCAGGAGCCGGATTGGGTTACGCGCTTCAATAACCGGCACATGGCCGATGGCTGGTTTGGTGCTCACTGGGATCGCTTGCTGCCCGAAGCAGAGTACTTGCGGCGCGCCGGAAGAGACGATGTGCCCTGGGAGAATTTCGACAAGTCTTCGAACGATACGAATTATTTTCCACATGTGGTCACCGGCGGGGCCGCGCGACCGAGCAAGCCTTTTTACAAAGCCCTCGACTACACGCCGTTTGCGAATGACCTGCTGATAGCTTTCGCCGAGGAAGCGATTACGAACGAGAGACTCGGAAACGGTGAGGACACCGATGTGCTGTCGGTGAGTTTCTCGGCCAACGATTATGTCGGCCATCGCTTTGGACCGTACAGCCAGGAAGCGATGGATATGTCGCTGCGCGTGGACCGGCAAATCGGAACGCTGCTGGACTTTGTCGATGCGCGCGTGGGTTTGCGAAACACCGTCGTTATCTTCAGCGCAGATCACGGAGCGTCACCGGCGCCGGAGCAGGCAGCGTCAATGAATCTCCCCGGCCGTCGCTATCAGAAGGCTGGGTTGCTCAAGATTGTCGAGGATGGATTGAAAGCGAGATACGCCCGCACGGATCGTGCGGCAACGGACTACATTCAGACTTTCAACAACCGGGAAGAGACCGAGTCAGGCTTGCTCAACAGCAATTTTTATCTGAATCGCGCGGCTCTAAAGCGCGACGGGATCGATCTGGATGAATGCGAGCGAGTTGTGGGCGAGTTGTCCATGCGCATGCCTGGCGTCGCGCGCTATTTCACCAGGGCGCAGCTTGAAAACAACGCCGTATCGTCATCCGATCCGATCGCCCGGCGAGTGCTGCACGGCTTTTATCCATCACGCAGCGGCGACGTCATTGTTGTTTTCGAGCCCTACAATATCCTGTTCGACCCTCCCGATGATCCGACCGATCCGCTGTCGACTGCCACGCACGGTTCGCCCTACGGTTATGACACCCACGTGCCATTGATTATCATGGGGCGCGACTTTGCCGGCGGCAGTTATGGCCAGGCAGCGACGCCGGCGGACATTGCCCCGACGCTGGCCAGCTTGCTCGGCGTGCAGGCGCCAAGCTGTTCCGTGGGCCGAGTTTTGTCCGAAGCGATGGTCAGCGAAAGGCATCGACCCGGCGTCAGATAGAATCTTTCGGCGAGCTATCCAATGAAACTACCTTTTATTAATCAGCGAACGATCATCTTTGTAGTTATCCTGGCGGTCATTTCTTTGTTTTGGTTTGGAGCAAACCCGGGCGCCCACGCGCAAGGACGTTTGCCCAAGCCGAGTGGGCACGTCAACGACTTTGCCGAAGTGCTTGATGCGGCGACAAAGCAGCGGTTGGAAAAGGTCCTCGAGAACCTCAAAGAGCGAACCGGTATCGACTTTGTGATCGCCACGGTGAAAAGTTCCGGCGCGGAAGACCTCTACGATTATTCGCTGCGAATTGCCAACGATTGGAACATCGGCGTCCCGACGAGTCCGAAAAAAACTGTCCTGCTCGCGATTGCGGGCGACAACGGAAAGTTTCTGGCGCATATCAGCAAAGGCGCGCGGGCCGATCTTCCCGACGGTCTGATCGGTGACATGGGCCAGCGCATGCACGCAAAGATTGAGAGCGCCGGCTACGGCGCAGGGCTGCTAACCGGGATTCAGACCCTTGCCAATGGTTTGGGCGAGCGAAACAATTTTACCTTCGCGGATCTCGATCAACGTCAAGCCCAGGATCTGATCGCCGAACAACAGCGGCCGCGAATGGTCGAGAGCCCCGCGGCCCAACCAGTCGAAACGCCTGCGGCGCAACCCAGTCAAACGCCTGCGGCTCAACCGACTCAATCGCCTACGGCTGCGGCAGTCGAAACGCCTGCGGTGCGGGCAACTGAAACGCCGTCGCCGGAAGCAACGGCCACGGTTGCACCGGCGCCGCCGGTGGCTGAGTCACCGCAACCGACCGCAACGGCCTCGGGTTCGCCGCCAGCGCAACCCTCGGAAACGCCCGCGATTGCTACGCCGCCGCTTACTCCGTCTGCTACACCATTGCCCAGTGCCTCACCACAAACTACTGAGAGCCCGGCTGCTGTCCAAACTGCGACGCCGATAGAAAGTCCGGCTGCGCAGTCTTCGCCCAGCGTGGCAAACGATCCAAATCAGAACTCTGCCGGCAATTCGGCGCGGGCCACTCGGTCGCCGGGCCCGGGAAAAACTACGACTACGCCTCCGGCTAACCCGGAGGACGAAAAAGAAGAAGTGGAAGTAACGCTGGCGCTGACCCCTGATAAGAGAATCGAAGTTCTGAAGGCGTTCATCGCCACTCATCCACAATCCGGGGCGGTGCCCAGGGCGACCGAACTGATCGTGGTGGCGCACGCGCTGCTGGGCGATCAGAAGTTGCAAGCAGGCGATATCCAAGGTGGTCTGCAACAGTTCCGTTTGGCGATCTCTGAAGCGCCTGCCGATATGCCGGATCGCTTATTCATCGAGGTGATCGCCCGCATTCCTACTAACTTGTTCTTGCGGGGCCAGCGGGCGGCGGCGATCGAAACGGCCCATCAGGCAGAGGCGATGGCTAAGCAGAACCCGAAACGGCTGGCGGCAGTCGCCGGATTCTATCTGGTAATCGAAGATGCAAATGAAGCCAGTCGCCTGGCCGAGTTGGCCACGCAGGCGGGGCCGGATTCTGCGATAGCGCATCAAGCGCTCGGCACGGCCCGGCACATCGCCCTGCGCCTGGACGAAGCCGAAACCGAATATGCACGCGCGCTGGCGCTGGATCCAAAGTCGCCGAGCGCCAGAATAGCTTTGGCCGATCTGAGACGTGGGGCCGGCAAGTTTGAAGAAGCACTGGCCCTGTACCGCGAGCAGTTGGTGGCTGATCCGAAAAATAATTCGGCCCATGCGGGCGTGGTAGTGACGCTCTTCGAGCTGGGCAAGAAGGACGAGGCCGATCAGGAACTCAACACCGCTCTGCAAGACAAGGATCAGGCGCGCAACCTTCCGCTATTGGTCGGCGCGGCCTACTGGTTTCTCGCGCACAATGATCCGGCCCGTGGGTTGGAGTTGGCGGACAAGGCAGTTGCGCTCGAGCCGAGATATTCCTGGGCCCAGATTGCTTTGGCGCGCGCGCTGATCGCCAACAAACGCCCGCAGGAAGCCGAGCGGTCCCTGCGCTTCGTGCGTCAATTCAGCCGCTTCCCGACACTCGATTACGAATTGGCGAGCATGCTGGCGGCCATTGGATTGTATGACGAGGCCACAGCGGAACTCGCGCACTCCTTCTCGATCAAAGGCGGACAAATCGAGACCATGCTTGCTGGTCGCTACGCCGCGCACGCCGCCAGCTTTACGGAACTACTCGCGCCTGAGCGTCGGGCGGTGATCTTTCAATCACGTCCGGCCGACACGGATGCGAATGCGAAGATGCTGAAGGCACTGCTCGCCCTGAACACTGCTTTGAATCAGCCGGAAGGCAACGCGCCGAATGAAGATGAGTTAGGCGCCATCGCCCGCGACTTCACCGCCGGTGATGACGCCATGCGAACTTACCGTCAGGTTTATGTCGCGGACAAATTAGTGAAAAAGGGCGTAGCGCTCTCAACCGTGATCGATCTCATGGATCAGGCCACCAACGGGGTTGAAGTCGCGCTGAGCACGCCCGTCGCGACGCTCGCGGTCCAGCCCGACGAATACAGTGACATCCGGGCGAAGGCTTTGGCCCAGGGTGGGACGCCTCGCATCCCCGATGCTCCGCGGGCGGCGCTGTCCGGGCTCTTGCGTGGACGAATCGAAGATCTCGCCGGGGTAGCGCTTTTCAAACTGGATAAATCTGCTGAAGCAGTGACGCGTTTGCGTCGTGCGGTCAACGCTGCGCCCGAAGGCACGCCGCTGTGGCGTTCGGCGATGTGGCATCTCGGTGCGGCGCTCGAAGCCACCGGCAAGAACGATCAGGCGCTGCTCTATTACATCAAGAGTTACGTGGCGGGCGCTCCCGATCCGGCGCGGCGCACAGTGATCGAACATGTCTACCAGAAGGTCAACGGCACGTTGGAAGGACTGGATGACAAGATCGGGCCGGGGTTTGCTGTTGCGAGTCCCACGCCGAGCCCGGCTGTTTCGCCGGAAGTCCATTAACCTCGAGCAAATTTAGTCACTACCGCATTTCTATTTTCATTTGACCCATTAGAAAATCTGAGTAGAGTGTCCGACCGATAACGGGGTTGCTGCGGAGTGGCAAACTAAGCAAAGAGGCTGAACGTCACCGCCCATTTTCCCGACTACGTCTACTCGGTGCTCCTCTCGCACTCCACAGCATCCATGAGGTGATAGTCATGGACCACCGCAATTGTGGCGCTTACAAGCTGCTTCTGGGAAAGATTTTCCGGCGGATTCCAGTCCCGCGCAACTGCAGGAAGAAACCGCGGTCCACAAAGAGCAATTGGATGCGCTCGCGAATGCGATCCACGAAAAATATCCGAACCTCGACGTTGAAACCCTCTTAATGAGCCTTGACGGCGAGGTCGAAGAGATCGGCCATATTAAAGTCGAGACGAAACCCGGCGAAAAACACTAGAGTCCCCACTAGTCGCGCCTTTTGAAAGCGGCGAGTGGTCGTTGCACGCCACGAGCCCTCCCTCACGGTCGGGCTACTGCCCCAGGTTCACTGTGTCTTCGAAGCGGTCCGCACGGGTTTCCCCTCCGCGTCGTATTCCTCGACGGTGCCAAACTTGGCCAGCACTGCCCGGGTCTTCGTAGCGTCGCCGACCGCTACGATTTGCAGATGGTTCAGATCGATGTATTTCTGCGCGACGCGTTGCACATCATCGACCGTGATGGCCTCGACCTTCTGCGGGTAAGTGTCCCAGTAGTTGGCCGGCATGTTATAGAGCTTCTGCGTGATGATGTTCTGCAAGAGCGCTCCCGGGTTCTCGAGCGAAAGCGCAAAGCCGCCCACGATCGAACGCTTGGCGTTGTCCAACTCGTTGGCTGAAACTTTCTCGTTGCGGATGCGATTGAATTCATTCATGAACTCGCGCAGCGCACCTTCAGTCGCATCGGTGCGGACCGGGGCGCTGGCCACGAACGTGCCGCGATACTTCGAGCTGCTAAAGTTGCTGCCGACCGAATACGCATAGCTCTTATCTTCACGGATGTTCAGGAACAGTCGCGAAGAGCCGCCGCCACCCAGGATTCGATTCATCACCGCCATCGCCGCGTAATCCGGATCGGTGCGTTCAATTCCCAGCGCGCCAATCTGGAAAACCGTCTGGACTGAGCCGGGTCGATTGATGAGATAAATCTTTGCGGCGGATTGCGCCGGCACCGCGGGAATCACGGTCGGGGGCGCTGCGCCGCTCTTCCAATCGCCGAACGCGCGCTCGAGCTTGGGAAGGATTTCTTTGAGCGTCACGTCGCCGACAATCGCGAGCATCGCATTGTTGGGGACGTAATTCTCATCGTGAAATCGCATCAGGTCGGCCGGGGCGATTTTCTTAATGCCTTCGGCAGGCGGCAAGACCAGCGATGCCGGATGAGTTCCATAAATCGCCTGGTTCAGACGTTCCTGGGCCAGGAAAGCAGCCTGCCCGCGGATTTGGCCCTGCGCTGACACGGTGCGGGATTTGTACCGCTCGACTTCATCAGTAGGGAACTTCGGTGTCCGGATCACTTCGGCGAAAAGGTCGAGGACCTGATCAAAATTTTCCACCAGTCCGGCGGCGGTGATGTTGGTGGTGAACCCCGACAGACCGGAGTTGGCGTTCACCGTGGCGCCGATCGTGTCGAGTTGTTCGGCCAGCTCGCGGCTCGTATGTTTCGCCGTGCCCTCGCGCAAGAGGGCGGCGGTGACTCCCGCCAGTCCGTGCATGTCCGCCGGATCTGAAAGCCCGCCGCTCATCACGACCATTTCCATTGAGAAGGTTGGCACGCGGTGATTCTCGAGCACCACTACGCGCAGGCCATTCTTCAGCGTAGCCTCCTGGGCTTTAGGCAGCTTGACCCGCAGGATCTGCTTGTTGACGGGCGCGCGGCCTTTAAGCACAGCGCCTTTCATGGTTCCGGTTTGGGGGGCCAGAGTGCCCTGCGCGCAAACCGTCGTCGCAAAAGAAGCGATGGCCATCACCGCTATCAGAAATTTCATTTTGGCATTTGCAGTGTTCTTCATTGATCCATTCTCCTCTTACTGCGAAACGTTTGGCTGCATGGCGCCGGACTGCGGGCCGCCTCGGCCTCCGCCGCCTTTCGGAACCGTGATGACGACGGTCCGATTGGTTTGCACCAGGTATTTATTGGCGACGCGCTGCACGTCTTCCTTGGTGACCGCGGAAACTTTGTCGAGCCGGGTGTTGATGAGATTCGGATCGCCATAGTAAACGGCATACTGTCCGATCGAATTGGCGCGGGCCAGCGAGCTTTGCAGGCCATTGATGAAGTTGCGCCGCGCGCCACTCTTGGCTTTCTGCAACTCCCAGTCGGCGATCGGCTCTTTCTGCAGCCGCGCAATCTCTTCATAGACTGCGGCTTCAACATCTTCAGTTTTTACGCTTTGCCGCAAAGTGCCGGTAACGTAAAAGCCACCCACGCCGCGATTCTCCTGGGCGTTGCTGTTAATCCCGGTGACCATTTCCTTCTCTCGCAGCAGTTTTTGATTCAGGCGGGAACTCGAGCCGCCGCCACCACCGCCAAAACCGCCGCCGCCGCCCAACACGTTGGCCAGGACTTGCAATGCATAAAAGTCCGCAGTGTTCCCGGGCACGGTTTTGTAGGCAATCGAAACTCGGGTCGCGCGCGCCAGCATGTCGTCGACTGAAGTGCGACGTTCGGCCTTTTGTTCCGGCTCAGTCATATCAACGGCCGGGGGATCCGGTTGACGGGGAATATTTTCGAAGTACTTCTTGATGGTCGCCAGAGCGTCGGCCGTTTTGAAATCGCCCACCACGGTCAGCACCGCGTTGTTGGGCGCGTAATACATTTTGAAGAACGCCTGCACGTCCGCCACCGACGCCGCATTCAGGTCGGCCATCGATCCGATCGTGTCGTGCTTATAGGCGAAGTTGTCGTACATCAGCGCCTGCTGGATTTCTCCGCTCTTGCCGTAAGGAGCGTTGTCCAGGCCGATGCGCCGCTCTTCCTGCACCACGTTGCGCTGGTTGTCCAGGTTCTCCTGGTTCACTGCCAGGCTGCGCATGCGATCTGATTCAAGATACAGCGCCAGCTCAAGTTGATTTGACGGCAACGCTTCGAAATAGTTGGTGCGGTCTTCGTTGGTCGTGCCGTTCATGGTGCCGCCGTTGTTTTGGATCAGCATGAAATGCTCTGACTTGCCCACATTTTCAGAACCCTGGAACATCATGTGTTCGAAGAGGTGAGCAAATCCGGTGCGGCCCTCTCGCTCGTTGCGCGAGCCGACATTGTAAGTAACCGCGACGGCAATGACCGGGGTGGTGTGATCTTCGACAGTGATCACGCGCAGGCCGTTGGCCAGGCGCGTGTCTTTCAAATCAACATGCATGCTGCGACCGGTCTGGGCCGGCACGGCGCCGGCGAGTGCGAAGAGAACCGTCGCGATCAGAAACTTTTTGTGCAGTCTCATACGAAAAACTCCTGGTTAGAATCGAGCAGTAGCACTGCGGATTTTTGGCGTACGACGAAAGAGCCATTGCCTGGCAGTCCCTCGCAGGTTTGTCTGAAGCGAAACGAGACTGAATCTATGCGCCCGGGCGCGACCTGTCAAGCAGAGGTTTTAGTCTTTCAAACTTTTGGTAACCCCGACTATTCGTTGGCGGTTACGTCAAATCGCGAAAACCGGGTGCGCGGAAGTCCCGGCGCTCTTCCGGAATTTCGAGTTTGCAGCGAGCCGGATGAATCAATGCGGCATTTGTTTGATGACCAGGATCCCGACTGACAAAGGCAATCCGACCACATCGGGATGGTTTTCACAGAGAAGGCGGCCAACCGCACCCGCGTTCCGGCCATCCAAGACGACGCCCAAGGTTGCTAGGGGGCCCGCGCTGGCGGGCAAGTGATACGTCGAACTATAATGCTCGTCACTAATCCGATTAATCCGACTAATCCGATCGCAGCTATGCTTAGAACTGATCTTCTCTCCTGTCGCAATGTAGTGCTGGCACTTGCCGTCTGCTCGTTTGGAGCGACCGCCCGCGCGCAAACCGTTCCCGGATCTCGCTACGACGTTACTAACTATCACATCGAGGTCCAGTTGAATCCCGACGAGCACACCCTGCGCGCCGGCGCAGATGTTACGTTCGTGCCGCAGGATGCTACCCGTTCGGTTGTTTTCGAATTGAACGGGTCGCTGCATGTGGACGGCGTCGAGAAAGACGGCAAGGCGCTGACGGGATTTGTCCAGGATTCTGTGGGCGCGGGCACGCTCGGTCCGAACGTGCGGATCGATCTGGGCCAGGTCGTTCCCGCGGCCCAGCCGGTGACGGTTCGTATCCGTTGGGGCGGCGCCCTGACTTCTCCTGAAGGTGGTCCCCTGGCGAGCAAACGACTGGCGTACATTGGCCCTGAAGGTTCGTATCTGATGTATGCCTCGCGTTGGTTTCCGTTCCACGATTATTCGGTGGATCGGGCCACCGCCGACATCACCGTAATCGTGCCGACAGGAATGCAGGTCGGCGGCGTTAGCGACGAGCCGGTCACTCCGCAAGTTGATAAGACCGGGACCACGCGTTTTCGTTTCGTCAACAAGCAGCCCGTCCTGATTGGGAATTTCGTTGCCGGTCAGTACGTTGCCAAGTCGCTGCGGTTTGGAAAGTACGAGTTGCAGTTCTTCGTTAAGCCCGGCAGTGAAAATCGGATCACCAATTATGGCGAGCTGATGGGCCGCGCGCTGGAATTTTATACCAACGAGTATGGCGCACCCGCCTTCGGATCGCGTTTCATCATCGCGCAAACCGATGACGAGACGATGGAAGCTTATTCGGGGCCGGGAATTCTCTTGCTCGCTTCGCGGTTCTTCGATTCAGCCAAACCCGCCGCGGAAGACCGGCTAACGCGCGAGGTCGCGTATCAATGGTGGGGTCAGACTGTCGGACTGAAGTCCTTCGACGATGCGTGGATTTCACAGGGCCTGGCCGAGTGGAGCGCATTCGCGCTGCGTGAATCGGCGCTGACGGGTGCGCAACTTGACGCCGCGCAACGCGAAGAGCAGGAACGCGCGCTGACCTTTGAACAGACTTCGTCGATCGTGCGGGCGCCGTCAGCGCTCGACGATCAATCAGCCGCTTACCAGTCGATCGTGTTCTACAAAGGCGCGATGGTATTTCGCATGTTGCGCGAAACGCTCGGCAAGGAGCAGTTCCAGCAATTGATGCGAAAGTTTGTCGAGCAGTACCGGAACAAGAGCGCATCGATTGACGATTTCGAGCGCTTGACCTCGAAGGTGGCCGGTAAGAACATGCGCTACTTCTTTGCGCAGTGGGTCGAAGGGACGGGCGTGCCGGAGTTCAGTATTGACTATCAAATCATTCGCACGCGCGCCGGAAAGTTTCGCACCCGCGGCACGGTGCGACAGAACTTCGAGAACCTGCACCTGCCCGTCGATTTGACATTGCATTCGGAAGGCGACTCGCAAACGAAGGTCCTGTACCTCGACGGCCGGAGTGAAGATTTTGATTTCGAGTCGAACGGCCAGCCGATTAACGCCGAGGTCGATCCGAACGACAAGATTCTGCGCATGTCCGACGATCTGAAGATCTCGATCGTGGCGCGTCGCGGCATCGAACTGTTTAAGGAAGGTCAGTATGCCGAGGCCCAGCAGCAACTGGAAGCGGCGCTGAAACTCGATCGCAACAACGCCTGGGTTTATTACAATCTGGGCCTGGTTTACTTCGAACAGAAGAACTGGCAGCTGGCGCTCGACAATTTCCAGGCGGCGATCGACGGAACCAGCAGCAAGGCGGAGTGGATCGAGACCTGGGCCCACATCAAACGCGGCAACGCCTACGACGCCAAGGGTGACCGGCCCAAGGCCGTCTATGAATACAACAAAGCCCTGCAGGCCGGCAGCAACTATGATAACGCGCAGGCCGTAGCAAAGAAGTTCATCAACATCCCATTCGATCCCAAAGCTCCCGCTGAACAGGCGCAGAACGCGCCGGGCGAATTCTAATTTTGGAGTGCGGTGGCAAGCGGAGCGCGACACCGCTTTGGATTCTTGATGGGATCCGCCGCATCCAAAGCGCCGTCGACGCTTCGCTCTGCCGGCGCACTCCATAGATTGCGCCTCCCGAGAAATACCAAGCCCGCTTTAGCGGGCTTTTTTAGTTGTGCTGATTTCGTAAGCGCGCTAAAGCGCGCTAATCTAGAAGTCGAGTCGTACTTGCCCAGCGCTAAAGGCGCTGGTCTGGTAACCCTGCGGGAAAGCCCGCTGCAGCGGACTCGAACCGCTCCTCGATCGCCGCCATGGACAATAATCTCTCTAATTCAAGACCTCGCCAACTGAAGCCTGAGCAAGAAATCGCCGCGCACACTCTCGACCGCCACGTCTCCGTCACTGCCGGTCCGGGTGCGGGCAAGACCTTCGTGCTGGTCGAGCGCTATCTGGAGATTCTGCGCACCAGGAAAATCTCTGTCGATAACATCGTAGCGATCACGTTTACGAATCGCGCCGCGAACGAAATGCGCCAACGGGTGCGCGAAAAGATTGATGCGTTACTACGCGCGACTTCCGGTAACGAACGGCAAACGTGGTTGCGTCACAAGCGTGCTCTGGAAGGCGCCGTCATTACGACGATTCACGGGTTCTGCTCGCGTCTGCTTCACGAATTTCCGGTCGAAGCCAACATCGATCCGCAGTTCATGCTGCTTGACGAGCATCAGGCGGCGATGCTGCTCGAAGCGGTCGTCGAAGAAACGCTTGCCGACGCCATCCACCACGGGAACGAAAAGATAATTCAGTTGGCGCAGGGCGCCGGCCGCGCGGCACTGGCCACTGCGCTGGCGGAGCTTCATCGCAAGTACCGCGGAGAGGGCCTGTCCCTGGCAGCGACCGAGAAGCTGACGGCCGCGAATCATGCTTCCTCGAAAGACTATGATTCCGCGTTGAAGGATCTGGACCAGCAAATGGATAACCTGCTCGCGGCGCGGCGGCTGCCCAAAGCAGCTGAAGAAAAGCGAATCAAAGCTGAGCAGGAGTGGCCTTCGTTGCGTGCGCTTCTCGCGCAGCCACCAACTGAAAAAACGATCGCCGCCTATTGTCAGGCGATTGAAGATTTGTGGGAAGCGCGTCCGAAAAAAGGCAGTCATCCGGTGATCGAGCAGCTGGACGACTCACTTTGGGGCCGCGATTCAACGACCGCGGAAAGGCTTCGAGGGAAAGTCCCATCGACAGGTTTTGATCTGCTGGCGAAGGATTATTCGCTGGCGATGCTCAAGCTCCTCGGCGAGATCGACCGCCGTCTGGACAATGAAAAGCAACGTCTCTCAGTACTCGATTTCGACGATCTACAACTACGGGCTTTGCAACTTTTAGCCCGGCCGGAGGTTGTTAATCGCGGCACCGACCGTTATCGATTTTTTCTCGTCGACGAATTCCAGGACACCAATGGTTTGCAGCGCGATCTGTTGAAGAAGCTGGCGCTGATACGCGGCACGAATCTGTTCATTGTTGGCGATCGCAAACAATCCATCTACGGCTTTCGCGGCGCCGATGTCGACGTCTTTAGCGAGATGACCGCAGCCATTGAAGAGGGCGGGGGCGTGCAGCAGCCATTGCACCTGAATTTTCGCAGCCAGAAACCTCTGATTGATTCTTTCAATTTCCTGTTCGCAAAAATCTTCCAGGCACGCACTGAAGTTCCCCTCGATGCATTAGGACAACTCGGCTATGTCAAACATGAGCCGAGCACGGCCCAGCGTGGCGTCGAACACGAGCCACCTCTGGTTGAGTTGCTGGTCAGCGCACTGCCCGAAAGCTCGCCTGACGAATCAGACGATGGTGCGGAAGAACGCGACCCGTTAGGACCGCAAGAGCGTGACGCGGAGCAGGTGGCCGCGCGAATCAGAACGCTGGTGAGTGGCACAGACTTCAGTCTGTGTAACGCCGCATCCCCAGACTTAAGTCTGGGCCACTTCAAATACGGCAACGTCGCCATCCTGCTCCGCGCGTTCACTGGTGTGTGGACGTACGAAAGCGCCCTGCGACGCGCCGGCATTCCTTACTTGACGGTGCAGGGGAAGGGCTTCTATCAGCGCGAAGAAATTACCGATCTGATTCAACTGCTGCGCTTTCTTGATAACACCACCGACGAACTGGCCTTGGCCGCCGTGTTGCGTTCGCCGCTCTGCGGAATTTCGGACAACGCGTTGCTGGCTCTGCGCTGCGCGCCGTTAGTGGGGGAAGACGATCCGGAGCGTCTGCGCCGGCGCAATTTGCCGCGCGCGTTGCGCCGCCACCGGGAGATTCAATTCATCGACGAGGATGACAACTCGGCGCTTGATCGCGCGTCATCTTTGTTGGAATCGCTCATCCCACGGCGCCATCGTTACGGCATTGCTGAGCTTTTGCGTTACGCCGTCACCGCATCGGAATTCATGACGGTCATTGCCGCCAACTTCGATGGCGCCCAACGCGTCGCCAATGTCGAGAAGCTCTTCCGCCTGGCTGAGCAGTTTGAAAAGTCCGGTCACCTGATTCGCGACTTTGTTCATTACGTCGAAGAGTTTGAAGCCATCGGCGGCCGCGAAGGCGAGGGTCAGATGGACGAGTCGGCAAACGTCGTGCGTTTGATGACGATCCATCAGGCCAAGGGACTCGAGTTTCCCGTCGTCATCATTCCGGATCTGCACCGCGAACCAATCCGGCGAGAGAATTCATTCATTCTT
This sequence comes from Blastocatellia bacterium, assembly GCA_003168335.1. Lineage (GTDB taxonomy): Bacteria > Acidobacteriota > Blastocatellia > Pyrinomonadales > Pyrinomonadaceae > UBA11740. Next base: position 73,082 of record PMSM01000006.1, on the reverse strand, counting down.
GATCGCCACAAAGGTTTGACTGTGCGCATTCCTGACGGACGCGGCCAGACGGTCCGCGGCGCGCTCTTCAATGAACTGCGTCAGCGCAATCGCTGGCGCGAAGAATTCGAAAGCATGCGCCTGCTTTACGTTGCGGCTACCCGGGCCGAGGACCGGCTGGTTCTTTCGGGTGCGGTCGCTGAGAAAGATCTCAAGAACCTAACGAAAACCGATCGCGAGCAATGGCTGGCGTGGATCTGGCAGGCGCTCGAGTTAGACGAACACGCGCAGAGCGGCCTGGTGACTTTCGGCGATGACGTGCAGGTCCAGGTTACGGTGGATCGCGAGCGCCAGGGTCTTTGGTCGTCAAGTTCGACTGCGCCAATCGTGGTCGACGAAGCAGACGAAGAAACTGTCGACCTGGCGCGGCCATTCGATGAGTTATTTCCTTTGCTGGGTGAGATCCAGCCAGAGCAGGGCCAGGTGCTGCGGCGTTTTAGCGTGACGCAACTAATCAACTTTCAGCGTTGCACGCGGCAATACTATTTCGATCGGATGCTGAAGGCGCCCGGTAAGGAAGAGCGCCGAGTCTGGAACGACGCCGAAGCCCCGGAGCCGCCGGCGAATCTCACCGCAACTCTGAAAGGCGCGGTGATTCACCGCTTCTGCGAAACCTTTGTCGAGGGCGATGAACCAGAGACGCGTCTGCGGAAAAGTTTCGAGGACGTTGTCTCGCAGCGACAGGCAGAACTTGCAGGACGCGCTTTCGAAATTGATCCTGAGCAAGCTGTGTCTGACCTGATGCCCCTGGCGCAAAACTATCTCGCCAGTGATGTCTTCCAGCGCGTGACTGCGGCGCAGCGAGTTAGTGATGAAACTGTCGATTCGAAATTCGAACTTCGCAATCCGAAATCTTCTTCACCGGGTCTCTGGAGCGAGCTGCGCTTTCGCCTGCGCCGGCCTTTGGGAATTCTCACCGGCACGATCGACAAGCTGCTGATTACTCCGAGTGTTAATGGCGCGGGGCTTGACGTTGAAATTATCGATTTCAAGACCAACCGTTTTCGTTCACCGGCGCAGACGGACGCCAAACCGCGGCAAACCTTGGCGGCAACCGCCATACCCTCGCCAGCCAAGCCGGCATTAACGCCTCGCGCTGAGATAGATGAGATAGGTGTGATAACGTCGAAATCTGCGCAGGCCTTCTTTAACTTCGAAGCTGTTTCCGAAGAAGTCCCCGCGCAGGTTATTCCCAGCGCCGCCGGGTCGGTTGTTGAGCCGGAGCTGTCGATCGAAGAGCAAGCTGAAGCTGTCGCACGCGATTATCAACTGCAAATGCAGTCATACGCGCTCTCCTTGCGCGCGCTGCTCGGGCACAGAACCGGGAGCGGACCGGGGTCCCCAAGCGGGCAGCCCGCTTGGGATGGTGGAGGCGACCGGGTTAACGAATCCCCAGGCACCCCGTTGGCGAATGAGTTCAAGATAAACAGTCTGCGCGCCACTCTCCACTTCATCGATCCCAACGTGGAGATCAGCTTGCCGGCTTCACTATTGGATCAGGATACCTGCGCGCGTGCGATTGACGATGCAATGCTTTCGATCGCCGCCCTGGACGGCACGCTCGACGCGGATCTGTTTCCGCCTTTGCCCGCGACGCACTGTCGCATTTGCAACTTTCTTGAGTTGTGTCCGGCCGGACGTGAGTGGCTCCGGCAGCACCGAGACTAAAGGAACGTTGGAGCCCGTCGTGCGAAGTTCTGTTGGGTGCGCGCCCGTGTGAAGACAAAGGGGTCCCATTTCGCTGGGAGCGCGGACGTCTCGTCCGCACAGCGCCGCCGGCGCTAGCTGCTATTCGTACGATGCATTAATTTTCGCGCTTCGCGCTCAGTGCGGACGAGACGTCCGCGCTCCCAGCAATGAGAGTTGGTACTCCCAGATAAACTTGCTAATCTTAGCGCCGCCTTATCATCTCTCTGTTGGGGTGAAGACTAATCCGACATGGTTACCTTGAAATCTTTCGATGGCGGAGAGTTTGACGCCTACATGGCGTTGCCCGCGAGCGGCTACGGCCCGGGGATTGTCGTGTTGCAGGAAATTTTTGGCGTCAACGAGTACCTGCGCAGCGTCTGTGATTGGTACGCGGCCCGCGGATTCGTTGCCGTTTGTCCCGATCTGTTTTGGCGTCAGGAACCGGGCATTCAGTTAACTGATCAAACAGAAGCCGAATGGCAGAAAGCATTTCAGCTTTACCAGGGACTGGATGAGGCGAAGGCAGTCGAGGATTCGGCGGCTGCGGTCGAGTTTCTGCGCAAACATCCTTCGTGCAGCGGGCGGGTGGGCGCGGTTGGGTTTTGTCTCGGAGGTAATCTTGCGTGGTTGCTGTCAGTTCGCTTCAAACCGGATTGCGCTGTTGGTTACTACGGTGTAGGTATCGAAAAATCTTTGGCTGAAGCCGGGAGCCTCAGCTCGCCGCTGATGCTGCACATCGCGGAAAAAGATCAGTACTGTCTGCCCGCAGCGCAGCAGCAGATTCACGCAACTCTCGATGCGAATTCGTTGGTCACGATTCACGATTACCCCGAACAAGATCATGCATTCGGACGTCTGGGCGGCGACCACTATGACGCTAACGCAGCGGAACTTGCGAATCTGCGCGCGCTGGAATTCTTCGTGCGCAATCTCGCGGGTGAGGGAATCGCGAGCGCACAGAAGTCTTTGTCTGACGCTTGGGACGAACACGTCAAGTACGAATTCGCCACGCGTGACACGGAAGACACCCTGGAGACGATGGTGACGGACGCTTACGTCAATCACATCCCGGTTCTTACCGGCGGTGTCGGCCACGATCAACTTCGCGAGTTCTATTCGCAGCGGTTCATTCCACAGATGCCGCCGGACACTTCGATGACACCCGTCTCTCGGACTATCGGCGTCGATCGCGTGGTTGACGAGATGGTTTTTGAATTCACGCACACGATTAAAATGGACTGGATGCTCCCCGGCGTGGCGCCGACAGGGAAACACGTGAAGATTCCGCTGGTGGTGATAGTTCATTTTCGCGACGGCAAGCTGGCTCACGAACACATCTATTGGGACCAGGCTTCAGTGTTGGTGCAACTCGGTTTAATTGAGACAGCAAACCTTCCCGTGGCGGGTGTTGAGACAGCCGAGAAGGTGCTCGACCCGAGTCTGCCGGCAAATGCGTTGATCGATTCACGGTGAATGGTCGGATGTAATGAGGCGGGGTTCGCGGCTTTGCCGCTCCCCAATGCGGTAAGGCTATGCCTTACCGGGGCTTCGTGTTTTGAATTCGAGGCTCCGCCTCCGCTCGTCAATGGGAGGCGCAGCCTCCAAATAAAACCTGCTCGCCGGTAAGGCAGAGCCTTACCGCACTGGAGAGCGGCAGAGCCGCAAACTGATATGGACAACATAGAGAAATACAGAGATCGGTTGGCTCGAATCGTTAATGACGGCTATGACATCCTGTGTCAAAGGATTCACAACGGTAGAATATCTATTGATAACGAGGCATCGTTTCAGCTTCACTATTCTTCAATCCTTAAGACTCTTGGCGAGGTGTGAGTTTGCGGAGGCAGATTTATTCTCAATAGAGCTTGAGAGGAATGCAGTTGTTGCCGAGGGGGCATTCGTAAAAAGTAAATCGGAGAAGGCAAGAATTGACATCTTTCTAAAACTCGAAGATCGGTACACGCATAAAAAGACATCATGCTGCGCCATTGAGCTGAAATTCTTCCTGAAGAAGAATCATAGAGAGCCAAACAACCGATATGATGTATTCAAGGATTTGCATAACCTGGAGAATTATGGCCATGAGTGCGATCTGCGGTATTTCATCGTCGGCACCGATCATAAGCATTACTTTTCCCAATCATATTCAAACGCCAGGGGCGATTTTGATTTCAGTGATCGAAAGAGTTACACAGCTGGGAGACAACTTGTTTACAAAACGCCTAAACCCTATGACAAGCCGTTGATGCTCAGTAATTCTTATGAGTTCAAATGGGAAAGGTTTGACGACAAATATTATTTCATGAAGCTGGAAGTGCTTAAGAGAAAATAATCCGAGTTGTACTCCTGCGATGCGGTATTACACGTCGCTCATGAACTCCGACAATAGGCGTTACAGAGTGATCGAAAACAAATCACAGAATACCAGCATACCTGCCGGTCCGATCGTCAGCCGTCTGCGCCGCGATCTCGGCACGATAGAATCTTATGCGGCGCTGATCGGAATTCTGATCGGCGCGGGCATCTTCAAAGTGACCAGCGACGCGTGGTCTCTGACCGGTCCCAGCGTGATTCTGGGTTACCTGGTGCTGATGCCGGCGATTCTGGCGACGTCGGTTCCTTATGCGGCTTTCATTTCGACGTCCCTGGGCCGCGAGCCTGGGGGTGAATACCTCCACATCTCACGCACATTCGGCGGATACGCTACGGCTTACATCGGATCCTGGTTGAAGATCATCGCCTACATCGGTGCCGGTGCTTATCTGGCGAGCGCCCTGGCGGACTATGTGATCGAGCTTACCGGCAGACGATTCAGCGGCGAGTTCGTTCATCAATCGCTGGCCGTCGGCGCCCTCCTGTTTTTCTACCTCGTGCATGTCGTCGGCGTGCGGTGGTTCGGCAGAATTCAGGTGGCCATGTGTGTGCTGTTGGGGCTGTCGATCTTCGTGCTGGTTATTCCGGGATTGTTTGCAATTCACCCGTCCAATTATTCGCCGTTCATTACTCACGGCGCCGGTGGATTTGCCCTGAGCCTGGCGCCGATCTTCTTTTCTTATGCCGGCTTTGAATCTCTGGCCCAAACCGCGGGAGAAACCAAAGACAGCACGCGGCGTTTGCCGATGGTTTTCTTGAAAGGGATCAGTGTAACGGCATTCATCTTCGTTTTGATGTCGGTCGTGGCGTTCGGTGTGTTGCCCGGTGCGCGGCTCGGCTCGAGCAGCGCGCCGATGACTGAAGTCGCCGCGGTTTACCTGCCCTGGGGGGCGGCGAGCTTCGTGACTTTGGGAGCGATCATGGCGATCACGACCTCCTTGAATCCTTCGCTGATCGTTCCTTCACGGCTCGCGCTGATATTCGTCGAGGATGGTCTGGCTCCGCGCTGGCTGGGCATAATCAATCCGCGCACCGCGACGCCGATTCGCGCTCTGACTCTAACGCTGGCTGCGTGTTTACTGCTCGTTATCAGCAAACAGCTTTCACTGGCTTTGAACATTGCCGTCTTTGCACTGGTTCTGCTTTACTTCCTACACAGTGTGACGTTTTTGATGTTACCGCGGCGAAATCCCAGGCTCTACGGTGAGATTACGATCAGCCTTCCGGTTTGGCTGCAGCGCAGTGCGGCTCTGCTCTCCGCCCTGTCGATGGGCGTGCTGATCGTCGTGCAGGTGGTGCAGGACACACGCACGCTGATGACGCAAAGTCTGAGCGACAGAATCGCGAAGCATTCGCTGACCAGCCTGGAACTCGTGTTGGTGTGGTCACTGATTGGGGCAGCCCTTTATGGCTTCGCGCGATTGATGCGGAAGAAGTCCGTTAAACTCTAGGAACTTCTGATCAAGTACTTTCGACGCGTAGCGTCGGTATGAATTTAGCCCGGCCTTTCAAGGCCGGGAAGGGGCAACGAGGTGTTCGCGTCGCGTAGCGACGCCTGAAACCAAGGGATTCAATCGTCGCTACGCGACGAGAACAGAGACTAACCTGATCCCGGCGTTGAAACGCCGGGCTAAGTTCATGCGGACGCTACGCGTCCAAGACACTTAGTCAGAGGTTCCTTTAGTTTGTCGGACAATTTTTATGGACATTGCAAACAGACGAGTCTTAATCACCGGCGCGAGTCGCGGCCTCGGTCGTACTCTGGCCTTCGCGTTTGCCGCAGCAGGCGCGCGGGAAGTCTTTGCCGGCGCGCGCAAGAGGGAAGACATTGAGAAACTAACCAGCGATGCCGCGGCGATTGGCGCTCCGATCATGCCAATCAAACTCGACGTTACCAAGGAAGACGATATCCGCGCCGCGGCCGGGCTCGGCTTTGTTGAGATCCTAATCAACAACGCCGGCGTGGCCGGTTATGGCAATCCCGTGCAGATGAATTTTGAAGATGCCATGCGTGAGATGTCTGTCAATTATTTCGGCGCGCTCCGCATGGCGAGGGCCCTGGCGCCGGCAATGATCGAGCGCGGTGAAGGAGTGATCGTCAACGTGGCCACGGCCTTTGCCAAAGTCAATCTGCCGCTGGTTGGTACCTACTGCGCCAGCAAAGCGGCGTTGCTTTCCCTCGGTCAGGCGTTGCGTGCTTATCTGGGTGACAAAGGCGTGCATGTGATGACCGTCATGCCAACGACGATCGACACTGACATGAGTCGCGGCGCCGACGTGCCAAAGATGACGACTGAGTTTGTCGCCGGGGAAATCTTGCGGCATATCCGCGAAGAGACAATCGATCCGCCGATTGGTGAGGAAGCTGAACGAGTTTTGGAAAGCCTGAGAACTGATCCAGCAGGGTTGGAGAAGATGCTTTCGCAGATTCGAGCGTAGATTTGGAGCGCCAAAGGCGCGAAAATGCGACAGCCTGGGGCAACGCCCCAGGTTAGGACTAATAATGACTTCAGAAGCGCTGAAGGCGCGAAATGGATTCGGCAATATCCGCGGACTATTCCGCGCCTTCAGCGCTTGATAGTCTTTCATTGCAAACTACCCAGGGGCGTTGCCCCTGGCTATCACATTGCGCACCCTCGGTGCGCCTTAACCTGAAATATGAAACCCGAACCCCAAATCAATCGCCGTCGCGAAGAATTTCCAACCCTCGCTACCGGGATACACCTGCTGAGCCACAGCCTTGGTCCGGTTCCCCGAGCGGCGCGCGAGTCGATGCGCGCTTACTACGAAGCCTGGGAACATCACACCAGCGAAGATGCCTGGGCCTCAAGCTGGTGGGAGATGTCGATGCGAGTCGGTGACCGAATCGCGCAGGTTCTTGGCGGCGTGCCCGGTTCTGTGCAGACTCAACCGAACGCTTCGATTGCGCTCGCCAGCGTGGCCTCCTGCTTCGATTTCAAAGAGAGCGATCGAAACAAGATCGTGACCAGCGCGCTGGATTTTCCTTCGATGGAATACATCTGGGACGCGCAGAGTCGCCTCGGCGCGAATGTCGAGATCGTTCACAGCGACGACGGCATCACGGTGCGGCTCGAAGACATTTTGGAAGCGATTGATGACTCGACCTGCCTGGTCGCGCTCTCGCACGTTTCGTTTCGCAGTTCGTGCCGCGTCGACGCTAAAGCCATAGTCGAACGCGCGCACAAGTGCGGCGCCATGGTCCTGCTGGATGTTTACCAATCGGCCGGCGCGGTCGAATTACAAGCGACCGACTGGGAAGTCGATTTCCTGATTGGCGGCACGATCAAGTGGCTGTGCGGAGGGCCGGCGAGCGGCTATCTCTACGTGCGCCCTGACCTGCAAAAAGATCTCACGCCGCGACTGACCGGATGGGTGGCGCACGACGAGCCGTTTTCTTTTGCGTCGGCGCCGATGCGCTATGCCGATTCAGTGCGCCGCTTTGCTCAGGGCACGCCCAGCATCCCCGCGCTCTATTCCGTCCTGCCCGGTCTGCAAATCATCGAAGAGGTTGGCGTGCCAACAATTCAAGCCGAATCACAGCGGCGTACGGAATGGATGATTGAGTTTGCGTTGGAGCACGGCTGGAAGGTGAACAGCCCGGCTAATGTTGAGGACCGAGGCGCTTCCGTAATGATCTATGTTGAAGATGGCCCGGAGACGGTCAAGCGTCTGGCGGAAAGAAAAGTCTTTGTCGATTGCCGTCCCGGCGTCGGCCTGCGCATCTCGCCACATTTCTTTAATACGGATGAAGAGGTGAGGGAGGCGATGGGGATTCTGGGTGAGTTGATGAAAGAGAAAACGCCCAAGTGAGTTGGTAAGCGCAAGCGAGTCACGCATCATACCTCACACTCGGACTCCCCGCTGGATAGAAAACTCCCAGCAAGCGCAACTCATCTGTGCCCGTATTCTCGACGCAGTGCACCTGACCTTTCGGCAGATAGATGCACGAGCCGGGTGCGACGGGCGTGTTGGTTTCGCCGGCCCACATGCGGCCTTTGCCTTTCAAGATGAAAAGCACTTCTTCGTATTGGTGAAAATGATCAGGCGCGCGGCCGGGCGGGATCGAGCCGACAAACTGCGTGGCCTTTGTGCTGCCTACTACATCATCAACCAGCAAGCGATACCAGCGATCCGCAGTGGGCTGTGCCGGACGATCGGCAAGGCTTACGATTGGCGGTTTGTCTGGCCGGGGCGCACCGGATAAGGGCGAAGTGAGGGGTGGCGCGAGCTCACAAATGCCAATCGGTTCCGGACAGCGCGAGCTGATCATTACCAGCGGGCTCGATCCGTGATTGTGAATCGTCAGGGTTTGCAGTGGCCGCAAATAGATCCCACTGTCGGGCTTCACTTCATACGCCCAACCATCGATAAACACCGTTGCCTGCTGATCTGTTTCCGCTTCTCCGAGCAGATACAGGATCTCGTCACAGGTAGTATTGCGAAAGCCTTGCGAGCATCCGGGTGAGAATTCCAGCACTCGCAGCGAGATCGCCTGCGCCCCCTGCTCGCGGTCGATCCTGGGCCACAATTTCAGAGTCCCAATTTCGAAGGGCAGGCCTTCGCGCATCTCGGAAACGCGGCAACCGCCCTCGAGGTTTATTGCCATTCAGTTAGTCTATATCAACTTCGGCGGGGTGTAGCCTCTTTTTGGAGTGCGCCGACTAGTCGGCGCTTTAGAAAGCGGTGACCAGTCACCGCACTCCATACCGAGCCCTTCAGCGCTCAGTCTTTAAATGATGGGTAGTGCCTTCAGTTACTGATGAGCCGGAAGCCGGAGCAAGATTCGAGGTGGTTTGCGAGCGAAATGATGGTGCCGCCTCACCGCCTGGTTTCAATTGCGGCGCGGCGTACCCGGCGTCCAAAAGATTCTGTGAACGGGCATCAGACGAATTGTCTTCCAATCCTTTGCGCGGCCGGGTGAACATCATGCCGTTGAGCAGCAGACCGAAACCGATGGCGAAAGCGATCGAACCGAGCCCCACCACCATCAAGGCAGACTCGACGTCACCGCCGTGAAGGACCAACGACATTATCAAACCCAGCATGCCAGTGCCGAAGCCGCAGGCCGCGACGATGACTCCGGCGCGGATGCGCCGCAAACGTTTCTCTTCATACGACTCGAGGAACTTTTCGATCTGCGGCAGCACGTCTTCGGCGACTCGCTTGAGGTCGTACGAGTCTTCCACTTCGCGGATTTTGTCCGCGACCGCGCGGCCGATCTCTTCGCGGGCTGATACTGCGACAGCGGTAATTGAGTCAGGGCGTTCGAGGGTCGTGCGCACCGGCCGCAGGTCAGTGCCGCAGGCGCGACAATACTGACTCATCTGTTCGTTGGAACCGCAGCTTGGACAAAACATAATCGGTGAGTTATACGGTCGGGATTCGTTGGTAGTTCCACGTCATCTTCGATGTCGTCTGGCCCGGGTTTAGCGTACCGACTTTAGTCGGGCTTTTCGTGGTGTGAACAACAACCAAAGTTGGTACTCTGAACAACCGCCGCTGACGGCCGGCATGATGCAGATTTCGGTGTCTCCTTCAATCTCTGTCTGCAATGCTTGATCGCGACGAACGGTCTGGCTATTTACGAAGACGTTTACATGCGGTCGCACTTCGCCCAACTCGTTCAGCACGCGATCGCGCAGGCCAACGTGCTCGATCCATAGACGATCTAATGCCTGCCCCACCGTCGAGTAAGAACCATCCAATTCAATCTCGACGCGGCCGCCCGTGAATTCAGTTAAGTGACCTGAGATCTGAAAAGTAATCATTTCGGTTGCTGTGTCATCGTAGCCCGAGCAAGCAACCGAAGTCTACGGTGGGTAGTGCTCTATTAGTGTGTTGCTGGACGCGCTACTTCAACAAGGCGAGGATTGCGACTAGGAGGGCAAGTACTGTTATTAGTAGTTCAACCAAGCCTTTCCAGTAAGCATGAATCTGACTAATAACTATCGCTCTGCCTTTGGCAGACAACCATTGGGTTGAAACTTCGGCCAACATGTTGTTAGGTACTCCGGCCTCATGTTGTTCTTCCGTATCGTCTAGCCACCATTCTGGCTTCTCTCGCGCTGAAGGAATATCAATTCCATACTTTGGTGCCTTTCTAGTGACGATACTAGATTCAAACACAGCTAATCGCCGCTCGCAGGATCTTATGTCTCCTGCAATATCCCTCTGTTCGCGGAAATTCGGTTCACCTTCTCTAGCCAATTTGGCGGCAGCACGCAATTCGGCCCTCAGCGCATCGATCTCACCTTGCAATTTGCGGCGCTTTTTCCTATTGGCGAACATTCAGTAGGTAGTCCTTTAGTATTATTGGTTGCTCAGATAGTGTCGATGCGCTCGGTGGAGTAGCGCCATTCAGCCGGAACTTTGTCTTTATTCTTAGAACTTGGGTAATAGGTTGGTGAGTCTTCTTGCAGCGCGCAATGACCTCGCCCGAACGCCTGAGCCTTGAGCTGCGCCGCGATCTCTGACGGTCGGGCAACGTACACGCGGGGAGCCTGACCAAGAGGTACGTTGAGAAACCCCACAAACGCATAGACAATATCCTGTCGCTGGACTGAGAGCCATTGGTCAATCGCCGAGAGATAGGTAACTCCCGTTTTCTTGTAGCCAACGGCCAACATCCAACCACCGTCCTGACTACCTTTGACAGAGATCGGAAGCTTGCGTTCTTCGCCCTTCACGGCCATCAAGTCATAGTGCGGCTGGTTTGCTCCGTACTGCACGAGAACGTCGTAGCCGGACTGTGCTAACAGACAGGCGGTGTACGACTCAGCGGCTATCTCACACTGCCGCGAGGTCATTGGAAATTTGCGCTTCGGCATAGTCGCCCTTATATCACTGATCGATTTGACTTGCTATGGTATGCTTACCCCAGAAATAGTTTTGGCTACAAAACTCTGCCAGGAGCCTTGTAGCCAGATTTCCTTGAACGCCCACCCGCGTCCTAGTCCGAAGTTTAGCCACCGGCTAGGAGAAAATCAACCAATGGCAGTCCAAGAAACTGAAGAACCGGAAGTTGTCGGCTTGAATGGCGAGTGGGGCGGACTTGATGACCCGCAACCAGCACCTGTCGGTTCAATGTACATTGCCCTCTCCAGAAGCACGAAGATAGTCATCGGGGCTGGGGTCGAAGTTGAACGTCCGAATGGTTTCACCGGGAGCAACGCCAGAAAAGAACAGCCCTGCCGCGCAGGTTTGTTCAAGGGAATCAAAGAATGATTGCTGTATTGGTGAAACGACAACGTGTTGATGAGAATAGCCGCTGGAAACAGGGAACGTGGCATAGACGTGTTCTTTGGATTGTCGGCCAGCGTCTTCGATATTTTCAGCAATACACACTGCGCCGCGATGTGCGAATTCGATTGGTGCGTCAGATTCTCCCAGATGGGGTTTGTGGGTTTTGTTAGCGGCCATCAATGAGAGAGCGTACATACGAAACTGCATGGAAATCTCCTTTAAGCTGTAAGCAAATCGCGGATCGACCAAACACTTTTGGTTATACCCGCTTCCATTGCTGGCGTACAGCGAATGCTGGAATGAATCCGGCAGAAGTTGTAATAGGCAAAGTACAGCGCCAGCATCGCTCTCAGGTTCTCCCACTTTTTAGAGAAAGCATTAGTCAGGCGAGTAAGACGGCGGATCGATGTCCTCATGCTGAGATTTGAACGCTCAACGATTGAAGTACATATGCGGCTAGGGTCAGGGTCTCCGATCATTATCTTCGTTGTTGTTTCCACCACGACGGGTGGCGAGTATCGCTGTTCGCCGTCAGGGTTAGCTCCGTAGATTTTGATCAGCATCGCGTAGTCAACGCGGGTTCCGAGGGAATAACTCACGGCGTTCTCATAAGGCCGGAAGCCGTCTGTGGTTAGTTGAAAGTATCCGCTGGTCGCTTCGTTCAGCTTCTCGGTGAAAGCTTCAGTAGCAGTCATGTCTCGCTCGCCCAGGTGCCACGCCAGAACAAGCTTTGTGTTCCGCTCAATGCCGACGAATGTATACGCATCGCCAACTTTCGGATCAGTGATTCCCTTGTTGAGCTTGTGGCGATTCTTGCATTGAACGAAGCCCCAAATCTCATCCGCTTCAACGTCTTTGACAGCGATCCCTTTGATGCGCTCGGTCATTAACTTCTCGCAACGCTCGCCAGCGAGGACCAATAGGTTAAGGATCGTCACTTGATGTACGCCAGTAATTCGTTGAATAGATCGAACGGACATTCCCTCAAGCAAAAGCTTCAGGCACATCTCAGCCTTGTCTAGCGAGATCCGCATATCATCAAGCGGCTTGTCCTGGGCTTCCGAGAACGTCTTTTTGCATTGGTTACAGCGCCAGCGTTGAATTCTTTTCGGGCCGAACTTTCCAAACTTCTTACATATCGCGCTGCAATTATGACACGTCATTTTGAGCCTTGCCTTTCGTCTGGCGATAGCTCAAAATCGGGTTGCTTGGACACCGATGCGAGCAATCGCGTTTGGTTTTCAAAAAGGGCCTTAGTGGTTAGCGCCGCTAGGGCCTTTCAATGCTTGCTTATAATATCTTTGATAACAGTAAGAGTCAAGCTAAATAATACTTGACCTCATATATTATTTGCGATAGTATGAGCGCATGGCGAAAGTAAAAAAGACTGTCTGGCTTTGGCAGTGCGAGCGATGCGGCAATGAATGGTTGCCACGCGATGCAGACACGGAACCTAAGCAATGCCCGTCGTGCAAGTCGCCTTACTGGAATCGACCCAGACAGCGAAACGTGAAACTGTCGAAGCGAGCTATGGCGGCTCAATCTCGATAACCAGTTCGCCGGATGCGGACTCGGTTACTCTGATTATGGCCGATACCAGGGACACGATTATTGGTTTTGTATCCCGCTTGAACCTCGCATCACTTTTGTATTGCAAACTAACCGGCAGTTCGGTTACTATGCGCACACTAAGGGCATGACGCCCGAAGGCGCTTTTCGTTTTGGACATTGCAAAATCGCTTTCCGAAAGAGACCGGGTTAGTGGCCCGGCCTTTTTCATTTTTGGCCTAGAGTTTTTCTATAAGTTAACTCTCCAAGCAGATTTCTTAGGCCCATAAAGCACAAAAGCCGCCCACTCTAATCAGATCGAGACACGTATCTTGTATGTGCCTCTTCTTCTTAGCAGCGGAACGGCGATCTCGAAGGAAGTCCGGCGGCGGCTCTTTCGGTCTCTACGGCGAGGGCTCAGTGAACTTCACGGCGACGGCTCAATGGCGGCAGCTCGTTCGGTTCAGAGGCGCCGGCTCGAAGTGACCTAATGCGACGGCTCGTCAACCTAAGTAAATGGCGGCTCTACAGCCTAATATTTAGTTTTCAAAAAGACGAGCGCTAATATACGCTTTCCTAATATGAATATCAATAAAATATTTCGAGCAACTCAAGTCGATTGGTGATATAAGCCGCTTCATGGCGAAGTCACTCATAGACATCTACACGGACGAGCTTCAGTTTCTTATTAAACTCAAAGAATCAATTGGCATTCTCAACAATCGGATTCATGACAAATTAGCTTTGATCGCGATTGAGAAATTAAAGCTAAGACATCCAAAACTCAGATTCGAATATCATGGAGCGGGCGCAGGCGGCATTGACATTCAAGGCTTTGCGAAAGATGGCACCAGAATGCTGATTGCGGAGGTTAAGACAACCCACACTTCCGAGGCCGTCGGCTTACGCGGGCCTCAGAAGGCCGCAATCGAGCGTGATTTGCGGCGGCTTAGCGTCGAGCCTGGGGATTTGACGCGGTATCTTATAGTCAACTCGGAACACACCAAGAATGTTGTAGAGAAGCGGATTAAACTTCAGGAGGAATATCCGCAGGTCACGGTGATTGCTATGGGACTGCCTCTTCCTGTCCCGGAAGCTAACGAAAACGAGTGAGGGCTAACTGGAGCCCCAGCAATACACTAATATGCCACTACCTAGCCCCACTATCCCTCGTTCGGCCTGTAGTAGTAAGCTAACGGCCTGTGCCTTCAGAATCCCCCAAATGGATTGCTCTCGCTCTTAGTCTCATCGCGATAATTATTAGCGGTTTGAGTTGGTGGGAGTCTCATCAGAACAGACTTATTAGTGAGGAAGTAAATCGACCGATAGTAACCGCGAGCGAACTTAGCGCGCTTAGCTATCCAATAAGCGTGGAGCAGGAAGAGACGGAAGGATGGTTCACGATCAAACTACGAAACACAGGCAAGTCCACCGCCGTAATTTCATATGTATCAACTAGCCTTACGGGAAAGTTTGACGGCAAATGCAAGATCGCGATCAAGGACGGCGAAGCCTACGATGAAAAATCGGAAATCCCAGCAGGAATGGATCAGTCAATCTCCGAAGGTTTTACGGTTAGTCGAGATTGCAGAGGGACGCCATCGTTAAGGCTTTCAATCTCGACATTTATTGCATATCGCGCGCCCGGTAGTAATCAGTCACACTTTCTAACTTTTCACGCTGACCCAACCTTGGCCCTAGATCACAATCTTCCGCTTGCCGTGCCAGTAAAACCGTGGTGAGTCAACTATATCGTTACCCTAATTAGAATCTTCCCCCAGCAACACACTAATAGAGCACTACCCTACGGTGGTTCCATTCGCCGCGTAGCGGCGGCGTGATTTTAGCCCGGCCTTTTAAGGCCGGGGTCTAGATTGAAAAGAGGCGGCGTCGCGTTAGCGACGCGTGCACCTCCGCGCCTTCACGCGTCGCTAACGCGACGCAAAAATCCGGCGGGCGTCCACCCCTGCCTTAAAAGGCAGGGCTAAAGCCAAACGCCGCTGACGCGGCGAAAGTCGTCAAACTCATTATCTGTGATCACCACGCGACGCAAGCTTCTTGCTCTGCGCGCCAATAAACTTTCGGATATACTGCCCAACTAACCTGGAGACATGATGTCCCGTCTGAATCAAAATCCAACCGATGCCAACGACGATCTGAAAGAGCGCGTGCGCGCTTTTTGGCAGGCACATCCCTGCGGCACCAAGTTCAGCGATGCGGCCATGGGCACACGCGAGTTCTTCGAGCGAGTCGAAGCGCATCGCTACGCCAAGGAATGGCACATTCCCGCCGCGGCCGACTTTGCCGGCGCGCGCGGCTTGCGCGTGCTTGAGATTGGCTGCGGCCTCGGAACGGATGGCGCACAGTTTGCCAAAGCCGGTGCGTCCTACACCGGGATCGACCTTACTGAAGCCGCCATTGATCTGGCGCGGAAGCGATTTGAGGGTTCAGGCCTACCGGGCGAATTTCACGTAACGGATGCCGAGAACCTGGCCTTTGCTGACGAGTTGTTCGATCTCGTTTACTCGCACGGCGTGCTTCATCACACGCCCGACACCGCGCGCGCAGTGCAGGAGATTCACCGGGTGCTGAAACCCGGCGGCCGCGCCATCGTCATGTTGTATCATCGCGGCAGTTATAACTATCGCGTCGGTATTCGCATCTTGCGTCGCGCCGGCGCGCGGTTGTTGAAAAGCGAAAGCGGCATCCGTGTCGTCCATCGTTTGACAGGCGAGCCGTTGGACTCGTTGAGGGAACACGCCGGGTTATTAACGGGAAGGAACGATGGCGATACTTCGTCGGATGAGTTTCTCAGCCAGAGCACGGACGGCGCCGGCAATCCTTTGGCGCGCGTATATTCGCGGCGTGAAGCGCGCGAACTGTTCAAAGACTTTCGGAAGGTTGAACTGCGCGCGTACTTTCTTAACAAGCGCTTTATACCGCTGATTGGTAAACTGCTGCCGCGTCCGGTTGAATCGGCATTGGCGTCACGATGGGGCTGGCACTTGTGGATTTATGCTAAGAAATAATTTGGAGTGCGGCGACTAGTCGCCGCTTTTTAAAGCGCTGACAAGTCAGCGCACTCCAAAAACTTGCGTCTCATGAAAAACATTCTAATCACCGGCGGCGCGGGTTTCATCGGATCGCACCTGGTTGACTGCCTGATGGCCGAAGGCGGCTGGCGCATCACTGTCGTGGATGACTTCAACGACTTCTACGATCCGGCAATCAAGCGCGAGAACGTGCGGGTGCGGCTGGCGAATGCCAATTTCAAACTCGTCGAAGCGGACATTCGTAATCACGAAGCACTGGCCCAGGCGTTTGGCGACAAAGCATTTGACTGCATCGTGCATCTCGCGGCGCGAGCCGGCGTCCGGCCGTCATTGAAAGAGCCGCGGCTTTACGTCGAGACGAACATCAATGGCACGCTCAATTTGCTCGAGCTGGCCCGAACCCATGGAGTGAGACAATTTGTCTTCGGATCGTCGTCTTCCGTTTACGGCCTGAACTCGAAAGTCCCATTTAGCGAAGACGATCCAATCTTTAATCCGATTTCTCCTTACGCAGCGACCAAGGCCGCCGGTGAGCTGATTTGTCATTCTTACGCTCACCTTTATGACATGCGCATCGTGTGCCTGCGCTTCTTCACTGTTTATGGCGCGCGCCAGCGACCCGATCTGGCGATTCACAAATTCGCGAAACTCATCAGCGACGGCAAGCCCATACCGGTGTTTGGCGACGGCACGACGCGGCGCGATTACACTTACATTGATGACATTATCGCCGGCGTGCGCGCGGCGATCGATTACGATCAGAGCAACTATGAAGTCATAAACCTGGGCGAGTCGCGCACGGTCGAACTGCGCGAATTGATTACCCTGTTGGAGAAAGAGCTGGATCGCCACGCTGAGATCGACCGGCAACCACCACAACCTGGTGACGTGCCACAGACATTCGCGGATATTACCAAAGCGCGACGGCTGCTCGGCTATAATCCGCGAACTCAGATCGAGGAAGGGATGGAAAAGTTCGTCGAGTGGTTTCGTGAAAACCAGTCCGACAGGTTTTGAGAGTGGGAAGTAGTATCCTGCACAGCGTTGTTCAATTGTTCTACAATGCCTCTGCCGGCGCGGCTTTGCCGCCCGATGTGCCGAAAGGGCGGGGTCCCCAGCGGGGCAGCCCCGCTGGGTGCTAGACTCTGCCTTTCCGTAGGATTCAATTAACCTTGGGGAGGCTGTGCCTCGAATGCGAGGCGGAGCCTCGCAAGAGGAATAAATTAAGGTTTGCCGGTAAGGCAAAGCCTTACCGCACATCAGGCGGCAGAGCCGCGAAGAATTCATGTCCACCACCGCAAACACCGTGACCAATCCGCTCCCGCGCGAGATGCAACAGCACACTTACTCGATCATGTACGAGGTCGAGGGGAAACACTGGTGGTTCGCGGGGCGCCGGCGCATCATCGCGGCGTTTGTCGAAAAGGTTTGCCGTGATATTGGCAAGCTGCGGCCGCGGATTCTTGATGTGGGTTGTGGCACGGGCGCAAATCTACAGATGCTGGCACAGTTTGGCGCCGCCGAAGGAGTCGACGTGTCGAGCGAGGCCCTCGACTTTTGTCGCGCGCGCGGCTTGGCCGAGGTAAAGCAGGGCGCCGCGGAAAGTTTACCTTTCGCAGATGCTTCGTTCGATCTGGTCACCGGCCTTGATGTCGTAGAGCATCTCGATGATGATATTGCGGGCCTCAGCGAAATGCGCCGAGTGCTCCGTCCCGACGGGCGCGCAGTGCTATTCGTGCCGGCGTTCATGTTTCTTTGGGGAGTGCAGGATGAGATCAGCCATCATCGGCGCCGTTACACTTTAACGGAGCTGACGCAAAGACTTGGGGATGCGGGTTTGACGGTTGAGCGGGCAAGTTACGCGAACATTACCTTCTTCGCTCCGATTCTATTTGGTCGCGTGTTGATGCGACTAACTGGTCTGCGGCCGGCTTCTGAGAACAACATTACGATCGGCGCGCTGAATGGTTTGCTGGGCCGCATCCTCGGCGCCGAAAGCTGGTGGCTGCGGAGAATGAATTTTCCGTTCGGCGTTTCGATAATTTGCGTGGCAAAAAAGATGTGAAGCGAGAAAGCGCCTCTCAAGAGGGTGTTTCAGAAGCCCGACCGTCAGAGAGGGCCAGACCCGCAAGCTCTCGTGATGAATTGGCGGCGTGTTGGACGACGATAGCCGAGTGACCCGAGCGTTGCCCTTGCTCACGCGCGGGCTTCTGACACACTCTCTAAACAGATGAGCGTTTACGAAAAAGAGACTCCAACAGCTCAGCTCGCGCGCGGCCCAGCCAGCGACTCACCCGACATCTCTGTCTTTCTCCCGGTCTTAAACGAAGAGCCCAATCTGCGGCCGCTGCATGAGAAGCTGGATCGCGCGCTGACGCAGCTCGGTCGCTCTGCCGAAATCATTTACGTTGATGACGGCTCGACCGATGGCAGCCTGGCGGTGCTGCGCGAAATCGCCGCACAGGATCCGCGCGTGCGCGTGATTGCGCTGCGACGAAACTATGGCCAGACGCCGGCGATGGCGGCGGGCATTGACGCCGCGCGCGGCGAAGTACTGATTCCGATGGATGCCGATCTGCAAAACGATCCGGCAGACATTGCCCGGCTGCTCGATAAGATCGACGAAGGTTACGACGTTGTTTCCGGTTGGCGAAAGAACCGGCAGGACAAGCTGTTTACGCGCAAGATTCCTTCGATGATCGCGAATCGAATCATCTCCTGGATTGGCGGCGTCCCTTTGCACGACTATGGCTGCTCGCTGAAGGCTTACCGGCGCGAGTCGCTCGCCGACGTACATCTGTACGGAGAGATGCACCGCTTCATCCCCATTTATGCTTCCTGGTCCGGCGCGCGCGTGACGGAAATTCCCGTCGAGCATCATGCGCGCACGATGGGCCAATCGAAATACGGATTGTCGCGCACGATCAAAGTCATCTTTGATCTGATGACTATAAAGTTCATGGCTTCTTATCAGACCAAGCCGCTTTACGTCTTCGGCTGGTGCGGTTTGTTGACGTTCGTCGTTTCGTTCTTGTGTGCTGTTTTCGCCTTTCTGATGAAGTATGCGAACTGGCCGCATCACGCCGACTTCATCCAGACGCCTTTGCCGGTGCTCACGATGGTGATGCTGGTGCTCGGCATACAGTTTTTCCTGATGGGCTTGCTGGCTGAAATGCAGGTGCGCACTTATCACGAATCGCAGCAGAAGGCGGTGTACGCGGTGCGGGAGCGGATAGGATTCGATAAGTGAGCAGTAAGCAGTAAGCAGTAAGCAGTAAGCAGTAAGAATCTCATTCTGAACGCGATGGTTGTGACAGTCATTTTGATTGCAGATAAGCGGTGCGCAGTTTCTGCTCACTGCTCACTGCTCACTGCTCACTGCTCACTGCTCACTGCTCACTGAACCTATGTGCGGCATAACCGGTTGGGCCAATCTCGATCCTCGCACGCCGCCTCCTGAAGGCGGAGAGGAACTGCTGCGCTTAATGTGTGACCGCATGATTCATCGCGGTCCTGATTCGGAAGGGTATCTGATCGATGACGGCGTGGCGCTGGGCATGCGCCGGCTGGCGATCATCGATCTCCTCACCGGCGAGCAGCCCACTTTCAATGAAGACCACAGCGTCGCCGTGATCCTCAACGGCGAAATTTACAACTATCGCGAACTGCGCGCTGACCTGGAAAAGTGCGGCCACACTTTTCGCAGCGCTTCAGACACCGAAATCCTGCCGCACCTTTACGAAGAATACGGCCGCGAAATGGTTTCTCATCTCAACGGCATGTTCGCATTCGCGCTGTGGGACGAACGCCGCCGGCGTTTGTTCATCGCGCGCGATCGCTTTGGCGAAAAGCCGCTTTACTGGGGCGTCTTCGACGACACGTTGCTGTTCGCTTCCGAGCCAAAGGTGCTGCTGGCGCATCCTGCGGTACGGCCGAACCTGAATCTCAATGCACTGCGCCAGTATCTCTCGTACGATTACGTCCCCGCCCCGCTTTCGATTTACGAAGGCATCAGCAAGCTCCCGGCGGCGCATACCCTCACGCTGGAAAACGGACAGGTCGAAGTCGAGCGTTACTGGCGATTGAGCTACAAAACGCGAGAGCCGGTTCCGAGCGTGGCTGACGCGGCTGAACAACTGCGTGAACTGCTGGCTGATTCCGTCCGCATGCGTCTGGTATCCGACGTGCCGCTGGGCGTCTTGCTTTCCGGCGGCATCGACTCTTCCGTGGTCACGGCGCTGGCCGTGCGCGCGTCATCGGAGACAGTCAAAACGTTCTCGATCTCGTTTGCGGAAAGTTCGTTCGACGAATCGCAGTACGCGCGCGCGGTCGCCAAATTCCTCGGCACAGATCATCATGAAGAGCGTTTCAGCGCCAGCCTGGCAGCCAACCTGGTGGGCGAAATAGGCGCATGGATGGACGAGCCGATCAGCGATCCTTCGCTGGTGCCGACATATCTGTTGTCGCGCTTCACGCGCAAGCACGTGACGGTGGCGTTGGGTGGTGACGGCGGCGATGAGATCTTTGCCGGGTACCCGATGTACTTCGGTCATCACATGGCCCGCGCTTACAATCGCGTGCCGCGGTTTTTGCGTCGCGGCCTGATCGAGCCGGTAGTGAACCATTTGCCGGTTAGGACCAGCAATCTTTCGTTCGATTATCGGGCGAAGAGATTTATCACGGCCTCGCATTACGATGAAGTCGCCAGGCACCACGTGTGGTTTGGCTCGTTCACGCCCGGCGATCAGGATTTACTGCTGGCTGAAGAGGTGAGGCGCGCGAGCGAACCGGACATTTATCGCGATGCGCGGCGGCTGTTTGCTGAGTGCGACTCGAATAATCCAATTGAATGCATGCAGAGCCTGGACACGCAGCTTTACCTGGCCGAAGACATCCTGACGAAGGTCGATCGCGCGAGCATGGCGGTCAGTCTGGAAGTGCGCGCGCCCTATCTCGATCCGCGCGTAGCAGAATTTGCCGCGTCTCTGCCTGCGCATTACAAGCTGCACGGATATACTTCGAAGTACATTCTCAAACGCGCGGCGAGAGGTCTGGTGCCTCCCTTCGTTTGGCGGCGGGGAAAGAAGGGATTCGGAGTTCCGTTTGCCCAGTGGCTGAAGGGCGAGTTGCGTCCACTGGCGCATGACCTGCTGTCCCCCGAACGCCTGCGCCGCGGCGGACTCTTCAATCCAGAATACGTCGCGCGCTTGCAGGACGAGCACGAACGCGGCATCGCAAATCATCGCAAGCTGCTTTGGACGCTGCTGTCATTTGAGTTGTGGCGCGAAAGCTTTGTCGAGAGGCCGCGCCGGATCGAGACGTCGGTCGTGGCGCGGCAGTAATTTGGAGTGCGGTGGCAAGCGTAGCGCGACACCGCTTTGGATGTCCGACAAAGGAGAGGGGTTAGGGGAGAGGGATTGAAGCCCACAAGCCCCCACCCCAACCCTCCCCCAGCGGGGGAGGGAGATTGCAGAGCGACAAGCTGAAGTTTGTCGGACATTATCCAAAGCGCCGTCGCCGCTTCGCTCTGCCGGCGCACTCCATAATCGCTACGACCACCCCAGCACGGCTGCCGCGCTGGGGACCCCGGGAACTTGCGACCGCACTCCAAAATGACCCTCGATCTCAACAGCGCGCACAAAAGCCTCTGGCAATGGTGCCGCGCCCGGAGTTTCGCCGGCTACGACCCCTACGACGCGCTGAACAGCCGCCTGTTTCAAGCCACGCCTCTCAAGCATTCGCGATTGGCGCGCCTCGCCTGGACGCAGTTCCATAAACATTCGCCGATCAACTTCCGTCCTCTCGTTCGCATTCCGCGGGAAAAAAATTCAAAAGGGATTGCGTTGTTCGCGCTGGCGGCGCTGGCTGAATACCGCCGGAGCAAAACAAAGGAAGCCGAGATCGAAGCGCGAGAACTGCTGGAGGATCTGATGCGGATGCGCCTTGGAGGTTTCAAAGGAGCGGCCTGGGGTTACAATTTTGACTGGCAATCGCGGACTTTCCTCGCTCCGCGCGGCACGCCGACGATCGTGCCGACAGCTTTTGCGGCGCGGGCCCTGTGCGAGGCGGCCGACGTTTTTGGAGCGGAGGAGTACTTACCGTTTGCGCGCACGGTCTGCGATTTTATTCTCAACGACCTGAATCGATCCGAAGAGACTGAGACTGAAGTTTGCTTCAGTTATTCGCCGCTGGACCAGACACGCGTTTTCAATGCGAGCCTGCTGGCTGGTGAAACGCTGGCCACGCTGGGCAGGCTGACCGGCGAAGTAAGTCTGTGCGATTGGGCGATGCGGGCAGCGCGCTATGTGGTTCGCCGCCAGCGGCCAGACGGTTCGTGGGCTTATGGCGGCGATGACCATCAATCGTGGGTCGATAATTTTCATACGGCTTTCATATTGGGAAGCCTTTCCCGGATTATCGAGTTTTGTGAATCTGCGCAAGATGAACTCGAACCCGCGCTCGTTCGCGGTTACGAGTTCTGGAAGGAACGCTTTTTTCTCGGCAATGGTTGGCCCAAGTATTATCCCGACCGTCTCTATCCCGCCGACGTGCACTCGGCCGCATCGGCAATTGTTACGCTGGTTGAGTTGCGCGCGCGTGTTCCTGACGCATTGAATCAGGCGGAACAAATCGCGCGTTGGGCCATCGAGAACCTGCGCGATGATCGCGGCCTTTTCTATTATCAGCGCCGCCGGTTTCACAAGGTACGTATTCCTTACATGCGCTGGTCCGAAGCGTGGATGGCGTACGCGCTGGCGCGCCTGTTGGAAGGCCAGAGTGATTGAATCAAGAGGCCTCATCTTGCTGGGAGCGCGGACGTCCCGTCCGCATTGAGCGCGAAGCGCGAACAATCTTACGGGATAGGCCTGGGTAAAAATTGAGCGTGCGGCGCACGCTGTGCGGACGGGACGTCCGCTCATGACAAAGAAGTGGACGATCTGACTGTCTTTACTTTTTCCGTTTGACTTTCGCTTATGCGCATTTGGATCGACCTGGCTAACTCTCCCCACGTGCCTTTTTTTCGCGCGTTGATCCCGGAGTTTGTCGCGCGTGGGCACCAGGTTGAGATTACGGCGCGTGATTTTGCACAGACGGTCGAGCTGGCGATGAACGCCGGATTAACGCCGCACGTCATTGGCGGCCATGGCGGCGGATCGATAACCGGTAAGGCGGGGAATCTGATCGGGCGGGCCGGGGCCCTGCGCAAGTGGGCGCGCGATCGCGGATTTGATTTGGCGTTAAGCCACAACTCTTACGCGCAGATTGCGGCGGCTGCGGCGCTGAGGGTCAAAGCGGTGACGTTGATGGATTACGAACACCAGCCGGCGAACCACCTGGCGTTTCGTCTGGCGTCGCGGGTGATTGTGCCACGCGCTTTTCCGGCAACAGAGCTGCGGCGCTTTGGCGCGTCAACACGGAAAGTAAAGCGTTACGACGGCACGAAAGAAGACGTCTATCTCGCGGACTTTGCGCCCGACCCGGCGTTCGCCGCCACGTTGCGCCGGCTCGGCGTCGCGAGCGAAGATGTGCTGGTCGTCGCTCGTCCGCCCGCACGTGAAGCGCTCTATCATCGTTTTGAGAACGAACTGTTCGATGAGTTGCTTTCTGATTTGAGTTCTCGCCAGGATGTAAAGACCATTTTGTTGCCACGTTCCGACACTCAGCGTGCTGATTACGAAAAACGCAAGTTCGCCAACCTGATCATGCCGCGCGCGGCCCTCGATGGCGCGAACTTGATTGCCGCGGCCGATCTGGTGGTTAGCGCCGGAGGTACGATGAATCGCGAAGCGGCGGCACTAGGCGTTCCGGCTGTTAGTATCTATGCCGGCAAATGGGCGGCGATTGATGAAGAGTTGGTGGGTGAAGGACGATTACAAAGAATTGGTTCGCGCGAAGAAGTCGAATCCCTGGTAATAAAGAAAAAGCAACAGGCCAAACCACGCAACGCGACCGGCGTGAAAGCGGAAATCACGCGGTTGATATTGGAATGAAGTTATTGGACGCGGCTTTGTCGCTCGATGTGCGGAAGGCCTGTGGCCTTCCGCGATAATGATCTAATATCCGAGGCATAGCCTCTTAAGAAGTTTTATCAGTAGCCGCTGGAAGGGCAGAGCCCTTCCGCACATCAGGCGGCAGAGCCGCTGTGACTCTTAATGAAAGCTGAACGCGTGAAAGAGTTCGCAACCAACCCCCGCGCAGTGCGCGTTGCGGCGCGCGCGCCGCGTTGGGTTGTGCCTCTGGTAAAGACGCTGCTTGTCTGCATCGATATCGTGCTCGCGACTCTTTCGTTTGTGATGGCTTTCTATCTGCGCCATCACGAAGCGATCTTTCATCGCACGGCCCAGGGAAATCTGACGTGGGCCCGAGAGTTTGCGCCTTACGCCTTACTGCTGCCGCTGGTGATTCCCATCAGGCTGCTGCTGTTTCGTTATTACGATTTGTATCGAGTACGCGGCGAATTTTCGTTCGTCGAGGACATGGCGCGCGCTTTCAAAGCCACCGCCATCGCTTCTTTGCTGATTGTGGCCGCGACCTTTATGTATCGCGGCGGGGTTGCCTATCGCACCTTTTCATACTCGCGCGCCATTTTTCTCCTCGATTTCCTGCTGGCCCTGGCGACCATGGGCGCCGTGCGGATGCTCCTGCGCGCGGGCCAGATTCTGGTGCGACGCCGCGGCGTCAACCTGATTCCGACCTTGATCGTTGGTCGTGGACCGGAAGCGGCGCTGTGCATACAGGAAATGCGCGCGCGGCCCGAACTTGGTTACCGGGTGATCGGAATTGTTGATAACGGGCCCGTCGATAATGCTGCGCCGACGAGCTTTGAAGGCGTGCCGGTAATAGGCGATCTCCGGAGCCTGCCCGAAGCGATTCGTGAATCAGGGGCGAACGAGGTGATCATCTCTGATCCGAACGTTCCGGGAGAGGCGCTCTTTGAAGTCATGATTCAAACCGGCCGCCGCCGGGGCGTAGAGTTTCGGATCGCCCCGACGCTTTTGAATTGCCTGCCGAGTAAGACCGAGATCGATCAAGTCGGATCGCTGCCGATGGTCACGCTGTTTCGCTCGCCGCTGTCTAACTCAGCGCGAGTAGCAAAACGGGGTTCAGACCTGATGATAGCCTCGCTGGCGCTCCTCACACTCTCGCCGCTATGGCTGTTGATTGCCTTGCTTATCAAGCTGGATTCGCGGGGCCCGGTCTTTTACAAGCAGGAACGCGTCGGCATGGATGGTCGCGTCTTTCTCTTCTACAAATTCCGCACGATGCGCGCGGGCACCGACGACGCCGAACATCGCGAATTCCAAAAGCGTTACATCAGCGGCCAACCCGATTCGAATCTGGGCGACGACCAGCGGCCGGCCTACAAGTTGCGCGCTGACGATCGCGTGACGCCTCTGGGCCGGATCCTGCGCCGGGCGAGCATCGACGAGCTGCCGCAGCTTTTTAATGTTTTGCGTGGTGACATGAGCGTGGTGGGGCCGCGCCCGCCGATTCCTTACGAAGTCGAAAGCTATGAATTGTGGCATCGCAAGCGACTCGACATGAAGCCCGGCATCACGGGTTTGTGGCAAGTCTCGGGTCGCAATCGCCTGCCGTTTGACGAGATGGTGCGGATGGACTTGTACTACATTGAAAACTGGTCGCTGCTGCTGGACATGAAGATCATATTGCAGACTCTGCCCGTGATGTGGCGCGGCGAAGATGCTTATTAGCAGGAATTCCTGAACAACAGCGGGCGCTAGCCCGACCGCGAGGGAGGGCTCAATTATCTTATGAACAATCCGGATACAAAACGTGAAATGCTCCGGCACACCGTCGCGACGCTCGCCTACCGCGGCGCGAAGGCGGTGCGCGGGGCTTCGGATTCATTCGCATCGTTCGGATCTCCAGAGACCACGCGCACGCCGGCACGAATTCTGGCGCACATCGGTGACTTGCTCGATTGGGCCCTGTCCATCGCAAAAGGCGCCGAAGCGTGGAAGGATTCAGAGCCGCTGCCATGGAACCAGGAAGTCGAGCGCTTTCATCGGGCGCTGGAGAGTTTCGATAACTATCTCGCTTCAGATGCTGAGTTGTCCGGTACGTGTGAACGCCTCTTTCAGGGACCGATAGCGGAGGCGCTCACCCACGTCGGTCAGATAGCGATGCTGAGGCGAATGGCCGAGGAGCCGATCAAAGGCGAGAACTACTCGAGAGCAAAGATCGCCGCCGGCCGAGTGGGAGCAGAGCAGGAGGCTCCGCAGCGCGAGTTTTGATTGAGCTTCTGTTGAGAGTACCAACTTTAGGAATAAACTAACGGCGGATGAGTTAAGGAGGCTGGAATGCGATCACTGAATCGAATCGCGGTTGCCGGTATCGTAATCTGTCTGTTTGCAGGTGTGACTATGGGACAAGAAGGCGAGTCAGAGGGAACAACGACCAGGACTATGCGACCCGTAGTTCGCGGCCGGCATTTTGCCGTGGCGTCGATGAAGGCCGAGGCAACGCGCGCGGCGGAACGCATTCTGGAAAAAGGCGGCAACGCTTTTGACGCGATAGTTGCCGGACAGGCAGTGCTCGGGATCGTAGACGCGGCCATGAACGGCGTCGGTAGTGACGCAGTGCTGCTGGTTTACGACGCGAAAACAAAGAAGGTGTATTCGATTAACGCCGAAGGCACCGCGCCGCGTCTGGCCACGATCGAATGGTACAAAGAGCACAATGGCGGCAAGCTGCCGGTCAACGATTCTCTGCTTTCCGGCACTGTGCCCGGCGATGTTGATGCGTGGTATGTCCTGCTGGATCGTTGGGGCACCATGAGTTTCGCCCAGGTGCTCGCGGAAGCCATCGACCTCGCGGAGAATGGATTTCCGGTTGGCGATTCGCTTTCGCGCGCGATTGCCGGTGGTGCGCAAAAGCTCCGCAAGTATCCCACCAGCGCGAAGGTTTATCTGCCGAATAATCGCGCACCGCAGCCGGGCGAGATCTTTCGTAATCCCGATCTGGCGCGGACTTTGAAGCGTCTGGTCGAGGCCGAAAAGCTGAATGCCGGCAAGGGAAGACATGCCGCATTGAAGGCCGCGCGTGATCGCTTTTACACAGGCGACATCGCGCGCGAGATGGCGAAGTTTTCAGAAGACAACGGCGGTCTGTTTCGTTACGAAGATTTTGCGAATTACACGGCGAAGGTTGAAGAGCCCGTCTCGATCGATTATCGCGGTTATCAAATTTACAAGAACCCTTCGGCCAGTCAGGGTCCGGCGGAATTGTTCGCGCTGAAAATGCTCGAGGGCTATGACCTGAAGGCGATGGGCCTGAACAGCGCCGACTATATTCACACCAGCGTCGAGGCGATCAAGCTCGCCTTTGCCGACCGCGAAAAATATCTCGGCGACATGGATTTCATCAAGATTCCGTACGCGGGACTGCTTTCGAAAGAATACGCTGCTGAGCGTCGCCAGCTGATCGATCAGACTACGGCGTCGCTGGCATTTCGTCCGGGCACTGCTGAGAAATTCACCAGCGACACGACGCCGCTAGATCGCCCGGTGAAAGTCACGTACGCGGGCGATGGCGATCATGATGGTGATACCAGCTACATCGCCGTGGTCGACGGCGCGCGGAATATGATCACGTTCACGCCGAGTCTGCACAGCGCGTTTGGCACCGGCGTCGTCATGGGTGATCTGGGATTCATCTTCAATTGTCGGGGCGACTACTACAAGCTGGAACCGGGCGAAGCGAATTCGCTCGCACCCGGCAAGCGGCCACGCAGCACTCTGCAAAGCACGCTGGTGATGAAAGACGGTCAGCCGCACATGGTGCTCGGCACACCGGGAGCCGACCAGCAGGTACTGCTGACGATGCAGACGCTCTTGAATATGATCGAGTTCGGGATGAACGTGCAGCAGGCGATAGAAGCGCCGAAGTGGTTGACTCGTGCATTTCCCGCTTCGCCTTTTCCGCACACGATGTATCCTGGCGATCTCTCAGTCGAGTCGCGCATTCCGGAAGCGGTACGCAAACAGTTACTGGCCCGCGGCCACAAGCTGCGCGTCACGGGCGCGTGGTCTGACGGCGCGCTCGCGGCAATCGTTGTTGACTTGAAGACGGGAGTGCTTAATGCGGGCGCCGATCCTCGCGTGGAAGCGTACGCCTGGGCGTGGTAGGGGCGCGATCTTCCTTAGCGTCTTAAGTATTCGCTCTGCGCCTTTGCGTGGACGGTCATGCACGAGTGTAATTTCACGCAAAGGCGCGAAGGAAGCGGGGCTGTAGCCTGACCGTGAGGGAGGGCACACGTTATCGTGTAGCAAGAAAATGATGCGTTGACAGATCGGTTGTATGCGGGAAGAATGTTGGCGCCACCATGAAGAGAGAAAAAGCCATCAAGGAACTTAAGATCGAACGCTCGCGCCGTGCTGCTGTATCTGAGAAGGACGCCTTGAAGCGCATGAAAGACTTCTCGAAGCGAAAGGAGCAATTCCTTGCCACTGCTAGAACGGGCAAGGGTCGAAGTCTACGTCCCTGACCTGCCCGCCCCTCACTATCGCAACTTGCTTCTGTCTATCGAAGAAGAATTCACGTATGCATTCGGCGGCTGCACGATTGTGCGCGGGCTCGATGGCAGTTATCTCTCCCAAGCTGGCGTGAAAACTCCCGACCGAATTGATCTTATCTACACGGACTTACCAGTTGCGCTTTCTAAAAACTTCGAGAGCGCAGCGCGATATGCCCACGAACTGCGACAAGCTGCGTTCGAGGCCCTGGACGAGGAGTCAGTGTTAGTAGCTGTGGAGCATATCTACCACGCCGTGTGAGGTGGGAGCTGAGCTACTCACTCACCCCCCGCCAGCGCCACCTCCAATAACAAAATCTTCTTAATCCCTTTATACAGCGGTTCGATTTCACAGTTCTCGGCCAGGCTGTGGGCACCGTCGCAGGGGCCGGCGCCAGTTGAGATCGAAGAGATGCCGGCGAGCAAAGCTGCGCTCGAGTTGTTGGAACCGGCATTCCCGATTGGTGGATCGAAACCCATCACGCGATGCACGGCTTCCGAGATGCGCACCAGATATGATTCGCGATGACCGGGAATCGTAGCGGCCGGCGAAGTGGAAATCACGTCGGTCTTTACTTCCATCCCGACGCGCGCGGCCTCTTCATCCAAAATCATCTTAATCTGCTTGGCCAAATCCGCGATCACTTCATTACTGGTCGAGCGCAGATCGACGGTGAACCACGCGTCAGACGCTTTCGCGTTTACTACTTCCGAGCCGCCGAGCATTCCGATGTTCAGGTTCGAAGGTGGCCGCGTCGGCACCTTCAACTGATAGATGCGATCGATTGCGCGCGCCAGTGGCAGCGACGCTGAGTAAGGCGGTGTTTGCGAGCGCGTGTGGCCGCCCGGGCCGATGAAGTGATGGCGATACCAGTTGATGCCGATGCCGGCGTAAGTGAAACCTTCGTAGCCGCCATCGAGCGCGATGTACTGATCAATTTTTCCTTTATTCTCGCCCACGAACGCCTTCGCCCCGTTCATCGTGGTCTCTTCCTGGACGGTGAACACGAAAACCAGATCGCCTTTCGTCTTAATCTTCGCTTCGTTCAGGGCCCGAATCGTCGCCAGAAGGGCTTCAATATTGCGCGTGTCGTCGCCGATGCCGGGCGCATAAATCTTGCCGTCGCGTATAGTTGCCTTGATCTGCAATCCGGGTTGGAAGACGGTGTCCAGATGTGCATCAAAGACAATCACGGGGCCGCCGCCGGTGCCTTTGCGAACGGCGATCAAATTACCCGTCGAGTCGTAATGAATGTCATCGAGGTGATACTTACGCAAGAGACTCTCGATGTATTTCGCGCGCGGTTGCTCTTGTCCCGAAGGTGCGTTGATTTCAGTAATCGCGATCCATTCGCGCATGATGCTTTCGTGATTGCGGTCGAGATAGTCGTTCGCGGCTTGTATGTGCGACCGGTTCGTCAGGGCTTTAACCTGTTCGATGTATTCCGGGACGGTCTTGACTTGCGCGTGCGCAAAAGTCGTCGCGATGACGAGAACGGCAATAAGGAGAATCGGTCTGTACATGTGGTTTCCGTCAGAGTCGAATATAATCCGAGCTCGATGATTCTAAGTGTTTCGACGGGGTTATGAAAGATCAGCTTTGCAAGCGGACGTGATATGGGGCTAAGGGGGAAGCACTCAATGAGCCGCGAAGCGGCGGCAGAATTTAGCCCCGGGCGTAAGCCCGGGGATCAGTCAGCAATATTGACCTGTGAGCCCGCGAAGCGGGCGACAGATGATTTGAAGAGAAACAAATCATCAGGCCGTCGGAATCTTCGAGAGGTCTGTCGCCCCTCCGGGGCTTCGAACCTCTTTTATGTGTCCTACCCCAGGCTGGCGCCCGGGGCTGCTTCCTGCCGACGCTTCGCGGCTCATTGAACAATGCTACTCTGAAACTGTGAACGCGAACGTCAAATCATCCGCAACCACTACTGGCCCACTGGCCATGTGGCTGGAGCGCGCGACTCTCGGCTTTTTGTTTCTGTTCGTCATCGCCGCGCCGAATTCTATTGCCGCGACGCAGACGGCCTGGATGCTCGGACTACTGTTCTGGGTTTTGCGCTTTACGGTTTGGCCGCGCCCGAAAGTCGATCGCACGCCGCTCGACTATCCCATGTTCGGTTTTTTTGTGCTCACCGGCCTGGCCGCATTCCTGTCTTACGAACCGGTGGTTTCAATCGGCAAACTGCGGCAGGCGAGCCTGTTCACTATCTTCTACTTGTTTGCCGAGAACGTGCGCACGCGTCGAATCTTGCGGGCGCTGGTGATCGTGCTCATCGCGGCGTGCATGGTCAATGTCTGCTACACCTTTGGCCAGTACGCGTTTGGGAGCGGGGTGAAAGTATACGGAGTCAGCGGCAACAGCCCGCTTAACGACGCGAAGCGTGTCTCACGCGCGAAGACTGAGACAATTCCAATTCTCAGTGGCGACACGCTGGAAGAAGTTGATGGCCGGCCATTGCGCAGTCTGCAGGATCTGGTAGAGGCTCTGAATCGGTCTCCGCAGGCGGGGCCGGCGAAGATCAAGGTGTATCGGGTTGAGTGGGTCGCCGTGCTCGAGGTGCCGCGCGGACAGTTGCACGCGGGGGTGACACCGGAAGAGCAACTCGGCATCGAGCGCTGGACCAAGGGTCGCGACTGGCGCGCGACCGGTTTTTACAACCACTGGACGACCTATGCTGAGAGTTTGCAGTTGATCGCCTCGCTGACGATTGGTCTCTTCATTGCTCTGCCCAGAAAGCGCAGCCGAAACGGCGCGCTGCTGGCCCTGGCGATCGTGGGGATGGGCGTAGCATTGCTGCTAAGCGTCACCCGGGCGTCCTGGCTTTCGCTGCTGGTCTCCGCGACCTTGATCACCGCGCTTAATGTCAGCCGGCGGATGCTAATCGTGCTGGGCCTGTGCGCGTTGCCGGTGATCCTCGCCGGATTATTTGTGTTGCAACAAAAGCGTAACGTCGGCTTTTTTGATCAAAAGGACGATTCAATCGTCTGGCGCCAGCGCACCTGGCACGACGGCTTTCATCTGTTGATTAGTAATCCGCGGCACCTGCTGGTGGGCGTCGGCATGGATTCAATCAAGGCGCACTGGCGCGAGTGGGGATTGTTCGACAACGGTCGGATGCCGATGGGCCACATGCATTCGGATTATCTGCAGATCGCGCTCGAGCGCGGAGTGCCGGCGCTGATTGTCTGGCTGATTCTGCTGGGGACCTATGCGCGCTCGCTGTGGCGAGTAAGGCGCCGGGTGCCGAATGAAGATTGGATGGAGCGGGGAATTGTTCTGGGGGCGCTGGGCGGACTTGTTGGTTTCATGTGTAGTGGCGTCGTTCATTACAACTGGGGCGATTCCGAAGTGGTAATGCTTTTTTATCTGATCATGGGTTTGAGTTTGGTGGTTGAGAGGCAGACGCGCGAACACGTGAGTGGGTGATCATGATTGTCTTTCTCTGCGCAACCCGGCGTTCTCTGCGTCTCTGTGGTGAACTGGCTTTGAAAAGATTCACCGCAGAGACGCCGAGTTCGCAGAGAAGACGCAGAGAACGCCGGTCCTCTTCACCTTGATTCTCGTGTCATAAAGTACGCACATCTCTTCTTCACCGGGCACTTCCCGCACAACGGCGCGTTCGTCTTACACAGTTCTTTTCCATGTTGCCGGAGCAGAATGTGGGCACTGATTAGCCAGTCATAGTTTTGCTTCAATTGATCCCTGATTGCTTCCTGAACCGCGCGATACGTCGCCGTGTAGTTCTTCTTTTCTTCGCCAAAACCTAAACGCACCAGCACCCGCAACCCGTTCGAATCCAAACCGAGCACCGGATAACTGCGGGTGAAGAGGAGAATCTTTTCAGCGCTGGGTTCGCCGATGCTGGAAAACTTTCGCAGCGCCTGTTTGGCTTTTGGTAAAGGCAGCTTCAAGACCTGCCTGAGGTCGCCGTCAAATTCATTCATCGCAATCAAAGCAATTTCACGCAGACGGTTCACGCGTTGCTCCGGGTGCATACCGCCAAGCCTGGTCGCTTTTAGAATACTTTCGTCCGCGGCCGAAAGGATCTCGTGGGGCTTTGTGCCGGCGTATTGGCGCAGTGTCGTGAAGGCTTCCTCGCGCCGTTCGTCGCTGACCAGGTAAGCAACATTTTCGAGCAGGATCAGCTCGAATGGATCTGTCGTGATTGGGGACCTCGGCTTACCGTAATGCGCCGCGAGCATAGAGATGAGCTTCGGTAGATCAGGAGGAGTCGCGGGCATGGTTTCACGCAATCACGCAACTGAGCGCGGCACTTCGCTCATTAACGCCAGAAAATTTCCTTCCGAGTCGCGAAAGTCGGCCAGCCACAGATCATATGTCGGCATGGGCGCTACCAGATGAGGTTTGACGACGAACTCGACGCCGCGCGCGTTGAAGATTTGATAGACGCGCTCGATGTCGTCCACCTTGTAGTAGATGATCGAGGCTGGATGATCCAGTTCGGGCCGGTCCGGCACGCCCAACATCAGACGGATGCCGCCACAATCGAAGAAGGCCATGTTTGGCGGTGCCTCAAACAAAAACTTCATTCCCAACACGTCGCGATAGAAAGCGATCGCCCGATCGAGGTCATGCACGTTGACGAAGATTTGGCCGATGCGCGACAGGCTCGGGCCAATTGGTATTGGGGTGCCCACGGTTTTGCTCCTCGTTGTGTCACCTCCCTGATTTCCAGGATGACGATGAGATGAACTCTGGCAAGTCATAATACCGTGTTTTAGTTCGTTATCAAGAGTATTTGTCTGCGATAGCTTGCGACCACGCCCGCCTTGCGCGACAATCGCGAAGCTCGAATGGTCCGCCGGATCCAGCGAGCATATTTGAAAAGACTGCCGGGCGGTTGAGCCGGCCTCAGACGGCTTTCGCCACAGCGTTTCCAGCCCAGCGCTTTGAGCGCTGGGAGGCGGCGTATCAATTCAATAGCGCGCCTCAGCGTGCTTTGGGTGGCGCTTCAAGCATAATCGAGAAGCCCGCTGAAGCGGGCTGGGAACTCTTCGGGAAAGCCGCGTGAACGCGGCTGAAAATGCTAAACTTGTTCTGCCTCGAATAGACTTTCTAAGATCGCAGACCGAATATCAGGACTCTGGTTGAGCAAACATCCAGCATTGTTTCTGAGAAAGAGAAAGCTTTGATGTTCCGAATTCTACGTTTGCTTTCACTACCCGTCCTCCTGCTAATCGTTTCCGGCTTTACCGAATGCTACAAGCCGGTGACGAAGAGCCAACTACCTTCGTATATCAAGACCGTCGCGGTGCCGGCCTTTCAGAACAACGCGCTGCGCTTCAAGATCGAGCATCGCTTTACCGAGGCCGTGATGAACGAGCTGATTCACCGCGGTCACGGACTGCGCGTGCAAAGCGAGCGCGAAGGCGCCGACGCGGTGATTGACGGGGTGGTCAAGAGCTTTGGTTTCTCAGGGGTCTTGTTGGATGACAAAGGCCGTGCCCGCATCTTTGAAGTCACTATCACGGCGGCGGTGACCGTGCGCGATCAGCACGACAACCGCGTGCTCTATGACAATCAGAATTTTGTTTTTCGTGGCGAGTTCGAATTCGCCAATGACCCGCGCAACTTCTTTAACGAAGAAGACCCGGCAGTGCAACGGATGGCGCGCAGCTTTGCCGAATCGGTCGTTTCGACTTTGATTAATGGGTTCGGAGTTAAGGAAGACAAATAAATCTTTGGAGTGCGGCGGCAAAGCGAAGCGCGACGCCGCTTTAGATCGGCCGCCAACAATCCAAAGCGCCGTCGTTGCCGGCGCACTCCAAATCAAAACAACATGCCCGTTAAGTCGCCAAAGGATCTCACTCAATCGCTGAAGCAGGGCACGATCGCTCCCGTCTATTTCCTTTTCGGCCCAGAGGCCTATCTCCGCGACGAAGCCGCGCGCGCGATCGCTGATGAAGCGCTCGATGGCTCGCTGCTGCGCGAATTCAACGAATCGTCATTCAACCTGTTGACCGACGATGTGCGCTCAGCCGTCGCGATCGCGGAACAGCTGCCCATGATGTCGAGCCGTCGCGTGGTGCGCATCAGGAATTTCAACAAGCTCCGGGAAACCGACGAAGAGGTGCTGATCAAGTATCTCGATCGGCCGGTTGAGACTTCGGTTGTTATTTTCGCCACTGAGGACCTCGACAAGCGCAAGAAGCTGGCAAAGTCGCTGATGGCGAGCGCGGCTTTTGAGTTTCAGCCGCTGAAAACGAACGAACTTCAGTCCTGGATCAGGTTCCACCTGAAGAAACAGCAGGTTGAAATTGAACCACAGGCCCTGCAGCGCATTCTTGAGATCATCACCAGCGACCTGCACATGTTGACGAACGAACTGAACAAGCTGGCCGCGGCCGCCCTGCCCTCGCGTCGGATCACCGCCGAGTTAGTTGATGAGTTGGTCAGTCGTTCTCGGGAACACATGAATTGGGAGCTGAGCGATCATATCATCGCGGGCAATCGCCGGGCTGCGCTCAAGACACTGCGGGACTTGCTGGACGACCGAGTCGAGCCGGTCATGCTGATCGGTTTGATTGCCGGCACGTACCGGCGCATGGCGCTGGCGAAAGCACTCCTGTCGCAGGGAGCTTCTCCGGCTGACATTTTCAAGGAAGTCCGCATGCCGCCTTTCAAGCAGGGCGCGTACCTCTCGATGCTTAACAAATCCGATTTCCGAACCGTGGCGCGCAGGATTCAGCGCATCGCGGAAGCCGACCTGGCGATCAAGACTTCCAAAGCAACGCCGCGTATGCAAGTCGAAATGCTCGTCTGCGAGTTGATGAGTTAGGGCTGATGACAACAGAAAGGCGATCCACGGACTCACCCGAAATAACTCGAACCAAATCCTGTGTTTCGCGTTGTTTCGTGTGGCTGAGTGGATCGCTTTTGGTCTCGCATCGCCGGCTAACCTCTCACCAAGCCGCCCAGCCAAAAAAATTAAGGCGGACCGAGTAACGATCCGCCTCAACTTAAGAATATTTGTGACCGCCCCGAAACGCGAGCAGTTCCGCAGCCAACTTACTTTGCGTTGGCTTGAGTAACTCGAACCGTCAAACGTGATTTGTGCCGCGCGGCGGCGTTGCGATGCAGCGCGCCTTTCTTTACGGCTCTGTCGATCTCGGAAACAGTTATGGGTAGCAGCCCACTGGCCGCCTTCCCGTCTCCGCCCTCGAGGGCGCTGCGAAGTTTTTTGATCGAGGTGCGCAACTTTGTGCGATTGTTGCGATTAATAAGGCGACGGCGCTCACTTTGGCGCACGCGCTTTTCTGCTGACTTATGATTAGGCATTCAAAATCTCCGTAAACTTCGAACTCTGACGCTTGCACACTGCAGCGAGCGCGAAGTTAGAGACTATAGGGAGGGGGAAAGCTAGTGTCAAGGCGAGACCTTCCTCAGTCGTGCAACTGCACTGAACGCAGAATGCTCTGAAAAGTACTCTGATAATTGTAGTAATCGCTGTCCGGAGCGACCGTGATTATGTACAGCAACTCACCATTCTGCATTAAGGTGGTGACTAAGTTGACCACCTCCGGACGCCCGGTCGCTTCATTGGTGTTGCTCAAACTAATCGATAACCCATTGCGGCCCGCTACGGAGGTGCGTTGATAGCCACTGCGCGCGCGCAGGTTCCCGCTGCCCTGCTGCAAGCCGTTCAAGAATTCGTTGGTGGCCTGTTGCAGGTTGCGGCTGTTCGTTTGGGCGATGCCGATATTCACCCCGTGGGTGTAGACTGCCTGGCCATTGCTCGAGCCGTAACCACCGTTTGGCGCAAACCAAACGGATCCTTGCTCTGAAGTCTCACGCCAGTTATCTGGAGCGCTGAGGCTCACCACTCCGAGCGCTGTATAGTTACGCAAACGTGTCGACGGGTACTCTATGCGACCCTGTGTCGGAGACGGATAGTTAGCAGGATCGCCGTTGGGATAATTATTCCCCTGGTTTGGATAACGCCGGCTACTCTGCGCAATCTCGGCCATGGATTGGGCACGAGGATAACCGCGCAGACGTTCTTTAATGGCGAGAAATTCGCGGCTGTCCCGGATGGTATTGTTCACATGAAGATACTGTGCTTCCTGGTTGATGCGGGCATAGCGATTTTCCGGACTAGGGTGATCGCTGAGGAAGCCGCCACCGCCGCCGCCCTGTTGTTCGATCGTGCGGAACATGTTGGCGAGATCCCGCGGGTCATAGCCCGCGTTCGCCATGATCCGCGCGCCGAGAAGATCGGCTTCGGTTTCGTACTCGCGACTGTACTTCAGGAAGTAGACACCAAAGGGAGCTTGAGCAACTTGCCCGAGTGCGGGCCCACCCAGAATCGTTCCCAGAATGCCCGCAATGCCGGCGCCCACTTGATACTTCTGGGCCTTCGTCGCTTGCGCCGTCCCGTGGCGCAGGGCGACGTGACTCAACTCATGGGCCATGACGCCCGCCATTTCGCCTTCGGTGTGCGCGGCTTCGATCATGCCGCGATCGACGTACATTGGGCCACCCGGTAAGGCAAAGGCATTGATGTCTCTGGCGTTGATTACTTTGAAGTAATAGCGAAACTCGGGGTGCTGAAACTCCGGCGGGATCGACGCCACCAGGTGCTGGCCAACTCTTTCGACATAGTCATTAACTTCCGCGTCGCGCAGGAGCGGAAATTGCTTTTCAGCTTCAGCCGCCGCCTGCCGGCCCAGTTTTACATCATCCGTCGGTTTGAATTTGTTATTGTGGTAAACGATCTTCGTCTGCGCGAAAACCGCCAGCGGCACTGACACAATCGCCAGGGCCATCAGCCACGCCAGCCACTTGTTCGCGCTGCGATAATTGGGTCTATTCATTCTCGTATACTCCTCTCAAACACTTCGCAAACGTCCGGGTCCCCACATCTGATGATAATAAGCGGAATGCGTTTGCCCCGTACCTGCTAATCAAACCCAGTGCCACGGGAATAAGGAGACTGAGCCGGCGGATGTTATTTTTTGAAGGCGTTCCGGCAAGGCCCCATTGGCGTGCCTTGAGCATGAGCGCCCGGTAAATACCAGTTCCCGTGCGCATTGTTCAGGGTGTACCGGCGCAGGTCGCTGATGCTCCAATTCCGTTCATTCGAATACCGATATGGTTCATTCCCCTGATTCTGCGCAGCGCTTACTTCCGAGGCTTGATCTTTTCATCCAGCCACTTAGTTGCTTCGTCCAGGGGAGCAATGTGATGAGGCTTTCCCTTCCAGACGCGAACCATCGAGACAATTAGAAAGATCGTCGAGGCCGCGCCAAAGATTCCTGAGCCGAACCCGTTCCCGGAAATCAAATGCACAAAACCAAAGACGCCGGTGAAAATCAAGATCGCCAGCTGCAGGGCCAATCCCTGCGCAGCATGAAAACGCGCGCGGGTTTCAGTGCGCGGAACCAGCAGGAGTTCAACTACCGACGCCACGGCCCCGATGTGTCCCGGGATGTATGGCAGTAGATTCGCCCACCTTTCGGGAATCCCGAGACCTGCAACAGT
The DNA here is from genome assembly GCA_003168335.1 of Blastocatellia bacterium. Classification (GTDB taxonomy): domain Bacteria; phylum Acidobacteriota; class Blastocatellia; order Pyrinomonadales; family Pyrinomonadaceae; genus UBA11740. The sequence continues at coordinate 35,077 of PMSM01000006.1, read as the reverse complement.
GTGCGATGTCGATCGCAGATGAATCGGCAGCGGCGGCGGCTGATAGATGTTGGGAGGCGGTCCTGGTGGAGGCTGATAAATACTTGCGTCAGTCGCGCGCGGCGGCTGGTAGGTCGCCGATGGGCGCGACTGAGTTTGATAGACGTTTTGGGGCGGAACAAAGATCGATGGATAAGACTTGCCAAAATTTTCATCTATCCGGCGCGTTGGCGATTCGCTTTCGGGGTGAGCGCGAGCGGCTTCATTTTCAGTCCGGCCGATATCCTGCGTAGGCCCGCCGCGCACTTCTTCCGTCGGCGGACCTGGATGCGATTCGAACGATTTGTCCGCGCGGTCCGCGACTTTTCCGTCGAGTGGATTCGTGTCGTACTTGGTGCGTTTTGGCTCCATCTAAAGATCTCTACGAGAGCCCCGGTAATTCTGTTTCAGTGATAGTCGGCCAGAACTTCATACTCCGTCGGTTCCCAGCGTCTCTCGCCCTCCGAAATGCGAAACGCGCGTAGATTTGGCTGTTCACCACCGAGCCCTACAATAAAGTAAACCGCTGATGGGTAGTAGGCAAGCCGCACATCCGTGGCCGAGGGCTCGGGGATGACCGCGCGTGGGTGTGAGTGATAGATGGCGAGCAGTTGCTCGCCGCGTTCGCGCATCCAGCGTTGGGCGGCAAATAGATCTTCCGGGGCTGCTTCGTACGTGACGAGTGGATCGGCCGCAGCGTTCCGCATGCGATAGATCGTTTGTGCGCGTTCGCCAATGCCGCCGACTAAGCCGCAGCATTCATGAGGGGCACACTCAAGGGCATGCGAAACGATCTGGTTAAGCAAAACACGCGGCAGGGAAAGGATCATGTTTGCCAAGAGATCGGCTTCGCCATTTGACGTGCCTAAGGCCCCCTTTGCCTTCGCTCCGTTAGGAGCGAAATGTCTATAGAAACCGTCCGAAAATAAATTGACAAGATCGTCAGGAGCGAGATTACGTTATTGCGCTCCTAACGGAGCTCGGTTGGATTGTATGTCGAGTTCTATAAATATCTCGTCCCTAACGGGACGAAGCCAAGCCTTTCCGCACATCGGAAGAGAGTTGCAGATCCATCTAGTCTCTCACAATCTTCAGATGCAGCTCTGCCAACTGTTTCTGATCGACTTCGCCGGGGGCGTCGATCATCAAGTCCTGCGCCGAAGCAGTTTTGGGAAAAGCCATCACGTCGCGAATATTTTCTGTGGGCACGAGCACCATCAGCGTGCGCTCGATACCCGAAGCGATTCCGCCATGCGGTGGTGTGCCATAGCCCAGCGCATCAAGGAAGAAACCAAAGCGCGCCCGCGCCGTCTCTTCGCTCATGCCGAGCGCTTTGAAAACGATGGCTTGCACGTCGCGACGATGAATTCTGATCGAGCCGCCGGCGACTTCGACACCGTTGATAACCGCGTCATAGGCTTTCGCGCGGAGCCCGGCAAACAGTTGAGCTTCTCCGTTCACGGCGCGTTCGAGCGCAGGTACATCTTCATCCAACGGAGAAGTAAAAGGATGATGCATCGAATAATAGCGACCATCATCTTCATGGAACTCGAACATCGGAAACTCAGTGACCCACAACGGCGCATACACGCCTTCGCGAATCAATTCCTCGCGGCGCGCGACTTCGTTACGCAGCGCTCCGAGACTCGCGGCCACGACGCTCGGTTTGCCCGCAACGATCAGGACCGCATCGCCCTTCGCGGTCCCGGCGGCTTCAGCCATGCTCGCGACGGTTTCAGTACCCAACGCTTTCAACAGCGACGACGAGAGTTCGTCACCCAGCTTGATCCAGGCCAGCGCGCCGGCGCCGTAACGCCTGGCAAATTCCTGCAACTCGTCCAGTGTCTTGCGCGACATCGCGGCGCCGCCCCGCACCGCCATGCCCTTAACCTGTCCGCCCGCGCCGAGCGCGCCCGCAAACGGCGCGAAAGTTGTTTCCGTCAAAGCCGGCGCCAGGTCCTTCAGTTCCATGCCTTCAATGCGCATGTCTGGTTTGTCGGAACCAAAGCGCTGCATTACTTCCGCAAAGGTGAATCGCGGAAACGGAGTGGGCAGGTCAACACCAATTAGTTTGAATACGCGCGCAAAAAGACCTTCGACCAGCGTGAAAATCTGATCGGGAGTAGCAAAACTCATCTCGATATCGAGTTGCGAAAACTCAGGCTGGCGGTCGGCACGCAGGTCTTCGTCACGAAAGCAGCGCGCGATCTGGTAGTACTTGTCGAGACCCGCAATCATGCAAATCTGTTTGAAAATCTGCGGTGATTGCGGCAGAGCAAAAAATCTTCCCGGCTGCACTCTCGACGGCACGATGTAGTCACGCGCGCCTTCGGGTGTAGATTTAATTAGATTAGGAGTTTCGATCTGCGTAAAGCCGTGCTCGTCCATGTAGCGATTGATTTCCAGCAGCAGGCGATGCCGCAAGCGCAAATTCCCCTGTAGCTGTGGCCGGCGCAAATCGAGATAACGATATTTCAAGCGCAGCTCTTCGGCCGCCAGGGCTTCGGTCGCTGGAGCATCGAGTTGGAAGGGAAGCGTGCGCGCGTCGTTGAGAATTACGAGGTCCCTGGCCTGGACCTCGACATCTCCGGTGGCGTGCTTCGGATTGCGCGCGCCTTCATCGCGCAGTGCAACTTCACCAGTTACAGCCAGCACGTATTCGCCGCGTACTTCTTTGGCTTTCGCATGGGCTTCGGCCGCGTTTTCCTGGTTCACCACGATCTGAGTGATGCCGTCTCGATCACGCAGGTCGATGAAAGTGAGCGGACCAAAGTCGCGCCGCTTAGCGCACCAGCCCATTAACGTCACCCGCTGGCCGACGTCTTCTTTGCGCAAAGCGCCGCACGAGTGCGTGCGTTCAAGGTTGCCCAGGTTTTCGATCATTAATTTTGGAGTGCGGCGACCTGTCGCCGCTTTTCTTTCTCGTCAGGCTGGTTTAGGAAAAGCGCCGACAGGTCGGCGCACTCCAAATCAGAACAGCACCGTCCCGCCATCCACATTGATCGCCTGCCCATTAATGCCACGGCCTTCTTCTGAAGCCAGCAACAAAGCCAGCGCGGCAACTTCTGCCGCGGTCACCAGGCGATTCTGCGGGCTCGCCCGCTTGAGTGTGGAGAGCGCATCGTCGGCCGACTTGCCGGTTTTCGCCACGATGTTGGCGATGCCTCGTGAAGTCATTTCAGTATCGACATAGCCCGGACAAATCGCGTTTACCGTGATCCCGTTTGCGCCGACTTCAAGCGCCAGCGATCGCGTCAAACCGAGCACGCCGTGCTTTGACGCCGCATATGCCGAGATGTACGGCGCGCCGGTTTTGCCCGCGATTGAAGCAATATTGATGATGCGGCCCCAGCCACGTTCGAGCATTTCCGGCAGCGCCGCGCTCGTACAGTGAAACGTGCCCGTCAGATTCACTGCGAGATGACGTTGCCACATCGCTTCGTCGGTTTTTGTGAAAGGCGCAGTCTCTGCGATGCCGGCATTGTTTACGAGTATGTCAGGTCCGCCACCAAACTGTTCACTCGCTCGCGCGAACGCGCGTCCAACATTCTCGGCATCAGCAACGTCGCATTCAAGCGCTAGTGTCTCAACGCCGAACTCGCTGGCAATTTCGTTCGCCACGCTGTCGACTTGTGCGCGCGTGCGCGCCGCCAACGCGACCGACGCACCTTCACGCGCAAACGCAAACGCGATGGCGCGGCCGATGCCGCGGCCACCACCGGTGATGAATGCGAGTTTATTGGCCAGTTTCATTCGATTATTCAAATTGCCACAGAGGCCCAGAGACACTGAGAAAGACAAAACAGTTTGGTTGAGTTAGGCCCATTGGTCAAATGGCGGGAACTTAACGGCCAGACGCAGACTACCTGGTTTACTCGCTGGCTCTGCGCCTCCGTGGCTTATCTTCCGGTAAATCGCGGCGGTCGCTTCTCAAGGAATGCGCGCACGCCTTCGCGGCCATCCTCGGATTCAAAACAACGCACCTGGGCCTCGACTTCGTATTGCAGCATTTGTTCCAGGCTATCGTGCTCGCTCGCGTAAACGGCATGTTTCGCTGCCGCGATCGATACTGCCGGCCCATCGCGCAGGCGTTCCGCCAGTTTTTGCGTTTCCGCTTCCAGTTCCTCAGGAGCAACGACGCGATTGATTAAGCCGAGACGGAAAGCCTCGTTCGCGTCGATCGTGTCTCCGAGAAAGAACAGTTCGCAGGCGATGTTCGAGGTAACCATGCGCGGCAGAAAATATGTTCCGCCCCAATCGGGAAGAAAGCCGAGCTTCACGAACGACTGGCTGAACGTCGCCGTGCGTGACGCGATTCGCAGATCGCAGGAGAGCGCCAGATTGAACCCAGCTCCGGATGCCGGCCCTTCGATCGAAGCGATTGCCGGCTTTGTCATTTGCCGAATTGCCAGTACTACCCGGCGCGCCGCGCCCAGGAGGCGCGCGAATTCTTCCGAGTCGTTTCGCTCGACCAGTTCGGCCATGAATTGCACGTCACCGCCGGCACAGAAGGCCCGCCCCTCGCCGTTTATCACCACCACCCGCACCTCCGGATCGCTGCCCGCTTCTTCCAGAGCCTCGGCGAGATCTCGCCGCATGTGACCAACCAGGGCGTTAAGACGATCGGGCCGGTTAAGTGTGATCGTAACGATGCCGTTGGCTTCGGTGATTTTAATTAAATCGTCTGACATAACTTTGGAGTGCGGTGGCAAGCGTAGCGATTATGGAGTGCGCCGGCAAAGCGAAGCGGCGACGGCGCTTTGGATCTTCCATTGCGAGATTACGACTACCTAAACCAAAGCGGTGTCGCGCTGCGCTTGCCACCGCACTCCAAACCTACCTCCCTTTGAACTCGGGTTTGCGCTTGTTGACGTATGCGTCCAAGCCTTCTTTAGCGTCTTCGGATTGAAACAGTTGCTGCTGTAACTCGCGCTCCAGGGCCAGGGCTGATTCGAAGGGAATCTCAGCGCCGGTCTGCACGGCGCGTTTGATGCGGCCAACCGCCCGCGAGGCCTTGTTCGGTGTCGTGAACTGACGGGCGTAAGTCATGGCTTGCGCCAGAAACTGCTCGCCGGTCTCGCCGTCATAGATCTGATTGACGAGACCAAGTTCCTCTCCCCGCTCGAAACTAAACAACTCTCCGGTGGCCATCAACTCGATTGCTCGTGACTTGCCCACCAAGCGCGCCAGACGCTGCGTGCCGCCCGTGCCCGGCAACACCCCGAGCGAAACTTCAGGCAAACCCATTTTGCCGGCGTTGCGGCGCGCGATGCGAATATCGGCGGCCAGAGCTACTTCCAAACCACCGCCGACACAGTGACCGTTGATCGCGGCGATGACCAGTTTGGGTGTCTGCTCGAAACGCAAGAGCGTTTCGTTCGCGTGCAGACAGAAATAATACTTGAATTCAGGCGTGACCTTGGCGAGCATAGTGATATCGGCCCCGGCGCAAAAGAACTTCTCGCCACTGCCGGTCACCACGATGACTTGCGCGCTCTCGTCCATGCGCGCTTCCAGGACACGCGCGTCGAGTTGGCGCATCATCTCGTAAGAGTAAGTGTTCGCCGGCGGATCGTTAAGCGTCAGCAGCGCCACTCCTTCGTCGACACGATAGTCTACGAGATCGCGTTTTGGATCTGTCATAGGAAATTGAGTTGCCATCGAGTTAGTAATTGATCCGGCGTCAAGCAGTCCGCCAGATGCTCACCTTTTCGGCTTGTTCGGAACCTCTCTGCACCAGGGCCTGCTCTGCCTGCGAAAAAAAACCTGCCAGGAACAGACGCGTAATATTATCCACCAGTTGGCTGACTGACAACTTTCCGCGCGGATCGTACCAGTTATAGATCCAATTCATCATGCCGAACAACGCGTAAGTCGCTACCGTCAGATCGATGGGTTTGGCTGCCCTTTCACGATGACCATTTTTCCGCCGGGCTCGCCCGGAACCATTGATTGCGGCTTGCTGTACTTCGGAAAGTATTTTCCGGGCCGTACGCGTGTATTGCCGCTTCCGGGCCGAGATGTGTTCGTGCAAGTCGCCGGCGAGCGACTCTGCTTCGTGCGACAAGACCTTCATCTCGGCCATATTCGCCGCAAAGAACGAAAGATGATTGTCGACAAAGATGCGCAGCTTTTCCAGGGGATCCTCGATCGCCTTGATGCGCTCTTCGAGCCTTTCCAGCACCCGGCCAAAACAATGATCCTGAATGAGGAAGAGCAACTCCTCTTTTGATTTGCAGTAATGATAAAGGCCGGCAAGGCTGACACCCGTCTCGCGCGAGATGTCGCGCATCGATGTCGAGTGATAACTCTTTTCGGCAAAGATGCGCGCGGAGGTGCGCAGGATCAGTTCCAGCTTTTGATCGTAACGAGAGCGAGCCGATTTCGAATTTCGGATTGCGGATTTCGAATTTTGAGACACCGTAACTTGACCAGGTTCCGCCATCTTATTGTTCACCGCGATTCAAAAGAAATTCGAATTTCGCAATCCGAAATTCAAAATTCAAAATTCAAAGTCTTACATATTCAAACTCGAACGGCTTCCCTTTAATTCCCGATGACGGCGGCGCAATCCAGTTGGCGATCTTGCCGGGCTCGGTTACCGGGTGCATCAGGCTGCGCACATATTCGCGGTCCTCCATTGACGGCAGCCACGAGTTTTTGTGCTGCTCGAATTCTTCCCGGGGGATCAGGTTGCCTTCCGTGTCGAAATGATGACTGGAGTATTCACCGACATGACGATGGAAACGGATGTTCGGAAGGTACAGCAGTGGCACAGACCTTAGTCTGTGATCGCCTTCACCGACTGAAGTCGGTGCCACTACGCCCTCATCAGCCAAAGCCTTGTTCCAGCGCGCCAGGCCTTTCTCGCAATCCCGCCCATACTCACCGCGCAGCACTTCGTTCAGAGCATTTCGCAAAGGCACTTCGCGCGGAACCAGGTTTCCAGATTCGACAACCTGCATCGTAAACGAACCTTCAGCGGCGATGTGATCCGTGTACTGCTCCTGCTCTTTGAACCGTCCCTTCAATCCAGCGGCAAAGAAGTCCGCCGAGTTCGAGCTAATCTCACCGCCAAAAAGATCGAGGGAATAGCTGAACCAGAAGTTGATGTACTTCTGGATGATCTCGAGCGGAATGCCGCCCACCTCGCGGACATCTTCGTTCTGTTTCATCAACTGCGCCGTGCGGCGGACCACTCGGCTCAGACCCGTGTCGCCGACAAACATGTGGTGCGCTTCTTCGGTCAACATGAAGCGGCAGGTGCGGGCCAGCGGCTCGAATCCTGATTCGGCCAGGGCCGAGAGCTGATACTTGCCATCGCGATCGGTAAACATCGTGAAACAATAAAAGTTGAGCCAGTCATCGCACGGCTGATTGAATGCTTCGAGGATGCGCGGTTTATCGGGATTGCCGCTGCGGCGCGCCAGCAACTCATCGGCTTCATCGCGGCCATCGCGCCCGAAGTAAGCCTGCAGCAGATAAACCATGGCCCAGAGGTGACGGCCTTCTTCGACATTCACCTGAAACAGATTGCGCATGTCGTAGAGTGAAGGACAGGTGTGACCGAGCAGTCTCTGCTGTTCAACCGAAGCCGGTTCAGTGTCGCCCTGCGTGACGATGATCCGCCGAAGGGAGTTGCGAAACTCTCCCGGCACTTCCTGATACGCCGGCGCTCCGAAGTTATCGCCAAAGCCGACCTTCGCATCGGCCTGCGCCGGCTCAAGAAAAATGCCCCAACGATAATCCGGCATCTTCACGTAATCGAAATGCGCCCAGCCTTCGGATCCGACATCGATCGCGGTGCGCAGCCAAACGTCTTTGTCCTGAAATCCTTCCGGTCCCATGTCGTGCCACCAGTTGAGATAGTTCGGCAGCCACAGCTCCAAAGCGCGGTGCAGACGCTTATCTTCCGAAAGATTTACGTTGTTAGGAATGCGATCGTAGAGATTCATGATTTATCAATCTTCCCCAAATAACGGTTCCATCCGCACAAAAACAGAACAAGCCGGAATGGAAAGCCACTCTGCTGGGCGACCGTTCACGTCTCACTATGGCTTGAAGGCCACCCGCGCTTTCTCTTTCACTGCCTCACGGCGGTCTTCCACAATCCGGGTTGCCGAAGGAACTCTCACCCGCACGCTATTGTAGCCCCCAGCATGTACGTCGATCACGAAACCATTACACTCCAACGATCTGTTTGAATCACCAGGTTCTGGCGTCCAGGAATCAGCACCCGGGAGCTTGAAGGCTTCCGACAGTCTCGCGATGAACTGCTCGACGTTCTTCCATTCAGGACCTGTGTAAGCGACGTAGAATGACGTCACGCGCTCATCCAGGATTTCAACGCCGATCCTACTGACACCTGTAAACTTTGGATTGGCCGCGCCCGGGTCTTGATTCAGACTGAACGTCCCGGCACCGTAGGAATAGGTCCGCTTGGATTCCTGAACGGCTCGTTCGATCGACGTGCGGTTGTCTATTTCAGGAAATGCGACTAACAGTTTGTCAGCGGTCATACCGAGCCGGACTCCGCGAATTTCGGGAGATTGCCCGAGGCTCAAACTGCATTGCTGTTTTGCTGCCGGGGCGGCTGGCGTTTGTCCGACCGATAGTGATGCCATGCAAGCCAATAGTCCGAGAAGCGCTACATACCTCATCGATTCATCTCCATAATTACTCCATGATGCAGAGTTGTCTGATTGGGTATCTGGCCCTGAAGTCGCGTGACAAGCCGGTCACGCAGTTTCTCGCGTTCTAAGTCCTCTTGTAATCAAACTGCGACTGCGTCGGCTTACCGTAATTGGTCAACGCGCCCTGGGGACCGACCGCATTCGGTCTTTGAAAGATCCAGTTCTGCCACGCGGTCAGACGTCCGAAGATTTTCGTGTCCATCGATTCCGGCCCAGCGAATCTCAGAGACGCTTCCATGCCCGTCAAAGCGTCCGGCGACAACGACGTTCTTTCTTCTATCGCCACCCGAATTTCGTCCTCCCAATCCAGATCATCGGGCGCAAACGTGATCAGTCCGGCGGCGTCCCCTGCTGCGGTGTCGAACGGACCTTCGTGGCCGAGCACTTCATCAACTTTGTCCGCTTCAGCCAGAAAGCGCGATTGCACCCGGGCCAATCCGTTGCTCATCAGGAAGGCGCCGGCGTTGAGTCCACTCGTTGCGATCTCAACTTTCTGATCCGGATCGTTCAGCATGTAAGCGCGGTCCGAGGCCAGCACAAGTTCGAGCAGGTTGCCCGCAAAGCAACTGCCGGGTTCGATAATCGCAAAGAAGCTCTTCGCCGTAAGATCAAGCCGGCGCAGCACGCGCGCCATGTGCAGGATGATCTCGCGAATCAACCAGTGTTCGCGATTCGCCGCGAGCGTCTTATCAAGGGCCAGTAAGTTATCGATGCTGCCTTCAGTTCGCAGGCAAACCAAACCAATCTCAGGCTCGTTTACCCGCAGATGCAGCAGCGCATCGTCCAGTTGTCGATAGGCAGCCAAAGGCCAGTACGCCTCGCCGAGCGTCTCGATTTCTTCCAGCGTCGTGGGTAAACCAGCCTCTGGACCACGCACAGTCAAGTCAACGTAACGTTTGTCGCGATTGAGTTTCAGACTCACGTACTTGTAGTTGCGACTGTCAGCAGTTGCTTCAACCGCGAGCGCATTCAACTTGATGCCGTTGTAGCGCAAGATGTTAACTTGCGCGTTTCCATCGGAACGCAAGTTAGCAACTTGCGTCACGCGCGCTTCGATCGATTCCTGAAACTTGCTCGTGGGAAACGAATCGTTGATTAGTCCCCACTCTTTCGCGCGCTTGCCTTTCAATCCTTCGGCGAGCGTTGAGAATACGTCGGCACGATCACGACGCACTTTTCGTTTATCGACAAGTCTCGTCAGACCGCCCGTGCCGGGCAGCACGCCAAGCAGTGGGACTTCGGGAAGGGAGACGGCCGAGTTGCCATCGTCAACCAAATAAATTTCATCGCAAGCGATTGCGAGTTCGTATCCGCCACCTGACGCCGTGCCATTCAGCGCTGCGATATAGCGCCGGCCTGAGTGGCGCGAATCATCTTCCATCGCACAGCGCGTCTCATTCGTAAACTTGCAGAAGTTGACTTTGAACGCATGCGACGACGTGCCCAGCATGTAGATATTCGCGCCGGCGCAGAAGATACGCGGCTTCAGACTAGTGACCACGACGGCTCGGACTTCCGGGTGCTCGAACCTGATCCGTTGGATCGCGTCGGCGAGTTCAATATCCACGCCGAGGTCGTAAGAATTAAGCTTGAGTTTGTACCCATCGGCGAGCGTTTGGTCTTCCTGCACGTCCATCGAGAGCGTGGCGACCACCCCGGCTACCGAGAGCTTCCAGTGTTTGTATTGTTCGGGCGAAGTTTGAAAGTTGATCATGCTGAAGCAAGTGCCGGCGGCGTCTTTTTTTTGAGTGCCGTTCGAACGTTCGTTCGGGACGTTAGCATAAGCGGAAGGGCACTTTCGGGTCAAGGGGGCGGAACGGAGGGTAGTGCCCTAATTCAAGTCGTTCTCTGCGTCCTCTGCGAAGACCTCTGATTCTTCTCGGCGGTTAATTGCCCAAGCCAAAGACATTAACCGCAGAGAGCCCAGATGTTGGCGCAGAGGGCCGCAGAGAAAACTGAAATTAGGGCAGCACCGAACGCTGTTGGGGCTCGCTGCGGATTAGATCGATGCTGCTTCCCGGTTGAATCACTTCTGTCTCTTTCCATCAACTCGGTGGATCTTTCTATTGGCCATGCCAGCATTCTCCTCGAAATGATCATTACCTGAGCCAACGGTCTAAGGAACGATGCAGTCTTCCAACTCAACGTAAAACCTTCGACCATCAAGTCCGCGCACGGTTCCTTCAACAATCGCCTCTTGACCGCCCTTTAATTCAGCTAACCGGGAGCTTTGTGACTTGTTGAAATAGCATCGCGTATTAGCGTAACCCATCGCCGGGGAAACAAAGGTCAGGGTAATTCGGCCGTCTTTCAGAATGTCAATCGAATTTACCGTGCCGTTGACGCGAATTCTTTTTCCCCCGTACATCTGATTGGCGCGAACCTCGTTTCCTTCAAACTCAATGACCAATTTACCCGCGCTGATAGTTGCCGCAGGAGCATTCTGAGGACCAGTTGGCTCCAGAGAAGATTGCGGGGCAGTCGCGATAGCAGCGGCAGGTTCTGCTTCGATGTTCAGCCCCGCCTGATCGGTAAAGGTGATCTTATCTGGCGAGATACTCATGACGGCCAGTAAATTCTGCCCGGCAAGTTTCTGGCTGGCTTTCACGGTTTCGGCATTGCCGCCTCGCTTTCCTTCCTGATAAGTGGCGAGTGCTAACCCGGTGAAGAGCACGAGGGCTTCATACATCTCCTGCTTCTTACGGTCGCCCATGTTGCTCAAAGCGTTGCCTTCAACGAGCGCCTCGGCGATCGTGTCGCGCAATTCAACCATCTGCGGGTCCGACGGCTCACCAGCGTCGTGATAGATACTGGCGTTTGTGGCTAAGAAGAAACTCATGGCGAGCGCCAGGTCGTTAGGGTGGCCTGCTGCTCTTGCTCCCTTGTCGAATTCCTCCAGCAGAACTGTCAGCAGCTTAAACACCTGCGGGTTTCCCGCGTCAATCACATTCGCTATTTCGCGCGTTTTGAGCTGCGTACCTGTCGGGCGAAAGAGCACGGACGCTTCGTTGAGTTTCGCGGCCGGTTGCGCCGGGCCAGATGACGACGTGCGCCCGGTTGAGTTCGCGCCGGAACGCCTGGCCGCGAGCCTCCGCTCCCGATTGCGGCGCGCGATTCGATCCATGATGGTTTTTGTGATCGTCGCGCCGGCCGGAGTGTTGAAAGTACCGCCGAGACTGTCGTCCGTGTGCTGCGCCAACGCCGGCGCACACGAGACAATGGCCACCAGGATCAAGAATCCACAACGGCTGACCGCCAGTTTGCTTTTGTTCATGTTCGATTCCTCAATTACAAAGACGGTACCAGTCTTTCAAAGACCGTCGGAGAGCCTTTCTAACTGCTGACGGGGGTGGCGGCAGGAGCGCGCCTGATGAGCTCTATTTCACTAGGCCGTCGCCGCGGTCGTTTTTCACTTTATCAATCTTCCAGACGCCGGCTTCTTGTATGAGGCTGACCTTTAGAGTATTCCCGCAATTGACAATTGCCGTGGCTGTTGTGCCTTTGATCACGACCTTTGATACAGAGATATTCTTCTCCGAAAAACCACTGGTGTCCTGGTCCAGCAGGAAATAATCTGCGTCCCAGCCCTCCCCCTCCGGCAGTTTTTCGTTTCTCTCCGTTGCCCGAATGTACCTCAGAGTAACGTACTTCTTCAGAGTTGCCATTCCCCCCTCGAAAGGAGCAGTGGCTTTCTTGTAATGGTTGATGGCATAGATATACCACTTGTAGAACTCTTTAAGGACAACTTCAGGAGATCGGGCCGCCGGAGAAGGTGAGGTCGCGTGTTGGGCGGTTGCTGACCTGCTGGAGACAGCAACTATCAGACTGCAGAATAAAACCAGGGTTAATAGCTTCATCAGGTCCTCCTGAAAAGGCTCAGTTAATCACTCGAAATGAGATCTGTCTGTGTATAACACACATAGGCGGAATCTCCATCAGCGTTCAACCGAATAGACAACGCTTGACAGGCCGGAGTCGCGGCGCGTAGGGTTTTTGACCTCTGGCTCTTAAAGCGTGGAGGCGCATCTGTTCTGGTGAATGGCGCGGTCTTCAAAACCGTTAGTGAGACTGCGAGAGCAGGCTCAGGTAGGTTCGATTCCTACACGCCTCCGCCAACCAAGAAAGTAGGCAGTTCACCCCGTGAGATAAATACTTTGGCTTCAGCACAGCTTGAAGGTTGTATCTCACGGGGTAAAGGCAGGAAGCAGTAGGCAGGAAAAACGCTTGCTTGTTCCTGCCATGATCTTGCTTGCCGACTTCCATTCGTTGATACAAAACTTGCTAATGAGACTTGCTTGACGGTTCTTTGTCGAAGTGTTATTTCCTTGCCCTCATAAGCAGCGACCGGACGAGTTTTCGGCAGATTGAATTCTGCTCACTGCTCACCGCTTACTGCTCACTTATGAAGGACTGGATCGCCCTCAACATGACTCCCGGTGTAGGGCCACGCGTGACGTCTCGCCTCCTCGAACACTTTGGATCGGCGGAAGCGATCTTCGACGCGCCGCGGCGCGAACTGGCCTTGCTGCGTCTGCCGCCGGAAACGATCGAGAGTATCGCCGCGCGCGAGTTGCACGCCCGCGCGGAAACCGAAATTGAATGCGTTCGCAAACTCGGCGGCGACATCCTGGTGCTTGACGACGGGGTTTATCCGGCGCTGCTGCGCGAGACTTATGATCCCCCGGTCGTGTTGTATGTAAAAGGCGCCTGGTCCGAGTGTCTGGAACGGCCGTGTGTCGCCATCGTTGGCTCGCGGCGTTGTTCCACCTATGGACAGAATGCCGCGCTGATGATGTCGCGTGAGTTGGCCCAGCGCGGGGTGACAATCGTTTCGGGATTGGCCCGGGGGATCGATGCGTCGGCCCATCGGGGCGCGCTGGAAGCAGGAGGACGGACGGTGGCCGTGATGGGTACCGGGCTCGATCAAATCTATCCCCGCGATCACAAAAAACTGGCAGACGAAATTCTGAAACACGGCGGAGCGATGGTGACACAATTTCCGCTGGGAACTCCGCCCGTCTCAGAAAATTTTCCGTATCGCAATCGCGTGATCAGCGGACTGAGTCTGGGCGTCCTGGTGGTTGAAGCGGCCGAGAATTCCGGATCGCTGATTACGGCGCGGCTGGCGATGGAGCAGAACCGCGAAGTGTTTGCCGTGCCCGGCAACATCACCTCGCGAAATTCCTTTGGCACCAACTATCTAATAAAAGGAGCAGGCGCCAAGCTGGTGCAACAATGGCAGGACGTGGCCGGTGAATTACCCCCCGAAATTGCCGCGCAACTGCTGCCGCCGCCCTCGAGGAAATCAAAGAAGAAGGGTGAGCTGTTGGATCAACTGGAGCTCGTGCCGCCGGATTTGTCTGAATCAGAGCTCGCGGTCTTCAAGCTGCTCTCGACCGATACGCCTCAGCAGATCGATACGCTCGCTGAAGCCACGAAGCTTTCGATCACGCAACTGACCAGCGCCCTGCTGGCTTTGGAAATGCGCGAGCTGATTCGCGCCCTCCCGGGCATGTGTTTTGTGCGCAAGATGTAATTGATCCCAGGGATCGAGTTCGAGGGGGATTTTCAACGAGGGGTCGCCAGCGGCTGAGCAAATTGGGCCGGCTGCACGATCACGTCGCGAAACAGGCTCTGCAGAAAGTAACTTAAATTCCGTTCGTCGCTCTTGCCCATCTGCTTGGTGATGAAAAAGAATCCGCCGAAAAAAACAATGACAAAGAGCGGCATGATAATAGCCACCAGCAGCGATGGAATTGCGCTCCGGGAATCTCCCGTTGTCATAACAAAACCTATCATGCCCAAAAAGAGAGCGAAGACCAGCGACAACAGTAAAAAGATTCCACCGAATATCCAGAGGATGGTGTACTTCACGCCAATGCTAAAGTCTATGGTGCTGCCCGATCCGTTTGGGATGGCATTACCTCTGCAAACTGGGGCGAAACTGTTTCGCGACCAACGCCGGCGGCTCCGCAGCCAGAACTGATATCCGTTGAGCTGGCCATAGAAATCTTTCCCGCCGAACGGATTCATGAGGCGGCCCAGGCTTGGCTGATCGATTGATGTCGCCAGCCGCCTCATTACTTCATCAGGCGGAAGATTCACGACTACTTGGGAGTGCTTCATGCCAGTTATGGTTTCTGCAGACTGGCCAGCGCGGCGAGGACTTCGGCGCTGTGACCGCCGGGACTGACCTTCATGAAGACCTTCGCAATTTTGCCCTGAGGGTCGATGATGAAAGTGTTCCGGGCAGAGAGCTTCATGCCGCTGTATTCCATCAACGATCCGTACGCATCCGACACCTTGGTGTCCGTATCGGAGAGAAGTTTGAAAGCCAGGCCTTCCTTGGCGCAGAAGCTCTTGTGTGATTCGGCCGTGTCAACGCTGACGCCGAGGATCACCGCATGGGCAGCCTGATACTTCGCGAGATCGGTTTGGAAATTATGCGCCTCCAAAGTGCAGCCGCTGGTGAAATCTTTCGGATAGAAATAGAGCACCACCCACTTGCCGCGAAAGTCCTTGAGGGCGGCCTGGTTTCCCTCGTTAGTGGTCAGCGCGAAATCCGGCGCGACGGATCCAACGGCGGGCGCGTCGGCTACGGCAAAGGCGAGGGCGGCCGTGGCACAAATGACTAAGATCCCGAGAAGCAGAAAGAGCTTTGACATCGATGTTTTCTCCCTGTAAGCGTTATTTTGGTGACCGTCATAATACACCGTCTGACCGGTGAGTACCCAATGACGAGTCAGGGGCTGTTTGGCGTTTGAGGCATACTTAGTGTTATTTTCAAGCCCGCTCCTAAAAACCTGCGGCAATTGGTTTGGAAGCAACCTCCGGTCATCGAACAGTCATCTGTGCGTGACCGGACAGAAATAAGTAATGACAAAGAACCTGGTCATAGTCGAATCGCCCGCCAAGGCGAAAACCATCAATAAATATCTCGGCAAGGACTTCATCGTGATGGCCTCGATCGGGCATATCAAGGATCTGCCTTCGAAGGGCCTGGGCGTCGACGTGCAGAATAATTTCCAGCCGGAATACGAGATCATTCCAGATTCGAAGAAGCGCAACAACAAGAAGATCGTTTCCGATCTGAAGAAGACCGCTAAGACCGCCACGGCAATTTATCTTGCCGCCGACCCGGATCGTGAAGGGGAAGCGATCTGCCAGCATCTGGCCGAAGAGATCGTTCCCAAGAAGCCGGTCATACCTACTTTCCGCGTGATGTTCAACGAGATTACCAAGCGCGCCGTGCAACAGGCATTCGAACATCCGAAACAGATTGACGGAAACCTGGTTGACGCGCAGCAGGCGCGCCGCGTGCTCGATCGTCTGGTTGGCTACAAAGTCTCGCCCTTGCTCTGTCGCACGATCGGTGGGCGGCTGAGCGCGGGCCGCGTGCAATCGGTGGCGTTGCGCATGGTGGTTGAGCGCGAACGCGAAATCGAAGCATTCAAGAAAACTGAGTACTGGACGATAGCGGCGAATGTCGGCGGCAAACAACCACCAGCATTTGACGCGCGCTTGTTGAAAGTCGGCGAGCAGACAGTCAAGACCAGCGGCTTTGACAACGATCTTAAGAAGACCGAAATCCTGATCGGCAACGAGTCGCAGGCCAAAGACCTGGTCGCCGAAGCCGCGCAGCAATCTTTCGTCGTCAATGAGGTCACCACCAAAGAGCGCAAACGGAATCCCGTCCCACCCTTCATCACTTCCAAGTTGCAGCAGGAAGCTGCGCGCAAACTCGGCTTTGCGGTGAAGCGGACGATGATGATTGCCCAGCACCTTTACGAGGGTGTAGAGATTGGCGCCGAAGGTTCAGTCGGTCTGATCACTTATATGCGCACCGACTCGACCCGCGTGGGAGAAACTGCGCTGGGCGAAGCGCGCCAGTTTATCAACGGTCAGTACGGCGCCAACTACCTGCCTGAGAAAGCGGTCCATTATCGTTCGAAGAAAGATGCGCAGGACGCGCACGAAGCGATTCGCCCTTCGGACGTAAGTCGCACGCCGGATTCGCTGGCGCAATATCTCAAACCCGAAGAGCTGAAGTTGTACCGGCTTATCTGGCAACGGTTCGTCGCTTCGCAGATGATGCCCGCGCTCTTCGATCAAACCACGATCGATATCCAGGCCGGCCGTCTCGTATTTCGCGCCACCGGTTCGGTGCAGAAGTTCGACGGCTTTCTGAAGGTCTATCAGGAGGGCCGCGACGAGAAGGGTGAAGATGAGGAAGACGAGCGCACTCTGCCGCTGGTCGCCACGGGCGAGACGCTGGTGCCCAACAAGATCGATCCGGAACAACACTTCACTGAGCCGCCACCGCGTTTCACTGAGGCTACTTTGGTGAAGGTTCTGGAAGAGAAGGGCATCGGCCGGCCTTCGACTTACGCGGCCATCATGACCACCATCCAGGATCGCGAATACGTCGAAAAGAAAGAAGGACGTTTCCATCCGACCGCGCTGGGCAAGACCGTGAACGACGTTTTGATCGAAGGCGGCTTTGCCGATCTTTTCAACGAGACCTACACCGCGAGGATGGAACAGGAGCTCGATGAAATCGAAGAAGGCAAGCTCAAGTGGACCGATGCGTTGACCGAATTCTATGACAAATTCAAGTTGGATCTCGCCCAATTTCAGAAGTATTCCACCGAAATCAAGACGAAGGAAACGCCTACTGAAGAAGTTTGTTTGAAGTGCAACACGCCGGGCATGGTGCAAAAGCTGGGTCGTTTTGGCAAGTATCTCAAGTGCCTTGAATGCGGCGCCACACGTGATGCTGAGCCGGCCGCCGCGGCGGACGGCGCGGCTTCAACTGACGGCTCTGGTAATGGAGAAGCAGAAGAGCCCGAAGC
Organism: Blastocatellia bacterium; assembly: GCA_003168335.1. Classification (GTDB taxonomy): domain Bacteria; phylum Acidobacteriota; class Blastocatellia; order Pyrinomonadales; family Pyrinomonadaceae; genus UBA11740. The sequence continues at coordinate 17,514 of PMSM01000006.1, read as the reverse complement.
ATGTGAACTGTGCGGCAAGCAGATGCAAATGAAGCGCGGCCGGTTCGGGCCGTTCTACGGCTGTTCGGGTTATCCCGACTGTCGCAACATCCGCAAGATTTCCAAGAGCGGCCAGGTTAGCGCCCCGCCGGAAGTCCTGGACGAAAAGTGCCCTGTTGATAATGCGCAACTGGTGAAGCGTCATGGGCGCTTTGGCGAGTTCATCTCGTGCTCGAATTACCCGAAGTGCAAATATATCAAACGCGAGACGACCGGCGTGGCGTGCCCGCGTCCGGGCTGTAAGGGTGAACTCATCGTCAAGCGATCGAAGCGCGGCAAGATATTCTATGGCTGCGCCGAGTATCCGAAATGTGAAGCGGTCTACTGGGACAAGCCGATCATCGAGAAGTGTCCGCAATGCGGCGCGCCTTTCCTGTTGGAGAAGACGACTAAAAAAGGGATGACGCGCCGTTGTGCGAATGAAGAATGTGGATATAAGAGCGACCTGCAACCGCTACCCTCACCCGAGCCAACGGCGCAAGAGAAGCACGCCTGATCAGTTCATTTTCCATTTCATTTCTCATTCCTCATTTTTCATTTGCCGGATTTAGTTTGCGTTGCTTCGTGCTACTTCGTGGATCGTTCGCCTGCCGGAATAATGAGGAACGATCCACGAAATCACACCAACGAACACAAAGAATGACAAAATGACCATTGGGAAATGGTTCTATTCCCGCTCGGTTAGATAGTACTTTGAATACTCGACATAGTTCCGCCAGTTGTGGGCCAGGCCCCGAACTTCTTCTTCAGTCAAAGGCCGTTTGACTCGCGCCGGCATTCCCATTACCAGCGAGCGCGGCGGAATTACAGTTCCCGGTGATACCAGCGAACCGGCAGCGACCAGCGACTGCGCGCCAATCCGCACGTCATCCAGGAGAATCGACCCAATCCCAATCAATGAGCCGTGTTCGACATAACAGCCGTGCAAAGTAACGCTGTGTCCGACGGTCACTTCGTCTTCGAGAATGGTGGGCAGTTCTCCAATGCGCGTGTGCAGCACGCAATTGTCCTGCACGTTGGTGCGATCGCCGATGCGTATGTAGAACATGTCGCCGCGCGCGACGGTGCCGAACCAGACGGAAGCCTGCTCGCCCACATGCACATCGCCGATTATCTGCGCGCTGTCAGCAATGAAAGCTGAGGGGTGAATTTGCGGATGAACACCGCGAAAGGGTCTGATCATGATTGGTGGCGATTATGGCAATGGCTCGGTTGAGTCGGTTGATGCAAACATCAATCTGTCAGAGGTCAAAGGACGCTCAGGTCTGACAAGTTCAATGATTGGATCATTTTAGTTTTAGCTTAGAACGTAAAACTGCCGTAGAAGGCGCTGTTTTCGTCCGCTCTTGCTCACATGTTAAATGGAAAACCAATTTGCCCGCAAGGATCTTTCGAGTTTGGTTAGACCGTTGCCGCTATCTTCTCGACTTCAGGGCCATCACGATAGCCTGCTCAGCCAGTGGAGCCATGATGTCATAGCCTTTCTGGTTTGGATGCAAGCCGTCCTCGCTCAACTCCTCTTTCAAAAAGCCTTTGTCGTCGGCCATCGCTGAGTAATAGTCGAGATAAATCCCGCCATGCGCGGCGGCATACTTCTTCATCCACTCGTTCAGCGCTTTGATCTGTTCCGGCGGTCGCTGCTTGCTGCGAATGATGGCTTGCCCATCTTTGCTCTTCTCGTAATCGCTGATCGGAAGCAGGGAAGCAAACACGACCCGAATACCGTTCGCGTGCGCCAGGTCAAACATCGAAGTCAGATTGTCTTCGATCATTTCCAGGGTCATAGGGCCCGTGTTGCCGGCAATGTCATTTGTGCCGGCGAGAACCACGACGACCTTTGGTTGCAGGGCAATCACATCCGCCCGGAAGCGTATCAGCATTTGCGGCGTCGTCTGTCCACTAATGCCGCGATCGATGTAAGGCTTGCCGGGAAAGAAGCCGCCGTACTTTGGGTTCTGCCACGAATCGGTGATCGAATCGCCCATGAAGACAACCCGATCCTGGTCCTTAGCAGGAACTGAAATTGTAGGATTGGTCTCGCGGTAACGCGCCAGCGCCGGCCAATCTTTTAACCTGGCATCAGACCTCGCGGCCTGGGCTTTGATGTCAGCGCATGGATCAATTGGACCGGGCGATGGCGTCGGAGTTTGCGCAGAAGCGATTACGGCGCAGGCAAGCAATGTGCAACTGAGAAGAGCTCGTCTAAACATATGGGTACCTCTGACGTAAGATTTGACACATACCCTCGCCGCGGGTCTACCGCCGCATACCGTCAACCACGTCGGACGCGACACCAGACCGCGTTAGCGGGCTACTAATATGCCGCCTGCTTCGCAGGCTGGTGACAGACTTACACGGATTACTCTTTTGATTTCAAATCAGTGTCTATCTGTGTGAATCCGTGGCTTATTATTCTGCCGCGATCACCGGATTCCGCAACGTACCCAGGCCTTCGATCTCGACTTCAAAAACGTCGCCGGCTTTCAGCAGCACGGGGGGCTTGCGAAAGACACCCACACCGTCGGGTGTCCCGGTCGCGATCACGTCCCCAGGTTCCAACGTGATGCCCTGCGAAAGATATGAGACGAGATAAGCGACTTTAAAGATCATCTTGCCGGTGTTTGATGACTGCATCACTTCACCGTTCAGCCGCCCCTGGATCTTGAGCGCCTGGACGTCTTTGATCTCATCGCGAGTAGTAATGAACGGCCCGAGGGGCGCAAATGTGTCCAAACCTTTGCCGCGGGTCCATTGCCCATCGCCGAATTGCAGGTCGCGCGCGCTGACGTCATCGATCAAGGTGTATCCAAAAACATACTCGAGCGCATCGGTCTCACTGACGCGTTTGGCTCTGCGACCGATCACCACGGCCAACTCGGCTTCATAGTCGACTTTGTCGCTGATAGACGGCAGCACGATCGGCGCGTCATGCGCGCTCAGCGAATTGGGCAGCTTGTTGAAGAGCAGCGGCGCTTCTGGTGGCGCCGCTCCACCCTCGATCGCATGGTCAACGTAGTTACGACCGATAGCCAGAATCTTGCTCGGGTACACGGCAGGCAGGAACTCGATCGAATCAAGCGGCAGAGCGGTGCCCATCTGAGTATCAGTCAGGAGGGCCTCGATGTCGCGAACGGCAGACTCGCCGCGGTTAATGACATCCTGCGTCCCTTTAGTTTGAAGCAACCAGCTCGGCGGTCCGCCGCCGGACTCTTTGAGCGCCCGAGCCAGTTTTGCAACATCGTAGACGACATCGCCGAGCAGCACGCCGAGTCGTTGCTCAGCCGATTCATTTGTCTTGAACTGCGCCAGTTTCATGAGCGTCCTTTTCTCCAAAAAGATTGGTTTACGATCCGGCGGTCTCCAATCGCCGCCGCTGAAATTCATCAAATGTTACTGCCAGTACGATCACTGCGCCAATTACTATCTGCTGGGTGAAAGATGAAATGCCGAGCAGGTTCGCGCCGTTCGCGAGCACGCCCATGATCAGTGCGCCTATGATCGTGCCCACAACTGTGCCCTGACCGCCGCTGAGCGACCCGCCGCCGATTACTACCGCGGCGATCACGCGTAACTCGTAACCCTCGCCGGCTGTCGGTTGCCCGGTCACCAGGCGCGCGGCTTCGATTGCGCCGGCGAGTCCGGCCAGCGCGCCCAGGATTAAATAGAAAATGATCTGACAACGCGCCACGCGGACGCCGGCGTAGCGGGCGGCCTCGACATTGCTGCCGATGGCATAGCAATAACGGCCCAGACGCGTGCTCGACAGCACGAAGTGAATTGCCACGGCCACAATCACCACGATCAAAAGCGGTATCGGGATGATGCCAAATAGATTTCCTTCGGCGAGGTGACCAAAACTAGTCGGTAGGCCGACCACGGCTTTGCCATCAGTTATCAGCAAAGCAATCCCGCGATAGATCCCCATCGCTCCGAGCGTGACAATAAAGGGCGGGATTTTCAGCGTAGTAATCGCGGCGCCATTCATAAAGCCACAGACACCTCCCGCGGCCATGCTCGCCATTATTCCCACGACCGGCGGCGCGCCACCTGCCAGCGCAAACGCACCCGCAACACCGGCGAGGGCCATCATTGAACCCACGGAAAGATCAATGCCGCCGGAAACCATCACCATCGTCATACCCATGGCCATGACCGTAATCACGGCCGTTTGGCGGGCGACGCTGGCCAGATTGCCCGACGAAAGAAACCTCGGCTCGAGTACGGCGATGATCACGCACAGCGCGATCAAGCTGGCAAAGGGAATGAAGCGTTTAATCCAGTCTGACATGATCGTTCTATTTTGGAGTGCGCTGACTTGTCAGCGCTTTCTCGCGGGGTGCCAAAGCGGCGACAAGTCGCCGCACTCCAAAAAAAACTAAGCTGCTTGTTGCTCGCCCTGGTCGACCGCGGCGTGGCGCAGAATTTCTTCCTGCGTTGTCTGGCGCGCATCGAGCTCGGCCACCAGACGGCCGCGCCGCATTACCAGAATTCGATCAGCCATGCCCAGCAACTCAGGTAAATCGGAAGAAACCATGACGATGGCCGCGCCCCTTTCGGCCAGTCGATTGATCGCTCGATAGATTTCTGAGCGGGCAGCCACATCCACGCCCCGGGTGGGCTCATCAAGCAGAAACACCTGCGAGTCGGCAAAGAGCCATCGCGCCAACAAAACTTTCTGTTGATTGCCGCCGCTCATAAGCGCCACCGTCTTGTCCGGATCGGGCGGACGAATGTGCAGCCTCTCAATGTGCTCAGCCGCGACCGCCTTCTCGCGCTTCTTGTCCAAACGCCAATTGCTGGTCAGTGCCCGCAGGTTTGCCAGCGTAAGATTGCTGGCCAGCGGCTGGTTCAAACACAGACCCGTTCGTTTGCGATCTTCGGTCAGCAGACCCAGACCATGGGCCACGCTCAGATCAGGCTGGGCCTTATCAAGTTTCGAGCCATCTAAAACTATCTCACCGCCGTCGGCGTGATACGCACCAAAGATTGTTTCTACCAGTTCAGTGCGGCCCGCTCCGGCGAGGCCGGCAATCCCGACGACTTCACCCGCGGCCACCGCAAGACTAACCTCACGAAATTTCCCTTTGCGCGTAAGGTTCGTGATGCGCAGACGCGTTTCACCTCTCGCCGCGGCCCTGGGTGGGAAGATTTCCTTTAATTCGCGCCCGGCCATGTGGCGAATAATCTCAGCCCGCGAAATCTCTCCCCACACGCCTGAATAGATAGCCCGCCCATCACGCAGGACCGTTACGCGATCGGCGATGAAGTCGAGTTCTTCCAGTCGATGCGAAATGTAGATGATCGCCAGACCGCGAGTTTTCAATTCCCGGATCAGGTGGAACAGGTCTTCGACCTCATGCGCCGTCAGCGAAGAAGTAGGCTCGTCCATCACCAGCACGCGCTTCGCCTCAACGGTCGCGCGGGTGATCTCTACCAACTGGCGGTCGGCCGCACTCAAACGCTTGATAGACGCGCGTGGATCAAGCTTGAACCCGTAGGCTTTGAGCATGCCGGCGGCGTGAGTGTTCATCTCGCGGCGGTCGACTACTCGGAGCAGTGCAAAGCTGAGCGGCTCGCGGCCAAGAAAAATATTCTCAGCCACGGTGAGATCAGGCGCCAGGGACAGTTCCTGATAAATCATCGCAATACCGCTTCGCAGCGCGTCCGACGGACGCGCGAAACGAATCCGCTGACCGTCGATGAGAATCTCGCCGGCGTCAGGTTGGTAGACGCCGGCGAGTATCTTCATCAGGGTGGATTTGCCCGCGCCGTTTTCACCCACCAGCGCATGCACTTCACCTGCCCGTGCTGACAGGCTCACGTCGGCCAGTACGGTATTTCCGGCGAATGATTTGTTGATGCCGCGCATTTCCAGCGCGGCCTGATCGTCAGTCATGGCCCCACATTTGGAGTGCGGTGGCAAGCGTAGCGCGACACCGCTTTGGATTCAGTCAGAAATCGTCGCACGGTAGAAATTGAAAGCGCCGTCGCCGCTTCGCTCTGCCGGCGCACTCCAAAGTTTCACTACGGCGACTTGAGTAGCTCCTTTATCGCCGGCGTCTCGAGATTGTCTTTCGTCAAGAGATTCACGCCGGTATCGATCACTTTCGGCGGCGTCTGGCCGTTGAGTTTGGCCACCATCGCCTTGACCGATTCGTAACCCATCTTGAATGGATTTTGCAGGACGAGCGAATCGATCGCGCCGGCCTTGAGATCGTCGATCAGATTCGGACTGGAATCGAAGCCCACCAGAATTACTTTGCCCGCCAGGCCCTTTTGTTTCAGGGCCTGCACGACGCCGACGGTCGATGATTCGTTCGAAGCAAAAAAGCCGTTGAGTTCGGGATGCGCGGTCAGAATGTCGGTCGCGCGATCGAGTGAACGCGCGCGATCGGCTTCGCCATATTGAAAGGCCACGATTTCAATGCCCGGATACTTCTGCTTGATCGTGTCAGCAAAGCCCTGCTCGCGCTGTTCAGTCGAGACTGATCCGGCCTTGACGCCGAGTATTGCTATCTTGCCCTTGCCGCCGAGTTTGGCGGCGAGCCTTTCGGCGGCCACCGCCCCGCCCTGAAGATTGTTGGTGGCCACGTACGAAACGTAATTCTCGGTGCCGATCCCGGAATCGAAAATCGCCACCGGAATATTCTCGCGCCCGGCACGCTCGACAATTGGCACCAGGGCGTCTTTGTGAGTCGGAGCGAGTACGATTCCGTCCACGCGCCGGTTGATCGCGTCCTCAACGATATTAATCTGCGCGGCAGAGTCGCTCTCGTGCTCCGGACCTTTCCACATGATCTCGACGCCGGCTTCTTTGGCCGCAGTCTCCGCGCCGGCATGAACGCTCTGCCAGAAGAAATGCGAAGTTCCTTTGGGAATGACGGCGATGACGCGCTTGCCGCTCGTGCTTTGACGATGGCAGGCGGGCGCGAGAAAAAACAGGGCCGCCAATACGACTACCAGAGCCATAGTCGATTTAGTTTTCATTGTTGTCTCCTAATGTCCGACAAAACTTTTCATGCTTGAGCAGAACGTTTCAAGCCAGCCGTGGGCCAATCCTACGACGCAGCGAAGTTCACATCAAGTACCCGGGTCGCAAGTACGAGCGCGAGGTCGCGCTGTTCGATTCGGCTATGACGAACTTTGGGTTGATGGCAGGCGAGCTATAAAGTTGGCAGCATGATTGAAGAGGGCGGTTAACTAATTATCTCGCGCCGCTCGATCGGCTGGGTTAGAGTCAGAAGCTCGACCGTCAGGGAAGGCTCTGATTCGTTGGCAGCCCTCCCTGACGGTCGGGCTGCTGACACTCTCCGCTCACGCCAGTCCCACCGTAATGGTCAAACAGTCCGGCACACATCAACCGAGCAACTCGTAAACCTCCGGCTGCGGCGAGCCCAGCTCAACAACTTCTTCTTGCGGAACGATCCGTTCCTGGTCCAATCCTTCACCCGCGAGTTCACTGATTTCCTTGAGCCTGACGCGCAGTCTTTGGTTTTCCATTCCCAGGAGATGTTTTGATTTCATCATCTCGTAGTGCTCCAGCGCGCGGCTGACGGTGAGGCGCAATTCGTCATTGTTCCAGGGCTTGGTCAGGTAGCGGTAAACCAGCCCGGAGTTGAGGGCTTCAATCAGCGCGCTGACGTCCGTGTAACCAGTCAGCAGGATCTTGACCATTTGCGGTCGGATCCCGACGGTCTTCATCATCAACTCTATGCCCGTCATCGCCGGCATGCGTTGATCTGAAATCAGGAGTGCCACGTCGTGATGTTCCAGCAGGGCCAGCGCTTCGGCGCCTGACGGCGCGGTCACGACCTGATAATCCGAGCGGAACAATCGCTCGAGCGTCCGCAGATTTGCAGGTTCATCGTCGACGATCATGATCTTATAATTCATTCTTGTTACCTCGTTCTGATTTTCAATTTACCGGGGCTAAATCCAACTCGGCATCGACAGGCAAAGAAATGGTAAACGTTGTTCCCTGGCCGGTGGCGCTCTCAACTTCGATCTTGCCGCCATGCCGCTGAATAATTCCGTGAGAGATTGAAAGGCCCAGACCCGTGCCTTCTCCGACCGGTTTAGTGGTGAAGAAAGGATCAAAGATTTTCTTTAGCTGCTCAGGCGGAATCCCTGGGCCGGTGTCGTTGATGGACACAATCACGGTGTGTCCTTCGCAGCCGGTCGTGATTCGCACTTCGCCTTCGGACTCTCCGATGGCCTGGGCGGCGTTGACCAGCAAGTTCATCCAGACCTGATTCAGTTGAGCGGCGTAACAGTTGACTTGCGGAATCTCGCCGTAGTCGCGAACGAGAGTTATGCTGCCCGACTTGTAATATCCCGAGAGTAGACGCACGGTCGACTCAATCCCTTCATTGAGGTCGACTCGCTTGACCGCCGATTCATCCAGACGCGAAAACAGACGCAGATTCTGAACTACGTCGCGAATGCGTTCGGCGCCGATATGGCAATCGGAGAGAATCGAACCCAGGTCGGCGACGATGTTGTCGTAATCAATCTCTTTCTTGATCGCGGCTATTCGCGCGGCGGCTTCCGGTGAAAGCTGAACGTCATCATAGTCAGCCAGGCACCTCTTTAATCGGTCGATATGTTCTTTCAACAGATCGATGTTGCTGTAGATAAAGCCGGCTGGATTGTTCAACTCGTGCGCCACACCGGCGGCCATTTGACCCAGCGAGGCCATTTTTTCCACCTGTAAGACCTGAGCCTGAAGCCGCTCCATTTCAGTCTTTTGACGAGCAAGTTCCGCGTTACGGTTTTCGAGGTCCTGTTTGTACCGGCGCGCATTGCGCACCAATATTCGTCTTTCCAAAGCTCGCTCAACAGAGATCGACAGCACATCCAGCTCGCACGGCTTGACCAGATAGTCCGACGCACCAAGTCTGATCGCATCCATCACTCGTTGGCTGCGGTCGATGCCGGAGACGATGATCACTGCGGTGGTCTTGTAGCGGTCGGTAATTTTGCGGAGCAGTTCGATCCCGCTCAGTCCGGGCAACTGCACGTCCGTTACGACCAGAGCGAAGGGTTCGCGCGAGAGCAGCTCAAGGGCCTCCTGGGCGTCGGCCGCAGCCGCGCAGGAATAAGTTTCACCCAGATATGAAGTGAAGAGCTGCCGCACACACTCTTCGTCATCAACGACGAGAATGCGGCGGTCATGGCTTTCGGCGTATTCGGGATCAAAAAACAGGGTATGAGTTGGGCCGCGCATTACCAGCCCAGCGTCATGCGATATATCCCTTGCCTCGTTTAGCCCGGTGTTCATTTGGTGGGTTTCTTTGTCGAGTGAATGAAGGAGTGATCGCGTAGGCGTTATTTTCCGGGACCGTCGGATGTGGCTGTGAAAACCGTAGCGGGATCGATGCGCAGACCCGGGCGTGCTCCGAGCGGCGGCAGTCCCGCGTTGCCGCGATAGAATTCGAGATGCGAATGTTTGTAAAACGCAGACGAACCCCCAGGGCCGCCGATGCTTCCGATCCGGACCCGCTCACCTTCATAACTAATCTGAAAGTCGGCAACGTGAAATACGGCCAGCGTGACGTCGGTCAGATTTCCCAGCCGCGGATAATAAAAAGTTACTACCGCGTCGGTCGGTGAAGGTTGGCCACTGTGTTGAGTAAAGCCCGCCGGGACATACAGGGGAGAGTCGCTGGTCCCGTCTGAACTGCCATAGAGGTGCATTGCATACGAGAGATGTCCTCGTCGTTCGGTCCCATCGTCACCGATAATGTCTCCGCGATAGAACGGATACGCCGCCGCAAGTCCGGCCGGTTCGAATCCATTGGCGCCCGCGACCGCGTGGGGCCCACCAAAAATCTGCGCCAGTGTTTTATCTGAGGCAGCCATCGCGGCCGTGTATTGTCGCACCACGGCATTACTGGGCAACGCCTTGGTCATTAACGATCCGACTGAATGCGAGTACTTCACCGCCGGGTCGATAAGGCTCTCTGGCTGGTCACCGACCAGCCAGGTCTTCGTCAAACCTTCCGAGTTCGCCATCCATGTCTGCGTGATTGACTTGATCCCATCGCTCGCATAGTTGAACGTGATCGTGCGGCCGGAAGAATCCACGACGCCGTGCAGCACTAAGCCGTTCGCGGTGTAAAGCAGGTTGAGATAGACGCCACTGGAATCCTTAATGCTCGCACATCTGAATTCGCCGTCGGGATAGCGAACAAAAATATATTTCGTCCCGTCGCCGGTCCGCACAGTTTTCATGTTGTCATTGTCAATGAGCTTGAGGTTGGCGCCGTCGACTGACGTGTACGTGTTCTTGCTCTCGGTTAGTGCGAACTCAATGAAATGGATGCCCTTGCTTTCTTTTGAGAGCGAAGGCAGGAGATAAAGGGCATGCTCATCGTCGTAAGTGAGTGCCTGGAAAAGTGGAAAGCTGAATTGATCCAGCGGATAAGTGAGTGATTGATCCAGTCCGGCCGTCAAATGACTATTCGGGAGGCCAAGCAACGGTAATCCTCGATCAATTACGTTCCACTTGTACGTGGGGCTGGCGGGCTCAACCGAGCCAGTGTTCGCTGGCTTGACAGCGACGAACCTCACTCGATTGCGGCCGCCATCAACCCTGGCCTTCGAAGCCAGAGTGGCTCCGGTGGCGGCGTTCATCAAGCACACGATCAAGGAAGCGAGGCAAAACGCCCTGAGGAGTAGTGTGCGGTAGGAAGGCATGTAAGTTTCTCCGTGTAAATTTGGCGTGCTTTGCGGTCGAGGGCGTTTTTGCCGGCGCCGTTTGCGCGCCTTTACTTAAACGCTGCTCAATCACTTTCCGGAATCGATTCGAAGGAGACGCCGGTCAGTGATCCCGTTTACGCTCAGGATAAGGTGAGGTTGTGGCAACGCTTCGGGCTGCCTTTGAGTGATAGCGGCTTGAACTAATTTTGGATCGGGGCTGATCCTGGATTGCCATCACCGGTTTCGTTGGGCGTCGCTGCGAACCTGGGTGCGCAGCTTTGCTCGAATATCTACAGAGCAAGCTTTGTGCCGTCAAGCACAGCGCGTGCGGATCACATCCCGCCAACTAATTTGGCCTAACTATGCGGCATAAGGGTTCTGGTATTCGATGGGCCCAAGGGCCCTCTGGTTGATAGACAGATCCGGATTGAGGCATCTGTCCCCGGCCAATCGACCTGGTTGTTCCGTTTTGCCCTTCCTGACGGACATTCTACCTGGCACAGTTACGCCCGCTTAGAATCTATAAGTTGCTTTTTCAGTCCATACGCCCGGGCATATTTCCGTAACAGAAATCCTTGTCCACACATCGCAATCCCGTAGAGAAGAAAGATTGACTGCGAATCACTGATGGGACGGCGATTCCCTGAATTTCAATTCGCTCTCCCTCGCGTAAGACAACTCGCGTACTCACTTCCAGGGGAATGCGGTGCCCATCCTTCGCGATCACATCGATCTCATAAACCGTGCCCACGCGCTCTTTCGCATCACGCAGAATCTGCTCATGAATGTGGCCGGCGGATTCCGGGTCAATTACTTCCGCAATGTTCATCCGGCAAGCTTCCTCGCTGGTATAACCCGAGAGCCGCTCTCCTTCATGATTTAGGGATGTAATATTGCCGTTAAGGTCATATGAATAGACGACGGCGCGGTGAGCGAGCCCGAGGTTGGGTCGGTCGTGTTCAGGGGGGTTATGCATTAGACCTCTTTGAAGATTGGCAGCTGCTGACCGCCATGCGCAGCGTCCGCCGCAATTGTTCAGTGGTGAAGGGCTTTGGCAGAAAGGCGATGGCGCCGGCGGCAAAGCATTCGGCGATAAGTTTCAGCCCTTGATTGCCGGCGACGATCACAATCGGAATTCGCATCAGTCGCTTCTCAGTCTTCATGTAGCGAACGATCTCGACTCCGTTGAGCTGTGGCATCGCCATATCGAACACGGCAACCTGGAAGTTGCCGTCGGACTTCAGCATCCGGTAAGCCTCGCGGCCATCTGCAACAGTGATGACCTGGTAGCCTTCTTTCTCGCCAATCGAGATTAGCCGGCGTCCGGTAGTGGGGTCGTTGTCGGCTACGAGTACGCGGCCAGGCTCGCGCATCCCAAGCGTCGTTGCTGCTGAGACTATTTGGCAGTTGCTGGTTACTCGTGAGTTATCCAGGGACATCGAGACCCCCGCGCGAAAAACTTGATTACCGAACTCTCCGTTTGAATTTGAAAACGCCTGATTGCCCGGGCTCGAGGGTCGTGATCATGTCGGTAAGCGAGGTAGAGCCATCCCGGTCGCCGATGATGGTGCCACCTTGCGTGTCGGAAGCCCCGATAATGTGCTCGGTAGTCTGGCCCCAATTGTTAGGAGTAGCGTTACCATTTTCGTTAATGACGAGATTGTAGGCCGTCAGCAAAGAGTTACCGACGCCGGCGGCGGTGCTTACATTTGAATACGTGATGGCGAATTCGATCTCTGCTCCCGGTCCAGCCACGGTCGAATTGCCCGAGCTGTTAACGACGGCCGTGGATTTATCGAGTCGAACGAAACCGGTGTAGAGACGATCGATCGTTTCGTTCGCCGCCGTTACAGTCGCAGTCGAAGTCGCGCGAACAACGACGTCAAAGCCGGCTAGGACACGGAGACCCGCCGGCGCCGTAACGCGGACGAGCACGATCCCCGCGGCCCGATAGGCCAGCGGTAGACTGACGCCTCGACCTGTTGGTTCGAGGATCGAGTAAGTGTCGGCGTTGTTGATGCTGATCTCGATCGTGAAGCCTGCCGGCACAACTGGTGCGCTGATCACAAACACATCGTCGGCCGCACCGGTATTCTGTACCGTGTTCCTGAAAACGATTGTGCCCGCGGTCGTAGTAACACCGCCGGGTGGTACGTTGGCGATCCCGGTATTAATGCTGCGGTTGGTAAAGTCGTCGTTCACTCCGGTCGGGCCCATCGCGCCGGGGACGCCGCAAGGTCCAATCAAAACATCTCCAACATTGAGCGGGTCATCGACGATGATGACCGCGCCCTGTGCCGGCAGCCTCAACAGAATTGTGGCTAGACTAAGAAAGAAGAGAGAGAAGAGTCGATGGTTTCTTTCAGGACTTTTCATGGTTTACTTCCGAGGTTCAGGTGACGCGTGAGCTGCGCCACTCTTTGAGAGCATTGAGCGTAAACATCACCAGCCTATGGCCGTATGACACCGACTCGCCGGGGTCTCTGAACTGCCTTTGATTCGGTCGTGGGTGAAGTTTTCAAAGCGGCAGCCGCGGGTTGGGCGGTTCGGCTTGGGATTGGCATTAGGACGCGTTTGACCTTGCGATCGACGAGAGTGCGGGGATCGCCCCAAACTGTTGTGGGCGTCTCGATCTTCCGGGGCGCCGCATTGGTCGCGCTGTCATCGTCTGCCGCATCGGACTCGTCATCATCAGCGTCGGTTGCATCCTTTTCTGCCGCGGATGTTGCTGCCTTTGCGGTTGTATCAACTCTCCTGGTTTGTGACTGGGCAGCGGCGGCGATCTGTTCTTTTGGTGGTGCGCCGAAGCGGCCAATCAAATCGCGGTAGATCCGGCCGGCGACAGTGACGGGGAAATGGTTGCGACCATCAGCGCCCCGGGCAATGACCACCACGGCGAGGCGAGGATCGCTTTGCGGAGCATACGAAGTGAACAGACCAATCCAGGTGCCCTGCTCAATGCAGGTACCGGTCTTGCCGGCGATGATCTCCTGCGGATTGAATGCGCGCCGGCCCGAACCGTAACTGACTGAGCCGATCATTCCGGGAACCATTTGCTGGAAAGAGTCCGCGTTGATGTTGAGCAAGCGACGAACTTTGGGTGCCGATCTCTTTTCATCTTTCTCCGTGCGAGGCACGAACGGAGTAATCAATTTGCCGCCATTTGCCATGGCTGAAACGAGCGTTGCCAGCTGCAGCGCCGTTACCTTGAAATCATCGCCATGCGAGGACATGTGATTGACGGCAAAGCCTGACTTGCTCTTTGGTACGCTGCCTTGAGATTCATCCCGAACATTGATGCCCGTCTTCTCGCCCAGTCCGAGTTGACGCGCGTATGAAATCATCTTGTTAAAGCCGACTTGTCCGCCGACCTGCTGAAAGTAGTCGTTCTTGGAATGTGCCAGGGCGCTCGTGAGGTCAACTTTGTTCGTGTAAGAGATCGCGGTGGTGTTGGCGGGATCGATTATCTTTTCATTCAAGCCGGCCAGTCCGGTAACCAGTTTGATTGTGGAGCAGGGCTTAAAACCTTCACGCAATGCCCACTGTTGATTTACGACTGTGTAAATGCGACCGGTCTGTGGATCCATGACTACCACGGTGCCGGCATGGTGACCGAGAGCGTTAACTGCGACGCGTCGTATTTCCGGATCTTCGCCGGCGACATCATCTTTTTCGATCATCGATTGCACGCTTGCGCGCATTGCTTCTTCAAGCGCGCGCTGCCGGGCTATGGCCGCAAGTCGCTCTGCTTCAGCCCGACGCCTTTCTTCAGCGCGCCTGGCTTCAACGCGCTTGCGCTCGGCGCGGTTATTCCTGGCCGGCGACTGGCGCTTTTCTGCCCGCGCGCGCTGCGGGGCTTTGGCTGGATGCCTGGTCGCGCCAAGAGTCGTTTGAGTAAGGGAGATTGCGACGACGAGAAACGGAACGGAAACAAATCGAATCGTTCGGTGGATCGAAAGCATTTTGGGGTCTTCCTTATTTCTTTTTGTTCGTCGGTTGACGAACGCTGGTTGAGGGGAGGCGAGAAATTTTGCGGCAGAAGCGAACGCCTGGTGACGAACGCCGGGGTGTTCTGCCCGCTGACAATGCGATTACGGCACTTGAGCAGCGCCCAGAGTTGTTAGGGCATCTGGTGTGCCACTGTGAATGTCAGTTGCTGAGGTCTGATTCCGCTGACACAGAGATTTGCAGCGATTCGAGCTGAGGCTTCACCGTCGTTTCGTAACAGGAAGGACAGATGCCGTGTGAGAATTCAGCTTGCGAATGGTCGGCGACGTAGCTTTCAACATTTTGCCAGTAGTTCAAGTCGTTACGAATTTTTTTGCAGTATGAGCAGATGGGTAGAATTCCCTGTAGTTGCTTGACGTGATTCAGGGCGACTTCCAGCTCAGAAACCCGCTCAGCCAATTTCGTCTGGAGTTCGATGATCCGCGCACCAACCTGCACGCGCACCCGCAACTCATCACGATCGTAAGGCTTGGTTAGATAGTCATCGGCGCCGGCCTCAATTCCCTTAACGATCTCGCGGACGCCCTGAGTGGCGGTGAGCAAAATGATATAGGGAGCCATGCTGCCCGGCGACTGGCGCAGCCGGCGGCAGAGTTCCAGGCCGTCAATTCCTGGCATCATGACGTCCAGAATCGCCAATGAAGGCGCGTTTGGTCCTTGCAGCACCTCCCAGGCAGCTTCACCATCCAGGGTCGTAGTGACCTCGTATCCCCACTTACGAAGCAGCGTTTCGAGGATGCGCCGCGAAACAGCATCGTCTTCAGCAATCACAACTCTCAATTCAGTCTCCTTTGCCGTACTGCCGCAAGTGACGCGCTCGCCATAGCAGATTCGTACTCCAACAGCCGCACCAGATCCGCGACCGTCTGCGGCGAATCACGACCATCCATCCGTTCCAGCCTTTCGCAAATCTCCGCCACGTGGCGCACGCCCAGACTGCCGCTGCTTCCTCTTAGAGTATGAGCTGCTCGCTTTAGCAAGACCCACTCGGTTTCGATCGAAGCCTCACGGATCTCCGTGACGCGCTGTGCCGCATCGAGGAGGTAGAGATCGATCAGCTCAACAATCAGGTCGGATCCATCGCCGAGCTGTAATTCTTCGAAGGCGTTGAGCAATTCCATGTCCACGGCGTCGCTTGTGATCCCGGGAGGACTTGGCGTGGCGAACGCGTGGGGATTGATTCCCTCGTTTCCATTGTTAGTAACCTGGTCAAATGACATCATCATCTCCTTGCGCGGACAACAGCACCTAGGCCGCCCTTCGGGCCGAAGATCCGTTCCCGAGTAGCATGCGGATCGCGCTTTGCAGCTGCTCGGACGTAAAAGGCTTCGGAAGAAACGCCGTAGCCCCGGCCGAGAAACTGCTGGTCATAAGTTTGATGTCCTGCTTGGCTGAAATCATCATGATGGGAATCCGCATCAGGCGTCTCTCCGATCTCATGTAGCGAATCAGATCAAGACCTTCAAGAAAGGGCATCGTCATGTCGATGATCGCGGCCCGGAATTGTGAATCAGTCTGAAGGATGCGATAAGCCTCGCGGCCGTCATTTGCCACGACTGCTTCGCACTCCCGCTGCTTGATGATGGTCGTTACGAGGTGTCTCATAACTGGATCGTCATCGGCAACCAGGACCCGGTTAGGGGTTGTTTGTTTTAACTTGAATCGAAAATTCTCCATCGCTCAATCCTCAGTTCTTTCCAGGTTCGGTTGGGTATTCGTTCCTTAAAACCACCCTCGATTCAGCCGAGGGCCCTATGCTGAGTAAGACACGCACGGGTTTGCTCAAACAGCCGGTTAGCTTGTGCCAGGACCGCAGGAGCGTGATCCAGGCAACCGGTCCTGCCTGCGGCCTCGAGCTCGCGAAGCGGGATCGCGACCGCGGTCATGCCGCAGTTGGCGCTGGTGCCGGCGCAGTTGTGGGCTATCAATTCGACTTCGCCGTGATCGCCGGAAGCGACTGCGGCACTCAGCTTGTGAAGGTTCTGGTCCATTTGATCCAGATATAGCTTCACAATCTCGTCAAGCTCTACCGCCCCGTCTCCCATCACTTCGTGCATTCGGTCAACGTCGACCAACGGCGCAGTTGTGGGGCCGGTTGGATCTCCTGAGTCGGTGCTCGGAGTCTTGCAGAAGAGTTCAAGCACGCGTCTTAGTTCCTCGGGCTTGACGGGCTTGGTTATGTATTCGTCCATCCCCGCCGCGATACATTTTTCTCGGTCGCCGGTCAGCGCGTGCGCCGTCATGGCCACTATCGGTGTGTGTTTCCGGTTACCTTCACGCCGCCTGATCTCCGCGGTCGCTTCATAACCGTCCATTTGCGGCATCTGACAATCCATCAAAACCAGATCGTAGTGGATGCGACTCAAGGCTTCGATGGCCTCGCGTCCGTCCGCGACCGCGTCGGCGCGGTAACCCAGCTTCTGCAACTGGCGAATGGCCACCTTTTGATTCACGATGTTGTCTTCGGCGAGCAGAATAAGTTTGTTCGAACTCATTTTAGCTTCCTTCAAGGTATGTTTGGTGAGTAACTCCGGTTGCGAAGAGGTGTCGAGTTGCTCTGGTGGGCCGGCCGCGGCGCTGATCACATTGGCCAGGCAGTCAAACAGCTGAGACTGACGCACCGGCTTGGTAAGGTAGGCTGCAACCCCTGCCTTGCGCGCCATCGCCCCATGTCCGCGCTCGCCGAACGAGGTCAACATCACCAAATGCATCCCGGCAATACTAGGCTCAGATTTAATAGTCCGAGCCAGCTCGAAACCATCCATG
>PMSM01000013.1 GCA_003168335.1 Blastocatellia bacterium | reverse complement strand
ACGTCCTGATACTTAGCCGCTATGTTTCCAGCTATGACAGCATTCCCTGTCACGTTAATGTCGCCAGCCACATCAAGCTTCGCCGCCGGGCTTGACGTCCCAATGCCCACATTGCCGCCGGCAAAGATCGCACTGATGGGGTTAGTGGAGCCCGACTGAGCATCGACAAACAAGCCATAAGAAGTGTTGGTCCCGGCGATCCCCTGATTAAGAATATGCAGACCATACTGAGTAGTGGGCTTCAACGAACCCTGCACAATGGGCGACCTGATGGCAAAGACGGTACCGTTAGTAACTGCACCAGTTGTGGCACTGTAAACCATCCCGGCATTCCCTCCGTAAGCATCGGTAATGGTAACGCCTGATGGAGGAGCAAAAAAGGCTGATGAGAGAAAGCCGCGAGCCAGTGAGATACTTGTACTCGGCGCGAAGGTAGGCGCAACATCCAGAGCCTGCTGGATGCTGGCATTACCGTTGAAAGTATTCCGCATCCTAATGCCGGAAGCACCGTTGTCATTGTTCGTGACCGTGGTGCCAATTTCGAGTATGCCTCCGGGTGCCGCTAAGGTTTGATTCCCCGTCGCTATCATGCGCCCGTTCGCAACCTCTAAGGCTTGGCTCGGGGTCGCCGTCCCGATGCCGATAAAGCCGGCGGCCGTTTCGGTGATGCCGGAATCACCGAGCGTGCCTGCGTTATCAGTCCACTTGGCTACCCGGTTCTGTGTGCCGGAACCAGAGATTAGCGATTGCCCGGTATCTGTGGCGTTGATGGCTTGCGTCATATCCCCTGACGTCATCTGGTTGGCGGTGCCTGGCTTCGCTGGCTTGACGATCAGAAAGCGCTCGGCGCGAATCGTACCCACTACATCCAGCTTCGCTTTAGGCTCTGAGGTTCCAATACCGAGATTGCCAGCTTCGGTCAGGCGCATCTGCTCCTGGTCGTTGCCGGAGAA
Organism: Blastocatellia bacterium; assembly: GCA_003168335.1. GTDB lineage: Bacteria > Acidobacteriota > Blastocatellia > Pyrinomonadales > Pyrinomonadaceae > UBA11740. Next base: position 404,909 of record PMSM01000013.1, on the reverse strand, counting down.
GAAATCGCCGATGCGAAAGGTCAAAGCGCCGCGTCCTCTAATCATCTGTCCGTCAGTGCCGTCGTTGGCGATCACCGTAGGAGTCTGCAACTCGTCCTTCGCGGCGATTGTCCAGGACGAGTTCTCTTCCACGGGCCCAATGTATTGGGCCTGCGCCGCTGATAGCTGGGGCGATTCCGCCGGCTGCACACTCACCGATTTCTTCTCAACGTTCACCGAGCCAATCTTCTGGGTGAGCCTACCGGAGATGCTCTTGGCCGTGACCACACAGACGTAGTTCCCTGGGGCCAGCCGCTGGGCCTGACCATCCTGCAAGTGCCAGTCAAAGACGTTGCCGCCTCTGATCTCCTGGTCGAAGAGTTTCTCACCGCTGGCCGCATAGACTTCCACGTGCATCTGCACCACCGAAGAAGGCGCGGTAATGCGCACTCGGTCACCGGCAGCGCTCGCCGTGATCGTCAGAGTTGAAGTTTGCACGGTTGCACTGGTGCTCCCCTGCGCCAAGGCTGTCGTGAGCAGCGCGCAGATGAGCCCGGAGGCGAATGCGATCTGTTTTAGAGTAAGCATGGTAGTGACTCCTTCAGGATGTTGTTACCGGTTGCGCTAAGTAACGTGCTGCCCGCCAGCCTTGGCGGTACTGTTTCAGACGAAAATCTGTGTGGCCACTCATCTTCGTCGGCCGAATATGCCCTGAGTTATCCCGCGATAACCCTGATGCGTTGACGTAGTTCTTCAATGTGTATCCGCTTGATCAAATAACCCGTGGTCAAAGACGGGTCGGTGTACGGCGAAGTCGAATAGCCCAACCGAGTCGCCGCGTCATCCAAATATGTTCGCAGATCCAAGATGTGAATCGCTCTTATGGTGTCACCAGCCGCCAGCGCTGGATCAGTCCACGGCGCGCCGCCGAGCCCCGCGACTGCCCGCATCGCGTCAACCGCCTGTCTTAGTTCGATGACGTGCTGTGCCTTAACCGTTGTGACGCCTACGCTAAGCACGTCGTCGGTAAAGAGAGTCGGCAAGTAAGCGAACGCATTTGGTTTCGAATAGACAGGGCCCGAGGCGGGTGTCAGATCGATCTGAACTGCGCCCACTGAATGCGCTGGCGTGGTGACCGTAATGGCGCTCGTATCGCCGGCGCCGTTGGTATAGAACCACGATGCAGACAAACCACCGAGCGTCACCGTTGAAAGATTGGCAAACGCGCCGGCTAATATGATCTGTTGCCCGCCTGAAGTACGTCCCGCGGGCGGGGCAACACTGTTAATTGTTAGTGGCGACGTATCGTTGAAGCAGATCGTCACGTCGTTCAAGGTCGGTGTCAAACTGCTATTCGTTGTACTTAGATATGCCTTGTACTTGAGATACCGAAAACCATTGAATTGAGCTAGCGAAGTACCGCTTACAGTAAAGAAGGTCGCCGCTGTGCCATTAGGTCCGACAAACGTGAAAGGGCCATTCGCGCTATTGCTCGCTGCCGCCTGGAATTCCAGCGTCGTATTCACCGGCGTGCTCGCGGTCCAGGAGAGCGTGGTCCATGTTGGCGTTGAACCCACCGCCGGGTTCGCATCCTTCAATGACGAGACAAAATCGCCTGGGGGTGTGACCCCAGTCTTCATGTAAGTCTTAAAGCCAAGATCCCTGCCGCCGCTCGTTACATCCGCGGCCCATGTAGCGCCACTGTCCGCTGAAGTAACGCGTTGGCCGTTCGCGTATGGGTTAGCGGTACTGACGTCGTATGCTTGAGTGCCCGTCGCGCGGTTTGAGACCAATCGAAATATCACTGCATAGCGTGTTCCTGCAGTCAGCGTAGGCGGGCTGTTGAGGGTTGCGGTGTAATAGACACCGGCACCGTTCGAAAAACCTGCGATCGTCGCCGTCGCCAGGTCTGAACCGGTCGGCACAGCAGGCGACCCGGTCGTCGCCCTGATCGAGACTGTGACGTTGGGATTCGTGCCACTACACGCACTACAGAACAGTTCAATATCTACTCTGGTTAATTGGCCAGTAACAGCGGGAGTGAAGGTCTGACCTGCCCAACTTGTGGAGGAAAACCCAAAGCCGCTATTGGAAACGTTCGTGTTTTGCTGGTCAATGTTCGGGTTCAGGAGGATCACATCGCCGGGGCTCGTGGTCAGGTCAACATTTGTGGTGACGCCCATTTGGAAGTTGGCTTGTGTGGTATCTATAAAGCAGCCGCTGGTTGCGGCAGCGGTAAGGGCAAAATTCCGGGTCGTTGTCCCGCTATCAGTCACCACGATGCTGGTCGCGGTGCTGGAGTTGAATCCGGCTTCACTTGCCGTAATGCTCGGATATGTCCCTGCCGGGATCCCAGTGAACGAATAAAAACCGCTACCGTTGGTTGTCGTGGTTCGAACACCCAGCGCAACTGTCGCGCCGCTAATTGGTGAGCTATCGCTGGCTCTCGTCACCGTACCTGAGACAGTGCCGCCACTTCCCACGAGCGTACACGCGGCAAACTTAAACGATCCGATGCGAGTGAGATCATTAAGACCGTTAACGGCGTAATACTCATTTGTGTACCAGAACGTGCAGCCGTTAGGATCCAGCGTCATTGCGGTGTAGTCACCCCAGCGAGTGCAGGTGCCCCCGCAGCTACCAGTCTGGGTTCCAGTCCCCTGAATTAGGGTCTGCTCGGTCTGGCTGAAGGTGTTGACTGGATCAGTTGACAGTCTACCGGCGTACTTGATTCCCGGATTGGTTGTGCTGTTCGAAGTGGTATAGCCGATGGCCATGTTGCCCGCGCGGTCGACAGCCAAACTGGGCATATATCTATGAATGACATTGGCCGCATCGGGATCCCAGGTGACCGACTGAGTGTCGTTAGCACCGACGGTGCCGCCAGTCACCGGCACTTGATACCATCGCGGCGCCGCAAAGCCCGAGGCATCCTGTCTCCGAACGGTGTGGGTCGCCCACAGAGATTCCACACCACTAAGATTAGTGTATTGGTTTTGGGCCATAGCGCGTTGCTCAAGCACATCCAGGGAATTGCCCGGAGTGGTCGCGTTCGGTACTGATGCGTCTGGCCAACTGCTGCCGGCGAGTGGATTGAATGGTCCCGTGAACGTGGAAAGAGCAATGCTATTCCAGTCGATGTGGAACTTATAGACATCTTGCGCGTTGATAAATTCCGAAGTCGAAACGAAGTAGTTAGGACTACCGGGCGGGGGTGTGCCCGTTTGAAGTCGTGCGTTGCTCGGCAGTAGGGTGAACTCTGACGCATCCGCCACATCGAATGAGATGACCTGAGGCGATGGTGCTGCTGCGTACATCTGAGCCTTGTTAAGGGCAAACACACGAACGTTCTGGAAAGACCCGCCGGCGGCATAGTCAAACATGTTGGCCGACATGTAGATGCCGTCCGGCCAGACACCGAACTTTGGATAGTCGCCCAGGCCTCCGGTCGTGTTGATGGAGTAAAAGTTCCAGCCACCCGCGACCGGATCTCCCGTCTTTGAGACCGCGATGCACTGAAACGATCCGGGCGGGTTAACGACGTTGCTCGAACCATCAAGTTGGAAGGCGAAGTCGCTGATGAACCAGCGGTCTTCGAACGTGTCGTAGAGCACGACTGGGTCGCCAAAGTTCTCTGTGTCACATAGGTTTCCAAAACTCCCCTGGCTCATGAATGTATCGAACGTGAATGCCGCTACCCGCACGCCGGTGCTTTTGTTGAAGATGCCGATCGATGTGTTGACTGTTTGAATGTAATAGGTCGGCCCGACGTCGCCGTTCTCATCTGGAGGATGACCGGCGCCCCAGTTCGCGAAGTCGAGCCCGTCGAAACTGATGTTAGGTGTTGGCGCGGGGGCGGCTGGCGCCGGCACAGCGACCTGCGCTTGAGCCGACGGTTCCGCAGGCGGCTTCGCTCCGGGAAGAATCTGAAGAACGCGAGCAGGTGGTTCGCGCTCGGGCCGCCACTTCCTAACAGGCTTGCGCTTTGGTAGTTTCCGAAGATCGCCGTCAAACGGGTGTGCCTGCTTCAGACGTAGTTCCCTGGGACCGCGAGTTCGCGAATCTGTCTCGTCCTGCTTGTCCATAAAAAGAGCGTTGAACGCTTTTAGGCTGGGGTCATTGACTTGATCCGGGGAATTGCCAGGAATATTCGCCCAGCGGGCACTACGCCCTTTCATCAATGCCGTCGCCGTGAAGGCGGTCACAACCATCGCCGCTACGATAACGATCAAGAACCACCTCGTTCGGTGGGTCAACATCTTTCCAGAGTACCGGCGATGTTGTTGGTCCCTGGGTTTTCCTAATGTTTTCATGTCTTGTTCGGACGCCGCTCCCTTGTTCTCAGGCGTTGTTCATCTCAGTTCTCTCAACCCGCGATGGTTCTGATGCGTTGCCGTAACTCTTCAATGTGTATCCGCTTGATCAAATAACCCGTGGTCAAAGCCGGATCGGTATACGGCGAAGTCGAGTATCCCAGCCGGGTCGCCACGTCGTCCAGGTAAGTCCGCGAGTCCAGAATGTGGATTGCTTTGGGATCTACTGACCTCCGCCAGTGAGCGGCTTGAACACATCACGAAACGCCCTGAGTGCCGCGGGGTGATAGATCGTAGAATGTTTCTCCTCAGGCATGCTCTCGTAGTGCCAACGGATTGTTGATGGCGCATTCGTCTTTAGTATCTCCGCAAGTCGTTTTGTGTTTACTACGATTCCTGGTTCATCGCTGCTGGCAAAATACAAAGTCTTCTCCAGCTTAGGCCGGGCACGAAGTTGTCCGGCCGCGCCATTTACCAGCTTCGCGTTGTTCCACCAGAGGCTGGGTCAATGGCGATATAGGTATCAAACAAATCGGGTTCCAGCAGAAATGTCTCCATCACAAACAGACCGGCTAGCGATTCGCCCACGATTGCAGTTTCACTGGTAGTGCGATAGCGCCCTCGTATCTCGGGCATGAGTTCATCGCGAATGAACTTTCGAAACGCTAACGACCCTCCCACCCGTGGAGCGATTTTCTTGTCATCCTCGTTCTCCGTCGGACCAGTCAGATCGCGACGACGCTGCGTATTCTCGATCCCTACCAGCAAGAATGGCCGCATCGTCCCATTGATCACGGAGATCTGAACCAGGCCGGCCACATGCAGGAAATCCTCAGCCATGCCGCCATCAGGCATGTAAAGCACCGGAACCCGCCGTCCGGGTGATTCCTTATAGCCGGGCGGCAGATAGACATTGATGCGGCGTGTTTCTCCAAGAGCCTTGGAATCAATTGTGAACGTGTCACCAATGACCAGCGGTGCCGCGTTATCCGCGGCCCCGGCGCAAAGGCCGAGTCGTGGAACGAGAAGCGCCCAAACAATTACCAGCACCAGCTTAAACCGAATCACGGCATCACCTCTCCTGTAGAAAATCGAAACCCAGGTATCCCCTGCTGTCGCGCATTTAGGTTTTGCACCGTTCCTTGCAGATCTCCATCGTGACACTACCACCCAAATGACGCATTGAAGCCAACGATTGAGCCACGTTCGGATTGTCTCTTCCATTGTATTAGGAGTTCATGCTGTCCTCATGACAGAGCAGGCGTACGAATAAGTGGCTGGCGGCGGCAGTCGGCAGATCAACACTACAAATAAGACAGCCACCAATCACGTCTTCGCTGCTTCACTCCGGCGAACCATTTGCACAACGGGTAGAGCAACATTACTCCCGCGATCCAGCAGGCGTAAACAACCGCGAGGTTGAAGCCGATTCCCGGGTGCGGAACGGTGAACCAATCGATCGGCGTCTGAAACAGCCACCCGTATGGCTTGCCGAACATAAGGTGCAGCACGATCGAAATCGTGTGAGCTGTGGGCCATTGCAACAGGTAAAAGAAGAGTGGCACGCGGCCGAAAGTGACGAAAACGTTTCGGGCTTTCCCTAATGCGGTTGGCGAGCCAGACTCCCGCGGCCCCGGAGATCGATTGCGCGACTCAAACCAGGCCAGAGCCAGAATGGCTGGACCCAGAGTCATCAGCAGGAACAGGAGCGACGGCGGGTACTTCGTCGTGTTCACAAACGAAAGAACGGTGAAGACCAGGTTCTTCTGACGCGACCATTTCAACGGTTCGCCATAACGGTCGACCGCGCGAATGATGACAAACAGCGCGGTGGCGAGTCCGCCGATGATTAATAACAATCGCCGCCGACTCGAAACCTCTTTTTGATAGAGAGCACCGATCGCGTAGCCCACGGCCATGACACCAATCCACGGAATCAACGGATAAAGCACCAAGACAATCGGACTCCCGGAACCTGCGACGGGAAACAGACCCGGCTGGTGGAAGACCATCCAAAGCCTGGCACCTGGACTCGGCACTGGGCTCGGCACTGGGCTCCCTGGCCGCATGCCTACGACTTGATACTTATCGAGAAGGTTGTGCAGGAAGATCATTGCCAATCCGAACCCAGCAGTCACTTTCAACGGCAGGTGAACTAGCGCAGCCAGCACAATCATCGAGACGCCAATCACCCAGATAACCTGGGGCATGCCCAGGAACCCCGGATCGACATTAAAGAGGGCGCCCAGGCGCACCACGGTGAACTCCAAAACAATCAGCCACAGTCCACGGCTGATCAAGAAGCGGGACAACTCGCGCTTGCTCTTGCCGCGCGCGAACTGCAGGTAGGCGCCGGTTCCTGCGAGAAACACAAAGGTTGGCGCGCAGTAATGTGTAATCCAACGAGTCAGAAATAGCAGCGTGTTTGTCTGTGTCAGATCCAGCGGATTTAGACTCAGCGCGCCATAGTGAACATAATCACGCGTGTGGTCCAGCATCATGATCACCATCACGATGCCGCGGAGCAGGTCGATCGAATCTATTCTCAGGGTTCTACGGCCAGGGATCTCGTCTTTCATTCTTGCACCTTGTCGACCTTTGTTACGGGAGGACGCAGACTCGATAAAGATTCGACAGCGTCGCGGCGGCTTTCCGAAGTCGTCGGAAACATTTGGTCTGAGCCGTCTTCAGACGGCTTTCCCGAAGGGTTTCTAGCCCAGCCGTTTTACGGCTGGGTAGATAATATGGCGCTATTTTCGACCTACTGCGCTCGTTACTCACGCACGACCAGCACTAGTCCCAGGACACAAAATACCAGGCCGAGAATATTTCGCACGGACAGATGATCTTTGAAAACAATAATGCCAATGGGAACCAGCATGAGCGTGACGGCGACGTTCGTGGCCATCGCCGCAACGCTAATCTTCCACCCCATGCGATACGCCAACAAGAAACCCACTTCGATACAGGCAGCGGCCGCGCCCACCACAAAGACCGCCCAGTTTGATTCTCTGACGGAGCTTACGAAGCTCTTGTTGCCCGGAAAAGTGAAGCCGCAAACCGCGCACACCGCGATTCCCACCAGGTAGGCTATGACTGTCGCGAAGAACGGATTAATTCCCCTGGGAATGGACTTTTGCGCGAGATGGTAAAAGAGCATGCCGACCACAGCCAGACCCAGGGGAAAATAGAAAGATGTCATCGTGGTTCTCCTCAGAAGCCGTCTATGGCTCGGTGGACGGAATCATTTTCCATTTCTCATTGTCATCGACCACTGTTATCGCAAGTCACTCTCCGAGGATGAGGCGCTTCATATCGCCGGGAGCGCGGACGTCCCGTCCGCACAGCGTGCGTGGCACGCTCAATCTTCTTTGAAACCAAATCCATCCATACTTTTCGCGCTTCGCGCTCAATGCGGACGAGACGTCCGCGCTCCCAGCAAAGACGTTCGCTTAATGACAAATGAGAAATGGAAAATGATTCTGTCCCACTCATCTAGGACTTGCTCACCTCTACAAAGTAGAGATCCGTCGCCACGCTGAATTCATCTTTCCGAAGCGGCGTCTTCATTGTCTTCCATTCAGTCGTGGGAGAAATGATCTGCCAATGGTCTTTCGTCCCGACGCGCACCGGCATCGCGAACTTCGGCTCATCCACCTTCCAACGATAAGCGACGGCGCCGGCCGCGAACTTCAACTCCAAAATCGGGATCGCAGTGTGGCGCAAATACTGATCGAAGATCGGCGTCAGGTTCCGGCCGGTCTTCTGGTTGAAGTACGCGACGATGTCCTCAGTCATGATGTTCTGATATTTGAAGTGTTGGTAGAAGTCTCGGAGCAAGGCCCACCATTTCTTGTCGTCATCGACAATGCTTCGCAGCGTGTTGATGAAGAGCGCGCCCTTGAAGTACATGTCCTGTGGCGGTGTCGCATTGACGCCGCGCTGGGCGATGATTGGTTGCTGATTCCTGACTTTCGACTTGTACGCATTCGTGTACTTCAAGCTATCGTCATGCCCGTACATGTACTCGACATAGAGGCACTCGAGATACGTCGTCCAGCCTTCGTGAATCCACATGTCGGATCGGTCAGCCGCACTGACGCTGTTGCCGAACCATTCGTGCCCGCTCTCATGAATGATGATGAAGTCGAAGCGCGGCGAGATGCCGACGCCGGTCCAGTCGCGTTCCAGATAGCCGTTCGCGAAGTGGTTGCCGTAGGTGACAGCAGACTGGTGCTCCATGCCGGCGTAGGGCGCTTCGATCAACTTGTAGCCGTCTTTCTTGAAGGGATACTCGCCGAAATAATGCTGGTACGCAGTGAGCATTCCTTTGGCCTGCGCGAATTGTTTCCTGGCCTTGTCCAGGTCTTCCGGCAACGCGTAGAAGTCGAGCGACAGATCGCCGAGGCGATCTGACCAATGCTCGTACTTGCCGATATTCAGCGAGACGTCATAGTTGTTGATTGGATACTGCACCAGCCAATCCCAACGCGTGTAGCCATCGCCCAGGTCGGTCTTGCCGATGAACTTTCCGTTAGAAACATCAACGAGGCTATTCGGAATCGACACACTTATCTTCATCGACTCGACTTCGTCTTTCCACTGATCTTTGTTCGGCCACCAGATGCTGGCGCCTTCTCCTTCACAAGCGGTGAAGGTCCAGGACCGGCCGGCCGGATCCTTGCCGAAAGTGAAGCCGCCGAATCGGCCGATCGTCTGCGGCGTGCCCGAGTAGTAGAAGTCGATCGAGTAAACGCGTCCGGCTTTCAAGGTTTCGGGAAAGTCGATGAAGACAGCACCCGAGTCGCGTTCGTATTTCAGCTCTCTGGCGTAAATCCCCGACACCCGGCCGATATTCGACGGCGTGTAGACAATCTTATCGATCTTCAAATTGTCGTAAAGATCGAGCTGGATCCGCGTGTCGTCCTTGAGCATCTTGAAACGGATCGTGTTCTTGCCGTTGACAAACTTCTTCTCCGGGTCGACGCGGATATCGAGATGATAAAAGAGCAGATCATTGTTCGCCCGGTATCGACCATACTCGCCACGCAGGATGTCGGCGTGAGTTGGGGTTGATGACTGAGGTGTGACAGTTGCTATCGTTCCGGCGGCACTACTTCGGTGCGGCGTCTGTGCGAGCAGCAACATCGCCAGCACAAGGAGAAAGCCGACTCGGTTCTTGCGGCGATCGTAGAAAACGCATTTAGACATGGTGCTTAACCTTTATCGCGGTGCCAACTTAGGATTTTCGAACGACGTGCTCGTTACGCCACCATGACCTGGATATACGCCGTGATTCCGGAGTCGTTCGCCAGATCCTGCAATGCGAGCTGTAGAAAATAGCTTTCGCTTTGTCCGAGCAGTCGAGCAAACCGCACTGCGCGCTCCGGGCTGACACTCTTTTGGCCGGTTTCCAATTGGTGCAGGTGCTGGCGCGAGATGCCAAGCGTGGCGGCAAACTGCGCCAGCCCAGCTTCGTCCGCTTGTCGCAACGAAGCCAGGAGTTGGCCAAATGTCAGCGCTCCTCGGTTGAGCGAAGTCAGGAAGGCATTAGTCTGCGCGTCATGCTTCGTTCGTCGTGATTCTTTCAAGGTAGCTCCAGCCATTCGCAATTAGCGGTACTGTTAGGGCAATTCAAGGGCTGCCTTAAGACACGTGTTGACTAGCTGAAGGGCGGAATTCGGTAAGCCCCCCAGCTTCCGCAGAATCTTGTCCTTGTCGAGCGTAAGGATATTGACGCAGTTCACCACGGAATCCTGTCGCAGCCCAGACTGCCGGCCTGCGGGCGTGGCAAGCTCAATCAATAACTGGGTTGGTTCTAAAGCGCGCCGGGTTAGGCTCGTGATTTGGACAACAATGGTGTTCAGCAGACGTTGGTTGTCGCGGTCGTTCTGAATCACAAGCACGGGCCGCACTTTGGCGCCAGTGCCGGAAGCATAAGGGTAATCGACTAACACGACATCGCCGCGTTGGACGTTCATGACTGTGTGCGAGGATCTAGGTCGTTGTAGACGTCCATGGCGGGATCGTCCCACCCTTCGCGCCCGAAGACCTCCATGACGTGCGGGTACATGTCACGCGTGAATTGATCGCCCTGCTCGTCGCCCAGAAGCGCCTCCAGCCTGGCATAGACCTTTTCGCGGATTAGAACATAGGTGGTATGCGTGTCCGGGTCCAGAGCGCGGGGAGGGGTTTCGCCCTGCTGGGCCACGGCTTGTCGCTGTTCGCGGGTAAGTTCGATCATTGCCTGCCTCCTCATCTGCCGGCGATCTGCTGGTCGAGTTGTTCCAATGACATGCCAAGGGCCGGGTTCGTCTCAAACTCTGCATCGCGCAGCAGCGCCTCCGCGATACCCTCGTCCTCATCATGAAGAACCGGGGCCAGCGAGCCAAGCAGATGAGCGGCGAGGATGGCTCGCTGGTTCTCAGGCAAATCCAATGCGAGTTTCTCTACTTCGATAATGGTGACCATGGCAGCAGTATATTGGCGCTAAGCTTTTCGAGCAAGCATCAGATCGACGAAGAGGCGTCGCGCGTTCCACGCGCTCTGCTCTCACGTCTATTCTGATCCTGGGGTTTCGCTACGCTCCACCCCAGGGTGGGGTCCCCGGCCGAGCATCTCGGCTGGGGTGCTAGACTTTATGCTGGCGCCCGCTAACGCGGGCTTGGCGTGAATCACGCGCAAGATGCGCGTGCCACATTCGCAGCACTATCCTTCTTTCACCCTCCTACTTCATCTGGGCCGTCGCGCGATCGATCGCCGCGGCGATTCGGTTAATAGTCCCGGCCACGAGGATGATTTGCTCCTCCGCTTCCGTCCAGTTGCGTTGCTCGATCGCCTCGCGAATGGCGGGCAGCGTTTTCACGCCATAGCCCGTATAAAAACCCGGCGCGTAAATCTGGTGCTTGAACCACGGGCGGCGCGGCAGGCCGGCCTGGCTAATCATCGCTCGCTCGGTCTGCATCAATGCCTGGTCAAGCGCCTGCTGCGTCTGCGGTGTCAGCTTACCGCCTCCGGCGCGCGCGTTTCTGACATACTGCGCGTCATACTTCTGCGCGCTCTCCTGCAACCGAGCCAACGCATTTTGCAGCGGCGCGAAATTCAGGAATGGCACCGGCGCATCGGGTGTCGGCACAATGTAAGTCTCAGTCGGATCAAAGACCGCGACGAAAGTCTTGTCGGCGATGCGGCGGTTTTTCTCTTTCGTCTCGTCGCGCATGTCATCGGCGAGACGGCCTACTTCGCGGACGTAATTTCCGACTGAGTCGGAAAAATTCGTGAACGCATAAGGCAACACGTCGGCGTTGGCAAAGCGCAGCACCGTGCGCCCGCCGGTCTGCGCCAATGCGATGCCATAGGCAAAGTCCGGATCGCCAAAGCGTGTGTAGTGATCGAACGAATCATAAATCGAGTGATACACGCCGCCGGTGTCGCCTTCGCCGCCATAGCCGAGGTTGAGCGACGCGATGCCGAGGTGATCCAGGAACGCCGTGTAGTCTGAGCCGGAACCGAGCGCGCCAATGCGCAGGTCGGCGCGTTCGCGCGCCTCACGTCTGGCTTCCGGACTGCCGTTGAGAATCTGTCTGGCCCGTTGGCGATCTGAGACGGAGATCTTCTTTTCGGGATCGGTTACATCGCGGGCGACTTCGTTGATAAACTTCTCAATCGTGTGCGAGCCTTCGATACCGAGGAACCCGCGCGCGTTCGAGTCAGAGTTGATGTAAACCACGGCGTTCTTGCTGAGCAAGTCGGCGTGCGTCTCGACCCATTCGGTCGAGCCGAGCAGACCCGGCTCCTCGCCATCCCAGGCGCAGTAGACGATCGTGCGCTTTGGCTTCCAACCAGTCTTCGCTAACTCGCCTAAACCACGCGCCTCTTCCATCATCGCCACCTGACCGCTGAGCGGATCGTCCGCGCCGTTGACCCAGGCGTCGTGATGGTTGCCGCGAATCACCCACTCGTCGGGACGCTCAGAGCCACGCAGCTTTGCGATCACGTCGCGCGCGGTTGCCATGTCCCAGTTGAAAGCGACTTTGAGATGGACGGTCGCGGGACCGGGACCGATGTGATAGGTCAGGGGGAGCGCGCCGCGCCATGCCTCCGGCGCGACCGGGCCCCAGATGGCGCGCAATAACGGCAGCGCGTCACTGTAAGAAATCGGCAGCACCGGAATCTTGGTGAGCGTCGGCGCGTTCTTGATGTCGAGCCGCTTCGCATTCGCGGTCGCGCCGATGCCGGGCGTCAGCGGATCGCCGGGGAAAAGCGGCATGTCGGCAACTGAGCCGCGCTGCGCGCCGTTTTCGTTGCGCCAGGGGCCTTTGGGATAAGCATCGCCCTGGTAGTAACCGTCGTTGCGCGGGTCGGAATATATGAGACACCCTATCGCGCCGTGCTCGGCCGCGACCTTTGGTTTGATGCCGCGCCACGAGCCACCATAGCGCGCGATCACGATTTTGCCTTTCACGTCGACGCCGCGCTCAGCCAACTCTTCGTAGTCGCGCGGCGTGCCATAGTTCACATAGACCAGCGGCGCGGTCACGTCGCCATCCACCGAGTAAGCGTTATAGACAGGCAACTGTTCGGATTGCTGATTCGAAGTCGCATCTTCGGGGATCGCCGGCTCGGTCAAGCTTGCAGTGAATTTGCCCGGCGAGATCAATTCGACCAGGCGCGTCTTGGGCGTCGGGAACAGCACGCTGAACTCTTCGATCTGCGTGTCGAAGCCCCAGGCGCGGAACTGCGACGCGATGAACTCCGCATTCTCTTTGCCGTAAGGCGAACCCAGGTGATGTGGACGCGCGGACAGACGCTTCAGCCACGAGCGCAGGTCTTCGGGATGGAGCGACGCGTCGAAGCGTGCTTCGAGTGCGCGTTCTGCTGCCGTTGATGCACGATCAAAACCCAGCAGGGGCCGATCGTTGGGCGTCATAGTTTGTGCGGCAATGGAACACAACAGGGCGAATAACAAAACGAAGACGACGACGAGACGGGACAGACGAAGTTGCATGAAAGCCTCCCAAAAGGAATTTGTCAGCGATTACTATGTGCGAGCGGAATGCCGGCAGAGTTTAACGCAAAATTGACTGAGCTTGAACCTCTCACAGCGTGAGTCGTCCAACGACGATCGTCGGGCGCGCTGGTCTACTCGTTAAAAAGTAAGACTCCGCCGGAGTTTGTTTCAGACAAGCGAGAACAGGCGTTGCAAAAACCTTGACAACCCATCTGCGAGTAAATAGATTTCGCCGCGACTTACTATTCCTGGGATCTGCGGGGCGGCTTCCGCCTCAGAAGGAGATTGGTATGAGCATTACCTCCGTAAAGCGAGCCTGCGTTGCCTGCTTCACTTTTCTCGCCCTTGTTCTTTTGATTGGGTGCCAGGGGCCGCCGGGACCCGCCGGCCCGCCGGGCCCATCCGGTTCGGGGGGCGGGCCGCCGTTCGTTTGGGTTTGCACGCCGGCGCATCTTCCCAACGCCGCCGGTAGTCCCAGGTCTGATCTCTACGTTTTCAACGGCAGCGGGACTACTGCCAACATCGCTGTCAATATTGTCGACAGAGACGGGACCAACCTGACCGGCGTAACCATTCCTGGATCGAATCCCGCCAGGACCTACCCGGGTGAGGCCGGCGCCGCCACGGTGACTCTTGCGGCAGCGCACACGAGAGACCTCGATTGGGTCATGCCTTCAACCAGTGGTCCCGGATTCGACGGCGTGACTCACGTGGCGTTCACCGTCAGAGTGACTTCGGACCAGCCAATCGTTGTCGGTGCAAACTTCCAATTTAATGGCAACCTGCCAAGCCAATGCAGCCTGTTGCCCAAGTAACACCGGTATCGATCTCGGCAGCTTTCGCTGAACAACAAAAAGGCCCTGAACAGTCGGGGCCTTTTTCATTTGATTGGGTGGAGTTCCCTTAGTTGTAGAAAATAGTGAAAGATCTGCCGGCAACGATCAACCGTTGTATGCGACCGTTGACGCAGCGCCTTCAGCCCGCCGGCACCAGGATGAAATTAATATTCTTCTCGGCACAAAATGCCTTGAAGTCCTCCATCTCCTGCTCGGATGAGAGCAACGGCTCGCCGCCCATTCTGATACAACCGGGCGCCCACTCAATCGTCGAGCCGGCCGGCAGTGTGCCTAGATATTCCTTCAACGAGGCGACGGACTTAAACCCAATATTGCCGATGACGAAGATAAACTCCGTCGAACCCAACTCAAAGATGTGGACCAACTCCATCCGATACTTCGGCGGAAGAGGCGACTGGCCATTTTCCTGTGCGCGCGAATGCAGCACGACAAAGAGCAAAATCATGAGAACGCAGAGAGTGTGTTTGGATAGTTTCATAAACAGACCTTGAGGACGTGAACAGACTAACTCCAGAGCACTGTTGTCTGAACGTTAGCCGGCATTCAAACCTGGACCGAAGGTGCGACTCAAGGTCGCCGTGGCTTGATCCCAGGCAAATGGGCTAGTGAGCTGAACTTGACACCAAATCCAGTTTGGAAGTCTTCACGTCGATGAGTGGCCCCAACTCGTAAACATTCATATAACCGTAGCTGTATAGGGCGATGTAGGTAGAAAGATTTAATGAAGCGATCGCGGCCTTGGGCGGGAACGGCCCGTCCGCACCCCGAAAGTTGTTGTTGCAGTAGATCAGAATTCGGGCGTTCTTGTCAGGAAACGTAAGCCTGAGACTTTCAACCGCGATATCGGGAAAGCTCAAATTGATCGCCCCACGGATGTGGAGTTCATCGAATTTCTCAGTGCTCCGGGCGTCCAGGATGACTGTTCCGGACTCGCGGCTCATGCGGATGAAGTCCTCTTCGGGCAGCCGGCGTGCTTCCCGATGCTTCGCAGCTTCCGCCGAAACCCGGAGGTAGCCCTCCATGTCAATCGCCGGGTTGGCGATGCCCGCCTTGTTTTGAGCATGCGCCAGCGGAACTATACCCAAAATCGCAAGGGTCAAAAGGAAGAGTGGGTATTTCATAGGTTGGCCTCCTGCTCTGAAGAACGGGCCAACCCCTGGATGCTTGCAGGCGAAGTTGGATTTTACTAGCTGGTTCAGAGCTTCGTTGAAGTACGAGGCAGGTGCGGCTAACTCTTCAAAACCCGCACAGTGGGTGGCAGCGCTCTTCGCGGGCTCAATAAATCTCTTTTCATCTTGTTCAGAATTTCCTGTCCCATCACGCAAGCGGAGCTTTAACACTCGTCTTCCGGCTCTAATTCCCCGGATGGTACTCCCGCTCAGTGTGACCCTTGAGTTGCGAGCGATAGAAGTACACGTCTCTCAGATCGCCCGTGCTGTAGCGTTTGGCCTGGTCGTTGAAGTGCGGCGATGATGGATTGCCACTCTCTCCGCCGGCGGTCACGGCTCTTGCCCGCACCGTCTTTCCGAACTCGACGACAGCCACAAAGCTATTGCCGCTGGTTCCGTAAATCTTCTTTGACCCTTTGTACGGACGCGCACCGAACGAGGCCAGCGAGCCCCAGATTGCAGAGGTGAAGCCAACGGGAATGCTTGGTCCCGCGTCGCTGAACGGATGCACGATGTCGTCGGTGACGCGTTGGAAGCGATTGATGTCGCCCCATGGTGTCTTCCACGTCCCGAAATCGGCGGCGAGTTTGTCAGATGCTGCCAACAGCGATTTCAGAAGTTGCTCTGGCTGGCCTTTGCTCGCGATGTACTCGTCCGCGGGCACGCCTGCGCGTCTGGCCTCGGCGGCCACTTTCCTTTGAATATCCTCAGCCCAGAACACTGCGAGCGACGTCGGCACGGACGTCGCCGACCAGCGCATATCCCACGCGCGCAGGATCGCGATCTGATCAGCCAGTTTCGCTTTGAGAGGATCGGTCGCGGGAGTCTGGTCCCACGCCTTGACCAGCGCGGGGATCGGCTTCTCAAACCACGTTAGATAGCTGTCATAGGCCGCCGCGATGAGCGAGTCGACCGTGAAGTCCTTCTTGTTCTGCAGGACCCTGATTGCGTGGAGCCCACGCGCGGACTCGACTCCGTTATCGACGTACACAGGATAGTCGGTTTTCTTCGGGCTGCTTGGACCCGCCGCCGACCACGGCGAGTTGTTGCTGTTGTAGAGCCAGCCGCTGGCAGGATTCAGCAAGAGCGGTGACTCGTCCACGGACAGCAGGCCGTGCCAGTCCGTTGCCGGATCGCTGCCGTCCACGGGTTTGGTCCAGTCGAATTTAGGATCGCGCCGCGGAATAAAGTTGCCGTGGAAATACGCGATGTTGCCATCGGCATCCGCGAAGATCGTGTTGTTCGAAGAGTCTGCGTGCAGCTCCATCGTCTGCCGAAACGCCTTGTAGTCCTGCGCCTTGGTGCGCGTGTACGACTGCGTCAGCGCTTTCACGGGTTCCTGCATCAGACTAATGCTCACCCATTTGTCGCCCACCGCGCGAACGATGGGCCCGTGCTGGGTGCGATAGACGGTGAACGTTCTCTCGGCCATCCCCTTGTCCGTCTTGTAGGGCACCTTGATCACGGACGTCGTCACCGGACGTTCTTCGTTGCCGTACTTGTAAAAGAACTGATCGCCCTTCTTCACCACTGTTTCGAGATACTCATCGATGGCGTCAACGGCGCTCGATGTGTGCATCCAACCGCAACGTTCGTTGAAACCCTGGTAGATAAAAAATTGTCCCCACGTGACCGCGCCATAGGCATTCAGCCCTTCCAGGCTTGTCATCTGCAGCTCGGATCTAAAAAAGAAAGACGTGTGCGGATTGATCAGCAACAGCGCGTGGCGGCCGACCGTGTTCGACGGCGAGATGACGATGCCGTTCGATCCCGACGGCTCTGCCAGCAAGCCAGATTGATCATTGGCCGCGACCCCCTTCGGAGTCGGACCTTGTCCATAGAAGAACTGCAACTGGTTCAGGTTGATCGTCTCGATGTCTCCGCCGATGCTGCCCTCGCTGAAGGTCAGCGCCATCCAGGGTTCGAAGTGCTTGATGACTCTCGGCGTCACCTGAGGGTGTCTGGCGAGATAAAAGTTCAGACCGTCGGCCCACGCATTCATCAACGCTTTCAACCACGCCGGGCTCGCCTCGTACTGCGTCTTCATAGCTTCGGGAGAGATGAAAAGTTTCATGCGCAGATCGCGCCACACTTCGGCCTCGCCCTCGGCCTCGGCCAGGCGTCCCATGGAATTGATATAGTTCGTCTCCACGCGATTGAAATCGTCTTCGGCCTGAGCGTAGATGGCGCCGAACACCGCATCGGCATCGGTCTTGCCGGAGATGTGCGCGATACCCCAGTCGTCACGGATGATCGTAACGTTCCGGGCCTGTTGCTCCCAGCGCTGGAGCTCCTGGCTCTGCGCACTTGCTGAAGCGTGCGGGACGAATGCGAATGCTAGTGCCAGAGCGAAAACAAGATTGAGCTTTTTCATAAGAGAACCTCGCCGAGTGTTGGCTTCACAGTAAACCGATTCGTTACAGAACCGGGAGCGGTAGCGACCGGATCGCGCCACTGACTTTGTGGGTCGACGAACAAACCCTCGCCAGACGTTGCCCGAGTTGATCAGCTCCAAAATAAATTGACTGCTAGCCGTTGAGTGGTTGCATCCGGTCGCTACCGCTTCCGGTTCTGTACCATGACCCGCCCAACGTCCGGTCCAACGATTTGTTGGATTGCCGTAAAGTCCGACATTCGCAGTCCATCTCTTTCTATACCCTTTGGGTCGACGATTCTTTTGAACGGAATCACTTTCTTCCTTTGCAACTCGTCTCGGACCCTATCTGCGTAGCGATGAGCAAATGATTCCTTCTCAGATGGTAACTTGCTGCCGAAGGAACTTGGGTTTTGACTGTAGTCAATATGATGCCCGAGTTCATGTAGCAATGTTCGATAAAGTTGAGTAGCGCGCACTGATTCCAGACTTGAAGAAACGATATGATGACGCTTTGTCGCGGTGATTTCGTGGCCGTCATTTCTGAGCCTCTCAAGTTCGCGCTCAATTTCCGGTATCAATGATTTCGACCACCGCATTGGCTTCGACAAGCTAACCGCTTCAATAAAGATGGCACGACCTCGGTGCCTACCAATTTCAACATAGTATCCGATACGGCCCCAGAGCGGATTTAGGATTTCTTCGTTTCGTTTCGGCTGCCTCAGAACAATGAGCTCAATGCCTTCCAGGTCGGCAGGGGCAACGTATTGCAGCAGATGAGCAATATCATCAACTGTGCAAGCATGATAAGAATCAGCCCGAGTCTTCTCAACGAGAAAAGTTATTTGGCGGCGATTGACCTTGCGCGAAATCGCCCCATAGCTAGCGAGACTCTCATAGGAATAGACCGCTTCGGGATCGCAAATGGAAATAACCAGCCGGTTATTCTGACCGTGACCACTCTTGGATGTTCCGATGTTGCGATTGCGGCGCGCTGGGTCATGTCCTGCTTTCATCGGTTGATTAGCTTTCAGGTCGCAAGCAATCCAACATGTATTAGCCCCAAAAGGTGTCGTAAAAAGCTACCACACTTCTGGTGTCTAACCCACTGTCGGGCCATGAACCAGATCAGAATACTTTTCAAACTTCCGAAGGCAGTTTTGGCTAATCAGGCTACTCACGGCTCGCGCTCGATGGTTGCCTTTACGATATAGTCCAGGCGGGGGAAATTGCGCTTCAGATACTCGCTACCACCGGCAAAGACGGGATCTTGTTTGCCCGCGCGAATTCCGCCGCCCGCCTGTTCGCCGTACTCGGAATACAACGCATCGGCGACGTCCATTCCACGGACGACTTTCGCGATGGGCACGAACGGTTCGGCGTCGTGCGTGGCAGAGTTGTCGCGGAGGTTGATGAACAACTGTGTCGTCCGGCCGTTCGGATCCTTAAAAGCAAAGGCCACCGTCCCGCGCACGTTCGACTCAACACGCGGATCGTCAGGGATCGCGCGACTTCTCCATAGCTGCGCGACCCTCGGATCGCCGTTGATGCCGAATTGCGCCCACCTGCCCGCAAGCACGCGGAACACCGCAGCGTTATCGTAGTACCCGTGCCGTACCAGGTTGTAAAAATGGTCGACACCGTGCGGCGCCCACGCGCGGCGCATCTCCAGACGGATGATTCCCTTGGTGGTTTCCAGCCGCACGTGCGTGACATCGGGCGCGCGCTGATTCACCTCGGGATTGTCAGGCTGTAAGAGGAGTGTACGATCCGACTGGCCGCTCGCCGAGGCCAATGCAATGGCGCCGATCAGGACGGCAAAGACCGTCAGCAGTGTCCACTTATTCATGCTGGTCATCTTGGCGTCCATCGCTCTCCACCGATTGCGCGGATTCCAGCTCCCTGGAGTGCGGCGACCTGTCGCCGCTTTTAGTTGAGAGCCAATCAACTTCGAAAGCTGCGACAGGTCGCAGCACTCCATGCAGAGGTCTCTTACTCACTCACGCCTGCGCGCCATGACGCCGGAGCACTTCATCGACGCGGCTCGGCTGCTAAATTTTCTTCAGCCTGCCTCCGCTGAGAATAAACCTCATCTGTCCCTTCTTACTCGGGCAACAGCTTGCATCGGTCGGCAAATACTCCAGTGTTTGCAGATTGATCTTCCCGTCTTTGATCGAGACAGATTCTATCGACTTTCGGTTCTTGCCGCCCACCACTTGATGAGTCGCATAGACCAGCTTCCCTTTGCGATTAAGGAAGACCGCCAAATACTGCACGTACTGATTCGACCCTCCCTGACCTTCGAGGGTGTACAGCACCACAGCATCTTCAGCACTGTCAGCATTCAGATCACCTCGCACGATTGATCTGGCTTCCTCGTATTCAGTGGCCCGCTCTCTTTTTGCCTGTTGAGCGATGAAGCTCTTGATCATTGATTCATCTCTCTGACTCTGCGCCAAAGCAAGTGGGGCGGCGCAGACCATCCCCAGCGCGACGAGTAAGCTGGACACAACAACAATCTTGCGCCTTCGGCTTTTTGAAAATCTCATAGTCTATTCTCCGGAACGATGGACTAACGTCTAAATTCAGCTGGCCGTGCGGCGCGGCACCCACCGCGGATTCTAACTTCAAGTTGAGCAACCCGCTACTGCGCACCGTTACGCGGCCTGACCGGCAGCGTAACCGGAAGCCCAGGCCCATTGAAAATTGTAGCCGCCCAGTTGGCCCGTCACATCGACGACTTCACCAATGAAGTAGAGTCCCGGCACCCGCTTGGATTCCATCGTCTGTGAAGACAGTTCCGACGTAGCGACGCCGCCCGCGGTCACTTCAGCTTTCTTGAAACCTTCGGTGCCGCTGGGCGTGAGCTGAAAGCCTTGAATCCTGCGCGCGATGTATGCCAACTCGCTGTCGTTTAATTGCTTGAGGGGACGCGAAGGAACGTAAAGATCACACCATGCCTGCGCGAAGCGCCGCGGCAAGTGCTGCGCCAGAAGATTAGCCAGTTCGATCTCGGAACTTTGTTTTTGTCTCAAGAGTTCCAGGACATCTTCGTCCGGGAGCAGGTTGATAAAGATTGGCGCGCCCGTCTCCCAGTACAAAGAGATCTGGAGAATCGCGGGGCCGCTCAAGCCGCGATGGGTAATCAGAACGTTCTCGCGGAACTCCGTGCCGCCGCATTTGACCAAAGCCTCGAGCGAAATCCCGCTTAATGAAGTCAGTTGTTTTTGGACTGCCGCACTAAGAGTAAAAGGAACCAGGGCGGGTCTGGGTGCTTCGATTTGCAATCCGAATTGACGCGCGATGTGATAACCAAAGTCTGTCGCTCCGAGCGGCGCGATGGACAAGCCACCGGTTGCGATGACTACCGCAGACGCTACGAAACGTCCCTGACTTGTTTCAATAGTGAACCGATCTTTTCGACGAACGTCGCGCACCTGACATTGGCAACGAATTTCGACGCCGGCGCCGGCACACTCGAGTAACAACAGGTCGATAATCTGTTGCGAGCTTTCGTCGCAGAAGAGTTGACCGAGTTTCTTCTCGTGATACTTGATTCCATGCCGCTCGACGAGAGAGATGAAGTCGGCGGGTGTGTAGCGCGCCAGCGCGGACTTGCAGAAGTGGGGATTCGCGGATACGAAGTTGTCGGGGTTCGTGTGGAGATTCGTGAAGTTGCAGCGGCCACCGCCGGAAATAGCAATCTTCTTGCCGACGCGGTCCGCATGCTCTAAAACCAGGACCTTGCGTCCTCGTTTGCCGGCTTCGATCGCACAAAACAGACCGGCAGCACCGCCGCCGATGACTATGACATCATGGTCTGATCCGCTCACTTCCAAACGAGATACCGAAGTTGGAAACCGCCGCTATCGTCTTGAACGCGCCATGCGAGCCGCCAGTCCCACGCAAGCCAAACCGAATGCCATGAGCAAAAACGTTACCCAGGGCAGACCCAGATTGGCCACTCGATGCAGATTGAGAACCGCTACTACTGCCGCACCAACCATGAAAAGTATTCCAAACAGTCGCAGAATGTTAGGCGTCATGATTTACTCCCTTCGGAACAATGAGATGATTATCTTGTCTGAGCATTGTGCTGTGGATCCTTGTCAGAGATGGTACCCAACCGCTTGCGGTAGCAAGCGGGTTCTTACGAACAACGTTACCGGCTCGCTACCGCGAGCGGTTCTGTACCTCTGCCATCGATACGGGGATACCGTGCACTTCTCTGCCCTTTCGCAAAGCATGTCTCAGGGTCTTTACAGTTCCACCACCCTTACCGGACCAGAAGCCAAAGACGATCTGCGAAAGCTCGACCATATAGCGATTTCTAAAAGCCCCGGCACTCTTGCGCCGGGGAAGTTGCAGTTCGACGACCCGATCAACCTGGTCCAGCCATGACTGAGCCCACTTCGGCTGTTCGCGCATGGTATATGGAACCACAGCCCAACAGATTTCATTATTCTCCCGCAACCATTCCATGGCCCACTGGTCGATCCCGCGCGCGCCGCCGGCCAGCCAGGTTCTACCTTGATGCAAGAGTGGCGAAAGATGCTGCTCAAACAGACGGCGGGCAGTTTCGCGATCGACGTCTCGGGACCCGGTAATCGTTACCGATTTGCTGCGGATCATCAACTCGGAAGCAGCAGGAATAGCCGATTCGTTATGCAACGCCGCTGCTTCCCAGGACTTCATCAAAGATGATCGCTCACCTGTTGTGGCGTTTGTGGACTGGACGGTAGGAACTTAGCGGGGATTTCACTGCCGGCTCCCGTTTCTCACTCTGTTCGCTGTTGACTGCCATCGCGGGTCCGGCCGCCGGAGTCTTGCGGGCTTCCTCTCCCCATTTTTGGCACACAGCCAATCCGTCATTTACTGTTTTCAATTTATTCATCGCTGACTGGTGTACATCGTCAGCTCGTTGACGGGAGTTTGGCTGAACTATGAATTTTGCGTACTCATCCAGGATGCCGGCAAATTCTCGCGCGGCTCGGGCCGCTTTTCGCGCTTCGTCAGCCGCGCTCTGCAAAGCTTCTTTTTGGTTCACCGTTGTTCTCCTTCGACCGATCCGTATTGTTGACTCTACTCGTAACCAGACCGGTGTACGGTCTAATCAATATTTCAAACGCGGGCTTCAAACCCTGAACGTATCGCCACGCCAGTGCTTGATCGCCCGTTTGATCTCGATGCTCTTAGTAAGTTTGCCTGTCAGCACGGCGCTCACCAACTCTTCCAATTCGTCATCGCCGGCAAACCGCAGGGCGATTATCTGTCCCGGTTCGAGCGCGCTTGTCTGTGCCAGCAGGGCCGGCGAAAGAACCTGTTGGTAACGCAGTCTTTCTTCGAGTCGGATAATTCGATCCTGGGCCTTCAATGGATTCAGTCGGACCATGAACGTCAAAATAAGCAGGGCCAGCGAGAGCACAATCCACCAACCTGAATTCAGACCAGGTGCTTTGACGAATAGGACCACCGACCAGATGACGTTAATCAAAATCACCGGCAAGACAAAAAAGTGAAACGGCGCATGCCAGCGAGTGTGATTGGCGAGACTTTGGGGGATGGTTGCCATGTTTATCTCCTCTTGAAAGTCCGACAAACTTTCGGTTTGTCGCAGCCTCCTTGTTAGGTACTTGTTTAGAGTCGGGCTAACGCCCGACCAGTGGCCAGGAGCTCGCTGCTAAACCTGATAGACAAACTGAAGTTTGTCGGACACTCGTCACAAATTTGTCGGCATGGCCGTGCTGGGGCCGCGCACTAAAGCGACCGGCTTCTCCGGGTCGGGCGTGAAGTCCTCACCGGGGTTGATGAACTGGTTTCGCTCAAACCGATACTGCTTGTCGTACAGCTGCTTATAGCGGCCATCCGCGGCCAGAAGTTCTTCATGGGTTCCGCGTTCGACGATCTCGCCGCCTTCCAGCACCAGAATTTGATCTGCGCTGCGAATCGTCGAGAGACGATGAGCGATGACAAACGTCGTGCGACCTTGTCGCAATGATTGCAGGCCATCCTGGATCATGGCTTCGCTCTCGCTATCGAGACTCGAGGTGGCCTCATCCAGAATAAGAATCTTCGGCTCGGCGAGAATCGCGCGAGCGATGGCCACGCGTTGGCGCTGTCCACCCGACAACTTCACGCCGCGTTCGCCGACGATAGTGTCATAACCATCCGCAAAACCATTAATGAATTCTTCACAGTGCGCGATGCGGCTGGCTTCGACGATTTGCTCGCGGCTGGAGTGGGGATGAGCAAAGCTGATGTTCTCAGCGATGGTGCCATCGAAGAGAAAGTTGTCCTGCAGCACCACGCCAAGTTGGTTGCGATAATCCTTCAGCCGGATCGACGCCAAATCGCGGCCGTCCACCGTCACTTTGCCTTCGAGCGGACGATTGAAAGCCATCACCAAACTAATCAGAGTGCTCTTGCCCGATCCGCTCGAGCCCACCAGCGCGGTCGTAGAACCTGCCGGCGCATTGAAAGAAACATCTTTCAGCACCGGCACACTCTGGTTGTATTCAAAGCTGACATCCTCGAAAGCAATCTCGCCGCTGGTTTCCGGCAACGGTTGACGCTCGGCCTCGTCCTCATCTTCAGTCGCCACCCGTTTGATTTCGCGTATGCGATCGAGCCCGGCGAAAGCTTCGGTAATTTGAGTGCTGATGGAAGCGATCTCAACCAGCGGCGCGGCTACCATCATGGTAAAGAAGATGTACGTGATTAAGTCGCCGGGAGTCATTTGCCCGTTCAGGATGGCCCGCCCACCCACCAGGATAAGAATCACGCCCATGATACCGATGATGACAGTGGAAAAGGCGGTGATGGCAGAGACTCCCGTCATCGATCGCGCGACGTTGCGAAACAGACGGTGGGCGCCCCGCGCAAAGACCAGTTCCTCGCGCTTCTCGGCAGCGTAGGCCTTAACAATCCGAATGCCGCCCAGTGATTCAGTCAGGCGGCCGGTAACTTCCGCATTGATTTGACCCCGTTCACGAAAGAGCGGTCGCAGCTTCTTGAAGGCGGTCGCCATGGCGCCGCCGAACGCGGCGAGCGCCAGCAACGTAATCGACGTCATCCGCCAGTTCAAATAGAAAAGGTAGCCGAGCGCCAGCACCGCCGTCACCAGACCGCCAACCAACTGCACCAGTCCAGTACCGACGAGGTTTCGAATACCCTCGGCGTCACTCATGATGCGCGAGATGAGCACGCCGGTCTGCGTCGAGTCGAAGTATCTAATAGGCAGGCGCGCCACGTGTTCCTGCACGCTCTTGCGCATGTCGGTGATGGCCCGCTGCGCGGCGACGCCGAGGATCTGCGTGAGAGCGAAGGAACTCAGGGCCTGAACCAGGGTCGCGCCGCCGACTGCCACCGCCAGAGGCACGAGCAGTTCGCCACGGTGTTTGATGATCACGTCATCGATCAAATATTTGGAGCTGGCCGGTAATACCAGGCCGACAACGCGATTGACGATCATGAGCAGCATCCCCAGCGCCAGGCGATGGCGATGAGACCAAATCAGTTCTCGCGCGTCACGCCAGGCGTCCGTCGGGTTGATCCGTTTCTTCTTTTCTTTATTGATCGTCGTGCTCATAACCGCGCGCGTTTCCAGGATGAAGGCCCGCAGGGCCGGCATGTAATAGCCACGCCCATCAGGGCGTGGTTACAGCAGCCTTGAAAGGGCTTGAGGCCCGAACGGTCGGCACTTCTTGTTTTGCAATTTCATCAATCATTCCATTGTGCTGCGCCTTCGGCGCTCATTGGCCTGCGAAAGTTCTTGATCCACGCCCTCACGGGCGTGGCTATTGAATGCCGGCCCTTCGCGGCCTAAGCTTCGCAGACTAACCTCTGCATCAACCTCCAACTGGGCTGCTCAGCAACTTGGTAAGAGCTTCCTAAAGTCCGTGCCACCAGGGCCTGAAGCTCTCAGGATCTAATTAGAATGTACCAATCGTCTCAGCAGAACACCCAAAGAGCAAGCCAGCAGTGCGCAATGAATGGAATAGGTGCTACGATGCATCATCAATTTGCAGGAGGTGAACCCATGGCATGGGATGGAGATGACCTGGCCGGCCAGGCGGAAGAAGTGTTCGAGCGACAGCAGGCAGCAGCCGACGCCCGGGCCCACCGGGGCGCTTCGACCGTCGAGGAGCGAGCCCGTAGCGCAAAGTTTGAAACCTTGCGGCTCTCGCGCTCCCGCATCATGGGCCAACTGAGCCGGGCCACTAACCCAGCTCATCGCACCATGCTCGAACGCGCCTTGAAGTCCATAAACGATCAGATGGGCGAGTAGATCGGAGCGCGCTAATCTTCGCCTGATCTGAGAGGATCAGGCGGTAAGATTCCGCCCCAGGAAAGTCGGACTGTTAGTTGCCAGGCCGGCCGGTTTCCATCGCTTTCAAAAGCTGATCGACCAATTCAATCTCTTCATCGCCAGGTTCCAGTTCCTTATATCGATTGAGGGACTGAGTTGCTGCAGAGACATTATTCAGGCGGTGATAAACCAGGGCGAGGTTGTAATAAACCAGTGAAAAGTTCGGCTCGATCTGCGTCGCGGCTTCGTAATGCAAACGGGCCAGGGGAAAGTCGCCGGCGTCGTAATAAAGATTGGCCAGATTGTAGTGCGCTTCTACGTGGCGCGGGTCATTCTTCAAAGACTGCGTGAAATTTTCGAGCGCGCCCATCGTATTGGCGCGATCCAGCTCAATGATTCCCAGGTTGCAATAGGCTTCCGCTATGTTGTCGCCTTCGTTGATCGCCTCGACGTAAAACTCGCTCGCCTTCTCATCGCCTTGCTCATGCAAAAGGAGCGCTTCTTCAAACGGAGTCAGTAACCGGGACACCTGTCCGCCCGCGGGCTTGAACAAACTCATCTGGCCCTGCAACTCGGCTTCGATCTGCTTGATCGTCAGACCCTGCGTCCGCATTTCACGCATGCGCCGGAATAGGGTGAGCGCCTGAAAATCGTAGGTGAAGTCTCCGCTTTCGCCGGCCGGCGTGCCGTGAACAATTCCGGCTTCGGTCCAACGCCGCACGGTGCGTTCGCTCAGACCAAACAGTTGTTTGATTTCGCGGGTCGAGTAACTGGATTTGACGCGTTGATAGTCCGCCTTAGCGGGAACCGGAGACGGGAACGAGAGTACCTTGCGAATCTTTTCGGTCATGCGCAGGCTATCAGCCTACACGAAAACCGGTCGATTTGGGAATCGAAAAAACTTCCGCCCATACATGTGAGCACGGCGGCGGCTCGCTTCGTCAGCTTTCTTTCAATCTAAGTCGAAGGCTGCTCGCTGCTTTCTAACTCGCAGTTGATTTCACCGCCCAGAAGGATCGCAGCTCCAGTCAGATAAAACCACAACATCAAAATGATCAGTGCGCCCAGCGATCCGTAGGTCGCGCTGTATGAATTGAAAAAGTGCAGGTAGAAGCGGAAGCCTAAACTTACGAGCAACCACAAAATGACTGCGATAGCCTCGCCGGGCGATAGCCAGCGGCGCCGGTAATCGGACGCCGGTAGGCGCCCGCCGCGGCGCTTCGCAGAAACGTTGGGTGCGACTTGGTAAATAAGTGAGAAAGCAATGAAGACAAACGCCAGCGCGATTGGCCATTGCAGAATTCTCCAGGCGGCGGTGAACGCGTACCCTTCGTGAATAAACGTGGCGAGAAAATGACCGAGCCGGCCACCGTAAAGCACAATCAGCAAGGCGGCAACAATCAGCACCGCGATGACCACCGTGAGCGCCATGGAAATCAGGCGCACCTTCCACCAGGGACGTGTCTCGGCCACGTCGTAGGCAGCGTTAAGGGCCTGCGCAAGGGCGTTCAGTCCGCTCGAGGCGGCCCACAAAGCCGCCGCCAAACCGAATGACAGCTTACCTCCACCGCGAGCGTTAGTGACTTGATCGATAGTCACTACGACCAGATGCACCGCGGAGTCAGGCATGACCGTGCCCAGATAGGAGATGAGCTTATGACGGAGTTGAGAACCCGCGCCATCCAAATAGCCAAACAGAGTAATCAGAAAAAGTAGGAGCGGAAAGAGCGCGAGGAGGAAATAGTAGGACAGTTGCGCGGCGCGGCCCAGGATTTCATCTTCTTCGGCTCGCGCCCAAACGCGCCACCAGAAATCCTTTGATAATAGTAGCCTGAACACAGGGGCGTCACGCGCAGGACTATTTCACCATCGTGCCAGTGCGGCGCCAGCGCGTGTTGGTGAAGAAATCGAGGGGGCCATTAAATAGTTTAGTCTCGTCATAGGACCAGTAGACGAACATGGCGCGACCAATGACCAGCTCGCGCGGCACAAAACCCCAGGCCCGGCCATCCAAACTGTTGTCGCGATCATCACCCATCACAAAGTAAGAGTTGTCGGGAACCTTTGCCGGCTTGCCATTGACCGCAAAGTGGAAATCGGGACTCGAATTGACGTCCTGGCCCAGCCGCGCCGCCGCCACGGTCCTGGAAAAATAATAGACATCGTACAACTCGTTGCCCTGGCGCGGGGTGTCCTCCACGATTTCCAGCGGCGCCTTGTCGTTGATGTTCTGCGCCACGATGATGTGTTCCGGCAGCGGCTGGCCGTTAACGTAAACGCGCAGCCCCTTGACTTCGACCGTGTCGCCGGGCAAACCGATAACTCGCTTCACATAATTAACTTTGTAGGGAATATTGTCGTCCTGCTTATCGCGTTCAGGGTCAAACGGGTTGCCGGGATACTTGAAGACAATGATGTCGCCCCGCTTGATCTCGCGCTGCGGCAGCACGGGTAATCGCGGACCTGGACCGAAAATGAACTTGTTAACCAGCAGATGATCGCCGACCGTGATCGTATTCTGCATCGAGCCGGTGGGCACTTTGACGGCCTGCACGATGAACGTCATCCCGAACAAAGCCATGATCACGGTAACCACCGCGGATTCGAAGTATTCCCGGATGACGCTCCGGGGCGGTCCCTCTGGTTCCGCCTCAACCGTTGCGTCATGCTCACGACCACTGGATCTAACCGAGGGAGAAGTAAACACGCCGGCCTTCTCAGTTGGTTTTTCTTCGGTCGTAATCGCTGATTCGTTCATTGCGGACATCGTAGAGGTTGGCCAGCGTCATGGTCAAGCCAGCCTTAGATTTGAGTTACTCGCTTTCCATTTGTTTCAAGGCTGCCTGCGCCGCGGCTGCTTCCGCGGCTTTGATGGTTGGACCTTCACCCCGCGCGGCGCCGCCGTTCCACTTCAGCTCGACATGAAACATGCGCCGGTGAGGCGGCCCAAGTGTTTCGATGACCGTGTACTGCGGTCCAGGTTGACGAGTCGCCTGCAGCTTCTCCTGCAAAGTTGTTTTTGGATCGGCCGCGGCCGCGGCAATCGGATCGGCAGCGCGCAACTCTTCGCCCAGCGCCAGTTCGACAAAATTCGTCGCTGCCTCTAATCCGCCGTCCAGAAAGATCGCCCCCGTTACCGCTTCGAAGACATCGGCCAACAGGGCGTGCTTGCCCCGGCCGCCGCTCTTCTCTTCCCCGCGACCAAACCGCACGAACTCGCCGAGCCGCAATTCATTCGACGCCTTTGCCAGCGTCGGCTCGCTGACCAGTCGATGCTTCATCCGCGACAATTCGCCCTCGCTGGCCCCTGGAGACGCTTTGAAAAGATAGTCGGCCACAATCAGGCCGAGAATAGAATCTCCGAGAAATTCAAGCGCCTCGTTGTGCAAAGAGCGCGCGTCGTGTTGTGCGTGCGGTGACACTTGTTCGTGCGCCCAGGAGCGATGGGTCATCGCCTGTGCCAGTAGCGCACTATCCTGGAAGCGATAGCCCAGGATTTCCTCAAGCTCGTCAGGTTGTTGCAGCTCGGAAGTTTTCACGAAAGCCGATTCTAGCAAAACGCCGAAGGCAGCGTCGAAGTGACGATGCAATCGGCGTTAAAGATCAAAGCGCTACGCGTGCGGTTTTGTGGCCGCCGGCACCGACTCAGTCCGATCAGCCTCGGCTGTGATTTGACCGCGGCTTTTTGTTTGACGGCGTGGGACTCGCGGCGGGCTTTGCGCCTCCCGCAGTCTGGGTGCCTCCGGTCATTCCGGGCGTTCCACTCGTTGCCGGAGTAGATGACGCCGGCGTGGTCGGCAACGAAGTCAACGGCGTCGGAATATCAGGTAAGGGCTTGGAAAGAACATTAGCCACCAGCTCGTTCAGCCCGGCATCTGATTTGTTTCGATCTTTATAAATCTCAGTGAGGGCGTCCATAACGCTTTTCTTGTCTGCGGCGTTGGTCGCCAGCGCTGTCGCCCGAGCCAGGGCGTCGATTTGCCGATCAATGATCTGGTTGATGTTCGCCAGGGCCAGCTTGCTCTCTGGACTCTCTGGCTTGTCCAGATAAATCTTGTAGGCCTCGGACTGCTTAGCGCGCGGCCCATCGTTGTACGCCGCGGCGAGATCGAGATAAACCTGTGGATTCTTTTTCAGGTCGCTCTCATAGCGGGCTGCTTTCAACAAGTAGGGAATCGCATCCCCCGGCGCGGTTTTGAGATTGGCTTTCGCAATCACATAGTTAAGCGCGGCCAGGGCCTTGTCCTTTGAGTCGAATAAAGGCGCGACGGGCTTTCCTGTCTCGATCATCGCAATCGCCTTTTTTGCGAATTCGGCTGAGTCATTGAGAAGAGAGGCATCACCCAACCCAGCGAGACCCATGATTATGTATACGGCCGAGTTGTCTGGTTCGGAAACTACTATCTGCTTTCCCAGCCTGATCTGGTCAGCATAGTTCTTCTGTTTAAAGGCGTCTTCGAACTGCTTCTTAATTGTCACGCCAGCAGTCATAGCTTCATAGATAGTGACAAACTTGTTCTTCATGAAGGCGGCATACTGGTCAGCCGGATCTTCAGGACATGAAGTCAAATACAGCTTGGCGGCGTCGTAAGCAATCTTCTGCTGAGGTGGATCCCCTTTGTAGTTCTTAAGAAAAGTGTCATACCACGCGGCCTTATTCTCGTCATTGCACTCTTTCGTCTGGGCCAACGCCGGCGCAGCAAAAGCTGCCAACATGACAGCAACTGCCGTTAATATGATTGTCCGTTTCATTGGTTTTGCTTCAAGCCTCCGATTCGATTCCTTCTTACAACTGTCTAATGCAATCTGGCCCAAAGTTGCCCGGCTCCTTCACACCGCCCGTTTGAGATGCAATTCGTAAGCCGCTCGTTGTCGGTCGCTTAGATGACCGCTGGATTGTAAACTCGTTCGGGAATCAAAAGCCAGAAGCGAAGCGGCAATAATCAGGGCAAGAGCCGTCGTGTGTCAAGCCTTAATCTGCGCCGGCGACCGCCGTTGCAACATCGCATCAAAAAAGCCGAACTCTCGCAAGAGACCACGAGAGTTCGGCATCACTTCAATCGTCGTGAAACCGGCAGTTGACCTTGGCAGCGTGTCACTACTGGTTCGGTTGAATTCGCCGCGGGCGCCCGTCGTTGGTGTTATTCGTGCCCGTCTTTGCCGGAGCCTTAGCCGGTGCCTTTGGCTTGCCTTCGATCGGCATCGAAGTAGCCTTCACCTTGCTCTTATCACTTGCCGGTGCGTTATTGGCATTTGGATTCGGTTTCCCTGAGTTTGCGGCGTCGGCAGCATCATCGCTATTTTCCTCGGCATCCGTCGCGGCTTTTGTTTCCTTGGCCTCTTCATTCAGGGCGGCTGCTTTCTTGTCGCGCGCGCCGTTAGGCGTCGCTTCGTCGTCCGGACCTTCGGCGACCTGGAAATTGATCTGCGGGGCAAAGCGTGGACTGAGGGCCCGATAGATATTGCCGGCAACTGCCGCGGGCAGGTGTCCATGCGCATCCGTCCCACGCGTGATCACCACCACGGTCAGACGCGGATTGACGACCGGAGCGTAAGAAGTGAACAGCCCCAGCCACGATCCCTGTCCGATGCAAGTACCGGTCTTTCCGGCGACGGTTTGTTCGGGGCGATACGCTTTCCTGCCAGAGCCGTAGTTAACGGCGCCGATCATTCCGGGAACCATGCGCTTCCAGGCTTCATTGGTGATGTTGATTTGGCGGCGAACCTCGGTCTTAAACTTCGAGTTCTCTTCAACCGTTCGCGGTACGTGAGGCACCAGCAATTTGCCGCCATTCGACATCGCCGAGACGAGGGACGCTAACTGAATCGCGGTGACTTCGAAATCGTCTCCATGGGAACTCATATGGTTTACCGCGTACCCCGATTTGAATAGCGGCACCTTCCCGGGAGATTCGTTGACGTAGTTAATTCCGGTTTTTTCACCCAGGCCCAACTCGCGAGCATAGGACACCATCTTGTCGAAACCGACCTCGCCGCCTACGTGTTGGAAGTAAGAATTGTTTGAATAAGCCAGCGCATCCGTCAGGTCAATACGATAATTACTGCCATCGCTGACAGTTTCGATCGGCTGAATAACCTTCTCGCACAAGCCGGCGACACCCGTAACCAGTTTTATTGTAGAGCAGGGTTTGAAGCCGCGACGAAGCGCCCACTCCTGGTTAACGACCGTGTAAATGCGTCCGGTCTTCGGATCCATCACGACGACGGTGCCGGCATGGTGACCGAGGGCCGCGATCGCCGCGTTGCGCACTTCCAGATCCTCGCCCACTGTATTGTCTTTGGCGATATTCGCCTCGACTTCGTTGCGCATACCCTCGTCGATGGCACGTTGTCTGGCAATCGCTGCCTGCCGCGCGGCTTCCGCGCGACGACGCGCTTCTTCAAGCTCACGGCGGTGCTTCGATCCGAAACGGCGCATCTCTGCCGCGCGCTCGCGCTTGCTCAGCTTGTGACCGGCACGCTTTTCGAGCTTGGCCATATATGAGGCCTGGTCACGCGCATCGCGTTGGCGCTCGGCGCGCATTTCTCGTTTCGATAAATGTACGCGACCACCGCGGCGGCCGGCACGCGCCAACTGCCTGCGCTCGCGTCTGGATACCTTCCCGCCGCGCGTATCTCTGGCTGTAGTTCTGCGGGCAGCGCGGCCCCGCGGATGCCTTCCGCGTGCCGAAGTTTCAATTGTAAGTGAACCAATTAGTGCGAAGAGGATGAAGAGGCTAAATGCAACACGTGCGACCCTGGGGGAACTTTTAAGATTCATCGGCAACTCCCTCGTTAACAAAATACTATCGCAAGATCGAGGCGGAACTGAATGAAACTCTCGCTGCTTTGATTTGCGCGTCGAGGGGCGACGTGCGTTGCTCGTCCTATGTAAGCTCTGAACCCTTAAGGGCGCTCAAAATTCCTGCAACCAAACTCCCAAGTTCTAATTCCACCGCTAACCGTAACGTGAGACGGGATTCAATCCCGGGGGCAGCCTCTGCTGGGAAGTTTGCTTTGAGGCCGAGCCGACTATAACATCAGCTTAAGGAAACGGCAACCCAAAATTATAGGTGGGTCGAGCTACTTTTCTGCAGTTTGGCGCGGATTTTGCTTGCCACAAGAATAACTTGTCGAGATTGCTAAACAGCTTCCGCGTTCGCCTCTTGCTGCTGCTGGCAGCGCTGTTGATGCTTACCCTGAGCGTTCAGTACTACGTGAATCTGCGTTCAGTGCGCAGCAACACGCAATTCATTATCGAGCAACAACAAGCCATCATGGCCGGCGTCACTCTCGGCGTGAAGAGCCTCTCCAGCGGCTTGTATCTGGATCAGATGCGTGAGCAGGCGAAGCAGCCTCTACTCGGCGAGCAGGCCGACCTCGTGAAGAACGTGCTCATCGTTGACGAGCAGGGAAATATCAAGGACAGTCTGGATCAGAATCAGGTGCCCCGAGAGAATCCGGATAAATCCATTCGTTGGGTACAAGTGAAGGACATTTCCCTGCCGCCGCTGAACAGCGCAATCGAACTCCCTCCTGATAGTACGCCGCTGCCTGAGGGCATGACGATCATGCCGCATCATCGGGGCAACGCTGGTGCGTTTTACTTCCCGGTGGAAACGAACATAGGGCGGCGCTACGTTGTGGTCGTGCTCGATTCAGCGAACACGCTAAACCTGCTCTTGAAACGCCAGGCCCAACAATCGTTGCTTTACACCCTGGCAGTACTACTGGTCACCACGTGCTTGACCGCGATTGTAGTCTGGCGCTTCACCCGCCCGATCAAGTTCTTGTCAATCGGCGCCCGTCGGGTCGCCGGCGGAGACTTTTCTTTTCAGGTTCCGACCCGTGGACGCCACGACGAAATGGGAGAGCTCACTGAACTGTTCAATGAGATGACCGTCAAGCTCGGTCGCACGCGCGAACTCGAAGCGCAACTTTACAATGCCGAGAAGGCCGTGGTGGTAAGTCGATTGGCTTCGGCCATTGCGCACGAAATCAGAAATCCGCTGAACTACATAAACCTGACCCTCGATCACTTACGCGCCACATTCGCCCCGACCGATCCGGACAAGCAGGAGAAATTCAACCGCCTGACTAAACAACTAAAGTTGGAAGTTGCGCGTATCAATAGTCGGATCACGGAGTTCCTAAACTATTCTCGTCCGGCCAAGCTCGAGCTGCAGCCGCTCGATTTGTACGCCGCCGCCTGTGACGCGATACGCATCTTTGAAGTTCAGGCTGCCGAAAGTAATGTCGAAGCTCGCGTTGACAAACAGGGCGACGTTCCGCCGGTAATGGCTGACGCCGAATCGCTGCGCTCGGCGTTGACTAACCTGATTATCAACGGCTTCCAGGCGATGGACGGCAGCGGTGGTAAGCTATCCGTGGTTTTGTCGAGCGAGGACGATGGCCGCCGGGTGCGCATTGACGTGGTCGACAGCGGCCGTGGGATAGCCCCGGAAGATATCTCAAAAGTGTTCGAGCCATACTATTCAACCAAAGAGACGGGGACCGGTCTCGGGTTGGCGATCGTCAGGAAAGCCGTCGATGATCATGACGGAACGATCTCGGTAAAATCGAAAGTGGGCGAAGGCACCACGTTCACGATCACGCTGCCAACGAATCGGCAGCCGAACCCCTAGCGGCGGGCTACCGCAAGAGAAGCGACGTTTAAAGACGGGCTACGGCCCGCCATTTCGGGAAACGAAAAGAGCGGTGACAGTCACCGCATTCCAAATCAATCATGGCACGAAAAAGCATACTCGTAGTAGACGACGAAAAACCCCAACGCGACATCCTGCAGGAGATTCTGACGAGCGCCGGGTACGACGTTACTTCGGCTGCCTCTGGCGAGGCCGCGCTCAAGTTCGCGAAGGACCGTAACTTCGATCTCGCCCTGACCGATCTGATGATGACGGGCATGGACGGCATCGAACTCTTGCAGCAACTGCTGGCGCTCGATTCTTCGATCATCGTCCTGCTGCTGACCGCGCACGGCACCATCGACTCGGCCAAGGAAGCTCTGCGGCGTGGCGCCTTTGATTATCTGCAAAAACCCTTCGAACGCGACGCGCTGCTGGGAACAATCAAACGCGCCCTCGGCAACCTCGACAAAATCGACGTCGAGATAATTTCCGCTTCTCCAAAAATGGAAGCGGTGAAGAAGATGATTCTGAAAGTGGCGCGTTCCAGCTCGACCGTCTTGATTCGCGGTGAATCGGGCACGGGCAAAGAGTTAATCGCCCGCGCGATCCACAACCAATCTCCGCGCTCTTCGGAAATGTTTCAGGCGGTCAATTGTGCCGCGATTAACGAAAACCTGCTGGAGTCAGAATTGTTCGGTCACGAGAAAGGCTCGTTCACCGGCGCCCACGTAGACAAGAAAGGGTTGTTCGAAGTTGCCGATCGCGGCACGCTCTTTCTCGACGAGATTGCTGAACTTGATGTCAGCATGCAGGCGAAACTGCTGCGCGCTTTGCAGGAACGGAGAGTTCGCCGCGTCGGCGGGACTTACGAAATCCCGGTGGACGTGCGGGTCATTGCCGCCACCAATCGCGATCTGCGCGCCATGGTTGGCGATGGACGTTTTCGCGACGACCTCTATTATCGTCTTAACGTTTTGTCGGTAGATGTACCGCCCTTGCGCGAACGACGCGAGGACATTCCCGTACTGATCGATTATTTTCTCAAGAAGCATACCCGCAACACTTCGCGTCTGGTGAAGGGTCTGACGACTGAAACCAGACGCATCCTGCAAGACTACGGCTGGCCGGGAAACGTGCGGCAACTCGAGTCGGCGATCGAGCGCGCGATCCTGCTCTGCGAGGGCGACATGGTTATCCCCGACGATCTGCCGACGGAAGTTCGGCAGGAATCGCGGACGGCGGCCACCGGCGGTTTCAAGCTACCGCCCGAAGGAATCTCGTTCGAAGAAGTCGAAAAGAATTTGATCCTCCAGGCCATGGATCAAACCGATTACAACATCACCAAGGCGGCCAAGCTGCTCGGACTTTCCTTTCGCACGTTGCAGTATCGTCTGGAGAAGTTTGGGATCAAGAAGAACGATGGGAAGGAAGCGGGTGAAGAATGAAGCCAGCCTTTCCTTTTGGGTTATGCCTGTTCGTTGTTGTCGCTTTTGCCAC
Organism: Blastocatellia bacterium; assembly: GCA_003168335.1. Lineage (GTDB taxonomy): Bacteria > Acidobacteriota > Blastocatellia > Pyrinomonadales > Pyrinomonadaceae > UBA11740. Next base: position 368,754 of record PMSM01000013.1, on the reverse strand, counting down.
TTTGATCGGATGCAATAGAGGCGCGCTCTCGGACGCGAACGGTAATCGGCCGTCTTCGTCTCCCGCGCCGGTTGGGATTTCATCTTCGGCCGAGGTGGTGAAAATCACAACGCCACCAGTGTCAATCGCAGCCATCGGCTCTGCTAACGCCGTTGTTAATCTATTGATCTCGCCCGGCTTTCATATCAACGCGAACCCGGCGACGTTTTCTTATTTGATCGCCACTGAAGTGGTACATAGCGCCGATCCAGACGAACCTTTGGTAACTGGAAAGCCAGTCTATCCCGCCGGTATCAAGAAAAAGTTTGCCTTCGCCGAGCAGCCATTAGCCGTCTACGAGGGCGATGTGACCATCACGCTACCGCTTCAACTCCCGAGTGTGAACTATGTTCACCCTGGTAAAGGAGCCCATCTTTCATTGCCAATCATCGTCAAGGTGCAGGCGTGCGATAACGAAAAATGCTTTCCACCCGCGACCGTGAACGCGACGATTCCGGTCGAAGTGAAATGAACGCGACTATGACTGAACGCATCTGGATCATGCTGGCGGCGGTAATGGTAGCGATTGCGGGAGCGTTCCTGTGGCGGAACAATGTGTCGGCCGCTTTCGTTACAGCAACTCTGGGCGCTGTCGCGTGGTTCCTGAGCTATCGCGTACAGATGCACGCAAAGCTTGCGGCGACCGAAGAGGAATCAAACGAGCAGGAAACTCATGAAGAAGCCGATAAAAAGTAAGCTATTAATTCTCTCGCTGATGCTCGTGGTTTGCTGCTTAAGCTTCATGGCGCCAGTAAGTCTGGCGACAGTCAGCGCCGCGCCATCGGATGAGTCTGAAGTGCGCAGCGCAGTCCAACGTATCTTTGATCAACTCAAAGGCGGCCAATACGAAGCGCTCTACGACTCCCTTCCGTCGTCTTCGCATTCACGCATGACGCGCGATCGTTTCGTTAAGGCGCTTCAGAACACGCGGAACATGTATCAACTCGAGCGGATCGAGATTGGTCGCGTGAGCGTGTCGGGAAACCTGGCGGTGGTCGATACCACCATGTACGCGCACATCGCTCAACCTTTTAATGCCGACGGGAAGTTAGTCGTGCAGCAGTACCTGGTGCGGGAAGATGGAAGCTGGCGCGTAGCCACCGGCGATCGCGCGACCATCGATCGCTTTTTGAAAAGTAATCCTGCCTTCGCCCGCAAGTTTCCGATCAAACCAACGCGCGCTTACATTAATCAGAATGGACAGTGGGTGGAAATTCCTCTGGGGCGGCGGCCGCCAGGCAAGTAAATCTCAAATTTCAGATTTGAGATTTGAAATATCAGACTAACTCGACCGCAAATCTTCAAACGACAACTGCGCATCATCAGTTTGCAAATGATGGGGACTCGAAGCACGCGGCACGTCCAAAGCTTCCCGCACAGCATCCAGATGGAAACGGATAATATGCGGAGTAAGGCGCACCGAAGGAATGCGGCGTTTGGCGGCCAGCCGGCGCACGGTGGATTCGCTCACCTGCAAAACGTCGGCGAGCTGCCGCGCAGTTAGAAACTCTTCCCTGTCAGACACCAGTCTTAACTCTCAAAGCAAGTCCCCAGGGACCGCTCTCCAGGATGGATTCTTAGCGAATGGGCCCATCGTAACGCAAAGCCGATCTCTATCCAACTAAGAATCTGTTTTTTCTGAAGTCTGGCGCGAGCAGCGTACTGGAGTTTTGAGAAGTCGGCCCTATTTCGGCATTGGCTTAAGCGTGAGTGCCACTCGGTAGACCGCCGCGCTGTCGACCTCGACATCTTTTGAAACAGGTTGTGCCCCGTCCGCTTTCACCGTGAGCCGATACTTCGCCTTCTCGGGAGACAGCCGAAATACAAACTCGCCGGTTTCGCCGGTCACCCGGGCATCGATCTTTTGCACCGAGTTCTCATCAATGACTTTGACGAGGTCAACCCGCACTCCGGGAACGCTGCGCCCCGATTCGGCGAATACGCTGCCACGAAGAAAAGCGATCGAGCCATCGTCTATACCCAGGACGAGGTCATGGAGGGCGCGAGTCTTGCCGGCTTTCACGTCGAGGCTTGCAATCGAACCGACCGCCAGACCCGGTTTGCGAAACGTGACCGTGTAAAGTCCGGGGACAATGTGGGCGATCACAAAATCGCCTCTCTTGTCGGTGGCTGCGCGCGTAACCTCCCGGTCGTTCTGTGTCAGGATCACCGCTACGCCGCCTGGCGATCCCTGTTCAACTCGCACTTTGCCTTTGATTGCTCCGCTCGTTTTATCCTGGGCCAAACATGCAACTGCGAGGAGCAGCAGCAGGACGGTTACAGAACTCGCTTTGATCAATCTCATATATCGGCTTCCTTGATTTGAAATTAACATGAAAAGCTACACAGCTACCAGGTGGAACCATCCGGTCGTTACGTATTAACTGACGCTTCCCGGCGTGCCGGCGTTGCCTGCGCAGACGTAGCGCGCAAATCGTCTCGGTCGTATAATTGCCCCGACATCATGTTAGCCCGCTCCAGTTCATTCCAGTCGCCACGGCCGTGCTTCCCGTTTGGTCATCGAGTGTTGCGCCGGCGGGCCGGCCAGCTCTTACTCGTTTTCATGTTGACGGCGCTGGCATCGATCTCAATCGCAGCCCAGGACGACTCGCAGAAGGAGCGCCCTCGCCGGGCCCTTCCGGCCGAAAGCGAGCCGCAGGAAATTATCAAGATCGACACAGACCTGGTCCCGGTAGACGTCACCGTGACGGACGCGCAGGGCCGGCTGGTGCGCAACCTCAAGAAAGAAGATTTCAAGCTCTATGAAGACGGCGTCGAACGACCGATCGCTTCCTTTGTGGTTGAGAAGATCGAAGGCGCGCCGCGTCCGGTGGCGATCGTGTTCGCGCTTGATCTCTCTGGCAGTATGACGCCCGAAGAGGTCGCGCGAGTCAGCGATGCCATGCGCGAGTTTTCGCGCCGCCTGGACGAACATCCAGCGGTCTTCGCGGTCATGACCTTCGGCATGCGGGTAAAGACAATTCAGACCTTCACCAATGATCGCGAGAAACTCGATCGGGCCTTCGACCGGCTGGCACACGAACCTAACGGCATGTCCACGCACACCTATGATGCGGTCGACGACGCCGTGCGAATGCTGGTTCGTCATGCGCCGCTCACGCGCGAGCATCGGCTGATGAAGCGGGCCATCGTAGTCATCACCGACGGCTTTCCGGTGGGCGATACGGTTTCACCCGATACCGTGATCGACCGCGCCAACGCCGCGGACGCGAGCGTCTACGTGGTCACGATGCCCTCGTTTACACACCTGCTGGCGTCCGCGCAGATGACTCCGCTGCCGACCCCGCTGGACGTTAGCGGACTGGTGGAGAAGACCGGCGGACGAAGTGTCTATGCCAACGAAAAGGATTTAGGACCGCTGTTTCGGGCTATCGCCGAAGAAGTGGCAGCGGCTTATGCACTGGGGTTTTACCCGCCAGGTGATAAACGGAATGATGGCAAGTTCCACGCGATTACGATTGAAGGCCCGCGGGGGATGACTCTGAGGTCAAGCAGGCCGGGATATCAAGCTGGAAAGCAGTAGGCAGAAAACCTGGAAGCGCACGGTTGCTGTTTTCTGCTTTCTGCCTACTGTTCTTCAGAAATCATCCTCATCGTCGTCATCGTCAAGCGCTTCTTCCTCGACGAGGTCCAGTTCTACAGGATCGAGGCCGACGAGTTCCAGGTTCACTCCACACTCTTCACAATCAACTATGTCGCCTTTGTCCGCATCAAGATCCACGTGGACGTCGGCATCGCATTCAGGACAGGTTCCGGTCGGCACTTCTTCTACCTCCACTGAAGATTTCGCATGCTGGCGCGTGGCGGCGCGCGCCTCTCGCATTAAGATCTTTCAATTACTCCGCCCGTCAATCTAACCGCAGCCCCACTGATTTTGCAATAACCTTTTTCGCTAAAAAGAAAAAAGTTAGCAAGCGCCATTAGCGGCACTGGGTCGGCTAAATCTCATTAGCACCTCACTTCACTGAGGTGACCACAGATCCGCTGAGGTACTATCAGCCGTTTCAACGGCTTTTCGCGAAAACCGTTAGAAACGGTTATTGAGATCAAACCACCCTTCGCCTGGCACCTCACTGAAGTGAAATGCTAATGAGGCTTGTCTTATTTCAAACTCATCGCAAATCACCCCAACCCGCGTCCGCGCATCCGCCAACCGGCGACAGCGAGAAGCAGTCCTGACAAAACGCCAACGAGGGCGGCCGACTTGGAAAGACCAGCCGCTTTCGGGTTGCGCGGCTCTGTGGTCGGCTCGTCAGTGACGGTAAATAATGGCCCCTGCCCTTCGTTGGTCCGGAGCGTCCGCTGCATTTCCGCAAACGTAAATGGTCGCGCGCCACGCCGGCCAAAGACGGCGATCTGGTGACCGCTCTCATCCACGGCCCGATCACGATCGAGAGCTTTGGAAACAGCCAGCGCGGCACCTTTTGTTTTGAAGGTGGCAATCAATTGCGGCTCAGGCCGCGGACTGAAGCCGGCATAAGTCGCCATCGTCTCCGGAGAAGTTAGTTGCACGATCCGCAAACCATTTTTTCCGTCAGCGACGTAGGCAAACAGGCTCGCATTGGTCATGGCGATCTTCACCTGCCGCGTATCGTTTAGTTGACCGCCCGCGCTGTAAATTTGGACGCTGCGCGGTTTCTCCGGCAGCTTCACATCAATAATCGCCATCCCGTCCTTACCGTCGGCCACGTAGGCGTAGGTGCGCGCCGCGTACACGTCGCGCGCATCAGCCAGCGGCACCAGCGCGCCTTCGACCACTCGCGCGCTCCCTGGCTCAGTTAGATCAATGACCTTCAGGCCATCGTCATCGACGACAAAGCCGTACCTAAATTGAATCGCAACCGCGCGCGGATGCTTGAGCAACGGCGCGGCAATACGACCGGTGATCTTTGGGTTAAGCGGATCGTCGAGGTTGACGATTACGAGTTCACGGTCGGTCGTAATATAAGCGTAGGCGCCCGCGAGGACGATGTTGTTCGCTCCCGTAAGCGCACCGTCAGGATTGAACGCTCCGTTAGCATACTTGTTTGGATCGAGTTGGCGCTTCAGATAGTTATTCAGCGGGTCGCCATCCAGCAGCGTGGCCGCGTTCACCAGAATCAATCCTTCGAACTTATCAACCAAATATAAATAAGCGTAAAGCGAATGAATCGGCTGTTCTTCGTTGACTAGTTTGTCGGCGGGCAATTGTCGCGCGCGATCCGGATCAACCATCTGTCCATCGGTAGTCATCCGCCAGCGCGCCGGATCGACAGCCAGAGTCGACGGCGCCGCCACCGCCGTCGCGTACTTTGTCTTGACGTAGAATTTCTGTCCGAAACGCGAAACCGGCGCGGTCGTGATGCGTTCTGAGAATCCCTTCTGATCGATCTGCGCGACATCGTACACGCGCAGGCCGCCTTCACCCGCAGCCACGTAGGCGTACTCACCACGCAGTTGCACCTGCAACACGCGGGGATTGCCCTTGTGCTCATAAGCTTCGCCCAGCTCGGCTCCGCCGTTCACAAATTTTCGATAGTTCTCCGGATAAGCAATTTTATGCAGCGTGCTGCCGATGACGGCCTGCGGTTCAGTGCGCTCAGTCGCGACCACTGCTGCGAGTGCATCGTCCGCCGCAACGTAGACATATCGCCCCATGAAGTTGACGAAGTTGGTGCCCAGCAAGAGCGTCTGGGCCATCCAGGCGTTGTTGTCGTTCTGCTTTGAGACGTGACAATCGCTGCAGCCTTTGGTCTCGGTCGCGCGGACCGTGTGCGGCACATGCGTATTGAAAGTCTGGCCCGAAAAACCTTCCGCCGAAACAGTCTGCTGCTGCGAATAGATCCACTCTCGATTTTGATTCTGCGAGCTGACCAGGACCGCGCTCGAAGAACGCACCGGCGCGATCCGATTGCCCGTAACCGTGCCGTCACGGCCGAGCATAAACACATCGTCGCGCAAGACTTGATAGTTATAGGTGGTGAAATTGCGGGTGTCGCCACCTTCGTTGTGACGATTGGGCATTTTGCGATTCGCCTGCATCGAGAGATGGCAGCCAAAACAACTGGTCATCCATGACGAGTGACACGCAAAGCAGGTCATGTTGGAATCGCGATGGGCGAGCTGTTTGTCGTCCGCGGGCACGTCGCCCCAGGTCGCGTTGTCGGTGCGCATCGTCTTCGCATAGCGCGACTTCATACTGTAGTCTTCCGGGTGTGGTGCATTCGGATTGATCGTGTCGGCGGTCTGCTTCACCCGCCACCAGCGGCCCGGCACCACGATCGAATTCTGCACGACGTCGCCGGCTTTCAGCGCGATCTCGTTTCCGTTCTCGTCCTTTCGCTTCGAGTCATTTCTTATGCGCTGAAACAACAACTGTCGATCACCTTCCGGACTGCGAAAGCGAATTGTCGCGAGATTACGTTTAGGGACCTCTGCGAACTTGCCGTCCTTTGTGCCAAACCCCGCAGCGGGCCCTGAAGTGACCAGGGTCGCTCGCTCACGAATCGAGCCGTGGCAATCAATGCAACCAATCTCAATAGCAGCGCGCGGTTCGTTGTAGAGAATGCCATTACCGTGCGCGTCTTGCCGGAAGTGGCAATCAACGCACTGCATGCCTTTCTCGAGATGAATGTCGTTGAGATGGACCGCTTTCTTGAATCGATCCGGATCGTCAGGCGAGACAATCGCATTCTTTGCGTCGAGCAGGTTCCCTTCCCGATCTCGTTTGAAGACCTGACGAAATATCCAGCCATGCCCGTGAAAGTCGGCAAACTGCGTGCGTTTCAGCCGGTTGTTGAATTCCGCCGTTCCGGTTTTATTCAGAAAGTCCGGTTCCGACCACAAACCGCGCAGGCTGGCCGCCTCAGGATTGCGGTTGAGCTTTCTCTGCTCCTCAGACTGCGTCGGGTCATGCTGCTCGGCCGGATACATTCTGTCGCCATCAGTTTCGTTGTCCCACCAAATCAGACCGAGATAAGACGCAACCATGTTTTCGCCCGGATGCATGTGACAGATCATGCACTGCGAAGTCGGAATGCGGCTGGTCAACTGATGTTTGATCGGATGGCCCGACTCGTTCTTGGGAATGCTTACGTCTGAGGATTGCGACATGCCGCGATTTCCGGCCGCGCTGTAGATGGCCGAGTGCCGCGGATCACGATCGTTGGCATAGATGACGTGACATGCCGTGCATCCTGACGAACGATAATCACCCCCGTGATCGTTCGTGCCGAGAAAGTTCAGCGTCGGATCCAACAGACGCGTCTTCTGCAAACCCAGATAGACCGGATCAGTCCGTTGCGCCGTGCCCAGTCCGCGCGTGCTTAGTCCCTTGTCAGGCTTGCCGGGATCTTCATCTTTATCGGGCAGTCCCACTTCCAGCCGGCGCTTGCCGCCGCGCTCAAAGACGCGCAAGACATTGCCTGGTTGCGAAATTTCCCAACGCGGAAGCGGATCGAGAAACGACAGCACTCCCTTCGTCCGGCGCTGCTCGGCAGTTGGCTGCGGAACCTGGATCAGTTTCTGCGGCGCGCCGTCTTCGCTGTAACTCTCGCCAAAGCTCGCGTCCTTAATCGGAAAGCCGCCGTTGTTGTAGAGGGCCGCGCCCCAAAGCATCGCCCCGTGTCTCATCATGCTGTTGGACACCGCACTCGTCTCGGTGCTGTGACACTCACCGCCGCATGTTTTGTTCGACACGCGCAGGTCGCCCGGATTAATGAAGCGCACAAACTCGAGACTCTCTCGGGCGAGCAGTGGTCCTGACCTCTCAGGAATTTTGAACTTTCCGTTTTGTTCCCACTCGCGCGGGAAACGCGGCCGCACGTGCGCCGCTTCCTTTTCGGTCGCGATCGGATTGCCGCCGTGACAAGCTGTACAGGTAAGACCCAAAGCGTCTTTGCCATGATCGAGATTGTCCAAAGTCACCGTCGGGCCGAACCTGTGCATCGGTTCGATCTTGTCGTGACATTTCAGACAGCCTTCGAGCGCTTCAGCGGCTGCGGCATTAGCGGACAGCGGAGAACTGCCGGTTGAGCTACTGGCCACGGATGAATCAACACGAGTCAAAACCGTCGCACATGAGCCGACAATTAGGGCCAGGATGACTACGAGCTTGAGCCGCATTTCGTTACGCTGATTCATCAACTTAAAAAATAAACGCCCCGTTTAGAGGCGGGCTACCGCCCGCCCTTTCGACGCTGAACCTCCGCAACTTTCTCGATTTCCAACTCGTCTTCTTTCCAATACGCTTGCCAATCGACTTCAATCGGAACCTCGCTTACTTTGTGTGGCACATATGCACGATAGCTCGACCACTTCCAGTCGGCTGGATGTTCGCACAACCCCGCTCTTACAGGATTCAAATGCAGATAGTTTAGTTTCTGTCGAATGAATCTGTGACTCCACAAATCAATAACCGACGGGTCTTTTTGCCAGACGGCGTGTGTATGTTGCCGTTTCTGCGGGTGGGCTAGCGCCAGCTTCTTAAGCGACATCAGATGTCGCTCCTCTCGCAACCAAGCGAGGATCTTCCGCGCGGAATTGCCTCGGACGCGTCGAAGCCAGTCGCTTATGGTGCCACTTCGATTGTTGACGATGGCGTGCACGTGATCAAGCATTAACACATAGCCAATAAGCTTGTAAGGAAACTTCTCTCGAACTTCGGCCAGCACGTCAACGAAAATCTTGCAGGCCTGCTCGCTGCGAAAAACCGGCACGCGGTTATGTGTAACCAGCGTGACGTAGTGGAACGTATTCGGCTCGTTCGACTTGAAAAGCTTCATCGCTTAGAACTGGCGGGCGGTAGCCCGCCTCTAAACCGTTCTTCGTGTTTCATTCTTCTAAAAAACAAACTTCACCTGCGCGAACAGATTGAACAAAGGCTTGCTCGGATTAATGACGGTGTTGTCCGCCGTGCAAAAGTCCGACAGGTTCGGCGGACAGTTGCTGTTCGCACTCGTGTAGATGTCGCGAAAGCCGCGTCCCGGCTTCAGCGTCGCCGCGCCGAAGGTGAGCGTCACATTGTTGATTAGCAAAGGCCGGTACGCGACGCCCACGCTATAGTCCCAACCGATCTCGTGACGAATATGCGGCTGAAACAGAATGTATTCCAGCGACTCAGTGCGATGAAAGCGCAGATAGTTGACGTTGAAGATAGCTTTCAGTCTTTGCGTAATCTCCACATCAACGCCCGCGTTATAGATCAAGATCCCCGGATTGACAAAGTTGGCCTGGCCCTCAATCTTGCTGCTGCGCAGCGAAGGCAAAATGCTGTTTGGTTGCACCAGCCCGACGCCGGTTTGCGTTAAGCGTATGCCGTTGCGATTCCAAAACGAGAATTGTCCGCCAACGAAATTCGGATCGTCGAAGATTGCGTCAAAACCCGTCGCCTTTCCATCGGTCGGATTCTTGTCGCCCTGCGCCCAGAAAAACGAGCCGCGAAAACGAAAGTAGTCCTTATCAACTGACGCTTCCACTGCCGCCATCTGTGAACTTATGTGCACGCCGCGTCCGGCGATGGGATTGCGATCGTCGCGGCCGAAAGCGTAGTAATAAGAATTCGTCAGATTCAATCGGCCCAAATGCCCATCGCCATTGACGCCTATGTAACCAACCTTGATCGAGTGCGGCCGCGCGTCGCCAATCAAGGCGGGCCGCACCAAAAATCCATTACGATCGAATTTGCGGCTGGCGCGGTCATCATTGTAGAGCGCGCTGGCCTGGATCGTATAACCTTTCTTGATAAAGTCCTGCCGAAAAATATTCGCGATGTAGACGTTCTGATTGCGGCGATCAAAACGATTAAGCCCGCTGTTCGTGTCTTTCTCGAGCTGTGCGAAATAAGCGAGATTGTACTGGTAACGATTATTATCAAACGCCCCGAAGACCCGCGCCCCCAGATTGTTATCCGAGAAGATGAAGCCGCGAAAATCCGAAACGAACGGCTGAATCCCAACCCGCGCCGAGATGAAATCAAAGTTTGCGTCGACGTCCTTCAACTTCTTTTCAACGAAAGCTTCTTCGAGCGAGAATTGCGTGTCCGTGCGGTTGGTGCCGCGTCTGACATCGATGTTCACTACGCCGTTTTCGCGCGCGTTGAGATAGTTGGGAAGACTGAAGGTCGGTGAAATCTTAATGGCCCAGTCACGTGGTTTGAAGGTCGAGTCGCCGTGAAACATCTCGAAAGTCATCTGGAAAATCTGATTCACGGAGAGCGCTTCCGGCCGGCCAAAGAACTCCGCGCTGCCCGCTCGCGCGCTGCTGACATCCGAAGGCGTCGGGGTGCGCCGCAGTTCGACATCCGTCGAACTCACTGCCGAAAGAATCATAAATGTCTTATTACCGATGATCGGATAGTCGCCCTTCAGCCAGCTCTGATCGTACGGGTCGTACCAGCGGCCTTTCCTGAAAGGAATGTCGCGACCCCGCGCGCCTTTGTCACCGTAGCGATCGTATTCGGGAAAGCCTATGCGCCAGCGATCGCGCACCGGCCGGCGATCCGGTTCCGTTTGCGGTTCTGATTCGACGCTCTGCTCTCCGGCGGCACCCGGAGGTTTGCGTTCGGGAAGGTTGACCAGCGGATTCCCGGCTCGCTTCTCGACCGCGAAATCGATCGTCGTCTCCTTGCCGCCGCTGACGATGACGTTTTCCAAAGACTCGTCACGAATCAACGCATGTGCGCCATAGTTTTTTGCTTTATCAAACTTCGCGACGTAAGGAAGTTCGACGCTGACACGATATGCGCCCGGCGGAAGTTTCAATGAATAGCGTCCGTCGCCGCCGACGCTGGTCCGAATAACTTTGCTATTGACCTGATTTGTGGCGACGACCGTAACGCCAGAGAGGGTTTGGTTTGACTTAACGACGCCAGCGATCGTTCCCCGTTTTTGTCCGTAGGCAGACAAGGCCAGGGTCAAGATAAAAGCCATGACTAGTAATAGCCGCGTCAAGATTGATCGTTTTGTAGCATAGCAGGCAGTTCCTATCAACCGTTTCCTGGAGTTGGAAGCAAAGCGTTGAAAGTGCTCGGCAATTTTCAGCCCCGGACAACGCCCTGGGTAAGCGTGTTATCGAACAGCTCAATCACCTTATCGCTGGGAGCGCGGACGTCCCGTCCGCACTGAGCGCGCAGCGCGAATATTACGCGATCGAAAAGATTGAGCGCCTGCGGAGCTGTGCGGACGGGACGTCCGCGCTCCCGGCACAATGGCCAATGAACAAAACCAATCATGAGCGTCTGGTAGCATCCGAGGCCATCAATCGAATTTCCATTGCTAAAGCGAAAAGGAAAGATGCTTTCGCTCACCGGCGATTAGTGATAGATTTCCAGAGTCTTCCGAAAACGTTTCGACATTGCAATTGCGCACTACTGGACAAGTCCGATGACAGCTAAGTCTCTGGTCAAACGCACGCGCTTTGTGCTGGCAACGTCCATTTGCGCGCTCGTGGTTTTCGCCAGCCTTACTTTCTTCAGCCAAGCGCACTCACAAAGCAACAAGCTAACACTGATCAGCGAAGAGACTTCTACCCGCGCGGTGGCTGTCGATTCAGTGACCCAGACGCACGAGCCTTTCTCTGCGGCTGCGGCGGTGCCCTGGGGATCGGACAGTCGCACTCGCATTATGATCTTTGCGATGGGCTTGAGTTTGCAGCCGGGCGAAGCAGCCACCGCGGTTACCGCAGATGCGGAAGATGGCGCGCACAATATCTATCAATTGGCAGTTGAATACGTCGGACCGGTACCTGAGCAGGAATGGCTTAGTTCGATCGTGCTGCGGCTCGACGATCAGATGGGAGACACGGGCGACGTCCTGGTAGGAATTAGTTATCACGGGACGCAGAGCAATCGCGTGCGCGTCGGCATTGGTCACGTAGGCGATGGCCCGCCCGACGACACCGGCGCGATCCCGACCCCGGGATCAACCACCCCACCGGCGCCACACGCAAGCACGGCGGGCACGCTCAGCACGTCCGAGGTGCAGACGATCATCGCGCAGGCGGTTTCGACCGCCGCCGCGTTGAATCATCCGGTGACCGTTGCGGTCACTGATCGAGAAGGAAATGTACTGGGCGTTTTCAAGATGAACGGCGCACCTGCCTCGACCCAATTTCGCGGTGGTGGACCGGGGCCTTCGCAAGTTCCCAACCCGCTTACCGGATTCGTCCCGGTCGGGCTTGATGGAACCGTGGTGCCGGCAAAGCTGGCGGCAATCTCGAAGGCCGGCACGGCGTCTTTGTTCAGCACGGGCGGCAATGCTTTCACTTCGCGCACGGCGGGCTTTATCCTCCAGGAACATTTTCCCCCGGGCGTCGATTTTCGCTCAGGCGGTCCACTCTACGGCGTGCAGTTTTCTTCGCTTCCCTGTTCGGACATCAAGATACCCGGGCTGCCGCTCGGCCTGAGCGGAGATCCCGGCAGCGTGCCGATTTATAAAAACGGCGAAGCAGTCGGCGGTGTGGGCATCGAAGGCGATGGCCTCTATACCGTCGATCGCGATCCGTCTGATTTCGATCAGCCGTTCGAAGAAGTGATAGCAGTGTCGGCCGCGCGCGGTTTCGAAGCTCCATCATTGATACGCGGTGACAACATTCTCGTCGACGGCATTCGACTCGCTTACCTCAACGTCACCAACGCGCCCGCTCCGCCCACGATGGCGTTCTTAAGTTTGCCCGGCACGGTAGATCCTTTGTTTCCAATTCGCGGAGCGCAACCATCAGAATTCACCGCCGCGGTCGTTGGCGGCATCGCCGGCGAAGTCGACACACGTTTCTTTCCCTTTGTCGGCAGCCCTACGATCACGCCGAACTCGCTCACTGCTGCCGATGTCAGCACGATCGTTGCGCACGCTGCCCAGCAGGGAAACATTACCCGCGCGGCGATCCGGCAACCGCTCGGCAGCAACGCGCGGGTGACGATAGCGGTGGTTGATACAAACGGCGTGGTGCTCGGCGTCTTCCGCCAGACGGATGCGCCGGTGTTTGGGTTCGACGTAGCGGTCCAGAAGGCGCGCACGGCGGCGTTGTTTTCGCGCGCAAATGCGGGAGCGTTATTGAACGGCGCAGGCTTTGGTGCTTACGTCACGCGGGCCGCGAGTGACGGCGTACAACTCAATGGCGCGATTGCGCTCAGCGATCGCGCGATTGGTTTTCTGCACCGCCCCTTCTTTCCGGACGGCATCAACAACACTGCGCCCGGGCCATTCAGTCCGCCAATAGATCAGTGGAGCGTTTTCAACGTTGGACTGCAACTCGATCTGATCAAGACGAATCTGCAGACAGTGCTTGCGGGCGGCGTGGCGCCGTGCACATCGCTACCGAATCTGGCGAATGGGCTGCAAATCTTTGCGGGCAGCATTCCGCTTTATAAGAACGGCGAGTTGGTCGGCGCGATCGGCATCAGCGGCGACGGCATTGACCAGGACGATTTGATCGCCGCCGGAGGAAGTGTCGGCTACACGCCACCGGTCAACATTCGCGCCGATCAGTTTTTTGTGCGCAGCGTGCGTCTGCCATTTGTTAAGCTTCCGCGCAGCCCGAATCTATAGTTTTGCCCTTTGCGTCTTACTTTCGCAGTACGCATAACGATAGCCGGCGTAAAAAATGAAAGATCGGACACTAACAGGAAATTCCGTGAAGAAACCACTTTGTATTTTCATTTTCATCGCCTGCCTTCATCTTTACATCGCGGCTTCTCAAGCTGGCAACGAACGAAGAGTGCTCCATTATTGGCCTGAGAAAGTTACGTTGACGGGCAGACTTGTTTACAGGACCTTCTATGGACCGCCGAATTATGGAGAGAATCCCAAGACCGATAGTAAGGAAACCCAGAGTATCCTTCTCCTGGATTCGGCTATCGACATAATCGCAGTCAAGCAGGATGCGCTGAGTGCAACCGAGCGCGGCGTGAAGAGAGTAACGCTAGTGTTCGGCGAATCCACACCGCACCCGGTTAGGTTTTACCTGAAACGGCGGGTCACAGTCGAGGGAACGCTAATCCACGCACACACGGGACATCATCATACAAAAATCTTAATTGACGTTTCTTCAATTAAGAGGGCGACGTGAGACCAACTCAAATCGGGTCGAGTATTTAATGAAGAGTTTGCGAACCTTCAGTCCCTTCGTTGTCGGCACACTGATCGTGACTATGCTTCTCGTAGGCGATCTGCTGAGCCATGCTCAGACGCCCGAGCCGGCGACTCGCGGTGTCATCCGTCTGAAGGTTAGATATAAGTCGAAAGATTTACCCCGCAAACGCTTCTTCCTGATTAAAGGCACGCTCGAAGAAAACAAGAGCCTGATCGAGAGGATCAAACAAACTGATCCGATGTCGCGCGAGTGCTACTACCGCGGCCGGGGCGCCAGCGAAGCTCTGATTAAGTGGCTGAACGATAACGAGTGTGACTCAGTCTATTGCCGCGAGATTGAAGAAAAGTATTTGAGCGGGAGTGACGCCGTGCCCGAATTCCAGGCCGCATACAATCAGGGGCTACGCGAATTCAAAACCCCGGAGCTGGCGCGGCGTTGGCTTACGGTCAATCTGCCCGCGGATATTCGGGACGGCTTCTACAATGAAAAGCAGCGAGTCATTACCAATCTGATTACGCAGGCTGAGACTGCCATCACGACGAAGGTCATGTCGGTGATGACTGATCGGAAGGGCACGGCATATCTGACCGACATCGAGCCCGGCACCTACACGATCTCGAATCTCGTCGGCAGCGAGGCCGAGAAAACCAGCATTCTCTGGGCCTGCGAAAAAGAAGTTAAGGCCGGGAACCTGGCGATCGCGATGCGGCCTTTGATTCTTTCGAACGAGAAGGACCCGAAGGTTAAATGCGAAATTATCGAACGACCATTGCCGGTTTGTGAGAAGACTGTGAAGTGAATTCTATGGAGTGCGGTGGCAAGCGTAGCGCGACACCGCTTTGGATCTTTCTAACGGTCAGGATGTAACCAAAGCGCCGTCGCCGCTTCGCTCTGCCGGCGCACTCCAAGAGTTGTCGAAACCTTTCGATGAAACGCGTAACCATTCCCTTACTTCTGTTCGCGATTGCGCTCGCGATCGGAGTGATCTATCCCCGGTGGTCCATCGAGGAAGTCGTCAACGCTCAAAGGCGTCGCCCCAAACGTGTTGCTGCTTCATCGGCACAAGCACCGCGAGGCTCTGCAACTAAGTACTCAGCCTTTCTCCACTCATCTGAAAAGCACAAGGGTCTGGCGTGCAATGCCTGTCACAAGGTCCCGACTGACTGGACGGCTAAGCGCGCGTTTCCCGACGTCGCTGACTTTCCAAACCATGACGCCTGTGTCCGTTGTCATCGACAGCAGTTTTTTACGCGACAATCATTCGTGGGCCCGGGTCCGACAATTTGTACGGTCTGTCATGTGCGGGCCGCGCCGCGCGAAGATGGGCGCTTCAGTTTCGGCAAACCGAACGGCGCCAGCCAGGCCACAAAGCCGAAAGATGAACGGCAGTTTATGATCGAGTTCCCTCACGACAAACATCAGAACGTGATCGCCTCAGTGCGCCCTAAACCGTCCACAGACAACCGAGTGAGCTTTATTCGCACTTCGTTCTTCGAACCACAAACCGTAGACGAGAAGAAGCCTGAGTACAACAACTGCTCAATCTGTCACCAGCCGAACAACATTACGAACATTGTTCCGCTCACGACCCCGGCGAATGCGACAACGCAGCCAAACAGGTTCTTCAAAACCATGCCTCACTCGCACGACTCCTGCTTCAACTGTCACTGGCAGAACCAGCGGCCGACCGGCGACGATTGTGCTGGTTGTCATAAGCCTGCGGCCACGTTTATCGGTCTGGATCTGCCGCCGCGCAAGTCTGCGAAGTTCAGTCATGAGGGCGGCCAGGGTGCACACGTGGCTGAGTGCACGACCTGTCACATCAATATTACGCGAGCCAGGACCTTGAGCGGTCTTACTCCTGATGTGCCGATTGCCAGTTGCGAAGCCTGCCACAATGACAACAAGACGATCACTTACAAAAATATCGTGACGATCGAAAGTGAGCTGGCGCAATTCAAGAAGACCGGCGAGTGCCACTATTGCCATACGCCAGACGTGGGACGGAAAAAGCCGCCGGCGAGCCATGAAGCGGCGGTACAGTAAGGGCTTGAAGGAAGAATTCAGGCATATCGAGATTGCGACATGAGTGAGACAAACAAGGTGCTCACGAGAAAATCTGACCACGGCGGAGACGCAACTGAATACCCTTGCGCTCAACCAGCCCGCGTACAGCGGGCGTCAGAATGTAGCCCCGGGCGTGAGCCCGGGGTAATTGTGGTTGTTGATCTTCTGAGCCCCGCAAGGGGCGACAGAGGTTTGGCTGCTGAAACCTACCGCCATCTGCGATGGCTCGTTGATCGATGTCTTCAAAGAAGAATGATCGCCAGCTCAGCCCTTCTGTTTTCCTTTTTACTTTTTCCTTTTTCCTTCGCTCTGCCCCAGGGTAACGATCTGGACTACTCGAAGTTTCTGCACACGAGTCAGCGTCATGCGTCGGTCGCGTGTTCGGCTTGTCATCATCGAAATGACAACTCCGCGCAGCCCAGCTTCCCCGGTCACAAGGATTGCTTCGGATGCCACGGAACACAGTTCGGCACGCCCAACACGCCCATGTGCTTTATCTGCCACACGGACGTGAACGGTAACCAGCCGCCGCGAAAGGCTTTTCCCAGCAGCTTCAAAGAAAGCTTCAACCTGAAGTTCGATCATGCCCAGCACCTGACCGGTGCCGCGCGTCCAAAGAATGGCTGTATCTCATGTCACGCCTCATCGCTCAGGCGCAGGATGGCGCTGTCTATTCCGGCGAATCTTGCGGCGCATGACCAGTGCTACACCTGTCACACTCCGAACTCGCAATCGAAAGGACGTGACCTCGCATCGTGCGGCGTCTGTCACGATCAAAAACCGTATGGCAGAACGTCGACTGATGCCACCGCATTTCGTCTCGCGTTCAGCCACGCGCAACACAGCGGGCGCCAGCGTCTCGGTTGCGCCGATTGTCACAACTACACCGCGGGGTTGCCACAAAAACGACAAGTCAGTTCGCCCCGGGCTTTGGAACACTTCCCCAACGGCAATAACACCTGCGCCACTTGTCATAGCGGAAAGCGATCCTTCGGAGGAGATCTGGATTTCAAGGCTTGCCACCGATGTCACACCGGGCAGTCGTTTAGAGTTGGGACTTGAGGCTAATCCGCGACGCTCAGAGTACCGACTTCATTCAGGTCTTTGTCGACTCAGAAGAACCCAACTAAAGTTGGTACTCTAAACGCGCTCTACTAATCGCGCATCCAACCTGTTTGACAAGCTTTCAATCGCGTCAATAAGATTGGCGAGGAGGACGAACAAGACATGAAACGGCTGCTGCTTGGTTTGATCGTGGTACTTAGTGTGTTGGCACTCGGATTTGTCGGTAATGTGGCGCGCACTTCCGCGTCGCTGGTCCAGCAGATACCAAAGGAAAGCAAAGAGCAGCCGAAGAAGGTCAAGCTGGATACCGACAGCCTCGACGACAAGTGGGGGGAAGTTGCGTTCGACCACGAAAACCACACGATCAAGAACTACACTCCGGATGGAAAGACCACTGGCACCTGCATCGAATGCCACCACACCGATCAGCCGAAAGATAAGCTGACGCTGCCACTTGTTACTTCGGAAAGAACTGTCGCTCTCACCGCCGACGTGCTGAAAGATGCTGCCGCTGCGCCAGTGAAAGGTTGCCGCTCATGTCACTTGCAAGCCGGTGACGACAGCAAGCCACTTCCGGTGATCACCAAAGACGCCAAGCAACTGAAGCTCGACAACGAAGTCGCCTATCACACCAATTGTTTTGCCTGCCACGATGCCGCCATCAAAGCGCGGCCCGATCTGGCCACGAAAACGGCAGGTTCTGATCCAAAGGGCTGTGTGAAGTGTCACGTCGCGAAGTGACGTTGCCACGTCATTCAACTTCTCAGCAAATAATCCGAAGATTTAGAGAGCGCTGAAAGCGCGCAATGCAATAGCCTGGGGCAACGCCCCAGGTCGCAGCAACGAAGACCCGCGAGCGCTGAAGGCGCGGCATACACGCTGCATCCTCTCTCTGCCACCATCATTTCGCCCCGTTGGGGCTAATTGGTCTTTCTTCTAATGCCGGAACCCAGGGCGATGCCCTGGGCTTTTACATTTCGCGCCTTTGGCGCTTCAACTCTCGTCGCCCTCTCAACGGACAATCCTCAAATTCATTGCGTCGCTTTCGCCAGTAAACCCGGATTCCAATGTCTTTTGTCCAGACGGTGCTGAATATGGCATGAGGTGCAGTTAGGTTTGTCGGCAGCGATCACCTGATGTCGCGCCCGGGGATCCTCTTGACCGTTGTGGCACTTGGCGCACGTCGTTCGTGGCGTAGCTAAATCGGGAGGGTTTTGCGTAGCATGACAACTCGGACAGCTCAATTCGCCTTCTTTGTCTCCCGGAAGCCCTCCAATCGCACGAACCCGATACGCATGGACTGCATGGAACTGTTTGCTGCGCCATTGATTCTCGCTGTCGCTCGGTAGCCGCTCCAGCTTCAACGGGGTCTTTCGCTGGAGCAACTCTTCCGGGTCGAGTCCGGCCCACTTCCACTGACCATTGATCACCGGATAGCCAAATGTCCCACCGTGCGGGGTGCTGACTTTCTTTCCGTTGTAGAGAGTCTGGTTACTGTCGTTATGGCATTCGGCACACGATTGCAGCGCTCCATCTATGGCGTTGAACTCCACGCCGCGATGTTCGCTGTGACAAGCCACGCAACCGATGCCGGCATTCATGTGCGGCTGGATCACTGTGGCCACAAAAGCCTCCGTCGCGTGACACGCTGAGCACTTCGCTTCCATGTCCGCTCTGAACGCGTGACAGGAAGTACACGAGCCGGCGTTCGCACGGTTCGCCACCGGCGGCGACAGCAGTCTGCTGGATCTGGTGTGTGCCTCAGAGATTGGGGCCGGAGCAAACGCCGAGGCATAGAAGAGCGCGCCCGCCACTGACAGTAAAGCGATCGGAATCGCGCTCCAGAGCATCAGCGACGCCGGCCAGCGCCGTCTTAGATCGGTAGTCGGGGTCCAGACAGACTGGGCTTTACCGCTCGGTCGCCCGGTGAGCGGAAAAAGTGGAGACGGCTTGATCGTCTTGGTCGCCGCGGTGATGCGCTTGTCCCAAAAAACGTCGAGGGCCTTTGAACTGTCCGCGGCAGGCTTTGCTTTTCGTGCCGCCGGCTTCTTATGCGCTGCTTCTGCAAGGTGTCCTTCCGGCGGGGTGCTCGGCAATTCCAGGTGCACTGTCGTGGGCAGCTCCCAAAGCCCGGATGCTTCCCGGCGCGTTACCGCGTCACCCGCGGTCGCGGCAATCTGTAACGATACTTGGATGACCAGCGTGCCTTGCACGAAGTGGATGTTCAGAGTAAACGGACCAACGCCGATGACATCGCCGTCAGCCAGCGCTTCGTATTCTTCCAGGCGCGCGCCGTTGAGCATGATGGGATTGCCGGGGCGAAGATTACGAATGTAAAAGTCACCGTCGGCGCTGGTGATGCCGGCATGCAGACGGGAAACCGACGGGTGGTTCAGGAGCAGTTCGCAGGTAGGCAGTCGCCCGACCAGCAGGCCTTCGGCAACGATCGTCACCGGATCGACCTGCAAGTCCTCACGGATGATGATGAAGGTAGCTTCCATAAAACAGAGGTCAGAAGTCAGGGGTTTTCCTTTGGCTCTGTCCCCTCTCCCTTCGGGAGAGGGTTAGGGAGAGGGACTGTGATCGACATCTCACGCTTCGCGCCCTCTTCCTCAGCCCTTCTCCCAGAGGGAGAAGGGAGCAACAACTAACAAACGACCACTGACCACTAGCGAACGTTAAAAAACACGACCTGAATAATGTGCACAACCATCAGAGCCAACATCACCGACGTTGAAATGACATGGGGCGCCAGCCACACTTTGAGGAGCCGGTGAAGATAGATCAGCGATTCCACTCGTCGGAGGGTCGCCGCCCGCTCAATCGCTTTCAAAAATAAGTGGCGTTTTTCCCGGTCGCCAAGGGTGGCCATTTCGTCTTTGAACTCCAGACGGCCTTTCGCCAACGATGCGGTCAAGTCCTGGCCGCGCAGATACTGTCTCATGAGATACCGGAGTGATGAGAAATGGCGGCGCACTCTTCGTTCGATCAAATCACGTAGTTGCGCGTCGCCTTTGCCGCTGATCGTCGCCAACTCTTCGCGCAGCTCAGCCCGGCGTCCTTCCAGATCTTCGATCAGCAACGGATCGCCTTCGATACTGGTCATGATGCGCGGCACAATCAGGTAACAAAACAGTCCGAAAAGGCCCGTCACGATCACCGCGTCAAACCAAAGCATCAACACCGAGGTCAACCAGCTGCCGCCATGACTGCCGCCGTGCATGAGCAACACGATGCCCCCGAGCGCCCCAAGATAAATATGCGCCAGCAGCCAGTAACGCAAAGCACCCACGCGCCGGCGATACACTTGCTTTCGACCCGGATAGGTTATCGCACCCGCGATTCCCACCAGACCCACCAGCCCGGTTACCCAACGCATCGTCAGCCAGGTTCCGCGCAGGTGCTCCCGGAATCCGTAATGCAGGACCGCCCAGCCAATCACGCCGGCGATGGCTATCGTCACCAAGACACCGCCGATGTGCCAGAGCCTGGCGATCGGATCGCTTTTATGTATATTGCGACCGATAGCGTGCGTCTGATCCCGGAAGACAAGACCGAGGGTCTTTTCAATCTCGCCGAAATATTCCTGCGGGTTGACCCGGACCAGCGCTCCGGTGGGGCAGTTCTCTTCACACGAATAAGCCGGACGCGACGCACCGCTCGGATTCAAGGTCGTGCTTTCACAGAGATTGCACTTGATAGCCACCATGTCGTCGCTTTCGACGGCCGCCGCGGGCTTCTGGACGTTGAAGCTGAACAGATTGCTTATGCGGGTCTTCAAATCCAGCGGCACGGTCGGCGATCCCTCGCGAGGAACCATCGAGATGGCGTTGTAAGGACATTGCGTCGCGCAATCGAAACAGCCAATGCAAGTGTCTATATTGATGTCTACCTGTCCTTTCGGATCGCGAAAAATCGCACCCGTGGGACAGCCGGTCAGGCACTCAGGATCCTTACAGTGCATGCACACTGAAGGTGCCAGCACGTGTTGCGTAGCCTTGGATCCGATCTGCTGAGGACGTTCAATGTGTATGCCGCGACGCAGGAGCCGCGATTGGCCATGGACCTTATGACAGGCGAGCGAGCAATTACCGCAACGCACGCACAAATCCATGTCCATGACCAGCAGGTTGACCGCGTCGACGATTCCGGTTGTGATTTCTTTCTCGGCCGCAGCCAGAACCTTCGGCTCAGCGCGAGCGCGCACGCTCGTATCATCATCGGCGACGGAAAAATCACCGAAGGCTTTCAAAACTCGCTCGCAGAGTTTCCGGTCGCCGCGCAGTTCAGACAATGAAATCTCCAGCACCTCAGTCCGAGCCATCAGCTCGGCTGAATATTGCCAGGTCGCCTGGCCGCTGAGCGCCTCTAATCCCAGGCAATTGCCCGCCCCCAGAAAATCCTCGGGGATCAGCACACTTGGCCCGGCACTGTCCGTGAGGTCCTTATAAATCGGCACACCGCGCACGCGGCGCACCCAGCCGCTGCGAATCAGGAGCAGCTTTTCGATCGGCTTCCCTTCTTCGACCAGCAGATGGTGCTTGCCGTAGGCCATAAACTGCGCCAGATTGCCGAGTGCAACCAACTCGATTGCGCTCAAGGCCTCGCCGGTCTCTTCCTGGATCGCGGCGACCGTATTTCCCAGGCCATGAAGTCGATAACTCGCGTCAACCTTCTCGGCGAATTTTCTTAGCGACCTTAAGAGCCTGAGGGCCGGCCTGACCATTTCCAAAACCGTCGCGTCGCCACCGGAGGGAGCGGTGACGATGGTGGCATTGCGGGGAACGCCGGCGAGAATCGACATCTCGCCAAAGCACGTGCCCGGCTGAACTGTGCCCACCTTCCGTTTTTGACCCGACTCGTCCGCGACATAAACGTGCAACTCTCCGTCGACCGAAAAATAAAAGGTGTTTCCGCCCCATTCGCCCTCGGTCATGATCACTTCGCCCGCAGAGTAAGTAAGCAAACGCGCATACGGACCGATTTGCTTGCCACCCGACACTTTCCCTTCGGCGATCATTTTCAGATTGTTTTTGTTCTTTTCCTCGAGCAGCTCAGACACGATCTCGATCTTCCGGATGGCTTCAAGAATGGCAGCGGGATTGGCGTTCTCTTTGGGCATGTTACGGAACCGCTTGCGGTAGCAAGCGGGTGATCTATCAACACTAGAACTTGCTTGACCTCAGACCCGGTCGCTACCGCTGCCGGTTCTGTACCTTGCGCTGTCCGCCGAAAAGACTTATCGCAATCCGCACTCGCAGAGCCACAGTCGCGGCAGATTGTGCGCAGCTTAGCATGCGATACGCGACTGAGGGAATCCACACTCGCCCGCGACGTATCAGGCCCGGATATTACAGTGGTTGGCCTGCCGGATACGTGATAGCATCCGCGTATCTCTTGATACATAAACGGCGTATTAGTTGTCAGCAATGCTGATGTCCTATCAAATGCGTGCCCCTTCGAAGCGCCTGGTGACGATGGCGAGCATCCTCTTGATCCTGCTCGCAGCGCTGGCGTGGAGCTTTAGAGGTTTGCTGCCGCGTGCGCGTGGTTTCGAAGGGGCGCCCGCCTCAATCAAGCAGAAGGCCGGAGGCAGAAAGCAGGAGGCAGAAAGCGCGGCCGCTAGTTCCGCTTCGACCAGCACGTCCGCCGAAGCAAAGCTAATCGACTCAGACAGCGACGGCATTCCGGACGTTGCCGAGTTGCACACGTTTCAGGATCGCGACAGTTTTCGACGCTGGTTCACGGCGATCGCCGAAAATCAGTTCTATCAATTGAGCGATCAATGGAACGCCGAACAGCGCGACTGCGCCGGAATGGTGCGATTTGCGATGCGCGAAGCGCTGCGTCGTCACAATCGGGTCTGGTTTCAGAAAATGGGGCCGGGCTATGAAACCATCGCGCCGGATGTGGCCGGCTTTGATCTCGATCAGAATCCGCTCGGCGAGAAAATCTTTCGCACGGACTTTGGGTCTTTTCATGAGAGCGACCTGCGCAACGGGAGGTTCTCAGAGTTTGCTGACGGCCGCTCACTAAAGAATTTCAACAGCGTCTTTGTCAGCCGTGATCGGCGCGAGGCCCAGCCCGGCGATCTGCTTTTCTTCTATCAACCGTGGGTGCGGAAGTTTCCCTATCACGTGATGATCTTGCTCGGCTCAGCGCGGATCGCGCCGAATGGCGCGCAGGACTGGGTGGTCTATCACACCGGGTCATCGCCGACCGATCAGGGAACAGTAAAAAAGGTTCAGCTTTCAGTCCTTGACCGCCACCCTGATCCGCGCTGGCGGCCGGTGGAAAGCAATCACAACTTTATCGGGTTTTATCGATTGAAGATCCTGCAGTGAGTTAATGAACCATTCAATGCAGATTAACCACAAGTTCGGTGTATCGCGGCTCCGCCGCCTGATGTGCGGAAAGGCTCTGCCTTTCCGAAACACTTTCTATTTCTGTTCTGAGGCTATGCCTCATAAGAGCGGCGCGAGGCACAGCCTCGCCGCTTCTAGATACCAACTCTCGGAAAGGCGAAGCCTTTCCGCACATCGAGCGGCACAGCCGCGCTCGTCAGTTCCTGGATTCGTGTTCCTGTCGGAGGCAACCAAACGTGTCGCAAACTAAATCGCGTCTACCTCGTTATCTGGCAACCGCGGCGATCTATCTGGCAATCGTTGCCTCGGCTTTCGGATTCAACATCATTCGCTCGCGCGCCGCGCGACCGTCCGCAGAGGCGCCGCCGCCCGGACCAACGATTGTCAGCAGTAAGCCCTACTTCTCGCTGACCACCAATCGCACTTACTCGCCGAACGAGTCGGCGCGGATGTGGGCCAGCTACCAGAATGTCGACTATCTGGACTTTCGTGTCTATCGGGTTAAGGACCCCTCGAAATTCTTTAAGCAACTCGACGACCCACATCAAATGGGCGAGAAGGAAAAGGAAGCAGTCTCGCAGGGTTATGGCAGCCGCGTCTCGATTCTGGAGCGCACGCACCGCCTGAAGATTTCACTTTTCTCGGCAGTCCGGGATTACGTGCGCTCGCATTTGCTGAAAGAGCATCGCGAGACTTTCAATCAAAAATTCCGCCAAGAGGACACGCCTGAGCGCACGCCGCTCAATGTGGCCACCGATTACGCGCGCGTCCCACTGCTGAATCCGGATCAGAAAGTTAAGGATTGGCGCGAGAAGCTGCCGCCGCTCGAGAACGACTACGATAGCCGCATGGTTTCGCTCGGAAAAGTTGAGGCGGGCGTCTATCTTATCGAGGCGGTGAACGGAGACCTGCGCGCTTACTCAATCGCCATCGTTACCAACCTCACCATGATTGAAAAGACGACCAAGGACGGCCAGGTTCTGGTCTATGTCGTCGATCGAAAATCCGGCGCGCCGCATGAAGGCGTCAGCGTCGAAGTCACTAAAGCCAAACAAACCCTCGCCACCGGCTCAACCGACAAGACCGGTGTTTTCAAAGCCGAGATCAAGGCGCCGCAAACAACCGAAGCCGCGCCCGAGGATGTCGACCCCGAATCGCAAACTAAAAACGCTTATCTGATCATGGCGAAGGAGCGCGACAACTTTGTCATTTCGGACGTCGAGTCTTTTTACTTCGGCGGCGAAGGCGGCGAGGACGACGCTCTTACCGGTGAAGATCTAACCAGCTATATCTACACCGACCGGCCCATCTATCGCCCCGCCCAGAAAGTCTATTTTAAAGGCATCCTGCGCAAATTTGGACGCAACGGATACGAACTGCTCGACAGCAAGACGGTCAACGTCACCATCGAGGATCCCAACAACGGCAAAGTCTTCGAGAAGGAATTGCCACTCTCGACTCGCGGCACTTTCAGCGGCGAGGTGGACATCGCGGACGAAGCGCCGCTGGGCAGTTACAACATTACCGCCGCGGTGGGCGAAGCAAAGTCCAGCGGCTACTTTGAAGTTCAGGAATACAAGAAACCTGAGTTCAAAGTTAAGGTCACGGGCCCGAAAGAGTTCGCCGCCGTCGGCGAGAAAGTAAAGTTCACTATCAGCGCGAACTACTTTTTTGGCGCGCCGGTTACCAACGCCGACGTGCATTACTACATTTATAAGCAGCGCTATTACCACTGGTGGTGGGGCGGCGATTCGAGCGACGAGTTCGACGACGCGGCCGGGCCGGAAAACGAAGGCGGAGACGAAAATGACCCCGGCTACTCTGGCAGCGATCTCGTGACCGAGGGCGACGCCTCACTCAATTCCAAAGGCGAGGCGGCCGTCGAATTCCAGGTGCCGGCTCCTGAAGCGAAAGACGAATGGGACTATTCCTACCGCCTGGAAGCCCAGGTCACCGACGCCTCACGCCGCGAAATGCAGGGCGCAGCTTCGTTCATCGGCACCCGCGGCAAGATAGTCGCTGATGCTTATCCCGAACGTTATCTCTACTACCAGGGCGACGCCGCGAAGGTCAAAGTCAAGACGGCTGACTATTCAGGCAAGCCGGTGTCTGAGAAAGTCACGCTGAAGTTTGTCGAACAGAAGTGGGAAAAAGTCGAAAAAGAAGAAGAGACCAACGGCTATAAGTACAAGACTACCGATTACGTTCTGCACGAACGCGATCTGGCCACGGCCGAGGTGAATACCGACAGCCAGGGCAACGGCAGTTATGATTTCACGGTTCCCTCGCCCGGCAGTATCTACGTCAAGGCAATCGTCAACGAGAACGGAAAACAGATCGTTAATCGCGGCGGCTCGTTCTGGGCGCCGGACAAGAAGGGCGAATGGTCTGATTTTCAGTACCGGGACTTTGACGAAAAGTCGATCAAACTTGTGCCCGACAAGAAATCCTACAAGCCGGGCGAGACGGCGCACGTGCTGGCCATGCTGCCAGCGGACAAAGCCCATTTATTAGTAACTACCGAACTGGCCCAAGTCATCACCGTGCGCCAAATCGATGCGACCGGACGCAGCATCGTGATCGACGTACCCATCGATCACAAGTATGAACCGAACGTGTATCTCGACGTCTCGTTCGTCAAAGACAGTGACATGTACAACCAGAGCCAACTCCTGGCCGTGCCGGCGCGCGACAAAATGCTGAAGCTCGACATTGTTCCGAATAAGAAGGAGTTCAAGCCACGCGATGTGGCATCGTACACAATTCTGGCGCGCAACGAGGACGGATCGCCGGCCGCCAACGCCGAAGTGAGCCTCGGGATCATTGACGAAGCGATCTACAGTATTCAGCCTGACACCGCCGGCAATATCAAACGCGAGTTTTACGGCAAGCGCTTTGACTCAGTGCAAACCAGTCTCGCGATTCATTACACCTTCACCGGCTATGCGGGCGACAAACCGGCGAACCTGGCCCGGAATAAATCGTCTTATCAACTGGCTGACTTCAAGAACGAGAGTTCGTACGCCGAACCGACGATCCGGCGCGAATTTAAGGACACTGCTTTCTGGCAACCGGACGTCGTCACCGGCGGCGATGGCAAAGCCACGGTCAGTTTCACACTGCCGGACAACCTGACGACCTGGCGGGCGACTGCGCGCGCCGTCACCGCCGATACGCGCGTCGGCGCTGCCGTCCAAAAAACGATCGCGCGCAAAGACGTGATCATGCGTCTGGAGATGCCGCGCTTTCTGACCGAAGGCGACACGGTGACAATCTCAGGCGTGGTGCACAACTTCCTGAAGAGCGATAAGTCGACGAAGATTTCGCTCGACCTTAACGGCGCGCAGTTGCTGGATTCGCCCAGCGAAACGGTGACCATCCAACAAAACGGGGAGCATCGGGTTGACTGGCGCGTGCGCGCCGATCAGGTGGGCAAGCTGACGCTGTTGGCGAAGGCGCTCACCGATACTGAATCCGACGCGGTCGAGATGACCATGGAAATCGTGCCGCATGGTCTGAAGCAGACAATGGGGAACTCGACCACTCTGACGCAGAATGATGCCGACCAAACCATCGCTCTCGACATTCCGGTCAATCCCAATGTCTCTGCCCGGGTGATGCGCATTGAAGCGTCATCGTCAATTGCCGGCACGCTGTTCGGAGCTCTTGATTACCTGACGAGCTTTCCGTATGGCTGCACTGAACAAACGATGTCGAGCTTCCTGCCAAACGTGATCGTGGCGCAGGCGCTGAAAGACGTGCCGACCGCGAAGCTGCGCGCCTCGAACGATCTGGACAAGAAGGTGCAGAAGGGTATGGATCGGCTCTACGCCTATCAGCACGATGACGGCGGCTGGGGTTGGTGGAAGGATGACAAAACCGACCCGTTCATGACTGCTTACGTAGTCGATGGCCTGACGCTGGCCACTCGAGCGGGTTATCAGATCGACACATCCAAGCGCGATTCCGGGCGCGAGAAACTTTCCGCCCTGCTCACCGCCGGCAAGCGCGACGACGGCAATCCGATCGACGACGAAACCCGCGCTTACATGATCTATGCTTTCACCGAAAGCGGTGACAGCGACGGTCACTACCTCGAAGAGCTTTACGCAAAACGCGACAAGCTTGGACCGTACGGACGCGCGCTGCTCGCGCTGGCACTGCAGGAGCGTAAAGACGGCCGCGCCAAAGAAATCGCGAACACAATTGCCGGCGCGGCACAGAAGGATGAATTCGAAGCGCACTGGCAGACTGCTCGGGTCAACGACTATGGCCGCGATGTCTATCTTGACTCTGAAGCGACAGCTCTGTCCTTGAAAGCTCTGTCGCAAATCGATCCGAACAATGCGCTGTTGCCGAAGGTCGCGCGCTGGCTGGTAAAGAACCGCAGCAACGGTTACTACTGGCTCTCGACCAAAGAAACCGCATTCGCGATTTATGGTTTGACTGACTATTTAAAGGTCAGTCACGAACTGTCGCCCGACTACTCGTTCGAGATTTATCTGAACGGCACGCAGGTCGCCGCACAACACGTAGGCGCGAGCGATGCTACCAACGCCCAGGCCCTCGTGATTACAAAGAAGGCCGGCGAAGTCAGCACCAACAATCAAATTCGGATCGTGAAGCACGGCAAAGGCGCGCTTTACATCTCGACCGCGCTGGAATATTTCACCGCGGACGAAAACGTGCCGGCCCAGGCTTCGCAGAATCTGAAGATCACTCGCGAGTATCTGCGCTTGCATGTAACTGAGAATGAAGGCGGCAAGTCGAGTTGGAAGATCGAGCCGTTAACGGGCGAACTGCGCTCAGGAGATTTGATTGTCGTGCGGCTGCACCTGACGGGCGCGCGCGCGCAATACCTGATGATCGAGGATCCCATACCGGCGGGAGCCGAACAGGTCGCGCAAGTCAGCGGCATTTATCTGAACTACTCCACCGGGCAGTGGTCGGATTGGTACAGCAACCGCGAGTTCCGTGACAATCGCACTGTCATCTTCGAGAATTATTTCGACGGCGACGCAACTTTCCAGTATGCCATGCGCGTCGAGGTGCCCGGCGAATTCCGCGTCGCGCCGGCGCGCGCGGAACTGATGTATCAACCGACTGTGCAGGCGAATACCAGCAACGATCGGTTGCGGATTTTGGACAAGAAGTAGGGTGAGCTTTTCAAATCGACCGCGGCTATGCCGCACGAGCCGGAGGCGTAGCCTCAAACTTATTCTCAGGCAGTGAGACGGAAAGCCAAAGGCTTTCCGCACATCAGCGGCGGAGCCGAAGAGGACCCATGACCACAATCAAAAGATTTCTCGACACCACCAAATCACTACTAACAAACCCGAAGGCCTTCGGCCTTCTGAAAATACTCTACGCGTTGCTGCTCGCGACGCTGCTTGGGTTTGCATGGGTTCGCGAAGCCACTATCTCGCAGGTAGCCATCACTTTCGTTTTTCTCGTGCTGATACCGATCGAGTTCTTCGTCCTGCAGGCCGCGATTCTGCATCACGCGCGCACCCAAAAGTTTCATTGGGCACAAATCGGGCGCGATGCAATTAAGCTCGCCGTCGTTAGTATCCCTATTGTCCTGCTCGGATTTTTGGTGGCCTACTTACTCAACAAGTGGCAGGCGCACTACCTTGCTCCCGAGCCTTTGCTAGCAGCGCCCGGCGCCAGGACGCCACCTGCGACCCAACCTCTTCATTGGCCAACGGTCCTGTTCGCTACCGTTAGACTTCTAATTCTGGGCGTCGCGTTGCCGCTTGCGACCATCCATCTATGGATTGAAGTTACCGCTCGGGATTTGCGCGCTTCGCTCGACGGCGGCGCGAAAACGGTTTCGAAGCGCGTTGGCAATGCCCTGGCCGGTGCTTTCGCCTTTGATTCAGTGCTGACATACGGGCTCGGCTTGATCGTCTTCGTTCTGGTTCCTTATGCCATCCTCTTCGTGCGGATTCCAGCTAAAGGCACGAAGACCGACTTCGCGGTTTTCATTGCGCAGCTACTACTCGCTTATTCCTTCACTTTGATTGGATGGACTGTAACGCTGACAACGCTGGCAAGATCAACCCGTGAAACATCCCCGGCAGTGCCGGTGAGCACGGTTCCCAATGCTCCGGCAGAGGCGCCTGCGTGAAGCTTCTCGCGATTAACTATCTTGACCGCATGACCCGCGAGCATGCACTGCTACTCACCTGCGCGTGCGTGGCGATTCTATTTCTCGGCTTTCCCTTTTCACCTGGCGGCTGGGCGTCGCTAGGCTGGAAGACGGAAGACTCTGCTCGCGACAGAACGGAAATTGAAAGCGAAATCGATTCGGTCTTACAGGAAGCTGCGACCACCGCTCTGGCCCAACGCGAAGGCACGATCATCGTCATCGATGCGCACAGCGGTCGCGTCCGGGCAATCGTTAACCAAAATACTGCTTTCGGGCAGGCCATGATGCCTGGTTCGACGATGAAGCCCTTCACCGCGCTGGCCGCGCTGCGGGCGGGAATGATTGATCAGGATTCCCGAACGGTTTGTCCCGGACGATTCACCGGGCTGAATTTTTCCTTGGCGTGCGTGCACGCCGATCACTTGCCGCCGTTCTCGCCCTCACAGGCCATCGCGTACTCTTGCAACTACTACTTCGCGACGCTGGGCCAACGTCTCGGCCGCGACAAGTTAATCGAAACCGTGCGACCGTTCGGGTTTGGTCAGCTTACCGGGCCCAACGAAGATGTAGCCGGAACGTTGCGACCGTGCGAGACAGGAAACAGCGCGCGGATTCAAAAGGAAGCCAACCACGCCGCGCGGCAAAGCGATTGCGATGCGCGCGAAGCGATCGGCGAAAGCGATCACATCCAGGTGACGCCAGTTCAGTTGCTGATGGCTTATACCGCGCTGGTGAATGGCGGACATCTGTTCCAACCACGCTTCGCCGGTGCCGCCGGGTTTGTTGCAGTCGAGCGCGCGACGATCGACATCGCTCCACAGCACCGCGCGATTATCACCGAAGGCCTGGCCGGCGCGGTGCGTTACGGCACCGCCCGGAGCGCTCACCTTGATTTGCTTCCCCTTTACATCATGGGCAAGACCGGAACGTCGCTGCCGGCGAAAGGTTTTCGCCCGAACGGCTGGTTCGTGGGATTCGCGGGCGCTCCGCAACCCAAGAGTGAACCGGGCTCGGCGGAGATCGATCTCGCGGTGCTCGTGCTGGTGGGACGTTCGCATGGCGCTGAGGCGGCCGCGCTCTCGAAACCAATTTTCGCAGCTTATGCCGGCGCTCGTGCGCGGACTCTTAAGACTGAAACTATCTCGATTTCCACGAACGATAATTCCGCCGTACCCAAATCGACATCAGCAATCAAGATCCATCTGGTATCTGAGAACGTCACCCGGGAAATGCCTTTGGAGGATTACGTGCTTGGGGTGATGCACGCTGAAGGCAGCATGGAAACGGAGCCCGAAGCGCTAAAAGCTCTGGCCATTGCGATTCGCACTTACGCTTTGAAAAATCGCGGACGGCATGCGAAGGATGGTTATGACTTCTGCTCGACCACGCATTGTCAGCGATTCTTGCCGGCTGGTTTCAGAAGCCCGCGCGTTAGCAAGGGCTCCGAATCGAATGATCAAGCCCTCCCTGACAGTCGGGCTTCTGACACGATGCTGCAGGCGGTTCGCGCAACCGAGGGCCAGACACTTATCGACGACCGAGGCCAGCTCGTGGATGCGTACTTTGGCGCGTCATGCGGCGGTGAAACTGCGAACGAGGGGACGCTTTGGGGGGTGACGCCGCCCGCATATCTGCGTGGGGTGCGTGACGAGTATTGTCTTTCAGGCCCGCACGCCACCTGGAACGACGTGATCACTCGCGCGGATTTGCTCCGCGCGCTCCAGAGCGATGCCCGTACCAACGTCGGCGCCCGACTCGACCAGGTGTTGGTGAGTAAGCGCGATGCCACCGGCCGCGCGGAGTTCATCAGACTCGAAGGCGAGCAACGAAAGTCTGTTCGCGGTTGGGATTTCAAGATCATAGTCGGCCGCGTGCTGGGATGGAACGTGCTGAAGAGTTCGCGATTCGAAGTCTCTCGTTCAGGTTCGAATTTCATCTTTCGCGGCAGTGGTTTTGGCCACGGCCTCGGCCTCTGTCAGGAGGGCGCGCACGTGATGGCTGCGCGCGGCGTCAGTTACCAGCGGATCCTGGAGAAGTATTTTCCGGGAACGAGCATTTTGCCGCGCAGCAGCACGGTGAGTTTAGCCCGACCTTTCAAGGCCCGGGACCAGGAAGAAAACGATCAACTCGTCGCGTTAGCGACGATTGATTTCTCTAGTCAACCGTCGCTGACGCGACGGACAGAATGGTATGCCGACGTAACCCCTGCCTTGAAAGGCAGGGCTACAGTCACGCGCCGCTATGCGGCGGATCCTTCTTTCCCAAACTCTAGATACCTCACCATCTCCAGCGAACACTTCCGCGTGACCTACCCAGCCGATGTCGAGCGCCGTGATGCTGATCAGGTATTGAGCACTTTGGAATCTGCCCGCGCTGACTTTCTGCGCCGGGCCAACACCGCCTCGGTCTCGATCGGCAATCTGCCCACGCTGGAGATTCGCCTCAACGAAAGCACGGGTGACTTTACCGCGCACACCGGTCAACCGTGGTGGGCTGCGGCGGCTACAAAGGGAAACCGAATTGAACTGCAACCAGTGGCTCTTCTGAAACGTCGCGGCGTCCTGACAACGACTCTTCGTCATGAATTGGCCCATGTTGTGATCGATGCAGTCAGTCATAATCACACGCCACGCTGGCTGGAGGAAGGGTTCGCGATTTATCTTGCAGGCGAAGGCCCCACGATTTCGCGTTATGCGACGAAGGCCAAACTAACGACTGACCAGCTTGAAAAGAAACTCGAACGACCGGGTTCGCAGCAGGAGATGCGTGCGCTTTACGCCGATGCTTACAGGACTGTTTTTGATCTAATCAAGACAGGTGGCGAGGCGAGCGTGTGGAAGAAGCTGGCAGGCGATTAGCGAGGTTCAGTTAAGTAAGGTCTGAACAAGTTAATCCGGGTTGCCTTTCCAAACCCGCGCAGCGGGTGGAAGCCGCGCTTCGCGGGCTCAATGCAAGCTTCTCACCAACTTGTTTAGAGTTCACCTAACTCTGTTCGGCTTGCTCACAAACGGATTGTCACGCACCCAAAACCGCCACGGCTTTGTGATCCACTTTTCCGCATAATCAATTCCAATCCGCGGCCCGCGCGCGATCTGTCGCGGAGAGATTGAAGCGCCTGCTTCGATCCAGACGCGTCCG
The DNA here is from genome assembly GCA_003168335.1 of Blastocatellia bacterium. Taxonomy (GTDB): domain Bacteria; phylum Acidobacteriota; class Blastocatellia; order Pyrinomonadales; family Pyrinomonadaceae; genus UBA11740. The sequence goes on along the minus strand of PMSM01000013.1, from coordinate 335,841 downwards.
CCGAGCAGATCTGCCTGATCCAATTTGCGATCGATTCCCATTGCCAGGCACAAGCGCCCTGGACCGCTGGTCAATTCATATTCCGATCGTCCGCGGCGTCGACGGCGCATAACGTCCAGTCCTTCAATCGGCTCGAGGGCGCGCACCAGAATCGCATGCGGAGTATCCGGGGCGCCCGTGACCACATTGAACTGGTTGTACATGCCATAGACGAAGTAGACGTAAGCAGTACCGCCAATTCCGTACATCGTCTCAGTGCGCGTAGTGCGACGGCCGTTGTATGCGTGCGAGGCCCGATCTTCCGGGCCGCGATAGGCTTCGGTCTCGACGATGATGCCGGCGACGCGAGCACCGTTCCGAGCTTTGACCACCAACTTCTTGCCAAGCAAATCGCGGGCGACTTCGAGAACATCGGAGCGGGTGTAAAAATCGCGAGGAAGTTTCATGCTTTCGATTCAAGAGAATCCGCCGATTACGCAGATTGCACAGACTAGCAAACAGAACAGAACTTGTCTGCATAAGACATGCTCCAATCCTTTTTGAATCTGTGACATCTGCGTAATCTGTGGATCGCCTAACGCATCCGCCACAGCATCACGATCGTAATCGCAAATCCAATCACGACAATTGCGCGCCGAATGAACGTGCGCCCGACGCGTCGCGCGGTGCGCGCGCCGACGTAGCCCCCGGCCAGTGCGCCTACCGCCATCAGCAAAGCCCTCGGCCACGAAACCAGATGTGAAATCGCGAAAGCGACCACCGCGACGCTGTTGATACAGATGCCCAGGAAATTCTTAATCCCGTTGGCGCGATGAATATCGTGCAAGCCGAGCAGGCCCATCGCCGCCAGCATCAGAATACCGTTGCCGGCGCCAAAGTAACCGCCGTAACTGGCCGAGAAGAACTGAAACACCATGGCTCCGATCCACCACGCCCTGGTCGATTCACCTGCGGCGGCCGGCAGATGTAACCAACGGGTCACCGGCGCCTGCAGCATGAACAGAATCGTCGCAAACAGAATCAGCCATGGAACCAGTCGCGCGAACACCGGCGACGGCGTGACAATCAAAAGCCATGCTCCCACACCGCCGCCGATGATGCTGATCACACCCAGGCGCATCAGAATCAGCGAGCTGTCATTCATCTCACGGCGATAACCGAACAGGCCCCCAACCAATCCCGGCAATAGCGCAACCGTGCCCGTCGCGTTCGCGACTTTGGGATCAAGCCCCAACCAGATCAGCAGCGGGAATGCCAGCAACATGCCGCCGCCGGCGATCGAGTTCACGACGCCGGCAAAGAAAGCGGCGACGAACATCAGGGCGACATTGAGCGGTGTCATAAGTGTGGGCGACAGTGTAAAAGAAAAAGCCTGTTGATGCAGCATAAAAGCAACCAGAACAGCGGGCACGCTCTTTTTTGCTGGGAGCGCGGACGTCTCGTCCGCACAGCGCCGCAGGCGCGCACTTCTTTCGGGCGTTTAGGAACTGGCAACCAACTTCTTCGCGCTACGCACTCAATGCGGACGGGACGTCCGCGCTCCCAGCAAAACGGGCTTGGCCCCGCTCTCGCCGCAACGACGTGTTAGAATGGCCGGGCAATTTCAAGAACAAATCTATCAGGAGTGAACAATGGCAGACGTCACTATTCGTCCGAAACCAAATGGACCTTATCTTGTCGAAGGCCCGGTCGAGATTTACGACACCGCGGGAAATAAGATTCCCACCGATGACCGGCCGAAGATTGCCTTGTGCCGGTGCGGAGCTTCATCGAACAAGCCTTTCTGCGACGGCACCCACAGCCAGATTGGTTTTCAGGCGGCTGAAACTATCAACCCGGCAAGCGCCGAACCAGAGGCCGCCGAATAGACCGGGGCAGTTTCGATGCTGCGCAGGTCTCTCTTTTCTGTACTGCTGATCGCGCTGTCCGGCGCATTTATGTTTAGCTCCCCGGCAGCGCGAACCTCTGTCGCACCGCGCGCCTCAAGTCGAACGCTGCGGGTGATGACCTACAACATCCACGTCGGCGTCGGCATGGATAAGAAGCTTGACTTGCCGCGTATTGCCGGCGTTATCAATGCCCAACGGCCGGATCTGGTTGGCTTGCAGGAAGTCGATCGCGGCGTTACTCGCACGCAGCGGATTGATGAGATCGCCGAACTGGCAAAGTTGACGCGGATGGACTATGCGTTTGCCTTTAATCTGCGCTATCAGGGCGGACAATATGGCGTGGCGATTCTTTCCAGCTTTCCGATCAGGGCCACTGATCACCGCCTGTTTCAAAACACGCGCGAAGCCGAGCGCCGTGGTGTTATTCGCGCGGAAGTGAGCGTTCACGGCCGTCTGCTTACCTTTGTTACCACGCACCTCGATTACCAGTACGACGACGGTCGGCTGTTCGAAGCGCAACAGCTCTTGAGCGCTCTGAAAGATGTTAAGGGTCCGCTGATCGTGGTCGGCGATTTCAACGACATCCCCGCCGGCCACACTTATCAGCTGATGCGTTATCAATTCGGCGACGCCTGGATTGAAAGTCGCAGCACCGCAGAGGGCTTTAGCTATCCCGCGGACAAACCGGCAAAGCGAATCGATTACATTTTCTTTCGCTCAACCGATCGCGTGCGGACCAAACGCGCGTGGATAGTCAACACGCAGGCTTCCGATCACGTGCCAGTTGTAGCTGACCTGGAGCTGAGATAACGCTCCAGAATTGCCGAGACTTTGGAGTGCGGTAACTTGTTACCGCTTTGGTAGGCCGCGACTGGTCGCGGCCAGCTTAGAAGCCGGACTAGCCAGCCTTGCCGCGACAAATCGCTGCGTACCAAAGCGCTGACAAGTCAGCGCACTCCAAACTTCGACTTAACTGGACGCTTTAAGAAATCGTAAACCATGCCGCTCCTCTCTCTTAACAATATCTCCAAACGCTTTGGCGCCACAGCAGCGGTCGCCGATGTTTCGGTCGCGGTCGAGCGCGGTGAGTTCTTTGGCTTGCTCGGCCCGTCCGGTTGTGGCAAGACGACGACGCTGCGCATCATTGCCGGATTGGAAGCGCCGGATGGAGGCACGGTCGAATTCGAAGGGCGCGACATAACTACTCTTCAGCCGGAGCGGCGTGGCTTTGGCATGGTCTTTCAAAACTACGCGCTCTTCCCGCACTTGAATGTTTTTGAAAACGTGGCGTTTGGTCTGCGTGCGCGCGGCGGCCGGGGCATTAGCCCGACCGTGAGGGAGGGCTCATTACAGGAGCGCGTCGAGCAAGCCCTCGACCTCGTCCAGCTTCCCGGCTTCGGCACGCGCCGCGTTGATGAGCTTTCCGGCGGGCAGCAACAACGCGTGGCCATCGCCCGCGCGATTGCCATCGAGCCGTCCCTGCTCCTGTTTGATGAACCACTTTCAAATCTGGACGTCGCGCTGCGCGAAGACACGCGCCGCGAATTGCGCGCGCTGGTCAAGCGGCTTGACCTGACGGCCGTTTACGTCACACACGATCAGGTAGAAGCATTCGCCCTTTGCGATCGCATCGCGGTGATGAGTGAAGGTCGAGTTCATCAGGTCGGTGCGCCGCGCGAGCTCTATGAAAATCCGGCGAACGTCTTTGTCGCAAAATTCCTGGGCCGCAATAATCTGATTCGCGCCCTGCGTCTGACTTCGAGCAACGACCCATCGACGAGGTTCAAGACTTTGGAAGGTGGTCATACGTTGATCGTCAGTGCGAGACACGATCAGTTAATGCGTCTGGCGGTGAACAAGCCCTGCCTGCTCGCGATTCGACCGGAAGCCATCACGGTTTCAAAAGATCAGGACGGGTCGGAAGCCGGCAATAGGCTGGCCGCGCGAATTGAACATCTTGAATTCAGCGGGGCAACCACGACGATTACGTTGGATGCGAATGGTTTGAAACTGGAGGCGCTGGTATTGCAAGCAGAGGGATTTAGGATCGGCCATGAATGCGTGGTGACGTTGCCCGTCGATCGCATGGAACTGCTATCAGAATCATGAGGCGCGTCTTATTTGGAGTGCGCTGACTTGTCAGCGCTTTGGAAGGCTGCGACCTGTCGCAGCCTGATTATCTAAAGTGAATTTACTAGAGAAAAAAGCGGCGACGAGTCGCCGCACTCCAAAGCCCCGTCGCCGCTTCGCTCTGCCGGCGCCCTCTACATCCGTCCTCTTCCTGATCATCGCTCTGGTTCTGCTTTACGGGGTCATCTATCCAAACGCACACGTCTTACTCGCGGCGCTGCAGCACGACGGCAGCTGGTCGCCGGCTAACTTCTTCGCGGTGCTATCACAACGCACCATCGTCGAATCGGCGTTGACGAGCATCACACTTTCAGTCTTAACGGTCCTGTTATGCGCACTGGCCGGCGTGCCGCTGGCGTTTCTATTCGAGCGCTATGCATTTCCCGGCCGGCGTTTGTTTGCGGCGCTGGCCGCGCTGCCTTTGGTCCTGCCCCCTCTGGTGGGCACGGTCGCGTTTATTTTTCTGTGCGGCGAATCAGGAATACTTGCCCGATCGCTCCAACACGTCTTTCATCTATCGAAGGCCCCGTGGTCTTTGCGCGGCTGGGGTGCGCTGCTGCTGTTTCATACTTACACGATGTATCCGTTCTTCTATGTGCTTACCGGCGCGGGACTACAACGCGTCGATGCCGGGCTGGCTGAAGCTGCGCGCAGTCTCGGCGCCTCACGCGCGCGAGTTCTCCTTCGCGTGACATTGCCGCAATTAACGCCGTCACTGATAGCCGCAGCGCTCCTAACATTTATGACTTCGATGGCGAGTTTCAGCGCGCCACTTTTGTTTGGCGGCAACGTGCGGGTACTGACTTTGGAAATTTTCAACGCGCGCCAGCGGGGCGATACGAGCATCGCTTTGACAGAGACGGTTTTGCTCGCGCTCATTTCACTCGCGGCGCTGATTTTCTTTCAGAGATACGAAGGCACGCGGCGGTTCGTCGCCGCGGCGATGAAAGGTACTACTCGTCGACGCCAGACGATCGGGAGCGGGCTCGGCCGGTTGTTAGCGGCGTGCGCTGCGATTGCTTTTAGCCTGCTGTTGGCGTTGCCGATAGCCACGCTGGTGCTGGTGAGTTTCTCGCGCGATGGTTCATGGACGACGCAGACTCTGCCACCGGTCTACACCGTGTCGAACTTTGCCCACCTCGCAACTGACGTGGACGCGCGCTCCGTCTTCGGAAACAGTCTGCTGATGGCAGGCATCGCGACGCTGGCTGCTCTGGTTTGGAGTTTCTGTGTTACCGCACTGACGGCCACCGGCAGACGCACCCGTTGGAAGCGTCTGATCAATGTTCTGGTTCTGCTGCCGTGGGCCCTGCCGGGGACTGTAGTCGCGGTGTCAATCGCTGAGGCTTACGGACAACCCAATGCATTGACAGGATCGTTCATCCTGGTCGGCACGTTCTGGATTCTTCCAGTAGTTTATTTTTTGCGCTTCATGCCGCTGGTTGTGCGCGCCGTCCAGGCCAGTATCGAACAACTTGATCGCGCTCTGGAAGAAGCCGCCGGAGTGTTGGGGGCGAACTGGTGGCGAAGATTCTGGCGCGTCCGCTTGCCGCTGGTTGCTCCGGGCGCGCTGGCCGGTGCCTTATTGGTATTCGTGATCGCGATGGGTGAATACGTGGCCTCGGTGATCGTATTCACGCCGGGCAATCGGCCGGTTTCGATCGCCATTGCGTCCGCCATGCGCGATTTCAATCTGGGGACGGCGGCGGCTTATGGCGTGATCCTGATCGCCATGATTGCGATCGTGATGATCGTGGCGGGAAGATTGGAAAGCCGGGCGCGATAGCGGGGCAGCAGCCCGACCAACCGGGGTCCCCGCGCGGGCAGCCCGCGTGGGGTGGTCGATAGGGAGGGCGTGCTTTTAGCAGTGTCGCAACCCACGTTGATTTCATCACAACGTGGTTACGCCCTCCCTACGGTCGGGGTACTGCTCCGCTCTGCGTGACCTCTGCGGCCTCTGCGGTTAAACTATCCCTCGCAATCCGCGAAACTTCTATGAACCGAAAAATTATTCAAACCGCACTTGCGGCCCTGGTTGTTTCCTTCCTGTTAACCGCACCGCGCGCACAGCAAACACCAGCCGCCGCACAAGCCCCGGAAGATCGCATTGCGCTTTATCAGGCGCTGCTTGACCTGACAAATCCCTGGACCGTGATGTGTATCGCCGCGCATCCTGATGACGAAGACGGTACGTCTCTGATCGTGATGCGCCGCAAGTACGGCGCACACACGGTCAGTCTATTTTCGACTTTCGGTGAAGGCGGACAGAACGCGATCGGACCGGAGCTTTACGAGGAGATGGGCGCGATTCGCGCGCGCGAGACAATGGCGGCGGCTGAGATTCAGGGATCGGAACCGCACTTCCTCGGCTTGAAAGATTTTGGTTATTCGAAATCGGCGGATGAGGCTTTCAAGTTCTGGGGACACGACGAAGCTTTGCGCCGCATGGTTTTAGAAATCAGAAAGCTCCGTCCCGATGTGATCATTACTAACCATTCCGTTACTAACAAAGACCACGGTCATCATCAGGCGACTGCCCGGCTCGAGCTGGAAGCGTTTGACGCCGCCGCCGATCCGAAACACTTTCCTGAACAGCTGAAGGACGGCGTCACTGTCTGGCAAGTGCAGAGGCTTTTCGTGCGCGCCCGCGGAAACGCCCAGGCGCCAGCCGACAACTCGCCCGTAGTAACCATCGATCCGAACGAACAGGATCCAGTTCGCGGCGTAGTTTACGGGGAAGAAGCTTTGCGCGCTTTGCAAAAGCACGCGACACAAGGCCCCTGGCCAAAGACATTCGCCGAATTCGCTGCGCGCTTTCGCGCGTTCAGTGGACAAAGCGCAGGGCCCGGCCAACTGCCACTGACTCGCTATCGTCTCACACGCGAAGCGAAAGGCGCGGAGCCGCTGCCGAAGGATTCGCATAATTTTCTTGATGGGTTGCGATTGCCAGAGAATGTCGAGAAGGCAATAAGACCACCGACGATCGACGGAAGACCGCTTTTTGAGTTCAACGATCAACCTGCGCGCGTATTCGAGGCTTTGCTAGGCGCAACCAAGAACAGATATGGAGCCGTAAGCAATCTTGTTACCTATCCTGACGAGCATGTTTTTAGAATGGTATTGCGTATTGGCGAGGCTTTGGCAACTTCAGGAGGAGTACGGATGCGATTCATCCATAGTCAATCCGTGCTTGTCCCTAACACCGTGAACAGTTTCACAGTTGAGCTTACCAATGCTGGCCAGCGGACTGTCAACGTCAACAGAGTATCAATGCCAGCTGAGAACTCAGGCGTAAACTCCGCAACGTCCCGCACGCTTTCGCCTGGAACAACGATGAGCGTCACTAGCAACATCAAGATGCCTCTTGACGCCAAAGTGAATTTACCTCAGTCGGCCCATCTCTACGACGAAAATCCTTTTGGACAGCTCATGACCGCTGGGGTCTATCTAAACATTGATGGCGCTGGTGCTCTTCTCAAGCTCAGTCGGCAGGTTGATATCGGCCCTTCTGTTGAAATCTCAAGCATCAGTCCGTCGGCGCTGGTGATCACTCCTCAGACAGCCAATGTTCCGAAGACACTAACACTGCAAGTCATCAATCACGAGAAGAGTGTCCTGCACACTTCGATCGGAGCGCTAATCGCAGTCGACGCTCCGGAAAGAAAACGTACCAAGATTAATGAGACGCCTCTGACGATAGGACCGGGAGAGAAGCGTGAAGTAAGGATTACGCTACCGAATGAATCTAAAAAAGAGTCGATGCTGATCCGTCGCACCACCACCATTACAATGACTTCCGGCCAACCGCCAGTCACAACTCAGGAGGCGACTCCTTCGGCGCCGGCAGCCAGACTTCTCTTTCGCACGACTGATGGCAGATCGAACGAGGTTGCAGTCCCCTTCGTAGGCGCAGATGCGCGCGTCGCACCCAATCTCCGAGTCGGTTACGTCCGCGGTTTCGATTTCAGCTTGCCGAATGCACTCAACGCGCTCGGAGTGGAATCAAAAGAACTAAGCGTTGACGAAGTGAAGACGGCGGACTTGTCAAAATACACTTCGATCATCGTCGACAATCGCGTTTATGAATCACAGCCGGAATTGATCGTGGCGAATCAGAAACTGCTTGATTATGCGAATGCCGGCGGGACGCTGATCGTGTTCTATCACAAGTCGAACGAGTGGAATCCGGACGAGCGACGGAAGCGGCCGCAACTCGCCCCTTATAAACTTATTCTGGGCGATGAACGCATCACGGATGAAACGGCGCCGATAACTTTCATCGAGCCGGATCATCCGCTGCTTAACTTTCCCAACAAGATGGGGCAGGAGGATTTCGCGAACTGGATTCAGGAGCGCGGGCTTTACTATCCGAAGGACTGGGACGCGCAGTATCACGCGCTGTTGCAATCAAATGATCCCGGCGAGGCGCCGCTAAAGGGTGGGTTGCTCGTGGCTGATTTCGGCCGTGGGCATTACATCTACACCAGCATGGTTTGGTATCGCGAGTTGCGCGGCGGCGTGCCCGGCGCGTACCGCATGCTGGCGAATATGATCAGCTATGGGCACTCGAAATGACTTGGAGTTCTTGCGGCTCTGCCGCCTGATGTGCGGAAAGCCTACGGCTTTCCGACCGCACGCCTCCCCTGTTTGCTCATTGCGGCGAGGCTGGGCCTCGCCGCAATGAGCGAGATTCAAGAGAAATACGCCCCGGTAAGGCAGAGCCTTACCGCACATCGGGCGGCAAAGCCGCAAACGATTTCGCGCTTCGCGCTCAGTGCGGACGGGACGTCCGCGCTCCCGGCATCGACTTGTGCAGTTAGACGGAACGCGCACTCCCAGTATCAACTTGCGTGCTTAGGACGATATTTCCGTGTCGGCATTAACGCGTTCCAGTTTTTCTTTCACTCGCGCCAGAAATCCTTCAATCGCTTCGTTGATGCGACGCTGCAAAGCAGCGCTAAGCCTCGCCTCGCCCATCAAGCCCACGCCGGGATGCAGGTCCCACGCGCGGTTCCGGCGCAGTTCCACCTGCTGTGAGACTCGCACCAGCGTCGCGCCTTTCTGCTCCTCAAACTTAATTGAATAACGCAGCAGGTTCTGGTTCTCGTTCAGTGCCGGCGACCACTCGATCACATCGGCGTGCGGCGATGTCTCGCGCACAGGCAGCGACAGGCGGACACGACCAACGGGAGTGTCAGTAGCGATCGTCCAGCGGGCTATGCCGCCGGACTCGCGCCGGATGCTGTCGACACCGCCAAGCAGGTCGGTGAAGTTAGACAGGTTGCGAAAGAAGTCCCGCACCTTGTTTACCGGCGCCTGGATCTCAAATTGAGTTTTGAAGGAAGATTTGACGCGAAACATTTGGACTTGTGATCAAATGAAAGTAATTAGATCTCATGCGAGACCGGCGCCGCCGGCCGTTTCATACCAACAACGGGTGCACCAGCGATGCGAGGCTTTGCGCTCGGCTAAAGAATAATCCGCTGAAGCCGGCAGGCGCCGCACGACTTCGTGCTCTTCTTCGCTCAGTTCGCTCCACGCTCGCAGGCGCCCGGCGCCGCAACGTGGGCATTGGTTGCTATGCTCCATCTCGATCGGCCTCGGGGTGCAAGATTCTGTCGTACGCTGTGCGAATGCCGGTCATGCGCGCAGTGAGTTCCTGGGTTAGCTCTGCCGCGGTGTCGTAACCCAGACGGCGCGCGATGTCGCGAGACGCCGGGTGCTCCGGCAAAGGAAGAAGCGCCGAGCGGCCCACGATCAGACGCAGTTGATGATCTACTGAACGCAGCAGGGTGTAACCCTCATCCAGAGCGCGAAAGTCCGCTTCATCGAGGGAACCAACCGCACGCAGTCGCCCCAGTGTTGCCAGCGTAGTCCTGTCTTGGTCATCATCCTGCACACCGTCGCGCAACTGCAAGTAGCGCGCGGCAAAGTAAACGTCGAGCATGCCGCCGGCGCCGTGCTTGATATCCAGGCCGGCATTGCGCCTCGATGCCTTTTCCTTCTCCAGGCGTTCGCGCACGCGACGCGTCTCAGCGCAGAGTTGATTCTGGTCGGCGTTATGCGCCAACTCGTGAATCAATTTGCGCGCGGCGGCTTCAATGGGACGGCCAAATTCCAGGTCGCCGGCGACCGCCCGCAGTTTTACGTAGGCCAGCCATTCCCAAGAACCGGCCCGCTTTTGCAGGTAAGCGATGAACGCTTCCGACCCGGTAACCAGCGGGCCTTTTTGTCCGTCGGGTCGCAACCGTAGATCGACGCGATATAGATAGCCCTCGCGAGTAATGCTCGACAACACTGTGATCATCAACTCGGCGAAGCGAGCATAAGCCTCATCAAGACTCAAACGGGCGACCGGTGAAGGCGCCGCCGAATCGTAAACCATCACTACATCGAGATCGGATCCATAGTCCATGCCACCGCTTCCCAGGCGACCCAGGCCGAGCACTGCCAGACGCGGTTCGGCCGCCAGGTTTTCATAGCGTCGCGCAAATTCGCGTCGCGCAATCAGCAACGCCACGTCGATTGAGGCGATCGCCAGTTCGGTCTGCAAACGATTCAAGTCTGGCAGCGTCAGGTCACCCGCCGCATCGCCCGCGCCAATCTCAACCAGCAGGCCGGACCAGGCGCGCCGGAAAGCGTTCAGTTCCCCGCGAAAGCTTTGCTGCTGCGTCACGCCGGCGCGAAGTTCCGTGAGGTAGTCGCGCCGCTGGGCCGTTCCGGCATTTGTAGCCAGCGCATGAATGAGGACCGGCCTGCTGGCAATTATTTCCCCGAAAAACTCGGAAGCGCCGCAAACCCGCACCAGCGAATTAATCTCCGGCTCAGTAATTGGCTCGGGTTCGCTCTCCTTATCGAGCGAACTGGCGACGCGCGTGGCGAAGGAAAGGGCCCGCTGAGAATTCAGCGACTCGTTGGCTGCGTGTCGTAGCGCGTTGGTGAGTGCCACGACGTCGAGTTCTGTTTTGTGGGGCCCAGCGAGATGTTTCACGAATATGGAGGCCGCCAGGCGCGCCGCCGCCGCATCAGGATCCTTTAGGGCATCAACCGCCGCTCGTTGCCGGCCCTTTCCCAGGTCCTCCGCCAAGGTGACGTCGGCCTGGGCAAAGACGCGATCGAAAGCCGCGCGGACGTTCGTTGCGTGCTCGGCCAGCGCGACCTCAAAGTCGGTTAGCACATCGTCGCCGGCGAAATTCATGCGGCGGGCGACCAGCTCGCGGCGCTCGCGATCGATCGGCAGCGTATGGGTCTGCAGCCCGTGCTCCATCTGTAGCCGGTGCTCGAGCGCGCGCAAAAAATGGTAAGCATCGGAAAGTTGCGAGTGCTCGGATTCGGTAATCAACCCGCGTTCAGCCAGTCGGCCGAGGCTAATCAAAGTGTGCGGCGCGCGCAACCAGGGGTCGCGACCTCCGCAGGCGAGTTGCAGCGCCTGCGCGATGAACTCGATTTCGCGAATGCCGCCGCGGCCGAGCTTGACGTTGAAACCCTTCTCTTCTCGTTCGCGCTGGTAATCAATCTTCTGCTTTGCCAGGCGCACGTTGGTAAGCGCCGTGGCGACACCGATATCAGATCGAAAGACGCGGCCAACCACGCGCTGGGCAAATCGCGCGTACAGAGGCTGCGATCCGGCGGCAGCCCGCGCGCGAATCAAAGCTTGCAGTTCCCAATCCTGGGCGGCTTTTTCGTAATAGCGCCCGGCTTCATCAAGAGCAGATGCCAGGGCGCCGTCCCGCCCGTGCGGACGCAAGCGCACGTCAATGCGATAGGCAGCGCCTTCGCCGGTCGGCTCGCTGACCAGGCGCAAAAGGGACTCAGCCAGCTTGATGAAATACTCTCGATTGGTGATTTGCCCGCGCGACCCACCGGCCGAGGTGACGCCTTCATCGGAAAAGAGAAAGACCAGATCGAGATCCGACGCATAGTTCAGTTCGCGAGAACCGAGCTTGCCCAACGCGACGATGCAAAACTCGGCGCTTAAGATGCGACCATGCGTGTCGGTGCTTTGCGGCGAACCGTAACGATTGTCCAGTTTTTGCCGGGACAGGTTCAGGGCATATTCGAGCACCGCGTCCGCCAGGTTCGACAGTTCTTCGGTTGTTTCGACAATCGTGCGGGCGCGGCGAAGGTCGTGCAGGTAGGTGCGCAACAACTCGCGGCGGCGAAAGCGCGCCAACACGACGTGGGGATCCAGCTGCGAATTGGTCAGCGCAAAGCGCGCGAGCGATTCGCCGATCTCTTCGCGAGTGCGCACGCGGGTGCTGGCGCGTTCACGCTGCAGCCAGGTGACGTAGTCCGGATTTTGCTCCAGAGTGGTGGCCAGCAGCGGGCTCCATGCAGCAATCGCCAGCACGTCTGAGAGTAATCCCGGCTCCCGTTGAAATAGCCGCTTAACTTGCTCGTGTTGATGCACGAGGCGATCGAAGAGAAGTTGCGCCGCGTGAGATTCAGGAAGTTGGCGCAGCAGCCGCTCGACCATTTCATCAGTGGTAGCTGACACAGGGACATATTACGCGGCGAGCGAGAACGACGCGAGCCAACAGGAGTTGTGTTATTGGACGCAGCTTGGGTGGTCAGAGGTTCCTATCGCTGGGAGCACGGACATCCCCCGCACGGCGTGCGCAGCACGCTCAAGTCCGTTCGAAAATACATGTTCGCGCTGCGCGCTCAGTGCGGACGGGACGTCCGCGCTCCCAGCATCCGGAGCTCACGGGCGTGGCTATTGAGTGTCGGCCCTTGGGGCCTCAGCTCGTGCCGGACTAAACGTCGTAGTACATCGCGAACTCGAGCGGATGCGGCCGCAGGCGCAGCGGTTGAATCTCGCGCTCACGCTTGTAATCGATCCAACGTTCGACCATTCGCGTCGTGAAGACGTCGCCCTTCAGCAAAAACTCGTGGTCGTCTTCCAAAGCTTTTAGCGACTCATCCAGCGATCCCGGCAGGCTTGGCACGTCTTTAAGCTCTTCCGGCGAAAGATCGTAGATGTCCTTATCGAGGGGCGCCCCGGGATCGATCCGGTTCTGAACGCCGTCGATTCCAGCCATGAGCATGGCGGAAAAAGCCAGGTAGGGATTGCACGACGGATCAGGCGGACGAAACTCGAGCCGCTTCAGTTTGGGGTTTGTGGAAAACATCGGTATTCGAATCGCCGCGGAACGATTGCGGGCTGAATATGCAAGATTAACCGGGGCCTCAAAGCCCGGGACCAGGCGTTTGTAACTATTGGTAGTCGGAGCGGCAAAGGCCACGATGGCCGGCGCGTGTTTCAGCAGCCCCCCGATGTAGTGCAACGCGGTCTCTGACAACCCGGCATAACCATCACCCGCAAAGAGCGGCTTTCCGCCTTTCCACAATGACTGATGACAGTGCATGCCTGATCCGTTATCACCGAACAGAGGCTTCGGCATGAACGTCGCCGTCTTGCCGTGCTTGCGGGCGGTGTTCTTCACCACGTACTTGAATATCTGCAGGTTGTCGGCGGTGCCCAGCAGCGTCGAATAGCGAAAATCAATCTCGCACTGGCCCGCCGTCGCCACTTCATGATGATGACACTCGACATTGATCCCGCACTCGCCCAGAGTGAGCGAAATTTCCGAGCGGATGTCGACCAGCGTATCTGTCGGTGCGGTAGGAACGTATCCTTCTTTCGGCCGAATCCGATGGCCCAGATTTGGGCCCTGCGATTCGCTCGCGTCCCGCCCACTGTTCCAGTGTCCTTCGTCCGAATCAATCGAATAGCCGGCGCTGTATTGCTCGTTGTAGAACTGGGCGCTGTCAAAAATGAAGAACTCGGCTTCCGGTCCAAAGTTGGCGACATCGGCGATGCCCGCGCTCTTGAGATAGCTCTCGGCGCGTATCGCCACGGTGCGCGGGTCAAAGGCATAACCCTGGCGCGAGAGCGGGTCGACCGCGTTGGCTACCAGACAAAGCGTCGGCTCGCTGCAGTAGGGATCCATCCAGAACCGATACGGATCGGGCACCAGCAGCATGTCCGATTCATGAATTGCGGCCCAACCGCGAATTGACGACGCGTCAAAGCCAAACCCATCTTCAAACGAATCTTCGGCCAGTTCGCCAATCGGGAACGTCAAGTGCTGCCACGAACCCGGCAGATCCGTGAAGCGGACAGAAACAAACTTTGCACCTTGATCAGAGGCATACTTCAACACGGTTTTAGCGTTCATTTAGTCTCCTGTCGAAAAAAAAGTGAGTGATGTGGTTGACCTTCGCCCCGAGCGGTGTTTGGGCGAAGCCTGGTTGTGGAACGGGCGGTCTGCAGAGCGCGAAAAACTTCATGTAACGACGCGCAACAAAAACCGGCATTATAGTTCGGAAACTCGCGATGTCAAGATCTTTTAATGAAGAAATCATGGAATTGGTGAAGAGACTTTCTGATTTTGATCGGAAGAGTCCCCCCTTCAACTATTCCGCGGATGAGCAACGGTAATGAGAGACTGAAAAGTTAGATCAAATGGCCAGCCGCCGCTCCGTCTAAATAGCTAAGCGCTGGGAACCGAGTGGCTTGGGCCATATAATCGCCACAAAAAAGTGATAGACCCACCCCGCGTTTTCTGTTACATTCTGCGGTTAAGGTTCCATCCCTAGAAATCCGCTATCCGGCCGGAAATAGCAGCCACGCAAAGGCTTGCCGTGGCGGAACGCTTGCTGAAAGGGCATCCAGGAGACCGCTAGTTGACCACCGCGATCGAACAGACTGTCGAAACCTACGGGATCGAGAACTGGGGAGCTGGCTATTTCGATGTGAATCGGAAGGGCAACCTGATTGTCCGCCCGGCCGAGGGTGACCCGCGCTCAGCCGACCTGAAGGAGATTATCGAAGACTTGGCCGGCCGCGGCATTACCGCGCCGGTGCTGCTGCGGTTTCCGCAACTCGTGGCCGCACAGGTGCGCAAGCTGCAACGCGCCTTCAGCAAATCGATCCGCGAATACGAATACCAGGGCGCGCACATGTGCGTCTATCCGATGAAGGTCAATCAGCAACGCTCTGTGGTCGAAGAATATTTGCGCGAAGGATCGCGTTATGACTTTGGCCTCGAGGCCGGATCGAAAGCCGAACTGTACGCCGCACTCGCCCTCGAGCAATCGCCCGATAGCCTGCTGGTGCTGAATGGTTTCAAAGATGAAGAGTTCATCCAGATGGGCTTCGCCGGCGCAAAAGCAGGCAAGCGCGTAGTCATCGTCGTGGAAAAACTGAGCGAGCTGGATCACATCCTGCGCATCGCCGATCAAAGCGAAGGTGACATGCCGATAATCGGCATGCGCGTCAAGCTCTATTCAAAGGGTTCGGGCCGTTGGGAAAAGTCGGGTGGTGAAGCCGCCAAGTTTGGTTTGACCACGACCGAACTGTTGGAAGTAATCAATCGCTTGAAAGAAGCCGATCGCATCGGCATGTTGCGACTGCTCCATTTTCACATCGGCTCGCAATTGACCGACATCAAGCGCATTAAGAATGCGATGAAGGAAGCCGCGCGCGTTTATGCGAAGGTCCATCAGATGAAGGTGCCGATTGAGCTGCTGGATGTCGGCGGCGGCATGGCCGTGGATTATGACGGTTCGAAGACGGCGTTCGATTCTTCGGCAAACTATAACTCGCAGGAATTTGCCAACGACGTTATCTACACGATCAAGCAGGTCTGCGACGACGAAAACGTTCCGCATCCGACGATCATTCAGGAGTCGGGCCGCTTTCTCTCCGCCTATCACGCGATTCTGGTGACCAACATACTGGAAGAAATCGAGACGGTCGTCGAAGACATCACGCCCATCGAAATTGACGAGGACGACCCGCAAGTCGTGATTGAACTCGGCGACCTGCGCGAGACGATTACTATCAAGAATTATCGCGAGTACTATCACGACGCGCTCGAACATCGCGAAGAGCTGTTCACGCTTTTCAATCTCGGACTGATCTCGCTGGAAGATCGCGCCAAGGGCGAAGTGCTGTTCTGGGACGTGTGCGAGAGCGCCAACGGTTATGCCCAGCAAGCCAAGTACATTCCCGAAGAGTTTGGCGAGCTCAGGCGGCTGTTGTGCGCCAAGTACCTGGCGAACTTCTCCGTGTTTAAGTCCCTGCCGGATCATTGGGCGCTGGATCAGTTGTTTCCGATTGTGCCCATTCAGAAATTGAACAAGCCCCCCACGGAATTCGCGACCCTCTGCGATATCACCTGCGATTCCGATGGCGTCGTCGACAAATTCGTCGATCTACACGACGTCAAGCAGGTGCTCGAGTTGCACAAGCTCGATCCGGACGAGCCTTACTATGTAGCTTTCATGCTGGTCGGTGCTTATCAGGAAGTGATGGGCAACAACCACAACCTTTTCGGCGCGCCGAACGAGGCCCAGATTCACATCGACGAGGAAGGCTATCTCATCAAGAAAGTGATTCGCGGTACGACGGTGGGCGAAGCCGTCGGACGCGCGCGCTACGAGCGCGGTTTGCTCCACGACGGATTTCGCCGCCAGGTAACGCAAAGAATCAAAGACGACGAATTAAGCGAGGCCGAAGGCGCGGAATTGGTAAATTTTTACGAATCGCGTTTCGATGCCTACACCTACATTGCACTTAATGGTAACCAAACGAAGGGTCGGCGGCGTCATGATTATTAAGTGGCACAGACTTTAGTCTGTGTTGAATCGCCGGAACCACAGACTGAAGTCTGTGCCACACGACAAACTGAAAGTTTGTCGGACATTTTGAAAGAAGGTTAAGACAAGCTTATGGTGACACAGCGAAAACCAAAACCCAGCAAGTATCTGACTATTCCCACCCGCCCCGTGCAAGTCGATCGGGACCGTTCGGTGGCCGGCCTGCTGGAAAAGATGGAAGGCACGGGCTTTGGCGGCCGCCAGTTGGCCGAAGCGCATCGCATTTGGCTGGACATGCTGGGCGACAATACGACGATCATGATGGCCGCGTCGGGCGCATTAATCCCCGCCGGCATGCGGCGGCTGCTGGCTTATGTGGTCAAGAACCGTTTTGTCGACGTGTTGGTGCTGTCGGGCTCGGTAATTTTCCATGATCTGCACGAGACGCTCGGACGCCATCATTTCCAGGCCCACCCGAACATGACCGAAGCCGAGCTCGAGTCGGCGCAGATCAATCGCATGTGGGACCTGCTGGCCAGCGAAGAGGAATATCACGAGGCCGAAGAGTGGGTCGGAGGATTTGCGAGCCAACTGGATCAGACGCGGCCTTACTCTACCCGTGAGTTTCTTCATCTGCTCGGCCGTGAACTGGCAGAGATCGCCGCCGAAGACGGCGTCCTGACTGCGGCTTACAAATCTCGCGTGCCCGTCTTTTGTCCGGGAATCACCGACAGCGGCATCGCTGTTGGGATCGCGGGTTCGCGCTTCGAAAAGAAAAACAATTTTCAGTTTGACATCGTGCAGGACGTGCTCGACATGGCGCAGATCGCTATTCGCGCCCGCGTCTCTGGAGTGATAAATATCGGCGGCGGCATCACCAAGAGTTTTCTGCGCCAGACGGAAATGTCTGCTCACATTTTCAAGCAGCAGGTTCACGGCCATAAGTATGCGATCCAAATCGCGGCCGATGCGCCACATCCCGGCGGACGTTCCAGCGCCGTGGCATTCGATGAATCACTGGTCTACGGCAAGCTTGGTCGGGGCGCGCTGACGTCTTATGTAAACTGCGACGCGACGATTGCGCTGCCAATAATCATTACCGCGCTTTCACAGACAGCCGCGAAGTACATGAAGGGCCGGCGCCGGCCGAACTTTACCTTTGGCGGCAAAGACCTGGTCATCGAAGTGCCTTAGGATTAGCCGCGTTAACGCGGCTTCACCCGCAGGGGTTTTTTGGCCCAGCCGTTTTACGACTGGGTCATGACGTGAAATGAACTGGTCCAGCCCGCTTCAGCGGGCTTATTTATTAGGAGCTTCAGACAGATGCTAAGCCACTTGATGGTAAGCACGCTGAAGCGCGCTAGTGTGATTATGTCGCCCAATGACCCAGCGCTAAAAGCGCTGGGCTAGTAACCCTTCGGGTAAGCCCGATAAATCGGGCTCAAGAATCATCCGACCAGTCAGCAGAACGCTGGTCCCTCGCCTCGCTCGGCTTCTGGCTTCTCTTCCCCACCTTCGCTAAACTTCGCCCATGACCGAGTCACAGTCTTTACCCAAGAACTTTGGCGGTATCGCCGAAGTAGAGTTTTCCAGTTTCGACAACTCGCGCATCCTGGTCTGGCCCATCGCCTACGAAGGCACGGTCTCGTACGGCGGCGGCACCGGCCGTGGCGCGGAGGCGATCATCGACGCCTCGCGCAACATGGAACTCTATGACGAAGAGACCGATGCGGAAGTCTACCAGCTGGGCATTCACACGCTCGCGGAATCGTCGTCGCTCGATCCGCCGGAGCGCATGATGAACGCGCTTTACGACCGCGCGAAGGAACTCATCTCCAGCGCCAAATTCATCACGATGATCGGCGGCGAACACTCAGTCAGTGGTCCCGTCATCCGCGCGCATGCCGAGAAGTATGCGAACCTCTCTGTCTTGCAAATCGATGCGCACGCGGACCTGCGTGACACTTACGATGGCACGCCGCACTCTCATGCGTCGATCATGGCCAGAGTCGTTAAAGACCTGCAGATTCCAGCAGTTCAGTGCGGCATTCGTTCGATCTCAGCCGAAGAAGCGCGGGCCATAGATCAATTGCCGACGCGAATCTTCTGGGCCAGAGACATCGTCGGGCGCGACGATTGGTGGGATGACGCGGTGGATGGTCTGACTGAAAATGTCTATCTGACCATAGACATCGATGGTCTCGATCCTTCTCTGGTTTCCGCGACCGGAACGCCCGAACCGGGCGGCTTGGGCTGGTACGAAGTTATTGGACTTGTCAGGACGCTTGCCAGAAAACGCAACGTCGTTGGGATGGACTTAACTGAGTACTCTTACGTTGAGGGACAGAGTGCCTCGGCGTTTCTATGCGCGAAGCTGATTTATAAGACGCTGGCGTTTGTGTTTGAGAAAGAAACGACGCGCGTGCGCAATGTTTAGCGGCGGGCTACCGCCCGCCGATGAAGTGTGAAATCAAACAAGGCGGGCAGTAGCCCGCCTCTAAACCTTCGAGTTGAATTCCTACTAAATAAGTTTCTTCTTGAACGCTTCCTTCAAGCCTGACTGTGCCTGGTCATGCGCATCGTAAACGTTTGGCCGCGCGAGTACAGCGCGATACTGAGTCACCGCGTCGCTGCGCTTGCCCGCGAGATCCAGTGCGCGCGCCGCGTACAGGTGCGCCATCGTCGCCAGTCCCTGCTGAGCCCCGGCGACATCGGCCGCCGCCAGGAATTCTTTCGCGGCGCGGTCGTACTGGCCGGCAGTCATGAGGGCCTCGCCGTACTTGAAGTGAATCAGATCAAATGCCCGCGCCGCAGTGTTGCGTACCGCCTTGTCTTTGAGCAACGAGTCGAAGGTAGCTAAGGCCTCGTTCTCAGTCGTCGTCGTCGCGGTCGTGTGGCTTGCTTCGCGTTCCTGCGCCGCCTGCAACACCAGGGCGTCCGCAGCTTCCAGCCGATAGAGGTAGTTGGGCGGGTATTTCGCAGCCAGATCCCTGGCGATCGCGGCAGCTTCGGCGAAGCGTTTTTCGCGCGTGTACAAAACGATCAGCAGAGTCCGGGCTTCGTCCCGCACCCAGCTCCCTTCCTTCGTCACGCGCTCAAGTGTTGCCAGTCCACGCTTCTTCGATCCGCGAAAGCCGACTACTCCGGCCACGAGCTTAACCGGCAACGGGAGCGAGCCTACCGTAAAGTCGTAAAGGCCAATCGTAATTTCCGCGTCGTGATACGACGGATCCAGCTTGATGACTTCCCGATGCCGGTCAACAGCGTCGGACCCATCCTTCAACGCGGCAAAGTGGCGGCGCTCGACTGCTTCCTCGAACGAAGCCTTCAGGCCCTCAATCGCGCCGAGAAAATAGAGTGCCTCCGTGTCGCGTGGGGATTGTTTCAAACGTGCCTCAGCCAACAGACGGGCCTGGCGCGTCAACGTGCGAAACTGATCGACCACCTGCGGATCAGCCTTGTCGTCGCTGGTCGAATAAAAAGTATCGTCGCCGCCGTAAAGCGAAGACTGCAAGCGCCGCGTCTTGTAGAGAGTCTCGATCCACAGGCTGTCCGCCAAAAACTGCGGACCGCCGGGATAATTCGGAAAGGCCAGGGCCATTTCTTTAAAGCTCTTGCGCGCCGTTTCGTAATCGAGATTGAACAGAGCTTCTGAGCCGGTCACGCGAAGCGCTTCAAACTTTGCGCGCTCGGCCCCGGTGAGCCAGGGACTCGGTGCACTCTGCGAGAAAGCTGCGCCGGGAACGGCGAGCATGAAAAGCATTGCCAGATAGATCAAAGATTTCATTCAAACCACTCCAGGTTCGCGGCTATGCCGCGTTCATTTCGAGAAACTCTCGAGATACTTCACACCACTTCCCGTATTGAAAAGCACCACTCGCTCGTCTGATTTCACAGACTCGTCGTCCAGCATCTTCCGTAGGGCCGGCAGACAGGCGGCGCCTTCCGGCGCGCAAAAGATTCCTTCCGCCGCCCCAATCTCTTTCGTGGCGGCGATCAACTCTGCATCGGTAACCGCGATCGCCGTTCCCCCGGACGCCCGCAACGCGTCAAGAATCAGAAAGTCGCCGATCGCTTTGGGCACACGCAGGCCGGAAGCGGTTGTCTGGGCATTGGGGAATTCATCAGCAAAGCGCTTCCCTGACTCGAACGCGCGCACGATCGGAGCACACCCTGCCGCTTGCACTGTCACCATCCGCGGTCGCTTTGATCCAATCCAGCCCATCTGTTCCATTTCATCGAACGCTTTCCACATCCCAATCAATCCGGTGCCGCCGCCCGTCGGATACATGATCACATCGGGCAATTCCCAGTCGAACTGCTCAGCCAACTCATATCCCATCGTCTTCTTGCCCTCAATCCGATATGGCTCTTTCAAGGTCGAGACATCAAACCAACCTTCGGCTTCCTTACGGCGCCCGACCTCCGCACCGCAGTCAGTGATCAATCCATCCATCAAGGTCACCTGCGCGCCGGTCTGTTCGCACTCGATGACGTTGGCTCGCGGCGTATCGCGCGGCATAAAGATGTGCGCTTCCATTCCGGCCCGCGCTGCGTAAGCTGCCAGGGCGCCGGCCGCGTTACCTGCCGAGGGCACCGCCAGCTTCTTCACGCCCAGCTCTTTGGCCATCGAAACCGCTGCTGTCATGCCGCGGGCTTTGAAACTCTGGGTGGGATTCTGCCCCTCGTCCTTGATGTAGAGATGGCTCAACCCCATGCGCGTGCCAAGTCGCGATGCGCGCACGAGCGGCGTGAATCCTTCGCCCAAAGTAATGATGTTCTCGGCTTGATCGACCGGCAGAACTTCGCGGTAACGCCATAAATCGGGGCCTCGTTCTTTCAGCCTTTCCTTTGTCAAAGAAGTCGCCGCGCTCTTCAGGTCATAACGAACCAGCAGCGGTTTTCCACATTCAGTGCAGAGGTTGTGCAAGCGTCGTGCCTCATGCCTCGCGGCGCATGCGGCGCATTCCAGATGAGTGACATTCATTGAGTTTCCTTTGTGATTCCTTTCCGAGAGTTAGATCGGCACCCCGCCAGTAACGGGGCAGACAATGATAGCCGTTTGCGAGCTAATGCGTCAGGTGGAGCGGGAATCCGGCGGCAGATAAAAGGAAAGTGGCACAGACTTCAGTCTGTGATTCGTACGCACTGGAAGAATCACAGACTAAAGTCTGTGCCACTTAAGACGCGCTCCTCACGTGCACTTTGCAGTTGATGAGGTTAAGCTTGCTCATCAACATATTTACAGAAACCGAGGAGACAAGACGAGATGCCAAATCGAACGGCAGTGATCCAAACAAACAAAGGCACGATAAAGTTTGAGTTACTCGAAGAAGATGCGCCCAAGACAACCGAGAATTTTCGTTTGCTCGCCGAAAAGGGCTTCTATGACGGGGTGATCTTTCACCGCGTCATAAAAGGTTTCATGATTCAGGGTGGCGATCCCGACGGCACGGGCCGCGGTGGACAATCCGCATGGGGAGGGAAATTCGCGGACGAGATTAATCCGTCATCCGAAGTTTATAAGCGTGGCTACAAAGCGGGCACGGTGGCCATGGCCAACGCCGGCCCGAACACCAATGGCTCGCAATTCTTTATCATGCACGTTGATTATCCGCTGCCACCGAGCTACACAATTTTTGGCCGCGTCACCGAAGGACAGGAAGTCGTCGATGCGATTGCTACTTCCGATAAAGATCGCAACGATAAGCCGACGTCAGAAGTGAAGATGGAAAAAGTTACGGTCGGAGAGTGATAAAAGCCGCGATCAAGGTGGCCCAGACTTCAGTCTGCGATTCTGTGGCAGGTGAATCACAGACTGAAAGTCTGTGCCACTCAATCACATTTCCGGATCGCTCCGGCGACAAACCGTTTTGCGCTGCCGACAGAGTCTTGCAGGTCCATTCCCAGACACAGGCAGGCCGCGATTGCGGATGAAAGCATGCACCCCGTGCCCCGCACCGGCGGCGCATCGATCCATTCGTCGCGAAACACGGTAAACAGACCTTCATCATCAAGGACGTCAATTGCCTGACGGTTAGGCTCTGCTTCTACCAAACTCCGGCCTGTGATCCCCGACCTCTCTTCTAAATGTCCGCCTTTGATCAGCACTGAGCGCGCACCCATCTCGCACAGCTTGTTTGCCGCTTTGCGCATATCGTGTTCGTTCACGATTGTCATTCCTGCCAGGGTTTCCGCTTCCGGAATATTAGGAGTGATCAATCGAGCGAGGGACATCAACTCACTCAACCACGCTTCTCTCGCTGCGGGTTCCATTAGCTCGTAACCCGAAGACGACCGCAGGACCGGGTCGACGACGGGCGCCGGCATATTTGTTTCGCGCAAAAGCCGCACAACTTCCAAAACCAATTCGGCTGTCGGCAACATGCCAATCTTCACCGCCCCGATCCGGAATTCTTTGACGACAGGCAAAATCTGCGAGCGCAGCGACTCGGCAGTCTGATGAATTGCACCAAAGACGCCCGCCGAGTTTTGGAAGGTCATCGCCGTCATCGCCGCCGCGGGCCGGCAACCGAATGCTGCCAGAGCTCTAATGTCGGCAATGATCCCTGCGCCACCGGAAGGATCGAAACCGGCGATGGTAAGGACGACCCGATCTGCATTTGAGTTAGTTGGCATGAGCCGCGCCTTATTTCAGAATCGCGAGGCACTTTTCAAAGTCCAAAACCACCGCCCGTTCGCCTTTGCGGACAATTGATAGACCCTCGCTTCGCAGCCATCGGGCTTGCAGGTGTTCGCCTCCGGGAAATTTCGGATTGAGGCCGCCGTCATCTTTGACGACCCGCCAGTAAGGCGTGATCCGACGACGTCCATTCGCGCGATCTTCCTCGGCGGCTTCCGCGGCGATGCGAACGAAGATCCCAGTCGTCAGCGGACAGGTCACATCGGCGGCGAAATCGGCAGCGAGCTTCCGGCGGAGTTCGCCGACAGTGACAAGTTTCCCCTTCGGGATTCGCCGAATTAGTTCGTCCACCAGCTTCGGTGTCGGGATTAGCATTGTGCCTTGCCCGAACCGCGACATCTTCGGTGGAACCTTAACCAGCTTGGGCTGCTGGGGTTTTTCAAGTTTTTCGCGCCATGGCACTCGACTGCTAAATTTGCTTTTCATTTTGGTCACCCTCCCGGGTAGTCTCTTGATTTGGTTCTTCTTGGTGCCTTCAGAATTGTCTTTGCGACTTTGCGTGAACTAAAGTGCTGCGAAAATGAGTTCGCGCAAAGGCGCGGAGAAACTTCAAAAGGCGCAAAGATTTCTTAAGACGCTGCTCTCCTGACCTCAGTTTTCGCTATTTCATTTACAGTCTCAACCGTTTTGGCCAGAGTGTTGGGTTCGCCGAACAGAGTAATGCCGGCGATGCCGCTCGCTCCGGCTGACCAGCACTCATTCACGTTCTCAATAGAAATGCCGCCGAGGGCAAGCAAGGGGAAAGGGGCCAATTCACGCGTGGCCGCGATCAGTTCGCCGGCCCCCAGGGGAGGGCCATACTTCTCTTTCGCAGGCGATGGGAAGATCGGCCCGAAGACCGCGAAATCCGCGCCTTCCCCGCAAGCCGTCTGAGCTTCTGGCAGCGAATGTGTCGAAGCCCCAATCAAAAAGTTCGAGCCAAACATCTTTCTGATGACATCCACACCCAGCGATCGCGTCGTCAGATGAACCCCATCAGCACCGGCGCTCGCCGCGATGTCAGCGCGATCGTTGACCAAAACTCGCGTCGAACTTCCACGGGCGATGGCTACGACGCGGGCCGTCAACTCGAAGAGCACTCGAGCCGCTAACTGCTTTTCTCTGATTTGGATTAGTTGAATGCCGGCGGTGACGGCCGCCGCAGCCTGTTGCAGGAGGTTCCGAAACTCTTCACTCTCCGGCGTAGTCGCCTCAACGGTTGCGCCGCGGGTAATCAGATAAAGGATCGGCTTTGACAGGTTGAGCGTCATTGGCGGTAACGCGTTCGGGCAATTTCTGGCGCGAGCTTTCCACAGAAGGCTGCCCTGAGTCCAGCGCCCGCACAGTCTGGCGGAAATGAACTAACTCCCAAAGACCCATGCCAAGATTCAAGATCCCGATTCCGGAAACTGCTCCCCGCACCCAGCCCGAGGCGATAAACCGCTGCACGCCATAACCGGTCTTGTGGGCGGCGAGCAGCAAAAAATAATTATTGCTCCAATCGCTTAGCCCCAGCCACTCAAGGTGCACCCAGGGCAGAACCGTCAGCGCGATTCCGATCTCCAGACAAAGAATGATGTAAAAGATGACCGAAAGCCGCGAAGACATTCGTCATGCTCCTCGAATAGACCGAACTTGCACAAGCTCCGGCTTGCGCCTAACTGGCCCGACGATAAACCTAAAACGATTTCTGAAAATTAGTTTACGCGCCGCTCGTGGTTCTGGTTTCGTTCAGATACCGGCGCAGCTTTGCCATTTTCTCCATTGGCGCGCGCCTGCAGCTCTCGTAATCGCTCGTTAACACCACGATAAGAAACATTGATTCCGTAGACTTCGGTAAAAAGATCTATGGCGCGATGCAAATCACCAACCTGTTCGTACGCGCCGGCTAGTTCGTATCGTAGAGCCTGACGCTCATCTTCCGAGGCGCCTGGCGTATTGAATCCCTTATTAAACCACTTTACTGCAAGCTGTGGCACGCCCTTCTGCATGAAACAATGTCCCAGAAGGTTGCAGCATTGCAAATAGCGTGGTGTGCCATCGTCCGGACCAACCAGGCCGACTGCCATTTGAAATTCTTCGAGGGCTTCTTCAAACAAGTCCATTTCCTTATAAGCCAGGCCAAGATTGTAATGTGTTTCGTAATCCCCGTTTTCGTTTGATTCGGCCTCGCTCTCCGCCGAGACGCGGTACTCCTCGAAGATCTCGGCCAGGCCTGGGTCAATCCCCTGGGGCGCCTTGAGCACAGGCATCGAGATCTGCGAGACGTGCTGGATTGGGACGGCGACTTCGGCGGTCACGTCAGCTCCGTTGGCCGCGAATTCAAATTCTTCTTTCGGCTGCACGGGAATGCCTGAGTCAATCGGGAGGGCGGCCTCGGTTGCCGTCGACTCCGGGCTGTCCCCCATGGTTCCCAGTTGACGCCGGCGCAGGTCGATATCCGGGTGCGCTCCAAATTGCCGTTCCAACAAGTCGAGAGTGTCGACCGCGATGTCCGCATAACCCTGCGCGATGTAGAAATCGACGCTTTCAAGCTCCTGCGTGCGCGCATCCTTCGCCTGATCAGCATAAACCGGACTTGCGACCGCCTCGTCAGCATGGGACGCAAGCTCCTCTGCCACAACCGCCTCGAAAGTAAAGCCGCGCTCTATTTCAAGCTCATTGCCGGAGCTGCTCTTGAGCTCGGCCATGTCTTCAACTGGACTCCATTCAAACTCGCTTTCGCCAACCGGGGTTGAAGCCGGCGAATCGAATACATACTCATCATTAGCTGCCGGAGTTGCTGTTGCTTCAGACTCGCCCACCGCCTCGCATATGGGCAAGACTTCGGCGGCGGCTTCTTCTTCCGCGCCACCAAGTTGTCTCAGGCGCTCGACATGATGCATCTGGTCCGGAGCGAGTCGCGTCAATTGGGTCAGCGCATATCGCTCGTCTTTCACCAAACCTGCCGCCTCGGCTGCTTCTGCCAGTCTTTCCAAAGCAGCTTTCAATTTCTCCATGTCTCGCTGCCACCAAAAGGCGCGGACCAACAGACGCAAAGCCTGTACATTGTCGGAATCACAGGCCAGGAACTCGTCGACCAGCTCGAGCAATTGATTGTCTTCGCGCTCGGCCAGCATTTGCTCGGCGATGCCGACAATCACGCGTACTGCGTCATCAACCTTATCTTCCCTTAGGAACAGACGCGCAACATCCACGTATCGCAAATACGCCGATGAGTCCCTGGCCACCAGCAACGCGGTGGCTTGCTCAGCCTGCGATGGATCTTCAGCTTGGACATGAGCGCTGGCGAGCATCGAAAGCAAGTCAAGGTCGTCGGGATTGTCAGCCGCAGCACGTCCGATCATCTCGGCAGCTTCATCGGCAGTCCCGCGCGCGCTATGCGCCGCCAGCAGTCCTTTGAGCACGACCCGATCAGCCGGACGAAGTTCGAGGGCCTTTCCATACACATCCAGCGCGGCGTCGAATGAGCCCCGCGCCAGCAAGTGCTGACCGGCCTCAGTAAATGCGGCCGCCGCTTCCGCCTGCATGCCTTCTTTGAAGTAGCCTTCAGCCAGCTTGATACGCAGTTCGGTATTTTGCGAGTCGAGATTAGCGATCTTGCGAAGGACTTCCAGACCCTCCTGCGTCGCACCTGCCTTATTGTGAGCATTGGCTACGGTCAGATAATGAGCGCGTGCTTCGACGACGAGATCCTGTTGGGCGTACAGGTCAGCAAGGTGAGTTGAGATTTCAGTATCGTGAGGCTGCAGGCGATCGATCTTCTTGAACATCGCAATCGCCTTGAGCGCAAAATCCTGCTCGCGATAATGCTCGGCGATGCGCCGGAAACAGACAATCGCCGCCGGCTGATTGCCGACACGGACATACAGATCCCCCAGCATGTTGAGCGTGGTGAAATCGTCAGGCTCGCCTTCGACAATCTTGCAATACTCTTTGACCGCCGCCGGGATCTTTCCCAACTCGAGGTATCTCTCGGCCGCACGCAGAGTCTTTACCTTATCAAACGCCATGTTTTCGAAACTCTTAGACTGGAAATTATTAAGGCGAGGTCGAGTGCCTAACGCCATTGAGGAAAAAAGATCTTTAGCATGCTGAAAGCCACTGCGGAACTCAGCGGCCCTTCTACCCTAACACCCAAAAATCGCACTGTCAACGATGTTGTTTCGAAACAAACCGCCGCCAACAGGGCAAGTTGACGACCGGGTGTCAGATGACATCCGCAAAGTTCTTCCTGGTTCTCGCAAACCACCAGTATCCAAGGATGAAGCTGACTGCGGCGAAGGCCCCAAAATATGCCAGACCACGCCAATCAGGCATGCTGCCATCCAGAATAATCCGGCGATAGTTTCGCACCAGAGCCGTGAACGGATTGAGATTTACGATACCAAGATAGCGTTCTGGCACCAGCGATTCGGGATAAATAATCGGTGTGAGGTACATCCACGCCATTAACAGCAGCGCAATTCCCTGCACGATGTCGCGCACAAAAACTCCGAGGGAGGCCATCAGCCACGCCGCGCCCAAGGTCGCGAACAGCTGCGGAATGACAAGCACAGGCAGGAAGACGATCGTCGCGCGCAGTTCACCTCGCAAAAGAATCGCGGCCAGGAGGAGCGCCACAGTACCAAACATCTGATTCGCTACCGCCGCCAGGGATAGCGAGACCGGCAGAGTCTCGAGAGGAAATACTACTCGCTTGACCAAATTCGCGTGCCCAACGATTGTAGTAGAGGAAAGCTGAACAGATTCCTGAAACGCGTTCCATGGCAGCAGCCCGCAGAAAAGATACAGCGCATAGTCCCACTGCGAACTGCTGGCGCCGAACCTCGCCTTAAAGATTCCCGCAAAGATAATCGTGAATATCGCGATCATTACCACTGGGGTGAGAACCGCCCAGACGATACCCAGAACCGAACCGCGATAGCGCGCAGCTAACTCACGTTTGGTGAGCGAGAGGATTAGATCAAATCGCCGGGGCAGTTGCCACAGTGGTCGCCACACTGCCCGTCGTGCTGTCTGGGCTGAGATCATCATAGTTATTCTAGCCTGAAGTCTCCGAAATAACTGCACAACACGCAGCCGGTCTTCCTGGTTTCATGAATGAAAGGGAGCTCAAAGAAAGTGAGTTCTGCATTTAGTGATTTTTCGTGTGCCTTCGTGGATCGTCTTTCGGTCGGCGAATTGACAATCGCAAGAATCGCCGGCGTGGCCCCTGGTTTTGTTAAGCCTTGAGGTTTCTCTTACTTACATGTTTCAGATAATCCCCAACTCAGTCCAAAGGAGTATTTGTAACCCAGTTTCTTTTCCAACTGCCCTGTAAAGTATATGTCAGCGGATATTGGGCCTTTGCAGTAGGTCTCTCTGATTCGCCCAAATCGTCCCCCCAATTTGTCCGTTTGGCTTCCTGTTGGAACGCCCAACCGCGTTTTGCAAGCTCGCGGTCATAGTACGAGCGAATTTCTGGAGGAGTAAGGCTCGTCGCGTAATAATCGCTGAAAGTCCCCTGGCCCGAATCGTAGAGGCTATTGTGCTGGATTCGATTTGCAGACGACGGGGGTGGGATCTCACTCAGTTCCTTTTCCAATGTTCGTTGCATAAATTCCGCCTGTGCCCGTCTCTTGGAAATGAATCTACCCACTAGAAAAACTGAGGAGAAAGCAAGCACCAAAATTGCTAACAAGGAAGTTATTACCGTAGCCACAAGCCGGGACTTCGTCATATCTGATCTCTTGACTCACGGTGAGCAGCGGTCACCATCTACAGGCAAAAGGAAGCCAGGAACCTTAACAGAGTATTCCTTGGTCCCAGAGACGGAGAGCGGTAGCGCCTGGCCAAATTCACCCGTCATCCCTCCCGTCGGGAAATTCCCCAAGATTGGATCCATATTCAGCGACCCGCACACGATCCACGAAGTCACACGAATCCGCACGAAAATAAGCCTGTGTGCCGTCAATTGAGAGACAGGAGGTCAGTTCACCAGCGCGCCGTAGTTGGATGACTGCCTTTCAGATCAATCCGATATCAGACACCTCCACTTACCACTTGTCTAAACGCCGATAGAAATATTTCCATCTCGGCTTGCTTGCCGATGGTTACGCGCATGTGGTTCGCCAGTGTCGGAAACGCCCGGCCAACTTGCACGCCCCGCTGATTCAATGCATCGATCAAGGGACGCACCGGGCGCTTCACGTCGATCATCATGAAGTTCGCCTGCGATGGAATGTGCCCGAAGCCCATCGCCTCCAGTTTGCCGGTGACAAATCTCTTGGTTTCGCTATTCAGCCGGCGACCGTTTGTTACTTGATCAGGGTCGTTCAGACTGGCGTTGGCCGCCGCCAGCGCCATGATATTTACACTGTCCCAGACTTGTTGTGGCCGCAAGCGCTGGATCGTTTCAGGTTGGGCCACGCAGTAGCCGCAGCGCAGGCCCGCCATTCCATAAATCTTCGAGAAGGTCCGGGCCACGATCAGATTCGGATGCTCCTTGATCATCGGAATCATGCTTTCATAGTCCGGACTGTCCGCGTAGTGGAAGTAAGCTTCGTCCACCAGAATCATGGTCTGACGCGGCACTCTATCGATGAACTCGCGGACTTCATTCTTTGGAGTGATGCTGGCCGTGGGGTTGTTGGGATTACAGATGTAGATCAACCCCTCCATTGCCGCCGCTCCCATCTTCGGGAGGTCGTGACTGAAACTTTTAGTGAGCGGGACCTTAACAACCTCGGCGCCGGCGACGCGCGCATGATTGAGAATCGCCTCGAAGGTGGGATCGGCAACGATCATCTTGCCGCGGCCCGGCATAAATGTCAGCGAGCCGCCACGCGTGGGACGCGCCAGTGGCACTGCACCATTCCCGGCTGACATTGGGCCGGTGAATGCCGCCGCGCACAGCTTTAGAATCTCGCCCGATCCGTCGCCCAGTAATACTTGTTTCTGATCGACGCCGTTCATTCTCGCCAGCGTTTGAATCAACTGGTCCGCATGCTCGTCCGGATAGCGCCAGGCCAGGCTGAATACGTCGGTCATCGCTTTTAGCGCCGCGGGCGACGGCCCGTAAGGGTTTTCGTTTGAGTTCAGCCGCACGACTGCCGTGGCCGCAGTCGAACTCAGTCCCCGGTCGCCGAACAAGGGCCGCGAAAGACTCGGCCGGGCAACAGCGACTGCCGCACCCGCGCCAAGTAACTGCGCAAACCTGCGGCGTGACATTGATAGTAATTCCGGCATCAGTGGAAACCTCCGCGAGCGTAGATTAATGTCGCTGCATTATCCGCCATGAGTCTCACCGGGCCAAATGTTTTTGCGCGGAATATTTCCGGGAATTGTTAGGATGCCTCGCGCTTGAGGTTGTGATACGCTCAAACGAAAGAAATGCAGGACCGTAGCGCGACAACTCTGTTTCCGGAAATGTCTGAGCTCGAGAGCGGAACCGCCGGTTCCACGACAGCGGCGCCGCTCGCTGATCGCATGCGTCCGCGGACCCTCGGCGAGTTCGTCGGGCAGGAACATCTGGTGGGGCAGGGCCGAGTACTGCGGCGCCTGATTGAAAGTGGCGGCACGCTGCCATCGCTGATTTTGTGGGGCCCGCCGGGAACTGGTAAGACGACGCTGGCGCGGCTGTTGGCAGAGAGGACCGAGGCCCGATTTGTAGCACTCTCGGCGGTCTTCTCCGGCGTGAAGGATTTGCGGGCGGCAATTGCTGAAGCGCGCCTGGATCGTCAACGCAGTCGTCGTACGATTCTGTTCATCGATGAGATTCATCGTTTCAACAAAGCGCAGCAGGACGCCCTTCTACCCGCGGTCGAAAACGGCACCGTTACCTTGATTGGCGCTACGACTGAGAATCCTTCTTTTGAAGTAACCAGCGCCTTGCTCTCGCGCACTCGGGTCCTGGTGCTAAACCCGCTTGGCCAGGACGAAGTAGAAACGATCCTACGTCGCGCGCTGGCCGATGCAGAACGCGGACTGGGGAGCCTTAATCCTGAACTCTCTGATCAACTGATCACCCGGTTGGCGCACTCGTCCGGTGGCGACGCGCGCATGGCTCTGGCTGCATTGGACGCTGCAGTAGCGGCAACTCAACCGGACGAACTCGGCCGGCGTTCGATTACGGCCGATACGATGATCGAAGCGCTGGGCCGCGCGCAGTTTGCCTATGACAAAGGGGGCGAAGAGCATTACAACCTGGCCTCGGCGCTGATCAAATCGCTGCGCAACTCTGACGTAAACGCGGCGCTCTACTGGCTGGCGCGCATGATTGAAGGCGGCGCTGATCCAATCTTCATCGCGCGCCGGCTCTGCATTCTGGCCTCGGAAGACATCGGACTTGCCGATCCTCAGGCCATGGTCCAGGCCGCCGCTGCTGCTGACATCACCAAACTGATCGGCTTACCCGAAGCGCTGTTTCCGCTGGCGCAGGCGACGATCTACCTGGCCAGCGCGCCAAAATCAAACGCAGTGCTGCGCGCTTACTCAGCAGCCCAGAGCGACGCTGCGGAAACAGCGCGCGAGCCGGTGCCGCTGCACCTCAGAAACGCCGCGACTTCGTTAATGAAAAACCTCGGCTACGGCAAGGACTATCGTTACGTTCACAGCGATGCTGAAGCAAAAGAAGAAATGTCGTGTCTGCCTGAGAAGCTAAAGGGGAAAGTTTATTACGAGGGAGATCAACCACAGAGAACACCGAGGTACCCAGAGAAGGACAAAAAGTGATCTGGTTTCCTTTCCGCTTTCTCTGTGTCCTCTGTGGTGAAATTGAATGGAATCCAAATCACAAAAAGAACTGGCCTTCCTTCGCGAGCTCTACGTCGCGACTGACTGGGGTGAACGGTTTGCGGCGTTGGTGGACGAGCATATTGAACTGCCAAAAGAAGGCCGCGTGCTTTACGTCGCCGCCGGCACCGGCGGGCACGCATTGGCTATGCATGCGCGCCGCGAAAAGCTAAGTTTGTGGTGTGTCGACGAAAACGATGAATGTCTTGAACTCGCGCGCGCTAAGGCTGTCGCGCTGCATCAGGAAGCTGAGTTTCAGCGTGAAGATGTGAAGGCGCTGTCGTTTAAGGACAATGAGTTCGACCTGGTGCCGGGCGATGCCTCTTTCACAACGCCCACTGAGTTGAAGCCGATGCTGGCAGAGATGGTTCGCGTAACGAAGCCTGGAGGCACCGTTGCCTGGTGGCTGCCGACGGCGTCGAGCTTTGGCGAGTTCTTTTCCGTCTACTGGGAGGCATTGGTGCGCGCCGGCCTGGAAAATCGCAGCAGCGAAGTCGAGCGCTTCCTCACTGATCTCCCGACGATCACAGACGTCGAGAATTGGGCCCATCAGGCAGGACTGGAAAGCGTAACTTCCACGACCACGGTTGAGGAGTTCGCCTACGACTCTGGCGAACAGTTCCTGGCTTCACCTCTGATCACGGACTTTCTCATCCCGAAATGGCTTGAGCCTCTGCCCGAGAGCGAAAGAGACCGGGTCGTTTCTGAGTTAGCCCAAATCATCGATGAGGAACGGCATGAGGCGGACTTTTCATTGACGTTGAAGGCGACGCTGGTGGTGGGAAAGAAAGCAAGAATGCCTGAGCGCCGTTAGGCGCGAAATATTTATAGCAACGTATCGGCCTTGCGAGACAACGCAGGCGTGAAAGCTGAGCTTTCACGCCTGCGTAATTTTGTATGTATCTCTTGAAACTATAAACATTGCGCGCCTAACGGCGCTATTCTCTCCTTCGATCAATGCTCAAGCTTCTTACTTTCTTCGGCACGCATATTTTGCGCCCGACGGCGTGCTTCTTCAAACAAAGCTTCGTCGTCAACCGCATCCAGCTTCGCGCGCGAATCCGACTTCGGCTTCTCGTCATGATCGGCGTCGTCCATTCCTTCCTTAAACGCCTTCTTGCTCTGGCCCAGCGCTTTCGCCAGTTGCGGCAATTTACTGCCGCCAAACAACAAAAAGATCGCGGCGACAACCAGGATTATGATCGTCGGGTTCCCCAATATCTCTAACGGCAACGCATTCATAGGGGTTCTCCTTCTGTCTTCAGACGTAGCTTCATGCGCGCACGCACAGATCGCTGCCGCCGTCGGACTCGTAGAAAAGATACTTGCGCCAGGTTTCGTCGGCTCGGCCCAGATAGCGCATGATCTGGCGATTGACGTGCAGTGAAAACGCGCGCGGACGGCGCAACAGGCCCATACCCGACTCTTCCGGCGTGCGATTACCTTTGCGGTGATTACATCGCTTGCAACAGGCAACCAGATTGTCCCAGGCTGACTCTCCGCCGCGCGATCGCGGCACGATGTGGTCCAACGTCAGCTCAGACGGCGCAAACTGTTTGCCGCAATACTGGCAGCACGAATGGTCGCGGAGCAGGATGTTCTTACGAGATAATGAACGGCGTTCAAACGGAATATGACGGTACTCAGTCAGCCTGATTACCGACGGCGCGTGCAAAGTGAACTTCTGAGAATGCAGCATGTGTCCGTTGTGCTCTTCCATGCGCGCCACGCCTTTAAAGATCATGACCACCGCGCGCCGCTCATTACACACGTTGATCGGCTCGAAAGAAGCATTCAGGACTAGCACGCGCGCGTTCATGATTGGAGGTGATATTACGCGAGCCCGGCGGAAACTGTCAAAATTAAGGCGGTGGCACGGGCTTAGTTTCAAATCAGGAAGCTCCATTTTGCTGGGAGCGCGGGCGCCTTCGCCCGTACTGAGCGCGAAAGGCGTGCTCGCGCGGTCTATCCTTTTGTTTGCTTGGTGGATGGATGTTGACCAAAGCCACGAAGAAAGCTTTCTTTGCCGCGAGAAAGGTTAAGGAAGCGACAAACAGAGCTTTGTTTGCCATGAACAAGGTTAAGGGAACGACAGACAAACCTTTGTTTACCCTGAACAAGGTTAACGAAACGACAAACAAGCCTTTGTTTGCCACGAACAAGGTTAAGGAAGCGACAAACAAACCTTAGTTTGCCCTGAACAAGGTTAAGGAAGCGACAAACAAAGCCTTGTTTGCCGCGAACAAAGTTAAGAAAGTCACAAACAAACCCTTGTTTGCTCCGAGCAAGGTGAAGAAAGCGACAAACAAAGCCTTCTTTGCCAGGGAGAATGGTAGGAAATCTGCATGGAAAGCCCTAATCGACGGGAAAAACACTAAAACAGGGACAGTGGCGAAGGGAATAGGCTAACCAACGGTAATCGCCAGGACGGCCAAGCCAGGGCTGGGGAAAGGAGAACCCAGTAGCCCAGAGCGCCGAGCCGCTCGATGCGCGGAAGGTCTCTGACTTTCCGCGAGATTGGCCCATGGTTCTCGGTGCTAAGCTCTGAACTTGTCCGTCGCCTCGACCAGCGCACTGGTGTTCCCCGGCTCCGTGATCGAGTGTCCCGCATCAGGCGTGATCAGTAGTTCTGCTTCCGGCCAGGCGCGATGGAGATCCCAGGCGCTGGTCATTGGGCAGACCACATCGTAACGTCCCTGCACGATTACGCCGGGAATGTGACGAATCTTACCCACGTTGTCGACGAGGTAGTTCTCGGTTGGGAAGAAGCAGTTGTGCATGAAGTAATGGCATTCAATGCGCGCAAACGCCAGCGCGAACTCCGGGTCGGCGAACTTCTCGATCGACTTGTAATCAAAGAAGAGCTTTGAGGTGCTGCCTTCCCAGATGCTCCACGCGCGCGCGGCTTCCACTCGGATCTTCTCATCATCGCTCGTCAGCCGGCGATAGTATGCGCCGACCATATCATCGCGCTCGCTCTCGGGAATGACCTTCAGGAATTCTTCCCACACGTCGGCAAAGATCCAGCTCGCGCCCTCCTGATAGAACCACTTGATTTCCTTCGGCCGGCACAGAAAGATTCCGCGCAGCACGAGTTCCGTAGCACGCGCGGGATGCGTCTCGGCATAAGCGAGCGAGAGTGTGCTGCCCCACGATCCGCCGAACACTTGCCACTTTTCGATGCCGAGATGCTCGCGCAGCTTCTCGATATCAGCCACGAGATCCCACGTCGTGTTCTCTTCGAGACTCGCGTGCGGCGTGCTCTGTCCCGAGCCACGCTGATCGAACAGCACAATGCGGTAGAGCCCTGGGTCATGAAACTGCCGGTACTCGGGCACGATCCCCCCGCCCGGCCCACCGTGCAGAAAGACTACCGGCTTCCCATTCGGATTGCCGCACTGCTCGTAATAAATTTCGTGAATGCTCGAGACCTTCAGACGGCCAGTGTCGTAAGGCTCGATCGGATCGTATAAGGTTCTGAGTTGGGTCATGGGCGCATGATAAACGGGTTCGTCACTCTTATGCCAATAACACGTCGGCAAACCAAGTGATTAGGCGTTTCAAACTTATCATAAAATCTGAATTTCAAGCGCCGAAGGCACGAAATGCAAGAGTCTCGCACCGCAGCCGAGCTTGCTCGGCTGGGGATCCCGCCGTTGGGCCGACGGCCCAGGATGAGGTTGTTTTTAGAAATGTGATACGCGCTGAAGGCGCGGAATAGATCTGCACCGCGGGCGTTGATCCTAATTCAAGGAAACGCGCTAACAACAATAAATTGACTATTCCGGCGGTTTACGGCTATACTCCGCGCCCGCGCTCGTCCATTGGGATTCTTTGACAACCGCTTCACTCAGTTTTTGCTACTTCGATGGACTGACATCAAGCGGTTTGCGACAAAGCCCTGAGAACTAACTCGGGCAACTGGCGGGCAGCTAGTACTTTTCCACTCGACCAAAAAGGAGATTAAGCAAATGGCAAACGGCATTGGGCCATGGGAAAACGCTCCCCAGCTAACAATGATCGCGGCTTCACAGCAAGGCGGCAGTCGTGGTGCGCAACTCTGGGGCTTAGGAATTGACTATCAGATCACCTCGATCTATCAAGTGACACCCGGCGGCAGTTGGAGTAAGTGGGAAGGTCCCGACTGGGCGGGACCCGGTGGCCCGGCGCTGTTTGTAGATCTTACGGCGGCCCAACAAAACGATGGGCGCGTTGCTTTGTGGGCGCTCGACGATCGGCAACAACTCTGGTGCATCTGGCAAACCTCGCCAGGCGGTAATTGGAGCGCATGGTCGGGACCGAACTGGAACAAGGCTACAACCCTGAGAGAGATCTGTGCCTGTCAACAGGGCGGGTCCCGCGGCGCCCAGCTCTGGGCCATCGATCAGAACGACAATCTGGTCACCTGCTATCAGGTAACGCCCGGCGGCGATTGGAGCGGATGGGCGCCCTGGCCCGCCACGCCCGCCAATTCCACGTTTACGCAGCTCGCGGCAGCACAGCAAAACGACGGGCGCGTCCAATTATGGGCGATCGACTCATACCTACAACTTTGGTCTACATGGCAAACCTCGCCGGGAGGCGACTGGACAGGCTGGTCAGGGCCGAACTGGGACAATGCTCCCAAGCTTTTTAACGTCGCGGCCTCGCAGCAGGGCGGAAATCGCGGAGCGCAGCTTTGGGCTATCACCGAAGACTACACGCTCATCAGCGATTTTCAGGTCACTCCCGGTGGGGGCTGGAGCGGATGGTCCAAGGGTAGCTGGGCGGGCGCACCCGGCGTCATACAGATCGCCGCGGCCCAACAGAACAACGGCAACGTTGAATTCTGGGCCATCACCAATGACGGGGTGCTGATCGGAATCTCGCAAACCTCGCCCGGCGGGGACTGGAGTGGTTGGTCGTAAGCTAAGCTCGCGCGCTTGTAAGCACAAAGACTTCTTCCGCGCCGGCATCTTTCAGCGCCGCTGCGCAAGCGGAAACGGTAGCGCCGGTGGTGAACACGTCGTCAACCAACAACACCCGCTGACCGGCGACTAGTTCTGGGTGGCGAATGGCGAAGGCTTCGGCCACACTCTCGCGTCGAGCGCGCGC
Organism: Blastocatellia bacterium; assembly: GCA_003168335.1. Taxonomy (GTDB): domain Bacteria; phylum Acidobacteriota; class Blastocatellia; order Pyrinomonadales; family Pyrinomonadaceae; genus UBA11740. Next base: position 298,665 of record PMSM01000013.1, on the reverse strand, counting down.
ATCCATGCCGGCACGATGACGCTCGGTATGAACACGGCGCACCACGCTATGTTCGTCGAGTGGCAGTTGACTCAGGCGCGCGAGTTCGCGCGCGAGCAGAGCCGCCTGGTTGAAACCACGCTCGCGCTCACGTTCAGAGTGCAGCGGAACCGGGATGATCAAATTAGCGCTATTGAGAGGCGGTCGCTGTTGCGTGGCGAGCATCAAACGCGCCAGACGAGAAGCGACGTGCGGCTGGCGCTTTAACTCGAGCACTGACGCTCGCAAAGCCCCATCGTAGAATCCGCAGGCGCGCGCCGCCGTGAACACGTCGTCGTCGCACTCGCCGCACCGGATACTCATGCGCCTGTCCTGGCTAACGGCGGCCTCAGTAAAAAGTCCGCACTTCCAACACAAGGTATCCTTCTCAGCAAACAAACGCGTAGAACGCCAGCAGGACGCACACGCGACGCCGTCGTGGCGCGACTCTACGCTGGCGGCGCACACCGCGCAGGCTTGCGGATAGACGAGCGCGAGCGCGGCGTCGTAGAGATGGTCGAGGTGGCTGACGGTTATCAAGTAGATTTGAAACGCAAAGGGCGCAAAGGTAGTCGCAAAGTGACGCAGAGCCTGGTCCTTTGCGCGCTCCGCGGAGAACTTTGCGTCCTTTGCGCTAATTAAAACAACGAACTATTCACGAGCCCTCCCTAACGGTCGGGCTACTGCCCCGATTTACTTCACCAGCCCATTCAAGGTCGGGCTTCCTGCCCCAAACAAAGCGGCCTCCCGGGTTTCCCCAGGAGGCCTCGGATTATGTCATCTCGGATTTCTGATCTCAAAATTGCAGATCTGAAATCGGCATGCCGTTGAGAGACTACTCCTCGTCTCGATGCAGCAACCCACGCTCGTTGAGATCGGCGCAACGCAAACAATAACGGGCCCAGGGGACAGCCTCAAGCCGCTTCTCCAGAATCGGTTCTGCACAGTGGATGCATTTCCCATAACCGCCTTCTGCGATGCGATACAACGCGGCGTCGATCGATTCCAGCAACTGCCGGTCGTTCGTCGACATCGACATCATCAACTCTTTCGTGTAGGCGTTTGCGGCCATGTCCGCCGGATCTTGGGTTGCTTCCGCGTCACGTTCCCGGCTGTAGGCCTCGGCAGCCTGAACCTGGCCCACTAAACCCTCACGCCGAACCAGTAATTTATCTCGATACTTTGTTGATTTCCTCTTGTCCATTCTTTCGTCCAGTCCTCCAACTCTTTTTCACTTCTGATATGGCAATCCGCGATTGATGGTATAAGCGCGATAAAGCTGCTCGACGGCAACGACCCGCGCCATTTCATGAGTCAGCGTCAGACGCGACAGGCGCCAACGCTTCTGTGCGTGGGCGGCCACTTCCGCACTGACTCCTTCCGCCCCGCCAATCACGATTGCCACTTCCTTGATCGAATCATGCTCCCAACGCCGCACTTCATCCGCCAGTCCCTGCGAATCCCACTCGAGGCCTTTCACATCCAGCAGCACCGTCATGCTCGCGGCCGGAATCGCCTCCAGAATTCGCTGCGATTCCTTTTTCACGCCGGAGCTATCGGTGCCCGAGCCTTCGCGGGTTTCAATCACTTCACAACGTACAAATCGCGTCAGGCGTTTCACGTATTCCGCGACGAGCGCCCGCAGGTGCTCGTCTTTCGTCTTGCCGGGCCAAATGAAGCGAATACGCATTAGTGGCTTGGACTTCAGTCTGAGATTCGCAGTCGAGACATCACAGACTATAAAGTCTATGCTACTTCTTCTGCTCCCGCGCCAGCCGCTCGTAAAGATTCTTACGGCTGATACCAAGGATCCGGGCCGCCTCAGTCTTGTTGCCTTTAGTCGCCGTCAAAGTCTCGTGAACATACTCGGCTTCCACTGCAGCCAGCGTCGGCTGCTGAGCTTTACGCTCGCGGCGCGCCGCGGCTACCCGGGTACTCTCTGGCAAGTCGGCCGCTTCGATTTCCGCACCAGTCGAGACAATTACCGCGCGCTCAATGATGTTTGCCAGCTCGCGAACGTTGCCGGGAAAATCGTAGGCGCGTAAAAACTTCTGCGCCTCAGCCGAGATTTGTTTCGCCACTCGACCGTGCTTCACCGCGAAGGACTTCAAGAATCCCCGGCTCAGCTCTGCCAAATCCTCGCCCCGTTCGCGGAGTGGCGGAAGCTGAAGCTGAACGACATTCAGCCGGTAGAACAAGTCGTCACGGAAAGCGCGCCGCTCGACCGCGTTCTTCAGATCGGCGTTGGTCAGCGCCACCAGCCGCGTGTCAATCTCAATTGTCTGGCGTCCGCCCAGACGTTCAAACTCGCGGTGTTCGATCACGCGCAGGAGTTTGGCCTGCGCATCCAGCGGCAGATGCGCAATTTCATCGAGCACCAGAGTGCCGCGATGCGCCGCTTCCAGCCGTCCCGGCTTCGCCTCAGTCGCGCCGGTGAACGCCCCTCGCTCGTAACCGAAAAGTTCGGCCTCGAGCAGGTCGGCCGGCAAGGTCGCACAATCGATCTTGACCAGCGGCTGCGCGGCGCGTGGTGAGCGCGAGTGAATGAACGACGCCAGCGCGTCTTTGCCCGCGCCGGACTCGCCGGTCACCAGGACGTTCGCGTCGGTCGTGGCCACGCGCTCAGCGAGGCCCACCACCTCGCGCATCGCATCCGACAACGCTACCATCTCGATCACGGTTTTGCTCTCAAAGATCTAAATTTTCAGATTTGAGACTTAGCGCCTCAGATCCGAGTTGCTGCGGCGAGATATCGAGGCGTCTCGCTTCACGCCATAGGCGCTCAAGATCGTAAAAGCGCCGCGCCTTTTCATCGAACACATGTACGACAAAATCGCCGTAATCGATCAGGATCCATTCGGCGGTTTGAAAACCTTCGACGCGGGCCGCGCGCGTGCCGCTGCGCTTTAACTGCTCGACCACTTCGTCGCTGATCGCCTGGCACTGCCGCCGGTTCGTCCCTGTGGTGATGACAAAAAAGTCCGTGAAGCTGGCGATGCCGCGGAGATCCAGCACGGTCAGATCCAGCGCCTTCTTCTCCAACGCCGCGCCCAAAGTTCGCTGAATGCGGTCATCAAAGGCCGCAATGTCATCAGCGGTAGCTGACGCGTGCGAGCCCAGCGCCGCCGCGCGCGCCTCGGAACTCACCAAATCGTCTTTTAGTTTCTGACTCATTTACTTCTTATACAGTTCGTATTTCTCAATGTAGCTCGCGACCGGCGCCGGCACCATGTCGTTCAGCATAACCCAATCATTTGATTGCACAGTCGCGCGAATCCTTGTCGCCGAGACATCCACCATCGCCGCGTCGGTCAAAAACTCGCGTGGCCCGCTATCGCTGCCCAGCAACTCTGAGATTTTCTGCCGGCTCATTCCCCGCACATCGACAACCTGCGCGGCCTGGGCCGCAAGGTTCCCGCTCAATTCATATCCGGGCCGCGTGATTACAATCAAGTCGCACATTTTCAAAAGCCTTTGCCACTCGTGCCAGGTCGTAATCTCGGACCAGGAGTCCGCGCCGATCATGAAAAAGAGGCGACTGTCCGCGCCAATTTCGTGCTGCATCCGCGCGACCGTGTCGACGGCGTAAGGTCGTTCGGGCTCATCCAGCTCGACCGTCGAGATACGTAACAGCGCGTCATCCTGAGTGGCCAGCGCCAGCATCGCCAAACGGTGAAACGCGGAAGAGATGCAAACACTTCGTTTATGTGGCGGCACGCAAGCTGGAACAAAAACCACCTCATCAAGTTCAAACAACTCCAAAACCCTGCGGGCCACTTCTACGTGGCCTTTGTGCACGGGATCGAACGTGCCACCGTAAATCGCAACGCGCCGCAAAGACATCATCCAGTCGCAGACCCTTTTGGGCTACCTCACTACCAGGAGCGCGAGTTCCCACTACCGACGAGCAGCGAGTCATCGACCTCCAGCGCCACTCGATCCGCTGAACGCGCTCGCAGTTCTTCAACTGCGTGCCCGACTGCATTCATCAGCTCACGCACGCCGGCCCCCGTAACGGATGAAATCGCGAAGAACTCCCTTTCATCCTCGCTCGCCCGACCACGCAAACGCTCAAGTCGGTCGGGTTCATCGAGCGCGTCAAGTTTCGTCGCCACTACAATCTGCGGGCGCGCCGCAAGTTGCGGATCATAGGCCGCGAGCTCGCGATTAATGACCTCGTAATCAGTTATGGGATCGCGTCCGGAAGCAGAGGAAATGTCGACCAGGTGCAGGAGCAATTTTGTTCGCTCAATATGCCGCAGAAAACGATCGCCAAGCCCGTGGCCTTCATGCGCGCCCTCAATCAACCCGGGAATATCCGCGACCACGAAGGTGCGGAAGTCTCCGAGATCGACTACCCCGAGATGCGGCTCCAAAGTTGTGAATGGATAGTCGGCAATTTTTGGTCTCGCCGCTGAAACGGTCGAGATAAAAGTCGACTTGCCGGCGTTGGGAAAGCCCAGCAGACCGACATCGGCAAGGAGCTTCAACTCAAGCTGCAATTCACACTCTTCGCCCGGGCTCCCTTCCTGATGGTAACGCGGCGCGCGGTTCGTCGAACTGGTAAAGTGCGCGTTGCCAAACCCGCCGCGACCGCCATGCGCGGCCAGCCAACGCTCTCCATCGGCGATACAGTCAAATAACAGTTCGTTCGTTAGCGGATCGAATACCTGCGTCCCCACCGGCACGCGCACAACCACATCGGCTCCCTCTTTGCCCGAACGATTGCTGCCCTCGCCGTGTAGACCGCGACCGGCAATGTGGAGCGGGTTGTAACGCAAATGCAGGAGCGTGTTCAGCGACGCGTCCGCTACGACCCACACGTCACCGCCGCGCCCCCCATCACCGCCCGACGGTCCGCCGCGCGGGACAAACTTCTCACGCCGAAAAGCAGTCACGCCGTTGCCGCCGTGGCCGCCTCCTATCCGAATCTTTACGCGATCAATGAACACGATATGAATCTCAAATTGAAGTTTCAGATCTGAGATCGAATCAAATCAAAAATCAAAAATGCGAGCCCGCTAAGCTAACATTTCCGCGCGGGCGTCGCATTGAGTTGAATGCCTGAGTACAACTTTGATTTCTAAGATACCGGGGCGGCTGCTGCCTCTGGGTACACGCTAATGAACTTGCCCTGCCGGCCCTTTTCTTCAAACTTCACGAAGCCGTCTATCAGCGCGAACAACGTATCGTCCTTGCCGCGGCCGACATTCTTGCCAGGTTTCCACTTAGTTCCGCGCTGGCGGGCCAGAATGTTGCCGCCCAGCACCCGCTCGCCGCCAAACTTCTTGAGCCCGAGCCGCTGCGAGTTCGAGTCGCGCCCGTTTCTCGAAGAGCCTACACCTTTCTTATGAGCCATAACACACCCTCAGTTCCCTTATTCAACCGATTCGATCTTCAACGTTGTGTATCCCTGCCGGTGACCTTTGGTGCGCTTGTAATGCTTGCGTCGTTTCTTCTTGAACACGATGATTTTGGGCGCGCGTCCGTGGTCTAACACCGTAGCAGTCACTTTCGCTCCATCCACCAGAGGTGTACCCACCCTGGTTTGCTTGTCATCGGTCGCGGCCAGCACTTCCAGCTCCACCGAAGCCCCAACCTCCTGTTTTAGCGAAGGAACGCGCAACGTGGCGCCCTTTTCCACGCGAAACTGTTTTCCGCCTGCCCTGACGATTGCAATTGACATAATCTCTCTACACCTATCAGCGAGCCCAACTCATTGCCGAAAAGTCGAGCATTATAAATTCACGCAGAGCCCCCAGTCAACGCGGCAGCTGCGGTGCTCACCGGCCTCTCCTTTAACCCGTTGCCGGCCAGGAAGTCCTCCATGAACCGCGTGGAGATGTTTCCGGCCTGGAAATCGGGATTGTCCATTATCTTCAGGTGCAGCGGAATCGTAGTTTTGATTCCCTCAATCACCATCGCGTCCAGCGCGCGACGCATGCGGGCAATCGCCAATTCGCGCGTCCGGGCGTGAACTATTACCTTGGCGATCATCGAATCATAGAAAGGCGGCACCCGATAACCAGGATAGACGTAAGTATCGACGCGCACGCCGGGCCCACCCGGTAGATTGAAAGTGGTGATCGTTCCCGGCGAAGGCGTGAAAGTATCCGGACTCTCAGCGTTGATGCGGCACTCAATGGCATGGCCAACCATAATGACGTCGTCCTGACCAAAACCGAGTGGCTCTCCTTCGGCGATCCGAATCTGGTTCCGAACAATATCCGTTAGCGTCACCATCTCCGTCACCGGATGCTCAACCTGAATGCGGGTGTTCATCTCCATGAAGTAGAAGCGCTTGTCCTCGTCGAGTAGAAACTCGAACGTGCCCGCGCTGGAATAACCGATCGACTTGCAGGCAGCCACGGCGACCGCACCCATTTCCTGACGCAGTTGCGGAGTCATCACCGGTGACGGTGCTTCCTCTAAAAGTTTCTGATGTCGTCGCTGGATTGAACACTCGCGCTCGCCCAGATAAACGCACTCGCCATATTCATCGGCCAGTACCTGAATCTCAATGTGCCGGGGACGCTCAACGAACCGTTCGATATAAACGTCGCCATTCTTGAAAGCCGCGGCCGCCTCATTCGAAGCCGCTTCCAGCGCATGTCCGAGCTCAGCTTCCGCACGCACGACGCGCATCCCGCGGCCGCCGCCACCGGCCGAAGCTTTTACAATCACCGGAAAACCAATCTCACGCGCCAGCCTGATCGCTTCTTCTTCCGAATCCAATGCTTCGGGACTCCCCGGAAGTATGGGCACGCCGGCTGCTTGCATTGCTCGGCGGGCCTCAACCTTGTCGCCCATCAACTGAATGACACCGGACCGCGGGCCGATGAACTTTATGTTGCAGGCTTCGCAGATCTCTGCAAAGTAAGCCGACTCAGCCAAAAAACCATAACCGGGATGAATTGCGTCAACGTTAAAAATCTCGGCCGCGCTAATGATTGCGGGTATGTTTAAGTAGCTTTGCGCCGAAGGCGCCGGTCCGATACAGGCAGACTCGTCAGCAAAACGCACGTGCAACGAGTCGCGGTCGACGTCGCTATGCACGGCGACCGTGCGAATGCCCATCTCTTTGCAAGTCCAGATAATTCTGCACGCAATCTCGCCGCGATTGGCGATCAGGATCTTGCGAAATGGTCTCGTGCTGGTGGTCATAGAAGTGAGCAGTAAGTGGTGAGCAGTAAGCAGTCGGAGCCGGAAGTTCGCGGTTTACCGCGTCCGGCGCGCGGCTCACTGAGTCTTGATTCCGAAAAGCGGCTGGCCATACTCGACTGCCTGTGCGTTTTCGACGTAAATCTTGACGACTTCGCCCGTGGTCTCTGCCTGAATCTCATTCATTAATTTCATGGCTTCGATAATGCACACGACGGTGTCGGTTTCGACCTGGCTGCCGATGCGCACAAAGCTGTCCGCCGTGGGGGATGGGGACCGGAAGAAAGTTCCGACGATAGGCGAGGTAATGATGTGCAGATCCTGATCTTCCGAAGCAGCCTCTTCCGCCTGGGCCCCCGGATGTGGCGGAGCGGACGTAGGAATACTCTGGACCGAACTACCCGTCGATGAACCGGTCCCGGCAGCAAACTGTTTTTCAGTTGCTCCCGGGAGGAGCGGCGCGAGTGCGCTGGCTTCTTCGCTCAACGTGCCGCGACCGACCTTCACGTGAAAGCCCTCGCGTTCCAATTCAAAATTCGTCAGTCCGTTTTCGGTGATGAGGCCGATTAGCTCACGGAGCTCGTTCATATTAATCGAAGCTTCGAGATGTCTGGGCTGATTGCGATGTCGCCGCCGGCCGCGATCACGATCGCGCAGTCCAGGCTCCGCAGGCCGTTCCGGTGATGACGGCTCGACTTCAGCCGGCTTGTTTTCCTGATCGCTCATCGCCCTCTTGACTCCGATTGACATTGGACGCTCCTCGGTAACGGTCGCATCCGGCACGGGTTGACGAGCCGGTTCCACGCTTTGCGCCACTTAAAAGCAAGAGCCCCGATCTCGGCTAAATTAGCCGATCGGGGCCCACCCAGAGAGTCTTCCTATTCCTCGCTTCCGCCTGCTTCCTTCTTGTCTGCAGCGGTCTCAGTCGCTTTCGTTTCGCCCGTTTTTTTCTTCGTCGCGCCCTTGGTTCGTTTGCGCCCAGCGGCCTGAGCTTCTTTTTCGCGCGGATTGTCCACCAACTCGATAATTGCGAGTTCCGCTCCGTCGCCGGTGCGCCGTCCCATTTTGATTATGCGCGTATAACCGCCGGGACGATCCTTGAAGCGCTCGCCCAATTCGTCAAACAGCCGGCGAATTGCAGCGACCCCCGCAGTGCGCGGCGGCGGCGTCTGGCCGCGCCGGCTGGCGCTTGCGCGCCGATAATTCCCCGCGTGAAAGAAAGCTGCTGCCTGCCGCCGCAAATGCAACCCGCCAACTTCCGAAGTATTTCCTTCCAGGCTGGCGGCGCGGCGAGACAGAGTGATTGCCTTCTCAACAAACGGGCGCAACTCTTTCGCTTTAGGCAGGGTGGTTACTATGCGGTCCTCCCGCGAGTTAATCAGCGAAGTAGCCAGGTTCCGCAACATCGAGATGCGATGCTCAGTGGTCCGCCCGAGCTTCCGATGGGCCTTAAGATGACGCATGATCGTTTCGTCCTACTGCGCGGCTATTGCACGGGGGCTTCAGATTCATCCTCGCCGCCGTCGTCTTCAATCTCTCCCCCGCCGGTGCCGGGAATAGGATTACCTTGCTCGTCAAACTGCACGCCAAAATCCAGACCCATGCCGCGCAGGATGTCGCGAATTTCACCCAGAGATTTCTTGCCAAAGTTCTTGGTCGCCAGCATCTCGCGCTCAGACCGCTGTACCAAATCGCGAATGGTCTTGATCCCGGCGTTCTTCAGGCAGTTATAGGAACGCACGGAAAGCTCCAACTCGTCCACCGAGCGATCCAATTGATCGTTTCGCGGCAAAGGCGCCCGCTCCTGTTGCTGATAGCTGTAATCTTCCGTGTCTTCCTCAAAGTTAATAAAGATCGCCATGTGATCCTTGATCAACTTCGCCGCCAGACCGATGGCATCGTCGGGTTTGACCGATCCGTCTGTCCAGACCTCGATAGTCAGCTTGTCGTATTCGGTGTTCTGACCCAGACGCGCCGCATCAACCGCGTAGTTCACCTTCTTGACCGGTGTGTGCACCGAGTCGATTGGGATATAGCCGAGCGAGAGGTCTTCATCAAAGTTGCGGTCCGCAGAGACGTAGCCGCGGCCGCGTTTTAGCCGCATCTCGATATTCAGCGAGCCGCCATCGCTCAGAGTGGCGATATGCAGGGCAGGATCGAGCACCTCGACATCGGCGTCTCCCTGAATGTCGCCGGCCGTGACTTCGCCCGGCCCGGTCCTGGAGATAGTCAGGGTCTTGGGCTCGTTGCCATGCAGCGTAAAGGGCACCTGCTTGAGGTTCAAGATCACGTCAGTGGCGTCTTCGACCACGCCCTTGATCGAAGAGAACTCGTGCTCGACGCTCTCGATCTTGACCGCAGTGATGGCCGCACCTTCGATTGAAGACAGCAAGGCCCGGCGCAGCGAATTGCCCACGGTCGTGCCAAAGCCGCGCTCGAAAGGCTGGGCCGAAAACCGGCCATAGCGATCCGTCAAAGTTTCGCCGTCAGCCGCCAAGCGGCGCGGCATCTGAAAACCCGTCCAGAGATTGTTTTGATCCATAACGTACCGTCAGAAAATTTGAGGAAAAGTTGTGCAGCCCTTCGCGCGTGCTTCGTAGTCACCCGCTCCTGGGCACGTATTACTTGCTATAAAGTTCTACAATCAGCTGCTCGTTTATCGAGCGGTCGATTTCTTCCCGCGTCGGCAGCCCGGTAATGGTCGCGCTCATTTCCGCGCCGGCAGCCGAAATCCACGAGGGACGCCCGCGGCCCGCGGCCGTCTGCCACGCGCCTTCCACGTGAACGTTTTTCCGGCTGGCGTCTTTGATGGTGACCACCTCGCCGGGCTTCACCTGGTACGAGGGAATATCAACCTTTCGTCCGTTGACCAGCACATGCCCGTGATTCACGAGTTGGCGCGCCTGGCGTCGCGAGGTCGAGAACCCTGCCCGATAGACCGCGTTGTCGAGGCGGCGTTCCAAAAGAATCAAAAGCGTCGCACCGGTGATGCCTTTGAACTTGCGCGCGCGCTCAAAGTAGTTTCGGAATTGTCCTTCGAGAATAAAGTAGATCCGTTTGACCTTCTGCTTTTCGCGCAGCTGCTGACCATACCCCGCCAGCGCCTTCCCGCGACGCATGGAATTACCGTGCTGTCCGGGCGGCTGAGTCCCGCGCTTTTCAATCGGACAGGAAGGTTTGTAGCAACGGTCTCCCTTGAGGAAAAGTTTTGCGCCTTCGCGGCGGCACAGACGGCACACCGCATCTCTATACCTAGCCAATTGTTTCTGCCTCCAGTCTAACTACAGACGGAAAAGTTTACAGGCAGCGTCCTCAGGTGATTCCGTAGGTCCAATTTGAAATCTGAAATTGATTCCAGGTTTCGAATCTTCTTCATCGAATCAGCTCTCAGGAACGGAGCCCTTCATCCTTTAGGTCAAAGCCGTTTTCAACTTCCGATTGCAAATTGCCGATTCATTCAAGCATTGAAGCGAATTGAAAATCGTCAATCGGAAATCGGCAGTGCTCTACACTCTGCGCCGCTTCGGCGGCCGACATCCGTTATGCGGAATCGGCGTAATATCGCGGATCGCCGTCACGCGAATACCGGCGTTATTGATTGCGCGGATCGCCGACTCACGACCGCCACCCGGACCTTTGACGCGCACTTCGCACTGTTGCATGCCGGCTTCCGTGGCCCTCTTGGCCGCTTCGTACGCCGCCTGCTGCGCGGCGAAGGGCGTGCCTTTGCGCGAGCCGCGAAACCCGCGCGCGCCCGATGACGATTGCGCGACCAGGTTACCTTCCAGATCGGTGATCGAGATCATCGTGTTGTTGAACGACGCCGCGACGTACGCGATCCCGACCGGGATATTCTTCTTCTCTTTCTTGCGAAAGACCTTCTTTTTTCCAGCCGTGGTTGCTTTTGCCATATGAAATTACTTCTTACCAGGCGCCTTCTTCTTCGCGATAGTCGCGCGCCGTGGCCCTTTGCGTGTGCGCGCGTTGGTGTGCGTGCGTTGGCCGCGCACGGGCAATCCGCGACGATGCCGCAACCCGCGATAAGCGCCAATGTCCATCAAACGTTTGATGTCCATCTGCACGCGCTTGCGCAGATCGCCTTCGATCTCGCCCTGTTCGTCAATCACGGCACGGATGCGACTGAGATCTTCCTCACTAAGATCCTTGATCTTAATGTCGCGATTTACCTGTGCTTCTTTGAGGATCGACGCTGAACGCGATCTGCCGATTCCGTAAATATATGTAAGGCCGATCTCTGCGCGCTTATTGGGCGGAAGATCTATACCTGCAACACGAGCCATTTATCTCTCTTCTCCCGACAACTGACACCCGCTAATCCCTGACCACCAGCAGGCTTGCTTAGTTCACTTCTGTCGCTGCTTATGCTTTGGGTTGACGCAGATAACGCGCACCACGCCCTTGCGGTGAATCACCTTGCACTTATCACAAATCTTCTTGACGGATGAACGTACCTTCATTGCACACTCTCGATCTATTTATACCGGTAAGTTATGCGGCCGCGATTCAAATCGTAGGGCGACAACTCAACCAACACTCGATCACCGGGAAGAATTCTGATGAAATGTTTGCGCATCTTACCTGAGATGTGCGCCGCACCTGACGCTGGTTTTCCTCAAGCTCGATCCTAAACATTGCATTCGGCAGCGTTTCGAGGACTTTGGCCATGGCCTCTATCGCCTCTTCCTTCGCCATATAGACACGGGGGCACTAATTCGTCTTTGCTGGCAAACTTTGGATACTACCATGCCACTCAAGCAATCCGCAAACCGCGCAAACACTAGGGAACGCCCGCCAGTTCGAACTGTGGGGCGCCCGCTTTCACCAAAGTCAACACTTCCGGCCCTTGCTCGGTGATCGCAATCGTGTGTTCCGCGTGCGCGCTGGGTTGACCGTCGATCGTCACCACCGTCCAGCCGTCCTTCAGGGTTTTGGTCTGCTGTACTCCCAGATTAATCATAGGTTCGACGGCAAACACATAGCCGTTCTTAATCTTTGGCCCCTTACCCGGCTTTCCGTAGTTGGGAATCTGGGGGTCTTCATGCATGCGCCGGCCGATGCCGTGACCGACATAGTCGCGAACCACAGAATACCCATGCGCTTCGGCGTGCGATTGGACCGCCCATCCAATATCACCCAGGTGATTTCCGGCCCGGCATTGTTCGATCGCCAACTGGAGGCACTCTGCGGTAACCTGAATCAGTTTCAATCGATCATCGCTGACCGTTCCCACCGGAATAGTTGCGGCTGTGTCACCTACAAATCCGTCCAGGGTGACCCCGACATCTATGGAAAAAATATCACCTTCCTGCAACTCGTAACTGGATGGAAAGCCATGCACAACCTGCTCGTTGACTGAAGCACAGATCGAAAATGGGAATCCGTTATAGCCCTTGAACGTCGGATACGCCCCGGCATCGCAAATCATCTTTTCGGCCGCGGCATCAACTTCAATAGTAGTCAGACCGGGCTCGACCATCGCGCCCAGCTTGCGCAGCACTTGCCCCACGAGCTGCCCCGAGGCCCGCATCTTTTCGATCTCTTTTTGGGACTTTCCGATGATCATCGCTGGTGGTGCAGGCTTTAATCCGCGTTCGTCGACTCACCGAGCTCAGTGCGCACGACTTCATTGTTCAATATCTCTTCAATGTCGCTGTAGATTTCTTCCGGCGATCTGGTTCCATCCACCCGCTGCAGGCGTCCGGTGCGCTGATAATAATCCAGCAGCGGCGCCGTCTCGCGTTTATAGGTTTCCAACCGCACCCGGACTTTCTCCTGCGTATCATCCGCGCGTTGAGTCAACCGCGCTTCGGGGTGGCGGTCGCATTGGTTATCAACCTTCGCCGGCCTGAAGTACACATTGTAAATCTCTCCGCAGACCGGACAACTACGCCGCCCGGTCATCCGCTTCTCCAGCAGGTTCAGAGCAACGTCGATAAGTATCCTGCTCAGCTTCTTTTGCTGACGCGCGGCCAACTCCTCGAGCATCCGGGCCTGCGCCGCCGTCCGCGGAAATCCGTCGAGAATGTAACCTTTGTGGCAATCTTCTTTCGCCGTCCGGTCCTCGACGACTCGAATTACCAACTCGTCAGGAATCAGCCGCCCCCCCTGTTGGATCGCGCGTACTTCTTCAGCCAGCGGCGTTTGCGTTTCAGCCAGAGAGCGAAACATATCGCCGGTAGAAACCTGCGGCAAATGTAGACGTTCTTGCAGCAAGCGCGCCTGCGTGCCCTTGCCCGCACCCGGCGCGCCCATCAAAACAATAATCTTGGACATAACGAATTGCCGATTGGCGATTGCCAACTTCCGATTGGTCCATGATCGTTTAGAACGATTTCAACTGGCAATTGGAATTCGGCAATCGAAAATGCGTCAGGCTCTGCGACCGCGCAGTCTTCCGCCACCACCCAGGAAGCCTTCGTAGTTGCGCATCACCAGTTGCGCTTCGATTTGGGCCACGGTATCCATAGCTACGCCTACCAGGATTAGCAGCGACGTGCCCCCAAAATAAAACTGATACCCCATGCCCGTGGGAATCCAACTCAACCCCGGCGTGGTGCTGACAAATGAATCCAGCCAGGTGCCTACCAGTGGCAGGCGCGCCACCTTGTATCCGCTCAGCATGAATTGTGGCAAGAAGGCAACCATGGCCAGATAGATCGCGCCCACTGTAGTTAAGCGAGTAAGAATCGTGTTCAGGTACTCAGCCGTGGCCCTTCCCGGCCGAATCCCCGGCATGAACCCGCCGTGCTTGCGCAGGTTATCGGCCACTTCTTCGACGTTGAATACGATCGACACGTAAAAGAAAGTGAAGAACATGATCAGCGTCATGAAGATCAGCTCATAATACGGATCGCCCGCGTGAAACACCTGGAAGAAGGCAAAAATTCCTCCATACCAGTTGGCCGGATTCTTGGGCGGAAAGGCCGAGAACAAACTCTGGGGCATCGACAAAACCGATGAAGCGAAAATCACCGGAATGACACCACCCATGTTCAGCTTCAGCGGCATCGTCGTTTGCTGTCCGCCAACCAACTGACGCCCGACGTGACGCTTGGCATAGCTGACCGGAATCTTTCGCCGCGCCGCTTCCACAAACACAATGAAGGCGATAATCGCCACCAACGCTACTACCAGACCTATCACTCCCAGAATCTCGAGCGTGTCACCGCCGCTGACGCGGCCCATGACCTGCTGCACGCCGCGCGGGAGGCCTATCACAATGCCGGCAAAGATCAGTAGAGAAATGCCATTCCCCACGCCGCGCTCAGTGATCTGTTCACCGAGCCACATTACAAAAATGGTCCCGGTAGTCAGCGTCAGCACCGTCGTCGCCAGAAATCCCCACGTGGGAGGGCCGACGCCATTGATCTGCAGCCAGTGGGCGACGAACGAAGTCTGCAGGCCGCCCAGAGCCACGGTCAGATAACGCGTCCACTGATTGATCTTCTGACGCCCCATCTCGCCTTCTTCCTGCAATTTTTTCAACTGCGGCGAGACGACTGTCATCAATTGCAGAATGATCGAGGAGGTGATGTAGGGAGTAACTCCCAGCGCAAAGACCGAAATCAGACGAAAGTTGCCGCCGGAAAAGAGATCGAGCACACCCAGCAGCGTGCCGCTGACGTCGTGCCAAACCTGATCCAGCCGCGCCTTATTAATTCCCGGGGCCGAAACGTGCGCCCCCAGGCGATAGATGGCCAGAATGCCCAACGTGAACAGAATCCGCCTGCGCAGATCCGGCACACTGAACATATTGCGAACGGCAGCTAGGAACTTTTCCATAGGATGATGTGCTGTGAACTTTGTTCCTGGTACTTTGAAATTAAGCGTTAGCTACCCGACACATCAAAGCACTAAGATCAAAGTATCAAGCACGGACCTTGAACCGAAACTTCTTACTCGATTACGGTGACGGCGCCGCCGGCCTTTTCAATCTTCGCGCGCGCGCTCTTGGTAAAGCGGTGCGCCGAGACTTTCAGCGACTTGGAAACATCGCCGTTGCCGAGCACCACGATATCATGCTTTGCTTTCTTGATGATGCCGCGATGGTGCATAAGCTCAGGCGTCACTTCGTCGTTTTCCGCGAATGCTTTTTCCAGCGCCGCGAGGCTGACTTCGATCCACTTCTTCTTAAAAATATTTGTAAAGCCGCGTTTGGGCAGTCGGCGATGCAGGGGCATCTGGCCGCCTTCAAAACCGATTTTCATGGAATAGCCGGAACGCGACTTCTGGCCTTTTTCACCGCGACCGGAAGTCTTGCCCAGCCCCGAACCGGGTCCGCGTCCGAGACGTTTCTTACGGTGCGTCGAGCCTTTTGCTGGATGAAGATTATTTAGACTGAGTGCCATCTATCGCTCCCAAATCATTTTCCTATTCAATGATCCTGATCAGATGCGGGACTTTCTTGACCGCGCCGCGCATCGACCCCGTATCAGGACGCTCGACGATTTGATTCAGCTTCCGCAGCCCCAGGCTGCGAACAATCTCTTTCTGCTTCTGCGAGCACGAAATCGAACTGCGATAATACTGAATGCGAATTGTTGCCGCTGCCGCTTCCTGCTTGCCCTTTTTCTTGGCCACCATACGACTAAAGCTCCTCAACCTGTTTTCCGCGCAGGCGCGCGACTTCGAAAGGATCTTTCATCTTGAGCAAGCCGTCGAAGGTTGCGCGCACCACGTTGTGCGGATTGGTGGATCCCAGGACCTTTGTGCGCACGTCACGGACGCCGGCCGCTCGCATCACCGCGCGGACCGCGCCGCCGGCAATCACTCCCGTTCCCTGCGACGCCGGCTTCATCATGACTCGGCCAGCTCCAAATCGGCCGATCAACTGATGCGGCAGGGTGTTTTCAATCAGCGGGACGCGAATCAGATTTTTCTTGGCCGCCTCTACGGCTTTCTTGATTGCCAAAGGCACTTCGCGGGCTTTGCCCGTGCCAAAGCCGACGTGGCCGGATTCGTCACCAACGACAACCAGCGCCGCAAACGACAGATTCTTTCCGCCCTTCACAACCTTGGTCACGCGATTGATCGAGATGACCTGATCCTTCAGGTCAAGTCCTTGAGCTAATATTCTCTGTCTTGGTTGTCTCATTAATCTTCTTTCGCTTTAGCCGCCCTGGTGGCCACTGTCTGCAGTATCTCCCAATTTAGCCCCCTCCGATTCGGAACTGGCTTCGGCGGCTTTCGCTTGTTTTGGAGCCACCTCTTTCTTGGCCTTCGGTTCGGGACTGGCTTCGCCGCCACTGGCTTCTTTCGGAGCTGCCTCTTTCTTGGTCTTTACCTTCGGAGCCTTCTGCTTGCCCTCTGGCTTAGCCGGCTCAACTTCGGCTGCTTCGGCCTCTTTAGCTTCAGCCGCTTCCGCCTCACGGACCTCGTCCTTGTTGAGTCCGGCCGCGCGCGCCGCGTCGGTCAACGCCCTAACCCGGCCATGGTAGAGATAGCCGCCGCGATCGAACACCACCCGGTCGACTCCAGCCGCCAGCGTGCGCTCAGCGATCGTCTTCCCCACGAGCTTGGCGGCTTCGATATTGCCACCGGTCTTTGCTCCTAAGGTCTTTTCCGTCGTTGACGCGGCCGCGATAGTCCGGGCCTGCTCGTCATCGATTACCTGCGCGTAGATGTGGTTCAAGCTACGATAGACCGCCAACCGTGGACGCTCAGTCGTGCCCAGAACCTTGCGCCGGATGCGCCGGTGAACCGCGCTACGAACCTCTGCTCTGTTTCTCTTCGCCATCTTAATTTACTATTTCCCGGTCTTGCCCGGTTTCAACTTCAGCGCCACATCGGCATAACGCACGCCCTTGCCTTTGTAGGCGTCCGGCTTGCGCAGCTGATGCATCTCTGCGCACACCTGCCCGAGTCTCTGTTTGTCGATACCGGAAACCGTCAGCGTCGTCTGATACTGCTGAATGCTTCCCTTGGTCGTCAGGCGTTCGGCCTTGGCTTCGATACCTTCCGGCAGGGGAAACTCGATCGGATGCGAGTAGCCCAGCGCGAAGACAATCTTGCGCCCCTGTATATCCGCCTTGTAACCAACACCGACGATATCCATCTGTTTGGAAAAACCTTCGGTGACGCCGCGCACCGCGTTATTCGCCAGCGCCCGCGCCAGGCCGTGAAGCGCAGCCTGCTCGTCCGAGGCCCGCTCAGCAATCAGCTCTTCGCCTTCCTGCTTGAACGTAATCCCCTGCGGAATCGGAGTCTTGAGCACGCCCTTGGCGCCCTTCACCTCAAGCTCGCCAATATTAATAGCGACGGTGACGCCCTTGGGAATTGCAATCGGTTTTTTTCCAATACGAGACATAAATTCATTTCCAATTTCCGATTTTTAATTGCCGATCCAAGAAAAAGTCTTTCATTCGAAAATCGGCAATTGACAATCGGCAATGCTAATAGATCTCAGCCAGCAATTCTCCGCCGACGTTTTCCTTCCGCGCCGTCTTACCGCTCATCAATCCGCGCGACGTGGAAACAATGTTCACTCCATAGCCATTCAGCACGCGCGGAATCTGGTGCGAGCCCACATAAACGCGCCGCCCCGGCCGCGACACTCGCGCCAGGTAAGTAATAGACGAGGTCCCCCGCGCGTCGTAACGCAGGAAAATGCGGACCACCTTCTTCGGGCCTTCGCCTTTGACGACGAAGTTGTTGATATAGCCTTCCTCTTTGAGGATGCGCGCGATTTCCAGCTTCAATTTCGACGCCGGAATATCGACGCGCGAGTGCTTGGCGGAAACTGCATTCCGAATTCGCGCCAACATGTCGGCAATAGGATCAGTCATTCCTTAACTCCAGTTTCGATTTCCAATTGCCAATTGCCGATTGAAAAATCCAATTGGAAATCGGCAATCGAAAATCGGCAATGCTTCTACCAACTAGATTTCACCACGCCGGGAATTTGTCCCTGCAACGCCAACTCGCGAAAGCAAATCCGGCACAGATGAAACTTGCGCAGATAAGCGCGCGGGCGGCCGCACCTCTTACAACGAGTGTACGCCCGGGACGAAAACTTCGGCTTGCGATTCGCTTTCGCGATTAAACATTTCTTTGCCATATAACTCTCGTTAACTGTAAACCGTGAATTGTAAACCAAAGAAAGACATCGCTGTTTCCGGTTTACGGTTCACAGTTCCCGGTATCATTGCCTGAACGGCATCCCCAAAGCTTTCAGCAGCGCGCGCGCCTGATCGTCGTCGCGCGCGGTGGTCACGATTGATATGTTCATGCCGCGCAGCTTGTCTACCTTATTGAAATCGATTTCCGGAAAGATCAATTGCTCGCGGATTCCAATCGTATAATTGCCGCGGCCGTCAAACGCCTTCGGCGAGACGCCCCGAAAGTCTCTCACGCGCGGCAGGGCCACCGAAACCAGCCGGTCGAAGAACTCATACATTTGCTCACCGCGCAGCGTTACCATCACGCCAATCGGCATGCCCTGGCGCAATTTGAAGCTGGCGATCGACTTCTTGGCTTTCGTAATTACCGGTTTCTGTCCGGCAATCGCCCTCAGCTCTTCTCCCGCCGTGTCCAGGATCTTGGCGTTGGCGATGGCCTCTCCAACGCCCATATTGAGAACTATCTTGTCGAGGCACGGCACAGCCATCGGGTTCTTGATCCCGAATTCTTTGGCGATTGCCGGCGCCACTTCCTTTTGATAACGCTCTTTCAGTCTAGCCATTGTTTTAAGAAACAGGTCCTATTCGACCTATCGGCCCTATATTAATGTTTTCATTTCTCCAAAGAGTGCCCGCTGGTCGTGGCCACTCGGAACTTCGTTCCGTCACCCTCTATTTTGTAATTCACCCGCGAAGGCTTGCCCGACTGTGGATCGACTATCTGCACATTGGAGATGTCGATCCAGGCTTCCTTGTCGATGATCCCACCGCCGCGATTTCCCGCCGGCTTCTGATGTCGCTTGATCATTCCGGCGCCTTCCACCTTCACCTTGCCGCGGAGCGGCGCCACCGCCAACACCCGGCCGCGCTTTCCCTTGTCGCGCCCGGCCATCAGGACCACTTGATCGTTCTTTTTAATCTTCGCTCGCTTGCTGGCTTTCACCATCAAATGACCTCCGGCGCCAGGGAAACTATTTTCATGTAATTCTTGTCGCGCAACTCGCGCGCGACCGGACCGAAAACTCGAGTGCCGATCGGCGTCCCGTCTTCTTTGATCAGCACCGCGGCGTTCTGATCGAAGCGAATGTAGGTGCCGTCACGCCGGCGCACTTCCTTACGCGTCCGCACAATCACGGCGTCCTGCACCGTGCCTTTTTTAATACCGCCGTCGGGCGACGCTTCTTTCACCGTGACCTTGATCCGATCGCCGAGACCGGCGATCGCTCCGGTCGCACCGCCGATGCCCATAATCATCTCGACTCGACGCGCCCCTGAGTTGTCAGCGACCTCCAAGGAGGTCTGCATTTGAATCATGTCAATTCTCTATTGCGGATTGCGAATTTGGAATTGCGAATTTAAAGGCTTAGCTTTGAAATTCGAAATCCCCATTTCGCAATTCGAAATCATTTGGCAGCTTTCTGCACAATTTCCACCACTCGCCAGCGCTTGTGCGCCGAGAGCGGCCGGGTTTCCACTATTCGTACGCGGTCGCCAATGGTCGAACCCAACTCATCGTGGGCCATGAACTTTGAAGTGCGCCGCACATAGCGCCGATATTTTCGATGCAGCACCAGGCGATCAACGCGAACCGTTACCGTCTTCTGCATCTTGTCGGACGAGACGATGCCGACCTTCTGCACGCGATTGCCGCGGGCCCTGGATGAAGTGGACGAAGACTTCCCGCCGGTAATCGCTTCGGCGTCTCCGGCCGGTAGCGCCGGGACAGCCTCGGGCGCACTTTGGACCTCAGCCGGTGATGCCGAAATGGCCGGAATGGTTGAGTCTTCGCCGGCAGCTATCGCTTCCGGACTGACATCTGTGGCGGGAGTTTCCGCGCCCGAGACCGGCGCAACCGCTTCCTCTTTCTGTTTCCTTCTAAACATTTGTTATTCGCGTCCGTTATTTTCCAGCTTGAATCTCTCGCTGTCGCACCATGGTGCGAATGCGCGCGAGCGATTTTCTTTCCAGGCGCATCTTCTTGATGGCGTCGACTTCGCCCAGCGCCAATTTGAAATTCAGACGAAACAGCGACTCTTTCAGGCGCGCCTCTTCAGCCTGCAAGTCTTCGTCCAGCATGTCCCGATACTTATCGACTTCTTCTCGTCTTTTCATAACTCGCTTCGCTCACTCTTAGAGGGCTCCGCCTTCCTGCTCGGCACGCGTCACGAATTTTGTCTTGATCGGCAGCTTCTGCGACGCCAGATTCATCGCGGCGCGCGCCGTCTTTTCGTCCACGCCCTCGATCTCGTAAAGAATTCGGCCGGGCTTGACGACTGCGACCCAATATTCAGGCGCGCCCTTTCCTTTGCCCATGCGAGTCTCCGCCGGCTTCTTCGTCACCGGTTTATCGGGAAACATGCGAATCCAGATCTTGCCGCCGCGCTTAATGTGCCGCGTCATCGCGATGCGCGCCGCTTCAATCTGACGATCAGTAATCCAGGCGCACTCGAGACTTTTCAATCCGTATTCGCCAAAACTGATCAGGCTGCCGCGCAGCGCAACGCCTTTCATTCGGCCCCGCATCTGCTTGCGATGCTTAACTTTTTTCGGCATCAACATGGCTGGCTATCTCTCCGTCCTCTCACGGTCCCGCCGCGGACGCTGCGGACGTGGCCGGCCTTCGCGCTGGCCCGGCCGCGTGTCATTAATCGGGTCGGTCCCGGTGCCGCGGGCCATGGCCGCGTTGGCGTCCAGGATCACGCCGCGATAGATCCAAACCTTTACCCCGATCACGCCGAAAGTCGTGTGCGCTTCCGCGAAACCATAGTCGACGTCCGAACGCAGAGTATGCAGGGGCAACTGGCCTTGCAGGTGCCACTCACTGCGCGCAATCTCGGCCCCGTTTAGCCGGCCGCTGACCTTGACCTTGATTCCCTGGGCGCCGAACCGCAGCGATTCTTCGACCGCTTTGCGCATGGCGCGACGAAACGCAATTCGCTTTTCGAGCTGCGCCGCAATCTTTTCCGCCTGCAACTGGGCGTTCAGCTCCGGCTTATGAATCTCTTGAATTGAAACCAGAACTTCCCGGCCGGTGCGCGAAGAGATGTCGCCCTTCAGCTTGTCGATCTCCGAACCCTTCCGCCCAATGATAATGCCCGGCCGCGACGTGTAGATGATGATCTTCAAGCGATTCGCCGCGCGCTCAACGTCGACATGCGATACACCCGCCCCGGTAAAGCGCCGCTTCAGCTCGGCCTTCAGCTTTAGATCCTCGATCAGGAAATCGCCATACTGCTTCTTGGCAAACCAGTGCGAATGCCAGTCCTTGTTATAGCCAAGGCGAAAACCGTATGGATGAACTTTTTGGCCCACTTATTTCTCCGCTCTTGAAATTTCCAATCTCAAATCCGAAATCTCAAATCTCAAACTTGAGATCTGACACGAGTTAGTCCTCAGCCTTCTTCCGTCCGGCCGCTTTGCCGGGCTTCGCCGCGGTCTTACCGGGCTTCTTCTCGCCCTTGCTCTCGGTCTTGGACGCGGCGGCTTTCTTCGCCCCGCTTTCGCCGCTTTCAGTCTTGGGCCCAACGCGTTTGGCCCGGGGCGCAGCCGCGGCACCGCCGCGCTTCGCTCGTTTACTGACGGCCGGCTTGGCCGCACCCGACTTACCGTCGGCGGTGCCGTCCTGCTTATCACTCGAAACCAGAATCGTGACGTGACAGAAATGCCGCCGCTCCCGGAACGCCCGACCCTGCGGCGCAGGCCGCATGCGACTGCGATTCTTCGTCGGTCCTCGATCCACGTACGCGGCTCTCAACCAAAGATCGTCGGGGTCAACGGCAATGTTCGCCTTTTCTGCTGCCTCGTTCGCGTTAGCAATGGCCGACTTGACGCACTTCTCGATTCCCCGCGCCGCCCGCTTGTTGGAATAACGCAGAATCGCCAGGGCCTGGTTGACGTTCTTTCCACGGATCATGTCGATCACCAGGCGCGCCTTTTGGGCGGACCCGCGGAGATATTTTGCGCTCGCTCTTGCTTCCATTATCTATCGGTCCTATAGGTCCTATCTGACCTATATTTCTTTTCTAAGCTGCCGGGGCCGCTGCCGGCGCGGAACTTCCAGACGCTCCGGACATTTTCGCGGTTTTCTCCGACTTCTCAGCCTTGGTTCCGGAGTGGCCTTTGAAGGTGCGTGTCGGCGAAAACTCTCCCAGCTTATGCCCCACCATGTTCTCAGTTATGTAAACCGGAATATGCCGCTTGCCGTTGTGCACGCCAAACGTCATCCCCACCATCTCGGGCGTAATCGTCGAACGTCGCGACCAGGTGCGAATCACCTGCGGCCTTTGCGAACCCGCGCGAATACGCTCGACAACCTTCTGAATGCCTTTATCGACCCAGGCGCCTTTTTTTACTGAACGTGGCATGATTCATTTCCGATTGCCGATTTTAGATTGCCAATTTTCTGAAACGCCCAACCCCGCTTACAAATCAAATCGGCAATTGGCAATTGGCAATCGACAATGACTACTTGACTCTCCGATCTCTCACAATCATCTTCTTCGTCCGCTTGTTGCGACGCGTCTTATAGCCGCGCGTCGGTTGTCCCCACGGCGTTACCGGATTGCGGCCACCGGAGGTCTTGCCCTCACCGCCACCGTGTGGATGGTCGACCGGATTCATCGCCACGCCCCGCACATGCGGCCTGATCCCGCGCCAGCGTGTTCGTCCGGCTTTACCCAGCGAGATATTTTCATGCTCGACATTACCAACCTGGCCCACCGTCGCCCGGCACTCGACCGGCACGCGCCGAACTTCCCCCGAAGGCATGCGCAACTGAGCATACGCGCCTTCCTTGGCCAACAACTGCGCGAACGATCCAGCCGCGCGCGCCATTTGTCCACCTTTCCCGGGACGCATCTCGATATTGTGAATCTGCGTGCCCAACGGGATATTGCGGATTGGCAAAGTATTTCCGGGAAGAATGTCCGCCTCTTCTCCGCTGGTGATCGTCTTTCCCACTTCCAGACCGACCGGAGCGATGATGTAACGCTTCTCGCCGTCGAGGTAGGAAACCAGCGCGATATTCGAAGACCGATTCGGATCGTATTCGATCTGGGTGATACGACCCGGCACGCCGTCCTTGTCCCGCTTAAAATCGATCACGCGATAATGGCGCTTGTGTCCGCCGCCGCGATGCCGCACGGTGATGTGACCGTCGTTGTTGCGGCCCGAGATTCGTACTTTCGGTTCCAGCAGCGACTTTTCCGGCACTGCGCCCGCAGTCAACTCGTCACGCGTCAGATAAGTCTGATAGCGCCGTGCCGGCGATGTCGGTTTTAGTTTCTTGATGCCCATAGCTTCTCAATTGCGAATTTCGGATTGCGAATTTGAAAAACAAATCAGTCCTAAATTCGCAATTCGAATTTCGAAATTCCTAAATAGCCTCACCATAGTCGACCGGCTTCTCGCCCTGCTTCAGCGTCACGTACGCTTTTTTCCAGGAGGGCTTGCGGCCTTCATGCCTGCCGCGCCGGGCCATCTTGCCGAGGTAGTTCGCCGTATGCACAGCCTCAACCTTGACATGAAAGATCGACTCGACCGCGTTCTTGATCTCCGGCTTGGTAGCGCGACGATCGACGCGCAACGTCAGCAACTGCCGCCGATCCTGCGTCTCTTCTTTGGCCACCAACGCTTTTTCCGTGATGACCGGTGACTTGATAACGTCCCAAACGGTTCGCATTGCTTAAGCCGCAGCTCCTTCGTCCCGCGGTACGCGGCGCGCCGGTTTGGCCGCCTCGCCTTCGCTCGAGTGTGATCGGAAACGCTCTTCCTCGTCGTCCCTGGCCCGCGGTTGCAGAATGCCCGTCAACTCCTCGACGATCGTGGGCGTCAGGACCAGTTTCTGGTGATTCACCAGATCATAGATGTTCAGGCTATAGCTGTTGACCACCTTGGCCGTTTGCACGTTGCGCGATGCCAGCATCAACTTTGTATTCTTCAGCGAATCCACGATCAGGGTCTTCCCAGTCAGCTTCAAACTGCCGAGAGTGTTAATGAACTCTTTGGTCTTTGGCTGATCGAATTTCCACTCGTCCACGATGATCAGATTGCCTTCGCGCAGGCGCTCGGAAAGGGCCGAACACAACGCCCTCTTCCTCATCTTCTTGGGCAAGTTGTACGACCAGTCGCGCGGCTGGGGTCCGTGCGCGTTGCCCCCGCCTTTCCACAAAGGAGAGCGCAAGCTGGCAATCCGCGCCCGGCCAGTACCCTTCTGCTTCCAGAGCTTTCGCCCCGAGCCCGAGACATCGCCGCGCGTCTTCGTTGCCGATGTGCCCGCGCGCCGGTTAGCTAAAAAGCTGCGCACCGCCTCGTGAATCAAGGGTTCGTTGAGGGCCACGCCGAATACTGAGTCAGCCAACTCTATCTCGCCAACCTCCGTGCTGGTCAAGTCCATAATTTTGACTGTTGGCATAACCGAACCTCCGCTTCCGAAGTACAGACCTGCTGTCTGTATCTCGCTATCTCTTCGCCTGTCTGGCTGCTTTTTTAACCACTACGACGGTGCCGTTCGCGCCCGGCACTGCACCGCGAATCATCAGGAGATTGTTCTCTGCATCAACTCGTGCGACCGTCAGCCGCTTCACCGTCACCCGCTCATCACCCATATGACCTGAAGATCGCATGCCCTTGAACACTCGCGATGGATAAGCCGATTGCCCAATCGATCCGGGGGCACGCACGTTCATCGAGCCGTGCGATTCGGGTCCGCGATTAAAATTATGCCGCTTGACCGTGCCGGCAAACCCGCGCCCCTTCGACCTGCCGACCACGTCAACGATGTCGCCATCTGAAAACTGGTCCACCAGAATCTTATCGCCCACGTTGGTGCTGTCATCCGAGGCCTCGAGCCGGAACTCTTTCAGCACTCGCGTCGGCGGAATGCCGCCGCCGGTCTTCTCAAAGTGGCCGCGCATCGGTTTGTTGACGTTCTTCAGTCTGATGGGACGATCTTCGACCAGCCCAACCTGGACTGCATCGTAACCGTCGCGGCCGCCGGCAGTCTTCTTTTGCACGACGACACACGGACCGGCCTTAATAACAGTTACCGGCGTGACCGTGCCATCGGGCGCGAACAACTGCGTCATCCCAACCTTCTTGCCGATGATTCCGTTGATCATTTTCGATTTCCAATTGCCGATTGCCGATTGCCGATTCATGATTTACCCAAGCGCCAATTGGAAATTGGCAATTGGAAATCGGCAATGCTCTTAACTCTTCCCGAACGCCTTAATTTCCACATCCACGCCTGCCGGCAAGTCCAGCTTCATCAGCGCGTCGACCGTCTGCGGAGTTGGATCGAGGATGTCCATCAAGCGCTTATGCGTCCTGATCTCAAACTGCTCACGCGACTTCTTATCTACATGCGGCGAACGCAAAACGGTCCATTTGTTCTTGACCGTCGGCAGTGGAATCGGCCCGGCCACGCGCGCCCCGGTGCGCTTCGCGGTCTCGACAATTTCAGTCGTGGACTGATCCAGCACCCGATGATCGTAGGCCTTCAGCCTGATTCTTATTTTTTCGTTCAGCATCTTATATAGGTCCTATAGGACTCATAGGGTCCTATTCCACAATATCGGAAACCGTGCCGGCGCCAACCGTTCTTCCGCCTTCACGAATGGCGAAGCGCAAGCCTTTTTCCATCGCGATCGGCGCGATCAACTCGATGTTCATCTCGACGTTGTCGCCGGGCATCACCATCTCTACTCCCTCCGGCAGATGGGCGACGCCAGTTACATCAGTTGTTCTAAAGTAGAACTGCGGCCGGTAACCCGTGAAAAACGGCGTGTGCCGTCCGCCCTCTTCTTTGGTCAGCACGTACGCCTCCGCCTTGAACTTCGTGTGCGGCGTAATCGAACCCGGCTTCGCGATCACCTGCCCACGCTCGATGTCCTTCCGCTCAACTCCTCTTAACAGCAACCCCACGTTGTCCCCGGCCGTCCCTTCGTCCAGTAGCTTCTTGAACATCTCCACGCCCGTGACCACCGTCGTCCGCGTGGGCTTGATGCCCACTATCTCCACACTCTCGTTTACCTTCACCTTGCCGCGCTCAACTCTGCCCGTCGCCACTGTCCCGCGACCCTGAATCGTGAAGATGTCTTCGACCGGCATCAAAAATGGCTTCTCAATGTCGCGCGCTGGGGTCGGAATGTAGGTGTCCACCGCTTCCATCAACTCCAGAATCGACTTCTCCCACGTCTCGTCGCCTTCCAGAGCTTTCAACGCCGAACACTTGATTACCGGAATGTCATCGCCCGGAAATTCATACAGTGAGAGCAGCTCTCTCACTTCCAGCTCCACCAGTTCCAGCAACTCCGGATCGTCTACCGCATCCACCTTATTCAGACACACCACCATCGACGGCACGCCCACCTGTCTGGCCAGCAGAATGTGCTCCCGCGTCTGCGGCATCGGCCCGTCCGTAGCCGCCACTACCAGAATCGCCCCGTCCATCTGCGCCGCCCCCGTGATCATGTTCTTTACATAATCCGCGTGGCCAGGACAGTCCACGTGCGCATAGTGCCGGGCCTTGGTCTCGTACTCCACGTGCGCCGTCGCGATCGTGATCCCGCGCGCCTTCTCTTCCGGCGCTTTGTCGATCTGATCGAAAGCCACAAAATGCACCTTCGGGTTCGTCTTGGCCAACACTTTCGTGATCGCCGCCGTCAACGTCGTCTTCCCGTGATCCACGTGCCCGATCGTCCCGATGTTCACGTGCGGCTTACTTCGATCAAATTTCTCTTTGCTCATCTTTGTCTCTTCCTCACGTGGCACAGACTTCAGTCTGTGTCTGAGTTGTCATGTAAAACCGCACAGACTAAAGTCCATGCCACTCTATTTCGCTACGCCCTGCACTTTCGCAATTACTTCTTCGGCAACGTGCTTAGGCGCCTGATCATAACGCTCAAAATGCATCGTCGAAGTAGCGCGGCCCTGCGTGGCCGAGCGCAGGTCGGTCGTGTAACCAAACATGTCTGATAAAGGCACGTAGGCCGTGATCACTTGCGCGCCGCCCAGCCGCGGCTCCATCTTTTCGATCTGACCGCGCCGTCGTCTCAAGTCACCATTAACCGCGCCCATGTACTCTTCAGGTGTCACCACTTCAACGCGCATGATTGGCTCAAGCAACACCGGCTTAGCTTTTCTCAAAGCATCCTGAAACGCCAGCGAGCCGGCAATGTGAAAAGCGCGCTCGTCGGAATCGACTTCGTGAAAGCCGCCATCAATCAGGTGCACTTTGATGTCCACCATGTCGTAGCCGGCGAGGTACCCGCGCTCCATCGCTTCGCGAATGCCTTCTGAAGTGGGCTTGATGAACTCGCGCGGAATTGCACCGCCCTTGATCTGATTCTCGAAAACAAAACCTTCGCCTGGCGCGGGCTCGATCTCTATCTCCACATGCGCGTATTGTCCCCGGCCACCTGTCTGTTTTTTGAAAATCTCCTTGCCGGACGCCGCCTGCGTAATCGTTTCGCGATAGGCGACCTGCGGCTTGCCGACATTGGCTTCGACGCCAAACTCGCGCTTCATACGATCGACGATAATCTCGAGGTGCAGCTCACCCATGCCGGCGATGATCGTCTGGCCGGTCTCCTGATCGGTCGAAACAATAAACGAAGGATCTTCCTGCGCCAGACGTCCCAGAGCGATGCCCAGCTTGTCCTGATCGGCGCGCGTCTTGGGCTCGACAGCTACGCGAATGACGGGCGCGGGAAACTCAATCTTCTCCAGTATGATCGGCTTATTATCGTCGCAAATCGTGTCGCCGGTGGTGACCTGCTTCATGCCGCCAATAGCGATGATCTCGCCGGCGCTCGCTTCTTCAGTGTCTTCGCGCTTGTTCGCGTGCATGCGCATCAATCGCCCAACGCGTTCTCTCGTGTCTTTGCCGGTGTTGTAAGCGTAAGAGCCTGACTTGATGGTCCCGCTATAAATGCGGACGAACGAAAGCTGGCCAAGATGCTTGTCGGCCATAATCTTGAACACCAAACCACTAAAGGGCGCGCTCGCGTCCGCGGGTCGCTGCTCCTGATTACCAGTCTTGGGATTAATTCCTTCGACCGGAGGAATGTCGAGCGGTGACGGCAGATAGTCGACCACTGCGTCGAGCAGCGTCTGGACTCCTTTATTCTTAAACGCCGAACCGGTGACGACGGGCACCAGGCGCAACGCGAGGGTCCCTTTGCGCAGCGCGGCGCGAATCTCGTCCTCTGAAATCTTTTCACCTTCGACGTACTTGTGCATCAGGTGGTCGTCGACGGTGGCCACGGCTTCTATTAACCTCTCGCGCGCGGCGACGGCTTCGTCCTTTAATTCATCCGGAACCTCGGCGGTTTCGTACTCCGAGCCTTTGCTTTCGTCGTTCCAGATGAGGCCCTTCATGGAAATGAGATCGACTACGCCTTTGAACTGATCTTCCGAGCCAATGGGAATCTGAAGAGCGACGGGGTTTGCGCCCAGGCGAGTAATAATCGAATCGAATGATCGCTGAAAAGATGCGCCCGCGCGATCGAGCTTGTTAATGAAGCAAATGCGCGGCACGCCGTACTTGTCGGCCTGACGCCAGACGGTTTCCGATTGCGGCTCGACTCCGGCCACGCCGTCAAACACTGCCACGGCGCCGTCAAGCACGCGCAAGCTGCGTTCGACTTCCATCGTGAAATCGACATGGCCCGGCGTGTCGATAATGTTAATGCGATATTCCTCGCCATTTCGATCCCAAAAGCACGTGGTCGCAGCGCTCGTGATCGTAATGCCCCGCTCCTGCTCCTGCTCCATCCAGTCCATCGTCGCCGTGCCCTCGTGCACCTCGCCAATTTTGTGCGAGACGCCCGTGTAATAAAGGATACGTTCGGTCGTGGTGGTCTTACCGGCATCGATGTGCGCCATGATGCCGATATTCCTGAATGTATTGAGGTCGTACTTAGCCATTACCACTTATAATGCGCAAACGCTTTGTTGGCATCGGCCATGCGATGCGTGTCTTCCTTCTTCTTAACCGCATTGCCGCGATTGTTTGCTGCGTCCAGCAGTTCTCCTGCCAGGCGATCGGTCATCGTCTTTTCACCGCGGCTCCGCGCATAAGCGACGATCCAGCGAATAGCCAACGCGCCACGGCGCTCCTGATGAACTTCTACCGGCACCTGATAGGTCGAGCCACCCACACGTCGCGATTTCACTTCGACTGTCGGCCGGACGTTTTCGATCGCGCGCTTGAAAAGCTTGAGCGGTTCATCACCGCCCTTTTCGCCAACTTGCGCCAAAGCATCGTAGAACGTCCTCTCGGCGATGGAGCGCTTCCCGCCCCACATGATCCCGTTGATGAACTTGGTTACCAGGGCGCTGTTGTAAACAGGGTCAGGCAGCACCGCGCGTCTCTCTGCAACTCTTCGTCTGGGCATTGCTTACTTGGCGCCTCCCTTCGGACGCTTAGCGCCGTACTTCGATCTACTCTTCTTGCGGTCGCTGACTCCGACTGAATCGAGCGTGCCGCGGATTACGTGATAACGAACACCTGGCAAATCCTTTACGCGTCCCCCGCGGATCAAGACGATCGAGTGTTCCTGCAAATTATGGCCGACGCCCGGGATGTAAGTCGTCACCTCGATGCCGTTGGTCAAACGCACGCGGGCGACTTTCCGCAACGCCGAATTCGGCTTCTTGGGCGTTTGTGTGTACACGCGAGTGCAAACTCCGCGTTTCTGCGGCGAGCTTTGCAAGGCCGGGCTCCCCGTCTTGTACTTAACTCGCTGGCGGCCTTTGCGAACTAGCTGATTGATCGTCGGCACGGTTAATTTCCCTCGAATAAAGCGCAGAAGGGCCGGGGCCTGCCTCTTTCCGGAACAAGTCCGGCAGTCAGCGCAGGCAACTGCCCTGCTACAAATTCTGGTTTAGGGACGTTCTGACTTCGCTTTAAGGGCGGGCGCGGATTATGGCTTCCCTGGAGCCGAAACTTTTCTGTAGCGTCGCAGAAATAAGCGGTTTCATTTCATGCGCACTCACACTGGCTTGGTCTTCGAATCGCCAGCGAAGCTCTTACGCCACAATAATGTCAAACGGCTGATGACCTGTGACACGCAGCCGGGCAACGCCTCCGCACCGCAGAACCAGTTGCAGCGTTGCTCATGGGGAATTCAGACCGGGGTCCGAAACGGGAAACTATACGGGGCAGGGCTTACTGGTGTCAAGCTGGGTCGCCTTCCGGCGGAGAAGTAGCGCGCCGGCGCGTCGCGTCAAAACATCCATTTCAAAAGGTACACTGCGCCAACGACAAGGCCGCCAACGATAAGCAACAGCAAAACAATGCCGGCGAATATTGCCAGCTTGAACTTTCGATAGCGCTTCTCATCAGGCGGCGATAATGAACTTTGTGGGAAGTAAGGAGGTGGTGTGTAGGTAGCCATAGTATTCTCCAAACAAGAATTTCCGCGCGGGCCAAAAGGTCCTAGTTTTTTACCGCCGACTTCGCCGGGCTGCGCTTGGGTGGTGCTGGACTCCGCTTCGGCGCGGGCGGGCGGGCGGAATTGGAATTGGCGTTTGTGTTCCCGTTAGCGTTTTGATTCGCTTGCTTCTTCAGCATCTCTTCCGCGTGCTTCTTGCCTTCCTTGATTCGATTTGCCCCTTCCTGGGCATTTTCGATTGCATCGGTCGCTCGATAATCATCAGGATCGAGCTCGAGAGCTTTCTTAAACGCTGCCGTAGCCTCAGGATAATGAGCGAGCCGAGTTTCAGACATTCCCAACTGATAAAAAGCTTCTTCGTCATCAGGCTTGAGGCGGGTCGCCTGACGATAGGCGCGCGCGCCTTCTTCATCCTGATGCAGAAAACTATGCGCCTCGCCGAGATTGAAGTAAGCCCCGGCATCCTTTGGATCTGACTGAACTCTCTTCTTATAAAGTTCGATGGCTTTCTTGTATGACTCGTCGGCCTCTGCCTTCTTGCCGAGAGCGGCATAAGCCATTCCCAAACGAAGATGGGCCTCCGCGTTACCGGGATCCTGACCAATTGCCTGCTTAAGAACTTCTGCCGCTTGCTCCTCTTGATCGTTCTTATAAAGCTCTTTGCCCTGATCAACCAGCGACTGTGCCTGGCGTTTTGCTTGCTCGGGATCTGACGCGGTCGAAGACAATCCGCCGCCGTTTGCGTTTGCGTTCTTGTTGGATCCTCTGCGACATGCGCAGACTCCCGCCAGCAGGAACAAACCCGCGGTAATGACGAGAAGACGCCGCGTCCTCGACAAGATTGCAGACGGCATAGGCATGAAGCAGCCATGTATCTACGCCGAAATGCAATCCTGAGTCAAATTACGAAAGAAGATTTAGGGGATGGATTTGAAGTCTGCGGGTCGTCAAAAAACCGAATGGGCGCTGCAACGTGGGGTCGCAGCGCCCATTCATTTTCGTGGTTACTGTCCTCACCCCAGCAACCACTTGAGACGGAGGATCCACCAACCGTCTCTCTTGCCCCACAATATACTTCGCAACACTTATGCCGCGCAATAATAATTTTATTGCATTGGGAAATGTACGATAAGTGGCCTTTTTGGCCGGGTTCAAGGCGATCTGCAAGGAACAAGAGCGCAACTTTTTCACTGTCAGCAAGGTAAGATTTTCTCGGTCTGACTACTCCTGGACCTTGCTCAAAAACGAATCGGAAGAAAACCGCGGACGGCAGTCAGGATTGATCGGCGCCGACTTCGGCCCTGATAGCTTCAGCCAGAGCGTTGGCTTGTGATGTGACCTCGCTTTCACTCTCACCCTCGATCATGACGCGAGCCAGCGATTCAGTGCCGGAGTACCGTAATAAGAGCCGCCCGCGATCGCCGAGTTGCTGTTCAATCTCACGCGCCAGACGCTGAACTGCCGGAAGTTCCGCAAACGGTTTTCTCTCGCGGACGCGTACGTTCACCAGCACTTGCGGATAACGTTGAAACCCCGCGACCAATTCAGCCAGAGTTTTATTGTGATGGCGCATCGCTCGCAGCAGACTTATGGTCGTGATCATTCCATCACCTGCCAGACTCAAGCCCGGAAAAATAATGTGACCGGACTGCTCGCCACCCATGACCGCCCCACTGCGGATCAGCTCCTCAAGGACGTACTTGTCGCCGACATCCGCGCGCGTGAGCTTGATGCCACACGAACGTAGCGCAATTTCCAAACCGATGTTACTCATTACGGTTGCAACTACGACGTCGCCGGTTAGCTCGCTCCGCGATTTCAGATCGCTAGCCATTACCCACATGGTCGCGTCGCCGTCAACAAAATTGCCGCTCGCGTCGACAAAAAGCGCGCGATCAGCGTCGCCGTCGAAGGCAACGCCCAGATCCGCGCGCTCCTCTGTCACGCGGCGCTGCAAGCCTTCAATGTGCAGCGAACCACAATCGCGATTGATATTGCGGCCGTCAGGCTGGTTGTTAATCGGAACGACGCGAGCGCCAAGTCGGCCGAACAGTTCGGGCGCCAGTTCGTACGCGGCGCCGTTGGCACAATCAACTACCATCGTGAGATCGCGCAGCGGAAGATCATGCGCGACGTCGTGCTCAAGATAGTTCAGATAACGCATCCGCAACTCAGCGGCGTGCTTTTCATTCGCAGCGAGTTCCGGAACCTGGTCGTTGACCGATGGGTTCGCGCCGGATGCCTCAGCAATATCTTTTTCGATTCTGCGCTCGGTCGCTTCGTCAAGCTTGCGCCCGGAAGGATCGAAAACCTTGATGCCATTATCCTGGTAGGGATTGTGCGAAGCGCTGATAACCACCCCGGCATCGGCAGGTAGGGTACGCGCAAGAAACGCGATGCCTGGCGTAGTGATGATTTCGGCTGAATGGACTTCGGCGCCAACTTCTCGCGCTCCGGCAATCAAGTCGCTTTCAATCCAGGGGCCGGATTCGCGAGTGTCGCGACCGGTGACGATTCGGGGATTACGCCCGGTTCTTTCGGCGAGGTGCCGGGCAAGCGATCGTCCGATGACCCGGATGGTGCGCGAATCGAGCGGGAACTTCCCGGCTTCGCCGCGAATGCCATCCGTGCCGAAAAGCCTTCTGGTGTTTTCCGGCTTCAATTTGCGTCTCGGGGCTTTGGTTTCGCATCTCCGGCGGAGACGATGGTCACGTGAACGTTGACTTTGTCGAGCACTCCAACCTTCGGATCGGAAATGTAGATCGCCGTCTGCGGCACATCAAAACTCTCGCGCCGGCCTTCGATTGATATTTCTTCGGTCCGGGCTTTCTCGAGCGCGTTCACGTGACCTGCGGGTCCGGTTACTCGAACTTTGCCGGGCGTGACCAGGACTTCTTTAACTTCGTAGGTCGGGGCGGGTCTTCCTTCCACTCGCGGCTCAACGGTAAGCTCACGCTCAACTTGACGTCCGGATGCTACAAACCAGAGCACGAGGGTAATCGCCAGCGCCAATAATTTCAGACCCCAGTCTTCGACAAAGATCCGTCGCAGCCAACGCTCGGCGGAGCCCGGCGCGCGTGTAAATCCACTGCTTTCGCGAAAAGGCATAACAAATCAACCTCGGGCGGACGCGATCTCTTCTCGATCTCTTTCTAATTCCGCGGTGCGCGGCGCGGCCATAATAGCTGCGCCGGCATCGCGACCTTCGATCGTTTGGAAGATTGCGACTCGGAGGCGCGTCGCATCAAGAGCGCGCTTGATTCGTCCCGCCTGCACGAATGATATCAAGCCGGTTTCTTCTGAAACTACAATTGCCACCGCGTCTGAATCTTCCGTGACGCCCAGTGCCGCGCGGTGACGCGTGCCGAGATCCTTTGACAACATTGGATTCAAAGACAACGGCAAAAAACAGGACGCCGAGGCGATGCGATCACCTCGCACAATGATCGCGCCGTCATGTAAAGGAGACGCCGGATTAAAAATCGCGACGATCAAATCGTAACTCAGTTCGGCGTCCAACCGGACACCAGCCTCGACGATTCCTCTCAAGCCAACATTACGCTCGAGGACAATCAGTGCTCCCGTTTTGGTTGACGCCAACGTGGTGGCGGCCAGAACTATCTCGTCGTAGATACTCTCGCCGAACTGTCCGCGATGACGCCGCGTGAACGGCATCCGGAAGCGATTGCCGAAGCCGATCAGTGCCTGGCGAATTTCTGCCTGAAACAAGACAATGATCGCGACGCCGATGTAAAGCAGCGCACCGCGCAGCACAAATTCAAGCGTCACCAATCCCTGATTTACCGCCAGCGAATACAAAAGAGCAAAAGCCCCAATCGCGGCGGCCATGGGCGCGGCGCGCGTTCCGCGCACGAGCTTCAACACGCCATACACCACCAGAAACACGAGCACGATGTCCGCGATCGAACGCAGCTCGGCCAACCTGACGGCGTATTCTTTCAATGGCAGCAGAAGCAGCAGCATGAGCTTTGTAGTAGTCGACTACCTTCTGATACCGCGACGATAAGCCGCTATCAGTCGGGTCTCTTAACCGAAATCAATTGCCTGAAAAGGGGCCGCGCAGACAGTCGCGCCCGACCAACAGTTAACGGACGCTCCGGACGGATTATCGCGGAAAAGCGAGCGTGAGGCAATGCTGGGTTGGCAAGAAAAGACTGGTCGAGTCCCCGTTGAAAGGGTGACGAGTCTTCGCTCCGTTAGGAGCGAAAGCCATGGAGAGCATCCATGAAGCTCTTTACTTCCTCCGCCGTCTGACTCGACCGCGTCGCAAAAAACCAACCAACTCGCCCGACTCTTCGATCACCGCCACCGCACCGACACCATTACTCTGGATCAACTCATTGGCCGCATCCATGTCGGCCGAAGTCTTAACGAACATTGACGGCGTCACCGGCCGCATCGCGTCGCGCACCCGACGGTTGCGCCATTGCTCGCGGGGGAGTTTCTTTAGATCTTCGAGCGTGAGGATTCCCAGCAGTTGCTTGTCCTGCCCCACCGGAAAGCTCGAGTAACGGTGCAGCGGCAAGATCTCATCCACAAAGCGGCTAATTAGTAGGTCAGGCTCAACCACCACCGCCGGAGACATCGCATCAGCAACGGCCGTGGGCTCACGGACACTTCTCACCACGCTGGTGGCGGCTCCTAACAGAAACACGCCGACCAGGACCGACCACAGTCCCATGAAGTAAGCACGAAACGTCGGCGCCAGGGCCATGTAGACTCCGAAAGCGATCAGCACCAGCGCCATCAGTTGACCGCAGAAACCGGCGATGCGAGTGGCGTCACGAATGCTGCCGCTTCGTTTCCAGATAATCGCGCGCAGCACGCGGCCACCATCAAGCGGGTAACCCGGAAACAAATTGAAGACGGCCAGGAGGAGATTACCTGCGCCGATGAAAAAGAAAAATGCCGTGCCGAAATTGAATTCCAAACGTGCGGTCAGCATCATCCCGGCAAACCCGACCAGCGCAAAGATAAAACTCGCCGCCGGTCCGGCCACGGCGATGCGAAACTCGGCGCCCGGGCTCTCGGGTTGCGTGCGCATGCGCGCCAGACCACCAAACGGATGCAGCACGATCTCTTCGATCTCAATCCCTTCCGTGCGACCCATCAACGCATGCGACAGTTCATGGCCAAAGACTGAGAGAAAGAGTCCCAGGGTGGTAGCGATTCCCAGGACCCAGGCCGTCAGTTCCCCGGTAGCCGGCAGCCGGTAGGTAAACAACTGTATCGGGTGTCGGCGCACGTTCGAGGCAATCAGGGCGACGCTCAGCGCAAACACGATGAACCAGCGATAGTCGATCCGCACGGGAATTCCGTAAACCCGCGCGACCAGTATCTGACGCTTGAAAAACCACGTGGAGTTAGCGGACATCGAAGAAAAGGGAAAAGGTCAAAGTAAAAAGCTTAAGACACTGTCAATGCTGCGGATGTTCCCCACAAAGAATGTCCGACAAACTTCAGTTTGTCGTTTGCCAATCGAGTCCGGCCGCGTTAGCGATAAACTGAAGTTTGTCGGACATTCTTTCCTTTTTACTTTTACCTTCTTACTTGTCCTATGCGCTGCTGGTAGCGTGCTGCCATTCAACTTCAAACAACGGCACGGGCTGTTCGCGATTCTTGACGCTGATGGGATCGCGGGGCGCCAGTTGATAGCGGGAGTGCGCGGCTTTAGCAGTAACTTCGCTGACCAGAATCTCTCCGGCCTTGGCATTTGATTCCAGGCGCGAGGCTGTATTGACCGCGTCGCCAATCGCCGTGTACTCGGATCGCCGCTCAGAGCCAATGTAGCCGACCGTGACTTCGCCGGTATGCAAACCGATGCCGATACCGATTTCGGCAAAGCCTTCTTTGTGCAACTCATCGTTGATGCTGAGCATGCGCCGCTGCATCGCCACGGCGGTCGCGATGGCATTCTCCGCGTCTTTCGGCGTAACGGTGGGCGCGCCAAACAGCGCCATCAATCCATCACCAAGATATTTGTCGAGAGTCCCGCCGTGCGCAAAGATAATGTCAGTCATCGCTGAAAAATAGCGATTGAGTAATTGCACGATCTTTTCCGGCGACGCGTGTTCTGAGATTCGCGTGAAGCCGCGAATATCCGCAAAGAGCACGGTGATTGTCTGGAGTACGCCGCCCAGCTTGAAAGATTCCGGATTCTCGAGCATTTGCTTCACAACATACTCGGGCAGGAACCGGCCATAGTTAGCGCGCGCTACTTCTTCCTTCGCCAGTCGTTCGTGAGAGCGCACATTCTCAACCGCGATGGCCGTCTGCGCCGCGACGGCGCTAATCAATTCCAAATCGTCAGGCTTGAAAGCGGAAAAAGGGTCGAGCCGATCAGCATACAGCGCGCCGTGCACGCCCGACTCAGTAACGAGCGGCGCGCAGATGGTCGAACGCACGCCCTGAGAGACGATCGACTCGACCCCGGCAAACTGTTCGTCGGCAGCCGCATCCTGTGAAAGCAGGGCCACGCGGTCCTTCATTACTTTGCGGGTGATGCTGCGGCCGATAGTCATCTTGCGCGCGTGGGCTTCCAATTTTTCATCACGCGCGCGCGTAGCAATCGGAAACAACTTCACGTCGTCGGCCGTTTGTTCGGTGACCACGGTTTCGGACAGCAGGGCGATCACGCGATCGGCCGGTGTCGAACGAAAGATTATGTCGGTGGCCATTTTGAAAATTCGATCAAGGTCGAACCCCGAGCCGAGCGCTTTGCTCATCTCGTAAAGCTCGCTCAGGATGTTGGCTTTGCGCTGCAGCGATTCGAGCACCTTATCGCGTGGCGCTCCGGCGGCCGTAGTCGAATCCGACTGACGCAGGACCGTGGTCAGGACGTCCTTCGCCGACATTAAGAGCTGCGTATGGCCCAGAGGCTTGTCGTCGTAACTTAGATCGGCCGTGCGTTCTTCCTTCGGCTGTTCAAAGCGCAGCGTGCTGGCTCCGATCGTAATGCGATCGCCGTCCTTGAGCAGATGCTCGAACTTTTGTTCGCCATTGACAAAGACTTTGTTAGCGCTTCGTTTGATCTGACCGTTATCGACGAAGCCATCGACAATCATGAACGAGCCTTCGTCATCAGGTTTGACATGCGCGTGGTGTCGAGAAGCGCGCGGATCGTCAAGCACAACCTGGTTGTCCGGCGCCCGCCCAATCATGCACGGTGTTCGCGAGTCTAGTTGGTGCTGCGCCTGGCGTCCGCTGGCGTCGGTGACATTCAGTTGAGCCATACAGATTCTGGATCGGCTGACTAATTCAAAGATTAATCTCCGCAAAGATGATCCGGAGGATTGATTCTACAAGGTAAGTACCATTTCAGCCTAGCAACCTTGTCCGCTCGCATCGATTAATGTCAAAAGCCTGGGCCCCCTCTTGCCCTGCTTCGAGCAGTGCGATGATGTCGCTCTCGGAACCGGCTGAACCTCGATAATTGATCGGAGGATCCCCCATGACCAGCCTGTCACGCCTGCGTTACTTCTCTTTGATTCTGATCGGTGCGACGATGGTCGCCGCAACCGGCGAACGAGCCACTGATTACGAACTGCCCTACTCTTCACCGGCTACGCCCAGGCAATAAAAGTCAGCTGCCACCTTTCAGATAGCTGACATCCATTTTTGCGCACTCGACATCGAACCGCCTCGATTGAAAGAGAAACATACCCGTGCGCATGGTCGTAAAAGAATCCACCTAAACGGAGCGTTCTGCGACGTGGAGTCTTTGTGGTAGATTTGTTGCCGCCATTTATATCGATTCCTGATTTGTTGAGGCGGGCCTAACGCCCGCCATTGAATTGTTCCCTTGATCGGATGTTTAGAGGCGGGCTACTGCCCGCCGATAAGTTGTAGCGAACGAGAGCAGGAGGGCAGTAGCCCTCCTCTAAACACATAAACCGGAGTTACCGTGAAACGAATTCTTTTAGTTCTCGGACTGACTTTTTCCATGATCGCGCCGCTCGTGGCGCGGCCCGTGCCCACTTCCCTGTTCCCGCTACGGCAATCGCAGGGAGCTGCGCCGGTCAAGACTACCAGCGCCAAGCCCGTCTCAGACATTGCGAGCCGCGTACTTTCCAACGGCCTGGAAGTTATCGTGTTCGAAGACCACTCGGTGCCAATCGTGACTATCGAACTGGCCGTGCGCAACGGATCTTTTACCGAGCCACCGGAACTCAACGGCCTGTCACACCTCTACGAGCACATGTTTTTCAAAGCCAACCGCGCCATCGCCAATGCCGAACAATATCTGCAAAGGATTGGACAGTTGGGCATTGCCTACAACGGCGAGACGCGCGAGGAAGTGGTCGAATACTATTTCACGACGACTTCGCCGAACGTGCGAGCGGCCATGAATTTCATGCGCGACGCGACTCGCTATCCGCTGTTTGACGAAGGAGAGTTCGAGCGAGAGCGTCAGGTAGTCATTGGCGAGATTGATCGCAACGAATCAGAACCTGGTTACTATCTCAATAAAGAGATGACCGAACGCCTTTTTTACAAATACCCCAGTCGTAAGAATGCGCTCGGTAATCGTCAGACAGTTTCCGGTGCCACCACCGCGATGATGCGGCTGATTCAGGGCCGTTACTACGTGCCAAATAATTCCGCGCTGGTAGTTACCGGAGACGTGCAGGCCGAGGACATCTACAAGATGGCGCAGGAGTTTTATGGCGACTGGCCCCGGCGCGAGAAAGATCCCTTCGCCGAATTCCCGATGGTCGAGCATCCGCCGCTCTCGAAGAGCGAAGGCAATGTCATCAAGCAGCCGGTCGCGAATGTGTTTCTGGAGATCGGCTGGCAAGGCCCGTCCGTCGGCAAGGATGACGCCGGCACCTACGCGGCGGACACTTTTTCATTCATCATGGCCCAGCCTGACTCGCGCTTTCAACGCAACCTGGTTGACACTGGATTGGTCAACGGCGTCGGCATCGGTTATTACACGCAGCGCAATACCGGACCAATAACCATCCTGGCACAGACCTCGCCGGACAAGGCGCAGGCCGCACTCAAAGCCATTTACAACGAGATCGCCCATTTTAACGACAAGGACTACTACACCGACGAACAACTCGAGAGCGCGAAAGCGCTGCTGGAGGCAGACGACCTCTATTCGCGCGAAAAGTTTGACGAGTACGCGAAGACGCTTGGCTTCTGGTGGTCCTCAACCGGCATCGATTACTTTCGAGGTTATCTCGGGAATTTGCGTCGCACTTCGCGCACCGACATCAGCCGCTACGTCACGACGTACATCCAGGGCAAGCCGCACGTCAGCCTCGCCTTGATCTCCGAACAGTCTCAGCAACAAGCGAAGCTCACGCCGGAGAATTTGATCGGACAGTAAGCTTCGCGGTTACCAGTCTGAGGTTTCAACTTTCACGTTTCAAATTCAGGACGAATCGAAAAGCGATGCAACAATCAACACAAACCGGCATTAGTAGGTTCCGGCCTACTTCTTACTGCCTATTGCCTGCGGTTCTTTTGCTGCTGCTTAACGCTCTGATCGCCCCGATAGCGGGAGCGCAGACCAATCCGCCGGCAACCGCACCGGACTTTCAAAGCGTCATCGCCCGCCAGGCCTCTTTGGTTACCGAGTTCGAAATCAACGGGCTCAAGGTTCTGGTGAAGCGTCGCGCCGGCAGCCAGACCGTCGCCGTTGGACTTTTCATTCGCGGAGGCGTCGAGAATGTCAGCGCGAGCAACGCCGGCGTGGAAGCGTTCATGCTGAATGTAGCCAGCGAGGCGAGCGCCAACTTTCCGCGCGACCGCATGCGCAAAGAAACGGCCCGAATGGGAACCGTGATCGGCGAAGGGGTGAACTATGATTACTCTTCGCTCTCGATGGCGGCGACCCGCGCGAACTTCGACCGCTCGTGGGAAATCTTTGCCGACGTCGCGCTGCATCCATCGTTTACCAAAGAAGATGTGGCGCTGGTCCAGTCGCGCATCCTGGCCGGGCTGCAGGGTGAGGCCGACGACCCGGACGGCTACTTGCAGCGTTTGCAGGACCGGGTGGCTTATGTGGGCCATCCCTACCTGAACCGACCCGAAGGCACGGCTGAGAACGTCGGCCGCCTGACCGCCGAAGACCTGCGCGCTTACCATCAGAAGATCATGCAGACCTCGCGCTTGTTGCTGGTCATCGTCGGCGATCTTGACGCCGCCCAACTGAAATCGCGAATCGCGGCTTCGTTTGGAAAGCTGCCGCGTGGCGATTACAAGCCACAGGCGCCGCCGCCGCTTTCGTTCACATCGTCGACCGTCGAGGTCACCAGTCGCACGCTGCCAACCAACTACATCCAGGGATTGTTCACTGCGCCGTCGATAACTTCGCCCGACATTTATCCGATGCGGGTCGCGTCGTCGCTGTTGCGCGACCGCGTGTTTGAGGAAGTGCGGGTGAAGCGGAATCTCTCGTACGCTCCCGATGCTTTTCTCCGGAATCAGAGTGCAAACATCGGCGGTCTTTATGTCACAGCCGTCGACGCTAATCAGGCGGTGCGAGTCATGCTCAACGAGATCGCGCGCCTGCAACGCGAGCCGATTGGCCGCGATGACATCAATGCGGTGATCGCGCAGTTCCTGACGACTTACTACATCGGCCAGGAGACAAACGGTGCTCAGGTAGCGGAACTGGCCCAGTACGAACTAATCGGCGGTGGCTGGCACAACTCGCTGGTGTTTCTGGAAAAGCTGCGCGCGGTCACCCCCGCGGAAGTGCAGCGCGTGGCGCAAAAATACATGCGTAACATTCGCTTCGTCGTGCTGGGTAATCCGCAGCAGATCGACAAGACCGTGTTCACGGGACAAGCCGGGAACTGAGAGTTTTGACGTTGATTGAGAACATACCGTTTTCTTTGATCACTTCGATTGAGTCTACTCATAATCGTTAAATAACAGCCTTCATTAATTGGCTTGCTAACGAGATTCACGTTGACTAAAGTAGCCCGCTCGATTTCCCGCTCTGGCTAGGCTTCTGGTTCCATCAAACTCGAAGATCGCGACTCGATTGCTGTTTCATCCTTCGATACATCCCTATGGAAAACGCGAGCCATACGCCACCTAAAACATAAGCGCCCACTGTGTCCGAGGGCCAGTGTGCGCCGAGATAGACTCGCGAGAATCCGATGAGCAAGACAGGCAAAGCTGTAACGGTAAGCGCTAAGCGGCGGGTGAGCCACTCGCGTGGTAGGAGCGCGTGAGAGACGAAGAAGAGAAATCCAAAATAACAGACGTAAAAAGTTACGTGACCTGAGGGAAAGCTGTTGCCCGTGTAGGTGGTAATCAAGCTATTAGATTCCGGAAGAGTACGCGGGCGCGCAATAAGCAACTTGGCAATTAGGTTAACCAGCGAACTGCCAGTAGCGCTGAAAAACAGCCCGGCAGCCTCGATACGCAGACCCATTAAGAGAAAAATCAACGACGTCAGAACTGTCAGGATGTGAGGTGTCTTACCATTCGCGGCAACGGAAACGAAGCGCATGGAGTTAGCGAAGCCGGGCACCTGGATATGGCAAATGAAATCCTGAGCCGGAACGTCCCATCCGAAAAACGCATAGAGATGTGCGAAGGCGGCCAATACCGCAAAGGTCGATAGGCCCGCGGCATAAAGGACTCCAGTCCGCCAAAGACGCCGGCGCGCTCCGACGCGCGAAGTCGCATGAGGACCAGACTGTTCGTTTCTGCAGGATAATTCCATACATTCCTGATCGCTTAACATTGATTTCTCACGAGCAGGACGTGACCAAAGGGTTGGGCCGCCTAACAACCGAAAGATGTAAGAGCGTAGAAAAGAGGATAAATCATGTCGATATTGTCAATCGCTCAGACCAGCCAAATGAGAAGGACACCGGCACATATGCCCAAACATAAACCGCCAATTACCTGACTTGCCGTGTGGCGCTTAAGTACCAGCCGCGACCACGCTACCAGACCCACCATCACAATCAACACGAAACTGAATGCAATACTCACCCCTAGAAGGGCCACTGCGCAGTAGGCGGCAAACATTGTGTGCATCGAGATCTTCGAGCGTCGACTAACAAGCATTCCTGAGACCAAAAGCAGGAGGCTCACGACTGACCCAATGAACAAGGTATGAGGCAGACTCATCAGCCAAAACATCAACGTGGCTAAGGCAATGATTACGATGGCTGCGGAATACAGATGACCGCGCTGGTCAGGGTCGGACACGTCCATATTGGTCCACTGGCCTGAAGCGACTTTGCGCCACATTACTAGACAGAGCGGGATGATGGTTGACAATAAGAAAATGCCGACAATGGTGACCAGTCTCGCAGGAGGTAAATTCCTCGCTAGCACAAGGGTGATTGTCAGAGTGAGCAAGACCATTGGGTGGCCAATGAGCGACACAAATCTGGCCACGCCAAGCACGCGAGATGGCGGAGCACTAATCGATTTTTGAATCTCAAGGTTTACCATGCAACGGTCCTCAAAACGGGTTGGCCCGCTAATGCCTGCAAAAGGAGAAACACTACCAGTCCTCCATAGATCAATGCCGCAGCCCAAAGCCAATACTCAGGTTTCCTAATCCGTCTGGTTAGTCCTGGTGATGAGAGCAGAAACCCGAGGAAGGGCAGAATCTGAAGAGAGTGCAGGCCAAGAAAATGCGCGACTCGGAGGTCGCCGCCAATGGTGCTCCAGTTGACGAGCGGCAACCCCGGACCACCGTCGGCTGTGCC
The DNA here is from genome assembly GCA_003168335.1 of Blastocatellia bacterium. GTDB lineage: Bacteria > Acidobacteriota > Blastocatellia > Pyrinomonadales > Pyrinomonadaceae > UBA11740. Next base: position 255,234 of record PMSM01000013.1, on the reverse strand, counting down.
GATGCTGTGCGACAAGTGGCCGGACATCACGAACCCCTCGAGACTGGCAACCATGAAAATCGAGAAACCGAGCCGTATACCCCAAAGGTAAGGGGACGGAATGCCTGGACCGCTCCTCCAGAATTTCCACGTTGCGTAGCCGATCGCAATCGTATTAAAAAGGATCCCAACACCCATCACACCGAAGATCGCGGCGTTTAGGAGAGATGAAAGATTAAAGTGTGAAGTGGTCCCGCGAGTGGCCTGTAGTCCAATCAAAACCATTTCTGCGATCATCGAAAGCGCGACAACCCATGTCACCCAACGTTTAGCTCGATCGCTGGCCGGCAGATCCTTTAAAAACCATCCTACAGTGAGCGCGTATAGAGCGATAGAGAAAGCAAACTTGATTGGCTTGATCCATGGATTGATGCCCATTACGCTGCGAGCATCGAAGGGCAATATGCAGAGCATTACCAGCAGCAAAAGAAAGTGTCCGGCACCTATGCCAAACAGAAGGGGACTACGGTGGTGCGCCTCCCTGATTATCCCAAGAATCGAGTCTAAGCCAAGTCTAAACTTTCTATTCACAAAGCTCGACACTCCTTCCGCCTCACCTCAAATGCGCCGCTCTAAGTTTCCTTCTCGTTATCCGGAGCCGAAAAGTCAATGCGATTGAACCCGCTGTATCGATTGCTTTGTTATCAGGTAAAGCAGAAAACCAACGGGTCCCAGCATTAGTGTCAAAAACAGAATGGGTCCCATTAGCCAAACACTGAAATTCCTCAGTCGGCTGTCCCTATAGATCCAATGTCCTACGAATAGATCGAAAGCCAGGAAATGGGTCCACCCAATGGTGGCACCCTCGGGTGAGCCCAGTAACGCTGCGATTGTATGCAACTCAGGGCGCAGCAGGGCGGGAAAGATTTCCAATAAGCGAGGCACTACCAGCAAGGTATACAAGAGCGCGGGCAGAGCGATGACCAGCGAATTCTTCATCACGCGCTCGGTCCAAGGCCAGCGCGGAATAAAGATCATCAGGACCCAGAATGGCAAAACAAGAAGATTACCCAAATTGAAAACTATCTCCATTCACCCCTCCCGTGCATATCAACGTCATTTAGCGTAACAGTGTTCCGTCAAATTGTAAAAAATTTTAGCGCTGACGTAAACCATCGAGAATCATGTGAATCGATAGTTCGGCTGTCTGCTTCACCTTTTTCTTGGTAAAACGTTTCGAATCTGCGATCGCCAGGGACGTAATGCCGTGCACCACAGCCCAGATTAGGGCACTAGTTGTCTCAGCATCACCCGGTTTCAGGAGGCGCGCCTGCATTGCTCCTTTTACGATTTGCTCTAACGCTCCGAACGACGCGATTATTGGGGCCGATTCGGCGGCGCGCTTTTCAAAGAGAAGGTCGAAGCGCTGCATGAACATCAATTGATAATAAACTGGATTCTTCAGTCCAAACTCAATGTATGCGCGACCCAGAGCCTTTAACCGGAGCAACAAGTCGCCGCTGCTCTGCGAGGCTTTCGCGAGTTGCCTGCCAAAACGAACAAAGCCCTCGTAAACGATAGCAAAAAGCAAGTCGTCCTTGCTCTCGTAATGACGATAGATCGTAGTTGCCGAATAGCCGATCCGCTCCGCGATCTGACGCATCGATAGTCCTTCGTATCCAAACTCAAGAAACAGTTCACCAGCTGCATCGAGGATTCTCCGCTGCAATTGCTCTTTCTCTTGCTCGCGGCGCTTGCGACTAACCTCACGAAGTCTTTCGGCTTGGGTGTTTGACTTGGTCATACAGGCCTGTTGGGAATATCGGGACGCAATGTACCGAGAATAGAGACTAGTGTCAACGGCGCTTTGAACCGCTAAAGCCTCATCATATTTACGCTTATAGGGTTCTCATGTTACGCCGCATAACACGCTAGTTTCCGAGACGCTCACTTTGATGCCCGCGCGGCCGCTCACTGTGTCGGGCTTGAATTTCGCTTGCTGAATGAGCATTCATTCAGTATCATTGGCCCGCCATGATTAGAGTGAATAAAGCTGCCGTTCTCGGGGCCGGCACGATGGGTGCGCAAATCGCCGCGCACCTCGCCAATGCCGGTATTCCAACTCTCTTACTCGACATCGTTCCGCGCGAGCTGACCGCCGATGAGCAGGCCAAAGGACTGACGCTGGAAGCCGTTCGCAGCCGCATCGCCCGCGCCGGATTCGAATCCGCAAGGAAAGCGAAGCCCGCAGCCTTCTTCACCAATGACCTCGCTTCCCTGGTGAGCGTCGGAAATTTCGATGACGATCTGCCGAAGTTGAAAGACTGCGATCTGATCATCGAAGCGGTCGTCGAAAGCCCGCAGATCAAACAAAGCCTGTACGAGAAGGTCGAGCAGCACCGGCGACCGGGCTCGGTGGTGGCTTCAAACACCAGCGGCATCCCGCTCAGTCAGCTTGCCGCCGGACGCTCGGAAGATTTTCGCGCGCACTTCCTCGGCATGCACTTCTTTAACCCCCCGCGCTACATGCACCTGGTCGAACTGATTCGCACCGAGTGGACGAGGCCGGAAGTCTCTTGCTCGATGTTCGGCTTTCTCGACGAGCGCCTCGGTAAAGGCGTGGTCGTCGCGAAGGACCGGCCGAACTTTATCGCCAACCGCATCGGCACGTTCGGCGCGCTGGTGACGATTCACGCGATGCTCGCAGACGGTTATTCGATTGAAGAAGTCGACAAAATCACCGGGCCCGCCGTCGGCCGCCCCAAGACCGCGACGTTTCGCACATTCGATCTCGTGGGCCTGGACGTCCTGGCGCATGTGGTAAAGAACCTGAACGAGAACCTTCCCGAAGATCCCGAGCACGCCATGTTCGTCATGCCCGAGTTCGTCGGCAAAATGATCGAGCGCGGTTTGCTCGGCAATAAGACCAAGGCCGGCTTTTACAAGAAGCAAAAGGGTGAAGGCGGCAAGCGCGAGATCCTGACGCTCGATGTGGCGACGCTCGAATACCGGCCGGCACAGAAAGTAAAACTGCCGTCGCTCGAGATGGCCAAGAACATCGAAGACACCGCCGAACGAATCAAGACACTCGTTTGGTCGAAAGATCGCGCCGGCGCATTTCTCTGGAAAACATTTTCACGCACGCTCTGTTACGCCGCGGATCGGATTCCTGAGATTGCCGACACCGTGGTCGAAGTCGATCACGCGATGCAGTGGGGATTCAACTGGGAACTCGGGCCGTTCGAAGCATGGGACGCAATTGGCGTCGCCAAGTCAGTCGCGAAATTGAAGGAAGAAGGCAAGACCGTTCCCGCGAACGTCCAGAAGATGCTCGACTCAGGCGCAAACTCTTTCTACAAACAAGAGAATGGCCAGCGGTTCTATTTCGACTTTCCTTCCGGCAGGTATGTTCCGGCCAGCGATCCTCCGGGCACCATCATTCTTAAGTCACTGAAGGATCGCAGTGGCGTCATCCGGAAGAACTCCGGCGCTTCGCTGATTGACCTCGGCGATGGCGTCGCCTGTCTCGAGTTTCATTCAAAGATGAATTCGATTGGCGGCGACACGCTCGAAATGTTGAAAATCGCGTTGACCGAAGTCGAAAAGAATTTCCTGGGACTGGTCGTGGGCAATCAGGGCACGAACTTCTCAGTAGGCGCGAACCTGATGCTGATGTTGATGGAAGCGCAGGACGAGAACTGGGAAGAGCTGGATATGATCGGCCGCTTTTTTCAACAGTCAGTTATGAGTTTGCGATACTCGCCAAAGCCGGTCGTGGTCGCGCCCTTCCAGTTGGTTTTTGGCGGCGGCTGTGAAATGGTCCTGCACGCGGACCGCGTGCGAGCTTCGGCGGAAACTTACATCGGCCTGGTCGAAGTCGGCGTGGGAATAATTCCGGCCGGCTGCGGCACGAAAGAGATGCTGGTGCGCGCGCTCGACTCGATCCCGAAAGACATGAAAGACGCGGACCCGTTTCCGTTCGTCAAACGCGCTTTCGAAACGATCGCATTGGCGAAGGTCGCCACGTCAGCTGAAGAGGCCCGCGGTTTCGGTTTCCTCAGCCAGGACGATTCAGTTTCGATGAACCGCGATCGTTTGATTGCCGATGCGAAGAAAGAAGTGCTGGCGTTGGCCGCGAGCGGGTACCAGCAGCCACAGCAGCGCACGGACATTCTGGCCATGGGAATGCCGGCGCTGGCGACTTTGAAGTTGGGCGTGCACATGATGAAGCGCGCCGGTTACATTTCGGATCACGACGCATTGATTGGTGAAAAGCTCGCGCGGATTTTGACCGGCGGCGATCTAAACCATCAGACGCGAGTATCTGAGCAGTATCTGCTCGATTTGGAACGCGAAGCTTTTCTCTCGCTCATTGGCACGCGCCAGACGCAGGATCGCATCGCGCACATGTTGAAGACGGGGAAGCCTTTGCGGAACTGAAGTCATGAACAGCGGCGGGCGCGGCTTTGCCGCCTGAGGTGCGGAAAGGCTTCGCCTTTCCGAAAAGAGTTCACTCTTACTTGCGAGGCTATGCCTCGCGCCGGTGAAATCGGAGGCCCAGCCTCCCGGAACAAATAGCAGCGATGCCGGAAGGGCACAGCCTTTCCGCACATCAGGCGGCAAAGCCGCAGAGGAATCTCATGAAGGAAGCAGTAATCGTTTCGGCAGTTCGCACCGCAGTCGGCAAAGCGCCCAAGGGCACCTTGCGTGATACGCGGCCCGATGAAATGGGCGCAGCGGTGATCAAAGAAGCCATGGCTCGCGTGCCGGGTCTGGCAGCCGCCGAGATCGAAGATGTGATCATGGGCTGCGCGATGCCCGAAGCCGAGCAAGGCATGAACATAGCCCGCGCGGCTGCGATTCGCGCAGGCTTGCCCGTGGAAACCAGCGCCATGACCATCAATCGCTTTTGTTCTTCCGGGCTGCAATCGATTGCGATCGCGGCCGATCGGATTCGCACCGGAGGCGCGCAGGTCGTGCTCGCCGGTGGTCTGGAATCCATGTCCATGATCCCCATGGGCGGTCACATCATTCGACCGAATCCATATTTGGTCGAACACTACCCAGACTTTTATTTGAATATGGGACTCGCGACCGAGAACGTCGCCAGGAAATACGAAGTTTCCCGTGAAGAGCAGGATGAGTTCGCGCTGCGCTCGCACAACCGGGCAGCGGCGGCGCTGGATGCAGACAAGTTCAAGGATGAAACGGTGCCGCTGACTGTCGTCGTCGAAGAATTAGACGGCAAAGGCAAGAAGCGGCATCGCGAAGTGGTGTTCGACAAGGACGAAGGTCCGCGGCGTGACACGTCGGCCGCAGCCCTCGGAAAACTGAAGCCGGCATTTCACGTCAAAGGGACAATCACGGCGGGCAATTCTTCACAGATGTCGGACGGCGCGGCCGTCGCGGTCGTGATGTCAGAGGCACGCGCGAAGGAACTGGGCGCCAAGCCTTTGGCTCGCTTTGTCGCCTACGCCACGGCCGGCTGTCCGCCGGAAGAGATGGGCATTGGCCCAGTCTTCGCGATTCCAAAAGTTCTGAAACTCGCCGGGCTGACGCTGGATCAAATTGATGTAATCGAGTTGAACGAAGCTTTTGCCGCACAGTCGCTCGCGGTGATCAAGACCCTCGGGCTCGATATCGACAAGGTCAATGTTAATGGCGGTGCAATTGCGCTGGGTCACCCGCTGGGTTGCACCGGAGCTAAGCTGACCGCTTCAATTCTCCGAGAGCTGGAGCGGCGCAATGGCCGCTATGGAATGGTGACGATGTGCGTGGGCGGCGGCATGGGCGCCGCGGGGATTTTCGAGAGAATGAATTGAATTTTGGAGTGCGGTGACTTGTCACCGCTTTGGTCTTGAGAGTTCGTAAAAGAGAAAGCGGCGACAGGTCGCCGCACTCCATAAACTGAAAGGAAATCTTATGGCAGCCGCAATCGAAGCGAAAAAGATTGTCCAGGGTGGAAGCTTTCTAATTGAAGAGCGCACTCCGGAAGAAATCTTCACCCCCGGTGATTTCAACGAAGAGCATCGCATGATCGCCGATACCACGCGGCAATTCATGGACGCGGAGGTGCAACCACGCATCGGTGAACTCGAAAACAAAGACTGGAAGCTGGCGCGCGCATTGGTGAAGAGCGCCGCCGACCTCGGGCTGGTGGGCGCAAACATCCCGGAAGAGTACGGAGGTCTGGGACTTGATCAGACCAGCGGCGCGATCATTGCTGAGAACCTTGGACGGTCCGCTTCGTTTGCCGCCACGCTCGGGGCGCAGAGCGGCATCGGCCTGCTCCCGATCATCTATTTCGGCACGGAAGCCGCGAAGCAAAAGTATCTGCCGCCGATTGCCGCCGGTGATTTGGTCACGGCCTACGCCTTGACTGAAGCGAGTTCGGGCTCGGACGCGATGGCCGCGAAGGCGACCGCCAGGCTGAGCGATGACGGCAAGGACTACATTCTCAACGGCGAGAAGATGTTCATCACCAACGGCGGCTTTGCCGACATCTTTATCGTTTTCGCGAAGGTTGACGGTGATAAGTTTTCCGCCTTTATCGTCGAGCGGCAGGAAGGCTGCCAGAGCGGCGCGGAAGAACACAAGATGGGCATCAAAGGCTCGAGCACCACACCGCTGATTCTGGCCGACGCCAGGACTCCGGTCGAGAACCTGCTCGGCGAGGTCGGCAAGGGACACAAGATCGCCTTCAACATCCTCAACATCGGTCGCTTTAAGTTGGGAGCGATGTGTTTGGGCGGAATGAAACTCGCCATGCATGAGTCCGTGCGTTACGCGAACGAGCGCCAGCAGTTCGGCAAGTCGATCTCGTCGTTTGGCGCGATCAAATCAAAGCTCGGCGAAATGGCGATCCGCACCTGGGTCGGCGAAGCTATGATCTACCGGACGCTGGGAATGATTGAAGAAGGGCTCGGCGCCGTCGCGGATTCCAAAGACATGGACGCGCGCTTGAAAGCGATTGAGGAGTACGCAGCCGAGTGCTCGATCATCAAGGTGGCGCTGTCCGAATACTGCGACTACGTGACCGATGAGATGGTCCAGATTTTTGGCGGTTATGGCTACTCAGCCGACTATCCGGCCGAACGCGCGTATCGCGATACGCGTATCAATCGGATCTTCGAGGGCACGAATGAAATCAATCGCATGTTGATTCCCGGCCGCCTGATGAAGGCCGCGCTGAGTGGGCGCCTGGCTCTGCTGCCCGCTGCTCAGGCGTTGATGGACGAAATTCTTTCGCCTTCAATGGCCAGTTTCGATCTGGACGAAAGCCTGCTGGCTACCGAGCAAAAGCTGGCGCAGAACGCCAAGAAAGTCGCCTTGATGACTCTGGGGACAGCGGCGCAGAAGTACATGATGGGACTCTCTGATCAGCAGGAGATCCTGATGAGCGTGGCCGACATCATCATGGATACTTTCGCAATGGAGTCAGCGGTTCTGCGCGCCAGGAAAATGGCGGCGGTGCAGGGCGAAGCAGCCGTGGCCCTTCAACTCGATATGACGCGCGTCTTTTGTAATGATGCCGTCGAGCGAATCGAAGGAGACGCAAAGAATACGCTGGCGGCGATGGCTGAAGGCGATGAGCTACGCACGTTGCTGGCGGCGCTACGTCGCTTTACCAAGATGACACCAATGAACACCGTGGCCGCGCGCCAACGAATCGCGAATGCGATGATTGCAGCGAACCGGTACGTTTATTAAGAGCATTGCCGATTGGCGATTGCCGATTTCCAATTAGAAGAGAGAGCTGTGGTCTTTGCAATCATGGTTCTCTCTTTCTAATAGCTCATGACCTTTCGGCACCAGAGAGAAGCAGCACTAATAATCAGATTTAATCGGTAATGACAAAATGAAGATCGTCCCCATCTCGTTGCCAACCCCTTTCTATATCGGGCCGGTCAACGTCTATTTGATCCCGGAAGATCCCATCACGCTGATCGACACCGGGCCCAAGACGAAAGAAGCGGTCGATGCTCTGCGCGCCGCTTTGCGAAAAGAAGGCCTGGCGGTCTCTGATATTCGTCGGATCGTGCTCACGCACGCGCACGAAGATCATTGCGGGTTGGCGCGGTCGCTGCGCGATGAAGCGAAGGATGCCGCAGTTCTGGTGCACGGGTGGGAGACGGGTCACCGGGCCGGCCGGCTCGAGTACGAAGAGACCCGCCAGCTCCTGGGGCGGGCGGGCGTGCCTCGCGATGAAGTGGACGTCATGCGCAGGATGTACGAAGGAGTGCGCCAGTACGCTGATACCCTCGATGACGATCACTGCGGGGAGCTTACTGACGAGGCCGAGCTCGAGTTTGAATCAGGCGCCTTGCAGGTTGTGCACACGCCCGGGCACACGCCGGGTTCGTGCTCGTTTGTGCGCCAGGCCGACCGCACCGTCATCGCGGGCGACTGTGTGCTGAAGCGAATTACTCCAAATCCAATTCTCTCTCCTGACCCGGTGGATCGGTCGCGACGTTTTCGCTCGCTCGCAGAGTATCTCGTCAGCCTGGCGCGGGTGCGCAGTCTGGCGCCGACGCTGGTGCTGGGTGGTCATGGCGACCCGGTGCATGATTACGAAGAACTCTTTCATCGATACCTGCGCGCGATTGGCGACCGCCAGACGCAAATCATTCAACTGGTTCCCGCCGGCGGCGCCAGCGCCTGGGAAGTATCACGCGCGATGTTTCCCGGCACCGACGATGTCCATCGCTTTCTCGGTGTGTCCGAAGCCGTGGCCCACCTTGACTACGCTCACTCCGAGGGCAAGCTGGCCGTGGAAATCAGCGATGGACGCGAGGTCTATCGAAAGCTTTCCGAGTAAGCTCCATCCCAGGATCCATTAGCCCCCATCACCTTCGACTCATTTAAGCGATGAGGTCAGTACCGGGAGCGGTAGCGACCGGGCGTCCCAACTGTCCACACGATTCGGGAGCGCGAGGCGGACCCGGTCGCTGCCGCTCCCGGTACTGACCTCGCCCCCATCGCTCCCGATGGAAAACAAGTCATGTCTGACGGCAGTGTCCAGCCAGGCAGACTTGTCCCCGATTGGCTGGCGGGACAAGTCCCGCCTCTAAACGTATCTATGGTCCGTCCGCGCTAAACCAATCTTGCGATGGGAGAATTTGGAACCGCCGAATCCCGCCGGCGTGGAAACACTAAAATCTTTCCGGAGGATTTGGATATGACCCGTAACAAACTGGCCTTAGTAATAGCTTTGATTCTTGGCGTCGGCGTGATTGCCGGCGGAATTGTGTATGCCCAGGAGTCCGCCGCCCCCATGGCTCTGCTTGACGATCAGGAACCCGCGACGACGGACCGGTCGTTTTCAATTCTCCTTGGCGGCGAAGCTTTTTTGGGGGTCGGCACCGAAGATATAACTAAAGAGAACATGGGCCGCTATGGCATGCGCGAAGTTCGCGGCGTCGGCGTGACTCAGGTCGTCAAAGACAGCCCGGCCGAAAAAGCCGGCTTGAAGAAAGATGATGTCATTCTTCGCTTTGACGGAGAATCAGTAACCAGCGTCCGCAAGCTCAGCCGGTTGGTCGGTGAATCGGCCGCCGATCAAACTGTGCGAATTACGATTAGCCGTGGCGGAGCTGAGCAGGAAGTCAGCGCCACGCTTTCGAAGCACAACCTGTCGAACCTTCTGGGCGCCGGCATTCGCGATGAAGTGCTGCGCGGCATTGGGAAAGGCTTTCCACAGATCAATTCGGGTGATGGAAACTTTGTCTTTTCGTTTGGCGGCAACCGGCGCATTGGGATTAGCACACAGCCGTTGACCAAACAGCTCGCGGATTACTTTGGAGCTAAGGACGGCGGCACGCTGATCACATCCGTGAACGACAACAGTCCCGCCGCCAAAGCCGGATTGAAGGCCGGCGACGTAATCACCGCGGTTGATGGTGAAAAGGTCAGCTCACCCGGCGATGTCTCGCGCGCCATAAACAAGAAACAGGACGGTGACGTGTCGCTCACGATCCTGCGCGATCGTAATACGCGAACCGTTACCCTGACTCCTGAAAAAAACCCGGAGCCGGCGGTCTTGCGTCCCGGGACCATCGGTGCGCGAACCATAGTAATTCCCTCGATCCAGGCGCCGGCAATTCCGGAAATGAACATTCAGATTCCGCGGATTGTAGTTCCGGCAACTCCTAAGATCGACGTAACCGTGCCCCGCGGGGCGCCGCGCGCGCGCACCGGAGCGCGGGTGATTATCATCTGATCCTTCCGCGCGACCAACGCGCCGAAATAGCAGCCCCGAACCAGGGCAGTCGAGTTAACGCTCGACTGCCCTTTCTGTTCTCGGTTGCGCCCGCGTATAATGCGCCACCTAATTAACTCAAGGGGATTTCGTTCCTTGCTCCCGTAAGAAGCCGAACTGTAAAGGAAGACGTGGTGGCGCAAACAAAAACCGAAGGGCCGCTCGCGCGATTAGTCATTCACGATCTGGCGCACCGGAATGGACCAGCCGAATTTGCGGCTGACGTTCGCCGCGGACTCTCGTCTAATCCTAAACAACTCTTTCCAAAGTATCTTTACGACTCCCTGGGCTCGCGATTATTTGATGCCATTTGCCATGTCGACGAGTATTACCCGACTCGGGCTGAGAACGAGATCCTTACCCGGCACGCGGAGGAAATGGTTGCGGGTATTCCGGACTGTCGGACATTGATCGAACTAGGCAGCGGCAGCGCGGAAAAGACCCGCAGCATTATCGAAGCGTTGTTGCTCCATCAAACCGAACTGCTCTTCATTCCGGTCGACATTTCGGCATCCGCACTGGAGAAGAGCTCGCGGACCCTGCTCGCGGCTTATCCAGCGCTGCGGATCGAAGCCTATGCCGCCGACTATCTGGAAGGTCTGGCGGCCATGCAGCCACTGGCTCCCGGCCCGGCGTTGATGTTGTTTCTGGGTTCGAACATCGGAAATTTTGAAAAGGCCGAAGCGCTCACTTTTCTTCGGGCGATTCGCCGCATGCTGCGCCCGGGCGACGCGCTACTCTTAGGGGCCGATTTAAAGAAAGATCGCGCGACGCTCGAGGCAGCTTACAACGATGCCCTGGGAGTAACTCGAGCGTTCATCGTAAATGAACTGGCGCGAATAAACCGGGAACTTGGCGGGAACTTCGATCTGTGGGCGTTCGGATTAAGATCGGTATATAACGAATCAGCCGGCTGCGTCGAAGTCTTTCTGGAAAGCTTGCGATCGCAGTTGGTTACTATTAGCGGCCTGAAGCTGTCGATTACTTTCCAGGCCGGTGAGTTGATACACATGGAACACTGCTACAAATTTGACGTCGACGGGCTCTCAGCACTTGGTCTACAGAGTGGATTTCGGCTGGAGCGCACGTGGCTGGACGAGCGGCAACGTTTCAGCAGCAATCTTTTCCGCGCCGCGGATTCGTGATGGTTAACGCGAAGCGTTAGCGGCGCTCGTTACGGTCTCTGATGTTTCCGCCACTTTCCTTTCCGGTAATTCCAGCCGCACCCGCAGCAAGCGCCGGCGCTCAACTTTCTCAATATGAAAGCGTAGTCCGTCGTGTTCAATGACTTCGCCCGGCTGCAGGACATGGCCGGCTACCGTCATCAGGAACCCACCGATGGTCGTGTAGGCTTCAGACTCAGAAATCGAAGTTTTCAGACGACGATTTAGATCGCGCACCGCCAGCGATCCATCCAGCAGATAGGTGCGCTCGTCCACCGGATTAATCTGCTCGTTTACTTCTTCGTCGTGTTCGTCTGAGATGTCTCCCACAATCTCTTCGAGCAAGTCTTCGAGGGTGATAATTCCTTCGACGCCGCCGTGCTCATCAACTACAAATCCGAAGTGAGTTTTTGCTTTCTGCATCTGACGCAGCACGTCTTCCAGCCGCGCCGTGTCCACCACATACATTGGTGGTTGCAGCACATATTCGAGCCTGAAGTCCTGGGGTCGCAAAAGATAAGGGGTCAAGTCCTTGCTGTGAATGAACCCGACGACGTTATCCAACGATCCCTGATAGACCGGCAGGCGTGAATAACGATGCTGCTGGAACGCCTGGGTGATCTCCGCCAACGAGCAGGCAGCCGAGATCGCGGCAATCGCCGGGCGGGGCACCATCGCCTCGCGCACCAGAGTGTCAGAGAATTCAAAGACCCGATGAATCAGGCGGCGTTCTTCAGCGCGCAGGTGGCCGCTCTCGCGAGAGATATCCACCAACTGGCGCAGCTCGGCCTCGCTATACACCGCCGCGTGTTGCAGCGACGACTTCAGTCCGATCAGGCGGCCCAGGGCAGCTCCGGTCCGATTGAAGATCCAGAGCGGCCATTGAAAGACTTTGGCGAACAACTCCAGCGGTCGCGCCGCAAACAACGCCAGACCTTCGGCGCGCTCCAGCGCGAACATCTTCGGCATCAACTCGCCCAGCACAATGTGCAGAAAAGTAATCGCCGTAAAAGCGATGATGATCGCCAACAAGTGGGCGATGTATCCTGCTCTTCCCGCCGAGGCAATACTTGAAGCAATCGGCTCCAGCATCGAAGCAATCGTAGGTTCTCCAATCCAACCGAGCGCCAGCGAGGCAATTGTGATCCCGAGTTGCGTCGCCGAAATGAAAGAGGTCGGATTCGCCAGCAGGCGCATTGCCGCTTGCGCGCGGCGGCTGCCTGCAGCTGCGCGGGCTTCGAGCCGCGGTCGGCGCACGGACACAAGTGCGAATTCAGCGCCGACAAAAAACGCATTAGCGACGACAAAAAAAAGGACCGCGCAAAGCTTCGCCAGGATTTTCAGCAGAGTATTCGAGTGCTGGGCGCCATCAATCAACGAGGCCAGGAAATAACTAGCAGGGTCATCCATCGTGTATTTGAACAAATAAAGCGGGAGCAAATTTGCCCATATCTTATCACGTCTACCGGCCCGCCTCATTAAGCGGGCGGTGTCAACGCGGCATCATTGGGCGCGAATAATTGATTTTAGTTGGTTTCAGTTACTGCCGGCGGCGGCGGCGGCGCGAGCGGGGCCGTTGGCCCGACGTTCGTGCCGGGCGCGAGCTTGCTCTAATGCGTGATCGACGCGGGGTTCGATGTGGCACTCAGCCTGGCGGCAAACCGATGCGAGTTCCGACACTACAAGGTACCGAGAGCGCTCCAGCATCCGCTGCTCGCGAAATGAAAGAGGTTTGACCTGGCTGAGATAATGCAGATGCTTGAGCACTTCAGCCACCTCAAAAATATTGCCGGTGCGCATCCTGTCGGAAAAATCCTTGAAGCGATCCTTCCAATCGTTGGCAGGTGTGACGAAGTCCCCGGACAGGGCCGTAAAAAGTGTGTCGCATTCGGCCGAAGAAATCGGACGACGCAAACCAACTTCAGCAGCATTTGAAACCGGAACCAGGACCAACGAATTGGTTGCGGCCAGTCGAAGAGTGTAAAACGGCAGCGCTACGGCGCCGATTTGCTTCTGTTCGATCTGTTCGATTGTGCCGATACCGTGGTTTGGATAAACAACTTTCTGGCCGACCTTGAAGCCTACCATAATCCCCTCCGACTAGTTTTACGAGCACCTGGCAAGTCGCATGCTGCGGCTTATTGAAAAAAAATTACGCGAGATTGTGTTCGGGTTTGTCCCTTGATCTGAATCGAGTCTAGCAAGCGGGCTCGCGAGCGTCAAGCTTTCTGAGCGCGGCGGTCGCATGCAGCAAACTTTGGGCCACAAGGCCCCTCGCTACCTCAGACAATCTGTGCCCGGAGGCCTGAGTCGGCAAACCAACGGTCAATCGAAGGCAATTGACTAAGGACTTGCGATCTAACCGCTGTAACTTTCATCCTGTTCGATCTTTGAGAGCACCCAATCAAATTCACCGGAAGTGATCTTGCCGCCGCAAAATTCGCAAATACCCGTGGCATTTACTTTCAAGGGAGCACCGCAATTCGGGCAGTTCAAGTCGGCCCGCGCGGGCCCGGGCTTAGCCTTGCTGTTGCGAATGAAAGTCCAGTATTCACTCCAACGGCGCAGGTTCTTATTCGAGCCCGCCACCACGCGGCCGGTTGTGTCCACGGTGTAATCGTACCCTTCGGCAAAGATCCGAAGCGTGATCGCGTGGTAGAACGCGTCCATCTTTATTTTTACCGGCTGCATCGCGGTGATCTGGTGAGAGTCGAGCGCGTTGCGCAGCCCTTGCCGTTGATAGGCGTCGATCCAGTAGCGATGCATCTGGAAGATATTGTCGGTTTCGTGCGGCCGCGCGCGTTCCCAATTCAAGGTCGACCAGGCATCTTGCAGCTCGTTGAAGATCAGCCGCGCGCGCGCCTGAAAATCGGCCCATGAGAATGACGGATTATTCTGTTCAAAAGCCGCCCGCACCGCGGGGAAGTTGGGCTGTGTGATCGTCGGATAATTCGTGCCCACTTCCGGCACATCGCCGGTCAACAGCGGACCTTTCGCTTCGCGCTCAAGCGTAGTAATGCCGCTGACATACCATTGAAACTCACCGCTTTCGACCTTCGTGCCGCAGAACGCGCAGGCTCCGACAGTGTCTTTCTGCAAAGCCGCGCCGCAACGTGGGCAGTGCAACGCCGTCGCCTGCTCGGGGGTGGGCGAAAGCACGTCGCGCTTACGTTCCAGCTCCCAGCGCTCGCGGACGTAATAGCTCATTTCACCTCGCGGATCCCCTGCTCGAGGAGTGAACTCTGTGTAGTTCGCGTCGAACTCAACGCTGATTGCCACGGTGGGAGTATCAAGCCCGCGGACGTCCGCGACTTGCATCGCGCCGACGATGATTCCCTCCACCGCTTTCAGGTTAGGCGGGTTTAGTTGCAGGAGTGAAGCCCGCGCCGGCTCGCTCAAGTATGGAGAGATCTCATCCAGGGCCTGCGGACCGCGGCCGCGCGATTCATGAGCTCGTCCGTAAAGGGCGTAACAAAAATCAACAAAAATTATTTCAGAGAAATTAGGATCGAATCGTCGCAGTTGATTGAACGCGCGCTGGAAGTCCTGCTGCTGGACCGCGCCGGCAACCGGGTCAGGGCTGAAAATAGAGGACGACGCGCTATCAACCGACTTTCGCGACGGCCGCGCGAACCAATAAATCACCGCCGCGATGACTATGATATCGACGGGAATACCAATAACGGGATGTTCGATCGTCAACCAAAGCAGTAATCTGATCACCAGATAGACGAGCGCTCCACCGCCACCTCCACCGCCACCGCCGCCACCACCTCCACCGCCATAAGATCCCCCACCACCGACGCGGGCGAGCACGTCCGACGTGAACAAGAGGGCAGCGAGGGCTACTCCACTTATCAGCGCGGCTTTACGCAACGTCGGATTGACACGATTGAAGTTCATTTCAGTTCAATGCGCGGGCCGTCCGGCAACTCGTTCGGATTCTCGCCGGTGGCGGGCATGTGCTCGGCGAGCAGGAAGCCAATATCGCGCACGGCCTTAACCAGGTTTTCAGGCGCGGGGTTTCTCCCAACCCGCTTCAGTTCGAACACCGAGTTGTTCCACTTTAAAGCCGGTACGGCTTTGAGAATGCCGCGATCGGCGATCACTTCCAGGCGCCGTTCGAGCAGCGAAAGATAGATCAGCAGGCCGTTCTCAGCCGAAGTATTGGCGATGCCGGCTTCGTAAAACATGGCGGCGGCGCCGGTGCGTGCGGCCTTCGCTCGAAAGTCTTTCGAGGTGAGTGTTCGTCTGATAAAATCGGTGCGCGAGGATACGAAGGCCCCGGCAATAAACAACGCCAGCACATCAATTGGGACCCAGTAGGTATGAAATTCAAAGGGAGAGAGCAGCACAAAGACGAGACCGGCAAAGGCGACGATCGCTCCGCACAGATAATCCGCGTGACGGTATGTTCCCGAGCGTCCGCGTACCACGATGACGATCTCGGCATCGGAGTCTTTTTCGATATCGCGAACGGCTTGTGCCAGCGCCTCGCCGGCGGCCTGATCGAATTTTATGCGGCTCACGTTTGAAATGATATCAGTTGCCCGGCTCCGAGACACGCAAAAACGGCCCAGCTGATTTACTGGGCCGTTGCCATACGAAATACTCGGACCTGCCTGAAGGTTTCAGCAGCGCCGGCTATTTGAAACTGCTCAAGGCCTCTGACTCTTCCTCGTAAACGTCGAAGACGGTAAGCAGTTTAGTGATTACGAGCAGATCCTGAACCTTATCGGTTAGGTTTAGAAGTTTCAGCTGGCCACCACCGCGACCTACTGTGGTGTAGTTGGCGATTAGTTCGCCGATGCCGCTGGAATCGATGTATCTGACTCCCGCCAGATTCAGAAGGATCTTTTGGTTGCCGCCGGCAATCAAACCTCTAATCGCGCCGCGCAATGCCGTAGCGCTGTCGCCGATGCGAATTTCTCCGTCGAGATCCAAAATCGCCACATCACCGGCCTGGCGCTGTTTGATTTTTAGCTCAGCCATGAAACCTCCTGGGTTTATACTCAGTCAAGAATACGGATACCGTTGGTACTAAGTTCGGCTTAACATCACCGGCCTGACTATTTGAAATTGCTGAGGGCGTCACTTTCGGTTTCGTAAGCGTCAAAGACGGTCAACAACTTTGTGATCGTGAGCAGGTCTCGCAACTTTTCTGTCAGGCTGAGAAGCTTGAGCTGACCTTCCTGATTCTTGATCGCGGTGTAGCTGGACACCAACTCGCCGATGCCGCTCGAATCGATATAGCCCACGCCTGCCAGATTCAGCAGAATGTTTTTCTTTCCTTCTTCCAGCAAGCGACGAACAGCGCTCCGCAAAGCTACGCTGCCTTCGCCGATCGTGATGCGGCCATCCATGTCGAGAACGGTTACTTCGCCGGCCTGTCGCTCGCGGATATTAAGTTCTGCCATGATCGAGGGTTCTCCTATTGGAATTTTAGAATCGTTTCACCATTCGCACCGTGGTGCCGCCTTCGGGTCGCGCGAACCATTCGACCTCGTCCATAAAACTGCGCATTAGGAAAATGCCGCGTCCCGAGGTCTTCAAGATGTTCGCCGGTTTGGTCGGATCGGGCACGCCCGTCGGATCGAATCCTTCGCCTTGATCCCTGATTTCGATCTCCAGCGCATTCCCCAGGCAGTTAAAGATTACCTCAACCGACTTTGTTTCGTCTTCCTGGTTGCCATGCACCATCGCATTGGTAACAGCTTCCCGCACGGCCATGTCGATTGTGAATGCGGCCTGTTCATCGAGACCGCAACTCTTGACAAAATCCGTGGCGGCGGCGGCAGCGTCAGCAACCGCCTCAATGTGGCTGGGCAAAACGAGTCGAGTCGTTTGTTCGGTCACAAAAGGCGCGACCTTTCTCGCCGGGATTCGCGGTTTGGCTGCTGCTATCCAATAGCAAACGGAAGACGGACGTTTAACATGGCGGCTAGCCGCCTGTCAAGAAGTTGCCTTGCGTCCGGCACGCGGAAGTTTGTCAAACTACGCTTTCAGCGCATCATCAGGTTAAGATTCGCTGGTGATCATTCGTGGGGCAAAAACAATTCGCGGGCGGATGGCGATGCCCGGCGACAAATCCATCTCGCATCGGGCCGCACTGACAGCGGCGCTGGCGGATGGCACTTCGTCAATCAGGAATTTCTCCACCAGCGCGGACTGCACCGCCACGCTTTCGTGCTTGGCAGCGCTGGGCGTCGCTATTGAAGGTGACAACACCGCCCTCGCGATAAACGGCGCCGGTATCGACGGACTGCGTGAGTCGTCGGGGCCGCTCGATTGCGGCAACAGCGGCACCACGATGCGCTTGCTCGCGGGAATTCTCGCTGGACAGGATTTCAAATCAACGTTGACCGGTGACGAGTCATTGTCTTCGCGTCCGATGGGGCGAATCATTGAACCGCTCCAGATGATGGGCGCAAGGATTTCGTCGCGCGATGGACGGGCGCCGCTGGTTATTCACGGTCACAGGAAATTGAATGCGATCAGCTATGAATTGCTGGTTGCCAGCGCGCAGGTAAAATCATGCATTCTCTTAGCCGGTCTGAGCACCACGGGGCGGACTGAAGTCATAGAGAACGAAATCACGCGCGATCACACTGAACGAATATTACGCAGCTTTGGCGTTCAGATCGAAACCGGCGACGCGGAACATAAAGGCAAAAATGCGCGCTTTGCGGCCGTCACAGGTCCGGCGCGTCTCAGCTCCCACAACGTTTCGATTCCCGGCGACATCTCCTCGGCCGCATACTTCATCGCCGCTGCGGCACTGCTTCCCGGATCGTCTCTGGAGGTGAGCGACGTTGGCGTGAATCCAACCCGCGTACTCTTCCTGGAACAATTGCGCGCGCTTGGTCTGGATGTCGAAATCACCAAAATGCAGGAGGATAGCAATGAACCTGTGGGAGAAATTCGCGTTCGTGGCTCGGCAGGGCACAATTCATCCTCACCGTCTGACTCGCCGTTGATGATCCGCGGTTTGATAATCCCGCAGTTGATTGATGAACTGCCGCTGCTGGCGGTGGTGGGCTCGCAAATCAAGGGCGGCATCGAAATTCGCAACGCCGCGGAGTTGCGAGTAAAGGAATCTGATCGCATTGCCGCGACGGCGCAGAACCTCAGAGCGCTGGGCGCGGAAGTCGTGGAGTTCGATGATGGTTTGCGGGTCGGCGGTGAAGCACGGTTGCGCGGCGCGAAGGTTGACCCGCGCGGCGATCATCGCATCGCGATGGCGTTCACCGTCGCGGCTTTGCTTGCCGAAGGCGAAACCGAAATCACAGACTCGGAGTGCGTGGCTGTTTCCTTTCCGGAATTTTTTGAGTTGCTGGAATCGGTGGTTGAGAGATAAGTCCGTGGATTTTGTTTGCGGCTGCGCCGCCCGAAGCGCGGAAAGGCATTGCCTTTCCGACAGGGGCTTAGTTAGGATTTGAAGCTACGCCTAGCCGTTGCGCGCGGGGGCGCTCGCGTTCCCAGGATGAAGGATCTTCGCATCATTATCGTCGGCTTCATGGGCTGCGGAAAGACGACCGTCGCTAAAGCTCTCGCGGCTCGTCTTGACTGCGGCATGCTCGATTTGGACGCCATCATTTCCGCGCAACAGAATATGAGCGTTCCTGAATTAATCAGCGAGCGAGGTGAGTCCGCCTTCCGAGATGCTGAGACCTCCGCCCTTCAGGTAGTTCTCGATCGGTTACAACCGCGCATAATTGCGCTCGGTGGCGGTGCGTGGACGCTTGAAAGAAATCGCGATCTAATAAATAAGCATGACTGCGTTACAGTTTTTCTCGATGCTCCGTACGACCTCTGTTGGCAAAGAATCACAGATCATCTGGTGCCCCGTCCGTTAGCCCTCGATGCGCCCAGTGCCGAAAAACTTTATCGCGAGCGACATCCCCAGTACGCGCTGGCCAACCTTCGCGTAGAGGTGACCGACAAGATGAGCGCAGATGACGTGGCCGCGCAGATAGCTGAGACGATCAAGCGCCGGAGAGCTATTCCATAAGATTTCCCGCTCGCCCCACTCGCGGTTCCGTGTCTTTTCCTTTAATCTTTCCCCGTGGACAAATTTCGTATTCGCGGCGGCCACGCCATCAAAGGCCGCGTTTCGATCAGCGGCGCGAAGAACTCTGCCTTGCCCTGCATGGCCGCGGCTATTCTCACGCCGGGAACAATCACTCTCCACAACATTCCTTACGTTCGAGACATCATTACCCAGCGGCGTTTGCTGGAGGACATCGGCGCGCACGTGCTGACGCCCGAACTGCGCACGCACAAAATCTCAGCCGCTCATATCGAGATCATGGCGGCGCCCTACGAACTGGTAAAGACAATGCGGGCTTCGGTGCTGGCGCTGGGACCGCTGCTCGCGCGTTTCGGCAGGGCGCGCGTTTCGCTTCCGGGCGGGTGCGCCATTGGCGCGCGTCCGATTGATCTTCATCTCGCGGGTTTTACCAAGCTCGGCGCGGAAGTTTTTCTCGAAGCCGGCGACGTCGTGGCGCGCGCGCCGCAAGACGGTTTAGTCGGCGCTGAAATTCAATTCGAGAAGGTCTCAGTCACCGGCACGGAAAATTTAATGATGGCGGCCACGCTGGCGCACGGCACCACGACGATTCACAACGCGGCGCGCGAGCCGGAGGTGAAGGATCTGGCTGAGCTGCTCAACAAGATGGGCGCGCGCGTGCGCGGGGCCGGCACTCCGACCATCCAGATCGAAGGAGTTACGGAACTCGGCGGCGCCGAGCACACAATCATTCCTGATCGGATAGAAACCGGGACCTTCATTGTGGCGGCCGCAATTACGAAAGGTGAACTGGAAATCAGAGACTGTAATCCCGAGCACTGTAACCGCGTCATCGCCAAGCTGCGCGAAGTTGGGGTCGAGATCGAAGAGATCAACCAGAGCACTTTGCACGTGCGCTGTGGCCCGCGTGGATTGAAAGCCGGCGACTTGATCACGGAACCCTATCCGCGCTTTCCGACAGACATGCAGGCGCAATACATGGCTCTGATGACTCAAGCCAACGGGCGATCCGTAATTACCGAGACCATTTTCGAGAACCGGTTTATGCACGCTTCGGAACTGCAGCGAATGGGTGCGCGAATTCAGATCAGCCACGACACAGCGACCGTCGACGGCCCGAGCCGACTTATCGGCGCGCGCGTGCAGGCTTCCGACTTGCGGGCATCCGCTTCGCTGGTGCTGGCCGGCCTGGTAGCGGAAGGCGAGACCTTAATCGATCGCGTCTATCACATCGATCGCGGCTACGAAAAAATTGAAACCAAGCTGAAGGAAGTTGGCGCGGACATTGAACGCGTGCGTGAATCGGTCACTTCACCGCTGCCGTCTCAGGAAGAAGAAGAAGAAGACGACGCGTGAAGGCAGACACAAATTTAGTTTAGAGTTCAACCTTTAGGTTGCGGTGACCAGAGGGCCAGCTGGAGCTTGAACTCTAGACTAGGTTCACGTGACTGAGACGATGATGAGGTCTGTGGTATTATTTGCCCATGAATGAGACCGATTGCCTTTTTTGTAAGATTCTAGCGGGCAGCGCTGCGGCCGACGTGATTTATCAAGACAATCGTTGCGTCGTCATTCGCGACATTAATCCGCAAGCGCCCACGCACCTGCTCGTCGTTCCCCGCGAACACATGGAATCCCTCGACGATGCGTCACCGAAAGACGAATCTCTGCTCGGTCACCTGCTGCGCATTTCGGCTCGGGTAGCCTACGAACACGGACTGTCTGAGAGCGGGGGCTATCGCGCCGTCATTAACACCGGGAGCGGTGCGGGCCAGTCCGTTCTCCACCTTCACGTGCACGTGCTGGGCGGCCGCGAGATGACCTGGCCCCCGGGCTGACTCTGGCAAGGCACAAAGCATTGCACTGCCAAACGAAAACGCGCGCCGACTTTCGCCGACGCGCGCTTTTGCTTTCTCTTAAAACTCAACTCCAACAACTATTCCCGCGTGTTGCGACGAGTTGGCGGCGGCTCGGTCAGTCGCACCGGCACACTCGTGCGGCGACCCTTCCGAAAAACCTCCACGTTCACGGTATCCCCAAGTTGATGCTTGTCCAGGATCCGAAAGAGCTCGTCGTTGTTGCTGACCTTTTCGCCGTCCACTGCGACGATAATATCGCCCAGTTCAACGTCTCCATTTTCAGTCTGAACCAAACCGCGCAGACCTGCGTTGGCCGCGGCGCTACCCGGTTGGACGTTCCAAATCAACACACCATACGAAACCGGCAACTGCACTTGATTGCCCAGGGACTCGACATCACGGGGCACAATTCCCAGCTTGGGCCGTTTTATTTCGCCGTCACGAATAAGCTGGGGGACAATTCGTTTGGCGATACTTATCGGAATCGCAAATCCTACGCCCGCCGACGCACCAGAGGGCGATTCGATCTGTGAGTTGATCCCGATCATGCGGCCATGAGAATCGAGCAGGGGCCCGCCTGAGTTGCCCGGATTGATCGAAGCATCGGTTTGAATTGCGCCTTCGATCAGCCTTCCGTTCTCCGCGCGTATCGGTCGCTGCAGACCGCTGATGACTCCGGTCGTAAGTGTGCGATCCAGGCCGAACGGATTTCCGATCGCCAGGACTTTCTGTCCCACGATCAATTTGTCGGAATCCCCCATGGGCACGATCGTCAAAGCTTCCTTTGGTGTTTCCAACAATCTAATCACCGCGAGATCCGTGTCGGGATCTTTGCCGATGACTTTAGCTGGATAGTTCTTCCCGCTACCGAAACTGACCGTAAGCTTTTCGGCATCCGCGATCACATGAAAATTGGTCAGAATGTCGCCCTGATCGTCAATAATCGAACCCGAGCCCGCGCCTTCTACCGGCCGGGAGAACATGCCAAAGAAATCACGCACCATCGCGGTGGATTGGATATAAACGACCCCCGGCGAGGCCGCCTTATAAACCTCTATGTTGTTCTGCTCGTCCGAAGCCAGCGAAGGCTCGGTAATATTACCCGGCGTCGAGATCGAGGCGGAACCAAAGGGCTGGAAATGTCCCCACAATCCCTGAAATCCCGCGACGCTAATAGCGGCGAAGAGTGCCGACCCTAGAGCGATAACCAGAATCTGGCGTCCTGAAAGTCTGTACATGCTTATTAAATTCTCCTTCAAAAAGTGCTGACTGAGATGCACCGGCCTTAGTCTACGGTTGCGTTAACCGCATTTGCAAAACGCGCGATGGGTAGGCCAAGTTCCCGGAACCCAGGATAAAATACCTTGATTTGAAACTGAAAGATGACGGGGCGGAGTGCTTTTCCAAATACGAGCGGTCGTTCACGAGAACAGGGTGATCAGTGTGTAGGGCATGTTGGTGACGTAGGTCACCATTGCCAGCGGTTCAGACCAGCCAAGGACCGACATGCCGGTGGCGGCGTGCACCACCATCAGCGCCACGTAGATGGTCAGCACCAGTTGCATTCCGCGGCGAGCCAGCGGGAGATGCGCACAGCGGTAGAGGGTATACGCGGCAAAGCCCCCGATGGCCAGTTTGACCAGGAGGAAAGGACCATCACCAATCTTGAGCAGTTGGTTCATCAAATCATTGCCTTCGCTGGCGATGTTTGAACGGACCCAGAAGAGCGTCAGTTGCGCATCGATCCAATTCAGCACAAAGAGAAGAAGACTTTTCGCGAGTGCGCTCATGTTTTAGGAGTGCTTCTCCTTTGCGTCAAAAATTGTTAAACCTCGGCCCTTCGGAACTGCGGAACCTCCGAACCCTTGGGCCCGGAGGTTCCGCCGTCCGTACGGGAAGAAACGAGACTCGCTTCGTGCTGACCAAAGTAAAGTCTCAATCGCGGTCTTCTTCCGGCGAACGGCGCGCGGGCATGCAAATTTCCACCCACAAACCCGCGCAAGTCGACAACTCGCGCTAACCTGATTCTACGATTCGAAGCAAAGCGTAATATAGAATAAGACCAGTGATCAAGAAGCAGATGAGTACTTCGATTGGAAGAGCCGTTCTGGAGGGTGCGCAACGATTGCAAAACGCCGCAGTCGCGGAACCGCGGCGGGAAGCGGGCTCGCTCCTGGCCCATGTAGTCGGTCGCGATCGAAGCTTCGTCATCGCGCATGCTGACGACTCGCTGACTGTTGAAGGGCGCGCAGCCTTCCGATCTTTGATTGAGCGCCGCGCCAGTGGCGAGCCTTTGCAGTACATCACCGGGCATCAGGAATTCTTCAAGCTCGACTTTGAAGTCACCCCCGATGTGCTGATCCCGCGACCTGAAACCGAATTGATTGTTGAGGCATCCCTGGGACTTCTGCATAATGACCCGGAGCCCTACTTCGCCGACATCGGCACCGGCTCCGGCTGCATAGCGATCTCAATGCTGCACGAACTGCCGGCGGCGCGCGCCATTGCCGCGGACCTGTCACCAACAGCCCTGCGGGTCGCCCAACGAAATGCCGAACGCCACGGCGTCGTAGATCGTTTAGAACTGCGCGAGTCGGATTGTTTCTCGGCCCTGGAGGCAAGCGGATCGTTTGGCCTGATTGCGTCTAACCCACCTTACGTTTCCGACGACGAATTAAAAAGCGTCCAGCGCGAAGTGAGCCATGAGCCACGCGCGGCACTCGCCGCCGGCTCAGACGGTCTCTCAGTCATCCGCCGGTTGCTGCGCGAGGCGCGGCCGTTCCTGCGCTCAGGCGGTCATCTTGTTTTTGAAGTCGGATTCGGACAGAGCGCAGCGGTGGAACACCTGATTGATCGGCGCGTTTGGAAACTGCTCGAGATACGCACGGACCTACAGAGAATACCTCGCACGTTTGTCCTGCAGGGAAAGTAGTAGATCGAAGCTGGCGAACGCCGGAAGTTTTCGCTAACTAATCTCAGCCGGCACCGTAGACGCGCCGCGTCGCTGTTCGCGGTATTTTCCGTAACCCTCTTTAACCAGTCGCAGGATGGGCCGGTGGTTTTGGGCAAGTAGTTTGGTCCAGACACGCGCATTCCGCTGCGGGAAATAAATGCCGCGGAAAAACATGCGCATGATCATGTGCATGATCTGATCATTGATCGACTGCCCCTTGAACCAATCGATGGCGCGCTCGTTATTCTTCGGGCTGTAGGACTTCATCCATGCCCTGTCCAGCTCGATCTGGGCCTCGGGAATACTCATCTTAAGTGGCGTGTGGGCCATTTGGTTGTGAGCAAAACTCATCCAGTGTTTTGGTCGCGTCAGGCGTCCTTCGGCTCCGAGTTTCTTGTACGTCGGCGTGCCTGGAAGTGGAACGAGCGGGCTGAAGACCGGCATTCCCGGCGGCCAATCTGCGATCTGTTCCAGCGTGCGGTCAGCCACGCCCGGGGTATCGTTGTCCAGGCCGAAGATGAATGACGTGATCGCATAGATGTTACGCTGCGCCAGCCGATTGAGCACCGGGGCGTACTCGGCGGGCTTATTGAAGCTCTTATTCACACCGGCGAGATTCAACGGATCGATTGATTCCATGCCGATGAAGACCCATTTACAGCCAGAGTCTGCCATGAGATCGACCAGCTCTTCATCACGAAGAAGGTTAGCGCTGATCTGGGCTATCCACGGCAACTGTGCATCGGCGGCGATGATATCGCGCAGCAGCGACTTTGTGCGTTTGATATTGATCGCAAAGTTGTCATCAATGAAGAAGATTGAAATCTTGCCGCGATCTTTCTGAGCCCGTTTTTTGAGCAGCAGCAATTCGTTCACTACGCTTTCGTTTGAGCGAAAACGAATCTGATCACCAAAGAATCCGGTTACGGTGCAGAACTCGCAGCCGTAGGGACAGCCACGCCCCGATTCCATCGGAATGGTATTGAAATAGCTGACCCCGGTTCCATACCGCTGGGTAAAGCGGCGAACGATCTTGGGAACGAAATTGAACTGTTCAAGGTCGATAGTGTCCCAGGGGATAACCGGATAAGGCTGCAGACTCGGTTTTTGTTCCTTGCCCAACTCGTCGACGGGCTCATAGATCTCTTTGAGCTGGCCGCGCGCGGCGTCCTCGACGATCTTCGGCCAAGTCTCATCTGCCTCGCCGAGCGCGACAGCATCTGCATGCTTTGGTCCACCGTCTCGCCCCAGCGCTTCATCCGGGAGTTCGGTCACATGCGGACCGCCCATTACGACCGGCACACCCGCGGCGCGAACCGCGTCGGCCACTCGGTAGGCCTTCTGCACCATGCGGGTCATCGCCCCGATGCCCACCAGCCCGATTTCCTGCTCCTGGATAAAGCGAACCAGCTCCTGATCGCTCAGTGGCTTCGCATTGCCGTCAATCAGTACGACTTCGTGGCCTGGGGGCGTGAGGGCCCTGAGCAGAAACATCCACAGGTGCGGCATGAAGTTTTTCGTGACGCCATTATCCGGGTTGTACAATAGAATCTTCATTTTTCGGTTTCCTGACCCTGAACGTGGGCCGATTGATCGCTCAAACCAAATTCATAAAGCCACTTAAAGCGACGGGATAGGGCGATGCAGTTACCAGAAAGCCATCCAAAATATCAAGTCTGCTCGTCGATTCTTGCGGACTATACCACAGGTGTGTGGGAGCGTACATATCCGTCGCGCGAAGGAAGGCTCAAATCTTCTTATGCAAAACATTTCACTCCCGCGCAAAATAGAGACCCAAAGACTGGATATTACGCTTGGCAGCCAGAGCCACAGATGCTAGAATCCGCCCCGTTAGCACCGTTTGCGAGTTTGCCTGACTCTCTTTTTGATAGGACTTTTCCTTCACCGGCTTAGTAGGAGGCTCTCTTTTGGGTTCACCTAAAATCGTTTTGACCGCGTCACAAAGTGAGGCGAGTGAATGGAAGCACAGCATCTGGCAACAGATGTTGTCCGCAACTATTCCGGCGAAGTACGGCCATAAGTGGATAAATCCCACCTCATTGATCAATGAATCATGGCCTGATGGGCGCGCCAAGTACGTGCCCAATGGACTGCGCATGGTTGAGACGTTGCTGCTCCGCGAGTACTCGGAAGAAGACGTGGTTGTTTGTTATCTGGACAACCTCGAGAAGTTTGTCGGGCCTGAGACCAAAGTAATCGCTATCCACGCTCATAATCCGCTGGGCATCTCATACGCCACCGATGTTTATTCAAAAATCGCCGGTAAGAACCTGATTCCTATAAATGCTGCTGAGTTTCTAAAGATCGTCACGCATCCAGTTATCAAGAAGTTCCAACCGAAAATAGTCATCGGCGGTCCGGGAGCGTGGCAACTGGAACGTGCAAACCGTCTGGACGAATTCAACGTCGATTACCTGATCGACGGCGAGATTGAACGAGTCTTCAGTGATATGTTCAAGCGAATGATGGCCGGAGATCCCACACTCGAGCGCATCATCAAAGTACCAAAGAGTATGCAGCCGACCGTGGAAGAAATCCCCGTGGTCCGGCATCGGTCGACATTTGGTGTGGTCGAAATTACTCGCGGGTGCGGGCGCGGTTGCCAGTTCTGCGGTCCGGCAACAAAAGTGGGACGGTCGTTCCCGCTAGAGCACATCATGGAAAGCGTACACGTCAACGCGCGTGAAGGTGCCACGGAGATCCTGCTCGCTACCGAAGACATGTTCCTCTATGAGCAGGGAGCGAACTTCGAAACAAATATTCCAGCGCTCGAAACTATGCTGAAGAGCGTCAAGAGCGTTCCCGGAATTGAAACCCTGCAGACGTCGCATATCACGATGGCGCCGGTCGTCAAGGATCCAACTATCATCGAGCGACTTACCCCTTTGATTGTGCCTTATTCGCATGTGCAGCATAAAGAGTCGACGGATCCCGATCACCGCATGACGGATCCAATCATCGGACTGGAAACCGGCAGCGCGCGCCTCTTCGATATTTTCATGAAGGGCAAAGCGTATCCTTATAAGGCCCATCAGTGGCGCGACGTGGTGCTCAAGGGCATGGAAACCCTGAACAAGCACAACTGGTTCCCATTCTGCACTTTCATCATCGGACTGCCGGGAGAAACTGATGCAGATACCAGGGAGTCGCTCAACCTGCTTTACGATCTGCGCGATGCCAAGGGTACCTTCGTCCCAACGTTCTTCGTTCCGCTCGAGAATACGCGGATGCAGCAGAAGGACAGCGCGAAGCTCATCGAGATGACCGACCTGCAGTGGGAGTTCTTCTACACCTGCTGGAAATACAACCTGCATTTCTGGCATGGGAAATCGAATGCATCGATGAAATTCTCGCTCGGGGTGCCGCTCTATTACTACTTGCTTGGGCGCAAGCTTTTCGGCAACGGTATCAAATACCCGCTATACCGGTTTGCCGGCGTTCCTGATCGTTTCATGCGCAAGCATCTCTACCTCGATTTCACCGGGTACAAGAGGAGCAAGGGTGTAATGAATGCACCGGTAGACGAGATTCTGCCGGGCTTCAAGACCGTGCGCGAAGAAAGAGGGTTGAATATGATCGACGCTAGTCAGTTGCATCATATCGGCGCCGCCATCGACATCGCCCCTGACGGAATCCCGGCGGCAACTACCTGACATGGCTTTTCTTGGATTCGCCATTTGTTTGGTGGAATATCTCCCCGATTTGCCTTTTACAAATAACAGTCATTGTGGGTGTGCACTCTAGAAGTAACAATACTTACCTCAGGCCTGCACCAAAAAGCGTGGCGATTCCTGGAGTTCAAATCAAGGCCTGCAAAGGGATGTGGCAAATGTCCCTATTGCTTTGCTAACTCTACTAGTTGTACGATGCGCGCCGGTGAAAGCTCAGGGACTCGATCCGATCTGAAAAAGTTCGTTCAGACACCTATAGCGATCCGCGCTGGAGGCGGATAGATCGGGACGATTGGTTACCAGGACAGGCTTTGCCCTGGGCTAGTAGAGGATGGCTTCCACGAGCCAGGTAATGACGTTGTTTGCCAGGTCGGTGGTCACATCCGACGTTGGTGTCGTGGAGGTTACGGCGGAGTTCGAGCAGTCCGCAGTGCATTCCGCTGCCGGCGGCGGTGGCGGGAGCGGTGGACCTTGGGTGTCTCCTCCGTCCGCCAGGGCAACGCCTGACAGGGAGACCATGAGAATGGAGATCGCGACCAATCGTCTAAGTTCTTTCATTGTGTTTTTCGTCCTTTTCATTGAAAGGTCGCTGACCTAACGGCGCCCAGCGACCGACAGATGTTATTGAGCGCGCGCATAATAGCACTGCTAGCAGTTCTGGGCGCAAAGCGGGTTGCTTGACTCGCGGGGTACTCTAAGTTGAGGAAGGTCAAATGGAGACAAAAACTTTAACCAAACTGCCAGAGCCGGTCCGGGTTAACGCTGACGTGGCTCAACGATGCGCGGTAGCGAAGAAACTAATGAGCGCGGGAAACTATGAAGCCGCGCGCGAAGCTCTTGGTGAATTATGGGGTGGTGTCGGCAACCGTCCGGAGATCGAAGGCTTGCCAGCCACGGAGCAGGCAGAGGTGTTATTGCGCGCGGGCGCGCTCTCAGGTTGGCTGGGCAGTTCGAGCCAGGTTCCGGGCGCCCAGGGATTTGCCAAGGACCTCATTAGCGAAAGCATCCGTGCCTTTGAGTCGCTCGGCGATCAAGAGAAGATCGCCGAAGCCCAGTCCGATCTCGCCCTCTGTTACTGGCGTGAAGGCGCCATGGACGAGGCGCGCGTTTGGTTCCGCGAAGCTATCGTGAAAGCCGCCGACCCCGCGAACAAGGTTCGCATCCTGGCGCGCAGCACTACTGTCGAGTGCTCCTCGAATCGCTTCGGCGACGCTCTCGCCCTTCTCGATCAGGCAGCGCCTCTATTGGATCAGGTTGATGATGACGCGGCCCATGGCTGCTATCACATGCAACGAGCACTTATCCTCAGGAGGATGGGCGGGGCCGACAACCTGGATCGCGCCCTAATCGAGAACACCGCGGCAAGCGTCCATTTTGAGCAGGCAAATCACCAGCGCTACTTCGCCCGCGTCGAAAACAATATCGGAAACATTCTTCGCGATCTCGGTCGTTATGACGCAGCGCTCGACCATCTGGAGCGAGCCCGTCGTACTTTCACTGAGTTGGGCGACGTTGGCACCGCCGCTCAGGTTAATGACACGCGGGCGCGCGTCTTCATTGACCAGCAGCGCTATATCGACGCCGAAAAGCTCGCCTTCGTATCCGCGTCGGCGCTTGAAAACGGCGACGAGCAATCGCTGCTCGCGGATGCTCTGGAAACACAAGGCGTAGCTCAAGCCCGCATGGGCCGTTATCCGTCGGCACTCGGTACCTTGAAGCGTGCGGCGCATATTGCGGAAACGGCCGGCGACGTACAACTTTCCGGGGCGGTTTTTCTCACGATCCTCGAAGAGTTGAAGAGCTTCCTCTCGCCGCCTGAAATCGGCAGCATGTACCAGGAAGCGGACCGTCGGCTGGGGAACGAGTTAAGTGCGGAAAGCATGACTCGTCTTCGCTCATGTGCTCGCTTAGCTACCGCAAATACGGCTACCAGCAAGACTGAGAATGGAGTCAGGCGCGGGTCGTTTGAGCAAGAGGTGCACAATCGCGAGAGCGAGTTGATCAAGGCCGCGCTCGATGAGGCAAGCGGAAGTGTTACCCGGGCGGCGAGAACGTTGGGACTGACCCATCAAGGACTCTGTTACATTATCAACCATCGACACCAGCAGCTACTTGGGGCCAGGGCGCCGATCAGAATTCGTCGCAAATCAATCATCAAGAAGCGATAAAGCTGGACCCCGTAAACCGTCATGAGTAACGTGCGCCCAACTCGTACTGTGCGGGGATCGGGGATTTGTGCTACTCCAACACTGAAGCAGCCATCCACGCATTTCCGCCGCAGGGAAACGGGCCGTCTCCGCATCCGCGCGATAATCGCCTTTTGAATCCTAATCCTGATTGACAGACAACCAGCCGGACGTGCAAGATGCGCGCGATGGTGATAAGCAAAGCAAGGCGAAATCCAGTACCGGGTCATTTTCCGGCTCGGTCCGCCTGGATCGTGAAATGTGCGTTTGCTCTTACTCTCGTGTTCGTGAGTTCGTGCAGTGGCCCCCTTTTCAAGGTGAAGCCGGTGGCAGAACTCCCGCTGATGCCGGCTACAGCGGCCTCTGTCAACTTGGGTTCGCTCTCCTTCCGTGCGGCTCCCCTCCTTACCGACGAAGAGAGTGAGGAATTATTTGAGGCAAACCTGCAGTTGGCTGGACTCCTGCCGGTGCGCGTCGAGATTGACCACAACAGCGGCGATGCAATCGAAATGAAGAAGGTTCGTTTTCACCTGACTGACACCACGGGCACTAAATGGAAAGCAGTCCCCGCAAAGCAAGCGATCGCTCGTATCTTGAAAGCTAACGGCGTATTCGTTTACAACCCGACCTCTCGCAAAACCTTCGAGCAGGAATTTAGCGCTTACGAACTGGATTTGAAAACCCCGCTGACGCATAGCGAAGGCCGGCGACAGGGCTTCATCATTTTTCTCGCACCCGAGAAGGTGCCGGTGTCCCCTCCCCGAGGTTTGGTATTGACAATCGAAGGCCTCTCAAAACCGGCGGCATTGAAACTTAACTAATTATCTTTTCGGGTCAGGCTGGGAAAATGTGTAGTTAGACTTTTCCTTCCGTCTTGCGTAGGCTTCTTGCCCACACAACACGAAAGACCATGTTTTTGCAGACAGCAGAATAATTCTTTGTAAAGGGAAGCAAGCGAGAAATGAATCCGGAGACACAAACTGCAAGTCAACCGACACCCGCGCTTTTATTCGACACCATCAACGCGCACCAACGAACTGAGGCCATCAAAGCCGCAATCGAACTCAGCTTGTTCACCGCGATTGCGCGAGGAAACACATCAGCCAAAGAGATCGCTGGCGCCGCCGGCGCATCTGAGCGAGGCACGCGAATTCTTTGCGACTATCTGGTCATCATCGGTTTTCTGACTAAGCAGGATGGCAACTACGGCTTGACGCCTGACTCTGCGATGTTTCTCGATCAGAATTCGCCGGCGTATATGGGCATGGTGATCGAATTCATGTTGTCGCCGATGCTGACTGATAATTTCAAGGATTTGACCGCCGTAGTGAAGAAGGGTGGTTCAATTTCCGAAGAAGCTACAGTTGCTCCCGACCATCCGGTCTGGGTAAAGTTCGCGCGCGCCATGGCGCCAATGATGGCACTGCCGTCGCAACTGCTGGCTCCGCTCGTGGATCCGAACGCAAATGAAAAGCTCAGAATCCTGGACATCGCTGCCGGCCATGGCTTGTACGGCCTGGCGTTCGCGCAGCGGAACCCCAGGGCGGAAGTGACCGCCGTCGATTGGTCCAAGGTGCTGGAGGTCGCGAAAGAAAATGCTCAAGCCGCCGGCGTCTCGGACCGTTATCACACCATTCCCGGCAGCGCTTTTGACGTTGATTACGGCGCCGGCTATGACCTGGTCCTGTTGACGAATTTCCTTCATCACTTCGATCCGCAAACTTGCGAAGGCCTGTTGCGGAAAGTCCACGGCGCGCTGGCCGACGGCGGCCGAGCCGTAACGCTCGAGTTCATTCCTAATCCTGATCGAGTGTCGCCGCCACAAGCCGCGGCTTTCAGTCTCACGATGCTTGGGGGCACGCCCGCCGGCGATGCGTACACTTTTGCCGAGCTCGAGGCAATGCTTCGCCACGCCGGCTTTGCGCATAGCGAATGGCACGAGCTGCCCCCGACGATTCAGCGAGTCGTGATAAGTAAGAAGTAGCCCCTAACGAATCACGGCCTATTGCGCCGCATTATGAGAAACCTCAAGGCCAGATGCGGATTGACGGCGAGCGTGCTGGTGCTCGCGCTTACCCTAAACGCTCTCGCCCAGGAAGTTCGCTACGCCGAGCTACCAAACTTCCATCAGGTCAACTCTCAGCTTGATCGTGGCGCGCAACCAATAGCGGGCGGTCTGCAAAGACTGAAAGCGATCGGGATCAAAACGATCGTGAACCTGCGCCGCGAGGACGCTCGAACGCGAGCGGAGGGCGAAGCAGCTCGAGCGCTGGGACTGCGCTATTACAGTGTCCCTTTGCCTGGCTTCTCGGCACCGAAAGATAAAGACGTTCAGCAGGTGCTCGACATCATCAATGCCCCTGATAATCAACCGGTCTTTGTTCACTGCCGGCATGGCGAAGATCGCACCGGCACAATCATCGCCTGCTATCGCATCACGCACGATGGCTGGACCGCGGCCCGGGCGAAGAAGGAAGCCGAGAGCTGCGGCCTGAGCTGGACGCAGGTGGGAATGAAAAGATACATCGATAAGTTTTACAAACAACGGCAGAAACCGGCGACTGGACAACGCGAATAAGAAAGTTCCAGTGCCTCAAGGAAGCGATTCATGAACCACAAAACGAGAATGCTCAACTGGTCTTCGGCGGCGATTATCACGGCCGTCTTTCTTATTTCATCAGCCTCGGCCCAGAAGGCGCCCCAGCGAATTTACTTTGCGCGCGGCGCCACCGAGGCGCGCGTGACTGGATATCTTCGGGGTATTCGTGATGAAGCAGTTTTTGTGCTGCGCGCGAAGGCCGGCCAACACATGCGCGTCGACATTCGCGGTCGCGGCGCGACTCGAGGCACGGTGATGTTCCCAAACGGCCAGCAGGATGGCGCGCCTGGCGGCGTGGTCTTCGATGGAATTCTGCCCGTCGCCGGCGACTATCGCATCAGGGTTACCGAAAGCAGCATGGCCAATGCCTGGAGCGGCAGCTTCACCGTGATTATTAACGTGGTGTCGGAGGGTTCAGACAGCCCACGAAGCGATGACAACAATAGCGGCCTGGCTCGGTATGCCGGCAAATATCCAAGCGAGATGTTTCGCCGCGAACCAGGTTTGAAGACGCGTCTCCACAGACTGCTCGGCGCGAATTACAAACTCTTTTTCGATCGCCTGCAAACAGAGATGGCGATCGTGAATGATGGCGGATTTCTGATCATCCACGGTTGCATGGCGCATGAGTGCACCATCGAAGAATCAATACTGGCGCTCGATCTCGGCGCTGACAAGATTCACGTTGCGATTAAGTCGGAAGATTTTCGCGGGGGGTTCAAGACCTGGAGCGAAGGCGGAGCCGGCATTCCGGCCGCGCTGCGACGGGCGATGCAAAACGAGTAGTGTTCAAACTCGCGGCTACTCTTTTCTATCCAGTCGAGCCAATCTATCCAGTCGAGCCAAAGCCTCCCGGGCCGCGTTCCGTATCACCAAGATCATCGGCCCAGACAGCCTGCGGGGTGACTATTCTCTCGATTATCAATTGGCAGATCTTGCTGTTCTCTGCCAGCTCAATTTTCTCTTCGCCGGTGTTGTGCAGGAGACATCCGATCTCGCCACGATAATCGGCATCGATCACCCCAGCGAGTACGTCAAGACCCTTCTTTGTGGCCAGACCGGATCGCGGCGCCAGCCGTCCGTAGCAGCCTGCGGGGATAGCGACCGCTAAACCGGTTCGGGCTATCGCCCGCTGTCCCGGCTCTAAACTAACGGCCTCGATCGAATAGAGATCCAATCCCGCCGCCGCCGAACTGCCGCGCGTTGGCAACGTTGCGCGCGGGTCCAACTGCTTGAAGTTGAGGAGTTCGATCTCTGGTTCCATTGGCATCGGTCCTGCGAGTTTGTTTAGAGTCGGGCTAATGCCCGACCGAGCGGGCGGTAGCCCGCTTCTAAACTGTTCGACAAACTGAAGTTACAACTTTGGAGGCGTGACCCCCTGCTGACCCTGGTATTTCCCGCCGCGATCTTTATATGAGACTTCGCAGACCTCGTCGGCTTCAAAGAACAGAACCTGGGCCACTCCTTCGTTCGCATAAATCTTGGCCGGCATCGGCGTGGTGTTAGAGAATTCAAGCGTCACATATCCTTCCCACTCGGGTTCGAATGGGGTGACGTTGACGATTATTCCGCATCTCGCGTACGTGCTTTTTCCCAAACAAATCGTCATGACATTCCGCGGTATGCGGAAGTATTCCACCGTGCGCGCGAGGGCAAAGCTGTTGGGTGGAATGATGACGTGATCGCCCTTGATGTCGACAAAACTTTTATCATCAAACTTCTTGGGATCGACGATGGCGCTGTACACGTTTGTGAATAACTTGAATTCATCAGCGCAACGCACATCGTAGCCGTAGCTCGAAGTGCCGTACGATACGACCCGCCGGCCATCAACCTCTTTGACCTGATGCGGCTCAAAGGGCTCAATCATGGCGTGCTCTTGCGCCATGCGCCGAATCCACTTATCGGACTTGATAGACATCTACAAACCTCGCGAAAAAATTTGATCTGCTTTGACTGTCACAGTGTGATTTCCGAGATTGGAGCGCGCCAGATTCAACGCACGCTCACGCTGACATTATTCGCGGAGAGCGAATTCCCCGTCGCTCGCTGCAATTCAGCAATTGCTTTGTTGAGGTCGGTCTGCGCGCGCAGCTCGCTTCCCCGCGCCGTGGCCAACGCCGTCTGCCGTTCGAGCACCAGGAAAACGGTTGACTGGCCTACGTCCAGCTTCCGTTTCTCGCTATCGTACTGTTGCTCGGCGGTCGAGCGGCCGATTGCCGCTGAGCGCAAACGCGCGGCGGCAGTCGCCAGCGCCTGGAGAGCGTTGCGCACTTCGACCTGGATCAGTTGTTCGAGTTGCTCGCGTTGCGTGGCGATCCGCTTTCCTTCGACCAGCGAGTGGCCAAGCTGTCCTTCAGCGGTGCGGTTATGCAGCGGCAGGCTGATGGCCACGCCCACCCGGAAATTATTGAACTGGTTTGAGCCGAGATTCCAGAGTGATTGCCCGTAGCCGCCGAACAGGTCCCCGCTGATTGGCGTCGTCACCACCGGTGGCAGCGACTGCAAACCCGCGAGCACGGACAACTCATTAACGCGTGCCCGAACCTGATCGCTGCTGGCAGTCAACGGATTGGTCGTCGTAGTCAAAGTGCCGGCGTTGCCTACGATTCCGTAACTGCCTACCAGATCTATCTCGGGCTTCTTTTGATCCCGATAAAGTTTCTGATCCAGCAGATTAATCTCGCGCGCCAGATCCGATTGTCTTAACTCCTGCCGATTTTGCAGGGCGGCATTCATCGCGTCCGGCAGAGAGACTTGCGGCAGGTTCAAATCAACTTGATCCGTTGGAATGAGTGACACGTTCCACAGCTTCGCCCGCTGATTCTCGGCAATCATGTTCTTGAGATTGTTCTCAGCCCGGGTCACGTCTTCGAGCGCGCTGAATTCAGCCTGTTCGAAATTCGCTACCTGCGTTTCTGCCGCCACCACGTCGATTGGCGCCAGCGACCCTTCGGCAACCATGCGGCGGTTGTGTGCGAGTTGCGTCCGCGAGTCGTTGAGCGAATCGCGCTGAATCTGCAAATTGCGCAACGCAAATACCAGGTCCCAGTAAGATCGCTGGACGCTCGTAATTACTTCAATCGCCCGCTGGCGAAACTGGGCATCCGTGAGCGAAAGATTTTTCTTTGCTACTTCGATCTGCCGCCGCGGCAAGTCAAATCGCAGGCCGCGCACT
Source organism: Blastocatellia bacterium (assembly GCA_003168335.1). Classification (GTDB taxonomy): domain Bacteria; phylum Acidobacteriota; class Blastocatellia; order Pyrinomonadales; family Pyrinomonadaceae; genus UBA11740. Next base: position 219,338 of record PMSM01000013.1, on the reverse strand, counting down.
AACGGCTGACTGAAACTAAACGTAAGTGCGGTCGGATACTGCGGGTTGAGAACCGAAAACTGACTATTGCTGGTTTGCCGAACCGAAGAGAAGTCAATGTGATAGTTCCCCCCCCATCTTGGCGCCAGTCCTTCCAAACGGGCGGTGCCGGTAAAGTCCGAGGTCTCAACCGTGGCCGCGCCGCTGAGGAAACTCGTGGCCGGCGTAATGATCCTTTCGTAGTAACTCTGCGCGCTTAACCTCGGGTCATATGCGCCGTGAGCCGATAGTAGATCGTATTCGGCGATCTTAACGTTGTCGCGCGCGACTTCGATGTCCTTATTGTTGGTCAGGGCCAACGCGATCGCTTCGCGCAGCGTCATCGGCTGTTGCTCGTTCGTGTCCACGCCCACACGGGTGAGCGAGGGCAGAGGTTCGTTGGCATTCGCGCGATAGTCTATCGCCACGGCAGGCACCTTGAGACTTTCTTGCGCAGATACCATGGGCGAGGGACTGGGAGACGGTGTCGGATCCTGGGCCGGCGTCCGATGCGGAACCAGAAGAATCACCGCTGCGGCAACCAGGAGAAGCTTGAACATGGGACCTAACAAAGAAGCAGCCGCAGTCGCTGCGCCTCGTCGCGCGCGCCCGAAGATTCCATTAATCAATCGCCCTATGCGCGACCAGATATGGCTGCGCGCCAGATCATCGAACAGCGAATAGAACACGGGCACCGCCAGCAGGGTCAGCAGCAGGCACAATGACTGGCCACCAATCACCAGCACGCCAATCGATCGGTTGGTCCCGGCGCCTGGTCCACTGGACAGCACCAGCGGCGTCATCCCGGCCACCAGCGCGATGGTGGTCATCAAGATCGGCCGCAGGCGATCGCGATTCGCCTGAACGATTGCGTCGGCGCGCTCCATGCCTTGCCGGCGCAATCCGTTGGTGTGATCGATTTGCAGAATGGCGTTCTTCTTCACCACGCCAAACAAGAGCAAAAGGCCCAGGCCCGAGAAAATGTTCACGGTCTGGCCCGTCACCAGCAACGCCAGGATCCCGAACGGAATCGCGAGCGGCAAGGTCAGGAGGATCGTGATTGGATGAATGAAAGATTCGAACTGCGCCGCCAGAACCATGTACATAAAGACGAACGATAGCACGATCGCCAGCAGGAAGTACTGGCCGGTGCGGGCCAGTTCCCGAGTGCGCCCCGCCAGGAACATGCGATAAGAGCTGTCCATGTTCTCTGCTTTGGCAAATTCGGTCAGCTTGGCAATTACCGCCGCCTGCGACCCGCCCGGCTTCACGTTTGCGACCAGCATTACCTGACGCTGACGGTTGTATCGATCGATCGAAGATGGTCCAGTGCCTTCCTCCACCCGCACCAGATTGTCGAGACTAACCCAGCCGATCTTTTGCGAAGCTACCAGCATTCGCTTCAAACCCTCAGCGTTGGCGCGAAACTCTCCCATCGCGCGCAGGCGCACGTTGTATTGATCGGTGCCGGCATTGAAGGTCGAGACCTTTTGCCCGGCGACCAGAGTGTTGAGTGCCTGCGCCACATCGCCCACCCGCACGCCCAGGTCGGCCGCGCGCGCCCGATCGATAACCACGCGCAACTCAGGCTTTCCGGTGATCAGCGTCGAATCAATGTCCACGACATCGGGGAGCGTCTTGAGCTTGCCGATCAGGTTATCTGAATACTTCGTCAGCTTGTCGAGATCCGGTCCACTAACCACAAAATTAATGTCCGCATTGCGCTGTCCGCCGCCGGAAATCGCGGCCACTGGATTAACGCTGGTGCGCAACTGATTGGGATACTCCTTCAGGTACTTACCCAAAATCTCGTTACGCGCACGAGTCATCAGATCCTGTTGCGAGACGCTCCGCTCTTCAATCGGCGACATCTTGACGTAGATGTTCGCGAGATTGACGATTTGTTGTTGGCCACTGCCAATTGTTACCAGCGTATCGGTAACGCCGGGAAGTTTTCGGACGTCCGCGGCCATCCGCTCGGCCAGGCCCGAAGTCGAAGACAGCGTGGCGCCTTCGGGCGCGCGGACGTTGATTTCGAATTGCGCCTGATCGTCAACCGGCAGAAAGTTCTTGCCCACGAGCATGAAAAGCGGCACGGTGCTGACAATCACCAGCACCGACAACAGAACGATCGCCCAACGATGACCCATAGACCACCTGAGCATCCAGGTGTAGGTGCGATCGATGGGACGATAGAAGCGCGACTCCTTTGACTGCGCCTGAACATACTTGTCCTTGAACTCGGCGAGTGAACTGCGCTTGGCACTCTCGGGCGAAGCGCTGGTTTCTTTGCCCGGCCCTTTTGCGGCGCCGGTATTCTTTCGCTTGATCATGCGCGCCGCCAGCATCGGTGTCAGCGTAAACGACACCAGCAGCGAGACCGCGATTGCAAACGCTGAAGTGAAGCCAAACGACGACATGAAACGGCCCACGATACCAGCCATGAACCCGACGGGCAGAAACACCGCCAGCAGCGATAGCGTCGTAGCCGTGACAGCCATTCCGATTTCGCGAGTGCCTTCGATGGCCGCCTGAAACGGCGGCATCCCTTTTTCTTCGACGAAGCGGAAAATATTTTCGAGCACTACCACGGCATCGTCGATCACGATGCCGACCATCAAGGTCAGCGCCAGCATCGTGATTTGGTTCAGCGTAAAGCCCATCGCCGCCATCAGCCCAAAGGTCGCAACGATCGAAGTAGGAATGGCGATGGCCGCGATGAACGTCGCCCGGAAGTTCCAGAGAAAGACGAAGACGACGATGGCCGCGAGGATACTGCCCTCAATCAGGTGAAGGTTAATCGCGTGCAGCGCGGCTTTGATAAAGATCGTCTGGTCCCCAACAATTTGGGTTTTCACATCGGGCGGCAACGTCAGCTTCAGTTCTTCCAGACGCTCCTTGACGGCGTCAGCGACCGCCACAGTGTTTTGTCCGGATTGCTTCGAAACCACCAGGGTGACCGCCGGCTGACCATTCAAACGCGCTTCGGTGCGCTGCTCTTCCGCCCCGTCTTCGACATACCCGATGTCGCTGATCTTGACCGCATAAGGTCCCTTGGTGGAGACCACCAGGTTGTTGAATTGCGCCGGATCAGGAATGCGTCCCATCGTGCGCACGGTGAACTCGCGCTGGCCTGCTTCAACCCGACCGCCAGGCAATTCCATGTTTTGCAGCTTTACCGCAGTGGCCACGTCAGCCGCCGTAATATTGAAGGCGCGCATCTTATCCGGATCGACCCAGACTTCCACTTCACGCAGCCGGCCGCCGACGATTTCCACGTTGCCGACTCCATCGATCGATTCGATCATGCGCTTGATCTGCTTGTCGGCGATGTCGGTGACCTCGCGCAAGCTGCGCGGGGCTGAGACCGCTATGCGCAAGACGGGCGTCGCGTCGGTGTCCAGTTTTTGCACCACGGGAACTTCCGCGGTTTCGGGCAGATCGTTGACGATCAGGTCAACTTTGTTGCGCACCTCCGACGCCGCCACGTCGGCGTTCTTTTCGAGCACGAAATTGACGAAGACCTGCGAGACGCCTTCGACCGAAGTCGAGCGCAGCTCATCGATGCCGCTGATGGTGTTGACCGCGCCCTCGATCTTGTCGGTAATCTCGGTCTCGATTTCCTGCGGCGACGCGCCCGGATTGACGACCGTGATCGTGATCGTCGGCAGATCGATCTTCGGAAACAGATCGACGCCGAGAGATCTAAAAGAAAAAAGGCCCACAACCGTAATGCTCAGGATGAGCATGGTCGCGAACACCGGACGACGAACACAGATTTCAGCAAGTTTTTGCATGATCGATCCCCGGGAACGCAGGTATCCTGCCTGCGGATTGCCGGCATCCTGCCAGCCCTTCTTTACCTACCCGCTCGGTACCGCGAGCGGTGTTGTACCCTATTGCTTCACCGCTACTCCATCACTCAATTGATCCACGTTGCTGGTAGCCACCACCTCATCGGCCGCGACCCCGCTCTTAAGTTCAACCAGGTCGCCCTCAGTCTGACCAGACTGCACTAAACGTTGCTCAGCATGGCCGTTCTTGATCACAAACACATAGGTCGAGCCCGAAATCGCGCGCAGCGATCGCTGCGAGACCAGCACCGCTGCTTCGGTCTGCGGCAGCAGGATGCGCACCGTGGCAAACTGTCCCGGCTTCAATTCGGCTTTGGGATTTTCGACATCCGCTTCAACGGTCAGCGTCCGCGAAGCGGTGGTGACGCTGGGCGAAACCCGCGCTACGCGGCCGGAAAAACTTCGATCCGGATACGCCGCCACGGTCACTGAAACACTTTCGCCCACGTGAATCTGTGAAATTGCCTGCTCCGGAATGTCTATGCGCACGCGCAACGGATTCAGATTGACCACGGTGGCGACCTTTTGTTGCGGCGAAACATATTCACCAACGTCCGCCGGGCGATCCGAGACATATCCGGCCATCGGCGAAACCACGACGGTGTAACCGAGATTCCGTTTCGCGAGTGACACCTGGGTTACCGCGGCATCGACCGCGGCTTGCGCGTTCGCGACCGCGGCATAGTTTTGCTGGGCCTGGTGAATCAACGCCTGATATTGTTCAGCCAGCTGATCGCGCTGCGATTTCTGCTGGTCATAAGCGGCCCGCGAAATGTCGCCGGTCTCAACGAGTTTTTCATAGCGCCGCAAATTCTTCTCGGCCAGATCAAGCGCCTCGCGCGCTCCGGCGACCTCGGGAACATTTTCCGGATTGAACTTCTGCCCGGGCCGCAAACCGATCTTTGCTTCGTTCTGACGCAGCGTCGCCTTTGCCTGATCGAGTTGGGCCTGCGCCTGCTGAATCTTGATTCGAAAGTCCGCGTCATCGAGCTTGACGATCATCTGTCCGCGCCGCACTGAACTGCCCATATCGACGCCGACTGCGGCGACTTTGCCCGACGTTTCCGCGGCCACGTCACTCTGCTCATTCGGGGCCAGGCTGCCGCTGGCTTCGAAGAACCGGGGCAGTTGTCGCGTGATGGCCGGCGCCGTGCTGACGGTAATCGATGCCGGCGTCGGACTGGCGGATGCACTCGTATTGTTGTTCTGTCCTTTAGAACGGTTGCAGGCAATCAAGCCCGTGCCCACAGTGGCGGTCAATAAAACCAAAAGGGCGAGTTTGAGCGGTCCTGGAAGAGTCATTTACCCGATCTCTTTCTCTTTGAATTCTGTTTGATCATGTTTCCGCCAATCGTGTTCATCTTGAGGCCGTCGCGCCGCCCGTTTGCCGGCTTTCCCGCTTCGCCTTTGCCGGCCGATCTTGATTTGGTATGCGGCGCGTCCGCCGGTCGTCTGCTACCGGTGGCCACGCCGTGCAGCAGGATGTTGGCGAACTCGCGCGCCGCAACTTCATTCGAAATTTTCAGCAGGCTCCGCTTGCGGTCCCACAAATTGTTGTTCAACGAATGGTGCATAACCATACCGATAAAGGCGCGTACCACCACGGCCGGCTCAATGTTAATGATTGCTCCTTCGCGCTGCCGATCGCCGATATAATTCCCCAGCGAACGATAGACACGGCGCACGAACTTTTCCCAGAACATGTGCGCCAGTTCGTGCTGTTCCAAAGCTGAGTAGAGCAGCAGCCGTTGGAATTCCGGATCGCCGTCGTGTTGCGTAAGAGCGTCGAGCGCGAGCCCTTCGAAAACGGCGCGGTCATCTTTTCGGGCAATCGCTTCGGCCACGATCTGCTGCGGATCCAGCGAGTCGTGCAGACAGGCCTTGTAATCCAGGATCGCGCTATACAGTTCTTCTTTGGTAGCGAAGTGGCGAAATACCATTGCCTCTGAGACTGCGGCCGCGACGGCAATTTCCTTCGTGGTCGTACCGCGAAAGCCGCGCTGCGAAAACAGTCGCATCGCCACCCGCACGATTTGCAGACGGCGCTCCTCTCCGGCCATCCGCGCGCCGTTAGCGCTGGCGCCGTTGCTGGTCACAAGTTTTTTATTTGCAATTCGCAGGTTGTTTTGGTCTCGATTCGTGCAAAGTAAGTACTCACTTACCATCAGTCAGGGAACAAAGTCAAGCCAGTCGGTGAGCGCGGTGCTGGGAGCGCGGACACCTGGTGCTGGGAGCGCGGACACCTGGTGCTGGGAGCGCGGACGTCCCGTCCGCACTGAGCGCGCAGCGCGAACAGGTGTTGGGCGGCAGGTGCTCCACCAAACGTTAAGGGGAGCAAGCGGACCGAGCTGCGCTCGCTCCGGCGGGAGACGTCCGCGCTCCCGGCAATAGCCGGCTTTTATTTCCGCAACCGAACGCGACTCTTTCTCGTATGAAGAGTTTGGTCAATAACCGAAACTCGGGGGAGTAAAAGAAATGACGGAAGCAACTGGAAATGGTCAGCAGGCGTCGAATACGCCGATTATCCACGGGAGAGAATTAAACATGTCAGAACTTGCAGAGACTACTCAGGAATATGGACGAAAGATCGTCGACGTCGCGTCGCGAGCCGGTGATTTTGTGAGCGACAGAATGGGCGTCGTGGGCGAAAAGATCAAAGACTTGCAGAACAAAGATATCGGCGAGATCGCCGATGAAGCAAAGGCCTACGCCCGCAAGAACCCGGGCCACGCAATCTTGATTTCCGCATTTGCAGGTGTCGTTTTGGGATTTCTGCTGCGCGGCGGAAGGCGATAGTTAGCCAGCGACGGAAACCATATCAATAAATATTGAAGTTGTATTGAAGCTCAACCGGTGTAGACACAAAGCGCCCATCTTTCACGGCGGGGATAAAGAACATCTTGCCGGCGGCGTCGATGCTGCTCTGGGCTAGCTCTGGCACACCTGAGACTACCTGGATATTAGTCAGCTTGCCTGATACTGACAGCACTGCCCTCAAAACAACATTGCCGCGTAGTTTCTTTTGGCGCGCGTCCTCGGTGTAGTGAGGCGCGGGCTTGATCAAGATCATTGCCTTGCGCGAAACCTCGGTCACCGGTACAACCGGTAAGTCAGTATCCTCTTTAGTGTCGGACGAATTGCTCCCGCCGTTGCCGATGTCAGTCCCGGCCGGCTTGTCGCTTAGTTCGAGCGATCGCAGAAACTCGCTCACCGATGCATCGCTCTCGCCTTTGCCGATAGCCAGTAGCGCCAGGGTTCGATTCTTTGCGGCATAAAATCTGGCGACACCCGGGTAGTCAAAAGTCTTCCGGTAATCATATTTCTTGAACGAATATTGAACTCCCGGGAAGCGCGCTTCGATTGTTCCGGTCTTAGTGACTATCTCGGTGTTGCGTAACTCGTTTTTGGCTAATTGCTCGTCGAAGAAGTATTCGAGCTGGTGTTCATTCTTCGGATTATCAAAATAGATCACAAAGTAGCCGACTCCGTCATGGTACGCGGCATAGATTCGCGCGTCCCTAACCGGAGTCGTGCCGTACTGCCCTCGGGACACCACGGTCGGCAACTTGGGAAGCAGAACCGAGAAACCCTCTTTGACGACCCTGAATCTTTGCCAGTTCGGCTGAGCGTTCGCATGGTTCTGAACACAAAACATTACGCCAACGACTAATGTCATCGACAGCTTCGATAAGGTCGGCGTCCGCATTAGAACCTCCTTAGCTAATTGTCGCTTCAGGGACTACGAATAGCGCGGAAACAAATTCAACACCTTCAAACCCAACCCAACATACGACTGAATCTCCTGCGGCTGGAAACGGTAACCACTGCGGTAGACGAAGAGCTGGTTCCCTCCCCCGTCCGTGCACGTTCCCGGATAAGCTTCATAAAAAGAGAGCAGCCCGTCATTGAATGTCCGGCGAATCGCCGGCTCGTCCGGCCCGCGCAGGATGTATTGCTTTGAAAACTCAGGTCGCTGTCCAAAGTCGATGTCCTGATAACCAAACGCAGTGAAAATTTTGTAGAGCAGGCCTTCCGGCCGCAAAGAAAAGTACGGCAAGCTCAAATAATTAGGCTCCAGGTAGACGACCGATTGGTAATGCGTCTGGCGATTCTTGCCGGAGCCCGTGGTGTAGGCATAATCAAAGACTGCCGCCTTGATGCCGCTCGCCTCGCCGTAAATGAAGTTCGTGATTCGTCTGCCCTGGCCGCTATTGAAGAGGTCAAAGCGTTCGAGCCCGGCGATCATGCCGAGCGGCGCGCTCGCCGCAAAGCTCCAGCCAAGTTGAGACGCCGTGAGTTGTAACTGCCGAGTTCGTTCCTTCTCTTTCTGCCACGAGTAGACCCCGATGACGACGAATAGCCCAATGACTACGGTCAGGATGACAAAAGGAAAAAGAACGACCCACATTTTTCACTGCTCGTTTGATCGCCTAACACACAGTACGCGTTCAGTTCAGTTGGTGAAAAACGATCCACGAAGTAACACGAATTACACAAAGACTGCTTAGCGTTGCTTCGTGTGATTTAGTGGATCGTTTGCCTGCCGCGCCGGATCAGGGCCGCGAGCCCCAACCTTTCTGGCTCAGTTTGTGAAGATCAGGACGCCGCAATCCCACGTACTCGGGAGCGATCTGAGCTGCCCGCGCGTCAGTTACCCGCGCGCGAGAATCATCGCCGAGCACACGATAAACGTCGCCGAGCATTAACCAGCCATCCTCATCGTCTCCACTTTTTCGCGTGTACTCTTCAAGCTGGGCCCGGGCTTCGGTGAAATGCCCGTCGAGGATCAGCAAGCCGATCCGATCCGGGTCATAGGTCGACCCAAGGGTAACCGCCGAGCTCCAGTGCTCGCGCGCGGCGCTAAAGTCTTCAGTCATGTAATAGATCAAACCTATGTTCGAGTGCGGCGCGCCATCTTTTGGATTCAACTTGATGGCTTCGATGTACTGTTGCGCCGATGGGAGTAGTTGACCTAGCTTTTGCAGCATGACCGCATAGCTGAACCGCGCGGAAAAATCTTTCGGATCAATGTCGATCGCCTTCTTTGCTTCGGTTGTGGCCTCGGTATAGCGTCGTTGCTCGCTCAGAATTCGCACTAACTCCTGTTGCAGCACGATGAGTGGCTGCGGCGCGAGCGACACCGCCTTGCGGTACGCACTCTCCGCTTCGGGATAGTTGTGACGCAAGGAAAGAACATAACCCACCGCGAGATAGCCGTAATAGTTATCAGGTTGCGCCGCGACCGCGCGCCGCGCCATCGCCAGGGCGTCATCGAGGCGCTGCAACTCGGTATAAGTAAAAGCCAGGCGCGCATAGGGTTCGCTGTCACCTTTACTTAGGCTCGCCGCACGCGCATACGATTTTTCGGCTTCGGAGTACTTCTTCTGGTTGTAGTAGGTATGTCCCAGGCCAAGGTAAGGTCGCGGATCGGTTGGGGCAAGTTTAGCGGCCAAAAGATAGCCGCGCTCAGCCGCTTCGTTACGGCCGGCCCCGCGTGCATCATCGGCGAGGCTCAGAGCGTCTTCAAGCTGCCCGGAGTTGTTAGCGGGCGGCGGGCGCGTTCCAGTTCGAGGCTTCGCAGGACCCGATGTTCGCGTTACCCTTTTCGCGGGCAGTTTCATCACCGCGCCGGCATTTCCAGTGGTACCACCACCGGCGCCGGAATCGTGTTGAGCACTAACGACGATAGCCGAACCGCACAGAATGATCGCCAGGCCCGGCACAAATAGGGATCGCGCAATAGCAGTGATCTTATTCATTTGAAACCCCATTCCTTATCGTTCAGCTAAAACGGCAGTTGGCCGTTCTTTGAAAAACTTCTCAAGGCCGGCTCAGCATTGCCGGTCCGGGACCGGTCGGGCAAATTCTTACACGGTTACCGCCTCGCGATATTCACCCCAGACACTCCGCAGGCGATTACTGATTTCCCCCACGGTCGCATACGCCTGGACACAATCGAGGATTCGCGGCAGAACGTTTTCGGTGCCCCGCGCGGCTTCCTCCAGTTTCACCAGCTCTGTCTCTGCGGCGATCGAATCACGACGCTCGCGCAGAGCGCGTAAACGCTCGACCTGGGTACGCTCGATCGTCGGATCCACCCGCAGCGTCTTGACGGGTGGTCCTTCGTCGCTTTGAAAGCGATTCATGCCGACAACGATCGCGTCATCAGTCTCGATCGCGCGCTGATACTCGTAAGCTGCGTTCTGGATCTCGCGCTGGATGTAACCTGTCTCGATCGCGCGCAGGGTGCCGCCAATCGCGTCAATCTTGTCGAGGTAAGCCACCACGCGTTGTTCGATCTCTCTGGTCAACTCTTCAATCGCGTAAGAACCAGCCAGCGGATCGACCGTATCAGCCACGCCCGACTCGAAGGCAATTACCTGTTGGGTCCGTAGCGCCACGCGCGCCGCGTCTTCGGTTGGCAAAGCCAGCGCTTCATCCATCGCGTTCGTGTGTAGAGATTGCGTGCCGCCCAGCACCGCCGCCAGCGCCTGAATTGTGGTGCGCACCACATTCACTTCGGGTTGTTGAGCGGTCAAGGTCGATCCGGCTGTCTGAGTGTGAAAGCGGAGCATCAAGGAGCGCGGGTCGCGCGCGTGAAAGCGCTCGCGCATGATGCGGGCCCAAAGACGTCGCGCCGCGCGAAACTTCGCGATCTCTTCCAGCAGGTTGTTGTGCGCATTGAAAAAGAACGAGATGCGCGGCGCAAAGTCGTCGATCGCCAGGCCGGCACTAAGCGCAGCTTCGACATAGGCGATTGCGTCGGCAATTGTGAACGCAACTTCCTGCACCGCGGTCGATCCGGCTTCGCGAATGTGATAGCCGCTGATCGAAATCGTGTTCCAGTTCGGCACTTCGCGCGCACAGAACGCAAACGTGTCGGTAATCAGACGCAGCGATGGCGCGGGTGGAAAAATATAGGTGCCGCGCGCGATGTACTCTTTCAAAATATCGTTCTGCAGCGTGCCACTGACTTTTTCAAAGGCAACGCCCTGCTTCCGCGCGACCGCGAGATACAGGCTGAGCAGAATCGCGGCCGTCGCGTTGATCGTCATTGAAGTCGACACTTCGCCGAGCGGAATTCCTTCGAACAATGCGAGCATGTCATCGAGCGAATCTATCGCCACGCCGACCTTGCCGACTTCTCCGGCCGACAATGGATCGTCGGAGTCCAGACCAATTTGCGTGGGCAGATCGAACGCGACCGATAAGCCGGTCGTGCCCTGCGAGAGCAGATACTTGTAACGCGCGTTTGATTCTGCGGCGCTGGCATAGCCCGCGTACTGGCGCATGGTCCAAAGGCGCCCGCGGTACAGGTTGCGCTTGACGCCGCGGGTATACGGAAACTCTCCCGGATCGCCGAGGTCGCGATCGTATTCAAGCGGTTCGGTGTTTGAAGGATTGAAATCGACGGGCAACTCGATGCCTGAAGAAGTCCTGAAGTGCTCGCGACGCTCAGTATTGGCGGCTTTGGTTTTCGTAGCCATCGAATTGTGCGGCCATTGCGGGCGCGCTCCGGCGATTCGCCCGAAGGCTAGCACACGGAATACGAGCGCGGCAATTCTTGCCTCTCACAGCGATTCTTATTTCCCTAAGAGTGGTGTGGCAACTCGCCCTTGCTGACGCGCGGGCTTCTGACACGCCTCCGTGGCTAACGGTGTCCGAAGCCCGACCGTGAGGGAGGGCGCCCTCAGGCACTGCTGCTCCGCGGTTTGACCGCGTTGCTCGTGTGACTTAGCATCACGATTAGCCATTACCTGCATCAGGACTAAGGCTTGGAAATGGATGAGCAAACGAAAAAGCTGGCGGAAGAAGTCGGCACCGCAATCAACGAGTCAGTGCAACGATCGACGAGCGTGGCAGCGGCGATTGAGCGGCTGCGTGAAGCGGGATTCGAGATGGAGCTGACCCTGAAACTCGAGATTGGGCTAAGACCTCAAAGTCATAACGAGACCGGAAGCGAGGCCGAGGGCTCGTTGGACTTGACCGAGGAAGACCTGCGAGTCCTGCGATCGATGAAGATTAAGATTGAGCCGCAAGAGTAGTGAAGCCTTCGAGAGTGGGCGATTCCAAAGCGCCGTAGGCGCGAAATGTTTATAGAACCGTGCTAACAAGTAAGACTTAACCCGCCTGAGCGAAAGCGGCTTTCGCTCAGGCGGGTTTGGTGTTCAAGGTGATACGCGAAGCTATAAATATTTCGTGCCTACGGCACGAGGACATTCGCTACTCCGGCGTCTCATCACCACCAGTAAGTTTCTGTTGGCGCAGCGCCGCTGCTCCGATGAACCCGCCCATTCCCATTGTTTCCACCGCACTGCTCGGGACGATCATCAGCGCGCCTTTTTCTTTCAAGCCTTCGTACAGCATGTTCATCGCGCGCAGGTGCATCGCGGTAGGATTGTTGACATACGACTCTGATGCTTTGTCGAACTGCGCGGCGATTTCAACTTCGGCTTGCGCCAGGATCACGCGCGCCGCCTTCTCACGCGCGGCCTGGGCCTCGCGCGACATGGCGTCCTGCAACGCCGCGGGGATGATCACATCCCGCATCTCAACCGATTGCACGGTCACGCCCCACGGATTCGAGCGTTCGTCAATCAGCTTCTGCAATTCTTCTTCGATACGTTCGCGACCGCGCAGCAGATCGCTCAAGGAAGTGCGCCCGATGATGTCGCGCAGCGCCGTCTGTGCGGCCCAGCTCACCGCCGCGGGGTAGTTTTGCACCTCGAGCGCGGCTTTTTCCGGATCGTAAACGACCCAGAACAACACCGCATCGACATTTACCGGCACGGTGTCGCTGGTCAACGTTTCTTCCGCCGCGAAAGCAGTTGTGATCACGCGCTGATCGATCCAGGTGGAAATGTTATCGACGAACGGAATGATCCAGAAGAGGCCCGGACCGCGCAGCCCGACAAACTTTCCCAGGCGCAGCACTACCGCGCGCTCCCATTGCCGCGCGATCTTCGGTGACTGGGCCAATAGCAATCCCAACAACACTCCGACGATCGCCCCACCCGGATTGAGGGTCAGGAGCGTCGCGAGCGCGCCGAGCGCTGCCGGCGCCAGAAACGCAACCGCCTGGACAAAGTTAACCCGGGGCGAATTGACCGGCAAGTTGCTCCTGGTTTCAAAATTTTGAATGTTAGCCATAACCGTCTCTATCTCCTTCTTGTGCCTGTCGCGCAAGTTGTTAACTTGCGATGATTTCCTGATGAGCGGATCGCAAGTTAACGACTTGCGCTACTTTTTGCGGCTGCTTTCCAGCTGCTCAATCACATCGTCAATCGAAAAGCCGCGCGTGTGTGTTTCCGTAATGAAATGATCCGTCAACTCGCGCAGGTGCCGGTCGCGATCGCGGCGGCTCGCAGCCTCGTTCGGTCGCGCACTAACGAATGTCCCGACGCCTCTGCGTGTCTCTACCACGCTGGCGCGCTCCAGCTCGGCATAGACTTTGGCCACTGTATTTGCGTTGATCCGCAAGTCCACCGCCAACTGCCGCACTGTCGGCAACTGGTCGCCGATCCGCAGCCGCCCGGTCGCAATTGCAAAGCGAATGGACCTTTCCAGTTGAGCGTAAAGCGGAGTCGGATGATTGGCGTCGACTTGAAACATCGTTGCACCATTGTACTACAACACTGGGACAAGTAAAGCTGCTGGGAAAGTGAACCTGGTTGGGATCAAATCGAGTATCTTTTTCTCCCTCTCCCTTTGGGAGAGGGTTAGGGAGAGGGCGTGAACGCTCAACCATTCATTACACTTCTGTCGTCTCAGTTCGTCTCCATTCGGGAGTCTTGGATGTTTGAGCCTGAGCTTTGCAACTCATTTGACTGTACAGTCGGCTGAACGTCTAGTCCCTCTCCCCAGCCCTCTCCCAAAGGGAGAGGGAGTTTTGTATCTTCACCAGGTCGCGCGGCATTCAACCCCGCTTTGTGAAGCTCGCGACCCTATGTTATCTTCTCAATCTTTCAATCCATCCAGGTTCTTCGCCTGATAAGGCTTCGCACTAATCCGAAGGAGTTGACTGAGCAAATATGGCTACGCCGAACGGAAATGGCACGAACGGGCATGTAGGTCGCGTCGTGCAGATTATTGGCCCGGTTGTGGACGTCGAGTTTACTGAAAATTATCTGCCGCCAATTTATGAAGCGCTGCGGATAACTTCCGACGGTTTCGACGTGCCCGAACCCATCAATGTGATCGCCGAAGTGCAGCAGCACCTGGGCGAAGGCCGCGTGCGCGCGGTATCGATGCTGCCCACCGACGGCATGGTGCGCGGGATGAAAGCGACTGATACGGGCGGACCCATCACCGTGCCGGTCGGCGAAGGCACGCTGGGCCGGGTGATGAACGTGATCGGCGACCCGGTCGATAATCTCGGTCCCATTCCGCATCAACAGCGCTACCCGATTCACCGGCATGCCCCAAGTTTTGAAGAGCAATCAACCGAACTCCAGATGTTCGAAACCGGAATCAAGGTCATCGATCTGATTCAGCCGTTCGTGCGCGGCGGCAAGATCGGTTTGTTCGGCGGCGCGGGGGTGGGCAAGACCGTCATCGTGATGGAACTCATCAACAACATCGCCAAGGCGCGTTCCGGCTTTTCGGTTTTCGCCGGAGTCGGCGAGCGCACCCGCGAAGGCAACGACCTTTTGCGCGAGATGGTCGAGTCGGAAGTTATTCAGTTTGGCGAGGAATTCAATAAGAACCTGAAGGACACCGGCGCGTTCGACATGACCAAGGTGGATATGAAGGCGATCGAGAAATCAAAGGTCGCGCTGATCTACGGCCAGATGACTGAGCCGCCGGGAGCGCGTCTGCGCGTAGCCCTCTCGGGCCTGACCGTCGCGGAATATTTCCGCGATCAGGGTCTGGATGTGTTGCTCTTCATCGACAACATTTTCCGCTTTACACAGGCCGGTTCGGAAGTTTCGGCGTTGCTCGGCCGCATGCCTTCGGCGGTCGGTTACCAGCCGAACCTCGCCAGTGAGATGGGCGAGATGCAGGAGCGCATCACTTCCACCAAGACCGGATCGATCACATCGATTCAGGCCGTGTACGTTCCGGCAGACGACTACACCGATCCGGCGCCCGCGACGACCTTCGCGCATCTTGACGCCGTCACCGCACTGTCGCGCCAGATCGTCGAACTGGGAATCTATCCGGCGGTCGATCCGCTGGCGTCTTCATCGCGCATTCTCGATCCGCGCATAGTCGGCGAAGACCATTACAACACGGCACAGAGCGTGAAACTGATTTTGCAGCGCTACAAGGATCTGCAGGACATCATCGCGATCCTCGGTCTCGACGAGTTGTCTGACGAAGACAAGCTGTCCGTTTCGCGCGCGCGCAAGATTCAGAGGTTCTTCTCGCAACCGTTCCACGTGGCTTCACAGTTCACCGGCCGCGAAGGCAAGTACGTCAAACTCGAAGATACGATCAAAGGCTTCAAAGAGATCATCGAGGGCAAGCACGACGATGTGCCTGAGCAGGCGTTCTATATGGTCGGCACGATCGAAGAAGTAATCGCGGCGGGCAAGAAACTGGAATAGGTAGCAGAGACTTTAGTCTGTGCTTTTTTTTTAACAGTTCAAGGAATCATCACAGACCGAAAGTCTGTGCTACTTTATGGCCGATCAACTTCAACTGGAAGTCGTCACTCCTGAGCGCCGCTTGCTGTCAGAGCAAGTCAACTCAGTTACCGTCCCGGGACGCGGTGGTGAGCTCGGAATTTTGCCGGGTCATGCGGCGTTGATTTCCGAATTGCAGACCGGCGTGCTCTCTTACAACGAAGACGGGACTACCTTTCAATTGCACGTTTCAGGTGGGTTTGTTGAAGTCAACGGGGATCGCGTCTCAGTGCTGGCGGAAATTGCCGAACGTCCCGATGAGATCGATGCCGCGCGGGCGCGACTGTCCCGCGAGCACACCGAAAAGCAGCTGACTTCATGGAACGGCACCGAAGAAGATTTCGAAAAAGCGCGCGCGAAACTCGAGCGGTCCATGGTGCGGCTGCAGCTCGCTACATCCTCGCTGCAACGCTAATCACGGGAACGGCCGGATCAAGGCTGGACGCCTGCATAAACAGGAATCGCGCCGCGCGCGGCGTTCTTGTAAACAACGCCGCCCTTCATCACAAATACTACGCGCCGCACGGCCGTGATGTCTTTCAAAGGATCCCCCTCGAGCGCAATGATATCTGCCTGCAAGCCCGGTGCGACGGAACCGATCTGATCGGCCAGGCCCATTGCTTCCGCGCCCGACGAATTCGCAGAGACCATCGCCGCCATTGGGTCCACGCCACCGTCACGCACGCGATCGATGAACTCTTCGGCGTTGCGTCCGTGAGCGCCTGCCACGGCGTCGGTGCCAAAGACGATCTTCAACCCGGGAATCTTCGACGCGCGTTGCACCAGCTCGTGGTTCAACGATAGGACCTTCTCCATCGCGGCAAAACCTTCTGCCGTGTAACCGGGTGTGCCGAGATACTTTTCCTTGTTCAGCAAGTAGTTCTCGATCACCAGGCCAGCCTGCGGATCCAGATAGGTGCCCTTCTCAGCCATCAATTTTAGATCGTCATCGCTCGCCATGGTGCCGTGCTCGATTTCAGTGCATCCGGCAAGAGTTGCAGCACGGACAGCTCCTTTATAAGCGTGCACCAGCGTGCGTAGGCCCTGCTTCTTCGCTTCATCGCAGGCCGCGTTCAATTGCTCTTGTGAAAGCGTCATCCCCCCGCCCTGACGGATGCTCTGCGACGCGAAGATTTTGATCAGGTCCGCGCCTGCTTCCTTTTGTTTCCGCACGTAGGCGCGGATTTCATCCGGCGTCCCGGTCCGATCGCCTCGCCCCGTGAGCGGCTCGACGGCCGTCAGGAGGCGAGGGCCGGGGAGGGTGCCTTTCGCGATGGCCTCGCGCAAGGGAACGTCGGTGGGTGAGCCCACGCTTTGCACCGTCGTGAAGCCGGCCATCAGCGTCAACCATGCATTTGAGGCCGCTCGATAGGCGGCCTCCGGTGTTGTTTCTCCCGAGCCCGCGTTTTTTCCATCCTTGCCGAAGCTCCAGGTGATGTGCACGTGCGCGTCAATCCAGCCCGGCAGAACCGTCAGGCCGCGCAGGTCGTAGTCCACTGGCCCAGCCTTTGGGTCAAGGGCGACAATCTTTGAGCCCTCGATCACGATGCGAGTGTTGTGCAGCACGTGGCCCTTGCCGTCAAGCACCGTGCTGACGGCAATCACGATGCGTTTGGCCTTTGCGAGTGCCTGGATAGGCGACTGTGCAGGTGCCGGTGAAGAAACCGATTGCGCCGGGGCGCAGACGCTCGTGATGAGGATGCATAGAATGATCTTCACGGATCGCATGATGGCTCTCCCTTCGTTCGATGCTGGAAGCAATCATCGGGCGTATGCTGTTCCCGCTCTGATCGCCTCGCGCATCTCTCGCACGGCCCGCTCCAGGCCCATAAACACCGAATTCGCGATGATGCTGTGACCGATATTGAATTCCTCAATCGCGCTAATCTCCGCCACCGCCCCGACGTTTCGCAACGTGAGACCATGTCCCGCGGCCACATGCAGACCATACTGAGCCGCCAAGGCCGCGCCTTCGCTCAAGCGTCGCAATTCCTGGTTCGCCCGCACGGCGCCCTCGCCATGGATTCCGTGCGCGCCCAGCGTCGCTTCGGCATAAGCGGCCGTGCATAACTCGACCTGTTGCGCGTTGACTTCGCGCGCGGCTTCGATCTGATGCGAGTCGGGATCGATGAATAGACTGGTCATGATGCCCGCCTCGCGCAAACGATTGACCGCCGCGCGCACGATGGCGATGTTGGGCCGCACGTTCAGACCGCCTTCAGTGGTAATCTCGTTGGGATTCTCCGGCACCAGCGAGACGGCATCGGGCCGCGTCTCAATCGCAATCTTCACCATCTCTTCGGTGGCGGCCATTTCAACGTTCAAGTAAGTAGTCACGGCTTGCCGCAGCAGCACGACGTCCGTGTCCTGAATGTGCCGGCGATCGCCGCGCAGGTGGATAGTGATCCCGTCGGCGCCGGCTTGTTCGCAGATCATGGCGGCGGCGACGACGCTCGGTTCGGGCGCGCGCCGCGCCTGACGAATGGTCGCTACGTGATCTATGTTTACGTTGAGTCGTGCAGTCATCTGGTGCTCCAAATCAGTTGGGAATAACCACAGCGGGCACAGAGAAGACTAAGAGAAGGGTTCAAGGCTAATCTCTTCCCGGTTTCTCTGTGTCCTCTGTGGTAAATGATCTTACACTTCATGAAAGCGATACCGAAGGCGCCGAAAGACCTTGCTTCGCTTCTACCATCGCCGCGGTGCGCGCCGCGCTAATCGCTTCACTGTACTCACCGGCATCGGCGGCGCGACGAATGCGGCGCACTTCGTCGACCATCCGCAGGCTATCCCGCATGACGGCGACCTTGCTGGCGGGATCGTCGTTCCAACGTACGGGGATCTCGCGCAAGCGCAGCCGCGCCAGATGCGCCAGGTAAATCAATTCCACGTCAAAGCCAAACCGATCTATCTGCGCGGCTTCGATCAGCGGCCGGCAGACGTTCATGCGAAACACTTTGAACCCGCATTGCGTGTCCCAGAACGGCAACCCGGTCGCCAGACGAACGATGAGATTGAAAACCCGGCCGCCTTGTTCGCGGCGCCACGGCTGATGCACGCCAATCAAGCGGCGATCGAGCGCGCGTGATCCAAACGTGAGATCGCATTCGCCACGCCTGATCGGATCGACCAGCTTCGGCGTCTCAGTAATCGGCGTCGACAGGTCGGCGTCAGAGAACAGGGCGATATTCGCGCGGGCCGCGAGCAGGCCCGTGCGCGCGGCGTGGCCTTTGCCGCGGTTCTGCTCGTAACGGATCACCCGCGTGACCACTGCACCAGAGTCCGCCAGGTTCTGTTCCGCAATCTCCGCTGTGTTGTCTGTGGACCCATCGTCGACGACGATCAGTTCGCTCTCAGCGCGCCTTTCATTCAGATAGCCGACAATGGAACGCAGCGATCTTCCCAGCCGCGCAGCTTCATTGTAAGCAGGAATTACGATGGACAATTTCGGGCTCATCTTTGATTGCAGACATTCTCAATGAATCAGGTGCGTCGCACAAGGCGACCCTGCCGTTTCAGTGACGCCGACCACTGTGTTATATTTTGAGTTCGCAACCCCGCGATCCGCAGGAACAATGAAGGATCGCCTCTTTATGACTCGGAACTTCATAATCGTCGCCGCGCTGATCATCGTCACGGCAAGTCTTGCCGGGGGGGTACGCACGAGCACGTCTCACCGGCGTCTTACTAACCCTAACGCAGCCAACTCAAATCAGGTTACGACTCCTGAGAAATACGAAGCGGACAAAATTGAGAGTGATTATCGCGAAGCGATCTCAACGGTGGAAGATAAGTATGCCGGCGAAATCGATTACGAAAAAGCCACCCAGGCCGCGATTCAGGGAATGCTTTTTACTCTTGACCCGCACTCGGTTTACTTCTCGACCGCGGAATTCAGGAAGCTGAAAGAGGATCAGGCGTCGAGCTTTTACGGAATCGGAGTCCAGATCTCGCGCCACGACGACGGCGTGTACATTCAATCGGTCGTCGAAGGCACGCCCGCGGCGCGCGCGGGGTTACGCTATGGCGACCGCATCGTGGAAGTCGACGGCAAAGACGCCCGCGATTGGTCCAGTGATGAAGTTTCGAAACATGTGCGCGGCGAGCGCAGCAAAGCTGTGGAACTGAAAGTTGAGCGCGCCGGAGAGGAAGCCGCGGTCAACATCAAGATTGTACGCGACGCAGTGCCGCTACCTTCGATTCGAAATGTGTTCATGCTCAACTCAACCACCGGCTACATCGGATTGGTCGGCGGATTCCAGCACACCACGGATGACGAGCTGCGCGACGCGATCGCCGCTTTAAAGAAGGGGAAGGATGGCATGCGCCAGTTGGTTCTGGACCTGCGCAACAATCCCGGCGGCCTGCTGGATCAGGCGATTGACGTCTCCAGCGAGTTCCTGCCGCGCGACCAGGTCATTGTTTCGGTCAAAGGACGAAGCGAATACCACGAGCCTGCTGTTTACAAATCAAACGGCAGCGAACCCGAAGAACTGCCGCTGGTGGTCCTGATCAATCGCAATACTGCTTCGGCCTCAGAGATTGTGGCGGGAGCGATTCAGGACCATGGACGTGGCCTGGTCGTCGGCGAAACGAGCTTTGGCAAAGGTTTGGTTCAGCATGTTTTTCAACTTCCGTATAATACCGGATTGACTCTGACGACCGCGCGTTACTACACGCCTTACGGTCGCTCGTTGCAGCGCGACTATTCCAGCGGCTCGCTTTATGATTATTACGTCCGGCACGATCAGAACGATAACCAACAACCGACTCAGCCGGGCCAGCCATCGCCCAATGAATCAGCGCCACCACGCAGCTCGAACGCACCCGCCTTTCGCACAGCCGCGGGCCGAGTTTTTTACGGCGGCGGCGGCATCACACCCGACATTGAAGCGCGGCCGCTAACGGCGACGCCGGTGCGTGGCCGCATGATTGAAGCCGCCTTCGATTTCACCCGCGCACTGGCCGGAGGTAAGGTTCCCGGACTCGAATCGTATCGCGTCGACAAGGTCGAATACGCCCATGCTCCAAAAGCCACGGATTATGTAATCACCGACCGGGTCCTCGAGGCGTTTCGCAATTACGTTCGCAAAGATCAGACCCAACACCTGCTGATTCCCCAGATCGACGCCGACCTGGATTTCGTTAAGCTCCGGCTGCGCGAGGAAATTATTACCGCGGCGTTTGGCGCCGATGCAGGTCAGCGCGTTCTGCTGGAAAGCGATCCACAGGCATTGCGCGCCATCGGCGTACTGCCGGACGCGAAGAGACTGGCTGAAAGCATTCGCAATGGAACTCCGATCAGTTTCAACCTGAAGTCCATGCAACACTTTTCAGGGCTTCCTTTCTTTCCCGGCATCGAAGAACTGGAAGAAATTCTCATCTGACTTCTTTACAATCCATTTGACTTTACTGCCCCTTCGTCATAGAAGTGGCGTCGTTCCATCATTGCGGTTATCGAGGGAAACCATGAATCGAAGGACGTTTGTACGTAACAGCGTTGCCGGCGGCGTGGGCCTGGCCAGCGCCGGCATCACCACCGCGGGCAAAGAAACATCGCCCGGTTCATCCGTCACCAGCGCGCCGCCGCCGGCATTCGAACTTGACGAGGTGACCATCGCCGATCTGCAAAGCGGCATGACCTCGGGAAAATATACGGCGCAGTCTCTCACCCAAAAGTATCTCGACCGGATTGATGAGATTGACAAGCGCGGCCCGGCCACCAATTCGGTGATCGAGCTGAATCCCGAAGCGCTGTCTATAGCGGCCGCTCTGGATAAAGAGCGCGGGGCGAAAGGAGCGCGCGGGCCGCTGCACGGCATTCCGGTGCTCATCAAAGACAACATCGGTACGCAGGATCGCATGACGACGACCGCGGGATCGCTGGCGCTGGGCGGATCGATTCCTTTGCAGGATTCGTTTGTGGCCAGGAAGCTGCGCGAGGCGGGCGCGGTGATTCTGGGCAAGACCAACCTCAGCGAGTGGGCGAACTTTCGTTCCAGCCATTCGAGCAGCGGCTGGAGCGGCCGCGGCGGACAAACAAAGAATCCCTACGTGCTCGATCGCAATCCGTGCGGCTCG
This sequence comes from Blastocatellia bacterium, assembly GCA_003168335.1. Classification (GTDB taxonomy): domain Bacteria; phylum Acidobacteriota; class Blastocatellia; order Pyrinomonadales; family Pyrinomonadaceae; genus UBA11740. Next base: position 197,758 of record PMSM01000013.1, on the reverse strand, counting down.
AGTTCCGGCACCGGCGCGGCCGTGGCTGCGAACCTCTCGGCTATCGGCATCGGCACCGAGACCGACGGCTCAGTGGTTTGTCCGTCGAATGCCAACTCGCTCGCGGGCATCAAGCCAACGGTGGGATTGATCAGCCGCGCCGGCATTATTCCCATCTCGCACAGCCAGGACACCGCCGGGCCCATGTGCCGCACGGTAACCGACGCGGCGATCTTGCTGGGCGCGCTGGCCGGCATCGATGCGCGCGACGATGCGACCAGGGCAAGTGCCGGCAAATCATTTGCTGACTATACGAAGTTCCTTGACGCGAACGGATTGAAGGGCGCGCGTATTGGTGTTCATCGAAAAGGATTTGGGTTCAACGATGCCGTCGACAAGCTGATGGGCGATTGCATCGACATCATGAAGAAACGTGGCGCCACGATCGTCGATCCGGCCGACATTCCGACCCAGGGAAAGTTTGACGACTCTGAAATGGAGGTGCTGCTTTACGAATTCAAAGCCGATCTGAATTCGTATCTGGCATCGCTCGGTCCCCGCGCTCCGGTGAAATCATTGAAGGAGATCATCGACTTTAACGAACAATACCGCGATCGCGAAATGCCTTACTTTGGTCAGGACATCATGATCAAGGCCCAGGCTAAAGGACCGCTAACCGACAAGGCTTATCGCGATGCGCTGGCAAAGGATCAGCGTATGTCCCGCAAGGAAGGCATCGACTTTGTGATGGACAAGAACAAACTCGACGCGCTGATCGCGCCGACGGGTGGCCCTGCCTGGACAACGGATTGGGTCAACGGCGATCACTTTACGGGTGGCTACTCGACTGCTTCCGCGGTCGCGGGCTATCCGCACATCACCGTGCCGGCAGGTTACGTGTTCGGTCTGCCAATTGGTATTTCCTTCTTTGGCCGCGCCTGGAGTGAGCCAACTCTCATCAAGTTCGCTTACGCGTTTGAGCAAGCCACTAAGGCTCGCCGCCCGCCGCAATTTTTGCCGACTGCAAAGTTGGGTTGAGAAAGTTTCGAGTGCGGTGGCGAACGGAGCATGACGGGGATTTTGGTTCCTGAACCGGGGATAAACTCCAGCAAAGCGAGCTATTAACCAGCCTGCGAAGCAGGCTGGCATATGAGTAGTCACGGGCGTGAGCCCGTGGATCAGGACCCAAAAGAATCATTAAGCCCGCGAAGCGGGTGGCAGAAGAACCTGGTTAGCGATCTAAGCAAGTCGCTGTCGCCCGCTTCGCGGGCTTTCGCTTCTTAAGGGGAACGTCATCCCCCGGGCTTACGCCCGGGACTACATTCTGCCGCCATCTTCGATGGCTCGTCGAGCGGTTCCCCCAGGAAGTTAATCCGCAAACACTACGCTCACGGAACCCAACGCTTCACGGTCGATTTATCTTCCAAACTCTCGAGCAATTCTGCCGCCGTGAACTCTAATATGGGATGGAGAACGTGCGGCGCAATCTCCACCAACGGCTCCAGCACAAACCTGCGTTTGTGCATTTGCGGATGCGGCACGATTAGGAATTCGGTCAGGTTTACCAGATCTCCGTAAAGCAGCAGATCGAGATCGATTGTGCGCGGGCCGTTCTTGAGATCGCGAGTGCGGCCCAGCAGGTATTCAATTCGCAGAAGCCGGGCCATCACCTGCTCAGGCGACGGCAAAGGATTTCCCATCTCGGCGACCATGTTGAGAAAAGGCCCTTGCTCGACCTGACTAACCGCCTCGGTCTCATAAATTGAAGACAGACGAGTGACGCACAGCGCGGCTTCCATCATGCCGCGCACGGCGAGCACGAGGTTCCCCGCTCGGTCGCCCAGGTTCGAACCGAGACTTACGTAAGCTTTGGCGTGATTACGATTTGAGAACATAAGATTGAAGGTCACGCTCTTGCTGGGAGCGCGGACGTCCCGTCCGCACAGCTTGCGCAGCAAGCTAAGACGTTTCGCGCTTCGCGCTCAGTGCGGACGGGACGTCCGCGTTCCCAGCATCAGCGCCCGTCTATGCTACACTGAGAACCGTAAACCGTTAAGGGTCCCCCAGTTCTGCTTGATTCCAGCGATGCGCAGCGCCGCACGGGCTCGCATCCGGGCGGGTTCGCCGGCCCCGCCATTACCCAAATGGCTCGCAAAAGATTTCGCAGCAGTCAACGGCACGAGCCGGTCACGGAACGCTCTTTCCAGGAGTACCTCTACTCGACCGCTGCGCCCCAAACCTCGCGCACAGAGCTAATGCGTCTGGTGCGCGGCGGCGAAGACACCTTCCTCGAACTCAAAGTAAAGCTCTCGAACCCCGAGCGCATAGCCCAGGAAATTGTCGCCCTGGCGAACACCGGCGGCGGCGTGATCGTGTTCGGCGTCAACGATCAGTTGCGGGTCGAAGGCATCGAAGACGGCGAGAATGTGCAGGATGAACTGGTGCGCATCTGCCGCGACGAGATCGTGCCATCGATCGTTCCTTTTATTGATCGCATCGCTTTTGATAACGGGCGGCGCATTGTCGCGCTTGATGTGAACGGCCGGCGCCGTCCGTACCGAACCCGCGACGGTCGCTACTTCATTCGCATCGGGGCCGACAAACGCGAAGCCTCGCCGGAAGAATTGTCGGCGCTGCTTGACGATTCCCTGCCGCTGCTCTACGAGTGTGTACCTGCATTGCGGGCCACCCTGGCCGACATCGACGAAGCGCATCTGTGGAGTTTTATGCGTGGGTTCGAAGGCGGAGCATTTGATGAAGCGAGCGTCAAGGATTATCCCACCGGCGAGATACTCGAACGATACCTGATGCTGGCTACGAATAACCACGACGACATTGTGCCGACTGTTGCGAGTCTCTTGCTGTTTGGCCGCGATGAGAGTGTCGCGAAGTTGCTGCCGCGAGCAACAATTGTCGCGACCAGGTTTGGCGGCGACACGGCCCAGGCGCCGGTCATTGAGCGCGTCGAACTCCGGGGCAATCTGGCGACGATCTATGAATCAGCTTTGCGGTTCATCCGGCGCTATGCAGATTTGTTGGACACGCGACCGGCGCGCCTCAATGGTGCCTCGACTGAGGAAGCGCCCGTGCCGGCGCGCGCTAATTACCATAACGGCGCGGTCTCGGAAGCAATCGCGAACGCGCTGGTGCATCGAGATCTTGTTTTGCGTGATGTCGCCACGCGGGTTCACATCTTTGACCGGGCCATCGAAGTCGCCAATCCGCGTCGCAGCGCGGGATTTGCACCTGCCGCCTTGAAAGCCATTCGTTATGGGGTGCCGCAACGACTGAATCCTCAGATTGCTGCCATGTTCACAAGCCCGGCGTACGGATTGACGCTGCCCACGGGCGGATTGCCAACGCTCTTGCGCGAAGCGCGGTCGTTTTCAAATCGGTTGCCGGAGATCGTCGCCTTCAATGATGAGTTTCGTGTGCGCCTGCACGGGATTTAGCGGTGAGATTTTAAAATCGACGTAAGACGGTGCCATTCACCGAGCCTGCGAAGCAGGCGGCAGAGTAAAGCCCCGGGCGTGAGCCCGGGGTAAGAGCACATAATGAAATTCTGTGAGCCCTCGAAGAGGGCGACAGAAATACCTCGCCATAGAAACCAACGCAAGATCATCTGTCGCCCCTTCGGGGCTCTGCCTAATTGTAGAAATCGCTTAACCCCGGACTTACGCCCGGGGCTACTCTCTGTCGCCATCTTCGATGCTTCGTTGCGTGGTATCTTTAGCTCGATTTTCCAACCGCGCCTGAGGAAAACCTTATGCACAAACGCCTGTCGTTAACGCTCGCCGCGCTTTTGCTCATCGCGCTCTCGATTCAGTCAGACGCGATTCTCCGCCCAACAATTGCGGTCGCCGAAAACAGGTCGATCCCGGCACCGGAGGATGTACTCGGCTTTCGTCCCGGCGACGATCGCAAGCTCGCCAGTTGGGCCAAGGTCGTTGAGTACTTTCAAAAACTCGCCGCTGCCGGCGATCGCGTGAAGTTTGAAGAGATTGGCAAGTCAACAATGGGCGCACCGTTTGTCTATGCGACCATCAGCGCGCCTGAGAATCTGAAGCGGCTTGATGAGTTCAAAGAGATTCAGCGCCAACTTGCCGACCCGCGCACTCTCGGCTCGCCAACAAATCCCGCGCTCGCCGACCGTAAAGCACGAGATTTGATCGGCCGCGGCAAGACCGTCATCGCCATTACCTGCGGCATTCATTCGACCGAAGTCGGCTCGTATCTTTCCAGCATGCTGATCGCCTATCGCCTCGCTTCGTCAAACGAACCTGAGATTCAGGAGATTCTGAAGAACACGATAATCCTGCTGGTGCCTTCAACGAATCCGGACGGTGTGGACATCGTCAACAACTGGTATCAGAAGACACTGGGCACGCCTTATGAAGGCACCGATCCGCCGGAGCTTTATCACAAGTACACCGGCCACGATGACAATCGCGACTGGTACGCGTTCACGCAGGTCGAGACGCAACTGGTCGTCGACAAGATTCTCAACGCCTGGCATCCGCAGATCGTCCACGACATTCATCAGCAGGGCGCGTTCGGCTCACGTCTGTTCCTCCCGCCGTACATGAACCCTGTCGAGCCAAACGTGCCGAAGCAGATCGTCGAGGGCTACACCGAACTTGGCAATTACATCGCGAAAGAAATGCGCGGCGCCGGATTCAAGGGCATCACGACTGATTCGACTTACGACGCCTGGTCACCTTCGCGCGCGTACTCGCATTATCACGGCGGCGTGCGCATCTTGCAGGAAACCGCATCGTGCCGGCTGGCGACACCGATCACGGTTAAGTTCGAGCAGCTGCGTCCCGGCGAAGGCTACGATCCGCGCAAAGAAGCCGCGAACTTCGGCCCGGTGTGGCAAGGCGGCGAGTGGCACATCCGTGACATCACCAACACCATGACCACCGTCGCGTTTCTTTTACTGAAGCACGCGGCCCAAAATCGCGAACACTGGCTGCAAAGGTTTTATGAGATCGAGAAGGAAGCGGTGCGGCCAAGGAAGGCAGGCGACCTTTTCGCAATTGTCATTCCGGAAGCAAGACATCGACCCGATGTCTTATCCATTCTGGATCGCGCTGGCGTTCAGATCGATTACCCGGAACCGTTCACCGTTGCAGGCACTAGCTACCCCGACGGCACGCCAGTAATCAAGCTGGCGCAACCCTACGCCGGTTTTGCCAAATCAGTGCTTGAGTTGCAGCACTACCCGGATCAACGAGACGCTTCGGGTCGGCCGATACCGCCATATGATGTGACCGCTCACTCGCTGTCATTATTGATGGGGGTTGAGGTGAAGTTTGTTTATCAGCCGTTTCAATACAGAGTCCCTCCCGGACGCGGTTCGACCGGATGCATTGGCGGTGGCCCATCCGACAAACTAATTGGTCTCTACAAGTCTCACGTTCCAGCGATAGACGAAGGATGGACCAGATGGATATTGGAACGCACCGTGCCCGCTCACTTGTTTCGCTACTCGACAGTGGAAGACGCGGAAATCCGTTCGCCGTCCTTTTTACCGAAGTACGACACAATCATCATCCCCGATCAACCACGCGCCGCCATCCTCAACGGCTATCGCGCCGGCACGATGCCGCCTGAATACACCGGCGGTCTGGGAGCAGAAGGCGTGAAGGCTCTGCGCGAGTTTGTCGAGCAGGGCGGGACGCTCATCTGCCTCAATCGCGCTTCGGATTTTGCGATCGAGCAATTCAAGCTTCCCATCCGCGACGTTGTAGATGGTTTGCCGCGCACGGATTTTTATGTACCGGGATCGATCCTGCGCATCGCACTCGACACTTCAAATCCAATCGCGAAGGGAATGCCGAAAGAATCGATCGCCTGGGCTGAGAACTCTCCGGTGTTTGAGGTTCTATCTGCTGGGAGCGCGGACGTGCGGGGTCCCCAGCGGGGCAGCCCCGCTGGGGTGCTCGACTCGTCCGCATTGAGCGCGAAGCGCGAACAAAAAACAGCGGACGGGACGTCCGCGGTCCCAGCATCAAGCGTCAAGATCATCGCCTGGTATCCGAAAGACAAAGACCCACTGCTGTCCGGCTGGTTGCTGGGCGGCGATCTCATCAAAGGCAAAGCCGCCCTGGTCGAAGTCGGCATGGGCAAAGGCCGCATTATTCTCTTCGGCTTCCGCCCGCAGTACCGCGGCCAATCGCTGGCAACCTATCCACTCTTCTTCAACGCGATATCACTCAATTAATGATCGCGGGCTAGCCGCTTTTTAGGAACGCGTGACTTATTGCTGGGAGCGCGGACGTCCCGTCCGCACAGCGCCGCAGGCGCTCGCAGCTTTTCTTGGATTGACTAATTTTCGCGCTGCGCGCTCAATGCGGACGAGACGTCCGCGCTCCCAGCGACAAGCTGACTTGGTCCAACTAAGATAGATATTTGTTTACGCAATCGCATTCACCAGCATCGCCCATTCTTCCAGCGTAAGCGTCTCAGCCCGCCGCAACGGTGGCAGGCACGCATCGCACAGAACGATGCTTGCTCCGCCTCGTTTCTTTAATAACTCCTGAATGTTCGCTGGCGCGTCGCGCAGGTTATTGAGGATCGTCTTGCGACGCTGCGCAAAGCCCGCGCTGACGACTTGCCACAACAGTTTTTCGTCCTTCACTTCCGCGGCAATCTTTGGACGGATGCGCAAGCTCACGACCGTGCTCCAAACCTTCGGCACGGGCCGAAACGCCTGCGGCGCCACATCAAAGAGTTGTTCGGCTTCGCAATAGGCTTCCACCAAAACTGATAGATAGCCGCGCTCAGTCGAGCCGGCTTCGGCGGTGATGCGATCGACGACTTCGCGCTGCAGCATCAGCGTCATCTCGCTGAGACAGCCTCTTTGTTCGATCAGTCTTTGCAGCACGGCGGTGGCAATGTTGTAGGGAAGGTTGGCAACCACGCGTGCGCGATTTGCGGGTTCAATCGCCGCGCAGAAATCGATGGTCAAGGCATTGCTTTCTATCAGGATCAGGTTCGAGGCGCCGGCAAACTTTTCGCGCAAAGACGGCAGGAGATCGCGGTCGAACTCGATGGCCACAACGCGGCCGGCTTTCTCCACCAGCCGGGAAGTGAGGGCCCCTCGCCCTGCGCCAATTTCTATGATCGTCTCATCCGCGCGCGGAGAAACCGCCGTGATGATGCGATCGACCACGCCGCGATCGACGAGGAAGTTCTGACCGAAACGGCGCTTGGAAGGATGAAGGCGTGGCCGGGACGCATCAGTCTGGCGTGGCTCAAACGGTGGAGATTCTTTCTTCATCCTTCCGCCTTCACCCTTCATCCTTTGTCCTTTGCGGATAGCCCGTGATTTCGACATCGCGCCCGCGCTGAATCACCTCGACATTTTCAAGTTGCAACGCGTCAGCGATTTTTTCTGCGCCAGTGCCGGCAACCGCAATTGCCGCGTCGCGACCACCGATGATCATCGGCGCGACGAAAAACGTAACCTTGTTCACCAACCGCGCATCCAAAAACGCCCCGGCCACGGTTCCCCCACCTTCGAGGAGCATCGTTTGCAGGTCACGCCTTCCCAGTTCATCAAGCACGGCCGCCAGATCTCGCGCTCCACCACCGCTCGTAATTATTTCTACGCCGAGTTCCGCCAGCGGTTGCCCGGTGTCATTCGAAGTGAACAGTAACACCGGCGCTGCGCGCGCCGTTTGCGCTAACTGAGAACAGGTCGGCAAACGCAATCGGTCGTCGAGCACAACTCGCACCAGCGGCCGGCGACGCGGCTTGCCTGAGCGATCAGTCAGCAACGGATTGTCCGTTACAGCGGTTTCCGAACCCACCAGGATCGAATCGTATTGATGCCGCCATTCGTGCGAGCGGGCCCGCGATTCCGGGCCGGCGATCCAGCGCGAGTCACCCGTGCGCGTGGCCACCTTGCCGTCGAGCGAAACGGCCAGCTTGAGATGAACGAACGGCCGGCCGGTCCGCATGAAATGAATGTAGGCTTCATTCAACGCGGCGGCTTCGTCAGCCAGCAAGCCGGTGCCGACTTCCACGCCGGCTGCCTGCAGATGAGCAAAGCCACGACCCGAGACTTTAGGATTGGGATCTTCGGTTGGCGCCACAACGCGTTTGATTCCGGCCGCGATCAGCGCGTCGGTGCAAGGCTGGGTACGGCTCTGATGCGCGTGCGGTTCCAGGGAAACGTACGCGGTACCTCCACGCACCCGTGCGCCTGCCTGTTCAAGCGCGGTCGTTTCGGCATGCTTCACGCGCTCGTAGAGGTAGAAGCCTTCGCCGGCGATTTCTCCGTTAGCGTCCACGATCACCGTGCCGACCAACGGGCCCGGACTTACCTGTCCGACGCCACGCGCAGCCAACTCAAGCGCACGAGTCATCATCTGGCGATCGACGTCTGTCCACTGTTCCACGTTTTATGCTCAGCCTCAGCGCGGCAAATGCTTATTGTTCGACCCGCGTAATGGAGTCAGTACCACCCGCGTGAGCGGGTGGGTTCATTGGTCAACTCGCGTGTTAGGCCAAGTTGCTTGCAGCCGCAGAGCGGCGAAATGTTTATAGCACCAGATAGCGTAAAGGTCAGAGCGCTCTGTAGGAGCGCAATTATTCTGGGGCGCCAGCCGCTGATACGAAGAAGAAAATACTAAAGGGCGTTGCGAGCTATAAACATTTCGTGACTACGGCACGAGACAACGCCTTTGTCCTGAGTCCTCGCAGATCGCTCGCGACTGCAATTAGAACTAATTGAAAAGACTGTTCACGTACTGCTCAGGATCGAATACAACCAGATCGTCGACCTGCTCTCCAATGCCGGCGTAGCGAATCGGCAGGCCCAACTCTTTGGCAATCGCCACCGCGATACCGCCTTTGGCCGTGCCGTCGAGTTTAGTCAAGACGATGCCGGTCACCCCCGCGACTTTCAGAAACTGCCGCGCCTGCTCGAGTCCGTTCTGGCCAGTTACTGCGTCGACCACCAGCAGGGTTTCGTGTGGCGCGCCTTCAACTTCGCGGCCGGCGACCCGCTTCATCTTTTCCAATTCCGCCATCAGGTTCGATTTGTTGTGTAGCCGTCCGGCCGTATCCACGATCAGCACGTCTGAGCCGCGAGCTTTCGCCGCCTTCAGCGAATCGAACAAAACGGCCGCAGGATCCGTGCCCTGCTTCTGCTGAATCAAAGGAACGCCGGTGCGCTCAGCCCAGATCGCCAGTTGATCACTCGCGGCCGCGCGAAAAGTATCGGCGGCGCAAATCAGAACATCGTTGCCTTCCGCTTTGATTCGTTGGGCCAGCTTACCAATTGTGGTCGTTTTTCCCACGCCGTTAACGCCCACAATCATCATCACGTACGGAGCAATGTTTTCCGGCACGCTGGTTTCAGAGGCGACGCCGCCCTGCTCTGAGGCGTGGAGAATTGAAAGTAACTCAGCCTTGATTGCTGCTTTTAGCTTTTCGACATCGTCGATCTCTTTACGGCTGATCCCCCGGCGCACGGTTTCCAGCACGTGCATCGTGGTCGGCACTCCTATGTCCGCGGCGATCAAAGCTTCCTCGAGTTCATCCAGCAGCTCCGCATCAATCTTTTTGGCGCCGGCAAAGACCGTATCGATCTTTTCGGACAGAGACTCGCGCGTCGCCGCTACCGCCCGGCGAAAGCGCGCCGAGAGTTCCTGTTCCAGCGCTGCTTCCCGGGCCTGCAATTGCTCGATCGAAAGATCGAGACCGAGGACTGAAGTCTGCCAGGGGCTGGGTGCCGGGCCCTCGCGCGCAGCCTCGGCGGGCTCGACCCGGGCCACCATTGCCGGTTGAGGTTCAATCCCAGTTTCAGTTCCGGTTTGAGTTTCGGGGGCGCGCTCACTGGCTGCACGGCTCAAACCAAGCGAGATAAATTCGTCCTTCTTCCTGCGCCAAAAAGCCATCGAAACTCCGTCCTAATGAATGACTCCAAAGATTTGACCTCGATTATAAGCAGAACCGGCGCATCGCCACAAAAGCGACCCGCCGATCGTATCGATCCCGGTCGCCTGCTGCAGCGGGCTTGGGGCAACAATTGGTTGTCGATCCTGGGGCGGCGCGCTTCGCGCTCTGCCCCAGGCTATTTCATTTCACGCTTTCAGCGTGATGAATTTTTAGCTGACCGCGAGAACTGAATCAGGAGTCGGTGTGGCGGGCAGAGTCGGCAGAGAATCACTTCGTGGATCGGATTGTTTTCGGTTGACCCGGGTCACGCCCGGCCGGATTTTTCCGGCTTCGCACGCGGCTATGAAGGCCGCTACAACACGGGCATCGTACCGCGTGCCGACAAAACTCTTCAGCCGCGTCAGGGCCGCTTCGAGATCCATCGCGCGTTGGTACGGCCGCTCAGTAGTCATCGCGTCAAACGTATCGGCGACCGAGACAATCCGCGCCTGCATCGGAATTTCGTCGCCCTGCAGACGCTGCGGGTAGCCCTCTCCATTGATCATCTCGTGATGCATGTACATGCCGGGGAGAAAGTCGCGCATCGCCGGAATCTGTGACATGATTTTGTAGCCCTTCTGCGGATGCGTCTTCATGATCTCGAACTCTTCATCAGTCAGCGCCGACGGCTTCTTCAAAACACGGTCGTCAATGCCAATCTTGCCCACGTCGTGCAGCAAGGCGCTAATCCTGATTCTCTCAGTCTCGACCTCCGGCAAACCCAGGCCTTCGGCCACCGCGACTGAAAAGCGAGAGACGCGTTCAGAGTGGCCGCGAGTGTAGGGATCTTTTCCGTCGATCGCCGCCGCCAGGGCTTTGACCGTGCCCAGAAAGAGTTCGTGATTTTCGTCGGCAGAGCGTTGCAGATCGCCTACGAAACTTTCAATCCGATCAGTCATCTGATTGAATGACGATCCCAATTCACTGAGCTCGGTCCGGCCCGGCACTTTCACGCGCTGCGAGAAATCTCCAGCGGCAATGCGCTGCGCGCCGGCAGCTAACTCGCGCACCGGCCGCGTGAGCTTCTCAGCGAAATAAAATCCGATGAGCAATGCCAAGGTGGCCGCGAGCAAGCTGATGAACAACGTCTGAGTTCGCATCTCGCTCACTGAGACCAACGCCGCAGCTTCGTCCTGGATCGCGATTACACCCAGGAGCGTGTTCTTATCGAGCTCCACCGTGGCGTAAGAACCCAACATGGGCGTCGCCCGGCCGTCACGATCCAGAGTGAACGGCGCCAGCGCGGATTGCACCTGGGCCCCGGTCTCCAGCCAGTCCTGGACAACCTTGAGGTCAGTCATCGGCCATTCTGAAAACGCTATCGACGCGTCGGGATGCGCCACGGCTTTGCCGTTCTGATCGACAACGAAGACAACCGGCAAGCCCGCGTCCAATAATTCGCGGGCGCTTTTTGCAGATGATTGCTGGACGGCTTTGAAAACTTCCTGGAAGGAAACGACAGCCACGACCGCCGCAACGATTTCGTCAGCATTCATTACGGGCGCAGCGATGGTCATAGCCATCTCCTGACCGGACCGGATGATTTGCGGCCGGCCAATGATAACTCCGCGTCCACTCATGCGCGCCAATACATCGCCTACACGCTGATCGACTTCTGCTCGCTTGATCAAGTCCGGTTGAAATGCACGATGGACCTCGCCTTTGACCGGACAGATCGCCAGCGCGATCAGGTTCGGATCATCCTGCAGAGTTCGTTGTAAACGAGCGTCGTAACCAGCATCGTTGAGGAAACGAGGACCGCCGGCGATCTCGAAAGCGCGCGCCACTCCGCTCACCACATCGCGGTAGCGCTGGCCATAAAGTTCTATCTGTCTGGCCTTGTCCCGGACCAACTGCGCTTGATAGCGCCCTTCGATGGCGCGCAACTCGTCGGCGCTGCGCCGGGATAATAGCGTGCCGGCCAGAGCCAGCGGCAAAAGGCCCACCAGCAGCAGCACTGCCAGTACGACGTAAAGAAGGCGAATTCTGTGAAGGGCTTCGAGCACGGAAAGTTTCGGAAAGTGAAGGGCGACCAAGCGCGTCCCACGGTTGTGGGTAGCGCAGTCAGCCCGGCCTCCAGAGGGGCCGCAGCCTAAGGCTAGAGTAGTTGGTCGACGACCTGACTGTCAACATCTTTGGCCCGTTTTTAACTGCTGAAATACTTACGTTAAGCAGCGATAACCTGACTGTTCGGGGGGCTTCTTGGGCGAGACTCCGAGCCAAAACTCAGCACAATTGCCTCTTCTTATCGAGGCCCGGAGCTTTCGTGTGATACTTTTGCCGACTTGAGACCGGTCGACAGCGTCTAAAGGATTGACCGCGCGAGTTGCTGCGCGCGACATTTGGATGCGGCCTCGCCAGCCGGACGCGAGCACGAGCCAGGTGGAAACAGTCACAAACGATGAGCAGATGGTAGAGCGCGCCTTGTCGGGCGACCCCGAGGCGTTCGGCGAGATCGTCCGTCGTTGGGAGCGGCGAATTTTCGCGCTGGCCTTCGGCATGCTGGGTCGCGAGGAAGATGCGCGGGATGCGACCCAGGAAACCTTTCTCGCTGCCTTTCGAAATCTGCGTGGCTTTCGTGGCGAAGCAAAGGTTTCGTCATGGCTCCATCGAATCGCCGTCAATCAGTGCATTACCCGGCAGCGTCGCGCAAAGGTACGCGGCGAAACGGCGCTGGAGGACGAGGCTGAGAAGAACGCCGCGGTATTTGCTTTGCCGCTGGATATTTCGCCGGCGCGCACGGTTGAAAAACTCGAGCGCAGCGTCGCAGTTCGACGAGCGGTCTGTGCGCTGCCTCCGGATTTGCGGCAGGTCGTGGTGATGAAGGAATTTGAGGAACTGACGTTCCAGGAAATATCAGCGGCACTTGAACTGCCGTTGAGCACAGTCAAGAGCCGTCTGTACACAGCGCTCAGGCAGTTGCAGATGCGTCTGCTGAAATTCGGCGCGTAGATTACGAGAATTGATCGCGGTTGAGAGGTAGTTGAAATGCGAAACATTAACGAACGACCAGTTTGTCATCGAGCGGAAGACCTGGTCACTTATCTTTATGGCGAAGCGAGTGAAGTCGACGCCAAAGACTTTGCCAGTCACCTGCAACAGTGTGACGCGTGCCGGACTGAGTTTGGGGTTTTCCAGCAGGTGCACGACTCAATTCTGCTGTGGCGCAACGAGGCGCTCGGCTCAGCCTTCAGCCCGGCGGCCGTTGCTGTCGAGAGCGCTGTTGATTCCACTCAGTTTGTGCGGCACGAGCGAAGGCTTACAGCTCTCGCCGCCTTGCGCGAGTTCTTCAGCGTGTCGCCGCTTTGGCTGCGCGCGGCCACAGGCGTTGCGGCCTTGCTTCTTTGCGCGCTGGGAGTGCTGGCAATTTCGCGCTCGTGGAACACGCCGGTGCAGCCGGCCAGTAGAGACACGGAGGCGAAATACAGTAAGCAGCAACTCGATCAGGAAATAAAAAGGCAGGTTGATGAAAAGCTGGCGCAACTCAATAGGCCACAAACTTTGCCTCCGGCCACCGAAGGTGCAACGCCGGACAAGTCAGGGGACAACGGAAATCGAGTTGCCGTCAATCGTGCCCAGCCGAAAACTTCGCGGCCCCGTGGATTGAACAGACAGGAACGCGAGCAGTTGGCGGCGGACCTGCACCTGATCCCCAGAGATGAGGACGAATTGCCTTTTGTATTGTCGGACGAGCCTAATCAGTAAAGCTCTTCGGGGAGATCCGAACGCCCCGAAGGCAAGGACGGTGCAATTATGAATACAGAAACAAGAGTACGAAGCAGTCGGATCATATTACCCCTGCTCTTGCTGCTGACGAGTATCTGCGTTCAAGTCAGAGCGCAAAAACCCACGCCCCAGAATCCAACCGCCCCGGCTGAGACGCAAGCCAACCAGGCTAATCAGGTTCCGAACTTGATCGCGTCGTTGAACTTGACGCCAGAACAGATCCAGAAGTGGCGCGCAATCAATGCGGATCTCAGAGCAGAACAGCAAACTGCTAACCAACGCTTGCGAGAGGCAAGACGAAACCTGGCCGAGGCGATCGAGTCTCCCACTTCAAACGAAGACTTAATCAAGCGGCGCGCTAAGGAAGTATCCGAGGCGCAAGCCGCCACGACTCAACTACAGGCGCTGAGGGAGGCTCGGATTCTCCAAGTGCTAACGCCCGAACAACGCATCAAACTGAGAGAGATACGGCAACGAAATCAGGCGTTACGGCGTGAAGGCAACCAACAACGTCCCGGCAACGGATTGCGCCAGCGTCAGCAGGGTGTCGGTCCCAACCAGCGTAAGCTAATTCGCCGACAACAGAAGCCGTAAGCAGCAAGTTTGCCAGACTTCAAAAGCCGGCCCCGAACCATCCGGGCCGGCTTTTTCGCGCCCAGTGCCTGCCCATCGAAATGGACTCAGCCGCGATTAAGCCTTGACGTAAACGGTTTGTTTTGCGCATCATAGGCCGCTCTATTAAAATTGGCTCGCATCGCGGTGACGCTCTCGAGCAGTCTTTGAAGTCACCATGCGCCCAGCCCGCTCGGCTATTTGCCTCGCCACAAGCAGCGGCGACCGCGGTAAACGAGCAGCCTTCTTATCGTCACTGGATTTCGGATGAACATCGTCACGCGTTTTCTGTTCGAACTGCAAGAGATGTCTTTGCTCTCGGCGCGAGCTGTGCGTGGCCTCTTCAAAAAACCCCGTTACATTCCCGAGACCTTCGCGCAGATGGACAGTATCGGTGTAGGTTCTTTGACGATCGTCGTGCTGACTGGATTTTTCACGGGCGGCGTGTTGACGCTACAAACCTATCCCACGCTCGAGTCGTTCGGGGCCGTCAGCCAACTAGGTTATCTGGTGTCAATCTCGCTGGTGCGAGAGCTGGGCCCGGTCCTGACGGCATTGATGGTCACCGGTCGAGTGGTTTCGGCAATCTCAGCCGAGTTGGGATCGATGGTAGCTTCCGAGCAGATCGATGCCATGCGCGCGTTGGGAACCGATCCCGTTCGCAAGCTGGTAGCGCCGCGGCTGATAGCGCTGGTAATTACGTTGCCGCTCTTGACTCTGATAGCCGACGTGGTGGGTATTGCCGGCGGCTGGGCGGTCTCGACCTTTCTCTACGGTTTGCCATCCGCGATGTTTACCGCTTCAGTGCGCGACGGCATAACGACCGATGACATCATCGGAGGAATTGTTAAGCCGCTGGCCTTTGCATTCTTGATGGGCACGATTGCCTGTCACAAAGGTCTGAAGACTGAGGGTGGCACGGTGGGGGTGGGCCGTTCGACAACTTCCGCGGTGGTGACCGCTTCGATTATAGTGATCATTACCGACTTCTTCCTTGCTAAAGCGCTTCAGGTTATTCTAGGTACCCAGGGATGATGACTCAGGACTCAATTGACCAAGCTGGCAACCAGGCGCCGGACAATCGCGTCAGCAATCAGGCGGCTGAATCGACGTTTCGTGAAGTCGACGATTCCGACCGCGCGATTCCGGCAATCGAATTTCGCGACGTCACCATGATGTTCGACGGCCACGAGGTGCTGAACAATCTCAGCTTTAAAGTAATGAAAGGCGAGACGAAGATCATTCTCGGCGGCTCAGGCTGTGGCAAGTCCACGACCATCAAGTTAGTGCTGGGCCTGCTCAAACCTGATAGCGGGCAGATCCTGGTTGACGGCGAAGACATCACCCAATACTCGGAAGCCCAGATGATGCGCGTCCGCAAAAAGATCGGCATGATTTTCCAGGAAGGCGCTTTGTTTGATTCGCTCTCCGTTTACGAAAACGTTGCCTTTAAGCTTCACGAACAGGGCGTGCCGGAAGAGGAAGTCGAAGCCGAAGTGCGTCGCATGCTGCGCTTCGTCAACCTCGAGGACGCCATCGACAAAATGCCTTCTGAGTTGTCCGGCGGAATGCGCCGCCGCGTGGGCATCGCCCGCGCGCTGGTGGGCGATCCGAAGATCGTGATGTTCGACGAGCCGACGGCGGGGCTGGACCCGCCAACCGCGCGCACGATTTGCGAATTGGCGATGAAGCTGCGCGACCTGGAAGATGTCTCGTCGATCTTTGTCACCCACGAGATGAATAACCTGGACTATCTCTGTTCGGAATATGCAGTAGTTGACGACGCCGGCGAAGTTGTCTTCGAAAAAGAAGGCGAGAAGCTTTGCCTGATAAACAGCAAGGTTTTGATGATGCGCGACGGACAGGTAATTTTCAGCGGGACCGACGAAACATTGCGCAAAGCAGACGACAAATACATTCAGAAGTTTCTGCGCGGACACTGAGCGAAAGGAAAAGGAAAAAAACAGAGAGGAAAAAGGAAAAGCTTTTTGCGGCTGTGCGCAGATCTGATTTTGCCTTCTACCTTTTTGCTCTTACCTTCTTAAAGCAATGCCAAAATCAACCAGGAACATCGGTTTAAGTGAGCTACGCGTTGGCTTGCTTGTGCTGATCGCAATAGCGGTTCTAGTTCTGCTAATTCTGAACGCCTCCGGCACCTTCAACCCTTTCGCCAGTCACGTACACCTGCGGGCGCGGTTCGCCGACGCTAATGGCCTGCGCGAAGGATCGGAAGTACGTCTGGCGGGCGTCGGCATCGGTAAAGTGGACCGCATCAGGCTGCTGAGCCCCTCGGAAGTTGGCACCGGGCCCAATCCGCAAAAGGTCGAGGCGTACATGACGATTGACAGTAAGATCGACGGCGTGCCGGCCCAGGATCGGATCCGCTCAGATTCCACTGCCCAACAAGTGGCGCCGAGTATTCTGGGCAGCGAAATGGTCGTGAACATCACGCCGGGTACCTCTCTCGGCCAGCCAATCAAGGAAAATGCCTTACTGACTTCGACCTCCGGCAGCACGATGAGCGACCTGGCCACTTCAGGCACCGATCTGGCCCAGCGACTCAGCAAGCTCTCGGATCAGCTTAACGAGGTCGTCAAGAACGTGCGCGAAGGCAAGGGCACAGTCGGACGCCTGTTCAATGACGAAGCCCTCTATAACAACCTGAACGCGACGATTCGCGATGCCGAAGAACTCGCTGAACAGATCAAGAGCGGCAAAGGCTCGGCGGGCAAATTCATGTATGACGAGGCTCTTTATAACAACGCCAACGACATCGCCGCCAATCTGAAGAAGCTGTCCGCGGATCTTGTTGCCGGTCGCGGCACTGTCGGAAAGCTTCTGGAAAGCGACGAGATGTACAACAAGGTCAATCGCATCGCCGATCGCGTCAATCATTCGATGGATCAGATTGATTCGATCGTGGCGGGAGTCAATGCGGGACAGGGCACGCTCGGCAAGCTGGTTAAGGACGAAGCGATCTACAACGACGCGCGCACCGCGATTGCTCGCTTCAATACGACCGCCGCGCGCATTGATAGCGTGGTGGCCGGCGCCCAACGCGGCGAAGGAACCCTCGGAAAACTGATCACCGACGATCAGCTCTACTCGAACGTCAACAACCTCTCGTCTGAAAGCGTGAAGCTCCTGTACGACTTTCGCCAGAACCCGAAGAAGTATCTGACGATTAAATTTCAGTTGTTTTAGCTGCGGCGAGGTGCTTACTTAAGCTCGGGATTAGCCGACGCTGCTCCGAAGAGTTGCCAGCGAATTGCAACCGATTCGTTTGGAACATAACTGACTACGACGAATTTCGCGAGCATCTGAAACGACTTGTCGTTCGTGTCAGTCAGCCGAACCAGGTAAATATGGCCTAACTTGATCGGTGATGCCGCTTTAATTCTTCCGGGCTTGAACAACTCTGCGGACTCCTTCAATTCCTGGAAGCCCCTCTGGTCTTTAAGAATCACTACTTTGCCGTTCTCTAAGCGAATCGATGCAAAGCCCTGGCCTGTGCTCAGGCTGCTTTCCGCATATCCGTATCTTTGTTTGAGTTCGCCGGCGGTGCCTAGATCAATAATATTACCTGCTCGACCACCTTCTATGGCGACGGTGAAACCGCCCGCGTCATAGCTATTGAACTCGAGGTCCGTACAACGATTCTTGATTTCGTTCTGTTGGACGACATATCCATTTTGCCCATCATGGAAGCAGAGGGTATGGGCCAGTGGGTCAAGTGCGTAGAGCGTCGCCAGTCCGCCCGGCACATTCGGCTCCGTTGCGCTACGTAAGACCTTGTTGGCTTGAGCAAATGCGCTGGCGGAAACAGCAAGCAGGAAAATAGCGACCAAACAGTACCTGAACATTCTCTTCATGATTCTGTCCTCCCTATGCCGGAAGAATAGTCCGCCCGCTAACAGACGGCAAGGATTCTCACGCTAACATTCTAGTGCGAGGTCGGAACAATATCCGCGCGTCCAGAGGTTGATCTGGAGCGCCGAAACCATTCCTGAAATCGTTCGAAGTACAGATAAACCACGGGCGTCAGAAACAAGGTGAGCACCTGCGACACGATTAAGCCGCCGACCACCGCCAGTCCCAATCCTCTGCGCGCGGAGGCGCCGGCGCCCCAGCCCAGGGCGATCGGCATCGTGCCCATCAGCGCCGACATGGTGGTCATCATGATCGGACGAAATCGCACTACGCAGGCCTCATAGATTGCGTCGCGGGCCGGTCTTCCCTCTCTTCTCTGCTTATCCAAAGCAAAGTCGATCATCATGATCGCGTTCTTCTTGACGATGCCGATCAGCATGATCAGTCCGACGAACGCATAGATATCCAGCTCGCGGTGAAAGATGAGCAGCGTCAGCAAAGCGCCCAGGCCCGCCGATGGCAAACCCGACAGAATCGTCAAAGGATGAATGAAACTTTCATAAAGAATTCCCAGCACCAGATAAATCACCAGCACGGCAACCAGAAGCAGCAGGGTCAAATTCTGCAGCGATGATTGAAAGACCTGGGCCGTTCCCTGAAAAGTCGTCGTGATCGTCGCTGGCAATGTCGACTTTGCCAGAGCCAGCACCTGTTGTGTAGCCTGGCTCAATGAAACTCCAGGCTTGAGGTTGAACGAGATCGTCGCCGCCGGCAACTCGCCGAGATGGTTGACGAGAAGAGGCCCAACATTCCGCGAGAACCTGGCCACAGCACTCAAAGGCACGAGACGGCCCGATGATGAGTGGATGTAAAGACGCCCCAACGCTGAAGGGTCTTGTTGAAATTCCGGCTTCACTTCCAGGATGACCTGGTATTCGTTGGTGGGAGTATAGATGGTGGAAATCTGTCGCGAGCCAAACGAATCACCCAACGCCGATTCAACCTGTTGGACCGTCACTCCAAGCGCCGCGGCCTGTTTGCGATCGATGTCGACATTGATCTGCGGGGTGTTGATTTGCAGATTACTGTTTACGTCCTGAATAGTCGAAAGGTCGCGCATTTTCTTTTCCAGGAGGCCGACATTGTCGTAAAGATCCGTCGTATTCGATGCTTGCAGCGTTACCTGATAAAGACTGCGCGACGATTGTCCGCCGACATTGATTGACGGCGGATTCTGAAGGTAGGCTCTGAGTCCCGGTTCGTGCGCGAGCTTGGGCCGCAACTCCTCGACGACTTCGTCCGCGCTTAACTTGCGCTGAGCGAATGGCTTCAGCCCAATGAAGATCGTGCCGTTATTGCCGCCGGAGTTTCTCCCTCCCGATCCGACTGTCGAGGCAAACGCCTGCACATTTGGATCCCGCTGAATGATTTCGGCGATTGCGTTCTGATGCAGGATCATATCGTCCAGCGATATGCCCTGCGCCGCCTCGGTGCTACCGAGAAGCAATCCACTGTCGCCGCTGGGAATGAAACCCTTGGGGACGACCATGAACAGATAGACCGTCACACCCGCAAGCAACAAGCTCACCACTATGATCACAAAGCTATGTGCTAAAACGCGCTTCAGGGTCCATTCGTAAGAGTGCAAGACGCGGTTGTAGATGCCTTCGGTCAGTCCCCACCAGCCCCGTTGGGCTGTTTTGCCACTTTCTTCGTGAAGGGCACTCTTTCTGACGTCCTCTGCCTTCAGCAGCCGGCTGGCCAGCATTGGGGTCAGGGTCAACGACACCAATCCGGAAACAAGAATCGCCACACTGATCGTGATTGCAAACTCGCGAAACAGTCTTCCCAGAATCCCGCCCATGAACAGCACGGGAATAAATACTGCCACCAGTGACACTGTCATCGACACAATGGTGAACCCGATCTCTCGCGAGCCGTTCAGTGCCGCCTCCATCACGCTTTCGCCCAACTCGATTCGGCGGACGATGTTTTCGAGCATCACTACTGCATCGTCTACTACAAATCCTACCGACAACGTCAGCGCCATCAGCGAAAGATTGTCCAGGCTGAAATGCAAGAGGTACATCGCGGCAAAGGTGCCAACGATCGAAGCCGGCAGCGCCAATGTCGGAATGATGGTTGCCCTGACGTTACGCAGAAAGAGAAAAATGACGAGCACGACCAGCGCGATCGCCAACAGTAACGAAAACTGCACATCATTTACCGACTGACGGATCGAGATCGATCTATCATTGAGAACGTCGAGACTGACCGACGCCGGCAACTGCTGCCGAAATTGCGGCAGCAGCGCGCGAATGGCATCGACGACGGCCACGGTGTTAGTGCCCGGTTGCCGCTGGACTGCCATCGTGACGCTGCGGCGACCGTTGAACCAACTCGCCACCTTGTTGTTTTCGACGCTGTCGATCACATTCGCGACCTGGCCCAGGCGCACGGGTGCCCCATTGCGATAAGCCACAATCAACGGCTTGAAATCAGCCGCATTCTTCAATTGCCCGTTGGTCTGGAGCGTCAGATTCGAATACCTGCCGTACAGCGTTCCGACGGGTGTGTTGGGATTGCCGTTGCGAACCGCGGCGTCAACGTCGTCGACGCCGATACCGAGGTCAGCGAGCGCGGCCGGATCAATTTGAGCTCGCACCGCATACTTCATCGCTCCGTAAACCTGAACCTGGGAAACGCCTTCAACCATCGAGATGCGCTGCGCTACCAGCGTCTCGGCGTATTCATCAACTTGCGGCAGCGGCAGCACCTGCGAGTTGAGTGACAAGAAAAGAATCGGACTGTCGGCGGGATTCACTTTGCGCAGACCGGGAGGCGTTGGCAGTCCGGGAGGGAGTTGCGGCAGGGCGGCAGAGATTGCCGTCTGAACGTCCTGAGCCGCGGCGTCGATGTTGCGGCTTAAGTTGAACTGTAGAGTAATCGAAGTCGAACCCTGCGAATTTGTCGAATTGATCGAGTCGATTCCGGCAATGCCCGAGAACTGGCGCTCGAGCGGCGTGGCCACCGAGGCCGCCATCGTCTCCGGGTTTGCACCCGGTAAACTCGCATTGACGCTAATTGTCGGGTAATCGACGGTGGGAAGATCGCTGACGGGCAAGGATCGATAACCGATGAGCCCGAACAGAACAATTCCGACCATCACAAGCGTGGTGGTGATCGGGCGATGGATGAAGAGTTCCGATATTCCATGGATCGCCTTTGGGGCGCCGGAAGAGTTCGGTTTTGGTTCGGCCCGCTCTTTCATAACGTTCGTAGATGGCTCTCAGCGCGGCGGCGTGATGCTTATAGAAACACCTATCCTAATGTCACGTTAGATCCATAGGAGCGAAATGTTCTGTCGCCCATAAATGGGCTGGGACTTCAAAACGCACCAAGTCTATAAACATCTCGGGCCTACGGCACTGAAGACACTTACATTTCCGCCGGAACTGGCTCACCACTGCGCTGCTTGTCACGTCGGAACCACTCCTGCAAACGTTCGAAGTACAAATAAACAACCGGAGTCAAATACAACGTCACTACCTGAGACACGCAGAGCCCGCCAACCACCGCCAATCCCAACCCGCGGCGCGACTCAGCGCCTGCGCCCCAGCCCAGGGCAATCGGTAACGTGCCCATCAAGGCCGCCATCGTGGTCATCATGATCGGTCTGAACCTGGTCAAACACGCCTGGAAGATTGCTTCCTCGGCCGGCTTGCCTCCTTCGCGCTGCGCAGTCAACGCAAAGTCGATCATCATAATCGCGTTCTTTTCGACGATCCCGATTAGCATGATCAACCCGACGAATGCATAGACGTCCAGCTCACGTCCGAATACCAACAGCGTAAGTAACGCTCCCAATCCCGCGGAGGGCAATCCGGAAAGAATTGTCAATGGGTGAATGAAACTCTCATAAAGGATTCCCAGCACCAGGTAGATCACCAGGATCGCAACCAGTAACAATAGCGTCAGATTCTGTAGCGATGATTGAAAGATTTGTGCGGTTCCCTGAAAAGTGGTCGTGATTGTCGCGGGCAAAGTTTGTTTGGCGAGCGCCTGCACCTGGTTCGTCGCCGCACTGAGGGACACACCTGGGCGCAAGTTAAATGAGATCGTGGCCGACGGCAGTTGGCCCAAATGATTAACTAACAGAGGTCCGACGCTTCTCGAAAGCGTGGCGACGGTGCTCAAGGGAACCAGGCGACCTTGAGTTGGTTGAGCTTGAGTTGCCTGGCCTACCGGCGTTTGCGCTGATGACGCGGAGACGACCGAAGGCTGGGCCAGGGCTGATGCAGGCTGGGCCCGAACCGACTGGGCCAGCGTTGCATTTGAGGCGGTAGCAGACGGCGCCGCATGGATGTAAAGTTGCCCTAACGCCGCCGGATCCTGCTGGTATTCTGGTTTCACTTCCAGGATGACTTCGTATTCGTTCGAGGTCGCGTAGATCGTCGAAATCTGACGCGTACCGTAAGCGTCGTTAAGTGCGTCCTCGACTTGCTGTGCCGTGATGCCGACGGTCGATGCCTTGTCGCGATCAATATCGACGTTGAGCTGTGGGTTCTTAATTTGGATGTCGCTGGTCACATCCAGCAATTGCGGCAAAGCTGCGATCTTTGCCTGCAGCGCCGCGGCATTCGTGTATAGGTCGTTTCGATCAGGGCCCTGCAGCGTCAACTGATAAGGACTCTTCGTGACCTGACCTCCCACCTGCACCAGCGGAGGATTCTGGAGAAAGATCCTCATCCCGGGAACCGCGCTGAGCTTCGGACGCAGGTCCTCGATGATAGTATCAACGTCTTTCTTCCGCTGCGAAAGCGGCTTTAGCAGAATCAGAATATTCCCGCTGTTACTTGCGGCGCTCACGTCGCTCTGGCCAACGGTAGACAGCACTCCCGACACATTCGGGTTAGCGCGAATGATATCGACCAACTGCTGTTGATGGCGCGACATCTCCTGGAATGAGATTCCCTCCGCAGCCTCGGTGTAACCAACGATCTGGCTGATGTCATCGTTGGGAATGAAACCCTTCGGAATTACGTAGAAAAACACGATCGTCACGGCGAATAGGACGCCGCAAATCAGCATCGTCAGCGCGCGATGCTCCAGGACTCGTTGCAGCGTCCAGCGATATCCGCCCACCAGCCATTCGTAGACGCGCTCAGACTTCTGCCACCAGTGCCGATGCGCTGGGCCCTCCTGAGCGGGATGGCCGGCGCTGTCTTCATCTCTGTGAACGCCGACCGCTTTTAGCAACCGACTGCAAAGCATGGGCGTCAAGCTCAGCGAGACGAATCCTGAGATCAGGATCGCGACGCTGATGGTAATCGCGAATTCGCGAAACAGCCTTCCCAGTATCCCGCTGAGAAACAGTACCGGAATAAACACCGCAACCAGCGATACTGTCATCGAGACGATTGTGAAGCCGATTTCTCGCGAGCCTTTCAACGCGGCCTCCATCGCGCCCTCGCCTTCTTCCATCCGGCGCACGATGTTTTCCAGCATCACTACGGCGTCGTCCACCACGAATCCAACTGACAACGTGAGCGCCATCAGTGAAAGATTGTCCAGACTAAAACCGAGCATGTACATCACCGCGAACGTGAAAACGATCGAGGTGGGCAGCGCCAGCGTAGGGATGATCGTGGCTCTAACGTTACGCAGAAACAGAAAGATGACAAGCACAACCAACGCGATTGCCAGGAGGAGCGAAAACTGCACGTCGTTGACCGATTCGCGAATCGATTCCGACCGGTCGTACAAAACCTCGAGTTTGATCGACGCCGGCAGCTGCTGGCGAAACGTCGGCAGCAAATTGCGAATAGCATCGACGACGGCCACGGTATTGGTCCCGGGCTGGCGCTGCACCGTCAACGTAACTACCTGCTGTCCGTTGTAGCTGCTGGCAAGGCGACTGTTCTCGACACTGTCAACGACGTCACCCAGTTCTCTCAGCAGCACCGGCGCGCCGTTGCGATATGCGACAATCAACTGACGGTACTCTTCCGCGTTCATCAACTGACCGTTCGCCTGCACGGTCAGATTCTCGTGAATCCCGTAGAGCGTGCCCACCGGCAGGTTCGTATTGCCGCTTTGCAGCGCATTCGCCACATCGTCGATGCCAATACCGCGACTCGCCAGCGCCGACGGATCCAGTTGCGCGCGCACCGCATATTTTTGCTGGCCTGTTACCAGGACCTGAGCGACGCCGCTGATCGTCGAAAGCCTCTGCGCCAGCGAAGTATCCGCATACTCGTTAACTTTCGCGAGCGGCAGCGTCTGAGAGCTGACCGTTAGATAGACGATTGGTTGATCGGCGGGATTTACTTTCTTGAGCGTCGGCTGGCTCGGCATTCCCGGAGGCAGTTGTCGCGCCGACGCGGAAATCGCCGTCTGCACATCCTGCGCCGCCGCATCAATGTTACGGCTCAGATCGAACTGCAGAGTGATTTGAGTACTGCCGAGCGTACTGGTTGAACTTACCGTATTGAGCCCGGCGATGGTTGAGAACTGTCGTTCGAGAGGAGTGGCCACCGACGACGCCATCGTCTCAGGGCTACCACCAGGAAGTTGGGCGGTGACTTGAATGGTCGGGTAATCGACGTTGGGCAGGTCGCTCACCGGCAACGAGCGATACCCGATAAAGCCGAACAGCACAATGCCGGCCATGATGAGGGTAGTGGTGATTGGTCTTTGAATGAAGAGTTGCGACATCTACACCCCGGGCTTGATTACTTTCCCCCTTGATTGCCGCCGCCGCCTGGACGGGAGCCACTGCCATTTTGATTATCCTGGCCATTCTGCTTTCCGCCCTGGCCCGACTTCGATTGGACCTTCGCTCCCGGAACCAACCGCAGTTGTCCGTCCGTCACTACTTGTTCGCCGGGCTTCAATCCATCTGCAATCACCGTCATGTTGTTGAGCGTGACCCCGGTGGTGACGTTTCTTACGTCCACAGTCATGTCGGCCTTAACGACGTACACAAATGATTTGTCCTGGCCGATCTGCACGGCTTGCGCCGGAACGACGATCGCCTCGTTTTGCGTTCCGAGCGTCAGCACGACGTTCACGTATTGACCGGGATAGAGTCTGCCGTCCGAGTTCTCAAACGTTGCTTTCAAGCGAACGGTACCCGTGGCCACGTCGACAGTGTTGTCGACCAGGGACAGTCTGCCGTGCGCGGGATTTGATTCATCGCCGGGAATGATGACCTCGGCCATGAGATTTGAACTGGCAGCCTGACGAATTCGCTGCAAGTCCTGCTCGGGCACTGAGAACGTTACATAGATTGGCATCGACTCTGTAATCGTTACCATCGGCGTGGTGTCGTTCGCACGCACCAAATTGCCCGATGTCACCGCAAGGTTACCCGTCTTGCCGGTGAGCGAAGCGCGAATGGTCGTGTAACTGAGTTGCACTCGCGCGTTCTCGACGTTCGCCTGTTCGGCTTTCTGAGCGGCCTGCAGGTTTGCGACTGAAGATTGATCGGCACGCACGCTCGCTTCATCAGCCTGCAATTTGCTCACATCGTTGTCGTATTGCTCCCGCGGAACCACACCGGCTTCGACCAGCTTTGCGTCGCGATTCACAATGACCCGGTCGTTCGCGGCGGTTGCTTGATCTCTCGCGACTATATCGGAACCTTGCCTGACCGAGGCCATAGCTTTCAAAAGGTTCGCTTCTGCCTGACTGAGTTGCGCCTGCAATGGACGGGGATCGATCGTGAAAAGCAGATCGCCTTTTTTCACTTCCTGGCCCGGGACAAAAGCGACTCGCAGCAAAGTCCCTTCGACCTGTGAGCGAACCCCAACTGTCGAGAGCGCCTCGACGTTGCCGATCGCTTTGATCTGAATCGGCACGTCGCTCTGAGTAGCGGCGGCCATCTCTACCGGGACGACTTCGCCGCGACCTGCGCCGGTGGTCTTTGGCGCCGACCGGTCGCCGAGAAAACGCCAAAGCAAGAGCAGGAGCAACACCAGCACAACCACGCTGACGATCTGGATTATTCGCGCGCGCGTTTTGTGGGGTCGTCGCTGGTCAGATGCCTTGAGCTGATTTGGATTGTCGGTGAGCTGGTCCGCACGTGGCCCGCCGGCAGCGGCTGATGTGTCCGGAAACTCCCCTGAGATTTTTTCTTCCATTGCGCATCTCTATGGCCCTTTCTTGAGCCGGCGAATAGTGGTCAGAGCTTCACGAACGTATTCAACGCAACCCGCTGACAAAGCGCTCTGTTTCGAGGCTCACAATACGAAGGGTTCAATCTATGATTGCATATGTATCAACGACTCCCCAAAGGCATCGGTTACGACAAAACTGAGGCGAGGCCGGAAGATGAGGGTAGTGGTCAGTGGGAGGTGCCGCGAACCGACGTGTTACGCAGGGCTAACTACGTTAACGCCTTTGGCGGGGTCTGGCGCGCACGAAGCCATCACATTCAAGACGGCACAAAACAAAAAGGCGGCCGATAATGGCCGCCTTCTTCTTGAGGGAAGCCCCCCTCAGGTCGGGTTGCCGCCCGACATCTCACGGTGCCACGAAGTTGTAGACAAGCACTCCGGTCACTTTAACCGGCTCGCCATTCAAGCGAGTGGGCGTGAAGTTCGCCGGTCGCGCCGCCGCCACTGCCGCGGCCTGCAACAACAGATGACCTGACACTGCGTGCGCTCAGATGACGTTGCCGGTCTCGGCCACCGTTACTTGAACGGTCACCGCGCCAGAGGCATGGGCTTGTCCGGCAATTGCTGGAAATTCTGGTTGAGGCAGACTGATTGATTTGCCATTCAGCACGCCGCCGGAAATCTGCGCTCCTTGTGCGGGCTCGATCGCGGATTTCTACTTGCGCTCTTCTTTTTCAGTCTTGAGGATCTGGCCATCAATCGCGCTGACCCAGACATAAGTGGTCGTAGTCTTGTCGCCGTCGCCGCCGATAATCACCACGTGGTAAAAGAGCTTGTCACCGTCGCGGCCCAGGCTGCAGGCGAGGACTTTGCCGGGAACCTGGCTGGTGGCGATCTGGATCGCTCGATCCATAGAAAGGACCGCGCCCCGCGTCAGTTCGGCTTGCTTGCGGGCCCGCTCTTCACGCCCTTGTTGTTCCTGATCCTTGCGCATTCTCACTTCACGGACCGGGGATTCGCCCTGGCCGGCCCGCTCTTCCGCCGCCCGTTTTTCGACTTCCTCAGGTTCTTGTTTGGGACGGTATTCAAGGTTGAAACGAAACTCGACCGACAAGACCTGCGAAGCAGGCTGGCCATTTTTCATCGCTGGTTCGAAACGCATTTTGCCAGCGGCTTCAATGGCGCTTTGATCGAGCGAAGGATAGAGTGCCTGTTTTACCATTATGTTGGTTGGCAGGCCGTCATGATCAACTGTTAACGTCAACACTACGGTTCCCTCGATCTTCTTTTCGCGCGCATCCGGCGTGTATTCCGGCTCAACGTGATGGATCACCCTGGCCTTTCGGTCGCCCTCGGCCTTCTGCATTTCCACGATGGTTTTCTCGACCTCGCGCTCTCTTTCCGCAGTGTAAAGCTTTTCCATTAACGCGATCTTTTCGCGTACGTCTTTCATCCGCGCTTCGTCCGCGGGCGGAGTTTTTTCCAACTGCGCGAGAGTGGTGCGCATTTCTTCCAGCTTCTTTTGCCCTTCTTCTCGGTTTTGCTGGTTGTACTGTTGCGCCATCCGCTCATGCAGCTCCAAGCTCTTCTGCACCACGCGCAGCTGCGCTTCGATTTCAGGTCGCTTTGATTCGGGCGCTTTGCGTGCTTGTTCCTTCAGCTCCTGCTCTGCGCGTTTCAATTCCTCGCGCTCGCGTGCCTGGGCCTGCAACTCGCGTTTCACAGATTGCTGCGCGGCGGTCGGGCCCGGCTCCTGTCGATCGATATCGAAATTGAGCGCGAACGAAGTGGCGGCAATGCACGGCGTGGCCAGTAACAGCGCCGCCGCGCTTAACAACACGCGCTTTCTGCGCGCAGTCAGTTTGGTTTTATTAAGCAAGGTCATGATTCGTACCTCCAGAATGTCCGATTCGCTGATCCCGATGGTAGTGTCCGCGGCCAGACGGCGCCCGAGCGGCGCTGAGCCGATTAATCGCACAAGTGAACGAGCATAAGTTTCCGCTCTGAGAAGTTTGGTCGCCACCGCCTCGTCACAACAAAGTTCTCGGGTCTGCTTGATGCGCCGGCGCACCAGGGCCATGGCCGGATGAAACGACAGCGGCAAATAGATGAGTTCGCAGACCAGATTTGACAGATAGTCGCGCCTGGCGACGTGCACCAGTTCATGGCCAATGGCCGTGGTCAGCACTTCTTCATCGACGTCGTGCAACAAGCGCTCGGGCAGGATGATCGACGGATTCAAGATGCCGACAGTGATTGGCACCGGCACTGACGTCGAGCAAAGAAGGCGCACCCGATGGACGCCGATGGCTGTCTGACACTTTTTGATTATCGCTTCGACGGGCCCGGTTGATTCAAAGGCGATAGCGCTCTGAACGATGGTCTTCGTTCTCCGCCAGGCCCGGATCAACTGCCCGGCGCGGTACAAAAGAAAAAGTCCGTACAACCCCACCAGGACTGCCGCCAGATTCTTGTTCAGGTGAATCACCGAGGCCAGAAAGTTTCGGCGCGCCGGCGCGACTGCCGGGGCCGACGCCGAATTCTCGGCGGCTGGTGGTTCCATAGAATCGAGATCAGGCGAAGAGACTCTAGTGACAAAGATCGGAGCGGCGGCGATTTCCGTCGGTTGCGATTTTGCTTTTGAACTCAAGAACGTCTTGATCACGCTCGCAGAACTCAGCACGGGCAGCGCCAGAGCCAGGAATAGCGCGGCAACCCAGAGCCCGTGCCGGTAACGAGGCGCCATCCCGCGCAACAGCCAATCGCACACGGCAGCAAATGCGGCGACCATTGCGATCTGCCAGGAAGCATTCAAGAGAAAGGTCAAAAGCAATTGTGCCCCAACTCTCATTTTTTTCCTTCGCGATTCTCTTCGAGAAGCTTTTGCAGTCGCTCCAGTTTCTCCGGCGTCAGATGTTTTGTTTCAACCAGACTCATGACCAGACTTTCCGCCGACCCGCCGAACAGACGCTCGACGATGTCGCTCAGGTGTTGACCGACGACCTGGCTGCGGCTGACTGAGGGCTTATAAAAGTAGGCGCGGTCTTTGAGCGTCCTCTTCGCTTTGCCTTTGCGATGAAGAATATTCAACATGGTTTGGACCGTGGTATAGGCCAACTCGCGCTCTAGATGCTGCTGCACGGTCTGCACGTTGGCCGCCCCAACTTCCCAAAGAACGTGCATGATTTCCAGTTCGAGCGGTGTCAGGTTTTCTGTTTTTCGTCGCGCCATCAGACTTTCGACTCCTAAGAGCTTAGGAGGATAGGCGAGGGTTGCCCGGGTTGTCAACTAAATTTTTAGGAGAGTGAGGAGGGTTGCGAATATTCCCGCAACTCCCTAACGTGACCTAGCCCTCCGTCACGCTCGGGCTTTCGGACTCAGAACTCGATCACTACCCCGGCTGACGGCACGATCGGCAGCAGGCTGGAGGAGGAAGTGACCAGGTCATACCGCCACCATGACGAGCGTCAAACCGCCCTGGGGATGGCCATCCGCTCCGGTTTGAGTAAGATGAAAGATGTACCCCGCGCCGAGTTGACCGCCCGACAAATCCGCGACGAATTCGACGTGGGTGAACTGTGCCGGTGCCAATTCAACTCTCGCCTCAAAGCTTGGATGTCCACCGCCATGTGAGTGGTCAGTCACTTCGGCCTTGGGAAAATCTCGGAGCTCAAACTTGAAGCCATGCGGAGGCTCAGTCGCGAGTTCGTGAAACCCGCGCACTCTCTTAGCTCTGGTCAACACGGTCTTGCGCACAAAGTCGTTGGGCTTCAGATCAAGCACCGCGCGGAGGGTAACTCTTTGCGCTTTCTTCGCATGAGGATTGACGGTTGCCACGCTGAACCCGCAGGGACCCGGTCGACGGGCCGCGCCGGGGCCACCGCAAGGGACGATGCAGATATTGTGTTGCGCGACGTGCTGATCGTCGGGCACGAAGAAATTGGTGCTGGTCGGCGTCAAGTTATCGGGATAACATCTCGCAATCAGACACTTATGTCCCGAGCTTTGCGGATCATTGGGAGGTAAGCCCTGGGGCGGAGTCCAATCGATCGGTTGACTTCCACTGCCGCCTTCGGCGGGAAGCGGTGAGCCGATAATCTGAATCAGAGACGTGCTTGCCGGATTATCGGGCGTCATCGCCAGCGAAGGATTGCCCACCCAGAGTTCGACGGTGATATTCTCCCCGCCTGAGAAAACACAATTGCTTTGGGCGGCGTGGCGATGAAAGTTTACTTGAACCGGGTTAACCTGACCGGGATCGGCCTTGTCCGGACCCGACGTCGGGCCGACCAGGCTTATATCCGGGCTGAGCCACCAGGTACCGTTGGGGTCGTGCGTTCCTCCGTCACCTGAGGTCGCTTCCATAAAGATGCAAGTGTCACCAGCAAGACCGGGATCGTTAGCCATGATGTGACTCCTTTCAAGGGTAAGTGTGTTTTAAGAGTCCGTGGTGCGAAGAGTATGCCCCTGGTCGGGCACAGAGTCCAGAGTTTTGGCGTGGGCCGCTAAGGACCCTTCTCCTGCACCAGAACCTGAAACGAAGCAGCCAGTCCATGCGGCATGATCATTTCGCGCGCGCCAATGCTCAGGCGTAGAGCCTCGACCTGGTCCTGGATTTGACTGAGCATCTCGGAAAGTAGTCCCCCGAGTCCTTCACTCAGCAGAAACTTATCCAGCCGTTCCAACCTTACGGCTCGCAGTCCGGCTCGCTGGCCCACTTCCTTGATCTGCGTCCAGTCAACTGTCGTAGTCAGGTCGTGCTCTCCGGGTTTGGCGAGCACATCGTCGATCAGGTGGTGACGATGGAAGGCTCGCAGTGTTCCGGCAAAACGATCCGGCGAGTCCAGCAGTTCGTTTCGCTCGGCGCCATAATCCACGGTGATGAGGAAGCCGCGATTAAAAAGCCCGGCGGCCCGTGTAATAAATTCTTCGGCCTCGAGATTGATTTCGGCGATCTGACCTTCAGAAAGTTGCAGTTCGACGCGACGACAATATTCGGCGACGCGCTGGACGGGATCGCGTTCGACCCAAACGAAGTCGTCTTGGTTCAACCCGACACAAAGCTCGCTCAGTCTGCCGTTGCGCATGATCACTCGATGAACTGGAAACGCATCGATGAGTTCATTAGAAAAACAGAGACCCGCGGTTGCCGGGTTGTCGATTTCGACAAGACGCTCAAATGTCAGACGCTCGGCAAATTCAGAGAGTCGCTCGGCCGCTCGGCGGCGCGTGGCCGGACTGACTTCGTCGATTACATAACTGGTGGCTGCGAAGACTTCGGGATAACGGGCCTTAAGGGTGTTGAGGATGCCGTGCGCGAACTCACCTCCGCCGGCGCCGGCTTCAAAGATGGTCCAGGTCGGGGGCGATCCCATTTCAAAAAACAGTTCGGCAAACAATTTAGAAAAATACCAGGCAAAAGTAGCCGCGAACAGCGGACTACTTTCCGGCGCGGTGCGATAGTCACCGGCTCTGCCCTGTGGAATTCGATCCGGTCGACAGTAATAACCGTCGCGCTCGTCATAAAGCGCCGCCTGCATCCACTCGCGAAAACTGATCGGCCCGGCGCGCTCGATCCGCGCCCGCAGACGCGCGGGCAGTGAATCGTTCCTGGTTTCCAGGTCATTAGAAATTGCCATGGCCGGATGATTGTGCCCGCAAAGACGTATTTTGGGCAAAGGTAAGCGTGGGAAGATTTCTTTTTCGCCCTCTCCTTTGGGAGACGGTTGGGGAGAGGGCTTGTCAGCTTTCACCCGTTTAGGGGTGAAATGTCTATAGTGCGCATCGCAGCTCGACCTCCGGCTCCGTTCGAAGGAGCGGAGGGATTCTCGCAGGTCATGTCTAGTTGTCTTTCGCTCCTGCGAACGGAGCCAGTCGCGAGGTTAGGTTCGAGTCTATAAACATTTCACTCCGGGGTGCACACGCTACGCTGGCGCGCTTACCCCTCGCATACAGTTAGGAAGCAGGTTTGAATCACAAAATAAAAGTGGCGACCCGTTATCAGTGTGAATCAGGTTCAGACTTTTCGAGCAGGCGCGTCGTGTGATCCGTCACGCTTGGAGGTTGGACGATCTCGGCAGTTTGGGGTCGCGCCCTCCATCCAACCGGCGGAGTTGCGGCTGCCTGAGGCAGGGCCGAAAGACGCACGGGCGGTGGAATTGCCGATGGCGCGTAAGAGGTTGGCATCACGAATTGGCGCGGCGGCGCACCCTCTTCAAACAACCCCGCAAAGAGCATGCGCAACGGCCCGCCCACGAAGCAAAGGATCGCCGCTGCTGCCGCGAAGAATTCAAAGGCCACGCCGATGCGCAACGGGGCAAAGCTCGCAAAGACTCCCAACAGCGGCACGAGGACGGCGCCGATTAACATCAGTAACGCGCCCTGCTTAACGCCCTTCCGGCGCGGCGAAATCCTTGTCTCGCCGCCGGCTGGTTCATAGCTCGGCAGCATGCCACCGTGGGCCAGCAGAACCATCGCGCCTTCAAGCGGAAACCCACAACGCGCGCAAAAGCGCATTGAGTCACTAGCTTGTT
The DNA here is from genome assembly GCA_003168335.1 of Blastocatellia bacterium. Taxonomy (GTDB): domain Bacteria; phylum Acidobacteriota; class Blastocatellia; order Pyrinomonadales; family Pyrinomonadaceae; genus UBA11740. The sequence continues at coordinate 164,967 of PMSM01000013.1, read as the reverse complement.
GTTGACCGCATCGTGGGCAATGCATGATTCAGTTCTTGATTTCTGATCCGGGTTTCTCTGCTTGCTGAATTTCGAAGGTCGCCCGGGCTCGGCCCTGATGATGCGCTGCTCGTGCCAGCGTGTCCAGCAACAACGGCAATAATTGTGTAGGCCCGGACGGGGCCATGATCTCTTTCAAAAGATCCTCGTCGCTTTTGAAAAGTTGGAAGCCGCGCCTCCGGGTTGCTTCGACCTCGTCAAGATAGCCGGCGACTTTGTCCCGCGTCGGCAAAGTTTCGGGCAGCGTCCACTCGAACGGATCGTCCCAAAGGTTTGTAGTAATACCGCCAAACGTCTGCTCGACAATCGCCGCGCTGCGCAAAACGTGCTCGCCACAGGAATGAAGCGGCAAAGAATTCGATTTCCCGCGCGGCTGTTGATAAAGCAGCTCTGGCGAGATCGCTTCGATCAATTTGTGCGCCTCGCCATGGAGCTGAGCAAACTGCCGGTCGAGACCCTCGATGAATTTGTCCATTGACTCATTGACCCGTCGACTCGGGCCGGCAATTCTATCAATGAGCTCAGGTGAAAGCGAACCAATCAACCAGCCATAGATGAACAAAGCCGCATTGAGCTTAGTTACTCGATAAGTCAATTAATCGCAGTGCTCCGATGTGATAAACCTGCCGAGCTAACATGGAACTCAGCGTTTGCTTAAGTGCGGGGACCTGGTGCAGGAGATCTTTGAGCTTGTTTGATCGCGAATGGATGACGATAACCGGAAGCGGCAAGTTCGACGGGTTCTGTTGAAAAGCAAGATTGCGGTCAACGGTAACGAAGACATCGAAATCTTTTGCAGCTCGCTTGAGCAACTCACCATTTGTAATGCCCGCCCAACCAGCCTGCGGGGTTGTTACTACGTCATGCTCAGACAGCAAGCGTCCCAATCTTTTGGGCACACATTCGTCCAGCAAAACCTTCACACTGCTCTCACCGATGGCAAGATTTCACTCTTTACTTCTTCCAGCAATTCCAGCACCTGCTCCTGCGTAACCGTTGGGAAGTCTTCAAGAAACTCACTCAGGGGTTCACCGCCCTGAATGTAGTCGAAAAAGGTCTCGACAGGCACGCGCGTTCCCCTAAAGACGGGCGTCCCACCTAAGATTTCTGGATCGATGTGAACAACGTTGGACATGACCTCAATGGTAGCACGCGATAGTGGGGCAAACAACGGATTTGAAGAAAACCGCCGCCCTCGATCTATCATCGCCTTTCAGGCTTCTGCTTTCTGCTCGAAGGGCGAGTCCATGTCTTTCTTTGCATCGAATGCGCGGTCGCGCGCGGCGACGTAAAGTCGCAGGGCTCCCAGCAGAATGGCCAACGCGACTACGATCCAAACAATTGTCCAGATGACTGCCGGAATGCCGGTGGCGCTGGCCATGTTCGCGGCGTCCGTCCGTACCGCCGGCGCCAAAGGCGACGAAAGAAAGAAGACTGTTTTCAGATCCAGCAAAGCATTCAGGACGCATTGGACAGCCAGCAGACTCACCACAAAAGTCGCGACGCGCGAACTGGCAAATCTGGCCACCGCGAACAAGCCAATCGCCAGGGCGATGCCGGCAAAAAAGGTGAATGGAATTCCCGCCAGCGATCCCCACGATCCGGCCACCATCGGTGTGATGAGTCCAAACACTGTCGTCAGGATTAGGATCAACAGCGCCGAACCAGCGAGCACTATGCGAGCGGCCACCGCCTTGCGAATCAGCACCAGCAAGAGCGCGCCAAAAGTCATGGCGCCCAGATAGCCGGCACTCGAAACCAGCATCTGCGAGAACATTCCGCCCTGCGTCGTATAGGTTTCTCCGCTGGCATTCATCGCCACGCTCAAACTTTGTACCGAGTTGCCGGTGACCAGCGCCGCTAAGGCGTGCCCGCCTTCATGAATGAAGGTCACAAAGATGCGGAATGGATAACCCAAAATGTCGGCAAAAGGAATAAACCACAAAGCGATCGAAAGTCCGGCCGCCAACAGTAGCGTCAGCGCCTGCGGGCGAGCATCCTGGGAAATTCTCATCTTCATTTCTAACTCCTTGGGTACGAACTCACGATCATGAACGTAGAACGCGTTTGGCTTGTTCCCTAACGATTCGCCGCGCGCCGGTAGTCGCCTGATTTTCCGCCGGTCTTAAGCTCGAGTTGCACGTCGGTGATCGTCATCGTCTTATCCAAAGCCTTGCACATGTCATAGATCGTGAGCGCGGCCACCGAGACTGCCGTCAGTGCCTCCATCTCAACTCCGGTCTGGGCCCGCGCGGTGACTTCCGCTTCCAGACGGACGCCCTCGTCGGAAAGCTCAGCGCGCACATCGACGTGCGTCAGCGGCAATGGATGACACAGGGGAATAAGTTCTGCCGTGCGTTTAGCGGCGACGATCCCGGCGAGCCGGGCGGTCTCCAACGGATCGCCCTTCGGCGTGGTGTGATCGCGAATCGCGGCCACCGTCGCGGCAGACATCAAAACGCGCGCGGAGGCAATAGCCCGGCGCGTGGTGATTGGCTTCTCGCTGGTATCAACCATTTTGGCGCGGCCTTGCTCGTCGATGTGGGTTAGTTCAGACATGTTTGTCGAGCCTAAAAGATTTAACGGCGGAATTTCAACGCAAAGGGACGCAAAGGTTGTCGCAAAGGGCGCGAAGGTTTCTTCATAGCTTGTTGACTATCCTTCTGATTCCGTCCTTTACCTTCAGACCAGACTTAATCAACTCAAACTGCAAGCACGCCTCGTACGCAGATTCCAGCAAACCAGGACCAAGAGCAGAATGGACTCGCATCGCGCACCCCACGACCAGATGTGAGAGCTCATTTTCGGTCACTCTGCCTACCCCTGAATTCCTTTGCGTACCTTTGCGAAATCCTTTGCGTTCCTTTGCGTTTAGATCCGACCTCACCCCTCGCTCAAGATCGCATGCACGATCAAAGTATTCCCACCCAACAAAACTTCATCAGAAACCAATTCTTCAGTCCAGCGCTCCGCTCGTTTATTCGCTGGGGTCAGCTTTGCGATCAAGCGCACAAGGAACACCACGGGCCAGTAGAGCCACGTGTTCGACTTGGGCTTGTCACGATGCAAACGCGCGATCTGAAAGCCATTCTTTTCGAGGATGTAACGCAACTCGGAATAACCAATCGGATTGACGTGGGCGGCGATCTCTTCGCGGTTGTCGTATTCAGCGCGCAGGCGCTCGACCTGCGCGCGCGTCATGGGCTTGAAGTGCGAAGTATAACCGTAGAGCAGCCACTTCAAACGTTCTTCGATATTCAGAATGTTGGGGATGCTTACTATCACCGTCCCACCCGGCCGCAGCAACCGCGCGAACTCGCGAATTGCCTGCTGCGGATTCTCAATGTGCTCCAGCCCTTCGAGACAGGTGACATAGTCGAATGACTGATTAGCGAAAGGCAGATCGCCATTTAGATCACCCTGGCGGATGCTGACACCGTTCAGGCGAAAGATTTCCGGGTAGAGATCGCAGCAACTCACTGCAAATCCCGCCGCGATTAGACGCGCCGCCAGCGCCCCTTCTCCGGCGGGCACGTCCAGCAGCGCGCCCCGCCGTTCTTTTTCAAGAATTCCCACGACGGTGTCGTGAATCGCCTGATGAGCCAGGGGCACCGGCGCTGAATTCACGGGGCTTGTCGGGATTTCGCTAACCATCGAAGGGGTTGCCAGAGACTACGTCAAGTTAAGGAATTATTTCAGTTTCTTCTCGTCTGGAAACGCTATCGAAAAATCGGGGTATTCAAGTCAGCGCGACTAAAAATCTGCTGGCGTTCGGCGAGCATAACAGAATAATCCCCGGGCCAAAATCCGTTCCCCTCGGCTGAACACGCTTTGTCAGAGCGTCTGGCGCCGATTGTTCATCGTGAGTGAACCGCTAACTGGGCAGTCTCACAATCTTCACCGGCGATCCGGCTTCGATCATTTTCACACCCGTCGGCACGTTGATGAGCGCCGTCGCGCGCGCAAACGCCACAAAGTCCGACGAGCCGCCCCACTTCAAAGGTTCAGCCAGCAAAGTTCCCTTCTCGTCTGTTCGCAGGACCGCCGGAAGATAACTCTCTCGTTCAACCGCTCCTTTAAGGTCACGCGCGAGCACCGCCGTTTCCTCGATCAGTTCCGGCCGTGTCGCTCCTTGCATCGCGCGCAACGCAGTACGAGCAAACAAATTGAAAGTGACAGCAACTGAAACGGGATTGCCGGGAAGCCCAAACACGAGTGTGTTACCGAGCCGAGCAAAGACTGTCGGCTTCCCGGGCCGCAACGCCACGCGCTCGAAATAAACTTCCGCGCCGAGTTCTTTCAGGGCCGCCTTGGTGAAGTCGTAAACACCCATCGATACGCCACCGGAGGTGATGAGCACGTCGGATTCCTCGGCAGCTTGCGCGATCTGCCTTTTCAATTGTTCCGTGTCGTCAACGGCCAGCGGCAGACGCGCGACTGTCGCGCCGGCCAACGCAGCGTAAGGGGCGATCATGTGGTTGTTCGATTCACGAATTTGATCACGACCGGGCTTTTGATCGACATCGACGAGTTCGCTTCCGGTGGCCATAACAGCAACGCGCGGACGCCGGCCAACTTTCACTTGCGAGTAACCGAAAGACGCCAGTGTCGCGATCATCGCAGCATTGATGTCCTCGCCCGCGCGCAGGACTGTGGCGCCGGCTTTGATTTCGCTGGCGCGTCTGACAATCGATCGGCCAACCTCGACTCGCTCCAGGATCTCAACTTCATTTCCGTCATTGGCTTCACGAGTCAACTCGACCTGCTGCACCGCGTCGGCGCCGACGGGGACAGGCGCGCCGGTCATGATGCGCACCGCCTCTCCCGCTTTCATTTCATGATGCCAACCGCTGCCGGCTGCCGATTCACCAACAATGCGCAAACGCGCCGGCGGGTGCGAGACATCAGCAGCACGGACGGCGTATCCATCCATCTGCGCGCGATCGAATGGCGGCAGATCGGTATCGGCGATAATGTCTTCGGCCAGGATTCGTCCGAGCGAGTCGCTCAGCGGAACTGATTCGATCACCAGTTTGGGCGTCTGCTCGAGAACTATTCTAATTGCGTCGCTGATAGGAATCATCATCAGGAGTGTAAGAGCAAAAGCGGTTGCTCTTCAAACTCGAAAAGCAACCGCTTCCGAAGTGGCAGAGCCGGCGGGACCCGAAACCGCGCGACCTCTGTCAGGAAGTTTTCTTCAGGCTCTTGGTTCTCAACCGATCATGACTCTGCCTGTGGTTGCGGTTCGGCTCCCAACCATGAGTAAACCAATCCTGCCAGAGCGGCCCCAACAATCGGCGCCACCCAGAACAACCAGAGCTGTGACAGGGCCCAGCCGCCCACGAATATCGCCTGCCCGGTGCTGCGCGCCGGATTCACCGACGTATTGGTAACCGGGATGCTGATGAGATGGATCAGAGTCAAACCCAAACCAATGGCAATCGGCGCCAGGCCAGCGGGAGCGCGCTTATCGGTGGAGCCTAAAATGATAATCAAAAACATGAAGGTAAAGACCACTTCGGCGACGAGACAGGCCACTAACGTGTAGCCACCCGGCGAGTGGTCCGCATAGCCGTTGGCGGCAAAGCCATCGCTCAGCTTGAATCCGGCTTTGCCACTGGCGATCACGAAAAGAATACCCGCGCCGGCAATCGCTCCCAACACCTGCGCCACGATGTAAGGAATTAAATCGCGAACCGAGAATCTCTTACCGATCCAGAGACCCACTGAGACCGCGGGATTCAAATGACATCCCGATATGTGGCCAATCGCGAAAGCCATCGTCAGCACCGTCAGACCAAAGGCCAAAGCAACTCCGACGAAACCAATGCCCAGATTAGGGAAGGCCGCGGCCAGCACGGCGCTGCCGCAACCTCCCAGTACCAGCCAGAACGTACCTAAAAACTCTGCCCCTACTTTTTTAGATAATGACATGTCCGACTCCTTCCTGTTTTGTTGATATCGGCCCTGAATGAAGCCGGTGAAAATCACAGAGAGAGCAGGTGTGGCTTGCCTCGGCTCTTAAGCATGAAAACGGTGATGCTTCACGAGCTTACTTCTACCAGACTGGATCGTGCTGCATTATGGGGAAGTTGAATTGATTCTGCAAACAAAGTTAAGGGATTCACCCGTACAAAAATGGGTACAGCACGTTGAAGCACTGTACCCAGTCTGTTATCACCAAAAAATGGCGGAGCCGACGGGATTCGAACCCGCGACCTCCGACGTGACAGGCCGGCGTTCTAACCAACTGAACTACGACTCCGCATCAAAACTACTTCAAATTTCAAATCTGAGATCTCAGATCTCAAACCTGGTGGGCGCGGAGGGACTCGAACCCCCAACCTCTTCCTTGTAAGGGAAGCCGTCTACCATTGACATACGTGCCCATTTCAAAAATCGCTGCAACTCTTGCCCTGTCGCAAGGTGTGATCGTAAGGAAAGCATTGATGGGTGTCAAGAAGCGAATTGTAAACCTGATTTGAACCGCGTTTAGAGTACCGACCTTAGTTGGGCTCTTCTGGCTAACGAAAGACCCGACTAAAGTCGGTACGCTAAACAGACGCTATCTAAAACGGCTTTGGTTTAGCCGAGATTTGCGGCTATATTTAAGACCACCCCGGACTGTTCAGATCGACCGAATAATGCCAGCACGACAAGTTGAAATCAGATTGCTTGGTTGCTTAGTCTCCGCAGTACTGTCACTGGCGTTGTGGGTCGCCGTTGGCAGCGCGTCGCAGCAGGGCCAAACCAACCAGCAGCAGCGACCGCGCAAAGTTGGCGCGACGCCAACAACTCCGCCAACAACTCCAACGCCCAGCAGCACTCCCCCGGCCAATCAGCAACCTACGAATTCATCCACCGAAGAGGTTTCGGAAGGCGACGTGGTCCGGGTCGAGACCCAACTGGTCACGGTGCCGGCGGTCGTGACCGATCGAAACGGTAGGCCGATGGCGGGTTTGCGAGCGGAGAACTTTGTCGTGTTCGAAGACGGAAAGGAGCAACGCGTAACGAACTTTGCCACCACCGACGCACCGTTCGAGATCGCTCTGCTGCTGGATACTTCGGGTTCGACCCGGGAAGAGTTGGGTCTGATTCGCGACGCGGCCAATGCCTTCATCAACGCGCTGCGACCCGGCGACCGGGTGGGAATTGTGGCGTTCAATAACGTGTCCCGAAATGGATCGCCGCTGGCGACGGTCGATGTTCTGTCTGGGCTCGAGAGCGATCGCAAAGTCTTGCGCGCGGCGATCGAGAACCTGGGAACCAGCAACGGCACGCCTTTCTATGACGGGTTGGGACGCGTGGCCGATCAAGTATTCCGCGATCCTCCTTCCAAAGAAATGCGCGGGCGGCGCGCGGTCGTGGCCCTGACGGATGGCGTCGATTCCAGCAGTGACTCGGGTTACGACGATGCGCGAGCAAAACTGGTCCGCGCCGGCTTGGCTTGCTACTTCATTCAGGTCAACACCGAAGATTATGTCGAAGATCGTCTCTTGAAAGATTGCCAGGATGACGGACGACTGACGCTCTCAGCAAAACAGTTGGAGAGATTTCGCAGCCTCTTTGTGCCCCAGGCGCAGAAAGAGGACTATCAGGACTTCTGTCGCATGGGACAATTCGAGCGCATGGACATCAGCCGCCAGCTTTACAATCTGGCCCGGAAAGAAATGGGCGCGATGGCCCGTGATTCCGGCGGAAGAGCTTTCGCGGCGAACAATCAGCAGGAGGCCCAGGCCGCCTTTGCCCAGGTGGCCAACGAGATTGGCACTCAATACAGCATGGGCTACTATCCCTCGAATAAAACTCGCGACGGCCGCTTTCGTCAGATCAAGGTGGAGATGCGCGGCGTGAAAGACGCGAGCGTGCGCGCGCGCGAAGGATACTTCGCCCCGAAACAGTGAACCGCGGGCGGGCGCTTTCAGTCGCTAGCTGCTTGAACCCCGACGATGTGAGGGTTAAACTTTCCTTATGCGACAAGAGGAAATCATTCACTCTAACCCAGAAGTTCTCGGTGGTACGCCTGTGTTTACCGGAACGCGCGTGCCAGTGCGGAGTCTCTTTGACCATCTTGAGGCCGGAGATTCAATAGATGATTTTCTCGAGGGCTTTCCAAGCGTGAGCCGGGATCAGGTGATAGCTCTATTGGAAATCTCTCAAGAGCGCGTTCTCGAGCCTGCCTGATTTGAGAATTCTTCTCGACGAAAACCTAGATTGGCGCCTTGGGCGAGATCTTCCAGGTCATCAGGTCGACTCCGTGCCGCGACTCGGTTGGGCTGGAGTCACAAATGGAGAACTACTCGTGCGTGCCGAAGGGAGTTTCGATATCCTGGTAACAATGGACACTGGTTTGGCTTATCAACAGAGTGTCGCCAATCACAGCATCGCAATCGTCATTCTTCGCGCGCGTTCCAATCGCCTTGCTGACACTCTCCCATTGATGGCGAAGCTGCTTTCCGCGCTGGAAACTATTGCGCCCGGCACGATAACAATAATCTAACGATGGTTGGGAACAAAACTTCATTCAAGCGGGTGGTTATTATGGTTGTCGGCACTCAATACAGCCTGGGCTACTATCCTTCGATCAAAACTCGCGACGGTCGTTTTCGCCAGATCAAGGTTGAAATGCGCGGAGTGAAAGACGCCAGCGTGCGGGCGCGCGAAGGATACTTTGCGCCGAAGTAGTAGAGTGTGTGCAGCGAGCAGTGCGTTGGCGATCCATTTTCCATTTTGTCATTTGCCGGATTTAGTTCGAGTTGCTTCGTGTCACTTCGTGGATCGTTCGCTTGGCTGAGTAATGAGGAACGATCCACGAAATCACACGAACGAACACGAAGAATGACAAATGGAAAATTCTCCTTTCAATCGAATCACCTTAATCGTCCTCGACGGCGCCGGCATCGGCGCCATGCCGGACGCGCCTGAGTGGGGCGACGCCGGGTCGGACACGTTCGGGCACATCTGTGAATCGCGCGAGGTGCAGCTGCCGAACCTGCAAAGCCTCGGCCTCGGCAACATTCGTGCGTTGGCCGGCGTCGGGGCGATTGAGAATCCTCGCGGTGACTATGGCAAATGCGCGCTGCGTTCCAACGGTAAAGACACGACCACGGGTCACTGGGAGATGGCCGGCATCATTCTGGAACGCGCGTTTCCGACTTACCCGCACGGGTTTCCCCAATCGATCATCGATCAATTCATCGCGCGGACCCACGTGCCGGGAATTCTCGGTAACATTCCCGCCAGTGGGACTGAGATCATCAAGGACCTGGGCGCAGAGCACGTCAGGACCGCCAAGCCAATCGTTTACACCTCGGCCGATTCAGTCTTTCAGATCGCCGCGCATGAAGAAGTAATCCCGCTCGAACGTCTCTATAAAATCTGCGAAGCAGCCCGCGATATTCTGCGTGGCGAGCATGAAGTTGGCCGCGTGATCGCGCGTCCATTTCTCGGGCCTCCGGGCGCGTTCTATCGCACTGAGAATCGCCACGACTATGCGGTGCCGCCACCACGCGAAAATCTTCTGCCACTCTTGCAGTCACATGGGCTCGACGTGGTTTGCATCGGCAAAATTGCTTCCATCTACGATTCAACCGGAGTAACTCAGGACTTGACCGCGAAGAACAACGAACAATCGATCGATCAGACGATTCGTGCGCTGCGGGACGACACGCGCGGCCTAATCTTTTCCAACCTCGTAGACTTTGACATGCTCTACGGCCACCGGCGTGACACGGAAGGCTATGCGCGCGCGCTCGAACACTTCGATGCGCGCTGGACTGAGATCGAGGCCGCGATGAGCGATGACGACCTGGTAATTATCACTGCTGATCACGGCAACGATCCCACTTATCCCGGCACCGATCACACGCGCGAATACGCGCCGCTGATCGTTTTCGGCAAGAGCGCGCGCGGCGGCGTCAATCTTGGTACGCGTGGCTCATTGTCAGACATCGGGAAAACGATCGCTGAGAATTTTGGCTTGAACCTGCCTGCCGGCGAAAGCTTCCTGAAGGAAATCACTGCTGCTGTTCTTTCGTAGTTGTTGACGGTATGAAGCGCATCTCCTCAATGAAACCCCGGTATGCGCTGCCCGCGCTCTTCGTTTGCCTCCTGTTTGGTGCGGTAACGTGGCCACAGGCGCAAACCCGACCGCCGCCGCGCGTGTTCACGCGCCTGACTGACATCGTTTACGCGGCGCGATTTTCCCCGGACGCTCGGACGTTGGCGATAGCCCGTGGCGCATCTGACGCGGGCCGGGTTGAATTGTGGGACGTCGAGGCGGGAACTTTGCGGCACGTAATCGGTGGCTTCGACGGCCCGGTGTGGTCGGTATCGTTTGCGCCCGACGGGACCAGCCTGGTCACGGCCAGCGTGGAATTCCACGCCAGTGGGGTGCAGGATAAGATCGTCCGGCGAGAGGGAAGACGTACCGCTGAACTGAAGTGGTGGGATCCACAGACCGGCGAGTTGAAACAGCAGGTCACGCTGCCGGGAGCGGCCCAGGCAAACCTGATGGCCCTTCACTCTCCCGACGGCAAGCTGTTGGCGACCGTCGAATGCCATTGGGCTGTCGGATCGTACAACGCAGATCTGAAGTTACTCGACGCTCGCACCGGCGAGCTGAGAGTCAAACTGAAGCAGGACTTGACCGCTTTTGAGATGCCTTCATTCCGTTCGGCTGCATTCGGCCGCACCCCAGAGTTCGATCCGCTTTTCATGCTGGTGAACCTTCGTCGCCAGCGCGTAGTTTTTTCTCCGGACGGACACTTTCTCGCGTTCTGGAACTCGAAAGAAGTGCGGCTTTGGAATAGCACGACCGGAGCAGAAACACTCAAGCTGAACGATTTCAAGCACAGCCTCCGAGCCGTGGCGTTTGCCCCGCTTGGCGGAACACTGGCGGTGGCGACCACGTCCTCAAGCAACAAGAAGAATCCAACGATTAGCAGCGATATTCGACTCTATGACCCGGCCACCGGAGCGGTAACGCAAACGCTCCCGGTGCGGACTCAAGTAATCTCTTGTCTGACAGTCGCTCCAAACGGGCAACAACTGATAATCGGCGGATGGCAGAACGAGCAGGACCAACCTGTGGCCACTCTTGAACTTTTTGATATTCAAGCCGGCAGCGGAAGCAGCGTTAAGACCGGCGACAACGGCAGCGTGAGCACCCTGGCCCTTTCGTCCAATGGCGAAAAGCTGACCTTTCAAACCGATGTTTCTTCGGTGAGCCTGGTCGATACGCAGACGTGGACCATCACCCGCACGTTTGACGAAAACAGCGACGGCGGCGCCAGCCCAAAGTCTGTCAGCCGGTTTCTGCTCTCAGTAAAGCGCGTGCTGGCCCTGGCCTTCTCTGCCAATGGAAAGACCGTGACGGGCGAGATCGAGCAGGGCGGAATCAAGCAGTGGGATCCCAGGACGGGAGAAGTAAAGAAACAACTAGGCGAGCACGATGAGGCGGGGGCAATTGTCGACATCTCGGCAAACGGAACTACTGCCGCCGAAGTCGCGGATCAATCGATCCGACTTTGGGACGTGAGCAGTGGTGACAAGAAAATTGTTCCCGCGTCCGGTGGGCCGATTGCGGCCGTCGCACTTTCTCCTGACGGCCAGACGGTGGCGATTGGACGCGCCGAAAAGATCCTGCTGCTAAATGCTGGTACCGGCGAACAATTGCGAATGCTCGAAGGCCATCGGGCAAACATCAAGTACCTTGCGTTCTCGACCGACGGCCGGACATTGGCGACCGCCAGCGAGGACGGCACGATTCAAACCTGGGATTTAGCCAACGGACAGGTCACGAAAACAATAACGGCCGGTGGCAAGATCACGGCACTATGCTTCGCGCCAACGCACAGCATCCTGGCTAGTGCGACCGAAGACGGCAACGTGAGTCTGTGGGACCTGAAAACGGGCGCCTTGACTCTGCAACTAAAGAAGCATTCCGGGGCCGTGAATGCGATCGCCTTTTCGGCCGCGGGAGGTATAATGGCCACCGGCGGCGATGATCGCACCGTGATCATTTGGGAAACTGCATCCGGTAAATCGCGACGCACTCTTAAAGGACAAGACCTGACCGTGACTTCCCTGGCCTTCTCGCCCGATGGAACTTTACTTGCGAGTGGCGGGGGTAATGCGTCAGTAGTCTTGTGGGACGTGCGCACTGGAGAACTTAATCGAGTGCTGAAATAGCGAGGTAAACCCCTATGCACAAATTTGAATCAAAGGGTCTCTGCATTACTTTGCTGCTCGCGGTTTTCTGGTTGGGCGCTCACCCGGCTGCGGCCCAATCAACTATCGCCACCGTTCCTTCAACTGATGTCGTCTCGGCAAACAATGTCTATCTTGAATTTGATTTCATCAGTCACTACGCAAGTCACCACAACGGCGGGTTTCAGACTTATGAGCAGCGCGCGGTCGTTGGTGTCGGACACAACGTCGAAGTCGGCGCCAACGTGCTCTACACCGACGGTTTCGGCGTAAATCAACCCCTTGAGATTCAGCCCGGCCTTAAATGGCGCTTCTATCAGAACGAAGGCCAGGGCGTGGCCGCGTCGGTAGGTGGCATGCTTTATGCGCCGGTTACACATCGCGGCGGGACCGATACCTTCCTCATGCTTTATGCCATGGTCAGTAAGAAGGTGGCGGGAAAGTTTGGACCGCGCCTAACCGGAGGAGGCTATGCGCTGGTCGGCCGCAACGAAGGAGCGGGACCGCGCGGCGGAGTCATTGCCGCGTATGAGCAGCCGTTGGTCCCGCGGGTCAGCTTCGTCATGGATTGGTCGAGCGGCGCGAACCGCTTTGGGTATGTCACGCCGGGTTTGTCTTTTGCCACGACCAAGCGCAGCCTCCTATTCACCGGGTATAGCATCGGCAATCAAGGCCGCGGGAACAACGCATTCTTCACCTACTACGGCATCACCTTCTAGCAGGTTGCTGGAAAACGGAGTTCACCACAAAGACACCAAGGCACCAAGATTCCGAAAGGGCTGGTTTGTCTTGTTTCTTGATAAGGACTTCTTCGTGTCTTGGTGACTTTGTGGTTGGTTGTGAGTTTTTCAGCAGCCTTCTAGCCACGTCACGCTTACTTCGGGATCGGCAACGCCGGCAGTGAAGTGAGAAACGGCAGTCGCTTGATCCCTTCAACGCATTCTTTCGCCCTCTCCCAAAGGGCGAAGGAGTTTTCAGCAACCTTTTAGGGCCTGGCAGAATTGCTGCGCGCCGAAAAGCTGCGGGAGCGGTATCGATCCCGGCGATCAGAGTTCGGAAGGTTTCATCGGCAATCCCATCTGCGCCTCCTCGGGATTCTTGAGCACGGCAATGAACGGCAGGTTGCGATACCGCTCCGCGAAATCCAGGCCATAACCAACCACAAACTTGTCGGGAATCTTGAAACCGAGATAGTCGATCGGGACTTCTTTCTCGCGTCGTTCATATTTGTCGAGGAGGGCCGCGAGTTTCACGCTCTCAGCGCCGCGGGATTTCAGATTGGCCAGCAGATACGAAAGCGTTAGACCGGTGTCCACAATGTCTTCAACCACCAGAATGTGCCGGCCTTCGATGGCCACGTCCAAGTCTTTCAGGATCCGCACCTCGCCGGACGTGCGCATCTCTGCGCCATAGCTGGAAATCGCGATGAACTCAACGTTCAAGGGAAGGTCCGCGGCCCGCATCAGATCGCTGAGAAAGATAAACGCACCTTTCAGCACGCCGATGAGCAGCGGATTGCGTCCGGCATAATCGCGCGCGATCTCTGCTCCCAACTCGCGGATCCTGTCCTGGATTTTTTCGGCTGATATCAGGACTTCCAAATTCGGATTGCTGAATTCTGACATGATTTTTGCTGGTGATGTCGCCAAAGAATTTTGTTCCCTTCGCTAGGATTTCAAGTTTCTCTCAGAGCCGGCGTGCCGTCAAAGCTCAACAGCACGAAACAGTAAGAACTGCCACAGATAAACACGGATTTCCACAGATAGGAATCCAAAAAAATATCTGTGGCACTCGAATAGCCATTTTTATGTCCGGGTGAATCCGTGTTCATCTGTGGCTGCTTCTTCTTCGCCCAACGACCTCATTCCAAACCAGACTGAAGTCGGAACTCTAAACAACTCGCGTTTGCGCCCGCGCCAATGCTGCGAGATACTATTGAAGCTCCCGCCGTCAGGTCAATTCGCAAGTGGCCTTTGGCCTGTTATATTTGCTTTCACCAAGGTTCAATTAGGAATCGTTTATGAAGAAATCTGCTCGAAAGATGCTTGGCGGCCGGTCAATCCCTTTGCTTCTGCTCGTGTTGCTGCTGACCAGCGCGCCACCGGCGTGGGCCCAACAACCGGCGCCTAAAACCACGACGCCGGCCACGCCGGCGGATGTTCGCGCGCGGGTTACTGAGACACCCATTGATTCTTCGATCGCCGACGACCCGGCGGTGGACAAGCTGTTAGCGGTCTACAGCCCGAAGGTGCGCGAGCTCGAAGTCGTCATCGGAAAACTGAAAGGCGAGTTAAAAAAGGGCGGCACTGGCTCGGGTTCTCTGGGAAACTTTATCACCGACGGAATGCGCGCGCAGGCAAGTCTGAAGACAGGCAAACCGATGGCCCTGGCGCTGATGAATGGTGGCGGGATCCGCCGCAATGCGATCGGCGAAGGCGAGTTGATGGCCCGCGATATCTTTGAGCTGCTGCCTTTTGAAAATGCTTTGGTGACTCTCGATCTAACGGGTGAGCAGTTGATGAAACTGCTTCAAATGATCGTTTCCCGGCGCGAAGCTCAATCCGGCGCGCGCATCGTTTACAAGACCAATGCGGACAAAACTTCCGAATTGGTAAGCGCCCAGCTCCGCGACGACCATCCGCCCGGAGCAAGGGACATTGATCCAAAGGCGACTTACACGATCGTCACGATTGATTACCTGTACCGGGTCGGCGGTAGCACCTACGGGATGCTGCGTGAGGGAACGAACATGAAAGAGCTGGGGATTACGCTCCGTGAGGCAATCATAAATTACGTAAAATCCGAAACCGCGGCCGGCCGCGATATCAAACCAAACATGGACGGTCGTTTTTCCTTTGACCGGGCCGGATCGACCGGGGAGGTGCCGCCGCAATGACCACTCGCAGAGACTTCCTGGGCGCTTCGATCGCCGCCGGCCTTTCGCTTTCTTTTCCGCAGGGCTTGCGCTCGCTTTACACACCCGCCCGCGCGGCGGTCTGGGCCCCTTTGCTCGAGCCGCAAAAAGGCGAGACCCTGATCACAGTCCTGCACACGAATGATACTCATTCGCAGATCGATCCGATTCTGGAGAATGATAAGACCTACGCAGGCAAAGGCGGCGCGGCGCGGCGCGCAACCCTGGTCAAACGCGTGCGCAAAGAAAATCCAAACACGCTGCTGATCGACGCCGGCGACGTTTGTCAGGGCACGCCGTACTTCAATTTTTACCGGGGCGAAGTTGAGTACAAAGCGATGTCTCTGATTGGCTATGACGTCGGCACGATTGGCAATCACGAGTTTGACAACGGCGTCGAATCCCTGGCAAAGGCCCTGCAGTTTGCTAACTTCGATATCGTTTCGACCAACTATGATGTGCGCGGCAGCGCGCTCGAAAGTAAAGTCAAAACTCATGTAGTCAAGGAAGTCGGCGGTCTGCGCATCGGTCTTTTCGGTTTGGGGATTAGCCCGACCGGCTTAATTACTCCAGACAACTTCAAACCGTTGCTGTACCTTGATCCGGTGGGGACGTCGCGCGGGGTCACAAAACTCTTGCGCGAGCAGGAACGATGCACCCTGGTGCTGGCCATGTCGCACCTCGGTTACTATCCGGATGCGAAGCACGGCGAGGTGGGCGATACGCAAGTCGCTGCGCAGGTTGAGGGCATCGACTTTATCGCCAGCGGGCACACACACACGTTCATGGAAAAGCCCGTGCTGCAAAAGAACCCCGCGGGCAAAGATACGATCATCTTCCAGGTCGGCCGCAGCGGCATCTATGTCGGTCGCGTCGATTTCACGGTGCGTGACGGCAAGATAACCGCCTCTGCGGGGCGCCTGTTGGATCTGCGAGACGAGTCGCTGGTTTAGTTTGGAGTGCGGCGACTTGTCGCCGCTTTCACTCCAGATAACTGGCAGCACTGTAACAACTAGAAAAGCGGCGACAGGTCGCCGCACTCCAAATCAATGGCGGATGACGCAACCAGAGACCGAGTTCGCGCGCTGGTGCGCGACGTTTTGAGCAAGGCCGCGCCGGCCGAATTTGAGACGTCGACATCTCCGCAGCCGGCGCCCACATCTGCTTCATTCACACCTTCCGCGCCTCCTGCTCCATCTTCCGGTTCCACGGTCACTCGCGACGAATCAGCGAAACTGGTAATCACAGAGGACGACGTGCGGGGGCTGGAGCGCGGCTCAGTTCTGCGCATCGCCGAGGGGGCGCGACTGACTCCATTGGCCGCGGACATCATCAAGGATCGCGGCATCGAAGTAGTTCGCCGGGTTCCCCGCAGCGGCCTAAGACAGAAAAGAACGGTTGCCATCGGAGCCGATCACGGTGGCTTTCCGATGAAGGAAGAACTCAAGGGCTTTCTGACGGAACTTGGCCATCGCGTTCATGATTTCGGCACCAACTCGGAAAGCGCAGTCGACTATCCCGACTTTGCTCACGCCGTCGCGCGCGCGGTCGCCGATGGCTCGGTCGATCTCGGCATTGTGATCGACGGCGCCGGTGTGGGCTCAGCGATGACTGCCAACAAAGTTCCCGGCGTGCGCGCGGCCGCGTGTTATTCCGTCGAAGTGGCACGCAACTCTCGCGAACACAATGGCGCCAACGTCCTTACGCTCGGCAGCAAAACGATCTCCAGCGCCGAGATGCGCGATATTGTGCGGGCCTGGCTGGGCACTGAACTCACCGAAGAACGTCACCGCAAGCGCGTCGGCAAGATCGATGCTATCGAGCGGCAATACAGCCGATAATTCTTTCAATCCGGATCGAAACTGGACAGCAATAGAGAGCGTTGTTGGCCGAACTCTGCGCGTTGGCGTAAAATGGTTTTCGCCGGCACCGCATCGAGTGCTCGCAAAGGACCTAACCATGGCGCAAGAACTCAAGACACAAACTCCCACACCGCCCGTCGCTCCGGCACCACCGCTCAGGATGACGTTCGAAGAGTTTCTCGAATGGACTGACGAGCACACGTTTGCGGAGTGGGTCGACGGGGAGGTAATCGTGATGAGTCCAGTATCCCTGGCACATCAGGACATAGCGGATTTCCTGGCGGCTTTGCTTCGGTTTTTCGCGGAAGCGAAGAGACTGGGAAGAGTTCTAACTGCTCCGTTCCTGATGAAATTGGATGTTCGACCGTCCGGTCGTGAACCGGATATTGTTTTCATTGCCAGCGAGCGCGCCGATCGGCTGAAGAGAGTCTTCCTCGACGGTCCGGCCGATCTTGCGGTCGAGGTAGTTAGCCCTGACAGTCAAACGCGTGACCGGGTCGACAAATTCCAAGAGTACGAACAAGCGGGGGTGGGTGAATACTGGCTGATCGATCCTGCCCGCAAACAAGCTGAGTTCTACCTGCTCGGCAGTGACGGAATTTATTCTCCGGTAATAATTGGCGACGACGGCATCTTTCACAGCGACGTGATCGAAGGCCTGTGGCTCAAAGTTGATTGGCTGTGGCAGGACCCACTGCCGACATTGATGTCGGTGCTGAAAGAGTGGGGATTGATAAAATAAGAATCGAACATGTCCTATTCAAACAACGGCGATTTTGAACAACTGGTCGAGCAGATCACCGACGTGATCTATGCCCGCCTGAATGGCGAGAGTGTCGACCAGGCAAAGATGTGCGGCTGCACGTCGGAATGCTTTCATCGCTGCCCTGAGCGCATGCACCGCGTCGTCGATGCCGGCGCGGCGCGCATCGGACTGGTCCTGGGCCAGACAGCTTCCGCGCGCGACTGGGCCAGCTTGATCGACCACACTCTTTTAAAGCCCGACGCCACGGAAAGTGAAATCAAACGGCTTTGCGAGGAAGCTGCGCAGTATCACTTCGCGTCCGTTTGTGTGAACCCGACGTGGGTGCGCGTGTCCGCCTGCAACCTGCAAGGCACCGGCGTCCCGGTGTGTACGGTGATCGGATTTCCGCTGGGCGCGACGCTGCCCGACGTGAAAGCCTACGAAGCTCGCCGCGCAATTATGGATGGCGCGCGTGAAGTTGACATGGTCATCAACGTGGGCGCCTTGAAAAGCGGCGATGACTGTTTGGTCGAACACGACATTCGATCCGTGGCCGAGGTCGCCCACGAATACGGTGTCACCTGCAAAGTGATCATCGAAACCGCGCTGCTGACCGACGACGAAAAAGTCCGCGCTTGTCAGGCCGCAAAAAAGGCCGGGGCCGACTTTGTTAAGACCTCCACTGGGTTTTCGAAGGGCGGCGCTACCGTCGCGGACATCGCCCTGATGCGCCGGGTCGTGGGCCCTGAACTTGGTGTCAAAGCCTCAGGCGGGGTGAAGAATATCGACGATGCCCGCGCGATGGTCGAAGCCGGCGCCACCCGCATCGGCGCCAGCGTCGGGGTGAAGATCGCGCAGGAAGCTGCCGGCGGCAAAAGCAACGGCCGCGCCCCGGCAAGATACTAAAGCCCGTGCAGCCCAAAGCTTTCCACGTCCGACCGGTCCCAAGGCTCCGCAATTCTTCATCCGGGCGATTTGTCCGCGCGCGAATTTCGATCGGCGCCTGTTTGCTCTGCTTTTTTGCTATCGCCTTAGCAGCCCAAACGCCGTCCAGTCAGGACGTCGAGGTTCTCCGTACTGAGACTGATCTCACCAATCTCCTTTTCATTGCTACCGACAAGAGCAATCGCTACATTACGACGCTGAAGCAGGAGGATGTTCGCGTACTTGAAGACGGCGTGCCCCAGACGCTCTTCACTTTTCAGCGCGAGACTGATCGCCCGCTGGCCATCGCTCTTCTAATTGATGTAAGCGGTTCCGAAGAGCGCACGCTGCCGGACGAAAAAGCTGCCGCCCGCATCTTCGTCGAAAACGTTATTCGATCCGACAAGGACCAGGCGGCGATTATCCCCTTCGAAGGTTACGCGCACCTGGAACAGCCTTTGACGCGCAACGTGATCGGCATCTATCACGCGTTGGAAGGCGTGGAAGTGGCCTACCCTTCATACCTCGGCTCCGCGCCGCCAATCGGCGGCATCACCTCCGGCCCGGGAACCATCGCGCCGCCTCGTGAAGGCACGACCGCGATTTGGGATTCCATCGGCGTGACTTGCAAAGAAGTGCTGGCGCGAAGTCTCGGCCAGCGGCGACGAGCGATCATCCTCTTAACCGACGGCTTCGACACGAGCAGCCGGCTGCTGCGCCGCGACGCCGTCGATCAAGCGATTCTGTTTGAAACGGTGATCTATGCGATTGGCATCGGCGACCAAAAGCAAGATGGTGTCGATAAGAATGCAATCAAAGACGTCGCGGAGCGCACCGGCGGTCGCGCGTTTTTTCCAAAGAAACAAGAGGACTTGAGGGCGGCCTTCGCGGAAATCGACCAGGAACTACGCTCCCAATACCTGGTCGCTTACTCATCGACTAACAAGAAGCGAGACGGCTCATTTCGTAAGATGTCGATCGAGATCACGAATCCCGCACTAGGGCAATTGAAGCTACGCTACCGGCCGGGATATTTCGCCAAGCGATCGTCGCAGTAGCCGGCGCCGGCCCGGCTGTTCCGAGCAGCTTAGTCCTTACCTCTGACCGGTACCGGTTCTAATGTTCGTGTGGTGTGATCAGTGACACTCCCTACCGGCTGAGCGAGTCCCGAGGTCTGGGCCGCATGAAGTTCTGCCCGAATCGTTTCTTTTAGTTGAACCATGTCGATGTTTGCCTCCGGGTTCTTCTTTGATCGCAGTAAGAGCCACGCGAACAATGCGTCGACCAGCAGGACCGAAAGAAACGCTACCCCCGCAAACCCGTTGACGAGTCCATCGGAAGCGTGCAGCACGCGCGACATCATCCCAATCAGCATGATGACAGCGACTAGTCCAAATATGGTGACGAATACGATGGCCGCAACCAGCGAGTCTGGCGCCGGCCCGGACCGCTTGCTGACCTTTTCGTTTGGGTGCAGGTCCGCGCCGCATCGATTGCAATAGCTAAGGCCGGGCGGAACCGCCGCACCACAGGATGAACAGTACATGTCGCTTACCTCCGTCTCCGCATACGATATCGCGAACTGACAGGTTCAATCGAAACCAAGCCGGTTACATACCCAAGCACAAACGAGTTGCGTTAAGTCCTTAATCTCGCATGATGTGTTGGAGTGTACGCGTGAGAATGATACGCCCTCCCTCACGGTCGGGCTACTGCCCCGAATACCGATCGTGAACCGCTCCGAAACCGTAGCCTCTCATGCGCCGCTACGGGGCAGTAGCCCGACCGTAAGGGAGGGCGTCGGCTATCGAGCCACGAACCATTCGTTTTCTTGCCAAATGCTGGCGGTAAATTTTTGTTTCATCCTCTTATTGCTCTGCCTTCCTAAAGGTTGACCCGGGACACTTTCGCATAACACGCCTTCCCGTCGCGTTATCAACACCGATCTCACTTGCAAGCGATCTTCGTCAATGACGCCTTGAAACCCCTCCCCCTTTCCCTATATCCTCGCCCCAGTTCTTATGGCTTCCAAGCGCAACTTATTAGCGGTGATCCTCGGTGGTGGCGCGGGCAAGCGGCTGTTTCCGCTGACGCGAGATCGATCAAAGCCGGCGGTGCCGCTCGGCGGTAAGTACCGTCTGGTCGACGTGCCAATCTCGAACTGCATCAACTCGGATGTGATTCGGATGTTCGTGCTGACCCAGTACAACTCGGCGTCGCTGAACAAACACATCGCCACGACCTATCGCTTCTCAAACTTTGCCGATGGCTTTGTAGAAATCCTGGCCGCCGAGCAGACACCCGAAAGCGGCCAGTGGTTCCAGGGGACCGCCGACGCCGTGCGACAGGTGCTGCCGCACATACGCGACTGGCGCATCGACACGCTGCTGATTCTGTCCGGCGATCATCTGTATCGGATGGATTATCGCAAGTTCCTCGCGCGACATTACGAAACGAACGCCGACATCACGATCTCGGTAATTCCGATCGTGCCTGACTCAGCCAGCGAGTTTGGTTTGCTCAAGACCGACAGCGCGGGCCGCGTCATCGA
Organism: Blastocatellia bacterium; assembly: GCA_003168335.1. GTDB lineage: Bacteria > Acidobacteriota > Blastocatellia > Pyrinomonadales > Pyrinomonadaceae > UBA11740. The sequence goes on along the minus strand of PMSM01000013.1, from coordinate 143,722 downwards.
GTTTCGCGAGAAGCCAAAGGGCGACGCGCTCGAAGCCATGCGCGTCGATACCACCGCGCTGGGTTTGAGCGCGGACGAAGCCAAGGCGCGGCCGTATCTCGCCTCGATGGGTATTTATGTTTTCAACTATGACCGGCTGGAAGAAGTCCTGGCAGCGGACAATTCGCGTTTGGATTTCGGCAAGGAAGTGATTCCCGGAAGCATTCACAAGTACAACGTGCAGGCTTTTCTTTTCGACGGTTACTGGGAAGACATCGGGACGATTGGCGCTTTCTACAAAGCTAATCTCGACATGACCACGGCAATTCCGCCTTTCAATTTATTCGACGCAGAGGCGCCGATGTTCACCCGCGCGCGCTATCTACCGCCGTCAAAGATCAACCAGTGCGAAATTCGCGAATCGATTATCAGCGAGGGCTGCATTATCAACGGCGCGAAGATAATCAACTCACTAATCGGTCTGCGCAGCCGCCTCGGCGCGGGCACCCAGCTCGAAGCGTCTTACATGATGGGCGCGGATTACTATCAGACGCTGGAAGATATGCAGGCGGATCTCGCTAGTGGCAGGCCATGGATTGGCGTCGGCGAAGGCACGATTGTACGCCGCGCGATCATTGACAAGAATGCGCGCATTGGAGCGAACGTGCGTTTGCTGAATGAAGCAGGTGTCGAAGAGGCGGACGGACCAAACGGGAGTTATTACATTCGCGACCGGATCGTCATCGTGCCCAAGAACGGCTTGATTCCCGATGGAACCGTAGTGTGAAGTGGTCAGAGCGACCGGGTTGTTCGACGCAAGTAACCGCTTGCGAGCCGTTCGCTCTTTGGTCAACAAAAAGGGCGGACCCGAAAGATCCGCCCTCACATCAAACTTAGTCACCCGGTCGCTACCGCTCCCGGTTCTGACCTTCCCCGGAAAATTCTTTCTTCAATACCGGCGGCTTGGCCGTCTGATTGTTGCCGCTTTGCGCTGAGGCAGTTGCGCCCGGCTGGAAGACGTAACTGTCGCGAGAGCGAACCACCAACTCAGGCCGGTTAACGCGCACCTTGATGTTGCGTCGCTCTCCCGGACGCGGTGTGTTTTTCGGATAGTAACCAAGACTGTACTGACGTCGCAGCTCTTCAGCTACCGAGCGAAACGCGGCATCAAGATTCTCCTGCTCAGCATTGTAAAGACGGGCGCCGGTTACGCGCGCCAGGTCGTGCAGATACTGATCGGCGCGCTCATACTCGCCGCGGCTGTTACCTGAACCGCCACCACCACCGCGTCGTCCGCCGCCACCCCGGGAATTACCGCCTCCGCCACCGTTGTTGCTTCCACCTCCGAGAATCGAGCCAAGGATATCGATAACGACGCTGCCACTGCCACCACCACCACCGCCGCCGCCGCGACGCGAACCGCCTCCGCCAGGCCATCCAGCCATGTCGGAAGAGGTGTCGTATTCAACCGGATAGATCAGCGCGTCCAGCTCTTCGGCGTCGCGCACAGTGCTTTCGTAAGTCGCATGCTTGCTGGTCGTATCAACTCCGTCAGTGAACAACACGATGGCCTTTCGCCCTTCGATGCGATTGAAGTATTGATTAATCACCTGATCCATTGCGTCGTAAAGCCGGGTACCGGAACCGATTCTAGTCTGAAGAATCGCACTGCGGAGCGCCGACCGATCGCTGGTTGGTTGTTCCAGGACTCGAATCTTATCGTCGAACGACACCACCATCACGCGATCATCGGGGCGGAGTTGGTTGACGAAAGCGATCGCGGCATCCTGAATCTCTTCCAACTTGTAACGCGTCGAAGCACTGGTGTCGATCACCAGGGCTACCGTGAACGGTTTTTCGGTCGAAGCGAAATACGCCACTCGCTGTTCCACGCCATCTTCCCACACGCGAAAATCTTCTTTGCCCAGATTGGGAATGTACTTGCCGTCGCGATCCATTACGCTGACCGGAAGACTGACCAGGGTCGTGTCAACGCGCACGATATCGCCGGCACTAACCTCCTCAGGGCCGGCGTCTTTCGATTTAGTCGAGTCCGGCTTCTGCTCGTTGGGATCGCGGTTCGCTCCGCCCAGCACCGGCGGGCGCGACGGCTGCGTCGTTTGGGAACCATCATTCGCTTGTGTCTGCGACTGCGTTGAAGGCTGAGGTTGTGTCTGCTGATCTTGTTGCTGGGGTGGCGGACTCGCGCCTACTCGGCGAGGTCGTGACTGGGCGCCAGCAGTTTGCGCTAACGCTACTGCGAAGGCACAAAGCAGGACGAGGGTAATAATTCTCTTCATCGCATTAGACTCCTGTCGAGGAGAGCGTTGGCCGGTATCCGGCACATGAACTTGTAATCGCACACCGCATCTGGTTCTTCAAAGCACCGGTTCTTTTGATGCTGTTAGCGGCAAAGAGATGCTTAGAAAAGCACACTCAGTGGCGCCGGTGCTCCGGTTTTTTCGGGAGAGAAAATGGGGAGAGATTCCAAACTGACTTGGCGAAGATAGCACTGGGCTCTCGCTTAAGCAAGAAATCGTGATGGTCGGTAGTGCCCTAATTCAAGTTGTTCTCTGCGCCCTCTGCGAAGACCTCTGATTCTTCTCTGCGGTTAATTGCCCAAGCCAAAGACATTAACCGCAGAGAGCCCAGAGGTTGGCGCCGAGGGCCGCAGAGAAAACTGAAATTAGGGCAGCACGTGATGGTCGGAATTCAGGGATGTCTGACCCAGTCAACCTCGTGCTGGGAGCGCGGGCGTCCGGCCCGCACCGCGCCGCGAAGTGGTCTGGAAAATATCAGTAGCTTGCGGCCAACATTCTTTTTCGCGCTTTGCGCTCAGGGCGGACGAAACGTCCGCGCTCCCAGCAGTCGGTAGCCTGGCCGCTCAAACTGGCTATTGCTTCTGGCCCAAATTTATCGCGTTCCAGATGAATGGAAACGTGCCCCAGGTCTGGCCGCGATGCTGGGGCCGAAAAGCGAAGAGGACGATGCGGCCTTTACCCATTCTGACTTCAGCCAGGGCAATGCGATCTTTGATCTTGTCTTCGCCCTTCAGCCAGCCTGAGCGCAGCACATAGTCTTTTGCATAGCGCGCGATCACATGTACCTCGTCGCGGGTCGGACCCGCGTACACATCATTGGCCTTCGCCGCCGCCTTATCAATCAGCTCAAATGCCGAGCTGTTAATGAAGTAGGCGTTCGTGTCTGGCGACATGGTCCGGGCAATCGGATTTGAAGTGTCGACGTTGATGCCCAGGATCGAGCCGGGACAATAAAACTCAGTCGAGCGAAGACCTTCCAGAACGTTCCGCAAGGGCAACTTCCACTGCTTGATCAACGGCCCGCATGAACCATCAAAACAAACAAGCGTGCCGCCGTCTTCAACAAACCGGGCGAGGCTCACGTAGCCCTTGTCGCCAATTCCTCTGCCGCCTTCGGCTGGGGCCTCGCTGTCCGGGAGCGCGCGCGTTTGCTCAGAAGGCAAAACAATCGCATCGAAGCGACTGCGCAAGTTCCCTTCCGTGATCGCCGGTTCGCGCAACGATTCGTAGGGCACGTTGAAAGTATCGAAGACGTAGCGGGTCCAGCCTTCATCCATATTGCCGGCGCGCGCATTTTGATAAATCCCGACGCGAATTCCGGGTTTGATCGGATTTGCGACCGGAGATTTATCGCCGGTCCAAAGCGCTAACCCAAGATCGCGCCGCACGTCGTTTTCGGTTTTGATTAGCGTCAGCTTTCTTTCGTTTGCTGCTTCGCGAATCGACATTACCGCCGGACTGTCTATGCCCATCATCATCGGCAAAGTCCACCCGGCGACGTCATACGGCCGTTCAGCGTCGCCACTGGCGGTCGTGCGATCCGGATAAGCCTGCGGCTCAAAAAGGGCCAGCACGTTCTGGCGATAAGGTTGATTAAGAAAAATGATGTAGCTGCCGGCGGGCACTTCCTGCAGCGGCTCCGGCGTAGTCGAAGCTCCTCCGGCCAAGCGCCTATTGGTCGAGGTCACCTCAACCCAGGTCAATCTCTGTTCACCCTTTACAGCGTGCAATTCATGATCGAGACGATAGACTTCCACGCCCTGCTCGACCAGCGCACCGATCATTTTCGCGACGTTCTCATCTCGACCCTGACCCGCCGGCATCAGGTACGCGATGGGTTCCTTCTCGGGAATGGATGCCTCGGTTGGTGATAGACCCGCTTTCCCAAGTTCATAAAAGTTCCGCAAATAATCCGCGCGATAGTTTGACGCGAGGGACAAGACTGAATGACAGGCAATCAGTTCCATCTGCATGATGTCACGGGGATGCCAGGCTCCACCGAGCCATGGATCAGGAAAATTCGTGGTCACGTCCAACGCCGTGCGCATCCCGCGCGTGCCGCTGCGCGAAAGCTGTTCGCGCGTCACGCTGCTCGGCGACATGATGCGGGCACTCGCGGCTTCAGTGAGAATGCCAATTGAGTTGTGAAAGTAAGGCGCGGTACGAAAGCCGCCGTGCCACCAGGTGTCGTAAAGCGCGTTTGTCAGCACGCCGCGAAAGCCGGCCGCGGTCACGTCGGCGGCCATCTTGTGACCAATCAATCCAACCTGTCGCAGCAGCAGCGGGGCGATGTGCGGATTCGGCGGATCATAAAAAGGCGGGACGAAGAAGCGCGAGCCGTTCGAACCCTGCTGGTGAATGTCATAGACGATTTCCGGAAACCATTCTTTCCAGAACAGCCGCGTGACGGCCTTTGTCTCTTTCAGATCGAGCATGAACCAATCGCGATTGTCGTCGTGCCCGGCATAGTAATGATAAAGCTCGGGCGGCTCGCGGCCCTCGGACGCCGTGCCCAGCGTCTTGCGATACCAGTTCGCCACGATGTCGACGCCATCCGGATTGGGTGATGGAATCAGAATCAAAATCGTGTTGTGAAGGATCGATAAGGTGTCCTGATCATTCGCACTAGCCAGGTTGTAAGCGAGTTGCGTGGACATCTGTGACGCGACAATCTCAGTTGAATGAATCGAACATGAAATGGCGACGACAGTTTTGCCGTCCTTCACTAGCTGCCCGCTGAAATCCACGCGGCCGTCGGCCGGATTAAGACGCGGATCGGCCAGCTGCCGCTGGATGTCTTTATACTTTTCCAGATTCCGTATATTCTCGGGCGCGCTAATGAAGGCGGCGATCAGCGGTCGGCCGAGGGTTGACTGACCGATAGTTTGTACCAAAACGCGATCGCTCGCTTTGTCCAGACGCGCGAAGTAATCGGTAATCTGTTTCCAATCGGCGACGGTGCGGTCGTCGCCGGGATTGAAGCCAAAAACAGAGCGCGGCGAAGGGATGGCCGCACCGGCGGGCTTGCGTTGAGCCGAGGCCGGTACCGCGAGGGCCAGCCAGAAGCAAATCGTAGCGAGAAGTATTTTCTCTGCCCTAACTCTGCGTTCTCGGGGGCTCTGCGGTGAATGATTGCGACGATTAAGCTCACCCCAGAGACGCAAAGCACGCGGAGAAAACGCAGAGAAGTTGTCTCTAATCAGGTTCAGAAGATGCATTCTGAAGTTCCTTCTCAAGAATTGATTGAGCAGACCATGGCTGATAACGACGCGGCGAAGTCTAGCACAAGACGCGGGCCTCGATTCATTGGCAAGCTGCGCTTCTGTTGGTCATGGTTTGTCGCGGGTGCGTTGCTCTTGGTCTTAGGGCCGCCAATCCTCCTGGTGGCACGTCTGGCCAACCACCGCGATTGGGTTTATCCGGTGGCGCTGTTTGGCGCGCGCGCCTGGTTGCGCTTGAGCGGCGTGAAGGTGGACGTTAAGGGGCTGGAACTGCTCGATCCGAAACAGCCTTACGTTTTCATCGCGAATCACTGGTCTTATCTTGATGGAGCGCCATTGTTCGCTTGCACCGGACGACGCATGGGCCTGGTCGGCAAGAAGGAACTTCTAAAGGCCCCGATTCTCGGCTACGGGATGGGCTTCGTCAACGTCATAGCCATCGACAGATCAAATCGCGAACGCGCTGTCGAAACAATCCGGATAGCCACCGAGCGCCTGCGCTCGGGAATATCGTTCGGGGTGTGCGCCGAAGGTACCCGGGCCCGTCCCGGAGAAATGCTGCCGTTCAAAAAAGGCGCGTTTCACATGGCCGTAAAAGCCGGCGTGCCGATTGTTCCGATTGCCTTTAAGAACAGTGACCAGTTGATGGGTAAAGGAACCGGCGAGGCCTGGCCCGGGACGATCGACATGGTCATGCTCCAGCCGGTCGAAACCTCCTGGGTTGCCACCGATGAGGATCTGCAGAGACTTGTCGATCAAGTCCAGGGATTGATCATGAAAGAACTGGGCGTTGAGAAGCTCACCCCGCGGCGGCCAAAGTGATCGCTCGATCAGTTCAAAGCGCAATGCCCGAAAGACGATCTACGCTTCCTCACCCCGAGCACTGCCGCTCAGTTCGCCTCAAGCTCAACAGCAGACAACCGATCGAGACGCCGTACAGAAGTCCGATGGTCGCGTCGACGAGGCTCGGTCCCAAGCGTGGGGCCGGGTGGAGGAACCAACGCGAAAGGCTGGCCAGGATCAGGCACACCAGACCAATTGATCGCAAGGTGTTCCCACTCAGTCGATTTCGAAGAATCATTCTTTCATCTCCATTCAAGATAGCGGGCAGCAGAAGCTGTCACTGCGCCGCAAAATCATAAGTAAGTATCCCGGACACTTTCACCGCTACGCCATCTACAATCATCGGTTTGAACCGCGCCAGCTTCGCCGCGTCAACGGCAGCTTGTCGCAAGGACTCGGGGCCGAACAGAGCTTCAGCGGAAATCACTTTGCCGGTCTCGTCAACCAGAACCTTCACCTGCACTTCACCAAAGGCGTGGGTCTTTTTCGCCTCAGCAGGATACTTCGGCTCCGGTAATTTTTCAGACTTGCTGTTGAGTATTCCACCCTCGGTCGGTGCGACCGCTTCGGACTGGGCAGCGGTTTCAGCCTGGGCCTGAGGCGTGGGCGTTGGTTGTGGCTTTGATTCAGGGCTTACCGATTCAGGTTTCGTTGATTCCGGCGCGTCTCCGACCTCAGTAATCGTGACCTTGCCGTGCCCAACCATGAAGTCAGTGTATTTGACCACCATGCGCAGGCGCACGACATTGCCATTGCCGAACACTAGTTGGTCGTCTGCATAGGTGTAAGTCGGAAACCAATACTTGCCATCGATCTGTTCACGGTAGGTCTCGAAGGTTGCGTACTTATTGTTCTTGTCTTCAGGAACTCCCTTCCCGCGAGCTTTGACGATTTGCAAGTCCTGTTCGTCAACCCAGATCCGACCCTGAAAAAATCGCTCCTTGATCTTCTTGGGATCAGGCATGATTTTCGGGCCAACATCAAAGACGTAAAGATTCAATTCATCGATCTTCTCTCTCCCGACATACTTGAAACTGTACGCGTTGAGTTTGGAAGCTTCGAGGGCGAAAGGGTTGACACCTCCGAGATCTTCCAGATCCTGTGCGGTAATGGTGATCTCGGTCATGGTGGGCATCGGGAAGAAATTTATTTTTTCAAAGCGATTGCCCTGATCGTCAAAGGTGAAGAAAGAAACCCGATGGTACTCGCCGGTTACCTGCCCGCCCATCCCAATGGTCTGCACCAGCGCGTCTCGTTTGAAGGCGTAGTTGTTCAGCGCCTGACGAAACCGGGTCTCTTTGGCCGTGAACGCGCGCACGATCTCGTCAATCCGGGCCGCGGGGAGGGCACTGGGAGTTATGTTTGTCGCGGCCGCCGGACCTCGCGTGTCGGCGCTCGTTTGTTGTGCGAGCACTACTCGCCCGGTCGCAGCAACGATCAGGGTGACGAAAAGCGCGAGCCTGAAACAACTATTAACGAAAGGGCGACAAGTGTTAAGGAAGAGGCTCATGATATTTTTCCTGGGCAGCCGGTTATTGAAGTTAACGAAAGCAAGACGACTCAGAGATTATAGCAATGGAACCGAGTCGGGTCACACTTGCAGTCAGATGAGAGAAATCACCCCGTTGTTGCCAAGGTGTTGTTGCGAAAGAAGCGCTTGGTACAGAACCGGGAGCGGTAGCGGCCGGATACCGCACTCAACTCCGTCTCAAAGGTCTTTGAGCATGCGAAATCGCAGATTCTAAGTTGAGTGTAGGATCCGGTCGCTACTGCTCCCGGTTCTGTAACGACTCGCTCCGACGCTGGTGAATGGCGTCAACTCTCGATTGAACCCGCCCGCCTCCCTCCTTCGCTTTGCTACGTCTTTCGAGTTAAGATGTGTGGTTTGCGAAGGCCGCCGGATTCTCCACTGTGCAGTCTTGCGACCAAACCAGCAATGACCCAGGAAGCTATCGAAGTTCGGGGCGCTCGCGTCAATAATCTCAAGAACATCTCGTTCTCGATTCCGATTAACCTCATGACCGTCGTTACCGGCGTCAGCGGATCGGGCAAATCCTCGCTGGCGTTCGACACGGTCTATGCCGAGGGCCAGCGCCGGTATGTCGAGTCGCTGTCCGCTTACGCCCGTCAATTTCTCGAGCGCATGGACAAGCCGGACGTCGACGAGGTGCGCGGGATCGCGCCCGCCATTGCGATTCGGCAAAAGAACTCGACGCGGAATCCACGCTCGACCGTGGCCACCCAGACCGAGATTTACGATTATCTGCGTCTGCTGTACGCCCGCGTAGGGACCACGATCTGCCGTGTGTGCGGCCGAGAGGTCTTACGCGATTCTCCCGAATCTGCGGCAAATGAGATCCTCAACCAGCTCACCGAAGGTACGCGCTTTTTTGTCATGTTTCCCGCCCGGGCAGGACTTCAGGTTGAACCCGACGGCAGCAACGGCAATCAGCCGAAGGGTGCGAAGTCTGCGCTACGAAAAGGTAAACCGAAAGAAGACCCGGGAAAGCTGAGCCGGCAGACGATCACTGCTCATGTGATGAGCCTGATGCAGCGCGGCTTTACCCGGCTAATACTCGAAGGCCGGCAAATCGATCTGACCTCGCCGGATGATTACCAGCGCGATGATTTTGAAGACGTTTATGTCCTGGTCGATCGCCTGGCGGCGCGCGAAGACGTGCGCCAACGTCTGGTGGATTCGCTGGAAATTTGTTTTCGCGAAGGACATGGCCAGGCGTTGATTGAAACTGCCGAACCTGAGTCCGTGCGGTTGCGTTTCTCGGAAAGCTTCGAATGTAAATACGACAGCACTATCTACGCGCTACCAGAGCCACGTCTTTTCAGCTTCAATAATCCCTATGGTGCGTGTCCGACCTGTCAGGGTTTCGGCAACACGATCGGTCTGGACCTTGGTCTGGTAATTCCCAATCCGGGCCTGACGCTCACCGAGGGCGCCATCGAACCCTGGACCAAGCCACAGTACGACTGGGCCAGCACTGAGTTGCGCCGCTTCTGCAAGTCGGAACGCATCCCGATGAGCACTCCTTACAATCAACTCCCGCGCGGCCAGCAGCGCGCGCTTATCAACGGCAAAGGCGAGTGGAGCGGCGTGCGCGGGTTCTTTGATTGGCTCGACACCAAGAAATACAAGCTGCACGTGCGCGTCTTTCTGTCGAAGTATCGCGGGTACACGCTCTGTCCCGACTGTGAAGGCGCGCGCTTGCGACAGGAAGCCCGCGACGTGCAAGTCGGCGGGCGGACTTTGCCGCAAGTGTCGGCGCTTTCGATTAAGGATGCGGCCACGTTTTTTGACGCGCTCGAGTTGTTGCCTGAACAGTCGGCAATTGCCGATCGAGTGCTGTTCGAAGTTCGGCGGCGCCTTCGTTTCATGGTCGATGTCGGTTTGGACTACCTGACTTTGAATCGTCTGGCCTCGACGTTGTCAGGCGGAGAGGCGCAACGAATTCAGTTGGCGACCAATCTCGGTTCGTCTTTGGTCGGGGCGCTGTATGTTTTGGACGAACCGTCGATTGGTTTGCACCCGCGCGACAACGACCGTTTGATTCGCCTGCTGCACAACCTGCGCGACATCGGCAACACGGTGCTGGTAGTTGAGCACGACGCCGACATGATGCGGGCGGCGGATCACATTCTGGACATCGGACCGGCTGCGGGTGAACTCGGCGGACGCCTGATGTATGAAGGCGACTTTCCCGGACTGATCAGGGACTCGCAATCACTGACCGGGCGTTACCTGCGGGGCGAGTCTGAGATCAGAGAACCGAAGCATCGCCGGCCTTTGCAACTCAAGCGGCTCAACATCCGTGGCGCCGGCGAACACAATCTGAAGAATATCAACGTCGACATCCCGCTCGACATGCTGGTCTGCATCACCGGAGTCAGCGGATCGGGCAAGTCGACGCTGATTCACGATTGCATCTACGCGGGTTTGAAGAAACAGCGCGGCGATTGGCAAGGCCACGTAGGGGCTTTTCAGAAGCTCGAAGGCGGGCATCACATAGATGAAGTGATCCTGGTGGATCAATCGCCGATTGGTCGCACGCCGCGCTCGAATCCGGTGACCTACATCAAGGTCTACGATGCGATTCGCGAGACGTTCGCCCATACGCGTGAAGCCCAGGCGCATGGATTCGATCCTTCGCATTTTTCATTCAACGTACCCGGGGGTCGCTGCGAAGCTTGTCAGGGCGACGGCACCGTGACCGTCGAGATGCAGTTTCTTGCTGACGTGGAATTAGTCTGCGAAGAATGCAAAGGCACGCGTTTCAAGCAGCAGGTTTTGGACGTACGCTATCGCGGCAAGAACATTCACGACGTGCTGAACATGACCATCCGTGAAGCGCTCACGTTCTTTCGCGACATCACGAAGATTGTTAACAAGCTGCGCGTGATGGACGAAGTTGGTTTGGGTTATCTGAAGTTGGGACAATCGGCAACGACACTGTCTGGAGGTGAAGCCCAGCGAGTCAAACTGGCGGCGCATCTGGCGAGACGCGCCGGCGCCCGCACGCTCTACATCTTTGATGAACCGACAACGGGTTTGCACTTTGACGACATCAACAAACTGCTGGCCGCGTTTCGCGCGCTGATCGACGCCGGCGGATCGCTCTTAGTGATCGAGCACAACCTCGACGTGATCAAGACTGCGGATTACATAATTGACTTAGGGCCGGAAGGCGGCGATGCGGGTGGCTATGTAGTAGCGACGGGGACGCCGGAAGAGATCATGCGGGCGAAAGAGTCTCACACCGGGCGTTATCTGCGAGAATATTTGGCGCGGGCGAATGGTAAAGGCAGGTTGCCGGCTAACGGTAAAGCCAAGTTGCCGGCCGCGTGAAGTCCGGCGCCTGTACTCTTCTCGGCGCTCCGCCACTCGACACCTCTCAACTATTCTTCCGCGGCTTTGCCGCAGCACACTGCGGTAAAGCTCAGCGCCTTGCCGAAATCCGATCAATTCTTTTTCGCGGCTCTGCCGCCTGATGTGCGGTAAGGCTTGCCTTACCGATTACCCCTTAACTTTGGCCCGCGGCTCCGCCGCTCGATGTGCGGAAGGCTCGACCCGCTTTCGCTCCGTTAGGAGCGAGATATTTATAGCACCCGCTGCCCCAGATCAATATCAGCTCCGTTGGGAGCGAAATGTCCACGACGTCTCCATTCACATTCCGCTCCTAACGGAGCTGGTTTGGATTTGTAAAGGGAGTTCGGTGCTATAAGCATTTCGCCCCTGACGGGGCTAAATCTGTACGGCAAGTTTCAGTTCGCCGAGCGACAAGCTAAGGCTTGTCTTACAATTTTCGACCGGCTCACTTCGTTCGCCGGAGAGTGCAAAAAAGCAAAATGGCAAAGGAGCAAACGGCAAAGAGTACTCAGCGAACTGCAACAACCCGAAACCCGTAGTCGTTGGTGCGGGTGTCCGGGGTGTTGCGGAGGCGATTCGCAGAGCGCGTGTAGTTAGCCATGTGGCTCCACGAACCACCGCGCAACACCCGCTCCTTCTGTTCGCCGCCACTCAACCAAGCGCTGCCGTCGGTGGGCGCGTCGCCGGCAATCGCAGCGTAACTATCGTGATCCCAATCCTGGCACCACTCCCCAACGTTTCCGTGCATGTCATATAGGCCGAATGCGTTGGCCACACCCAGACTGCCACCGGGCACTGTCTTGTATGGATATGTGCCCTTCGCGGCGCTCGGGTACGGATAGTCGCCGTTATAGTTCACGACCTCAGGCGTTATCGTCTCGCCGAATGCAAATGGCCTCGTTGTGCCTGCCCGCGCTGCGTATTCCCACTCAGCTTCGCTTGGCAGACGATACTCGCGGCCAGTTCGCGCAGACAACTTGCGGCAAAACTCCGTCGCGTCATCCCACGAGACACTCTCCACTGGGCAGTCGTCGCAGTTCTTGAAGCTTGACGGGTTCGTCCCCATAACGGCGCGCCATTGCGCCTGCGTTACCTCGAACTCTCCCATGTAGAACCAGTAATTGATCCGCACCCGGTGCTGCGGGCCCTCGTCCTTATATCGATTCCATTCCGTCTCAAGCGAGCCCATCATGAACTCGCCCGCGGGAATCGCCACCATCTCCAACTTCACTCCTCCGCCCATGTCTTCGGCGAAGGCCTGAGCGCTCTTCGTCTCACGACTCTTCAAGTTGCCGTCTTTGTCCAAGGTCACGGTAACGAAATCGAAACTGTGCAGTGGTAAAGGCGGGCTCGCTGGCTTCGCTATTCCGGTATTGGCGGGTGCGCTGTTTCCATTTATGGCGCTCTTGTCTTCAGACGCAACCGCGACAATCCGAACCCCCTTGTCGTAGAAGCGGTTGTCGGCGTCACTTTTAGATTTGCGGGTTTGATATCGCGGTGAACGATCGGTGGATCGGATGAATGCAGTTCTTCGAGTGCATCGAGCAATTGATCGGCCCACTCAATCACTTTTGCCACCGAGAATGGTTGCTCTCTTATTTCGAGCAACTCCGCCAGGTCATGCCCCGGGACGAACTGCATTACGAGAAACTGGCCTTCGCCATGCGTAAAGTGATCCATGACCCTGGGCAACGTCGGATGACTCAGGTTGGCCAGTAACTCAGCTTCGCGCCTGAACGCACGCCGTTGTTCGTCGGTCGTGGCGAAGGTCTCTTTGACAGCAACCACACAACTCAGGTTTTCGTCCATCGCCTGATAGACCGCGCCCATGCCACCGTGCCCGAGCTGGTGAATGATGCGATAGCGCTCGCGGAGAATTGTGTTGGGCGAAAGCATTTGCGGCCGCGTCAATCTCTAATCACCGTCCAACAAATATATTGTCTTGATGTAAGGACACCCACCGCGAGCGCCGTAGGTAATTTTTTTCAGGTACAAAGTATTGTGCACAATCCCGCCGTCAAAATTGTAAGTACATACGCCTTTCGCGCATTGCACAAAGGGTTTGGTATTTCTACCGGGCATTTCTTCGTGCTCGCGGCTTTTGAGCCACGTTTCCGCCCGGGCCAGCGAGGTGAACCATTTGATCGTAAACCTATCCCTGGCGTTATCCTCGGCCAGTGAATTCTCAATGACGATTCTCAGTTTCCCAACATAAGGTTTCTGAGCATCAAGACTGCCTAAGGTCTTCGCCTGGTAGGACTCGGCGACGGTTTTTACCAGATCCTCAATAGTCTGCTTCTTACAGGGGGATTGAGCGTGGACCGGCAACGATAAGCCAAAAAGGATTACCGCTACGGCGGTAACAAGCGTTTCATTTTTGATCATGATCATGTTGTGCAAACTGGTCGGATGGGAAAGCGAAGAAGGCGCCGGCTAATGAGTCGGCTCTAATGTTAGTGAATCGTCGCAACCAAATCTAATTTGCGCCCGTCATTTGAACTGCCACCGCACGCGTTAACGGGCTGAATCTTAGCGAAGTTTGCCGAGATGCGCTAGAGTGTCGTAGCTAAAGCCCCAGCAAGCGCGAAGGATTCAATGAGTCTAAAAGATCAAATCATTGCCGATATGACCGCCGCCATGAAAGCCAAAGATGTGGCGCGCACTTCAACTCTGCGCATGTTGAAAGCGGCCATGGTTAATCGAGAGATCGAAAAGGGCGGCGACGTGGACGATGAAGAATTATCAAAGCTCCTGCGCTCGCAGGTGAAACAGCGGCGCGATTCCGTAGAGCAATACCAGAAAGCCGGCCGTCAGGACCTGGCTGAAAAAGAGACGGCCGAGATCGCCGTAATCGAAGGTTACTTGCCCCAGGCTGCCTCAACGGAAGAAATTGAGCAGGCAGTCGCGGCGGCGATCGCGGAAACCGGCGCCACGTCGATGAAAGAGATGGGCGCAGTGATGAAAGCCGTCATGGTCCTCCTGGCAGGCAAGAATTCCGACGGCCGCACGGTCAGCGAAACCGTCAAGAAAAAGTTAGCGGGATAGGCCCATTGAGTTTATCGCCGGACCCTCCCTGACCCTCAGGCTACTACCAGCTCTCTCACTTTCATTGGCGCACAAATCTGACTTGGAAGATTGTCCTGGTTTGGGTAACGGGCCCTTCGGAGTACCGACCTCAGCCGAGTTTTTGTTCGAGAAAGAACCCAACTAAAGTTGGTACTCTAAACGCTTACGCTCGCTTGCTTCCGCCCGATCCTTCTCGTATAATCCACAGCTTGCTCGGATCTTCGGATACGTTGTCCGGTGGGTTTTGGCCCACTTTTTCTTTTGGGCAATAGTGGCACAGACTTTAGTCTGTGGGCCTGACTAAGCTAAATAAACACAGACTGAAGTCTGTGCCACTATCATGGACCCACGGTCGGTTGCAGAGCGGGTGCGCGAGATTGCCGAGCAGGCGGCCATCGACCACGGAGTTGAGCTGGTTCACGCCGAAGTCGCCGGCCCTGAAGGCCAACCGACGGTGCGTTTGTTCATTGATAAGCCCGGAGGCGTAACCCACGACGATTGCTCGAGAGTCAGCCTGCAACTGAGCACCGTCCTGGACGTCGAAGACTTTATTCATTCGGCGTACATTCTGGAGGTTTCGTCGCCCGGACTTGAGCGCGGACTTTATAAACGCGCCGATTACGAACGTTTCACCGGCAGCCAGGCGAGAATCAAAGCGCGCTCGCCCATCAAAGGCCAGCGAAACTTTCGCGGTCGCATTCTCGGCTGCGAAGACGATAACGTGATTGTCGCAGACCAGACCAGTGGACGAGTGGAAATTCCGTTAGCTGGAATCGTCAAGTCCAACCTGGAAGCAGACGTGGACGGCGAGTTGCGGCGGAAACGCGATCGGGAAGAAGTTGATAGAGAGTTGATTAAGAACGGTGCTCGCTGATAGCGAGCTGAGAAGAAGTTAATGAGCACTAGCATTGCGCAAAACATCGAAGCCCTTTGCCAGGAGCAAGGCATTGATCGCGAACTGGTAGTCGAAGCGATCAAGGAAGCCGTGCGGGCCGCAGCCAAGAAACAGTTCAAGGGCGGCGAAGACATCCAGGTGGATTGGAGTCCGGAAAGCGGCCTCGAGCTTTCAGCTTCGAAGGTCGTGGTCGAAGATGTAGCGGATCCTTCGATTGAGTTGTCGATTGAAGAAGCGCGCGAACTGGGCGGCGACGAGGTTGAGATCGGAGACGCGTTGCTGCTGCCTATGCCGATGGAAGAACTGGGCCGAATCGCGGCGCAAACTGCCAAACAAATTCTGTTTCAAAAGGTCCGCGACGCGGTACGGTCCAACGTCTACGAGCAATACATCGACCGCGTCGGCGAATTGGTCAATGGTTTCGTGAAGCGTTTTGAACGTGGCAACATGATTGTCGATCTGGGCAACCTGGAAGCCATCCTGCCCCGGTCCCAGCAATCGCGCGGCGAGCAATGGAACCAGGGCGAGCGCATTCGCGTCGTCATCACCAACGTTTCCAAGGAATCGAAAGGCCCGCAAATCGAAGTCTCGCGGACGTCGCCGGAATTGCTCGAGCGCTTGTTCGAGATGGAAGTGCCGGAGATTTACGACGGTACGGTGGTGATCAAGTCATGCGTGCGCGAGCCGGGCGAGCGAGCGAAAATCGCCGTGGTCTCCAACGAGCGTGACGTCGATCCCGTCGGGGCTTGCGTGGGCATGAAAGGTTCGCGCGTGCAAGCAATTATTCGCGAGCTGCGCGGCGAGAAAATAGACATTATCGAATGGTCGGAAGAGCCTTCGGTGTTCGCGGCGAACTCGCTATCACCCGCCAAGGTCAATCAGGTGCGCATCACGGACATCGAAAACCGTCAGATGGAAGTGATCGTCAACGAAGACCAGCTCAGCCTGGCGATCGGCAAGCGCGGCCAGAATGTGCGTCTGGCGACCAAGCTGGTTGGCTGGAACATCGATATTCGCAGCGAAGAAGAATTGAAGAAGGAAGTTGCCGAGCAGATGGGCGCCATGATTGCTTCCGGGGCGCCGGTGCCGCTGGCCGCAATCCAGGTGGTTTCGGCGCAACAGGCCGACACACTTGGCGAACATGGCGTCACGGATATTGACGGGCTGGTCAATACGAGTGTCGATGATTTGGTCGAGTTTCTCGACGTGAGTCTCGACGAGGCCGAGAAGATTCTCGGCGCGGCGCGTTCGGTGATCGAGATTCGCGAACGCAACCTGCAGCCGGCGACCGAAGAAGGTGGAGAGTCTGAAGCCGCTCCGGATGCTGAAGGCGAGACGGTCGCCGCATCCGCCGAACCCGAGGCAGAAGCTGCCGCCACCGGCGCTGGATCGGCGGAGGAGCCAACTGCTGAAGGCTCTGACGAAGCAGTCGAGCCTCCGCGCCCGGATGTGATTACACTTGCTCCCGATTTAGCTGCGCCGGCCGTGGCTGATCCAGATGCCGCCGAGTCCGCAGAAGAAGTTGCCGCCTCTGCAGAGGGTGACCCGCTGATCGTCGAAGCGACGTCAACTGAAACAAGTTCCGCTCTCGAATCGTCATCCGACGAGCAGGCCGCGACGGACGAGAGCTTAAAGGACGAGAAGCAATGAGATGCTTCCGATGATGCGGCCAAATAATAGTTGCGCGCGTGCATGGGTACGCACGCCTCGCCTCCGACACCTGCGGTAGCAGGGCGCTCTTAAAGTGCTCCTGCGGAAGGTGGGCGAAGGCAACCACTTTTCGCAACCAGCAAGGAGCGCATGTCAGCAGTCACTTCCAAAGTTCGCCTATACGATCTCGCCAAGGATCTAAAAATCGACACCAAGCGCCTGATTGAAGAGGTGCGGCGCGAAGGTGTGGATGTCAGTGTGCCTTCAAACTCGATCTCGAAAGAGCTCGCCGAAAAGATTCGCGAGAAGTACTTTCCCAAAAAGGACGCCGCCGTCAAACGGACCGTTAGGATCGTTAAGAAATCTGCCCGTCCAGTCGTTGAAGAAGCACCCGTTGAGGAAAGCACGGAGGTCCTCGCCCCGATCGAGGCCGCTCAAGCGCAAGGCGTCGAGGTCCAAGAGCCTGCAACCACCGCTCAACCGCCGACGACGACCCGCGTCCTCCGCAGACTTCCTCCGGCCGTCCGGGCCGAACAGCCGGCCGAGCTCGAGATCTCCGCTGACGCGCCCGAAATACTGGAGCCTGAATCTATTCAAACTCCATCGATCGCCGCAGACGCTCCTTCCGCGCCGGCGCTGGTAGCATCCATGCCAGTGCCCCCTTCGCGGCAGGTGCGCGTGTTACGGCCAACTGCTGCCGCGTTGAATGCCGGTATCCGACATGGTGAGCGCGCGCCGGCGCCCCCACCGACCGCGGCCCAAACGGTCGCCGTCGCGCGTGAGCGCCCCCGAGAGCGATCAGCCCGCGGACGAGTCGAATATGCGGGCACGCCTGGCGAGACGGCAACGCCGCAAACAACCTACATTCCGCCGCCCGACGCGGGCCGGCGTCGATCGCGACGCGGATCGTCTCGCAGTGGCAAACGACCGGGTGATGGAAAAGGCGGTAGGTTTGATCGCGATTTTATTGCACCGCCGGCAACGCTCACGCTGGAACAGCGAATCGCCGGGCGCATGGACATCGCCACGGGTGAGGGAGAATTGAAGCCGGCGCGTTTGGTTGAGGGCTCGACGGTTAAGGAATTTGCCGAAAAGCTCGGCATCAAACCGAAAGACGTGGTCGCCCTGCTGCTTCAGCGTGGAGTATTTGCAACCATCAATCAGGCTCTGAACGACGAAGTGGCTGCGGAACTCGGCCAGCGATTCGGTTACGAGGTCAGTTTTGTGCCCTTCGAAGAGATGATTGCGGAGGAAGAGTTTGAAGAACTGATCGCCACCGATGCCGATGATGTCGAAGTGCCGCGCGCGCCGGTGGTCACCGTAATGGGTCACGTCGATCACGGCAAGACTTCCCTGCTGGATGCGATTCGCACGACGAATGTCGCCGGCGGCGAGGCCGGCGGTATCACCCAACACATCGGCGCGTACAGTGTGGAAGTGCCCAGCCCCGATAATCCGGCGGAAACGAGACGCGTGGTATTCCTCGACACCCCCGGGCACGAAGCGTTTACGCTGATGCGGGCCCGCGGCGCGAAAGCCACGGACGTGGTCGTGCTGGTCGTGGCCGCTGACGACGGCGTCATGCCACAGACAATTGAGGCGATCGAACACTCGCGCGCGGCCGGCGTTCCTATCATCGTCGCAATCAATAAAATCGATGTGCCTGCCGCGAATCCCGATCGAGTCAGACAGGAACTCTCTCAACAGGGCCTTAATCCGGTTGAGTGGGGCGGCGAAACAGAGATGGTCCAGGTCTCGGCCAAGAAACGAGAGAACATCGAGAATCTGCTAGAAACTATTCTGCTGACTTCCGATATCCTGAATCTGCGCGCCAGCACGACGCGTCTGGCATCCGGCGTCGTGTTGGAAGCCAAGCTCGATCGCGGCCGCGGTGCGGTCGCCACCGCTTTGGTCCAGCAAGGCACACTCCGGGTTGGCGATCCATTTATCGTGGGTCAGATTTTCGGGAAGGTGCGCGCGATGTTCAACGATCGGGGCGAGCCGGTGACCGAAGCCGGTCCGGCCACTCCGGTCGAGGTGCTGGGACTGCAGGGCGTGCCGCAGGCCGGCGAGAGTTTCCAGGTGGTTGCGGACGTGATTCGGGCCCAGCAGATCTCTGGTCACCGGAAAGCGGCCGAGCGTCAACGCACGCTGATTAAGTCGACCAAGCGCGGGATCGAAGCGCTGGGCGAAACCGAAGTCAAAGAATTGCTCGTGGTCCTCAAGGCCGACGTGCAGGGCTCGGTCGAAGTGCTGAAATCGACGCTGCAAAAGATGTCCAGCGAGCGCGTGAAAGTGAAAGTTGTGCGCTCGGGAGTAGGTGCGATCACTGAGTCGGATGTGCTGCTTGCCTCAGCCACGCAGGCCGGGGCTTCGTCCACGGCGGTCGTCATTATCGGTTTCAACGTGCGCCCCGAATCGCGTGCCGGCGATCTGGCGAAACAGGAAAGCGTGGACATCCGTTTGCACTCGATCATCTACAAGGTCGAAGAAGAAATTAAGGCCGCGATGATCGGCATGCTCGACAAAATCGAAAGAGAGAAGATCCTGGGCAAGGCCGATGTCCGCGAGGTCTTTCGCGTACCGAAGATTGGGGCCATCGCCGGGAGCATGGTCATCGACGGAATCATGAAGCGCAATGCCCGCGCCCGTTTGATTCGCGACGGCGTGGTTTCCTGGGAAGGCAACATCATTTCCCTGCGCCGCTTCAAGGACGACGCCTCCGAGGTCCGCGAAGGTTTTGAATGCGGCATCGGGCTGGAAAACTTCAACGATATCAAGGTTGGCGATCAGATCGAGGCTTATATGATCGAGAAGGTGGCCGCGACGGAACTATAGGAGGCAGACGGCAGGGGCCGGCAGCAGGGTGACCGCTGCTCACCGCTCACTGCTTACTGCTCGCTGATTTGACATGCATCGCCCAGAGCGCATCGCCGAAACCTTGCGTGAAGAGATTGCGCAGATCGTGGGTTACGAATTGGAAGACCCCCGCTTGACGTTAGTCACGGTGACGGAAGTTCGCGTGGCTGACGATCTTCGTGACGCCAGCGTTTACGTCACGGTTTCGGGCGACGAAGAGGAACACAAAGCCGCTTTGCGCGCTTTGCAACACGCGGCGCCCTATGTGCGCAAGCAACTGGGCTTTGCGCTGAACTTGCGGCATACTCCGGCGCTGCACTTTGTCCGCGACACGGTGGAAGAGAAGGCTGCGCACGTCGATTCCGTCCTCCGGCAGATCGAACCCGGTAGTGAAAGGATAAAGGATGCGGAATGAAATGCGAATTTCGGATTGCGGATTGCGGATTTAAGACTGAATTCGTTCTCAATCCGCAGTTCGAAATTCGCAATTCGAAATCCGCAATCTAAGATGCTTAGTCAAGTAGTTGAACTCATTGAAAACAAGGATCGCTTTGCGATTACTTCCCATATTCGCCCCGATGGCGACAGTCTCGGTTCCTCGCTGGGTCTCTTCTGGCTGCTGCGCGCGCTCGACAAAGACGTCGAAGTCATCATGCGCGATTCGGCGCCCCATTCGTATCAAAAACTTCCGGGCGCCGATGCGATCCGCGTAACCCCCGTAGTCGACCGGACCTACGATGGTGTGTTTGTCATCGAGTGCTCAGACATTGATCGTCCCGGCCTGATCGATCTGGAAAAGCAATTCGTTGTCAATATCGATCACCATTCGACTACCGAACTCTTCGGCACCGTCAACTGGATCGACTCGACGGCTTCGGCAGTGGGCGAGATGATCTACAATCTCTGCAAAGCCACCGGTGTCCGCGTGACCAAAGAGATCGCCGAATGCGTCTATACCGCGCTGCTGACCGATACCGGATCGTTTCACTATTCGAACACGACCGAGCGGACCTTCAAGATTGCGTCTGAGCTCGTCCGCACCGGTGTCAAACCGGCCAAGAGCGCGGAAGCGATCTTTGGGAGTTATCACTGGTCCAAGATTGAACTGCTAAGCCAGGTCCTGGCTACGGTCAGGCGCGATGAAACCGGCCACGTCGCCTGGATGCGCCAGACCATGGAGATGCAGGAGCGCACCTGCGCTTCCGACGAAGACGCCGATGGTTTCGTCAACTATCCTCTGGCGGTGGGCGAAGTCGAAGCGACCGCGCTCTTCAAAGAATGCTCGCCGGGTGTCTATCGCACCAGCCTGCGCTCGAAAGGCGACGTCAACGTCGCGAAGATCGCCGAACTGTTTGGCGGCGGCGGCCATCGCAATGCCGCGGGCTGCACGCTCAGGGGCGACTGGGACGAGATCGAACAGAAGGTCGTGCCCCTGCTGCGCGACGCCGTCGAGCGCGCGAATGGCTTGAAGGACGTAACCGAGGACGCGCTCAAGTAGGTTTAGAGGCGGGCTAATGCCTGCCTGCTGCGGATCGTGTCAGAAGCCCGACCGTAAGAGGGCTCCGACAGCAACAGCCATTAAACGCAAGAGACGCAAAGGCTCTCGCAAGGCAACGCAAAGAGTTGTTCCTCTGCGTCCCTTTGCGAAGACCTTCGCGTCCTCTGCGTTTAAATATTTCTTAGCCACCACTCAATGTCTGCTAAAGAAAAGAAATACAAGTGGCGTCGTGAAGATTATCAGGAGCAGACGCGCGGTCTCCTCATGGTTCACACCGGCCACGGCAAAGGCAAAACCACTTGCGCGCTCGGCTTGATGATGCGCGCCGCCGGCCAGAATCTTAACTGCTGCATGATTCAATTCATGAAGTCGCGCCACGATCGCTATGGCGAACACCTCTCGGCTGAGAAGCTGGGCATCGAAGTCAACACCATGGGCGATGGGTTTACCTGGGACACCAAAAATCCCGAACAGGATCGCCAGACTGCTCGCGAGACCTGGAACCTTTGCGTCGAAAAACTTCGCAGTGGAGATTATGATCTGCTCGTCTTTGATGAACTGGTTTACGTCTTGAGCTATGACATGCTGCCAATTGCAGAAGTGCTGGAAGAAATCCGCGCCGCCCAGAAACGCCAACCTTCTCTGCACATCGTCGTCACCGGCCGCGACGCTCCCAAAGAACTGATCGAAGCCGCCGACCTCGTTACAGAGATGACTGAGATCAAACATCCGTTTCAGGCGGGGATAAGGGCACAAAAAGGGATCGAGTTTTGAGGATGCGGCACCGCTCGCGGTTGCAAGTGGGTAAGCGCCAACGGCGCGAAATGCAATAGCCTGGGGCATCGCCCCAGGAACCAACGGTCCTCCCAAGTCGGAAAGCGCTGAAGGCGCGACATCGATTTAGGTTACCAAGACGGCCTTTGTCTATTTCCCGCCTTCAGCGCTGGCTGATCAATAAGGCGACTAGTCCTGGGCCGTTGGCCCAGGCTATTACATTACGCGTCTTTGGCGCTTTATCAGGTCGCGACCACTTCCGGTTCTGTAACCCACGCCTTTTGTGCTACCCTTTTTCCCTCAACTCTAAACCGTGAGTTCCCGATATTGAGTTAGTGGCTGACTTAAGGCTGCTGACTCCTGACTTCAATTTTTCATATGCCATGGTTTCGGAAAAAGAAAGGCAAGATCGAGCCGGTGCGCGACGAAGAGCGCGTCGTCCGGACTGAGAATGTCTTTGTCCGTTGCGAAGAGTGCGGCGAGCACCTCTATAAGAAAGAGCTGGAAGAGGCACTCCAGGTTTGCGTGCACTGCAGTTATCATTTTCGCCTCGGTGCCTACGATCGTCTGGAGAAGCTTTTTGACGATGGCTACTGTGAAGAACTCGACGCCGAAGTAGTTTCTACCGACCCGCTGGAATTTGTCGACAGCAAACCGTACGTTAACCGCATCGCGCAGGCACAACGCGCCACGGGCTTGCCTGAGGCCGTCATCACAGCGCGCGGGAAAGTAGGCGGCCACCGCGTTTTTGGCGGGGCGATGGACATGAATTTCATCGGCGGCTCGATGGGCTCGGCCGTCGGCGAAAAACTCACGCGACTGATCGAGCACGCGATGAAAGAACGCGGCGCCGTGATTATTTTTGCTGCCTCAGGCGGCGCGCGCATGCAGGAAGGCACGCTGTCGCTGATGCAGATGGCGAAAATCTCGGCGGCCCTGGCGGCCCTGGAAGAGCGTCATCTGCCCTTCATCTCCGTACTCACGGATCCGACGACGGGCGGCGTGACGGCCAGCTTTGCCATGCTGGGCGACTTGATCATTGCCGAGCCAAAAGCGCTGGTGGGGTTTGCGGGCCCGCGCGTAATCGAACAGACGATCCGGCAGAAGCTGCCGAAAGACTTTCAACGATCCGAGTTCCTGTTGAGTCACGGTATGATCGACGAGATCGTCGACCGGCGCGAGATGCGGCCATACATCATCAAGGCGCTCGACTTCATGATGAATCCTGCCATCACCAGCGAGAGCACGGCCCAGCTTTCGGGACTGAAGTTTCAGGTGTCAGGTTCGCACCCCTAACATCGTCGAAAAGGTCCAGGGTTGTGATCTCGGATGAACTTTCACGAAGCGCTTTCCTACCTGCTTAGTCTCGGTCACGAGACATTAACCATCAAGCTGGGACTTGAGAATACTGAAACACTTCTCAGCGCGCTCAGAGATCCTCACAAAGAGTTTCCCGCAGTTCAAATCGCCGGCACCAACGGCAAAGGTTCGACTGCGGTCACGCTGGACTCAATTTGCCGCTCCGCGGGGATTCGCACCGGGCTCTTTACTTCGCCACACCTGATTTCAATAACTGAGCGCATCACGATCGACGGCGCGGAGATTTCCGAGACGGACTTTGCGAAACTGACTGCGCAGGTCAAAGCCGCCGCTGAAGAATTGGTGCAGCAAGGCCGTCTCGAAACGCTGCCGACCTTCTTCGAGCAAGTGACCGCGATCGCTTTGCTCGCGTTCCGCGAAGCGAAGGTCGAACTGGCAATTCTGGAGACGGGGTTGGGTGGGCGGCTTGATTCAACTACCGCCGCTGGCGCTGAGATTGTCGCGATCACGCCGATTGCGAAGGACCATGAAGAATATCTGGGACACACCCTCGCTGAGATCGCCGCAGAGAAAGCTGCAATCATTCGGCCGGGAGTCACGGCGATTGTCGCTTCGCAAAAGGAGGATGCTCTCGAAGTCATTCTTGATCGGTGTGAAGCAGTCGGCGTTGAACCGAAATTCGTTGAACCGAACCGCTATGAAAACATCTCGATAGGTTTGCGCGGCCGGCACCAGATCGTCAACGTTTCGACTGCGATTGCTCTGGCCGAAGCCCTGCGCGAGCGCGGCTTCAAGATCACTCACGAAGCGATCATTCGCGGAGTCGAAACGGTCAGGCATCCGGGGCGCCTGGAATTATGGGAGGCGTCGGACGACTCGCCCCAAATCCTTTTTGACGGCGCGCACAATCCGGCAGCCGCACTCGCCCTGCGCTATTACCTGGATGAGTTCATCAAACAACCGATTACTATGATCTTTGGAGCGATGCGCGACAAAGCACTACCCGGAATGGCCGCGACGCTGTTTCCCAAAGCTAATGAACTGATCCTTACTAAACTCGATAACCCTCGTGCTGCCACTTTTGAAGCGCTGCAGGCAGTTGTGCCCAGGGAGTTCGATAAGGCCAGACTGCATTGCTCATCTTCCGTCGCTGGGGCGCTGAGTATGGCACGTGAGGTGACGCCGGCAAATGGCCTGGTTTGTGTTACGGGATCTCTTTATCTGGTGGGCGCGGTCCAGCAAGCGCTGAAAGAATCTACGGGGCGTTGCTCATCGGCGTGACTGACACTAGACTGTTGAGCTCTAGTGGACGGCAAAACGTTAGTCTGTCGCTGTTAATTGCGCATTCGTTTAGAGTCGGGCTACTGCCCGACCAAGCGGGCGGTAGCCCGCTTCTAAACCACCAAAGCGACAAACTGAAGTTTGTCGGACAAAAATACATGGCACAAATTCCTGAGTCTCTTAATTCCAAACAGGTCTTTTCAGGCCGCGTGTTCGACGTCACCGTGGACACGGTGCGCGAAGGCGACAAGACGTATGTGCGCGAAGTCGTGCACCATCCGGGCAGCGCGGTCATCCTGCCGGCATTCGACGATGGCACGATCGCCCTGGTGCGTCAGTACCGGCATCCGGCCGTGCGCTACCTGCTCGAACTCCCTGCCGGCACGTTGAATGACAAAGAGCATCCGGAAGCAGGCGCCGCGCGTGAGTTGGAAGAAGAGCTGGGGCTGGTGGCGGGCAGAATGGAAAAGCTCTCTGAGTTTTTTATCTCGCCCGGCTTTTGCGAGGAAAAGATGTGGTTGTATCTCGCGACGGATCTCACGGAAACGGCCCAGCGCCTGGAAGAAGATGAAATGATCGAAGTCGTGCGGCTGCCCCTCGACCGCGCTTTGCAAATGATCACCGACGGCGAAATTGAAGACGCCAAGACGATCATCGGATTGATGCTCGCCGCACCGCGGATTGGACTTACCGCGTTCGCGCCTGACTATCCGGCAGTCTGAAGCAATCCCAGCCGCCGGCTTTGCCGCGAACTGTTTGGGCTCAACTGGGATTTTCGAGACAACCACATGCAGGTTGTTAGAGCGGCATTCTTTGGGGTATCTTGCTGGCGCAATTACCAAAAGCGCGGGCAGGATGTCGGCGCTCCAATTATGAGAAAACTTATCTTTTTTGCTTTTTTGTTCAGCATCTCTGTCGCCGTCACAGCTTCGGCCCAGCAGTCGGTCGATAGCATGCTCGATCGCGATATCGCTTCGCTCGTCAGTACGTACAAGATGCTGCACGCCGCGCCGGAGCTTTCGCATCACGAAGAAAAGACTGCGGCCTTCGTCGCGTCGCAGCTTCGTGCCCTTGGCTTTACGGTTACCGAACGGGTCGGCAAGTATGCCGAGCCTGAGTGGACGAGCTATGGTGTCGTAGCCGTTATGAAGAACGGTGCCGGGCCGACGGTCCTGGTACGCACGGAACTCGACGCGCTTCCGGTCGAGGAAAAGACCGGCTTGCCGTACGCCAGCACGGTGAAAACCAAGAACGACGCCGGCCAGGAAGTCGGTGTGATGCACGCCTGTGGTCACGATATTCATATCACGTCGTTTCTGGGCACGGCGAAGATGCTGGTCGCTTTGAAAGATCAATGGCATGGCACGCTGGTTATGATCGGACAACCCGCGGAAGAAACTGTCAACGGCGCCCGGGCGATGCTGGCTGATGGTTTATATACGCGCTTTCCAAAGCCGGATTTTGCCCTGGCGCTGCACGACAGCGGCGATGTCGAAGCCGGCAAAATCACCTACTATCCAGGTTATGCGATGGCCGGTGCGACGTCCGTCGATCTAATAATCCGCGGCCTGGGCGGTCACGGAGCCAGACCGGAAAGTACCAAGGATCCGGTAATCATCGCGGCACAGATGGTTCTGGCGTTGCAAACTATCGTCAGTCGCGAGAAATCTGCCCTCGATCCGGCGGTGATTACGGTGGGCTCGATTCATGGTGGGACCAAACGGAATATCATTCCTGACGAAGTAACGCTGCAAATAACAATTAGAACGTACAAAGAAGAAGTGCGCCAGCAGATTCTGGCTTCTATCGAGCGCATCGCGAAGGGACTGGCGCTGGCCGCCGGAGTGCCCGAAGATCGCGCGCCCATCCTCAAGGTGATCGAAAATGAGAACTCGCCCGCAAGTTACAACGATCCGGAGCTGAGTGAACGGATCGCAGCCGCGATTGGCAGGACAGTGGGAAAGGACAACGTCATTAAGGCGCAGCCGCTGATGGTTAGTGAAGACTTTGGTTATTTCAGCCTCGATCATCAGATTCCGGTTTTCATGTTCTGGCTGGGCGCGGTCGAGCCGGCGAAGGTGGAAGCCAGCCGAAAATCGGGCAAGCCTCTGCCTTCGTTGCACTCGAGTTTGTTCGTGCCGCTGCCGGAACCAACTCTGCGCACCGGCATCCGTTCCATGACAGCAGCGGTAATGGAACTGATGAAGAAGTGATCTCGGCGGGGCGCGATGGTCCGGGTTACTATCGCCGCACGGGCAATTCTTATGAGAAGCTGAGTCAAGGCTTCCGCCAATTAGACTTCGAACTTTCGAACCAGTCATAAGGAGCATCATTCTATGGGCAAAGGTGATCAGCGTTCGCGGCGCGGTAAAATTCATCGAGGGACCTACGGGGCACGGCGACCTAAACCACACAAGGGCGCGAGCAAGCCGGTGGCGGCGGCAGAGAGCGCACCCAGGAAAGCCTCGCGCAAAGAAACCGCGCCCGCCGCGTAGCTCAAAAGAGTTAAACCGGCCGCTTATCGGCCCTGAAGCACTCTCCAGCATGAGATTTACATTCTGGAACCGAGTTAAACGGACGCCGGCGAGCGTCAAGGTAATCTCTGGTGAGCGAAGTATCGCTCCGCATTTTGAACTGGGCCGGCGCGGCGAAGCGCTGGCCATCGAACATCTTGAGAGCGCGGGGTATCGCATTGTGGCAGCAAACTTCCGTCTGCCAATTGGACGCAATACGCGTGACGTGCTGATCTATGCCGAGATTGACGTCGTGGCTTACGATGGGCCAACGCTCTGTTTTGTCGAAGTAAAGACGCGCGCGTCGGATGAATTTGCCGCACCGCAAGTTAACGTCGACCTGCGCAAGCGCCGGCAGATTGCGCGCGCGGCACGCGGCTATCGCCGAATGCTTGGCCTGATGCGCGAGGCCTATCGTTACGACGTGGTAACGGTGGTTCTTTCCGCTGCGGAAAAACAAATCACGGCGGGGCCGCGGATTGAGCTGCTGAAAAACTTTTGGACTGATGAAAAGCTGCGCCAGCGAAACTGGCATGAAGCGCGTTGGGATTGAAAGATTTGTATCTATTCACATGAACAGCCTCGATCAATACGTCGGTCAGACTCTTGATGAGAAGTACCGCCTTGAGCGCCTGCTCGGGCAGGGCGGCATGGGTGCAGTCTATCTGGCCACGCATTTGGGCACGGAACGTTACGTCGCGCTAAAGTTGATTACGCCGCAGTTCATGCGCAACGAAGAGTTCGTCGAGCGTTTCAAGCGCGAAGCGCGGGCTGCGGGCCGCCTGCGTCATCCGAACGTGGTTGACGTGACCGATTTTGGCTTTGCGCGGGTCGGCAAAGAGAGCGTCGCCTATCTCGTGATGGAATACCTCGACGGCTGCACGCTCAGCGACGTGCTGGCTGAAGAGACGCGTCTGCCGCTCTACTGGGTGGTCGACATTCTCGAACAGGTTTGTTCCGCCGTGCACGAAGCGCATCAGCAAGGCATCGTTCACCGGGATCTGAAACCCGATAACATCTGGCTCGAACCAAACGGCCTCGGTGGTTATCGCGTCAAGGTACTCGATTTTGGCATTGCGAAACTTGCCGAAGCCGGGAACACCTCGCCGGAGATTGCGCCCATTAGTCAGCGCGTTGATGACACGCCCACCATGCAACTCTCGCAGACACCGCTGGCGGCCACGGCGGCGGCAGGTGCTGCACAGATGGAGGCGACGCGGATTGCCGTCTCCCCGATGACTAATCTGGAGTCTGAAACGCTGGTGCAGCCACTCGCCGAGATTAAGGACGACGCGCGCGCAACCCGAGTGGTCGCCAACGACGCGCGGGCAACGCAGGCGGTCGCCGACGGCGACCAGACGCGCTTACTCGACGGCGCAGCCCAACGCACGGCCGCCGCGGCGGGAGCGGGACATCGGACGACGGATGCTTCCTCCACGGCCGCCACCACGGGCCTGACGCGCGTCGGCGCAATTCTGGGAACGCCTTTGTACATGTCGCCCGAACAATGTCGCGGCGAAAATCTGGACGCGCGCTCAGACATCTACAGCCTCGGCATCATTACTTACCAGATGCTCGCCGGAGCGCCGCCCTTCACCGGCGAAACGACCTCAGTCATTAGCGCCCACACCAACAGTCAACCAACTTCTTTACGAGTACACAACGGCAAGCTGCCCAAGCGGGTGTCGCGTCTGATCATGTCGGCGCTGGACAAAGATCCGGCCGCTCGACCGCAAACTGCGGTGGCTTTTGCCAACGCCATGCGGGCGAACGCCGATGGACTGGGCGCTCTGTATCGCCGCGCCTTCGCGCTCTACAGCGAATACTTTCCGAAGTTTTTTAAGCTGTCGCTGCTGGCCCATATTCCGGTAATCGTGGTTACGTTGATGCTGATCGCTGTGCGACTGGCCGAACCACAAATGGGCAAAGTGACAAAGATCGCCCTGCTCGTTCCAATCACTTTGCTGCAAATAGCGGCGGGCTTCGTCACCCCATCGATCATTTCCGGGGTCACTGCAATCATCGTCACTCAACTGGCCGTGGCGCCGCTTAAGCCAGTGGAACTGCGCGCGGCTTTCGCCGTTTTGCGACGACGCTGGCGGCCATTCCTAAGAACGGGCATCCGCGCCACCCTGCGCATCCTGCTCGGCTTCATATTATTTGTAATTCCGGGATTCGTAATGATGGCGCGCTACTCGCTCTGGGCGCCCGTGGTGCTGATTGAGGGACTCGAAAAGAAGCCGGCACTTAAGCGTGCGCGCGCACTGGCATCGCGTTCATGGCGCACTATCATCCTCGCGATGCTGATTCAGTTCCTGGTGCCCGCCATTGTCGGAGCGGTGCTCGGGGCGCTGATCGGCACCACCGGCGAAGGGAAACATATACATGTCAAAGTATTCACGCCGTTGGCATCCCTGGTTAACATCTTCGTGCTGCCGTTAATGGCCATCGTGCCGGCGCTGCTCTATTTGAAGATGCGACAGTTTGGCGGCGAGACTTTGAACGACGTGATGGCGCAGCTCGAAAGCGAAGACACAGGGCGCAGCAACTGGCAACAGCGGATGCGCACCCGCCTGACGATAAATACGCCGCTCAATACTCCCCAGAACCGAACCTAACACGCTGAACAAGTTGTGTAAAAATTTGCATTGGTTTGGAAAAGGAAAGTCCGCAGCAACTTGTTCAGAGCTTCCTTCAGTTTGTCGACGTTCTTAGCTTCTCAACTTGAAACGACAAACTGAAGTTTGTCGGACATCGCGTTGCCGCTTTCCACGCAGTCCAAACTCCTATCAGTTCGCCGCCGTCTGTTGTTTCGCTCGCGGCGGTGCGTTCTTTACGTACTTATCGAACCAGTTAATCCGTTCAGCCAGAATGTGCAGCAGCGTTTCCCGAGCCGCATAGCCATGCGCTTCAAACGGCAGTGTCACATAGCGGACCGTTGCGCCCTCACCCTTGAGCGCCATGTAGAAACGCTCTGATTGGATCGGAAAAGTCCCTGAGTTGTCATCGGCTTCGCCGTGCATCAGCAGGATCGGATCCTTGACTTCATTCGCGAACCAAAACGGCGACATCTTCGCGTAGAGATCGGGCACTTCCCAGAAAGTGCGCCGCTCGCTCTGAAAACCAAACGGAGTCAATGAACGATTATAGGCGCCGCTTTCGGCAAAGCCGGCCCGGAACAGCCGCGAGTGGGCCAGCAAATTCGCCGTCATGAACGCGCCATAGCTGTGGCCTCCCACCCCGATGCGATCGCGATCGCCGATACCCATCTCGACGACCTTGTCGATCGCCGCTTCGGCACTGGCTACCAGTTGCTCGACATAATGATCGTTAGCAGTTTCTCCCGGCCCAACGATCGGCATCGTCGGGTTATCAAGAATCGCGTAGCCGGACAACAGCAGGAACAAGTGCGAATAACCCGCGACGACGGTGAAGCGATTGGGCGAGCCGGTGATTTGACTGGCCGAATCGGGATCGCCGAATTCACGCGGATAAGCCCACATGATCACCGGCAACCGCTCGCCCTGTTTATAGCCGGGGGGCAGATATAACGTCGCCGATAACTTTACGCCGTCCTTGCGTTGGTAAGTAATGAACTGATGTTTCGCGCCGCGCAATTGTGGCTGCGGATCCTTGAATGCCGTGACCGCGCGCCGGGAATTGGCTGGCAGATCGCGAACATAATAGTTCGGTGGATCGGTCGGCGTCTCAAAGCGCGTGAGCACAGTCCCGGCCTCATCGTTGAGCGGCGCAACCACTGTTTCATAGGATTTCGCGTCGCTGCGGAACAGACGATCAGTGGCGAGCGTCTTTAAGTTCAGACGATCAAGAAACGGGCGATCACCTTCCGGAGACGAACCCTGCCCGGTGAGATAAATAGAATCTCCGGTCTGCATGATCGCGTTGGCCCCACCTCCGCCGCCGAAGCCTCCGCCACCAAAACCGCCGCCGCCACTGTCGCGGCGCATGACCGGGCTGCCCGGATTCTCGTAAGCAGCATCCTGCCGGCGATCCCATAGTTTCCGGGGCTCGGCGCCCGGCTCGAGAATCCAGGTGCGCGTGTGGCGAGTCGCGCGATCGGCCTCACTCAAGAGCGCGATCCCTTTTTCAGTAAACGAGAGACCGGCGAAGCGCCATTCCGTCCTGGCAAAGTCGGCCGGTGCGCTGCTGAACGGCGCCGCCAGCGACATGATCTTGTCGCGGAGCGGAACCTTGTTTTTCATGTCGCCACCATCGAGTGCTTCGGTCCACACAACCGTCGCGGGTTGATCCGGCCGCCAACGATATCCACGTGGGCCGGTCTGCACTCCGGTCAGCGGCACGCCTTCGCGCGAGGGCACATCGGCGATTGTCCGCGCGACTTCTCCAGGACGGGTCCAGATCTCAACGTCTTCAGGAAATCCGTTCATCGGAATCAAATGCGAGAACGGGCGCTTAATCTTCGCTATTAGGAGGTATTCGCCGCTGGGCGAGGGCGTGACGCTCTCGAAGATCGCCGGACGCCCAATCAGCGTCTTGCTCCCCGAAGTGATGTTGATGGCGGCGAGTTGGCTGGAGAAATAGTATTCAAACAGCGCTTCGTCGTGCGCGGTTTTGATCATGTCTTCATAGGTCGCTGCGGGCGCGGCTTTTCCGCTCGTCTCTTGAATATTCGGTCCCATCGGCACGGTGGGCTCTGGCGGCGCCGGGCCCCGACCGACCGGCACCAGTTCACAAATCAACGTCGCATTGTCACGTAGCCAGTCGCAGGGATCACCGGTCGTGGCGTTAAGACGATCCGTTCCGCTCACCATCTTCGCGCGACCGGTTGCGGTCTCTGCCACCCACAACTCGATGCCGTTGTCCTTTGTATTCAGAAAGGAAAGATGCAAACCGTCGGGCGAAAAGTGGAGGTTCGAGAGATTCGCTTGTGGCGGCACGGTAACTTTCACTTCACTCCCATCCGCAATCTTCTTCAACGTGATCGCAAAAATGTTGGCCGTGCGCTGCGGGCCATTGGTCTTTGGATTGGCGCGCGCTCCGGCCAGGCGCAGGACTGGTTGTGAGAGTTCGGCGATTGTCGGATAGACTCTGCGCGAGGTGAGCGCAATTACCTGCTTCGTCGGGCTGAGCATTGCCGCCGGCAGCGGCTGGACGTCAAACGCCGCGACAATCTCTTTTGGCGGCATCAGGTAGCGCGAGGCGTCAGGGGTCTGGGCAATTCCTGTCGTAGCCGTGATGATTAGCAGAGTTACAAATGCAAATGTTCTCTTGCGCACGTCGAGTCCTCCCGAAGAATTCCAGGCTGGTCTGTTGAAGAGAGCGGATTCTATCAGAAGGACTGGGAAGGTGGAAGAAGCGTAACGAGTTGTCGGCCGATGAGGACTGAGGTCAGTACCGGGAGCGGTAGCGACCTCAACACGAGCGCTCGCCTATCCTTTTACGAACTCGTACGTGATGTGCAGCGTGAGCGCCGATGGAGTTAACTCTGGTCGAATTTCTTTCGCTCGTAACTTTAGCGCACCTTTTGCCGGCTGGATATTCACGGTCGTTGAGAGTTGTTCCAACGTAAACAGATCGACGGGATTGTAGCGCCGGTCGATCGCTGTCTGCACCATGTTCAGGAGCGGTCCGTTGGCGATTGCCGGCACGTTGTTGAGGTGGATTTCGCGCAAGTGAAAGCGAGCTACCAGGGCGCGGTGATCGCTGTTGAACTCAAGATTGACCTCTGAATCCGCCCAGCCGGAAAACTCGATACAGCCCAATATCGATGAACTATACGCACCGGCAAACGCCAGCGGGCCAACGATGCGACCATTCTCGAAATGAACCGCGGTGCGGACACCCTCGACTTCGCGTTTCAATCTGATCTCGCTGGCACACTGGGCGCTGGGTCCCTGAGTCCCCGGACTCGACGCCCCGCCGATCGTCAGAGGCATCGAAGGCTCTTGCAAATTATCGAAGATGGCCGCGAGAAAAGAGTTCAGAAATTGTTCGTTGACGGTTACGGTCGCCTCGGCTGCGGGCACATTGCTCGCTCGCCGGTCGCGAGTGGCTGTTGATTCCTGGGCGTTGGCGCTATCAAAGGAAGATACGCCAACAAGAAGAATGATGAATATTATTACTCTCAGACCGCGCGAAGGTTTACCTTGCATGCTAATTGAACTCCCTACTTGAGTCGTATCGAACTGTTGGACCTTAACGCAAAGGGCGCAAAGGAAGCCGCAATGGCACGCTAAGGAACAACACTTTGCGACCTTTGCGAAAACCTTGGCGCTCTTTGCATTTCAAAATCGTCAAGGCTTACTCAAGCCCGCTTTCCTGCAACACGCCGCTTCCAGGATTCGCTACAGCCCGCTGCGCACAATGTCGTGCAAACGAATCAGGCCAACGCACAATCCGCCACCATCTACGACCGATAGTACGTTGATCTGCGATGGACGATCTTCCATTAAACGCAGCGCGTCAAAGGCCAGCATCTCGGGATTAGTAACGATCGGGTTACGCGTCATCAAATCGTCGCAGGTGATGTTTGCGAAGGCGAGCTCGGCAGAGTTGATTCGCTGTAGCGAACGGCGCAGGTCACCATCGGTGATGATACCGGCCAGCCGGCCTTCGTGGTCGACAACATTGACAGCGCCCAGACTGAAGTGGGTAATGGCCGAGATGATATCCATCCAGGAAGAGTCCGCCGGTATCGTCGGGTTTTGCTCGCCACCGTGCATTAAATCCGCGACGCGTAAAGTCAGCCGCTTTCCGAGTTGGCCCGCCGGATGATTGTGTGCAAAGTCGTCTTGGGTTAACCCTTTCGCGCTCATCAGCGCCATTGCCAGCGCATCGCCCATCGCCAGGGCAACCGTGGTACTGGTCGTTGGCGCCAGGTTGAGAGGGCAAGCCTCCTGATCCACCGAAGCATCGACAACGCCGTCGGCACGCTGCGCGATGGTTGACTTCACATTGCCGACGATCGCCACCAGCGGCACGCCGCGCCGCTTGAGGTAAGGCAGCAGTTGCAACAGTTCGTCGGTCTCGCCGCTGTTACTCAACATCAACACCACGTCGTCCGCAGTCACGATGCCCAACCCGCCATGCAAGGCGTCCGACGGATTCAGGTTGACTGCTGCCGTGCCGCTGCTAACCATGGTGGCGGCGATCTTTTGCGCAATGATCCCTGACTTGCCGACGCCGAGCAGAATTATCTTTCCTTTGCAGCCCGTCAGAATCGCTATCACGCGGTCAACCTCGTCCACTTGCAGACGTGAAGCGGCTTTGGCAATCGCCTCGGATTCCGCGCGCAGCAGTTCCACCACTTGTGAGTAATCGGATCTTTCGCCCATGTCGCCACCTTTGATATACGAGTAGCGAAGCAATTTGCAAGTAGCGGCGGAAAATCCGAAGCAGCAGGCATAGACACGAACCCCGTCCATCCGCTAAACTTCATGCTCTTCGGTCGCGTCCTGATTTTCGAGAATCCCAGTGGAAATTCGCAGGAGTCTGTAATGTTCGCAAAGCTTCTACCGCGTGAAGAACAGTATTTTTCGCTCTTCGCCCAGATGACTTCGTACATCAACGATGCCGCCAGAACTCTGGTCGAGATGTTCTCGCACCACAACGGTGACTATCAGGAATACGTGCAGCGCATCAAGGGCATCGAGCATGCCTGCGACGATCTGACGCACACCGTCTCGACCCGCCTGAATCAATCTTTCATCACACCTTTCGACCGCGAAGACATTTACATGATGTCCAAAGCGCTCGACGACGTGGTGGATCTGATCGACGGCGCGGCGCGGGCGGTAGTCATGTACGACATTCACGAAAGTACCGAACCCGCCAAGCAAATGGCCGGTATCATCCAGCGCATGGCGCTGCAACTGCATGAAGTAGTTTCGATGCTGCAAAAACCCAAGGGCGTAACCGAACGGCTGGTCGAACTCCACCGGCTGGAACACGAGGGCGATGATATTTATCAACGCGCCGTGGGCGGACTCTTTCACGACACTCTCGATCCGCTGACAGTGATAAAGTGGAAAGACGTTTATGAGAAACTGGAAGCGGCCATCGATCGTTGCGAACACGTCGCGAATATCATTGAAGGCGTGATTATCAAACACTCCTGAGAGCAGAAGTCAGTGGTCGGAGATCAGAGGTCAGTCGTTAATTAAGTTTTCTGCTTACTGCCTACTGCCGTCTGCTTCCTGCTTGCTTCGTCGCTATGCTATCGTTTGAATTGTCCGTGCCCGCGTAGCTCAGTGGATTAGAGCGCTCGCCTCCGGAGCGAGAGGTCGCAGGTTCGACCCCTGCCGCGGGTACCACGTCTTGCCCATCCTCCAATTGTTGCCGATGGAATACCCAACCGCCCAGAACTATGCCGCAGCGGCTCTACGCACGATCCTGCTCGTGGAAGACTTTGATGACACGCGCCTGATGATGAAGCTTTGGCTGGTGAAGAACGGCTATCGTGTGCTGGAAGCAGAAACCGGCCAGGAGGCAATCAACGTCGCGCAACGCGAACGGCCCGATTTGATCATTATGGACGTGATGATGCCTGGCATGAACGGCCTTGACGCTACGCAGCGAATACGCGAGTATCAGGCTTTGCGCCGGACACCGATCGTCGCGGTTTCTGCTTATGGAGCCGACGAATACCGGTCAATCGCAATCGAGGCAGGCTGCAACGAATATGTCTCGACGCCTTTTGAACCAAGTGCACTGGCCGAACTGATTAAGAGCCTGATCGCAAGCAGAGAGTCTTCCGGTATCAATGTTCTTCCATCCGATCTCGAGCTTTAGCATTGCACTCTGGCCGCTCATCGTGGTCTTGCTGACTGCGACCGGCGCTTCCGCTCAACCAGCAGCCTGCTCACTAAGAATCGATCAGTTGCCTGATGCGGCCGAGCTGCGGGGCTTTCGCCTGGGAATGACTTACGACCAGGTAAAGGCGCTCGTGCCGCAGGTTCAGTTTGGCCAGGCGGATCAATTCGGCGTGGCGAAGACGAGCATTAATCCCTATTTCGATCCACACATTGACAAGGTAGCCTTCGCAGACGTGCGCACGATCTCGCTGGATTTCCTGGACGGCAAGTTGGTCGGTCTGTGGATCGGATTCGAGAGCACTTTCAAGTGGCAGACGCTCGATGCTTTCGTCGCCGGCATCAGCAAGCCCCTGAACCTTCCCACGGAATGGTCAAACAAACGAGCTGGCCGGCAAATGAGTTGCGAAGGGTTCTCACTGTTTGCGTCAGTGATTGCCGGCAGTCCCAGCATTCGAATCAGCGACGACACCGCGCAAGAGACCATCGCCACTCGCCGAGAGGAAGCAGCCGCGGCCGCCGAAGCAGCTGCAGCGATGGTCATTGGCGACCAACGCACGAAGCTCTTCTACCCGTCCACTTGCTCGGCTTTGCAAAGCGTCTCGGCACCTAACCGAATCAAATTCAAGGACAAGGACGAAGCCGAAAAGGCCGGGTTCAAACTCGCTAAGGATTGTCAGTAACAAAGTCACAATGTCCGACAAACTCTTAGTTTGTCGTTTGAGGTTAAGAAACACGCTAGCGCCCGTTAGAAACGGTTATTCAGACTAAACGACACTTGCCTGGCACCTCACTGAATTGAGGTGCTAATGAGGTTCGTCCAATGCAAACCAAACCAGCGCGGAAATGCGCCTCCTTGACGCTCATCTGAGGGCTTCTTAGAATGAACTTGTAACCCCAACGCAGCGTACAAGAGTTTTACCAAACCCGGAAGGAGCACTATCTAATGAGTACATCTTTTCAGTCGCAAACAGACCCGTCGGAACCGAAAGAGGAATTAATTATGCACGAGGGCGAAGCAGAGCAGCCGGATGAACGTGCCAACGTGAGTTCGTCCATGCGGGACATGGCCGCGCGCATCCCGGAGCAACTTTCCGCGATCGGCAGGGACATCAGCCGCACCATTGAACGTGCGATCTCCGCGAAGGATGATTACATGCTCGCGGTAAAAGTGTCGCAGGACGCGCAGCATAAGCTGGGCCAACTGGTGCAGGCCGGCGTGTTCGGCACTCGGGCTGAAGC
The DNA here is from genome assembly GCA_003168335.1 of Blastocatellia bacterium. GTDB lineage: Bacteria > Acidobacteriota > Blastocatellia > Pyrinomonadales > Pyrinomonadaceae > UBA11740. The sequence continues at coordinate 106,589 of PMSM01000013.1, read as the reverse complement.
GGCGGCATTTTTGATCGATGAAGGCATCAAGACGCAGGGGCCTTTGTTCGAGCGTGTCGCACAAAAGCTGACTGAGATCGAGCGCCTCCGCGCTGAATTACGCGGCCTGGTGGCCGAGAAAAAAGACTAACGCGACGACGTCAGGGCCCTTCTTTTCGATTCGGCTTTCTGACAATTCGCTCCATTCTGCATTCGACTGAATTGCAGAGTGGAGCGTCTTTGTTAATCCGGGGCCGGACGCGGTAAACTCTAATCTGTAAGCTCTACAAATGATGTGCAAATCAACCGCGTTGCGCGGTTTAATCGAGCTGTCACGTGCAGAAAACTTTTCAGGTTCCACACACCCCTATCGAACAATTTAGTCTGGGTAACGGCCTGCGTGTGGTTTTGAACGAAGACCACTCAGTACCGGTAGTTTCGGTGGCCGTCTATTACGACGTCGGCTCCCGCAACGAGCGCGAGGGCCGCACCGGTTTCGCTCATCTTTTCGAGCACATGATGTTCCAGGGCTCGGAAAACGTACCCAAAGCCGGGCACTTCCAGTACATCTCAAACGCGGGCGGCACGATGAACGGGACCACTTCGAGTGAGCGCACCAACTATTTCGAGACGCTGCCTGCCAGTCAGTTACCACTGGCCCTCTGGCTGGAGAGCGATCGCATGCGCTCGCTGAATGTGACGCAGGAAAATCTCGATAATCAGCGCTCAGCCGTGCAGGAAGAAAAACGTCTCCGTTATGATAATCAGCCGTACGTGAACGGGTTTCTACGTTTATTCGAAATGTGTTTCCGCAACCACGCGAATGCACATTCGACTATCGGATCGATGGAGGATCTGGACGCTGCTACGGTCGAAGACATACGCGAATTCTTTCGCATTTATTACGCGCCTAACAACGCCGTGCTTTCGATTGCCGGAGATTTTGATATGGCCGACACGCGAGCGCTGATCGGAAAGTATTTTGCCACCATCCCCAGCCAGCCGGCGCCACCCCCGGTTGATGTGAGCGAACCTACCGAAGTCGCCCAACACCAGGATACTTTTCTCGACAAGCTGGCGCCGGTCCCAGCCTTCGCGCTGGGCTGGAAGATTCCAGAGCGCCGCAGCCCGGATTTTTACTCGCTCTCTCTCGCCAGCCACTTGCTGTTCGAAGGCGAAAGCGCGCGGCTGTATCAGAAACTGGTCAAAGGCGAAGAATCGGTCGTGCAAATACAGGGCGGAATTGATGAGCGCCGCGGGCCTTCAGGATTGCTCATCGTCGTGATCCCCAAACCCGATAGCGAGGGTGGGCAGATTCGCGACGCTATCCTCGCGGAAATCAGGGAGCTTGCTACGCAGGGCCCCAGCGACGAAGAAATGGAGAAGTTGCGCAACAACCTCTTCAACAGTGCCGTGCGCAGCCGCCAGTCGTCGGTGTATCGCGCCCAGCAACTTGCCGAATTCGCGCTCTATGACAATGACCCGGAACTATTCAACACCGATCTGGACAACTATCTGAAAATCACTGCCGCCGAGATTCGCGATGCGGTGGCGAACTTTCTCGATACCAGCAATCGTGTGCTGCTGGAAATTGTGCCGGCGCCGCAGGAAGCCGCAACCGCTGCGCCCACAGAGCCCGGCGAGCTCAACAAACAGCCGGCCGCCGCAACCCCACCGCAAATGCCGGCCGCTTCTGACGACCCTGAGACGGGCGCGCCAATCGCTGCGCAGCCACAGGCCGAAGCCGCGATCGAATCAACTTGATCTGGAATTAATCTTTTAGTAACTCAACCGAGAGAACGGGCCCTTACATGACTGAGACCGAAGCCTTTCGCCGCCAAATGCCACCGCCGCTTGCGCCCCGGCCATTGAATCTTCCTGAGCATCTCGAGACTACGCTTTCGAATGGATTGGGTCTGGTGGTGGTTGAAGATAAACGCCTGCCGCTGATCAGCTTTCGCATGGCCTTTCGATCCGGCGATGCGAACGATCCCGCGGACCAGCCGGGCTTGAGCGATATGATGTCGAGCTTGATGACAGAAGGCACAGCGACCCGGACCAGCCGCCAGATTGCTGAAGAGGTCGAACGCTTTGGGGCGACCCTGGCAGTAGGATCAAGCTCGGACTTCACCACTGTGGCGGCTTCGTCACTTTCTGTCTATGCTGACGAGATTCTGGATTTGATGGCCGATGTCTCCATGAACCCGTCGTTTCCGCAGAACGAAGTCGACCTGGCCCGTGAGAACACCAAGCAACTTCTCATCCAGCAACGCGCTCAGCCCACGTTTCTCGCCTCTGAACGCCTGTCGCAGGTCATGTTTGGCAAGCATCCTTATTCGCGGCTTTCGCCCACACCGGAAATGCTGGACGCCATGACGCGCGACGACCTGGTGAGATTTCGCGAGGCCACCTACATTCCCAATAACGGGGTTCTGATGGTTGTCGGCGATGTTGACCGCGACGCGATCATCGCGCGCATTGAGCAACTTTTTGCCGCTTGGAAGCCCGGTGCTTTGCCTGATCTGGATCTTCCCGCGCTGCCAAAACGGTCCGCGCGCTCTATTCATGTGGTCGATCGTCCAGACTCAGCCCAGTCGAACATCGTGATTGCAAATGAAGGCATCACTCGCACCAGCCCGGATTATTTTCCGATGCTCTTGATGCATACGATTCTGGGAGCAAACGCTTCGTCACGCCTGTTCATGAATCTGCGCGAGGAAAAGGGCTACACCTATGGCGCGTATTCAAATCTGGACGCGCGGCGCCTGGCCGGCACGTTCCGGGCCACAGCCGAAGTGCGAACGTCGGTAACCGGCGCTTCAATGCATGAATTCTTCTACGAGCTGGAGCGGATTCGCAACGAGGCTGTGTCTGCTGAGGAACTCAAGAACGCCAAGTCTTACCTGGCCGGCGTCTTTCCGATCCGCATTGAAACTCAGGACGGATTGATCGATCAGCTGGTCAGCATCAGGATGTACGATCTTCCGTCCAACTACCTGGAAACCTACCGCGAGCAGGTCAACGCGGTCACCGTAGAAGATATTCAGCGGGCGGCGCAAAATTACGTGACGCCCGATCGCGCAGCCATCGTAATTGTCGGTGACGCCGTCGAGATCAGCGAACAGGTGAAGCCCTATGCAGACGCGATCGAGCTTTACGATACTGAGGGAAAGCCGAAGAAATAGGCTGGGGTAATACGTCATATAGGACTCATAGCGCCTATTTCACGCCGCACCCTGAAGCCGCTCAACGTCCAACACGCCAGAGACGTTCTTGATCGAACTCATCACTTTGTCCAGGTGCTTTACGTCAAACACTTCTACGGTAACTTCGATCCGGCCTTTTTGATCGGGCCCAATTGAAGCGCGCGCGTCGCGAATCCCGGTCTTCATGTCAGAGATCGCCCCGGTAATGCCCGCAATCATTCCGGTGCGGTTCTCAGTAACCGCCAAGAGCTTCACGGCATAGGCCGTCTTCTCAGGCCTGGAAGCCCATTCGACCGTCACGATTCGTTCGGGATTAATCATTAACTGTTTCACGTTTTTGCAGCGCGCGGTGTGCACGGCAACCCCCTTGCCCCGGGTGATGTAGCCGATGATCTTTTCACCGTGCAGAGGATTGCAACACCGGGCGCGATTCACCATCAGGTCTTCCACGCCGCGAACTACAATGGCGTCGTCGCCGGTGATCAGGCGCTTCACCGCGCGCACCCCGGTCCGCAGGCGGGATTCTTTCTGGTTGTCCAGGGCTGCGAACTTTTCCGGGCCCAGGTACTTCGCGATTACGTTCCGCGGCCCAATCTTGCCGTAGCCCATTGCCGCCAGGAGATCGTCAGTCCGTCCATAGCCGTATTCGCCGGCGATACGTTTGAGGTCGCCGTTGCTGTCGCCGATTATCTTCTTGACCGAAAGCTGAAAACGGCCGGCTTCCTTCTCGAAAAGCTTGCGCCCGATTTCGATCGATTCAGCGCGTTGCTGGTCGGCAACCCAGTGGCGCACGCGATTGCGCGCGCGCGACGTAGCCACGAAGTTCAGCCAGTCGCGCGATGGGTGAGCATTGGTGCTTCGGATGATCTCGACTACATCGCCGTTTTGAATCAATGTTCGCAGCGGCACCATCCGGCCGTTGAGGCGCGCTCCGGTACAGGTGTTGCCAACTTCAGAGTGAATCATGTACGCGAAATCTACCGGAGTGGCGCCTTTCGGCAACTGAATCACTTTGCCCATCGGCGTAAAGGCGTAAACATCCTTCGGGTAGAGATCGAGTTTTAGCGCATCGATAAACTCGCGCGAGTCTTTCACGTCCTGAGTCCACTCGACCAGCGAGCGCAAAACCTTCAGCGCCTCGTCGTCGTCGCGCGCTCCGCGTTTCCCTTCCTTATATTTCCAGTGCGCGGCCACCCCTTCCTCGGCGGTCAGATGCATCTGCTCAGTTCGGATTTGCACTTCGAAGGGTTGGCCTTTCGATCCAATGACTGATGTATGCAATGACTGGTATAGATTATCGCGCGGGGTCGCAATCCAGTCTTTGAAGCGGCCCGGCACCGGCTTCCAGGTAGTATGAATCACGCCGAGCGCCGCATAACAGTCTCGAATTTCGTCGGGCGTGATCACCCTGGCGGCAACGAGATCGTAAACCTGATCCAGTTCAACTTCCTGCCGGCCCAGCTTTTTCCAGATTGAGTAGAGACGCTTGACGCGGCCTTCGACGCGCACGAACGGAACGCCCGCTTCCTCCATCTTCTGCTTGATCGTGGCCGTGACGTCATTCAGGAACGCTTCGTTGGCGGCCCGCCGCTTCTCCATTTGGGCGGTGAGTTCGCGGTAGTCTTCCGGATGAAGATTTTTGAAAGCCAGGTCTTCCAACTCGCCGCGCAGTTTGCCCATTCCCAGGCGGTGGGCGATGGGCGCGTAGATGTCCATCGTTTCCTGCGCGATCCGGCGACGCTTTTCGAGACTGAGGTACTCCAGCGTGCGCATGTTGTGCAAGCGATCCGCGAGTTTCACCAGCACGACGCGCACGTCGTCAACCATCGCCAGCAACATCTTGCGAACATTTTCGGCCTGTTGTTCCTCGCGCGAGACGCTACTGATGTGCGCAATCTTCGTGAGGCCCTCGACCAGGTGCGCTACTTCTTCGCCGAAGTATTCGCGAATGGTAGCGGTATCCGCGAGCGTGTCCTCCACCACATCATGGAGCAAACCGGTCGAGACCGAGACGACGTCCAGCCGCATATCGGCCAGAATGTTTGCGACTTCCAGGGGATGCACCATGTAGGACTCGCCCGAGGCGCGTTTTTGGCCCTTGTGCTCGCGGGCAGAAAACAGGTAAGCGCGCCGCAGGAGATTGAGGTCTGCCTGCGGATGATTGCGCCGGACTTTTTCGCAGATTTCTTCGATTCGGACCATAACGATTCGTGCCCTGTTCCCTGTCCTTTGTTCTTTGTGCGCTTCGTGGCTGGTTGGGTAGAGCTAGCCGGTTTGCTTAGGTGGTAGAGTAAGTTTGCAAAGCCCAAAGTACAAAGAACCAAGTACAAGTCTGATTATAACAAAATAGGTGACGCTCGACCCCAAGGTCCGCGTCACCTATTGATGTTTACCGTCTGTCTAGCGCCCGGGCGCTTCCCCTATTCTCGTCAGGGCGTAGGCGTAGCCGCCGCTAGCTCGGCGGCCTCCTCTTTCTTGCGCCGTTCCTCACTCAGAGCCGCGGCTTTCTTGCCGGCAACGTCGGCCTGCTTCTGATACTGAGCTTTGTGATCCGCATCGCCGTTCATTTCGGCAAGCTTGGCCGCCTCAAGCAAGAGGTTGGTCTTGTAGGACCAGGCTGATTCGCTGTTGGAATCGAACTTGATCGCGGTTTCGCCTTCTTCGAGCCCGCGCACTACGCACTTTTGGGCGGTGTCAAAATCCTTCTGCTCCTTAGGTTTCTTGTAAACGACGTTCGGCTTTCCGCCCTCGATTGAGGTGACTTTCACATCGGGAAGTTCGGTTATTTTGTATGAACAATCCCAATCTTTGCCGGCCAGAATTGCGTAAGCTTCGGCGCGCTTCTCGCTCGACACGTTGGAATCGTTGGCCCGCGCTGAGATCCAATCGCGCAAGTGTTGCTCGTCCTTGATGAAAGCGTAGAGCACGGAAATCGCCCGATACGCCTCGTCGTTGCCGGGATCCCTTTCGATCACGCGTTTATACGCCTCGATTGCCTCGCGAGCTTTGGCAACATTCTCTGGGGTGTCCACGCCCTGCTTGTACTGCTGGTGAATCACACGCGCGATGAAAATGGGAGCAGTCTTGCTATCAGGATCGAGGTACAGAGCGCGCTTCGCGTGCTGTTCGGCTTCTTCAAAGCGTCCCTCTTTGTACGCCTTCGCCGTTTCGTTCAACTCGTTCTTGGCCCTGATCTTGTTGACGAGACTACAGCCCGTACCGCCGGCGACAAACAAAGCCAGGACCGCTGTCGCGCCGATCCTGGACCAAGAGAATCTCATTCTATTAGCTCCGTTTTAAATGAAAGATGCCGCCGAGCTTTCCGGTAAGCAAGAAAGCCTTCCTGGCGGAAGAAATACCGGCGAATATCGTCACAGGTTTTACTACGGCAGATCGTCAACCTGCAAGCCGACGGGATTCGCACCGGCTCCTTTAATTGCGTCTATTACCTTTACGACATCGCCGTAGTGCAGGGCGCGTGGCGCCTTTACGAACACGGTCTTTTCAATCCGCTGATCTTCCGGAATATTCGTCGCCGTTTCCATACCGACCTTATAGGCGCGCTGTTCCTTCCGCTGTTGGAACGTCTGTTGCAATTTGGCAGCCAGCGCGCTGGTGTCGTTAACTGAGCCCATCAGATCCTGATTGAGCTTTATTTGCAGGTCCGGCGCGATCGATACCACGAGCGTGAGCGGATTAGGCTTCAGGTTCTGGATGTTTTCGTTCGGATCGCGCTGGGTCGGAATATCAGCTTTGAAGCGACTGGGCTTCAACGGCGTGACCACCATGAAAATAATTATCACGACCAGAAGCACGTCGATCAGCGGCGTGACGTTGATGTAGGGAACAGCACGGTTGCCACCCCCGGTAGCCATTGCCATAAACTCATCCTCTGTTCGGATCAGCGTGCACCAGGACTTGGCAATCGCCGCTCCGAGATTCGTTTCAAATTAGGTTGCCGGGGCCGCCGCCGCAGCGCCAGCCTTCTTCTTCTTATCAGCAACCAGTCCTATCTTATCAACACCCTTTTCGCGGACGGCGTTAATGACTTTAACCACTTCGCCGTAACTGACTTCGACCCCACTCCTGATATAGACAATCTTGTCCTCTTCCTTCTTGTTCGCCAGCGCCTTCTCAACCGCCGTCTTGAGGTCGTCCAGATTGACTTTCTTCTTGCCGAGATAATAGTCGCCATCTTTCGGGACCGAAATGATCACCGAAGACTCTTTATTGATGGCCTGATCTTCATCAGGATTTCTCAACTCGCGCGGAAGAGCGACCGCAATGCCTTGCTGCAGGAACGGAGTCACCACCATGAAGATAATCAGCAGCACCAGCATAACGTCTACCATCGGCGTGACATTAATCTCCGACTGCAATCCGCCGCCGCCGCCGCCTGCCTGCATTCCCATAAATCACTCTCCTTTGGCCACTGAGTGTGACGAACAGGGCCTCGGGCCACGGATTGATCCGCGTCCTCGATATCACCCGTCAAACTCGCGCTACGGATTCAGTTGCTTGGTGCGATTCTTGATGAAATAGTCAACCAGCTCCGAAGCTGAGTTGTCCATTTCTACAATGAAGCCATCAACCTTGCCGGTAAAGTAGTTGAAGAGCCAGACCGCCGGCACTGCCACTACCAGACCGAGCGCCGTCGTAAACAGCGCTTCCGAAATACCGCCCGCAACGGCTGCGATACCGGCGGTTTCAGCGTTCTTCATTCCACGGAACGCATTGATAATGCCGAACACGGTACCGAACAGACCCACGAAGGGCGCCGTCGAGCCGATCGTGGCGAGGCCGGAAAGCCCACGGCGAAACTCGGCTGTCTTGATGGCGATAGCCCTCTGCAGAGCGCGCTTGGACGCCTCGATCTCGTCACCCGAAATCTCGTTTGATTGTTCGTGCGCGCGAAATTCCTGCAGCCCGCTATTAACCACCATCGCGAGGTGCGACTTGCGATGCTTGTCGCTGATATTAATGGCCTCTTCGATACGGTTGTTCTTGAGCGCCTGGGCCACCCGCGGGGCAAACTCGCGGGATTGTTTCTTAGCCGCCGTATAGGTCAGGTAACGTTCGACCATGATGGCTATCGAGTACACGGACATAATCAACAGAATGATCACGACCGTGATGGCCACGGGGCCCATGTTCCTGACCATCTCGGTGATGGTGAATTCGTTGCCACCGGCAGCAGGACTGGCCGACGGGGTGGCGGTTTGCCAGAGAGCGAAAAGCAAGCCAAACGCTTTCGTTCCGAGGATGCTTGTCAGAATAGTCACGGTAACTCCTCCAAAAAGGTTTTGATTACATTGATTCCTTACCGGCAATTAAAACCGAGCTGGTAGCTCTCGGCTTTTCTGGAGCGAACCAGCGCGCCGGAATTATTTTACTGCGCTACAAAGTTGTAGATGATGACGCCGTTGACCTTCACCGGCTGCCCGGAAAGCTTCGTCGGCGTAAACTTCGATGAACGCGCGGCGTTGACAGCGGCTGCCTGCAGCAGCGGATGACCAGAAGTTGCGTGCGCTGCAACAACGTTGCCGTTCTCGTCTATCAACACCTGCACCACTACTTGACCTGAAGCATGCGCACTCCGAGCAATCGGAGGATAAGGCGGTTGCACCAGGTGAATAGCCTTGCCGTTAAGCACGCCTCCGGAGACTGGCGCATGCGGCGTCGGCTTTGGCGGCGGCGGTGGCGGCTCGTCCTTAATATCCACCTTCTGAGGGCCGGAAATGATCTGGCCAGTGCCGTTTCCCGGCGCGATCGGCGCGACCGCGTTCGAGTCGCCGCTGCCGAGCATGGTCACCACGCCCTTACGTACTGGCGGCACGTCGCTGGCTTTGGCCGAAATCGTTTTTGGTACCAGGTCAGTACGCGAGACGTCAGCAATCAATTCGCGCCGCACGTCCACGTTCTTGTTGATTTCGACCTTCTCAGGTTTCGGTTCATCCTTTTTCGCTTGTTGCTGCTGCGGAACTGGAACCGGAGCAATCAAGGCAGTCAGCTCCAGAGTTTGCTGATCGATGTATGCCGGCGCCATCAGGATGCCGGCAACAAGACCTGCCACGATCAAGACGCCGTACACAGCCAAAGTGACGAGTAGAAAAGAGCCTTTTCGCCTTACATCCGCCGAGTGCGAACCAGACTCAACCAGGTTATCGAACATCCTTCTGTCCTCCCAAATCGGTGCCAAATGGGTCAGGGATTACAATAATCAATCAAATTTGCGACCATGAACCCATCGCTCGAAACCCGCTTGCTGACTACTAGAAGAGGAATTACAGCCGAAAGGCCTGGCGCATTCACCACGCCATCACGTTGAGTCCGGCCACTATGCGAGACACAAAGAAACTGGCCATCTCAACGTACAAACCACCGTGCATCCTACCCTCTGAATCCAAGGCACGATAACGAGCGTATTTAATTGGCCAGCAACGTTTTGCAGTCTATGCCGCAATCGCTCGCAAAGTCAAGGGCAAATCCAAGTGCGAAATAGCCTCTTTGCCCCTCTCAACCGCGCATGTTGCTGGAAAACAAACACAGCAAGTTAGACACCTCGAATCAATTTTTAGTTCCCACTCAAGCCGCTTGCGAAGGCTTGCCCACACCGTCGCGCGCGCGGTCACCGCGCGCTGCGCCGCGACCCGACTTGAGGTTGTTTTCGCGGACATTCGCCGCGGGCACTTTGTTTGCAGCCGCGATCCTCTTTTCCCACCAGACCATGATCGGACCGGCAACCGCAATCGTGTCGTACGTGCCAAAGATGATACCCATTAACAAAGCCAGCGAGAACGGTCTTAGCGTTTCACCACCCAGGATAACCAGCGCCACCACGGAAAGAAATACGAGCCCTGACGTAATTACCGTGCGCGAGAGTGTCTGGTTGATTGACAGGTTCGTCACATCATAGAGACTCATCCGGCGATACAACTTTCGATTCTCGCGAATCCTATCAAAAATAACGATCGAATCGTTCACGTCAAAACCGACCAGCGTCAGCAGCGCGGCGATGACAGTCAAGTTGATCTCGATCTGAAAGATAGAAAACAGCCCGAGGGTGACCAGCACCGTGTGGAATACCGCAATGACCGCGGCCGCCCCATAAGTCCACTCGAATCGAAAGGCGATGAAGAGAAGCATGCCAACGAGGGCCGCAATCGTTACGGCGATCGCCTGATTGCGCAATTGCTTGCTCGCAACCTGGCCGACGGCGTCGGTGCCTTCGATCTTGTACGTAGCTTTGGAATCCTCTTCGAGACTCCTGGTGGCTTCCGCTTCCGGCCCGAACGAATCCAGCGCCTTCTTTACCTTGGAACGAGCCGCATCAACACCGGCCTGGTTCTCCTGTGTTTCCGATGCCTCGAATCCCTGGTGCGGCACTTTGATGAGAAACTCGCCCGGCTTATCAAGAACCGGCTGAATCGTCGCATCGCTAAGACCCGCGCTATGAATAGCCGCGCGAATCGTCTCAGGCGAAGGGGCCTGCTTAAATCTAGCCGTAATGACTGTGCCACCTTTGAAATCCACGCCCAGGTTGAACGCTTCCGTGCCGTTCGGATGGAACTTGTGCCGATAAAAAGCGGTGCCCATGCCGGCCAGCATCAAGACTATCGAGATGCCGATAAAGAAACGTCGCTTACCCAGCCAGTCAATTTTTACGTCTTTGAATAATTGAAACATGAACTCGTTAATCGTGAACCGTAATCAGGGAATCGCCCACGCGCGGTTTCTCTGTTGCGGTTTCAAGGCCCCTAAATACTGAGTGACTCGACATGCCTTCCTTTGCGGCTGAGGAGCCACATAAAGATGGTCCGCGAAACATAGACTGCTGAGAACAGGTTGACCAGCAATCCCAACACGAGCGTCACCGCAAAGCCGCGAATTGGTCCGGCGCCAAACGCGTACAGGAATAGTGATGAAACAATCGTGGTCACGTGCGTGTCGATAATCGTCACGAACGCGCGCGCGAAACCCTGCTCGATTGCCGAAGGTATGGTTTTACCAGAGCGGAGTTCTTCACGGATGCGCTCGAAAATCAGCACATTTGAATCCACGGCCATGCCGATTGTCAGGATCATGCCGGCGATACCGGGTAGCGTCAGGGTGGCGCCAAAGATGATCAATCCCGCCATCATGAGAACCATGTTCAGCAACAGGGCGATGACCGCGTTGACGCCTGAGCCGCGATAGTAGATCAGCATGAAGAGCACAACCAGTGTCAGGCCGAGCACTGAAGCACGGACCCCGGAGCGGATCGAATCAGCACCCAGGCTTGGTCCGACGGTACGCTCTTCCTGATATTCAATCGGCGCCGGCAGGGCACCCGAGCGAAGCGTCAGCGCGAGATCGTCAGCGGACTGCTTCGAGAATCTTCCGGTGATCTGCCCCTGGTCGAAAATCTGGCCTTTGATGTACGCGATCGACCGCACCTCATTTTCCAGCACTACGCCCATGTACTCATTAATATTAGCGCCGGTCCAGGCGCCAAACTTATCGGCGCCCCCTTTCTTCAGGGCAAAATCGATTTCGTACTCGTCGGCGCCGGCACGTGATTGACTAGCGGTAGCGCTGCGTAACTCTGCTCCGTCAATGATGGCCGGCGATTCAATTACCACCCATTTCTTTTGTGCCTGTGCATTCGCGTTCGTGTTCGCGTTCGCATCCTGGCCTGCCAGTTCAGGCCGCTCAGAATAAGCAAGCACGCGCCGGTTCGCCGGAATCTTTCCGCCACTGTTCAGCGAGGCGGTTGCTTCGGCCTCGGATGCATACGTCTGCGCAGATTGTGGCGCCGGAGCACTGACTACGTGTACGAGTTCGAGATGTGACTGTTTTCCCAGCAACTGCTTGACGTGCTCGGGATCCTGGATACCGGGCATCTGCAATAAGATCTCATGAGAGTTCTGCCCGCCATGACGTGCCAGCGTCGGCTCGGTCACCCCGACGGCGTTGATCCGAGTCTCGATGATCTTCATCGCCTGGTCCGTTGCAGATTCCGCCAGGGTGCGCTGCGCCGCTCCCGTCAAGGTCCAGCTCAGAGTGTCTCCTGAGGATGAAAAGGACCAACCCACTCGATCGCTAAGATCGGCTTTCTTTTCAACCGCGTCGCGAATCTCCTGGGACTTGGCCGGATCTGCAACCTGCAGGACGACTCGATAGTTTCCGCCGGCAGTTTCAGCGCGTGCTTCCTTAACGTCTAAGCCCGCTCCTTTAGCAGCATCTTGCGCGGCGATCGCATTCGCTTGCGTAAGGGTTTTGAAAAACTCCTCGACTTTCACCCGCATGACGAGGTGCGATCCACCTTTCAGATCCAGTCCGAGATGAATGTTTTGCGCGAGATTCGCTTTGACCCCGGCAGGGGTAAGGTCGCTGAGATGTGGACGACGCCCGTGAGGTCCAATGACTATGTAAAAACCGACAACCGTGACAATGCCGATAATAATCGATCGTTGGAGTAAGTTCTTTTTCTTCATCTACCCTGTTCGACAAACTTCGGTTTGCCGGACTTCCTGATGCTACTTCTTTACTTCTTCGTCGGCGTCAACTCCAGCCACGGACGAGCGCGCAATCTCGAGGATTGTCTTGTCGGCGCTTCTGATCAGAAAACTGGTGTCGCGCACGGCGGTGATCACACCGATGACTCCACCCGTCGTAATCACTTTGTCGCCTGATTTCAATTCGGCAATCGTTGCCTGAAGCTGACGTTGTTTTTTCTGCTGAGGTCTGATCAATAACAGATAAAACACGCCAAAGATCAGCAGCATCGGGACCAGGGCTCCACCCAACCCGCCAATGCCGCCCTGAAAAAGAAATAAGAACATAAAGTGATTAGTTTGATTAGTAGTGCCCGCGGTAAGGGGCGAGGAGCGTGCTCAGTCCGAGGCCCGCGCTCATCCCAATCCGGAGCTTAGTTGCTCAGTGTACTCTCGCCGAAATTTCGCGAATTGGCCAGAACGGATAGCTTGCCTGACGCGTCGCATAGTGTCAAGGAAGAACGCCAGATTGTGATGAGTCAGAAGGATGCTGGCGAGCATTTCGCCGGATTGATAGAGATGCCTGAGAAACGCGCGCGTGTGACGACGACAAACCGAACACTTGCACTCTTCGTCCAAAGGCAACTGGTCTTCCGCATAGCGCGCATTTTTTATGTTCAGCCGGCCACGTGAAGTGAAGGCCTGTCCGTTGCGGCCGTTGCGCGTGGGCATTACACAGTCGAACATGTCTATGCCTCGGGCAACGGCTTCGATCAAATCTTCCGGCGTGCCCACCCCCATCAGGTAACGCGGATTGTCGGGGGGCATGCGCGGCGCGATCTCTTCGATCACTTCCAGCATTACGGGTTTCTCTTCACCAACACTGAGACCGCCGATTGCGTACCCTGCAAAGCCGATCTCTACTGTGCGTTCCAAGCTCTCGCGCCGGAGATCGAGATGCGATGCACCTTGAACGATACCAAACAGCGCTTGCCGGTGGCGCAAGTTGTTAACTTGCGCTGGTGTGGTTACGGAACCGCTCGCGGTAGCGAGCGGGTCGACCTCAAGACCAGAGCCGCTCAGGGCCTCGCGTACCCGCTCGCTACCGCGAGCGGTTCCGTATCGTTGAAGCCGTTCAAAAGCCTCCCGCGATCGTTTCGCCCAACGCAGCGTCAGTTCCATACTGCGTCTCGCTTCTTCATACGTTGCTTCCCCGGGTGCGCATTCATCGAACGCCATCGCGATCTCGGCGCCGAGCGTGGCCTGAATTTCGATCGAGATCTCCGGCGACAGAAAACAGCTCGCGCCGTCGATATGCGAACGAAACTCAGTTCCCTCCTCCGTAATCTTGCGCAGTGCTCCCAGACTCCAAACCTGGAAGCCGCCGGAATCAGTCAACATCGCGCGCTCCCAGCCGATGAATTTGTGCAGCCCACCGCACGCCCTGATCACTTCGATTCCCGGTCGCAACCAGAGATGATAGGTATTCCCCAGGATGATCCGCGCATCGAGTTCCGGCGACTCGAGCTCTTCGAAGCGAATCCCTTTTACCGTGCCCGCGGTTCCTACCGGCATGAACACCGGCGTTTCGATTGGGCCTCGGCGAGTCGTCAGAATTCCCGCGCGGGCCTCGCCTTCACGAGCCTGAACTTCGAAGTCGATGGTGTGATCTGTCATTGCCAGGTTATTGCTCGCGCAGACGGCAGTTAGGAGGGGCGCTGAAGAAACTCAATTTTCGACCTGGAAGGATTTCGCCGCCCGCTCGAATACGCTGTCAAAAGTATCCTTGTCCTTAACCAGGCAAGTGCCCGTGACGATGAACTTATGATTTTGTCCGGCTTCCAGATAGTACTGAATCGTTCTGATCAGCAGTCCCTTGTACTCCGTTTCAAAAACCACCTGGTTGCCGTTCAGGCCAGAGGCGGTCGCAAAATCCGTCTCGCCGGCCAGCTTGATACTGGCTGCTCCGATTTCTGGAGGATTAGAGAGGATCAACTTGATCGAATCATCGACATAACTCTTTAACGACGCGGATGAAGTGTCATCTCTCAGGTTGATGTTGGCGGTAAAAGTTTCCGCCGGCGGCGCAAACAAAGTTTTGAATTTCTGGTCCGCTTTTGTCTCGACGCTCCAGCCATTAGGTACGCACAACGAGAGCCCCGGTTCAACGTCACGTTTGCAGGTTTCCTGGGCCAGCCCGCCGGAAATCGCGATCAACGATAGCCCGAGCACGACCACGCCTCTGGTAATGAATTTCATTTTCTCTCCTGTCGGCACCAAGTATGGATGGCTTCAATTGAAGACCTGACGTTCGCGAACGGATTTCACTCCGTAAGGGGTGACATGTTTATAGATCAAGGAGCAACTCTCAATGGCTCCGTTCGGAGGAGCGGAGCGATTTTGGAGTGGTAAAGCTCTAGTTGAAATTCCGCTCCTCCGAACGGAGTCTAGACTGCATTTTGCGCTCCGGACCATAAACCTCTCACTCCTAACGGAGTGAACGCCAAGCCAATCGATGAACGTCTTACACTCCTGGCCCGTTGAGTTCAATTAGCCTGAGCGTCTCTCGGGTTGCGGCGACAATGCCGACACGCCCGCAGCTATTTTACCGCCGCCGTTTCGACTTATGCCGTTCGACAAACCGGATCGGCGTGGCCAGGAATCCAAATTCCTCACGCATGCGATTCTCGAGATGCCGCACGAAAGAGAAATGCAGGCCTGCTTTTCCACCGGACGTGAAAACGATAAACGTGGGCGGACGAATGCCAATTTGCGTGATGTACTGCACGTGCAGGCGCGAGCCGCCATGCGGCCTGGCCGGCAATATGCCTGACCCTTGAGTGATCGTCCTTTCATAGAACTCGTTCAAACGCGAAGTTGAAATGCGAACGTTACGAGCTTTGTTGGCTTCGACGGCGAGCGGCAAAAGCTTTGGCACGCGCTGTCCGGTCAAAGCTGAAATAGTAACCACCGACGCCCAACTAAGAAACTTCATTTGCTCGCGAACCTTGCGTTCAAAGGCCGAGCCGGTGTGCGTGTCTTTGTTCTCAATCGTGTCCCACTTGTTCAGCACCAGGATAATCGAACACCCGGCCTCGACCGCGTAGCCGGCGATCGCCGCGTCCAGCGCTGCAATTCCCTGCTCGGCATCAAGCACCACGATCGCCACATCCGCGCGCTCCAGACTTTTCCGCGCCATCACGACCGAAAGTTTTTCGGCCATCGCCTGGGTCTTCCCCTTGCGGCGGATCCCGGCGGTGTCAATGATGCGAAAAGCCTGATCTGGAGTTTCAAGCAAGGTATCAACCGCATCGCGCGTCGTTCCGGCCTGTGGCGAGACAATCGCCCGCTCTTCACCCAGCAGACGGTTAAGCAAAGAAGATTTGCCAACGTTGGGCCGGCCCACGATCGCCAACCGCAGTTCGCGTGGGGCTTGCGAGCGCGCCCGACTCGGTTCTGCGGCCCAATCGTCAGGGCCCCTTTCCTCAAGCCCGGTCACCAGCGTGTCGAGCAAGTCTCCAATGCCATTTCCATGTTCGGCCGAAATCGGAAACACTTCGGCGAAGCCAAAGCTGTGAAATTCTCCGGCAGCGCTTTCCAGACTAGTGGCGTCGGCCTTGTTCGCTGCCACCAGCACGCGCTTTCCGGTTGAGCGCAACAAACGCGCCAGTTCCTGATCCAACGGTGTGATGCCTTTGCGCACATCGACGACCCAGATAAGCGCTTCCGCTTCGTCGATCGCAAAGCCGGCCTGCTTCAGAATGTTTGCCGGAATCACCGCGTCATCATCGGGCACGATGCCGCCGGTGTCGACCAGGGCAAATCGCTTTGTGCGCCAGTCAGATTCCCCGTAGATACGATCGCGCGTGATCCCCGACTCGTCACCGACGATCGATCGCCGCTCTCCAATCAGGCGATTGAACAGCGTCGACTTGCCGACGTTGGGCCGGCCGACGATGGCGACCAGCGGCAGTGCCTTGCCCACCGCGCTTTTTTCGGGTTGAAATTTCATAGCGTCAACATCGATCAGGTCTAATGATATCGCAAACGGTTGCGAGTCGTTACTTCAGTAAGTCATAATCACGTGCTCTTAACCATAAGCCTAAGGCGATTGAAGCCGTACGATAAGCAAAGGTGACATTCAATGACTGAAGAAGACTTAAACTTAAGCTGGGAAATCCGTGTCTCAGAGGGTCGCGCGGGCACTGATCCCGAAGCGCCCGATTGGGAAGTGGCGGAATTGGAAAACGGCGTCGTGAAGAAAAAAGAGGACATCTATGACAATCTGACCTACGCCGAAGCGCAGCAGATCGCCGGCATGTGGACCAAGAAAAAAGACGACGCCGGAGGCGAGATCGAATCCGAGCTCGTTTCGTGACCCTCGATGAGTAACAAGTTACCCGACCTTAACAAAGGTGGCGTTGACCGCGACCCTTTGAAGCAATTTGCAAAGTGGTTGGATGAAGTGCGCGCGAGCGGCGTGTCGGAACAGGACGCGATCTCGATGACACTGGCCACCGCGACCAAAGATGCCCGGCCGTCAGCGCGAGTGGTCTTGCTGAAAAGTTTTGACGATCGCGGTTTTGTCTTCTACACGAATTACCTCAGCGGCAAAGGACAAGAGCTGGACGAAAACCCGCAGGCCTGCCTGCTGTTCTACTGGTCCAGTTTTTGGCGACAGGTGCGAATCGAAGGCGCGGTCGAGAAAGTTTCTGCTGCCGAATCTGAAGAGTATTTCCAGAGCCGGCCGCTGGGGAGCAAGCTGGGCGCCTGGGCTTCAAACCAGAGCGAGGTCGTCGACAGTCGCGACACTCTGGAAGCGCGCTTTGCCGAACTCGAAAAACGTTTTGGCGAAGACGTGCCCAGACCGACGCACTGGGGCGGCTATCGGTTGAGACCAAACTCAATCGAGTTCTGGCAGGGCCGCGACAACCGTCTGCACGATCGTCTGCGCTATCGATTGCAGGATGATGGCGCGTGGGTGATCGAGAGACTGGAACCTTAAAGAAGGAACATAGGGCCGATAGGTCTTATTCGCACCTCACCGAAGCGTCGGATGCCCGGCCACAAAATCCACCAATGCCCCCACGTAATCCGGAAAACTGGGGCAACGAATGCCGTGAGGTTCCAGCAATTCGCCCGCG
Source organism: Blastocatellia bacterium (assembly GCA_003168335.1). GTDB lineage: Bacteria > Acidobacteriota > Blastocatellia > Pyrinomonadales > Pyrinomonadaceae > UBA11740. Next base: position 88,784 of record PMSM01000013.1, on the reverse strand, counting down.
CGCGTCGTGTCGTAAGTTTGTTCGAGAAAGAAATACGGCACGGCTGAATGGGGGAGCCCGGTAATCTTTGGCGCCAACGGCAACTTCAGCACCGGATACACGATGCCTGCCGGAATCGTAGCAAACGAATCGCGGCCGCCAATCGCTTTCGAAATCTCGTCAAACAATTGATGCGTCGTTAGTGGCGACGGGTCGGCAAGCTGGACGGTGGCGCCAATCGCGCGATCGTCTGTGGCGAGCGCACACATTGCTTCGATCAAGAAATCAATCGGAACCAGATTTAGATTCGCCTCGCGCTTGCCAATGTTCAGCAACGTCAGTCCGCCGGGCCACTTGCGCAGGTAGTGAATCAAGTAATAGATGCCGTCGTACTTTGCCGTCTCGCCCGCGCGCGAATCGCCGCAGACCACCGACGGCCGATGAATGGTAATGGGCAGTTCCGCCTTCAACGCCTCAACTTCCGTTTCGGCGAGGTACTTTGTCTCTTCATAGTGATTGCGAAAGCCCGCGTCGTGATGCAGTTCGCTTTCCTGAATGATGCCCTGGCGTCTGCCTGAGACATAGCACGTAGAAACGTAATGATATCGCTTCAGGTGCTCAATCGATTTTGCAAACTTGTTGACGTTGCGCGTGCCTTCGACATTCACGTGCCTGGCGATGTCCTCGGCCACAGCCAGATCGTAAATGGCGGCGAGGTGAAACACAGTGGTTGTTTCCCGGCGCGCGTTTTCCAGCGCTCCCGCGTCAAGTCCCAGGTTGGGTTCGGTGATGTCGCCCGCGACAATTGTAAATCTCCCGGGGTCGACACCCGTTTCGCCGGCGATGGCTGCTGCTTCCGCGCGCGCTGCCGCCAGAAAGGCCGGCTGGGTCAAGAGAATAAATCGCGCGCCTTCAGCAGCCAGACGCTTCACCAGACGAGTGGCGATGAATCCCGGAAACCCGGTAACAAAGACTGTTTCATTGAAAGGCATTTTAGAAAAGGTCCTGAATTCTTCGTCCCGATTCCTTAATATCGCAGGCCCGCAGGGCCGACATTCAATAGCCACGCCCGTAAGGGCGTGGATCCGAAGCTTTGTAAAGACGATTGAGCACCGAAGGTGCGGCACAAAGCAATGATTGATGACATCGCATGGTATGAACTGCCGGCCCTTCGGGCCTCAAGGCGGTTCGAGGCAGTCGCGACCACGCCCTTACGGGCGTGGCTATTGCATGCCGGCCCTTCGGGCCTAAGCTGAGAAACAAATTCCTGCGTGACAATTCCATTTCTCCCGCTATCAATTTCTTCAGAGCTTCCTTCATCGGACATTTGATTCGTCTCAAGTATAATCCAAACGTTTTGATCCAACACGTTGCGGGTCCACTCAAAAGCTGAAAGGCGTCGAACATGATTCTTAATCGAGTTCCACCACGGCGAATTGCGCTCGCCTCTGTCGCGCTGCTTACGGTGATCCTGGCGGCCGGTCTCGCCATGTCAGGACTCAGGCCGGCGGCCGCGCAGGAACAACGCGAATGTCCGGTGCGCGTGACGCTCTTGCAGGTAAACGACGTCTATCAGTTCGCTCCGGTTGATGGCGGTGCCCGCGGCGGATTAGCGCGCGTCCTGACCCTGCGAAAACAGATTATGAGCGAGTCACCACACACGCTCTTTTTTCTGGCGGGCGATACTCTCTCGCCTTCGATCGAGTCGAATACTTATAAAGGCAAGCAAATGATCGAAGCGTGGAACGCGGGCGGCCTCGATTATGCCACCTTTGGCAATCACGAGTTTGACTTCGGGCCTGACGTCCTGCGCGAACGAATGGGTGAATCGCATTTCAAGTGGTTGGCCGCAAACGTGATCGACAAAAAGACCGGGAAATTATTTGCCGACACTCCGGAGTTCGTCGTGCGCGAATTCGACGGGGTAAAGATCGGAATCTTCGGGATACTCTTGCAGGAGACTCTACAAACTTCGCGGCCCGGGCCGGATGTCGAGATCCTCGATCCGTGCGCTACCGCTGCGCGCGTGATACCGAAAATTCACGCGGCCGGTGCGCAGGTAATCATTGCCCTGACGCATCTGTCGATGGGCGAAGACAAACGATTGGCGCGTTGCTCGGGCGTCGACCTGATCATTGGCGGCCACGAGCACACGTTGCTGGAATCGATGTCCGGACATGCGCCGATCTTTAAAATGACTTCGGACGCGCGCGAACTCGGCCGCATTGATCTCAACATTTCAAAATCCACCGGCAAGCTCGAGAGCATCGACTGGCAAGTCATTCCCGTGACCGACAAGATTAAGGACGATGCCGCTTTCGCGCCCCTTAATGAAAAGTACGGGCCGCTTTTGAAGAGTCTGGAACAAACGGTCGGGCGAACTGAAGTTGAGTTGAATATCAAAAGTGCCGACGTGCGCACTCAGGAAACAAACATGGGCGATTTCATCGCCGATGCTTTTAGACAAGCCGCGGGAGCCGATGTCGCGCTGGTCAATGGCGGTTCGATTCGCGCCGATACAATCATCGAGCCGGGCATCCTGACCAAGCGCGATGTACTTTCGATCCTCCCCTACAACAATCGCGTGGTGAAGATGCAGCTCACCGGCGCGGTGATTCGCGCGGCGTTCGAGCACGGAGTGGCCAGCATCGGAGTCGAAGCCCAACCCGGTCGCTTTCCCCAGGTCTCGGGCCTGCGCTTTGAGTACGACGCCAGGCGGAAACCCGGCGCCCGGATCACGAGCATTACGATCAATGGAAAACCGCTCGACGACAAGCGCACGTATACACTGGCGACCACGAGTTACGTGGCTCTCGACGCGGGCGACGGCTATGACATGTTCCGTAACGCGCCGCTCGTCACAGGTCCCGAACAAGGCCTGTCCGAAACGGACATCTTACTGAAGGCCATCGCGTCTGCCGCGGCGATTGGGCCGCAAACCGATGGCAGGATCAAGCGCGTTGGCACGGCAAAGGATCAGAGTTCGTGCAATTGATCGGTACGGAGCCTCGACGGCGAATCTCTCTACAGATTACCCAGATTGGCCTTATCATCTGTGCAATCTGCGAAATCCGTGGATGGCTTTTGAACCTATTAGATTAAAGGTGCAACCTGAAATGAAAAAGTTTGTCATCTTACTGTGCTTACTATTAACAACCGGATCGATGAAGGTCCGCGCTCAGACCGCGGTCGATCGCGATCTGCTCGCAGAGATCTTCAAGATCAAAGCCATCGACAATCACGCGCATCCGCTGAAATATGTCGCTCCGGGCGAGAAGCCTGACGACGAGTTCGATGCGCTGCCGCTGGATGCCATCGGGCCTTCCCCTTTGCCTGTTCGCCTAAGTCCCACGAATCCGGAATTCACACGCGCGTGGCATGATCTCTACGGCTACGCTTACCGCGACATGAGCGAAGCGCACGTGCGCGAATTGCTGGATGCCAAGCAAAGCGTGCTGAAAGAACGTGGCGATGCGTTCCCCGCCTGGGTTCTGGATCAGCTCAACATCGAAACCATGTTCGCCAACCGAGTCGCGATGGGTCGAGGTCTGACGGCGCCGCGCTTTCGCTGGGTCGCGTTTGACGACGCGCTAGTCTTCCCGCTCAACAACGAAGCCGCGAAGCGATCCAATCCTGACTATCGCGGGTTTTATCCGGGCGAAGAGCTGCTACTTAAACGTTATCTCGGCGATTTAGGTGTGCGCGGCTTGCCGCCGTCGCTTGACGACTATCTTCGAAGAATCGTTACGCCAACCCTCGAACGCCAAAGGAAAGGCGGCGCAGTCGCGATTAAGTTTGAAGCCGCTTATTTGCGGAAGCTCGACTTTGACGATCCCGACGAAGCACGAGCGAGCGCGATTTATGCGCGATTCGTGCGCGGCGGCGAACCTCCGGCCAGTGGCTACAAAGCGCTGCAGGATTTTCTCTTCTATTACATCGCGCGGGAGGCGGGCCGTCTGGGCATGGCGGTACACATTCACTGCATCTCTGGCGTGGGTGGTTTCTATCGGCAAAGCGGGAGCGACCCATTGTTGTTGGAAGCGGCGTTCAATGATCCGACTTTGCGCCAAACGAACTTCGTCGTCGTACATGGCGGCTACCCGTTCACCAAAGAGATGGGCTCGCTGATGAGCAAGCCGAACGTCTATGCAGATTTTTCCGCGCAGACTTTCTTAACTTATCCGCGAGAGCTGAGTGACATTCTTCGCACCTGGCTGGAAAGCTATCCCGACAAAGTTTTGTTCGGCACTGATGCTTTCTCATTTGGTGCGGCAGTCGATTGGGGTGAAGTCGCCTGGCTTTCAAATACTACCGCTCGCCAGGCGCTGGCGCTGGCTTTGACGGGAATGATGAACGACGGCGAGATCAATCGTGAGCGAGCGCTCGAGTTGGCGCGGATGGTGCTGCACGAAAATGCAGTGCATCTCTATGGGTTCCGTTGAGGTAGGCAGGAGAGGTCGCTCTAAGCAATCGTCGATGTCAAAGCTGAAAACCCCGCGAATCAAGTTTCACCCGCGGGCCTTCGGGAAAATATCAGCCGGAACGCCCGGATATTTTTTCTGAACCTCGTTGAGATATTTCCGGCTAGGCTCCATCGGACCCACCGGATCATTCAGCGCCTCTGCGATTGCCACTAAATCCTTGATCACCCACTTATCTTTCTCGTAGTGCAACAGCGACGGCCATAGTTCACCGATGGGTTTTCCACTATCGTCAAGCGGCGTGCAGGTAACCCAGGCCCATCCATCATGGACCTTCAGGTGATTCACCTGGAATATAACGTGAATGCCCTGGCCGCTCTTATACTCTTCACGCAAGACATCCAATATCGCAGTGCGTTCGGGGCTTCCTTTTGCGGGCGTATGTAATTGATCGGTAACCTGGCATTGGACCCTTGAGTATTGAGCGAAACTGAAGATCAACGCAGCACTGCTGAGCAGGATCAGTCGCCGGCTTCGGATGTTCTTCACAGTCTGATTCCTCTCTGGGCCTTTTCCGGAATTATTGTCGCGCAAGCAAATCGGCGGCGCGCCGGACGCGGCATGCCAGGCCCCGCGAGCGCAACGCGCGCCCGTATCAAGCTGGAAATAAGCAGCGCGCCCCTGAAATCGGTGCGGACCGCCGCTTATTTTCCAGCTTCCAACAACTTGCTCGAATTAATTGGTCTTGTAGAGGCTGCCGCCCTCGACGGTCCACAGTTTCCCATTCAGCGTGGTCAGAATGGTAGTCTGGCCGTAGTCGTCGCCAAGCTTGGTCTTGGTCCCGTCCTTATCAACCTTGTATAGGACGCCGGCTTTGTCGACCATCCAAATAAACGTACCAGCTCCTTCCATCGCGGAAACGTTGGCGAAGTCGCCCTCTTTTCCGACCTGCGACCACTTTAGAGTCGTCGGGTCAGTTTGGTAGAGAGTGCCTTCTTCAACCGTCCAGAGTTTTCCGCCCATCTCTGTCAAATGGGTAACGCCCTTAAAACTGCCCTTGTCGATCAGCGTATCGGTGCCGTTCTTTTCGGTCTTCCAAAGCGAGCCGTCAGGTTCAACCGAATAGAGCACCCCGTTCAGGCCAACCATGTCGATCGTGCGCGACCATCCGCCGCCCTCGCCGGATCGTTCCCACTTTCCGGTAGCGGGATCGGACTTATAAAGAGTATCGCCTTCAACCGACCAGAGTATGTGGTCCATTCCTTCAATCAACTTCAAACGCTGAAACGAGCCCTTCTCGCCAACTTGCGTGAAGTTGCCCGTAGCGGGATCGGTCTTGAAGAGAGAGCCGTCGGATTCCACGCTCCAGATGAAGCCGTCCATTCCAACCATATCGACAGTGCCTTTCCACTCTCCTTCTTTTCCAACCAGCTCCCACTTCCCGGTTACCGTTACATCGGCGCGTGGACTGGCGGTACTGCTGGTTGAGGTCGTACTGGCGGGACTGGTTGCTGTTGACGGTCCAGCCGGGGCGGTAGTCTTGCTACCACAGGAGCTGACCGCGAGCATCAGTCCAATCAAAGCAGTCGCGAACATAACTTTCCTGATCATTTTGTTTTTCTCCTTAGGATTTTTGTTGTTTGTCGTGGCTTCTCTTTCAAACGGACGCTCAAAGCGACCAAACAATTGGCAGAACCAATCGGCTGATGTTGAACAGACCATCGCCACTTCTAAGCGAACTTGTCTTCTTCGGCGGTTTCGTTTCGTTCGGCTCTTCCACGCACTTGTCGTCGTCGAAGCCGTTACCCTCCTCGTCCTCCTCAAAGCACATCTCGCCCTTACCGTCCCACTTGCTGAAGTCCATCTCGTAACTATCGGTCTTCTTGGCTATCTCAAGATCGTGATGCTCGTAAAAATTTTTGGTGCCGTCGGGATTGATACGTGTGACCAGCACGTCGTACGCATCCCGCTTCGCGTCGTTGTCCTTGAAGAACAACTTTTGCTTTTCCAGATCGAGCTTCATGGTAACGGTCTTGCCGGGAGTGAGTTTGATCCCGCCTATTTCAAAAAAGTAAGTGGGATGCTTTCTCCCGGATTCGATCGTGATGAAGACGTTCGGTGTCTGGCCATCGTTGCTGGCAGTGAAGCTGAGCTCTCGCCCGTCGGGCGTTGCGCTCATCGTCAGCGACTCGCCCGGATCGAGCATGATGTCGCGGAATCCGACTACAAAGCCCGGACCCTCCAGGTCCAGGTCGGCATCGACTCCGCGTTTCAGCGACTTGCCCGACAGGGTTACGGTGTAAGGCTTGCTTGAGTTGCGGAGCGGCAGGCTTATCTCCGGAGGCATATTCTTGTTTAGTCCGCCTTTTTCGAATACGACCCTCGAACCCGCAATTTCATTGACGAACTTGCTGTTCTTAAAGTCGAATCCGACGCGCTTGCCGGCCTCGTCGGTAATCAACATGTCGCCCTCTCCATCCATCAGAAATCCGACATACTGAGTTCGAGGCGCAGCGGGTCGAGCCGCGTGGTGTCTTTCTCCTGAACTTGAGTCGGAGCCGCTGCAAAACGGACAAGTAAAAGGCGTCGCATCGCGCAAGGACTCAGCAGTTATCTCGAGGGTATGAGTGTTAGCATCGCCTTTATACTCCGCTTCCGGCTCGCCGGGCTTGGTAGTGGTGTGATAGGTCCACGTTTCCTCCTTCTTATTGACCGTGAGGTATTTCGTTTCGCCGGGATAGTTGTTGTCGTAGAGATGCACGCGATACACGTCGTCGCCCATTTCTTCGACGGCGAAAGGCGTGACGGCATGTCCGTCGACTCTCCTGCCCTCGCTGAACTTATAAATTCCCAGCGCCACGGCATCCTTGCCGTCATGCAGATGGCTGATCAAAAGATCCAGGACCTCAGCCGGACTTTTTTGCGCGATTTCGTGAGTTGGGCCAGAGACCTCGTCAAGATACTGAGTGACAAAATAGTGTGCGATGTAGTTTCTAACGGCGCCCTCTTTTTTCAGATCGAAAACCGATTCGGCGCCGTCCTGAAAACTGCTCGGCTTCCCTTTACCCTTAAACTCTTTCCCTTCCAAAAAGCGGAGAGCAGCCACTGCCATTCCCTCGCAATGCCCACCATTCATCCCCTTAGTCTTCTCTTCCATCCAGGCCTGGGCCGGTTCAGAGAGTAGGCAATCCTCAGCGGTGCTGCCGCTCTCGCATACATTCTCAGCGCCGAACAAGTCGATCATGTCCGCCGGTCCCAGATCATTCGCCGACTCGCTGTCATTCCCGTAGTTTTCAAAATGGAAGCCGTTTGGTTTGGGTGTGAAATCAAGCTTCGCAACTATTTTGCCCTCCGGCTCCTTATCTTGTGCCGCAGCCGAGCTGTTCGCCGTCCCAACACCTGCGGATGAGTTGACACTCCCAGGCAGAACCATTAATGCGCCTCCAAGCAGCATTGCGATGGCCCAGATAAGTGCCCGCGGACTTCGCGTCATTGTTCGTTTCTCCTTCATTGATATCTCGACATCCGATTCCTGTCGGCGCCGGCTCCACCGCGTATGCTAACTGGAATGGCTTCGCTCTCGATCAATGCTGACAAAGAAATTGAGAATGCTGACCAGAGTCCGGATATCTCGTGGCCCCGGCCAACCTAAACTCGTATTGTCGCAGTTTGATTTAATCTCCGCGTCATCTCTGTGCCTCTTCGGTGAGAATCACGCTGCGAAAGCCCAACACCGAGACACGGACGTCTTAAAGATCGAGAAGAAAGATTGAGACTCTACTTGCTAATTTGTCTTGTAGAGGCTGCCTCCCTCAACCGTCCATAACCTTCCATCCAAGGTTGTCAAGATCCTGGTCTCACCGTAATCGTCACCGAGCAGGGTCTTGGTCCCATCCTTGTCAACCTTGTAGAGGTTTCCGGACTTGTCAATCATGAAGATGTAGGTTTTAGTTCCTTCCATCGCGTTGATCTTGGAGAATTCACCTTCCTTACCAGCTTGCTTCCAGTTGAGAGTGTTGGGGTCGGTTTCGTATAGAGTGCCGTTCTCAATCGTCCACAATTTTCCGCCCATCTCGGTCAAACGCGTGCAGCCCTTGAAGTCGCCTTTATCAATCAGGGTGTTATTCCCGTTCTTGTCGGTTTTCCAGAGCGAGCCATCGGGTTCAATCGAATACAGAACCCCACCCAGCGCCACGAAATCAATGGTCTTGGACCATTCGCCTTCTTTGCCAGCCATCTCCCACTTGCCCGTCTTGGGATCGTTCTTATAGAGAGTTCCAGCTTCAATCGACCATAGGAGGTGATCCATCCCTTCGAGATTTTGAATATTTTCAAAAGCTCCCTTTTCTCCGACCTGAGTGCGTTTCCCGGTGGCGGGATCGGTCTTGTAAAGCGACCCATCCTTCTCCACGCTCCACAGGAAGCCGTCCATCGCTACCATTTCAACCGCATTTTTCCATTCTCCCTCTTTTCCGACCAGCTCCCATTTCCCAGTGACAGTGACTTCATCCGAGCGTCTGGCCTGAGCGCGCGCCGAAATAAAGGAACTCAAAAAGCCGATACCTACGAGCAACCCCACCGACATCGACATGAGCATTGTTTTCCGCATAGGTGTTTCTCCTTACTCAATTTGAGGTTTTAAGCGTTGCTAGGCCTGCGTTCCTGACTGGAACTCGTTTTGATGCAGGCGAAAATACGCTCTATCAGAAAGAAAGTCAACGAAGTTGTAGTCGGTCATCGATGGAGGTGAGCAGTCAAGCATCGGCGAACAAAGCCCCGTCAAGAACAGCGCCTGGCTGGAAATGGAAGCAGCAGTTTAAGACGTTTTTTTCAGATAGGCTGCGCGCTGGGTGGACTTGCTTCACTTGTCCCGATACCAGGTAGCCTCGCCCTGTGAATTCGCCCCATCCACCATGTCTTTATAGGAATCATAAAGGGTCATTTTCATCTCATCGGGTTTCTCTCCCTCACCCATGGATAGCGAAAGAAACTTCGTAAGATAATTGAGCTTGCCTGCGGAAGTAATTTCCAAGTGGAACTCGCGGCCGTTAGTTACTTTAGTCCCGTCACGGTATTTCACAGGTTTATCATTGGCAAACCGGATTGTGGTTGCTGTAATAGCCAGCGTGTCTCCCCGACCGTTGGACCATTGGCCGATGTAAGTAGGTTGCGGGACTGAGGCGCTTCCAACTTGAACGAACTGAGCATTCCGGCCAACCACACCAGGTACCAGCGACTTATTTATCGTAGTTCGATCTTCCTGCGCTGAGGCGAGAGCGCAGAAAGCCATGCAAAAAACAACGATCATTGTCAGTCGGAAAGCCATAGGGTACTCCTCTTAAGTATTGCTCAAAATCTGTTATGCGGTGGCTGACAGCAACTCTGTCAAACCTATTCGAGTTTCTTGATACTCTTAAAGAGCAATTCGCTTTCCTTGCCAAGACTATCGGAAAGTTTCGTTGTGGCTTGCATGTAAATACCGACGGGCTTGGTGGCGTTCAGCACGATCACCACACCGCTAATGTCCGCACCATCCTGCTTTCCGGAAAATGATTGCATGGTCATCGTCACGCCGTTTTGGGGGGCCGTGCCTATCTCACCCGTTTTGAATTCATTCCCAAAATCTTTCTTGGCATTCGAAAAAATGCCTTCGGCGAAGGCTTTGAACAGGGCATCGGGCGTAAGCGTAGAGGCGTCAGGCGCGAAGGACGAGAAAGCCACTACGACATAGCCATCGCCGTCTTTTTTGGATGCTGTTACGGTCCCGTTCGGGTCCTTCTTGACCTGCCAGCCCGCTGGCACGACGAACTGGATTCCCAATTCGTTCGCCTTGTTTACGCTGTTTTCCTGAGCAGCGAAAAGCGGCGAAACGGCTTCAGTTGTTAGCGACCAGACTTGCCCTTTCGCCTGAACGAAAGAAATAAGTCCCGAGACAGAAATCAAAACAAACAACCAGACGAAACGAGGTAACTTCATTATTTTCCCTTCCCCGGTGCAATCACCGGTACGCTTGCGAATGAAAAGTAGAACTGCCCAAAGAGGCGATCCTTGGACGCTTCGGTAGGCATCTATCGAAAATACATCAGCGCCGCAGATCTGCACCGCAGCGCATCTGGGGCTGCGATCATTGTTTCTTCAGACTGAAAACGATCACCGCATCCAAAATCGCTGCTTCGACGGCATCACGACGAGGCAGGCCAGGGCCTTCGCCGTCATAAAAGCCTTTCATGTTAGCTTCGCCCGAGTCCTTGACCACTATGAAGTCCTCATCCAACAGGGTGAGTGTCAAGGACTTCTTTTCCGACTGCTGTTCAGACGGTAGAATCGGATTGTGAACGGTGAACCCATTGCCGGAGGCGCCCACCACGGCAACCCAGTGGCCGCCTTTTCGGGTGTAACCGTCGTCCGTCTTGTGGTACCAGCCGAAGTTGAATACCACGACGGTGTCTTTGCTGTTCGCGGCACTGCGCATCCAGGACATGTCAGGCTTTGTACCGGTCTTGAATTGCTTGTTTGATTCGCTAACGGAACGCCAGGTCATAATCTCCAGACGGCTCAACTCATAGCCTTTGGACTTCACATAGCTTTGTAGCCCAGTCAAAACTTTGTCCGGGTTGGTACCGCCGATGCTGGGATCAGTACTAAATTCGTCGGCGAGTTCCTGGATAAGTTTGATCTGGTCTTTCTTCTGCTCTGTGCCTGGGACCAGGTCCTTCAGGCCGAATGCCCTGGACAAATAAATGAGTCCATCCGAAACCGACGTCGGTGCACAATGCATCCTTCCCTCATCCTCAAAGTCGGCATCTGGATCCCTCTGCCAGAAGGTCGGGGTCAAGCTTTCCTTCGACCCGGCCTGTTGTGCGAAGACAATCGTTTTCTGTGCTGGAACCAGACAGAAAACTAATGCTGCGGTTAACAGGATGGCGTTAAGAGCCTTTGTGGGTAGTCGTTTATTCATTGTCTGCTCCTATTGAGAATATTCGTCGATTAATTACTTGAATGCCCGTTGCGGTGTTGATGCACTGAGAAACTAAGTTTCCAGACAACAAAAGTCAAGAGAGTTTTCCGGGAAGTCCTTCGTTGACAACAGGGTTAATGGGATATACCGTCCTTCACGAAAAGGATCCTTAAGATCTCCAGAAGTCGTCGGTTCACCCTACGGAGTCGAAAATGAAACGCCATCTAACTATTTTCAAGTCGTCACTTTACTTATTTGCGCTGACCGCTATCGCCATCGGCCTGGTCCTGGTTCCACGATCGACCGCGAAGTCCAATCCCCATGTCCGACGGACCAATTCGGTGGCTCAAGTTCAGGGCGAGAAAGGTACGATTGTCGCTCAGCTCAAGGAATATGATCCGACAGTGTACGGCTACGGCTTTCGGAATTATGGCCGCGACCATGACAATGAAAATGATCTGAATGCCGGTAACCTTGTGACGATCTTTGGGGCCGAGAATGTCTGCGAGTCCGGCACCACGGCCAGCGACTGCGTCCTGAATGAACCTGCCCAAGAATGGCTGGCGGAAGCGGTTAAGCTCCTGGAAGGCGGGCACTGTGAGGGATTGGCGGTCACCAGCTTACGGCTGTGGCAAGGGTTGCCGTTCGACGGCAAGACTGCTCTAACGGACTGGCAATCAGGCGCGCATAAGGTTTCCGATCTCGAACACACGGCCGCCATCTCGAACTATGTCGCCCACTATCATGTGTTGCAGAAACTCTCAGAGATCTCGGCTTTCAGAGCCGAAACCTGGAAGATGAAGCCTTCCGTAATACTTCACATGCTGATCGATTCGATGAAGGATGACAGCAAAGACCACTACGTACTCAGTATCGGCATGCGCGAAGACGGCCGCTATACGCGCGGACATGCCATCTCTCCGTATGCGGTCGAAGACATGGGCGAAGGAATCTATCACCTGTATGTTTATGATAGTAATTATCCCGGCGACGCGACCAAGGTTGTCATATTCGACACGAAAGAAGAGACCTGGCGCTATCACACCGCCGCGGATCCAACCAAGACTGCCAGTGATTATATCGGAGATGCCACCAGCCAAACGCTCGGCCTAAAGAGCCAGGCAGCCCGGGAACTGCCCGTGTACGGCTGTCCGTTTTGTTCGGATAGCAGCGAACGCGCCGCGTTGCATCATGTATCAGCAGTCAAGAAACCGAAAAAAGATCAGGTTGGGTTTGCCCTCGATGGCGAAGGCGAATATCTGATTACCGATCCAAACGGTAAGCGCATCGGCTACGATTTCGCCAAGAACCGTTTTGTGAATGAGATTCCCGATGCCGACGTCGTGCCAATCGAAGGCGGGATGGGCAAGAACATACCTCCTGAATATCACCTGCCACACATTCAGTCGAGCAAGCCTTACACCATCAACGTCGCCGGCAAATCCATAGACCACGAAGTCGACGCCGATCTGGACATGGAGGGTCCCGGATTCGTTGTGGGCTTTCAGGACATTCTCGTCGATCCGGGCGAGAACCTAACCATGACCATCAGCCCGAATGGCCGCGAACTTTCCTTCACCGCCAGTCAGGACGGTCAAACCCCGAAGATCTTCATCACGATTGCCACCGGTCGCAAGGATCCGAGTTACTTCTTTGAAATCGGCGGCATTAAACTCAGCCCGGGCAAGACCGTCACCATGAAACTCGATCTGGAAAAGCAAAAGTTGTTCTTCAAAGATAACGACGCGAAGAGGGACGCTTATGATGTCCGAGTGACCCGTGTCAATCCGGACGGCACCACGAGTTCATACGAGCATCATGACCTTGAGATAGCCAAGAAGACTGACAATTACGAAATGGACTTCAGCAAATGGGACGGCAAGGGCGAAATGTGTTTCGAGGATGACGATGAGGGCAACGGCTTCGACGACGATCCCTGCACTGAAGAGCCAAACGAGAAGCCGGCAAAGAAGCCGGCTGAGGCGAGAAATTACTTTCAACCTCACCAGCCAATCACCGCGTTGTTGTGGTACTAGCTCCGGCCGGCTAGCGCGGTCATTTCGGGCCCCATAAGGCGCGATGCTAATGCTGCGTCTCTCATCAGGTTTGTTGGTAGTGACGGCTGGTTTGTGGCTGGCGAATTTACCAACTGCTACGATGGCGCCGCTCACCTGCGCTGGGCCCACTCCTGAAGTGCAGTTACAGGCGCCAAATACAACTCAACGGGCAGCGGCGGCAAAGGCCGTCCAGATCTCTCTGAATGTGGATGCCGAGGTCCTCATTGAAGACTCTGATGGAAAGCGCATCGGCTTCGATTTCAACCGCCGGAAGTTTGTCAACGAAATCCCCAACGCCAGAGCGATTACCCAGGAGAATTCTGCGACGTACGTCCTACCCTTCGACAAATCCGGCCGGCCTTACAAAGTTACGATCGTTGGTAAATCAGCGGCCAAAGTAGATGTCGATCTCAGCATGACCGGGCCCGGTTTTGTCGTCGGCTTTCGCAGCGTCCCGCTAACATCGGGCCAGGTTCAGACGATGAGCATTGCTGCGAACGGCTTAGGTCTCTCGCTTACCGCCAATCAGGACGGACCAACGTCGCAACTCTTCCTCACTGAACAATCCGGTCGAGATAAGCCGAGCTACAGGTTTGAAGTATCGTCTTTGCTGGCGGCCGGGAAGACAATCACCGTTAACCTGGATATCGACAAGACCCGGCTCTACTTCAAAACCGACGGCGCAAAGAAAGACAGCTTCAGCGTGAAGACGAGGCGCACGAATCCAGGCGGTACTAGAAACCTGTACGCTCATCAGGACATTTCATTTGGCAGGTTGAACAGCTATGCGATGGACTTTGGCGGATGGGACGGCAAGAGTGAAATGTGTTTCTACGAGATGTGTGACGTTTGTGATCTCAAGCGATGCACGAAACTCGGAAATGAAGCCGATGTTAAGTAGCGCTCATCACTCGCAGCGCAGTTCGCTTGAAGTCATTGCCGCGTCACCAGTACTCACACCAATTGAATCAGTCGATCTCAACCTCTACCGGCGCGGCGTCGTGTGACTCGTAACCAAGCGGCCAGTTCGAGATGTTCACGCCATAAAGCCAATCCGATTCGGGCGTGACCGCAAAGCGAATCACAAACGGCAACCCACGCGCGGCGCGCAGACGCACCGACCACGCATCGATCTTCCATTCCTGAATCAAAGGTGCTTTCGGATCTTCCACTGGAATTAGACGCGAGCCGCAATCGGTTCCATTCACGAACAGCGTGACGCGCGTTTGAGTCCACGAGGGCTTTGCGTCCACCGGCAACACCGGTTGGAGGTGGGCCCGCACCACGATTTGCCCGACCCGGCGGTGGTCAGTGCGACCTGGAATAATGTATTCAAAGTAACCAGCGCCCGCTCCCCAAACATAGCCGTCGCCCCCGCCGAGTTTTTCAAACCGTCCGCGCACGACCGTGTTGGGCGAGAAGCGATACAGGATCGTCCCATTCTGTCTAAAAGTGAGGTGAGGTTGCACTGCGCGATCGTTTTCTGCCTGGGCAAAAGCAAACTGTCGCGGTATCAAATGTCCCGATTCGAGCAAAGTCGGCGGCGGCGCAGCATTGGCGAGCGAAGCAAACAAATGGGAAGCACCGGTAACCTCTGCCAGCACACCCGCATCGCGCGGCGAAGAATAAGTCACGCCGTAACCTCGCGCGGGATCGGGGGTGAGTATCCAGAACATTGCGCCGCTCGTGCCGGCTTGGACCGCGTTTTCAAAATACGCGCGATACCATTCGACCTGGGTGGAGCCCTTATAACCATCGCTCGACATACCGAACTCGCCAAGCACCAGGGGCTTCTTGATTGAGTACGCCGCGGCGACGCGATTCTCGATGAATTCGCCGAGCGCTTTGGGCGAATCGACAAAACTGTCTGTGTCGTCACGCGGATAATTGTGCACATCGCAAAAGTCTATATTGGGCAAGGCGTGATCGATCAGCCATTCGCGTCGCTCGGCGGCTGAGCGATAGCCCCATTCGCCCGGTGCGATCAAATGATCCGGGTCCAGCGATTTCAAATAGCCACTCATCTCGGCCATCCACGCCCTGCGCTCGGCCCAACGTCCGGTCAAACATTGCGCTTCATTCATCAGCTCGTAACCAAAGATTGTCGGATCGTCGCGGTATAGAATTCCATTGACGCTATTGCGCCGGGTGGCAATCTTCTCGACGTGCTCGCGATAAAGACGGCGGGCGGTCTCGTTCGAATAGAACTGCATCGCCTTTTCATTGTTGATGCCGAATGGATACTTATCGTCGTCGGCCCCGGCAATGCCCGCCCAGCGCAAATACTGCGTCACGCCGCCGGTGTCCCGCCACCAGTTCGCCAGACACAATTGCACGCGCAGTCCATTGCGCGCGGCTTCGACCAGCACTCGATCGAGAAAGATCAACTCTGCTTCGTTCCATTTGTCGGGTGCGGATCGAAACGAATGGGTGCGGGGCCAATCGTTGAAGTCGGCGATCGGCTTGACGTCGTTGGGTCCGCCTTCACCCGAGGCCCACACGCGCACTACCTTTATTCCTACCCGGGCCGCTTGGCGCAAAGTCTCAGGCATGCGCGCGCGATCATCATCCCGATACATCAAAGCCGCGTTCGCGCCCACGAAACGAAACGGCTTTCCGTCGATCACCAAACGCGGGCCGTCAGTCTGAACGAACGCGGGACGACCACGGCCTCCGGCGCCGCGCCAGTTCGAAATTGCAAACAAAACTGCCGCGCCCGCAATCAATGCGAACGCGGCGAAAAGCAATTGTTTCCTGGACATGAACAGCGAAATGGAAAGTCTGATTAACCGCTTAGCGCGGGTTAGTTAGCCGCACAAAGCCCATGATGGAGCAAATGGCGCCCAGCACCACAAAGACGTTCAAGAACGCGCCAAAGGACAGCACCGAATCGAAGTCATTTTGTTGGGCGCCCAGGACTGCGAGGAATCCCAGCAATAGGAACTGGATATGATAGATCAGCAGACACACGGCGGCCATGCTAAACCATCGCGCCGAAGCGCCAAAGGCCCTTGCGCGGGCAAATCCGAGCACTGCGGCAATAAGCCAGCCGATGCCGCCCGCCACGAGAGTTCCTACCAGCACCACGGCAAAGTAGCTGGGTTGCTTCGCGCTCATTTCGGTTTGCATGAACAGTAGCGCTAAGGTTGGCAACATTACTTAATTACTCCTCGGAAAGTCAGTCTTGGAAAGTCCGCTGCAAACAAACTCACGAAGGGTAGACCAGGACTGAAACAAAAACGGCCGTTTGCGTGGGCGAATGGCCGCAGACGCAAACGGCGTCGCTTTGTAACCCCTTCATCGCTGGTGCTCGGCCGCGAAGCTCATGCCGGCGATCAGCAGTGCTGGTTTCTACAAATCTGTTGCAAGCAATCATCCCGATTCGCGCAGTGATACTTGCAGCCCCTTCTACTGGGTAATGTGAATTTCCTCTTCCTTGTTAACGTGGCGCAGGAACAACATCAGCGCGCACGCGCAGAAGATCACGGCCAGCCCGAGGGCAATCCAGCCGTTCATGTGCCCGCCCCCCGGGGTGGTGTCAGTTACGAACTTGTAGAATTCAAAAATCCCGCCACCCAAAGCGGCCAAACCTACAATTGACAGCAGAAAGTCAACCATTATTAACCTCCGGCGTTCACTAAGCTCTTCGAATGAAGGTTACAGATAAAGCCACGGGGCCGATCCCGCTATATGAATGAACCTTTTTTAGACGGCTGCATGTTAACGCCAGCGCGACGGATAAGGCAAGCCTTTCTCAGGAAAGATTTGCCACCAGGGGTCAAGTCTTTCCTTCGCTCCGGCATGACCTCCAGGCCGCAGAAGGTCATTTAGGGATCAATTGTCAGCGCGCCAGGAAGATACGCCAGTTCGCCGCTGATTGATTGCAAGCGAATACTGTAGTCGCCGGGCGGAGCATTCGGCGCTATGGTGACTTCGAAACTGATAACCGGGTAAGGCGTATCAAACTGTTCTTCAGTCAAGGTGGCCGGGTCGACGGTGATGAAAGGCGAGCTTATGGAAATGCCGTCAGCGGCGATTTGATCCAGTCCCTCGCCGCCTACATAAATCGTGAACTTCTTACCCGCTTCCAACGGCAGGGCCGCGGTCGATAGCTCGCCGTTCATTCCGATCAGCTGCGGCTTGAGCGTCGCCGCCGAATTTAGAGATACAAAGGAACCCAGCGAGGAGGCGACATCGGCGGTGATGCTGATCGACCGAGAAGCAGAGCGGCCCGCGAAAATGAAAGTGCGGAATGAAGGTTTCGTTTCCATCAGACCCGCATACGATCCGCCCGCAGGTGCGATGTCGGCGGCGCTGATTGGACCGTCCAGGCTCTGTCCGATCAAACGATAGCTACCGGGAGGGAGGGCGTCGAGGCGATATTCTCCGGAAGGCAAAGTAACGCTGCCTGCGATCAATCTGCCGGTCAACACATCTTCCGCGAATACGTGTCCGCCAAAGATCGGTTGCGATAGTCCGGCTACGGCAGCGCCGATCAACTTCCCGGAGATTGAGCCGGTGCCGGCTTTGGATCCGTAAAGAGCTCGCGCGCCCACCGCATCATCCGCGGACAAGGTCCGTTGAGTAAAGGCCGGCAGTCCATAGACACCGTTCAGTGCCTGGCGCGGCTGCATCGTCGCGCCAATGACGGCAGAATGTTCGAGCCCCAGGAGATGTCCGACTTCGTGCGTGAACGTTGATTCAAGATCGTATGTGCCGGGCGTGCCATCGCTCGAGAAAAGCTCGTTCGGATTCAAGGCTATGTCAGCTTCCACGATCGCGCCGCCGGAATCTGAGAAGACCCGCGTCCGGCCCGGGCTTTCCGATGTGCCGAACACCGCGCCATTCTCGGGCGAGACGGTAATCAGATTAATGCGATCGCCGTTATTCGGCGGACTGATCGTCTGGGCGGTAGATCTGGTTTCGAGAAATTGAATATCAGCAACGTTCGCCCAGTGTTCCAGCGCGTGACGCGCCGAGCCAATCACATCACTACCGGTCTTGATGTTCGAGGGTGGCGAACTGAGCGAGCTCGAGAAGGCGACGATGATGGGGCGGGCGAGCCAGCGCCGGGCAACTATGCCCGAGTTGTCGCGGTATTGCAGCGTGTACGCGCGGACCGGCGCCTGTGCGCTAATGAGCGCGAACAAGACAACCGCGGCGCTCAGTCCTTTTCGACTCATCTTTCTTCCGTCGATGAAAAGCGAAGGTCAGCAACCAGGACTGCTGATAGGCTGCGGCGGGGGACGGCGCCGCGCCGCCAATCTTATCACGCCTCATATCACGCCGCGGAACGTTATTCGTTGTTTTTTTGCGGCCCTCCGCTCTGTGGCGGCGCGATCCGGGCAACGCCGGGAGGGATACTGTAATCTCAAAGTGGCCTGATGTATATTGATCGCCGCATTTGGTCGCCGTGTCTAAGGAAGATTTGTCAGGCTCAAGCTAATCAAAACCCGGGATCTGCATATGCTTTCGTACCGACTCATATTTTAAGCAACCCGGAGATGGCGGCTTGCGGTTGCCAAGGGCTAACGATTACAATGTCGAACTCTAACCGCTGAACGCTTCGCGGTATTTGTTCTGGCTAATTTGGCTCAATTTTGGCTCAATCCCCAGTGAGCATGTTCGTTGTCTGTTGGGTGTCTTGATGGTGAGACTGATACTTGCTTTTCTGTTCGCAGCAGCCGCGTGCATGATGGTCGTGGGCGCGCTTTCGTCGTCGGCGCAAAGCCCGGCGAACTCCACGCCCGATCCGTTCGTCACGCAAGTCACCAACTCAACGCGCGACTCTTTTGCCGGCGACATGTCCGCCAATGGCCGCTTTGTGGTCATTGAATCGAACGGCGATATCGCGACTGAGAAGGTGCCGACGCTTAATCCTAATGGAACCATTAATCCCAATGCGCGCAACAACGAAGACGGTAATCGCGAGATTTTTTTGTACGACTATGCGCAGCGGCGGATTTTCCAGCTGACTAATACCAGGAGCGTACTGAACCCCCCGGGTAGTCCTTCGCCAACGCCGAGCCCAAGCCCGAGTCCAAGTCCATCGGTCAGCCCATCGCCGACGCCCACTCCTTCGCCGACCCCGGTAGATCTGAGCAATGTCGCGATTGAGATCAGCAGTAACCGTCCGATGATTACTCTGGAGGGGTCGGTGCCGGTTGCCGGACAGCACACGTACACAATCGTTTTCAGCTCGAATGCGCCCACTCCGGCGAGTTTTGACGGGACTACGAGCGCTGCCCTGGCGGCTGATGCGAATCAGGAGATCTGGACTTACAAGTTCACCGTTGCTGACGTCGCAAGTCTTTCCAGTGGAGCCGACGTGGGACCTATAGATCTGTCGACTGGCACGTTCAAGCAAATTACAAATACGCCGGCCAGCATCGCGCCGGCTGCCGGATCGACAACCTTGGCGCCTCGAGTCGCCGACGATAATCGCGAAGCGAGCATCAGCGATAATGGAAATGTCATCGCTTTCATCTCAACCCGGAATCTTGTGCCGGCGGTCGGTAATTTGGATACCACTGCGCTTCCCCCGGGAGGGAACCCGGAAGTCTTTCGAACTAACGATAACGGCGCGACGTTTACTCAAGTAACCAACACAAAGTCTACGTCACTGAACAATCCGATCTTCAGCTCGAATCCGTGTCTTTCCAGTGATGGATCAGTGCTCGCGTTTGTTTCCAATGCGAATCTGACGGGCAACAACGACGACGGCGGAGGTTTTTCGAACGCGGAAGTTTATGTGAGCGATACCGGCGGTTTGCGGCAGGTCACCAAGACAAAGAACGACGCCACTACGTCAGCCACGACCAACATTTTCGGCTTTGGCAGAAGGTTAAGTCGCGATGGGAAGTTAATTGCCTTTGAGTCGACGGCCATTGATCCGAAAGCGAATGCAGCGTCATCACCGGCCGCCTCGCCGGCGGCATCACCGGCGGCATCACCGATATTCTCCGTCACCTTTGTTTACAACGTGCAGTTGGACACTTTCGCTCAGGTTGGACCACGTGCTCTGTCGGCTCCCGGAGACATTTTCCACTTTCCGACGTTTACTGACTACGACGGCGCGCTAAGCCCGCACTCGGTAGTATTCACTTCGGCTTTGAACTTCCTACCCGACGGCACCTTCCCCACTGCCGATCAGGACAGCACCGGGTTGAATCCGCTGCGCGCTGAGCAGCTTTTTCTGGCCCCGCTGCCGGCAGCCCCGCTTCCGGCAACCTCAACGGGACCGTTCACTCGTCTCACAAATATCCCGACGTTCGCCGGCCTGCGCGGGCTTCCGAGTAACCTCAGCAGCCGGATAGCATTCTCTTTGACGGCTGAACTGGGTGGCGGGAACGCGGATGGCCTAAGTGAAGTCTTCTATCACTTGTCGCCGACTATCACGACTGAGTCAGCCGGAACGATCTCGCTATTCACGGGCGCCAGCATGGTCCCGTTGGTAAGTCCAACCGCAACTCCAACTGCAAGTCCAGCGGCCAGTCCTGTCGCTTCGCCCATTACGCCTCCGGGCTTTGCGCCCGGCCTGGCGCCCGGCGAGCTGGGCGTTGTGCAATCCAATGTCGCCCTGGCGCCTTCAAACGCTCAGGTGAGCAACAACAATGCGTCTTATGCAAAGCGCTCGCCCGCGTTGCCAATTGAACTCAACGGCGTTTCCATGTCAATCAATGGAGCCGCTTGCGGGTTGTACTCGGTCAGCACATCACCGGCACAGATCAGCTTCGTCGTGCCTGTGGGTCTCGTGCCCAACTCTGGAATAGACAGCTATCCGGTGGTCATCAATAACAACGGCACGGTGATTCGCGGTCGGGTGGTAATTGTACCGGCGCAACCCGATATCTTTACGGACTCAAACGGCCCTGGCGGGCGCGCGGTGGTGTGCAACATCACTAACCCGATTACGCCAGGCTGTGTGACGGAGCCGTTCAATATCACGTCTGACGACGGTACGGGCACGCAAGTCCCAACCGTGCTCGAGATCCATGTAACCGGCGTGCGTGGTACGGCCGCCGGTTCGATCACTGTGACTATTGGCACGACTATAATAGTTCCATCAAACGTGATTTTGCTGGATCAACCGGGATTTGAGGAGATTGATCTTACGCTGCCTGCAGCAGTCGATCGAGGCGATCTTCCAATTGTGATCACGGTGGGCACGGCAACAAGCCGGCCGACTGCCTCCGCGCCGCACGTAACGATCCCCTAGGCTAAGTAGTCAGGTAAAGAGGAACGCCCGTGTGATGGCCATGATCTCAGCGGTTTTCCTTCTCATTGTGATCGGTGATGCCTGACGCGCTTTTTTGATTGTAGCCTTTCAAGATAATCGAACGTTTCGCCGAGATCGGCGACTTCATTTACCAACCGCTTAAGGCTTACTCCAGCGGTATGTATGTCCGACTCGCTTTGCCACTGGAATTTTTACCTCGCCTCTGATGCTGATCGTTGATGAAGCTCTTGCAGTCGGCGACGCATTCTTCCAGCATCGATAGATGCGTCGAATTAAAGAGATACAGGAATTCTAGATGAACGAAAATGGTAATCAAGCGCTGGATCTTGCGCAACTAATGGCTCGGATCAGGGAAGACGCGGAAAAGCGCAAGAGCAACTCCCCGGTCGATGCTTCAGCCATCCTCACTGACCTTCTGAAAACCGAGGGCAGGTTCGCTACTTCAATATCCAGCTCAGCAACTTCGCTTGGCGCCAGCTCTTTTCCGGCACTAGCTCTTGAATCGGAGTTCGAAGCTCGCGAGCATTATCAACTTGAAGACCTTCTTGTTTTGAACGACGAGGCGTTCGTTCGCAACGCCTACCGCGCAATTCTTAAGCGCGAGCCGGATGACTCGGGATTCGCGAAGTATTTAGAGAATCTCCGAGACGGACGCCGCAGCAAGGTCGATATTCTTACTAGTCTAAGGTTCTCGCCGGAGGGCCGGTTAAGGGATGTAAAAGTTAGTAGGCTAGACAGACCCCTGCTTTTCAAAAAACTCTATAACGTCCCGGTGTTGGGTTACCTGATCGAACGTCTGGTTGGAATCATTCGACTTCCCGCCCTGATTACGGACCACAGAAGACTTGAAGCACATTTGACTGCGCGATACGAGCATTTGGCTGCACAGATCAACGTCCGGGACGCAAGCTTTTTCAGCCGCCTGGACGAAAGCGATGCAAACCTGTCTGAGCGGCTCGTCAAAGCAATTGCCGAACTTTCCGAATTGTACAAAAAGGTCGCCGACTTACATCACCAGCAACTCAAGGCGCTCATTCGCGAGCAGCATGAAATAAACGAAGATCGGAATAGACTGAAAGCCGACATCTCGGCGCAACTGGATGCGATACAGGATCAGTTTAAGCGACAGGCCGCCGCGCAAGAATCACAAGCCGCGGAGTTGCATGAGTTGAGCACAAAGATGGACACCAGCCTGCAAAAATCGCGAATGGAGCTCGTGTTGCAGGAAAGACGATTAAGTCTTCTGTTGGAAGAGGCGCGCAAACGGTTGCCTCAGCCATTTGAGCCGGATCAGATGCAAATTCTCAGCACCGAGAAAGACCATCTGCTCGACTCGCTCTATTGCTCACTCGAGGATCAGTTCCGCGGGACGAGGGAAGATATTAAAGAGAAGGCCAGATCCTATTTGCCAATGCTCCGAGACGCCAGTATCACGACGGACATCGTGGATATCGGCTGCGGCCGGGGCGAATGGTTGGAAGTTTTGAAAGAAGCGGGTCTCGCCGCTCGTGGGATTGATATCAGCCGAGTCATGATCGAGGACTGTCAGCGCCGGGGGCTCCCGGCTGCTGCCGGCGAGGCAATAACGTATCTGCGATCACAGGCTGATAATAGTTTGAGTGCAATCACAGCTTTTCATTTTGTAGAACATCTCCCACTCGAAACTCTGATTAGTTTTCTCGACGAAATAGCGCGAACGCTTAAGCCAGGCGGCGTTGTTATTCTGGAAACACCCAACCCGGAAAATATCCTGGTTGGCGCATGTAACTTTTATCTTGATCCCACACATAAGAATCCGATCCCCAGCCAAACGATGCAGTTTCTTCTTGAGTCAAGAGGGCTTTGTCGCGTCGAGGTCCTGAAGTCATATCCGATGACTTCGGCGATTCTCAAGGGAGACGATGAAGTGGCGAAATTCGTAAATCATTATTTTTTCGGACCGATGGACTACGGAATTTTGGGTCGCAAAGTGTGATTAGCAGCGTTGGCTCGCCTGGGCAGAACACATCTCTTTGCGCCAGGCAAATCATAGTGGACTTCACGCAATCGTCAACAACGCCGCAACAACCTAACCCATGGCCCGCATCGCAATCCTGACTCCGACCATTGCCTCAGCTGATGCGGTGAGTAATGACGTGTTGGGAATGAGGCGAATATTACGTGCACGCGGCCATGAGGTTCAGATGTTTGCCGAGGATTGGAGCCTGGACGGACGACAGGTTCAGCACTACCTTGCGATCAATTCATTCATGCAGGACTCGGATGATGTTCTCATCTATCATCATTCTATCGGTTGGGATACTGGAGTCGACATTTTGCGGGAGGTCAATTGTCGTACCATTATAAAGTATCACAACGTCACCCCGGCCGAGTTTTTCGAGGGTATCAGCCCGCACTACCAGAACTTGTGCAAGCAAGGGCGCTCTCAGCTTCAGGTGATCGCCCGCGCCGGCCATGATCTTTATCTGGCGGCTTCCGCGTACAACATGCACGAGCTGCGAGCTGCCGGAACAAGCAGGTCTTCCACCTTTGTCGTTCCCCCTTTCAACAACGCGGATCGCTTGTACGCAACTGAGCCGGATCTGGATCTTGTCGACAAGTATACTGACGGGAAGACAAACCTTCTGATGGTCGGCGGCGTTCGTCCGAACAAAGGTCATGTCGCATTGATAGAGGCGTTTGCCAACTACTTCTACCAGTTTGATTGCAATTCTCGACTCTTTATCGTCGGACCTGAAGGGCCGGCATTTGAGACCTATTCAAAATTGATCAGAGAGGTAGCCGAGCTGCTCTGTGTCGATCTCTCGATTGTATTTACGGGAGAAGTTTCCGAGAGCGCTTTAAAGGCTTACTATCTTGTGTCGAATGCTTTCCTGATGACCAGCGAACACGAGGGTTTCGGCGTGCCTCTGGTTGAAGCGATGGCGATGAAATTGCCAATAGTCGCTTATGGAGGCGCGGCAATCTCGGAAACCGTGGGCAATGCGGGACTGGTTTGGCCTGAACGCGATCCTTTCTTGATGGCCGAATCAGTCGATCATTTGGTTCGAAATGAATCCGCTGGAGTGGCTTTGGGTATAGCCGGCCGGCGGCGTTACGAGAACATGTTTTCAAACCGCTCTAGTGAATCGCAGTTCCTGGCTGCGCTTCACCAGACAGGCCTTGACCTGTAGAACGGCGCGAACTAGAGAAACCGACGGGGAAACTGACAACTACGTTGCCGAGAATCGGTATTTTAAGTCCCAGCCTAACTACCGCCGACGCCGTCAGCAATGACGTGCTGGGAATGTATGACGTTTTGCGGAGACAAGGAAACAACGCGCGGTTGTTTTCAGAGACACGTTCACTCGGCAACTATGAGATCTTTGACGTGTCAGGGATCAAGCGCTTTCTAAAGGGTGCTGATGACGTCCTTATCTATCACTACTCAGTGGGCTGGAGCCCGATATTGTCGCTACTGCGGGAACTAAAATGCCGGAAGGCGATTAAGTATCACAATGTAACTCCGGCAAAGTTCTTCATGGGCTTTAGCAGTAGCGATCAGCGGCTTTGTGAGGATGGCCGAGCGCAATTGGGCCATCTCGCCCAATCCCAGTGCGATCTTTATCTCGCAGACTCCACATTCAACAAGAACGAACTGGTGGCGGAAGGGGCTAGCGACGCTCGCTCCTTCGTGGTTCCACCGTTCCATCACATCGATCGCTTAGCGACAATTACCGCCGACGAAGCAGTGCTAAAAAAATACTCGGATGGTACTGCAAACATTTTGACAGTCGGCCGGGTAACGCCAAATAAAGGGCACCTTGCCTTAATCGAAGGTTTTGCCAGCTACTATTACAACTGCAATCGCAACTCCAGACTGATCATTGTGGGAAAAGGCGGAGAAGGCTTTAGTCCATATTCAAAACTTCTTCACCTGGCCGTCTGCTCAGTCGGATTGAAAGATGCAGTTGTCTTCAGCGGTGGCGTATCAGACGAAGCTCTAAAGGCGTATTACCTTGTGGCCGATGCTTTCGTCATGGCCAGCGAACACGAGGGGTTCTGCGTCCCACTCGTTGAAGCCATGTCCATGAAGTTGCCCATCACTGCTTTCGCCTCGACGGCGATCCCGGAGACCCTGGGCGATGCAGGCCTGGCGTGGCCCGAACGCGATCCTTTTCTGATCGCAGAATCGATTGATCTAATCTTAAGAGAGAACTCAGTTAAAACCGCGTTGGGTTTGAGAGGCCGGCAACGGTATGAAGCCATGTTTACCAACCAGATAATTGAAAGCAGTTTTCTGCGTGCTCTCTCGTGTCTTCAATGAACAAACTAGCGATTATTGTTCAGCGGTATCACGAAGGCGTCGTCGGTGGCTCGGAATCTCTCGCCTGGCATTACGCCACTCTCTTGCGTGACGCATACGACGTCGATCTTCTGACGACGACGGCTGTGGATATCTCGGATTGGGCCAATGTCCTCCCGGAAGGATCGATAAAGAAGGATGGAGTGAACATTGTCAGATTTCCGGTGACAGTCGGCCGGAGTGCATATTGGGGCGAACTGCATCAGAGACTGCTCGCGGGGTTCAGTCGGTTTCGTCCCGGAAGGAATCGTAATCCGGAAGACCCTCTTAAACTTCAATGGAGCATTCCTCTGCAGGAAGAGTTCATCCTTAACCAGGGCCCTTATTCCGAGCCGCTGATGCAGTTTATCGAGACTCATTGGTCGGATTACAGGTCGCTGATCTTTGTTACCTACCTCTATCCCACGACTTATTTTGGACTTCAGCGCGTACCTCCGGGCCATGCCCTGTTTGCCCCAACATTGCACTGCGAGCAAACGGCTTATCTTTCAGCTTACCGGCATGCTGCCCACCGGGCCCGAGAGTCACTCTGGCTCACCGACGCGGAACAGCGAGTAAGTCAGAATTTGTGGGGGTCGCTACCAGGCAGGATTGTCTCGATGGGCATCGATACCAAGCGCCGACAACCCCCGGCAGCTTCTACACGCTATCTCCTCTACTGTGGTCGCGTCGATCCAAACAAAGGTTTCCCCGAGCTGTTTGAATATTTCAAAAAATTCAATCGCACTTTTCCAGGAAAGTTACGTCTGGTAATAACCGGGAAGGACGATATGAAAGTGCCTGATCATCCTGACATTGAGTTCCGGGGATTCGTCTCGAACGAAGAGAAATTCAGCCTGATGGCGGGCGCAACGATATACATCAGCCCCTCGCCGAACGAGAGTCTCAGCATCGTCACCCTTGAGGCGATGGCCCAAGGCACACCCGTTTTGGCAAATGGTAGTTCGGAAGTCCTGATTGATCACATCACCAGAAGCGGCGCCGGACGGATCTATATTGATTACGAGAGCTTTGCCGCATCGCTTAGCGAAATGCTATCTGAAAACGGAGACCTCTCCAGGATGGGCAATGCTGGACGAGAGTACGTGCTGGCGGGATATCAGGCGAGTCACATCAGACAGGCGCTTATTGAGGCCATTGAGTTTCCCTACCGACTTTCATCTGCGGCAGACTTCCATCTTCAGTTTGCTGGAAACCTCGCAGCCTGCGACTGGGAGCCTCATCCTCTTTTCAGTGTGTTCACTCAGTATGATCAGGAATACTACCTCGGGCTTAGGGATGCCTTCACTCACAAATATAGGTGCTTCTATGCGCTATCAAAGACCATCGCGCCGAGATCGATTATCGAGTTAGGAACCTCAGCCGGCTCGAGTGCTGACGCTTATCTGAGCGCGGCGCCGAAAGCAAAATACATCGGCATTGACGTTTTTGCAGAAGGCCCTCGTCATGATGATCAATCTCCATGGCAGCCATACGAGATAGCGAAGCAGCTGTTTACCATTCGAGGTTTCGAGCAATGGCAGCTCATGAGATCCAATCTCAGGCAATTAGAGCGGCTGCCCTCAAATGCTGATCTGGTTGTGGTAGACGCAGCGCACGACTTTGATAATGAATACGCTGATTTGCAACTCGCACTAACTGCAAACCCGACATTCATTTTCGTGGACGACGCCGATGACGAGAATTATGCCAAACGGGCCACCGACAAGTTTGTGCATGAAAACTTACGCGATCGGGTCGAATATACCTATCACGTTCCCTACATAGGCGGCGGACTCGTGATCAAGCTAAAGAAATAGTCTTTCAACCCGTTCGTGGACCCGCGCGACAACTTTCAAGAATCGGCAGCAGCGTTCGTTACTTGGCACTTCCGCTGAAGGCCTCGACCGGCGGACTAAGTTCAAGACGGCAGATGTTGCCCTTAATTTCGTTTCGCTCAATCCATTTTCTGACGTTCACCTCATAAGCAGGATCTTTCACTTCATATAGTCCAAACCAGTCGGGCGGAAACTGGCTGCTGGTACCGTTCAAGGTGGGGATGTGCGTCATCACGGCGATCAGCATGGCGTCATACTGGTGTTCAGCCGCTCCATGGTGGTCATCAGGTCTGGCGGCAACATAGAAAGCCGCGCAGTTGCCATCAAGCTTTGCCGCCATCGCATTCAAATAGGCGGTTTCGGCCTTTTTGGAAAACCCGGTGCCGCCGACTTTGAACGTGCCAAACTGTTCAAATACGCCGAAGGCCGCCAGCGCCAACAATCCAAACATCAGTGCGCTGCGCGCCAGGGAAGTTTTCCGGGCCAATACTCGCTTGATTCCGTAATCCAGGGCGAAGGCAAAACCTACGGCCATCGGCAGAGTCAGGAAAATTACATAACGCGACATGGCGCGAATTGCTTTGGCGCCAGGAAAAGTGTGATAGACGTGTTTCCAGAGGGAGTAACCGTTACCATACTTCATCCCAATGCAATAAAAGAGTGTGGTTGCCAGAATCATCAGACCGAGGAAGAGAAGATAGACGCGCCGAGTTTCGAGACGATCTTCATTTCCTTTTTTCGCTGATCGAAAGCGGAGCGTTTTTACCGCAGTCCAAAGGCCAAAGATCGTTAATCCGATCCAGGCAAGGGATGTGAACACTCCAATTCCAGTCGTTAATTCTGACCAATAAGCAGGCGCGGGTTTTGGCCTCACAATGCCTGCCAACCAGCCCCAGACATAATTACCGTCACCCATCGACAAAAGTGACCACCACGCCGGAATCATCTCTTTGACATTGCTGTAGGTGTACCAGTTCTGCGCGCTGGCGCGGGGAAAGTAGACAAGCATGAAGGGAATGGCTCCCAGCAGGAAGGTTGCCGCGCCGGCTGATATAGCCGGCCAGAATTTCCGCACCAGCAAGAAGATGAACCGGCGACCTGGTTGAAACAGAAGGGCTAATATCAGGAAAAGGGAGCACCACAAGGAAAAGAACCAGCCAGGATAAACCGCTGTCAGCAGTTGCAGGTTGAAGGCCAGACCTGAAAGTGACAAAAAAGCGAAAGCTCTCTTCTGCGTCAGCGTCGCCGACTGTTGGACAAGAAGTATTACAAACAGAAAGATCAGCGGCAGGCACACCACAAATTGCAGTTGCAAATGTTGGAGCTGGAAAAACTTCGGGCTGCTGAAGGCAAAGAACATTGCTCCCGCGCAGGATGGTAAAAGGCTGAAATGCAACGCGCGATTCAGCAGTATGAAGCACACTAAGTAGCTCAGAAAAGTTAAGCCAATGATGACGATCTCCATGGCGGAGAACATCCCAAAACCCAAACCGCGCAGGAGCGAATACGGGATTGCGTAGCCCACCAACAGATCGGAATAGGCGAGTGTTCCTTTGGTGGGATAGAAAAGTCCGGGAGAAAGCAGATTAGCTTTTCCTAGAAAGCTCTGATACCAGTGTTCGCAAAAATAGACAATTCCTCTGGCATCGCCTCTGTCTCCAAAAAACGAGTCGAATCGTGAAGAGAACTGGGCCAGATGATATTGCACGGTGCCAATGATTCCGAGACACAGGACAATCAACCATGTAAGTAGATTCTTTCTCCGCATCGCAACCCGATTGAAATCTGACTTAAGACAAAGCGAATTTGCCGCGGCGCACAGTTTCCAAGTGGTTGAATGAAAATCTGCCCGGGCCTGGAGGCACGGCCTGATCAGTCGGTGCCGGCTACATTCGTGGCCAGAGGACCGCCCGGCGGCCACCGGATCAGGAAGTAGGGCTGTCCATCAACCTTGCCTCGCGGTTCAAGAGTGCCACCCCACCGAATAATTTCATCCATGAATTGCTGCATGCGCTCGTTATCCTGGATTAGGTATTGAGCTTCACCGCGATCAGAGACGAACTTAAAGATCATTGCGCGCGTTTCGGAGTTGGTAAATTGAATTTTGAACGCCGGCTTGTCAGCATAGTACCAGAACGATCCCGTAAGCAGGTCAGCCCAAACCCACGCGTGATCATCCGCCAATTCTGAAGGAAGCACGATCGGATCATGAGCAATTGCCTGTGCGGGAGCCGGCGTTCGGGATCGGCCCCGCCAGGCGCGATTGGAAGTTGCAATGCCCGGCCAAATCATCAGAGCCAGGGCCAGCCACCAAAGAGCTTTGCGCTTATCAAACTGCTTCGAATAATTGTCTTGAGTAACTTCAATCGCCAGCGATCCGAAAGCAGCCAAAGCTATCGCGCCAAAGATGCCCGGAATCGCGTAATAAGGAGCAGTGATTTTATGCGTAAGAAAAAAAACTGTCGGCAATGCCCAGACAATAACCGCGGCCACACCGAGACGTCTACAACTTAGTCCCAGGCGATTTGAGGATTTAGACCGCCGCGACAAATGAGTTGCGAGAGCAAAACCGCCAAAGCCCGCCAGCGCATAAACCAGCGCCCAGTTGTCTTTCGCTCCGTCACCCTGGCCGAGAAAATACGAGAAGTTATTTCTTAAACTTTCAAGGGTCGGAAGAGCGGCATCCACGTTCGCATAGGTCGGCAAGTACCAGGCGCCGGCAATCGCTTGTTGGTAAGCAAGGACCGGGAGGACACCAGTCAGCATGACGCCGAGGAGAAAGACCGCAGGCAAACTTCGGATTCCGGCGCGCCACGAGTCAGGCCACAGCAAGATGAGAAAACCAGGCGTCAACAGGACCGCGGGCAGTCTTATCAGGGTCGCGAAACCCAGGAACAATCCTGCTCCCAAAGCGCCGATGAGAGCCAGCCGGTGTCGATTATCAACTCGCAGTTTTAAGGAGATTAGAGCCAGGACACAGCCCAGGAGGATCGGCACCAGCACCGCATTGATGGAAAAGCTCAGCGCTCCCATCCTTCCAAGAATCGCTAGTCCCAGGTAGATAGGCAGCACAACAAATCCGGCGGCCGCCCACGCCTGTTTGTAAGCTGCGATAACCAGAGCAAGAATTCCGGTAACGAGAAAAACCAGGACGACCGTTAGGTTCAAGCGGTAAACTGCTTTCCCTTCCGGGTATATGGCAAGGGTCAATCCCGTTCCCGGAGGGTATTGCACGCCAACAAAGCCTGATGCCGGAAAATAATGATGCGCATGTGGCGCTACTAACTCGTCCCAGAGCGGAACCGGGACATTCCTGGACTGCATGAAATTGATTAAGAGTCGGGTCTGTTGGGATTCGAGTCTGAATTGAGGAAGCTCTCGCCGATCGGCGGCCTTTCTTATCTCCTTGGCCATGCGCAAGTAGCCGAATGGATCGCACGCGTACGCATACTCTTCGGTTCTGAGTGATTGCCGGTAAGAACTTCGCGCCGCAACCACAACGGTGACGGCCAGAAGGACCAGCCAAAAACTAACCAGGACTGGAGTAAGTCTGATTCTTCGCACCGGCAGTTTCAACTCTCCCGTAAGACTCGGACGCTTCCTGGAGTCAGTTCAGCTAATTGGCTGATTGAAATAGACCCGCGGACGTATTTACTCAATACCATCTAACGCCGCTTCAAGCCAAGGATGCTCAGAAAGAAACTCGAGAGAATAGTTTCCAGCCCAAGGGTAATCAACGTGACCGCCGGGATCACCAGCCGCAATGTTTTGGAGGGATTAAGTGGGCCAAAGAACCTGGCTCCCCAGTAGTTCAAAGCGTAGACGGACATCATCACTCCCACAACCAGGAGCAAAGTTCCTACCAGCAACCCCGTCTCGAGTTTGATATAGCGAAACAGTTTGTTCAACCGCTGGTCTTCCGGAAGCAAGCCCTCGCTCATGCCGAAGACCTTGGTGAACACGGCAAAAATAACCATCTGGAAGCCCATCACGATCGCCATCGCCGCATATAGAAGCGTATGAACGTCGAGGGTCACTCCTTCAACCACTCTTGGCCCTACTAAGAGCCAGCCGCTCGCCAGGGTTCCCACGATCATTAGCAGCAGGCCCGGATATAAGAAAAGCCAACGCGGGCTGTAAAGAAGCATAAACCGCAAATGGCGCCAGCCATCTCGCCAACTACGCAGGTGCGGCCGTCGACTTCGTCCGTCCCGTGCCAGCGTGGTTGGCACCTCAGCAATTCGCAGTTTATACAACGTGGCTTTGACAACAGTTTCGGTAGCGAACTCCATACCTGTAGTCCGCAGGTCTAGTTTTTGGATCGCAGATTTGCTGAAGCCCCGGAGCCCGCAATGAAAGTCTCCGCAAGGGCTGTGAAAAAAAAGGCGTCCCATTCCAGTCAGGACAGGGTTACCAAAGTATCTATGCAGCCGCGGCATCGCTCGAGGTTGAATGCCACCCTTGAAGCGGTTGCCCATTACCAGGTCATAGCCGGCTCGTAACTTCTGAAAAAAGGGTTCAAGGTTTGTAAAGTCGTAGCTATCATCCGCGTCGCCCATGATTATGTACTTGCCGCGGGCGGCGGCGATGCCACCCATCAGGGCGCTGCCATAACCTTTGGTTGCAACTGCCACGACCCGGGCCCCCATTTGGGCTGCGATCGCCTGCGAGCCATCCGTACTACCGTTATCGGCAATAATTATTTCACCCGCAATATTAAGCTTCTGCAAAGAGGATTGCGCCTTCAATATACAAGTCGCCAGGGTTTCCGCCTCATTCAAACAAGGCATGAGGATCGACAATTCCAGCGCTACATCCTCGGTTGCAGTTTCCACTCTGTCTGGCTGCCTGGCTGCTGTGGAAATCTTCATTTGACTTGGAATGCCGTTCCCCAATAGGCGGTTCGTGGCCGGGATTTGTCGATGTTTGCTGGTTCCCGGTGATTACCAACTGACTTTGGCTCGATGAAATACTTCTGATATTCTCCCAACCATTCGATAGCTTATGGCGTCAAAAACAGGGACGGGTTCGGCTGGTTCAGGCCGGACTTAACAGATGACTGCTGACCACGAGATTTGTTGACCAATCCCGGGCCGAAAAGCTATACTCCAAGGCGCTAGGATAAGGACCCCAGCCTGG
The DNA here is from genome assembly GCA_003168335.1 of Blastocatellia bacterium. GTDB lineage: Bacteria > Acidobacteriota > Blastocatellia > Pyrinomonadales > Pyrinomonadaceae > UBA11740. The sequence goes on along the minus strand of PMSM01000013.1, from coordinate 55,829 downwards.
TACTCCGGACGTTAGACAGGATTCCGAATCTAGGAGACATTATGAAGATCAGTATTGCGTTTTTAATAATAGCCTTTGCCAGCCTATCTGTGCTAGGTCAGGCTCCTACTCTCCGGATTGAAACGGAAACACCGGGACTTCCTTCGGTGCTCTTCTACGGCAATGTTAAGGTTAAGCCAGTGCGTTTGCGACCCGGCACAAACCAGGTCATCACTATTGACGATATAGACTTCTTCGTCCAGGAGCAGTATATCGATTTCTTAGGCCGCTTTCCGGACTCGGTAGGGTTCGCAAACTGGAACCTCACCTTGAACAATTGCCCGAACGGCGGCTTTGGCGAGTTTGCTAATCCGCAGTGCGATCGGGTGCATGTCTCGGCGGGCTTTTATCAGTCGGTGGAGTTTCAGGACCGTGGCTATTTTGCTTATCGCTTTTATGAGGTCGGCCTGGGTCGCAGACCCCTCTACAAGGAGTTTATCCCTGACATGGCGTTGGTTGGTGGTTCGCAGTCACCGGCCCAGTCAGACGCCAGCAAAGCGGCATTCACCGACGCTTTTGTATTGCGCCCTGAGTTTGTCGCTAAGTACCCTGGGCTAAGCGGACAGCCCCTGGCTAACGCAGTTTGGCTGACAGCCGGGTTACCTGGTAGCCCGATCAGTGCAGGCGCCATGACAAACGGGCAAATCTTACGCGCCATAGCGGAAACTTCTGCGGCCTTCAACAAGTTTCTCAACCGCGGGTTTGTGTCAATGGAGTACTTTGGTTACCTGCGACGTGATCCGGATACAATTGGGTTCCAGAACTGGGTAGATACACTGAATGCTGATCCGAATAACTTCCGACATATGATCTTTGGGTTCATCTATTCGGATGAATACCGGAACAGATTCTAAATCGCTCACCTCGTTTTCTCGTCGTTCAAATCGCTAAGGCCGGCTCCGACAGCCGGCCTTTTCAATTGGAATCGTGCGCCGAAGCCGCGTCGAGTGATTCGCTTTGGAGTGCGGCGGCAAGCGTAGCGCGACGCCGCTTTGGATTGGCGAGCCTTAAGAACCTAAAGAATCCAAAGCGGCGTCGCTGCCGCCGCACTCCAAATTTTGCGCCATTCGTAGAATCAAAGAGTTTTTCAGCAGCCTGCTACTCCGTTAATCCAAGTACCTTTTTATAGATCTCCAGCGTGAGCGAAGCTGTCCGCTCCCAGGTAAAGTTTCGAACCTGCCGTGCTCCCAGCCTCGAAAGGTCCTCTCTTGCTCCGGGGTCTTCGAGCAGTCGGACAATCGCGCTGGCAAGCTCCTGCGCGTTGGCGGGGTCGACCAGGCACGCGGCCCCTTCGACGGTTTCCATTATGGGAGGAATCCTGCTTGTTATTACCGGCGCGCCGCAGGCCATCGCTTCGAGCGGCGGCAGCCCGAAGCCTTCATATAAGGAAGGGTAGACGAAGAGAGTGCACGAGGAATAAAGATCGCGGAGATCATCGTCACCGAGATAACCTGTAAAGCAAACATCATCTTGAATGCCGGCGCTATTGATAAATTGGAAGAGGTCATTCATTAGCCAGCCTTCCTGACCGGCGATCACGAGCTGGGGACGAAGAGATGTCTGACGCAGAATCTCATCGAACGCCCGAGCAAGTGTAAGTAGATTCTTGCGGGGCTCGATCGTGCCCACAAAGAGGATGAAATCGTCTCTGATGCCCAGGCGCTTGCGCGTCTCGATGGCCTGCTCACACTCGATCTTCCTAAATACCGTTCGTGGTGCTAACGGCGTGACCGCCACCTTGCTCGCTTCGACGCCCAAATGCGCACACACTTCGCGCTTCACGCTTTCAGTCGGCGTGATAATCATCGCTGCCGATTTCACCATCAGCGGCAAACGCCGGCGCGCGCGTGTGGCGAGTCGCTTCTCATGCTTCTCAGGATGCAAGAGCGAAGAAAGATCATGAATAGTAAGGACGGCTGGTCGCTTGTCCCAGAAAGGAATTTCAAAGTTTGTGCCGTGAAATAAATCCAGCGAGCCGCGCCTCAAGTGGAGCGGCAGACCGGCGCCCCACCAGTATCGGTTAAGCCGCCATCTCTTCGACTGGACCCAGCGCAGGTTCGCGGCTGTCGCCTGGTTCAGCTTTTCTGCAGCAGCAAGCGATGGCGGGCGAGGCGCTATCAGCTCAAACTCATCAGTCGGAGCCATGGATGCCAGGGCACGAGCGAGTTCAAGGGTGTAATGACCCACACCGGTGAGCGGTGTCAGAAGCGGAAGTCCGTCGATTCCAATGTGCATTACAAAAATGGAGAGCAGCGAACAGTTGGCCCTGGCCGTCTATTCGCTGCCCTTAGCTTTGATCTCCGCGGGTTCACTGCCTGTGCCTGACGATGGACTGCTTACGGCCCAAATCTATGGCGGTATTCATCCGAGTAGATGAAGCCGAAGATCATATGCCGGAAATTACTCGAGTCGGCATCCAGGGTGGCCACCCAGTTCGTGAATCCTATGGTGTCCGGATCACGTCTCAGATACCCAAAGTATTGCATTGAGACAAATCCGCGGTTGAAAAACTTGTTGGAGGCAGCAGAAGTTTCCACTACGGCGCGTAAGATTTGGCCGTTTGTCATGCTACCTGCGCTGATCGGGCTACCAGGTAACCCGGCTGTCAGCCAGACTGCGTTAGCCAGGGGCTGTCCGCTTAGCCCACTGTATTTTGTGACAAACTCGGGGCGCAAGACAAACTCATCAACGTACGTCGCTTTACTGAGCGCTTCTTCGGCCGGCGACTGCGCTCCGCCCACGTCCGCCATGTCAGGGATAAACTCCCTGTAGAGGGGTTTGCGACCCAGGCCTACCTCATAAAAGCGATAAGCAAAATAGCCACGGTCCTGAAACTCTGCCGACTGATAAAACCCGGCGGAGACGTGTACCCGGTCGCAGCCTGGATTAGCAAGCTCGCCAAAGCCGCCATTCGGACAGGGGCTCAAGGTGGCCACCCAGTTAGCAAATCCAACTGTGTCAGGCACCCGGGCCAGAAAGTCCAGGTACTGCTGGGTCACGAAGAAGTCCACCCCATCAATCGGATTCGCCGCTGCCACAAAGTCGTTATCCAGGATGGTCACCGTCGCCGTGCTGGGTGCACCCAGGCTAGCCCCTGTGGGCGCACTCAACGCCAAGGTGAAGGTTTCGGGGCCTTCAACGTACACGTCGTTGATCATCAGAATATTAAAAGTCTTACTTGCTTCCCCGGCCGCGAACCTCAACGTGCCTATGGTAGTTTCATAATCGCAGCGCTCCGAGGCCTTGCCGTTAACAACCGAACAACTTTGCAGACCCGCCGTGTCGCTCGTGGCGTACTTGACGGTCGCCGCACCGGTCGTGTCCCCGGTGCGAGTGACCTGGACGATGAGCTGCGGGACCTCCTCACCCACGGTATAGGACGAAGCGCTGAATTGAATGGCCGTCGGCACTGCGTCGAGAACAACAGTATCAATCGTCGCCGCGCCATTTAGCGCAAAGATTCTGCCGGTGGTGCTGGCGCTGGTGGTCAGGGTAATGCTCGTGTTTGCAATAATGTGTCCGCGGAAGGTGGTTGATGTGCCAATAGTCGCAGAACTGCCGACCTGCCAAAACACATTTTTGCCTCGACCGCCACTGCTCATGATCACCTGCGAGCTGCTGGCGGTCGTGAGCGTGGTCCCAATCTGGAAAATGAAGATCGCGTTGGGATCGCCTCCATCGTTGAGAGTGAGTATTGCGTTCAACTGAACCGACGTGTCAAAACAATAGACGCCTGGACTGACCGAGAGCTGGGTCTGTCCCAGAATCTTACCGGTCAAGTTGTTTGCGGCAGGGCACGTCTGCCCTTTGAGATTATTGTAGGCAATGAGGGCACTGTCCTGGGCCGGGCCGGCGAGAGATCCCGCCCCCGTGTATATTTGGCCATTCACTACTACAGCCGGCGGAAATCCAGTCACCGCAAGTCCGGGGCTGACTCCCACATTGCCGGAGATCACGGTCCCAGCGCCCGTAGCGGTTAGGGTTGTGCCAGCCAGGGCAGCAAAGCTCTCGGCCGCGCCCAGCGGTGGCACGCTTTGAGCCAAAGCCGGGCGAGACGAGGCCGAGAACAAGAGCGCGGCGATGATAAGAAAACTTGCGGAGACATACTTATTAAGATAATTCATGAGAGGGTTCCTTTTTCTGTTGTTGAAACAGTTAGAGTTGCAGCTTGGACGCTTTGCGAAACAAACACGAGCGAGCTAAGTAGTAACGTCGCTACCGCAACGCTGGACAGTTGAATAACGGACCGCATGGATGGCTTCCTCGGAACTTAAGCAAAAAGCTCAAGCGACGCTTTTCACGTCTGGACCGTAGGCGAGTCGACACATTGCCACTCAGAAGCATTTCCACGGTGATCTTCCAATCAATAATGCGAGGCTTATTGGCGGAGGTTTCTGTCCCTCCTCGGTCTCTCAGAAACAACAGAAGACACAAGAGCGGGGCGTTTGCTGGGTGGTCCGGTGTCAAAAGGTAATTTCTACTTAGCGTGAGTATAAGGGCGGGTACTTACCGGGTCTGTGCGCTAACCCACATATGCAATGAGGTGAAAGCTCAAAGCTTCCTGGACGCAGAACGATATCTACGCCCTCTTATTCGGATTCGCTTCAGAAGGCATGCCACACAGGAGCGGCATACGGCGTCGACCTTTACCAACTTGTGAAAAGAAACGAGCCGCCGGGAACATCTTTGTTCGCGACGGCTCTTTCTTCGAGCGTATTCTTTGTATTACTACGAGTTCATGGTCCGAATCTCAAAACGTATTCGACGGAGTTGACGAACCCGTTTGCGATCAATTTCTATTATGGCGTGCCAAAGCGGCCGCGATACTCGCTCGAATAGATAAAGATGAAGATCATGTGACGCAGGTTATTCGGATCGTTCCTCAACGTCGTCAGGTTGTTCTGATAACCGATCGTGTCCGGGTCGCGTCTTAAGAACCCGAAGTATTGAATCGCCACCGTGCCATCGGGCAGGAACTTGTTGAAGGCCGCAGAAGTCTCCACTATGGTGCGTAAGATTTGGCCGTTGGTCATGACACCTGCGTTGATCGGGCTACCGGGTAACCCGGCTGTCAGCCATAAGGCGTTAGCCAGGGGCTGTCCGCTTTGCGCACCGTATTTAGCGACAAACTCGGCTCGCTGTACATAAGCATCTGCGAAAGCAGCCTTACTGGCTTGCTCTTCCGCTGGTGACTTCGGTCCTCCGACCTGCGCCATGTCCGGAATGAACTGCGCATAGGTCGGCCGCTGATTGTAGCTGACCATGTAAAAGCAAAATGCCCAGTAGCCGCGGTTTAGAAACTCATCCGATTGGAAGAACCCGGCGGCCACGTGTAAGCGATCGCAATTCGAAGTAACTGGTTCTCCGAATCCTCCATTCGGACATGGGGCCAGTGTGTTATGCCAGTTCGTAAATCCACCCTGATCCGGCATCCGGCCAAGGAAATCTATGTACTGCTGGGTAATGAAGAAATCCACTCCGTCTATCGGATTGGTAGATGGTGCTACGTCGTCGTCCAGAATGGTCACCGTTGCTGTAGATGGCGTTCCCAAACCTACGCCTATCGGATTACTCAACGTGACATTGAAAGTTTCAGTCCCTTCGACGAGAGCATCATTAATTATCGGGATGTTGAAGGTCTTCGTGCCGGCCTCGCCCGCGGCCCAGCTCAGCGTTCCTAAACTTGTCGCATAGTCGCATCGTTCACTTGCTTTCCCCGTACCGCCTTGAGAACAGGCCGCGTTCAGGCTTGACGTGTCGGACGTGGCGAAGTTTACGCTCGCCGCACTGGTAGCATCTCCTTCCCGGATCACGCTCACAGTCACGAAACCGGCACTGCTGTTTTCATTGACCGGAAAATCCGTAGCTGTTAACCGTACCGTTGGGGACGGTGTCGAACCGAAATCTCGCTCCCTTCCGAACCAGAGATATCTCGGAACAGCATTCGATCCCAAGCCTCCATTCTTTAGGGAGTAAGCCGCTGCGACCCAGGTGTTCGGGAAATCCCGGTGTGGTCGAACCGTCAAGTAGTCTCCCCACTTGTTGCTGGTTGGTCCAGCAGTGCCGCCGGTTGAACCATGCAGCCCGACCGGACTGAATCCAATCTCGACGTCGTCAGCTATCCAGATATCCGTTCCGGGATAGTTTGCGCCACCGCCAAAGGCGAGGAGTCCTGCAAGATTGCCCGCGCTGTTTGGTGAGGCAGTCGGATATAGCCAGGCAACGCTCGAATTCCAGATCGTGTTTTGGCTAACGCGAGCACGTGTCAATTGATCGAAACGCGCGACGATCGTGTAAGGATACGGGAAGGTCGAGTCTTGCTTGGCCGCCCACATAAATCCGATGAATCCGTTTGCCACCCAGGCTCCGAGAATCCTGCCGTCTGCTCTTGCCGCAAAGTTGGTTCCATCAGGACTCGTGGCCACGCCATTTCCTCTGTCGAGTGTGGTAAAGGCCGCGGCGTTAACATCGTCCCAAAAAATCGAGCTTGCGCCGTCGTCCCAGTGGAAAATTCGCAGTTGCGAAGTTGTTCGCCAGCCACCGCAATAAATCGTCGCTCCGGCGCCTTCCGTGCAGCGCAGGCTCCCTACGTCCGAACTGGAGCGCGTCTGAGCATAATAGTTGTAGCTAATCGATCCCCCGGCCGCCAGCTCTGAAAGACGAATGCGCAGGATCACAGAGCCGGTGAAGGTGCCGTGGCTGTCCTGATCGGTGCCGCCTGAGGTAAACACGTTCTCTGTCAGGTAGACGAATGTGGATCCAAACGTCAGATTCGGAAAATCCAAATAGGTGCCAGTTGGAAAACCAAAATCCTGAGGGGTGAATTTGTAAGAGGTCCAGGAGTTGTTCGCCACTGCCGCGCTTCCTACCGCGCGAGCAATCCGGATCGTGTTGCTTGTGCCGTCCGACAAATACTGCGTTTCCCAAAGCATCATGTCCTGGCTAGGCGCATAGTTGACCACCTGATCACAACAGAAGCCACCGTTCACGCTGGGGAAGGTTGTGAATGGGCTGACATATGTGAAAGTCTGCCCTCCATTCGTGGACCGAGCCGCATACCAGTTGCCAGTGAAGAACACAGTGCTTCCCATATTCGCGACGCTTGGTTCATTTATCTCAGAAAAGCTACCGTTGGAGGACAAATCCGTGACTTGCTGATACCTAAAATCACTTGCGGCTTGTGGCGAGATTAAACCAGACATCTGGTGTAAACCGCTTTCCCCGAAGACAGGCTCGGTTGGAGGATCCGTTGGCTTGGGAATCTCGGTCCACACTCTGCCTTGCTGCACGGGCACAATAGGCTCTTCCTCTTCGGACTCCCGCTTAAGCGACTTTGCTTGTACGGGTGTCAACTCTGGAATCTTTGAGTAAACAGGGCCACTGGATACTTCCGGCCGGGCGACGCCAGTCTGCGCTGCGCCCTTGCCGGAGCTTACCACCTTGGTATCGTCCTGCTTAGGCTGTGCAATCGGAGCTCGTTGCGCTTTCGAGCGCGTCTTCGCTTTTCTTAAGAGTTCAGCCGAGGATTTGGATTGCCTGGTATCGCCAGGCCGCTTGTGGTCGTAGCTACCATCAAACTGTGATGACTGGTTCGTCGAGCCCGCACTGACGTGAAGAATCAGAACCGAGAGGAAAGTCACACCTAAGATAAATGCGCAGATCCTTACCCTCCCTTTGATTTTAGAGACTAGCAACCAACGGCTGAACCTATTAAATGACATAGTGACTCCCCGGTCTTCCGTCTGATATTCGCAGCGTGCGTGTAATTAGGAGTCTGCACGCCTCGTGGTTATGGCGTGTCCAGCGCGTGCAGATTCTACCTTCATTTTCGCGCACGTGCTATTCCAAATGTTTTCCTTGCCGCAGTTAGCAATTTCTTCATTGGTGGTACTCATTATTCCGTAAGAAGGTTAATAAATGGCGTTCCATGATGAGCTAAAGTTCCTAGCCTCCATCGGCCCACTGGAGGTCCGGTTTGGGTCACACTGAAACCTCATTTCTCTATTACCTGCTTAGCTGCCTGCCAGGCAGGACGTCGTCTAACCTGAGTTCTGCTTGAGTCAGTCTCACCAGGTTAGTAGAGAGGTCCGAACTGATCCGCCCATGATTGTCTTTTTAGCCTCCCTGCACAATAATCAATTCACATCATTTCTTATGATGAACTCATACCGATGCGTCAAGAAGAGTTCAGAAAACTAATCGACGGCACTTCAGATGCGGCCTTTGTCGTCAACAGCGAGGGCGTTGTGGTCGCTTGGAACGAAGCAAACGGGAAGTTGTTTGGCGTTACGGCCGAACAAGCGATCGGTCAACCGTGTCGCACAATTGTTCAAGGTATTGATGAGTGTGGTGTGGTCTGCTCAGCAAATTGCACGGTGCGGCGAGCCATTAGCAAGCGCCATCCATTGGAGAGTTTTGATTTACAGGTGCAAACCGTTGATGGTGAACAATGGTGCAACGTCTCTGTAGTAATAGCCGAGTCCAACAGCTCGACAGAGGTCTATGCAATTCACATCGTCCGCCCTGTCGACCTGCGCAAGCGGTTGGAGATGGTGTTCCGCGATTTCGTGGTCCGCAACACAAGCTTGCCCGCCGATCAAGCCGTGGCGATGATCGCTTCACGCACGGCGGCGCGCAAGAGCGATCTTAGCGCCAGAGAGAGCGAGGTTCTTCGCTTCCTGGCAAAAGGCAGCACGACCAGGAGCATCGCCGACCAACTGCACATCAGCCCCACTACGGTCAACAATCACGTCCAGCACATCCTGCATAAACTCGACTCACATAGTCGCCTGGAAGCGATTCGTCGCGCCGAGCGCGCGGGACTGATCTAGTCTTACGCGAAAAAGCTCTGGCCTTAATCGAACCTCTTGCTAAGGCCGACCCGACTGACGCAGGACACGGGCGCGATCTTTCGATCACATACTTCGGCATCGGGCAAGCACTCGCTGACCTGGGCCAGAGGGAAGCTGCACTGAAAAGTTACCGCAAGTCCGTCGCCATTAGTGAAGCTCTACTGGCAAAAAGATCCCAACAAGGCGGAGACCCGCGATGATCTAGCCCGGATCCATGAAGTCTTAGGCTCTGGCGCATCGTTGGCTACGACCGACCTAAGGCTGACCGAATTGCGCTCTGTACTCGGGTGAAGAAGACGGATCATCTGCTCCAGGTGCGCAAGGCATCCTGAAGATATCTTCTTAGGTGCACTGCGTGGCGATCAACTTCTACTAAGGCGTGCCAAACCGGCCGCGATACTCGCTCGAATAGATAAAGATGAAGATCATGTGACGCAAGTTACTGGGATTGAGGTTCAGGGTGGCCACGTTGTTCTGGTAACCGATAGTATCCGGATCGCGTCGCAGGAATGCGAAGTATTGAATCGACACCGTTCCTTCGGTTAGAAACTTGTCCAGCGCGGCCTGACTTTGCGCAATCCCACGCAGGATTTGTCCGTTTGTTTGCGCGCCGGCATTGTATGAACCCGCCGGTAATCCAGCCGTCTGCAAGAGCCCCTCGGCCAGCGCCTGCCCGCTCAAGCTGGGATACTTGGTGGTGAACGACGACTGCAGCACGAAGGCATTCGCAAAGGCCACTTTGGCGGCTTCTTCTTCTGCGGGAGTCTTGGAACCGCCAACCTGTGCCATGTCCGGAATGAACTGCGCGTACGTTGGGGGCTGATGGTAAGCCACCATGTAGAAGCGAAACGCAAAGTATCCGCGATCCAAAAACTCAGCCGACTGTAAGAATCCGGCAGCCACGTGTAAGCGATCGCAATTCGGATTATCAAACTCTCCGAATCCCCCATTCGGACATGGGGCCAGAGTGTTATGCCAGTTCGTAAATCCGCCCTGATCCGGCATCCGGCCCAGGAAATCTATGTACTGCTGGGTAATGAAGAAATCCACTCCGTCTATCGGATTGGTAGATGGTGCTACGTCATCGTCCAGGATGGTCACCGTTGCTGTAGATGGCGTTCCCAAACTTACGCCGGTCGGACTACTCAACGTCACATTGAAAGTTTCATTTCCTTCGACGATGGCATCATTAATTATCGGGATGTTGAAGGTCTTCGTGCCGGCCTCGCCCGCGGCCCAGCTCAGCGTTCCTAAACTTGTCGCATAGTCGCATCGTTCACTTGCTTTCCCGGTACCGCCTTGAGAACAAACCGTCAGGCCGGCCGTGTCGGACGTGGCGTAGTTGACGCTCGCCGCGCTGGTCGCATCTCCTTCCCTGATCACGCTCACCGTCACAAAACCAGCAGCGACATTTTCACTGACCGGAAAATCACTGGCCGTTAACCGTACCGTTGGCGGCGGCGTAGCGACAATTGAAATCTCCCACATGCCGCGACCATGCGTGGCGATGCGCAGGACCCGATTAGGACCTTGAATCGCCATGTCAAAAACTGCCACGCGTGGCAAGCCGGTGCCGTAGGGCTCCCAGTTCGCACCCCCGTCGGTTGAGTTGAAGACGCCGATGTCGGTGCCCGCGAAAAGATTGTTGGTGGTCACCGGATCAACTGCAAACGCATTTACCGGCACATCCGGTAACCCCGTAATGCCCGATCCGTTGATGGCTGCAAACGAAGGAGTGGTATTCAGATTCGTCACCCGCCACACATGCGAGTTTGCGGCACTGATGCTACCCATGTAGGCATCGAACGCGATGTAGGCCGTGTTCTTGTTCGTCGGATCGAAGACGATACGCGAAATATACCTGCCAGCAGGTATCGTACCGCTGCCGATCTGGGTAAGCGTTGATGATCCTGTAGTAGTGAACCACAATGCTCCGCTATTGAGGCCAACTAACCGATAATTGTCATCCTGCGGCGAAATTGCAATCGCGCTAATGGGTACCGTATTGACCAATGGTCCCTGACTCACCACTGACATCGTCGTGCCCTTATCGCTTGATCGATAGAGGCGATCTGAACCGAAATAGACAGTATTCGGATTTCCAGAACCACCAGGACCAAGCGCCATTGGAGCATAAAAATTCACGGCATCTGAACAACTAATGCCATTCGATGTTCCGCCACAGCCCAAGTGGATATTCCAGAACGGATCACCGGGCGATACGGTCGAGGTGGCGCGCTCAAAACCAATCTGCGAGCCGGACAAATTGAAATAAGTGTGATAAGCCGTGACGTTTATCGTGTCGGGTGAGCTTTGGTCAATGAGGGCATAGCCCCCGTCGCCGTCATCTGAATGGATCCAAGTGGTGCCATCCGGCGCGAGAAACTCAGTGCCGTTGTCCTGCGTGCCTCCGATAGTATAATTACGATCGATTGGATGAACTGCAATGCTCTCGAACTGTGTGGCATTGAATCCCGCAGTGTTGAGGCTCGTCCATGAAGCGCCTTTATCTATTGACCTCCACACACCGCCGTCACTGCCGGTGTAGACAATCGTTGGGTTTGAAGGTGCCACAACGATCACATGTGTGTCTGCATGCAAACCAGTGTCGCTGCGGGGAAAAGTGAGGCCGCCGTCGCTTGTCTTCTTCAAAACCCCAGAACACGTGCTATTCGATGCGCCGCCAAGATAGATGATATTGGCATCGGTTAGATCCAACGCGACAGCGATATCGTAGCCGCACTGGTCCTTGCAGAAGCCTCCGGCAGAGGGAATCGCCGACGACCAGGTGACACCGCCATCCGTTGAGCGGTGCAAAGCTCCACTCTGGCTCGCAACCGAACAAGATGAACCCGAGGAGGATTCACCCGTTGCTGCCAGCACATTAACTGTCGAGCCAACGTGATTGATCGCAAACTTTATGCTCTCGCTGCCCGTCAGGGTTAAGGTTCGGGTGAAACTCGGCGTCGGATCAGTTGCGTTAATTGAGCGATAGGCGCCTCCAGTGCTCTGCCCGAGAGTGTCGCGATGTCCAACCAGCATCGTCTCTCCAGTTGAATCGCTTGGATCAAAGACCATGTCTTGCACCGCGATATTGGTCGCAGCAGGGTTGATCGCAGCAGTAGTGGTCAAATGAGTAAAAGTTGGGGTCGCGCTAAGCGCGTTGGTCGTGCGATATAAACCGCGTGCCGGGAGCGTCGGACCCACATCACCGGAAAGACCGCTAGCTCCCGAAGACGTACCGACAAATACGATGTTGCTATTATTAGGCGCAACCAGAATCGTATTCACAGAGCGATACGTGAATACGTCTATGCTTGAACCATCGCGATTGAATGGTCCATTCAGAATTGGGGACGTGTCGGCGTTCGTGATGAGATACACCCCGACGCCGAAAAACGAGTCCCCTGAAAAGTTACCTTCGCCAGTCCCAACCCAAACTCGCGTCGTGTCGTTTGGATCGATTGTTACCGCACCAATAGCCAGCGTGTTTGCCGAGTCAAAGATCGCCGTCCATGCTAGCCCGTGATTGATTGTTCGATATACGCCGCCTTGCGCCGTGCCGACATATACGATGTCCGGGTTCGTCGGATGCACGGCAATCGCCGTGACCCGACCGCTAACCGCTGTCCGAACGGTGGTCGTCTGACCATTGGGAATCGGGGCCGGACCTAAAGCAGTCCACGTTCCTCCAACCGCAGAACTCACCCCGAACACTGCGGCGAGCCTCCCGAGAAACGTATTCTGTCCTGACAAATTCGATTCTTGCTGCTCCATTTGCTGAATGGCTCTCCCGCGCGCGCCTGGATCGTTATTCTCCGGGTGCTCCAGATCGATCCCGCGAAGCGCCGCGATCTGTTCGGCGCGCATCCGCAGATAAGTTTCTTTATCGATGGCTCCGCGCATCCCGGGAGGCAGATCCGGATCAGAATCATCGCCGTCATCCTGGGCACCAATCTGAGCATTAGTATTCGATGCGGTTTGTTTGTAAGGTCCACTGCTCGCGCGCGGGTGAGACGCGCCGCTTCCAGGTTTGCTGCCGCTGGCCAGCGAGCCGAAACCTCCGAGCATGAAAAAGAGGAAGAGAGCAACTGCCGGAATTATTATTAACTTCGAACGCTTCATTTTGATGGGCGAGTGTCTCGACTGTACCCTGCGATGACATGCCGATGGTTCGTTGCTGCTCGCCAGGGCCCGGAGCGAAAGGCCTCCTGAAGAGGGAATGTTCCCGGGAACATTAAGCCTGGCTGGAAATCAACTTCTACTAAGGCGTGCCAAACCGGCCGCGATACTCGCTCGAATAGATAAAGATGAAGATCATGTGACGCAGGTTATTCGGATCGTTCCTCAACGTCGTCAGGTTGTTCTGATAACCGATCGTGTCCGGGTCACGTCTTAAGAACCCAAAGTATTGTATCGCCACCGTCCCATCGGGCAGGAACTTGTTGAAGGCAGCAGAAGTCTCCACTATGGTGCGTAGGATTTGGCCGTTGGTCATGGCACCTGCATTGATAGGGCTACCGGGTAACCCGGCTGTCACCCAAAGTGCGTTAGCCAGGGGCTGTCCGCTTAGCCCAGGATATTTGGTGACAAAATCGGACCGCAATACAAAAGCATCTGCGAAGGCAGCTTTACTCGCTTGTTCTTCCGCTGGTGACTTCGGTCCTCCGACCTGCGCCATGTCCGGAATGAACTGCGCATAGGTCGGCCGCTGATTGTAGCTGACCATGTAAAAGCAAAATGCAAAGTAGCCCCGATCCAGGAATTCTTGTGATTGAAAGAACCCAGCCGCCACATGTAAGCGATCGCAATTCGAAGTAGGATCCGAAGTAGGAGCTTCTCCGAATCCTCCATTCGGGCATGGGGCCAGAGTGTTATGCCAGTTCGTAAATCCACCCTGATCCGGCATCCGGCCCAGGAAATCTATGTACTGCTGGGTAATGAAGAAATCTACTCCGTCTATCGGATTCGGTGCCGGCGGATTGCTGTCATCGTCCAGAATGGTCACCGTTGCTGTAGATGGCGTTCCCAAACTTACGCCTGTCGGACTACTCAACGTGACATTGAAAGTTTCATTTCCTTCGACGATGGCATCATTAATTATCGGGATGTTGAAGCTCTTCGTGCCGGCCTCGCCCGCGGCCCAGCTCAGCGTTCCTAAACTTGTCGCATAGTCGCATCGTTCACTTGCTTTCCCCGTACCGCCTTGAGAACAAACCGTCAGGCCGGCCGTGTCGGACGTGGCGTAGTTGACGCTCGCCGCGCTGGTTGCATCTCCTTCCCTGAACACCCTAATAGTCACAAACCCGGCCGGGTCGCCTTCATTGATGGGGAAATCCGTAGCCGTTAGACGCACCTTTGCTGGCGGCGGCGCGCAACTACTTTCGCTCCAGTTGAGCTTAATGTTGCCGGTGTCGCCACCATCAAGTTGATTATCGTAGCCGTTCACCGCGATACTATAGAGCGTGCCTTGCGTGACGTTGATGGTTACACTGCTGGTTACATCGGAACCAGGTACGGCGTCGTCGTTGGTGCCGTTGGGAACCAGAGTCAGGCCCCCCACGCTACTTCCGGTGTACACCGAAAGAATCGTATCAAAATCGCTGCCGCTGGTCGTTATGGTTGCGCTGCCGGTACTCGGAGCTTGCCATTGGTACCAGACAGATCTAATGCTTCCTGAACTGGCCGCAAGCTGGGTTGGCTCGCCTGCTTCCTTGGTAGCCAAAATATTCGAGCCCGTAACGCTGCCTGAACATCCACCAATGACCTGTGAGCTGGCAAAGTTGTCGTTCGGCGGCGGTGATGGTGTCGGCGTCGGCGATGGCGGCGGCGGTTGCGCACAACCGGCACACCAGCCGATGTCTCTCAACACAGAGAAGGTCAAATCCGGACGAAAGGTACCAATACTGACGCTGTGAGTGAGATCACTATTAATGCTCGGCTCCATCAGTTGATTGGGACTTTCCGACTTGTCCCAGTGTGAAACCGAAGAACCGGTCTCTACCGGGTTGATCGAGTAAATCAACGGGTGCCCTGATGCATCCTTTCCTACGGTCAACACAGTACCAGCGGCGTCACTCGTTACCTGCGGGCCATCCCATACCAAATTAGGGGCGTTGATGGCAGACGCCTGGCGCTCAGCGTTAGTCATGACCGGCCAGTGCTTACCGGTGGTTTTATCAAGCAGAAAAAAGTCGAAAACGCTGGGAAGTCCCGGCGGCGTTCCGGGCTGTACACCGGTGCTCTCGTCGGTGAATGACGCGAACCCCAAACCGTGTCCGAATTCGTGAAGGAGAACTGTGACCAAATCAAGCCCACCGTTCCCGTGAAGACCATCGAGCCCGTAATACCAATGACTGCTCGTCAAACAGGTAGACGTACCTACATTCGAATTGAACTGCGCGTTGATCTCAGCCGTCGCGCCGTTTAGATTTTTTAGCGCCAGCGCTTCGGCAAGGGCGACGCTGTACCAGGCATTCTGAAGCACAGCATTCGTGAAATTAGCTTGCAGTGAGGTCGTGCCCGCGGAACCCAATACGCCTGAGGTGGTACCACAAGTCAGTTGGGTCGACCAACTTGCGTGAATGGTGATTGTCTGGCCGCTCACCAGCGTGGCGCCCCAGATATTCGCGGCGGCCTGAAAAGCAATCAGCCGTTGCTCTCCCAAAGTAGTGCCACTGTTGCCCGTCTGATTTGGCACTGGCGCCGACGGATCGTTGAAACCGACGTTCGCTGCGTCGGCGTTCTGAATTACAATTGTGGCGGTCGCGAAGGCTGAGGAAGACGCAATCAGGCCCACCGTCAGAGTGAGCAAGAGTGCTGGGATTTTAGCGAGCAGCCGGTTCATTATTAATTATGATTCTAATTTCCAGTGGGCTTAACGCGATTGGGTGCGTTTTCAATTTGTTTCGGATCGATTCCGAAGAACGCGCCCGCCGCGCGCGGATTATCGACGCAGGATTCAGAGACGGTGCCGTCCTTGTTTACCCTCGCGACTGCGACGTTCTGAAAATGGCCCTGAAGATCCATCGACATCGAGCCATCGGGATGTTGGACCGTGACCAGCCCGTCGCTGGATTTGTTGAGCATCGGTTTGAGTCCGGCGGCTAGTCTCTGGGCCTCTTCGGGTGTGAGTTCCTGTATCTGTCCGGTTTGGCTATCAATCTTAACGTCCTGGCCGCCCACCTTGACGGTGACGTAATTCTTCTTCGGCTGATCAGGGATCACAGCAGGCATCACAGAAGCCGTCTCTTGTTTTTTCGCTTCCTTCGCCGTGGCGGGTTGGCGCGACAGGACGGTCACGGCGCCCACAACCAGAACGGCGATGGCCGCGATGATGCCAAAGACGTGCACACGCTCGAATTTCTTTGCCACAGTGGACCTCTTTCTGCTTATTTGATTTTTCACTAGGTACTCCCTTAGCTGGTGCTGTAATTCTTGCGGGGCGGGCGTTCAGCGGGGCGCGCTCGACGGGGCGAAAACAACAATCCAGACCTCCTGAACCATTAGTACAGTTAAATGCCGGCTCAAGCTTGAACCAACCAAAAGGCTACCACGAATATAACAATTTCCGTCTGTGCACCGCAATGACTAAAAAAATCGGTACTGTCTTAATTTCAGTTTTCTCTGCGGCCCTCTGCGCCAACCTCTGGGCTCTCTGCGGTTAATGTCTTTGGCTTGGGCAATTAACCGCAGAGAAGAATCAGAGGTCTTCGCAGAGGACGCAGAGAACAACTTGTAGCGACCTAGTCTCAATTCACGGGAGGGTCGAGTTTGCCGGGCCAATAACCCGGTCGCTACCGCTCCCGGTACTGACCTCATCCCTCCGCAGGGAATCCCTCAAAACTCTAAACTAAGACGCTAACAAGATGTAATTGGCCGATTAGTCTTCCGCAAAGATCATTAGTGGCGAGGCTCAACGAAACCGTTGCCCACCCTGAGCCGCGGCTATCCTGGGAGCGCGAGATTTGGAGTGCGGCGACCTGTCGCCGCTTTTGCTCCGGTGCACCAGGAGACCGCAAGTGCCAGGGATTTAGTCAAGCAAGCCATACGAAAGCGGCGACAAGCGGGGTCCCCGGCCGAGCATCTCGGCTGGCGTGCCATACGCGCTGGGGTGCTCATGTCGCCGCACTCCAAAAAGGTGAGCTTCTTTGGGAGATTGCGGATATCGTTGCCTTGCTGGACCAGCCCGGTTCATAATCGCCGCGCCCAGTCAATTCTGACCTTATGTTGCTACCGCGTAGCCGACACGTAGAAATATATTAATCTCATCTGGAGGAATGAAAGATGAAGAGAACAATTGTTGCCCTCGCCTGCTTGGTTCTCTGTGCGGGAATGTCCCGCTCGCAGAAAGGGACGGCTGAACAGCCTGAGTATTATCCAGCGGGATATCCTGGCAATACGTGGACGGGCGAAGTCACCGCCGTTGACAACGACCAGCGCACGTTGATCTTGACCTACGCCAGCGGGAAGAATGATGTGCAGACGTTCGTCGCTTCCATTCCGGACGCTCCATACGAGTGGACGCGCGATAGTCGCAAGTCCCGCGTGCTCGACTTCCCGTATGACAAACGGGCCGCGATCCAAACGTTTATTTACGTCGGGCCGGGTGCTGTCGCAACTCTTTTGCCTGACGGCGCTCCCGCGAAGGTGCAGCGGCCCAATCCGCCGACTGCGAATGTGATCACCGACTTCGCCCAATTTATGGGCCGCCACATCACCGTTTACTACACGGCGCAGGAGCGCGAGGCAAACGGCCAGAAGGTGAAGTACAACGACGTGTGGCGCATCCGGGTTATACCTGACAAAAAGAAGTAGGACGAGTTCGTCGTTAGGCGACGCGCATCCCCCAGCCGAAATCAAGTTCGACATTCGCACACGCCCTTCCTTATTATAGGCAGCATGGCCGTGGCAATCTGTGTTGAAGACGTATCCAAGCAATACCGTATCTACCAGCAACCGGCCGATCGCTTAAAGGAGATGATTTCGCGAGGTCGCTGGAAGACGCATCGCGAATTTTGGGCGCTGCGTGATGTCAGTTTTGAGGTCGAGCAGGGCACGACATTTGGCATCGTCGGCCCCAACGGCTGTGGCAAATCAACTCTGCTCCAGATTATCGCCGGCACCCTCGAGCCGACGCACGGCAGCGTTCGGCACACCGGCCGCATTGCGGCTTTGCTGGAACTCGGGGCCGGGTTCAACCCGGAATTCACGGGCGTCGAAAACGTTTTCATGAGCGCCTCGCTAGCGGGATTTTCGCGGGCCGAAACCGAAGCCATGCTGCCGGAGATCGAACGCTTCGCGGAGATCGGCGATTTCATTTATCAACCCGTCAAGACGTATTCCAGTGGGATGTACGTCCGCCTCGCGTTCGCGACCGCGATTAGCGCGATGCCGCAAATTTTGATTATTGACGAGGCGCTCGCTGTCGGTGACACCGTCTTTCAACATCGCTGCATGCGCCGCCTCAGAGAGATGCAGGAAAGCGGGATGACCATCCTGTTTGTCTCACACGATCCCGGCGCTATCCGCGCCCTGTGCTCACGCGCTGTTTTGCTTCACGCCGGACGCCGGGAAGCGATAGGCAAGCCGACTGATGTGCTCAACCGTTATCAGAAATTGATCATGGCGCGCGAGGACGCCTACGAAGCGGGAGAACCGGCCACCGAAGAAACCATTTCGACGGAGAATGAAGGCGAAGTTTCTTACGTTTACCGTCACGGCGATGGCAGCGCGGAAGTCCTCCGGGTGGATCTGCTTAACGCCGCGCACAAACGAATAGAATTTGTTGAGTCGGGCGAAGCCGTGCTGCTGCGCGTGCGGGCGCGCTTCCATGCGGAAGCGGAAGCGCCCGTCTGCGGTTTTCTGCTACGTAATCGTCACGGCATTCATCTTTATGGCACCAACACTGAGTTGCAACAACTGGATTTCGGTCCGGTTCAGCGCGGAGAGATAGTGGAAGTTACCTTCGCCTTCAATTGCTGGTTGGCGCCGGACACCTACTCGGCGACGGTCGCCGTACACAGCGCTGCCGGCATTAGTTTTGACTGGCTTGACGGGGTCCTGTTCTTTCAGGTGATGAGCGCCGTAGGAATGGAAGGAGTCTCTAATCTGAACGCCACCGCGATGACCAGACGGATTGGTGGGCACCCTGCGGACCTGGAGCCGGAAACCATCGGCGTATAAGTGTCCCGCGCCAGGGGCAAAACACGGCCACTCTACTTCGCCCACTGGCCAATCTTCTCGGTCCCGAAGGTCCCGATGCCATTT
The DNA here is from genome assembly GCA_003168335.1 of Blastocatellia bacterium. Taxonomy (GTDB): domain Bacteria; phylum Acidobacteriota; class Blastocatellia; order Pyrinomonadales; family Pyrinomonadaceae; genus UBA11740. The sequence goes on along the minus strand of PMSM01000013.1, from coordinate 36,669 downwards.
AGCCGAAAGGCGAAAACAAATCGATTCTCGTTGCGCAGCCCCACATTAAAAGTGAAGTCCTGCACCGTGACCGCACAGCACTTCCAGGTATAGCCAACGGTCGCCGTCGAACTAATGAGCGATCGATTGCTGTTGGCAAACGGGTGATTCTGGAAATCAAAGAAGAGCGAAAGCCCGCCGAACAATCCTTTCTCACGATTGCCAAGAAAAACCGAAGGGCTCCATTGCGAACCGCGCAACGTGCCCGGTTCTCTGCCCTGCGCATCTGCGAACTGCTGCAGGCTGGGCACCAGCTCGACCGCCCTTGTGTAATAAAAGGTCGAAAACGCCTGGATCAGGTTGCGATTGATGCCAAGGCTGGCGGCCATTGCCCGCAACCCGCCGCCATGAGTATCAAGGTCCGCGCGAAAGTCGGCAAACAGATGCTCTGTCGGGCGAAAACGCATGTCGACGTTCAGCGGTGAAAACTTGCGCGGCACCGCTCCATAACTAAACCCGGAAAGAGTATCGATCGCATCGAACTGATTGCGCCGGCCCGCGATCAGCGCGCCGCCAAAGTACGGATCAAAAAAATACTTGCCGCGGATCGTGATCGACAGTGCTTCGTAAGGCTGGGTCGACAGCGATTTCTTGCCGCGGGCCCCGCGCTGGGCCTTCTTGCCTACGGTCTCAGTCGATCGCCGGGTGTAGAAGCGATTCGTAATGCCGTATTCAATCTCGTTAGTGTCCGTAATCGCGTCGACATAATCAAAACGAATAATCTGATCAAAGTTGCCGATGCCGGCGACGCGTCGATAGATCAGATAAGGCTCGATCACGTGTCGAAACCAGACTGACCCGTCACTGCGTCGAAAGTTCCGCGCCAATGCCGGCGGGCGCAGGTCCAACTCAAACTCGCCATAGCCCCGCACCACGTCGCGCGGCGACACCAGGCCCGTGGCCGGGTCAATCGAATTCGAGTAATAAGTCGCGCGCGCACCGGCCGTGGCAGTTAATGACCACCCCGAGAAATTCAGCGGCACGGACACGCTCGGATGAAAGTCGAAACGCTGCACGATCGAAGGCGTAATGATCGGATCGCGTCCCGCCTCCGCGCGAAAAGTCGCCAGGTCGCTGGGAGTCTCTTTGCGGCTGACTCCCTCCACCGCGCTTTCAAACGAGTAATAGACCGCGAATTTGTTGAACCAGTGCAGCGGCGACGGGCGACGATCGAGCGACACGCTGGGCAACTCGCGAATGCGAATCTGCGAGTTCTGCAAAGACGTCGCCTGAGAGTTCAGCCGGAAGTTGAAGCTATAGGCGTGGTAGTCCTTGTTGATGAAAACCTGCGAGCGCTCTTCGGGCGAAATCGCCTGTTGAATCGAGTCAGAGAAAATCTGACGGAAGGCGAGATTGGACGTGACGTTCACATCGGCCGCGGCCAAAAATCCATTCGGGAAATAGTGGACCGCGTCAATATAGAAACTCGAGCCGCCCTGATTAGGATGTTGCGCGTCCTCTTTGGGCCCCAAGATGCGATCTTTGACCGTATAGAAACCCATGTTGAAAAAAGAGCGCGAGTTGGCGCGCGTGCGCAGATCTCCGCCGATGCCGAAGCCGCGGCTCGAGAATAAATCACCGCGCAGAGTGAAGTCGGCCGAACGGCCCAGCGCCAGGTAGTAAGCGTCGGAAACACGGAAGCCCTTGGCGCCCGAGATGCTGAAGGTCGGCGTCAGGAAACCGGACTGGCGGTCGGTATGCTTCAGCGACAACGAAGCATACGGCAAGTAAAGTACGGGAATGTTCTTGACGCGAAATGTGGGCGAGGAAAGTTTTGCCTTATCGCCGGTTTTGATCCTGGCTCTCTTCGTGTGAAAGCTCCACTTCGGTACTTCTTCATCGCACGCAGTGATCTCGCCGTTGATGACGACGATCGTGTCCAGGCTGATCTTCTCAACCCGATCAGCAATGAAGTACATGCGCGTGCCGTCGTTCGTCTGATTGGTGTAACCGGTCGAGTTGATAAAAAAGCCGAGCTTGGTCTTGTAATTCCATTCCGCCCGGCTGCCGGTGATGCGTTGCTGATCGCCCTGATCAAAGACTACGTTGCCTTCGGCGATCACTTTGTTGGTCGCGTCATAGACAGTGATCTTGTCGGCTTGCAAACGATACGTGCCGATGCGCGCGTCGACGTTGCCTTCGCAAACAGAAACCTGGGCGCCTTTGGGACCGGTGACGGTTTCCGTAACGCAAGTGACCGACAAGCTGTCGCCCGGCTGTATTGGAAGTGGTTTCCCCCGTGACGTGGGCCGGACCGGCTGATCCTGTTGCAGTGGATTAACGTTCGGCGTGTCCGTGATCGGATTATCGACCTTGCGATCGACGGGATTGGTCCCCTGAGAGCGGGCGGGCGCCGCGAACAGGCAGGCGAGCGCGACGCATGCCATCAGTGGCAAAACGCGCGTCACTCGCAACCTGATTGTCGAAGCAATGCAGCGCACGCTTGAAAAGCTGCCGACCTCCGCGCCCGGGTTATAATCAATCGCGCCTGCTGCGAAGAGGAGAGACCCGCAGCCGGCGCGCCGTTTTCACTAACGGAATGCGCCGATGCTAACATGCGCGCGCGATGAGCTACAAGGAAACGTTCGAGCGCGAAGAACGGGGCAGTAGCCCGACCGTAAGGGAGGGCTTCATAACGCTTCAAGAGAAGCCATCCCTTACGGTCGGGCTACTGCCCCGCTGCGCGGACTGTCTTCGCGGCTCTGGTATCATCAGATGATTCATCACTCAACCAACTCACTTAGCCTGATGATCGTAGCCGGCGAGGCGTCGGGAGACGCGCATGCCGCGGCCCTGGTGCGTGCTCTGCGGCAAGCTGCGCCGGAAACTCAGATCGATTTCTTTGGCTCGACCGGCGCCCAGATGCGCGCCGCCGGCGTTGATTCAGTAGTGCACGCCGACGAGCTGGCCATCCTCGGATTATGGGAAGTCGGTCAGGCCCTGCCAAAATTCTGGCGCGCTTTTGGCGAGTTGAAACGCGCAGCCACGGAAAGAAAACCAGCCGCCGTAGTCCTGGTCGATTGGCCCGACTTTAATTTGCGCCTCGCGCGTTGGCTTCATCGCCGCGGCGTACCGGTCATTTACTACATCAGTCCGCAATTGTGGGCCTGGCGCTCTTATCGCGTTCACAGCGTGTCTCGCGATGTCGATCTGTTGCTTTCGATTCTGCCGTTTGAGAAAGATTGGTACGCCGCGCGGGGCATGACGCAGGTCGAGTATGTCGGGCATCCCCTCTCCGGCGAAGTACGCGCGGGTTACGGACGCGAGGAGTTCTGCCGGCGAAACGATCTCGACCCGGCCCGGCCGGTGGTTACGTTATTGCCCGGCAGCCGTCACAAGGAGCTGGTGCGGATTTTGCCGCCGATGCTTGACGCGGCTGACTTGATGGCAAAGCAACGGTCGGATATTCAGTTTGTGATAGTTGTCGCGCCGAATCGCAACCCCGGCGAAGCGCGCGACATAATCGCTGGACATGATTCGTCACTCAAGAATTCTGTCCGTCTGGTTCATCATGAAACGCGCGAGGCCCTGGCCGCCGCCGATGCCGCGGCCGTCGCCAGCGGCACTGCGACGCTCGAAGCCGCGCTTTTGGGGACGCCGCTGGTCATCGTTTATAAAGAGTCTGCGCTGAACTGGCACACGCTGGGCAGTTTGATCACCGCCGAGCACTACGGGCTGGCAAACTTGATCGCGGGCCGGCGGATAGTGACTGAGCTGATCCAGGATCAACTGAGCGGCGAGTCGCTCGCGGCAGAGTTGCTGGGTTTACTCGATCCGGTTCGCAATGCCGCGATGCGGTCTGAGTTGAAAAGCGTAGCGGAAAAGATCGGCGAGCCCGGCGCTTCAGGTCGCGCGGCGCGTGCGATCCTGGATTTTCTTTCTTAAGCAAGTCTCTTCCGCCCAGGCACCGTCAAAATTGACGAACCGGCGCTGAGTCAATTGGTGCGCGCGTCAGGTACTGTCCTAAAATTGCGTTGCTGACGTTGCTGACGTTCGGGGCATTAGGCCGACCGTAAGGGAGGGCTCCCGGCTTCCGTTTGTTAAATATTTCGAGCCCTCCCTAACGGTCGGGCTAGGGCTCGCTTCGCGCAGCAACCAGCAACACACAGTTAAGACACCACTGGGCGTGAAGTCCCTATGAAGCCATTCGAGGTAGAACCAGTAAGTGAAAACCAACCCATCAACAAGTACCCTGCGACTGGGAAGCCTCCTAAAGGAATACCAGGGGTCTGCTGGGAACGTTGTGAAAATAGGTTGCCTGGCTCTTGCTTCCGCCGGTATTGCCTCGCTTTTTTTTCTGGGCGTGGTTTCAGAAGCGCAATCCCGCGAGTGGGGTGGCGTGGTGGCGCTTTCGATCATTGGCTCACTTTTCCTGCTGCCGGTGGTGGTGGCTATCTATGCGTTGTTTCGGGGGCGCGGTGCGTGCTTAAGGCTTTACGAGAACGGGTTGTTTTTCCGTCGGGGCGGCAAAGAATCCACGACCACGTGGGCCGAGATCGATTCATACATGCAAGAGACGGCTTGTCGGATCGTGAAGCAGGACGGTGAAGTAATTGAGTTTGGTCAGGGTCTCAGGGACGCGGACGAGATCGCGCAAAAGATCCAGGATGAATCCCTGAAGCTGATGTTGCCGCGAGTTAAGGCCGCGATTAGGAATGGATCGAGCGTCGAGTTCAAGGGTTGGCAACCCGCCAACAAGATCCCTTTAGGCAAAGGACTCTCCAACTATATGGAGGCCCATTCAGGTTTTACCGTTGACGCTAACGGCATAACTGAGAAGGACGGCGGCAGCCGCATTGCCTGGAAAGACGTGACGGATTTTGGTATCACCGAAGAGACCAGAGGCCCAAGGATGAAGTTACCGATTCGCTTGCTTCACATAGCCGATGCGACTCAGATCTTTCGCACGAGATACGGATTGCTGGGCAACGCGCACGTGCTCCTGGCCCTCTGTGCCGAGATGGCGAAGCCGCCCAACCAGACTGAGGCTGACAAACCAACTGGTTGACTTCTCTCGACTACCTATCATAAAAAGCATCCCGTCCTTCTTAGTGGTCTTTAGTCTCGGGAATGGATCGTCCGTCACTTCTGAACCACTTTTCGAAATTAATCAGGAGCAGTTCAACCCCATGGCCCGTCGTTGGAAAAAATTTGCCGGCCTATCCCTACTCGTAATCCTCACGCTGGTCGTCGTGGGAATCACCTTCACGATTGGCTGGCGTCCCATCATCGGCGCGAAGAAACGCGCGCTCACTGATCGAAAATTTGCAGCGACGCCGCCAAGACTGGCCCGTGGCAAGTACCTGGTCGACGGCGTCATGGGCTGCTTTAGTTGTCATACCGATGCCGATTGGTCAAAGCCGGGCGCGCCGCCGATCGCCGGGCGGGAAGGCTCAGGCCACGTCCGGTCTGATCAGGACATGCCCTGGCTGATCGCCCCGAACATCACGCCCGACCAGGAAACCGGCGCCGGCAACTGGAGCGACGACACGCTGGCGCGCGCCATTCGCGAAGGCATCGGCCATGACGGACGGGCGCTCTTTTCCGTCATGCCCTACCAGAATTATCGCCAGATGTCGGATGAAGATCTGGCCTCAGTGATCGTCTATCTCCGTTCGGTGCCCGCGGTGCGGAATCAGTTGCCGACAACCAGCATGCCTTTCCCGCTCAACTTTTTCATTCAAAGTGTTCCCGAACCGGTAACTGCCGCGGTGCCGGCGCCGGATCAATCGACGCCGGTCGCGCGCGGTAATTATCTGGTGCGGATGGCCGCGTGCGCCAATTGCCACACGCCGCAGGAAAAAGGCCAGCCGCTGCCCGGAATGGATTTCGCGGGCGGTTTCCTTTTGAAGGAGCCGAAGGGTGATGTAGTTTCCAACAACATCACGCCCGCCGCGTCGGGAATTGGTTACTACAACGACACTTCTTTTGTGCAGGCCCTGCGCACCGGGAAAGTCGGCGCGCGCCCGCTGCATGCATCGATGCCGTGGTACTTCTTTGGCCAGATGTCTGACGACGATCTGAAATCCATCTTTGCGTTTCTGCAAACGCTGAAGCCGGTCAGGCATCAGTTAGACAACACCGAACCTCCGACCTACTGTCGTCTGTGCAAACAGAAGCACGGGTTTGGCCACACGAATTAATTTGGAGTGCGGTGGCAAGCCTAAGCGCGACCCCGCTTTTGGAGTGCGCTGACTTGTCAGCGCTTTGTTCGGCGCGACTAGTCGCGCCTTGTGAAAGCGGCGACGAGTCGCCGCACTCCAAAAAGGACTAATAGTTCGTCAGGATCGCCTCGGGCGAAAAGCCCATCTGCTGCAAACGATCTCTGGTCTGCGCGATCATTTCGCGCGAGCCGCAAACCAAAGCCACGGGAGAATTCAAATCAGGCAGGACGTGATCCAGGAGCGTCTGCACATAGCCGGTGGGACCGGACCAGTCGTGGCCATCGGGTTTGGAAATTACCTGACGCAGTTCGACGCCGGCGTCTTGCCAACTCTGCGTCTCGTCGCGATAGCAGAAATCGTCGGGCGTGCGCGCGCCATAAAGCACTACCAATTGTCCGAAGTCCGTCTTCCGATTCAAGACATGTCGCAGGGCTGAACGCAACGGCGCCACTCCGGTTCCCATCGCCACGAAAACCAGATCACGTCCTTGCTGCAGATCCAGATCAAAGCCGTGGCCAACCACGCTGAGCAGATCTACCCGCTCGCCTTCTTTCATATCAAAGAGCGCCAGGCTGGCGCCGATGGTTCGCTTGACGAGGATTTCCAGATCGCGATCTGTGGGAGCGCTGGCGAAAGCAAAGTAGGCCGGCTCTTCTTCCGAAACGCGGAGCATGGCTACCTGGCCGGAAATGAATGCGACACCGTGCTCGTCATTCGCATCGACAGGCCTCAGATCGAATGCGCGGATGTCGCGACCTTGCTCGCGGACTCGGGTGATGATTAGCGGACGTGTTTGCTGATCTGTCATAGGCTGCGACTGTCGGTGACATTCAGAAGTCTAATTCATTTGAGCGGCAAGGTTAAAAGGGTATCAAGCAACCGTTCTTCGTTCCGTTCAACTTGTCGGACCAGGTCAACCCATTTGCCGGGAGCGCGGACGTCCTGTCCGCCTGAGCGCCGCAGGCGCTCAAAGCCTTTTGGACTGAGAGCATTCGCGCTCCGCGCTCAGTGCGGACGGGACGTCCGCGCTCCCAGCTTCGACGCCGTGCCTCCAGCAAAATCGAACGTGGCTTTCGCTTATCTTTTCTTTTCGTAGATCAGGGCCGGCGAGCAGCCAAAATGCGCGTCAGTGCATCCAGTGCTAGAATGCCGAAGCTGAATATGAACGCACTCTATCATCGCCGGGTTATTTTCTTAATCGCTGTCCTTTTCGCCTGCGCTACCATCAATCACGCGCAATCGGGGCGCCGCTCAACGGATGGCACCACAACCACGGCGCCCTCTGTTTCGGGCCCGAAGACCGTCGAGAAGAAACCGGACAAACCTCCCAAACTTCAGTTGCTGGTGGGCATCGACAATCGAGATCCAAAATCCAACATCCCTTACTACGTATCTGACACCGTAATTGATAATTGTGTGCGGCGCCTGGGTGACGCCGCAGATGTCATAGTCACTTCAGCTGGACGTGGGATGAGTCGCTCCGACGCGATCAAGCGGGCCAAAGAAGAGACGGTCAGGTACGTAGTGTGGTTGCAGATCGGCAGCGAACTGGCGGACTCTGGCAAGCAACCATCAAAGAACTCAGTGGATGAGTTGTACGTCAGCTACACGATCCTCGAACCGGGGACCGCGAAATTCAAACAAACGGGCCGCAGTCATCACCAGATCTATCAGTCGGGCCGGGGCGGAGTTTCCAGCCCCACCTCTTCACGCAACAATCCGACGTATTCCGAATATGCTTTGAAGCAAGCCGCGCGCGAAACCGCGGAGCGGGTTTTGGCGGCGTTCGAGATCAAGCTGCGCGACGATCCGTGAACGATGGCCATCTCGGCCTCCTTCAGGAATCTCTCAACAAGTTTGCGAAAGTAGGAGCCCTTCGAGGAATTCTGTACGCCGATTCCCTGACATTGCAGGCCCGAAGGGCCGTCAGTCAATAGCCACGCCCGTAAGGGCGTGGATCAGAAGCCTGTCCAGAGGAATGAGCGCCGAAGGTGCGACACAAAGCGATGAGTGATGACATCGCATGGCAGAAGGTTCCGGCCCTTCGGGCCTCAAGACTGATCAAAACGATCGCGACCACGCCCTTACGGGCGTGGCTATTACATGCCGGCCCTTTGGGCCTTAGCTCAGGGAACCGCCCACTGCACGGCAATCCCAAATTCTCCCGTCACCAACTTCTTCAGAGCTTCCTTCGGGTTGTCGTATCTGGTCGTGGGCCTTCGGCATAAATCCGATCGATCACGTCACGATACTTTTCATCAATCACTCGCCGCTTCACTTTCAGCGTCGGAGTCAGTTCGTCGCCTTCGACCGTCAATTCCCGATCAAGCAGGGCAATGCGTTTGATTTTCTCGAACTGCGCCAGATTCTGGGTGCGCGCGGCAATCTGTCGCTCAAACAAGTCGATAATTCGCGGGTGCCGGCAGAATTCTTCCCGCGTGCTCAGTTTCAGACCTTTTAGTTTGGCATAGGCCTCCAACTGGTCCCAGTCAGGCACAAGCAGGGCGGACGCGAACTTGCGGTCGCTGCCGATTACCACAACCTGATTGACGAAGCGCGAGCTTTTGATCAATTGCTCGATCGGCTGGGGTGCAATGTATTTGCCGCCGGAAGTTTTCAGCAGCTCCTTTTTTCGATCCGTGATCGTCAAGTATCCGTCCGAATCAAGATTGCCGATGTCCCCGGTTTTGAACCAGCCATCATCGGTGAAGACCGCGCGCGTTTCCTCAGGTTTGTTCCAGTACCCGCGCATCACATGCGGCCCGCGTGTTTCGATCTCGCCGTCAGAAGCAATCCGCACTTCGACATTTGGTATCGGTTTCCCGACTGTGCCGATACGATTGTCCTCGAGCCGGCCGGCCGTGATTACCGGCGACGTTTCGGTCAACCCATAACCTTGCACGATCGACAAGCCTGCGCCCAGGAAAGAGAGCGCCACGTCGTTTGATAGCGACGCTCCGCCGGATACGAAGATCCGAATGTGGCCGCCCATCGCTTTGCGCCACTTCGCATAGACCGGCGCGTCGGCGAGCTTGTGCCGCAAGGCCAGCCAAAGCGGAATCGGCTGAGACCTGGCCTGCCGTTGGGCCCACTGCTTTCCAATTTCGATCGCCCAGTTGCACAGAGCGCCGTTCAGCTTTCCTCTTGCCAAGGCACGTTCCTGGACGCGCGCCAGAATCTTTTCATAGATACGTGGCACGCCGACGAAAGCAGTCGGATGCACTTCGCATAAATTGGCACCAATTTTTTCCAGCGCTTCGCCAAAATAAACGCTCATGCCGTGATGCAGATACATGTTCATCGCCTGCCGCTCGAAGATGTGCGAAAGCGGCAACACCGAAAGCGCCGAATCCCGCTCGTCGAAAGCCAGATGCTTCGATGAATCGATCAGATTCGAAACCATGTTCGCATGGGTCAGCATCACGCCCTTCGGCTCGCCGGTAGTACCCGAGGTATAGATGATCGTGGCGAGGTCCTCAGGGACGGCGGCGTGGGCCAGTTCAGCAGACAACTCTGGCCGTTCAATTTCAAGCGCGCGCCCGCGGGCTTCAAGTTCGACCAGGCTCAGAGCATTTGCCACGGTCAATCCATCTGAGTCGAACACCACCATGTTTTCAATTGCCGCGCATTCGTGCACCACGCTTTCAACCTCTGCGACTTTCGCTGGTGTCGACACCAGCAATGCTCGCGCGCCGCAATCCTTCAGGATGTATTCGACTTGCGGCGGTGTCAGCGTGGGATAAACCGGAACCGAAACTGCTCCGGCAAAGATACAGCCTTGATCGGCCAGCACCCACTCCACGCGACTTTCAGAAAGCAGAGCCACCCGATCGCCCTTGCGTATCCCCAGCGAATACAGACCCAGCGCGATCCAGCGGGCGCGCCTCAGCATTTCATCCGCGGAAACCGGGCACCATGCCCCATCGCTTTTGTAGTTCAGAGTGTCCGGCTTGGGGTGAAAGCGCGCCGCGCCCTCATAGACTTCGACCAGCGTCTTTGGTTCGTCGACAGTGAGTGGTTCACGGAGCGGCGCCCGGCGGCTTGGTTCGACCTGAGGTTGTCGGATTGTGCTCACGAGGCGCTGACTCCGTTAAGGAAAACATCCATGACTACCTCAGCCATCGGCTCGAGCTTGTATTTGCGTTTTGAGATGATCCAGTTCGTAGCCATTTCATCGAGGGCCCCGAAGAGAATCTTCGAAACCAGCTTGGCGCTCAAGTCCTTGCGAAAGACGCCGGAACGCTGTCCTTCTTCAAACGTCTTACGCAGCAATCCGAGGTACTCAGCGAAGCCCGCCGCAGAAAACTCTCGCATGAACTTTGTCGAACCGCGCAGCTCAACCTGGAAAACAATTGCCAGGTTGCGATCGGCGCCCAGGCGCTCAAGATGAAGCATGGCAATGCGGCGCAGCTTCTCGCTCGGATCGCGAAGCTTTTCGATCAGCACCCGGCCGGCGGCAATAGCCTCGGCCATGTTCTGATCAAAGATGGAATGCAGAATTTCTTCTTTGCTCTTGAAATAAAGATAGACGGTGCCGTCGGCGACATCGGCTGCGCGGGCGATGTCTGCAACTTTGGAATTGAAATAGCCGTTGCGCGCAAAGACGCGCGTGGCGGCGCGCAGGATCGATTCGCGCTTTCCTGAAGCTCCGTTTCGTGGACTCTTTCGGGGCATACGATTAACTGAATGAATCATCACTCAGTGACGGCCCTAGCCTAGCCTGTACGCGAATTCATCGCAAGTCCGGAATACTCGACCATTGGGCCTATCGGACCTATCGGACCCATAGTCATGACCCTTGCCCTGCCATGGCAATCGTTATAGGATTCACCGCAAAAGTAATTACAGGTAGAAAGAAATGCAATCACACATCTTATTTCGTTTTGCCGGGTTGACGCTCGCACTCCTTTTGCTACCGGCCTCCGGCTACGCACAGCAGCTGAAGTTCAATACGTGCAACCAGCCTCTTCCGCTCCAGCTCAAACCCTTCACCAACAAGCCACAGCGAATAGATTTTCTTTGCGGCAACACCGGCTGTCACAAGAGCCCGGTTAACGACCAGCAGAATGCGATGAAGAATAATTTCTGCGCTCCGGTAACCAACATCATGCCGGTAACATTGAAGACGTTTGCCGCACTGGGCGAAGCCAGTAACAACGAGCCCAGCATTCCCAAAGGCGAACCGCCACCGAGCCGGACAAAACTTGCAGACATAATTACGCTTAACGACGGCACCAGGCTCGGCGAAGGTAAAACGGTGACGTTCGTCGGTTTCGTCCTGGATGCGCGACATTCGAATGTTGATAAGGACAACCCACTAACGAAAGGCAATGGCGAGAGCGTTCAGTGCAATCTGCTTGGCTGCGCGTATAACGATATTCATATCACCCTGGCTGAGGACCCGAACGAAACTGCGTTATGCAATACCATCGTAGCCGAGATCATTCCCCATTACCGGCCGCCGGCGTGGGACCTATTCGACTCGCCTGACTACGCCGGCTTCCTCAAAACGCATCCGGTGAAGATCTCAGGTCAGTTGTTCTTTGACGGCAGCCACGTGGCCTGCACCAAAGATGGAAAGGCCGGATCTAATCCGGCCAGAGACAATGCGAAGGATTTTGAGCGATTGGCCTTGTGGGAGATTCATCCGATTTATGCCATCGACGTCTGCCGGCACCCTGATAAATCGCAGTGCAGTGTTTCTGACAAGACTGCGTGGTTTCCCTTTACTGAGCTCAAGTCGCGGCTGGGGCTCGCTTCAGTGACTCCCACGGAAAAGTGCAAAGCGAATACCGACGATCCGAAGAGCGCGTGTCCGGGGTTTAGTGCCCCCGAAAAGAAGCCGTAGCCAACAGTTGCTACCCCAGCACGTGCCGTTTGATCGCCCGCCCGATGAAGCGCAGTTTCTGATCAAACGGGAAGCGGCCGAGGCTTACTTTCACGATCCCTTTGGTGAACTCGCTCTTGCGGCTGTAATCGATATTCACATCCACGATCACGGGCCGGCCTCCTCGAGAAATCTGCAGGGCCTCGTCGAGGACCGTTCCCGCACCCAGATCGTTTTGCATTCTCAAGTACGCCGCGCCCGTCGCAGTTGCGATGCCGTCGACCTTCAACTCGCCGAGCACCGTGCACGTCTTGCGATTGAGCGGAACCGTCTGCAGCTGAGAAATCTGCGCCAGCTCGCCGTCGTTGAAGACACAGAAGATCGCGCCGAGCCCCAGCCGCGCAGCCGTAATGATCTCGAGTCCGGTCATCAGAAAGCCCCCGTCGCCGACAATGCCGACCACCTGCTTATCGGGATGAGTCAGCTTCACGCCAACCGTCGCGGGCACGCAGTAGCCCATGCAGTTGAAGTCCGTCGGCGAGATGAAATGCTTCGACTGATGAACCGCGAATAACTCGGCGGCGAGAAAAGTGTGATTGCCGTCGTCGACTACAACATAGGCGTCGTCGTCGAGCCGCGCGCGCAACTCGCGGAAGAAAATACCGGGGCTGACGCGACTCTCGTTGGTCTTCTCGGTCCACGAACGAAAGAAGGCGTCTTTTTCTGATTTGATCGTTTGCTTCACTTGCGTCCCGCCGGCCGGCCGCACGCCGGTTTGTTTGAGCTCATCGATCAACATGCGCAGCGCATTGCTCGCGTCCGCTTCGATTGCAACTCTGGCCGGATAATTCTTGTTGAAGACTTGCGGATTGATGTCGATGTGAATCAAGTTCTCCGGGATCGTCATTCCGTAGCTGCCAGTCGCCAGCTCTGCGAAGCGCACTCCAACGGCGATCAAACAATCGCAACCTTCGAAGGCTCTGCGGGCGGCGGGAACAGCCGACGGACCGAATCCCATCCCCGCGTGCAGAGGGTGATTCGCCGGAAACACGCTCAATCCCTGAAGCGTCGTCGCGACCGGAGCCCCGAGTAACTCCGCGAGCTCAATCGCCTCAGCGGTCGCTTCGCGCGCGCCCCAACCGGCGTACACTCCCGCCTTCTTCGCTGACTTGATGAGGCCCGCCGCTTCGCTGATCTGCTCGCGATCGACTACCGGAGGCTTCCACTCTCGTTGATAGGCGGGCAACTCGCTCACTTCTCCCGAGAAGAGTTGGACGTCGCCCGACAATTCTACGAATGCGGGTCCGGGCTCACCCGAAGTCGCGATCTCGTAAGCGCGATAGATGGTTGGGATGACTTCGTCGTGCGTGCGAACCAGGAATGCAGCCTTGGTGATTCCTTCGAGTATCCGCTGTTGATCTATCTCGTGAAGCTGATAATGCCTTCCCGAGTCGCGGCGAATGCCGCCCGAGATCACGAGCATCGGGACGCCGTCCAAATAAGCCTCGCCTATACCGCTCATCGCGTGAGTCATGCCGGCGGCGGGAACGATGGCCAGACAACCGATCGCATCGCTCGTACGGCTGATGGCATCGGCCATGAACGCGCCACAGCCTTCGTGAGTGACGAGTACGGGAGTGATCTTTTCGGACTTGTTTAGCTCGTCATACAGCTCGGTGTTGTGCACCCCCGGAATGCCGAAGGTGTGCTTCACGCCGATCTGCTCGAGCGCATAGACGGCCAGCCACGCGCCTGTTTTTTTCATCAGGTTCTCCGAAGTAGCATAGACTTTAGTCTGTGTGTCAACGATCACCCAACTTCGCGGGCCAACGGAGATAGACTAAAGGAAACTCTGAACAAGTGTTTTCGGCGCGTAGTGTCGGTATGAATTTAGCCCGGCGTTTCAACGCCGGGATCAGGTTGTTGTCTGCTCTCGTCGCGTAGCGACGATTGAATCCAGCTAGTTTCAGGCGTCGCTACGCGACGGAACACCTCGTTGACCTTTCCCGGCCTTGAAAGGCCGGGCTAAATTCATACCGACGCTACGCGCCGAAAGGGCTTGATCAGAACTTCCTAAAGTCTATCCTACCCCTTTCGCAATTGCCTGACCTGCCAGTCGTCCGCTGAAGATGCAGCCTCCGAGAAACGTCCCCTCGAGTGAACGCAGGCCGTGAATGCCCCCGCCGCCAAAGCCCGCGGCCTCACCTACCGCGTAGAGCCCCGGCAGGACTTCGCCTTTCGTGTCCAGCACGCGCGAACTGAGATCGGTCTGAATCCCGCCGAGGCTCTTGCGCGAGAGGATGAACTCACGAATGGCGATCAGCGGACGTGCCCTCGCATCGTCGATCTTCGCGAACTTGCAGGTGCGCACGCGATCGCCTCTGTATTGGCGCGCGTGTGCGATTCGCCTCAATTGATCGTCGTTGTGAAATGCGGGCCCGCGATCGATCTGATCATCATAGAGCCGAATCTCTTCAGCGAGCAGCGTCGCGTCTACGCCGGCCGTTTCTGTCAGCGCGTTCATCTTCCCGGCCAGCTCGGCCACCGAGTTCGCGGTCACGAAGTCCGGGCAGTTGTCGATGAACTCGCGCACCAGACCGGGATTTCCCAGCAGCAGACTGAGCAGGAGCTTGATCCGTTTCTTGTCGCGGATCGCCGGATTGAACTCCGAGCCCGACACGGCGAATTCTTTCTTCGCAATCTTCCAGTTCAGCACCTGCCACGAATACTTATTCTTCTGCTTGCAGATCGTCTCGACCAGATAGCGCGTGTCGAATCCCGTCACCATCGCGGGCGGTCCCATCCGCCGTCCTTCGTAGTTCACCCACAGCGCGGACTTGGGCGGCACCAGCGAGAGTCCGTGCAACTCGTGCTGAGGCTTCCAGTGATGAACTCCAGCGGCGTAGTTCCACATCTTTTCGAGGTGAGTAATATTGCCGCCGTGCTCGCGGACGGCTTCCAGCATCGCGCCGTCCGCCGTTGGATCCGAGCCGTTCAACAAATGCTCTGGCGGCTCGCCCCATGGCTTGTACCAATGCCTGCGCACCATCTCGAGATTGCCGGCGATGCCGCCGGCGGCGATCACTACACATTCGCCGGTAGCGGTGAACTCCCGGCCTGAGCCTTCATCGATGCCCGCGCAGCCGGTAAAACGGCCGCCGGTCTGAATGAGACCGGTGACTCGATGCTGAAAGTGCAGCGCCAGCTGGTTGCGATTCTTATGGGCGTAGAGATGCTTGAGCAGTCCGAGCACAAGTTCCTGTCCCGTGCCCCAGACAATGTGAAAGCGCGGGACCGAGTTTCCGGGCTGATCCAGACCGCGCTCGGCCCAGTTGAGCACCGGGAAAAAGGTGACGCTGTGCTGGTACAGCCAGCGCCTGACCATGTCGAGGGACTGAGCGATGTAAGCCTCCGCCCAGCGGCGAGGCCAGACATCGTTCTCGCCCAGTTCGCCGTACGCGATCCAATCTCGCAGCGCAAGATCGACGCTGTCCTTAACGCCCGCACGCTTTTGCTCGGGCGAGCCGACCACGAAGACTCCGCCGAACGACACGCGCGCGAGCCCGCCGAACTTCTCTGCGCCCGCTCGCTCGATCAAGACAACGCTCTTGTTCTGATCGAGCAACTCAAGCGCCGTCGCGATCCCCGCAAGCCCGCCTCCGATCACAACGGCGTCAGCTTTGTAGTTGAGGTCCGGCATTCGTATCCTACAGAGCCGCCATCACGCCAGCCTGGCGAATCGTTTGTTTGCCTTTGCCGCTTCGATTGGTGACCGCGAACGCCAGCAGCGCGCCAAAATCGCGCCAACTCGCTACTGGAACGGAAGGGTAGCGAGCGTATGGCAAGAGCTAAGTTCTTCAAAAGAAATGGCGGAGGGGACAGGACTCGAACCTGCATATCCTTGCGGACGGCGGTTTTCAAGACCGCTGCACTACCAATTATGCGACCCCTCCGCAGAAATCCTGAGTGAGACTATATCGCAGGCACTTTGATGCCTCAACCTTGCCGGCGCGTGCGTAGCCAAGTCCCGGGCGATTCCAGCGAGTCTCCTCGCTTGCTTCCCTTTGAAAGTCGACGACAATTCCAGCCCTCAAGCAGCCGCCACAGCCAGAATTGACAACGTAGTTACCGTGTAGTAGCGTCCGATACGCACTTATGCAAAAGAGCAATCCGCCAGCTCACACCCGCAATCAAGCTACTGCTTATCCAGGAGATATTTTCATCAGTTGAAGCAAATCGAGCTTCCACCACGGGGACTGGAAACGCTTTTCGGCGTTCACGACCAGAACATTAAATACCTCGAGTCGCTGCTCGATGTTCGGATCAACGGGCGCGGCCACAACCTTAAGGTTGACGGAGATCCGAAAGACGTCGAAACCGTCGAGCGGATTCTGGAAGACTTCTCTGCCTTGTTTGCCGAAGGCCGGCAGTTCACCGACAAAGAGCTGCGCGAAGCCTTCGCGCAAATCACCGAAGACCGCGCCTACAGCCTGCGCGACTACTTCACCCGATCGCGTTTCAGTCCGGCCGGCAAGAAACAGGTCGCGCCGAAATCGGCGATGCAACGGCGCTACATCGAGACGATCCAACAAAAAGACATCGTGTTTGGAATTGGCCCCGCGGGCACCGGCAAGACGTATCTCGGAGTGGCGATGGCCGTGCAGGCGCTGGTGCAAAAACAAGTGAACCGCATCGTGCTGGCGCGCCCGGCGGTTGAAGCCGGAGAAAAACTTGGTTTCCTTCCCGGAGATTTGCAGGAGAAGATAGATCCTTACCTGAGGCCGCTCTACGATGCGCTGTTTGACCTCGTTGACTACGAGCGGGTGACCCGCCTGCTGGAAAAGCGCGTGATCGAAATAGCGCCGCTGGCGTTCATGCGCGGGCGTACGCTCTCAGACGCTTTTGTGATCCTCGACGAAGCACAGAACACGACCAGCGAACAGATGAAGATGTTTCTGACGCGGATCGGATTCGGCTCGAAGGCGGTGATCACCGGCGACGTAACCCAGATCGACCTGCCCCACGGCAAACGCAGCGGACTGGTAGAAGCTGAACGCGTGTTGGCCGGCATCGATGGCATCGACTTCATCTACTTTACCGACAAAGACGTGGTGCGGCACAAGCTGGTGCAGATGATCATCAAGGCCTACGAGTCGCATACAAAGAAGAGCGAGATTTAGAGCATTGCCGATTTGAGATTGCCGATTGCCGATTGGAAATCCGGCGAGCGGCTCAGCATCAAATCGACCGTTCCTTTGGTTAATTGATATCGGCAATGGGCAATCGGAAATTGGCAATGATCGAAGTAGTTAACCGCCAACGCAAGCTACCGATTAACTGCGAGCGCTGGCAGGTGTTCGCAACGGCGGCCTCGCGAGCTCTGCCTGTTGCTGCGAGCGGGGTGACCGTCGCTTTTGTTTCAGACCGCGCCATGCGCGAGCTCAATCGGATGTGGCGCGGCAAACGGGCAACGACCGACGTGCTGTCGTTTCCCGCTGAGCAGAGCGAATTTGAAAAAGTGGCAGGCTTGAGTCTGGGCGACGTGGTGGTTTCAATTGAGCAGGCAACCCGTCAGGCCAAAGAACACGGGCTAAGTCTTGAGCACGAAGTGTCGCAATTGATCCTGCACGGGTTGCTGCATTTGTCGGGCTATGATCACGAAACGGATCGCGGTGAAATGAACCGGCTGGAATTGAGACTTCGCAAGCGTCTTGGAATATAATCTCGATGTTCGACAAACCTCAGTTCGTCGTCACGTTTAGAAGCGGGCTACCGCCCGCCTGGTCGGGCAATAGCCCGACTCTAAACAGACGGAGAGTTTGCACCAGGGATCGACAAACTGAAGTTTGTCGGACACAGTCGCCTCTATGGAAATTGAATTAGCCATCAGTTTTTTCCTGCTTGTGGCACTGACCTTTCTCGCCGCCGTTGACATGGCGTTCGGCCAGTTAAGCGACGTCGGGCTCAGAAGGCTGGCCGCTGAAGCCGAAGAGCATCCGAACGCGCGCTACGCGCCGTTGCTCAAAGAGATTCTGGAAAATCGGGCCCGCTTCAGCTTCACGCTCTCGGCCGCGATCCAAATTCTGCTGGTGGTTTTCTCGGTCCTGGTCACTTACATTTCACTTTCGCTGCAATGGTTTTCGGCCAACAGCGTGGCCCTGTTTATTTCGCTGGCTGCGGGTCTGGTGCTGGCGGGAATTTTTCGCCAGTTCATTCCACGGATGATCTCTTTGCGGAACCCGGAGGGAAAGCTGCTGCGGCTCTTGCCGATCCTCAGGCCGTTCTATCGCCTGCTGGCCTTCGCGGCTGAGCCCTGGCATCGCTCGTTCGACCGTCTGCGGCAGCAGGAAGAGCTGGAAGAAGCTAACGGCGATCCAGCAGATGAGGACAACGACGACGACATCCAGGCGCTAATCGAAGTCGGCGAAGCTGAAGGCATCATCGAAGAAGAGGAACGCGAACTGATCCATTCGGTTTTCGAGTTCGGGGACAAGTCAGTGGGCGAAGTCATGACGCCGCGTACGGCGATCATAGCGCTGCCGAACACCGCGACAGCTCGCGAGGCCTGCGATGTAATGCTGGAAACGAAACATTCACGGCTGCCCGTCTTTCGCGATCAAATCGACAACGTCGAAGGTCTTATCTATGTCCGCGACCTCCTGCATTGCTGGGCAAAAGACCAGGCCGACGCTCCGATAGCGTCATTCGTGCGGCCGGTCTATTTCATTCCGGAGACGAAACCTTTGGCCCGGCTGTTGGAAGAAATGCAAAAAGCGCACGCCTACCTGGCGATGGTGATAGATGAGTACGGCGGCATCGCCGGCCTGGTGACCGTCGAAGACATCCTGGAAGAGATCGTGGGTGAAATCGAAGACGAAGACATCAGCGGCGAAGCGCCGGAAGAGATCGTTGCCGCCGGCGACGGTGTTTACGAAGTGCTGGGCAGCACTGAGATTGGAAAAATCGAGCGCCTGTTCGGCATGGAAATCGAAGCCGACGATTTCACGACGATTGCCGGCTTGGTAATCGCCTTCCAGGGCAGTGTACCGCGTGCGGGCGCGCGCATGACTTTTCGGGGTCTCGAGGTTGAAGTTTTGGCCGCGGACGAAAGGCGCATTGGGCGTTTGAAGCTGCAGCGGGCCCAGGCGACGGACGAGGCGGCCGCGCACAGGTGAAGATGAAACTAAGAGCACTTGCCCGGATCGTTTTGCCTGTTCTGCACGACCCGTCTGTGTGCGAAGCCTGCGGCGGTCCTTTCACCTGTGGAGCAAAACTTAGTGGGTGCTGGTGCTCTGAGCTCAAATTGAGCGATGAGGCGCGCGCTGAGTTGCGATCGCTTTACCGCAGTTGTCTCTGTCGTCAGTGTCTGGAAAAACTCGCCACTGCACAAACTCAGTCGAATAAGCCTTAGCGTACTCGTCTTGTCTCTCTCCTTCTGCCCAATGGGATGAGACGATCCACGAAACCACACGAAACCACCCGAAATTGCTTAGTGAGACTTCGTGTGATTTTGTGGATCCCTTTTGTTTGCCTTGTCTGCGGTTGACAACGCCCGCTGACTCGCCGACTATCTTTCTTCACGTTCGATAATTTCAAATCAATTCCCCTAGAGTCCAAAAGGGTCTTGGCGAAAAAGCAAAGCAAATTTCTGCGCGGCCGGCGGATCGATCCCAAAGCGATCACCGGCGCTACCAAACTTGTCGATCTGGTCGACAACACATTCCTGGCTTACAACGCGGCGCGTCTGCGCGAAGCGTGCTGGCTCTTCACCCGGAAAATGCTCGAGCCCGACGTTACTGTCGGGGTGACGCTGACCGGGGCGTTGACGCCCGCCGGGCTCGGCATGTCGGCGCTGATTCCGCTGATCAAAGCCGGCTTTATCGATTGGATCATTTCGACGGGCGCCAATTTTTACCACGACACGCATTTCGGCATCGGCCTGGCGATGCACGAAGGCAATGCGCAGACTTCCGACATCGTCCTCCGCGACGAAGAGGTCGTGCGGATCTATGACATCTTTTTCGACTACTCGGTGCTGCTCGATACCGACGCGTTCTTTCGCCGCGTGATTGAAGCGCCCGAGTTTCAGCGTCCCATGTCGACGGCCGAGTTTCATTATCTGGCGGGGCGATACGTCTGGGAACGCGAGCGCAAACTGGGATTGAAGAACAAATCTCTGCTCGCCGCGGCGCATGAGTATTCGGTACCGCTTTATACCTCTTCTCCCGGCGATTCATCGATCGGCATGAACGTCGCGGCCAAATCTTTACAGGGAAACAAGCTGGCCTTTGATCCTTCGCTGGACGTGAACGAGACCGCGTCGATTGTGCTGGCCGCGAAGCGCGGATTGATTCACGACGGCAAACGCAAGCGCGGCCAGAAGGGCGGCCGCTCGGCCATCTTCATCCTCGGTGGCGGGTCGCCAAAGAACTTCGCGCTGCAGACTGAACCGCAGATCCAGGAAGTCCTGGGGATCGACGAGCGCGGCCACGATTACTTTCTCCAGGTCACCGACGCGCGACCCGACACCGGTGGACTTTCGGGCGCCACTCCGGGCGAAGCAGTGTCCTGGGGCAAGATCGATCCCGATCGCTTACCTGACGCGGTGGTGTGTTACCTCGACTCGACAGTGGCGCTGCCCATCATCACAGCGTATGCTTTAGCGAAACGAAAGCCCCGGCAGCCTCGCCGACTCTATCAACGTCGTGAAGAGTTCATGAAGCTGCTGCTGAGTGAATACCGAAAATCAATCAGACGATAACGAGCGAACCAGGGATGGCAACTACCGAAGCGGAACGAAGCTACTACGATTGTACGAAGTGTCCAGCCTATTGCTGCTCGATATACGAGCGAGTGCAGGTCACCAAGCGCGACATCCAACGGCTGGCGAAACATTTCGGCGTTGATGTGGCGACGGCTCAGAAACGATTCACCACTACCTGGCAAGGTGAACAAATACTGCGGCGCAAGGCTGATCCGATTTTCGGCAAGGCCTGCAAATTCCTTAATCCGGAGACGCGCCAGTGCACGATCTATCACGCGCGGCCATTGGTCTGCCGCGAATTTCCGGCGCGGGTGCGGTGCGCCTACTATGACCTGCTGCAATTTGAGCGGGTGCAACAGGGTGACGAAACGGTAGTGCCGTTGGTACAAATCACATTTCGCAACGGCGACGAGTAAAACGCGATGGAAGAATTCTTGAAAACGCTCACCGGCCGCAGGATCGACGTCTTCTGTGGCGCCACTTCAAGCCTGCGTGGCGACGTGGCCAAGGTGGAAAACGGAGTCCTGCATTTGCAGGATGTTGATGGCGAAGTTTGCTACATCGCGATCGAAAAGATTATCGCCGTGTGGGAAAAGCCCGATAAAGAACGCCATTCCGGGTTTGTGACCAGGAGTTAGCCCGGATCCACCTCAGTCGATTCCTCTGAGCACACAAATGGATTTGATCGGCGACGCCGGCAAGGCGAGGATCATCGCGTTCATAATTGACAACTTGTGCGCGTGTCTAATCTCAGTCTTGACGGTTGGCCTGGTCCATACCGACAGTTCGATTGTGGGCGGCACGGTCTTGTGCTTTACCTACCTGTTCTACTTCTTCGTCTTCGAATGGCTCTGGTCGCGCACGCCGGGGAAATTTATGCAGGGTCTTGTTGTCCGCAATATCGATGGCACCCGTGGTGAATTGAAGAGTCACCTGATTCGAACCTTAGCGCGTCTTTTGGAAGCAAATCCTATTTTGCTCGGCGGCATTCCGGCGGGCATAGCGATCATCTCCTCTACGCGGAAGCAACGCATTGGCGATTTGCCGGCCGGCACGGTGGTAGCGTCAAAGCGGGATGCCGCCGGTTAACAATTCCTTACTACAAAACCAAGAAGGCCGCAGCGGAATCATCCGGTGCGGCCTTTGTTACTTCCGTGATCACGTTCGTTATGGCTCGTTGCCTGCTTCCACGTCCAGCGCTTTGGTCGCGGGCTTGGCAACGCGCGGTTTTGCCTTCGCGGCCGGAGCAGGCATTGACTCAAGCGGGACGCGGCGAAAGCCGTCGATGCGCGACAGCCAGTACTCATCGAAAGGTGAATAGACGACGCCGTGGTGCCGCGAAGAATGATAGAAACCTTTTTCATCGGCCACGATCCCAACGTGCGTTAACCCGCTGAAGAAAACCAGCGTGCCGAACTTGCTCTCTTCCGCCTTCGTCGCGGGCGCAAAGGTCGCCCAGTATGAACGCGCCGGGCCGCGAGTAAAGCTGATGCCGGCCTCCTGGAAGGTGCGCCAGACAAGACCTGAACAATCGAACGTCTCCGGGCCAGTGGTGTTGAAGTGGTAAGACGAACCCAAGTGCGATTCAATCGCCGTCAACAAGAGCCGATCAAAACGGCCAGCTACCATAGGTTCGGGACGGGTCGAGGGGACAGAACCGACTATGCGCGGCCGGCGCTCTTCGCCCAGGGTTGGCGCTGCGATTTCCGTTTCCAATCGCGTGGCGCCGTTCGGATCAAGGGCGGTGCGGGTTTGGCGCGAATCGGCTTCGCTACTCTGGGCAGCCATGCTCCCGGTTACGCATAAAGCGAAGCAACCGATGAGCAAGCGAGGGAACAGTATACGAATATTCAAAGGGGGTACTTAATCTCCTTACAAAATTTTGTGGTCTTGCTCA
The DNA here is from genome assembly GCA_003168335.1 of Blastocatellia bacterium. GTDB lineage: Bacteria > Acidobacteriota > Blastocatellia > Pyrinomonadales > Pyrinomonadaceae > UBA11740. The sequence goes on along the minus strand of PMSM01000013.1, from coordinate 13,978 downwards.
ATTCCTATGCGGGAGGTCCTACGCGGGAGGGCCGGAGCATTTTGATTCTACCTACCGAGAGCAGCGCGAACAACAAGCAATATGACTGTCGTGTTAACGCATTAAAGACGAGTTAGAAAGTGACCCGAATGAGTTCATCGGATCGAGGATCAACGTGAGCAGCTGGATAAGCAGAGACAAGTACGTCTGATCCAGGAACACCGCCGGTCAGATTGACCCCGGAAGAATTTGATCACTCCGCTGATAGCCTGAAGGAGGAGGGCGGAACTTGCTCGCCTCAGGCATTCTACCGAAATCAGGCCTCAGCGCGCTAGAGTTTTGTTTTGAGGCAGGAGAAATGGAGCGTCTTGGCCCAGATGGGGCATTAGCCTGACCGTCAGGGCCAGTCTCCTTTTCGCTGGGAGCGCGGACGTCTCGTCCGCACTGAGCGCGAAGCGCGAAAGGCGTTTTTGTTTCAGGTTATGGCTGAGGTTAGCCAAAGACATGAGCGAACTTCGTTCGCTGGGCGGACGGGACGTCCGCGCTCCCAGCAATAAGTTCATCCTGCCTGCGAAGGAATCATGCCGCTGACCAAAAGCAAAACACCCGCCAGCGCGGCGGGTGTTCTACGAGTGGCATTCGATGAAGCTGAGGCAGAGCTTATTCGCCCTCGACCTCGACAACTTCGAGTGCATCTTCAGACTCGGATTCGCTGACCGTCGCCGGCACTGCTGCATGCGGCTCAGGCATAGGCAATTCCGTTCCACCGAGAATTTCCGGCAGATCCTCGATTTCTTCGCGCTGAGATTCGCCGATCGTTTCGTCCCGCTCGATATCAACGTTGCGGTAGTACTCCATGCCGGTGCCGGCGGGAATCAAACGGCCCATGATCACGTTCTCTTTCAGACCGCGCAGATAATCTATGCGTCCCGAAATGGCTGCCTCTGTGAGCACGCGCGTCGTTTCCTGGAACGATGCCGCCGAGATGAACGAATCGGTTGAGAGCGAAGCCTTGGTGATGCCTAACAGCAAAGGTTCAGCCGATGAGACTTCACCCTTCTCGCTACGCACTCGTTCGTTCTCGTCCTGGAACCGGAAGCGATCGACTTGCTCTTCCAGCAGGAACTCGGTGTCGCCGACTTCCTTGATCTTCACCCACCGCAACATCTGACGCACGATTACCTCGATGTGCTTATCGTTGATGTTCACGCCCTGCAGACGATAGACCTCCTGGATTTCGTTGGTCAGATACTCCTGTAGACGGTTCATGCCGAGCACGCGCAGAATGTCATGCGGGTTCAGAGGTCCGTCCTGCAACGCCTCGCCGGCGCGGACGCGATCGCCTTCCTGCACGTTGATGTGCGTACCACGCGGGATGTCATACTCGCGCTCTTCACCGTCGTCGCCGGTAATGATCAGTTTGCGCTTGCCCTTCGAGATCGGACCAAGCTTGACCGTGCCGTCTATTTCCGACATGACCGCCGCTTCGCCTGGCCGGCGAGCTTCGAACAGCTCGACGACGCGCGGCAAACCACCGGTAATGTCCTTTGTCTTCGTCGTTTCGCGCGGAATCTTGGCGATCACATCGCCCGGCTCCACTTCCTCGACGTCGTTGACCATCAGGTTCGCGCGCACCGGCATCTGGTAAGTCTTCAGCACCTTGTTGCTGGTGTTGCGAACCTCGAGACGCGGCTGTTTCTTCTCGTCCGGCGAGTCCTTGACCACCATGTGCGACAAACCGGTGACCTGATCGGTTTCTTCTTCAAACGTAACGCCTTCCTTCAGGTCCTGGAACTTCACGCGTCCGCCGACTTCGGTAAGGATCGCGAAGGTGAACGGATCCCAGGTCGCCAGCAACTGGTCCTGGGCGACCAGATCGCCGTCTTCAACCAGGATGTGGGCGCCATAGACGATTTGATATCGCGCGACTTCGCGGCTGCGCTCATCGGTGATCGTCAAAGCACCGTTGCGATTCATTGCCACGCGCTCGCCCTTGCGGCTCTTGACAGTTTGCAGATCGATGTACTTGATCTTGCCTTCGACGCGCGCTTCGTGCTTGGAAGACTCTTCCAGTCGCGCCGTGCCACCGATGTGGAAAGTGCGCATGGTGAGCTGCGTGCCCGGCTCGCCGATGGACTGCGCGGCAATCACGCCGACAGCCTCGCCGATATCCACGGGCCGGCCCGTGGCCAGGTTGCGTCCATAGCACTTGATGCAGCAACCACGTCGCGATTCGCAGGTCAGAACCGAACGAATGCGCACGCGCTGCACGCCTGAACGTTGAATTTCCGCAGCCAGGTCTTCGTCGATCTCCTGATTGGATTCGACGATCACCGTGCCTTCTACCGGATCGATTACATCTTCGAGCGCCGTGCGGCCGACGATGCGGTCGCGCAAGCTCTCGATCTCCTCGCCGCCTTCGACGATCGCCGCGGAAGAGATTCCCTTTAACGTGCCGCAGTCCTGTTCCGAGATGATTACGTCCTGCGCCACGTCAACCAGCCGGCGGGTCAGATAGCCCGAGTCGGCCGTCTTCAGCGCCGTGTCCGCCAGACCTTTGCGCGCCCCGTGGGTCGAGATGAAGTACTGCAACACGTTCAGGCCTTCGCGGAAGTTTGATTGGATCGGCGTTTCGATAATTTCACCCGACGGCCGCGCCATCAATCCGCGCATGCCCGCCAACTGGCGAATTTGTTGCGCCGAACCGCGGGCGCCGGAGTCCGACATGATTAGGATCGGGTTCATCTCCTTGGTCGCTTTTTCGCGATCGTCCATCGCCTTGAACATTTCTTTCGCGACTTTGTCGGTTGCTTCCGACCAGATCGCGATGACCTTGTTATAGCGCTCGCCGTTGGTGATCACGCCGTCGCGGTACTGCTGCTCGACGGTAATCACGTCTCTCTCGGCCTTGCCGACAATCTCGGGCTTGGAGGGCGGCGTCACCAGATCGTCAATGCCGATCGAGATGCCGGCCTTGGTCGCGTACAGGAAACCGAGGGTCTTGAGATCGTCAAGCATCTTCACGGTCATCTCGTGGCCGAGACGAATGTGCGAATAGTTGACCAGCGACTGCAGGCCCTTCTTGCGCAGCGTGCCGTTGAAATAAGGCAACCCCGCGGGAATCGAGTCATTGAAGATCACGCGACCGACGGTCGTGTTAATGACCCGGCGAATGCTCTCCTGCGCAGTGGCCCGCAGAATGTCCTGCGAGTCGTGCTCCTGCGTCAGATCGATCAAGTCGCCGCTGATGCGAAGTTTGATCGGCGTCTGCGTCGTCACTTCCTTGGCGTCGAGCGCCAGCAGCACCTCATTGCCGGAAGCGAACACGCGGCCTTCGCCCTTGGCGCCTTCTCTGTCACGGGTCAGGTAGTAAATGCCGAGCACGATGTCCTGCGAAGGCACGGCAATCGGTTGACCGCTCGCCGGACTCAGAATGTTGTTCGAAGAAAGCATCAGCACGGCCGCTTCGATCTGCGCTTCCGGTGAAAGCGGAATGTGTACGGCCATCTGGTCGCCGTCAAAGTCGGCGTTGAAAGCCGTGCAGACCAGCGGATGAATCTTGATCGCTTTGCCTTCGACCAGCACGGGCTCGAAAGCCTGAATGCCCAGGCGGTGCAGCGTCGGCGCGCGATTCAAAAGCACCGGATGCTCGCGAATGACTTCCTCGAGGATGTCCCAGACGACCGGCTCTTGCCGCTCGACCATTTCGCGCGCTTGTTTGATCGTGGCGGCATGCCCTTGTTTTTCGAGCTGGTTGTAGATGAATGGCTTGAACAACTCCAACGCCATCTTCTTTGGCAAACCGCACTGGTGCAGTTTCAACTCCGGCCCAACGACGATTACTGATCGTCCCGAGTAATCAACGCGCTTCCCGAGCAGATTCTGACGAAAACGTCCCTGCTTACCTTTCAGCGTTCCGGAAAGAGACTTAAGCGGACGATTGTTCACGCCGCGCAACACGCGACCGCGACGGCCGTTGTCGAATAGGGCGTCGACGGCTTCCTGCAGCATGCGTTTTTCATTGCGCACGATTACTTCCGGCGCCCGCAACTCCATCAACTTCTTCAGACGGTTGTTGCGATTGATGACGCGGCGATATAGATCGTTCAAATCCGACGTCGCAAAGCGTCCGCCGTCGAGCGGCACCAGTGGCCGCAGCTCGGGCGGAATAACCGGAATCACGTCGAGAATCATCCACTCGGGATGATTGCCGGACTTGAGAAATGAAGTCGTAACCTTCAGCCGCTTCGAATACTTCAGCTTTTTCTGCTGCGAAGTTTCTTCCTTCATTCGACGGCGCAGATCTACGGCGAGCTCTTCGATGTTAACCATCGTCAGCAGCTCTTTGATCGCTTCGGCGCCCATTTTGGCGACGAACTGCGCCGGATAATCACGCGCGAGTTCGCGATAGCGCTCGTCACTCAAAAGCTCGCGCTCTTTCAGCTCCTTCACCTCGCCGGGATCGATGACGATGTAGGATTCGAAGTAGAGCACCTTCTCCAATTCGCGCAGGGGAATGTCGAGCAAGTGGCCGATGCGCGAAGGCAGGCCCTTGAAGAACCAGACGTGCGAACACGGGCTGGCCAGATCGATATGACCCAGCCGCTCGCGGCGCACCTTTGCCTGGGTGACTTCGACGCCGCACTTGTCGCAAATCACGCCGCGGTGCTTCATGCGTTTGTACTTGCCGCAGAGACACTCCCAATCGGCTACCGGGCCGAAGATGCGCGCGCAAAACAGGCCATCGCGCTCCGGCTTAAACGTCCGGTAATTAATCGTCTCTGGCTTGGTAACTTCGCCGTGTGACCACTGACGGATCTTCTCCGGCGAAGCGAGCGAGATGCGAATAGCCTCAAAGTCAGGTGCGAGTTGCGTTTTCTCTTGATGGAATCGAAACACTTTAGTTCTCCAGTTTTCTTCAAATACGTCCTATAGTCTTATTAGACCAATAGAACCTATGAATGGATGCAATCAGATCCCAGAAGTAATCAACGCTTCGGAGATCGGCTCATCAGCGTCGTCGTTCTTTTGTATCAGCTCGACGTCAAGGCAAAGTGACTGCAGCTCGCGCACGAGCACGTTGAACGACTCTGGCAAGCCCGGATCGAAATCAGCTTCGCCCTTGACGATGGCTTCGTAGATCTTCGATCGCCCGGCCACGTCGTCCGATTTCGCAGTCAACAGTTCCTGCAGGATGTGCGCGGCGCCATAAGCCTCCAGCGCCCATACTTCCATTTCTCCGAAACGCTGACCACCAAACTGCGCCTTGCCGCCCAGCGGCTGCTGGGTGATTAACGAGTACGGCCCAATCGAGCGCGCGTGAATCTTGTCGTCAACCAGATGCGAAAGTTTCAGCATGTAGATGTAACCGACAGTCACCTTCTGCTCGAAAGCGTCTCCACTCAGCCCGTCGTACAACACGGCCTTGCCGGATTCGTTGACGATCTCAGGCAGTCCAAGTTCCCGGGCGCGAGCTCCGGCTTCTGCCAGCTTCTGCTTGATCTCCTTTTCGGTGGCGCCGTCAAAAACCGGCGTCGCGAAGTGCATCCCCAGGACGCGCGCGGCCCAACCAAGGTGCGTCTCGAGAATCTGCCCGACGTTCATGCGCGAAGGCACGCCCAGCGGGTTCAGAACGATCTCGACCGGCGTGCCATCGGGAAGATAAGGCATATCTTCTTCCGGCAGGATGCGCGCGATTACGCCTTTGTTACCGTGGCGACCGGCCATCTTGTCGCCGACTGAAAGTTTGCGCTTCATGGCGATGAAGACCTTCACCATCTTGATCACGCCCGGTGAAAGCTCGTCGCCCTGTCGCAGCTTGGCGATCTTCTCTTCGTAAATGTCCGAGAGAATCCTGATCTGCCGCTCAGTGCGATCTTCGTATTCCTTGACCTCGCTGGCCGCGTCGACCCTGGCCGAGGCCACCTGGGCTTTGCGCAGAGCTTTGGGTTCGACCGCTTTCAGCATCTCGCGGGTAATCGGAACCCCCTTCGCAATTACGACCTCACGATTGCTGGTCAGGTCGTGCGAGAGCTTGCGGCCTTCGAACAGTTCGTAGATGCGCTCGTCACGCTGCTCATGCAGGATGCGAATTTCATCTTCAAGGTCGCGTCGCAGGCGCTCCTCTTCTCCCTGCTCGATCGACAGCGAGCGCTGATCTTTCTCCTGACCTTTGCGGGTAAAGACCTGCACGTCGACTACGGTGCCGTCGATTCCCGGAGGTGAAACCAGCGACGCATCTTTCACGTCGGCGGCTTTCTCGCCGAAGATGGCGCGCAGCAATTTCTCTTCAGCCGTTAACTGAGTCTCGCCCTTGGGTGTGACTTTGCCGACCAGAATAGATCCCGGCTTGACCTGAGCCCCGATCCGAATGATGCCGCTCTCATCCAGGTCGCGCAGCATGTTCTCGCCGACGTTGGGGATGTCGCGGGTAATCTCTTCCGGGCCGAGCTTCGTATCGCGGGCTTCGATCTCGAGTTCTTCGATGTGAATCGAGGTGTAATAGTCCTCTTTCACCAGCCGCTCGGAAACCAGAATCGCGTCTTCAAAGTTGTACCCGCGCCATGGCATGAACGCGACCAAAACGTTGCGACCGAGTGCCAGTTCGCCGCGATCCGTGCAGGGCCCGTCGGCGATCACCTGGCCCTTGGCCACCCGCTCGCCCACATGCACGATCGGGCGCTGGTTGATGCAAGTGTTCTGGTTCGAACGCTTGAATTTGATCAGCGTATAAATGTCGGCGGTCACTTCGCGCGAAATGGTGCCGTCCACATTGTGATCCGCTTTGACGATGATGCGTTCAGAATCGGTGTAATCGACCACGCCATCGCGCTTGGCGATCACCACCGCACCTGAGTCGCGAGCGGTTACGTCTTCCATTCCCGTGCCGATGTAAGGCGCCTCGGCGCGCAGCAACGGCACTGACTGACGCTGCATGTTCGAACCCATCAGCGCCCGGTTCGCGTCATCGTTCTCAAGGAACGGGATCAGCGACGCGGCCACGGAGACCAACTGCTTCGGCGAGACGTCGACGAATTCGATCTCGTCACGCTGGGCCAGAATAAATTCGCCGGCCTTACGCGCTGCGTTACGGTCGTTGACGATGTAACTGTTTTCGTCGAGCTGGATATTGGCCTGACCGACGACGTGCTTGTCTTCTTCCCAGGCGGTCAAATAAAACGGAAAGGGATCGTAAATCGCCTTTTCGCCGGAGCCTACGCGCTTGTTAGCTCTATCGACGTCATCCTGTGGCACATGGTCGTTGGGCTTGAACTTCGTATCACCACCGTTGATGACCCGCACAAACTCAACCACGTTGCCGTCGACAACTTTCCGATAAGGCGATTCAATGAAACCGAATTCATTGATGCGCGCATAGCAGGACAGCGACGAAATCAATCCGATGTTCGGACCTTCAGGCGTCTCGATCGGGCAAATGCGACCGTAGTGAGTCGGGTGCACGTCGCGGACTTCGAATCCGGCGCGTTCCCGGCTTAACCCGCCAGGTCCCAGGGCAGACAAACGGCGCTTGTGAGTAATCTCAGACAGCGGATTGGTCTGATCCATGAACTGCGACAACTGAGACGAGCCAAAGAACTCGCGCACCGCGGCCGTGACCGGCTTGGCATTGATGAGATCGCGCGGCATCGTCGTCTGCATCTCCTGATGGATCGACATTTTTTCTTTGATCGCGCGCTCCATGCGCTCGAGTCCGATGCGAAACTGATTTTCCAGCAACTCGCCCACGGCCCGGACGCGACGATTACCCAGATGATCGATATCGTCAGCCTGGTAGATCGGCTTCTTCTGCTCATCGACCGGGTTCCGGCGCATCTTCAAGACGTAAGACACGACTTCAAAGAAGTCGCTCGCCGCCAGCAGCGGATCTTCGATCCGGAGCATTTCGGGCTTGCCCATCTTGATGTTGAATTTCAAACGGCCCACGCGCGAGAAATCGAACTTGCGCGGGTCAAAGAACATGCCTTCCAGCAGCCGATAGGCGGTCTGCACCGTCGGCGGATCACCAGGGCGCATCTTGCGGTAAATCTCCAGCAGGGCGTCGACGGGCTTGCTGATCGTGTCCTTCTTCAGGGTTTGCGAAATAACCACTCCCACGTCGTCGCGTTCGGGAAAGAATACCGAGAAGCTCTTGACTCCGCTTTCGGTAATTTCCTGGAGCTTGGACAGGGTAATCTCATTATTGGCCTCGAGAATCACTTCCCCGGTTTCGGTGTTGACGATGTCGGCAACGGCGCAGGCGCCCTCGAATTGCGCCGGATCGATTTCCACTTCACCAATGTTCGCCTTGCGCAAAGATTCCAGCTGTGTCCTGGTGATCTCTTTGCCCCGGCGGATAATCGGATCAGGACCGCGGCCCTTGATCTCGAAATCTACCTTCATTCCGGTCAGGTTCGTCGTTCCCGTTTCCGGAACCTGCACCATCAAGCGCCCATCTTCGACGTGCACTTCATCGACCGTGTAGAAGGAGCGCAGCAGATCTTCATCTCTGAAGGAAGCGCTCTTTACGGCATCTTCCAACAGACCGTCGCTGCCGAAGGATTTGCTGTTGAAGTTTGAATTCAACCACACACCCAACGCCCGCAGAAAGATCGACGCCAGAAACTTGCGTTTGCCGACCCGCACGTACAGCAGGTTCTTCTGATCGTACTCAAACTCGACCCAGGAGCCGCGGTAAGGAATGATCTTGGCAATGTAAATCTGTCCGCGCTTGAAGAAGACGCCCGGCGAGCGGTGGAGCTGGGACACGATCACACGTTCGGTTCCGTTGATGATGAAAGTGCCGTTGTCAGTCATCAGCGGAATCTCACCAAAGAAGACTTCTTCTTCCTTGATGTCGCGAATGGACTTCACGTTCGTATCAGGATCTTTGTCATAAACCGTCAGCCGGATCTTTACCTTGAGAGGCACGCTGTAGCTCATGCCGCGTTCCTGACATTCCTGCTGATCATGTTTGTGCTTGAGGCCGACCGGCTCGCCGCAGTTCGGGCAAAGCTCCGGACGGACGGCGTTGAAGGTGCCGCAAACGTGACAAAGCGTTTGGCCTGGTCGCAGTGGATCAACTTTGATGCTGGCCGCGCAACTCTTACACGCAGTTCGCAGGTATTTCAGTCCCTCGAGATTTCCGCATTTGCACTGCCAGTTGCCGATCTGATATTCGACAAAGTCGAGCGTGGCCGTTTCGCGAAAATCGGAAATCGGAAATACCGACTTAAACACCGACTGCAGACCCGTGCTCTTACGCTCTTCAGGCAGCAGGTCCATCTGCAGAAAACGGTTGTAGGATTCGCGTTGAATCTCAATCAGATTCGGAATCGGCACCGATGTCTTAATCTTCGAAAAGTCGTGTCGCGGCGGCGCCTGACTTGTGCGCCGCCCCAGTCCCGTAGTCACCGTGTCAAGTAGATTTGCAGACATGAATGTTTCCTATTCTTTCCAGTTGCACTCGCTGGCGAGATCGGCGTTCGGTCCTAAAAGAGAGCCAAAACAGACGTATGCGCGGCCAGAGCGCACCTTGCCCCGACCGCTTCACATAAGCGATTGCATCCTGCTTCCAGATTTTTCCGGGAGTAACGCCAGCGCCTCAATACTCCCCTAAGTTAACCACTCAGGTACGAAAGGTCAAGCCCACAGAACCGGGCCAGAATGTCAGGTGCGGGGCGCCGGTAAGAGTACCCGGCGTCCAAAAACCTTATTTAACTTCGACGGTTGCCCCGGCGTCCGCCAGTTTCTGCCTGACCGTTTCAGCTTCTTCCTTGGAAACGCCCTCTTTGACCGCTTTTGGAGCAGCCTCAACGAGGTCCTTCGCTTCCTTAAGCCCCAGCGCAGTTACTTCACGGACGACCTTAATGACGTTGATCTTGGCGGCGCCCGCTGCCTGAAGAATGACGTCAAATTCCGTCTGCTCTTCAGCCGGCGCGGCCGCTTCGCCACCACCCGCAGCAGCGGCTGGCATGGCCACCGCGGCCGCGGCTGCCGAGACTCCAAACGTCTCTTCCATGAGCTTTACCAACTCGGACGCCTCAAGCAGCGTGAGCTCTTTTATCTGATCGACGATTCCTTGCAATTTATCCGACATGATGAATCACGTTCTCCCGTTCGTTCTCGCAAATCATGGATTTGCTTTTCATTGGCTGCGTTGGTGGCTGCATCGCCGCTACTCGCGAGCCTTTTGCCATAGCCGTCCCACTGACAGGAGCATGACGGCCACAATTGAATTTCGAAATTTGAATTTCAAAATTCGAGATTTTTCACGCGCCCTGCGCTTCTTTTTGCGCGCGCACCTGTTCCGTGACGACCGCGAGATTGCGCGGCACGGCTTGCAGCACCGTGACCAGCCGCTGTGCCTGGGAATTAATCAGGAACAAAACTTTCGAGAGCAAGTCTTCCCGCGATGGCAGGCTGGCAATCGATTCGACTTCCTTGAGCTCTACAACCTTGCCTTCGACCAGCCCCACCTTAAAGCTGAAAATATCCGGATTCGCTTTAGTAAATTTGGAGATCGCTTTTGAAAGCCCAACCGGATCGTTCGGGCTAAGCGCGACCGCCGTTACGCCCTTGAATTGATCGGCCATCGGCTCCAGCGGAGTGCCGGCGGAAGCCTTACGCGCCAGGGTGTTCTTCACTACCGAGTAGGTAGCGCCCGCGTCGCGCAACTGGCGCCGCAATTCCTGATCCTTCGCGACGGTCATGTTCTTGAAACTCACCAGCATCGCCGCATTTGAGTTCTTAAACTGTTCAGCGAGGGCGTCAAGGTCTTTCTGTTTCTGTGCTCTGTTCTTCATCCTTAGCTCCTCACTTATTTAGCAAATGCCGTTTCGTCCAGGAGCAAACCCGGGCTCATCGTCGCTGCGATATTAACTTTCTTCACGTACTTGCCTTTCGCGGTCGACGGCTTTGCTTTCACCACGGCCTCGATCAGCGCGCGGGTGTTGTCTACGATCTTATCTTCCTCGAAGGAAACTTTGCCCACGGCCGTGTGAATCACGCCGGTCTTATCCACCCGGTACTCGACCTTGCCGGCTTTTGTTTCGCTCACCGCGGTCTTGACGTCAAAGGTCACCGTGCCGGTTTTTGGATTGGGCATCAGCCCGCGCGGTCCGAGCACCTTACCGAGCCCGCCCACGAGGCGCATCATATCCGGAGTCGCGATCACCGCGTCAAAATCCAGCCATCCACCTTTGATTTTGGTCACCATGTCTTCGCCCCCGACAAAATCGGCGCCGGCTTCTTCGGCTTCCTTGATCTTGTCGCCCTGCGCAATGACCAGAACTGTTTTTGATCTTCCGAGGCCGTGAGGCAGGACGAGCGTGCCGCGCACCAGTTGATCAGCCTTGCGCGGATCCACACCCAGCCACATCGTCAGCTCGACCGTCTCGTCAAACTTTGCGAACGCAATTTCTTTGAGCTTCTTAACCGCGTCATCGAGACTGTACTTACGCCCGGGTTCCATTTTCTCCAACGCGGCGCGATATTTCTTTCCGTGCTTCTTCATTTAGTGACTCCGAGGTTCCAGCGAGGTCAGATTGCGAAGTTCGAATTGCGAATTTGCAACGCGCAGCGCGAGCTTGGCTCACGTTTACCTCTCCCTCTGTTATCAATAGCAAACCCGGGGTGCGGTAAAATTCCGCAATCCGAATTTCGCAATCCGAAATTATTCTATCGTCAGGCCCATCTGCCTGGCCGTGCCCTCGATCGTGCGAATCGCACTCTGCAAATTAGTTGTGTTCAGATCAGGCATCTTGGTCCTGGCGACCTCTTCAAGCTTAGCGCGAGAGATCTTGCCAATCTTTTCTTTCTTGGGATTGCCCGAACCTTTCTCGACCCCGGCGGCCTTCTTTAACAAATCAGCGGCCGGCGGCGTTTTCGTTTCAAAAGTAAACGAGCGATCCGCATAAACCGTGATCACGACCGGAATCTTCATGTCCGGATCGTTCTGCGCAGTCTTGGCGTTAAAAGCCTTGCAGAACTCCATGATATTGACGCCGTGCTGGCCGAGCGCCGGACCAATGGGCGGCGCCGGATTGGCCTTGCCCGCCGGGACCTGAAGCTTGATAAAACCGGTAATCTTCTTTGCCATGATTAGTAAATTACTCTTCTTCCGTAAACGTTACTTTCTCGACATCCAGAAAATTCAATTCAACCGGCGTCGAGCGACCGAAGATCGTCACCGTGACCTTCAACGTGGACTTGTCTTCGTTAACCTCTTCAACCTTGCCGGTGAAACTCTGGAACGGGCCTGATTTGATGCGCACCGTCTCTCCGGCGGCGTATGAAAACTTCGGCTTCGGTTTTTCGGCGGCCTCGGCAACGTGATGGACGATTTGATCAACTTCCTGCGGCGTCAGCGGCGTCGGACTTTGCCCGCCAACAAAACCTGTCACCTTGGGCGTCGATCGAATAGCGTGAAAAACGTTGTCGGGAATATGTCCCCGGTCGTCGCATTCAATTTGGACCAGCACGTAACCGGGATAAAACATGCGCGAGGACTCGACGCGTTTATTGCCACGCATTTCGACCACGGTCTCGGTAGGGACCAATACCTCGGTTATTGCCGTTTCCAGATCTGTGCCCGCCACCCGAGCTTTAAGGCTTTCGCAAACCTTCTTCTCGTGACCGGAATACGTATGAAGTATGAACCACTGATTCATTGAAATCTTTCGCTGCGTCAGCCTCCGAGCAAGGTGCGCAGATGTTCAATCAGAAACGACCAGACTCGATCAACCCCAAATAGATAGATGGCAAAGAATACGACTGCAATCAAAGTTATGATCGTGGTGTTCTTTACTTCGTTGGCAGTCGGCCACGAAACGCGCCGCATTTCCGCGCGAGTGTCTCGCACGAACTGCGAGGTGCGCTGGACAAATCCCGTCCGCGGGCCCGCTAATCCGCGCTCGCGTCGGGCGCCTCTGCCTTCCGCTCCCTCACCAAATCTGGCTGCCCGCGGGGCCGGAGTTCCAATGGGCTTGACCACGGAAGTGTCGCGCGCCGGGGTCGGCTCGCCCAGGGCGCCAAAGTTCTCGTCTTCGTTTTCTTCTCTCGACACTTCTTCTCTCGATCCGCGAACTTTCTATACGAACTTGGCAGGGGTACCAGGATTCGAACCCGGACTTTCGGTTTTGGAGACCGACGTGCTAACCGTTGACACTATACCCCTACTAACATTGCCGATTGCCAATCTACCAATGCTGATTGCTTGCCGTCTAAATACAAATCGGAAATCGGCAATGGTAAGTGTCACTTGGTTTCCTTGTGATCCGTGTGCTTGCGGCAGCGACCGCAGAACTTCTTAAACTCGAGGCGTTCCTTCGAGGTCTTCTTATTCTTTGTAGTGACGTAGTTGCGACTTTTGCAATCCGTGCACTGCAGTACGACATTGTCACGCGGCATAAACTCAAATCTCCAGGTTCAGATCTCAAGTTTGAGATCTGAGCTCCCAAAACCTACTCGACAATTTCCGAGACGGTGCCGGCGCCGACGGTGCGACCGCCTTCGCGAATGGCGAAGCGCAAGCCTTTTTCCATCGCGATCGGCGCGATCAACTCGATGTTCATCTCGACGTTGTCGCCGGGCATCACCATCTCTACTCCCTCCGGCAGATGGGCGACGCCAGTTACATCAGTTGTTCTAAAGTAGAACTGCGGCCGGTAACCCGTGAAAAACGGCGTGTGCCGTCCGCCCTCTTCTTTGGTCAGCACGTACGCCTCCGCCTTGAACTTCGTGTGCGGCGTAATCGAACCCGGCTTCGCGATCACCTGCCCACGCTCGATGTCCTTCCGCTCAACTCCTCTTAACAGCAACCCCACGTTGTCCCCGGCCGTGCCTTCGTCCAGTAGCTTCTTGAACATCTCCACGCCCGTGACCACCGTCGTCCGCGTGGGCTTGATGCCCACTATCTCCACACTCTCGTTTACCTTCACCTTGCCGCGCTCAACTCTTCCCGTCGCCACTGTCCCGCGGCCCTGAATCGTGAAGATGTCTT
>PMSM01000003.1:573962-578194 GCA_003168335.1 Blastocatellia bacterium | reverse complement strand
GACTGTTACCCGGTCGCTACCGCTCCCGGTGACCTCATTCAAAGAAATTCGGATGGAAATCGGTCGGCGTTGTGGAAAAAGACGTCTCGAGTGGACAATGGGCACTGTTGAAGGTTCGCACTCTGCCGTCATGCCAAAGTACGTAGCGCTTTTGCGCGCCATAAATGTTGGTGGCCACACCGTCAAGATGGAGTATCTTCGCGGTCTGTTTGAGGTCTGTGGATTCGCAAATGTCGAGACGTTCATCGCCAGCGGCAACGTCATCTTCGAGTCTGGATCCGGCAACCCACGGGCTCTGGAGCGAAAGATCGAAAAGCATTTACAAGCAGCTCTCGGTTATGAAGTGAAGACCTTTGTCAGGGCAATCTCTGAGCTGGCGGCCGTGGCCGCCTACAAACCTTTCAGTGATTCGGAGCTAAACAAAGAGGGCCATTCTCTTTTTATCGGTTTCGTCGCAGACAGTCCCGCCGACGAGGCGAAACGGAAACTCTTGTCATGCTCTGGCGAGTTTGATGATCTTCATGTACAGGGCCGCGAAATTTATTGGCTTTGCCGTACGAGGATGATGAGCGACTCAAAGTTTTCCGGAGCGCTGCTGGAAAAGATTCTCGGTATGCGGGCGACTTTCCGAAACTCGACTACTGTCAGAAAGATTGCCGCTAAGTATTCGTGATGGCTGTCATCGCGCCCTTCAAGGAGGCAAAATGCTTTTTATGGTGATCGAGCGTTTTAAGAATCGTGACGCGATACCTGTATATAGACGATATCGGGAGGAAGGCCGGATGATGCCGGATGGATTGAAGTACGTTGATAGCTGGGTTGAGCCCGACCTCGGCAGATGCTTTCAGTTGATGGAGTGCGATGACCCACAACTACTGCAGCAGTGGGCCAACCGTTGGCAGGATCTGGTTGATTTCGAAATCGTTTCCGTTGTTACATCAAGAGAAGCCGCAGCCGCGATTGCTTCGCAGTTGTGATGCGCTTTCACCAGCCTTTTTGAGATCACATTTCATCGCAAGGAGCAGACTATGAATCGAGAAGATCAATTCATTCCACACCTATGCCTCTCTGATGGACTAGCGGCGCTCGAATTTTACAAAACAGTCTTTGGCGCGGAAGAGGGACACCAGATGATGGCGCCAGACGGCAAACGGCTCATGCACGGCGAGATAATTGTCGACGGGCACAAGTGTTTCCTCAGCGATGAATTTGGTCAGGCCGAAGGCGGTTCCGTCAAAACTCCCCAGACGCTGGGCGGCGGAACCTGCGTGCGCATCACACTCATGGTCGACAACGCCGACGCACTGGTCGCGCGGGCCGTGGCCGCCGGCGCGCAAGTGCTGATGCCGGTGCAGGACATGTTCTGGGGCGGCCGTTACGGAAAGATCCTCGATCCCTTCGGCCACGAGTGGGGCATCAACCAACAGTTGAAAGAACTGAGCGCGGACGAAACGAAGGCCGCAGCCGCCGAATTCCTTGCGCAGTCGAAATAGGGTGCTTTAGTTCTGAACAAGGTGCTGGCGGGAGGATTTGGGATTGTCGCGCGGAGGGTGGTTCCCTGAGCTTAGGCCCGAAAGGGCCGACATGCAGTAGCCACGTCCGTAAGGGCGTGGATCAGAAGATTGTTAAGCCGAATGAGCGCCGAAGGTGCGGCACAAAGCAATGATGGATGAGATCGCATGGCATAAAATGCCGGCCCTTCGGGCCTCAAGGTTGATCGAGACCATCGCGACCACGCCCTTACGGGCGTGGCTATTGCATGTCGGCCCTTCGGGCCTTAGATGTTACTGCTGCCAATCAGATCAACGCCCCTTTTCAAACTGCGTTCACACCGAACTGCGCGTTTCAACGTGAACCGGGATTAAGGAAACAAGGTTTGCGCTGACTCCCGGCGCTCTCTATAATTCTTGTTTTATCTATTGGAGAAGATTCTTGTCTGACACCGGTTTACAAAACATCATCCCTGACAACGATCAGACCCAGGCGCGGCGCGAGCACCTCGAAGGCCTGCGCCAACTGGTCGGCAACGTCTATCCGAACAAGTTTGCGCGCAGCAATGTTACTGAGAGCGCTGCGGGCGAAGACACCATCACTTCGATTGTCGAAGGGTTCAAGAAGTACGAACCGTCAGTGCCCGAAGGCCAGAAGCCGGCGGCGGACGACTTGGAATCTGCGAATGCCGAGCTGAATAAGGTTCGCGTACGGATCGCCGGTCGCATGGCCGCGCCGCCGCGGGTGATGGGCAAGGCCGCGTTCGTACATCTGTCTGATGGCACCGCGCGCTTGCAGATTTACGTTCGCCGCCAGGACATCGCCGGCGTGCGCAACGACACCGACGGTGGCGAAGTTGATGGCTGGGCGCTTTTCAATCTGCTCGATCACGGCGACTTTATCGGCGTCGAAGGTTATCTGTTCGTCACCAAGACCGGCGAATTGTCTGTGCACGTCGAGAAGTTACAGTTCTTAGCAAAAGCTTTGCTGCCGATGCCGGACAAGATGCACGGGATACATGATGCCGAGATTCGCCAGCGGCAACGCTATGCCGATTTGATCGCCGGCAGTTTGAAACTGGAGCGCGAGGAAAACAATCTGACGCCGCGCGAAGTGTTCGAGCTGCGCTCGAAAGTTGTGCGCGAGATTCGTCGCTTCCTCGACGAGCATGGTTACACTGAAGTCGAGACGCCGATGCTGACACCCTTGGCGACCGGTGCGGCAGCCAAACCTTTCAAGACACATCACAACGCCCTCGACATCGATCTCTACGCGCGGATTGCGCCCGAGCTTTATTTAAAGCGGCTGGTTGTCGGCGGCTTTGAAAAGGTCTACGAGCTGAACCGGAATTTTCGCAACGAAGGCATCTCGACCAAACACAATCCTGAGTTCACCATGCTTGAGTTCTACATGGCTTACGCCGACGTGAACCAGATGATGGACTTTGCCGAGAAGCTCTTGCGTGCGGTTGTGTACACAGGTCTGGGTCATACGCACGTTCGCTATGGCGAACACGAGATCGATTTCTCTCAGCCGTTTCAGCGGATGACGATGAAGGAAGCGATTGCTCGTTACGCCGGAAGCGCCCCGGATCAAAATGAGCCCGCGGAGCGTGTGGTAGAGCTATTTGAAGAATTTGCCGAACCACATCTAATTCAGCCAACCTTCATCACGGATTTCCCGAAGCCTGTATCGCCATTATCAAAAGCTTCGCCGACAGATCCATCCGTCGCCGAACGTTTTGAATACTTCGTGGGCGGACTTGAATCTGCCAACGGCTTTTCTGAGCTGAACGATCCCGAAGAGCAGTATCAACGCTTCAAGGATCAGGAGCAGCAGCGTGGGCGTGGCGATGAAGAGGCGATGGTGATGGACGAAGACTACATTCGCGCGTTGTCTTACGGCATGCCGCCGGCGGCGGGCATCGGCGTCGGTATCGATCGGCTGGTAATGCTGCTGGCCAACAAGCAAACAATTCGCGATGTGATCTTGTTTCCGCATCTGCGGCCCGAGCGACGGGCCGATGATGAAGGCGAGGCCGGGCAGTAGCCCGACCGTCAGGGAGGGCGCAGACGCTAATTGGCTGCGTTTCGGATTAACATTAATCGATCTCCCACCGCTTTTGTTGCAAGACGATAGGTGACGATTGTTTTCAAGGCTACAAACACACCTTTCTTTGCCATTAAGAAGGCTTACCAGACGACCCTGAAACCTTTCTTTGCGACGCCGCCTGGTTTCAACGCAATGCCGAAAGGTTTCTGTATCGCCCCGAAGATTTACAAAAGCACAGGCGTCAACTTACAGAGCGACCTTCTTAATTTATGTTGCCACATCGTTAACTTACATGGCCGCTTTGTTAACTTGCAAAACTCTCTTTGTTAACTTGCAAGGCGACGCTGTAGGTTAGCAAAAGCCGTACGTAAATTAGCGAAATGGGTTTGTAAGTTAACAAAATCGCCTTCGAAACCTTTTTTTTCGCGATTTCATGAGCAAAAACGCCTTGGAAACGTACGTCGTTCAATCGCCCAACTTTTTCCTCAATCAATGACCCAAACGGAGGAGCCAGGATTATGGCCGCCGGAATTTCCGTCGGTTTCGGCGGCTTTCCGGACACCGAGTTCGATAATTTGGCGCAAGGCGTCATTGACCCGCTGGGAAACAGGCGTTCAATCAAGTAGACCACCCGGCTGGGTAGTGTCTCAATTTGAGTGAGGTCAGTACCGGGAGCGGTAGCGACCGGG
>PMSM01000003.1:0-573935 GCA_003168335.1 Blastocatellia bacterium | reverse complement strand
CCGCAAATTAAGACACTACCCCCGGCGGCGCCGACTGGTTGAATAATTTCAAGGTGTGGTACTATTCGCTCCCCAGACAATTAGATTGAGCTCGAACCAAGGAGACCCGAAATCATGATACGCAAAGTTTTTCCTTTAGTAGTAGTCCTGGCTTTGATGGCCGGAGCGTTGATCGCTCAGGACAAAAGTGTGACGCTGACCGGCTATCTGATCGATAACAGTTGTGCCGCAAGCCACGCCACCGATAAGACCTTCGCCACGTGGGTAAAGACCCACGGGACGAGCTGCGCGATGATGGAGTCGTGCGAAAAGAGCGGCTATGCCGTTTTCGCCGGCGACAAGCTCTACAAGTTCGATGAAAGCGGCAACATCAGCGCGGTAGATCTGCTGAAGAGCACCAAGTCGAAGAAAGGCCTGCACGTCAAAGTGGAAGGCACCATGGACGGCGACACACTCAAAGTCACGAAGCTAACCGAAATCACGGAATAGGAACCAAATCACGTCATGGAGTGCGGCGACTAGTCGCCGCTTTCAAAGCGCTGACTAGTCAGCGCACTCCAAAAAAAGTGAGCCCGCGCGGCGAAAGGTTGCCGACGCGGGCTTGTTTTGTATTCACGAATCTGAAGTACCGCCTTGTTACTTCGCGGGCGTCTCCTGATGAGCGACCGCCAACCATTTACCGCCGCGCCGTACATAAACCGTGCTGGCCCAAACAGTCGGTATCGCCTTGCCGCCGCAGGTTCCTTCACTGACCCCTTTGTAAGTGAGTACGGCCGCGTTGCCGTCAACCGTCGTCAGTTTGAAGTCGCTCAAGCTGAAAGATTTGATATCGCAACCACCGGACACGATCTCTTTTAGCAGGTCGGCTTTGCTTTCCACGCCCATTTCACCGACGCCAACTGAGTCGGCGGTCAGCGTTGCCTTAAACGGCTTCGGGTCTTTGTTCTTGAAAGCTTCCCAAAGTTTCGTCTCAGCAGCGATCAGGGTTTTCTGAATCCGGGCCTTGCTCATCACAGGCTTTGGTTTGGGCGAAGGCGATGCCGACGGAGTCGGTTGCGCAAAAGAAACTGACGCGAACGCCAACAACAACAGAGCGGCCAGTGGTAGATATCTCTTCATGCTTGGTTCTCCTTAGAAACTTCTGAATCGATTTGATAGAGCGAAAGGCGGGTAGTTTCTACTATCAGGCGAGGTACTGTGTCAATAATGAGGTCAGAACCGGGAGCGGTAGCGACCGGGTCTCGTTCTCGCAATCTCGCTCGAGTGAGGAAGTTGGGACCCGGTCGCTACGGCTCCCGGTACTGACCTCATAACGGCACAATCAAGACTTTAGTCGCGGCGCGCCGGCCTGACTGTAGGTAAGAATCGTCCCACCGAATCCAACGGCCCAGCCGTGGTTTCGATCGATAAAAAAGATGCGTTCGAGGGCGTGTGACGTGCCGCTTGATGGCGCGGACCAATGGACGCCGCCATCTATCGTGTGCAGCAGGGTTCCCTGCGTGCCCACGGCCCAGCCTTCCGCAGCGTCAATGAACTTGACGTCCGATAGATCATCATTGACGTTGGATCTTTGCTCGAACCAGGTGAGGCCGCCGTCGGTGGTCGCAAAGACTCGGCCCACTGTGCCCACGGCCCAACCTAAACTTTTTCCGACAAAGCTCGCCGCGGTAAAGCGCGCACCCTCGCCATCGCGCACGTTGCCGCTTTGCCAGGTCATGCCGCCATCACTCGTTTGCAGGATCGTCGCGCCCGCGCCCACCAGCCACCCGTGTGCAGGGTCAACAAACGCTCCGCCTAACAACAGATGTCTTGTCGGCGAGGCCTGTCGAATCCAGTGATCGCCCCCGTCGCGGGTAGAAAATACGACACCACTTTCGCCAAACACCCAACCTCGTTCGGCGTCGGCAAAGACCGCGCGAACCAGGCGCGCGTTGACATCGGATCCGTTCAGGAACACGCGCCGCCAACTGAAACCGCCGTCTTCGGTTTTCAGCAAGTAGGTGCGCGGCTCGTCATTCGTTTTTAGCTTGAGCACGTCGCGCTCAGCTATCAGCCAACCAATCTTTTCGTTGGCAAAGTAAACATCACGCAGATTGTCTTTGGTGAGCGGGTAAAGCTTGCGCCACGTTTGTCCGCCGTCGATTGTTTCCAGCAGCGTACCGCCACTGCCGGCAACCCAACCTCGGTTTTGATCAAGAAAGTAAACTGCGCGCAGCCAGGCCATCGTGCCGGCGGGCTGGCGAGTCCAGGTCGCAGCGGAAACAGTGAGCAGTGCGCAGTGAGCGGTGAGCAGGAAGAAGAGGAGCGTGAGCAGTGAGCGGTGAGCAGTGAGCAGTGCCCAGGAAGCAAGCGGCGTTGATTTCCGCCCGCCGCGTAGAGGCGAAATGTTTATAGTCCGGAGCATTCAGTTCTCTAGCTCGTTATGAGGTCAGTACCGGGAGCGGTAGCGACCGGGTCTCAACTGCCTTACTCGGCCGAGATTGCGAGGACGAGACCCGGTCGCTACCGCTCCCGGTACTGACCTCATGCTGTTTGCCTACGGCTTACGGCCTACTGCTCTTCAGAATCCACCCGTGGCGAACAGACGCGCAAAGCTCAGCACCTGAGTGAAGCCCATGAGCGTCTGTAGTTTCTTCAAAGTGTTGCCGGGCACGATGACTTGATCGCCGGGCACCAGATAGATGGAGTCCGGCGCCTGCCCACGATAGATGGCGGAGAGATTCACCGGAATAGGCGCGAGATTTCCGTTCGCTTGCCGGCGCAGCACGACGACCTTGCTCCGGTTGCCGGTTTGCAGGATGCCGCCGGCTTCGGATATGGCTTCAGTCACTGACAGACGGCGAGACATCAGCTTGATTCCAGGCTGCGCCACGTCACCGATCACGCTGTAGCGATACGAACCCGCGCGGTCAAGAGAAACCGACACCTGTGGATCGATGATGTACTCCTCATAACGTTTCTTGATTAGCCCAGCGACCTGATCCACGGTCTTGCCGTTGACGAAAATGCCGTCGGGAATCAGCGCCAGCGAGATGCGCCCACTCGGCCCAATTGTGATGCCGCTCTTTGAGTAACGATCCTGGCCAAAGACCGTGACCGAGATGATGTCTTCGGGACCGAGACGATAGGTCGTAAAAAAGTTGTTGTAGTAAGGAACGATCGCCTCTTCTTCCGACGATTGGTCCCGGCGATTGGTCTGGCCATCGGCAGTAACCTCAGCCAGCTTCTTGCTCGGGTCCTTACTCTTGCTCTGGTCACCCTTCTGGCTGGCCGGCGTGGTGACAGTTGCCGGAGTCGGCTCACTAAACGGCCCGGTGGCGGCGGTGGCCGCAGAAGATGGCGAAGATGTCTTGCTCTTGTCCTGATCGACGGTCGCATCGGTCGTCACGGCCGGATCATTGGCGGGCTTCACTTCGGACGCCGTTTGGGGCGCGTCGGTGATCGCTTTTCGTTGCCGGGTGACGCTTGTTGGCGCCGTCTGTGACTGGGCGAAGGCGCCGGTCGTAAACAGCAACGCGATCGTCAGGACAATTGTTTTAGTTAACAGCTTCATGGTTCGTAACCTCCGACATTTAGCCTTCAGTTTAGAGTCGGGCTACTGCCCGACCGGCGGGCGATAGCCCGCCTCTAAACACAGCAAGATATTTCATCGTCCTCCGCGACCAAGCAGAATTGTCTTGATCGTTTCGAACATGATCGTGGCGTCGAGCGTGATGCTCTGGTTCTTGATGTAGTAAAGATCGTATGCCAACTTCTGTTTGGCGTCTTCGATTGACGCGCCGTACGGATATTTGATTTGCGCCCAACCCGTCAGCCCGGGCGCGATCAAATGCCTTTGCTCGTAAAACGGAATCTCCTGCGCGAGTTGCGCGATGAAGTGCGGCCGCTCGGGCCGCGGGCCGACAAAATTCATGTCGCCACGGAGGATGTTCCAGAACTGGGGAATCTCGTCCACGCGAATTTTGCGAATGATTCCGCCGACTCGCGTCATGCGTTTGTCTGCTGTCTTGGCCCACACGGGCCCGTCTTTTTCCGCGTCCACGCGCATGGAGCGAAACTTCATCAGGGTAAAGACGTGACCGTTCTTGCCGACCCGTTCCTGCTTATAAAGAACGGGGCCGCGCGACTCGATCTTGATGAGAATCGCGGTGACGATTGCAATTGGTAAAGACAGGATGGCACCGAGCAGCGCGACGGAGCGGTGCATGGTGGCGCTCGCCAGTTCGTTGAGGCGCGCGCGCCGTCCGCGGCTGGAAAAAATCAGCCACGACGGCCGGATCAGATCCAGCAACACGCGGCCCGTCAGCCGCTCATAAAAGGAGGCGCTCTCTTCGATCGAAACGTCGCCCGATAGACTTAACCGCAGTAGTTCCTGAGTCGGAAACTGACCGCGCCGGTCGCCGATGGCGACTACGATGCGATCGATGTGCTCGCGGCGGACCAAAGATCCCAATTCTGAGGTCAAGCCAATTACTTTTGGATTGATCAGGCTTTTGCCGACTAAAGCCGGATCGCTGTCGACAAAGCCAACCACGCGAAACCCGGCATCGGGACGGCCGAGCGTTTCGCGCGCGATCTCTACGGCAAAAGGCCCCGAGCCCACGATCAGAATGCGCTCGCCAATTTCCGGATGGCCCAACACCCAATGAATCGCCAGGCGCCAGCCAACCATCATCAACAAAAAGAGCGGTAGAGAAATCAGCGAAACGCCACGGCCGATCATTGCCTGGGGCATGACATAGAAAATCAGCGCCAACGCTATCCAGGCGAGTCCCAACGCTTGCAGCAGACGCAGCACCAGTTCGCGCCGGTCGTGCATGACGACGAAATCGTAGAGATCGAGAAGATAGAACGACGCGAGACAGAAAACCGTGGCCAGCCCAGCTTTGTAAAAACCGTTACGCTCGATCAGAGCATCTTCGGCATCGATCGCGCCCAGACGCACGTACACGGCGACTATCAAGCCACCGAAGAGCAACATCGCTTCGGTGAGCAGTAACAGGACCATGCGGGCGTTGAAGCGCGGAGGTTTCAAGAGACACCGTCCTCTTCGATGTAAATCATCTCAGGTTCTCCGTCGACCTGGTGATCCTCGATCACTGTTTCCTCGACCGCGGCCGGCATCGAGGGCAACCGGCGCGGCTGATAGTAATAGGTATTGTCCTCAGGTTTTGCGTCCGCGCGATTGAGCACAATGCCGAGCAAGCGCTCGCGTGGCAACTGCTCGAGCAGATGATCGACGACCGCATAGCGCGTCCTGGAAGCACGCACGACCAGGATTGCCGAGTCGGCACGATTGATCAGCAGATTGGCGTCAGTGAACACGCCCAGTGGCGGCGCGTCGATGATGATGTAGTCGAAATGCTTGCGAGCTTCATCAAGCAGGCGGCCGAAGCGCGGACCAGACAGCAGTTCCGCGACATCTTCACGCGCGGCGCCGCCGGGCAACAGGTGCAGGCCCGCAGGCTCCAGCTTGATGATCGCTTCGTTCAGCCGGGTCTCGCCGGTTAGGACTTCGGACAAGCCACACTCAGTTTCAACGCCCAGGTAATCTGCGGCGCAGGGCTGTCGCAGATCGGCGTCGATGAGCAGGGCCTTCACCCCGTCGGTTTGGGCCAGGAGCCAGGCCAGGTTCAGGGCAGTTAGAGTTTTGCCTTCACCGACGCCGGCGCTGGTAATTACGAAGGCGCGTTTGCGCTCGCGCTCGCCCGCCTGTAACAGACGGGTCCGCAGAGAGCGAAACTGTTCGCATTCAGGCGAACGTGGTTCGGTGATTGCCACCAGATGTGGTTCGACGCGCGCGGGCGAGATTTCTCGCGATGCGAACTCGACAGCGCGCGTCGATCCTACAGCGTCCAAGGTTGCCCCAGCATCACGGGAAGCTGGTCCGCCGGGGAGTGCCGGCCCGCCGGTCGCCTCGTCCGTGTGCGCAGTGGACGCTGAGTTGAATGCCGCGGGCATGGCGGTGAAGGGCGAACCCTCCCACGGATGTTCGTGACCGTGCTTCGGAACGAAGTACGAGACGTTATCCGAGTTGCCGTTGCGGCTAACTGAAGATTTCGTAGGTTTGAACTGGCGCTGCGCGGACTCGGCGCGCTTCAGCGCATTATAGACTCTGCCCATTGTTCCCCCTCCCAAGACCTGAACGGCTGAACGCCGCCCCCAGATCTTCAATGGTGGTTGGAGATTCGATCAATCGCGGGTACTCGTTAATGACGATGTCAGGTTCCGGAGTAATCATTGCGGAAGGAACACGGTCCATAGAAACACCGGCGCTCTTACTCGCATTGCCGTTGCCGTTCCCATTCCCGTGGCCATTGCCGTTGCCGTTGCCTTCACCGTTGCCGGCGGCCCAGAGTTCCGCCCGTCCGGCCGCGTGGAAAATCCGCGCCGGCGCTTCGTGCTCTTCAAGCTTTTGCACGCGCGGCAGCACGTCGAAAGTCTCGGCGACCTCCTGGACGGCAGCGCGGCTAATGATTGGCTCGCTCGCGGCGAAACCATTAAGCAAAGCGTTGTCGCAAAGGTTGTTGATGTTGCGCGGAATACCTTCCGAGCAGCGGAAAATGTAATCGACGGCGCCCGGCGAAAAAATGTCGGGGCGCATAGCGCCGGCAACTTTCAAACGACTATTAATGTACTGCGCGGTCTCTTCGACATTGGGCAGGGCTTTGACGTCGCAGCGCAGGGCCACGCGTTGTTTAAGCTGGCGCAGATCGGGATTGTTCAGCACCGCGCGCAGTTCCGGCTGGCCCGTCAGAATGATCTGCAGGTGCTTGGCCGTGTCCGACTCGAAATTGCAAAGCAATCGCACTTCTTCCAGCACACTGGTTGAAAGGCCGTGCGCCTCGTCAACGATCAGAACGGTGCGCAAGCCGCGGCTGTGACGCGACTCGAGGACCTTGCCCAGTTCGATCAATAGATCGGACTTGCTTGACCAGTTCTGAATATCGAAAAGCGCGGCCAGGTGCTGGTAGAATTCCGGCACAGACAGGCGCGGGTTGAAGATGTAGGCGACCAGCACCGTGCGATCCAGACGCTGCATCACCCAGCGGAGCATCGTCGTCTTTCCCGTGCCGACTTCGCCGGTGACCACGATCAATCCTTTGCCGCTTTCGATCCCATAGTGAAGGTTGGCCATCACTTCGGTGTGCGACGGGGTGAAATAGATGTAGCGCGGATCGGGTGTCAGCGCGAATGGCAATTCTTTCAGTCCGTAGAATTCTGCGTACATATCTCCTCCGGGGCGTAACGCAAGTTGTTAGCTTGCGCGGCGTTCGCTAACGCAAATTGACAGTTTGCGCCGCGTTACAGCAGGAACTTTTCCAGTACATGTGTGGCCCGCAACACAAATACGAGCGCGGGCATGGTGACAAAAGCTGCCGCAACTGCGGCCGCCATCGCGAGCTGATGACGACGGGGAATGGCGCGGGCTTCTGCCGGGGTCGTAAGTTCAGGAATTGAAGCCAGGACGGGCAGGCCCGTGTAGTGCTTGGCATCCTCAATAGTCTGAATCGTAAACAGTTTGCGCAGCTCAGCAGCCATGGCGAGCAGCAAACCCAACGCCATGCCGATACCGAATCCGCCGGCAGTCAAAGCGAAACGCTTGGGTGCGACCGGGCGTTCCGGCAAGTTAGCGGGATCGATGACCTGAATGCCGCCGCCCTGAAAATCTTTGGCGGCGTCGGCGCCAACGTCGATCTTCTGTTGCTGCCCGAGCAGGTTGTCGTAATTCAGCTTCTTAGTCTGGTACTCACGATCGATGGCTTCTATGCCAACCTCGGCGGTGGGAATGGCGTTGATGCGACCAGTCAGATCGGCGATCTGCGCGTTGGTTTCGCTGAGCAGCTTTTGGGTCCGGTCTGATTCGCTGTCGACCATTGCGATTTGGGTTTTCAGAGACAGAATTCGCGGGTCGCTCAGCTGCACCAGCTTCTGCCGGCGCTCCTCGATACGCGTTTTCCAGTCGGCAATCATCTGGTCCTGGTCGCGTTTGACTGACTCGAGCTGTGACTTTTTCGCCAACACGTCGGGGTGCTTTTCCTTGTACTGCGTCAGCAGGTTTTGCAGTTCAGCCTCGAGCTCCGATCGACGGTTGGCCAGGTTCGCCCAGGCCATCGTGGTCTTGGGATCGGTTGTGTTCTCTGCTGAGAGAGCAATTTCCTGTTCGTAGCTCTTGGTGATATCTGCCAGTTGGCTGCGATAGGCGGCGCCCAGATCGCGCTGGCGACCCTGGTCCGCGATTAGCGCTTTCTGCTCTTCATGCAATCCGGTCAGTCGGCCGACCAGCGCCTGTGACTGCGACGGCAGATTGTTCATGTTCTGCTGTAGATAAGTGAGCCGCTGGGTGTCGATGGCGTCGAGTTCCTCCTTGGCCGCGCGCACCTGTTCCTCGATGAACTGTTTGGCCGAGGTGCCGGCATTGACGGTGCCTTTGGTTTGCTCGTCGATGTACTTGCTGGCGAGTTCGGCGGCGACGATCTGGGTCGACTTCGGATCACGCCCGCGATAAGTGATGTTGAATCCATTCGTGATCTCGTTGCGGGTGGTGTTGACTTCGACCTTGATCTGTTTGCGCATCTGATCGATTAGCAATTCCATCGGCTCGCCGCGCAGACGCTCTTCGTGGTAGAGGTCGTACTTTTCCATCAGCGGTTGCAGCGAACTGCGGCTGGTGACGACCTGGGAAATGCTGGTCAGCTCGCGCGTCAGTGTTTCTTCGGCAACCATCGGCACCACGGAATTGGGCAGCGTCGATGGTTTGACGACGATCAGTGTCACCGATTCGTAGACGTCAGGCAGGCGATAGACCGCGTAAGCGATGGCCAGTCCAACCGCCACGGTGGGCAGCAGGATCAGCCACTTGCGCTTACGCGCGATGTTCGCATATTCGCCCAGTTTGCGCGGTCTGAATTCAACACTCATTGAGGGGACTCCTTTGTCAGTCAACAGGACCTATCGGACCTATTCATTACAACGTCGCCAAAGTCTTGCGCGCCTCGTCGGCTTCCGGAAAACTGGTCTTCTCGCCCAGGCGCAAAGCGGTTTCGATCTCCCGGCGCGCGCCGGCCTTGTCACCCTTGGCGGCCAGGGCCACACCCAGGTGAAAGCGATATGTTGGCGAGGGCACGCCGTTGGAAGTACGCGCTGCTGCTTCGTCAATCGATATGGCTTTCTTCAATTGCTCGGCGGCCGCGCCATACAAACCTTTCTTGTAGTAGACCCACCCGAGGGTATCGACAAAGCTCGGCACCTGGGGGCTGGCTTGCACCGCGCTCTGGGCGAGCCGTACAGCCTCGTCCATATTGCCTTTGCCGTAGACGGCGTAGATCCACGCCAGATTGTTGGCGGCGAAGACGGCGTTCTCGTCCCGGGCCAGGGCCTTGCGGTAATAGTCCGCTGCCGCATCAAAGTTCTGCCGGTTCATTTCCAGCATGCCGATCAAGGTGTAAGCAGCGGCGCTCTCAGGACGGCGCTCGACGATCTTCTGGTATTCCTGAATCGCGCGTTCCTGTTGATTTGTATTCACGAACAGCGCGCCCAGCGCCGAATAGGCCGCCAGATAGTTCCCATCGATTTCCAGCGCGCGACGGAATTCAGCTTCGGCTCCCTGCGCATTCCGCTCAAAACCATAAACCTGGCCCTTCAGAAAGTGCAGCGAAGCGTTGTTTGGCTGGGCGTTGAGGGATTGATCAATTCGTGCATGGGCCTGATCAATGCGGTTCTGCGCGGCATAGATACTGATCAGACCGCGCAGCGAGTTAAAGTTTGCGCTGTCGATCGCCAGGGCAATGTTGTAGAACGTGACCGCTTCGTCGGGTTTGTTTTCCGCCAGCGCTACCGAAGCGAGATTGACGTACACGTCGGTGCTGCGGGGGGCTGCGTCACGCGCCGCCAGAAAATCCTGACGGGCAGTCCTGGTGTCGCGCAGTTGCAACGCCGCAGAGCCGTGCACGACCAGCGTGTTAGCCCGCAGGTCAGCCAGCATCTGGGGCGATGTATCGCGATCCGGCGCGGCTTTCGCCAACCGATCCTGAAGCTGACCAGCCAACTGCAATGCCGACTTGGCATCGCCGCCGGCCAGATTGATTTGCGCCTGCATCAGTTTTCCCGGCAGGTAGTCGGGATAGTTGCGGTCGAGGTCACCGGCAAACGAGCGCGCCTGATCGATCTGGCCCAGCCGGAAGTTGGCTTCGGCCATGAAGAACAGACCCGGGCGTGAATTCGGCTCCTGCTTGAGCACTTCTTTCAGGTCTTCGATAGCGACTTTCAGATCGCCCGGTTCTCCGCTTTGCATTTCCATGCGCGCGCGCAGGATGATCGCCTGACGATCTTTCGCATCGTTCTTCAAAATGTTTGCGATCTCGTTCTTGGCGCCGTCAACATCGCCCCGCATCAACATGATCTCGGCCAGCCGGTAGCGACCCTGGGTGTAGTCCGGCGACTTGGCGACAACTTCCTTGTAGATCGCCAGGGCCTCGTCCATGCGGCCCGTAGCTGAATAGAAATCAGCCAGGACCGAACGGCCCTCGGGCTTGTCTTTGTCGAGTTCAGCCAGGGCTTTGTAAGCGTCCTCGGCTTTGTCGAAGCGCCGGTTGACGAGATAAAAGCTGGCCAGGATGAACCGTGCCTCGCGGTTGGCGCCGTCGACTTGAACGGCTTTCTGAAACTCAGTTTCGGCAGCGTCCAGGCGCTTGATTTGCACCAGGAATTTTCCGTATTCGTAGTGCGCCAGCGCCGACGAGTCGTTGACCGAAATCGCGCGCTGATAGATTGATTCAGCCGTGGCCAAATCATTTGTCAGAGCGTGAAAGCGCGCCAGGCTCAGATAAGATTCAACCCGCTTGGGATCGATTTCGATTGCCCGATTAAGTTCGGCGAAAGCTTCCGTCTTGTGGTCCTGCGCGAACAAGACGCTGCCCATCAGGATGTGGCCTTCGATGTGATTGGCGTCTTTCTGCAGGACTTCTTTCGCCATACGCTCGGCTTCACCGATACCGGCGGGCGATTGTTTGCTGCCCATCAAGTAGTAATTGCCGAGGCGCACGCGGACGTCGAGGTTGTTCGCATCCAGCGCGACCACCTGCTTCATTTCTTCGAACGCTTCCTGGTATCGCTGGAGACCTTCGTAGGCATTCGCCAATCCCCAGTGCGCGTCGGCGAGCTTGTCGTCGATTTGCAGAGCATTGCGAAACTCGAGCGAGGCTTCCTGAAATTTCTTATCTTTCAGCAGGGCCTGGCCGCGAGCGACGTGTTGGGCTTTGGCTTTTTCCGGCGTGGTGCACGCGCCCATCAAAAGGGCGGCGGCAATCAGGACGATGAACAGAGGAAGGGTGTAGAACTTTCGGCGGCACTCGTGATTTTTCATTACTGCGGTCTCCGTGAGCGCGGCGGGCCTGGCAAAAGGCTGAAGTCGCGCTCGGGCTAATTCGCTTTGGCGCTTGCCTTCGGCGACGGGCAAAGTCGCATTGAAGGTCGCTGGCAGCGAAGTTTCTTATGTCAAAAACCTTGTTTCCGACCTCGGTCAGTGCGGGGCCGCACCGGCGAGTTACAGGTAAGAAAGGGGTAATCCGAAGTTTTTCCCAGGAAAATCTGTTACAGCAGCGACGGGGTAGCTAATTCGGAACAAAAGCTGGTAACTGCGCGGAGGCCTGAGAGGCCAGTTCTACTGCGGTTTTCTGGGCCTCTTCCTGCGAATTGGCCAACGGGACCATCACGCGAACCATCGCTCCGTCTGAGCGACGCCGGCGGACACTATCAAGCACCGTATAAATCTTTCCCCAGTATTCGCTGGCCACGACCCGGCCTCGGCCCTGATACCAGTAAATCATCAGCGCGCGGTCGCGGCCGTTGGCGACCACAAACCGGTTTGCTTCGAAAGGCGCGCCGCCGCCCATGGGCGTGATCATAATTCGAGCCGCGTCGCTCATGACCCAGCCAGAGCCCGGCAGACAATTCAGCGGACTGTGATAGGTGGCTCCGTTGCGTTGCGTACTGTAATAGCCGACATAGAACGAAGCCGTGCGGCCGTTGGAGACAAAATTCCGCGACAGATAATCATCGGCGCGTAAGACCTTTTCAGTCTCATCGTCGAAGCGGATATCATCGCCCGTCTGACGCCACGAACCTAATTGAGAAGGAAAGTCCTTTAATGCACGACGCGCGACTCTGGCTTCGCCGGCGCCCTCCCAGACGTTGATGATTCCGCCGCCCAGGAACAAGACGGCCAGCAGGGCCCAAAAGCGAATTGTGCTGGTTTGAATTTTCATGCTTGCCAAAACTAGACAGGATTCACGGGATTGACATGATGAACGGAAATCTTGTTCATCTTGTAAATCATGTCATGATCTTTCTTTCCGAAACCCGCGAGACGATCCAGTATCCATCCGGTGGCGAACAGCAGCACCGCCGCCGCGATGTAGATCACCCAGCCAGAGAAAGAATGGAAGAAACCATCGGCCACGCGCGTGCCGTAGTAGTGCGCCAGCACGCCGGTGCCGCTGACGCGTAGAGCGTTCGTCAGGATTGCGATCGGGACCGCCGCCACAACCAGAATCAGCGAGCGCCAAAACGTAAAACTCTTGAAGAAAGCGACACCTTTATGCTGGGAACGCGGACGGGCGGGGTCCCCGGCGGGGCAGCCCCGCTGGGGTGCTCGGCTCGTCCGCATTTCCTTTGGTGTGGCGCCATCATCATCACTGCCGTTTCCTCGATCGCCTTTCGGTTTCGTGAAATATGCGTAAACCACCGCCAGTGTCACCAACGTCATCAGCGAACGTATGCCGCTGCACGCTTCAACAACTGCAAGCCTTTTAGGTTCGCTGGCGCCGAGGGGCATCAGCTCGATTATATTTCCCTGACGCAGCACCGGAATGCTGAAGAAAGACATTGCGGCCACGGCACAGCGCGACGCGAAGAGCTGCAAAGGAAAGGCAATCCGGTTAAAGATGATCTGGGGAATCGGGATCGCCAGAATTAATAGCGATAGAGGCACTGCGATCAGACGCAGCAGGCGGAAGCCCCAAAAATAAATCACCACGCTGGCGACCATTAACACCAGCGAAACACGCTGTACGAAAAGCTCGGCACCGGCTGTTCCCGCCCACAGCAGCAGCAAAGAAAACCCGACGCCAATCGCACCCCACCAGACAGCAGGCTGGGTTCTGGCTTCGGTGAAACGCTCTCGCTCCTGCCAGAGGATATAGCCGATGACGAAGGGGATCAGGAGGCCGTGAGAATAGTTCTCATCATTCCACCAGTCGCCCCCCAACTTCAGGAGCACGGTGAAATAGACAAACGCCAACGCGATGGCGATGGTTAACGGTTGGTAAAGCTTTCGCGGGACGGCGACACTCATGCGGTTTGGGGCTTTCGCGGCTGAGGGGCAATCTCTGCCGGCGAAGCGGTTATCGATGCGGGCCGGAATCAGGCGGCGGCGATCCAAGACCGGCTTTCAAAGACGAGAGCACGAGCCCTCAAGGTTGCGTAAACGGCGAATCGGGAACGGATTCCTGAGAGTGGTTCACTTTTCCGGCAATGACCGCTATTCTTTCTAACCAATGAGTGCAACTAAAGTTGGCGTAATTGGCTGTGGCTATTGGGGGCCGAACCTGCTGCGAAACTTTGCTGAGAACGAAACGGCAGAGCTGCGCTGGATTTGCGATGCGGACCCGGCGCGGGTGGCGGCCATGGGCCGCCGTTATCCGGCCGCGCGAACCTCGACCGATTACCAAAAGCTGCTGGCCGATCCGGACCTCGACGCGATCGCGGTAGTTACACCGGTAGCCACGCACTTTCAGATTGCCAGAGAAGCTTTGCTGGCCGGCAAGCACTTGCTGGTGGAAAAGCCCCTGACTGCAACCGGACGCGAAGCGGAAGAGTTAATTGATCTCGCCGACCGCAGTCAGCGCACTCTGATGGTCGATCACACGTTCGTGTACACCGGCGCCGTGCGCAAGATGAAAGAGATCGTGGCGAGTGGCGAATTGGGAGAGTTGCTCTACTTCGATTCCGTGCGCATTAACCTGGGACTGTTCCAAAAGGACATCAATGTGCTTTGGGATCTGGCGCCGCACGATCTTTCCATCATGGATTACCTGATCGAGCGACAGCCGGACCTGGTTAGCGCCATTGGGAGTTGTCACATCGAACCGGGTATTGAAAATATCGCTTACCTGATGATGCACTTTGCTGACGATTTCATCGCGCATTTCCATTTCAACTGGCTGGCGCCGGTCAAGATTCGTCGCACGATGATCGCCGGTAGCCGCAAGATGATCCTTTACGACGACATTGAACCGACTGAGAAGGTGCGCATCTATGACAAAGGCGTGACCACGAACCGCGTCGGTCCTGATCGCGAAGCCGATTATCAAACTCTGGTAAGTTATCGCACCGGTGACGTGTGGGCGCCAAAGCTGGATTCGACCGAAGCTCTGCGCCATGTCGTTGGTGAATTTCTGGATTCGATTCGTAGCGCCCGGCGCCCACTGACCGACGGGCAGGCGGGCTGGCGCGTGGTGCGTCTGCTGGAAGCAGCCCAACAGTCGATTAAGAACGGTGGCCAGGTACAGTCGGTACAGTAGAATACTGTTGGATCAAACTTCCAGTTCAGCGGCCACCATCCAGTCCCGTGCAGTCTATTCCCTAAGTAACGCCAGGCTGCCCCGGTCAGCTCTTTCTGGCCAACAAGAAAGGCCCTGAATAGTCAGGGCCTTTTTTTGATCCTCGTGGCGCACGATACTAAAGAAGGTGAGACTACATTGATCCCCAGCGCGCTTTATTTGTAGTTGAGGTATGTTTCAACTCGCGAGCTTCGGCTTCCTGTTTCGCCAGTTGCAGGTCGTAGTCAGTCATCAATTTCACGAGGCCGTCGAACGTCACCTTCGGTTCCCAACCGAGCTGGCGACGAACTTTGCTCGCATCGCCAAGCAGCAGATCGACTTCGGCCGGGCGGAAGTATCGCGGATCGATCTCGACATATTTTTCCCAGTCGAGGTCCAGATAGCCAAACGTCTTCTCGAGAAATTCACGAACCGAATGCGTTTCGCCGGTGGCCACCACATAGTCATCCGGCTCGTCGGCGTTCATGATCAGCCACATCGCTTCGACATAATCGCGCGCATAGCCCCAGTCACGCCGCGCGTCGAGGTTGCCCATATAAAGTTTGTCTTGCAATCCGAGCTTGATGCGGGTCGCGGCGCGCGTAATTTTGCGCGACACGAACGTTTCGCCGCGACGCTCCGACTCATGATTGAAAAGTATTCCATTGCTAGCGAACAGCCCATACGATTCGCGATAGTTGACCGTGATGTAGTAGGCATAGGCCTTCGCGCAGCCGTAAGGAGAGCGAGGGTGAAAGGGTGTCGCTTCGGTTTGGGGGGTCTCAAAGGCGTTGCCGAAAAGCTCGGAAGACGAAGCCTGATAGAACCTGGGCTTGATACCGGTTTCGCGAATGGCTTCAAGAAAACGAACCGCGCCGAGCCCGGTGACTTCGCCGGTGTATTCGGGAATGTCGAAACTCACGCGCACGTGCGATTGTGCGCCGAGGTTGTAGATCTCGTCCGGCTGCACCTGGCGCAGAATCGTATTCAGCGAACTGGAGTCGTTTAAGTCGCCGTAGAGCAAACGCAAGCGCGTCCCTTTCTCATGCGGATCCTGATAGAGATGGTCGATACGGTCCGTGTTGAAGGAAGACGAGCGACGAATGATTCCGTAAACATCGTAGCCTTTTTCGAGCAGCACCTCAGCCAAAAACGAGCCGTCCTGCCCGGTAATACCTGATATCAAAGCGGTCTTAGTCATTATGAATCCTGATTAGTCGATTGCCGGTAATGCCGAGAAGCATCGGTTGACTCAGAAGACAGTCAAGCGCGAGAGCATTTCAGCGGCGCAATAGTTTTTGATAACATAGCCAACCTCAGGCATTTGGGCAAGCTGCCAGCGGATGAACGGCGGTTGCCGTCGGTGGGCTGTCATCACATGTGGCCTGCCGATTACCTTAAAGAGAGGCTCCAGCTAACTTCAACATTGAGCGATACATTCCCTTACCAGCGAGTAACCGTAACCGGCGGCGCAGGCTTTCTCGGGCGTTTTGTGATTGAGAAGCTGAAGGCCTGCGACGCCGAGATCTTCGTGCCCCGCAGCCGCGCATATAACCTGATTGAAAAGAGCGACATCATCCGGATGTTGAATGACTCGCAGCCGGATCTGGTGATTCATCTGGCGGCAGTAGTTGGCGGGATCGGCCACAACCAGAAGAACCCGGGAAAGTTTTTCTACGATAACTTAATGATGGGCACCCAGCTGATCGAACAGTCGCGGCTGCACGGGGTGAAAAAATTCGTGGCCACCGGCACGGTTTGCGCTTATCCAAAATTCACGCCCGTGCCTTTCAAAGAAGACGACCTCTGGAACGGGTATCCTGAAGAGACGAACGCGCCCTACGGTTTGGCCAAGAAGATGATGCTGGTCCAGTCTCAGGCGTATCGCGATCAGTATGGGTTCAACTCGATCTTTATCCTGCCGGCGAACCTCTACGGCCCCGGCGATAACTTCGATCTGGAAACGTCGCACGTGATTCCGGCTTTGATTCGAAAATGCGTCGAGGCGCGGCGCAATGGTGCGGGTTTTATCGAAGTGTGGGGCTCAGGGAGCGCTTCGCGCGAGTTTCTTTACGGTGAAGATTGTGCGGAAGGGATTCTTAAGGCGGCGGCCCTGTATAACGAGCGAGAGCCAGTCAATCTCGGTAACGGCCGGGAAGTAGTGATCAAAGATCTGGTTGAGATCATCGCGCGCCTGACGGGATTTGAGGGCGAAATCAGATGGGAATCAGACAAGCCGGATGGCCAGCCCCGCCGCCAGCTCGATACGCGCCGGGCGTTCGAAAAGTTTGGCTTTCAGGCGCAGACGTCGCTTGAGCAGGGATTGCGTCAGACGATCGACTGGTACGAAACGACTTCTATGGCGCGAGGCGCTTAGCTTCGATTTTCCATGCCACCAAAGATCAGCATTGTCACGCCATCGTTCAATCAGGGCCGGTTCCTGGAAGAGACGATTCTGTCAGTGCTCAATCAAAATTATCCCAATCTCGAATACATCGTGATCGATGGTGGCAGCACCGACGAAACTGTCGAGATTATTCGCCGCTATCAAAACAGATTGGCGTACTGGATTAGCGAGAAGGACCGCGGGCAGGTCCAAGCGATTAACAAAGGGCTGGAGCGCGCGTCCGGCGACATCTTTGCGTTCATCAACAGTGACGATGTCTATTTGCCGGGGACATTCGCCGCCGTGGCGGAATATTTTGAGGCGTATCCCCAAACTGAATGGGTCTGCGGCGATACGATAATGTTTGGCGAGGGTCACGCTACCGAACTGATTCAGTCGGTGGTGCCACGGTCGGCCGCGCATTGCTTGTCATGGGCCTATACCGCAGCTCAGCCGGGACATTTCTGGAGACGGGAATTGGTCGAAGGCGGTTTTGACGAGGGCTGGCCCTACGATTTCGATCACGATTTATACGTGCGACTGTTATTGGCCGGTCACAGATGTGAACACATTCCGCTGCCGTTTGCCGCTTATCGCCTGCACGCTTTCAGCAAGACCGTGGCTGAAGGCCGGTATTTTGCCGAAGAGTTCGAACGCAGTGCTAAAGTGTATGAAGACCGACTTACCGGCGCTGATCGGCGTTGGTGCCGGTCGACGAGATATCTGCGCCGTTCGTATGCGGCGACCGAAACCGGCAACAAAAAGGAAGGTGCGCGTTGGTTGATGCGCGCGCTGGCGACATATCCCGAGGGTCTCGCCCAGAGACCGTTCTGGGGCTGCCTCCGCAAGCTTACGACTAACGGCTCCGTACCCGATGCTGGTTGAGAAGAAATGCCCGAACCCATCACAAGGAAACGATCCTGGCGAGCAGAGCGAGAGTTTGGTTTGATCGTCGGTGGCGTGCTGTTGCTGCTCAGCTTGTGGTGGCAGTACCGCGGAAAGTTTTCCCACGTTTCGCAGATCACGATGCCCGTGGGCACGGCGCTTGTCTTGCTCGGTCTCGTGCTCCCGCAGGCCCTGGTGCTGCCAAACAAGGCGTGGATGGCTTTCGCCGAAGCGCTGTCGTTTGTGACAACGCGTATTATCCTGGCGTTCGTCTTTTTTGTCATCGTCACGCCGATAGGCGTAGTCAAGCGCTGGTTTGGCTGGGACCCGCTGCACCGGCGCGCGGCCCCGGGTGATTCTTACTGGAAGCCCTATTCAGAACGGCAGCGGGATCCGCGCCACTACGAAAAGATGTTCTGAGGAGCCGAGATGTCAAAGGTACAAGTAGTCAGCGAACTCTGGGAGTTCATGAAACAGAACAAGAAGTATTGGCTGGCGCCAATCGTGATTACTCTGGTCCTGTTCGGGGTGTTGCTGGTGCTGGCAAAAGGCTCGGCGATCGCGCCTTTCATCTACACACTCTTCTGAACGTAGCCTCCTTTCGCGCGTACAAGTGTCAACAATTCTTGGTATCTCTGCGTTCTATCATGACTCTGCCGCCTGCCTGGTCAGAGACGGCGAGATCATTGCTGCCGCCCAGGAAGAGCGCTTCACCCGCATCAAGCATGATTACAGTTTTCCCGTGCACGCTGCTCGCTATTGCCTGAAGGAAGCAGCGATCACTGCCGAACAGCTCGACTATGTCGGCTTCTATGATAAGCCGCTGCTGAAATTCGATCGCCTGCTGGAAACTTATCTGGATTACGCGCCCGCCGGATTTCGATCGTTTCTCAAGTCCATGCCACTGTGGATGAAAGAGAAGTTGTGGATGCCGGATCTGATTCGTACTGAGATGGCCAAAGCCGATGGCATCGCGGACGAGCGAGCGGCGAAGAAGGCTGGGAAAAAGTTTGAGTGGAAACTGCTGTTCGGAGATCACCACGAAAGTCATGCGGCCAGCGCTTTCTACCCATCGCCTTTCGAGGAAGCTGCCATTCTCACGATTGATGGCGTGGGTGAGTGGGCTACCAGCTCGATCGGCATAGGCAAAGGAAACGAGATAACGCTGCTGAAGGAATTACGTTTTCCCGACAGCCTGGGCTTGCTCTACAGCGCTTTTACTTACTACACCGGATTCAAAGTTAACAGCGGCGAATACAAAGTCATGGGCCTGGCGCCGTACGGCGAGCCAAAGTATGCCACGCTGATCAAAGACAAACTCGCAGAGGTCCGCGATGACGGAAGCATCCGCATGAACCACGAGTATTTCAGTTACTCGCAGGGTTTGCGGATGACCAATCGCGCGTTCGATAAGATTTTCGGTGGTCCTCCGCGCCGGCCTGAGTCGAAGATCACGCAGCGCGAGATGGACCTGGCCCGCAGTATTCAGGTCATCACTGAAGAAGCAATGCTCAAGATGGCCGGCTTTGTTTACAGGGAGACCGGCATGAAACGGCTTTGCATGGCCGGCGGTGTGGCCTTGAACTGCGTGGCCAATGGGCGCCTGCTGCGCGAGAGTCCTTTTGAGGACATCTGGATTCAGCCGGCTGCAGGCGACGCGGGCGGAG
The DNA here is from genome assembly GCA_003168335.1 of Blastocatellia bacterium. Lineage (GTDB taxonomy): Bacteria > Acidobacteriota > Blastocatellia > Pyrinomonadales > Pyrinomonadaceae > UBA11740. The sequence goes on along the minus strand of PMSM01000003.1, from coordinate 554,397 downwards.
CGCTTGGCATTGCCTTGGCGGTCTGGCACCGGTATTTAGAAAAGCCGCGAGTGAGCGCAGAGCAAGCGGGCACGTGGCGCTCAGGGCGAGATGAAAATAGCAACGACTTGCCCCCTTACGCCGATGGAATGAAAGGCTCGTATCTGGGGCCACAGAGCTCGGTTGCGGAGATCGAAGAATTTCTTCAGTCAGGAAATCTGCCTTACAAGAAATACTCGCGCGAGCAACTGCCGGAAGTTGTGGCGCAGTTTTTGGCCGACGAGAAAATCGTAGGCTTGCACCAGGGCCGGATGGAATTTGGGCCGCGTGCTCTGGGAGCGCGCAGCATCATCGGCGACGCTCGCTCGGCTGAGATGCAGTCGGCCATGAATTTGAAGATCAAGTATCGCGAGAGCTTTCGCCCGTTTGCGCCCAGCGTTTTGCGCGAGCATGTTGCCGAATGGTTCGAGCTGGACTATGACAGCCCCTACATGATGCTGGTTGCAGATGTAGTCGCGAGTCGTCGTCGCAAAATGAGCGAAGAGGAAAAAGGGCTTTTCGGAATTAGCAAACTGAACATCAAGAGGTCCGAGATTCCCGCCGTGACGCATGTGGATTACTCGGCGCGCATTCAAACCGTCAGGCGCGAAACCAATCCGCTCTACTGGGAGATCATCGAAGCCTTTCGTCAAAAGACGGGATGCCCCGTCATCGTCAACACCAGTTTCAATGTGCGCGGCGAACCGATCGTGTGCATGCCGGAAGACAGCTATCGTTGCTTTATGCGTACTGAGATGGACTATCTGGTGCTCGAAACCTGCGTGCTGGACAAGAAAGACCAGCCAAAGTTTGCCGAGAAGACGGATTGGAAGAGTGAGTTTGGGCTTGATTGATTGGACCTGCCGGTTTGGTTTGTATTTATTACTCTAACTTCTGTTAGCATCTCGACCCGTGGAGCACTCTGTTAAGCCCTCAGACCCAAACGCTATTGAGATCAGCGTCGTCGTCCCGGTGCGCGACGAGGAAGAGTCGATCCGCATTTTGCTGGAAGGGTTGCTGAGTCAGACTTTGCCGCCAAACGAAATTGTGATTACCGACGGCGGATCGATCGACGCCACCAGAGAGATCATCGAAGAGTTTATTGGCCGCGGGGCGCCGGTAAAGCTGGTTCGCGAACGGGATTCTTTGCCGGGACGGGCCCGGAATGTCGGAGTTGAAAATGCGCGATGCGATTGGATCGCTTTCACGGATGCCGGTACCAGGCCCGCGCCTGATTGGCTGGCTGAATTGGCGGGCAAAGCAGGGGATGATGACGCTACGGCGGTTGTATTTGGATCATACGAACCAGTCGTTGACAGCTTTTTCAGGGAGTGCGCGGCGATTGCGTATGTCCCGGTGACGACCCTCACGCCGAATGGACCGGCGCGTCCACTTTCAATTGTGTCGGCATTGATGCGGCGGACCGTGTGGGAGGGTGTGGGCGGTTTCCCCGAACATTTACGTTCGGCGGAGGATCTGGTTTTTATGAACCGGATTGAAGCGGAGGGTTATCGCATCGCCCGGGCGCCGAAGGCTGTAGTTTACTGGACTATCCAGCCCGGACTCTGGAAGACTTTCAGACGATTCGTTACCTACTCGCGCAATAACATCCGTGCTGGCCTGTGGCGCAAGTGGCAGGCGACCATTTTCCAAAGGTATGCGTTAATGGGAATCGCCGCCGTGCCGGCGGTCTTGCTGGGAGTTGAATGGCTGGCTGTTCCACTATTACTCGGCCTGGCCCAACTGGTTATGCGCGCGATCCGAGCGCTGCATCGAAACCGACATTTATCTCCAGCCGGAATTACTCGCAGTATTCTTCGGCTGTTGCTGGTAGTGGTGATCATTGCTACGCTGGATGCTGCCGCTTTTGTGGGAAGTATCAGTTGGCTCCTCTTCGATAAGCTTCACCTTGCCACGACGAAATGACCATGGCTCTCGCGAACAGACGCGTTCTTTACATTTCTTATAACGGAATGCTTGAGCCGTTGGGACAGAGTCAGGTGATTCCCTACTTGCGAGAGCTGAGCAAGCTGGGTGTGCGATTTACGTTGCTTAGTTTCGAGCGTGATGCTGCCTTTACCGGCGACGGCCCGCTGCGCTGTGAGGAGTTTCGCCGACAACTGGCGCAGACTGGGATTGAATGGCATTGGCTTCGTTACCACCGGAAGCCTTCGCTCCCCGCCACGATTTACGATGTCGCTAACGGCGTGCGTTACGGAAAAATGCTCGTGCGTCGCAACGGGATCGAGATGGTGCATGCGCGCAGTCACATTGCGGCCACGATCGCGCTGGCGCTCAAGAAACGCTTCGACCTGAAAATGATTTTTGATGTGCGGGGCCTAATGGCTGAAGAGTATGTCGATGCCGGCCACTGGCGCGAAGGAGGTATCCCGTATCGATTGACCAAGGCGATGGAAAGCCGCGCGCTGACGGCCTCTGATGGCATTGTCACGTTGACAGAAAAGATCTGGCCGGTAATCAAAGATTGGAAAGGGTTGCGAAATCGGGAAGTGATTCATGAAGTAGTTCCTTGTTGCGCGGATCTTGAATTGTTCTGCTGTAGGGTGAAAGATCGCGCGCGCGTACGCGAGAAGTTGAATCTGCAAGACCGATTTGTGCTTGTCTACAGTGGTTCTGTCGGTGGTTGGTATCTCGCAGACAAAATGGCGGACTTCTTTGTGGAACTCATGAAGATGAAGCCCAACAGTCACTTCCTCTGGCTGACTGGCGGTTCGCGGAATCTGATAGAAAATCTAATGTCGGACCGCCAGGTCAACCCAAATCAATTTAGTGTTCGTGCGGTGGCGACGGCGGAGGTGCCCACGTACTTATGTGCTTCCGATGCCGGGATCGCGTTCTACAAGCCGACCTTTTCGCGACTTGCCACCTCGCCGGTGAAACTGGCTGAATATCTGGCGTGCGGACTACCCGTGGTGATAAATGCTGGTGTTGGCGATTCAGATACCTTCATTGATACTCAAAGAGTGGGCGCCGTCGTTCGCGATTTCAATGAGACCGAATACAAAAGAGCTTTGGTGGCGATTGAAGACCTGATGTCTGAGGAAGCACGCGAACGAGCGCGGAGAGTGGCCGAACGTTTCCTGGACGTCCGGCGAATCGGCGTAGAACGCTATGCACTCTTATACGAGAAAGTTCTCAACCGCCCAAACTGAATAGACTGATGTCGTTATCCGAACAGGAATTGGCGGAAGCCTTACGTTGCCCCGGATGTCTTGCCCGGCTAAGGCTGGACCACCGAGCTAACCGCACGCAAGTCTTTCTGGTATGTTCGCGGTGTGCGGAAGAGTTCCCCGTAATTCGCTCGCTACCGCGACTGCTACTTTCCCCCTTGCGTGAAGCGCTTCTGGGAGACGGTTCAGCTCAAGGTGCAGATGCGCGGCAGCTTGAAACTGCCCTGAGTTTTGGTTTCGAGTGGGCCCGGTTTCCAGAGATGTATGAAGAGTGGAGCCAGAGCTTTCTGGATTACATGCAGCCGCACGGCCCGGGGTTTTTTCGCGGCAAGAAAGTTTTGGATGCCGGTTGCGGCAATGGTCGGTTCGCTTACTATGCTGCCAAGTACGGGGCCGAGGTCTGGGCCATCGATCTTGGCCCAGCCGTGGAAGTAGCTCAAAAAAATACTGAGGCAGTGGGAAATGTGCAGGTGATTCAAGCTGACCTGCACCGGCCGCCCTTCGCCCTCGAAAGTTTCGATTTCATTTATTCGATTGGAGTGCTGCACCATCTGCCCGATCCGGAAGTGGCGTTTCAGAATTTGTTAAGGTATCTGAAACCCGGCGGTGAAATTCAAATCTACCTTTACTGGAGTCCCGAGGGACAACCCATTAAGCGCGCTCTACTGGCGATGGCTGCGGTGGGGCGAAAGATAACCACGCGATTGCCGCACAAAATGGTTTATGCGCTGGCGTTTCCGGCGGCCGTAGCTGCTTTTGCGTTTTTCGTTTGGCCCTATCGGTTGCTGAAAGTAATTCCCGGGCTGAAGTCGCTCGCGGAAAAAATCCCCATGAAGCAATACGCCGGCTTTCCCTTTCGCGTCTGTGTGAACGATCAATTGGATCGCTTCTCGGCGCCGATTGAGAACCGCTACACGAAGCAACAGGTGGCCGATTGGCTGCTCCGGGCGAAACTGGAAAGCACGAAAGTCAACGCCGCTTACGGTTGGGTGGGAACCGGCCGTAAGCCCGCCCCGCCAGCTCTTTCTCGCTGATGCCCATGAAAGTTCTAGGTTTAGCGTCATACCCCGCAGAAGCGGCGGCCACCCGTTATCGGCTGTCGCAGTTCGTGGCTCCGTTGGCCCAGCGCGGCATCACCTTGACGATTCATCCCTTTCTTGACTCGAAACTCTTTGAACGCTTGTATCATCAGGGATCGCTGCCAGGCACCGCCGTCGGGCTGCTAAAGTCCGCGGTCTTGCGTTTGGGCGACGTCGTGGCCGCCGCCAGGGCCGATGTGGTGCTGGTTCAGCGCGAAGCGATGATGTTCGGACCGCCAGTGATTGAGTGGTTGGCGACTCGCACTTTGAAGCGTCCGATGGTCCTTGATTTGGATGACGCAACCTACGTCTCATATACTAGTCCGACTTATGGCGGCCTGGGAAAGCTTTTGAAGTGGTTCAGCAAGACTGACGATCTAATCAAATGGTCCGCGATCGTCACTTGTGGAAATAGCTCCATCGCGGAATACGTTTCCAGCAAGGGAGCACAAGCACGAATCATACCGACTGTGGTTGACACCGATATCTTTCGCCCCGCGCCGCGCCTTGCCGCAAACGAGCCAATCGTGTTGGGATGGGTTGGAACACACTCGACGTTTCCTTATCTGAAATCGGTGTTCCCGGCGTTGAGTTCCCTGGCCGAGAAGCATAAATTCAGGCTGAAGATTGTCGGCGCAGGAAAAGACGAGATTAGTATTCCGGGCGTCGAGGTCGAGAATCTTTCGTGGAGCCTGGATCGAGAAGTCGAGGATTTTCAATCGATCGACGTTGGGCTTTATCCCCTGGATGTTTCTTTGTATTCCGGGTGGGCCGCGGGCAAATCGGGCTTCAAGGCGGTCCAGTACATGGCGGTGGGGATTCCCTATGTGGCCACGCCGGTGGGCGGCTCAGCCGAAATTGGGGAGGCCGGCGTGACTCATTTTTTCGCCTCGACGCATGACGAGTGGTATGGTGCTTTGGAAACATTGATCGTCGAGGCAGGGAAACGGCGAGAAATGGGCGCGGCGGGGCGGCGCCATGTAGTCGAGCACTACGGATTACCCGCCCAGGCCGGCAAGCTCAGCGAAGCGTTGTACGAAGCGGCTAAACGAGCATGAGCGGTCGAGGACAGAGATGCATCGAACAAGCAAATTCCGACTTCTGGTGCTCGCTTGCGTCGCGTTGTTGCCATCGTTTCTCAAGCGCCCGTGCTATCGGCTGTTTTTTGGTTATCAAATCGGGCGACGCGTGCGGGTTGGGCTCAGCATAATTGACGCGCGCGCGTGCCAAATTGATGACGACTCACGAATTGGGCATCTAAACGTGATCATTGGGGTAGAGAACCTGAAACTCGGCGATCACGTGAAGATAGGGCACCTGAACATTATCCGGGGCGGTGCAGAAGTTAGCCTTGGACGTTATTCTGAGCTGATGCGGATGAACGAAATAAACTCGATTCCAGAGCCTGATGCAGTTAATCCGGTTGATCCGAAGTTTACGCTTGGGAATGGCAGCATCATTACGACGGGCCATAAAATTGACTTCACGGATCGAGTTGAAATCGGCCGGCGCACGATCATCGGCGGGCGCAACTCTTCCATCTGGACGCACAACCGGCAGCGCACCCTCCCCATCAAAATTGGCGAATTTGCGTACGTGGGATCAGAGATTCGAATGGCGCCCGGAAGTGCTCTGCCCTCGCGATGCGTGGTAGGTATCGGGGCTGTGGTGACCAAAAAGATCGACGCCGAAGGATCCTTGATTGCCGGTGTGCCGGCCAAGCCGATCAAAGAGTTGAGCGTGGAAGACCGATTCCTGATCGAGCGCAAGACCCGCCCTGATCTTCCGGATGATGTATAGTTTTTACGGCTCCCACCGGTAAGAACCGAAGAAACAAAAGAAATGAATGGCCTGCTACTAGTTGTCGCATTGATAATGCTCGGCGGAGTCCTATTGATGGCTCCGGCGGACGGAGCGGGGGCAACTCTGATTGCGCTCCCTGTTGCCGCGCTGGCGGCTTGGTGTATCTATCAGCCCAAAATCGATCAGCGATTCCTGATCCGTTTATTTGCCGCCGGGTTATTAGTGCGAATCTTCGTTGGCACGATGATCTTCGTTTTTCAACAACAGCCCTTTTTTGGTGGCGACGCCATAACCTACGATTTCTTTGGATATGCCTTGCTAAGAACCTGGGAAGGCGACAAATATTACCAGCTGTTCGTGGACATGTTTTCAGGCGGCGGCTCAGGCAGCGGATGGGGCATGCTCTATCTGGTGGCGGTGATTTACAAGATCATTGGCCAAAACATGCTCGCCACCCAATATGTGAATTCAGTGCTGGGTGCCGCCACGGCGCCACTTGCTTACATGATCTCGCTCGAGATTTTTCCCAACAAGAGAGTGGCGCGGGCCTGCGCGCTGCTCGCGGCATTCTTTCCTTCATTGGTGCTTTGGACTTCACAGGGTCTGAAGGACGGCCCTATCATCTTCCTCCTCACGCTCTCAATGCTCGCAACCCTCAAGCTGGGTAACCGATTTAGTTACAAGTACGTAACCGCACTGGCGCTTTCGCTCTGCAGTCTAATCACGCTGCGCTTCTATGTTTTCTATATCATCGTTCTTTCCATCTCGGTGGCCTTTATTATGGGGCGTCGCCGTCTCACGGCGCAGTCCTTTGCGCGCCAATTCGTCATCATGTTTGTAGTCGGATTGGTGCTTGCCTATTTTGGGGTAAGTCGCTACGCCGGTCAGCAGTTCCAGACGTATGGCAATCTTAGGCAGTTGCAGTTAATGCGCCTGGACGCATCTCAGTCAGCCAGTTCGGGGTTTGGACAAGACATTGACGTTTCGACGTCGGAGGGGGTCATCAGCGCCATCCCGCAGGGACTAGTCTACTTGATTCTGGCGCCATTTCCCTGGCAACTCACGTCGCCGCGACAGATGATCACTTTGCCGGAAATGGTGGTGTGGTGGGCCTCGCTACCGCTGCTGGTGCTGGGCTTGTGGTTCGCCATAAAGCACCGCTTGAGAGAGGTAGCTCCAATCTTGATTTTCACCACTCTGCTGACTCTGACTTATTCGATCCTGATGGGAAATGTTGGCACTGCGTATCGCCAGCGCGCGCAGTTGCAGATTTTCTATTTTATCTTCGTGGCCATTGGCTTTGTCGTGGTGAAAGAGAAGAGAGAAGAGAAGGCGCGGAGACGGCTGGAAAAGAAATAGCTGCTCAGCAACCGCTGCCATGGAGGTCCGACAGAAAAGATCACATTTCCGTCGCTGGATAAGAAATTTTCACCCCACTCGTTTGATCATCGCCGGGCTTCGTCCCGGCTTTTTTCTGCGTGGGCAAGGGATTACGCAACTCCAATTTCCGTTCGCACGGCGACCTTCTCCAGAATCAAAAGTTGCAGCAGAAAATTAAGGGTGAGATGGACGCTGGTCGCGATTGCCAGGCCAAGTAATCCATAGTGAAGAAAGGCCAGCATTTTGATCGGTATGTAAATCGTGAAGGTCCAGACGAACAGCCTCGTCGGAGTTTTCGTGTCACCCATCGCATAGAAAGCGCCCGCGGTGACCTGGCCGGCCGTGCCACCTATGAGCAATCCGATCAGCGCCAGCATTATCCACCACAACATTCGCACATTCTCAGCCGTGATACCGCCATGCCCGATCGTGAGGTGCAGCAGAGACTCTCCGAAAACCATTAAGATGATGCCCGCAGCGACGCCCAGACCCAACATCCACAATAATCTCAGTCGATAAATGCGCCGGAAGTGGGGCCAGTCCCCGGACTTCGCCTCCAGCGCCAGCCGCGGTGCGGTGGGCGCAGAGACTGCCTTAATGATGATTAGATTGATCGCCGAATAGATCTGCTGACCAATGTAGAGCAACGATAGATTTCCCGCGATGGTCATCGAAGTCAGGAAGCGGTCAATCAACGGATCCGACTTTGAATAGGTTTGCCCCAGGATAAACGGACTCACCCGTCGCCAGGCCTCTCGCATGGCATAGGAGTCCCATTGCGGCCATTGCCAACGTCCCAGCATCGGCATTAGAAACGCGACCTTTAACCCGAGATTCAGCACTGTAGCCCACGCCGCTGCGACGATCCCGTATTGCGGCAGCGTCCAGAAGAGGTAAAGCAACGACAGAATGTTGGCGAAGACGGGCGAAAGCTCGGCCCAGATGAACTTCTGACGCGCGTAATAGACCGACCACAGGACGGCGACCGAAGCATTACCGATCATGACGAGCAGCTGAATTCGGCTCAGGCTGACGGTCAATTGCTTGGCTTCATCTGAGAATCCGGGCACGAGCAGCGGCACCCAATAACCAGCCAGCACGAACAGCACTGCTGCCAACAAAGCAAACAGCCCGGTGACACTCAGAAAGAATCCCCAGGCATCGCGTTGAAAAGTCTCCTCGTCTTCGGTAGCTAGCAACGGCACCAGAACCTGGGTAAGCGAAGAGCTGGCGACCAGAAAGATCAATTGTGGCAAGGCGCCGGAAGCAAAGAACGCATCGGTTTGGATACCGACGCCGAGGTGCGTCACTACATACCAGGGCATCAGGACTACCAGCACGGCGTTGCAAATTGCCAGCCCTGCAAGGATGAGACTTAACTTGATCAACTGTGCAGAGTTTCCGCGGGTTGTTCAGCGACGAAACTGCCGCCCAGGCTTGCTACTCGCGTTCTTCGGCTCAATAAATAATCAGCGCCGCCCGCGCCCAGGACAATCAGCAGTGCCCAGAACGGATAACGCACTCGATAAAGCGCACCGATATTCACGACGACCAGGCCCACTGCGACAGCGCCAAGTGTGACTACCAGGAAGAGCAGCCACGCAGAGAGCTGCTTTCGGGCGCGCCACAGACCAAGCAAAGCGAGGAATTCAATCACGTAAGTCAGCAGGGTTTCAAATCCGGAAAGCAGTCGGCCGCTGACACCAACTTGCTTGCCGGCGCTTAACCACATATTGGGAAAGGGCGCAAAAAAACCAACCTCCGCCGCCCGCGGAACCTGGCGAACAACATCGACCAGGGTCGTGAAGCGAACCCCAGTGTCAACGTCCGAGCCCGCCTCTGAAGGAAAAGCGTCGCCGGCAGAATCCCATCGTAGCTCGAATCCGTGGCGGCGTGCGGCGATCTCTTCGGTAACGGAAAGTTCTTGCACCTTCTCGGGCACCATCATCCCAGGTCTCCTCACCACCTGCTGATTATGAAACGCGTTTTGAAAGCGAGGCATAATCACGAGGGCCGCAATCATCATGAGCCCGAAGGCAATGTTGCCAAGGGGAAACCGCCGCTGATGAATGAGCCGGATAGTCAGAAACAAAACTGCCAGCACGACGATCGCCAGCAGTACGGGCCACATCCGCAGCCGCACGATCCTGATGGGCACGATTGCCGCGGTGCCGGCCACGCCGAGAAGGATGCCGCGATGCCAGGCATAGTCACGTTTCAGGCACAGCGTGATGGTCAACATCAGCATCAATATCGCACTAATCAACAGCGGATCTCTCAAGAGCTGAGTAGTGTGCAGCAGGAACGATGGCCAGAGAGCTACAATCGCTGCCGCCATGACGCCGGTTCGATAGTTGAAACCGATCTCACCCAGTTTGAAGACCAGAACCAGAATCGCCAAATAGTAGATCAGATTCAGCGGTTCAATCTTCAGAATATTAAAACTGGTTCCGCCATTTAGCGCGGCGAGCGGCAATGAATAGAGTCTCAGGTGCAATTGCGTCGGCCACGTGGCCCACGCGATCACGCCCTCATTCTTCAGCACGCTACACAACTCGACCACCTCGGTCTGATAGGCAAACCCGTCGGAGGCAAAATTACCGAGTCCGTTTTGACTAAACTGGCCGGGCATCAGACCGAACTTGCCAAACATGAAAATCAACGTCGTCACTGAAACATGCACGGCCGCTGCCACAGTCAAGAACGGAAGGCGGACGCGCCCGCCGGCGGACCGCGGCCTGACTTCAGTCGGTAAGTTCGGTTTCATTTCTGGTAACGCCAGCGGCCACCTTGCAGGCAAACGCGGGATCCTCGCCGAGACGGCGCGGGGTCACCGGCCGACCATCTCGGCTGGGGTGCCAATCCCGGTATGGCGCTACTACAGTTTGCGTGCCTCAATCTAAGACACCACCTGCGGGCAGTGCTTTTGCACATCGGTGCGAGCGTCCGCTAATATTAAGACCAGCGCGGTTCGAAAGTCATTCTGAGAGAGCTAGTACAGAGAAGGTAGCTCGTTTTTGTTTTCCGAACTCCTCCGGGTTCTACCTTCATCATCCGCTTAACAAAGTGTGTGGCATAGCAGGCATTGTTCGCAGTGACGGCGCTCCGGTTGACCGCGAGCTGGTCGCGCGCATGAACGAAGCTATTCGTCATCGAGGCCCGGATGACGATGGCTTTTATTTCAGCGCCGGGGTGGGCCTCGCCATGCGCCGGCTGGCGATCATCGATCTGAAAAGCGGCCGGCAGCCAATTCACAACCAGGACTGCACCGCCTGGATTGTTTTCAACGGCGAGATTTACAACTATCGAGAATTGCGCGGGCAACTGGAAAAGCTCGGGCACAAGTTTTACACCGACAGCGACACCGAAGCCATTGTTCACGCCTACGACCAGTACGGAACCGACTGTCCGAAACACTTGCGTGGAATGTTCGCGTTTGCGATCTGGGACGAGCGAACGAAATCACTATTTCTGGCGCGCGATCGAGTCGGGAAGAAACCTCTGCTGTACGCGGAACTCAACGGCGAACTGGTTTTCGGTTCCGAGTTCACCGCGTTGCTCGAGCACCCGGGCATCAGTCGCGACGTCGATTTCGAGGCGCTTCATCACTACCTATCGTTTATTTGCGTACCTGCGCCGCTGACTGCCTATCGCGCAATTCGAAAGCTCGAGCCGGGCCATTCGCTGCTGTGGCGCGATGGGGAAATCAAGACCGAGCGTTACTGGCAGCTCGACTTTTCCAAAAAAATTAACATCGACGAGAAAGCAGCCGGCGAGCGCGTGGTTGAGTTGCTGCGCGAGGCCGTGCGCATCCGCCTGATGTCGGAAGTTCCTCTCGGAGCGTTTCTTTCCGGCGGCATTGATTCCAGCGCCGTGGTGGCCTTAATGGCCCAGGAATCTCGGGAGCGAATCAAGACATTCTCGATCGGTTTTGACGAGCAGGATTTCAGCGAGTTGCATCACGCGCGTCGCGTGGCCAAACACGTGGGCGCTGACCATCACGAGTTCATCGTGCGGCCGGACGCTATGGAAATTCTGCCGACCCTGGTCGAACACTACGGCGAGCCTTTTGCTGATTCATCGGCGATTCCCAGCTATTACGTTTCAAAAGAGACCCGGGCTTACGTAACCGTGGCCTTGAACGGCGATGGTGGCGACGAATGCTTTGCCGGTTATCAACGCTACGCAGCGATGAACCTCGCGCAGAAGTACGCCAATCTGCCGGGAGCGCTGCGCAACGGGGTGATCGCGAATGTCGTCAGGGCGCTGCCTGGATTTGACGCCCGTCAGAATCCACTCCGGAAAGCCAAGCGGTTTGTCGCTGCCGCGTCATTGCCTCCGGTCGAACGCTATCTGCGTTGGGTCAGCGCGTTCGATGAAGAAGCGAAACAGAACCTTTATTCCGACGGCTTCCGGCACGAGACTGCGAAGTTCCGCACCGTTTCGATCCTCGAGCCGTGGTTTGCCAAAGCGAACGGCGCGGGGATCGTCGACGCCTCGCTGCTTACCGACACGATGACATACCTGCCCAACGACTTGCTGGTTAAGATGGACATTGCGAGCATGGCGGTCTCGCTGGAAGCTCGATCGCCTTTTCTCGATCATCATTTGATGGAATTTGCCGCCAGCTTGCCTGAAAAGCTGAAGCTGCGGCGGCTGACGACAAAATATTTGCTCAAGCGAGTGCTGACGAAACTAGTGCCCACGGAAAACCTGAACCGCAGTAAGATGGGATTCGGGGTTCCCATCGGCCACTGGTTCCGCGGCGCCATGCAGCCGTTCTTGCGTCAGACTTTGCTTTCCGAGAGAGCGCTCGCGCGCGGACTTTTCAAGCCGGAGACGGTGCGACACTTGATCGATCAGCACGTCGCCGTCAAAGCCGACCATTCGCACCGGCTCTGGTCGCTGTTGATGCTTGAGTTGTGGTTCGAGAGGTTTATTGATTGATATGACCTCCGGTATTGAGACAGCCAATGGAAGACATCGGTATCGATGGCTGGAGCAGCAATGTCCGATTTGTGAGGTCTCACAGATGTACCGTCTGGGACGGCGGGGTGGTTTGGCGCACCGCGCGGGTCTGGGCGTTGAATGTGAAGTTTGGCGCTGCCAAGCCTGCGGTTTGATCTTTCCTAATCCAATGCCTTTCCCGCTGGGCGGTCTCGATCAACATTACGGTGTCGACGCCGACGAATACTTTGAACATCATTTGCGTGACGACAAGGATCTCTCAGCCTTCGATCTGTTGGGCCAGGCTGAAGAATTAATCCAGGGAAAAGGTAAGCTGCTCGACATAGGAGCAGGCCGCGGAGAGTTATTGCGTGCCGCCCGGGCCGCCGGGTGGGAGGTTGAGGGTATCGAGCCTTCCTCGCAATTTGCGAAAGTTGCGGCCGGTTACTCGGGCGCGACGATTCGTTCCGAACCGGTCGAGCGGTGTGGTTTTCCAAATGGTTCTTTCGATTGTGTGGTATTGGGCGCGGTGTTAGAGCATCTTTATAATCCCGACGAGACCATGCGCGAGATTTCCCGAATATTGCGCAAGGGTGGCGTGGTCTTCCTCGATGTGCCTAACGAGAACGGGTTATATTTCAAGATAGGAAATCTCTATCAGAAGCTTCGCGGGCGCGACTGGGTGGTTAATATAGCTCCCACGTTTTCGCCGTTTCACATCTTCGGGTTTGGCCCACGATCGCTGCGTGCTTTGTTGGCGAAGCACAGACTCGAACCGCTCAGATGGAGGGTCTATCCGGGCCGCGCAATGGTACCCTCGCGTTCGGGCATTGCGGGAAAAATCGAAATGGTTGCTGCCCACGCTGTAACTGCTTTGAGCAGGCTCGACAGTTTAGGAACGTATATTGAGACGTGGGCGATCAAGACGTAAGTTGGGTTTGTCATTACGACTGCAGATCGTTTCGATTTCCTGGTCAGAAGGGAGCTGCTAAATGAAAGGTGTCGTTCTTGCCGGTGGCTCAGGATCGCGGCTGAGGCCGTTGACGTCTGTAACGAACAAGCATCTGCTGCCCGTTTTCGACCAGCCGATGATCTACTACCCGATTCAGACTCTGGTGAATGCGGGCATCACCGACATCATGATCGTCACCGGGGGAAACTCGGCTGGTGACTTTCTGAAACTGCTCGGAAACGGAAAGGCTTTCGGATTAAAACATCTGAACTACACCTATCAGGAAGGCGAAGGCGGCATCGCGGCGGCATTGTCCCTGGTTGAGCACTTCGCCGGCAGCGATCCGATCTGCGTCGTACTCGGCGACAATATCATTCAGGGAAACATCCGCGCGGCTGCTGACGCGTATCGGGAACAGGGCGGAGGCGCAAAGATCCTGCTGAAGAGCGTGCCGGACCCGCAACGATTCGGCGTTCCCGAACTTGACGGCAAACGTGTGGTGCAAATCGAAGAAAAGCCGCCGTCACCAAAGTCTGAGTACGCCGTCATTGGGATTTACATGTACGACGCGCGAGTGTTTGAGATCATTCGCACGCTCAAACCATCGGGCCGTGGAGAGCTGGAGATCACCGACGTTAACAATGCCTATATCGAGCGCGGCGAAATGACCTGGGACAAACTCGAGGGCTGGTGGAGTGATGCAGGCACCTTTGAAAGTTTGCTGCACGCGTCAAATTTGGTCGCCGAAACCGGCGCGAACCATCAGGAGCTGAAACATGCCGCAGAAGCCGGCGCCAACGGCTGAATCTTTTCAGTCTGGCGAGATCAAAGAAGTAGTCGTGCGTGATCTGCGCAAGTTCAACGACCGGCGCGGGTGGCTGGTCGAATTGTTTCGCCACGACGAACTCGCCGCCGAATTCTTTCCCGCCATGGCTTACATCTCATCAACCCATCCAGGCGGGGCCCGGGGACCGCACGAGCACGTCCATCAAGCGGATCTCTTTTGTTTCCTGGGACCCTCAAATTTCAAACTTCGCCTGTGGGACAATCGCCCCGAGTCCGAAACCTTCGGAAATGTGATGACGATGATTGTTGGCGCCGATGATCCGAAGGCTGTGGTAGTTCCGAAAGGTATCGTTCATGCCTATCAGAACGTTGGCGACGTCGATGGTATAGTGATCAATTGCCCAAACCGCCACTACCTGGGGGAAGGACGCCGCGAGCAGGTGGATGAGATTCGACACGAAGACGATCCCGAAACACCCTTCAGAATGGATTAGGCCGGGAGCGCGGGCAATAAAATGAAGATCCTGCGCATCATCGCCCGTCTCAACGTCGGCGGTCCGGCGCGTCACGTAATCTGGCTCACTGAAGGTCTAAAACCAGCCGGCTACGAAACGTTGCTGGTCGCCGGAGTCGTGCCGCCCGGCGAGGATGACATGAGTTACGTGGCCGCCGCGGCAGGCCTCCAGCCTTTCATCCTGGCAGAGATGAGCCGTGAGATCTCTGTGAAGGATGTCCTCACAATATGGAAACTCTTCCGTCTGATGCGACGGGAGCGACCCGACATCGTGCACACCCACACCGCCAAAGCGGGCACCGTCGGACGAGTTGCCGGATTGATGTATCGCTGGTTGACCCCGGCGGCGCCCGCCGCTCGGCAGTGTCGGTTCGTCCACACCTATCACGGCCACGTCTTTCACAGTTACTACGGACGGCTGAAGACGCGTCTGTTTCTCGCCATCGAAAGGTTCCTGGCGCGATTCGCCACCGATCGCATTGTCGTGATTAGTGAACAACAACGCCGTGAGATAAACGAAGTATTTCGCGTGGGCCGGCGCAAACAGTTCGCGGTAATCCCGCTGGGCATTGATATGGGCGCCTATGCGTCGTGGCGAGATCGACGGCCGCGCATGCGCGCGGAATTGAAACTAAATGACGACGTCGTGTTGATTGGCATCGTCGGAAGATTGACTGAGATCAAGAACCATCGCTTGTTCCTGCAGGCAGCCGCCTTGTTGAAGAAAAACACTGGTTCGAAAGTTCGCTTCGCAATCATCGGAGACGGTAATCTCCGGCGCGATCTGGAAGACCAGGCAAAGTCCCTCGGGCTGAGCGAGGATGTATCGTTTCTCGGCACGCGCACCGACCCGGAGGATTTTTATCCGGCGCTCGACATCGTGGCGCTAACCAGTTTGAATGAAGGCACGCCGCTCACCTTGATCGAAGCAATGGCCAATGCCCGACCAGTCATCTCCACTGCTGTCGGAGGGGTGGTAGATATGCTTGGGCCCCAAGTCCCGCCAGCCGCCAAACAAGATAACCAGCGAGCTGCTTACCAGCTTTGCCAGCGCGGCGTTTCGGTTGCCAGCGGCGATGCTGAAGGTTTGGCCCGCGGTCTCGCGCGCTTGATTGAAGACCCGGGACTCCGCGACGAATTGGGACGTAATGGGTTTGAGTTCGTCATCCGGAACTATGCAAAGGAGCGGCTGTTGACGGACATTGCGAAGCTGTATCGAGATCTGGCGCAGACCGAATCAGTCAGGCGCCCGGCTGAACCACCAAACGAAAATCTGGAATCGCGGGTCTGAGAAGCAAGATCGGCTGCTGTGCCCAATAAAACATTTTCGTGCTGGGCACTCAGTGCGCCGAGCTCAAGCCGGTGGATTGTGATTAATGATTTCGACGATGGAGGAGAACGGGATCTTTACGATCTCGCCATCGGCGCGCTCGACTTTTACGGCCGGAGTGGTCAGGGCCTGAGTGGTTTTCAGGCTGCGCACGATGCCGCGCACGCGATGCCCATCGCGGGTCACAATTTCGATATTGCCTTTGCCGTAGAGCGGCTGTAGCGCCGCCAGAGCTTTGGTTACTTCCATGCGACTGTCTTCGTTAACTGTTTTGCCGGTTCGTCCGACTATACTGGGTCAAGTGGTATTCGTAAACTCGGGGCGCGATTTGGGAAATACACGCAACCAATCCTCTGCAATCGGCGTATAATCCGGCATCAGTCGTTCGACTGTCGGCATAGGATTCGAGCACATTTCGCCATGCAGCCTCAGCAAAAATTCAGCGGGAGTGGTCCCGGCTCGGGAGATCAGAGCGGCGCGATTGTTTGCGCGCAATGCGGTTCGCCAATGCCGCCAGAGATGCGTTTCTGCCGCGCGTGTGGAAACCGGCTGGGCGAAGGCCCGGCCGAATATACCGAGACGGTGCGCCTCCCGAACTCCGCAGGCGCCCCCGGCGCTGCTCCGTTTTACCCCAGCGTTAACGCGCCGCTGGCGCGGCAAGCCGCAGGTAATTACCCGGGCCGGCGCCGTTTGGGTTTCAGTGGCATGACCTGGATGTGGATTGTGCTGGGACTATTTTTCGCGAGCGGCGGCGGCCTCAGCATGCTGGTGAAGAACGTTGGTCGCATTCCGCGCAGCGGGGTAACGTTTTCGGCGCCGCGCTCATACTTCGGCGTAGATGGATTAAAGAGTGCCGATGGCGGTGTAACATTCGACGATGTTGTAGCTCCGGGGTTGCCGGCGGATAAGGCGGGTCTGGTCGGCGGCGACATTGTTACCAGCTTTGATGGCCGGGCCGTCACGGACGAAAGCGAGATGATGGATCTTTTACGCCAGACACCGGTGGGGAAGACTGTAGAAATAATCTACCTCCGCGATGGACTGACTAAGAAGACGCAGATGACCACAATCTCCGAAGACGAATTCAACCGCCTGAAAGACGTTTTTAATAAGCGGCCGGAAGGTAGAGGCAAGTTCGGTTTCGATTCCGACAGAACAACCGCCATTCGGATCCCCGAAACCAAGACCTACGGAGTGCGGATCGATTACGTGGACTCAAACGGACCGGCCGATCTTTTTGGCATCAAGGCGGGTGACATTATTACCGATTTTGACAATGTTCCGATTCGCACCAGCGACGAACTGCTTTCGCGGGTACGCCGCGCCCTGCCGCACAGCAGTGTCGAGGTCGCGGTGTTGCGCGCCGGCCAGGTTCTTAAGATTCCTGTGACCATGGGGCGCAACTAAAGCCTGACCCTCAACTCAGGGCTACCTGTTCCCGCATCTTGTTTTCCATCTCAAGCCGCGCTTCTTCCCGTTCCTCTTCAGTCTCATCAGCTTCGAAGGCTTCAAACAACGCATAAGGTTGCTCAGCCACCAGGCGCAGCTCCCAGGCTTCTCGGCCCGCCTGCGAAAGGCGCGCAAACCATAGCCCGTCAAATTCCGATTCGATTAGTTTGGCTTCGTTGAATAGTTCAGCGGTTTGATCTTTGAGACGGGCGAACGTCGCCGGCTTCATTAAGACGCGCTTTAACTCCCAGCCGTGGCGCTGATAGTTCGCGATGATTTCTTTGAAGAGTTCCGGCGTCACCTGCAGAGCAGTATAGCTGAGTTGATAGACTTGGACAGTTACGATCACATTGGATTTGAAGTCCGCAAAGCGGACGAATGAGAATAGCCCAGCACTTCAGTGCTGGGAATCCAGTCGTAAGAAGAAGAGGTAAGCCCGGGAAGCGGGCGACTGAAATCGTCCGGGCGATCTTCAACTTCAGCCGTCCGCTTCACGGACTGATATTGATTGTCGCGTCTGATCCCTCCGATAAATCGGTGGGCTACTATCAATCGTCCGCTGCGCGGACTAAACACAAAGCTCCGCCTGGCACCTCGCCAACATCCCAGGATCGAGCGGCGGTGTTTGATGCTGGACGCTACGCCGACTATCATTCGAGTTTCGGAAACGTAATAGTAGATTACCAAGATGGCCGCAGCCAATCACTCTTCGCCATTCTATGTCGCGCTCGGGCGCGCGCTGGAGCAACGCGGAACGTGCATCGAAGATATCTGCCCGGCGGATGATCAGGTGGCGGGTCGGGTCCTTCATGACTATGGCGCAATGTTCATCAGCGCCGATGCTGTCTTGCCTCCACCTCTCTGCGTGTTTACCAATGAAGATCAGGTGACGCGTTTTCAGAAAGCCGCCGGGCGGGCGGCGGCCACGATCGGCAACGCCGTAATCGAGTTACAACCAGCCGCGATGTCGGCGCTGTTGCGGGCCCGCGCCACTGCGCGCGCCGAGGGCCTGGAGATCTCGCCGCGCGACGGCGCCGAAGCTGCGCGCCGAAGTTATGCTGACACCGTGCGTTTGTGGAACTCGCGTTTTTTGCCGGCGCTTGATCACTGGACCAGGGCCCAGAGGTTGAGCGCTCAACAGGCGGAACGGCTGCGCAGGCTGCCGATCCATCAACAAGTGCCGGAAGTCCTTGATCTCGAGCAGGAGGGAATTTTTTTCAGCAAGGACTTGTCAAAATCCGTGCTTTATTCGATTGCCGCGCCCGGAACTTCCCAGCACATCGCGATGCTGGCTTTCGACGCCAACGAATTTCTTGACCAGCGAGTCCGCGAAATTCTCGCGCACCACGGATGGTTCCAGACGGTCCTGAGCGATTTGCCGCACTTCACTTTTCTGGGATTGGAAGAAAAGGAACTGCCGGGCCGCGGCTTGAGCAGCGTTGCAGTCGCCGGCCAAACGTTCTGGATTCCTGATGTGAACTGACGAAGATGGGACGCTCTCTGGCATCCAGCTTCCGGGGCCGGACATCTGAAGCCTTGCTCGTGGGATTTGGTCGGCATTTGTTGGTATGGAGCACTTCCGCTAACATTGAGGACTTTCACCGCCGTTTCGTTATCCGGGAAATCAGCAATCCGATGATTAGAAAAGCCTGTTTCGTAATTGTTATTTTTGTCCTTGCCGGGGCCGCTGCGGCGCATCCTTCCGCGTCGCCTACACCTTCGCCGCCGGCGCAGACGACCCAAACCCAGCGGCCGCCGTCATTCGAACTTTCTGAGTATGGTGTCAGCCTGCAGCCCGACGCGCGCCTGATCATCATGATGGCCGCGCTGGATGCCGCCGGGTTTGATCCGACGCCCCCGGGCAAAGAGCCGGCTGCTTTTCGCATGCTGGTGCGGAAGGACCAGGCGAGCCTGGACGCCGGTCTGCGCGAGCGGCTCAAGGGTTTCTTCGATCGCAACAAACTGCCGGCGCCGGCCACGGCCGCCGATCAAGCCGCGCGTTACGTCTCGCTGGCTTACGCGTTGGGCGCCCCGCCTCTGCTTGATGCTCCCGACCGTTCCGAGGACCTGCCCACCGGGATTCTGGAAGTGCTCGACTTTGCGCCGCTGGTGCGCGAGTTCTACAAGAAGTCCGGCATCGACGAGCGTCTGGCTTCATACATGCGCGCTTACCAAACCGAAGGCGATCGCCTGCGACTACCGGCGGCTGAGATGGTGCGCGCGGTCCTGTCTTACCTGCACACGCGACCGATAGTAGTGTCGACCGAGCGCGTGCTTGTCAACAGCCCTGAGAAAAAGAAGCGATCGACGGCCACTTACTCGAGGCGCGAGCACAATCGACATTTCTACATCGTCCCGGATCTGATGGCCGCGCTGGGCACAATCAACTTTCGCGTGATTGCCGACGACTACTATGCGATCGTGCCGGAAGGGACCGATCCGACTTCATCCGAGATGCGTCGCGGCTATCTTCAGTACGTAATCGATCCGCTGGTGCTGAAGTTCAACAAAGAAATCGCCGCCCAGCGCGATCGGGTAAAGCTGCTGATCGATGCGCGCACCAAAGAAGGCGCCACTGTTTCGCCCGACGTGTTCGTGGTGATCTCGCGATCGTTTGTCGCCGCCGCCGACGCGCGCTTTGATGAAGCGAACAGACTCGCGGCGGTCACAAATATTCAGCGTCGGCGTTTGCAGCAGGCGAAAGACGAGGCCGAGCGCAAGACAATCGCGGGCGAAGCAGAAGCGACGCGCGCCGCGATCGCTGACGAGACAATTGCCCGGTTGGCGGAAGAATACGAAAAAGGCGCTGTCCTGGATTTCTTTTTCGCCGATCAACTGCGTGACTTTCAATCCTCGGGTTTTGATATCGCGAGCTTCTTCGCGGAAATGATCACCGGCTTTGATCCGGCGCGCGAAACGAAACGACTGGCGGAAATCAGTGCCACGCGCGATCGCGCGATCGCCGCGCGTAAAGCTCATCCACGTTATTCGCTGTGGTTAATCGATCCAGGTTCGGAAGCACGGGAAGCAGTGGATACCCCGCGCAGTTCAGCGTTAGTCAAAAGCTTGACTGAGGTGGAAAAGCTTTTGCAGACCCGCAAGTATGAGGACGCGGAAACGCGTCTGAAAGCGATGCTGCAGGAATATCCCGGCGAACCGCGCCTGTTCTTCACGCTGGGCCAGACTGCGAGTCTGTGGGCGCGCGACACGACCGACGACGATCTGCAAACGCAAAGATTGAATCGGGCCCTGGGCAACTATCGTCTGGCGGTAGCTGCGGCCGCTCCGGAAACCGACAAAGTCCTGCTATCACGCGCGCACGAAGCCATGGGCCGCATCCTCGCGTTCCTTGAGCACAACGACGAAGCGATGAAAGAATTCGAAGCAGCAATCAAGATTGGCGACGTGCCGGGCGGGGCTTACCTGGATGCGCTTGAGGGGAAGAAGAAACTGGCGCAACCTTAGTGGGTTAACACGATAACCTAACAAACCCATATCTCGAAGGAAACGCATCAACGAGCCATCGAAGATGGCGGCATATTAGTAGCCCCGGGCGTAAGCCCGGGGTAAGCCCTGGAAGGAATACCAAGCCCGCGAAGCGGGCGGCAGAAACCCAACCAACGAAGCCTGTCCTGATTAAGTCCGCTAAATACGTAGCACGCAGTACCTGTCGCCCCTACGGGCTTACGGATTTGCTGGTGCTTCATCCCCCGGGCTTACGCCCGGGACTATTATATGCCGGCCGCTTCGCGGCCTCGTCGAACCTCAACTCCCCAACTTGAGACCGTGCCGGCTATCAAAGAATTCTTCCCACGCCTTCCCGTTCTTCTTAAGCAATCCAACCACGTTTTTGATCGTGAAATCCGAAATCTTCGCGCCTTTCTCAACCTGTTTCCACTGGAGCGGCATCGAAACCGTGGCGCCGGGTTTGGCGCGCGCGCTGAAAACTGAGGCGATCGTTTTGCCGCGTGCGTTTTGCATTGCATCCACGTACACCTGCTGCGGCTGACGTTTGGCCAGCGATCTTTGCGTCGTCGCAATCTTGGGCGCGCGATGCCCGACTTCGTTGGCGAGCGCCATCGCAATCTCAGCGATCTTCCCGTAATCGTATTTCGGCTTTAGCGGTACGTAGATGTGTATCCCCGTTGAGCCCGAGGTTTTGGGAAAGGCCGGCAAGCCGAGTTCATCAAGGACTTCCCTGCACACCAGCGCCACGTCTAAAACATTTTTCCAGGGCGCGGTCTTCGGATCGAGATCGAGCATCAGGTAATCCGGCTGGTCGAGGTGCTTCACGGTCGAATGCCACGGATGCTGCTCGATCGTTCCCAGATTTACAAAATGCAGCAGCGATCCCACCGTGGTGTAGACGGCATAGTTCAGATCGCGGCCTTCCTGATTAGTTAGCCGCACCGTCTTGATGAAAGCGGGTGCGCTCTCGAGGTCCTGCTGAAAGAACATCGGCGCCTTAATCCCGCGCGGATAGCGTTGCAGAATCGCCGGGCGGTCTTTGAGAAACGGCATCAGGTGTGAACTGATGTTCAGGTAGTAACAAAGCAGATCGAATTTCGTCAACTTCTCGTCCGGCCAGTAGACGCGGTCGAGACTGGTGAGCGAAACGCGTTCTCCGGCAATCTCCAGCACTAGATCGCCCTTTGGTTTCCGGAGCGCCAGAAATTCTGCCGGCGTGATCGTAGGACCTTCATGCGGGCGAGTGCGCTTAACCGCTTTGGATTCAGCTTTGGTAGTGCCCTGGGGCATGGCTTAACAATATCACCCGGGACCCGCGTTTGTTTAGAGTCGGGCGAAAGCGCGACCGTCCATCAGCGACAGATAATCACAGATGACACGGATAAGAACAACCGAAATCAGATCGGTGCCTATCCGTGTTCATCTGTGGCTTCTTGATGCACTCGTCACGCGCTGTCTATCCAGCGGCGTCGGGTATGGGCACGCTCTCTCCCGCTGCAAACTTTTCCTTCCAGCGAATCTTTCCCGTCGCCTGCATCACTACAAACAACGTGATGATTGATCCAATCGTAATTGCCAGCCCGGTGAAGCCCTTCAGGAAGAACGCGTAAGAGAACGCGACCAGATAGACGAACTGCGCCAGAGCGGCTTCGCGGGTGGCAAAGCGCGTCCCCACCACCAGACGCAGATAAGAGACGACGAGAAAGATCGACACGGCCGAACAGATGCCGAACGCCAGATGTATCGAAACGTGATCCACCAGGTAAGCCAACAACAGATGGAACGTAAAGAAGGCCGCGGCGAGGAAGAAATAATTCATCGGATGCAGCTCAATCCCGCGCATCGTGGTGATGATCAGCATCAGAAAGAAAAAGAAGAACAGAGAGACCGGGGCAAAGAAACTGATGCGACCGGCGAGCGGACCCGGCTGTAATTTTTCAGGCATGGTCATCGCGATCTGATAGCCGGAAACCAGATTCTTATAGTTCCAGTTCAAGTTCCATCCGTTGGCCGTCTCGGTCTTTTCGGTCGGCGAAAGAGTGTTCTCAGGGAAATCGATGTCTTTGAAGTTAGTCGTCATCTGCAGAGAAAAATCGCGAACCTGGGCGACGTTGGCCGCGCTTGAGCCGTACTGCGATTCGTCGCGCAGCGGTTGAACGCCGGCGTTGCCAAGGTTGTAATGCCAATCATTCAGGCCCTGCGATTTGTAGCCGACTTTCAGGTTGGCAGCTTTTCCGGCCGCCACGCGCGCAGTCCCACTGGCAATGTTCTTTTCGTTCTTCAAGGTGATCGGCACGTCGTCGACCGTAAAGACAAGGTCGTCGTAAATCGCCTGCGCCGTGGGAAAGTTCAGGGTGAACGTAATCGTCTGATCTTTATCGCTCGGATTACGAAATGAATAGGCGCCGTCGAAACCAACTTTGTAGGTGCTGTACCAGAGCAGACCCTTCTGCCGGTGCTCGAGATTGAGATCAACGCTGAGGTGGCTGCTTTCGAGCGGGAGCGCATTGGTAAACTTGTCCTGGATTACCCGCTCAATCTTTTTGCCGTTCTCAGTGCTGACTTCTTTTCTTGGCACGATCTCTTCATACGAAGCCGTGGGCGGCAATTGATTCTGGGGCGCGCCCCAGGTAGATGCGACCCGGACCTCTGATGAACTATCGGATGAGTATGTGCGTTGGAAAATTGTCGTTCCGAGAATGGCCCAGGCGACAGCTGTACACAAAAAGATAAGAACAATGGCGGCGATTCTTTTGATCATTGAAGTGCTCCCCGGCGCGGATGCGTGGTTGGTTGGCGGAAATGTGAATGGCTCGAACATTTGATTTTTCTTTGTTCCATTGTTGAATGGAACTTCTGTTTGCGACCACGTGGCTTCCCACAGACTAAGCCTGTGCACATCTACATCGGGTTGATCGGCAACGTCATCCGGCTAAGACAACCGGTTGTGGAGCCGGGCACAAATCCATATCGGGAAACGAGCCCCGCCCGAAGAAAACTTGCCAGGCAAATGAATTGAGCAGGGGCATGCGCAACAAGGCACATCCCAACTCAACCAATACAGGTGTTCGCACCTTGGCAATTATTCGTCGCATCCAGAGTCGCGAAACAAATCGCGCGCGAAATAATTCTCCCGAGTAAGCGGTCAGCGCTCTCGGATCACCCGTCTCGAGGTAATCGCCGACAACTCTGGCTGCAAAAGTTGAGAGACGCATGCAGGGATCAAGCCCGCCCGCCGTGAGCGGGGACACGGCGCCGGCGGCGTCTCCGACCAGCAGCCCTCGATCGTTGGCGATGTGCTGTAAAACTCCGCCGACGGGGATGCGACCACCGCGTCGCTCGATGAGTTGTGCCTCCCTCAAATCAACGATGCCGCTCACGCTCGCGCGAAATTCGCGCAGGGCTTTCAGCGGATCGAAACGGGCTGGATACCCGCCGACACCGAGGTGAACTTCTTCGCCGTCATGCACCAACCAGGCGAGATACCCCGGCGCCAGTCGTGGATCGAGAAAACAATGAAACCGCGGCGGACCGTTGAGCGGCACGCCGGCCAGGACTTCTTCCACCCCGACAATCCACTCGCGGTTGACTTCAAGCCCCAGATCACTGGCCACGCGCGAATTCGCTCCATCAGCGCCGATGATGTAACGGGTCCGCACCCAACGCGAGAACGCCTGACCATCAAGCCGGACAATCATTTCGTCTCGCAGCTCAACGTGCTCAACGTAACGTGTGGCCGGCAGCCACTCCACACCGGCGCGCATGGCGTGGCTAAGAAATCTCCGATAGAGGAGACCCATGCGGCCCACGCGAAACTCATCAAGCGGGCTGACCAGATCCATCGACCGGCGCCCCGGGGAATAGAGCCTGACTTGCCGTACCGGCGGACCCAGGCAATCACTGGGAAGATCAAAATCTTCCAGCGTTCTCCGCACGAAGACTCCGGTCGTATGAATTGATTGATCGAGAGCAGATTTTCGATCGACAAGAAGAATGCGAAAGCCGCGCTCGGCCAACAAACGCGCTGTTTGCAAGCCCGCCAACCCGGCGCCAATTACGATCACATCATAGTTTTCCATCGTGCCGGGGACCGAGGCTCAGAGTTGGAATCGGGTCTGGCCGTGTAGCGGACTGTTCTCGTGGCCGATCACAAGCCGGGTAGGCCAATCGCCTTCATTGATCAGCAGCGTTGGCGATTTCACTTCCGCCGGCAGATCGAAGACGACCTCGGTGGTGTAGGATTCGGCCGGCCGCAGCGGCGTCGTTAACGGCGTGCTGTTTTGTGAAGTGGGCGCATACTTGTTTCCACGCTCATCAACCAGCGTTAGCACGCGACTGTTCGGATAAAGCAGCCCGCTGCCCCGCCACGGCGCGATGGTAGTTTCATCGAAACGAGTCTTGATCGTTACCACAGTGTACGTGCCTGGCGCGGTCGTCGGGGGATTGCCGAGCGTCATTGACTGGCGTGTGCTGGTTACGGAATAGGCGAGGTGGCAGTCAACCTCACAGAAATGCTTCTCTTCACCGCGCGCCAGGACTTTTTCATGGCTTGCTAAAGAGAAGATCAGAATTGCCACCACGTAAGCCCCGGCGATTAACAGCATTGCCACCAGGACAAACTTCGCGCGGCCGCGCTTGCGGACAATCAGCGATTGAATTAGCACCAGTGCGGCCACGAAGAAAAGGAAGCCGGTGCCCAGTAAAGCCATGACCCCGATTGGCGCAAACAGATTGACGTTAGTGTTCATGGGCAAGCCCTTTTTTTGACTGTCTCGACTTGAGCAAAGCGCTTTGCCCGGCAAAGCGCGAACCCAAAAAAATTCGCCACTGACTCTTAGGCCTTTCGCATCCGGCCCAGCAGCGCCTCCATGTGGTCGAGATAACGCTCCAGCGCGCGGCGACCGGCCGCCGTCAAACTGTATTCGGTTCTGGGGGTGCGGCCGGCGAAAGTCTTTGAGCAGTGCACATATCCCGCATCCTCGAGTTTGCGCGCGTGCACGCTCAGATTGCCGTCAGTTGTCTTGACCGTATGTTTGAGCTCGTTAAAGGTCAGGGAATCGTTGACGGCCAGAGCGCTAATGATTCCGAGACGAAGTCTCTCGTGAATCAGGCGGTCAATCTCGTGGGCGCTGTGCGGCGCGCCGCCATGAACACCCCGCAGTCGTTGCTTCTCGGTTTGACCTTTCTTTACTTCGCGCTTTAGCGCTTGCGCCTTAGCCACCGTACTTCCTCGCGATGATGGTTCCGAAAATAATGTGCAGGCCGCCAAAGCCCGCGGCCATCAGCCAGTTGCCCCACGCACCCGGAGCGAAAAGTGCCGCCGCCCCCAGGACCATGAAGCAAATGCCCATCACGGGCACGACGCTGACTGAAAACATTCCGCCCGTCACCACACCCGTCCCGTAAAGCAGGAGCCACGTTCCGGGAATGGCCGCGGTCAATCCGGCCCGAAACAGGACGACGGTCAAGAGTGCTCCGACGATCATCGGTGGTGAGAGACTGAAAGCGACTTTCCGTCCCGGGCCCGAAAGCAAAGGCGTTCCCAAAGCGCGTGCCTTTCGATCCATTAACCAACCGGCAATCAACAACGAGATGATCGCTTCGGCCACCCAGGTCCCCAGCCATCCGCGAGCCGTTGGCTGACGCGCCGCCAGGTAAGTAGCCGCCAGCGCGCTCGCGCCAATCGCCACCTGTCCCCAACCGGGTACCGCGGTAAAAGACGAAGCGCGCTCCATCGTTTCCCGGATGTAGCGCAGGTTGTCCATTGCCCGGTCGTGGAGTGCGGGCGGCGGCTCCGTTGATTCAGCCAGACGAATCATCGCGGCTAATTTATACTGACGGTTCTGTTCTGTCAAGTACTTTGTCACGCAAAGGTACGAAGGAGGCTTAGAGGAGGGCTACCGCCCTTCTCGTTTTGGGGAACGCCTGAATCTGGCGGGCGGTAGCCCGCCTCTAAACGGAGAATTTTTGAGTTGAGTGCAAAACGGAAAGAGTTGGATCAGACTTCAATTTCGATATCCGAGCCATCGACGCGCACGTTGTAGCGGTTGACCGGCGCGCCGGCCGGCGGACCGAGCACCTGGCCGCTGGTTACATCAAAGGTCGCTCCATGCCAGGGGCAAGTCACTTCAGTGCCGTTAAGTTCGCCTTCGCACAGCGGTCCACCGACATGCGTGCAATTGTTATCGATAGCATGAAACGAACCCGAAACGTTGAAGAGCGCTATTTCTTTTCCGCCGGCTTCGACCAGCTTGGCCTGACCGGGAGAAACTTCATCTGTGGTCGCGACTTTTACGAACTCTGGCATCGAATCCCCCGCTTATTTCAGTGGTATCGCCGGCAATCGTTTGAGAGTGCAGTTGGCAGGATCGATTGTGATCCCAACTGACTCGAGCGCCGTAACTCCGAGTAGCGGCTCGGCATTGTCCGGACCAAAGATGATCCGGCCGGCGGTGACCTCGCCCATGAAAGTAATCTCGGCCAATCCATACTCGTATTCCTCGACGGCGCCGGCCGCGAGCTTATATACGGTCTTGCCTATTGGTTTCAGTCCAATCTTCTCAAGCTCCGCGCGCGGCGCGAGAGAATCCGTTGCGCCAGTGTCAACGAGAAAATCCGCCTCGTATCCTCGGTTCGCGAGATTCCTGAGTCTGACCGTTACGTGAGTGAGTCCCATAACGAGAAAGAGCTTACCAAGTGATTCCCACACCTACAAGCGTGTTCGCTATTGCTATTAGTTCCATCGTCAAGCTACGGCACCAGCACAACTTTGCCGATATTCTTTCGCGCCTCGATGTATCGATGGGCGTCGGTGATTTGATCAAAAGGAAAAGCGCGATCGACGTGAGGCTTGATCCAGCCTTCGTGGATGCCGCGCACGATCTCCCCAGTCCAACTCACGACCTTTTCGCCTTCGTCCCACATATGACCCAAATTCAAACCGAACACACCTCTATTTCGATTCATTAGCGCCAGCGGATGAAAGCGCGGAGTCTGCGCGAGGGCCTTCAAGGCGCGCAACTTCCCACGAATCCCGGAAGCCGAAGCGGTGGACATGCCAAAGACCCCCATGCGTCCGGTGGTTCGCAGGGCGCGATAGCTCTGCTTCCAGCTCGACCCGCCGAGCGGATCGATAACCAGTTCAACCCCGCGATTGCCGGTAAGCTGCATCAGCACGGGCAACCAATCCTGTCCGCGATAATCGATCGCATGATCCAGACCGCGGGCTTTCAGAAACTCGTGCTTCGAAACGCTCGCCGTCCCGTAAGTCATCGCGCCGATGTGCTTCGCGATATCCAGGGCCGCCAGACCCACACCGCCGCCCGCGTTATGAATCAACACCGCTTCGTCTTTTTTCAATCCGCCCATCGTCACCAGCAGCGCCCAGGCCGTCAGATAATTCACTGGAATCGCGGCGCCCTGTTCGAAGGTGAGCTGTTCGGGCTTCTCAAAGATCTGCGTAAGCGGCACAGCGATAAGCTCGGCTTGGCCGCCGAAACGCGTCAAGGCGACTACTGATTGGCCAGACCACGATCGATCGACTCCATCACCGGCTGCTTCGACGATTCCGGAAACTTCATAGCCCATCACACAGGGCTTCGGCGGACCGTCGGGATAAAGACCTTGCCGGGCAAGGATGTCGGCAAAATTCAGGCCGGCGGCTTTCACACGAACCAAAACCTCGCCTTTGCCCGGCACAGGATCGGGACGCGTTTCAACCTTCAACACATCGACATCGCCGTTGCGGGTAGTAACGATTGCACGCATGAGAGCAGAGTAGCATAGACTTTAGTCTGTGATTGCGTTACGGCCAGTCGCCCGGCAATTGAACTATGTCAACGCGCGAATCTCAGTCCAACCGCGCCTCTTTCGCTCGGCAGCGGATGACCACATCCACTCTTCGGGACCCTGTACAGAGCCGGCCTTAACTGGGTTGTTTTCGATGTACGCGATGATTCGGAAGAACTCGTCGTCATCGCGGGGCCAATGGTCAAATGATTCCTGCTGCCAGAAGTGTTTGCCGGTCCTTTGGAGTATTCGGTTGGCTTCGCGCGCAGTGTAACCCTTTATTCGTTTGGTAATGCTGCCCAGTGGCACGAATGAATCGTTTGAACTTTACCTCGGAACACCCATCGATTTAGGCCGAAGAAGAAGATGAAGATGATTCACCATCACGACATAGGCCCAAAGTCCGTACAGTTCGGCATAACGTTGAAGGAGGGCATCCTCGACTAGGGCCGCCACCTCACTATCACCGAGCCATCGCGGACCAGTGTCAGCCCTATCGAGAATTGCATCAAGCCTGGCGAACAGTTTCTTATGCTGATTAAGCCTGAGTTCTGCGATCTTTTCAGCGGAGCCACTGGCTCTTTCGATCTCGCGCGCACCCAACTTCTGCGCCTCTTTCAACTGTTCGATTACACTTTTCGGTAAGGAGCCATACAAACGACAGGTGAGAAAGATGGCGGCGCCTGGAGGTGCCAATGAGGGAGATTTCTGTGGTAGTAGGTTTTCAAAGGAATGGCGTCTTGGGCAAAGTTAGGGCGCAGAGGATTTCTTCTCTGCGCCTTGTTCACCGCTCGGCGGACGAACACATTGATCGACAACGCGCGTCGTCGCAGTCACACAGACTAAAGTCTATGCTACTCCTGCGTTACTTTTGGTCTGCGGTCTTGCTCTGCTTGTTCGGCTGCGGCACTACCCGCAGATATGGCTTGAGAGTCTTCCAACCGCCGGGAAATTTCTCTTTCGCTGCTTCGTCCGACAATGACGGCACGATGATCACATCGTCGCCATCTTTCCAGTTCACCGGCGTCGCCACGCTGTAGCCGGCGGTCAACTGTAGCGAATCGATCACGCGCAGGATCTCGTCAAAGTTGCGGCCGGTGCTGGCCGGATACGTGATCATCAGCTTGACCTTCTTGTCCGGTCCAATAATAAAGACTGAGCGGACTGTGAACACGTCGCTGACCTCCGGATGGATCATGTCGTACATCTCGGCAACTTTGTGATCCGGATCGGCAATGACCGGAAAATTCAGCGCGGTTCCCTGCGTTTCGCGAATGTCCTCGGCCCAGCGCTTGTGCGAATCGGTCTGATCCACGCTCAGCCCGACGACTTTGACGTTGCGCTTATCAAATTCCGGTTTCAGCCGCGCGCACTCACCCAGTTCAGTGGTACATACCGGAGTGAAATCTTTCGGATGAGAAAACAAGACTGCCCAGCTATTGCCAATCCATTCATGAAAACTGATTGGCCCTTCGGTGGTTTCAGCGTTAAAGTCGGGCGCCACATCGCCTAAACGTAATGCCATAATTCGCACTCCTTTGTGTGTTTGAAAAGTCAGTTAGACCTCGCGAGGTCAATTCGAACCAGCTCAAAACCGTGTTTGCTGACTGAGCGACTTTGTCTCTAAACAGCAGGCAAGTCAAGGTAAGCGGCTAGCGCGGACTAGACGGCAACCACAGTAATCTTGTGCTTGTTCGCCAGGCGCACCATTTCTTCGCGGTCGAAGATCAAGGTCTTGCCCGCAGTCAGACAAAGACAGGTCGCGCCTGATTCGATCATGGCTTCAATGGTGGGCAGGCCGACCACGGGAACATCAAACCGCATGTCCTGATCGGGCTTGGCAATCTTCACAACGGTGAGCCGTCCGCGCACCAGTTGGCCGGCCCGGCGAATCACGGCGTCGGTACCTTCCATGGCTTCGATGGCCACACAGGCACGTTCGCGCACCACGATCGTTTGACCCAGATCCAGCCGCGCGATTTCGTTCGCTATCTCGAGGCCATATTCGATATCACCGCGCTCGCGCTCATCCGGTTTGCGTTTGGTGAGCGGGCCTGGTTGCGGCAGCTGATCTTTGATGAAGTATGTCGAATCGATCAGCTCGATTCCCTCGCTCGCGAGCTCAGTGGCGACTGCCCCAATCAGCGCGTCGGTATTGCGCCGCGGGAGCCGCAGCAGCATTTTCAACATCCGCACGTCAGGAATCGCCTGGCTAAAAATCTGCACGTGCTTGACCTGGCCGGCCATGATCGCTTTGTCGACGCCTTCGGCTTTGAAAAACCTGAGCATCTTGCCGAGCTGGCCGATGCCCACCCAGGTTAGCCGCTCAGCCAGACGTTCAATCGACGGGTCGGTTTCTTCCCGGATGGCCGCGACGGCGACCGCAGCGCCGGCTTTGCGGGCGCCCTCAAGCACGAGAAACGGAAATTTGCCGTTGCCGGCAATTAACCCAAACTTCATGGGGTGTAGGGAGTCGGGTTTAGGCTGTTGTGGGTTTTGGCTTTTCAAAGGAAGCTATGCCGTCCTGAGTCTCAACTACTTCACGACGCCGCGGGTTGAAGACTCAACGAACTGGACCAACTGATTCACTTCTTCTGAGTCCTTAATCTCTTCGCGAATGCGATCGAGGGCTTGGGTCGTGTTTAGTTTTGACGACAGCAAAAGATGAAAGGCGTGGTGCAGAGCGGCAATGGTCGCGCGCGAATAACCGCGACGACGCACACCGACTTTATTGAGTCCGTAGCATTTCGCGTGATTACCCACCGTGAGCGCAAAGGGCAGAGCGTCTTTCACCACTACCGAGTAGCCGCCGACATAAGCTTCGCGACCGACGCGACAGAATTGATGCACGCCCGAATAGGCGCCAATGTTGGCGCCGTCTTCGACGACAACATGGCCGGCGAGGGTCGCGGCGTTGGCCATGATTACCTGGTTACCAATAAGGCAATCATGGGCGACGTGCGCCTGCGCCATAATGAAGCAGTCATCACCCGTCTTTGTGATCCCGCCGCCGCCTGATGTGCCACGGTGAATCGTCACAAACTCGCGGATCCGATTGCGCCGGCCGATTTCAGTTTCAGAAGTTTCGCCCGCAAACTTCAAATCCTGCGGTGGCAAACCAATCGAGACAAAGGGGAAGATATGCGTTTCGGCGCCGATTCGAGTGCGGCCGTCAATGACACAATGGCCGTGGATGCGCACGCCCTCGCCCAGCACCACTTCGTCGCCAATTACCGCATACGGACCGACTTGGCAACCGGCCCCAATTTGGGCATGGGGACTAACGATCGCGGTCGCATGGATCTGCATTGAGGATTCCTGACGCGCGTGACTTTGAATGGACGGAGCACTCATGGCTAAGAAGTGGGACGGTCGGCGATTATGCTCATGAGTTCAGCGTCGGCACAGAGCTGTCCGTCAACCTTGGCTTCACCGCGCATGCGTTGAATCCGCGGGCCAAATCGCAGGGCCGTAACTTCCAAAACCAGAGTGTCGCCCGGAACGACGGGCCGGCGAAAACGCGCTTCTCTGATCCCAGTGAAAAGGACGAGCTTCTGATCGCGATCGGCAATTTCGCGCAGCGCCAGAATGGCGCCGCACTGCGCCAGCGCCTCAATCACCAACACGCCGGGCATTACCGGCGCCCCGGGAAAGTGGCCCTGAAAAAAAGATTCGTTGATACTGACTTGCTTGATGCCGACAATGCGTTCGAGCGGAGCTAATTCTATGATCCGATCGACCAGCAAGAAAGGATAGCGATGCGGCAAAAGTTTTTTGATGCCTTCGGAATCGAGGACCGTTTCCATGAGCTTCTCAGAAATATCGACGTGACTAGACGAGCGTCCAAACGAAAAGAACTCGAGCGTGCGATCACTTTGGCGGCGTCGCCTGGGCCGTAGCTGGATTCCTGCTATTGTAGTCGATGATGAACACCTTCGTAATGTCGATGCTCTGGGCGGCATAGAGAATCGGCGTCTGACTACCGTCAATGATCATAGTGATGCCATGAGTCTTGGCGTAGACATCCAGGGCCTTGCCGACATCATCCTGCAGCGGTGAGAACAGCTCCTGATAGCGCTTTTGATATTGGGCCTTCGCATCCTCGCCCTTGCGCGTGTAATCCCTCTTTTGCTGATCCAGCGTATCGATCTTTGCCTGGATTTGGGCTGGAGTCGCGCCGGGGGTTTGCTGCAACTTGTTGATTTCTGCCTGACCCTGCTCAAGTTTCTGTTTCGTCTGAGTGAGGTCGTCCTGGATCTTCTGAAACTCGGCGTTCAATTTATTCAGGGTCGAGGTAAAGCGCGCGATGCCCTCCTTCAAATCCTGAAACGCTTCAGAGTAGATTACTGCCACCTTACTTACCGGCACATTGACACCGGGTTGAGCAGCTGGAGCTGGCCGCGGTTGAGGGGCCGGTCCCTGAGCGAAAACCTGGGCCACCGAAATGCACGCGACGACCGCGAACGCTGCCGTCAAAGTAGTTCTATTCATGATCCCTCAAGTCGAAAGATGCGGAGACGCGTGCTCTTGCCGCACCTCCGCATCGGTATGAGCTTCACCCAAAGACTCCGGTAGTTACTCCCGCGGCGTCAATGACGCGGTCGCAGGGTTCTTGCTGTTGAATTCAGTGATGAAAGGCTTGGTGATATCCAGCGATTCTGACGCGCTCACGATGCCCTGGACTTTAGTCACATCCAGAATCAGGGTAATGCCGTGGGCCTTGGCATAGGCGTCCAGAGCCTTGCCAATATCGTCGTAGACCGGTCCCAGGACCTCCTGCAGCCGTTTTTGATATGCCGCCTGCGCATCCTCACCTCTGCGCTTGAGGTCAGTCTTCATCAGTTCCAGTTTGTCGGACTGCTGCTGAGTGACCTTCTGATCCTGAACCGGGGCAGCCTTGGTTAGATCGGCGGTCCCTTTCTCAATCTGCTGCTGCAATGTCGCCAGTTCGGTCCGTCGCGGCTGAAATTCGCCGTCGACGCGTTTCATCGCACTGACCAAACGGGTTATGCCGGTCTTTTCGTCCGCGAACTCGTCGGTATTGACCAGCGCGATCTTGGCTTCGGGTATGCCGGCGGTCTGGGTAGTAGTAGGCGCCGGGCCAGCCGGGGTTGTAGTGCGCGGTTGCGCATGGACTGATCCGGCGCTGATCGCCGCTAAGAAAGCGACTGCGGCTATCGCACGAAATATCTTCATAACTTTGTTTGTAAATACTCCTTATTGAGAGGCGAATTGACCCAACGTCTTAGTTGTTCATGCCGCCTGTTTGGTTTGCTTGATTGGCGACCCGCTCTCGGGTTCGGTCAATTGTCTAAAAAGTTCGACCTACGCTGAACCGAAAGACGCTCTTTTTCTCGTTAAAGAAGAATGGAAAACCATTAATGACCTGGTCTTTCCTGGCGTTGGGATTATAAGCATAAATAAGGCGAAAAGGCACGTTGAGAATCGGTATCTGGAAGCGAACTTCGGCCCCCAGACTGCTACGGATATCCGTGAAACTCGCGAACAAACTTTCATTAAGGCGGACCACCGTATTTGTTTGCGCGTCGCCGCGCAGAAAAACCGGGAAGAACCCAAACGGCAGACCCAGACCGCTGACCGGCCCGTGACCCAGGGCTGAGTCAAGCTCGGCCTGCGTCACGATACGGTTATCGCGCGCGATCAGGGAATCAAAGACTACGTTGTAAGCCAGGTTCGAGAAGTTATTACACGCGGCCAGCGAATCGAGGCTCACGAGCGCCGCTCCGAGACCGGCGCCAGCCGACGGATCCAGACGAGGACAACGGATCTGACCAATCGTGCTCAGAAACGGCTGGTCGGAGAGAAACTGGCTCGAATAGGTCTGTTCCCCTTTTGAGCGCAGATTAAACGCTGAGCCGACATCAACGAAAAACGCGCCACTAACCGTCCTGCCAAAGATCGGAATCCGATATTCGAAGTTTCCCAGCACCTGAGTGTCGCCACCGGTGGCCGTATACGCGCGCGGTAACTGCGCGACATTACTTCCGGTACGGCCCGTAAACGTGCCGATACTCGCAAGTGCCTGCGACAGGCCGGGAACTGGAACGGGCGTTCCTGAGGGATTCGTGGCCACCACGACATTCTGAGAAGTGACAAAAGTGTCCAGCGGCGTGACCGGACTGATTGATCGGACGTTGTATCCCCGGATGGTGAACTCGTCACCGAGGAAGAAGCGCTCGTAGATCGGCACACCGGCGACGAAGGCCAGCGAGTTCGAATTCCTCACCTTGGACGAAGTAGCAAAACTACCCGTTGTTCCAGCCAAAATGCGGAAGCCAAAGACTTCCGGGTTATCGGACCGCTTGTGCCGCACCTTGTAGAATTGGGTGTACTCGAGCGTAGGTTCGTACGTGCGCACATCACCGCCGAGTCCTGCCAGCCCCGCCCCGATTGAGAGCGAACGCCCCCCCGTGGGATCCATACTCGCGTTCCGAGTGTCGTACACAAATGTAGCGGTCACGCGACTGGTAATAATCTTTGGCTGAGCATAAATCACCGGAATGAACTGGTCGGTCGTTCCGGTCGTATTGACCGTCGGGTCCTTAACGCTCGATTGGGCTAACTGATACGAAAGCCCGAGGCGCGAAAACTGAGTGAACGGCCGCTTGCGATAAAACTCTGACAGGGGCGCGCTGGCAAAAATCGAAGCGCCGATTGAATTTCGAGTGAAAAGATTTGCTTCGTTGGTGGTCTGCAAGCCCAGGGGGTCTATCGCGCTCACTTGCGCCGCGGTGTTCTGCGAGAGGAATGTTCCTTCGCCGAAGAACTTCTGCGAGTAGGCAAATAAGGTAAAGCCCGCGGTAATCGGCCGATTTCTTATGTACGGTTCGGTAAAGGAAAACTGGAACGACTTCTGGCGATTACCGGCAGCCAGGTTGAGAGAGAGGACCTCGCCACGTCCGAACAGGTTGTTGGTCGAGTACTCAAGACCGAAGAAGGATCCACCAATACCTGAAATGCCGCCGTTAAAGGAAATCTGCTGGCGCCCTTTCTCGGCGACCTTCACGGTGACATCCACCAATCCTTCTTCTTCGTTGGTGCGATAATCGGCGTCCTTGTCTTTATCAATCGGATTGAAATAGCCGAGCTGGTTTAACCGGGTGATTGAATACTCGAACAGGCCCTGGTTATAGATGTCGCCTTCGTTCATCAGCACTTCGCGGCGCAGTACATTGTCACGAGTGAACGTATTGCCGGTGAACTCCAATCGGCGCAGCGTAAACTGCTTTCCTTCGTCAATCGTGACCAGAAAATCAGCGATGCCCTCATTGGGATTCTTCGGATCGTCTTTGAACGTCGGCGTGACTTCGGCCGTGTACTGGATGAAGCCCTGCTGGCCGTAGTACTTCTTGAGATTTTCATACAGCGCTTTACTGAGCGCTTCCCCGTTCGCGACCTCTCCTTTTTGCAAGCCGACTATTGCTTTAATAGCCTGCTCTGAGAAGATCGAATTGCCTTCGATTTTCAGTTCGCCAAGGCGGTACAGTTTTCCGTCGATGATGGGGACGGTGATTTTCAGCGTGTCATCAATCGACGATAGAAAAGGCAACGGCAGGATGGGGAAACCGGTACGGCGAAGACCGAGGCCCTCGATGCGCGGCTCCCCGTGACGGGCCTGCAGATAGCCCTTCGATTTCATGTAACTATCGACCTTGTGCAGGTCGAATTCCAACTTTTCGCGATCGAGAATGTCCTGGTCCTTAAAGCGCGAGATCAGCCCCGCTTCTTTGACGTACTTCATCTGATCGCGAAGCTTGCTGGCCTTAAAGACCTTGCTGCCTTCAAACTGAATCTCAGCCACGCGCACGCGGGCGCCTTCAGTTACCTGGAAGGTGATGGCCACCGAAGTAGCGGACACCGTCTCTTTCCCTTCCGCGATGGTGGCATTGGGATGGCCCTTGGCCGCCAGCATTTCTTTCAGCACCCGCACCGCGTTGCGGGCCTTAACCGGATCGTATATGGCTTCTTTTGAGACTCCGACGCGCTTCTCACGGAAAGTCTTCAGGACGTCTGATTCCGTCACGCTCTTTAGTCCATCAAATTGAATATCGCGGATGATCGGGAGTTCTTTGACGAAGAAAGTCACCCTGAGGCCGCCGCGAGGCGCATCTTCAATCGTTACTTTTGTTTCGGTCTTCTCAAAAAAGTTGAGCGCATTGATTGTCTGTAGATCGCGCCCGACCTGATCTGCATTGTACGCGTCGCCCGGGCGGGTCTGAATGTAATAGAGAATGTCGTCTTCGCGCAGGCGCCGGTTGCCCTGAACATGGACTTCTTCAACCAGCCGCGGCTGTGGCTGCTGGGCACGCACACGACTGGTGATAAAAAAGGAGGACGTGCCAATGAAGATGCTCAGAACAGCGAGCCAAACGACGCGATAAGAGTGCATAAGTGACGGTTCCCTTAGAGGTTTCTCCGGGAAATTACTCTGCGTATGAAAAGTTAAGCGCTTACTTCAGGAAAACCGTAACACAAACTCGCCGCAGTTGCGCGATCTGGGGAGCACTTTGATTCACCGCAGCCTCCGCCCGTTGCCAGTTTCCGATTTAGCAAAGTGGCGCATTATACCGGGAAAATAAAGCGAAAGTCCAAAACGCTCTGCCCCGGGCTGAAATACTTCGATTAGTTTACTGGGATTTGAAAAGCCGGGAGTCAGGGGATGAGCATCAAATCACTCGTCTGCTCGAGGCCGGTTTCATCGATTGTGATCGAGCGAAAGTTCAACTCTTCACCATCAACGAACATCTCGACCAGGGAAGCCTCGCCCAAATGACCCTGGATCAACGCTTCGGAGAGGGGATCTTCCACGTACTTTTGCAGGGCCCGCCGCAGGGGACGGGCGCCATAAGAACGATCGGCGCAAGTTTTGTTAACGACCCAGCGTTTAGCGTCATCGACCAGGCGCACGATAAAGCCATGATTGGACATCGTCCGGTTGATCTGATCCACCTGCAACTGCAGGACGTCCAGCAATTCATCGTCGCCTAATTCATCAAAGATGATGATCTCGTCCAGCCGGTTGACGAATTCCGGGTTGAAAGTCTGACGGACGGCGGTCATTACCATTTCTTCCAACTTGGTGCGCGAGATGTCGGCTGATCCCTGGAACCCCATGGCGCCCTTTTTCATAATAAAGCGCGCGCCGATATTCGAAGTCATGATGATGATCGCGTTCTTGAAGTCGATCGTGTTTCCGAGCGCGTCGGTAAGAATGCCATCTTCGAAAACCTGCAGCAGGATATTGAAGATGTCCGGATGCGCTTTTTCGATTTCATCAAATAGCAGCACCGCGTAAGGAGAACGCTTTACCCGTTCAGTCAACTGCCCGCCTTCTTCGTGTCCGACGTACCCGGGCGGCGAACCAATCAACTTCGACACCGAATGCTTTTCCATGAACTCGGACATATCAAAGCGAATCATTGACCGCTCAGTGCCGAACAGGAATTGGGCCAACGACCGGGCCATCTCTGTCTTGCCAACGCCGGTAGGACCCAGGAAAAGAAACGAGCCAACCGGCCGGCGCGGATTCTTCAGACCAGCGCGCGAGCGTCGAATGGCCCGGGCCAGGGCCGAGATCGCCGGCCGCTGGGAAATCACGCGCTTGTGCAACTCGTCTTCGATGCGCAGGAGCTTTTGCGATTCTCCTTCTTTCAGAGAAGTAATCGGAATCCCGGTCCAGCGGGCGATGACCTCTTCGACATCGGCGCGGGTCACCTCGGCCATTACGATCACGTCTTCGTCATCTTCGATCGGCGCCTGGGCGCGGCCATAGGTGGCGCGCTCCCACTCCGTCAGGGACGCGGTGAGCGCATCCAGATTACCTTGCTCAGCCCTGACGCGGAGCTTAACGCGGGCACCCGCCTCGTCAATCACATCGATCGCTTTGTCAGGCAGAAAACGATCCGGAATGTAACGAGTGGATTGAATCACCGCGGCTACCAGCGCTTCCTGGGTGTAACGCACCTGATGAAAACTCTCGTAGCGTTCGCGCACGCCTTCGAGGATTTTGATCGCTTCCTCTTCCGAGGGTGGCGGCACTTTGACAGACTGGAAGCGGCGCTCGAGCGAGCGGTCCTTTTCGATTGACTTGCGAAATTCCGCGGGCGTGGTGGCGCCGATGCATTGAATCTCGCCGCGCGATAACGCCGGCTTCAAAATGTTCGCGGCATCCAAAGAGCCTTCCGCCGAGCCCGCGCCGACCAGCGTGTGCAACTCGTCAATGAAGACGATGTACTGCGGGTTGTCGATCAACTCGCGCATGATTTGTTTCAGACGTTCTTCGAACTGACCGCGATACTTCGTGCCGGCGACAATCAAGCTGATATCGAGCGAGAGGATCCGTTTGTTCGCGAGAAACGATGGCACTTCGTCGCGCACTATCCGCTGGGCCAGACCTTCGACGATGGCGGTCTTGCCGACGCCGGGCTCGCCAATGAGCACGGGATTGTTCTTGGTGCGGCGACAAAGAATCTGCACCAGTCGTTCGATCTCGCCGTCACGTCCGATCAAAGGATCGAGCCGGTCGTTTGAAGCATCCTCGGTCAGGTCGCGCGAGAATTCGAGCAGGTGCGGAATATCTTTGCGATGGCGCGCGTCGGCTCCGGTCTGGCGCGCAATCTCGTCACGCACCGCGGCCAGCCGCAGTCCGCGCTCAAGCAGAATCTGTGCGGCCATCGAGCGCTCTTCGCGTAACAGACCCAAAAGCAAATGTTCAGTTCCGATGTGGCGGTGTTGCAGGCGGTCGGATTCCTCTTGAGAGTAATGCAACACGCGCTTGGTTTCCGGGGCCAGCGGCAGTTCGACTGAAGTTGGAATGCGTTCGCGCAGCAGCGTGCGCCCTTCGATCTCTCTTCTGATGGATTCGATTGTGATTTGCGCCCGGGGAAAGAAACGTCCCGTTAAGGTCTTGTCCTCGCGCATCAATCCCAGCAGGAGGTGTTCCGGCTCAATTGCGGGCGCGCCGAATTGCGACGCCTCGTACCGCGCAAAGAAAATCACCCGTCGCGCTTTTTCAGTGTAGCGTTCGAACATTCGATTGGACCAGACTGTCTATGATTGCCGGGCAATGCAAACTGAAAACCATCAACGCCCGGGCATTATAGCGCAATGCCCAAGAGGCAAGAAGCTTAACTTTCGGGAGGTCGGAACTCCGCTAGTGTTCCGTTAGAAATGTAACAGAGCACTGTTTGGAGTTCAGTTCACCTGAAACGCGAGAATTGGCCTTGAACCTGTGTAGCCCTCATCAAGAACCGACCGTTGAAAACTGCCCTTTCGATAAATTAAGGGCGGCGAAGTCTCCCACAACCTCGCCGCCCTCTCGGCTGGCCCATTTTTTCTTGGCGATAAATACCAGCCGAGTCAATAGTGGTCAGTGTTCACTTTGAAGGCCTCCAAAGCCCTCCCTGCAGGTCGGGCTACTGCCCCGCTCACCACTAACTGCCCACCGCTTACTGCTAATCCGTGAGCAGAGAAAATCCTTCTACCTTAGATAAAGTTTCAGGACAAATGCAGCCCCTATGGCGCCTCCCGGACCATTTCCTGCCCACCAAACATCAACCCTGTATGTTCCAGGTGGCACTTCGTGTGGCCCATTTCCAACTTTTTGAAAAAAGTTTGAAGCGTACATATCAACATCGCGCTCTGCCTCCAAAGCAACAGCCGCACCATTGTTAGAACCATAGGGATGCTCAAATTGTCCGACCACGTGTACCGGACCGCCAATCGGAGGAGTCATGCGAGTCACCGTAACCTGGAATAAGGTCAAGGGCGCCACGCCGTACGTCTGCTTACTACCCACGATAGCGCTCAGATGAGCATCCAGGCAGGTGCCCGGCGCAAGGGTTACCCTCGTGGTTAAAACCGGAGTTTTATCAAAACCCCCGCCCTCGCCCCCACCGGGGTTGGTAAAGTAATTGGCAGAAGTAAACTTCACACCCTCAAACGCAACGTCCAACACTTGCGTGATTGGACCTCTGCAACCGAGCACTGCGGGCATGGGTAGAGCGGCGCCCGTTCTGGCCTGCTCCCCCTCTTGCTTTCTGGCCCGCTCCACCTCTTCTTTCGGGAAGGTCTGCCGCTCCTGTGCGTTTACCCCATTGCACGTGCTCAGCAAAACGGTCAACGCAACCAAACTAATGAACCAAATTGCATGTCTATTGTGCTTCATTTGTGAGTCTCCTTTTCTTGCAGTCGGGCAATGTGAGTCGCCCATACCGCACCGACAAAAAGACGCCTTCATCTTTATGGCCATCACAACAAGCGTCTGGGAGATTGTGAGGCCTCTACCTACTGATCATTTCCTAACCGGTGATCGTCGCGCTCACTGTCTGACTCCACGGTCCGGTCTCGCCGCGCGTGTTCACCCAACGCAGCATGTAGTAAGCGGTCTTGCCACCGTTGGCGCCGTCGAACCCCGCGACGTACGGCGAGCGCGTATCGGTGGCCAAATACCTCAGCTCGCTCGGATCGACAGGCGGCGGGCCATCGATCTTCATCCAGATTTCGCAGCCCGAAACACCATCCGGCTTGGCGCGACTGCTCGGCGTCAATTCATCTACGAAAGTGATCGTGTGTTGCAGACGTTGGCTGGTATCGACGGTCGCGACCGGTTTCGTTGTGGGTGCGTCCACTAGAGCGCGCGACAGTGAACGTACCGTGATGCCCAGGGAATTCCGCTGCGCATCAGTTACGCCCGGGTGTGCCTGTATTTGCGCCACCAATGGTCGGGTGATGCCTTCAGCGACCGAGCGTTTGGTGCCTTTTGTTGCGGTCGTTCCCTGCGCCTGCGCCACAGCGGCATCATTGGCAGTGATCGCCGCGTCGAAATCCGTGCTGGCGCTTGTCAGCGGGGTCACGTCCGCGGCGACTAAGCCCAATACGGCCAGATTCGCGTTGGCATAGGTCACGAACTGGTGCAGCCAGTCGCTATAGTCAGCGTCCGAAGTGGGAATATAATCCGGCATGTTTGTTCTCCTTTTGATCGAGAGGATGATCCTCGGGAGCGAGTGGGAGGATTGATCCTCGGGTTGATAGTGTGGAAGCGACACGACGTCACTCCCGTCTGAACTCACCGCGATAAAGCCAACACTTTGTGACACGCTTATCTTGCGCGTTAATTCACGGGTGCGACGGCCCGGCCACTTTTCAAACGCCGCTTTGGAACAGATCATCGGCGGACTGGAGTAACTCGCCCACTCCGAGTAAGTGTTGTGCGATTCCGGCGCGGATTCTCACCACCGCCAGGGAGGCTGTCACCACCGCCAGGGAGGCCGCCGCTACCGCCAAGGAGGCCATGACCGCCGCCAGGGAGGGAGCCAGTTTTTCCCTGGAGGGCTTCGTAGATTCCCTGGAGAAAATCATCGATTAGTCGGAGGGAATGATTCCCTCCAACTATTCCCTCAAAAACCGCCCAAAAACGGCAATTTCAGCCAGAACCCGAAAGCCGTCGCTTATCGCCTCCGGTTGTGCAATTCCGAAATCCGCAATCCGAATTCCGAAATCGGGCGCGCATCCTGCCAACTAACTACTATCTATCGCTACTGTTATGATTTTTGGTTTCGGGTTCAGCAGATCTGAGGATCGGGAGTCCCAAAACCGTCTATGAAAACACGCTCTTGATAACAGAGTTGCTAGCTCATGTCAAGAATTTTGCTACTGCTTTCCGTGGGACGGGATCGGGCTTTGCGGGGTATAATACGCCGCATAGCGGACTTAGGCCACACTGTGTGGTCTAATACGTAGTTCTACGCTACCGATTGAATCG
Organism: Blastocatellia bacterium; assembly: GCA_003168335.1. GTDB lineage: Bacteria > Acidobacteriota > Blastocatellia > Pyrinomonadales > Pyrinomonadaceae > UBA11740. The sequence continues at coordinate 511,909 of PMSM01000003.1, read as the reverse complement.
TATAAAAACCTCTCTCGGCATTATATTGGTGGTGTCGGTTGCTATCGTTGGCGTCAACGCCTGCAAGAAGCAGACTGTCATCGTTCCAAAGAAACAGGACCGCGCCGTCACTAAAACAACCGACCCAAAAAGTGATTTGCCTGGCAATTCGTTTACGCCCCAGAATGGATATGTACCGGACGAACAAACTGCAATTGCAATTGCTGTTGCTGCTTGGATACCAATCTACGGCAAGGCTCAGATTGAAAAAGAAAAGCCTTACAAAGCAACGTTGAAGGATGGCGTTTGGACGGTTACCGGCACGCTGCCGCCGGGATATGACGGCGGAACGGCGGTGGCAGACATTGCTCAAGCCGACGGTCGCATCCTGCGAGTCATCCATTATCAGTAAACGCGCGTCGAACAAATCATTGGACATCTCTCGGATTACCAGACAGTGCGCAAGCGTTTGATACCAATCGATCTTATTTCGCTGCTGCTTTTGGCGCTTGCCATCTTCTTTCCGGGGAGTCGCGGTTTGCACGACTTCAAGAGTTGGGCCATGCAAACGGTCGTAACGATTGTGTGTATCCTGGCGATGACGCTACATTTTGTATTGAACGCTAATTCGTTTAATAGACCAGTGCGGTATTTTCGCCTGGCGCTCGATGTGCTGGTGTTCTTAGTGGCGCTTCTCTGGCAGCTCAACCTATTAATGGGACTGCAGGGAATGTCATAGACAGACTCAGGGCGCAAGGCGATGCGAACGCCCTTTCGGGACTTCAACGCAACGCGTAGGAGAGAAACGGCCATGAAGAGACTAACGATCTGCCTTGCGCTGTGGGCTGCGTTGTTTGCCCAGAACACTACCGCCCAGACTTCCCCGAAGAAGGTTCGAGTGAACGGTGCGGAGCTGCACTACGTTGATCAGGGCAAAGGTGTCGCGGTCATCTTCGTTCATGGAGGTCTGGACGACTACCGCGTCTGGCAACCGCAGATGGAGGCATTTTCCCAGCGCTATCGCACCTTGGCATACAGCCGTCGGTACAACTACCCGAATTCCCGAGTAGCACCTCGAACCGATTACTCGGCTGTTGTTGATGCGGACGACCTTGCCGCGCTCATCAGGAAGCTAAAACTGGCGCCGGCCCACATCGTCGGGGTTTCCTATGGAGCCTACGTGGCCCTGCTCCTTGCTGCGAGGCATCCGGAACTGGTTCGGTCCCTGGTCCTGTCCGAACCGCCGGTGCTGCAATGGTTGCCAGAGATGGAAGGAGGTAAGCCGCTCTTCACCGAATTCATGGCCAAGGTCTGGGAGCCTGCGGCCCGCGGATTTCGAGTGGGAGACGAGGCGGGCGTGAAAGCGGCCGTCGACGGCTTCGGCGAGCTGGGCTACTCCGGTACCGATCAAAAGATGACGTTCGCCACGCTTCCACCTGAGGTCCGGAGCGCTCTCCTCGAGAATGCACCAGAGTGGAGAGCCTTGACGATGTCAAAGGATGCCTTTCCAGCGTTGCCGCTCGAAGCTGTCAGGCGCATCAAGGCGCCGACTCTGCTGCTCAGTGGCCAACGCAGTCTGACGCTACACGGGATGATCGATAGCCAGCTTGAAAGGCTGCTGCCCCGGAAGGAGCGAATCATCCTTGCCAACGCAACGCATGAGATGTGGAATGAATACCCTGAGGAGTGCCGCCGTGCGGCTCTCGTGTTCTTTGCCAAACACTGACCACCGGTGTCCGGTAATCCGGGGGGTGCATCTCCAGGGCATGCGTCGCAGCCCACCAGGGGAGTCATCGAACAATGCGCTGAAGCTGACTGACTTTGCCTTGAGTTTGGTTGTGTGGCGCCGCTGCCTAGCGCAAGGTTGGATCGCGTCACAATTCTCTTTGAAAAAGGCAGGTTGAATCGATTGTCACGACGCTCCGCGTGCGGCCGATCGTTGAATGTCCACGAACGTTGCAGCGCGCAGCTTGCGGGGTTTCTGGGCGAGGCAGAAAATCACGTTGCGTGGTTCCACTCCAGGTCGACCCAACCAATCGCTGGACCTGATTACGCGCGTCAAATGTAGGCGCGCGCTTTGATTCCGCGAGAAGCGTCGCAAAGAGATTAGAATATTTCGCTAAAGGATTAGAAGTATGAAGAAAGTTTTTCTGCTCCTGTTGCTGGTGATCCTGGCCAATGCAACGGCGGCTCAGGAAAAAGATCCGGCGATCAAGATTGGAGAGAAGCTTACGCTCCACTCCAACGTCCTTAACGAAGAGCGGCCGTATTGGGTGTACCTACCAGAATCCTATAACAGTAAAGCCCAATCACCGGAGGCATACCCGGTGTTATTTCTCCTGGACGGCGATGCCCTTTTCCATACGGCCACCGGTGTGGTGGAGTTTATGAGTCGAAACGGCAATGATCAAATACCCGAATTGATCGTTGTCGCTATTCCAAACACGAACCGAGACAGGGATCTGACTCCCACCCATTCGCTCACAACTCAGATAGGAAAGGAAAGCAAATCATTGGCTTCAAGCGGCGGAGGGGACGCCTTCTTGAGATTCTTGCGGGAGGAACTCGTCCCGCGGATCGACGCAAGCTACAGAACCTTGCCATACCGAATCCTCGTCGGACATTCCTTAGGTGGGCTGTTAGCACTTCATGCTTTGCTCACCGCGCCGGCGACCTTTCAGGGGATACTTGCAATTGATCCTAGTCTGTGGTGGGACAATCAGATTATCGTCAAAAAGGAAAAAGAATTTCTGGCAACGGCGAAGGGGCTTCACAATGGCGTCTTCATTTCAGCGGCAAACACTCCGCAGATCGGAACCTTCAATAATCCTCGGCTCAATGAGGAAACAGTCAGGACTTTTGCGCGATTACTTGAGCTGAATTCTCACGGTGTGCGATCCAAACTAAAGTATTTCGAAGCGGAAGATCACGGCTCCGTACCACTGTTGAGTTTGTATGATGGCTTGTTATTCATCTTTGAGGGTTACAGACCCGTCTGGGCGTCGTTTCTGGATCCACCATCCAATATCACTTCACATTTCAAGACTGTATCGGAGCGCATCGGCGTCGAACTGCTTCCGCCTGAGCAACTCGTCAACTCGATGGGTTATTCATTGCTCTACGAGCTGCGGGAAGTGGATAAAGCCATCGGGCTATTTAAGCTGAACGTTTCGCTTTATCCAAAATCATTTAATGCCTATAACAGCCTGGCCGAATCATACCTGGTTAAAGGCGATAGGGCACTGGCAGTCACAAACTACGAGACATCTCTGAAATTGAACCCAGATAACCAGAAGGCGAAGGACCAGCTTCAGAAGCTAATGAATTAGAAAAGACCCTGCTGCTTCAAAAAGTCAGCGTGGCGTAGTTCTACCGAGTCGCAACCCAACACGTCGTTGGACCGGAGCGCAGGGCGCGCGTTTCTTAACTTGATTGATTGACTCGAAGGTTGGATCTAATCGCCGCGCCCGGTCAACTGCTATGTGAATGTCAATAGGTGCGAGCGAAAGAGTTTGCTTTTTGTTTTGCTGATAATGAAGTTAGTAGTAGCAACTGTGGGAAACTCGGAGCGTTTTTGGCGCAGAGTTTTCCACAGCCCACTGGTCTGAGCTGCTGTTTCCCCAACCAGGAAGAGAGACTGACTGCTAGGCGTGGCCCGACTCAATGATCGGCACACTCTCGTGGATGCGGCCCTCTCGAGGGCGATCCCGAAGGCCCGGGTCCTCTGTCTCAAGCACGAATCTTCCAGCTATTGCTGTTCGTTCTGTTAGAGGTCGAGGCGCCGCACTATAAGACAGCCGCAGGGACTGCATCAATTGCTGGTGATCGGTAAAAATTACTGCCATGCTCTTTTTGTCGACGTCGAGCCCGGCAAACACATCGTAGTTGCGTGGTACAAACTGAGCTTGAATTGTCATCGTCGTTTCTCCTCGAACTGGCTGCTTATCCGCAGCCCATTCTAGTCAACCGACCGGACTTTCAACATACATGTCTCCATCCGTTATGCGTCCTTGCAGAAAATCCAACCTCGCGGAACTTTCCTCAATCCGCTTCGTGTATTTCTCATCTCGAGTTGCATTTGCATAAACAATGAAGACGTTCGCTTCTATGAGACGAATTAACCTGGCGGGACTAGTCGCAGCCTTAATCATCTCGCTGAGCCATCTTGCGAGTCTGGCCTCAGTTTCAGAACGACCTCCAACCCGCGATGCATTAGCGACTAAGTCCTACGAATTCACCAACGGTCAATGGTTCGACGGCAATCGGTTCGTTCCCGCTACGTTTTACAGTGTGGCTGGCCATCTAACACTGAGAAGACCAACGAAGATTGATTCGGTAATAGATCTGAAAGGCCAGTACGTGGTCCCGCCATTTGCCGAGGCGCACACTCACAACATCAGCCGTCCGCCCACCCAAGAGGAACTGAAGCCTTACATCCAGCAGGGAATCTTTTATGTGATGAACCAGGGTAACCTGATATCGGCAGGCCCGATTCCTGCCTCGGACCCGGACAGCCCAGTTGAAGTTGTTTACGCGAATGGCCCGCTGACGCCGTCAGGAGGACATCCGGTAGTTTTGAATGAGCGTGCCGTCGAGCGCGGCAATCTGAAACTAACCAAGGCTGAGCTGGACGGGCGCGCTTTCTTTGTGGTTGATGACATCGCCGACCTCGACCGCAAGTGGCCCGGAATCCTCGCCGCAAAACCCGACTTCATCAAAGTCTATCTGGGTTTCATCGAAGAGTACGAAAAGCGTAAAGCCGATCCGAGTTACGTCGACAAACGCGGTATCAGCCCGGCGGTGTTGCGCGAGGTGGTGCGCCGCGCGCACGCGGTTGGTCTTAGAGTCTCCGCGCACATCGAGACGGCGGCAGACTTTCACGCGTGCCTGGTAGCCGGCGTTGACATCATTGCGCACCTGCCGGGTTTGCGGATCGGCGCTGCGGCCGGTTTCAGCGACCGAAGCATTGACCGCTGGATCATTAGCGAGTCAGATGCCGGTCTTGCGGCAAAGAAAGGCACCATCGTCATCACCACAGTGATAGGCGGAAAGAAGGTGATTAATTCCAAGAGTGAAGACTACGCGCCTACTCGCGAAATCTACCAACGGAACATCGCCACGCTTTCCAACCACCGCGTAAGGCTCGTCATCGGGAGTGATTATTACGAGGGCACCGCGTTAGCTGAAGTATTCCTGCTCGGACATCAGCCACTGCTGGGCGACGGAATTGAACCGCTCGGGGTATTCGATAATCTTACGCTGCTCAAGATGTGGACTCAGACGACGCCGCAGGCCATTTTTCCTGGGCGAAAGATCGGGCGCTTGCGAGAAGGGTACGAGGCCAGCTTCCTGGTATTGAGCGGCAATCCGTTGGATGATTTTGGCAACGTGCGCCACATTACGATGCGATTCAAGCAGGGCCGCGCGCTCGCAGGCTGATAACGTTCGGGCGGGTGGTTCTATCGCGGCGATCCGACGGGCCGGCCGACGCGCTGCATAACAACTCAATCCACCGGAGCGCGGGACAGCGTGCTTCTCAAACTTGTTCGTGAGATCGTTCCTTGAATTATGATCGCCCGCGCCCGGTGAATTAGATCGTTGGGCGGCTTCGTGGGTTGAATGGAAATCGCATGAAGAGAATCGCTCTCTGGATCATCACAATCTTGTTTTTCCTGGCGACCGGTTATTCCATGCTTGGCTTGCTTATGGTCGCGTCGTTCTCTGGTGCGCCAAACTATTCTCCCGAACGAGCACGGCTCAACGCGAATCTTTGGGGTTCACTCACGGTGGTATTCTTTTTTCTCGGTGTGCTTTCTTCTTTCGTGATTTGGCGAACTCGCAAACGCCGACTCACTTAGCGGACCCCGCCCAACAAATCGTTGGACCGGGGCGCGGATAGCCACTCTCTCAACTTGCTTGGTGCGGCAAAGGTTGAATGTAATCGCCGCGCCCGGCCAACTCAGACGTTGGGCGTCTACATTGTCACAGTATAGAGTTGCTATGGAGTCATATGGAACTAGGACGAATTAGTGCCATCTTTCGTTACCCAGTTAAGTCAATGGCCGGTGAATTACTGGATGTTGCAAGGCTAAGTTGGCATGGCATTGAGGGTGATCGTAGGTTAGCTTTTCGGCGACTCACTGACAAAAGTGGGTTCCCATGGCTGAGCGCGAGCAAATTACCGCAGTTGCTCCTCTATAAACCAGTAAGGCTCGACAGCAACGCCAACAGTAAGAATGGCGAGCTGCTCCCGACGCACGTTCGTACGCCGGACGGGAAAGAGTACGAACTCCGCAGCGACGAACTACGGGAGGAAGTTTCGAGCCGGTATGGCAGTGATGTCGAATTGATGAATCTCAAGCATGGCATCTTCGACGAGTCTCCGATTTCGGTAATCAGCCTCGGCACCGTGCACTCGGTCGCGCGCGAATCAGGACGAGGCGTGGACCTTTGCGACCTGCGCAGATTTCGACCAAACGTGGTGATCGAAACAGATAGCGGTGAGCCGTTTGAGGAAGACAGATGGGTGGGCCGGACATTGATGTTTGGTGAAGAGAACAGCGGGGCAGCCCTCAGGGTTACTATGAGGGATGAGCGATGTGTCATGGTTAATTTTGACCCAGACACAGCCGAGCGAGATTCTGAAGTGATGAAGACTGTTGTTCGTATGAACGAGAATTACGCCGGCGTATACGGCACGGTGGTCAGGGCGGGCGAGCTTCGTGTCGGTCAAGTCGTCACCCTGGGAGGGTAGGACATAGTGAAGCGCATCAGCGCCGTTGCCCAGGTACGCCGCCCAACAACGCGTTGGACCGGAGCGCGGGTCGCGATTAACTTGATTGTTGGAATCGACGTTGTTCATAATCGCCGCGCCCGGTCAATTCGATCGTTCGGCGGGGCAAATGCTCACTTGCAGGAATGCTAAAGAAGACCATTACTTTCTGTGTTGCCGCTGTGCTTTTCCTGGCTTCAGTGGCGCACGGTGGCCCGCAGGAGTCAGCGAACTCTTCCCTTCGCAAATTCGATGAGTTTGGCAACATCAACTGCGAAGATGAATTGGCGCGTCTGGATTCCTTTGCCATCGAACTACAGAATCGCTCTAACCTTCGGGGATACATCATCATTTATGGCGGTCGCCGCGGTCGACGTAACGAGGCGAAGGCGCGGGCCGCGCGCATGAAATATTATCTTGTGCATAGTCGTGGCTTAGACAAGACCCGAATAATTACCTTGGATGGCGGATACCGCGAAAGTCTAATGGGCGAATTGTGGCTTTCTCAATCGGGAGCGCCAGCTCCAACCCCGACCGTTCGTGCGATGGATGTCACACTCAAAGGCAGCGTCAGGGTTTACGGTTACAACTGTGGTGACGCAATGGGTCGTTTGTAATCGCCTCTGGTCCGGTGAATTCGATCGTTCGGCGGCTTCTTTGTATCAACTCAGATGTTAGGTGCTTACCAGTGGCCTTGTAGTGCACGCAGGTCATCTTGCGGAAAAACTCTTTGACTTTACGCGGCGTGCATGATGTAAAGCCTGTGCGTTGCATGTGAGACTACAAAGAAGGAGACAATCTTATGAAGTTCAAAAATCTCGTGTTGCTCAATAGTCTGGTCGTATTCTTGTTTGGTGCAGCCTTCATGATCCGCCCGTTTGGCCCGTCTGGCATGACCGCACTGTACGGGGTGGTCCAAAACGGCTGGGGTGTGACGGGGCTGCTCGCGGTAACGCTCGTCGGATTCGGCATAGTGTTAAGCAGCGTAGCCTACACCGTACCAGAGGGGAGGCAACAGTTTGTTACGGTAGCCCTCTTGCTGGCAAATCTGCTCGCGTTCGCTATAAGCCTCGCTCAGGCGCAAGCGATTTGGAACACAGGGATGGGGTGGGTGACGGCAGGCGTGTATCTCGTGCTCGCGCTCGGCTACGGGTACCTGGTGGCGAAAGGAAGGACCGCTCGTCAGGCGGCACACCACGCCTGACGTCGCTGGGCCGGAGCGCGGGGAGCGCTTTCTTTAAGTTGTTCGTTTGAATTGACGTTGTTGTTAACTCGCGCGCCCGATCAACTCGGACGTATGCTTCTTTGAAGACATGCAACAGGCACTCCAGAGGTTTGTTATCGCTCATTTCTTAATTGCTCTTTGGAGTTGCGTTGCCCTTTCTCAGTCTTCGAACAATCAGCCTATAGCCGAAATCCCTTTTGCCTTTGATCACACAAGCGTAATCATTCAGGTGAAGTTGAATGGTAAAGGTCCCTTCAACATGGTGTTGGATACTGGCAGTGATGTAGCGACGATTGACCTGGCCATAGCGAAGGACCTGGGTTTGAATCTCAAACCTGGTGGCCAGCAAGCAACCGGCGGTGGCTCTGAAAAATCGCAGATTTACCTGACCAAGATCCCGCAAGTCGAAATCGGCAGTCTTGCTTCAAAGAATATTGTGGCCGTGGCCATGGATCTATCCAAGAGCAGCCAAGTCTTAGGAAAACCCTTGCACGGAGTCTTGGGCTACAGCGTTCTGAAAAATCGCATCGTACAGTTCGATTACCCGCAGCGCGTAATACGTTTCTATTCTTCTTCGCCTTATCCTACAGTCGACCCGGCCTCAAACAACGAACGTCGAGTAGTCTTATCTTTCCGGCTTGGTGATGACAGCCCGATTATCGATGACGTCTATGTCAACGGTAAGAAAATCAAAGCGGTGATCGATACGGGCGGCGGCGGAACTTATTTCGCCTTGATGCCGGAGGCGATTTCATCTCTCGGCTTGGAGCCGGAGATGTCCCAGGCCGAGCCGGATAGTCGTGGCGTCGGGGTCAATGGCTTGATTACTTCTCGCAAAGGCAAAATCAAGACGTTGAGATTAGGTGCGATCAATATTGATTCGCCGACAGTAATCTTTTATCCGAAAGGCGTCGGCAAAGATCATCGCAAATATGGCGGAGCGATCGGGAATGCGTTCTTGCAAGATTTTGTCGTGACGTTTGATTACCTGAATACCACAGTAGTGTTTGAACGTCCCTGAGTTTTCGGGGAAAGCATCCATCTCGTTGCAGGTGATCCGCGATTGCGCGTCATTCATGATGTATCTTATTAGTAGAGGATCATACTAAACTTCAGTCAGACGACGATTCCACATGTTGAAGAAGACTCTTATTGCACCCCTCCTCGTCGTGCTCGTAAGCACGCTGGCCGTCGGTTTCCAGCAGGGCGCGCTCTGGGAAAAGTTCAACTCGCCCGAAGGGAAGTTTAATATCCTCATGCCGGCCAAGCCCGCGCTTGAGGTTAGAGACGTTGATTCTTCCCTCGGCAAGCTGACACTCTATCTCTACAGCACTTCAAATAGCAGTGGCTACTTCCTCGCCTCGTACGGAGATTATCCGGTCGGCCCGAAGGACGCCAACCAGGCTGAGTCTGTGCTCGACGGAGTGCGCGACGGCATCCAGCAAGGAAGCAAGTCGGAGATTGTCTCCGAGAAGAAGATCTTGCTTGACAGTTACCCGGGCCGCGAGATCACCACCAGGAAGGCGGATCAAGGCGTAGTGGTCGTCTTCAAGTGGAGAGTTTACCTGGTAGGCAGGCGGCTCTACCAACTTGCGGTAGGGACCCTGGAGAAAGACTCCGAGTCGCCCGAAATTATGAAGTTTCTTACTTCGTTCGATCTCAACAAGTAAGTCACCGGGCAATCTCAGCTCCGCGAACGTAGCCCGCCAGCCATTTCCTTCTAATCGACCATCACCCTGGTTGATGTTATTACGAAGAACAGTCATCAAAGAACAGTCTGTCGTTGGACTGGAGCGCGGCGACTCTGAAGTTCTAAATCCTCTCCCTACACCCCACATCTTCAATTCTGACTGACCCTGACCGTTCAGGATGAACGATCGGTCCGTGTCAGCCTTTCGCCTCTCTCAAAACTTCCTTTGTTTTATTGAGGTTTTCCAGCTCCTGCTACTGGCACGCGTCTCGCTCTAGGCAAAGCGCCCGTGGAGTCTCTCTGCGAGCATGATCTTTCAAAAGGCTCGTCGCAAATGTGAACGCTGGATCGATTTGCTTGCGGACCCACGGTCAGCAAGAAGTCTCTGGCTTCGTCCCCCGACTGAACGAGTGCAGTTAGTGATGCTGCCCCCAAAGAAATGAGACCAGCTCTCCTTAAGAGAGACAGGTCGGACTTACAAGGTTGAAATGAGAAAAATGAAACGCACCCCGGCCCTTATGTGGATCACAACCGTCGCCGTCTTGGTTTCGATGTGCGCCAGTCTGACGTTTGGGCGTCGCACCGCAGCGCAATCAAACGAACAAAATCGAGCGAGCGAAACGCGCGGCGTTGGCGACAACAAATATCCAACTCTCTCAAAGTACGCCACCGACCTTACCCTGCTGGCACTGAGCGGAAAGCTGGAATCGGCCCGTGGCTACGAAGCCAACGTGGCCCGGGTGATTACCAGTCTCTCAACGACGACCAAAGCGCCCCTCATGCTGGGCGAATCAGATCTTGATCGTGACGCCATCGCTCGCGGCGTAGCTTCCCGCATCGCTTTCGGCGATGTGCCGGAGACGCTGCGCAACAAGCGCGTGTTCAGGCTAAGCCTTGACGCGCTGGCCAAAGGCGCGCAGACGAGCGAGGAATTCGAGGGCCGCGTCCAGGCCGTATTTGCCGAAGCCGAACAGGCCCAGGGCCAGGTCATTCTCTTCGTCGATCAGATGCACCAGTACGCCGGCGCCCGTGCGACGAACGTGGCCTCAGCAACAGTGAAGGCCGCCATTGCAACGAATCACCTCAAGGTCATCGGTGGCGTTACGCCCGCAGCTTATGCCAACTACATCGCGACGGATGAAAGTGTAGCCAAACTTTTCGATTCGATTTCAATCGACAGCGCCACTGAAGGCGCTTCAGACTCGACGGTGGCCAGGGACAAACGAAAGAGCCCGATCAATGAAGAGTTTGCAGGCGACAAGATTTCTGCGGACCTGCGCGAGCTGATGCAGAGCGCCGGACCTAACGGCCGCGTGACTGCCATCCTCCAGGTTGACGATGTCCACAGCGCCGAAGTCAGTTCGTTGCTCAAACGCTACGGCGTCAACATTGATTCGCGCATGGCTCAGTTGGGCGCGATGAAAGTTCAACTGCCGGCCAAGGCTATTGAAGCGCTGGCGAAGAGCCGCGCTGCTAATTACATTTCACCCGATGTTACGTTGGAGTCTTTCGGTCACGTTACGGCGACAACCGGCACGGATCAGATCCGCACTCAATCATGCGGCTTGCTGTGCACAACTACTTTCGATGGCAAAGGAATCGGTATCGCGATTTTGGACTCTGGTATGGACGTTAGCCACGCGGCGTTCAGTGGCGGCCGCATTAAATTCAGCAAGGATTTCACCACTGAGAATAACCCCAGCAATGATCCTTTCGGTCACGGCACTCACGTGGCCTCGTCTGCCGGTGGCGTCAGCACGACCAGCGGCAACACATATTCCGGCGTCGCGCCCGGCGTCAGCATCATTAACCTGCGCGTGCTTGATAAGAATGGTGTCGGTTCCACGTCAGTGTTGTTGAATGCACTAAACTGGATTCTCAGTCCAGCCGATCCAACCAAAGCGGTCAGCCCGACCAATCCTCTCAACAAAGACAAATACAACATTCGCATCGTCAACATGAGTCTCGGCGCGCCCGCGGTCAGCTCTTACCAGAACGATCCTGTCTGCCGCGCCGCTCGTGCGCTGGTCGACGCGGGAATCGTGGTAGTGGCCGCCGCCGGCAACAATGGCAAGGACGCGAACGGCAACAAGGTTTACGGGGCGATTCATTCGCCGGGCAACGAGCCTTCCGTGATTACTGTTGGCGCGGCCAATACGTTCGGAACGAATGCTCGCACCGACGACGGCGTCGCCACCTACAGCTCGCGCGGTCCGACCCGTAGCTTTACGACCGATGCGAACGGCGTCAAGCACTATGACAACTTACTCAAGCCCGATCTCGTCGCGCCCGGCAACAAATTGATCTATGCCGAAGCCGACAGTGGCGGTGTTACGATTCTTGGCCTTGACGGTCAGAAGAGTAACGTCAACTACCTGGTAACGAATCACCCTGAGTTGGATTCGGGAATCACAGACGACAACAACAAGAGGCTGATGTACCTCAGCGGAACATCTATGGCCACGCCTGTCGTTGCGGGCAGCGCGGCTCTATTGCTGCAAGCCAATCCAAAGCTGACGCCGAACATGGTCAAAATGATCCTGATGTACACGGCGGAACCGCTGGCCGGATACAACATGCTCGAACAGGGCACCGGCGAACTGAACGTCGAAGGTGCGATGCGACTGGCCAAGCTGGTCCGCACCGACATTACTGCCGGCACGCCAGCCGGAACTCCTTTGCTGACGGGCGCCGCTCCCGATCCACATACCACCATTGCCGGACAGACATTCACCTGGTCACAGGGAGTTGTCTTGAAGCATTGGTACGCCGCGGGCACAAGTCTAATCACGAAATACCACCCCTACTATGCACAAGGTACGGTCCTCGGTGACGGTATGGTCCTGGCTAACGGCACTGTGCTGGCTGACGGTGTGGTTGTCGGCGATGGCGTGGTGGTCGGTGATGGCGTCGTAGTCGGCGATGGCGTGGTGGTCGGTGATGGGGTCGTCGTTGGCGACACGATCTTTACCAGCGCCGGAGTCGTAGTTGGCGACGGCATAATCTTCTGCAGTGGCTCCGTCTTCGGTGACGGAGTTGTAGTCGGTGATGGCGTTGTCGTCGGAGACGGAGTAGTGGTTGGTGATGGCGTCGTGGTCGGCGATGGAGTTGTAGTCGGCGACGCTGCTGTCCAGGCCATGTCTTCGAAGGCAATGATAAACGGCGACTAAGGCTGCAATGCCTGAGCCTGTTATGACGCGCGCTTAACCGAAACCACGAACTGAGCAAAGAGGAGCCAACGATGGCCGTCCCGATTCTAAGACACGAAACAGCGGCGACAATGAACACTTTCAGCGCCCCTGAACCGTGCCCCATTGAAGAGCTAGCCGCGGGAGATGAAGCTGAAGTACTTGATTTTCTATCAGCTCGTCCAATCCACACCGTGCTCATGGCCGGCATGATCCGCGATAACGGACTGCTCAGCCCTCAAAATCGCGGCTCGTTTTACGCTTGTCGCAGCCGGCAGGGAGAACTGGAAGGAGTTGCTCTGGTCGGTCACGTTACGGTCATTGAAGCTGGAACCGAGGCGTCGCTGGCAGCATTCGCTTGCTTGACGCGGCACTGCCTTAACACTCATCTGGTTCGCGGTGAGCGCGAAATGATGAACCGCTTCTGGAATTATTATGCCAACACCGGACAAGAGCCTCGACGCATTTCTTCTGAGCTGCTGTTCGAACAGCGTGAAGTCCTCCCTGAGTCCGAACCTGTCGACGACCTGAGGCCGGCTACGCTTAGTGATCTCGATCAGGTACTGAAGATAAATGCGACGATGGCTTTTCAGGAAGGCGGGACCAGCCCCCTTCATCGCGATCCCAGCGGCTTTCGCCAACGGACGGCGAGACGCATCGAAGGCAACCGAGTCTGGGTCTGGGCTCGAGACGAGAAATTGATCTTTAAGGCCGACGTGATCGCTGAAACGCCTGAGGTGGTTTATTTGGAAGGCGTCCACGTTGATGCTGAAGAGCGGATGAAAGGCTACGGACGCCGTTGCATGACCCAGTTGGCGCGCCTGTTGATGACTCGGAGCAAGTCGATCTGTTTGACAATCAATCAGCAAAACAAGAACGCCCAGGCCTTCTATGCAAAGGCCGGCTATCAGTTCCACAGCAATTACGAAACGATCTACCTGCGCTAGAGACCCTAAGCCCAAGGATTAATTGTGGACACCGCCATTCAACTAACAACCCCGCAGCTAGCCGCAAACACGCAACGCTTTGCGAACTCGTACCGATGGCTGATCGTTGTCCTCGGCGTCATCGCGCTGGCATTTTCGACGTTTCTGCTGCCGATGCCTCGATTGGATCTACGGTTCTTAGTGCTGGCGGCGGTCATGATGTTAGTCAGTTCGTATTTCTCAGTCCAGATTCCGCGGGTTAATACGAACGTCACCGTCTCGGACACTTTTATCTTTTTAGTCCTGCTGCTCTACGGCGGGTTTCCGGGAATTCTCCTGGCGGCGGCCGAAGGTCTCTGTTCAGGCATGCGAGTCAGCAAAGGTCTCCGTCCCGGCAAGAAGATCCTGATCGTGGCCTTCAACGCCTCGATGATGGCGTGCTCTACGATGCTGACCGTCGGAGTCATGCGTTATGCCTTCGGGCCGCTGACTGAGCTGAGATCGCATGACCTGTCGTTCTTCATCGCGGCGATCGGCGCCATGGCGATGGTGCAGTATTTCTCAAACACCGGACTCAGCGCGATCCTGATTGCGATCAAACAGAACAAATCGATCTGGCGCGCCTGGCATTCTCATTACATGTGGACCTCCCTGACCTACGTGGTTGGCGCGGCCGTCGCGGGTGCTCTTGCCAGTGGCATAGAACGTGCCGGAATGTCAGTGCTTTTCGTCACCACACCGATCATTCTAATCGTCTATCTCACTTATCAAAAATATCTCAACGAAATTAAGTCGACATCAGCCCAGGCGGAGCAAGCCGAACGCGATCGGGCCGAAGCCGAAAGGGCGCGCGCCGAACAGGCTGAGCGCCACGTGGAAGAGCTGAGCCGGCATATCGCCGAGCAGGAAAGAATCAGCGTCCAGTTGCAAGAGAGCAAGGACCACTTTCGTCGTGCTGCTTTTCACGACGCGCTTACCAACCTGCCTAATCGCGCACTGCTGGCTGAAAACTTGAAATTCGTAATTGAACGCGCCAAGCAGCACGAGGATTATCAGTTTGCGGTGCTGTTTCTGGACCTGGATCGCTTTAAGAACGTGAACGACAGTCTGGGCCACTCGATCGGTGACCAACTGCTGATCACGATGGCCCGGCGCCTGGAAAGCTGTATTCGCGAAGTGGACATGGTGGCGCGTTTGGGCGGCGACGAATTCGCAATCCTGCTTGATGGGATTCCCAATCAGGCCGAAGCGACCAACATGGCCCGCCGCATCCAGGAGAAACTGCAATCGCCTTTCAACCTTAGCGGTCACGAGGTCTTTACCACCACCAGCATCGGCATCGCCGTCAGTTCAACCGGCTATGACGATCCGGAAAACATGCTGCGCGATGCGGACACGGCCATGTACCGCGCCAAGGCCCAGGGCAAAGCGTGCTACGAAGTATTCGATAAGGGTATGCACACGCACGCCGTCTATGTGCTGCAAATGGAGAACGACCTGCGCCGGGCGATCGAACGCGAAGAGCTGCGAGTTTACTACCAGCCGATCGTCGCGCTCGAGAACGGACAGCTCGCCGGCTTTGAAGCGCTGATTCGTTGGCAGCATCCCGAGCGCGGGTTCATTAATCCGTCCGACTTTATTCCGCTGGCCGAAGATACCGGCCTGATCGTTCCTTTGGGACTGTGGATTCTGAAGCGCGCGTGCCAGCAACTTTGCCAGTGGCAGTGGCAATCACCGGCCAATCGCTCGCTGTTCATGAGCGTCAACCTTTCCGGCAAACAAGTAGCACAGCCGGATCTCGTCGAAAATATCCGGGATATTCTGGACGAGACACACGTCGACGCGAAGCATTTGAAACTCGAAATTACCGAGAGCGCGGTGATGGAAAATGCCGAGATGGCGGCGCGACTGCTGAAGCGCTTGAAGGCGCTCGGGGTGCAACTGAGCATCGATGATTTTGGCACCGGCTATTCGTCACTGAGTTATCTGCACCGGTTCCCGGTCAATACCCTGAAGATCGATCGCTCGTTTGTGGGACGTATCGGCGAAGCGGCTGAAAACATCGAGATCGTTCGCACGGTCATCTCGCTCGCCGAAAACATGGGCATGGAAGTCGTAGCCGAAGGCATAGAGACCCTGAGTCAACTGGCGCAGTTGCGCAAACTGAAGTGCCAGTACGGACAGGGTTACCTGTTCTCGCGGCCGGTCGATGCCCAATCGGTGTCATCCTGGATTTCGAAGAAGCCTCACTGGCAAGAGAGCCTGTTCCCCGGC
Source organism: Blastocatellia bacterium (assembly GCA_003168335.1). Lineage (GTDB taxonomy): Bacteria > Acidobacteriota > Blastocatellia > Pyrinomonadales > Pyrinomonadaceae > UBA11740. Next base: position 495,855 of record PMSM01000003.1, on the reverse strand, counting down.
GCGGGCGACTTCTTCGTCCCCTCTCAGCCCGCGGCAGTTCCCTCACCGGTGCAGTTGCGAACGGCGTAGTTTTCTCACTCCGAATTAAAACACCGCTTCACCTCTGCGGGCCGGTTCTCTGGCAGGAGATTTTCCAGTCGAGGCTGATCTGTCGCCGATGGATCATCATTCGGCCGGATTTCGTAAACTGTCGGCGCGACCCGGCGAAAATGAAAGCGGAGTCTGGTCAGCTCTTTAATCTCACTGACGTGCCACCCGCACGGCTGCCACCAAAGCGGGTTGGCATCAAGAAACACGTGCCGTTCCTGGTTCAAGTAGCCAGTAATCACTGAACCCAATTGCGAGCCAGGCCAGCCCGCCCCGGGGCCAATCGTGTCCCATTCGCCTGAGCCTATGCCGCGCCAATACTTGACCGCGACCGTCTGGGCGCCGGAGATCATCACCGCGTCGCGCGGAAGCTTCAGCAGCTCCCGGTCATATTCTTTCGCCCCGGCCCTCACTTTCACAGTACCGCTCCTCATCGGCCACAAATACGCTCCGCACAAAACAGCAATCAAGGCGATCGTAGTAACTGATGCTAAGAACGCCCAAAGCTCCTTTTCGAACCGCCTGGTCAGTGACTGAACGAGATAGTACGAACTTAGAGGAACGAGCGCCGGCAGCCCGGTCAAAAGATAGCGCCAACCGATGGCTGTGCTGTAATTCAGAAGCAGCAGCAGGTTTGCAAACAAGCCCACGGCCGCGAGTAACAAGATGGGAGAAAGCCTGTGCTTGCGCCATTCGGCGACGCCGGCCATGGGCAAAGTGAGCACCACCAGCGGCGCGGTGACCAGGAAGAAAGCGAACCATGGCCAAACGGTGCGGATTGAAACTGGATGCAGCGCCGATTCTAGGCGCATTGATTCTCGCCAACCGTACCAGGCGGCGCGATAAGTCGGATCGGCGAGAAACCAAAAAGCAAAACTGGAACCGGCGAAAATCATAAAGATCAGACACGATAGCCCTACCAGCAATAATCCTCGGCGGCTGGGCCGCCATCCGCAAACAAACGGGGCGAATACCAACCACGGAGCATAAAAACCTGCTGTCTCGCGCAGATTCACCCCGGCACCGAGCAGCGCAGCGCCAAACAAAACCAGCCAGATTCGTCTTTGTTGCAGGCCCCGCAGATGAACGAGCAGCGCCAGGGTCAGCAGCAGCAGCGCGGGAACGTCGGTCATCACCTGGCCGCTGTAAATGAGAAACACCGGCGAGAAGGTCACGAGCAACGCTGCGATCGTGGCCGCATGACGCGAGTGAGTGAGATCGCGAGTCAGTGTCCAGCAGGCAACGACCGCTAGCGGACCCTGCGCGACGACTGTGTACTTGAACAACAGATAAGCCCGCTGGGGTGGCAGATTGAACACCGCGTGCGCGATGACATAGAGGCCGTGATTATAAAAAATGAACAGGCTTCGTCCCAGAGCCATCGACGAAGGTAGCCCGCGCAGGGCGCTGACCGTATATTCCAGCGCATCCCAGTCTCCAATGAACGGATCGACAAAAACCAGTATGAGGATCAGAGAGAGGGCCGCCGGCGGCAACCACCAGCGCCAGGCGGAAAGGAGCGATTTTCCATTTGTTATTTCCCATTTCTCATTTGACATTTTTCATCTGCCACTTGGGATTTAGTTAGAGTTGCTTCGTGTCACTTCGTGGATCGTTCGTTTCGCTGAGAAATGAAGAACGATCCACGAAATCACACGAAGAAGAATGGCGAATGATAAATGAAAAATGGTGATCGCATCCGCCAGACTAACGGAACACTATCCCGGGTTTCTCTCTATCCTGCCGGCGACTTCACGTCGCGAACTCGGTAGAGACTGTCGGCGCGCCGGTCGTCCGGCGGCGGGATCACGTCTTCGAATGCGCCAGTGTCTTTCACCCGACCGGGGGGAAACAACTGACTGGGCGTTGAGGTTTCATCTTCTTCCGGAATCATCAGGAACTTTATGCCTTTGGTTCGCAGGAAACCGACGAAGCCTTCCCGATCTTTCGGCACACCGTCAAAAAAAGAATGATAGAAATGGTCTCCGGGAATCCCGGAGATGATCCTTACTTCGGGGCTATCGCAGAAAATCTTGATCGATGGATCGGAAGCGTATTCTTTCTTTAAATAGTTCGCGATAGTCTCAGGCCGAGTCTTCTGGGTCACGAATCGCGCCAGATCCTCAACCTGGGTCTTCAGTTGAACGAACCCAATCAAGATTGCAATTATCAGCACCACCTGAGCCAAAGCCGCTCGACCTCTAAAGATTTGCTGAGCCGCGTACGCGAGCAACGGCAAGCCAAGCGAGAACAGTATCAGGCCATAGCGAGGCCAGATGTCGGTATTGTTCTTGGTCAGGTACGCAAACAGGATGAAGCTGAGGTAAGCGAAAAAGAACGCGAGGCAAACCATCGGGTTTGTAAACCCAAACGCTTTACGTTCGCGCGCGCCGTTGCGCCATTCGCGGAAGACAAACCACAACGCCGCCAGGCATCCGACCATGACGGCGACGTTCACCGAGTAAGCGAGGCGGTTCGCATCGCTCCACAAACGGTCGAGAGTCAGCCGAGTGAATTCCGGATGCGCCAGCAGTCGGGCGGCCATATATTGATTGTGGGCGTGGAAAGACGCCAGTGGATCTCCGGTGGTCTTCCAGCAGATGAACAGCCAGATCGCCGGGCCCGTCGAAAGGATCAGCGCGGTCAGAACGGGCCACGTCCGCCGGCGCATCACCTGAATCGCCGGTACCAGCAAAATCAGCATCCAACTTTCCAGTCGAATCAGGCAGGCCGCAGCTCCCATCAACGCGGCGAGCTTCCAGCGATCGGTGATCACAAAATAGAGGCACAACATCACCAACAGTGCATGCGGGATGTCGGTCATCGCGGAAAATGAATACTCCAGATGAAACGGATTGAAAGCAATCGCCAGAAAAGCCGCGAGCGATAGTCGCTGGTTTGAGGTCAGCAAGTAACTGAATACATAAACCAGGACGCAGACGCCGGTTCCAGCCGACGCCGCCACTAACCTGCTGACGTAAACCGGATGGTTAAATGGGACCGAGACAATTGAGCAAAAGAATTGATACAGCGGAAGCCAAAATCCGTAAAAGTTTTCGATGGCAAGATAGCCGCCGACGATCTTACCTCGCATCATCGTCGCCTGCTCAATGTAGCAGTACGCGTCGCCGAAAGGCTCTTTGTGCACAAAGAGCGCGCCAACGATTCGCGGCACTCCGGCCGTCAGCGCAAGCAGAATCAGGTTGCGAATCGACCGGATCATTTTCCATTTGTCATTTGACATTTTTCATTCGCCATCTGCGGCATTCATTTAGTGTTGCTTAGTGTACTTCGTGGGTCGTGTGCGTAGCTGAGAAATGAAGAACGATCCACTAAAACACACGAACGGCCGCGAAGAATGATGGAAAACGACAAATGGAAAATGATTAGTTCTCTTTACCTCACGTCCTTAATTGGGGGACAGACCTTCCGGACGCTTGACCATTTTCAGTCGCGTGCCGCGTTCGCTGTACTCGACTTCGTCCATGATGTTGTAGATCAGCAGGACACCACGGCCGGAGGATTTGAAAAGATTCGCCGGGTCACGTGGATCGGGAATCTCGCGTACGTCAAAACCATCGCCTTCGTCTTCGACCGTGAAGATGGCTTCGTGGGCCGACAGCTCAGCAGTAACGCGCAGCAACTTTGACGGATCGTTTCGATTGCCGTGCTTCACTGCATTCACAAACGCTTCGTCCAACGCGACGAACAAATTCGATTGCTCTATTTTGATCAAGCCCAACCTTGCTACCCGATCCAGCAGATACTCGAGCACGGTGTTCATCAGCGTCAGATCGCTGGGCAACTCCAGGTCGATCTTTTCCCGAACGGCCTTCTGATCGCCATCGATGTGTTGAAGTTTGAAGAGGAGGGTCTTCTCGATGATGTCGTGCAGCTCGGCAATTGTGCGCCGCGTTTGCAGACTGGTCACGGCCATCTTGAACGATCTCACGCTCTCCGGCTCAGTTGCCGAGTCGCGATCAACCAGATCGCTGACCAGCAGATCAAACTGCGCCAGGTCCGCCCGAGCCAGCGCTTTGTCTCGCTCGCTTTCCAAAGTCACTTCATGGCCGAGCTGGTTCAAGTCCCGGGCCAAACCGGCACGAATGTCGTCATCACACTCAACGATGAGGATCCGGCACTTGTCGTGACCGCTCTGGATCATCTGGTTGAAATATTCGGCAGCGGAGAGATTTAGCCGAAGGCCTTTCCCAATTGTGGAATACGATGAGTTCGCCGATCGCGTTGCAGAATATATCAGAGGAAGGGACAGGTGACGAGGCGATTTGGAGTGCGGCGGCAAGCATAGCGCGACGCCGCTTTGGATTGTTCGGAGTTCCGCCTTCAGGCGGACCTTGCATCCTCCGTAACATCCGCCTAAAGGCCGTACTCCGAACCAAAGCGCCGACAAGTCGGCGCACTCCAAATTTTTGCTCATCACCGGGCATGCGCTACACTCACCTCTCAATCGCGGCCGCTGATGAGCAAATCCAACCTGCAAATTAATCTCGAATACCTGATGGCCGGCTCGCTGCTATTCGTTTTCGGCCGGCTGCCGCTGCGGGTGGCTTTGTTCCTGTGCGCAAAGTTAGGCCGTGGCGCTTACTATTTTTCCGGCCGCTTGCGGCGCACCGGCCTCAGAAATTTAGAGCTCGCATTTCCGGAATTGGATCAAAGCCGGCGCCGGCTTTTGCTGCACGGTTGTTTTGAAAGTCTGGGCCGGCTGCTCGGAGTCTTCAGTCACTTCACGACCGCTGACCCTCGGACTTTGCAAAGCATGGTTGAGTGCGAAGGGCTGGAACACATCGACGCGGCCCGTGAAAGTGGCCGCGGTATCATTCTTTTCACTGGCCATGTGGGGGCCTGGGAGCTTTCGAGTTTTGCGCTTTCGCTGTTCGGACATCCTTTGAGCTTTCTGGTGCGCCGGATCGATAATCCGAAGATTGAAAAACTGGTCGATCAGCGGCGCACGCGTCTCGGCAATCGCACTATCGACAAGCGCTCGGCCGCGCGCGAGATGCTTCAGATCCTCCAGATGGGCGGCCTGCTCGGGATTCTGGTTGATCTAAACACGCTGGACCGCGAAGCAATCTTCGTCGACTTTTTTGACGTGCAGGCATCGACGACTTTCATGCTGGCCAAACTTGCGCTGCGCACCGAGGCTGCCGTGTTGCCGGTGTTTGCTCCATGGGATCGACACCGCCGGCGTTTTCTCCTGAAGATTGACGAGCCGCTCCGATTCGAACGATCCGGCGATGATGAAGATGACGTGCGGCGCCTGACTCAACTGTTTACCGATGTAGTTGAGAAGTACGTGCGGCGTTATCCTGATCAGTGGCTCTGGATTCACCGGCGTTGGAAGACCCGGCCGCCGGGCGAGCCGGGGATCTACGATTGACCGGGAAGAGGTACAGAACCGGGAGCGGTAGCGACCGGGTAAAGCGCCGAAGGCGCGGAATGCAAAAGCCTGGGGCAGCGCCCCAGGTAAGTTGCATCCTTCTTAACTAGAGAGCGCTGAAGGCGCGGCATCAAACATAGGTTCGAGCAGTACCATGAATGAACTGTTTTAGTCCGATCAATTACGCACCTTCAGTGCTCGGAATTCCAATCGCGTCCGTACCTGGGCCGTTGGCCCAGGCTATTACATTGCGCGCCCTTGGCGCTTTGATCCGAAAAAAGTGATGCAGGTTTCCACCCAACCACCCGCAGCTGGTGCGAAAAAACACTCGCCTTCAGCCAACATCGATCGCGCCTACTCTTTTGCTCGCCTCTCGACCTATTCGTTTATGGATCGCGTCGTGATTCGCGCTGCTGATCTGGTTTTCTTTATGCTGATCAAAATGATCGGCCGGACGGTTAAGTTCAGGATCGAAGGTTGGGAAAACTGGGAAGCGGCAGCGCGCGACGGCAGGTTGCCGATTTATACCTTCTGGCACAATCGGGTCTTTCTCTCGACTTATTTCTGGCGTCACCGTCGCATCGTCGTCATGACTTCGCGGAGTTTTGACGGCGAGTACATCGCCCGCTTCATTCAGCGATTCGGGTATGGCGCCGCCCGCGGTTCATCGACTCGCGGGGCTACCGGCGCGGTCGTTGAGATGGTGCGACTGATGCGCGCCAGCTGTCCGACGGCGTTTACCATCGACGGTCCGAAAGGGCCACGCTACGTGGCCAAAATGGGCGCGGTATTGCTGGCCAAGAAGACCGGCAATCCTATTCTGCCGTTCACGATTACTGCCAGGAGATTTTGGGAAGCAAAGAAAAGCTGGGACGGGTTCCAGGTGCCGAAACCATACACCCGCGCGCGGGTGGACATCGCGCCGCCAATCTACGTCGCTGCTGACGCGAATGAAGAAGCGCTGAAAGCGAAGCGCGACGAACTACAGCGCGCGCTTGATGGGATCAATCAGCGGGGCGAAGCGTGGGGGACGAAAACAGCGAGTAATAAAGTCCGTGAAACGGACGCCTGACAATAGCCCAGCGATTTATCGCTGGGGGCAGAGCAACCATGAAGGAATCAGTCCGCGAAGCGGACGGCTGAAATTCTTCGAGGGCTTCGAGCCGAAGCGATCTTCAGTCGCCCGTTTCACGTCTCTGAGTTTTCACACGGTCGCTGAAGCGGGGTGCTAATGAGATTTCAGAACCGGCCCAATGACGGCGGCTTGTGCATAGTAAACAGTGAGTGGTAAATAGAGGTGTCATACCAATCTCTATTTGCTATTTACCGGTCCCGAACGGAGGTCCGCATGATCAACCAGGAACGCATCAAAAATCTTCTGCTCGAATTGGTCCAGATCGACAGCCACTCTCGCAAAGAACGCGACGTCGCGCAGCGCATCAAGAAGTATTGTGAAGAAATGGGCGCCCAGGTCGAGATTGACGACGCCGGAGAGAAAGTTGGCGGCAACACCGGCAACGTCATCGCTCGGTTTCCGGGCACGATTCCCGGCGCCGCTTCGATCATGATGAGCGCGCACATGGACACCGTCGTGCCCGGCGAAGGCGTCAAACCAATTGTCGAAGGCGACATCATCCGCACCGACGGCACGACCGTCCTCGGCGGCGATGACAAGTCAGGCTGCGCCGTGGTCATCGAAGTGATTCGCTGCCTGCGAGAGCAGAACGTTCCGCACACGCCCATCGAAGCAATCTTTTCCATCTGTGAAGAAGTGGGCTTGCTGGGCGCCAAGAACGTCGACGTCTCAAAGATCAATGCCAAGTACGGAATAGTCTTCGACTCGGACGACCCGGGTTTTCTCTTCACGAAGGGCCCATCATCGAATCACATGGAATACCGGATTCATGGACTCGAGTCGCATGCGGGCGTTGCTCCTGAAGATGGGATTTCGGCGATCAAGATTGCCGCCGAAGGGATCGTGGCAATGAAACTCGGCCGCATCGATTCTGAGACGACTGCCAACATCGGCCAGATCGAAGGCGGCATGGCTACGAACATTATTCCGAATCTGGCTGTGCTGAAAGGCGAAGCTCGCTCACACAGCGAAGAGAAACTGGAAGCTCAAACGCAGCACATGACCAAATGCCTGGAGGCCGCGGCTGCCAAATATCAAGTCACCGTTGAGGGCAAAACCACAAAGGCCTCAGTCGAAGCGCACATCGAACGCGACTACTCATCGATGGACGTGCCCGACAGTTCGCATGTCGTCCAACTGGTGATTAAAGCGGCCCAGCGCATGGGTCTCGACGTCAAGACGATGGCGTCCGGCGGTGGCTGTGACGCAAACGTTTTCAATCGCAAGGGCATCGAATGCGCGAACCTCGGGACGGGCATGCGCGCGATTCACACCGTCAAGGAATGGCTGGACGTGAAAGACATGTACGCCGCGGCCGACATGACCCTCGAGATCATGAAGCTGAACGGTGAGCTGGCAATGAAGTAGGTCAGTACCAGTAAGCGTTAACAAGTCGGGCGCGCTGCCGTGAAATTGGCGGCGCGTTTTCTTTATCAGCTGGCTGCAAGATAACGATGCCAATTCGCTGGACGCACATCACAATCAACGCCAGCGATCTCGACGCTTCGGTTGCGTTCTACACTTCATTCTGTGGTCTTTCGATCGTGCGTGACCGCCGGCTCGAAGGCCGTCACAATGTCTGGCTCGGTCCTGCTACTCCCGCTGGTGAAGATCCAATCTTCGTGCTGGTGATCGTTCAGGATGAAGTAAAGGCGCGTCTCGATCACTTCGGCTTTCAATGCGACTCGCGCGCAGAAGTCGATCAAATTGCTGAACAGGCCCGCCGCCAAGACATTCTGGTGCAGCCTCCGTTAGATGCTGGCGGTGTCGTGGGATATTTCGCGATGGTGCGCGATCCAGACGGACATATCGTCGAGTTCACTTTCGGCCAGCCGCTGAAAGGTCTCTCCCTGGTTTCTTACCCGAACGTTGGCGGCAACGCGGTGGGTGTACGATAATTCTCTCCGTCCTAAAACAACTGGGGAAACAATAACGATGAGATTCACGCTTGTTCTGGTTATCAGTTTGTTCTTGTTGGGCGCTGCCGCATCGCACGCAACGGCCCAAACAAATCCGCCGAAGGAAACTGCGCTCGAGCGCTTTCTGCGTTACGCGAAGATTGACACGCAGTCCCGGGAAGATGCGCCGACCGTGCCCAGCACGCAGAAGCAGTTCAATCTCGCGAGACTGCTCGAAAAGGAACTCAAGGAACTGGGCGCCGAGAATGTGCGCATCAGCGAGTTTTGCATCGTCTATGCGAAGGTGCCGGGAAACCTGACCGACAACTCGAAGGCGCCGGTGATTGGTTTCCTTGCGCACATGGACACGTCGGACGCCGTGTCGGGCGCCAACGTGAACCCGATCATTCACAAGAACTATCAGGGCGGCGATATTGTCTTGCCGAACGATAAGACACAGGTGATCAGTGTTGCGAAGAACCCAACGCTGAAAGAAATGATCGGTGATGACATCATCACCGCCGACGGCACGACGCTGCTCGGCTCAGATGACAAGTCGGGTGTCGCCGAGATTATGACCATGATCGACACGCTGCGACAGAATCCGCGGATCAAGCATGGGACGATCGCAATCGCCTTCACGCCCGACGAAGAAGTCGGCGGCGGCATCGACAAGTTTGAAGTGGAAAATTTCGGGGCGAAGTTCGCCTACACGGTTGACGGTGAAGAACTCGGCGAGATCAGCAACGAAACCTGGAGCGCAAAGACCGCGACCGTTACCTTCAAGGGAAAGAGCACCCATCCCGGCACCGCCAAAGGAATCATGATCAATGCAATGTATGCGTTGGCCGATTACCTTTCGCGCTTTCCGCAAAACATGTTGCCGGAAACAACTGCGGGCCGCGTTGGCTTCGTCCATCCTTACGCCGGCGTAGCCGATGTTGAAGAATCAACCCTGAAGATTTTGTTGCGTGACTTCGAGGTCGACGGGCTAAACGCCAAAGAGAGATTGCTGCGACGGATGGTCCGGCTGACTCAGCGGAGATTTCCCAAGGTAAAGATCAGCATTGAGGTCAAAGAGAACTACAAGAACATGAAAGAAGTGCTAAAGGACTATCCACAGTTGACCGACAACGCGATTGAGGCTGCGCGGCGGGCCGGACTGAAGCCGACGATCAAGCCAATCCGCGGTGGGACCGATGGCTCGAATCTCACTTTTCGCGGACTGCCCTGCCCCAATCTGTTCACCGGCGGAATGAATTTTCACGGTAAGCTGGAATTCAATTCTCGACGAGGGCTGGAAAAAACGACCGAGACGTTGCTTAATCTGGTACAAATCTTCGCGGAAAACAGCCGCCCATAGATGTTGGCGGCGGCGTTGGTTGTTTTTCAGTGGCGCGCGATCCTTATGGGCACATCGTAGAATTTACTTTACAGCCGCTGAAGGGTTTGTAGGATCGATGGTTGAAACAGCCCCACAAGTTGTCGTCATTGCCGGACCGAATGGAGCGGGGAAAACCACGCTGGCACCGTTTCTCTTGCGGGATACGTTGGGACTGCTCGAATACGTTAATGCCGATCCTATAGCGCAGGGGCCTCTCGGGTTTCGATCCGGCTAGTGTCGCCTTGCAAGCGGGACGCGTGATGTTGAATCGATAGCATGAACTCGCGGAGCAGCGAAAGACCTTCGCTTTCGAGACTACGCTGGCCGCGAAACACTATGCCGGATGGATTAAGAAGTTGCGCGACAATGGCTATGCCTTTCAACTGATGTTTCTTTGGTTGCGGAGTCCCGACCTTGCGGTGCAGCGAGTTCGAACACGCGTCCGTGCCGGAGGGCATGAAGTACCCGAACAGGTAATTCGGAGAAGACACGCCGCCGGGCTGACAAACTTCTGGGAATTCTATCAGCCATTGGCGGATGCGTGGGCGGTGTATGATAATTCCGAATTGGAAGAATCACTGATCGCTGCGGGAGACAGAGAGGTTCCACTGCTGATTTACGATAAACGGTCATGGGTAAGCTTCTCACTGACAAAACCATGAGTAAACGAGAACAGGTTCTTTTGACGAACGATTACGTTTCAAAGCAGGCCATTGAGATTGGAAAAGTGCTGCAACGGGCTGTCAATCACGCACTGCTCATGCACAAGCGTCTCGGCAATCCCATCGCCACCTGGAAGGATGGCAAGGTCGTCATCGTCCCGCCCGAAGAAATCGTCATTCCACCGGATGTCTCAGAACCAAACGAATAATCTCGCGGCGGGCCATCGCGCCGGCCATGTGGCCCTGATTGGCCGGCCGAATGCGGGCAAGTCAACGCTGCTCAATAGGCTGGTCGGCGAAAAGATCGCGGCCGTCTCGAACAAGCCGCAAACAACTCGCTTCAAAATTCTCGGCATCGTGACGCGGCCCGAAGGCCAGATCGCTTTGGTGGATACGCCGGGCGTGCATAAACCCGGCTATGAACTTAATCGCCGCATGATGACCGCGGTCCACGATGCTTTGCTCGGTGTAGAGCTGGTTTGCTTAATCCGCGATGCCTCCGCAGCGACCGGCAACGGCGATCGATTCGTGCTCGATCTCGTCAAGCAATCCGGAAAGCCGGCCCTGCTCCTGCTTAACAAGACCGACAAGCTGAAAGACAAGTCGCAGTTGCTGCCGTTGATCGAGTGGTATCAGAGCGAGCATGAATGGCAGGCCGTGGTGCCAATCTCGGCTTTGAAGGGTGATCAGATCGAGCACTTGCTGGCTGAGATGATCCGGTACTTGCCCGCAGGCGAGCCGCTGTTTGGGCCGGATGACTTCACCGACCAGCCGATGCGGGCGCTCGCCGCAGAGATCGTGCGTGAGAAAATTCTCGAGACGACGGGCGAAGAAATTCCTTACGTCACCGCGGTCGTAACTGAACGCTTTGAAGAGATCCGGGAAGACTACGCGCGTATCTATTGCACGATTTTTGTCGAGAGAGCGTCGCAAAAGAAGATCATCATTGGCCACGGAGCCCAGCGCCTGAAACAAATCGGCATCAGCGCGCGCCATGACATTGAAAGGATGCTCGGCCATCCCTGTCACCTCGAACTGTTCGTCAAAGTCGAAAAAGATTGGCGCGAGCGCTCGCACCTGCTGGATGAAATGGGAATCAAGCAGTGAACGCCGATGCGAAAACGTGGCACTCCGTTGATGCGATCGTGCCTGGTGAAGCGCGCGAAGCGATCGAATACGGCCTGATGGAAGCGGGCGCCCTGGGAACGGAAACGCACGAAGGCGCGAACGTGATCGTGAGCGGCTATTTCGATGCCCGTCCTGAAATTGAAATCGTGCGTACTGCCCTGCTCGACGCGCTGAGGATCTACAATCATGGGCCGGCCTCGCTAGTCGATCTGAAAATTCGCGAGGTTCCCGATCGCGATTGGCTGGCGGAATGGAAAAAAGATTGGCAGCCGGTCGAAGTTGGCCGTCTTATCATCGCGCCGCCATGGAGTGAGGTTAAAGACGCGCCCGAAAAGATCGTCATCCGGATTGAGCCGGGCATGGCTTTTGGCACCGGCACGCACGAAACCACGCGGCTGTGTCTGAAAGCTATTGAGAGATATTTTCGCGGTGGCAGCTTTCTTGATGTGGGCACCGGCACCGGCATTCTGGCGATCGCGGCGGCGAAAATGTTTCCCAACGCGCGCGTCGAGGCCGTCGACACGGACGCCGAAGCTGTTGAGATCGCGCGCGAGAATGCGCGGCTGAATGGCGTCGGCGACCAGATCGATTTCCGCGCCGGTAGTATTGATGAACAGACACAATCTGTCGATCTGGTTTGCGCGAATCTGACCGCGCCGGTAATCGTCGACCTGCTGCCGTCGCTGCTCGGAGCAAGTTGCGGCCGTTTGGTGCTGTCCGGAATCCTTGATTCGCAAGTCGAACTGGTTCAGTCACGTTTGCTGGAGTTGGGTGCGACTGGTCTTGAACTCGATCAAGATGGCGAGTGGGTTGCGCTGGTGGTCTGAGATGTCAATTGGAAAAATGCCTCTCCCTTTGGGAGAGGGCTGGGGTGAGGGTGCGAAGCTTAGCGCAGAGTATTTTGTGATCGTCAATTGTGTTCACCCACGACAACAAGCGGTTCATAGTAGGACCTGCGCTTAAGCCCTCTCCCCAACCCTCTCCCAAAAGGGAGAGGGAGAAAAGAAGTCATCTCCGATGAATAGTTTTCATGAAAAGACGCATAGCACTAACAATGACTCGTCGAAGATTCTACGCACCGCCGGTGGCTTTTGCGCCGGATGAAAAATCCCTGACGCTGGGCGCGGAAGAGACGCGGCACGCGCGCGATGTCTTGCGTCTGCAAAACGGCGATGAGATTTACGTCTTTGATGGCGCCGGACGGGAGTTTCAATGCGCCGTCCAATCCATCGGGAGAGATGCGGCTGAACTCAACGTGATTGCCGAAGTCGAGCCGGCTCGTCCCGAATCACCACTGCAGCTGACGCTGGCGATCGTGCTGCTGAAAGGTGAGAAGTTTGATCTGGTGATCCAGAAAGCTACCGAACTCGGCGTCACCCGCATTGTGCCGCTGGACTCGGAACGCGCGGACATGCGGCTCCGGGATAGCGAAGATGCGCACAATCGCATCACGCGCTGGCGAAGGATTGCTCGCGAAGCCGCTAAACAATCGGGCCGGGCGGGCGTGCCTGAAGTTGCCGCGCCTCTCACTTTCAATTTTCTGCTCATGATGTCGGCCGTCTCCGAAAAAGCCGACTCAACGAACGTTACTCGGCTGATGTTTTCTGAACGCGGCGGCAAGTCGTTGGTTGAAGTGATGAACAGCCTGGTCGAGCGCCCGTCTGAGATCGTCGCTGTGGTGGGTCCGGAGGGCGGCTGGACCGACCAGGAGATCGAACTGGCCCGCGAGGGCGGTTGGGAAATTGTCACGTTGGGCGGGCGTACACTGCGCGCCGAGACTGCCGCAATTGTCGTTGCGGCGCTGTTGCAACATCGGTTCGGCGATCTTGTTTGAATACGGGTGTTCAGCCAACGAGCGGCGACCCGTTAACCGCGGCCGACGCGAAATGCGCAGGAACAAGAAACTAACTCTGATCGTTTATTCTGCCGGAGACTTTATTCAAATCCAATGTCATCTAGTCAACAAGACATCGTCGATCGAGCGCGCCACGATTTGGCCCAGCGACTCGGTACGACCGAAACCGGGATCGATCTGGAATTAGCCGAGCAGACTGACTTCCCGGACGCTGCCCTGGGTGCGCCGATCGAAGACGAGATGAGCGCGCAAGTGATTACGCCCGGTTGGCGCATTACGCTGCAGGCGAACGGTAAGACTTACGAGTATCGGGCGAACGCTCGACAATTGCGGCTGTTCAACTTGAATGGAGAGAATTATCGGATTTGAACTTCGTACTTTGAGCTTTGAACTTTGATTCTTACTCAAGTTCGCTGGACTCGACGACCAAGTACCAAGCACGAAGTACAAAGGACAGGCTTTATGAGTCGCAATAACATCTGGGCACATCTGGCGATTGCTTTGGCGCTGGTTTTGATCGCTGCGTTCGCGGGCGGCGTGCGACGGTGGCAAAAGGGATTGCAACGGTCGAGTCAGTTGGCACCGCACCCACAACCAGAATCCGACCAGGGCAATGATAAGAAAAGCAACACAAACGAACAGGCTGATGCAGACCAGGCCGACGTGCTGGTGCGTTTTCGCCCCGGCACTACTCGGGAAACAATCAATCGCATCACCGCACAATTCAATGACAAAGTCGAAGATCGCATTGAATCAGTCGACGGTCTGGATGTGATCGAAGACGAGGACGGAGCCAGCGCCGACGATGTCGCGACCCAATACCGGGCTCTTCCTGAAGTCGAATACGCCGAAGCCAACGGTAGAATCACCCTGGATCATGAAGACGGCGGCAGCAGGCACATCCATGCCGACGACGAGATGTTCGTGCGGCAGTGGGGACTCTTTAATAGCGGCCAGAACGATGGCAAAGCCGGCGCTGATATCAGCGCGATGCGCGCCTGGGCGGTCACCAGGGGCAGCGACCAGGTCGTGGTCGCGGTGCTCGACAGCGGCGTGGACTATACGCATCCCGATCTCGTCAGCAACATTTGGACCCGTCCGGAAATCATCAAGGCGTACCAGGACGACGATCTGACGCCTGATGGCCCGGTCGATGATCTGCATGGCTTTAACTTAGTGGAAGACAACGGCGATCCGATGGATGACAACGGACACGGCACGCATTGCGCCGGGATCATTGGCGCCGAAGGCGGCAACGGAATCGGAGTCACAGGTGTCAACTGGAACGTGAAGATCATGCCGCTGCGATTTATGGACGGTGACGGGACGGGCACTACTAAAGACGCGATCGAGGCAATCAACTATGTCATCGATCGAAAGCGTGCCGGCGTTAACGTGCGCATCATTTCGGCAAGTTGGGGATCGGCCGCCAGGTCGCGCGCCCTCGAAGATGTGATCCGTAAAGCCTACGACGAAGGGATTCTGTTCGTGGCCGCGGCCGGCAACGCCAACTCAGACAATGATCAGACACCGCATTATCCCTCGAGCTACAACCTCGGCAACGTAGTCAGCGTAGCGGCCACAAATCGCAACGACCAACTGACATCGTTTTCAAATTACGGAGCGAAGTCGGTGCACGTCGCCGCACCGGGCGAAGAGATTTTGAGCACCTGGCTCGAGCACGGCTTCGAAGAAAAGAAAGGCACCTCGATGGCCACGCCATTTGTATCAGGCGTCGCGGCCTTGATTCTCTCGCAGAATCCGAAAATGTCCGTCGACGATTTGCGCGCGAAGCTTTTGAAGTCAGTTGACGTGCTGCCTTCTTTGAAAGGCAAGGTTTCCAGCGGTGGCAGAATTAATGCGGCCAAGGCGGTGGGGGCTGAGTGAAAAGTCGCCCGTTGCTTAAGCCGCGTTCAGGCGGCTTTCCCGAAGGGTTTCTAGACCGGGTGTCTTACGCCCGGATGCGAATGCAACTAAACTCAAAGCCCGTCTAAACGGGCTTAGGTTGCGGGCATTAGCCGGGTGGTTAATCAGCGCTGATTTCCAAGCACGCTGAAGCGCGCTAACAATCAGCGGGCCCGCGTTGACCCAGCGCTAAAAGCGCTGGGCTATTAAACCCTTCGTGAAAGCCGTCTGAAGACGGCTCCGACTGTCCCACTGCCAATAAACTTTTTGCCACGTCCAGATATTATGACGCGCTAGCGCCCCGCCACCACCGCAATCCGATCGCCCTTTGGACTAACGGCGATGCGGGTGATGCTTTTCAAACCGGCATGGGAAAAATCCGCGATCTCGACCCAGGCCCAATCTGTTTTCTTCCGCGCGAACAGCTTGGCACCATTCGCCATCAAGAGCATGCCGGCTGGTGTCCAGGCATAATCTTCAACGCCCGGAAATGTTTTGATAAACGTCGCGATGTTTCGGGTCTTTAAGTCGAAGGTCCTGATCAGCCACTCCTGATCCGAAACCTTTTGCACAAAACTGAATTTGTCCTCATGAGGCACGCGACGCAGAATCCGGCCCGGGTTGTCGGCAATCACTTCCGCCTTTCCGGTGCGCAGATCGACTAACTGCAAAGTATTTGGTTTGCCTAAAACAAAGAGCGCCAGAGTGTAATCATCGACCCACAAGTGATAGCCGACGGGTTTGATCTTCTCCAGAATCAGTGAAGGCGTTCCACCCGCGAGCGGAAACTTCCACAAGCGTTGTGTCCCATCAGCTTCGACACGCACCACTGAAATAGATTTCCCATCCGGCATCAAGGTGGGTGAGTACTCGCTTTCGGGTGTGTTGGTAACCTGAGTCGTAGAGCCGGCGCGAATGTCGTAGCGATAGATGTCCGCCTGTTTGTCCCTGATGGAGGTGTAAAGAATGCTCTGGCCGTCAGGCCCAAACGATGGTTGATTATTGTAGCCGGCCTCACTCGTGATCTTGCGCGGCTGGCCGAGCTTTAGTTTGCCCCCTCCCTTCAGATCGATGATGAAAATGTCGCTGGCCGGCGGCGTGGGCGAAGGCGTTGGGGTTTGCGCCGCGACGAACAGAAAAGGGGCCAGAATTATTAAGCAGGAGCCAGTTAGCGAACAGACGCATCGTTTCATGAAAACAGGTTAGCTGGTTCCGTTTGAAATAAGAAGACCTATTCAGGCGCTCGGCCCATCTGGCGTCCGCGCAGCGGACGATCGGAAATAGCACAAAGCGGACGGCTGACTCAGGCCATCGGGAATTCTCAGCCGTCCGCTTTCACGGACTGCTGGGATTGAAAAGGCGTCCGATCCCGGCGATAAATCGCCGGGCTATTGTCAGGCGTCCGGTACGCGGACTGGTTGTCTGATCATCCTCCAAGCGGAACTCGCTCTCAGCATTGGGATCCTGGGTCTCTGAGGTGAACTGGCCTCTACAGCCACCCATCGCTTGCCAGTCACCCGCTCCCTGTGTGATTATTGGTTCATGAATGCAATCATCCACAACCACCATATTCTTTCAAGGAGTCGATAAAGAGTGAAAGCAGTGTTAGCGCAGTTAATAGCTTTGCAGAACGCTGATACCAATATAAGAAGACTACAGGCCGAAATAGAAAGCATCCCTGAGAGGCGCGCCGAGATCGAGAAAGAGTTCGATCAGCGCGCCTTTGAAATTCGCGCGCTGGAAGAACTGCGCGATAATGCCCGTCACGAACGCTCTCGCCTGGAAGCCGAAATCTTCGAACAGAAACAACGCGCCGAACGCGCCGATCGAAATCTGATGGCCGCGAAGAAGCCCGATGAATACACGGCCGCTATTCGCGAAGCCGACGCCGCCCGCAAACAGATTTCGACGTTTGAGACGCAGGTCCTCGAACAAATGGAAATCGCTGAGCAAGCGGAGAAAGACTTAGCGGAACGCGCGCCAGAAGTCGAGAAGCTGGGCACGGACATGGAAGCGCGGTTCAAAGCTTTCGACGAGCAGGTGCGGACGCAACAGCAGCAAATTGCCAGCGCGCGCGAGGAACGCGAGCGCTTGACGAATGAACTGCCCAAGACGACCAGCGCGCTTTACAAACGAATCGCCGCGCGCATTCGCGACGGAGTAGCCATGGCCGAGGCCCGCAACGGCGCGTGCACGGCCTGCCATATGTCTCTGCGCCCGCAAATAATGGCCGATGTACGTCGCGGCGCGGAAGTGATCACCTGTGATAACTGCAATCGGATTCTTTACTACGCGCCCGCCAACACCGCGCAACCTGTAGGCGCTTCGTAACTGTTTTGGAGTGCGGTGACTTGTCACCGCTTTTTTCTCTCTAATAATAAAGCGGCGACAAGTCGCCGCACTCCAAAAACTTCAAACTCCGCGAGTATCGGGATGGATCATCGCTCGATACTCGCGGAGACCTATTAACTAACAACTGCGAGGCTGAAACAAACAGCAGTTATTTCTTCTTTAAAGTAACGTGCACGGGATCACCCAGGCCGTCGGCCGGCACATCCAGCTCCTGCGGTCGGTAACCCTTGGCCTTAACCTTCAGCTTCAGACTACCCATATGAATCGGCAGCAGAGCGATGACGCCGCTGGCGTCCGTCTCGCCCCAACTCTCGCAGAAAAAGCCGTCCGTGCGCGTCGATTCTAGTTTGACGTAAGCGTTTCTGATAGGATTGCCCTTCTCGTCAAAAACGCGAACATCCGCGCGCCCGATGCCATTGAGCACTTTTGGTGCGAGCCCCTGGCTGGGCCGAGTTTCATTGTTTCGCGATGGTTCCTGAGAGAGTGCGATCGAAAACGTGGCCACAATAATTAACAGCGCTGAGAGAACTTTCGACATAGTCTAAACTCCTAATTGAAAAGTGATGCCGACCCAAATTGCGATGTCGAGGAAGACGAATCGGCTGGTCAATCGATGGGCAAGTACGGTTGACTTGACTGACCCGGGGAGAATCCCCACGGCCAACGAACTACGACAGATTATACGATATTGGCCTGGCGTTTGGAAGACTAATGTTCTGCAAACTTGGGACGAAAGAGAGAAACTTTTATGCTTCAACTTCTGGTGCTGCTTCTAATCGCCGGTGTTTGCGGCGCGCTGGGCCAGGCCATTGGCGGATACACGCATGGCGGCTGTTTGGTTTCGATCGCGCTCGGATTTATCGGTGCCCTGCTGGGCTCGTGGATCGCAGGGCAACTTCACCTTCCGGAACTCCTGGTCATTCCCGTGGTCGGAATGCACTTTCCTGTGATTTGGTCGATTATTGGGGCCGCTCTGTTTGTAGCGCTGATAAATCTGATTACCCGGCGGCGCGCGTGACTTTGATTGCGAAAGACTAGGGCGCGACCTCTCGCGCTTCCCGGTGGCTGTCGAGCCACCAGGCCCAGGGGATCAGCAACGCGGCGCAAAGGGTAGCGATGGCAAGTTTCTTGATGCTCGCGGGCGGTGCTGGGCCGAACGTTGCTCCCGCATACGCCGCCAGTAGAAGAACGACAAACCCCCAAAAGGCGTAGGTTCCGACCTTGTCCTTTGCCTTTGTCTGGCGCTGATAAATCCAAATCCCCACGGCGAACAATGCTGCCTCGACCGCAATCGCCACCCAGCGATGGTTCCACAATCCGAGTCCCATCATGCGACTGCCACCGGCGTAAAGCGGCAGGTCCGGGCGGTGCACGATGTAATCCATCACCCAGTGACTGATCACGCCCAGCCAGATCACTATCGTTCCGGGCACGTAACGCGTGAAGCCATAGTAGAGCGCAGCGAAGAGCGTCGCCCAACCGGCCACCGCCAGCAGCCCATGTGAAATCGGATATGAATCGAAACTGAGACGGAGGAATGGATTGCTGTTGGGCTCGACCGAAACGTGTTCCCAACCCAGCAGCAGAAAAATTGGCCAGAGCAGATCGAGCAGGATTGGGGCCGCAATCAACGCACCGAGTGATGCGCGCGGCGCCAGTTTCTTTGACGCTAAACCGACTGCATAGTGACCAATGAACATTTATTTGCGGCGCCATCCTATCACTGATCTAATTAATTAGTTTGAAAAAGTCTGCTCATCTCGCTAAAGTAATCGCTCCAGAGTAATAACTGAGTACAGTTTCTCGAGCGTAGCGTTTAGAGATGGGACTACTCCCATCTCCTGACAATGAGCGGACAAGTCCGTCCACCAGCAAAACTTTTTAGCCGCGGCAATGCCACAGATTTTCCGTCATAGCACGAACTATCTGGCGCGGGCCACGATTTATGGCGCCGTCTTTATTCTGTTCGCAGCCCTTTGGGTCACGGCAGAGATTACCCGGTCGGGATGGAACACCGGCCAATGGATCGAGCGCCAGCAACCGATCCAATTCAGTCACAAGCATCACGTTGGCGATGACGGTATCGATTGTCGCTATTGCCACACGTCGGTTGAAACAGCGGCGTCGGCCGGCATTCCTTCCACGGCCGTCTGCATGAATTGTCACAAACAAATTTGGGCCGACAGTCCTTACCTCGAACCGGTGCGCGCCAGTTTCAAGACGGGAAAGCCGCTGGAATGGATCCGCGTCCATGATCTTCCGGACTTCGCGTACTTCAATCACGCAATTCACGTCAACAAAGGCGTCGGCTGTTCGACCTGTCACGGCCGGATCGATCAAATGCCGGTGGTGTCGCAAGCTACGTCGCTGCAAATGGAATGGTGCCTGGAGTGTCATCGGAGTCCGGAGAATTTTGTGCGACCGAAAGATAAGATTTTCGACATGGAGTGGCGACCGCGAAATAGCACGAAGCAAGAGATCGCCGAAGGATTGGATTTGAAAAAGAAGTATCACATTCAGGAGCCGGCAGTTCTGACGAGTTGTTCGACCTGTCATCGGTAGATTGAAGTGAGCGCCCTCTTCGTTGGAGAGGAGTTGTAATCTTGCTCCCCTCTCCGTTGTGAGAGGGGTGGGGGGGGTGAGGGCTTACGGCGCCACAAGCCCCCACCCTAACCCTCCCCCAAAGGTGGAGGGAACAGGAATATGGATAACGATCGTCACATAAATTTCAAGCTGCTGCGTGACCGCGTACTCGGTGCCGGGAGCGCGGACGTCCCGTCCGCATCTTCCGGCAAACAGTACTGGCGCAGTCTTGAAGAACTGGCCGACTCTCCCATCTTCGAAGAGTTCGTGCAGCGCGAATTCCCACAGCAGGCCGAAGAGTGGAACGATCCCGTCGAGCGCCGCACGTTTTTGAAATTGATGGGCGCGTCGCTGGCGCTCGCAGGCTTGAGCGGCTGCGTGATTCAACCGCCCGAGAAGATCGTCCCTTACGTTAAGCAGCCCGAAGAAGAAATTCCCGGTCGAGGTCTCTACTTCGCCACAGCATTCTCGTTAGGTGGAATAGCAACACCTTTGCTTGCGCGCAGCAATGAAGGGCGGCCGACCAAGCTTGAAGGCAATCCCGATCATCCGAACAATCGCAACAGCGATCCTAACGATAAGGGGTCAAGCGCGACTGACATCTTTTCACAGGCTTCCATCCTGACGCTTTACGATCCCGATCGTTCGCAGACGCCGATGTACCGCGGCGAGACTCGGCCGTGGACACAGTTCATGGCTGAAATTCGCGGCCTGATCCAAAAAGAAGGCGATGGCTTGAAAGCGAAGAAGGGCGCGGGCCTGCGCTTCCTGACTGAAACGATCACATCGCCGTCGCTCGCCGCGCAGATGAAATCGATCCTCACGGACTTTCCCGAAGCGAAGTGGCACCAATACGAACCGGCGAATCGTGACAATGCACGCGCTGGTGCCGTGATGGCGTTCGGTCAGCCGGTGAATACGATCTATGACTTCAGCAAAGCCGATCGGATTCTTTCACTCGGTTCAGATTTTCTTGCCTGCCAGCCGGGCTCGCTGCGTTATGCGCGCGACTATGCAGCGAAGCGACGCATTACTGGCGAGAAGGCGGAGATGAATCGGTTGTATGTCGTTGAGAGCACGCCGACGACGACCGGAGCAGTGGCGGACCACGCTTGGCGAATGAAACCAAGTGGGGTCGCACCGTTCGCGCAGACTCTCGTTTCCGGACTGCTCCCCACGGCGAAGGCAACCGAAAGGGCATTGCCGTACGTTGGGCCGTCCAGCCAGAATGTTGTTCCTTCTGAATTACTGCGACCATTGCAACACGACCTCCGTGAAGGAGCCAGCATCGTCATTGTCGGGGACGATCAACCTGCTGAAGTTCACGCATGGGCTCATGTGCTGAACGCCACTCTCGGCAACGTCGGCAAGACAGTCTTCTACACCGATCCAGTCGAACTCAACTCAGTCGATCAAACTCAATCACTGCGCGAACTCGTCAATGACATTGACGCTGGGCACGTCGATACGCTGATCATGATCGGCGGCAATCCGGCTTACAACACGCCGGTCGATCTCAGGCTGGATCTGAATCGACTGAATAAAGTTAAGTTGCGCGCGCACCTCAGCCTCTACAACAACGAAACTTCCGACATTTGTCACTGGCACATTCCGGCCACGCATTACCTGGAATCGTGGGGCGATGCACGCACGTACGACGGCACCGTGACTATCGTCCAACCATTGATTGCTCCGCTCTACGAGGGCCGGACGGCGCACGAAGTGCTCGCGCTCTTTTCAGAGAACTATGATCGCAAGCCTTACGACATGGTGAAGGAGTATTGGCGAACGTGGTACGGAACCGCTCGCGGTAGCGAGCGGGTGCAAGACGCAGGCAAGATGCCCGCGAACCGCCCGCAGGATGCGGGCGCTCCGACGACGGGCGCTGCAACCGCGACTCCTGCGGCTTCGCCAGCTGATTTCGAATCGTGGTGGCGCAAGTGTCTGCACGACGGCTTTCTTCCTAACACTGCACTGCCCACAAAAACTGTCGCGCTCAAATCAGATTGGGCCAGCTCGTTGACGCAAACAAATGCGGACGGGACGTCCGCGCTCCCAGCAGCAAGTGGCTCGCAACCGCCAGCGTCCGGTTCTTACGAACTCATTTTCCGCACCGACCCAACCATCTACGACGGCCGCTTTGGAAATAACGGCTGGCTGCAGGAGTTGCCCAAGCCGCTGACGAAGATCACCTGGGACAATGTCGCTTTGATCAGTGCGAACACCGCGAAGAGGCTCGGCGTCGCGCCGCAAAACTACGAAGAGGACAAGCGCGGCCGCGGGGCGATGGTCGATCAACTCGAACTGAAACTAAATGGCCGCGCGATAAGCAAAGCAGTCCCCGCCTGGATCATGCCCGGCCAGCCTGACGATGTCATCACAATTCATCTCGGTTATGGACGCGGGCGCGCCGGGCGCGTCGGCAACGATCAGGGTTTCAATGCTTACGAAATTCGCGCCTCGGATGCGCCGTGGACCGCTCTCGGCGCACAGGCAACGAAAGCGGCGGGCCGGTATGAACTCGGGACCACGCAGGTTCACTTCTCAATGGAAGGCCGCGATCTTCTGCGCGAAGGGACTCTGGAAGAATATCTGAAAGACAAAGAACAGCTGCGCGAAGAAAGCGAGAAGCAAAAGAAAGAGCTGCACGATCTCTCGCTTTATCCGGATGTCGATTACAAAAATCAGGGGAACGGCTACGCGTGGGGGATGTCGATCGACTTGAACGGCTGTGTCGGTTGCAACGCGTGCACGATCGCCTGCCAGGCGGAAAACAATATTCCGATCGTCGGCAAGGATCAGGTGATTCGCAGCCGCGAGATGCACTGGATTCGCATCGATGCTTACTTCAAGGGCGACGCCAACACGCCCGTAGGGCCTTTCTTTCAACCCGTTCCCTGCATGCATTGCGAGAACGCGCCGTGCGAACCGGTTTGCCCCGTCCATGCGACGGTGCACAGCAGCGAAGGCCTGAATGACATGGTCTATAACCGCTGTGTCGGGACCAAGTATTGTTCGAATAACTGCCCGTACAAGGTGCGCCGCTTCAACTTTTTCCTGTACCAGGACTGGGACACACCCACTTATCAGTTGATGCGCAACCCGGACGTGTCGGTGCGCAGCCGCGGCGTGATGGAGAAATGCACCTACTGCGTGCAGCGAATTCAGTCAGCAAAGATTCAGTCAGAGGTTGAAGGCCGCCAGGTGCATGACGGCGAGATCGTTACTGCCTGCCAGTCAGTCTGTCCGACTGAGGCGATTGTGTTCGGCAACATCAACGATCCAAACAGCAAGGTGGCGAAGCTGAAAGCGCTGGAGCGAGACTATTCATTGCTGGGCGAACTGAACACGCGGCCGCGCACGACCTATCTGTCGGCGCTGCGGAATCCGAATCCGGAGATTAAATCCTGACTGTGGAGACGGGGACAAATTTGGAGTGCGCTGACAACGGCGGCGCTTTGGATCTGTTCATTATTCAGAATCCAAAGCGGCGTCGCGCTACGCTTGCCGCCGCACTCCAAAATTAGATT
The DNA here is from genome assembly GCA_003168335.1 of Blastocatellia bacterium. Lineage (GTDB taxonomy): Bacteria > Acidobacteriota > Blastocatellia > Pyrinomonadales > Pyrinomonadaceae > UBA11740. Next base: position 471,938 of record PMSM01000003.1, on the reverse strand, counting down.
AGATGGACGAGAAACCAGACGATCGCCACCAATCGATTCACGCGACGACTCCGGTCGTGGGATCAGAGCTGACTTTTGGCTCGGTCACCGACAAGATCAGCGCGATCGTGTTGAAGCGCAAGACGCCGTTTGGCTGGTTCGTCGGCTTTGCGATTTCGTTCGCGCTGTTCCAACTGATGATGCTCGCGATCATCAATCTCCTGTTCAAGGGGATCGGATTGTGGGGCGTGAATATCCCGGTCGGTTGGGGCCTGGATATTCTGAACTTTGTCTGGTGGATCGGCATCGGTCACGCGGGAACTTTGATTTCGGCGATTCTGCTTTTGCTGCGACAGAGATGGCGCACTTCGATCAACCGGTTCGCGGAAGCCATGACGCTGTTCGCGGTGGCCCAGGCCGGCGTCTTCCCGCTGATGCATCTCGGGCGACCATGGCTCGGCTATTGGCTGTTTCCCTATCCAAACACGATGGGCATCTGGCCCCAGTTTCGCAGCCCACTAATGTGGGACGTGTTTGCGGTCTCGACCTACGCCACGGTGTCGGCGCTGTTCTGGTTCGTCGGCTTGATTCCCGACTTTGCCACGTTGCGCGATCGCGCGAACAACAAATCGTTCCGGCTGGTTTATGGCATGCTGGCGATGGGCTGGCGCGGTTCGGCGCGGCACTGGCATCGTTACGAGACAGCTTATCTGCTGCTGGCGGGACTGGCGACGCCGCTGGTGCTTTCGGTGCACACGATCGTCAGTTTCGATTTTGCGGTCGGCATCATTCCCGGTTGGCACGCGACGATCTTTCCACCTTACTTTGTGGGCGGCGCGATCTATGCAGGCTTTGCGATGGTATTGCTGTTGACGATTCCGCTGCGCAAACTTTACGGGCTGGAAAGCTTTATCACGATGCGCCACATGCACAACATGGCGAAGGTCATGCTGGCCACGGGTTTGATTGTGGTGTACGGCTACATGATTGAGGCGTTCTTCGGCTGGTACAGCGGCAACCAGTACGAACGGTTTATGATCTGGAACCGCATGCACGGCCCCTATGCGCCGTACTACTGGGCGCTAATTCTGTGCAACGGCGTGACACCGCAACTGCTCTGGTTCAAGAAAATTCGTTCGAACCTGCTGGTGCTGTGGTTGATCTCCCTGGTCGTCAGCATCGGCATGTGGCTCGAACGCTTTGTGATTGTCGTGACTAGTCTGCATCGAGACTTTCTGCCCTCGTCCTGGGGCTTTTACTCGCCCACCCAGTGGGATTGGGCGATGTTCATCGGTACGATTGGTTTCTTCTTTGCTTTGCTGTTTCTCTTTATTCGCTTCCTGCCGATGATTTCGATCTTCGAGATGAGAACTATTCTGCCTGAGGCGGAGGTTGACGAAGGATAGGTGAATAGGCCCCATATGGTGAAGACCAAGGCATCAAGACTCTACGGCGTAATGGCCCAGTTCGATAACCCGAGCACACTGGTCGCGGCCGCCCGCGAGACGTACGCGGCGGGCTATCGAAAGATCAATGGCTACTCGCCGTTCCCGATCGAAGAACTTTCGGAAGCGATTGGATTCACCCGCACCGGCCTGCCGCTGATTGTCCTGGCCGGCGGGATTATCGGCGGCCTGGGCGGATTCTTCATGCAGTACTGGATGGAAGTGATCAATTATCCCCTCAATGTCGGCGGCAAACCTTTCAACAGTTGGCCGGCGTTTATTCCGATTACGTTTGAATGCATCGTTCTGTGCGCCGCGTTCGCGGCCGTATTCGGCATGCTGGCGCTAAACAAGCTGCCGCAGCCTTATCATCCGGTTTTCAATGCGCCGAATTTTGCCCTGGCGACGCGCGATAGTTTCTTTCTGGTAATCGAATCAAAGGATCCCAAATTCGATCATGACGAAGCGAGGCGGTTTTTGAAGAGTCTGGAAGCGAGAGAGGTCGTCGATGTTGAGCTGTAGAAAAACACCCGACGCGGAAACCCGGAGACACGGAGACACGGAGAAATCTTTTTCGCCGCGCCCCCGCTTCCCCGCGTCCCGGCGTCTCTTGTGCTTGCTGCTCACTGCTTACTGCTTACTGCTCACCTCTGCTTGCAGAAGAGACATGCAGGACCAGCCCAAGGCAAAAGCTTTTCGCGAGAACTCTTTCTTCCGGGACGGTCTCTCATCGCGACCGCTGGTTCCGGGCACGGTGCCGCGTGGTTACCTGCGCGCCGATCGCGAATTCTATTTCGGAAAGAAATCGAATGCCGGCACCACGGCCCAGCCGGTACCGCCGGGCGCCGCGACTCCGGTCTCGACCACCGGCGCTTCCGCGGCGTTGTATCCGGATGACGTCGAGACGTTTCCTTTTCCGATCACCAAAGAGGTGCTCGATCGCGGCCAGCAGCGCTACGACATTTTCTGTTCAGTTTGCCACGGCGCGACCGGTGATGGCGACGGCATGATCGCGCGCCGCGGCTTTAACAAACCTTTGCCCGCTTCGTATCACCAGGATCGTCTGCGCCAGGCGCCGGTCGGGCATTTCTTTGATGCGATGACCAACGGTTGGGGCGCGATGCCTTCCTATGCGTCACAGATCCCGGTTGAGGATCGTTGGAAGATCATCGCCTACATTCGCGCTTTGCAGTTGAGCCAGATGCCCGCGGCGCAAGCGGCCCAAACGCCGAGCATCAAGCCCGGCGGACAGGGTGTCCGCGCTCCCGGAGGGAAGAAGTGATTCAAGCCGGATACACACCTCCGCGAGATTTGAAGCGAGTGAGCACTCTGGCGCTGGCCGTAGGCGCGCTGTTCTTCGCGCTGCTGGTTTTCGGCTTATTGGTTGATCGGACGCAGTTCTTTCACGCTTATCTGGTTGGCTTCATCTTTTGGATCGGAATCACGATTGGCAGCATGGCGCTCTTGATGTTGCAGCATCTGACCGGTGGCGCCTGGGGACTGATAATTCGCCGCGTGCTCGAAGCCGCGACCCGCACGCTGCCGCTGATGTTGATGCTGTTCATTCCGGTGCTGGTGGGGTTGAATCAAATCTACACCTGGACGAACCGGGCGGAAATGGATCAGGTTCCCGTGCTGCGCGAAAAGGCCGCCCATTATTTGAATCCGGCATTCTTCATGATGCGCGCGGCGCTCTATTTTGCCATCTGGTCGCTGATGGCGCTGTTGCTCAACTGGCTTTCACTGCAACACGATCGCACTGCGGATCGCCGCTTCTCGAAACGTTTGCAGATGATCAGCGGGCCGGGACTGGGTCTGCTGATACTGACCATTACGTTTGCCTCGATCGACTGGGTGATGTCCCTCGACCCGGCCTGGTCGTCAACGATCTATGGATTAATCTTTGTAGCTTCATGGAGTTTAAGCGCGCTGGCGTTCGGCATTCTGGTAATGTCGTGGCTGGCAAAGCGCGAGCCTATGAACGCGGTCGTGCGCACGTCGCATTTTCATGATTGGGGCAATCTGATGATGGCCCTGGTAATGCTATGGATGTATTTTGCGTTCTCGCAATACCTGATTATCTGGTCGGCAAACTTGCCCGAAGAGACCGTCTGGTTCGTCGCGCGCAAACATGGCGGCTGGGGTGTAATTGCGCTGGGGATCGTCATTCTGCAATTTGTCTTTCCCTTCTTGACGCTATTGTCGCGCGCGGCCAAAAAGAGTCCGCAGCGGCTGGGGATGCTGGCACTATTGATTCTGTTAACCCGCGTGGTGGATGTGATCTGGCTGATCGAGCCGAGCTTCAATCGTGAGCATTTTCATTTGAGTTGGATGGATCTGGTGGCGCCGTTTGCGATCGGCGGACTCTGGATTGCGACCTTTGCGTGGCAGTTGCAAAAGCGTTCGCTGGTCCCGATTAACGATCCACAGCTTGAGCAGGCGCTGGCCGCACATGCGGGACATTGAAGAACCGAAACGCACGTAGGCAGTAAGCAGCCGGCAGGGAAAACAGGTCAGTACCACCCGCGGTAACGGGTGGGTAATGTGACAAATAAATGACTGAGAGAGATCACAAAGAAGGTCACGTGACGGAAGCGCCGGACGTGGCGCGCATCAAGAACGTCGATGTCGCCCACGAGGTCAGCGACGTCCAGGTCTCTGGCATCGTGAAATTTCTCGTCGGACTCTCGGTGCTGACCATTGCCACCTTCTTTCTCACGTGGGCTTTGTTTCGCTCTTTCGAAAACGAAGCCAGGGAACCGCCGCCGTCACCCATGGCGCTGACCGACAAAGATCGTCTGCCGCCTGAGCCGCGCCTGCAGGGCGCGCCGGGCTTCGCGGAAGATCTTGAGAAGGCCGCGGCAATTAAGAAAGAAGAGTCCGGCAATGCCATTACGGCCGGCGCCGCACAACCGAAAAACGCGCTGTACGAGATCAAGATCCTGCGCCGGCACTGGGACGACATCCTTGAGAACGGCCCGGTCGATCAAAGCGGCCAGCGATACGGCCTGTCGATCGAAAAAGCGAAAGAAGAAATTTTGAAGCAGGGACTACCAGCGAGACCGCAGGCGGCAGACAGCAGGAAGCAGTAGGCAGGAAAGAGAAGGCAGTATGCAAAAGGCAGTATGCAGAAAACTCGCCGGCGTGATTGGCGCTGTGCGTTTCGCCATTTACTTCCTGCCGTCTGGCTCCTGCCGTCTGCTTCCTGCAGTCTGCCTCCTGCTTTCTGCCTACTGCCTACTTGCTCTCGGGCAGCCCGGCGTACCGCAACCAAACCTGCCGCTTTACGGCACGCGTCCCGAATCCGGACCGGTGTCGACCGGCTTACCAAAAGCCCTGAAGAACGTCGGCATCGATCAGAGATTAAACGAGCAAATTCCGCTCGACGCCGTTTTCAAAGATGAGCAGGGCCGCGAGGTGCGTCTGAGTCAGTTCTTCAACGGCAAGCCGGTCGTGCTGTCTCTGGTTTATTACACCTGCCCGATGCTCTGCAATCAGGTCATGAATGGAGAGCTGGGCGCATTCAGACAAATCTCATTCAATATTGGCGAACAGTATGAAGTAGTCACGGTCAGTTTTGATTCGCGCGAAACGCCGGACCTGGCCGCCGCCAAGAAGAGTACTTATGTGAAGGCTTACAACCGCCCCGGAGGTGAAGGGGGCTGGCATTTTCTTACCGGCGATGAAGCGAACATCAAGCGGCTAACCGAAGCCGTTGGTTTTCGCTATGTTTGGGACGAGCAGACAAACCAGTTCGCCCACGCGAGCGGCATCATGGTCCTGACCCCGGAGGGAAAACTCGCCCGTTATTTTTACGGCATCGAGTATCCGCCGAAAGACTTGCGCCTCGGCCTGGTTGAAGCCTCGCAAAACAAAATCGGCACGCCCGTCGATGCGCTGCTGCTTTACTGTTATCACTACGATCCGGCGACGGGAAAATACGGCGCGGTAGTAATGAACATCGTGCGGCTGGCAGGCGGGGTGACTGTGGTCCTGATCGTCGGATTGTTACTGGTTCTGCGAAAGCGGGGGCGGCCGGTCGTGCTGAAAGCCAAAGAGTCGGAGCTGTGAGTCCGGGCCGGTAACCCGGCCGTGAGGGAAGGCGTCCTGGCTCTCCGAGAAATCTGAGATCGGAAATTTCAGGTTTGAAAGTTGAATATAAAGATCTAAACCATGCAATCCTGGTTTCCATTCATTCCAGAGAGCGCGTCGACCTATTCGGGCGATGTGGACGCGCTGTATTTCTATATCTCCGGCGTGACTATCTTTTTCACGCTGTTGATTTCGTTTATCATAATTTTCTTTGTCATCAAATATCGCCGCCGCAATGCATTCGAAATTCCGCGACCGATCGAAGGCTCGCACAAACTGGAAATACTCTGGTCGGTGATTCCGCTGCTGATCGCGATGACCATCTTTTTTTGGAGCGCGAAAGTTTATTTCACGCAGTACCGCCCGCCGAAAAACGCCGAAGAAGTATACGTCGTCGGCAAACAGTGGATGTGGAAGTTTCAGCATGCCACCGGCCAGCGCGAGATCAACGAACTGCACGTCCCCGTAGGCCGCAAGATCAAATTGATCATGGCTTCGGAAGATGTGATTCATGACGTCTTTATCCCGGCTTTTCGCATCAAGGCCGACGTGGTGCCAGGCCGTTACACGACCGAATGGTTCGAAGCGACCAAGCCCGGACGTTATCACTTCTTTTGCGCCGAGTACTGTGGCATGAATCATTCGGGCATGGGTGGCTGGGTGGTGGTGATGGAGCCGACCGAGTACGAAAACTGGCTGAGCGGCAACGCGAACCAAATGTCGCCGGCGGCCGCCGGGCAACAGATGTTCGAGTCGCTGGGCTGCGCCTCCTGCCACGGCGCCAACGCCGAAGGTGGACGCGGGCCGGCGCTCTTGGGAGTGTCCGGCAGCAAGGTCGCGCTGAATAACGGTCAAACGGTAACAGCCGACGAGGGGTATATACGTGAATCGATCCTGAATCCGCAGGCGAAGATCGTCACGGGCTTTGGACCAATCATGCCTTCGTTCCAGGGTCAGCTCAGTGAAGAACAGCTCTTGCAACTGGTGGCTTACGTTAAGTCTTTGTCGATACCAAAGACTGAGACGCAGACGGCGAAGCCTGCGCCGGCAAGTAAGCCGAGTGCAACACCGAAATGAAAGCAAACATTAATCTCAAGCAATTTGCGGCTTTGCCGCCTGATGTGCGGAAAGCCTTTGGCTTTCCGAGAAGTGGGTTCTTATTCATCTGAGGCTCCGCCTCAGTCTCGGCAAGGCGCAGCCTTGCCGAGAGAGCGATATATATCGAGTTAACCGGAAAGGCATAGCCTTTCCGCACATCGGACGGCAGAGCCGTAAGAAGGATCACAAGCTTGGTTTGGTAGTCGCCTACTCTAAACGGGTAATTGTTTTCTAAAAAGCATGGAAGAATTCGAAACACCAAAGCCGCCACACACTAACTACATCAACGCCGAATACGGCTTGAAGTCGTGGCTGTTGACCAGAGATCACAAGCGCATCGCCCTGCTTTACCTCGGCGCGATCAGCTTCTACTTCTTCATCGGCAGCCTTTATGCGATGGCCATCCGCCTGGAGTTGCTTACTCCGCAGGCCGACCTCGTGCAGTCGAGCACTTACAACAAGATGTTCACTCAGCACGGGATCATCATGGTCTTTTTCTTCCTCATCCCTGCGATTCCGGCGACGTTGGGAAATTTTCTGGTGCCGATGATGATTGGCGCGAAAGACCTCGCCTTTCCGCGCATCAATCTGCTGAGCTGGTACATTTACATGGTCGGCGGACTGATCACGATCTATGCGCTCCTCGCGGGTGGCGTCGATACCGGCTGGACCTTCTACGTTCCTTACAGCACTACGTTTTCGAACTCTTACGTGATAGCCACCGGCGTCGGGATTTTCATCAGCGGCTTTTCATCGATTCTGACGGGCCTGAACTTCATCGTCACGATTCACACGATGCGCGCGCCGGGGATGACCTGGTTTCGCCTGCCGCTGTTCATCTGGGCGCATTACGCGACCAGCCTGATCATGATCCTGGGAACGCCGGTCGTCGCGGTCACTATTTTGCTGGTCGCGTTGGAGCGACTCGCGCACATAGGAATATTCGACCCGGCAGCTGGTGGTGATCCGATCTTGTTCCAGCATCTGTTCTGGTTCTATTCGCATCCGGCGGTCTACATCATGGTACTGCCGGCGATGGGCGTTGTCAGCGAGCTGATTGCCAACTTCTCGCGCAAGAATATTTTTGGTTACAAGTTCATCGCTTTCTCGAGCCTGGCGATTGCGGTGTTCGGCTTTCTGGTTTGGGGCCACCACCTGTTTGTCTCCGGCCAGTCCGTTTATGCGGGGATGATCTTTTCGTTTCTGAGTTTCGCGGTCGCGATTCCCTCGGCCATCAAAGTTTTCAACTGGACCGCGACGCTTTACAAGGGTTCAATCTCGTACGACACACCGATGCTCTACGCGCTCGGTTTTATCGGCTTGTTCACCATCGGCGGGATGACAGGATTGTTCCTTGCTTCGCTCGCAACCGACGTGCATTTGAGCGACACCTATTTCATCGTGGCGCATTTTCACTACATCATGGTCGGCGGGACCTTGCTGGCTTATCTCGGCGGATTGCATTACTGGTGGCCGAAGATCAGCGGCCGCATGTATCCGGAAGGTTGGGGGCGCTTTTCAGCGCTGGTGGTTTTTGTCGGATTCAATCTGACGTTTTCGCCACAGTTTGTGCTGGGTTACATGGGCATGCCGCGGCGTTATCACACTTACCCCGCTGATATGGTCTCGTGGCAGGTGCTGCACGTTTTATCGACGGCGGGCGCGTCGATTCTGGGCGTCGGGTTATTGATCCCGCTGTGCTATCTGGTTTGGTCGATGCGCTATGGCCCGATCGCCGCAGCCAACCCGTGGAATCTACCCGGCCTGGAATGGCAGACAGCTTCACCACCACCAACCGAGAATTTCTTGACGACGCCGGTGGTGACCACCGAAGCGTACCAGTTCGCCGCGCCCGAGCATAAAGAAGTGGTGGGAAAGTTCGAACGGCAAAAGCCGGCGGGGACCTGATTAAGTGATTTGTTTAGAGGCGGGCTATCGCCCGCCTCTAAACAGGAAGAGGACGACGTTGACGGAAGGTCTAACACACGAACCCACGACGCACCGCGCGTTGCAGCACCACTTTGAAAACATGGAGCAGCAGCGTGAGGCAGGCACCTTGGGCATGTGGGTTTTTCTCGTCACTGAGCTCATGTTCTTTGGCGGGCTGTTCCTGGCCTACACGATCTACCGCTACCAGTATCCGGCCGCCTTTGCGACGGCCAGCAACCACCTCGATATCCGCCTCGGTGGCGTTAACACCGTCGTCCTAATCGTCAGCAGCTTTACGATGGCGATGGCCGTCTTCAGCACTCAATTGGGCAGGCGGCGAAATTCCGTCATCTATCTGCTCTTGACGATAGTCCTGGGCATGACGTTTTTGGGAATCAAAGCCGTTGAGTATCACGACAAGTACGTTGACAGTTTAATTCCCGGCCAGCTAATTCCCGGACGTCCGTTTAATCCCGCCGTGGCCAAGCCGGGGGATACCGATCCGCACAAGCTGCATTTAGTCGAGGGCGCCAACGTGCGCAACGTTGAGTTGTTCTACTGGATTTATTTCGCGATGACGGGCCTGCACGCGCTGCACATGATCATCGGCATCGGCTTGCTGATTGTCCTGACAATCATGGCCGGGCGGGGGCGGTTTGGCCCGGAGTATCACGCGCCGGTCGAGATCTCAGGACTGTACTGGCACTTTGTGGACATCATCTGGATTTTTCTGTTCCCTTTGCTTTACCTGCTGGGACGTCACCTGGAAGGACATTTGGGCTGACTGGATTTCGAATTGCGAAATTCGGATTGCAGATTTGGTTTTTTTGAGCTGACTGACTTCTGATCTCTGACTTGTGATCTCTGAGATATGAGCGAGCACATAGTTCATCCGAGAGTTTACCTCACGATCTTCCTGGCCTTGATGCTGGGGACCGGCCTCACCGTGCTCGCGGCCTTCCGCGATTTTCCCGGGCCGTTGAATGCGATCGTGGCGCTGACGATCGCGGTAGTAAAAGCTACGCTGGTGATCCTCTACTTCATGCACGTGCGCTACAGTTCCCGTCTGATCTGGTTGATTATCGGATCGGCGCTTTTCTGGTTGGCGATTCTGTTTGCGTTGACGATCAGCGACTACTGGACGCGCACCTGGCTACCGCCACTGTAACGTTTAGCAGTCCCACCCGTAGGCCAGTCTCAAGCGGCAAAGCCGCAAAAGATTGAACGAGAGTGTCTCAGGAAGAAATAAGCAGCAGGCCGTTTACTACTCGGCCAGAAACAACTTCTCATCGCGGATATTAATCACGCTCTGACAACCGGGACACTTGAGCTGCAAAGTCGCATCTGAGGTTTTAATCATCTCTCCACACTTGGGACAGGGCTCTTTGATCTCGTTCGTTTTAAAGAGATCGCGCATCATGAAGATGGGGATGATCAGGCCCGCCACGAGCAGCGGAATTCCGAAGATCAACCCGATGCTGGTTCCCCCACCGAGGGTCAGGCTGATGATCAGACCGGCAATGAACAACACCAGGCCAATCGCGATACTAAACGAGAACCCATAAGCGCCGTCAAAAGTGCGACGGGCTCCTGCATGTTCATCCTGATTTTCTGCCACGGTCAACTCTCCTCGAATTTGAGACGACTTTTACTTGACTCAATCGCCCCTTGTCAAACGCAATGTGTCAGAAGCCCGACCGTCAGGGAGGGCCCCATCAAATCGAGCCCTCCCTGACGGTCGGGCTTCTGATACGGCAGCGAAGCTGCTAAACTAAGCGTTTTCATTAGCCGAGGAATTCTGATCTGACACGCCATGAATACTGAAACCCCTTTTGAGCAGTTCCTGAATCAACACGACGAAGAAGCATGGTCGGCTACGCTGGCGTTGCTTTTGCGGCCGACCCACGAAGTCGATCGCAACGCCACGCAAATTTGGTTCGCTTTCTATCCGCTGGCTTTGTTCCGCGCCCTCGAACAGGCGGAAGATCGCGAGAAGCTGGCGCAGCATTTACTGCTGCAAGGCGATTACGAATTGAAAGATCAGGTCGATAGTTCGCACAAGTTTCTGTATGGCCACCGCTTCTGGCCCCAGGTAAAGAAGGCCGTCGAGCAGCATGCGGATTCTTTTGATCAACCATCTCGCGCTTCATTGGCAGATCAGATTCTAGCGGTCGCCAGGCGCGCGGCGCCGGAAGCGAAGCAAGACGAATCCCTGCTGGTCGGCATCACCGCCGTCGCTTTCATGACGGTGCAGCAGGCCGGTCTGTCGACCTTCAAGAGCGCGCCCGGCACGATTAACATCGACCGCAAACACGCGAAGAAATCTCCAGCGCAGATTCTCCGCGATCGGACCAAGCAGGATAGCCAGGGCCTGCTGGGTTTTCTGCGCACGGTCAACAAACAGTTCACCGTCACGCACGACGAATGTGACGACAAAGCGAAATACATTTTGAACGAAGGCCAGGACATGGCCTGGGGCGCGGCCAATGATCGTTCGCGTGATTGGGTGGCCATCGATCCACGACGCATGGAAGGGCCGATTCCCGTCGAATGCCGTTCCGCCTCGTGCGGCACGTGCTGGGTGGGCGTGCTCGGCGGTGCGGACAAACTCGCCGACGTCGCCGTCCGCGAAGGAAAAAAGATAAAGGAATTCGGCTACATCGACACCGCTGAACCAAGACCCTTGATTCGTCTCGCTTGTCAGGCACAGGCGCACGGTGCCGTCTCGGTAGTGATTCCGCCATGGAATGGACAGTTTGGAAGACACCTCCGCGCGTTAAGACAGGAAGCGCAAGCTCAAATGCCAGCGCCGGCTGATCAAGATGAAGAAGCCAGACCCGAGATCATTCAGTGATTTGGGGCTTGAGTCCCGAAGGGACGGCAGGTAATAGCCATGCCCGTAAGGGCGTGGGCCAACGATTTGAAAATGACCCTGAGCACCGGGTGCGACACTTGTGTCGGCCCTGCGGGCCTTGGCTCGGTTGATCAAACTCGGTCCACGACCTCACGGTCGTGGCTATTTCGTTTCGCCTCTGCGAGGCTCTTCGGCCATCTAACCAGGTGACCCAAGCTACTCCTTCACTAATCAAACACACGGCGGTTTCCCCGCTGCTGCTGGTTCTCGGCGCGGCGATTCTCTGGAGCACGGGCGGTCTCTTCATCAAGGCAACCTCGCTGTCTGCTTTCGAACTCTCTTTCGGCCGTTCCTTCCTGGCGGCAATCACCATCGCCATTGTCACCAGACACGAGGGCTTCGGCCTTAATCGCGTCAGCGCGATCGCCGCCGTGCTTTACGCCGCTTTGCTGATCCTGTTCGTGCTGGCCACCAAGCTCACGACCGCGGCCAACGCGATCTTCCTGCAATACACCGCGCCGGTATATGTCCTGATCCTCGAGCCGCTCTTCTACAAAGAAAAGTTTCGCCAGCGCGATCTTATTACGGTGGCAGTTTGCGTGGCGGGAATGTCCCTGTTTTTTGTCGGCAAATTGCGGCCACAGGACGTGACCGGCAATCTGGTGGCGCTCGGGTCGGGAGTATGTTTCGCGTTCTATTTCCTGCTGCTGCGCCATGCAAAAGCCCGCGATGTAAACCGTGCTTCGTCGGCCATCTACGGTAATCTGCTGGCCGTCCTGATTTGCGCCCCGGCGTTTTGGGGAGCGATGCGCCGCGGGATCAGTTCGACGGACTTTGCCTGCATCGCTTATCTCGGCATCATCCAGATCGGCGTCGCCTACATTCTGTTCACAGGAGCGATGGCCCGGGGACTGCGTTCACTCGACGCCAGCATCGTGGGCTACATCGAACCGGTCTTGAATCCAATCTGGGTTTTTCTATTCCTCGGCGAGCGTCCTTCGAGTTGGGCGATTCTGGGTGGCTCGATCATTATCGCTTCAGTACTTGCCCACATGCTGGTTGCGGCGAAAGCGAAAGGTTGGAAAGTTGGCCCGCCTGAGATGCCGCCGCACGAGTAAGGTCATCCGCGGTGTTGTAGTGATCGTTTCAGCTTCACAGCATCCATTCATTACGATTGTCGTAATAGACCGGCGAGCGATCGGGATAGCGTTTCTTGAAGCTCAGATAACGCTCGTGCCAATACTCATAACGCCGATCTGATGAGCGCAACACGCGGTGGGGTATCGCGCGCAGATGATCTTCGATCTTGTGCATGTTCTTAACCGAGAAACGCCAATCGTAGTTGCCGAGATCGTAGAGGTTGGTGAGGCCATAGCCCTTGATGCGGCCGGTGCGATCGATGTACGGATCAAAATAGCTCCAGATCAACTGTCGCAAATTGCGAAACATCGGCTTGCGGCCGTGCAGCCCGGTGTCGCGCGAACGGGCAATCGATCCCCACAAACCATCTCTTTGAAAAACAAAAATCACATGATCCAGGAGGTCCCACGATTCAACGTCAAGCAGGAGCGGCGGGTAACCATGCTGCTCGAGAATCACCGCCGCCGCGACCGACGCTTCGAGACAATGGGCTTCGTTGCGTTTCACCACTTCGCGGAAAGAACGCATCGTGCCGCCCTGGCGCTCCCAGTTGTACGGCATCAACGTTAGCCACCGCTGCACCTGCGCGGGCGTGCGCAAGTGTTGGATGAGATTCCACTCTGTGTTCCCGAAAGCTTCTCTTCTCGGTTTTCGATCCATTGTCTAAGCTAATACCAGACGCAATTGGCAAAAGGCAAAACCTGACGCTCAGCTGTTACCTGCCTGTTTGGACTATTGCCCGCTGGGCAACGCGGGTCAACGAGCCGCGGAGCGGCGGGCAGAATTTAGCCCGGGTGAGCGAGCGCAGCGAGCGTAACCCGGGGATCACGTCCCTTTTCCAAACGCGAGAATTCAAACGACTCTCAACTCTGGCTAATAGAAAAGTCGCTCTCTAACGAAGACTTAGCTGAACTATTCTCTTTCACCAAGAGCGAAGACTGGAAATATGAGCAAAAACTTCGAATGATAGCGAATCCTGAAATAGCGGACCGGCGCGTCGACGGTGCGGACGGTCACGATATTTATCTGTTCGTCACAACTCGACGACACCAGGGCCCTCCCTTACGGTCGGGCTTCTGACACGATGATCGCAACTTGATTCTAGAATCTCTCTAATGTAAGACTTAGCTTCAATAAATACCAAAATCGAAAGCGCTATTCATTATCACGAATTGGAGCACAAAGATGAGTTCTCCTGTCAGCGAAAAGATTAACCGCGACGCAGCCACACCTCTGAGCAAGAACACTCATCTGCTCAACTGGGTCGAGAAGATGGCCAACCTGACTAAGCCTGATGTAATTCATTGGGTAGACGGATCAGCGGAAGAAGACGAAATGCTCAAGGCGCTAATGGTCGAGAGCGGCACCTTCACCAAACTCAACGAAGAGCTTTGGCCGGGCTGCTACTATGCCCGCTCGGACGCGAGCGACGTCGCTCGCGTCGAAGACCGCACCTTCATCTGCTCACTCTCCAAAGACGGCGCGGGTCCGACCAACAACTGGGAGGAACCGTTTCAGATGCGCCGGAGACTGAAAGAGCTTTTCAACGGCTGCATGCTAGGCCGCACGATGTACGTGCTGCCCTTCAGCATGGGCCCCATCGGTTCGCCAATGTCGCAGATCGGAGTCCAGCTCACCGATTCTCCATACGTCGTGGTCAATATGCGCATCATGGCTCGTATCGGTTTGCCGGTTTATGCGGAAATCGACAAGGACTATAAGCGGGTGGTGCCCTGCATGCACTCGGTCGGTGCGCCGCTTGCGCCCGGGCAAGAGGACCTACCCTGGCCCTGCAACAAAGAAAAGTACATCGTCCATTTTCCTGAAACGCGCGAGATCTGGTCTTACGGTTCCGGCTATGGCGGCAATGCTCTGCTGGGCAAGAAGTGTTTCGCGCTACGCATTGCTTCGAACATCGCCCGCGACGAAGGCTGGATGGCCGAACACATGCTGATCGTCGGTGTAGAGAATCCGCAGGGTGAAAAGACTTACGTTACCGCTGCGTTTCCGAGCGCGTGCGGTAAGACAAATTTCGCCATGTTGATTCCGCCGGCAGGGTTCGAAGGCTGGAAAGTTTGGACCGTCGGCGACGACATAGCCTGGATCAAGCCAGACGCGAACGGGCGCTTGCGCGCCATCAATCCCGAAGCAGGTTTTTTTGGGGTCGCGCCGGGTACGTCCGCTAAGACCAATCCAAACGCAATGATCACGCTCTCAAAAAACTCGATCTTTACCAACGTTGCGCTCACGCCCGAGGGCGGCGTCTGGTGGGAAGGCATGACCGACGAGCCGCCCGCAGAATGCCTGGACTGGCAAGGTAAAAAGTGGACACCGCAGATCGCGAAAGAGACCGGTGCGAAAGCCGCGCATCCCAACGCGCGTTTTACTGCTCCTGCTGCACAGTGTCCAACAATTGATCCCGACTGGGAGAATCCCAACGGTGTGCCGATCAGCGCCATCATCTTTGGTGGCCGGCGCGCTACGACGATGCCGCTCGTCTATCAGTCATTCAACTGGAGTTCCGGTGTCTACACGGGCGCGACGATGGGATCAGAGATGACGGCCGCGGCTGCGGGCACGATCGGCAAAGTGCGCCGCGACCCAATGGCCATGCTGCCGTTCTGCGGCTACCACATGGGTGATTACTTTCGGCACTGGATTCGAATGCAGCGATCACTCAGCGAGACGCCGCGCATCTTTCACGTCAACTGGTTCCGCAAAGACGCCGCCGGAAAGTTCATGTGGCCAGGATTCACCGAGAATATGCGCGTGTTAAAATGGATCGTCGACCGCGCCCACGGCCGCGCGCTTGCCAGAGAAACTCCAATCGGATGGATGCCGCACCATGAAGACATCGAGTGGCAGGGGCTCGACTTTTCGCCGGAGAAGTTTGAGGAGTTACAGGCATTTGACGGGGCTGCGTGGCGCCAGGAAGTACTCGGGCACGAAGAACTCTTTCTCGATCTGCATGACCGCCTGCCGCCGGAGATGATTTACGAGCGCGAACTGCTCATTTGCCGGATCTGACTTTCAAGGAATTCCCGGGGCGCGCACGCCCCCGGGTTTTATGCTAACGCCTGCTCCGCAGGCTGGTGTTGCGCTGCTCCCATCAAGCGTTCAAGCGCCGGTTCAATAACCTTCACACCGTACTCACCAGCGGCAAAGCTCTTCAACTTATGCTGTTCGTCGAACAGGTAATAAGCGGGCACGTATCCGTGATCGTTTAGGAACGCATCACGCACCTTGTGCTCGTTATCGACGGCGCACGGTTCGATGATCCCGTAAGTGGCAATCGCCTCACGCACCGCGTTCACGTCGGTGTCAGCCGGGTAACGCGGCATGTGAACAGCAATCATCCGCAGGCCCGCCTCCCGATATTTCTCTCGCCATTCAGCCACGCGCGGCAGATTCTCTTTACACATGCCGCAGCTTAGCGACCAAAAATGGACCAGGACTGGTCGGCCTTCTATCTCCTGCAAAGCTTCCTCAGCCGAGCCGTTGAACCACTCAGTCGCGCCATCCAGCGCCGGCATCGGCGTTCCGATTCTCATGGGCATTTGATTACATCTCCAGAAATGTTATCGCGGGTAAGACTGAGTTCCCTCTCCCCCTGGGAGAGGGCTAGGGAGAGGGCTTGAGCCACAGAACATTGAAAACTCCTTCTTCTGCGCTACATCCTTCACCCCGGCCCTCCCCCAAGAGGGAGAGGGAGTATGACGGTTTGAATAGCCTGTTTACGTTTTGATCGTTTCCTGACCCGGCCGCCATTCGGCCTGACACAGACCGCCGGTCTGCAAAGCCTGGATCACGCGCAAGGTCTCTTCCGCCGACCGTCCAATGTTCAGATCGTGGACGACTTTGTAACGCAGAACGCCTTCGGGATCGATCACGAACAGCCCGCGCAGCGCGATCCCGCGATCCTCGATCAGCACGCCGTAGTCGCGTGACATCTTTTTCGTGATGTCGGCGCCGAGCGGAAATCGCAAACCTTCGACACCGCCTTTGTCGCGCGGTGTTTGTAGCCAGGCGCGATGCGAATACGCAGAGTCGGTCGAGATGCCGATCACTTCGGCGCCGATGCCTTCGAAATCTTCATAACGATCGCTGAACGTGGTTAGCTCGGTCGGACAAACAAAAGTAAAGTCCAACGGATAAAAAAGCAGAACGACCCATTTGCCTCGATAGTCTGAAAGCTTCACCGGCTCATTTAGCTTTTCAATGTTCTTTGTAGATGGGATCTCAAAATTGGGCGCTGCTTTGCCCACCTGAGCACTTTCGTATGCGGTTGCTATTGCTGCTGACATTTTTCCTCCTCACAAGTTAACTACCCGCCGCGACGATTTCGCTCGCGGCACTGCAAACTAAAGACAAACTTCCCGGGGCTATTTCGGCGCGCGGCATTGCGGACACAGTCCCACCAGGGTCAGATGGATCGACTCGGCCTTAAACCGCGAAGCCCGGGCTGCGGCCCGTATCAACTCGACCGTGCCGGGCAAATCAAAATCGACCAAAGTGCCGCACTCCGAGCAGATTGCATGATCGTGGCGGTCCGTCTCGCGATCATAGCGGCTGGCTCCGTTGCCAAAAGCCACTTCACGCACTAAACCCGCTTGTTTCAGGTAACGCAGAGAGTTATAGACAGTGGCAAAGCTGATCGCAGGCATCATCTTGCGCGCTGCCGCAAAAACTTCGCCGGCCGTCGGGTGCGTATCGCCGGACTGAACCACGTCCAGCACCACCTTTCGCTGGCGCGTCAGGACCGGCTCACCAAACCCCCTCTTACCTGCCGATTTATCAAGCTTGCGCATTGGTTAGAATTATACTAATTCTAAATTTATAGTCAAGCTGGCAGTGAATCGAAAGTTCAGAGGATCGCACTTTTTATCGTGGGCAAGGAAGGCAAGCTCGCCTACAAAGACATCCGCGGTATTTCGGACCAACCAGACAACGAAGAGCTCTTCGCGAAGTCTTAAGGAAACTTTTAGCTTGATCGAGCGTTCTGATTTAATCAATGATAGCTCGAATCGCAATTCTTTCCTCGCTGCTTCTATCGTCCGGCGCCGCCAGTCATTCGCAGCCGAACATGGACAACCAGACGTCCTCGTCAATACCATCAGACGTAGTCATCACTCTGGCAGAACGTGGGTGTTTGGTTAAGATCACTGCCGAAGGAACAGTCGCCTTTGAAGGACAAACGTTTGATTTTGATATTAATCGCGTGCGAACGAAGCTCAGTGCAGAAGAACTGAAGAAGCTGATTTGCGAGTTTGAACGAATCAACTATTTCTCTTTGAAGGACCGCTATCGCGACAAAGAAGATGGCTGTCCTGAGCTTGGATCCCCGGAAGTTGATACCATCATCTTGACTTCCATGACCATGAACGGTAGATCAAAATCCGTGACGCATTTTTATCACTCATGCCTTAACCGGGACGGCTCGCCTTACCCTCACGAACTAGCTGTTCTGGAAAAGAGTATTGAGACGGTCGTTGAACTCGAGCGGCGGTGAATTGGCCGGCAAACGATTTATGAGTGCACTTTCACCCATACGTTCCCCTTTACGCCTTTTGATTGTCGCAGAGCACGATTGCGTTCGTCTGTGCGGGTGGCCAGTTCAGCGTGATCGACGACACCCTGGCGACCGATTCTGCCTTCAGACTCGCCTCGACAAGTCAGACTTTGGGGGCGTAGAATTCGGTTGATGAAACCCGGCAGCAAAGCCATCTCCAGATTCCGCTCAACGCTGGCATTTGCCTTGATATTCTGGTGCGCGGGCGCGGGCTGCATGATCGTGAGCTATGCGCACGGCGCGGCGATGAGCGGCGGTGCGAGTGCCGGCGCTCAGTCTCTCGAGCAAACCCTGGGCGGGGTGTCAGCTGCGGCGGGGAGCCACGCCTGCTGTAAAGCACATCACTCTTCTTCAAAGATCGGTGCGGCGGCCAGTCACTCGAGTTCGCGTTTAGAATCGTTCACAGGTTTTCTGCAAGTTGCATTGCCGGAAGCACCTGGTCCTTCAGGCGCGTCGAACTGCTGTCCGTTGACGAGCGGCTCTTTTGTCCCGGCATCGCGCGCGGAATCAAAGGACGAGAATGCTTCCATTAGAGATCAAAGCGATTCGCTTTCACTGATACTTACAAGTTCGCAGCCGGCCCTTCACTTTTACCCGCTGCGCTTACCCGACCAGAACCAAACCTACCTGCGCGGTTGTGTCTTTCTAATCTAGAAGTCTGCCTGCAAGACAGCCTGGAAATATTAAGGGTGGCAATGTGTTTCCCGTCACCTCGGCATTCTTCTCGAATTGCGACAGCAATTCTTTCGATTAGGGAGCAACTACAATGAAAAAAATCAAAGTACTCTTGATGAGCCTGGCCTGTGCGGCAGCGTTAACCGTTTCGGCCGCCGGGCTAACTCTGAACCCTCCGCAGAATAGCAACCAAAACTCCGAAGCTTGCTGCGACATGCAGGGCTGTTGCACGGACATGAAGACCATGTCTTGTTGCAAGAAAAAGAAGCACGGTAAGAACGCTCATGCCTGTTGCTCAGGTAAGGATGGCGCAGCGTCGTGCTGTTGTAAGGGCGATGCGTGTCCGATGCCTAACAAGAAGAGCGGAAACTCCAACGGCGACTGACTTTCTCAGTCAGTAGGTGAAGATTTCGGGCGCGGCGCTTTCCAGGCTGTGCCCGTACTTCACTCACGTTTTGTCAGCCTGGAGCGATCGAACCATGCGCGCAAGAGTGTGTCTAGCTGTGTTTAGCGTACTTCTGCTGGTGACTGCGACATCGTCAGCGCCAGACCAGAAGCAGAGCATGCCCGGTATCGTCCTGACTATCGCATCTCTAATCATCATGCCATTACTCGTGCGCTCCAAAAGAAACGTAGCCCGGGGCATAGAGAGTGGCGCCCTGATGGCTGACTCAAAATAGACAGAGTTTGCACCTATCTTTCGGCAATCCTGCTTGCTGGTCTCTTGCTGAACGCGCTCGTCGGCTGGTGGTGGGCCGATCCCGTTGAGGCTCTCGTTATGGTGCTGATCATTGTGAAAGAGGGGATAGAAGGGGCCTTCGCGGTGACACTTTCTGGACGATGACTAAGGTCGGAGGGCGCTGTTGCTCGTGGTCAACAGTTCCGTGTTATAGTCGCACGGTGCGAGTAGAGGATTTGGAGTTTTCAGCTACGGAATAATGAGAAAGCGGTCCTTATCAATAGTCTTCGTTGTAGTCGCGCTGCTTTTCAGCGCCTGGGGCAACGTGATTGCAGCCGCTTTTTGTCCGCATTTTGCGCTCAACCACGATTGCTGCCTCAAACACGGAACTCGGCCTTCAAAGCAGGCTAAGCATGAGTCGTCATGCGATCACGAAATGGCTGGTATGGGAATGGACGACATGCAGCTGGAGACCGAAGCCGACTCAGCACCCGACACCGGCGCACAAAACTCACACGCGCAACTCCCGTCCGAATCGTCAAGTGATGAAGTCGCGTTAGACCTGCCGATTGAGCAGTGTGCCTGTTGCCTGAGTCATTCGCAGACAACATCAGGAACTGTTTCGGTCGTGGCAATTGACCCTTCGAAGCAATTGGTGGAAACCAATTCGCCGCCGGCAAACTTCGCTATTGGCTTGACCTCGGCTTTTGCTGGTTTGATCGTACGCTCAGAGCACAGTCCGCCCGGCCCATCAACTCCGCGCCACGTCATAATCAACGTCTTTCGTATCTAAATCCCCTTAACTAGTCATCGCTAACTTTCAGCGTAGACGTGTGCCTTGTGTGCCCCCGTTCGCGCCAGCTTTTGGTTCTGTTTGTGGTAGTGAAGAAGTTTCAAAGGGGAAATTATGCAAAGGGTAAGTTTTGGCACTCTGATCCACGTGTGGGGTTTAAGCGCGCTTATTGTTACTGGTCTAATAGTCACCTCCACGACCAATGCCCTGGGTCAAGGCAACGACATGCAGAACATGCCGGGGATGAGAATGCCAAAGTCCAAATCGAAAACGAGTCGAAAGGCCGCGCCTAAAAAGCGGAGAGTGGCACGAACGAGGCGACCGGCCACGAAACATCGAATGGGCGATATGCCGGGAATGAAGATGTCTGGGATGCATCGCCGGAAGGCAGCGTCAAGAAAGAAGAAAACACCCACACAAAAGAACTCCACCAATAAAAACCAAATGGGCAACATGCCGGGAATGAATATGCCCGCTAAGTCTTCATCGTCGCCAACACGATCGCCGGCACCGCAGCCTTCGCCTCAGCAAATGCAAATGAACAGGCCGGGTATGCAGATGTCACAAGCGTCACCTTCGCCCTCGCCGCAAATGAAAACGAATATGCCCGGCATGCAGATGCCACAGGCTTCGCCAAATCCGCAAGCTTCGCCTCAGCAGAAGATGGACACCACTATGCCGATGCCCGCAGCGAGTCCGTCGCCAGGCTCGACGAGTGGAATGACAGGCATGAAGCCGAGCGATAACGTTTCAAAGAAAACAGGAATGGGTGAAGACATGTCCACGATGAATATGGACCCCTATTTCACTGCTATTAATTATCCTGTTCGACGGGACACGCTGATGGTCATGCTCCTGTCGGACTTTCAGTCCGCGCGAACCGGCAACAATTTCTTCACCGGCATGGCTATGGTGCAGTACGGCGTCACCTCCCGCTGGACGGTGGGGTTCATGGCGGAGGGGCAGAAAATCTCGGGTTTGCCTACAACCTACGGCGGGTTTCGGATCAATAGTTACTTTAGGGTTTTCCCGCACGACCACCTCCTGAATTTTACTCTGTATGGCGAGTACGAAGGCCTCAATGGGGCGGCGTTGTACAAAATGGAGGTCGCCGGATTCGGCGGCGAAGATTTGGAAGAGCCGCTGGCACAGGCGCGGCGCACGCCCGTCCGCACTTTCGAGCAGCGAGTAATCATGTATCACGATTGGGGACCGGTTAACTTTACCTTCAACTTCATCAACGAGACGGAAGTGAAGAGGGCCGGGAACCTCTTCGCCTTCGGCTATGCCTGGGGAGTTTTTCGGCAGCCTGTATTTAGGGCGATGGATTCCGACAAAGACATGGCTGGAA
Source organism: Blastocatellia bacterium (assembly GCA_003168335.1). Taxonomy (GTDB): domain Bacteria; phylum Acidobacteriota; class Blastocatellia; order Pyrinomonadales; family Pyrinomonadaceae; genus UBA11740. Next base: position 450,334 of record PMSM01000003.1, on the reverse strand, counting down.
CGGCGGGCATGCCGAAAAAGCAGGAGCCTCCGGTGTTATCGTTTCAACGGCTGGGCTATGGGGTCGAGATGATCGGAGCGCTGGGCAACGCTCATCAGTTCGGCTTCGACTGGCACCGCCAGCAGCACTATGTGGGTCCCGTCTTCAGCTATGCCGTATCGAAGCACTGGACCGTTCATGTCGAGCCGGCATTTGGACTCTCCGGCGTAAGCGATCCATTTATGCTGCGAATGGGCGTAGGATATTCGATCGACCATCTGCTACATCGGCGATCAAAGACTCCGTGAGCGACGATGGAGACTGAAGATGACGCACTCACTATTTATCAAACTGTGGCCCAAGAGAAAACTTGTCGCCGGGTCGATGTTCGTCGCGGTGCTCATGTTCCATTCATCCGCGTTTGGGCATGCGCGACTTGTTCAATCGCAACCGGCAGCTAATTCCACGTCAAAGCAAGCTCCGAAGTCAGTGGAACTCTGGTTCAGCGAAGAACTGGAGTCAACGGTCAGCACGATCATTGTTACCGATCAAAACGGAAAGCACGTTGACAAGAACAACGTCACGCTTGCGGAAGGAAACAAGAAGTTACAGATCGACCTTGAAGAGCTGGGATCGGGAACTTACACAGTCGAGTGGAAGGCGCTCTCCACAGACCAGCATACAATGAAGGGCAAATTCACCTTCAACGTCTCGGTTGCTGAAAATGCGGTGAACACGTCAACTCCAACCCCGCCATCAAGTCACACCACCCAACAATCCGCGCAAAGGCCACCAGTTTTACCGCAAGTAGCAGAATCGACTGAAGAGTCTGGCAGTACCTGGATGATGAGCGTCGTCCGCTGGCTCCAATACCTGGCGATGATGTCTTTGGTTGGAGGCTTTGCTTTCCGCCTTTTCGTACTTGGACCAGCACTTCGCGCGGATGGCGACTCAGTAAGCGCTGCCGGAAAGCATGACGCGATGGCGCTGGGTCTGCGGCGGATTCTGTTTCTCTCGTGGTGGAGTGTCGTTCTGCTCATACTCACCACTTTTATTTCTCTCGTGCAGCAAGCCTCAGCAGTCTTCGATCGAACGATACGAGAATCGCTGTCACCTTCAATTCTCGGTCAGGTGCTTACAAAGACGGGTTATGGCGGAGCGTGGTTATTGCAAATAGCATCCGCCCTCGCTCTGGTGATTATTCTTTTTCTGCTCAGCCGGAGTGTGAAAAGGCCATATGCCAAAGGGCATCGGACCCTGTGGTGGACTGCGCTGTTAGTGGGCGTAGTGTTACTGGTCGCTCCGAGTTGGACGGGACACGCGGCCGCCGCCATCAAGGATTTTCGCTTAGCCGTCGTAAGTGACTGGTTGCACCTGGTGGCGGGCGCGTTCTGGGTAGGCGGTCTCTTTCACCTCGCATTCACCACTGGACTTGTTCTACGTGGATTCGACAAGAGAGAAAGACCCGGCATGATTCATCGAATTGTCAGGCTGTTTACCAGGATAGCTATCCCAACGGTAATGCTCCTTGTACTCGCCGGCTTATACAACACCTGGGTCCATGTCGAGAGTTTTGGGGCACTGTGGTCCACTGCTTACGGAAGAACTCTCCTGCTCAAGCTCATGCTCGTGACACTCATGCTGGTGCTCGGTGGCTTGCACAATTTCCACTTCGGCAAAAAGGCTGCCCGGCTATCGGAATCAAAAGAAGATGAGTTTGCAGCAAAGGAGCACAGCAAACTGGAACAAAGCTTTTGTCGGTCCGTCATTATGGAGGCCGCGCTCGGAGTTGCGGTGCTGTTGGTAACGGCGATTCTGGTCTTTCTAACGCCAGCGGGTAGTCACCCCGTAATTACCTCCAGCCCAGCCAAACCAGGTTTGGTTCAGGATAGGAGATGACACTTATGAAGAGGAATCGGCCAGTCAGTATTCATGCTGAACCCGCCGTGGCGCGTGCCAGGGATGCCGAACTTTACACCTGTCCGATGCATCCCGAAGTTCGCCAGGAGAAGCCGGGTCCGTGTCGAAAGTGTGGGATGGCACTCGAACGACTCGCGCCGCAAACGGCGGCGGAGAAGATCGAATACACCTGCCCGATGCATCCGCAGATCGTTCGAGACAAGCCCGGCAACTGTCCCATCTGCGGCATGGCGTTGGAGCCGCGCACGGTATCGCTTGAAGAAGAAGAGAATCCTGAACTCGTCGATATGGCCCGCCGATTTTGGGTGGGCGTCGCTCTCACTGTCCCTCTGCTCTTAATCGCAATGAGCGATTTCGTTCCGGGAAATCCCCTTGAACGAATTGTCTCAATGCCTGTGCTGGGTTGGGTTCAGTTTGCTTTGGCAACCCCGGTAGTGCTGTGGGGAGGATGGCCTTTCTTCGTCCGCGGCTGGCAGTCGATCGTGAATCGCAGCTTGAACATGTTCACGCTGATCGGTCTGGGTGTGTCAGTCGCGTATGTTTTCAGCGTCATAGCCAAGCTGTTTCCCGAAATCTTTCCACCTTCGTTTCGCGACACAGCAGGTGGAGTGCCGGTTTACTTCGAAGCGGCGGCAGCTATCACAACGCTGGTGCTCCTGGGCCAGGTTCTCGAACTTCGCGCGCGCAGTCAGACCGGCGCTGCGATCAAAGCTCTGCTTGGTCTCGCGCCAAAAACCGCGCGGCGCCTCCAAGAAGACGGCAGCGAGGCAGACGTTCCTCTGGATCAGGTACAAGTGGGCGATCGTTTGCGCGTGCGCCCCGGCGAGAAAGTGCCCGTTGACGGCGTGGTCATCGAAGGGTCGAGCGCAATCGATGAATCGATGGTCACTGGCGAGCCAATTCCTGTCGAGAAGCACGCCGACGATCGTGTCATTGGCGCGACCGTGAATGGCACCGGCTCATTTGTGATGCGAGCTGAGCGGGTCGGAGCTGAGACGCTGTTATCGCAGATTGTTCAGATGGTTGCCGACGCTCAGCGCAGTCGCGCACCCATTCAAAAACTTGCGGACGTTGTCTCCGGCTATTTCGTGCCGGCGGTTGTCGCCCTGGCTGTAATCACGTTTGTCGTGTGGAGCATCTGGGGACCAGAACCACGCATGGCCCATGGCTTAGTGAACGCAGTCGCGGTACTGATCATCGCCTGTCCGTGCGCCCTTGGTCTCGCAACGCCGATGTCGATCATGGTAGCAACCGGAAAAGCAGCGCAGAGCGGAGTGCTCTTCAAGAATGCTGAAGCCATCGAAGTACTCCGCAAAGTGGACACCCTAGTCGTTGATAAGACCGGGACGCTTACTGAAGGCAGACCCAAACTGGTAAGCGTTGTCACTGCTGAAGCCATTGATGAGCAGACATTGTTGCAATTGGCAGCAAGTCTGGAGAAAGGCAGCGAACACCCTTTGGCAGCAGCGATCGTTGCCGGTGCTCAGGAGCGCGGGATCAAACTCTCAGATGCCGCCGGATTTGATTCATTAACGGGTAAGGGAGTGACAGGTGAGGTTGATGGTCGTAGAGTTTCTCTCGGGAATCGCGCCCTATTTGATGATTTGAAAATCGATCCAGGAGAACTTGCGGCGAAGTCCGAGAATTTACGGGCTGACGGCCAGACTGTGATGTTCGTGGCGGTCGACGGTAAAGCCGCGGGTCTGATCGGTGTCGCCGATCCGATCAAAGAAACCACACCGGAAGCGATTAGGCAGCTGCACGAAGAGGGCATTCGCATTGTCATGCTCACTGGCGACAGCCGCACCACGGCAGAGGCAGTTGCCAGGAAGTTGAATATTGACGAAGTGGTGGCAGAGGTTCTTCCTCATCAGAAAGTGGACGTGGTGAAAAAATTTCAAGCTGAGGGCCGATTCGTGGCGATGGCCGGCGATGGCATCAACGACGCGCCGGCGCTGGCCCAGGCTCACGTTGGTATCGCGATGGGGACTGGTACTGATGTCGCAATGAAAAGCGCCGGAGTGACGCTGGTGAAAGGAGACCTGCGCGGCATCGTCAGGGCTCGAGTCCTAAGTCGGCTGACCATGAGGAACATCAAACAGAACCTTTTCTTCGCCTTTGTCTACAACTCGATTGGCGTTCCCATCGCGGCCGGATCTCTCTATCCGTTCTTTGGGATTCTCCTCAGTCCAATGATCGCGGCAGCTGCGATGAGCTTCAGCTCAGTTTCGGTGATTAGTAATGCGCTACGACTACGACGGGCTCAACTCTAAAGAAAGTCTTTGTGGCTGCTAGGTTATTCCAAGTTGGCCGGGAACAAACGAGAGGCGCGAAAGACTGTGAGTATCTTGAGTACCTCACCCGTGCGATAGACAATGCGGTAGGGAGGCTTGATTAGTTCACGGAGATCATCGCGTTCACGCTCAGGCACCTGCCGACCCATTAGCGGGAACCGCTTCAGTCGATCAATCGCAGCAAGGATGTCCTCTACAGTAAGCTGTGCATAGTGTGGAGAGTCCCGTGCGATGAAGTCGTAAATGGCTTGAAGGTCTTCGGCTGCCTGAGGTGTCCAGCGAACTTCAGTCACTTTAAGAACCGGGCTTTGATTTCTTCATGCGAGATCGTCTCGCCCTCAGACTGCTCAAGGCCGCGCTCGACTTTCGCGAGGAAGTAGAGACGCTCCATTGCGTCTTCCACGGTCGCGTCTTCGGGCAGGTCTTGGATTACTCTGACAATGTCACTCTTTACTTGCGGTGTTTCCATGGTGCGATTAGCGTAACATATTTTCCAAGATTGACGATCACTCACCTTTTCGCCACCTAGGCTGCGGAGATTTATTTACCATCTGAGAGTCCGGGGCGAGACTGGCAGCAAACAAATGGTCGGTTTGGGAGAAAAGTGGGCCCTCCCAAAGAACGGTGCCAGAGTTAGTCAGAGCTTTCCGCTGGCCGGCTTCCGGCCGACGCTGTCGAGCAAACTGATTCGAAGAGAAAGTGGCCGACCGAGACGATCTATGACACCGTATCAGCCAGATTAGATTTGTACTTGATATTTGTCTGGCGATCAGTCATCTCGATGTAGACGTAGCTTGGCGGAACTATGCCTTCTTCGAGCGCAAACCAGATCCCGGTAAGATCATTGGGCTTGCCTAAGGCGCAGAATCCATTGAGACGTTTTCCGCGCTGATCGAAGATATCCACCCAGGTACGAGACGCCTTGGTGTTAGCACCGCATGGCGGTAAATCAGGGGCAGCCGCGAAAAGCGCTGCAGGGTAATCGGCCTTGTTGAGCACGTCGAAGTTATAGCGAATAAGGTGCTTGCCACCAGTTTGATAAGGTTCGGTCCCCATCATGTAAAGCACCGGGTTGGGTGGAGGAGGCGCAGACGCAACAGTCTGCGTTGCCAGCACTGCCAAAACCAAAACGGGGAAAAGCATGAGCGATTTGTTTCGCGATTTGAAAGTCATTTGAGGGAAGACTCCTTTTGAAGTTAGTGAACAAGCCGAAAAACGCGATCTGCGCGAGGCGCATTCTATGCCTGATTGTCGGAATTGGCCATCTTAATTGCTCACAGCGCTTAGAGTACCAACTCTAGTTGGGTTTTTTTCATGGGCACAAAAACAACCCGGCTGAAGTCGGTACTCTAAACTCGCTCAATGCTTCGGACGCACACCCCAAGTGGGTGGCGGTGGTTCTTTTGTGGCCCGGTCAACCGGACGTTCCTTCATCATGCGCATTCCTTCAGACACGGCGCGCTCGAGTTGTGGATCCCGACCAGCAATGACGTCTTTGGGCCAGTTCTCGACATCGACGTCGGGCGCAACTCCTTCATTCTCTACAGCCCAACGACCATCGCGCGAGAAGAACCCGCCGCGCGGCGCGATCATCGATCCGCCGTCAACGAACGTCGGGGTGTCGGCCGTGTGAACCAGTCCGCCCCAGGTGCGCTTGCCAACCAGCAATCCAATCTTGCGATACCTGAACATGTAGGGCATCAGATCGCCGCCCGAGCCGGCCATCTCGTTAACGATCATTACCTTCGGCCCCCAGATGCCCGCGGCCGGACTGGTAAACGGATAGCGATCGCCGGCAACGTTGTTGAAGTAACCGTCAAAGTCTCGCTGTAACACGTCGATAATATAGTCGGCCGCTGAGCCGCCGCCGTTGAAACGCTCGTCGATGATCGCGCCTTTCTTGTCCTGCTGGGAAAAGTAATACCGATTAAAGCTCGTATAGCCCGGCTGTCCGGTATTGGGCAGATAGACGTAAGCGAGCTGACCATCGGAGAGCTTTTCCACCAGGCGACGATTGGCCTCGACCCACGCGCGCGTGCGCAGCGCTTGTTCGCTCGCAACCGGCACGACAGTTACATGGCGCGCTCCATCCATCGCCGGTTTGTCGTTAACGGTGAGCGAGGTCTGTCGATTCGCGGTTCCATCCAGCAGGCGATAGATGTTGTCGGGCGCTCTTAGTTCAATGCCGTTGATGGCCAGAATGTAGTCGCCCACGTTTACGGTCGCGCCGGGCGACGCCAGCGGCGAACGCAGATCAGGATTCCAACTTTCGTTGTCGTAGATCCGCGTGACTTTATAGCGGCCATCTTCGATCGCAAAGTCAGCCCCGAGTAATCCCCCCGGGGATAACGGCAACTCAGGCATGTCACCCCCGCGCACATACGAATGGCCGATCGCAATTTCAGCGCCCATCATATCCAGCAAATAGTTGAGATCAGCGCGATGATTGACGTAGGGCAGCATCGCCCCATACATCTCTTTGTCCTTCGCCCAGTCAGTGCCGTGCAAGGTCGGCACATAGAGATAATCGCGCTGGTTGCGCCAACCTTCGTTGAAGATCTGTTTGAATTCTTCCCTGGGATCAAGGTGCATGCGAAGGTTGACGTTGATCCGACCCTGGCCCGGCTGGGGAGGCGTTCGATCTGCGTCAACGATGAAGAGAGATGGAGTTGGCGGTGCGCCACCTGCCGCCCCCGGCCCGCGTCCACCGCCGCCGCCGGCTGCGCGATAGACGAGCTTGTGACCGTCTGCGCTGACTTCGTAAGCTAAGACGCCGTTCGCGAACGGAGCCGCTTTCCGATCGCAAAGGCGATAGCGAATCAATTCACTGCCCGCGCCGCCACCTCCACCGCCACCTGGTGCGCGCGCCGGTGCTTCGAGGTAGTAAACCGCTCCGTCCACACCCGATTGCAAGTCGGAATACTGGCGCTCGGGAACACCCGCAACCGAGATAACGCGCTGGCGCAAACCGTCAAAGTCAATTTGTACATTGATCGGTGGACGTGGCCCACGCGGTGTCTGCGGTTGCTCGCCAGGCGTAGCATCGGTTGCCGCGGCCGGCGTGTCGGCAACGCACGCACCTGGTACTGTGCGACGCCCTGTGCCTACTCCGCGATCTTCGTCGCTTTCCGGAAGCAGGGGGCTGGAATCACTTTTCTTCAGCACCGCCAGGTACAATCCGAAATTCTCGTCATGATCATAAGAAGTCATGTCGAGCCATTGCGAGCGCAAACCAAAATCCGTCGATGCCAGAAACCAAAGGTACTTGCCACCGGCATCCCACGCCGGCCAGACCGCATCAGCAAGTCCATCGGTAACCTGCTTTGATTCTCCGGTCTCGACGTTGCTCACAAAGATCGCGTGATACATCGAGCGCAAGCGACTTGAATACGCCACCCACTTCGAGTCCGGACTGAAGACCGGGTTAAGCGTGCGCGTCGGCACCATCCAGGGATCGTTGCCGACAATCTTTGCTTTACCAGTCGCGACATCCACCACCCAGACGTGCAGGTTTGTATCGCTGAAAAGAATCTTCTTCGAATCAGGCGACCACGACGAAGTGTAGTAATGCGTCGGATGATCGAGTGTAATTTCGCGTGGCGGAGTAAGGCCATCCTGCGCCTCGATGTAGAGCCGATACTCGCCCGACTTGTCACTGAAGTATGAAATGGATTTCCCATCCGGCGACCAGGCCGGATCGCGCTCGGCTGAGCCGCTTGAGTTGGTAAGGTTGCGCACGTCGCCCTTCTCAGCAGGGATCGTGAAAATCTCGCCACGCGCTTCGACGACTACGCGTTTTCCGGTGGGCGAGATCCCCATGTTCGTCATGCGACTGGTCACGTCTTCCCAGCGCGGCATCATCCACGGAAAATCTCCCGTGGCCGTGATGTTGACGACGTGCTCTTTGCCGCTTTTCGGATCCAGCTCGTGAACGTAGCCGGCTTGCTCGAAAACAACCGCGCCGCCGCCGGAATCCATAGTCTTAACGTCAAAGTCTGTAAACCGGGTGACCTGCGTCAGCTTTTTTGATCTGGTGTCGTAAGCCCAGACATTGGCCACTCCGTCTCGATCAGAAATAAAGTAAACCGACTCGCCGGCCCAAACCGGATCCATGTCTTTCGAATCGGTCCACGGCGGCGAGATCAGATCGTAAGTCTTGAGATCGACAATCCAGATTGGACGATTCTGGCCGCCGCGATAATTGCGACGCTCTTCGTCCCAGGAGTTATTCATGCGGTAAGCGATATGACTACCATCGGCGGAAATTTTGCCCTGATATCCGCGCGGCAGCGGCATCGGCTCTTCCACCCCGCCCTCCGCGGGAACGGTCCAGAAACGCGGCGCGCCACTTGGCGACCACGTCGCTCGCGACGTTGAAAACATGATCGCCTTGCCGTCAGGCGTCCAACCCTGAACAGAATCCGCGCCCGGATGCCACGTCAGGCGCTTTGGCTCGCCGCCATCGGCCGCCACCACGTAAACATCCAGATTGCCGGCGTACTCGCCGCTGAAGGCGATCGATTTTCCATCAGGCGAGAAATGCGGATTGGAAGTCTGACCCTGAAAGCTGGTGACGCGCCGGGCCAGGCCACCCGCGCGCGGCACGACCCAAATGTTCTGCGCGTACGCAAAAGCGATCTGCGTCGCACTTACCGTCGGAGTACGCAACAAGCGCGTGCCGCCATTTGAGGTTTGAGCGTGCGCGTCGATCAAAATGTGCGTACCCGCGAACCTGACGCACAGGAAACCAACAGCAAAAGTTGCGACGGATATAATTAGGGCCCGGCGGCAGAAGTCCGCCCTCAGGGTGCGATGCGACATCAGTTTTCCTCCAGATAAAGCCAGATGGGTCTGCGTGCTTCTTTTAGCATGAAGCACCCACGAGCGCCAAGGACTTTGCGCGTTGGGTTGTGTGTTAGTTTGATTCTACTCTCTACGTTATTCTTAGTGATTAAGCCCGTGCGATCAGTCTATCAAACTCTATTGTTGCTGTAACGTAGTATGTTACACTCGGGAACCTGGATGATAAAGACGTTCCGGCACAAAGGCTTGAAACAGCTATTTGATTCCGGGAGTCTCGTGCCGTCGCGACGGGACTAGCGAAGCGAGCCGAGATTATTCTTGACTACCTTGACACTGCCAAGAACATTTCCGAATTGTATGTGCCAGGACTCCGGCTTCACGAGCTGAAGGGTGCGCGCAAAGGCATTTGGAGCGTAACGATCAGCGGTAATTGGCGCATGACGTTCAGCTTTCGTGACGGCGACGCTTACGATGTAGACTTGGAGGACTACCATTGATGCTAAACCCAAACATTTTGCATGGAAGAAAGCGAAGACCCACGCATCCAGGAGAAATGCTTCGTGAAATCGTATTGCCGGAAATCGGAATGAGTCAGGGCGAGTTTGCTACGTGGCTTGGTGTTTCGCGACGTACCGTGAATGAGTTGCTGCAAGAGCGCCGCCCGGTCAGCGTTGATATGGCCCATCGACTGGCTCGCGCGCTCAAGACGTCGACCGATGTCTGGCTCAACATGCAGCAGGCCGTTGATGTCTGGGACGCGCTGCACCGCAACAAGAAAAAGTATCAGGCCATCAGAAGCATTCCCAGGAAGCGCGCAGCTTAATGAGAAGGGAGTTCCCGTATGCCAAAACCAAATCAAATCAACATCAACCCAGGTGACAACCTCGTGCTGGTCGGCACGATGAAAGGCGCGTTTCTGTTTCGTTCAGACGCCCAACGCGAAAAATGGGACGAAGCCGGGCCCTACTTTCCCGGACGCAGTGTCTATGCGCTGACCTACGATGGCCGCAATGGACGCACGCGGCTGTGGGCGGCGGTCAACAGTTCGTTCTGGGGATCGTTTTTGAGTTCATCAAATGACTTTGGCAAGACCTGGAGCGATCCGGAGAGTTACAACATAAAGTTTCCTGAGGGTAGTGAGGTCTCGCTCAAACAGATCTGGCAGATTGCGCCGGGTCACCAGAGTGAGCCCGACACGCTCTATTGTGGCGTCGAACCGGCGGCCTTGTTCAAATCAACTGACGCGGGCGAAACGTGGTCGCTGGTGCGGGGACTATTCGATCATCCGCACCGGCCGCTATGGCAGCCAGGTGGCGGGGGCTTGTGTTTGCACACGATTCTTCCGGACCCATCGAATGACCAGCGACTGTTCATTGCCATCTCGACCGGCGGTGTCTATCGCACCGACGATGGCGGCCAGAACTGGCAGCCGCGCAATAACGGCGTGCGCGCGCAGTTTCTGCCACCCGATCAGCAGTATCCGGAGTGGGGCCAATGCGTGCACAAGATCGTCAGTCACCCGTCGAATGCGCAGCGAATGTTCTTACAGAATCATTGGGGCCTTTATCGCAGTGACGATGGCGGAGATTCGTGGAACGATATCGCCAACGGCGTGCCTTCGGATTTTGGTTTCGCGCTGGAGGTCGATCCGCACGACGCGAACACCGCCTACATCATTCCCATTGAATCAGATGAGTTTCGTTGTACTCCGGAAGCAAAGCTGCGGGTCTATCGCACCAGGAATGCCGGCGAATCATGGGAGGCTTTGACAGAGGGCCTGCCTCAGAAAGACGCATTCGAAACCATTCTGCGCGACAGCATGAAGGCTGATGCTAATGATCCAACCGGCCTATACTTCGGAACGCGCAGCGGAAAGTTATTCGCCTCGAAGAATGGCGGCGATTCGTGGACGACGATCACGGAGGGCTTGCCGGCGATCACTTGCGTGAAGACGGCGACGATCGACTAAGGTGCGCTTAGCGTGTCGGGAAGCCCGCGCGTAAGCAAGGGCAACTACCGCAGCATCGCCGGCACGAGTGTTTGTGTTTCTGGCCCTCCCTAACGGTCGGGCTTGCGGACACCGAGTTTTCCAATGATGAAGAGAATCACAAAGAAAATAATTCTGGTAGCTGTTGCTTTGACCTCAGCAGTCGGTTGGTTTAGCCCTACATCTGCAGAAACCCCCAAGCTCGTTCAGTTCCACATGGCCTTTCTTAGTTTAGGCCCGAAGTGGGAATCGACCACACGCCAGGAGCGAGAATCAATTCTTAAGCAACATCAGGTGACTGCCTTGGCGATGCTTAAATCAGGCAAGGCGATCATAATCAGCTCGATCGGCCACGACCCGGACCGCGTCGTAATTTTCATTTTGCGCGCGCCATCCGCGGCCGAAGCGAAGGCGTGGGTCGACGCAGACCCGGCGGTCAACGCTGGTTTGTATATAGCGGAGATGCATCCATGGTGGTCGGAAGACATTTTCAAGCCGCCTAATTCTCCGCCGGCTATCGAGACGGTCTATCTTGGCTTTCTGAAAAAGGGACCGAACCGGAAAGAGGGAGACGACGAAACTCCGGAAATTCAAGAGCTGCAAACAGCGCATATCGCGAATATCAATCGCCTGGCTAAGCTGAAGAAACTTGTTGCGGCAGGGCCGTTTGGCGACGACGGCAACCTGCGTGGGATTTTTGTTTTCCGAGTTGCTTCGTTGCAGGAGGCGCAGGAGCTTTGTGCAACTGATCCGATGATCAAGATTGGCAGGCTGGTGGTTGAATTGCATCCGTGGCGCGTGCCGGAAGGTGTGCTGCCTTAGGCTTGTTCGAGACCACTCGTCGGCGTGGTTGGTGCGATGTGCGCAACCGAATTGATTTTCCATTTGCCATTTGCCAGTTGAGCGTCGCTAGTGGCCAACCTTGAAAGGGGGAGGCTTCAATCCGCTGGGAGCGCGGACGTCCCGTCCGCACAGCGTGCGCAGCACGCTCCCATTCCACTTGAAGCCAAATTCAGCAACACTGTTCGCGCTTCGCGCTCAGTGCGGACGGGACGTCCGCGCTCCCACCAAAGACGTTCGCTCAATGACTGAGAAATGATGAATGGAAAATTATCCGCTCGTTACCGCGAGCGGTTCTGCCTGTCAGCGACGATACGTCCCCATCAACTGTCCCTGAAGAAGGATGTGACCTTCCATTGCTTTCATTGTTTCCGTTTTGGTCGCGCCGGCTTTCAAGGGAAGGTCGCTGTCGAGCGCATAAATCTTGAAATAGTAATGATGTGTTCCTGACGGTGGTGGACAAGGTCCCCCGTATCCAATCTTCTGAAAGTCACTAGTGCCCTGAAAACCACCGGCCGCCAGTTTCTCGGTGGCCGGCAGGTTCTCGACCAGTCCAATGTTCTCGGCCGGCAGATTGTAAAGCACCCAGTGCACCCACATTCCTCCGGGCGCATCCGGATCGTCGCAAACAATCGCCAGCGTCTTTGCCGTTTTGGGTACGCCGCTCCATTCCAGCGGTGGCGAGACGTTAACGCCATCGCAGGTGTACGCACGCGGAATCGGCCCGCCTTCTTTGAAAGCCATGCTGGTCAGTTTGATTTCCAATTTGTCTTCTTTCGGTGTGTTGGCGATCGGCGATTGCGCGGTAGTTTGTGGGCGAGTCGCGCAACCCATTACCGCCAAACTAAGTAGCACAACCACCATCAGAGAGCGTCTTCTCATCTGTTTGCACTCGCGATGATTCATTTTAGCTACCTTTGGAGCGCCGACTTAAGGAGCGCCGCCATCTTGTCGGTGGTTCGCGAGCATCCTGCTCGCCTCTGCAACTAAATCCGAAACAAAAAGCCCGGCAAGATGCCGGCGCTCCACACTACGCGCGTCAGGATGGAGAGGCTGTCGGCGAGGGCTCGGGCACCATTCCCTTATTGACGATATCAGCTACGTCCTTGTGGGCCATGGTGAGCTTGAAGACAACGTTCTTTCCATCGGCCGAGACATTCGTACTCTTGAGAAGAATCTCCTCATCCTTTCCTTTTCGCGTTTCCGCGCCGGCCGCCAATAGCAACCGAAAACCCGATGCCAGTTGGCGCGCACTGTCAGGCGAGGTGACTTCTGAAGTAACCGTGGCCACTACTTCATTCCCATCTTGCCTGATCGTGAAAACTACTTTTGTACCCGGCTTGTCTTCGTTTATCTTTTTCAAGTAGAACAAGACACCGCTGTCGTTCATGGCGGCAACCAGTCTGGCTCCGAGATCGACCAGAGTAGCATCGCCAACCTTCTTGCTTACTGTGGGCTTAATCAGCTTACCGGCCTTATCAAGCTCAGTGTCGATCGCAACTTCGAAAGGCTTTCCCAAGTCGAGCTTACCCTGGTTTCTTAAGTCTTTGGCATAAGCGGCGAGATCCTTGAATGGCTTCTTGTTAATCTCACCTTCTTCGGGCAATTCGATGCCGGTTTTTTTCGAAACCTCGTCCAAATCCTTCTGGGCCTTTGCGGCCGCCTTCTGTTCGGCGTCTTTGTTTTCTGCCGCCGTCTTTACCGGCGGGCTGGGGGTGGGGGAGTTCGCGGCGATCGCCAAAGATGGACTAGCGACGGGCGAAGGCGCCGGAGTTGGTGACGGCGTTGCGACCTGCGACGGCGAAAAAACCGGTAACGTGAAAGGGGCCGTGGCCGGGAACTGCTGGATCGGCATGCCCTGCTGATCCATCGCGAAGTAACCTTCAGGGTAATGAAACTTCTCCAGAGTGATCTCGGTAATGTCGCCGTCGTCCCCGATTGCCGTTTTGTCGTAAGGTCGATCGACGAACCCGCCGCCCGAAAACATCACCGCAATGTTCAGGGCGTTGCGGACGGGCGGAATCAGGATGATGCACGCCAGTAAAACCAGGTGCCACGCGCCCGAACCGGCAATCAACCACGAGATTCGCGGCCAGAATGGTTCGCGATTAACTTCAAAGTTATCAAAAAGTCCGTCGGTTTCAGTAAAATCAAGCATTTCTGTAATAAAAGCGCGATCCCCTTGGACGCATCGAACCCGCGTTACGTTGCGAAACTCACCTTTGCTAATTTAATCATTCGTTGCTGAAGATACTAAGACACGCATTGATTAGCCGCAACCGCGGCCCCGAACCGAAATGTTCTGTACATCGCCGGTGTTCACCAGTTAACAAAACTACTGCTCGTGAACTACGGGTGTATAGAGTACCAACTTCAGTTGGGCCTTTTTGCAGCTACGAAAAAGACCCGACTGAAGCCGGTACTCTAAACGCCCGTTATCCTGACGAGCATGCCGCTGGATATGTTGGCCGCCGGGCTTGCCATACAATGTCCGTATGAGACGCTCTGGCGGTCATCGCAACCGGAAGGACAAGGGCGACGCACGAGATCGGACGAGCCCGCGCGCCGAACCAAAACCGCGCGAGCCATCCTCGCCTTATGCACCGCAGCGTTCCGGGTCCGTCGCTTTGCCCGCGGCCACTGGAAATTACGGTCGCGAACTGCGCGAACTGCTCGCCGGCATCGGCGCGCCCAAGCCCGCGCCCCTTAAACCCGATCCGTTCCAACTGGAAGCCCTCACGACGATTGAGCTCGAAGACGTGCTGGTCACCGCACCGACGGGAAGCGGCAAGACATGGATTGCCAGAGAAGAAATTCGCCGGCTGTTGGCGATCGGCAAGCGAGCCTGGTACACGACTCCGCTTAAGGCGCTGACAAATTCAAAGTATGCCGAGTTCAGCGAAGACTTTGGGCCGGCGCGCGTCGGCATACTCACGGGCGATCGTAAAGAGAATTCAAACGCGCCGTTGATCGTGGGCACGACGGAAATCTTTCGTAACCAGTTGTTCGATTCGCTGCGCGGCGGTGAAGAAGTCAGCGCGGATCTGGTTGTGTTTGATGAAGCGCACTATCTCGCTGATGAAGAGCGCGGACACGTCTGGGAAGAAGCGATCATTTTGACGCCGCCGCGAATTCGCATGCTATTGCTTTCGGCCACGATTGGAAACGCGGAAGAGTTCGCTTCCTGGATTGCCGAAGTTCGCGGCGTACCCTGCAGCGTAGTGCCGCGCCCGGGCGCCCGTCCCGTTCCTTTGCGCGCGGCATTTCTGATGCCTGATAAGCGTCTGCTGCCGTTGCTTAACCTGAGTGGCAAATTGAATTCCGAAATTGCGAGATTGAGCGAGCAGGATCAGCGGGACCGTCACCGCGGACCAGTGAGAGGAAGACGAAGGAGATGGTAGTTCCATTCGGTGTTCCCCTCTCCCAATGGGAGAGGGGTTAGGGGAGAGGGCTTGAACGCTCAAGGCCCTCCCCTTTTATTCCCCGCCCTCGAGGGAGGGGAAACTTTACGGTGGCGTAATGAGCCAATCATGAAACTCCGCATGCCCGAAATGCCGCCCGCGACTTTGCTCGCGGCGCTGGGTTCCTACAATCTGCTGCCGGCGATCGTTTTCCTGCCGACGCGGCGGCGCTGTGACGAAGCTGCCTCAGAAGCTGCGCTGAGTCGTCGCACCGACGACGACGATCGCCGCGCAGCGCGCCGCGAGTTCATGCTCAGTTTTGTCGAACAACATCCCGAGATTCGCAAACATCGTCACTGGGACGCGATCGTTGGCGGCGGTATTGCATCGCACCACGCCGGTCATATGCCTGACTGGAAGCTGGTGATCGAAAAGATGATGAGCGCCGGCTTACTTGATGCGATTTTCGCGACCGCAACGGTCGCCGCCGGCGTCGACTTTCCGGCGCGCACGGTAGTCGTAACTTGCGCCGACAGACGAAGTGCCACGGGCTGGCAGTCCTTGACCGCTTCTGAGTTACAACAAATGACCGGGCGCGCGGGGCGACGCGGAAAAGATCGCGTGGGGTTCGTCGTCGCGGCGCCTGGACCTCACCAGGACCCGCAACGCATTGCCGAGCTGCTGAGCGCGAAGCCGGACGATCTCGAGAGCCAGTTTCGCGCCACCTACACGTCACTCTTGAACCTGCTCGACGCCTTCGGAAGTTTTGCCCAGGTGCGGCGGATTGCCGAGAAAAGTTTTGCCTTTCGTAACCTGCTACCGGAAATACATAAGCTGGAAACAACGCGCGATGAAAACGCCGCCCGCATTCGCGAAACTCTGGAACGCGCGTCGGTCCCGGCATCGGTTTCCGTTATTCGCGGACTCGAGCGACTGGCGAGCGCGCGTTCGCGCCTGCTTGAAACCGCGCCGCAGACACGCCGTGAAGCGCGTCTGCGTTGGCTGGACAAGGTGGTTCAGCCTGGCCGCGTGGCGGCGATCGGTCGCAGCGGCAAACGCCTCGCGTTAGTTACCGCGCGAAGTAAAGATGGTGTTACCGGCGTCAAGGAAGACGGACGATGGGCCTCAATTCCACTGGAACGCGTGGGAAGAGTTTTTGCGCCCGTGTTCTCGACAAAGCCAGAGAGGGTCGAGGAAGCATTTGATGAGATCCATCAGCGCGGTAACCAGCTCGCCTTGCCTGAGCCGCGCCTGCGGGACACGCGTAATGAAGAAGAGGACTCGATCAAATTGATTAACGAGCTGATCGATTCGCTGGCCGGTTCGCAGGGCCAGGGCGCAGCGAGTGAAGCCATGTGGTCGTTGCAGTCAGAAGCTGTGGCCATCGAACGTGCCGAGCGCCAGATCGAGCGTCTGCGGGCTGAGGTCTGGGAACCGTTTGAGCAGTGCGCGCGCGTGCTTGATCATTTTGGCTATCTCGACTTCCGGCTCGAACGAGTAACGGATCGCGGGCGGTGGTTGGCTGACTTGCGCGTCGATCGTCCGCTGCTGGTCGGAGAGGCCCTGCAACGCGGACTGTTCGCCGCGCTGGATCCGATCCGGGCCGCGGCCTTGATCGCGGCGCTGGCCGCCGATGAAGATCGCGACTATGGTGAGTTGGAGCTCGACGATGCGATCGTGAGCCTGCTGGTGCAGTTCGAAGAGGTTGCTTTCGATGTATCGACCGAGGAATGGAAACAGGGCGTGGCAGCCGCGCCGGAAATAAACTTCTCAGCTGCCGCTGCCGTTGCGCATTGGGCGAGTGGCGCCGACTGGCCCACACTGGTTCATGAAACTCGCGCCGAAGAAGGCGATCTGGTGCGCCTGCTCTCGCGGACCGGCGAGGCGTTGTTGCAGATCGCCGGCTTGCGCGAAACTCACGCGGCTGCGGCGACCACGGCCCGCACGGCCGCGGAAATAGTGCTGCGGGAGCCAGTGAGGTAGGCCATAAAATGGCCGCATCGCTGTGAGGTCAGTACCGGGAGCGGACCGGGGTCCCCAGGCGGGCAGCCCGCGTGGGGTGGTGGATGCGACCGGGTCTCAAAAACTCTACCCGGCCCGAGATCGCCAGGACGAGGACCCGGTCGCTACCACTCCCGGTACTGACCTCATAACGGCCGCTGTGCTAAGATTCGGGCAGAGATATGGAAGTCTTACTAGCTGACGAATTCGGATTTTGTTTTGGCGTCGAGCGCGCCGTCGAGATGGTTGAGGACGCGCTGGAAGTCGGCGCGCCGGTGCGCACGCTGGGCCCGCTGATTCATAACACGCAGGAAATGAAACGCCTGGAAGGCGAAGGCGTGGCCACGGTCGAAGCGCCCGCGGAAGTTGGCCGGAACGAGATTGCCGTGATTCGCGCGCATGGCGTCACGCCGCTGGTCCAGATTCAACTCGAGCAACGCGCGGCCCTGGTCGTTGACGCGACCTGCCCGTTCGTGACCCGAGTGCAGCGTCTGGCTGAGCGCGCCGCCAAGGAAGGCCGTCACGTCGTCGTCGCCGGCAGCCCGGACCATCCGGAAATGATCGGCGTAGTCGGCTATGCGCCTGCCAACACGTTCGTGGTCAGCGACGCCGCCGAGGTCGCGAAACTTCCGCCGCTGCACGCGCCGCTGGTGGTTTCGCAAACGACACTTAAATTACAAACGTTCATCGAAGTTGCTGAAGCAGTGCGCGCGAAAGCGGATGCCGAGCCCGAGGTCGTCAACACTATCTGTTCGGCCACGCGCGATCGTCAGGATGCCGCGCGCGCGCTGGCCGGCCTCGTGGACGTTTTCTATATCATCGGCGGGAAGCACTCCTCAAACAGCATCAAGCTGCTGGCCGTCTGCAAAGAACAATGCCAGTCCAGCTTTTTGATCGAAACCGATGGTGAAATCGACGCCAGTGATCTGATCGGCGTCAAACGTGTTGGGGTTACTGCCGGCGCGTCCACGCCCAATTGGTTAATCGATCAGGTGGTTAAGCGGCTGCGCGACATTGGCAACCGGCTCAACGTCGACACCCAAACCAGCGTCAATTAACAACGCGGCGCAGTGGGCCCACTCGCCCCGTTTCCAACTCTCCCGCAAACTTCTGTCGAGCGAGCAAAATAACTATGAGACACTTTCTGGTTACCCTGGTGCTTGTCTTCCTGGTTTCTTTGGCCACAGCTATGCAAATCAATGCGAAGCCGCGGACTCTTCAGCAAGTCGTTGATGCCTACTTCGACGACTACTTCAAAGCGAATCCTTCGCAGGCCACCAGCGTCGGATTCCACCAGTACGACGGCCAGTTAGAGGATTTCTCAATACCCGCGCACCAGCGCAACCGGCGCCAGCTGCTGGCCTATCTGAAAGAGTTTCAAGCCATCAATCCGCGCCCGCTGTCGCAAAACGATCGCGACGATCGCGAGATTATGATCGCCTCGATTCAGAGTAGCCTGCTGGAAGAAAGTCAGGTGCAGATGTGGCGCAAGAATCCGGACGGCTATTCAAGTGGCGTTACCGGCAGCATCTTCACGCTGATCAAACGGAATTTCGCGCCGGCCCCGGAACGTCTGCGCTCAGTCATAGAGCGCGAGAAACAAATCCCGCGCGCGCTCTTGCAGGCGCGTGAAGTGTTGCGCAACTCGCCGAAGATTTACACCGACATCGCGATCGAGCAGTTGCCGGGCAATATCGATTT
The DNA here is from genome assembly GCA_003168335.1 of Blastocatellia bacterium. Classification (GTDB taxonomy): domain Bacteria; phylum Acidobacteriota; class Blastocatellia; order Pyrinomonadales; family Pyrinomonadaceae; genus UBA11740. The sequence continues at coordinate 431,408 of PMSM01000003.1, read as the reverse complement.
CTTTCAAACCACCGTTCCCGAAGCGTTCAAAGAGGTCCAGGACGCCGGGTTGATCACGGAGTTCAAACGCAGCAATGATGGCGCCATCGCCGCGTTGAAAGATTATCTAACGTGGCTGCAAAAAGATTTATTGCCGCGCTCAAACGGCACGTTTGCAATCGGGGCTGAGCACTATCGTTTGAAGCTCTGGTACGACGAGATGGTCGACGTGCCTTTGCCTCGGCTGCTGAAGATCGGCTATGCGCAGCTGCGTAAAGATCAGCGCGCGTTCATAGAAACCGCCCGCCGCATTGATCCGAACAAATCGCCGGAAGAAGTTCTGAAAGAAGTCGAAATGGACCACCCATCCGCCGGCACTCTGCTTTCATCTGCGCAACAGCAGCTCGACGGACTGCGCCAGTTCCTGATCGACCGGAAAATCATTACTGTGCCTGGCGGCGCACAGGCCAAGGTCGTCGAGACGCCGCCGTTTGCGCGCGCGACGACATTCGCTTCGATGGACACACCGGGGCCGTACGAAGCAAACGCGACTGAGGCGTATTACAACATCACGCTGCCGGATCCTTCCTGGCCGAAAGAGAAGCAGGAAGAATACCTGCAAGGCTACAACTATCCGCTGTTGAGCAACGTTTCGGTGCACGAAGTTTGGCCCGGGCACTACACACAGTTTCTTTGGGTCAAGAACAATCCCGAGCTTTCGAAAGTGCGCAAGCTGACCGGCGCCGGGTCGAACGCCGAAGGTTGGGCGCATTACAGCGAAGAGATGGTGCTCGACGAAGGCCTCTATAACAACGATCCGAAATATCGCCTGGCGCAATTGGTCGATGCGTTGTTGCGCGACTGTCGTTACATCGTCGGCATCAAGATGCACACGCAGGGCATGACGATGGCGCGGGCGCGAGAGTTTTTTGTAAAGGAAGGCCGCCAACAAGCCGTCGTGGGCGAGATGGAAACCAAACGCGGCACGGGCGATCCTACTTATTTGATGTACACGCTTGGCAAACTGGAAATCCTGAAGCTGCGAGCAGACTACAAACGAAAGATGGGCAGCAGCTTTTCGCTGCAGGACTTTCACGATCGCTTCATCAAAGCCGGTAGCCCGGCGGTCAAGATCGTGCGGCGAGAGTTGATGGGCCGTGACGGGCCGCTACTATAAGAGAGCATCCACAGATTTCGCAGATTACGCAGAAAGGACATGGCTGATATTTCTCTGCAGCCGCTGTCCCCCCCGCGCTATCAATTAAGCCTCCTGCTCTTCTAATTTGCGCAATCTGCGAAATCTGCGGATAAGAGATTATGGACATCGAACAAATTCGCGCCTATTGCCTTTCCTTCCCACACGTCACCGAAAAGGTGCAGTGGGGCTATGATCTGGTCTTTAAGATCGGCGGCAAGATGTTCGCCGTAACGGCTCTCGAGGCTGCGCCAGTCTGCTTATCATTCAAGTGCACACCCGAAACATTCGCGGAACTGGTCGAGCGCGACAGCATAATTCCCGCGCCCTACGTCGCGCGTTACCATTGGGTTGCACTTGAGCACTTCAATGCCCTGCGCGATAAGGAATTGAAAGCCTTGTTGCGCAACGCGTACGATTTGGTATTTGAGAAGCTGCCGAGGAAAGCTAAAGCGGCGCTCGACGGCAAGAGCGGTCCGCAGAAAGCAGTTCGAAAGCGCGGTTAGGGCGCCTGAGGTGTGATGTCCGACAAACTTCAGTTTGTCGCTGCTCTGACTCCTACTCACTTTGAAGCGACAAACTAAAGTTTGCCGGACATAAAGCGCCGCCGATATCGGCGCACTCCAAAATCACCTGGCATCCCCTCGCTCCCGTTTTTCTTCCTTCCGAAATTGGTAAGGCTCAACTGGATTTGGATCCTGCCACAGACCACGACGCGATGAGCGCGCTACTTCTTCCGCTTTTGCGTACAACTCGCGATCTTCAGGCGTCTGCTCGTTTTCGTAGAACTTGTAATGCCACGCCATGCCGGCTTTGACCTGTTCCAGGTTGATGTCTTTGCCGTCCAACACAATCTTCCCCACCAGGCGACCGTACTGATCGGTCTTCTGATAGCTCACGGTCACTTCTCTTCCAGAGATCATTTCCGCCAGGCGCTGCCGTGACTGCTCTCCAAACGCCTGATGCGATTCCGGCGCGTCGATGCCCTCCAAACGGATGCGATGTTGGGCGTCGTTTGCATCGAGAACCGTGACCGTGTCGCCGTCAGCAATGCTTACCACGCGTCCAACGAAGGACTGCCTACCGACCGGCGCCGTTACGGGCTGCGCTGGTGTAGTCTTGCGCTCGGGCTGTCGGGAACACGAAACCGCAAAGAGCAGCGCGAACGCTGCAATTGCCGAAATCGGGCGTTTCATCATTCGATTTGATCGGATCTTTCTTCGCGCGAAATCGTTACCCGGCACCTGGCGTAATCTACGACGAGCATTGCGCCTTCAAACATCTCTGTCCCGATCAGTGCGTCATTGCTTTCGCTAATAATGACCTCGACGCTGATTCGTGTGCCCAGCCATTCGATCTCGCCGAGTGCAACATCAGCACTCATTCGTGCGCCACCAACTAATTCGAAAACTAATCGCGCGACTATGGGAAGCCGAAGACGTTCAGCCACAGCCAATGGGAGTATTAGCGCCCCATCAAGCCCGTGTCGATGACGCACTCAAACACATCGCCACGCCTAAAGCGTATTTCAACTAACGCTTCCCGAAGATCGTTGACGCTACCGGATTCTTGTGGCATGTCCGCCGACGGTGTGCGCGGTCTCTCGACCAACGCGAGTAAGGTAGAAAAGGTTGTTCGGCAACGCAGCGTGAGCGGCTACAAGCGCCGCACTCGCCGTGCTGCCCAGGAAGTATTGGCCCGAATCAGGTTCGACTGCGACAAACTCACCAAGGTGCGAAGGCTCAAAGATAGACGCCAGCCTTTGCTTATACCTGTTCTGTCCACGCTCGACGAGATCGTCGTTCGAGGTTGTTGGACTTGATTTCAGCAGAGAACTCATGATTAGTCCTTTGCGGCATTCTAACACGTTGCTAAAATGATCCGGTGAATCGCATCCGCGAACTCGGCCGTCGATGCTGTGCCGCCGATGTCGCGGGCGCGGACTTTGCCTTTCTTCGTAAACTTCACCGATCACGCCAACCAAATCCCAACCCGCGTGTCTATTGGAGTGTGAGAGCGTAAAGTATGGCCAGCACGGAACGGCTATTACCCCTCCCTCTGAGGCAATCGGCCGGTGAGCAACATCGAAGACGAATTAATCAAACGGGCCCAATCAGCTGACACTGAGGCTTTCTGCCTGCTCGCCAAAGGATACGAGCGTCGTATTTATCTGCTCGCCTTTCATTATTGCCACAATCCACAGGACGCGGAGGACCTCTCGCAGGAAGTTTGGCTGAAAGCTTACCAGGCGCTCGGCAGTTTCCGAGGTGAATCCACTTTCTACACCTGGCTACGAAAGATAACGATCAACTGCTTTCTCAATCATCAGCGAGCCGGACGTTACAGTTGGCGGGGACAGAAAACCGACGTTCAGTTATTGGCGGTGGACTCGATCGAGAGTGACGAACGCATAGCGTCTAGTTCAAATTCCGAGACAACTCTGCACAACAGAATTCTGGCGGAAAGAGTAATGCAGGCACTGTCGGAATTAACGCCCCCACAAAGATTGATTTTTCTGCTCAAGCATCATGAAGGAATGACTTACGAAGAGATAGCCAAAGCGGTTGGGTGTTCGACGGGCACCGCAAAAAAATCTATTTCCCGTGCAGTCCGGAAGCTGCGCGAACACCTGGATATTGAAGTCCAATCACCAACTACGTTCCGCGCGCTACAGACAAAAATAGAAATAGGAGTCTGAGGAAATGCACAACTGCAAAGCAACCAGAAAGCGACTGATCGAACATGCCCTGGACGAGACGCTGTCTAGTCAAGGTGCGTTGCTGGCCGAACTCGAACCGTGCCCCACCTGTCGTGCAGAGTTTGCGTCACTTCGCAGTGTGCTGCGCGTCGCGGATCAGGCCATGGAGTCCGCGCTGCCGGCGGAGAGCTTTTGGTCGGGTTACCACGCGCGACTCCAACAATCGCTGGAGCGCGAGGCCTCGCTTGCTTCGCGGCCACACAGCGAAACCGGCGCGCTGGTCCTGCTGCGAAATCTCTTCACGACGTCGGTGCGGGTGCCCCTTCCAGTTGCCGCCATCCTGATTGTCTTGTTCGGCCTGTCGATCGTTTTCGCGACGCATTCGCGAACTCAACCGATCATGGAACCACTCGCCCCCACGTCATCCGTGGTTACGAAAACCGTCGAGGTGCCGGTAATCCAGGAACGGACTGTTACTCGAGTGGTGTACCGGAACATAAACCGGCCCACCACTCGTGACCTGGCTCGCCTGGAGACAACAGGACGAAGCGCGGCGAAGGTAACGGACCGGCGCGAGGAGACAACTGAGAGCGCTCCAATCAGTCTGGTCGGATTCAAACCTACAAGTGATCCCAAGCTCACGATCATCAAAGGAAGCTACCGGGATGAAAAGTAAAGCCCTGATCAAAGTACTGACCATCGCCCTCTGCCTGCTGGCGTCGTTCTTCGCAGCGACTGCGCAGGAGCCGGCGAAGCGGCAATTGATCGTGCCTTTGGGTGACGGTGGATTCGTGGGGTTCAGGAGCGAAACCGCCTGGACCGACACGAAGAAAGTATCGCCGGAGTTGCAGCGAGTGCCCGCGGTTCTTAGCTCACAAGCGCTCGCGGATGACAATCGAATCATCCACCGAGTGCTGAAGGATACCGGCGGAAGGTTCATCTTTGGCTACGATCTCTGGGTCGAGCCCAATCCCACTTCAAGAAACTTCAAGATTGTTGTCCGACCCCTCGATGCGCAGTTTGAAATCAAGCTGAGGGCAAGAAACCCGAGCGAAGGAGAGCCGCCACAGTCAGAAATTATCTCGACCTTTCCGCGATCAACTGAGCCGCAGACATTGGATGACGGCGATGCGTTTTCACTTGACCTGCTGGTCAACCAGAATACGGGCGTCAAGATCGTGGACGTCGTGAAGGTAGCGTTTGATCGGTCCCATCTCTGGGACAACAACCCGAGAACACTGCCCCGCGATTTCGCGGTCGATGCGGTCGAGCTGTCAGTTAAAGACTACCGCTTGCTGGTCAACGGCAATGTCGTTTCGGTGGGCAAATCGACGAAGAGTTGTGCCGGCACGTTGCTATGGTTTTATGTCCAGGACCGTGGCCGCTTCATTTTTTCGCTCGTGCCCCGCGAAGGTTATGAATTCCAGAAGGTCGGCATCATCGAAGATAACCGGATTGAGTTCACGGTTAATGGCAACCACTACGAATGGCTTTCCGGTTCGCCAATCCTGCCTGGCGGCGGGATCTGGAATGTGTGGGTATTGCACGATCCAAATTACACACCCCTCTTTGGATCTGAGACGCCTCCGGCGAGAAAAAAGGATGTGTTCGAAAAGCTTGACGCTGCTGTTGTAGCCACCAACGAAAACGCCGTGAGGCTTCGCACTCCACAACAGAGCACCCTTAGTAACAAAGCAAGTACTGCGGGCGCTCAAGCTATTACAGAACGCCCGCGGGTGATGATCGGCGGGGCTGACCGGATTGAAAATTTGTGGCCCAAGAGTCCGTGAGCTGTGTGTACAGAACCGCTTGCGATAGCAAGCGGGGCAGTAGCCCGACCGTCAGGGAGGGCTCCCGCACAAGAGTGGATTCAGACAAGGACCACGCTGACTAACTAAGAGTCTTCGCATAGTACTCGACCAGAGTTTCTCTCCGGCGCCCGAAAGTTGAAGGCCGGGGAACGGTAGGAGTGTGTGCTGCGACAGACGGGTTTCGCAACGCTAATCAAAAGGAATCACGAACGGAAGTTCACCAACCGGAGACGAAGATGAAAAGAAAGTTGTTTCTCACGATCGCTGCAATGGGTATTTCCTTGTTACTTAGCTCTCTTAACACTTGGGCTCAATCCGCAGATGTGCCGAAGTACGAAGTGGCCGCGGATTTCACTTCGCTCAGTCTTGAGTACGGAGCGACTTTGCCGGGGTTGGGCGGAAGATTTACCTACAATCTAAACAAGCACCTGGCCCTCGAGGCCGCCGGCTATTTCTTTCCCGGCAAGTGCGAGACCTGCAACGGTCAGATCACCGGCCACGTTACCGAAGGGTTGTTTGGAGTAAAGGCCGGAAAGCGATTTCAAAAATGGGGCGTATTCGGAAAGGCGCGACCCGGATTCGTGAGCTTTGGTAAAGGCTTCTTTGACCTTGTCCCCACTGGCGGCAGCGGACCGTTTCCATTCACGTTCGTAGTCCATCGTAGCACCGCTTTTGCTCTCGACGTTGGTGCGGTCATCGAGTTCTATCCGTCAAAGCGGATTGTGGTGCGATTCGATGGTGGCGACACGATCCTTCATTATTCACAACGTACGTTACATTCTTTTTCTACTGACCCAACCACGGGCGCACTGGTGCCGTTTGCATTTACGAGTCCGGGGTATACCCGGCACAACTTTCAATTCACGGCCGGAGTGGGCTTTCGGTTTTAGACCAGAGCTCAAACGTGGTGGACGATCCCCATCGGCGCGCATCAATTCATTTTCGCAATAATCGCCTCCGCAAACTCATCGGTGGTTGCGGTGCCGCCGATGTCGCCAGTGCGAACTTTACCTTCTGCGAAAACCGTCAGCATGGCGGTTTCCACAAGGTCTGCGGCGGCACGTTCATCGATGTGTCGTAGCATCAAAATTGCGGACTGCAAGAGTGCGGTGGGATTGGCGATGCCCTTTCCAGCAATGTCAGGTGCAGAGCCGTGCACGGCTTCGAAGACGGCGCTCTTTTCGCCGATGTTGGCGCCGGGCACCAGGCCCAGGCCACCAATCAAGCCGGCGCACAGATCGGAAACGATATCGCCGTAAAGGTTCTCACACAGCAGGACATCAAATTGTTCGGGCCGCATCACCAGCTGCATGCATGCATTGTCGATGATCTTGTCTTCCGCTTGAATGTCCGGATACTCAGTCGCGACTTTGTGAAAGCAAGAGAGGAACAGCCCGTCGGACATCTTCATGATGTTCGCTTTGTGCGTGCAGGTGATCTTCTTCCGTTCTTCGCTTTTCGCGAACTCAAACGCGAACCGCGCAATCATCGTCGAAGCTTTCTCAGTAATGATCTTCAAGCTTTCAATGACGCCAGGAACTACTTCATGCTCAATGCCTGAATAGAGACTTTCGGTGTTCTCGCGCACGATTACGAGATCGAGATTCGGATTTCGGCAGGGAATATTCGGCAGTGCTCGAATCGGCCGCAGGTTGGCGTAAAGGTCCAGGGCCTTGCGCAAGCCGACGTTAACGGACGTAAAGCCCTTACCAACAGGCGTCGTGATTGGACCTTTGAGCCCGACCTTGTTGCGTTTGATTGACTCGATCAGTTCATCAGGCAGCGTGACGCCGAGTTTTTCGAGCGCTTGCTGGCCGGCCAGGTGCGTTTCCCATTCGATCTGCACGCCGGAAGCTTCGATGATGCGCACAACGGCGGAAGCGACTTCGGGGCCGATGCCATCGCCAGGAATCAGTGTGATACGATGCGCCATAAAGAAAATCGTCAGTAGTTAGTGGTCAGAAATCCTTAGTCAGTCCGCAAAAGCGGACGATTGATAATAGCCCACCGATTCATCGGTGGGATCATGCCGGAGATTAAACGGACAGTCCGTGAAGCGGACGTCTGAACCTTTGGATCTTCAGTCGCCCGGTTCACGGGCTTTGGTCTCTTTGTTGACGCCTAACCCAGCCCTGAAGTGCTGGGCTATTTTCAAGCGTCCGCTTCGCGGACTGTCTGCCAACGCGCTTCAGCATAAGACTTCAACTGAAACCTGACAACTGGCCACGGACAAAGACCACTCATCACTCGCCATGTCATTCGGACCAAATGAACGTGCAGATGTCGTCATCATCGGCGGCGGCGTGATCGGATTGACGATTGCGCGAGCGCTCAGCCAGCGCGGCATTCGCCAGGTGATGTTGATTGAACGCGGGCGGCCGGGCAGCGAAGCTTCATGGGCCGCCGGCGGCATTCTCGCACCACAGGTGGAAGTCGATCATCAGGACGAGTTTTTTCGGCTGGCCTGCGCCAGCCGCGATCTATATCCGGAGTTTGCGGAATCTCTGAAAGAAGAAACCGGAGTCGATGTAGAGCTGGATACTACCGGCACTCTTTGTCTCGGCTTCACTCCGTCGGATGAAGAGGAACTCCGCCGCCGTCATCAATGGCAGACCGGCGCAGGCTTACAAGTTGAGTGGTTGACCGGCGATGATGCGCGGCGTTTGGAACCGTGCGTCGCGGCTAACGCTCGTTGCGCTTTGCGCTTCCCTCGAGACATTCAGGTTGAGAATCGACGTCTGGTTGACGCTCTGGTGAGGTCGAACGAGGAACTTGGAGTTCAACTTGTCATCAACACCGCAGTGACTGCGCTGCGGATCAAAGATAGAAGAGTTTGTGGAGTCGAAACCTCAAACGGCTTTGTCGCCGCCCCGATTGTCGTCGTTGCCGCGGGCGCCTGGAGTTCTTTAATCGATTCACCGAGCTTGCTGCCGATCCAGGTTGAGCCAGTGCGCGGACAGATGCTCTGCTTCTCCGCAGATCCTCATATCGCGCGACACGTGATCTATAGCCCGCGTGGTTACCTGGTGCCGCGTCGCGACGGGCGCGTGCTGGCCGGATCAACTGCCGAGCGGGTGGGCTTTGACAAGCGCGTTACCGACGATGGCGTCTCTGCTATTAGATCCATGGCGCTGGAGATCAGTGCGGCGATAGCGAGTTTGCCCATTATCGATTCATGGGCCGGCTTTCGACCGCGCGCCCCCGATGATCTTCCCGTGCTGGGGCCATGGGCAGAAATCGGCGGCCTGCTTTACGCCACCGGGCATTATCGCAACGGGATCCTGCTGGCCCCGATTACCGGCCTTGTGATTGCGGACGCGATTGTTGACGGGGATTTCCCTGCGAACCTGAAGGCGTTTTCACCAAACCGGTTTCGTCAAATACAAGGTCAGTACCACCCCGCGTGAGCGGGTGGGCCAGGCACTCAATGCCTGGTTGACCGATGGATCCAAACGCTCACGCGGGGTGGTACGGACCTCATAATCGACGATCCAACTTCGATATGGAGTCAGCCTGTCCACGCCCTATTTTGACAGTACCAGCACCGTGTCCTAACATGCTCGCGTCTCTCTCTGGGAATGCTCGTCAAAAACCTCTGCCCTGCCAATGAAACGATCTAAACTTTTGCTGTTTGTCTTGCTCGGCTTTCTGACGCTGAGCAACTCGGCGCCAGCCCAGTCCGGCCGCGTAAAAGACGCTGCTGCGACGCCCCTGACCACTGATACGAACAAGCCCAGCGAGGCAAAGCCGGCTGATCTGAATGACTCGAGGACGGCCGCGCAGCTCTTTGAAGACGCAGACAGCTATTCGCAGAAAAAGTTTGCCGAGTTCGAAAAGCGAAAGATGCCTTATGACCAGCGGCTGGAGGAAAAGATCAAGCAGGAGCAGCGTGATTTGGCCGCGCAACACGCGGGCCTTTTAGCGGGACGCAAACTCGAAGGCCAGGACGTTTACTATCTCGGTCTGCTTTATAACCTGGCCCGTAATTTTGATGCGGCACTGGAGGCGATGCGCCGCTTTCTTACTGAGAGCAAGAGTGCGACAGGCGAGCCCGCGCAGAACGCGCGCGCGATCATCGTGATTCAGGCCGCGAAAAGAGGATTGTTGCCGGAGGCAGAAGCACGTCTCGCCGAGTATGCGCAGAACCAACCGCAGGTGCCCGACGATCGTTACGCGCTCGAGAATTGGTTGGTGTCGGGCTACTTCAAAACCAAAGACTACGAGCACGCGCTGCCGCACGCGCAGGAACTGTGGCAGGCAGCCAGGTTGGCCGGGAAAAAGAAAGGATCATCTGCGCGTGACGCGATGCTGAGCGAGGCGGCGACACAGCTCTCAGAAACGAATCTGAAGTTGAAGAAAAAGGACGAAGCAGTTGCGGCCGTGCAGGAACTGCGGGCGCTGGCGCTTAGCTTGCCGTCTGGTAATCTCTACAAACTCGCGATGCGCCGGCTGCTGCAGATCGATCCGACAATCGATCCGTTTAAGCTCTCTGACCGCACGACCGAAGGCGCCGGGGCGCCACCGGAACTCCTGGTGGATGAATGGATCGACCAAAAGCCGACCAAGCTTTCGGATTTGCGCGGGCAAGTGGTGCTGCTGGATTTCTGGGCGCCCTGGTGCGGTCCCTGCCGCGTGACTTTTCCCCGGCTGCAAAAATGGCACGAGAGCTATAAAGACAAAGGTCTGGTAATTCTGGGCGTGACTAATTTTTTCGGTGACGCTGAAGGCAAGCAACTAACGCGCCCGCAGGAGCTCGATTACCTGCGCAATTTCAAAAAGACGTTTCGGCTACCTTATGGCTTCGCCATTGCCGACTCAGAAGAGAACGATCGAAACTATGCAGTCACCAGCATTCCGATGACGTTTCTGATCGATCGGCGGGGCCTGGTGCGATTCATCAGTGCCGGATCCGGCGAACAGGAGAATGCGGCGCTGAATAAGATGATCAAGAAGCTGATTGATGAGCCGGTCAGCGGAACTGATGGAGCGACGCGGGGAAACGGAGATGCGCAGAAGAAATCTCCTTGAGACGGCGCGCCGTTGAACTCGCAGGACGGCGCCGGGCGAAAACATCCCCGTGTCTCCGTTTCCCCGCTTCCCTTTTGACTATGCGATCCTTAATCTTTCGCACACACATCTGGCTTGGTTTGATTGTCGCCATTCCGGCGCTGGCTTGGGCATCGAGCGGGCTTTTGTATGCGTGGCCCAATGCGGTCGAAGGCGGCAAAGTAGAAAGCATCGATGCCACGCGGGTCCGCGTCTCACCGTCGGAGGCTTTGACAAAGGCCAGCGAGTTTGCGGACCGGAAGTTGCCGACCACGGCCCTGACGCTTTTGATGCGCGATGGCCGGCCCGTCTATCAGGCCATTGGTGGGATGGGTGCGGATTCCCTGCTGATTGACGCCGAGACTGGAACGGTGGTGGAAACGCCGCCGCCCGGCTTGCTGACGCGCTATTTTAGGCAGGCACACTTTTATTTCTTTGCCGGAAGTTGGCAGGTTTACCTTTTGGTGGCGTTTTCAGCACTGGCGTGCATCTCAGCCTTGTCAGGCCTGTATTTGAATTTGTCGATGTGGTTTGGGAAACTGTTCAGGCGAAGTTAAGGCAATGCAAGTATCTCTGGTTAACATGTTAATTGCGTTCGCGGGCGGGCTCCTTTCGTTCTTGTCCCCGTGCGTGCTTCCGCTGGTGCCCGGATACCTCTCGTTGATGTCGGGAGTCAGCATCGATCACCTCAAGGGTGAAGGGGGCTCACGCAGCGGCGCCCTGCGCGCAGTCGTAATCAACTCGATTGCATTCAATATCGGCTTATCGGTGATTTTTATAGCATTGGGTGCTACGGCCGGTCTGGTAGGATCGTCAATTCTCAGCAACCCCTGGATACGAATTGCCGGGGGAATTGTCATTATAGTTTTTGGACTGCACCTGATCGGGTTACTAAAGATCAAGTACCTGTACAAAGACACGCGACAGTTTTCGAACGAGAAGCCTCGCGGTGTTCTGGGATCTTTGACGTTGGGGATCGCCTTCGCGGCCGGTTGGACGCCGTGCATTGGCCCGATCCTCGGAGGGATCATGGCGCTGGCCGCAACCAGCGGCGGTTGGAAAGGCGGATTCGTTCTGGCTACGTTTTATTCCGCGGGGCTTGCGGTGCCCTTCCTGATCACGGGTCTCGGGATCAACAAGTTCCTCGGTTTCTACTCGAAATTTCGCAGACACCTGCACAAAGTTGAGGTCGTCTCGGGTGTAGTCTTGATTCTGATCGGCTTGTTGATTGCCACGGGTTATTCAAGTTTGCTCGCGAGTTCGAGACTTGCTGGGATGTTGCCGAACCTGGAAGCACTTTTGAAAGTCGCGCCGGCAGCGCCCCCCACGCCTGCTCCAGGGAATTCGAAGTTTGCGCCGGCGCCCGATGTCGAATTCGAGGGTCTTGATGGAAAACCGATTCGTCTTTCTTCTCTGCGTGGGCGGGTCGTGTTGCTGAACTTCTGGGCCACCTGGTGTCTGCCGTGCCGGGCCGAGATCCCGGAATTCAATGCCTTGCAACGCGACCTGGCACCGAAAGGTCTGTCGGTGGTAGGTGTTTCCGTTTCGCCGGTCGACACGTCTGATTCCATTCGTAGCTTTCAAAAGGACATAAAGCAGGACTACACCGTTTTGCGCGGCGCCGAAGAAATTGGGTCCAGGTTCGGCAACGGGCCGGGCTTGCCGGTCACATATATAATTGACCGCGAAGGCCGTATTCGCCAAAAGTTCATTGGACCGCAAACACGCGAGAACTTTGAAGCCGCGATCAACCCCGTGCTCGAAGAAGCACCGGCGACCGCGCGCAGGAACGACTAAACAGTCTGAAGTCGGATTTCGAAATTGGTTTGGAGTAACGCAATGAAAAAGTTGGTGCTGATTCTATTTCTTCTGGCCCTTGCCCCGGCGGCGCTACGTGCGCAGAGCCACGAGTATTCGCCGCTGCAAGAGAAGACCGTCAACTACAAGAATTGGACGCTCAACGATCTTGCCGGTAACAAGCCCGTCGACCTGCGCTCGCTGATGCAGGGCAAGAAGCTGGTCATGGTGCTTTACTTTGCGCCGTGGTGTCCGAACTGGCGTAACGAGGCGCCGGTGGCCGCGGGCCTGTACGAGAGATATAAAGCGCAGGGATTTGAAATCGTGGGCGTCAGCGAATACGGATCACGCGACGATGTGAAGGCTTACTTCGGCCCGACGGGCGCGCCTTATCCGGTAGTCAGCGAGTCAGAGTCGCGCGAAGACCGCGAGAAGACTCCGCACTATGCTTACCGCCAATTGACCGGCGACACGCGCAGGTGGGGGTCGCCCTGGAACATTTTCCTCGAACCTTCCAAATGCAACTCAAAAGGCGACGTACTCATGGAAAAGGCGTGGGTCGTCAATGGCGAGCTTATCGAGGCTGATGCCGACAAGTTCATTCACGATCGCCTCGCCGCCAACGCCGTGATTACCCCGTGTAAGCAGTGATAGCATCAGGCGTCATACCACAAAGCGAAAATTTGTCCTTGCACCTGTCTGTCTCGGCAGACAATGAAGGTGAGCGTCTCGATGCGTTTCTGGCATCGCATATCGAGGGTTGGAGCCGGGCGCGCCTCCAGCGACTGATCGAAGAGGCGGACGTGCTGGTGAACGGCCGTGCCGTCAAGTCTTCCTACAAGCTGCGCCTCAGCGACGAAATTGAAGTTGAACTGACTCCGCCGCCGTCAACGTCTTTTGCGCCGGAAGATATTCCACTCGACGTTGTCTATGAAGACGATGAATTGATCGTCGTGAACAAACCGGCTGGGATCGTCGTTCATCCGGCAGCCGGCGTCACGTCGGGGACGCTCGCCAACGCCCTCGCCTTCCACTTCCAGCAGCTCTCAACCTCAGCGGGCATGGTGAGACCGGGGATCGTGCATCGGCTGGACAAAGGCACTTCGGGTCTAATGGTAGTCGCTAAAACTGAATCGGCGCACGAAGATCTCGCCGATCAATTTCGCGACCGCGAGGTCTTTAAGTCTTATGTAGCGCTGGTGCATGGACAAGTTGAAAAGAGGACCGGCCTAATCGATCAGCCAATTGCGCGTGACCGCGGCAATCGCACGCGGATGGCCGTGGTGCGCGGAGGGCGTCCGGCAATTTCAATTTACCGAGTCCGAAAACGCTTTGCCCGATTCACCCTGCTAAACGTCGAATTGAAGACCGGGCGTACTCATCAGATCCGAGTGCATTTAGCCTGGCTAAAACACCCGGTCGTCGGCGACGAAGCTTACGGTAGTGGCCGCGACAAGACCGTGCCCGATCATAAGCTTCGATCGGAAATCGCCAAGCTCGGTCGTCAGTTTCTCCATGCCGAACAACTTGGCTTTCGTCATCCGCGAACGAAAGAAGATTTGCGATTTACGTCTCCCCTACCATCTGAGTTGCAGGCAGTGCTTGATGGAATCAAATAGCCTGTACGCTCAGGCTGCAAGTGAACATTACACTTGCAGCCCGATGCGCTGAACGAGCACAAGAGCCATCAGCGAAACCCGACCGGAACGCTTCGAATCTCTCGGCTCCCACAATTACGTCACATCGCTTTTTGCTTGTCGGTGAGAGCGATGCTCATCTTCTCCAACGTGAACTTATTCAAGGTGCCGGTTACTTTAAGGCCCTCGGCTTGTTGGTATTTCTTAAGACCGTCGCGAGTGGCGGTGTCGAGCTTGCCGGTTTGGTCGCTGTTGTAAAAGCTGCGCTGCTTGAGAATCGCCTGCGCCTGCTTTATCTGGTCGGCAGTGGCCCGAAAGATTGGCTTACGGCGCGCGTTCGTGGACTTATTGCCGTTCATCGCCCCGTTAGCGTTTTTGTTGGCATTCCTATTCTGCGTTGCCGCTGTCAGCGAGAAGGCCACCAGCAGTGAGAGCACAACCAACAGAAGTTTTTTCATCTCGTTCTCCTTAGTGATTCGAAAAACGCGTTACCGCGCGAAAATGATAAAGCCGGGACCTTATTTGAGTGGTCTGAGCCGTCATCATATCGTCGCTGTCAACCACAGAACCCAAGTCTCAGGGACTCCGCAGAACCATTGAAGTTAGGAGGGCCTTGCTGTAATTATGGCAAACAAACAGCTTGCCTTTGGCGCTCAAAATGTTTGGCAAATTTTTAACAGCTTTGCTATGATGTATCCGGCCTTGTTCGGAGTTGATGATTTGCACCACTCCCGGAGTACCCACCGTCAGGAATCACAGACAGGACTTCTAAAGCTGACCATGACCAGATTCCCCCTTGCCGCTCTTGTACTACTCTTCATTGGTGCGCCTGCCCTCGCCCAGGGAACCGCCTACTCGTTCGATAATTTTGACACGCGGAATGGTGTGCGTGTTTATGTCGAACCGCCCAAACTGCGCGTACCAAGCGGCCGATCGCGACGGCCGAGCAAGCTCGAAGCTTCCAAGAAAACTACCGCAAGTCAAAACGCCGAGCAGCTGATTACGCTGGACGATCCGGCAAGCACGCTTAAGCCCACTGTGCTGGTCTATGACTCGTTGGCCGCATCGGCAACCAACGCCGGTTCGCCGCTGCGCGGATACACGACCGGCAGTGCGCAAATCGACGGCTATCTAGTCGATTCAGGAGCCCGAAACGAAATCGATCCGCTGCTGCTTTATTCGATCATGCATCAGGAATCGAGTTTCAAGTCGCAGGCAATCTCTCCCAAGGGCGCGCGCGGGTTAATGCAATTAATGCCGGGTACGGCGGTGCGTTACGGGGTGACGAATATTTTTGATCCCAGACAGAACATCGAAGGCGGAGCCCGCTATATTCGCTTCCTGCTCGACCGCTTTGATGGAGATGTAAATCTCACGCTGGCGGGATACAACGCCGGTGAAGGCGCCGTGGAAAAATACGGTTGGCGCATCCCCCCCTACGCTGAGACGCAGGAATATGTACGGAGAATCTCTCGGCGCTACTCGTTGTTGCGCGATCCCAATGCGGCGCTATATGCAACCCGCGTGTCGCCTGCTCAACTGGCGAAACTCCAGGGGAAACAACCAGTCCCTTTAACGATCTACGAACGCACCATCTTAACCGTGCGACTGCCTGACGGAAGACTGCAGTTGACTAGCCAGTAACTGGGCCAGACATTCATTGTTCAAAGCGAGGCGACGCGCCCGGAAAGGCGAGTCGCCTCGTTTTCTATTCCGGGACACGCAGTCTTTATGTATCATGTGAGCCAACATCACGCTGCCGTGAACATAAGATTGGAGTGCTAAGTCTATGCTCTGTGCCACCTGCGGATCGACTCTTAACCCTAACAGCCGCTTTTGCGATCAATGCGGCGCGCCGGCGCCTGACGCCGAAGAAACCAGAATTGCGCGACCACAGTCTTCCGTGCCGGCACCGCACGACAACGACGACATTGAAAGCGTGATCTTCACGGTCCGGCCAACGATGCTCTTCATTAAGATTGGCTATGCCGCGGCGATCGTGGGAGCGATTCTATTAACGGTTCTGCTGGCGATGGTTAGCTTCGTCGAGATCCCCTGGTACTATTCGTTGCCGGTCGCGCTGGGACTGCTCCTGGTCCCGGCCTATTACCATCTCAAGCGCAACATGGTTCGCTATACGCTCACCGATTCCAAGATCGAGATCGACTATGGCCTGATCGCCCGCACGACCCGCAACATTCCCCTGGCCAAAATCCAGGATGTCACGGTTTCGGCAAAGATCCTGCAGAGGTTGCTGGGGTTTGGCGATGTCGTGGTAGACAACGCCAGCGAAGTCGGCGGGACAACGGTGCTTCACAATATCAACAATCCACGCCATTATGCCGATCTGCTTTTGCGTGAGATGGCGCGCCGGCCTTAAACTCTCGGTATTGTTCTATTACTGGAACGCAGGAAACATTTGTTGGGGCGTCGGGGTCTAAGCAAGGACATGCGTCTGCGTCATCTTACCAAGTCAACCAAGACTCTGTCCGCGTTCTCGCTCGCCGCAGTGCTGGTTTTGTCGGGAGCTGCGATGACCCGCTCTGAGCCGCCCTCGCCGAAGGTTGTCGCGATGTTTCCTTTGGATCTGGGCGGCTTTCATCAACTCCCAACAATGCGGGCGCTGGTCACGCTCTCAAAAGAAGGCGACCTGCAGCCGGGGTTTCTTGCTCCTAACTCCGACCCAAATAATGCGTCACCCTTTCTGGGTGCGGAAACTGAATATTTATCTGCCGATGGCGACAAGTTCCTGGTTGAGATGGTGAGACTACAGGGTGATTCCGGTGCCTATTCAATGCTCACCCTGGCTGCGAAGAAGATGCAAGCCGAGGCAGGCTCGCAAGACTTACGTGTTGGCGATGTGGGCACAGCCAGCTTGATTGGCGCGCGCAGCGTCATGTTTTTCAGTGGGCAGACCTTTGCGCGCGTGACGAATGAAAGTAAGAATAATCCGCAGCCGGCAATTGATCTCGCGCGACTTCTCGCTGCGACCCTGGACAAAGGCGAGGATGATATTCCAGTCCTGGTCAAACATCTTCCTGAGTGGCAGACAGCTCAACGCAGTGCCGTCTTTGCGGTCAACATTGGCGCGCTTCGAGACGCGATAACAAATCAGCCAATCCTCAACGAGTTGAATTTCGAAGGCGGGACTGAAGCAGTAGTGGCGAACTACGGTCAGGCGCAACTGGTGATTGTTGAGTTCACGACGCCGCAGTTCTCGGTTGATAACGACCAGCGCATCCTGGCAAGGATTCAGGAGTTGAAAAGCCAGGGCCAGGCGGTCCCAACTGCATATCGTCGCGTCGGGAACTATTCGGTTTTTGTTTTCAACGCACCGGATGAAAAGACCGCAAACGAACTGATTGATCAGGTCCAGTACCAGCAGGTCGTGCAATGGCTGGGAGACGACCCGCATCTGGCCGCGCGCCTCCAACGATATATTTCCCAGACTACCGCCGGAGTCCTGACAGCCGTGCTGAAAAGCTCGGGCCTTTCGCTACTCTTGTGCCTCGGCCTCGGAGGCTTGATCGGCACGTTGCTATTCCGCCACCGGCGAGCCGGGAAAGCGACCCTCTATTCAGATGCCGGCGGGGCGACTCGGCTTAATCTCGACGAGCTCACCGGCATGGGCAATTCGCACAGGTTACTGGGACCGGGCAAACAGCCCAAGTCCGATTCGACCCAATCCTGATCGACTACTGCTGTGGAGTCTTAACGTTGATCTCAACCTGAGTCTTCTTCCCACCAGACAATTCACCTATCTCAGCCAGGAAAATGAAAAAACAGGCGACAACAAAGGGCGTTGTCACCTGCTTTTGAAGGCCCACGTTCAAGGGCTGAATGTTAAGAGCGAACCTCAGTCATCGGCGCCACGACGAGGTTTTCTGGGCCGGGTGCGTTCCTGCGCAGGCTGCGCGTCGCCCGGTTGTACGGTCGGCGTCGGCTGCGGAGTTTTAGCTCCCGGCGGACAGATCCAGATTTCAATGAAGTCGGTGTCGCGATACCCACCATTGACGATAGTAAACCGGCGCGCATCGACCCCTCGCTGATTCACGAGATAGTCCGACGTGCGCTTGCCCAGCATATCTGCCTGGCCTGCGCGGCTGGTCCGGCCCGCGTAGATCATGATGTAAGCCTGCGCGTCAGGAGCACCCTGTAATTCAATTGCCAGGTTATCCAAACGCGCCTTGTCATCGTCAAAGGCCACTGATTGAAACTGGTCGAATGGTTTGCACTCAGGCACGGGGGGCTTCTTGTTGGTGATATCGGTTGAAGCCTGCGCCCGTTGGTGGCACAGAGCATCGCCCGAACCATCGTCAACCACCAGTGTTCCAGTTACGCGCTGGCTGCCCAGACCGGTGGAATCTACCGTGATCGTAGCAGTGCCGGCGCCGCTGACAATTCTGGCTTCAGATGGCGAAACCGTCCACGTGTAATTAAGCGACCCTGAGCCGCTGTACGCGACATCAGACGTAAACGTGATCAAGTCGCCGTCGTTAACGCTTACCGGCGCTGAGATATTGACCGGATAGGGGCATGGAGACTTGGTGATGGTGTATTTCTTCGGATGATAGTTAAGATTGACGCAGACCTTGCGACCCCGTTCGACGTCAAAGTCTCGCACCCAACGGCCACCGTGAGGCAGCGAGATTTCTAAGTTATGACGGCCGGGCTCGAGCTCGATCACGCGAGCCGTCGTCGAGGTGTCGCCTTCCGGCTTCCCGTCGATCTGCAAGGGAAATCCGCCAGGGTTGGTCGTGATCTCGATCGTGCCGTACTTCACCTTTTTCTTTTTGGCATAGGCAGTAGTCGAGGTGCACGCCAGACCGAAGGTCAGTGCGATCATTATAGTGACCGCGGCTTTGATGACGGCTGAGTTTGGGCGCATGGCAACCATGAGTGTTTTCGTGTTCATCGTTAGACCTCCGTCGTGGCTGCTGCTTCTTTGCTGGCGCGCATTTTGGCGTAACGACGTCGCGCGCCCGCGGTCAGCGCCACAATTCCAGAACCGAACAGTAACAGCGACGCCGGCTCAGGCACAGGCTGGTTGCAGTCCTTGCAAGGTGGCGGCGTGCAATCGACGCATTCTTCGTGGTGATGAGTACAGACTCCGGTCACACAGATCAGCGGAATCAAAGCCAGAAAGGGCCACTTTGGAAAGCCGCCGCCTACGGGAGGAATCTCGCCACAGTCGCAAATCGTCCCATCGACGTTGTCCTGCTCGAACACCTGAACGTCGCCCTGGGGCTGTTGGGGCGCGACCTCAGTTCCCGCTATGAGCGTCGGCGCAAGCGCCTCAGCTGCGGAGACTTTGGACAACGACGCCAATTGGGCATCGCCCTCAGCAACAACCGGGGCGGCTGAAGACTTTGACGCGGTAGTCGTGGTACCCGATACGCTCGGATCTTGGGCGACTGCCCGCAGCCGAATGCGCTGCAGCTGGCCACCGTTTTGCAGGTCGCCCATTACATTCACGACATCTGCGAATTTGATTGGACCGGCTTGTGCGGGGACGGCCACCAACAGCAACAAGCTGATAAACGTCGCAATAGTTCGAAATACTCGAGTCCTCATCTGGTTAGGAACTCCCTCCTCAAGACTTTCCAAACGGCGCTTTGACCCTTCATTAATGCGTCCCAAAACTGGAATTTCTTCGATTTCAGAGACACAGCGGAGACAGCCTGCCGTGGGTACAAGCCTGCAAAACCCATGTGGGCTTGTTTTACCTGTTAGGGAAACAGAGCTAATGCGGGGGGTATTCCAGTTTCAGGAAAGGATCTAACCCAATCTAAAGGCGGGTTTAGAGAAGCGGGCGGGGCGTTTCGCCAGAGCCGCCCGCTTCAGTTGGGTCTTAGTTTTCTTCCTCAGCACTCGGGGCTTCGCCACCCTGCTGGTTCTCGTCCTTCAGCACGGCCTTCCGGGACAACTTAATCTTGTTGCCGTCCTTGCCGATACATTTGACCATGATCTGCTGACCCTCACGGAGCTCGTCACGTACGTCGCGGATGCGACGGTCGGCGATTTCCGAGATGTGCAGCAGTCCGTCAGTGCCGGGGAAGATTTCGACGAAAGCGCCGAAGTCCACGATTCGGTTCACCGTGCCGACATAGGTTTGACCCACTTCGGCTTCGGCCGTAATGGCCCGAATTCGGGCGACGGCGGCCTCAGCCGCGGCCGAATCGGCGGTCGCAATCGAAACCGTGCCGTCGTCATCGACGTCGATCTTTGCGCCAGTCTCTTCAACCAGGGCACGAATCACCTTTCCGCCCGGTCCAATCACGTCGCGAATCTTATCCGGATTGATCTTGATCTTGATGATTCTCGGCGCCAACAATGAAATCTCTGCGCGCGGCTCGGCCAGCGCCTGTTGCATTGCATTCAGAATGAACAGGCGTCCCTTCTTGGCCTGCTCGAGAGCTTCGGCCATGATCTGTGAATTCACACCGGCGATCTTGATGTCCATCTGGAGCGCGGTAATTCCCTCGGCCGTGCCGGTGACTTTGAAATCCATGTCGCCGTAATGATCTTCAGCACCGGCGATGTCGGTCAGGATTGCGTACTTGTTTCCTTCCATCACCAGACCCATCGCGACGCCTCCGACCGGAGCCTTCATCGGCACACCGGCATCCATCAGCGACAACGTTCCACCACAGACACTGGCCATCGACGATGAACCGTTCGATTCCGTTATGTCCGAGACGATGCGGATGGTGTACGGGAACACGGTGTCGTCAGGCAGCGCGGGCTCAAGGGCCCGCCGCGCCAATGCACCATGCCCGATTTCGCGGCGTGAGGATGAACCGAAGCGGCCCACTTCGCCAACCGAATAGTGCGGGAAGTTGTAATGCAGCAGGAAGCGACGCTTGACCTCGCCCTTCTCGATATCGTCCATGAACTGCTCGTCTTCTTTCGTACCCAGCGTCGTGACCACCAACGCCTGCGTCTCGCCACGCGTAAAGAGTGCCGAGCCGTGGGTGCGCGGCAGCCAACCAACTTCGCAAGTAATGGGGCGAATTTCGGAAAACCGCCTTCCATCCGGCCGGCGGCGATGGTTCAGAATATCGTCACGGAAAATCTTTTCCTTGAGATGGTCAAAGGCCTTCTTGGCCGTCGCGCGCGACTCCGGCTGGTCCTCGGGATAGCCCTCTACTACTTCCTTCTTCAGCGCATCGATCGCGGCATAACTCGCCCGCTTCTCCTGGCCTGAAGTGTCGAGCGCGGCCCGCAAGCGATCGGCATACTTGCCCTCGATCTCGGCAATTACTTCTTCGTTTATCACGGGCGGCTCGACCGGTCGCTTCTGAATCTCCAAAGCTTTATAGAGTTCTTTCTGCCAGCGACAAAGCCGATTGATCTCTTTATGCGCGAGCATCAACGCCTCAACCATGATCGCCTCGGACACTTCCTGAGCGCCGGCCTCGACCATCACGATCGCTTCTTCCGTCCCAGCTACAATCAGATTCAGTTTCGATTCGCGGATTTCGTCGTAAGTCGGATTGACGATGTAGCGGCCATCTATCAAACCAATGCGCGCGCCGGCGATCGGAGTGGTGAACGGAATATCTGAAAGATACAGTGCACAAGACGCTCCGGTGATCGCCACCACGTCGGGATTGTTATCCGGGTCGGCCGAGACTACTGACGCTATGACCTGGGTTTCATTCCGATAACCCGGAGTGAATAATGGACGGCAGGGCCGATCTATCATGCGGCTGGTCAATACTTCCTTTTCGGTGGGCCGTCCCTCACGCCGAAAATAGTTTCCCGGAATGCGTCCGGCCGCATAGTTATTTTCACGGTATTCCACGGTGAGCGGGAAAAAGTCGATGCCCTCGCGGGTTGTCGACGCGCCCACCGCGGCGCACAAAACCATCGTGTCGCCGTAACGGATCACACAGGATCCGTCTGCCTGTTTGGCCACCCGACCAACTTCCACGGTGAGGTCGCGATCACCCACTCGAATTGACTCCTTGAGATACTTCTTAACTGTCATTTTCGTTCGTCTCCTTCTGACGACGCCCGCCGCTGGGGCAGGCGCGCAACGTCTCATCCGCTGCGCTTTGGGTTAGTTACATGGAGTGTGGCGACTTGTCGCCGCTTTCAAAAAGCGCTGACCTGTCAGCGCACTCCAAAAAAAGCGAAGGCGGCAGAGCCTGATCGTGAAGCTCTTGCCGCCTTCGGATTTTGTAAGGCCGCACGCGTCGCCTGGCTCCCTATATCGCCGTCACGTTCGGCTCGGGCACAAGCTCTTCGATAGACGCGTGCTTTTCTAAATCAGAGACTCGAAGATTCTCTCGTTTGCTTTGATTTGTTCTATTTTTCGTCCAACAATTGATCGATGGAAACCTAACGGCGTAATCCCAGTCGACCCACGACTTCGTGGTAACGCTGGATGTCCGTCTGCTTCAAATAATCGAGCAAACTCCGTCGTTGCGAGACCATCTTCAACAGGCCTCGGCGAGAATGATTGTCCTTCTTGTGAATCTTGAAATGCTCGGTAAGTTCGTTGATTCGCTGGCTTAACAGCGCGATTTGGACCGGGGCCGAACCCGTATCCGTCTGGTGTGCCCGAAAGTCGGTCACGATTTTTTCTTTCGCTTCTCTTGCTAACACTGCTAAAGATGGCCCTCCTGAACCGCAGTAAGCCCTGTTACAACAATGGCGAACCGCAAAAACTTGAAATTACAACCCAGAAGTTAACACTTTGCTCGCGCCAGTGTCCAGCCGGGCCCTTTCGCAAGTGTCAGAAGCCCGCGCGTAAGCAAAGGCTCGATTCCTGGTGCCCTTCCTTACGGTCGAACTTCTGATACTACCCGTGCGCCGATAAACTTTGTCTGGTAAGATTTGCCGCTCGAACCGCAGGGACCCAAATCTGCGAGCTATGACACGAAACAGCCCTAAAATTCTAATCATCGGCGGCGGTTTCGGCGGGCTTTTCACCGCCCTCGACCTCAACGGTTCCGGGGAGATTACCCTGGTCAACGCTGAGGACCATTTTTTGTTCAAGCCAATGCTCTATGAGTACCTGAGCGGCGAAGTCGAAGCCTGGCACATCGCACCCGATTGCAAAGAACTCCTTAACGACAAGGTACGGTTCATCCGCGGCGCAGTTACGGATGTCGACCTCGACGCCCGCTCAGTGACTGTCGCCGGCCGCGCCGAACCAGTTTCGTATGACGTGCTGGTAGTGGCGCCAGGCGCCGTGACCAATTATGCCGGCGTCCCGGGCGCCGAGCAGTTTGCCCTGCCGTTCCGCGCACTGAACGACGCGAATCGCTTGCGGCGGCGCATGACCGAAGCCCTCGATCATGTGCAGCCGGACGCTGCTCCGCAGGATACGCGTAGCGCGCTGACGTTCGCCGTTGTCGGCGGAGGCGCCAGTGGTGTCGAGCTGTCGACGAAGATGGCCGACCTCTTGCGCGACGCTGTTAAGCGCCGCGCTCTCCGCGGCGAACCGCGCGTGCTGATAGTGGAAATGGCCGATCGCCTGGTGCCCGGGATGGGCGAAGAGATTCGCAAGTTCGTCGAAGCTGCCTTGGGAGAATGCCGGATCGAGGTGCATACAGAGACGCGCGTAGTACGCGTGACCGAAAACACAATCACGCTCGAACATAGTCAGCAGCAGACCGAACTGGAGACCGCAGCCGTCGTCTGGGTCGCCGGCGTACGCGTAAGTCCGCTGGCCGAGAGCCTCAAGGTTGAAAAAGATCGGCGGGGACTGATTCTGGTTGAGCGAACTCTGCAAACACGCGAGTATCCGAATGTTTTCGCGCTCGGCGACGTGGCTTTTTATCCTGACGTCGTACCGACCCTTGCGGGAACAGCCCAGCTCGCGCTCCAGGAATCAGGTTTGTGCGCGCGTAATGTTCGCGCGTTCATCGAAGGCAAGGATCTAAAGACCAAACGCTTCGTCGAACTCGGAGAGGCCGTTAGCCTCGGGACTGAGCACGCCGCTGTGCTCTCGGCCGGTAAAGTGATCGGCGGTCCGCTGGCCCGCCAAGCGCGCTTTGCCATGTACACCGCGCGTCTGCCGACCTGGCATCATCGTCTGCGCGTGGGCGCGAGTTGGTTCTTTGAAGGCACATCACCAAGGCCGCTGCAGCCTTTGGGATTTTAGGCAATCAAAGAATGCGCACACCTTAGTTGTTGGCTATAATATCGACACCAAAGTTGTACAAGGAGCTATTTATGGCGACTGCCAAAGAAGAAGTCGAAGAGTTGCTAGGCAAGTTGCCCAACGACTGCTCGCTTGAGGATATTCAGTATCATCTCTTCGTGCTGGAAAAAGTCCGCAACGGACTCGAAGCGGCAGAAACCGAAAGGGCTATTCCCCAGGAAGAAGCTGAGGCGCGGTTGGGCAAATGGCTGACCGAGTAATCTGGTCACCGCGAGCGCTCGACGACGTCGATTCCATTGCTTCCTATATCTCGCGATTCGACGGTCCACGCATCAGCCGTCGTCACGAAAATAATCCGCGTCACCAGAACGCTTAGGCGATTTCCTTTTGCAGGCCGCGTGGTGCCGGAATTCGAAGACGAGTCTTTGCGAGAGCGTTTCGTCTATAGCTATCGAATCATCTATCGCGTTCAGGGACAAACGGTGACCGTCGCCGCCGTCATTCACGGAAAGCGGATGCTCGAAGCCGTTGAGCCTCAGTTGATAAGTTCTTAAAGCCGATGGCAAATCCGAAAGAGAGCTCCGGTGAAGTCGCTCCTGTAACCGGCGACATGTCCGCCGACGAATTTCGTCGCTTCGGCCACGAGATTGTCGACTGGATTGCGAATTATTTCGAGCACATCGAAGAACTGCCGGTGCTGGCTCAGATTGAACCCGGAGATCTGAAAGCTCAACTGCCCCCTTCGGCACCCGAAAACGGCGAGTCGATGGAAGCTATTTTGGCCGATGTCGATCGATTAATCGTTCCCGCTCTTACGCACTGGAGCCACCCCTCATTCTTCGCCTACTTCGCTACCTCAACTTCAGCGCCGGGAATCTTTGGCGAGTTATTGAGCGCAGCGTTCGATGTAAAGTCGATGCTTTGGCGCACGTCTCCGGCGTCTACCGAATTGGAGGAAGTTACCCTCGACTGGCTGCGTCAGATGCTCGGCCTCGACGCCGGCATGAGCGGCTTCATCTACGACACTGCTTCGGTTTCGAGCCTGCATGCGATTGCGGCCGCGCGCGAAGGCGTCGAGATGCGCATCCGGGAAGAAGGCATGAGCGGACGGAAGGATCTGCCGCTCTTGCGCGTCTACGCCTCCGAGCAGGCCCACTCTTCGATCGACAAAGGAATTATCACGCTTGGTTTGGGTCAACGCGGGTTACGCAAGATTCCGACCGACAGCGAGTTTCGCATGGACCCGAACGCCCTCGCTGCAGCGATCGTCGAAGACAAGCGCAACGGCTTCCTTCCCTTTTGCGTAGTTGCGACCGTGGGCACGACTTCAACTTCCAGCATCGATCCAGTTCCAGCAATCGTTCCAATCTGTGAAAAGCACGCGCTGTGGTTGCACGTCGATGCTGCCTATGGAGGGTCGGCCGCCATCGTCCCGGAAATGCAGCACATCCTTGCCGGCTGTGACCGCGCGGATTCACTGGTGCTCAATCCTCACAAGTGGCTGTTCACACCTTTCGATCTTTCGGTGCTCTATTGCCGCCACCTGGATTTGCTAAGGCGCGCTTTTTCTCTCGTGCCGGAGTATCTGCGCACGCCTGAGCAGGAGAAAGTGCGCAGCGGATCGGATTACGGTGTGCAACTTGGCCGTCGCTTTCGCGCTTTGAAGCTGTGGATGATCATTCGCTATTTTGGTCACGATGGACTCGCGGCGCGCATTCGCGAGCATTGCCGCCTGGCAAAATTGTTCGCGTCCTGGATTGAAGAATCACCGGACTGGGAGTTGATGGCGCCACTGCCATTTGCCCTGGTGTGCTTTCGCGCGCACCCTACGGCTGCAGGCGAGACTGAAGAAGTTCAGGCAAAGCGGCTCGACGTGCTCAACGAAGCGATCATGCACGGCCTCAACGCCACAGGCCGTGCTTTCCTTTCGCACACGAAATTGAATGACAAACTTACTCTGCGGCTCTCGATCGGAAATATCCGCACGACCGAGAGACACGTAAAGCAGGTTTGGGAGTTACTTAACGAACAATTGAAACTGCTTTCGTAGGCGGTCACGACTCTTTCGATTACAGACGTTGCAAAGGTATTAGCAGGATTCTAATGACTTAACACGGCGCGGCTTTGCCGCAGCACAGTGCGGTAAGCCTCCGGCTTACCGTGGTTGGATCTAATTATGTTTAGGAGGCTACGCCTCCGAGTTGATGCGGGGAGGCATAGCCTCCATCTCATAAAATATGAGCGCCGGTGAGGCAAGCCTCACCGCACTGTGCGGCGGCTAAGCCGCAACCCGATGGCCCGGCCCTCTCTACTTTGGAATTCACTAGAATGAACCAAATTCGAAAAGCGATAGTCAGCGTCCTTTTGTTCAGCACCCTGAGCGTCTCGCATTTGCCTTCGGTTCGCGCCCAGCGTCGCCCCATGGCGCCGATAGACATTCTGCGCATCGCCAACGTCGGCGACGCGCAGATATCGCCCAACAGCGACTGGATCGTTTACACAGTTTCCACGACTGAAGGCGATCAGACAGTTAGCACCCTGTGGCTGGTTCGCGCGGGCGAACGACTCTCTAATGTTCAACCGACGAGCCGCCAACCTGAGCAACGTCGCAATTGGGACCTGCCGAGAATGACCGCGCGACCGTTGCTGGCCCAGGGCTGGAATGCTACGAATCCTCGTTGGTCGCCGGACGGCAAGAGCATCGCCTTTCTTTCCACGCATGATGGACAACACGGAATTTGGGTGTCTGGCCCCGAGCGGCGGATTCCCCGGTTCGTCGCCGCTGTCCGAGAGACAAACTTCTTCATCACTTACGCGGGCGAGTCTTTCGCCTGGTCGCCTGACTCGAAAATGATCGCTTACGTTTCGGCGAGCGAAGAGGCTGATCGTGATTCCCCTGACGGCTCGAGTACGAGCGACGATCCGCGCGTGATAGATCGGATTCAATATAAGTCGCGCACTTCGTTCTCTGATCGTTTGCGCACGCATGTGTGGCTCACGGATGTTGACCAGCCCCAACCGCGTCAACTCACTTCGGGTCCGTTCTATGATCACGCGCTGAGCTTTAGCCCAGGGGGTGACGAAATCGCTTTCATCTCCAACCACCAAACCGATCCCGACGCCAACAACAACTCGGATATCTTTGCCACCAATCTACAGGGTCAAGTGCGTCAGATCACCCAAACCGCCGGCTGCGAATACGAACCCGCATGGTCGCCCGATGGAAAATGGATCGCTTATACAGCCACGAAGCGCGAGGTGACGACCATCGACAGCGTTGCGGAAGATACTCACGTCTGGGTGACCGAGGCGGCGGGCGGCGGCGGCGGCAGAGAACTTACCTCGGCATTGGACAGGCGTGCTCGATCTCCGCGCTGGTCCAGCGATAATCGCAATATCTTCTTTCTTGCCGGTGATCGGGGCCAGACATTGATCTACGGAGTGAGGACCGAAAGTGGTTTCACTCGCGCTCTCTTTGACCGCCTTGTTCCAGAGTCAAACCAAATTGCCGCGCTCACGGTGCAAGCTTATCCATTTCAAGCAACCAGTTTCACGGCGGCTCCATTCGCGGTCAGTAACCTTCCGAATGAAGGAATCTCGGCTATTACAATCGCCTTTACGATAAGCGATGCGCATCATCCAACCGAACTATGGATTGCTCATTCCGGCACGTCGCCTGGCCGGGCGTCTTCAGAAATAACTGCGGTTGGACAGAGATTGAGTTCGCACAATGATCTTCCCGCCCGATCTTCATCGCTTGTCGAGCCCCAGGAGATCACGTTCAAAAGCATCGACGGCATGACCATCCAGGGCTGGCTGATGAAACCCGCCGGTTGGCGCGAGGATCGCAAGTACCCGATGATCCTCAGCGTCCACGGCGGACCGCATGGAATGTATGGCTATGCTTTCAATCCCACCTTCCAGGTTTACGCGGCGCGCGGTTACGCCGTGCTCTATTTCAATCCGCGCGGCTCGAGCGGCTATGGCCAGAAATTTTCCGACGGCACCCTCAACGAATGGGGCGGCGGCGATTACCGGGACCTAATGGCCGGGGTCGATGAAGCGCTGCGCCGTTACTCGTGGATCGACGCCGGCCGCCTCGGAGTGACCGGTGGCAGTTACGGTGGCTTTATGACGAACTGGATCATCACGCAGACTCCGCGCTTCAAGGCCGCAGTCTCGGCCGCCAGTGTCAGTAACCTGGTCAGCTTCTATTCGACCTCTCTTTACCAGGACTTGATTCACGCAGAGTTTGGTGGCTTTCCCTGGGACAACTATGATTTGTTGTGGCAGTGGTCGCCGTTGCGCTACGTCAGACAAGCACAGACGCCGACGCTGTTCATTCACGGTGAACAGGACAATGATGTGCACATAACCCAGGCCGAAGAGATGTACATGGCGCTCCGTCGTCGCGGCGTGGAAACTGTGCTGGTGCGTTATCCGCGCGAAGGTCACGGCCTGCGCGAGCCAAAGCATCGCGTCGATGCATTGGAGCGAACGCTGTCATGGTTCGATCGATTTTTGAAATGAACAGTGGCACAGACTTTAGTCTGTGACGTGGGGGGGTGTAATCACAGACTGAAGTCTGTGCCACGAACAATATTCCAACGCAGAGAGACAAAATATGCTGACCCACATCGTAGTTTGGAAATATCGCGCAGACACCGCGCAAGCGACCCGCGATGATCACGTGGCGCGCTTGCGATCGCTCGGTTCCGTGGTTCCGGGAATTGAAAGTCTGTCGGTCGGTTTCGACACACTGCACTCGCCCCGGTCTTACGACACTGGCCTGGTTGCAGTCTTTCGGGATCGCGCGGTCCTGGACGCCTACACCATTCATCCAGATCACGTTAAGGTGGTTGAGTTTGGTCGCGGCATCACCGACCTCATGGCCAAAGTCGATTTTGAAGATTGATCGGAGCGCAGGCATCCTGCCTGCTGTTCACCGGCATCTTGCCGGGTCTTATTGTTCGCAGCGAACTCGCGAGCAGGATGCTCGCGAACCGCCGGCAAGATGTCGGCGCTCTATCTATGAAGCGGAAGATTCTGATTGTGGTACTGGGAATGCTGGTGGTGTCTCAGCTTCCCTTTGCCTATCGTCGTTACCGCCTCAGCCGTCTCCGCAGAACGATTCAGCAACTCGCCTCACAGCGGGTTCCTCAATCAACTGAAAGCGAGTTTATCGACTACCAGGGCGTAATTCATGTTCATTCTTCCCTGGGCGGGCACAGCACGGGAAACTTTGCCGAGCTAATTTCGGCTGCCAAAGCAAACCAACTTGATTTCGTGATCATGACAGAGCATCCGCAGCAGGACTTCGACACTGCGGCGATGACCCTGAGCGGAGTGCACGCGGGCGTCTTGTTCATCAATGGCAACGAGGTGCCGACTTCCAATGGTGATCGATTGTTGTTGATTCCTGGTTCACCGAACGCTGCCTCTGCCGGCTCGCAAACAACGCAGGAGCTTGTCGATAAGCAGCGAGCCGCCGGCGGTCTCGCTTTCGCGGCTTATCCGACTGACTCTGCGAATTGGCAATCAAATTCCGTTGACGGAGTCGAAGTGTACAATCTCTTCACCAACACGCGCCGGATCAATCCGGTCGTAATGTTCTTTGATGGGCTCTGGTCTTACGGCCGCTATCCGGAACTAATGTTCGCGAATTTTTTCGCCCGGCCAACAGAGAACCTGAAGCGTTGGGACGACGCCATCTCTGCCAGCAATCGCAAACTGACAGCAATCGCCGGCAACGATGCTCATTCGAATGTCGGCGTCAGTGTGAATGATGCTTCAGGTAAACAATTGCTCGGCGTCAAGCTCGATCCCTATGAAAGAAGTTTTCGCACCGTGCGTACGCACGTACTGATTAAGAAAGACAGGGGACTCAGTCGCGAGTCTCTGCTCGAAGCAATTGCGCTCGGCCATTGTTACTTGTCGTTTGATCTGTTCGGAGACGCTAAAGGGTTCAGCTTCGCGGCCATTGGCGCCGAACCGAAGATCCAGGGAGACGAGATCGATCTGGTGAATGGACTGAGTTTGAAAGCCAGCGCGCCGCTGAATACTCGGTTCGTGCTCTTGAAAGACGGAAATGTGATCGATCAAAAGTCCGGCCCGACCGCGGACTTCCCGGTCAGTTCGCCTGGCGTTTATCGAGTCGAAGCCTGCCTCGACTGGCTTCCCGCGCCCGTTACAGGCCAACCATGGATCATCTCAAATCCAATCTATGTAAGGCTGAGACCAACCGCCGGCCCGCTCATATCGCAATAAACCTGAATAAAACAAGCCTCTTGAACGCCTCTGTAGTCGTGTGTTAATCTGTGTTGGCAGAGTTTGGCCACCCCCCGGCGCTTCATCTTCACTTCCAATGAAAAGGACTGATGGCAACTAAAGTCAGCCACTTCGAGATCGATTGGTGGATCATTCAAAAGCGCGCCGTCTATACCGCGGCGTCGATCCTGGTTTTGTGTGTCATGGCCGCCGGTGCGGTGGTGTATGTCTGGAAGTATGGCAACCCGCTCAAGAACGTGGCCCTGCACTCTGATCCGCTGGCGGGTGCGCGCTTCATGTCTTTCGAAGGCGATGTGCGAGTGATTCGCGCTGCCACTCGACAAGTAGTCCTTGCCAATAATGATGTCCAGCTTTATCCCGACGACACGGTGCAGACGCAGGCCGATGGACGCGCGCGCATCAGCATGGCCGATGGCTCCACGGTCGTAGTCAGGCCCAACAGCACAATCATCATTCGCGATAACGCCAGCGCTGAAGACGGCAAGCGTTCCAATGTTCACGTAGTAGTGGATAGCGGTCAGATGCTGGTGCGGACGCAGCCACAGAGCGAAGACAATAAGAATGTGATCGAGACGCCACGGACGCAGAATCAGATCAGTGGGCAAACCGCGGCCAGCTTTGGTGTCAACCCGGAAGGCACGGAAGAGATTCGCGTCAACAGTGGTACGGTGGAAAGCACTAATCGCATCGGCGAGCGCCTCTCACTGCAAGGCGGCGAGTATGTTTCCGTCAATCAATCGGGAACGATTTCAAAGCCCCAGCGCCTCTTGGATGTGCCCCAACCGTTGCAGCCGCATGACCTGGAAAAAATTCTCGCGGGCGGCAGCGGTTCGGCGAGCGTTGCGTTGCGCTGGCAAAAGCCGCAATCGGGCGTGCCCTCCTACTATCGGGTGGAGGTTGCGACTTCGCCTTTTTTTGTTCCCTCCGGAAAAGTTATTGAGCGCGATCAATTGGTGGTGACCCAGTTCAACGCCAGCGACTTGCGCCCGGGAGCATACTTCTGGCGGATTCGCGCCACGGCATCTTCGGGCCAGACAAGTGAATGGAGTGAGCCGCTCAAGTTTCTCGTCACCACACCCGGTGCCAACACGGCGGCCGTGCTGGTGTCGAACCTGTCGGCTGTCTACCTCGGCGGCAACGTCTATATCATTCGCGGCGCAACTTCACCCGGAACCAGCGTACGCGTCTCAGGTCGCGAAGCAGCGGCCGCCGGCGATGGTATCTTCCAAATTCAAATTAATGCTCCACCAGGAACGCGGGAAGTGACAATCGAAGCCTCCGATTCACAGGGTAACAGTACTCAGTACCGCGTCGCGCTCACCAGAACAAGCTAGTCGCAGAATAGATCTCACGGAATGCCACGGCCCCGGCAAACAAAGGATCCTCAACTGATAGTCACGCAACCTTGGAGGACCAGGCCGCCGGATGAACAAGCAGGTCATATTGCTCGCGGACGCCGAAACGGTGCCCGCGATGGAATTATTTGAGAGCCTGACTGCCGCAGGTATCTCGGTTTTGGTCCACGACCTGAATGAAACGGGCGAGTTGGTCGAAGTGTACCCGGCAAACTCAGCGCCTCCGCTGGCCGTTCTTTACGAGATTCTACCTCGGGCAAATCCCCAGGGCCTGCGTCTGGTCGTACACCGGGTGAAGGAGTTATGGCCGCGCGTCTCGCTGGTAGCTTGCCGCCGAGAGTTGCACGGGCCCGGCAGGGGCGGTCCGGCCAGGCCGGACAATCAAACCTTGAAGCGCCTCGGATTTCGGGCCATCGCCGATAGTCCGCCACAGTTGCCCGCGCTGCTAAGGCAAGTCGAAGACGTCGTGGGTACCGGAGAACTGAAATTGCCGGAGGGTTTCAAACCCGTGCGGGACAGTCGCGCTTTTTCGCTGCCAAGATCCGTTCGCACTCAACACCTGCGCGGAGCATTCGCGCTGCTCGCCTCACTTCATCTCGCCTCGGATCAGAAGGAAGCCGGCCTGGCCGTGCTCGCCGGAGTCGCCCGATTGGTCACCGCTGATCGGTGGTCCATATTTCTGGTTACGCCGAACAGTAACGCTGAGGCAGTGAAGTTTGAACCTTTGGCCGGCCGCAAGTTTGCTGCTGCCGGAGCTTTGCTATTCGATCAAGAGTGGCAACGCGAATTGCTCGACGACGTTGAGCCACCAGCCGAACCGGAATCCAGCGCCGCATACGAAGCGACAACCAGAATTGAAACCATCCGCAAGACTGAAAACGGTCGTCGGGTTATCGCCCTGCCACTCGTCAGCGGAGAGAGGGTCGTGGGCGTGCTGGAAGGCGCGCGAATTCGATCGGACGCGCGATTGTTCTCGCGATCGGAAGCTGCCTTACTTACTACGCTGACGATTCCCATCGCGGCGGCGCTTTCAAATTCGGTGCGCATCGCCGAGGCTGAGCGCTTATCGCTGACCGACGATCTCACCCGTTTGCGCAATGCGCGCTATCTGCGTCAGTTTCTGGTAAACGAAATCAAGCGCGCGCGGCGTTATCGTTCGAACGTCGCGGCGCTGTTTCTTGATCTCGATGATTTCAAACAAATCAACGACCTGCATGGACACCTGGCTGGTTCACATGCATTGATGGAAATCGCCGCCGTGGTCCTGCCATCAGTGCGCGATACGGATTGCGTCGTGCGCTATGGTGGCGACGAATTCGTGCTGATTCTGACAGAGACGGGAATAGATGAAGCCGTCCAGGTCGCCGAGCGTATTCGCATGAAGATCGAGGCCCACCGGTTTACCGGCGGCCGGCGCTTGAGATTCTCATTAACGGCAAGTTTCGGTATCGCGGTGTTTCCCCACCATGCGTTGTCTCCACAGCAACTAGTTGCCTGTGCCGACCGGGCGATGTACCAGGCAAAGGCTGCTAATAAGAACTGCATCCGGGTCACCGCGACCTCTGAAACGGTGCACAAAGACGGCGACGCGGAGCCTTCTCTGGTTGGGTCACCACTATTTCAGAGAATTCCCGGCGAGAAGTTAATTTCGTGATAGCGTTTAGCGCGCGGATCGTTGTATCTTGTTAGCTGGTTCTGCTTCGGTTAGTTGTTTGCGGATTTGCCAGCCGGCTTCGCGAAATCTCGCAGCGTTAACCAGCGCCGAGATTGACCGCTCAGATCTTCAGGCGAATTCCATTTTACAGTCAGGAAAGTTTTTCTCAGATGGCTTTTTTCAAATCTATTTTTAGTCTTTTCTCCAGCGACCTGGCGATTGATCTAGGCACTGCCAATACTCTGGTCTACGCAAAGGGCCGTGGCATTGTCGTCTCTGAACCTTCGATCGTGGCCATTAATAAGGTGACGAACGCCGTTGAAGCCGTGGGGCGCGACGCGAAAGAGATGCTGGGCCGCACCCCGGGCAACATCGTCGCTATACGTCCCATGAAGGACGGCGTGATTGCGAATTTTGAAGTGACTGAGAAGATGTTGCAGCACTTCATTCGCAAGGCCCACAACGGCAAGACGTGGGTCAGCCCGCGCGTGGTGATCGGCATTCCGTCTGAGATTACACAGGTCGAGCGTCGCGCGGTGGAAGATTCTGCCTATCGCGCGAAAGCCTCTGAAGTTTATCTGGTGGAAGAAGCGATGGCCGCGGCGATTGGCGCGGGGCTGCCGATCACTGAACCGCATGGCAACATGGTCGTGGACATTGGCGGCGGCACCACCGACATCGCGGTGATCAGTTTGAGCGGCATTGTCTACTCACGTTCGGTGCGGGTGGCGGGTAACGAGATGGATGAAGCGATCACCCAGTACATCAAGCGAAAATACAACCTGCTGATCGGCGAGCGCACGGCTGAGGCGATCAAGATCGAACTGGGCTCGGCGTTTCCGCTGGATGAAGAACTCTCGTTCGAAGTACGCGGTCGCAATCTGATCGAAGGCATTCCCAAGACAATTACCATGACCGACGAAGAGGTTCGTGAGGCGCTCGCTGATTCCGTATCTACGATCATCAACGCGGTGCGGGTCGCCCTGGAACGAACACCGCCCGAACTCTCAGCCGACATCGTTGAGCGAGGCATTGTCCTTACCGGCGGCGGCGCGCTGTTGAAGAACCTCGACAAGCGGCTCTCGATCGAGACCGGCCTGCCGGTTTCGGTGGCCGAAGATCCGCTGGCCTCGGTGGTACTCGGCACCGGCAAGATGCTCTCAGACTTCGACTTGCTCAAGCGGGTGAAGTGGGACAATAGTTTGACGAGCGGAACCTTTTGACGAGCGGAACCTTTTGACGAGCGGAACCTAAAGACATTGCCGATTTCTGATTGCCGATTTGCGATTGGAACAAATTGGCAATCGGCAATGGGCAATTGGCAGTGAATTCATGGCCGCCATTCGCACCCACAGAGAAATTCGCCAACGCGCCCCGTGGTGGCTGTTTGGACTACTGGCGCTGAATTTCGCGTTGATGACCTATGACGCGCGCGACGACGCCACCAAACAACGAAAGATTCGGTCGATGGCCCAAACCATAACCTATCCGATCCAACAGGGAGCCTCGAGCGTCGGAAATTGGATGGGTAGTCTATTCGGAAATTTCGGCGAACTGCGCCGTGCTTCGACTGAGAACCAGCAACTTCACCGGCAAATCGATCAGATGCAGACTGAGCTGCGCGACACTCGCGAGCGCGCGGCTGAAGCTGAACGGCTGGAGAAGCTCTTCAAGCTGAATGAAAAGAGCAACTACCAGACCGTTGTGGCGCGTGTGATAGCTCGCGATCCTTCAATGTGGTTCGACAGCGTTACGATCGACAAAGGTCGTTGGTCAGGTGTCGACGTTAACATGCCGGTCGTCACCTCTGGAGGGATTGTGGGTCGCATCGTATCGACGAGTCCGTGGAGCGCGCAGGTAATGCTCGTGACCGACGAGAAGTCCGGAGCCGGAGCCATTGTCGGCCAACTTGGTCAATCGAGCGCTCTCGGCTCAGTCAAGGGCATGGGGGAAAATGGTCTACTGGAAATGCGCTATGTTTCCGGAATGGAAAAAGTGCAACTGGGGGACAGTGTCACGACTACTGGCCAGGATGCGATCTATCCGCCGGGCTACAACGTGGGGGAAGTAGTCGAGGTGAGACCGGGCTCGGCGACACAGGCACAAGTTATTCATATTCGTCCGGGCGCGGGACTGGAGCGGTTGAAAGAGGTCGCCGTCCTGATGTATCGCCCGCCCCAACGCACGGAATCCGATCAAGCGCTCCCCAACGTGGATAAGAAGAGTAAGCAGTGAGCAGTAGGCTTCGATCATTCGATGGCTACCGCGCCAAAGGTTTCGCCGCGATCCCGGGAGATTGGAAACAGCTTGCGATCGCCACCTGCTGCTAACTGCTCACTTTTTCGGTCATGCGTCAACTGACAATCGCGATACTGTTAGTAGTAGCGATCGCTTTGCAATCGGCACTGCGCGCCGTTTGGCAGCCGCTGGCGTATGTTGACCTCGTCTTGATCCTGGTCGTCTACTTCGCGCTCCAACGCGAACCCCTCCAGGCCCTGATCGTGGCCGCAGCCGCGGGACTCGCTACCGATATCATCAGTGGTCCGCCCGCTTTGTTGGGCGCCGGTGGCTTTTCGAACGTGTTGACGGCTTACGCCGTCTATTTTTTCGCATCTCGCGTTATGCTGGACACGACCCTGTTGCGCATTCCTGTTCTGGCAAGTGCAAGTCTGATGGACAATCTTGTCTATGTAGGCATGCATCGATTGCTCGGGCAGAAACCACCGATGCCGTTTATTCAGTCTCTGTCATATAAACTGGTCGCCACAACGATTGCCGGCACCGTCGTACTTTATGTTTACGATTCTTATTTTAGTGGCAAGGCCCGGCAGCGACGTCAATTCACGATTCGTCGCCGCGTGGCTCGCGGTGGCTCGGGCGGGCCGCGCAGAAGAAGCAGATGAAATTCGTTGACGATTCACAAAACCTGCGCGGGCGACTGCGTCTGATTCAGGCGTTGGTGTTGGTGCTTCTGGGCGTGCTCGGGGTCCGGCTTTACCTGCTTCAGATCATCAACGGCTGGCGCTATGCTGAGATTGCCGAGAACCAGCGGATCCGGCTGCTGCCCATCCCGGCGCCCCGCGGCGTGATCTTCGATCGTAACGGACATCTGCTGGTTGACTCGAGACCGATCTACAGCGTGATTCTCTCGCGCGAAGACACCAAAGGCATCGACCGTGCTTCACTAATAAAGCCGCTTTCCGAAGGACTTGGAATTGACGGTGAGATTTTGCGCGAGCGGTTTGACCAGGTGAAGTCACAGCCGGCTTTCGAATCGATACTTATTAAAGCCGGCGCCTCGCAGACTGATATTGCCTGGGTAGACGCTCATCAATTGGAGCTGCCGGCGCTGCGGGTCGAGCAAACTCCCCAGCGGCGTTATCCGGCCAACGGCATGCTGGCCCACGTGCTGGGTTACGTGCAGGAGATCAGTCCCGAACAGCTCGAAGAGCCCCGCTATAAAGACAAGCACTACAAACCCGGCGATATCATCGGGCAAAATGGGCTGGAGGCGGTTTACGACGACTACCTGCGCGGTCGCGAGGGTTATCGTAAGGTCATCGTGGACAGCCGCGGACATATTCAAAAAGAGATTGAAGTGGTGCCGCCGGAGCCCGGACAGGATTTGGTTACAACTATTGATCTCGATTTGCAGCAAGCTGCGGAAGAACAGTTGCAAAAGTCGGCCACCAAGCGAGGCGTAATTGTCGCAATGGATCCAAACAACGGCGAGATCATGGCGATGGCCTCGTATCCCACGTTTGATCCTAACCTCTTCTCGCAACGTATTACGACCAAGGCCGGGCGCGCGGAATATGCCGCGCTACTGAACGATCCCCAGACCCCTTTGCTTAATCGCGCAATTCAGGCCAAATACCCGCCCGGCTCTACCTGGAAAATCCCCATGGCTGTGGCCGGACTGCAGCAAGGTGTAATCACAATCGACAAGTCAAGCCTCGTCTGTGGCGGCGGTATCCAGATCGGCAATAAGTTCACGCGCTGCATGGGCAATCATGGCACTCCGGACCTGCGCACGGCCATCACGAAATCATGTGACGGATATTTTTATCGCCTCGGACTGAAGATGACCATTACCGGGATCATGGCGATGGTTGACGAGTTCGATCTCAACCGTCGCAGCGGAATCGATTTGCCGCATGAGAGTCTAAACTACACACCGTCGCCTGAGTTGAAAGCAAAGATGAACCCGCGCGATTCGGAATGGCGCGATATTGACACCGTCTATTCTTCTTTCGGCCAGGTTTACGACATCGTCACACCGATTACGATGTTGCGGACGGTTGCCGGAGCGGGGATGGGCGGAAAACTCTACATACCGCATTTGCTGAAGGAGTTGCGGCCAATTGGGCAACCGGGCGAGGCTGACTACCGTCCGTCCCGCGGTTTTCAACCAACGGATCCGCAGCGACCTAATCCAAAAATCCTCCCGATTCCGGAAGAGCAACACAAAGTTGTTGTCGATGGCATGTGGGGTGTGGTCAACAACGGCGGTACCGGCGCCAGCATTAAGATGGCCGGATTCGACATCGCGGGCAAGACGGGCACCGCGCAAGTCGTCGGGCTGGGCAAAGACAGCGGCGCAAACAAAGACCATTCATGGTTTGTTTCATACGCGCCGGCCTACAAACCTGAGATTTCAGTCATTGCGCTAATCGAAAATGCGGGTTTCGGCGCCGCGCACGCTGCGCCGGCAGTTCGCGCCATCTACGACGTCTACTATAAGAAGACCCGGCCGCAGCAGGATGAGCCGAAAAACAGTGTCGCATTGAGGATTCGCTGAAGAACGTTCCCTGCTTACTCCTGTCTACTTCTACAGCTTACTGACTTATGGTCGCCATTATTCAAAGACGCAGCCTAAGGGACTTCGATTGGCTGATCGCCGTGCTGGCTATCGCCATTGTTTGCTTTGGCGCATGGGAGATTCATAACGCGCAACCCACCGAAACTTACTGGCAGAAACAGTTGATTGGTCTGGGCATCGCACTGGTGGCGATGCTGGCCATTGCCTTCAGCGACTATCGCCGCCTGGTTGAACTCGCTCCTTTCCTTTACGCGCTGGGCCTGGTTTTGCTCGTCATCGTGCTGATACCTGGAATCGGGATGAAGATTAACGGCCAGCGCTGTTGGATCAGGTTGCCCGGTTCGCTGGGACAGTTCCAGCCTTCTGAGTTTGTGAAAATCCCCGTGGTCCTGATGCTGGCAAGGTATTTTGGAAAACATCGCAGCGGCTTGCTGACCTGGAAAGAACTGTTCACCGGTTGCGTGATTCTGGGCGTGCCGATGGCTTTGATTCTGCTGGAACCTGACACGGGTCAATCAATCACTTATCTCCCGCTGCTGGCCATCGTGCTCTTTCTTTCATCAATGCGGATGTGGGTTGTCGCGGCAGTGCTCGTCGGGTGCATTGCAGGGGCACCACTCTTTTATACGGTGGGCGTGAAGACCGGGTTGCTTCACGGATATAAACTTGAGCGCATCAATGTAATCCTCGACCCCGAGAACGCCGACAAGCGCGGATACGGTTATCATACCTGGCAATCGATGGTCACAGTTGGCGAAGGCGGCTTGATGGGCGCTCGTGGTTCTGAGTATTCGCAAAGCAGTCTGAAGTTTTTGCCTGAGCCCCACACCGACTTTATCTTCGCGGTTACGGCAGAAACAACGGGATTCGTGGGTTGTCTGTTGCTGCTGGCATCGTACGCCCTGCTCCTGACCCGTTTAATTACCGACGCCCGGCGTTCGCGCGACCGTACCGGCATGCTGGTGATCATGGCGATTGTCGGCGGACTCATCTTTCAAATTTTCATTAACGTGGGAATGGTGCTGGGCTTCTTGCCGGTGATCGGCGTGCCGCTGCCTTTGATGAGCGCCGGCCTTTCTTCTGTGCTCGCCACGTTCATCGCGATCGGTTTCGCGATCAGTGTGCAATTACGCAGGTTCGTAAACTAGCGGGCGACCGCCCCATAACCGTCTGAGGGCATCTTATGACAAAACTATTTCCGGCCCTGATTTCTGCTCTGCTGTTGGCAACCGTCTCAATCGCACAGGAACAAACCCAACACCCCATCGACAAAGCGCTCGAGGCTTGCATTGATAAGAACGGCTCGACGGCCGGCATGGTCGAGTGTACCGACAAGGCTTATGCGGCGTGGGATAAAGAGCTGAACAAGAATTATGGCGAACTGATGCGAGCCCTGAAGCCGGCGCCAAAGGAAACGCTCAGGTTGGCGGAGCTTGAATGGATCAAGTATCGGGATCTGCAATTCAAGTTTATCGACAGCATCTACGATACGCTGGACGGCACGATGTATATCCCAATGCGTATTGACGCGCGCCTGGAAGTGATAAAGAAACGTGCACTGGAATTGAAAGACTTTCGGAATCTGGCCACCGAAGGCGGGGAGTAACCTGGCAGCGGATGGAATGCGGCTCCGCCAGGGATGTCACAAAAGAATTAGTCACAAAAGGCGCAAGCAGCATGAAAACGAATTCCCGTGCTGTTGCGCCTCTTGTGATTTTTTCAGGATGGTGCTTCTATCTCCTCCGCCGGTGCGGGGCCGCCTGTAACTTCTGAACCTCTGCTTTTAGATCCGCAATTTCCTTTTGCTGTTCCTTGATCGCGTTAAGCATCGTCCAGATGATCGGATCGTTGTTTACCATCAGATAGCCGGCCGCGTTCCTGGTCACCGCTTCCGGAATGATCTTTTGCAGAGCCTGAGCGCCAAAGCCAACGTGTTCTCCTTCGGACTTAAGGCCGAGCGCATTGTCAGGCTTGTACTCATAACGAATCGGCTGTAACTGCATGACGGCTTTCAATCCGCTGTTGAACCGGCCCTTGATGTTCTTCAGGCGCTCATCCGAAAAAGCCAGCCAGGATCCGCTCCCGAGTTTGCTGGCGTCACCGTTGACCGAGAAAACTTGATCAGGCGCGTTTGTCCCGATGCCGACGCGGCCGTTGTTCAAGATTGTCAGGCGGGCTACACCGACAGTGTTATCCGTGATGCGGAAGAAATCGCTCGCTCCATTGATACCTATAGACCAATTCCTTGTTGCATTCTGAAATTGCTGGAGTACGTTGTCAGTTGCTCCCCCGCTGAAAAGGTGCAGCCTCTGGATTGGACTCGCCGTTCCGATCCCGACAAAGCCGCTGCCGTTGATGTCGATCGAACTCGTGGGCGCGCCGGGCCGGATGCGGAACGGAAGGCGCGAACCACCGGTGACATCGCGAACGAAGAAGTTAGCCTCGTTGCCCCCAACATCCCAGGTCTGCGCTGTGAAACCGCCTGAATTGTTCTGTTCAAAGCGAAGGGCGGGAGTGTTGCCCGTGTTGGTGTGCAAATCCAACACCGGGGTGCTGGTGCGGAATCCCACTCGCCCGGTGCTGTCAACAAAGATCGAGTTGCTGGGTGCACTGCCGGTGACCGTAAACGGAACGGTTTGTGCGGTAATGTCTTCAATTGAAAACTTTTCCGCACCGCCAGCGGCAGAATCGTTCGCGGTGAGTTGCCAATCGTGGGTGGCAAAGCGTAGGTCCGCGGAAGTGTCTTCGAACTTGAGCCGGGTGTTGTTCTCTTTCAGCCGGACCGTATCGAACCCAAAACTTTCGTTGTTGACACAGTCAAGTCCGATGCACGCACTGCCCTGGACAATTAAATCATCGGCGATGACCTGGTCGGGCATCGCGAACAGAGACAGACGGTGGTTGCGAAGTCTGGTCATTGCGTTGCCGGAAACATTGGCCGAAACCCGCGGTTCCTGCAAATTTTCTTTGAAACTCTTCGTTAGCGGACTTCGGCCCGAAGTCGGTTCTGTTTCATTGCCAACGTAAAGGACGCCATTCTGTACGGCGAACGATCCGGACTGAACCACGGATTGCACAGACGATGGATTACTATTGGTACGGCCATTAACATCCACACCGCCGCCAATGCTATCCGCAGTCAGGCGTTGTTTGAAATCCAGCATCTGCACTGTAGTGAACCTGAGTTCATACGTGTAATGGCCGTTGCCCAGCGCGGCGCCCGTCTTGTCAAGAAACGCGAACGAGGGAGCTGAGCCCGCCGCGAAATCCCGCCGATACACATTGCCGTCCGGCGCCGAGACGGTCAGGGTTGCATTAGAGTACGGAATGGCTGAGTCAAATCTGACTCCCATTCCTTCGGTCCTGACGCTGGCGACTTTGAGGTCTTTAGACGGACTCGCCGTCTGGCCCAGTGCTGCCGTTTGTAGGCACGCGAAAATGAGCGCGGCGAATATCACTAAAACAAAAGGCTTTTGGATCTTCATTCAGATTTCTCCTATGGGGTCGGGTTTAACAAGAGCCTCCTGTAATGAGGAGGCGGTCAAGTGTTATTGGCCGGCTCTTCCGGCATTTCGGGTTCTTATGATTACGTGCAGCCGACGCCACGGAACCCATTAAACCCCTATCGCACGTTGAGTCCTTACCCTCAAGCCTAACAGGGTTTCGCGTAACTGCAGGAAGTGTCACTCTGATCTCGCCAGGGCTTGGAAACTTCGGGCCGCGAGCTAAAGGGGCAAAATTAGTTCGTTGGAGCCGATAACGTTCTTACCAAAGAGATTTAACTGTTGTCAAGGAATTCTTGAGCCACGTAGACACCCGATCGATGTTTGGATTAGCAGCTATGTCACTGCCATTATTCAGCCCAAATCGATGCCGCTCGATCTCGCGCTGATAGATTCGGTCTCTAAGGAAAAGCCGGAAAGAAAAGGGCACCGCATCGATCGCGGTCGTGGATTCGCGACTTTCCCCTAATCGTTGATTATCATTAGCCACTTGCGGTGGCCTGGAATCGCGTCAATAGCAGCAGACCTGGTTAACTCGACCGCAAATTGTCAGAGGGGGACTCTCTCTGATCCGTTCGTGAGTCAGTCGAAGAGAAACTTTTGTCGATGTTAGCACCAGCCGCGTGAATTCATGTTGCAGTCGCTACCTTGTTAGGAGTTAAATACGCGCACTCATGATCGGCCAGAACCTCGGCAACTACAAAATCACCCAAAAGATCGGCGCCGGCGGTCAGGGCACGGTTTACAAAGCCATCGATCAAAAACTCGGCCGCACCGTCGTCGTCAAAGTTCTGCCCGCCGAACTCACCGTCAAAGAAGCCAACCTGAAACGCTTCGAACGTGAAGCGCGCCTGGCTTCGTCGCTGGACCATCCGAACATCTGCACCATCTTTGACATGGACGAAGCCGATGGCCTGCACTTTATCACGATGCAATACGTCGAAGGCCGGAACGTGCGCCAACTCGTCAACGGGCGGCCGTTGGAACTCGAGAGTGCGCTGCGCATCGCGATTCAGGTGACCGATGCGCTCGCGGTGGCCCACGCGCGCGGCATCATTCATCGCGACATCAAGTCCGGCAACGTGATGGTCACAGACACTGGCCAGGTGAAGATTCTGGATTTTGGTTTGGCCAAGCTGTTGGACGAAACCGAGGCCGCCACCAAAGGGATTCATCAAACTGAGCTAACTGAAATAGGAGTTCCGTATGGCACGGCGACTTATGCGGCGCCGGAACAAGCGCGCGGCGATCGGGTCGATGCGCGATGCGATATCTTCTCGACCGGCGTGTTGATCTAT
Source organism: Blastocatellia bacterium (assembly GCA_003168335.1). Taxonomy (GTDB): domain Bacteria; phylum Acidobacteriota; class Blastocatellia; order Pyrinomonadales; family Pyrinomonadaceae; genus UBA11740. The sequence continues at coordinate 388,208 of PMSM01000003.1, read as the reverse complement.
GAAATGTTGACCGGGACGTGGCCGTTTCGCGGCAAATCAACCATCGATGTGCGCCATGCAGTGCTTCACGATCAGCCGAAAAGCCTGGCAGAAGCGCGACCCGGCCCGACACCCCCGCGCCTGCAACAGATTCTGAACAAGACGCTACAGAAAGATCCGCGCAATCGCTATCAAAAAATTGGCGACCTGCGCGACGATCTGCGCACTGCTCTGCACGAGGTCGCCGGCGGCGCAGAGTTTGATGAGGCCACGGCGCCGCGTCACCTGGGCGGATCCAGCCCGGTGTCGCGCGCGATGCGCTGGCTGCGAAAGTTAGGCGGTGGGAGCAGCGCCGAGTCGCCGACCAGCGCGCCCCAGCTTTCCTCGAAACAGGTAACCGATCCGCAGGAAGGATCGATGACCACGATCGCCGACCGCGAGAAGAAGAGTCTCGCGGTGCTGCCTTTCAGGAACCTGAGCAACAATCCCGAGGCGAGCTTTTACGAATTCTCTTTGGCCGATGCGGTGATTACCGAACTCGCGCGCATTCGCTCGCTGGTGGTGCGTCCGTCGTCGGTAATGTCAAAGTATCAGGGCCAGCCGGCCGACCCGGCCGACGTCGGCAGAGAATTGAATGTAGATGCAGTGCTGTCAGCGGGCTTCATCGCCGCCGGCGAGCGCTTTCGCGTCAACGCGCAACTGCTGGACATAAAGAGCGGCGAAATTATCTGGAGCGATCGCGTCGATGCTTCGGCCAACGACATCATCGCGGTGCAGGACGAGATCACCAAGCGCATCGTGGACGGTTTGCGGCTCGAGTTGAGTCCCGACGAACAAGCGGGGCTGGCCCAGCCCGCCACGGGCAACGCCGAGGCTTACGGAGAATACCTGAGGGGCCGCGATCGATTTGCGCGCTTTATCTTTCGTACCGTTGCCACTTCCGATTGCGACGCAGCCATCCGGCATTTTAATCGCGCGATCGAACTCGATTCCAAATTCGCCCTGGCTTATGACGGTCTGGGCGCGTGTCACGTGAATCGCGTTTTTAAGGGCCTGGGCGGGGCCGAAGACTATGCCCTCGCTGAAGCAGCTTTCAATAAAGCCCTTAGCATCGACAGCAACATCATCGAAGCACGCATGTTGATGGTGTTCGTATACCTTTGGCGCGGGCAGAAACAGAAAGCGCGCGAAGAGGTGGGGCGCATGCGCCGCGAAGCGCCTAATGAAGCCGTCGTGCATTTTGTAAAGGCGACGCTGCACCGGCTGGACGGTGAATACGATCGCGCGTTGCGGAGTTACGATCGCCTGGTGCATTTGGATCCGGCAGCTTTCGTCGTGGTCAGCTATAACCGGGCGCTGATCTTTCTCTACAAGGGCCAGACCGCCGACGCTATGCGCGAATTGGATCGGGCGACTTCGGTGGAAGCGAACAATCCGCTGCTGCGTATGTTCCGGGCAATCACTATGTATTACAGCGGGCAGATCGAGGCGGCGCGCGATTTGTTGCGCGAAGTGCTCTCCGAAAATCCGAACCTGCACGGCGTGCGGCCATTTCTGGCGATGTGCCAGAGCGCGCTGGGCGAACATGCCGGCGCGCGCGCGGAACTGAATGAAGATGTGAAGCGAAACGCTGCCGTCGATCCCGACATCGCGTATGCGGTCGCATCGGTTTATGCCCTGGAAGGCGAACGCGACGACGCTTTCGAATGGCTGCAGCGCTCAGTCGCGCTGGGAAACGAAAACAAACCGCTGTTCGAGCACGATCCCAATCTGGCCTCGATTCGTGGGGATAAAAGATTTGAGGAATTGATCAGGGAGGTAACGCGCTAGCCAGGATATTCTAATCCACAGATTTCACGGATTACGCAGAACAAACCCACAAAAAGGCACAAGAGGCGCAAACGGTTGTCGGAATTCTCTGTGCCGTTTGTGCTTTCTTGTGGCTCGTTTCTTCTTCCTTCTCATCTCTCAGTGTAATCCGGGTAATCTGTCGATTTGGTCTGCCTCGCTTCGTCTGTTATACTGCCCGTGCTCGCCTCGGTCAGGCATTCGGCCCGGTCGCAACGCATCGCAGACATAGTTTCCAATGCAGGTATAGTCGAGCAAGGATTTTTGAAGCCGTCAACCGGACGGCCATTGACGAATCGCGAACCAGGTTTCAGAGCGCGTCCTTAAATGGCTACGCTAGGCTCCCTGGCCGGTCGTTGCTCAATTGAGCGACACCCGGAGCGGTTTTCACGGAGTTCCCGTTTGAATCAAACGCGTATCTACCCGCTGCGGGTGGTACTGACAAATCACGCGAGAGATCTTGATCGACCTGATCGAGACCAGATGCGTCCCCGCCGGCCAGCACCGGTGGCCAGAGCAAGTCAATTGCCGGCATATTCTGCCGGTGACCTCAAACAACCAACGAGCATAGAGCGCGGACAAGGATGTCCGCGGATCGCCCGCAGGATGCGCGCGCTCCAGCTCACTAAACGTGCGCGCGCGGCGCTGGTCTCGCCTTCGGGCTGGCCGAAGTTCGCGCCGGCGCTGCAGAAAGAATATCAATGTCAAGAGAGTTAATTGTTAGTGTCAACGGAAAAGAAAAGAAGATCGCGATCGTCGAAAACGACCGCGTAACTGAGTTCTACATCGAACGCGGCGAACAGAATCAGGGCATCGTCGGCAACATCTATAAAGGGCGCGTGATGCGCGTCCTGCCCGGCATGCAATCCGCCTTTGTGGATATCGGACTGGAACGCGATGCGTTTCTTTACGTCACCGATTTTTTTGACGAGGAAGCCGAGTTCGAACGCATCGTCGTCGACAAATCCAAAAAGGTCGATCCCGAGACGGCCACCCGCGCCGCCACCGAACACATCGAGCAAAGTCGCGTCGTGCGTGAGCACACTATCGAAGGCGCGCAAGAGCGCGCTGAGCCTCTGCGCTTGGCTGAAGCCGAGCCCGAAATCGCCGCAGTGGCGGAGAAACCGGAAGAGACTGAAGAAGGCGGTGCGCGCCGCCGCGGACGTCGCGGCGGACGCGGGCGCAGCCGCTCGACCCGGACTGACGCGCCGGAAGCGCGCCGGGTAATACCAACCCCGGCAGAACCGATCGACACTCCGTTCGTGACGCCGGGTCCTTCATTCGAGCGCATTAGCGACGATGAAGAACGCGCTATGAACGGCGAGATGTTCAAAGATGCGCGCCTGCAGGAACGACTGATGGATGAAGTGCACGCGGCTGAATTCGACATGGAAGACTTGCCCAGTGCGCCGGGCGGCTCGCTGTTGTCTGATCGCAGCCTGACTGATAGCGTCTCGTTCCAACGCATCGCTGATGACGACGATGCCTCTGGTGATTCCACCAGCGCGCCACTCGCGCGCGTCCGAGAACCCGAGGCCGCCCGCGTTCGCGATTTCGTCGATGAAGTCGCCGCGGAAAGCTCGCGCAGTCTTTCGTTCGAACGCGTCAGTGATGACGAGACACCGGAAGTTGCGGCGCCCAAATTTGAAGTGCCAGACGTTGAACCAGTAATGGTTGAGAAGCGCCCCGCTCGGCGGAGCGCCGCCACCCCAACGCCGCGCAAGAAAAAGACCAGCGTGATCGGTCGCTTGTTCAAATCCAAAAAGGTCGATGACGTCCCCGACCCGGAAATTGAAAGTGGAGCGGAGGCGGAAATCGCAGAAGAGATTGTCCCGAATTCCGAAGCCAGCATCACCACGGGGCGCGGGCACGAAGAATTTGCTACCCGGCGAGGCGGGCGGCGGCGGCGGCGGCCCTCGTCGAAGCGGCCTGGCACCGAGGGCGAAGGAGCAAACGGCGCCGATGGTGCTAACGGACTTGATGAAAAGGGAACGGCGGAAGAGCCGAGCGAAACCGAGACCGAGACCACGGCCCAACCAGTGGCTCAGTCATCCGCGGTGATTGAAGAGCAGGCGGCGGAAGTAGAAGAGACTGCCAAGGTGCAGGACGCAAAGGAAACTCAGGAAGCTGCCCCGCGCGACGAACGTCGTCCACCAGCTCCCCGAGGAGGTCGTGGTGGTGGTCGTCGCCCTGCCCGGCACGAGCGCGGTCCCCAGCCGGCGATTACCGATCTCTTGAAGGAAGGCCAGGAAATTCTGGTCCAGATTGCCAAAGAGCCAATCGCCAAGAAAGGCGCGCGGATAACTTCGCACATCGCTCTGCCCGGCCGTTTTCTGGTTTACATGCCGACGGTCGAACACCTCGGCGTCTCGCGCAAAATCGAATCCGATAGTGAACGGACGCGGTTGCGCAAGCTGATTCAAAAAATTCACGTCGAAGAGAAGACCCCGGCCGGCGGCTTTATCGTCCGCACTGCCGGAGTCGGCGCCAGCGAAGCTGACCTGCACGAAGACGCGAGATATTTGTTGCGCACCTGGCAGGACCTGCGACACGATGCGGAGAAAGCGAAAGCTCCGGCGCTGGTGCATCGCGATCTGGATCTGGTACAGAGAATCCTGCGCGATCAGTTGTCTGAAGACTTCACCGCCATCCGGATTGACTCGGAAGAGGAATACCAGCGCGTCGTCGAGTTTGTTAACCGGATGCAGCCGCGCATGGTTAAGCGCGTCAAACTCTACACACGAGACGAACCGATCCTGGAAGCCTATGGCGTACAGGCCGAGATTGATAAGGCGATCAAGCCGCGCGTTTGGCTTCGATCCGGGGGCTATCTGGTCATCAATCAGACTGAAGCGCTGGTTTCGATCGATGTGAACACGGGCAAGTTCGTGGGCCGCGGCGCTACCCGTTTGGAAGACACGATCACTCGCACCAACATGGAAGCGGTCGAAGAGATCGCGCGTCAGATTCGCCTGCGCGATCTGGGCGGGATCATCGTGCTCGATCTGATCGACATGGAAGAACGCCGCAATCGCCAGCGTGTGATGACAGCGCTTCAGGACGCCCTGCACTATGACAAATCACCGACGAAGGTCCTTTCCTTTAACGACTTTGGCCTGGTAATCATGACGCGCAAGCGCGTGAAGCAATCACTCGAGCGCACGCTGTGCACGCCCTGCCTGTATTGCCAGGGAGCGGGCCTGGTGAAATCGCCGCAAACGATCTGTTACGAGATTCTGGAACAGGCGCGACGCCTGGCCCGGGAGGGCGAATCAGGTTCGAGACAGGCGATGCTGCGGATAAATCCGGAAGTCGCGAAAGCCTTGCGCGGACCTGAGCGCGAAGTACTGAACGAGGTCGAAGACTATCTCGGGACGCTTGATATCAACAGCGATCCGCGTATCCTCCAGGAACAGTTTGATTTTGCTTTTGTTTAGTTTGGAGTGCGCTGACTAGTCGCCGCACTCCAAAAAAATCTTTCGGGCGATGGAGTCCGCCATTAAATGCCTGCGTGCTGATGACTCCTACGAACTTTCTGCTCAGGAGTCTGTAACGTGGGCAAATTATTTTTGGCAGGCGTGGGCGGTTTCATCGGCTCGACTCTCCGCTATGCGGTGACGGGATACGCCCAGCAGTTGAGCCGCAGCATAGATTTTCCCTACGGCACACTGGCCGTCAATCTAATCGGCTGCTTCCTCATCGGTTTTCTCTCACAACTGGCGGAAACGCGCGGCGTCTTCACCGCTGAATCACGTACCTTTGTTTTTATCGGCATCCTGGGCGGGTTCACGACCTTCTCGGCCTTTGGCAACGAAACCATGAACCTTTGGCGCGACGGGCAGAATACCCTCGCCATGGCCAACGTCGCGGCGAATGTGCTGCTGGGACTGGGCGCGGTGTGGGTCAGCCGCGCGCTCGCCTATCAGATTTGGAGGTGACATCATGATGCTTCCGGAAGCAGGCTACCTGCTACGAATTTTCATCGGCGAGAGCGACCGCCATGGCGGCAAACTCTTGTACGAATGGATCGTCCTGAAAGCGCGGGAAGAAGGCCTGGCCGGGGCCACCGTGATGCGCGGGATGATGGGTTTCGGCGCGCACAGCCGGCTGCATACTTTCAAGATCGAGCGTTTGTCTCAGGACCTGCCCATCATCGTCGAGATCGTGGACACGCGCGAGAAGCTCGAGAAGTTTCTGGCCCTCATCGACAAAGAGATCGAAGAAGGCATGGCCACCCTGGAAGAGATCCAGATCCATTTTTATCGGAGCGGGAAGGCGAGCGGAATCGCCCGGTGACAAGCCCCGAGTTCACCACACAATGTTTCGAGGCGGGCTACGGCCCGCCGTATGTGAGTCAGGAGATAACTTGCCAATGAACTTCATGCAACGCCTTTGCCTGATCGCGCTTTCGGTCGCGTGTCTTTCCATATCCGCATCCGCACAAAAGACAGCACCCGACGTACTACTAACCGTCGGCGGTGAAGTACAGCACCCGCTGAAGCTGACACGTGCGGACCTCGACACCTTTGCCCGGCAGTCACTGCGAGCGAAAGATCACGACGGAAAAGAATACAAGTTCGAAGGCGTGGCGATAGTGGACATACTACAAAAGGCGGGACTTAAGTTTGGGGCGGCGCTGCGAGGTAAAGCGCTGGCTACTTATCTGCTGGTTGAAGCAGTCGATGGTTACCAGGCGGTCTATGCTCTCCCCGAATTCGATCCGCCCACAAACGATCACATTATTCTACTTGCCGATCGTCAGGATGGTGCGGCATTTCCCGCGAACGTAGGGCCGCTCAAGATCATTGCTTCCGCTGACAAGGAACATGCGCGTTGGGTGCGACAGGTAAAGTCGATGACCATCGTGCGCGCGCCTGCTTCGGGGGCGGTAGGCCGGCCGTGAGGGAGGGCTCAGATTTCAAGCAGTGGTTGCGCCGAGCAATTAAGAACACCGGAAGCGCCATTTGCGGACAGACAATTCGCAGAAAGAAGCTGAGCCCTCCGTCACCGTCGGGCTACTGCCCCGCTCCCTCGTTTGCATCATTCACTCAATTCGACTGAATAAGTTTCGGTTTTGAAAGGCCGAAATCCTCGCTTCAAATAATTGGGCATTGCGGCCTTATCATCGAGCGTGCAAGTGTGCAGCCAGACGCGATTGGCGCCCTCGGCCCAGGCCTGCTCGACCGCGCGAGTCAGCAGGTGCTTTCCCATGGCGCGCCCGATAAATTCCGGCAACAGTCCAAAGTAGGCGATCTCGACCGAGCCATCTTCACAACGTCGCAGTTCGAAGTATCCCGCCGTCGCGCCTGCGGCAGTCATTAGCCACAATGAATTTTCAGGCTGGCTCAGGTGCGCGACGATGTCTTCATCAGTCCACGGCAGACGATCGATCCAGTGATAGTTCCGGCCCACCTCAACGTACAGATAGCGGAAGAACGAAGCCGGGCATTCAGGCATTCGCTCAATCCGAATGTGCGCACCTTCACTGAGCGCCCCTTGCAACTCTGACGGGTCGCGCATTTCCAAATAAGTGCGCGTGACTTCGATGGCTGACACTGGTCTTAGCTAAAACGGAGCGACGAGATGTTCCATTTGGTATTTGTCATTTATCGGCCTCTTGTTCGTGTCCGTTCGTGTGATTTCGTGGATCGTTATTGATTTCTAAGCGCTGGCAACGATCCACGAAGTCACACGAAGCATCACAAAATGACATCCACTAAATGACGAATGAAAAATTGCAATGACAGACGGAAAATCCGTATGTTTGAGCTCGCCAGCATCACTTACCTTTGCCGCCGGCCGCACGCGCCCGCGGATGAAATCGATCGTAAGCTTTCCGCATGTGCAGGTCGGTAATGTGCGTATAGATTTCCGTAGTCGAAATATCCGCGTGACCCAGCAGCGCCTGCACCGAACGCGAATCGGCGCCGTGCTGCATGAGATGAGTGCCAAAGCTGTGGCGCAGAGTATGTGGCGAGATATCGGGTACGCCCGCGTGGGCGGCGTATGTCTTGATGATCGCCCAGGCGGTTTGTCGCGTCATCTGCCGGCCCCTGTGCATGAATAATTCCGGCTTTGCTTCATTGCCCAGTTGTTTGCGTACGGCTAAATATCTTTGCAACCAGTGAACTGCGCTCTTGCCGATCGGAATCCTACGTTGCTTGCTGCCTTTCCCATAACAGGTAAGCAGTGCAGCGTTCAGATCAATGTCGCTCGTGCGCAGTCCACACATTTCAGAAACGCGCAGGCCCGCCGCGTACAAGACTTCCAGTATCGCGCGATCACGCACGCCAATGTCGGTCTTGACGTCGGGCGCAAACAAGAGCCGCTCCATCTCTTCCTCGCTGAGAAACTGGGGCAGACGCGAAGTGCCTTGGGGCGTGTGAATGTCTTCGGCCGGATGGCGCTTGATGTGCCCATCCAGCATCAGGAAACGAAAGAAGCCGCGCGCGGCGCTCACCGCGCGCGACACAGATGAAGGCGCCAGACCGTCCCGTGACATGCGCGCAATCCACTCGCGTAAGTCTTTACGCTCAAGTTTTTCTATTGGCTTGCCATTCTTTTGCGCCCAGCCCTGCAACTTGGCAATATCACGCGCGTAGCTTTGCAGCGTATTAGCAGAGAGGCCTTTTTCGACCTGAATGTAACTGAGGAATTCGCGTACCAGATCGCGTCTAGTGGATGGTCCGGACATCAACGTGAGGTTAGCACAAGTGGCGCAAACTTCAGTCTGTGATTATTGGGCAGCCCTTGAAGGCTTCGGCTGGCGGCGATAACGATGGGTAATCGGCCGCCGCCGGCCGATACCAATTGCGTTGCGCGAGATGATCAGCGTCGGCGGCAATTGGCGGCGCTTGAATTCGTTCGCCGGTGACTCGACTCGATTGAGGATGTCGTAGACGAGCTCAGTTTCGTTACCCGCCGCGATGATTTCTTCGGGCGAAGCTTTCTGCTCGAAATAAAGTTTGAGGATCGGATCCAGCTTGTCGTAAGGCGGCAAGGACTGATCATCAAATTGTCCGGGCGCCAGCTCAGCCGAAGGCCGCTTGTTGATGATCGACTGCGGAATGATTTCTCGCTCGCGATTGTAAAGCCGGGCCAGCTCGTAAACTTCGGTTTTCAGGACGTCGCCAATCACAGCCAGTCCGCCGTTCGTATCGCCATAGAGCGTGCAGTAGCCGAGCGCCAACTCTGATTTGTTTCCAGTCGAAAGCAACAAACGGTTCTCAGCGTTCGAGATCGTCATCAGGATGTTGCCGCGCAGACGCGATTGCAGATTTTCAACCGCGTTTTCAATCGCGGGTCGTTCGCTTCCGGCTTTTGGCTCGGGCAAGCCAAGCTGATTCCGCAGCGCATGGAAGGCTTCACTGATTGGTTTCTCGATCGTCTTAATGCCCAGTCGTTGACTGAGTTCGACTGAGTCCTCGACGCTGCCGCGCGAAGAATAAGGCGAGGGCATCATCGCCGCGAGCACGTTCTCGGCCCCGAGTGCATCAGCGGCCAGCGCAGCCACCACCGCGGAGTCGACCCCGCCGGACAAACCAAACACTGCTTTCGTGAAATTGTTCTTCACCGCATAGTCACGGATGCCCAGCACCAGCGCCTGGCGCACCGTCTCGATGTCGTCGCCCGGCAGGCGGCGCGGGTCCGGAATACCCGAATCGAGATCGACCGTGCCGGTGAACTCGGCGAACGCCGGGGCCTGCATGATGATCCTTCCCGTCGCATCCGAAACGAGGCTCGATCCGTCAAAGATTATGCCGTCGTTCCCCCCGACCAGGTTCACAAAGACGATCGGCACCCCGGCGGCCCTGGCGCGATGCGCCACCATCTCGCAGCGAACCTTCATCTTGCCTTTGTTGAAAGGCGAGGCATTGATCGAGACCAGCAGGTTCGCGCCCATTTCGATTAACTCCTGGGCGGGATCGTTCGGGTAGAGTCTCTGCTTCCAAAACGTTTTGTCGTTCCAGAAATCTTCGCAGACTGCGATGCCGAGTTTGGTGTCGCCGATATCAAACAAGAGCCGTTTTTGTGCGGGCGCGAAATAACGAGGATCGTCGAAGACGTCGTATTCGGGCAGCAGAGTTTTGTCGGCAAATCCCAGGAGAGTTTTGTCAGAAATCACCGCGGCTGAGTTATAGAGCGGTCGCCCCGTCGCCTGATCGTTGGGGCGCACGGTGCCGACAATCACCGTCAAACCTTCCGTCGCCGCGATAATCCGGTTGAGCGGATCGAGACACGATCGCACGACGTCTTTATCGAGAAACCAGTCCAGCGAGGTGTAGCCCTGGATCGTAACTTCAGGAAAGACAATCAGGTCCGAAGCGTCCTGCTTTGCCTGATCTATGGCGCCGAGAATGCGCGCCACGTTGCCTTCGTAATCGCCGTTGGTCGTATTGATCTGCCCGATGGTGACCCGCATGTGAGAACAATCTTAGCACCGATGCGTGGCACTCATGAATTCAAGCCTCAACTTTGAAAACAGGCGTTGAGAGTACCGATTTCAGTCGGGCTTTTATTGCCGTGAAAGAACCCAACTAAAGTCGGTACTCTAAACACCTGCCGGGTTAAGAGGCTGAATACAACTCGGCGTTATAAAAAGGCGCGAAGGCAGCGATCAGTGCAGCTTCGAAGCTCATCGAGCGCGTCAACAGATCCCTTGAAAGCACACCCCAGGCACCCTGGCGACTTCTTACGTCGCGCGCGCCGGCAACTTCGTCAATCACCAGACCAAGTTCGCGCTTACCTTCAATCACGTTTTTCACAATCGCCGCGGGCACGCTGATCGAAGGTGACATGCCAAAGCTGCCACGCTCGCCATCAGTAACGAACGCCCAGCCGCGCAGAAATGTGTGCCACTCTCCGTCGACTGAGATTGAATGGAAGCCGCCCTCCAATCCAACATAGAGGTCAGCGCCCAGGCTCTGCTCGAGCAGAATTTTGCGCACAGCGAGGGCCCGTTGTCGCGCGCCGCTCATCAACTCCCAATCCGTCAGCGGCATCGCCGGAGCGTCAGTGGTAACTGATCTGGCCACCACACTCGCGTCACGCCACGCCGAGTCGATCTCAGCCACGCGCGCAATACTGGCGCGCACGGCCATGATTTTCGCAGCGCGGTCAGAGCCTAATGCGATTCGTTCGATCCGCGCCCGCGGCGCTCGCTTTCCGGAGTAACCTTGAGTTGACATCCGAGCCTCGCGGTTGTTGTAATCGAATTCAGTTGAGAGTACAAGCTTGCGGCGGGCCGGTTCCCCAGACCGAAACTAAAGTTTGAACTCTAAACAGTTCGCGGAGGTACCGAAGACGTGTCCGTTGCTGAACTAATCTACGACTGGAACAAGGTTGATCCTGAGCTGCACAAACCCGATCGCCACATCGGGTTTGACGACGAGACGCTGCGCGACGGTTTGCAGTCGCCCTCGGTCAGCGAACCACCCGTTGAGAAAAAGATTGAGCTGCTGCATTTGATGGATGCGCTGGGCATCGACACGGCCGACATCGGTTTGCCGGGCGCAGGTGGCACACATGCGGCGAGTGTCGAGCTGATGGCCCGCGAGATTGCCGACAAGAAACTCAGGATTCGTCCTAACTGTGCGGCGCGCACGCACCGAAACGACATCATTCCCATTGTGGAAATCTCGCAGCGCGCCGGCATTCCCATCGAAGCCTGCACGTTCATCGGCTCCTCGCCGATTCGCTTCTACGCCGAAGAGTGGACGCTGGACAAACTTTTGGAAATGACCGAAGACGCGGTGACGTTCGCAGTGAAAGAAGGCTTGCCCGTGATGTTCGTCACCGAAGACACCACCCGTGCCAATCCAGAAACGATTCGGGCGCTGTACACGACGGCGATTCGGTGCGGGGCGCGGGCCGTCTGCGTCTGTGACACGGTCGGCCACGCCACTCCCGACGGCGCGCGCGAAGTAGTGAAATTTGTGCGCGGAATAATTGATGAGCAGGGCGAAAAGATCCGGCTTGATTGGCATGGTCATCAAGACCGCGGCCTCGGCGTGATTAATTCAATCGCGGCCATCGCAGGCGGGGCCGATCAAATACACGGTTCGGCGCTCGGCATGGGAGAACGCGTCGGCAACACGCCGATGGATCAGTTGCTGGTAAATTTGAAGCTGCTCGGCTGGATTGAAAACGATCTGATCCGCTTGCGTGAGTATTGCGACAAGGCCGCGTCAGCTTGCCACTGGACCATCCCACTCAATTACCCGGTCTTCGGCCGCGACGCGTTTCGCACGGCTACGGGAGTGCATGCGGCCGCGGTGATCAAGAGCTATCGAAAAGGCGATCCGGAGCTTGCTGACCTGATTTACTCGGGCGTGCCCGCGGGACAGTTTGGCTTGAAGCAAGTCATCGAAGTTGGTCCGATGAGCGGCAAGTCAAACGTGATCTTCTGGCTGGAAAGCCGCGGTCTGGAAGCGAGTGAAGAACGCGTCACTCGCATCTACGAACGGGCCAAACAGGCGTCGGCTGTCTTGAGCGAAGATGAGTTGATGGCGCTGGTGTGAGGGGTGGTACTGACCTCATTCCCCACTAATTAATTGGAATCGTGATCGTGGCCGAACCAGCCTTGCCGGCAGGAAAGCGTTTCTGTCGCGCGATGCGCAAAGCAGTCGCGTCACCGCCCGAAGCCTGAGTCACCCGCCCGTTCTCATCATAAGTAACTTGCACGGTAGCCTTCCTGGCTCCGGCCGGCGGCGATGATTGGGTCTTCGCGACGCTCGAGTTAGCCGCAACCGGCGACTGTGCGGGGACCGGTCCAGTTGAGGTTTCCTGCGCCTTCGCACGAGCGCGCGCTTCTCGTGCGCGCTTCGCGGCCAGGTCAGCCGCCTCGGAAGTCGTCGAGGGCACGGCGCTTTCGCTCGCCGCCGGGGTGGCAGGCGTTTCATTCGCTGTCACTGGTTGCGTGGCTGGCTGGAAATTTTGTGCCGGAACCGTCCGGGCTGCGTTTGCCAGCTTCGCTGCGTTGCTGCGAGCGTACCATCCCCAGGGCACGGCGATCACTCCGACGATTAAGGCGACGGCGGCGATCACTGCTGCCAATTTCCATGATCCAAACCGCGCCGAGATGTCTGTCTGAGAGAGAAATGCTCCCATGTCCTGCAGATGAGCAGCCGGAACCTTGACGGTCGGCTTCTCTAATTTGTGGCTGAGAGCCGGAATGCTTTGCACGTTGTCCTCAGCGACGACACTTTGCTCGACGGGTTCTTCTGCCTTAGGCTCTTCGACTTGTGCATGGTTCCCTTCGGGAAAAGGCTCGCTGGGCGTAACGCCTTCATCCATGCGACGCAGACCTTCGAGGACGACCGAAGTCCATGGTTGATTGATGGTGTGCTCGGGGGCTTCAAACGCCGGGCTGAAAGTGAATGAAGCGTTCGGCAGTGTCAGTGCAAAGTGAACGGCTTCGATGCCGCGCAGGATGCCAATCCTGGCGTGCACCACTGAACCGGATTGTAGATAGAAGTATCCCGGACCTATCGAGTAAATAACTTTTAGCCTGCCGGTCTTGCGTTGGTTACAGAAAAACTCGATCAGTTCGGCCAGCGAAAGATCGCTGAGCTCTCCAGTCAATGCCATACGTCGTTCCTCTTCCGTTACAAGTTTTGGGCGAGCGACGACGGCGCTACCGCGCCGCGCGTCGTCACAGAGACCTAGTTTGGAATGGTGAAGTTATAGTTGATCTGGCCGGAGATCTTTACCGGCTGACCTGAAAGCTTGGTGGGCGAGAAACGCGCTCGCAACGCCGCTTGTACCGAAACGTCGCGGAGTGAAGGTGGACCGGCGAGTGCGCGAGCGGAAACAACCTTGCCATTCTCGTCTACCACGACCTCAACTTCCACCAGTCCCCCGGTGTGCATCCGGCGCGCAAAGTCCGGATAGACGGGCGCAGGCAAACTCAGCGCCTTGCCATTGAGCACGCCACCCGATACCGGCTTCATTAAAGGTCGCGGAGCCGGCGGCGGATCGCCATCCGCAACCAAGACCTTCCTGGCTGTATCAGCAGGCACGCTACGAAAATCACCGGTCGAGGGCGTGACTGCCGACAGTTTGAGTTTGTCGAGAGCAGTTCGCGCAGGCAAAGCCGCGGCGGGCTTCGCAGCAGCAGTTTTGGCATCGGCGGGTTTTGATGGTTGGCCCGCGGCTTCAACAATGGCTGTTACCGGCGCAGGTGCAGCGGAGTTGGTGGGCTGAAGCATCTTCGCCATGGCTGCGTCGAGATAGTAAAAAATCGTCCGGTAAGTAACCTCAGTAGGCTCGAAACCGATGTGACCGTTTTCGACGACCGCAACTGACGTGGTCATCTTCACCCAGTTGCCCACTGCGTCATAGTCGTACGTGTAAACTTCCTTGCTCACCAGCGATCCATCAGCATTGACCAAAGTCATTTCGCTGATGTTGCCTTTGTCGTCGTACTTGTAGACCTCGCGGCCAGTCAGAGTGGCTCCCGCGATCGGAAAGTATTGGTTCTGGGTCTTCACGCCCTTGAGATCGTACTCAGCGGTTTCCAACAGAACATGTTTGCTGTCTTCCACTGTTTTTCCACCTGCGGCCGAGAGCTTGACTACTTCAGTGCGGACACGCCGCACCGGACCAAATAACCCGTCGCGCGCACGATCGCTTGCGCTCGCCGGCCCATCCACAGCCGCAGGCTGTGGCTGAAACCCATTTGCCTTCGCCGTTAAGGTACTTTGCCCGGACGCTATCGTAGCTATCAATGACAGAAGAAAACCTGCGCAGAGTATTCGGCTGACCTGTGACATTTTGATCTCCTGATCTGTGACTGAAAAGATGAGGGGCGTCGGCTTCGTTTTTCAACGGGCAAGCGTGAGCAGCCGCTTACCATATTACGCGGTTCAAATATGTTTGTCTAGAGCAAACTCAGATGAAAACGGGCGAAAAAGTCCCTGTTTAATGGCTATTTCGTAGTAGGAGCAGGTCTGGACTGGACCAGCAGGCCCGCAATCTGGTCGATTACGCCGACTGGATTACTGTGACCGGTCGCGTCGTTGCAGAAGATCGAGAAGGCCAGAATCTCGTTGCCGGGGGTTGTCGCATAGCCGGAAAGCGAGTGGTCATAGGTGAGTGTTCCGGTCTTGGCAAAAACGCGACCGGTTTCGCGAACCAGTCGCGCCTTAAGTGTACCGTCGCGACCGGCAATGGGGAGGGAATCGTGGAAAGCTGAGTCCGAGTTCGTCCTGGCGATGGCCACGAGCAGGCGCGCGGTCGCCTCTGGTGTCACTAAATCCAGTCGCGAAAGACCCGAGCCATCCCGAATCTCTAAACCAGCGGACGGGACGCCGCTGTGATCAAGCCAGGACACCACGACTGCTGCCCCGGCTTCGTCGTCGCCGCGTTCACGATTCTTACGCAGATCGGGATCTGGCGCGGACGATCCGCGCTCTTTCCCGAGAGTACGCAGAATAAGTTCAGCATAAAGGTTGTCGCTCTCTTTGTTTGTGTGACGAACGATCTCGCTGAGCGCCGCACTATTCTCCTGTGCAATTTCGAACGCTTTCTGCGGATCGAACTTCTCACTTTCCGCCACGCGAAAGTCCCGGCTGCGCGCTTCGCCGTCGACCTTGATGCCGCGCGCGATCAGAGCTTCTTTGAACAGCGTCGCCGCCCACAGCGCGGGTTTGGGCACTGAGAGAGATGCGCTAAAGGAACGACCGCCGACGGGAAAGTCACCCCACACCAACAGTTCATTGTCAGACAAGCCGCGGTTGATGCCGACCGTGGTAGTCGCATCTCGCGCGGCCGTCGTGGTGTGGTTGGTCAGATGAAGATAATCCGTTTCGCGATTCAGAGTGAGCGTCGCACTGCTGCCAACCCTCTTAGCCGGCGCAATCGTTAGCTCAAGACTGTTCTCGTCAACCGAGAGTGCGCTGGGTTCGGCGCCAAAATACCACTGGAGATCGTTCCACTGCCAACCCATCCCGTATAGCTCGCCGCGAAAATAACTTTCGTCGCCGATGATGTTGCCACGCACATGGCGCACGCCGTGCTGGTAAAGTTGTTCCGCAAGTGAGGCCAGTCCCCTCTTGCCGGATGACTCAAGATCCGGAGCTCCCCGCCCGAACAGCGTCACGTTTCCATCGATGACTCCACCGGCATCCGGCTGCGCGTCTGTATAGACCGAAGTGCGCCAGCGATAGTCCGCGCCCAGCAGATCGAGCGCCGCGGAGGTTGTATAGATCTTCATATTCGAAGCCGGAGTAAACAGCTTGTCGCCGTTGCGCGAGTAAAGTACGCGGCCGTCTTTCATCGAGATCACGAAGACGCCCCAACGCGCCCGGGTCAGATCGCTCGAATCGATTACCCGATCAATCTCCCGGGCCAGCGCCACGTCCGCGGGTTGCTTCGAAAACGAATCTGGTGAGGCGGACACTTTACTCGCAGGAGGCGCTGGTGTGGTGCCAGGGGACGTCTTGCCCTGCGACACAAAGTTAGCCCGTCCGATCAGTAAAGGGACCAGGAAACACGTCGCGAGAGCGACCAGGAATAAAAAGAGCGTGGTTTTTCGCTTAGACATTTATTTCAATCCGTCACCTCGCGAACAAGGTCGTCGTGCGTCCCGCACTCAGCAACTCGCGCGTAGCGGCATACACCTGCTCGACATCGATCGCGGTTACGCTCTCACTAAAGATCAGGCGCTGCGAAGCGCCGGTCGGCACATAAGCGTGGGGCCGCGGCAGATCGATCAGCACGACGATGGGCGTTCCCACGGCAGCGGCAATGTGCACCGGCCCGGTGTCGTTGGAAACAAAAACGGCCAGCCTGGCCTGGGCAGCCGCGAGCTGTGGTATCGAGAGTTTCTCCAGAATGACGCAGGAGGTCGGGAAAAGCGCACGCATGTGCGAAACCAGGTGGCGCTCTTCCGGGCCAACAAAAATGATCGGTCGCACTCCATCGTTGCGAATCAGGAAGTCGGCCAAGTGCGCAAACTGCTCCAGCGGCCAGCATCGTCCAGGATGGCCCGCGCCGGGAAACAGGCCCACCAAAGGAGCGCCCATTTCAGCCTTTGCTTTTCGTAGCATCGCATCAATCGCATGGTCATCCTCAACCGCGGTCATGAGCCGGGGCACACGCGGCGAATCTTTGATTCCCAACGGCACTAGCACTTCCAGATAACGATCGATCAAATGTTGGTCGGGATCATTTTTATCGACCGCCGGCTTTGGAGTGAAGTTGGCAAGAAAGTCGAGCGAACGTCCCGGCCGGCGAGAAAACAATCGCTTCGGCGCGCCGGAAAAAAAGCCCAACAAATTGGTCTCGGAAAAACTGTGCAGGTCGATTACGAAATCAAACTTCCTTTGGCGCACGTCTTTGACGACCCGAAAGATTCGCAAAACTGAAAGCGGTTTGGATCCGTCTCGTAACCCGACCCGGTCGACCTCGATAGTCGCATCGGCATAGCCGGACATCTCGATGATCTCCCCGCCGGGTCGTCCCACGACCACGGTAATCCGCGCGGGCGGAAAGCGCTCGCGAATTGCACGCAGGGCCGGCAGACTCATGACCACGTCGCCGAGCTGGCCAAAATCGATGACCAGAATGTTGCGAGGATTAAACGTCACTTCAAATGTTTATCAAAAAATTCAGCACCGGCATGATATGCGCGCAGCCAATCCTGATGACGCAGAAAGTCGTGAATCTCATCAGGAAAGATTAGTTCTTCAAATTGCACTCCGTTACTTCGCAGCCGGCGCACCAGATTCACCGTCTGGGCAAACTCAACATTGCGATCGTCGTCGCCATGAATCAGGAGCACCGGCGATTTCCATTTGTCCACCGCGGAGATCGGCGAAGATTCGCGCGCAATCCGCACGCGGTCGGAAGTGTCGGTCGGCACCCGCAGGCCGGCAACGCTTACGCTCCAATCGTGCACGCCGTGAAAGTCTACCCCGGCGGCGAAGATATCCGAGTTGCGCGCCAATCCCAGCGCTGTCAGATAGCCGCCGTATGATCCACCCCACAGACCGACGCGCTTTTTGTCTACGTCATCGCGCTCGCGCAAATACTTCGCGCCCGCGACCACATCCTGATACTCCGAGGCGCCGCGCGCGCCGCGATGCTGCGCCAGACGGAACGCCCGGCCATATCCGATCCCGCTGCGATAGTTCACCGACAGCACCAGGTAACCACGGCTGGCCAGGTACTGATTCATCGCATACGAGTTGTGATAATAATAAAGATAATGCCAGCCCAGCAGCATCTGCCTGCTAGGCCCTCCATGCATGAACACCAGCGCCGGCAATTTGCCCGCGGCGTTCGCCGGCTTGAACAACTGTCCATGGACCTCAGTGCCATCGGCTGCTTTGAAAATCACCTGCTCAGGAACGACGAGCTGCGCGGAAGGAAAGTCGCGCGGCAGAGCTTGCGGCGCCAGCGGCTTCATATTTGAACCATCAATCGAAGCTGTAAAAGGCAAATAAGGATCGCGCGCGGTTGAGTGAAAGAAAGCGATCTGGCGACCGTTGTCAAACAGCACGGGAGCCACTTCGATCCCTTCGCCTTTCGTGATTCGCTCGGGCGTGTCGCTGTTTACGTTGACTCGCCACAGATGCCGGCGATCGACGTCGTCTTTGTTCGACGAGAAGACGACAAAGGACTTGTCTGGTGACAGCGCGGCGTTTTCAACTTCGTAGTTGCCGGGCGTCAGCAACTTTAGCGCGCTACCGTTCGCGGCAATGGAATAAAGATGGGCCCAGCCGTCTTTCTCTGACGAGAAGAGAATCCGGTCGCCGGCCACCCATTGCCAGAAGTCGCCGCCAAAGCCTGTGTACGAATCGTTATCGGCGCTGCCGGCGTGCCAGATCTCCTTCGCATTGCCAGTCTGCGCGTCGGCAACTTCAATGGCCCACGGCTGCAGACGTTCGCGATCGTTGGAAAACGTGTCCGTGACATTGAACAACCGAATGAAAGCGATGCGGCGACCATCGGGAGACCAGCGCGGTGCAATGTCTCGATCGACACTCGGCGACAGGAACCTGAAACTATTAGCTCGCTTGTCATAGACAACAATAAAGCTGTGATCGCCGCGCGACGACGAGAAGGCCAAAAGCGAGCCATCGGGCGACCACTGCGGCGCGCTATTTGTGGCGCCGCGAAGCTCGAACATCTTGCTTTCCTTACCGCCCACAACCGGCACAGTCCATAAATTACCTCCGCGGAGATATTCGACCTGGTCACCGGCCGGAGAAAAGACGGGAGTGCTGCCCTGGCCCAGGCGCATCACGCGCCCGGTGCGAACATCGACGATCCAGACCTCCTGCTTCATGCCCGCCGGGTCGCTCGCGGGGTTCGGAACTTCGCCGGCCTGGTTCGCGTCCCCACCGCGAACGTAGGCGACTGTGTTCCCGTTAGAAGAAAAAAGCAGATCAGTCAACTCCTGACCATCGTCGTTGTTGTAGTGGGTCAACTGTCGCGCGGCAAACGTCGGGGCTTCAGCGATCCAGATATTGCGTTTTCCGTCCGCGTCGAAGGCCCACGCGATCTTGTCTCCGCGTTTTGAAATCGTTAGCTCGGAAGGAAAAGGCGAGCTCATCACTTGTTCGAGGCTGAAGGTTTGCGCGCGAGCAAAGGGTGCGATGACTGCGAAAAGTGTCGCAATGCCAAAGGCAACCAGTTGTCGTTTGAGATGAGACATTCAGATTCCTTCCCAGGGCTTCAGGGCTTAACGAGCATCGAGCACTGCACAGTGCACGATTCTAGCACCGACGCACGAGTCACGTTAAAGGAGTTGCGGCTTTGCCGCAGCACTGTGCGGTGGCAAAGCCACAAAGCTCAACACCCGCTCACTTCCACCCACCCGCCGGCCGTACTTACCCCGTCGCGACGACCGATCAAGTTCCTAAGGTGCGTTGCCGTTTGCTCGAACTATCTAATCTGCTAACCTTGGCTGAGCTTTACCGAGTACGGCTGTCTTGATCCAGGATTAGATCGGCTGGGAATGTAATGTCAGAAGTTGAAGTTGAGATAGGGTTGCCGGCGGTTGCGCCCGAGGTGCCGAGACATACTCACCGCCATGGCCATGCGCGCGGCAACCGGAACCGCTTATCGATCGTTCTGCTGCTGACGGCGGTCGTTATGATCGCCGAGTTGCTCGGGAGTTTGTGGACCGGTTCGCTGGCGTTGCTGGCCGATGCCGGTCACATGCTGGCGGACGTGGCGGTGCTGATCCTGGCTTTGATGGCCGTGTGGTTCGGCGCGCGACCGGCAACGCCGCGCAAGACTTTCGGTTATTACCGCCTCGAAATTCTCGCCGCGCTGATTAACGGCGTCGGTTTGGTGCTGATTTCTTTCTTCATTTTCTACGAAGCGTATCAGCGCTGGTTTGCGCGACCGGTGATTCGCGGTGTACCCATGACGGTAGTGGCCGCGGGAGGCCTGGTCGTAAATCTGATCTGCGCGCTGTTGCTGCATCGCGATCGGGAAGAAGATCTGAATGTGCGCGGCGCCTGGCTACACGTCATCGGTGACGCACTCGGTTCTACCGGAGCGATTATCGCGGGCGTACTGATTATGCTGTTTGGCTGGACGGCAGCCGATTCGGCGATCAGCGTCTTCATCGGTTTACTGATCGTCTGGAGTTCATGGCACCTGATTCGAGATGCGACGAATGTCCTGTTGGAAGGAACACCGGCGCACATCAATCTCGCCGCCGTCGAAGCGGCAATCATGGAGACAGAAGGAGTTTCAGATGTTCACGATCTGCACGTCTGGACGATTACTTCGGGGCGCGAGGCGTTGAGCGCGCATGTCATCCACGCTTACTCGATTTCACAGTCAGCCCTGCTGAAGGAATTGCGGGCCAAACTACTCGACCGTTTCGGCGTCGACCATCTGACCATTCAAATGGAAACAGTCGACTTTGAAGATGAAGCAATTCACTTCTGTCACGCAGGCACCGCGTGTTTTCAATCCAGTCGGGAATAGGAGCGCCCGCATCTTGCGGGCGGACCGCGCGCATCCCTGCGCGCACATCAAATGCCAACCATACAACTCGGCTACGGTCGCGGCGGGATCAACTTTGACTACGACGCCACACGCTTTGACGTGCTGGCCGCAAACGACGCCCCTTCGCATCCATTATCCGACGTGGAAATCGGCGCGGCACTCGATGCCCCCATTGATTCGCCACCGCTCGATGGCTTGATTACGCCGGGCGACAGCGTTTTGATCGTTGCCTCGGACGCCACGCGTGCTACCGGCAGCGCACAGGTAATCAACCTGCTGGTGCGCCGCCTGATTCAAAACGGTACCGCGCCCGGCGACATTGCCATCATCTTTGCCACCGGAATCCATCGAGCAGTGCGGCCGGAGGAAAAGGCCGAACTGCTGACGCCATTCATTGCCCAACGCATCCGCACGATCGATCACGATGCTTACGACGCTTCGCAGTTGATTCAACTCGGAGTGATGGACGATGGCACGCCTATCGAGATTAACCGCGCGCTAAAAGAATTCGCGAAGGTAATTCTCACCGGCGCAGTTGGCTTCCATTATTTCGCGGGCTTTACCGGCGGGCGCAAATCAATCTGCCCGGGACTGGCTGGAAGCGAGACCGTCAAAGCCACACACATGCTGGCGCTTGATTTCGAACGGGGCGGTCGGCGCAGCGGAGTCGCTTCCGGGCTATTGAATGGCAATGCGGTGAGCGAGGCATGCGAACGCGTCGCGGCGCTGATCGATCCTCCTTTCTCGATCAACGCAATCGTGGACGAGCGGGGGCGCTCCGAAAACATCTTCGCGGGTCACTGGCGCTCTGCACACGCCCGCGGTTGTGAACACTACATCGCCGGACACTCGTCGCTAATACAGGAAAGACGCGATCTCGTCATTGTTAGCTGCGGCGGCTCGCCGTATGACATCAACCTGATCCAGGCGCACAAAGCTCTGGACATGGCCGCGGCGGCCTGTCTCGATGGCGGGTCGATAATTTTCTTAGCGGAATGCCGCGACGGTCTTGGCCGCGCCGATTTTCTGAAGTGGTTCGAGTCCGCGGATGCGAACGGGTTGGAAACTCGCCTGCGCCGAACCTACGAAGTAAATGGCCAGACAGCCTGGGCGCTTTTAACTAAGACCGAGCGCTTTCGCGTTCACCTCGTTACCGAGTTGCCGGACGAAGAAGTACGACGCATGCGGATGATTCCGGCCCGCTCACTGGAGGAAGTTCTGGCTACTGTCTCACCAGACGCACGGGGTTACATTCTGCCGCGCGGCGCGGCGCTCCTGCCGGTCTTAGTGTCCGACAAGCTCTAGGTTGTCGCTGTTAATTGCACATGCGACAAACTGAAATTTGTCGGACACTTTTTATCTTACGGCGCAGACTTCAAAACGATTTTTCTTTTTCTGGTCCCCAGCTTTAGCACGATCGGATTATTAACCTGGATCGGATGCTCCTCGCCGTCGATGCTGATGATGAAGTTAACCGGCGCGGGTTTTTCAGCGACCGTTTCGACCGCCGGCGCCGTGACGGCTGCTTTCGGTGTGTCGGGTGATCGGATTAACAAATTGGTCGGCACAATCCGCCAACTCGCCGGCGTGCATTTCAGACGCAAGCCCGGCGTATCGGTTTCCGCTGATTCACCAGGTGCCAGCGCCTCGACTTTGAACAGTCCTTCACCGCAACGCACTGCGCCGGCATCATAGAATGTCGCCAATCCGGTCACATAAGTGTAAGAGTTAGCGCTGATGTTCTTTACCACCAGGCGCACATTGGTAACCGGCGAGTCGTCTGATCCATTGAGCACTGTCGTCAACAGTCGTCCTTCGACCGCCGCCACGCCCTTAGCATCGAAACCAGCGGCGGCTTCGTTCAAGGCCGCGCGTTGTTCGGCAGGTTGCTGTGCTGCGACGGAAATTGCGCACGCCGCGATCAAGATCAATCCGAAAATTACTGTTAAGCATCTCACCATAAGATCTCCTTTGGCTGTTCAATCGGAGCCCTCCCTATCGACCACCCCAGGCGGGCTGCCCGCCTGGGGACCCCGGTTGGTCGGGCTACTGCCCCGCTGATATTCAGATTCGCTTCAAGACTTGCTGCGCCAGAGTCTTCGACTTCTTAAGTTTATTTCTCGTCAGGTTTCAAGCCGCGGCCGCAAACGCAGTACCTCAGTTGTACCCGCCGGTCGGTAAGCGCAGACGCAATTGCGGCCACTGCGCTTGGCCCGGTACAGCGCCGAGTCGGCCAACTCCACCAGCTGAATTGGATCGCGCCCATCTTCAGGAAACGAGGCCACGCCTATGCTAATCGTAATCTGATGATTGCGTGGTTGTTCAGTGCTCCCCCGCCGGACCGCGGAAAATTCGTGCTTCTCGATTGCCGATCGCACGCGCTCGGCCGCGACCATGCCCTGCGCGTAATCCGCGGCGAGCAAAAACGCGGCAAACTCCTCGCCGCCGAACCGGGCCCCCACGTCGCCGGCGCGCAGCGTCTGCTTGATCACAGATCCGATCTCTTCCAACGTTTCGCTGCCCACCAGATGGCCGTAGGTGTCGTTCACTTCCTTGAAATAATCAATGTCCATCATCAGCACGCAGAAAGGCATCGACTCGGCCTCAGCCCGCGCGGCCTCGCGACGCAACTCGGAAAAGAATGATTTGCTGGTAAGCAGTCCGGTCAGCTCATCATGGACCAGCAGGCGATGAATTTGTTGCTGAAACTCGCGATCAATCTCGTCCAGCATTTCGAAGCGGATCAATTGATCGCCTACTTCGAATTTGTCACCGTCTTCCAGAAAAGCCTGATCGATGGCCTTGCCGTTCAGCATGGTGCCATTGGTCGAGTCGAGATCGGTCAAACGATAACGAACCGCGCCGGTCTCAGCGTCGGGCTCGGTACTAATGCGAGCGTGCAAGCGCGAGGCGCGCGAGTCGTTGATGCGTATATCTGCGTCGAGCGCGCGGCCCAGAGTTACTTCTGCGCGATCCAGCGGAATCGGCACGGCCAGTAATTCGCCGCGCAGGAAGACCAACGCGGGCCGGCGCTCACCGGGCCGCTGATACTGGCCGGAGTAAGTATCGATTTCAACCGGCTCTTTGATCACCGAAATCTCTTCAGAATCGTTCGGCATTCGTTTTTTCAGCTGTCGCGCTTGACCGAGAAACATTGCCGGCACATGGACTTGAATCCAAAGGGCGTATCTTATCGCGGGCTTGCAGCCCACAGCAACAGTTGTGAGCGAATAATCATGTGGTAAATCCGTGGCGCTGCCACCCTCTGGCCGGGGAGAAGCCTTCGCCGACCCGCTGCGGAAAGGCCGTAACTTGTCGATGCGCAAGCCTGCCTCTATAATTTCTCTTGATTCCTTTTAACCCCCAAAGCTACTTGTCGCTCTGATGCGCGGACCTGTCCGCCTGAGTTAATGAGCTAACTCATCTTTCTTAAGGAGCCTTAAATGGCATGTAACGTGAACAAGGCGCCGGTTGAACCTTTTATTTGTCCGAACTCTCCACAGAAGTTATCCGTCGAACGCGTGGCTGAGGCAAAGTTGCCGACCGAATGGGGCGACTTCCAAATCGCGGGTTATCGCTCGCTGACCAGCAGCGAAGAGTTTGTGGTGCTGTTCAAGGGCGAGTTGCGACCGGATGTGCCTGCGTTGGTACGAATACATTCTCAGTGCCTGACGGGCGATGTCTTCGGATCGACGAAGTGCGATTGCGGCGAGCAACTTCACCGCACGATGCAGATGATTGAAGCAGAGGGGCGTGGGGCCATCGTCTACCAGCAACAGGAAGGCCGCGGCATCGGTATCCTCAACAAGATTCGGGCCTATGCCTTGCAGGACGAGGGGGCAGACACAGTCGAAGCGAACGAGCGTCTGGGTCTGGCAGTTGATTCGCGGGAATACCGGCAGTGCGCCGAAGTGCTTTTTCACCTCGGCCTATGCAAGGTGAAGGTGATCTCAAACAACCCCGGGAAACTGCGAGCGCTGGAAGAAGCGGGACTCGAGATTACTGAACGCATTTCGATTGAGGTCGCGTCGTCCGAACCGGCTGCGAAGTACCTGAAAACCAAGAAAGAAAAAATGGGGCACCTGCTCGACCTCAGAGCGCGCTGATCGAAAATCGCCTGAGATCTACTGCTTACTGCGAAGATCTTTGATGATACCCCGGATGCGTTCAGCGTCCGCGGCCTTTGGATCCAATTTCAAATACTTTTCCAACTCGTCGGCCGCCTCTTTGTTCCGGCGCACGCTTTGATAGAGGCCACCCAAATATCTATGGGCCTGGGGGAGATTGTCTCCGCCGTTACTGATCGCCAGTTCCAACTCTTTTTGGGCCTCGTCATACTGCCTCAGCCTGATGAGCGTCACCCCCAGGTAATAATGCGCTGAGGGGCCAGGGCTATTCAGTTTGATCGCCGCCCGCAGATGTGTTTCAGCCTGGCCTGCCTTTTGACTTGATTCGTCCAGCTTCTTCTCACCGAAGAGCGCGACGCTCTGATTGTAAAGCGCGATGCCCAGATTTAGCTGACCGGCAACATCATCCGGCTTCAACTTCAGTAGTGCCTCGAAAGTCTCAGCGGCTTTGTCCATTTGCAGCAGCTTGAGGTACTGGACTCCCAAGTCGCTGAGCGCTAAAGAAAATTGGGGATAAGCCGCAACCGCCTTGCCAAAAAATTCGGCGGCGCTTTTTGGGTTACCCTTCTGCGCCGCCGCAGTGCCTTTCTCATACAGATCCAAAGCGTCCTTCGGAACGTTTGCCAGAGCCGGATCCGCGCCGGCTTTGAACCTAAGTTGAATATTTACCTGCTTGTCCCCCATTTGACCTGGATCGATGTCTACCGTTTCGCGTGGAGCTTCGTATTCCTTACCAACATCGACGACGACCGTATAACGCCCGGGGCGCAGGTTGTTGAATCTGAACGAACCATCTGGATCCGCCACTGTGGATGATCCGCCCATTGAGCTAGTGGTTTCCAAAATGACCTTTATGGTCTTGCCGGTGACCGATTGGCCAGACGGCATATGAACGCGGCCCTGGATCGTGTGATTGCCATCGCCGCTCGACAGCCCACGGGAACTCCCCACACCCTGAGCTCGGGCGGAAAGCGAGAAAGCAAAAACAGCGACGACGAGCGTAAAACCGCGGAGGACTTTCAGGATGAAAATACCGTCAACTGGATTGTTCATTGAATTCACTCTCCGGCAAAGAATTCAGGCAAACGCGGATCAATTTCGGAATGGATCCTGGACTAAGCCTTGCTGCGAAGTTCTTTGATTGTTTCCCGCACACGTTCGGCGTCCTGAGCGCGTGGCGTAAGGCGAAGATAAGTCTCCAGCTCATCGGCAGCGTGGCGATACTCGCCCCTTCCCCAGTAAATTCCGCCCAGATATTTGTGCGCCAATCCCAATTGAGTTCCCCCTAAGTCTATCGCTCTTCGCAATTCCTTTTCAGCGTCCGCATAGTTGCGTAACTTGGTGAGCACAATCCCCAGGTACATATGGGCCGTCGGCGCCGAGTCGTTGCGCTTTACCGCATCGCGCAACTGCGCTTCCGCCTCCGCGAACTGTCGTGTTTCTAACAGCGCAATCCCTAAATTGAGTTTCGGGAGAAAAGCGTCGGGGCTGAGTTTTGACGCCGACCTGAGTGGTTCGACTGCCTTGTTTGGCTGGTTGATCTTAAGATATTGCACGCCTAGTTCATTTAGGGCCAGCGGAAATTTCGGATAAAGCGAGATGGCGGCTTTCAAGTTGTCAATCGCTTTCAGCGATTCGCCGATCCGAGCCTGTTCCAAACCCTTTTCATATAGCGTGCGGGCGTTTTCCGGCACTTCTGCCAGGGCGGCATTCACTACGGACGCTTTCGCGTGAATCGCGGAGTCCCGTTTGAGTTGCAGGGTGATCATTACCGTGTACCTGCGCGACGTGGCAATAACGGGAATATTCGATGTGCTCACATCGGTGTCGATGAAGACGCCTTCTCGAGCAGTTTCGTACTCCGCACCTGCATTGACCACCACCGTATAGCTGCCGGGTGACA
Source organism: Blastocatellia bacterium (assembly GCA_003168335.1). Lineage (GTDB taxonomy): Bacteria > Acidobacteriota > Blastocatellia > Pyrinomonadales > Pyrinomonadaceae > UBA11740. The sequence goes on along the minus strand of PMSM01000003.1, from coordinate 361,379 downwards.
GCGATCCGAACGTGAATGAGCCGCTTGAATCTGTCATCGCCGAAATCTCGCCGGCGCTGTAACTTTGCAGCTTAACTTGAATGGAATTCTCGGCCCTCCGACCGGAAGGAAAATATATATGACCCTGAATTACGTGACTGCCGCCGGTGCCGGTCGAGGCTGAGCCGCCACCCTGACCGAAAGCAGAAAAAGCGCACGCAACTAACAAAACGACAGGCACTACGCACGTGTAAGTGAATGATGACCTGCGGTCGGCACGCGAGACGGGAAGAGCCGCCATTTGGAAACCCCCTTCAAGACTCATTGGGTGTGCACATTGAAACGCCGTGAGGGCCAAACGTCAAGTTCCGGTCAATCCCAAAAAAAATTGGGGAGAGGCGCAACTTCTCGGCGCCTCTCCCCGTTCAGGGTCAATCGACATCGCCCAAGGGGCGAAGACTATTGGTTAGAAGGTGAACTTGGCACCAAACCTGAACGATGAAGGAGGCTGCACCAGCAACGCCGCTCCGTAGAACGGATTGAGTACCGGTGCGACTCCCGTCACGCCGCTGTTAAGCGAATAGGTCTGGTCCAGAGTAACGGCCCGCTGGCTATTGAAGACGTTGAACCAATCTCCTGAGAGACGAAGTTCACGCTTCTCACCAAGCTTGATCGGGTAATAGACACCCAAATCCAGGTTCGTAGTCATCGGCGTACGGTTTGAACCGATGCTCTGGACAATGTTCGGGAATCCAGCTTGGGTAGCGGAGACGGCCGGAACAATCGCGGTTCCGCGCTGCACTGCAAACCCTTCATTATTTCCATACACCGGGTGCGGTATCAGTTGGTTGAACGGCGTGCCGGACTGCATGTAGAAGTTCCCGCTAATCATCAGCTTGAACGGAGTCCGATAGCTGCCGTTGAACTTGAACTGGTGCGGACGATCATTCGGCAACCGTCCATAGGTGTTATCGAGCAGACTCTGCAAGTCGAACAACGAAGTGATGTTCGGGTCAGACTGCCCGTTGTCGTTACGGAACAAGCCTTCGTAATTACCGGTCAGGCTCGAGAATACGTAGGAAGCGATGAACTGATAGTTGTTCGTAAATCGCTTCGTCGCCGTAAGCTCAAGTGCGCGGTAAAAACGCTGAGCGCGGCCGAAGCAACGCGGAGCGTGGGGGTCTGCCGGATCAAGGCTACCCTGACAAGCTGCTTGTTCAGTTGTACCGGGCTCGTTCCGTCCCGGATTGAAGAGGAAGTAGTTATTGCCATCATCAAACGAGCCATCTTCGACCACGTTTCGCATGTGACGATAGATGCCTCGAACTCCGAGGGCCAAATCCTTAACCACCTCGTACTCAACACCGCCAGTATACTCACCAATACTTTGGGGCTTTAGACCCGGATCGATTGGTGTCGCCGAATTGCCAAGATTAACTGGCGTAAATCCGGTAGCTATGGTGGCGTTGGAAGGAGCACTGTACCGACTAACGTTAAAGTTAATGTCGGTCTGACTGCCTCCGCCGGCAGCACGGACGTTGACATCCAGCGGGATTGGGGTCTCGATGTAGGTCGCATAATTCGCGAATATCTTGCCCTTGCCCTTGCCAGTGAAATCCCAGACCAAGCCGAGCCGTGGCGCCAGGTTGTCCCAGAAGTTGTTGAACTTAACGTACGTTCCTCCGCCCGCCGCGTAAGCTTGCTGGTAATCCCAGCGTGCCCCGACATTGAGCTGCCAGTTGGGGGCGAACTTGTAGTCGTCCTGGACATAAAAGGCTTCCGCACTCGTATATGAGTTTGCGCTGAGCTCGAAGTCACGCACGCGGGTAGTGGTTCTGACCAGGAAGGGGTTGTTAAAGGCCTCGGCCGCCGTGATTGAACCAGTTGCTACTGACGTAAGGCCAATCGCCGCCAGAGCCGCGGTGGCGTTTGCCAGGCGAGCTGAAGCCGTCGCGCTCGGGCAGACAACCTGGGCGCCGCGTGTCGTGCAAACGCTGAAATTGTTTGTGATGCGACTGCCATTCGTTGCTACTGATCCCTGAGGCAGGTTTACAGTCGCGACTGCAAGCGGGTTTGCGTAGGTAACAGCCGGCCCGCTCGAAAGTGTCGAGATGTCATAAATGTTGCGGTTCCACTCAAAGCCCCACTTGACGGTGTGCTTGCCAAAGATATTCTGCATGTGCGCATTGATTTCGTAGCGATTGCGCTTTTGGGGTCCGAAAAGACCGAAGCCCGGACCTTGAGAATAACCGCGCTGCAACGATCCGCCGCGCCCATCGACAAAGTCAATGTTACCGGTGGCCGTGCTACCGGAATCGACGCCAGTCTGCACCACGGGAAGTACCGCTCCGCCCCTCAGAACGGAAAAGCTGTCGGTGATTAGCGGCGCAGTGGTCGCAAGCGGAATGGTGTTGGCCCGCTGAAAGTGCAGACCGCCTGAGATCTCGGCGATGAAGTTATTCTTGAGCGTCGAGTTCAGACGGACTGCGTAGTTATGGCCGCCTGTCTGTTGCGTGCCATTGAAGGCGTTGATGTCGGAGCCATATCCGGAAACGTTGTTTAGCGCGCCCGTGGCCAGAAATCCCTTAATCGTGGTGAAATCGCCAAAAGTCGAGAAGGTCAGGGTGTTCTTATTATTGACCGCCCAGGTTACTTTGCCGGCATAGAAAGGAATGGTCACCTTGTTCTGCGCGGGCGCAAAGAACGTCTGCGTCAGATAGTAGTTCGTCCGGCGCTGCGGATTGAAGGCGCCAAAGAACCAAACCTTATCCTTGATGATTGGCCCGCCGATGTCGCCGCCGATATCAGTCTCTGAGAATCCATTCGCGGTAGATCCAGTGAATGGAAAATTCTTCACGGCGCGAACCAGGCCCTTGGTAGTTCCATAGCCAAACAGGTCGCCGTGAAATTCATTGCCACCACTCTTGGTGATGACGTTGAAGATACCGCCAGTGGACTTGCCGTACTCGGCGCCAAACGCGCCGGTCTTGATTTCAACTTCCTGAACAAACTCAAACGGAAGGTTGGCGCCCGATCCACCGAAAGCCGGGTCGGTCGTGTTAACGCCATCCAGAATGTAGTTGTTCTCGGGACCTGACGATCCCGACACCGCCGGATCGCGATCACGACCCGTCGCGTCACGTAATCCAGACCGGGTAATGGTTGGGGCGATCGTATAGAGCCCCTGGACCGTACGTTGGGTCGGGAAGTTCGAGAACTGCTCGGTCGAAACATTGTTGCCGGTTGTGTTCGCTGCCACATCCACCGCCGCGCCGCCGGTGACCGTTACGGTCGCGGTCGTGGTGGCAAGGGCGAGCTTCGCGTCAACGCTGGAAGTTCTTGACAAGTTGACCGACACGTCGTCTTGCTGATACTTGCTGAACCCTGGGGAGTCGATCGTGATTTTGTACTTGCCCGGCGGCAGCGCGCTGATCAGGTACCTGCCCTCATCGTTGGTGGTCGCCGTTTGCGGCGAGATCAGATTAGGACTGGTCGCCGTTATCGTGGCACCTTTGACCACCTGCCCGTTCGGGTCGGTGACGGTTCCTTCAACAGAACCTGTCGTGCTCGACTGGGCCATTGCACTGGTCGCGAAAAGCGCCAGGCTCAGGGCCGCAACGAACATAAAAACTTTTTTCATCTTCTCTGTCCTTTCGTGAAGAGCGCCCCGTGAAGGGCCTCTAATTGGTCTTAATTAAGTCAACAGCCAACAAACCAAAAACCTCTGACACTCTGGCATTGCTGGCCTTCATTATTCCGATTTCGTTGGCGGTTATCGGGCCTTTGCTTCGCTCGCCCAAATTGGTTCGTCCCTATAAATTCCGCCAGAGATTCGATTCCACTCGTTCTTAAGCAATGGCGGTGCCATAGAGGGCTCCCTGTCGGCTAGCGGGAAAACCTTTGATTTAGGGCGGTTTCGGGCAATCGGCAGATCCGAAAATTCGGTTTTACTCCAAAATTCCGTAAAATGGTCCGCGCCCGTTTTCGCAGGGACCACCCGGTGGCTGCCTTTGCCGCGGCTCAAAGGGCGCCATGTGGTAGACTGCCGAAACCCAATTCATTGAATAGGTCCGACAGCTTGTCTCAGCGAATTTATCGCGATCCGGTTCACAACATCATTCCTTTGCGCGATGACACCGCCGAAGGCCGGTTGATGATTCGTTTGATCGACACACCTGAATTTCAAAGGCTGCGTCGCATCAAGCAACTTGGCCTGGGTCTGTACACCTATCAGGGCGCGGAGCACTCGCGGTTCACCCACAGTTTGGGTGCCCTGCATCTGATGACTCGCATTCTTGACCAGCTAAGCGATCGTTACGAGATTGGGTTGGCTGATTACGCCGCGGCGCGCGCGGCAGCACTCTTACATGACGTGGGACATGGTCCGTTCTCGCATGCGATGGAGAAGGTTCTGGGCGTCCATCACGAGCAATTGACAATGCTGGCCGTGACGTCGGAAGAGACTTCTCTTTGTAAGGCACTCCAATCACATTCCGCAGAACTGCCGGGGCGCGTGGCATCAATAATCGAAGGCACGTTCAAGCCCGCGGCGTTGGCCCAACTGGTTTCCTCGCAGCTTGACGTAGATCGAATGGATTATCTCTTGCGCGATTCACTGATGACCGGAGCCAAGTATGGTCTGTACGATCTCGAGTGGATCATCAACGCGCTTCAGATCGACCAGGAAGGCGATCGAATCTACGTGGCCGCGCGTGGCGTCTTTGCAGTTGAAGAATATCTTCAGGCGCGCTACTACATGTTTCGACAGGTCTACTTTCATCGGACCCTGCGATCGGCTGAGGCAGTGCTCCGATCCGCAATGCGTCGAGCGCTCGATTTAGTTGAGAAAGGCGAGCCGGTCTGGTGCGCCCCCGGCACGTCGTTTGAGAAGATCCTGCGTCGACAGCCACTGAGCATCGCCGAACATCTTGAGATGGATGACTCGGACGTCATCTTTCACATGAAACAGTGGCAACGTTCAAATGATCCGGTGCTAAAGGATCTAAGCCAACGGTTCGTAGGCCGCCGGCTTTTTAAGGCTATCGATCTCGACATGCCTGAGGCCGAACGAAAAGAGTTCCTGGACGCTGCGCGCGCCGTAGTCGTCCGTGGCGGTTTCATGCCCGAGTACTATTTCATCGAAGATCGCGCGAGCGACGTGCCCTACTATGGTTATTACACGCCAGAAGGCGTCGAACCACGCACGCGGATTTATGTTGAGGATGGCTATGCGCGACCGCGGCTGCGCGAAATCAGTGAAGTCAGTGAAGCGGTGCGCGGCCTGGGGCGTGGTTATGAACTGCATCGAATCTGTTTTCCCGCGGAAGTAAAGGACGAGGTTTACCGTCTTTACCACAGCGCGACTCCCGCTCCTCGCGCCGCGGCGACTCCCGGCAATTAGAACGCGGGCAACAAGATCGTTGATTCACTCAGTTTCACAGTTTTGCCAACGAGCGTGTGCGGGGCTTTTATTCGCGACGCTTTGCCTGCTGCTGCTCGCGTCGTTGGGTATGTCTCAATCCCGGCCAACCCGTCTGGCAGTCATCGATCTCGGGAATGCGCCGAGTGGTTTACACGCCGCCGAAGCAATCCGGAAAACACTGCACCCGCAAGAAGTTGAGCCGCCGACCAGCCGCGAGTTCGCGGTTATCGATCGAGATCAAACGCGCGCTGCCGCACTCGGCGCCGGCTTCGAAGGATCGTTGAACCTGACGATCCAGCAAGCGCGAGATCTCGGCGCCGCAATGGGCTGCGACTTCTACTTTATCGGTGAAGCGCAAACGCTTGGAAGATCTCCATCGACCAAACCGCTCTACTACGAATCCTTTGCGACGATCTTTCTGGTGAGCGCCCGCACGGGCAGGCTGATCTTCTGGGAAAGGCCAACCGTGCAGCGCGATTCTCCGGCGGAATCCGAGAAAGCGCTGCTGGCAATTTTGTCTTCCGGCGAAACTCGTCAACGTTACATTCTGACGATGCGCCGCGCACAGGAAGGCGAACGGGCCGAACGAGTGAACGCAGTCGAGAGTGGTCCTCAGATCATCGAAGTAATGTCCGATGAAAACAGCGACACAAACCAGGAAGTTCGTGCGCCTCGTCCCTATCGCCGATGGAAACCGCATTATCCGGAAACCGCAGCCGCGGCCGAAGTAGAAGCTACCGTCGACGTGCTGGTCGATATCGACGCTCGCGGTGAAGTCGGACACGTCGAACTAGCTCGCTGGGCCGGCTATGGTTTGGATCAGTCAGTCATTGACACGGTGAGACAGATGCACTTCTTCCCCGCCATGCGCGACGGCATAGCAATTCCGATGCGCGTGTTGCTCCGCTATAACTTCCGCAAGCCGCCACCGGATAAGACCGCTCAATAGACTGCCGCGCGGATAGTTCTTGAAAGAGAGTATTCGCGCGAGCTGGTCGGCGTACTCTCACCCGTTCTTTCCCACACTTTACCTCGTGTTATCATCCCGTTCGATCGCGCAGAGAGCGTGAATCCGAAACCATGCTTTATCTTTCGCAAGTGCTTGGTCGGCCTATCCTCGACCTCGACGGTGAGCGTGTGGCAACGCTCAGAGACGTCATCGTGCGTTTGGGCGAAGACGAACATCCTCCGGTAGCCGGTTTTGTGGCCCGCTATCGGCGGCGCGATTTCTTTATGTCGCGCTGGCGAATCTCACATTTCGGCGAGGACGGCGTGCGTTTGAAGTCAGACATTCTCGACCTGCGTCCATTCATGCGACGCGACGGCGAGGTCCTGCTGGCGCGCGACGTGCTCGACAAACAATTGGTCGACGTTGACGGCAAGCGCGTGGTGCGGGTGAACGATGTACAGATCATTGAAGCCGCAAATGAATGGCGCGTAACGGGAGCGGATGTCGGCCTGATGGGATTGTGGCGGCGGCTCGCGCCCGCGTTCCTGCGCAGCAATCGACCCGTCGAAGTGATCGACTGGGCCGACGTCGGCTATCTCGCCACTGACGCCGCGACCGTGCAGTTGAAATCCTCGCGCGGGAAGCTTTTGCGCCTGCATCCGGTGGAAATTGCGCGACTCGCTGAGGCCCTGTCCTACCAGCACGGCGCCGAAATTGTCGAGTCGCTCGACGATGAAACGGCCGCCGAAACCCTGGAAGAGATGGCCGCCGAACGGCAAGCGCAGATTATCGGCGACATGGATGAAGAGCGCGCGGCAGACATCCTCGAACGGATGGCGCCGGACGAAGCGGCGGACGTGCTGGGCGATCTGCCGGAAGAGAAGGCGGAAGATTTGCTCAACCTCATGGAGGAGGATGAGCAACTCGAAGTCGCCGAACTCCTGACTTATGCGGATGACAGTGCCGGCGGATTGATGACAACTGAGTTTGTCACCCTGCCGCGTGATTTGACGGTCGGCGAAGCCCTGGCGCGTTTGCGCGAGATGGCCGAAACGCCGAACATGATCTACTACCTGTACGTCGTGGCCGCCGAAGATTCGTGGAAACTGGTCGGAGTAATTGCGTTGCGCAGTTTGATCCTGGCTGATTCGTCTGCTCCGCTTGAGCGCGTCATGCGCCGCGTTCTGCAAGTTGCGCACCCCGACGACGGTGCGGCCGAAGTGGCGCAGAAGATCGCCGAGTATAACCTGCTGGCTCTGCCGGTGGTCGACGAGGCCGGCGAGATTCTCGGAATCGTAACCGTTGACGATGCGATTGAAATTCTGCTCCCGAAAGGCTGGCGGCAAAGACTGCCGAAGCTATTGGGATGAGAGCAATGCCCATTGCCAATTTACAATTGCCGAATGGTTCTCAAAATCGGCAATCGGCAATCGGCAATTAGAAATTGGAAATGACTGAGGACCCTCCAAGTGGCAGAGCAACCAAAAGACGTGCGCAACGCGGGACGCCGGCTCTTGCGCCGGAGCGCCCAGGGTGTGCGTCGCACTGTAGCCCGGCGCCCGCGCATGTTTGCTTACTTCGCCATCCTCGGCCCGGGCGTGATCACCGCTTGCGCCGGAAATGACGCCGGCGGAATCGCCACGTTTGCTTCGGTTGGCGCCGATTACGGCTACAGACTCCTCTGGCTCTTAATTCCCCTTACGGTCAGTCTGGGAATCGTTCAGGAGATGTGTGCCCGCATGGGCGCGGTAACCGGGAAGGGCCTCTCTGACTTAATCCGCGAGCGTTTTGGCGTGCGCTGGACTGCGTTCGTCATGCTGGCATTGCTGATCGCCAACGGCGGCGTTACCGTTTCAGAGTTTGTGGGAATCGCGGCCGCGATGGAGCTGCTGGGAGTCGCGCGTTATATCTCAGTGCCAATCGCGGCGATCGCGATCTGGTGGCTCGTGGTCAAAGGAACCTATCAGAGAGTTGAGCGCGTGTTCCTGGCCATGTCTCTGGTCTTTCTCGCTTACGTGGTTTCGGCCTTCCTCGCCCATCCTCCCTGGTCGACCGTCGCGCGCGAGTTGGTTCACCCACATTTTGATTTTACGCCGACCTACCTTTTTACTTTTGTGGCGGTGGTGGGAACGACGATCTCGCCTTACATGCAAGTCTTCATTCAGTCCTCGGTCGTCGAAAAAGGGGTTCGTCCGGAGAACTACCGTAACACGCGCATCGATGTTTGGGCGGGAACAGTGTTCGCAATCTTGATAGTCTTCTTCATTGTGGTTTCGACCGCCGCAACTCTGAACATTCACGGCGAACACGTTGACTCGGCCGAGCAGGCCGCGCGCGCCCTGCGGCCGCTGGCCGGGGCTTACGCGGAAACGCTATTCGCAATCGGACTTTTCGGAGCTTCAATGCTGGCCGCGGGCGTCTTGCCCCTGGCCACAGCCTATTCGATCAGCGAAGCGTTCGGATTCGAGAAAGGCGTCTCGAGCAGCTTTCGCGAGGCGCCGATTTTTCTGGGTGTCTTCACCTTCCTGGTGGCGGTGGGCGCGTTTATCGCCATGATGCCCGGGCTGCCTCTGATTCGCGTATTGATCGTGACGCAGGTTATTAATGGAATGCTCCTGCCGGTCATTCTGATCGCGATTTTAAAACTAGTTAACAATCGCGAATTGATGGGCGCACACGTGAATGGACGGCTATATAACCTGGCGGCCTGGCTGACCACGATCATCGTTTCCGCGCTCTCAATACTGCTAATAGTCGTGACGATGTTTCCCAACATTCTATCTCGCGCAAGATAATCTCCGCCGCGGCCTCTTTCCGGGTCGCGGATCTCACGCGAAATCTCTCCAGACTCGTGGCCGGTGAGATTTTCACTCTCGCCAAGCGAGGAATTTGGTGGTAAAAGTACGTTCGCTCGCTAAGCCAACCTGATCTAAAGAATTGAGTCGCTGCATGGCAGTTAGTCGCTCAAGTCAAAAGAATAGATTTTTGGTCTTGATTTTCACGACCGCAGTCGTGGCGTTGGGGCTCTATCTATTCAATAAGTTCTTCGGTTACGGTCTGGCGCTCGGTTATCCAGAACCGACCTGGTTTAGGATCCCCGCGCTCGTACTCTGGGCTTTATTTGCTTACCTCGGGGTGCGGGTTATTAACGCGGCCGTCTTTGACTTTGCGTTTCGCGTTCGCCGCGGCTACGAAGCACCCTCCCTGGTTCGCAACATCTTTACGCTCGTAGCATTCACTATTCTTTTCGTCCTCATCTTCAAATCGCTCTACACCGACGTACAGCTCGGTGCAATTTTCACCACGTCCGCGATCTTCGGCGTAATCATAGGCCTTGCTTTGCAGGACACGCTGGGAAATTTCTTCGCTGGTATTTCCCTTCACGCAGACCGTCCCTTCCAGGTCGGTGACGTCATAGTCGTAGGTCAACAGAAGCACACCGGCGTAGTGGAGAGCATTAACTGGCGCGCCATCAAGATTCGGACCTTCCAGAATCACATCGTCCTGGTCAGCAATAGCAACGCTGCAAAAGAAGCGATTGAAGTTTGCCCGCGCGACAACTTGAATGCGCGCTTAGTCTTCTTCGGGACGCTCTACACTGATTCGCCCGCTAAAACAATTCACGTCGTCCGCGAATCAGTGCGTGACGCCGATAACGTTTCAGAGAAGATTACGCCGATCGTGCGTATCCGGAACCTCGGCGACTCTGCAATTGAATGGGAAATCAAGTACTGGCTCGAGGATTATGCCAAGTACAACGACACCGACGCTTTGGTGCGTCAACGAGTGTGGTACGCATTGCGCCGCAGTGGCCTCACCTTCTCGACTCCTACACTCACTCTTCACACCCAACGCAAGGCCGTAATCAGGCCGACCACCGCCGAAGAACAGATCGCGGACCGCTTGTCCGCCGTCGATGTTTTCTCACCACTGTCACCAGAAGAGTTGAAGCAACTCGCGACGGCAACCGTGGGTCACGTCTTCGCTCCCAGCGAGACGCTGATTCGCGCCGGTGACGAAGGCTCTTCAATGTTCGTCGTGCACAACGGCCGGGTAGCCGTCCAGGTAGCCGACAAAGGCGGCCCCCGGACAGTTGCAGTCTTAAGCGAAGGGAACTTCTTTGGTGAGATGGCGCTGTTCACCGGAGAGCCGCGCACCGCCAACGTTGTTGCTCTGGAAGAAACAGAAGTGCTTGAGATCGGCCATGCTGCAATGAAACACATCTTCGAGACAAACCCCAGCCTCGCCGAATCCATCAGTTGGACCATCGCCGAGCGCCAGGCTGATCTGGCAGCGGGCTCTCTGCAAGCCTCTCAAGACAGCGTCCACGAATCGGCTGGTGTGCTCGCTTCGATCAAGCGCTTTTTTGGCTTGCGCTAACCAACCCCAAAACCTGCCGCGAGCCACCACACCGATGACCCCGGCCGACCCTGGCTAAAACAACGATTCAATTCTAGCTCGTTAAAAATCGGCCTCTGCGCTGTGCCGTCCCAGACTTGACAAGAAGAGACTCAGCCTTTATTATCGCCTCATGCTCAGGGCTGAATGGCGGTGGAAATTGCGCCAACTCCCTGGGCAAGAAAGCCATCAAGAATTCAGGAGGTTTTTGGTCATGAGTTTCGTTCGTTACGACCCGTTTCGCGATCTGCGAACTCTCCAGGAGGAAGTCAACCGTCTTTTCACGGGGAATGTGACCCGCGCCTTCGACGACGAAGGTATTGCCCGCGGTTCGTGGAGTCCCAACGTGGACATCTATGAGAACAAGGACCAGATCGTGCTCGAGGCTGAGTTGCCCGGTATGAAACGTGAGGACTTTGATCTATCGGTTGAAAACAACGTAATCACGCTTCGCGGCGAGCGTCACTTCGAAAAGAGGGACGAGACCGACAACTATCATAGGGTAGAGCGGGCCTACGGCAGTTTCCTGCGCTCGTTCACTCTGCCGAATACGGTTTCGGCCGAAGGTGCTACCGCTGATTACCGTAATGGTGTTTTGCGAGTAGCGCTGCCGAAGCGCGCGGAGACGAAAGCCCGCCGCATCGAGGTTAAAGACGGCGAGCCTGCCAAGACAATTGAGGCCAAAGCAGAAACTTCGAAGGCCACAGCCAAGTGATCGATTTGAGTCGGAGTACGTGCAGCGGGACTACTGGCGCAATTAACCAGGCCTCTGCCTGTTTTCAACTGAAGCGATCACGTAGTTAACTTTTCTTATGCGTTTAGACAGATTCACACTTCGAGGACAAGAAGCCATCCAGGCGGGAATCGAACTCGCTGAGCGGAATCAGAATCAGCAGGTCGAGCCCGAGCATGTGCTCAGCGCGATGCTCGAACAGCCGGAAGGAATTGTCCGCCCGCTGCTCGGCAAGCTCGGCGCTAACGTTCAGGTTGTGCTCAACGATTGCCAGGCTGCGGTCGCGCGTTTTCCGCGGGTTCAGGGTGGTCAACAATATTTCAGTCCTCGCTTGACGCAGATATTTACCGCGGCGGAAAAACAAGCGGAGAAGATGCAGGACGAGTACATCTCGACTGAGCATCTACTGCTGGCGATTTCCGACGAGAAGGACGGAGCGGGCGGAAAGCTCATGCGCCAGCACGGAGTGAATCGCGATGATCTGCTGAAAGCGATCGAGCAGACGCGCGGTGGCGCTCGCATCACCGATCAAAATGCCGAAGCAAATTATCAGGCGCTGGCAAAATACGCCCGCGACCTTACCGATTTGGCGCGCAAGGGCAAGCTTGATCCGGTCATCGGCCGCGACGGCGAAATTCGCCGCACGATTCAAGTGTTGTCCCGCCGCACAAAAAATAATCCCGTGCTGATCGGCGAGCCGGGCGTCGGTAAAACCGCGATCGTCGAAGGGCTGGCTCAACGCATCGTTTCCGGTGATGTTCCCGAGACCTTGCGCAACAAGCGCCTGGTCGGGTTGGACCTCGGCTCGATGTTGGCCGGCGCTAAATATCGCGGCGAGTTTGAGGATCGATTGAAAGCCGTGCTGAAAGAGATCGAAACAGCGCAGGGCCAGATCATTCTGTTTATCGATGAATTGCACACGCTGGTCGGCGCCGGCGCGGCCGAAGGAGCGATCGACGCTTCGAACATGTTAAAGCCCGCGCTCGCCCGCGGTGAGCTGCGCTGCGTGGGCGCGACTACGCTGAACGAATACAAGAAGTACATAGAAAAGGATGCTGCGCTCGAACGTCGTTTCCAACAGATCTATGTTGGCGAACCGACCGTCGAAGACACGATCGCAATCCTGCGTGGGCTGAAGGAACGCTACGAAGTTCACCACGGCGTTCGCATCAAGGACTCGGCAATCGTCGCTGCGGCGACGCTCTCAAATCGCTACATCACCGATCGCTTCCTACCTGACAAGGCCATCGATCTGATTGACGAAGCTGCCTCGAAGCTACGAATTGAAATCGACTCGCTGCCGCAGGAAATCGATCAGGTCCAGCGGGAAACCATGCAGCTCGAAATCGAGCACCAGGCCCTGCAACGGGAAGAAGATGAGCGCTCGAAGAGCCGCCTCCGCGAGATCGAAAAAAAGATTGCGGACTTGAAAGAAAAGTCTTCAGGGATGAAGGCCAAGTGGCAGTCGGAAAAAGAAGCGATCGAGCGCATGCGCAAGGCGAAGGCCGAACTGGAACAACTGCGACTGCAACTGGATCAAGCGCGGAATGCCGGCGACCTCGGCCGAGCTTCTGAGATTCAGTACGGGCAGATTCCCGAGCTGGAGAGAAAGTTTGAGGTCGAACAGGCCAAGCTGGCTCAAATCCAGACCGACGGCGTCACCCTCAAGGAAGAAGTTGACGAGGAAGACGTGGCTGAAGTTGTCGCCAAATGGACCGGCGTGCCCGTTACAAAGATGCTCGAAGGCGAGATGCACAAGCTTCTCACTATGGAGGACCAACTACACCAACGCGTTATTGGCCAGGATGAAGCACTCGAGGCCGTTGCCAACGCCGTGCGCAGAGCGCGCGCCGGCCTGCAGGATCCGAATCGTCCGGTGGGATCGTTCATCTTCTTAGGCCCCACGGGTGTCGGCAAGACTGAAACTGCCCGCGCGCTCGCCGAGTTTCTATTTGACGATGAACGCGCGATGATTCGACTCGACATGTCTGAGTACATGGAGAAGCACGCCGTAGCGCGCATGATCGGCGCGCCGCCGGGCTACGTTGGTTACGAGGAAGGCGGACAGCTAACCGAAGCAGTGCGGCGCCGTCCCTACAGCGTTGTCCTTTTCGACGAGATCGAAAAAGCGCACCCGGACGTTTTCAATGTGCTGCTGCAAATTCTTGATGATGGCCGGCTGACGGATTCGAAGGGCCGCACCGTAGACTTCAAGAATACGGTCCTGATCATGACTTCCAACCTCGGCTCGCGCGAGATGCAGGATGTCAGTGAGGATGAAAAGCAAGTGCGCGAAGCAGTGACCCAGGTCCTCCGCGAACACTTCAAGCCGGAATTTCTAAATCGCATCGACGACATCGTCATTTTCCATCGATTGTCACGGGAACAAATCACCTTGATCATCGATGTGCAGCTCGAGCGTCTGCGCACCATGCTGCATGAACGGAACGTCTCTTTAGAGTTGAAAGACTCCGCCAGGGAATTGCTGGCCCGCGAAGGTTACGACCCGAATTTCGGCGCCCGGCCGCTAAAACGAGCAATCCAAACCCTGATTCAGAATCCGCTGGCAATGAAGCTCCTTCGCGGAGAAATCTTACCGGGACAGACCGTGATCGTATCGACTCGTGACGGTGAGATGGAATTCGCGACCGAGGTTGCGGTCGCGGCCGCGTGAACTGTACGAGAATAGGGCTGGTTTGGGAGAGGCCCTTTGCTGGCAAGGTATTTGCGTAGCAGAACGCGGAGAGATTCTTGTTGCACTGAAACGCAACGATGAATATGCTCTGCACATCAAAGCGGTGCGCGCCTGATTGGATTTCGGGCAATCTGAAACGGACGGCGCCTCAGGAAGAAACAAAACAAGGCAATGAGAATGGCCGACTTGGAAGCATACAAAGATAAGTTTGGCGAAAGCGGACAGCGGGTCCTGCAGAACGCTTTGGGCGAATCAAGGCGCCGCGATCAAAATTACATCGCGGTCGAACACATCATCAGTGGCCTGGCAAAAGAAGAACCCGATCTCTTTAACTCGACCATGCGCAGCCTTGCTCTTGATCCCGCGATGGTGACCAGAGCTATCGATAAGCGTTTGGACAACACGCGTCAGCATGTCGGCAAGGGATTCAGGATAGCTCCCGACACGACCGACTTGTTCAAACGAGCAATGGAGCGGGCTCGCTCGCGCGGACGAAAGACGATCGAGGCCACCGACATCTTCGACGTGCTTTCGAACTACGACAGTCTTTTTGTCGAAGTGCTGCTCAACCTGGGCGCGACTCCGGAAGCGGTTGTCGAAAAGGTCCGTACCAACGTTGACGAGCGCGAGCAACAGGAAGAGCAATATCGCAAGAAGTTCGAGTTGCCTCCTTACCTGAAGCACTTTGGTGTCTCGTTGAACCGCATGGCCCGGGCCGACAAGATTCCGCCCACCATCGGACGCGAGAAGGAAATCCAGCAGATCATCGAGATTCTTTGTCACCGCGAGCGCGCCAATTCACCAATGCTGGTGGGCGAGCCGGGCGTTGGCAAAACGGCGGTGGTCGAGGGACTGGCGCGGATGATCGAGCTCGAGCCGCATAAAGTCCCGGCGCGTCTGCGGAACTCGCACGTGGTGCAACTGCAAATGGGCGGCATTGTGGCCGGCACCATGTTGCGCGGCATGTTCGAAGAACGCATCAAGGGCATCATTGATGAAGTTAAAGAACGCGATAACCTGATTCTCTTTATCGACGAGGCGCACACGATCATTGGCGCGGGCGCGGCGATGGGAACATCTTCAGACGCAGCGAACATGTTTAAGTCGGCGCTCTCAAAAGGCGAGCTGCGGATCCTCGGCGCGACGACGCTGACCGAGTACAAAGAATACATTGCCGAGGACGAAGCACTGGCGCGCCGTTTCCGGCTGGTGAAAGTTGAAGAGCCGACAATCCTTGAAACTCGTGAGATTCTTCTGGGCGTGCGGCCGCGCCTGGAACGTAACTACTCCGTGCAAATCTCTGACGAAGCAATTAACACCGCGCTGGAAATGGCGCCAAAGTACATTCGGAATCTGCACTTGCCGGATAAGGCGATCGGCTGGCTCGACACTGCCTCAGTCAAAGTAGAGATCAACGAGCCCCACACGATGATCGTCAGGCCTGAGCACGTGATTGACGTGATCTCGCAAGAGTCGCGAATTCCCCGCGACATGATCTTTCGCGACACAAGTGATCGCTTTGCCTTGACCGAAGTCCAACTTTCCGAGCGCGTCGTCGGCCAGAAGGAGGCTATTAAGGCCGTGGCCCAACGGCTGCGACTTAACAAAGGCCCACTGAAGGAATCACATTATAAACCTGACGGCGTGTTGCTGTTCCTGGGTCCCACAGGTGTGGGCAAGACTGAGCTGGCGAAAGCGGTGGCCGAGTTCATGTTCGGTGACGATCACAAGATGGTCCGCCTGGACATGTCCGAGTACGGCGACGGCACCGTGGGTATTGAAAAGCTAATCGGAATGCCGCGGGGTATTGTCGGATCCGAACGTGGCGGAATCTTAACTGAGCAGCTAAGAGAGAACCCATACACGGTTTTGCTGCTCGACGAAGTTGAAAAAGCTTCACCGTACCTGATGAATATTTTCCTGCAGGCTTTCGATGAAGGCTGGTTGACCGATGGCCGCGGCCGACGCGTCTATCTTTCGGACGCGATCGTGATCATGACGTCGAACCTCGGTTCGGAAAGCTTTAAGAAGTATGAAAAGCCGTTGGGCTTTGGCACGAAAACAGCTGGCGACTTTCGGGCGATCAAGAACGAGGTAATGAAAGCCGCCGAGGCGCGCTTTTCACCCGAGTTCCGCAATCGCATCGACGAGATCGTAGTGTTCGCGCCGCTCACCCTGGACGAAGTGAAGCAGATCGCGCAAATCTATCTCGATAAGACCGGGCGCCAGATGAAGAGCCAGGGCAAGTCGTTCGAGACTACCGATCAGGCGCTCTCCCTGATAACTGAAAAAGGCTTTAGCATGCAATACGGCGCGCGTTTCCTGAAGCGTTTCATCGACGAGAGAGTGAAGCTGCCGATTACGACGATGTGGAAAAGCGGCTCGCATTTCATCGTCGACGTCGAAGACGGAGAAGTAGTTACCAGGCTTGCCGATGTCACGGATGTCAATGCCGGTTGAATCCGATTTCAGGATGTGTTGATTTAGAGCCTCAAATTTCTGATTGAGGCTCTTTCTTCTTGCTCCTTTTGTCTCCGGATCCACAATGATCAGGTCCCTTTTCAGCAAACTCGCCTCGGCCAGCCTCTTGTTGCTACTAGCGGCGTTCGCCGGCGCGGCCCAGACTGAAAAGCCGAGCCCCAACCCTGACGAAAAGGCTGCCAAGATCGTCCAGCGCGGACTGCAGGCGATGGGGGGCGATCGTTACCTGAACGTGAAGACAGTAATTGGTCGCGGCTTCTTCACCGATTATAAGGACGGCGTGTCGGGGATTCCGCTTCGTTTCGCCGATTACATAGTTTATCCCGACAAAGAGCGAACCGAATTCAGCGGCGGAGGTGCGCGCCAGATTCAAACAAACGATCACGACAAAGGCTGGGTATTCGACAGCGCGGCCATAACTCTCAAGGACCAAACTGCCGCGCAGTTGGAAGACTTTCGCCTGGCGACCCGCACGGGTGTCGAGAATCTGCTCCGCGGGGCCTGGCGCACGCAAGGCGCCAAGTTGAGTTACATTGGCCGGCGGGAAGCGGGCCTGGCGCGGCGGAACGAAACCGTGCGACTTACTTATCCGGACGGTTTCTGGATTGAATATGAGTTCGCTGCCGACGATGGCTTACCCGCGAAAGTTCTTTACCAGCGCAAAAACAAAAGGCCTGACACCGACGAAATGGACGAAATAGCGGAAGAAGATCGGCTGTATAAACCGATCACCATCGACGGCGTTGTGGCCGCCTATGTCATCGATCATTTCCGCAACGGCGTCCAGACCAGCCGCACCAATTATGAGTCAGTCGAATTCAACAAGACGGTGCCTGACTCGCTCTTCGCCAAGCCGGCGAATATCAAAGCCGTAAAGTAGATTTGTTATTCTCGCGACAGGTCACACTGAAGCTTTGGCGGAGGCCAATGTTCTGTCAGGCAAGCAGGATCAACTCAGCGAGGTTGAGATTCACACCGAAGCCGATCGGCTCAATGATTTTTCGTGAGGGGCAGGCTCGGTGCCCGTGGGCGGATCAGTTTCCGGCAAAGGCTGGCCGGCCATCTTCGCAAACAGGCGTTCGTACTGATCGACGACATAGTCCCAATCGTAAAACTCCAACGCGCGCGCCTGGGCGCGATTGCGATACGAGTGGACGAGGGAGCCGTCGCGCAAAACCCGCTGTAGCTTCTCAGTCAAATCTTTTTCGTCGGCGTAAGCAATTCCCGCATCGCCGATGGCCTCGATGTTTTCCGGCGCGGCCAGTGTCAGCACGCAATTACCAAAGCCCATCGCTTCCAGCAGCGCCGGATGCGTGCCGCCGACTTCCGTGGCGTGGACATAGCAATAAGCGTTCTGTTGCAGGGCGCGGTAGTCGCGGCCAAAAACAAAGCCGGTGAAGACAATTCGCCGATCGCGGCGGGCGCGGGCCTTGAGGTCTTTGATGTAGTCGCGCGCGTAGGGGGCATCGCCGACAATCAACAATTTATGAGCAGTGCGGACGCGCTTGAATGCTTCAATCACCAGGTGCGCGTTGTTCTCGGGTTCCAGACGCGACACATAAAGCACGTAGCGGTTCGGCTCGACCCGCCAGCGTCTCACTGAAGGGTCGGGACGCCGCTCGACCTCGGCGCCGTAAGCGATCATCGTAGACACAGCCTTGTGCCGGGCCAGGTAGTATTCCTGAATCACGCGCGCATCAGTAACGGTTTCAGTCGGCAGAATGGTCGCCAGTTTCTCGGCCAGCAAATAGTAGCTGCGAGCAATCCAGTTCCATTTCTTGCGTTTGTGTTCCAGCCCGTCGACGTTCAGCGCGACAGGTGTGCCGGCGAGCCGGAGGATGGAAGCAAAAGGCGCGTTGGCCGCGTTGCAGATCAGCGCGGCATCGTAACGCCTGGGCACCGCATGCAACGCCGAAAGAAAAGTATGCACGATGGTGTCAAAGTATTTAGTTCGGATAGTGGGCAGGACTTTTAACTTTACACCCTGGAACTCAAGCTCGCGCGGGCTGACGTAATGTGCCCGGCAGTACACGGTAACATCGTGCCCGCGGGCGACCAGCCTGGTCGAAAGATGTTCGGCAAAGGTTTCGAAGCCACCATAGTTGGCGGGAATCCCCCGGGTGCCGAGAATCGCAATACGCATGATCAAATAGAAGGATGATTGAGGTGGGGTCTCTCAGATCATTCCTGTCCTAGTTCCTTTTCGCCGCCCTCTGGTAAGCATCTAAAGTCAGCTTGGCAGTCGTTCTCCAACTGAATTGTTTTGCTCGCTCCAGACCCTTTGCGCGCAACGCCGCGCGAAATTCCGAATCCTCTATCACCTGGGTGAGGGCATTAATGAGGGCTTGCGTGTCGAAAGGGTCGAACAGCAAACCCGCTTCGCCGACAACTTCCGGGAGGCTGGTTCGATTTCCTGCAATTACCGGTACGCCGCATTGCATGGCTTCGACCACCGGCAAACCAAAGCCTTCGAAATAAGATGGATAAACGAAACAGACAGCGCCGCTGTATAGTCCCGCCAAGTCGCGTTCTGGAACATAACCCGTGAACAAAATGTCCTTGCCGAGAGCGTTTTGCTCAGCAGCCCGAAAGGTTTCGCTATCTAGCCAACCGCGTTTTCCTGCCAGGACGAGCTGAGGAAGCTTAACCTTTGGATGAACTCCGCGCAAGCATGAATATGCTTCGATGAGTCGCACCAGATTCTTCCGCGGTTGAATGGAACCAAGCGAGAGAATGTAATTTTCCCGGATTCCGTAATTCTCGCGAATCCTTCTCAGTTCTGTTTCATTCGTGACGGGCAAAAGATGCGGCGGTGCGGCTTCGGGCGTAACCGTTATGCGGTCCGGCGAAATTCCGTAGGTGCGGCTGATATCGCTGCGCGAATATTCCGAGACGGTGACGATCTGCGCCGCGCGCCGCGCGGTCCGGCGCACCGTCAGTCGCAGCTGCATCCAACTGCGCCGGTTGAAAGTTTCTGGCAGGTGCTCGAAAGCCAGGTCGTGAATAGTGGCAACGACCGGACAGGGGGCAAATGGCGGAGCAGTGTATTGCACGTGCAACACATCGACAGGATTGCGCCGCAGCTCTCTGGACAGCGTTAGCGGAATACGCACGAGCGGCGTGTGCGGCAGCGTCTGCTTGACCTTGAAATTCGGCCAGCGATTGGCAAACCGATCGAGAGCGACCGATTTGGTAACGTACAGCGTGTAGAGATTGGTCTGATCGATCTCGGCGAGGGCCTCGATCAGGTTGGTAGCGTAACTTTCATTGCCGCCGAGTTCAGCTCCGACAGAGTGCGCATCGATTGCGATGTGCAAAATCGCGTTGCTCCAATTTAACCTGAGCGCCAGCCGGCGAGTAGTGGCGAGGAATAATCGTGGAAAGCCGGCGCGATCAAAGTTATTCTTCGTCGGCCGAGGATTGCCGAGCCGCCGTGGCTTCGGCTGCGACGACGGCTGCGGTCTTACGCGTATCACGCTCGCGGATGCGCGCCGCTTTGCCGCGCAGGCCACGCAGGTAATAAAGCTTCGCGCGGCGGACGTGGCCCCTTTTCACCACATCAATGTGGTCGACGATCGTCGCGTGCAGCGGAAAGATTCGTTCCACGCCCACACCGAAACTGGTCTTGCGCACAGTAATCGTTTCGCGTACGCCACCATGCTTGCGGGCGATGACGACGCCTTCGAAAGCCTGCAAGCGCTCTTTGGTTTCGGATTCCTTAATGCGCACGTGCACGCGTACGGTATCGCCCGGCTGAAAATCCGGAACGTTAGTTTTTAATTGCGCCTGGTCGACGCTGTCTAAGCGATTCATGGCGACTACTCCATTTCCAATTTCCGATTGTCAATTTCCGATTTGACCGCACTTCGACTCTCTCAAACCCGCGCCTTTTCAATCGGCAATTGGCAATTGAAAATCAGCAATTACTTTAAAAGATCCGGCCGATTGCGCTTCGTCTTATCCAGGCCGGCATCCCGACGCCAGCGCGCGATCTCGGCATGATTCCCGTTCAATAAAACTTCCGGGGCGCGCATCCCTTCGAACTCCGGCGGCCGCGTATACTGCGGACAATCAAGCTTTCCGTCTGAGAAAGATTCGTTCGTCGCCGACGTGGCGCTGCCCAGCGCTCCGGGTAACAAACGGACGGTCGCGTCAATTACCACCAGTGCGGCGGGCTCTCCCCCCGAAAGGACGTAATCGCCGATCGAAATTTCATCCGTCACCAGCGCCTCGGCTACGCGCTCGTCAACGCCTTCATAACGGCCGCAAATCAAAACGAGTTGCGCGCTCTGCGCTAACTCCGCGGCGGTCGCCTGCGTGAAAGGTCGTCCCTGCGGCGAAAGCAACACGACGCGCTTTCCGGCGGCCACGGTTTCGCGCCGGCGGGCACCGGTCAACGATTCAACTGCTGCAAAGATCGGGTCGGGCTTTAGCACCATGCCGTCGCCGCCGCCAAAGGGCCGATCGTCAACGACGTGATGTTTGTCATTTGTCCAGGCGCGCAAATCGTGCGCCCGAATACTGACCAAACCCGCTGCACAGGCCCTACGGACAATTCCATAATCAAACGCTTCGCGAAAGTAATCGGGGAAGATCGTAATGATATCGATCTGCATTGCGAATTTCGGATTTCGGATTTCGAACTGATCTCATTTTGCTAAATTCGAAATTCGAAATCTACAATTCCAAGAGCCCCTCTGGTGGATCGATTCGAATCAACTTCTGCGTGACATCAATCTCAACGCAGATGTCGTGCGCCATCGGGACCATGTATTCGCGGCCTGCGGCCCCCGCAACAACCAAAACCTCGACTCCACCCGTGTGCAATACTTCGCTTACCAGACCGATGAGCGTTCCGTCCATCGCCTCGACGCGACAACCAGCCAGCTCCCACTCGTAGAAATGATCCGCGGGCAGCTCGATTCGCTCGCTGGCCGGCACGGCCAGTTGATAACCCGCTAATTCCTTAGCCTCATCGATCGAATCGTAGGAAGCGAACTTGAAGATGATTCGATTTCCGTGGAACCAATGCTCTTCAATTTGCAAAGATCTGCTGCTTCCATCCGGCGCGATCGCAATCACCTGATCGAGGTCTTCGAAACGTCCGGGAAAATCCGTATAAAGATCGGCCACCACTTCTCCGCGCAGCCCCCTCGTCCTGGCCACGCGCGCGATGACTATTAAATCATCGGCCACTTCACTCAACGACATCGAGCACGAACCGGCGATGTTTCTTCAGACCCGCGGCGTAAACCAACGAGCGCAGGGCCCGCACAGTGCGGCCCTGTTTCCCGATCACCTTGCCCATATCGGGCTGGGCCACGCGCACCTCGATGCGCGCGGTTCCGTCGCGCTCAATCTCGCGCACGTCAACAGCGTCAGCGTCATCGACGAGAGCTTTGACGATCATTTCAACGGTGTCGCGCATAATCATTAGACGCGGCACTTGTGCCGCGAATTACTGAGGCGGACGAGTCCGCCTTCTAAACTTAGGCCGCCGCCTCGGCCTGTGGTTCCGCGGCTGCAGCACTTTCCGCTTTCGCGGCCTGCTTGATCAACTGGCGCACGGTATCGGTCGGCTGAGCGCCCTTCCCAATCCAGTAACGAACGCGTTCGGCCTTGAGCTTAATCTCTGCCGGTTGGCGCGTGGGATCGTAGGTCCCGACATTCTCCAGGCACGCGCCGTCGCGCTTGGACAGCTTTTCCTTGACCACGATCCGGTACGAGGGTCTTTTCTTCGAGCCCATGCGCATTAATCTAATGGCTAACAATTTCTTTCCCTCCAGCTACGCGGCGGGCAGTAGCCCGCCGCTAAACAATTTACGTCCCGCTGCAAAACTCAACCCACCTGGTCACGGCTCTTAACGTCGCCGCTTCTTTTTCTTCTTGCGCGACGATCCCGGCAGCCCAGCCGGTGAGCCCGCCATCCCGCCCATCATTGCGTCGCCGCCATCGCCTTCCAAACCCGGCATGCCAGCCATGCGGCGCATCATCTTGCCGCGCAAACCGCCACCGCTGAACATTCCCTGCATCATGCGCCGCATTTCGGTGTACTGCTTGATGAGCGAGTTCACCTGTGCCACGGTCGTGCCCGAACCCCGCGCAATGCGCCGGCGCCGGTTTGCGTTGAGGATCAGATGGTTGACCCGCTCTTCGCCGGTCATCGAATCAATGATCGCTTCGGTGCGCCGGAGTTCTTTCTCCATCAACTCAGTTTGCTCGTCGGTCAAATCCGGCATGCCCACGCCGCCCAGAAGTTGATCGGGCAACAACTTGAGAATCTTTGAGAAAGAACCGAGTTTCTTTACCTGCCTGAGCTGCGAACGAAAATCGTCGAGCGTGAACTGATTGCGCTGCAGCTTCTTGAGCTGCGACTCAGCTTCGTCCTGATCAACTTTCGACTGAACTTCTTCGATCAGCGAAAGCACGTCGCCCATGCCGAGGATGCGCTGGGCCACGCGATCAGGATAGAACGGTTCGAGCGCGTCGTACTTCTCGCCCACGCCAACGAATTTCACCGGCTGACCGATGACTTGTTTGATCGACAACGCCGCGCCGCCGCGCGCATCGCCATCCATCTTGGTCAGCACCACACCGGTGATGCCGATGCGCTTATGGAATTCTTCCGCCGATCGCACCGCGTCCTGTCCAGTCATCGCGTCAGCGACGAAAAGAATTTCGACCGGATGGGTCTCGCTCTTGATGCTGACCAGCTCTTCCATCAACTCATCGTCGATGTGCAGGCGACCGGCGGTGTCGATCAGCAACGTGTCATAGCCAACGTCCTTCGCGTGCTGCAACGCCGCCCGCGTCAACTCCAGCGGATCGTTCGTCTCAGGCTTTTCAAAGATCGATTGGCCAGTCGCACGGGCTATGACCTTTAGTTGTTCCCGCGCCGCCGGTCGGTAAACATCAGTGGAAAGCAACAGGGGCTTTCGATCCTGATTCTGCGCCAGCCAACGCGCGATCTTTCCTGTCGAGGTCGTCTTGCCTGAACCTTGCAGTCCGACAATCATCACGACGTTCGGGATCGTCCTCGTAAAGACCAGCCGCGAAGACTGCCCGCCCAGCAGTTCGACCAGCTCATCAAAAACTATCTTGACAACTTGTTCGGACGGCTTAAGTTCCAGCCAGACCTGCTGGCCTTCGGCTTTCTCCTTGACCGACGCGATAAAGTCTTTGGCGACCTTATAATTGACGTCGGCTTCAAGCAGCGCCAGCCGAATCTCGCGCAGGGCCGCGTCCACATGCTCTTTGGTCAGGACGCCTTCGCCGCGCAGATTCTTCAGCGTCCGCTTCAGTTTGTCGGAAAGAGACTCGAACATACGTGCTAGACGAAGATTTCCGGTCTACGCGGAAACAAGCATGATAAGGGCGGGTCTGAGGGGTGTCAAGGAATGGGGTAATGTCTGAAAGTTGTGTTACTGGCCTGCCGCTTGCGTTCGTCTTCGACTAGCAATCTCTTTGTAAATGACATTTGAACTCCCGACGAGACTTAATTATCGCGCCCTGTCTCCCAGCAATGCAAGAACGTGGGTTCGGTTGCCAACGGTAATCTTGAGATCACAGATTGTGATTTCAAGTGCCGGGCAGCTATCCGGGCTTGCTCCGTTAGGAGCAAAATGTTTATAGAAGAGAAGTCATTTGATTATCTCTTCCGGCGAGAGCGCCATCACAGTCATCGCGCTCTCGCCGGAGAAACGGGATGAATCGTCATGCGGACTATAAACATTTCGCTCCTTCGGAGCGCGCGCAATCACGTTCTCAGATTTTGCCTTCTGATCGGACTCTTTGCGGGCATGTCTTTTGACACCGCGATTCCAACCGCGACTCAAACGCTAACCAGCACCGCTAATCAGAGATCCGAAGTCATTGCTCCCGGCGTCGAACATCTCCAAATCGTTCGCGGTTACAAATCCGAGAAGGATGCGACGGGGCCCTGGTTCATTAATATGCTGCGCATCGATCTTGACCAGGCGCGCCTGCGGCTGGTTCATGCGCTGGACGAAGCCGTCGGTTTGGAAACAGTGAGTTCGATGGCGGCCCGGCACGGAGCGCTGGCGGCGGTTAACAGCGGCTATTTCCGCACGACGGGGACGTATCGCGGCGACGCGGTCGGGATCGAAGTACTTGATGGAAAACTTTTGAGCGAACCAAATAACATTCGCGCCGCCGCCGGGCTGATTGAAAAAACCGGAAAGCAGGAATTAATCTTCGGGCACTTAAAGTTCGACGGACAGATTAGTTCGGGCCCTCGTGTGAAGCATGCCATTGCCGGGCTGAACCGCCCCCGGGCTGATAACGAACTGGTAATTTTCACTCCGGAGTTTCATCGCACGACGCTCACTGAACCGAACGGACTCGAGGTGATCGTGCGCCGTGGGCAAGTTGTTGAGTCACGCGATCTGAAAGGCAGCAGCGCGATTCCCGCGAACGGTTTCGTGATTTCAGCGTCAGGCGCAGCCCGTGAATGGGGGCTCAAGAATCTGCGTCGCGGCGTGCGCGTACAATTGAATCTAAAGCTGTCTCCGGTTGAAACCGAGCAGGCGGATTCGTGGACGCAGGCAACCAGCATCATCGGCGGCGGTCCCCAGTTAATCAAAAACGGCCGGGTTGAGATCACCAATGCCGCGGAAAAAATCCTGCCGAGCTTTGTCAGTGACGGCCACCCGCGAACTGCGATTGCCCGGTTGAAATCAGGGCAGATCCTGCTGCTCACCGTCGACGGGCGTCAGCCGGGCGAAAGCATCGGCATGTCGCTGACAATGCTGGCAGACTTGTTACTCGAATTCGGCGCAGTGGATGCAATTAATCTCGACGGCGGCGGTTCGACCACGATGGTCATCAGGAATAAGTTAGTGAATAAGCCTTCGGACCCGACCGGCGAACGGCCCGTCAGCGACGCCATTCTTGTCTATCCACGTTAGGTGCCGGCTTAGTTCAGAGTTCAACCTTCGGGTCGCCAATTCCGAGGCAAAGTAAGATTGAACTCTGAACCAATGATTTCCGGTCAGGAAGTGCGTGACGCTCGTTGGCGGACTGTGCTATTTTCAGGTCGTTTGAACGCGATCAAGCGCGCTACTTTCGAGCCCGTCAGTCCTGCCCCTGGACTTCAGAGGTGAAAAGCGCAACTCATTGAGCTTTTATAAGGGTTTCAGACTTGTCACGAAAGTTGCGGCATTTGTCGGTCACCCTTCACGGGAACTGCCCGCTTGAGCAAAGAGAAACATAGCACTGACAACGCGGTTGTCGATCTGGAGCACGCCCGGGCGCGGCTGCGTACGCGTGCCGGCAAGTCTTCTCCAGAATCCCTGGCCGGCGATCTGGAAGCAGTTCGCGGCTTGCTCGATCAAGGATTGACTACCGAGGCGCGTTCGCGTCTCAACTCGCTGCTCGCCCAAGCTCGGACGCACCCCGCGCTGCTCGCCCAGGCACGTTGTTCCCTGTCAATAGCACTCGAGATGCAGGGTCAATATCGCGAGTCGCTCGATGCAGTCGCGATGTATGAAGACGCTGAGTCGCGCGCCAAGCTGGACTTAACTTTGAGCGCCAGGCTGCGGGTGCAAATCGCTCTGGCCTATAACTACAATCGAGATCATCCCAAAGCTGTTGCCCTCCTGAAAGCCACCCTGCGGGACTTGCCGGAAGAGGGCGCCGAAGCCGGCGCGGTTTATGCCGCGTTGGCGCGCGTCTATCGCAGCATCAGTGAGTTTCCGATCGCCCGTGATTATTCGCATCGCGCGCTGGAGAGCTATCGCCAGACCGGCGATTGGCGCGGCCTGGCCGAAAGCTATTTTGGATTGGGGGCTGCGGATTTGCAGGCAGGATTACAAGAACAGTCTTTGGAAAACTTTGGCCAGGCATTGAAACTGGCGGGCGATCACCCAGCCAATTATCTGCTCGGCCGGATCTATTCCAACATGGCGGGCTCCTGTTGGTTCTTGAAACGCCCTCAGGAAGGAATTCGCTATCTCGAAAAAGCGATCGGCTATTACGAAAGGACCGATCACAAGAAGAGCGCGGCGGACGGATACAACAATCTCGGCATAAATCTGGTCCTGACCGGCCAGTGGGATCGCGCGCAGGAAGCGCTGGAGAGGGCGCTCGCCCTGGCTACTGAAGCTGACGATCGCGGCGCGGAAGTGCCGATGATTCTGGACTCGCTGGGCGAGTTGCAGACGCTACGTGGTGATCTCGAAGAGGCCCACAGCTATCTGCAACGTGCGGTAGCCCTGGCCAATGAAAAAGGGAACAAGTGGTACCAGGGACAGACCCAGCGCACGCTGGGTCGCTGCTATCTGGCGATGAAGCGCAGCGCCGAGGCGCTGGCTACCGCGAAGAAAGCTTTGGCACTCGCCGAACGGATCGGTGATCGGCAGGCAATTTGCGAATCGCGTTTGTTGTTTGCCGAGGCGTCTCTGGAATGTGGCGAAACTGACGAATCCGCGGCTAATCTTCATAGCCTGGCCCAACTGATTACGGACTCACCTACGGACATGCTGCTGGCAGGGGAAGCACAGCGCTTGCACGGCCTTTTGGAGATGGCCCGTGGCGATGCCGCCACCGCGGCCCAGCACTTCGGCCGCAGTGTTTCGATCTTCGACATGCTGGGCGATCGTTACCGGAGCGCGCGCGCGCACTACGAACTGGGACGTGCTAATGCCATGGCTCAGCCTGAACGCGCGGCCGAGCATCTGTCGCGCGCGGTAAACATCTTCCGGGATTTGGGCGCGCGGGTTGATCTCGAGCGCGCCGAAGCCGCCGCCGCCGAGCTTGATCAGACCAGACCACAGCAGTTGCTGCAGCGCGACACAGTTGTGCAACTGCTAACCCTGCGTCTGGCGGAAGCTGTTGCCTCGCGCGAGTTGCTGCTGCGCGAGTTGGCCGCCGTGATGCGTCAGGAAACTAACTGTAGCAAGGTGGTTGTGATCGAGCCCGCTGAAGACGGTCTGCAACGCGTGGTTATTGCGCACGGTTGTGTAAAGAATGAAAGCACCGCGTGGGCGGATGAGTTTGCGACGCTTAAAAAGGAATCTCAAATCGAATCATTCGGCAAAAAGCAAGACGTGGCCGTCATTACTTTGAAGCCGAGCAACGCGCCGCCCGCCACGCTTCTGATTTCGCCGCGAGACCGCGCAACCCTTCCCGGCGGGCTTTCGATGGATCCCTTGCTACGGGTGGTCGAGTTGGGAATGGATGTCTGCGCTTTGCGGGTGCGCGGTCGCGCGGGTCAGGGAACCGAAGAAGAGAGTGCGTTGGCCGGGGCGAGTCTGATGCCCGGGTTTATCCACTCCAGTCCGGCAATGACGCGTTTGGTCGAAGAGGTCCACAAGATTCGATCGTCAAATGTGACCGTCCTGGTCACCGGGGAATCAGGCACCGGAAAAGAACTCGTCGCCCGGGCGATTCATGCGCTCTCATCACGCCGAGACAAGGTTTTCGTCCCGTTCAACTGCACCGCGGTGCCGAAGGAGCTTTCAGAAGGCTACTTGTTCGGCTATCGCCGCGGCGCGTTCACCGGGGCCGTCAAGGATTCAGCCGGCGTGATTCGCACGGCGGTGGGCGGCACACTCTTTCTGGATGAAATAGGCGATCTGCCGATCGACGTGCAGCCAAAGATTCTGCGCTTCCTGCAGGAAGGCGAGATTCAACCCCTCGGCGAGCAACGGCCGGTGAAAGTTGATGTCCGGATCATCGCCGCGACCAACAGCGACCTCGAAGAGATGGTGGCGCAGGGCAGGTTCCGCGAAGACCTCTACTATCGATTGAATGTGATCCGGCTGCGAGTGCCGCCACTGCGTGAGCGCCGTTCGGAAATTCCCACGATTGTTAATTACTATGTCAATCACTACTCGGCAAAGTTTGGCCGGAGTGATATTCAGATCACGCCACAGGCAATCGATCTGTTAATGGTCGCCGAGTGGCCGGGCAACGTGCGCCAACTGTGCAATGAAGTCCAACGAGTGATCGCCCGCAGTGAAGACGGCACGATCATCACGCCGGAACAACTCTCACCTGAGTTACGCCACATGGGCGCGCCGGTCACTCCTCCGGGCACGGTAACGCCGATTGGCGCCGGCGGCATGGGCCCGTCGGTTACCGTCCCGCTGCAGAACATCACCCTGGCCGACGCCCTGGCCGAAGTCGAACGCCGCATGATTGCCGAGGCTTTACGTAAGCACAACGGCAATATCTCGCGGGCGGCGCGCGAACTTGGCCTGACCCGACGGGGCCTCTATCTCAAGCTTGATCGTCTTGAAATGACCGCCAGCGCTTAACCTCACCCCGGCGGTTTCCGAAACCAATCTCAGCTATCAACGTGTAAGATAGTGTAGTTGTCCCCGCTGCCACTCCTTTGGTTTGCGCCGCTTCGCGGCAGGCGTGTATCCTTTTTGATAATGTTTGGCTTTTGAACGTGAAGTGGTGAAGTAGAAGTAATGACAACGAAGCTTAATCTCGCGAGTAATCCTTTTCGGAACCGCGCTCTGCCGTGGACGGTCGCGGCGATCGTCGCCCTGGCGTCGCTCATTGGCTTGATTCTAATCGCCCAGTCGACCATCCAGACCAATGCGAAGGTCGCAACTACCCAAAGCGAGGTAGCGAAGTTACAGAAGCAAACCAATGACCTGCATAAGCAGGCCGAGGCTATCAAGATAGCGCTAACCCCTGAGCAACAGAGCGCCCTTAAGTCCGCGCACGGTCTCGTCAATCGCAAGAGGTTCTCCTGGTCCCAGTTGTTTGCCGATCTGGAATCTGCCTTACCAGGTGGCGTGCGCGTCGCGCGTATCGTCGTCCAGGAAGTGCGGACCCAGGATGATCGCACAGTCGCAAATCTTGATCTTACCGTTTCCAGCAAGAACCCCACGACGATTACGCAAATGATCGAAGACATGGAGCGCGACGGAGTCTTTCATGCGGAACTGCGGGCGCAGACTCTGCAACGCGGCCGCGGCGAGAGTGGCGCCGAGTATGAAATGGACGTGCGCTACGTGCCCCGCGCCGGCGTGCCTATGACATCGGGTGAGAGAAACAACCGGCCGGTGGACACCGCGGGCGAAAGAGGCAAAACGCAATGAGCCAGGAGCAACCAATGCAAGGGCCTGCGGTCGCTCAGCGCCGGCAGATTCCGATTCGCTTCGATCGGTTAAAGCGCGCGTCGGGCTTGAGTTTGATTGGGCTTCCAGAGCTTATCGGTCTCGCCGGTGCGGCCCTGCTCGCGTTCGTCACTTTGTTTGCTTACTTTTATTTTTATCTCCCTGCACAATCTCGTTTGAGATCAACTCAAAAGGAAGCCGAGCTGCTACAAGCTCAATGGCGCACGTCACAAAAGTTGTTTAGCGACACGACGAGCACCAGCGAGGCTGTCGATCAAATGACCGCCAGCGTGAAGGACTTTGAGAGTAACTGGCTCGCCGTGCCGGGGCCCGGCCGGTTGTCGCTTTATACCGAACTGAACAATCTGATCCGAAGCAACGGACTGCGCAACACGGCTGGCCCGAGCTACACGCAGTTGGAGCCTGTCGGCCCTAAAGCTCAAGGTCAACCGGCGACCGGCGCCGAGAAGCAGGGAATCGCAAAGTGGCAAAGCACCTACCCGGGCATCGCGGTGAGTGTGACGGTCGAGGGAGCCTATCAGAGTGTCCGTCATTTTGTGCGCGACATTGAGATGAGTCGTCACTTCTTAATTATCAATGCCGTCGAGCTAGAGGGCGTGACCCAGTCGGGCGCAGTCCAGGATTTGCCGACAACGGTACCTGTAACGAGGCCCCTGGGCGTGCCGCCTCGCGCGGGCGCGACTCGCCCGGGCGCAATCACAACGCCGATGATCACGGGGCCGGCTGGTGGGCGCGGCTCGCTGGTGAGCCTGCGACTCGACCTGGCGACGTATTTTCAGCGGCCTGAAGTAAAGGGCGCACCGGAGCCACCAAAATAGCAAGTGCTTTTTTTCGGGACGCGAGTTAGTCGAACTAATTTGTCCTGGCGCCGTTTAATCCGAATGACCGCCAACAGTTTTAGATCGGAATTACAGCAATGCAACTTTTTGATCCAAACAATCCGAACGAAAAAAAGAAGATGATTGCCGCCGCGGTGCTCGGCGTGGCCGCAATCGCAGTGCTGGGCTATGTGTTCTTTGGCGGCAGCTCAACAAAGCCGACGACAAACAATACGATCGCCAAAGCGCAACCGACACCCGCTAAGATTACCAAGGATAATCCCGACACTGTGGCCGATGATCCGTCGATCTATCAGCGGGTTGTTTACAACCCCGCTGTCGCCGCGGGATCCGAAGCAGACCGAAACATCTTTGCTTACTACGAACCGACGCCAAGGCCGTTGCCTCCAGTGTATATTCCAACACCGACACCCGCACCGACTCCGCCGCTAACGATCACTTCGTTGACGCCTGCAAACGTTTATGCGCGCACGCCGGCCGATTTCAGTCTCCAGGTTACGGGAGACAAGTTCACGCCGGCTTTTCGCATCACGATCGACGGCCGCGACCTGCCCACTCGCTTCGTTAATGCGCAACAGCTCTTGACGACCGTTCCGGCAACGCTGATCGCGAACCCGGGCGTACGGCAGGTGATGGTGCGAAGCAATGATGTTGCGCTTTACACGAACACACTAGGTCTGAATGTCACGCCGCCACCCACGCCGAACTACAACTACATCGGCCTCTTCGGCAAGCCACGTTTCAACGACACGGCAGTGCTGCAAGACAGGGGCAGCAAAGAACTCGTGAACGTGCAACGCGGCGACCTGCTGGGTGGCCGCTTTCGCGTTAGCAGCATCTCTGAGAAGGAAATCGTTGTGGTTGATGCGACTCTGAAAATCAGGCACACGATTACCTTCACCGTTGATTCGGCTACGAACCCACAGTTCCGACCACCCGTGCGGGCCACTGACGATGAACCACAGTGAATCGCGAATTGGGGATTGCGGAATTCCGAATTTGAAAGATTGGTATGACTCAACCTGCTTTCTCAAGTCAGATTCTTTACGGTAGCCGCCGGCACTCCGCGGTGAGAGATTCGCAATGCGCAGTTCCCAATCCGAATCTGAATGACGAGGGGGGCTATGCGCTGGTCGCGCTGCTCGTGGTGATGAGTCTGATGGCACTGTTCGCGATGGCCGCGGCGTCCAACGTTAAGCAGCAAGCTCAGCGAGAACGTGAGAAAGAGGCCATATTCAGGGGCGAACAAGTGGCCGACGCCATTCGCTCTTACTACCGCTTCCGGGGCGGACAAGGGGTCAATTCCCTGCCGACGAACATGGATCAATTGCTGGAGGGTATCCCGCGGGGCACGCAGAAACTACAAATTCTGCGAGTGGAGGCAACGCGGGATCCGCTCTCCAGTACCGGCGAATGGAAGCTGATCTCACCTACGTCGCAGGACTTTGGCGGACTAGTTCGCAACCTGACCGTTTACAGCGGAGGCGTGCCGCCCACCCCGCGCAGAGACTTCACCTCTCTGGCTAGTCTGATCCCGCAAATGATGAACGTGCTCGATACTAATTCCGAGAACACCGCCCCGGGCGGCGAAGATAACTCTGCAAGTTCCTCCGGCCCGTTCCTGGGAGTCGTCAGTCGCAGTCAGCGCAACTCGGTGATCACTTATTACGGTATCAATCGGCACGATGAATGGATCTTCACGCCGATCTTTCGATGACCTATCATTGAGTTTTCATCATTGTCACGATCACTTTCGCGGTTGTCCTGGATCGCAATTCGCTCATCGCGATCCACGCATTTCAGTTTCAAACTCAGAGACGAATACACTCATCCGCGGATGGGCGCATGACGATCAATCGCGACCAACTTGCTCTCTCTCGGCGCGCGTTGAGTGCTCTCGATCGATGTCCGGGCGCTAAAGATTTTTCATCCGATGAGTAATAAATTGTTGACAAGCCTTGAATTTAAGTTTATATAGCAAGATGTTGTGCGCCGTTTTCTCTAGACCACAAGAGTTACTGCAACACACTATCTTGTGGTCACAACCAGAAAGCTAAAGAAGGAGAAACGACACTATGGCAACTAAGAAAAAGGCCGCGAAAAAGGCCACCAAGAAAAAAGCGGCCAAGAAATCCGCTAAGAAGAGATAGCTCGTTCACGCAGTCAACACTAACGACCACGTTCAAGTGGCGCACATCCTCTGAGGCCTTGAAGGCCCTTTCAAAAGGAACGGCGAATGCTTTTAAGCGCGCCGTTCCTATTATTTTGTCAGCCGCGGATGCAGGTGCAGAGTTGCAGCGCCGGCGACTCTCAACATATTCTCGTTGACGGATCGTTGAGGAACCCCTGTCGACAAAGGAAGGAAGACGAGTGCGAGAGTTTGACGAGAGACCATGGGGCAGCTACGAAGTCCTGGAAGAAAGGCCCGGCTTTAAGGTCAAAGTCCTGGAGGTAAAACCCGGTGCGCGCCTGAGCTTGCAGCGACACGCACGCCGCGGCGAACATTGGGTCGTAGTCGAAGGCGTGGCCGACGTGGTCTGCGGCGACCGCAAGCTGCAACTGCAAAAGGGCGAGCACATCCACATCCCTCCCGAAACCAATCATCGTTTAGGAAACAGCGGCGACGTCAAACTGGCAATCATTGAAGTTCAGCTTGGCGACTATCTCGGCGAGGATGACATCGTGCGCCTCGAAGATGATTACCAGCGAATCGAGTAAGCTGACCCGGGCCCGAGTTTCTCTCTGCTATCTACCAGTGGCCGCCTGAAGAGGGCTTCACCTCCTTGACCCCGCACTTAGGAACAGGGCTAATATCCTCATCACCCGAAAGCGAATGCCGCCGCCCTTAATCATTGCGATCGATGGTCCGTCCGGCGCGGGCAAATCCACGCTGGGGCGGATGCTCGCGCGCTCGTTGGGATTGCTCTACATTGACACCGGCTCGATGTATCGCGCGGTGGCGTTGGCAGTGATCGAGTCAAGCACCAATGAGACCGACGATGTAGCAGTCAGCGTGCTCGCGGAAAAGGTCGACATCGGTCTGGCGGGTGATCCGGATTCGTTGCGAGTAACACTTGATGGTCGAGACGTCTCTGATCGCGTCCGCGACGATGATGTGACGAATATGTCTTCGATTATCTCGACGATTCCCGCGGTGCGCCGGGCGATGGTACAACGGCAGCGTGAATTGGGTAAGCGCGGGGCAGTGATGAACGGACGCGATATCGGTACGGTGGTTTTCCCCGATGCGGATGTAAAATTCTTCTTGACCGCGGTACCGGAAGAGCGCGCTGAGCGACGCCTGGCCGAAGAACGCGAACACAATCCAGCGGCTACGTATGATCAGACCCTGGTGGATATCACCGAGCGCGACCGGCGCGACACGACGCGGGCGGACTCGCCGCTGGCGGCTGCCGCGGACGCGATCATGATCGATTCAACCGGCCAGGCTATTGCGGAAGTCTTTCAACGAATGATGAGCGAAGTTGAAAAGCGGAGTTGAAGGGGGCCCCGAAAGGGCCGGCAGTTAATAGCCGCGCCCGTAAGGGCGTGGTAAAGGACAGCCAAATCAGCTTGAGCGCCGCAGGTGCGGCAGAATGAGTGTCGGCCCTTCGGGCCTCTCTTATCAATTCTTGCCGTGATCCACGACCTTAGGGTCGTGGCTATTAACTACCGATCCTTCGGGCCTGGCAATAGATTGTCCCAAGGTATGATTGGACCCCAGGGAGTTGTGCCATGAAGTATCTTAGCTTTTCATTTAAGAACGAAGCGATGTGGACGATGGTTTTCGCTTTCGGACCGATCGTGGCTGCGGTCTTCATCCTTCTGGTGGTTTACTTAGTACGTTCCGTGCTTTGAAAATCGGCAATCGAAAATCGGCAACATGTTTACTGGAATCATCGAAGAACTTGGTCGCGTGCGCGAGGTTGAACGGCGCGGCGAGGACGCCCGCATCGTGATCGAAGCGCGCACGGTCACCGAAGGCTCTGGCAATGGTGACTCGATCTCAGTCAATGGCGTCTGTCTGACTGCGCTTGATGTGCGACCGGATTCCTTCGCTGCGGATGTCTCAAAAGAGACGCTGCTGCGTTCGACACTCGGAGGTTTGGCAGCGGGTTCGGCCGTAAATTTAGAGCGCGCGGTCACGCCCGCAACTCGTCTCGGTGGCCACATTGTGCAAGGTCACGTCGATGCACGGGGGAGATTTCTCGGATCGGAAAGCCACGGCGAGTCCTGGACGTTTCGGATTGCTTACCCAAAAGAGGTGGCGCGCTATCTGGTCTTCAAAGGCTCGGTCGCAGTCGAAGGCATCAGCCTCACGATCTCTGCTTTGACTGATGATTATTTCGAGATTGCCGTGATTCCCAAGACCTGGGAGGTCACCAACTTCTCGCAGCTAAAGCCCGGCGACGAAGTGAATTTGGAAGTAGATGTGATCGCGAAGTACGTTGAGCGAATTCTGGCTTTTCGAAATCCTGCCTCCTGAGTCGCCAAATCCCAGCCCGACGCGGTAACATAGGTTCAACCCCGAATTTCAAATCTGAGACCGCAGATTTCAATGGCATTTGCTTCCATTCCTGACGCCGCCGCCGACATTCGCGAAGGGCGCATGATCATCATCGTGGACGACGAAGACCGCGAGAATGAAGGCGATCTGGTTTGCGCGGCCGAAAAAATCACTCCCGAAATGATCAACTTCATGGCCCGGCACGCGCGCGGTCTAATCTGTCTGCCGCTAACGGAAGAGCGCTGCGACGAATTGAATCTATCGCCGCAGGTCGCCGACAACACGTCTCATCTGGGAACTGCTTTCACAATTTCGATTGAAGCGCGCCGCGGGGTGACCACCGGAATCTCAGCCGCGGATCGCGCGACCACGATCCAAACCGCCGTCGATCAACGGACGAAGCCGCGGGACCTGGCTCGACCGGGACACATCTTTCCGCTGCGGGCAAAGAAAGGCGGCGTGCTGGTTCGTCCCGGACAGACGGAAGCGGCCGTGGACATGGCGCGCATTGCCGGGCTTTATCCCGCCGGCGTGATTTGCGAAATCATGAACGAAGATGGAACGATGGCACGTCTGCCGCAACTGCGAGACTTTGCCGTCGTGCATGGTTTGAAGATCATTACCGTCGCCGATCTCGTTCGTTACCGCATCACCAAAGAAGTCCTGGTGCGGCGCGCAGTCGAAACAGATTTGCCCACAGTCTACGGAAAATTTCGGGCCATCGCTTTCGAGAATACAGTCAATGGCGACGTGCATTTGGCGATGGTCATGGGCGACGTCCGCACGGACGATCCGGTGCTGGTGCGCGTACACAGCGAAAACGTTACCTGCGACATGTTCGGATCGACGATCGATGATACGGGCTATCAACTGCGGCGCGCGCTGGAGAAGATAGCGGAAGCCGGACAGGGCGTGGTCCTTTATCTGCGCCAGAGCGAGCACGGACTCGATCTGATTCATCAGTTGCTCACCTATGCGTTGATGCAGGAACGTGGCGCGACCAAAGCCGAGGCCAGCGCCGAAACCGGCTATGGACTTAATCGCGATTACGGTGTGGGCGCGCAAATCCTGCACGAGCTGGGACTGCGCCGCATTCAACTGCTTACTAATCACCCCCCCAAAGTTACGGCCCTCGAAGGTTTTGAGTTAGAGGTCGTAGGCAACGTGCCGCTGGGTTCTCCGGCATCTGAAGAAGTGGCACAGACTTTAGTCTGTGATCCAGAGCAACTGATCACAGACTGAAGTCCGTGCCACCCGAGCCTTGAATTTCCCCCGCTTTCAGTTTACAAACAGATCGGAGGTCAGAGATCGGATGTCAGAGGTCAAAGGGTCAACTAGCGATGACGACTGACCTCTGTCCCTCGGTTTTCCGACCTGCGGTTTCTGGCTCTCCCTCAAAACACTTTGAAGCTATGATGGGGGCCGCCCATCGACCTGAAATCAATTTCAGATCTCAGACGCGCGGCTTGTACCAATGCCTGTGGATAACCATAACGATAATCCGGCCGAACCAACGAGCGGCATCCAGCGGCCAACTCCAGGCTCGGGCTCGCCGCGTAGAGGCATAAGACGCTTCACGCGTCGCCACGCAGTGATTTCCGGACTCGTGATCGCGGTGGGGGTGATGGCCCTCGTCCTGATTGGACTACTGGTTTACCGGCTCGGCTTTGTCGATCGTTACGTGGCCGGACAAATCAAGGACACGCTGGCCCAATATGGCATCCGCGCAGAGGTCAAAGAGTTTCACACTTCACTTTCGCCACTGACAGTCGAGTTGGTTGGATTTGATCTCTACGATGCCAAGACTGGCGAGCAGCTCGGGAAGATTGACCGCATGTTGGCCACGGTGAGGATCGAAGATCTCTACTCGCTGAACCTGAAACGCAATGTCACCCTGACAAATATGCAGATAGAAGGCCTGGAACTGTGGGTTAAGTTTGACGCGCAGGGCCAGTCCAATTTTCGCAGCCTGCACATTCCGCCGCCGGAGCCGAACTCCCGCATTCTGTTCGCGTATTCGGCCGCGCATTTCGAACTGAAGAGCGCGCTCATCCACTATGGCGACGCGTTGCACCGGATGTCAGGCGACGCCCGCAACATCCACGCCACCATGCAACCCGAAGATCCGACTGCGCCGATGGGCAGCCGGGCCGGCGTGGTCGCGTTCACCGCGTCGAACTCCACCTTCGTGTACGACGGCCGGCCGGTCAACAACATCGACATCGAAGCGCGCGGACGGATCAACGAAACGCGGGCTGACATTCAGGATTTGACCCTGCGTTCGCCAATCGGCGAGGCGCACCTGCAAGGCGTAATGGATGACTGGCGCGCTCTCAAATATCAGTTCAGGGTGACTTCGACGGTGGACCTCACACAGGCTTCGGACATCCTGCAAACGGGCACGACAATGCGTGGCGCGGGCAATTTTGTCGGGACGATTACGGGCGAGGGCGATCGCTGGCGGGTCGACGGCGGCATTAAGTCAGACGCGCTCGCGGCAGATGGCGTGCGTTTGCAGGGACTGAACCTGACGGCCAAAGGCTCGGGTCAGGGCAAGTCTTACGACCTAAACGCTCGTGCCGTCGCTGAGCTTTTGACCGCCGGTGATTTTCAACTCAACGCGGTCCAGATCACCGGCGGTGTAATGGGGACGGGATCGGACTTCCGTTGGGTTGGCGAACTGCGCGCTGCGGCCGAGAAGAGTTACGGCACCACGATTACGGGCCTGATCCTGCGCGATGCGCGCGCTGAGTATCGCGACGGGGTTCTAACTGCCTCAGCGCCGCAACTCTCAGGCGGCAGTCTCACTTCGTCTGCGGCAAAGGTGAAAGATG
The DNA here is from genome assembly GCA_003168335.1 of Blastocatellia bacterium. Classification (GTDB taxonomy): domain Bacteria; phylum Acidobacteriota; class Blastocatellia; order Pyrinomonadales; family Pyrinomonadaceae; genus UBA11740. The sequence continues at coordinate 323,427 of PMSM01000003.1, read as the reverse complement.
GAATTCAGGCTAGCGATTTGCGCGTGAAAGTTGCCAACGGGACGACGACGGCGACCGTCGCCACGGCCAAAGCCGGCAAGATCGAGGCTGCGAACACGACAGTCAACGGCGTGACGGCTAAAACGATTGATATTAAAAGCAACGGCGCCGTAACGAATGTCACCGTGACAGAAGTTCAGGTAGGCGAGGCGAGCGCTTTTGGCGCCCAAACCGGCACCATCAACATCGCGGGTGTGCGCTTGACGATTCGCAACGGGCGCGTCGAAGGCTCAACCGGCGACATCAATGCCGGCAATGTCACTTTAAAAGATGGCCACGTCGAAAATGTGAAGCTCGCACGTCCGGTCTTTACTGTCGAACCGTCGGGTCGATATCGCGCCAGTGCGGACCTGAGCCTGGGCGGCGGTGTTCTGGGCCAAATGAAGCTCGGGCCCGCGCATGCCGCGGTCGTTGCGACCAGCGATCAGATTCAACTGAACAATTTCGTTGTCGAAGCGCTGGATGGCCACGCCCACGGCAACGCCACGATCGCCCTCAAGAAGAATGACGCTTCGCGCGTCAGTGCCGGTTTCGAAAATTTCGAGATCGGCGGTCTGATCACTGTCCTGTCGGGACGTGCGGTGCCAATTGCCAGTAAGGCAACCGGCACCGCCGAGCTGGCTTTCGCTGGAACCGATCTCGCCACGGCCACGGGAAAGGTCAACGCGCAGCTGCAGGGCCAGACGCCTGCGGGGACAGACCTCGCTCCGCTTTCCGGCGACCTGGCGGTCACAGCCGATCATGGTCAATTTCAAATTCAGCGGGCCAATCTGCAAACTGCGGCAACCAGGCTGACCGCGTCCGGTCAGTTGTCGATCGAACAACCAACCTCGAACCTTCGCATTGATCTGGCTTCGACTGATGCCGCCGAACTTCAGCGCCTGCTGATCTCTTCCGGCGCAATTCCGGAGATTGAAGAGCAATTCAGGACTTACGGAATCGACCTCGGCGGCAAGCTGGCTTTCAATGGCACACTTAATGGCGCGCTCAAAGATCCGATCGTTAGCGGCCATGCTGAGCTTGGTTCCCTGATCATGAATGGGCGCGACCTGGGGTCCCTGGCTACGAACATTTCGTCGACCGCGACCGAGACGCGTGTTAGTGATGGCCGGCTGGTCCAGGCCGGCGGCGGCGGCGCCCAGTTCGCCCTGATCGTCCCGCGCACCGGCAAAGACAATGCCTCGATTGATGCCACCCTGAATCGAATGGACGCCGGCAATCTGATTGCCGCGCTGCCAAGAAAAGACTGGCGCGAGCGATTACGCGACACGCAGACGGATATCTCAGGCACTCTGAAAATCAGCGGAATGCCAAAGGCCATGAGCGGTGTCGCCGATCTGCGTCTTGGCAAGGGGCGCCTGGCCGGCGAGCCACTCCAAAATTTGACAGCGCACGCAACGTTCAGCGGCTCCACCGTGAACGTGGATAAAGTGGATGCAAACTTCGACGCCGGTCACATCGTGGCGAATGGAAAGCTCGATACCGAAAGCCAGTCTTTTGAAGTCCGCGCGAACGGCGACCGGATCCAACTTGATAGACTCGAGGCCCTGGCGGATCGTCCTAACTTGCCGAAGATGTCCGGGACCGCGGTAATCAAAGAGCTAAAAGCCACCGGCGTGTTCACGGATATTTCGACTTACCTAATCAGTTTCGACGCAGCCAGCAGCGACGTTACGATCGACGGCCATTCTGCCGGCACGGTGGCGCTGGTTGGCCGCACTGAGAACAAGCAGCTCACGGTAGCGTTCACCACCACCGGATTGCTGGGCCAGCAATCCCAGCTTGTCACTGGCCGCATAGATCTTTCGAATGAAAAACTCCCTGCGGTGATCGAATCAAACATCACCGGCGCCGACTTAACTCAGGTTTTCAAAATCCTGCTGCCGGACGTCGTGGTCACCGGCCACACTGATGGAATACTCAGGCTTAGCGGCAATCTGATGACCGAGAACGATCAGGGTGAAGAAGAGCTTTCGTGGCGAGGCCTGACGGGCACGGCGACGCTAAAAACCTTGTCGATAAGTCTCCCTGAGTTATCCCTCTCGGTTGCCGGTCCGCTGGTAGTTGATCTCGCGCCTAACGAAGTGAACTTTCACGAGACGCGATTCACCGGTCAAGATACCAACGTGACCCTGGGCGGGGCCGTAGCCATAGCCAGCGGCGGCCATAACACTCTGGCCGTGAATGGCCAGATCAATCTGCGCATCCTCGGCCTGTTCTCGCCCGATGTTTTCTCTTCGGGTATTGCCAAGCTCGATATTAATGTCGGGGGCACTTACGAAAACCAACGCGTGACCGGCCGCGCTTCCGTTAATGGCGCTTCGATTTCCGTTTTGCTCGGCGACCAGCGCCTCCAATTGGCAAACCTCGAGGGCGTAGTTCTTTTCACTTCCAGCCAGGCGCAAATTGAAAAGCTGACCGGGACGCTGGGCGGTGGACATATAGACGCGACCGGCGGCGCTCAACTGTCAGGCTTTTCTGTCACGCAATTTCTCTTCAACGTTCATGGCAACAACGTGACGGTCAATTATCCTCAGTATTTTCGTTCGACCGTTGATGCTAACTTGGAACTACGCGGCGACCCGCGGAGGCAATTCGTCCGCGGCGACGTGCAAGTTCATCGCACCGAATACACCAAGGACATCGAACTCGCCGAGTTAATCAACCAGCATCCACAAACTTCGATCGAAGAAGGTGGCGAGTTCAAGTTTGCCGAGACCGCCCAGTTCGACAAGCTCCGCGTCGAGGGTCGCAATGCTTTGATAATGCGTAACAACCTGGGCGATCTGGTCGCCTCAGTATCGTTGGAGCTCAATGGTCAAATTAAGGATCCAATTATCGAAGGTCGTATCACGGCCACTCGCGGGACCCTGAATTTTCGGAATAATCCCTACGAGATCACGCGCGGTCTGATCTACTTACCTCCGCGTCTGGGCGCCGATCCGATTTTGAATATTGAAGGGCAGGCGGTGATTCGCGGCTATCGCGTAACGGCCCTGCTGGCAGGACCGCTCTCGCATCCGCAGACGAATGTCAGTTCAGAGCCCTCGCTGCCACAGGCTGATGTCGTGTCATTGATTCTGACCGGCACGTTGAGTTCGACCGACACCAGCACGTCGGTCCTGGCCCAATCGGGATTGGGAACAGCGGCGAGCCTGCTGACCGACGCGCTGATTAATGCGCCGGTTTCCAAAGCCACGAACAAACTCTTCGGTCTTAGCCGGCTGGAAATCAATCCGGTACTCGGGGGCACCGGCTCGACACCGACGGCACGGCTGACGGTGGCGCGACGCATTAGTAAGGATCTGGTCATTACGTATTCGACGAACATTGCGTCGGATCCAAACCAGGTGCTGGCGGTTGAGTACCGGGTGTCCAACCGGCTTTCATTCGTGGCCGAATACGAACAGGGTTCAACCAGAAATCTCAGCACGCGAAGCAACAACTATAGTTTTGAGATCAGATTCCAGAAACGGTTCTGACAATGGCGGGTTCAAAAGAGTGAGAAAAAGGCAGCAGGCAGCAGGCAGTAAGCAAAAGGCAGCAAGCAGAAGCTACGTCCGATTTTTCTGCCTGCTGCCTACTGCCTGCTGCCTACTCTTTCTCGTGACGGTCGTCCCGACCTTCGCCCAGGTCGGCGACTATGAAGGGCGACCCGTATCGACCGTCGAAATGGTCCTGGAAGGATCACCGCCTGACTCTTCTGCTCAGGCAGAGTTCCAATCACTTTTGAAGATTGTTTCAGGCGGCGAGTACTCAACCGTAAGTGCCCGCCAATCGCTGCACGATCTTTTCGCTTCGGGCCGAGTGGCAGCGGCGCGAATTGAAATTGTGGAAGTTCAACCCGGCGGCGGACATAACAGTCCGATTCGCGTCCGCGTCATTGTCCAGCGACAAATCGTAATCGCGGGTGTGACCTTGAAAATCGGGCCGCCCACCGGAACGCCGATCGCCAGAGACGAAATCCGCGCGCGTTTGAATCTGCTCGAACCCGGGCGCCGCTTCTCAGTGCAGGCAATCGAGCGTAACGCCGACGAGATTCAAGCCTACCTGCGCGACCGTGGTTACTACAACGCCACGGTCGAGCACTCCGAGGAGCCCGATCCGTCCGACACGACGGGCACCCGCCGCCGAGTGGTCTACAACATCACGCCGGGCGAGCCTGCCCGCGTGGGCACCTTCAACCCCGAGATCACGCCGGCTTTTGACTTGCAGGCGATCCGTCCTACTTTGAAGCTTCAGCCGGGCGCGCTGTTCACGCGGGAAACGCTGGCTGATGATCTGAATCGAATTAAGCAGGCGTTGATCGCCAAAGGTTATATGGCTCCGCAGTTCGACGAGCCTCGCTTTGAATTCAATTCACAAAAGAACGAAATCAACATTACGTTGACGGGCAAGCTCGGTCCGAAAGTAGAAGTGTCAGTTACCAATTACAATCTGAGCGAAAAGAAGCAACAACAGTTGCTGCCTATCAAGCGCGAAGGAAACATTGATTATTCAGCACTCCAGGAAGGCGCGCGCCGCGTGCGCAACAAACTTCAGGAGCAGGGTTATTTCTTCTCGGTGGTTACTCCGCTCTGCACCGTCATACCCCCGACGGCGGGCACCGTCGAAAACGGCACTGAAGAAACCTGCCAAAATCTGAATTTGGCGGAGCTCAACGATCACACGGTCAAGATCGTCTATGACGTCGATCTAAAACGCCGTTTGCCACTGACCGAGATACGGATTACCGGCACCAACAAACTGACGTTCGCTGACGTGCAGCCCGAATTGAAGTCGCAGCAGGCCAGCCCCGTCGGATTCATTCCTTTTCTCGGCGGCTACGGGCGTGGGTTAACCAGCAACGCAATGCTCGAAGAAGATCGCCGGACGATCAAAGCCCACATGCAGGAACTCGGCTATCGTAACGCGCAGGCGACCGTGCGTCAGGCTGTCACTGTCAATCAGGAAGGCGTGATCATTACTTTCAATGTCGAAGAAGGGGCGCTGACGCGCGTGGCCAAAATTGAAATACGCGGCGAAAAAGCATTTTCAGAAGATCAGCTCCGGAAAGAGATCACCACGATTAAGGGCGCGCCTTACTCGCCCGCCCAGGTGCGTGCTGACAATGACCAACTGCTCAATCTTTACGCGCGCGAAGGTTATATCGAAGCGGAAGTGCAGCCTTCAGTCGATGATCTGCCGCAGCAGGGCGATGATGGGCAGGTGCGAGTCGTCTTTACCGTAACCAAAGAAGGCGCCAAGGCGATAGTCAACGAGCTCATCATCAACGGCGTGACCGGCAGCGCTGCGGTGCAACAATCGAAACGCGACGCAATCATTCGCGCGATTCCCTTGTCTCCGGGTGACATCCTGCGCGCGGATCGCATCACTGAGGCCGAACGCGCGCTTTACGTCACCGATGCGTTTCGCCAGGTGTTGATAAGCCAGCAACCCGCCGGCGACGCGCCGGGCGGCGCCAAAAAGTACGATGTGATCATCGACGTCGAGGAAAAGCGCCCCCGGGTAGTCGAGTACGGCGGCGGTTATTCAACCGACACCGGAGCCGGTGGTCTGGTGGAGTTGACCAACGTCGACTACATGAACAAGCTGCGCCAGGGCGCGATTCGGATACGCGCCAGCCAACGTCGGCAACTGATCCGCTTCGAATTTCTCGACCCGCGCTATTTTCACTATGGCAAGAAGCAGTTTTCGCCGCTCGCACTTTCAGCCCAGTACCTGCGGGACTCCACCATTACGCGCTTCTTCCGCTCGACGATTGACCGCGGCACCTTTGGCGTCGTGCAGCGGCTTGATGCCAAAGGAAATCCGATCGACGTGTTGGGAAATCGAGTAGGACAGCCCACGATCGACCGGCTTACGTTCAGCATCGAGACCCAGAGAGTTCTGAGTCAGAAATCGCACAGCCTGCTCTTCCTGCGTTACAACTACGAGGACGTGCGCTTGCGCAATATTGAGAGTCTTTTGCTTCAGCCCATCTTGCAACCTGATCAGGTGGTCCGGCTTTCGGGCCCCGGCGCCTCGTTCGTCTTTGACACGCGCCAGCGTTGTGAGCGGCGACTTCCCGGTAGCGTGGCGGGAGATGAAGAAACGATTCGCTCCGGCGAAGTATGTCGCTACAACCAGACCGATGCGACTCGCGGACAGTTTTTGTCGGCGGATTTCCGCGTGGCGGCGCGCGCGCTGGGGGGCAACACGTCGCTGATGCGGTTTGAGTCGACGTATCACACTTACTACAAGGTCCACCGGGCTCGAGACACGGTGTTCGCCGGCAATCTGACTGTGGGGGTGGCGAGTTTGTTCAATCCCCGCGACCTTAACGGCAATCATCAGATCGACGATTTTGATCTTCTGCTGCCGATTAGCGAACGTTTCTTCTCAGGCGGCTCGACCACTCTGCGCGGGTTTGGATATGAAGAAGCAGGTCCGCGCCAGGTCGTCGTCCCGCAGGGACAGTTTCGCGACCGCAAGGGAAATCTGATTGGTCTGAATCCTTTCACGGTGCCGATTGGCGGCAATGCGATGGTGGTGATGAACCTGGAAGCTCGGGTACCGGTTACCAGAGACTTGCAGGTCGTGCCGTTTTACGATGGCGGCAACGTCTTTCGCAGCCTCAGCGATGTTTTTCATCCCAAGCCAATCACTCGCACCGGGAATTTCGTGGATGATGTTAACGCCCAGAATCTGCGCGTGCGTTGGAGTCACACCGTAGGCCTCGGTTTTCGCGTCAAGACGCCACTGGGCGGCGCGCTGGCTGTTGACTACGGGTTTCTGATGAACCCTTCGCAGTTTTTGATTCCGCAGAACCTGAATACGAATTCGCCATCAACCGCGATCTACCGGCTGCACCAGGGGCAAATTCAGTTTCGTTTCACGCAAACATTCTAGAGAACAGTAAGCAGGAGGCAGAAGGCAGTCGGCAGCAGAAGAGGGGCGCAAGATGAACAAGATCACGAACGAACACACATTCGGTCGAAGTTTCCTGCAGTCCGCCTTCTGCCGTCTGCCTCCTGCCGTCTGCCTCCTGCTTACTGCGTTCTGCCTTCTGCCTTCCAGCGCGCGCGCCCAGACAGTGGCCGACAAGATGGTCGCCAGCGTTACCAATGGCTCGCGCGCGACTCCTGACTTGATCACTTATTCAGATCTCGCGTGGCAACTGGCGCTGGAACCGAACCGCCTGTTTAGTGAAAGACCGGGTTCAGCAGACCTCAATCATGCGCTGCGCCTCTTGGAAGATCAGCTCCTGATCCTCCAGGAAGCACGAAAGCTGCCGATTGCCGACACTGATCAAGCGCGACAGGAGTTCGAAGACGCGGTGAAGAAAAAGCGCGACGAACTGGCACAGGCGTTTGGATCTCGGACCAGGTTGGAGGAGCGCATGATTCGCGTGGGCCTCACCAGCGATCAATTGGACGCGATTCTGCGTGACCGGGTAACGGAGGAGAAATATCTCGATTTTCGCTTTCGCGCTTTCGTGCTGATTAGCTCGAAGGAAATCACCGACCGGTATAATCAGGAGTATGCGCGGCTGCGCAACAGCGGCCGTATCGTTCCCACTCTCGACCAGGCCCACAGCCAGATCGAACAGGAACTGATCGATGAAAAAATCGCGTCAGAAATTGATACCTTCGTCGACAGCCTGCGAGAACAACCGGGGACGGAGATTGTGATCATCAATCCTGTCTAGTATCAGTCGTCAGTTGCTGAAATAGGTCCTATGGGACCTGTTTGACCTATTCTCCGACCTACATGAACCACGCCCCGCCGAAATCCAACCGTCCCCGCATCGGCCTGGCGCTCTCCGGTGGAGCGGCGCGCGGCATTGCGCATGTCGGCGTGTTGCGCGCGCTGGAAGAAAACGCAATTCCGATCGACGCCATAGCGGGAGCATCGGCAGGCGCTCTGATCGGCGGGGCTTACGCCGCGGGGCTTTCGATTGCGCAGCTCGAAGCGATGGCCCGAAAGTTTCGTTGGCGCCACATCAGTCGATTCTCATTCTCGCGCCTGGGCTTGCAGTCCAACGCGCCGATGGAAAAATTTCTGCGCAACAGCCTTCCGGTTACTCGCTTCGAAGAACTGCGGATCCCTTTTGCCGCACTGGCTACCGATCTGCAAACCGGCACGGCAGTCGTTTTCCGCGCCCAGGGTGACCTGACCATTGCCATCCGCGCCAGCAATTGTCTACCCGCTTTTTATGTTCCGGTGCGGGACGGCGAAGGAAGGCTGCTGGTTGATGGCGGACTGGTCGCGAACCTTCCGATTAGCTACACCCGGGACCTCGGCGCAGACATCGTAATCGCAGTTGACGTCGGCGCCGACGGCGCCAGGTTCATGGATCGACCGCGCACGGCTCTGGGAGTCATGACGCAAGTCTTCGTGGCGGTTGAGCGCATCGTCTCGGATCAGGAGAAGGAAAAAGCCGATCTCATTATCACCCCCAAAGTCGGCCACATTCGCTGGGACGAAACGCGGCGGGCCGAAGAATTTTTGAAAATCGGTTACGAGACGGCCCTGGAATCAATCGATCAAATCAAAGACCTGATCGAACAGAAGACTCTCCTGCTCAACAGTGCGGCTTAGACCGCAAACAACCTCTCGGAATTCAGCCTCCATTCGCCGTTTTATACAGCTAACGGATTGAATAGATCGATTGCTCGGCGGGCTCGTGTTTCTAATGAAAATCTCTGCAAGATTGAGATTTGTGTTTTCCTTTGCGCCTTTGCGTCCTGGCGCGAGATATATTTTCGCAAAGGCGCAAAGACGCAAAGTTCGCGTCTTGCTGGCGACCCTGGTCTTAGCGCTGATCTCACTCAGCGCCTTCTTCATTCATTCGTATCGCTCGTACGCAAAGATTGTTGACGCGCGTCTGGCGCATGGGTATCTCACCAGCCGCGCCGGCATCTACGCGGCCCCGCGAACTCTGCGCGCGGGACAGAAACTTTCGCGTGATGGCCTGGCCGCGGCCCTGCGCCGCGCGGGTTACATCGAGAGCGACGACGCCAGCGAAGTCTGGAATGGCAGTTTTTCTGTCAATGATGCTGCCGTCGAAATCCGTCCAAACAACATGGCCGGCTACCCCTCAATTGTGCGAGTGACCCTTGATCCCGCGGGCCGCATCACTGAGCTGACGGGAGATGATATCGATCTGGATTCATTCACCCTGGCGCCCGAATCACTGACGAATGATGCGTCAATGAAGAGCGGCGCGCGCGCCCAACTTGCTTTCAAAGACATTCCCCCGGTTTTGGTCCAGGCGATCACTTCGATCGAGGATCGACGCTTCTTTGATCATCACGGCCTCGATATTTTCGGAGTGGCCCGCGCGCTGCTGCGCAATGCCGGCGACGAACGCATGGGCCAGGGCGGCTCAACAATTACTCAGCAACTCATCAAGAATACTTACCTGACGCCTGAGCGCACTTTGCGTCGCAAGTACGCCGAAGCAATGTTGGCGTTCACGCTGGAGCGGCGGCTGTCGAAGGAAGATATCTTCGCGCTTTATTGCAACGAGATCTATCTGGGCCAGCGCGGCGTGGTCGCGGTGCGTGGCGTCGATCAAGCAGCGCGTATCTTTTTCGGAAAAGAGTTGCCGGACCTTTCGCTGCCGGAGGCCGCTACCATCGCCGGCATGATCCAGAGCCCTTCGCGCTATTCGCCGGTTCGTCACAGCGACGCGGCGCGCGCGCGGCGCAACACCGTGCTGGGCACAATGGTGCGTGACGGGTTCATTCCTTTGGATCAAGCTGGAGCGGCGGCGCAGGAGCTTTTGACGATCGCGGATTTTGATCCGGCCCGGGAGTCGGTAGCGCCTTACTTCATTGATTATGTAAACCGTGTCTCAGAAGCCCGCGCGTCAGCGAAGGCCCAGACTGAGACTCCGGCTGAGAAAGATGTCGAGGCGCCCACCATCACCACGATCGATCTCGATTTGCAGCGGCTGGCCGCCCAGGCGATCCAACGCCAACTCGATCACCTCGATGGGGTTTATAAATCGCGCGGGCTGACGCCGCAGGCTGCGCTGGTGGCGCTCGATCCGAAGACCGGCGATGTGTTGGCCATGGTTGGCGGCAGAGACTACGGCAAATCACAACTGAATCGCGCCACGGATGCGCAGCGCCAACCCGGTTCAGTTTTCAAGCCCTTCGTTTATGCGGCCGCGCTGGAAAGCGGCATGTCGCCGCTCAGAATGTTCAAGGACGCGCCGCAGGAATTCACTTACGATCGCAAAATCAAGTATCGACCCACGAACTATGGCGGCGGGTTTTCGATGCAGGACGTGACGATGCGCACTGGCCTGATCAAATCGCTAAACGTCGTAACGGTAGATGTGGCGATGCAAACCGGGCTGGCGCGCGTGGCGAACACGGCGCAGAAATTCGGTTTGCCGCGTCCGGTTCCGTATCCGGCCCTGGCGTTGGGAACGACCGAAGTCACTCCTTTACAGATAGCCGCGGCCTACGCTGCGTTTGCCAACGGCGGAAAGAGCATTCGACCCAACGTTATCGCCCAATCAGATCGAACGCCGCCAGACAATCAAATCATTCAGCCCTCGTCGGCATATGTGATTACTGACATGTTGGCAGGCGTGATCGATCATGGCACAGCGCGCGCTGCTCGCGGCCTAATACCGAAAACAGCAGTGGCTGGAAAGACCGGCACTTCCCGCGATGGCTGGTTCGTGGGCTACACACCGAATTTGGTGTGCGCGGTTTGGATTGGCTTTGATGACAACAAACAGCTTGGCTTAACCGGAGCCGAGGCGGCGCTGCCGGTTTGGACTGAGTTCATGAAGAACGTCGTCGATTTGCGACCTGAACTGGGCGGCAAGTCATTTGCGCAACCGGACGGGGTGTCGATTGTCGAAATCGATCCGGAGACGGAAGAGCTTGCCACCGGCAAATGTCCTCAACACGAACTCGTGGCGATCGCCACCGCGCAGGCCCCTACTTCCGAATGTTTTCGTCACAGTATTTATTTTGCGCTTCCGAACGATGCTCCGAATGGGCCAGGCGAGGTACCCGCGATGACCAAATCCGAACCTCCGCGCTTGCCTAAGAATCGACCGAAAGTTTCATCGGGCGAATTTGCGCTGCTGCGTGATACGCGAGTCGATACTGATAAGCACGGAAGAAAAGTTTTGGTCAATGAGATCAGAGTGGCGGGTCGATAGCGTCCAGGCAACGGTCAGTACCGGGAGCGGTAGCGACCGGGTCTCAACACTCCACCAGGCTCGAGATCGGCAGGGTAAGGCCCGGTCGCTACCGCTCCCGGTACTGACCTCACCCACCTGGCCGGCAATCTCTTGGGACGAAATCAATTCTTCTCCAAAATTACTTCGGCAATTGCATGCTCAGTCGTGTGGGCGATGGAAATATGCGCACTCGTTGCGCCTGTTTGTTCGTAGAGTTCGCGCGCGCGTCCGTGAAACGAAATCACCGGCGCGCCTGATGCTTTGGCCGACACTTCCACGTCCTGCCACCCGAGGCCTCCGCTCCAGCCGGTTTGCAGGGCCTTCAGCGCCGCTTCTTTTGCCGCGAAGCGCGCGGCATAATGTTGGGCGGCCACCGCGCCGCGCGATTCACAGTAGGCGCGTTCCGCTTCAGTGAACACGCGTTCAGCGAAGCGCGGCGTGCGCGCGATGGTTTCCCGCACGCGGCGAACTTCGATAATGTCTATGCCGATTGAGATGATCATAGAAGAAGATGAACTAAAGCGGCGACAGGTCGCCGCACTCCAAAATGCCGGCTTCTACTGGCGCGAACGTGACGGCGTCCGCGCTCTGGTTTGCGCGCCATTGGAACAGGCCGGGTTCACCAATGCTTTTTCCACTCGGCTGGGCGGCGTCAGTCCCATGCCCAACGGTTCGCTCAACCTGGCCGGCTTTAACGAAGACGCCGCGGAAAATATTCACGAAAACCGTCGTCGTTTTCTCAAGCTCTTCGACGGCGATTGGACGCTCACGGGCTGCTGGCAAATCCACAGCGCCGACGTGCGCACCGTTCATAATCAGCAGGAAGCGCAAACAAAGCCCGGCGTGCTTGGCGACGACCAATACTGTGACGCGCTCGTCAGCAACACTCCGAAAATCCTTTTGGCGGTCAAGACCGCGGACTGCGTGCCCGTGCTGATTGCGGATCCCAAAACCGGGGCCTTCGCCGCCGTGCACGCGGGCTGGCGCGGGACTTCGACGTCGATCGTCATGCGCGCAATCGAACGTCTGGAAACAGAATACGGTTCGCGCCATGAAGATCTGCGTGCCGCCATCGGGCCGGCGGCGAACAACTGCTGCTATGAAGTCGGCCGCGACGTGATTGACCGGTTCAAAGAACTCTTTCCACAATCAGATCATCTTTTCACGCCGACACGCGACGGCCACGCGCGAATTGATTTGCAAACAGCCAATCGTGATCAGCTCATCGCTGTGGGTGTTTCACCTGAGCGCGTACACATTGCGCCGCTGTGCACGATGGATCGCAACGATCTTTTCTTTTCCTATCGTCGCGAAAAACAGCTTCACGGCCGCGTCGGTCGATTGATGTCGGTCATTGGCCGCAGTTGAATGCGGCTTCACGGAGCCGAAGGTTCCTGCCTGCGGTTCGCCGACATCCGTGTCGGCTGTCGTGCCCACTCGCTATCGCGAAACAAGCAGGCAGGATGCCCGCGCTCCACTAACGGCCGCCAAAGACCCAGCCGTTAGCTCGCTGCACCCGATCGTTTGTACCGACGACGCCGATGCCCAGGTCCACGTCCTGGTTCTTCGGCGGAAAACAAACTTCATCGTTACAACTTTGATAACGTAAGCGCGCCTTCAGAACTATCTCGCCGCCCTGATAGTTAGCCGGCACGGTCACGTTGAAGCGCAGAATCGCGCGACCTTCGTAGACCGCCAGCGGCTCGTTGTTTCCGGCTTTGAGCTTGCGCACGATCGCCCGCGGATAGGTCACTGCACCAACCGTGATGCCGCGCGGCGCTTCGATCTTCAAGGTTGTCGGAATCGCATACTTGCCCAGCGGCCGGTTGCCATTAACGTGATAGCCGGACGGAATGTCCATCACGATTGCCGCCTGTACGGTGCGTCCGCGCTGTGCTTTGTCGCTCGCGTAGTAGCCGTTGACGCCGATGTTTGGATCGGGCGGCAGTGCAGGTGCGGACGCTGCCCGGAAGTTTGCTGGAATAGGTACCAGGAAACCCAGCAACGCGACCATAAAAGCTCGATGTATTAGTTTAGTTTTCATTTCGCTTTTCGATGAAACTCATCCGTGTTTGATTGCCCGGGATTCTACCTTGCCGGCGGTAAAATTTCTATGAAGCCCTCCCTGACGGTTGGGCTGCGGACATGCCGCTTTTTCAAACCAGGTGTCAGAAGCCCGCGCGTCAGCAAGGGCTCCTTAACGATTCCGGCGCGCTGCGGGCCGCCAATTGACCGCAGGCGGCCAGGATGTCGCGCCCGCGCGATTTTCTCACAAACGCGTGGACGCCCTTCGATTCCAGAATTTCGCGAAACAATTCCACCCGCTCCGGCGGCGAAGGATGATAAGGCAAAGGCTCGGCCGGGTTGTGCGGAATCAGGTTTACCTTCGCGCTCAACTCGTGACGATTCAGAAGATTAGCCAGTTGGCGCCCGTGCTCGTCAGAATCATTGACCCCCGCGAGCATCACGTATTCAAACGTCAACCGCTCGTTAGGCTTTAAAGACTTCTCGAAGTCTTTGCAGGCACTGAGCAACTCTGGGAGCGGCCACTTCTTATTGATCGGCATTAGCTCGTTGCGCAATTTATCCGTCGGCGCGGCGAGCGAGACCGCGAGATGCGGCCGATCCGGAATCGCCGCCAACTCTCGAATCTGCGGCGCCACGCCGGCCGTCGAAACTGTTACACGATTTGCCACGATGTGCAGACCACTCGGTTCCGCCATGACTCGAATTGCCTTCATCAACTCTTCAAAGTTGAGAAAAGGTTCGCCCGCGCCCATGCCAACCAGATTCGTGCCCCGCGGTGGCTGGACTGAAACGCCATACGCATCGTTTAGGGCGATGATGATCTGTTCGACAATCTCACCGGCAGTTAGATTGCGCAGCAGACCGAGCTGAGCCGTCAAACAGAACGTGCATTGCAACGGGCAGCCGGACTGCGAAGAAAAGCAGATCGTGTCACGCTTCTCTTCGGGAATAAAGACCGTCTCGACCGGGAAATTGTCATGCGTCTTGAACAAGTAACGCCGAGTGCCATCAGTTGAAAGGTAACGCGATTCCAGCGTCAGGCTGGAGATGACGGCGTGCTCGCTGAGCTTGGCGCGCAGTTCCTTCGGCAAGTCCGTCATCTCTGCAAACGAACGCAGCCGGCGCTGGTGCAGCCCGGCAAAAATTTGGCGCGCGCGATAGGCCGGCTCACCGAGCGATTCGACAAACTCGCTCAGTTCTGGCTGGGATAAGCTCGAGAGATAGATCGGCTGCATTAGTTGTTTCGAATTCTAGCATTGAGATGGAGGGACCCGTGAACGTTGATTGCTTGAGCCCTGCCTGGCGCTTTTGGCATTCTTCTGATGGATGACCGCCGGCGTTCAGCGCAGGCTAGTACAAAGCTCAGCAGAGTGCGGTGGTGATTTAGGCGGTACGGAACCGCTGGCGGTAGCCAGCGGGTACAACGAACCGGCAAGGATGCCGGTGAACCGCAGGCAAGATGCCTGCGCTCCTTCTACTTCACAATCGTGAACTTCGCCGTCTGCACCAGTGATTGTCCGCTGACACGATCGCGCGCGCGAACTTCAACCGCATAATCACCCGCGGCCAGGCCGTGCGAGTCGATCAGGCGCGCCAGTATCAGCCGCTCTCCGGCCGTGCTCGTGCCGCGCCAATCCTCTACCTGCGTGCCTACTTCCCTGCCGTCTTTGAGCAAGGCGTATTCGACATCGACTGAAGGCCGCAACGTAGTTTGATCGATACCCGCGTTGTAGATCTGCATGTAGATCCCGACAGGCGCTCCGCGATGATAGGTAGCCGTCAGATTTGGAATTACTTTCTTATCGCCGATCACAAATTGCCGCGACGCAGGGATGTCGGAAACCTGCTCGAGCAGCGACGCGAGGATCAGCGACGACGAGGCCAGGTTGGCGCCAAACTTTGGCACCTCAAAGCCAACATGCGTTCGTGATTCGGCTCCTGAGTTGATATCACGCACGAATAAATCAACTCGGTAGCGGCCCGGCAGCAGCGTTACGGCTTTCTGATACGCCGATCTGCGCTCTTTCGCGTCGACCAATTCGGTTGTGGTAGCTGTCGTTGTTACTGCGTCTTCGAAGAAGCCGACGCGCCGTTCCGCGACGGTGGTGATGCGACCGTAGATGTTCAAGTGCGCCGTTTGAATTCCACCGACATCACGGAAGACTAGATCTTTGTTGTCAGTCTGGACGGTGAAAGCAACGATGACCCGATCGCCTGATTGCTTGAAGTAACTGATCTGAACGGCGGAAGTGAGAAAGTTGTCTTCGACCACCGGCTTCCCGGTTCGATCAATCCGCGAATCGAAATTCACGGGTGGAGGTGTATCCCGCATCAATCTGATCCGGTCCAGCCATTCAAATTCAGAATCCTGTGCCCTGTGTGAGAATGGATTGCCGATGCCGTTTGCCGCCGCAAGGCGATCCGCTTGGTTTACTCCATCCAGAGTCGGTGCCGCTCCAGGAACATTCAAGAAGACTTCTTTTTGAAAAGGATTCTGCGCGATCCGATATTCACCGGTGCCCGTAGGATCGACGAATTCGATCTCGGCCCCTGAGAGTCCCGGGACATTGCGATAGAACCAACGCTCAAATGGATAGGTCGAAGTCGAGCCACCTCCCTCCGAAGCCTCGCGTTCGTAAGCGCCGCCGGCGGGATGCGATTCGACTTCGTCGGGCTTGCCGAATTTCAGATAGATCCGCCCGCGATCCGTTTTCACGCCGGGAATGCCCGAGCTGAAATGCTCGTTCACGTACTCGACCCGCTCGTAATACCCTTCCCGGTACTCATTCTCTTCGGTATCAGGATCGGGATCACGGTGGTTCCAGAATATGGCGATGAACTGTTCGCGTTCTTCATCGGTCTGCAGCTTGTTCCACGCGTTCCGCTCTTCCGGCGTAATGATCGGTTCGACCTCGTCTATCCATACCTTAAAAGCTTTCGCCGGCTCAGGTCTGACTTTTCGTGGTTTGTTTTGCGGATCAGCGGAGGATTTCTTTTGGGGCGATGGCTGCGCCAGCGACGAAGGAACTACAACCAACAGCGCAAGCAGAATTGAGATCCGGATTGTGATCTGGGTCGACATGGCAACGCAACTCCTTTTGAGAAAGTAAGCGCTGTGAGGACGCTGGTTGACTAGCCGGGGAGACCACAAACTGAATAAAAACAAAACCGGCTCTCGGGATGCGAGAGCCGGTTGGAAAGAGCAGGTTACGGCGTGACGGTGAACTTCGCCGACTGCACCAGCGCCTGGCCACTGACCCGATCTTTGACGCGAACTTCCAGGGCGTAATCACCGGGCGCCAGGCTACGCGAGTCAAGCAGGCGCGCGATCGTCAGGCGCTGGCCAGAGTCGCTATTGCCGCGCCAATCTTCCAATTGTTTGCCGATCTCTTTACCGTCCTTCAGCAGGGCGTACTCGACGTCCACGGAAGGCCGCAACGTGGTCTGATCCACACCCGCGTTGTAGATTTGCATGTAAACGCCGATCGGCGCGCCGCGGTGGTACGAGCCGGAAACGTTAGGAATAACCTTCACACTGCCGATGGTGAACATGCCGACGGCAGGTTGATCGCCGAGCCCTTCAAGTTTCACGGCCAGGATCAGGGTCGAGGTAGACAGCTTGGCCGGATCATATTTGGGCACTTCAAAACCAAGGTGCCGAACGCCGGTTGCGCCGGATGTAACGTCGCGAACGATCACGTCTACGCGGTAGTGGCCGGGGGCCAGGGCGACTGCTTTCTGATAGGCAGACTTACGCTCTTTCGCTTCGGTTAATTCCTGTGGCGTGGCGCGGGTAATCACCGGATCTTCAAAGATGCCGGCGCGCCGACCCGAAACGTGCGTGATCTTCCCGAAGATATTTAGCTGAGCCGTTTGCAGGCCGCCGCTATCCTGAAACACCAGGTTCTGATTGTCGGTCTGGATCGTAAACGCCGTGATTACGCGTTCGTCCGACTGCCTAAAGAAGTCAACGCGCAGGTCAAAGGCCAGGGGATTGTCTTCGATGACCGGCGTATTAACGGCTGAAGCCAGCTCGTTGAATTTGATTTGTGGTGGCCGGCTCAAGTCCGCCAGTATCTCCAGGCGGTTGAAGGGGCTGTCCTGTTCGCGCTCGTAGTTGGGATTGCCGATACCGCCCACGTTCGCGACGCGCTGTCCCTTATCAGAGAGTCCCATCTCTTCCGCCAGCGTCAGACCAGCTCCGGGAACGTTGAGCAACGCATCCTTTTCGTCGGGATTGCGCGCAATTCGGTATTCGCCGCTGCCCGTGGGATCGACAAACTCGATCTCGATACCCGAACCCACACCGGGAAGGTAACGATAGAACCAGCGCTCGAATGGATAGGTTGAAGTCGAGCCGCCACCCTCGTAAGACTCGCGGTTATAGTTGCCGCCGGAAGGATGGGTTTCGATTTCGTCTGGTTTGCCCCAGGTTATATAGATGCGACCGCGATCCGTTTTCCAGCCCGGAATGCCGGATGCGTAGTGCTCGTTGGCATAGGCGATGCGCTCGTAGTACTCCTCGCGAAATTCGTTTTCTTCAGTGTCCGGATCGGGATCACGGCGGCGCCAGAAGTCCTCGATGAAACGTTCGCGCTCGTCGTCTGTTTCGAGCTTCTTGAATGCCTTCCGCTCTTCGTCGGTGATCAGGTAAGCGACGTCCTTGTCCAACCAATCCTTGTAAGCCTTCTTGAGTTCCGGCTTTATATTACGGACCTTGTCCGAAGGGTCCTGCCCCTGGTCGTTCTTCTTCTTCTGCGCCAGACCCGAAGGCACGGCAAAAGCAAGTGCTAAAAGAGCGATGGCCCAGCGGCCCGTTCTGCGGTGTGGCATAGCGAATTACTCCTAACGACAGGTTCGGGAAAGTATCAGGGTTGCGCGTTAATCCTGGACGATCAGTTACGCGGACACGAGTCAAATTCTAAGTTTGGCTCGAACGATAGTCAAGATGCGGGGGAAAGCGCCCGAAGTTGCCCTTACCGCCAGGAGCATAGCCACGAAAAAGCACAAAAGGCGCAAATCAAGTGCGCCAAGGTGCTGTTCGATCCGTTTTCTGCTTCTTGTGCCTTTTTGCGGCTAATACTCTAAATAGCCCTGCGTTCTCGCCCGCAAATCCAGGCAACGATGATGGAAATCGCGTAAAGCAGGAACATCGGCGCGGCAAATAGCAACATGTTGGGCACGTCGTTGGTCGGCGACAGAACCGCGGCCACGATCAGAATGATGACCACGGCCATCCGCCAGACGCGCAGCATCCAGCCCGCGGTGACCAGTCCAATCCGCGCCAGCACGTAAGTAATCGCCGGCATCTGGGCCACCAGCCCCATCCCCAGCATCAACAGGATTATGAAATCGAAATAATCGTCGGCTTTCAGCAGCAGCCGAAAATCCTGGCCCAGCCCCAGCAGATATTTTGCCGCCGGGGGGAAGATCAGGTAGTAAGCACAGGCTGCGCCGAGCACAAAAAAGATGGTGGACAGGCTGATGAAAGGCGTCACGTATTTTCGCTCGTGCGGATAAAGTCCAGGCGCGACGAAGGCCCAGATTTGCCAGAGCAGGAACGGCACGGACAGCCCAAGGGCCGCGTACAAAGATACCTTTACGTAGAGAGCAAAAGGCTCGAGCGCGGTTGTCACTACCAACTTGTCGTTGACGTCAGGCAGCTTGTCATAGCCCTTAGTCAGGTCAACCGGCAACTTCACGTCCTTCGGCACGACTTCGTTACCGGCGGACAGCTGCTCATCGGTGTACAGTCCGACATTTCCCTGACTGTCTTTGTCCACCCGGGCCGCGACCGAGGCCCCGGCAGGAATCGAAGCCGTACCCAACCTGGTCGGATCAGGAAAAACAAAGCGCAGCTTGTCATTCGGATTTAGCGAGCTAAGGGGCACCAGCAAGACCTGGCCGTTAAGGCCGGCGATCGTTACGCTGCGGTGTTGCTGTGCGTCAGCCAGCGCGTGTTGGACGGGCCGCGCCAGAAAGTTGTAGATGCGATCGGACACGAACCAGCAAAACATCGCCGCGACAAAGACGAAGACCATCGAGCGAATGAGACGCTTGCGCAGCTCGTCCAGATGTTCAAGAAAGGACATCTGCCCGCCGAGTTCTTCCTCGCCGGTCTCGTTCTCTTCATTTGATTTTTTTGGGAAGCGGGGCATTACTGTCGAGTGACACAGACTTCAGTCCGTATTCCATAGCTCATAGCCAGTCGTGCTTGCTGGTTGGTTGATCAGCCGGTGCGTTTTCCGGCAGAGATCCTGGTTCGCGCGGTTGCACCAGCGACGGGTCAACCGCAGTGATGGACGGGGTGATGATAGAAGCGACCGGCTCCGCTGGATTGGAATCCAGCGCAGCTGCTTCGCGCACGGCGCGAATGCGCTCGGTGGCCTTATCGAGAATTGAATTTTCTGCTGGCGGCTCTGGCCCCTTATCTTCGAGGTTCACCTCGCGCTCCCACGTACGTTTGAAATCCTCGGAAGCGCGGCGGAATTCATGCAGGCTCTTGCCAATCTGGCGGCTGAGCTGCGGTAGCCGGCGGGGACCGAAGAAAATCAGGGCTGCGGCGAGAATTAGCAGCAGCTCAGAATTGCCCACGGAATCCAGAATCAAGAGAAACACTGCGTTACCTTTCGACGGCTTTGATGCGGTCTCACTGAAAGCAGATTGTAGCGCGGTCAGCAACCGACAGTACAGAACAGCCGGCCAGGGAGTGGCGCAAGTTGCCAACTTGCGCTACAAGGACCCTTCTTGACAGGATCAAAGCGGCTCGCGCAATCTGATGCTGCTTTGATGAAATCGTGACCCATGAAGCCCGTCGCAGCAAACTCGCTGGAACGCTTCGCTGAGACTGCTGAAGCCGTTTCCGCCACCACGAAGAAACTTGAGAAAGCCGCCTTACTGGGTGAGTATCTCCAGCAACTCTCTGATGACGATCTGGCCCGCGCCGCGCGCTACTTTGCCGGGCAACAGTTCGCGCTGAGCGACGCGCGCACGACGAATGTCGGCGGCAGCATCCTGAGCGAAGCGCTTTGCGCGGCCACTGGTTCCAGCTCCGAGAGTCTCGGCCCTCGTTACGCGCGCTGGGGCGACGGCGGCGATGTGGCGTTCGAAGTCTTCTGTGAAACAAAGCCCGGCAACCCACCGAGTCTCACGCTGGGCGAAACCGAAAGCCTGCTGGCACGTCTGAGCGCCACCCGCGGCAAGAAAGCCAAGACCGCGCTTTTGACCGCAGCGCTGTCGCGCGCAACTCCCCTGGAAGCAAAGTACCTGGTCAAGCTGCTCTCTGGAGATTTGCGCATCGGTTTACGCGAAGGACTGGTCGAAGACGCAATTGCGCGAGCTTTTAAAAAACCACTGTCCGATGTTTCTTTAGCCAACATGCTGAGAGGCGATATTGGTGAAGCCGCGGTTCGCGCCCGGGCCGGCGTTTTGCAGAACGTCGAGATGCGACTGTTTCATCCGTTAAAGTCCATGCTCGCAACGCCGGCATCCGATCTGGCTGATATCGCCCGCACGATGCCCGGTGAATTCTTTGTCGAAGATAAGTTCGACGGTATTCGCGCGCAGGCCCACGTCCAGGACGGGCGCGTTGCGATTTTTTCCCGGACGCTCGACGAGATTTCGATTCGCTTTCCTGAGTTACACGCACCGCTGGCCGAATTTCCGACCGATGTGATCATGGATGGCGAAATCATCACCGCGCGCGGTGAAGAAATTCTGCCCTTCAGCGACCTGCAAAAGCGTCTGGGACGCAAAACCGTCAGTGAGGACCTGCTGGCCAGCACGCCCGTGGCATTTGTCGCGTGGGATCTTTTATATGCGACAGGCCGCGCGCTGATTAATGATCCACTGGAAGCGCGGCGGGCGGTTCTTGAAGACCTGATCGGAGCCAATCGCGAGAGTGATCCAGCAGTTAGTCGGTGGGCGCCGGGGACCCTGCGATTGTCTCAAGCTAAAAGATTCAACGAAGTAGCGGCCCTCGACGATGAGTTTGCGGCGGCGCGGGCGCGGGGCAATGAAGGCTTGATGATCAAAGATCCGTCGTCGTTTTACAAACCCGGCCGCCGTGGGCGTGAATGGCTCAAGTTGAAGCGCGCGCTCGCCACTCTGGACGTGGTTGTCACCACGGTCGAACTCGGTCATGGCAAGCGACGCGGCGTGCTTTCGGACTACACGTTTGCCGTGCGGCGCTCGGAAAAAGACGGCGAGTTGCTCAACATCGGTAAAGCCTATTCAGGTTTGACCGACGCGGAAATCGCCGAGATGACCGATTGGTTCCGCTCACACACGCTTCAGGAATTCGCGCACGGTCGCGTCCGAGTGGTCGAGCCGCTTATAGTCCTCGAGGTAACCTTCGACCGCGTCCAGCCATCAAACCGGCACAAAGGTGGGTACGCACTGCGCTTTCCGCGCATCGTGCGACTGAGACCGGACAAGAACGTTGAGGAGATAGACACGCTGGAGACGGTGAGAAAGCTAGCCGAGGGTAACCGCGCAAGTTAATGCTGGGAGCGCGGACGTCCTCGTCCGCACTGAGCGCGCAGCGCGAAAAGCATTTCGTTGGTCAGTCTGGTTCAGTTTTTCGTGCTTTCCTTCGACCGAACGAAGGCGATCCACGAATTCACACGAAACAGCACGAACCAAAACGATTTCCGCTTCGTGTATTTTCGTCGATCGATTCTATCTGGCAAAGAAGTCTTCTCAAGATGGGACATCGTTTTCATTCCGATAGTTTTGCCATAAGGCGGCGATCACATATCATCAGTACACCAAATTACCCGGGAAGTGAGCGTGCCGCGCACGCTCCGGCGGACGAGACGTCCGCGCTCCCAGCAGAAAGTTGCCATCATGAATCTACGAGGAATTAACGTTGCGGGAATAATTTGTGTCATCGCCCTGAGCCTGGCGGCCCAAACGCCACGCCGCCGGACAACGCCGGCAACGAAACCGGCGCCGGCAGCAAAGCCGACGCCAACGCCCCAGCCTACGCCGTCTCAACCTGCCGAACTGGCGCCAGTGACACTCGCGGTAGTTAACGACGTCACGATCTCAGCTAGTGACATCGAAGATCAGGTTAGCGCCGTTATCCTCAGAGATCCCGATACATATCTGCGGGCCTATTATGCGGACCCCCAGAAGGAGACCAGAGAATCACGTCAACGCGCCCTCGATGCGCGCATCAATTCGCTGTTGATTGCCGCCGAGGCCCGGAAACGAGGGAAATCTTCGGATCAGCTAGTCGAAACGGAAATCAACTCGCGCATACCTGCGCCGACTGAACCGGAAATCAAAGCCGCCTATGACGCCAATCGCGATCAGATCGGGTCGGCCAATCTGGAATCAGTGCGCGCCGAGTTGATCAATTTCATCCGTAACGAACGCAGTCAGGAATTATATGTGGCCCTGATCAATCGTCTGAAAATGACAAACGCCGTCAACAAAAGCGCAGACGTGAATGCGACGAACCTGCCTCCGGGAACCGTGCTGGCCGCCGTCAACGGCGAACCGCTGCGCGTCGAAACGATCAACGAGCGCACCAAGGCTTACGTCTACAAGTTGGAAATGCGAATCTATGCAGTGCGCAAAGGCGTACTCGATCGTCGCATCAACGATCTTCTGATCGTCGCCGAAGCCAACAAACGAAAAGTCGGCCCGGAAGACATCGTGCGCACGGAGATCACCGACAAAATAACCCAACCGACTGAGGCCCAGATCAGTAAGCTCTACGAAGACAACAAAGCAAACATCAAGACGGATCTCGCCGGGGCACGTACCAGTCTGGTCACCTACCTACAGCAACAGCAGCAGGAGAAACTCGAGGCTGCTCTGGCGGAAAAACTGCGCGCCGGGACCAAAGTGCAAATTTTCATGAAAGAACCAGACCCGCCCCTGTTGAATGTGGGCATTGCCGGCGGAGCGACGCGCGGCGATCCAAACGCCGCGGTTACCATCATCGAGTTCACGGATTTTCAGTGCGCGGCTTGCGGTGCGATGTATCCCGTAGTTGAAGATGTCTTGAAGGCTTACGGCAATCGCGTGCGCTTCGTGATTCGAAACTTTCCTTTGACGCAAGTCCACGCGAACGCTTTTCACGCCGCGCAGGCAGCGGAGGCCGCGAAAGCTCAGGGCAAATTTTGGGAATACATCGATTTCATGTTCAAGAACCAAACCGCGCTCGACGATGATTCACTGAAGAAATATGCGACGCAGCTATTACTGGATCGAAAGCGGTTCGACGCTGAACTCGAGGCCGGCAAGTACGAACCCGTCCTTCGCCGCGACATGGAAGACGGCGAGGTGTATGGGGTCGAGGCGACGCCAACCTTCTTTATCAATGGCGCGATCCTCACCGACTATTCGGCCGACGGTCTGCGCGCGGCAATCGAGAAGGCATTTGCGCGGGCCGGAAAACGGCAACCATAGGAACCAACGGAGTGTCTTAATCGCATGGCTTACGGAATTCTCCTATTGATTGTGTTGTCTAGTGCCTTCTCTTCGTACGGCCAATCGCAAAATCCTCAATCAAAACAACAGGCCGATGATGTCGTACGCGTAAAAACAGAGTTGGTACAGACCGATCTGACGGTCGTGGATAAGCGAGGCCGTTTCGTTGATGGCTTGAAACCCGAACAGTTCGAGTTGCGAGTCGATAACAAATTACAGCCCCTGGCCTTCTTTGAGCAGCTCGCGGCGGGAAGCGCCGCGGAAGAGAAACAGTTGGCGGCGGCGCGAAAGGCTGATACTGCTCCTATCGCCAAACAGGAAGATAAGTCAGCAGCGGAATCAGAACGAGGGCGCACAATCTTCTTTTTTGTAGATGACGTGCATCTGGCAGGGGACAGCATGACGCGCGCGCGATCGCTTTTGACTCACTTTGTCGACGACAAGATGATGGCTAACGACCGGGTGGCCATCGTCTCGACCAGCGGACAGATCGGTTTCCTCCAGCAGCTAACCGACAACAAGGCGGTCTTGCGCGAGGCCATCGACCGGCTCAACTACAAATTCAATCCTGAGACAATCGCAAGTCAGGTTTCGATCAGTGAGGTCGATGCGAATCTGGTCGCCAATCGCGGCGACCGCGGGCTCTTTGCCTATCTGGTTGAAGCGACGATGAAGGAGTTTCAGATGCAGAGCCCTATTAACGCCGTGAACATAGTTAAGAACCGAGTCCGTCAGATCAACGCTCAATCCAGGCTCGCTGAGAACGAAACTCTTTCTCGACTTCAGAGCCTGATACGTTCCACTGGACCACTCGCGGGGCGCAAGCTTTTCTTTTTTATCTCAGACGGCTTTGTGATGGACATCAAAAGGTCCAGCGGTCGGGATGTCATGCAAAGCCTGTCCAACGAAGCGGCGCGCGCCGGGGCAGTCGTCTACACGCTGGACACGCGGGCGAATTTTCTGGGAGCGGGCGTTGATGTATCCAAGAATGATTATCCGGACTTCGGTTCAAGAACGGCCGGCAGGACTCTGGCAGAAAGCAAGATGCCGCAGGAACCGCTGGAAACTCTGGCCGACGAGACCGGCGGGCGCGCGTACCTTAACTCCAACACGCTCGACGAGGGGCTGTCGCAAGCCTTACAAGAGAGTTCTGCTTATTACCTGCTGGCCTGGCGGCCGGACACGGAAAGTCAGAAGGCCGGAAAATCTCGCATCGATGTAGTCATCAAGGATCGTCCGGATTTGCGTGTCCGAATGCGGCGTCACTTCTTCGATTTCAAACCTAATCAAACAGCGAAGACTGTCAACCCGGAAGTGGCGGCGCCCTCAAGCCGTTCGCCTGAAAACGAACTACGCGCGGCCCTGGGATCGCTTTATCCACGGCGGGAGTTACCGACCTCTCTCTCGGCGGGCTATGTGCAGACTGAGGACAAGGGCACCGCGCTTGATGTGTCGATGCAGATTGACAGCGAGGTGCTGGGCTTTGACGGGCCGGAAGGTGGGCAAGAGGCGATAGTGGATGTTCTGGGAATTGCGCTAGACGACCGCGGTCTTTTCTCAACGTTCAAGCAGAAAGTACGGGTCCCGCGTGAAGCAGTCCAATCAAAGGACCAACGTTTCGTGACCTGGAGCCAGTCGCTGCCGTTGCCGCCGGGACTCTATCAGGTCCGCGTGGCGACGAGGGACAGTAAAAGCGGACGCACTGGCAGTGCTATTGGATGGATCGAGATTCCTCAGCTCGCTCCGGCCACATTTAGTATGAGCAGTTTATTTCTCGGAGAGCGGCCGGCCGCGCCGCAGCCGATCCGCGTGGGCGTCAATCATCGTTTTGCTCGCACTTCAGTCCTGCGATTTCAAACTTACGTGTACAACGCGGCGAGGATTGCCGGCGCGCCTGACGTTTCGATCACTGCTGCTGTTTTTCGCGGCAGCCAACAAGTTATCTCTATTGCTCCGAGCAGCATTCCGCCGGACGTGGCAAAGAATCCATGGCGCCTGCCTTACTGGTCGGAGATCGGTCTTAACCAACTGCTGCCCGGCTCTTACACTCTCCAGGTATCAGCCACCGATAGGATTTCTGGAACCAGCTCGTCGCAGAGAATTAATTTTTCAGTCGAGTAATGGACGGGCAGCTTGCGCGTCGCGGGTAGGGTACAATCCAAATCTTATTACTGAGCGAAAAGGGAGAATCTCAATGAAGTTAACTGTGCGCGCGTTTTTGACTTGTTTGATTTGCTTGATCGTCATCCCGGCGGCGCTGGCGAAAAAGCCTGGCCCCCAAAAAACCGCCAGTGTGACCGGGGTCTACGAGAATTTCACCGTAGGCAAAGGGTCGGGGGACCTGGAAGGCATGCGCGTAGTTCTGGTGTCTGCCGGTGATGGCCATTATGCGATCGTGCAGATTGCCCAGGGTGGCGCAGAAGATCCAAAGCCTGAGTGGGTGCCGGTACAGGTGAAGGGTAACACTGTGAATTTCACTGTGGGCGACGAAAAGTTCACCGGCACGGTCACCGCGGCAGGACTAAGGCTTAAGAACTCGGCCGGAGAAGCTCAGTTACTAAAGCGAAAGCCCTGCTCGTCCTATCTTTGAGTAGTGTTTGAGTCGTTTAGAAGCGGGCTACCGCCCGCTCGGTCGGGCATTAGCCCGACTCACGGCGCGGTCGCCTTCTTGTGCGTCAGGATGTTGCAGGCATCCTCGGCAGTCGTCGGATCAATCGCCACGTTACCTTCGTCGATGTGCTGGATGATGCCGTCCTTGTCGATTACGAAGGTAGCGCGATTGCCAAAGCCCTGCTCTTCATTAAAAACTCCATAATCCTTCACTACGGTGCGTTTGAAATCGCTGAGCAGCGGAAAAGTAATGCCGTTCTGTTTGGCGAATTCGCGATTGGCGGGAACGCTGTCGACGCTGAGTCCGAAAATCTGTGTATCGGTAGTTTCGAATTTGGCGATATCAGCCTGATACGCCTTCATTTCCTTCGTTCAACCACCGGTAAAGGCCAAAACGTAGATGGCGAGCACGACGTTTTTCTTACCCTTGAAATCACTGAGCTTAAACCGCAGGGTCTTTCCGTCCGGTCCGAGGGCGGTGCTTGCGAGCGTAAAGTCCGGCGCTTTGTCGCCTACCTTCAAGTTGGTGTGGGGCGCCACCGGCGCGGTCCTGGCCGGCGTCGGGGTCGGAGTTGGCGTTTGCGCAGCGGCCATAGCCGCCGCCATGAGCATGAGCGCGAAGCTGAGAGCTTTCTTGAACATTTCGATTCGTCTCCTCGGTTCAGGTCTCGGAAGCACGCAGAGTTTACTCCGGCAGGTGTTGTCTGACAACGGATGGTAGTGTCTTAATTTGCGGCGGACGTTATGGAGTCAGTACCGGGAGCGGTAGCGACCGGGTCGCAGCTGATCTCAGACTCTAGATTTGCCAAGGACTGTTACCCGGTCGCTACCGCTCCCGGTACTGACCTCACTCAAATTGAGACACTACCCAACGGATGGCCGCCGACCGTAATAATGTGGCAGAAAAACCCTGAAATGAATGGAAGTCGGACAATTTCAGCCTGACAGTTTGAAAATGTCAGGTGACACGGCACGTCTGTCGGACGATATGTGCCGCGTGTTAGACGATATGTGCCGCGTGTTAGACGATATGTGCCCCGTGTCGTCTGTCCCACGGCGCATGTCGAACGATATCTGTGGCGTGTCGTCTGACCCGCGGCGCATGTCGAACAATGTTCGTGACGTGTCGTCTGACCCGCGGCGCATGTCGAACGATATCTGTGGCGTACTAGTTAGTTTACGGCACGTGTCGCACGACACGTCGGAAATGTCGGTTGGAATTTGACGAATACCAGACGATATTTTGCGGGTGATGAATGATATTCGGCGCGTGCCGACGAACACGCAGCACGGACCGAACGGTATTTGCAGGCTGGCTCCGAGTCGATCCCCCAAAGGAGCACCGCCAGGAAATTCCACGAACAATCGGTCTCGCAATAAAGTTGTTTTCTATCTGGCTGGAAGCTGCCCGTAATAGAGTTCGGTTTCGTAGTCGAAGACTACTCTTCCGTCCTTCTCGTTAGCGTCAAAGATTTTTCGCAGGTCGCTCAGCATCGCGTCATAGTTGAGATGATCGGGTTCCGGCGCGTACGAGGCCGATAGGAGACGGCCTTTCAGACCCTCGTAATCAAACGTTTGTTGAAATTCGAAGCGCGCGCACTGACAGCTACCGGGCGCGTAAAATGATTCGACGTCGCAGCCCACAACTTCGCGCTGGACCTCTGAATAATCGGTGCCGTAACGCAGTACCAGATTCTGGTAAGCAGCCATCATCGGGCTGGATTCCACTCGATAGCCGTTCCAGGCCAGCACGAGCGAACCGTCTGATTTTAGGATCCGGACGAACTCGGGGCGCGCTGCCGCGCGATCGAACCAGTGAAAGGCCTGACCGGCTACGATGAGGTCGACGGAATGACCAGGAAGGCCCGTCGCTTCAGCAGCAGCATTCACACTGGAGAACCGCGGATACTTCGCCAAAACCCTCTCGCCGGCAACGCGCATTTCCGGATTTGGCTCGACGCCAAAAACCGGATTGCCACCTTTCAGAAAAAGCTCAGTCAAGATGCCGGTACCTGAACCCAGATCGGCAATCACCGATTCCGCATTCAAGCCACATTCTGATTCAAGCAAAGGAATAATCGCCGGCGGATAAGTGGGACGATACTTTAGATAGTTGTCTACGCGGTTTGAAAATCGCTTGGTCGGATCGAGCACGAAAGAAAGTTAACAGACGTGTCAAGCAAATCCGTCCGTATCTCAGCAGCTTTCCGCCTCATCGTGATCGCGCGAAAGTTGCCAGTGCGAGTGCAGCCGCTTCAAACGCCGTCGATCCAAACCGTTGAACCGGTTTCCTCTCGTTAACAATTGCCAGGTGCTATTGAGATGGCGGAAACAAACTGGCCGTACTACGAGGTGGCGTCGAGTAATACTTGGCAAAAATTCTAAATCCAAGCAGCACTACCACCAGGAACGCAAACGTCATGGGCAAACGCACGTCGGACTTAACCAGCAGGTAGTAATGCAGCACGCCGAGGACTCCAGACAGATAAACGATCCGGTGCAGGCGCATCCAGCGCTTTCCGCCCAAACGCTTTACCATTCTATCGGTTGAGGTAATCGCCAGCGGCAACATTAGAAAGAATGCTGTCATCCCGATAGCAATGAACGGGCGCTTGGCGACATCACCGGGGATGGTGGTCAGGTGGAAGAAGCGGTCGAACGCTATGTACGTCATCAGGTGAAGCGAACCGTAGAAGAAAGCGAAAAGCCCCAGCATCCGGCGAAACCTGGTGAGCCAGTTGAGTCCGGTAATCCTTCGCAAAGGTGTCACTGCCAGAGAAATGAGCAGAAAAACCAGCGTCAGCATCCCGGTGGTACGGGTGACGAACTCCAGCGGATTCGCGCCGACCTGTTTTCGATACACGTCCCATAACAGCAGCGTCAACGGCACGAGGCCGTTAACGAGGAGAACTAGTTTGGGGAAACGCGTTTCTTTCATACTCGAGCCTGGTATGGAGTGCGCCGACTAGTCGGCGCTTTTGAAAGCGGCAACTAGTTGCCGCACTCCACAATTAGTAATTCGCTTTGAGGTCCATCCCTTCGTACAGATACCCCACCTGATCGGCGTAACCATTGAACAGGAGCGTGCTGCGACCGGTGAACTCGCCGACTCGGTACTCTGTCGCCTGGCTCCAGCGCGGATGACTGACGGCGGGATTCACGTTCGAATAAAAGCCGTATTCGTTGGGGCCTGTGACACTCCAGGTCGTCGGCGGCTGCTCAGCGACCAACTTGATTTTGACGATTGACTTAATGCTTTTGAAGCCGTATTTCCACGGCACAACCAGACGAATCGGTGCCCCGTCCTGCGGCGGCATAGTCTGGCCGTATAACCCGGATGCCAGAATCGCCAGCGGATTCATCGCCTCGTCCAGCCGCAAGCCTTCGACGTAAGGCCAATCAAGTCCGCTGCTGATTGGATAGGGCATCCGTTTAGGGTCGTAGAGCGTTTCGAAAGCAACGTATCGCGCTGACGACAACGGCTCGACCAGCTTCAGCAGCACGCTCAGCGGAAAACCGACCCACGGAATCACCATCGACCAGCGTTCAACGCAGCGGTGTCGATAGATGCGTTCCTCCTGCGGCGCCAATTTAAGCAACTCGTCAATATCGAAGACCCTCGGCTTGTTCACTAGACCCTCGACTGCAACGGCCCATGGGCGTGTGACAAATCCGCGCGCCAGTGATGCCACCGCCTTCTTATCGCTATCGAACTCGTAAAAATTGTTGTAGTTCGTTATGTCTTCAAGCGAAGTTAGCGCTTCATTTAGCTTGAAGCCCTTGCGCATCGCTTCATCGGAAGGGGGTGTGACGAGGCCGGCTATCCTGGGACGCTCCTGGACGACTGCCGGTAGCGAATTCAGTTTCCGATAGAGGAGGCCGGTCGCCGCAACTGAGCCAGCCAGAACGGCGCCACGCATGAACAGACGGCGGTTTAGATAATCCTTCTGGTCTGTGATCTCGCTCGACTTAATCTCGCCCGGCTTCTTAATCAACATGCTGATTAGACTTCTTTCGACCTCGCTAGTCCCTTACACATAAACTACGCGCAAAGCTCCTCAATTGGTTTGATGCATTCGGGTGATGTTAATAAATCGCTTGAATGCGCTGCCTGCAAAATATTAGTATCGCCGCGTTTTTTATTGCGTCAAGTCATTTTGAGGCGAGTGTTGATGGATGAATCGAACAAACCGGCAGTTTCCGAAGGTCACCGAGCTGCGTTGTTCGCGGGATTTCTCGGATGGACCCTGGATGCATTCGATTTCTTTCTGGTTGGGCTGTCGCTAACGGCGATTGCCGCGGAATTCCATAAGACTGATGCCCAGATCGCGCTTTCGATAACTCTCACGCTTGCCTTTCGTCCCGTGGGCGCTTTTATCTTCGGTTTACTCGCGGACCGATATGGACGACGGCTTCCCTTAATCATCGATCTCATTTTCTTCTCGGTGGTTGAGGTTTTGTCCGGCCTCGCCCCAAACTACGTTACTTTCCTGGCACTGCGCGCTTTGTTCGGGATCGGCATGGGCGGCGAGTGGGGCGTGGGCGCGTCGTTGGCGATGGAAAAAGTGCCGCCAAACCGGCGCGGCGTATTATCTGGCTTGCTTCAGGAAGGATATGCGGCTGGCTATATGTTGGCCGCGATTTGCTATTTCCTGGTTTTTCCGCGCTGGGGATGGCGACCAATGTTTTTTATCGGCGGATTGCCTGCATTACTGGCCATCTTCGTTCGCCTCCGCGTGAAGGAATCGGAAGTCTGGAAGAAAACACGCCATGAAACCTGGGGCGGACTCGGCCGCGGGATTGCTTCTCACTGGAAATTGTTTATCTATCTGGTGCTTCTAATGATGATGATGAACTTCGTCTCGCATGGGACGCAGGATATGTACCCGACGCTGCTCAAACGCGCGTGGCATTTCAGTCCCCAGAAGGTAGCCGTCGTGACCGCGTTCACCATGGTTGGCGCGATTATCGGCGGCCTCTTGTTTGGACGGCTGTCTGATCGCTTTGGCCGTCGCAGATCAATGATCGCTGCCCTCTTCTGTGCAATCTTCGTCATTCCTCTTTGGGCGCTTTCACCATCGCTGGTCGTCTTACTGATGGGTGGATTCATGATGCAGTTTATGGTTCAGGGAGCCTGGGGAATCATTCCCGCGCACCTTTCGGAACTCTCGCCGGACTCCGTTCGCGGCTTCTTGCCTGGATTCGCGTATCAATGCGGTGTGCTGCTGGCAGGCTCAGTCGCTTACATCCAGGCAATCTTTGCCGCAAGGACGAGTTATCCTAAAACGATGGCCTTCACGACTGTTACCGTGCTTGTTGGCGCAGTAGTCATCATCGCGCTGGGACGGGAAAAGCGCGGAATCAGTTTTGGCGGAGAACCGATCATTAACGAGTGAACGACGACAATGCATTCAAGTTGACAACAACCTCTGTACACGTTTGAACAACACCCTGCTGTGTGCCGCGGAATTGATCGGTCGGTCATGATCGCCGCTCAGCAAACAAGGTTTCGTATGGCTGGTTATTCCGGAACACCGCTAGTCAAAAAGCTGGGCATCAAGCCCGGCTTTAACATCGCGTTCGTAAATGCTCCCTCAGGTTTCGCGAACGAACTCGATCTGCCTTCAGATGTGCGGATCAATTCACGATCTCGCCAGCCGCTCGACTTTGCTCAGTTGTTTGTTAAGAGCGAAAAAGAACTGAAGAGAAAGTTTTCTGAGTACGCGAAGAGGCTTAACGCTTCCGGAATGCTCTGGGTGTCGTGGCCAAAAAAGAGTTCCGGCGTAACCACAGATCTTTCTGAAGGCACTGTGCGAGCAATTGGTCTTGCGGCAGGGCTGGTCGACGTTAAGATCTGCGCCGTGGATGATGTTTGGTCAGGGCTCAAGTTCGTCTTTCGGCTGAAGGATCGCGCGCAGCTGACGTCTCGTGAAAAGTAACGCGTACCCCTTCCGATTCGTTTGAAATACTCGCACTTCTTGTTTCCACAGAACCTGTTGAAAAGCTGTGGATAGCCCGCCTTGCGCATTGGGCAAGTCACTCTGCAAACAGGGCTTCTCGCGTTTTGCACAATCGGGCGGCATCCACAGAATCCAGCTGCCGCCAAATCTTCACGGCCCAGGCCGCGGATGCAAAGGATTTTCATTCATGCCAACGTTCCGGCATTTCGAAGGAGGCGCTTTTGCCAACCGCAATGAACCGAGGGGCGACAAGTTATCAGCAGGTGATGTGTTTGAGGATATCTTCGCGTTGAAAGAGATTTATCTCTTGATCGATCAGAATCTCATGATCGGATTGGCAAAAGTTCCCGGTATTCGCGATCTACAATTCTTCTTCCACTGAATTGAGCGCACTACAAATCAACTAATAGTTGGACCACGATCGCATTCATCGAAGGTTTAGCGTGAAACATACGGCGAACGCTTTCTATCTCGATCAGGAATGCGTGTTTTTGTTGGATCATTTCGAGTTTCATCGCGCACGTTTTTTCGCGTCAGTCATGTCTCGAAATTTAATTCGATCTAAATCGAGCTGCCGTATCTTCTCTCACTAGAGACGTTGCGAAACAGAAACGATCTCCAGAAAATATTTTGCAACGCGAAATGATCACTTGTGAGAGTTGGACCACAGAAAAGTGAGAAAGAGGTTGCAAAAAAAATCTTCCTAAATATAATGCCAGTCCCTTACTAGTTTATGAGGTGAGCGCACTGGCGATCGAGCTGACGAGTCCATTAGTTGAAATCAGCGGCACTTATTTTATCCTCGCGAGATAGCCGTCAGCCACTCCTGCGACCAACCTCGAGACGCATCGGAATTCGGATGCGTTGATGGGTGAGGGCGTCGCCACGCAATGACTAAACCAGCGTGGTCATCGAAGGCGGATTTTTTTCCGACTCACATCCGGAGTCCATCGCCAACATTTAGTCACAGAAGGTTCGAACGGACCAGGGTGCAAGGCGGCTTGTCTGTCTGCAGGGCAGGAGTTTTGTCCCAGATCGCGTATCTAAAGTCATTTTAGTGGAGTGCAAAGAGTGACGGTACTAGCAGAAGTGAGCGTAGTTGAGTTGAAAAGATGCCCCCGGTGCGAAGGGTCGCTGCCCCTGGCAGAGTTCGGCGTGTGCCGAGCACGCAAGGACGGTCTGAATCTTTACTGCAAGCGCTGTATTCGCGAGAAGATTGCCCAGAGCCGCCAAGCCTTGCGCGAATATAAGAACGCCCGGATCAAGCATGGGTCGACAGTCGTGCCGGAAACGTCCCGGGTGGCGATCGATGCCATCTCGGGCTTTTCGCCACGCCGTATCGCCCGCATGCTCCGAAAACTCTCGCCGGCCGATCGCGTGCGCGAGGCTATTCGCTGTGGCGCTGAAACTCAAACAGAGATTGCCCAGGTCACCAGGCTTCCGAAAGACGAGGTTTGTGATGCTCTGGCGAATCTTCTCCTTTGGACCCGCGAGATTCGCACTCAGGTCATCAACAACACGCGAAGATACTTTGTAAACGAGCCTTCGGAAGAATTGACGAAGGCCCGCGAAGTGGTAGAAGACGGGCGAAAACGCGACTTGAATCCTTCATTTAGCTCGTTGAGCGTATTGATGCCGGGCCGCAAGCCGTCTGCCAAAGGCAAAAAGCGTTTAGTGAAAGCTCAGGCAGTCGACAAGGCGAAGGAAAAGAGCGCTTGAAGACTTGCGACGTTGCAGACGGCGCGTGAATCATTCATCAAAGGCGGCCAGAACTTCTGCGGCGTGATCTTCGGGCTTAACCTTGGTAAAGATCTTTTTGATTTTTCCCTTCTCGTCTATCAGGAAAGTCATGCGGTTAATGCCCATGTACGTCCGCCCCATGAACTTTTTCTCGCCGTAGGTGCCAAAGCCTTCGGAAATAGCCCGATCAGTGTCTGCCAACAAGCGAAAAGGCAAGTCGTACTTCCGGGCAAATTTTTTGTGCTTCACTTCGCTATCGAGTGAAACTCCCAGCACTTCTATGCCACGCTTTTTGAACTTTGCGAATGAATCGCGAAAAGAACAGGCTTCTTTGGTGCACCCGGGCGTGTCGTCCTTCGGATAAAAGTAAAGCACGACCTTCTTGCCGCGGAGATCTTTCAGCCGTACGGTCTGTCATTCGCCGTCGCGCACCGTGAAATCCGGAGCTTTTTGTCCTTCTTTTAGTTTGGCCACTATTTTTTGAACCCGATCGTTGGAATGAAAGAACGCGGGGATTCTAACGATTTCAATTGAGGACCTGCAACCACAAATGACTAAGAAGAAATCAGTCTCAAGAAAGAGCAGTGCCAGAAAGACCGGTCTGTCGGGCCTGTGGCTGGTTAAGCAGGAGCCGGAAACCTATTCCTGGGATGACTTCGTGCGCGACGGCCGCACGGATTGGACGGGAGTAAGAAACTTTCAAGCCCGAAACAACCTGCGCCAAATGAAAGCCGGCGACCGCGTGTTGTTTTACCACTCAGGGACAGGTAAGTGTGTGGTAGGAATCGCGGAAGTAGCGAAAGCGGCCTATCCCGATCCCACGGCTGACGATCCGCAATGGGTCGCCGTAGACATCAAACCCATCAAGCCCCTGAACGAACCAGTGCCGCTGGCCTCGATTCGCTATCATGCAAAGTTGAGCAATCTGCCGTTGATTCGCCAGTCGCAACTTTCGGTGATGCCGCTTACTAAAGAAGAGTTTGAGACGATCTTGACGATGGGCGCCGGAAAGAAAGCGAAGAAGTAGCCAATGTCCGACAAACTTCAGTTTGTCGTTGACGCTGTTTGTGCTCAACTCGAGTGAAATAAAAGTCGGCGACAAGCTAAAGCTCGTCGGACATCTTAAGCGCGCCGAATGAACTTTGCCGCAATCCAGCCGAGGGGAACCAGCACAGCCAGATGAGTCCAGTCGTAGCCGCCAGTGGTGTTGCCACCGTAGTGATTGCTGATCATCAGGAAAACCAGGGGCACGGCCATGAAGGTGTTCTGCTTTGAACGAAGCTTGGCCTGGGCCGCGAGGGCCGCGTCGGGCTTCTGACCAGCTTTGATGGCCTCGATCATCTTTCGCTGCGCCGGCAGGATACGCATCCAGACGTTGGCCGCCATGATGGTGCCAAACATCGCGCCCACGTGGATGTATACGGCTCGACCGCTCAGCACGCGCGACAATCCATAAGCGGTGCCTACAACCAGGACATAAGCGACCAGCGCGAACAGCTTTTCGCTTCGGCCCAACGGCGAAATCATCAACAGGTCATAAATAAGCCAGCCGAAGACGAGCACTCCCAGGCCCACTCCGACCGCCGCACCGATGCTGATTTCCGAAACGTCGCGATCGACCAGGGCTCCGCCGCCCAGGTAGAAGACGATGATGAGCAGCGCCATCCCACTCAACCAGGTAGTTGCAGCTTCCCAGCGAAACCAATGCAGTTTGCGTGATAGCTCATCAGGTACTTTGCGCTTCTCGACCGCATAAAAGCCGCCGCTGTGAACCATCCAGAGTTGGGCCGGCGCCATGGAATTCGACGCCGCACGCATGGCCTTCTCTTCTTCCGTCAGACGTGCGTCGAGCCAGGTGAAGTAATAGGTTGTGCCGACCCACATGATGCCGGCAAACACGTGCACCCAGCGCGCGATCAGGTTGAGCCATTCGCTGACGGTTGGATTAAGGTTCATTTTGGAGTAGTGGCACAGACTTCAGTCTGTGTTGGTGGTACTGACAATCACAGACTAAAGTCTGTGCCACTCAACTTCCCCGATACGTTGAATATCCAAACGGACTAAGCAGCAAGGGCACGTGATGCTGCTGGGCCGGGTCGCTGATCGTAAAGACAACCACGACTTCCCGATAGAAACCTTCGATCTCCCGCGCGGCAAAGTAAGCTCCCGTCTCGAAGGTCAAACGGTAAACACCACCGTGCAAGGCAAAGGCGTCCGGCAACAAATCTCTGGCGCGACCATCCGCGTCCGTTGTTCCTTTGCCAACCTGCTTCCAACTGCCGTCCGCACTTTCGAGGTCCAGCCTCACCCGCACGCCGCTGGCCGGACGGCCGCACGAAGTATCGAGAACATGTGTAGTGATTGCGCTCACTGGTTAAGTAGTTTCTCCAATCTTAGCCGCGTGATTTTTCGCTGTTCTGCGGCGGCGACGGACAGCTCAGTTCCGGGTTCGTTCTGTAATCGTCTGTTCAGAATCGCCAGCATCTCTTCCGAGGTCTTGCCAGTCGCGCAAACGATGAAGATGAAACCAAAGCGCTTTTCGTACTCCTGATTTCCGGCGTTTAGCGCCGCCTTGGTCTCCGCTTCCGCGGCAAGAATGCCTGACTGTTCCTGCGCTGACCAGTTCCGCGCTTGTTCCGACTGGGCCGCGGCGGCCCTTTGCTCGCCAATCTTCGGATGCGCCAGAAAGGCTTCGAGCCAATCTTCCTCGGTTAAAGATCTCCACAGGCTGTCGGCCTGGTCCAGAAGATCTTCAAGACTGGCGAAGGGCCGAGCTTCGGTCATCGCTCGCGCCCAGTTGCGACAGCCGCAGCATTTTAACAACTCTGCCTCAGCTTGAGCGGGCAAGAGCGAATTCAATCGTTTGACCTGGGTATTCAAAGCCTCAGTTAACCACCAAGCCACGAAGACACAAAATTGATTAGGAGTCTTTGTGCTCTTTGTGACTTTGTGGTTACTACTCGATCGTTCCGTAAATACGAAGGCGACTCACCCCGCCGTCCGGAAAAATATTGAAGCGCACGTGCGAAACTGCTCCGGTGTCCATCACTTCGTCAAACAGGTGCCGCGTGTGCGCGTGTAACTTCGTGCGCGCCAGCACCGGCTTCCAGACAAATTCCGGGGCCTGCACGGTTTCGAGCGGCACACCCACGGCGTTACAGCTTTCCAGCGAACAACTCTCCGGGAAATTTCCTTTGAAATAAGACGTGTCGACTTCGAGGCGCCGAATGTGTCCCGGCGCGCCCAGCCTGATGATCGTCCAATCGTGGCCGGGTCCGCGGCGGCGTTTCGTTTCCCAACCGTCGCTCATGTTCGCGGCCCGCCCGGGCATGATCAAATTGTGCCGGTGGCCAAAAAACATATCGCTACAAGACAGGACCATCCCACCGTTTTCCACTGCCGCCAGATCAACCTCGGCAGCGATTTGTTTCAGGCGATTCCAGTCAGGCACGACTTCACCATAAACGCGCAGCCGCGCGACGCCGCCGTCGGGGTAAATCTTGAAGCGAAGATGGGTCCAATGCGAATCGCCGGTTATGGCGAACGGATTGAGCGAGTCACCGTTAAGATTCGCCTTCGGCAGGATCTCAGTCCACGGCACGGACTCAGCAGTTAACTGTTCCGTAGTCGGCAGACCGTCGATTGTGCACGCTTCAATTGAACACTGCTCGGGATAGTTGCCTTTGAAATGGCTGGTGTCGACCACCACGCCGCGAATCACCCCGGGCAAGCCCAGGCGCACAACGCACCAATCGAATCCCGGCGTGCGCCGACGCCGCGACTCCCAACCATCCATCCACTTCCCGAGGTCAGTGTATTTGCCTTCGACGAAGATCGGCGCTGCAGGCTTCAGCAGGTTTTCTTTGGGCGCAAAGAACTCGTCGTTGGCAAACACCACCGCACCACCAAGACGCTCGGAAGCGAGATCGATTAGTTCAGTGAAGTCCATAAAGAAGTTAAGTGGCACAGACTTCAGTCTGTGTAGACGTGATAGCCTCCTCACCTAATCACAGACTAAAGTCTGTGCCACTAATCTCCGCGCAAGAGAATCTGCCCGGTAGAATCGATAAACTCGCCGCCATCATAAACCATCTGCCCACGGAGAAAAGTCTTTTCTACCACGCCCCGCAGGACCTCGCCCGCATAAGGCGTCAGCTTATGACGATGTTGGACCATCTCAGGCGTAACGCGAAACTCTCGATCAGGATTCCAGATCACAATATCCGCGTCACAGCCAACAGTAATCGAACCCTTTCGCTCAGCCAGACCAACCTGCCGCGCGGGCGCGCCGCAAAGCCACTCTGTCACTTGATTGAGTTCAAAGCCGCGGGCGCTGGCTTCCGTCCACATCACCGGCAAGCGCAGCTGCAGAGAAGAAATGCCTCCCCACGCTTTCATGAAATCGCCCTGTTCCCGCAACTTCATCTCAGGCGGACAGGGCGAGTGATCGGAAACCACCATGTCGATCGTCCCGTCACTGAGCGCTTCCCACAGTTGCTCCCGGTTGGCGCGCTCGCGAATCGGCGGACAGCATTTGAACTCAGTAGCGCCTTGACGGATGTCCTCGGCAGCAAAATGCAAATAGTGCGGACAGGTCTCAACCGTGATATTCGCGCCAGCTTTCCTGGCCGCGCGTAGCGTTCCCAAGGCATCCGCCGACGAATGATGAACGATGTGAATGCGACAGCCGCTCTCGCGGCCCAGACGAATCATCAACTCGACCGCTTCGTTCTCAGCCGCGCGCGGGCGCGAGCGCAGGAAAACTTCGTAAGACCGTCTGGCCTGGCTCTCACCGTCTTCGTTTGCCGTCAGGCAACAGGCATTTTCAATAGGTCCCGGCATTTCTGCATGCACGATCAGCATCGCACCCAGCCGGGCCAGTTCGGGCATCGCTGCGCGCAGATCGCTTTCGGTGACGTTAGGGAATTCGTCTACGCCAGAATGAACCAGGAAACATTTGAAGCCGACGACGCCCGCATCCCAAAGCTTTGCCAACTCGCCGGTATTGCCCGGGACGACGCCGCCCCAGAACGCGACGTCAATCGAACACTTGCCGCTCGCCGCCTCCAGCTTTGCTTTCAAACCGGCGAGCGTGGTCGTCGCCGGAATCGAATTCAGCGGCATGTCAACAATCGTCGTCACACCGCCGGCCCCCGCCGCCCGGGTGGCCGTCGCGAAGCCTTCCCACTCAGTTCGGCCCGGTTCATTGACGTGAACGTGACTGTCGACCAGACCCGGCATCACGACCGAGTCTGCGCCGGCTTCAACTATCGCGGCGCCGGAAGGAATTTCTTCAAAGGCAGTAATGGCGCCAATGCGGCCGGCGCTTAGATGGATGGACGCCGGGACAACTCTATCCGGAAGAACGACCCGGCGTCCGCGAATTACAAGATCGGATTGAAGCATCGCGCTAAGTAGCCCAGTTTGACGGCGGCGGTGGCGGCGATGCGAAGTTCTGAAGAACAGCAGGAAAGACGCGACGGTATGCGATCGCGTACGACGTCAGCGCCACGGGCATGAAGAAAAATACTCCAACGTAGCAGCAGAGCACGCCGATGAGCCCCAGACCAGCATTCACCAGGAGTAATCCGAGAATCCCGCCAAAGTTTGCCTTACCCGCTTTAATACTGAGCTTAGTTGCGTCCAGTCCTGATAGACCGCGATCGGCAATCAGCGGGAAAGCAAACATGAAAAAAACGCCAACCAAGATCCCTACGGTCAGCATGACCGCGAGAAACACGAACTCAAATCCCAAAAACGTGAAGACGAACCGTGATGACTCGTCCGATCCCATCCGACCACCACCGCGCGGCATTGAGGTCATCATCAAAACGAACATTACGAGGTAGGCAGGCACCATCACCACGACCATCGGAATCATTTGCAGCAGCGCGGCAATTATACCTTGGGCAAAGTAGTCGAAGCCCTTGAACAAGTGGCCGAAATCGACCGGTTCGCCGCGCATCTTGCGAAACAGGCACAGGTAGATTCCCACCATCATCGGTCCGATTAACACGATGGGAACCGCGCCGCCAATGAACACGCCGACAAAGACAATTCCCAGAAACAGCCAGTACTGATCTTTGATTAACGCCCAAGCCTCTTTCACGCATTCCACAGGCTTGATGACGCCGGTGCGAAACTGAATGTTGTCTGGTGTCATTGTGGTTCTCTCCTTTAGGTGTAAGCCAGGCAGTTGCAGGTCAGGCGGCCGACATTTATCACGGGCTTGGCCCGGGGCGCAATAGACGTTCGGGTGTTTAGCGTCCCAACTTCAGTTGGGAGGTTCCTCGACTCATAAAACCCGGCCGAAAGCCGGTACTCTCAACTCTTATCTTATCGAATAGGATTGCCGGGCGCGGCGATCACGCCCATGCTCCTTAGCCATCCGGGGCTGCTGATCAGTACTTTCAATTGCCTGCTGATCGCTTCAGCATACATCGACGCGCCTTCACGGTTCGGATGTCCAATAGCGGCGAGCCGGCAGAGCATGATCCGGTTCTCTCTCGCTCTCTTTTGATCCCCAGTCTCGCCTGCGGGTCGCTTGAACGTTGCCTTGCAACTGGTGCCGCGCTGGTTCCGCTGCTCATCATTCGTCTTCAGACTTACTCTGCCCAGGGTCAGAACAACCAGAAGCTTTCTCAGGAAAGAGGCATCGAAACCCCACAAGCGCGACTGCGGAGCCGCGAACGAGTACTCAGGCAGGAAACCCACCTCGGCAAACAATACTCGCTGTCGCGAGCCCTTCGCGGCCAGCTGCGCGTCGATCTTTCCGGCGGCCGCGGCCAGCATCTGATTGGAACCCTCGTACCACTCTTTAGAGATTTCTATGAGCCTGGCGAGCAACTGCTTATCCTTCATCCGCTCAGTTCCCGTATAGAATTTTTTCGCCAGGGCCCGCATGAAGAGATCGCGGGATGTCTTCTCAGAGAGGATTGGATAGTAACCGGTGACGATCACGTGGGCCTGCGGAAACGACGTGGTTAGCCTGGTCAGCAGGGCCTCCATCGGCGGGCCGCATTTCTGTTCCGCCGATTCACGTATTCCCTTTGGAGTGTTGACGGCGTTCAGCAGCCTCCGCGCATCGAGGTCGTTGATGCAGCCATCCACGATGATCAGATCAACCTGAGCAGGATTGGCGTAAGACCGCAGCGCGTTTTCTATTTGATGGTTCACACTTGGGAGGGTCCGATTTACTTCACCATCGAGCGGCGGATCCGGATTCCCGGCTGAGTCTCCGGGTGACCCGA
This sequence comes from Blastocatellia bacterium, assembly GCA_003168335.1. GTDB lineage: Bacteria > Acidobacteriota > Blastocatellia > Pyrinomonadales > Pyrinomonadaceae > UBA11740. Next base: position 282,163 of record PMSM01000003.1, on the reverse strand, counting down.
TTACCGCCCCGGAATGGGCCTCGACCCTTTCAAACACCTTCCGACCGGCGGTGTCCGCCAGCCAGGTCTTTACCTGATACCAGGCTTTGTGTTCATCCCTGAGGCCCTGGCCCCACGCGATTGAATCGCCGAGCACCAGTAAGTTGAACTGCCGGTTGTCCGCAGCCGGCTGAGCACTCTGCCCAAAAGCAGGGAGTGAAGAAATAAAGATGATCGCCGCGAGGGCGGCGAGGATCGAACACTTCGCTGGGTGAGCGATGCGCTTCATAACAGAGGAACTAGCAGGGCGATTCTAGCGCATGCCGCGCTAGCAGGTCACTATTTAGTTAGCGCACCCCCGTCAGGTTGCGCCGAGAACATCGGACAGGCTCCGGGCAGGTTCAGAAAGTTGGGGCGAGCCGCAGAACAAAATCTTCAAGCAGGTTGAGCGACACCTTGAGCCGGTAATTTCTGGTCGATCGCAGATCGTCGATCGGAGCAATCTCAGCGGTGAGGGCTGCTTTTGCGATTGCCAATGTTTCCGCGTTGATTCTCCTGTTTCGTAACGCAGCTTCGGTCTGTACACAACGAAGCGGGACAGGCGCTACGCTGCCCAATGCGATCCGAACATCAGCGATCCGATCCGCGTCCATCCGCGCCACCCCGGCGAAACAAACCTTCGAGATCGCCTGCGCCTTGCGCGTCCCGACCTTGCGATAGTAATGCTGCGACTCGGTGGCCGGTCGTGGCAGACGAATCGACCGCAGCAGCTCGTCCGGCCGTATGTTCATCTGCTTATAACCGGTATGAAAAGAATAATAGGGGATCGTACGCGAGCCTTTAGCAGAGACGAATTCAAGCTCGGCGTCGTACGCCAGTAGCGCCGGCGGTGAATCGGCTGCCGGTGAAGCGTTGACGATATTGCCGCCGATCGTCCCGCGATTCTGAATTGCCAGCCCGCCGGTTTCACTTGCGGCCTGACAAAGCATCGGAAATTGCTCGCGCAGTGTTTCGTGATCCTGGACTTCAGTGTAAGTGGTCAGCGCGCCGAGCGTGACATGCGCGTCCGTTACTTCAATGCCGTGCAGTTCCGGCAGATTCCAGATGTTCAGGTAGTTTTTGTGCGGCAGCTTGCCGGCTTCGAGCAGCACCATCAAATCGGTGCCGCCGGCGAAAGGCTGCCAGGCGCCGGCGGCGCGCGCGAGCACATCGAGCGCTTCGCCGAGAGTGGCGGGCGAAATCAATTGGTAAGAGGGGACGTAGGCTCTCATTGGGGCTTTGGCTGGCGAGGCTTTGCCTCGCTGCGCCGCTCTATTCCTTGTGGCCGATCCTCTTCCCTTTTGATTCTGGCCTTCTGAAGAGAGAGGCCGAGGCGGCGAAGCTGAGATACGCGTTTCAACCGGGTCGTAACGGCGTCAGCGGACATGTCAACCTTGCGCATATCACTCTCCTTCTTCCAAAGCTTTGATGTCGTCCAAGTCCGTGCCACTTCTTCTCAGTTGTTTCATAGCGATCAAGCCCGCCGCCGAAACGACAGTCAGCGTTCCGCCTTCCCACTCCGCCTGGACGCGAGAGTCCCAGGCAACCCGAACTTCAGGCGTGACCAACAGCAAGTCCAGCGTCAACAGATCTCCTGAATCAGGATCGATCTTCGAGACGCGGCGAATTTCCACCGCACCGTTGGCGAAGCTGAGATCCTTACCGCGAATGTTGTAGCCCAAAGATCGAGCAACGTCCATCGTCCCCGGCAACGACTCCTCCTGAATAAGAAGATCGATGTCTATGGTGAATCTCGGCCGTTGATGGACGGCCATCGCCATGCCGCCGCACAAGGCGTACTCGATATTCTGCTCGTCGAGCTTCGTTGTCACTCGCCGTAATTCATCATGGATATCTATCATCGCTGTTAATTATTTCTCACAAGCCCGCACCACCGATTCAAAAATCTTCATATAGCCCGTACAGCGACAGAGATTCCCGGCCAGTCCGTTGCGAATCTCCGACTCACTCGGATGAGAATTCTTTGCGAGCAGATCCACCGCGGCCAGAACCATTCCCGGCGTGCAGATGCCACACTGTGCGCCGCCGCATTCAATGAAAGCCTGCTGCACGGCGTGTAGTTGGTCCTCAGTGGCTATCCCCTCGATGGTTTGAATTGAAGCGCCTTCGACTTGCGCGACCGGCACCAGACAACTGTTGACGATCTGCCCATCGATCATGACGCTGCACGCGCCACACTCGCCTTCGCCACAACCTTCTTTGGTTCCGGTCAGACGCAATTGCTCGCGCAACACGTCGAGCAGCCGCTCCATGGGATAAACATGCAGCGCCTTGCTCTCGCCGTTGACGGTGCACCGCACTGTGCTCTTTGTGTAGATGTCTTGCGTATCCATCGTGCGAGTTAGTTCAACGTCCTTCACGGCGCGCTTTGTTCACTTCGGCGAAAAAACCAGCAGAAATAACAGTCCAAATAGAATAGCCAGACACGAAGCGCCGATCACAATGTATAGCATTGCCCTGGGCGTCTGGACGAGGAAGGACTCGCCCGGATCTTCGGGGTTATAAATGACGGTCACTTCGTCGGGGACTGACCCCGCCATTTTCTGCGCCCACTCTTTGGTGTTGTGTCGCGGTAGCTGAATCCGTTTTGGTCGAACGCTATCGTTGATGAATTCCTTACCGGAAACCTGATAAACGTACTTCACCAAAGGCGAATGGCGAAACGCGGGCGGACCCGCAGCCGGTATGAATGGCTGATACGTGCCACGCTCAATCACTCTTCCTTTTGTCGTCGGCCACTGATTAAGCTTGGTACGATTTCGCAACTGTTTGAAACCCGCCCAAAGTCCGACGGTTCCTATCAAAAAGGAAAATGCGGCACTAATGATTCGTTCCATAAGAGTAGACGTCGGGTGAGTGAAGCACGAGAGCCGTTGCGAAATAGTAATCAGCCTTGCCCGACTAAATCTTCCATCATCTTCTCCGGCATCAACGGAATCTGATTGAAGCTCTCGCCCGTCGCATTCTCAATCGCGTTTAAGATCGCCGGCGCCGGCCCGTCCATTGGTAACTCGCCGATGCCTTTCGCCCCGTCCGGGCCATAGGCGTACGGGTTCTCTTCAAAGTAGACACGAATTGGCGGAATGTCGGCCGCGGTCGGCATGATGTAGTTCGTCATCTGGCCATTTTTCATCCGCCCGTTTTCCCAGACGACGTTTTCGTAGAGCGTCATGCCGATTGCCTGCGCGATTCCCCCTTCAATTTGTCCGGCGGCCAGCACTGGATTGATTACGCGCCCGACTTCCTGCACCGCGACAAAGTCATCGACGTGCGCTTCATAGGTTAAAAGGTCCACGGAGACTTCCGCCACATAGACGGCCCAGGCAAACGCGCCGTAGGCATCGCCCTGATACTTCTCGTCGTCCCAAAGAATATTCGGCGGCGGTTGATACTTGCTGAAGGATTGAAGCCTTCCAAACTTTTCAATGTAATCACCGCACGCCCTTTGAAATTCCGCCTGCGTGTACTGATCTTTCAACAAGCCACTGCCGAGGAGCGTCTGTTTCAAACCCACCACCGCAGATTCGACCAGCTTGCCGACGATCATGCAGGTGCGCGACGCGACCGTGGGCCCACTGTTCGGAACCTGTGCGGTATCCGGCTGGGCCACTTCGAAGAGATCGTAACCAAGACCCAGCGCATCAGCCGCAATCTGCGCAAAAATTGTGTTCGTGCCCTGGCCAATCTCAGTGCTCGCAGCCAGAATTCTGATCAGGCCTTCCGGCGTTGCCTCCGCGCCGACCACCGATTGCAGATAAACTTCGCCAGAGCCGGTGAAGCCGGCGCCGTGCATGAATGAAGCGAAGCCGATGCCTTTTCGTATTCGTGAAGGTCGATCCGAGCCGTTTTCGCGTGCGAAGCGTTCGCGTTTGGCGTGATAGTCGCTCAACTCGAAGGCCCGATTGAGCAAGCCATCCATGTCGACTTTCTCGCGAATGGTTTGATTGGTCGCGGTCGTCTCGCCTTCATGAATGAAGTTGCGTCGACGAAACTCTTCCGGAGTCAGGCCAACGGTCTTGGCGACTTTGTCGAGGTGCCGTTCCAGCGCAAAAATGCTCTGCGGCGCGCCAAATCCTCTGAAGGCGCCGTGCGGTGGCAGGTTCGTCGCGACTGCCGTGCTCTTGATCCGCACGTCCGGACAGAAATAAGGACCAGCCGCGTGAATCGTGCCGCGCGAAAGTACGACGGGCGACAAAGTACAGTACGCGCCGCCATCGATCACGAAATCGATCTCCATCGCCAAAAGCTTTCCATCTTTGTTGACGGCGGTTTTATGTAGCGTGCGCGACGGATGGCGTTTCGTGGTGGCGACCATGTCTTCCGCGCGATCGTAGATCATCTTCACGGGTAGCCCGGATTTCCAGGCCAGCAGCGCCGCATGCCCGGCAATCATCGAAGGATATTCTTCCTTGCCGCCAAAGCCGCCACCGGTCTCAGTTTGAATCACGCGAATTTTTTCTTCCGGCAAACCGAACAACTTGATTAAGGCTTTGTGGACATAGTAAGGACACTGCATCGATCCCCAGACAGTCACGCCATCGTTCGGATTCGCCAAAGCGATCGCGCCGTTGTTCTCGATGTACAGTTGCTCCTGCGCGCCGGTTTCATATTCGCCTTCGACGATGAAATCCGCTTTCGCCCACACGTCGTCAACGTTGCCTTTATCAACCAGAAACTTTTTGAAGACGTTGTCGTCACCCCAAATGATTTCCTTTTGGGCGAGCGAATCGTGCAAAGAAAAGATCGCCGGCAACTCTTCATATTCGATCGAGACATGACGGCGTGCTTCTTCCAGCAGATATTTATCGGGATGAGCCAGCAGGACGATCGCTTCTTCAGGATGGTTCACGACTTCGTCGGCGAGATAAGGCTGGTCGTTAAGGATTAGTGCGACATAGTTTTCCCCAAGCTTCAAATCACGAATGTCTTTGGCGGTGACGATCGTGAATTCGTTCCACGGAATGTTGCGGTCAGAACCGCCTGCGGTAGCGGGCGGTTGATCGAAAGAAATGTTCTTGATCCGGCCACGCGGAACCGAACTGCGCACCGTGACGCCGTGCAGCATTCCCGGAAAACTCAGATCGTCAACGTAAAGCGCCTGGCCGGTAACTTTCTTGCGGCCCTCTTTGCGGGGAATGGGTTTGCCAACGAGGTTCATCAGGGATTTTTATTAGGTTTACCTACTTCCAGGCAGCGTACTAGGTTTCCACCGCCATCCGCGCGGGTGCGCCCGACTGCTCGCGCGAATGCATTGTCTCGGCCGCGCTGGTGATGCGGGTCGGGTATTTTTCGTTCCAGCAGGCGACGCAGGCTGAGTTCGGATTGATTCCGGTCGCTTCCAACATGCCGTCGAGCGAAAGGTAGCCGAGCGAGTCGGCTTCGATGAATTCGCGAATTTCTTCCACGGACATGTTCGCCGCGATCAGTTCTGATTTGTTGGGCGTGTCGACGCCGTAGTAGCACGGGCTAATCGTCGGCGGACAGGAAATGCGCACATGAATTTCCTTCGCTCCGGCTTCGCGCACCATGCGCACGATCTTTTTCGAAGTCGTCCCGCGCACGATCGAATCGTCAATCAGTACGATGCGTTTGTTTTCGATCAAGTGACGCACGGGGTTCAGCTTGATACGCACCCCAAAGCTGCGAATCGACTGCCTCGGCTCGATGAAGGTGCGGCCGATGTAGTGATTGCGCACCAGCCCGAAACGAAACGGCAGTCCGCTCTCTGACGAATAACCAATCGCCGCGGGCACGCCTGAGTCGGGCACCGGCACCACGAGGTCCGCGTCCGCGGGTTGCTCGATCGCCAAACGTTTGCCCATCCTGTGTCGCGAAAGGTTGACCGACTGGCCGAAGATGAGCGAATCGGGGCGCGCAAAGTAAACGTGCTCAAAGATGCACATTGAATGCTGTTGCGCCACGAGCGGGCGCGACGAACGCAAACCGTCTTCGTTAATGACCACCATCTCTCCCGGCTCGATGTCGCGCACGTACTTGGCATCGATTAGATCGAAGGCGCATGTCTCCGAAGCGATCACCCAGGCGTCTTCCAGGCGACCCAGGGCCAGCGGGCGAAAGCCGCGCGGATCGCGAATCGCAATCAACTCAGTCGGCGTCAGAAAGAGCATCGAGAACGCGCCTTCGGTGTGGCGCAGGACTTCGGAAATCGCTTCGGCCACTCCCGCCGCGCGTGAACGCGCCACGCCGTGCAGGACGACTTCAGTATCAGAGGTTGAGGAAAAGATCGCGCCTTCGCGCTCGAGCTTCTTTCGTTCTTCGCGCGCAAACGGCAGGTTGCCATTGTGACAAACGGCGATCTGGCCGTGCTGGCAGGTGACCAGAAACGGTTGGCATTCACGCAGCGAAACTTCGCCGGCAGTGGAATAGCGTACGTGGCCGATCGCGCTGGTGCCCGGCATCCGATCCAAACGCGTCTGATCGAAAGCTTCCGAGACGTAACCCATGTCTCGCTCTGAAAGCAGATGCTCGCCGTTCGAAACGGCAATGCCGCACGACTCCTGCCCGCGGTGCTGCAATGCGTAGAGACCGAGATAGGTGAGGCGCGACGCTTCCGCATGTCCGTAGATCCCGAACACGCCGCACTCTTCGTGCAACTTGTCGTCGTCGATATTGATCACAGCTTTGAGATTATCGCGCATTCGCGTGGCTTTCAACTGTGCTGGGAACGGGCGAGACAGCCAGTGAGGGGCGTGTTTGCGTCCGAGCGCCGTGAGGCCGCGCAATATTTATAGCTCCGAACTCGCACAAGTGCTAAAGCTCCGCAGGAGCGAAAGCGTTTTGCTCCTGCGGAGCTAGTATTCATTTTGGAACTTTCAATGCTATAAACATCTCGCTCCTGCGGAGCTTCCGGATAGTGAGGGAATCAGTCGGTTCTGCCGGTTTAAGTCGGACCTGCGGAAGGCCTGAACGATGACGATAATCAGAATCTTCCTTGGAACTGCTTTGCTCGCGGCGCTTTTCGCCGCCGGCTGGAACGTGTACCGGCGCCTGCCGGCGGACGAATCCTCGGCGCGGACCGCCAGCCCGAATCCAAACTCAGAACTGACGGTGATCTTGCGCGGCGACTCGGCGGCCACGGCGGTCAGAACGCAGATTGAAATTTACCCGATCGATTATGCGGCTGTGCAGCGCGATTTTTCTGCCGCCGTGCGGCCTGGGAAAACCTTCGATGATTTTCTGGCCCAACGGACGAAAGGACTCGTGCCCGTGCGCCCGCAACTCGACGACAAAGGTCGGGCAGTGGCGAAATTGTCCGCCGGCAATTGGTGGATCCGGGCCCACGCAACTTTGACCGGCGGCGAAGAGATCGAGTGGCGATTATCCGTCAACGTTTTCGGTCGCGGACAAACTGTCGAGCTCACCACCGAGAATGCGTATGAACGGACCAAGAAGTTTTGATCTTTTTTGGAGTGCGGCGACCTGTCGCCGCTTTTCTCTTATGGAACCAGAGCTCAAATTGCGAAATTCCACTCATTAAGGAAGACATACCAAAGCGGCGACAAATAGATGAAAGCTCTCCGCTACGAAAATCAAAAGCTCTCGGTGGCAGACGTCGCCAAGCCCAACGTCGATGGTGAAGCCGTCGTGCGCGTAACGCTTTCGGGAATCTGTAACACGGATCTGGAGATCACGCGCGGCTATGCGGGCTTTGAGGGAACGATTGGACACGAGTTTGTCGGGGTGATCGAAAGTCTGCCGGACGTGTCAGAAGCCCGCGCGTCAGCAAGGGCCCCTCAGCCCGGCGAGCCCTCCCTAACGATCGGGCGTCTCACACCAGGCCAACGCGTCGTTGGCGAGATCAACGCTGGTTGCGGAAATTGTCATCTTTGTCGCGCCGGTGATCCCCGTCATTGCCAGACCCGCACGGTGCTCGGCATCGTCGGGCGCGATGGCGCGCATGCTGAGTTTCTAAAACTACCAGTTGTTAACCTGCTGCCGGTGCCGGACGAGATTTCTGATGAGTGCGCGGTGTTCACCGAGCCGCTGGCGGCGGCTTGCGGAATTCTCGAGCGCGCGCAAATCAAGGTAGATACGCGAGTGGCCGTAATTGGAGATGGAAAACTCGGCTTACTCTGCGCGCAAGTGCTGGCCACTACGGGAGCGTCGGTGACCCTGGTGGGAAGACACCCGGACAAGCTTCAAATCGCCGCCCGCCGTGGCGTCGAAACGATTATGGTCGACAAAGCAAAGCTGCGAACGCGCGAGTTCGACGTCGTCGTGGAGGCTTCCGGCTCGGCGACCGGATTCGATCTGGCGCTCGTTCTGCTGCATCCGCGCGGCGTCCTGGTCTTAAAATCCACCTTTCACGGCGCCACGGAATTTCACGCGGCCCGCATCGTGGTTGATGAAATCAGCGTGGTCGGGTCGCGCTGTGGACGTTTCGCGCCGGCGCTGGAGTTGCTCAAAACAAACGCAGTTGACGTCGAAAACCTGATCAGCGAAGAGCGCGCCCTCCGAGACGGCCTCAGCGCAATCAGGCGCGCCGCCGAGCCGGGTGTGCTGAAAGTGCTGTTGCGCTCCTGAAAACAGTTTGCGGACTTCTAGTTTTTCCCACGGCCTTTCGCTATACTGCCACAACCTGCTCCCCTATTGAGTTTGGAAAAATGCGGTGGGATCGGTGCCCTGAACGAAACCCGGGACACAAAGATTTTCTAAGGCGGTGAATCATGTTCGAGTCTTTCAAACAACCTAGTGACGCCGAAGCGACAATTCTGCGGAAACTGCGCGTGTGGATTGCGGTCCTGGCGGTTGTCTGTGTGCTGGCCGGCATTGGGATCGGCGCCATCCTGGCGGGCCACCCGGCGGTCGCCCAGGAAGGAGCGCAATCGGCGGCCCGGGCGCCGGAAGCGCTTTCGGCTTCGTTTGTCGAAATCGCCAGTCGCGTCGAACCTGCAGTGGTGAACATCGATACGATGCAGGTTTCAACGGACATCGCCGAGGGCGATAACGAGGACAAACCTGATCGCAACCCGAGCAATCCGCTTTACGACATGCTGCGCCGCCAACCGCCACGGCCGACGCACGGAGTAGGCAGTGGATTCATCATCGATCCGAAGGGCTACATTCTGACCAACAATCACGTGATCGAGGGCGCCTCGCGAATCACGATTGGTCTGGCGACTGGTGAAAGGTTTCGCGCCAAGGTCATCGGTGTCGATCTGGAAACCGATCTGGCCGTCATCAAGATCGAAGCCGGTCACGATCTGCCGGTGATGAAACTCGGAGATTCAAATATGGGCCAGGTCGGCGATTGGGTGTTGGCGATTGGCTCGCCGTTCGGATTGGACCAGACGGTCACGGCCGGCATCATCTCCAAAAAGGAGCGGCAGCCTTATCCGGGGGCCAACTTCCAACAGTTCATCCAGACTGACGCAGCGATCAATCGCGGCAACAGCGGCGGCCCGCTGGTGAATATGCACGGCGAAGCGATTGGCGTGAACTCGCAGATTGCGACCGTGACTGGGGATTACAACGGCATTGGATTTGCCCTGCCTTCCAATGAAGCGAAGTTTGTTTCCGAACAGATTCTGTCAACCGGCAAAGTTAAGCGGGGCTTTCTGGGCGTGACGCTTGAGTCCGTGCATGGTGAGTTCGCTCGCATTTACAAGCTGCCTGATACCAAAGGCGCAATCGTCGCTGACGTTCCGCCGGATCGGAATGGACTACCTACGCCCGCGGCCAAAGCCGGGTTGCAGGCCAATGATGTGATCGTGGAATTCAACGGTCAGCCGGTGCAGGATTCGCAGGACCTGATTGCGAAAGTTGCCGGCACTGCGGTGGGCCAGACGGTTACCGTTACTTTACTGCGCGACGTTGATGGCAAGCTCGATCGCCGCACGGCTAACGTGACTTTGGGAGAGCGGCCAAACTTCCTGGCGGGTGATTCGGAAACAACTGCCGCGAAGGAAAAAGACGGCGCGGCAAAGCCGGGCGCCACGCGGCTCGGTCTGACGTTTAGCGAGCTGACGCCTCAGCTCATGACTGAGAAACATTTGAACGGCGTGAAAGGACTCTATATCAAGGAAGTCGATCCGAACGGCCTCGCCGCCGATATTCGACCTCTGGAGGTCCAGCCGGGTGAAGTAGTGACGCGCATCAACCGCGTACCAGTCACGACGCTGGCCGAATTCCAGCGGGTCGTTGAGTCACTGAAGCCGGGGGATGCAATCGTAGTCAACCTTTCACGTTTCGACCGCCAGTCCAACCGCGTGGTCCAGCGGATCGTTCAGTTCACATATCAATAGGGTGAAGGGCGTTGGGTTTAGGGTGTACAGGCTTTAGCTATTGAAGCAACCGAACAACACCCTAAACCCCTCACCCTAAACCCACATCGTTAATGGCTCAAGCAAAAAAAGCTCTGGCAAAAAAATCGCGAGCAACGGCTCGCGCCACGAAACGCACCCGCAGCAAGACCTACCACAACTTTATCGGCGGCCGCTGGGTGCCGAGTCAAAGTGGCCAGTGGCTCGAGAACCGGAATCCTGCCGATACGCGCGACCTGGTTGGTCGATTTCCTCTTTCAATCAGCGACGATGTCAGCGCTGCTGTTTCCGCCGCGGCCGCGGCTTTCGATGGCTGGCGGCGTACGCCCGCGCCACGCCGGGCAGAGATCCTGTTTCGAGTCGGCGAGATCCTGATCCGCGACAAAGAAAAATACACCGCAGACATGACCCGAGAGATGGGGAAGGTCAGCAAGGAAGCAGGCGGCGATGTCCAGGAAGCCATCGATTGTACTTACTACGCCGCCGGCGAAGGGCGGCGTTTGCACGGATTCACCACTCCGGCCGAGATGCCGAACAAGTTCGCGATGTGCGTCCGCCAACCGGTCGGGGTGTGCGGCCTGATCACGCCATGGAATTTTCCCATGGCGATTCCATCCTGGAAATTGATCCCCGCCCTGGTTTGCGGCAATACAGTCGTTATCAAACCCGCCGAAGACACGCCCCTCTCAACTTATAATCTGGTCAGGGCCTGCGAAGAAGCCGGCGTGCCGCCGGGCGTGGTTAATCTGGTCACCGGTTACGGCGAAACCGTCGGCGCCGGAATCACCAGCCACAATTCACTGCGCTTAATTTCGTTCACCGGCTCGACTGATACCGGTCGTCTGGTGGCCTCTGCCTGCGCTGAACGCAACGCGATCTGTTCGCTGGAGATGGGCGGCAAGAACGCGATCATCGTGCTGGATGACGCGGACATCGACAACGCGATCGAGGGTGCGGTGTGGGGCGCATTTGGTACTTCGGGCCAGCGCTGCACTGCCTCTTCACGATTAATCGTGCACAAGAAAGTCTACCGGCAATTCGCGAAGAAACTGGTGGAGCGGGCGAAGGCCCTGCGCGTCGGCAACGGGGCCGACCGAGCGGTCGAAGTGGGTCCGGTAATCAACTCGGAAGCTGTGCACAAGATCATGGGTTACATCGATATCGGCCAACATGAAGACGGCGCCACGCTCGCCTGCGGTGGGCATCACCTGACGAAGGGTGAGTACGCCCACGGGTACTACATCGAACCGACCGTGTTCACCGACGTCGAACCGAACATGCGCATCGCGCAGGAAGAAATTTTTGGACCGGTGACTTCGGTGATTCCCACAAATTCTCTGGATGAAGCAATCGAGATTGCGAATGGCGTGCGCTATGGTCTATCGGCGGCGATCTATACCCAGGACGTGAACCGTGCCTTCCACGCGATGAACGAAACCTACACCGGGATCTTCTACGTCAACTCTTCGACGATCGGCGCCGAAGTTCATCTGCCGTTTGGCGGCACGAAAGGGACGGGGAACGGTCACCGCGAAGCCGGCACGCAGGTTCTCGAAACTTTCTCTGAATGGAAGTCGGTTTACGTTGATTACAGCGGCAAGCTGCAACGCGCGCAGATTGATACGGTAGAACTCTGAGATTCGCCGCGCATAGTCTCGGTTTTCCTTTCAAAATTAGAGTGAAACGATGACTCGAAATCAATGGATCGGTGCCGGCTGTGGCGGCGCAGGGTGTCTCGGCCTGATTGTGGTAGCGCTGGCAGCGGGAGTTATGTTCTGGTCGTACCGGAGACCTCCCGCGGTCTATAACGCCAACTCCAATTCCAGCCGCGACTCGGATCACAATTCAAACACGACCAGCTCCGAGCCCGCTAAGTCGTCGTCTCTGTCTGAAGATAACCGCCACAAGCTGTTTCAGGCGGCCAGCACTACTCAAGACAACGAACTGATGAAGAAGGTAAATAGAAAGCTCGGATTGCTCGGCGCAGACGGCACTCCTGATAAAACGTATGCCGTGTTTGTCAAAGATCACGTAGTCTGGATCTTCAGGAACACGGATTGGATCGCTGAGTACGACACGCCGGAAAAGGCGCGCGCTTACGTCGACGAACATATCAAGGATTGAATACGGCAATAGCTGAGAAAGTGGGCGTGCGCGGTTTCGCGCCCTTTTTTTGTTAACAGTCAGTCGTCAGTTGGAAATCTTCCTCATTCCAATTAACTAGCTACGGATAGCTGACCAGCGACTACTGACAATTGCTAATGGATCCAGGACTTTGCATTTAGATCTTGAGAGCCTTTCAACCAAACTAATAACGATCAAGTGAGAAAGCCTCGCAGGTTGGGAAGGGGCTCGCCCCCGCTATTTCCTCCCGGCCCTCGCATGCTAGATTGTTCGCGGATGGGCACCACAAAAATTCTTTCTGGAGATGAGCTTCTCGCTGAACGCGGGCGTCTGCGCGCCGCGGGCCGGAAGCTTGTTTTCACCAACGGCGTCTTCGACATCCTGCACGTCGGGCACGTGCGTTATCTCGCAGAGGCGGGCGCGCTGGGTGACGCGCTGGTGGTAGCCATCAACAGCGATCGGACGGTGTGTGAGTTGAAAGGCGCCGGCCGGCCCTTGATGAACCACGACGAGCGCGCTGAGATTCTGGCGGCCTTGCGCGCAGTCGACTACGTCACAATTTTCGATGATGTATCGCCGCGATCATTGATTGCTGAACTGTTGCCCGACGTCCTGGTGAAGGGCGGCGATTATGCTCTGGACGAAATACACGGTCGTGAAGAAGTTGAAGCCGCGGGCGGGCTGGTTGTTAGTCTGCCTTTCGTCGAAGGCGTTTCGTCGAGCACGATCATCGGGCGCATGAAGCAGTAGTTCGTTCAGCGCACCATCGGTTGAGATCGTAGGCGGCTCCGCCGCCTGATGTGCGGAAAGGCTTGGCCTTTCCGTGAGGTCCCCCTCAATCTTATTTAGCCGAGCTATGCCTCGGCGATTGGGGAGGCGTAGCCTCCATGGAATTTCAAATACGCAGTTTCGGAAAGGCATAGCCTTTCCGCACATCGGGTGGCAAAGCCACAAGCATAGAAGTAACAACCCCGGTAATGACGACTGAGACCGAGACAACTTCCGTTCTGCAACACGCGCTCGGCGCGCTTAACCAAAGCGCCGAGTTCCGCCGCGTCTTTGAAGAAATCAAGCGTGGCGCCGGCGTTGTCTCGATCAACGGACTGGTGGCCGGCCCGGCGAGGGCCCTGGTGCTGGCCGCGCTCCAGCGCGAAACCGGAAAGCGATTCGCAGTCGTCGTGCCGGCCCAGCGCGATCTGGAAGACTGGGAGCGCGACCTCAATTTCTGGTATTGCGCCTTGCGCGGCGTCGCCGAAGGCAAAGACGCGGTGGCGGTTCTGCCTGCTTCTGAAAGCGATCCATACGCGGGTGGATCGCCGCACACTGAGACTCTGGAAAAGCGCGCGTTGGCGCTGTGGCGTCTGGCGCGAAAGAAGCAGGACTTTGTACTGCTGACTTCCCGCGCCCTGGCACGCCGCACCGTGCCACCGGCCGAGGTTTTGAAAGCCGGCGCTGTGCTCCGCCGCGACGAAGATCATTCACCCGAAGAACTGGTGGAAAAACTGATCGCGAGCGGCTATGTGCGCGAAGACCCGATTGCGGCCATCGGCGAGTTTTCAATCCGTGGTGGAATTTTGGATGTCTGGCCGCCCGGCCGCAGCGCCCCCGCTCGCATAGAATTTTTTGGCGACACGGTTGATTCAATTCGCGAGTTCGATCCGGAAACGCAGCTTTCAACAGTTCAGTTGGCAGAGATCGAGATTCCGCCAATGCGCGAACTCGCCGTTAAGGCCCGGGACTTTCGTGAATGGGCCGCGCGCGCGCGCGTACGTTGGCGCGATCCACGCTTTGCGCGGTCGCTGCGTGACCGGACAGTTTTTGCCGCCGAAGGCGAAGATTTTCCCGGATGGGAATGGCTGATTTCGCTGGTAAGCGAAGGCAGTGCCGGCGTGTTTGAGTATCTGCAGGACGCCGTACTGATCGTCGACGAACCGATCGCGGTCGAGAATTATCTGGCCAGTGCCTTTCAAACTTTGGCCGACCGCTATGCCGAAACCGACGCGGCCGACGACCTGGGACTCGCGCCGGATGAACTTTATCTGACTGCTGAAGAACTGCGCGCCGGGATCGACGCGCGGCAGCGCCTGGAGCTACGCGCGCTGGGCCGCACGGCTACGAAGATAGATCAGGAGTTAGCTCTCGACGCTGAGGAGCCAAAGATTTCAGTCGGCAAAGAGCGCACACCGCGGCCGCACCTGTTTCTGTTTCCGCACGAAGACAGCGCAAGTTCACAACTTGCGCCACAGGGCGAAGTCGAATGGAAGGCGCAATCCGTCATGCGCTATCACGGACGTCTGCCTGATCTCGCAAGCGACTTAAGCAAACGGCACGCCCACGAGCAAGCGACCACCATTTTCGTAATGCCGAGCCGCGGTGTCGCGGAACGCGTCGCGGAGATTCTGCGCGAGTACAAAGTCAACGTGCGCCTCACTTCGTCCGTCGACACGGCGGATCACTCAGCGTCCTCTGCCGCGATTGTTACCTCCGGGAAACTTTCGGGCGGGTTTGAACTGCCTGCGGCGCGGCTGGTAGTGCACGTCGAAGGAGATCTGTTTGACGAGGCCGCGGAGCCCGCGCTTGAGCGGCGCACCACGGCCATCAAAAGAGAGAAGAAGCGACGGGCGCGGGCCGCGGCTTTTCTTTCTGACTTTCGCGATCTGAAAGTCGGCGACTATGTCGTACACATCGATCACGGCATTGCGCGATTCGGCGGACTGGTCACGCTCGACCTGGGGCCAACCGAGCCCTTGCTAACGCGCGGGCTGCTGACACCTACACCTCGCGGCGAGTTCATGCTGCTTTACTATGCTGAAGAAGCAAAGCTCTACGTGCCGGTTGAGCGGCTCGATCTCGTGCAACGTTACTCGAGCGCCGAAGGTCATCAACCGACGCTCGATCGTCTCGGCGGAATCGGTTGGCAGAAAACGAAAGCAAAAGCCAAGCGCGCGATGCGCGACATGGCTGATGAGTTGCTGCGCTTGTATGCCGAACGAAAGCTGGTGCAAGGTCACGCCTTTCCACCGGACGCCCCGTGGCAACGCGAATTCGAAGAAGGCTTTGAATATACATTGACGCCCGATCAGGAAACCGCGATCGAAGATGTGAAGCACGACATGGAAACACCGACCCCGATGGATCGTCTGTTGTGCGGCGACGTCGGCTATGGCAAGACGGAGGTCGCGATGCGGGCGGCGTTCAAAGCCGTGATGGACGGCAAGCAGGCCGCGATCCTGACGCCCACGACCGTGCTTGCTTATCAGCACTTCGATACTTTCCGCCAGCGCTTCGCGCCGTTTCCAGTCAAGATTGAATTGCTTTCGCGCTTTCGTTCCACCAAAGAGCAGAAGGACGTGGTTGAGCGCGTCGCCAAGGGCGAAGTCGACGTCGTGATCGGCACGCATCGCCTGCTTTCAAAAGACGTGGGCTTTCGCGATCTCGGACTGGTCGTGGTCGATGAAGAGCAGCGCTTTGGCGTTGCGCACAAGGAACGTCTAAAGCAACTGAAGAAGCGCGTCGATGTGCTGACGCTCTCGGCCACGCCGATTCCGCGCACGCTGAATATGTCTCTGAGTGGCTTGCGGGACATGTCTTTGATTGAAACGCCGCCGAGCGATCGGCTGGCAATTCAAACTCAGGTCGTGCAGTCTTCGGATGCGGTGATCAAGTCAGCCATCGAGCTGGAACTGTCGCGCGGCGGGCAGATCTTTTTCATTCACAATCGGGTTGAATCGATCGAGACGATCGCAGCCCTGGTCAAGCGCCTGGTGCCGCAGGCGCGCATGGCGGTTGGCCACGGACAGATGAATGAAAAAGAGATGGAGCGCGTCATGCTTGATTTCATTGGCTATAAGTACGACGTGCTGGTGGCCACCACGATCATCGAGAACGGAATAGACATCCCGCGCGCGAACACGATCATCATAAACCGCGCCGACAATTACGGTCTTTCTCAACTTTATCAATTGCGCGGGCGCGTGGGCCGATCGAGTCGCCGCGCTTATGCCTACCTGCTGATCCCGACAGAGCAGGAGCTGTCGCCGATTGCGCGCCGGCGGCTGGCGGCCATTCGCGAGTTTTCTGATCTCGGCGCCGGCTTTCGCATCGCCGCCCTTGATCTCGAGCTGAGGGGCGCGGGCAACATGCTGGGCGGCGAACAATCGGGGCACATGGACGCGCTCGGCTTTGATCTTTACACGCAGATGCTCGAACGCACCGTCGCTGAGTTACAGGGCGAGCAGGTTGAAGACGAGTCGACGGTTTCGCTCAACCTGGGTGTCGACGTAGCCATTCCCGAAAGCTATGTCGCCGACATGGGCCAGCGGCTGCGGACTTACAAACGGGTGTCGTCGGCGCGCGACGAAGAAGCGCTCGCCGCGATTCGCACCGAAACAGAAGATCGTTACGGGCGGATTCCGGGGGCCGTCGAAGACCTGTTCGGCTATGCGCGGTTGCGGCAAGCGTCTGAGGCCGTGGGGGTCGTGTCTATCGATCGGACCCGCACCGGAATCGCCATCAAACTGGCCGAAAAGGCCCGCGTGGCACCCGAAAAACTGATGGATCTGATTCGAGCCCGGGAAGGCGCAAGCTTTACGCCCAACGGGGTTTTGCGGCTGGAACTAAACGAAGAGGAGAGGGGCCACGCCCTCGCGGTCGCCCGCCGCGTGTTGCTGCAAATCAAGGCTGACGGTTAGAATGGCAGGACTTTGGGGTGCGGCGACTTGTCGCCGCTTTCTCTTTCAAGGATTCGGAGCCAAAGCGGTGACAAGTCACCGCACTCCAAATAATAAGGAGTTATCAATAAGTGAAATTCAAAATAACTATATTCGCGCTATTTTTCTTGACGGCTTTCGTCATCTCTCCTGCGCTCGCCCAGGCCCAGGAAGGCGAACCTGTGGTTGTCGATGAAGTAATCGCGCAGGTAAACGACGGCGTGGTCACGCTTTCGCAATTGAAGAAGGAGATGAAAGAACGGGCCGACACACTGAAGCAAAATGGAATGAGCGAACAGCAGGCCAACAGCGAAGTTCAAAAGCACAAACCCGAGCTGATCGCCACGCTGGTAAACGAGCAGTTGCTGCTTCAGAAAGGCAAAGAGCAGGACCTGACCGACAGGGTTGAGGCCGAGGTCAACAAGCGCATGCTCGACGTGGCCAAAGACAACGGCGTGAATTCCATGGAGAAGCTATGTGAGGCCATGGCCCAGTCAGGCCTGATCTGCGAGGACATCCGCAGAACCATGCGCATCGAGATAATGAAGCAGGCGGTTTTTGAGAGCGAAGTCGATTCGAAACTGTTCTTCAGCTATAACCAGGACGAACTGCACAAATACTTCGACGCGCACCACAACAACTTTCTCAAGCCTGAATCGGTCGAGCTGTCGGAGATATTCCTGGGACTCGCCGGCAAACAGGAAGCGGATGTGAAGGCGCGCGCCACCCAACTGGTAACCCAGTTGCGCGGCGGCGCTGACTTCTGCACCCTGGCCGCGGCCTATACCGACCGGCCGGCGAGCGGCGGTCAGAAGCCGTGTAAGGTGGGCCTCTTTCAAGTGCCCGATCTGCGGCCCGACATAGCCGGGGCGGTTAAGAATATAAATGCCGGCGGTGTGAGCGAGCCGCTGAAGACCGACGAGGGCTATCAGATTCTGCGCGTGGATGCGCGAAACGCGGGCAGCAACACGCCGACTTTCAACGAGAACTCGGTGCGCGAAGCGATTACACGTGAGCGTTCAGGCAAAGCGCGCGAGGATTACCTGCAGGAACTACGCAACGACGCTTACATAAAGATCGCCGATAGTTATCAGGACAGTGTCCAGCCTTTACTCAAGATCGTGCCACCCGCGGCGGTAACCAAAAGGGCCCCGGAGAAGAAGAAGGGCAAGCTGTTGGGAATCCTGCCGAGGCCCTGAGACTTTTATTCCCAACTCGCGCGAAAAAACCATTACGTGCGATTAGATATTTTTCTCAAATTAAGCCGTCTTTGCCCGCGCCGCACCCTGGCCCAGGAGCTTTGCGACGCGGGCTTTGTTTTACTTAACGGGCGACCAGCCAAGTCCGCGCATGCCGTCAAAGCCGGAGACGAAATTAAGATTCGGCGGCGCGACCGCGAGATCATCGCCCGCGTGCTAAAGGCGCCCGCAACTCGCAACGTTTCGCGACACGACGGCGGGCAGCTAGTTGAGATTGTGAGCGAGAAACTTCTTGCATCAGACGACAATTGAATCTATTCATCGGCGGCGAACCGTATGGTGACGCATTTCAAAGCACTCCTCGCAGGCGCAAGCCTCCTCTTCCTTTCGGCTTACCAATTCAACTTATTGCCGCAACCCGCCCGCGCGCAGCCAGGAAGCGGACCAGGTGCGGCCGCCGAAACTGTCGATCGTTCACCACTGAAGCTGCCTCTGATCAGACCTAAGATTGTGGTTAAGAAAGGCCGGCGACAGCTACTCTTGTTTTCCGCAGACAAGCTGGTGCGAACCTATCGGATTGGTCTGGGCCTGAATCCTCTCGGCGACAAAGTCCGCGAGGGCGATCGGCGCACTCCGGAAGGCGACTTTTATATCTTCACGAAAAATGACAAGAGCGCGTTCTATCTTTCGCTGGGCATAAGCTATCCGAACGCCGCGGCTGCTGAGCGGGGCCTGCGCGATCACTTAATAAACAACCCTCAGTACGACGCCATCATGCGTGCCCTGAAAGCGAAGCAGGGCCCGCCGCAGAACACTTTGCTGGGCGGCGACATCTACATCCACGGCAACGGCGCCGGGAGTGATTGGACATGGGGCTGTGTGGCATTGGAGAATGAAGACATTCGCGAGCTGTTCGGCGCGCTGAGTGTCGGAACGCCGGTAAGGATTGAGCCATAGGGAGTCGAAAGATGGAGACTCTATTCAAATACCTCCTGCTTGTTGTCTCTTCTATTGTTCTCTTGTCCTGCTCGACAGTCGTAAGTGCCTGTTCTTGCGCTAACGAGCGACCACCCTGCGAAGGATTCGGCTCGGCTAAAGCAGTCTTCATTGGCAGAGTCATCGGCGCGAAGGAACAGCGTCAGGAGCGTGCGCAGGACGGTAGTACTACGACATATGATGTGGGCGAAATTTATTTCAAAGTTGAGGAATCGTTTCTTGGCGTGAAGGGCGCTCGAGTTGTCATCCATTCGGGTACGGGTGGCGGTGACTGTGGTTACTGGTTCTTGCGGGGCCAACGTTACCTGGTTTATGCCTATGGAGAATCACAAGACTCTTTGGGAACTAACATCTGTACACGAACCCGGCTTCTGGCCGACGCAGGGGAAGACCTGGAGTTTCTTCGGAACCTGCCTCGCCAGGGCACGGGCTCTCGCATATACGGCACGGTTGCAGCAGCATTGAAAGATCCGAAGTCAACCGATTGGCGCACACCTAAAGCTCTCGTCGGCGTTACAGTCAAGATAGAAGGCACTCAACGCACATACGACGCGGTGAGCGACACTAAGGGCGACTATGAGATCACGGGAATCCCAGCCGGAAGGTACAAGATTCACGCGGTGGTGCCAGACTATTATCGCCAAGACGAGTACTGGATGCGTGAGATTGAATTGAATGACCGAGGGTGCGCGCGCGAGAACTTTTTTGCCCAAAACGACAGTGGCATCACCGGTCACGTTCTTAAGGCAGACGGAACAGGTATGGCTAAGGCTAATGTTGAGCTGATTCCAGTTGATGGCGAGGTTGTTCGAAGACTAAGCGGAGATGAAACGTGGGCGGACGAGAAGGGTTCGTACGACCTCAGAGAGATTGCCCCAGGTCGATATCTCCTCGGCCTTAACCTTTCATCTTCTCCCGACAAAGATGCGCCATATCCGCGTGTCTACTACCCCGGGGTCACTGATCGAAAGACCGCGACAGTGATCGAGATTGGCCTCGGCCAGAAACTTACTAATATCGATATTCATCTCCCGCCACCTCTAATCGAGCACTTGGTTCGCGGTTTTGTTATATGGCCGGATGGTAGTCTGGCTAAGGAAGTCGAAATCTATCTCGAAGACGTCAATTACCCCGGATGGTGTGTTAATGGCTGTGGCAAGAAGACCGACAACCAAGGTCGTTTTGAACTCACGGGTTTCGATGGTTACAACTATCGAGTCGTATCCACTGCCGATAAGCCTTCGACCAACGGAAAGGAAAAGGAAGACGTCTACGGAACCTCCGATCCTTTTCAGCTAAGCACTGACATGGAAAACCTAAAGCTCGTGCTTTCCCTCCGTGGTCGTCCCTGGGATAAGACCGAATCGAAGAGTAAAGAGCCCTGACTGTTTTTTTGGTAACTTGTCAGCATGATCAAGCCATTCAAGATACGCGATATCGAGATCAATCCGCCGCTGGTGCTTTCGCCGATGGCGGGCGTGACTGATATTTCCTTTCGTCGCTTGCTGAAAGGACGCGGCGGGATTGGTTTGACTGTTTCCGAGTTCATTTCAGTCGAAGGCCTGACGCGCCACAACCCGAAATCGAAACGGCAGATGCGCTTTTATGAAAACGAGCGCCCGTTCGCCGTGCAGATTTTTGGCGGCCAGCCTGCGCGCATGCGCATGGCGGCCGAGATGGCCGAAGAAGTCGGCGCCGACATACTGGACGTCAACTGTGGCTGTCCAGCGCCAAAAGTTGTGAAGCATGGCGGCGGATCGGGATTGTTGAAAGACCATCCCCGGCTGGAAGAAATCCTGACTGAGATCAAGAAGGCCATCACCATCCCGATGACCGTAAAAATTCGCGCCGGCTTTTACGATCACACCATCAATGCCATCGAAACTGCGAAGCTGGCCGAGGCCTGCGGCGCCGAGCATATCGCTCTGCACGGCAGGACCAAAGAGCAGGGTTACCGCGGTCAGGCGAATTGGGATCTGGTAAAGCAGATCAAGGAGACGGTGGGCATTCCCGTCTCCGGCAGCGGTGATGTCACCACCATTGAGCAGGCTTTCGATCGTTTTCGCGAAACCGGTTGCGATGGCGTCTTGATCGGCCGCGGCGCGATGGCCAATCCATGGATCTTTCGTCAGATCGAAGACGCCATGCACGGCCGCGAACCGTTTCAACCAACCCTGGAAGACAAACGCGCGGTGCTGCTTGAATACTTCGAGATGCTCCGCGAGGACATGCGCGAGCTGGCCGCCATTGGCCGCATGAAGCAACTCGCCGGGCAATTCACCCGCGGACTTCACGGTGGCGCATTGTTCCGCACAGCGATGTATCACTCACATTCAGTCACCGAGATTCTGGATCGGATTTCCGAATACTTCGAGACGATCTCTGAAGGGCGGCAATATTTCGGCGAGGCCGGTCCACCTCATGAGATCATTGAGGCTCCGGCGTTGGACTCGTGCGAACTGGCGTCGGTGACCGCTGCGTCGTAGCAGCCGGCGTTGGGCTCGTGCGAAGAGGCGTTGGTGATCGCTGGATAGCAGCAGCCGGCCTTGGAATCGTGCGAAGAGGCGTCTCTGGGCGCGGCATCGTATCGATGGCTATTGCCGGCGTACCAGTGAATGCGTCGGTATTCAAATCCTTCGGCGGCGGATAACCTTTGCCGCTCAGCAACGCAACATCGATCACAAACTCTTTTTGATTGCGCAGTTTCTTTTGCCGATCAGCCTCTGCTTTTCTCTCTGCTGCCAGCGCGCCCCTGTCCGCTGAATTCTGATTCACAACTATCGCGGGCTTTAGCGTTGACTGCTTCTTCGGGTGTATTGACATCACATTCAATGCTTCGAGAACTTGCGTCTTCTCATCCTCGCCTATGCTGTCAAAGCTCACGCCATTCGCTGCGAACACGGCGCGAAGGTTTTCTTCAGTGTTCGTGTTCTTATTGTAGACATCGCGGTAGATATGCAACTGGCCATCTTCGATCACGATCGTTTCGTAACGCAGCTCGACTGGAACTAACTTTTCCAATTTGACGACCTGCGTTCTGGTTCTATTTTTGAGAAACGCCGCCATCGTGTCTTCCTTTAGTTCGGTGTTCGAAGCCTCGGCTAGAACCTTCGCGAAATCCTTGACCTGACCGTTCGTCAACCCAACGCAACCGTGCGACGCGAATGTGCCAATCTTCGCCAGTTCCTTGCCTCCGTGGATCAGATTTGCGCCGCCGATGGGAATCTTAATTGGCCCGAGTGGGTTCCCTTTGCTGCCCGCTGGCACAACCAGCCCCGGATTGGACGCCCAGGATTCATTAGGCTGCGTCCAGGTTGGATTGAAAATGATCATCTCTGCTTTGCGGAAGCCTGTAGGCAGTGGGAACTGTTGGTAGCCGATGCCGATCTTGTACGACTTCATCAGTCTGCCTTCGTGGAAGACATCCATGCGAAAGGCCGGAATGTTAACCACGATGCGGGTGTCTTTCGGCACCGCGTTGGGGCCGGTCAACATCGTAGGCTCTGCCTCCCTGGCGAACGTGATCGGAACGGATTCGGCCGCTGATGGAGGGGTTGACGCGGCGACGGCTTGTGGGTTTTGTTCCCCACGTCTACAACCGGCCAGTAACAGACCGCAAATCGTAATGATCAGTGCGGCTTTGAACGTTGGTTTCATATTGCGTTGATTAAGCTCTTTGCCGGGCGCGTTGACGATGCGGCTTACCACCAAAAGAATCGCGTGCTAAACACAGGACGAGAGTCGATGGTATTTTTGCGCCTGGCGTGGTCCTTTGCATCCTTGCGCGTGAGGTCGCCTCACGTGTCAGATTAGACTCGTCGAACAAGGATCGCGCTACCCGGCTGCCCACGAAAGAGTCCAGGGCGTAGCCACAGGTGCGATTGATAAGGACGTTATCCGTCAAGGACTGAGAATGGTGGATTCAAGTTTGAAGTGCAACCGAACGTTGGGAAACATCTCAGCAGCCTTGTGACTCGCACTGCTTTACCGCAAAGCGGTTTGACTGCCGCTCGCATTGTTTTGAGAGTTGCGCTTCCAATTAGAATTCGCGAATTTCAAGCGCCGCACAGGGCGCTGCGCTTGCTGTGCCCGGCTGAAAAAACTCGACAGACGGGCGCAAATCAGTATAATTGCGGCTCGCACGCGCAATCTCTCCCTGAAGAAGTCTGAAGAAAGAAGAATTTTTTCAGCGTCAGCATAACGCTGGAGGCATGAATGGCCGAAGCTACCGCAGGAGTCCAGGGTAAGTCTACGGGATTTATTCGCGGACTGGGTTTGCTCGATTCGACGATGATTGTCGCCGGGTCCATGATCGGATCCGGCATTTTTATTGTCTCCGGCGGCATTTCGAAACAGGTCGGCGCGCCCGGCTGGCTTTTGGTCGTTTGGATCGTCACTGGTCTGCTCACCGTGATGGCGGCCCTTAGTTACGGCGAACTCGCCGCCATGATGCCAAAGGCCGGCGGGCAGTACGTCTACTTGCGCGAGGCCTTCTCGCCGCTATGGGGATTTCTCTACGGCTGGACTTTATTTCTGGTAATTCAAACGGGCACGATCGCCGCGGTAGGCGTCGGGTTCGCCCGCTACCTCGGTGTGCTTTTGCCGGCTGTTGGTGAAGACAAGTACCTGATCGCGCCAAAGATGATCAGTACCAACTATGCCGTTTCACTCTCGACCGCACAGTTGGTGGGCGTGCTCTTGATTGTTCTGCTGACGTTCATGAACACGCGCGGCTTGAAGCTCGGCAAATTGGTGCAGAACACTTTCACCACCGCGAAGATCGCGGCGTTGCTCGGACTGATCGTGCTCGGTTTGCTGATCGGCGCGCGCTCGGGAGCGCTTAGTGCCAATTTCAGCAGCCTGTGGCGAGTGCGCGGTGCGCTCGACGATTTTGGCGGGGGCCTGACGGCCGCTGCGACATTTGGACTCTTCGTTGGTATCTGTGTCGCGCAGACCGGCTCGCTGTTTTCCGCGGATGCCTGGAACAACATCACGTTCACCGCCGGCGAAGTCAAAGATCCAAAGCGCAACATCCCGCTTTCGCTGGCGTTCGGCACCATGATAGTTATCGCCTTGTATTTGCTTGCGAACGTCGCCTACCTGGCGACGTTGCCATTCGAAAAGATTCAGGGCGCGGATCGCGTAGCGACCGATACAGTGAACGTGATCTTTGCGGGCCGTGGCGCCGTCGTGATGGCAGTGGCCATCATGATTTCAACGTTTGGCTGCAACAACGGATTGATTCTTGCTGGTGCGCGCGCGTATTACGCAATGGCCCGCGACGGTCTGTTCTTCAAAAAGTCAGGCAAATTGAATCACAAGCACGTGCCCGCCTGGGGTCTGGTGATTCAGGGAATCTGGGCGGCGCTGCTCGTTTTGCCGCGCACGATTAAGCACGACGCTGTCGGCCACGTGACGGGTTATGGAAATCTGTACGGCAACCTTTTGGATTACGTAATATCCGCGGCGCTGATCTTTTATATTCTCACCATTGCCGGCATCTTTCGTTTGCGACGGACCCGGCCCGACGCCGAGCGCCCCTACAAGGCATTTGGTTATCCGTTCGTCCCGATTCTATACATCATAGGCGCTTCGGCGATCCTGATCGTTCTTTTTATTTACCAGACGGCGACCACATGGCCAGGGTTGGCCATCGTGATTACCGGGATTCCGGTTTACTTCATTTGGAAACACTTCGGCACGCCGATGCCTGAGCAGCAAGGATCGATATCCGCAGAGGCCGCCGAAGCAAAAGGCGAATATTAGAACCACGATAAACGCGGAATGATGATCCATGAATCAAACTGCGTCCGTTGTTAAAAAGCTTTCCGTTCATCATTCATCGTTCCGTTTTCATAGTTGTCTTTAGATTCCAGCGGAGGTTCACGAATGGCCAGTCAACTGTTTAGGACAAAACCCCTCAGCCTTTTGCTCGAAGAGATGAAAGGCGAGAACCGTCTGCGCCGCATTCTCGGGCCGGTACAACTGACAGCCTTGGGTGTCGGGGCGATCATCGGCACGGGCATTTTCATTCTGACCGGCGTAGCCGCGCACGATCGCACCGGGCCCGCGCTGATGCTTTCGTTTGTGTTAGCGGGAACCGCGTGCGTCTTTGCGGCGCTCTGCTACGCGGAGTTTGCTTCGATGGTGCCGGTGGCCGGCTCGGCATACACATATGCGTATGCCACACTCGGTGAACTTTTTGCCTGGATTATCGGCTGGGATTTGATCCTCGAATATGCCGTCGGATCGGCAACGGTCGCGCACGGCTGGTCGGCGCACTTTCAGGAATTCATTCCGATATTTCACGAGGGGCTTTCATGGATACCCGCCAAGATTCCTGCCATCTTCCATTCGGCGCCGGTCAATTATTGTGTCAGCGTCGGAATGGGATGCCCACATACGGGATTTGTCGCCACCGGATCGTACTTCGATCTGCCCGCAGTTCTGATCACGTTCATCCTGACTATCGTTCTCGTCAAGGGCATCAAAGAGAGCGCCAGCTTCAACGCGGTCATGGTGGGGGTTAAGCTCGTGATCGTGCTGATGGTGATTGGCATCGGCGTCTTCTTCATCCACACCGCTAACTGGCATCCGTTTGCGCCGTTCGGATACACCGGCATCAGCTTCTTCGGCCACACAATTTTGGGCAAGACCGCGGAAGGCGGACAACCTTTAGGCATGTTTGCCGGCGCGGCCATCATCTTTTTCGCTTACATCGGGTTCGACTCTGTTTCAGTTCACTCAGAAGAAGCGAAAAAGCCCGCACGTGATGTGCCCATTGGCATCATCGCCTCTCTGATCATTTGCACCATCCTCTACATTCTCGTCGCGGGAGTGCTGACGGGAATGGTTCCTTCCAAGGACATTAATATTGACGCGCCCGTCGTTGATGCGTTCAGGCGAGTCGGTTTGACGTGGATGCAGTATCTCGTAGCTTTCGGTGCGATGACGGGCATTACGTCGGTGCTCCTCGTCATGATGCTCAGCCAGCCACGCGTGATGCTGGCGTTGGCGCGCGACGGATTAGTGCCGAAGGGTTTCTTTGGCGACATTCACCCGAAGTTCCGCACGCCCTGGAAGTCGACGATCCTGACGGGCCTGTTCGTCGCCACGATGGCCGGACTAATACCGCTGAGTATTCTGGCGGAGATGACCAGCATCGGCACTCTGTTCGCCTTCGTGATTGTCTGCGGCGCAGTGCTGGTCATGCGCCGGACAAATCCCGACGCGAACCGCCCATTCCGCGCACCCTTTGTGCCACTGGTCCCGATTCTGGGGATTCTGACATGCTTGCTGCTGATGTTTTCGCTGCCCGCGGAAAACTGGTATCGGCTAATCATCTGGCTGCTCATCGGCCTGGTGATTTACTTCCTCTACGGTCGCCGCCACAGCGTGATGTCAAAGCATCTTCAGCATGAGATCAAGACGCACGGCATCTCGCCTGCGGGTCAGGCCGTCACCGATCCCGACGCCCCGCCCAGCAGTCCAGCGGGAGATGTGCACGTGCCGTAGGGATTGTTTCCCCTGCTAGCTAATCGAGGGCTGAGTGATCCTGGGATCACGCAGCCCTCAAATTTTTTCCGCAAGCCGTTAGAGATTCCTGGTCGCCAGTACTTCCCGCGCAGTCTGTCGATTGCCGTTGCAACTAATCCGTCGTGGCGCGTCCAGAAATTTCAAATCAAACTTCAGACGTCGGTACAGATCGACAATACGCTTCGTCGCCTGGTTCGAAAGCAGCACCGGGCCGCGATGCTTTGCCAGCAAGTCAGCCGTACGGACTTGATCGTCCCACGAAAATCCGCCGGCGCTGTAGGTGGTGAAATCGACATCGTAGGGCGGATCCGCATAAATGAAATCGTCTGGTTCAAGCGAAACTTTCGCGAGGTCCTTGTTGGTGAATGACCACCTGCGGAACAACTTGCGATAGACCGTAAGATCATTCGCATAGTTGACCGTCTTGTATTGTCCGAACGGAACATTGAATTCACCGCTCCGATTGAACCGGCAAAGCCCATTGAAGCAAGTGCGGTTCAGATAATAGAAGAGCTGTGCTGCTTCCCCCGTTTTTGCGCCGCCGTCTTTGACGAGCTGATTGAAGCGCGCGCGATGCGCATAGAAAAGCTTACTGTCATAACGCGCCTCGATCTTCAGTGAGAGCCCACGCCGGAGTTGCGCGTAGAAATTAATCAGATGAGGATTTAGATCATTCAGCACGGCGCGCTCCGGCTGCAAACCCAGCGCAACCGCCAACCCGCCACAAAACAGCTCGACGTAACGACGCTTCTGATGCGCGCGCCAGCGTGGCCCAATGTGTGGCACCAGCCAACGCTTACCGCCGGCCCACTTCAGCGGCGGACCAGGTGATCGCGAGGACAGATCGACGTTGCGATCCCGGTCCCCGACTGCACCTATCGTCGCTTGCATCGCCACGATCCGCACGATAACAGATGCCCCTAAGCCGTCAAAACAATGTCAGGGAAAGAAACCGGAAGATTGGTGCCGAAGGTCGGACTCGAACCGACATGAGGAGTGAACCTCGCCAGATTTTGAGCCTGGTGCGTATACCAATTTCGCCACTCCGGCATTCTTGAAAGCGTGAAACTGTCAGGCCATTTTAGGTTAGCAAGTGGATACCGTCAACTTCACCCGCCCGCCGGGCTCGACCGCCTCGGCCCCAAAACCGCCTAAAAACTCGCCAAACGGCGCGCCTCGGGCCCGCGTAAAAGAGTGTTTGCCAATCGTGGGCACTTGTTATACAATTCCCCAGCCAGTCTGAGGCTGGCTGGAACTACAGTCGTCCGTTCCCTCACGCGGCGAGTAACACCCTAAACGCTTACCTTACGTTATAACCGATAAGACTACTGCTACCGTTACTTGAATATGCCTGAAACAATCGCGCAGCCCCGTCTCTTGATTGTCGATGACGAAGTCGAAGTCCGCGGCGTGCTCCGCGACCTGCTGGGTGACACGTACCAGTGCACCGAGGCAGCGTCCGCGGAAGAAGCCCTGACTCAACTCCGGAATATGAATTACGAGTTGGTGATTAGCGATATCACCATGAGCGGGATGAGCGGCCTCGAGATGATTCCGCACGTGAAGGTCGTTTCTCCTGACACGGTCATCGTAATGATCAGCGGGATGCAGACGATCGAGAGCGCCATTAACGCGCTTCGTTTGGGAGCGTTCGATTATCTGATGAAGCCCTTCGACCTCCGCCAGGCTGAAGCCGCGGTAGCCCGGGCGCTTGAGCATCACGAGTTGGTGGTCGCCAAGCAACGCTACGAAAATCATTTGGAAGAGTTGGTCGATCAGCGCACGGCTGAATTGGATCAGGCGCTCGATTCGCTCGAGAACGCGTACCGCTCAACCTTGCAGGCCTTGACTGCCGCGCTGGAAGCGCGCGATGCCGAGACCCATGGACATTCAGAACGCGTCGTGACTTTCAGTTTGAGACTGGGCCGCGAGTACGGATTGACCGCACCGCAGATGAAAGCATTGGAGTTCGGTTCACTACTCCACGATATCGGAAAGATCGGTGTGCCCGATGCAATCCTGCGCAAGCCCGCTAAACTAACGGATGAAGAATGGATACGGATGCGCGAACATCCCACGCATGGCCAACAGATTTTGCGCGGTATTAAGTTCCTGGAAGGCCCGGCCCGGGTGGTTGCTCAGCATCATGAAAAGTGGGATGGCTCAGGCTATCCGCTGGGATTGAAAGCTGAGGAGATTGATATTTGCGCCCGCATCTTTTCGGTCGCGGACGCGTTTGATGCCATCACCAGTGATCGTGTGTATCGCCAGGGCCGGCCCTACGAGGCCGCGTCACAGGAGTTAGAGGAATGGGCTAACCGTCAGTTTGATCCGAAGGTTGTCGAGGCTTTCCACCGAGTGCCTAAAGAAGATTGGGACGAATTACGGCGTCGATCGCTGATGCGGAAACCGGCAGAGTCCGAATGGCAGCCCGTCGCTTCCGCTATCGAGTCACAGTTGAATGCACCAATCAGTTAGTAAGTTTAGCAGTTAGTGAAGTTTAGAGTTCAGCCTTTAGGCTGGCGATTCAAAGGTAAGCAAGCCGAAAGCTTGAACTCTGAACTTAGCACTATGTTTACGACCACGGTCCCTTTGATCTATTGATTATTAGGCACCACATAGCCGCGCCGGCTTCTCAGATACAAACCAACCCGCCTCGAAGCAACTTCTACTTTTCTATATTCTCCAGGTTTGGCCTCTGCGAGCGAATGCGTGGGTCTATAAGTAACTACGTATTCGGCGCCGATGTCGCGCGCGACTTCTTCGCCTTTGGCAATCATCTCATCGGTTGATTTCGGCAGAAAGATGCGGCCTCCGGTTTCATCGGCCAGCTCTGTCAACCACTTCTCGCTCTTTTTCGTCTCGGCTTCGTAGGCTTTTCGCACTCTACGCATCGCCGGGTCGAACCTGATACCCGCGCCGAAAGACGGGCTGCGGGTCACCCCAGGCGGCAGCGTTGGATCGTTGGCTGCTATTGGATCAGAAGAGACCGGGCGTTGTCCGGTGGTGATCTTTGAAGGCTGCTTGTCGTCGGTCTGTCGGACAAATTCCGTGTAGCTGATGATGTGCACCGTGGCGCGCGCCTCAACTAACCGTTTTATCGCGTCGTCGAGGTTAACTTTTCCCCCGGGACTTTCGACTCCGTCAGTTATCAAAATTACATGACGGCTGCCTTCGGGCTGATCGGAAAGCACCTGCGCCGCTTTGGTCATCGTTTCGAGAATACGCGAGCGCTTAGTCGCAAACAGCTTGGTCTTAAGCACGTGCACGACCTGGTCGACGTCATCGGTCCACGGCTGAATCAATTCGGCTTGATTGGATGATTGGAGAACGGCAATCCGATCGCCTTGCCGCAACCGCAAGATCAGCCGGAGCGCAACGTCGCGGGTCGTGCTGGTTTTCTTCGACAACCCGCCGAGGCCATTCGAGTCCCCACCGGTATCCAGAATCAACAGTACGTTAGCCGGAATATGACGCACGCTCTTGATTTGCTGGGGCTCGCCGTCTTCCAGCACGAGGACGTCATCGACCACGACTGTCGGATCATAATGGCCGTAGGTATCCATGGCGACGACTGGGAGTCGCACCTCTTCGGTGAATATCTTCACCGGTTCCTGGCTTTCGGATTTTGGTTCTACCTTCGGAGTTGGCGAAGGTGCTGACTTGAGTTGTGGCCTGTTCTGAGCATACGAATTGGGCCCCGATAAAAGCGGAACCAATAGGACGATTGAAAATAGTATGTGTCGCAAGCTTAACCCACCTAAGCGATTTAGACTCTGTGTTTCCTATTGAGGATTGGTCACGATGTAGCCTCGCCGGCTCCGCAAGTACAAACCGACGCGCCTCGAAGCGACTTCTGTTTTTCTATATTCCCCGGGTTTCGCTAAGGCGAGCGAACGAGTTGGACGATAAGTGACAACGTACTGTGATCCGATATCGCGCGCCACGCTTTCTGCCTCGCTTAGTAGATCGTCCGTCTTCTCCGGAAGCAAAATCTGTCCACCGCTCTCCTCGGCGATAGCTGAAAGCTGCGTTTCGCTCGCGCGTATGGCGCGTTCGTATTCTTTGCGTTTCCGCCGCATCGCCACATCCGTATCAATCGTCGCAATTTTGAAACCAGGTGTACGAGTGGTACCGGGCGGCAGCGTGGGATCGCCGTTGGCCACGGGATTGCTGGCAGGGTTGGCATCGCGCTGCACGCCGTCGCCGCCACGGATCACTTTGGTTTGAGTTTGAAGAGTCTGCCGCGCCAACACCGTGTAGCTGATGATGTGCACGCTTGCCTGTATCGAATTCAGTTGTTTCAAGGCGTTCGCCATTGTGACTCGGCCGCCCGGCGTATCGACGCCATCCGTGATCAAGACGATATGACGCGTGCCCGCCGGAGTATCTTTGAACTGATCGCTTGCCGCCGCGATGGCGTCTGCCAGTCGGCTGCTCTTGCCTGAGTTCACTTTCGTCTTGAGGACTTTCGCGAGTGCCGCTTTATCTGTGGTCCAGGTTTGCAAAAGCTCTGGTCGATTCGCAAACTGCATCACTGCTATTCGATTGCCATCGTGAATGCCGGAAATGAGTCGCAGAGCAACCGCGCTCGTAGTATTTGTGTTTTTCAAACCGAGTTGATTACCCGTATCGAGCAGCAAGAGAACGTTAACCGGCAGACGTTGAATGCTTCGAATCTGCTGCGCCACGCCGTCCTCAAGTACGAGCACGTCATCCACTTCCAGCGTCGGATCAAAATGTCCATATTGATCGAGAGCTACTACCTGCAAGCGCACTTCTTCAGTGAAGACCTTCACCGTCTCCTGGCCTTCGGGTTTTGGTTCGACGGGAGGAGTGGGCGAAGGTTTTGCTTTTGAGGTCTGCGCGGATGAACGAACGGATACAGAGAAAATCAGAACTAATAGGAAGATAGCAAACAGTGATCGGTACAAAGCGTGATTCACCTCGGTCGGGGCAATTCGTTGAGTGCGGATGTTGGATGCTCGCCCCGCTTGGGATGAGTTGCCTGATGACGTGATATTCGACGAGTCTATCTGCTCGCCGGCCCAACAACTTTCAGTAACCAGCGGTTTCGGCGCTTCAGCGGGCCGCTTTTCGCGCCTGGGCTTGAACGGCCGTGATCGCAATTGCGTCGACGATGTCTTCCGCCTTACAACCCCGTGAAAGATCGTTTGCCGGTGCATCCAGCCCTTGTAGGATAGGTCCAATCGCGGTCGCGCCGGCGAGCCGTTCGGTTAATTTGTAAGCGATGTTGCCGGATTGCAGGTCGGGAAAGATCAGAACGTTGGCCCGGCCGGCCACGCTTGATCCGGGCGCTTTCGATTGGGCGATTGCGGGCACGAGCGCGGCGTCGCCTTGCAACTCACCGTCAATCTCGATCTCCGGCGCGCGAGCGCGAACGGTGCGCGTCGCTTCAACTACTTTATCAACCAGACGATGATGCGCACTGCCTTTGGTCGAAAACGAGAGCATGGCGACGCGCGGCTCTGCGCCGAGCAATGCCCGACAAGAGTCAGCCGAAGCGATGGCGATCTCGGCCAGGTCGGCGGCGCTGGGTTCGATCACCACACCGCAATCGGCGAAGATCATGGCGCCGTTGTGACCGAGACTTTGATCGCGCAGGGCCATCAGGAAAAAACTGGACACCAGTTTTAAGCCCGGGCGCACGCCGATGCAATGAAGGGCGGCCCGCACGGTATGCGAAGTGGTGTTCGTCGCGCCCGCTACTGAACCGTCGGCGCGACCGGCTCGCACCAGCAGGTTGCCGTAGTAAAGCGGATCTCGCAGCGCGTTGCGGGCCTCGTCAATGGTCATGCCCTTGGCGCGCCGCGCCTCGTAAAGCAGCGCCACCATTTTTTCGAGATCGCCGGAGAGCGCGGGATCGATTAGTTCTACCCCGCCGAGATCGGCCCCGGCCTGCCGGGCAGCGGCGCGGACCTTCTCTTCATCGCCGAGAATGGTTATGCGCGCGAGCCGTTCGCGCGCAGCAGTGGCGGCGGCCACCACCGTACGCGGATCTTCCCCCTCGGGCAGCACGATGTGTTGCGGTTTCGCAGCAGCGCGTTGGCGAATTTGATCGAGAATGCTCACGTAAGTAGTCAGTTGTTAATGGTCAGTAGTCAGTGGCCCAGGTTTATTGACGTGTACGGGCGGTTCAGACCTTCAGTAATCGACCGCAAATTTATCACGAGATGCGTCAGCCCGAAAGCTTGCTAGGCTAAGCAACGGTCGGCTAGACTCTGGGACCAGTGCTGAATCAGGTTATCGAACAGGCAACCAGCGACTAACAACTAACTACTGACTAACGACCATGTCTAAATTGGAACTCAAAAGCCGGATGAAGAACCTGCTCATGTTTCTTCCCAACATGATCATTCTGTGCGCTAAGTTGATGGTGGACCCGCGCGTGCCGCGAACTGAGCGTGCATTGTTTGCCGCCGCCTTGATCTACTTCATCATCCCGTTCGATTTCATTCCCGACATGATTCCGTTCGTGGGACAGGTGGATGATCTGTTTCTAATCTCGCTGACGGTCCTGCGATTGATCGATCGCACCGACGACCGGATCGTGCGCGAACACTGGCGCGGCGGCGGCGATATCGTCGCGCTGGCAGAGTCAGTCGTGACGGTCGCTCCCTTGCTTATTCCGCGACGAATTAGCCGCGTGTTGCTTTCGAAAGTGAGACCCACCGCCGAGGGAACCGGTCTGCTGGTTAATGCTTCCAAGTTTGAACCGCTGATGGTTGAGGTTTCGGAACATGGTCAGCAGCCGAGGCAGAAGCCCAACCCCCAGGGAGGGCTAAAAGAGCGGCACCTAAAGCGAGATTCGAAATCAGCTTAACGCGGCGACGGCCACTGGCGCGGGCGTTACCGCTTCCGGTCGATTGACGTGTCGATAGAGAATGTCTCGCTGCTGGGGAATGAATCCCGCCTCGCTAATCAAATAGCGCAACTCCTTCTCGTCCGAGCGATTGTGCGCCCCCGCCGCTGACACCACATTCTCTTCAATCATGATCGAGCCCATGTCGTTCGCCCCAAATCGCAACGCCACCTGTCCCAACCTTAATCCCTGCGTCAACCAGGACGATTGCAAGTTCTCGATGTTGTCCAGAAATAAGCGCGACACTGACAGCATTTTCAAGTAGTCGATCCCGGTTGGTTCGTCCTTGATCCGTCGGCCGAGTGCAGTGTTCTCGCGTTGAAACGTCCAGGGAATGAATGCAGTAAAGCCACCGGTTTCATCCTGCAAGTCGCGTATGCGTTGCAAGTGGCGCACACGATGTTCAATGCGGTCGCCGATGCCGAACATCATCGTGGCACTCGATCTTAAACCGACCTTGTGGACGGCTCGCATCACCGCCAACCATTCATCAGTAGTGCATTTCGTGGCGACGCGCTGGCGCACTTCATCATCGAGAATCTCTGCGCCTCCACCCGGCAAACTGTACAGCCCTGCTTCCTTTAAACGCCCCATTATCGTTTCGTAATCCAGACCGGAGATCAGGTGGAGATTGTGAATCTCGGGCGGCGAAAAGCAATGCAACTGAAAACCGGGGTACTTCGCGCTCAAGGTGCGCAGCAGATCTTCGTACCATTCAACGCCAAAGTCCGGGTGCAGTCCGCCCTGCATCAGAACGCCCGTGCCGCCGAGCGCAATCGTCTCGTCAATCTTCGCGCAGATTTCGTCGATTGTCCGCACGTAAGTATCGGGCGCGCCGGGCCGGCGATAGAACGCGCAGAACGTGCACACCACATTGCAGACATTCGTGTAGTTGATGTTGCGATCGATGATGTAGGTGACGATGTTGTCCGGGTGGCGTCGCTGCCGAATCTCGTCAGCGGCCAAGCCGATGCGCGCCACGTCATATGACTCGAGCAACGCCGTGCATGCTTCAGCATTCAGCCGCGCTCCGCCGAGAGTCTTATCGAGAATCGTTTGAACGTCTTTCGAGCTCACGCCCCTAGTCTATTAATTTGGCCAGCAATACTCAAAGCGCGACGAACTAGTGGCGTTCAAATTTGAGAGATCGGGTTGCCAGGCAAACGATCCACGAAACAACACGAAGCGGTAAATGGGTCTTTGTTTGTGCGGTTTCGTGTGTTTTCGTGGATCGCTCTGGCGAAGTTGAAAGAAACACGAAATCCAGATTCGGACACTACCCGGACCAACTAGCCGAAGCGCTAATTCGGATGGCGGCAAACTCCCGGGTCGCTTCCTGCCTCCAATCAATTCGAATCACGCGAGCGAAACACCCATCGAGTGCTGCGATACTGCTCAGGTTGATCTAGAATGGGTCCGGCTCGCTCCCTATGCGTTTCGACCAAATGCCCCTGCAAGACCATAGTGGCTTATCCGTTCCAATGGTGAACTAACTCAGTCCCTGGTCAGCATTTGGTCTCGCCCACAAGAAAGGAAATTGCCATGTTTCGACGGCTGGCTCTGGTTGTCCTGTCGCTTCTCCTGCTGGTTCTTTCCCGCCCTGCTCTGGCGCAGGAATTTGTTGGCGCACCTCCGCGAGATGAAAAACCCACGCCGGCTATTGAGAAGAAGGCCCTTGACCTGCTGGAGACGATCTCTGAACAAGTCACCAGTCTGCACGCGCCGTCGAATCGAATTCGAGCCGAATGCCTGATTGCCGATCTGCTTTGGATCCATGACGAAAAACGCGCCCGCGCTCTTTTTAAGACTGCGTCCGACGACCTGATCAACGTCGTCGCCAATATCGACTTAAGTGATGCGGACGTCTATCAGCAGCTCATGTGGATTAGCCAGCAGCGATCGGACATAGTCACTCGCCTGGCAGCACACGATCCTGATGCTGCCCTGTCATTTCTCCGCGCGTCCCGCTTGGGGGCTGCGACCGATCCACGCGCAAAGTGGTATGCCGACACGGAAACCAACCTGGAATTGCGTCTGGCGGGGGTGATAGCCAAACAAAATCCCGCCCGCGGTCTCGAACTGGCCCGCGCCACTCTGCCGCGCGGCGTTTCGTACGGCCTGATCGGCCTGCTTAATGAACTGCAAAGAAAAGATCCTCGATCGGCCCAAGGCCTCTACAAAGAAATGGTTGACCAGATCAAGAGCGAAGACCTGGAGGGAAATTACGAACTCGCGGAGCCCGCCTGGAATCTCCTCTGGTTTCAACCACCCCAGGCTAATGAAGATACTTATAAAGATTTGATCGGCACGCTGATCAACTCAGCCCTGACCATCACACCCACGGACCAAATCAGCATCAACGTCGCCCAGAATGTCTATACCCAGTTGCAGTCGCTGATGCCGCAGATCGAAAAGTACGCCCCGGCTCGCACCGCGGCGGTGCGACAATGGTCGCAAAATGCGGAACGGAGTTTCGATCCCAGCTTGAGGATGTATCAGGAGCTGAACAGAGCCGCCCAGGACGGAACGGTCGAAGACATTCTCGCGCTGGCACCCAGATACTCCGCGGAACTTCAGGTTCAGATTTACTCGCAAGCCGCGTGGAAAGCTCTGGGGAGTGGTGACGCCACCCGCGCCCGGCAGATCATTACGGATTTGATCTCTGATCCCGTGCAGCGTAAACAGATGCTGGCCCAAGTCGACAATCAGTCGCTGGAGATGGCGATCAGCCAGGACAAGATCACCGATGTTCGGCAGGTGCTCAGTCGAATGAAGCAGGTGGATCGGCGAGTTCAAGTGCTGGTCCGGCTGGCCACCGTTCTGGCAAGCAAGGGCGACAAGAAAGGCGCCTTGGAACTGCTCAATGAAGCAAGGGCTGCGGCTGATTCGGCGCCGCCAGATCCCGGTCAGATGGGAGCCCAGTTAACACTGGCACAAAGCTATGCTTCACTGGATCCGGATCAGAGTTTTGCCATCGTGCAACCGCTTATCATCAGAATCAATGCGCTGATCGCGGCGGCGACGGTGCTGGATGGATTCGACGCCCACTACCTGAAAGACGGCGAATGGATTACGTCGGGCTCCAATATGTTGGGGAACCTGGTAGGCAATCTGAATCGGGCTCTTACTATGCTGGCGCGTCTGGACTTTGATCGCGCGCGGTCAGCCGCCGATCAGATCGAACGGCCTGAGTTGCGACTGATGGCCAACCTTGGGATTGCCAGCGCGGCCCTGAAAGGGGAAGCAATTAATCCGCCACCGGGCGCACGAATCATAAGTTTGGAGGGTAGAATTGATTGAAGCGGCTACTTGATCCTGCTGCTCAGCACTTTACCACTGGCGGCGAACTCAATGGTGATGCACTGCTTGCCCCCACCACTCATTTAGCGTAACCCCCGCGCGGCGGGTTTCGGACAGGCTGAGACTTGCCAGTCCTGCTTAGTCCTTACATAATGCCCGCGCTGCTTAATCCAAAATCATTCGGAGAAATCCCTTGACTGGACGCAAACTCGATCTCCATACGCACTATTATCCGGAAGTCTACTTCGACAGAATTCGCGAGCTTCCTTCCGAATTCTCTTTCGACAAGAGTCCATCAGGCCAGACGATCATCAAGTATCGCGGAGCGCGCTTCTTTGGCGTCACGCCGCCGATGACCAATGTCGCCCTGCGCCTCGCAGACATGGATCGCGTGGGCATCGACGTGGAAGTCATTTCACTGTCCACGCCCAACGTTTTCTTTACCGACGCGCGCCATCAACCCGAAATCGCGCGCATGACGAACGACGCGTACGCTGAATTGATCGCGCAACATCCGACGCGATTCAAAGGTTTCGCGTCAATCCCGATGGACGCTCCTGACGCCGCGCTCGCCGAACTGCATCGGGCGATCGATGAATTGAAACTGAATGGCGTGATCTTGTTGAGCAACATCGGCGGCAAGCCGCTCACCTCGCCCGAGTATCGTCCGTTCTTTGCCGAAGCGAATCGCCTGAAGCTGTGCATTCTGCTGCACCCGATGCTGCCGGCGAACACTGAACCTTTCCGCGAGTACGTCCTGGGCCCAATCATCGGTTTCACGTTCGACACTACGCTCGCGGTCGCGCGCATGTGCTTTGACGGAATGCTGCGCGAGTTTCCCGACATTCGCTGGATCGTCGGGCATTTGGGCGGCGCGGTGCCTTACTTGATGGAGCGCATGGACAACGGCTGGCGTGATTTTCCGGAATGTCGCGCGCAGATCGATGAACTGCCGAGCGTCTATTTGAAACGACTCTATTACGACACTGTCAATTTCAATCCGCACATGTTGAATATGGTGCGCGAAATGATCGGCGCGGATCACATGGTCATGGGCAGCGACTATCCACACCTGCTCGGCTCGATCGATCGCGCCGTGTCGTCAATTGAAAGCCTGGACATTCCGGAAGACGAGAAGCAGAGGATATTTGAAGGGAATGCTCTCTCGATCTTGAATAATGTGTGACGCTCAAGAGACGCCCTCCCTCACGGTCGGGCTTCTGCACCAGTCTATTTGACTACTTC
Organism: Blastocatellia bacterium; assembly: GCA_003168335.1. Taxonomy (GTDB): domain Bacteria; phylum Acidobacteriota; class Blastocatellia; order Pyrinomonadales; family Pyrinomonadaceae; genus UBA11740. The sequence continues at coordinate 243,849 of PMSM01000003.1, read as the reverse complement.
AAAATCTATCCACTGCGTCGCCAGGCGGGACTTTTCTTTGCCGAGGCGGTCTTCAACTATGATCTGAAGCACGTAGTCGCCAGGCGACAAGTCGGGGCCCACGTAGAGCCGGGAGCCGGCGATCAAGCGTTGCAGATCTGTTTGCCCAGCAACGTCGAGCGGCGTCGTTTCACCGGTGAAAATCGATTTACCGTCGCGAAAGATGCGAGTCTGCGTCGTCAGTCGGGGTAGATGCGTGGTCTTGTCGAGCAGAGCGTTGTAGACGGCGTAGACACCGATGAGATTAGCGCCCTGATGAAACTGCCGCACTGCCGGACCAGCCGTAGTGTCTCCCTCATCCGGCCTTGCCGGGCCATTCGATGACGGCTGTGACTGCGACTTATCATCGTTATGGATGACGATTCCCGACAGCGCCAGCTGATCCTTGAGGAGGTTGGGAACCTCGACGAATTGCCCGGCAGCGCCGATGCGCGAAGACGCTTGATCACGAACGGCGACGCGGAATTGGAGGGCCCCGAAGTTTTTGACCGGCATGTCGAAGCTATAGACGATCCCTTCGCGCTGGGCCCGCTCGTAAAATTTTTGACTGAGCCGGAGAGTGGCGCTTAGATCCTGCTGGCTCAGAACTTTCCCATTGTCGCCAAACACGACGCTGCTCAAAGCCAACGTCGCCGCATGCGTGCCGTCGGGGTTATCGATAAAGGTGAGATCGCGCGCGTCAAGATAGAGGAACGAACGCAGGAGAGAACCCGCGGGCGCTTCGTTGGCAAAGAACGTGGTCAACCGCAGGTTGATGTCACTTCCGCCGAAGGGCGACATCAGCGCAAGGTTCATCTTATCGCGACTCACGAGCTGGGGCAGACGTGCTTCGTCTTCAGTGACGCCGTAAAAGCCGTCTCGCGTGCGGAGCGTGAGCCCACCGCGCTTGACCCGCGCTTTGATGTGATGAAAACGGCGGTTGAAGGTCTGGTCCCCGGGCCGGTAGCCGATGAGATAGTAGCCTCGCTGATCGTCCATCACCCGCTCGATCCCAAAATCATTGGAGTTGCGAACCAGAAATCCACCTGTCTGGCGGGCAATCAGGTCACTTCCCTCGCGGCCCGCCAGCAGGCTTTGCGAACGACTGCTAAGGCTTGCCTGGATCTGATTCGTGATCTCCCGAGCTGTTCCAGAGAACTTGTCCGCTGCAGTGGGGCCTGTATATGCCAGTCCGCGCGTGTCGACGGCGTAAATCACGACGGACCCACGGATCGCCAGTTCAGCGACTCGCTGCAACAACGCCGCATAACTAATGGTGGAATTGAAGGCACTAGCGGTCCCGCCGAGAGTGGGGCCAGGCTCCTGCTCCTGAATCGGTATGTAGTCCGAGAGAAGGACCATCGACTTGCGGCCGGGTAGCTCGCGCATGCCTTGCAGGACGAACCGGAGGGTCCGCATAGTCCCCGCTAGCGCTTGGCCACCGCACGGAACGCCGTCGAGCGCGCCGAGCAGCCCCGAGGTCGCGGGTCTGAAAACATTAACGCCTGTCCGGCTACAATGATTCCACTTGAGGTGTTCAATGGCGCTGTGGAGCAGTCGCTTGTCCGTAGTGAACTGCTGGAGCGCGCCCACTTCGCCACCGGTGCGGATAATGGCGACTAGATCATTCGGCTGTAGTTGTTCGTCGACGAACTTGCGCAATTGGTGCCGCGTCTGGGCGACACTCTCGTTTGACATTCCCAGATCGTCAACCACGAACGCGACGGTGCGTCTGACGTCATGCGGATGCACCGGGGTAGGGACGATCGGAGTGCCCTTATCTTTTGCTGATGGCGCCAGTGCGTTACTCGACGCGGTGCCGGGAACGTTGGAAATGTACGAGAAGTTCGTGATCTTTTGTGGGCGTCCGTCTTCGAATAATTCGAAGTCCTCCGGCTTGAGGTCGGTGACCTGCTTGCCGTCTTTCGTTACCACGACGTCCACCTGCACGAGATTCGTGGTGATTCGAACCACATCCTGGTCATCGTCGCGAGGTGGGCTCTGCTGCTTTGAAGCAGACTGCTGCGGCGGCGGCGGCGGTTGCTGGGGTTTCTGCGGTTGCTGACCGACTATGGGAACCAGGAGCGAACACAAGATCAGCGAAGAACACAAGACTCTTCGGTCCATCGATTTATCCTCCCGGGGGAACTGCCGGAAGTCTACGAGTTTCCCGGGAAGAAGTCACTCCCGTGCTTCACCCGCGACCCGGCCCAATTAACACAACCACCTTTTCTCTGATAATCCTTGGCACCCACGGTCGCGATCGGATACCCTCTGCGCGATTCTCGACAATTCCCACAAGGAGGGCGGCCCGCATGAGCGACCCAAATCCATCAACCCCCATCGAACTGCATCACCAAATGTACGGCGCGGGTAATCCGGTACTCTGCATCCACGGTTTCGGCGCCAGCCTGTTTTCGTGGCGAAACTTCGTCGATCCTTTATCAAAGAACTACCAACTCATTTTGATCGATTTGAGGGGCTCGGGGAGTTCGCCCAAGCCGCCGGATTCTCGCTATTCAGCCAGGGATCACGCGGATCTGATTTACAAGTTCATCCTGGATCATGATCTGAAGAACCTGACGTTGATTGGAAATTCTTTTGGCGGAGCGCTCTCGTTGCTGCTCTCGATCATGCTCCTTAAAAAAGAGCCCGGGCGACTGCGTTCGCTGGTTCTGATCGATGCCGGAGCCTACAAGGAATACATTCCGGGTTACGTGAAACTGCTCGGGATCCCGATTCTCGGCGCGGCGGCAATTTATCTGACGCCGGCCAGGTGCATGGCCAAGAGCATTCTCAAGATGGCTTACTACGACCCTAAAAAGATCACCCCAGAGCAAATTGAAGCCTACGCCGCGCCCATCGCATCGCCGGGCGGAAAACACGCGCTGCTGGAAACTGGAAAGCAAATCATTCCACCAAACAGCGATGAACTCGTAGCCAAGTACAAAGACATCAACGTGCCAACGCTGATTATTTGGGGCAAGCAGGACCAGATCATCAACCCGATAGTTGGCGACCTTTTGGATCAAGCTATTCCGAATTCGACTTTGAAATGGATCGATCAATGCGGGCACGTGCCGCAGGAAGAGATGCCGGAAGCAACAGTTCCTCTGGTGCTGGATTTTTTGCAGAGCTTGTAAGGAACCGCAGGCGCTTATCGGAAAACAGGAAGTCTAACGACCTTCCTCGTCAGGTGCTTTCGGATTGTTCATCGATATCTGTTTCCTCTTTGTAGATCTCATAGCCGGTTGCATCGTCGTAGTAATAACTCCTGGGCGTCTCGCTCGTCTCGTGCGTAGACTCTTCGTCGCGGGCCGGCGACGACTCATCTTCATCAAGACTCGGGGTTTGCTTATCGCGCATTGTGATCAATCATAGCCCAATCGCGTGAGCCTGGACCTGCCAAAAGTATATCCGATTACCGATACTCAGCGTTCGGGGCTGTCGCATGCCGAGCAGGTTGCGCGGCTAATCGAAGGCGGCGCGACGCTGATTCAATTGCGTGACAAGCATGCCGCACCGCGCGAGTTCTATCGCGAAGCCGCGGCTGCCCTCCAGGTTGCGCGCGACCATAACGCCAGATTGATTATCAACGATCGTGTCGATATTGCGCTCGCCCTTAAGGCCGACGGCGTCCATTTGGGGCAAACAGATATTCCTGCCGGGGCCGCCCGTCGCTTGCTCGGCACCGAAGCCATCATCGGATTCTCGACCCACAATATCGCCCAAGCGAAACTCGCGGCCGCGTTGCCAGTCGATTACCTTGCCTTCGGCCCAGTCTTCCCGACCTTAACTAAAGAGAATCCCGATCCGGTCGCCGGCCTGGTCGCGCTGTGGGAAGTTGGGACCATCAAAGGCTCTCTGCCTTTGGTAGCCATTGGGGGCATCACGCTCGCAAACGTCCATGAGGTGCTCAAAGCCGGGGCGGACGCCGTGGCCATGATCGCTGAGTTGATAGCCGATCCGACGAAGATCGTGGAAAATATGAGCAAAATGCTAACCCTGACCTCGACCCCGAACAGCAATTCAAGCGCGGGTTAAACATTTTTTGCTTGCGTTTAGCGGTGCCATCAGCGAGAATGGTTCTGCCGTGAATCGTGCGGCAGGTCTCTCAGGACCCTCACCTTAACCCAAACTCGAATCCTCTCTTATCAGAATGGAGCGCCGCCTGGCATGAGCTTCTTCGATCTGCCACCTGTCATCGAACGCATGCTAATGGTCTCTGACAAGATCAGCGACCTCAACTTTTCAGTTGGTCAACTGCCTCAGGTCGAGATCAACGGAAAGCTGACACCCGTCCAGCCGCTGGGCATGCAAAAGCTGACTCCTTATCAAACCGAAATCATTGCCATGACGCTGCTGCAGGAGAATTCCGAGGCGGCGGAACGGCTCGTGCAGACAGGTACTGCCGACCTTAGTTATTCACTTCCTTCGCGCGCGCGTTTTCGCTGCAACATCTTTCAGCAACGCGGTGTGTATTCGATCGTGATGCGCGTCATTCCGACGGACATACCGACGCTTGGTTCTTTGGGTTTGCCGCCGCAACTGGCGGAGATTGCCGAACTGCGAAACGGCCTGGTCCTGATCACGGGGCCTACCGGGTCGGGCAAGAGCTCGACGCTGGCCGCAGTCATCGACGTCATCAACGAATCGAAGCACTATCATGTAGTGGCGATCGAAGATCCGATTGAATACCTGCACACGCATAAGAACTCAACCATAAATCAGCGTGAGGTTGGCCACGATACGAAGGACTTTCCCTCGGCCCTGCGCGCAGCCCTGCGCCAGGCTCCCAAGGTGATTCTGATCGGCGAAATGCGCGACTACGAAACGACCGAGATCGCGCTCGAAGCCGCTGAGACCGGACACCTCGTGCTCTCTACCCTGCACACAATCGACGCCTCAAAAACGATTGACCGCATCATCGGTCTGTACCCGAAGAATGAAGAACCGGTTATTCGTACGCGCCTGGCGCAAACTTTTCGCTACATTCTGTCTCAGCGTCTGATTCCGCGGGCTGACTTTCGCGGCCGCATCGCGGCAGTCGAGATTTTGGGATCGACACCGCGCACCCGCGAATACATTGAGAACGGAGAGGCTGAGGGCAAGTCACTGCTCGACGCGATGCGTGACGGAAAGCTCGACGGGATGCAGGACTTTGACAGCGTCATCAAAGATTTGATTGAAAGCAAGGTCATTACGGTTGAAGACGGCATCGGCTTCGCGACAAATCAGAACAACCTTCTGCTTTCGCTTAAGGGTCTGACTTCCGGAGAAGATTTCATCCGCAGCCAATCGGAAACCGTCGCGAACCAGTCTTCGCATCAGCCGTTCGCGTTCAGCCTTAATGAGTAACTCAAAGCCAGCCCAGGTTACGTGAAAGACAACCATGGTTCTCATCTGCTCGAAATGTGAAGCGCGTTTGCAACTGGACGAAGCCAAGGCTCCATCGCGCCCGTTTACTGTTCGCTGTCCCAAGTGCCAGACCAGCGTCAACGTCCAGCCGGCATCCGCTGAACTTGCGCATCCCGAAGCGGAGACTTCGTCAGACGTCTCTCCGGTTCTAACTCGGACGCCTTTTGAACGTCCGGCCACCGCGCCGATGTTCAGACCGACCCGTGAAGCATTGGACGCAGCTACCGTCAACCAGGGCGGCGCACTGCCGGGACTGAACGACCTGGCGAAACTTCTGGCTGACGCCATGCGCCAGTCCGACGGTGTGTCCACCGTCGGCCGCGGCAGGACCCGGCCGGCATGGGATCGCCGCAAAGTTTTGGTTTGTGCCAGTCCGGCTTATCGCGAAGTCATTGCGCGGCCGCTGGCTGATCAGGACTACGACGTTTTCGTCGCAGAGAACATGCCCCAGGGATTGGGACGGATGCGCGAAGAGCGTATGGACATCGTCATTCTCGACGCGAATTTCGACCCGATCGAGCAGGGCGTGGCGTTCATCACGCGCGAAGTCCGTTTGATGCGGCCGTCCGAACGGCGCCGGCTGTTCTTTGTTTATTTGACTTCAGGTGTACGCACGATGGATCTGCACGCGGCCTTCCTGCACAACGTCAATCTCGTCATCAATCCTTCCGATGTTGATCAACTGGTGGAAGCGCTCGAGGTTTCCCTGCGCCATTACAACGAACTGTATCGTGACTATATTCGGGCGCTGGACGTCGCGCCTATCTAGCGTCAGGTAGCGCAAGCAGCTTCCACAGACTGGCAGTCTGCCTACTCAGCGGCTCTGCCGCCTGATGTGCGGAAAGCCTTCGACTTTCCGACCGGGCTGACTCGTTCTTCTGAGGCTCCACCTCTGATTCCGAGGCATAGCCTCGGACAATTTAGAAACGCCTTCCGGAAAGGCATAGCCTTTCCGCACATCAGGCGGCAGAGCCGCGATGGTAGGTTCTGTATTGCGGGCCGACAAGTTCCCACCCATCAAGATCCCAACCGAATCATCTCTGCGCGCAAAGGCGAATGCTCTTGCATAAGCCTGAGATAAAGCGCTTCATCGCGGCCCGCTTTCGCTCGGATAATCCGAGCGGCAAGTTGCTGCTCGCGGATTTCCCAGCGGTCGATGGGAATCATTGCGAGCACGAGCGCCAGATTTTCAAGAGCGGACCGCTCCGCTTCAGACCAGTTTTGCGATCGCAATCCCAAAGTACGCACCACGAAATCCACCGAGTGCGCGCGGATCTTTTGTGCGTCGCCGCCAAACTCGCGGGCCATGCGCTGCTGCACCGCAAGTCCAACATTCCGGATCTGAAACCGATCCCATTTGCCCGCCCGGTCGCTCGCGCGCTCGCCCGCACTGGTATCGGGCGGTTCATATAACATGTGCCCCGCCGCGAGTTTTCGCAGAGTCCTTGCTGAAGTGCGTCGGCGCGGATCGGCCGACAGCTTACGTTCTTCCGCCAGCGCTAACTTCATCAAATCCGGCCGCACCGGACGAAAGCCCAACTTGCGATAAAACCAGAACGCCCCTGATTCGATCCCTTCCTCGTTCTCGTGTCCCACCTGATATGGATCGATCGAGAAAACGTTCGTGCCCAACAGTTGGCGCATCAGACGCAAGATGCGCGCGTAAAGCCAGGCGGTCTCACCCTCGCGAAATGTGTAGTAAAGATTGAAGCCGCTTTCCATCCGCTCAAAAATAGACAGTCCCTCGTAATAGCCAACCGGCACGCCGTTCTTGAAGATCAAAGCGGCGTGATAAGCGCGCAGTGGGAGCCTGTGCTCCGCCGGCACACCCATAACGAAAGCCTCCGTGCCGCGTCCCAGATCTGCTTTGAGCACGCGCCGCGAGTCGCCGAAGGTGAACCCGTGCAACTCGCGGTACCTCACCGCGGAAGTTTCCCGCGCCAGATCCAGAATCTTCTCACCTTCTAAGGGCGACAGTCTTTCAACCGGAATCGGCGGCGCTGCGAGTTCTGTCGCCAGCGAAATCTCCCGGCGCGGAATCAACGGCGTGTCGTGAAAGAAGATCCGCCGCCCGGGCAGTTTCATTCGCGTGCGCGCGGCGCGCCAGCCAAATTGCCAGCGCACATGTATCTTGAGCGAGTCATACAACTCGGCCTTTGCTTGGTCTGAAATTTTCAGAGACTTGAATCGCTCGATCAACCAGACGACTTCGTTCGCGCGGCCTTTCGCGGCGCGCAACCAGTCGCGACAAGGCACGTGCGCTTCAACCATTGCGTCTTCATCGAGCAGAGGTAGAAAACGCGGCATGGTCGCGCCGAATCGTTCTTCTTCATCAAACCAATCCCAATCGATGGAAATCTGTGCGGGATATTTCGCCGCCAGCCAGCAGACGATCGCATAGCTGAAATTGCTGGTGACGCTGGTTCCGGCGATCCCGGAAACCTCCGGATCGTCGAGTGCCGAAAGATCGGCGTCCGCTTCGCGCAGATGGGAAACTCGCTGCGCGAACGTTTTCAGGATCGATTCAACTTGTTTGCGGACTGACGCGTTGGGCGAATAAGCGTGGAGAAATAGTAAGGCTTCGTGAAAGCGGACCAGCTCGTCAGCGTCATCAAATCTGCAACGGCCCAGGGCGCGCAGCTTCTGCTCGAGCGGCCGCGGCACCGTACCGAAGCGTCGCTTTAGCTCTTCCAAGTCAGCCAGCAGGTGGGTGCAATTTTTAGTTGCCACAGTCATTCCAAACCGCAACGCGGTTTCATAGGGTCAGAAGCCCGACCGTCAGGGAGGGCATCCAATGAACAGCGCCCTCCCTTACGGTCGGGCTTCTGACACGCTTCGCGGTGGGGAGATCACAAATGCTTCCGGAAGAACGTCGCGATCTTCCACGCGTCGATCGCTTTCCAGGGCATCTCGGCAGTGGTGTAGTGACCGCACGGCAGCCACACCACATCGAGATCGATGCCATGCGCCTTGACCTCGGCAATTACCTGACGGGTAAGCTCGAGCGGAAAAGTGAGATCGTAACGGGCGGCGATGAAACGCATCGGACGCTGCTTCATGTCGCGCAAACGCTGAATGAAGGGCACCGGACTAATCGGCGTCCAGAATTCGCGCAACTCGTCGACCGTCAAATCGGTTTCGATCCCGGCGCGCACGTGTTGCGTCGAAATTCCCTGCCAAACAACATCGGCCACATAGCCTGACACGTGATTGAAAACGCCGACATCGATCGCCGAGTCATGGGCGAAAGCGAGAAACCCAATGCATGAGCCGATGCTGGTACCCAGAATACCGACGCGTTCAAAACCCTGATCTTTCAACCAACGCACGGCCGCGCGCGTGTCCAGAACTGCCTGGCGCATCGATTGGATTGTCCGACCGATGTTCGAGCCGACCAGGTGGTCCGCGCGTTCCAGATCCGGCGGCCGGCGCTCTTCGTGATATGGCAAAGTCAGGCGCAGCGCTGTCATGCCGAGACCGTTGAAGATGCGACACGCCTCGACGTGGCTGTCAGGTTGAGCGTTCCACTGCGGCAAGACCACGACAGCGGCCCGCGGCTTTCGCTTGCGTTCACGACGAGCTGGAAACAGCCGCGCCCGCGCAAGGTTATTCTCCGGTGAAGGCGTTTTGACGGCGCTGGTCCAGGTCAGGACATCACCCGTCAGTTGCCAATCGTTGATCTCTGGCAGCGCGTAGAAACCCTCGCTGCGGGCCATCGCCTGCGCGGTATGTTCGCGAAAGATAGCCCGCGGATCGGCGCCGTTCAGGTGGTCGCGGATGAACTCCACGCCCCACGCAAACGGGCGCACCAGCCGATTGTCGTCTCGCTTTGTATGCGCGATCTCGCGGGCGCGCATCCATCTTCCGAACAAATATTGCCTCCCTGGTCTGAAAAACTCTCCCAAACCTCTTGCAGATTGCCAGTGAGTCATCCTAAAGTTGTGCCCACTGTAAATCAAGCAAGGTCAGAATAGGCGTTTGAGTTGTCCGCGGTCTGGTCGGACGCTAATCAGGAATCCACCTCCCCCGGGGGCCTTTGAGTGAAACTGTCTGCGCTGTCGAGGTGACATATGTGGGTTGTAAGAAATAGGACCGCAATTCTGGCGTTGACCATCCTCGCACTGTTGGCTATAAGTGCTTGCCTGCCAAAGTCTCCCTCAGAAGGCAGAGGCGGCATTAACATCACTGTCTACGGCTTCTCAATCATGAAAGAGTCATTGGAGAAAGAGATCTATCCAGCTTTCGCAGCCAAAGTAAAAAGAGAACATGGCCTGGACATCCGGTTCACCTCTTCATTCGCCGGATCGGAAACCGTCACCAACCAGATTCTGCAGGGCGTGAAAGCGCAGGTCGCGATTCTTTCAATCGAGCGCGATGCGCAGCGGCTCAAAGACAAGGGTTTCGTGACCTCGGACTGGCACGCACTGCCGCAGAGAGGAATAGTCAACAAAACGCCCTTCGTGATTCTGGTGCGCAAGGGAAATCCGAAAGGCATTCACGACTTTTCAGACCTGGCCAAACCGGGCGTCAGGCTGATCCATCCCGATCCCGTCAACTCCGGCGGCGCCCAGTGGTCCATCCTGGCGATCTACGGATCGGAACTCGTGAAGTCAGAAAGACAGTCCGGCGAAGCTGATCGCCCGCGTGCTCTGCAAATGCTGCAAGCGGTCTGGCGCAACGTCATCTCAACACCAGGCTCGGCGCGCGAAGCCCGCACTCAATTCGAAAGCGGGTATGGCGACGCTCTGGTCACTTATGAACTCGATGCCTTGCTGATGAGAGAATCAAACCCGAAGGCCGATGCCGAGATCGTCATCCCCGAAGCAACTATTCTGAGCGAGCATCCCGCCGTGGTCGTTGACCGCGACGTCTCGGCCAATGAGAGGCCGGTTGTCGATGCCTTCATGCAGTATTTGTGGAGCGAAGACGCGCAGCGCGCGTTCGTTAAATTCCATTTCCGTTCCAGCACCAGCGATGCCCTGAACCAGGAAAACAAGGAACTCGCCACCATCAAGTATCCATTCACGGTGGACTATTTCGGCGGCTGGGACAAAGCTTATCCGGAAGTGATCGAAGGCGTTTTTCGAGACCAGGTGCAAAAGAGGAAGTAGCGGCGATGAAGATTTCGGCGATCAGGCACGTTAGCGGCTTCGACGTAGCACGACCTGTCAGTATTGGTGTCATGCTCGGCATCATGCTGCCGCTGGTGCTGCTGCCGCTGCTCTCGATCTTTATTTTCGGAACCAGCAAGGGGCTGGGCACGTTCTGGTCCGCGCTGGTTGCGCCCGACGCGATCTTTGCGCTCAAGCTTTCCATAGTCACGAGTTTTTGGGCGACCCTCTTCAACGTTACTTTCGGGCTGTTCGCCGCCTACGTGCTTTCGCGTTACGACTTTTGGGGACGCAATGCCGTCATCGTTACGATCTCTCTGCCCACGGCAATACCCACGGCCGTCGCTGGGTTTGCGCTGCTCTTGCTCTGGGGAAAGTACGGAATGATCGGCAAGTTCTTTTCTGAAAGACATCAGGTGATGTTCACTCCTTACGCGATCATTCTGGCGAACATTTTTGTTACGTTCCCGCTGGCCTTCGGCGTAATCAAGCCGGTCTTCGATACGATGAGCCGTTCTCTGGAAGAAGCATCGGCCACCATCGGCGCCACGCGGTTGCAAACCTTCTGGCACGTCACGCTGCCCAGTTTGCGCGGGGCGATCGTCTCCGGCGCGCTTTTGACGTTCGCCCGCGCGGTCGGTGAGTTTGGATCGACCATTCTGGTTTCCGGAAACCTCGCCGGCAGGACCCAGACTGCGCCGCTTTACATCTATGCCAAGTTCAATGAAGGACAGATCGAAGCCGCCAATGCAATCGCCATTGTGCTGGCGCTGCTGTCGTTTGTTATTTTCAGCGTGCTCTTCTTTGCGCGCGACTGGCTGGAATTTGAAACCCAGGAAGCATGATTGCAAAAATGGCCTTAGCTGCCGACAGAGATCCCCATGTGTCCTGGGCCCCTGATCGCGAACGGCGAACGGGAGTTGCCGCTAGTGTGCGAGGCGTAAGCAAGCGCTTCAAGAAGTCGCGCATACTCGAAGACATCAGCTTCGATGTCGCGGAAGGAGAATCGCTGGTTCTGCTCGGCGCTTCCGGCAGCGGTAAGACGACCATCCTGCGCATCATCGCCGGCCTTGAACAGCCGGATCAGGGCCGCGTCATCCTGCACGGCAAGGACGTAACTGATCTGCCGGCGCGCGAGCGTGGCGTGGGCGTGATCTTTCAGGCTTACGCGCTGTTTCCGCGCATGACGGTCGAGAAAAACATCGGCTATGGGTTGAAGATTCGCCGGCTGCCTCGGAAAGAAAGAAGAGAAACGGTCAACCGTCTGCTGAAGCTGGTGCAGTTGGAAGAACACCGCAAGAAGTATCCCTGGCAGCTTTCCGGCGGCCAGCAACAACGGGTGGCGATCGCGCGCACGCTCGCTTACAAACCACAGGTGCTGCTGTTCGACGAACCCTTTGGAGCGCTTGATGCGCAAACGCGCGTGAAGCTTCGCCGAGAAATTCGCTCGCTCTTGAAACAGGTCAAAGTGCCGGCGGTATTCATCACGCATGATCAGGAAGAAGCATTAGAGTTGGGCGATCGCATTGCCGTACTCAACGACGGTCATCTGGAACAGATCGGCACACCCGACGAAGTTTACAACCAGCCCGCCACTGAATACGTAGCTACATTTCTTGGCGCCGCGAACCTGCTGCTGGGCGTCGTGACCCAGGGTTGTGTCGAGATTGGCAGCGCTCGTTTGCCGGCCGCCAGAGAAACGGCGCGCTTTCGCGAAGGACAGTCCGTTAAGCTGGTGTTTCGTCCGGAAGATATTTGTGTCAGCCAGGATGCGAATTTACCCGAAGGATGTCGCCGGCTGGCGAACGGCGTGATCGAGGAAGTTAATTTTGTCGGCTCCTATGAACGCTTGAATGTTCGTCTCGATCTTACGCACCGCCGGCAAGCAGAGCACGAGCCCCCGCTTTATCAAGTGACCATTAACACGCCCGAAAGAATGACCGGCGTTCCGATCATGGTTACCCGACCTAAGCCGAAAGGAAACGCGACCAGGTATAAAGCCGGCGATCGCGTGGCCGTCGGTCTCACTTCCTTCAGCGTGCTGCCGAACTACACCCTGGCCAGACAGCGATGAGTCCCCTCAAGCTCATCTTCCTAAGTCTCGTTGCGATACTTCCTTTCGCCAGCCCCGCGTCGGTGCAAACACAAACCCAGGTTCCAAAAGCTGATACGGAGAGTTGGAATGATGTCCAGTTCACAGTTCCACTCAACCAGAAAGTCGATCTTCTTATTCAGGGAACAGTGCGGATCGGCGGCAACCTGACCACGCCGGTAGATGACCGGTGGGGTTTTGGCTTCAATTACAAAGTCTGGAAGTATGTCACGCTTAACGAACTATATTTTCATCGCGAAGCGAAGCCGCCGAACGGCCGGCAGGAGCGGGAAGACCGTTTGACTTTCGGGGCGACCCTGCGCGTGCCCGTCAGGAAATTTACGCTGATCGATCGCAACTGGTTTGAGCGTCGCTGGCGCGCGCCCCAGGTTGATGCCTGGCGCTATCGCAACCGCCTGCAGGTCGAACACCCTTTCAAGATCGGCAAAGCGAAGTTCACCGGTCACGTCTCAGACGAAGTCTTCCACGATTGGAGTCAACACATTTGGGTACGGAACCGATTTATGGTCGGCGCTTATCATGCCTTCAATAAACATTTCACTCTTGATGTATTTCTGATGAGGCAGAACGATGGGCGCACTCGCCCCGGCGACCTCAACGTCATCGGGACGCAATGGCGCTTCCGCATGTGAGCGCGTCAAACTCCCAAGGCTTAATCGCCATGGTGAAAACAAGACCACCGGCAGACCTGAAAGTCTACCGGTGGCTTTTTTTGATCGGGCGAATTCAGACTCAGACCTGACTCATGGATAACTCTTTGCGCAAAAGCCGCCCGAGGCATTGACCCAATTACGCTGAATCAGATAGTTGCGACTGCCCAGAGTCATGTTGTAAACCGCGCCGCTGGGAAGTGTGGTAGTTGTACCGAACGTCCAGGCACATTTGTCGGCGTTCTCTGCGCCACGCGAATCATACCAGGCGTTCAGATCGGGATCCGTCACAGCTTCTTCCAACTCATGTGCAACGATCGAAGCCATGCCATCCGCGCCGGCGTTGCCGTTCGGTCCTTTCGTTTGAGCTTCACACGCTGACGGACAACGATCCGGATTACCGACAAAGGAATACTTGATGTCGGATCCAGAGATCGTTCCATGGGTGTGCCAGCCACAATACTGAGTGCAGAAACCACTGCTCGCGGTCACGTCTGCTGACGTCAGCACGAAGTAAATGCCGTTGGTATCCTTTGGCAGCGCGCCGCTGCTGATTGCGGAGCTGACGACTGCTTGAATCGCACTGTCACTGAGACTAGTGCCATGCGAGTAGTTATCGACCGTACTTCCGTGGAAAACAACAGCATTGAGGACGTGCGTGTTGGCTGAATTGTAGTAGGTCGTGTTGATATTGAAATAGGGCGAGCCTCCAATGCCGCCGGCAAAATCGGTCAGGATAGTCGTGGCGGTATTTCCGCTCCAGTTGCCGTACCAGATGTAATACACATTCGTGGTTCCGGTGATCACCGGCCCGCCATGATAGGTGATGCCGTTGCTTCCTGGCCGGGCCCTGGCAGCCCTACCTGCCTCACCCAACTGCTCGTCACCCGGATGCTCATCTTTGTTCTTGTCTTCGTCAGAGTCATTGCGCATGCGATGCTTGACCTTTTGTGGGTTGGCCAGTTCCGATTGCCCTTGCGAAAACACCACGCCGAGCAGACAGACGGAAGCCAGCAGAAAAACTCCTACTAGAACGCCTACGAATCTTTTCATGGAAGGTCCTCCCTGTAACATCAAGAAAGTCGAAGTCAAACTCGGAAGGGGCGCCGAGTCAGTGTAGTGGGCGGCGGGCAGTATAGCATCGCTGATTTTTCCAGGGAAGAAAAAATTTTATCAAGGCCGGCGTTCTGTAAGGCGGCGAATCATTTGGGGCAGCAACAGCATAGCTTGGAAGATCGAACCCGAGGCAAATCGCCGCGCAAAGCCGCGAAATAACCGGCCTGCCTCCGGTGTGTATCCAAACCACCAGAGATCGGGCAGGAAAGAGAGGCGATTGACATGTATATGCCGCGCGCTTACGAGTTCAAGCAATCCCCGGCGGCCATGGGTGTGACCCAGGCCACTTTGCTTAACGCCGCCCCAGGGCGTCGACGCGATGCCATGGGTGTAGAGAACTTCGTTAATCATCACGGTGCCGGCATCGATGCGCTCAGCCAGGCGCCGGCCGCGCGCGATGTTGCCGGTCCAGACACTTGCGGTCAGACCATATATGCTGTCGTTCGCAAGTCGAACGGCCTCTTCGTCAGTCTTGAAGGTCATGATTGGAAGCACTGGACCGAAGGTTTCATCGCGCATCACGTCCATGTCGTGGTTCACGTTGACCAGGACTGTTGGCTCAAAGAAAGGCCCGGCCGAATCGGGAACCCGGTCGCCACCCGTAAGTGCCGTCGCGCCTTTATCAATGGCCTCATCTACGTGCCTTTGAACGGCGAGCAACTGACGCTCACTGGTCATCGCTCCCACGTCGGCAGTCTGTTCGGTGCCGATGCTTTGCCGCAGACGCTTCGTCTCAGTAACGACCTCGGTAATGAATCGCTCGGCGATGCTTTCATGAACATAGCAGCGTTCTACCGCCGCACAACATTGACCCGAGTTGGCGAAAGCGCCCCAGATGGCCCCTCGCGCTGCGTTGGGAATGTTTGCGTCATCCAGAACGATCATCGGATCTTTGCCGCCGAGTTCCAGCACCACCGGCGTCAGATATTTCGCCGCTGCTTCGGCTACGCGCTTGCCGGTCGCCACGCTGCCAGTGAAGATGATCTTATCGACGCCGGCGCCCACCAGGGCCGCACCCGTCGAGCCATCGCCGGTGACGACCTCCAAGACTCCATCAGCCAGGCCGGCGCGATCAAAAACATCTTTGATCTTGAGTCCGGTCAGCGGCGTCAGTTCGCTGGGCTTCAGCACGACCGTATTCCCGGCCAGGAGCGCCATTACTACCTCGTCGAGCGGCGTGGCCCAGGGAAAGTTCCAGGGCGAGATAATGCCAACGACGCCAAGCGGTTTGTAAATTTCATAAGACGAACGGCCCATCAAAGCATACTGGCCGACACTGATTCGTCTCGGGCTTAGCAGGCTCGCAGCTTTGCGCGCGAAGTACTGCATCAGATCGAGCGTCGTCGCCAACTCCATCGAGAACGCTTCCGACACCGGCTTGCCGGTTTCACGCGAGATGAGCAGAGCAATCTCTTCCATCTCGTTCAAGATGATCTTTCGCGCCTTCATGATCAGGCGGCCGCGTTCGCTGAAACGTCGTTTGGACCATTCGGGTTGCGCTTCTCTGGCTCGTCCGACGGCGCGGGCGACTTCTTCGGGCATCGTCTGTGGCGCGCGGCCAATCTCTTCACCGGTGGCCGGATTGCGTGAGACGAGTTCTGCTCCGGAGGACCTGACTGGCATGGTTTGGGCCATGGCGGCGATTATCGCGCAGAATTAGAACCAAAGGAAGGCGACTGTTGATGTCTTTGCGTTCCTTTGCGGGCCACTTGGCGTCCCTTTGCGTTAAGATCCCAGTTCCGAGAGCTGCCACCAGAGAAATGAGACTGCCTCAAGTTAGAACATCAAACGCAAAGGTCGCAAAGGCTTTCGCAAAGGAACGCAAAGCAACGTTCTTTGTCGGCTCGCCGTTTCCGCCTGCACTCAGTCTCGGCTACAATACGACTTCCAATTTTGCCACCATCGAGGAGAGCCGATGCTTAAACCGCAGCTTGCCGAATTCATGCGCCGCATGGACCCAAAGTCCGTCGCTATCATTCCCGCCGCGGGCGAGGCCGTGCGCTCGCACGACACTAACTATCGCTATCGCCAAAACTCCGACTTCTTTTATCTGACTGGCTTCGAAGAGCCGGACGCGATTGCCGTCATCGCACCGGCGAGCGAAAAGAAGTTCACGCTGTTCGTGCGGCCGCGCGATCCCGAACGCGAAATCTGGGATGGCTATCGCGCCGGCGTCGAAGGCGCAGTACGCGACTACAGCGCCGACGAATCGTTTCCAGTGGCCGACTTCGATGCCAAGCTGGCCGAGATTCTCGACGGGCCGGCGAGTCTCTACTACGCGTTCGGCAACGGCAGCCCTGAGCTTGACAGCAAGATTATCCGGCAACTCTCGCTGATGCGCGAGACGAATCGCAAGCCCCTCGAACCACCTGCGAAGATCATCGATCCGACCACGATCATTCACGAGATGCGCGTGCTCAAGAGCGACGCCGAGGTCGAGATCATGCAGCGCGCGGCCGACATTGCCGCCGAGGCCCACGTCGAAGCAATGAAAGCCGTGGGGCCGGGCATGAAAGAATACGAAGTGGAGGCGATGCTCGAGGCTTTCTTCCGGCGCGAGGGCTCTGCCGGTCCGTCCTACACATCGATCATCGGCTCGGGCGCGAACGCGACCGTGCTGCACTACATAACCAACATGGACACGCTGCACGACGGCGATCTGTTGCTGGTTGACGCGGGCGCTGAATATAAGGGTTACGCTTCAGACATCACCCGCACGTTTCCGATCAACGGCAAGTTCACGGCGGCGCAACGCGACATTTACGACCTGGTGCTGGAAACGCAGATGTCCTGCATCGACATGGTCCGTCCCGGCGTGCGGCTCGAGGATCTGAAAACTCACTCAGTCGAAATGCTGACGGCAGGAATGGTCCGGTTGGGTCTGCTGAAGGGCGATCCAAAGAAACTGATCGAAGAAAAGAAGTACATGCAGTTCTACATGCACAACCTCGGCCATTACCTCGGCATTGATGTCCACGACGCGGGCCGCTACTACTTCAACGGCGAATCGCGCGCGGCTGAGGTCGGCATGGTCATGACGATCGAGCCGGGGCTCTACATCTCGCCGGACACAAAGAACATTCCCGAAGGATTCAACCAGGACGTGCCGGCAAAGTATCTGGGCATCGGCGTACGCATCGAAGATGATGTGCTGGTGACGGCGAACGGCGCGCGCGTGCTGACGCATAAGGTGCCCAAGGATGCGCAGGAGATCGAAGCGCTGATGGCGAAGTAGCATCGGCTTCCGACGAATCTGGGGAGAGATGATGAACGACCGCGATTTCGATCTTTCAAAGATGACAGTTGAGGATCTGTTTCGAGCGAAAGAGGAGCGAAGGCGGCGACTCGCCAATCTGCCCTTCGAGAAGAAAATTGAAATAGTAAAGAAGCTTCAATCTATTTCTCGCGAAGCTCTGAAAGAGAATACTGCGGAGCAACTGGAACAGTATCCGTCCCTTAAGACGGAGTGAACTCCACCACTCTGCTTGTCTGAATCAATTTGTGCTTGTGCGCCAGCTCAAAATAAAGCTCCAGGCCCTTCTTCATTCCGTCATCCATCTGAAACGCGATGTTCCGGGTCAGGTAGTCTTTGATCTCGTCGAATGACAAGGCGAGCTTGTCCTCGTAGCCGGCCGCAATCTCATCCAGATGCGCTAGTCCCTCATCGCGCGCGCCGGCAAAATCAACCGCGGGAACTGCTTCGACATTGTCCCAGCGCCTCATCCACATCGCAAACACAAATCCAAAGCCGGTGAAGTCGTGCCACAAAGTCGCCAGGTCGAAGATGCGGAACTGATCGGGAGGAATCTTCATCGCCGGGTCGCCGATGATCAAGGCCGCGTCGTTGTGCTCAAGCATAGACCTGAGGTCCGGCCGCGAGATTTGCCACTGCGGCTCAAAGCCGAGGAACTCGCGAAAGATGATTTTGACGAGTGCAACTGAAGTCCGAGATGAATCGTCGAGGGCTACGCGTTTTACCTTCTTCAGGTTGTTAAGTTTGCTCGCGATGACGACGCTGCGGACCGCGGCGTGTGAGCCAACACAAACGTCCGGCACGATAGCGATGTCAGGAACGCGTTGATACTCGATCACCGGAACCAACGCGGCGTCGACTTCACCGCTCGCCAGCATCTCAGCACAACGCGATGGCGCCTGATGTGTGAACAGTCTTACCGCGTTTTGTTTTGGCCCGTGGAGGAAGCTCCAAATCAGCGGAGCAGTGTTGAGATAGCTTGACGCGGCAATCCGCGGCAGACGGGCATTGGGGCTTTCATTCATAAGGTCTCCTAAATCCTAACGCAGCCCTTGAGGCATCGCAAAAAGGACGCGAGGTTCAGAGTACCAACTTCAGTCGGGCTTTTGTCGACGATAAGAACCTAACTGAAAGTTGGTACTCTAAACGCGGGCCACTTTGCCCTTCGTCGCTTTACGTCTATATTTGTCGGCGACAGTGACAAAACACAAGATGGCGATTTACGACATCACAGTTCCCATCCGATCCGGGATGCCGGTTTACGAAGGCGATCCGGGCATCGAGATTAAGGCCTGGTCGGCGCTGGCAAAAGGCGATTCCGCGAATGTTTCGTTCCTGCAATTCGGCGCTCATACCGGTACGCACGTCGATGCCCCCGCGCATTTTATCGAAGGGGCCCGGAAAATCGAGGCGCTGTCGCTTGATGTCTTGATTGGACCGGCCCGAGTGATTCGCGTGCCTGACGAGGTGGCGGAAATCGATCCGGATTTTCTGGCCAAATGCGATCTGGATCAAGTCGAGCGCGTGTTGTTTCACACGCGCAATTCAAACTTCTGGAACGAAGGTTTTCGCAAAGACTTTACTCATCTTTCGCCCGCAGCGGCCGATAGACTTGTCGGCTTGGGAGTGAAACTGGTGGGCACCGACTATCTCTCAATTGAAAAGTTTCACTCCGGCCATCATCGCACGCACCTGGCTTTGCTCTCGCACAATGTAGTCATCGTCGAAGGGCTCAACCTAAGCGCCGTGCCCGCCGGCGATTATGAATTGATTTGTCTGCCTTTGAAGATTGCCGAAGGGGCGGGTGACGGCGCTCCGGCGCGAGCGGTTCTGAGAACTGCATAGGACCAATACGACCTATTGGACCTATTGACCGACAATGAAGCAGAAGCCTGACCGACAATATCGCGAACGAGTTTACAAAATCGTGCGCCGGATTCCGCGCGGCCGGGTGATGACGTATGGGCAGATTGCCTACATCCTCGGCGCGGGCTACACTCCGCGCACGGTTGGATTCGTGATGCATGGCGCGGATGAGAGAAAGACGCCGTGGCATCGCGTTATTAACTCGCAAGGTCGCTGTTCGACGGGTCGCGTGGTGCTGCCGGCGGACAAGCAACAACGCATGCTGGAAGCTGAAGATGTAAAGTTCACGGCCGGCGGTAGCTGTGACCTGGAGACTTTCATCTGGCATCCGGCTCCAAAGAAGATCGAAAAGACGGAAACCGCAAAAGCCCGCACCGAGTTGTATCGACGTCAGCCAAAAAAAGGAGATCGCTCATGAATATCGATCCCGTAGCCCAGCGCACGCCGTACGAAGTCAGTCCGCGGCGCTATTCAGTGTCTCATCAAATGGCCACCACGGCATTTGAGTTGCCGAACTTTCGCGTGATGCAAACTCTCGGGGTGGTGCGCGGCATCGTGGTCCGTTCGCGCAACATGTTTGCGACGCTGGGCGCGACGTTCCAACAACTGGTTGGCGGCAATATCACGATTTGGACAAAGATGTGCGAAGAAACGCGATCTGACGCGTTCGAGATCCTGATCCAGCACGCTTCGGAGATTGGCGCCAACGCGATCATCGGCGTGCGCTATGACACGACTGAAATTGCAACCGGGGTCACTGAAGTGCTTGCCTACGGAACCGCCGTGATCGTCGAGCCAACCGATGCTGGTTACCGATCATGACCGAAAATGATTTGGATCCGGCCCGCGTGGCGCGGGCGCGCGAAGCCTTTGCCTCAGTTCCTTACGCGAAGTTAATCGGTCTTGAACTTGGCGAGATAAGCCGGGGCGAAGTCAGCATTCATTTGGAAGTTCGCGACGAACTGAGACAGAACCAGGGCGTAGTTCACGGCGGCGCGGTCGCCTCGCTGATCGATACGGCCGCTGCCTTTGCGGTCCTCACTCAGTTGGAACTTAATGAACGCGTCACCACCACCGATCTAACCATTCATTATCTGCGCCCCATGAGCGCCGGCCGCCTTACCGCCACGGCCCGAATCGTCCGCGGCGGACGGCGTCTCTTCGTCCTGTCAGTTGAAGTCACAAATGATCAGCAGGTACCGGTGGCATCTGCGGTCACAAGCTACATAAAACTCCAATAAAACGGCCAAAACCTCAACATAGTCGCCGAAAAATTTCATAGACAAACACGGTTGGGAAATGCAAAAATAGCCTTGGCTTGTTTCCCCGACAAGTCTTCACCTCTGCAGCCCGGCAGGCTCTTCCAAATGCATTCACTTTACGATGTACTTCTGACCCAGCACCCGCGCCAGCTCACGCCGGTTCGGTGTGCCTATTCGACGATTCTCCAGTTGCATCGCTACTTCGAGGATGTGGTGCTGGAAAATAATCTCGGCGCGCTGGTCATTGAGAGTCTGCCACTCTCCGCCAAGCGGCCCGCGCGCGAGAAAGCTCGCGTGCGCGACCTCGCTCGCGGAGGACGCCGCGCTTTCTTTTTCGTTGACCAGGCTGACCCGCTCAACGAACTCGTCACCGGCGTGGGCGCCAGGTCGCTGGCCGCCCCGGTAATCCTGCCGCAGGCCAAACACACTCAGGTCAACGAACATTTTGTAGTCATCGCGGATGCGCGCTTTTCTGCTTTGGTAGCCACCGTGCGCGGCAGAGCGGACCAAGGCCGCTTAGGCGGCGATGAAGTTTTCTGGACCTTTGAGCCCGACATTGTTTACTCAGCGCTCGAGTATCTGATGGCGCGCGTAAGCGCCGAGCATCCTTATCACGCAACGGAATTTGGGACAGCCGTGCGCACTTCAATGCCCAAGGCCACCTCGCTGCAACTGACGGTGAGCGTCACGACGAAGCTCGCGCACCTGCTGCAGGAGCAGGCCAGCCGCGAAATTGCGGTCAACAGAATTGCCACCGCAATTCGCGAATCGCTGGAGTTGGGAGTCATCCTGCAGAAGACAGTCGATGAAGTAGGGACTGCGTTAAATGTCGGCAACTGTGCTTTGCGTGTCGACGCAGAGACAGCAGAGCAGGCGTTGAATTATTTTTATTTCGCTGACGGTTCTGAGGACATGGCTTCGAAACAAGCCGAGATCATCGCCGATCTTGATCTGCATTGCTCGCGTCTTGCTGAGCATCCCGAAACCATTATTAAGGATGCTGATGACGAAGCAGACTCTGGCAACGAAAATCTTCCCAACGCAACCGTGCCGCTCATTTTCCACGAGCGTTTGATAGGCGTCTTGCAGGTGACCGCCGCCGAGCCGGCCCGGGTCTGGGGAGAAAACGAAATTCTTTTATTGCGCACGGTCGCCAATCAGGTGGCTGTGGCTGTGAATCACGCCGGCTTGTTCGCGCAAATTCAACAGCAAGCGCTGACCGACGCGCTGACCGGTTGCTATAACCGCCGATCTTTCGAGATGCAGTTCGATCGCGAGATGCAGGTAGCCAGGAGGCAGCACCAGCCTTTATCGCTGATGATGCTGGACCTCGATCGATTCAAGCAGTTGAACGATTCGGCCGGTCACGATGCCGGCGACGACGCGCTGCGACGGTTGGCTGCTTGCTTCAGGCAGGAACTACGCGGAGTCGATTCGGCCGCTCGCTTTGGCGGCGACGAGTTTGCTTTGATTCTGCCGCAGGCTTATTCAGAAGGCGCGCAGATCGTGGCGGAGCGTTTGCGCGCGCACATCGAAGGGATTCACATACCGGGGTTTGGAAATCTTAGTGCCTCGATCGGCATCGCGACTTTTCCAGCGCATGGATCTTCCCGCTCGGACCTGGTGATAGCCGCGGACGCCGCGCTTTACAGTGCGAAACGCGCCGGGCGAAATCGCGTTTGCGTCTTCGACGAAGCCGGCAGCGACCAGAAATTCGGCCATCCTTCCAGCGATTCATTACCCGAAGCACTCGAGTCAAGCATGTAAAGCCGGCAGGGACGAAAATCTGCGCCCTTTGCTAGTCTAATCAATCTCACCTAGAATTCCTGACTCAGAGCTTCTTAAGAATTCCTGCTAAACTCGCGGCCGAGTTGTCGGCACAATGCTTTGAAGGCGTGATTAGAAGGCTGAAGCCGATCGTCTCTGCTTCATGAATGATCTGCGCAAATTAGTCCGTTATTTTCGGCCGTACCGGTTCTCACTAGCGATCGCCATTTCCTGCATCATGGCGGGCGTCATCTTCAATGTCAGCATTCCGCTGGTGGTAGGCCGCGCCATTGATGCCAATTGGACCGAGGTTAACTGGACCAAGTTGACCATCGCCGCCCTGCAAGTCCTCGGGCTGAGCGCGATGAGCGGCCTCTTTCTTTTCCTGCAACGCAGTATTATCAATCGTATTTCGCGCCATATCGAATACGACCTGCGGCAGGATTTTTACATCCACCTGGTTGATCAGCCGCAGTCGTTTTTCCACGAGCATCGCACCGGCGACCTGATGGCCCGCGCGACTAATGATCTCGCCGCCGTAAGGCAACTGGTCGGCCCGATGATCATGTACGGGCTGCAAACCGTGTTCGTAGTGCTCGTGTTAGTGCCGCTGCTGTTCAAGATCAACTGGAAACTGACGCTCCTTCTGTTCGTGACCATGCCGCTGGTTTCGCTGACGGTAAAAATTTTTGGCCAGCAGGTGCATGTGCGATTCGAGAAGATCCAGGATTTCTTTGCCCAGATCACCGCGCGCGCGCAAGAGAACTTTACCGGCGTGCGCGTCGTGCGGGCCTACGCGCAAGAAGGGGCAGAGATAGCCGCCTTCAATCGGCTGAACTGGGAGTACGCGGAAAAAAATCTGAGCCTGGTTCGCATCGACGCCATGATGAGGCCGCTGATGACGTTTCTGATTGGCATCGGATTCGTGCTGATCATCTGGGCCGGCGTGCCCTTGGCCGTGCGCGGCGAGATCAGCGTCGGTCAGTTCTTCGAATTCAATATGTATCTGCTCCGGCTTATCTGGCCACTGATCGCGATTGGCTATGTCGTGAATCTCTATCAACGCGGCACGGCCAGCTGGAAACGTATGCAGACCATCATGACGATTAAGCCGGCCATTGCCGACGGACCGGCCGTCAAAGAGCAACCTCCCATCGCCGGCCGCATCGAGTTTCGCGATCTGACCTTCCGTTATCACCCGACCAGCGAACCAGTCCTGCAGGATATCGACCTGATCATCGAAGCCGGCCAGACAATTGCTTTCGTTGGCCGCACCGGCAGTGGGAAATCGACGCTCGTGAATTTGATTCCGCGGGTGTTGGAAGCCGCGCCGCACAGCCTCCTGGTTGATGGCGTTCCAGTCGCTGAATATCCACTGGCCCAACTGCGCGCGGCGATCGGTTATGTGCCGCAGGAGACATTTCTTTTCAGCAACGCGCTCGACCGCAACATTGCCTTTGGCGTGGACGAGGCCAAGCGCGGAGCGATCGAGCGCGCGGCTGAGATCGCCGGACTGGACGATGACGTTCGCGATTTTCCCGACGGCTTTGACACCCTCGTCGGTGAACGGGGCATTACCCTTTCCGGCGGTCAAAAACAGCGTACCGCAATCGCCCGGGCCGTCCTGCGCGAGCCCAGGATTCTGATTCTGGACGATGCGCTGTCGTCGGTCGATACTTTCACCGAAGAAAAGATTCTGACCCGGCTCCGCGGCGTGATGCGCGAACGCACCAGCATTATCGTTTCGCACCGCATCTCGACCGTGCGACAAGCCGACATGATTTGTGTGCTCGACGACGGCCGCATCATCGAGCGCGGAACGCACGAAGAATTGCTGGCCCGCGCCGGCGAATACAAGGACCTTTACGAGCGACAGTTGCTGGAAGAGGAACTAGCCGCTACCTGATGCTCAGCACGGATTGAATATGAAAACGACCGACTCAGGTCAACCCGACATTGACGCGCGATATCGCACGCTGCTGATCCTCTGGTTTGCGATATGCATGTCCGCGTTGATGTTCTTGGTCTTAAGCCGCTTGACGCCCATTGCGGCCGCAGAGAATCAAAAGCTAACCGTGCTGCTCAACAGCCTGGGTGCGGTGCCGGTCGCCTTGTCGTTTCTGCTCAAGCAGCGGGCGCTGGCCAAATCAATCGGGACGCAACAGCTCGATTTAGTCCAGAGCGCTTACGTTTTGTCATTCGCTCTCTGTGAGAGTTCAGCGCTCTTGGGTCTGCTGAATCATTTCCTGACCGGATCGCGCTATTACTATTTCGCTTTCTTGATCGCAGGTGTGGGCCTGCTGCTGCATTTTCCGCAAAAGCAAAACCTGGTGAACGCTTCTTCATACCAGCAACTCTGAAAAACGAATGTCCACCGCAGTCAAACAGTTCCACGAAGAAGAAGCCATCGGCAAAACGTACGACTTCCAGGTCGCGCGACGTTTGCTGCGTTATCTTAAACCTTACATACGGCTGCTGATTCCGGCGCTGGCGCTGACGCTATTGCTAAATCTGCTGGGCATTCTCCAGCCTATGTTCACTCAGTACGCAATCGATTGGTACATCCTGCCGCGCACGACGCAGGGCATCACTCTGTTTGCCCTTGTCTTTCTGGGCGTCCAGTTTGTCCGATTCGTTTTCTCGTACTTTCAGGTCGTGCTCCTGAACACCGTCGGCCAGTACGTCATGTTTGATTTGCGACGCGAGATCTATAACAAGCTGCAGCACCAGGAGGTAGCTTATTACGATCGCAATCCGATTGGCCGCATTATGGCTAGATTGACCGCCGATGTGGACGCGCTAAACGAATTGTTGACCTCGGGCGTTACCGACTTGCTGGGCGATCTAGTCATGATCGTAGGCATCATCGCAGTGATGGCTTACAAGGATTGGCGTCTGACGCTCATCACGCTGTTGACAGTGCCAATGCTTCTTGCCGCGACTAACTGGTTTCGCAAAGGCGCGCGTCAGGGCTATGACATGGTGCGCACTCGCATCGCCCGCATTTACGCATTTCTGCAGGAACATTTTTCCGGCGCGCAGACCGTGCAGATTTTCAACGCCGAGGCGAAATCAGTAGCTCGGTTTGCGAAGATTAATGACGAGCATCGCAAAGCGAACCTCGACACGATCTATTATTACGCGGTCTTTTTCCCGCTGGTTGATTTCATCGGTGCGGTGGGCATCGCGCTGATCATCTGGTACGGCGGGTTTCGCGTGGGGCAGCACTTCTTGACCCTGGGTGGATTGGCTGCGTTCATCCAGTTCTCCGGCTTTTTGTTTCAACCGATTCGAGATCTCTCAGACAAGTACAACGTCCTGCAGGGCGCAGTCGTCGCTTCATATCGCATCTTCAAGGCGCTCGATCTGCCGATCTTGATCACGACCCCGGCGAAACCTCTCAAACAAGGCCGCGCCGAAGGCCGGATTGAATTCGAAAACGTCTGGTTTGCTTATAAAGACAATGACTGGGTCCTGAAAGATGTTTCCTTCACGGTCTCGCCCGGACAATCCGTAGCGCTGGTCGGTCACACCGGCTCAGGCAAGACCACGATCACCAACCTGCTGATGCGTTTCTACGACGTGCAGAAAGGTCGCATCCTGCTGGACGGCGTGGACGTTCGCGATTGGGACCTGCAGTCGCTGCGACAAAACTTTGCGGTCGTCTTACAGGACATCTTTCTTTTCACCGGCACGGTGGAAAGCAACATCCGCCTGGGCCGCGAAGATATTTCCGACGAGCGTATTCGCTGGGCCGCCACCGAAGTGTGCGCCAACAATTTCATCCAGCGCCTGCCACATAGTTACAAATCGGAAGTGAAAGAGCGCGGCGCGGGACTCTCAGTCGGGCAGAAACAGTTGATTTCGTTTGCCCGCGCGCTGGCCTTCGATCCGGCGCTGCTAATTCTGGATGAGGCGACCAGCTCGATCGACACCGAAACCGAACAGTTTATTCAGCTGGCCATCGATCGCGTGATGCGTAATCGCACGTCGCTGGTGGTCGCGCATCGCTTGTCGACAATTCAACGCGCCGACAAAATCATCGTGCTGCACCACGGCGAAATTCGCGAGCAGGGTTCGCATCAGGACTTGCTCGGCCTGCAGGGCTTGTATTGGAGGCTTTACAAGTTGCAGTATTCAGATCCCACGCGGATAGAGCAGACCAAAGAAGAGGAAGAAGAACAGATCACTTACAAGCCGCGCGGACCCAGTTTTGGTTTCAGTGAGGGAATGGGTTGATCTCCGACGAGAAACAAATCATAGAAGCACGCCACACCGCGTCGGATCTGAACGCCGGCGATCTGCAGAGCGCTGCCTGGAATCAGGCGCAGCCGGTAAAGATCGAACGTTACTGGTCGGGTGATCCTGCGCCCGCCCCGCGTCATGCCGAAGCCAGAATTCTGTGGTCGAGCAAGGCGCTACACATCCGCTACGTTTGCCATCAGGGCGAGCCTTTGGTTGTCAGCGCGACCCCGCAAACGGCGAAGAAGACGATGGGCCTTTGGGATCGCGACGTGTGCGAGATCTTCATCGCGCCCGACGCGGCCGTGGTCGAGCGCTATCTGGAGTTTGAAGCGGCGCCAACCGGTGAATGGCTGGATGTGGCGATTCACTGGACGCCCGAGAAGCGCGAATCGGACTGGGAGTTTCAGTCTCACATGACTGCCGCGGGTCTTAGAACCGTCACTCGTGGTGGAGCTGGAAACGACCTCGAACTGATTTGGATCGGGATGCGCATTCCCTGGAACCATTGGATTCACCAGCCGCAAAGGAATGAACGCTGGCGGGTCAATCTGTTTCGGTGCATCGGATCAGATCCCACGCGTGGCTATCTCGCCTGGCAACCCACGCGCACACCGCAACCCAACTTCCACGTGCCGCAGGCCTTTGGTTGGATGTTATTCAAATAATTTTAGCCACAGATTTACCCGGATAGACACGGATCGTTTTCAGATCCGTTCTGATCGGTGTCCATCCGTGGCTGCTTAGTTTTTCGTGGGGCTTCCGGGCATTGGCTTGCCGCCATTGTCGACACTTTTGATAGTGCCCGTTTGGTCCATCCAATAAGAAAGCTTTCCCGTGTGACCGTAACGCGTGGGCTCGGCGCCGGCCACATAAGTCTTCCCATCCTTCCCGACGGTAACGCGAAAGTTGTAACCGAGTTCCTTCGGATCTTCCGCGGCTTTGGGAAGCAGGCCGGCATTTATCAGCGCCGCCAGATCTCCAAATGTATCGTGCTGCTGAACGTAAACAATCTGAACTGCGATTACGCGCTTCAGTAATTCTTCGGTGTCGCTGTGATGTTGGGTGATCAGCGCATCGAGGAAGAACCTGCGGCCGGCTTTCTTGACGATTGCCTGGTTGGCTTCATCGCCGATGATCCAGGCGCCGCCTGATTTGATTAGGGTCACCGGTTGGGAAACGTTCTGCGGCGTGCTCTCGTTGATGGGGACCTTGACGAAGACCGTGGCGATGTCGCCGCTAATCTGCTCGCCCGAGATTTCCACCGGGTCCGGAATCGCCGCGGCCTTTTCTTCAAAGTCCGGGCGCAAATCCTCCATCTCTGCCGCGTTCAGGCCGTCTACTGCCGGCTTATAAATCGTCAGCGACCACGCCTCCTTGAAACGATGATCGTGCATGGCCTTGTAAAACTCGCGCACGACATCGGAAGGCGGGCGCTGCGTCTGGGCGACTAAGCCTGACGCACAGCCAAGCAGCGCTATGACCAACACACCAATCGACAAGAAAGCGTGGCTACGACGAAACCTGAAATGAAACATGGAACTCTCCATCCTTCGAATAACGACAAGCGACCATCTTCGCCTCTTCTGGGTTGAGGGGAGGTAATACTGAGGCGCGCTCCGTGGTCGATTGCAAGCGCGCCTCGAACTTCATGGGACTGAGATTCAAAATCAGGAGAAAACGTTTGTCTTAACCCGTTCCCGAATTCTTCGAGCGAAGAATAACTTCGCGTCCTACCAGGTACAGCAGCAGCATGAGAATGAGAAACGGGATCACCGAAAGCAAGTCGCCATTCTGATCACCGAAGAGCGGGTTGTGAATAGTCGACCAATCCTCAACTGCCTTATTGAAGGCGGCCAGTCCCTGCCTGGGCACGCCCTGCAGGATCGCGATTACGATCGCCGCCAGCGCACCGCCGGCGATGTAACCAGAGGCCATCAAGACGCCGGGACTCTTGTCAGTCTCAGCCACGAGTTGATCCTCGCTAAGCTTCTTGTGCTTCAGTTTGTTCCGCAAATATTTATCGACCAGCCAGCGAATCATGCCGCCGATAAAGATCGGACTGGAAGACGAGAGCGGCAGATAAACACCGACCGCGAATGCCAGCGAAGGGATGCCGCTCATCTCCAGCACGATGGCGATCATGACACCCAAAAGCACCAGACCCCAGGGCAACTGTCGATTCAGGATGCCCTTAATGATGTAAGACATCAGGGTCGCTTTGGGCGCGTCATACTTGGTTACCTGCGATCCGTCAGGTCTGGTTTTGTGAATACCGTTGATGCCCGGATCGGCGAGATAGACCGGCACGCCAGAATCGTTGACCAGGTAACGACCGGCAGGCCCACCTTCGGTATCCGTCTTGTGCCAGGGCTTGTAAAGGCCCGGGTCCGAATTGGCTTGCGGTCCTTTGAGCTTTTCCGGCGGACCAGCCTGCGCAGGATCAACCTTCAGCGTAGGCGGAAAATTCTCGGCGACTTTGTAAACAACCTTACCGTTCCCATCGACCAGATACTCTCCAGGATCCAGTCCGGCTACGGCCGGCGCGGCGGCTTCATTTTTCAGAATTCGATAATCCCCCGGCGTCAACGGCTTGATTTGATCGGTGAAGGCCGGTAACGAACTCGCTTTGGTTGCATCGACCATTACGCTTTTCGTGGCCGGTTCGAAACTCAGACGCGGCACATAAACCGTGGCCGAATCATTGAGCAGGAGGAGAATCGGACCAAGAATCAGCGCGGAGGCAAAGGCCCCGATGAGAATGGCGATTTGCTGATACTTTGGCGTAGAACCAACAAGAAATCCGGTTTTCAGATCCTGTGACGTCGTTCCGCCATTCGAAGAAGCGATACAAACTATGCCGCCGATTGAAAGCGCGGTTATGTAGTAATTTGGCCCGGTCCACCCCAGCAAAAGGAAAATCAAGCAGGTAAGCAATAAGGTCGCCACGGTCATTCCCGAAATCGGATTTGAAGATGAGCCGATCTCTCCGGTGAGACGCGATGAGACCGTAACGAAAAGAAAACCGAACGCGACGATCAGCACGGCGCCCAGGAAAGCAACGAAAATATTGACCTGCAATCCCAACTGTGGAAACGCCATAATCATGCCGACCAAAGCGATAATGCCGCAGACCACAAACTTCATCGACAGATCTTGATCAGTTCGGGGCGTGTTGGCGGCAGCGGACTGACCGCCTCTGAGATCGGCCAGACCACCTTTCAGTCCGTGCCAGATCGTCGGCAGCGATCGAAACAGACTGATAATTCCACCCGCAGCCACCGCACCGGCGCCAATGTACAGCACGTACGCGCCCCTGATTTGCGACGGACCCATCTCGCTAATGGGAACAGTTCCGGGCGCCAGTGGTGTGGTCATACCCGAGCCAAAGAACTTGATCGCGGGAATCAGGACCAGGTAAGCAAGAACGCCTCCGGCGCACATGATCGAAGCGATGCGCGGACCGATGATGTAACCGACACCCAACAGCGCCGGAGAAATCTCTGCTGAAATTGAACCGGCCTTGAAGGGTGCGCCGAAGATTTTTTCCGGCGTGTCCTTCCAGCCTTTGAACCCGGTCATCAGGACTTGATACAAAAATCCGACGCCCAAACCCGCAAAGATAGTCTTGGCCCCCGTGCCTTCTCCTTCATCGACCGCGGCGGCGTGCTCTGGTGATCCTTTTGCTGCTGCTTTGCGCGACTCCTCGGAAGCGCCGGCCTTCAACACCTCGGCGCACGCCGTGCCTTCGGGATATTTTAAGAAGCCATGTTGGGCGACGATGAGCGCGCGCCGCAGCGGAATCATCATCAGGATTCCCAGCAGACCACCGAGCATGGCCACCAGCATCACGCGTGTGATTTCAAGATCCAGTCCCAGGATCATGATCGCCGGCATGGTCACGCCCACGCCGAAGGCGATTGACTCTCCGGCCGAACCCGCCGTCTGGACGATGTTGTTCTCGAGGATCGTTGCGTCGCGAAGGCCAAACTTCGAAAGCAGCCGAAACAGGGTAATCGAGATCACGGCCACTGGAATCGAAGCGCTGACGGTGAGGCCAACCTTCAAGACCAAGTAGAGCGAAGACGCGCCAAAAACCATGCCGAGAAACGTGCCCATGATCAGCGGCAGCACCGTCAATTCGCGCAGCCGCACATCAGCCGGGATGTATGGTCGAAAGTTCTCCAGATATGGATTGTCTGGTTTTGATTCGACCCGATCCGGGAACTCCTGCGCGCTTTCGCTGGACATCAGTTACTGACCTCCGACTAGTTTTGGCAAAACGGGGAGAATGCGGGATAGACGAACCGTACTTTACACGCGCCCGCCGTACCAGGGCAAGCAAATCACAGAAGGCAGTAAGCACGGGGCAGTAGCCCGAGGTTGAGGGACGGCGCGAAATTCGAGAAGGCTCCACAACCGTGAAGATACAAAATGAAAAAAGCGGAGGACTCGTTCATCCGAGTCTCCGCCTTGTTAAGGTTGCGCCCTCCCTCACCGTCCCACCCCAACGGCGCTGCGCCGTCGGGGACCCCGGGGTCGGGCTACTGCCCCGTCTGCCTACTGCCTTCCGGTTTCTACTGCTTCCCGCCTCCTGCTTTGCTGCTGGCCGCGTCCGGTTTCGGCGCATTGTAAACTTCGCGCGCCTTCACGACATAAGCCTTGTCGTCGTATTGTCCGTCGCCATCGACGTCCACCCTTACGACGATCTTGTGTGACTTGCCGTCATGAACATCGTCAGGCTTGAAGCCCAGACTGTACTGGCTCCGCAGCAAAGCATTAATATTGCCAAGCACGGTCGGCAACTCGCCTTCAAAGGTAACCGGATAGTAACTCCCGCCGCTTTCTTTGGCGAAGGTCTTCATCGTGTTATCTGCTTGCAGGAACGTCATCCGATCAATTGGAATGCCGCTGATGTTCGTGCCCCGGCCCGGATCCATCTGATCACCGTACTTCTTGATGAAAAGGTTAGCCGTGCCCACAATGTAGATGGGAATGCCGGCATTCTGCACAATCTTTCGCGCCTGATCGTGATTGATCTTGCTGAACGTATCCAGTCCCGAACCTACCAGCAATACAGCCTTGCGACGACCGCCAGGCACGGCCACCATTCCGGCATAATCTGACGTGCGTGCCTTTGACTCCTCTAGCACTACCGAGTCGGCGCGACCGCCGACCAACGTCAACTTGAGCGCGTCGAACATATTTGTTTCGCTGAATGCCGGTGTGTTATGCAGGAGCAGATTGATGACTTCCTGAATCCGCCTGGGATCATTTGTAAAGTCGGTCAGCGGCGTGGGCCGCATGTCATAGGCAATGACCGAAACATAATCCTGCGGTGTTATGAACTGGGAAAGGAACATCGCCGTCGGCCGGATGACTTCCAACTGCCCGGCTTCCATGCCGCCGTTTCCATAGAGACCTAAGATCTGACCCAGCTTGCTGTACTCGACCACCAGCGTGATCGTGATCGGAGCTTCCGGCGTCGCAAAGTTCGTGATGTCCTTCTTAACTCCATCCACAAAGATGGCAAAGTTGTCTTTGGTCAGACGGAGCTGCGGCTGGCCGGTTGCTTTGTTGTAAACAACAGCGTCAACGTTGACGACGTTGGTGGTAACGCTGACCTTCTCGGCCTCTTGTGGTTTGCCCGTCAGGTCCGGCGGCAGCGGCTCCTGCTTCTGGTCACCAGTTTGCTGGCCGCTCTCAGGTGGGCGGGTGTTCTTCTTTTGATCAGACGATGGCGGCTGACGGCGGGACTGCGCGAAAACGGAAACGCTCGGGACGGCGCCGAACGAGAGCGCGACGCCGGCAATCAAGACGAAGAGTCGGCGGCAAACACAAATGCTTTTCATAATGACGTTCCTTTTCCGAATTGAGGCAGGCCGAACGATTAACTAGTAGCGACTATATGGCGCTCACAGAAGCGCGGTCAAGTTGTTGGGTGGCGGCCTGTCATTTCTGATGCGAGGCCGTTCGGGTAAGTTTCCTACCGGTGGCACGGACTCTTTGGAGTGCGGCGATTTGTCGCCGCTTTCTCCCTTGAGCCTGCTCGATGTGCAATGGCCGCGACAAGGCGCGGCCTGACAAAGCGCTGACAAGTCAGCGCACTCCACATCTCTGTGCCATTTAACGCGGATTGGCGGTTTCGGCCTCGATAACCACCTCAAAGAGGCCTGAATTGTCGCTCAGGTTACCTTCATTCACGCCCAGAAACAGCACCCCGTCTCGCTGGGCCACAAAGTCCCGGCTGCGTCCCACGAAAATGAAGTCGTCGTTGTCGTCTCCGATAACTGCGATCAGGCCGCCGGTCGGCTGGTTACGCATCAGCTTGTCGCGGTCGGGAATATTCGGCAAGCCGTCAGCAGTAGTAGAGCGGTTGTTTCCCAGACTCACCCGTCCCGAGGCAGTGATGCGCAGCCGCTGGCCACGTCGCACTACGAGTCCGGTGTTGGTCCAGCCATTGCTCGTGTTGTCCGCCCGCACCCGCACGTTGACTTGGAAGAACGTTGGCTGGGCCGCGGAATTATTTGAAGTCGGCGGTGGGTAGGTCGGCTGATTATTTGACGGCTGTGTGTTTGCGGGCGGTTGATACGGAGGCTGAGTAGTACTCGTGTTATTGCTCGTGTTGTCGTCGTTCGGGCCGGTGGAATTGTTCGCGTTGCCGGCCGAGTCAAACTCAATCGAGTCGACGTCTTCCATATAGACGGTGATGCGGCTGGTGCGTCCACGGGTCCCGCCGCCAACCACAATCGTAAACTGTTCGTTCTTGAAGCTGACGATTTGTCCGTGGATGACGCTGCCATTCTTAAGGTGAATCGTGTCGGCCCACACTGTCAGGCTTGCGCCCACAAACAGGGCAACCATTAGCAGGGAACGAAAGAAAAGCTTTTTCATGACGACCTCCAACCGGGAAAGCGATGACTTTGATTGACTGCTTAGCGGGCACGTGTGCGCGACGCGTTCAGGAGAGTAATGTGAGCTGCAACTCTGACCCATTTCTTCAGACGGCAAGTCTATCACAATCCGAGCATCACGCGGGGCGCAAATTGAGGCCCACCGGCCCTGCTGGAACTCCTGCTCTCCCCGATCAACTATTGCTTTCTCGCCGGAGATCGTTTAGAAGTAGCGCCGCTCATGAACATCCGAATGATTCCATCTATTCGAGACCTCCCTTACGGTCGGGCTACGGCCTCGACCGCCGTAATGGCCATCGTGTCGCTGATGCTGATCGGCTTCGCGCATTCCGCGATGTCGCAGATCCCTCGGACTGATACCACGCCAAAGCCGTTCATAACCCAACCAGCCTCGCGCAACAATACGTCCGGACAGAAAGCAACGAAACCTGGAGCGAAGAAGCAACCCGGCAAGGCGGCCAGCCCGAACCTCGCGAAAGAACCAACTCTGTATGTCGTCGGGTACGCTCATCTTGATACCGAATGGCGCTGGGAGTATCCGCAGGTGATTTCTGAGTACCTCACCAAGACCATGCGCAACAACTTTGCGCTCTTCGAAAAATATCCACACTACATTTTCAATTTCACCGGTGCGAACCGGTATCGTCTTATGAAGGAGTATTACCCGTCGGACTTTGAGCGGCTGAAACAGTACGTAGCTGCCGGGCGCTGGTTTCCCGCGGGCTCTTCAATGGAAGAAGGCGACGTCAACTCTCCCAACGCCGAATCGATCATTCGCCAAATCCTCTACGGCAATAATTGGTTTCGCAAAGAATTCGGAATGGCCAGCGACGAATACATGCTGCCCGACTGTTTCGGTTTTCCCGCGTCGCTGCCCAGCATCCTGGCGCATTCGGGCATCAAGGGTTTTTCGACGCAGAAGCTTTCGTCCGGATGGCAGCCCGCGCCGCATGTGGGTGGGCCCGATTCGCCGGAAAAAACTCCGGTCGGCATTCCGTTCAATGTAGGAATCTGGGAAGGGCCGGATGGCACGACCATCATCGCCGCTTTGAATCCGCTCGGTTATGGCAGCCAGGTGACGTACGACATCAGCAAGACTCCACCACCTCCTCCCGGCCCTGATCCAACCTTGAGCGCACAACAGAATCAAGCCCGATCGAGAGGACAGGAAGACTGGACACAGCGAATTCAGACGAACGGCAATTTGACAGGAATCTTTGCGGACTATCATTACGTCGGCACCGGTGACGTAGGCGGCTCTCCAAACGAAAGCTCGGTCCGTCTGATGGAAGCGATTACTTCAAAGAGCAAGACATCGCTGCCGCCGCTGTTTCAGTTCGGGCCCCAGAGCACGACGCCATCTGGTCCGCTGGTCCAGGTTGGCGATGGCCCGATCAAAGTTGTCTGGTCCAAAGCCGATCAGATGTTTCAGGACATCGCGAACTGCTGCGCCACCGATCGATTGCCTCGCTATAAAGGCGACCTCGAGCTGATAAATCACTCAGCCGGGTCGCTTACTTCTCAGGCCTATCAAAAACGTTGGATACGCAAGAACGAGTTGTTGGCTGACGCCGCGGAAAAGGCTTCGGTCGCGGCTGAATGGCTCGGCGCTCGTCCTTATCCGCTTGAACGTCTAAACAATGCGTGGACGCTGGTAATGGGCGGACAGTTTCACGATCTGCTTCCGGGCACGGCGACGCCGAAAGCGTTCGAGTTTGCGTGGAACGACGATGTGATCGCGCTGAATCAATTTGCGGGGGTGCTCACCAGCGCGACTACCGGGGTGGCGTCGAGTCTGGACACGAACACAAAAGGAACCGCCATCGTCGTTTACAACCCGCTCAATATTAATCGCGAGGATATTGTTGAAGCTGCGGTTACCTTCCCGGCCGGTACGCCGAAAGCCGTGCGTGTGTTTGGACCAGATGGCAGAGCAGTGCCAGCGCAACTTAGCAACGGCAAGGTGATCTTCGTGGCCAACGTCCCTTCGGTTGGGTTCGCCGTCTACAACGTCGAGGCCCTTGATCCTGGCCGTGAGCACGATGACTACCTGGCGACTTCTAATTCCACGGAGATGAAGGCCAGCGATTCTTCACTTGAGAACGATCGTTATCGCGTGACGATCGATCGGAATGGAGATGTATCCGGAATCTTCGATAAGAAGATCAAACGCGAGCTCTTGTCCGCTCCCATTCGTCTGGCGATATCGACCGATAACCCACGGCAGTGGCCGGCATGGAACATGGATTTCGAAGACGAGCAGCGGGCGCCGCGCACGTTCGTTGGCGGGGTCAGCAAGATTCGCGTCGTTGAAAACGGGCCGGCGCGGGTGGCCATCGAAGTCACGCGCGACACCGAAGATTCAAAGTTCGTGCAGACGATCAGTCTGTCGGCCGGTGATGCCGGCAATCGCGTTGAATTCCGGAATGCGATTGACTGGAAAACCAAAGAGGCAAATCTGAAAGCTACATTTCCACTCTCCGCAGCGAACAATCTGGCCACTTACAACTGGGACATTGGCACAGTGCAAAGACCCAACGCTGAAGAAAGACAATTCGAAGTCGCTTCTCATCAATGGATCGATTTGACTGACCAGAGTGGTTCGTACGGAGCGACGATACTTACCGATTGCAAGAACGCATCGGATAAACCCGACGACAAGACGCTGCGGCTGACTCTGATCCGCACGCCGGGAACTCGTGGCGGTTATGCCGATCAGGGAACTCAGGATCTGGGTCGACACGACATCGTTTTCGGTCTTGCCGGCCACGACAATGATTGGCGCGCCGGAAGAACTGACTGGCAAGCTTACCGTTTGAATCAACCCCTAATTGCTTTTGAAAGCTCGAAACATTCAGGCGCGTTAGGCAAGAGTTTCTCGCTCTTAACAATTAAGAACGACCGAGTGCGCGTGCTGGCACTGAAGAAAGCTGAACTAACCGATGAAGTGATCGTGCGTTTGGTTGAGACGGACGGTAAGCCGATCGAGAATGTTCGTCTCAATTTTGCCAGCGTTGCGGTCTCAGCCCGCGAAGTCAATGGACAGGAACAGCCCGTCGGCCCGGCAAAGATCGAAGGTGGCGCGCTGGTAACTTCATTTGGCGCTTATCAACCACGAACGTTTGCCCTCAAACTCGCTGCGCCGAACACGAAGGCGCCTGTGACGCAATCGCAACCGGTGAATTTGGATTACGAAATGTCGGTTGCTTCGCGCCGCAACCGGCCCGCCGACGGCAGCTTTGATTGGGCCCCAAACAATCAGGGTGCTACGCAGGGAAAAGCTCTGCCGGCAGAAATGTTGCCGCGCGAAATAAGTTTTGCCGGCATTCGTTTCAAGTTGGCGCCGGCTGATGTTGGCAAGCCCAAGGCGGTCTTAGCACATGGTCAGACGATCACTTTGCCGCCGGGTAAGTACAATCGAGTTTATCTGCTGGCGGCCGCGGCCAACGGAGATCAGAAAGCCACGTTTCGCGCCGGTGAAAAATCATTTGAGCTGACGATCCAGGA
Source organism: Blastocatellia bacterium (assembly GCA_003168335.1). Classification (GTDB taxonomy): domain Bacteria; phylum Acidobacteriota; class Blastocatellia; order Pyrinomonadales; family Pyrinomonadaceae; genus UBA11740. The sequence goes on along the minus strand of PMSM01000003.1, from coordinate 206,612 downwards.
TTGGACCGGCTTCATTGGACAGTGGGATGACCGCATCTGGAAAGTAACCGAAGAGCAGATCGCGCCACGACCCGGCGCCCCTACGCCTCCGGCCGGAGCCACGCCTCCGCGAACCCGCACTAATGTTTATGGAGAGATGTTGGGTTTGCGACCGGGGTTTATCAAGCGGGCCGACGTGGCGTGGTTTGCTTCGCATCGCAACGCTGCGGATGGCAGCGCTGAGCCTTATGCTTACTCTTACCTTTTTGCTTACGTGATCGACTTGCCGGCCGGCGCGCGCACACTGGTCTTGCCTGATAACGAAAGGATCCGCATTCTGGCGATCACTGTTGGGGATGAGCCGACGGTGATCAGACCGGTGCAGCCGCTCTATGACACGCTGGAACGGAATTAGGGTTAGCCGGGCTTATCGCCCTAATGAGGTCAGTACCACCCGCGTGAGCGGGTGGGTTGAGCCTTGCGGCTTTGCCGCAGCACATCGCGGTAAGCCTCTGGCTTACCGCTGAACACACCAGATGTGAGAGGCTATGGCTCGTCCGCTATCGAGGCGAAGCCTCAACGGGAAAATAACTTGCTCTGCCGGAAAGCCAAAGGCTTTCCGCGATGTGCTGCGGCGAAGCCGCCAACCACCGCCGGGTGGTACTACCTCTACTCGAAGAAACAGAAGTAAGCGAGTCACCAATGAACTATCGACGCTTTGGACGCACAAACTGGAAAGTCAGCGAAATAGGCTATGGCATGTGGGGCATGGGAGGTTGGACCGGCTCGGATGATCAAGAGTCTCTCAAGTCCCTTCAGCGCGCCGTCGATTTGGGATGCAATTTTTTCGATACGGCCTGGGCCTACGGCGAGGGGCGAAGCGAGCGCCTGCTCGGCCAGATCATCCGCGCTAATAAAGACAAAAGACTTTACACCGCTACCAAGATCCCGCCAAAGAATCTCCAGTGGCCCAGCCGCCGCGGTTCTTCTCTTGATGATTGCTTCCCTCCTGAACACATAGACCAGTACGTTCGCAGCAGTCTGGACAACGCCGGTCTGGACAACTTCGATTTGATCCAGTTTCACGTCTGGGAGGATTCGTGGGTCGAAGATGATCGGTGGGCGAAAAAGATGGACGAGCTTCGCAGCGAAGGATTAATCAAAGCTGTCGGCCTTAGCATCAATCGCTGGGAGCCCTGGAATGGTGTGCGCACCGTGCGCAGCGGCCTGATTGATTCCGTGCAGGTGATCTACAACATCTTCGATCAAAACCCGGAAGATGATCTTTTCCCGGCGTGCGTTGAGATGGACGTGGCCGTAATCGCGCGCGTGCCGTTTGACGAAGGCTCTTTGACAGGCACACTCACTAAAGACAGCAGGTGGCCGGAGGGCGACTTCCGCAACACTTACTTCGTCGCTGAAAATCTAATTCCAAGTGTCGCGCGCGCCGACACTCTCAAACCGATTGCGGAGCGGGCTGGAATCAGCATGCCTGAGATGGCTCTGCGCTTCATTCTCGGCCATCCAGTGGTCAGCACGATCATCCCCGGCATGCGCAAGCTCTCGCACGTCGATTCCAATATCGCGATGAGTGACATCGGACGGCTCTCTGACGACCTGCTGGCTGAATTGACCGAGCATCGCTGGGACCGGCTGCCGGCGAAATGGAGCAACTGATCTGTGCTCCCTTCTCCCTCTGGGAGAAGGGCTGGGGAAGAGGGTCGTAGTTGGAGTGCGTTCATTTCTCAATCCCTCTCCCCACCTCTCTCCCGGGAGATGGAGTTCCGTTAACTGATGGAGGTTCAGGTGGCACTCAAGACGAGGCAGATTGTATTCATGATTCCGGCATTGTTGACCCTCGCGTGCGTAGCGCACGCCCAGGTAAAGGTCGCATCCGATCACAACTCCAACGCTACGGCCACCAGCGCTTTCAAGTTCAAGAACGTGCCCTCGCCGGCAAAGGATGACGCCGCTGCCAGAGCGACCCTGTTGCTGGTTGAAGGTGAGGTTGATGGGAATGGCGCGGACCTCAGTGCGCTCACCGACGGCGCGCTGCCCACCGAAGAAGATCAGCCGGCGGCAAACTTCTTTTGGAACGCCGGCACTGGCGGTGGACGCTTCCAAATGGATCTGGGCAGCGCGATCGATATTGCTCAGGTCAATACTTATTCATGGCACCCGAACACTCGCGGGCCGCAGGTGTACCGGCTCTGGGCCAGCGATGGCGCCGATCCGAACTTCAGGCCCGCCCCTAAAACCAATATAGATCTGGCCACGGTTGGCTGGAAGCTGATTACGGTTGTCGACACCCGGTCGAAAGACGGTAATGATGGCGGACAGTTTGGCGTGAGCATTACTGATGCGCGCGGAAGTTTGGGCAAGTTGCGCTACCTGCTGTTCGATTGTTTTGTGACTGAAACCGCGGATGAATTTGGCAACACGTTCTATAGCGAAATCGACGTCGTCGCGAAGAAGTAAATCAGGGTAGGACCTAACTCCGCGGCGGCAGCGCGGATGTCCCGAGCCTGAGCGCCGCAGCCGCGAACCAATCTGCTATTCGCTTAAAGCGCGAATCTTTTTCGACACCCAACATCCAATACCCGCCGTCGGTTTCTCCCACCGCGTTCACCTATTAATTCGTTATCAACGCTAGTAATACTCTTTGCGGTTGCCCTCTCGGGCCTTGCAAGTTTTATGAGCTTGTAAGCCTTGGCATTCGCGAGCATTATGCCCCCTGTTTTTGAGACACGAACGTCTTTGCGCGCTGAACAGGGGCGCGCGACATGTAGCGCCAACATGGAGGCCGTATCCCAATGAGCGAAGTCAAGCTTAACCTCGTAGACGCCGGGCAAACTCTGGTCGGCACCGTTCACGGTTCTATCGCTGATGCCTGCGTCGCGGCACTGTCGGCTGAACCTGAAACCATCTCGGAGCTTGAAGCGGCTTTAGCACGCTACGTGAGGCCGGACGATCAATTCGAAGTTTTCAAATCGTTTCGATCTCGTGCAGAGATTGATACAGAGCCCTGGGACGCAGGCGTAGTAGTAATCGACATGTTGGCGCGAATCGTGGCCGCCGAGTCTTCCTATTCCCAGCCACAACCAGAAGGACAATTGCTCTATCACGATGGCACAAAATCAACCGACGTCTCAGTCTTGTACCGCGTACCGAAAGAATGGGGGTTTTTCAATTCTATTATTGAGTATGAGGTGTCTCGTCAACGCCGCATAAAGGAACGCACAGCCTGCTTACCACTCGATGCTCGCAATGTTCTGTATGGACGAGCGTTGCTTGAGTTTATCGTCACCAATGTACGACAAACTTCAGTTTGTCGCAGAGGCGCAGCTGACAACGCACCAAAGCCAGTCGGTGACTCAGACCCCTCGCTCACCTGTGAAGCTGTTGCCGAGTCCCTACCTGCTAATTCAGAGGATCAGCCGGCCAGCGCAGACGAGGCGATTGAGGAAGCGGTTGCAAACGAGATCTCAGCGATACACGCCCGTTGGCTACTGACAACGCGTGACGATCTGCGAGGGCAATCACCCAGAGACGTCCTCCTCGCCAAGCAAGAGTTCATCGATTTTGACCTCCACACGCGCGCGTTACAGTGGAGTTTACAAGGCGAGGGGCCACCGTGCCTGGCTGAGCAATCTTTTGCGTACCGGTTCGCCGGCTTTGGCACGCACGAGTGCGTTGTTTACTACGACCTCGTGCGGCATTTGCTTTGGAGTGCGCTGACTTTTCAGCGCTCTGGTAGCGGTGACTCGTCGCCGCAGATGTCCATTCCAAGACCCAGCGACGCCGACTACGATCGCGACCAAATCGATGTAGAACTCTCTCGGCTCGAAAAGATCAAAGCCAACTGGCTGGAAAATCCACAGCCGGACTTCAGCGGTAGGACGCCGGCAAACATTATCGAGAGCGAGCGAAGACGTCTGCCTCTTGCGCTAAGCAAGCGCGAGATGATCATCGACGAGGACTGCTATACATGCATGATGATGGCCAACGATCCGACTATGGGTCCGGGTTTTTGGCATCTGGACGGCTCGCACATGGACAACGACTTTGCGTTCTCAGACTTTCTCACGCGCGAGGAATGGAAAGCCGAAAACCGCCGTCGCGAGGAGTTCGACAAAGAGTTCAACCGCAGGTGGGAAGAAAGGCAGCAACGCATCGCGCGCGGCGCACAGGTGGATGATGAATTCGATCTGGACTGGGTTGACTCGCTTCAACAGGACCCCAGTGACTCTATTCCACCGGATGACGATGGCGGGTCAGCGAACTTGATTCAGTAGCGATATCGTAAAGGGAGGAAACAACTAGGAGGAAATACTCGAGTTGCTGTCGGCAAATCCCAAGCGTGAGCTTATTGTGAACCTATTGGTGGAGCAGCGGGGATTCGAACCCCGGGCCTCCGCATTGCGAACGCGATTTAGTCGGTTCTACTGACTACTACACGTTCCCATACGTTACGCTAAATTCAACAGAAGCAGCCGTCCGAAAGATGTTCGCACTCCATAGATTCCTATACGTACCCACTCATTTCCCTACAGTCACGTCAACCTCACGCCAACGAATCTTGTCGTCTCATCTGTCACAATTTCCCCGCGTTCCAGAGTACCGAGACAATCGCCGTCTAGCGTGGGCCACTTCGGGTTGCCGAAATGGGCCAACTCAAATTGCCGAACTATTGATTTTTATCGAGATGCAGCCACGAGCAAAATCAAGGCATTTTCCCATCCTTTGACATCTACTTCCATTCAGTTACAGGCGGGTGCTATCTATTCCTGCCACAAACCTGCCACAAGATAAAACGCAAATTGGTTTATCAAAGTCCATCACGTTAGCGTATGCGCGTCCCACAACTCCAGCCTCTAACATTTGGTCCACCGGCGTACTCAAAAACTCTTTGCACTGAATATAGAACAGACCGGATCGGCGCTACGCTTTGTGGAAGCGTATTGCCTTTTCCATCATCTTAATTTTCTTTCTCAAATCGCCGGTAACCGTCGGGAGATCTAGAAAGCCCGCAGCTTCCCTCATACCAGGAAAGTTATTGTAAATATGGAAGAATAACAACCGCTCAACATAAAATTTGAGTTGGAATACCAACGTCTCAATCTCGTCTGTTTCCTCGCCTGCATGCACGGCGCGATTTCGATAGTCCGTCAAGTGTTTCAGAACTTGGTCATGAAAATCTCGGTCCCGCCCATTCATCAGAAAGAGAGCGCGCTTTCTCGCCACTTTGTACGGATCGGATAAAGAATGTGTAAGTCTCTCAAGCAACCGCCAGAGATTCAGAAATGCTGCATTAAAGTCGGTAGCATCTAGCGCCCTCGTGTACGCGCGAATACCATCTTCGATGTCAGCCCGGTAGGATGAACTCGCCAGTTTCTTGCGGATTCCACCTTCGAGTCTTTGAATTCGCTTCCACTTACTTTGAATGTCGATGGCCTTGAAAGGCCCCGGCAGAACGCTTGGCTCATACCAAAAAGTATCAGTGGCCGGTTTCCCGTTCGGCTCGTGCAAAGTATGTATCGGTCCCGGCAGAAGCTGATTTACAGGTTCCAGTCGGCTGTGCAATCTTCCGCTCGATATGCGACCGATGAGAGTATGGTTGAGGGCAAGGTTCCAGGTACCACGAATCAGATCGAAAGCGTCCAAAGCGAGATCTGCTGCCTCAAACTCTGATCGTCCCCTCAACGAGATTCTCACCTGAGTGTAGTCCCGAGGAAGCTCCGTTATCCCTTGACGGAGTGCTCGCTTTAACAGAGATGAGCGATCAAATGCCTTTGGTAGGGAAAGACTGAAAGTGATTCTCGCATTATGCGTCTGCCTAGAGCCGATTGAGTTGAAATAGCTGATCGAGAGACTCGTCGCCAAGACGAAGCGCTTAAGCTGCAACCCGAGAAAACCCTTCTCCTGTTTCGATATCTCAGCGATCACTCTTTTAGACGTAAGAGTTCCAGATCGCAATGCTGCAAAAACTGCGGTTCTGACTATTCGCCTCCTCTCGGTTTCAGGAAGCCTTGCTGAGAACCTGACGGCCGATTGAAGAACACTCATATAGTCCTCGGATTCATAACCAGAAAAGGCCGCTTGCCCAGCCGTGTCGGTTACTCTGAGTGTTTCAAGGCCGGTTATCAGTAGCCCGACATCGTAATCTGAATTCCACTTAGCGCACATATTGTCTTAGGCGACGCCAACCCCAGGTCGTGGTACAAATCTACAGCTCTTGCACTTCACGAATGCGAGTCGAACCGCTGGCATGATACCTCTGATTCGCCCTTGTTGCGCGTTCGCAACACGAATGGAAACACTACTCGTTAAACTCTATGCGGCGCACGAAGTAGGGGACACCTGCCCAGATTTCCGGGGATGCACGAATCTCACAGACCCGGTGGGGGCTCCTGGCGTGAGAATCGCACCGAAGCGGACGGTCATCTGATAATTGTGATTGATGTTGTCGAGCAGCCGCTCCACCGCTGTGGTAGAGCATCGCGTCATCGCGGTTGGGTCTCCAACAAAATCGGCATTATCTAACGCCCGTCTTCTATTGATTCGATCTCGCGCGCTCGGCTGCGCTCCGTCTTAATAGAGTGTCATAGAGTATGCTCATAAAGTGGGCGGGTAAGATAGAGATTTAAGAACGGGATCGCCTCGGCCGTAACTCGCGTCTCATCAGCCATTTCCTTAGGACGAATGGTGCACCCGGCAAGACTCGAACGTGCGAGCCCCGGATTCGTAGTGCGTTCACAGACACTCCAGCAGGTTATGGGTAGTACGGTTTATTAACATTTGTTACGGGTTGCAGCCGCCAGCGAGTCTATCTGTTACCGCCTATTACTTCCAGTTTGTCTGTGTTCTTGTCACAAGTTTGTCACCAAGCTACTTACGCATTTTGAACATATCCCCGCCAGTCTGCATTTACTCTTTCGTACCCAAATACTAAATACCTTCCAGGCATCCTTTTTTAACTTTGTGAGCGGGCGGATTTTCAGAGTCGTTGGAGATTAGATGACTCAAAGACAATCTTGGGAACGAGTGCTGAATAGTTGTTTGGGAAAATCGCCGGTCTGCTTTTTGGGATAGTCGGTTGAAAAATCTTCGGGCGGTTTCCATCGGAAGCGCATAACATTCAGCCGTCGTCCCGAATATCAAGACCTGGTTCTGGGTATGTTCGAGCGAAGCTTTCTCAAGGGCGTAATTCCCTGTTCGGTCACTCATTAAATCATACTTGCACTCTACGTAAATGGAGGCCGGTCCCTTGGTGATGCACATATCGTAGGCTGGGACGTGGCCAACGGCTCTCTTTACAGTCCAACTGCGGCGCTTGAAATACGATTCGATAAAAATCCTCAAATGCCTGGCCCCTCCTATTATGTTGTGCCATCTTTTCGTACAGATGCGCATGAGGCTAATTGCGGGAGTTGGCGGCAGGTTGCTGTAACCGTCACCTGCGGGTGTTGCATCCAGGAGGCTTGCGTGTGGGTCAATCCCTTCGCGCCAGCTACTCTAACACCCAGCATCGTTGGACACACACGAGCCGCGCTCATACAATGGTCGTGTCGCTGACGGATCATGACCTTACACCATGAGCGAAAAAACCAGTGAAAAACCCACTCTTGACAATGATAAAGCGCGTCTTTCGGAGCAGGAGAAAGAGTCGCCATTCATAGATGAGAGCGACTTTAGACCGAGCAGTTTCCTCGCACGGACTCAGCGCGAGTTGCAACGGAAGATAAAATGGCAAGGTCGGCTGCCACTTCTGACCGTACTCGTGAGCGGCATGGCCCTCATTGTAATCGCTGCCCAAGCCATAATCTATGAGCAGCAACGCCGTGTCATGAATCGCCAACGTGAGGTAATGCATGAACAGGTGCAAATTATGGAGCGAACCCTGCGAATTAGCGACAGAGCCTACGTTGGCGTCGCAAGTGTCACGGCTGACTTGGCTCGCGGCCAAATTCTATTGACGCTTGAAAACTTGGGCAAAGTTCCCGCGACTAGAATAAGAGTGCAAGGCAGCGCTTATTTGGCAAACTGGTCTAACAGGAAACTGGAGCCTTTTCCGGACGTGGATTTCGACGCAGGCGAAGTCAAACTATTCCCCGGAACCTTGAAGATGCGAGTTCCGGTTTTGATGCGAAAATTCGACGCTCAAGAAATCTCCGCAATTCGGGACGGCGTGAAGGGCTCTTTGTACGTCGCTGGAACTATCAGTTACGAAGATGGTTTCGGATTTGACGATACAACCAACTTTAATTTTAAGTATAGCCCCCCAAGCATTGATAGTTGGATAGCTGTTAGGACACCGGTATCAATTATGAGTGCCGATCTATTAAGGCGAATCAATGAACTCCCACCCTCTGAATTTGTGCAACTTATTCGTACTCGAAACGAAAATTCACAAAAACCGGGCGGAGCGGACAGTCCAGCAATGGCTAGCTCAAAGGCACCAAGTCCGGGCCGTCAGACTCCAACTCCAAATACGGCGTCTAGCTCCAGTTCGTGCGTCTGTTCGTGTGTATGGGACTGCGCTACCAATAGCTGTCAGTTTACATGCGAGAGTTGTTCATTATTGGACCAGATTAGCTCTTCGCAGCAATGTTGTGAGGCTGCGAAAAAAGCGGCCGTCTGTCCTCAATAATGATTAATTCTCCAAACTGACTTGGGAGTCGACGAACATAGATGACGTAACACAAATGCTACGGTTGATTACCACGGCAGTCTCAGCGAGAGATTTCACTAACCATGGTGCGGATTTCATTAACTATGGGAACCGACAGTCTTCTTCTTCATAAACGCGAATACGTCAATTCCGTTAGCCCTGATACTTGCCGCCGCGTCCTTCGTAGCTCGCATCGCACGCTTCGTCTGATTCGCGAAACATCATCTAGCCAAGACCGTCGTTAGGCAAGTCCATAGAGAACCCGATGCATCTTCCACTGAAGCGTGAAGTCCGGCCCTATCTGAATGCTGCGCGCTCCCCGTAGCCATTCTATTTTGCCGTAGCGATAAAAACCTGACGGCTGGCGAGCTTTTTGAATAGGATTCTTCACCGTCGAAGTTACGTGGAACGATTGAGTCTGGCCGAGACCTATCTAGGTTGCTCAGCCCTCGGCTTTGCTCATAGGAAGAACACTGTGAAGCGAACTCCGGATTAGACTTTCATGGCTTAGCTCAAGATACAACCGTCGTGGTGGCAAAAACACATGCTAATAGCTCTTTCACAGTCAAAGTAACCTCCAAAAAACATTGACAGCAGCCATATGCAAGCATAATCTTCCCGTCAATTAACTCGTTACGAAACCACAACCCTGTCAGATAGGAGTCCCACAATGAAACACTCACTTTCTGTAAAGGTATTGCTCTTATTAGTATTTGCCCCTTGCTTAACGAGCTGTGCCAAACATCAAGCCGTTCACCTCGACGAGAAGAAACTTGCCCAAGAACGCGACCGGCTCGCTGCCGAAAAAGCTGCTGCGCGTGAAGCGCTGATTCGCGAACTGGTGGCGCGAGATCTGCCGGCACAGACTCCATCCGATAGTCTGTGGCAAGGATTCCGGAGTGCATATCCTTATCATAGCCAAGTATTGGCGTTGTCGGCATCAAATGCCCGTGATCAAAGCCGTACTTTGGTTATTTCCGAGCCGCCTCCTTCCGTTGCGCTGGGTGATTTTTTAGTCCCTACCAAAGATATCCTGTTGAATCACCGTGTGCAGCAAAGGCCGGTTGGACATGATGGTTGGACACGGGATCTGGTGCTAGCCGTTAAAGGCTCTGACGATGCGATCGCTTCGGCTATCAGCTCTCTAAATCAAATTCTTTTTGCGACATCTTACAAATCTTATGTTCTTCCGCTACCAACGGTTTCCAGGCGGGAAGAGATCGCTGGCCTGGATTTGAAAGTTACGGCAGCTGAACTTAAGAACTGGACTGTCGATCTGGGAGAAACCTTTATTCCGATCGAAGGGGGTCCGACGATCTCCATGACAGATTTATTTGCTCGGCCGGATTCGTCCGTCTTCTTCACCAATACTCCCGGCATGGTTGGGTGGTGGATACCAAAAGGGAAGGACATCCAAACGTGCCGCGCAGAGATTCGTGAATTCGCACTCGATTCCGACCTGATTGTTGGGGCCGTCTCGAAACCATCCGGCATTTTGATACTTGGTCGCGAGCGCGTAGTTCCCGTCGATTTGCTACCGCCGCTTCGCGCTGAAACTATTTCGCTGCTGGCGGCCGTCCAAAAAGGACAAAAGGGCCAGCTGGAACAAAGCTATGAACGCCGACATCTCTTCGCGGGGCGCCTTGACGGAAACAAGGACTGGGCACCGATCCTTCTAAGTCCTGAGCTGGTTGATACCGAATACGGCAGTTTGCTGAACATTACTGACCAAATTCTAAAGGGCTGGTCCAATGGCGGAGACACGGAGTACGAAAACTTTCATTACCCGAAGCCAGGTAAGTGGCCTTTCCAAAATCCATCATTGATGGAAAGGCTCGACACGGACGAATTGACTTACAACTGGAATACAAAGGGCGTGGGCTACAAAGTCAAGATGGGTGAATATGATGTCTTTGCCCTTCACCGGTCAGGTGCTTTGCCGGTCAGCTATATCCCAGAAGGGGCCGGTGACCAACGTTCGGACACCGTTAAGAGCGCTGAAGAACAGGCGTACAACTACTTTGCTTCTCTTAACGATCCGAATCTCACTCGCGTCGTCCAATACGATGCGCTGTATCACATCTTTAGTGCTTTTGATGTAGCAAAGTCATCATTGAATGTAACGTCCAACAACCAACCTGATACGGTCTTAGCCAAGCTGACTGGGGAAATGACCGACGAAGTTGAAAACGCCTCGTCAGCAGAAAAAGAGTCCCTTGTTCGAAAACTCCTGCCGCTAGTAGGGCGACAACTTGCTGGCCTTCCCCAAGACGAATTGCGAAAAGGAATCCGAACGGCACTCGATCACCCTGAACCGGACGAACCTCGCATTGCACCTGCGTTCAATCTAAATGCGTTGGGTATACCGGATGATTCTGAAGAGCAGCGTTGGATAAAGAACGTCACCTTGAGTCAGTTAGCGGGCATCAAAAAGTTCCCAGGCCGGTATGCGGACGAGATTGCAAGTAACGCTGATGGCTGGATCCACACGCCGGTGGTCGTCGTGTCAAAAAATGTCATTGGCAACAAGATGGGAATCGCCATCGGCGGTCACAATCTCTATGCGAAAGTGACTAACTTTTCTGTCAGCGAAGAGGCGGTTATCGGCCGCCCCATCGTCACTGAAGACGGAACTATTCTGGTTAATCCGAGAGATGCCGGACGAGTCAGCGAACTGGTCCGAACAGCGGGGCTTTCTGAGGGTGAAACGGCAGAAGCGATCTCTTCTGACTTACAGAAAATTCTTGCTTCTGCTGGCGAGATTACACCACGAAGTCGCAGTGTCGGCCTGAACCTACCGACTGGGAGCCGCTTTGGCGGAAGCCCTGGTGCGTCGGAGAGGATGTTCGGCACGGAAACCCTACGGCCGCCTGGGTGGGGCCGTTTTCGCTCCGCATCGTCACTGAGCGAGGCTGAGATTGCGACGATTAGAGAGAGCCGTGCGTTGATCTCAGGGTCCATAATTATTTCCCGCAACAGTGACGGTGCCATCCGCCTTTTCGTTGATGAGAGTAACGGCTTGATAGAAGCCCACACGATGGAAGACGCAACTGATGTGGTCGTACAACTCATGCGTAAATCCGCTTCGAACGGACCGCTGCAGCTGGACTTGCGGGGATTTAATCCTGACGAAGGGGCTGCTTTCGTCAAGAGTTGCGAGGTCCGCGCCGCCGATGAAAGGATTCCTAAAGAAATTGGGGCTTTGATTTCAGACACGTCGCCTCAGGAGTTGCGCTTCAAGAAATTTGACTTCACCAAAGCTAGCGTTCGCGATTTCGACATAGAGGTACTGCCGACCGGTGAACAGCGAGCTACTCTCCTGGTCGAAGTGCCGGCGCAGGACGCCACCGAGGTCGGGAAGACAAAGATTGAACTCATCTTCGAAAAAGGAACGCCTCGTGAAATCATTTCGGGCATAAAAGAGCTTGTCAAAGAGGCAATAACGAAGGTAATCCGCCAGCTGGGAGATACCTTCGACATGCTGACTTTCAATCGCGCGATCAATCTGGAAATAAAGCGAATCAGCCGCGAAACCGGAATTGACATAAAACTGATACGTCAACAGTTCAATGCCGAGCGGCGCGACCTTCATTTCGTTAGGAAGGACCCCTCTATTGGATCGTTCGTTTCAGAGTGGATTTAAGGTTAGTCCGATCGACTGTGCTCTCGCGATCGCGGTTCCGCTCACGCGCGAAGATTTCCTGAACGATCTGAACTCCGAGTTTAACGGCAGCTTCGCAAAACATGTGAAGTTCACAAGTTTCGAACGGGGAGCGTCGGACGACTATTACTGGGAGATTGTCTATGCGCCCGTGGCTCGCGCCGTTCGGCGAATTTGTGGCGTCGCTGAGAATTTAGGAGTCACCGTCGTGCGCAACGCACAACTGTCTGACCTCGGCCGGCTCCTATTTAAGTTCACGGTGGTGACGATGGTTACACACTGGCGCTTTGTCAGGATTCGACCCGAGGATTTGAGCAATGCTCCCAGCATGTTGCAAACCATTTCGCTGCGGCGAACTCTTATAGAGCGGGCGCTTCATGGCGAGTTAACGAAGCTGGACGCGGGATTGTTCGATGCGCCGATGCTAAACATGCCAAATGAGCAACTCGCTAGCGATTTGAACATAATAATCACAGACGCGCATCGGCTCTACCACTCGCCGGCGGACGATGAGAGCGAAGACTCAAGGTGCGACATCGATCTCTTGTCAACGAAACCTTTGAATCGTCTCACTCGAGCTGCGCTTGAATTGTCGTTTCCAGGACACCTCAGGCCAGCGCCCGCGGTGCAATTCGCGGATGGAATGAAAACCATACCCGAAGTGATAGAGACCATTCCTTTGGATTTTTCCGGACTACTGGATCTAACGATCTGTAACTCTGTAATTCTGGGCGAAGCAATCAAGAACTTTCGTTCAGCATGCTTTATCGCCGTGAACCGATACCCATCCCAACTACACGTACGTTTGGGATTGTATGTGCTGACATTGCGAATACTCGCCCGCAAACCCATGTCCTTTGTAGATGCTTTGACCAAAATTGCAGTTACGGAGTTTTGAGACAAACAAATGACATCCCTTAAGAGCCTCTTGCAACAATACTCTGACGGCGCCCACGCTATTTCGGTACAACTCGGCGCTGATGAAACGCTGTCGGATGCGCAGCGACATGTCGCGGCCCGTGGACAGGACATCAATCGCAAAACGCTTCGCAAAGATTTACAGCGGGTTAAGCAGGATAACAATCGTTATTTTGTGGTCTGCGCCGCGATGGTTGTCCTGCTCTTTGTCGTTTCGGTCGGCTTAGTGATCGTCAATCTCCAGAATGCCGCTGTGGTTAAGATCGCTCTCTCCGCGTTTGGAGTATCGGCCGCTGGCCTGATCACGGTAATGACAAATCTCTGGCGAGTGAAGAGCAACACTGAGTTATTGATGATACTGGCAATCAATACGGACGGTGAAACCCTGAAAACCGTAGTTAATATTCTGGCGAAGGCACTCTAGCGATTTGTAACCCTCAACAATCTAGGACCACACAACGCGTTGCGCGGTCTGACCCCGAACCAGGTGCTCGAAGGGAACCTCCAAGACCCAAATGTTTCTACTTTAGGCTGGTATTGAAAATGGCAGAAGGTCAGGGTAGCTGACAATTATGACAGGATGGGGTCGGTTACATCGCAATGAAAAATCGCGAGCCTCAGTATCTTAAGAACGTACCCTACATTGTTGAACGGGATGCTAGACGGTATCAAAGAGCTCTTAGCAACGCGGTCGGGTGGCACAGCATCTATAGGCATGCAACTGATGCGGAGAGATCTCTTAGGTCCCATTGGGCTCTAAAGCTTTCGGAATTGGCTTTGCGATGCTCTTTTCTGAAAGCACGACGTAATTCATTCCGAGTCGTTTTCTGCGTCCTCTGTTGAAATGTGTTCGATAAGAATGTCTCCCGGCTCGCCGCTAAATACTAAGACTCTTCCATCAGGTTTTCGCGCGACAATTGTGTGCGGCGGAAGCGGCGAATAAGCATCCGTAAGATCCCGCGGATCACCCAGTGCGCGATTAATTAGAAGTGACGCCGTCTTGTTAAGATAATAGTCTCGGAGTTTGAATACTTCGTCCTCGAATACCGCGAAAAGTGCTTTGAACTCGCCTTGGTGAATACTGCCATCAGGACATGCGAGCACAACTCGTGCTAGGGCATGACTAAATGATTCAGCTCTCTCTTCCAGTAATTCTACATTTTTGGGATTCTGGAGGTGCATCCCATTGTCACGAACCACAATCACTTGTGTTGGCCCACCAATATAAAGACTGTTTCGTGAAATTGTGAATAGGCGAACCCCTAGTAGAACCGCTTGAGCTACCCAAAATCCTTTTCTATAAAGCCACTTAACTTCGTGGTCATACGCAGGCTCTTGCCATCCAAGTAACGCATAATCGGATACTGTTTCAGCCGTAGTTCCGTCAGTTTTCCATAAATGGATTTGTGAAGTTGCCTTATCGCGGATGCACACGAGAAACCGAAGTTCCTTTTCATCGTCCTTCGCTGGGTAAAGAGACACCTGCTTAGCGTGATAAGCCAACAAGACACGTTCGATCTGTTGGCGTCCTGCCTCTTCTGTGAAACCAGATTCCCAATGAGAGATGTTGCGCTCTATGGCATTGGCGAGGCCGTCAATAAGAGCGCCAATGTTTCCAGAACCACCCACAACTAAGTCAAAGTTACCTGCATCTCGCGGTTTTATTTTGTCAACGGTCACTTTGTAGTTGCCGTAAGTTTCTTGGCTATCAGCACAAATAACTACTGCAGGTGATCCGTCAGCCTCACATCGGAAAGCAGCAATCAGAGTCATACGATGCCCTCTTTCTAGCCACGCAGATCCAGGGGGTTGCCTTCGGGGACGCGG
Organism: Blastocatellia bacterium; assembly: GCA_003168335.1. Classification (GTDB taxonomy): domain Bacteria; phylum Acidobacteriota; class Blastocatellia; order Pyrinomonadales; family Pyrinomonadaceae; genus UBA11740. The sequence continues at coordinate 191,556 of PMSM01000003.1, read as the reverse complement.
CTCATGCTGCAAAGTATGCAGCATAAGTCCCCGTTTGTGGAGTAAACAATTCTCTGAAGTTGTGTTATGGAACGGTCGATATAAATCTCCTATAAATTGCGTTAGCGTGGGCCATCTCGCCATTGCTTCTTCGCCTGAGAGTTGTCAATTGTCACCGTCCTTTAGACCCGTCGTGGTTCGGTAACTGAGGTGTCATAGGTGCAAGCGTTCATTTGGAAACGTGTGTACTGATTCTACGAAGGTAGACGTACACGGAGGCAATTCCGACTCTATAGCCCTCGCCTACTAACCGGCGGTGTACGGCACCTCCCGACAGGCGAACTCCTTACTTCACGATGATCAATCCGGGGCGAACAGGGGGCGTCGAAGGTATTTCTTGCACCAAAGTCCCAGCACTATGCATTGCACTTGAATGGAGAAGGAATTTCGACAACCATGGTTCGGATTTCACTAACTTTGGGAACCGACATCTTCTTTCTTCTTCTCTAGGTTCTCATAATTATTGAAATTGCGAGAACGAATCCGCAATAAGATACAAAGATTCTATCAGAGATAATCGAATCTGATTCTCACAGTTATTAGCCGATTCCCCGCACAATTTTCATAATTCGCGAAATTCCTCAGGCGCTTCCGTAAACGAGGGCATTATATATTACCTGCCTTCCTGCGCGAGCCCGGATTAGTGGATGAGGAAAAAGTTGACTTTACCGATCTGTTGAAGTATTTTCCGCCTGCAACAGAGGCTGAATTCTCACGAGCCTGCGGCCTTGCAACTCGCCAAATCCAGCCAGAATGGTAATCGGTTTAAGCTCGACACGAGGGGACTCACTATGAGCAAGGAAGACAGTTCAATCCCAACTTCGGAAGATGGCCAGTCAAAATCGCTCGGACTTCACATTGCCGAATATCAAGCTCTTACCAAGAGTAGTTGGTTGGGCTCCATTCTGAACTTTCTATTTATATTTCAGTGGCTTAAGACGATTGAGGTACGAAAGATAAGACTTGCGTTTTCAAGTAGCGCCCTATCGTCAGGTTGTGACTTCGCAGGCGTCAGTTTTCCCTACCACTGAAACACTACGATTAATAATGAGCGACCTCAACTCTTACGAACGTCACTGCGACGAAAGTTGTATGCGGGTATTGAATACCGCATTCGAGGAATCACGTTCAAGGGGTCAATATTACGTATCCGTCGATCACGTTATTAAGGCTCTCGCTAAGGACGAGTCCTACCTATTCCATGCTGCTCTGAGCGACCTTAATTATGATCCGTCCGTGGTGACCGCTTCCCTTGAAACGCGTTTAGAGAAAGGTCTCAGACTCGCTGGCAACGAGATTAAGATTGGACCGGATGTGACGGACTTGTTGAAACGATCAATGGAACAGGCTAAGAGCGACAAACGAGAAAGGATTGAAGCCGTTGATTTGTTGAAGGTAATTTCCGAGATGGGCCTGTTCTCGCTTTATGCCGTCTCCGAAACGAATGCACAATTATCTGATTCAAAACTCCGAGTGTTGCCGCCTGTCGCTCCACCGGCCAGAGTTGGGTTTAGTGGCTATCTCGTTTGCCTGGCGTTGATCGGGCTAATTTTCATGGGTCAATGCGGCATGGCTCGTTGGTTAGGCAATAGGTTTCGCACCATAAATCGTGCGGCTCTTAATCCTTCCTTTTCATCACCCAAGGTAAGCGGACAACGATTGGATCCGTTGCTGGATGCCAGCCAGCGAGCTGCCGAGAACCGCGATTTCAACTTCACCGACAAATCTTCATCGAACACGGTGCTTTCATTAAGACAAAAACAGTTTAGAGGCCAGGAAACGATTGCCTCGAAAAACTACTCATCGCTTTTCTTCTTCCTACAACAATTGCAGTTTGAGGGACGCCTTGACGATGAATACAGCACGTTGGAAACGTGGCTTAAGGGATCGGCTTTTGATAGTCCTGTGAGATTAACCTCGAAGCGATACTATCTCGGCTATATTGATGACTTTTATGTTGAGCCTACGCGAGCCTGTCTGGAGAACGGGCAGTTTGCAAGAGCAAAATGGTTATCTCACGAAGCCGCTAAGCGAGTAGGCCTCCTGGATATTCATTCTTCACCAGACGAAATTGTTCGGGGCGAAGTTAATATTGTTTTTCTATATGAGGCACTGTTTTGGAAACCCGAATTTGTTTACGAGAACGTACCGACTATCAAAGTTCTCGACGAAATTGTGCATAACAACTTCGACAAGTCACTCAGAGACAAGGTCGAAAACCTAAGGACGGGTGATGAAACCGAACCATATAAGCGTTACTGGTTAGGCGTCTACGAGTTTCGTGATGGTAACTTCGGAAGAGCCCAAGAAGAATTCAAGAGTACTTCCATCGCCGCTGGCAACCCAATGCTTAAGGATCTTTCATTCTTAATGCAAGCGAGATGCATCTTTTGGTCACAGAGAGCGCTTCTAAAAATCCAAGCCGGCGGGGCAAGTCGAGTTGCCATTATGGTCAACGCCAAAAATGCAATAAGCGAGTTGCGAGCCATACAAGCGACTTTAGTGAATTCCATTTTCAAGGGCGATGTTGCTCGTTATATCGACGAGTTAGAGAGACTGAATTCATGAAGCAGAAGATTGGACTTATTGCAGCGGTTGTGGGTAGCGTTCTCGCGATGCTGGGAGCGTTGTCACCGGACCGAGTGGATAACCTTAGATTGGATTTTGGCCTCTTTCTTTTACGGCAATTGCGATACGAAGTCATCGTTCTCTTGGTTATGGGCGTACTATTTTACACAGCTAAGCCACTTAGAAATCTCCTTTCAAGCCTCTGGCTAAGACGCCCGCAATTCAGGACTTTTTCGGACAACCAAAAGGTCGCAGCTGTACTCCTCGGATTTGTCACGATGGGTTTTACTGTTCTTATGGCACTCGGAACAGTCGTGCATGTCGGGTGGGCAGCAACCACGCGGGTCACGTTTTACAGACATCTATTATACCGTTCCTACCGCGACGAGCTAATTCAAACCGGTTTGGCAAAGGAGCGCGAGGATCAACCAGACAAGGCAATTCTTTATTACCGTCAAATCCTAAGGCTCTTTCCCAACGATCCGCGAAATAACTATCTTGTCCAACAACGAATCGACCGATTGGAAGCGCGGCTGAAATATGCAAGGGATTACCTCGAACGTAGCCAACGACTGGAAAAGCAAAGTGGGTTAAGCCGGCAAAGCTTCTTGTTTTTGGTAGAAGCCTTGCGTCTTGATCCAACTGATGACTTCATAAGAAGTGAAGTTAAAGAGAGGATTGAGAAGCTCAAACGAGCCGAACCTAGTATTGCGGAGTTTTATTCAGCGTACGCCAACAAGAACAAAGAAAGCGCATCGAAATTGTTTGACGAATGGTCCTGGTACTTGTTTGAAGAGTACTTTGCTCAGGATTTCAAAACCGGTAAGAGCCGCAAGCTCGACATTGAAAACGATCTTCCCTTCATGCGACGAGTTTCGTCTTCTGATTTTAGGGAGGCGGTAGTACGTTCATGGGAGATTGAGAACGCCAAGAAGATATTTGATCAAAGCAAAGAGGTCGATGAAAACTAATGACCTCCTGGCCCCCAGTGGCGAGCGTTCTTTGAAGGGGAGCCAGTTTGATCGCCGCAGTTATGCTTTCTAGTGACATTTAGTCAAGCGGTATTCGTTGTGTAAGTGCGGTTGAACAGAGGAACTCACTCGAGTGAGCAAACATCATTACAACGGAACGCATACCTGTAATCGGCCCAGACCAAGAATTGTAGAGAGAGCCTACGGCCCTATCCTCCGGAAGAGGCTAGCAACACCACTGCCCTGATGTCGTCCTTGTGAGTCGTTTCGGGGTGTCGATGAACTTGAGCTCGGCTTTGCCGATCGGTGCCAACTCAGAGATCCGGCCTTCTCCAGCAGGCTGTGGCGTCGGCAGCATCCTGCTTTCACGATGGCCGTTAATGCTGATGCGCGACTCTATCCTGCGATGCTCAGAATGAGAATCACCAATAGCCACGCAGTCGCGAGGACTGCGGTTATCTGCTTAGCCCAAAAACTGCCCTGCTGCAATCGGCGCATAAAGCTGGCTTCGTCGTACTCGGCTTCTGTCTGATCTTGACTCTCTGCCTCTCGTCTTACCGCGTTTGAGGACAGGTAGGATGCCCAATACTGAACAGCATCTATCAAGAAGGTCAATACGCATAGCCCCGCAAGCACAAGGAGTTGCTTGTGACCCGCTCTGAGCTTTAGAGCGGGTACGTCCTTACCCCCAGAAAGAAAGAGCCATACCAAAGCAAGAACCCCGAGCGTCAATGTTCGAATCTGCGTTGATAAGCGATCTGACGCAAAGTCAAGGCGCTCGTAAATCGCTGTTAGTGGCACTTTCATGCGTGAACCTCCGAAACATTTGGTTAGCCGCGCACCACTATCTTTTCTTCGCTGACTTTTTTGCCCCGCCCCAGCCAGACTTTCCACCTTTTTTCTTTGTAGCCTTCTTTGCGGCCTTCTTCTTGGTAGCCATCGCTGTCTCCTTTGTGGGTTAAGGTTAGGACATCTTCTTGGCGCGCCTCTCCGTTTCGCGCGTTGTCGCCAATTCTCCAGCCGTTCCTTCGCTTCTTCTTTTCTCAACGCCTGACTTGGAAACGGAAACGACGGCTCAGAACAGGCGCTCAAACTCCTCAAAACGGCGTTCCATCGCTTTCGGGCGCTGGCAATGCAGGCCCGGTTTTCATGTGGCCATCATAGCGAAATCACGCCGCGAGTCGAAGGAGATTTGAACGGAAACGCACGCATAGTGTTGTAACCCTTCCTAGAAACAAGTACCAATCTAAGATAGAGCTCCCTTAGATGCAACTGCTATTCGGTTTCAAATATTTGTCGCCGGACATCCCTCAAAAAGTACAAAGTCTTCTCTTTATCAACTATTTCGCCCATTGATCCAGCCAACTCTTCCAAGGGGAAAGTCGGAAACGATTCGACAATACTACCTAAGAGCTCCAATATGTTCGCCACGGATATTTTCTCGAATTTTCGTTTTGTGACTCTTCCTAGTTGGTCCGTTAGCCACATAGTGACCACGTTTGGATTTGATGAAAGGCTAATGTAGAACTTTAGGACTTCTTTCCACCAATCGTCACCAAAAAGATAAAGGTCCAGGGCGTGTTGGCTCAAAGTGGGACGTGGATTTCCCATGAAGACCTTGGCAGCCAAAAACTCTTGAAAGGATAGATGTGAAAAGTAGAGTGTCCCGCCGCTCTGGCCAATAAGACCGTCTCCTATGAGTTCATCGCGCAGGAGTTCCCAGTCTGTTAGGTTCAATCCAAGAAGTGAAGACTCGATTGCATTCCTGATATCGTCATCGTTAAACTCTCTCCTGCGGAGCATGTGTAGCTTCCCTGCCAGCGAACCAAGGATGATGACCTTAATTTTCTGCCCATATTTTGAGCCCCGAAGGATTCCCTTGGCCACGTCCCAACCACCTGACAAGAGGTCAATGAAAACCTCATATAGACGAGACTTACTTTCCGGCAACCTACCCGTTTGCTTGAAAACCATTATTACAAGCGTTGCGAGAAGAGGCGTTCGTAATAGGTGGTGAAGCGTTGGTAAGCTCCTTAGCTGTAACTGAAACTGCTTGTTACCTTCGGTGTTTAGCCCGAGCCACTTGTTGATAAGATCCTTAACATCTGAATCGCTAAATTCGCTTAAATAGACTTTGGGAACCCCATCCAGCAAATTGGCGGAGACATAATCTCGAGATGTCATCACCACTTGCGAATCCGAGTATTCTTCTGCACCACTTCGAGCTAAAGAGACTACAGCTCTTCGACGCTCGGTTGACGCAATTTCATCCAATCCATCGAGATATAGCCGTATGCGAGGACGCACACTAACGTCAGATTGTGTTATGAGTGCCGAATGCCCCAATGCCATTAGGAAGGTCTCTTCAAAAGAGGTAACTTGCGTTCTCGAAAACTTGTTAAGCGGGACGTATATCGGGAGAATATTTGATTCTCCGAGAGTGAACCGCTCAGCGTCCAGAAGAGCGTTCCACTTGCAAAATGAAGTTTTTCCGAAACCCGGCGCACCAACAATCAGTAAGGCCTTACCCCACTGTTCTAAGATGTCTTTGGGGAAATTAATGTTAAGTGATGCGTTTGAATACGAGAAGAGACCTTCAGGAGCAAGTCGCGCACATTCGTTGAGGTAACAAGCATCCAGATAATTATGGTCAGACAATGCAGTAATACCTTCAAATGATGAAGACGTGACAGTTCGGTTGAGTTCTCTGAGCTTTTCTACTAACGGTGAAAGGCAGGCGTCGCGCTGAACGAGCAGGTTATTCATAAGATCTACCAACCGCTCTGGCGCCGGGAGACGGACGGGCCTAAAGAAAAGACTTGCCTGGCTGTCATTTTGCGCCCGAGGCACCGTCCTTTCCCATTCGCCTAAGAGTTCCTCAAAGAATCGGTGTGACGATACTTTCAATTCATTTGCGTCATATGTAGATGAACATAGATCCCACTCATTCAGGTATTCTAGAGCTCGATCGCATTTTGCGTATGCCTTCCTTAATTTCAGAATTGAATCTTTGTCTAGTTTTTCGCTCAGAACCCGGGTTGAGGATAATGATGAGGTAACAACCGGACCGAACTTATATGCGCGAATCTCGCGATGGAAGCCTTGCGTAACATAGACAGAAGCCAATCTTGACGACACTGAACCCAGGCTATAGTGGAAAGCAAGCGCGTGGAGGGGCTCCTCTTCAGCGAGAAGATCCTTAATGTGTTTGAGGTGCAGTTCAATGAGTGAAGCTTCATCAGCCAGATAGTCAGGCCAATACTGCTTGAATAAATCAAAGAGCCTAGATCCGCCAATAAACTTAACTCGGCCAGATCGTTCTTTAAGTTTGCCACTAATGGAGGCGACTGTTGCTGGAGGCAAATCATAAGGCGTTACAACATAAACCCTTTCAACGACAGTATCTCTACCGTCGGCGTTCGAATACTTTGAATCGAACGCCTGTTCCGCCTGAAAGTAAATGGTCCGCGCGCCGCCGGGCTTGCTCACGCTTCCAGTAATTCTTGTATTCTTAACTACGCAGGCACAAGGTATTTGCTCACCGAACCCGCCTCGGATATTGAAGACTATGTCCTTCCCAGTCTCCAGTGGACCTTGCAAGATCTGGACATCCGTGATGTCCGGCATTCGGACTAGCAGACCCGATACTGCTTGCTGAAGCAGCGCTTCTGAGGAAAAGGAAATGATTATTTCGGATTGTTTATGATCAGAAGAGTCTTTTCTGTTTTGTTTCATGCCCGGTTCAACATCTCCCAGATTACGGCTGACAAATCACGTGTGGACGCACACCGTGCTCACGACATGCTGCGATGAACTCGGAGAGAAGCCAGAGTAACTGCGATACGTGTGGCTTTGCTGTGCCAGCCTTTAGCGCATTGAACGCATCAGTGAGTTGTTTGAGCGATATGCTCGACAGTACCAAGACTACCGAGCGTTCAGTGTTTGGATCGCTGAGAACGGCTTTAAACGCTTTATTCAGGTCGTTGGCACTTGCGCCGCGTCGAATCCGCGGAATCTGAGTTGTAGAATATTTCTGACTCCATTTGCCATTAACCTTAGTGGCGAAGAACTCGCTCCCGCGGAACATTCTAGAAAGGTTTTTGATGGCTTGGCCTATTGGCTCTTGAAGTCCGCTAGCACTGCTTGATTTCTTTCCATGTTTGCAATGAAGAAATTGCAAATGAGGAGGAGTGGACGTAGTGTCTACAGCAATATAATCTGCCCATTCATCGCCGAAGTCATCACAAACTAAATGCGCGCCAGCGGGTACATTAGAGTCTTCTACGAATCGAAAGATCCCGTTTTTCTTAAACTCAGTCTTCGAGGGTGCCTTTTCTGCCGTGACCTTCGATAGCGCAGCTTGCGGCTCAAAAATCCGCAGCATGCCGTCTATACTTCCGAGCAGGCTCATGTCACGGAACAATTGACGGTGGGCATATCCGTATTCGGGTTCCGAGAATGTAATAAGAAAATTACCCTCCTCGTTCGCGTACGTGCTTAGGCGTTTCGAAACGCCAAGGTTGCGAATCGTTATTTGGTCCAGCAGTCCAGATCGAACACTAATGCTGTTCTTGTTCATTCGAATATGGCCGACGACGTGAGCCTTGTCGCGCGGTGACGTGTATGAAATGTCGCCGCCGTCAATCGTCAGCACCTGTTCCGCCATTGCTAAGAGTGCGAGTATTTCCTTTTCAGATAGGATGTGTCCGGTATTTGATCGTGTGGAGTGCATTAATTTGAATTCATAGTCACCGGGTGCATCCTCCCAATTCGCCCTTAACTCCGAAAAATCAAATAGGATTGCATTTGGCCTCGTACCGGTAGGTATTTCACTCAAGGGCACCGCTGTGCAAAACTCGGCGAGGAACGTCTTTGGATAGTTTCCTGCCCCTCCCTTCAGCTCGGTTCCGGTCCGCATCACCCATCTGACTAATTCCTCTAGCTGTGTGCGCGTGTCGCGGCGCGATATTCGGGCGCTTCCAGGAGAGATTGTATGTGTGCCTTCAGTGCCGCGAGCTCGAAAGCTGTACGGGATAGATCGGTGAACGCCAACGACTGCCATGGACTCTGCGAGGTTATCGGCCTCGAGACTGCGCCGTTTGACAACATTTGCGGCTACTGACATTGCTCGCAGAGAGATCTTCTCGAATGCGGGATTGTTGGCTGCATAAACACCGCCAAGCTCTTCATACTTCCATGGCAAGATAAAACGAGACAGGGCTTGCATCATACCTTCGACGCTGCGCTTGAAAACGGCGATCGTTTCGGGCGCCTCAATCAATAAGAAATATGCGTATCTAGTTTCTTTTAGACCTGACCCGGCAAGGAACGTGGGCTCTGAATCAACGGGAAAACAAACGTAGGTTATGTGTATGATCGATCCATCAATCGTAAGCGATTCACGGATCTTTTTTTCCTGAATTCTTCCGCTACGAGGGGATGATATTTTCTTAACAAGCTCGGTAGCCGCCGTTTTGCTAATGCGTCTGCGAGGATTAGGGCGAAAAAACTGGGCGCTCTTGCCAGTGGAAAGATGCTTTAGGGACATCAGCTACCTCCACGTATTGACGACACGTAACTGAGATTAATCCGTCTACTCTTGCCGTGGCGTTTTTGGAGTCGTCGATGGATCTAGGACAAGAGGCAGAGAATTGTGAAGTAATATACATCAAGTCAACCATTCATGCCATATCGCTTACAGTTGGGTAGTGTCCTAATAGAGAATTAGTGGTGTCGTTTTCCGTTCTCTGGTACAGGATCGACCGCCTTCACCACCACCCCCGTCCACCTGAAAGCCGTATTACGACAATCTCTTGACCCCGCATCCGCTTCAAGCGTAGCCTTGCCAAGTTCGCTGCTTCGGCATAGGCGCATGTTTACTACAATAAAGTTTATTCGTGATGCTCTTGGTATAGAGTCAACGTTGGCCTTTGTGCTGTTCTTTTTCTTTGCCTTCGGGATCGCTGGCGGGCTTGCTGCTTGGATCGTTGACAAGGGCTACAAGAAGGCACAAGCCTCTCAGCAAAGGATGGTTCTGCCTCCCAACGCAGCTAGCGGTTCCAAGACGGAAAAAGAGAAAGCCGAGATCATAAGGCAATTGAGCGCCTTCGCGGAAGAGGGTCAGCAGTTACTGGATCATGGCAAGGGCATGAGTGTTGACTGGCCTAAAGCGAAGGACTGGGAGTCAAGAACGGAACGGTACATTCGGCAAAGCGTTAACGAAACTTCGGCGGCATACTTTTCCGCTGAAACGGTGGATTTTGCTGCTCCGGTTCACGCGGTTGATAGGCATTATGTTGACTGGATACACACCAGACAGCGAAGGATCGGAGTAATCATTTCTCAGCTACAAAGTGGCTGAAATTAGTGAGGATGCTAAAGACACAAACCAAATCAGAAGCCACCTACCCGTCGGGCGTTCCACTTGGTGAGTACGGCAATCATCCGATTTTCAAGATTCTATATGACGACGGCAGGGAGATAGCGATCTACGCCAACGGCAGGGTAGACGGGGCCGGGGACTCTCACGGCATTGTCAATTACATTCCCTGCTTAACTGACAGCATTCTCTTTGGGCCTGAGATTCCCGGAGAGAGCATTCAAGAGCGATATAAACGGATAGTTGCACCTCAGTACCTTCACTTCAGTAAATCCCATGCCGTAGCCTCGTCGCCTACCGCTAAAGCCAGTCCCGGCTCATCCGGGGACGGTCTCTCGCATTCCTGACTCATAAATTCCCCGCTATCAATGATCGTCTTGCAAAACAGGGCGGCAAGGGGCGAAAAGTAGACTAATCGGTAGTCATACGGTTTGGTCTCGTCGTGTTCTTCCCACACGCTGAACACGGCAAAGTCACGGGATTTACTGCTTGCGCCATAGGCTACCTCGGCCATCCTCGTTACATCTTCCAACGGGTCTTTATCCCTGATTCTTGTCCGGGCGCTCCACCACTTTGGTTGCTTTTCCATGCCACAAAACCATAGCATCTTTTCTTCATTAGGACACTACCTACAGTTGAGCGGTTGTCCTGGCTAAATGGTGAAGGCAACTGTAGACCGTATTAAAATGTGCTTCATAGCCTTCTTTCAGCAACTCGCGATGAATGCTCAAGCCCGATAGCCGGGTTCCGTTGACGGTTGCTTCCGCCAGCAGCTGCTTAACACGGGGCTCTATCACACTAAGAACTGGATGGCTTCGGGGGCCCGCCGGACTACCAAAACGATCTGAGCCGCCCGTCTCTAAGCGTTCCCGCTTGAACCCTTGTCTCTCCTCATGAAGCCTTTCAACGTCACTGCGCTTAAAAACGTTGAAGGTGGAGCCGTCGATAAGCGGGCCCGAAATTGGTTTGAGAATGCCGGTGGCCGCTAATCGAAAGAGCTGAGTTGGACCAATTTCGAGAATCTTGCGGACCTCAGCTGAATTTAAGAATTGCTTTTGAGACGCGATCAGCTTTTCTAAATCCTTCCGACGGAAGTACCGCCGGCCGTTATCTCTGATCTGAACCGGTATAAGCAACAAACTATGTACGTATCTTGTCATGAAGTTAGTCGGGGTCCTTCGGAAAAGTTTAGCCGCAAATTCAGTTGTAACTAAGCCGGCATAGCTTCCAATTCTTCCCTTTACTTTTCTCAGCTGCTTTCGAGTAAACGAGTATCCATCGGCCGCGCACGAATTCAAAACACCATTCGAGACTAGTTGAATGACCGTCTCGGGTCTTGTGTTTAAATACTTCGTCCTAAGGCAATAAAGCACTCTCATAAAGTGGGCAGACAAGATAGAGTCCTCAAAACTGCTTTATCAAACCCGTAAGTCATTGCCGCTCAACTACTATGGAATAAAGTTTCTTTATCTATTTTGATAAAGTTGCCAAAGATCTCACTCAACCGTCGCCGCTGCATCACTTGCGGATTTATTTCCACGCTGAAAACAGCACTGTGAATAAAGTTCTCGATCCGCCGCCAGAGCCCTTGGTCAATTGCTAAGTTTGAGGTCAATTCGTAGCGTCGATTTGGCCTTCGCGCTTACTCTAACCTTCAGCAACATCGTATTGAATCCGGGCTTACTAATCCTCAGAAAATGAGTTCCTGGACTAGCTCCGGCAAAAGCAAAACGTCCATCAGTGTCGCTAAAGATGGCGATGATTCGTTTTCCCCAACCGGGCCGAACTCTTTCCACAAGAACTCGTGAAGCCACGGAGCCACTCGGATCGGTCACAACGCCGGATAACGATCTCGATTTTATTTCAGCATCCACCTGAATGGTTTCCTGAGACTGTGGATAGTTGAAGTTCGCTGGGACTCTCTGTCCACATTGATTGCGAGCCACGCCCAGGAAAGGGATGACGCCGCTTATCAGTAAGGCAGCAATCAATCGTGGCCAGATGGTTTTAATTTGTGAGTGCTTCATTGCTTGATAATTATGTTTGTACCCGGTCCAGATCCAGGGTTGTAGTCCTTCAAGTAGGGACGCTGCTCTCTGAGTTTGGTTTCCCTATCAATGGCTTTTTGGTGCGCTTGTGCGTACTGCATGTTGCCCTCGACCTTGGCGTACGCTTCAGCAAGCTCATGAAACGTGGTCGTCCAGTTCGGAGCAAGTTTGAGTTTCGTGGTGCTTTCGCTGTGCTGATCCCGCCATTCAAAGTTAAAAGCAATCTGGTCATCGATCATCGACGCCCTTCTTCGGCTTATCCTTATCGCCTTTCTTGTACCTGTCGTCAGGATTATTATCGAGATTCACCATCGAACTATTCTCGACGCTGCCACTCTTGAGTTGGGGTACTAGCGAAACCTCTCCACCCGAAGTCTCTACCGAAGTGCCGACCCTGACGTCATAGACTTTACTGCTGCTTATTGCATCGTTGAGAAGGGAAGCCCCTTCATTTTTGGTGAGATCGATTCCTGTTAGATCTACCGTGATGGTGTTGGTCTTCTCATCAAATTTGATACGCTTGGCGTCGTCGTCAGTTCCTAACATCTGCGCCAGTTGTTTCTTTACCTCGTCCAAATCACCTGAAATGGTGAGTGTTTTTCCTGTGGGATCAATGAAGCGTAGAGGATTGTTCCTGGTGTAGGCGTATAGGGTGAACTGCTGTGGATCGAAGAATCGCTCTGGTGTCACGGTAACCGGGTCGACGCTCGTGAACCTTCCTTGAGTTGAAGCGAAGTATCTAGCGCCGAAGTAATCCAATCCAGTTTCGTTGTCGCGTTCCTTCTGCGAAAAGTGCTGCCGTATCCCATCACTCGCGCTGTAGCCCTGCGCAGTGGTCCTCCCGCCAGTACCGGCAAAGAGTTCCTCACCGAACGGCAGTTAGAAGACGCAGCACCTTCCTCACCTCACGCGTCCGCGAGAGCTTTATTTGGTTTTCAAAGAACCAACCGCAGTCAGCAACAGCACGTCGTCAATCGGGTCTCGGTTTACGTCTCCCAATACGAGCATTCACGATAGTGAAGCACTTAATCTGGGGTTAGCATGTGGTCTTAATTTGTCAGCTGATCTTCTTTTAGGATTCGTTCCACACATCCCAACCATTCCTCCCATGCAGCGGGATCGAAGGGCTTACCATCTTCCGAAATTTGGAGATCTCCCAAGATAGAACCTATTTCGTCAGACTTAGTTCTTTCAAAGTATTTCTCCAAAAACAGCTTCATGGCATTGAAAGCTTGATCGATACTCAACTTTTCCATAATCAATCCTTAGAACTTAAATATCCTCGGAACGTTGTTGACTCCACCATTCCTAATTACCCCGTTACGAACCGAAGTCCAGACCTGTTTCCCATTCTCCAGAGTCCTGGCATACCATTGATTTCCAAACTTGTCCGCTCCAACAAGGTTTTTCACATCAGATGCCGTATCAAGCAGCAACTTTCTGTTTGCGGGGGTATCTGCCACGTGGCCAGCAGCTTCACGGAAAATATGTCCAGCATTGCTTTCAACAATTGATACTCCTTCCGTCGCGGCCTCTTCGACTACAGTCTCAGCAACTACAACGCCACTTTCTTCAATCACCTCCGTGACAAACATCCGTTGCGCAAAACGAAATACGAACTTGCCGCCGCTTCGGACAGGACTAAGGAGAGTAGCTCCTTCAACCGCCGCTAAACCGAAATGACCAAGAGCTCGCGCGTCATGGCCAGTCTTTAGGTCCCAACCCATTTGCCTAAATGGGCCAACAACAGGAACCCAGTCCCAGCCAGAACGGGCAAGCGGACCGTTAGAATTCGCTCTCACGGTGACGGTTTCAAATACAATGCCACCGCCACTCTTTTGAACTAGCACGCCATTAACGTAATCATAACCATACTTCTGTGCTTCCTTTTTCCTCCGCTCGTCTTCTGTTTCTTTTTGGTGGCCTGTAGGATCGTTCCATTTGAGAGGATTATTGAGAACATAAGCATATAGGTTAAGCGACTGAGGATTGGATATTCTTCCCCCAAATGAATCCGCAGAGGTGAAACGTCCCTGTATCGATGCGTAGTACCGAGCATTGAAGTAATCGAGACTGGTTTCGTTGTCTCTTTGCTGTCCAGTGAACTGTTGCCTCACTCCATCACTCGCGCTGTAACCTTGTGCGGTGGTTCTGCCACCAGTGCCGGCGAAGAGTTCCTCACCGAACGGGAGATAATCATGCCGACTCACATTGGCCAAGCTTCCCGTCTGATCGAACACCATTCGCGGCGTGCCGAGTTGATCCGGCACCAGCCAGTGAATCTGTGCTGAGGAGCTGCTGCCGCCCCCAGCACCGGAAATCAGCACATTATTCAGCGTGCTGCCATATGAATACAGCGAAGTATCAACCAACAATGGATAAGTGGGCGCGACCGTGCTGGTATAGAGTAAGGTCCCGTTCTTGCGATACTTGACCACCCCGCCTTCCACCGCCACCCGCAAGGTGTCGCCGGTGGCGTAATTGCTAAAGTATCCCCGAGACACTCCATCCTCGTAGACGTAAAGCGCACCACCCGCCGCCGGATATAACGCGAAGTCAATATCTGAATAGTCCTGATTGGTGTCGCCGTGGCTCAGCCCAATCATCCGATAAGTACTCGTCTCACTAACCGTGGTTTCCACGTAGCCGTCGCCCGATGCGATGCTCTGGGTTGAGACTGCACCCGCGGTATTCCAGCCATTTCCCGTCGCTGTCAGACTGTTCCCAGTCACTGTGACGCCCACCGCGTTAGTCCAGGTCACGGGTTGTGCGCCACCACCTCCGCCGCCAGTAGCGGCGTCGGTAGTGATCAGCAACTGACCATTCCGATAGCCATACTCTTTCTGCGGACTCGCGGCCGCGCCGTTCTGTGCATACTCAGCCAGCAACTCACCGCCGAGACCATAGACTTGCCACGTCTCCGTGCCGTTGACGTTGCGCTTCACCCGCCGACCGTCGCCGTCATAGCTGTAAGTCTGCCACTGACCGTTGGCCCACGCCTGCGTCATCCGGTTCTCTGCATCGTAAGTGCGCGTGCCTTCCCCAGTATACGTATCGGTGGTGAGGTTGCCGGCCGCGTCGTAGCTCATCGTGCCTGATTGCCCGCTCGGCACACCCAAGCGGTTGTTGGCCGAGTCAACAGAGAAAGCCTTGTTGTTCACTCCGCCCCACGTCGCGCCCGTATTAATCGTGCGATTGCCATAGCGGTCGTAGCTATAGCCCTGCGCGAACTGTGAGGTCCAACTTCCGCCGCCAGCGATGTTCAGGCTCGATTCGTTAACAGCGCTGAGGCGATTCAACGTGTCGTAAGTGTAGCTATCTTCTGTTAGAGACTCAGCCTGATCCAGGGTGGCATTGGCCGGAGGAATCCAATTCTCGGCAAACAGGAGGTTGCCATTGTTATCCGTGCCGCTTCCTCCCCACGCGTGGTTGCTTGAATAGTAAAGGATCAACCGGCCGCGATTCCAATCCCACGTATCATTCACACTGCTGAGCCGCGTGTCGAACATCTGTCCGCGAATATTATAGAATGTCTTATGGTAAAGCGGAGTGGTGGTGCCAAATTGCTCGTTGCTCATCCCCCCGAAAGGCGAATAGTTGATGCCTGTCGAATAGGTACGGGTAGTGCCGTCGCCGAGGTTGCCGGTAAAGCTAGTGGTTCTGCCAGCTCCGTCGTAGTCGTAAGTGACAGCGTGACCGGACGGATAGGTCTGTGTCTTCACATTGCCGGCCAGGTCATACGTCCGATTGCTGGAGTAGGCCGGGTACCAGCCGCCCTGGTCGTTACCGAAGAGATCATAGAGTTGAGTCACGCGCCCAAGTGCGTCGTAGCCGCCCACAGCCTTCTGAAGCGGCTTTGCACCCCACTTAAATGTAAGCCAAAGCCGCCCCTTGCCATTGGTTGCGTTGTCGTAGAGATACTCCACGTCAGCTGTATTCGGATCGGGTTGACCGTTAACGCGGTAGAGAATCGTCGTCACGCGATTCAAAGCGTCGTAGACATAGTTAGAGACGACATTGCGCGCGTCAGTCTTTGTCGAGAGGTTGCCGTTGTCGTCGTAGGTGTAGGTAAGCGTCCCGCTCTCGGGATTTGCAGCCGTGCGCAAGCGCGACAGCGAATCATAGGCGAACGTGCGGGTCTGCGAGCCCTGATAGACATGAAGTAGATTGCCGAACACGTCATAGTTGTAGCTCGTCAGATAGTTCAAGCCGTTCGGGTCTTCATAAACCTGGATCAACCTTCCCAACGCGTCGCTGACACTCTTGCGCTGCTTGCCGGTCTGGTCTGTGACCGTGACCGTATTGGCAGAATACGCAGTGGACACTAGGGCGCTGTCCGGCGTCGTGACAGCGATAATGCGGCCTAGTTCATCAGCAACAGCCGTAGTCCAAAGCACCGTCTCACCCGCACGAAACGGATTCGAGGTCTGATGGGTTCGATGCACGGCATCGTAAGTTTGTCTGACCGCGATGAAGGTGTTCGCAGTCTCGTACTGGCGGCTCTCAATAGTCCGGCCCAGCATGTCGGAAAGCACCTGGCTCTTTAGCAATCCATCGCCCTCTGAGTTCAAATCCGCGGCGACGGTCACAGTTCGCGAGCTGTCCGCGTAGTAGGTTTTGGTGAGGTGATGTTGATTCGGGCTGCCCGCATTTACTAGTGGACTAATCACCACGCCCGGACGCCCAAACGGATCGACTGAACTGAGCAGTTGATTCGTGTAATCGATTGTCGACGTTTGATTATTGGCGTCCCTGGTGCTGGTGACCAGGCCCGTGTCGTAATCGAACGCGGTGGTGGTGGTCTGCGTTCCCGTGGTGTTTTGCGGATCGACCACCACGCGGTTCGGCAAAGCGTGAGTCGCATCGTCATAGTAAAACTGCGTGACTTTTCCCCGCGCGTCGGTTATGGCAGCCAGGTTTCCATACAATCCATATGTCTGGCCGCTGGTAATCCACTTATTGTCCAGATCATCCCAAGTAGACTGGCTCGTAAGATTGCCGACCGTCGGCGCGACTCCGTATGACTGCCCATCATAGCTGAGTTGTGTGATGCCCGGTCCCGCCGTCGTCTGTTGCACGGCGTTAAGGATCGAGGGCGTCCCGGCCGCCAGCGTTCGCAGAGTGTAAGCGTTCGCCGAATTCGCGTTCGGGGCCGGGTTGTAGTAACTCGTGTTTGTCACCCGCAGCGGCGTTGCGCCGGCTGGCGGCGCCGTTGGCACTCCCGCTGAGTCGAGCGTCACCTGTGACGAATCAAACCAGTCATACTCCGCCACCTGCGTCACGTTTCCGTTGTAGTCGTGCTGATAGGTTTTGGCCGACATCAGCGTGGTCCCGACCAGCGCCGTGTACTCAGCGTCAACCAGAGGATTGACAGTAGTGACGCCGGTTGACCCGGTCGCCATCTGGCTGCCGGCGACCCAGTGCCGCAGTGTCTGGATAACGCCGTTGCTGCTGGAGAAGACAAGTCCGTTCCGCGCCCCAACGCCGGTGCCGACAACCTGTGCGAAGTTCGGGTCGATGGGAAAATAGCTCTGGCTGACAGTGGAGCCGTCGGGGTTGGTGACCGACGAAGCGCCGGAGTTCGCTTCGTTTGGGATATTGTAATGCCAAGTGTCGATTAGTCCGTCGTGGTGCAGATCCTTGGCCGTGAGCGTCTCTCGCGCCATGTAGTCCGCGTTGAGTAAGCCGTTGCTGCCGATAAAGTCATGCACGCCGCCCTGAGTATAAGTGTAGTCAACTTCCGCCCCGGAGGGAGTCACCATCTGACTGAGCGCGCCCAATCCATGTGAGGCGGTCCGCGTGTAGCTCTGGAATTGGGCACCGCAACTCCACTGCACAGCTTGCGTGGTCGCCGTCTCCGTCGTGTCAGAGTTGTAGCTGAAGGTGAAGCGTCTACCCTGAGTGTTGGGCTCGGTCGCCGGGAAGACGATCTCGCGCACCACGCTCACCGTCTGCGGCAGTAACTGCTGGACCCGTTTGCACGGAATCCCCTGCTGGCCGTATTCGTTAGTGACATTATAGTTAAAATCCTCCACATCGTAGATCTTGCCCTGGACGATAGTCTCGCCGTAGTTGATGTCAATGTGCTGCGAGCCGCCGCCCACCGTCGGGTACCAGACCTGGGTCTGTCCGTAGCCGCCCGCGCCCTGAGGGTCGTAAGTGGAACGGATCTCGCGGCCCGTCTGCTCGTCCTGATAGTGCATGCCGTTAGCGTCACTGAAGATCTTGATCGAATTGCCGTTGTTATCGCGGATGCGCTGGATGCCGTTGCTGTAGCTAATGATCTGAGTGCCGTCAGGCAGAAAGATCGTCCACTGGATGCCGCTGGCGTGGCCGTAAGGGTTGACGATCGCTGAGAGGTAGGAACCGTCGCTGGAGTTGTACCGCATGGGCGTGCCCGTCGTATCGGGCGTGTCCCGGTAGTAGCCCCATAGGTAAGGGTGCGGATGACCGGAAAAGTTGTATGCGTAATAATTACCGCCGTTGGGCCGCAACTCGTGCTCGGCCCCGTCCGGCGTACGCAGGACCATCCTCTTCCAATTGTATTGGGTCAACAACTGATAATCGGCCACGGCATAGCCATCATAAGGATCGGGCGACGGAGGAATAACGTAGGCGAAGTCCTCTGTAGCGTCACGAGTAAAAATGGCGTAAGCGCCGCCAAACGACCAGCCGCCGACATCGCTCAACTGTGGCGTGTCGACAACGTAAGTCTGATAAGGGAGGCCGCTGCCCACTTGTTCGCTGCGGGTAATGTTCCAGAGCTTGCTGTTGTAGTTGGCGCTCAGACCGAAAGAGAGCCGGCCTCCGGCAATCGCCGGCAGCGAAGCCAGCGGAATTGAGAGCTGGACGTTGCCGTTCTGGAGGTTAATGTTCTCAATGTCTGATACTGAATAGGAACCGCCCGGGTTGACACCACGATCGGGCCGCGCCGCGGTTTGCTGGCCAAAGGCGATAGTTCCGAGAGCGATCAATATGACTGCCGATGCCGACAGGATCAGAGCACGGCGAAGAACCAGATGGATTGAGGAATTCATCAGCGGGCTCCTTTTACTTTTCTGCGTACGAGAAATTCGCGAGTCCGTAGGTCATTAGGGTCTGACCCCTACTGGTCCAGGTGATTTGGCTGGGCATGTTTTCTCCGCTCAGCGTCGTCCAACCCGAAATCTCTGCCTCAATCGTCTCGCCTCGCAGTTGAGAAACGACGCGATCAATCAAGCCTGTCCTGGTATTGACGTAATACAGGCGCCAGGTACTCTGCGGCTTTTTCTCGTCGTCGCGCTGCGGATCGTCAACACGCACGATGTTCCAAAGCGGGCCGGCATAGTTGTCATCGGCCTCCGCCGGTCTGACATTCCGCGCCACGGTGTAGTAGCTCGCCCCACGCAGTTGCGCCAGCACAAACTGATCGGGGCTATCCAGAACCAATCTCTCGATCAAATCGCGATCACTTCCGGTGGCGCGGCTGCTGGATGAAAGAGCACCTTGTCCGCTGTCCCAGGTAAGGGAACCGGGAGAGCCGGAGGTTTTGATCTCAACCTCCTCTCCATCGTCAGTCTGGGTCCGAGTCGTTTGCACAATTCGCCGTTCTGAACCAATTGTTAGCGTTCCAATCAGGACTGACTTCCCGCGCTTGCCAGGAGCAAACCTCCCACCCAGGCGGCGGCCCATATTGAAAGCTTCGGGTTGCAGGGAAAGATTGCGCGGGCGAGCATCATTAGTCTTCGCGCCCTTGGTTTGCGCAGCTTGGATCGATGAAGCAGTCGCCTCGCTTTTCGCACCAGGCTTCGCAGAAGTTACAGCGGGATTCGAGATTGTTCTGGTGCGGGCCTTTACTAAGGCTACTGTCCCCACGGCCAAAGCGATCAGCGCCAGAGACGGCCAGAAAACTCTTTCCTGTTTCTTAGACATGATGCAGTCCTTTCTTGTAGAACCTGGCGATCAACTCATTGCGACGAACAAGCCGCGAACGCGACTCTTAACGCCTGAGACTCACGTAATCGAGGTTCGATCGTTTCTTGCGACCAAACCGCCTGCGATAGCGAGCGGGTATGCGATTGATCTCGGCGCACGGCCATCCCATAACCGCGTGCATCATCGCTTGTGTTGACCCGCTCGCTACCTCCCCCCGAAACCATCTGTTGCCCAACCTCTGCCACGTGGCGACTCATTGGATGAGTTCCTATGACTGCGAGAACCTTTGGTTACCGATATAATCGAGTTAACCGGCGCGGCTGGGTAGTGAAAACCTCTGGAACCAAGCCGTTTTGTGTTGCCTTCTAGTTTGGGCTAACTCACATGAGTGGCAAAAGGAACTAGAATCATACTTCACGCTGTCAAACGACTCGCTCTTACAAAATCCTTGACAACGTGAATTAAGACCCTTCAGTTCACTTGCTTGGGTGTCACAAAACTGCACTTAGTTGCATGAAAATGTACTCCGGTTTATGCTACGCCACTCTGAGAGCCTCCTCGTCAGGCACCGGCGAATCCGGGGACTCTCAAAGTAGGCACACTTATAACGCGTTGCCAATGAGCGTTCTCAATGGCAACCGAGTATTTGTGAGAATTACGCTGCTGTTAGAAAAGCGACAGCACGCTTTGCAAGAGACCTATAGCCGCGTCGGCAACTGGGAACGTCGTTCCCGCGTCGGAAGCGGGTAGCGTTTCCACTGGAGCCGGAGCTGCCGAGTCATCGGGTGCCATCGTCTGAGCGGCACAGGGCGGTGATTGAATTATCCCAGGATCCGGTGCCGCGCACGGTGGCGCAGAGGGCTCACCTGCAAAGGTGGACAGGCTGAGCGCCAATGTTAAGACGACGGCAGCACCTACTCTTTTGAGATTGTTCATGTTTTCTCCTTAAGTCATGGATTCGTTTTCATGGTTCTTGAAACGAGCAAGAGGAAGCAGGCTTCAGAAGCGGCGATTCGCTTTCAATGGACTAACTAACGCCGTTTCCCTGCCGGCGTAATTATTATCAAGTATACAGAAAGGCAAGCCTCACATGAACTTAGCGTTTCGGCTAGCAGCTAAAGAGAGCGAGAGCCTCACGCAAGTCGAACGCGCTCAACTCTGCTGCCGCTTGGCTAAGCAGCTTGAGAAGGCCGGTGAGTACGAAGCAGCGTGCGAGGAACTGCATGACTTCTGGCCACAACGTGACGGACAACCGCTGGTGGAGGGTCTTGATCAGGCCACAGCCGCTCACGTCTTACTTCGAGTTGGCGCTTTGGCCGGATGGCTAGGTAGCGCGCATCAGGCTGACGGCAGCCAAGAGGCGGCGAAGAATCTCATCACCCAGAGCATTGAGATATTTGAAGAGCTTGGTCAATCTAAACAAGTAGCGGAGGCGCAGGCCGATTTAGCCCTCTGTTACTGGCGCGAAGGCGCATTTGACGAAGCCCGAATCAATCTGGCTGGTGCATTGGACCGCTTGAAAAACGAGGATAGCGATCTGAAGGCGGTCGTTCTTATTCGTGCTGGCTTGGTGGAAGTAACGGCAGGACGATGGAATGAGGCATTGCGATTTTACGAAGGATCTGCGCCCCTCGTGGAAAAGAGTACAGACCATGCGCTAAAAGGGACCTTTCATAATAGTTTCGGCGCGGTCTTAAGCAGCTTGGCTGCCGCAGAGAAGCGGGAGGATTGTTTAGACCAGGCGTTGATCGAATATGCCGCCGCAAGTTTTCACTTTGAGCAAGCCGGCAACACTCGATATTGCGCGCTCGTTGAAAACAATCTTGGATTCCTGTTTTCAACAATCGGTCGGTTCACCGAAGCTCATGAGCACGTGGATCGAGCACGAGGGCTATTTGCTAGCCTGGGCGACCGTGGTCATGTGGCTCAAGTCGATGACACACGCGCTCGGACGTTGCTTGCGGAAGGACATCCTGAACAGGCGGAGCTAATCGCTCGCCGTGCGGTGAAAGCGCTCAGGAGGGGTGACGAGTGTTCCTTATTGGTGGAGGCGCTAACGACGCACGGAACAGCCCTAGCGCGAACCGGCAAGCATGGTAGGTCCCGATCCTCACTAGACCACGCGATCGAAGTTGCCGAGAGGTGCGGCGATCTTGAAGGTGCGGGCCGGGCTAGGTTGAGCATTGTCGAAGAACTTGGCGGACAAACATCGGCCAACGAACTGGCGTTGATCTATGAATCGGCGGCCCATTTGTTGCAGAACTCTCAAGACCCATCAGGCAGCAGACGCCTAATTTCCTGCGCCCTCACGGTGATTGATGCGTTGGTAGCGTCAGAGCAACACCAAGATTCTGAAACTCCACGACATTCTTGGGAAGGCTTCTCTTTGAAAGAGCAAATCACGAAAAGCGAAAGAGCACTGATCGAGCGCGCGCTCAAAGATGCCGGAGGCTCGGTAACAAAGGCGGCGCGCCTTCTTGGCATGAGTCATCAGAGTCTGATCTATCTAATCAAGACCCGTCATAAGAGCCTGCTCGAAACAAGGTCGGTCGTCCGCAAGCGGAGGCGGCGTATCGTCGCTGATGCTAGAAGCGCCAAAAGAAAGTCGAGCGATGTGCCTGAACGTGATGCGTCTCAGATCTCCATTCTGCACGTTGAGGACAATGAGATGGTTGCGAAGTTGCTCCAAGAGACTCTGGGCACTGAAGGAATGCACGTTGATTCCTGCGCGAGCGGAACGACCGCGATGAAAAAACTTAAGAGCGACGCTCGCTATGATCTAATAATTGTTGACAATGATTTACCTGGCATCGGAGGACTGGAATTAATACGCCGTGCGCGGGGTATGGGTACGCGACGGCGCACTCCGATCATCATGCTTTCGGGAGACGATTGCGAGACAGAAGCATGGCGGGCCGGCGTTGGCGAGTTCCTGCGCAAGCCCGAAGACATTGAGAAGGTCTCATTGACTGTAGCCAGACTGCTCGAAGAAGTTAACTCGCTAAAAACGAGGAACCGGACGGACATCCGATAATCGGACGAACGTCTTGGGCAGGACATGCGTCGCGCCATTCGAGAAAGCGCTATCACGCCACATGCAAAGGCTGGTCGGGTCAGAGCCCTACCCGATCCTTCTAACTGACAGCCCGAGAACTCCCTCTTCAAGCGAAGCGACAGCATCTGCTGCCACTTACGCAACATAAATTTCTTGCCATCGGTTTAATTAAAGAATGAAAGCCTCGCTACCGTAATGGTTCGGACGCGCTCACGCCCTTAAGTCAATAAGGCATCGGCGTCCATTCGATTTCATTCCATTCCAGCCGAGATGACTGTCTGATTTAGTTTCCCCCTCTGCGTTCTCATTGTCCTCGATAGCCCGCCCGCACAACTTTCCGCTTCGCTCCAAGTCCTCCACTCCGTTTCGGCAGTGCTGTGTGCGGTCAAGCGCCCAATCGGAGCCAACGGTCACTACGAGGGGGAAACACTCTCTTTAAGACCAAAACAAAAGACCGAAAAGGAGCAAAAGAAAATGGAGAAGCAAACGCAAACAACCGACATTCCGAAATGGTCAGCGTTACTCGTGGAAGCCGTCAACAAGCCCGGCCTGATCATGGATGCGTACAGTGCTTTCTGGAATTACTCCGTAGGAAATCAAATCCTCGCGCTTGTGCAATACCAATTGCGCGGGATACAGCCAGGGCCAATCAATACGTTTCCGAAGTGGCAGACGTTAGGCCGAGTCGTCAAACGCGGCGAACGGGCCTTAACGCTTTGCATGCCGATCACCCGCAAGCGACGGGATGAGGATTCAGACGACGAGCACACATTCACGAGCTTTGTTCACAGAGCCCGATGGTTCGTCGTTAGTCAAACGATAGGCGACGAGCTTGGACCAGTGACGATCCCAGAGTGGGACGCCGAACAAGCGCTGGCGGCGGTAAGCATTGAGCGCATCCCGTTCGACAAGACGGACGGAAATGTGCAGGGCTTCGCACGTGACCGCCAGGTCGCGATCAATCCTGTGGCCCAACTCCCGCATAAGACACTCTTTCATGAAATGGCCCACGTGCTTCTACACACGTCCGAAGGCAGTTTCACCGACACAGAACAGACGCCAAGAAACCTTCGCGAAGTGGAAGCGGAAGCAGTCGCGTTGCTGTGTTGTGAAGCTGGGCTTGGAAGGAGCGGACTATGCGCGTGGCTACATACAGAATTGGTTGCCCGAGGGAAGCGGTAGCAGCGCCGAGGCAATTCCCGAAAAGAGTGCACAGAAGATTTTCCGCGCCGCCGACCAAATTCTGCGAGCAGGCCGACCCAGCAAGGAGCAAGCAGAGGAATACGCGAACTGAGAACCAGCTACGAGGAAAAGGGTCAGGTAAGCGCGTCACGCTCGCCTGACCCACCACACCAACTTTTCAACCCGGAAAGGTGAAACATCGATGTCAGCAAACTCTATCACAACTCCAACCAGCCTCACACGTTTTACTTTAGGTCAAATATTCATCACGCCCGGAGCAGAGGAAGCGCTCCAAATCGCTGGACAGACGGCGATTGAATTCTTGCGCCGTCACATCTCCTGTGATTGGGGCAGCGAGCTTTCAGAGGACGACGTCCGCGAGAACGAACTTTCACTAATCGAGGGCTTCCGTCTCTTGAGCAATTACCGAACAAGTCGGGGCCAACGGCTTTGGATCATCACCGAGGCAGACAGAAGCGCAACGACGATTCTTCTGCCTTCGGACTACTAAGCCGAAACCAAAGTGAAAAGCAGCGCGGGTGCTCACATCACCCGCGCTGCTTGCATTGTGACTTTGCCCATCTTCACGGGAAATAGCCCCAGCCACAGAATCCCTTGATAAAGATCTTTACTCGACGACGCTGATAAGATCGGATCATGCAACATGAACACGATCTAACGGGCCAGTTTGCGCGATTGCCTGACGGCCAAAAGGTAATCGTCGAGTCGCAAGACGGCAGTCCTGCCTGGGCGACAGCGAGACGCATAGGCGGCCAGCACGACGGCCTTCGGGCTGTCTGTCTTGTCTCTAAACTTGAACCTTTGGGCTCTGAGGTTCCCGTACACGAAGAATCTGATTAGGCGCGCCAACTACCCATTCACGGAAGCTCTAATCCTCGCCGGCCCCCAAAGGGCCGCTCAATCTTTTCACTCTTTCCAAAACGGCAGCCCGGAGAGCATCCTTAAAGCTCTGGCCCTGGGGACAGGAGACATCGACCGAACGGAGTCGGCTATCGTAGAAGCGAACTATGTATTCTTCACTGCCAATCGACTCCACAGCACTTGCTGACAGCTCGAAAGGTAGTAAGCGTTCACTGAAAAGCTCGTCGAGGGCCTGCTGTGCTTCTGCTTGCTCCTTTTCTAGCATGTCGGAGACCTCCCGTTTTGTAGTTGAAGGAAGTGATAGAGAATCTCTGTTGCGCTGTCTGTGCGCTAACATAATATAATCCGGTGGGCTACCAACACACAATTCCCCACTACCCTATATCAACAGTTAAATTGTGCACGGTGCCTGGTTGAATCGGACAAGTCAAAAGGCACAGTAGGTGCTGCGCACCTGAAAATTAGGGACACGACACCCCCAACTTTTTGGGGCTATCGCGTTCACGATGTTAACGCCTGTTAACGCGCCGAACTAATCATCACAGAGTGTTTTTTGCAATCAGGGGACTGGCGAAATGAGTGACACTAAGAGGACTAAGAACATCGTCTTTCGATTGACGGATGAGGAATACGGTCAGATTGAGAAAGCAGCAACGGCATCTGGCGACGACCCCCAGTCCCAATCGAAGAAGAGTTTGTTGGCTGCCACCGCATCGTGCGCTTCGGCCAGCTTATCGTCGAGCGCGATAGCCCGTCCTACCGCCCATTCCGATTTCGGTATGAGCAACGGGCCAGCCAAACCGGCATTATTCGTTACTGCGATCCAGACTGAGGCAAAGCAAAAGCGGCGAGATCGCCCGATCGCGCCGCTCTACCAGTGATAGGCTCGCGCCCCACCGATGCGAGCCATCATGCGACAATGCTTCCGACAAAGAAGCACCACCAGAATTATACGATCTGCTTTGCCAAAGTCAAAAAATGAGCTACGACCCGGCCAACCCCGGTTGACCTCCAGCGATAACTTACCGTACCGTGATCGGGGTTCTTTGCAGAGACTATGCCGCTGAGCATACAAGACCTTCTTGATCGAAGCCGCAAGGAGCTTCTCGATCTCTCAACCAGGAATCGCCTCCTGTCAATTCCTGTGAATTCAAAGTCTGCGCGTATCATTCAGGTCTACGATGAGCTTAGCGCAGAAGTCTTCCGACTGTTGGTGAACGAGAAGAAGGCTTTGACCTTCCTTCCGGGCAAACAGACCAAACCGGCCGATAGCACAGACTCGCAATTGTTCGACGACGAGGAGATCGGACTACCGCAACCCGACGAAGAAGAGGACCCAGGTACTGGCGTCGCGAGACGTTACGTCGACCTGCGCCTTCAGACAGCATTGTCTCCCGAAGGACTCCAACGACGACTCCTCGATCTCTTTACCAATGCTCGTACAATGATTGAGGAGCAGGGCGTCAACGTTTTGTATCTTGCCTTTGGGCATCTCAAGTGGTTCGAGGCAGGACATTCAGACACGCCCCGATTCGCTCCGCTCATTCTGATTCCAGTCGACCTTCAGCGCAAGACTGCGTCCGAGCGCTTTCGGCTCCGGTGGCGCGAAGAAGAGATCGAACCAAATCTTTCTCTTGAAGCACGATTGAAGAACGATTTCGCTATGGGCCTTCCTCCTTTCCCAGAACATGAGGAATTCAATCCAACGGACTACTTCGACGCGGTAAGGCAGGCGATCGAGGGTGCCAAGGACTGGGAAGTACTACCGAACGCGATGACCCTTGGGTTCTTCTCGTTCGCTAAGCTTCTTATGTACCGCGATCTTGATTCGCAGAATTGGCCCGATGCAAACGGACTTCTCGGTCACTCCATGATCACGAGTCTGCTTTCGGATGGATTCCAACGAGCGGAACACATCATCCCTAATGACGCAAATCTAGACGAGATAATACCTGCTTCAAAACTGGACCACGTTGTAGACGCTGATGGTTCCCAAACTATAGCAATTGAAAGAGTGCGCGCAGGCGAAAGCGCTGTCATTCAAGGACCACCTGGCACTGGAAAGAGTCAGTCGATATCTAACATCATTGCGAGTGCAGTGCTTGACGGCAAGAAGGTATTGTTCGTCGCAGAAAAGTTGGCCGCGCTGCAAGTCGTGAAGCGCCGATTGGAAAACGAAGGCATAGGCGCCGTGTGCCTGGAATTACACAGCAACAAGGCAAACAAGCGCGCAGTGATTGAAGAGATTGGTCGCACCTGGAAACTCGGTCGGCCTGTAACGCTTAGTCTCGAATCGCTGGTGCCCAAACTTGAAGAGCAGCGAGCAGTTCTAAACAGACATGTTGTATCCCTACACGAGCCGCATCTTCCAAGTTCGGTTACCCCTTTCGTGATGATGGGACAGCTTGCTTCTCTGAACGATCGCGGCCGCGAAGCTGCGGATCTTGTATTCCCTGAAGCCGAGACTTGGACGCGTGAGGATTTGAAAGGGCGTCGGAAACTAGCCGAGGAATTGGCAACACGCGTCGAAGAAATCGGCTTGCCCTCCCAGCACAACTGGCGAGGTGTGTGTCGAGAAACGGTTTTGAAAATTGATCTTGATCCGCTGGAGTCAAGAATTCGCTCTTTAGCGGAGACTCTCTCCGCGTTGCTCGAAACGTCTAACAAGTTGGCGTCAGTTCTAGCCCAACCGTCTCCAAATAGCTTCGATGAAGTCGATCGCCAGCGTGTTGTTGCCGAATATGTGGCGAAGGCTCCGACTGTTGACAAACAAGCTTTGTGCAATGGCGTGTGGAGTGCTGGTCTAGACAGCCTACGTGATCTTCTCGATGAAGGACGAAAATTCACTGGCGCCTTCGGAGAGGTCGGACAGCAAGTCAACGAATCAATATGGAATGGAGACTCTTCAGCAGCACGCGGTCACATTGTCACCCGCGGACGATCGTTCCTGCGGTTTCTTTATTCAGACTATCGCCGAGCAATTCGGACCTTGCGGGAAGCGCTCAAAATCGAATTACCAAAGAACTATTCGGATCGTCTTTCAATCTGTGACGCGATCATTGCCGGTCAAAGCGCATTACGACAAATTCGGAGTGGAGAATCCCTGGGGCGGTCTGCGTTTGGAAGCTTGTGGCGCAATGAGAAATCAAGCTGGGATCAGCTAGAGGCAGTTCTGAATTGGGTAACGCACCAGCAGGAAGTGGGCCTTGATTCGAACTTCAGACAGACGTTCTCTACGGTGCAAGATCAGAAACAGGTAGCCACGCTGGTTAACCAGCTTTCAGCCATAGCAGATCGAGCTAAGACGGAATTGACGGAACTGTTTCAGGAACTAAGTCTTGACTGCCGCATCGCATTCGATGCTCCGATTTTCAATACTGTTCCCCTCAAGACGCTTACCGAGCGATGCTCAATCTGGCTCTCAGACATGGAAGGGTTGTCGCGCTGGAACAACTACTTCGTGCGCACAAGAATGGCGCGAGAGCTCAAACTTGGTCAGCTTGTCGACAGATTGGAATCCGGCGCTATCGAACCCAAGGCGGTATCTGACTGTTTTGATCGTGTTTACTATGGCCAGTTGCTTCGCGAGGTTGCTCGTCAAAAGCCAGAATTCGCACAGTTTGATGGAATGTTGCACAGCAATCATGTGGCTGAATTCCGGCACTTGGATAAGGAACGGCTGGAGCTCGCGAAGTATCGAACACTGGTTGCGCACTATGAGCGACTGCCGCCGCATGATTCAGGTGTCGGGGCAACGGGACTCGTGAAAGCAGAGATGGAACGTAAGCGCGGGCATCGTACGGTCCGACGTTTGCTCAAGGACGCCGGCTCAGTAGTCCAAGCGATCAAGCCAGTGTTTATGATGAGCCCTCTCTCCGTGGCGCAGTTTTTGGAACCTGGAGCGGTGGAGTTTGACTTGCTGGTCATTGATGAAGCCAGCCAAGTCCTCCCAGTGGACGCTCTCGGAGCCGTCGCTCGTTGCAAGCAGATCGTTGTCGTGGGGGACGATAGACAGCTACCACCAACCCGGTTCTTCAGTAGGCTCACCTCAAACGTCGAGGAATCTGATGACTATGACGAAGGCGAGGAGCCCCAGGCTGCGCAAGCTCAGGACATCGAAAGCATTTTGGGGTTGTGCTCCGCGCGGGGATTGTCGTCGTCAATGCTTCGCTGGCACTATCGCAGCCGGCACCACTCACTCATCGCAGTTTCCAACCACGAGTTCTATAACGACGAGCTTTACATTGTTCCAAGTCCCTACTCGGCTTCCGGAAGCCTTGGCCTCAAGTTCAATCACGTTCCGGAAGGCGTTTACGATCGCGGCGCATCGCGAACGAATAGAGTTGAAGCTAAAGCTGTTTGCCGCGCCATCCTAAAGCACGCTCGCGAGGATCATCAAAAGAGTCTGGGTGTAGCAACGTTTTCGATTCAGCAGAGGCAAGCAATCGAGGATGAGTTGGAATTGCTCCGACGGGAAAACCCTGACGTTGAGTCATTCTTTTCGGCGCATTCTGTGGAACCTTTCTTCATCAAGAATCTTGAAAACGTTCAGGGTGACGAGCGGGACGTGATCTTCATTTCCGTAGGGTATGGTCGGGACGTTAACGGATATATGGCGATGAGCTTTGGTCCGCTCAGCGTCGAAGGGGGAGAGCGCCGACTCAACGTCTTGATCAGCCGAGCCAAGTTGCGTTGTGAAATCTTTTCGTCGATTACAGCGGATGATATTGATCTTCAAAGAGCACGCAGTCGCGGAGCAGCCGCATTCAAGGCGTTCCTTTCGTTCGCTCAAACCGGACGACTTCCAATCTCGCAGCCGTCAGGTGGAGAGGAGCAGTCTCTCTTTGAAGAAGTCGTAGCCCAGGCAGTTGAATCTTTGGGCTATCAGGTTCATCGACAAGTTGGCATTGCAGGGTTTTTTGTCGACTTGGGCGTACTTCATCCGAAACAGCCTGGTCGATATGTGCTCGGGATCGAATGCGACGGCGCGGCATACCACCATTCACGTTCTGCGCGTGACCGCGATCGTTTGCGCCAAGCGGTCCTTGAAGATCACGGATGGGTTATCCATCGGATCTGGAGCACTGATTGGTTCCAACGGCCGTCTGAACAGCTTGGCAAGGTCGCTGAAGCTCTTGCGCGCGCCGAGACCGCTATCGATGAGAATACGCTTGAGGAGTTGCCGTCCTCCCACTTTGAGGTTACTAGCGAGTCGCAAAACGGTATCGAGCGCGAGACTATCTTTGAAATCGACAATCGAGGCATCAGCAGTTTGTCTGAACCTTACAGCGAAGCGCGTTTTGAGGTTCCGAGTAAACTAGATCCGCACGAACTCTACACCAAAGACATGGCAGCGATCGTGCTCCGCATCTTGGAGCACGAAGGCCCAATCCACGAAGAGGAAATCGTCACCCGAGTTCGTATGCTCTGGTCCAAGGGTCGCGCTGGCTCACGCATTCATGACGTGGTTGCCCGCGCAATTGAATCTCTTTTGGCAAGCAGATCGTGTGTTAGAGAAGAGGATTGCCTAACGATGCTCACATCCCCAGTGCGAGTCCGGAACCGCGCGAACGTTATGTCTCCAACCCTAAGAAAACCGGATCACTTACCACCAACTGAAATTCGCGCTGCGATATTGGCAATTCTAGACGCGAGCCACGGAGCCACGCGAAGTGAGATTCCTTCGGCAATTGCGCGACTTCTAGGGTTTCAAGCTACTAGTGCTCAATTGAAGGCTGTGATTGAATCACAAATTGCCAAGCTGGTTCGAGGGGAGAAGATCGAAGAGGTCAATGGCATGCTGAAAGTTGCCGTATCAAGCGAGCAAATCTCCTAACCTAGCTTCCGAGAACCAGACTTCAGAGCGCGGGGGGTGTGCCCCCTGACTGGTAATTAGCGCGTCGTTTGGTGCAAGATATTTCCGCATACGACCGCCGCACCTGGTTCTTTTCAGGATTCGATCTCCAAACCCGTCAAGGCGGCAGTTCTATGCTCCAATGTCCTTAGGAGCGTTTTGTCGCATGCCCAACGCCGACCCCACTTTCGCCGAAGGTGTCTGCACAATATCAAATGATGCCGGTTGGCTTAACGCCAACGGTGAGCTACCAGTTTGCCTTGCACAGCCTGCTTTGGTAAATCCAGCAGGAATTCCCAATGATGCATCACGCCCTGATTCTTTAGCGTTAGCCGTGGCAATTTTTGCGGATGAGGAGGGACAAACTCGACTATCGCGTTGGTTCGCTGGTCAGAGTGGCCTAGTAATTTTTCCAGAGTATGCTTTTTCATCGGGTGACTTCGACACTCTGAACAGTTTGATCGATGGTTATCCGCATCCTCTGATCGTTATTGCGGGGTTCGGTGCGGTAGACGGACTCCGTCTTCGACAACTGCTGGGGCAATGCACAGCAACGTGGCCCGGCGGTGCGGATGAGATCGATCCCCAAAATCGATACAACTCAGGATGGTGCTGGATTCACAACGGCATAGGCGACTCAAGTTGTTATGTGATTCTCAAGAACTTTTTTGAACAACAATTTGAAATCACTATCGACGGATTAGCTACCGGCGATTATATTCTACAGATCGAGACTCAAGATCTATTGTTGTTTCCGATTATCTGCTCGGATTTAATTTCGGAGCAGCCGAATAGTGCCAGGGTGCGCATCACACGCACGCTTGCACCACGACCTCAGAATGGCCCCAACGTTCTGGTTGCAGCACCGTTGTACACTGATAAGCCCCAGAGCGGTCACTGGTCCGGCGTCATCAATAACATCGTAAGCCTGAATTCTCGCCGTGCCGGTTTGATCTTTGTGAATCAACTAGCAGCACCCATGTTTTTGGATCCGGAGCAAGACCAATGGCGGTGTCTCAGCGGTGGGTTCGTCCACAAACACATAATGGCAAGTGCACCGCCCCACCCATTTCCATCTGTTCGCTATGTAAGCACAAATGAAGGGTCGGGTTTGCTGCTACGACAGTCCTTGGTCGGAGTTGCGTTTGGACATTTTTGTTGGGTGAACGCGGCAGAACTTGGGCGAATTTGGGTACCACAACATCGAGTTCTCGAAGCTGGAGGGCTACATCGACTCATAGAGAGTGTCCCCTCTCAAGAACTGAGGAGGTACGTCATGCGCCGCCGAGATGTGATTTCAAGCAACTATCATAACTCGGCGAAGCCCCTTATTGAGAGCGGACTCGATTCTATCAAGTCGGATCCCGACGAGGCTCATCTAGGCCCCAGGCTTTGGCCACGATTGCTCTCGGGAGTCGAGGAGAAGGCTGCCAGCTTTAGTCCAGATGCGATGGATACGCAAACGATTCACCTCGACCAAGCCCTAGCTGTTTTCTCCGCAGTCGAACAAGTGTCGGGAGCAACACCGCTAGTGGCAGACTCCTTTCATGGTCAGTTGCAATTGGAGGATCGCGAGGCTCTCATCTGGAAGTCGCCACTTCATGACTGGAGAAAAATGTGGCAAATCCTGAGGGAGTTATCTGTCAAATATCCGCACGAACCTCAACTCCTTGTAATAGGCAATGGACGTGCAGGGCATAGCCCGGCTGGAGCAATCCAACCGGATAAATCGGTGGACTATACGGAGATTCCTGTAGTCGGCGATTTCACGAGCGTCAGGTGTCGTCATATTTTCTGGCGTCCGCTAGGCGAAATTGAAAACTCTTTGAGTGATCCTGATACAACTCTAGCCCAGAAAAGGACCACGATTGTGAATCAACTTGCGGCGAATTGAAACGGATGAAAAACGAACTTCTGGAACTGCTTAAGCAGCAACTCGAAGAGTTAGCTATTCCCGTCGGTTTTGAGTTCGCCGGTGCTGCAGCGGCAGTGGATGAGACCTCAGCGCCCGAACGCACTTTGACTTGGGAAAGCTCGTTTGCCGTGTTGGCGCTGATCCCACTCTCTTCGATCGAGCTCGAAAAATTGACCGCTATCAAAGAGAGTGCTCAGGAGTGGATGTGGCGGCGACTCACCAAGTATGAACAGAGTGGAAAATTCCTGGATGGTTACTTGCTGTTTGCACTGCCATTGAAGCCGGACGAAACGATGCGCGGCACCGTTCAAACCCTTGAGCTTGATACCGCTGTGTGCCGTAAACATGTGATTTGGCTCTCACCCGACAATGATTGGAGAGACGCACTTTGGAAAGTGACTGTTCTTGGGTTGCCACCCGTCCAACCTTCGGCGGTAACCTTGGCGTCGCCACCCAAACTTCCGGATATTGCAAGCCGCGCCCTGGAGCTTTACGGGCAGCTTGAGAACTACGAAACTACGGCGGAAACACTTCGCGAGGAAGCTCGCACAGCAACGGACGAGGAGGCTTCAGATGCTTCTTGATTCTCTAAGGGTTCATGCCTTCCGAGGAATCACAAATGAACTGCCGCTTGATCTCCGCGCGCGACTCACTCTAATTCATGCGCCAAATGGCGTCGGCAAGACAAGCTTGTGTGACGCACTCGAGTGGTTATTCACTGGGGAAGTTGAACGACTAAAGGAGCCGCTCGGCAAAAGCAAGGGCAAAGGTGTAAGCAACATATTCACATCGACACAGCCATCCGTGGAAGCCGAAATCAGAAACGGTGGCGGGCCTAGTCGCATCCGGCGAGACAGCGAGACGCAGGCTAACCAGATAAAAGTTTTTGAGGGCGGCACATTGAAAAAGGTGTTGCTAAACAAGTTACTCGCGAACATCACTCCGGAAAACCTTCCGCAAAGCTCAAAGGGCTTGCAACGACTTAATAATAGGCGCAGTTGGTTCCGGGCCGTACGGCTTTTGGAAGCGCATGCGCTGGATCTGCTCCTCGATACTGATGATTCGAGCAATGAAGTCCGTGATCTCGTCTTCTGCGATCTACTCGGCGTCGGGGAGTTGCAGCGACAAGAAAGAGACCTGATGAGAATAGTGGGCGCTATAGGTGGAAAGGCTCGACTGAAAGAAGACGTTCTACGAGTCAAGCGTGAAATCGGTTCTCGCGAATCGGAGATTACAGCGGAAGCTTTGTACGCAAGCGCACCAAGCTTGGAAACGTATCAACAACAGATCAGCGCAGTCAGTCGCAGATTGGGAGTCCAGGCATTAGCAAAGGCCGGGCCGCCTGAGTCCCATCTGGCCGCTGCCGAGAATGCTTACAAGCTGGTTGATAGGAAGTTGGGCCAGCAACGCTCAGCACTGATCTATGTCAGAACCAAAGCGACTAGTTACTCAGCACTAGGAGAGGAAATAACACTACTCGGCAAACAGCAAGAAAGGTCAAGTCTCCGTCGCGCGGAAGTGCAGAAAGAGTTGGAGATCGCCACAAGCCTGGTGCAGCGTCTGGAAAATGACGCTTCGCAAGCTGAAGCACTGGAACGATCGCTCATATCGCAGCCTGTCGACTCGGTTAGAGCGGCCTTGGAACTGACTTTGGCCCAGTGGCGGGAGCTAACGGGTGACGCGCAGACACAAATAGATCTGACCGAGCTTCAAGCTGCGGTCACCGCCGCACGGGCGAATCAATCGCGAGCCACTGGACTGCTGGAAACAGTACTAAAGTGTGAAGACTCTTTGAAGTTATGGCGAGAGGCGAAAGTCCGCGAAGAAACCACTGGTGAAAGAATCCGTAATATCAAGCTTCCGACCTCGGAAGACCGCGATCGGGTAGAACAATCCCTCTCGGGAACGAGATCTACATTGGCGACGATTGAAACTCAAATCAATCAGTTGGCCGGACCACTTGAGCAACTCAGGATTGGAGGTCGTGATTTTCTCGACGGAACAAAGGATGAACAGCGCTGTCCTTTGTGCGCTCACGATCACGGCAACCCTAGTAATCTGCGCAAAGCGATCGAGTCAGGCATCTCCAAGATCCCCGAATCCCTCGATGCTCTCGCTGTGCAAAAGCAGCTCTTGGAAGTTGATATCTTGAGCTTTGAGCAACGGGCAAAGATTTGGAATGAAGCTGCCGAAACTCTGGAATCCTTAACAGCCGAGCGCGAAGAAGCACGCCGCCTATTGACTGAAGCCAAACCAACTCTTGAGACGCTTGGCATTGACCCAAAGGAGTTGCGGGATGACTCCTTGGCTGGTCGTATCGCGGGGCTTCGGTCAAAGACTGAAGGCCAAGTTACAGAAGCAGAGCGTCTGGCGGAGGAACGCGCACGCCGCTTTGAGATCGCGTTAGAGTTGCAATCCGTCGCACGCGAAATCTTATCGCTTTCTGAGAACGTCCGTGCCCTTTCCGATAGCGCGCCGATTGCCGATCTTGAGCATCTGCCACCGGACAATTGGACACGCGTTTTGGAACTCATAATTAAGAACGCGGAAACGACGGCTGCGAAGGCAAGAGTTGAAGCAGCCCACTCCAGAAAGAATGCTGAGGAAGCTCGTGTAGCATTGGCTGGTTTGCGTGGCAACCTACAAACGCTCACGACTTCAATCACCGAAATCTCCGAGAAGATTGGTATCGCAAAGTCAGGAAGAGAGGAATTTGAGACACAATGGCGTTTAGTTGCAGACGATGAATCATGGGACTACCAACTGTTGGGTCAGCGTCAAGTAATTTTGGACGAAGGAGAAGAAAACTTATCGCAAGCCAAACAGGAAATAGAGTCTGCGCGCGGCGCATTGGTAGCCGCAAGAGAGGCGGAGTCGAACGAACGAGATCGGGCGAGCGGCCAGCGCCAACTGACCGAACTGAAAGCCCGGCTTCATGAACTCGAACGCATCGAGGAAGTTCGCAGTCAGTGCGTAGTCGGGGCGGACGCACTGCGAACGGCAAAGGACGCCTTTGTTAAGAAGCAAATCCAGCCTCTTTGCGATGTCATCACGGCCCTTTACGTTCGGGCGCAGAGTGCCACATTCATCGACCGAATTGACTCGAGTCAGGATGAGGGACCTCTCCGCTGGCTTGCGTGTATAGGCGAACATCAATTGGAAGACACTGCTCAAATGAGCCTTGGCCAACGCCAGGACTTGGCACTTGCCATTTTTCTTTCACGCGCGCGCGAACTAGGCGGAACGTTTTTCCTGGATGAACCGCTGCTCAATCTTGATGACCTCAATCGCATCGCAGTGCTGGACGTGCTTCGAACGATTGTAATCGAGCAACGTTCCCACCCAGTTCGCCTCGTTGTAACTACCGCCAATCACTCCCTTGTCCGGCACTGCAAGGAAAAGTTCGCCCTGGTTAAGGGAAGTCATGAAGAGCCTTCATTACGGGCCTATAGTCTAGCTGGAGATCCTCAATCCGGTGTCTCCGCCGTTGTTGATAACTGAAGCTTTCAAAGTCTCTGGAGTCTCATGCCCCGCCAGACTTCTTGCTGACCGAAGGACAAGACCGAACTCCGCGCGTTGTGAAATACGCCCTTTGCGGCAAACCTGGCCCGACTAGGTGCCGCGTGATTTCACGTTTTTCATTTTTCACAAACGGAAGCCTCCTTTGCTTCTTGGGTCACACTAATTGCTCATAGGACGGTCATCCGATAATCGGGCATTACGTAATCGGGCAACGCGCCCGCCATCAAAAAGCGATGTCACGCGCGGTTGCGGCTCTTACGTAATGACGATTATCGTACGCCCGCGTTTACAGATTCTCCCCCTTGCGCTCCGCTTCGCTCGCCGGCTCGCGCAACTCGCACGGCTCACTTCGCTAACGCCCCCGCTGGGGACTAGCGCTAAAAATCCAATCCTCCGTAGTCTGCTTGGATCCTCAATATTAATTAGTTTAGGAAAGGGTTGCTGAATACGCTTTGCCTTGGGAATACCCTTCTGTGTTGCCAGCCTTAGTCGATTGTTGGAATAGCCAGCTTCGCACTTGCCGAATCATAGCCTCGTGGAATCCAGGTTGAAAGACCGCTAGGTGCGAAAGAAACAGGTCCGCTTCTGGAAATGACAATTACCGTTGGGATGCCACCGGTGTTTGGGTAAATACAGTTCGATGGCTCGATTATCAGCTTTGCCATTCGCGACTGGCTTCCCAAATTAAAGTGGTTGGTCTTGACGGCTTCGATTGACCGTAACGTTCAATTCTCAACTTTAATAACCTCAAAAAATTAAGCGGTTCGGCGCACCAGAAGGGGTTTGGATAAAGGACCGTAAAAGACAGAAAATGATTTTGGTCTTAGATGGAAGGCAAGATTATGGGACGGCGGGACCTTTCGGAGCTTTATCTATCTCGGAATACAGCTACTTAGCGGCTTTGATTTGTGGACCTGTCCGGTAAATGTCATAAATCTCAAGAGCGCAATAGTTAGCGAGCAAACTCAAACTTCCCGGATCTATCCTTACACCGTATACCGGAGACCGAGGCACTACGGGACGCTAACAACTTTTCTGTAGGACAGTTAAAGGCTCTAACGCAGTTCCCCTCCGAACTCGCTTTCAAAGTATCGCCCAAACCCTGTTGATACCTGTTGGGAACAGAGTTTGCTCAGATGAGGAGCTGGTTGTGCCTCAGATTCTCAGGGGGTATTAAAGGGATGAGCTTAGTGAATCGAAAGAAGCGCAATGGCGCTGAACTTGCCGACGCCACCAGGTCCGCGAACCTGTTCAAGGGCGATGACGCTAAAGTTGAACAGCTCTGTCAGAGACTTAAGAAGAGTCCCGCTGAAGTCATCCGTCAACTCGTCAGCGAAGCACTGATTCACCGAGAGCTATCTACCAGGGAGTCGGAAGCGGCAGTTGGAATAAACCAACGGGCAATAGATGGCCTGTTGAGCGAACGTCTGCGCCCGGTTCTCCAGGAATTGCACGATCTAAAAGGTTGTGTGCGAGAACTCGGGTCGACGATGGGGGACCAGCAGCCGTCGACTACGCCGCAAGCCCACGTGATTGTTGAGGAGCTCTTAAAGGAACTGAATACCCGTTTGTATGCCATTTACGATCAGATCGAGGCCCATCACTCAAAGTTTATCGAAGTCGCACAGATTCTTCATCGTAGAACAGAATGCGCGGAAAGATGGAGCCAAGGAGCTTACGCTCTTAACGGAAATACTTTCACTTGGATGTGGGCGATGTTGGACTTACTTCAACGATATGTAGTCGTTCCGCAACTAAACGCGATGGATCCAGAAGCTGATGCGCTGAAGACCGTCGAGACAGAGATTGAGGCAAGTTGCGCCGTCGCAACTAAAAAGCGAAACCGCCTGGAACGGAGATTAAAAGTCCCCAAAGATGCCAAGGTCAAATTCTTGAGCGCGCCACACGAGTGAACTGCGGACGCTCCAGCTTGATTTAGATCGATTTCAAAAGAGTTCAATTCTAGGGTGACTACAAGGAGCAGATAGCGATGCGAGTATATGTCGCCGTGCAACCAACGCCGAAAGGGGGCACAAGCAGCTTAAGCCGCTACATCGCCACGTCAAAAGTCGACCGTGATCGCGAACACTTGAACGAAAGCGGCGTCCGGCCTCTTTTTTCAGGGCAGCAAGATGATCTCACCTTCAAAGAAGCAGATCTTACCCTGAATCCAACGAACCGCCAGTTGGAGAAAGAAGAAATCATCCACGTGGTGATTTCGCCTGAACCTGGATCACTGGATCGCGCGGGCGAGGATGAGGGTGAGCGACAGAAGACGTTTCGCGAAGCGATCCGCGACATGATGCGCGAAATGCAGCGTGAGCTGAAAGTCAAATGTCTTTCGTGGATCGCCGGTCTTCACGAGAATACCCGAACTCCTCACGCGCACGTCGCAGTCAGCCGCTGGGCCCTGGACTCCGTAACTGAAAAACTGAGGTACATCAAGCACCTGCCTAAGTCGCTCCTGCCGCACAACACGGAAGACGCAGCCGGCGTGAAACGATTCCTCACCGGAAAAATCGCAGAGGTCTTCGTTTCCTCCTTGGTTCGGATGCTAAAGCCAATTCGCTCCGTGCACTTATTTGATTCGTTGCCCGGCATTGATATAAGCAGATCCATCGCTTCTCGTTATGCTCAGATGCTGCGCGACCCTACGCCAGAACAGCTAACCGTCGGAAGGTGGTTCGAAGTAGCCCTGATGCTGTCCACCGGCAGAACGGGTGACCTGAACCGGGGCGGACTTCTCCGCGAATATGAAGAGCTGACGATACAGGTTGCGAATATTGATGCAGTAGCGCGGGCAAACGGGGCGAGACCGCCCGTTGCCTATATAGCGCCCGAACGGTTGGAAGAGTTGATCAATGGCAACGCCGCTAACGTTCAGATCACCTTTTCTACCGCACCGGCACCCATTCGGGATGAAAAATATGTGACGATAACAACAGAGCAACCGCCGATTGTTCCCGGTGAGCAGGCGGCGAAGGTAAAGAGCCCTCAACAGGAGAACGACAAGGCTTTGTTAGTCACTCATCACCAAACTGAAGACCGCACAGCTTCAAAACAAACACCTGGGAAACTCGCTAACGTCCGCGAAAGCAGTCAAGACCGGCGAGAAACTAAACCAGCGGAACGATCACAGGTTCAGAAGACGCCAGAAACACTGAAAGCTCAGACCAAAATGAAAGCCGAAGAGCCTCCTCGTGTCGGGAAGTTTACGCTGCTCGATCTTCGTGGTCAGATGCAACTTAGAAACGACGCCCGTGGAAACCCGGACCTCCCTCTGCCCGCGATCGCACAAATTAATCCCGATGCGGTCGCAAAAGCTCAGAATGCCGACTCAAAGGCTAGTGCTGATACTCCGATACAGATTATCAATACGATTAGTCACATCCCGGGCGCTGACACAAGTGAACATCTGACCATAGCTGCTGATGAGACACATGATACTGCTCTTCACGAATCGGGCGAATGGGAGATCGATGATGATGAATTAAGGTGGAGGGCTGCCGTGGCTTACTGGCACTTCCACGAAGAGAGTAATTGCGCGAAAGAACGCGCGGCAAAGGAGGGCGCAAAAACATTAGGTTATCATGAAAGCAACCATTACTTTCCAACGACGCAAGATGAAGCAAGACTTCGTGAAGCGGAGATGGTGAATCAAATCTGCATGGATGCGTGTCTGGAACGTAAACTCACACCTAACATGGAAGCTGTCAGTGGTTTTTTGAGAGAGCAAATACGCAGTGGCCAAGGTGCCATAGTGCCCCTGATGAGAGAAATGAATATGGTCAGAGAGTCGATCGAGGAAATTAGCAGCCCCTCTAATCAGCACTTAGTAGACGCATTTCACCGATTGCACGACGTCTATCCGTCGCTTACCCCAAATGTCGAACACAGCCCAGATATCTATGAGATACGCGAGCGGTCGATGCCTTCAAAAAACATTGGTGCGAATTATCCACGCCTCGAGCATGAAAGTTCAGAACGCGCCTTAGAACTAGACGAGCAAACACATGACCGATAGCAGATTGACAGGAGTTAGGTTAGGGCGGCCACACTTTCCGAATCTCTCGGAAGTTGTTGACATTTAGTCACACCTTGCTGGCAACCTTCGATCGTTCGATGATCGAATTGTGCCTCGATGCACCAATCACCTTTCTCTAATTGCCCCTGTTTCGGCCTCTTCTCAAAGATCTCCTCACCCAACCATCTGCCGTGGCACTGGCGTTGCTAAAGGCGGGCAAGGACCCAGCTTAGATCCATTGGGTGAAGGGAGAGCGATGTATGCGTTCTGAATCGAGTATCAAGAGCCAGCCTCGGCCTTGGGTTCCAGTTCAAAGAACGCGATGCGAACAGCAGACGATTGAACCTGTCGAGATTGGTGTTGCGCGAGAGGTCCATCCTCGACCGTCACACTGCTTAAGGAGCAAGGAGGGTGAAAGGCCATGAGCTTTGATGATCCAGAACGGTTGCTTGATGTGAGCGAAGCGGCTGCCCTGCTTCATGTGAAGGGCAAGACCCTTTACGCCTGGGTCTCCCGAAACAAAATACCTTATCGAAAGATTTGCTCCCTGGTGCGGTTTCATCGGGGGGAATTAATCGAGTGGGCTAAGGGACAACAGAATAAGCAGACAGCACCAAGACGGAAAGAGTTAAGCGTGGTAAAGTAGCGCTGCTTCTTCTTTCGGACGGCTGCTGAGAGGAGCAGCAAATGAACATTCGAGTTTGGAAGCCGGGCCAAGAAGGCAATCCATGCGCTCGGCACTACTATTACCAGTTCTTTCAACGTAAGAAGCGATACAGGGGCGTGCTGGAGGCTCGTAACGCCGAACAGGCTAAACAAGCCGCTCAGCAAATCTGGGATGAAGAATGGAACAGGAAGTATGACCCAGAGCCGCCCGCTCCAGTACAGATATTGTTTGCAGAATTCGTCAAGGAAACATATCTACCCTGGGCCAAGATTCACAAGGCCAGCTATGACGACGATGTACGCATAACAACGATGCTGACTGACTTCTTTAAGGGAAAGACTCTAGCGGAGATCAAGCCAGCGATGATCGAGCAATTCAAGGAACGCAGAATCAAAGCTGACAAAGCCCCGGCGACAGTCAACCGCGAGCTTTCGGTGTTATCCAAAATCTTCACAGTGGCGGTGCGCAACGAAAAGGCAGAAACAAATCCTTGCCAGAACGTGCAGCGGATTGCTCTGGACAACGAACGCGTTCGCTACCTAACCGAAGACGAGGAGCAGCGACTGTTCGCGGCTATGGGAGACAACGAGCAATTAAAGAGCATTGTGACCGTTGGCTTGCATACTGGAATGCGTCGAGGTGAGGTCTTCAACTTGAAGTGGTTCGACCTGGATTTTGATCGAGGAGTGATTCAGGTGCGAAAGACCAAGACTAAGCTCAACCGTGTAATACCAATGAATGCGCGGGTGAGGGAGGTCTTGAATCAACAGAGACGTTCGAGTGAGTACGTCTTTACCAGCGACAAAACCGGTGGGCGTCTGGTCGATGTGAAGAAAGCGTTCAACACCGCTCGCATCGACGCGAAAATCCCCGACTTTCAGTTAAGGGACCTTCGTCACAGTTGCGCGACTCGGCTTGCAGATCAGGGCGAAGAGCTTGTGACCGTGGCAGAGATCTTGGGTCATACCGATATTCGGATGACCAAGAGATACTCGCACGCGATGCAGGAACGGAAGCGCAACGCCTTGGAAAAACTGGTAAGGTGTTACCCTCCACGTCAACCTGACGCCAAAACCGCTGAAAATGAAAAACGGCAGGACGCGCGTTCTGCCGTAAGTGCTTGATATTATTGGTGGAGCAGAGGGGGCTCGAACCCCTGGCCTCCGCATTGCGAACGCGGCGCTCTGCCAAACTGAGCTACTGCCCCACGCGCACGAGAATACAGTTTCGAGTTTCGAGTTTCAAGTTTCGGGTTCGACATCAATCCGCAGATTTCGCAGATTACACCGATTAACTTTCAATCAAACCTTGCGCGGCGGCTTGTATCGCTTTGTCGAGAGCAGCCACATCCTTACCACCACCTTGCGCCATGTCCGGACGGCCGCCGCCGCGGCCCCCAAGTATTGAACAAGCCCCGCGCATAAGCATGTTCATGTCGCCCGCTGCATCGGACGATCGCGCGAAGACCAGGCGCGCGGTGGCGCCGTCGCGTGAACCTAAAAGCGCAACCGTATTTGGATGAGCAGTCAGCGCCAGCGCGAGATGCTTTAGCGAGTCGGCACTGCGATCGTCAAAGACTTTGGCGATGACAAACGGGCCCTGATTGTTATCTGAGCCCTCCCTCACGGTCCGGCTACTGCCCCGCTCGCCGTCGATCACGCTCATGCCAACCGGCACCCGGTCGCTACCGCTCCCGGTTCTGTACGAGACAGCCTCCTGCAAAAGCTCTTCCGCTTCGACGCGACTCGCGACCT
This sequence comes from Blastocatellia bacterium, assembly GCA_003168335.1. Lineage (GTDB taxonomy): Bacteria > Acidobacteriota > Blastocatellia > Pyrinomonadales > Pyrinomonadaceae > UBA11740. The sequence continues at coordinate 148,782 of PMSM01000003.1, read as the reverse complement.
CTTCCAGTTCGCTCACCCGACGCGTCAGTCTTTTGTTATCTTCAATTATCTTTGAGACGAGGGTCGGAGAGTCTTCGCGTCCCGCGCTGAACAACGCTGCTACATCACGCGCGGTCTGGTTCGTCTTTCGATAGTCAGCGAGCGCGCGAACGCCCGCCCTGAAATGAACTCGCGTTAAGCCTTTGGCGCGCTCCCATGAACGCACAACAATCACCCCAACTTCGCCTGTTGATTTCGCGTGCGTACCACCGCACGGAGTCAAATCGAAGTCGCCAATCTCGATCAGTCTCAGCTCGCCTTCGCGCGCGGGTTCCTTTCGTAGCGGCAGAGTGGCCGCTTGTTCCGATGTCACCTGGCGAATCGTAATTGGCCGGCTTTCCCAGATGATCTGGTTGGCAAGATCAACGGCCTCCTCAATTCGCTCATCCGATGGTTCGTCAAGCGCGATGTCGATCTCGCATTCGTGTTCAAGCACACGAAAGCTATGCGTCGGCGCGTCGAACAATTTCACGAACGCTGCCGAGAGAATATGCTGGCCCGTGTGCTGTTGAAGATGATCCAGCCGTCGCAGCCAATCAATTTTGCCGTGGACAGTGTCACCAACCTCAGGCGTCGGTCCCTGGATTACATGCAGGACGCCGTCGTCTTCAACATCGATGCAATCAACCACACGAGCATCGCCAAGCGTCCCGGTATCCGTAGGTTGTCCACCTCCGGTTGGATAAAACGCGGTCTGATCGAGCGTCACCGCAATCTGGCCATCATCGAGTTCGCTGAGACTGATGACGCGCGCATCGAATTCCAGCAGCCGTGAATCGTGGTAATAGAGTCTTTCGGTTGTGCTCATGATGTCATCTTAGTTTCGCTCGTTGATAAACTCAAAAGCGATCCACAGATTTCGCGGATTACACAGATGACAAAACCATGCGGCAAAGAGGCTCGGCATCAGGTCGTAGCATAATGATCTTGAATCTGTGGGATCGGTGAAATCTGCGGAGCAAGTTCTCGCTTTGACAGCCCGAACTGAAGCAAACATAATCGCGCGAACTTCATCCGATTAGCGCTCTCCACGAACAGAGCGTGGGAGGTTGTAACCGAAATGATTAAGAGGCCGAGAGTTCCGGGCGCGCGGATCGCGTTCTTGTCTTTGCTGCTGCTGGCGACCAGTGTTGCCACCCTGGGACAGGACCAAACGCTGCGGATCAATTACCGCCTGGCGATGTCGCGCCCGAGTTCGCATCTTTTTGAGGTCAGCATCAAAGTCGACATACCCGGCGAAGCGAAGATCGACTCTCTGGATTTTCAAATGCCAAAGTGGTCACCGGGCCGTTATGCAGTATTTGATTTCGCGAAGAATGTGCAGGAATTTGCAATCAAGGAGAGTCCCCCTCCAGATGCACGGTGTGAGCACGGCGAACGACAGTTATCACGCGTCGACACGGACACCTGGCGCGTGTTCATGTGTAAGGCAAATAGTGTAACAGTCACGTACAAAGTTTTCGCCAACGATCTCTCCGGAACTTTTTCCGAGCTTGATTCACGTCACGCAAACTTTAATGGCGGATGTGTTTTCATGTACGTGGTGAATCACAAGCAGGATCCGGTCACGCTCGCAATCGATCCTCCCAAAGACTGGCGCATCACAAACGGCCGCATGGACCGCGCAGATCAGCGTGAGTGGCAGTTTCCCAACTGGGACATCATGATCGACACGCCCACCGAAGTTGCGCCCAACTGGACTGAAGACGATTTCAAAGTCGACGGCAAGAACTATCATGTCGTCGTCCATTCGCTCGGCCCCGAAGGCGGCAAGCGCCGCGCGCTGGTGGGCGACATCGAGAAGATCGTGAAAGCCGAAACGGCGATGTGGGGTCCGCCGGAGTTTGATTCGTACACGTTCCTGATTCACTTTGCCGCCGACGATCATTCCAACGACGGCATGGAACATCTTACTTCGACGCAAGTCATCATGCCCGGCAGACTCGCCGACGCAGGTATGTACGAAGAGGCGCTGGACGCAATTGCTCATGAGTTCTTTCACGTTTGGAACGTCAAGCGCCTGCGGCCGATCGAGTTGGGCCCGTGGGACTTCACCCGTCCAGCCAACACGCGCGGGCTGTGGATCGCAGAAGGCATCACAAATTATTACGGCCATCTGATGCAGCGCCGCGCCGGGTTGTGGAATGACGCCAAGCTTTGGACCACCCTGGGACAGCAGATCACCGAAGTCGAAAATTCTCCCGGCAGTCGCTTGATGAGTGCGGAGGAGTCCTCGCTTTCAGCGCCCTTCATCGATGACGCTCCGCACGCGCAACAGACGAATCTCGCCAACACATCGATCAGCTACTATCCAAAAGGCGAAGTGCTCGGGCTCGTATTGGATTTGTTGATTCGAGGCAAGACAAACGGCAAAGCCTCTCTCGATGAAGTTATGCGGCGCATGTATGAAGAGTTTTACGTGAAGAGTCCGAACGCGACTTACTATCTGCGCGGTCGTGGTTACAGAGTGGAAGACTTTGAACACATGGTTTCGGAAGTGGCGGGCGCGGACATGGGCGACTTTTTCAAACGCTATGTGCGCGGCGTCGAATCGCCGCCATATGAAGAAGCCTTTGCGCAGGTCGGATTGCGTTTTGTGCACGAACCGCGGCTGCCGGTTTCAGTCGGCATCAGCGCCGATGAAAGCGACCTCAACAACTTCAAAGTCGCGCACGTTCGGCCGGGATCCGCCGCCTCAGACGCAGGCCTGGAAATCGGCGATACGATAAACACGTTCGGGGGAATGAAACTCACGCCGGGAAACCTCTTGAAGGTACTCAGTCGTTACAAACCGGGCGACCGGGTAGTGCTGAGCGTGCAACGTGGGCGGCGCGCAATTCAGATAACGATAGTATTAGGCGCACCTCAGGTTTTGGACTACCGCATCGAAGAGACTGTCGACGCGTCGAGTCAAGCGAAAGCGCTGAGGGCAGCGTGGCTGAATGGGAAGTGAGGAGGCGTCGTCACTACGTCCCTTTACGCCCGCGATAAGAAACAGTATCTTTTGCCACGACTCCTATCCAACTCTCGATGAAGCGATGCCCACAATGCCGCCGGAGATATAGTGATGACTCACTAAACTTTTGTCTGGACGATGGCTCAACTCTGTTTGCCGAACCAGACTCTGACCCGACATTGATCTCGCCGACCCTGGCAGCGCCGCCAGCCAGAATTACTGCCAGCCCTTCACAATCTTCAACGTCTTCACATCGATGGGTCTTGCTGTTAGTCATCGTTCTACTCGCGGTCATGCTGGGCGGCGGCGCCGTCGCTCTTCTCTATCGAATAAACAAGTCGGATTCGCCAAACGACGAGAGGACGTCGAAGACCTCTCCGGCCACGCCCGAAATAAAGCCTTCCGAAAGCGCGCCGGACAAATGGAATCGTCCCAGCCCCACACCCGCGCCGACAAGAGCTCCGAATCTCAGTGGTGAATGGAACATGGTTAACACCATCGAGACGACTTCCTTTCCGCAATACGCCAACCTCCGACTTGGATACCACCTCGTCATTAGTCAGACAGGAACAGAATTCACGGCTGAGGGCGAGAAACTTTCGGAGAACGGCAGACCGTTGGACGAATCCGAGCGGACCCCTATTCACGTAACCGGCTCAGTTGATCAAGATGGCGCGACGGCAACCTTCGTTGAGGAAGGAATACGAAGAAAGACCAGCGGTAGATTTGTGTGGACGATAACGGCCGACGGCAATCACCTACGGGGAACATTTGTTTCCTCGGCTGCAAAGTCCAGCGGGTCGTCGATCGCAACGCGAGAGAAGTAACGCTTGCTTTTGGAGTGCGCTGACTTGTCAGCGCTCTTGAAAAGCGGCGACTAGTCGCCGCACTCCAAATTACCGGCCCTTCAACCTTGACGCGATTACTTTCGCGGCCGTCGCTCCCGCGCCAACTGCGCCGATGATTGTGGGCGCCAGTGGATTCGCGACATCGCCGATGGCGAAGACATTCTCCACGCTGGTTTCCTGCGCGCCATTGACCACAACATAACCTCGCTCGTCCATTCCCAATTGGTCGCGAAACAAATCAGTGTTGGGTGCGAAGCCGATACGCACGATCACGCCTTGCACCGCCATCTGAAATGGTTTGATGGCGCCCGCGCGTTCAATCTCGACCGCTTCGACCTTCTCGTGGCCGATGATGCGCCGCACAACTGATTCAGGAAACACGGTGATGCAGTGGTTAGTCTGCAATGTTTCAATGAATTCACGACGTGCGCGCAGCTTCTTTCCGCGATGAACGAGCGTGACCGTCGGGCAAACTTCCGCCAGTAACAGAGCGTTCTCTGCCGCCGCGTCGCCACCGCCAATCACACAAACATCCCTGCCTGCGAACGCCTCTCGATCGCCGGATGATTCGATCATTCCGCGTCCCACAAATTCATCTTCGCCGGGAATGCCGAGCTTGCGCCGGCGCAAACCCGCGGCGATGATGATCGCGATCGATCGCAGCTCTTCACCGCTACGCAGCGTGACGCACCTGGCTCTTAAGTCCACGCCGGCAATTTCGACATTAGTCCAGAGATCAAAGTCGCAATTTTTTGTTTGCTCAACAAAAAGATCGCGCAACTCGCGGCCATTCTCGGCATGAACTCCAAGATAATTTTCGATCGGGTGATGAATTGAGAGAAGCTGCCCGCCCACTTCTTCGCTTGCCTCGAGCACGAGCGTGTCCAGACCCAACTCGTCGCACCAACGCGCGGCGGAAAGACCTGCCGGACCTGCTCCGATGATTAAGACGTCGTGCATCAGTTACTCGGGTGGTTGGTAGAGGTTCGGTATGCTCGCAACCAGGGCCGCCGATAATGGTTTCAGTTTTAGTTGCTCAGTGAGGAAGGCAATCCGGTCGCGACGGGCTTCGGCGTTCAGAGCGTGCGGCGCGTCGTAGAACTTAACTTGTTTGGGCTCACTCACAACCGCCGCATGTTGGCGCGCGCGTTCGGGCGTCAGAGATTTTTCCTGATTAGCAAATTGGAGAAAGACGACGGCCGGTGCCGCGTGGGAAACGTACTTTCCCTGATCGAGGTACGAATATTTGGCGATCAACGCATCCAGTTTTGCCGGGCCGACCTTCTGCCTGAACTCCTGAAATTCTGTGGCCTGCTGGGAAATCTCGTCCGACATCAAGCCGGCCATCAGCACAAAGCATTTGAACCTTCGATCGACTCCGCTCAACAGCGCGCCCACTCCGGCGTTGTAGCTGTGGCCGACGAAGGCAATGCGCTTTGGGTCGATGTTGCCGCGCGCCAGCAGCACATCAACGCCGCGTCGCATGTCGATCACTTGCTGAAGAAAATCAGTGGCGACGCGCTCATCCAAAGGGTCCTTGCTGTCGACATGGCCGGGACGAGCCACGGGCCCGTCAGTAAGCAACGACACCACGCCGGCTTGCGCGAGGACGACCGCTTCATCAAGGAACTGTCTGCGATTGCGCATCGAAGAATTGTCCCAATACCAATGACCCCAGATCACCGCGGCGAACGGGCCTCTACCTTTGGGCACAACCAGATACGCTGGCACGACGCCGCCTTTGGGGCTGTCGTAGGTGATGTCATAGACGTCGCCGTGTTCGTGATGCTGAACGCCGATTTGCCTGACATTGAGTGGCGCGCGTTGGTCGTAATCAAAGTGGCGAACTAACTCATCTGCTTGAGCGAATAGCGCCGAAGCGGCGAGCAAAAGAATTCCGATCACCAGGATGGTCTGAACGGCGCAGGTGATTGTTCGCATGATCACTTCCTTACGGCAATTAATCGAGATTGACAATATCACAGCCCCGGTGCGACGCTGAATCGATCCACCCAACACTTCGGCGAAAGGAGAAACACGATGCGTCTGACCGAAATGGTTTCGTGCTCTGGTTGAGCGGCCAAGCTGGCGCCTAGCGTCCTCGCTCAGGTGTTGAGCGGGCTTGAGAAACAACCTTTCGATCCCAATCTGCTGGTCGGTTTCGACCAAGCGGACGACGCCGGAGTGTATCGTCTGCGCGACGATCTCGCGCTGGTGCAGACGCTCGATTTTTTCACGCCGATTGTTGACGACCCGTTCGATTACGGCCGCATCGCCGCGCTCAATTCGATCAATGACGTGTGGGCCATGGGAGGGACGCCTATCACGGCGATGGCGATCACCTGCTTTCCGAAGAAGGGTCTGGACTTTGCGATCCTGACTGAAATCATGCGCGGCGGACTGTCGGTCCTGACTGAAAACAAGGTCGCCCTGGTCGGCGGTCACAGTGTCGACAACGAACAGATCATGTTCGGCTATTCAGTCACCGGCATAATCGATCCGAATAAGGTTGCAACCAATGCCGGCGCGCGGCCGGGCGAGGTAATCATCCTTACCAAACCGATCGGCACTGGGGTGATCTCTACCGGGATCAAGTTGGCGAGAGCTCCGGCAAAAGTGGTTGAAGAATCAATCGCGACGATGCTGACGCCGGGAAAGTACGCCGCCGAAGCGATCGTGAAGTTCGACGTGAAAGCAGCGACCGATGTCACCGGGTTCGCGTTGCTTGGCCACGCGTGGGAAGTCGCGCGAGCCAGCCAGGTTACGATCGAGATTGATTCGGCGCGGGTGCCTTTGATTAACGGTGCGCTGGAACTGGCCAGGGCGGGCTTGATGACGGGCGCCGACAAGACGAATCGCGAGTACGTTGGCGAGGAAATCGAAGTCGCCTCAACAGTTGATCCGAACTTGTTGAAATTATTCTATGATCCGCAGACGGCCGGCGGCCTGTTGTTGTCGATTTCAGCAGAGAGAGCGGACGATTTGTTCGCAGCATTGCGCCAGAATTATCCGCGGGCGGAGATTATTGGGAAAGTTGTGGAGCGAGGTGCGAGAGCAATTGTGGTCAAGTAGGGTTCCGTGTGCGCGGTCTTATTTGGAGTGCGGCGACTAGTCGCCGCTTTTCCAAAGCGCTGACAAGTCAGCGCACTCCAAATTGAGCGCGCTGTGCGCGCTGTGCGGGCGAGGGCGCGCGTGCTCCCAGTGGTAACTATTCATGTCCGACCAATACGACGTCATCATCATCGGTTCAGGCCAGGCGGGTAAACCGCTTTCGATCGCGCTGGCGAACGCGGGTTGGAAAACTGCGCTGATCGAGCGCGCGTACATCGGCGGCACGTGCATAAATTATGGCTGCACGCCGACCAAGACCATGTTCAATAGCGCGCGGGTCGCTTATCTCGCGCGGCGCGCAGCGGACTATGGCGTACATCATGGCCAAGTCACCGTCAACATGCGCGAAGTCCGCGAGCGCAAGCAACGCGTGGTCGAAGAGTTTCGTGAGAGCGGTTTGAAAGGTATCAAGAGGACCGCGAATCTTGAACTGATAACCGGTAACGCGAAGTTTGTTGGACCCCAAGAGATCCAAGTCCAACTGAACGACGGCGCCGTGCGCACGCTGAGTGCCAGGAAGATCTTCATTAATACGGGTGGCCGTCCAGCCCGGCCACAGCTCGAAGGCATAGACGACGTGCCCATGCTTGATTCAACTTCGATCATGGAACTCGATGAGTTACCCGAACATTTGCTGGTGCTCGGCGGTGGTTACATCGGTCTGGAGTTTGGCCAGATGTTTCGCCGCTTCGGGAGCGAAGTAACGATCGGCCAGCGCGTTCCTCAATTACTCGGTCGTGAAGATGCGGACATTGCTGAGGCCGTGCTCAAAGTAATGGAAGATGACGGCATCAAAGTCATGCTCAACACTGAAGCCGTTCGCGTGAAGCGGGATGGAACGAAGATCGAGTTGACTGTGCGCACATCGGAAGGCGAGCACACGCTAAGCGGAACCCACCTGCTCGTTGCCGTGGGTCGCAGACCCAACACGGAAGATTTGAATCTGGCGGCGGCGGGAATCGAAACCGACAAGCAGGGCAACGTTAAGGTCGACAACCAGCTCAAGACAAACGTGCCCGGAGTCTATGCGCTGGGTGACGTGAAAGGCGGCCCGCAGTTCACGCATATTTCCTACGACGACTTTCGGGTGATTCGCACGAACCTGCTTGAAGACGGCAACGCGACGACCGATGGGCGCCTCGTGCCGTACACCGTCTTTATCGATCCGCAGCTGGGTCGCATCGGAATCAGCGAAGCCGAGGCTAAGGAACAACACCTGAACATTCGGGTCGCGAAATTGCCGATGACGCATGTCGCCCGCGCGATCGAGATGAGCGAAACGCGCGGCTTTATGAAGGCGATTGTTGATGCCGATACGAACCAGATTCTGGGCGCGGTCGTGCTCGGGGTCGAAGGCGGCGAGCTAATGTCGATGTTCGAGATCGCGATGATGGGCAAGCTGCCTTACACTGTTTTGAAGGACGCAATCTTCGCGCACCCCACGCTGGCTGAGTCTTTGAATAATTTGTTTATGGCGATGGATAGGTAGGGCTTCACTCCGCTTTGGTTGAGCGTAGCTTTGCCGGGTATGATTGACGCGATTTGTTTACGAAGGTAATGATGGTTTCATCCATTCAACAACCAGCGAAATCTGAAGTGCACATTGTCGTCGATTTCTATCGCCAGGTCCGCGCGCGCACGCTCGAAATCGTTGCGCCGCTGGAGATCGAGGACTACGTGATTCAAACGGCGGAGTTCATGAGTCCGCCACGATGGCACATCGGCCACACGTCCTGGTTCTTTGAAACGGTGCTGCAAAAGTACAGAGCGGATTATCGAATCTACTCGGAAGAATTTCTCTTCTATTTCAATTCTTACTACGAAGGTTTCGGTGCACGGATTGAGCGACCCAAGCGCGGCACGCGCTCGCGGCCAACTGTCCGCGAGACCGTAGCGTATCGCGCACACGTCGATGAGCAGATGACGCGATTTCTCGAAGAGGTTTCGAACCGCGACAATGCGAAAGCGATTCTGGCGATTGTTCGTCTGGGACTCGAGCACGAGATGCAGCATCAGGAGTTGCTCGTTTACGACATCAAGCATTTGCTTTGCGATCAGTTCGACGCGCCCATCGCGCGCGCGCCTGTCTCACTTGAAACAGTAACTGGCATGGCTGAGGTCGAAGGCGGACTGTTTGAGCTTGGCTATGGTGTCACAGATCGGGGCAGTAGCCCGACCGTGAGGGAGGACTCCGGCGACAAAAGCGGCGACAGGTCGCCGCACTCCATAAACTACGACTTCGCTTTTGATAATGAAAAGCCGCAGCACAAGGTTTTCCTGCAAGACTTTTTGATCGATCGCGCGCTGGTTTCAAACGGCGACTATCTCGAGTTCATTAAAGCCGGCGGGTATCAGGATTTTCGCTGGTGGCATTCAGCCGGTTGGGAGAAGGTCAATTCTGAGCTGTGGCGAGCGCCTCTTTATTGGGAACAGCGTGATGGCGAATGGATGATTCGCGACTTTGCCGGTTTGCATCGCGTGGTGGACAAACTCAATGAGCCGGTGGCGCACGTCAGTTTTCTGGAAGCCTCGGCTTACGCGAAGTGGGCCGGCAAGCGTTTGCCGACTGAAGCTGAGTGGGAAAAGGCCGCGAGTTTTTCGCCGGCTGCAAATTCAAAACGAGTGTTTCCGTGGGGCGACACACCGCCTGGTGAACACTGCGGAAATCTTTTTGAGAATGGGCTGTGGGGCGTCGCGCGAATCGGGTCATTTCCTGACGGCAAGAGTGCTTACGGATGCCAGCAAATGATTGGCGACGTGTGGGAGTGGACGACTTCGGATTACGTGCCTTACCCGGGATTCAAATCCGAGTTCGACGAATACAACGACAAATGGTTCGTCGGCCAGAAGGTTCTGCGCGGCGGTTCATTTGCCACGCCGCGCTCGCACATCCGCACGACCTATCGAAACTTTTTTCACCCCGACGAGCGTTGGATGATCGCAGGCTTTCGCTGTGCCAAGGATAAGTAGCAGAGACTTCAGTCTGTGATTGGTGATTGTTCACAGACTGAAGTCTGTGCGACTCAAAGTCTGGCGAGTAGTTCCTGGGCGTCCTCTTCCCACCGCCACGGTGCCTCATCTCCGTCGAGATGAACGCCGCCCAACCAATAGTCGATTCCGTTGCTGATCACAAAATCCTGGTTACCATCGAGTACCGCTGTGCCAAGTTCGGTGATTTCAAACGATGAGAGCAATATTTGCGCCGCATCCATCGACCAGCCCTTGCCGCCGTTGCGCAACGTCAGCAGCGGAGCCGAGGCGTCGGCCAGCTGCTTCATTTCGAGATAAAGCTGTGAATCGCCAAACCCATATTCGGATTCACGCCGGGCAAAAGCCGGAAACAACGATCTGAAGTTCCGGTAACCTTTAGCGATCAACTCCAGACCAACGTTCTCGACTCTACCCAGCCCATTTTCGGTCGAGGGAAAGCGTTGGAGGTGTTTGATGAGCGCGCGCTTCAGGAATGGGATTGCCGACAGATCCGAATCCAGCAGAGATACCAGTTCTGCCGGATCTGGCGAAGAATATGCGTGCCACGTTTTTGATCCGAGGTGCAACTGACTTGGTGAAACTTCCTGTCGTTGTGGAAAAAGCGAGACCAGATGATCTTCGTTCAACTGACCAAGCCCTCGAAAATCCTCGATGCCGGGAAACTCGCCGATGCTGATCAGGCTCAGCTTCGTCTGGCCGAATTCGCGGTGAGCAAACCAGTTGAGCAAGTAGATCAATTGAACCTGGCAGAACAGGTCGTGCTCGAACCAGAGCACAACTTCTTCATGATCCGCAAAGGTGGATAGCGCGTCTTCCTGCGCTCGCAGTTCCAGTTCACACTTTTCAATATTTACGCCATAAGCCTCAGCCAAATGCTCCGCGCGTACACGGCGAAACTCATCATCAGACAAGCCTCCGGGCGCCGGCCCGCAAACCAGGGCCTCGCGCCAGGCGAGATGCTGCCCCGGAATTGCAGTTTTCTTCGCGGTTCCGGCGGTTGAGTCGCCGTTGTGAATGTGAAGCATGCCCGCGGATTACCTTATGTCCCTGATATCAGCGAGAGTCTAACATTATCAATCACCTAATCTAACCGCGAGCCCGGGCAGTTTCGGTTCTTTTGCGAGATCGAATACAATCAGCGCGCCCAGTTACGGGTGTTTAGAGTACCAACTTTAGTTGGGCATTTTCAGTCGACAAAAACCCGACTAAAATCGGTACTCTAAACGCTCGTCATCGCGCGATGAGTTAGTGAACGATGAACACGGAACTTTTAGTAGACTACAACGAATTCTGGACGCGGCTGAACGAAGACATTCGCTCGGCCCGAACGTCTGTCTTCGTGCAAACGTTCGCGTTTGAAGGCGACGCGGTCGGCAAACAACTGTCTGTGGCCCTGCTGGCGTCAACCGCCCCGGATAAGCGCGTGCTCGCCGATTCATTCACGCGAATTGTTCTGAGCGACCGCTTTCGTTACTCACCGGCTAATTTTCTTGATGATGAACTGCGGCACGAAGCCCGTGAAACCTCGGCCATGATGGGCGAACTCGAAAGCGATGGCGTAGAAATTCGATTCACCAATCCCTATGGCCTTTCGCCGCGCCGGCTGCTCAGTCGCAATCATAAGAAGTTAATCGTGCTTGACGACGCGACGGCCTACATCGGCGGGATCAACTTCAGCGACCACAACGCAGCCTGGCACGACATGATGCTGCGCATCGAAGACGAAAACGTCACTGCATTTCTGCGCGACGACTTCCTGGCAACATGGAACGGACGGAATCAGGTCGAGCACCAACACTTCAAGGGCATCGAGTTTTTCACCGCTGATGGGCGCACCAATCGCACCGCGTTTCAGCGCCTGCTGGATTTAATCGATGGGGCACGACAGTCGATATTTGTCGAGAGCCCGTACATTACTTTTCCGTTTTACGAACGGCTGCGCGCGGCGAGCCGCCGCGGCGTGGCGGTAAAGATCGTGACGCCCGAGCAGAACAATTGGCGGTTCTTTGCGAACTATGCGCGGCTGGAATCCGCGCGATCGGGAATCGACCTGCGACTCTTTCAGGGCGGCATGAGCCATTTGAAGGCGATGCTGATCGACGGTGAAACGCTAATCGCCGGATCATCAAACTTTGATTACCTCAGTTATCGAATTCACCAGGAACTGCTCGCGGTAATTACTATTCCCGACGTCGTGGCTGATTTCAGCCAGCGCGTCATGGCTCCCGATCTCGCGAAGGCCCGCAGTGTCGAATGCACGGCCAGCACGCTCAGCAAACAATGGCTCAGTTGGAAAATGAGACTGCTGGATGCCGCGATGGAAGTGCTGACTTAGGGGACCGATACCCAGGGTTCCGCTCGCTGCGCTCGCTCCCATCATTGGGATGTGTTTTCCCCGGGCTCACGCCCGGGGCTATTTTCTGCCGCCTGCTTTCGCAGGCTCATTGAACTGTTTCAACTCAGACTGCGATTGGCTCAGTCTCGGCTTGTTCCCGCGCGTGATATGACGAGCGGGTCAGCGGGCTCGACTGAACATGTTTGAATCCCAGGCTGAGCCCGAGGTCGCGCCAGCGATCGAATTCTTCGGGAGTGACGTAACGCTCGACGGGTAAGCGTCGCGCTTGCGGTTGCAGGTATTGGCCGATGGTCATGACGTCGCAGGAAGCGGCGCGCAGATCCTTCATGAGCTCGACCACTTCATCAAAGCTCTCGCCGAGTCCGACCATGATGCCGCTCTTGGTGATCATGCCGCGCTGTTCTTGATCGCGCCGTGCGGCGGCGCGCTTTAGTAATGTCAGCGACTGTTGATAGTCAGCATCAGGACGCACGCGGCGGTATAGCCGGGCAATCGTTTCCGTGTTGTGATTGAGTACGTCAGGCGCAGCATCGAGCACGGTGTTCAGAGCATCTTCGTCGCCGTTGAAATCCGGGATCAGCACTTCGACTTTGCACTCAGGATTGAGGGCGCGCACCTGGCGAATCGTCTCGGCCCAGTGCGCGGCGCCGCCGTCCGGCAAGTCGTCGCGATTGACGGAAGTAATCACCGTGTGCGCGAGGTTCAAATGCCGCACCGCTTCGGCTACGTGTCGCGGCTCATCTGAATCAAGTTGCCCGGGCTCGCCTTTACCAACCGCGCAAAACCCGCAATGCCGGGTGCAGATGTCGCCGCCTAACATGAAGGTGGCGGTGCGGTCGGACCAGCACTCGAAGATGTTAGGACACTTTGCTTCCTGACAAACCGTGTGCAGATTCAGACCTTCGATCAACTTGAGCAGATGGTTCTGATTCGTCGGATCACCCAGACGAATGCGCAGCCAATCGGGCTTTTGCTGACGAGGTTTTTGATTAAGAACCTGGAGTTCGCGGGCCAATCGGTTTACCCCTCTTGTTCGAGAAAGCATTCTAGCATCCGCTTGGATAAATCGGCATCCAAGCGGCAGATGTTTAGAGTACCAACTTCAGTTGGGTCTTTAGAAGATAAGTACTCCCGGAACACCGATTTGTAAACCGGAACAGTGCCACAACGTTTTTGCGCTATACTGCGCGGCATTTGGACAACCTGTTGAAGCACGCACGGCTGAAGCCGGCACGGAGGAGCTTATGAAACGAACCCTTATTCTCAGCGCAGCGATCTGCGCGCTATTGACGAGCGGCATCTACGCCTTCGGCGACATTGCTCGACCAAAAGTCACCCCAACACCTGAACAAAGCAAGGTAGTTCTTTACACGAGCATGACCGTAACGCCTGACTCGAAGGCTTCCGAGGCCCGCTTGCAGATTTCGCAAGAGACGTTGAAGCACATTCAAGATGCTGCCGTGAACAATGGCGGAACTGAGTCGATGACCCAACGCGTCATGCATAGTTCGACGCGAACGATCATGGCCGGGCTCTTTATGTTTCTCGCCGTTTCTTTCGCCGGTGTTTGGTTTGCTCGATCCAGCCAGCGTCGCAATCACAAAGCGATCGCGGCGGTGATTCTGATCGCGGCGGTGTTTGGTCTGGCCACGGTAATTGTGCGCGCGAACGCAGGCCCGCCGGGATACGTCCGTTGGCAAGGTTTGCCGCAAGCCTTGAAAGACGGCAAGCCGACCAGTGGCGGTGTGAACATCGAAATAGTTCCCGGCACCGACGGGGTGAAGCTAATCGTACCGCTGAGGAATACGAATCGGCCGGGCGAGGAGTAACGCCGGCACCGTCGCGGTAGCGAGCGGATACTTTCTACCGGCAGGATGCCGGCACCCGGTGAGTAACTTGGAACGAGCCGCCAACATTTCATTAGCCGCGTGGCCCAGCGCCCGGCCAGCAAACCGCACCGGCGTGTCGGCGAAAATATTCGCAGTCATGCTGGTCGCGAGTGCCGGCTTGTCGGCGGCGCTCGCGAGTTGGCTGCCGCTGCAGGTTTCGATCGTCACCGTGTTTCTCTTCGCTGGTCCGCACAACTGGTTCGAGTTGCGTTACTTCTTAATGCGTCTGCCCGCGCGCTTTGGCCGCTCTCGCAATTTCTTTGCAGTCGCCTTCGCGGGCATCTTCCTGCTCACCCTCGCCTACCTTGCGATGCCGGCGCTTTACTACGCGAATGTTTGGTCGGGCGCGAATTGGCCCGATGCGATCGCGACCTGGAACACACTGCTACTGCTGTGGGTGGGCGCGCTGGTGATTTTGCGAGGCAAGCAGAACTCGCAACGCGACTGGTTCTGGGTGCTGCCAATCGTGTTTCTGTTGTGCGCTGTGAACTGGATGGCGCCACAGCTTTTCAGTCTGGCTATTGTCTATGCCCACCCGCTCGTCGCACTGTGGTTTCTGGATCGGCATCTGCGCCGCAATCGACCAGAGTGGCTGCGCACCTATCATCGTTGTCTGATCCTGCTGCCGTTGCTGATAGTCGGAATGATCTGGCAACTGGGACGCGCCTCGTCGCTCGTGGATGACAACGGATTGTTCTGGCGCATCACTCAACACGCCGGCGCGGATCTGCTCCCGAGTGTTTCAAGCCACATGCTGGTGTCAGTGCATGTGTTTCTGGAGATGCTTCACTATGGCGTGTGGATAATCGCTTTACCGCTCATCGGCGCGACCGGCGCGGTGTGGAACGTAAAGACTATTCCGCTGGCTCGCCATCCGCGCGGATTTCCAAAACTGATCGGCGCGATTCTCGTTTGCAGCTTGTTTGTCGTCGCGATTCTATGGATGGGTTTTTCAGTTAACTACGCTGCTACGCGCGATGTTTATTTTGCGGTGGCGATGGCCCATGTGTTGGCCGAGGCGCCGTTTCTGCTGCGGATGCTGTGAACCCCAGAGGAGCGACGGGGCCTTAGTGGTCAGTGTCGCAAAATGAATCCCAAAGCGCCGCCACTGCGGCAAACTCTAAGAAATGTCTCCAACTGAACTCTGGCACTTCTTTCCCCTCGGCTACTTTCTTTCAATTCTGATCGAGACGCCGGTCCTTCTAATCGGTCTCTCAAAACGCCATCCGATCAAGCACAGACTGTTCGCCGGCATCTGGTTGACCGCCTGCACGTACCCAATCGTCGTGCTCGTTTTGCCGCTGGCACTCGCCAACGTCTCACGGGCAAAGTATCTGGTGGTGGCTGAAACGTTCGCGCCCGTCGCTGAATGTATTTTGTTCTGGCTGGCTTATGGCGACCGCGAGCAAATAGGCAAGGCTTCGATGTGGCGTGACTTTGGCGCGATCGTGCTCGCTAATCTTGCCTCGTTTCTCGGCGGCGAAGTCTTGAATGCTTATGGTTGGTTTGGATTGTTGGGTTGAGCGTGCCAGTCGGTGCCGGCTGACGAATCATCCGGACGGATCATTTCAACGCCGCGCAGGCTGCGCTTGCGATACCAGAGGAACAAGACAAGTCCAACGGCTAGTAGAGCGATAAAGCCAACCACCAAAAGGACCACAGCAAGTAAACTTCCGATACCTCTCGGGTCTGGCGGGATATCAAGTAAGATCGATTGGGCCATTAGGCCGCTCCTCCCTCGGTCAGCAGTTGCGCCAACACATCGGCGTCAATGTTGCCACCCGACAGGACCACTCCGACTCGCTTCATGTCGTCAGGCAATTTTCGGCAAAACACCGCCGCCGCCGCCGCCGCACCCGAAGGCTCGACGAGTAGTTTCATGCGGAACAACATGAACCGCATCGCGTTAGTAATCTCTTCGTCGGTCACGGTTAAGACATCGTCTGCGTTCGCCTGCGTGATCGGAAAAGTGAGCGCGCCCGGTGTTTGCACGCGCAAGCCATCGGCAATTGTCGGTGGTGGTGGAATCGCGACCCGCTCGCCCTGCTGGATCGATTGTTGAGTGTCGTTCGCCGTTTCCGGTTCGACCGCAAAGCAATGGATCGACGGCTTGATCGATTTTGCCGCCGTGCTCACTCCGGCAAACAACCCACCACCGCTGCAAGGCGTCAGGAGGCAATCAAGGTCCGGGACTTCTGCAAGAAATTCCAACCCGCAAGTACCCTGACCGGCCATGATTAAGTAATCATCGTAGGCGGGCACCATTACCAGGCCTTCGCGTGCGGCGATCTCGCGGCCGAAGGCGTCGCGATCATCCTTCTGGCGATCGAAGAAGCGAATGTCCGCGCCATAGTTGCGCGTGGCCTCGACCTTGGCTTTGGGCGCGTCAGCCGGAATCGCAACGACTGAGCGAATGCCGGCTTCGCGCGAGGCCAACGCGACCGCCTGCGCATGATTACCGGAAGAGACTGCAATCACGCCGCGCTTTTTTTCATCATCGGTCAGCGCCAGAATCCGATTTGTGGCGCCGCGAATCTTGAAGGCGCCGGCACGTTGCAGGTTTTCGCATTTGAAAAAGACTTCGCGGCCGGCTACCTGGTTGAATGATCGCGAAGTCATGACGGGCGTGCGGTGAATACGCCCGGCGACCCGCGCTTGCGCTTCCTTGATGAGTTCGATTGTCAGCATTAGAAACCAGTCCGTGGCTTAGCCACCTGATGTGCGGAAAGGCTCTGCCTTTCCAACCTGAACTCTTTCTTAGTTTGAGGCTATGCCTCAGCGCTGTTTTTTCGAGGCGCAGCCTCCGAAATCTTTGGCACAGCCTGACGGAAGGCAAAGCCTTTCCGCATATCGTGCGGCAGAGCCGCCTTTGCACTTTGTTACTTCGGAGCCATTCAATGTCGCCCAGCGCCAACGGCACTATCCTCAACTTCCATTTCGAACACGTCCGCGAAGTTCTCGATGAGGCGATCTTCGACCGCACTCATTTCAACTTCGCGGCCCAACACTTCTTTCATCGAAGTCACCGGCTCGCCTTCACAGGCGATAATCAAACTAAAGTAGCTGAGATCGGTATTCACGTTCAGCGCGAATCCGTGCGTCGTCACCCAGCGTGCGATGTGCACGCCGATGGCCGCAACTTTACCGGCCGGCGTGTGCACGCCGGTCAGACCTTCGATCCGAAACGCAGCGATACCAAAATCGTTCATCGTGCGAATCAGGACCTCTTCCAGATCGCGCACGAAGCGATGCACGTCCTGGCGATCCGGGCTCAAATTGATGATCGGGTAGCCAACTATCTGGCCCAGCCCGTGATAGGTCAACTTTCCGCCGCGATTGGTTTCAAAGACCGTCACGCCGCGTTCTCGTAAGACTTTATCGGGCGCAACGATTCCGCCTTCAGCGGCAAGGCGGCCGCGCGTCAGCGTGTGTGGATGTTCGAGCAAAAGCAACGTGTCGGGCTGGGCGCTCGTCAAAACCGCGCGCTCGGTTTGCTTTTGCAGCTCGAGCGCCGCGCCGTATTCGACGCGGCCCAATCGTTCGACTTTCAGCGTTCGCTTTCGCATGACTGCAATAGTAGAATCCGAATTGTACCAGCATGCCGATGAGGTGACGACACGGAGGAGTCTTATGAATCGTATTGTGATTATGGCTTTCGCCTGTTTATTAATTCTGCCGGTTACTTCGCCGGCCCAGACACGTTCGCGCACCACCAGGCGCGGAACGCAGTCCGCCAAACCTTCCGCACAGCAAGCCAGCGCGGAGGCGAAAACAACCGGCGCAACGAAAGTAGCGGATCAGATTAAGAACCTGACCAGGTTTGTCTATCTGCTCGGCGGCGTGGCGAAAGGGATTGAACAGGTGGACGAAGCCGCGCGGAAGAACGAAGCCTCGCCTACGGCTCTGCAACAGAACGAACAGAACAAAGCGACCGTAAAGACTAGTTTGCGAAACGTGCGCGAGGGCCTGGACCAACTGGAGATTTATTTTCGCGGCACACCGGGGCTCCTTGATTATTATCTCAAGCTGGCGGGGTCGGCATCCGGCGCGGCGACCGCCGAAGACCAGGCGGCCAGCGGTCATTTTGATCAAGCGGGACGCTCGCTGCTGGAAGTCGTCAATCGTTTGACTGATGTGCTGTTGGAGATGCGGTGATTTAGAGTTAGGCAGGATTTACAGGATGAACAAGATTGGGAAAACAAGAGCTCCTTCTCTTTGTGTGAAGTTCTTTTAGATTCCCTTCTTCCCATCCTGTAAATCTTGTTAATCCTGTCTAACCCTCTTCCAGTTATTCCAACCGATAATTCGGTGCTTCCTTTGTGATCACGACATCGTGGACGTGCGACTCTCGCAAACCCGCGGGCGTGACGCGTAAGAAGCGCGTCTTCTCCTGAAACTCCTTAATCGTGCGACAACCGGTATAGCCCATGCCGGAACGTAAGCCGCCGACAAGTTGCGTCACCATTTCGGCCAACGTCCCCCGATAAGGCACCCGGCCTTCGATACCTTCCGGAACGAGCTTCGACTCGACTTCGATTTGCTCCTGCGAATAACGGTCGCGCGAACCTTCCCGCATCGCGCCAATCGAACCCATGCCGCGATACATCTTGAAGCTGCGGCCCTGATAAAGAATGACTTCGCCGGGCGCTTCTTCCGTCCCGGCGAACAGCGATCCGACCATCACCACGTCGGCGCCGGCCGCGATCGCTTTGGCCATGTCGCCGGAAAACTTTACGCCGCCATCGGAAATAATCGGGACGCCGGTGCCGCGCGCTGCCTCGACACAGGATTGAATCGCCGAGATTTGCGGCACGCCGGCTCCGGTTACGACGCGCGTGGTGCAAATCGATCCCGGGCCGATGCCGACTTTTACAGCGTCAACGCCGGCATCGATCAATTCGCGAGCGCCATCGCCGGTGCCGACGTTGCCCGCAATCAGTTGGGTGTCGGGATGGCGCCGCTTGATCTCACGCACGGCTTCGATGACCCGCAAAGAATGACCATGCGCCGTATCGATTACCAGACAATCGACGCGGGCCTTAACCAAAGCATCCGCGCGGGCTCTGAAGTCTCCGGTGGCCCCAATCGCCGCGGCCACCCGCAGTCGACCGAGGTCATCTTTCGCGGCAGTTGGATACTTGATCGCTTTCTGAATATCTTTGACCGTGATCAAGCCCTTCAGATGCTTGTCTTCATCGATTACCAGGAGCTTTTCGATGCGATGCTTTTGCAGCACCTGCTTGGCCTGATCCAGCGTGGTCCCCACCGAAACGGTTACCAGCGGCTGCTTGGTCATCACTTCAGAGACGGGTATGTCAAAGCGCTCTTCGAAACGCAGATCACGATTAGTAATAATGCCAACTAAATGTCCGTCTTCATCGACTACGGGTACCCCACTGATGTGATAGCGTTGCATCACGTCGAGCGCTTCGCGCACCGGCCGGTCCTGCCAGATCGTCACCGGATCCACGATCATGCCGGATTCGGAACGCTTTACCTTGTCAACTTCTTCTGCCTGACGCTCGATGGTCAGGTTCTTGTGCACGACACCGATGCCGCCTTGCTGGGCGATGGCAATTGCCAGCGACGCTTCGGTTACCGTATCCATGGCCGCCGAGCAGAGCGGAATCTGCAAGCGAATGCCACGCGTGAATTGGGTCGAGCTGTCGGTTTCCGTCGGCAGCACATCTGAACGCGCCGGCACCAACAACACATCATCGAAAGTAAGTCCCTCTGGCAGCTTCTCAGTTATCATGACTTTCCAACGTTACTCCCTGGATTTTGCTTTGCCTAACTCTAACGCAAAAAGAAAATGCCCGCAGTTCGCGGCGGGCGGCTTCGGAAAAATTCGCTAACGGCGGGAAGCGGTGAATCACTAAACGACGCAGGCTCCGGCACACTGCGGAGCCGCGCAGCGTCATTCTTATGGCCGCTACTACACAGTGAATTCGTGCTCGCCCTCTTTTGTCTGATGACTGCCGGGAATGTTAATCAGCGAATTAATGCTGGGTTTCGTGCCCGGACGCGCTTTTGGCATTCGCTGATAAAAATGAAGGCCGGCCCAAACACAGAGCGAGAGCACGGCAAGTATGACCAGGGCCAGCACAAATGTCATGAGCGGCGAGCGGTTGTGACTGCCGAAATCATTAGAGTAGACCAGCGACTTGTACGGCTTGGTTGAGTCCTCTTCCGGTTCGCCGCGTTCACGCATGGTGCGACCGTATTCATCAATCGCTTGCTGCTCGTCATAGCCGATCGACTTCGCATACGCGCGGATGAAGCTGCGATTAAAAATGCCGCCGGGCAGTCGCTTGTAATCATCCGTCTCGATCGCTTCCAGATACCGCATCGAGATACGCGTCTGGTCTGAGATCTCGCGTAGAGCAATCCCTCGCGTCTCGCGTGCGAGTCGCAGTTTTTCTCCGATGCTTTCCGCCATTTTAAGTTGAGCCGGCCTCAGACGATGCTGATCTTTGCGAAGGTAACGAACAGCCCCGTCAAATGAACCAGTGCCCTCCCCACTAAACCTCGCAGACACCCTCAAGCTGTTCTTTGGCCGCACTATAACGCCCGCTTGCAAACGTTGTCAAACTTTATTGATTTAGAGTTTGACCTCTCTTGATTCTTATCGCTCAGGGTGGTAGCTTGAGTCGTTCACAGAAACCAATCTGCTTTGTTTTTAACTTCTACAATCTTGAAAAGTGAGGACTGACGGAGATGTCTCTTGAAGCACTCGGAATGATCGAGACCAAAGGCTTTGTCGGCGCTGTCGAGGCTGCCGATGCAATGGTCAAAGCAGCCAACGTGCAACTGTTGGGGAAGGAATATATCGGCGCCGGATATGTGACGGTGTTTGTGCGTGGAGACGTTGGCGCAGTGAAGGCGGCAACGGACGCCGGCGCCGCCGCCGCACGTCGGGTAGGCGAATTGATCAGCGTGCACGTTATCCCGCGCCCACATGCCGAAGTCGAGCGCGTCCTGCCGGTCGGCGGCCGCACCGGATTCAGCCCCGACGAAACATCGCAGTTGCCGGGCGGAGCCCGCGGCCAGTTGGGCCAGGGCGAAGCCGGCCGCTCGTTGACCGCCAGGGAAAGCACCAGAGAAAGATCCAAGTAGGGTCAATTGCCGATTTTTGATTGCCGATTGCCGATTGGAGCGCCGCGAGTGATTAGCCAGGAATCGCGGTCAGGAAATTTCAAATCGGAAATTGGCAATCGGCAATCGCCATTGGGGTTTGGTTATGTCGGCCGACAAAGATTTAATTTCCGTCCAGCAGGCCCGCGACCTGGTCGAAGCCGCGCATCGCGCGCAGGCAGAGGTGGTTCGCTTTGATCAGGCGAAAATCGATCACATCTGTGAAGCGATGGCCAAAGCAGCTTTGCGCGAATCTCCGCGAATCGCAGCTCTGGCGGTCGAAGAAACCGGTTATGGCGTGCCGGCGGACAAACATGAAAAGAACCGCTTTGCCGCCGAAGACGTCTGGAATTATTTCCAGAACCTGCGCACAGTCGGCGTTGTTTCCGAAACCAAAGATGTAGTTGAAATAGCCAGTCCGCGCGGAGTGGTCGCCGGCATTATTCCCTCCACCAATCCTACTTCCACCGCCATCTTCAAGATTTTGATCGCGATCAAATCGCGCAATGCGATCGTCCTTTCCCCGCATCCTTCGGCCGCACGCTGCATAAACGAAAGCGTCAAAGTAATGCGCGACGCGGGAGTGAAAGCGGGGCTACCTGCGGATGCCATCGGTTGCATGACGATCGCCACCATCGAAGGCACCGAAGCACTGATGAAGCACAAGATGACCGCGGTGATTCTCGCTACCGGCGGCATCGGCCTGGTGCGCGCGGCCTATTCATCAGGCAAACCCGCATTCGGAGTTGGCCCCGGTAATGTTCCCGTTTTCATCGAACGGTCGGCCGATGTTCCCAAGGCCGTGCAGGATATTCTGACGGGCAAGTGCTTTGACAACGGAACCATCTGCGCTTCCGAGCAGGCAGTCGTGGTTGACACGTCGATTGAAATGGCCGTGCGCGAACAATTCAAGCTGCAGGGCGGTTACTTTCTTAGTCAATCGGAAGCCGATCAACTCGCCAGAATCGTCACCACCCCGCAAAGAAGTTTGAATCCGGCGATTGTTGGCAAGTCGGTCGAGGTGATCGCGAACATGGCGGGCATCAGCGTGTCGGCGGGAACACGTTGCCTGATGGCCGATGTCGCCGGCGTCGGTCGCGATTATCCATTGTCTATGGAAAAGCTCTCGCCGATTCTCGCGTTCTATGTCGCAGACGGTCTCGAACACGGCGCGGCCCGCTGCAGCGAAGTTCTGCATTATGGCGGCATGGGCCACACGGCGGGCATTCATACTCGCTCGCGTGAAGCGGCCGTTCGCTACGGCGCCGAAATGCCCGCGTCGCGCGTAACCGTCAACACGCCAACCACGCACGGGGCGATTGGATTCTCGACAGCGCTGCCACCATCGATGACGCTTGGTTGTGGTTCGTGGGGCGGTAACGTGACTTCCGACAACGTCTCGCCATTGCATCTGATGGATATTAAGCGGGTCGCATTTGAAACGCGCCCGGTCCCGAGCAAGCGACCAGCAGTCGCCGCGCAACCTGCCATAAGGATGTCGCAGTCACCCGCAGCCGTTAGCACCACCCCCGCGCCGCCCACGTCGCGCGGTGTTGACACTCCAGCTCCAAAGGTAAGCCGTCAGGAGATTGCCGCCATCGTCGATCGCTTTCTGGCAAATCGACAGCCGGAGGCCGCGCCCCCGGCGCCGACTTCCAACACTTCGAGAAATGATTATTCGACGAGCGCGGGCGGCAATCGCGGGGCCTCTGGATCTGTACGCGAGCCTGCGAGTGCGGCATCAAACGGCCGCAAAATGGCCGAGTTTGTCAGCGAGGACGACGTGCGGCGGGCGATTCAAAAAGGCGAGAAGATTTACGTCGGCCCGCGCACCATTATCACGCCTTCAGCCCGGGACATTGGCGATCCGGCAGAGGTATTTGCAAAGATCTGAACTTTGAACCTGGTGCTTTGTGTACTTGGTTCTTTCGCTCGCTTAGGTTCTTCTCAAAGTACAAAGAACTAAGTATGGTTTCTGCATGTTCTTAGGCAAAGTCGTCGGCACTGTTTGGTCAACCAAGAAGACGCCCGATCTCGAGGGTGTCCGTTTTCTGGTTGTGCATCCGTTCGACCTGGATAAGGAACCCACGAAAAGTGTAATCGTGGTTGCCGATCGTCTGGGCGCGGGTCCGGGAGAGACGGTGATGTGCGCGTTTGGCAAGGCAGCGCGTACTGCTATTGGCAATCAGGACATGTCAATCGAAGCTGCGGTGGTCGGCATAGTCGATCGGGTTGATCTTACCGATAGCAATTCAGAAGAGCTGCGCGAGGCCGCACACAGGCTGAGCAGCGATAACGGTCAGAAATAGGGAATTGCGAATTTCGGAATGCGGATTGCGAATTTGAGGTGTTCTTAAATCCGCAGTCCGCAATTCGAAATCCGCAATCAATTCCATGGCTAACGAAGAGTTGATCTACCGCATCACTCGCGCAATCTACGAGCGCCTGGGCTCGTCCGCGGACGAGACTGCGGTCGAACAACTGGTCACCGATATCTATCGATCAGTCGAGCCGGCGCTGGCTAAAAATGGCGCGGGCTCAAATCGGATGTCGAGCCCCACCGGCCCATCGTCTTTTGGCGACGCCGCCCCCGGTGAAGGCTCAGCTGATCGCCTGGTCATTTCAGTTTTCGGCATGGATCATCCGGGTATCGTGGCCGGCGTGGCGCAGATTCTGGCCGAAGCGGGTTGCAGTATCGTCGATATCAATCAAACAGTCGTGCAGGGAAAGTTTGCGATGGTGATCA
Source organism: Blastocatellia bacterium (assembly GCA_003168335.1). GTDB lineage: Bacteria > Acidobacteriota > Blastocatellia > Pyrinomonadales > Pyrinomonadaceae > UBA11740. The sequence goes on along the minus strand of PMSM01000003.1, from coordinate 124,712 downwards.
TCGCCAACACCTCCGGCGCGCGGTTGTCGGTAGCTGAACTGAAGGACCATCTTCGTGCGGAAGGCGAGAAACTCGGCGTGCACATCTATGCTCAGCGCGAAGATCTGTTCAATGCGATGCATCGGATCTAGGAATTTCGAAATGCGAATTTCGGATTGCGAATTTGAGCACATTCTTGACTCGAACGGCGGCGGGTTAACATCAACAGTTCGGCAATTCGAAATTCGAAATTCGAATTCCGAAATTCATTATGCAACCTGAAATCTTACATCCTTGTTCGTCGTGCGGCGCGGCTATTCGCGGACCGGCAATGTTCTGTCCTGAGTGCGGCAAACCGCTGGCGAACACTGCGCCCGAGGCGAGACAACCGGCCGCGGCCGAAGTCTCAAAGACCACCGTGCCTCAATCGGCGCCGACTGCAGTTGAACTCGCCGCCACTGCGGCAGATCCCGAAACGAGCGCAAGTAAAGCAGACCAGCCGGATGAACCCGGTGCCCGCCACGGCGTGCGAGAACGAACGAGGGAAGGTTTGCACCGCGCTTCCCATGTCGCGCGCGGCGCGCTGGAAGACAATGTGAAGCGCGTGGAAAAGATTCACCACGTATCCACCGCTATGTTTGAGGAAGCTTCCTACGATCCCAGCCTCCGCTTTGTGCTGGTAGCGCTGGGGCTGTTTGTCGTCTTCGTCATCCTGCTGGTGCTCAGCAAAGTCATGGGATAAGGACGGAGGTCAGAGATCAGACAGATTTGTATCCGACTTCTGACCTCCGATCGCCGACCTCTGATCTCTGTTCTCTGACCTCTGTTTTTATGGAATATACCCAAGCCGAAATCCTGCAGACCGTGCGCATGACCGAGATGGAACATCTCGATATTCGCACCGTCACGCTCGGTTTGAGCCTGCGCGATTGCGCTCGCGATTCCATCGAAAGCACTGCCGAACGCGTGCGCGAGAAGATCGGCAGGGCGGCCGGACAACTCGTTAGTACTGTCGACGAGATTGGCAACGAGATCGGAATTCGCGTCGCCAACAAACGCATCGCCGTGACTCCTGTTTCAATTTTGACGGAAGGAGCAACGGGCAATCCAGTCGACCTCGGCCGCGCGATTGATGAAGCCGCGGCAGCGGTCAGTGTCGATTTTGTCGGCGGCTACTCGGCGCTGGTGCACAAAGGGTTCACGCGCAAAGAAAGCGAATTTCTCGACTCGATTCCGGAAGCGTTGTCTTTGACTGAGCGGCTCTGTTCTTCAGTGAACGTGGCGACGACGCGCGCGGGCATCAACATGGACGCCGTCGCGCGAGTCGGGCGCTTGATCAAGGACGCGGCCGAACGCACACGCGATCGTGGGGGCCTGGCTTGCGCCAAGTTTGTCTGCTTTGCCAACGCCGTTGAAGACAATCCATTTATGGCCGGCGCCTTTCACGGTATCGGCGAACCCGAAGCGGTCCTAAACGTCGGCGTTTCCGGGCCCGGCGTAGTCAACCACGCGGTCCAGCACGCGCCCAAAGATCTGCCGCTGCACGAACTCGCGGAAATCATCAAGAAGCTATCATTCAAACTTGCGCGCGCCGGAGAGTTGGTCGGGCGCGAGGCCGCGCGCCGTCTGGGAATTCCGTTCGGCATCATCGATTTATCGCTGGCGCCGACGCCTGTCCCCGGCGACTCGGTCGCGAACATTATCGAAGCGATGGGTTTTGAGCGCGCCGGCGCGCACGGCACAACCGCCGCCCTGGCTTTGCTGACTGATGCGGTTAAGAAAGGCGGAGCGATGGCCAGTAACTCCGTCGGCGGGATGAGTGGCGCGTTCATCCCGGTTTCTGAAGACGCCGGGATGATCGAAGCCGTGCGCGCTGGCGCTCTGACGCTGGAGAAGTTGGAAGCCTGGACCAGCGTCTGTTCAGTCGGCATCGACATGGTCGCCGTGCCCGGCTCGACTTCGGCTGAGACGATCGCCGCGATCATCGCGGACGAGATGGCGATCGGGGTGATGAATAACAAGACGACCGCCGTGCGCATCATTCCCGTGCCCGGACGCGATGTAGGCGAGATGGTTGAGTTCGGTGGCCTGCTGGGAAGCGCGCCGATCATGGCGGTAAACCGCTTTTCCTCAGAGCAGTTCATTCGCCGCGGTGGCCGCATTCCCGCACCCGTGCATTCGTTGCGAAACTGAAAGGGAATGAGGGCATGCTGCGGCCGATCACGATTTGCGTTTTGACGTTGACCTGTGCGCTGGCCGCGTTAGCGCAGGCAGATCCGAAGAACCCAGGCCAGAGCAAGCCAGACCTGAATGGCACGTGGATGCTGGATCGCGATAGAAGCAACGTCGGCAAGTCCAGCAATCCGCCTGCGAAAACTGACGAACTGAAGATCACTCACCATGAACCGGAACTTGGGATCCGCCGCACACTCCTGATCAATGGCCAGGAAGTTGAGCGAGAGTTCATCTACTACACCGACGGACGCGGCGAAACAAATGCGGCTACTGTGTGGTTGTCAACCAGCCCCAACCCTAAGTCGACGCCCAGGCCTACGGACGAAACCAAGTCCAAGACTCGATGGCGCGGCAACATGCTGGTCACCCGCTCGGCTATTCGCATGATGGTGGGAAGCCACGTGGTAGAATACGAAGTCATAGAGGAATGGAAACTCTCCGCGGATGGCAAGACGTTGACCCAAACGACCGGGTTCAACTTTCAGCAGGATCCAATGTCCGGTTCGATTTACGTGCCATCGAACCGACCCGATGACAAGAGAGTCTATCGCCTCGTTTCAAAGTAATAAGGGGAACAAATGCAGGAAGCTCTGGGAATGATCGAATGTCGCGGTCTGGTGGCGATGATCGAAGCCGCCGACGCGGCGGTGAAATCCGCGAACGTCGTGCTGGTCGGCTGGGAAAAGATCGACGCCGGCCTGGTCACCGCAATAGTGCGCGGCGAAGTTGGCGCCGTTAAGGCCGCCGTTGAATCCGGCGCGGCCGCCGGCCGGCGCGTCGGTGAAGTAGTGGCCACGCACGTGATCCCGCGTCCTCACGCAGAAGTCGATACCGCAATTCCCGTCCTGCACACCGGCGAAACCACGCGCAAAAAGATCAGCGGATCTGTGCACGGGAAGCGTTAATACTCAAAGCCGGCGAAGGCCAGGAACGAACTTATCAGCGGACCCAAAAACGTTGGCAATACCCAGCATGTTTCTTCGGTCGCCTGGTAGTGGACCACCAGTCAATAGTTTTCTCCGCACTGTTCTCTTCACCGCGGGCCTGCTGATTCTGACTTCACCGGCAGCGAACGCCCAGCAGCCTTTCTATACCGACGACGCTGACGTTACCGACAAAAAGAAATTTCATCTGCAGATAAGCAATGAATATGACATTCTCCAGCGCGCCTCATATCCCAGCTTGCGGCAAAATACTTCGGTCTTTGAATTGGATTATGGATTGCTGAGCAATGTCGAGGTCGGTATCGACGGGCCGCTGATTGCGATCTCGAATTCACGCATTATCACGCCGGCAACTCCGTTCGGTCCCGGCGATCTGGATTTTCATGTTAAGTACAACTTTCTCAAAGAGCGCGAAGGCTCCCGGCTTCCGGCACTGGCCGCGACGTTCAATGTCGAACTGCCTACCGGCAACCAGCGCGAGCAACTGGGGTCCGGACTGGCGGATTATTTTCTCAATGGAATCCTGCAAAAATCGCTGACCAAGAAAACAAAGTTGCGGCTGAATGGCGGTATACTCTTCGCCGGCAACGACACGACTGGCGAAATTGGAATCAAGTCGCGAGGCACGGTCTTTGTCGGTGGTGGTTCTTTGGTAAAGCAGTTCACGCCCAAGTTGGATCTGGGCGTGGAATTAACCGGCGCGGTCGGCGGCAACCTTCAGCTGCAAAAAGGGCAACTGCAATTTCTGGTGGGCGGCAATTATCAGGTCACTAAGAAAGTATCTTTCGATTTTGGAATTGTCGGAGGCAAATTCAATAGCCCGCGCGCCGGCGTGCAACTTGGGGTTTCGATTGATTTCTAAACGTCGAAAAATGAGTTACCGAGGTTAGAATCTGAAAATGAGTTTTTGGCAACAGGTACTGAGCGCAGGCGGCGCGGGCTTTCTCCTGACGGTAATTGTATTTGTGTTGGGGGCGCTGGTTCTGTTCGCTATTAGACCAGCGGAACGCTCTCGGCTGCGCGCGGCTCTACTGCTATTTGCGATCTCGATTATTGGCGTGCTGGCGTTGGCGTCGTTCAGTTCTTATGGCCTGAGCACGGAAAAGTCTTTGTATCGCTGGACCGAGTGGGCCTCGCTTTTTTGCGCGGGCGTCGCCTTTGTCAACGTTGCCAGTGTTTTCATCTTCACCGTTTTCCTTGAGGCGTTGCGGCTCAAGCCGGCGCACGTCCTGCGCGAGTTGCTGCGCGCGCTCAGCTATGTAGTCGTGGGCGTCTTTGTTCTTTCCATTATTAAAGTTGACGTTACCGGTATTGTCGCGACTTCGGCGGTGCTGACTGCGGTCATCGGTCTTTCGTTCCAGGACACGCTCGTAAACGTGATGGGTGGGATGACGCTGCAGACCGAGCGCGCGATCGGGGTTGGCGATTGGATCAAAATCGATGGACAGGAGGGTGTGGTGACAGACATCCGCTGGCGGCACACCTCGATCGAGACGCGCAACTGGGATACGATCATCGTCCCCAATAGCGTGTTGATGAAGTCACAGGTGACGGTCCTGGGCCGGCGTGCCGGACAGCCTCGCCAGCATCGTCAGTGGGTCTACTTCAATGTCGATTTCCGTTATTCCCCGGCTGAGATAATTGATATCGTTGAGTCGACCCTGCGGGCAGAGCCGATCCCTAATATTGCCGTGAGCCCCATGCCCAACTGCGTTTTGATCGACTTCAAAGAGAGTTACGGCAGTTATGCCGTGCGTTATTGGTTGACGGATCTGGCCGTGGATGACCCCACCAACTCAATCGTCCGGACCCGAATTTACTTTGCCCTGCAGCGGGCCGACATCGCGCTTTCGATCCCCGCGCACTCGATCTTCGTCACCGAAGACGATGCCTCAAGACGCGAACGAAAGTCGGCCGAGGAGATTGAAAAGCGCGTCACGGCCCTTCGCCGCGTCGAACTTTTCGAACCTTTGACCGAGGAAGAACAACGCGCCCTGGCCGGGCGATTGCGCGTCGCTCCCTTCGTGCGCGGCGAGGCGATGACTCAGCAGGGCGCTGACGCGCACTGGCTCTACGTAATCACAAAGGGAGAGGCCGAAGTTCGTGTTTCTGCCGACGGCAATGTCAGCGAGCGGCTGGCAACTCTGGGCACCGGAGACTTCTTTGGCGAGATGGGAATGATGACCGGCGAGCCACGCACGGCAACCGTAATTGCCCTCTCTGACATTGAATGTTACCGACTGGACCAGGAAGCATTTCACGACATCCTGAAAAGTCGACCTGAGATCGCGGAGAATATTTCTGAAATTCTCGCGCGTCGTCGCGTGGAACTCGAAGCCGCCCGTGAAGGTCTCGACGAGGAGGCCAAGCTAACGCGCAAGCGCCGTCATCAGGGTGATTTATTGCGGCGCATAAAGGGTTTTTTCCGGCTCTGATCTCCGTCTTGTTCTGCCCACGAACAACCGCATCAACTCACTCTCGCAACAACGACCCTTTCAAAACCGGCTGGCCCAAAGCGAGATGTAGCAGCCGTAAGCTGCGAGCGCGACCAGAAAGAACAGCGCAAATAATGCATTGCCCGCATACCAGACTCTATCCTTTTGAAATCTGATTCACGCTCATGGTCAACCTGCGCATCGCCAGGAGCATCAATACTTGTATAACAATCCTGCTTTTCGCAAGCAGTACTTACCGTCTCCCCTCTTCCGTCTCCCCTTAACGCTCGCACAACCGTTTTCGCCTTAGGAGGCCAAGCCCATGAAACGCACTCTCCTTTTAGTCGTAGTCTCTCTGCTTTCAGTCAACTCTTTTCCCCAGACGCGGCGGGTCGCGCGCGTGCTGGCACCGCAAACATCGGCAACCAGACCGAACCCGCAAACGCTGCCGATTCGGCGCGTGATTCTTTACAGCAACGGCGTCGCTTACATCGAACGTCGCGGTACAGTCAACGGCCTCGCGGAGATCAATCTTTCTTTCAAACAGTCGCAGATCGACGATGTGTTGAAGTCGATGATCGTGCTCGATCTCGGCCAGGGCCGCATCGGAGCCGTGAGCTACAACTCCAGCGCGCCGCCAGCGGCGCGCATGGCGGACATTCCGTTCTCAATCAATGCCGGCTCCGGAAATGATCTCAGCGGCGGAATGGCGGGTGTGCTCGGCCAGCTTCAGGGCGCGCGAGTATTAGTAGCTACTGCCAATCGCACTGCGACCGGATCGATACTGACCGTCGAAGAGAGCAGGCAGGCCGACGGAAACAGAACGCCGATGACCACCCACGCGCTCGTGATTGCCTCTGAGGGAGGCGAGCTGATGAGCTTCGATCTGGCGGAAGTGCGCTCAGTCAAACTGATAGACGAAGGCACGCGGCGTGATGTGAGTGAATTCGCGAATGCCAGCGCGTCGGCTCGTCGACGCGACGCCAAGACGATTGTAGTTACTTCCGAAGGCGCCGGCCCGCGCGAGATGGTGGTCAGCTATACGATCGCGGCGCCGATCTGGAAGACTACGTACCGCGTCGTGCTCGATGCTCAAGGCAAACCCTTTTTTCAGGGTTGGGCCATCGTGGACAATGTGAGTGAAGAAGACTGGAACAACATCTCGCTATCGCTCGTGTCCGGTTCACCCGTCTCGTTCATCCAGCATATCCAGAAACCATTCTATCGATATCGACCGGTTGTGGAGATGCCGGACGACCTGAAGCTTGAGCCGCAAACGTATGAAGCCGAAGAAGGCGCCGGAGGTGCGGGAGGCGGCGGATCCGCTGGAACTGTCAGCGGAAGGATCGAAGATCCTAACGGTGCCGTGGTTGTTGGAGCAACCGTGATGATCACCAATACGGCGACTAACCAGTCTTACACTACGACGTCCGGCAACGACGGGCGATTCAGCTCGTCGACATTGAGTCCCGGAAACTATTCGGTCAGGGTCAGTGCCCCGGGCTTCAAACAGCACTTGCTTACGAATGTCGCCGTCGGAAGCAGTTGGCCGGCCCACGCAAACGTTTCGCTCGAGGTCGGCGGAGTTACAGAAGTGGTCACGGTCACGGCAGGTTCGGAAGCGTACGTAAATACATCCAGCCAAACATTGGGGAGCCGGCTGCCGTTGAATAGCCGCGGCCTTTATAGCCTGCGTTCATCATCCGGCGCAAACAACACGTCGCTGGATGGCGTCTCGGTCAGCGATGCGATCACTCGCCCTGACTCGGGGGTCGAAGCCGCCGCCACCGGCAGCGAAGTCGGCGACCTCTTCGAATATCGCATCGACCAACCCGTGACGGTTCCCCGCGATCGCTCCGCGCTGATTCCGATTCTGCAAACGCGGATGGAAGGCGAGCGCATCTCGATCTACAACGAAAGCGTGCGCCGCGATCGGCCACTCGGTGGCATGCTCTTGAAGAACACGTCACCGCTCACACTCGAAAACGGCGCTCTTACGGTGATCGACGGCGACGCCTACGCTGGTGAAGCTTTGATGGAACGACTGAAGCCTGCCGAAGAGCGCTTGATTTCGTTCGCTCTTGATCTCGGCACGCTCGTCACTGTGCGCACGAAGGAAGATCGCGCGCCTACGTTTCTCGTGCGCGTAATCAATGGCGTCTTTCAAGCTCACTACTTCCAGACCAATCAGAAGACCTATTCGCTGACCAACCAGACGGACAAACCGCGCGTAGTCTTCATCGAACATCCGGTGCGCCAGGATTGGGCGTTATCTGACAACACGCAGAAGCCCGATGGGAAGACCGCGAGTTTTTATCGTTTCCGCGTTTCCGTTGGCCCTCATCAAAAAGTCGATCTGCCGGTTACTGAACGGCGCGTGCTGATGGATACGTACTCGCTGGTCAACTTCACCCGTCAGGATCTTGAGCTGTTCATCTCGCGTAATTACATCGACACGGCGACGCGCGCCGTGCTGGAAAAGATCATCGATGTGAAAAGCCGTATGGCCGCGGCGGAAGCCCGATCCGAGGCTATCGATGAAGAAGTGACCGAGATCGGAAAGGACCAGGAGCGCCTGCGTGACAACATCAAAGCGCTAACGGCAACCGCTGAAGCAAAGCAACTCATCACGCGCTATGTGACGAAGGCTGACACCCAGGAGACCCGTCTGGAACAGCTGAACAAAGAGAAGCAGGCGCTGAACGGAGAGGCGGCGCGGCTGCAGGGTGAGTTGGAAGCGTTGATTCGCAGTTTGGCGATCGATCGTCAGGTTTCTAATTAAAGCCGGCGCGTTAGCGCAGCAGAAGAGCTGGCCGCGCCTCGGCGTCAGGCCTCGAGCGTTGCCTTGATCTTTCCCAGCAACCGCTCAATATCCAGAGGCTTGGGAAACACTTCGGCGCAGCCGGCCGCGATGGCATCGTGCTTAACATTGGCAGTTACATAGGCGCTGATGGCAAAGATAGGTGTGCGCGACAAGGCGTGTCTTTGACGAAGCTGCCGAGTTGCTTCCACGCCGTCCATTTCCGGCATGGCCAGATCCATCAAGATCAGATCCGGGATGACGCGGTGGGCCTGGCGGAGACCCTCCTTGCCGTCGCGAGCTTCGACGACCTTGTAGCCTTTTGCCCGCAACAGAGACGAAAGCAGTGTGCGGCTGTCCGAATAGTCTTCGATGACCAGAATAATGGGAGTGCCGGCTTTTTTTGCCATCAGTTTCCCTCACCAAGAAATTTTTGATCGATGAGGTCTGATCAGATGGGGGTCTGTCCAGACAGGGCGTGTTACCAACCATAGCGCCCCGGCAGGGAAAAAGCCAATGGAAGTGGTTGAGAAGTTACCGCCCTCGGATCATCAGCCAGGCGATCGCAGATCCGGCCAGCGCCAACGACGCGCCCACCAGCATCACTCGGCGAAAGCCGGACACAAAGCATTCGTTAATGGCCTGCCTGAGCGCGGCGCGCGTTTCTTCATCCACGCCGCGCGGAATCTCTGCCGCGGCCAGCTTTATGCGCTCGGTGTTCAGGGCTTGGCGAATCTCAGTTGGAGCTGCGATTTGATCGAGCCGCTGTTTCAGACAACTATCAAAAGCGTGGAACATTATCAGCCCGAAGACAGCTACCGCCAGCAACCCGGCCGTGCGCGAGACAGCATTGTTAACACCGGAAGCGATACCCGCGTGACTGGCTTTTACTGAGTTCATCACCGTGGTCGTCAGCGGAGCGACACTGATCGCCAACCCAATTCCGAGCACAACCACCGCCGGGAAAAAAGTCTTCCAGTAACTGCCACCGACGCCGGGCCTGAGAAACATTGCGAATCCAGCCGCGGCGATGATTGGGCCCACGACCAAAGGCAGGCGCGCGCCATAACGTTTGACTAATCCTCCGGACCAACGCGACAACAGGAACATGATCAAAATAAAAGGAAGCGTCGCCGCTCCTGCCGCCGTCGCACTGTATCCCTGCACCTGAATCAGGTTGAGCGGCAGGAAGTAGAGCGTGCCCGCCAGCGCTGCATACAAGAACAGCGTCAGCAGGTTTGCGCCGGTAAAATTCATCGAGCGAAAAAGCGCCGGCGGCATCATCGGATGATGCAAGCGCGCTTCGACCAAAATGAACGCGGCGAAAATGATCATGCCCGCTAACAGCGCGCTTATTACTATCGAGCTCTGCAAACCCAAACGCGATGATTCGATCAGCCCGTAGACGATTGCGCCGAGACTTAATGTCGCCAGCGACGCGCCCAACAGATCCAACTTCCGCGACTCTTCTTCATTGCGACTTTCAGGAACGCACCGCACGACCAGCAAGAGTACGATCACCGCCAGCGGAAGATTCAGGTAGAAGACTGCGCGCCAGGAAACGTGCTCGATCAACCATCCGCCGATGACTGGACCAAGCGCGGTGGTAATTGCGGTGGAGCCAGACCACGTTCCGATCGCCCGTCCACGCTCTTCCTCTGGAAAGGACGCGCTGATGATCGCCAGACCGCCCGGGACCAGGAGCGCACCGCCAACGCCCTGCACTGCGCGCGCCACGATTAGTTGACTGATGTTTGGCGCCAGTCCGCACCAGATCGAGGCCAGCGCGAACAGCACCACCCCAATCGAGTAAATGCGCCGGCGTCCGAAGTGATCGCCCAACGAACCGCCGAGCAACAACAGCGCCGCCAGAAAGAGCGCGTACGATTCAACCACCCACTGCACGTCGACGGCCGTCGCATTAAGATTCTTTTGGAGGGCAGGCAGGGCCACGTTGACCACGGTGCCGTCAATGAACACCATGCTCGAGCCGAGAATGGTTGCGGCGAGAATCCAACGCCCGCGTTTCTTCGTACACGGCGCGGCAGCTTTCGGCGCAGAGATTACGCCTTCATCGCAGGGTGGTTTGAGGAGGTTCATCTGAATTGGTTAGTGAAAAGAAAATGCTCGGCAGGGAATCTTAATCCTTGCCGAGCACTTATTGATACTACTTCAGTTCAAGGGCGGCTCACCGCCTAATCCTCACGCTGAAGCTGCCGCTGTTGTCGCTGTAATCGTCATCATTGATGGCGAGAATCAGACGGCCGTCGGCCGGAACAGTGAAAGTCAGTTGGCTGCCGATCAGAAACGCCTGGCTGGTTTGACCATCCAACATGCGAATGAAGCCGATCAGCGCGCCGGGACCTGCGCTCGGCACCGGCTTGGTGCCAACGACTGAGCCGAAACCGGTGTTGCGCCCGCCTTCGGGTCCTACCTCGCCAGTTCGACGTCCCGCGACCACGGTCCCAGTGGCCGTGAAAGTTATTTGATCGCCGGAACGCACATCGATCCCGGTGTCAGTACTACGCGACGTACCGGGCACGTTAACGGTCACTTCCTGCGGCGTGCGGTTGCGCCGAGAGTCATCGCTCGACTGGCGGTCGCGCGAACGTATCCTTCCGGGCCGATCGGAGCCTGCAGAGTCCCCTCCACGCTCACGCTTGATCTGCACGGTGAAACTGCCGCGCGCGTCGTTGAACGATCCCCGATTGACGGTCAGATAAAGTCGCCCGTCGCGATCAGCCGTGAATTCGCGCGTCGAGCCGAGCTCCATAACCGGCGCGTTGCGATCATCACCGACGGCGCCGATCAGCATGCCTTCGGCCGCGTTCGGCAAAGGCGAAGTCGGATCGGTTGAGCGCAGTCCGTCCGGAGTAATGCGCGTGCGCCCGGCCGTGATCACGCCCGAGGCGCTGATTTGCACGCGCTGGCCACGCCGCAGATTGATGCCGGCGTCGATCCAATTGGACTCAAGCCCCACCTGCACGGTGCTGGTTTCAAAGCGCGTATCTTCGATCGAGCGGCCTTCAATCTCGATGCGCTCAACTTCATCCGGACGGAAATACTGGATCTCGCCCTGGTCGCTGGTGCCGGGATTCCTGATGGACGACTCCGAGTTGGTCACATAACGCGCTTCGACCCGCACGACGAAACGCCCGTTGCTAAAGCCCAGCAACGTGCCGTGGATCGTCCGTCCGTCACGCAAATGGATTGTGTCCGCGGCCGCGAAGCTGGCGGCGAATAGTACGATGGCTAACGCCAGAATGATTCTTCTCATGGTCTTTTCCTTTCAGTTTGACGAAACACACCGCCGACAAATCGGCACATTTGATCGCTTATCAAAATTCCTTGGCAAGAGAATTAAACAGGGGTTTTTCGGGCCCTAGCTTATAACGAAGGGGAAGGAGGGGCAAGCGGGGGCATGATTGATGATTAGAATCAATCATTCCAGGGTAGCAGTCCGCGAAGCGGACGGAATATCAATAGCCCACAGCGCAAGCTATGGGTTAAGCCAGTTGATGATAAGAGAAGCCCGTAAAGCGGGCGACATAGAACCGCGATGATTGTTCAGTTGTTTCTGTCGCCCGCTTCGCGGGCTTGATTTTGACTACCGATGGGAACCCCGGGCTTACGCCCGGGGCTACTAGTATGCCGCCTGCTTCGCAGGCTGGTCGAAGGGTGTTCTGAGAACGATTGTCGAGGGGAGAGCATCTGCAATTCCTTTGAGATCGATTCGATGCTACCCGCTCGCTACCGCGAGCGGTTCTGTACCCCATCACCTACTTCGTCAACTCATCCGCAATTTCATTCGCGTTGAAGACCTTGCGCAGCACTTCGTTCATCGCCCGCACGTCAACTGAAATCGCGCGGTTGACTGATTCATCATAGATAAAGTCGCCCACCAGCGATTGAATGTTACCGTCAAAGATCAAACCGACCAACTCGCCCTTCTGATTGATTGTTGGTGAGCCGGAATTGCCCCCGATGATGTCGTCGGTCGAGACAAAATTAAACGGCGTCTTCAGATCTACCGCTGACTTCTTCTCAAGCCAGCGCGACGGCAGATTGTACGGGAACTCAGACTTGAACTGCGTCGCACGATCATAGAGACCCCCGAGCGTAGTAAACGGTGCAACTTTCTTGCCGTTCTCCATATATCCTTTGACGGCGCCATAAGAGAGACGCAGCGTAAAGGTCGCATCGGGATAAAGCTTGGTGCCTTCGGTCTCGAAACGGGCGCGCGCGATCTTGCTGTAGTTGGCGCGCTCAACCCCCGTGACTTCGTTCTCGTAACGCTTGCGCAACTCGCGCGCCTTCGGATCGATGGTGCGCGCCAGCACGATCATCGGATCGGTCGAAGACTCGATCGCCTCACGCCCACCTATCGCCAACTCTTTGCGGAACGCTGGGTCTTTCAGCTTTGTCCCTTCGATCAAACCATTGGCCCGGGCTTCGGGTGTCTGGCCATTCAGGATCTGTTTGACGAGCGGTTGATCCGCGCCGAGGAGTTCCACCATGAAGCCAAGCGAATCAGCCAGTTTGAGCTTGTCGAAATCGTCGTGGATCGGCGCCGGCGAATAGAGTGCTAACTCGAGCGATGCACGACGAGCGTCGGTGAACTCGGGCAGGCGCTGAGCGTTCGGCTTCTCGCTTTCATCCGCCAGTCTGACCAGCGTGCGGGCGATTCCGAATAACGCGGTGTTGAAGCCATTGCCTTGATCGAAAATTCTCCGTTCGCGGATGTAGGACGGCAGACCCTGATGCGCTTTGGCAATTGCATCCCAGGCGTCGCCATACATTTTCTGCCGATCGGGATTGGCGGCTATAGACTTTCGCAGCAGTTGTTCGTCAATCAGCTTGGTGGCCATCAACTTCTGGTCTTTCAGGCCCGCGACCTGTCCGCGATAGACTTTCAGACTGTTCTGCACGCTGTTCAATTCATTCTGGGCCCGGCGGGTTTGCTCTGCTCCGAGCCCCATGTATTTCTTCAGCATCGCCTCACGCCGCTCAAGCAGGCGCAGAATGATCGGAATGCTGGTGTCGCGCAGTTCCTGTAAATGGGCGACCGTGTTCAGCCGCGCAGTCGAGCCGGGGTTGCCCGTGACGAAAACCAAATCTCCTTCTTTGGCGCCCGCGATCGACCATTTGAAGAAGCTAGGGGGCTGCACCGGCTGATCGTTTTCATAGACCCGCACCAGCGCCATGTCAATATTAAAGCGCGGAAAATTAAAGTTGTCGGGATCGCCGCCGAAAAATGCCGCTTGAAATTCAGGCACGAAAACCAGCCGCACGTCGGTGTATTTCTTATAACGGTAAAGATTGTATTGTCCGCCCTGGTAAAGCGTAATAACGTCGGAACGAAGCCCGGTTGCTTTGGTTGACTCGCCTTCGATGGCGGCGGTCTCGGCGCGTCGCGCGGCAAAGCTTTCCGCATCAGACATGCCCGCTTTGACTGCGCCGTTGACGCGATTGGTCACATCTTCAATGCTCATCAGCACGTTGAGTTCAAGGCTGGGCGCCTTGATCTCTTCAGATTGCGTGCGGGCCAGAAAGCCTTCTTTGGCCAGATCCTTCTGTGGCGTGCTGACTTCGTTGACGATGTCTTCGACGATGTGATAATTGGTCAGCACCAGACCGTGGGGAGAAACGAACGAGCCCGAACCGCCGTTATTGAATCTGACCGAAGCGAGCTGCACCTTCTTCAGCCATTCGTCGGTCACGTCAAAGCCATATTTCTTTTTGATCTCGGCCCGGGGGACGTTATTGAACGTCCACATGCCTTCGTCCGCCAGCGCGGTGAAGTTGAGTGTCTGTAGACTGAACAGCGCCAGAACCAGCGCGCATAAAAGCTTTCTGAATTTCATTTTTCTACCTCGAGAAGTTAGTCTAACCGAAGAAAATTCCAGAGCATCTTGCCGTCCAACCTGGATGCCAGAGATTAGTAATCGCTGGGCGCGCGCATGTCAAGTTCGTCTACCCCCGAAAACTTTGACAGGATTCACAAGACTATCAGGATGTCAGAACGCCTGTCCCTTTCTTGCTTTTCCTGTAAATCTTGTTAATCCTGTCTACGGAATGGACAACGAACAAATTGCGCGCCGGTTCAATTCGATGGCGTCTCTGATGGAGATTCGCGGCGAAGATCAGTTTCGCCTTCGTTCGTATCGCATGGCCGCCGAGGCGATCGAGACCTGGCCCACGCAAATGAAAGAGATCGCCGCGACGGAAGGCGTGGCGGGCTTGTTGGAAATTCCCGGTGTCGGCAAAGCGCTGGCAGGTAAAATCGTCGAATTGTTGGACCAGGGGACCTTTGACGCCTGGGAGAAACTGACGGCGGAAACGCCGGAATCCGTCCTGGACCTATTGGCACTGCCGGGCGTCGGTCCCAAGACCGCTGCGATGCTGCATCAGAAATACAAGATCACATCGCTCGACGATCTGCGCAAGTTTGTCGCCGGCGGTGGTTTGGAAACGGTCGACGGCATCGGGCCAAAGACGGCGGAGAGAATCAAGGGAAGCCTGCACCGGCACGCTGGTGGTTAGCATTTTGATCTGAGGAGAAGTCCGATGGCCTCGCCCCTAATGAGAAGTGCGGCGATTCTCCTGGCGCTGTGTTCAGGTTGGCTGGCGTTCTCCTGCTCGAGTGGGCGGCTGAAATCGCTGGCAGATATGGCGCGGCTGCAACAACTGTTGATCGAGAAATATCACGAGCAGAATATCAACGTGAGCCTGCAGAATTCTCGATTCCTTGTGATCGCCTTCGTTAACTCGCCACTGAACAAGAAAGACCAGGCAGACCGGGCCAGGCGCGCTCAGGAGACAGCCAGGTTCGCGGTGTCAAACTATCCCGCAATTAAAGGGATCGAAAGTATTGCGATTAGTTTCGTTGAGGCCGAGAGTCGCTTCTTTATCTATCATCACAGTCGGAGTCTGGGGATTTTTGTTTTCGACCGCAGCGGTGTGGCACTGAATGCCGGCGGGTCTGAGGAAGATTCAAGAAGACCCGTCGCTCGGTTCAGCGCCGCGCGAAATGAAACCGATGTCAGCATTACCCGACTACAGCTCGAGGGAGACCTGAACCATGGCATTGCGCTGGTTCCTCACTTCACGTTTAAGGGCAACGTGAACGATGCGAATCGGGTCGCCCCCGATTGGGTGGTTTTCGATTTTGCCTCGTACGCAGATCGTAAGGTCTTCCCGGCAAGTGCCAGGCTGGACATTCGGTGTGATCAGATCGTGGTGTTCTCGGGGACTGCTCGTCTACTTTTACCGCAGGATTCGGCGAGCGACGGCAGCACAGCCCAGTTTCTCACTGCGCAAATTCCTTTCGCGCAATTCTCGAAGATAGGAAAGGCAAGCCAGGTAAGAATCAAACTGGGCAGCAAAGATTTCGACTTATCGTCAGCGGACATTGACTCACTTCGGGCCATGAGCGCGTACACACCGCAACCGCACGACGAGGCTCGCCAGGGCCCAAAATGAAATCGCCGCAGACACCGTCGCGGGCACTGATTCGATCGATTCCGCGTTAAGTACCGTGATCTTCCTTGCGCCCGCGCCGCGGCTGGCCTACAATGCGCTCATCAGCACAGACTGCCTGGCATTGCGCGGCGTCTCCCCTTTAACTTAAGCGTTCTTTTTTGAAAGTAAAAACTGCGCTCGGTTGCTCTTCGAAGGTAAAGCGCAGACTCGTGTGAACCAGTGAAGGTGAATCCTTTTCGGACTGAGATCTATCCGAGACTCGCCTTACCATGCAGACAGATCGCCTGCCACCCGAGTCCGCGAATCCCAGGCCCGGCGCCTCGCTACAGACAGGGGGGTCCCATGAAATCGCGTCGCTATGCAGTGTTGGCCGTGCTGGTCACTTGTATGATTTTGGCCGTCGCCTTCGTTGCGTCGCGGCCCTCAACCGCTCAACAGAAACCCGAAGACAAACCTTCCCAGCCAGCGGAGAAGAAAGACCTCTTAACGGTCCAGCCAGCGGCGACGAAAACGCCGCCGGATGCCACGCCGCAGAAAGCCCCGCAAAAGGCGGACACAAAAATCCAACTGCCGGGCGGTGACGCCGACGATAAGAATCCGATCATCACCAACACCGACTTGATAACTTTTACGGTGACGGTGACTGATATTTACGGGCGATTCGTTTCGGGTTTGGGCAAGAAGGCTTTCAGTATCTCTGACGACAAGTCACCACAGGAGATTACGTTTTTCAGTGACGAAGATTCTCCGGTCTCAGTCGGCGTACTCTTTGATGTTTCCGGCTCGATGAGCGGTGACAAGGTAAAACGCGCGCGCGATGCATTGGCCCACTTCATTCAAACCAGCCACGATCGGGACGAGTATTTTCTGATTGGATTCAACTCGCGAGCGCAATTGCTCCTGGATCGGACCCGAGACGGAAACGCCGTGCTCGATAAGCTGATGTTCGTGCAGACCAAGAACAACACCGCGCTTTACGACGCCTGCTACCTCGGCGTTGAACGCGTCCAGCGCGGCACGCATCCCAAGCGAGCGCTGCTGCTAATCAGTGACGGGCAAGACAACAATTCACGGTATACCTTCAACGAGCTGCGGCGAGTACTAAAAGAATCGGACGTCGTGCTTTACGCCATTGGAATTCTGGGCGGCAGCGATGTGGGCAGCTCGCTGGGCATGGAAGGACAAGGCATTCTGGATGAGTTGGCCAGCGTGTCCGGCGGCAAAGCTTTTTACCCGCGCTCCGCGGCTGAGATGGACGACATCTTTGAGCAGATCGCGCTCGAACTCCGTCACCAGTATTCCATCGGCTACCGGCCACCGAATTTCACGAGTAACGGCAAGTGGCACAAGATCAAAGTTAAGGTCGAACCGCCGCGCGGCCTGCCGCGTCTCTTCGTCCGCAGCAAAGAAGGCTACTTCGCGATTGCCAATCCCAAGTGAAGCCGGGTTTAGAGTTCGACCTTTCAGGTTGTCTGCTATCGCACGAACAAGCTGAAGCTTGAACTCTAAACCACCCACTCGGCAACGCGGGGTGAGCTTCCGGGCATCATTAGGATGCGCTGGAAGCCGGCTTCGGCAATTGACCTGGCCCGCGCACGCCCTCTCCTGAATCGCGAAAATCGTTTGACATTGGGCTTTTACTCATAGAAGGTTTAGTAGTAATGAGATCTCGCACTTTCCATTTACCACGAGCGCGCCGCGGCATGTTCGTGCTTTTTGTTGGCCTAACGGCGGCGCTTTCCTTCTTGATTGTCGGCGCCGGTAGCGCTCAGCAACCAGTGGATTCGCGGCCACGGCAGACGGCCACGCCGACGCCGACGCCCATTCCGCAGACGGGCCCGGGCCGCCGCATCGCACCACAACTGGGCGAGCCGCCGCCACCGCCGGTCCTGAAGCCAAAACCGACGCCGACGCCAGATCCAGTAGGCGCGGAGATCGATCCCGAAAGCACCATAAAGTTCAACGCCGAACTCGTGACGCTGCACGTGCGAGTCATAGATCGCAACAACCATCTGATTAACAACCTCCAAAAGGACGAGTTCAAGATCCTGGAAGACGGCGTGCCCCAGCCGATTTTTTCCTTCACGCGGGAAGAAGTTCCGGTCATGTATGGATTGGCAGTGGACACTTCCGGTTCGTTGCGACCGGCGTTTGATTCGGTCATCAACGCCTCAAAAGCGATCATCAATAGCAACAAGCGCGGCGACGAAACATTTCTCGAGCGCTTTATCAGCAGCGACAAGATCGAGACGGTCCAGGACTTCACTGCCAACAAAGACGCGCTGATGGATGGTCTTGACACTTTGTATATCGAAGGTGGGCAGACCGCGGTAATCGATGGCGTATATCTGGCGGCCGAGCACGTCGCTGAGTATAAGAAGAGTGGTGACGACGACCGCCGGCGTCGCGCCCTGATCGTGATCACTGATGGCGAGGACCGCGCCAGCTACTACACCGAAATACAATTATTCCAGCGGCTGCGTGAGGAAGACGTTCAGATTTTTGTAATTGGATTTGTAAACGAGCTGGAGGCCGACAAGGGTTTGATTAGAAAGAGCCCGCGCGACAAAGCGGTTGGTCTTCTTAACCGGCTCGCCAGTGAAACCGGGGGCCGCGCTTTCTTTCCCCAATCATTATCCGAACTGCCTGAGATCGCCAACGAAATCGTTCGGGACCTGCGCACCCAGTACGTAGTCAGTTACGATCCGACGAATAAAGCTCACGACGGCACCTACCGTTCAATCAAGGTGTCAATTGCGGACGCGCCTGGTCAGGGCAAACGCATCGCCCTGACGCGCTCAGGCCGAACGGCCGGCCAGGGCGCTGCTGCCAAACCAGCGACAAAAACTGGCGGCACGCCGGCAAACAACAACGCGCGCCAACCGCTAAACAACCCCACGAGAAAATCTCCATAAGAGGCCCACAGGGCCAAAATGAAAGATCCACGCCCGTGAGGCCGTGGATCGAGAGTTTCCTTTTTCAGGGAGCGCCGCAGGTGCGACACCATGGCCGGTGCATTTCTTTGCAAGTGCCGGCCCTTCGGGTCCTCAAATCAAATTGATGCCTGGTTATCCCCGACCTTACGGTTGGGGCTACTACATGTCACCTCTTCGAGGCTCTTAGTTGTCTTTGAGGATCTACGGAGTTTTCTTTTGCAGCGATGCTTCCATCGCCGCCAGGGCGCTGTTGAGCTGATCCATCTGCGTGTCGCGCACCCTCTGTTTGCGGATCAGTTCTTCCAACATCAGCTCGCTTTTCAGATTCACTTTGAAATCCTGCTCCGCGGCAAGCCGGTCTTTTTCAGCCGCGCGATTCTGCGACATCATGATGATCGGGGCCTGCATGGCCGCCGTCATTGAAAGCATCAGGTTCAAGAGGATGTACGGGTAGGGATCGAACTGGGCGCCCTCTTCGCCATGACCGTAGTAGGCCAGCACGAATGTGTTGATCGCAATCCAGATAAGCAGCGCGCCACCGTAAAGAAAGATAAAGGTCCACGAACCACCGAAAGAGGCCACCTTGTCGGCGATGCGCTGGCCGAACGTGGACTGGACTTCCATTTCCTTATTGATGTTGCGGGACACGCGCTGTGAAACCAGCAGGTTGGTTTGGCGCATGCGCTGGGCGATCTCGCAGATCACATCAACCGCGGCATCCGGATGCTCGATCAGGAACTTCTGAAAGGCGTCGCTACTCAGTTTATGCAGATGCGTATCTACCAAAGCCGTGGCGGTGCTCGAACGCTCGCCGCGGTCCAGCACGGCCAGCTCGCCGAAGAAATCTCCCGGCTTTAGCTCAGCCAGTGTTACATCCTGCACATCTTCGTCCATGACCCAAATGCGCACCGACCCGGTTTCCACGACGTAGAGTCCGTCGCCCAGGTCATGTTCGTTGAAGATCGTCTCGCCGGCTTTGTAGTTGACTTGATCGACATCCTCGGCGAGATGTTCCAGCTCATGCGGCTCCAGGCGTTTGAACAGGGGAATGCGAGCCAGGCTCTGCGCTTCTTCGCTCAATTTGTTTTGCTCTGCTGACATAAGTGGTTTCTTCTCCTGAGCTGTTTTGCGAGAGCTAATAACTCTCAAGACGTTCGAGCAGTTGGTCGGTGACGGCAAACGGATCCGTGGGCGATTCGTCCTTGCTGGCGCTTTCGACTTCCTGCACCAGCTTGATGACGTCCGGTCCCAGCTCGGCGTCGTCTGAGTTGACCTCAATGCAATTGGGAGAGTCGAACGGAGTAACAAACAGATAACGCGAGACGCTGGTCTCGCTCAACGGAGTCGACGGGCCCAGAATCACCAGATTGTTATTCCAACGGGCGTAACGGTGGGCCGACCCGGCCTGCTTCTCCCAATGCAACGCGCTGCTCTTCGTCAGCGATTCGAGCTTTGAGATCAGGTTCCGCAAGCGATCAGTTGTGGCTGAATCACGACCCATTTACACCTCCCGCCAAACTCTGTCCAACTAAGCCGGGCAGATTAGCACCTTTGCGTCCGGTTAGAAAAGATTTATCTCCCGGCATCTGCGGCAGGAAAGGTCCCTGCGTCTTTTTGGAGTGCGCCGGCCGTCGCCGCTATTGGTTTGCCGGCCGATAAAAACGGCGAGACGCGGGGTCCCCGGCCCAGCATCTCGGCTGGGGTGCTCGTGTCGCCGCCCTCCAAAGTCGGGCCTTACTGTTGCTCCCTGGTCGCAATGTTTCGCTTGTTGCTGCCCAGCTGCCTTAGTAATTCTTCCACGGCCGCTTCAAGCTGACGATCACGTCCGGCGAGGTTGTCCTCCGGCGAGTTGTCGACGCGAATGTCGGGTTGCACCCCATAGTTTTCCATGTTCGTCCGTTTCGGGTCGGCGAGATAAACGCCGACGCCGGGTGTCCGCACCGTGGAGCCGTCAATCAAAGAGTAACTGCCGGTCCCGATCACCGCGCCCATTGTCGGCGTGCCGATCACTTTGCCCAGGCCCAGCGCCCGAAACCCGGCGGGAAACATTTCCGCATTTGAAGCCGAACGCCAGTTCTGCAACACGACCTTCGGTCCGAAGTATCCGGCAAAGGGACGACCGCTCGCCTCTGTTCCGCGCGGCACCCAGATCTCATATTCGCGCTGCACCAGGATCGCCAGCAGTTCCTGTTCGATGTTGCCGCCGCCGTTCCAGCGCTGGTCGATGATCATCGCGTCCTTGTTGCGGAACTCGCGAATCTCTTTTTCGAACTTGCGCAGGCTGGGTGGATTCATCGCCTGGATGTGGAGATAACCGATGCGTCCATTGGAAAGCTCGTCGACTTTCTGGCGACGCTCTTTCACCCAGCGCTCGTAACGAAGGTTGCTGTACGCTCCGCTATTGATCGTTTCGATGCGCGTCCGCCACGCGCCATCTGCAGCGGGCTTGCTGTTGAAGGTAACTTCGACTTTGCGGTTGAGACGATCGTTCAGCAGTTGCCAGTACTCGTCTCCGGCTTTCACCTGTTTGCCGCCAATCGCGATCAGGTAATCGCCGACGCTGACTTTCACCCAGTCCTTGTCGGCCGGGCCATCTTCATAAACGTAGGTCACGCGATAACGACCGGTTGCTGAATCCGGCTCCAATTCGAGGCCCAGATTGCCGGTTGAAACGCCGGCTGCCGCGCGTCCACCCGGAGGCGGCGCGGCGCCTGTGTGCGACGCATTCAGCTCGCCGATCATCTCGTTGATGATGTTGAGCAACTCCTGCCGGTCGCCGACGTCAGCCACCAGCGGCTCGTACTTCGCTTTGGCCGCGTCCCAATCCATTCCGTGCATTGCCGGATCGTAGAAGCGATACTTCATCGTGCGCCAGGCGTCGCCAAACATCTCGGCCCACTCGGCCGGCCGATCGATCTTGACGCGCACGTTGAAGCTGATGCGACGCCGTGCTCCTTCGGCTCCACCCCGGCCCGCGGTTGCGGCCGCGGCGGCCGCGCTGCCGAGCGAAACTGAATAGATAACATTGCGTTCGCTGAAGAAAAGAGTTCGACCATCACGCGAGATGTTGAGGTCAGAGATCCCACCGCCAAAGCCACCGCCGCCACCGCCGCCTTCATCGGCCGCCGGTGGTCCACCCGCTGTCACGCGCGTCAAACGCTTGCCGTCGTCCTGAATCGCGTAAATGACGGGCAAGGCAGCAGTGCCGGCCGGCTCTGTGGTAACGAAAACAATCGTGTGGCTGTCGGGAGCAATCGTGAAAGTTGAGATCGGAAACGGCATGCGGGTGACCTGACGCGTGCGATGCTTCAAGCCGGCCCAGTCGACCTTGGTCTCATGTGGCGGGCGGTTGGCTGGTGGTCGGCGTTGGATGCCTGCGCCTTCGTCTCCCGCGGGTGGCTGTGCTGAGTCAGCTTCGGGCCGTTCTTCGGGATCGTCGGGATCGCGTTCCAGACGCTCGAGGCCAACTGAATAGATCTGCACGGAAACATTGCCGCCACCACCACCGCCGCCGGTTGAATCCGAACGCACAAAGAAAAGTTTGCGGCCGTCGGGAGCGAATCGAGGGTTGCGCTCGTCGTAAGAGTCGAACGTGACCTTGTGCGGCTGTTTGTCTTCACCGGAAGACGCGATCAGATAGATATCGGTCGTGCGGCTGGCGTCAGACTTGGAATAAGCGAGCCACTTGCTGTCGGGCGACCATGCGGGCGTCGAGATATTTCCGTAACGCGAAGAATCGATTTCGACTACCTGTTTGCTGGTGACGTTCACCTTCCGCAGTTTGCTATCGGAAGAATTGAAGGCAATCTCTTTCGAATCCGGTGACCAGTTGTAGCCAAGTTTGAGCGCGTCGATGTCGGTCAACTTCTGTGGTTCGCCCGCGCCATCGACAGTCGTAACGTAGAGCTCTTCGCGGCCACTGCGATCGGAAACGTATGCGAGCCATTTGCCGTCGGGCGAATAGTTGACGTTCCGATCGCGCGCCGGACTGTCGGTGATCTGCCTGATATCTCCTTCTTCAGTCGGCACGGTGAAAATTTCGCCGTGGGTTGAAACGACAATGCGCCGCGCATTTGGCGCCAGATCATAATCATCCGCTTCAGAGTTGAACACCCGCGTTTCGGTCGCGTTCTCCTGCGTCTCAGCGTCGATGTTGAGATGAATCGGCGTGATCTTCTTGCTGCCGGTGTCGAGTTTCCAGATGCCAAAGTCGTGTTCAAAGACGATCACCTTGCCATCGGCGCTAATTGACGGAAAGCGGACGTCGCCGCTCTTGAATGAAGTAACCCGCTCAGCCTTGCCGCCGTTTTCGGAAGCGCGCCAGATGTTCGTTAGGCCATTGCCGTCGCGATCGCTGACGAAGTAAATGTCGCCGCCGTTGCTCCACATTGGCCACGAATCGAGGCCGTCGAAATCAGTCAATTGAGAAAACTTTTTCGAGGCGATGTCTTCGATCCACACGTCGGTTTGGTAAGCGCCGCGATAATACTTGCGCCAGTAGACCTGGCCCTTCGGGTTATAAGCGATGCGTTTGCCGTCCGGAGAAAAGCTCGCCGCGTTACCCATGTCGGGGCCGGCCCGCCAGGGCATGCCGCCATCGACGCTCACCACGTAAAGCATGCCCATGAAGTCTTCGCCGCGCTGACTGCTGAACAGCACGCCGCGCCCGTCGGGCGTCCAACCCAGTACCGTGTCGTCGGCCGAGTGATAAGTTAACTGCTTCGCGGTGCCGCCGCCGGCGGGAATGATAAAGACATCGAGGTTCCCGTTGCGGTCGCTGGAAAAGGCAATCCACTTTCCGTCCGGCGAAAAACGCGGATAGGCATCGCGCGCTTTGTTCACCGTCAGCCGCTGGATGTTCTGGCCGTTCTCATCAGCCGTCCAGATGTCGCCGAGATAGGTAAAGGCGATGCGGCCGTTCGAGTAGCTGGGATAGCGCACCAGCCTGGCTTCACGGCCAAAAACGAGCGAGCTAAACACAAAAATGAACAACAGCGTAACGAGCGGGTAGACTTTTCTCATGGCTTTCTCCTGATATGGTGACGGGTTCAGAGTTCAAGCTTTAGCTTTTTCTCGCTAAGCCGGTAGCCTGAAGGCTGAACTCTAAACTTTGCGACAACTTTCGGTTTTGAAAGAAAACGGACTGATAAGATCCTTATGACGACGACGCCTGGGATCCGGTTACGTCAAATCACCATAGTTTCGCTTCCAATCAGGCCAACGAAAGGTATACGCTACACTCCCGGTTCGAACGAGACTTCCAGTCCACCAAGAGGCTCACGACGATGATTCCTGCTCTACTCAATCACCGGAGACGTCGCTTCCCTATTATCGCCGGCTTTCTGCTTTGTCTGGCCACGTTCTCAACCGTCCAGGCCAAAGACAACTGGACCAGTGTGCGCTCAAAAAACTTCACGCTCATCGGCAATGCGAGCGAGAAAGATATCCGCAAGGTAGCGACGCGGCTGGAACAGTTCCGCGATGTGTTCGCACGCTTGTTACCTGGTGCAAGGTTCGAGACCCCGATCCCCACGACCGTGATCGTTTTCAAGAGCATGAGCTCCTATAAGCCTTTCAATCCCGGTCACAACGCCGGTTATTTTCAAAAAGGCGAAGACGTAAACTACATCACTCTAACTACTGAGTTGGGCGCGCAGAATCCCTACAGCGTTATCTATCACGAGTACGTGCACCTGCTGGTGGACAACACCTCAGGCAACGTGCCCGCGTGGTTCAACGAAGGACTGGCCGAGTACTACAGCAGTTTTGACATCGAAGACGATCAGAAAGCACACCTGGGCGTGCTGATTCCATATCATCTGGAGACGCTGCGCCAGGAGAAGTTGCTCCCATTGCGCACGCTATTCGCGGTCGATCATTATTCGCCTTACTACAACGAGAGCGGTAAGCGCGGCGTGTTTTATGCTGAATCGTGGGCCCTGGTTCACTATTTGATCCTGGGCAACAACGGCCAGCGCCTTCCTCAACTTGGAAAATTCCTGCAACTGATCGGTGCTAATGTCGGGATTGATGACGCTTTCAAACGGGCATTTCAGATGGACGTCGAATCGTTGGAAAAGGAGCTTAGGAAGTTCATCGAGGGACATACGTTCAAAATGCAAACGGCGACGTTTGAACATAAGCTGGAGTTTGACAGCGATATGAAGGTGGCGCCGCTCACTGAGGCCGAAGCCCAGAGTTATTTGGGCGATCTCTTGTTACATATCAATCGGCTCGACGATGCCGAAGCGCGCTTGCAGCAGGCTCTCACACTCGATCCAAGCGTGACCATGGCGCAGGCCTCGCTCGGGATCCTACGCGCGCGGCAAGGGCAGTTCGCTGCAGCGAAAAAGAATTTGCAGGAAGCAATCAAAGGTGACTCGAACAACTATCTGGCCCACTACTACTACGCCTATGCGCTCAGCCGCGAGGGCATGGACACAAACAACTTCATCAGGAGTTATCCGCCGGAAACGACGTCAATAATGCGGGCGGAGTTGAAGAAGGCGATTGACTTAAGTCCGACCTTTCCGGAATCGTATTCGTTGCTGGCGTTTGTCAACATGGTCAGCGGCGATCAACTGGAGGAATCGATTAATTTGCTGAAACACGCCCTGGCACTGTCGCCTGGCCGTCAGCATTTCAATTTGATGTTGGCGCAAATTTATATGCGTCAGGAGAAATTTGATCTCGCCCGGAGGGCGCTCGACCCGCTGGCAGCCTCGAAAGACCGCCAACTGCAATCCGAGGCAAAGATGTTGCTGGAATCGATCAAGCGATACGAAGAGCAGGTTGCTCGTTACAAGTCGGAGACGGGCAACGCCGGCGGCGAACCTCGTTTGCGACAGCGAGAAGAGACGTCGACAACTGTGGCGAAAGAAGATTCTCAGCGACCAGAGATGTCGCCAGCAGACTATTTACAGCAAGCGCTGCGACCCGTCGAAGCGGGTGAAGTGCGGATTCAGGGTCTCTTTCTCAAATTGGAGTGCGACAGTAAGGGCACCGGATACTTTATCGTTCAAGCCGCCGATAGGAACTACAAGATTCGGGCGACCTCGCTGGAGCAGGTTGTGTTTAGAGCTTACACACCAGCTCCCGGACAGGTTTCGTGCGGGCCGCGCAAGACGCAGGAGAACGTAGTCTTTACTTTTCGACCCGCGACCGATCCAAAAGACCTGAAAGCTAAAATCGACGGCGACGCCATTGCCGTTGAGTTAGTGCCGAAGGACTTTGTGTTGAAGAAGTGAACTTCGCTCCATCAGCCTTCCACCGGCGCGCCCGAATCCTTCCAGGCCTTCCAGCCGCCGGCCATCGACCAGACATTCGTGTAGCCCATCTGTTGCAGCACATCAGCGGCCAGCGCCGAGCGATAGCCACCGCCACAGTACAAGATCACTTCAGTTGCTTTGTCCGGCACTGACGCTTCGATGTCGCGTTCGATGATGCCTTTGCCGAGATGTTCCGCGCCGGCCGCGTGGCCCGCCCGCCATTCATCGTCTTCGCGCACGTCGATCAGACGCGCGGCTGTATTTGCCACCAGACGATCACGAGTGTCGGCGACAGTTACTTCTTTGATCCGGCTCTTCGCTTCGTCGACTAATTTGAGAAAGCCTTCCGAGTGTTTCATCTGAATATCCTTGCCTTGGGAAGGAGGCATAGCCTCCGACTCTATATAAGAAGCCTCAACGGTAAGCCGGAGGCTTACCGCCATGTGCTGCGGCATAGCCGCGCTGCTCACTGCCTCCTGCTTGCTGCTCACCGCCCACTGCTCACTGCTTACTGCCTACTGATTCTTGACTTTGACTGGCGCGGTCGGTTAGATGATAGCGCTTCAAAACCAACTTGTGGAGGCTTCCCCTCGATGCGCACCAGAATTCTCGCCCTGCTAATCTGTTTTGCCTGTCTGCCGCTGGCCGGCTGTAAGAAAGACGCCGACGCCAAAGCTATCCTGAACGACTTCGATTCCTTCACGGCCGAGTTGGTCAAGCGCGTTGATGCGGCTTCGAATCCGGCGGACGGCGTCGATGACGCGCAGAAATACTTTGACTCAAAGAAGACCGAGATGACGGGCAAGATGGAGCAACTGAAAGCCATCCGCGGTTACCAGGTCGGCGAAGAGACAAAGAAGATGATGGAAGCCAGCCTGGTCGACGATGCAAAGAAGATAGCGAATCTCCAGGTGAAGTACATGGGCACTTCAATGCGCAACGATGCCTTCAAAGCCAAACTCGACAATTTGACCAGGGATTATCAGAGCCTGTTCAAGATGTGATGTTACCGGAGCTCGGGCCGTCGCGAATGGTCGAGTGATGAGGTCAGTACCGGGAGCGGTAGCGACCGGGTGATGGTCCGGACAAACTCGACCATGTTGTTGATTGAGACCCGGTCGCTACCGCTCCCGGTACTGACTGCTTAATCGTCGTTGATTTGGTCTCTAGCCATGCGTCGTTGGTTACAAGCCGCAAATTAAGCCCCACCACCTCAATTGGTCTCAATGCGCTGAACCTACTATAATGTGGCGCCAAAGTCGGCACCGAAAAATGCTCTAACAACTGAGCTGTAGCGTCAGGTTTGACTTGCGCTCACGCTCGCAACCGAAGCAGGTTGCGCAACAAATTCGTCTTCAGGAGATTCCAGGTTTGGCTAACGAACAATTTGATGTAACGGTCATCGGCAGCGGTCCCGGCGGATATGTCGCCGCGATTCGCGCCGGACAATTGGGTTTGAAAGTCGCGATTGTCGAGAAAGACAAGCGGCTCGGCGGGACCTGCACGCTGCGTGGCTGCATTCCGACTAAACAGTTGCTGATGTCGGCGCACGTCTATGAACAGATGCAGCACGCGGCTGATTTCGGCGTGCAAGCGTCCGGCATTCAGCTCGCGTTTGCCGACGTGCAGAAACGCAAAGAAAAGGTCGTGATGAAGAACTCGAAGGGCATCGAGTTCCTGATGAAGAAGAACAAGTGCACTGTCTTCAAAGGCACGGCGAAACTTGCGTTGCCCGGCAAAGTCGAAGTCACCGGCGAAGACGGCAGCAAACAAACGATCGAAACGAAGAGCATCATCATCGCCACCGGCTCAGTCGTGCGCCCGATACCCGGCTTTGACACTGATGGCAAGCAGGTCGTCAACAGCGATCACATTCTGGAGCTGACGGAAGTTCCGAAGTCTTTGATCGTCATGGGCGCCGGCGCAGTCGGCGTTGAGTTCGCTTCCGTCTATTCACGTTTTGGCGCGGAGACGACGCTTGTCGAGCTGCTACCAAGATTAGTTCCACTGGAAGACGAAGAAGTTTCCGCTGAACTCGCCAAGTCGTTTCGCAAGCGCGGCATCAAGTCGCAGGTCGATACGAAACTTGAGAAAGTTGAGAAAACCGACAAAGGTGTCGTCGTCACCGGCAAGACTTCAAAAGGCGAGGACGTAAGGCTCGAAGCAGAAATGCTTTTGGTTGCCGTTGGTCGCATGCCTTTCACGCAGGGTCTCGGGTTAGAAGGCACGAAGATCAAAGTCGAGAAAGGCTTTATTCAGGTCGACGAATTTCAGCAGACCGGTGAGCAGGGGGTGTACGCGATCGGCGACGTTGTGCCGACGCCCCTGCTGGCGCATCTGGCTTCGAAAGAAGGCATCGTCGCCGTCGAACACCTGGCGGGCAAGAATCCGCGGCCGATCAATCTGCGGCTGGTTCCCAATTGCACTTACTGCGATCCCGAAGTTGCCTCGGTGGGGTTGACCGAAGCGAAAGCTCGCGCCGCCGGCAATGACGTCAAGCTCGGCAAGTTTCCCTTCAGCGCTTCCGGCAAGGCACGCATTCTGGGCGAGGAAGAAGGCTTTGTGAAGATCGTCAGCGAATCGAAGTACGACGAGATTCTGGGCGTGCATATCATCGGCCCGCACGCGACTGAGTTGATCGCCGAAGCCTGCGTGGCGATGCAACTCGAGTCAACCGCCGAAGAGTTGGGCAACACGATGCACGCGCATCCGACCGTTTCGGAAGCGGTGATGGAAGCCGCCGAGGGCGTGCACGGGAAGACGATTCATATTTAACTTCAGTCGCGTCAGCGACCGTTGAGTTTAGCCCGGCCTTTCAAGGCCGGGTAGAGAAAGCAACCTGGCGGCCTCGTCGCGTAGCGACGAATGACCCGACGTGATCGTGATCAGGAGAGATTCAACCGTCGCTATGCGACGACATGAGCTGTAAATTAACTCTGTGCCGGCCTTGAAAGGCCGACCTAAATTCAGATCGCCGCTACGCGGCACTTAACCGGATATGGCGGATCAGAAACCACGAAGCGATAGTAAGAAGAGCGGACCGCATCGTCGCCGTCCGGGTTTTCAAATGCGCATCAGCACCAAGTATGCGCCGCGTAAACCTCCGGAAGGCAAACCGCGCTCTTGCATCACGGACACGTCGCTCACACACGAACAGATGCTCGAGCTTTATCGCTTTCTGAAGCTGACGCGCCTGGTCGAAGAACGCATCGTCAACCTGTATCGACAAACCAAAGTAGTTGGCGGCGTCTATCGATCGTTGGGTCAGGAAGCGACGGCTGTCGGTTCGGCTTACGCTCTGCGTCCCGACGATTTCATTACGCCAATCATTCGCGATCTCGGCGCGGTGTTTGTGAAAGGAATTCGCCCGCGCGAAATCCTTGCCCAGTATATGGCCAAGGCCTGGGGACCTTCCGGCGGAAAAGATCTGAACGTTCACTTTGGCTATCTCGACAAAGGATTTCTCGGTCCGATCTCGCATCTCGGCGACATGATTCCGGTGATGACCGGAATCCTGCTGGGCGCGCGCATGCAGAAGAAAGACATTGTTGGGCTGGCCTATATCGGCGACGGCGGCGCCAGTACCGGCGCGTTCTATGAAGGAATGAACTTCGCCGCGGTGCAGCGTCTGCCGCTGATCGTGATCGCCGAATACAATCACTATGCGTACTCGACGCCGACGAGTTCGCAAACGGCCGTGCGCAATTTGGTTGAGAGGGCCGCGGCGTTCGGCATTCCCGGCTACATCGTCGACGGCAATGACGTTGTGGCCTGCTATGAAGTCACAAAGCAGGCGATCGACTACGCGCGTAAAGGTCGGGGGGCGGTTTTGATCGAGGCCAAGACCTACCGCCGCAAAGGCCATGCTGAGCACGACGATCAGCGCTATGTGCCCGCGGGCGAGATCGAGTATTGGGAGAAGCACAACGATCCCATCGACAGATTTGAGAAATTTCTGCTCGACCAAAAAGTTGCGACGCAGGAAAAGCTGGATGAGATCACTGCGGCCGTGATGCGTGAGATTGAAGAGGACAGCGAGTGGGCGGAGAGTTCGCCGATGCCGGAACCTGAGGGAGCGGCTTATGGAGTGTTCGACAACTCGATCGTGCCGCCGGCGTTCCGGCCGAAGGTTCTGGAATCATGATCTCGCTTAGAGTTCCGCCAGTTATGGGGAAAGGTCCAACGAGCCAGCGAAGCGGGCGGCAGAATTTAGCCCAGGGTGGAGCAAGCCCAGCGAGCGGGACCCTGGGTAACGGTCCCTTTTTTTCATCAGCCCGCTCGGGAATTCTGTTCGGCGCGACACCCAGGGCGGCGCTTCGCTTCACTTCGTTTCGCTTCGCTCGCCCTGGGCTAAATTCTGCCGCCGGCTACGCCGGCTCGTTGAGCCTGGTTCTTTTGTCGCTCACGATTGCTTGCGGCAGAAAGGAACCGACGAAGACGCCCGGGGTTGCTACGCAATCTCCAACGGCCGCGCAAGCTCCCGCAGCCAGGCTTGAGAATTACGCTACTCTCGTGGCTCAGGCTCAGGAAGTTAACGACGCGTTTCGGCGCAGGGATTTTGCCCGCATGGTGGATCTGACCTATCCGAAAGTTATCGAGGCTGCCGGGGGTCGCGACAAAATGATTTCGGCGCTTACAAAAGGGATGAAAGAGATGGAGACTGAAGGAGTGGTCGTTCTTTCGTCGACGGCTGGCGCCCCAACGCAAATCATACAGGTCTCAGGGTCGGTCTATGCGGTACTTCCAACTACTTTGAAAGTGAAAGCACAGGACGGCATTTTTCAAACCGAGAGCAGCATGATCGGCATTTCGTCGGACGGCGGCGCAAGCTGGACCTTCATCGATGCCGGCGGAAAGGATCGCAGCCAGCTAAAAGGTTTTCTGACGGACGCGGTGGACAAATTGAACCTGCCGCCGGAAACGCAGCCCGTAAAGATATCCAATAACTAATGTCTACCGCACTCAAAAAAGAACGCAAACCCCAACGCCCGCCGCGTGGCGGCCTGGCCACGATGGTCGAAGCCATTCGCGCCGGGATCTGGGAAGAGATGGAGCGCGATCCGGCCGTCTTTCTGATCGGCGAAGACGTCGGTACGTACGGCGGCGCCTTCAAAGTTACTGAAGGCATCATCGATCATTTCGGCCCTGAGCGAGTGATCGACACCCCCATCGCGGAAGCGGCAATTGTCGGCGCGGCCTGCGGCGCGGCGTTGATGGGCATGCGACCCGTGGCCGAGTTTCAATTCATCGATTTCATTAGCTGCGGTTTTGATTTGCTTACCAACTATGCGGCCAAGTGTCGCTATCGCTGGGGTGCAAACATTCCGGCAGTGTTTCGCGGGCCGTGTGGATCGGGGGTGCGTTCAGGTCCGTTTCATTCGCTTAATCCGGAATCGTTCTTTACGAATACGGCCGGGTTGAAGATCGTCGAGCCTTCGACTGCGTACGACGCGAAGGGCTTAATCAAAGCAGCGATCCGCGATCCTGATCCCGTGCTTTATTTCGAGCACAAAAAACTTTATCGCCTGCCGCGTCTGCGCGAGGAACTGCCCGAAGACGATTACATCGTAGAGATTGGCAAAGCGCGCACCAGGCGTGAAGGCCGCGATCTTTCGATCATTACTTTCGGGGCGCAGGTCCTGACGGCGCTTGATGCCGCGGAAGAATTAGAGAAAGAGGGCCTGGACGTCGAAGTGATCGATCTGCGCACGCTGGCGCCGCTGGATAAGGAGGCGATTCTTGGCAGCGTAAAGAAAACGAGCCGCGCCCTCATCCTGCATGAAGCATCATTGACCGGCGGGATTGGCGGAGAAATTGCGGCGATCATTTCCGCGGAAGCTTTCGAGTGGTTGGATGCGCCGGTCGTGCGCGTCGCGTCGCTCGACACGCCGGTGCCTTATTCACCGCCGCTGGAGGATTATTACCTGCCACAGGTGAAGGATGTTGTGGATGCGGCGCGGAAATTAGCCGCTTATTGAATCTGATCATGATTCGTTTGGACGGCGGAAGAGTTTGCCAAACACTCTGAGTCCGGACCAGTCCGCATTAATACGAGAGCAGAAGGAGAACACAAATGCCAAAGTATGTGATCGAAAGAGACTTTGCGGGAGCCGGGAATCTCTCGCCGCAGGAACTGCACGCGATCGCTCAGAAGTCCTGCAACGTGCTACAAAACCAGGGGCCGCAAATTCAGTGGCTGCACAGCTACGTCACCGGTGACAAGATCTACTGCGTCTATATAGCGCCGAACGAAGATTTGATCAGCGAGCACGCACAGCAGGGCGGTTTTCCCGCGAATCGCATTTCAGAGATCAAGGCGATCATTGATCCGACGACGGCTGAATGATAAAAACAACGAACCGTTTAGAAGCGGGCTACCGCCCGCTTAGTCGGGCGGTAGCCCGACTCTAAACAAGACTTAAATTGGAGTCATCATGGCAACAGAAGTAGTAATGCCGCAGATGGGCGAGTCCATTGCGGAAGGAACGATCACCAAATGGTTGAAGAACGTCGGCGATCACGTCAACCGCGACGAACCGCTGTTCGAAATCTCGACCGACAAAGTTGACGCGGAGATTCCCTCGCCGGCAGCCGGCACTCTGACCGAAGTCAGATACAAAGAAGGCGAAACCGTCGAAGTGAACACCGTCGTCGCGGTGCTCGACGGGACCGGGCCACAACCTGAAACGTCGGCGAAAGAGGAAGCCGCTGAACCTGCCGCCGCACCTGTGGAAAGCGCGGCACCCCTTCTCTTATCTCCCGAGCCGACGAAAACTGAACCACCCGTCACGGTTGAGAGACCTAAGCCCTTGATCGCTTCCGAGCCTGCACCCAGAACTGCGCCGCCGGCACCGCCGCCATCAGTTGCGCCAACTCACAAGACTGAAGTGAAGACTTTGGTAAAGAAGAGCGAGCCAGTGTCGATCGGTACTGAGGGTGGACCGCCGCCCCAACGTAGCGGCGACGGGGCCAGCGCCGAAGAACTGCGGCGCACGAAGTCCAGTCCGCTGGTGCGCAAGATCGCCGAAGAACACGGCATCGACATCAAGCAACTCGAAGGCACCGGGATGAGCGGGCGCGTGACCAAGAACGACATCCTGAGCTTTATCGAGTCCGGAACTCCAGTTCGACCAGCCGCGCCTGTACCCGTTAAGGCGCCAGCGAGCGCAAGTTCGCAACTTGCGCCACCGAGCGCGCCCGCGACGCAGCAGGCACCTGCAACCAAAACCGCGGAAGGCGATCGTATCGAGCAGATGACCGTGATGCGCAAGAAGATCGCCGAACACATGGTCCTGTCGCGCCGCACTTCCGCGCACGTCACCACCGTCTATGAAATTGACATGACGAAGATCGCGAAACTACGCGACGAAAACCGCGAGGCTTTCCGGGAGCGTACCGGCACCAAACTCTCGTTCATGCCGTTCATCTTTAAAGCTGTGACCGACGCGATTCGAAAATTCCCAATCTTCAACTCGCAGGTCAACGGCGATCAGATCATTTACAAACGTGACCTCAACCTGGGAATGGCGGTGGCTCTGGACTGGGGATTGATCGTTCCGGTGATCAAGCGTGCTGACGATCTTTCAATCTCTGGTCTGGCCCGTGCGGCAAACGACCTCGCCGACCGCGCGCGCACGAAACAGCTCAAACCTGATGAAGTTGCCGGTGGCACCTTCACGATTACCAATCCTGGGGGGTTCGGGGGATTGTTTGGCACTCCGATCATCAATCAGCCGCAAGTGGCGATTCTGGGCGTTGGGAAGATTGAGAAACGGGCTAAGGTCCTCACGTCGGTGGATGGCGAAGACTACATCGCGATTCGCCAGATGGCGTATTTCGCGCTTAGCTTTGATCATCGCATCATCGATGGCTCGGATGCGGAAAAGTTTCTTGCCTATATTAAGGAACGCCTCGAAGGCGGACAGTTCGCGATTTAGGCCCGAAGGGCCGACATTCAATAGCCACGCCCGTAAGGGCGTGGATCAAGAACTCTCGCAGACCAATGAGCGCCGCAGGCGCGGCACAATGGAATGATTGATGAAATCGAGAGACAAGAAGTGCCAGCCCTTCGGGCCTTAAACCTTTTCAAGGCTGTCGTGACCACGCCCTCACGGGCGTGACTATTGAATGCCGGCCCTTCGGGCCTGCACTGCTATTTTCCAGCAACCAACAATACTTGTTCACAGGTTCCTGAAGTTTGTCGGACATAGAATCTCACTCCTCCTAAACCCCCGCGGCTCTTTCTTGCAATCCCGTAACGAAGTAGTAATGAATCGGTAGTAACCGGCAATTGTTCGCTGTTTCCGCATCTATCGTCTTGACGCCCAGTAGTGTTCTATACTATTCGTGAGTTCAAGTTGATGAAGCACCAGCCTTTTTTGCAGCTCATCGACCCGACGTTCTCTAAAAATCGGTCTGCATAAATCTGGCAGACAACGTGAATCAGGAGTTCATCGTCTGAACTCAACAACTTGTTGGACGCGGCCAAGCTGCCCGTCTGCCAACTTAGATGATAAGGAGTCCAATTTCTATGATTATTAACCTAAAGACACTTCGCTCACTCGCGCTTGCTTTCGGGTTGGCGCTGGCTCTTTCCCCATTAGCTCTCGGACAAGGCTCGACCCAAACAACCAAAGCGCAGACTGATGCGACAAGAGCCCGCTCTGTTTCAAGCGGGGAAAAGATGAAGATCAAAGGCGTCGTGGTGAAGCGCACCGCCGACACCTTCACGGTTCGGGATCTAACCGGAAATGATACCGTCGTGAGGCTGACCGATAGAACCTCGGTTAAGGCGAACGGCGGCTTCCTGCGCAGCGGCACGAATTATGGATCGACAAATATTCTGCGCGGCCTCAACCTCGAAGTTGACGGAACCGGCGGATCTAACGGCGAACTGGTTGCCGAAAAAGTCAGGTTCAACGATTCGGATCTGCGCACGGCGCGAGCGGTTGAGTCGCGGGCTTCACCACTCGAAGAACGCGCCTCCGCGTCAGAAGGCCGCTTGAGCGAAGTTGAGCAGAATGCTCAGAAGCTTTCCGGTCAACTCGATGAACTCGCGGCCGTTTCCAATGCCGCGCGTGGCGGCGCCAAGGCCGCGCAAGAGACCGCTGATTCCGCAGTCGCCGGAGTCAATGCCACCAACGATCGCATCTCGGCACTTGATGATTATGTCCCGCAGGATACTGCGTCAGTGAACTTCCGCCTCGGCAGCGCGGTGCTTACTGCTGACGGTAAGGGCAAGCTCGATGCGATCGCGACGAAGGCCCTCAATGCCAAAGGCTACGTGCTGGAGATTACGGGCTATGCGGACGCCACCGGCAACACAGAACGCAATCGGCTGCTGAGTCAAAGGCGTGCCGATTCTGTGATCCGTTACCTGGTTGAGCAGCATCAGATTCCGCTGCGCCGCATCGTTACGCCGTACGGCTTTGGCTCATCCAATCCGGTTGCTGACAACAAGACTCGCGATGGCCGCGCACAGAATCGTCGCGTTGAAGTTAAGGTGCTCGTCAATAAAGGTCTGATCCAACCCGCACCTACGATGAAGTCGGGTAGCAGCGGTTCGGAACAGTAGAACCAGTTGTCAACTTGTTTCTTAGTAGCAACGCAACTAAACAAGTTGGGTCACACGCGCCAACGATCATGCCGTCCAGACGGCGTCAAATGATTGGTCTTGCCAGCAACAATGCCAGCTGGCGGCATGAGGAGTTGGTTGATGTTCTTGAGTGAGTCCAAGAAATACTTTGCGCCGGCGCTGGTCCTTTCTGCGCTGGCTTTCTTTTTGTCCGCAGCAATTTTTTTTAGCGCGCCCGCTCGCGCACAAAAGGTCAGGGAGTTACCGCCGCCGCCGCCGGGACCGCGCTTCAAAGCCAAGCCGACACCCACGCCGGCGCCTACACCTGCACCCGAGTACGAGGTGATCAAGGTCTCTTCGAACCTCGTGGTCGTACCGGTTTCCATAACTAACCCGGAAGGCCAGCCGGTGCTGGGTCTAAAGCAAGCCGACTTTCAGATCGCAGAAGACGGACATGCACAGGAAATCGCACAGTTGGGTGATCCGGAACAGGTGCCGCTGGACATTGCTCTCCTGATCGACGTTTCCAGCAGCGTAAGCGAGCGATTTGGGTTCGAAGAACAAGCCGCCACGCGATTTCTTAAACAGGTTTTAAGACCCATGGATCACGCCACGGTTTATGCAATCGATCGCACACCGCGGCTTGAGCAGGCCCGATCTACGGCCGACATTGCAACGGCCAGATTGATGTCGATAAAGGCCGCGGTCGGACCGAGCCCGACAGCTTTTTACGATACGGTCATCGAAGCCGCCCGGTACCTGGCGCAGAACACGCCTGAGCAGAACCGTCGCGTGATCGTCGTCATTTCCGATGGCGAAGACAATTTCAGTAATCGGGTTCGCGACTCTTCTCTGGTGGCTTATCGCGCGATGCAGGCTGATGAGAACGACACTTCACCGGCGGCCAGGGCGCGAATGCGAGCGGCAGCGGAAACTGCACTCCAGCAGGGTCACCGGAAAGCCCAGGCTGAGGTGCAACAAGAAGTGCAGCAGGCAAACGCCGTCTTCTATTCGATCAACCCGAGCGGCGAAGCGCTGAAGTTGAACGTCATCAGTACGCGCGCTCAAAATGCTATGCAGCAACTCGGCGGGGCAACTGGCGGAACAGCTTTCGTTCCTGACAAAATTGAAGATCTTGAAGCTGTTTTCAGTCGCATCTTGAACGAACTGCGGGCGCAATATCTGCTGCAGTACTATTCGAACAATAAATCCGGCGGCAACGCATTTCGCCGCATTGCGATCACTATTCCTGCTCAACCACAGTTGCGCATCCGGGCGCGCGAAGGCTATTTCCCAAAAGCCAAGTAAAGGAGCGCACACATCCCTGCGTGCGGCTCGCCGGCATCTTGCCCGGTCGCCTTCACTCTGCTAACACCTCGCCATCGGCTACAATATGAGTGATGCAAACCGCGGCGCCGCACTACAGCGACGAACATATCGTTGCCTATCCCATCGAATACATCGCGGGCATCGATCTATACAACGCCGGTGAGTATCACGCCGCGCACGATGCGTGGGAAGAACGCTGGATGGGGCCGGTCGGGCCGGATGAAAAACTTTTCCTGCAGGCAATGATTCAGTCGGCCGTCGCTTTTCATCATTTGCAGATTGGCCGGCCCGGCGCCGCGCGGCGAATGTATCTGATGGCCAAAGAAAAGTTTGCGCGCCTGAATCAGCCCGTATTCATGTCGCTCGACCTGGCAGAGTACCAGGCTCAGCTCGATCGCGCGCTTTCATGGCTCTTGACCGTTCCAGATCCGCGCGAGATCGAGCCGCCGGAATTGCAACCGCCAATGATTAGCCTGCTGCCCGCAGTAACACCGTTTGCATAGGCTGCTGGCGTCGCATCGCACTGGAGGATTTCTTTTGAGGACCATCGTCGGATATTTGAGGCTCTTGCTGCTGGGCCTTTGGTTGGGCGCCGCGATCTTCTTCGGCGCCGCGGTCGCGCCCACAGTATTTGGAGTTCTGCGCGGCGCGCAGTTAGCCAACGCGAATGAACTCGCCGGCATGATGGTTACGCGCTTGCTGGCAACAATCAATCGCGGCGGTTTTGAGATTGGCCTTTTCCTGCTCGTGACCGGATACTTCATGAGTAAGAGAGAAAGCCGGCTCGCGCGCTTTGCTGAGATGATTTCGCTGTCGATTATGGCTATCATGACCGGCGTCAGCCATTTCGTAATCTCAGCGCGAATGCTGGCGATTCGCGGTGCGTTGCAAGTGCCATTCGATCAGATTGCGCGGGACGATCCACGTCGCATGACGTTCGACGCGTTGCACGGATACTCAGTGGCGGCCATGGCGATCGCGGTTGTCGCAGGGTTGATTGCGTTCTTCCTGATAAGCATTCAGTCTCGTCGCAGTTGATAAGACAGGTCACAGCAAAATGCGAAGGCGGTTAGTTAATTTTCTTCCCCGACTTGCCCTGGTCGCGATTCTCAGCCTCGCCTGCGTTACCGCATTCCCGCAACAGAAACAGCCTGAGGTCGCCCGGCCCGAAGTCAGTCAGGCCGAAGCTGCCCGGCGACAGGAGACGTTCGAGACCGTCTGGAAGACGGTGAACCAGACTTTCTATGACCCAAAGTTTGGTGGCGTTGACTGGAAGGCTGTTCATGAACGCTATGCTCCGATGGTGGCCGGGGTCACCAGCGATTCAGATCTACATTCTTTGTTGCAACTAATGGTCAACGAGCTTCACCAATCGCATTTTTTTGTGATACCGCCTCAGGCTATTCCAAAATTCCTTTCAAACGATGAACCAGACGAGTCGGATGACGCGTCCCGGGCAGATTCCGCGGATCGCGAGAAGCCGGAGTCGATGACTCCATTAGAGAGGATCAGAACGCGGCTGACCCGACGTCTTTCCACCGGCATCGGTATTGATTTGAGGGTTATTGATGGGGCGGCGGTAATAACCCGCGTGGAACCTGGATCAACCGCAGCCCGCGCTGGTCTGCGTCCCGGCTTTGAAATAAGGAGCGTCAACGGCGCAAAAATTAGCGACGCAATCGCTGCGATTACAAGCAATCCTATCTGGCACGAAATAATTCGTCCTGAGTTGCCGAACTTCTTAATCGGTCGTTATATCAACGGCGATATCAAGACCCCGGTGAAGCTTTCTTATCTCGACGCACTTAATCGGGAACATGAAGTAGCGATTTCAAGAGAGAAGCTGGATGGCGAGATGTCGCCGGCTATTGGGAACTTGCCGCCGATGTACACCGAGTTTGAGGCGAAGCGACTTCCCGGCGGCATTGGTTACATACGCTTCAATGCATTTGCGCCGATTCTGATGAAGAAGGTCTGCGGCGCACTACGTTCAATGCACGATGTGCCTGGTTTGATCATTGACCTCCGCGGAAATCATGGCGGCCTGATCGGAATGATTGCCGGGTTAAGCGGATTGCTCGAGACGGATCCCTTATTGCTTGGCTCGATGCAAACCCGGCAGGGCTCGAATCCGATTTTTGCCTTCCCTCAGCATTTGCCGTACACCGGCGCATTGGTAGTCCTGGTTGACAGCACGTCACAATCGGCCGCAGAGATGTTTGCGGCTGGCCTTCAGGAAGGTGGGAGGGCCCAGGTTGTCGGCGAGATCACCGCGGGCAATGTGATACCGTCGGCCATCATCAAGTTACCAACCGGTGCGTTGTTGCAATATGGTTTTGCCAAGTATGTCACGCCGCACGGAACTGTGCTCGAAGCCCGCGGCGTCATCCCCGATTGGATCGTGATCGAAACCCGCCGGACCATTTTGCTCGGCGGCGATCCTCAGTTAACCGCCGGTCTCAAGAAGTTGCATGAACAGATCGCTTTGACCCTGAAGCCGGCGGTCCGCCCACCTGCGGTCCTGGGAAGAGTTACCGTTAAAGCTCCGGCGTATGGAGATCCCAAAGTATCCCGCGCGTCGGTTGCCGATCCGCCGCCACCTCCGCCGAGACCTTCGGCCCCGAAAGCCGCGATTGATAGCGCTCCCTCCGACCCGAATTCGCCTTCTCCGAAACAGGTGATCGAGAAGTATCTGGAGGCTGTGGGAGGTGAAAGCGCCCTTCTCAAACTGACTAGTCGCGTATCAATCGGTAGTGTCGAAATCAGCGCCATGGGCGTAAGTGGGACGGCCGAGCTGTTTGAGCAGGCCCCGAATGGCTCAGCGTTGATCATAACGGTCGAAGGCCTTGGGACAATGCGTCAGATTTCAAACGGCAAAGCACAGTGGATGCAGGATCCTCTGGCCGGCTTGATACGTTTTCCCCTGCGAGCCTCCGACCAAAACGATGACAGGTTTCACCCGGAAATAGCGCTGAAGAAACGCGAGCAGTTGTTTCGCTTTGATGGTCATGCGAAGGTGGGCGACCGTGATGCTTTGGTGTTATCGCGAAGATTCGAAAGCGGGACCGAGCGAATGTACTTCGACGCGGAAACCGGATTGCTGCTGCGCCAAAACAATACCTACTATGAAGATTATCGGGAAGTTGACGGCGTTAAGCTGCCGTTTGTTAGGAAGGACGAATCACCCTTCGGGTTTGTTGTTCTACGAATGAAGGAGATCAAGCATAATGTGCCCATAGACAAGAACAAGTTCGTTGAAGTTCCCGATTGCTTCACTGGGCCGAGTCAAAATCCGCCCAGGAGTGATCCCTGAAGTTTTAGACTTGTAGTCCTAACTCGCTAACAGCTAAGGGCGAGTATTTTCCAGGAGTCGATTTAGTGGAGATCATCGAAAATATAGAAGAATGGCGGCAGCGCTTTGCGGATTGGAAAAGACAACGCGGCGCGACCAATGAGATTG
Organism: Blastocatellia bacterium; assembly: GCA_003168335.1. Lineage (GTDB taxonomy): Bacteria > Acidobacteriota > Blastocatellia > Pyrinomonadales > Pyrinomonadaceae > UBA11740. The sequence continues at coordinate 84,270 of PMSM01000003.1, read as the reverse complement.
ATAAGGCGTATCCCTTCGTCGAAAATGCGCGGGCGCCCTTTACGCCCGTGCGCCGGTCGCTACCGATGTTGAACCTGGCGCTGATCAGTTCGGCGGGGGCCTACATCAACGGCACAGATCCCTTCGACACCAGCGCGCCGGATGGCGATTACACTTTCCGCGAGATTCCCACGGAGATCGCTCCGAGTGACTTGCTCTTTTCCGCTCGCGGTTACGACCCTGCTTTCGTCCAGCAGGATGTGAACGTTCAGATTCCCCTGGCACGTTTGCTTGAGTTCGAAGCCAACCGAGTGATCGGTCAGCTGAATTCAGCTTTCTGGAGTTTTTGCGGATTTATTCCTGACGCTGCGCAACTCCTCGATGTCACGCTGCCCAAACTGATCGACCGGCTGAAGCATTACGAAGTGCAGGCCGCGCTGTTGATTCCGGCGTCGCGTCTTTGTCATCAATCCGTGGCGCTGGCCGCGCGGGCAATTGAGCAGGCCGGCATCCCTACGATGATGCTCTCAGTTGAGCGCGAAGTGATCGCACAGGTACACCCGCCGCGCGCCGGGTTTTATCGGGGGCAGTTTGGCAGCGTTGTGGGCCAGGTTAATTGGCCCGAGCATCAACGAAGAGTTTTGGATGAAGCCCTGCGCTGGATTGAGTCGGCGAGCCAACCGGGCATGAACAAGCTGGGAGTTGAACTTGAAAGCCAGGTCGAAGCAGCGCGCGGCGAAAGATAGTGTCAGCAGCCCGACCGTGAGGGAGATCTCCGTTGTGGCACTCGAAGGATCAACGACGCTCACTCAACCTATTCCTTTATGAAACAGACAATTCTTCGCGTGGCCATAGCTATCGTTGTCCTGTTGATCGGTTATCTAGTCGCCTGGCCCGTTCCGATTAATCCCGCCGCCTGGACACCGCCGTCGGCGCCCGAACTAACGGGCGTTTATGCGCAGAACTCCGAACTCGCGAAAGTTGAACGCTTGCATGTAGATGGTTTCGCGCCCGAAGACGTCGCTATCGACGATCAGGATCGAATCTATTGCGGAACTGAAGACGGTCGCATCTTTCGCTTCCAGGCAGATGGCACGCACCCGGAAGTCTTTGCCAACACCCTGGGCCGGCCGTTGGGACTAATCTTCGATCATGAAGGAAACCTAATCGTCGCCGATGCGATCAAGGGTCTGCTATCGATTACCCGCGCAGGAAGTATTTCGGTTTTAACTACCGAGGCCGATGGAGTTCCCTTTCGCTGCACCAACGATCTTGATGTAGGTGCGGATGGGACGATCTATTTCACGGATGCGTCTTATAAGTATCCGCTCACAAAACTCAAAGACGATCTGCTCGAGCACCAACCAAACGGCCGCTTCATGACATACGATCCGCGCACCAAGCAGACGCGGGTCCTGCTGCGCGATCTTTGTTTCGCGAATGGCGTGGCGGTGAGCCCTGATCAATCCTTTGTGCTGGTAAACGAAACCGGATCCTATAGCGTGAGACGGTTTTGGCTTATCGGGCCAAAGCAGGGCCAGTCCGACGTCTTCATCGACAATCTGCCCGGCTTTCCGGACGGCATTTCTTCCAACGGCCGCGACACGTTCTGGCTCTCGCTGGTCAACCGCCGCGACGCCGCCCTTGACGGCTTGCTGCCGCATCCTTTCTTAAGGAAGGTGGTCTGGCGCCTACCGTCTTTCCTGCAACCGAACATCAAGCGTTACGCGTTCGCGCTCGCTCTTGATACGAACGGTAAGGTTGTGAGGAACCTGCAAGACCCTTCACCCGGGTGCTTCGCGCAAATCGCCAACGTAGTCGAGCATAAGGGCACACTCTACTTTGGCAGCATCGGCGAAAGTGCGATCGGGCGAATGCCGCTGACGAGTTCGAAGTAGAAAGAGCTAGCGCGGTGTCCTCTCTCCGATCACTCCTTTGGGCGTTTGGTATGGATTACCTTGAGAGTCTTTGAAATGGACGACGAGACTCGTCTTGGTACTTGCCAACTCGCTCTCCGAAGTCTTTGACAGTACAAAAGTGAGGATGCCTTTGACCAGAGCACCTTTGGCGATGGGGACTTGTGCGGTCTTTAGTACCAGGTCCTCTTTGGCCAGGTCTACTTTTAGACCGGTGGTTCCGGGCATCTCAACAGAACCGCTGACGTGAACAGGTTCCAGAACTAGAGGAACACGACGGCTCGCAGAATTAACTTCCAGGTTCCAACCTTGCGCGATGCTCGGAGATCCCGCGTTGCGGATAGAGACGACCAGAGAGACAGCCAAGTCTTCACGACGATTGGGAACCGGATACATAGACATGTTTTCGATTCGACCTGCCAACGATGGCCTCTCGGCAACTTTGGCCTCCGGTTCAGTTTTGGTTTGGATCGTCGGGTCTGTTTTTATGTCCGGCCGTTGGCTGGTTCGGCATGCGCCAAGAACCGAAGCGAATATCGCGAGGGCTAAGATGAACAGGCGTGATGCCCCTGAAAGATTGGCCGGACGCATTCCGTGATTATCGCTGGTTTCCGCCTCGCGTCGAGCAGATAATTAGTTTTCTTGCCCAAAAAGTCTTGAGCCTGCCCAAGAACTCGCCCAGGAACTCGACTTTATGTGCAGACGGGTTACTTTTTGGGCAGATCACGGCGGTGGCGGGCTTTCAGCCAGAGAGTTCGTAATGCTGTTCAAAAATATCACGTACTCATCTCTATGTGCCTGGAACGTCGTTTGACGGCCAAATGTGAACATTACAACGTTCTTGCGGGACTCATAAACGTCGATGATCCACGTGACCCGAACTCCTTTACGAACAACATACCCTGACTCCCGAATATGCTTCATGCCGTTATGGATATTCTGTGTGCGCTCACCGTCAGTCCATACTTCGGTATTGCCTTCTGACAGACCGCTCTTTATCCCCGCTATAAGTTCCTCATATTTTTCTACAACGACAAAAGTAACGCTGACTATACCGTCTTCAATCAAGAGCACAGTTGTTCCTCCTTTATCGGCCGGGTCGGTCCAGGCTTTATTGGCCGAGTCGGTCCAGGGCTTTGGCTTTTCGAATTGGAAACCGGCACTCTTGATTTGCCGAACATTGCTGACATACGGCTGATTATCTTCTTTGTTTTGACAGCGAACGGGCGTAAGGAACATAACCGTCGATACTGAGACGCACAATGTAGCGACTAGCGACACTCTTGTAGCGCGCACGATGATTTGGCTTTTCTTAGCTGAATTTAATGCCATGATGTTGGTGCCGCTCCCGGCAACGGCTTATATCACCGATCCTTGACCCTCGCAAAACAAAAGCGGCGAGACCTTTTGGCCGCCGCTATGCTGGCATGAGCTTGTCGATAGGGCAGACGGCCAACGTACCCCTGCGCAAGCCACCGAGTCGCATTACTAACGCGGTCTGGCCGTCCTGAGGAAGGCGAGTTAGGTAACGCATCGGCCCTGACGAAGCGGCTTGTCGGTTTTCTGCGCTGAAAGGACTTCTTGGGCAAGATTCCGGCTTTCTGGGCAAACGGGACTTCTTAGGCAAAGCCCAAAAGCCGCCAAGCCGCCAGCCGCCGGATACTAAGTTGTCAGTGTATACCTGGTTGTCAGATCGTCTTCTTGTTCGAAGAAAGGAAGACGGGCTCACCCCGAGATCGCGTTATTCCCAAGCTTTCCTAAAATTTTTCGCGAAATCAATCAGCACAGAACTCTTCAGCTGATCTCTTTTGCGATTTCTGCATACCGGGTATTCACTGGACCCGCCCCACTTCAGGTGGAGCTCTTTTGATCGTCTTACTCTGCTAAGTCTAACTATTTCTCGACTTACTTCCTGCTCACAACTTCAGCCGCCTCGTGGCACGGCGGTTGTAATGGAACACGACGAACGCCGAACAATTTAAGCAAGAGAAAGAGCAAGGAGCAAGAAAATGATTAGCCTGGTTTCAGCAAGCACCGCCACCCCGGAAAACAAGTTCAGCACCACCGAGTTGATTGCATCGATGATGCACAAACTCTCGCCTGAGCTCATCAACACGATTTGTACGCTCGGCGTAGAGAACCGCTACTCGGCAATGGACAATTACTCGGACTTTCTAACCGGCGCGAACATGAATCCGACCAGCTCAACCACCGAGCTCGGCGTGAACGCCACCCGCAAGTGTATCGAAGAGTGGGGCGGCGACCCGTCGCAGATTGGCTTGCTCATTGCGGCCACCAACACGCCCGACCAGATGCTTCCCTGCCTCGCTTCTGAAGTGATGGCCCGGACCCACGGTCTGCTGCCGCGTTCACTGAGCACCGTCAGCATGCAGTCTCAGGGCTGCTCAGTGATGCTGAAGTCGGTCGAAGTCGCCCAATGGTATTTGGCCGCCAACCCCGGAAAGATGGCGGTCGTGCTGATGTCTGAAGCGCACACGCCTTATGTAGCTCCGTTGCTCAACGAGGAGTACTTCGGCTTCCGCGAAATCGCGCGCATGCGCAAGAACGGCATGATTGATGACGCCGGGTTCGAGCAACAGCGCACTGAGACTACTCTGGTTATTCAGTCGATGCTGTTCGGCGACGGCGCCGTGGCCCTCCTGCTCGGTACGGATCAGTCAGGAAAGCCGACCTTCGGACCAATTTCGCACCTAACCAACGATTCGCCTGACGACGTAAATCTGTTGTCGATGGTGAGCAATAGCACGCACCCGGCGCTGCATGGCAAGCCGCAGTACTTCATGCGTCCGGCCGTTCCAACTCGCGGCGCCCACTACGCAGTTACTACCGTGAACGACGTGCTGGACAATCCGATGTCGCCGGTTTCCAACCTGAGTCAGGTTGATGATTGCTTGATTCACACCGGCAGCAAGAAGATTCTTGACGGTGTCTGCTCGCAGCTTCACCTCGATGCCGATTCGACGAAGGTCGAGAAGTCTTACGACGTGCTGGAAAACTACGGCAACCTGTCCAGCGCTTCGACCGGCTTCATGCTGGCGGGAAAAAGAGAATGGGCCGGCCCGGCAATGGTTGTGGGCTTTGGCGTCGGCTTCACCGCCAGCGCGGGCCTGATGAGCATGAACTAGGACCCAAATCCAGACGATTCAACTTAGAAAGGAAACGGCTATGACAAACTCTACAACAGCATCAACGCACCGAATGGTCGGCGGCTATACGCGTCCCTCAACGAGACACTCGGACGAAGCCCCGATGGTAATAACCCGGCTGTCTGGCTGGATCGATGTGGGCGAGGTCAAATCAGCGAACCCGGCCTGGATTATTCCTACGCGAATGAATGCGCCGGCACGATGAGCACCGCACCGGCAGTTATTACTCCCACGCGGCATCACGCTCGGATCGGAACTCAGTAGAGCTTGATGCTCGAGCCAATCGAAGCGGGCTTCATGCCCCGGGGAACGGAATGGATTTTGATAGTGTCGGGGAAATAATAGCAACGCGAAGGCTTCACTTTGTGGATGAAGGTAATCACCAAAGAACTGTCAGTGTGTTCGTGGGAAAGCCTCAACAATCACCTGGCTCGTCAGATTATCATTGCCCATTCCAGGTTATCGGGATTGGAAGTCAGCAAACTCAGCTAGCTCGTGGTCACGATTCCATCCAGGCCCTGCAGTCAGCCCTCATACTAATTGCCGCAAGTTTGAACCATCTCAATAACGAACTCGGCGGAAAGTTAATCTGGGATGGCGGACCCAAAGGTGAGCTCGGTTTTCCTTAGTCTTGCCCCGTCTTGCCGTTGGTGTTGCCAGCTCAAACGCGGACTCCAGCTTCGCTACAAACCCGCGCAATAGTTCCTATCACCTGATCAAAGTCGAACGGCTTACCGATTATGCCGGCAACCAAATCGAGTTCACCTAAAGGCGGCTGGGCAGTTGCACCATAGCCGGTTACCAAAACGACCGGCAGCCCCGGCCGGCTCTTGCGAATGGCTCGGGCAGTTTCCCAACCGTCCATCTCAGGCATGGCCAAATCAGTAAAGACCAGATCAAAGTCACCGCTCGACACTTTCTCAAGTGCCTCGCGGCCGCCGTCAACCGTCACCACTCTGTGATCCAAATCCACCAGCATCTCAGCCAGCGTTTCCCGCACGAACTCTTCATCGTCCACAACCAACACGGACAGTGAGGCCGTGTGTGCTTCCGGTTTGTTCTCTGCGGACGCAAGCTCAGTCGCCTCCGCTTGCGGAAGGTCGATGTAAAAGGTCGTGCCTTTTCCAGGTTTCGATTCGACTGAGATCAGCCCCTGGTGACGTTCGATGATTCCGTAACTCACTGCCAGCCCAAGCCCCGTCCCATGCACGCCCTTGGTGGTATAGAAAGGCTCGAACACACGCTCGCGCACGTCTTCCGTCATGCCGGTCCCGGTATCGGCAAATCGCAGCCCCAACCGATCGCCCTTGGGTTTACAGCAAATGCTGAGACTGCCGCCCTGCGGCATCGCATCCACGGCGTTGACGATCAAATTCACAAATACTTCACGCAACTCAGACGCGTTGCCGAGAGTAAACAGACCCTCTTCGGCATTCAGAGTCACGTCAACGTTGGAACCTTCGGCGCGCGCTTCGTTCTGCCAGCGAGTGCGCGTTATTTCAATCGCATCGCGCAAGAGCCCGCTGACGTCGAGAAGTTCAAGCTCGGCAGCCAGGGACTTGCGCGCGAAGGTCTGAATGCGCCGCACCGTAGCCGCGGCATCTTCGGCCGCGGTTACGATAATGCCGAGGCTGCGAATCAGTTCGTCATCCTTCACGCGACGAAGAATCAGTTGGGCGCGGCCCAGAATTGCCGCCAGCGAGTTATTGAAATCGTGCGCCACGCCTGAGGCCAGTTGACCCAGAGCGCGCAGCTTGTCGGCTCGAGCAGCCCGATCCCGTTCCTGCTTCTGCTCGGTAATGTCGTGCGCGATACCCAGGACGCCAGTCGTCTCTCCGTCGACCACGATAGGAGCGCTATTTACCGAGGCAAAGCGCACACTGCCGTCGCGCGCCATGTAACGCGATTCAAAACTCCGCGGCTCGCCCGCAAGCACCAGAGCGAAGGAATCTCGACGCATCTCGCGATCATCTTCGTGGGTACGTTCGAGGAAATGATGACCGATGATCTGGTCCAATTGATAGCCGGTCATGTCCAGCATCGCCTGGTTGCACCACTTGTAATTGCCTTCGCCGTCCAGCGCATAGATTGCTTCGCGCGCGCTTTCCATGATGTTCTTCAAGAGCGATTGCCGCTCGCGCGCCACGGCTTCGACTTGGCGTAACTCTGACAGATCGCGCGCCGTGCACACCGCGCCAACCGTCTGCCCGCGCTCATCGAGAACCGGTTCGACCGTCACCAGTACGGGCCGGTCCAAATGTTGAGGCACGATTTCCAGATTGATACTTCCAGATTGGCGCAACGCCTGTTCCACAATGCAGGCCGCGCCATCAGAAGTTGTGCGCAGGATGTCGCAACAGTGCTGGCCGAGCAGCGATTGCGGATGGGCCTTGTCCATGGCCGCGCCGGCCCGGTTGACGCGCACCAGCTTTCCGGTACGATCGAAAATAAAGATGCCGTCGGACATGGCATCAAAGGTTGATTCCCACTCTTTCTTGGCGCGGGCGACCATTTCAAAAAGTTCCGCCTGCGCAATACCGGTCGCCAATTGCGCTGCCACGGACTCAACCAGCAGGACTTCATCCTCGGCCCAGCGACGAACGGATTCAGTCTGATGAATCGAAATCACCCCGCGAAATTCTCCGTTGACGGTGAGCGGATAATCGATCTGCGATCGCACTCCAGTGCACGCGGCGCGAAGTCGAATGCAATTGCTAAACTCAGGCGGGCCTACCGCGTATTGTTGAGCATCGCCAATAACCAGAGGCTTCGGTGACTCGAGGAAATGGCTCCGCAGCAATTCGTCATAATGGGCATCAAAGTCGCTGACACTCTCACAACCGGCCGCCACATATTCCCCTTTAGCGAACGACTGATCGCCGGTAGCGTCGTAAAGGCGCACCTCCACGCGCGAGGCTGAAAGTGCCTGCCCCAATTCGCGCGTGGCCGTGTCGAGCACCGAAGTGAGACTTAGTGAAGCACGAATGGCGACGCTCAGTTTATTGACCAGGGCTTCGCGCATCGAGGTGGCCGCTGCCTTTTGATAAAGGCGCGCCTGCCGGATGGCGATGCCCGTCTGATCTGCAGCGGCCTTGGCCACTTCAATATCAGCTTCGCTCCAGTGACGAAGTTCGCGGGTGGTGGAAAGCGCAAAGGCGCCGAGCAGTTCGTTGCCCACGGTAACTCCGACGTACATGATGGATTTCACGTCGAACCGCTTTATTACCGGGTACAGCTCTCGGACTCTTTCATCGTTGGCCACATCGTCGAAAGCCAGGACGCCATGCTTCTCCATCGCAGCGTTGAGACCCTGAACTTGTGGCAAATCAAAATCACTGCCGGCCGGCGCCACATCCGACACATGGTATTCCGCCGCATTGGTGACGCGTCCGGCCTTTTCATCCTTCATGAAAAGCGAACAACGATCGACTTCAAGGTGCACGCCCAGCTCACGCACGGCTGTTTCAAACACTTCTGAAACTTCGAGCGTTCGGCGGACGGCCTGTGAGATGCGGTTCGTCAGCGCGGCGCGCTCTGCCTGCTGACTGAGAGCTTCTTCGGCAAGTTTCCTTTCAGTGATATCCCGATCCGCGCCGCGATAGCCGACCAGCTTACCCTGAGGATCGAATACCGGCAGGCCGTTTGACTCAAGATAGCGATATCCTTCGTGTTTGTGTTTCCATCGCAGCACCAGACCGGTCCAGCCCCGCCCCTCACTGATCCATTGGTTGAGCAGTTTCTCAAACTCCCCACGATCCTCCTCGTGGACAAAGTCAAGCACGTTCGCGCCCAGAATTTCTTCCGCTTTGTAGCCAAGGATTTGCTCAATGGCCGGATTCGTGTAGGTATGATTTCCCTCGAGATCGATTGCCCAGATCCATTCGTTGGTCGTCTCCACGATCGAACGGAACTTTTCTTCACTGTCTTTGAGCGCTTCTTCGGCGCCTTTGCGCGCAGTGATGTCTCGGGCGATGCCCTGCACGCCGACCGGTCTCCCGCCCGCATAGATAAGCCGGGTGCTGACTTCGAGTGCCACGCGGCGGCCATCCTTGGAAACTATTTCCAATTCGTAAACAGTCGAGACTTTGCTCATGGCCTTGCGCGCGAGCATCTGCCGGGCCGTATTCACATAGTCCGGCGCCAGCACGTTGGCGATGTTCATCTTCAGGGCTTCTTCGCGACTATAGCCAGTCACTCGCTCGCCTGACTTATTTAGCGAAGTGAAGTCTCCGGTTAAGTCATGCGTGTAGATGATGTCGTTGGCATTCTCGAACAACTCGCGATAGCGCTCTTCGCTTTCCCGCATCGCGATCCCAGCTTCCTTTTGCTCGGTGATGTCATTCGCCATCACCATGTATGCCGGCCGGCCGGCAAAATCCAGCTTCTGCCAGTTAACGTCTACGTCTATTACCGAGCCATCTTTCTTTCGATGTTTCCAGGCGCCCGCCTCATCGTTTCGTTCCGGGTGCGTTCCTACAAAGGCAAGCAGGACCGGGACATCTTCGGCAGGACAAATGTCCAGCACGGTCATGCTGAGAAATTCTTCGCGCGAATATCCATAGTGCTTAACCGCAGCCTCGTTGACCGCGAGAAACTCCAGGGTGTCTTCAGCGCACACATACATCGGGCACGGATTGGATTCGAATAGGATCCGGTACTCTTCGTTTTGCTTCTGCAACGCTACTTCCGCGCGTTGGCGTTCGGTTACGTCGCGCACGACTGCGGTGAACACGCGCTTGCCGTCAGCGAACACCTGGCCAAACGAAATTTCCAGCGGCACCTCATAACCGTCCTTGTGCAGTCCGGGAACGCTGACGGCTTTCCACGCAGTTGTCCCGCGAGAAGCATCGACATGATCAGTCATTCCCAGATTGTGGAGGTGACCTGAATATTCCGGGACCAGCTTTGTGAGCGAAGAACCCAACAATTCAGATACTGGATAACCAAAAATCTTTTCCGCCGCTGGATTGGCAAACAGGATCTTCGTGGATTCGTCAATCGTCATGATTGCGTCTGAAGCAGTCTCTGCAACCACGCGATAATGAGCTTCGCTGTCGCGCAGCGCTTTCTCTGTTATTTGCTGGTCAGTAACATCACGAACCACGCCACGGACGCCGAGAGACGCTCCCTGAGAATCTCGTTCGAGGCTGACGATGCCTTCAAGGTGGCGCAACTCGCCCAGGGCATTATTCAAAATACTGGTAAACCGAATCGGTTCGAAGGACTTGATTGTCTGCATCTCAGCGATGTCACGCGCGGCATCTTCCTCGCCAATCAGCACACCAAGAGGCTGGCCGATCAATTCGAACGCGGGCCGGCCAAAGAAGCGCGCCCCGGCTTCATTGATGCTGGTGATCCGTCCGTTCATGTCCCGCGTGTAGATTATGTCGGCAGCTTGCTCAACGATCTCGCGATACCGTCGTTCCACGCGGTGACGCTCCGCCAGACGCGCTACTTTGACCAGCAACTCCTCATGACGGAACGGAATCTCGATATAATCGTCAGCGCCGGCGGCAAATCCCTCCAGGAGTGCCGCGTCTTCTTTGCGCACGGCGCTGACTAACAGGACGGGAGTAGCGAAAGTGCGCGGATCTTTCTTCAGTCTTCGACACAACTCCAGCCCGTTCATCTGGGGCATGACTACATCGCAGATGATGATGTCGGTCTTAACGGCCGCAGTAATTTCCAGCGCTCGATGCGCGCTTTGCGCCGCGAACACTTTATAGCCCTCCGGCTCGAGCAGGTCTCTTAAGAGATCGAGCGCCACCTGATCGTCATTGACGATCAGGACAGTCGGCGGATTTTCCAGATGTCTATTCATCAGGAGATCGACAAGCTTTACAAATGAAGCTGCGGACAAAAAGAGAAGACTCCGAAGGGACCTGCCACCCAGAGAGCGCTTTCATGGATAGCAGAACAGGAAGGGCGCAAAGCTCGAGCAGAGACTACCGCTCAGAGCCCAACGTAGTATATCAGAGGTAAAACAAGTTTGTCACTAATGGAAATCTGCGAAAACTCAGGGCTTTTTGGGGTTTCCAGTGGGTGTCGCCCCGGGAGTCTTGGCAAAATAGCCTGGGCGATAGTTGAGCCGGAGGTTTTCCTTGCGTAGCTCGGGGTTCACGATTTCGATTGCCACACGGCGGTAGGAGCTATCACGAGTCTTATTGGAAGAGGAATACGCTATCAAGTATTGCTCTCTCAGATCGTGCTCAATCTGGGCGAAGGCGTCGCGCAACTCGCGTTCGTTCCGCGGAAAATAAGCCCTTCCGCCGGTCCCTTCAGTGATCTTTTTCAAGGCGCCTTCGTTGATGCCAAACTGGTAACGATCGCCTATGCCGATCGCATAGATCAAAGCGTCCGCTTTCAAAGCGCGATTGATCGCGTCCTGCATATGTACTTGACTGATAGTGTCCTCGCCATCGGTCAGCAGAATGATCGCCCGTCGCTGATGCTCGGCAGAGTCTGTCAGCAATTCGTTTGAGGTGGCCCAGATCGCATCCCAAATCGCCGTCGATCCCGCCAGCGTTTGCTGAGTCCCGGAGATTGGTGGCGTGCCACCAACGACGACACCTCCTCCGATGTAACCTGACGGCGGTACAAACTCAACCTGATCGATCGCCCGGCGCAAGCGTGCGACATTTCCGGTCAGTCCCTGTTCGAGAGTGACCTCGCCGGTGAACGAAACAATCGCCGCTTCATCTTTGTTTTCCCGCAACACCGATTCAAGAAATGATCGTGCTGCTGCCTTTTCTTCCGGTAAAGTGCGTTCTTCCGATCCGCTACAGTCGATCAGAATCGCGAGCGACAGAGGCAGGTCGCTGTTTGGCTGAAAAGTAAAAATCTCCTGCGGCGTGCCGTCTTCGAATACCCGCACGTCCTCGCGTTTGAGATTGCTGACGAAGCGCTTCTGTTTGTCGGCAGCGGTGAAGAAAATATTTGTGAGGTTCGTCTCAACTCGCACTACTTCATCCGAAGCCAGCGTGACATCTTCTTCCTTCTTCGGTGGCGTAGGCGTGGCCTGGGGAACATCCTCAGGACGTCGCGGACGGCTGGCATTTTGTGAATCCGATCCGCTCTGCGCCAGCGACACGCAGGCAAAACCCACCACGACCGTCATCGCCACCAGCAGCACGCACAGCGCACTCAATCTTCTCCCGGATAACACTTTCACCCCTGTCATTTCGCGGTCACACTGTCAGAGATAGCCTTGTACCCACGCTTGGTCCGCGGTTTCATATTGTCATGGCCCGAAGTTAACTTGACGTCGACGCGGCGATAGCTGCCATCGTAAAGATTGTTAGTTGACTTGTAGGTGATCAGGTACTGCGAGCGCAACTCTCTCGCAATTTTGGTAAACGAGCGCTCCAGCGCCAGCATATCGCCCGTGAAGAACGCCGCCCCGCCCGTTTCTGCACAAAGCCGATCGAGACCTTTATCGCCCTTGTCCTGGACCGTGCCCGCCTCCACGCCTGGCACAGAGCCTGACAGGCCGGCTTTAGTCGAGATCGCGAAAATAGTTGTTTCCGTTCGCTGGGCGATGTCGATCGCGTCGTTGATATCGGCGCGGCTATAGGTATCGTCGCCGTCGGTAATGATCACCAGCGAGCGCCGGCCCTGCGCCGAACGCATCTTCTCGTCGCAGAATTGCCAGATAGCGTCGTACAGCGCGGTCTGCTTGCCGGTTGCCTTTACCGCGAAGACCGCGCGGTCCAGCAACTCCAGACGATCCGTAAAGTCCTGCCGCAAAGTAATCTGGTCATCAAACGTGGCAAACAGCACTCGATCCTTTCGCGGCCGCACTACGGTCTGAATGAAGTTCATTGCCGACTCTTGCTCGAACTTCAATTTGCCGGCCGTCGACGGCGAGGTGTCCATCAGCACGCCGACGTAAAGCGGCAGGTTGTTATTTTCGTCGCTCGTGAATGAATCAATCTGCTGCGGTATCTTATCTTCCAGGATTAGAAAGTCGCTCTGGGTAAGTCCGGTAACTAACTGGCCCTTTTTGTCAGTGACCGTTATCGGCAGCCGGACACGCCGAACGTTGATGACCTCGGGTTTCTCCTGCCCTTGAACAGTCGTGGTCGGCGACGCTGGTTTTTGTGGCTTGGGCTGCTGGGCGAACATCACTGCCGAGCCCGCGAGCAGCAGAGACAAAGTCAGAAGATAAGTGAAAAGCTTTTTCATGGTTCTTGGAATCCGGAACTGAGGCATTGCTCGCGAACCGCCGTTTCGATGCGTTCGCGACTTAAGTCAGTTGCCCTTTCAAAGTAATATTGGCGATCAGTATACCAACCCGGCGGACGCTGATGCATCCTGATGAGTCGACGCGTTGATCCGCAATTGGGCTCTTACAATTTATCGATCTTGGCGGCCAGTACGAAATCGCTTTCCGTCAGTCCGTTGATCTTGTGGGTCCAGATCGTGACCTCTACTTTGCCCCAGCCAAAACAGATATCGGGATGGTGGCCCTGTGCTTCCGCCAATTCGCCAATTTGATTGACGAACTGGAGGCTTTCGCGAAAGTCCCTGGACCGGTATGTCTTGAGCAGGTGGTGCTCGCCGGTGACTTGCCACCCTTCCAGTTGCGCTAAAAGCTTTTCGATTTCCGCGCCCGCCAGCGGGGGCACACCGCCACGACATGGCACGCACTGACGCTCGGCTAACTCTGTCACCGTTCCTCCCCCGGAATCTTTAGAATCGTTCATAATCTTATCGAGTGCGTTCAGACTATCACACCTTATCCATCGGTCGCTCGATTCCGAAAAAGGCGTTCTCGCTGCTGACTTCTGTTACGTCGTCTGCGATAATGCCCGGTACCAAATCTTTCCTGAATAAGTTGCGGAAGGCGCATCGGTTTCCCGATCTATGAGTGAATCTTTGGACAAAGTGCGTGGCGTTCGCGAGCTGCCGATCTTTCCCCTACCGGTCGTGCTCTTTCCGGGTATGCCGATGCCGTTGCACATCTTCGAACCGCGTTACCGCAAAATGTTGGCCGACATTCGCGCCGGCGATAATCTTTTCGGTCTTTCTTATTTTGATTCCGCTTCCTCAGACAAAGACGTGCCGCCCGCGGGCCACGTCGGCTGTGTCGCCGAAGTTACGGAAACGCAGGCTTTACCCGACGGGCGATCAAATGTTCTCGCGGTCGGCGTAGTGCGTTATCAGGTAGAGGATTATGTCGAGCGCGGGGATTCTTACCTGGTCGTTCGGGCCAGCTACTTCGAGGACGATGAAGAAGACAGTGCGGCGTTGAGGGCAAACGCTCGCGAGGTTGCCAAGATGTTCATGCGCGTGGCCAACGCGATTAGGGTGATCAGCGACGAGCGCGGCAACCTGCCCGACATCAGCGACACCGAACCGCAAAAGCTTTCGTTCCTGGTTGCCGCCGCCATGGAGATCGAGGTCGAGACAAAACAGGAATTATTAGAGCTGCGTTCCACTTCCGAGCGCCTGAGCCGGCTGCGTGACCAGCTGGCGCGGGTAGTCAAAGGTTATGAGGAACGCGCGCGACTGCATTCGATCTCCAAAGGCAACGGACACGGTGGAAAAAAGATCGAGATAGAATAAAAATGGGCTCAACAATTTCAGTTCGCGTTCTTTTCTTTGGCGCCGCCCGCGACGTCACCGGCACCGACGAAGTCCAGCTAAAACTGAATCCGCCTCATGATTCGGCGAGCGCATTTCAACAACTACTTAACACCTATCCTGCTTTGCGACGCTTCGGAAATTCTTTACTCTTCGCTGTCAACCAGGAATACGCCCGGCCCGATCGAGAGATCTCAGACGGCGATGAGCTGGCTGTGTTCCCGCCGGTCAGTGGCGGATCAGAAGACAATTCCGCCACCGAGGCACAGAGTCACGGAGAAAAGAAGCCTGAAAGCAATTGCCCTTCGAGTGCTGGGAGCGCGGACGTCTCGTCCGCACCAACTTCCGGGAGAGACTTCTTTGAACTCACCACCGATCCGATCGATGTCGGCGCGATTGCTCGTCGCGTTGTGCTGCCGGAGTGCGGCGCCACGGTAACCCTCGACGGTTATGCGCGCGAGTGGACGAGCGGCCGCCGCACGCTTTATCTGGTCTACGAAGCTTACCCGCCAATGGCGATTAGTGAGATGGAACGCCTGGGCCGGCAGGCGCACGAGAAATTCGACATCGCCCACATCGGTATCGCGCATCGGACCGGGCGTTTGGAAATCGGCGAGACCAGCGTCGTCATCGCCGTCAGCGCACCGCACCGCCGCGCGGCTTTCGCAGCCTGCGATTGGGCCATCCGCGAACTCAAACGCACGGTGCCGATTTGGAAGAAAGAATTTTTCGAGGATGGCGAGGTTTGGGTGGAAGGGGAAGGCGCCTAAGCGTCGAACCGAACCATCCGCAGATTACCCAGATAGCCTGAAGCGGACACTGTCTGCTGGTTCCTATCTGGGTAATCTGCGCAGTCTGCGGAAGCTCGCCCTTGAGTTAGCTTGCCGGCGTCTCTTCGCTCTCTTCTTCAGTCGCCGGATCAACCAGCGACGCGCTGGTCACCATGTCGCCTTCGTCCATTTTCTGTAGACGCACTCCTTGAGCGCTGCGACCGGTCTTGCGAATCTTGTCCGCTTCGAGGCGGATCAGCTTGGCCTGCTGAGTAATGATCATGATCTCTGAGTCAGCGTCGACCGGAAAGACAGCAACGACCTTGCCGGTTTTCTCAGTGGTCTTCATGTTGATGACGCCCTTGCCGCCACGCGACTGCAAACGATAAGTCGAGATGGGCGTCTGCTTGCCATAGCCCTGTTCGGAGACCGAAAGCATCTTTTCTGAATCGTCAGCCGAGACGGGGCAGACCGAGACCACGAAATCATCCTTGCGCAAGTCGATCCCGCGCGTGCCGCGGGTAGCCCGGCCCATCGGGCGCGCGTTTTTTTCATCGAAGCGAATCGCAAAGCCATTGTTAGTCGCGATAAAAATTCGCTTGGTCCCATCAGTTGTCACCACGTCCAGCAGTTCGTCGCCTTCGTCGATGTTGATGGCGATGATCCCGTTCGAGCGAATATTCTGAAAATCCGAGAGCGCTGTCTTCTTGATCACGCCTTTTTTCGTGACCATCAGGACGTAACGGCCTTCCGAGAATTCGCGCACCGGCACCACGCCGGCAAGTTTGCGCTCGGAAGAAATTTGAATCAGATTCACAATCGCTTTGCCGCGCGCCGAAGCGGCCGCGTCCGGCAGTTCATGCACCTTAAGCTTATAAACCAGTCCATCGTCGGTGAAAATCATCAGGTAAGCGTGCGTCGAAGCGATGAAAAGATGCTCGATGAAATCGTCGTTCTTGGCCATCGCGCCAAAACGCCCCTTGCCGCCACGTCCCTGACGGGAATAAGTCGTTATCGGCGTGCGCTTGATGTAGCCGCTCTTGGTAATCGTGATCGCGACGTCCTCGTCGGCGATCAGGTCTTCAATCGAATAGTCGGTTCCGGCCTCGGTGATTTCCGTCCGGCGCGCGTCGCCAAACTCTTTCTTCACTTGTTCAAGTTCCTCGATGATTACGCGGCGCAGCGACTGTTCATTCGCCAGAATCTCTTCCAACTCGGCGATATGTTTGATAATCCCCTCGTATTCGTCGATGATCTTTTGCCGTTCGAGAGCCGACAGCCGGCGCAGTTGCAGATCGAGAATGGCCTGCGCCTGAATCTCGGAAAACGCGAGCTGCTCCATCGCCTTTCTTAGCTTCGGCAGGTATTTGTTTAGCGCCTCTCCCGAGGGAACACCTTTCCACGTCTTCACTTCGCTGGTCGTTTTCAGTTCGCCCGTCAGCCACTGTCGCGCCTCGTCAACCGAACGCGAGTTGCGAATCAGCGTCACGATGTGATCAAGCGCGTCGATCGCCTTGGTAAGTCCTTCGAGAATGTGCGCGCGGGCTTTCGCTTTGCGCAGGTCGTACTCGGTCCGCCGGCGCACGACCTCGCGACGGAAGTCGACGAAACATTCCAGTATCTGCTTCAGATTTAGTACGCGCGGCTGGCCATTCACGATGGCCAGATTGATCACCCCGAACGATGATTGCATCGGCGTGAGCTTGAACAGCTTGTTAAGCACCACCTGCGGCACGGCATCGCGCTTCAGCTCAACGACGATGCGCATGCCCTGGCGATCGGATTCGTCGCGCACCTCGGCGATGCCTTCAAGTTTCTTCTCATTAGCCAGGTCAGCGATGCGCTCGATCAGGCGGGCCTTGTTAACCTGGAAAGGAATCTCGGTAATGATCACCGCGTCGCGTTCCTGCGTTCCGCGGCCGACGCGGTCAATCGAAGCTCTGGCGCGCATCTGCAGGATGCCGCGACCGGTGAGATAAGAGTTGCGAATTTCTTCGCGGCCACAGATAAAACCACGCGTGGGAAAGTCCGGTCCTTTCACAATCTTGAGCAAGTCTTCGATGTCTACCTCAGGATCGCGCAGAACTGCGATCGTGGCGTCCACGATCTCAGTCAGATTGTGCGGGGCGATCTTGGTCGCCATGCCCACGGCGATGCCATCCGAACCGTTAATCAAGAGGCTCGGAATCCGTGCGGGCAGGACTGTCGGTTCGCTCAGGCTTTCGTCATAGTTAGGCTGGAAGGTAACGGTCTCTTTCTCGATGTCGGCGAGTAATTCGTTCGCCAATTTCGACATGCGCACTTCGGTGTAACGCATCGCCGCGGGCGCGTCGCCATCAACTGAACCAAAGTTGCCCTGCCCGTCGACCAACGGATAGCGCATGGAAAAGTCCTGCGCCAGACGGACAATCGTGTCATAGACGGCCGTGTCACCATGCGGGTGGTATTTGCCGATGACGTCGCCGACCACGCGCGCGCTTTTCTTGTATGCTTTGTTGTAGGTATTGCCGAGTTCGTTCATGGCCCAAAGCACGCGCCGATGCACTGGTTTCAGACCATCACGGACATCAGGAAGGGCGCGGCCGATAATCACCGACATGGCATAGTCCAGGTAGGACCGGCGCATCTCGTCTTCAATACTTATGTGTTGTCGTTCAGTGGTTTCCATTAATCAGACCTTTCCGTTACAATCCGCGCTGCCCCGCGCTACGTCAAAATGAATACGGCAGTGTTTGCTTATCGGGTTTATCTGGCACGAAATTTCGAATGCTTTGGTGGCTTTTTCGAGGTTCGGGGCAACAATAGTTCATTCACTTAAATTGGACGTTTATTTTACCTCGAAACGTGCTACTTCGCCAAGGCCGAAAAGCGCGTAAAGGCTAATAAAATCAGGGCCTTTAGCCCGGCCACTTCCCACGACGACAAACACGAGATCAACGGTTTCAGGGAAGGCTAATTTATTGGCGCGAGAGGCTGGAAAGACTAAGGAAAAGTCGCGGCGACTGCGCGAACGATTCGAGTTGGCGCTGCCGGTGCGCGTGCAGGGCCGTGAAAGTCTGGATCACAAATGGATCGAGATGTCGCGCCTGGTGGATGTCACGCCTTTCGGGGCGCGGCTGAGACTGAAGCGACCGACCGAGATGGGACGCCTGCTGCTGCTGACTCTGCCAATGCCGCGACCGCTCCGTTGTTTCGATCATGTTGAAGATCAGTATCGCGTCTGGTCGCTGGTGCGAAACGTGAAACTCCTGGATCCGAGCATTGCCAAAGGAGCGCTCGTGGAAATAGGCGTGGCGTTTGTCGGCAAACGGCCGCCGCGAAGTTTTGAATCCGATCCCTCGCGGCGCTACGAGATCGCGCGATCGAGCATTGAGGCTGGTCTCTGGGCCGTGAAAGAAGAGTCCGGTGAATCACTCTCGGAAGTTTCGGTAGCCGACAAGCGAAAGGATACGCGCCATAATATTCCGGTTGAAGTGTTGATCGAAGTGTTCGCAAAGGACGGAGGTTTTTCGGAGAGTGAAAGTACGGTTACCGAGAATATCAGCCGCCAGGGCGCCTCCATTTTTACCACCCTCGATCTTTCGCCGGGCCGGTTTGTGAAACTTAGCAGTCAGCAGTATCAGTCGGCGATGCTCGCTGTCGTCAGAAATCGCCACACCGCCCCGGATGGCATTGTGCGTCTGCACCTGGAATTCGTAGGCAGCGAATGGCCCCTGTAAGCCGCAGATCGCAAAACAATAGTGACCCATCAGCCGCGTAATGCTAACGAAACGAAAACAAAGCTTTCATTTTCCACGCGCTGCGCT
Organism: Blastocatellia bacterium; assembly: GCA_003168335.1. Lineage (GTDB taxonomy): Bacteria > Acidobacteriota > Blastocatellia > Pyrinomonadales > Pyrinomonadaceae > UBA11740. The sequence continues at coordinate 65,047 of PMSM01000003.1, read as the reverse complement.
GCTGGTTGAAGTCCTCCGGCGTTGTGCTTTCCCGGACTGCGAGGCGAAGAATCAAATCGGTTTGACGAAACAAGAAGCAATTGAGTACCGTGGGTTTGAATGCTCCCATTGTGAGCGGTGGAATGAAGATCGCGTGAAGCAGTCGGAGTTGCCTGATTCATGGTCGCCATCAAGCTGATTCGCCATTTGCCAACACCCATTTGATGCCGGCCTTGTGCAAGTTTAATTTGGGAACGCGTTTTGAGCCTGACTACCAGCATTGAACAACCAGACCGGCGCAATGCAGCGCGCCCTTATCCCAGAATGCTCCCGGAGCGGGCGCTTGATGTGTGTCGCCCCGTGCTGGCGATCTTGAGCCGGCTGTTGTGGCGGATTCGCTGGTGCGGCATAGAACACATTCCGAACGCCGGCGGCGTGATCATCGCTGGTAACCATCAAACCTACCTCGATCCGTTCTGGATCGGTAGTCAGATCAAACGGCCGGTTCGATTTCTGGCCTGGGACGCCGCCTTCCGCTGGCCGCTGGTGGGGCCAATGATGGGCTTGTTTGGCGCCTGGCCTTTGAATTTGGAAGGAACCGATCCGGCGCCCATTCGACTTTCCCTGCAGTGGGTGCGTGAAGGCGGAGCCGTCGTGCTGTTTCCCGAGGGCGGCCGCGGTAATCCTGACGGATCGTTGAAAAAATTCAAAGCGGGCGCCGTGCGGATGGCTCTGGAAGCAGGCGTGCCGATTCTGCCGGTCACTATTCGCGGTGGTCAGCGGGTCTGGCCCAGCAGCTTCAGCCTTCCGCGCCTGGGGCCCACGGTCGAGGTTATCTTTCACCCACTTTTTGTGATCCAGCAGCGCGAGAATGAAGACGTGCGCGAATGCGCCCGTCGTGAAACAGAAAGACTGGCTGAGATAGTCGGATCGGTGGTTTGAGATCTCAAATCTGAAATTTGAAATCTCAAGCGCTGAGCACGCGCATCATTTGCTCGTGCACCAACCCATTGCTCGCCAGGATCGGCGGCATGTAAATACTCAAAGGTCCGCCGTCGTACTTTGAAACGCGCCCGCCCGCCTCTTCAACCATCAACGAGCCAGCCGCCACGTCCCACGGTTTCAGGCCTTCTTCCCAAAATCCATCGAAGCGGCCACACGCCACATAAGCCAGATCGAGCGCCGCCGCCCCATCGCGCCGCACTCCCTGCGCATTCATGATGAAGTTAGCAAAATGGCGCGCGAAGTCGCTGCGCTCACGCACATCGTAGGGAAAGCCGGTGCACAGCAGCGCGGCGCCTAGATTATTGATCGCGGACACATGAAGGCGCCGGCCATTGAGCGACGCGCCTTCACCTCGCTCCGCGGTGAACAATTCGTCCCGCATGGGATCGTAAATCACGCCGACTTCCATTCGTCCGTTATGCTCCAGTCCGATCGAAACACAGAAGCATGGATATCCGTGGGCATAGTTGGTGGTGCCGTCGAGCGGATCAATAATCCAACGCCACTCGCTTTGCGCTTCAAGAGTCGCGGGCGAACTTGCTCCTGATTCTTCGGCCAGAATCGCGTGCCGTGGATGGTAAGTCTTGATGCGATCGATGATTAGTTTTTCGGAGGCCAGGTCAGACTCAGTAACCAGATCCAGCTCACTCTTGTTGGTTATGCGCAGCGCGCGCCCGAACCGTTCGGCCAGCAGGCTTCCGGCATCGCGCGCAGTTTGAATGGCAAAGTTAAGCAAACCAATCCCTTTCACTTCAAACAAAAGTCAGACGAAACCCGTTTTGCTTTCAGGATATATCAGATCGCGGCAGGCGGCGAACCGGCGAGAATTCCAGTGTCTTATTTTATCGAACGCAGACAGTTCGTTTGCGCAAGTGCGGAGTTTCCGCCGGGGCAGTGCGGGATCCCCGGCCCAACATCTCGGCTGGGGCGCCATACCCATCGGGCGCTCTTAAAACGAAAATTTTAAACTAGGCGGGACCTTGGATTGCCTGGGCCAGGAAACGCTCTACTCGAGGTTGATTTCACGACCTAGCGGCTTCAGGCTGGTGACATAACAACTGGAACGAGTTCCGGCTTTCGGCCCCTCGACGCGCCGAACTATTGCTCGTGCGGACGAGTCAGCTTCGACACCCACGCGCTCAACTACTACTCTCTGTCCGTCCGGGGTGACGAAAAACTGACCCACTATGCTGGTTGGTGATTCATTTTCCATGTGGCCAGTATACGCTTAACTGATCGATTAAGACACTTGAGCGCTCACTCGGTGCAGTAGCCCGAGGGAAAAAGAGGGCGCGTTCATAATTTTCCGCAACGCTGAATCGACAACGTAACCTGGCTGATTCTACTTCGCATCTCCGTAATTAGGTTGTTCCTTGTCTCGATAGATCAGCTTCGGCTTGCTGGTCTCTTCGCCTTTCGCCGGGCCGAAAACGAGGTCAAAAGAATAGATGTTGCCGCTCTGCCCCTTGCGCATTTCGAGCTCTTTCTTGCGTTGATCTTCGGCCTGTTCGCGCGTTTCGTAGTTCGCATAGGAAGACTCGCCATTGAGCCTGACGTCTTGTTCGCCGTAGTCAAGCGAGAACCCGCGGGCCTCGAACGGGTCCATCACGTTGCGGCTGAAGTAAGGCATGATCTTCTGCTTGATGAGCGAGTAAGTCGGCACGTCCATCGGCTGCACGATGACGTTCGAAAAGTACCAACGCCTTTCCGAAGGGTGTTCGCTGCTTATGGGGACGTCCTTGCGATAGACCTTCGTTTCGACCTCGACAAACAGATAGACAGTGTTTGCGGTGGGCGTCGCAGTTGCCGCAACCGGTCGTGAAAAGTTAACCGGCACGAGCCAGAGGATCAGGGTTGCGAGAAAAACAACGTACCTAATGCGCATCATGTTTCTCCTTCACTCAAGTGTTCTATTTCGGCGCACGCGCTTTGACGGTGTGCGTAACGCCGCCGGTTTCACGCAGCGTCGCCGTCACGAATCTCGGTTCTGTCTTCGAGACCAGGCCCCAGACGAAACTGCTGTCTCCTTTTCAGGGTGCTCCGCCCTCGCCGAATCGCGACGTGAAATTGAATCTAACACTACTTCCGCTCTGGATTGCGGAAGCGATGCCGATCGTGCCGCCGCCGCCGCCGCCGCCGCCGCCGCCGGTGATGACGAACGCCGATCCGAACGGCTTGTCAATTGACGGTTCACTTCGATTGTGACCTGCGCATCTTGCGCACGATTCACGCGCGAGACGAGCACCCCAGCGGGGCTGCCCCCGCTGGGGACCCCGCATGCCCGTGCCAATCTCGCACTAACTTTTCTGTGCGCGTTGCTTCTTTTGTTTGACCGACTCTCGAATTAGTTTCTTTAGCGTGGGCAGGTCGATGTCTGAGAGACGCTTGATATACAAGCAGCCCTTCCCGACGCTGTGCTTGCCGAGTTTCTCCAGGAGTTCGGTGTGACTATCAGGGCCCGTCATGCCGTATAGCGTGAGGTTCTGTTTGCGCGGCGAGAGGGCCATCAACGGCCAATCGCCTTCGCGGCCGCCGGCATACTGGATACGGCGCGTGCCGAAGCCCACGATGCTGCTGCCCCACATCTGAGGATCGCAGCGCGTGGCTTCTTTCATGAGCTTTGCGATCGCCAAGCAATCCTCGCGAGTTTGTGGATCAGGAATCTTGTTGATAAAGCTGTCGACGCTTTGATCGGTGGGCTTGGTCTTTGCTTCGGCCACTTGTTTGGCTCCTTTTTGGATTGCGCTGACTCGTCAGCGCTTTATCAGCCTCCGACTTGTCGCAGCTTTCAATATTTCTTCTGTGTAATCTGTGGACAACTAGCCCATCCACACACCGCCGTCTGGGTGCTCAACCGAACGGCTTATCGATCGAGGGACTTTGAGTCGTGAAAAACTTCGGCCCGTCCGGCGTAATGTACAGGCAATCTTCCAGTCGAATTCCAAACTCACCGTAAATGACTATTGTCGGTTCGTCGCTAAAGCACATGCCGGGTTGGATTGGAGTCTTGTTGCCGCGCACAAAGTAGGTCCATTCGTGTCCGTCGAGCCCGATGCCGTGACCGGTGCGATGCGGCAGACCCGGAGTCTTATAGTCCGGGCCAAAGCCTGCGTCGGCGAGGACTTTGCGCGCGGCGTCGTCTACGGCCTCGCAAGGCGCGCCGACTTTCGCCGCGGCAAAGCCCGCGTCCTGCGCTCTGCGCTCAATCTCCCAGACATCTCGCTGACGCTGCGTCGGCTTGCCGAAAACAAATGTGCGCGTGATGTCTGACTGATAGCCTTCGACCGTGCAGCCGTCGTCCATCAGGACCATATCGCCATCTTCCAGGGTCTGCGGCGTGCTGCTGCCGTGCGGAAATGCGGTGTACTTGCCAAAGCTGCAAAAGATTCCACCCTGCACGCCGAGATTGCGAAACGCGGTGGCGCAGTTGCCGGCAAATTCCGTTTGCGTCATCCCTTCGCGCATCGTGGCCCACGTAGCGCGAAAAGCCACGATAGTGAGGTCGTTGGCTTTCTGCATGAGGGCTATCTCAGCCGGCGATTTGAACATGCGGCAACCCGCGGTGATCGGAGTGGCGCTGACAAACTCGAGTTTCGGTGCAGCCTGGCGAATCCCGTCGAAGAGAAAAAAGCGCACCCGCTCTTCAATGCCAATGCGGCCAGAGCGTATGCCGCGATCCTGGATTATTTGGGCTACGCGCAGATAAGGACTCTCGTCTTCTTGCCAGGTGCGCACGTCGTTGCCAATCTTGATCAACTCGCGCGCGCGGGCTTCTTCGAACCCCGGACAAACCCAGGCAATCTCGCCACGTTGGGGGATGACCAGCGCGAACATGCGCTCGCTGGTGCCCCAGCGCATGCCGGTAAAGTAGTACATGCTCGTGCCCGGCTCGATATAGATGGCGTCGATCTTGCGCTCAGCCATCAGGCGCTGTGCCTTGGCGATGCGCGCTTTGCGTTCATCGTCGGTGATCGGCACGATACCCGCCGTCATTCGTTTCAGCCTCTGAATCAGATCGGGTGTGTCCTGGCGCTGTTGGATGGCTGCGTCGTCGTCAGTTCCGGCGAAGGAAACTTTACTGCCCAGAAGCGTGGCCCCGGCAATTCCGGCGGAAAGGCGTAAGAAGTCTCGTCTGTCTTTGCACATGGGCCGAGATTGTAATCGAAGCGCGTGAAGTGCGCCAAACTTTTCGAGGCGCGCCGATTAGAGATTCCGTGGTCCGCCGCAGCGCGGTGCAGTAGATGGTGCGGGTTTTCCACGAGCCTGAAAGGCTCGGATGAAGTAGCGCCGTGGGCAACGCCCACGGATCACCGGGTAGCTTCGATCCACCCTGAAAGGGTCGCACATGGTTCGAGGGTTCTTGTGACCCTTTCAGAGTCATCAAATCCTTTCGCAATCCATTCCGGGGGCGTTGCTCCCAGCTACTATCGGTGACCGCTTCGCGGTCACAATCCTTACTATTACTGAATTCACGCGCGGAAAATTCGATCTCAAGCTACAATGTCTCGCTCTAAAGCTCAGCCTGTCGTTGTTGGTGCTTGCGAGTTGCCGTGATACGAGATCATCCGTTGCGTAAACTGATCGGCTTCATCGTCGTCACGCTCGCCGGCTTGCTGTCGTTCGTCACCTCGAACGCACAGCAGGTCCTGCGTTGGGGTGCCGACCCGAGCGGCGGTGCGCCTTATGTCTTCAACGATCCTAACCATCCCGATCAATATATCGGTTATGAAAAAGAGATGGTCGATGCCCTGGCCGCGGCCATGGGTCGGCGCCCCGAATTCGTGGCTTCTGACTGGGAAACCCTGGTATCAGCATTACAGCGCGGTTCGTTTGATGTGATCGTCAATGGGCTGGAACCAACCGGTGACCGGGCGACACAGATTCAGTTCAGCAAGCCCTACTACATCTTTCAACTGGCGTTGACAGTCAGGAATGACGAGCAACAGATTCATTCGCTCGCCGATTGTCACAGCCGCACTGTCGGCACGCTGGGCAACACGGCGGCTTCCAGACTGCTGCAAAAAGAAGGCGTTCCTTTTCGTGGTTATGCCGAGCCGATCACTGCCTATCGCGATCTTGAGTTAAAGCGCATCGACGCCGTCCTGATGGATGTACCGGCCGAAGTCTTTTACGTCAGTAAGAGCACAGCCCTGAAGCGCGCCGGCGAACCATTCTTTCGCGGCACCTACAACATCGGACTGCGCAAAGGCGACGACGCCCTCAAAAAAGAAATCGACGCGGCCATAGACAAGATCATTCGCGACGGCTCGCTGGAACAAATCCTGCGTAAGTGGGGTTTGTGGAACGACGCTCAGACTGAACTACAGACTTCGACCCGGTCGGGTCAACTGAGTAACAACGTCGCCTATGAAATGACTTCGACGTCATTTAACTGGCGCGAAGCGCTCTGGCGGCTGGCGCGCGCCGCGGTGGTCACGGTGCTGATCGCCTTCGGCTCGATGTTCATCGCAGTGATTTTGGGGATGCCGCTGGCCGTCGCGCAGTCAAAAGGTCCGCCCTGGCTGCGATGGTTGTGCACCATCTACATCGAATTCTTTCGCGGCACTCCGGTGTTGGTGCAGTTGCTTTTTCTCTACTTCGGTCTGCCGACGATCGGCCTGGCTATGCCCGGTTCGCTGACCGCCCTGGTGGGTCTGGGCCTTAATTATGCAGCCTACGAATCACAGGTCTATCGCGCCGCTCTCGAAGCGATTCCGCGCGGGCAGTGGGAAGCTTCGTACCTGCTGGGCATGAATCCGTTGCTGGCTTTTCGCCGGATCATTCTGCCGCAGGCGTTTCGCATCGCGCTGCCGACGATGACCAATGATTTCGTGTCGCTTTTCAAAGATACCTCGGTGGCATATGCCATCTCGGTTTGGGAACTGGCGACCGCGTATCGCGAACTGGCGAACGCCTCGGGCCAATTCCTGCTTTTGGGAACGGCCGTCTCGTTCTTTTATCTCGCCATGAGTTTGCCGATGGCGCACCTGGCGCGAAGACTTGAACGCAGACTACAACGCCGGCAGGTTGAAGAGGAATCGATCGAGGATGGAGGCACGACTTGAGGATCTTTCCAACTTTGGAAGAGACGCTCAACCAGCCTGCGAAGCAGGCGACATATCAATAGCCCCGGGGCGTAAGCCCGGGGAACGAGCACGAAAGGATTCCGAGCCCCGCAGGGGCGAAAGAGATTTCAGGTCGCATATGGTTCTCAAGCCAATTTCTGTCGCCCGCTTCGCGGGCTCTGATTGTCTGGGGTGGCATTAGAACCCCGGGCTAACGCGGGCTAGTTGAGCCACTTCCTTTTCGTTGCCGCCCCTTGGCAGATGGCGCTGCTGAGATTGAATGGAGAGAATTCGCGTAACTAATGATTCACGTCAAAGATTTAGTTAAGCAAGCGAACGGCACGCGCATTCTGCGCGGCGTCTCTTTCGCAGTCGCGCCCCAAACCGTGCTGGGAGTGATCGGCGCGTCAGGCAGCGGCAAGACGACGCTGCTGCGGTGTCTGAATGGCCTGGAGCGGATCGACGGCGGCGTGATCGAGTGTGAGAGTGTGCATCTTGATGCGAATCTTTCTGAACATGAATACTCTCGCCGCGTCAAAGAGTTGCGGCGCAAAGTCGGCACCGTCTTTCAGCATTTGTATTTGTTCCCCCACCTGACTGTACTTGGCAACGTCATCGAAGCGCCGACCCATGTACTACGGGTGCCGCGGCAAAAAGCGGAGACCGAAGCGTATGAGTTGCTGGAATCTGTCGGACTGAAACAAGCGGCCCGGCGTTACCCGGAATCGCTTTCCGGCGGCGAGCAGCAGCGCGTGGCCATCGCGCGCGCGCTGGCGATGCGTCCGGCGCTGTTGATGTTTGACGAACCGACGAGCGCGCTCGATCCAAAGCGAAGCGCGGGGCTCCGTTCACTGCTGCGCGGCTTTGTCGCGCGCGGACACACGATGGTGATCGTGTCGCACTCGATCGGTTTTCTGGAAGGGCTGGCTGATCAGTTGCTGTACATGGAAGGGGGAGAAGTTGTCGAGTACGGCGAGACAGAAACGGTTTTGAACTCTCCGCAAGATCCGAGGACGAAGGACTTTCTTCAACAGGCAAAGTGAGCCGCGGATTAACGCAGATAGACGCAGATCAGACAAGAGCCAAGCCATCCGCGAAAACGCGCCCAAAGCGCAAGAGACAAATGAAGAAATCCGTTTTGTGCTTCTTGTGCCTTTTTTGTGGCTAATGCTTTTTTCTGATCCGCGTTCATCCGCGGCTAACTATCTTCACACCAGATTCATCGGCGTCGGGTTCTTCGGATCTTTCGTATAGTCGTAAAATCCGCGGCCTGATTTGCGACCATACAATCCGGCCATCACCATGCGCTTGAGTAGCGGCGGCGGCGCAAAGCGCTTCTCGCGAAATTCGTTGAACATGATCTCGGCGATGTAGTAGGTCGTGTCGAGCCCGACGAAATCCCCAAGCGTCAGCGGCCCCATCGGATAGCCGCAACCCAACTTCATCGCGTTGTCGATATCGACGACCGAGCCGACGCCTTCTTCCAACGCCCGAATCGAGTCGAGCATGTACGGCACCAGCAGACGATTCACAATAAAGCCCGTCTTGTCGCTCGCGCGCACCGGCACCTTGCCCAGGTTCTTTCCGAATGCCACCGAATCTTCGTAAACATCGGGGGCGGTAAGAATCGTGCGGACGACTTCGACCAGTTTCATAAGTGGCACCGGATTGAAGAAGTGCATCCCAATGAAACGCTGCTGACGTTTCTGCGAGGTCGCCGCCATCATCTCAGTTATCGAAAGCGACGAAGTGTTTGACGCGAAGATCGTTTCCGGCTTACAGATCGCGTCGAGTTGACGATAGGTGGTCTGCTTCTCTCCAAGGTTCTCAATAATGGCTTCGATGATGATGTCGCAATCGGCCAGGTCGTCAAACGACGTTGTGCCGAACAGACGATCGCGAGTTTGCTTCTGCTGCTCGGGCGTGATCGTCCCTTTCGCGGCGAACCTTTCCAAAGACTTTTCGATCGCCGCGAAGCCTTTTTGCCAGAGCTCTTCCGAAACTTCGCGGACCGTCGTTTCAAAGCCCGCGCTCGCCGCCGTCTGGGCAATCCCCGCGCCCATCAACCCGCAACCGAGCACTCCAACTTTCTTGATTTCCATCCCAATCTCCTTTGATCAAATCTGATCCACAGATTGCGCGGATTACACCGATTCAAACTCGGTCTAACTACGCATACAGCTGCCTGGATTAGTCCCTTGCCTTCTCTGTGAAATCTGTGTCATCTGTGGACAGCTAAAGCGCAAAGTCGAAATGTCGCGCCGCCATAAAAAAACACACCAACACTAACAACAACGCGGCGACCTGCAACCCGCGCCAGGCTCTGGTTACGCCGGTTGACGCGCCGGGGCGCTTGTAACTCACCACCGCTGCAAAGGCTGCGCCCGATAGCAACCCGCCCATGTGCGCTGCATTATCGATGACCCCCCGGGCGAGAAATCCGATCCCGAGATTGAGCAGGATAATGGGTACCATGCCGGTGCCAAAGGCGCGCTTGAAACCTTCAGGCAGCTCGTGGCGATACTTTATGCCGAAAACAAACAGCACGCCGACCAGACCGAACAACGCGCCCGATGCGCCCGCCGAAGGCACCTGGTCTCCGGTCTTGATCAAGAAGCTTCCGATCAAACCCGGATGCGCGCCGGGAATCACCGTCAAGTAACTCGCCACCACACCGGCAATACCGGTCGCGACCCAAAAAACTACAAACTTTGCTGAGCCGTAGAGTTTCTCGACCCACGGACCGATGACCCAGAGGCTATACATATTGATCAGGACGTGAATCAGATTGACGTGAATGAAAATCGGCGTGACAAAGCGCCAGTACTGATGCTCGTAGTGGATCAGGTAATTCGTTTTGGCGCCGAAAGCCAACAGCACTGATTCAGGAAACGCGGTCCAAAGTACGGAAGACTTCATCCCGCTCGCCTCCCACATCAGCATGAAAACAAAAATGTTCGCGATCAGAAAGACGATGGTGAAAATGTACGGGCGCGAGAGCACCGCGCGTGCGTAGCTCATCGCGTAGCGTTCATGCAAAGGCAGCGCCGGCGGAGGACCTGCGAGCAGCGGCGCACCACACATCTGGCAACTGGTTTCGCCCGCGCCAATCAACGCGCCGCAACTGCGGCAGACGCTGGGACGACCGAAGTAACTTGGTTGGTTATCAGGCAAGCGTTTTCTGGGCGAGTGCCCTGGACACGAAAGACACGAAATGTTCGTAGCTTCGCAGCTCACATCGTTTTTTTGAGGCCGCTTACGGGCGACAGAAAAACGTTCCGCTCCTACAGAGCTGATGGTTCTTCATCGTACTGTGATCTATAAACATCTCACCGCTACGCGGCTGAGCGAATTGCCCCGCTCCACCCTAATCGTGAAGCAGGTTGACCTCAGTAATTCCGTGCGATGGAACGTCTACTTGCCAATTTCGCCGAGCAGGCTTACCAGATCGTCAGCATGCTCTTCTTCCATCGCCAGAATACCTTCCATCATGCGTCGCGTCGTCGGGTCGTCATTAGCGAGGTATTGGATTATCTCGCGATAGCTATCAATGGCGATGCGTTCGGCAACCAGATCTTCCTTGATCATGTCGAGCAAGGTGTCGCCCTCGACGTATTCGGCATGACTGCGCGAAAGCAAACCTTCAGGATTGAAATTCGGCGCGCCACCCAGTTGGACTATTCGTTGCGCAATTTGATCCGCGTGTCCCTGCTCTTCATTGGCGTGCTGCAGGAATTCCGCCGCGACACTTTCCGCGTGGATTCCGGAAGCCATGAAAAAGTGCCGCTTGTAGCGGAGCACACAAACAATTTCAGTCGCCAGCGACTCGTTCAGGACCTTGATCACGGTCTTTCGGTCGGCCTTATAGCCTTCGGTTACCGCACCCTGCTCGATATGTTGACGGGCTCGTTTGCGGAGCGTCTTGATGTCAGTCAGAAATGGTTTATCAGCCACGATGTGACTCCTTGATTTTTAGCTTTTCCAAAGGGAAGTGAAGATATTACTAGCCGGTGGCAGGCAGAGCAAGGAGAGGTGTCAGAAGGTAGTGGGTCAGTTTGAAAAGGTGGCACGGGCGTCCCGCCCGTGAACCACGCGCAAGATGCGCGTGCCACAACCAAACTGACCCACAGCGCTCAGTCGCCGCTGATCTTGCTGGTCAAGTTGATTTCGTTGGGCGCGGTCGGGTCACTGACAACTTCCACCGGCGCGTGCCACACCAAGGTCTTGATGCGGCAAACGCCCGTGTTGTCCTCGCGACAGAAAACGATAGTGATGTGGGCCTTCAAAACAGCAGGGCCAGGGGCTAGCGCTCTTAATGGGATGCGGACAGGTAATGGAAAAAAATCCTTCTTCGCCCCAAAAAATATCATCGCCGTTTGCCCTTCCTTTCCCGTCCCGGATTCGGAATACATCTTCGTTACGAAGAGCAAACGATTCCTACCGTCCTCGATGTCGACTTGGTAATGATGCGACGCGTTCGGATTCAAGTGATAGCCGGCGGGTAGTTGCAGGTTTATTGAAAGCGAGCCATTTCCTACTCGCAATTTCTGTGGCGCTAACTTGATCTCTTCCGCATTCGGCGCGGCGTCGTCGCTCGCCGGTACCTCGGTCGCAGCCGGCGGCTGCAGACCTTTGATCGACAGCGTCCTGGTTTCTTTCGTCTTCAAATCAACCACTCTGATCGCGTGATTGTCTGTGTCAGCGACGTAGAGCTTATCGCCGGCGACAGCCAGGCCACCCGGCTCGTAGAAGGAAGGTTTGGCGCCATCAGACTGGCCCGGCTTGCCCGTTCCCGCGAAAGTCTTCACCGACCGTGCCGACGGATCCAATACCTTGATTTTGTGATTGTAGGTGTCCGCAATCAAAAGCTTGTCATTCCAACGCGCCAGGCCGAGCGGGTGTTGCAAGCGTACATCGTTACCAAGGCCGTCTTCGTCGCCGAAATCAAACAGGTCGCCGCCCACCAGCGTGCGCACCTTTCCGTCCGGCCCGAGATTGATCGCCCGAATAATGTTGGCCTCAGCATCGGAAACGTATAACGTCTCGCCATCTGTCGCTAATCCCGACGGCTGCGCAAACGCCGCTTCTTTCAGCTGACCATCAACGCGGGCTTCGCGTCCCGAGCCGGCAAAGTCAGAGACCTCTCGCAGAGTGAGATCGAGCTGCCAAATCTGATGCGGCCCGGCCATCGCGATGTAAAGCGTGCGCCCCACCAACTGCAAATCCCAGGGCGAGTTCAAGGCAGTGGCGCGCGCCATTCCGACTGAGCCAGATCCACGTGACTGCTGACCCGTGCCGGCGATTGTCTGCACGGTTTTCGATTTCAAATCGACCTGACGAATCAGATGGTTCTCAGTGTCCGCGACGTACAGTGTGTCACCGTCGAGCGCCATACCCTGAGGGCGAAAGAAAGTTGCCTGGTCGAAAGATCCGTCTTGCGCTCCGTGGGCTCCGGTACCGATGGTTTCGACCAATGTGCCGTCGAGTTTCGCTACCACGATGCGATTGTGATCTGAGTCGGCAATGAACAGCCGGCCGCTTTTTTGATCCGCGAGTATCTTGCCGGGAAAGGCCAACGGCAGGTCGCCGACTTTAGCGCGTTCGAGCACGAGCCGAAGCGGCGCTTCGTTCAGTTCTCCGCGTTTGCGAAACTCCGCTATCGAATCAGCAATAGCCTTATCAAGCGCTTCATAACCGCCTTCTCCCGACAACTTGCCGATGATGTAGCCCGCCGGATCGATCAAATAGCGCGTCGGCCAGGCATCGACTGCGTATGATTTCCAGATCACAAAGTCGGCGTCGTTAACAATTGGGTGCTCGATCTCGTAACGCAGAATGATGCGGCGAATATTCTCAGTATCTTTTTCGTTTTCAAACTTGGCTGAGTGCACGCCGATAACCACCAGCTCGTTTGGGTATTTCTTTTCGAGCTTCTTCAGATCCGGAATGATGTGCATGCAGTTAATGCAGCCATAAGTCCAAAAGTCGAGCAGCACAACTTTTCCTTTCAAGGCGGCGAGCGACAAAGGCTTGTCGGTGTTCAGCCAACCGCTACCGCCGCTGAGTTCGGGTGCGCGCACCCGGGCACGTTCCTGTACGGGCATTTCAAAACCTTCATGTGAATCAAATAATGAAGACTGGGCTCTTGAAGATGAAGCGCCAAATGAAAGAATTAAGAAAACCAGTCCGACTAACGAAACCAAGGGGCGCTTCAAAAGCGAAACGCAAGCTGACCAACTCAACGAGCCAGCGTTAGCAGGCGGCATATTAGTAGCCCCGGGCGCAAGCCCGGGGTACGCAAGATTTAATAGACTCACCAGCCCCGTAGGGGCGGCAGAAATTTCTGTTGCCCTCTTCGAGGGCTTAATCCTATTTCGTGCGAGGATCCCCGGGCTTACGCCCGGGGCTACCCTCTGCCGCCACCTTCGATGGCTCATTGATTGGCTTCTCCCAAAAAGGACCTTAAGTCGGCTCGATCTACCCAACTTTCAAAGCACCTGATCCAGCTTCTCAACCGCTCTTCTCAGATGCGGGATCGTAATCGATCCGCCAACCACGAGCGCGACGTTGAATGCATCCATGAATTGTTCGCGCGTCACCCCATTGGCGGCGCACTGTTTCACGTGGTAAGTGATGCAGTCATCGCAACGCAAGACGACCGAGCCAACCAGACCCATCAACTCTTTCGTTCGCTTATCCAGCGCGCCGTCTTCGTATGCCTGAGCGTCCAGTGCAAAAAATCTTTTGATGCCGAGGTGGCCGCTGTCCAAAAGTTTTTCGTTCATCTCGCTGCGATAATGGTCAAATTCGTCCATTGGATTCCGGCCCTTTCACAATTGCTCTGCGTAGGTTTGTGGCGTTCTCTGGCAATGTACCACAGGGCACTGTTTTGCTTTAATCAGGCGGGAGTGTCGAACCAAGTCAACCCATCGTTGGGAGCGCGGACGTCTCGTCCGCACTGTGCGCAAAGCGCGAATATTAGTCAATCCGACAGATTTTGAGCGCTGCCGCGCTGTGCAGACGAGACGTCCGCGCTCCCGGCGAAACGAAGCCTCTTCTTAAGCCCTCGAGTTTCTATGCTGGCATCCGCGCGTTTCGACTGTACAATTCAAGACGATGAGTGGCGCTGCATCTCAGCATGAAACTCCAACGGCAGAGCAGGCCGACGTAACGGAAGAGCCTCAACTTCACGATCTCGTTCCATTCCTGGCCGGCGAGAAGATCTTTGCCGTTTTCGCCGACCACGTCGATGGTACTGCCGAGGCCAGGGTGCCCGCAGCTTTGCCCCACGCCCCACCCGCAGTACTGGGCGTGGTGTGCATGCGGGGTCGCATGCTGACGGTGCTCGATCCGATCGCAATCTTAACTGGAGAGGCTTTCGGCTGGCCGGAAAACTTGCCCGCTGTGATCGCACTGCGTGGAGATGAACAGCTGGCGCTGGCGGCGCAAAGCTGCCGCGACACGATCACGATTGCCGCCGAGGACATTCAACCATCGAGCCAGGCGAATGATGACGATGGGGTTGAGAGTGCGGTCCTCGGGATAGCCCGATATGGCGGCGAAGAAATTACGGTGTTAAGAGTAGATAACTTGTTCGCCGCGGCCGTGCGGCGAAAGGAGCGCCGGCGGCGGCGGATCTGAAGGTAGAAGTAAGAAGGCAAAAGTGAAGTGGGCGCTGAGGGCTCCATTTCCACTTTTGCCCGCCTACTTAATAACGGGCGGGCGGTAGCCCGCCTCTAAACATCTTCCTGCCGACTGCTTTTACTTCCTCGCCGCGGGCGTAATCCGAAGCGTCAGTCGTTCGCTGCCGCGCACGATCTCGACTTCGTATTCCTGCCCGGCTTTCATTTCACCCAACGCATAGGTGTAGTCGTAAACGTTCTTCACCTCGTGTCCGGCCATCTTCACAATCCGGTCGCCGGCTTTCAATCCGGCTTTGGCGGCCGGCGAATCGTCGCGCACGCCATCCAGCTTCAAACCATCATTCGTCTCGGCGTAATTCGGAATCGTGCCGAGATAAACGCGAAAGCCGCCCGCGCGACCCTGCGATTCGCTCTTGGCCACCGCGTACGTCGGCCGCTTGTCGCCTTTGTCGATGTCCAAAACAATGCGCGCGACAAACGAGACGATGCGCGCTTCGCCTTCATAGTTGATCTTGTCGGCCGTGTCCGAAGGCTTGTGATAATCCTCGTGATTGCCGGTCCAGAAGAAGAGCACCGGCACCTGCTTCGCGTAGAAAGAAGAATGATCGCTCGGGCCAAAGCCGTCTTCGTTGAGGGTCAGAACAAATTTCCTGCCCGGATCCAGAGTCACGACGGGCTTGCCATTCGAACCCGTCACGACCGGAATACTGTTGGGCAGATTTGTGCGATCAGCGCCGGCGCTGTTGAGTGAAACCGTCATGCCCTGGACGTCGTTGGCGGCGCCTATCAGCGTGCGCCATTCCTGCGCAGTGCCCACCCCGCCGACGATCAAGGATTTCTCTTTCAGACGCCCAATCATGTCCATATTGACCATCGCGACCGTGTTTGCCAGCGCGATGATCGGATGGTTGACGTAGTAGTTCGAACCGATCAGCCCTTCTTCTTCGCCGCTGAAAGCAATGAAGACGATCGTGTGGCGCGGCTTTGGATTCTGCGATGAAAACATCCGCGCCAGCTCGATCAAACCAGCAACTCCAGACGCGTTATCGTCAGCGCCGTGATGAATGCCGGTGCGCGCAGAGAGACTACCGCTGCCCTCTCCACCGAGGCCAAGATGATCATAGTGCGCGCCGATTACGATCGCTTCGTTCTTCCACTTTGGATCGCTGCCCGGCAGGATGCCGACGACGTTGAATGAAGGCGATACGCGGCGGATGACGTTGGTTGAGAAATCCAATCTTACATGTCCGCTTGGAAGTCGTAGGATCGTGGCGTGGCTAACTGGGTTGGCGAGTCCTTCTTTCGGTTGATCTGAAACGTCTGATCGATTTGCGGGTACGGTCCGGGCATCGGCAAACTTTTCGAAATATGAAAGGTCGGAATCAGAGTCTCCGAGGAGTTTCGCTGCGAGTTTTCGCGAGATGACAATCACCGGGATTCCCGCTTCACCCGCGTTGTCGTAAGAAAGACGAGACAGCCTATCGTCCTTCAGCTTTTCCTCGCTCGCGATGATCAGAAGAGCCTGGGCGCCGGCCGCCCGCGCGGCGGCAACCTTGAACCGAATTTCACCGGCGCGAGCAAACTGTCCGTGCGGGTTGTCGCCGTCGGGCGTGCCGGCGAATATGATCGCGACTCGACCCTTCGCGTTCGAGACGGCGTAATCGTCGTACTTCAATTCGGCGGATGAAATGCCATAGCCGGCAAACACCATCTCGGCACTCTTGACCGATGCGTTTGATGAAAAGCCCAGCGGCATCCAGTCCTGGCCGACAAGGAACTGCGCTGTGTCATCCGCTCGGCCGGGATTCACAAAAAAGAGATTGTCTTTGCCGAGCTCGACTGCAGAGACATAGGGAAATGGTTGCAGATAACGCGCCTGGTTTTCGCCGCGCGTGCGCGCCGGGCGCGCTATTTGCAAACCGGGGCGCAGGCCATAACGGTTGAACTCGCCGGCGATGTAATGCGCGGCGTCATTCGCTCCGGGCGTGCCGGTGCGGCGGCCTTCGAGCGCGTCCGAAGCAAGATACGAGATCACCTGCCGGAGGCGATCGACGCTCGGTGTACTGGAACTCGGCTGCTGCGCCAACGCCGCGATGCCGGCGGCGATGAAACACAGGTTGAGTAGCAGGGCGACGAGTTTGCCCTTTCGTCTCTGTTTAGCTGTTTTGTCCTTTTGCATAGTTGTTCCAAACATAGCTCGCATAATAAATCGGCGCGTGGTCGGCGAAGATCGACGGAATGAGGATATCGAGGCGTGCTTCCAGTCGTAGCTTCCATGCGTTGAAGTGCGAAACCGGATCAGTCTCAACCTCAATCGAGGATTCGTCCGCTACGTCATGCAGGTGGCCGGCGGCGTCAATGTACTTTAGCAATCCAACATGCGTGTAGGCATCGCCCGGCGGGATTTTCGGCACGATGTCCGTGTTGTTGACGAAGCGAAAAGTCCGATCGGCCAGACCAACCTCCCCGTACTGTTGTTTGAAAGTCTCATCGCCCACGCGCGGCGAGCCCCAGGTGTAAACCCCAGAGACCGCAAAGTTAGCTACGCGTCTGGCCCTTTCGGCGGTGAGCGTGGCCAGACCCGCGCCCAAACTGTGGCCGGTGATCCAAAGCGTGCGCGGTACTCCATCAGCCTGAATCGATCGAACCTGGGCTTCGATGACCGGCCAGGCCTGGTTGATTAGCTTTCTGAAGCCTTCGTGCACCTGGCCGCCCGATTCATCCGGCTCCAATTTGAATTTCAGATTCACCGCCCAGTCAGCAATCGCGCCCCACAAATTGTCTATCTCGGTCCCGCGAATTGCAATCACGATAAACTTGTCGTTGTGCGCGACCAGACACTGCGTCGTATCGACGCTGATGAACTTGATCGCAAAACCCGCCGCAGTCAGTTCGGCCGCGTGCTTTTTAATGAAAATTTCGTCGCCATAAACGAGCAGGGCAAAGTCCGCCAGCCACCCGGCATTAACGAGTTCATAGCCGGTGGCGTCAGATCGGAAAGGGTTGTTAGCGAAGTCTTCGAAGTAAACGTATTTCTTGTTCGGAGGAATGATCTGCCAAAACTTTGCGGGTGGAATTGGTTTATCAATCATTTGCTCTCTCTCTCCGACTGGCTACAATTAATTGGTTTACCTCACCGAGAAAACGCGCGCAGCCGCAAATATTTCCCGCTCACTCAACCCAATCCGCGATAAAAACATTCGTATCGCCCTTCGTTTTGTCGTTGCGGTTCGAAGCGAACACCAGCTTCTTGCCATCGGGTGAAAACATCGGAAAGCCGTCGAACGTGTCGTTGTAAGTGATGCGCTCCAAACCCGTGCCGTCCACGTTAATCTTGTAGAGATCGAAATCGCGGCCTTTTGGATCAGCGGCGTTCGATGCGAAAATTATTCGCTTACCGTCCGGAAAGAAGTACGGCGCAAAGCTGGCCTTGTTCAGATGAGTCACCTGCCGTTTGTTCGACCCGTCGGCATTCATCACCATAATTTCCAGCGTTGTCGGACGTATCAGATTCTGTTTCAGCAACGCGATGTAATCAGCCTTCTCTTTTTCGGTCTGCGGATGATAAGCACGATAGACAATCTGCTTGCCGTCATAAGACCAGAACGGACCGCCGTCGTAACCGAGTTCGTTGGTCAGACGCTTCACGTTCTTGCCGTTCCGATCCATCGTGTAGATGTCGAGGTCGCCGTCACGCTTTGAAGTGAATGCCAACTTGCCGTTGCGCGAGATCGTGGTCTCGGCATCATAGCCCGGTGCTTTCGTCAGTTGCTTCAAATCCGAACCATCGGGCTTCGCCGTGAAGATATCGAACGTGTCATAAACCGCCCAGACATAGCCCTGCGAAAAATCAGGACGCGGTGGACATTGCTTCGCGCCCAGATGCGTCGATGAATAAAGAATGGTTTTGTCGCCCGGAAAAAAGTACGCGCAGGTGGTGCGACCAGCGCCGGTCGAAACCATCTTCACGTCCGACCCGTCGATATTCATCGTATAAATCTGATCGCACTCATGGCCGTCGCGCGTGGACTGAAAGATTAGCTGCTTGCCGTCGCTGGAAAAATATGCTTCGGCGTTTTCACCGCCAAAGGTTAATTGACGGATGTTGCGCAGATGCTTTTCCTGAGGCAGCGCGAGATTATTGTCTTGGGGGGAAGCATTTTCCGATCGCGAATTGAGAATAATCGGCGCCGCCGCGATCAGTAAGATTAGCAATAAGCGTTTCATCAAGTTAAGAATCCCTCGAAGATCGAAAGTAGCATTAGAGTACTTTTACCACAGAGAACACGAAGGAATCAGAGAGAAACACACTGACTCTTGACGGCTCAGAATTAGTTTCTTTTTCTTCTCTGTGCCCTCTGTGGTTACCCGTTCTTCTCTTCAAACTGTTTCATGAAACCAACCAGCGCTTCGCAGCCTGCGCGCGGGAAAGCGTTGTAGATCGACGCGCGAATGCCGCCGACTGAGCGATGGCCTTTCAAGCCATCCATCCCTGCTGCCGTAGCTTCACTCGCGAATTTCTTTTCCAGATCCTCTGAAGGCAAGCGGAACGTCACGTTCATGTTTGAACGCGAATCCGGATCGGCGTGACCGCGATAAAAATCCGTCGAGTCGATCGCATCGTAAAGCAGCCTGGCCTTGGCTTCGTTCTCACGCTGCATCGCCGCCAGACCGCCTTTTTCTTTGAGCCACTTGCAAACCAGATTGATGATGTAGATGCCCCAGGTATTCGGCGTGTTGTGCAGCGATTTGTCTTTCACGTGCGTGCGATAGTCGAGCATCGTGGCCAGACCTTCGCGCACCCGCGGCAAGAGATCTTCGCGCATGATTACCAGCGTCACGCCGCTCGGGCCCATGTTCTTTTGCGCGCCCGCATAGATGAGGCCGTATTTTTCAACCGGAATCGGCCGCGAAAGAATATTCGATGAAGCGTCGCAGACCAGCGGCACATCGCCGACTGCAGGCTCGCTCTTGAACTCGACGCCTCCGATCGTTTCGTTCGAGGTGATGTGAACGTAAGCGGCGCCCGGGTCGAGTTGCAGTTCGTCCTGTGCCGGCACGCGCGTGAAGCCACCGTCGGCCGTGTTGGCCGCGAGATTCACCTGGCCAAACTTCTGCGCTTCCTTCACTGCTTTCTTGCCCCAACTGCCGGTGACGACATAGTCGGCGCTTCGGTCGAGCGACAGAAAATTCATCGGCACCATCGCGAACTGCAAACTGGCGCCGCCCTGCAGAAAAAGCACCGCGTAATCTTTCGGAATGTTGAGCAGCTCGCGCAGGCCGGCGTCCGCGCCAGAAATGATCTCGTCAAAGGTTTTCGAGCGATGGCTAATCTCCATCACCGACATACCGACACCGGGAAGCGCGAGCAGATCTCTCTGCGCTTCTTCCAAAACGGGCACGGGTATCACCGCCGGGCCGGCGCTGAAGTTAAAGATTCGTTCAGTCATGATCGTTTATCGTTCCTCTCGATGAGGTTTAGGAGCGGGCTACGGCCCGCTCGGTCGGGCAGTAGCCCGACTCTAAACAGTCCCGCGAGTTACTTACTCTTTGCCGCCAACCGTTTTCCGCAAAACCATTCCCGCCGTGCGTAAAACTAATGAGCGCGGCGCCAGGCGTTCAGACTCGACCATCAGGAAATTCGTCCATCCCGAAATCACCGAACTCTTCCCGCGGGCCAGGCCGCGCAAGGCCGTGTCCACCACGTCTGCGGCCGTTTGTGAAATGCGGGCGGGTGGTCTTTGCATCCTTGAAGCCTCGAAAAAATTTGTATCGGTAACGCCAGGGCAGAGCGCCATCACTTTCACGCCATGCGGCCGGTTCTCTTCCCACAGCGCTTCGGAAAACGACAGCACGAACGCTTTCGTCGCGGCGTACGTGGCCATGAAAGGCACGGGCTGAAATCCGGCGGTCGAAGCGACGTTGATGATCGAGCCGCTCTTTCTTTCTCGCATAGGGACGAGAAAACGATGCGTCAACTCTACCAGCGAGCGCACGTTCAAGTCGATCATGTCCAGCTCGCGCTGGGGATCGAGCTTGGCGAAGTCACCCATCGAACCAAAGCCGGCGTTGTTGATTAAAAAGTCGATCTCCAACCCGCGCTTTTGTGTTTCTTCAAACAGGCGCGCCGGTGCATCCCGTTCCGAAAGATCCATGGCGACGTACTGCGCGCGAGTGCTCTTGATTCGTCCCAGTTCATTGCAGAGATTGATCAGCTTTTCCTCTGATCGCGCGACGAGCAGAAGACTATGCCCGCCCGCGGCGAGCCTGCGGGCAAACACCTCGCCAATGCCTGAAGACGCGCCGGTGATGAGGGTGGTGTTCATGAATTTCACATCGACAGTCGCTAAGTGAACATCATTTTAGCCCCGCTAGGGGCTACCGAAAATAGCCCAGCGATTTATCGCTGGGGACATGCGGCAAAGAAACAACCAGTCCCGACAGGGACGAAAGAACTAATCAAGCATCCATCGTTCATATGAAATTCCGTGCTTTTCGAGAAACGCGATCAATTCATCGTTGAAAGAATGGACCCTGTGATGTTCTTTCCTTTCGTCCCTGACGGAACTTGCCGCTCCTTTTTTTTTGCGCCGCTACCCAGCGATAAATCGCTGGGCTATTTTCGTTCGTCCCTGCGGGACTTAAGAGTCAATCACTTTTTTGATTACGTCTAACTTATTTCCAGTACGTTCAATTCAATAATATCGGGGTTCGATCCGCGCAGCCGATCCAAGGTCGCCGGCGACGGTGCCTTATCCAGATTAATTCGCGCGACCGCGGCTTCGGCGCCTTCGAAGACGATGTTCTCCATCTCCTGCACGTTGATCTGTTCGGCTTTGATCGCGTCGAGCACCTGCGCCAAGACGCCCGGCCGATCACGATGACGCACCACCAGACGGTGCGTCGCCGGCGTACGCTGCGCCAGATTCACCACGTTCGGCACCTGGCCGGTTTCTTTGAATGATTGAATGATGCGGACTGTCTCAGCGGCGATGGCTTCCTGCGCCTGGTCGGTCGAAGCACCGATGTGATGCGTGCCGTAAACGCTCGCTTCTTTCGCGATCGGATCGGTGAATTCCGCCACGGCGGAAGTCGGTTCAATCGCGAACACATCGAGTCCCGCGCGAATGCCTTTCGACTTAATTGCTTCGACCAGCGCCGTTTGATCGAGAACGTCACCGCGCGAAGTGTTGATGAGATAAGCGCCCTCGCGCATCGCTTTGAAAAAGTCGGAGCCAATCAACATGCGCGTATCAGGGTTGAGCGCGACATGAACACTGACGATGTCCGCGGCTCGGGCGACATCGAGCGGCGTTTCCATTTTTTCGACACCCAACTCAGTGGCCTTTTCGTTGGTTAGACTTCGGCTCCACGCTACGACCGGCATACCGAAAGCTCTGGCGCGCGGAATCATCTCCTGACTAATCTTCCCCAAGCCCACTAACCCCAACGTCCGCCCAAACAATCCGCGCGCTTTCGAGAATTCTTTCTTGTTCCATTGTCCTGCGCGCAAAGCGATCACGTTGTCAGCGATGCGGCGATCGAGTGCGAGGATCAGCGCGAAGGCCAACTCGGCGACCGCGATCGAATTTTTGCCGGGACAGTTGGAAACATAAATCCCGCGGCGCGATGCGGCGGCCACGTCGATCGTATTATAGCCGGCGCCCGCGCGCACGATCAGCTTCAGAGGCCCGGCCGCCAGCATCGGTTCGGTGACTTTCGTGCCGCGCACAACCAGCACATCAGGCTGGTGCTTAGCGATCGCTTCGACCAGGGCCTCGTCTTTCAGATCAGGCTGAAACGAAACTTCGCACCCGATCACCTGCAAGCCATCGCGGCCCGCTGGTTCGAATTTGTCTGCGATTAGGACTAGCATCTTTTCAATCTCGAGTTTTAGATCCTAAATTCGTTTGCGTTAGCGCGCGCCAGGACCCACCCGCTTACGCCGGTGGTACTGACCTCATTACGCTGGGAGCGCGGACGTCCCGTCCGCACTGAGCGCGAAGCGCGAACAGTTCTCACCTGGTTCACTCTTCATCGAACACGTTCAGAAGATCGTCGGGCTGTGCCGGGGGAACCGCAGCAAGCTGTAAATTCTCTTCGACGTGCGCGCGTTGGCTCATGCCCACCAGCGCGGTCGTAATTCCCGGAGCCGAGCGCACAAATTGAATACCGGTTTGCGCGTCTGTGGCCAGCGAGCCCAACGGGACACGAATCTCCTCGGGCAAACCGCGCGCTACCTGGCCCTGCAAGAGCGAGCCGCTGGCGATTGCGGTGATCCCGAACGCGTGCGCAGCTTGCAGCGTGCTCGCGTACCCGTCGCCGAGTTTCTGATTTTGAAAGAACAGCGCTTCGGGCATGGCCAGATTGAACGGCAGTTGAACAAACCGGAAATGGTGCTCGTCGCCGGCAACTTCCTTCGCAATCTCCACCATTCGTTCCAGCGAATGATACCCGTCCGCGTCCGGCTCGGCGCGAAAACCATTCCACGTGGCCACGCCGTAGTTTCTGATCTTGCCGTTCGCAACACTCTGTTCGAGAAACTCAAACGCCGCGCGCAAACGTTGCCAAAACTCTTCGGCCGAGACCTCGGACAACTGCGACTCGGGATTGTGCACGTAGTAAACGTCAATGCACGACAAGTTCATGTTCGCGAGCGACTGACTAAGCTGGCTCTGCAAATAGCGCGGCGTCATGCAGTGCGCGCCGGCGGCGATATCCGCGAAACTCGCGATTCCCGGCTTGACGAAATTGTCTTCGATGTATTGCCGCACGTCGGTCGGTGGCCCACCGTCAAAGGGCAGATAACCGCCCTTGGTGCAAATCACCAACTCGGCGCGCGCAAATCCGCGCTCGCTTACTTCTCGCAGCGCCGCGCCGATCGCTCGTTCACTTCTTTGAAAGCGATAATTCGCGGCCGTGTCGATGACGTTCGCGCCTAATTCGACCGCGCGCGTGACCGCTTCCGCATACCGAGCGTCCGTTTCCTTATCGGCGTCGCCCAGATAAGTGCCCACACCGATCGATGAGAACCAAAGATCCTGCTGCTTCCGAAAGTGATCTGCCGCCGCGACCGCGCGGAAGCGCTCGCAATAGCGCGCCGTGCCGTCCAACGTCGCCCAGCCGTCAAGTGGCATTCGTCGAAATGCTCCCAACTATCAGTCGATTAGAGTTAACGCGATGACTATACGCGGCGCCGCGCGCGCCCGGCAAGCACACTTAGATCAAATGATATCGATGTGATAGCTTTGCCCGTGCGGGTAATTCTGTGTGAAATCAAATGACTTCTGCTGGATTCAACGAAGAAGAGTCCAAGTCGCGCCGCTCGTCGCTCGACATCAGTCATGATGCGTTGCGTGATCTGTCGGAACAGTTCGTGGCGCTGGTGCAGAATTACTACGCCGGCATTTCGCAACGGCCGGTCTTCCCGCATACCACCGGCGAAGAACTCGAGCGAGCGTTTAATGAACCACCCCCGCTTGAGGGAGAACCGCTCGAGCATCTCCTCGGCGACTGCCAAAAGATGATTGAGGGCACTCGTCACAATGGACACCCGCGGTTTTTCGGCTATGTAGCTTCACCTTCAACCCCGGTGGGCGCATTCGCCGACCTGTTGGCGTCAGCCGTCAATCCCAGCGTGACTTCATGGCGTTCAGCTCCGTCGGCAACGCAGATCGAACGAACAGTTGTTCGCTGGCTGGGCTCGCTAATTGGTTTCGACGAGGCCGCGCATGGAATCTTAACCAGTGGTGGTTCAATGGCGAACCTTACGGCGCTGCTGATCGCGCATCGGGTGAAGTCAGGGCCGCAGACTGCGTCTGAAGGGCTTTGGAACGACGGCGCCCCGATGACCGTCTATGCATCGGACCAGGTTCATCTTTCAATCCCCAAGGCAGCAGATATTCTTGGCTTAGGTCACCGCCACGTCCGCCTGCTGCCCACGGATGATCACTTTCGCCTGGACATACGCGCGCTGCGGGAAGCTGTCGAGAGCGACAAACAAAATGGCCTCAGGCCCTTCTGCGTGATTGCGAGCGCGGGAACCGCAGCTTCAGGAGCAATCGATCCACTCGGAGAAATTGCCGGCGTGGCTCGCGAGTACGATTTATGGTTTCACATCGATGGTGCGTATGGAGCACCGGCTGCTATGGTCGCTGAGAAGCGCGCGAGTTTTGCGGGCCTGGCAATGGCTGATTCGATCTCTCTCGATCCGCACAAGTGGCTTTATACACCGGTCGACTGTGGCTGCTTGCTGTTTCACGATCCGACTGCGGCGCGGCGAGCGTTTGTGATGGAGGCGGACTATATCAAAGTGCACGAGCAAGCTGAGGAAAGCTTCGCTTTCTGGGATTATGGTATCGAGCTGTCGCGCCGGTTTCGTGCACTTAAGGTTTGGTTAACGCTCAAATACTACGGCGCGCGACGAGTCGCCGACGCCATCGCGGACGATATAGCGATGGCTGAGTACCTGGCCGAGCGAGTGCAGGCCGCGGAAGATTTTGAGTTACTGGCTCCGGTAGAACTGAGCATCTGCTGCTTTCGGTACCGGCCGCCTCGTCTGCGCGCGCGACTCGCAGCCGCGAAGGATCATGAAGAGCGCGATCGCATTAACTCGGAGTTAAATCGCCTGAACGAGCGGATCATGCATGACGTGCAGCGCAGCGGGCGAGCTTACTTGTCAAATGCTATGTTGCGCGGGAAGTTTGCCCTGCGTGCCTGCATCATAAACTTTCGCACCACCCGCGCGGATATAGATATTACCGTTGAGGTCGTGCGAGCGGTGGCTCGGGAAATAGACATTGATGAAAGCAGATAAGTCCGAATCAGGATTCACTCGTGAGCTTCAGGTCGCTATCGAGCTCGCGCGGGCCGCGGGAGCGGTCTTGCTCAAGCACTATTACAGTCCTTTTCTGATCGAGCAGAAGGTTAACGCCCTCGACGAACTCGAAGAGGTCACTGCCGCCGATCGCGAGGCGAATGAACTAATCGTCGACCGGCTGCAAGCGGAATTTCCGGAGGACGGCATGCTCGCCGAAGAGTCGACCGACAGTGATCGCCGGCTGGAGAAAGATCGAGTGTGGTTGATCGATCCCATGGACGGGACGAAAAACTTCATTGCTCGTGATGGAGATTTCGCGGTGCAAATCGGGCTCGCCGTCGGAGGCGAGAGCGTTCTGGGCGTGGTTTATCAACCCACGCGCAAAGTTCTCTATCGCGCGGTGCGCGGCGGCGGCGCGTGGATCGAAGACGAAGACAACGCGGCGGCGCGCATGTCGGTCTCAAAACAGACCAAACCCGGTGAAATGGTCTTGGCATCGAGCCGCTCGCATCGCAGTCCGCGCATGGAACAAGTCGTCAGTGCGTTTGGTTTTAAGAAAGAAATGCGGCGCGGATCAGTGGGCGTGAAGGTCGGTTTGATTGCCGAACAGCAAGCCGATCTCTACTTTCATCTTTCGCCGAGCACGAAGCAATGGGACACTTGTGGGCCAGAGGCAATTCTGGCGGAGGCAGGCGGTCGCTTGACCGATCTATTCGGGCAGCCGCTGCGCTACAACGGCGTGCGGATCGATAATCAGAATGGGATCGTGGCTACCAACGGCGCCGCGCACGAAATGGTAATCAAGAATCTGGCGCCGCTGCTGAAAGAGTTCGGACGCACTCCGGTGTGACTTATCCGCAGATTACACAGATTACGCAGAAACAAAACCAAGCCACCAAGAGAAACAAGAAAGCGCAGGAACGAATGAGCGAGATTTCCTTTTGTGCTTCAGGTGCCTTTTTGTGGCTAGCTCTCTTTCGTTCTTGCTGTTCTGCGTAATCTGTGTAATCTGCGGATAATCAACTTAGGCCCTTCTTCAACATCGCAACCGTTCAATCTCGGTCATCGGTTTTCCCTTCTGATTCTTCAAGCTCCGCTTTGATCCTCTCGCGTTCACTGTAAAGCGCGGCGAGGTGCGATGGCAGCGCGACATTTTCGGCCTGGGCAGGATCAAATCCACGAGCGAGCATCTCTCGATCAAATTCGGCATCGAGTTCGCGGAGTTTCCGGTTGAGTTCGTCAGTTGATGACATCGAAAGCATTGTAAGGCATGAACTGATCCTGGCTCGAGTGCTCTCGCCCTCAACCGGAACCAGGAACTGTATTGCCGGGAGCGCGGACGTCCCGTCCGCACTGAGCGCGAAGCGCGAAAAAAAGTCAGTTGGTAAAGCTTCTTACTATTTGGCGCAGGCTATTCGCGCCTGCGGCGCGGTGCGGACGGGACGGCCGCGCTCCCAGCGACGGGTTGATTCGCCCTACAACGTAAACCGTACCAGCAGTGAAGACCTCACTGCTTTGCAAATCAACTCTCACACGGTTTAGTCTTACCTGCTCTAAATAATCTAATTCTTCAGGAGCAACGCGTGGCCATCATTCGTCCTTTCCATGCTCTTCGTCCGCAAGCCGAGCGCGCGGCGCAGGTCGCCGCGGTCCCTTACGACGTCGTCAATACCGAAGAAGCCCGCACGCTGGCCTCGGGAAACCCCTGGAGCTTTCTGCATGTCTCGCGCCCCGAAATCGATTTGCCCGCAGGCACTCCCGTCTACAGCGACGAGGTCTATACCAAAGCCGTCGACAACTTTGCCAACCTGATCACCAAATGTCCGCTCGAGACGGAAGAAACGCCGAGCCTTTATCTCTATCGTCTGATCATGGGTAAGCACGAACAGATTGGAGTGGTGGCGTGCTGTTCGGTGGATGAATATGACCGCAACGTCATTCGCAAACACGAACGCACGCGGCGTGACAAAGAAGACGATCGCACACGCCACATAATGGTGCTGCGGGCGCAGACCGGACCGGTGTTCCTGACCTACCGCGACCGGCCTGAAATTAGTTCGCTGATTGCGGACGCGCTCGTCGGTAATCCGCCGCTGTATGATTTTGTGGCCAACGATGACATCCGTCACACCATCTGGCGCGTACCGGCCTATGATCCGCTGGTCGCAGCTTTCAGCGAAGTTCCTTATCTCTACATCGCTGATGGCCATCATCGCGCAGCCAGCGCCAGCCGCGCCCGCGCGGAATTGAAGGAAAGCAGCTTTTCCTTTATTGGCAACGAAGAATACAACTTCTTTCAGTGCGTCCTGTTTCCCGATAGACAGTTGCAGATCCTTCCTTACAACCGCATCGTGCGCGATTTGAATGGATTGTCGCCGGACGAGTTTCTTGCCCGCGTGCGCGCGAGTTTTACGGTCACCGACAATGCTTCGCCGTCTCCCGAAGAACGCGGTCGATGGCGGCTGTATCTTGATGGCGGTTGGTACGGGCTAACGTTGCCGAGCGATGCCACAAGACCATCTGGCGTGGTTGAGTCGCTTGATGTAAGCATCTTACAGAATCGTCTGCTCGATCCGATTCTCGGCATCAAGGACGTGCGCACTGACAAGCGAATTGATTTCGTGGGCGGAATTCGCGGGACTGAGGAGCTGGAGAACTTGGTGAATGACGGTAAAGCGGCGGTCGCGTTCTCGTTGTATCCGACTACGATCGAAGATTTGCTGCGCGTGTCGGATGCCGGTGAGATCATGCCGCCTAAATCAACCTGGTTCGAGCCCAAGCTGAGGGATGGGTTGCTCAGTCATCAGATTTAGAAGGGAGCGCAGACTTCGGTCTGTGATTTCGTCTGCGGCTATGCCGTCTGATGTGCGGAAAGCCTCTGACTTTCCGGCAAGACTTTCAAGGAAGCTTTTTTGAGGCTATGCCTCAGATTTCGTCGAGGCGCAGCCTCGACGGCAAATGGAAAACCTGTCCACGGAAAGGCACAGCCTCTCAGCACATCAGGCGGCGTAGCCGCACCCTCTCACGCCAGCACTGCAAATACTTCATTCGACAGCAGGGCACCGCGCGTGGTAAGTCGCATCCAGCCTTCATCGATCTCAATTAGTCCGGCATCGAGCAGATGATCAAGATCCGCTGCGTATCGATCCTGCAGATCGGCTCCGAACCGCCTCCGGTAGTCTTCCAAATCCAAGCCGCGCATCAAACGCAACCCGAGGAATATCGACTCCGAACGCGCGTCCTCTTCCTTCAGATCCGTTCGCTCAACAACCGGCGCCTGTTGGCTCTCGATCAAATCAACATACTTTGCGACATCGCGGTCATTGGCCCAGCGTCGCCGCGAGCCATCGTACGAATGCGCCGAACAACCAAAGGCATAGTAAGGAGCGCCGCTCCAATACTTCGTATTGTGACGCGACTGAAATCCGGGCAAAGAGAAATTCGAGATCTCATAATGCTCGTAGCCGGCGGCGCCGACTTCGTCCAACATGAGTTGGTACATTTCGCCTGCGAGATCGTCGTCGGGCGTCGGCCGCATGCCGCTACGAATTTGATCTGCGAGCGGCGTGCCTTCATGCACGTCCAGCAGATAAAGCGATAGATGATCGGGTCGCAGTTTCAAAGCTTCAGCGAGATTTCTTTTCCAGCCTGCGAGCGTCTGTCCGGGCAAGCCGGCGATCAGATCAAAGTTGATGTTTTCGAAACCGGCTTCTCTTAAACGACCAAAGGTCGAAGGAATGTCAGCCGCGGTGTGCGTGCGGCCGAGTTGCTTTAGTTCGCGGTCATCGAAGGTCTGGGCGCCAAAACTGACGCGATTGATTCCGAGCCGGCGAAAGTCACGCAGCTTTTCACTCGACAGTTCAGGGTTCTCGTCGTTAGCCGACTCAACTGCATTCCTCTGCGTAGTCTCGGCGACCTCTGCGTCTCTGCGGTGAGAGTTCTCGGTCTCCATTTCACCGCCGAGACGCAGAGAACGCCGAGGCGGCGCAGAGACAATACTCGCCGGATTCATCTCCATCGTCACTTCCGCGCCCTCAACTATCTCAAAGCGGTCGTGGACGGCTTTCAGTACCCGGGCGATCTGAGCCGGCGTCAGCAGTG
This sequence comes from Blastocatellia bacterium, assembly GCA_003168335.1. Lineage (GTDB taxonomy): Bacteria > Acidobacteriota > Blastocatellia > Pyrinomonadales > Pyrinomonadaceae > UBA11740. The sequence goes on along the minus strand of PMSM01000003.1, from coordinate 35,435 downwards.
AAGGAGTTCCCCCGCCAAAGTAAATCGTATCTGCGGCAGACGGCGTCTCGACTTCGCTCCACTTCGCAATCTCGCTGGTAAGAGCGTGCACGTAACGCTCTGCCAACTCGCCCTCATACATTCCCGTAGCGAAGTCACAGTAAGAGCAACGCGAACGGCAGAAAGGAATGTGTATGTAGATTCCGGCGGGCATAGGATTTTTCCACAGATTACGCAGATGTCGCAGATTCAATCACCCAGCAAACAGCAGTTGATTGAACCTGCGATTCTTCTTCTGCCCTTCAAGGTCCCTTCCTTTTCTGGCTCTGCGTAATCTGCGTAATCTGCGGATACTCACTTATTAATCCGTCGCGTACTCCCGCCGCCGCTGATCGATCGGCTCATCTTACGCGCGACCAGTTCGGCCTGGGCAAAGACCCTCAGGAAGTTCCCGCCGAGTATTTTGTCTATGTCCTGTTCGCTGTAACCACGCTTCAACAATTCATAAGTAATATTCGGAAACATCGAAACGTCCCGCGCGCCTTCGGGAAAATCGTTGGCGCCGTCGAAGTCCGGACCCAGGCCAACGTGATCGATGCCCGCGACCTTCACGATGTGATCGATGTGATCGATGAGCCTGGAAAGCGGCAGAGGGGGCAACGGGTATTGCGCTTCCAGCTTGTCACTCTCTTCGGCCAGGCGTTCCGGATCGTCCGCGTACTTGACGCTGAGCGATTCTTGTTGGGCTTTCAACTTCTGCCCGCGCTCGTCACTCTGCGGTGCGACGGTCTTCTGGTCGACGAACAGGCTGTAGAAATTTATCTGCACCACGCCGCCGTTTTTCGCGATGCGGCGCAGCAGATCGTCAGGAATGTTTCGCGGCACGTTGCTCAGAGCGCGCGCTGAAGAATGCGAAGCAATGATTGGCGCTTTCGATACATCCAGCGCGTCGCTCATCGTCTTGTCCGATACATGCGAGACATCGACCAGCATGCCCAGACGATTCATCTCGCGTACAACTTCCTTGCCAAAGTCGCTCAGGCCGTTGTGCTTTCTTTCACCACGCGCAGCGTCGGCCCAGTCGTTCGTGTTGTTCCAGGTCAGCGTCATGTAACGCACGCCGAGGCGATAGAACTCACGCAACGCCGGCAGCGAGTTTTCGATCGCGTGTCCGCCTTCAATGCCCATCAGGCAGGCAATTTTGTTCTGCGCTTTGGCGCGGCGAATGTCGGAGGAGGTCGTGGCAAACATTAAATCGTTCGGATGGCGCTCAACCGCGCGATAGACCGAATCGATCATGTCGAGCGTGCGCCGCGCCGCGCCGCCATGCGCCACGTACCAGGGCTTGATATAAAGCGAAAAGAATTCCGCGGTCTCCCCGCCCTGCTTCATGCGAGCGATGCTGGTGCGATAAGGAGTCGGCGGCGTGCCGCCGAGATCATAATCATCGTTCGTCATCGGCGTGGTGACGTCATTGTGCGTGTCGATGACGATCGCCCGCCGGTGAATCGCCAGAGCTTTTTGCCAAAGCGCTTCATCGCGGGTTGAGCGGGCGCGCGACTGCGCCGGTTGTGTCGTGCGTTGCGCGCCGATGGGAATCGCAAATGAGAAGCAGGAAAGAATCAGAAACGAAATCAGCAGTGATCGGAAGACTCTTCGTGGTTTCATGTCGTAGAGATTTATCACAAAGCGGGCGAATACAGAAAGTGAGTTCTTCGGCGGCTGCGCCGCCCGATGCGCGAACGCATCGTCTTGTTTTCGCTCTGCTAGGAGCGAGATGTTTATAGCACCGGTTATCCCAAATGAACTCAAAGCTCCTTTAGGAGCGGAACATCTCGCAGTTCATCAACCACATTCCGCTCCTAAAGGAGCTTGTAGAATTCTTGAATCGACGGAGCTATAAACATTCGGCCCCTACGGGGCCAAGGCCATCGGCACCGTAAGATTCGCGGCTCTGCCGTCAGATGTGCGGAAAGGCTCTGCCTTTCCGGAGGAGTTGTTTTCCCTCTCTTACACATTGGCGAGGCTGAGCCTCGCCAATGTGCTTAATCATTAACTTTTTCGGCCACGGAAGGCCGAAGGCCTTCCGCACATCAGGCGGCGCAGCCGCGTGCGCAAGTGTGGCGAGCCACATTGTCGGGGACAGGACGGCAAGCTAAAAAGGAATGGTCATGATGCGAATGATCTCAATTATCTTCGGCGTTGCGGCTGTCGCTGTTCTCAGCGCTTTGATTTCACAGTCGCCGGGCAATTCGGTTCCGAATGAAAAGCTAAGCGCGGCAAACGAGTCAACGTCCTCGACGCAAATCAATGCTAAGTGTGGAAACTCCGCTGAAGGAGTTCAGGCTGGGAGCATCATCGCTGACATTCAGACCCTCACTCATCGCGGTTACGTAGTTCAAAAGGTAAACAAGAAGGTCAGAGTGGACACTCCGCCGGAGTACGGTCCCTCGTCACCGGTGAACGTTTCCTACGCGACAATCAGTCGTCGAGGCAAGGTGATCGCGACATTTGATGCGGGTGTGTACTTCGGCCTGGGCAACGCGACGGAGATGGGATTCTTTTCACTCTTAGACAATGGGCGGAAGCAACTGATCATTTCTCAGGACGTTCCCAAAGGCGGTAGACAGTGGGTAGTGGATTTCGCAAAGGATGCGAAAATCATCTTCGATGGCCAGAAGTTTGGCGTCGGTCGAGAAGGCGATGACCTGAGGGTTTCAGACCTCGATGGCGACGGAATTTACGAGATAGAGGTTCCCATCACTCGCTTCTACGGCTTTGAAAAGAGTCGGCTGACCACAAGCGAAACTCCCTTGCCGGGCATTGTGTTCAAGTTCGACGGTGAACAAGGACGATACCTTCCGGCCAACCCACTATTCAAGGATTGCCTTTTGAAAGACATCGCAGAAGCAGAAAAGAAATTCCGATCACAGAGTGAGCACGAAGTACGTCTCGGGGATCTCATGTCGGTAGTGTTGGATTACATTTTTGCCGGAGAAGAGCAACGCGGCTGGAAGTTCTTTGAAGAGACTTGCAAGTTACCCGACAAAGCCAAGATCAGGTCTGATATGCAGGATGTGCTCAAAGCCCATCCGGTCTATCGCTATATTTACAAGAAGACACTCAATCGCTAACCTCTGGTCATGTCCATCCTAATCGCCGAAGACAACGTGGCCCAGCGCGCTTACCTGCGCGAGATACTCGAGCGTGACTTTCCGGCGCACCAACCGATCCTCGAAGCCAGTGATGGTGAAGAGACGGTTGCGTTGGCGCTCAAGAACAAACCCGAAGTTTGCATCCTCGATATTCAGATGCCAAAGCTTTCCGGCGTGAAAGCAGCGCGGGCTATTTGGCGCGAGTACCCCGCGGCGCGAATCATTTTCTGGACGCAGTTTCCGCACGAGATCTATATCAACGAGATTCGTAAGATCGTGAAGTCGGTCGATCCGCCGCCGGCCTACGGCTTTATTCACAAGAACAATCCCGAGTCGCGCTTTCTGCGTTTCGTCGCCGCGGTCCTGGAAGACGGCGCCGACATGATCGATCCGGCGTTCAAGGATTCGTTCAAGCGGCCGTTGCTGACTGAGTTCGAAGCGGAAGCGCTTTACTATCTCGCGCTCGGTCTTTCGAACTGGGCCATTGCGCGCAAATGCAGTCTTTCATTGCGCGGGGTTGAGAGCCGTTTGGCCACGCTCTACGAAAAACTTTTCACCTCGCTGCCCGAAGGCACGCCGAACGAAGCTTACGAAAAGCTTGCTTACAACGTCCGTACGCGCGCTTTCTTCGAAGCGCTGCGCCGCGGCCTGCTGAATAACGATGAGTTGGAAAAGGCGGCGGTGGAGTTGGAAGGCTGGATCGAGCGGGATCAGAAGAAGTTTAGCGAAGAGCAGAAGAAGGATGCGGGGAAGACGAAGCGATAAGTAACATGAAAGGGGACGCGCATCGACGCCCGCAGGACCGGCATTTAATAGCCACGCCCATAAGGGCGTGGTTTTGGCGTTTTGGGTTTTCGGGCAAGCGCCGAAGGCGCGGCACAGATTCATGTCGGCCCTTCGGGCCTCAGTCGAGTTTTCTTGAAACACGATCCACGGCCTCACGGCCGTGGCTATTTCATTTCGGCCCTGCGGGTCTCCATGCGCGACTAGGATTCCTGACACTGCTCACTGCTCACCGCTCACTGCTCACTTTCTTTCTGCTCGCGCTAGCGCCCTCCCTGACGGTCGGGCTACTGCCCCGCGTCTTCTCGCAAAGCGAAACGCCCTCGCCTCAAGCTCAACCGACGCCGGCGCCCTCGCCTTCACCGTCGCCAACACCGCCGCCTAACCTGCATCAATGGGGCGCGGTGACGTCGTTTCATGGTTTGCCATCGGATCGCACGCACGCTATTGCGCAGACGGAATTTGGCGTGACGTGGTTTGCGACTGACGGCGGGCTGGCGCGTTATGACGGGCGGCGCACGAACGCGATCAACGCTGAAGGGTTGCCACCCGGCCGCATCCTGGCGCTGAAAGCAGATGAACAGGGCGGGCTATGGATTGGGACCGACAATGGCGCGGCGCGTCTGGCCAATGCCAGGTTTGAACCCATCAAAGAAACCGCCGGCAAAGTGATCACCAGCATCATCACGCCCCAACCAGGCCGCGCGCTGATGGCCAGCGAGAGCGGACAAATATTCGATTGTCAGGTAAAGCAACCAGCCACGGTTAGTTCAACGAATCGATCGGGCGAGGGAAATGAGGGTGTGAGCTTCGTGGTAAGAACGATTCCCGATCAGCCTCTGCAAAGCTCGGACAAGGACCATCCCGGGCCTTTGAAGATCACCAGTCTGGCCCTGGTCGGTGAAAAACTCTATGCCGGCACTCAAAGCCGTGGCCTGATCCTGATCCAAGGTGGCGAAGCCAGGGACGTGGTCAGCAAAGTGCGCAGCTACTTCATCAACGCGCTGGCAGTCGATTCGCAGGGACGTCTTTGGACAGGCTCCCGCGCGCGCCCCGAAGAGAGCGGACTTTTTGATAATGGCGATCCGCTGAAGCCGGCGAAGGTCAACGCAGCGACCGGCCCCGTGACTGCGATCACCCGCGGATCGCGCGACGATATTTGGGTCGCCACCGACGGCCGCGGTGCGTTTCATTTCCAGGGCGAGAAGTCGATCGAGCATTTCACCTTTGAAGGCACCGGCGGCGCGCTCCGTTCCGATCACATCTTCGGCGTTTTCGTCGATGCCGAGGAAGTCGTCTGGTTCGCCACTGACAAAGGCGTCTGCCGTTACGATCCGCACGCGATGCGCGCGGAAAACATTTCCGACGATCCGGGCGCGAATTACGTGCGCGCGTTATGGCGCACGTCGCGTGGGCATCTGCTGGCCGGCACGAATTCAGGCTTGTTCACATTCGACCTGGACACCCGTCACTGGCGCGCAATTCCGGAACTCGGTCGCCGGATAATCTTTGCCATTAATGAAGACAAGAGCGGACGCGTGCTGGTAGCAACGGCCAGCGGACTCTTTGCTACAGCAGCGACAAATGAAATCAGTTTTACCCGCGTGGGCGCGGAAGACAGCTCGCCGCAGAGCGACAGCGTGCGGGCGATCGCCAATACCGGCGGCGCAACGTATGTCGCCACGTTCGGCTATGGGGTGGAAAAACTGGATGGCCCGCGACGTTCGCTGGTGTGGCCGGATGCGAATGCCGATGAGCACCAGCGTGACGTCACGAGTCTCGGCGCCGACGCAAACGGCCGTTTGATGATTGGCACGGCCAGTGCCGGCGTTTTCTTTTTCGATGGCAAGCAGACAACGACGGAAAGCGCGCTCGATAAACTAAGAGGCGGCGCGATCTGGTCGATCATTTCTGAAGGGTCAGACACCTGGCTCGCCACAGACAAGGGGCTTTACTTATTTCAAGCCGGTCAATTGAAAGAGATCGTTCCAGGTGTCAATGCTCATATGGTCGCGGTCGTCGCGGACAATTCACGCCGGCAAGTCTGGTGCGCCACCGTCGGCAATGGCTTGCTGAAAGTGGCGCTCGATGATCAATTCGGGGCCATCATCTCGCGGCTGGATGTTGAACAGGGGTTGCCTTCGCAGCGTGTCTTCGCAGTGCTGTCGGAACGCAGCAAAGATGGCCGCGAGAGTGTCATCGCCGGGACCAATCGAGGTCTGGTGCGGTACGAGCCGGGACACATCGCGCCGACGGTGTTGCCGGCGCGCATCATCAGCCAGCGCATTCATGAACAGCAGGAACTGCGTTCCGGCTTGCAGCTTGATTATCCACAAAACAGTTTGCTGGTGGATGTCACGGCGATCAGCAGTCGCACATTTCCCGAGCAGTTTCAATATGCCTTCGCGCTCTCTGACAGTTCCGGAAAGGTCATCAGAGAGAAACTGTCGCACGATTCTCAGTTCGCGATGGAAAAACTGAAACCCGGTACGTACAAGGTTTTGGCCCGAGCGTTTACCAAAGACCTGACCCCGGCGACGCCGCTCTCGTTCGAGTTCACCGTGGCCCGAGCACCTTTCCCGTGGACCTCCACCGCCCTCGGCGTCCTGTTGTTGTTCGCCTTGATCGCTTTAGGCTGGGGTTATTTCCAGAACCGGCGCATTAATCGCACCAGCGCCGCATTGGCTTCGGCGAACCGCGAATTGGCCGATGCGCGTTTGCAACTGGCGAATGAAACGGAAACCGAACGCCGCCGCATCGCGCGCGATTTGCACGATCAGACGTTGGCGGACTTAAGAAACCTGGCGCTGCTGGTGGATAAACTTCCGGCCAACGGTAGAGAAACCGTACGTCCCAATCGCGCGCCTTCGGCGCCGGGCGCGCTGCGTTCGGAAATCGAATTGATCTCGCAGGAAGTGCGTCGCATCTGTGAAGACCTGAGCCCGTCGGCGCTGGAGAACGTCGGACTTTCGGCTGCTTTGCAGTTTGCTTTGGCCCACGCGGTGGAACACGCTGCACCCGATTGTAAGTTCGAGTATGAGTTTGTGTGTGATGATACTTTGGATGAAAGACTGAGTTTGCCGGCGAGCATGCAAATCCAAATCTATCGCATGGCCCAGGAGGCCTTGAGCAACATCTGCCGCCATGCAAACGCAAAGCACGTTAAGATGAGCGCCAACGTAACCAGTGACGGCGCGTTTGATTTGCGAATTGAAGATGACGGGCGCGGTTTTGATCGGGGCGAGGCTAAGAAAAAACCGGGTCGGGGCGTGGCCAACATTAGCGCCCGCGCGAGCATGATCGATGCCGAGGTTGAGTGGGCGAAGCGCGACGGTGGCGGGACGGTGTTCAGGTTACATAAGGAGGGAGCGGGGAGTTTGGCCGCGCCACCGCCGGAAACCGAAGATGCTTCGTGATCTGTCTCAGCTTGAAACCGGAAGATTCGTCACGGCTATGCCGTCTGATGTGCGGAAAGCCTCCGGCTTTCCGAAACGCATTTCTCTTATTTGAGAGGCTACGCCTCGAACAAGAGCGCGGGGCGTAGCCCCTTGGTAATTTAGAACTTGACCGGAAAGGCAGAGCCTTTCCGCACATCGGGCGGCATAGCCGCAACTGAGGAGGCTCGCTCATTATCATCAACCATGTCTTACCGCAATTTCCTAAAACCCAGTCCTGAAGTCGCGTCAGCACTCGCGGCGAATCGCGCGGTCGTGGCACTTGAATCAACCGTGATCGCGCACGGCCTGCCGCGGCCGCAGAATCTGGAGACCGCCCAGCGCCTGGAACAAATTGTTCGTCAGGAAGGTTCGATTCCGGCGACCATTGCGGTGCTCAGTGGAAGACTATGTGTGGGACTAGACCAGGGACAACTGGAACAGCTCGCCAGCAGCGATGACATCAGGAAGCTGAGTACGCGCGATCTGGCGATCGCCGTGGCGCGGGCATGGAATGGAGCCACGACCGTGGCTTCGACAATGCGGATTGCGCACCGCACCGGCATAAAGATCTTTGCTACCGGCGGCATTGGCGGCGTGCATCGCGGCTCGCTGCCGGATGTCTCCGCCGATCTGCCTGAACTGGCGCGCACGCCGATGATTGTAGTTTGCTCTGGAGCGAAGATCGTTCTGGATCTGCCGGCGACGCGCGAGTGGTTGGAAACCTATGGCATCACCGTCGTCGGCTATGGCTGTGACGAAATGCCGGCGTTCTATTCGCGCCGCAGCGGTCTGGCGGTCGATGTGCGCGGCGACTCACCTGAAGAAGTCACGCAGCTTTTCAGAACCCAACGCGAGCTGGGCGTCGAGAGCGCTTTGCTCGTTACTGTTCCAGTTCCGGTTGCGGCAGAGGTGCCCGTGGAAGCGCTGAAAAAGATCCTCGATCAGGCTCTGGCCGACGCGGAACAGTCGAACGTTAGCGGGCGCGATCTCACGCCCTTCTTACTCGCGCGCATGGCCCAGTTGAGCGAAGGTGCGACCCTGCGCGCGAACATCGCGCTGCTCGAGAACAACGCCCGGGTAGCGGCGCAGATCGGGAGCCAGTTGAGTCAAGCGTGAACGGCAAAGAGTGGTGTCGTAATTTCACGGCGTTTAGCGTACGGACTTCAGTTGGGTTCTTTCGTGCTTAATCAAAACCCGACTGAAGTCGGTACTCCGAAACACCGTCAATCAAAGTAGAACATTGCCCAGAAAAGACATGCGCCGTTTCTCGCTGCCATTCCTGCTTTTGTGCTTCCTGCTGAATGTCGTTGTTACTCGCTCGCAGGTTAATCGTCGCGCGGCGATCGACCACCTCAACCGCGGCACTAAAGAATTGGCAGCGGGTGATTTGGACGGCGCGCTGGTGGATTTCAACCGGGCCATCGAGCTCGATCCCAACTACTCCGCGCCATATTTCAACCGCGGGCTGCTACGGAGGCGCCAGGCTGATTATGACGGAGCGATCAGCGATTTCACCAAAGCGATCGCGCTCGATCCTATTGCCGAAGCATATCTCGACCGCGGCGCCGCTCGAAAAGACAAGGGCGACCGTGATGGAGCGATAGCCGATTACACGAAAGCCATCGAACTGAATGACAAGTATGCGGACGCCTATTACAACCGCGGCATCGCCTTGGATGATAAGGGCGAGCACGATCGCGCAATCAGCGATTTCACCAGGTCTATCGAACTCAGTCCGCAACAGGCAAAGGAGTTTGTCGGCCGCGGCTATGCGCGCATGCGTAAGGGCGACCCGGACGGCGCCCTGGCCGACTACACCAGGGCCATCGAACTTAATCCGCGCAGTTTTCTCGCTTTTTACAATCGCGCCTTCGCTCGGAAGAAAAAAGGGGATCTCGATGGAGCGATCGCAGACTTCACAAAGGCACTGGAGATCGATGAGAAAGACGCCGATGCCTTCTACGAACGGGGCATTTTGCGTGGCGCGAGAGGAGATCTGGACGGCGCGATCAGCGACTTTGGCAAGACCATCGAACTGAATCCTCAAAACGCACAGGCGCACGCGAATCGAGGGATAATTCTGTTATTGCAGGGCCGCGACGCCACCGCCCAACAGGAATTTGAGACGGCTCTCAAGATGGACAGCACCCTAAACCCCGGATTGCAGAACCTAATCAATCAGATCGTAGAAGATCGCAAGTCGAAGCCGTAGTTTCTTTCCCGGAGTCGATCGCGCTGCTGGAGAACAACGCACGTCGGGGCTGCGCACATCGCGCGTGGGCTTAACTCTCCTTGAATTAACCTAAGGCCCGGCCGGCACCGGCATTTCTTTCACAAATCGCTTGGCGACTTTTCCCGCCACCGTACCGCCAAGTGAACTGAGTTTTCCGCCCATTACCACGATGCTCGTTTTGGCGTCTACGACAATGAACACATACATCGTAAACAGATCATGCCGCAGATCGAGAATCAGATCAGCATCGGATTCGTCGCGGGTGAGCACAAACCCGAGCTGGCGAAACTCCGGCCGCTTGAGTAACTTATCCTCGACGACCGCGGCGCGGACCAGCAGAGACTTCGAACGCACAAAGACGCGCCGCTCGGTCCGCATCGCCGGGCGCTTGACGCTCAACTCTTCAGTCGTGAATCTTCGTGGCCGCGTACCGGTGTCTCCTGCTGGTGGAGCAGTCGTAACTATCGAGGTCTGCGCGAAAATCCCGCCGGCACAAACGACGATAATTGCGGCCGCCAAAACCAGACGGACCGACAAGCGCAGGCCGTCGTCAGGGTGCTTACCAAATTCAACCTGGCGTTTCGTTCTATTCATCAGTAACCTCCCGAATCCGAAGAACTCTACGCGTTGATAGTGTGCTCAAGGGAGGACGAGAGGGGTTGGCGCTGTGGCACTTCGTTGATCGTCACAACCGGGCAGCCCGACCAAGACGAGGGCGATCCACGAACTCGCCTGAAGTCTCAAAACCAAATTCGAGTCGTTTCGTGAAGCTTCGTGGATCGATGGTCTACGACTCTGACATGGACGAGTGAGTGGAAAGCTTATCCGGGAACACAAATACTCTGCGGGCCACTTCAGAGCGGAGGGTATCGTCCTGATAATAAGACTTGAGAATGCTGTTCTGCCAATCAAAGAGGTCGGCGTTTGATTCGATAAACCCCGTCCAGCTTTGTTCACGCCCACTTCGCCGCATTCGTTCATTGATTAGAAAAACGTAGGCCCAGGTGATTGTCTCGTGATAGAGACTGGGCTTCCCGTTTGCGGTGGCAAACCGTTTTAGGCCTGCGGAAAACCTGCCGAGTGTTTCCAGTACTGAATTGCAGCGCAGATACAACCACACGACCTTGACGTGGTCCGGGTGATGAAAGCTGGCGCCTGAAAGCGTGCAATTCTCAAAGCGCTCGATCAACTCTTCATCTGTCATCGGCGTACTCATCTCTTCCGTTTTTGCCGGGCGTGCTTCGACGCTGCTTTGGTTTGCTGGTCCTCAACTTCCAGCAACCGATGGCTCGCGTCGGCGCCCAGATCCAATTTATAGATCCGCTTGAGGTCGGCGATGCGGCGGCGGGTTTCATCGCCAAACGGATGCCGGCCGTCAAACGCATGCAGCACGATGCCTTCCAGCAGATCGCCGAGCGTCATATCGTGGTATTCAGCCAGTCCCTTCAGGACCTTAAGCAGGCGCTTTTCCAAACGCACGCCCGTCTGAACTCGCTCGACCAGAATCTTCTCAGGCGGCGCAGTTTTCGTTGTCCTTGTCTTAGTCATTGTCCGGTCCTTTCTCCTTTATGGGTACAACGGTACATAGGTACCGTGATATTTGCAAAGGCCCGGCAGCCGGCAGCTGATACGCTCTTAAGCGCGGCCAACCTCACGGCCCTTCACTTATCCCGCAATCTGCGTAATATTGGCTCGGCTTATGATCAGATACGTTGCATTCCTGCGCGGCATCAATGTCGCCGGCCAGAAACTCATCAAGATGGAAAAGCTGGCCCGGATCTTCGCATCAATGGGATTCCACAACGTCCGCACGTACATCCAATGCGGCAACGTGATTTTTGACCACGCGTCGGAGAATTCGGTCAGACTCAGGAAGAAGATCGAAAGAACGCTCCAGGATGTTTTAGGTTATGAGATCACGGTGATATTAAGACCGTTGGCAGAGGTCAAAGCGATAGTCGAACGCAACCCGTTCAGGAAAATCAAGGCCGACGACGACGTAATGCTGTGTGTGGTTTTTCTCTGCGCTGAACCGCCCAGCAAGCCGAAGCTGCCCTTGATATCAGCTACCGAGAAACTTGAAGTATTCGAAGTTAGAGACCGTGCCGCGTTCATCGTGGCCCGCCGCAAGAAGAGTGGCTGGTTTGGTTTTCCAAATAACTTTGTTGAGAAAGAACTGGGCGTGTTGGCAACGACGCGCCAAGTAACGACAGTGCGCAAGATAGTGGATTTCGCGAACGTTAATCCCCCGGAGACCAGGAAGAAAAGCAACTCGACCTCGCCGTGAAACGTCTCACCGCTGCGATCCGATAATGCTTGAAAGCTTTCTCAAGTTGGCAGTAATCTTGTGCGAACCTGGCCGCCGTTGGGCCACCCAAAATGATTACAACTGATCGTTCACCACAAATCACTCAAGGCATGCCGCCGAAAAACTTTCGCTTTCATTTCTGCAAGGAGACCCGGTAATGAAACAGCATGGACTAATCCGCTGCTCACTAATCTTGATCATCGCAATATCGGCAGTGGTCAATTCGGTGGGCCAACAACCATCTGTGGTTCGGCAAGCCACGCCGCCCGCGGCTAATTCGGCAACTCAGCAAGCTGGGCCGAGCCAGGGCGGTCAGTTCCAGCAGCGCTCGGACCAGCCGCCACCCTATTACGATTACGCGTATGGCAGCGAGACGACTCAGAGTCGCACGCTGACTGTCGAGCAGGCGGTGGCGCTGGCTCTCGAAAATGCCGCGAGCTTGCGGCAGGCGCAGTTCGATGAGCAAAGCGCTGGTGAAGACGTCAAGCAAGCCAAGGCTGCACTGCTTCCTCAATTCAACCTGCCGCTCACTTACTGGGGCACAACGCCTTCGATGATCCGGCAACCTGGTGATCCACTCGTATTCAGTTTTGTTTCGTCGAGCGCCATTAACGAAAGTGTGGGAGTGTTGAGCACGACCGGCACGATCGATATCGCCGGCAGACTGCGCGCCGCGGTGCACCGCTCGCGCGCGTTGCTCGCGGCGGCCCACGCCGGGACGATGGCCGCGCGCCGAACTCTGGTGCTCGCTACGATCGACGCGTATTACGGCCTCGTGCTAACCCGACAGCGGCGCCGACTGGCTGACGAAGCCCTGGCGCTGGCAGAGGGCTTTGTCAGCGTCACTGAACAGCAGGGGAAACGCGGCGCAGCCGAAGAGACGGACGTCCTGCGAGCCCGCTCAGCCGCGCGTTCGCGGCGGGACGAGCTGGCCCAGGCTCGGTTTGCGGAGTCATTCGCCATGAGCCAGTTGAGAATACTGACTGGGGTGGACTATGCGACATACATCGCGGTGGTCCGGCTCACTGAAAACGTGCCGCACGCGGCTGACCTTCTCGGTTACCGCGAAGATACGATCATGTCACGCCCCGAACTCGCCCAGATCGACGCGCAAAAGCGCGCCGCCATCGAAGACGCCCGCGCGGCGCGGCGGGAACTTTTTCCGCAGTTGAGCTACACGCTAAATGCGGGCTTTGACGCGGCTAACTTTAAGCCTTTGGGCCGCTATGCCGGAGGCGACGCCATCGTCACGCTCAATGTTCCCATCTTCAATTTCGGCGCGAGCAAGAGCCGCGCGACGCAGGCCCAGTTGCACGCGCGATCGCTCGACGCCCAACGCGAAAACGAAGTGCTGCAACTCAAGCAGGAGTTTTACGCGGCCCGCGCGGGCACGCTCTCGGCCTTTGATCGCATCGGCATCGCGATGCAGGCCGCGACCGCTGCTGACCAAAACATGGCCTTGATGTTCGAGCGTTACCGTTCAAAGAAAGCCAGCCTGCTGGAGATCATCGATGCTGAGTCGAACTATTCGGCGACGCGACTGGAGTATTACCAGGCGATTGCCGACTATCATTCCGCGCGGGCGCGGCTTGAGGTTGATCCCACGCAGATGTTTGGCAAACCGGCTCCTCCCGCAACCCAACCTGAGAGTAAAGCTGCACCGCCTTGCACCCTCGGGCGTGAGCAAGCGCCAAGGATCGCCGAACTCTATCTGGGTATGACCGAAAGCCAGATGAAGCAGCTCGTGCCCGGAATCCAGATCAGTGCGGCCAACGAACTGGGCGTGTCCAACGCGCAACTGAAAGCGGCCGACATCGGCAAGTTGGCCGGCGCCGGCTCATTTTTCGAGGGTGTCGAAAGCGTCGCCCTAGAATTCACGGATGGCCGATTGTCTTTCATTCGCGTGGCCTATCCGGCGACCAGCAAGTGGGCAAGCAAGGATGAATTTCTCTCCTTGATGGCGCCAAAGTTTCCGATTCGGGGCGACTGGAAGCCGTTTTATGATTGGCGGAACAAAGACGTCCGCGACGCCGAGGATCTGAGGGACCTGGCGATTGAATGCGAAGGCTTTCGGCTGAGCGTGGGGATCGGCATCGAAGGAGTCGGAGGGGATCAGGCTCCACACTATGAACTCGACGACCTGTTGGCGGCGCAACTTGTTAAGGGACGCGAGGAGCAGCGGAGTCTGCGCGAAGAGCAGCAAAAGCCGAAGCCTTGATGCTTGAACTCCCTCTCCCCCTGGGAGAGGGTTGGGGAGAGGGCTGAGCGTAGACTCTACCTTGATCGCACGTTGTCCTGGGTAAACACTACGGTGAATCAAAAGAACTTTGCGCTAAGCTTCGCACTCCCCTGGCCCCTCTCCCATTGGGAGAGGGGAAAAGAATTCAGGATTCCAACTCTACAAGCTATCCTCCCCCAACCCTTCTCCCAAAGTGAGAAGGGAGTTTGGGATTACGATCCCATGAGAACACTGTCCACCGCCGCCTTTGCTTCGCGCGCCAACTCAAACGGGTCGCGCTCCCAGTACTCCGGCCGGAAGACCTCGACACTGGCCACCCCGTCATAACCGATCCGCTTGAAGGCTTCGATGATTTCTTTCAGCTTCAAAGTACCCAGGCCCGGCAAGAGACGATGCGCATCAGTAAGCTGGTCGAGCGGCAGATCTTCGGCGTCGTTGATATGAAAGACAAACAACCGTTTGGGATCGAGCGCGTCGATCATCCTGATGGTCGAGCCCCCGACATAGAAGTGAAAACTATCGACGACCAGACCTATGTTGGGCCGATTCACTTTCTGCACAATCTCATTGGCCAGTTCCAATGTCTGCACGCTGCAATCTTTCTGGCCCAGGAACTCAAACGCGAGCGCGACCCTATGCCTCTCGGCGATCGAGGCCAGCTCTCTGAGCACGCGCACGGTTTCTTCGATCACCTCATAACTGCTCAAGCCGCCCGGTGGTAACGTCCCGGGCACGACCACGATGTACGGACAGGCGATCGCCTCGGCTATCGCGGCCAGCTCTTCGCACTCAGTTCTGATCTGCGCGTAAGCCGCCGTATCGCTGAAAGTGATGTGTTCGATGCAACCAATGCTGAGCGGTTTCACACCGCCTTCATCGAATAGTTTTTTCAGATCAGATAGCGAATGCGACTTAAGGAACTCTCGCAGCTTGGCTGCCCAGATCTCGACATAATCGAATCCAGCCGCGGCCGCTGCTTGCACGTCCGTCGCCAGATCGGCCTTCATCATCGTCGCGCCGTTGAGTGATAGTTTCATTTGCTTAAGGTGGCACAGACTTTAGCACGGCCCGGGGCATGAGGTCAGTACCACTCGCGTCAGCGAGTGGATCAAATACTCAATTCGCAGTTGAACGCTGGATCCACCTGCTGACGCAGGTGGTACTGACTTCATTTTCACCGTGCCCGGTTTCCCGATCAAGGATCTAATCTACTCAGTAACTCTGGTCAGGCAGCACGTTTCGCAGTAAACTTTCGCGCGTTCAACCCGGTCTGTACGCAGGATCAAATGCTCGAACAACTCGTCGGGGCGTGGCAGATCAATCATCGCGTCACGCTCAAATTGCTGGATGCGTTGACGGATGATGCTTTGCGGGCGACGCTGTCGACTCGTGGAGGTCGCGATGTCGCGCGACAACTGGCGCACCTGCACGAAGTGCGCGCGGGTTATGCCGAGGTGACGTCCAAAACCAATCGTAATGCGAAGCTACCGCATTTCGCGAAAGGTGAGGCGCCGACAAAGAAGCAATTGAATACCGCGCTGGAAGCATCAGCCAAAGGCATCGAAACATCGATTCGCGAGGGTTGGGCGAATGGCGGCAAGCTGCCGGGATTCAAGCGCGGGGTCATTCCGCTGGTCGGCTATCTGATCGCGCACGAATCGCATCATCGCGGCAGCATCCTGCTGACTCTGAAACAAACCGGACATCCTCTCACTGATGAATTGAAGTGGGGCCTGTGGGACTGGAACAAACTGTAATTTGGAGTGCGGCGGCTTGACGCCGCTTTTCTTATTTCGATGGAAGCCGCTCAACTATCACGGAAAAAGGGTTGGCCTCACGCGCCGACCCACCGACTTGATTCGCGCGGCGTTTACATGGTTACCGCGGCTATATTGCACAAGGAACATTTCTTCACCTCTCCGCGCGTCGCCGACGATTATTAGAAAGCGGCGTCAAGCTGCCGCACTCCAAATCTTCGTCAAAAGAGGAGACTAACTATGACTTCGAAAAAACTTTCGCATCTCTTATTGATTCTGGTCGCATGCGCGGCGACTGTGTTCGCACAAACTGCGAAGCGTCCATTCAAGCTTGACGATCTCGCGCGTCTACGCGATGTCCGCGACCCACAAATTTCGCCTGAAGGGCAATGGGTCGCGTATGTCGTCGCGGCCGTTGATACCAAAGAGGACAAGAGCAACACACACATTTGGATGGTCGGCTATGACGGCAAGAACGATCGACAGATTACTTTCAGCACCGACAGCGAAACTTCTCCGCGCTGGAGTCCCGACGGAAAGTACCTGTCGTTCACTTCGTCGCGGCCGGGGAAGACGAAAGGAAGTCAGGTGTGGCTGCTCGACCGCAGTGGCGGGGAAGCTTACCAGCTCACCGAATTAAAAGGGCGTCTGCAGGGTTACGAGTGGTCGCCGGATTCAAAGCGTCTCGCGTTGGTAATCGGCGATCCTGATCCGGAGGCCGACGCAGCAGCCAGTCCGGCTCCCGGCCCGCCTAAACCGCCGAAGCCGATCGTAATCGATCGTTATCGTTACAAGCAGGACGGTCAGGGATATTTGCTGTCGGGCCGCCACAGCTACATTTATCTTTTCGGTATCGCGACGAAGAAGTTGGATCGTCTGACCAAAAGCAAGTGGGACGAGTCTTCGCCATCCTGGTCGCCCGCTGGAGCGCACATCGCTTTCATGAGCAACCACGCCGACGATCCCGATCGTGATCCAGCGGCGCAGCTCTTCGTAGCCGAAGCCACGGCGGGCGCGGCTGAAAAGCAATTAACGACGGTGGATAATCGCGCTTCACGCGCGCGCCCCGAATGGAGCCCGGACGGAAAATGGATCGCGTTCACCGAGGGCGACGAGAAAAAATACGGCGCTTACAACATGGAGCATCTGGTATTCGTGCCGGCGGATGGCAGCGCGGCACCCACGCGAGTGAAAGCAGTCGAAGATCTCGATCGCGGCGTCTCAGGATTGCGCATGAGTAACGACGGCAAGTCGCTCAACTGTTTGGTGACCGACGATCGGTCTGTCTATCCAATCAGTGTTACCCGCAACGGTTTTGTGCGCGTGCTTAACCCGCCGGTTGCGGTCTCGAGTTTGAATAGTGGCGGCGGGCACACGGTCCTGCTTTCCGGTGATGACACAAAACCTGCGGAAGTGTACGCGATGGAAGGCAGTGCGCTGCGTCAGCTAACACATCAGAACGAGGCGCTTCTGGCTGAACTTCAAATCGCGCAAACCGAAGGAGTCAGTTTCAAGAGCAAAGACGGGACTGAGGTGCACGGGCTGCTGACTTACCCGGTCGGTTATGTGAAGGGAACCAGGGTCCCTCTGTTACTGCGCATTCACGGCGGTCCCAACGGTCAGGATCAGCATTCGTTCAGCGTCGAGCGGCAAGTCTTCGCGGCGAATGGATACGCCGTGCTGGCGGTGAACTATCGTGGCAGTTCGGGCCGCGGCCAGAAACATTCGCGCGCGATTTTTGCTGACTGGGGTCATTACGAAGTGGAAGACCTGCAAGCCGGAGTCGATCAGGTGCTGCAAATGGGCGTAGCCGATCCGGATCGGCTGGGAGTCGGCGGCTGGAGTTACGGCGCAATTCTCACCGACTATATGATCGCCACCGACACGCGGTTCAAGGGAGCAACCAGCGGCGCGGGCACGGCCTTCACGGTTGCTTTCTATGGCACGGATCAGTACATCATTCAGTACGACTACGAAATCGGCCCGCCGTGGAATCCGCAAGCGTGGGAGACTTACCAGAAGATCTCTTATCCGTTTCTGCACGCCGATCGCATCAAGACGCCGACGCTGTTTCTCGGCGGCGAGCGCGATTTCAATGTGCCGGTGCAGGGCGGACAACAGATGTATCAGGCGCTCCGCAGTCTCGGCGTCGACACGCAACTGATCATCTATCCCAACGAGAACCACGGGATCACGCGACCGAGTTACATCCGCGATCGTTATGAAAGATATCTGGCGTGGTACGACAAATACGTGAAGAAGAATCCGGCGCCGGTGAAGAATGTGGCGGAGACGAGCGAGCGGTAGCGCTACGTGGCAGTAGCCCGACCGTGAGGGAGGGTTCCCGTGGGTCCGGGGCAGTAGTCCGACCGTTAGGAAGGACGCAGTCCGCGCAGCGGACGAACGAAAACAGCCCAGCGATTCATCGCTGGGAACGATACCTATCAATCAAAATGAGTCCGTGAAGCGGACGGCTGAATGTGCTTTCTTGACTGGTATAAAAGCGGATGAGCAGAGGTAGACTCGATAAAGAAACAGCCGCGAGGGTTGAAAAAGATTTACCTAACGTGCTCGATGTGCGAACTGCAGCGCTTAATCTCCAGCCTGATTTTATTTCTATGGGATTTTCCCCAGAAAGTACAATCCCGATAGCGACCGTTTGTCTACAAGCTGCTACTGCTACGCTTCAGGAAGCTAGGTACGCATTACTTGAGGCTATGGCCCTGGCTTGAGCCTGGGACCCGGTCGCTACCGCTCCCGGTTCTGTAACGCTTCGGCGCGCTTGAGATATCTGCCGGCCTGGCGCCAATGAATCGCGACCGTGTAAGGAACGGTCGAAAGGAAAGCGGTGTCGGATGGAGTCCGGTTGAATTCTGTAGCAGTCAGCGCTGAGACATGCACGACGCGCGGCTGATCAATCTTCTGCCACCAGAACGCACCGTCGCGATAAGAGTCGAGAGCGTTGCTGATTTCAGTTTTCAATCTGCCTTGCGGTAGGCGAGAGAGTATAGGCTCTACCTGGGCCGTAACTTCCTGCAAATCATTTTGGAAAGTTTCAAACGACACTCGCGCGAGTCTGCCGTTCGCCTCGAATTCGCCGAGTGAACGGTAAACCAGCACATCTTTCTCAAGCCGCTGCACGGCGGTTATGCTACGCGCCGCCAAAGTATTTTCATCGATAGCGACATTTTCGGGTTGAGCAATTGGGATGTTGCCGCTGTTGAATTGCTGTGCGCGCACGACTGACTGGCCGTATGCGGCCAGGCTAAGGAACAAAAGAATGAGAAGGGCAAGAGACGATTCTTTCATATAACGTGGATACTGGGACGCAAAAAGTTCTGATTGCGCATCCTGCGCATAGAGTCACAGGCTCGGGGGCCTGGGCCACGACGATCGCTTACTTCCGTTGCATGAGTCATAAACTCGCAATATGATTCGCTTTCCGATTGCGGCCGCTGAAAGCCTCGGCCAATCCTCTTATGACACCCACTCTCAGGTCTGTCGTCGCGGTCATGGCGCTGATTCTCTGCTCGGTGGTGGCCTGCGCTCAATCCATATGCCTCAGTCCGGATGAAGCAAAGGCGATGCTGGCGCAGGTGAACTCGCCGCGGAATGCAGGCTTCGACAAGAAGCTGCATGACGAGCTTTTGAAACTCGTCCTCAAGTCCGAAAAACTTATTTACAACGGGATCGAAAACGATCTGCCCAACGACGCTTTCAACAAACGCGTCAGTGAAGCCAGAGGTGAGAACAATGCCCGGCTCTGTCAGATTCTGAAAGAGTTTGGCTGGCCCACCTCGGCCCTGGTAGGCAAAGATGGCGTGGGCGCAACTTTGTACCTGGTCAAAAACAGCCGGCGTTTGGATCTGCAAACGGACCTGTTGCCGGTAATCATCGCCGCGGTAAAAAAGGGTGAGGCACACAAATCAGACGTGGCCGGATTGGTTGACCGGATGCGCGTGGACGCGGGGATGAAGCAGTTGTTCGGCACCCAGGTAAAGGTCGTAAATGGGTTTCTCGTGCTGACTCCGATCGAGGCCGAGTCGCAAGTCGACGGCCGGCGCAAGCAATTCGGAATGCCGCCGTTGGCAGTGCACCTCCGTGATCTCGAAAGGCAGTATCAAATGCCCCTGGTCAGAGCCGTCGCGCCCAGCCGGCCGCCGGTCCCGGCGTTGAAGCGCTCGATTGACCGCGCAATTGCCACTGAGATGAATACACCCGCAATCGATGAAGATGACATCATTCGCGTCGATACGAATCTGGTGAGCCTGAACGTGAGCGTCTTCAGCGCCAGAGTCAGGTCGTTCGACAGCATGTTGGAAAGGAATGATTTCAAAGTGCTCGAAAACGGACGCGAGGAATCGATCGCCTATTTTGCCACCACCGATGTACCTTTTGATTTAGTGCTCTTGATTGACCTGTCAGGTTCGACGGCGGATAAACGCGATTTGATCCGCAAGTCCACCCTCCGCTTTATCGCAGCCGCGCGTCCGGCCGACAGACTGGCAATCGTCACCTTCGCAGATTCGACGGAAGTCGTTTGTCCTTTGACCGCAGACCGCGCCAAACTAACGGAGGGCGCTAACCAGATCCAGGGCTTTGGGGGCACGCGGCTGTGGGATGCTTTGAAGTTCACGCTCGATCAGGTCGTGGGACCGCGGGCGCTGGAAAGACGCCGGGCGATTGTGCTCATGTCCGACGGCGTTGATAATGCGCTGAGCGGCGGTACGAGCGGTTCGGAAATCAGCTTTGCCGATCTGCTGGAAGCCGTCCGCAAGAGCGATGAATTGATCATTCCCATCTATCTCGATACCGAAAGCGATCACGAGTACATGAATAGTTTCGGCCAGAGGATGTATGAGAATGCGCGCAAGACGCTGGCCCTGCTGGCGCAGGAAAGCGGTGGCCTTTACTACCAGGCCCGCAAGATCGAGGACCTCAACGGCGTCTACGATCAGGTCATCAACGATCTGGGAAAGGTTTACAGTCTCGGTTACAAACCTACGAACGAAAAGCGCGACGGCTCCTGGCGAAGAGTACAGATCCAAATACCTAACCGTCCTGATTTGAGCGCCCGTTCAAGACCGGGTTATTACGCTAACTGACAAAGGTGGCACAGACTTCAGTCTGTGATCTCAGATTGTCATCGTTATTCCATTTTGGAAAATCACAGACTGAAGTCTGTGCCACCTGATTGCTGCTTCAAGACGCGCGAGGACAAGCTTATGACACCAGGACAACCACTCGAAACGGAATACGCTCCGTACTATCGCGGCTATGTTGGGTACGTGACCGAGGCAGAGATTCTGCCGGTGCTGCGTTCACAACTAGACGCTCTGGATGTTCTGCTGGGCAGAGTAGCGCCGGATCGCGAGACGTACCGCTATGCTGAGGGTAAGTGGAGCATTCGCGAAATCATCGGCCATCTGATCGATGCGGAACGCGTCTTTGGCTACCGCGCGTTCTGCCTTGCGCGCGGCGAGCGAAATAATCTGCCAGGCTTTGACCAGGACGATTACATGTTGACCGCGCCTTACGATCGTATCGACCTGGAAGATTTGCTGAGCGAGTTTCGTCTCGTTCGTCTGTCGAACATCGCCATGCTGCGCAATCTGGATGAGGAGGCGTGGCTGCGCATCGGGACTGCCAACGAGTCGCCGGTATCGGTGCGGGCGCTGGCCTTTATCATGGCCGGACACCTGCGTCATCACATGGAAGTTTTGCGCGAACGTTACGGATTGGGTGCGTGACACCTGGCTCTTGACGCAGGGAACAGCTGGACGTAACCTCAGGTTGTGAACTATCGCGATTACATCACGATCGACCCAAACAAACGCGGTGGCAAGCCTTGCGTTCGAGGACTGCGGATTACTGCCTACGAGGTGCTCGAATATCTCGCCTCTGATATGACCGAAGAGCAGATTCTTGAAGATTTTCCCGACCTCACTCGCGAGGATCTGAAAGCCTGCATCGCCTTTGCCGCCGACCGCGAGCGTAAGCTCATTACTGTACCAGCCGCGTGAGACTTCTCTTCGATGAAAATCTGTCGCACCAACTGGTGCATCTCCTTGCCGACATATTTCCCCAGTCAGTACATGTGCGGGATGTCGGTTTGAAATCGGCCGAGGATCCGGTGGTATGGCAGTACGCCAAAGAGAACCGTCTAATCATCGTCTCGAAGGACTCTGATCTGCATCAGCGAAGCTTCGTGCTGGGCCATCCACCGAAGCTGGTTTGGGTGCGATTGGGCAATTGCTCAACAACAGAAGTTGAAAGACTGTTGCGCAGACACTTCTCAGCTATCACCATTTTCCACGAAGATGTCGAGGCCTCGTTTCTTGCTTTGTCTTAGCCAGCGCTATCAAAGGAGTAGCTGCCGTGTCGAATCATTTCCGTAATAGAGCCTTCCGGCTTCGTTTGCCAGCGCGGCCGTGTACCTTGCTCGCAGGACCTTCGGCATTGGCGATTTTGGCCGTCTCCATCACGCTCGCCTTCGCTCAATCTCCCGTACGCGACTATCGTCGAACTCATGAACAGCAAATCCTGTCAGAGTTCACTCAGTTACTCGCCATCCCGAACGTTGCTTCCGATCGTCAGAACATCCGGCGCAACGCTGAGTTCATTCTCGGGATGATGCAGCGCCGCGGACTTAATCCACGCCTGCTGGAAACCGCGACCAAAGAATCGCCTCCCGCCGTCTATGGCGAATGGAAGGTACCGGGGGCAACCCACTCCATCGTCTTGTACGCGCATTACGATGGCCAGCCTACTGATCCAAAGCAGTGGACCGGCACGTTGCCATGGCAGCCTGTCTGGCGATCGGCCGCGCTGGAATCCGGTGGAAGGATCGTCTCGCTGGCTAATGATGGTCAACCGATTGACTCGGAGTGGCGACTCTACGGGCGTTCTTCTTCAGACGATAAAGCCGGCGTCACCGCGATTCTCACCGCCTTTGACGCGCTGCGGGCGCAGGGCATCACGCCGGAGCTTAACATCAAGTTTATTTTCGAAGGCGAAGAAGAGGCCGGATCGCCGCATCTGGGAGAGATCATCAGTCTCAACCAGGATCTGCTCGCCGCTGATGCCTGGATTATTTGCGACGGCCCGGTACATCAGTCAGGGCGGAAGCAGGTGGTCTTCGGCGTGCGCGGCGACGTGAACGTTGACGTTACAGTCTATGGAGCGAAGCGGCCACTTCACAGTGGGCACTATGGCAACTGGGCGCCGAACCCGGCAATGCTCCTGGCGCGCCTGCTGGCTTCGATGAAAGGCGATGGGGGACGAGTGTTGATCGCCGGATGGTATGACGGCGTCCAACCGCTTGGTGAAGCCGAGCAACGCGCGATCGCTGAAGCTCCGGCTTATGATGACGAGCTGAGATCACAACTGGGTTTCGCGCGCGCGGAAGGCGCCGGCAAGAGTTTGCTCGAGCTGATTAATCAACCGTCGCTGAATATCAACGGCATGAGTAGCGGCGACGTGGGTGCGTTGGCTCGCAACGTCATTCCCACTACGGCCACGGCCGTGCTCGATCTAAGACTGGTGAAAGGAAACGATCACCGCAGGCAAGTACAGCGGTTGGTGGATCATATTCGTAAGCAGGGTTTCTTTGTGATCGATCGCGACCCGAACGAAGACGAACGAAAACAATATCCACTGATTGCCAAAGTGACCACGCGGTCCGGCGGCTATAATGCTGAGCGCACCCGGATGGATTTGCCGATCTCAGTGGCTTTGACTACTGCCGTGCAATCCACTTCCGCGCAGCCGATCGTCAGGCTGCCAACCGCCGGCGGCAGCCTGCCGTTGTCAATCATTACCGACCATCTCCGCACCGTGACGATGACCGTTCCCATTGCTAATTATGACAACAACCAGCATGCTGAGAACGAAAATATTCGTTTACAGAACCTTTGGGATGGGATAGAGACCATGGCGGCGGTGATGACCATGAAACCGAAGTTTTGATAAGCTCTTCCCAAAGGAGATCCTGGTTCCGAGCTTAAGCTTGCGGCTGGCGCTGTGAATGCCGCCGCGATCAATCTAAAGTTTGAACTCTAAACTTCAGCCGTCTAAGGGGAGAACAGCTGCTCGTGAAGAATCCATTCTTAATCAAAGTGGTTGGAGCCGTACTCCCCACTGCTGTGCTTATCCTGGTCGCCTGCTCCGCAGCTATGGCCCAGGGCGGAGGCAAAGCGGCACCTAACCGGATCGAGTTCACGCGCGGCACCACCAGGACGGCGATTAGCGGCACAGTGCGCGGTGACGAGCAAGCTGAGTATGTGCTCGGGGCGAAAAAGGGCCAGAGGCTGATCATAAAATTAACCTCCGTGCCGGTGAAGTCATCAGTCTTTCAACTGCTTGGTCCAGACAACGACAAGCTGGGGCTGGAGTTCGACAGCAATTGGGATTACTCCGGCACCCTGCCAAAGACCGGCGATTACTTCATCACCGTCGCGCGGCCGACTGAGTCAAAAGGCACGTCAAGGTATAAAATGACGGTGAGCATTCAATAGGGTATTCATGCGAAAGATCATCGTTTACATCGCCACCAGCGCCGACGGTTACATCGCCCGACGTGATGGGGCCGTTGATTGGCTGGATCGCCCGCGCCTCAAAGGCGACTATGGCATGGGCGAATTCTATCGCTCGATCGACACTGTCCTGTGGGGACGAAAGACGTACGACATGGCGTTGGGCCTCAAGGCTGGAGGCAATGCGGGCACAGAATCCGACAGCAAGGTTAAGAACTACGTCTTTTCGCGCCGGCCGCCACGGAAACCGGTCGCCGGGGCAGAGTTCGTTAAAGAACCCATTCCCGAATTTGCCAAACGCCTGCGCTCCCTCGCGGGAAAAAACATCTGGATGATGGGCGGCGCCGGCATCATCGCTTCGTTTCTCGACGCGGGTGCGATCGATGAATTCATCATTCACGTTATCCCAACCCTGATTGGCGAAGGTATTCCGCTGATCGCGCCGCGGCACCGCACCGTGCCATTGAAGCTGGTTTCGTGTCGCAGTTTTTCAGATGGGGTTGTGCGGCTGCACTACGCGGTGGCGAAGGAAAAAGCAACTAAGGCCGAAAAGAAAAAGTCCGATAAGAATTAAGAGATAAACGGCACGCTGTGCTAAGTCCCGTAGGGGACGAAATATTTATAGTCCCGGCCTCCCAACGATCTATCAAGCCCGTTTACGGGCGACAGAACACTGTGCTCCTCCGGAGCTCAGAACAAATCAGGGCTACCGTTCCATAAACATTCTGCCGCTACGCGGCTAAAACATTTTCATGTCGCTTACATGAATAATCAAATCATGTTAGTAACGCAGATACAATTTAAGATTGATACCCAGGAAAACTCAGGAATACAGCATGATGAGATTCAATGGTTACTGGGTACTTATCGAATGGGCAGACATATTCTTGGCAGGGAATTTCCAGTAGCACAGCAATCTGAGCAATTTGTCGTGTTTACTCTTATTCCCGCAGAAGATGCCTTTGATACAGCTACTCTCAATAAATACATACAGGAAAGGCTACAGAAATTAAGCTCAGTAGGTCTGTCACAGCCCATTTATGACATTCTTGGCAAGGACCCTTCCGAATCTTCGGCTTGTGTGTGCAAAGAGTCGCCCGCACTTATATTGTTCACAACCTATTTAACCCTACAATCTCCCCTTAAGTGTGCCGCCTGCTTTTCTCCAATTCCGCTATATCGAATCCCTCGATTTCCGTCAGAGGATTTCCACGACATCATTAGCTGGCAGAGCGATTATCAATCCTGCGATTCTTTACAGATGAATTGCAGTACCGGAGAACGGTTTGCCATACGTCAGCTTTCAAGTTACGACAGCAGTCTTTCGCAAAGAGGTCTTAAAATCTGCAATGTGATTGAGGAGTTAACCGGAAGGGCTGTTTACTATTACCTGTATCGTGGTACAGGCAAAAGTCATAAACTGGAGTTGAACAGGAAATGTCCGCATTGTGAGGGTGAGTGGTTGTCGAAAGAACCGTGGCATAAGGTATTTGATTTCAGATGTGATAAATGTGGGCTCCTATCCAATATTGCATGGAGTTTCAAGCCTTAATGAATCAAACCGCGCGATATGACAACTCACTGGACCGGAGCGGAATCAGATCGTCTTTCATCCGCGAGACTTAGATCTTTGATTAGATCCTCCCGCTTGGTTAATTCGGGCGTTGGTTGTCACGCCTCGGCCGGCTTTAACTTCTTCGGCGGTGGCTTTTTCTTCGCGCCCTTGCCGTCAGGCGGCGGTAGGTCGTCTTCCGACCTGGTCATGCGATTGATGATGAACTGTTGCAGGAAGCCCACGATATTTCCTACCAGCCAGTAAATCAAAAGCCCGGCGGGCGCGCTCCACAAAATATAGAGCATCATCATCGGCATGCCGATGGCCATCATCTTGCGCTGCATCGGATCGGCCGAAGGCGCGGGGGTCATCAATTGCAGGACAATCATCGAGCTGGCGAACAACAGCGGCAGGATGCGAATGAAATTAAGAATGTAAGGCTCAGGTCCGGACAAATCAGGAATCCACAAGAAAGTCGCCTGGCGAAAGTCGATCGAGATGGTGATGGCGCTATAAAGTGCAAACAGAAACGGCATCTGAATCAGTAACGGCAAACATCCGCCCAGGGGGTTCGCCTCTTTCATCAAACGCAGTTGCTCCATCTGCAACTCTTTCATTTTTGGATCAGTCGACTTCATCCCTTTCAACTTCTCTTGCAGCTCTTTCATCCGCGGCGCGTACTTCTGCGCCTTTTTCATCTTGCGCGATGATTGCCACTTGAGCGGGAAAAAGAGCGAGTAGATGAAGATCGTGAACAGAATAATCGCGACGCCGTAACTGCCGGTCAGGCGCTGCAATCTGTCGATCGCAAAAAGGATCGGCACGGCCAGGAATCGGCGCATGCTGCCGAGAAAACCGAAGTTAATCGCTTCGCCCAGATCGACCTGTGGCCCACCAAGTTGTTTGACGTCTTCGCTGGCCGCGGCCAGCAGGCGATGATCTTTCGGGCCAGTGTAGATTTCAGTTTTCGAGCCGTCAGTGGGCACCGGAACCAGACCCGTAATCAGAAATCGCTGCTCGGTTTTGCCGTTGGTCTTGTGCTCGTAAGGGATCGTGCGGTACTCGAGTCCGGACGTTGGTTTCGAAGGCGCCGCAAACATCCCGAAGTACGTGTCATCAACACCAGCCCAACGCACGGGGCCTTCGATTGGTTCGCGATCAGGAGGCTTATTAACGACGGACTTGAGACCGATCCCCTCGAGTATCCAGTTGATGGCGCCGCTGCCCTGGCGATCCGAATGGACTTCCACGGCATTGATGCGGCGCACCTGACCAGCGACGACGGCCACTCCTTCGGGCGCGAAAGAATAAAAAGTGAAGTGATCGATGCCCTGATCCCCGATGTTAGGGCCAATCACCAACTGGGCTTGCGGCACCGGCTGATTGTTTCGCGTGAGTTTGAGTTCGATCTCGGCGACATAGCGATCAGCAAAGAAGGTCATCCGCTTGGTGGCGTCGAGCCCGGTAGCATCGTCGTGAACGGTGAACTCGATCTGTCGCGATCCGCTGGGGACATCGATGGTCGCGTCACCTGATTCCGGAGCCGAAACTTTGAAGTTCCTACCGGCCAGAACGCTATCGGCGGTGGCATCGCCGGTCACGATTTGGAACGGTCGAAAAAGTTGTTCAGGTGCTATGCCCGTGGGTGGCGTGAGGATCAACTCCAACGGCCGGGGATTGTTCTTCGTCGAAGAAGCTGAGTAAAGCTCGCGCCAGGTACCGTCGCTTCTCCTCGCTCTCTTAACAATCCAACTGGTGGCCACCGCTCCGCGCGTATCAAACGTGGCTTCATAAAGCGGCGTTACGATGCGGACCTTTCGCTGCGGAACATTGTCGGTCGTGGCCGCTGGAGTGGGCGCTGGGGATTGCCCGGCTTGCGCGGGTGTCGGGGTGGTGCTGGCGGTCGGTTGCCCTGTTGCCTGCGACGTTGGTTGTGGGGAACTCTGCGCTACGGATTGGTTGTTCGCGTTGGCGTTTAATTGTGGAGGCTTGACCGGCGGGAAGAGAACATTCCACAGAATCAGGACCGCCGCTGAAGCGACCAGAGCCACAATGAATCGTTGTTGCTGTTGCATTCGAGCTTTCTAAGTAAACGCGAACCTTTTTGGAGTGCGCTGACTTGTCAGCGCTTTAAAAAGCGGCGACTAGTCGCCGCACTCCATAATCACTTCACTGGATCATGTCCACCCTGACAAAACGGTTGACAGCGCAAGACTCGCCATACGGCCATGCCGCTCCCGCGTAGCGCGCCGTGGCGCTCAATTGCTTCACGCGCATATTCAGAGCAAGTCGGAACAAAACGACAAGACGGCGGCAGCCACGGCGAGATTACTGCTTGGTAGAGCTTCAAAAGCGAAATAAGAATGGCGCGCATCGCTTTGGGTCAGCAGCCCAAGCGTTAGCGCGGGCTCCGCTCAAATTAAGTCTTCCTACGGGAGCCCTCCCTCACGGTCGGGCTACTGCCTCAATCTCAGCCGCGCCGTTCGGCCTGAGTTACCTGAGCGATGATCTTACGAAACTCGCGAAAGCGATGTTCCTCGTCTGCGACAAGCAACGATCGTTTGGCATTCAGGACCCAGTCGTACGCTTGCTGCAAGCCGTTCAGGTCGTTGGTGCTGCGGCGAAACAGCTCACGCAGCAAGCGCTTGGCCCGGTTGCGGTCGACCGACTTTCCAATCGCCTTGGTCGAGGCCGTTACTCCCAAACGATGCTCAGGTAATTCATTCTTGCGCAAAAAAGCGGCCAGCAGCCGGCCGTCATAGCGTTGCCCTTCGGCATATACTTTTTGGAACTCGGCCCGAGCGTGCAGCCGGCGCCGCTTTGGCAACGCCTCGCTGACTTTCACCGGCGCGATATCAAAGCTCGGGACCAATGGCTTTTAGTAATGCGCCGGAGTGAGCCGCTTGCGGCCCTTGGCGCGGCGGCGTTTGATCACCAGGCGGCCGTTCTTGGTCGCCATGCGCGCGCGAAAGCCGTGCGTCTTGGCGCGGCGGCGATTGTTCGGTTGAAAGGTTCGCTTCGGCATAGAGAATAATTCCTCCGTTCAGGGAAAAGACTTAGCGTAACGGCGCTGCAATGCGATGTCAAGGAAGGCCGCAACGCTCCTTGACGCGTTATAAAATCGCGTGTTAGCCTTCAAAGCTTTTGACACGTGCGGTTGAGTCACTGTAGCTGACAAAGTGGTAGTGTCTTAATTTCGGCCTAAGTAGCGCAGACTGCCAGTCTGCGCAAGCTGGCAGCTTGCGCTACATCGACCATCCGAAAAACTTAATTCCCCAGCTTAGAACAAGCGTATGGTGTTTCCGCTCGGCCTGGCCGAAAACTCAATTCAACTTGTGCCTGATGGCACGCTGCTCCTGCACGTTCTGATCATCCTGGTGATGGTCTATGTGCTGAACGCAACTCTGTTCAAACCCATCAACCGCATTTTGGCAGCGCGCGAGAAACGCACTCGCGGTCGTTCGACTGAAGCCCAGGACATCCTGCGCAACGTGAGCGAAAAACTGGCGGAGTACGAACGTGCCTTGCGGGCGGCGCGCTTGGAAGCCTACGCGTTCACTGAGCGCGAGCGCGCTGGAGAGATGCAGGATCGTCAGCGAAAGCTGGACGAAATGCGAGCGCAGCTGGTTGCATCCAAAGCGTTGGAAAAGGAAGCCATTCAGGGCCAGGCGCAGGCAGCGCGCGTCACTCTCGAAGTTGATGCGCGCCGCATCGCCGTCGAGATTGGCGCCCTCGTTCTTAGTCGCCCGATTACGCACGCCGATATTAATTAATGATGTTTCTGTCTTTTATCATTACCAACTTCTTACTCGCTCTCGCTGCTGAAGAAACGCGCTGGTGGGACTATCCCGGCTTTGAGCTGTGGAAGTTCGTCAACCTGGCGATCTTTGTTCTCGCCCTGGTCTTCATTCTCACCCGGAAGGCAAAGTTAGGCGAAGTTTTCAAGGCGCGGCGCGAGAGCATCAAGCGCGAATTGGCCCGGGCCGAGCAGGAGCGCGACGCGGCGCTTCAGAAACTGAAAGAAGTTGAAGCGCGCCTGGGCTTGCTCGATAAGGAAGTGGCGAGCATCAAGGAACAGTCGGTACGCGAAGCGGCGGAAGAGCGCGAGCGCATCGCGCGTTCAACTGAAGCCGAGATCGTCAAACTAAGCGAGCAGGCGGCGCGGGAAATTGAGAGTGCCGGCAAGGCTGCCAGGAAAGAGTTGCGGCGCTACACTGCCGAGCAGAGCGTGCGTCTGGCGGAAGAAATTGTGCGGCGCGAAATGAAACCCGAAGACGACGCGCGCCTGATCGCCAGTAACATTGAAGAGCTGGGAGGTCCGGCGCAATGAGTGTGCAGACGGTAGCGCGCCGCTATGCCTCGGCGCTGGCGGATGTCGCGCTGGAGCGCGGCGAGGCGCGTGAAGTGCAGGAAGAGCTGGTGGCATGGGAAGAGATGTTCCAGGCGAGTCCCATGCTGCCGGAGGTTTTTCGCAATCCGACAATCGCGCTGGATAAAAAACGCGCCGTGCTCAACAAACTGATCGAGCGGGGCAAGCCAAGGCCGACCACGGCGAACTTCCTGAAAGTGCTGCTACAGAATCAGCGGCTCACGGAACTGGGCGACATTAATCAAAAGTTTACGGAAATACTCGACGTGCGCGCGGGCATGGTCGCGGCCATTGTGACCACGGCGCGGTCCGTGCCGGAAAATGCGCAGCAGCAGTTACATGCGAAGCTATTGTCGTTGACCGGCAAAAAGGTTCGTATCGACTTTACAACTGATCCGGATTTGATTGGCGGCCTGGTCACGCGCATCGGCTCGACTGTTTATGACGGTTCAGTGCGGAATCATTTGCAGCTGATAAAGGAAAAGATGGCGGGATAGACATTGCCAATTGCCGATTTCCGATTTCCGATTGGCGGAACAGCCATAGGGATCTTTAAATCGGCAATTGGCAATCGCAAATCGGAAATGACTTATGGAACCAATTAAAGCAAACGAAATCAACGAAATCATTCGCCAGCAAATCGAGAACTTTGAAACCGGCGTCACCGTCTCGGAAGTCGGCACCGTGATCAAGGTCGGCGATGGCATTGCCGAGATTCACGGTCTCGAGAAAGTCATGGCCGGCGAGCTGATCGAGTTTCCCCACGAAGTGCGCGGCCTGGCGCTCAACCTGGAAGAAGACAAAGTTGGCGCGGTGCTGTTTGGCGACTTTCAGAAAATCAAAGAAGGCGATCTGGTAAAGCGCACCGGGCGCATCATGCAAGTGCCCGTAGGCCAGGCGCTGATTGGACGCGTAATGGACGCGCTCGGGAATCCTATCGATGATCGCGGACCGATCCTGACCGATGAGTACAACGCGGTCGAGCGGATTGCTCCCGGAGTGGTCGATCGTCAGCCGGTGAAAGAGTCACTGCCAACCGGTCTGAAAGCGATCGATTCGATGGTGCCCATCGGCCGCGGCCAGCGCGAGTTGATTATCGGCGACCGCCAAACCGGAAAGACCGCCGTGGCCGTGGACACGATCATCAATCAGCGTGGCAAGGACGTCATCTGCATCTATGTGGCAATCGGCCAAAAGGCTTCGACCGTCGCGCAGGTGGTAAAGACGCTGCAGGATTTTGGCGCGATGGAGTACACGATCGTCGTGAAAGCGACCGCTTCAGATCCCGCCGCCATGCAGTTTCTGGCACCGTACTCAGGCGCGGCCATGGGCGAATACTTCCGCGATCGTGGACAGCACGCCCTGACGATCTATGACGATCTATCGAAACAAGCGGCCGCGTATCGCGAGATTTCTCTGCTGCTGCGGCGACCGCCGGGCCGCGAAGCTTATCCGGGCGATGTGTTCTATCTGCACTCGCGCCTGCTCGAGCGCGCCGCGAAGCTATCTGATTTGAAGGGTGGCGGCTCTTTGACCAGTCTGCCGATAATTGAAACACAGGCGGGTGACATCTCGGCTTACATTCCGACGAACGTGATTTCGATTACCGACGGCCAAATCTTTTTGGAAGGCGATCTCTTCAACGCCGGCATCCGCCCGGCAATCAACGTCGGCAACTCAGTCTCGCGCGTGGGCGGCGCGGCACAGATCAAAGCCATGAAGCAGGTCGCCGGAAGTTTGCGTCTCGACCTGGCGCAGTATCGCGAGTTGGCCGCTTTTGCGCAGTTCGGATCGGACCTCGACAAAGCCACCCAGGCACAACTGGCGCGCGGCCAACGGCTCACCGAGATTTTGAAGCAGCCGCAGTACATGCCGATGGACGTCGAGAAGCAGGTGCTAATCATCTGGTCGGCGATTAACGGTTTTACTGATGACGTTCCCGTAGAGGACATCCGCAAGTTTGAAGCTGAGCTGCTGAGCTTTGTCGAGAATTCGCATCCGGGCGTCCTGCAGAAAATCCGGGAGAAGAAAGCGATCACCGACGAGATTCAAAAGGACCTCGAACAAACCCTGAAGGATTTCAAGGATGTCTGGGCTGAGAATTCGCGCGCCGCGGCGGCTTAAGTAGCACAGACTTTCGGTCTGTGATTACTTTGAGTCAAGTTTGTATGGATACCGGATACACAGACTGAAGTCTGTGCTACATCAATGGCAAACCTCTTAGACATCCGCCGGCGCATTAAGTCGGTAAAGAACACGCAGCAGATCACCAAGGCGATGAAGATGGTGTCGGCGGCGAAGTTGAAGCGGGCGCAGAATCGCGTGGTTAGCGCGCGACCTTTTGCCGCCAAGATGAACGAGGTGCTGACTCAACTGGCCGCGCAAACGCCGGAAGACTTCCATCATCCGCTCCTCGATGCCCGCGGCGACCAGCGCTATCTGGTCGTTTTGGTCACTGCCGACAAAGGTTTGTGCGGCGCCTTCAACACTAATTTGCTGAAAGCCGCGCAGGCATTTGTGAAAGAGAATGCCGGTAAGACGATTGAATTCCTGACGGTCGGACGCAAAGGTCGCGACTTTTTCCGGCGCCGCGGTAAGATCGTCGGCGAGTACGTCGGCCTGACCGGCAAAGGCCGCGTTGACTTTTCGGAAGCGCTCGAAGTGGCGCACGATATAATCAAACGCTTCACCGAGGACGAAGAGATCGACAAAGTCTTTTTGATCTTTGCCGAATTCAAAACGGTCTTGAATCAGCGAATAGTAATCGAGCAACTGCTGCCCATCTCTCGCGCCACCGAAGCCGCCGAAGAGTCTGACACCGCCAACTCCCAGGACTACATCTACGAACAACCACCGGCGGAAATTTTCAGTCGTTTGCTGCCGCGCCTGGTCGAGACGCAGATTTTTCGGGCCCTGCTCGAATCGATCGCGTCTGAACAGGGAGCGCGCATGACCGCGATGGACGCTGCTTCGAAGAACGCCGGCGACCTGATCTCTTCACTCACTCTCAACATGAATCGAGTGCGTCAGGCGGCGATTACCCGTGAGATTATCGAGATCGTTTCCGGCGCGTCGGCGCTTTAGTAGCAGGCCTTTAGTCCGTTTGCACGCGAACCTCATTCGCGAGGCTTGCGACCCATGGATGTCTTCCTCTTGCTACCAACCGGCCGAACGGCATTACCTCACCAGAGTGACTTGCCCCTTATATGAATGTTTTTGCTTGCCCGCCGCCGGGTCGTCTGGGATCGTGAATGTCACGCTTACATCCTGGCCCGCGGGGCCACGACGGACGGTCTGCCGGCTTGAGACGACCGGTTTCCCAGGCTGGTCCGCTGGGCTGTCCAGCTGGATAACAACAAGGATGGTGTGGTCCGGGCCTTTCGACTCCGGATCGATCTTGCTTATCGCCTTACCCAGGCTCGCGGAGTCGAAATCGACCGAGTAGCGGCCCTCCGACAAAGTACCGAGCTGGAACCTTCCTGACGTATCGCTCTGGGTGCGCACCATGATGCCGCTGCCGGGGTTCTTCTTGACGATGATATCGACGCCGGGAATTGGCTCATCGATCAGCGCGGCGGTCCCGACGACCGCTATCTGAGCGAGTAGGAGAGCCGATCCGATAAGTACGCCGATTAAGAGTTTTGTCTTCATTTTCGATCCTTTAAGAAAGAAAGTAGGAAAATCGATGCGCCCGTTGCCGGCATCCTGTGCCAAGAACCGGCCGAACGGCATTACCTCACCAGAGTGACGGTTCCCTTATATGAATGTTTTTGCTTGCCCGCCGCCGGGTCGTCTGGGATCGTGAATGTCACGCTTACATCCTGGCCCGCCAGGCCACGACGGACGGTCTGCCGGCTTGAGACGACCGGTTTCCCAGGTTGGTCCGCTGGGCTGTCCAGCTGGATAACAACAAGGATGGTGTGGTCCGGGCCTTTCGACTCCGGATCGATCTTGCTTATCGCCTTACCAGGCTCGCGGAGTCGAAATCGACCGAGTAGCGGCCCTCCGACAAAGTACCGAGCTGGAACCTTCCTGACGCATCGCTCTGGGTGCGCACCATGATGCCGCCGGGGTTCTTCTTGACGATGATATCGACGCCGGGAATTGGCTCATTGGTCAGAGCGGCGGTCCCGACGACCGCTATCTGAGCGAGTAGGAGAGCCGATCCGATAAGTATGCCGATTAAGAATTTTGTCTTCATTTTCGATCCTCTAAGAAAGAAAGTAGGAAAATCGATGCGCCCGTTGCCGGCGTCCTGTGCCAATACAACGCTGCATTGATGCCGGACTCGGTGCTCGGTGCGCTTCGCAACGGGTATTGTGGCGCATCATGCAGTTCCCGGGCGCGCCACGTCAAGCGCGGGGCGCGCCGGGTAGTGGGTCAGTTTGGTTGTAACAGGCGCATCTTGAGCGTGATTCAGGGGATTATCTTTGCATCAGCGCCCAACCGAAGGTGTCTTATCCACCAAGGGCTATCTCTGGCATCATGTGAGGCATGACAGGGCAGAAGAACCCGGAATGAATGGAAGTCGGACAATTTCAGCCTGACATTTTGAAAATGTCAGTTGGTACGGCACGTATGTCAGACGATATGTGCCGCGTGTCGTCTGACCTGCGGCGCATGTCGAACGATATATGCCACGTGTTGTTTGACCTGTGGTGCATGTCGAACGATATATGCCACGTGTTGTTTGACCTGTGGTGCATGTCGAACAATATCTGTGGCGTGTCGTCTGACCCGCGGCGCATGTCGAACGATATCTGTGGCGTACTAGTTAGTTTACGGCACGTGTCGCACGACACGTCAGAAATGTCGGTTGGAATTTGACGAATACCAGACGATATTTTCCGAGTGATCAATGATATTCGTCGCGTGCCGACGAACACGCATCACGGATCGAACGGTATTTGCGAGTTATCGAATGAGATTTGGGGGTGTCTTACTTTGATAAACGGTGTTCAGAGTACCGACTTTAGTCGGGCTTTTATTAAGCGAGAAAGAAACCCAACCAAAGTTGGGGTAGTGTCTCAATTTGAGTGAGACAGTCCGCGGACGGCATGGAGTCAGTACCGGGAGCGGTAGCGAC
>PMSM01000009.1 GCA_003168335.1 Blastocatellia bacterium | reverse complement strand
AACTGGCCGCGCTGGGAACCAGGTTCGCCGTGCTGTGAACCGGCTGCTGCGTGATACTGAAAGTCAGCGCAAAGTTTTGCGAATAAGTACCCGTAAGCGTAATCACGACCGGCGTGTCTTCGTTGGTCGTAGGCGCGGGCGAGGGTGGCACCGCGAGCGGTAAGCACCCGCCGCCCGTCTGGGTCTCGTAAGCGCCGATGTCCGAACCGTCACCACCTGCGGCATTGGGATAGACACTGTCGGCCAGGTCAAACGGACGAGTGCCGCCGCGCTGATCTGTTGTCAGGCCGAAGTTCTTGCCTTTATCAATCGCCGGACTGGTGCATTGCAGTGCATGTGTCTTAGTTGGGCCGCCATTGTCCAGGAGTGCAAACAGCAGCGGATCCTGGCCTGTGATGTTCGTGCCGACATTGAGCGTCTCAGTGATCGTAGCGCCCGACGTGCTTTGGATCAGGTTGTAGCCTTCCGAGTTGACCGCGCCGTTGATGTCGTCAGCCGTAGTGCTGGTACCTTTGAAGTTTTGGCCGACGATCGTATTGCGCAGCGTAACGGTGCCGCTAATTCGGAGAATCCCACCGCCAATGCCCGTGGCATTGTTGTCGTTATCAGCACGGTTGTTGGTGATCGTGCTGTTGCTGATTGTCGACGAGGCGTTCCCGCTAAGAATGCCGCCACCACTAACAAGAGCAGTGTTGCCGCTGATGGTGCTGTTGGTGATGTTCACCGGGCCGCTGAAGAGGTAAGCGCCGCCGCCGTTGGCGCCGGCAGAGTTACCGCTGATAGTGCTGTTGGTGACATTCAACGTGCCTGGGGCGTTTTGGAGAATGCCGCCACCCTCGGAACTAGCAGTGTTGCCGCTGATAGTGCTGTTGCTGATATTCACCGTACCGGAGCTGAGGTTGTAAATGCCGCCGCCATCACCCACAACGTTCCCATTGCTGATGGTCAGCCCATCAATGGTCACGTTGTTGTTGCCCGAGGCGATGGTGAAGATGCGGTAGTTGCCGCCCGTGTTGCGCTTCACGGTGAGCACGTTCGCACCGGGGCCGCTAATAGTCATGTCACTCGAAAGATCCGGCAGCGCACCCGTCAGATTAATCGTGTAAGGTCCGGGTGCTGCAAACACAACTGAGTTGAAAGTGATCGTCTCTGCGCCCGCGTCGGCGTTGGCAGCATTGATCGCCTCACGCAGCGTGCAGCCGTTACCCGTGCCGATAGGCGCACACTGACCATCGTCGGTGTCCAAAAGCGAGTTGACCTCAAACGTCGTGAAGTCGTCCTTAAAGAATGTCACCGTCGCCGTGTTGGTCGGACCCACGGACGTGTTGCCATTGCCCGCCGCGTCCGCCGCCGCTGCGGCCGGGATGGTGATGGTGACGGCCCCGCTGCTGGTCATGCCTTCCACAGCCACGTTGTAGGTGGTGCCGTTATTCGGCGAAATCTCGCTCACGTTGGCTACCGTCGCCCCCGCCGTGCCCGAAAGGCTCACGTCCGACGAGGTGAAGCCCGTCACCGCCTTGCTGAAGACCACCTTAAAGTTAATCACCGTGCTGGCGGTCGGCCCCGTCACCGGGTTTGCCTGAGTGCCGGGAATAGTGACCGCCACCGTCGGCGCCGTTGTATCCGTTACCCACGTCTCAGTCGCATCTGACGTTAGCGGGTTAAGTGCTGGGTCCTTTATATTCGAGCCGGAGGCCGTCAGCTTCAGGACGTAAGTGCCTTCCGCGCCGGTAAGCCCGCTCAAGTTGCCAAGCGTCCACGTGATGTTGTCACCACTCGTCAGCGTCTGCGCGCCGGTCAGCAGGTTGGCGCCGCCATTGAGCTTCAGGCTCAGGTCAGGAAGATCGAAACCCGTTACTGCTTTGTTGAAGACGATCTGGATCGAACTCACACTCGTGTTGCGCGGATCGGGCGAGACAGCAGTGATCGAGACGCTGAGCGCCGAAGGATCAAACGTCCGATTAAATTGCGTCGCAGCCGTGTTAGTGTTGCCGGCCAGATCAGACGCCACGCCCGCCGCGATGTCGGCGGACACTGCGCCGGGGCTGGTCGGTGTCAGATCAAAAGTGTAGATCGCGGGGCCGCCGGCGAAGTTGCCCACGGTGCCATTGCCGGCCACGATGTTCCCGATCGCGAAACCTGAAACCGGCTCGCTGAAGGTGACTGTAACCGGAATCGGGGTAGTGGCGGTCGGATCGCCCACCGCAGAACTCATCGCGACACTCGGCTTGGTTGCGTCAATCGTAACCTGGAGCGTGCCCGACGTAGCCACGTTCCCGGCCTTATCAGTCTCGCGCGTGCTATAGAGGTATGGGCCGTCCGCTAAAACAGTTGAATCGGTCAGCGTAATCGATCCACCCGGACTGTTAAGCAGAGTTGCGACGGTTGCGCCTCCGCGTAGCAATTCAACCGTCGATCCAACTTCGGACGTCGAGATTGTGAAGTCTCGAGTTGTATTCGCATTCGTTCGATCATCCGAACTGCTGGTGCCCGTGTCGCTCGTACTCTTCAAGTCCGGTACCACGGCTGAGACAGTCGTGTCGATGGTAATGGTCAGCGGATCAGACTCTGGACTTACTGTGATGCCAATCGTCTGCCGAGCCGTGTAGGTGTGGACTCCGTCCCCGACGACGCTCGGATCCGTCAATAGAATGCTGGTGCCCGCGGCAACACCGGTAGCTCTCGGCGTCACAGAGTTTCCATCCCGCAGAAGGTCAACGGTCGCGCCACTGACGACTCCGGTGAGGTTGAAGGTCGGGTTCGAAACGTTTGTATAGTTGTCGGTATTACTAAAGCCTGAGTCACTCGCCGCAATCAGATCGGGGGCGTCCGGCTTGATTGTGATCGTAATGCTGGTGCCGGCCGATGGATCGCTCGTGACGCTATTAAAAGTTTGGGTAGCCGTGTAAGAGAACGTCCCGTTCGGCGCTGAAGGATCCGTCAGTTGGATCGTCGTGCCCGAGGCCGTGCCGCTGGCAACGGGGGTTGGATTACCATCGCGCAGCAGGTTGACTGTCGCGCCATTGACGACGTTGGTGATGTTGAAGGTCGGGCTGGTGTCGTTGGTGATGCCATCACCCAGCGTTCCCGAGTCGCTCGATGGGTCAAGCACCGGCGCGTCCGGAATGATCGTTACCAAAACCGGCAAAGCTGCGGACGCCAGGCTGGTGTCCGCGCCGAGTGTCTGCTTCGCAGTGTAAGAATAGGTCGTGCCGCTGGCGGTGAACGTCAGCGGTCCCGGATCGGTTAGTTGAATGCTCGCGCCCGCAGCTACGCCGCTGGCTACCGGACTGCCGTCGCGGAATAGTTGCACAGTCGCGCCCGAGACGACGCCCGGGATCGTAAACGACAAGTTGGTCGTGACGTTCGTCTTGTCGTCGGCGCTGTTCGCGCCTGAGTCACTCACGGCATCGAGGTTCGGCGCACCGGGAGCGTTAGGCGCTATCTGCGCTTCGAACGCGCCGATGTCAGTGTCATCATACGGTGAAACCGGCGGCGTCGCGTCAGAGTCAACGGGTCGCGGAAATCCGCGTTGGTCTGTCGTCAAGCCGAAGAGGTTGCCCTTCTCCAGAGCCGGGCTGCCATTGACCAGAGCGTGTGTCTTTGTCGGTCCGCCGTTATTGGCCAGCGTGGTGTTCAAGATAGTGCTGGTAACAATGGTTCCCAATCCGCCGACGCCGACGATGTTGTGGTGAGCGGCATCACTTGAAACGTCTGTTAAGCCGCCGTTAGTCGCGGAATCGCCGACCAGGTTGAACGAGCTCGATGGGTCGATCTGGTTGACGCCAGAGATGTCGTCGTTGACATCGGCGGGATTTCCGCTGGCCCCGTCCAAGTTGCCGGCCACGATTGTGTTGCTTAGGGTGACCGGGGCGCTCATGACATAAATGCCGCCGCCTGCGCCCCCCAGGACTGTCCCGGTATTGTTAGTAGCAAAGCCATGGTTACCGGTAATCGTGACACTGGTCAGGATCGACGTGGACGCACCGCAGTTGAGCAAGCCTCCACCGTTCCCATCAGAGCTGTTGCCGCTGATGGTGCTGTTGTTGAGGGTCAGCGTGCCGCCTTCACTGTCAATGCCACCGCCTTCGGCGAAGGGACCGGTGACGCTGTTCCCGTTGAAGGTACTGCCGCTGATCGTCAGTGCCGTCTCCGGTGCAATGCCACTGCTATACACGCCGCCACCCGCAGATCCTCCCGGACTGCCCGCGGGGCCTGGAGTAGGACTAAAAGTATTGTCGCCGCCCGCTCCCGCATTCGCCGCGTTCGTCGCCAGAGTCGAATTCTTGATCGTCAACGCACCCGTGGTTAGATCAAAGTTGTAGGCACCGCCGCCGCGGGCAGATCCTCCCGAACCTGGTGCCGTGTCCGAATTGCCGCCCTTGCCGCCAGTCGCCGTGTTCCCGCTTACGGTCGAGTTCGTCAGCGCCAAAGTGCCGGTATTGAAGATACCGCCGCCGTTCGCGTCGCCACCGCCGCCGCCATTGTCACCTGCGCCGGTACCTGCACCACCAACGCCGCCGGCGATGTGATTGCCGCTCACGATCACGTTCAGCAAAGTGAGACTGCCGTCATTCGAAATGCCGCCGCCCGTCACTGAGCCACCAGACGAGCCGGTTGGAGACCCAGCCAGCCCCGCATTCCCAACCAGGTTTCCATTGCTGATCGTCATTCCGGAGATCGTGACGATAAATGGTGGATTAGGACTATTGGAGGCAATCTCGAACACGCGGAAGTTAGTCGCCGCGGCGACGGCTCTCTTAACCGTTAGCACGCTGGCGCCGGGACCCGTGATGGTCATGCTCTTACCGACAAGCAACTCGCCGTTCGCATCCAAAAGGCTAATCGTGTAAGGACCTCCGCCCGGAGCGAACGCCACCGGGTCAAACGTGATCGTGCCGCCGTCGCAGATCGCGGCGATCGCATCGCGCAGGGAACCGGAACCAGCGTCATTTGTGTTGGCCACAACGATCGAAGCCGCGCACGTGTTAACCACATGTCCGCCGCCGCCCTCTGTGCCGGAACTCGCGGCAAACTGGGAATCGCCGCTGTAGTCGGCCGTGATCGGATTGTGCGTGCCGGCACTGAGCGAAGAGGTCACGAAAGTCGCGTTGCCACTGCCATTCACAGTTTGTGGTGTGCCCAGAGCCGTGCTTCCCGATGCGCCGTCCCAAAACTGGACTGTACCAGTCGGAGTTCCACCAGCACCCGAGACGTGGGCCGTGAAGGTCACCGCCTGTCCGAGGTTAGACGGATTCGGCGCCGAGCTCACCGTAGTCGTGGTGGCCTTCTTGTTGACTACCTGGCCGCCAGACAGGGTACCGGTGCTCGCGTTGAACTGCACATCGCCGCTGTAATCCGCGGTGATTGTGTGCGTGCCCGCCGTAAGATTGGAAATTGCCGCAGTGCTGGCGCATGCTCCCGGACAACTGCCGCCGGTCGTTAACGTCACCGGCGAACCTAAAGGCGTACCCGTACCGGATAGCCCATCCCAGAATTGCACCGTGCCCGTGGCCAACGCCGAGTTGACCTGGGCCGTGAAAGTTACCGCGTCGCCAACATTCGATGGATTAAGTGACGAAAGGACCGTCGTCGTCGGCGCTGTCTTGTTGTTGACTGTCTGGCCCGGTGGATCGGGCAACAGCTTACCTGTACCCGAATCAAAATTGCCGTCCGCATTTGTGTAGTCTGCCGTGATTGTGTGATTGCCGGAGGTCAGACTGGAAATGTTCGGCGTGGTCGCACACGCACTTCCCACCGGACAACCTACACCGGTGGTGAGCGTGATCGGCGCGCCCAGAGCCGTGCCGGTGAGCGTTGGTCCGTCCCTGAATTGCACAGAGCCGGTCGGCACGCCACCCGGGGAACTGACCGTGGCCGTGAACTTCACGTTCTGGCCGACGAATGACGGATTCTGAGACGAGCTGACCGTAGTCGTCGTATCTGGCAGGTCAACCAGCGTCACCGTCGCATCGTTTGCCGCTCCAGTGTTGGGATCGTCGGTCACGATCGGATTGCCGGAGAAGGCACCCGAGAGCGTGCCTTGCTGCGAGACTCTCGGCGGCACCACGCCGGCCAGGTTGGGCGGATTATTGAGCGTCACGCTGAAGGTGATCGTGATCGTCTTGCCGTTGGGCATGCTGAAGCCCGAACCCGTTCCGTTGACCGGGAAAGTGCCCGGCGGGGGAGACATCAACATCATCGGCGCGACGGCTGCATTCGTCGTCGCGCTGCTGATGGTCTTCGGAGTGCGCCGAGCGTGATTCAGTCTGATCTCTGAATTCCGATCTCCGACCTCTGATCTCAGTTCTCTTCGTCCCGTAGGGACGGAATGTTTATAGACCGGCGCACCCAACTCGGTTCCAGCGCTCCGTAGGAGCGCGATGTTCGTATCCGTCGCCGGGAATATTTCGCTCCTACGGAGCTGGGAGTTCTTTTGCGCTTCACTGGCTATAAACATTGCGCCGCTCTGCGGCTCAACGCCCTCCCTGACGGTCGGGCTACTGCCCCGATCGCTCACGCCGAAGGCGTTAGATTCAATAGCCGGTGGCAACGCCACCGGAAGGCGATCGATAAATGCCTCACGACCCTGAACGGGTCGAATCAATTCGACCTTCCGGTTAGTTTCTTCTGTCTTAACGCGGAACTCAGAACTTTCGCGCACGCCGTGCACTCCGGCGACGATCTGCGATGAGAAAGCCTTGTCGACGGTCAGTACAGGAGAGATAGATGGCGTAATATTATTGATGCACTCAAAATCAGACTTGCTATCGGACGATTCGCCACTTCGTGACAACTGACGAGAGTCGAACCTCGTCAGCAGGGCCAAAACATTCGGAGCGTTCGATGGGCGGTCGGGCGTGATGAGCCGCGCCACCGAGTTGACGGCAACCGCAGTAAGCTGCACGCCACCAAAGTTGGTAATGTCAGCACCTGCAGTGCCGAGAGTTTGGGTGGCTGAGATCTCGGCATTCGCGTTGGCATGTCCGGCGTGGTTGAAGAGCTTCGCCACTCCACCGGACGTGGCAATTCTGTAGTAGAGCCATGGCGCATTGCCGTCGAACGTCGGCCAGTCGAAACAGCCATGAGCCCCAGTGGCGGAGGGTATTGTGTTATTGTGGATCTCCGCGTTGATCTGCGCCGGAGAGCCCTGATCGTCAGCTGCTACATAGATCGCATCAAGCGATCCGCTAGGATTGTTCTCATCGTTGGTGTCGACGTCGTTCCCGGTGATCACGACGTCGGCGACGGTCGTCGGCTGAGAACCCACCGTTGGGCCGCGGGCCTCCACGTCGATACCGCGCGAGCCCGGGGTCTGCCTGACGATGTTGTTGACGAGGGTCACGGTGCTGGTCGTCTTGCCCTGCAGGCTTACTCGGATACCCGAATCGAGAGTCGTCCCCGAGCCGCTCACGGCTGCGTTCCCGACGTGGTTGCCGTCGATACGAACCTTCATCGTTCCACCAGTCGCACTCGACGATTCGAAGACATTGATGGCCGGACCGCCGTTTCCAGTAATCGTCAAGTTGTTCATAATGCGAGCGTACATCTGGCCCGCACCGTTGCCCCCGCCCTGATCGATGTCGATCGCCGTGTTGCCGGCGTTGTTGGTGAAGGTGCAGCCGCTTACCGTTACAGTCCCAGTGCCGGGCGTGCCTACTCCATCTCCGACAATCGAGTTGTCGTTGGACTGTACCTGCAGACCTGTAGAGGCGTTGCTTGAGAACGTTACGTTTGTGAAGGTCGCTGTTTTCAAAGTGGACGTATGCGTCATGCCCACCTGGATTCCGCTGTTGGTGGCGCTGCTGCCGTAAGTGCCACCGCTTACCGTTAGCAAATTCGTGACGGTGGTTGAGCTGACGGTCCCCCCGAAAAACAGGTTTGTGACGTGGTTACCCGTCACCGTGTCGTTGGTGAACGTCGCGGTACCGCTGACGTCAAGAAGTTTGACACCATGGTCTACGTTCGCCACGGTGCCGTTGTTGAGCACTGAGCAATTGCTGAGCGTGAAACCGCCTAGTGTTGTTCCGTTGATGCCCAGGTGCGTGCTGTTCTGGACGATCATCCAGGAGAGACTGACGACCCCAGTGTTCGTCATATCGATGGCGTTGCCAGTTGTCTTCTGAATCGTTCCACCGCTGCCGGCAGTCGAGCCATCGCCCAGGACGGTGAAACTGCCGGTAGTGCTGGTTAGTGCGATGCCCCCCGCAGGCTTGTTAGGAACCGCGTCCTGATTGACGTTGACGCTTATTAACGAAAACACCCCGCCCGCATTGTTCAGACTCACGCCCATGGCGTTGGTTCCGCTTACGCCTGTCGTGCTGACCGTGACATCGCTCTTAGTTGCCGACACACCCACCTGCATGCCAGTCATCGCGGAGGCGCTGGTGCCCGTCAAGCCCTGTGTGCCTGCCGGTGGCGCGATGGCAATGCCCTGAACGCGAGTGTTACTGGCGTTCATCTGGACCCGGCCCTGGATTGTCGGCTTCGTTCCTCTAACCGACGGCCGCGCGATGGTGTTCGCGGGCGGCGAGATTCCCATCACTGTGTCAAAGGTCGTCGTGCCATTGTCATTACTATCAGTGGCTCCCTGCCCGACCAGCCACTGCGACGTAGTAAGTGTCACCCCGACGGTAGATGTCGTGGTCCCTGAATAGACAAAGATTCGCTGGCCGGCGTTGAGACCCATGGCAGTGTTCGCTGAAGCCAGGAGGTTGAATGGACTATTCAGCGTGCCAGTCCCGTTGCTGCCCGCAGCAGGATTCACAAACCAGATCACCGGGCCGCTGACGGTGACATGAACGGTTGTTGCCGGAGTGCTGATGGCTGGTGTGCCCGAACCGCAGCCAGTGTCACTCACTGTATAGGTGAAGGTCACATCACCGGTGACACCAGGCGGCGGATCGAAATCAAAAGTGCCGGTGCTCAAGTTCACGTTAGAAATCGTGCCACCGGCGGGAGTCGTCGCGCTGATGCTGCCGCTCGTGACCGTAAAGGTAGTTGAGCTGCATCCATTCACTCCATTGTCGGCATTGTCATTCACATTGCCGAGCAAACCGGTGAGTCCGGTCCTCTTCATGTTGGCCTGGACCGCGAAGGCCGCGGGCGCAACTACCACCGGCGGATCATTCACCGCGTTAACCGTGATAACGAAAGTCGCATCGGCAGAGTTATCGACGCCGCCGTTCGCTGTGCCCCCGGTGTCGTGCGCGTGATAGGTGATCGTCGCCGTGCCGTTCTGGTTCGCGGCCGAGGTGTATGTGAGCGTGGCATTTGTCCCGCTGACGTTGAGCGCCGGCGCGGACGAGAAGAGACTTGGATTCGTGTTGCCGGTGATGACAAAACTAACGGTTTG
Organism: Blastocatellia bacterium; assembly: GCA_003168335.1. Taxonomy (GTDB): domain Bacteria; phylum Acidobacteriota; class Blastocatellia; order Pyrinomonadales; family Pyrinomonadaceae; genus UBA11740. The sequence continues at coordinate 120,482 of PMSM01000009.1, read as the reverse complement.
TCCCGATTCGTTAGCCGGCCCCGGGCTGATGCTGGTACGAAAGTTCGCCACCGACTGGGCTCCGGCATCTTCGTTTACTGCCCCCGGATTGCCGCTCCCGCTAAACGTCGGCGCGTCGTTGACGGCGTTCACGGTGATCGAGACTGCTCCTGACTGATTGGAATTTGCCGTTCCGTCGTTGACCTTGAAGGTAAAACTGTCCGGCCCGTTGTAGTTGGCGTTCGGGGTGTAGGTCGCGGTGCTTGAGCATACGCCCCCCACCGTGCAACTGGGAGCACTGAAACTTCCGAGCGCCCCGCTTGCCGGTGAGCTGATGTTGTTGAAGGTTAGATTGCTGCCATCAGGATCCTGACCAGATATGGTGATGCTAACCGGCGTGTCCTCGTTCGTTGTTACTGCGACTGTGCCGTTGAGGCCATTCTGGTCAAACGCAATGGGAGTGCTGTTTAGTGAACCCGGAACGAGCGTCGTATGCGAGTCTAAGGGAACGTTGAAGTTGAGTCCGGTGGCCGGCGCTCCGCTGGTGTTGCTCAGTTGAACGGTGTAGTCGACCCTTTCAGTTGTCGTCGGAACTCCGGTCGTCGGATCGAGCTTCGCATCGGCGTCCTTATCCACGAGGAGCCCGGCCATCGTGGCCGTCACTGCGGCGGGCGGTGGAGGCGTTGGCGTCAGCGGTTCGGGAGCCGGTTGCGGTTGCGGTTGCGGACCAGGCAACGCCGAAGCCAACATCGCACTGGGCGGATTAACGAATAGTTCTGCTGCGGCTGACTTAGCCGGGTCGCGCTTCTCCCCGTCCTTATTCTTTACTGTCGATGCTTTGGCGATCGAAGGCGCCGCCACGGCCGCAATAGGTGTGATCAGAATCGTGAAAGAGAGTAAGCAGGCAACAAAAGCTCTCAGGACTCCGGGCGAGGGGTGGAGGAATTGCTTCAAAACTATTGGTACCTCGAGTGCAGACTTCAGTTATCAGCAGCGAATGGTAATTCTACTTTGAATCAATCGGCCCAGCAGGAAAGATGACTACGAGTCAAAATATGACGGACAGAGTAGTACACGTTCCGCAAACCCGTCAACACAAATTGCGATAGTGGGTAACGGGGCAGAAAACCCTGGAATGAATGGAAGTCGGACAATCTCAGCTAACCTTTTGCGAATGTCAGTTGACACGGCACGTATGTCAGACGATATGTGCCAAATGTCAGACAATAGTTGCCGGGTGTCAGACAATGGTTGCCGCGTGTCAGACGACATGTGCCGCGTGTCAGATGACATATGCCACGTGTTAGATGACATGTGCCGCGTGTTAGATGACATGTGCCGCGTGTTAGATGACATGTGCCGCGTGTTAGATGACATGTGCCACGTGCCGTCTGACCTGCGGCGCATGTCGAACGGTATCCGTGGCGTACCAGTTGATTTACGGCACGTGTCGTCTGACATGTCGGAAGTGTCAGTTGGAATTTGCCGCATACCAGACGATATGTTGGCGTAGATGTGCGTTGTCAACTTGCGCGCCATCTAAGCGCCAACTTTTCCCTGGCGTCGCGTTTGAGTTCTCCGAGAACTCATCTTCTCATCGTTTTGCAACGATTAGTGGCCGTCCTTCTGATTCGCGTCGGTAAAAGACTCGCGGTGTCTGTGTAACGCGCCGCTCCGAGTCTGGAACGCGTTTTTCGCCTTCGACGAAGGAAAGATTGAGGCCCACGCCACGTGCCGCCTTCATTTTCTCGAGTTGCATGTTGGGCACGCGCGTGCTCGCATAGTCGAACCATTCACGCACCGATACTTCACCGTCTTTGGGATCACTATCTGCCGCAGCCTGCTTCAGTCCTTCCTCGACGAGCGCGTAGGTCAACAGCCCGTGACCCAGTGTTGATGCCTCCTGTGCCGCCTGATAACTCTGCGCCGCCGTCAGGATGTACATCCCCTTCTCGTAAGCCAGTTGTGCCAAACCCTTTGAGTTCATCGGACCGCGCCGCCGCTCCTCGGCTTCCAGTGCCTGCCCGGAATTGCAAGCATCGATGACCATCAGAAATTTGTCCGCATCGATTCCCTCAACCGCCCGCTCTAACTCCTCATCCGAGATGCCATGTTCGAGGATAGTTTGCAAACCTGCGGCATCAAGCGCGGTTCGCTCACCCGCGTAGCCCAGGTCGTGCGGCAATAGATAAAACCGCTGCCCCTGAGCGGTTCCGTGCCCCGCGAAGTAGATGAAGACTGCATCTTCCGGCTGAGTAGCCTTCAGCTTTTCGAGTGCCGCAGGCGCGTCCGGGGCCGCGGTTCCTTCGGTTCCGGCGAGCCGTTTTAGTGCCCTTAGAATATTTACTTTCGTGGCCTGTTCGTCCAGCAGCGGCACGACTTCAATATGCTCGTAGTGCGCAATCTGCTGTTGTTGGTGTCGCACCTCTTCGCCAAACGCTGTGGCGTCCGCGACGGCGTACTTGAGATTGTATTGGGTGTTGGAATAGGCGTTGACACCGATGGCCAGAATGTAAGCGGTACCGGGCCGCTTGAGGCTATCCGCGCCGGTGAGACTGAAGCTCGCATCCTTGCTCTTGACGTTGTCACGATTGAACGCGTAAGCCGCCAGACGGTTCTCTCCGGCAACGATTGTGATGTTGGTTTCCAGGGTTGTCGCCGTTTGGCCTTTCAGCACATCGCCGCGCCAGACTTTTACGAGCGCACCGTTACGGAATAGCCGCACATCGCGCGCTCCGCTTCCCGCCGCATGATCTTTGTCGGCCGGCTTTTCAGTTACTTCAATCTTTACCAAGAGGTTGCGCTCTGACGTGCTTTCCGTACTGGCGGCGCCGACTTGTCCGCCCTGAGTCATAAATCTTAATTCGGGTTGGCGGCGGTCAAGTTGCGATATGTTTTTCGGAGCGCGAGGCTTTTTCCCGGCCATCACCTCGGCGAGCAGCCCGGGATAGTAGAATTCGTTGAAGAAGGTTTCGGCAGGCATGATATCAAATGTGTTGCCTCCAAACCGCCAGAGGATTTGCTTCCATGCAGCAGGTGAGCCGTCGAATAAGCCGTCGGGAGTGACAACTAACCAATCGCTGCCGCGGCTGTTGAGAGCGCCGCCGAGATTTACGAGAGTGGCAAGTTGTTCGCCCGACGAAGCGTCCCAAATATACTTGTCGTTGTTTTCTCCAAGGGCTACGAGAACACGCCCGTCAGGACTGAAGCTGAGAGAAACTATCCGTCCAGCGTGTGGCAAGGTGCGCACTGTTTTGCCTGAGGCAACTTCAAATATATCGATCTTAGTAGCGTATCCTGCGGCCAACAGACGCGCGTCCGCGCTGAGGCAGAGAGTTGTCACCGCCCCGCTTTGTTCCGTATCGTTGATCTGAAAACTGTTGACCTTACGCCCGCTTTCCGTCTCGTAAACAAGTACGGAACGTTCTTTCTTTTCGAAGCCGGTCATCGCCATGAGCTTGCCGTCGAAACTAAAACCCGCCGCCGGAACGATACCCACCTGGGGGGCCTTACCTCCGTCCAACTCTCGCAAACGTTGGTCGGATTTGCCGTCGTACAGATCTATTTTCTGCTTGTAGACATCTTTATAGACATTGAGATTAAACGGATTTAGAACTTCGCCGGCAGAAGGGTTGTAGAAGTCCTTCATCGGGAAGAACGGGGCTGCCCTGAAGCGTCCGTCCGGACTAAAGAAAGGCTTGCCACGGTCCCGCAGCGCGTCGTCGTCGTTACCCCGCACGAGCGTTCCCGCAGTGGTATCCCACACTTCGGTCGCCAGAGTTTTTAAAAGCACGTGACTCGAAATCAGGAAGTGACCGTCGGGGCTGAAACTTACGGCACCCCCAGCCTGAAGCTTTTCGCTGGAAATGGTTCCCATCGCTTCGACGGCCTCAATGATTTGTTCGGGCGTCGTGATATCCCGCTTCTGAAGTGTGGCCATCGTCTTAGGATCGATGGCCTTAATGAACGCCGCTTGCTCGGCTCGCCCCACTTCGTCCGTCGTTCCCGTTTGCAGAATGCGGGATTCGTGCCCCGTTGCGGACTCAATGACTCTGATTGCTTTGGCTCCCGCCGCGACCACCGCAATCAGGTTGCCGTCACGATTGAAACTAATCACTCGGACGCTCATGAGAGCTTCGCCGCTCGTTTTTAGCTCGCGTATCAGTTGACCCGTCGTAGCGTCCCACAACTTCATCGCGGCACCCGCGTTGTTATCCGTAGCCGTAACCAGGAATCGCCCATCGGCGCTGAATTGCACACGCTGGGGCGTCTTGCTGAATCCGGTATTGATGCTGTAGAGCTCGCGGCCCGTGGCGGCCTCCTGGACGCTGACCGTCTCGCTCGCTTTGGCAAAGGCAACGAGGCGCGCATCCGCGCTAAATGCGAGGCTCGAGTTTTCCGCTTCCGGGATCGCTTTGAGAGCCAAGTCCCGCAGTTCGCGCCCCCCTTGTGCGTCATAAATCTTTATTGCTTTATCAGGTTGCCCGACCGCTGCTAATTGCCCGTTCGAACTGACTGCTATTTTCGACGCCGACATTTTGAAATTCTTTAAGCGTTGCGCCTCTTGTTTCTGTTGCTTGTCTCCACCACCCATAAGCGAAAATGAGGGCATTGAGTTGAGCTTTTCCATGCCGCTTTTTCCATATTGTGTTTTTTGCGAACGCAACTCTGTGCCCGCCGAAACGTCCCAAACTTTGACCGCATCCCCGCCCACACTCGTTAGCGAGTGGCCGTCGTTACTGAAAGCGACGGCGCCCACGGGCAGTTCGTGGCCGCGAAGAACCTGCAACTGTTGTCCCGTCTGAACGCTCCAGATCCTTACCGTATTATCTTCCGCCCCGCCGACCACGCCTCCCAGAGTGAAGGTCCCTAAATCTCGCTGGTCATTAATATCTCCGCTCCCCGAGGCTAACAGTTTCCCATCGGGGCTGACGGCGAGGGCGTTAACGTTGCTCGTGTGACCGTAAAGCGTTCGTAAAACGTTTCCATTCGCGAGATCCCAAATCTTTATGACGTTGTCTTTGCCGCCCGAGGCCAGCCAGCGATTGTCGGGGCTGAAGGCTACTGCGTTCGCGGATCTTGTGTGTCCCGTTTGCAGAATCAACTCCGGTTTATCGCCCGGAGTGGCGGGTGTCGCGGACGCGGGTGTTGGCGTGGGACCTGGCTGAATTCCGATCCCTCGTGACGGCTCCTTCGATTGCGCCAGGCCCCGAACGGGCGCGCAGATCACCGATAGCAAAAGTATCACCGCTGATATTGTTCGCCGCCGCCGCAGGGCTAAAAGTGAAACGTCTAAGGCTACCTGTTTATCAGCAGAGTCGTTGCTTGTTGACCGACTAGTGCGAACCATTAGATTCTCCTAAAGATGAAGGTGGTGATACCCCATGATGAATGTCCTTCCAACTCCTTCCAACCTTGGATCAGGACAAGATTCGAGAGAGACTAGCGCGGTCTCAGCAGACAGCAGGACCTCTTTGCGAGTCAAGCCTGTTGAGGGGAGAAACCTACGGCAACCGCAGCCTTGAGTCAACGCATTGTCGCTTAACTTATAGCCCCGCGGGTTTGTTGGATGGTAGTTTTCCCGTGAGCAGAATCTTCATCTACCACCCACATGTTGACTATTGTTGCAGGCCTAATCAAAGAAGGCCTCGTTGGCGAATTACAGGCCGGTGAGTTATGGGCCCATGTGGAATTGCCGGAACGCTACCCGAAAGAACGCGTTACTCTGTTAGGTGAAGTACTTCGATCCGCTCAATTGATAAATGACTAGTCTTACTTGGCAGCGCCCACGTCTTTCGCGCAAGTCGTCGCGACCGGCTCGTTCATTTAACGGAACCGGGAGCAACTGCAGAGCGTGGTTGGCAGTTCTAAGGGCTAACTTCAGTGCGGATGCTGCGTGGCCCGTAAAAGGGATAGACTGAGGGCGTCTCGTCCGCTCGCCCGGCCACGAGAACTCATAACCGACTGAAAACAGCCCTGAAAACAATTAAGCCAACAACTATGAAAATCATCTCGACACTGCGGACCACATTCTCCTTTGCGTTGATGACCGCTTCGGTCGCGCTGCTGGGGCTCCTGCTTCATGTCTCACATTTCGGATCTCAGATCGTGTCGGCTCAGCAGACGGACTATGCACAGGTCAGAGCCGAAGCTGAGCGAGCCTATGATTCCGGCTCGTACGCTCGCGCCAACGAGGTCTATGCCAAAGTGAACAAGGCCGGATTGCCCGCCGCGGAAGCGCGCTGGGTGGAATTCCGTCTGGCCGACACCTCTTGGCGGGCGCAAGCCGGAACCCAAACATCCGACACGACCAAGTCTGAGCAGGCCCAAAAGCAACTCGAGGAACTGATTCGCACGAACGACAAGGAAGATGATCGCGATCTGGTGTGGGCCGAATCTCAGGAGTCGCTTGCCGATCTCTATTGGACGCGGCGAAATCAGATGAACTGGGGAATGGCCTGGCCGCACTACCAGCAGGCACTCGAGTGGTGGGCCGGTCAACGCGACCTCGATCGTGCTCGTGCTCGCTATCTCAAGATTGTTTTCAAAGCGGCGGAGCCACAGCAGGCAAACGAGTATTACTACTACACCTATTACGGCAACTACATCCCACTGGTTGTCCTTGAGAACGCTCTCAAGATCAGCGCGCAGGAAAACGACCGGGCCCATTTGCACTTTCTCATCGCCATGACGATGCGCGCCACCGGCGGTGGTGATTGGGAAGTACGCGAACGCGTGCCGGACGAGTTTGAAGCGGCGCTCAAATCGGGCAAACAAACGGATTGGTATGATGACGCGCTCTTCTACTACGCCGAATGGATGAGCAATAACGGCACCGTCAGACAGATCGCCCCGGGCCAGTGGCAACAAGAGCCTGACTATGTCAAAGCGCTCGAGCTGTATCGTCGGCTGATAAGGGAATTCGTCAAAGGCGAAACCCGCTACTACGACCAGGCTCTTCAGCAAGTCAAGAACATCACCGAGCCAACCATCAGCGTTGGGGTGTCAAATATTTTTCTTCCCGATTCGGAACTTCAATTCGCTTTGAGCGCGCGCAACCTCAGGCGAGTTGATTTTGCGCTCTATAAAGTCGATCTGACTCAGGACGTACGGTTCACGAGAGTCGCCGGCGAAGAGGAAGGCGAAGGGGACGCTGACGGCAACTGGATCCGGCACCTGCAAACAGCCGGACGCGCTCCGGTCAAAGCGTGGACGAGAGATCTGAAGAACCAGGACGATCACAAACCCGTCAACGATCAGGTGCGCATCGAAGGCAAGCTGCCGGTCGGTGCTTATCTGCTCGAGGCGAAAAGCGGCGGCTTGTCTGCGCGCGACGTCGTCATGGTTACCGACGCATCGATCGTGCTCAAATCATCGGCGAAGCAGGCGCTTGTCTATTTCTGTAACGCGCAGACCGGCGCGCCAATTGCCAACGCCGAGGTGGCGCTGTGGGAAAGTTACTACGTCAACGATAAGTGGCACTGGCGCAAACTCCGGCAGACAACGAACCACGACGGACTGGCGCCATTTGCACTGAAAGGAAATGATAATTTTCGCACTCTGTTCGCTGCCGCTGTCAGTAGCGATCGACAGGCCTTCTCGAGCGGCTCTGCGAATGGTTACAACCGCAACGATCAGGCTTGGCGCATTTACGCCTTCACCGATCGCCCGGCTTACCGCCCGAAAGAAACAGTCCAGTGGAAATTTATCGCGCGTCGTTTCGCCGACGGCGTTTACTCAACGCCCGCCAATCAAGTCGTCGAATATCAGATCAACGATCCTCACGGAACCAAGGTGAGCGAGGGCACCTCGATCCTCAACGCGTTCGGCAGCGCCTGGGGCGCGTTGGAGTTAGCCGAAACATTGCCGCTCGGCGAGTACCAGATACAGTTCTGGGACCAGGGCCGCGCCAACCACATCGGCGACGCAAAACTATTTCGGCTGGAAGAATACAAGCTGCCCGAATTCAAAGTGTCCGTGAAAACTCCGGAGGAAGACGGCAAGAGAAAGTCTTTTCGATTGGGGGAGAAAGTAGAAGTCAATATCCAGGCTGATTATTATTTCGGCGGACCCGTTAGTAACGCCGCCGTCGAAGTCGTCGTTTATCAGAACCCTTTCTATCACTATTGGTATCCGCGCCATGATTACGCCTGGTACTACGACGATATCGAGCGGCAGGGGCGGTATAACTATGGCGGCCAGGGGCAAACCGTCAAACGCGAAACGATCAAGACAGACGCAACCGGCAAGGCCACCCTTACTTTCGACACGCCGCGCGAGAACTACAACCAGGATTTCCAATATCGTATCGAAGCCCGCGTTACCGATTCATCGCGCCGGGAGATTATCGCGAGCGATACCGTCCGCGTTACGCGGCAACGCTACTACGTCTATCCTCGTCCTGAGCGCAATATTTATCGGCCGAAAGACAAAGTCACGGTCGACATTAAAGCGCTGGATGCCAATGAGCAGCCCGTTGTGACTGAAGGCACCGTCAAAGTCACCCGCGATTACTGGGACGAAGTCTGGCTCGACCCAAACGGGCGTGAGGTCAAAGGCGAAGAGCTGCGCGCGCTGCGTGAAAAGTCATTTCCGCCGGCGTTGAGCACAGGGCAGAAGCCGTGGCAACTCAAGTATCGCGGCTATCACCACGATGACATCCTTACTCAAAACGTGAAGACCGATGTTGAGGGTTCGGCTCAACTGATCTTCAATCCCGAACGCGATGGGTATTATCGAATAACCTGGGAGAGCAGCCAGGGCAGCGCCCGGCGCGATCGTTTCTTGCCGCCAATCAAAGCTGAAACCACCGTTTTCGTTGCCACCAATGCGTCGACCGAACTCGGCTATCGTCCGGGGGGCGTCGAGATCGTCGTCGACAAAGACACCTTCCGCGCCGGGCAAACGGCGCCGGTAATGATTTCCGTGCCCACGGCCGACCGCTATGTCCTGTTCAGTGTCGAAGGCGAGGATCTGTACAGCTATCAGCTCGTTCACGTGACCGGGACGGCGAAACTTATCGAGCTGCCGATTGAGGAAAAGCATGTCCCCAACATTTATCTCACGGGAACGATGGTGAGCGACGGTCAAATGTTCGTTGATACCAAGCAGGTCGTCGTGCCGCCGGTGCAGCAGTTTCTCTCAGTAGACGTCAAGGCCGATCGCGAGCAATACCAACCGCGAGAAGAAGGATCGCTTTCGATCACTACGCGAGACGCCAACGGCAAGCCAATCTCGGCTGAGATCGCACTGGGATTGATCGACGAGTCAGTGAAATATATTCAGCAGGATTACGCGGGTGACCCGCGACAATTCTATTACGGCACCAAACGCGCGCAGACGGTTCAGACGCAGAGCACGTTCAATCAAAAGTCTTATGCGCGACTGATTGAAGGAGTGAACAAGGAATTGATTGATGAGAAGGTGCTGGCGCAGCAGCGCTTGCGTGATCGATCCGCTGGTAGTGATGACAAAGATAGCCCCTTTGAACGCCTTCAAATTCTGGCAGACCTTAGCCGCCCTTCCGGTACGCTTACGATGGACGGTCTGTCGGCCAGCGAACCGCGAGCTTTCGCAAAGTCCGCCGAGTCGACGGTCGTTGTAGGTGGCGCCCGGAATGCTGGAGCACCCGAAGCACCGGCACCGCCACCGGGCCAGGAGCCCGCGGTCCAGGTTCGCAACGATTTCCGCTCGACCATTTTCTGGCAGCCCGACGTTAAGACAGACGACAACGGCATGGCTACGGTGAAAGTGAAGTATCCCGACTCGCTGACCACCTGGTCGGCAACAGCTCGAGTGGTTACGACGGGCAACCAGTTCGGCATCGGCAATACCTCTACGCGCACCAAACAACCACTCATCGTGCGGCTCGAAGCGCCGCGCTTTTTTGTGGTTGGAGATCAGGTCACCGTTTCGGGCGTGATCAATAACAACACCGATCAGCCCATGCGGGTTGCTCCCAGGTTAATCGCCGAGGGACTGACAGTTTCAGGTCTGGTCGTCGACGGCAAGCCGGTAAAAGGCGAGCAAGGGCCCGTCGAAGTTAAAGCCAACAGCGAGGCGCGAGTTGACTGGCTGGTTAACGCCGTGCAAGCGACCGAAGCTAAGTTGAAAGTTGAAGCGCGCGGAGAGAAGTATGCCGACGCGATGGAGAAGACTTTCACCGTTTACGAACATGGCATTGAAAAATTCGTGTCGCGCTCCGGCAAGATGCGCGGCGACAGCGTCACGGTGAAGCTCGATATTCCCAAAGAACGGCGACCTGACTCGACCACGCTTTCGGTCCAGGTCGCGCCCAGCATGGCGACCACGATGCTCGATGCGCTGCCTTACCTCGTCGACTATCCGTACGGTTGCACGGAGCAGACAATGAGCCGCTTTCTGCCGGCCGCGATCACAGCCAGGACGCTGCGTGATCTCGGACTAAAACCGGAAACCGCGATGAATAAGATCTTCGGCGGGATTGAACAGTCGACTGCGGCGGCGACTCATCCGAAGGGGAAACATGATCTGAGTGAGCTCGACGCGATCACTAAACAGAGCCTGGATCGTCTCTACAATTTCCAGCACTCCGATGGCGGTTGGGGCTGGTGGAAAGACGGCGACAGCGATCACTTCATGACTGCTTATGTCATCTGGGGCATGACCCTGGCGCAAGAGGCCGGCGTCGAGGTGAAACCTGACGTGATTTCGCGCGCGACAAGTTACCTGGACAAGGAACTGGTCGAAGAGGAAACCAACTATGACGTGCAGGCCTGGATGCTGTACGCGCTCGCGGTCAATCACTCCGGGCAGAAGCCCGACCGTGAGGGAGGGCGTAATGCGGAGATTAGTGCGTTTCAAACCAAAGCTTTCAATAACCTTTGGACCAATCGCGACAAGCTCAACGCTTACACCCGGGCATTGCTGGCCCTTTCGGCGCACGGGTTCGGTTATCACGAACAGGCGAAGACGCTGGTCCAGAATCTGGAAAATGGCGTGAAGATCGATGCGACGCCCGACACCTCGGTCGTCCAAACCGGCGCGCAAACTTCCGATCCATCGGTAATCGGCACGGCGCACTGGGGCGAAGATGGTATTTACTGGCGCTGGTCCGATGGCGGCATCGAAGCAACTTCGTTTGCGCTGCGCGCGATGCTGGAAATTGATCCCGGGAACAAACTGATCGAACCCGTTACCAACTGGCTGATCAAGAACCGGCGCGGCGCACAGTGGAGCAACACTCGGGACACGGCGATTGTGGTGTTGACGCTGGATGAATACCTGCGCATCACCAGGGAAATCCAGCCGCAGATGGGATACGAGTTGCTGGTAAACGGAAACTCAATTGCCACGAAACAGATCGGCGCGGATGATGCGATCAGCGCGCCCACCCAGTTCGACATTCCCCGCGAAGTCATTCGCGACGGTCAAAACGAGATCACGATCCGTCGCCGGAGCGGCACCGGACCGATCTATTTCTCAGCGCAGACTAAATTCTTCAGCCTGGAAGAACCGATCACGCCCGCGGGCAACGAGATCTTCGTGCGTCGTCAATATTTCAAACTCGTCAATCATCAGACGCTGCTGAAAGGCTACGTCTCAGAACGCGTCCCGCTAAACGATGGGGAAACGGTGAAGAGCGGTGAACGAGTCGAGACGGTGCTCACCATTGAAGCGAAGAACAACTATGATTATCTGCTTTTCGAGGACCTGAAACCGGCTGGCCTTGAGGCCGTCCAGCTGCGCAGCGGTGAGAATGTGTACGCTAAGGAGCTCAAGTCCGGCGCGCTCCGGAGCAAGAACTCGACGCTCATGAATTTCACCTCGGCTGTCGATTTCACGGGCCGCACCCAATGGGTTTATCAGGAACTGCGCGATCGCAAAGTTGCTCTATTCATCGATCATCTGCCGGAAGGTGTCTGGCAGATTAGTTATGAAATGAGAGCTGAGAGTCCGGGCGCGTTTCATGCGCTGCCCGTGCTGGGTCACGCGATGTACGTTCCGGAGATCCGGACAAATGGCGCAGAAATACGAATCAGGGTGGTGGAGTGACGCGGCTAAAGCGGATTCATCATTCCCGAATCGCTCGCTCTCGATTGCGGGTTTGGTCAGGACGCCCGGACCGCGATCAAGCCGCCCGTGTTGGACATCTCGGCCATGCGTATGCGATTAGCGGGAAGCGTCACTGAAGCAATGCGGTCATCAAAGAACCGGAAGGGCAGCATTGTTTTTGGCAGCATAGTTTGGCAACAGTATCCGGCTACTCGGTTGGATCGGTGTGGATGTGCGCTTTGGTGCGAGGGATTTCCGCTTCGATCGCTCGTAATATTTTCACTGTTAGATTATGAGCGTCTTCGAACCGCTGGTTCCGATCGACTTCTAAATGTAAGTCGACGAACCGTTGTGACCCCGACCGCCGCGTACGCAAGTCATGGAAGCCCTGCACGCCTTCATTCTGGTAGCGGGCCACTATCTCGGCTACCTTATCGTCTACTTCGACCGGCAGCCTTCGGTCCATCAGGACGTTTATCGATTCGCGCCCCAGCGCGAACGCTGACTTAAGTATGTAGAGCGCAATCGCCAGCGAGATCAACGGGTCGGCCAGGGTCCAATGAGTCAACGCTGTAAGCAGAAGCGCAACGAGCACGCCAGCGTTGATATAGATGTCCGCCATGTAATGGAGTGCATCCGAGCTCAGCGCCGGCGAGTCCGTCTCATGTGCGGCACGTCGCAGTCTTCTCACCAGCCATACGCTCGCCGTGATGGCCACAATCATGCTAGCAATCCCAATCAATTCGGAGCGGGTCTGATGTGGCTCTCTAATCCTGTGGACCGCTTCCCAGACGATGAACATGCCGGAGGCGCCGATGACAATCGCCTGGAAGAGGCTCGTCAGAGATTCTGCTTTACCGTGTCCATAGGCATGGTCTTCGTCGGCTGGTTGCGATGAGGCACGCACGGCGATGAAGTTCAATGTAGAGGCGAACAGGTCGAGCACGGAATCGAGCAGCGAAGCCCAAACGCTAATGGAGCCTGTCAGCCAGCCCGACGTGCCTTTGAGTGCAATCAGGAAGACGGCGACGACGATCGAGAGTCGTGCCGCCGAATTTTTCATGGCCGTTTCTCCAGCGGCGCTTGATTGAATGCTTGGCGGGAGAGCCATATTGGTGTTCACTTAATTGCTATCGGGAGGCGACCCCAACGATCGCGAGCGCCAGTGAATCGTTCATGAAAGATCGTGCAACAATGCATGTCTTGTTGGCCTCGACAGCAATGCCGTCGGGCTCCGACCGGGCAAGATAATGATCTCGCCCCGGAGGGACTGAAGGTTAGCATCTCTTGCAGCCGTTGAGGAGTTTATTCAGCCACCCGTAAGGTACAAAATAGCGTTCTAAATTCGGATTTCGTTTGCGCCCTTAATTGAGGAGCTGTGTTCTTCCAATCCAGGACCGATCGATCCCGGCAATGAAGTTCCCGGGTTCTCTCCCGCACATTCGTGGCCGAACACTTGTGCTGTTGTAGCTGACCACGTCAGACCTTATCCGAGATAACTCTTTGCGTCCTTCCGACCGGCTGCAACGAACAGACCGTGCGCCAGCAAGGCTCGAGTACCTTTCGGCGGGGGCACCGTCAACCCTGTGCAAGTATTCAAAGGCTGGATGATATTTTCGGGAGGGACAGGTAATTTTCTTGTCTCGGGCCGTGAAGTTTGCGCAATATGACCAGCGAGTGCGGAGAAGTCCGCAAAAGAGCCGGCGAGTTCGTGAAGATCCAGGCATGGGTGACGGACTTGTCCACCGGGACAAGAGGGACTAACGGCCCGGTAGCTCCCGCAAAGATCCTCTAAAACCGGGCCTCTCGCCCCACAGCCTCTAGCCCGCACTCAAGTCGGGAAGCGTCGTGGCGTTAAATTTGCCCGGATCGGGCCACGAAATCGCATGCGATTTTCGATTTCGTTGGCCGGTGAGGAAGTTCAGTGGGGATCAGACAACTCCAAAGTACCGCCGTTGCTGTCTTGAACGTGAGCAGGAGGAGTGATCTACCCAGGATTTTTGAACTGACCGAACGGCTCGATTTTCGCCGAACTTCGCCGAGCCTCTAAAGCGGAGTTGGATTACCTCAACACTTATTTCGCTTGCTTCAGAAGCAAGCAATGTCGATTCTCGCCCGACTTGCTCGAGAGCGTTCCGATGGACTTTGTCGGTCAGCCCACTAGTCAGGGAGCTACATGGAGCCTCTGGGAAAACTAGAGCTTTTCTCGCGAACATTTGAGAACAGGTTCATATTCAATCTGTTCGATGTGCTCTTGTGCGGGATTATCGTCCTGGTGATCTTGAGGGCATGGCGGGCGCAGACAAAGACGATTCCCGTCCGAAATCAGCTCCTCCTTCTTCTTGCATTTTCCTCCCTGGGCGCATCTTTCGCCACGAAGGCACTTTCTTCCGGTGCTTTTATTTTCTTTCGCTACCGACTGCCGGTAGCATCCTTCGAATCAGTGTTTCACATGTTTCAGGCGGGTGCGTGGCTCCTGTTGGCGGCCAGCGCATATCCATTTCCAAGGCTGCGCCAGTCAAGAGTACTAATACCCGGTCAATGGCTGCTCTTCTTGTTGCTGCTCTCGCTTCCCGCTTTGCTCTTTCTGTCCGGTTCGCTCGGCAATCTCACTCCGAAACTGATGATGTTCTTGGATTTGGCGAACGTGGTCCTGATAGCTTTCACTCTTGTTCATGTTTATCGCAGCCCCCTCGGCGGCCGGCGCTATGCTGCCGGCGCTCTGGCTCTGGTTTTCGCGGCTGCTTCGCTTCACTTTGTCTCTTCGTTGAATTGGGGAGATAACACGTCCCTCATCCTCTGGAACTTGGAACAGTTTGCGTGGTCGTTCTCCTTATTTACCTGTGCCCTGGCGATTGGTGAAACCAGTCGAAACTTGTCCGACAAAGTGTTTGTGCGGCTACAGATCACATTTATCCTCCTGGCCAGCCTTATGCTGCTGGTGATCACCCAGAGCGAAAAGGCGGACTACTTCGCGAGCATTCGTGGACGCGCCGATCAACTGGCGGAGCTTGTGCGCCAAAATGTAGACAGCCTTAGACAACAAAACGAGCCTTTGGCTGCCATCGTTGCTCGAGAGGATCTGCCAAAGGCAATCGGTGAGTTTGACAACCTGCCTGAATTGAAGATCGTTCGCATTTCCGCTGATAACCAGATCGTCACCTTACAAATTGCTGACAACGGAGAAGTTTCCGCGCCCCGCAGCCTGCAGTCAGTCTCACCATCAATCCGACTCGACCCAGAGGAGTACTTCCTCATTCATGAGCTTCCTCTGAAAACAACTTCAACCGGGAAAGTTGCGTTTTATGGCAGTCGCGAATTTCTTGACCAGCATATACGGCGACAGATTGTTCTTATCTTTTCGCTCTTTACGGCAACGGTTGCTCTTTCTACTCTGATGATTGGATTGGTGGTGCGGGGCGCGAGCGCGAAGATTCGAGAACAAACCGGAGAGATCGAAAAGGCCCAGAAGCAACTCTACCAATCTTCCAAACTTGCAGCGGTCGGGGAACTGGCCGCGGGCGTGGCCCACGAGATCAACAACCCAGCGACTACGATCCTTAGTTTGTCGAGCTTCTGGGTATCGCAAAACGCCGGAAAACCGGTTGCCGTCGACCCGGAAGATTTGAGGGAGGTGATGACTCAGGCCCAACGTATCGCCCGAATCACTACCTCGTTGCTCGAGTTCTCTCGTCCACAAATATTAGAGATGAAGCCAATTCCGCTTGATCGCGTTATTAATCTTAGCTTGCGGTTAGTCGATGATTTGCTGACTGCCAACAGGATCTCGGTGGAAAAGGACCTCCCGCGAGAGATGATACGCGTGCGAGGCGACGAAGATAGCCTGGTCCGCGCGCTGGAGAATCTCTACCGCAATGCCATCGACGCAATGCCGCGAGGCGGGGTTTTGAGCATAGGTGTTTTCTGGGAAGACCGAATGCGCAAGCGGGTACGACTGGAGATTGCTGATACTGGAACGGGTGTCCGGGAAGACCACATGGATCGAGTCTTCGATCCGTTTTTCACCACCAAGGAAGTAGGCAAAGGTACGGGTTTAGGGCTGTCGCTCGTCCACGGCATTGTCAAAGAGCATCAAGGAACGATTACTATAGAGAGTCAGCTTGGCCGGGGCACCAAGTTCACAATTGTCCTACCGACTGAGGGCTGAAATGCACGCGACACGAATTCTAGTGGCGGACGATGACCAGGCGATCCTGCGCACGTGCCGAAAAATCCTCGAGCACGACGGTCATGAAGTCACGACAGCACCCGATGGTGACTCAGCGCTGAACCTCCTGAAATCCAGACACTATGATCTGTTCCTGGTGGACATGCTAATGCCCGGCCTGAGCGGCTTGGAAACGGTAAGCCTGGCGCGGCAAGCCGATCCCACGCTGATGATCCTTATGTTCACCGCCTACGCGACGATTCAAACAGCCGTTGAAGCCGTAAAGCGTGGTGTTTTTGACTACCTGGCCAAGCCCTTCACTGCCGATCAGCTCCGTTCTGCGGTTGAGCAGAGTTTGCGACAAAAACAACTGCTGGAGGAAAAGTTCAATCTGCGCGAACAGCCAACTAACGACCTTGGGTTTGACAAGATCCTGGGTACGAGTGAGGCAATGCAGAAACTCTCTGGCACGCTCCAAAAAGTCGTTCGTACGAATGCGAATATTTTGATCCAGGGGGAGACCGGTACCGGCAAGGATTTGGTGGCGCGTACTATTCATGCGCACAGTTTTCGCCGAGATATGCCATTCCTGGCAGTCGATTGTGCCGCTTTACCGGAGAATTTGCTGGAGAGTGAACTCTTCGGGCACGAAAAAGGCGCATTCACCGGCGCCGATCGGCTTAAACGAGGCCAGTTGGAGCTGGCTCATACGGGAACGCTCTTCCTGGATGAAATCGGCGAACTCTCCTTTGCGCTTCAGGCCAAGCTTCTGCGGGTGTTGCAAGAGCGCGAATTTCGGAGGCTGGGAAGCGAACGTCAGATCCTGGTGGACATTCGAGTCATCTCAGCTACGAGCCGCAATCTGCGGAATGAGATTGTCGCAAGCAAATTTCGCCAGGAATTATACTACCGGTTGAACGCAGTAACCGTGAGTTTGCCTCCGCTCCGAGATCGCCAGAATGACATTCCAATTTTGGCCAACCACTTCTTGAGTTACTACTGCCAGGAGTATCAGCTCACGCCGCCCGAAGTTTGTTCTGAGGTAAGCAAGCTTTTCTCGGTCTATGAGTGGCCAGGAAATGTCCGCGAGCTTCAGAATGTCATCCAACATGCTGTCTTGATGGCGGAGAGTAAATCTATTGGGCTTTGTGATCTCCCGGAATACATGCAGCCTGGTTCTTGCGCGGAACTATCGTTTCTTGAGGTCCGTGATAAAGAGGCCGAGAACGTCGAGAAGCCTTTTCTGGAGGACTTGCTCAGAAAGCACCACGGCAATATCTCTAAGGCCGCCGCCGAGGCCAAGCTCTCTCGCAAGACCATCTATCGTCTCGCCAAGAGATTCAGCTTCGATCTTGGCCAGTTTCGTTGACAGTGTCGGTGAGTCGAGGCACCTAGTCCCACTGTTTCCATTGCGCACACCTGCATTTTCCCGGATTTCCTAAGAGATCTCGTTAGTCTCAGTCTCTCGCTGTATACCCAGGTAAACAGATCGCCCTATCTCAAGCTTTTTTACTGAACGGTCAGTATCCCGTTAACCTTTTGATTCACTGATAATTAAGGCGAGGCCACGGTCGCCAACCGCTTTGCGGCGCGCAAATTGATTAGTACTCGGCTGCCAGTCGTTTTACTTCACTCCGTTGACTGAATTTCTGATGCGTCGGAGTTGACGCATAGGCAGCCAACTTCCTGGTCGGCAAGTGACGAAAGGAGACTTCTCAGATGTTTCATAAGCGAAGCACTAATTTGGTTAAAGCCTTCATCCTCACCGGTGCTCCATTGCTCCTGTTCATACTGCTGAAGCCGGCACCAAAGGCCTTTGCCATTCCGGCATTTGCTCGGAAGTACCAAACTTCTTGCCAGACTTGTCACAGCAATCCTCCCGAGCTGAATGATTTCGGCGAAGCGTTCAAGAAGAACGGCTTCAAGTTTCCCAAGGACGACGAGACTTTTGTCAAAGAGCCGCCAGTAATGTTGGGAGCCGAGGCCCAACGCGAGAACTTTCCCAAAGTCATTTACCCAGGCGAGATCCCGGGAACGATTCCCATATCCTTTCGCTATTCGGGATTCGCTGTCTACAACAACAAGCAACCACTGTCGGCAGGCGTTGTCCCGCGGACAGATCTATTCCAGCCAAATACGTTCACGATCATTGCCGCCGGCAGCTTCGGACAGAACCTCTCCTTCTGGGTAGACGACGACATCTCAACAGGTGGGTCGGGAGCTGATGGCGGATTGGGCGACGGCTATCTGAAGGTAAACGATCTGGGCCACCACCTCGGCTTGCCGAAGGATGCCCTCAACCTCCGCTTTGGGCAATTCGAATTGGATTTGCCTTTCACGCAAGCGCGCAGCATAAATCCGACCAGTTACGATATCTACGATCAAGCCAGCGTCGCCGGAGGGCTGGGCACCACCAACAATCCGTTCATGTTTGGCGCGCCCCAGCGTGGTATTGAAATCGGGGGTTACCCGAACGACGGGAATTTCAATTGGTCTGTTGCTTTGGTCAATGGAACGAATAGTACCGCGACCATGCGCAACTCAAAGGACATCTACGTGCGCGTGGCTCAGCGGTTCAATTTAGAGCGCGACCCAAAGAACCGCAAAGACGTGCAGGCCGCCAGCGCTGCTGGACCGCGCGATCATACGTCGCTTCGGGTGGGAGCTTTTTACTACTACGGCCGCAACGAACTTAATCTCGACGGCACACTCTTTCCGGGATTTGGAACCATCCGTGAGCCTTTCTACCGCGCCGGCGGCGACTTTCGTTTCAAGTATCGCAAGTTCGAAGTCTATGGGCTCGGGATGCACGGGCGTGATCAAAACCTGATCCCTAACGACACGACTGGGCTGGTGGAGAAAGGGACCCCGGTCACGTTCACCGGAGGGTTCGCCCAGGCGCAATATTGGTTTTATCCGTGGGTGATCGGAATCATGAGATACGACGTCGTGAACTCACCCACAGATTTTCTGAACGGCGCTTCTGTACACAACACGCGCAACCGTTTTTCGCCAGGCGTCCAGATACTTATCCGCGGCAATATCAAAGCGGTCTTCGAGTATCAGCGGCGCTGGCAGCAACAGGTGGATCCGTCGGGACGTTTCCGGGCCAACGGCTTCGTATTCGGGCTCGACTACGTCTTCTAATTTACGGACTAACGCCGGTCCCCCGGAACTAAACATGTGCTCTCTTGAAAGGAGAATCATCGCAATGAAATCGTTACTTCATAAACCGCTACTGTCCGTCGTATCCGTTCTTGAATTCCTGGTAATTGTAGCGGCGTTAGCCAGCGTCAGCATGGCTCAGGAGATCCAGGGCAAGGTAAGCGGCGTCCGCGCCGGGACCCTCGTTTACGTCGATTGGATCAAGGGCCAGGACTATAAGGGCGAGGGCAAGCACGTCAAAATCGATCAGAGGGGGATGAAGTTCATTCCCCACTCTCTCATCGTGCTGAGAGGGACCACTGTCGACTTCCTAAACAGCGATGCGGTCGGCCACAACGTTTACTGGAAATCCCCCAAGCCAAATAATTTGGGCACTTGGCCACAAGGCGAAACGAAATCCTTCGCGTTTTGGGACGCGGGAGTGGTGACATTGTTCTGCAATGTCCACCCAGAAATGTCGGGACTCATATATGTGGTACCGACACCTTTTTACGCTCAAACCAAAGCTGATGGGAGTTTTGTGATCAGAGGTGTCCCGCAGGGCCATGTGACGCTCAGGACCATGGGTGGCGCGTCCAAATCGAAAGACGTCGATGTCGGCGGCGGAACTACTAACGTCGAGTTCTGACCGTGCATCGTTAAAGCGTTCGGCTAACTCGTTCAGTTTTGGACCCTGAACAACGTCATTCGTCTGCCTCTAAGAAAGCGAGCAGCGCGTGGAGCGATCACACTCAAAACTCGTCGATCTCGAATGGCTGGAGTCTAACTTCCCGTGTATGCAGGCCTGCCCTGTTCACACGGAAGCCGGACGCTACGTCGCCTTGATCGCGGAAGGGCGCTACGAAGAGGCGTACCGTTATGCCCGCCGGCCCAACCCACTGGCTTCTATCTGTGGCCGGGTCTGCGGGCATCCGTGTGAAACCGACTGTCGGCGCGGCCAACTTGACGCGCCGATCTCCATTCGCGCCCTCAAACGCTTTCTGACAGAGCGTTACGGACCAGAGTCGCGTAACCCCATCGACGTATTTCCCGACAAGCCTTCAGTTTCACGCCCGGACCAGGTGGCGATAATTGGTTCCGGACCGGCCGGACTCGCCGCCGCACACGATCTGGCTTTGCTGGGTTACCCAGTAACGATTTTCGATGCCGCCCCGATTCCCGGTGGCATGCTCCATCTGGGTATTCCTGAGTATCGTTTGCCGCGTGATGTGCTGAACGCGCAAATTCGGGAAATCCTGGACCTGGGTATCACGCTTAAACTTAACGCCCGCCTGGGCCGGGATTTTTCGCTTACAGATCTCCGCGCTCAGGGTTTCAAGGCTGTTCTGCTGGCGCTCGGTCTGCATCGGAGCCGTGACCTGACGGTGCCGGGCCACGAGCTTGATGGCGTAATCAAAGGCATAGATTTTCTGTTGAACGTCAATCTTGGCTATCGCTTTTCGATCGGTCAAAAAGTAGTTGTGATCGGCGGCGGCAATGTGGCCATCGACGTGGCGCGCTCTGCCCTGCGTGAGCAGCAGCGCTTGATGCTCGAAGACCTTACCACCCAGGAATTGCCAGAGAGCTTAAGCGCCGGTGCGCAACAGGTGGCAATGAAAGAGATGATGGATGTTTCGCGCGCTGCCTTGCGCCTCGGCGCGCGCGAAGTCCACCTGATCTGTCTGGAGTCGCGCGCAGAAATGCCCGCTTTCGGGGAAGAAATCGAGGAGGGCCAGCTGGAAGGGTTGAAGCTGCATCCTTCGCTGGGCCCGCAAGGGTTCCTCGGCAGAGACGGCAAAGTGACCGGAGTCGAGACAATTCGCTGCACCTCGGTTTTCGACTCGGACCACCGTTTCAATCCTACGTTCGAACAGGGGACAGAAGCAGTGATCGACTGCGATACCGTCATTCTAGCCATCGGTCAGGCATCCGATCTTTCTTTTCTTACTCAGGCTGATGAGATTGAGATTACTCGCCAGGGCACGATCAAGATAGATGAAGACACGCTGATGAGCAGCGTGCCCGGAGTCTTCGCCGCCGGGGATATTGCCTTTGGTCCGCGTCTGATCATCAGTGCGGTTGCTGACGGCAAAAAGGCGGCAGAAAACATCGATCACTATCTGCGAGGAGGAGAATGGAAACCGCGGCCGCGGTTTGTGCAAATCACAGTTCTCGATCATCACCAGATGGCCGAATCCTACGACGAGTACTCTCGGCTTGCAGTTCCGGTAATTCCGATTGACCGGCGGACCGGAGTGGTAGAAGTGGAAGCAGGCTACACGGAAGACGAAGCGCGTCGCGAGGCCACCCGTTGCCTGCAATGTTGGATCAACACGATCTTTGAAGGTAATGAGTCGACAGGAACGGAATGTATTTTGTGCGGCGGGTGTGTGGATGTCTGTCCGGAGAATTGCCTGCAACTGATACCTCTCAGCCAATTAACAATTTCGGAGGAAGTAAAAGCGCAACTTGTTAGTGAGGCTCAATTTCATAAGACGAGTCTGCAACACCTGCACCCGACGGACCTGCCGGCGACTCATGGCTCGATGATGTTAAAGGACGAAACGATTTGCATCCGTTGTGGACTCTGCGCCGTTCGCTGTCCCGCCCACACAATTACGATGGAAGCGTTTCAGGTGTTCGATCGAGACCCAAACCAATCGTTGCTGGAGGTGCGAGCGGTATGAGTGACGTTCTGGCGACAACTATAGCCGGAAGGCCAGAGGAATCTGGGCGTGGAGAAATCGGACGCCGTGATTTCTTCAACGCAATTGCGGCGGGCGCGTTTGGTATTGCCGGACTCGGCGCCCTGGTTGTGACTTATCGATACCTCTTGCCGAATGCTTTGTTCGAGCCGTCCATGAATTTTCGCGCCGGTACACCAGATCTCTATCCACTGGATTCGGTTACCTATATGCCCGATCAGCAGGTCTATATCGTGCGCACCGCAGATGGCTTTTATGCAGTATCAGCGGTCTGCACTCACTTGGGTTGCAATACACAGTGGAAGCCGGAAGCAAATCTGATCGCTTGTCCGTGCCACGGAAGCAAATTCAAAAGTGATGGTACCAAGGTTGAAGGTCCGGCGCCCCGATCGCTCCCTCACTTTGCGATCACGCTTACACCTGACGGTGAACTCTTGGTGGACAAGCTCGAAACGATAAAGCCCGGACAGGCGTTGAGAGTCTGAGAGCTGACTATGACTACCGAAGAAATGCTGAATCGTTTGCGCGCTACGCGGGCCTGGATGTCCATTTTCCGTCGTGGCCCAGCTCGCACAAACCGGACGCGCAGTCTGGCGATCTTCGGTAATGTTTTCCTGCATCTCCTGCCAGTTAAGGTGCGCGAGCAATCGCTGCGGGTACGCGCCACCTACTACCTTGGCACAATTAGTTTCTTCATGTTCGTGGTGCTGACCCTGACGGGAATTTTCCTGATGTTCTACTACCATCCCGCGGCGCCGCAGGCGTACCTGGATATGAAAGATCTCAGGTTCGTCGTTTCAAACGGCGTCTTTCTGCGCAATATGCATCGGGTGGCGGCGCACATCATGGTGATTGCCGTGTTCTGGCATATGTTTCACGTTTTCTATCGCGGAGGTTACCGGCCACCACACGAATTCAATTGGGCAATCGGCGTAGTGCTACTGCTGCTCACACTCTTGTTGAGCTACACGGGCTACTTGCTGCCGTGGGACCAACTGGCCTTCTGGGCAATTACGGTCGGTACCAACATCCTCTCTTCAGCGCCTTTTGTGGGACCGCAGCTCCGCTACCTGCTGCTGGGCGGAAATCTTGTGGGCGAGAACGCGCTGCTGCGGTTCTATGTTCTGCACTGCGTCATCCTTCCGTTGCTGGCCGCTCTGTTGATCGCAGTCCACTTCTGGCGCATTCGGAAAGATGGCGGCCTGACGGTTGGGGAGAGTAATGAGCGAGACAAATAATAAATTCGAGGCCGGAATCAAATCAAACGCGCTCAAGGCCCCGCAGCGGGTGGTCTTTATTACTCCGAAGACCTCCGCCCAGGTCAAAGAAAGGTCGGACAGGCAATTAATGTCCTATCCGCACCTCATGCTGCGCGAGCTGATTGCCTTTGAGGTGTTAACTATCCTGCTGGTGGTCGTGGCGCTTGTTTGGGATGCGCCGCTTGAACAGTTGGCCAACCCGCTGCTAACGCCGAATCCCGCCAAAGCCCCCTGGTATTTTTTGGGCTTGCAGGAATTGCTTCACTATTTTCCACCGCTGGTAGCCGGCATCGTGATTCCCGGATTTGTCGTGGTGGCCCTGGTGGTAATTCCGTACTTCAACGTGAACATCAAAGGGGAACCGGTCTGGGCGGCAGATCGTTCCCGACGATTTCTGAGCTTCATAGCGTCCGTTGGATTGTTGCTTGTGTTTTTAGGTCTTTACCGAGCCTGGACTGTCCTCGTGCCCACAGTAGCCATCGCCGGGCTGACCATTGTCTCTTTCTTCCAATTGAAAAGACCGCACCGTTTGATCACCTTCCTGCAAACGCGGCCTCTGTCCTGGTGGGTGATGACCTGGTTTATTGCGGTCGCGCTGACTCTAACCGTGGTGGGAACTTTTTTCCGAGGGCCCGGTTGGTCCTGGGTCTGGCCGTGGAGATGAAATGACGGCGAAGAAGATGGGAGAGATTTCAACGCGGCTGCGAGCGATATTCGCGCTGGTGAGCGTAGCTTTTGTCGCAGTCCTCGCGGTATCACCCGTTAGGGATTTCTTCCAGTCCTGGAAGCGATATGAGAAGAATTACGTTAGCTACGCGCAGACCCGGCCAGACACTAAACGCCTGCTGGCAGATTTTCATCCCGGCATCGATCAAATCTGGCTGCCTGAAATGCGAGTGCTTGATCGTTGCACTACCTGCCATCAGGGCATTTCGCAAACCAGTCTCAGCGACGCATCAGTGCCCCAACCCTTTCGAGCTCATCCAGCCATCCCACACGATGTCAAAAAATGGGGTTGTGTAGTCTGTCACCGCGGCCAGGGGCCGGCGACCGAGATATCAGAGGCGCACGAAACAACTCTGGCCTGGGAACAACCACTGTTGCCGATCAGATTTATCCAGGCGTCGTGCGGCGTGTGCCATCGTGCGGATCTGCCGCAAACCCCTAAGCTCAATCGAGGCCGGGAGCTCTTGTCTCAACTAAACTGCTCGGGCTGCCACCACCTGCAAGACATCGAGCGGCCAGCGATGCTGGGTCCGGACCTGAGCAACGTAGGCAACAAGCTGACGCGCCAGTGGATTTACAAGTGGCTGAAAGAGCCGCATACGGTTGTGGATAGTTCAGGCAACACAGTTGTAGACGGTTACGAGACCGTAGAAGAGCCGCGGATGCCTCAGTTCCGTCTGACTGATCCAGAAATCAAGGCCCTGTCAGCCTATCTGACGACGCTCAAAGGTCAGCCCATAGAGCCAGCGAAATTCGATCAGGGTGTAGTAGCGAGTTTGCAAAAGAGCCCCGACCTGGCAGACCAGGGTGAAGTTCGTTTTCGGCAAATGTTCTGCACGACTTGCCACTCTCTCGCCGTCACCCAAGGCGACGAAACCAAATTGATTGGCGGAAACATTGGCCCAGAACTTACAAAGGTCGGCAGCAAAATCAATCCCGATTGGTTGGTTGCCTGGTTGCGCGATCCGCAAAGCTATCTGCCGCACGCGTTGATGCCACGTTATCGCTGGTCGGATCAAGACCTTTACAAAGTCACGCAGTACATCAACACGAGATTGACTGACCCCGAGCTCCTGAGCAACGTCCCGCCACTTGAGGAGCCGGCGCAAGAAGAGATCCGCCTGGGCCAGCGTTTGTTCCTGGAAAAGGGCTGTGCCAGTTGTCACGTGATTCAAGGTGTCAGCCCCCAAAAGGATTTCGGCCCCGACCTGGCGATTCTCGGCAGCAAGAACGTTTCACAACTCGAATTCGGCAATTCGAGTATTCCGCGGAATATCATTTCCTACATTCAGGCCAAGATTACTGATCCGCTGTCGGTCAATCCAGCGGCACGCATGCCGCAATATCGTCTGACCCCAACAGACCTGGACGCGATTACAACTGCGCTGCTTGGCATGACAGGCAGCCCTGCCAACAGCAGCCTCGCGCGACTCATAGTGCCGCGAGCCCAGGGTGCGTTTCATCCCGCCGGCGCCTTTGGCGAACTTTCCGACCGTTACAAGTGTGCCGCCTGTCATCGCTTCAATGGAGATGGCGGAAATCTCGCGCCCGAGCTGTCGTTTGAAGGGAGCAGAGCACAACGTCAGTGGATCATGGATTTCCTGAAGAATCCTCAAACGCTGCGGCCAACACTGATCTTTCGGATGCCGCAATTCAACCTAACAGACCAGGACGCATCCGTAATTGCTGATTACTTAGGCATGGTCACGCAGAGTGCTGCCGTGAAGCTGTCGGCTGTTGACCAAAAGCAGTTCACGCCTCAGATGGCGGAAATGGGCAAGCAACTCTACGAAGTGAAATATCAATGTAACGCTTGTCATACGATCGGTTCTGCGGGCGGCTATGTTGGGCCCAACTTGAGCAACGCAGGGAATTGGTTGAATGCCGCGTGGATTGAAGAGTGGCTCAAGAATCCACAGGCGCTTGTCCCGGGAACAATCGAACCGCGTCGTAGCTTGACCGAGCAAGAAGTGCAAGCTTTGACCGCGTATGTGTTGACGCTCAAACAGAAAGCCCCTGGCAGTGCTGGGACCACGGCAGGAGGAGCGCAATGAAACGGCGAGATCTTATTCTGTTCTTGATCATTCCATCGATCGCGATCCTCTCATCGTGTCAACACAAACCGGCGGCCGCACCAGCCAATCCGCTCTTGAACGCCTATGATGTAGAGCAGAGTTCAACTGATCCACAACGCCTGATCCCGCTCAATTACCAGCAAGCGCAAGGCAAGCGCGTATTCAACAATAACTGTGTCTGGTGCCATGCCGACTCGACTCCAGCCGGACCCTCCAACCGATCTAACTTGACTCCCACGCCCCCGCTTTTTACTGACGGAGAAACGTTTAATTCGCTGAGTGATGACCTTATGCGGAACACGATCACGCTTGGCGGCAGCGCAATGGGAAAATCCGCCATCATGCCACCCTGGGGTCAAACGCTAACGCCAGACGAGATTCGAGCTGTCCTGGCTTACGCTCGCGCGGTCGCTCAACCGCCGTACAAAGCCTCAGCTCGGCCTGCGTCACAATAACCGGAGCCATAGCCATGAAATCAAACAGCCGATCAACTGTCGCGTTCGTTGCCACCTGCACACTCTTACTGCTCTTTGGGCCGGCGCGCAGCTTTGCGCAGGTTAGTCCCGCAGAAATTTCCAACCCTGGTCTCAAGGTCCTCGAGCAGGCACACCTGAGTAAACTTATCGCCATTAATCGTACGGTCCCGTTACTGACCTATCCCTTTCCTTTTTCGCTGAACCGTTATGTCAACTCGGATCCTAAATCGCCAACCGGCGTCGATGGGCGCGGCTTGGAGTTTGTCAACTTCCACGATCAAACAGTCTTGAAGGTGACGGGAAACTACCAGGCCGCGTTCGATGCCGATCGTCTGACATCCAATCAACGCAGCAGCCGGGTCTTCAATGATGTCGTCTACCAGTTTCTGGAGATCTTACCCGGGTACTTTTCAGCCTCTGATGGCTTTGACGCAGTTGGCTTCGAGATCTGTTATCACGTACTCAGAAAGGCCGCGCCCTATGAATACGAAGGGAAGGAAATCCTGGTCGCAGTTCTAAGTAAGGCCGATGCTTTGCGCTATGCCAAAGCACCAACCGACTCAGAGCGGCAGGAACTGCTGAACCGCTCAGAGATATTCCTCAACGGAAAGCCATTTGGTTTGGCGCTGAGCGGAAGTGAGCCCTTAGACGTTGCCACACTTCAACGATCGGTGAAGCAACCGGCAACGGCCGCAAACCAAAGGCAAGGTGCCCCTTCACCTTCGTCTGACCCGGCGAATTTTGCGCGAACGGGGCAGGACGAGAGTGCTACTTCTGAAACCGCCAGCATGCAGACACCAGCGATAGCGACGGTGGTGCGTACTCGAGGCGACGCCGAACGTCTCGAAACGAAATACAAGTCCCAACTCGATGCCCTGGCCACTGCAGGGCAGTCCACCTATCATTTTGTGCCGTATGCGCCACCGTCATTTGCGGTTTTCCGCAACCAGATAGTTCTTCAGTTGACGCTCCGCAATCCGAATACTTTCGACCAGGAAGCTACGTCGATCTACAAGCGAGCAGCACGTAGTTTTGATCTTTTTCTGGCGCCGCAACTGAAGTCAATCCTTGAACGCATCCCGGATGACGCAGAACTTGGCGGTCTCGACATCACCGTTCTGGATGACTTGACTGGAACTGCTGGACACTCGTCCGAAGCGGTGGAGTTCGTGTGTCCGCTCAGGGCCATACGGAAATTCGCCGAGGCGGATATTACAAACCAGGAGCTAATCAACCAAAGCATTATCTTGGTCAACGGTGTGCGGATCAACTTGAACCTCCAACAGGTGGAGTGATCGAATCCGGTCTGGCCGCAGACTCTTGCTTTGAAAGGAGACTCACGCCCATGAAACGTCCTGTGATCGGCACTCTGCTTCTGGCGTTCGCGTTGCTCGCCGGAGTGTCCGCTTTGTGTCGCGCAACCAAGTCGAAGCCTCCCGGAGCGGTTGTCCGTGGCGACTTCGTCACTGAAGCGGAAATGGTCGCCGCCCGAAAAGCGGCGCAGGTGAGAAGCGAGCCGTGCGCAAGGTGGTGCGAAGGCCCGGTCTCATACGTAACCAACAATCCTAACAAGATTGGCTCCTCAGAAGAGCGCTGCCTGGACCTCTACATATCCGACCCACCCAAGAAGCTGTTTAGACGCTGTGAAGGTGTGGATTGCAACGACTGCAGCCGTTCGGCGAATACTTACTATAGCGTTGACGGCGGTGAAACCCAGGACGGCTGCATAATAATGTTATCCAGCATAAGTGGGTGCGAATAGCCGAGGGACAAGTCTTTGAAAAAGAGCGGCGGGGGTCTCAGCCTCGCAGCATTTCTCTTGCCTCTAACTGAAGGGGAGGATGCAAGGGCACGGCAACGGAATCCATCCTATGTACGCCACAAGCTCTTCAAGCGATGCTTATCACCTGCTTATTGAGGCTGAGACGGACTCTACCTTGTGCGGCCTGGTGAAGACCTCATGGCTCCAGTTGACAACCACCAGACCAACTGACCGCGAGCTGTGTAGAGAATGCGCCCAGATCGCGCTGGATCGAGCGACCAGGGGATCTGAATAATTCAGCAACACAGGCGACAGCGCTGCAGACGCACTCCCTCTTAAAACGATCGTTGCTCTAGATCATTAAACTGCCGCCGTTAATGTCAAACGACGCTCCGGTAAGGTAGCCTGCTGACTCTGAAGCGAGAAAGCAGATCAGCTCAGCGACTTCTTCGGGCTTACCGAGGCGGGCTATGGGAAAGGTTTGGCTGACGGCGTCAAGGCGTTCCTGAGTGGCATTGGCACGCGTGAGTTCAGTATCAAATAAGCCGGGGCACACGGCATTGACGGTGATGCCATAAACTCCCAGCTCTTTGGCGGCGGCGCGCGTCAAGCCCAGCATCCCGGCTTTCGACGCTGTATAGTGAGCACCCCCGAGAGTGCTGACGCTACGCCCGGCCAAAGATGAGACGTTGATGATGCGCCCGTAGCCCTGACTCTTCATTACAGCAACGACCGATTGGATGCAAAAGAAGGCGGCTGTTAAATTCGTATCAAGCGTCGCGCGCCATTCCTCTTCCGTAAGCTGCTCAAAGCGTGTCCCGGAAGCGAGAGCCGCATTATTGACGAGCACGTCCAGGCGCCCAAAACGTTCGACGATATCGGAGACGAGGGCCCGCACGACTTGAGAGTCTCTGATGTTGCCGGGCGCCGGGTGAGCATTGCCGCCTAATTCCTCTGCCAGAGCTTCCGCGCGATCTTGCGTGCGAACATTAACGGCGACATGTGCGCCAAGGGCGAGAAAACGCTCGGCAGTCGCACGACCCAGCCCGCGTGCCGCACCTGTGATCAGCACAACACGCCGGGCGAAGTCCTGGGCCATCTCTCTGCTCTCCCAACAGTCAATTATTCTTCATTCTCTAATTACAATAAACTTCCGTCAGTTTCCGAAAATGATAGCCAAGGGCCGCCAGCATCAAACCATCTTCAATCTTGTCCCGGTGCTCGGAGACAACCCGTCCCATGAAGCGCCAGAACTCTCCGCGCGACCGATCACGCACACCCAGCGCCAGAATGATGCGCACAAAGGCGGTAATGTCTTCTCGCTTCAGTCCACTTGCGCCAATCTGCGGCGCACCATCACGGGTTACGCGGCCAAGGCTGTCGAGCGAACGGTCGTAATACTCGCGGGGGCTGTAGATATTTCGGATGATTGATTTATAACCCTCAATCAAGCGGCTGGCCTCCATCTTCGGCACAAAGTTGAGCACGCAATCCGTATTGCTTCCAGTATGATCCTCGACCCCCGTGAGCCGCCCTTCGCGCTCCAGTCGCCGCCAGAGTTGCGTGTCGGGGATTGCCGCCAGTAAGCCGACCATTGCGACCGGTATTGCGCTTTCACGAATGAAGTCCATCTGCCGCTCGAAGATATCATCCGGGTCATTATCAAATCCGACGATGAAGCCGCCCAGCACCTCCATCCCGTAACTCTGCACGTGCCTTAC
The DNA here is from genome assembly GCA_003168335.1 of Blastocatellia bacterium. Lineage (GTDB taxonomy): Bacteria > Acidobacteriota > Blastocatellia > Pyrinomonadales > Pyrinomonadaceae > UBA11740. Next base: position 90,434 of record PMSM01000009.1, on the reverse strand, counting down.
CGAGTCTATGAGATCGCGGCGCGTGTTCTGACCCTTCTGCGCCTCTTTCAAACTTTCCACAACCGGTGTTTCGATGCCGATAAAAACCTGCCTGAATCCCGCCGTTCGCATCTGGTCCAGCAACTCATCGTCATCAGCAAGGTTGACGCTGGCTTCGGTAGTAAATGAGAACGGATACTTATTGCGCGCAGACCATGCGGCCAGTTCCGGCATCAGCGTACGGACGTTTTTCTTGTTACCAATAAAATTGTCGTCAACGATGAAGACCTCACCACGCCAGCCAATACGCAGCAGCTCGTCCAATTCGGCGAGAATTTGCTGATTGCTCTTCGTGCGCGGGACCCGACCGTAAATCTCTATGATGTCGCAGAACTCACAATTGAATGGACAGCCGCGTGAGTACTGTACGGACATGTCGCTGTACTGGGCGAGCTCGGCCAGCCTGAAATCCGGAATCGGCGTCAAAGAGAGCGCCGGCCGCTCTGGAGCCTGGTAAACGGCTTTCGCCTCGCCACGCTCAAAGTCATCCAGGAACCCGGCAAATGTCGTCTCGACTTCGCCGACGAAAACGTGATCGGCCTCGATCGCATCGTTCAGGCCCATCGAAGCGTAGGGGCCACCCATGACAACGGTTTTTCCTTGAGCTTTACATAAGCTGATGACTTCTTTGAGCGACTCCTTCTGAACATACATCGCGCTGGCGAAGACGACATCCGCCCATTGGAGATCAGCCGTCGTGAGCGGACGAACGTTCATGTCAACCAGTCGCCGGTTCCAGGTCCCTGGCAGCATCGACGAGATCGTCAGGAGTCCGAGCGGCGGAAAGGCAGATTTCTTGCCGATAAACTTAAGGGCGTGCCGAAAGCTCCAGAAGGTATCTGGAAATTCCGGATAGATGAGTAGCGCGTTCATAAGAGTCTAATCCAATCGTTGCCGGGCGACGTTTGCAATTTCTCCGTACCGGGGAGTCTGGCTCCTCATCCTATTCAATTTTCAGATTAAGTAAAGAGCCGGACGAATAGGCTTTTCCCGCCAAGCCCCTTCGGGTTCGATCCTGCGGACAAATCTGTTACTCTAAATCCGTGTTGATTGACTGAGCTTGCAGAGAGCCGGGAAGAGGCCAGGCGGCTGCATTCTCAAGCAAACATTGCCGCTCAAGCTAACACTTCAGTTTTGCCTCTGGTGATTAATCGTGAGGTTCCGTCAACAGTTATTTGTCGCGCTCGTACTGTTTGTGCTTTTGTGCGCGATTACCCCGGCGGGATTCGCCCAGTCCTCTGACCAGAGTCTGCCCACACCCGTACTTGCAAACGAGATCAACGGAAGAATCACGGCGCTTGATCCTGGCGACGCGCGATTGACCCGTCACTTTTATGCCTTCGAAGGGACACCGGGTGATCTCCTGATCACGATTGACGGCAAGAATCTGAATGGCGACATGGATATCTTCACCGCGGTTACGTTCAGACCGCTGATGAAGACCAGCATCTACGCGAATTCGCAGTCGGGCGAGGTGACCAAAGGGATTTATCTACGGAGGCGCCAGATCCTGATTCTGCGTGTCGAAGCGCGCACACCAAACGACGACGACGGCGCATATCACATCCGCTTTGGCGGAAGTTTCGAGCCCTTCAGCGGCGGTATTCCCGTCGCCGAGAACACTGCACCGCAGGAAGACGCCACGCGCCCGAGTCGAGGAGGCAAACGATTGTCTTCCGCGGGCGCGACCATCGCAGAGCCAGTCGTCGACACTCCGCCGGTTGTCGCCGAGCCAAAACCAACCGCCGATAACGAGAAACCTGCGGCAGATCCAGCGGCGGCCAAGAAATCAACGGCGCCAAAACCCGCGAACGCGAGGTCGACGCGCAATACCCGTGGCCGCGCCCGGCCCGCACCACGAAAGCCCGCGCCGGCGACGTCCGACACTGAAGCCGCAAAGACCTCTGCAGCGAAGACAGAAGAAACCAGGAAAGAAACCGGCGCGGCGGGAGAAGAGAAGTCTGGGACCGAATCAGCCAAGTCAGAAACACCTGCTAAACCAAATGCACAGGAAGCGCCGCTCGCTGGAGCCCATCTGATCATTGAGTCAAAGGACGGAACCAAAATCGATCGTCCGATGTCGACCGTGCGCCGGGTGGTAGTCGAAGGCGGAATGATCGTAATCGTGCTCAAGACGGGAAAGATCGAACGCATCCCCATGTCCGCGGTCGCCCGAATGGCGATTGAGCCGTAGATAGCTGCGGCATCCTTTTTCTATTCGTTAATATTGTCCAGCGACTTGAATCTCCAGCCGGCCCTGGTGCGAACGAAGCTGTAGACAATAACCTCATCGCCCGCGGCGTTCTTGCAGCCAACCGTAAACCGCTTCCGGTTGTCGGGATCGATGACGGGACGTGCTGCACCGAAGCACTCCGCGGCCTTAGCCTCTCCGTTAAAGACCTGTCGATAGCGTTTGATTAGCTGAGCGCTTGCCTTGACCGCAGGCACGCCATAAGGCATCTCAATCGGAAACTGTGACATTGCTGCGACGCTGGTCTTATCGCTCTTAAAGACGGCCGTTTTGAACTTAGTCCAAAAGGCTTCCAGCGATGGATCGTTCTGGGCTGAGACAAACGGCACTCGGGCGGCGGTTGCTAAAATGGCTAACGACAAACATAAGACGATGGCTCTCTTCATTTTTCGTCCTCAATGCTATTTGCTTTGCGATTTGGACCACTGATCGCGTCCGATGCCGTAGATGAGAATCTCATTTCCGAACAGTTCAGTCTGGCCTTCAACCTTTTCACCGAGGCGTTCGGCAACTTTAGCCGATGCGACATTCGCCGGAGCAATCAAACTGATGACGTGATCGCGACCCATCTCAGTGAACGCATACGCGAGCGCCCGCCGCGCACCTTCGGTCGCGTAGCCTTTGCCCCAACTTTCACGACTCAGAGTCCAACCCAACTCAAAACCCGGCCAACCGATCGGGTTGAGGAACCCGATTCTTCCCACCAGCTTGCCGGTGATCTTTTCTTCGACCGCCCATATTCCATATCCACGAAAGTACCAGTGGCCCATAAAGGAAGTCATCTGCCGCCATACTTCGATATCACTGAGCGTTTGCCCTCCAAGAAAACGCATTACTTCAGGGTCGCGGCACATCTTTGCGTACTGCTCAAAGTCGTCTTCACGGAGCCATCGCAGCAAGAGACGTTCAGTCTCCAAAGTGATTTCGTTCATTTGCATGGTTGGTCGCTCCGCGAATTCAATTTCGAAGTGCAACACAGAACATTTGAAAACTATCTCGGTAGCCTTCTGCTTCTAACCGCTTCAACCGCAAAGCGGTTGCATCTCAAAGCCCAGGGTTGCCGGTTCGGCTACCCTGGGTTAGAAGATTGAGTGACCAAATCAACCGCAAGGCGGTTGCGTCCACTGGCGCAACCCGTTCCGGGTTGATAACGATCTCCACCTAACACCCCAGGGTTGAAGCAACCCTGGGCTTTGAGACATAACCGCTTCGCGGTAGCAGCAGGCCCGCATTTCCTATCAAAGTTGCACCCCAAGCGCGAACCCGCGTTCCTATTTTGAATACCTGCGCACTACCAGAGCAATCGGCAGTCCGATCCCGAACATGTGGATTAGCAATCCTCCTATGAGTACGGGCAGGGGAAGCGGCGGCCTTGATCCAATAGCTGAAAGCGGCAGCACGACGAAGTTCATGAAGAGATAAACGCCAACGCCATAAAGAGGTCCGCAGATGATTGCCTGATTCACGAGAAAGCGTAGGGGGCGACTCGCGAGGTAGTAAACAGCCGCAGCGATAGTCGCAATCAGAAAGTGGAAGACAAGACCAAGCGCAGCCGTCTTGGCGCCGCCCTCAAAAGCACTCCGGCCCAGGGCACCGCTGGCGACCGATTGCAAGACTCTAACCGGGCTGGTCCCGCGCCGAATGTAGCTGAAGATGCAGGCGTAGCTGATATCCAGCGTGCCCGCGATCAGACCGCCGCCAAGGATGGTGCGAAATGCCCGCGTAAGACTCGTTTCCATCGATCTCTACTTCCAACGTTATGGCAATCGTGGAAAGCGGGAGGGAGAATACCACGAACAGTTGGTTCGTAAGCTCACAAAAACTCCGGAGAGTTCGTCAAGCTGAAGGTTCAGGCACAACTCGTTGCTGGGAACGCGCGTGCCCTCGCCCGCGTTGAGCGCAAAGCGCGAACACTCGCTTCTTGAAGTCATCCAATGTGAAGATTTGAGCGTGCTGCGCACGCTGTGTCGGCAAGGGCCGCCGCGTTCCGAGTAGAACTTGAAACTGACCTCCCACACAAATACTTTGACAGCTCTCTGAAAGCTCTGATAATGATGCCAAAGCAATGAATTCAATCCACCGTCAAAAGACTCTCCCCTTATGCTTGCGAACAATCGTCGTCGTGCTGTGCGTCTTGCCAGGTACCGCCGGCGCATCGGGGCGGCCGTCCGCGCCGTGTGACGGGATTAGGTCTCAGAGCGATGCCTGGGTAGTTGGCAGAGTTAATGCCCTCGTACTCGCAGCGCGAGGCGCGTATGAGAACGACCGGGCGCAGAAGGCTTACGAGCGCGTGCTCGATGGCATCGCCCTCACGATGCAGCAGTGTCGACTGTCGCAGGAAAAAACTTTCGTGGCCCGCTATCCTGAATTCGTCGAGTACATCAAGACACTGTCTCTCGACCGCCAACCGGATCACGAACTCGGTTTCAGCGTTCCTGACAGCGTTTACTTTTCCGAGACGCGCCCGTACGTGGCGATTCCCGATTTCCTTTTGACTCCGACGTTTCTGCGCGCGGTTAGTCGTTATGAAACTTTGCCGCAGGCAAAGGCCATCCTGCAGGAACTCAATGCCCACAGATCCGTTGATGACCGGCTTTTATTCTTCAGCTATGAGTCCCGGCACCTGGGGACGCCTGATACGCCGGAGAGCTTCCGGCGGTTACTGATCGTCGTGCCAAAAAATGCGGCGCAGCATACTCCGGAGAAGTGGGTGCAATTCGGTGTACCCGATCCACGCGCGCGCGCGCCGGTGCGAAACATTTCGGTTGTCGCTGTCGTGCCTGGCCCGGAAGGCACGACCAATGCGTACTTCAAAGACTATTTCCGAACCTTTCGCCGGAACGGATCGATCACGATCGAGGGACGTTGGGAACTTGGGGAAGGTGACGACAACTGTGCCATGTGTCACAAGAGCGGCATTCTGCCAATCTTTCCCGTTGCCGGCAGCGTGAGCCGCGACGAGCAGGCGATGGTGCCGATAGTCAACGAGCGTTTCCTCAAATACAGCAAACCCCGTTTTGATAAGTACCTGGACGCGAGCAAGCTGGGACCGGGTCTCGGCGCCGACAGTTCGAGCGGATTGATTCCGGCTGGAACCAAGTCGACGGTTGGAGCAGCTCGAGTGAAGTGTGGTGCTTGTCATCAACCGAACGGATTAGGCGCGCTGAACTGGCCCATGGATCGGACACTGATTAGCTCGTTCGTGAAAGGTGGGCAAATGCCTTTCGGGTATAAACTTCAGCAAGTCGAACGCAACCGGCTATATCAGAAACTGATTCAGGAGTATTTCGCGATTGACGAGGCAAATCCGGGGATTCTCAAGGCGTGGCTGTTAGGTCGTCGTCGATCGCCGGTGAGTGATTCGAAGGTCGGTGCTTCGCGGCGAGGAGGTCAGTACCACCTGCGTGAGCGGGTGGATCAGACACTCAGCCTTGAAGGTGATGAAAGTCTGTACCGTTGCTTGAGCGAGCACCCACCCGCTGACGCAGGTGGTACTGACTTCGCTACGCTCCTTGAAACAAATCTCACGCGAGCCGCCCGGACGCAAAGTCAGCCAAACTACTTCTTCGCCGACTTCAACTCTGTCACCTTGTCTTTGAACTGCGACAGGTCCTGGTTCGTGGGATCTATCTTCGCGAGTTTGTTGATGGCTTCCTCCGCCCCTTTGGCGTCTCCCTTACTCAGCAAGACTGCGCAGAGACCGTCGAGGACGGGTATGTCCTGGGGCTTCTTGATGAGCGCGGCCCGGTACCACTTTTCGGCGGCGTCGAAATGTCCGCCATCCATGTTTGCCACGCCCAACATTCCCAGCACATCAAAGTCATCGGGCTTCAGCTTGTTGGCTATCAGCAGGTACTCGATTGCCTGATCAAAGCGTTGGATCTGGTATTCGAGCTTGGCGGCCGTGAGCTGGGCCTCAAAATTATTCGGCTGCTCGCGGGCCTGCTTCATGGCTTCCTGGACCTGACCGAGCATTTGCTGACCCTGGCCGTCTCCGCTTTGGTCACCGCCGGCAACCGGCGGATGATTTGGCGGAAGGTTCCCACTCTGTTGTGCGGCAGACAAAGGTGTAGCGCGCAAGGCTGCCTCACGGGTGAGGATTGAATTGGCCAGCATGAAGCCAATGATAAATCCGATCAGGATACCGATGATCGCAAACAGCAGGTTGTCTCTAGTCATCTTTATTTTTCAGTTAAGCGCCGGTCTATTTCTCGGCATCTTTCAGCAACCCGCGAATCTGCTCTCGCAGTTCGGGATTTTCGGTGTGGCCATGACTCGTAACGGCGTGGCTGACCGCGGCGTCGAGCACTTCCTCTTCGGTGCCTTCGACCCGTAAGGTGCAGCCTTTGTCGCTCGGGTGGTCCCGGCAATCGATCGCTTTTCTATCTGACATGATTAGGTTCCTCCGGAGATTTTTCAAATGGTTTAGAAGCGGGCTACCGCCCGCTTGGTCGGGCGGTAGCCCGACTCTAAACCGATGAGCAAGTTATCGACAAACTAAAGTTTGCCGGACCCAAGCTTACTTCGAGCCCTTATCACCAGCCAACTTCTTTGCCTTGGCGATCTCCTCGGTCACGGTCTGCGCAATGTCAGAACCGGGTGGCAATAGCGGCAGCAGCTTCTGCCAGTAGTCAACCGCCTTCTGGTAATCACCCGCTTCAAACGCGGCGCTCCCGGCCAGCGCCAGGGCCTTCTGATTCTTCGGATCTATTTGCAGGGCCCGGTTGATTGCCTCGGCTGGCTTACCGGCGAGGCGCCGGCCGCTGGAGAGCGCCAAAGCTTCGGCATAGTCGGCCCAGATGCCGGCGTCGTTGCCGTTTAAGGCGGTGGCGCGCTCAAAGGCGGACGCCGCTTCTGAAAAGCGTTCCATCGAAGTGTAGCTGTGCGCCAGCATCAACCAACCCTGGGCGTCGTTCGGGTTCTGCTCGAGTCGTTTGGCCAGCTTGTCGACGTTTGCGGCGATCTGCTGATCACTCATCGGGCCGCCCTGTTGAGTAGCCGGTGGAGCCATTCCCGCAGTCGGCAGGGAAGGGGAGAGCGCTTTTGGATTGCCGACTATGAAATAGAAAGCGATGACGCCGACGGGGATGGCCATGCCAACGCCGTACACAAACTTTCGCGTCGACGGCGCTGCGGCTGTCGAGTCCGGGCTGGGCCGGTTGAAGTCTTCGAGCAGACGGCGCTCGAGCTCCTCTTTGTCCTGCTGATACTGTTCCTCGCTCATCAGTCCGTTCTTCAGATCAGTTTCCATCTCCTTAAACTGGTCCTGATAGATGAGCACATTGGCGGCGCGCCGGTCGTCCCCCTGGTCATCGACAGTCTTTCGCACCAATGGCGGGAGCACAAACCACAGTGCAAACAGCACAAACAGAGCGGCAATTATCCAGAAGGTTAACATTGCGAATTATCCAATCTCGTTCCGCAGGATCTCTGCGGCGCGCTTACGCTCATCCGCGCTGAGCGGCTGGTCAGAAATCAGCTCACGGCGCTGTTTCAGATAGCGATAGAGCACGGCCGTGCCGGCGATCAAGAGAATGAACGGCCCGAACCAGAGTAGATATGTAATCCTTTTCACCGGCGGGTTGTACAGCACGAAATCGCCGTAGCGGGCAGTCAGAAACGCGATGATCTCCTGATCGCTTTTGCCCGCCTTCATTTGTTCGCGAATCTCGCGGCGCAAATCCTCGGCCAGGTCAGCGCGCGAATCGGCGAGCGTTTCGTTCTGGCAAACCAGGCAACGCAACTGCTCGGTCAACGCTTTCATGCGCTGCTCGATTTGCGGGTCTTCGTTAGGCTGCGCCTCTTTCGCGATCATCGTGCCCGAAAATACGAGAACGATTGCCCAAAGAAACACCCCGCGTTTCATAACCTTGTACATACTTTTCGCGCTGCGCGCTCAATGCGGACGAGTCGAGCACCCCAACGGGGCTGCCCCGCTGGGGACCCCGCCCGTCCGCGCTTCCAGCTTCATTGATTCAACTGTTTTGCCCGCGGCAGAATTTCCTTCTGCCACACTTCTTCGGTAATCGGCCCAATTTGTTTGAATCGAATCACCCCGTTGCGATCGATCAAGTAGCTCTCCGGCGCGCCATAGACACCGTAATCAATCGAAGTGCGACCGTCAGGATCGGACACGGTCATTGCATACGGATTGCCCTCTTCCGCGAGCATTTGCTTTGCGGCTGCCGGGTCATCTTTATAATCCACGCCATAAATTGGCACCGCGCCGGTCTTGGAGAACTCAAGCAGCAGCGGATGCTCTTCGCGACATGCGACACACCATGTGCCCCAGAAATTCAAGATCCACACTTTGCCGCGCATCTCCTGAGGAGAGAAGGTCCTGGCCGGCTCTTTTAATTGACTTAGTTTGAAGTCAGGGGCCGGCTTGTTGATGAGCGGCGACGGCACCTCATGCGGATCGCGATGCAGGCCAACCAGCAGGAACGCAACCAGGCCAATGAACAGCACCAATGGTAATAGGAGAAATCGATTCATGGGCTACTCGACGGCGGAAGATGCTGCGGTCGTCACCACTTTTGCCACCGGTTCCGGTTTGCCGGACGGCGTCTCGCGGGCCAGCTTGCGTGAAGCCAGGGAGTAACGACGATCGGTGACCGCGAATCCTCCGCCGATTGCCATCAACAGAGCGCCACCCCAGATCCAGTTAACCAGCGGCTTGTGATACACGCGCACAGTCCAGGCGCCGTCGCCCACTTCGTCGCCCAGCGACACATATAAATCGCGCCAGATACTGCGATCGATTGCGGTCTCGGACGTGACGCTCTGCGCGGTGGTAAAAGAGCGCTTCTCAGGATTCAACGTTGCGACCTGCGCCCCGTTCCTGGTGACTTCTACGTCTGCGCGCACGGCTTGATAATTCGGTCCCTGATATTGGGAGAGATTGTTCAAGCGGAAATCGTAACCGCCGACGCTCACCGTATCGCCGACGTTCATCTTGACGTCCTTCTCGGTCTGGTAACTGGTGACGACGGTCACTCCCGCAATGAACACGGCCACGCCGATGTGGGCGAGATGCATGCCGTAATAGCTGCGCGATGGCGCCCTCAATCTACTCAGCAGGCTCGACTCGCCGGATTGGCTGCGCACTCTACTCCAAATGTTCTGCGCCGAGGCGGCGACGATCCAACACGTCAGCAGCAGTCCCAGGCTGGCGCGCCATTTCCATCCGCCAATTACAAAAGGCAGAAGGGCCGCCGTCACCAGACTCAGCGCGAATGCCCAACGCAAACGGACGGCGAGTTCAGGAAGTTTTGCCTGTTTCCAGCGGGCGATGGGTCCGACGCCAATCAGGAACGCCGCCGGCGCCATCAGCGGCACGAACACGCTGTTGAAGTACGGTGGGCCGACGGAAAGTTTTCCCAGATTGAGCGCGTCGACAAACAGCGGATACAAAGTGCCCAGCAAAACCGATCCCGCCGCGACCACCAGCAGCACATTGTTCGTTAGCAAAAGTGACTCGCGCGAAAGGATCTCGAATTTGGAACCCAGACCAACCTGCTTTGCGCGCCAGGCATACAGGGCCAGCGAACCGCCGATGACAAAGGTCAGAAATCCGAGAATGAATATTCCGCGCTTCGGATCACTGGCGAAGGCATGTACTGAACTAAGAACTCCGGAACGAACCAGAAAGGTCCCGAGCAAACTCAAAGAGAAGGCGGTGATTGCCAACAGCACGGTCCAGCTTTTGAATCCACCACGCTTCTCAGTGACGGCGAGCGAATGAATCAGGGCCGTGCCAACCAGCCAGGGCATGAACGAAGCGTTCTCGACCGGATCCCAGAACCACCAGCCGCCCCAACCGAGTTCGTAGTAGGCCCAGAAACTTCCCAGCGCGATGCCGCAGGTGAGAAACATCCAGGCGACTGTCGTCCATGGCCGCGACCAGCGGGCCCACGTCGCATCGAGCCGGCCGCCAATCAGCGCGGAAATCGCGAACGCGAAAGCGACACACATGCCGACGTAACCCATGTAAAGCATCGGCGGATGCACGACCATCGCCGGGTCCTGCAGCAGTGGATTCAAATCGCGTCCGTCGGGCGGAATCGGAAACAGACGCGCAAACGGATTCGACGTCAACAACATGAACAGGAGAAAGCCCGTGCTGATGATGGCCATCACTGAAAGGACGCGCGCGACCATTTCGTTAGGTAGATGATTGCTGAACAACGTTACAGCTACCATCCAGATAGTGAGCATGAACGTCCAAAGCAGGAGCGAGCCTTCGTGCGATCCCCAGGTGGCGGCCAACCGATATTGAAGCGGCAATTGCGAATTGGAATTGGTGGCGACGTTCAACACCGAAAAATCATTGTTGATGAATGAGTAGGCGAGGCAACAGAAGGCGATGGCCACAAAAATAAATTGGGCCTGAGCTGTGGGACGGGCCAGCGCAATCAGCTGCGGGACGCCGCGGGCCGCGCCGATCAATGGCAGCGTGGCCTGCGTTATTGCGAGCATGAGCGCCAGGATCAGCGCGATTTGTCCAATTTCAGGAATCATAGTTTTCCTTTGGAGTGCGCTGACCTGTCAGCGCTTTCGCTTCAGATATCAAAACAAAGCGGCGACAAGTCGCCGCACTCCAAGAAGTCCTACTTCGACAACGTCTTTGCCGCTTCATTCGCTGAGTTCTTAACCTTCTGCATATCTTTCGCCTGGTCGAGTGCGCGCGCAGCTTCCGGCGGCATGTAGTTCTCGTCGTGCTTCGCCATAATTTGATCGGCGTAAAATACTCCGTCCGGACCTACCTTGCCCTGGGCCACGCAGCCGCGGCCTTCCTTGAAAAGGTCCGGCAGGATTCCTTTGTAAACAACCGGAATGGTGTTGGCGGTATCGGTAACGGTAAAGCGAATAGTCAGGCCATCGGTTTCTCGCTTCAGACTCCCCGTTTCAACCAGGCCACCGATGCGGAACGTGCGGCCAACCGGTGCTTCCTTGGTAGCAATCTGCGTTGGACTAAAAAAGAAGACGAGATTATTTCGAAATGCACCCAGCACCAGCCACGTGGCTAAACCAAGCGCGGCCAAGCTGCACATGATAAAGATAATTCTTTTATGACGCTTCTTCATTGATTCTCCGGGAACGAACTCTCCAGTTCCGAGTTACCAGCGGCGAACTGTTCAGGGTTTTCTCTTCTCGCCAGATTTCGTTTGCGCTTCAGCAGCATCAGTACTTCGGCGCCGAGCAACACAAAGGTCACGCCATACGATCCCCAAACGTACAGTCCGTAACCACCCATGAAAAAAAACTTTGACCAGTTCATCTGTTTAGTTGTAGGGACAGCCCTCGTGGCTGCCCGTGCTTCCAATTCGGGCAGGGACAAGCCCTGCCCCTACGCAACCGCCTCAGCCAACCACGGCGCTTCGCGCTCCCGCTCTCTAATAATGTAGCGCACCCGCACCAACACCACGGCGATCGAATACATCCAGCAGGCCGCCAGCAGGATCAACATTGAGGCCAGCATCGAGGGCGCCATCTTGAAACTCTTGGCGGTGATCGTGGCGCCCTGGTGCAGACTGTTCCACCACTGCACCGAAAAATAGATAATCGGAACATTGATTAAGCCGACCAGAGCCAGTACTGCTCCCGCTCGATCAGCTCGGCGCGGTTCGTCAATTGACGATTGCAACGAAATGAATCCGATGTAAAGAAACAACAGGATCAGGGTTGAAGTGAGCCGCGCATCCCAAACCCACCAGACTCCCCACGCGGGCCGGCCCCACAAGGAGCCTGTCACGAGCGAGATGAAGGTGAAAATTGCGCCGGTCGTGGAAATTGCGGTGGCCATCATCGAGGCCAGCCGCGCATTGAATGCCCACCCGATGCCTGCGTAGACCGCCATCAGTACATAGAGGAACATCCCCATCCAGGCCGCGGGCACATGGATGAATAGAATCCGATACGATTCGCCCTGCTGGAAATCAGTTGGTGCGACAAAAAACCCAACGTAGAGGCCGGCAATGAAAAGCAGAGCCGTCAAAACAGCGAACCAGGGGATCATTTTACCCGCGAGTGGGTAGAAATTCGCAGGCGCTGCGTATTTGTACCAGTTTATCCGTTGTGAACTCATTTGATATTCGTCAGACCGTCTCTGCCGGCGTCGGTATGTGTCGCAGAAACAACTTTCATTCCACAGATATCCGTAACGCCGCGCTCGTTGCCCATGGTGCGAACACCAATGATAGAACCAGCGTGGCTCCGAGCAACAATAGATAAGGCTGCGGACTCGTGCCACCAACGCTGGCCTGGACCGCGCCAGTTCCGAAGATGAGCACCGGAATATAAAGAGGCAAGACGAGCAAAGCAATCAAAACATTTGCGGCGCGCAGTCCCAGAGTCAGTGCGGCGCCGATTGATCCGATTAAGCTCAGGACCGGTGTTCCCAGCAAGAGAGACAAAACCATTATCGCCAGACTATTCTGCGACAAACCGAACTGAAGTCCAAGTAGCGGCGCGATGATTACCAGCGGAACCTCAGAGACCAGCCAGTGCGCCAATATTTTTCCCAGGACTATCAGGTACGTGGATTGAGGCGTCAATAGAAGCTGTTCAAGTGTCCCATCCTGATAATCATTCCCGAAAATTCTTCCCAACGAGAGCATTGAAGCCAGCAAAGCCGCAACCCAAACCACACCCGGCGCTATCGTTCGCAGGGTCTCTCTCTCCGGGCCGATGCCAAGCGGGAAGAGGCTGACCACAATCACAAAAAAGAAGACTGTGGCGAGTACGTCGGCGCGTCGCCGCCAGGCGAGAATCAAGTCTCGCCAAACCAGCCAGCCAAACATTGAGTGGAATGGATGCGCGCTCACTTGGAAAGTTCGATTCGCTGCATTCGATCCGCGGACAACTCGAGTTCCTGGTGCGTGGCAATGATTGCCATGCCGCCTTTATTTAAGTGGCCACCGATAAACTGGCGCGAGAGCCTGATCGCCGTGTCGTCGAGTGACGTCAAAACTTCGTCGAGTATCCAAAGCGTGGCCTTTGATGTCAGCAACCTGGCCAGCGCCAGCCTTCGTCTTTGTCCGGCGGAAAGCGAACGGGCGGGCAGGTTCTGTTGTCGACTTAAGCCTACTTGCGCGAGAATCGCTCGCGCGTCGACCTTGCTCAGGTCATTGCCGGCGACGCCACAGGCGATGCGCAGATTCTCAAGCGCGCTCAGTTCATCTTTCACCCCATTCTGATGCGCCAGATAAGCGACCGTCCCGGAATACTCCTCGCCCAGCGATCGGATATTCTTTCCTGCCCAGCGAACTTCACCTTCCGCGGGCGTCGCCAATCCGGACAGTATGCGAAGTAAGCTGGTCTTCCCGCTGCCATTCGCGCCGCGCAGTTCGATTAACTCGCCGGGATTGACAGCGAAGTTCAGCGCCGTAAACAGGCGGCGAGTGCCGCGGACGCAGCTAAGGTTGATTACTTCTAGCATGGCGGATTCATGGGTGAGACTGGTTGGAAAGGAAAATCGATACGAGAACGATCTCACTCGCGGTCAAATTGCCGCCCCTTCCAATAATCGGGTCTGCGCGTGTTGTGAGCGATGGAAACGATCCAGATTGCGTCCTCGAATTCAAGATAGAAAATACTATATGGAAAACGCCCAATTACGTAACGACGAAACTCTGTGGACTTGTATTGACAGCCGATTCGCGGATACTGGTTGACTAACCTAGCGGCTCGCTCCACGTCTGTGTGGAACCTCAAACCCAGACCTGTCTCTCGCATCTCATAATGTGCAATCGCGGCATCGAACTCAGCCTGGGCGTCATCGTGAAAGATAATCGGCCTCACGAATACTTCTCGCGCAATGTATCAAACACAATTTGCGCTGGTTCTCCCTTGGCATCGCCCTTCTTAATCTCTGTGGCTCGTCGCGCCAATTCGGCGTCCCAAGCAGCCTCAGTTTCCACGTCCCACCCGTCTTCAAGTGAGTGGATCAGGAATTGAGCCAGTTCGGCCCGTTCTGGAATTGGCAACTTGGCGAGCTCGACTTTTAGTTCTTCTGCAGCTTGAGACATATCGCGAACCTTCCGGGTGCGTATCAATAAATTCTGTTCATCCGTTGCGGAGTAATCCGCAACACGGACATTATAGTGTGCAAACCAGCGCGCCGCTAGCTTCGCGCTGCATGCTCGTACAATTGACCGCATTACTTGTTTGTAATATCGTCGCCAGCCTTGCAAGCTGTTGGTTCGGTCGCTTCCAAACAAAGGAGTCTCAACATGAAGCGCTGTGATCGTGGTCATGGTTGTCGCTGATACAATCCACTCGAAGATAGTCAACATGCCTGATATCCAGACTAACCAGTTAATGGACCCGCGTGCCGAGAGCCGCGCAGACCCTCTTGAACGAGATCGCCGTGTGTTGGATCTCTATGAACAGCTCCTTGAAATCGAACAGCGGCTGATACCCACGGGCCTGCACGTATTTGGTCGCGCGTCGGAGCTTTCTGAAAAGGCAGACCTGCTACGGATGGTCGCGTCGTTTGACCGGCCGGAGCACGGCGCGCGCGCACTACCGAAACTGGTCGCGGAAGCGCTGGGCATCGATCGATACGACGCGTTGCTTCAAGAGGCATCGGCAAGCGAGACAAGAGACTTAATCGACTCAATCGTCTCGGAAGCAGTACGGCAGTTTTGTGAAGACGGCGCAGACGCGGCCGTCAAGTGGCTGAATTCCAGGGCGGGTGTTGATTGCGAAAAGTCGCTCCCTGTTTTTTTGCTGCTGGCGAACATTGCCGAACAACTTGATTCCAATCACGAAATTGAGTCGCTGATGCGCGCGTTGCGCGGCGAGTACATCACACCGGGCCCCGGTGCTGACATTGTGCAGAACCCGAGCGTCCTGCCAACTGGCCGCAATACTCACGCGATCAATCCTTATGCAGTTCCTTCACAAATGGCTTTCGCGCGCGCGCAAGGCACGGCCGACGCTTTGCTTCGTCGTTATTTTGAAGAGCACGGCCGCTATCCACGCGCAATGGCGTTGGTGCTGTGGGGCCTGGACAACATCAAGACGCAAGGTGAAGGCGTCGCCCAGGCGCTTCACTTGCTCGGGGTTCGCCCGGTCCGTGACGCACTAAATCGCGCCACTGAAATCGAAGTAATTCCGTTGGACGAACTGAAACGCCCGCGCATCGACGTGGTAATGACGGTCTCAGGAATCTTTCGCGATTTGTTTGCGCCGACGATGGCGTTACTCGATAAGGCAGTTCGCCGAGTTGCCGCGCTGGACGAACCCTTCGATATGAATTACGTGCGGCGCAACGTCCTGGAGAAGATCGAGGTGGACGGTGGGGAGTTTGACGACGCCGTCGCGCGAGTGTTCTCAAATGCGCCGGGCAACTATGGCACGAATGTAAATTTCATGGTGATGCAATCTGCGTGGGAGACGGGTGACACGCTTGGCGATCTCTTCGTCACACGCAAGTGCTTTGCGTACACCCGCGACTCAAAGGGACGGACGATCGAGGGTCGTGAAGCACGTGATCTCATGGATCATGCTTTGTCGCGCGTCGAGGCCACCTACCAGAACATCGATTCATTCGAAGTCGGGATCACTGACGTGGATCATTACTTCGAATATCTCGGCGGCATTTCGAAGGCTGTTGAAAAACGCGCCCAGGCGCGTCCGGCGATCTATCTCTCGGATTCGCTTTCACCGCAAACGAAGATCCGCTCATTGGAAGAGACCATTCGCCTCGAGACGCGCGCCAAGACCCTGAATCCCAAGTGGTACGAAGGAATGCTCAAGCATGGTTTCCGCGGTGTCGCTGAAATTGAAAATCATGTTTTCAATACTTTCGGCTGGAGCGCGACGGCGGATGCCGTGGATCCCTGGATCTACACCGACATTGCCAAGACCTTCTTGCTGGACTCGACGATGTTCAATCGCCTACAGGAACTAAATCCGTATTCAGTGCGTTCGCTAACGCAGCGCCTGCTCGAAGCGCATGATCGCGGATACTGGAATCCGGACGAGGAGATATTGGAGAAGTTGCGGGATCTCGTGGACAACCTCGAGGATCAACTTGAGGGAGTAGTTTAGTGGAAGGCTCTTCCGCGATTCGCGTTATTTCGTGTAGCTTCGTGGATCGTCCTCTCAATCACAGCTGTCGACGATCCGCGAATCAACACGAAACTAGGCGAACTAACCGTAGTATTTCATTCGTCGTATGGCGGATTTCATAAGGGCAGGACAATGAAGGTCACGGTTCTCTACGTCGGTTCCAGTCTGCTCGCGCCTCTGAAAAACGCTGAGCGCGAGATCAATCGACAGCACGGGCTTGATCTGAGTGTCGCGACCTGGAACTTTGGCGCCTCGTTTACGGAAGAAGAATGGCGGGCCATTGAAGGTGATTTGCGCGCAGCGCAAATCTTGTTCGTCATTCATGTGATGGACAGTGAGAACGCCACTCGTTTGCTGAGCTTCCTTGATCGATCTGGGGATCGCCATCGCGCGATCGTGGTAATCAATTGCATGCCTGAGTTGATGAAGCGGACGCGGATGGGCAAGCTGGATTTTGAACGTCTTCCCGGAATTAGTTCACGCAAAGGCGCAAAGACGCAAAGCAATGCAAAGGGGCAAAGCGGCGAAGGAGCGACAGCGCAAGCCTCGCAGGCAGAGAAGGCGACTGGCCTGCTGCGATCCGTTGGTTCATGGATTGGCCGGCAGGCGCGCGGTAACGGCGGAACCAACGGTCAGAGTAAGGGTCATGGTCGCGCGCAGTACCTGAAGTTTACCAACCATCTGCCGTCTGTGCTGCGATTTATTCCCGGCGCGGGAGCCTTACGCGACGTCAAGAACTACCTGATGATGTTTTGTTACTTCCTGCAGCCCACTCCCGCGAATATTCGGTCGATGCTGCTTTACGCATTGAAGCATTATGTCGACGACGAGAGAGTCGGGAAGATCAAGATCCCCCCGCCCGAGTCGATGCCCGCGGTGGCCATCTATCATCCCGATGCCCCGGCGTTGTTTGAATCGTTTGCCAGCTACGAAACCTGGTACAAGAAGCGCGGTTCAAAGTTCAAAGATCAAAGTTCAAAGATCAATCGCAAACCGCTGAATCCGAACTCAACCATCGGCCTGCTGCTGATGCGGCCGCAGATCGTCAGCAACGCGCGCAAGCATTACGACGGCTTAATTCGAGCGATTGAGGCAGAAGGCCTGAGCGTAATTCCCGCGATCTCGACGCTGATGGATAATCGAGAAGCGTGTGGAAAGTTTTTCATCGAAACGAAGTCCAAAGCCCGACGTCCAAAGTCCGACGGCCGGCACTCGAAGGCCAGTGACAACGGACAACTTACAACTGACAGCAAGCCTCGCGTCAGCCAGATTGTTTCTCTCACGGGCTTCAGCTTTGTAGGCGGGCCGGCGATGAACGACAGCGAGGCGGCGGCGGAGTTTCTGACCAGGCTCAACGTTCCGTTTCGATCCATGGTAAGTCTCGACACGCAGACAATCGAATCGTGGCAGGAATCGTTTAGTGGCTTGAATCCGATCCAGACCGGAATGCAAATAGCGATTCCGGAAATTGACGGTGCGACTGAGCCGTTTGTATTTGGCGGAATTCCGGCGCGCGGAGTTGAGCCGGCGCCTTTGGAAGATCGTTGCCGGCGAATCGCGCGGCGCTTGAAACGTTGGCACCGTTTGCAAACCGGCCCACGAGATCAATTGAAGCTCGCCCTGACGCTCTATTGCTTTCCGCCTAACAAAGGAAACATCGGCACTGCCGCTGACCTGGATGTGTTTGCCAGTCTGTTTGATGTGCTCAATAGAATTAAGCAGGAGGGCTATCGCGTGGAAGTTCCCGAAAGCGTAGACGCTCTGCGCGAAATGTTGTTAGGCGGAAATTCTGAGGGCCTTGGCACTACCGCGAATGTCGCCTCTCGCATGGGCGTGGATGAATATCGGCGACTGTGTCCATTCATTAGTGAGATCGAAGCTGAATGGGGGCCGGCCCCCGGCGCGATTAATTCTTTCGGCGGCGATTTGCTGATTCAGGGAATCACGATCGGGAACGTCTTCATCGGGGTGCAGCCGACCTTTGGGTTTGAAGATGATCCGATGCGACTGCTGATGGCCAAGGGCGGCACTCCGCATCATGGCTTCGCGGCTTTTTATACGTACCTGGAAAAGGTATTTCAGGCGGACGTCGTAGTCCACGTCGGGACGCATGGAGCGTTGGAGTTCATGCCCGGCAAGCAGGTCGGCTTATCAGATGCGTGCTGGCCGGATCGACTGATCGGCGAGCTGCCGAATGTTTACATCTACAGCGTGAACAACCCTTCCGAAGGGACAATCGCCAAGCGACGTTCGTACGCGGGATTGATTTCGTACTTGACACCGCCGATCGAGAACGCCGGGCTCTACCAAGGGCTGGCGTCGCTGAAAGAGATGATAGGGAACTACCGGCGCGCGACTGTTGAAACGGACCGCGAGCAATTGTTTGCAGCGATCCAGCAGCACAGCCGAGAATTGAATTTCAGTCTATCCGAAACTGAAGAGATTGCGCTGGGAGCGCGGACGTCCCGTCCGCACCGTCTCGGAGGCGAGACCGTTTCGTCGTCCTAGATCGTTCAGATCATCATTCTTTCGCGTTTTGCGCTCAGTGCGGACTAGACTGTCCGCGCTCCCAGCGTGACGTTGCTAGTCTCCCGGCTAGCCCGACTGATCAACCAGGGCAGTCACGTAAGCCTTGAACTCAGCTCGTCGCAGGCGGTGTCGAAACGCCTCGACGCCATTAATAAATAAGACCGGTATCTCGTAGCGATAACGCGCCAACAACTCGGGATCGCTCTCGATGTTGATTTCCTCCAGCATATAGAGTCCAAAGCAGTCGGCGTTGCTCATCTCGTCCTTCATTTCTTCGCAAAGACCACAGCCGGGCTTGGTGTAAAGAACTACTCGCACTCTCGGTCCCACTTCTTTTTCTCCTCGGTTAGGTATTGGTTGCCGAACGGGGGCGTCGATATAATATTAACTATCCTCTTGCCAACGCCGCCGCGAAAGTTGTATAAAAGTCGACTGTTGCGTCAGTTTATAACTCTATTGGGCGCGGCTGCACTTCTAGTGAACAAGGCTAAATCGGTTTTCACAGAGACATCAATCCCTGTGTCGCGGGGAATTGTATAATTTTCGACGCAATCCCCGGCGTTGAAGTGTGAGCGCAGCGTCAGCCGGAAATCGATTGGTCAGGGGTGGAGGTTTTCTGTAAGTGGAGAGCAATTTGAAGGACGAGAGTTCAGCCGTTGCCGTGCCACCGGCGACCGCCGTCACGCCACCGGCGCCGAAGGCTGTGGTTAAGCCTGCCGGACGACCTCCGGCGGTCGTGGTCGAATCCGCGCCCGAGCCGAAGGTCTTCAAGACCCGGCGAATGATCATTTGGGCGAGCGTCGCTGCCTTCCTGGGATATTGTTTTCTATCATTCATCCGGTTCTTTTTGCCGCGGTCAATTACTGAGCCGGCCAGCACCTTTAAGGTTGGTTTTCCCAGCGATTATGCTCTGGGGGTTGATACCAAGTACCAGCAGCAATATCGTATCTGGGTAGATAAGACTTCAGATCGGGTCTTCGTTATTTACGCCCGCTGTACGCACCTTGGTTGTACGCCGGATTGGAAAGCGAGCGAGAACAAGTTCAAGTGCCCCTGCCACGGCAGCGGTTATGACAGCGAGGGGATTAATTTCGAAGGACCGGCGCCGCGGCCGATGGATCGGGCGCACGTTGAGTTGAACGCGGAAGGACAGATCGTGGTGGACGTAAGCCGTCTGTTCCAAAAGCCGAAAGGCGAGGTAGGTCACTTCGATGATCCGGGAGCATACATCCCGCTCTAGCCGATGCAATTATAATGACGCCCTCTTAAACAATGGCTGACCAGAAGGATCAAAAAGAAACCCAGCAGCTAACCGGCGAGAAAGCCAATGTCGGTTTGGTTGAGCGCGCCAAAGAAACTGCGGCGGCATTGAAGGATCGCGCCCTCGAAGAGGCCAAGGACTACAAGGACCCGCAGCAAACTCAGGTTTGGAAATCGATCTTTCGCGTTTCCCACCAACGTTCCGATCCGCGCAATCGGAGCCTGGCGATTCTTTCCAACGTCTTTCTTCATCTACATCCGGCGAAAATTAATCGCGACGCAGTGCGCTATCAATACACCTGGGGCATGGGTGGGATCACGTTTTATCTCTTCATTGTGCTGACCTTCACCGGCGTGTTGCTGATGTTCTACTATCACCCCACCAAGATTCAGGCCTTTGCCGACATTCTTTATCTCGAACACGACGTGCCATTCGGCAAACTTCTCCGCAACATGCACCGGTGGGCCGCGCACTTGATGGTGATTACGACCTGGCTGCACATGTTTCGCGTGGTGCTCACTGGTTCTTACAAGAAGCCCCGCGAATTCAACTGGTGCGTCGGGGTTGTGCTGCTGGTGCTGACTCTGTTGCTTTCTTTCACCGGATACCTGTTGCCGGACGATCAACTTGGATTCTGGGCGGTCACGGTTGGAACCAACATGGCCCGCGCGACTCCGATGTTTGGTAATGAGGGACCGTTTGGCCCACAACTTGGTCTGACACCTTACAACGATGTGCGGTTCGGTCTTCTGGGGGGATCGATTGTCGATGCAAACGCACTGCTGCGCGCCTATATCTGGCATTGCATCGGAATTCCGCTGGTGGCTTCGATCTTTATGGCGGTGCATTTCTGGCGCATACGCAAGGACGGCGGTATCTCAGGTCCGGCGCCGGTGATGCTCGAGTCTGAGATGAGACCGCCGAAGAAGAAGTGAACATTTTCCATTTCAGATTTTTCGATTTGTCATTGGACATTTGATTTGGAATCTGAGATTCAGATTAGACGGCTGATTTTTGTTTGAGATCTCAGATTCGAGATTTGAAACACGTCACTATGGAGAGTCCAAAGCCAAATTCGCGTCGCAACAAGCTGATCGGGCTGATTGTGGCCGTAGTCCTGGTCGGCCTTTGGGTCTACTCTGTTCAGGACTGGCATCAGATCTGGAAGATCGTTTCCGCGCCTGACAATGTCCCCATCGTGGCCATGCTTTTCCTGGTTCCGTTCTTTACCTGGCTGGGAGTCAAGCAAGCCAAATCTAATGACAATTTGATCGTTGAACTGGAAGGCGATGCCAAGCTGGCCAAGACGCATCATCGCAAGGTCGAGCCGTGGCGGCCGGGTTGGGCCAAGGAACTGCACGTCTGGCCCTATCTGGTACGCGTTGAGTTTTTGGCGGCCGTCATAGTGACGGTCATTTTATATGTCTGGTCGATCGCTCTGAACGCCCCGCTGGAAGAACCGGCCAATCCCAATCTGACCATGAATCCGTCGAAGGCGCCGTGGTATTTCCTGGGATTGCAGGAGATGCTTGTCTACTTCGATCCATGGATTGCCGGCGTGGTCATGCCCTCGATTATCATGATCGGATTGATGGTATTTCCGTATGTCGACTCGAATCCGCTCGGCAACGGATATTACACGCTCAGGCAGAGACGCTTTGCGGTGAACATGTTTAGCTGGGGCTTTCTGATGTGGATTCTGCTGATCGTGATCGGCACGTTTATTCGCGGGCCCGGCTGGATCTGGTTCTGGCCCGGCCAGACCTGGGACCACAATACAGTGGTCTTTGATCGCAATAGAGATCTGCACGAAATACTGGGGGTAACCCCCGAGAACTTCGCAAATCATTTAAGCCTGCTGCCATGGGTGAGAGGCATTTTCGGGTTCCTGGTGGTGAGTGGATTTTTCATTCTGGGTGGTTTGTTCTTCCATTGGTTGATGAGGAAGGGGCCGTTTAGATTCAGCTATCTCATATCACCGAAACGGTTCTGGGCCTGGGCGAAGCTTCCTGATCCGTTCGAGCTAAAGCTGCTGGCAAATACCAGCATCCTGCAATACATGACGTTCCAGTTTTTTGCGGTGAGCGTGCTGCTGGCGATGCCCGTCAAGCTTTTCTTGCGTCTGGTATTCACGATCAAATACGTGTGGGTGACTCCGTGGTTCAATGTCTGAACGCGGCTCACGAATCATAAATAGGGAATCATAAACAGTGGCAGAATCTCCGGAACCGATCGAATCCCTGGTAAAGAAAGAAGCGGAGCCGCAACGCGATCCGATCGTCAGCCGTTCGACGAGTGCGATCCTCCTCGTCTGTACGTTGCTGTTGATTTTCTCCGCCGGCTGGGCCCTGTACGACGAGGGATTTGGCCAGCGTCCGTGGAGAGGTATGCAGCAGGAATTCGTCAAGCGTTACACGGCCTACCTCAAGAGCATTCGCAGGGACGCGGGCAAGTCGGAAGCCGACGTAAAGGAAACACCTGAATATCAGCAACTGGATGAAGAAGCCAAAGCTGCGCTCGATAAGGTCAAACCGGAAATCGCGGAAAAAGATCAGCGGGTTAAGCAGGTGCAGGCGAAGCTCGATTCGGTAACTGAGCCGTTTCAGAACCAGCGCGGCCGCATCGTGGTCATTACTTACAAGTTAGAAACGGCGCCCAGCGATTTCTGGCGCAAGCGTTACACCAGCCAGCTCGACGAGAAAAAGAAGGAAGTCGTTACCGTCGATCTGCCTGCGGACGGAGGCGGCAAGTCCACTTCGCAGAAGATGAACTATGCCCAGCTTGAAGAGACGTTTAATGGTTTGCGAGAGGAAAAAGCGAAAGTTCTGGGGCAAAAGGCCGAGTTGACGAAACAGCCCAGTGAGTTGGCCAAGAAGCGCGACGAATATCTGAAAAACCACGTCAGCCTGCTGCCGCAAAGGAGCATCGACGACCTGATCAAGAAGAACGAAAACTCTTTCGACTACACGATTCTTGGTCACCAGATCAACGTGAACCAGTACGGCATAGTCGATCGATGTGAGGTCTGCCATCTGGGCACGCGTGAACCGATCAACATCAAAGCGTCTGACATGGCGCCCGGTGGGCCGGGCAAGAAGCCAGACGATCTGGCGGCGGCTTTTGTCAGTCATCCGCGCAAAGAGCTCTTGCAGATTCACAACCCTGAGAAGTTTGGCTGTACGGCTTGTCATGGCGGCAATGGCCGCGCAACCACCGGCGTCGTCAAAGGCCACGGTCAGAACCCGTTCTGGCTGCATCCGCTCTTTCATAAAGAGAACACCGAGGCCGGCTGCCAGATGTGCCATGCCAACGACCGCGTGACGCAGGGCGCCGACACCCTGAATCTGGGCAAGGACTTGTTCTACCAGCGCGGTTGCGTCGGGTGTCATCGCATGGAAGCTTTCGATCGCGAGAGTGATGCGCTGACAAACGCGCGCCAGATGATCAGTCAGCTTCAGGACCAGATTACGGCCAACGATCGCCAGGCCAGACTGGACACTGAGGGCAGTGCCGGCGCGAGCGACGATACGGAAGTACAGCGCCTTTTGGCCCATGCTGATTCGCTGCGGGTGGCTAACAGTCAATTGGCCGCGCGGATTGACGAACTGAACCTGCAGACGCGTTACCTCCAGCAGGATCAGAAGAAGGTCGGCCCTAATCTCAAGGACGTGCGGCTGAAATTGCGCAAGGAATGGATTCCGATCTGGCTGAAGGAGCCGCAGGCATTTCGTCCGGGCACGAAGATGCCGACGTTCTGGCGCTTCTCGGTCGATGAAGATGGCGACGATGATCTCAAGGCAGTCGCGGCTTATCTGTGGCAGCAAAGTTTCGATGGCAAAGTTCCGCCGCAACAGCAGGGAGACAAGAACCACGGTAAGGAGTTGTTCGAATCTCGCGGCTGTCTCGCCTGTCACTCAATCGGTGAAGAAGACAACAAGATGGGCGGCACGTTTGCCGCGAACCTGAGCAAGGTTGGCGAGAAGGACAACTATGATTACATCGTGCGGTGGATTTATAACCCGCGCGAACGTTGGGCCCCCTATTGCCCGAAAGAACACCGGGACCTGACGCCGGAAGATTACTCGAAACATGGTCTGCCGTTTCTCTTTGATACCGAACTGCATTCCAAGTGTCCGAACGACGGCGCCGAGCTCCAGGTACAGAACATGACCGTGATGCCGAACCTGCGGCTCGCTGAACAGGATGCGCGCGACATCGCGACCTATCTGTTCTCGCTTTCGTCTCCTGCTGCGGCCGCTGATACTTCATACATGGATGATCCGAAGTTGGCCGAGGAAGGGAAGGCCGAGATCAAACAGTATGGCTGCGCCGGCTGCCATGAAATCAAGGGCTTCGAGGAAGAACAGCGGATTGGAAAAGAGTTGACGACCGAAGGTGCGACTCCGCTCGAGCGTCTCGACTTTGCTTTGCTGACCCAGGATGCCGAGTATGGACGCGACCCGCTTAAGCTGCATCCGAAGGACAAAGAACAGGAGTGGTACAACCACCGCGGGTTCTTTGAGCACAAGCTGTCCGATCCCAAAATCTATGACACCGGCAAGTCGCAGTACCTCGAGTCGAAAGATCGCCTGCGCATGCCGAAGCCGTATCTTACCGAGGAATGGCGGACGGGCTTGACGACGCTTTTGCTCGGCAGTCTGGGTGCAGAAGGCGCGAATGTGCCGGCCTCACTCTTCTATAATCCGCCTGATCAGCGTCGCCAGGACATCCAAAACGGTTGGTGGGTAATCAAGAAATACAACTGCATGGGTTGCCATGTGCTGCAACCGGGCCAACAGGTCAGCGTCTATAACAATTCCGCGGACCCAACGGTGATGAGCGGTGCGGGGCTCTATTCGCTGCCGTTCTACCAAAGTCAGAAGGAGTTTCTGCCGCCGCAGCTCACCAGCGAAGGCGCGCGGGTCGATCCTGATTGGTTGATGAAGTTCCTGAAGGACCCTTCGTTGATGCAGGCAGGTGAGAAATCGACCCAGCCTTCATCGACATCGGCCGCACCGGCATCATCGCCGGCGACGACCGCGGCAGCTAAACCGGCTGGGGTCGCGAACGATCAAAGTGCCGGCAAGTTGCAGCCACAGCCCGGCGCGAATCGCAACGGCGTGCGCCCGTATCTGCAAGTGCACATGCCGACGTTTAACTTCTCGCCAAACGAATTGCGGGTGCTGGTGCGGTTCTTTATGGCCGTTTCGTCGCAGAACGATCCGTACATTAAGGAGCCGATGGATCCCATGACCGACTCTGAGAAGTCGATCGCGCGCAACATTTTCGTTTCGGGCACGCCCTGTCTGAAGTGTCACATCACCGGCGAGCCAACGCACGACGCGAAAGCCATCGCCCCGAACTTCCTGTTAGCTTCGCAAAGGTTGAAGCCGGAGTGGACGTTCCGTTGGTTGCTCGATCCCGCACAGATTGCCCCGGGCACCGCGATGCCGTCAGGCTTGTTCAAGAAGGATCAGGATCGTTGGGTGGTCAACCTGCCGAACCCGCCGTCGGATGTGGTTGGTTATCACAACGATCACGCACGACTATTGGTGCGTTACATGTTTTTGATGACGCCTGATGAGCAAAAGCGCCTGTTGTCCGCGTCCCCCGCGCCGCAAAAGGCGCCGGCTGCGCCACCGGCGCCACAGAAAACGGGTCGCAACCGTGTCAGAACCGGGAGCGGTAACGACCGGGTAATCGCTGGACGCGCACAATCGGGGCGAGGGCCACGGACTTTGGCGCAACTGCGCCACGCTCATCGAGTAGATCGGCGGCATTGATCCTGGTTCGGGAACGAATATTAATCGAGGGTTTCAGGCTATCCCTCACGTACTAACTAGGGTATGCTTGGTCGTCAAAATTTGAAGTCATTTTTCAATCTGAAGGAGTAAAGAAATTATGTTTAGCAAACGCGCGCGATTGTGGCTGGGCTTGATTGCCACGCTGAGTCTGTTATCTCTGGCATCGTCATGTGGTGGGGCCAAGACCGACGACAATACGAACACGGGCGACAAGAGTGGGAAGCCATTCGTCGCTAAGGGCGACGAAGGCACCATCACCGGTAAGATTTCGTACACTGGCGCCGCGCCGGAAGCCAAGAAGATCGACACTTCGGCCGATGCTGCTTGTACTGCCAAGAGTCCCAACCTGACGACGGAGGATTGGGCTATCAAGGACGGCAAGCTGGCCAACACATATGTGTACATCAAGAGTGGAACGTTGGCTGACGGCAGCAAGATCGGCGACTGGACATTCGAGACGCCTGCAACGCCGGCCGCTTTGGATCAGAACGGCTGTCACTATAAGCCGCACGTCCTGGGCGTGATGGTTAATCAGCCAATCACGATTACGAACAGCGATCCGACCACGCACAACATTCACTTCACCCCAAAGAACAATCCCGACTGGAACCAGTCGCAACCCAACGGCGCCGCGTCGATGACGCACAAGCTGGCGGTTGCCGAGGTGCTGATACCGGTCAAGTGTAATCAGCATCCGTGGATGAAGTCCTATGTGGGCGTGACCAAGCATCCGTTCTTTGCCGTCAGCGCCGAGGATGGCAGTTTCACGATCAAGGGCGTGCCACCAGGCAAGTACACCGTGGTTGCATGGCACGAAGGCGGAGCCAACGGGACTGAGAAGACAATGGAAGTGACCGTTCCGGCCAAGGGATCGGCTCCGGCTGACTTCTCGTTCGGCGCCAGCGCTCTGGGACAGCCCAGTTCGTTGCAGATGTTGCCGGCAATCGAATTCCCGATGCCGATGAAGCACTAAGATAATTGCGAAATTCGAATTGCGAATTGCGGATTGGAGCTGAACGGCTTTTCAATCCGCAATCGCAAATTCGCAATCCGAAAGTTTTATGTCCAAAGGTGTTCATCGCTTCGCGTTGCTGGTAGCGTGCGCGACGTTCTTTCTTATAATTGCGGGTGCGAATGTCACCAGTCACGACGCTGGCCTGGCTACGTCTGATTGGCCGCGATCTAACGGGACATTCTTTCCCAAGATGGTCGGCAATCTTTTTTGGGAGCACGGCCACCGCATAGTAGCCACGGCCGTCGGGCTGCTAACCATCGCGCTGGCGATTTACCTGCAGGTGCGCGAGCGCCGTTCGTGGGTGAAGCGCCTCGGCTGGATCGCGTTGGGTGGCGTAATCGCCCAGGGATTGCTCGGCGGTCTGACGGTGAAGATGAATTTGCCTCTGGTTGTTTCAGCGGCGCACGCGACGCTGGCGCAGCTGTTCTTTCTCATTACGGTTAGTCTGGCCGTGTTTACCTCGCGCAGTTGGGTGACACCGGATTCCAGCGTCACCGAAGACGGCGAGGGCGTTTCGATTCGCGCGTTGTGCGTGGTGGCTTTGGCGGTGATTCTTACCCAGCTGGTGCTTGGTGCAACGTTGCGCCACTCAGCGACGTGGGACCAGGATCTGCCGACGGCTTTGCTGCTCGCTCATGTGGGAGGCGCAATCGTCGTCACACTGGTGTTGGGGGCCACTGTAGCAACTGTGTGGTTGCGGCACCGGACTGAGAAATATCTGACAAGGCCGGCGTTGGTCGCGGTGACGTTTTTGTTTATTCAGTTGCTCCTGGGTCTGGCCGCATACATTACACGCGCGGCATCGCCCTACGATCCGCAGCCGCTTACTCCGATGATCTCGGTGACGGTGGCCCACGTCGCGTGCGGGGCGCTGGTTTTTGCCACCACGATCGTTTTGACATTGAGAGTGTTCCGGCTGCTGCGCATAGATCGCCAGGAATATGTCCTCGCTCCGGCTTAGGCGATCGGCGCAAAAGGTTCTCAGAGTTTTCCAAGCATTCGAAACCAAAAGTAAGAAGTAAGTGTTTTTATGAAGACTGTTGCGATAGAGCTGCATCCAAACGCTGTTGCCGAAGCCGGCGCGCCACCGCGCGCGAAGGCCCGCGTAGCCGCCTATATTGAACTGACCAAGCCGCGGATCACTTTCCTGATCGTGCTGACTTCGGCCGCCGGCTTCTGCCTCGGCTCGCGCGGCGCGGTCAATTACCTGACCTTCACGCACGCGATGATTGGGATCGCTTTGCTCTCATCCGGCCTGGCGACGCTGAACCAATTTATGGAGCGCGACCTCGACGGTCTGATGCATCGCACTGCCGAGCGGCCGCTGCCGACGGGCCGGCTTTTTCCCCTCGAGGCGCTGTGTTTCGGAATTGCGCTTATCCTGGCTGCTGAGTTGTATCTCGCCTTGTCGGTGAATGTCCTGACGGCAGTGCTGGGCTTGACCGTCATCACCGGCTACCTCTTTTTGTACACGCCTTTGAAGACGCGGACCTCGCTTTGTACGGCCGTCGGCGCCTTTCCGGGTGCGATGCCACCGCTGATGGGTTGGACGGCAGCTCGCGGCGAAATCGACGTCGCGGCTCTGGTGTTGTTTGCGATTTTGTTCCTGTGGCAGTTTCCGCATTTCCTGGCTATCGCGTGGATGTATCGAGAAGATTACGGGCGTGCAGGTATTCGCATGTTGCCCGTGGTCGAACCCGATGGCCGGGTGACGGGGCAGCAAATCATTCTCTACGCGTTGATGCTCGTGCCGGTAAGTCTGCTGCCGGCCTTCCTGGGGATCTCGGGCAGGTTCTATCTCATCGCCGCCCTGACGCTCGGTCTTTTATTCCTTGGCACCAGCATTCGCGCCGCGCTTTCAAAATCGAACCAGCATGCCCGCCAATTATTGCTGGCTTCAGTGCTGTACTTGCCGCTGTTGTTCGGGGTGATGGTTCTAAATAGGTGATAGGTCATCTAGGACTTATACGACCTATAACTCTTTAAGGAGATATTCGATGGGACGTGTTCTTGCAATAGCCATCTGGATCATAACGCTCGGCTCCGTTTGGATGTTTGTCAGCAAACGCTGGTGGTTTCCGGAAGCCATCTCTGAGCACGGTCCACGCGTCGACAGCCAGTTCATGATCACGATCATCGTGGTGGGTGTAGCTTTCGCGGCGGCGCAGATCGGACTGGGTTGGGTGGTGTGGAAGTTTCGCGATACAGCCAGCACTGCCCGGGCGACGTATTCGCATGGAAACAACCGGCTCGAAGTCGTTTGGACTGTGGTGACCGCGGTCATCTTCATCAGTCTGGCCATCATGGGACAGAAAGTCTGGGCCTCGCTGCACCTGCACGCGGCGCCCCCCGGATCCTATACCATCGAAGTTGTCGCCCAGCAATTCAGTTGGAATTTTCACTATTCGGGCAAGGACACCGTCTTCGGCCGCACCGATCCAAAGCTGATAGACGACTCGGCCCTGAACTATGTCGGTTTGGATGATACTGATCCAAATGCCAAGGACGACTCGGTCGTCTCGACTCTGGTGGTCCCGGTAAATCGTCCGGTTGAACTAATCCTGAAATCGAAGGACGTAACGCACAGCTTCTTTGTGCCGCAACTCCGGTTCAAGCAGGACCTGGTTCCAGGCATGGCCATTCCGGTCCACTTCACGGTCACCAAGACTGGCAAGTATGAGATAGCCTGCGCTGAGCTGTGCGGAATGAATCACTACAAGATGAAATCCTACATGCTCGTTTTGCCGGAAAACGAATTCAGCGAACTCATCGCCTTGCCGCAGGACAAGTTCCAGGCCCGTAAGGACGAACTGCTGAACAAGTATCAACTACCGCAGTACTGAGTTTCGATTTTGCTTCTTTTCAGCTAGAGGAGAACCGCGATGGCAGAGGCAACTCACGAAGAAGTTCACCGGCACCCAGCGCCGACGGGTTTCATTCGCAAATACATCTTCAGTATCGATCACAAGGTGATCGGCATCCAGTACATTCTGCTGGCGCTGACGGCTGTCTTGGTGGGACTGGTCATGTCGATATTGATGCGCCTGAACTTGAGCTGGCCGGGTACTCACTGGCCAATTATGGCCACCCTGTTTCCGACCGGCGCGCCCGGTGGGATCATGAGCCCCGAGTTCTACCTCTCGCTGGTGACGATGCACGGGACCATAATGGTTTTCTTTGTGCTTACCACCGCCCCTCAGGGGGGCTTTGGTAACTACTTCCTGCCGATTCAAATAGGCGCCGAAGACATGGCGTTTCCCGTGCTGAACATGATGTCGTTCTGGGTCACGCTCGTCGGCTTCGTGGTCTTGCTGCTGGCGATCTTTGCCGAGGGTAACCTCACGATTGGCTCATGGTTCTCGAAGCTGGGTGAGTCTTTTGCAGCGGGCAGCGGGACGGTCGGGCCGATTGGCGGATGGACCGGGTATCCGCCGTTGAGCGCGCTGGGTAAAGTCGCCGGGCCCGGGCAAGGCGCCGGCGTCAACCTTTGGATTATCAGCATCGCCATCTTTTGTGTCGGGTCTTTGCTGGGCGCTCTAAATTTCATCACTACCTTAATCAACATGCGCACGAAGGGTATGACCATGATGCGCATGCCGTTGACCTGCTGGGCCTGGTTTACCACGGCGATACTGGCGCTGCTATCGTTCCCGGTGTTATTGGCTGGTGGCATCCTCCTGCTTCTGGATCGAATTGCCGGCACCAGCTTCTTCATTCCGGGCGGCTTGTACGTGAGCGGCTCGCTGGTACCGCTACACACCGGCGGCTCGCCGCTTTTGTGGCAACACTTGTTCTGGTTCTTTGGCCACCCCGAAGTTTACATCGCGATTCTGCCAGGCATGGGCGCGACCTCGCACATTCTTTCGACCTTCGCGCGCAAGCCGATCTTCGGATATCGCGCGATGGTGTTTGCGATCTTTGCGATCGGCATGCTGGGCTTCTTTGTCTGGGGCCATCACATGTTCATCAGCGGCATGAGTCCATACTCAGCCATTGCGTTTTCAGTCCTAACGCTCTCGATTGGTGTGCCTTCAGCGATTAAGACTTTCAACTGGTTGGGCACGCTCTGGGGCGCAAAGATTCGCTTCACGACTCCGATGCTGTTCGCGATTGGGTTCGTGTCGCTGTTCGTGGCCGGCGGAATCACCGGGCTGGTGTTGGGCCAGACGTCTCTCGACTTTTTCTTCCACGACACTTACTTCGTGACGGCGCACTTCCATCTGGTGATGGGCGTCGCGTCAATCTTCGGGATGTTTGCCGCTACTTATTTCTGGTTTCCGAAAATGTTTGGCCGCATGATGAACGAGAGCCTGGGCAAGGTCCATTTCTGGGTCACTTTCATTGGCGTCTATGCCATCTTCGTTCCGTTTCACGCCATGGGCATGGTCGGCATGCCGCGTCGCTATGCGAATTTTGGCGAGTACGAGTTCTTGAAAAGCGCGCACGGGCTGGTTCTGTTCGTGACCGTAGCGGCACTCATCACCGCGGCCGTCCAGATCGTGTTCTACTTCAACTTTTTCTGGAGCATGTTCAAGGGCAAGAAGGCCAGCGACAATCCCTGGGACGCGACGACGCTCGAATGGACTACGGCGACGCCGCCCCCGCACGATAACTTCGCCGGAGTTGTGCCTGAGGTTTATCGCGGACCCTACGAGTTTTCGGTGCCCGGCGCGGCGAAGGATTTCATCATGCAGACAGAACCTGAAGGTCCGGATATTTCTGGTGGTTTAGGAGAGGCAAGTGGCAATGGCAATGGTCACAAGCACTGAGCGAGTAATCGACACCACTGTCGGCGGCGGGCCGCGTCTTCGTGGTGGCAACGGCTTTCCCAAAAACGGCGGCGGGCGGGGTGGTCAGGGTGGCGAGTCGCTGCGCTACTCAGGCGATCGCTATCGCATCGGCGTGTGGCTGGGCCTCGGCAGCATTCTGATGCTGTTTGTCGCGCTAATCAGCTCGTACATCGTGCGCTCAGCATCGGGGAATGATTGGCATCCGATTGCGATGCCGAAGGTGCTTTGGCTAAGCACCGCGTTGATTTTGATCAGCAGCGTTACGATGGAAGTTTCGCGGCGTTCTTTGAAACAGCAGAGTGATGCAGGCTATACCCGTTGGTTAATGATTACGGTTGCTTTGGGGCTGGCATTTTTGGCGTCGCAGATTCTCGCCTGGCGACAACTCGTGCGCCAGGGAGTTTACGTGGCCAGCAATCCGCACAGCTCTTTCTTCTATCTGTTCACGGCCGCGCACGGCCTGCACTTGCTCGGCGGGATTCTGGCTTTGGGTTACTTACTGCTGCGCACGACCAGGAAGCGCAGCACGATCGAAGGTGAACTTCTACGCGCAGGCGCGGCCGGCGCGGCCACGATCTACTGGCATTTCATGGATGGACTTTGGGTCGCTTTGTTTTCCCTTTTGTTCCTTTGGAAGTAAGAGGTCCGACAAACCTTGGTTTGTCGATATCCAGTTCGGA
The DNA here is from genome assembly GCA_003168335.1 of Blastocatellia bacterium. Lineage (GTDB taxonomy): Bacteria > Acidobacteriota > Blastocatellia > Pyrinomonadales > Pyrinomonadaceae > UBA11740. The sequence goes on along the minus strand of PMSM01000009.1, from coordinate 57,986 downwards.
ACGACAAGCTAAAGCTCGTCGCACAAAAGTTCTGTTGGAGGTGACTGGTGGCAACTGAAGCACAGGCTATTTCGAGCGATTGGGGCGGCGGGGCGCTGCCGTATCGCGTGGGCCACAGAAAGCTGGGCATGTGGCTCTTCATCATGTCCGATTCGCTTACGTTTTCTGCACTCCTGATTGGCTATGCGTATTTGCGCGCGTCCAATGTCTGGCCGACGCCATTCAAGTTTTATCCCAGCATAGTATTTTCGTCAGTCATGACGCTGGTGCTCTTGTCGTCCAGCTTGACGATGGTGATGGCGGTGTCGGCGTCTTCGCGCGGGCAGCGGTCCACCGCGCGCAAGTGGATTATCGCGACGGCAGTCCTGGGCGTCACCTTTATTGTTCTGCACTCGATCGAATGGCGCCATTTGATCTCTGAAGGGTTGACGCCGTTTCAATTGCCCGCTGAGTGGGCCGCGAAGTGGCCCGGCGCGACACCGCTATTCGGCGCGACTTTCTTTGGCATCACCGGCATGCACATGTTCCACGTCGCCACCGGTTGTATTTACCTGCTGATTGTCGCGGGACGGGTCAACAAACTGAAACATGAAGATGTCGAGATCAGCGGGCTGTACTGGCACTTTGTCGATTTGGTCTGGATGTTTGTCTTCCCGATGATCTATCTGCTGTCGATCTATCCGAAGAAGTAAGTGACCGGGTTTGGAGGATGCGAGAATGACTACACACGCGATTGGCGATGACGAGCATTTTGCCGGAAGCCTCAAACTGTTCATTTCGGTTTGGGTTTGGCTGCTGCTGCTGACCGGCTTCGAGGTTTTCCTTGGCTACATACAACTCCCGGTGATTTACATGCTGGTGATCTTGCTGGGCGCTTCGATAATCAAGGCGGCATTGATCGTCGCCTACTTCATGCACCTGCGATTCGAACGCTTGAATCTGGTGCTGACGATTGTACCGGCGGTGGTCATCTGCATCTGCCTGATGCTGCTGGTATTTTTTCCGGACAGTTTTCGATCGAAGGGGTTGCGTTATCAGGGAGCGGCCGAACCGGCCGCGGAAAGCCATTAGGTTTTTGAGCGTGTTGCAAGCAAGGCACCAGTCGATACTGCGTTCGATCTTGACGGCGATAGCCGTATTGTCGTTGTTCGCTCTGTGTTCCGAATCGGCGCTGGCCCAGTGTGTAATGTGCCGCGCCTCGATCGGATCAAACAGCGTCTTTGCCCGGAATCTGAACATTGGGACGCTCGTGTTGCTGGTGCCGCCGGTTTCAATCTTTTGCACGATTTTTGTTCTGGCTTATCGTCATCGCAAATCCGGCTGATAGACAAACGACGACGCGGCAGGACCGGAGATGTGAAGTGGACGATCAAAGCCAGTTGCTGAATATCGACGTCGAAAAGCGCACCACCCGCGGACGCGCTTGCCCACGCTGCGGCGGAAAAATAATCCCGTCGGAACGAGCCGTGTACCAGAACGCCGCTGATCCAAACGCCGTGTATCCCCTGTGGCAGTGCGAACGCTGCGGATACGAAGAATTGGTCGAACGGCCAAAGCCGGCCGCCAGGAAACATTAAGGTAGTCCGACAAAATCAGTTTGTCGGCTTAGTGGTTCCCCTCTCCCGATGGGAGAGGGGCTAGGGGAGAGGGCATGGCGCGTACAAGCCCCCACCCCAACCCACCCCCAGCGGGGAGGGAGATTGGAATGCGACAAACTAAAGTTTGTCGGACACAAAAATGAAACGCGAAGAATCATTACTGAATCTTATTTGCGTCATCGGCGCGGCGGGTTTTTTCGCTCTTATCGCGTACGATCTCTTCGCCGGCGGCAGTATCATCAGCACCGATGGACTATTTTTTATCGTGGTCCCGCTGGTGTTTGCTCTTTCCTTCCTCGCGGTTCCGGGCATGGAGTTCTTATCGCGCCGACTGGAAAAGAGAGCGGCGGCCGGTGGCGGCTCCGCGCCTCAATTGGCCGCGGCAGGTGGCGGCTCGGCGTCGCGATTGGCTGCGGGCGGCGGTCATAACATTCCGGCCCTGAAAGATGCTAAAGGGAGAGCGATGCCGCCGGACGTAAATCGGATGGTCGCACAAATGAAAGCGGGCAAGGAAAAAGAATAGCCACACGCAAAAAGTGGCACAGACTTTAGTCTGTGTTCTCCTTCAACGTGCTGCACCACAGACTAAAGTCTGTGCCACATTTTAATTAATGACGGACTACTACTCGGTTCTCCCGCATCTTAATGCAACCCTGAACGCTTCGAGCTTTGTACTCCTTTCAAGCGGCTATTACTTCATTCGGCGAAAGAGAGTGCTGGCTCATCGCAACTGCCAGCTTGCTGCGCTGACGGCTTCGGTACTGTTTTTGATTTCCTATCTTGTCTATCACGCGCATCACGGCGTGACGAGCTTTGCCGGGCAGGGAATTGCCCGGCCGATCTATTTCACGATCCTGACTACCCACACGTTTCTGGCGGTGGTGATTGTGCCCTTCATAATAATTACCGTGCGACGCGCTAAACGGGGTGACTTTCAGCGACACAAGGCAATTGCTCGCTGGACCTTGCCGATGTGGCTGTACGTGTCGATCACCGGCGTCCTGGTTTACTTGATGCTGTATCACCTCTATCCTTCACCATAGCTCTGTGTTCGACAAACTTCAGTTTGTCGCTTCAGGTTGAGTAAACTGCAGATCAACGACAAACTGAAGTTTGTCGGACAAGGTGGCGCACTGCTTGCCGCCGCACTTCAAGAATAGGAACCCTTTCAAGTGTTTGGAATTTCCGTGGACGCAAACGCCGAAAAAACCTCGGTCCCCGTTCCACCAAAGCCTCGGCGGGCGTCTCTGCCACTGATTATCGTCGCGGTGCTATTCATTGTGGTGCCGTTCCTCACCTGGTACGGCACCTGGTTTGGTCGCGATCTTTCGGACGAGGACATCGCTGCCTATCTGGCTGACGAGAAAAATCCGCGCCACATACAACATGCGCTGTCTCGGGTTGAAGAGAAGATCGAGCGAGGGGATCCCAGCGCCAGGAGGTTTTATCCGCAGGTAATCGCGCTTACCAAAAGTCCGACCGGCGAGATTCGCAAGACCACCGCCTGGGTCATGGGTCAGGATAACAAGTCGGCAGAGTTTCAACAGGCATTGATTAGTCTGCTCGGAGACAGCGAGCCCCTCGTGCGTCGCAACGCGGCTTTGCAACTGGTGAGGTTTGGTGATGCCTCAGGCCGGCCAGAGTTGCGCGCGATGCTGCAGCCATTCGAGACAAAGTCACCGATCGGGGGGATCGTCGTTAGTGTCTTGTCGCAGGGCTCGAAGATCAGTGCGGGAGGTTTGCTGGCGAGAATTCGTGACGCGTCGAATGCGGTGCAGGAGTTTCGTTCACCGGTGGACGGGGCAATTGGCAAATTGGCGGTTAAGGAAGGAGACGCTGTTGCCGCGGGTCAGACCATCGTTTGGTTAGCGCCCGACCGGGCAAGTGTGAACGACGCGCTACAGGCGCTGGCCTACGTTGGTACCAAAGATGACTTGCCGGCAATAGAGTCGTACGCACAGCCAGACGCCAGTGCGGAAACGACGGCAGCAGCGGCGGTCAAAGCGATTAAGAGTCGCGGAAATTAGCCTGCGACTGTGGCGGGCGGCGGTTCAGGAGGCAAGTCCGGCAACACAATTCCGTGCACTGCTTCCCAATCATCGGTGGGAATCATCTCAATCGCATCCCATGGACAGCCGTCCAGAAATGCCCCGTCGGGTCCTTTACTCGTACACTTCTGACATCCGATACAGAGGTAGGGATCGACTTCGATACGGCCGAAGGGTGGGTGATCTTCGTCCGGGATCCAAAACATGCAAGCTTCGATCGGGCAGTATTCGATGCAAGCGGGCGAGCCGGCGCATCCGGTGCAGCAATCGGTGGTAATGGCGAGTATCCGCGGTCTCTTCTTGCGCTGCGCTTTGCCATCGCCGACTGACATCGGCCATTCCTTTTCTACGATATCGAACACTGTTGGTGTCTCGCTCCCGTTTTCCTGAGTTGTGATGCCCTGATCACTCACAACCTTAACACACCGTTTTGCTTCACTCAATAACTAATAGAATCGACCAGGAAATGTGTTGTGATGATCTTTCCACTAACAAAGTGATACAAACGTGTGCCGTTCGTGCGGCTGTGGCACAGTGCGAGCAAGGAGTTTTCGAAAGCGGAGGACTAAACACATGGAAAGCATTGCAGGAATCTTTAATTCACTAGCAGACGCAAGGCGTGCCGCAGCGATTCTGAGAACTTTAGGCATTCCGGAGGATCGAATAACCGTACTAACACCGCACACATCTGAGGCCGAAATCGAGGCGAGTGTTCCCACAGACGACACCGAACAGCCCGGGATGGGCAAGGCGCTGGGCGGAACGGTGGGGGCTGCGATGGGAGTAGCCGGCGGCGCTACTGCCGGAGCGGTGGTGGCTTCGTTGCTGGTGCCCGGCGTTGGGCCGGTGATCGCGCTGGGACTGCTTGGGGCAGCGTTGCTCGGAGCAGGCGGCGCGACGGTGGGAGCCGTAGCCGGTGATGCGCTGGAGAAGGCCATGGCGGATGGCCTGCCGCACGATGAACTCTACGTTTATGAAGACGCGCTGCGCCGAGGTCGATCGGTAGTCATGGCCTTTGCGGATGATGAGCTAATAGCAGAGAATGCTCGCGCCGAACTGGCGCGGGCGGGGGCGGAGACGGTTGATGCCGCCCGTGCGGAATGGTGGATCGGCTTGCGTGACGCAGAACAGGAACACTACGTCAGTCAAGGCGGAGACTTTAACCTCGATGAGGCCAAGTATCGACTCGGTTTCGAAGCCGCATTGCATCCCGGCCGGCGAGGCAAGTCGGGTCAAGACATGGCTCCGAATTTACTGCAAGCGTATGGGTCCGATTCGGCCACGCCGCCCTTTCGGCAGGGCTACGAGCGCGGGCGGCGATACCAGGTCTACATTGTAGAAACCTACAAGGTGGCACCGCGAGACGAGCAGAGTTCAAAGCGGGCGGCCTGACCAGCCAGGAGCAATCGCAGGTCGATTTTGCGTTAGCAGTCTAAGAAGCAGGCTGGACACAACCTGAAAGAGACGCTGCTAAATATCGGCATAGCTGTCGCGATTCTTGGCGGTAGCTATGCCATAACTCACTGGTTCGCGCGCGCCATGTATGTGCGCTGCGGGTCATGCGCGACGCTGAACGCGAGACGGCGAACAAATTGTCGCGAGTGCGGGCAGCAGCTTAAGTGAACTAAGATCGATCAATGGCGGTAGTCTTGGATCTTCGGATGAGAGCCCTGATCAACTAGACTTCAAACTGCCTCCGGGTGGTCGGACACTTCTTTGGCCGCCGCCTTCTGCCTGCGTCGAGTGACCACCAAAACTCCGGCAAAGATTAACAGCGAAGCAATCACCGTTCGTGAACTGAGCGATTCGCCCAGAATCATCGGCGCCACCACGAACGCAATCAGCGGCTGCAGGTAAATGTAAACCGCGACCGTACTCGGCGCCACGCGCGCCAGGGCCCACGCGTTCAAGTAGTAAGCGCCCGCAGTTGGCAACAGGACGATGTAGAGAATCGCGAGCCACACTGTCCACGAAATACTGCTTAGCGAAATGTGCGCCAGGCTGATGGCGGCGGCGGGCACCGTGACCACGCAACCGACGACAAAAATCCAGGTCATGACGGTTAGCGTGTTGTATCGCTTGACCAGATCCTTTGACACCGCGATATAGGCCCCGAAGCAAAGCGAGTTCGAAACGATCAGCAAATCGCCGGCGCGAGTGGCGGAAGAGAACTGGGCCCGCCCCGGCCCGATGAGGTAGAGCACTCCACTGACGGCGAGCGCTATTCCCAGCAAGCGCCGGAGCGTGGCGCGATCCGTTCCGAGGATGACGCCTACCAGCAAGGTGAAGACTGGAATGGTGGTGCTCAGCAGGGTCGCGTTGATTGCCGTGGTAATCGAAAGGCCTTTGGTGAACAGCAATTGATTCAAGACCAGGCCGAGCATGCTCGAGACGATGAGCAAGGGCCAATCGGCAGCTTTGATCGTTTGCAGCCTGCCGCTCATTCTGGCGAGGAACAGGAGTGTCAGCGAAGCTCCCGCGACCCGAAAGCCTACGAGGGCAACTGCCGGCATGGTGCGCAGAGCGATCTTGCCGACGATGGGCCAGGTCGCGAACAGGACTTGCACCGCGATCAGGGCGAGATGCGGCGCCGCAGCGCTTTTGGATCTGAGGTTGCGCAGCACGGTTACAGGGTTTCAGTCACAAAAAAGATCGGGAATCGTCCCGATCTGAATTCAGCGCAAATTGAGCTTGCGACCCATTAGCTTAAGAAAAGATAAAGCGGGTTCTCCATGATCTGTTTGAAGGTGCGCAGGAACTGCGCGCCGATGGCGCCATCAATGACCCGGTGATCACATGACATCGTGACGCGCATCGTCTGCCTGATCACAATTTCGTTGTCCCTGGCGACTGGTCTCGGCGTCATGGCTCCCACAGCCAGAATCGCGCCCTCAGGCGGATTGATGACGGCGGTGAACTCGTCGATCCCAAACATTCCGAGATTGCTGATTGAGAAGGTCGCTCCGGTATATTCGTCAGGCTGCAGCTTGCGGGCCCGGGCACGTTCGGCCAACTCCCTCACTTCACCCGCTATCTCCAGCAGCGATTTCGCATCGGCCGCGCGCACCACGGGCGTAATCAAACCGTTGTCTGTGGCGACGGCCACGCCGATGTCTGCATGTTCGTAATAGCGGACGGTCTTATCCTGAAACGAGGCGTTGACCTGCGGGTGCTGGATCAAGGTGGCCGCGGCGACCTTTATGATGATGTCGTTGACGCTAAGTTTGATGTCCGGGTATAGCTCGTTAATGGAACGTCGCATGTCCGCGGCGCGATCCATGTCGATCTCACTGGTCAGAAAGAAATGCGGCACGGGGCCCAGCGAAGTCACCAGGCGTCGCGCTATGGTGCGGCGCATCTCGCTCAGCGGTTCATCACGATAACCCGACGGACCATAGACGGCGCCTTTCTCTGTTGGTCGAAGTAAACCAACCCCGCGCAATCGTGGCGCAGCCGATGCGCTCGCCTGTTTGTTTGTCACCGCGGCTTCAATGTCGCGTTTGACGATGCGCCCGCCCGGGCCGCTGCCTTGCAGAGATTTGAGATTGACGCCGGCTTCGGCGGCCATCCGGGCCGCGATTGGCGAGATCAACTGCCGGCCATCATCTCTCGATGGTTGGGTGACCGGCTCGCTCTCTTTGACGGAAACTGAGGGCCTGGAAGTTGGGGTTGCCGCTTCCTGTGCGACTGGCTGAGACTCTTTCGCCGGCGCTGCTGATGCGGCTTCGGCTGCTTTGAGCAGAGCAGAGATGTCTTCGTCAGGTTCGCCGATGATGGCGATGGGCTGTCCAAGTGGCGCGCTTTCACCTTCATTAATCAGAATTTTGCGCAGCACACCGTTCGACAGCGCCTGCATTTCCATGGTCGCTTTGTCGGTGTCGATTTCGGCGAGCGGCTCGCCCATCGCCACCTTATCGCCCTCTTTCTTCAACCAACGCGCAAGCTGGCCCTCTTCCATCGTGGGTGACAGCTTCGGCATTACGACTTGTGTGGCCATCTTTGTTAGCGGTCAGTCTCTAGTCAGCTAGTTAGTTGCCAGTAGTTCCGAGCTAATCGACAGGTCAGCCGGATGAGCTTACAAATAAGCAACCGCGCGCACAGCGGCTATGACTTCTTCCACATCCGGAATTGCCAGCCGCTCGAGGTTCTTAGCGTAGGGCATCGGCACATCGACGCCGGAAACACGCTTTACCGGCGCGTCGAGATAATCAAAAGCTCGTTCATTGATCTCGGCGCTGATTTCAGCCCCAACGCCGGCGAACGGATGTGACTCTTCAGCAATAACTACCCGATTGGTTTTCTTCACTGACTCAACGATAGTGTCAATGTCGAGCGGCCGAATCGTCCGCGGATCGATTACTTCGCATGACAGGCCGTCCTTCGCGAGTTCTTCGGCGGCCTTAAGGGCCACCGGCACCATCAACGACCGGGCGACGATCGTAGCATCCGTGCCTTCGCGTTTCACTTCGGCGACGCCGAGCGGGATCGTGAAGTCCTCGTCTTCCGGCACTTCACCTTTCATTCCGTACAGGCGTTCCTGCTCAATGAAAATTACCGGATCGTCGTCGCGAATTGCGCTCTTCAAGAGTCCTTTGGCATCTGCCGCCGTCGAAGGCATCACGACTTTCAGGCCAGGGAAGTAGGCGTACCACGATTCGATTGCCTGCGAGTGCTGCGAAGAAACCTGATAAGCCGAACCACCCGGTCCGCGAAACACGATCGGGACTTTGAACTGGCCGCCTGACATGTAAAGCATCTTGGCGGCTGAATTGATGATCTGATCGGTCGCCAGAATCGAGAAGTTGAACGTCATGAACTCGACGATCGGACGCAGGCCAACCATGGCCGCTCCTACACCCAGCCCGGTAAATCCCAACTCAGTGATCGGCGTATCGATAACCCGCTTGGGCCCAAACTCTTCGAGCAGTCCCCGAGTCACTTTGTAGGCGCCCTGGTATTCGGCGACTTCTTCACCCATCAGAAAGACACTCCGGTCGCGGGCCAGCTCCTCGCGGAGCGCCTGGTTTAGAGCGTCGCGCATGGTCATTACAGGCATCAGTTAATTCTCAATTGGATTTGCGTAGACGTTGGTGTACAACTCGCTCGGATCAGGTTCCGGACTCTCCTCGGCAAAGAGCACGGCGCGCTCGACCTCGGCTTTGACTTGTGCTTCGATGTCCGCAATGTCCTTATCGCTCAGGATGCCGTGATCATTCAAAGTCGCGGTGAAAGTCTTGATCGGATCGCGTTTCTGGTACTTTTCAATTTCGGCGCGCGTTCGATAGTTGCCGGGATCGGACATCGAATGCCCCATGTAACGATACGTGCGCGCCTCGATCAGAGTGGGCAAGTAATTCTCGCGCGCTCGCTTAATCGCGCGCTGGGTCGCCCGTCGCATCGCCAGCACGTCCATCCCGTCGACGAATTCGGAAACCATTTCATAGGCACAAGCTTTCTCAGCCACGTTCTGGAGCGACATTGCGCGGGCCAGGGAAGTCCCCATGCCGTACTGGTTGTTCTCGCAAATGTAAATGCACGGCAGTTTCCACAGTTGCGCCAGGTTCATCGATTCGTGGAAAGCGCCTTGATTAACGGCGGCCTCGCCAAAGAAGCAAAGCGTGACCTGATCGGTTTCCTTGTACTTGCTCGCGAACGCCACGCCCGTCGCCAGGGGAATCTGTGCGCCGACGATTCCATGGCCGCCGAGAAAGTTCACGCGCTTATCAAACAAGTGCATCGATCCGCCCTTGCCGTGTGAACAACCGCCGGCTTTGCCATATAGTTCAGCCATCACGGCGTCCGGCGAGATACCCTTCGTAATGGCCTGCCCATGCTCTCGATAGCTGGTGATCACATAGTCATCGTCGCGAAGCGCAGAAATGGCGCCCACCCCAACAGCTTCCTGGCCGATGTACAAGTGACAGAAGCCGCCGATCTTTCCGAGGCTGTAAGACTCGGCGCACTTTTCTTCAAAGCGCCGGATCAGGAGCATCTGATGATAGATCTTCACCAGCGTCTGGCGATCTTCTTCGATTGGCGGAGATTGCCTGTGGGTCTGGTTTTCAGCCTCAGCAGGAGGATCGAGAACTCCGGTTGCGCCACCCGCCGGAGTATTCGACTTTTCTCTTCGCTCGGTAGTTTGACTGCTCATGTAAAGCGTGCCCGCTTAATGTGAATCGGCCAGCATGCCGCTGGCCTGAAATATGTCGTGCGCGAACTCACGCGATTATACGCGAGAGACGTGGTGAGACAAAACCGGAGAAAGAAAAAGCACGCCAAGCGGGGCCTGGCGTGCAGAGAACTCTTTAGATTGTCTCAGGTATAGTGATCGATTCTGGCCGGCGTCGGCATCGTGGACAGACTAATCAGATTTTTACGCGTATGTTTGTCCTGCTGCATGTTCCGGGCGGCGGCTGTTAGCAACTCTTCGGTGGTCTCTCCATTGTCCGGGAAACACGAGATTCCGGTGCTGATCGAAACCTCCACCGTCTTACCCGTCCTGACCGAGAACCTGTGTCCCGCGACTGCTTTGCGGATTCGCTCGGCCACCGTCTCAGACATCGACTGCGAGGCCATCGGCATAATCGCTACGAACTCGTCGCCGGCATAGCGGCAAAGAATGTCCATCTGGCGCAGCTCTTTGCGAATTACGCGCGCGATACTGGCCAGCAGGCGATCACCGATTGCGTGTCCCCACTGATCGTTAATCTTCTTAAAGTCGTCGACGTCCATACTTATCAGCGACAGCGACTCCCGGTTCATACGCTGACACTCGGCCAGTCGTTGCTCGAGCATCATGTAGAAACCGCGCGCGTTTGGTAGCTCGGTAAGCGGATCAGTCAAAGCACTCTCTTTGGTCTTCTCGAACGTGATTGCGTTGTTCAAAGCCGAGGCCGCGTGTTGGGCGACCGACTCAAGCAAGCGCACGTGCTCCGTCGTGTAGGATGTTCGGCCCTTGGAATAGAGCGTGATCGCACCGAAGGCCCCGTCTTCTCGGACGAGCGGCGAGACCAGGACGCCGCGGAAACTGCGGGCGATGTCGTCAGGCAGCCCCACTAAATCCAGCTCGGGCGAAGAATTGCACATTGAGCGAGCGTTGGCGATTACCCAGCCCGTGATCCCGTCGCCGACGTTAATGCGACGCGTACTGAAGAGGTCAGAATGGTCGCCAACCACATGCATGGCGATGGCTTTGCCGGAGCGATCATCGACTACAAAAATAATGCAGGTATCGAAAGGCACGATCGCGCGCAGTTTGTTGGACACCAGCGTCACTGTGTCGTGCATGTTCAGAGAGGAACCAATCGTCTGCGCGATTTCGTGGAGCGCAAACACCTCACGTTGGGCCTGTGTGATTGAGCGGAAACCCAGACTGGTGTCGGGAGAGCCGAGAATGTCCGAGGCCAGCCCGGCGTCAGGCCTGGATTTATTGAGGAAGTCGATGTTTTCCGATGGCACCTGCTCCCCAATGTCCTCGGCATCAATGAGCAGGTCGAACTCGATCACGTGCTTGGTAAAGAACTCAACTACTTTGGGGTCGAAAGACGAGGCCGACATTTTCTGCAGCAGCGTGAGCGAGTCTTCGCGCTTCATCCCCTTCCGGTAAGGGCGATCACAGCGCGTGGCGTCATAAAAATCGACCACCGAGATGATGCGGGCCACCAGCGGAATCTGTTCGGCTTTCAGGCCCTTCGGATAACCGCTGCCGTCCCATTTTTCGTGGTGGTAGCGAACTATGTCTTCGACTGGGTAGGGAAAGTTAACGCGCTTCAGAATGTCGCCACCCACGGTGGGATGAATCTTCATCTTGGCGAATTCTGCCTCAGTCAGCTTACCCGGTTTGTTGAGGATATACTCCGGCACGGCGAGCTTGCCGATATCATGCAGCAGAGCGCCGGCTACCAGCGCTCGTAATTCCTGGTCCTTCACTTTCAAAAGCTTACCCATCTCGGTGGCATAGATCTGAGTGCGACGCACATGGCCGTGCGTCGTCTGATCCTTCGCGTCAATCGCGATTGCCAGCGATTCGATCGTGTTCATGTGCAAGTCGGCGATCTCTTCGACGTAACGCACCTTGTCGGCTTGCGCCCGCGTGACTTCGCTGACTCGCTTTTCATTGAACCGGTAAAGAAGATGAACCAGGACGATGATTAGCGCCCCCACGAAAAGGAAAGGAAGTCCGGCGCCGTGGATGGCGGAATAGAACAAGGCGGCGGAGGTGACGTTCGCGACCAGAGTAATCAAAGTCCAAATCAGACTTTCCTGTGAGACGGTGACGCGGCCGTGACCGGCATAGAAGGAATTGAACGCAACCGTGCCAAAGGTGGTGAGGGAATATTGAACGAAACCGAAAACGCAAAGCGGGAAAAGCAGCAGGTCGAGAACCAGCGCGGTTTCCTTTCCATCCAAAGCCCCACCGGCCAAAGTTAAGACCATGAACCTGTAAACCAGTGAGGCCACGTAGGTGGAGATAATCGAAGTGCCTACCGCAAAGACGGTGGGCCAGCGCTCGGATAGAGAAAATGAGGAGATGAAGCCAACAATGGCTGCGAGTATGATGGCCGGTCCCAGGCTGTTTGCCGGAGTGGTCGTGTACAACATAACCGCGAGGAATATGAAAGCGTCGGCGACGGACTTGTGAGTCTGACTGGTGCCATCAACGTTGGTTACGGGAACCGTGAATCTGCCGGACAGCAGCGTCAGCACCAGCAGGACCATGAATGATCCCAAACCGTGCCAACCCAGGATCGGAAGGCGCACCGTGGACACTACTCCAAGCATCAAGATCGCGGTGCCAATCGCAGCGACACCGCCGACCAGCAGCAGACTCTTCCAGTTTAGTTTTCGCATTAATTGATTACCGCTTCTTTCGCCTGGCGATTGGTCTGATCCAGAGGAGGAGCCGAAAGAGAAATATCGCGTGTTAGTAATAGCCTGACATTGGCCAACAGTGTTGGCCGCTTAGAGAATAGCTGGCGCAAGCCGATCTCGTCAATGATTTTCTTCGGTTTTTGGGCTCAGGCGGCGGATCAGGAGGTCGAAAGAACGGGCGACTTAGAGCTCTGCGGTGTCAGTTGTTTGAGGAGATTCTCAGGGGTATTAGCCGGCTTTTGGCAGGTGTTAGCCCAGCAAACAAATGCAGTCGGCTGGCTAGCAAGCGTGTTGCGACCGGTGAAAAGGGGAATCAGCGCCTCAGCCTGCTCGTGTTCCATCCGGCAGAGTGCGACTACGCGGTTAGGGAGATATGTCTGCCAGACGGTTCGCAGGAGCTCGTCCAGTCGAAGATCGGGAGACCCTACGATCACAATCTCGAGCGGCGAGTCCAGATAAAAGTCCACCGCGCTGAGGGCAAAACCGAAAGCTTGCGGATAACGCCGGATCTGGTCGGCCATTAGTCGCAGGACTGCGGTGGCGCGACGACGATAGTCTTCGTTCCCGGTAAGCAGGCCCAATCTCAGCAGCGAGAGCGTAGCGATTGAATTTCCTGAGGGAGTGGCGTTGTCCATGAACTCTTTCGTGCGCACGATTAATTGCTCGTGACGGTTTCCCGTGAAGAAGAAGCCGCCGGCGCTCTCGTCCCAGAACTGCTCGATCATCTTATCCGCGAGCGAGACGGCAGATTCGATCCAAGTTAGTTCACCAGTGGCCTCATACAGAGAGATCAAGCCATGGATGAGACAGGCGTAATCTTCAAGATAGGCGTTTAGTTTTGCCTCACCATCTTTGTAACTCCTGAGAAGCAGGCCGTCCTTTTGGAGATGGGCGAGCAGGAAACGCGCGTTGGCTTCCGCGACGTTTCTGTAATCAGACCGTTCGAGAATCGCCGAAGCTTCAGCGAGGCTGGCGAGCATCAACCCGTTCCACGCGGTCAGAACTTTCTCGTCCCGGCCCGGCTTGACCCTTTGCTCGCGAAGTTCGAAAAGCTTTTGCCGGCCGGTTTTGATGGTCGCCTGTAGTTGTGCGACGGAAATCTTGTTCCGGACGGCGACATCTTCAATTGACGAGGTTATGTGCAGGATGTTTTGTCCTTCGAAATTTCCGCCGTCAGTCACGTCGAAGTACTCGCAGAAAAGATTTCCGTCTCCCGCACCCAGGACATCAAGAACTGCCTGGCGCGACCAAACAAAAAACTTTCCTTCCTCGCCTTCAGAATCTGCATCCTGGCTCGAGTAGAAACCACCGCGGGCGTCGGTCATCTCCCGGACGACATAATCAAGCGTCTCCTCGGCGACCCGACGCGCCTCGGGGTTCTTAGTGACCTGATACGCGTGCAGGTACATTCGTGAGAGCAGGGCGTTGTCGTAGAGCATTTTCTCGAAGTGTGGCGCCAGCCATTGTGCGTCAACCGAATAGCGATGAAATCCGCCGCCGAGCTGATCGTACATACCACCTTCGGCCATCTTACGGGCGGTATGTTCAACCATCTCCAGAGCTTCGCTGGAACCCGTGCGATGATAGGTGTGCAGGAAAAACTCCAGGTTCATTGCCGGCGGGAACTTGGGCGCTCCGCCAAATCCGCCATTGGTGCGGTCATAGTTGGCCGAGATGCGGCGAAAGGCGCTGTCAAGGACCTCGGTGGTGAGTAATTCCCGAGAGGTTTCGGCCAGCCCTACTCGCCTTAACTCGCCAAGCATCGTGGATGCAGTGCTGGCGACCTGTTCCGGTTGCGAACGATAAGCTTCAGAAACGCTCGCCAGGATGCGCGGAAACCCCGGCATGTTATAGCGGTCGCTGGGAGGAAAATAAGTGCCGCCATAGAAAGGCACGCCCTCAGGCGTAAGGAACATGGTCATTGGCCAGCCGCCGTGACCGGTCATCATCTGAACGGCATTCATATAAATCTGATCGAGATCCGGCCGTTCTTCGCGGTCAACTTTGATGTTCACAAAGTTCTCGTTCATCAGCGCCGCGATGTCTTCATTCTCAAACGACTCGTGCTCCATGACGTGGCACCAGTGACAGGCGGAGTAGCCGATGCTGAGCAGGATCGGTTTGTTCTCGGCGCGCGCTCTGCTGAGCGCCGCTTCGCCCCACGGATACCAATCGACCGGATTGTGCGCGTGCTGCACCAGGTAAGGACTGGTTTCGTTGATTAAGTTATTTGTGTGTTTGTGGTCCGTCACTCTGTTCCCGCCAAGGCGCAGTTATTGCGCCCTGCCAATCCCTTATCCTTTAAACCAGTACTTTGTGTTCTTGGCCCACGTAGTGTTTGGGTAACGACTATGCAGCAGATCATAAGCAGCTTTGGACCAGCGACCGGTCTCCTTGTCGGTGCAGCCAAAGCGCGTTGACCTCACCGCCAGGTGCAACGCCTCCGGCGAGCGCGGATCAGCCGGATTCTTCTCTGCCCATGCTATAGCTGTGCGGCAGAGATAGTTTGGCGCTGTGCCGACAGCTTGCAGCGCGGCAAATTGGCTTGCCGCCAAAGCCTGGGACGACTTCAGGAATTCCGGTGGCGTAATTGGCTTCGCTTTGGCTTTGCCTTCTTCGTCGTCACCCATCGGGATATTCTGGGGTGTGGGAGGCTCCGTGCACCACCAATTGTCGCGATAGCTGTCGACCTCTTCGACTGCAGTCCTGCGTCCGAGACCGGCTGACACATAAGGTCTGAGGCCCGGAAACTTCAAGGAAAGAAAGGCTGCAGCGAAGCGCCGGGCGTCAGGCGTGGTGGCCTTCTGATAGGACGCAAGAAACTCTTTCAACTGCGGATACATTTCCTGGAGAAGAACGGCGGCTTGGGACGCAGTTTCCCGGTCATCGAGTAATGCCGCGCGCACGAAGGTGGCCTGAGCGACGTCGCGGCGCAAATTCGCTGCGAGGGTCTTACTGCGGGCCGCGTCCCGGATTAACGCGACCGGCATGGCTTTATTGAAGGCGTTGGCGCCGTCAAGATCGAAGAACAGTTCCGCGCCCTTGGTAATATCCTTAATCGAACTCTCTTCGTCAGGGATCTCACGATCATCGCTGTCATCGCTGAAGCCCGCCGGTCTGCGCGGGGCGCTTTGAAGGAACTCCTCCAGGTTTTGCGCCAGCGCGGTTCGTTGGGCGAGCAGGAGGTTGACCGCCGATGGTGACAACCTCTGACGATCGGTCGCCAGAATCTTATCCAGCATCGCGCGCGCCTCAGCAGAACGGCCGCTCTCGATGAGAATTCGAACACTATGGAACGCTATTGAGGGAAAAGCGGGCGAGTCATGGTCAACATTCGCGGCCGCTTTCAACAACGATTCAGCTTTTGGATGCGACCCGGCCACCTTTGTCATAGATGCCACGAGCCACGGCACTGAATGATCGCGTTCCCACACTTCGATCGATTCATTCAGGGCGCTTGGTGAATCGCTTTGGAACGCGAATATCCAAGCGCTTAGCGGATCAACCCAAACTGTTGATCCGGCAGGCGCCTTCGCTGGAATAGTCTTCTTGTCAGTGTCCTCTGAGCCATCGCCGAGAAACTTGTCTAAGAGTGTGGTGTAGTCCCAAACGTCCTGCTTGAAATCTTTGCTCGCGTCTTTCTTTACGAGTGTGTTCGCGATCTGATGAAGTTTTTCTTCCGGGTGCAGGCGTAGACCCACGAGGTTCAATAACCTCGTCGCTGCGTGATGTGATGCAACAACTGAATTATCCTTAAGGATCGCGTTAAGCCGAGTTTCGGCTTCGGCCAGGGCCGGGCGGCGCTCTTCTTCTTTATCGGCAAAGCTTCCTTTACGCAACATCGAACGGGCGGCGAGATAGCCGGCCTTGTCGCGCCACGTCGAAGACTTGTCTTGAGCGATTAAGTCAAACTGCTGTTTCGCTTCGTCAAAATTGGTCGAGTAAAAGTTCGCCGCGGCGATTTGATAAGCGCGATCCGCACGAATCAGCGCGTCTTGATCCGGGCGCGCGGCTTCCGGAATGTGCCGGCCCTCTCCGCAGTTCGAGAAAACCGTGTCTTGCGCCGCGACCCACTCGCGCACGGCTGCGCTGTCGGCGCCGAGCCGCTTAATCCGCTCACTCAACGTGGATTCGGCATTTTCAAAAGCGTCCTGTTGACAGTTCAAATAGCTTTCATACTCGTGCGGCTTCTCCTGGTTGCGATAAGCTTTGATCTCAGGCGGCGTGGCGACGCCGGGGACTTTGCCGCGCGCCTCATTCCATTTTTTGATCCACTGATCATCGTTGGATTCCACACTGGTGAGACCCAAGCGATCGTCCCAGACACTCTTGATGCCTCTCGCTTCAGTGTCACTGAGGCGGTTCCCGGCCAGATTTCGATAAGCAGCGACGAGGTAAGATCGAGCCCAGGTCGGGCTTAAAACGCCGAGTTTGCCGGCCGCAAAGCCCTCCAGCGAGAGATCAGGATGCTTTGAGTAAACGAAGATTGCGTCGGTGAAAAAGGGCCCGCAGGCCTGGGTGCGTTGCGGCAGAATGAACGAGACCGCCACGATCAATGCGAGCGCAACGAGTGCCTTGCACGAGTTCTTTGAGATCATTGTCCTGACTCCAGAATGGCGCGGACCGAACTTTCGGTCCACGGGTTAGGGTTGAAAACGTAGATTCGCCGCGCCGCAGAAAGATTTGCGCGCGGTTCATCCGTAGAGATGCCGTAACTGTGACGACACAGGGGAGCGATGAAATCCTCACCCGCATCCAGCCGGTTGGCGATTTGCTTTCCATCGGCGGCCATTCGAAATAACATCGGGACAGCTTCATCGATCGGAAGATCGGAAATCCAGTCGTCATACGTGCACCACGAAGCGAGCGCGGTGATCGACAATCCGACCGTGTCAGGCAAGCGCCGGCGAACCTCAACAATCACGTTGCGGTAGAACTTGCGCTCTGACTGGGTAGCGTCAAAGTCTATTTGAATGTGTGAAACATTTGGGAGCCGGGCCATGTCCGCTAAGGCCTCGGCCAGTTTCTCGCGCTGCTGCACAGAGAGTTCCGGCTTGTTTGTTTCTACTCTCGCCACGGCGATCACCCGAACCGCACCCGGTAGATTTAAGGTTTGCAGTCGCGGTCGAATCACGACGTCACCTGAGTCAAGTCGAATGGTGCGGGCAAGAAAAGCTACGCCAGTTACTTTGGGATTGATGAATCTGAGATCAGTCGGCCGCTCCCACGCCCAGAGAATGATCGGCGGCAGCTCGCTGAGGCGCGAGCTTGCCGGCGGCGAATTCCGTCCTCTAATTACGGACCGCGCGTTAGTGAAGGCCAATGCCAGCGAGGCAGATAACGCTGTCAAGCCCACAAGAGTAACGATGGTTTTTCTGGAAAGGGCCAACCCCATAAGCACGAAAGGCGACAAGTCTACACCAGAGAACGAGACGATGAAAGGCCGTAGACGCGCTTCCCGATCGTGATTCACGCGCCGACGCGCGCCGGGGGAACAACGTTCAATATTCGACGCACCATGGAGGGTGGAAAGAGACGCTAACGAGGCGGCGGCTTGAATCCGTGGTTCGGTTGCCCGTTGATTAGCCCTCTCAGGTGTTTGTAGCCGACCTCGAAGATTGGGTCGTCTAAGCGACGCAATCTACTGCCCACTAAATTAACCAAAAGGGGCGGGACAAAATTCTCTCTCGGCGTCCCGTTGATGTGATTCAACCTTTCTCCGGCATATGTGACTCCGATCTTCGTATGCGGAAGCTCCAGATTGAAAATGCCGCCGTTTAGCCCGGCCATTCGCGTTCCGACAATCGTGGCCCTCTTCATTCCATCCAACCCAACTGCCATGCCCTCGCCCATACTGCCTGTCCAGCGATTGACGAGCACTACCATCGGTGCTTTATACGTCCAACTTCCTCTCGGAGATACCTCTTTGATGTATTTGGGTTCATGGAGCGGAAGAACCTCCTGATAGCCCGTCCCGTGGTCAATCAGACGACCCATAATTGGCTCTGCGACATCTGTATTGCCACCTCTCGGTATGTCGCGTAAATCCAGAATCAAACCGCGACTGCCCTTAACCTCCTCCAGTGCAGAATCAAACTGCAAGACCATTTCCGTCGAGATCAGATCATTGATTTTGATGTAGGCAATCTGACTCGGCAACATCTTCCATTCTACTTTTGGCACGTACCGGTAATTGTCCACAGTAGTGTGTGTGGGTAAGTCCAATTTATAAATAGACACTAGTCCCTTCTGATTCTTAGCAGAAATGATTCTCTGCCGGTCATGCGTTCCGGCCAACACAGCTCTCAATGCCCAATTTCGCGCCTCATCGTGGATAGACCGTAAAGATTTAGGGAGACGACGGGAGACAGCTTCTGCAACCGGCAATCCGTTGATTGCCATGATCTCCATCCCGACCTTGAGTCCGGCTTGCTCGGCGCTGAACCCGCCGCGTAATTGCGCGATGACGGCTCGCCCTCGGCTCCATTCTGCCCAGATGTCGAGGCCGGTAGGGACCAATCGGGGAGAGGTTTTAAGGTTGGTATTGAGGCTCGTATGATTATCGTAAAGTTCGTCCAAAACTCTTTCGAGCAAAGTAACGAAATCGCTCCTAGTCTTAACACCAGCCAACATGGGGCGATACAATTCTCGGACTCTATTCCAATCGGTCTCTTTCTTATCGAAGTAGACATAGTTATCCCGCAAACCCGACCACATGGAATCAAAGTCCGAGGTGAATTGCTCAGACGAGATGAGTTGCTGTGCGCTGACGCTACTACAGCATAGACAAGCCAGGAGGACTATAGCTATCAATCTCTGATTCGGAATATTCACTACCATCTGTCCTTTAACCGAGGATCGGATACAAAAAAGTACCATACGCGAAGCAGCAGAGCTATATACTATCGGGCCCCGGTTGGATAATACGTTGAGAAATCGAAAAGCGATGACTAACGACTAGAGCATTCCGACAGACATCTCTTTTCCTATCCCCGATTTCGTGCCTCTTCTTCCTCTGCTATACTCCAAACTGAACGGTCATTCATTTTCTATAGCTGAACGATTGAGGAGCTTATGGAACGCGAAAGTTTGGAAATGGATGTTGTCTTTGTCGGCGCGGGACCGGCGAACCTGAGTGGCGCGCTGCATCTGACGCGTTTGGTGAACACACACAATGAGGCTGTCGCCAACGGGACTCGGGAAGGAAAGCCGCTCGGCGAAATTCAAATCGCTGTTATTGAAAAGGGTTCGTCTATTGGCGGCCACATTCTTTCCGGTGCCGTAATGGATCCCCGCGGGTTGGCTGAGTTGATTCCCGACTTTGTCGAGGCAGGCGCACCGCTCGAGTCACCAGTCAAAGAGGATCATTTTCTTTACCTTACCGGCAAACACGCGATTCGCTCGCCCATCACGCCGCCGCCCCTGATGAATCATGGTTATTACATCGTCTCGCTCAATCGGCTGACGGCCTGGCTGGGAGAGAAATGTGAAGCGGCCGGAGTCAACATCTTTCCGGAATTTCCTGGCGCAGAGATGCTCTACGACGAGGCGGATCGCGTCGTCGGGGTGCGTACCGGTGACAAGGGTATCGACAAGGAAGGGAAGCGCAAACCCAACTTTGAGCCCGGCGTGGATTTGCTGGCGAAGGTATCGGTGCTGGGCGAGGGTGTTCGTGGATCCTTAACCAAGAAGATCGTCGCACGTCTTGGTCTTGATGAAGGACGCGAGCCGCAGGTTTACAGCCTGGGTGTGAAAGAGCTTTGGGAACTTCCGGACGACCGGTACCCGACGGGTCGCGTAACGCACACGCTTGGCTTTCCTTCCGACCAATGGACCTATGGAGGCGGTTGGATTTATGGAATGCAGAACCGGGTGGTGAATCTGGGTTACGTCACGGGCCTGGATTACCGCGATCCGTTAATTGATCCGCATGCAGAATTTCAGCGCTTCAAATCGCATCCCTTCCTCGCCAAACTGCTGGCTGGCGGCAAGCTGATTCGCTATGGCGCCAAGGCGGTGGTGGCCGGCGGGTGGCACGCGATGCCCAGACTTTACGCTGACGGAGTGCTGATTGTAGGCGACAGCGCGGGCTTTCTGAATGCGGCGCGGTTGAAGGGAATTCATTCAGCGATCAAGAGCGGCATGCTCGCGGCCGAAACGATCTTCGAGGCTTTACTGGCCGGAGACTTTTCCGCCTCCAGGTTACAGAGTTTTGAAGGCCGGGTGAAAGAAAGTTGGATTACGCCGGAGCTGCGCCGCTATCGAAACTTTCATGCGGGCTTTCGTCATGGGCGCTGGCTGGGAATGGCGAATGCGGGATTGCAGTACATCACCGGTGGTCGTGCGTGGGGAATTTTTGATCGCGATCATCAGGAGCCCGGGCATGAAGCGATGCAGAAGCTGTCCGCCTATGGGTATCGCGGGGACGATCCGGCACAGCGGTACAAGGATTTACGCTTTGACGGGCAACTCACTTTCAACAAAGTGACCGATGTCTATCATGCCGCAGTTGCTCACAATGAAGATCAGCCGGCGCATCTGCACGTTCTGGACACCAACATTTGTGCCACGCGCTGCGCGGAAGAGTATGGCAACCCTTGTCAACGCTTCTGTCCGGCGGCCGTCTATGAAATGGCCGACAACGGCGACGGTCAACGTCGCTTGCAAATCAATTTCTCAAACTGCGTCCATTGCAAGACGTGCGACATCATGGATCCTTACCAGATTATTAATTGGGTCACGCCGGAAGGTGGCGGTGGGCCGGATTACAAAGGGATGTGAGCAGGCCACGCAAAGCGGCGGCTGCCCGAACTACGATTCTTTAGCAGGTTCTTCGTCGCCGTCTTGCGTAGTGTGAAAAAGGACCTTGCCCTGGACAACCTCTTCCAAAGCAATTCGCGTGGGTTTATGCTTGGCCGGATCGATTTCGATGCGCGGGCGGGCCCCGCGCTGAAGTTGTTTGCTGCGCTTTGCCGCCAAAATAATCAGACGATATTTGGAATCGATCTCTGGTGATTGCGGCTGTTCTGTCGTTTCGTCAACTTCTTCGTCTGCTGTCACCATATTATATATGTGGACCTCCCGATGGTCATGTCCGACAAACTTTTGGTTTGTCGCATCGCAGTTTCCCCTCTCCCCGACTGGGAGAGGGAGTGGAGGAGAGGGACTGACGCGTACAAGCCGCCACCCCAACCCTCCCCCAGCGGGGGGAGGGAGATTGCGGACCGAACAAACTAGAGTTTTCCGGAGAACTGCCCGAAATCCGCGAGCGTTTCTGTGAGCCTTGCTGACTGTCGCTCGCGCCGGGCGCGCTCGGCGTAAATTACGGCCGCCAGTTGCTGCGAAGCGCGGTTGATATCGTCGTTGAGAATTACATACTGGAAATTGCGGTGCTGCTCAACCTCAGCCGGAGCGCCGCGTAAACGTCTTTCCAAATCTGCCGGCGAGTCTGTCCCGCGCGCCACTAGCCTCTGGCGGAGCAACTCAAACGATGGCGGCAGGATGAAAATCGAAACCGCGTCATCGATCTTTTTCCGAATGCTGGCCGCGCCCTGGACATCAATCTCTAGAATAATGTCGTGCCCGGCCTTGAGTTCGCGTTCGACCTGCGCCAGGCTGGTGCCGTACAGGTAGCCGTAGACACTTGCCCATTCAAGGAACTCGCCGCGGCGAATCATTTCTTCGAACGCTGCGGTCAAAACAAAAAAATATTCGTGCCCGTCCTGCTCAGTTCCTCGCGGCGCGCGAGTGGTGTAAGAAATCGAGTAACTAACTCCGGGCACGGTCCTGAGGACGCGATCGATCAAGGTACCCTTGCCGCCGCCCGATGGTGAGCTGACGACAATCAGCATCCCACGTCCACCCGCGACGTTCGAGCTTTCAGTATCAATTGCGTTAGCTAATTCATTCAACATTTTGCACTTGTTCGCGCAGTTTCTCAACCTCGGCTTTGATAGCCAGTCCCGCGTCTTTGATTGAAATCTCAGTCGATTTGGACAGCACCGTATTCGCTTCGCGGTTAAGTTCCTGCAACAGAAAATCGAGACGCTTTCCCACCTCGCCTTCGGCAGCAAGGGCTGCGCGAAATTGCTCGAGGTGACTGCGCAGGCGCGCGAGTTCCTCGCTGATGTCGCTGCGATCTGCCAGATACGCAACTTCCTGTGCCAGCCGCCCGGCGTCAAGTTCTACTGTCTGACCACCTCGAGCGATCAGCTCGCCAACGCGTTTTTGCAGGCGCTGTCGATATGCATCGGCCAGGCCCGCGGCCGCCGCTTCTATGATGGGCACCTCGGCCTCGATTTTCGCTACGCGTATTCGCATCTCTTCGGTCAGAGCAGCGCCTTCGCTTTCGCGCATGTGCTCAAGACTGTCCAGCGCTTCATCGAGGGCGCGTTCCAGTCCGGTCGTGTTCACTTCGTCGAGGCCGTCGCGCGCGGGCGCCAGCGCGCCGGGAAGGCGAGCCACGGAACTGACATCGATTTCACCAGACAGGTTGAACTGCTGCTGAATGTCGCGCATCGCGCTGACATAGCCGGCAATCAAGGGACGGTTGACCTCGTAGGTAGTCGTCCCGGTCCGCTCAAAATTAATATTCAGATCGACCCGGCCGCGGGAAAGGCGCGCTCCGACGCGCTTTCTAATAATCATTTCGAGTGGCGATAGCTCCTGACTGAGGCGCAGATGGATGTCGAGGTAGCGATTATTTACGGTCTTGATCTCGACCGCCACTGTGAACTCGTCGCCGCTGGCTGCGCCGCGGCCAAATCCGGTCATTGATTTCATAATAGTTAGCAGTTAGCAGTTAGCAGTTGCAGATAAATCACGTCGCTGAATTGACTTGACGGATTTCATTAGTGCCGATTCGTGTGATTTCGTGGATCGATTCCGTGCTCGGCAGAAGACGATCCACGAAATCACACGAAAACTTCCGTAAACTCATGGTCTTCTTTTTCAATCGCGAACGACCGGTCAACTCACCGCTTACAGCTCCCCATCTCGTCCTCTTCGTCAGCGAACTGCAATTCATAGAGCCGTTGATATTGTCCGCCCTGGGCCAGTAGCTCTGCGTGTGTGCCTTGTTCGATAATCCGACCACGTTCCATGACTACTATTAGATCAGCCCGGCGAACTGTCGACAAACGATGAGCAATCACCATGGTCGTGCGGTCGCGAATCAGGTTTCCGATCGCCCGTTGGACCAATTGCTCGGACTCGGCATCCAGCGCCGAGGTCGCCTCATCGAGTACCAGCGTCGGAGCGTCGATCAGGACCGCGCGCGCAATTGCGAGTCGCTGCCTTTGCCCGCCGGACAGGAAAGTCCCCCGCTCGCCAATTATCGTGTCATAACCATCAGGCAGCTCAACGATGAAATCGTGCGCCAGCGCGGTCCTGGCGGCGTTGTGGAGTTGCTCGTCGGTGGCATCAGGCCGGCCGTACGAGATGTTATACCGCACAGTATCGTTAAAGAGAACGGTTTCCTGAGTTACCAAAGCCAATTGCTTCCGTAGACTCGCCACGCGCACGTCACGAAGGTCTATGCCGTCCCACAGGACCGCACCCGAAGTCGGATCGTGAAAACGCGGCAGGAGTTTTGTGAGCGTCGACTTGCCGCCGCCTGATTCTCCTACCAGCGCTACCAGCTTGCCGGCGGGAACCGTCAGGCTGACGCCGCGCAACACGGCCCGCGATTCGTCGCCATAGCCAAAATGAACATCGCGAAATTCGATCTCGCGTTGCAAGGGTGGCAGATCGACCGCGTCGGGCTTTTCCTCGATCTCGGCATGTTCGTCCATCACTTCCCAAACGTGCTGCGCGGCGGCGAGCGCCTGCGAGATTGAGTTATGCAGCCGCGAAAGCTTTCGCATTGGGTCATAACTGCGGCCCACAAAGAGCAAAATCGCGGCAAACTGGGCCAAGTCCATCCGGCCAAGTCTGATTTCGCGTTCGCCAAAGAAGAGCAGGCCAACGATGAAAAGGACACCGATCAACTCGATAAGCGGGGGCGCCATTCCGGAAATGCTGGCGGAGCGCAGATTGGCGCGCCGAATGTGTTCAGCCACTTTGGTGAAGCGATTTCGTTCACGCGTTTCGCCCCGGTAAGCCTTAACAATATTTTGATTGGCCAGCGCTTCCTGCGCGGTGTCTGTCAAACGCTTGCTACCCTCGAAAGATTCACGCGCGAGTTTTCTCAGAGAGATACCAAAGCGCATCGTCAACGCTACGATAGGCGGAGCAATCAGCAGCGAACCGAGGGTGACTCGCCAGTTCAAGTAAAAAGCGGTCCCCAGCAAAGCGAGTAAGGTGAAACTCTCGCGCAACATGTCCCGCAGCGTAACCGTAACCGCAGCTTCGATCGCCGCGGCACTGGAAATAAGCCGAGAGACTAAGTAATTCGTGCGGTGGCGTTCGAAGAATTTGGCCGATTGGGAGAGTAGGTGACTGTAAAGCTCCTGCCGCAGGCGCAGAATGGAAGACTGGCCGATATAGGCCATCAAGTAGGTTGAGAAATAATCAGCTACCCCTTTTACGATCGTAAAGATAACCAGCAGCAGCGCGATTGTCCGCCAGGCAGCCAGGCCCGACGGCGGAATTAGCTTCTCCAGTCCGAAAGGCGTCGGAGTGCGATGTCCGCTACCCGGCGTTAGCGCCTGATCAACGATCGGAATGACCAATGCTCCGGTGGCGGCTTCCAGCAGAGCCACGGCAATCATTGCGAACGTAGCAATGGCGAAGGTGCCACCGTGGGGCAGAAGATATCTTAGCAGCCGCCGAAAATCGCGCATCTCAGATCAATGTCTGAATCGTTGATTAAGGAAGGGAATCGAGTATGGTCCACGGTAACAACCACGCAATATACTTAGCCTAATCGTTTGACGTCAAGGCAAAGGCTGTACATACTAAAGCCACACCCCTGAGGTTTCAGAGATCAAAATAGAGCAGGCTTTGGACCGAGCCGATTAGTTTACAGTTGTTTCGGTTTGAGGTTAGCGCAAGGAAAACTGTCGTGGATCCCCAACCTACAAACACCAATGCCAGGAGATTGATGATTGTCGATGACAACGTCGAGATGCGTACGCTCCTGGCTGAGTATTTTCGGCGCTTAGGATTTGAAGTTGCCGAAAAAGAGAGTGGCGCAGCGGCGCTCCAGACGGTCACGACGGACAGTTTTGATTGCTTTATTCTGGATGTCTCGATGCCGGAAATGTCGGGGCTTGAGCTATTGAGAAAGTTGCGCGAACGCGGCATCGATACGCCGGCGCTTTTCCTGACGGCGCACGACATGCTCGATGATAAGGTCGCCGGTTTTGAAGCAGGCGCCGACGATTACCTCGCAAAGCCGTTCAGCCCACGTGAACTCGAATACCGGATCGAAGCACTCTTGCGGCGCGGTCAGACTGGCAAGCCGGAGGGGAGTGACGAGGATCGATTGGAGATTGGAGACCTGGTGGTAGATAGGCGGCGTCACGAAGTTACTCGCGGCGGCGCCAGTATCGATCTCACTCCGCTTGAGTTTCAGATATTGGAACTGTTGGCATCAGAGCCAGGCCGTGCCTGGTCGCGCAACGATTTGCTCGACCGTGTGTGGAGCACTGAATATGAAGGTTATCAGCGCAACATCGACCCGCATATCAACCGGCTGCGAAAGAAGTTGGAAGCTGACCCCAGAAAGCCCCATTATGTGCTGACTGTTCGCGGTGTCGGGTACAAACTCAACGAAAATCCCTGAGGTGCCACTGTGCCAGGGGAACGAGTACGCAATTCGTCGTTTATTAGTAGGTGACGATGTACTGCTCAAGCCACCTCCGCGTTTTGCTGCTGACCGCCGCAATGCTTTTGCCCGGCCCAGTTTTGGTGCTCGCACAGGGCGTGCAGTCACAGAACAATTCTCAAACAGCCGGAACTGAGGTTCACCTCCACTGGGGAGCACGGCCCGGTGTGTCCCGTTATCGGCTGCAACTGGCAAGCGACAACGCGTTTGCGGACATCGTGTTCGACCGCGTAGTTGCAGGCAACGGCTATCAAGTCAACGATCTCAACCCGGGCGAATATTTCTGGCGGATAGCGCCTTTGACGAACACGCTGGGTGAGTTCTCTGCCGCCGGAATTATTCAAGTGAGACTGGCAACTGCGCCAGAGAGGCCGGGTCCTAGCCAAAAAACTACGCCCAGCGATAATTCATCCCGCACCAGGGTTGCCGTCAGCCCGATTGTGGCTCGCGGTGGTTGGCGTGCCGCAGTCGGCGATGTTGCGCATCCGGTATTGGGACATCTGCGTTCGCCGGAAAAATTCGATCTGGTCGGCATTAACGGCGACGGCGTCGTCTTCGCGCTGGATTCAGCCAGCGGCATTGCCTTATGGAGCACGGGCCGGAAGCCGCAGACAGGTAACTCGACGCGGGCCGTGCCGGGTGCATTGGTCCTGCTCCGTCAGCGATCAGGCCTTGATAATGTCGTCGTGTTGTCGGGCGCCATGGTCACTGCGAACGAAGGCGCGACTGGTCGTGAGCTTTGGCGAGCTACTCTGCCGGCTACTACTTCAAGTGGAACGGTGGTCAGCAACAACCGCTCTTCAGAAATCTTCCTGATCGATAATTCGCTCCAGCGCGCGATGATTCTCGACGCGAATGACGGACACCTTCTGACTCAGATCAGGCTGCCGCATCGCGTCGTGGGTGCGCCGGCTCCACTCGTTGGTCGGGGCAATGGTCAGGTAGCCCTGGCCTACGACTCCGGGCAGGTTGAGATCCGCGATATGGCGGGCGCCGTGGTTCGCTCGGGCGACGCCGGCAGTCCTGCAACCACCGCGCCGCTTTTGATCAGAGCGCGACGGGGCGATCTGATCCTGGTCGGCACCAGGGGTGGATTGACGGCCTTGACCGCTGACGACTTGCGTACTCTGGGAATGGTTTCGATCAAAGACGATGCGCCGCGCGGTACTTTAGCCGCGGCGGACCTCGACGGTGATGGGTGGCCGGAAGTGATCATGATGACCGATCAGGGGCGCGTGGTAGCAGTCAGCGCCGGCGACGGCAAGACGCTCTGGCAAGCAAACGTCTCCAACGAAAGCGAGACGGTGGCTTTTGCCGACATTAATGGAGATCAAGTGCTTGACGTTGTGATTGCCGGCGGTCAGACCTTTGCGCTGGCACTGTCGGGCCGCGACGGATCAGTTGTGTGGCAAGACAATGAGCCGGCCGCGTTAGTCGCGAATCATTCAGTTTCACTGGCGCGGCGCTCGATAGTTGTAATACCTTCTGGTTCTGGCGCGCTCTTGATTGCCGGCGATCCATCACGCACGGCGTTGCGCGCGATGGAATTTCCGCGGGTGACGGCCCGGCCCAACCGCTAAAACCTTACATGATACCCAGCAAAGGAAACTGATTTCGAAATGCTCTGGATCGTAGGCTCCCTTTTTGTTGTTATCTGGCTCGTCGAAAAGTTTCTGCTCCACAAAGGCGGCATGGTCCACATCCTTCTACTGGTCGCCATCTCCCTCTTTCTAAGCCAATTTGTGCAGGACCGGCGCACTAAAGCGTACCAGCGATCACTTACTCGCTAACTCGCTGACCTTCACGGGCACCGCTGGTAGCAGAGTACAACTCTAGTTGGGTTCTTGCTCAGGCGGTAACGACCCGATTGAAGTCGGCCCGCTAAACTCGCCTTGCGCTCACTTCATAACTTGCCAGTTTGGTCCCCTTCGGCAACAATGATCGAGGGTCTTGCATCAATCAAGTCGGACTGCAGTGGAGCGCGGTCCGATCGAAATACACAGGTCCCGGGAGTTTGTGGCATGAACAGATCGCTTAAGTCATTCGCAGTTTTTGCGTGTTTGGTTCTTATTTCCGCCAGCGGCGCGTTTGCGCAGAACGATACGCGGCGTACTACGATCGCGATCACGTACCCTCTGGACCAGACCATCGACGTCCCGTTTCATGGCACCACCCGTCTGCCGCGTCTGAAGGGCTCTGCGAAGGTAAGACGGCAGAGCCGTCGCGGCACTCGGGTTGAGCTACACCTCGATAACCTGCCGCGCGCATACGAACTCGGGGGCGTGTACACGACGTATGTTCTGTGGGCGATTTCGCCAGATGGGCACGTCGATAACCTCGGCGAGATAAAGCGCAGCGGCAGCGGTCTGATCGATTCGAAGATTGACGTGACCACTTCCCTGCAAACTTTCGCTTTGGTAATCACCGCTGAGCCACACTTTCTTGTTCACTCGCCCAGCCGTATGGTGGTGATGGAGAACATGGCGCCGGCTACGATACGGGACGCACAGGTTGAGACCTCGAAAATTCAGTACATCGGTAACACCAGTGATTATTTCCGTGATGCGAGCGTACCTCAGATTGCCGAGTCGGACTTTCGCGATATCCCGGTAGTGCTGCTCGGTGCGCGGCAGGCGATTAATCTGGCGCGCTATGCGGGAGCGGAGCGCGATGCGCCTAATGAACTGCGCACCGCCGAAGCCGATCTACAACAGGCCGAAAGTGCCTTGCGCATGAGGCAGGCTGAACGAGAAATCGACATCCTCGCTCGGCAGGCAATCAGTAGTGGAGCGAAAGCGGAAGACATGGCCCTGGTGCGTCGCGCATCGCGCGAGCGCCGCGAAGAAATTGAGCGCCGCGATCTCGCCGTGCGCAAGGCCGAAGACAATGCGGATACCGCCAACCAGGAAATTACCCGCTTGAAAGCAGAACTGGATACAGAACGTCACGGGCGCGAACTCGCCGAACGCGACGCGGTGAATGCGACGGAGAAGTTACGGGATGCGCGCACCGAAATCGCGCGGCTGCGCGAAGAAATACAAACGGTGCGGGCTGACTCTGAAGATGCGAAGGTCAGACTGGCCCGCATCGAAGGCGAGAAGCAGGCTGAGGACGCAAGCCGCGTGAATGAAAAGCGCGCCGTCGATCAGCGCGCCGCCGCCGAGACGCTGAAGCAGACCCTGGCCCGTTTCGGCGCAGTGCGTGACGGCAACCGCGGCATGACGCTCGTCCTGGCTGAGGCGATCTGGGCAAGTCCACGGTCCGCGAATCTGGTCGCGGCAGCGGCGGCAAAGCTCGATCAGATTGGCGCCCTGCTCGCCAACAATCCCAATTATCAAATCTCAATTGAGTCCTTCACCGACAATCGCGGCGACGAAGCGGCGCTGCAACAACTGACACAGGATCGGGCAAGAGTTTTGTCTGAGCGACTTGCAGCGGCCGGTGTCGATGTTACGCGGATTCAGGCCAGCGGTCTGGGCGGGGCGAATCCGGTAGCGCCAAACACGACGGTTGCTAGTCGGGCGAAGAATCGCAGGACTGAAATCACGCTGGGCACGCTGGGGCAATAGTCCGGCGATCGGCAAAATAGATCACGACCGCGAAGGTGCACGTTATCGTAGTGCCAAAAAACAGCGCGGCAGTTCTAATTAGAAAGTTCGTCAAATCATCCGCGCAGGGGGATCTGGATCGCTTATGAGATTTGATCGGATCAGACAGTTCGTCGCACTCGTCGTCCCGGGTCTGTTGGTCATTCAGTTTGCGCCGTCGCGAACCGCTAACGCCACGGTTCACGTCGCCGCCTCAAATCCGTTCTTTACCGCCAGCACGCTACCGTTTCAGGCGCCTCCGTTCGATAAGATTACGGATAGCGATTACACGCCGGCGATCGAAGAAGGAATGAAGCGGCAGATCGCCGAGATCGAGACGATCGCCAACAACGCGGGCGCGCCAACGTTTGCCAACACCATCGAGGCGATGGAGCGGACGGGCGATCTCCTGACCCGCGTCACCAAGGTGTTCTTCAACCTCTCTCAATCAAATACCAGCGACGCGATGCAAAAGATCAAGGCCGAGGAAGCGCCGAAGCTGGCCGCGCATCAGGACACCATCTACCTGAACTCAAAACTCTTTGCCCGGGTGAAGACGTTGTACGATCAGCGGGCCGCCCTCAAGCTGGATCCCGAGAGCAAGTTTCTGGTGGAGCGTTACTATCTGAACTTCGTTCGCGCCGGCGCCCAGCTCTCGGAGGCCGACAAGACAACTCTCCGCGCCCTCAATCAGGAAGAGTCGAAGCTGACGACCCAATTCACCGACAAGGTGCTCGCCGACGTCAACGCTTCCGCGGTCATCGTCTCTGACCGGGCCGAGCTGGCGGGGTTAAGCGACGGCGATATCGCGGCCGCCGCCGAGGCAGCCAAGGAGCAGAAGCTCGACGGCAAGTGGGTGCTGAGTCTGCGGAACACGACCCAGCAGCCCGCCCTCTCATCACTGGAGAACCGCGCTCTTCGCGAGAAGCTCTTTAACGCTTCGATACTTCGCGGCAACCGCGGCGGCCCCAACGACACGAAAGCGATCGTCATGCGCCTGGCGCAACTGCGCGCGCAACACGCGAAGCTGCTTGGCTATCCGAACTACGCGACCTACGTTCTGGACGACCAGATGGCCAAGACGCCGCAGAACGCCGAAAAATTAATGACCGATCTGGTGCCGGCAGCGACGGCCAAAGCACGTGGCGAAGTGGCGAAGATGCAGAAATTGATCGACGCGCAGAACGGCGGCTTCCAACTCGGCGCTGCTGACTGGGAGTTCTACGCTGAAAAAGTGCGCAAAGCCGAATATGATCTCGACGAATCGCAGGTGAAGCCTTATTTCGAGCTGGAGCATGTGCTTTTTGACGGCGTCTTCTTTGCCGCGAACAAGCTCTACGGCCTCACATTCAAAGAGCGCAAGGACATACCTGTCTATCAGCCCGATGTGCGCGTGTTCGAAGTGTTCGATGCTGACGGCAAGTCACTCGCCCTCTTCTATGGTGACTACTTCTCACGATCGAATAAGAACGGCGGCGCCTGGGAGGACAGCTTTGTCGATCAGAGCCGTCTGCTCGGAACCAAGCCCGTGGTCTTCAATTGCACGAATTTTACCAAGCCCGCTCCGGGTCAGCCGACCCTGCTGAGCTTCGATGACGTGACCACGATGTTTCATGAGTTCGGACACGCCCTGCACTTCATGTTCTCAACTGTGCGCTATCCCACCCTCGGCGGCGTACCGCGCGACTTCGTCGAGTTTCCGTCGCAGTTCAACGAGCACTGGGCGTTGGATCCGGCGGTGTTTGCCAACTATGCGAAGCACTATCAAACCGGTAAGCCGATGCCCCAGGCGCTGGTCGAAAAGATCAAGAAGGCGCGCACCTTCAATCAGGGTTATGCGACGACGGAATACCTCGCCGCCGCTCTGCTCGACATGGCCTGGCACAGCCTGACGCCGGATCAGCCGCAACAGGATCTGGACGTCTTTGAGCAGACGGCGTTGCGTAACTTTCACATCGATATGCCGCAAGTGCCGCCGCGATATCACACGGCCTACTTCTCGCATATCTGGGACAACGGCTACGCCGCCGGTTACTACGCATACCTTTGGAGCGAGGTCCTCGACGACGACGCTTACTACTGGTTCAAGGAACACGGCGGGATGAACCGTGCGAACGGGCAACGCTATCGCGACATGATCCTTGCGCCCGGAGGCACGGCGGATGCTGCGACGCTGTATCGCGCTTTCCGCGGCCGCGGTCCGAGCGTCGAGCCGCTGCTTGAAGAGCGTGGTCTGAAGTCGGGCAAGGACTGACGCTGAGCTGAGCAGCGCGCCGGGAGGTCGGGGCAGTAGCCCGACCGTCAGGGAGGGCGTTATCATTCTTAGGCTCACACGGGACTGAGCTATAAGATCATGTATTCCGTACTTGCGTGACGGATCCGTCGCACAATACATGTTGGGCGGACGTGTGGAAGTGAAGCGTGAAGACGAGGGGCACCCACGGCATCGTCTATTGCTGTTGGGGGCGCTTCCATCGGAGGTAGGTTGGACCAGCGTGCTTGCTGTGCGCCACCCACGTAAGGAGGGCATTCATGAGAAGTCAACGTGTGCTACTGAGTCTCTTGTTGTTGGCACTAATGGCCCCTGCAACTTTCGCGACCGATGTGACGGGAAGGTGGCGGGTCACAATCTCTACAGCGGATGGCACGATCATCGGGATCGCATCGCTCAGGCAAACTGGTGACGTCGTGACTGGTTGGGTGGGGCCGAGCGAGAAGGATCCGATTCCCATCACTGGCAAGCTCAAGAAGGGAAAGCTCACCATGAAGACGTCGCCACAGCCGGGGCGGACGGTGGCTTTCGACAAGGTCGATCTGCGAGTTGACGGCGACACAATGTCCGGCGCCATCAAGCACGGATCTCATGGCGAGGGAACCATTAAGTTCGAAAGGTTGAAGTAGCGCGCCGCCCAACAACTCGTTGGACCGGAGCGGCGGGAGCGTGTTTCCTAAGATGTTTGGTGCGGCGAGGGTTGAATGAAAACGCGCCGCCCGGTCAACTGCTATGTTAGGTTGCTTACTGATTTCCGCTGTCGACATTACCTGGTGCGGGCTGTTGAATGTCTGAGCGTACTTCTTGTGCTATTTGGTCTATGTGTGGCGCAGCAGCCGCAAACTTCTAACCAAGCACAGAAGACGGAACCCAACGTAGCTGTCGATTATGGCTCCCTCTTCTACGTATATGACAAATCAGTAAGCATCAAAACGCAGAACGAATCGCTTGACGGTTTCCGCCCTGTTCTTAAAGGACAATCCGCATTTTAAGGGCTACTTGATCTCCTACGGGGCAAAAGCGCGCGCCGGTAGCTTGAAAAGATATCTGACGGAATCCGGGAAAGTGGAACCAGATCGCGTCGAACTCATCTATGGTCCCAACTGTCGTGAATGGAGGGTTGATATGTTGTCATGGGTGACAGACGCTCCCGAAAGACCATCTGTAATTGGTTGCTATCATTCGGTGTCGAAATCCAAAAGGACACGCCGTTCGATGAGCGCAACATAGTAAATCGTTGGACCGGAGCGCGCTGAACGTGTTTCGCAACTTGATTGATAGATTCGACGGTTGAATGTAATTGCCGCGCCGCCCGTTCAACTCAACCGTTCGACGGCTAACCTCACTCCTGGAGAAGACATGAAAACTTTGCTTGCATTTCTAATCTGCGGCTTCGCAGCTGGTAGCGTTCTAGCGCAAGATAAACCTTGCGCTCCAAAAAGGCATGCGAAGCTTCCGGCCATCACGGAGTTAAGTTATCACAGAGCCAGAAAGAAGCTCTTGGCTGCTGGCTGGCAGCCCTGGCAAACAAAGTCTTTCAACGACTCTGGTATTGATCCCGACATCTCGAATGGGAATGGTCGACTCTTCTGGCGCAAAGGCTACGTCGAAGTTGAATCATGTGCGGGTACAGGTGTCGCGGCCTGCTCGTTTCTCTTTACAGATGCCTACGGCAATCGCTTACGTGTCACGACGGCCGGGGAGGAATTACCACGGCGTAAAAACTATGCCTTGGTTACCGGCTTTCGTTTTGCATGTGATTGATACCTAACGCGCCGACCGGCGACCTGAGAGGAGTTCCCAAATGAAGACGCTTAAGAATAGTCCGCTGACAATAATTTGCTTGCTTACGTTTCTTTGTGCGACGGCACTGATAGCCTTTGTAACGGTGTACGCGGCCCCGGCTCCGAGTACGATTCAGGCTTGCTATAACAACGCGAACGGGAACCTTCGACGGGTCAACTCGGTAAGCGATTGCCGGTACCACGAAACCCCAATCAGCTGGGGCGTCGTGGGGCCTCAGGGGCCAGCCGGACCTCAGGGACCGGTGGGACCTCAGGGAACGTGCGATAAAGGACCGGCATGCTCTGGGGCAAACATAGTAACCTTCAGGCACACGCGCACAGTTGCTAACACCTGTGGTCCATTCAATAGTTTCAGCGTTATGGACAACCCCGCGATAAACGGTAACGCTAACGCGTTGGTATTTGTGACGGCGATAGTCGGAATTAATGCCGGACGATCAAACACCAATCCCAATTCAAATATGAATTTGACCTATACCGGCAGTGCGAGTTTTGGAACTTGCCCCGCTGGACGCTGGATCGTCGCCGGCGGCGACATTGCGACCGGAGCACAATTCAATGTGATGGTGGTTAGTCCATAGCCACTCAACCTCTCTGGCTCAACCAGCTTTATCCGAGACTTGAATGGTTCGCCGGGACGACCGTACCGGTTGCTGTCGGTGGGCGACGTGCTCGATCTGAGAACAGTCAGCATAAGTTAATGCCCTGAGCGTCGCACAACTCGCTTTTGTCAGCCGCCCGGTTAATTTGGGCGAAGGGTGCTGATGGCGGTACTCTGAAATCTCTTGGGAGCGAACTAGATGTCAATAAGTAGAAGAATGTTTCTCAAACTCTCGGCCATGGTCGGCGGTACTGCCGGTTTGAATCTGATCACCGGCAAAACAGCCTTCTCAGCGAGAGTCGGAACTACCAACCGCGCTGCAAAGAGTCTGCGCATTCTGATTCTGGGTGGCACGGGCTTCACGGGGCCATTTCAAGTTAAGTATGCGCTCAGTCGGGGCCACCAGGTCACTGTGTTCAATCGCGGCCGCACGCATCCCGGTGAATTGCCAAAAGAAGTCGAACAGTTAATCGGCGACCGCAACGGCAAACTCGATGCGCTCAAAGGCAGAACCTGGGATGTATGCATCGACATTCCAACCACCCTGCCAGTTTGGGTCCGCGATGCGGCGCAAATCCTGAAGGGCAATGTCGATCGCTATGTCTTCATTTCAACGATTTCGGTCTATGCAGACACCAGCAAGCCGGGAATGGATGAGACCGCGCCGCTGGCGAAATATGCTGGAGCGGATCCGATGAGAGAGACTAATGCGACTATGCGCGCCAACAACTTTGCTCTTTACGGACCTCTCAAAGCGATTTCGGAAGCTGAAGCTGAAAAGTGGTTTCCGGGGAAGACGCTAGTCATTCGTCCCGGGTATATAGTGGGTCCCGGCGATGAGTCTGATCGGTTTACCTATTGGCCAGTTCGCGTCGAACGCGGCGGTGAGGTATTAGCACCCGGAACTACTGCCGACCCGATTCAGATCATCGACGCGCGCGATCTGGCTGAGTGGACTATGCGCATGGTTGAGCAAGGCACCACCGGAAGCTTTAATGCCGTCGGACCTAAATCGAAGTTGACGATGGGGCGGATGCTTGACGAGATCAAGAAAGCAACGAACTCTGATGCTCGGTTCACCTGGGTAGACGACAAATTTCTCAGCAGCGAAAAAATCATCGACGATATCCCGATCTGGACTTCACCACACGGGCCAGAGATTGGTTATTCAACGATGAATATCAACAAGGCGGTCAGCAAGGGACTGACATTTCGTCCACTCTACGACACCACAAGGGCCACGCTCGATTGGTTTAGAAAACAGCCGACCAGCAGACAGTTGAAAATGCGGGCAGGAATAAAGCCGGAACGCGAAGCTGAAGTATTGGCTGCCTGGCATGCCAGCAGGAAATAGATGGTAGTGCGAGTACTCTGAATGCTAAAAACCGCGGCCCAACAACTCGTTAGACCGGAACGCGGAACAGCGCGTTTCTCAAACCTGTTCATGAGATCGTTGCTTGAATGGTGTTCGGCCGCGCCACCTGAACTCTGACGTTAGGCGGCAGTCTTGAATTTCTTAAAAGGGAGGCTTAATGGGAAACAAGTTTGGCACCGATATCCTGATTCAAGCGCCGGACCCAAAAATAGCGGCGGCATTTTACGTCAGAGGGCTCGGGTTCGAGATCACTGCCGAGGCGCCTAACCTAATCAGTATCCACGGCCCGCATATAAACCTTTTCATTGAGCAGGGCCCAAAGCTCGGACCGGTACTCGAAGTCACGGTCGAGAATATCGAAGAGGCTAAAGCTCGGCTGACGAAAGAAGGCTGCGAGATCATCAAAGACGAACCGGACTTTCCCAGATGCTACGTCAGAGATCCATTTGGACTGATTTACAATCTGACCAGCTGACGTGATCGCCCGGCTGCCGATCGACAACTCGTTGGGCGCCAAAGGGTCGGGTGGTCGGCGTCAATGACTTCAGTTGCTAATCGGCGCGCCGGTTAACTCGGACGCTGCCTTCCAACTCGTTAACTACGCTCACTCCGACTCCTTAGTCCTCCCGTGATGGTGATATCCTCAAGGCTGTTCAATTCAGATCTCTCGACCGTCGGTCAGGTCTCTGATGACCCTTCTCGAAGCCCTCCAACTTATCGGGTACAGTCTTGGCGCGGTGCTGCCGCTGTGGATGGGGTATCTCCTGTTCAAGCAGCGTCTGGGGCTGGTGCCCATTCAGCGCCTGCTCCTCAGTTTGGGCTTGTGCATGGCCGGTTGGCACGCTGGGAATCTGATCGTCACTCTGCGCAGCATGCTCGGATTGGACGTGGCGCGGTGGGTTCCCGTCCTGCGGCTAGCCAATACCATAGCCGTCATCAGTATCACCGTTTGCTACTCACTTTTGCTGCACGTTCACATACACCTGTGG
Organism: Blastocatellia bacterium; assembly: GCA_003168335.1. GTDB lineage: Bacteria > Acidobacteriota > Blastocatellia > Pyrinomonadales > Pyrinomonadaceae > UBA11740. Next base: position 21,072 of record PMSM01000009.1, on the reverse strand, counting down.
GCCAGTGCGCAAGGACGTGGTCTCACTCGCACTGAGCGCGTTCGGGTTTATCTTTCCTACATTCCCTGTCTGTTCCTGCTGGTCACAATACCGCACATCTGGATGGGACCGTACCAACCAATGATCGCGAAGCTCTCCCAGTTCGTCCTGCCGTTTGCGCTCTGGGCCGTTTATTCGCTGGCGCTCGTGGCCATTACTGAACTATTAGTCGCGCGGCGCTCTTCGTCGCGAAGTGAACGGCGAACTCTGCGCACCCTCGCCGGCTCGTTCATCGCCATCGCTGTTTTGATCCTGGCGTCTCTGGGGCTCGGGCTGGGCAAGGGAACTGCGGCGGGTCTTTATCTCCAGACCTTCGCTAATCTGGGATCGCTTCTGCCTTCGGCCCTGCTGGCGTACTACATCTATCGCTATCGTTTTCTTGAACTGATCATTAAAGAGAGTTTGATTGTCGCGACGTTCGCGGCGCTGGTGCTCGCCGTTTATCTTTATGGGATACGACGCATCAGCGACTGGGCCAACTCGCGCTACGGTCTGCGCGCCGGCGTCATCGAAGCGATTCTTATCCTCGCGTTGACTTTGCTCGCGGCCCCTTTGCGCGGCTGGTTAGAAAAGCGATTTCGCGCGCTGTTCGAACGCGAGACCGCGCTCTACCGCGAAGTTGTGGCTCACATCGGCGCTCATGCTGGACAGTATCGCCGCCTTCCCGAGTTACTTGCCTTCATTGAATCACAAACCGCCAGTGCGCTCTCCTTACGGCGCGTGAAGATTGTCTTGCGGCCAACCGACGATGAGATGAAATCAACGCCAGGGATTGCTGACGAGTCGCGATGGACAGGAGATCTTTTACACACGGCAGAGACAGCCGGCATAACCGAGTTGGAAGACGATTTGGCTTTCGGGGAGCAGAAGTACAACGTCGCCTATGTTCTGCGTCGCGAAGATCGAAACGCCGGACTGCTGTTGATTGAAGCCTCGCCGAGTGCTTTGACGCCGGATGTGCGCGCGGTGCTGGAAGTGCTCGCCGGTCAGGTGGCGATCGCCATCCAAGATTGCCGGCTGGTTGAGGAAAACGTGCGGCTGGAGCGAAAGGTAGCTGAAGGTGAGCGACTGGCGGCGCTGGGTCAGATGGCCGCCACCGTGGCGCATGAAGTGAAGAACCCGCTATCCGCGATCAAGTCGATTGCTCAGGTCATGAGCGAGGACGAAGCACTCAACAGTCAGCATGCGCGCGACCTAAGTTTGATCGTCGGTGAGACTGATCGTCTGAGCAAGAGCGTCACACAGTTGCTCAGCTTCGCCAGCAAGAGAACACCGGCCGCCCCTCCTTGCCGCGCGGACGAGTTATTGCGAAGCGTCAACAGTCTCTTTCGGGCTGAGGCGGACGAACGCAACATCACCTTGCAATGTCGTGTTGGTGGAGCGCTGGAACTGGACGGAGTGCAAACCGCCGCGATTCGCGACGCGCTATCAAATCTCATCCTGAATGCTTTGCAATCAACTCCCGCGGGCGGCAGCGTGGTCATTGAATCCTTTGTTGACGGCCACGAGATCATCTTTGCAGTTAACGACAGCGGGCCGGGTATCGCGCCTGAGATGCAAACAAAAATTTGGGAACCGTTCTTTACTACCCGTCAACGCGGCACAGGTCTCGGGCTCGCGATTGTGCGCAAGCGCATGGAAGAAGCGGGCGGCTCGGCGCGGCTGGCGCCATCACAGAACGGCGAGGGCGCGAGGTTTGAAGTGAGGTTGCCGGTGAATGAACAAGTGTAAGATGCGGATTGATTCCCTCGCTTTTCCGACGGCTCCGTTAGGAGCCAAATGTTTATAGAATCGGAATCCTAAACATTTAATCAAGCTGGCTTTTGTCGGGAACTTTCGCCGGACCGCGGCGTGTCAGCTATGGGCGAGCAACCAACCTGCCCGCGAGCAATCGCTACTTTTAATTCTTCAAGGAGAATCGAGTGATGATTTCAACCAGACGACATCGGGTGATCTTTCTGGCCCTCTGTTGCGTGCTTACGATTATGGCGCCAACGGCGTTCGCGCAGGACTCAAGTCAGGCCGCCCGCTCGTCGGCGGTGCGCGAGGACGAAACGAATCTCGACACCCAGCTCTATCTAATACTGGCCACGAATCGTGAGACCGAGGACGGAAGGATACCCGTCGCTCTCGATGCCGTTATGAAACGACTTCACGAAGCGCTCACGTTCAAGCATTACAGCCTGGCGGGGACGTTCGTGAATCGAGTGCGGAACAACGGCCGTCTGGACGTGAGTTGGGTTGGTGGGCCGTTTGTGGTTCCCGCCAATTCCATGACGAGCAATCCCAGCTTTAGCCAGTTCACGGCGCTGGTGAAGTTGTCGGCGGACCAGGGCGGCCTGGAAGTTGTACGCATGAACGACTTCAGATTTGGCTCGCGCGTGCCGATCGTGACTGCCCCAGCCAACGCGACCACTGCGTCAACCACCGGCATGGTGCTGCCGGCTGTTAACTACGAGGCCATTGGGCTGCGCACAGACATCAGCATGCGCGAAGGCGTTCCGGTCATTGCCGGAACCCTGCATATGGGCCCATCCGGCGACGCGATTGTAGTCGTGGTTGCAGCCCGACGTTCAGGTAACTGACCAGCTCCCCAGTCTGGCACGCCACACGCAAGCAAAACCCCTCGAAAAGTATTAAACTCTGGGGGAGTCAGCATGGAAAAGAACGACTTGCGATTGTTGGTGGTGGATGACGAGGAAGCTGCGCGCTACGGCATCAGGCGCGCGCTGGAGGCATTCGGCCACGGCATCGATGAAGCCGATAGCGCCGAGACAGCGCGCGCGTTGATGCGTGATCGAAAGTTCGATCTGCTGCTGCTCGATGTCAATCTTCCCGGCATCAGTGGTCTCGAATTCCTAAAGGAACTGCAAACCGAAAGCGAGAGCAACCAGACTGAAGCGCCGCTGGTCATAATCATTACCGCCCACGGTTCCGAGCGCCTGGCGGTCCAGGCGGTGAAGAGCGGCGCCTACGATTACGTCTCGAAGCCTTTCGAGCTTGATGATCTTCGCCTGGTCGTCAAGAACGCTTTCGAGACCATCCGGCTTCGTCGTGAGAATCGCTCCCTCCGGCGGCGAATAGAGATCGAAACATCACAGCGTGGAGCTCTACTCGGAAATTCGGACGCGATGCAGACCGTGCGCGCGATGATCGAGAAGGTTGCCGACACGGATGCTACCGTGCTGGTGCGCGGCGAATCGGGCACCGGAAAAGAGTTGGTGGCGCGCGAGCTGCACGACCGGAATAGCGTGCGGAGTAGCGGGGCCTTCGTCGCCGTGAACTGCGCGGCCTTACCTACGGAGCTGATCGAATCTGAGCTTTTTGGCCATGAAAAGGGCGCATTTACGGGCGCCGCAGCCCGCCGGCGGGGAAAATTTGAGCAGGCCAACGGCGGCACACTCTTCCTGGATGAGATCGGCGACATGAGCGCCAACGTGCAGGCAAAGCTCTTGCGCGCGCTGGAAGAGCGACGGATTGAAAGACTTGGTGGCGATGAATCGATCCCGGTGGACGTGCGAATTGTCAGCGCCACGCATCGTGCGCTGGAAGAAGAAATTGCGGACGGAAATTTTCGCGCGGATCTGTTTTATCGTTTGCGCGTGGTGACCATAGACATCGCGCCGCTGCGCGAACGACGCGAAGATATTCCGATGCTGGCGGAAGCCTTTGCCCGTCAGGCTGCCGAACGTCATCGCTTGCCTGAGCGGCCAATCGGCCGCGATGCGCTGCGGAAGTTGATGGAGTACGAATGGCCCGGTAACGTGCGCGAACTTAAGAATGCGATCGAACGCGCCGCGATCATGTCCGAAGGAGCTGAGCTGAACGCTTTGGATCTCAGCTCGGCGCAGAGAACTTCTGTAGAGCCGATTGCAGTTTCCCCGAATGGCAACCTGGCGGTTCCTTACACTTCTGATTTTCGCGATGACCGGCGCGAGTTCGAGCGGCGCTACATCGCCCGTTGTCTGGAAGAATCCGGCGGCAACGTGACGCGCGCCGCGGCGGTTCTGGGAATGCATCGACAGTCACTGCAACACAAATTGAGAGAGCTGGGACTGGGCCGGAGGTATGTTGCTGTCGGGTCACTCCTGCCGGATAAGTCGGACAACTGAAAGAGGATCTCGTCACCGAAGATCAGGCTTCGGGTTTTCAGTCCGCGAAGCGGACGATCGAAAATAGCCCAGCGATTTATCGCTGGGAGCGACGCGTTTAAGTTTGTCTAATAGTTCGCAAAGCGGACGGCAGAGAGTGTGCGGAGCCCCGAGCCGTAGCGAGTGGATGCTATGCTCAACTTGCGACGAATGTCGGAGATTCAAGATCAAGTGTTCAACTTCAGTGCTCGCACCCGGTCGCTACCGCTCCCGGTTCTGTAACTTCTGTCGCCCGTTTCACGGGCTTTGGTTTCTTAATATGATCCGTTCCCCAGCACTGAAGTGCTGGGCTATTTTCGAATCGTCCGCTTCGCGGACTCGTCAGATAAATCAATGAAAGCACGCATTGACGCTATTCTTCATCGCGACCAGGCTGAGTATCTGGATAATCTGCTGCCGCCCAGCGACGCCTTGCTCGCTGAGATGGAGGTTTACGCCGCCGAGCATGGCGTACCGATTGCAGATCGCGAGGTGGCCCGTTTTCTTGAGATCACAGCCCGCGCTATCAACGCGCGGCGGGCGCTCGAATGCGGCATGGCGATCGGATACTCAGTGATTCACCTGGCGCGCGGGATGACGGATGATGGCCTGGTCGTCACCGTTGATCCAAGCGATGAAATGATCAAGGCGGCGGAAGCGTACCTGACGCGCGCGGGTTTGCGTCAGCGGGCGCAGATCGAAAAAGGATACGCGCTCGAAGTCATTCCGCGGCTTAACGAAACATTCGATCTCATCTTTCTTGATGCGGTCAAAGAAGAGTATCGCGGCTATCTGGATCTGGCTCTGCCGAAGCTGCGCGCCGGCGGCGTGGTTATCTGTGACAATCTCTTGTGGGGTGGCCAGGTTGCGGGTGAGATTCGCTCGCCGGATCAGCAGCCATCTACCGAAGCCTTGCGCGAATTCAACCGGTACTTCGTGAATCATCCGCAACTGCGAGCAGAGGTTTTGCCTGTTGGTGATGGTCTTGGCTATGGCGTGAAGATTTGATTAGAGCGCCGAAGGCGCGGAATGTAATAGCCCTGGGCGTGAGCCCAGGGTTTTGGGCAACTCGATTGCGACCTGAGCCCTGAAGGGGCGCCATAACGATTCAAGCAAATTTATTTCGCCCTTTCAGGGCTTAGGCGCGAAAATGACGCTGCACCCAGCGCGTTGCGCTGGGCTATTGCATTGCGCGCCTTCGGCGCTTAACCCGACTACTTTGCTCAACACACGTCCTTGATCATTCCTCAAAAAAGAGAATCCTTAACTCAGATCGCGGACGCGATTTCCAATGGCGGAGTCATCGCCTTTCGCACCGACACCTTCTACGGTCTGGGCGCAGATCCTTTCAATCGCGCTGCAGTCCAGAGAATCAAACAGCTAAAAGGCAGCCACAATCCCATTCTGATCGTGATCAGCGACCTTGATCAGGTCACGCGCTTTATCGCTGAACCTTCACAGACATTCCATCTGTTAGCCAAAACATTTTGGCCGGGTCCGCTGACACTGATCGGCAAAGCCGTCCGCGGCGTTCCGGGCGAAATCACGGCCGGCACGCAAACGATTGGCGTGCGCTTACCCGGCGATGAGAAGGTGCGCGCGCTGGTGCGGGCTTGCGGCGGAGCCTTGACGGCCACGAGCGCGAATCCTGCGCATCAGGAGCCGGCGAAAACTGCGCCGGAAGTTAGTAGCTATTTTGATCACGGAATCGATTTGATTATCGACGATGGTGATGCCGAAACCGATCAGCCGTCAACTGTTGTGAACGTGTGCGGCGATGATCTGCGTCTGATTCGCGAAGGCGTGGTAAGCTGGTTGCGAATTCAGACAGCGATCGACCAAATCAAGACAACTTAAGAACTGTGCCGATGGATTTCACTGAGCTGAGAAGACACCCGCGAGTCATCGTGGACTTCTTTGCTGATTGGGGCTGGGGACCTGAGTGTGAGCACTACGACAAGATAACCAGTCTCAGTCTCGGTGGATGCTTTTTGGCCACCAAGCGCGAGCTCAGCTCCGGCCAGGAAATTTACCTTAAGTTGACTGGACAAACCTCGGGAATGATCAATCTGAGAGGCACCGTGCGATATCAACTTCGCCTGATGGAAGGCATGCCGCCGACCGGAGCAGGCATCGAGTTTATCGGTGTCTCGAGCGAAAGCGAACGGAAGCTACAGGCCGTCGTTGAGGATTACCCCTGAGCAGCGCGTTAACGCTGCATCGTCAGGTCCTTCACGAACCCCCAATCACCACTGGCATTGACCTGAATGTTGCCGACGCTCTTTTTGGCGATCACCATGTTCGCCTGATACCACATCGGAAACACCGGCATGTCGCGGCTGATGATCTCCTGCGCCTTGGCGTATAACGGCGCAGCCTTCGCGTGGTCGTAGGTGTTAGCGGCTTCATCAAGAATCTTGTCCAGTTCGGGATTGCTGTAGCGGCTGCGATTGCGAGCCGCGCGCGTCTGAGTGGGAATCTCCGAAGTCGCGAACAGGTCGTGATAGAAAATCGGATCCTGATTGCCTCCGACCCATTGGCCGTAGGAGATCTGAAACTGGCCGTATCGCAGTTGGTCGAGCATGGTAGTGAATTCCGAAGTTTCGATAGTCACCGGCACGCCGACATCCTTAAGATAATTCTGGATCACTGACGCATACTGGCGCGCCGCCGCGCTGCTGCCGGAAATACGAAACAAGAGAGGCTTGGCCCAGCGCATCTGCGGCCCGTCGCCGTCGGGATCGCGAAAGCCTGCTTCGTCGAGTAACTGCTTCGCCCGAGCGGGATCAAATTGATAAGTTTGTCCCTTCGCGTAAGCCCACGATCCTTCCGGCAGAATAGAATGAGCAATTGCGCCCTGGCCCAGGACCAGGTCACGAACCATGCTCTCGCGATCAATCGCGTAGGCTATAGCCTGACGAACCTTGACGTTGTTGAGGGGCGCTTCGGTCGTATTAAAGGTGAGCAGATTCAAGTTTGATCCGACAAACTGGTGCACAGTCAGGGTCGGATTCTGGCCCAACGCCTTGATGGCATCCGGAGAGAGGCTGGTAGCCAATGGAGCGATGTCCACTCGACCGCTTTGCAGTTCGGCCTGCATCGTGTTGGATTCGCTGATCGCGCGGGCGCGAATCAGGGGAATCTTAGGCGCGCCGTCCCAGTACTTGTCGTTGGCTTCGAGGTCAATGACCTGTTGCACCTGATCATAGCTCTTGAATTTGAAAGGTCCGGTGCCCAGCGGATGCGTCTTCTGCGATTCATAACTGTCTTTCGGAATCATCGCGATCGGCACCAGGTTGGGAAGCAATCCGGTCCACTGCTTGTTAAGACGAATAATCAGCGTGTGTGCGTCCGGAGCTTCGACGCTCTTGATGTAGGCGGTCCTGGTAGCACCCGAGCCTTCAAAGAAACTGGCGGCTTTCGCAAAGGTCGAAGCCAGCACCGTGTCCAGCGTGTACTTGGCGTCAGCCGAAGTGAACGGACGTCCATCATGAAAGGTCACTCCGTCGCGCAAGGCAAAGGTGAAACTCAATCCGTCGTCCGAGCGCTGAATGTTCAAAGCCAATTCAGGAACGTAATCGAACTTCTCGTCTTTCTTCACCAGCGAATTGAACATCAAGGTCCGTACGCGCTCGCTCGCTGCGTCCACCGATGGCGAGCCGATCGGATCAATTGTCTTGATGTTATCGGAAAGCGCGATCACAAAGATATTGCTTTGGGAGCGCCGGCAGGCCGACGGCAAAAGAATGGCTGTCAGTAGCAACAGGCTTAGGCTGAAACATTTTATGAAGCGCATCCCCGAAGGGCAATGTGCTCTCAGCTTCGGGTTATTGCACATTGGATTCTCCTGGATAACGGTATTCAAGAGTTTCATTCAGCTCCCGTATCTCGTTTGAGAGTCGATTGTATTTGTCCATGTCCAGCGGCGTCGGTGGTTTCACCAGGGCTTTGGTAGCGGCGATGCGCTTTAGGGAAGCCTGAATCCGTCTCTGACTGAGTGCGCCGGCGCGAGCCGCCTCTAATAACGCGTGATAACCGCGCCGGATTGTTGCCGGCGTGGCGCAGATCAGCAACATGTCCTCACCGGCGAGAAACGCGCGCACGGCGGCGTCCTCAATTTCGCAGTGCTTCGCAATCGCGCCCATCTCCAGATCGTCGGTGACAACCAGGTGCTTGTATCCGAGTTCCTGGCGCAAAAGGTTTGAGACGATGGTGGGACTAATTGATGCCGGCTCGAGCAGTCCGCCGGTGGTGCCTTTCTTGATATCAATGTTGGGAAAGCCCCCGTGGCTCACCATGACCACGCGGACGCGATCGTCGGCCCGCTGAAACAGTTCGATGTAAGGCGCCAGATCCTGTGACAGCAAGTCATCACGAGAGAGTGGTACCATCGGCATCTCGATGTGCGAGTCGACCGCGCCGGCGCCAATCCCGGGAAAGTGTTTCAGACAACCGAGACAGCCGGTGGCCTGGAGGCCGCGCATGTAGACGGTCGTATAGCCCAGGACTTCGCCCGGTGATCGGCCGAACGAGCGCGAGTACAGACCGTTCGTCAGTTGGCTGCGTTCTTGCGTAATGATTGACATCACGGGAGCAAAGTTGATATCGAAGCCTAACATTCGCAGGACTTGGCCAGTGATCCGACCCAGCGATCTCGCTCCCGAAAGGTCGCCGTGTTGGCGAATCGCACGCGCCGAAGGCATCGCCGGGAAAATCTCCCGCAGACGATCTACCAGGCCACCTTCCTGATCGATGCCGCACAGTGGTGCTATCGGGAGCATTGCCCGCGCGCCATCAAGCAACCGGCGCACCTGTTCAGCCGTCTCGATATTGCGCCCGAACAGAATGATGCCGCCGGGCTTGATCTCTTCGATCAGCGCCCGCGCCTCTTGATCCAGTTCGGTGCCCGGAAGACCGACAAAAAAGAACTGTCCGATTTGCTGTTCGAGCGGCAGTGAATAGAATTTATCGAATGGCATTGATTATGATGGCCAGTCTTTGAACAAACTGAGCGTCGCTAGCTTACGACACCAAACGACGCCGATTCAACTAACGCGGTTCGGAGTACTGGTTTTTAGTTAGGTTTGTTTTGAGGGGAGCTTCCCGCGATGCCGCCTCTTCTCCCTCTCCTTTGGGGGAGGGCAAGGGAGAGGGCTGGTCCGCCTCATGCTTCGAACCCTCCCCTTATCCCTCCCAAAAAGGGAGGGGAAGAAACCAGACATGTTTGAACTAACTTGATCGAACGTTGACCCAAGTCGGAACTCCGAACACCTCTGCTAGAATGTCTGGACAATGAAAGCGATGATTCTGGCAGCGGGATACGGCGAGCGGCTTTGGCCGTTGACCTCTGACCGTACCAAGCCGGCGCTACCGGTTCTCGGTAAGCCGCTGGTCGGCTATGTAGCTGAGTATCTGGCGAGGCATGGAATTGTTGATGTGGTAGTGAACCTCCATCATGAACCTGAATCGGTTCGCAGCGCGCTCGGGGATGGCAGCCAGTTCGGGGTTCGTTTGCAATATGTTCACGAGCCCGTGATTTTGGGCACTAGCGGGGCAATGGATAATGCACGGCACCTCCTCGAGGGCGACACCTTTGTCGTAGTTAATGGAAAGTTGATCACCGATCTTGATTTGAAAGCCGCGTTGGAGACTCACCGGCAAGAAAAAGCCCTCGCCACACTGATTCTGCTCCGCAACCCAAAGCACGAGCGCTTCAGCATCGTCGAGACGCGGGATGGCCTGGTCAGTAATTTTGGCGGCATGCCCGGGCCGCTGGCGCCGGACTCGCAAGCCGATCCGCCACTGATGTTCACTGGCATTCAGATTCTCGAGTCGCGGATATTTGATTACATTCCCCGCGGCGTCTTTTCACACTCGACGACGTCAGTGTACCCGCGGGCGATAGCAAACGGGGAGCGAATCGCGGCGCACGTCGCTGCCGGAATGTGGTACGAACTTTCCACGCTCACACGGTATCTGGACATCAGTCTGGCGCTGCTGCGCCGGCAGGGACGCGACGTGTACATGGGCCGGAATCCGTCGGTCGATGAAGAGGGAGAGGTGCATGACTCGGTTTTGTGGAATAACGTGACCGTGGAAAAAGGAGCGTCTGTCCGGCGGGCAATTCTGGGTGATGGCGTGCGCGTGCCCGCGGGCGAACGATTGGACGACGTGGCGGTGGTGCGAGGTGAACTTATTTCGGGGATGGCGCCGCCCGCCAAGGCTCTCAAGGGTTACGTTGCGGGTCTTAACTTTGTCGTCCCCTTATCGCAGTGATAAGATTCGCTGATTAAGCGATCACCGCCAAGCGCCCGAATGATCAGAGTCTACTTCGCTTTGCAGGTGTTTCCCTTCGCCGCATGAGTTCAGCCATCCAGAACAGCCCGAATGCGTTCACCGCGAGCGCTGGCGACCGGCTTGCGAGCTATTTGGCGCAACGCCAAAGCGCGCGCACACCAAAGATTGTCGCGCTGACGCCGGACGCCTCGACCCGCGAGTACTTTCGCATCCCCTGGGAACGCGCGACTGCCGTGGCCGCGGTTTATCCTGCGCCGTTCGACCCTGAGGTCCATCCCTACCTCGATGTTACGAGCCTATTCCTGGAATGCGGACTCCCCGTCCCGAAAGTTTATGAGACGGATGGTGCGGTGGGAATCATCGTGCAGGAAGACCTCGGTGACAATCAGTTGTGCCAGGTTTTCGAAACTGCTTCCGAAGAAGAGTGCGAAACTTTGCTGGAGCGGGCAGTTGAGCTGATCGCGCGCATCCAGGCGGCCACTCCCCACGCGTTCGCGCGCGATTCAATCGCCAGCAGGCTGGCCTTTGACGAGGCCAAGCTGGCCTGGGAGTTGGATTTCTTTTTTGAGCATTACTTTGGCAGCCTGCGCGGCGAGACATTACGGCATGGTGAAGCGGCAGAGTTGAAAGTTGAACTGAATGATGTCGCCGCCGAGTTGTCGGCGTGCCCGCGCGTGCTTTGTCATCGCGACTATCACTCGGCAAATCTGCTGGTCGACAAACAGGGTCAGATACGGATCGTGGATCACCAGGATGCTCGTCTGGGTCCGGCCAGTTATGATCTGGTGTCACTGTTGATGGACCGGCAACCTGAGCCGCCTTCTTTGGCCGAAGTGCGCGGGCACCGTTTGTTTTTTCTTGAAGAGCGGCGACGGCTCGGCCTGGATCCGATTGACCCTGACGATTTCGTCAAGGAATTTCGGTTGATGACGATTCAGCGAGGGTTGAAAGCGATCGGCACCTTCTCGTATCAGACCGCGGTCTGCGGTCGGAGCGCTTTCTATGAGAGGCATATTCAGCCAACTTTGTTGATTGTGCTGCAGGCGGCTGAATGGCTCGATCGTTTTCCGGTCCTGCGGCGGATGGTTAACGAGCGAATCAGTTCGGATTCAGTCCGCGCAGCGGAAGTATGATAAGAGCCCGGCGATTCATTCGCTGGGATCAGTGGCGTAGTAAGAAGCCAAAGTCCGCGAAGCCGACGACTGAGGCCAGGGCTTCGGTTTGCTAGATCAGTTTCAGCCGTCCGTTTCACGGACTGTTGGGTCTTACTGATTCCGAATCCCAGCACTAAAGTGCCGGGCTATTATCATACGTCCGCTGCGCGGACTTTGCGCGAAGCGTTTATCCCAAATTATTATTTACAATTAAATGCAAACTTACATAAAAGATCTTTCCCAGCACGTCGGCGAAGAAGTCACGCTTAAGGGCTGGCTCTACAACCTGCGTTCCAGCGGGAAACTGATGTTTCCGCAATTGCGCGATGGCACCGGGATCGTGCAGGGCGTGGTCGTGAAGAATTCTGTGTCACCGGAAATCTGGGAGGCGTTAAAGCCTTTGGGCCAGGAGTCCGCGTTGATTGTGACCGGTCGCGTGCGGGCGGACAGCCGCGCGCCGGGCGGATTTGAAGTCGACGTCAGCGACGCGCAGGTTGTCCAGAACGCGCACGACTTTCCCATCACGCTGAAAGAACACGGCCCGGAATTCCTTTTGGACAATCGGCATCTCTGGCTGCGCTCAAAGAAGCAGCACGCGATCCTCAAAGTGAGGCATACAGTAGTGAAAGCCGTGCGTGACTTTCTCGACAACGACGGCTTCACCCTGGCGGATACGCCGATCTTTACACCGGCCGCATGTGAGGGCACGACCACGTTGTTCGAAGTCGATTACTTTGGCGACGAGAAGGCCTACCTGACACAGTCAGGTCAGCTCTATAACGAAGCGACTGCCGCGGCGTTTGGAAAGGTCTACTGCTTTGGCCCGACTTTTCGGGCTGAGAAATCGAAAACGCGAAGACACTTGACGGAGTTCTGGATGGTCGAGCCAGAGATGGCTTATGCGACGCTTGATGACGCGATGAATCTGGCGGAAAGGTTTCTCTCGTACATCGCGGCGCGCGTGCTCGATGAGCGAGTTGAGGAATTGAAAACGCTCGAGCGCGACAGGTCAAAGCTGGAAGCAATCGTGCCGCCGTTTCCGCGCCTGCACTATGACGAGGCGGTAAAGATCCTGCACGAAGGATTCGAGCGGGGCGAAGTGGAAAATAAATTCGAGTGGGGCGGGGATCTCGGCGCTCCGGATGAAACTTATCTTTCCAGCAAGTACGACCAGCCGTTGATGGTCCATCATTACCCGGCCGCGGTCAAAGCTTTTTATATGAAGCGCGATCCGGAGCGAGATGAAATCGCGCTCGGAGTCGACGTGCTGGCTCCAGAAGGCTATGGGGAAGTAATCGGCGGCGGTGAACGCACGACCTCCTTTGAGTTCCTGGAGCAACAGATCGCCGCGCACGGCCTGCCCAAAGAGGCGTTCGAGTGGTATCTGGATCTGCGGCGCTATGGCAGCGTGCCGCACGCGGGATTCGGGATGGGCATCGAACGCTGCACCGCCTGGATGTGCGGCATCGAGCACATCCGCGAGACAATTCCGTTCCCCAGAATGCTTTATCGTTTGCGTCCGTAGTTTCAATTCACTAACTCGACGAGCTGGTGGCTTAGCCTGGAGAGCGGTGTTCAGAGTACCAACTTTAGTTGGGCATTCCTGCTGGAAGAAAGAACCCAACTGAAGTTGGTACTCTAAACGCCGCTATATTTAGGCACGACCCTTTGACGAACAGTTATATGAAGATTCAAAGAAGACGCAGAACGCTGATCGGCCTCCTCCTCCTGGTCATGGCCTCCGCGGGCTGGGGCCAAACGCAGAAAGTCGCGCAGGGCGGGACAGCGACTGTCTCGCAGCAGTCTGTGCGGAAGTACATGCAGGCCCTGGCGAGTGATGAAATGCGTGGACGGGGGAGTGCAACCACGGATGAGTTGGCGGCGGCGAAGTACATCGCGTCCCAGTTGAAACTGCTCAAGATTGAGCCCGCCGGCGACGATGGTGGTTATTTGCAAACCGTGAAGTTTTTGAGGAGACAGCGGGGCGTGCCGGATGCGCCGCCGCAAGAAGCCACTACGACCAATGTCGTCGGAATCTTGCGTGGCCGCGATCCAAAGTTGGCGCAGGAGACGGTGCTGCTGTCGGCGCATCTGGACCATCTGGGCATCGGGCGGGAAGTGAAGGGCGATAACATCTACAACGGCGCGGACGATGACGCTTCCGGCGTCACCGCAGTATTGGAGTTGGCAGAAGCGCTGGCCTCGGGTCCAAAGCCAAAACGCACCGTCGTGTTTGCGTTGTTTGGGAGCGAAGAGATTGGCGGTTACGGCGCGAGGTATTTTCAGGAACATCCGCCGGTTCCGGTCGAAAGTTTTGTGGCTAACCTGGAATTTGAAATGATTGGCCGGCCGGATAAGGCAGTGGCGGCACATACACTTTGGTTGACCGGATACGATCGTTCAGATCTTGGTGCGGAGTTGGCGGCACACGGCGCACTTCTCGTGGCCGACCCGCATCCTGAGCAGCACTTCTTTCAACGTTCGGACAACTATGTTCTGGCCAGGAAGGGCATCATCGCGCACACAGTCTCAAGTTATGGTTTGCACAGCGATTACCACCAGCCCAGCGACGATTTGGCGCACATCGATTTCGCGCATATGGCCGAGTCGATCGCCTCAATGGTCGGGCCAGTCAGATGGTTGGCGAACTCTGATTTCAAACCGCAATGGACCAAGGACGGAAAGCCTTGAGCCTTCCAGCATCGGCAATGACTAACGATCCGCAAGAGCAACTCCGCATCGAATTCAACCAATGGGCCCGCGCCGGCAAAGGCGAGAGCATGGAGAAGGGACATCGCCCAGTCGGCACGCAGGCAATCGAGCGCATGCGCGTCCCGGCCAGTGCGCGCGTGCTGGATGTTGGCTGTGGATCGGGATGGGCGAGTCGTTTGTTGGCGGGCTCTGCGATCAAAGGTCGCGTAACCGGCATCGATATTTCCGATGAGATGATTCGTATCGCTCGTGAATCTTCCATGTCGTTTCCTCACGTCGACTTCGAAACAGCCAGCGCCGAGCGACTGCCCTTTAGCGACAATGAATTCACGCATGCATTTTCCATGGAGTCGCTCTATTACTACCGGGATATTCCGCGGGCGTTGGCAGAGATTCACCGGGTGCTGAAGCCGGGCGGCGTATTCGTCGCGGTCGTGGATCTTTATTGGGAAAACGAAGCCACGCATCAGTGGATTGATACGTTGAATGTTCCGGTCGAACTTCTCAGCACAGACGACTATCGTAGGTTATTCATCGACGCGGGTTTCACGAACATTCGCGATGAGCGGTTAATTGATCCCACGCCGATCCCCGAGAATTACACCGGCAGCTCTTTCAAGAGCCGGGAGGATTATGAAGAATACAGGCGCGCCGGGTCGTTAATGATAAGCGGCGAGCGCTGATCCGCAGATTACGCAGAGTTCACGGATTTACCTGCTAAGAAAAAGGTTATAGTGGAATTGAGAAGGGAATGTACGATCAACCTCGCTGTTTAGTCATTGTCTGTGTAATCAGCGAAATCTGTGGATGTGTTTCCCGGTAATTAGATGAGCGACTCCAACGAACGAATCGTAACTATCTTTGGTGGTTCAAAGTGTCGCGAGACCGACCTTGAATACGAGCAGGCGCTCTGCGTCGGCGAGCTACTTGCTGATGCAGGATTCACGGTCTGCACCGGAGGCTACGCCGGCGTGATGGAAGCAGCTAGTCGTGGCGCGCATGAGCGCGGGGGGCGCGTGCTTGGCATTACGATGAACCAGTTCAAGTCTGAACCGAATCGTTATCTTACCGAGAAGGTTCCGTCCGAACATTTCTATGAACGGCTGCAGAGATTGATTACGCGATCGGTTGGCTACATAGCTCTGCGCGGCGGCATGGGCACAGTGACGGAAATATCTCTGGTGTGGAACAAGCTGCAAACGCGCGTGCTCGAACCAAGGCCGCTGATCCTGCTTGGTGATTGCTGGCCGCCGATTGTGAATGAGTGGCAGCGCCACCTGGCCGTGAGCGACAACGATGTTCAGATACTTGATTTCGCCAGTACGCCTGAAGAGGCGGTCGCGATCATCAAAGAAAAATCAAACGGCGTCGTGGTATAAGATCAGCCCACAGATTACGCAGATTTCACAGATTTAGATAAGGAGGGAGGGCGGTTGGTGTGTCCTTTAGAAAAAAACGATCCACGAAGTCACACGAAATTGCACCAATAGGATTGGCTCCGATTCGTGTATTTTCGTGGATCGGTTTTACCTGGCAAGGAAATCTCCAATAGGAAACCACTCCGATGTCGTAGTTCCTTGCTCAGTCTGTGTAATCTGTGAAATCTGCGGATAGGTCTTATGAAGCGTTGCCCAAAATGCAATCGTAAGTATGAAGACAACACTCTGAGGTTTTGTCTTGAAGACGGCAGTACGCTCTCGGCGGTAACTCGCGACGCCGAACCGCCGACCACTGAGATTCTGCCGCCGCGCGTGCAGCCCACCTTAAAGTCATCGGCCGGTTCTACGATTCCGTCTTACCCGAATGTCGGAGACTTCCGCGCCGCCCCGAGCGAGGCGCGACAGTCCAATCCCATCTTGACCGCCGGCGTGGTTGCAATCGCCTTGCTGCTGCTGGCGCTGGTGGGCATCGCGGCCTATTTTGTTTTGCGGCAATCTGGTGGAAACGAATCGGCAAAGACCAGCACTAACGAACCGAACACTAATCGAAAGAGCACTCCGGCGTCACCGGAACCGGGGCGGAGCGCGAGTCCATCGACAGAAATAGCCTCATCCGAATCGCAAACGGGCACGCCTTTGAAGATCACTCCAAGCGCATCTTCCGTTCGCCTGGCCGTGCAAGCCAACACTTACTATGCCGCCAACGCGATGGACGGCAAGCGCAGCACCGCCTGGATCGAAGGGGTGGACGGCCCGGGCCTCGGCGAGTGGATTCGGTTTGATTTTGATCGGGAAATCAATCTTCATCGCATACTGATCCAGCCCGGCTATTTCAAGAGCCCGTCGATCTGGGCAGAGAACAATTGCATCGCGACCCTGACCGCGTATTTTTCCGACGGCAGCTCGCGCGATTTGACCTTCGATGATCGCATGGACAGTCAGAAGGCTGAGGTTGGATCGGTGAAGACGCGCTGGGTGAAGTTAGTAATCAAATCCGTCTACCACGGAACCAATCCAGGATCGACTGATGACACCGCGATTTCTGAAGTAGCGTTTGAGTGGGGACCGTAGGTGTACTTGCTGCATGACTCAAACTGTGGATAAACGAGAGAAACCAATCAGTCGCGATCTTCCCGGCGCGGGAAAGAATGTGAGTCTGCTCGGAGTGCCGCTGAGCTTTGGCCAGAGCATGGCCGGTGTCGATCTCGGGCCCGGCGCAATTCGGGTTGCCGGGCTTACCGATCGAATCGCAAAGCTCGGCTATGAAGTTGAGGATCTCGGTGATCTGCCCTTCAAACGGCCGCATTCGCTGCCGGCAGTTAATGAAAAGGTAAAGTACCTCGCTGAGATTCATGCGGCGTGTGAACGGCTGGCCTCTGAAGTGGAAGCGATTGCCGACGGGGGTAAGTTGCCGATCACCATTGGTGGTGATCATTCAATTGCGATCGGGTCGCTCGCCGGAGTGGTCAAGGCGTTTCGCAAGGGCGACGAGAGGTTAGGTCTGGTTTACTTTGACGCGCACGCCGACATGAATACGCCGGAGACTTCGCCATCTGGTAACATTCACGGCATGCCTTTGGCTGTGCTGTTGGGTTATGGCGCGCCGGATTTGGTGAACGTCGCGGGCTTTGCGCCAAAGTTTGATCCCCGGCTATGCGCGCATGTCGGAGCCCGGGACATCGATCCGGGTGAGCGCGAATTGATCCGGCAACTCGGCCTGCGATTCTTTACCATGCGCGAGATCGATGAGCGAGGCCTGGCTGTCTGTATGGACGAAGCGATTCAGATTGCGGGGCAGGGAACTGCCGGATACGCAGTCACCTTTGATGTTGATGCGCTGGATCCCAGAGACGCGCCGGGTTCCGGTACGCTGGTCCGCGGCGGGCTGAGTTACCGCGAAGCCCATCTGGCGATGGAAAAGATCGCCGAGGACGGCGGCATGCGCTCGCTGGAAGTGGTCGAGATCAATACCGCGCTCGACTTGAATAATCGCACAGCCGAACTGGGTGTTGAGCTGATTCTGTCGGCGCTCGGGAAAACGATTTTGTAAGTGGCACAGACTTTAGTCTGTGGATCTGAAACCTAATCACAGACTAAAGTCTGTGCCACTTAGCGACAAACTGAAGTTTGTCGGACAATGAAAACTCAATGACTAAGAAACTTCGCATTGGCGTCATCTTTGGTGGCCGTTCGGGCGAGCATGAAGTGTCGATCCGTTCCGCGCGTGCGGTGATCGAAGCGATGGACGCCACGAAGTACGAAGTTGTCCCCGTAGCCATCACCAAGGAAGGGAACTGGCTGGCGCCCGCAGCCGCGGCGGAGTTATTGCCGAAAGCGACGCAGCGCCTACTCTCGGCGCGCCTGCGGGGCGGGAAGAAGGAAGACGTGATGATCGCCGGCGATCCTTCGCGCGCTGGATTGATGCGGCTGAGCGGCAACGTGGGCGCGGCGGAACCGATCGATGTAGTCTTTCCGGTCCTGCACGGAACGTACGGCGAAGACGGCACGCTTCAGGGCTTGCTGGAGATGGCGGCTGTGCCTTTCGTTGGCTGCGGCACGCTGGCGTCGGCATGCGGGATGGACAAGGTGACGATGAAGGCGCTGTTCAAAGACGCCGGCTTGCCCATCTGCGAGTACGCGTGGTTCCTGCGCACAGAATGGGAGAGCAAGCCTGAAAGTGTTTCCAGGCGAGTCGTGCGCAGCATCGGTTTTCCCGCCTTTGTGAAGCCCGCGAACCTGGGTTCTTCCGTCGGAATATCGAAAGCGATCGACAAGGCCTCGCTGGCGCGAGCCATTAAGTTGGCCGCGCGTTACGATCGCAAAATAATTGTGGAAGCAGCCGTCGCCGGACGCGAGCTTGAGTGTGCGGTGATGGGAAACGACCAACCCCAGGCGAGCCTGCCGGGCGAATATGTGGTCCACGATGAAGCGGCGCGCTTTCTTGATTACACTGAGAAGTATGCCGGCACCGGGCACGTCGAGTTTGTCGTGCCGGCGAGGGTGTCAAAAGCCACGGCCAAAAGAATTCAGCAGATGGCCGTCAAAGCTTACCAGGCGATTGACGGCGCGGGACTCTCGCGGGTTGATTTCTTTTTGCAGCCGGATGGCGATTTGCTGGTCAACGAAATAAACACTCTTCCCGGACTAACCGATGTGTCGGGCTTTCCCAAGATGTGGGAAGCATCAGGAATTTCTTTTCCTCGCGTGATAGATCAACTGATCGAGTTTGCAATCGAACGGCATCACCAACGCGCACGCAACGAAACCAGCATCTAGCAGGCTGCGGAAAAAGGGAGTTCACCACAAAGACACCAAGGCACCAAGATTCCGAAAGAGCCCAGGTGCGCGCGCTCGGTGGCTCGACGGGTCAATCCGATTACTTCGCACATGGCCATGTAGCCGTAGTGGGTCAGTAGCCCGACCGTAAGGAAGGGCTACTGCTTTGGAGTGCGGCGACCTGTCGCCGCTTTCAAAAGGCGCGACTTGTCACGCCGGCCAAAGCGCTGACAAGTCAGCGCACTCCAAAGAAGACGCGTGGTTCTCTCTCTTCAATATCAAATGGAATATGGAAAATGCGTTTCCGGCTTCTAACTATCCAGCGGACTCCGCACTCCTCTGCCGCCTTTATTAAGAACGTGCGTGTAAATCATCGTCGTACGGACGTCTTTGTGACCCAGTAGTTCCTGGACGGTACGAATGTCATATCCGTCTTCCAGAAGGTGAGTTGCAAAGCTGTGCCGAAACGCGTGGCAGCTTCCATTCTTCCTTACTCCGGCCGCCCGCAACGCCGACTTTACGGCGCGTTGCACGCTCTGCTCAGAAACATGATGCCGTCTGGTCTTTCCCGAACGTGGATCGGCTGAGAGCTTCTCCGCGGGAAACAGGTATTGCCAGATAAAATCCTTCGCGGCATTCTGGTATTTTCTTTCCAAAGCATACGGCAAGTACACCGCGCCGAAATCTCGCCTCAAGTCATCCACGTGCAACTTACACGCGGCTCCGATTTGCCGCGACGGTGGTTCTTTTAAAGCCCTCGGCAGCATCGTCACTCGATCCTGCTCGCCTTTACCCCGTGAGATAGCTTTCGTTCTTTATCTCACGGGGTGAACCCCGTGAGATAGTTTCGCAATCTATTCTTGATGTATCGCTTTCCCCACGAAGACTTCAAGTATTTTTCTCGGTCAGTGGCATCCGATTGGTTGCGACACCCTTCCCAATACACAAGTTCCATTGGTGTCCGTCGCTTTGTCGAAGGAACCAGGCCTCCGTTGTGCGCTTCGACTCTTCCCGTCAGATTCTTCGTGAATCCCACATAAAACATTTGATCCTTCAGGGAACGCAGGACATAGACATAACAATATTCATTCATAGATTTATCTCACGGGGTGAACCGTCGCGCACCGTTATTTCGCCGCGCCCAAAGTCGATATCTTTGACCCGCAACCGCACCGCTTCCATGATTCGCAGCCCGGCGCCATACAGCAATCCGGCAATCAACTGATGCTCGCCTTTCATCTTGGCAATTACGGCGGTCGCCTCTGCCTTCGTGAAGACCACCGGCAACCTGCGCGAGTGACGCGCGCGTTCGACTCCTTCGATATTCAGCGGCTCCGTCTTCAGCACTTGCCGGTAAAGAAACAGCAGCGCGTTGAACGCCTGGTTCTGGGTCGAAGCAGCGACCTTCTCGTTCACCGCGAGGTGGGTAAGGAAGGAACGCACATGCTCGGCGTCCAGTTCTTTTGGGTGACGCTTGCCGTGATAAAGGATGTAGCGCTTGATCCAATTGCGGTAGGCTTCTTCGGTGCGTAGGCTGAGATGTCTGAAGCGAGCAACATCGCTCACTTGATCGAGCAGCTTTCTCTTCGCCATCATCGACGCATAATACCGCACGCGAGGGGATTATGATCCGGCAGGAACCGCGCATCTACGAAAGGCTTTCTCTGCGCTAGAGAAGAGTGTCGTAGCCATAAATTTGCTGTTCAGGCTGACGGAAGGTTTGATGTTTTATAGCGGGATCGAGAGTATTATGGTTAACGCATAATTCCCCGTATCGCGCTATTATGGTGCGTGATGCATAATTAATAGTTATGCCGCGCCGCGTTTTGAAAACAGCAAACGAGCATGTTTGGCATGTCGTCCAGGTGGCCGCCATCGCGCGCGACAAATATGATGGTGTGGTGGAAACATGTAAATTGGTCGCGCGCTCTGCCCGGCGTTGAATGGTCGGCGCGACCCACTTGGGCGCGGTATAACAAATCGTTGGACGCGAGCGGAATCAGCGGGCTTGTCATCGACAACTTG
>PMSM01000004.1 GCA_003168335.1 Blastocatellia bacterium | reverse complement strand
CCGACATTCCCAGCAGGAGAAACATGAGCAGACGGAGGTGTTTATCAGTTAAGTATGCCGCAGGAACAGTCTGATTACATTCTCCGCCGTTTAACCTGACAATACCCCCAACCTGAAGTGGTAAGATCTGCGATATTCACCTTAAGTTGACAATACCGTTTTGTGTGCCCATGCGATGTGGTTTTGATTTAGCTTTTCATCGCCGCACGGCATTTACCGGCGGACAGCCGTATGCCTTTGCCGTTCCGACACAAA
This sequence comes from Blastocatellia bacterium, assembly GCA_003168335.1. Lineage (GTDB taxonomy): Bacteria > Acidobacteriota > Blastocatellia > Pyrinomonadales > Pyrinomonadaceae > UBA11740. Next base: position 59,153 of record PMSM01000004.1, on the reverse strand, counting down.
AGCGATTCCGGATCAACGCCACTTGTTTGTGGCTACCCGGCAATTTCGCGGCGGTTCGGCGTCTAGTGGTGCTCCGACCAGAGAAATGGAAAGAACCGTCATCTTCTGAAGCTCTTGGGTCGTCAAATGAAAATGTAACCGATAATACCGCTTGGCGATATTATCATTAAGTGATACTATCTTCGGATGATTGGATCGTTCGCTGATGAGGAGACGCGGAAGATTCACAGCGGCGTTCCATCAAAGAAATTGCCGCGTGACATTCAACGGGTCGCTCGACGCAAACTGATCTATCTGGACGATGCTGAGAATCTCCAGGATTTATTCGTGCCGCCGGGCAATCAGCTTGAGAAGTTAAAAGGGGATCGAAAAGGTCAGTACAGCATCCGTATCAATGATCAATGGCGCATCTGTTTCGATTGGACGAATAATCGAGCAGAGAATGTCGAGATAGATGATTATCACTGAGAGAGGTGACGGCGATGAAGAGATTGGCACCCGTTCATCCGGGCGAAGTTTTACTGGAAGATTTTATGAAGCCAAACGGACTTACGGCTTACCGAGTGGCTAAGGACATCGGGGTCCCCGCACTGCGCATCAACCAGATCGTCAAAGGCGAACGCGGCATAAGTGCGGACACCGCGCTCCGACTTGCAAGGTACTTCGGGACGAGCGCCGGAGTGTGGGTACGAATCCAAGCGCGCTACGAGCTTGAGATGGCCCAGAACGAACTTGAGAGGAGAATAGGTAAAGAGGTTAAAGTATTTCGAGCGGCGTGAGGCAACAAAACCTTACTCGTCCAGGCTCGATGGTGGCTTTCGGGCCGGGCACGTTCGCCGCATACGTGGAAATCGCTGAAACGTAACGCGAGAAGATCGGAATGCACCTGACGAATCCGCCTTACTAGTTTACCTCTTTGATTCTCTTCATACCGCCGAGAAATATTTTGCCGAGATTTTGCCGAGATTCATATCGAACCTTATTTCGCATATACCGCATAAACGCATCTTTTCCGACCGCGACCCATTGTTTTATTGGCCTTATGCTCCGTATGAGTTTGGTGCAGGCGTTTCTTTGGGATTCATAACCCCAAGGTCGGCGGTTCGATCCCGCCCCCCGAGTCTCTTTCTCTCGAACTGCTCCGATCTGATATAGACAAGCAACTGCAGCTTTTGAGCGCTTTCGAGAGTGATCTTGGTCCTAGCGCTTACCTTGGCACCGCCAATGCTTCGTCCCCTCAAGCGATAAAAAGATCTCTTCCGCTGCGGCCTGAAATGGGCGTTAAGCGCCGCCCAGGCCTCTGTGGCGATTTGTAATGCCAAGTCGCGATCGCGATGTACGAAGTAAGCCAGCTCAAAAGCCTTCACGGTCACGTCTTCGGTCCGATCCAACATATGCCTATTAATTTTCCCTTCCAGCCTAAGAGCCTAGCACGAAACAGCAAACCACTTTCGGACACGACAGCCGACAGCGTTCCGAAAGTGGTTCGCTGATACCTGCTAGACTCACTCGCCTGGATGCGTCACTGGGTTGTGTTTAGTAATGCGGTGGAGGACAATCTGCGGCGCCAGTTGGTAATCCGAGATCTGGCCACCGCGGTAAACCTCTCCTCGGGGCGATTGGCGCATCTGTTCAAGAGCGAGGTTGGGGTCTCCCCGCCGCGCCACCTGAACAACATTTGGCTGGGAGCGCTTTAATGCTAGCTTCGCAATCGTTATCCTCGACCTTCGCTCGCCTAAAAACCACGGCGAGCAAAATATATTCCCGGATGGAATTCCTGGGCCTGAACGAGACCCAGTTGTCCGAGCGATGCAGCCTGGCTGCGGTCCATATGAGTGAAGATCAGGATGTGCCTGGCTTAATGCGAGATCGCCTTTCCAAAATCTTGATGAATCGGCACGATTTCCCCGCAAAAGCAGCGGCTCGGGTTATTACCCACGCGGAACTGGCCGTACTTGCCAAAGTCCTCAAAGTCTCTACTGAATGGTTGGATGGGCAAGCAGACAATCAAGACCCAGTGGTTTGGAATGTATTGGCAGAACCTGATCGCGCCCTGACGTTCACACATTTGCTCCAAGAGTATGAGAAACCCGGCACAGAAACCAGGGTTTGGAGCCAATACCCCCTCCACTCTTATACCAGCGAGGCCTTTGTCTACGCCTTTAACCGGGTGTATTACGGAAGCAAACCTGGCATTGGGGACACCAGACCCATGGTCGAGTTCTACAATAGAGTGGCCCGCATCAGGCGGAAGGAACTCACGCGACCAGATCGCTCATCTGGCTACACGGGACTCATCTCTCGTTCCCGTTTCGAGGCGGTTATCTGTGGCACGGGTGCTTTTGCCGCGATCTCCAAAACGATCCTCAAAAGCAATCTGGACGTGATGATAGACGTCATAACTAACCCTTCGTTAAGACTCAAGCTGGTTATCGTTAAGGACGAATGCGCCGAATCTCTAAAGGCGCTGCGCAACTATGAGTTTCTCGGAGCGGTGGATGACTTGATTACAGTTTGGAGATATCACAGCGGCGACATTGGGTGGTCCGAGCATCCCAGCTACACCAAACCCCATCGCCAATTGCTGGACCGCCTGGCGCTGGGGTCTTTGTTCCAAGACGTTAACGAGACAGTCGAGTACCTTAGGTCTTTGCAGAACCGCCTTCGTCGCGGTCCAAAGTACGCTCTAAGTTCGCAGCTCTAAAGCTCTTTATGGCAGCACTCCAACGGAATATCGTAAGACCCACCTGAGAATAGAATTGAAAAGCATCGATGCCTGCCGCTGAACGCGTGGCTGCGTGGCGGCGTTTGTGAGAGAACCTGTCTGGGTCGAAAGAAATCACCGACGAGGACATCCAGAAGTAAATTGATGATTACCTGGCCGGGCGATGAATGTTCTCGTGGATACGAGTGCCTTCATCTCGGCTGTGATTCGGGACCGACTGCCGCAGCGCGCTATCGATGAGATCGTATTGCGCGACGACTGGTTTCGGGATCGTCACCGCAGAGATTGAAACCGAAATACCGTGAAGTTCTGGCACGTCCGAAGTTCAAAGTCCCAGACGCGATCCAACAGAGCTGGAGAGCGTTCATTGAAGAAATCACCATTCGCGTTGAGCCCTCGACTCATCCTACTTTTCCCCGCGATCCGAAAGAGACGAGATTTTCATTCCTGCAGGTCTTGCCAGCGATGCGGACTATCTAATCACAGGCGACAAAGACTTACTCGCCGAACAACCCTTGGTCTCGACTCAGATTCTGCGGCCAGTCGATTTGGCTCGGTTGTTCGCGATTGCTTGAAGAATCGAGTCTTCAAGAGCTTTGTCATACCAGCGACTCCAGATAGGGTCGGATGACTCGGGACTCGGGGGACGCGGCATACCCTCGCGTAATGCCAAAACTGATCCGTAGCAGCGCGTTTCTTGCGCCAACAATCGCGGAGAGCCTCAGGTCAGGTCAGGAGACATTCATTGATTGAGAAGTGCCAAACAAGAGTTGCGTCAGGGCGAAGATGAGACCGAGTCCTTTCAGCCAGAGACAATCTTGACGAGGGGAATTCTAATGAAGTATTTACTGAGTAGTCGATCGACTTAAGGTCTAGTTGCGACCGTCGCGAAGGCGGCTCTGCAAAGACTTAAGGTACTCGACTGTCTCGCTAACATCTCGGAAAAGGCGGTGCTCCATCATGCGGTCCAGCAGCTGGTGATGGGGATTAACGTAGCTTGGATGTTCAGACCAGCCAATGTCAGCGCTGTGATAACCCCAAACTGAAAACAAGTTATCCACGACTGCGACGAATTCATGGTTGCGTAAGGCCTCCGGGGCAGCGGGGTTTGCGTCATTCAGAATAACGAGTTCCATTCTGAGCGAGGGATTCGTTACCACATCTATGATTACGTCTAAATTCCTGGTTAGGATGGTTTTGGAGATAGCCGAAAAAACGCCTTTACCACAGGTAACGCCCTCGAAATGTGACTGATTGATCAGGTTTGTATACTTAAAGGAGCGATCCGGACGCAATATCCACTTGCGCCTTACCCGGGCCACTCGATTGTTGAACTCAACCAGCGGTCTGGTATTTGGCAGGCCAGGTTGCCTTCCGTAGTGCGCCTGGTTAAAAGCATGGACAAAAGGCTCACTAAGAAACGAATACATCGGAGATTGGCTCCAAATCCGGTTTTCCTTAGCTATCTGCTCGTGCGTTTGAAACAAATTCGCGAATTCAACCACGCGGTCCGGGTTAGCCAATACGTTCCAAACCACCGGATCTCGATTTTCTTCTTGCCCGATTAACCACTCAACTGAGACTTTGAGCACATTGGCAAGAATGGTCAATTCGGCATGGGTAACTACCCGAGCCGCGGACTTTGCGGGTAAATCCTGCCGGTTCATCAAGATTTTGGAAAGGCGGTCCCGGGTCAAACGAGGCACCTCACCATCCTCAAATAAATGAATCGAAGCGAGACTGCAGCGCTCGGCCAGCTGGGTCTCGTTCAGTCCCAGGGATTGCATGCGGCTGTGTATGTTGTTGGCCGTCTGTCGTAGACGAGGGAAACTGTGAGCAATCGCTTCCGAGCCAAACAGACTTGCTACCACAGGGTAAATTACGCCTGCCAAGCCAATCGCTGACTTCAATACGCCAAGCACGGCGCTGCGGACGAGCACGGTGTCGATCAGCGGAGCGAGAACGTGGCTAACGGACATTGAGGGCGTGCACCGATCCCGGGCAAGAGGCTCGATTCTACGTCAAAGCGATCATACGATGACCTGTTAAGGTTATCAGCAATAAATTCGCATAGTGTGCTTGGTGTCGCACAGATCGGAGCTACTGCCTACCAGAGCATCCCGCGCCTCGTTTGTCTCTGGAAATAGCTGGAGTTCTCGGCGTCGCTCTAAGATCAATTGCTGGAACAGTGATTCTATTTCAGGGGAATAGCGAAATCTTATCGGGAAGCAATAACCCGGCATGGGGATTACGGCCTGGCTCGCTGCGGGTCGCAACGCCCAAAATTGCTGAAGCATGCCCAGGAGGGTCGATGACAAACTTCTAAAATCGCCTTACTAACACACTCCGGCATCGCCGGACGCGACGCAGTTGTTCTGGGTTGCGGCCACAGGTCACTCCCAGTTGCTATTGCCAAAAACACTGACAACGATCGGTCGATGGTCGGACTGCGCCGGAGAAAAGCGCGAATGCCCTTGGCTTGCGTCTCGTTTCGGCTCGCTACGAGGAAGCGTTGAAGCAAAGACGTAAGACAGAACTGCCGGAAACGCTGCCAGCCGCGGCCAGGCATTTACCACTCGGCGCGCAAAACCAAAACCTGCGAGGCTGATCGCCAGCCTCAAACTGATCCTGATCGAGAGAGTTTGGGCTGCCGAAGTCGAGCGGCGCCAAGCCGAGATCTATTGCGGAGGGGTGGCTCTACTTCCTGGTCCCGAAATCTTGGCAATGTTGGCAGCAGAGTCCTGATGGTATTACGGCTGAGCAGATCGACTTAAGGTCTACTTTGGACGGCTACGAAGGCGGCTCTGCAAAGACTTAAGGTACTCGACTGTTTCGTTAACGTCGCGGCAAAGAGAATGCGCCGACATACGGTCCAGCAGTTGGCGATGGGGTTGGACGTAGCTGGGGTGCTCAGACCAGCCAACGTCGCCTCCATGATAATTCCAGCTTGAAAACAGGTTATCCACGGTTGACAGGATCTCGTAGTCACGGACAGCCTGCAAACCTGCGACATAGTCGTCCTTAATGATAACCAGTTTGATTCTTAACGAGGGGCTAGTGATTGTGTCGATCATCACCTCCAGATTTCTTCGCAGGATCGTTTTGGAGATGGCCGAAAAAACACCTTGGCCACAGCTAACCTCCTCGAAATGTGACTGATAAAGAAGGCTCGTGTAGTCAAATGAGCGACCGGTTCGCAAGATCCGCTTCCGCCTGATTCGGGCTATCCGATTGTAGAACTCGATTAGTGATCTCGCCTTCGCGGGGTTGGGTTTCCCTTCGTAATGCACCTGGTTGAAGGCGCGAGCAAAGGCTTCGCTGGTATAGGAGTGCATCAGATATTGGCTCCAAACCTTGTTTTCCTTACCCACCTCCTCGTACGCTTGCAGCACGTGCGCGAATTCAACCACGCGGTCCGGATTAGCCAATACGTTCCAAACCACCGGATCCCGACTTTCTTCTTGCCCGATTAACCATTCGACAGAGACCCCGAGCACATTGGCCAGCACGGTCAATTCCGCCTGGGTGATGATCCGAGCCGCAGATTTTGCCGGTACATCCTGCCGGTTCATCAGGATTTTGGAAACGCGGTCCCGCGTCAAACTAGGCACCTCAGCATCCTCGAATAAATGGATGGCCGTAAGACTGCATCGCTCGGACAACTGCGTCTCATTAAGTCCGAGGAATCGCATACGGCTGTAGATCGTGTTGGCCGTTTGTTGCAGTCGAGAGAAACTGGCGGCGATCGGTTGGGAGCTGACAAAGCTTGCTGCCACAGGGCCAATTAGACGAACCAAGCCGGTCGGCGACTTCAGGACGCCGGGCACAGCGCTGTGGGCCAGCACGGTGTAGATCATCAGAGGGAGACCGTGAGTAACGTACATTGAGGCTTTCGGTTGAGCCTAGGTGTTTGCGGGCGGCTCGATTCTGTCAAGTCTACAAGAACCTCTTAAGCCTATCAGCAAGAATCCACAACAGTGTGCTTGTTGTCGCACACATTTGAGCTAATGCCTGTATGAGAATCCCGACCCCTCTCCTGAGAATATGGGCATCGCTGGCAGCATCGCCATGAGATCAGCGATGAGAACAGTGATTTCATTTCAGAGAGGGGTGCTTGGTTAGCGAAGTTTTATCGCGAAGGGGGAAGCTGGCATGGTGATTACGGTCTGGCTCGACGCGGTATCGCAATGTTCAGTAGTTGCTGAAACATGCCAGGGATGGTCAAAGACAAACTTCCAGGCGCTTCACTAACACTACTCGGCGTTTCGGGACGCGAAGCGGTTCTGATGGAGATGCCTCGTCAGGAGATTGTGGTCTTACGCTGTCAGTCAATAGGAGAACACGATGATTGCCCGTTCGCCAACGACCGGAATAGTAGCTGATCACGGATTCCGGCCGCGAAGCGCCGCACGACATGCTGATAGGGCGCAGAGGTGTGACGGGTGACCGGGGAGCGCGAAAAGTTGACTACGAAGAAACAGAACAAACTCAAGAAGAAGAAAAAGAAGAAAACTGCTCTGGTGGTCTGCGTCGATCGCAAGGAGTTCTGGACCACGCAGACTCAATTCTGGCAGTGGGTCAGAGAAGGCGTGGTGGCCAAGACTGGAGACCTTCCGCTTACCGGCAGGTTCGCCCGCGAGCATGAGGAATTGATGGTGGTATTTAGTAATACCGTATTGAATCTAGCTCACCCCAATCACCTGCGCGAGGCGCTGATGTCCCGTCGGGTAGGCCTGGGGCGCTGAAGAAAGTGCCAGGAGGATGCTCACATGCACGACCCGGCGAATCACTTTGCGACTGGCTGCAACATCAAAGAGTCGACGGCGGCCCTGATGCCGTGCGGCCAGCCCTGCTCGAGGACGCATGATCGGCGAATGCTACTGGTGTTGATGCTGGTCAACGACAGTGCGAGGCGCCGGCTGTTGATAGGAGATATTGCCCGAGCCGTTAATCTCTCGCCAGGGCGATTGGCTCATTTGTTCAAGAACGAGATCGGAGTGTCTCCGCAACGCTACCTCAATAACATTCGGCTGGACAAGGCAAAGGAATGTTTAGAAAACGGGGTGCTGAGTGTGAAGGAGATCGCAGCTGAAGTTGGCATTCCCAACGTCAGCGGTTTCTGCCGCAGCTTTAAAGCTCGCTATGGCACCACCCCAAAGGAATATCGTAAGACCCACCTGCGACTGGATCTGACCAGCGTGGCTCCGGTGCTACGAATCTGGGTGAAGTGAGCGGCAATTTCAGTCATCTGATGACAGCTAGAACCACGCCGTAGCAAGATCAGTACATGATTAGCAGTAACAAGTTGTAAATAGCGTAATGCGTCAATAGATAGACCTTGCTCAGTCTGGCAAACTACCATATAAGGTCACCTCGCGGTTCCCAGAACTAACGTAGACCGTTGACTCATTATGATCCTTTCGACTCAGCAGTAGGCGATTTCCTGTTTGTGAGCTCCTGAACTTTCGTTCGCCCACACTCACGAATTCTCATCCTTCTGACACGGGAAAGGGACTCTCGGGAAAAGGTGAAGGCCTTTCCTCCCCGCGCTCTGTCCAATAGCGGCGTGGTTGGATACGAGTGTGTCTGCGGAACGTGAGGGAGACGCACGTTACTTCAATTGAATGCTGCCTGGCGAGATAGGCTTCCCTTCGGGGTAATGCGTGAATTGAGAATCGTCCGACGATCCTTATTTCAGGCGAGCGCAGACTTATGCATTGACTTGGAAATCCAAATGAGAACGACAGGTTTGGTCAGCTTCCGCAAAAGTTCGGGTTAACAATTCTCAGCGGCAATAACTCTACCTAAGACTCTGGTTGCGGAAAATACCAAGGCATGATCCTTCGCACCGAAGGGTTGATGCCCTTCAACCAACAAGTGAATAAGCAATCAATAAGGCGGTCTTCGGATGGTTCTGGTAGCCGGACAGATCATCCGAATCGCGACCGGAGGGTGCAAGTTGTTAAGATTCTGATCGAGGACAACTTTCACCGCCATTTGGATCTGTCGGAAATGGCGAAGGCCGTGAATCTTTCCTCCTGGCGGCTGGCACATTTATTCAAAGCTGAGGTGGGAATTTCACCGCTGCGTTACCTGACTTTGGTACGGCTGCAGAAAGCGCGACAGTACTTAGAAACAGGCTTCCTCACCGTGAGAGACATCGCAGCCTCAGTAGGTATTCCCAACGCGAGTCACTTTACCAGAAGCTTCAAGGCTGCCTATGGATCATCACCGGTGGCGCATCGCAGCGCCCACTTTCGCGTTACGGCCATGAGAGACAAATGAGGGTCCTCTCAAATCGCCGTCGGACGCCAGATAAGTGAATGCAGTGATTGACAAGTCGGCAAGAGAAAAGCACAGGCGAAATTGATATGAAATCACCAGCGCAAGTTCATTCGCGAATATGATCAGCGGCATATTATTGATTTTCCTCTTCGCTGGTGGAGCACACACTGGGGCGCAACCGTAGCCGGTTGGCTCGGCATTACGGCCAAACGACGGCGGACCGGCCTGGCAAAGAATGGCAGATAGATTGCGGCAAGTTAACCGAAATGCCGCGAGAGAGGTTTCCCCTCGGGGTCCCGCATGAATTCCAGGGTCAAATACCTTGGAGATACATGTCAGCGTGGAACTTTGTTTTGCGGAAGAAGAAACTGGCAGGGACCAGTTGCATTACAAGGAAGTATTAGATGGTTTGAGGTGTTTTGCAATGACAAGCAAGTCTGATTCTCTGATTTTCGCTGTTTGTTGGAAGTGGCCGGTCAGGTGCGCTGCAATTGGTTTAGTGACCGCCATGTTCACCTTCGCGGCCAACGCCCAAACAGCCCCCACGCCGGCCAAGCCGCCTGGTTCCCCAGCCATTACTCCGGTCTCTTCTGAGGATACGCGCTACAGAATCGGTCCAGGAGATGTGCTTACTATTACCGTGAGGAAGGCGCCAGAGCTTTCGGGGCCCGTGCGCGTGGATCAGCGCGGAATGATCCGCATTCCCATGATTGACGAAGCCGTGCCCGCCGCGTGCAACACCGAAAGCGAACTCGCCACCAACATCGCGAAGTTATATTTGGAGTACAAGAACAATCCCAGCGTCGAGATCTTTGTCAGTGAGTTTCAGGGGCGTCCCGTGGCGGTAATCGGGGCAGTTAACGCGCCCGGGCAGTTCCGTTTGCAAAGACAGGTTCGTCTGCTCGAGCTTTTGAGCTTCGCCGGCGGACCCTCTCCCCGGTCGGGCCGAGTTATCAACATCATTCATGCTGGAGGGCCGAACATCTGCGAGACTAAAGCGTCTGATAGTAGCAGTGCCGCCGTTGCTCCTCAGGAACTCAGCGTTTACAAGCTGTACGATACGCTGAAAGGAAAAGAGGGATCGAACCCCTTTGTGCAACCCGGCGACATCGTCTCTCTACTTGAAGCTGATCAGGTCTTTGTCATCGGTCACGTCAATGCGCCACAGGCAATCTTCCTAAGGGATCAACCCATAACGATTTTACGGGCAATTGCGATCGCCGGCGGGCCGGCGCGCGATGCCGGCACCAGCCGGGTTCGCATTATCAGGCAAGTCAATGGGGGCGATGGCAAGCAGGAAATTCTTGTCGACCTCAGGGCCATCCAGAAACAGAAAGCCGCAGACATTCTTTTGCTGCCCGACGACATAGTGGAAGTGGGTGGGTCCACGAGTAAGACGATGCTTCAAATTTTGACTGGTGTCGTTCCTGCAGTCGTTTCGCAGGGTATGGTTCGGGCCATTCCGTAGCTCGCTGCTGACGAACTTGAAATCGGCCACAGAGTCACAGAGTCACAGAGAGAAAGCAAAAATCAGCCACAGATGCACACGGATATACACAGATCTCAATTTCGTATTTCTTATCCGTGAAAATCCGCGTTTATCTGGGCTAATTCTTCCAGTTCCGTGTCTCTGTGGCTAACCAGTTTTTGAACCAAAACCAAAAATGAACGAATCAACACAACTATCCCGGCCGCGCGTTATTTCAACCGGGAATGAGCAGATGGAAAGGCCGGAACGAAACGGCCACGATGCGACCTCCTACCCCAGGTACGCGGATGATCGCGCCGATGACCAGGGTGTGCACCTGATGGATTACTGGCGAATCGTCCGCAAGCATATTTGGCTGATCCTCGGTATCTCCGTACTCATACCGACAATAGTTGCCATCTATCTAGTTAGAAAGCCTGACATCTACGAAGCCCAGGCGCGCGTCCAGGTCGATCTTGAAAACGCTAATCCGTTACTTGGAGGCATGTCCAAAGGCAGCAACGTGATCCTGAGTAACGAGGCCGCGGATCCCGCTTATTTCAATACCCAACTTCAGATCCTTACCGGCCCGGGATTGCTGCGCAAAATCGCGAAGAATTTGGACCTTGAGCACAACCAGGATTTTGTTGTTGCCTCAAGCGGTAAGTCGATGTGGACAAACATTCGGAGTATCTTTTTCAAGTCGACCGCTAACTCCAAATATTCTTCACCAGACTTGCTCCCAACTACAGCTGCGTCCTCCTCCACTACCGCGCAAGACCTCGCAGAGGCAGAACGCCTTTCGGACTACGTGGACGAACTCCAAACCACCTTATCCGTTGAACCCGTTAAGGAGACTCGGCTTACTGTGCGCGAGACGCGGCTGATCGACATTAGCTACCGGCATACCGATCCTCGATTGGCCGCAAAGATTGTCAATACGATAGCGCAAACTTTCGTAGACCAGAATCTTGAAAAGAAGACTGAGACGAGCGGCACCACCGGCAGCTATCTTGAGAAGCGCATCGCCGAGCTGCAATCCACCAATCGAAGCAAAGAAGAGCAACTCATCAATTACGGCAAGACCCATCAAATCCTCTCGCTGGATGATAAGCAGAACGTCGTGGTGGAAAGGCTCGCCGGCCTCAACAAACAGCTCCTGGAGGCCGAAAACGAACGGAAGCTCGCCGAAGCGGCCTATCAGGCCAGCCTTCAGCCCGGAGCGGCCGAAGCCCTTGCGGAAGGAGGAACCGGCGAAAGAGAAGTTCCTTCAGCTACTCGGCTTTCTACCGAAGCCGGGCTGAAGTTGGCTGAGTTGAAACAGAAGCGCGCTGAATTGCTGGTCGAGAACACTGAGAAGTGGCCCGCAGTTAAGGAAATAGACAAGCAGATCGCTGTCATCGAAAAACAGATGAGCGACACGCGCACCCGCGCCACCACGATCGTGACCACTAATCTTGCTACCCGGTATCGCCAGGCCCTGGCGACTGAGGAAGCGCTGCGCAAGTCCTACGACCAGCAACGTGCCGAGACTCTGACGCAAAATGAAGCGGCGGTGAACTATCGCATCATCCAGCAGGAGATCGAAACGAATAAGAGCCTCCTGGACGGGCTCCTGCAACGTATGAAAGAGAACGACGTGGTCATCACCGGCACGCCTAATAATATCCGCGTCGTCGATTACGCCATCGCCCAGAAAAAACCCGTTGCGCCGAAGCGGACTTTGATTGTCGGATTGTCTCTGCTGCTATCGCTTGGTTGCGGCGTTGGACTGGCATTCCTGATTGAGTATCTTGACGATAGTGTGCGCTCGACAGAAGACGTCGAGAATTTCCTTCATCTCCCCTCAGTCGCGGTTATCCCGCAAATGGGCAAGGCAAAAACGAAACGCTCATTCTCACGCACCCCTAAGAATGCCCTGGTATCCGGCAACGGCAACAGCGCTAGAGAAGACGTATTGTTGACCGGCATCGAAAAGCGCTCTCCATTGGCTGAGGCTTACCGTCACCTGCGCACGTCCATCCTGTTATCAACCGCCGGCAGACCGCCAAGGACACTGCTGGTTACCTCAAGCATGCCTTCTGAAGGAAAAACTACAACTGCGGTTAATACTGCTATGAGTCTGGCCCAGACCGGAGCGAGAGTATTAATTGTTGATGCCGACATGCGCCGGCCACGCCTCCACTCCATCTTCAATCTCAAGAATGATCAGGGCTTGAGTGCGCTGCTATCGCGCGAGGCATCCGAGGGCGAAGTCTCTTCAGCTATCCAACATGACGAGGAATCTGGTCTGTTCATTCTCACCTCCGGACCTGTGCCGCCGAACCCGGCAGAACTCCTTGGTTCCGAACAGATGGTAAAACTCATCACTACAGTTACGCCGAATTTCACGCACGTCGTGATCGATTCTCCTCCCGTTGCTGTGTTTACCGATGGAGTCTTGATTGCGACCATGGTCGACGGCGTGTTGCTGGTCGTTCACAGTGGCAAGAGTTCGCGAAAAGTTATCGCCCGCGCTCGGAAAATGTTGTTGGACGTCGGCGCGCGAATAATCGGTGTCGTACTGAACAAGGTAGAGGCGGCCGGATCGAACTCCTACTACTACTATAGTGGCTACTATCAGCATTCTCACTACGAACAGAAAACGCCAGCTGACTTGGCGGGATAGTTGTTCCTAAACCCAGAGGGTCGTTATTCGGGCTTTCTCTATTTTGGCAAACCAAGCCTGCACGTAAGGTTCATTTCTAGCGAATTATGCAAGAGTATGGCTCGCCGGTCTGAGGCATAGCCTCGCTAGAATTTATCCCAAACATTCCAGTCCGCGTTTGTGGCCTCTAACCGGTTTTAGAGGTTTTGTGACTGCTCCAAAACAAATGAACAGAAAACACGCAATGAAAGTTGTGATCCTTGCTGGTGGTTTGGGCACAAGGCTCCAGGAAGAAACCGAAGTCAAACCAAAGCCGATGATTGAGATTGGCGGGCAACCGATTCTCTGGCACATCATCAAGCACTACTCGCACTATGGACTCCAGGAGTTCTATCTCGCGCTGGGCTATCGTGGGGAAATCATCAAGCGCTTCTTCATGGACTACTACAGCCTGAACGGGAGTATCACCATTGATCTGGCGAACGGCCATGTTAACAGGCACGACCGCGAGTGTGAGGACTGGGTAGTCCATCTGAAGAACACTGGGCAAAGTACGAATACCGGCGGGCGCGTCAAGCAACTCGAAGCGTTTCTCAACGACGGGACCTTCATGGCTACATACGGCGACGGAGTCTCTGATCTGAACCTGCGCGACTTGCTTGAGTTTCATCGCTCGCACGGGCGTATTGCAACCGTGACCGCCGTGCGGCCGCCCGCCCGTTTCGGCGGACTAATCTTTGACGGCGATAACTTGGTGGTCGACTTCACGGAAAAGCCGCAGATCGGAGAGGGCTGGATCAACGGTGGCTTTATGGTCTTTGAGCCTGAGATCTTCAACTACCTTAAGGACGATGACACCAGTCTTGAAGCCGATGCGTTGGAGCATCTGGCATCCGACCGCCAACTTGCCGCCTACCGGCACGAAGGTTTCTGGCAATGCATGGACACGATGCGCGACAAACGCTTGCTGGAAAGCTTATGGAATGAGCGGCGGGCGCCATGGAAAGTATGGCAATGAGCGGGACAGGATTCTGGCTAGATCGCCCCACGTTTATTACCGGCGCTACCGGCCTTGTTGGCTGTTGGCTCGTCCGCCGCTTGCTTGACGAAGGTGCGGATGTCGTGTGCCTTGTACGCGACTGGGTGCCGCAGAGCGAGTTGGTGCGCGGGAGCTGGCTCGAAAAGGTCAAAGTCGCGCGTGGCGATGTGCAGGATCAAGTATTGTTGGAGAGAGTTTTGGGCGAGTATGAAGTCAACACTGTCATTCACCTGGCGGCACAAACAATCGTCACGATAGCAAACCGCAATCCAGTCTCGACCCTTGAGTCGAATATTCGCGGTACGTGGGCCCTGTTGGAATCTTGCCGTCGTAGTCCGACTGTAAAGCAGATCGTGCTCGCATCGTCCGACAAGGCTTATGGTGATCACGATGTCTTGCCGTATACCGAAGCGGCGCCGCTACGAGGCTCTCATCCTTACGACGTGAGCAAATCATGCGCTGACTTGATAGCACAGTCATATGCTGAGACTTACGGATTGCCGGTTGCAATAACACGCTGCGGGAATTTCTACGGCGGTGGCGATCTAAACTGGAATCGCATCGTACCGGGAACCATTCGTTCAGTATTCAGAAACCAGCGACCGGTCATCCGTTCTGATGGGCAGTATGTTCGTGACTATTTCTATGTTGAAGATGGCGCGGCAGTCTACATGCTTTTAGCCGAGCGCTTGGCTTCTGATGCGAATCTCCGTGGCGAGGCGTTCAATTTTTCCAACGAGATTCAGGTGACGGTGCTGGAAATAGTTGAGCGGATTCTCTCGTTGATGAATTCTGATATTAAGCCGGATGTGCGCAACGAGGCGTCGAACGAAATCCGTCACCAGTACCTCAGTGCGGCTAAAGCCAGAAAAGTGATGGATTGGCAACCTCTATTTACCCTCGACGAAGGATTGCTGAAAACCATTGAGTGGTACCGGGAGTTCTTGAGAGCGTCTTGATGAGTGAGATTCAAACAACCTGCCGCTCCTGCGGCGAAGCGGACTTGGCGACGGTTCTTTCTCTGGGCCGGACGCCGTTAGCTAATGCATTGCTTACGGCCGACCAACTCGATCAGCCGGAGCCAACCTATCCACTTGAATTGGTTTTTTGCCCTCACTGCACTCTGGTGCAGATTACAGAGACGGTCCCGCCGGAAGAGTTGTTCTGTGAGTATCTCTATTTCTCTTCGTTCTCTGAGACAACGGTTCAACACGCGGGAGAGTTGGCAACGCGCCTAATCGACTCGCGTCAATTGAACGACGCGAGTTTGGTAATCGAAATAGCTAGTAATGATGGGTATCTTTTACAACACTACCAAAAGGCGGGCATCCCCGTGTTGGGCATTGAGCCTGCCTTTAATATCGCTCGGGTGGCTAGAGACGAGCGCGGCATACCTACGCTGTGCGAGTTTTTTGTTGAGGAACTAGCGGAGCGACTCAAGAACCAAGGGCATCGCGCCGACATTATTCACGCCAACAATGTGTTGGCCCATGTCGCCGATCTAAATGGCTTTGTTCGGGGTCTGCAACTGCTCTTGAAGGAAGATGGCGTGGCCGTCATCGAGGCGCCTTATGTTAAGGATATGATAGCTGGGTGCGAGTTTGACACTATCTATCACGAGCACCTGTGTTACTTTTCGTTGACAGCCGTTAATTACCTCTTTAGGAGGAACGGCCTCGAAATTCGTGAGGTTGAGCGCCTTACTATTCACGGCGGCTCGTTGCGCATCATCGCCGGTAAGATTAAAGAGCCTCACGTTGAAAACGATGGGCAGAAGCTTGCCGTTCAGCAGCTGCTTCATGAAGAGGCTGAATGGGGTGTGGATCGGGTGGCGTTTTATCAAGGCTTCGGCGCTAAAGTCGAGCGCCTGCGCGATGACTTGGTCGCGTTGTTGCGTCAGGTGAGAACGGAGGGCAAGCGCATCGCTGTTTACGGTGCTTCGGCCAAAGGCAGCACTCTCCTCAATTACTTTGGCATCGGCAGCGAAACGCTTGATTTCGTAGTCGACCGCAGCACTGCCAAGCAGGGGTATTTTACTCCAGGTACGCATCTTCCGATTTACGCGCCAGAAAAGTTGTTGGAGGCTATGCCCGAATATGTCTTGCTCCTCACTTGGAATTTCGCAGATGAAATTTTGCAACAGCAGGCCGAATTCCGCCGGCGCGGTGGTCGTTTCATTCTTCCCGTCCCCGAAGTAAGAGTAGCTTGATTCCGCGTTGATTCTTACCGAAACAAAACTCAAAGGCGCATTCATCATCGAGCCTGAGCTGGTGGAAGACGCGCGTGGGTTTTTCGCTCGCACCTGGTGCGAACGTGAGTTTGCAGCGTATAGCCTTAATCCCAGGCTTGTGCAGTGCAATATCTCCTTCAATAAGGAGAAAGGCACCTTGCGTGGAATGCATTACCAACTTGCCCCACACGAAGAAGCCAAGGTGGTACGTTGCACGATGGGTGCGATCTACGATGTGATTATTGATCTGCGCCCCAACTCGATGACCTTCAGACAATGGGTCGCAGTGGAATTGACCGCTGCCAATCACCTAATGCTTTACATCCCTGAAGGATTTGCACATGGCTTTCAGACTTTGGAGGAGGATACGGAAGTCTCTTACCAAATGTCGGAGTTTTATGACCATGCAAGCGCAAAGGGGGTTCGGTGGAATGACCTCGCGTTTGGGATCGCCTGGCCATCTGATGTACAGATACTTTCTGTTAAAGATCAGGGGTATTCTGATTTTGTCCTATGAAGAGAGTTCTCCTTACCGGCGCAACCGGGTTCATAGGTCGGCATTGTTTGCCTCTACTATTAGCAAATGGTTTTGAAGTAGACGGGGTCTCATCCAGGATTGTAACGGATACGATTGCGCCTGAAGTGAGCTGGCATCAAGCTGACTTGCTGGATCCGCGACAAGTTACTAATTTATTAGAGAAGATAAAGCCTACACATCTCTTGCATTTTGCTTGGTACGCCGTGCCCGGGAAATATTGGACCTCCATAGAAAATCTTCGCTGGGTACAGGCAAGTTTAAACTTGTTCCAGTCGTTCGCCATATGTGGCGGAGAGCGGGTTGTAGGTGCGGGCTCATGCGCTGAATATGATTGGCAAGATGGTTATTGCGCTGAGAAATCGTCCCCACTAAAGCCAGCGACACTTTACGGGGCATCCAAGCATGCCCTTCAGGTCATGCTCGATGCCTTTGCCCAGCAGATAGGTATAAGTGCAGGGTGGGGCCGTAGTTTCTTTCTCTACGGGCCACATGAATATCCTAACCGCTTAGTCCCATCTGTAGTTCAATCTATATTGAAGGGCGAACCAGCACGCTGCTCACACGGTAACCAAGTTCGTGATTTTCTCTATGTGAAGGATGTTGCTGCTGCTTTCGTGAAGTTGTTGGAATCAGAAGTGACTGGCGCGGTTAATATTGCCTCAGGGCATGGAGTTACGTTGAAGGAAATAATTGAAACAATCGCTCAGAATTTGAGACGACAGGATTTAGTGAAATTGGACGCGCTTCCTGCTGCGGTCAATGAGCCGCCTGCTTTGTTGGCCGATGTTGCTCGTTTGCGTGATGAAGTCGGCTGGTCGCCGCGGTACGATCTCACGGGTGGATTGGCCGAGACCATCAACTGGTGGAAGCTTCAGCAAGAAGGGGCCAGCTAATTATGTGTCCTGTGTGCGCCTCGGATTCGCTTAGCGAGTTTCTGTCTCGCGAGCAGGTGCCGGTTCACCAAAATCTGCTGATGTGCGACCAGGCCGCGGCAATGGACATTCCGCGCGGGGACCTGGTTCTGGTTGCATGCCACGACTGCGGGTTCATTTTCAACTGCGCTTTTGATCCGCGGAAGATCATGTATGGAGAAGACTACGAGAACACTCAGGCTTGCTCGCCATCTTTCAATGAATACCTGGACGGGCTGGTCAGGCACATGATCGTGGAGCAAGACGTTCGTGACTGTCATGTGGTTGAAGTCGGCTGCGGCAATGGTTCGTTCCTGCGCAAGCTGGTCGCTTACGATGGGGCGGGCAACCGCGGCTATGGTTTTGACCCCAGTTACCGGGGAGCCGAAAGCGAACTGGACGGCCGCTTAAAGTTTTTCACGCGATACTATGACTCAGAATGTGCCGATGTGTCCGCCGACGTGATTGTCTGCCGCCATGTTATCGAGCATGTTCCGCGCCCGCTCCAACTGCTCGATGACATTAAGAAAGCTCTGACGCGCACTCCAAAGGCTCGAATCTTTTTTGAGACGCCGTGTGTTGAATGGATACTCGCCAACCTGGTCGTGTGGGATTTCTTTTACGAGCATTGCTCTTACTTCTCCGGCTCATCGCTGTCGACGGCGTTTCAAGCTGCCGGTTTTGAAGTTCAGAGCGTGCAGCATGTATTTGAGGGACAGTATTTGTGGTTGGAAGCAACGCTGCCCAAAACCACGCCGCGCATCGACAAGAGACCCGGCACCGTAGTAGCCCAGGCGGAAAGGTTCGCGCAGTCAGAAGCGAAATTGAAGGAAGATTGGAGCCGGAAGATTCGCGCGTGCGCCGCTGAAAATAAGGTCGCGCTCTGGGGTGCGGGCGCGAAAGGTGTAACCTTCGCAAATCTGATTGACGGATCGCGGCAGTTGATAGACTGTGTCGTCGATCTGAATCCATTGAAGCAGGGTCATTACGTGCCCGGCACGGGCCATCCGATTGTGAGTTATAAAGCGCTGACTGCGCGCGGCGTTTCGACTGCAATTTTGATGAACCCAAATTACCGCGAAGAGAACCTGGCTTTGTTGCGAGCGGCCAAAGCCGATGTGCGGCTGGTCGAACAGTTATGAAACTGATTATTGACACGACTGAAGGAAAGCTCACCAGCGAGACCGAGGCAGAAACCAGGGTTCTTGAACTGTATTCCAAAGAAGCCTTCCAATTGATCTCCGAGCAGTGGCTGAAAATCGGGTGGAATCAAAAATATCCCTACACCTTCACCTGGCTGGGGCGGCCCATCGTGCAATTGCCGGAGGATATGATTCGCGTGCAGGAGGTCATCTATCGGGTGCGCCCGGACGTGATTATCGAAACCGGCGTCGCGCATGGCGGTTCATTGATCTATTACGCCAGCCTGTGCAAGGTCATGGAGCGCGGGCGCGTGATGGGAATTGATATTGAAATCCGGCCCGCCAACCGGCGCGCCATTGAAACCCATGAAATGAGTCACTTGATCACATTGATCGAAGGCAGCTCGACTTCAGCGGACGTTGTGCAACAGGTGCATTCACTAGTGAAATCAAATGAAGTTGTGCTGGTCATCCTCGATTCAAATCACAGCAAACAGCATGTGGCGGAGGAACTCGAGGCTTACTGTGATCTCGTCACGACCGATTCCTATATCGTGGCCACGGACGGGTTGATGAAAGACTTATATGATTCGCCGAAAGGCAACGCCGAGTGGAAGTGGGATCATCCTGCAGCTGCCGCCGCCGAGTTTATTGCCAGTCATCCGGATTTTGTCTTGGAACAACCCGCGTGGCCCTTCAACGAAAGCGAATTGACTGAGAACATTACCCATTGGCCGGGCGCATGGTTAAAAAAATCGGATGAGCCAGCTCAAGCGTAACCTGATTGCCAACTTTGTGGGCAGGGGCTGGGTGGCGCTGATGGGCATTGCCTTTATCCCGCTCTACATCAGGTTCATGGGTATCGAGTCTTATGGCCTGGTAGGTTTTTTCACGGCGCTACAAGCTGTCTTCCTCCTCCTGGATCTTGGCTTGACTACAACTCTAAACCGCGAGCTTGCCCGCTACTCGGCTTTACCCGAAAAATCGCGGGATATGCGCGATCTGGTGCGTACGCTAGAGACAGTCTACTGGGCATTGGCCTTCTGCATCGGAGCGGTAGTTCTGATCCTATCTCCCTTTATCTCCAGTGGGTGGATTAAGGCCGGCACGCTATCCGTGGAAGCTGTTCGAAAGTCAGTAATATTGATGGGGCTGGTGATGGCCTTTCAATTCCCTCTGGGCTTTTACTCCGGCGGATTGCTGGGTTTGCAGCGGCAAGTCCTATTCAATATCCTGAATGCCATTTGGTACACACTTCGATTTGCTGGTGGGGTAATGGTGCTCTGGTTGGTGTCGCCTACGATTCTGACCTTTTTCAGGTGGCAAGTTGTAGTGAGTGCTGTGAGCACCGGGCTTATGGCTGTGGCTCTGTGGCGCAGTCTACCCGCTGGTCATGAACGCGCTCGATTTCGAGTCTCTATCTGGCATTCGGTCTGGCGTTTTGCGATCGGCATGAGCGGTATCTCTATTACAGTTCTGCTTCTGACTCAATTAGACAAAATCATCCTAAGCAAGATGTTGTCGCTGGAATTGTTTGGTTATTATACCCTCGCTTGGACGGTTGCTAACGGTCTCACAACCTTGACGGGTTCGGTTTTCATGGCAATGTTCCCTAGCTTTTCGCAGCGAGCGGCGTTGGGGGATGTAGAAGGACTGAAGCAGTTGTACCACCGTAGTTGCCAACTGATGTCCGTGATCATTTTGCCCGTAGCAATATTCGTGGCGCTGTTTGCTCGCGAAATACTTATGGTCTGGACACAAAACTCGGTCACGGTTGCAAACACTCACTTCCTGGTGAGCCTATTGATCATTGGCACGGCACTAAACGGTCTAATGAATTTGCCGTATGCGCTCCAACTGGCTCACGGTTGGACAAGCCTTGCTTTTTACACCAATGTGATTTCGGTAGTTGTCTTGATACCCTTGCTGGTAGTTGCAACATCGTATTATGGGGCGGTCGGCGCAGCGGCGGTCTGGATCGCGCTGAACAGCGGTTATGTGCTTATCCAACTTCAGATCATGCACCGGCGGTTGCTAAAAGGCGAGCAATGGCGATGGTATTTTGAAGATGTGGGTTTGCCGATGGTGGCGACATTGAGCGTGATTGGTATGGGGCGTTTGCTGATCCATAATCTCATATCGCTGCCGATCGTACTAGTTAGCTTAATGATAGTATTTGCTCTGGCTCTAACTTCAGCTGCGTTAGCCACACCCCAGATTCGGCTCTGGGTGTTCGGCAAAATTGGGAGATGGCGGCCGGGCTATGGTACTTGAGAGTAATGTCTTCACTCTGGAATCACCTGCCACAAATCGTAACTCACCCAAAGTCAGCATTGGGATGCCGGTTTACAATGGTGAGAAGTTCATCCGGCAGGCGCTGGACTCACTGTTGGATCAAACTTTCACCGACTTTGAGTTGGTCATCTCTGACAATGCTTCGACGGACGAGACGCGGCAGATCTGCTTAGAATATGCGGCAATAGATCGGCGGATACGTTACTGTCCAAATGAGGTGGAGCTAGAGGCAAATGCGAATTTTAATCGTGTGCTTGAGCTTGCCAATGGACGATATTTTATGTGGGCGGCGCATGATGACGGATGGGAATCTTCGTTTGTAGCGTGTTTGGTGCAAGCTCTCGATGAGAATCCGCAGGCGGCTTTGGCTTTCTGCCGATTTATCAATATAGATGAAGACAGTCGCTTGATACGAACGTTCGAAATGGATTGGGCAGATGTATTTTCCCGTTCCAAGTTTTGGCAGTTTGCTCATATGGCTTTATCCGATGAGGCAAAGACTCAAAAGGCGAACCATATTTATGGTTTGATGAGGAGAGAAGCCCTCTTGGAAATCGGCGGAATGATCTCTGTGCCTGGTGCAGATTACTGTGGGGAAGACATCCTGACTTTGTTACGTCTCCTGGCAAGGTGGGAGTTTGTGATAGTCGATCAAGTATTATTTCATTACCGGGTGCGTTCGCTCGTTGTGCACCAAGACGAGCCAGCAATGTGCTATCTATGGCAACGCCTAACGCAGCGGAAGCCCGGTCACAGAGGGAACCTGCTGCTATTCCTCGTGCGAAACCATGCATATTATTCAAACATGCGAAAGCTAATAGCGAGCGAGACCTCCCTCACTCTATGTGAGAGATTTCTGTTATGGCTGACCATAACGCTCAAAGAAGCGTGGAAACCGATTCGCGTTATTCCGATCAGCGTACTGCGGGAGCTGCGAGTTTTGCGATAGTCTGCAGCCGAAGACGCGTGTAACAAAAGGGTTGGATATTGGTAGGTAGTTAGTATGAATATCACGCTGTCTCTTGTTTGACCGTAATCTGGATGCGTATGTCCAAGTGGATGGTTTTCAGGTGATATCTGATCGTGCAGTGTATTCATGGGTGGGCACTTCCTCCCGTTTCAATTCCATATTCCTGCAAGCTCACCTTCTAGCGCAAACTATTTCCCAGCAGCTGCATGTCAGCACTCCGATATTACACCCAGCGATGGAAGGATCTCGGCATGCCTTGAAGGGGCT
Organism: Blastocatellia bacterium; assembly: GCA_003168335.1. Lineage (GTDB taxonomy): Bacteria > Acidobacteriota > Blastocatellia > Pyrinomonadales > Pyrinomonadaceae > UBA11740. Next base: position 36,636 of record PMSM01000004.1, on the reverse strand, counting down.
TAACGGTTCGGGTATGTCCCTGATCTGGCATTATGGCGGATTTGACCCGGACCTTATAGGAGTGAAGTATAACCCAAAGACTATCTTTGTTTATCACAATATCACACCTGCACGCTTCTTTTGGACAACGCAGCCTCTTGTGGCGGGGCGTTCGCTACTAGGAAGACTCCAGCTGCTGCTATTACCAAAGAAATGTAAATGGATTGCTGTTAGCGAATATAATGCCCAGGAACTGAGACGATTTGGATTCGCTGATGTATCGATCTGTCCAAATATTGTTGTTGCTGAGAGTGTCGGTGAGGTGTCAAAAACAGAGTATTTTTCCTCAATTTTTAACGGACGTATTGCACCGAATAAGAACTGCGTCGTTTTGCTGGAGCAAATGGCCTGGGTTGCGGAGCGCTTAGCGGCACCCACGGAGTTGATTGTAGTGGGCGAGGTAAAACGGGGCTGCCGCTTCGGCAAGGCTTTTGAACGTAAGGTCGCTGCGCTTTCCAACCATCCATGGCTGCGAATAGATTGGAGACGCGGCGGAGTAGATTCCCAAGAGTTACACGCCTTATATAAGAGGTCATGGTTGTATGTAAGCATGTCACTGCACGAGGGTTTTGGATTGCCGGTCTGCGAAGCAATCGCACAAGGTACCCCAGCACTTTATCTTGAATGTGGGGGCACAGAAAGCGTTCTTGAGGGACATGGTATGGTTCCAAGATCTCGGACGAGTGAATTCTGGAGACGGACTGTTGAAATCTTAGGCTCGGAATCAGAGCGAGAAGGTTTACTTTCAAATCAACGCAGTATTGTGCGGCGATATGAGGTTCCTGAGATCTCAAATACTGTTCGGTGCACATATGGTCCATTGTTGTAGTGATCCATTGACGGTTGTTGCGGTCCTTAGATGGAGGTGAAATGGAGATATCGTATCTGCAATTGCAATTGATGCAGATAGTGTTTGGGCTGGTCTTGTTTGGGGTTATCTATTCTCGGTTGAGAAAACGGGGAACTCCGATATCGCAGGTGCCTTTTTTGATCGTTCTAATAGGCTATGTCCTCGCTAGCGCTATTTCAAATGCTCTGCGCGAGTTGACGTATGATTGGACCGCGCTTCGGAAAATTGGAGCTCTAGATTACCTTGTTGCCACAGTTTGGTGGTGTGCGTCTGTTTGCCTAACTGTTGTGTTTTATTTTGCTGGCTCACATTCAAAATTTGGGCGGGTCAAAAAACCTTGGGCAGAGCATGCTGCCGCCCCAATGGTAATGAAAACGTTATCTCTCGCCAGAACACCGTATATCATTGTGGGCTTTCTTGTTCTTGGTTCAATATATCTAAATCCATTCAGAAATACGGATTTTGGCGTTCTAACAGCACGGAGTGAGAGTGATTTAGTCGTGGGAGGGCTTCTGACTGCGAGCCTGCTTGCTGCCCTTTTCTCTGGCATTTCTATTCCTCTTTTTCTCAGCAACATTTGGTTGGGTTTGGGCGCCGTGGGTATCTCCATTGTCCTTTTTGTTGGCACTGGCTCAAAGGGTATGGCTCCTATCTTTTTGCTGATGACTGTCTGGACACTAATACGTTACCGCAGTTTACCAACTCTGAGGCAATCTCGATATCTATTCAGACTTCTTTTGCCCTTATTTGCATTGTCTATTCCTCTTGTCCTTTTGTATTCTGTCCGGAATCGTTTTCAGACAGATTCCATCGACTTGACGCAGGCAATCTCGGCAGCTCTAGGTAGGTTCACCCAGCAAGATGTCGCGGCTGTTATTCAGCAATCGGGGACTTGGCGCGAGGCGTTTCGTGAAGAATACCTGAGAGGAGTCATTTTGAGTTTCGTCCCCGGGTTTTTGTGGCCTGGTAAACCTATCAATCCTGCCTACGCGATCAATTCCCTCTATTCTTACGGTTTCACTGCTGCGTCGCCGTCCCTTTTTGGTTCCTTGTTGATTGGGACTTCGGATTGGGCTTATTGGCTTGTCCTTCCTGTCATCTCATATGGCATAGGGATATTCGATAACTATTTCGCGGGAACTCGTTCGGCTGAGATACGTGTGCATTACGAATGGTATCTAATTTATTCCTGGTGCGCCCTATTTGAGGGAAACTGGGTCATTTGGGTTGTACAAATATTAACTCTTTTGCTTTGGAGATGGGTTCTTTTTGTCTATTCAACGCGGGCCCGGAACTTGCTGTCTTTGCAATCAGGCAGTGCTTTGTTGTTCACGGCGCAACAGCCAAAAGTGAAATGGGCCACATCCCCGGGTCAAGGCGTTTGAGCGTTTCCCGTTTCAATCATCAGTTTGTATCGTGCGTGGATTTGCTCGAGTTGTGTCTGCAAAACTTGCCAGAACTCGCGCGGACGAACGAAGGTGCAGTTGCCTTACGATAATTGCATGCGTGTCTTGATTGTAACATCCGTCTTTCCGCCTGAACCGGTAGTGTCAAGTCAAACTAGTTCCGATATTGTCGTGGGTCTAAATCGCAGGGGGCACACGGTGACGGTTGTGGCTCCGTTCCCCAGTCGCCCGGCGGGCAGGTTGTACGCAGGCTATACGCGGCGGCTCATTAAGCGTCAACGAGCGCGGGAAGGGGTTGAATTGATCAGGTGCTTTTCTTTTCTTTCGAGAAGGTCTCGTATATTTAGCCGACTGATGGAGAACTTGTCCTTTGGTCTGACGGCAGGCTGGATTGCCCTGACTACTCGCCGCCCCGCCCTGATTTACTCGAATAGCTGGCCCATCATCGCCACGGGGATACTGTCGGCGGTCGCGCGACTACGCGGAATCCGGATGGTGATTAGTATTCAAGATATATATCCGGAGTCCCTCATCTCTCAGGGGCGGCTCGGCTCGGACCACTTGGTGTCACGTTGCATGCGGTGGATCGACGGAATCATAGCTCGCCGATCGCAAAAAGTGATCGTGATTTCGGAAAGCTTCGCCGAAGTGTATCGTCGCGAACGCGGCGTAGATCCGTCGCGTCTCCAAGTGATATCAAACTGGGCGGATAGCGGGCTTGTAACCCCGAACGATGCTCGGGCCTCAATGTTTCGAGCAGCAAAGAATATCCCACAGAATGCATTTGTCATCCTCTACGGCGGAAATGTTGGAACTGCCGCGGGCGTTGATACCATCATAAGGGCCTTTCATCGTCTTCGAGACATTGAACATCTTTACCTTGTTATTGCGGGTCAAGGCAGTAGCGTGACCGCATGCCGGGAGTTAGTTCGGGAGCTAGGGTGTCCCCGAATTATTTTCCACAGCCCCTGGGCAAAAGACGAAACCTCAATGGTTTTAGCATCTGCTGACGTGCTCATTCTTCCAACCAGCGGCTCTCAATCATTGGCCTCACTTCCTTCAAAGCTCATCTCGTATATGTTGTCAGCTCGACCGATTATTGCTAACGCGCATCCGCGTTCCGATTTGGGCACAATCATCGAAGAGTCAACTTGCGGTTGGGTGGTTAAGCCGGACAGCCCCGATCTGCTAGCCACCAAGATCAGGGAAGTAATGACGATGGATACTCTGGAATTAATCCGTCGGGGCGAAATGGGGCGGGCCTATGCTCTAAGAAACCTCACCCGTGAGGTTTGCCTGCCAAAAGTTATTGATGTATTGGAAATGGCGGGCCGAAAAGAGGGGATCGAGAGTGACGGGAAGGTGAAGATCGAACATCACCCTCAAATGGATGTGCGTCCGGTTTCTTCGGATGAAATATCTCAGGTTGTCGAAATACACCTACGAAGCTTTCCCGGATTCTTTTTGACTTTTCTTGGTCGCGATTTTCTTGAGTTGCTGTACAAGAGTATTTATGAAGACTCTAAAGGTATTATCCTGGTGGCCGCCTCTGACATTTGCGTCCGGGGTTTCGTGGCCGGTGTGACAAATCAAAAATGCTTTTACCAATCCTTGATTGCCAGGCGAAAGTGGCGGTTTGCCTTCAGCGCTCTGAAGGCTTTGATCAAACGGCCGGCAATACTCTTCCGCCTGGTAAGGGCTCTGCATCGACCAACTGAAGCAAACAAGGCGACGGGCGAAGCGTGCCTGATGTCTATTGCAGTGCACACCGATTACGTGAGTAAGGGGATTGGGCAACAATTGGTCAAGGCATTCTGCGAGGAGTTATCACAACGCGGCTCGCCGTCGGTTTGTCTGACAACCGATCAAGTCAAGAATGAACCAGTCAATCGTTTCTACCAACGACTAGGTTTTCAGCTAAGTAATACGTTCATTACGCCCGAGGGGCGAGCGATGAACGAATACTTGATGGTTCTGCCAAAGAAAGCAAGAGGTGCGTAATACCTTCTCTCTTTTTCTCCATTCTTAAGCGGACAGGAACTCTAGACTAAGTTCTTCACACCCTGCGTCCCGACTGGATTATCACCGGCCCCAAAATAAGATGCTTCGAATAAGAGTTTGCGCGGTGCGTTGGCTGTTAGCTGATTTATTGCAGAATATTCCTCTCTCGTAGACTCCCCCGATTGTGATTTCAGTCGAAGTTCCATAACGAAAATGCAAGTCCCTTTCTTTCGCCCTCTGATCGGAGACGCCGAGGTCGACGAAGTTGTCTCGACCTTAGAGTCGGGATGGCTGACGAGCGGCGCCAGGGTGAAGACTTTCGAAGAAAAGTTTGCAAAGGCCGTAAACGCCCCAAGGGCGGTTGCCGTCAACTCGGGCACGGCAGCTTTGCACCTGGCGGTGGAGGCATTGGGACTGAAGCCGGACCAGGGCGTGCTGGTGCCGGCTATGACGTTTGCCGCGACGGCTGAGGTGGTCCGTTATCTGGGCGCCATTCCTCTTCTGGTCGATTGTGATCCGATCACTCTGAATATGGACCTGGGTGATGCAGCTCGGCAGTTATCCGCAGATTACACAGATTACACAGATCGTCAGAGCAGAAAGCCGTCCGAGATTGTTGGCATCATGCCAGTTCATGTGGGCGGGATGATGATGGATATCAAGGCAATCAGAGACTTGGCGGCCGCCCATCATTTGTGGATTGTCGAAGATGCAGCCCATGCCTTTCCCGCCGCCTGGAGAACGGATGAAGGCAAGGCGTGGCAACGATGTGGGCAGATGGAAGACGGAGAGCGAAGGGTCGTTTGTTTTTCGTTCTACGCGAACAAGACCATAACGACCGGTGAAGGAGGCATGGCCGTCACCGGCGATGAGGAGTTGGCCCAGCGCATGCGCTTGATGTCACTGCACGGCCTTTCGCATGATGCCTGGGAGAGATACTCAGGTGGCAGTAGTTGGGATTACCGGATTATCGCGCCGGGCTTCAAATACAATCTCACAGACATCGCGGCAGCGATTGGTATACACCAACTCGCACGAGCGGAAGAGATGCGCCTGGAGCGAGAAAGAATCGCCGGCAATTATCTGGAGGCATTCGCGGACATCGAAGAAATCGAATTGCCACCCGACTATCCGAATCGTATTCACGCATGGCATCTATTTCCAATTCGATTACGGCTCGAGAGACTGAAGATTGATCGCAACCAGTTTATTGAAGAACTAAGACAAGCCGGTGTCGGCTGTTCTGTGCACTGGAGGCCGTTACATTTGCATCCTTACTATCAGGAAACATTCGGTTGGAGGCCGGAGGATTTTCCGGTGGCCACACGCGTGTGGGAGCGGCTGGTCAGTTTGCCTATCTTCCCCGGCATGCGGGCGGCTGAAACGGAATACGTAGTCGAAACGGTCAAAGCGATTTGTAAGGAGCATGCAACTTCGAAACGCGAAATCAGCATTGCGGTTTGATGCCGCCCAAAAAGCGGCGCAATTGAAAAACCTTCACCACAGAGACACAGGGGAGGCGGGGAGAGCCTCCCAACCGAGGAGCGGGCTGCCGCGCAGCTTTGATGTACTGGCGTCTTTGATTGGATTGCTTCTTTCGGCGCCGCTGCTTCTGGTTTCCGCTTTCACCGTTGCACTGACGTCACGAGGCGGCGTCCTGTTTCGGCAGAAGCGTGTGGGCAAAGACGGCGACACCTTTACCTTGTATAAACTTCGGACCATGCGCGTTTCGAATGGCGGGCCGCAAGTGACAACTGCCGGCGACGCTCGAATCACACGGCCGGGCAGATTCCTACGTAGTACGAAAATCGATGAGCTACCGACGTTGTGGAACGTTCTGAGAGGTGATATGGCCTTCGTTGGCCCACGTCCTGAAGTGCCGCGCTATGTGAAACTGGACGATCCGATCTGGCAAGCCGTTTTGGCTGCCAGACCAGGAATAACTGATCCCGTTACATTAGAGCTTCGAGACGAAGAAGGGCTGTTGGCACAGGTTAACGGTGATGCGGAGAAGTATTACGTGGAGGAGCTGCAGCCGTTGAAATTGAAGGGTTACGTTGCATACCTTGAAACGCGAAACTGGCGCAGTGATCTCAACGTGTTATTGCGAACGGTTGCGGCGGTGGTGATTCCTCAAAGAACATCCGGTTAGATTCGCGTGTAACCCTCCCCATGTTGTGTCCCTTCATAACTAGAGACTTCGGGCCTTTGCGTTAACAATTCCTTGAGTCGTCATGTGGCTCATAGACTCGTGTAGCCGTTTTCGTTGCATTCCTTCAGCGACATATCCGTCCGCTCTCGCGCTTCGCTCACAGTCTGAACCACAAACATGTCCGGCACTGGTTCCCGATAGCTGCGACTGAGTCTTTCAGTGAACCATTCTGCATTGATTAGCCTGGTTCGATGAACTCCAAAGTCATGCCGTGATGTTCGGCCCAGTCCGCCAGCGCCACCGCGACGGACTCGGGGCCATTCTCTGAGCCTAGCTTTGTTCGATTACCCGATCATGATTTTCGACGAACTGATTCTACTGACCGGAATCGGATTGTTAGTAGTGGTCTGTCCTTAGCTGCCTCAAAGCCCGTAAGGAGCCTCAGCAATGATCTCGAAAGCTTCATTCATACAAGAAAGTGTGGGAGCGCGCCCGGACAGCGCTTTAGAACGTTTCCGGCGCCATTTCGTCTCTGCGGGAACACAAACGATTCTCGACATTTCTGTTCTGGCGGCCGGACTTGTGATTGCGTATATGCTCCGCCTCGATTTCCAGATCCCTCGAAAAGACTGGCATTACGTACTGGTGCAAATTCCCTTTGTGGTGCTGCTCCAGTTTCTCGCGCTGACCCTTGCCGGGGGACGGGGCTTCATCTGGCGTTACACCGACATGGCGCACATAAAGTCATTTCTTTATGCTGCCTTGGGCTCGCTGCTGGTTGTAGTGCTGCTGCGGGGGACGTTATCTGACGCCCATCAGGCGTGGCGGGTTCCGTTTTCAGTTGGTTTTATTGACAGTATGCTGGCTTTCGGCGGGACTTTCGGATTGCGCATGTTGCGCCGCGCAGTCTACGAGCATGCCAAGCGACGAAAGCAAGTGAAGGGAACTGGAAACGGCAACGGTGGGAGGAATGGCAAGCCCAAGTTGCCGGTATTGCTGATTGGCGCCGGACAGGCTGGAGTCCTCGCTGCTAAAGAGATAGAAGGGCGTGGTGATCTCGATCTCGATATCAAAGGATTCATTGACGACGATCGCATGAAATTAGGTAGGTCGGTCGTGCAACGACATAAGGTGTTGGGTACCACCGACGCTTTGCCCAGATTGGTTCACTCTCTGCAAATTGATCACGTGGTGATCACCATCGCACAGGCTTCGCGGCAAAGCATTCACCGAATCGTCAAAATATGTGAAGAGATTCCCGTTAAGGTAAGAATCATTCCGGGGCTGTACGAAATTCTCGATGGCCGGGTGGGGATCAGTCGTATTCGCGACCTGCAAATTGAAGATCTGTTGGGGCGAGATCCGGTGTGTCTGGAAGCAGAAAACATAAAAGAGTTCTTGACCGGCAAAGTAGTGATGGTGACCGGGGCCGGCGGCTCGATCGGTTCGGAACTAGCGCGCCAGGTGGCATGGTTTAAGCCTTCCAGCCTGCTTCTGGTAGAGCGGGCCGAGTTCGCGTTGTTCAATATCAACCGTGAACTCAAGGAGCTTTGGCCGGCCTTGTCGATTATGCCGCTAATCGCCGACGTCGGTGATGAAACAAGAATGCGTTCCATTTTCAAGGACTATGGTCCGGAAGTAGTGGTGCACGCCGCGGCGCACAAGCATGTGCCGATGATGGAAACCAATCCTATGGAGGCGGTAAAGAACAACGTGCTCGCTACGAACTTGCTGGGAGAACTGGCAGGTGAGTTTGGCGTCGAGGTGTTTGTTCTAATCTCCAGCGATAAGGCAGTTCGTCCTACGTCGGTGATGGGCGCTTCGAAGCGAGTAGCTGAGTTGGTGGCACAGAATTTAGGGCAGCATTTTGACACCCGCTTTGTCACCGTGCGTTTTGGAAATGTTATCGGGTCGGCAGGATCGGTAATACCCATCTTTCGGGAACAGATTCGTAAGGGCGGACCAGTTACCGTTACCCATCCGGACATGGTGCGTTATTTCCTGACTATACCTGAGGCGGTTCAACTGGTGTTACAAGCCAGCGCGATGGCGCAAGGAGGAGAGATATATATTCTGGACATGGGTGAGCCGGTAAGTATTCTTGACCTCGCCAAAGACACAATCACTCTCTCAGGACTTAAACCTTTCGAAGACATTGATATCGTCTTTACCGGAGTACGGCCAGGTGAGAAGCTCTTCGAGGAATTAGAAATGACGGAAGAGCATCTCGCCAAGACGCGTCACCCGAAAATCTTTATCGGCAAGATCGGCACTTATCCGGATGAAAAAGTGCGCCACGCACTGCGACAGTTAACAATTCTGTCGCAGGACGGACAAGAGCAGGAGTTGCGCAGATTCTTCAATGAACTTTTGCCAGAGGCCCACCTTACGGTTACCAGTGATACCGTTACACCCGCCGCTGAATTTGCGACCAGCGCTGTGGGCGGAAATTGAAGTGAAGATGTCTCAAACAGTGCCAGTCAAGTTCGCAGGTTCCCATGCAGAACGATCTACCCGCATAGCACGCGTGATCGAGGTAACGATATTCATCGCTCTGTTAGCGCTGATTGTTTTAACCGCCATTCCTTATGGAGCGAATGGGCCATTGCCGAAAGCGCTCTTTGAGTGCATTGTCCTGGCGCTCGCAATATTGTGGATCATCGAAGGTCTGCTGAGTGGGTCTTGGTGGCGACCCGTTCACCGATTGCTCGCGCCTGGGCTCGCACTCGTCGCTTACGCTTTCCTGCAGACGCTGCCTTTCTCCAGGGCGAATATCGGAGCGGAGATTGAAGGTGGCGTGTGGCGGGTTATTAGCTTCGACCCCCAAAGCACGCGTCTTGCCACGATGAAGCTGCTTGCCTACGTTTTGGCTCTAGGGCTTTTGCTGCGCTACACGAACACCCGGCATCGCTTGCGGGCGTTGATCTATCTGGTAATCGGGATTGCTGTGTTAAGCGCTGTGTTCGGCATGGTACGACAGATGACGCAGCACGAAGCTGGCTTTGTACTCCCTGGACTAATGCCCGGCCAGGGCTACGGCCAGTTCATCAACCGTAACCACTTTGCCTTTCTGATGGAGATGGGGTTAGGGCTGACGCTGGGTCTGATTGTCGCCGGAGGCGTTCGCCGGGAAAAGATGCTCATTTATCTGGCGCCAGCGTTGCTACTGTGGGCGGCGCTGGTTCTGACAAATTCAAAGGGGGGCATCTTGAGCATGCTCAGCCAAATGCTTTTTCTTGTCCTTATATATAGCCTGAGCCGGCCGGAGCGAGAGGCTTCCGAAAGGCCAACCTGGTTATTGCGCGCGGTTCGTTCCTCAGTTGTGCGCGGCGCAATCATTATCGCTTTGTTGATAGGATTAGTTTTCAGCGTGTTTTGGCTGGGTGGAGAGCGCCTGGAAAGTAGAATCGGACTGAACGACGAAATTAATGCGACAGGGCGTGACGTGACCCCCCGGATAGAAATCTGGCGTGCCACGTGGCAAGTAATTAAGGCGCATCCGGTCTTCGGGGTCGGTTTTGGCGCCTACTGGGTGTCGATAGACGAGTTTAGTGATCGATCGGGGAAATTTAAGCCATTCGAAGCTCATAATGATTACCTGGATATACTCGCGAGCGGAGGACTGATTGGTCTGGCGCTGGCCGGCTGGGTTGTATTTCTGGTAATCAAACGCGCGCGACTTCAATTACGCACAACCGATTCTTTTCGTCGTGCGGCGTGTGCCGGGGCACTGGTAGGGCTGTTTGGAGTGGCGGTTCATAGCCTGGTGGAATTCGGACTACAAACGACCATTAATGCGGTGATCTTTGTGGTCTTGATTGCGATAGCGACCGCGGACGTTAAAGCGACGCACAGGGGTGCGTCACGCGCCGTTATGGATCGCTAACTAATTAAACAAGGATTTTAGCCTCATGCCAAAGCGCGCATTGATTACAGGTATTACCGGCCAAGATGGTTCATTCCTGACTGAGTTCTTACTCAACAAAGGATACGAGGTATTCGGAATTATTCGCCGTTCGTCATCGTTCAACACGGATCGTATTGATCACCTTTACCAGGATCCACATGAACCTGAGACACGGTTGCGACTTATCTACGGTGATCTAAATGACTCAAGTTCGCTCAATCAAATTCTGCAGCGGGTTCAGCCGGATGAAATTTACAATCTTGGAGCGCAATCTCATGTGCGCGTGAGCTTCGACGTGCCGGAATATACGGGTGAAGTGACGGGGCTGGGCACTGTGCGTTTGCTTGAGGCGATCCGAACGATAGGTCTCCGCACCAAATTCTATCAAGCATCATCTTCAGAGCTTTTCGGAAGCGTGGTGGAAGTGCCGCAGACTGAACGGACACCATTTCGTCCTCGGTCCCCCTATGGATGTGCCAAAGCGTACGCTTACTTCATCACTGTTAATTATCGGGAGTCTTATGGGCTATTCGCCTGCAATGGGATCTTGTTCAATCACGAGTCTGAGCGACGCGGCGAAACCTTCGTGACACGGAAGATCACACGCGCGGCCACACGGATCAAACTAAAATTACAAGAACAACTCTTTCTAGGTAATCTCGAGGCGCGTCGTGATTGGGGATACGCACCAGATTATATAGAGGCAATGTGGTTGATGATGCAAGCCGAGGAGCCGGACGATTATGTGATCGCCACGGGCGAAACGCATTCGATCAGGGAATTCCTAGATGATGCATTTGGCTATCTAGATCTGGATTGGAAGAAGTTTGTAGCAATAGACCCGCGCTACTACCGGCCGGCTGAAGTTGATCTTCTACTTGGAGATGCAACCAAAGCGCGACGGGCGCTCGGATGGGAGCCAAAAATAGGATTCAAGGAATTGGTGCGATTAATGGTTGATCACGATCTTGAACTTGCTCGCCAAGAAAAAGCTACGCAGCAGATTAAAGGCGCGCTTTTGCCCCAGCGGCGTTGGGGCGCAGCGTGAGTTTATTCGCCCTCAATTGAGTATAGAGGTTAAAACTCACCAGAGAAGGACAGAGACTACGAAAACCACATAGATGCTTGCGTTAGCCTTCAACTTTCTGTGTTGCACTGCATGATCCCACTCAAGCGGAATCGGCCCATTGAAGAGCGTAGCTGCTGAAGTCGAACCATGAAAGAGTCACTCGCTGGTAAAAGGATATGCGTTACGGGAGGAAACGGCTTTCTCGGCCGCCGAGTGGTCGCGTGTCTTCTTGAACGGGGCTATGACAATATATTTGTAGTCCGCCGCAAAGAGTACAATCTCGTGCATGCCGAGGCTGTCGAAAAGCTTTACTCAGAGGTAAAGCCACAGGTGGTGATTCATCTAGCTGCGGTCGTTGGTGGAATCGGTGCAAATCAGGAAAACCCAGGACGCTTCTTTTACGAGAATTTGATGATGGGTGTGCAGCTGATCGAAGGAGCACGCCTGCACGGTGTAGAGAAATTTGTCCAAATCGGAACAATTTGTGCATATCCAAAATTTACTCCAATACCCTTCAAAGAAGATGACTTGTGGAACGGTTATCCGGAAGAGACAAACGCGCCGTATGGCATCGCTAAGAAAGCGCTGTTAGTGCAGGCCCAAGCCTATCGCGATCAATACGGCTTGAATGCTATTTATCTGCTGCCAGTGAATCTTTATGGCCCAGGGGATAATTTCGATCCTGAATTTTCGCACGTGATACCTGCGCTAATAAAAAAGTTTGTCGGCGCGGCTAAGAGCGGTGCGCAAACGGTCGAAGTTTGGGGAGCCGGCAATGCAACACGCGAGTTTCTTTACGTAGATGATGCAGCCGAAGGTATTGTGCTGGCTACAGAGAAATATGATGGACGAGAGCCCGTAAATCTAGGGGCTGGACTAGAGATCAGCATTCGCGACCTCGTCGATTTAATTGCCACAGAAATAGGGTTCACCGGTGGGATTGTTTGGGACCGGACCAAGCCTGACGGACAGCCGCGGCGGGTGCTCGACACGTCGCGCGCCAAAGAGCTGTTCGGCTTTCGCGCTCAGACCGATTTCATCGAGGGCTTGCGCCGGACTATCGAATGGTACCGAACAACTGGGGCGGCCAAAGTCCGCGGCAGTTGAAAGTATTCAGGGCTTTAGTGAATCGTCTTATATCGACTCTTGAATGACTGGGACTGACTTTGTGACGGACAGCTTTATGCGGCTGGAAATTCTTAAGATGTGGGTCAAGAAGCGAGCCTTTTGGGGTGGCGGTAGGGGGGGGCAAATGTGTGGAACTCGAATTGGTGGCCGTCGATGCCGTGAAGGGAAGTCGTTCACTCAATGAACGCAGGGATCGTCGAGAAGTTCCGGCGCTCAAAGTGTCTTAGGGGTAGAATGTTTCCGCGCCTGAGAGAGTCGCTTGCGATTCGTGTTGGTTGCCGGTTGACCGTTTTTGGGCACTGTAATAACCAAAGATCGTTAATCATGGGGGCGTCCCCCCAGTCGCTTCCTTCCGATAGAGAAGGTGTCAACGAGTTACGTGGTAGCGGGGCCATCTTGTCAACGTGGCCCCTTCTTTCTATGAATCTTATATACACCTTAAGCGTTTTTGTTTCTTGGGCCAAGTTCACACAATTACCCTCAATTTTCAGGGCCAATGAAAACCACAAAGCCACAAAATTGCCAGCAACAAATTGGCCAGATTGTGCTTGCCCACGCACACATTAGAAGCATAAGAGGTAGTAGAGTACGCGCGTTCGGCTCTATATTTAGACCCCACACGATGTTGCCGGGTAGCCTTTTGAGTGTTATCTGTAGCTAACTCGTCAACTTGGAACTCGTCTCGAAGGGAGACTCACACATGAATTCGGTGTCTCGTAAGACTTTCAAAATAATCAGCGTGGCGGCTGCGCTTTGTTTGTTTCAGGTCTATGTCCTGGCCGGAGCAACGACACCCAACGCTACTGCTGCAAACGGCTTGATGCTGGGCCGGCTGATGCTGGCTGAAACTGAATCAATTCTGGTTAACGGCAACAGCGCTAACTCCGGTACGACGATTCTTTCCGGCTCGCAGCTGCAGACGCCTGAAAATGTCGAAGCTACTGTGCAACTTGGAAGTGCCGGAACGCTTTACATTCAACCTAGCACTAATCTGACGGTGACTTTTGACAAGACGAACGTCAACGTGAAGGTGGCGGCAGGAAATGCATTCGTAGCTGCCAACGCAGGCGTTACGTCGTCAGTCACTACTCCGGATGGTAAGACGTCAACCACTGCGGGCGAGCCTGGGGCCCTTCCGGTGCCGAAAAAGACACCGTCAGAGAAGGGTTGGATTTGGGCTGGAGTTGCTGCTGGGGTCGTCGTCGTCATCGTCATTGTTGTGGTGACACGTAATAGCAGCCCGTGATGGTAGCCCGCACTAGTTAGGGGCCATACGCTACCGGTATGAGTCGGCAGTAAATAAGTTCGCGTTGAGGGTGTGCCCTCCTGTTTAGATGGGAGGGCACATTTCTTTTTGGTGATGGTCTTCTGCCGGTCTCTTGATAAGTTCAAACCCAGAGTCTGTCTATGCGTCACCCCTTAATACGCTGTTTAGTAGCCAGTCTTGCGCTACTAGCTTGCCTCTTTGGGATTAGGACCGCCTGGCGCATGGGCTTGGCGCGTACCCTTTCTCAGTTTGTCGCCAACGCTAGTTCGTTACCACCGCAGTATCGGCCGAATTCCATGGCCGCAGCCGAGGAAGCCGTGCGTCTGGCTCCGTCGGATCCCGAAAGTCACTATGCGCTGGGCATCGCTCTGGTGGACGCCGGTCGCGCGGCCGATGCGGTCAAGGAGTTAGAGCTGGCCGCCAGGCTACGTCCACGCGATTCCGAAATATGGCTCAAGCTGGGCGGCACTCGTGAAGACCCTGGTGACGATCAGGGAGCTCTGGCCGCCTATCAGCAAGCCATTCAATGCGCTCCCGCTTACGCACAACCACGCTGGCAGTTTGGTAACCTCCTGCTGAGGATGGGCCGGACTGAAGCAGCGTTTGCGGAAATGCGGCGGGCAGCGGAGAGTGACCCGGTGTTGCTGCCGGCCTTGATCGATCTGGCGTGGGGAGTACTCAAAGGAGACGCTGCCGCCGTCAGGACTGCGGTCCAGCCCCGGAGTTCTGATTCACGGTTGATGCTGGCGAAGACCTTTGCCAGGCGAGGGAAACCTGCGGAGGCGGTGGCTTTGTTTCGCGAGGCCGGTGAGGTGACTGCTGCGGGCCGTCGTGAGCTCGTAACCGAACTGATTACGGCAAAAGATTTCAGTGAAGCTTATGAAGTGTGGTCCAGCGGACGGGATAAACATAGCAGCAACGCTAAGGATGGCACTAGGGATGGCATTGAGGGCGGCCTTGGGACCATCACGGATGGCGGCTTTGAGGGCGAAATCAACCTGGACGAATCCGGGTTTGGGTGGCAATTGCGGCGTGACCAGCCCGGTGTGGCGATCTCTCGTGATACGGGCCAGCCGCGCGCCGGAGTTTACAGCCTGCGGGTGGACTGGACAGGTAACTCTAATCCAGCAGGGGCGGTCGTTTCCCAGTTGGTGCTCGTTTCTGCGAGTACGCGTTACCAGTTGCGCTTTGCCGTGCGGACGGAGGAAATCGTTACCGGGGGCCTGCCTCTGATAGTCGTGACGGATGCATCCGGCAGTGCTCCTCATGCGCTGGCATCATCAGCCCCTTTACCGGCAGGCACGAACGGTTGGCAGGAACTCACTCTAGAGTTTGGCACCGGCGATACCACTCGCTCTGTCCTTATCAGTCTACAGCGCCAGAGTTGCCCGAGCGGTCCCTGCCCTATCTTCGGACGCTTGTGGCTGGATACATTCACCTTGGAGAAACCAAAACAATAGGAAGACCTGCTTCGCGTGGGAGATAGGCGAGCGAGAACTTCGACTCAGAAAGTTGAAACGATGTCCGTGACCTCCACCGACAAGGTCCGTCGCCGAAGTATTGTAGACCGCGAGTTGTTGGAAGCTCGGTAATCAAACCCGAAGTTTCCTTGCTTTCGCAGCGCCCGGAGAATTTAGGTGATTTGTGAGAGGGAAGCGGAAATTCTGTCCCCGCTGCGCAGGTCGAGTTAGTCGATCAGCTACCGAGTGTCCATCTTGTCATCAGTTTATTCTTACGCCGCGACTCGTCCTCGGCTTGGCTGCTATTACGATAATAATAGTTGCCCTGTTCCTCGTTTTCTTGGGGTACATAAAGATCCCTTTCAT
Organism: Blastocatellia bacterium; assembly: GCA_003168335.1. Classification (GTDB taxonomy): domain Bacteria; phylum Acidobacteriota; class Blastocatellia; order Pyrinomonadales; family Pyrinomonadaceae; genus UBA11740. The sequence continues at coordinate 20,991 of PMSM01000004.1, read as the reverse complement.
ATCGTAGTGGTAGCACGGTTGTGACGCCGGAGCAGGTCCTTATCTGGTTAGCAAGAACAGGAAAAGATGGGAGCACAGCGAAGTAAGCAATGCCCGTTTGCTGAAACCATGCTCCCGTTAGAGAGTGGCGGCCGTCGACTCCTCCCGTGGGGCGGGCCATCACTCTCCCAGCGGGGAAGCCCTTGGGGGTGCTCTCGGCACTCGCCGACTTCCCCGCTTCTATCTGCCGAAAGCATTGGAGGTAGCCAAATCGAAACGACTTCGGTCTTTGCCTACGAAAATCAATGCCCGACCAGATTTTGACTTCAGCGACGGATGCTGTTGCTGGCCGCAATAGCCTCCGGCGGCCGACAAGCCTCGGTTTGAGAAGGGAAGCGCGAGAAGGGAAGCGAACGCGCAGCGCCCAAGCGGTGAGGCTTGAACAGTCGATCACACCGCCGGGTGAGGAATGCCGAAACAGTCGCATTGACTGGGCCAAGGTCGTTAACAGTTAGAACGAATGGGAATATTCCTGAGCAGGCAAAACAGGGTTGCCGAAAAGCCGGACTCCCATTCGAGAGTGGCGCGTGGCGGCTCGGAGTGAGCGGGCCGTCACTCTGCCAGCGGGGAAGCCCTTGGGGGTGATCCATGACTCGCCGACTTCCCCGCTTGTTATTTCTTGATGTCGGATTTCATGATTCGGATGGTTTGCCGTCCGGTAATTGACATTCCGGACGTTGGGTTTGCGCCGGTCAAAAGGATCTGGCTGGGGACAATCACGTGCCTGACGAGAACACCAACTCGTCGACTTGAATCCATCCATTGCCCTTTCTAAAGAAGGGCTCTCTCTACGTCTGAAGCGACCGCGGTCTTCTCAAGCCCGTTCCGCTAGTTTCCCCCAAGGTCATTCATGTACGCCAAGACCTCACCTAAAGACGTTTATCACCTGCTTACTAAGGACGAGGAGCGCACGCTATGCGGCCTCAGGGTCGTAGGAATCATTGTTGATCGCCCGGTCAATACTTCAGCTCTGCACTTGACGTCTCAAAAGCCGACTGCTTGCCCGCTCTGTCAAGAGTGTGCCAACGACCGTGAAGATGACGGCAATCGCGATGAAGCGGAGCCAGAAGTGTGACGTGCAACGACGAGAAGGTGATCGCGATTAAGGCCGCTTGCTAAGGTCATATGCGGTCAGGCAGATCGGAAGCCGGGTAATTGACCGGGAGCCTTGTTTTCTCTTGGCGCCGAAGAATTTGCTCCCTTCATGAGAGCCAAACCCAAGAGGTTATGCCCCATTGCGCACGTCGAGTTAACCGGAAGGCCACCCGATGTCCCACTTGCCACACGTTAATTCTTACGCCGCGACTCATCCTCACACTCGTCGCTATTGCGACCATAATAGTCGCCGTGCTTTTCGTTCTTTTGGGGTATCTAAAGATCCTTTTCGTCTAATCGAAGGACGCGCCTACAAGCACCTCGGAATTAACCAACCTGCCACTAGCGGCTCCTTGACGCCAACACCTCGCGATCCTGCGCCTGGCTCTGACCACGGGCCAGTTCCAGATACCTTTCGCTGTTTTGCGTGTGGCGTTGGGAGACATAAAGATCCCTTTTGTCTAACTAAGGGCGCACTTGCAAATAACTAGGATTAACCCGCTCCTTGAGACCGCGATCCTGGAGATACAATTTGGCTGGCAATGAAATGGACGAAGCGATTATTCAGTACATCAAACGAAAGTACAATTTGTTGATCGGAGAACGAACCGCGGAGTCAATTAAGATCGAATTAGGCTCGGCCTATCCACTCGATGAGCACCTTTCGCGTGAGGTCCGCGGCCGCCATCTGATTGAGGGCATTCCCAAGACAATTACCGTTACGGACGAAGAGATTCGCGACGCGCTGGCCGACTCAGTGGCGGCGATTGTCGATTCCGTGCGGATGGCCCTGGAAAAAACGCCGCCCGAGCTTTCGGCTGATATCTATGAACGGGGCATGGTCTTAACCGGAGGCGGTGCCTTGATTAAGAATTTTGATAAGCGCCTGACGATCGAGACCGGGCTCCCGGTAAGCGTGGCTGATGAGCCACTACACTCGGTAGTCCTCGGCGCAGGTCAGATGCTGTCGGACTTCGAGTTGCTAAAGAGAGTAAGGTCGGAAAACAAACTGACTGCGGCCGCTTAAGTTTCGCTCCTATCACTCAAGGAAGGACGTGCGGGTAACAATCCTCAAGATTAGCTCTTAGTGAAGGAGATTCGTTATCGGTGTGACAACGGCGGGAGCCGGGTTTTTAAGCGGATCGAAATCTTCCTGGTCGACCTGAGCACCCAACCTTGCGGGTTGGCGAGCATCATGGGCGCCATCACTTAGCGTGCTAAGTTCGACGCCAGCTGGTTGCTGGGCCATCTTACAGGTTCCTTCGAAGGTAGCGCCTGGTGCAATAATCAGGGAAGGCGTCCGAATGTTGCCAATAACTATTGCTGCACGACCCAACTCGATGCGCCGGCTAGCGATGAGGTCGCCATTGACTATTCCTTGAACGGTTACTACTGAAACGTCGACATTTGCATCCACCCGACCGCCGAAACCCACTATCAGCTCGCCGTCGCGGGAGGTGATGCGGCCTGAGAAGCGGCCATCAATGCGCAACGTTCACTAAGAAGGCTTTCTTCCGTAAGTACGCTGCTGACGATACATATTACGGATATGGCTTTGAGTTGGAAAACATAGTTGGAAAGCGTGTTATCGGGCATACCGGCGGTGATCTTGGAGTCAGCTCTGCGCTAGAATGGTTTCCTGACTCCGGTAACTATACGGTTGTCGCCTTATCAAACTATGACCGCGGTGGAATAATAACCATTGATAAACTTCAAGAAATGAATTGTTCAAAGTCAAAAATAAAATCTAAATCTTTCCCTCTATCCTTGCCGCCACTCCAGGACATTAGGACGGTTTTAAAATAGGCGAATTCTCCTTCAGACTTCAAGCTACGTCAGACTTGGTCCCAGCACGTAAGCCCCTCATCTTCCCCTCATCGCCCGCTTGTTATTCCTTGATGTCGGATTTCGTGATTCAGGCGGTTAGCTTGCCGTTCGCTAATTGACATCTGGACAGGTAGGTTTGCGCCCGTCAAAAGAATCTGGCTGGAGACAACCAGGACCTGCCGAGAAGACATGAACAGTTTGAACGAATGGGAATATTGCTGAGCAGGCCAGCGGGGTTGCCCGAAAGCCGGCTTCCCGTTCGAGAGTGGCGGCCGACTGGAGATTAGCGGACCGTCGCTACCAGCGGGGAAGCCTTGGGGGTGGTCTAGACACTTGCCGACTTCCCCGCTGGTGGATCTTTCTACTTTGGGTTTCATGACTCGGATGCTTAGCCAGCCGTCCCGTAATTGATATTCCGGACAGTAAGTTTTGCACACGTCAAAAGAATTTGGCTGGAGACAGCCGAGGTGCCGTAAAAACAGGCGAGCTCGTCTATTCGAGGCCGTCCATTGCGTTTGCCTAAAGAAGGCCTTCTGTACGGCTGAAGCGACCAAGGTTTTCTCCAGCCCGTTCCGCTAGTTTCCTAAACGTCCCTGATGTACGCCAAAACCTCACCTAGTGACGTTTACCATCTGCTTGCCGCAGACGAAGCGAACACTTTGTGCGGCCAGAGCGTTGTGCCAGTAATAATTGATCGCCCAGCCAAGACTTCAGCTCTGCACTTGACGTCTCAAAAGCCGACTGCTTGCCCGCTCTGTCAAGAGTGTGCCAGGGATAGTAAAGATGAGCGACAATCGCGAAGCGCGGAGTAAGAAGTGTGACGGGCAACGACGGGAAGGTGATCGCGATTAAGGCCGCTGGCGAAGGTTATGAGCGGTCAAGCAAATCGGAATCGCGGCAATTGACCGCAGAGCTTTCTTGTTTTTCGTAGCGCCCGGGGGATTTAGCTCAATCGTGAGAGAGAAACCGAAGAAGTTATGTGCCGATTGCGGGCGTCGAGTTAGCGGGACGGCCACCCGATGTCCCGCTTGCCACACGTTATTGCCCGCGCCGCGATTTGTGCTTCGCTGGGCCGCTCTTGCGACCCTAATCGTGGTCCTTCTGCTGGTGATCTTTGGGTACCTCAAAATTCCTTTCGTCTAACAAGAAACGCGCGCCCCAAACACCTCGGAATTGATCAACCTGCCTTCTTTCATCGTTGCAACCCTCCCAATTATTGGACAGTTTCGAGAGTTAAAGGTCAGTTTGTAGGAGGCTCGGCTTTTGTGCTACCGATCCGCTAGACTTTGTGTCTGTATCGTGCGCGACCGCATGCCAAAACCACGACGAAAGAACGCGGCCGCCGTATCGCTTGGCCGGAGGGGTGGATTGAAGCGTGGGCCCGCAAGAGCGGCGAGCATGACCCCTGAGGAACGCTCAAACAACACAGCTAATAGAGCACTACCTGGGCAAGCCATTACCATAGCAAGTCAAGTCGATCAGTGATATAAGAATCTTTCCCAATGTCTACAAACCCTCTCAACTCCACGTTCCCAACCAGGATCTTTTGGCCGGTTTATCCCGGCGCACAGGAGAAGCCGTATGCGTATGTCTCACTACGTCGGTGCGTTAGTTCTTGTCTCTTTGCTTCTTTATTTTTCTTTCCCGATCTGTGGATCACAGACAGTACACGCGCAGCAGCCTGATGCCTCGGCAAATCAGGATACGTCGCGCGCGATTCAACTCTACAAGCAGGGCGATGCCACCCAGGCGATTAAACTGCTAAGAGAGATCGTCAATAAGCATCCGGATGATGCGGATGCCTGGTATTACCTGGGACTAGCGTTCAATAGTGAGGGCATCTTTGGTAGTGGGCGTCCCGCGTTTGAACAGCTCATCAAACTCCGTCCCGACTCGGCTGATGCACATGCAAAACTGGCCTTCGCGTTAAGCCTCGCGAATGAACCGGAGAAAGCCATAGCGATCGCACAGCGCGCTCTGGAGCTGGGCGATCAAAGTGCTGAAGCGCACTATGCGATTGCGGAAGCGAGTCTCAGAACTGGCGCTTTTACGAAGGCTGTGGAGGAAGCGGATACTACGCTGAAGATCAATCCGAATTTCACGCTCGCGTTAATTACCAAGAGCTTCGCGCACTTCAACCTGCGACAGTATCCCGAAGCTGCGGCGAGTCTGGAAAGCTTTCTAGCGAGTCGTCCGGATGATTTGGATGCCGAGACGTGGCGCGGGCAGTTGGAAGGGTTGCGCCCGCGCACAACTCAGACGCCAACTACCATACCAGCGACAGAGACGTCATCAGCAGTATCTAACGCTGACTATCAGAAAGTCTTCAACGGAAGAGACGTAACCCAGAAAGCACGCATCTTGAGCAAACCGGAGCCGCGGTATACTGAGGCAGCGCGAAAGGCGGGAGTTATAGGTCCAGTTGTGCTGAGGGCGGTATTCGCGTCTAACGGCGAAGTAACGCACCTTGTCGTGACGAGGCCATTGGGCTACGGTCTTACTACACAAGCTGTTAAGGCCGCGCGCCTGATCAAATTCGATCCTGCGATGAAGGACGGCCATCCGGTTTCCATGTATATGCAGCTTGAATACCACTTTACCCTGTACTGAAACTTGAGGCCGCCGCGCGCGCCGAACTGGCGGTCTTCGATTCTTAGCTCACCAACACAGATTTACAGCACTACCGTTTTTCTGTTTCTGTTGACTTCTATTTCAGATTGGAATAGAAGCAAGGCACCAAACGCATTGTCTTAGTTGTGATCAGTGTTGCCGGCGCGCCGAGGGTTGAATCTGAACTGTCATCGTCGATTTTCTCCTGAGCCACCTGGCTCATTGTAGAGACTCGACCTGACATTCACACACATGTCCTTATCGTTTGGCACACATCGAGGAGGGCAATGAAAACAAGGGCTTTGTGGGTGGTGGTGTCGCTCCTGATTGTTACTTCTGCGGTCGCCATACCGCAGCGGAGTACGTTTGCAATTCACCTGATCGCAGGCCCAGTTGATGCGCGGGACTTTGCGCAGCGGGGACAGTGGAAGAATCTGCCGCTGGCAGGTATGCCTATTATTTCCGAGGCCGACATCCTGGCCTACGACTTCTCAAAGCACGCGATCAGGCTGAAGCTTGAAGCCTTGAGACGTCTGCCGCGTCCTCCCGTAGCGGGGACACCATTTGTTGTTGTCGTCAATGGAGAGCGCATCTACCCGGGTGCGTTCTATACCAGCGTGTCGTCGATATCATGTGAGCTACCTGTCATTGTTGTTGATAGGGTGGCGCAGAGCCAGGCTGCCGATGCCGATGTATTATTGATCGAGAGGGCATACCCACCGACAATCGCTTTCGGGAAGGATTTGCGCTCAGATATAAGGGTGAGAGATGTTTTGAGCAAACTTAAGAAGCTGGCGCCACTCTAAAAGCAGTGTGCCTAACAATCGCGCGCATGGGAGGCCGCGAAAACTAGAAGGATCAGCGTTACGCGGGTCTCTCAACTTGAGGGATCGAATGCAAGTTATTGTCTTGCCACGAGGGGACGTGAACTCTGAACGTTGAGCCGGTTCTTGAACCCTAAAGTACACATGCCAACCATGCGACTTCCTTAATTTACTTTCCCAAGCTGGATGTTGCGGGTTCGATCCCCGTCGCCCGCTCCATTTCTTCAGTAAATTCATAACATCCGATTCGAGTGCGGTCAACACTCATTGAGGTTGGTCCAACTTAATAGCCGGATCTTTGATGCCAAACATGTTGACTTTCAGGTAATTCCAATCCACCAACCAACTCTTGCAAAACCTACAGACTTCAACTATATTCTCGGACAATCAATAACGGTCAGGGTGTTAAATGATCGGTTAAGCATTCGCCCAAGTATGTTGTAGACACCTCACGCGCTCTCTCAAACACCAAGTAGAGGAGCAGGGTTGTTAGGGTAACGATGATGTTAATGAAGTTCTAGCCCCGGACTGAGAATTAGCTAACAAGTTGATTTGGCTCTAGAGGGTTCTTGTTGACTGTTTAGAGAGATTTTGTGTTGGTCATCTCACCCCTCATAACTCAATGCCTATTGCTGGTAGCGGTGGTTTTGCTAGTCCTCGGGACATCAGGCTCCATTCACGCCCAGGACACTGTCACCGGCGCCTTCGAGGGAACGGTCAGTAACAGCCAGACTGGAGTGCCCCTCAAGGGGGCGAATGTTGAGATCGTCAACCAACAAACGGGCATCGTTTTCAGACTTCAAACAGACTACCGCGGTCGTTTCTTCCAGGGATTGCTAATACCCGGAGACTATCTCGTTCGTGTTTCTATGCCGGGTTATCAAACTCGTGAGGTACCTCAGCGCCTCAGAATCACATACACAGGCGAAGTCGTGCCCGTACCGGTATCGCTCGATCCCGCGGCGGCCCCGGGAACACCAGTGCCCGCTGCCACGCCCGCGCTTACCGTAGCCGACACTGACATTCGATCGAACATTAACCGAACCGATGGCCGCCGCAGCGGATCATTTGCTGAGGAAGAAATTGTCGCGCTTCCGCTCGGTGGCATCACGGTAACACAGACGTTCGACGAACTGGCGCTGTTCTTGCCGGGCGTAGCCCCACCACCGCAAACGTTGGGAAGTGTGGCCGGTCCCGGCGTAGGCGCCGGTGTCGGTTCAGCGGGACAGTTCGCCGTCAATGGTTTGCGCTCGCGGGCAAATAATTTCACAGTCGACGGCTCAGACAACAATGACGAAGACATCGGGGTAAGAAGGCAGGGCTTCGTCGCGCTCATCCCTCAGCCGATCGAGTCGATCCAGGAGTATCAGGTCATCACTCTGCTTGCGCCCGCGCAGTTCGGCAGGAATCTTGGCGGACAGGTCAACGCTGTTTCGAGGTCGGGCGGAAGTAAGATCCACGGGACTGTCTACGGCACATTCAACTCCAGTCAACTGAATGCTCGAAACTTCTTTGATACAAATTTTGGGAATGCAGTCAGCACGGTGCGCGCCAACAATCAGGATGTGCTGATTCAGACCAGAAATGTGTTTGGAGCGGTGCTCAGTCAGCAGCCACTGACGGTAAGGAACCAGAGCGGCGACGAGGATTCGTTCACCTTTGGCCAGTTCGGATTTGTCCTTGGAGGTCCGCTGCGGAAGCAAAGAACATTTTTTTTCGTGTCGTTTGAGCGGGAAATTACTAATGCCACGAGTGAAGAGAGTTTTGCGGTCCCGACGGTTGGGCAGCGAGGCGCTTTTGGAACTGGCGCAACGGGAATCTTTCAGGATCCTTTCACGAGCCTGCCTACCTCATTCTTTCCCACCAGCGTAAATGGAAGCGCCATCTTCAGTCTCTTCCCCTTTGCTAATAATCCCGGCGGCGTCTACGGCGTAAATACTTTCACTCAGGTGTTGCCGGCTAGTGCGCGCGGCAGTGTGTTCTCCGGAAAGATTGACGACAACTTCAAAATCAGCGGGAAGGAACAATCGGTGACGGGACGTTATAACTTCACCAATGACTGGCGCGAAATTCCGGTAACGGGTGGTGCAATCTTCTCGACGCTGAAACCACAGATTCGGACACAAAACTTTTCCTTTTTTCTGAACAGCAAACTGAGCGCTGCTGACTCTCGATCCGCTTTCAATCAGTTGCGCCTGTCGTACGGACGAACCAGGCTCAGGTTCGACGAAGTTCGTGATACGCAGTTCCAGGTCCCCAGTCTGGCTTTTCCTCAAGCCCCCTTCTTATTGAACTCGGCCGAATTCGTAAACATGACAGCGCCTGCCGCGGTGGGAATCGCGAATACCGGGCCGGTGATTTATGTTAGACAACCCATCACCGTGGAAGAAGAAATAGGGTCAATTGGACAGGTCGTCGTCGGTGGCTTCAGTCCGCTGGGTGTGGATGTCTTCAACTTTCCGCAGCGTCGCGTAAACAACACTTACCAGTTAGCTGATCAACTAACCCTGCGCGCAGGAAAGCACAGCTTTACCTTTGGTACCGATAATCGCCGCACCGAATTGAACAGCGAGCTGCCTCGCAACAATCGGCCCCTGGTCACGTTCAACGGATCTCCGCGGCTGATCTTTGACGCGAACGGGGTGCCGCGCTTTCCGACAGCTAACGATCCGAATCCGATCATCAGAGCCGTGGACCTGGCTGCCATCGACGCGCCTAATAATCTGTTTCTGACCCTCAGCACGGGCGGTCCCGACGAGATCGGCCTGCGCTTCTATCAGCTCAACTTTTTCGCCCAGGATGAAATGCGCCTGGGCCGCAAGCTCTCGCTGTCGTTCGGGGTGCGATATGAGTACAACACACCCGCGCGAGAAGTCCACTCACTGATTGAGAATAGTTTCAATAGCCCACTGTTGAATCTCGCTCCAGGGTTGCGAGGTTTTGTTGACGGCCGAACGAAAATATTCGATCCCGACCGGAATAACTTTGCTCCCCGAGTTGGCATAGCCTATTCAATGCACCCGTTTGGCCAGAAGCGAGTAACTGTCCTCCGCGGTGGCTATGGAATTTTTTACGATCAGATTCTCGGCGCAGTGGTGAGCCAATCGCGCAACGTCTTTCCGTCGTTCTTCACTCTCAACTTCGGTGGCGGGCCATTCTCTTCAGTTCAGAACCAAACTTTTCTTGAGCTTTTTAATCCAGCCAACACGACGTTTGGCAATCTCGCAATTCCGCTCGTTGCCCCGGGAACGCTTAACCGGCTAAATCCTCAACTTAATGTGCAGACTTTGCTTCCCGATTTGCTGGCATTTTTTCCGGGGGCAATCAGCCCCACGCTCCCGGCGCGTCGTTTGGAAATGCCTTCGGCGCAGCATTATGCGTTTACGGTTGAGCAGCAACTCTCAATGGATCTCGTTTTTTCAGCAGCTTATGTTGGCACGTCAGGGAGCCACCTGTTGCGCTTCACCACGCCTAATTTGGGGCCGGCCCTAAATCTGGTTCCCACTGACCTGATCAATGCGGGCATACCTAATGTGCCTATTTTTCTCGGGCGGGTTTCCTCGCCGGCGCGCCCGGTTGCCGGATTAGGCGGGCTCAGCAGATTTGAGACGATTGGCAGTTCGCGCTATGACAGTTTGCAGCTACAACTCCGCGGCCGGTTCCAGCGATCGCTGCAGTATCAGGTGGCCTATACATTGTCTAAAGCGTCGGATGATGTTTCAGACGTGTTCGATTTAGCGGGTTCGTTCGCCTTGCCGCAGAACAGTTTAACGTTCGCTGGTGAATGGGGCCCGGCGAACTTCGATGCCCGTCACCGGCTGGCGTACAACCTCAACTATCAGTTTCCAACAAGTTACAAAAGCAAATTCGCCCGAACAATCTTCAAAGGAGTCGAAATCGCGAGCACGGGCCGTTTCCAAACCGGACAGCCATTCACCGTAAATACGAATATCGACATAAACCAGGATGGGAATCTCACCGATCGGCTGGATACAACTAATGGGATCGCGGTGACGGGCAATCGGCGACAGCCACTGGCGCTGACTACGACGAACACCTTGAGCTTGCTGGCGCCTTTCGGGCAGGATGGCAGGATTGGACGCAACACTTTTCGCGCGGGAAGTATCCTCGAACTCGATTTGTCGGTGATGAAAAAGATTTATCTTAGGGCCAGAGAAACCTTGACTCTCAGGGCCGATGTCTTTAACCTCCCAAATCGAGCCAACTTTGGCATTCCCGTGAGGTTGCTTGAAGCCCCGAGTTTTGGTCAGGCAACGAATACGGTTACGTCTGGACGTAGAATCCAGATTTCTTTGAAGTATTCGTTTTGAATTATGGTTGGACGGTCCTCACACCCTCTGGAGGATCCTACTTGTTGTAGCACTGATTGACACGGCCTCGACAACTAGCCCGACTGCCGCGCTCGTCATCCTTACGGGGTGCTTTTGAGTTTCTTCTGCTGAGCGAAAATGTCGCTGTCGCGGCATTTGGGCGTGGTGGTTTTGCTGGGAACCTCGAACAGCTTTATGGCCATTCGCTCTTAAATCACTCTCTGGGGTGACTCATAGGGAAAAGCAACATCGATAGAAGCGAACCCGGAGAATAATTAAGCAGTTTATGAAGTCGCCCCCCTCGCGTTGGATTTCTGTGTTTTTCGTGATGCTCGTGTGTTGCTGTCTCTTACTCGCGGACGGCATCATTCGGTCCAAGGCGAAGGAAAAGTCCTCCCTCTCTTCTGTCAGCTTCACAATCAGCGGCAATGTTCAGGCTGACGGCGTGAATTTGCCAGGGGCTACTCTGGTCCTGAGCGGCGCAGCATCTGCGACCACCACCACGGATGCCAGCGGCAATTATTCGTTCACGGCCAATGCCGGTGGTAACTATGTCGTAACGGTTTACAAGAGTGGATACGTTTTCACTCCGACCAACCAGACTTTCAACAGTCTCAACAACAACCAAGTCGCAAACTTCCTAAGTGGTGTCCCGCTGTGCACGCCTCTCCCCTCGGGTTTAGTCGCCTGGTATCGGGCCGAAGACAATGCGACCGACGCTTCCGGCAACGGAAACAACGCCTCCCTGCAAAATGGCGCGACGTTCTCAAATGGCAGGGTCGGTCGAAATTTCCTGCTTGATGGGGTCAATGATTATGTGGATATTCCGGATGTGCCCAGCGTCAGCCCGACTACCGCCGTTAGCCTGCAGGCTTGGATCAAGCCTCACAGTGTCGGTACAGGACAGGCGATCATTTCGAATCTGAATGCCAGCACCGACAATGGAACTTTTCATTTCGTGCTCAGCGCCAATGGCAGTCTGCAATTCAACGTGCAACAAAGCACTACTGTTTTCCGATCTGCCTCCACGAACCCGAGTGTGATTGCCGCAAGTGTTTACGCCCACGTGGCGGCGACCTTCGATACCTCAACTCAGGCCATCAAGATTTACGTCAATGGCGTCGATATGCCTACGACAATTTCCGGATCAAACGTTACTTCGCTTTTTGATGTAGCAACACATCCGAGAATTGGCGCCTACACCATCACCGGAACCTTTGGAGCTCCATTTAACGGCGAGATTGACGAAGCGCAAATCTACAACCGCGCTCTTTCGGCGGTCGAGGTGCAAACCAACTACAACGCCGGCAGTGCAGGCATTTGCCAAGTCTCAACACCCGCGCGTGCGGGTGGTTCGCTCGATCTTTCATTCGGCGCCGGCGGGAAAGTTACTACACCGATCGGTAGTGGAAACGACAACGCCTACGCTGAAGCGATACAAGCGGACGGCAAGATAGTCGTTGCCGGTTCCAGCAACAACGGCTCAAACCTGGACTTTGCGTTGGCACGCTACAAAATCGATGGCACTCTGGATTCATCATTTGGCGTGGGCGGAAAGGTCACTACGCCCATTGGCAGTGCCAACGAGGAGGCTTACGGCCTTGCTGTTCAAGGAGACGGCAAGATCGTCGCCGTGGGTTACAGCTTTAACGGTTTTGACGATGACCTCGCGGTTGTCCGTTATAACGGCGACGGTTCGCTTGATGGGTCGTTCGGTGCGGGCGGAAAGGCGATCACCGACATTCTCGGTATGGGCAAGGATAACGACGCGTACGCCGTGTCGATCCAAGCAGATGGGAAAATTGTTATTGCGGGTAGTACCAATGTTGCCGGAAGTGGAAGTAACTCAGCTCGGTATTTTGCGATTGCCCGGTATAACGCCAATGGTACTCTAGACTCATCATTCGGTTCTGCTGCCGGCAGCGTGATCTTACAACTTAGTTCATTTGTGTTAGTGTCCTTCCCTGTCGATATTGCGGATGCAATCGCAATCCAGGCCGATAACAAGATTGTGGTAGCGGGTTACAGTTTCAATGGCACAAACTATGACTTCGCGCTGGCTCGCTTTAACACAAACGGCAGCGCCGACACGTCCTTCGATGCGGACGGCAAACTCACGACAGCGATTGGCAGTGCCGATGACTCTGCCTACGCGTTGGCAATCCAGGCAGACGGCAAGATTGTCGCATCAGGCTCCAGCTCGAATGGATCCAATGCTGATTTTGCGACGGTGCGTTACAACACCAATGGTTCCCTTGATTCTACTTTCAATTCAACCGGTAAAATCACAACAGCGATTGGCAGTGGTGACGACATTGCTAGTGCAGTGGCAATACAAGCTGACGGCGGAATCGTAGCGGCCGGTCGCAGCGTGAGTAATTCGAATGCCGATTTTGCGGTCGTCCGCTACAACACCAACGGCTCACTGGACACTTCATTTAATTCGACAGGTAAAGTTACCAACGCGATTGGCAGTGGGGACGATAGGGCGAATGCTTTGGCGATTCAAGGCGATGGCAAACTGGTTGTGGCCGGCTATAGCTTCAATGGTTCAAACAACGACTTTGCGCTCATCCGGTACAATGCGAACGGTACAAACATCACCGTCGCGCCGGCCAGCAATCTCAGCGTATTTTTTAACAATCTCACGCAATCAGGTGACACCGTTGCCACGCCTCTGACCGCCAGCCAATTGCCGCCGTTGCCGCAGGGCTATGCGTTGCCCACCAACGTGCTGGCTTACGACATTCGCACTGCTGCGAGCTATACGGGCAACATTACCGTTACGTTCAATGTAGGAAATATCGGCAGCGCTGTGACATGCGATCAACTGCGAAGCTTGCATTTTGAAAACGGGGCTTGGACTCCGGCCGCCAATCCAACGACGATCTACAACGGCAGCAGTCTGACTTGTGCCGTGGCGCAAACGGTTACCAGTCTCTCGCCTTTTGTCGTCGCGCAACTGTCAGCACCGGTGGCGCAGGCACTCCAGTTTTCACAGGCGAACTACAACGTGAACGAAAACGGAGCCCAGGGGGCCCTTACCGTGAATCGGATCGGCGGCAGCACCGGCACGGTGACCGTTGATTACACCACTGGCGATGGTTCCGCGGTTGCCGGGAGCGATTACACAATAACCAGCGGGACATTCACGTTCAATCCAGGAGAGGTTAGTAAGACTGTCGTGGTGCCCATTCTCGACGACACCATTTACGAGGGCAACGAAACACTCAATGTCGTATTGAGCAACGCTACCGGCGGTGCGGTCGTTGGATCACCCGGCACAGCCACACTGGCGATTCTCGACAACGAGACCCAACCAACCATCAGCATCAATGATCTCAGCGTGACGGAGCCCCTGAGCGGGACGACGACAGCGACCTTCACCGTGAGTTTGTCGGGCGCTTCCGCTCAATCAATAAGCGTGAACTATGCTACGGCTAATAACAGCGCTGTTGCGCCGGGAGACTATGTTGCGATTCCGACTACCACGCTAACGTTCAGTCCCGGCCAAACCACCAAGACGATCAACGTGACGGTCAACGCCGATGCGGTTACCGAACCCCTTGAATCCTACTTCGTTAATCTCACTAACCCGACCAACGCCACCATCGCTGATAGTCAGGGTGTCGGCTCGATCAGACAGCAGTACGGTAACGGGAAGATTGCCTTTCAATCGAACCGCACCGGCAACAATGAAATCTATTTGATGAACGCGGATGGAACCGGTGTCGTCAATCTGACCAATAATGCGGTAAGTGGGGGAGACGAAGATACCGAGCCCTCGTTTGCGCCTGATGGCGCCAGGATTGTTTTTGTCAGCAATCTTTCCGGAGGCGTGTCCAATCTCTGGAGCATGAACGCTGATGGAACCAATCGCATCCATCTGACCACCGGTGCGCTGACCGATCACGCCCCCTCCTGGTCGCAGGATGGAACCAAGCTCACATTTACGAGCAATCAATCGACCGGAGCGGTGGGCATTTGGAAAGCGAATGCTGATGGCACTAATCGTGTGGAACTCAGCGCGGTCTCGGGGGAGACTGCTGTTGAGCCATCATGGTCGCCTGACGGAAATAAGATTGTCTTTGCCGGCAATCGCGCGGGCAACTATGAAATCTATGTGATGAACGCGGATGGCAGTGGGCTGGTTCCAGTCACTAATAACTCAGCGGTCGACTCCCATCCGAAGTGGTCGCCGGATGGCAGCAAGATCTTATTCTGGACGAATCGCGACGGCCACGGGGAAATCTATGTGATGAACTCCGATGGTACCGGACAAACTCGCATTACTACCGGTACTGCCGCGAACGACACCGCCGCCTGGTCCCCCGATGGCGCACGGATAGTGTTCCGATCAAACCGCGACGGAAACACCGAAATCTATGTGATGAATTCAGACGGAAGTTCGCAAACGCGGCTGACCAACAACGCGTTGACGGATGACAATCCCTGCTGGCAGCCAGTGGCCGCCAATCCTGGCGCGTTGCAATTCAGCAGCGCGACCTTCAGCGTAATTGAAAACGGTGGGAGCGCGACGATTACTGTCACGCGAACTGGTGGCAGTGGCGATGCTGTAACGGTTAACTACGCAACCAGCAACAACACAGCTACGGCCGGCAGTGATTACACGGCAACCAGCGGCGCACTAACCTGGAACGCCGGCGAATCAGGCGCTAAGGCATTCATAGTTCCGATTCTCGACAATGGGCTTCCCGAAAGCAATGAAACGGTCAACCTAACACTCGCCAATCCAACCAACGGCGCGGCGCTCGGAGCGCAAAGCAATGCCGTACTCACAATCGTGGATAACGACGTCCCTGGGCAGTTGGACGTGGGCTTTGGCGGAAGCGGAAAAGTGACGACTCCCATTGGCTCAGCTCTTGATCAAATTACCTCCATCGCTCTTCAAGCTGACGGCAAGATCGTCGTCGCCGGCGACACTTACAACGGCTCGAACTATGATTTTGGGCTGGCGCGCTATAACAACGACGGCACGCTGGACTCGTCGTTCGGCACCGGCGGCATTGTAACGACCGCATTTGGTAGTTCGCATGACGATCCAGCGGCAATCGTCATTCAACCTGATGGTCGTATCGTGGTCGCGGGATACACGTCCGATGGCTCGCACTATCGCTTTGCCCTGGTCCGTTACAATTCGGACGGCACGTTGGATAGTAGTTTCGGTACTAATGGCAAAGTCACGGGCGCTGCCATTGCGACGGACGACTACGTCCACGCTGCCGCGCTCCAACCTGATGGGAAAATAATAGTCGGCGGGACCGTTTGGAATGGTTCACAATATAACTTTGCCGTAGCACGGTATAACCCGAATGGGACGCTTGATGCTGGATTCGGCAGCGGCGGTGTGGTGACGAATGACGTCACTTCCGACGAGACTTTCAGGGCGCTGCTTATTCAGGCCGACGGCAAGATCGTTGGCGTCGGTTATTCGACCGGAGACTTTGCGCTTTTCCGCTACAACTCAAACGGCTCGCTCGACACATCCTTCGGCACCGGCGGCAAAGTGATCACTTCGTTTAGTAGCGGCTCCGATCTGGCTTACTCGGCAGCGCTGCAACCTGACGGCAGAATTCTGGCTGCGGGATTTGGCACCATCGGCTCAAACAACGACTTCGCGCTGGCTCGGTATAACACTGATGGTTCGCTTGATTCTGCGTTTGGTACCGCCGGGAAGGTGACAACGCCCATCGGCGGCGCCGCCGACGTGGCTTATTCAATGGCATTCCAGGCAGACGGAAAGATTGTCCTGGCGGGCACCAGCTCGAATGGCTCAAACAACGATTTCGCAGTTGCCCGTTACAACTCGAATGGCTCACTTGATCCGAGCTTTAACGGCACTGGGAAGGCGACCACCGCGATTGGCGGTGCTGATGATGTCGCCTATGCGGTAGCGATTCAGAGCGACGGCAAGATTGTTGCTGCCGGTTATAGCAACAACGGTTCAAACGACGACTTTGCGTTGGTGCGTTACAACGGCGACTACATCGCGCCAACGCTTCAGTTCAGTGCTCCCGTTTACAGTGCAGCGGAAAACAGCGGTTCGGCAACGATCACGGTCTTGCGAACGGGCGACGCCAGTTCCGCGGCGACCGTGAATTACGCGACCAGCGACGGGACGGCAACGGCAGGGAGCGATTACACAGCGACAAGCGGCACGCTGACATTCAGCCCGGGCGAGGTCCTTAAGACCTTTAGCATCACGATTCAGAATGACGCGGTTAATGAAGGCAACGAGACGGTGAACCTCACCCTTACTAACCCGACGGGCCCGACCTTGGGGACGCCCAGCACCGCCATCTTGGGAATCAACGATCGTCCGCCGAACGATAACTTTGTCAACAGCCAATTCATCAGCGGAGCCACGGGTGGGGTGACAGGAACGCTCGTCAACGCGACCAAAGAGGCGGGCGAGCCGTCTCATGCCGGTCTGGACGGCCACACCTCAATTTGGTACCGCTGGACTGCCCCCAGCAGTGGCACAGTTTTCTTTGACACCAATGGCAGCGAGTCCGATCCAAGGTTCGGCTTGTCTCCGCCTGATACGCTCTTGGCCGTCTATACCGGCAACAGCGTCAACGCGCTGACACCGGTGGCCGGCAACGACGATGCGAGCAGCAGCGTGAAGACGAGCGCGCTAAGTTTCAACGCCACCGCCGGGACGGAGTATCGCATCGCGGTCGATGCTTTCCGCGGGGATGTCGGTTATTTCGGAACTACAGTGCTCAGCTGGAGTATTGGCAGCCGCATTAGTGGACGTTTGACCCTTAACACTCCTACCGGACCGCCGGCGAGCGGCCGACAAATACTTCTGAGTGGCAGCGCTTCACGCCAGACTACTACCGATAGCAATGGCTATTATGCCTTTGACGGTCTGCCAGTCGGCGGAAACTACACGGTCAGTGGAGATGGGTCTGCCGAGTTTATTCCTACGCAGCTTAGCTACACCGCCTTATCAGGAATTGTGAATGATGGGAACTTGGTGGAGCGCGGTTCTGGTATCCAGAGCGGGTCGATCAGCGGTAAGGTGCACTTGTCTAATGGCGTTGGGGTGTCAGGCGTCAGGGTCAATCTGAATAGTGACTCAGGACCAGGCCGTTCGGCATTAACCGGAAGCGACGGCAGCTTCATTTTTGCGTCCCTGCCAGTCAGCGGTACTTACGAGGTCGTGCCTGACCCTCAGGCCGGCGGGTTCATCTACACCTATAGTCCGACCAGCGTTTCGAACCTGGCTGGTAGTAGTAACCATCTCGGACTAAATTTCACAGTCGCGTCGCAACAAGCTGTATATGACATAGGAGGCCAGGTCCGGGACGGCCTGGGACAACCGATCAGCAACGTGATGCTTACACTCGGAGGCGGATCGGCGGCACAGACCCAAAGCGATGCCAGCGGTAACTATTCCTTTAGTAATCTCTCGCCCGGAGTGAATTATTCTGTGAGCGCCAGCAAGACGGCCTATGTCTTTGCACCACCGAGCGCGGCGGTTCCGAATCTGAACGCCAATCAGAAGACCGTAGACTTTGCGGCGACTGCCATTCGGACGCTGACCGTTGCGTCATCAAATCCCGCCAACGGCGTCAACGTCACAGTTACTCCCAACGACAACAATGCAAGTGGCAATGGCTCGACACAATTCACTCGTGTCTACAACCTCAACACGAGTGTGAGTCTAACTGCGCCGGCCACGGCGGGCGGTAACAACTTTCAGAAGTGGCTGAAAGACGGCGCCGACTTCGCAAATAACACACTGGCGAATGTGAATGTGACACTCGATGCGGATCATACGATGACTGCGGTCTACGTAGCGCCGACGCCGACGTTAACCGTGGTTTCTTCGAATCCAAACAGTGGCGTAAACATCACAGTTACTCCCAACGACAACAATGCAAGTGGCAATGGCTCGACACAATTCACTCGTGTCTACAACCTCAACACGAGTGTGAGTCTAACTGCGCCGGCCACGGCGGGCGGTAACAACTTTCAGAAGTGGCTGAAAGACGGCGCCGACTTCGCAAATAACACACTGGCGAATGTGAGTGTGACACTCGATGCGGATCATACGATGACGGCGGTCTACGTAGCGCCGACACCGACGTTAACCGTGGCCTCTTCGAATCCAAACAGTGGCGTAAACATCACAGTTACTCCTAACGACAACAATGCAAGTGGCAATGGCTCGACACAATTCACTCGTGTCTACAACCTCAACACGAGTGTGAGTCTAACTGCGCCGGCCACGGCGGGCGGTAACAACTTCCAGAAGTGGCTAAAAGATGGCGCCGACTTTGCGAATAACACGCTGGCGAATGTGAATGTGACACTCGATGCGGATCACACAATGACTGCGGTTTATGTAACGCCAACATGGACGTTAACCGTGGCGTCTTCGAATCCAAACAGTGGCGTCAACATAACCGTCACGCCAAATGACAATAATGCAAATGGCAATGGCTCGACACAATTCACTCGTGTCTACAACCTCAACACGAGTGTGAGTCTAACTGCGCCGGCCACGGCGGGCGGTAATAACTTTCAGAAGTGGCTGAAAGACGGTGCCGACTTTACGAATAACACACTGGCGAATGTGAGTGTGACGCTCAATGCGGATCACACAATGACTGCGGTTTACGTGACACCGACGTGGACGTTAACCGTGGCGTCTTCGAATCCAAACAGTGGCGTCAACATCACCGTCAGTCCAAATGACAATAACGGCGCGGGAAATGGCACCACGCAATTCAGTCGAACTTACAATGATGGTCAGGTTGTGAACCTAACTGCTCCGGCCACCGCCGGCGGCAAGACCTTTCAGAAATGGCAGCGTGACGGCGTGGACTTTACGACCAGCCTTACCGCTATGCTCACTTTGGGAGCGAACAATACCCTGACCGCGAGTTTTCTGACTCCCGCGCTTCAGATCGACAGCGTAGCGCTGCCGGCCGGGCGCACTTCAGGCGGACAGCAGATCATATTCACAGGCGCCTTTGCCAATTTATCTACGGTGCAGGTAGGCGGTGTTGCGGCTTCATGGTTGTACACAAACGGCGCCGGAGACACGACTAAGATTACCGTGACGACGCCAGCTCACGATGCCGGCGCGGTCCAGATCGATCTAGCGCCGACATCGGGAACCGCCTATTCGAAAACCAACGCCTTCGCCTATTTGCCGACCATCTTCACCGACAACACGCTGGGAGTTGGCCAGACGACGGCGAAAGCGCAACACATTATTGAATTGCGTCAGGCGGTAGATGCGATGCGCGCGGTCGCCGGGTTGAGTGGCGCGCCGTGGACTGATCCGGCGCTGGCGGCGGGCAGCCGGATAAAAGCTATTCACATCCTGGAGCTGCGAACCTATCTGGATGACGCTGCCACCCGGCTTGGCTATTCGACTTCACCGTACACCGATCCGTCTTTGACGACGGGTTATTCGATCAAACGGATACACATTGAAGAGTTGCGCCAACGGATCAGGGTTATCGCCGGGTAACCTCGAGCGTCCTTCAATCGTTTTGAGATCGGAGCATTCACAAGGGGAGTTAAGCGACAATGTCGAGGAGCAGTGCTCGGGAGCTTACTTAACTTCGCTTATCTGGCAACAAAACTTCTAAAGGATTCACCATTATGCTTAGTCTAAAACAGATCATATTCGCCTCCGTTTTGGTCTTTACTCTGCTCTCGATGGCAGCAGCTCAAGAGACCACCAGCGCCACGGTTCAAACTTCAACTCTGACGATCACGGCGAGCGCTGCCGGTGACCGAGTGCGCATTACCGCGCCTTCTTCGGTGGTGCAGATGCACATGGAAGTCTATGCGGCCAGCGGCGAGAAGCTCTTCGATCAGGAGATCAGAGGCGGCAACGTCTTTGACTGGCACTTGCAGAATGGGCAGGCCCAGCGTTTGGCCCCGGGCTCCTACGTCTGCGTCGTCACGGCCAAGACCATCTCCGGCAAGCTCACCCAGAAGATAGGCACGGTGACAGTTGCAGAGGACTCAGCAGTCGTGCAGCCGGCGGAATCGAAACAATTGTCAGCGCCGCAGGCCCAAACCATCGGGCCCGTGGAAGAGAACTCGTCCTGGACAATCGCCGCGAAGGACGAGTTGCAGACTCCTACGGTGATCGCCAACGACGGCACTGACGGACAGGTGATTAGAGGACGCGGCGCTTTGACCTTTCGCATCGGCGATTTCTTCTCCGGCAACGACCAGGAGCAGATGCGCCTGACCGAAGCTGGCAATCT
>PMSM01000012.1 GCA_003168335.1 Blastocatellia bacterium | reverse complement strand
AACCTGCTCACGGTTATTACCGGTTACAGCGATCTCCTATTGATTCGTCACAGTCTGGATGATGTAGCGCGCGAAAAACTTCAGGAGATTAAATCCGCCGGCGTTCGCGCGACTTCACTTACGCGTCAACTCCTGGCCTTTAGCCGTAAGCAGGTGCTACAGCCCGTGGTGCTGGATGTCAACACTTTGGTTGAGGGCATAGGCAAGATGCTCGAGCGTCTCATCGGTGAGCATATTGAGGTCACCACCCTGCTAAGACCTGGTGTGGCGAAGATTAACGCCGACCCTGGTCAGATCGAGCAAGTCCTGATCAATCTTGTCGTCAACGCGCGCGATGCCATGCCAATCGGTGGAAGGATTGCAGTCGAAACCGCCAACGTTGAACTAGACAGCGAGTACGCAAAAGTGAACGCGCCGGTGAAGCCGGGACGATACGTAATGCTATCGGTCACAGACAATGGGACCGGCATGGACTCGGAAACGCAGCAGCGAATCTTCGAGCCGTTCTTTACCACTAAGGAAGTCGGTAAAGGAACCGGATTGGGACTCTCGACGGTTTATGGAATCGTCAAGCAGTCTGGAGGCAGCATCTCGATGCATAGCGAAGTTGGCAAGGGCACAACCTTTAAGATTTATCTGCCGCACGCCGATGACCAATGCGCTACGCCGGTCTCCGGGCAGGAACCACTTGAGCCGATCAACGGGACGGAGACAATCCTCGTTGTCGAAGACGAGGAAATGGTCAGGAAGCTCGCGCGTGAAGTGCTCGATGAACGAGGATATCGCGTTCTCGAGGCGGCAAATGGTGACGAGGCAATCAAAATCTGCCATGAGTATGAGAATCCGATCCACCTTGTGCTCACTGATGTTGTGATGCCGGTCATGAGTGGCAGGGAAGTCGCGCAGGCAATCAAGACCGCGCATCCCGAAGCTGCGGTGCTCTACATGTCAGGTTACACCGACGACGCCATCCTTCGTCACGGTGTTCTGGAACCTGGAATAAACTTCATAGAGAAACCCTTCACGTCTCAGGCGCTGGTGTCTAAAGTCATGAGCGTATTGAAGGACGGCGGGAAGACTGTAATCAGCCGCTAAACCCTCGGCAATATCAGGGAGCGTCAGAAGGCAGGTATTGAAGCAGCAAAGGCTCGTGGCGTTTATACCGGGCGCACGGTAGGTAGCACTAAAGCAAAGCCAGGGAGGTCGCGAGCTGAAGAAAAGGGGTCTAAGCCTGGCCGAGATCGCTACCGCTCTTGGCGTAAGCACACGAACGGTCACGCGCTACTTAGGCGCTCGCTGAAATAAGGCCGAACAGAGATCACCCATAAATGAAAGGGCGATGAAATCCCCCCCTGCGTTGCCTTTTTGCCATTTCGCGATAACGGCTGAAAAACCAAAGCCTGCTGAATATCCAGCAGTTCTTAAAACACTCGAGACCGAATCAGAGTGAGGCAGTTGGATTTGGGGCTAACTCAGAAGCAGGTAGCCGAAGCACTCAAGGTTGATGAAATGACAGGAAACAATTGAGAGACCAACCGCTATGATGCCGCAATCCGGTTAATCCCGCGCCTCATCCGATTTCTTACTTACACGCTGACTCTGCCCTTCGATTCTTTCAATTATAAGGCGGGCACAATCGCGCAACTCAGCGCTTTCATCCCGCGCTGCAACCATGAGTGCTGGAAGGGCGGCCTGCCCAATCTTTCCAAGAGACGCGGCCGCGTCTAAGCGGACTTTTCCGTCTGCATCAGTTAGTAGACGAATTAGATAAGGAATGACTCTTTCGGCCTCTGATTCAAAGCTTCCGAGGAAAATGGCAGCCGCTCGTCGATTAGATTTCTCTGCACTGACTAACAACTTGAGTGATTTGAGCATGACTTCAATGGGCCGTCGGCCCCGGACATCGACCAGACCATAAGCCGCGCCCGCCCGGACACGTTCATCCGCGTCGTCTAATGCTGCGACTAGGTTATCAGTCACAACATTAGTTCCAGGGTAAAATCTTCCAAGGACAGAGACGGCGCCCAAGCGATGCAATGGGCCTTGATTCTTTGACACTTCCACCAGCGCAGGGATTGCAACCGGCCCAACGCGTTCGAGGGCATTAACGGCAGCACTGCGAGTTTTGGGATCCTGATCGCTCAGCAACACTACGAGTGACGGGATGGCTGCTCCGGGTATTGTCAGGTTAACGGTGGGAAGGTGTAATCAGAGCGATTCTTGCGGCCTACTCCACGGATGCACAGCTCCGTCTCTCTCGTCGTCATCGTTTCCCTGCCGAGATCATCAGTCATAGCGTTTGGTTATATTTTCGCTTCGCCGTGAGTTTTCGCGATGTCGAAGAAATGTTAGCGGTGCGCGGCCCTCAGCTATGAGACTGTCCGAGAATGGTGTCTTAAGTTCGGTCAGACTTACGCCAACGGTTTGCGCCGCAGGTCTCCTCGTCCCGGCGACCAATGGCACCTCGACGAAGTGTTCCTCAAGATCAACGGACGCCTCCATTACCTCTGGCGTGCAGTGGATCAGGACGGCGACGTGCTGGATATTCTGGTCCAAAGTCGAAGGAATCAGAAGGCAGCTAAGAAGTTCTTTCGCAAGCTATTAAAGGGGTTGAGGTATGTCCCGCGGGTGCTCATTACAGACAAGCTAAAGAGCTACCACGCTGCCAAGCAAGAACTCATGCCTGGTGTCGAGCACCGCCAGGACAAGGGACAGAATAACCGCGCTGAGAATTCGCATCAACCAACCAGGTTGCGTGAGCGGGTAATGAGGCGATTCAAATCAGGCGGTCAGGTGCAGCGTTTTCTCTCGGCCTTCGGGATCATCACGTCACACTTCCGAGTGGGGAGACATCTGTACAGAGCGAGCGGTTACCGAGAAGTAATGAAATTGAGGTTCACCGTATGGAAAGAGGCGATTTGCGTCGAGGCGATCGTTAATTAACCAGATGACGAAAGGCGGTTTCATCTTGTCTGAGTCGCTAACTTTGTTTCTTCTAGAGTTAAGTTGACAATACCCTCCGCACGCTTTCCAGTTGCTCCCCAATGTCCACCTAGCGTAAGATGACGCCTCCAAGCAGCTCTTACTTCTCAAGTGTTTGAAATAGGCGCTTAGCTCAGTTGGTAGAGCGTTGCCTCGACACGGCAAAGGTCAGCGGTTCGAGCCCGCTAGCGCCTACCAGAAAAATCCGGCTGCTTGCAGACTAAGAAACCGATGCGACTCTACCCGACCAAAAACCCGACCAATTTAGTTCAGAGCATGGTGACGATGCGGCACATGAGGAATGACACTTTTTGTTATTTCTCAATGTTTGTGCAAATGCTGAGAGTTTTGGAAGGTCTGAAAAGGCAAAGCGCTACCGTGTCAAGGTAGTGCTCTACCCCTGAGCTACGCGCCTACAAAATCTTTTCAAACGGCTGAGTTAACAGCCCACCGAGCGAAGGCCGAAAGTAACAAACGGCTTATCGAGTGTCAAGCGAGTCCTCTGAAGAGATCACTGACGGACCACCTCAACTTTTCACATGCCGAACGTCTGCCGGCAACTTTAAGTTTGCCTATTGCTCTCAGCGACTCTTTCTCGTCGGTTAAGAGCCAAACTGAAAGCTTGTCGGACATTCACTGTCGATTAACGTTTTGAAGAACTCGCCACCGTTTCGGCGCGCTCCCATTCGTCAAGCAATTCAGCCAGGCGCGCCTCCCCTCGTTGATAGTCGTCGTTAGTCTTAACCAGTCGGGAAATGTCGCGTGCGATTTCCGGCCTGGCCATTTCCTCTGACAACTCAGCAAGGCGCTTTTCCAACGCCGAGATCTCGGCTTCGATGATGACCGGACTACGCGGCTTCTTGATAACTTTGATCCGCGACGACTCACTAGCGGCTGGCGCTGTCTGGCTCCTACTGCGCTTTGACCCACCCGCTAACGCAGGTGGTACTGACTTCCTGTTCATGCTTCCTGAATTGCTCGCCGACTTGGCCTTACCTGATTCACGGTTAACGTGGCCGCGGACACTTCGTGCCAAGGCATCTTCATTAGGGTTGCCCTTCAAGCGCGCGGCGCGCCAATCGTGATACTCGGTATAGTCACCGTTATAGTGTTCGGCAGTACCGGCGCCATCCAGCGCCAGGATTTGTGTGGCCACGCGATCGAGGAAGTACCGATCGTGGCTGATGGTAATGATCGTTCCTTCGTATGCCTCGAGCGCTTCTTCGAGTGCCTCGCGCGACGGAATGTCGAGATGATTGGTTGGCTCGTCGAGCACCAGCACGTTCACGCCTGAATAGATCAACTTGGACAGCGCGAGTCTCCCCTTCTCTCCCCCGGAAAGATCACGCACGTGCTTGTAAACGTCGTCGCCGGAAAAGAGAAATTTCGCCAGAAAGGACCGCAACTCGCCCGCGGTAGCGCTGGAGGGAGCCACGCGCCGCAGCTCCATGATGATCTCGTTGCGATCATCGAGGTCTTCGAGCTGCTGAGCATAGTAGCCGCTTTGAACTTTCGCGCCCCAACGCACCTCGCCCGACAATGAAGGAAGCTTACCGAGAATTGTTTTTACGAACGTCGTCTTTCCAGATCCATTGGGGCCAATGACGCCCAGACATTCACCGCGTCGCAGAATCAGTGAGATGTCGCTGGCGAGTAGCTTGTCCGGATAGCCAATCGTCGCCTCAGTCACGGTCAGCACGTGCGTCCCGGCCCGTTCGATGTCTTGCATCCGGAAGTCGCCGGACGCTTGATCGCCACGCACGGCCTCAACGCGGGCAAGTCGCGCCAGCTTGGTGCGACGCGATTTTGCCTGCTTGGTTTTTTGGCCGGCCAGGTTGCGCCGGATGAACTCTTCAGTCTTAGCGATTAAGCGCTGCTGATTGTCATAGGCCCGCTGTTGTATTTCGCGTTGCTCTTCGCGCTCGACCAGATAGTCAGAGTAGTTTCCGGTGTAACTCGTCGCCCGCCCATTTTCGATCTCGATAATCCGTCGACAGGCGCGGTCGAGAAAATAACGATCGTGGCTGACAATTACAAAAGCCGACGCGTACGTCTGCAGAAACTCTTCCAGCCATTCGACCGCCCCCACATCCAGATGATTCGTGGGCTCATCGAGCAGCAACACGTCAGGCTCTGACAGCAGCAAACGCGCCAGACCCAGACGATTCTGCTGGCCGCCGGAAAGCTTTTCCGTTTCCATTGGCCACGTTTCGCGATCGAAACCCAGGCCTTGCAGGACCGCTTCAGCTTTGGCTGAGTACTCAAAGCCGCCTTCGCGTTCATACTCGTGTTGCAAATCGCTGTAGCGCTCAAGAACCTTTTCCAAATCGTCGCCGGCGTCGCCCATGCGATGCTCGAGCTCGTGCATCTGGTGTTCGATCAGTTGCAGCCGGCCAAACGCCGCCAGCGCCGATTCGTGTACGGTCGAACCCGCTTCGAAGTGAACGTGCTGGGCCAGCAACCCGAGTTTCAGTCCGCGCGCACGCACGACTTCGCCGCTGTCCGGCGTCTCTTCCTGGGTAACCAACCGAAAGATGGTTGTCTTTCCCGCGCCGTTGCGTCCTACAAGGCCGACATGCTCCCCGGGGTTGACCTGGAGCGAGGCGCCCCGCAGGACATCCTGCGCGCCGAAGGATTTCTCAACTTCCGATAAGCGGAAAAGCATTCAGTCGACTCTTTGGAGTGCTGCGACTAGTCGCAGCTTTCTAATATTAGTTAATTAACAACGGCCAGCGGTGACAATTCACCGCACGCCAAAAGGCAGAACGGGTGCGAACCAGACCTTCTCGCTCGCACCCGCTCGATTTAGAAGACAATCCCTTTCAAATCACTTCTTCGCTGGTAATGCCGTGCTGGCAGCCGGCGATGAGGCCACCCGGGCGGCTGGTGACGAACTCGGACTTGCAGCAGCAGCCGGCGTGCCGGCTGGTTTCGTGGCATCTGTTGAAGCTGGCCGCAAGCCCAGGTTGCCCGGGTTATTCAACATATTCCCAGCCAGAGTATTTACGACCTTCGCTTCCGTCTGGGCTACTTCAAGCAAAGCAGCATTCAGGATTTCCTTGCGCTGATTCGTCAGCGCTACGGTGATCTGCTGGCGCACGCCCTGGCTTTCGAGGGTCAGGTTCTCCGTTTGCAGACGTTTTTCCTGCAGCTTGAAGATGTACCAGCGACCGGCCGGATATTGTGGCGAGCCAAATTTAACTGGACTAGTAATGCTGCCTGCCTGCATGGTGGGCCCGAAAAGCTGAGAAACCACATCCGCCGGAAAACCGGTCTGCTTCAGTTCGTCTTCAGTAGCGAAGCCGATGTCGCCGCCGCGCGCCACACTCTGCTGATCTTCACTCTTCGCCCGAGCCACGGTCGCGAAATCAGCGCCGCCTTTGAGCTGCTGGTAGACCTGGTCAATCTTCACCTTGGCGTCGGTGTCATTCTTGGCATCGTCATTCTTGATTCCCTGCTGGGAGTTGTCCTGCGGATCGACCGCAATCATCGCCAGCGCCACGCCGCGAGCATTTACGAACTGCTGCTTATTGGCGTTGTAATAGTCTTCGACTTCGCGGTCACTGATGGTTATCTTGCCGGCGTACTTATCCTGCAGCGCCTTGATTGCCAGATCTTTTTTTGCTTCCTCTCGCAGCGCTTCGGGCGTGACGTTTTGCTCTTTGAGCTGGCGACCAAACTCCTCGTCCGTCATTCCGGTCTGTTGCTTCTGTTCGTTAATTGCCGAAGTAATCTGATCTTCGGACGGCAGAAGCTTTTCCTGCTCAGCGCGTTGAAACAGGACTTCGCGCTGAATCAAACTGGCGAGCACCTGCAACCGCGCCTGCGCCAACTCAAGGGGTGAAAGCTGCGCTTGCTTTCCTTGTGTCTGTTGAGTGATCAGCCGCTCGACTTCCTGCAACATGATCTTCTTGCCATTGACCGTGGCGGCCACTGTATTGCTGGGGCCTTCGGTTCCAGAGCTGCAGGCGGCGATCAGCAAGGCGCCGAACGCAACGGCCGTGAGCCACATGAAACGTTGATGTTTTCTCTGCACTTTTGTTTTGCTCCTTAAAGTATTAAGAATGATGCGCGAGCTTTCGAATTACGTTGCTCGCGCCCAATCAAGTCATTGCCAGGCAATCGCGCGCGCACTCTGCCTTGACCGCCCGGTAATTCGTTTGCTATAAGTTTTCGTTTCAAATGTTAGTGCCGACCCACTCTGTGACGGCGCGCATGTGTCTACAGGAGATCAGTTATCATGGCTAAGCGTTGTGAAGTTTGCGGCAAAGGGCCGCAGTTTGGCAATAATGTCTCGCATGCGAATAATCGCACGCGTCGCGTTTTTAATCCGAATCTTCAATCAATCCGCGTTAAGTTGCCGAAAGGCGGCGTGCAGCGACAGAGAGTGTGTGCCAGTTGTATTAAGGGTGGTAAAGTCGCAAAAGCTGCCTGACCTCAGAGCACCTCGTGGCCTTACCCTCGCGCTCTTACTCGCGGTTCCCAATCACCGCAATCGCTTCAATCTCAACCCTGGCATCACGCGGCAATCGGGCCGCCTCAACCGTGGCTCGGGCCGGCGGCTCCGCACCAAAGAAGCGCCCGTAAACCTCGTTCATCGCCGTAAAGTCGTCCATGTTCGACAGGAATACAGTAGTCTTCACAACCTGACTCAGGCCCAGGCCGGCGGCTGAAAACACGGCCGTCAGATTGCGCAGGACCTGTTCGGTCTGCTCGGCAATTCCACCCGCGACAAACTCACCCGTCGCCGGATCGATTGGAATCTGACCTGAGGCAAAGACCAGATCGCCCGCTCGGACGGCCTGCGAATAGGGCCCGATCGCCCGGGGCGCACGGTCTGTAGCAATTATGTCCTTCACAGTAAGCACCGTCTGGTTTTCGACTGCCAAAACAAACCCTGTACTTTAACATCAAGATGCATAAAATGGGAAACTCGAACGGGCCATGTGCTGGTGAAATTCGCGATCAGTCGATGTCCAAACGACAATAAAGGAGTGGTCCAGCGATGAAAATGAGACTCTTCAAGGCGCTACTTCTTGGTCTGACTCTACTCTGGAGCAGCCAGCTTCGGTTCGCGCAATGGAAACCCCCTCCCGCGGAAGATGACCGTCTCAAAGGAAGCTATCGTTTCGAGCGCAACGGATGGATCTATGTCCATCTGGAGGGCGCGCCTGAACAGATTGGCTATCAGCACGGAAGACTCCTGGCCAAGGAGACTGAGGATCTGTTGAGAGTGCTGAAACCCTTTCTGCATCATGAAACAAAGCGCGATTGGGAGTTTTACCGCAAAGCTTCGCGCGACATTCTCTGGCCAAAGATCGACTCTGAGTTCCAACGCGAGATCGACGGCATCGTAAAAGGACTGAACGACGGCGGAGTCAAGGTCGATCGCTGGGACATTGTCGCGCTAAACGCGCTCGAGGAACTTCCCTACTACTACCTACCCTGGCTGGATAGACAGCAGGGGCGAGTGCCGACGACGCACGCTCCTGGCAACTGCAGCGCGATTATCGCGACCGGGAGCTACACGAAAGACAAACGCATCGTCATGGGCCATAACATCTGGACTGATTACATTGTCGGCGAACGCTGGAACATTATCTTCGATATTAAGCCTGCCCGCGGTTACCGCATTCTGATGGACGGTCTGCCCGGGGTGATCACCAGCGACGATGACTTCGGTATCAACTCGGCGGGCATCATGATTACCGAGACCACAATTACGGGGTTTACCTCGTTCGATCCGGCGGGCTCACCTGAGTTTTATCGCGCTCGCAAAGCAATGCAGTACAGCACCTCGATTGATGACTACGTCCGGATCATGCTTGATGGCAACAACGGCGGATACGCAAACGACTGGCTGGTTGGAGACAACAAGACTGGTGAAATTGCCTTGTTTGAGTTGGGCCTGAAAGAGCATAGCGTGCGCCGAACGAAGGACGGTTATTTCGTCGGCTCGAACTTCCCGGTAGATCCAAAGTTGGCAAAACTTGAAACCAACTTTGACTTCAACAACCTTCAGGGCTCGCCCCTCGCCAGAAAAGCACGCTGGGAACAACTCGTGGCGAAATCGAAGAGCACCATCGACGTTGAGACGGTAAAGCAGATGGAAAGCGACACCTATGACTCATTCGAGAAGAGAGCGGGACCGACCGAGCGCAGCCTGTGTGGTTTGGTCGAGACTTCGCCGCGCGGCATTCCTGAATGGGATTGGGGCAAATTCTTTCCCGGCGGAACGGCCCAAGCGAAAGCCGTCGATGGTCACATGGCTGAAACGATGCAATTCTGGGCAGCGATGGGGCATCCGTGTGGACATGACTTCATCGCCGCAACTTTCTTAAAGGAACATCCGGATTATGGATGGATGAAGGGGCTTTTGACCGACATGAGATCGCATCCCTGGACAATTTTCACGAGCAGTATGAGCAAGTGAAAAAAACCGCCCGGTGGATCCCCCACCGAGCGGTGAAACAGGAGGTATCGAGTGTTATCGTGTGCCACTAATCTCGCAACCTCTTGCGCAAGAGGCTGACTGCGCCTCATGCGCAGCACGGTGGCACTTTTGGAATAACCTCGACTGTTCGATGAATGCCTTAGCAGTTGGGTTGCTATGAAGCACAAAAGCGATCGCAACTATTAGATTGAAGGTCGGCGACGATCATTTCCCAATGGCAGCATCCGTACTAACTGCCTAGAAATAACACGCGGGACAGATACGGTTAATCAAGTTTTCCCATCGCAATGATATAATCACCGCATCATATTGAGAAAGCATTGATGAATCCTTCGGACAAGCCAAACAATAAGCGGTTGCGGGTCGTAAGAAGTAGCGACACTTCTCAAACGACCAAACCCGATCCAGGCGCTGCGGCCGCAGCGGAAGCCGCGTGTCCGCACTGCTTTGGTACTGGAATGGAAGTCGTGCCGGGCGAGGGTGCGCGACGCTGTCGCTGCCAATCACCGGATCATCGTCAGCGCCTGTTTCAGGCCGCGCGTATTCCTGCGCGTTACCAGCACTGTACGCTGCAGGGTTACGATGCGGGCGATTCCGATTCCAAGTGGGTTGCGAAAATCGAGGCCGATCGAATCATCAACGACTATCTCGTGATCGATGGCCGGGGATTAGTGTTCGTGGGACCGGTGGGCGTCGGCAAGACTCACCTGGCTGTAGCTCTCTTGCGTGAATTGATTGAGCGCTATCAGGTGCGCGGTCTGTTCTACCAATTCGGCGCGTTATTAAGACGAATCCAGGACTCCTACAATCCGGTGTCACAGGCTTCGGAGCTGGGAGTGTTGGGGCCGGTTTTCGAGGCAGACGTCCTGGTACTGGATGAACTGGGTGCGTCCAAGCCGACGGACTGGGTGCGCGACACCATGATGCAAATCATCAACACGCGCTATAACGACAAGCGACTGACAATCTTCACGACGAACTATTCGGACAAGCGTAAGAATGAAAAGGACCCGACTGAACTCCTGGAAGATCGGGTTGGCGTGGCGTTGCGTTCGCGGCTCTACGAGATGTGCAAGACCGTAGAAATTGAGGGCGAGGATTACCGAAAGCGCTCGCTGGCACAAACCGTTTGAGATGTGATCAATCTCAAATCTCGATCTCAAATCCTTCAGCACAACAGGCTAGAGACTCGGCCGCGCGTTCATTCCCTTCGCTGCTTCGATGACGGCCTGGCACTCAGCGTCGTAACGAGCGGCCGGCATCGCTTCCAGACGGCGCTCGTCAATGGGCCGGCCACAACGGACGCACACCCCATATGAACCTTCCTCGATGCGCAGTAGTGCCTGATCAATGTCGGCCACCATCTGTGATTCTCGATCGCCCAGTTTCAGAGCCATCTCTTCGGTTACGTCCCGCATAGCCAAATCGGCGCTTTCCTTTGCGTCGTCGCTCGCTGCATCAAGGGCTGCTGCCTGTTCTTCGCTAACGTGCCGCGCGTGACCCGGCAGTTCGGCCAACAAGAGTTGTTTGAAATGTTCAAGTTTAGAGACTTCCATAGACGAATCTTTCGAACTGCTGATCCAATCGCTCGCGATTAGTATTAGAACAGAGCTGGCGCGATTATAACCTGCGGCGAGGTGCAGCAAAAGCTCGCCCGGCCGCACAGCGGTGTTGCACCAGCGACGCTCGTTGTGTTTTTATCGTCTTTCATTGTCGAAACGCACCGCGTCTCGCTTCGATGGACACAGCGATAATCATAGCGCTACTGCTCGCGGCTCTAATTTTTGTGGTCGCCTTGCTCTACTCCACTGTGGGGCACGCAGGAGCTTCAGGTTATATCGCGGCGATGGCCCTGTTTGGCATGGCGCCGTTCGTAATGAGGCCTACGGCGCTGACCCTGAACATCATCGTCGCGCTAATCGGCACAATTCGATTCTATCGAGCCGGATTCTTCTCCTGGCGCATCTTTTGGCCATTCGCGATCGCCTCAATCCCGGCGGCTTACATCGGCGGACGCTTTCCCTTGCCCGTCGCGATCTACAAATCAATTGTCGGCGTGGTGCTGCTTTACAGCGCGGTCCGTTTGTTCTGGAGCGCCGACTCAGCAGAAAACCGCAAGACCACGTTGGTCCCAATTTGGATGGCGCTGATCGTGGGCGCGGCCATTGGCATGCTTTCGGGATTGACCGGTGTAGGCGGCGGTATTTTTCTCAGTCCGGTTTTGCTGCTGATGCGTTGGGCCAAGACCAAAGAAACCTCTGGCGTGTCGGCGGCGTTTATTCTGGTCAACTCAATCGCCGGACTGGTCGGGCAGTATTCGGCGATATCGTACCTGCCCAACGATCTGGTTTACTGGGCACCCGCCGCGCTGGTCGGCGGTTGGATCGGAACTGAGTTAGGGACCAAGCTATTACCGATCTCCGGGATTCGGAAATGGCTGTCAGTCGTCCTGGTTTTGGCGGGATTGAAGTTGTCGGCCGAAGCTATTCTGCTATTGATCGGCAAATAAGCTCGGCCGCCAACAGCGGGATCGTTAGTTCGTGATGACCGGTGATCGCATAGCCGCGACCCGCGCCATCGGCGGTCGGGCGGCGCACGACATTCGTCAGCGGGCGATACGATTGGATGAAATCGAAATTAGCAGTCGTGATGTCATCAAGCTTGTCACCTAAATTGCGCACCAGTGTTACGCATTTCAAGAACACTTCCGGCAAAGTAACCGCTGAGCCGATATTGAGATAGACCCCGCCGTCATTCATCCGCCGGACCAGTTCCGCCAAAAGGCGAAAATCAGTATGCGAAGTGGCGCCCAATGCTGCGCCATCTGCGTGGGGATGAAAATGAGCAATGTCACCGCCAATGGTGACATGGGCAGTGAATGGCACGTGCGCTTCATAAGCGGCGCAAAGCAGCGAAGCGTCCTGATGCTTCGGTTTAAGGCCCAGCAAGGCCCGACCGACGGCCTCGCCCAGGCCGATGCCATCGTTCGCGCCGTCGCGCGCGGCATCATTCAGAAGCCTTCCGGTTTCTTCCGCGCCACCGAAACCGCCCGATCCCAGAGTGGCATCGACATCTTCGGACGTAGAACCCACCATTGCGATTTCGGCGTCATGAACCAGCACAGAACCGTTTGCGGCAATCGCGGTAACCAAGCCTCGACGCATCAAATCAATGATGATCGGCCCCACCCCGGTTTTGATCACATGACCGCCCAAGCCCCAAATGATCGGTTTGTGTAGGTTTCGTGCACGTCGGATTTGGGTGGCGAGCTCGCGGAGAGCCTGCACCGCAAGAATATTAGGCAGCGAAGCGAGGTAATGATGTAGCGAAGCGTTTTCCGTGACCGGCGAGGCGAAGTCTTCAACCGTAACCTTGCTCTCGCGCGAAGCAAGCGGATAAGTGCTGACTTTATCGAGACTGATCGGCTTGAGATCTTCGTAAATGGACATTTTGTCTCTGGGAGCGCGGACGTCCCCGTCCGCACAGCGCGCACAGCGCGCTCAATGTTTTCTGAGCCCTTGCTGACGCGCCGGCTTCCGACCCCTGCTCGCTACTGCTCTCGGTCCTCTACCGGAAACAACTCACCCTCGACCAGCTCGCAGATAATGTGACCAATCAAATTGTGTGTTTCCTGAATTCGTTGCGTGTCATCGCTCGGAACGATCAATGCCAGATCGCAGAGTGCGGCAACCTTCCCGCCGTCGCGGCCCAGCAAACCGATGACTACCATTCCCTGCCTGCGCGCCTGTTCGCAAGCCGCCGTCACATTCGGCGAGGTTCCCGACGTCGAGATCGCCAGACAGACATCGCCTTTGGTTCCCAGCGCCTCGATCTGACGAGCGAAAACATTTTCGAAGCCAGTGTCGTTGGCGATGCAGGTCAGCACTCCGCCATCTGTCGTCAGGGCGATCGCCGGCAGGGCCTTGCGCTCCTGAAGAAAGCGGTTAACCAACTCGCCCGCGAGGTGTTGAGCATCCGCCGCCGATCCGCCGTTGCCGAACACCAGAAGCTTTCCATTGGCCTTGAAAGAGTCCGTGATCATCTGCGCGGCACGATGGACATCGGCGGCGTGCTCGCTGAAAAAGCGCCGCTTCACCTCGAGGCTGTCGGCAACGATGGCTGAGATTCGATCGGTCACGATTGTTCTTTTGAAAGTTCCTCGAGGTCGGCGAGATCTTTGAGCCGGCCGCTCGCCTTTTTGTTAATCTTCAAGTCGCGCAGATTAATGAGACTCACCGGCACATCGTTCAGAGTGGTCTCAAGTCTTTCACGATAGCATTCGTCGAATTCAACTCCCGATATCGAAGTCATCACTTCAATGCACTTCGGCTCAACGCCCATCCGAACAATCTTATCGGGTTGCAGAAATAAGTCCGTGGACAATTCTGGAACGCTAAAGCCAAACTCACTCAAGGCCTTCACGACCCGGTTGGCGTTAGCGGGCGACGTCGCAATCCAGACATCAAGATCATAGGTAGCTCGTGGGTACCCGTGGTAACCAACTGCCCAGCCACCAATCAGGAGATATTCAACGCCGTGGGCGCGTAATAATCTCAAGAACTCTTTGTAGTCGTTCGCTAGCTCGCTCTCCATAGTTGATTCGGCGTAGAAACTCCACGTGGCTCACGCGTTCCTCTGGCGTACGTGATAACCAGTAAGCTCTGTCGGCGGCGTCGGCTTCTGCGAAGGAATTGAAAACTGAGAACGCTGAACGATCTATTCGTGGTTCTGACGCATCACTCTGAGATGGTTCGCCCTTCATTGCTGAGCCCATTGTATCATGCAGCCGCCTTTGTCTTTCGTGAAGAAAAACCAGCATTGAAAGCAAATGAGTGTTGGAGACACAATATTAAAGGTCACTCACAAAACTCACCACTGGGATTTAGACTGCCGAGAGGATGCGCGCTCACCAGCTCCAAGCCGGCGGATCCAAAGTAAATAATCCCAGCTAACTCCAGGCTACCTTCCACCGAATTTCCAACGGCTCTCTCGATCAGCCGGAATACTCCACCTCCGCTGATGCCTGCGAGTTCAACATGCGGTGGCATAAGCTTTTCAGAAACGCTAAAAGAATTCGCCAGGGGAATTCCCATCGAAAGATTTCTATCACTTACGTCAGTGACGGGCGCCCCAAAACTTGAGAAGTCGGCCTCGAATTTGCTCTGTGCCGTAAGCTCCCGGCGATATTGACCGGGATAGCCTCCGAACAGAACAACGTCACCCAAATCTGGGGCGATCGGTGGCCATTTGAGTACCGTATGGGCTGATCGACCAGACTCCTCGAGACGCGATGCCGAGAGCCGAAAAGTAGCAAGATCTAAATCGCTATGCCGCGCGATGAACGAGTCACGGGGGAGATCGACCGATCCAACCTGACATAAGCGCTCCGGACCACCATCGCAGCATTCTAATATCCGATCCGCGACGTGTCCCGCAGTCACTCCAAGGACCATCTCACCTGTATCAACTACAGTCATCGAACCCTTCGCGCGATCGCCGGGTTCGTTGCGGAACCAGACTGGAAGACAGTAGCTCATCATCAATGTCTGGAGGCGGCGGACGTATGGCGTATAGGCACAAGCCTCTAAGGTGTGTCCGCGATTTCCGCAAACGTGGCAGCTCATCTCAATTAGGCGTTGATCGCCATCTCAATCTATGCGCCTGCTTTCCTTTTTGTTCGACCATCTCCATTCAGCAAAGGTTTGAGCACCCGTCCGGTATGCGACCGGCGCACGGCAGCAACTTCTTCGGGCGTGCCGCTGGCAACGATGCGGCCGCCATGCGCGCCGCCTTCCGGCCCCAGATCGATGATGAAATCGGCGCTCTTAATAACATCAAGGTTGTGCTCGATTACGATGACCGTGTTGCCCAGGCTGACCAGACGCTGAAGCACGTCAAGTAACTTGTGGACGTCGGCAAAGTGAAGGCCCGTAGTTGGTTCGTCAAGAATGTAAATCGTGCGCCCGGTCGCCCGCTTTGAAAGTTCCTTGGCCAGCTTAATGCGTTGCGCCTCGCCACCGGAAAGCGTCGTAGCGGACTGACCGAGCTTGATGTACCCGAGCCCCACGTCCAGCAGGGTTTGCAGCTTCGGCTTAATCTGTGGAATGTTTTCCAGCAGCGGCAAAGCCTCTTCCACGGTCGCGTCCAGCAATTCGGCGATCGACTTTCCTTTGTACCTGACCGCAAGTGTCTCGCGATTGTAACGAGCACCGCGGCAGACATCGCAGAGGACATAAACGTCCGGGAGAAAATTCATCTCGATGCGCTTCAGCCCTTCGCCTTCGCAGGCTTCACAACGCCCGCCCTTGACGTTGAACGAGAAGCGTCCGGGTTTGTAACCGCGCTCGCGCGACTCTGGCAGCATCGCGTAAAGTTCGCGAATCGGCGTGAACAGCCCGGTGTAGGTCGCAGGATTTGAACGCGGCGTGCGCCCGATAGCTGACTGGTCGATCTCGATGACTTTGTCAATGTGTTCTAAGCCTTCAATGGCCTCGTGCGCCCCTGGTTCCAGCAGCGAATCGTAGAGATTCCTGGCCAACGCGCGATAAAGAATGTCCGCCACCAAAGTAGATTTCCCCGAACCGGAAACGCCGGTTACCACCGTCAACAGGCCCAGCGGGAATGATACATCCAGCTCTTTCAGGTTATTGTGGCGCGCGCCGCGCACAGTGATCGCTTTGCCGTTGGGTGAACGACGCTCGGTGGGAACCGGAATCTTCAGCTCGCCGCGAATGTAAAGTCCCGTAATCGATTCCGGGTTGTTAGCGACATCGCCCGGGGTTCCCAGCGCCACGACCATGCCGCCGTGCGTGCCCGCGCCGGGCCCCAGATCAACGACATAGTCCGCCCGCCTGATCGTCTCCTCGTCGTGCTCGACCACCAGGACAGTGTTACCGAGATCGCGCAGCGCCGAAAGCGTATCCAGCAAACGACTGTTGTCGCGCGGGTGCAATCCAATCGAAGGCTCGTCCAGGACATAGAGCACCCCGCGGAGTTGCGATCCGATTTGAGTTGCCAGCCGAATTCGCTGCCCTTCCCCACCCGACAAAGTCGCGGACGGGCGATCGAGCGTTAAATATCCCAGCCCTACGGTCTCGAGAAAACGGAGGCGCGCCTTAATCTCTCGCAAAATCAAGCCGGCGATTTTTTCTTCTCGCTGGTCGAGTTTGACTTGATCGAAAGCCTTGATCGCATCTTCGATTGTCATTGAGGTGTAGTCCGCAATGCCGCGGCCGCCGACCCGCACTGCCAGCGAATCGGACCGCAGCCTCCGACCCTCGCATTCGCGACAAACAGAGGGCGAAACCATCTCTTCCAAGGCGACGCGGACTCTTTCTGACGGCGGACTATTCAAGCGCTCGCGCAGCCACGGCAGAGCACCCTTCCAGTAGCTCTTGTACGAATACAAGCCCTGCCGAAATTTGAGCTGGGCTGAGAGCCCGTTGAAAAATGTCTCGCGTACTTCTTTCGGCAGGTCGCGAAACGGCGTTTTCGGAACTACTTTCAGGTGTTCGATAACCGCGAGCAGAGCGCTGCGAAGATAGGCCGATCCAGCTTTGTCCGCCGGACCGAGGAAAGGCAATCGTTCAGGAATTTCGTCAGTGTTGAGAATCAGCTTTCCCTGATCGATTTCGAGCACGGTGCCCAAACCATGACAATACTTGCAGGCTCCGTAAGCCGAGTTGAACGAGAAGGACCGTGGCTCAAGCGGCGGCACATTGATGCCGCAATTCACGCACGCCATTTTTTCCGAATACAGCTTCTCTTCGCCGTCGATCACCGAAACCAGCACGGCGCCGTTAGTAAGCTTCAAGGCCGTCCGAATTGATTCGCCAAGCCGCTCATTGATTCCCGCCTTGATTAGCAAGCGGTCGATGACGGCTTCGATCGAATGATTGCGGCGCTTGTCGAGGCGGATTTCTTCATCAAGCGAGCGGAGCTCGCCATCTATACGCGCGCGAATGAACCCATCGCGAGCGAGTTTGGCCAGCTCTTTTTTGAATTCGCCTTTGCGACCGCGAACAATCGGCGCCAGGATCATGACCCGCTCACCTTGCGGCAGCGCGAGCACGCTTTGCAGAATCTGCTCGACGCTTTGCCGGGTGATGGCCGCCCCGCACTGGTAACAATGGGGCAAGCCAATCGAGGAAAACAGCAGGCGCAGGTAATCGTAAATCTCTGTGACGGTGCCGATGGTAGAGCGCGGGCTGCGGGCGACCGTCTTCTGCTCGATCGAGATTGCCGGCGAAAGACCTTCGACTGAATCGACGTCGGGTTTTTCCAGTTGATCGAGAAACTGGCGGGCGTAGGCTGAGAGCGATTCCACATAGCGCCGCTGGCCTTCGGCATAGATCGTATCGAACGCCAGCGAAGACTTACCGGAACCTGAAAGGCCGGTAATCACGGTCAACTTGTTGCGCGGGATATCGACGTCGATGTTCTTGAGGTTGTGTTGCCGGGCGCCCCGAACGGTGATGCGGTCAATGGCCATAACACTTGAAACCGAAAAGACTGCGATCACAGAGAAGAATTTCGGGGAACGCAGAACCTCATATTCTAGCGAGTAGTCCCAAGCTGAGCAAGGAGTGACTGATCTCTCTTGACACCTAAAACAACGAAACCTAGACTGCGATCCGTGTAGCTCAGATTTGTACGTGGAGCCTTTGAGTGAATCTACCTAATGCGCTGACCCTTTCGCGAATCTTCATCGTGCCGCTGCTGGTGGTGGTGCTGCTGACGCCGGTGTCAGAAAACTGGCTGGGCGTGCCGCAGTATATTTTGGGCGTCACAATCTTTGTCGCGGCCGCGCTGACTGATTATTTCGATGGGAAGATTGCCCGCCGGCGTCATCAGGTTTCCAAGCTCGGCAAACTGCTGGATCCAATTGCCGATAAGCTTTTGATTTCGGCGGCGTTGATTTCACTCGTCGAGAATCATCTGGCGCCGGCCTGGGCCGTGGTCATCATCGTGGGACGAGAATTCGCCGTCACGGGCTTGCGCTCCATCGCCGCGACTGAGGGAGTGATAATCTCGGCATCGCGCATGGGCAAGTTCAAAATGGTCGCGCAGGTTGTCACGGTGGGCCTTCTGATCCTGTCGATCTCTCCCGCCGGCGGATCGCCGCACGTTTCGAATTTTGGCCGGCCTTTTCCGGCAATTCAGTTTTGGACTGTGCCTGAACTGCGCGTCGCCTGGGCCCATCTGATTGGACCTGATCTCACAACCTGGAGTGACTGGCAGATTCTGCTCTATACCGCGGGCCGAGCCATGCTCTGGGTCGTAGTGATCTCTTCGGTGTTTTCGATGTACGGATACTTCCGTGCTTTCTTTACCAGCGTCATCCGGCGCGAGCCACCCAGCGCGAAGGCACCGGCCGCCGCAGTTCAGGATCACGAACCTTAGCGAGCCGTGTCTGAAGCCCGCGCGTTAGCAAGGGCAAGTATGGGTTGAGCCTTCCTTACCGTAAGGTCCTTGTCCTGGCACGGAGTGCAACCAACTGGCTTTGAAGACAGGCGCGCGCCGGCAGCAAGAAAGGCTCTCAAGCAATTCTGCTTGAGAGCCTCTTCTCATAATCGAGCCCTCCTTACGGTCGGGCTACTGGCCCACATTTCTAGGGCTGTGGAGTCGGGGAAGCTTGCGGTTGCGGATCGCGCTTCAAAGTAGGCGGAGCCGGCTTGTTGTTGTCCGGTTTCGCGGTTCCATCCGGCGCGGTCGTCGAATCGTCAGGCGTCGGCTGCCGGCGCTTCAAAGTAGGACGCCCGGGCGTCCCGTCGTCGGCGCCGGCAATCGCTCCAGTCGAGGACGCACGCGCATTCGATAATCTCAGCAGACGGTTCTTCACGCGCTGAAATTCCGAGGAGCTGATTACATACTCCTCACGTTCGGGGAAACGCGCCGCCAGGGCAATTGCCGCCGCTCGCCGATCGGCAGGAGCCGGATGGTCGGCAAACATCTTTGAAAGCGTTCCCGGCTTCTTCTTATTCTTAGCCTCGAGTTTTTCGAACATCGTCGCCATCGCGTTGGGATCATAGCCGGCGGCCCACATGTACTGTACGCCCAGCCGGTCAGCTTCTTCTTCCGCCGCGCGGCTGAATTTCAGGAAAGCCATCCCTTCAAAAAACCCTCCGCCGTTGTAGAGGACGTTTCCGATGATTGGACCGCCAAGTAGAATTCCAGCCAGCACGCCATAGTCAAGAACCTGCATCTTCCTTTCGTTTTCCATGGCGTGTCGCGCACAAACGTGAGCAATCTCGTGGGCCATGACACCGGCCAGTTCCGCTTCGTTATCGGCTGCCAGAACCAGGCCCTTGTTTACATAGAAGAACCCGCCGGGCAAAGCAAAAGCATTCACTTCGTCTGAGTCGATCACTTTGATTGTGAAGGGAACCTTGGCGTCTGAGTGCAGGACGATATTCTGACCGACCCGATTCACGTACTCAGTGATGATCGGATCGTCGACGAACTTTGCTTCTTTATCCACCTGGGCCGCAAGCATCCGACCCTCGCGAACTTCTTTTTCGGTCCCCGAGGCCATCTTGCCCCAGATGCCCTTGTTGATGTTGCGCTTCCCGATCATTGTCGGGTCATCGTTGGGCGACAGTGGCTTCTTGTTTGCGGCCTGCTGTTCAGGGGCCTTGGTGGTGTCTGGGCTTTGGTCTTTCTTACCAGTCTGCGCCGGCGCCGTTTGGTTTTGACCTTGCGCTTGATCCTTTGGTTGCTGCGGTCCGGCCAGTGCTGCAATGCTGGTAAACCACAGACTGACTCCCAAGCCGATTGCGGTGACGGCGCGAGAGAAGTGAATCTTCATTTGAACCTCCAAACTTCCGAGGCCGGGAGAGAAAGACCGGTCTTAATCTTCCGGTGGCCGCACAATTTCGCGCGCGGCCGCTTTGCTTTTCTTCGGGGGCAGCACCCGAGGCACCGGCACTGCATTACGT
This sequence comes from Blastocatellia bacterium, assembly GCA_003168335.1. Classification (GTDB taxonomy): domain Bacteria; phylum Acidobacteriota; class Blastocatellia; order Pyrinomonadales; family Pyrinomonadaceae; genus UBA11740. Next base: position 133,288 of record PMSM01000012.1, on the reverse strand, counting down.
TAACGACCGCTTTGATGCCGTCTTCACCGTCGAGGTTGCGCTGAAGTTTGAAGGTTGCGGGCGCAAAATTTCAATCGACCGGCATTCGACTTCGCTCGGCATTATAGACCAAGGCCGGTGAAAAACCTATGTAATTGCATGGCAATCGGACCGCGTGCTAGAGTCCGACCTCTTAAGGAAGGCTGCCTTGTCATAACCTCAATGCAACGAAGCACGAGAAGATCCAGGACGACGTCTCGCCGCGCTGGCTCTCGATCACAAACGCCGAGGCCGGCCTTTGGACTTTCCGTGGCAATCATTGGCGCCGGCCGCCTCGGCACTGCTCTGGGTCTGGCTCTGAAAGCGGCGGCCGCCAACATCGAGGTGGTAGCCGCAAAGCGCCCATTGGCGGCACGGCGCGCTGCAGAGGCATTCGGCCCAAAGACTCTGGCTCTCTCTGCCTTTCAATTAAGTAAGTTAACTCCGAGTCAGCACGCCCGCCTCAATCGCTGCTCCCTGGTGTTAATAACAACGCCCGACGACAACATCGCGCCAGTGGCTAAGCAACTCGCCGCCATACTTAAGCCGAAACCAGTCCGATCGCGCGATCACAAGAGCGGCCCCGCGGCTCGCCGGGTCGTGTTGCACACCAGCGGCGCTCTGGCTTCGGATATCCTCGAACCACTCCGAAGCGCGGGTTTTGCCGTCGGGTCGTTGCATCCCCTGGTTTCAATCAGTGAGTCGCGGTCAGGTGCAGAATCATTGACTCAGGCTTTCTTTTCTCTTGAAGGCGATCCGGCGGCTGTCCACGTCGGGAGGTTGATCGTCCGCGGCCTGGGGGGCGAGAGTTTCACGATCGATTCTCGCCGCAAAGCGCTGTATCACGCCGCGGCGGTAATTGCTTCGCCACACATGACGGCGCTGCTGGACATAGCCGTTGAGATGCTGGTCCTTTGCGGCCTGTCGACGACGCGCGCGCGGCGTATTCTTTTGCCACTGGTTCAGAGCACACTGGCAAATCTCACCACGCAGGATCCCGCACGGGCTCTGACGGGGACCTTCAAGCGCGGTGATGTATCTACGGTGCAGAAGCATCTCGCCGCACTGGGCGCCGCCAACCTTCCTCAGGCCCTGGCGGCCTACATTGTGCTCGGACAACGGTCTATCTCACTGGCGAAAAGGCGCAGCGCGAACCCCGCCGGACTCGATGAGATCATGCGCATTCTTTCCCGCGCCGCAAAGGGATCCAGCCAACGATAGGCGTAGGCCCCGGTCTACTCTTCATTTCTTGACACAATCTTGACAAATAAACGCCGGGCCGTTCAACGTCCGCGAACCTGAATCACTTCGGATGCATCCAATATCGGTTCTTGTCCTGGTTTCGGCCAAATTGTTCGTTGTGGACGGAAAAACTTGGAACCGCGTGGGGGGTTCAAGCGTCTCTAGAATCAATAGCTGAAGAGTCCTGTTAACGGGACTGCCTTCGAAGTCGTCTTAATAAGTAAGTTTCTAGGGGGCATTCATATGAGCACTGCAAAAGCGGCAATTATTGAATCGATTTCGAAGCGACGCCTGCGTGGCCTGCCATCGCCCATGCGCAAGGCAGCGCCGGCAGAGCGGCTGGAAAAGATTAAGGATATGGCTAGCGCTCTGCTTCAGGAAGCCGAGTCACTGGACCATGAAAACGCTTTGGCCGAAGCCTCGGCTGCGGTGGACAACCTAAACGTAAAATCGGGCGTCAACTTTTTCGACGAAGTGCGCCAGTTTGAGATGCGCCTTATTGGTCGGGCTCTTGAACTCACCGGTGGGAATCAGGCGCGGGCCGCCCGCATATTGGGATTGGGCACCACCACTCTAAACTATAAAATCAAGTCCTACGAAATGCTTTAGGGCCAGCTGTCCGGCGCTTGAAGCCGGATCGCAAACTTCAACTCTCAATTCACCGCCTCGGACTCTTCCTCGGGAGCTATTAGCTGTTGGTCGGATACCGTCAGCACGCGCTCCTCGAAGAGGTTGGAATCTATCAATGTCTGGACCAGATATTGTCCGGCAACCGGAAAAGTCACGTTCACAAAGAAGCTGATGTTGTCGGCCGAACCGTGGGCGATTTCGAACGGCGCAGGTTGTGACACCACCAGCGCCTGCTGGCGATCCGGCATCAAGATTCGGACTTCGGAAAGATGCGCCCCTTCACCTCGCCAATGGTTGACTACAGCGAGCTTCGGCAACCAGACAGGCAATTGCGGTACTACGATGTTCTGAAAGACTCCCATGTACGAAAGCTTGTTGCCTACTTCGAGACGCACGTCGTCGCAAAAGAGTGTATATACCAGTTCGAGTTTCCGTTCCTGTTTTTCCTGCTCGCCTGATTCCATTTTGTTCTCCGCCCGTTATCCTAACATCTTTTTGAATTCCGCTTCATCGATTACGGCCACTCCCAGTTGCTGAGCCTTATCCAGTTTCGATCCGGGTTCGGCGCCCGCCACTACGAAATCCGTTTTCTTGCTTACTGAAGATGTGACCCGACCACCACTAGCTTCGACCAGCGCCCGCGCCTCGTCACGACTCATGCCAGGAAGCGTACCGGTCAAGACAAATTGTTTGCCCGCAAACCTTTCATTCCCTTCCGTCCCGCCGCTGCGCGTTTGCTTTTCGCTCTCAGTGCGCACTCCGGCCTCTCGGAGACGCCGGCAGAGACGCGCGTTTCCCGGATCGTCAAACCAGTCGCGAATACTCTGCGCCATGGTCAAACCGATCTCGTGAATGTCGTCTAATTCTGCGACCGTGGCCCGGCCCAGTCGCTCGAGCGAACCGAAGTGCCGCGCCAGGATCCCGGCGGTGCGTTCGCCTACGTGACGAATTCCGAGACCGTAAATCAAGTGCCAGAGATCGCGCGCCTTGCTCGCCTCGATTTGCGCCAGCACATTTGAGGCAGACTTCTCTGCCATACGTTCAAGCGCTGTCAGATTGTCCAGCTTCAAGCTGTAGAGATCAGCGACATCGCGAACGATCTTTTTGGCGATTAGTTGTTCCGCCAGCGCGTCCCCCAGCCCTTCGATCCTCATCGCCCGTCGCGAGCCGAAGAGCAGCAAGCGCCCGATCAATTGCGCGGGGCAATCGGCGGCAACGCATCGCGACAAGACCTCGCCTTCGGGCCGCGAGACCCGCCCCTTACACTCCGGGCATCTTTCCGGCATCTGGAACTTCTTCTCCCTGCCGGTACGTTTAGACTCGACAACTTTCAGGACCTTCGGAATGACATCGCCGCCTCGTTCAATCAAAACCCAATCGCCGATGCGCAGGCCCAGCCGCTCTATCTCATCTTCGTTATGCAACGTCGAGCGCGAGACCGTAACACCGCCCAGCTGCACCGGTGCGAGCACGGCCACCGGCGTGAGCGCGCCAGTCCGCCCTACCTGCAGGATGACGTCCAGGACCTGTGTCGTCGCCTGTCGCGCGGCGTACTTGTAAGCGATCGCCCAGCGCGGCGCTTTCCCGGTCGCGCCAAACTCGTCCTGCAAAGCCGTCGAATTCACTTTCACCACGACCCCATCGATTTCGTAGCCAAGTTTGTCGCGCTTTAACTCCATGGCATTGCAGAATTCGATTACCTCATCAATCGACTTGCAGAGGCGGCGATTCGGGTTAACCCGACAGCCCTCACTTTCCATCCAATCGAGGGCCTCCCATTGAGTCGCGAATGGTTTGCGTTCGCCGGCGAGCGCGTCGTAAGCGAACATCTCCAAACGGCGTTTCGCCACCATCGCCGGATCGAGCTGCCGGATCGCACCTGACGCGGCATTCCGCGGATTCGCAAACCGGGATTCGCCATCCTCTTCGCGCTCGGCATTTATTCTTTCAAAGACCTTCCGCGACAGGTACGCTTCGCCGCGCACTTCGATCTCGCGAGCAACTTTGGCGGCGCCACTTCGCAGCCTGAGCGGCACACTGCGAATCGTCCGCACGTTGGCGGTCACGTCTTCGCCCCGAGATCCATCGCCGCGGGTCACGCCCCGAACAAACAGTCCGTCTTCATAGTGAATGGAAAGTGATAGTCCGTCGATCTTGAGTTCGGCAACGTAATCAGGCGCCGTGCCTTCCGCCAGTTTGCGGCAGCGCTCATCGAAAGCGCGCAGCTCTTCAATGCTGTAGCTGTTATCGAGCGACAACATTGGCCGGCGATGAGCGAATTCCGGAAACCCTTCGGCGGGTCGTCCGCCCACGCGTTGCGTCGGACTATCAGGCGTGATGAGTTGGGGGCTCTGTTCTTCGCGCGCGCGGAGCTTTTCGATCAGCTCGTCGTACTCGCGATCGGAAATCTCCGGATTCTCATGGAGATAGTAGAGGTCCTCGTGGCGGCGAATTTCTTCCCGCAGCTCGTTAATCGCTTTTTCATTTGATGGTCGCTTTGGCAACGTTGGATCCAGCGTTCAAAACGAGCGTTGGGTCTTTGACCCACCCGCTAACGCGGGTGGTACTGACAATCACAGACTGAAGTCTGTGCCACTACTCGTCTCGATAAAAGAAATACGATGGTCGTTCGGGATGGCGATTAAAGGCCCGGCAGACCAGACCCGCGCCGAGGAACGATAAGAACTCTTCCCGCACCCGCAATTGTTCGGCTCTGGCGGCATCAGGGTTGGTTCTCAAAAGCGCTGAATAGTCACCCGGAATCTCGATCACCTCATCAGGTTTTCCCAGCGGGCACTCCTGACCAGAGACAAACGCCTCGACTCGCGGCGAACGCAATTCCCAGCTCGCGAACAAACGGTCGCTGTCCATCCCGCTGACTCCGGCGGCTTTCTCAATCGGATTCGTCACGTAATCGGTGCCATAAAAGTTCACCGCATAATCCCTGATCACGACGCCCAATCGATTCAGATTGAAATGCGCGTTTCGCGCGCGCATCGGTTCAAATGTCCACTTGATAAAGTCCCGTCCTTCGGACAACGCGCGCGCGCGCTGCGCCCACTTCAACTGCGCCCCCACGCCGCGATTCTGATAGTCCGCCGCGACTGCCATCATGTGCGAGTATCCGAAGATTTCACCACCGCGCACGGCCGCCAGGTGATGCACAAAGCCCACGAGCTTTCTCTCGCTGAAGGCGGCCAGCGTCCACCCGCCCGCCTCGCGCGAAACGATCAGGTGCCGGCGCGGGGAGATTTCCAGATCGGGCAGCCCAAATACATCGCGCTGCAACTTGATGCACGCATCGTATTCATCTATCGACGATACTTCGCGGATCTCGACGTCCGCTGGATGCGTCTGGATGGGCGCTGTGTCAGGCATCGTGTTTCGGTTAGGGGCGGGTCGCATCCGCAGGAACAGGAGGAAGATGGATCGAGACCTGCAGGCCTCGGGGTTGACGAATTTGAAAGCTGAGCGTAGCGCCGAGCAGGTCGATATTCTGTCTCGCGATAGCCAGCCCAAGTTCGCTGCTGCCGGCTCGTCGATTTGAAGAATCAAACTCAACGAATGCTGTGGAATCAGCGGGCGCTTCCCCTTCGTCTTCGATCTTCAGCAAAAATCCGTGCCCATCTTTTTCCGCGGTCACTACCACCTGCGCGCCCGGACTACGAGTAATCGCATAGGCCAGGAAATTGTAAAGCACCTGTCCCAGCTTTAAGCGGTCAGAAACAATCATGGGTAAATCTTCGGCAGTCTGCCATCGAAGTTCGGCATTTTGCTTTTGCGCCAGTCGCGCGAGTCCTTCGCAAGACTCCCGCAACAGGTGAGCCAGCGAAAATTCTTCCCTATGCAGTTCTGACTGGCCCGCTTCCAGTCGCGACAGATCCGACAGTTGATTCAGACTGCCTTGCAACTGCCGCGCAGAGTTTTGAATTCTCTCGCAGAAACCACGCTGCGCCTCGCTCAACTCTTCCTGGCCAAGCAGAATTTCGGAAAAGCCGAGAATCGACGTAAGGGGCGTGCGCAATTCGTGCGCAAGTCGCGCGAGAAAAGCTGCGCGGTACTCGGCCATCAGTTGAAGCTTTCGAATTTCCTGCTCCAGTGCGGCGGGTTGCTCTTGCGGCCCGCCAACCTGAGCGTCCGGGCCATCGCGATCGGCGTCTCGCAACGTGGAATCCCTGGATTCGGCCTGTGTCACTGATTGCATTTGATCACTTTCCCGCTGTCGCAATGCCAACTGAGAGACTGGCCCAACTCAGCACTGGGAACGCGGGCGAGGACGCCCGCGCTCCCAATAACGACCTGATCTATGAGCCCGGAATTCAAACTGACCCAACACCAGATTGTGGCCCGAACTCCGGGACTTATGTCTTCCCCACCGCAGATGCTACGGCTTTCGCTTCACTTTCAAGCGCAGCACTGACGCTCGCCTGTTCGCTGTCATCCTTACCCGAAGCAGACGACTGGACGGTGGGCGATGAACTTCCCGCCGGAATCAAACGAAAGTCCAGGCGCGCTTCCGATTTACCCGGATCGCCCGAACTTACACCCGTGGCGCGGCCCAGCATGCCGCCAATTTTCTTCCCCGAAGAAGCAGCTTTGAGAGTTGATACGTCGGTGTAGAGAATGTACGCGCACTGCTTGGCCTTCGCTTCGATCGCAGCTTCGCTCGGCGAACTTGCGTTCAGCGCGATGGCGTCAATGCCGTCGCCATTGAGCATGGCGATCAGTTGCTCTCGCAGCGAATCGGTGGAAACTGAAGACTTGGTTTTGTTATTGAACTCGACCACGCCGACGCGAACTCGTGCGGCAGCGTTGGCGTTCGCCGGCGCGCCGACGATCGAGGACTGTCCACTTCCCGGGTTTGACTCTTGTTGCCGGGACATCGTCATTACATCAGCCATCGATGGCGTGCTCGACATTTCCTGTTGCGTCTTCGCCTCTGTGTAACCCGCGGGCACGTCGAACAAGGCCGCGTCAAGCGGCTGCCGCGACAACTCGATCACCTCCGTCGTCCTGGTGAACATGGCACTGCCATCCGCACCGTACATCGTAGTCGTTTCGATCAACGGATAGCCGAGCTTGGTCGGGCCGGTGCGCTTGTACTGATAGCGATCGCGACATCCGCCGGGAGTTGTCGGGCGGCCCGTCTGCGGAGGTCTTTCCGATCCGCCGCAGTTCAAACCGTACTCAAGGTTAATGTACCAGCCGTCTTGTTCCATCTTCATTTGATTCTGGGAACACGCGTCTGGCGAAGTCTGCGACATCATCGTCCTTTTCAAATGCCGCGCGGTGAAACCAAACATTTCTTTCCGCTCGCCGGTGTCCGTCGTGTTAATGGTCATCGTCACCACGCCGCCTCGCGTGGTTGGGCCGCCGCTCGCGGGCGCGCTGCCGCCGCCACTGCTATCCGTCTCGCCTGAATCAGAGTCCATCGGCGTAATCAGGTACTTTCTCGAGCGGTCGTTGACCTGGATCGTTCGTCGCAAGTCGCACTGAGTGATGTTCACGCTGCCCATGTTCATTCCGCCCATGGCCATGTTGGTCTCAGCGCGCTCACGCAGGCCTCTGATCATGGTCGTGCTCTGACTGGACTGCCCGGCCATCGTATTTCTGATGGTGATTTTGAAGTCACCTTTGATTGGTTGGTCAGCAGTGTCGCGGGTACGTTGGGCAAACGAGATGGCCGTGACCGCCAGGACGCCAATAATAATAGCCATGAATAAAAGTAATCTGCTCTTCATCATTCGACTCCCTTGCTTGTTTTGAGAGACACCTGGGGAACGCCGAGCAAGCTATCAAAAAGCGCGGGGTTACTCAAGAGAGCAGTTGCCCGTGAACCAAATGGGCCAGTAGCCAGACTGTAAGGGAGGGCGCTCCAATAAGAATACAGACAACGTCCTCCCTTACGGTCGGGCTACCGCCCCGGCTTTTTCCAGCGCAAGAGGAACGCCGCCAGATCCTTCTTCAGCATCTTCCGCGCGGCTTCGAACTCGCCGTCACCGCTGCTGTAGAGCAGCCTCCCATCACTGCCGAGGATGGCTACCGCGGGCACGCCCTTTTCCAGAGGGACTTTGTACTTCCTTAACAGATCGAGGTTCTGATCCCCTTCGCCGATATCGACGTGCACGAGCAGAAAGCTTTCCTTCATGACATGCCCCGCTGATCCTTCGTGCAATGCGCGATCGAGCACGTGGCAGTCATAACACCAGTTCGCTCCGAAGACGAGTAGAACTCGTTTCGCTTCAAGAGCCGCCGTCTTTAACGCTTCGTCGATCTCTCTTTTCGCGTCGACATCGGCGGGGTACAGGTCCTTCTTGACCGAAACAGGTTCAAGCACTTCATTGTCATTTCGCGCGGAAGGCTTTTGGCTGAATGACGAGGAAGTCAACAAGAGAGCAGCGAGGAATGTGACTGAGAGCGATGTTCGTCGGGTGTTGGGTTTCATCTCGATTCTTGCAAGCCGATCGGCATTATATACTCCGCCTTCGGGTCGTCAGAACTCACGGCCTTCGTCCTTCAATGAACTCCTTGAACCGCGCCTTCAGACTCGGAGCCAACTTAAACGCCTTTTCAAAGTCCTGATCGGCCAGAGATCTCTTTCCCTGCAAGCTCTCGATCACTGCGCGGTTGGCGTAGGCCTCTGCAGCGGCAGGATCGAGTTCAATTGTTTTTGAATAATCTCTCAGAGCGCCATTCAAATCTCTTTTTTCGTGCCGGGCCGTAGCGCGCGCAAAGTAGATCCCGGCTTCGTCGGTCTTGAGTTCCAGCGCGGCGTTGTAATCCGCGATGGCTCCGTCGAGATCGTGCTTGCTCTGTTTTGCCTGGCCCCGGTTGACGTATGCGTCTGTAAAGCGTGGCGCCAGTACCAGAGCCGCCGAGTAATCTCTAATGGCGCCGTCGAAATCTGCTTTGCTCTGAAACGCCACCCCGCGATTGTAATAGGCTTCCGCGTAACGCGGCTGCTGCTCCAGCGCTTTGCTATAGTCCGCGATGGCGCCATCGGCATCGCCCTTTGCCTTGCGGGCATTGCCGCGATTGTTGTAAGCAAGCGGAAACTGCGGCGACATTACTATCGCGCGCGAAAAATCTTCAATCGCGCCGTCATTGTCGCCCTTTGCCGACCGGGCAACACCCCGATTGTAGTAGTTCTCGAAATCGTTAGGCTGGACTTGAATGGCTTTTGTGTAATCGGCAATCGCGCCTTCGAAATCATTCTTACTCATTCGGGCATTGGCGCGGTTGTTATAGGCGGTCGCAATCGTACCCGGCTTTGCTTTGAGCCCGACTGCTTTGGTGTAATCTTCAATCGCGCCGTCAATATCGCCCTTGTTTTGCCGTTCAAGACCCCGATTGTTGTAGTCTTCTGCCGTGGCAGGACTTTGCGCGAGCGCAGCTTGGAAGCTGAGGCCAAGAAGAAAGACTATAAGATAGGCGGCCTTGATTTTTGACATGGGTCTGCGGCTCAATTCGTCTAAACCTGATAGTTATGTAAAATGTCTCGACTTTATGCAAGTCCAATCAGAATGATGTTGGTTATCAGATGCCCAAGCGCACGGACATTCACAAGATTCTAATCATCGGTTCCGGTCCCATCGTGATCGGACAGGCCTGCGAGTTTGACTACTCAGGCACGCAGGCGTGCAAAGCGCTGCGGCAGGAAGGTTACGAAGTCGTCCTGGTCAATTCGAATCCGGCGACCATCATGACCGATCCGGAAATGGCCGATCGGACTTACATCGAACCGCTCACCGTTGAATCAGTCTCAGCCATCATCAGACGCGAGCGGCCTGACGCGCTGCTGCCAACGGTGGGCGGACAGACGGCGCTCAATCTCGCCATCGACCTGGCGGATTCAGGAATACTGGAAGAATGCGGCGTCGAGATGATCGGCGCCAAGCGCGAAGCGATCAAGATTGCTGAAGATCGCCTGCTGTTCAAAAAGGCAATGGATGAAGTTGGGTTGCCGATGCCCCGCGGCGGTTTCGCGAAGTCATGGGCGGACGCTGAAGTGATCGTGGAAGAGACGGGCTATCCCGCGATCATTCGCCCGTCGTTCACTCTGGGCGGCACGGGAGCCGGCACCGCGTTTAATCCGGAAGAGTTCGAAGAGATCGTGCGCAACGGCCTGGCTGCATCGCCGATCCATGAAGTGCTGATCGAAGAATCGATCCTGGGCTGGAAAGAGTTCGAGCTGGAGGTAATGCGTGACCTCGCCGACAACGTCGTGATCATCTGCTCGATTGAGAACTTTGATCCAATGGGCGTGCACACTGGCGACTCGATCACCGTTGCTCCGGCCCAGACCCTCACCGATCGTGAATACCAGCAGATGCGCGACATGGCGATTACCATTATTCGCAAAGTCGGTGTTGAGACCGGCGGCTCGAATATTCAGTTTGCGGTAAATCCCGACGATGGCGAAATCCGCATCATTGAGATGAACCCACGCGTTTCCCGGTCGTCCGCATTGGCATCAAAAGCCACGGGATTTCCGATCGCCAAGATTGCCGCCAAGCTCGCTGTCGGCTACACGCTCGACGAAATTCCCAACGACATCACGAAAAAGACCCCGGCTTCTTTCGAGCCGACTATCGACTATGTGGTCACCAAGATTCCGAAATGGAATTTTGAAAAGTTTCGCGACGCCGAAGACGTGCTCGGCACGCAGATGAAATCCGTCGGCGAAGTGATGGCCATCGGCCGCACGTTCAAGGAATCACTCTTCAAAGGCCTGCGTTCGCTGGAAGCAGTCAAGCCCCTGCGCCTGGAAGACGTATCCGACGACGAGCTGCAAAGAAAACTGGCGCGGCCAAACTCGCAGAGGTTCTCGTACATCACCTATGCGCTGGAACACGGATGGTCGATCGATGAAATCTATCGGCTGTCGCGCATCGATCGATGGTTCCTGGATCAGCTCAAGCAGGTGATGGAGATTCAGGAGCAGATTGAGGGCAAGTCCCTGGAAGAAATTCCGCTTGATCTTTTGCGCGCTTTCAAAGAAGCCGCGCTCTCAGATCGCCGGCTCGCTTACTTGACCAATCGCACCGAAGACGAAGTCCGCGCACATCGTAAGACTCTCGGCCTGATTCCGGTCTACAAACGCGTAGACACTTGCGGCGCTGAATTCGAATCCTACACGCCATACCTCTACTCGACTTACGAAGAAGAAGACGAAGCGCAGCCCACCGATCGGCAGAAGATCATGATTCTCGGTTCAGGCCCGAACCGGATCGGCCAGGGGATCGAGTTCGATTACTGCTGTTGCCATGCGTCATTCGCGCTGCACGAAGCCGGCTGGGAAACGATCATGGTCAACTGCAATCCGGAAACCGTCTCGACCGACTATGACACGTCCGATCGTTTGTACTTCGAGCCGCTCACTTTTGAAGACGTGATGAACATCGTCGACGTTGAGAAGCCCACGGGTGTCATCGTCCAGTTCGGCGGCCAGACACCTTTGAATCTGGCCATGCGCCTGCACGAAGCCGGCGTCCCAATCATCGGCACGTCACCGGACTCGATCGACCTGGCTGAAGATCGAAGGCGCTTTGGCTCGCTGTTGAGCGAACTGGGAATTCCGCAACCTGAGAACGGCACAGCTATCTCGATTGAAGAAGCGAGAGAGATTGCCGTGCGCATCGGTTATCCGGTACTCGTGCGTCCGAGTTATGTCCTGGGCGGTCGGGCAATGGCGATCGTCTATGACGAAGAAACTCTCGACGACTACATGCGCGCCGCCGTGGATTTCTCGCACGATCGGCCCGTCTTGATCGATAAGTTTCTCGAGCAGGCGGCAGAATTTGACGTTGATGCCCTGGCCGATGGCACCGCGTGCGTGATTGCCGGAATCCAGGAGCACATCGAAGAAGCCGGGATTCACTCAGGCGATTCATCATGCGTGCTGCCTCCGGTGCGCATCGCCGCAGAGCACCTCGACACGATGCGGCATTACACGCGCAGGCTCGCGACCGCTTTGACCGTGAACGGGCTGATGAACATTCAGTTCGCCATCAAAGACGATCGCGTTTACGTGCTCGAAGTTAATCCACGAGCATCCCGAACCGTGCCCTTTGTTTCCAAGGCCACCGGCGTCCCGATCGCTCGCATTGCCGCGCTGGTCATGGCCGGACGAAAGCTGAAAGAATTTGGTCTGCCGGACGAGCTAACCGTGGATCGTTTCTATATCAAGTCGCCTGTCTTTCCGTTCCGAAAGTTCCCCGGCGTCGATCCCGTTCTCAGTCCGGAAATGCACTCGACCGGAGAGGTTATGGGTATCGGTGAGACTTTTGGCGAAGCGTATGCAAAGGCGATGACTGGGGCAGGTATTAATCTGCCGGGAAGCGGCACGGCGTTCATTAGTGTGAATGAAGCGGACAAAGGTCAGGCTGCTTTGATCGCGCGGCGTCTGAAGCGTCTTGGTTTTGACTTGATGGCGACTATCGGGACCGCGGCGCGCCTGCGTGAAGTCGGTTTGGACGTCGCCACCGTCTTCAAAGTTAACGAAGGACGTCCCAACGTTGCCGATCACATCAAGCAGGGCGAGGTGGCTCTGGTAATTAACACTCCGCTGGGCCGGGCTTCGCATTACGATGAGCAGGCGATCCGTCGCGCAGCTTTGCAATACAACGTTCCGTGTGTGACGACAATGACCGGCGCCCAGGCTCTGGTTGAAGCGCTCAGTTCACGGACGACGCAAAAAGAGTTCGCGGTGTATGCTTTGCAGGACCTGCATAACAAAGCTGCGATAGGAGCTTAAAACATGGGATCAGTTTTCTTGCTGTATGGAATAGGTGGAGTGTTTCTGATCGCGATCTCTTTGCCAATGATTTATGACAAGGTGCCGCCGAACGGATTTTATGGCTTTCGCACGCCGCGCACTATGTCTAATCCGAACTTGTGGTATCCGGCGAACCGGGTCGCCGGTCGCAACATGGTGTTGGCGGGATTGATAGTAATCATAACGGCGTTGGTGGTGTTCGCAATGCAGAAGAGCATCCACCCAAAGACCGCGGCGCTGACTTTGTTGGTTGTGTCGCTGGCCTCTCTTACCGGCGCGGTCATACATTCCCTCATGGCTTTGCGCAGAATGTAATGCCATGAAAAGGGCTTTGCCCCCTGATGTGCGGAAAGGCGCTGCCTTTCCGTTAACTCATCTTTGAGATTGAGGAGGCTGCGCCTCCGGCTCTCGAACCAGGAGGCATAGCCTCTAGAATCAATAAGCCTCGGGCCGGAAAGGCGAAGCCTTTCCGCACATCAGGCGGCCAAGCCGCAAACGAGCATTCACTTTGGAAATCAACAGTCCGGAAACGATCGAACGAATCCTCAAAGAGTGCCGCACGATCGCGATCGTCGGCTTATCTTCCAAGCCCACGCGACCTTCCTACGGTGTGGCGGGTTACATGCAGCGCGCAGGCTATCGAATCATTCCAGTTAATCCCAACGAGATCGAAGTGCTTGGTGAAAAGGCTTACCGCTCACTCGCCGATGTACCAGAAAAGATCGATCTGGTTGACGTCTTCCGCCGATCCGAAGAAGCCGGCGCAGTCGTTGATGAAGCAATCGCCGTCGGCGCCAAAGCGGTGTGGTTGCAGGAAGGCGTGATCGATGACGAAGCCGCGCAACGCGCGTTGGATGCCGGATTGATGGTCGTCATGGATCGTTGTTGGCTGAAAGAACACGCACGACGACGTGTTTAGAAATTCTTATGTCGATTCAGATACACGCCGTGGTGATCACCTCCAGCGACGCCTGCTCCGTGGGCGAGCGTGAAGATGAATCCGGCGCCACGCTGGTCCAACTACTAACCGAACTCGGCGCGGAGATCGTCGCGAAGGAAATCGTCAATGACGATCTCGAGCCGTTGGCGGATAGACTGCGCTCGTACGCGGGTCGCCCGGGTGTCAACCTGATCATGACAACTGGCGGCACCGGCTTCGGGCCGCGCGACAACACGCCGGAAGCGACTCTGCGCGTGATCGAACGCGAAGCTCCCGGTCTGGCGGAAGCGATGCGAATGGAGACCCTGAAGCACACCCCGATGGCCATGATCTCGCGCGGTGTCTGCGGGATTCGATCGGGCACGCTGATCGTCAATCTTCCCGGCTCGCCGAAAGCGGTACGCGAAAGCTTTGCGGTAATCAAACCCGTTCTTAGCCATTCCGTAGCTTTGCTTGCGGGGCGTACGCAGCACGACGCGTAGGTCTTTTTGGCAAACTCCTTGAGAAAAACGAGGGAAAGGGCAAGAATACGAGTCACAAGTCATTGATCGTTGCGGCATCGGCTAGATAAAATTTTCCACCCAACAATCGCTGCGATCGCCAAGCCCGTTGCGCACTCGCTTCGGCTTTGACAAAGCAAGAGGAGAAAACATGAACCGCACAACTCATAAATTGATTGTCGCTCTGGTGTTCGTCGGGCTGGCTATCGTGCTCGCGGCGCCGGCTTCGACCCAGAACACAAGGCAAACGACCGTGCAGACGAACGCGACGCAGGACTATGCCAGGCGCGAGCAAACGGCGCCACCGGCGGTTCGCCAGAAACTCGCCGAAATACGCCAGCGGATCAAAGAACACAATCTGGGATTTGAGGTCGGTTACACGTCGGCGATGGAACGCAGCGCTCAAAGTATGACTGGTGGGATCCTGCCGGCGAACCTTCTGGAGATTGCCAGGAAGCAGAACGTCATCGCCCGAGAGATCATAACGATCGATCGTCAGGCGCGCGATGCGGCCATCAAGTTAGACCCGAATATTAGGACGAGACTGCCGGAACTGACCGTCAGTTGCAACGCGGGATCGAAGACCTTTGATTGGCGTTGGTCGGGCAAGGTTACACCCGTGAAGTCCCAGGGTTGCGGCAACTGTTGGGCGTACGGCGCTATGGCTCCCTTGGAATCAAGCTATTTGATTCGGAACAATTTGACGGTTGACGGCTCTGAGCAGTTCATTGTTTCCAATAGCGGCGCCGGCACTTGCAAGGGCGGCGGCACGAAGGGGGCGATAGACTTTCTGGTTTCCACCGGCACCACAACCGAAGCAAACCTGCCTGACTCAGGTACGAACGGTACTGCGGACGTCAATGACTTTACCAAACCGTATCAAGCCCTGGTCGCCGGTTTCGTGAGTGACACGGAACAGATACCGAGCATTTCAGAAATCAAAGCCGCGATGTGCGAGCACGGGCCCGTGGTCTCATGGATTGGAGTGACCGATAGCTTTGTCGCTTATACAGGGCCGTCGGTGTACAAGGACGACGATTATGCCACCGAAGCGATGAAGCCGTGTCCTGCGAGCGGACCGATCAATGGCGCCGTGTGTGGCCACTTCGTAACGATTATCGGGTGGAGCGATCCCAAGCACGCATGGCTCATCAAGAATTCGTGGGGCACGAACTGGGGCAACGCCTGCGGAACGGGAACCGAGCGAGGCTATATGTGGATCGACTATGGGTCGAATCAAATCGGCGCTGGGACAATGTGGGAAGAAGCGCGCAACAACGCGTACCGCTTGCCGCCGCGCTACTATGAGCTGATACCACGATTGAGACTGATTGATCCGGGACCGTTAAGGAACCCAGAAGTTATTAAACGACCCCAGGCCAACCCGTAGCCTTTTTCGTGGTCAAAGAGTCCGGCAGTCGACCTCGGTGGATCCGGCAGGCCGGACGCCTTAGATTATGGAAGGATAGATTGTGCGTAATAGTCCTCACCACTCCCGGCGATCTCACTGCTCGAGTTTGTTTTCAAACAGAGTCATTCAACGTGCTACATGCGCTTGCTTGCTGATGCTCGTTTCGACTGTAGTTGTATCGGCGCAAGCTAACGACACGGCTTCCTCATCAGCGGCGAACAGCGCTGCTCAATCATCAAACCCAGCATCAACCGAAGGAATTCAGAAACGTTGGAACGAGTTCGGGGTTTGGGGCGGCATCTCGTTCGACGCGACCACCTTGATCGGCAAGACGCCGGATGCGAAATTCGGCAACATTGGCTTGCGCTACGGGCGCGTGCTTAAGACCAGCAAGACCGTCGCGTTTGAATGGACCATCGACGCTATCCCGCTCTCAATTCTTTCGAACAACCGATCCACGTTCGTGCCGAATGGCACGGGCGGCTTCACAGTCACGCAAACTCGCAAGAGTGTGTACGGCTGGGGCCTGGCGCCGATCGGTTTGAAGTTCAACTTCCGTCGCAACCGGCGCGTGCAACCATTCGGTCAAGCCACGGGGGGCTTCCTCTACTTTAACGAACAGGTGCCCCTTGCCGGCGCCGCGCGCTTCAACTTCACTTTTGATTTCAGCGGCGGCGTCCAAATCGTCAACAGCAACCGCCGAGCATTTACGATCGGCTACAAATACCAACACATTTCGAACGGCTACCGGGCAACGTTCAATCCGGGCGTGGACGTGCAGATGATCTTTGCAGGGTTTTCGATCTTTAAATAAAGCTTGATTAGCGACGAGGTTAGCTTACCAGATTGAAAGCGCTACCAGTTGGTAGATTTGGAGTGCGGTGACCTCTCACCGCTTTCGGTACGGAACCGCTCGCGGTAGCGAGCGGGTTATGTAGTCGCTCAGAAGACTTCGCCCAGTTCTGTGTCGCGGCGCAACCCGGTCGCTACCGCTCCCGGTTCTGTAACGTAGTCGCCGGATTCCAAAGCGCCGACAGGTCGGCGCACTCCATAAACGCAACTCTTTCATTGACATTGATCTCGCGTGGCACTTAATATTTTCGCGGTAAGGCCTTAACAAGTAATTTCTTTCGCGGAGCAAGTAATCTTTCGGAGAGCGATGCTGCTTCAAGCAACAACCACAACTGCGCACAACATCGGGGGACCGGGCACGGCATATTTGCCGGTGATGGTCTTTTTTGTTTTTGCAGTTGCCTTTCCGGTGATGCCGCTGATCCTGGGTCGCTTCCTGCGGCCGTGGAAATACGGGAAAGACAAGATGCGCCCGTACGAGTGCGGCATCGACCCCGAGACCGGCGCGCACGATCGCTTCACGGTCCGATATTACATCGTCGCGATGCTGTTTCTGATCTTCGATGTCGAGACGATCTTTCTATTGCCGTGGGCGATCATTTTTATGGGCAAGGATTTTTCATTTACTCTGTTTGCCCTGATCGAAATGCTTATCTTCATCGGAATTCTGGTCGTCGGTTATTACTACGCCTGGCGCAAAGGCGCACTGGAATGGGCCTGAACGAATTTCGAATTTTGAATTGCGGATTGCGAATTTTCAAAAACAGGCCGGTTTTCAATTCGCAATCCGAAATCCGAATTTCGCAATTCTTATATGGCTGAACACAACGAAGGCTTTGTCTTAACCACAGTCGATGCGATCACGAATTATGTGCGTCGCTCGGTGGCCGCGAAGGCAATCGATCTGGCGGCGCCGGTGGTTAATTGGGCCCGCAAGTCCGCGATCTGGCCCATGACCTTTGGGTTGGCCTGCTGCGCCATTGAGATGATGGCGACCGGTGCGGGACGTTTCGACATTGATCGTTTTGGCGCCGGAGTGTTTCGCCCCAGCCCGCGTCAAAGCGATCTGATCATCATTGCGGGCACGGTCACTTTGAAGATGGGCCCGGTCGTGCGTCGCGTTTACGATCAAATGCCCGAGCCAAAGTGGGTCATTTCAATGGGCGCGTGCGCCTCGACCGGCGGGCCTTTCGATTCCTATTCGACGATGCAGGGCGTGGATCGCACGATCCCTGTCGACGTTTACATTCCCGGTTGTCCGCCGCGACCCGAAGCTTTGCTTTACGGACTAATGCGCTTACAGGACATCATCATGCGCGAAGCGCCATCGTCTTACATCTTCGATTCAGACGGCACAGTGCACCGGCAGCGCTCATTTGATGGTGAAGATCAGCCGCAGCTCGTAGCGGCGAATGAAGTGGCCCGTGCTGCACTGGTCACCAAGTAAGATCCCCCTCGCCAATTGCAATCCAGCCATAAGCCTCAGGAGGAGTCTGATGAGATTCAATTACACGAAAAGCCTTTTGGTCAGTTTTCTCATTCTGCTCGCGCTGCCGTTGATCGCCAGCGCGCAAACGACAAAGCCGCGTTTGCGGCGTCCCGCGCCGCGCGTTACTACGCCGATACTAGTTCCGGTCGGCACGAATCTGAAAGTGCGCTTGAACGATACGCTGTCGAGCAAGGAATCGCGGGCCGGTGATAAGTTTACCGCCACGGCAATCGATCCGGTTCGCTTCAACGAGGCCACAGTGCGCGGACACATCCGCTCGATCGTCAAATCGGGCAAGGTCACGGGCCGGACGACGATGCACCTGGCCTTCGACTCGATAGAATTACCTGACGGTAAGCACGGAATTCTGCATGGCTACGTCACCAAGGTTTATGGTTCCAAAAACAGCGCAGACAATGAAGGCGGCGTGCAATCGGAAGGACGCGGCACACAGACGCTCAAGCGGAGCGGCATCGGGGCGACCGCGGGCGCAATCATCGGCGGTATCGCCGGTGGGGGCAAGGGCGCGGCGATCGGTTTGATTCTTGGCGGCGCGGGCGGCGCAGGCTCGCTGGCGATCAACGGCCACAAAGAGCTGAGGCTGGAATCGGGCACTGAGATGCTGGTGCACGTCACGCGGTAATTCTTTCGATAAAGCGATTCAGCAAACCCCATCAATGTGATAGGCGGCGTGCACATTTGGGCGGCCCTGGGGAACTTCAAGAACTTGAAGCAAGAAATGACAGCATCCAGCGTTCATAGTTTGTCATTGCCGCGTGCGCATGCGTTTAGCAGCGGCTACCGCCTGCCTGGTCGGGCATTAGCCCGACGCTAAACGATCGATTATCACAACCTGAAGGTTGTTGGATATCACTTTGGACCAACTGATATGAAGAGGCGCATCAGATCAAGAATCATCGGAAGCTGCCTTATCGCCGTCGCCCTGACCATCGTCATCGGCTTCAAACTTTCAGGACGTCTCGGCCAAGCCGCTCAGAAGGTCCTGCCGAAAGATAACCATTTGGTCGTTCATGAATGGGGCACGTTTACTTCGATAGCGGGCAAGGACGGCGTGGCCCTCGAATGGCGACCGCTCAACGGCTCAACCGACCTGCCAGGTTTTGTCCACACCATCCAGGAGGGAGACAAAGGTCTGCGCCATCCTTCGCTCAAGGCCGACCTGGCAGCAACGGTGCGGATGGAGACCCCGGTGCTCTATTTTTACTCGGACAACGAAATGGACGTCTCCGTCAAAGTCGATTTTCCGAAGGGCAAGATTACTGAATGGTACCCGCAGGCGCGCGACGTCGGCACAGGTATCGATTGGGGACGTCTGAAAGTGATGCCCGGCGCGGCCGTCAATCTTCCGGTCGAATACAAGGAAAGTCATTACTATCCGGCGCGCGAGACTGACTCAGCACCAGTTCAAGTCTGCGCTACCGAAGGCAAGCTGCCACAACAGGAAAAATTTCTCTTCTATCGCGGCGTAGGGACCTTTGATCTGCCGGTGTCGGTCAAGCTCGAAGCTGACAAGGTGGTCTTGAAGAAACTGGGTAAGGACGAGATCGCCCATCTGATCCTCTTCGAGAATCGTGGCGGTAAGATTGGCTACCGGGTGATTGATGGCTTCACGGGCGAGACGACCATCGAACGGCCACCGCTTGATAAGAACATAGAGTCATTACTCTACGACTTGAAAGTAATGCTGGTCGCTTCGGGTCTTTATGAAAAAGAAGCCGCGGCAATGATCAAGACCTGGCGCGACAGTTGGTTTGAGGAAGGCATGCGGGTCTTCTACGTCCTGCCCCGTCAAGCGACGGATGCGGTTCTCCCGATCACGATTGACCCCACACCGGCGGAACTTGTCCGCGTGCTGGTTGGCCGTGCGGAAGTCATCACTCCACAGATGGAGAAATCCGTGCGCAGACAGGTAAGTATGCTCAGTGATCCTTCGCCGGAAGTGCGCAGAACAGCAATGATGAACATTCGGAAGTATGGACGTTTTTCCGAACCAATCCTCAAACGCATCCTGGAAAGCGAGGGAAATGAACTAGTCCGCGGGCGCATTAGAGAATTGATCGAATCGACCGCAACCCAACCATAGAGCCAGCGAATCTCTGCCCTGGTCTCGTTAACAGTCCGACTACGGGTGGGTTTACCCGAAATGACGTCTGAGACGACGCGTGACGGATTCCGCGGAGAGCGCCCCGGCATTTCCGGCTAGCGCGGCACCGAAGACTTACGGCATTATTGTGCCAGGCTTAGCTGTAATCGGAAGTGCATGTGGATCTGGAGAACTCGCAGGAGGCGCCAAAGACAAACATGAAGACCCTTCGCAAGGTAATCAAGTGGATACTGATCGTGATCGTCTGCCTTTTCATCCTCATACAGGTCAAAAGGCCCGCGCGAACGAATCCGGCCGTTGACGAATCGCAGACAATCTTTGCGCGCACCCAGATGACGCCGCAGGTCGCCGCGATCTTCAATCGCTCGTGCGTCGATTGTCATTCAAACAAGACCGTGTGGCCCTGGTACACGAATGTCGAGCCGATCTCCTGGTTCATCGTCGATCACGTCAACACGGGTCGCAAGAATATGAATCTGTCAGAATGGGGCAAGCTCGATAGCGGCCGGCAGGATCGAAAGCTGCGACAGATTTGCGATGAGGTTACGGACGGCGCCATGCCTCTGAGTACATACACGCCACTTCATCCGGGCTCTAAGCTCTCACCAGCCGAGGTGAAGACGCTCTGTGATTGGACCGCCGCGGAACGGGCGCGTTTGTCGGGCACGGCGAAGTAATTCCGAATTCAAGACGGGATGAAAAGGATGACAAAGCCACGCCGGTCTGGCTTCTCGGCGAATTCATCTTATTAATCCGCTAGATCCCGTCGGCACCCGATCGGACTCCCCCTCCTTTTATCTATGGAACTCAATTGGCTCTGCTTGTCTTTTCCTATAACAGAGTGCCAGAATCGTCGCTCCCCGTCGTCCAATCGTCTGTCGGAGCTTCAAAGTTCGGCGTTCGCATCAGCGAAGACTGAGTCAAGTTCAAAACATAAATCGTACTGGAGATCGCAATGCAACCACGTGACCAATTTGGAAGAGCAGCGACGAAGTTGTTCCTGGCCTTAGCCTTCTTGTGTGTTGTCGCACCCGCCGGCTTCGCCCAACCTACGCCCACGCCGACACCGCAATCGCCGGCGCGGCGCGCCAGCCACCCGCTGCCACCGCCGCAGTACATACCGCCGCACGATTACGATCAACGAAACATCAAGCTTGATCTCCGCTTTGACTGGGATCAGGAGCAGGCAATTGGGACGGCGGCGATCACGCTGGCTCCCGTCGTCAAGGACTTGCGCCGGGTAGATTTCGACGCCGCCTTCATGACTGTGTCCGGAGCTGCGCTGAAATCGGGGACGCCGCTTAAATTCGAATACGACGCCACCAAGGAAAAACTTTCGGTTCTGCTTGACCGCGCCTACCAGCCGGCCGAGGAACTCACTGTGGTCATCTCTTACCACACGAACCGGCCGCCCCCCGATCGGGCATCTTTGATCGGCGGTGGCGGACTGAATTTTATTAAGCCCCGACCAGACGATCCAACCCGCCCGCGCCAGATTTGGTCGCAGGGCGAGGCTGAGACAAACCACCAGTGGTTCCCTTCCTTCGATCATCCAAACGATTTTGCGTCGTCAGAAATAATCGCGACGGTTGAGAAGCCTCTCAGCGTGGTTTCCAACGGCAAACTGATCTCAGTAAAAGAGAATTCAGACGGCACGCGCACGTATGACTGGAAGATTGACGACCCGCACGCGACTTATCTCACCTCGATCATCGTGGGCGAGTTTGCGCCCGTCACTGGTGAGTATGCGGGCATTCCGGTCATCACTAACGTTTACAAGAACGAAATTGAAGAAGGAAAAGTCACGGCCGCGCGCTTGCCCGAGATGGTCAAGTTCTTCTCTGAAAAGACCGGCGTGAAATATCCCTACGCCAAGTATGCCCAGACGACGGTGCGCGACTTTGGTGGCGGCATGGAGAACATCAGCGCGACCACGCAAACCGACAACATGATTCACGATAAGCGCACCGAGCTGGATGCCACGAGCGACGGTCTGCAATCTCACGAACTCGCGCACCAATGGTTCGGTGATTTCCTGACTTGCCGCAACTGGTCGGACATCTGGCTCAATGAAAGTTTCGCCACCTACTTCCAGGCGATGTGGGACGAGCATAGTCTGAGCCACGACGATTTCTTATATAGCGATGTGAAATCGAATCAGGACCAGTACTACCAGGCGTGGAGCCGCGGACAGCGCCGGCCTATCGTGACCAAAAACTACGCGAACCCCGATGCAGTCTTTGATACCTACGCCTATCCGCGCGGCGGCGCCGTGTTGCACATGCTGCGTACGTACCTGGGCGAGGACAACTGGTGGCGCTCGATCAATCATTACCTGACGAAGTACGCGCATCAGCCGGTTGAAACCGCGCAGTTTCGTATCGCCATCGAGGAGACTACCGGACAGCCGATGGATTGGTTCTTTGACGAATGGCTCTACAAAATGGGCCATCCAGTCTTTCGGGTTACCCAGGACTATGACGCCGCGAAGAAAGAACTAACCTTGAACGTCAGGCAAGAGCAGCGGCCCGATCCGGACTCGCAATATCCGCAGGTCGCTTTGTTTCAAACTCCCGTGGACATCGAAATCGGGACGGCGTCGAGCACTCGCGTCGACCGTGTGAGTATCGCGCCGAAGGAAGAACAGACGTTCAAGTTCGCCGTCGATTCCGAGCCATTGTTGGTGGGCTTCGATTACGGCGGCACCCTGATCAAAGAGCTGGTGTTCGTCAAGACGACAGGGCAGTTGCAGTATCAACTGGCCCACGATCAGGATGTGCTGGGCCGCGTCTGGGCCCTGCAACAGCTGGCGCTGCGGATGAGCGATGGCAAGACTACCGGCGCCGACCGGCTGGTGATAATCAAGTCGATCAGCGACACGCTGACGAAGGATCAGTTCTGGGGAACGCGGCTGGAGGCAGCCGCCTCGCTCACTGGTCTCAAAGAGGCAAAGGATGCTTTGCTGGCCGCGACCAAAGATGCAGACGCGCGGGTGCGCGCCAGGGCGGTTAACGCGCTCGCAGCCACGAAAGATGCCGGACTTGCCGACACCTACCAGCAGTTACTAAATGATCAGAGTTATGCCGTCATCCGAGCGGCGGCAGTCGCTTTAGGTCAAACCAAGAGCCCCGGCGCTTACGATTCTCTGATCAAGCTGATCGACGCGCCTTCGTGGCGTGACACGATCAGGGCTTCGGCGCTGAGCGGATTGGCGGCGCTGGGCGACAAGCGCGCTCTGGATCTGGCTCTTAAGTATTACGCGGTTGGTAATCGCGTGGGAGTGCGTGGGGCTGCACTCACGCTGCTTGGAACCGCGGGCAAAGATGATCCACGCGTATTTCCGCTTCTCAGTGCCGCGGCGACTGAGGGTTTGGAAAAACGTAATTTTGGATTGCTCTTTGGCGCCGCCGAAGCCCTCGTCTCCCTGGGTGACGAACGGGGTCTGGCATTATTCCAGGAGTTAAGCAAGAAGGCCGGCACTTCACCACAGATAGTCGGGGCCATTTCGGGATTCGAAACTCGTCTGCGCGCGAAGCTGGCTCCTGCGAAACCGGCTTCTTGAGTTGATTGTCGCTCAACTGGCCCGGGCAACTGGGCCAGTGCGCCCAGCATGATGAGCCCTTGAAGCCTCGACCGGCCACCTGCTTCGCCAAGACTGCCAATTTACGTCACTCGAAAAAATTTAGGCTTGAGTTAAAATGCGTTGTCCTGTTATAGTCCTACATGAAAGTGCACCTGCCAGCGCGGTGCGCACAACCCCTGAAATGCCTTCTCGCCTCGAGGGAAACAGTCAATGTTGAATAGAACGAATGGGGAGAAGGACAACTCTCACTCATTGGACGCCGCAGGAGTCGCTGCCGCGCCCGCACCAAAAACCTCGCTCCTGATCATTGAAGACGATGACAATATCTCGACTGCTATCGAGGAGTATTTCTCGAGAGCGGGCTATGCAGTAAGTTCCGCACCCGACGGAATCGCTGGGATCGAGGCTGCAGAAAAAGGCCGTCCGGATGTGGTCGTCCTGGATCTGATGCTGCCAAAGATGGACGGTCTGGCAGTATGTAAGGAGTTACGACAGAAGAACCCTCAAATGCCAATTCTCATGCTCACTGCCAAGGATGATGTAGTCGACAAAGTTCTGGGCCTGGAAATGGGCGCCGACGATTACATCACCAAGCCGTTCAGCTTGCGCGAGGTCGAAGCACGCATCAAGTCTGTGCTGCGACGGGCCCGCGCAGCCGTGGTGAGCGGTGACGGCAAAGACGAAACACCGATCGTCCGCGGCAACCTGCGCGTCGACCCTGTCAGACGTGAAGTGACGATCGCAGAACGACAGGTAGAACTGACGCCCAAGGAATTTGATCTATTGCGTCTGTTTGCTGGAAATCCCGGACGCGTTTTCCCGCGCAAGTACCTGCTCGAGAAGATCTGGGATTACTCCTACGAAGGATACGACCGGACGATTGATTCCCACATCAATCGCCTGCGAGCAAAGATCGAAGAGAATCCTGATAACCCCCAGTTGGTGCTCACCGTCTGGGGCATCGGATATAAATTCACCGACGCAGAATAGAAAGCAGCCCTCGCCTTCTCACCGGGCATAATCAACCGAAAAGTCTAATTCCGTATTTAGCTCCCGGACAACTTCTCAGGCAATCACGCCACGTATGACCGAAAAGCTTCGAAGCAGAATGGTGAAAGTCATGCCAAATCAGAATCCAACCCCAACCCCAACCCTACGCCAGACGCCACGAGCGATATTCGCTTTGCTGGCCACTGCGTTTCTACTTCTGGGTGCGTCGGGCACTGCCCATGCGGCCATCCAGGCGGCGACATCAGACGATTGGTCGTTCTTCTCGCCCTATGTAATCACACCTATCATGGTGTTGATGCTGATCGGTCTGATCATCTACAAAAAGACCCGCCCCTCCAAAGAGTGGATCGATGTTGCCGAGCCAGTGAAGGCCACGGGCCGAACAGTTCGTCCGGAGAGTACTCTTCCGACGTCCGTTCGCGGGTCGGCCGAGGCTGCAGCCTTCGTCGAACACCGCGCCCCTGCTATTGAAGGAAATCAACAGTGGGAGAAGCCACATCTTGTCGAGGTCGAGCCGTCCGTCTATGGCGCGTATCGGATCGATCAGGAAGTTGGAAAGCTGGTCGTGGGCAAGGCGCACCGGATGGACGTGATGGCCTCGCGTGCCGGCGACGACCGTCGGGCCATCGAAGCCTCATTAGTCAAAGCCCTGGATTCTTCCGACACCGGCGAAGACGGCCGACGACGAGCACGTCAGGCCCTCGAAGAATACGGGTTTGTCGCTCGCCAGAGCGCGATGATGTTAATGGGTCGCGACGCCTGGGAACGTTCTTCGGCAGCGCGAACCATTGGCCAAATCGGATCGCAAAGCTCGCTTACGTTCCTCATCGAAGCATTGCATGACCAGGATTCAGTCGTACGCAACCAGGCCATATCCAGCCTGGGCGAACTCAAAATGCCGGCCGCGATCGGCGCCTTACTCGATATCGCGCGACGGCATCCGGATATCCCCGCGTCGCTCTTGAGTGAAACCTTGAGTGCGTGTTCGGTGGAAAGTCTCGGTTATCTCGATGCGCCGTCTTCTGACCCAGGGTTGCTGGCCGCTGGCAGCTCCAGCTCAAGTCTTCCCGAACTGGGAGCTTTCCCGGCTTTTGAAGATCTGCCGGCAGGAAATGACGACGCCACGTTAACAGAGACGTTGACCAGGCTTACAAGTGCTGATGAACACGTGCGCGCGGAGGTTATCCATGAACTCGCGGCGCATCCAGTGCAGCGTTCGGTCGCGGCGCTTTCGTCGATGGCCCTCAACGATCCGGATTCGGGCATCCGCTCAGCGGCGGTCACCGGACTCGGGTCAATAGATCACGAATCGGTATTCGCCACCGTGCTCATCGCGCTCGCCGACGACTCTCGCGAAGTTCGCGCAGCCGCCGCGCGCACTTTGACCAGTTTTCACTTCGATCGCGCGGACGCCTACGTGCGCGTAATGGAAACTGCCGATGCCGATACTATGCGCGAAGTAGCTCAGGCGTGCGTCAAAACCGGAATCGTCGCTCAGGCAGTAGATCGCCTCGCCAGCGAGGATCGACACCAGGCGTATGAAGCCTTCTCGCTCTTCTCGTTGCTGGCCAAAGCGAATGAAACGCAACCGATTCTGGACGCAATCCAAAACCACAAAGATGACGAGGTGCGGCTGTGCGCAATTCGCGTCTTGAACGTAGCCGCGCAGCCGGACTTGGCGCCAAAGCTGCGCGAGATGGTCAGCGGCCAGGACCTGCCCGAGAATGTCCGCACCGCGATGCTCGAAGTTATGTACAAATTGGATCAAGAGCAGTCGGTTTTTGATTTAACCCCAAGTGACAACGGCGCAATGTCGTTGCATAATTCCCTCTGATGTTCTGAAGGTTTTTCGTTAGGGTTGCCCCAATTGATGAAGACGATGAACCAATCGCCCCGCTGTGCCAGAGCCTCGTCCTCGGTTTTGAGATACAGCATAGTTTTCCTGCTTGGCGCTGCCCTGGTGGCCGCGCAAGGCCGGATCACCAAACCGCCTGCGCCAACGAATTCCAGCGGCCCGGGAAAACGGCAACATGTCGCCACTCTACGTTCCAGCGATTCGCCCGAGGGATCACGCGTTGCGCTCAATTCAGATCAGTCTTTGAACGACTATGAGGCGTATCGTCGCGGCGATCGTTTCTATGTCAAGATTCCGGCCGCCGAGGTACCACGCACCGACGCAATTCGAGGCCGCGGTTTTGCCGATGTAAAAGCGCAGCGCAGCGGCGATAGCACTGTCGTTTCTTTTCGACTCCAGCCGGGCGCAACCGCGCGCGTCGAGCAGCGTTCAAACCGGCTCGATGTTGTGTTCACCGTCGCGGGTGGCAGCTCTTCAAATGCATCGAGCGCGGGCCGAGACCTTCCGCGCTCGGTAAAAGGTCCTGATTCGAACCGAAATGCGAATGCCAATAAGCGCAATGCTTCAACGCTCCCTTCATCGTCAGCCAATAAAAATTCTGCCGATCGATCCAATTCGTCAAGTGCGCGCAACGGCGGCAATTCCAACTCAACCGGCAAAACCGCCCCGGCCACAACTTTGGCTTCGAATTCCGGATCAAGAGCAGTCGCGACGCCCCTCCCGTCACCCCTGCCCTCGCCGACAGCAAAGATCCCGGCGCCCACACCGGCACAGAAATCTTTATCTACAGCCGTAGCGTCGCCTACAACTCAGTCAACTCCGGTGCCGGCGACGAATCAATCGCGGCAAGATTGGTGGGGCCGGATGAAAGAGCGCATTAACTATTGGATTCTGTTGGCTCAGCTCAATCCCGTCCCGGTCGCCATTGGCATCGTTGTGCTCTTGCTGCTAATCGCACTGTTTCTGTTTCAACGGCGGCGCGTTAAGGCGTCTGCGCCCGCGCGATCCGGCCTTATCAAATCAACCAGGACTAAGACTGATGCCGCACCCGGTGTTCAGCCCGCATCGGAATCAGGACCCGCGTCGGTGATTACTCCAACTGTGGCCCAAGCAGCCGCTGTCGCCGGAGTGATGGCCGTAGCCGCTAAGCCCAAAGAAGCGGTTGAGGCCGCGACACCCTTGGCGGACGCCGCCGCTTCGCCCTCGCCCAATCAAGATCCACGCCGCGAGCGAATCGCACGAGCCACGGAAGCAGCCAGGAACTTGATGAACGGCGCAGACTATGACGAAGGCGTAATCGGATCGGCTGATCGCGAAACTCGGCAGTTAGTCGGCGCCGAATTGCTTTCGGGGATCGTCGGTAGAAATGTAGCGCGTCGCGAAAACGCCCGGGCTGCTTTCATGAAGCATGGCTACTTTGACGACGCTACGCGCGACCTGCGGATCGCCGACTCGGAAAATGAACGCGCCGCCGCAGCGCGCCGGCTCAGCTTTGTTCATGATCGCGAAGCGACGCCGCATTTGATCGGAGCGCTTGACGATCCATCTCCCGATGTGCGGCGCACCGCGGTTGAGGCACTGATGGATTTGCGAGACCCGGCCGCTATCGGTGCGTTGAATTCGTTGATGCAAACCGAAAACGATCGAAAGGTGCCGCGCACCTTGATTAAAAACGCTATCGAAGCCTGCGCCACCGCTGGCCCTGAAAGAGTCCCATCAGTCGCAGCTCCGAGTAATCCTGCCGAGACCACTCCTGTACCTTCTTCACATCCCATAGAAACTGAACGCGAGGTGATCGAACTATGACAGCCCATGATTTGCTTTCCCAACTCCGCGAAAAGGGCGTCGAGGTGAAAACCTCCGGCGACGATCGCCTGGTCATCGATGCGCCGAAGGGCACCATCACTCAAGATCTGCGCAGTGCGCTGTCGGCGCACAAGGCCGAACTTCTCCAGATTCTGAAGGCTGAACAAACCGGAGCCGGACCAAGTGCTGCGGTGAGCGAAGCTCCTGAACCCGTGTCGCCCTCCGCTAAGCTCGCGCCTACTGCGCCTAAGGTTACGTCACCCGCGCCCGAGTTTGCCGAAGCCGCTTTCGAAGCGCCGGCAATGACATCTGCAACCCAGGTTGAAGATGCGACCGTCGCGGCCAGCACCGCCGAAGAGATCACCCAGTTGGAAACCGAGCTGATGAGCCTGCGCACGGACGAAGAAGGTCGCCGGGCCGAGGTAGAGGCAGCGCGCCTCGCGGCGGAAAACACTTTGCGGACCGAACAGGAACGCTGGCGCCAGATGGAAGAGTCAACCGCCCGTCATCGCGCTGAGCAGGAAAAGCAGCGAATCGAAGTCGAAGCTCGTGAACGCGCCGAGGAAGAACATCGCCGCCAGATCGGCGAACACGAATTGACGCGCGCGGAAGAGGAAGTGAAACGTATGCGCGCAATGGAGGAAGCTCGCCGCACTGAAATGGACGCGCAGATGATGGCGGCACAGAAAGCGCACGAAGCCGAGTTGGAAACTCTGCGCCAGGCAGAGGCAGGACATGCCCACCGCCGCGCCGAACAAGAGCGGCACTATCTGGAAACAGAAGCGCGGAAGAAATCTCAGGAAGATGAGTTGCGTCGCCGGGCAGAGATGAGATTCCGGGCGGTAGCAGAAGAGATCGAACGCGTGCAAGCTCGCGAGGACGCGCGCGGCAAGGCCGCTGCAGAATCGCAACGATTGGCGGAAGACGCCGCTCGTCGTCGCGCTGAAGAGGACGCGCGCCGCAAGGCTGAAGCCGAGGCCCTGAGCCGGGCGGAAGAAGAAGCGCGCTTGCGCGCCGAGATCGAAGCGCAGATGCGCGCGGAAGCTGCGGAGCGACGCAAGGCTGAGGAGGAAACGCGTCGACAGGCCGAGGAAGAGGCTCGACGCCGGGCAGAAGAGGAAGCCCAGAGACTAGCGGCTGAGCATGCTCGCCGTCAGGCGGAAGAAGAAGCGCAGCGTCGTGCTGATCAGGCAGCCCGCCGTCAGGCTGAGGAAGCAGCTCGCCTGAAAGCAGCAGAGGAAGCACGCCGTCAGGCAGAAGTGCAGGCCCGACTACAGACAGAAGAAGAGAGCCGGTTGAGGGCCGCAGCAGAAATTCGCCAGCGCACCGAACTTGAGGCTCGCATACGGGCCGAAATCGAAACCAAGATCCGGGCGGAAGAAGCCGAGCGCCAGGAGGCGGAAGCCGCGCGTCATCATGCTGAACACGAGCGCGTTGTGGCCGAAGAAGCCGCGAAGGCCCAGGCTCCACCCGAATTCATTTTCGAGATTGAGC
Organism: Blastocatellia bacterium; assembly: GCA_003168335.1. GTDB lineage: Bacteria > Acidobacteriota > Blastocatellia > Pyrinomonadales > Pyrinomonadaceae > UBA11740. Next base: position 103,555 of record PMSM01000012.1, on the reverse strand, counting down.
GTGCGGAGGCTGATGAGCCGCCGTCATTCCACACCGAAAGTTCAAATGTCACCGAGATCGCCGAGTGGTTCGACGTAGGCGGCGAAAATCGCGACCAGGGACAGGCGGTTGAAACCGCGGCGCCGCTGACTTTGCCCGACGATCAATTCGGAACGATGCAGGATGATGCAGCCGGAGAGTTTGCACCGGTCAGCGTGCCGGAAAGTAATTTCGTGCCTGAAGCGGCCGGTCTTTCATCGGGCATATTGCGCCAGCTCGCCAGTGAGAAACCAACCGAGCGCGCCGCCGCGGTCAGTGGCCTGCCACGCTTTGGTGGTGAGGACGCTTTTCGCCGTATCAGTGCTGCCTTTGACGATCAGTCGGTTGAAGTCCGCGGCGCCGCCGCTCGCGCAATGTTTGACCTCCAGGAGGATCGCGCGGCCGCTTTCACCCGGGCGTTGCGCGAAGCAACTCCGGAACGACGTCGCAAAATCGGGTCAGCCATAGCTTCCTCGGGATTGGCCAACGAAGCGATCAGGAATCTTACCGGCGAAAGTCGTGATAAAACTTACGATGCCTTCTCGCTGCTGTTTCTGATGTCGAAGGCCGGCGAAACCCAGCCGTTGATGCGGGCCATCGAAGAACACGCGAATCTCGAAGTGCGACTCGCGGTGGTCAAGCTGGTAGCGCTGAGCGGTCAGCCGGATATTCTGCCCGCGTTTCGCCGGATGGCCGTGCGCGGATCGCTGCCGCCGGAAGTGCGCTCGGCAGTGATGGAAGCAATCTATCAAATCACCAGCCAGACACCGGCTGAAGCTCCGTCAATGCTGTAGGCGAGCGACAACCAAAACCTGAAGGGCGCAGGGTTGATGGCTCTGCGCCCTTTGTGTTTGTAGATTGGGTGACCGCGGCGGGAGTCAAGTCACTTGTTGCGCTTAGCAGTCAAAATCCGCGTGGGGCCGATCTTCACGAATTAGCTCTGCTCGTAAGCCTTCAAAAACTCGGCCCGCGAGATTCCCGATTGTGTACAGATGATGCGCAAAGTAGAGCCCTTGATTCGCGTGTGATTAGGAATCGTCAGAGGAGTCCGTGTTCCGTCGGAATTGTAGCGCACCATCGCAATGTGTTCGCGCTCGCGCACAACTCTGAACCCGAGCAGGGCGAGCGCCTTAACCACTTTGTTTTTGGGCGCGTCTACTGGGAATTTGACCACTAGGCTGCCACTTTGGTCTCAGCAACAAACACTTCCAGCACAGGAGAGTCGCTCTCGAAAACCTCGTTCCCAAACGCTTCGATGTGAAAGCGAATCGCGGACTCAACATCAGCGAGTGCATCGTCGTAGGTATCGCCCTGACCGACAACTACGCCTTTGAGGCCGAGAGGATAAGCAACATAACCATCGGTATGTTTTTCAATAATTATCTTTTGCGATTCCATGGTCACTCCTTGACCCAAATACTACCACCATAGTACTGGTTTGTTCTTGCAAATCGGCTTCCCGACTATAGATTTGCCCATGCAGCATCTTCCTCAGGGGTATTCCACTCTTTGCTCAGCACAGACTCGCTGAGCAGAAGGCCGTTGAATGAGTTATCCCGGGACTGCTCGCGGAGAAACCGCGCGAAGGTGTAAACCTCGCGTTGAAGATTCTCGGGCAAACTGGCGACCTCTTTTTCTATTAGTTCCTGAATGCTCATCTAAGCCAGTTTAGTTCAGGTTGGGCCTTGGCGTAAATGTAACGATCTTTATCAAAACTAGCCGGCGCCTCTCTCGCCGAATTTGTTCCAATCACCCCTTACCCCTTACTATTCTCGGTTATGCCTTTCACGCTGAGATCGACCTATCAGCCCTGTGGCGACCAGCCGCAGGCAATCGACGCGCTGGTCCGCGGTCTGGACGGTGGATCGAGAGACCAGGTGCTGCTCGGCATTACCGGCAGCGGCAAGACTTTCACGATCGCGAGTGTCATTGATCGCACGCAAAGACCCACGCTGGTGATCGCCCATAACAAGACTCTCGCCGCCCAGCTCTATCAGGAATTCAAAACGCTGTTTCCGGAAAACTCGGTCGAGTATTTCGTGTCGTACTACGACTATTATCAGCCGGAAGCTTATGTGCCCGCATCGGACACCTACATCGAAAAAGACGCGATCGTGAATGAAGAGATCGACCGCCTGCGGATGTCGGCCACGCGAGCTTTGTTCGAGCGCCGCGACGTAATCGTCGTCGCCAGCGTGTCGTGCATCTATGGCCTTGGCGACCCGGATGCCTACTACGGCATGCTTTTGTTTCTCGAACCGGGCCTGCGCATCACGCGGGATGCGCTGCTGCAACGTCTGGTCGAGTTGCAGTACGAGCGCAACGACATCGATTTCAAACGTGGCAGCTTTCGGGTCCGCGGCGACGTGGTTGAGGTCTATCCCAGTTACCAGGAAGAGGCTTATCGCATCGAGCTTTGGGGTGATGAGATCGACTCCATCTCAACCATCGATCCGTTGCTGGGCGAAGTCACGCAGAAACACACCGCGCGCCTGCCGCTCTATCCCAAGTCGCATTACGTAATGCCGCGCAGCACGCTCAAGCGGGCCATCAAATCAATTCGCCAGGAACTCGAGTGGTGGGAACCAAAGCTAATCGAAGAAGGAAAACTCGTCGAAGCCCAGCGCCTGCATCAACGCACGATGTTCGATCTAGAGATGATGAAAGAGATGGGGTTCTGTCGCGGCATCGAAAACTATTCGCGTCATCTGACCGGGAAAAAGCCGGGCGAGCCACCACCAACGCTGCTGGACTATCTGCCGCGGGACACGCTGGTCGTCATCGACGAATCGCACCAGACAATTCCGCAGGTGCGCGGCATGTTCTTCGGCGATCAATCGCGCAAGCGCACCCTGGTTGAGTATGGATTTCGTTTGCCCTCGGCGCTCGATAACCGGCCGCTGAATTTTGATGAGTTTGAAGAGCGCGTCAGCCAGAGAATCTATGTCTCAGCCACGCCCGGCCCGTATGAGCTGACCAAGGCGGGTGGCGAGATCATCGAGCAAATCATTCGGCCGACGGGCTTGATGGATCCGGAAGTCGAAGTAATGCCGGTCAAAGGGCAGATCGATCACCTGCTGGGCGAATGCCGCGCGCGGGCTGAGCGGAAAGAGCGCGTGCTGGTCACGACACTCACGAAGAGAATGGCTGAAGACCTGACCGAATACTTCACCGAAGTCGACGTGCGCGTGCGTTATCTTCATTCGGACATCGTCACGCTCGAGCGAATCAAGATTCTGCGCGACCTGCGGCGCGGCGAATTCGACGTACTGGTCGGCATCAATCTGCTCCGCGAAGGTTTGGACTTGCCCGAAGTTTCGCTGGTCGCAATCCTGGACGCTGATAAGGAAGGCTTCCTTCGTTCCGCGTCATCCTTGATTCAGACGATCGGACGCGCGGCGCGCAACGCGAGCGGCAAAGCAATTTTGTATGCCGATCGGATCACCGATTCGATGAAGCGGGCGATTGACGAAACCCGCCGGCGGCGCGTCTTGCAGGAGATCTATAATCGCGAACACGGGATCACGCCCAGGACGATCATCAAACCAATCGAATCGACGCTGGTCACAGCGTCAGAGGCAGATTACTTCAAGGTGCCTCTGGAGTTGGAAGATATCGAAGGCTACAGCTCTGAACAGCTGGGTGAGACAATTGTCCGGATGGATTTCGAAATGCGCGAGCATGCGAAGCGATTCGAGTTTGAGAAGGCGGCCGAATTGCGCGATCGGATAAAATATCTGCGCGTGCGGCAACTGGCGATCGCGTGAGACCATAACAAACCACAGAGGACACAGAGAGGAACAAATTGGGTCTGGATAGTCGAAGCTGAAAGACACTCTGACCCGTTCTTTGTCTTTTTCCTCTGTGTCCTCTGTGGTTCAAACTGATGTTAACCAAGTCACACTCAGACGAAATCCAATCGTTCCTTGGGGACTCCTCACATGTGAGTGGGGGTTTCGCTGAGCGTGTCGCCTTCCCGGAAAGCGCCGAGGAAGTCGCCGACGTCCTGGCCCAGGCAGTGAGAGATCAAATTCCGGTGACCGTCTCCGGCGCGGGCACCGGCACCGTCGCCGGTCGCGTTCCTTTTGGCGGCATCGTGCTGGCAACCGACAAGCTGAATCGCATAAGTCGCATTGTCCACGATGACCATGGCGGTGGCCGCGCGATTGCTGAAGCCGGCGTAATCCTCGCCGACTTTCAACGAGCTGTTGAATCAGAAGGTCTGCTGTATCCGCCCGATCCAACCGAACGAAGTTGTTTTCTTGGCGGCACCGTGGCCACCAACGCTTCGGGCGCACGCACGTTCAAGTATGGCCCGACCCGAAACTATGTCGAGCGTTTGAAGATTGCTCTGGCGACAGGCCACGTGATCGATCTTCGGCGCGGTGAGATAACGGCAGACACTAATAACACGATCGCTATTCCCCTTCCTTCCGGCCACTTGATCGAAGCTCGACTGCCAACGTATCGCATGCCTCAGGTTCGCAAACACGCTTCCGGCTATTACGTCGCTCCGGGAATGGACGCGATCGACCTCTTCATTGGCAGTGAGGGAACGCTCGGCGTGATTGTGGAAATTGAAGTGAAGCTCCTGCCGAAACCCGAGGGGCTGCTGAGTGGGGTGGTCTTTTTCAAGTCAGAAGCAGAGCTGCTCGCGTTTGTGAGAGAGGCGCGAGAACGATCACTGGCAAATCGCGGCATTAGCCCGACCATCAGGGAGGGCTCAAGAGATTCAACCGGGAAAGTCGAGGCGCGGGCGCTGGAATACTTTGACGTCGAATCGCTCAACTTTCTGCGCCAGAAATACGAGACGGTTCCGCTCGCAGCCATCGGCGCGATTTTTTTCGAGCAGGAGACGACATCGTCAACCGAAGATTCTCTGATGACCGAGTGGTTGGCACTGCTGGAGCGGAATCAGGCTATGGTCGAAAGCTCATGGTTCGCGACCAATGAAGCCGACCAGGCGAAGCTGCGCGAGTTTCGTCATGCGTTGCCGGTGCTGATGAATGAATGGTTCGCGCATCACAATCAACGCAAAGTCTCGACCGACATGGCCGTGCCCGATGAAGCATTTGTCGGAATGCTGCGCTTTTACCAGGATAGTCTGCGCGGCGGTAATCTTCGCTACACAATCTTCGGCCACATCGGCGACAATCACGTGCACGTTAACATTCTGCCGCGCAACGACGAGGAAGCGGCGAAGGCGTGGGAGATTTACCGAACATTCATTCGTCGCGCAGTTGATGTCGGCGGCACAATTTCCGCCGAACACGGGATCGGTAAACTTAAACGCGAGTATTTGCTCGAGCTTTACGGCGAAGATCACTTGCGCGAGATGGCTGCGATGAAACGCGCGTTCGATCCGGCCGGGATTCTTGGTAGAGGAAATATGTTTTCGGAAGATTATCTCTGAGGATGCTATGCAATTTCGCAGACCCTTATTTTCCTGGAAAAGAGTAATCGTGAGTGTCGGCATTCTCGTCGTCCTCGTTGCCCTCACCATCGTCAGCTACGCTTCTGCCAGGATCTATCGCGTTCGGCAAATCGAAAATGACTTCGAACAAATACATAAAGGACAAACCAAACAAGAGGTGCTCAAGGTTCTGGGCTCGCCCGACGAGGCTAACACTTGGGAGCGCTGTGGCTCAGGTTGCGCCGAGAGGTTCTGGTATTATGGCTTCATCGAGCAATGGGGCATCGATTTTGATGCAAACGGCAAGGTGATCGACTCGTTTTACAACGTCTCGCCCTAAACTTATGTTCCGCTTCACTACCGCCGGCGAATCACACGGTCGCGCACTGGTCGCGATAGTCGAAGGTCTGCCCGCCGGCATGCCGGTCGACGTCGAACAGATCAATCACGAGTTGCATCGCCGGCAGCAGGGTTATGGCCGAGGCGCGCGCATGAAGATCGAGTCTGACCGAGTCGAGATCCTCAGCGGGGTCCGCCATGGGCTAACTTTGGGCTCGCCGCTGGCAGTGATGATTGAAAACAAAGATTGGGCCAACTGGACTGAAGTGATGTCCGTTGAGCCACAGGAAATTGCGTCCGAGAAATCCAGACGCGTCAAACGTCCGCGTCCCGGCCACGCCGATCTGGCCGGCGGATTGAAATACGATACGCGCGATCTGCGTAATGTGCTGGAACGTGCTTCCGCCCGCGAGACGGCGGCGCGGGTGGCCTGTGGCGCGGTGGCGAAGCAACTGCTCGCAAACTTTGGGATTGAGATTCGCAGTCATGTGATTCAGCTCGGCGGAATTCCTGAACAGCCTTTGGAGCTTACCTTCGATCAAATCGCCGCCATTGCAGACGACGCGCCGTTGCGTTGCGGTGATGCGGAAGCTCAGCAGTGCATGATCGAGTTGATCGATCAAAAGAAGAGCGAAGGCGACACGCTCGGTGGGATTTTCGAAGTCGTAGCGCGCGGCGTCGTCCCTGGTCTGGGGTCGCACACCGCCTGGGACTTAAAACTGGACGGTCGTTTGGCGCAGGCCGTGATGTCGATTCCCGCGGTGAAAGCCGTGGCCATTGGCGCCGGCACCGCCGCCAGTTCCCTTCCCGGCTCCGAAGTCCACGACGAAATCGGCTACAACGAAGAGACGAAGGAATTCATTCGCGCCACCAATCGCGCCGGTGGCTTGGAAGGCGGCGTCACTAACGGCGAAGAGCTGAGAGTACGCGGGCATCTGAAACCGATTTCGACTTTGCGGCGACCGCTCCGCTCGGTAGACATCGACACGAAACAGGAAGAGCGCGCTGCCTTCGAACGCTCAGACATCACGGTCGTTCCGGCCGGCGGAGTAATTGGCGAAGCGATGGTCGCGCTGGTGATTACGTCCGCGCTGCGAGACAAGTTCGGCGGCGACAGCCTGGGCGAGATGAAGCGCAACTTCGGAGGCTATCGCGAACAGTTGCGGGGATATTGATTGCGACAGAGTCTACGTCCATCTTACTTTGCGCCTTATGTATTCTTTGCGCCTTTGCCTGAACTATGAGCCCGCGCAAAATACATTTCACGCAAAGGCGCGAAGGAAGCCGGAAGACGCAAAGACAGGGAGGACTCCTAACTGTCGGAAATGATAGCTGCTGGCGAAAGCCCGATGTTGATCGTAAAATCATAGTCGTAAAAACGTAATTTGCACTTTGAGATTTAAGAATGTCTTTACTAAAAATCGTTACCTGGCCGAATCCGATCCTCGACATACCAGCGGATCCGGTCACCAAATTTGACGACGATCTAAAGAAGCTCGTCAATAATATGTTCGAGACGATGTACTCCGCTCCCGGTGTCGGACTGGCCGCGGTTCAGGTTGGCGTGCTGAAGCGCTTGTTCGTGATGGATTGCTCGGGCGGGAAGGATCCTGCTCAGCGCGTGGTCATGATTAACCCGGAAGTTGTCGGCATCGAAGGCAAACAGGACGGCGACGAAGGCTGCCTGTCTTTTCCCGGGATCTACTTCAACGTTGAGCGCAATCTGCGCGCGATTGTCCGCGCTCACGACATCAACGGCAAGGAATTTGAACTGGACGGCACTGAGCTAACCGCCCGTTGCATGCTGCATGAAACGGACCACTGCGACGGCATCGTCTTTCTCGACAAGATGACACCGCTCAAGCGCGAAATCGTCAAACGCAGGATCAAGAAGTTGCAGAAGGCCGGCGAGTGGCCTTCATAACGCGGCCGGGTAACGGGCAAGGTACAGAACCGCTTGCGGTAGTAAGCGGGTTAGATTGAGCGAGAGCTTTCTTCATTTGGCATGAACCCGGTCGCTACCGCTCCCGGTTCTGTAACCTCTACCGCCTGCTGCGCAGGCTCATTGAATTAATCCTTTAAGGTCGCTATCAAACCAACGACAGACACAGAAAGGGACGCTAGTGCCAACAGAATTTCGCAACGAACCATTAACCGATTTCAGCAAAGAAGAAAACGCGCAGGCGATGCGCGCCGCTATTGAAAAAGTAAGATCACAACTTGGCCGGGAATACCCGCTGGTCATCGGCGGTGAACGCATCAAGACCGAAGCCAAACTGGAAAGCATCAATCCGGCGAATCGCACGCAGGTTGTGGGAAAGTTTCAGAAGGCGACCACAGAACTCGCCAACCGCGCGGTCGAGACTGCTTACGATACCTTTCAAACATGGCGGAACGCTCCGCCGGAAGAGCGCGCGCAATTGTTGTTTCGGGTCGCCGAGCTGATCCGCTCGCGTAAGCATGAAATGTCCGCCTGGATGATCCACGAAGTGGCGAAGTCCTGGCCCGAAGCCGACGGCGACACCGCCGAGGCGATCGACTTTCTCGAGTTCTATGGCCGCGAGATGCTGCGGTACGCCAGCCCGCAACCACTGACGAAGCTCGCGGGTGAAGACAACAACCTCGATTACATCCCGCTCGGCGTCGGCGCGGTGATACCGCCGTGGAATTTTCCTTTGGCAATCATGGCGGGCATGACCGCGGCGGCGATTGTCACCGGAAATACTGTCGTGCTCAAGCCCTCGTCGGATGCGCCGGCGATCGCTTACAAATTTTTTGAGTTGCTCGAAGAAGCCGGGATGCCGGCGGGCGTGGTCAACTTTATGACAGGCTCGGGCGCAGAGGTCGGCGACGTAGTCGTCGATCATCCCAAAACGCGTTTTATCGCTTTCACCGGCTCGAAAGAAATTGGCCTGCGCATCAATGAACGAGCCGCAAAAACTCCGCCCGGCCAGCTCTGGATCAAACGGGTCGTGGCCGAGATGGGCGGCAAGGACGCGATCATCGTGGCTGACGATGCAAATCTCGACGAAGCCGCCATCGGTGTCGTGCAATCCGCGTTTGGATTTCAGGGGCAGAAGTGCTCGGCCTGCTCGCGCGCGATCATCGATGCCCGGATTTATGATCCGATGATCGAAAAGATCGCCGCCCTGACCGCGAAGATCAAAGTCGGCGATCCGACCGACACTGCAACCACGATGAGCGCCGTTATCAACGAAAAGGCTTTCAAGTCGATCAATGGCTATGTCGACAAAGGCAAAGCTGAGGGCGGGCGCGTCGTCGCGGGCGGCGGCTCGGATGGCGAACAGGGATTCTTTATCGAGCCGACTGTCATCGCTGATGTGAAAGCCGGCGGGACGATCGAGCAGGAGGAAATCTTTGGACCCGTACTCGCCGTGATCAAGGCCAACGACTATGACGATGCGCTGCGGATAGCCAATGATACTCAGTTCGGTTTGACGGGCGCGGTTTACTCGACTGACGAGGCCAAGCTCGAACGCGCGCGCCGCGAATTTCATGTCGGCAATCTTTACCTGAATCGCAAATGCACCGGCGCCTTCGTCGGCGTGCACCCGTTCGGCGGTTTTAATATGTCGGGCACGGATTCCAAGGCCGGCGGCCGCGACTATCTGCTGCTGTTCATGCAGGCCAAACTTTCATCGGCAAAGATCGGCGCGACCACAAGTAAGAAAGCTGAAGCGGGTTCGGCGACCTAACTTTTCCTGATCGGCTTTTGCGGCTCGGCCGCCGCACACTGCGGAAAGGCTTTGCCTTTCCGGCGATCGTAAGATATTGATAGAGGCTCCGCCTCGGGTCTGGAGGCGCAGCCTCTCTTTTTATTTGACTGCCACGGTAAGGCCGAGCCTTACCGCACTGGGCTGCGGCAAAGCCGCGAGAATCTATGCGACTTGTTTTCATGGGCACACCTGAATCCGCCGTACCGTCTCTGGGCTGCCTGCTCAGTGATGGCCACGAGGTGGTCGCCGTTTGGACTCAACCTGACAGGCCCGCGGGACGCGGAAACAAATTGCACCAATCGCCGGTTAAAGAGTTTGCTGTCTCTCACAACCTCACTGTTCACCAACCTTTGAAAATCAAGACCCCGGCCGCGAAAGAGCTATTCGAATCTCATCAGGCCGACGCGGCAATCGTGGTCGCTTATGGAAGGATTTTGCCGCCGGACTTTTTGAGCGCGCCGCGTCAGGGTTGCATCAACGTCCACTTCTCTCTGCTGCCAAAGTATCGCGGGGCGGCGCCGGTGAACTGGGCCATCGTCGCCGGCGAAAAGGAAACGGGCGTCAGCACCATGCGAATTGTCGAAGAACTTGACGCCGGTCCAGTGCTTCTGCAACGCGCAACGGAGATTGGAGAAAGCGAAACCGCACCGGAGCTGATGAAGCGCCTGGCCGAAATTGGCGCTGAACTTCTTAGCGAGACTCTCAAAGGCATTGCGAACATCGAATTGAAGCCCCAGCGGATCGAAGACGCCACGTTCGCTCCGATCCTGAAGCGCGAAGACGGCCGGATTGATTGGGCGATGGATGCGGCCGCTATTGAGCGTCGCGTGCGCGGCTTTCAGCCCTGGCCCAGCGCTCACACAACTCTCAAGTCACGTCGCTTGATCATTCGGCGGGCCACGCCCGAGACGCTTGAGCAAACGACTTCCAGCGCGGGCTTCGTCATAGAAGCTCATGGCGACAACCTAATAATTTGTTGCGGCAGCGGAACGGCTTTGCGTGTGCTGGAACTACAGTCCGAGGACTCGCGCCGCATGAGTGCTCGCGATTTTCTCAACGGCGCGCATCTCAAGGTTGGCGACGTGCTCGGTCAAGACCTGAGCCACGCCTAACGCAATTCGAAGTGTTTCCTCAATTTGTGTCCACAGGCACTATCACGTTAACAAGTCCCGCCGGAACCATTGACGATTGGAGTTTTGCCGACATATTCTTGCGCGGCTATAGACTGTTCTTATCGGCGACCGTTAATCCAGGCGCAACGATGAGGGCGGGAGTCTTTTTCAATCCTGATCCAGGAAGGAAGGTCGTTTGAACATCACCAAGAGTAAGAACCTGGTTCTTGCCGGTTTTTTGATCTCCCTGATCTCCGTGGCCTTCAACTCGGTCGTGCTTTCCTACGTTAACAAGCGCCTCAAGGAAGTAGACGATGAGTACTACGACCTGGTTGATTCGCTCAGCAAGCAGGCTGCTGGATTGAACGAAGGCGATTCCCAGTTCGACCAGTACCGGATCATGCACAACCTGGCGTTCGCTGTACCCACAGCCAAGGCAAAAGATGCGCGTCAGGATGCAGAGTCTTTGCTGAAGCGGTTTCTGACTAAATATTACGCGGCGGCGAATGATATACCGCAGACAGAACTTACCAGGGTCGAAGTCGAAGAGGCTGGCCAAATCATTCCGCTGCTCGAAAAGGGATTGGAGTTAACGAGGGCGCTGCAAACTACTTCCGATCAGGCTGAGCGCGCTCGGCTGGCTGCTGAGCTGGAAAAGCTCAACCAGGAAGTGCCGGAGCCGAAATCCGAGTTGGGCAAGAAGCTGCGGGACATTGGAAAGTATTCGCAAGCCGAATTCGCAGACAATGATGTGTTGCTCATGTCGGCACTGATGCCGGTAATGAAATCGTTGCGGGAACAAATAGTCGCAAGCATTGATAAGAAGGAAAGCCGGATGCACGAGCTGCAACGCCAACGCTCGTCTCTAACGAGAAACGCGAGCTATGCCAGCTATGCGGCCATCGCTTTTCAATTATTCGGCTTGATGTTAATCCTCACTAAGGACTTATTGAAAGAAAAGCAATCCTCAACGGGTTGAATCAATTCACACGGTTCTCGCGATGAGTGATACGTTCAAACACGGAAGGCTAATCGCGAAGGTTCTCGCCGGCTCGTGACGTCAGTTCCCGAACCACCTGGACTCTCGGTCGTAATGTTTCGTTAGCGATCGGTTCTTCTTAGACTCTCAATCCAAGCGCCATTTTCTTCCATCGTCGGTCGAAACGCTTCGCGCGGCGCTACTGTCTCGACGTGCATGTTGTCGTCGGTGTTAATGACGGCGCCCGCCACGGCTGGCCCAAGCTGGTTTTCATCGCACACAAACCACGCTCGTACATCGTCAGCGGTCTTAATTCCCACGCGGGCCAGATCGGCTTTGGTCCGCGGATCACGCATGCGTTCGTCGATGCGATCCAGACTGAGCGCCTGACGGCTGCCAACCAAAATCAGGTCCTTTCCTTTCGCCGCACCCTGCACGCGAAACACTGCCACATGGGGAAAGGTTTCGTGGAAGGTCGCCAGCACTGACCTCAAACTCTCGGTTGAGAGTTGGTAAGTCTGCAGCCATTGCACGAAGACTCCGTCGTCTCCCAATCGCTCGCGACCGAGGGCAAAGAATTCGCGCGTGAAAAGATTTGCCACTCCGGGCACCCATGGATGGCTCGGCTCGCTGATGATGAGGTCGTAAGTTCCGGGATTGACACGCAAGTAGGTGCGCGCATCGTCAATGATCAAGTGCAGACGCGGATCATCCAGGGGACGGTTGTTGACGTGCTCGAAGAAATGCGACGAAGCCACCGCCGCCGGCTCAATCTCTACGCAATCAAGTGATTCGATCGGCGACTGTAAAACTGATCCGGCAGTAACGCCAGTGGCAAATCCCACGATGAGCGCCCTGCCAGCACGAGGAGCGTTTAGCACGCCCAACTGGCCCAACATCACTTGCGTCGGCATGTCGTCGGCATCAGAAGCGTTGGTGCGGCCATTGATTGCGACCGAGGTGATGCCCCAATCACGCCGCACTGAAACCGTCGCGGTGCGGCCCTCTTCATACATCAAGAGCTGATGATCGGATGGCTGATCGCTCCGCCCATCTTCCGGGCCACCGCCGCGCGACTTGGCCAGCACGCGCACATAACTGTCGTAGGCCCCGGTCGAAAGCGCATTTAGGTTCAGGCGCGGCCAGGCCACAAAGATCGCCACAACCAAAACCACGGTGGCGCCGATTGCCAGACTCCGCGCCAGTGCGCGATCGGATGTCGCGCGTCGCGGCTCGTAGGCGATTCCGGCGGTGATCAGGCACAGAGCGGCGGCACAGAAAATTGTGAACCTGGTGCTAGTGCCGGGAATCAGCAGAAAAGCTGTGATGACTGAGCCGGCAATAGCGCCGACGGTATTCAGCGCGTAACTTCGTCCGACGAGACTAACACTGGACGGTGCCGGGGCGGATGCGAGTTCATCAGGTTGCTGCTGCCGCGTACTTCCGGCCCACATCAGCACCAGTGGCATGACCATGCCCATCAAGATCGCCGGCAACAGAATCAAAAGTGCCGCGGCCGCGATTTGCAAAGCCAGCAATCCACTCCATGAATTAATTCCGAGCCTAAGGCCGGTCGAGATTAGAAGATTGGGAGTGGCGCTGGTTATGCGCAGGCTCAGGAACAAAGTGAACGCAGTCAGAATCTCGATCACCAGCACCGCCCGACGAAGCCCGTCCGAATTCTTTTTGGTGCTGACCAGGTAAGCTCCCAGTGCCAGACCAGACAGAAATAGCGCCAGGACGATGCTGAACGCATAGGTGCTCGATCCGATGATCATAGCCAGCATGCGGACCCAGACGACTTGCATGCTGATGGTCACGAACCCTGAAATGAAAGCGCAGAAAAGCCAGAACCTCACTGTCAGAACCGCCTGCGGTAGCGGGCGGTTGATCTCTTCACTTCCACCGTGCGGGACTTGACTAGCTATATCGTTGCCAGAGTCGGCAGACTTCGAATCAAGCAGCAATGCCGCCAATCCGATCGCCAGGTTCGTCAACGCGCCAATCCAGATCGTCGCGCGCACACCGTAGTGCGGCAACAGGCAAAAGCCCGCGGCAATTACTCCCGTGATCGCGCCGGCGAGGTTCCACATGTAAAGCCTCGCAAGCGCGCTCGCATTATGTCCGCGGGATCGCTGGAGAGCGGCCACCAGTACTGGAAGAGTGGCGCCCATCAACGCCGTTGGTACGACGAGGACTGCGGTGGCCAACGCAAATCGCGAAAACGCGGCGCCATAAAAGCCAGGGTGAAAATGCTGGGCTGCTTCGGCATAGACTCGATCAATCCCGCGGAATAGTAGCGGCACCGCCAAGGCGTATAGCCCAATCGCGATCTCGATCAGCGCGTACGCGCGCACGGGCCTCGCGATCCTCGCCGCATACCTCGCCGCGAGCGCGCTACCCAATGCCAATCCGCCCATGAACGCGGCCAGGACGGCACTAATCCCGAGCGTGGTCGCGCCAAACACAAGCCCCAGCATGCGCGCCCACAGCACTTCATAACTCAAACCCGTAGCGCCGGAAAGGACAAAGCAGATCGCAATTATTTTGAGAGTTCGGCGTGAATAAGTTTTAGTCAAAGCGAGTGTACAAGTGGCGGTCACAGGAATATCACGAAGGCCCGCCGCCAAATATTAGGTGGAATCGATCCGCGCTCGGCCGTGGTCAGCACTACCAGATAGTTTGCATCGACTCGATGCTCTGAACGCGTAGCGTTGTCGAGCATCTCCTGCAAATGGGAAGTAATACCTAACGCTCGAGTTGGTTGCACCAGCGCCAAACGCCGCAAGGATGCATACATGTGCTCCAGGCCAGCACCGAAACGTCCCCGCTCCATTCCCAGCACTAAGCACACTTCTGCTTGCTCATCGATGAAGTGTCTGACCAGCGAAGCCGTCTGCGTCACTCCACTTTCAAAGCGAATCCGGAAATTCTCCTCATCGATGTCGTCGGTCAGACGCGAGTCCAGCACAATGGTAATCCGGCGCTCGTCTTCGGCGGCGAATTCGCGCACCGTCAGATGGCGCGACCGCGCGGTCGCTTTCCAATCGATGTGCCGCAGATCGTCGCGCGGCTGATAGTCGCGCAGCAAAAGCAAATCCTGGCCGGCGCCTCGACGGAACGAGGGAGTTTGTCCGGTATGCAACGGCAACAGGTTCAGATCATCCGCGACCGGCTCCAGCTTTGGATAAACCACGATGTCAACGTCGCGCGCGCCCAGGCGCCGGCGATGACGAAAGAAACCGAACGGAAACCGCGTCGAAAGTTCGAACCCGTTCACCAGCACGTGGCCCCGCCTGGAAAATACTTGCTCGATGCTTTGTTCGGCAGCGGCCCGGTGCGGCACATACATGAAGTACCCCAGAACGATCTTCCTCGAACGAGTGCGTCTTTTCTTCCCGGGGGCCCTGAGACGATCGAACGAGCCTCTCATTTCCACCAGGATCGAGAACGATGGCAACAGACGTTTCGCGTTGCGCACCGTGACGATCACCTCCGCGGGCTCACCAGCAAAAATATGATCCGGGAATCGCGCTGAGACGATCAGGTCGCGCAGAGTCGCCCGCGCCGCTGCCCAGGAAACAAATATCGTTGAGAGCATGATCGAGAAGACCATGAAGTGAAGATTGTTTCCGGTGTTCCAGGCCGCAAACGCCACGATGACCAGGATGACCACGAAAATGACGCCGCCGGTGGTTACTTCGATGGGCAGACCGCGACCGGAAATCTCGGCAAACGCCGAGCGCGCCAGGGGCGGAACCACCAGGACCATTATCAGCAGGACGAAAACCAGCGAAGCAATCGCCCCGGCGCTGGCCAACTCTGGAGCGCCGAGACGCCGGGCCATCAGGGTTGCGATCGCCGTGGCCAGCCCAGCCAGCACCAGCAGCGTACCCAGAATCGCTCGCCACCAGGAAGAGAAAGGATTTCGGATTTCGGATTTCGGATTGCGAATTTCTGATTGGTGGGCGTTATCCACTTGCTTCCTTCATTTCGCAATTCGAAGTTCGAAATTCCCAATTCGCTAGAGCGGGACGCTGATTGTTTTCATGATCTCGACGAGCACCGCCTCGGCTTCTTCACTACGTCGCATCGCAGAGGAATAACGCGAGCTGACCGTGAGCCGGTGCGCAAAGACAGGAACCACAAGTCTCTTGATATCGTCGGGCAGGCAGTAACTTCGCTCTTCAGTGAGCGCCAGCGCCTGAGCCGCGCGAAAGAGCGAGAGCGTGCCGCGCGGGCTGACGCCCAGATCCAACATCTCAGAAGAACGGGTAGCGGCGACAATGCGCATCAGGTAATCAACAATCGCGTCGTCAACTGAGACGTCGCTGACCGCACCCTGCAGCTCAAGGATGTCCTGGGCG
The DNA here is from genome assembly GCA_003168335.1 of Blastocatellia bacterium. GTDB lineage: Bacteria > Acidobacteriota > Blastocatellia > Pyrinomonadales > Pyrinomonadaceae > UBA11740. Next base: position 87,590 of record PMSM01000012.1, on the reverse strand, counting down.
CTCATCACCGCTTGCATGTCGTCGAGCGGTTCGGCGTGCTCGCGATCGCGGAGAATGAGTTTCTCGTCGGTAACGCCGGGATAACCCATCCGTAAACGCAGCATGAAGCGATCGAGTTGCGATTCAGGCAAAGGATATGTGCCGTGATGTTCGATCGGGTTTTGCGTAGCGAGAACCATGAACGGCAGTGGCAACGCGTGCGTGACACCTTCCACCGTCACGTGCCTTTCGGCCATGGCCTCAAGCAGCGCCGACTGGGTCTTGGGAGTGGTGCGATTGATCTCGTCGGCCAGCACGACGTTCGCGAATATCGGACCCGGCTTCCACTCGAAAAGCGAATCATGTTGATTGTAAATCGACAGCCCGATTACATCCGACGGCAGCAGATCTGAAGTGAACTGAATTCGCTGGAACGTGCAATCAAGCGAGCGCGCCAGCGCCTGCGCCAGGGTGGTCTTGCCCACGCCGGGCACGTCCTCGATCAAAAGATGGCCGCCGGCCAGCAGGGTTACGAGCGCCAGCCGCACGACCTCGGGCTTGCCGCGGATGACGCGTTCGATAGTGCTTTGCAGCAGCTCGACTTTTTGCGCCGAGGTGTCCGCGACCGAATCTGAACGAGTGCCGGCTGTCCGCAAGTTTCTCATGGGTGCGCCTTGATTCCGGGCCTCATTCTACATGTACCGGGCCAGGGTCGCCACGTCAAAAGATTACCGGCGGGATAGTCGTGGAGAGCAGACCGGCGTCTCACGAAGGCAATCTACCCGGCAAATTGAGATCGGCTTGGCCTTGGGCCGGATGGCGCGGGTGGCGGCACTGTAGTAAGATTCCGCCATCAAGTCAGCGGCGCCGGCCATGCTTTTTGGAACTGAAATTGGGCCGCGTCGTTTAGCAAGCTGAGGAAATACTTATGAAACAAACTCACCGCAGCCGCCGCAACCAGCACGGATTCACGCTCATCGAGTTAATGATCGTAATCGCAATTATTGGCATCCTGATAGGCGCCGCCGTGTATGGTTGGAAAGCCGCACAGAAGGCCGGTAATGAAGCGGCAACTTTGCAGGCTCTAAAGACGATTGCCGCGGTCCAAATCCAATACTACAACACCCACAGTCGCACGTTCGGCACATTTGATCAGCTGATCAAGGAACAAATGCTGACGTCGAAGTTTGCCGGCAATCCCCCGAGCCCCGATGGCTATGTTTACACTTTGAAAGTAACGCCAAAGACGGCCGGCGCACCGACGTCCTATACTTTGAATGCCGATCCGCAAACCGACGGCTCTGGCACGAACCACTTTTACCTTGATTCAAGCGACAGCAGCATCCACCTCAACCAGACTCAGCCGGCCAGCGCCAGCGATCCCGTTCAATAACGATTGAGTTGACGCGGCGGGAGACAACTGCGTTACCGACAAGTTGTCGATCAGAGGCGGGCTGATTCCGCCCGCGTCCAACGATTTGTTCGACCACGTCAATAAGAACGGCAAACCGCCCAAACAACGTTCGCTACAGCGTTAGGTTTTCATGCAGTAGCAACTGATATCCAACCCGCTGCGCGGGTTCTTCCTCTGCGTTGGGCTAATGCCCCGACTGAGGGTCGCTGCCCCGATCTTAGTGAGCCCTCCCTGACGGTCGGGCTACTGCCTCGGTGTGGATCGAAGCGCCAACGGCGCGAAATGTAAAAGTCTAGCACCCCAGCCGAGCTGCTCGGCTGGGGACCCCGCCCTGGGCCAACGGCCCAGGTAAGCAGTGATTAAGAAGGGCGAGCGCTGAAAGCGCGGAATGCGACGGTTACCTTACTAAAGTGCCGAGATGACGACAGCAATCGTGGGCAGTGGCCCCAGGTTCTCTTATTTCGCGCTTTCAGCGCTTCAAGAATTATTTGGGTGCTGGTTACCTGGGGCGATGCCCCAGGCTTTTGCATTACGCGCCTTTGGCGCTGGTCGGGCTACTGCCCCGACTGAGGGGTCTCTGCCCCGATCCTGCTGAGCCCTCCCTAATGGTCGGGCTATTTCGGTCTCTGGCTGGAATTGCCGTTTTTGGGCGGTTTTTGAGGGGATAGTTGGAGGGAATCATTCCCTCCGACTAATCGATGATTTTCTCCAGGGAATCTACGAAGCCCTCCAGGGAAAAACTGGCTCCCTCCCTGGCGGTAGCGGCGGCCTCCTTGGCGGTGGTGACAGCCTCCCTGGCGGATGTGGCCTCCGCTTCGGCGGGAGTGGCATCCGCCTCGGCAGGAGTGGCTACCGCTTCGGCGGATGTGACCTCCGCCTCGGAATCGCAAAGCGCTGGATCGGAGTGCACGAGCTACTCGAGGGCGGCCTCGGCGCCTCGGGCATCCCGGCGGGCCGCTCTACGGGCGGCGCCGCGCTCTACCCACTCGTATACCATTGGCAGAATCACGATCTTGATCGGCCGCGTCACCAGTCCCCCGACCACCACGATCGCCAGCGGCTTTTCAATCTCAGCTCCAGTACCCGAAGAAATGATGAATGGAATAAGGCTGATGCTGCCGATCAACGCGCTCAATAATTCAGCCCGCAGGCGCACGCTGGCGCCGGTAATCACGGCTTCGTGCAGTTCCATGCCCCCGTTGCGAAGCTTGTTGATGTAAGACACCATCACCATTCCGTTTTGCACCGCGATTCCAAAGACCGCAATGAATCCAACTATCGCCGGAACGCTCAGCGGGAACCCGGAGATCAACAGGAACGCCGTGCTGCCCACCATCGCGATGGGGATGTTGAAAATGATCGTCAGCGTGTTGCGCAGCGAACCGAAGCAGGCATAGATCAGCACGAAGACCAGCAGCAGCGCGATCGGGATGGCGATCAGTAACCTGCGCACAGCCTGCTGTGCGTTTTCGAATTGCCCGCCCCAGGTGATGAAGTATCCCGGCGGCAGCTTTACCTGCGCGGCAACCAGTGCTTGCGCGTCATGAACGAAGCCGCCGATGTCGCGCCCTTTTACGTTGCACTTCACCACGACCCGGCGCAGAGAGTTCTCCCGGTCGATCACCGAATCGCCACTCGATAATTTGAACGTCGCCAACTGTCCGAGGGGTATCCGTCCGCCGACCGGCGCGGCGATCAGAATGTCGTTGAGCTTTTCAACCTGATTGCGATAGTCCTCTTTCAGACGCACAAAGATCGCAAAGCGGCGCTGGCCTTCGAGCACGTCGGTGGCCTCGTCGCCACCGATGGCAATCTTGGTGACTTCGAGCACGTCGGCAATGTTCAGCCCGTAACGCGCAATCTTATCGCGGTCCAGTTCGATCTCCAGGTGTTCCTCGCCGGCGACCTGCTCAACCGCCAGGTCCTCGACCCCGCGAGTGTGAGACATGGCGTCGCGAATCTGTTCGCCCACCTGGTGCAAGGTCTCCTGGTCTTCGCCAAAGATCTTGACGGCAATCTGCGCGTTGATGCCCGATATAAGTTCGTCATTGCGGGTTTGGATGACCTGCGAAAAGTTGAACTCAACTCCGGGAAAGCCTTCCACTCGACGGCGCATAGCATCAACCAACTCGTCTTTGGTCTTCGCAGTTTTCCATTGAGCTTTCGGTTTCAGACGCACGTATAGCTCGTCGTTGCTCACGCTCTCGGGATCCCCGCCTAAATCTGCGCGCCCGATCTTGGCAACGACAGTGTCGACTTCGGGAAACTCAAGCAGTTTCTTTTCGATCTGGGACGAGACATCCATCGCCCGCGTCAGCGAAATGCTGGCAGGCATCGTGGCCCGCACCAGCATGTTGCCCTCATCGATCGTCGGCAAGAACTCGCTGCCCAGGATATAGAAGTCGGCCGCAGTCCACACCAACAACGCCACGGCAATCGTCAGCGCTATATAGCGGTGACGGATGGCCCACTTGAGGACCGGCACATAAATCCCTTTGAAAAATCCAATGATCCGATTTTGTCGGACCTCGCCTCGCTTGAGACGCAGCCACAAGGCACACAGCATTGGGGCGATGCACAGCGCCATTAGCATGGAGCCAATCATCGAGAAGGTGACCGCGTAAGCGAGCGGCTTGAACAACTTGCCTTCGATGCCCTGCAGAGTGAAGACGGGCAGGAAGACGGCGATGATTATGAGGATGGCGAAGAACATGGGTCGCCCGATTTCCTGAGCGGCAACCAGGATAGCGGCGCGGGTGGAATGTTCGCGGTGTTCTTCAAGATGGCGATAAATGTTTTCGACCATCACCACGGTCGCATCAACCATCATGCCGATACTGATTGCCAGGCCGCCCAGCGACATGAGGTTTGCCGAGAGCCCCGAGTACCACATCAGGATGAATGCGACCAGCATGCAAAATGGTATCGCGGCAGCGGTGATAACCGAGCTGCGGAAGTCACCGAGCAGCAACACCAGAATCACCAGCACCAGCGCCTCGCCTTCGATCAGTGATTCGACCACCGTGTGGATGCTGTTATCGACCAGCTCTGCTTGATCATAGAAGTCGACGATTTCGACACCTTCCGGCAAGGCTTTATTGATCTCGACTACTTTTTCCTTGATGCGCTCGATCACCTGTTTGGTGTTTTCGTTGATTCGCTTCAGGACGATTCCGGTCACGACTTCGCCCTGACCGTCTTTGGTCACCGCGCCCTGCCGTAGCTCGCTGCCGATCTCAACTTTGGCAACGTCGCTGACGCGAATCGGCGTGCCGCCGCGCGAATCGAGGACAATGTTCTGGATGTCTTCGATATCCTTGACCAATCCAATGCCACGAACGACATACTGCTCGTCGCCATGTTCGATGAAGTTCGCGCCGGTGTTTTGATTATTGTTCTGGATGGCTTCGAAGAGAGATTTGAGCGGGATGTTGTAATTTACCAATGCCTGCTGATCGACAATGACGTGGTACTGCTTGACGTCCCCGCCAAAGTCAAGCACGTCGGCGACACCAGGCACTGTGCGCAGTTGCAGTTTGACCACCCAGTCCTGAAGTGTCCGCAACTCCTGGTTGCTCTTTCCGCGCCCGACAATTTGGTAAAGATAAATCTGGCCGGTCCCCGTGGTGATGGGTCCCATCTGAGGTTCGAACCCTGCCGGGATGTGACCCTTTGCGTCCGAGAGGCGCTCGAAGACCTGCTGGCGGGCGAAGTAGATGTCGGTGTCGTCGCTAAAATAGACCGTAACTACCGACAAGCCGAACTTGGAGATCGATTCTACCCGCGTCACTCCCGAAATCCCGTTCATGTCATTTTCGATCGGGAAGGTTATCAGTTGCTCGACTTCCTGTGGCGCCAGTCCTTGTGAGTCAGTGTCGATTTCAACCTGCACCGGGGTGACGTCCGGGAAGGCGTCGACGTTCAACCGGCGCAGCGCCAGAATTCCGCCGGCCACGATGAGCATCGAAACGACCGCCACCAGCAGACGCTCGCGATAAAAGAAGGCAATGAAATTGTCGGTCATAGTTGCAACCAAAAAACTTTCAAGCTAACTGAACTTAAATGACAGGAAGCTAAAGGTTCATTGTTCGACTGCGGTTTTCACTCCGTTAGGAGGTAAGCTCTACTTGAATTCCGCTCCTCCGAACGGAGCCGGAAGGTTCTTGCTCCTCTGATCTATAAACATGTCACCCCTCACGGGCTGAAACCCGTTAACTCCTCCCGAACCAACGACGATGAAGTAACACACCCCCACTACCCTCTATTTCTCGGGCTTGCTTTGTTGAAGTAACAGGTAGTTTCCCTTCACGACCACCTTATCGCCTGCATTTAGCCCGTCGATAATTTCAACCCGATCGTTGCTTTGGATCCCCGCGGTTACCTGGCGCTTCTTGTAGCCGCTGCCTTCCGCTACGAAGACAACCGTTTTCCCGCCGTCGTTGAGCACAGCCGATTGCGGGATCGAAATGGCGGTGCGATGCAGGTCGGTGATTATCGACACATTGGCAAACATATCCGGTTTGAGCCTGCCGTCCGGGTTGGGAACCTCTGTCCGGACCTTGACACTTCGGGTCTCAGGGTCCACCACGCTGTTAATCAGAATGACCCTGCCTGAGAAAGTCGATTCAGGAAATGCCGTGACTAAAACCTTGACCTCCTGGCCGCGCCTCACCCGCTCGAGGTCTTTTTCAAATACGTTCGCGTCGATCCAGACGCGCGAGAGATCGATTATCTTGAAAACGTTGGCGTCCGACCCAACGGTTGCGCCTATGGTGGCGTTGCGTTCGACCACTATGCCGGTAATGGGCGAAGTAAGAGAAAAGAGCACCGGCGAATCCGGCTTGTTTTTCAACGCATCAATATCAGACTGTTTCAGACCGAGGATGAGCAAATGGCGGCGCGCGGCCGTGAGCGCCGATCTCGTCCCCGCAACAGAGCTTTCTGCCGTAGCCTTAGCCACCTCCAGGTCATGCTCGGCCGCCTGGAGATTTTTTCCCGCGGTGATGGTCTTCTCATAGAGCACTTTGGTGCGGTCGTAAGTAGCCTGGGCGAACTTGACCTCAGCCGCCGACGTGCGCCGAGCATTCTCATAATCCGAGAGCGCCTTGAGATAATCGGCCTCAGCCTGATCGATGTCTGCCGATTCAAGATCGGCCAGCCTCTGCCCTTTCGTCACCTTGCTGCCCTGACCTGCATAAAGACGCACGAGCCTCCCTCCATGAACGGGCCCGATGATTGCGACGCGGTCCTCCGTGACGAGGACCTTTCCCGTGGCGGGTATAACCCCGGCGATGGTCTGCAGTGCGACTGTTTCGGTCTCGATTGCATGACTCGCCGCCTCCGATGTCGCCGTGGTGGCTTGTGGACTCGAAGGATTCGAGGGAGCAGCAGCCCTCTTGCAGCCTGCACACAAAACCATCATGAGAAGTGGCGGAATCAAGAGGGCCTGAATTGGTCTTCGGTTAAGCATAGCGGGCATCCTTTCGCTCACACTCTTACTTTTGCAGAGGCGTTGCGGTCGCCAGTTCAAGGTCAAGCAGCGACGCCTGATAATCAAAAAGCGTCTGGTAAAAACTCGCCAGCGTTTCGCGCCGCGTGCGGATCGCATCCAGCAAGTCAAGCGTCGAGCTTTCACCGGCCTTCAAAGAAAACTCCGTCAGGTTCTGAATGTCATTGACCTTTGCCAGCACGCCGGTGCGGTAAAGCTCAACTCGCCGCTTCTGAATTTCGAACGCCACCAGCGCCTTGTCCACATCGCTTAGCACCAGGTTGGTAATAAGTTGCTGTTGGTTTTGCGCCTTCTGTCTTTCGATGAGGGCCTTGGCTCGCTCGCCCTGATTGCGATCGGACACCGGTAGCGTAATACCGACGCCAAAGTTGTAGTTGCTGGTGCCTTGCGGAACCTGGTTGACGCCCGCTCCTAACGTGACATCAGGGATGCGCTGAGCGTCTTGCAACCGAATCGACGAGGTGGCGGCGCGCTCACTGAGTTGCGCGGCCTTCAAATCAGGCCGAGCAGCCAGCGCTTTGTCGCGCAGTTCGGCAAACGAGAACTGGTAAGGCTGATAGTCCGTAGTCCCGACCACCTCGATATCCATAGCCCGATAATCTCCACCCAGCGTGACTCGCAAGTCCCGCACGGCGAGTTCGTAATCCCTTTCCGAATTGGCTACGTCCGTATCGAACTTGAATTTTTCAACTTCGAGCCGCTTGAGGTCCAGCCCGGAAATCTCGCCAAGCTGGTAAAGCTCGCTCGTATGCTTGATCGTTTCCTCAAATGTCTGCTGGTTTTCTTTTGCCAGCTTGAGCAGCGAGTCGGCCAGCAGCACGGCGTAGAACTTCTTCTTCAGATCGTTGGTCAGTTGCCACAGGACCATTTGAAACTGTGCCCGGGCCACATCGGAATTTGCGTCGGCGGCATCGATTCGCTTGCGTCGCTTCCCGCCCAACTCGACGGTCTGGGAGATGCCGTAGGTGAACGTCTGCTGGTTGACAAGATTTCCACTGAAATTGAGTGGGAGGCCCGCGGAACCAACGCTGAGCTGAGGGTTCGGACGGAGCCGCGCAGTCAGTTTTTCCGCGTCGGCCGTATCGATGTCGTAGCGGGCTGCGACCAACTGAAAATTCTGCTGCAAGAAAATCGACACGGCGTCCGAAATCGTAATAGCACGTTTCGCCGGAGGCGCCGGCGGTTGCGGCTGGGAGAGCATCCTGGCGACGTCGGCATCGATTCCCTTCAAGGGTGCGGGCGACTTTTCTTGCGCCAGTACCGGATGCGCGGTGAGGGTGAGCAAGAGCAGGCTCACCAGGCAACTCGCGCGACTACTCTTTTGCCGACGGCAGCATCGGGTCGATCTGCCCTGGCCCCATCGGCCCTGGCAAACCACCGCATCACGCTGCTCACCGAAGCGGCGCAAATAATTGCCGAGATAGTTGTTAGCGCGCTGATACATTCCGTTACCTCTCGTTCATCGAGTTGTTCGATTGTGGTTAGTTGCGCGGTGCGAGACCTCGCCCTCTTTAGTAGGCCAAGCAATTGGCAGGCAAAGGCCTGCGCATGCTGACCATTTGGCTTCGACGGTATTTGGAGCGGGCATCAGATGGGCCCGCCACCGAGTTAGGCTAAGGCGAGAGGCGGCGCGCGACCCGATCGCGGCTTGGTTGAAGTTGAGGGATGAAAAACTGTCAGGGTGGAAACAAACGCAATCTGCGTCGAAGGCGTGAGCGCGAACAGCGGCGCATGGACAAGGCCATTGAAAAGTTCCTGCTGGAACTGACACATCGAGCATTCTCTGTGTTGAGAATGGCCCTTGTCTGAAGACTGTGATCCGCCGGCGTCGGTTACGGCGGTTACGCCGGGACGATCCGGCGCAACGGGGCCGTGACTGTGCGCAGCCGCGACCGTCGAACCATAGGCGATCAGGAGAAGCAGCAAGTAGCCTAACGCGCGGCGACAGTTCGCGCGTCGAAAGCTCACTGGTAATCTCGTCCTGGCAGTCACGTGCCGCCTATCTTAATACAGTTTCCTCATTTATAGGTAATGCGCCGCGGAGAGGGTAGTGCCCTAATTCAAGTCGTTCTCTGCGTCCTCTGCGAAGACCTCTGATTCTTCTCTGCGGTTAATTGCCCAAGCCAAAGACATTAACTGCAGAGAGCCCAGAGGTTGGCGCAGAGGGCCGCAGAGAAAACTGAAATTAGGGTAGCACCACGGAGCGCGCGAGACTCAATCGTTGAATTAGGCTCCACCTGAGCGTTGGCAGGTATGTGATAAGGATTTTGCTCGACCCAATAACAACACCAACGAGGTGATCTACGGTGGTGGCTTTAGCCGAGATGCTAAAGCTCTTAATTCAAGGCACGCTGAAGCGCGCTCATGGTCAAGGGGTTTTCCGAGTGTCAAGTGAGTCGATTTTGCTGTTGTGAGCGCTGGCTTTCAGGCTTCGAGTTTCAAAAATGAGGAACCCACCTGTCCGCCATTTTTCAGCTACGGCCGCGCTTTGTTTGCCTGGTCGGAATCAGTAGAGGTTACGTGCGCGATTGTTCCGCGGCGACTTCGGGCGGCAGTTGGATGGGAACAGGCGATCTCAAGACGACTCTCTCATGTTCCTTTATCATTGAACTATCGGCTGAGTTGGTTAGGCGGCGCGTAGTTTCAAGTTGAGTGGCACAATCTCTGAGAGGTTCGTCACATCAAGCAAAGCGAGAACCTCGCCCTTCTCGTTCACAAACTCAACGATGCACCCGCCGGAATGATGCTCATTGCTTTCAAACACCTCCACAACGGTGCCCACATCGCCGCGCTTGAGCCCGGCTTGCGGTTTGTCGGCTAATAGCGCAACAACTCCAAGATATTTGATGCTGTCCATCTTACTAGTCCTCACTTCACGTAGCAGCTTACCAACCGCGGGAAGTCAGTGCCATTTTCGATGATCCAGGCCGTTCGCACAATAGCGACCCGTTCGTTAACAGTAAGCGCGGCGTCAATCAGATACTTTTGGCCGAAGGGTGAAGGCTCACCAACCGCCGCGTCGCCTTCGCGCGCGAGCCTGAGTACTTGAGTGCGTAGCCATTCCGCGTTATCCAACGTCAATTCTAAAGCCGCCCGGAATACTCTCGCCTTGTGCCCGCCGGACTCGTGCTCAGGGTTCAGCGAATAGTCTCGCAGCTTTGTGATGTCAACGATCGCCAAGTGTGAATTTGGGAGTTTCATCGGGCTTAGGGAATGCTATCACCACAGTCCAGTAATACTTTTTGCAAGGATCTACCGAACGGATCACGCCGCCTTCTGATAAAGATACTTCTGAAAGCCCGCGAAGACCTTCCCGATTCTTCATTTTTATCATCCTCGCGACTGGATGGCCCTTTAGATGTAGGCAGGATTCTTCATTGCTGTCAGCTCTCCGCTCTTCGCCTAGAGAATTCCTAAAGCGATCCCTTCGATGACTATCACGCCGAGCTCTCAAGGGCGAGATAAGGGTCGTTGTCGGGCAGGAGCTGAGCCTTCGTTACGCCGGTCTGGAGATTCTCGTAGACCACCCCCGTCTGGATAAAGGCAACGCCGTAGGACCAGCGTTCGATCATGGACCACCATACGAGTTCAGCCTCCATCGGTATAGGCTGCCCGGCCGCCCCTTGGATTGACAGAAATCGCCCCTTTTGTGCAGTCGGACGAGGAAGAGGGAGTTCCACGTTGACGATTTCGATTCTTACGGGCGGCAGATTCTGTTCGTCCAGGAAACGCTGATTGTCCCCCCACAATTGACGCTGATCCGTCAGGATGATTTTCTCTCCGCCGGGGACCTTCACGACTTCATGCGCGAAGAGTCCTTTAAGTCTCCCGATGTCCACTGCCCATAGCATTCCGTAACGCTCCTCGCCGTCATCCTGGTAGCCCAACGTGGCCATGAAGGCTGCGACCTCTGGGTCCTCAGAGACGTCAAGCAGCGGGCTGGGAACTCTGGTGTAATGTCTCACAGCAGCTTGAAGTCGAAAGGTGTCCCAATCGGCGACCTCCTTAAACCGCTCCTTTGCGGCCGCAATCGCCACCTTCTCCTTCTTGTCACGTTCGCCCACGACCTCGGCCGAAAGATACTCAACCAGATTCTCCATGGATCGCATGCCTTCCTCTTTCCGGGACCAAGTGCCCTGCATCCTCTTGATTTCGGCACGCACATCAGGCGGGGTATCAGGAGCGATACTCGGTGCATACTTCGGCCCGAGAAGGGCCCGAGGCCCGTTACCGCGAAGTCGTGTTGGCAATAGGCGAAACGAAACGTCGGGCTGTCCCCGAAAAAATAGCGATGAAAACCCGCCCGACTCCTCATGTGGTTGGGCCCGCCGGGAGTCGCGGAACGAGCGTTTTAATGCGATAAGAGCATCAACGACGTTTTTGTACACTGAAACATTCAGGTCGAAGTGGACTATGCCCCATGTGACGGGCGACATGGGGTTGAACATGACATCGATGGTGCCGACAGCCTCGATCGGGGATTCAACGTCGCTGGTCTGCATTTGCATCTCGGTGCTCTATGAAGTCAATTGAATCTGTTTCCAACCCCAAAGATCCAGGAACCATACCCTGCCGGTGTCCCGCTCAATCGCGATGTCCCCATTAGTCATACTGGTGTGCTGGACCAGTCGGATTACATAGTGCTGCATTGTCTTGTCACCCAAGCCACCGCCGCCGCCCCGCAGCTTTCCGGTGAGCTCGTCCAAATCAGCCGCTTCGAAAGTTCCCACGTATCGATAGAAGCGATCAAATTCTGCCTGTGTCGCAACCTCGTCTCCCGGAGTCTTTCCGACACTCATCATGGCGAGCATGCTGCAGAAGTGAACGTCGTATCTCATTTGTATAATTCTTGAAGAACTAGTGGCTCGAGGGCCACAAATATTTTACTTGTGCCCTGTTAGGTAACCCGGAGGTTTTGTGACGATAACAAATCGGGGTCAGGCCTGCGATTTTTGCGATTCTCAATCGTTGCCGCTCCGGTATTGTTTGATGATGCCGGCTGCGAGATCACGAGTTCCTACATTCTCCTGCACCTTCAGTCTGACAGCATCACATCGACGATTCAGAATCGCAAAAATCGCAGGCCTGACCCCAGTCTTCCAGCTTTTCGGCTTAGCTACACTAACCAGCCGCGACGCCGGCAAGCCTGAGAGTTCGAGCAGTCTTTCACGCGCTTGCTCAACTAACTCTGAATCCGTGGCGAGCAATAAGAACGTCGCGTGCGAGTTGTAAGCAAATCCATACACCTTCTTATCGGCAAAGTAGGCGAGTTTCTCCCGAATACCGTCTTTGCTGCCGCGTGAATAACTCTGATCGAAAATCAAGGTCAGGGCGCGCGGTCTGAGGCCGCACCAGTCCACCAATTTTGGTCCGAAAACATAATTGATTGACTTCTTGTCCCTCCGCGGCTCAAGACAAACTCCTGTATCAGGATCAAGAAACAAGTTTCCCGCCGTCCGGCACAATGAAAAGTATTCCCTCCGATTAGTTTGTGGCGTAAGAACCAGCTCAGTTAAGAGCGGAGTCCCGACCAGCCGCAAGAACGCGGCAGCCTCTCCCGGCTTGACGGCTTCCGTAAACATCGGATGAGTCACCCACTGCCCAAAATCCGAAAGCCAGGCAATGAGTGACTTCTTAACGATGTCGTACGAGTCACCGAAGAATTGCTGTCTCATGAGCTCCTGTTGTTCGCGACTCCCTTCGGACATTGCATACCTTCAAGCGGGAATCCGCCCGTCCGAACACGCAGACTTAGCCAGTACTCAGACCTCCCTGGTGCGCTTGTTTGATTAGCGGCTTGACTCGCTCAAGGTCGACATTGCTTCTGACCCAAACTTCTAAATCGCCCGTTCCCCAGTGCCCGATGGATCTGACATCGCGTGTGAAGTCTTCAACTAAGTCCACGTTATCAGGGTTCAGATGGAGGTGCAGAAGAAGCTTGTCCTTATACACTTCAACCGTGGTGAAGTTCCTGATTCGCTTGAACGCGATGTAGAGTTTCAGGTCCTTCCTCTGCACATCATCTCCGAGAGACATTATATAGCCTTCTAGGGAAGCAAAAAGCTCGCGAGTTTCGGCTTTGGCCTGAGCCAGAGCAGCCGCGCCGTAAACCGTCGCTGACTTTGTCGTTGACTTCGCTGTGTCTGCGTAACTGGTCGGCTTTGATTTGACGCTAGGCTTGCCGGTTACCGAGTTAACCAGTTCTAAGAGCAGAAACTCGTTTCCGAATTTCTTATAGCGAAACAGTTCGATATTCCGACCCATCTCTTCTACTGCGTGCTCGTCAAATTTGCTGAAATCAGAAGCAATACATATCACACGGGGAGCCGACCAATCGATCGCCTCGGCACTGGCTCTATTCAGAGTCTTACTCACAATTTGCTCAAACTCGGCTTTGTGATCCATAAGCCAGTTCAGATAGTACAGACCTTGATTGATAACGCTTTCGCTTGAGGAACGCTTGTACTCAAAGATTACCGGGCTGTTGTTTTCGTCTAGTCCAAGAGTATCTATGCGCCCCTTATGGGTCTTGCCAGTGGAATACTCGGATTTGAGAAAACGAACGCCAAGCAATTCTTGCAGGTTGCTCTCAATCAGTGTTTGGAGTGGCTTCTCCAAATCAGAGGCCACCCCTTGCATTTCGGTAGCCGTGCTACTCGTGAGACGGAAGAGTTTGATATCGCTCATGTCGTTACCTCATCGGTTTAGTCCCTTTGATCTATGCCTTCAGCTCTTCTTCAACCGCACTGAACTCTGCCAAAGCAGCTTCGAGGTCCTCAATGATCTCAGCGGCGAGGATGGCGGGCTTTGGAAGGTTGTCGGTGTCCGCAAGCGAATCGTCTTTGAGCCAGAAGATATCGAGGTTCGCTTTGTCGCGCGCCATTAGTTCGTCGTAGGTGAAACGCTTGAAGCGTTCAGACTCTTTTCGCTTCGCGCGTTTGAGAGTTTGGTAGCACTGAACGAAGTCTTTCAGATCGTCGTCCGCGATTGGGTTCTGGCGCAGAGTGAAGTTCTGGTTCGTGCGCAGATCATAAACCCAAAGTTCCTTCGTCTGCGGCGATTTGGACGCGGGCTTCTTATCGAAAAAGAGCACGTTCGCCTTTACGCCTGGTGAATACCAGATGCCAGTGGGTAGACGCAGCAACGTGTGAACATCGCAACTCATTAACAATCTACGTCGGATCTTCTCGCCCGCTCCTGCCTCAAACAGAACGTTGTCAGGCACAACAACGGCGGCGGTTCCGGTTTCCTTGAGCATGGAATAAACATTCTGAACGAAGTTCAGTTGCTTGTTACTTGTCGTTGCCCAGAACTCCTGGCGCTCGTAATAAATCTTCTCGGTCTCACGCTTCCCTTCATCATTAATGACGGTAATGCTGCTCTTCTTGCCGAAGGGCGGATTCGTGAGCACCATATCAGCGACGGCTGGTTGCTTCGCCAGACTGTCTTTGGTCTCGACAATCGTCTTGTCGATTCCACCCAAGCCGTGCAAGTAAAGATTCATTGCGCATAGACGCGTGACGCTGGGAACAATGTCGATACCGTGTAACGCCTCCTCATTAATAAACCGCTGGGCTCTGCGGTCAAGATCAGGATTCGACTTCACCAGATAGTCGTAAGCCGCGAGGAGAAAGCCGCCAGTGCCACAGGCCGGGTCGGAAATGTGCATCGTCGGATCGGGCCGCATCACTTTCACGATGGCGCGTATCACCGGACGAGGTGTGAAGTATTGCCCCGCGCCGCCTCGTACGTCCTCGGCGTTGCGTGCCAGCAGCCCCTCGTAAATGTGGCCTTTAACATCAACGTCCAACCCCGCCCAATTCTCGGAATCTATCATCGAGATGAGCCGTTCCAATTTGGCGGGATCGGTAATCTTGTTCTGCGCCTTGGCGAAGATAATGCCGAGCAAACCTTTCAGTCTTCCCAGTTCGCGCAGCGTCTTTGAATACTGCAGTTCCAAAGCGTCGCCGGACTGCTTCTTGAGTGCGGCCCAGTTGAATCTCTTGGGAATGACTGTTTCCAAGCGCAACACTTCCCGCTCGTAAGCCATCTTGAGGAAGAGCAGACGCCAAGTGGTAGGCGCTTCGCTCCATCGATTGCGCAAGCTCGCGGATGAGATCATAGGTCAAGTGCCGCTTTGCGTGCGGCCGATTGTAGAGGATTTGCAGCGCCAGCAAACGGTCGCGGTTCTCTTCAAGGAACCGTTCGAAGTTCTGAATGTAGCCCCGAGCCTTTTCCTCGTCATAACCGGTTCCCTCAATGATGGTATCGGGACTTAGGTGGTCTACGGTAATTTCCGCGCGCGTCTGCAACTCCACAAGCAATTTGCGCAGGTCAGGATCGTGAAATGGCTTAACAGCAACTTCCTTGAGCGCAGCGGCGGCAGCGTCGGTCTGGGTTTTGGTGGGTTCGGCATCGTCGGCGAGTCCGTGAACACGGCGGGCTTCGACCACTTGCAGATCAGTGTCAACGCTCTCGCCAAGGGGGTGCGCGAGTTTGACGATTGTTTTGCTGCACTTGGCGCGGACACTTTCTCGATCAGCTGGCTCAAGTGCAGCATCAAGCCTGAGTAGCCGGCTCGCAAGTGACGAGAGAGTCTCGTCAGTCCGGTTGCCGCGAGCGACCTTATCGAGAAGCTTCTCGAACGAGACATTCGGCGTACGTTCGAGTGGGTGAGAAGCGGATTTGGTGCTCTGCGTGACACCTACAGCATCCACAAGCACGAAGTGTGTCTTCGCTTTGGCGTCGGGCGTGACAGTGCGAAGTTGGTGGGGATCAATGACTCGCGTGCCGCGTCCTTTCATTTGCTCGTAATAGACGGCGGATCGGACGTCGCGCAGGAACATCACGATTTCGAGGGGCTTTATGTCGGTGCCCGTGGCAATCATGTCCACTGTCACCGCAACGCGCAGTGCGGGCGACGTGCGGAACTCCGCGATTAGATCATCAGTGGTCTTCTTGCCGCCAGAACGGTATGTGATCTTCTTGCAGAAGTCATTTCCCTCGGCAAAGACATCTCGAACAACATCCACGATCCGATCGGCGTGAGCGTCATCCTTCGCGTAGATGAGAGTCTTGGGAACCCACTCGCCACCGCGCTGGGGAAACATCTTCGTAAAAAGCGCGTCGCGGAAGTGGGTCATGACGGTACGAATCTGAGTATCGGAAACGACAGAGCGGTCGAGCTGCGCACTCTGCCAGACAAAATCATCCTTGAGCTTTTCCCAGCGTTTACGGCGCGTGCGGCGCTCGATCTTTTCGAGATGATTGCCGCGCTCCACAGTTGCACCCTTTTCGCCAAGCTTGGTACGGATACGGTAGATATCATAACCAACGTTCACCTTATCAAGTACCGCTTGTTCGTGCGTGTACGATGACACAAGGTTTTGATTGAAAAAGCCGAGCGTATAAGGCGACGGCGTAGCCGTAAGGCCGACGTGAAAGGCGTCAAAGTAGTCCAACACGCCTTTCCAGTGATTGTAGATAGAGCGATGGCATTCATCTACGATAATCACGTCGAACGTCTCAGGCGGAAGCGCAACATTGTAAGCTACTGGACGAGGCTCATCGGTATCACCGGTGGCTTCGTAGGTCGAGCGTTCGTCGTCCAAATCCTCGATCGGTTTCCCTGTTAGAGCAGAATACAGTCGCTGGATAGTTGAGATGACTACCTTCGCCCGTGGTTCGAGTGAGATGCCGTCGAGGCGCTGAACAATGTACTCGTCAGTGAATCTACGTTGGGTGTAAGGGCTGTGCCAAAGGTCAAATTCGTTTTTCGCTTGCTTGCCCAGATTCGCGCGGTCCACGAGGAAGAGGATCCGGCGCGCGCCGCCAAACTTAATCAGCCGATAACATTCTGTGACCGCCATCCAGGTTTTACCCGCGCCGGTAGCCATCTGTACGAGAGCGCGTGGATGCTGCCGGCCGAACGATTTTTCGAGGCCCTTAACGGCATCGATCTGACATTCGCGCAAATTGCCGGTCTCAAGCGACGGAAACTCTTGTAGACGCTCACGAAATGTTGTCGAGTCCTCCACCAATGAGCGGAGAGTCTCTGGGCGATGGACGGCGAAGATGAAGCGCGAACGCGACTTCGGATCGCGCATGTCACGAAAGCGGCACTCTTCGCCGTTGGACTCGTAAGTAAATGGGAGAGGGTCAGCCCAGCGCTGGAAGTCAGTAAGGGCCGCGTGGGCGTAAATCTCGGATTGCTCTGCAACACCGCCAAGCGAAAGTCCTGCGGCCTTGGCCTCAACCACTCCCAGCGCTTTCGCGTCCACGAAGAGCATGTAATCGGCAAAACCGCCTTCTACGTCCGTTTCGCAGAGCGCGACACCGGGACCAGCATGGAGGTTAAGACGTCGGCGATCCTGAACAAGCCATCCGGCAGCCAATAGTTGGCGGTCGATTTCTCGACGGGCTTGTTGCTCAGGTGTTTCACGCATGTTTTGCGTCGCGTACGAGTCGAGCTCAGAGCTCGCGAAGTAAGTTGGGCGATTGATATCTTCTGTTGCCACTCATCGCTGAACTACGTTCAGACCGGCTATTGACTGATCAAAATTCGGGTAAGTCTGAGACGGTGCTGAGGTGGGCCTATATTGCCTCAATGTATGGGATTTTGCCAACGGGAAGCGTAACGGAGAACGGGTGATCGGTGGGCTTGCGGTGTTTGAGGCGAACGAAAGCGGCGATGCCTCACCGATCGCCGCTTTTCTGCGCAAGTCATTCAATGGCACACGGCGCAGCGTTCAGTCTCTCCCTGTCCCTCTCCCAATGGAAGAGCCGAGAGCAGGGTGGGTGGGTACCGACAAAATCACAGGCGCGTCCCGCGTGGCCACGTACAGGCGGGGCCGATCGCCCAGATCGGCTTCCGCCTCCGGTGTGACGAAACGCGCCTGCTTCTCATGAGCATCAGCTCATGATCTTGAGAGTTAATGCGGACAAGGATGTCCGCATTCCGCACGCGCGATGCGTGCGCTCCTAAGGCGCGATCTTCGTCGCCGGATCGCTCCAGCCACTCTGACCGTTGTTGTTTACGCCTGCTACGCGGAACCAGTAGCGAGTGCCACTGATCAAACCTTTCACGGTGAAATTGGATCTCGTGCTTACTCCGCCGTGAGACCACGACGTCACGGTCACGGGATCCCCGCTCTGATCAATCACATAACTCTTGGCTCCGCTCACCGGATCCCAACTCAGATCGATTTGGCCATCATGATCGCCGGCTGTGGGCGTCAATGCCTGCGGTTGCGCCGGAGGATCGGTGGCAGCCACTGCGGCCGCGCGCGTATCCATGCCCGCGCTAAGAATCAACTGTTCATTATTACCGGCTATGCTTTCGACGTAGGCGGCGAGTTGAGTCAGCACTTGATCGAGCGCGTCCTCCTTCTGATTCTGCGCACTGGTTTTTTCCTTTGCCGTTTGGCGCGCGGCTTGAGCTTCGGCGTACCCGGTGTTCAGATCGTTTGTTGCGGTAGTGATCATGGCGAGCGCCGGCGCAGGGGTCGGAAAGCTCGCATTTCCGGTTAGGGCCGCGACTATTTGTTGAGCCTTGGCGATCTTCTGGGGAATAGACAGACTACTGAGATTTAGTTTGATTCTAGGCATGAGGGTCTCCTTACGGTTGGGAGTACTTTGGGCGTGAGTACCCGCGTTGATTGGTTTGGGCGCCAAAAACCGGGCCGAGAATAATACCAAACCACCTAAGCTTGCAAGAAGTTTCGCTAAACCAAGTAAAGGAAGCTATTTATCGACCTTGGGACTGCTCTAACCGGCGCAAACCAGCTTCGAATTGGCTTGATCGGTACTAAGACCGCCCCGGGTTAGATTCCGATTGCCCGGATCATTTGTCGCTTCGTTTCCGATCCGAGTTTGGATCGGACCCCGCTTTATTCGGATCAGGGCAGACTGGACTCAGATCGGACTAATCTGAACGTGAAGAGGGCCGGTACAGATCAGGATCGAACCAGGTTGGACTCGGATCAAGAGGGTCTGAGTAAGGTCCAGATCGATCTTCATTTTCGCCACGCCAATTCAAATCTCGATCCTACCAGTCTTGACTATTACTGCTGTGATCCTGATCCAGATTGATTCGATTCGAATTATCTAAACCGCCGTCA
Organism: Blastocatellia bacterium; assembly: GCA_003168335.1. Lineage (GTDB taxonomy): Bacteria > Acidobacteriota > Blastocatellia > Pyrinomonadales > Pyrinomonadaceae > UBA11740. Next base: position 68,569 of record PMSM01000012.1, on the reverse strand, counting down.
CTCAAACGAAAGCGACGATGCCTCTGGCCGGTGAGCGGTGAGCAGTGAGCAGTGGGCGGTGGGCAGCCAGAGCAAAGGGCAGAAGGCAGTAGGCAGAAAGAAGAAGGCGGAGAGTCCGGGCGAGGGATCTACTTCTTCACTGGCCGAGCGAAAGCCGATTTGTTTGCGACCGCACGCGCGATCCGAATCTCACGTTCCGCCTCAAGCCAGTCGACTTGATCAAGGACACTCTCAGGCAGTGGAGAATCGCTTCCGGGCAGCCGCCGCGTTCGAGACTTCTCCTGGAAGCGCTGCCATATCGCTTCTTCTTCGTTGAATTGACGAGCGAATTCCTGGGTGTCTGACATCGGCGTCATGAAACGATTTCGACCACTTGGCCAGGCTGGATCGTTTTCAACGTCTCAAGGACTTTCGGCGCCAAAGGCGACACGTCATCGTATGTGATGCCCCGAGCCTTGAGCATTACTATTCCGAGTTGAAACGAACAAACGTTCTGCTGCAACGGTAAATTCCGATCGACTGTGATGAACACATCAAAGTTCCCAGAGGCGGCGCGCAAGAGAGCGCCATTTTTCATTCCGCCATAACCGGCCTCGACCACTGTCATCACCTCGTGCCCGACCAGATCGCGCTTGAGGTTTCGCGCCAGGCATTCATCAAGCAGCAATCTCATGATGAGCGAGTAACGACTCCTTAGACAGCTCAAGCGCTCCCAAAGCTTGCCCCCTCGTGACCGAGGGAAATTGATCCAAAAACTCATCAAGCGTTTCGCCACTTTCGAGATACTCAAAGAGATGGCTGATCGGCACACGGGTACCTGTAAAGCAAGGCACTCCACTCATTTTATCAGGGTCGACTTCTACAACTTCGTTGATTTTCATAGTCTCACCTCGCGACCATTGTAGCCTGTCGCCTCGGGAAAGCTCCATCCACGCGGCGCTACCTCTTCACTGACCGCGAGCGAAAGCCAATTTGCTTGCGACCGGCGAGCGGCGGCGACATCAGTTGTCGAATCGCGTCGAACACAACTTTGAACTTCCGATCGTACTTACTTTCCAAATTATCGAGTCGGCGCGAGAGTCCGGCATTCGACGCGAGCATTCCTCTCAGGCGAATTCATGTGCGCATTACTTCAATGTTCACTGAGATGGCGCGCTTGCTGCGCAACACGCTGGATAGCATCGCGACGCCTTGTTCGGTAAAGACGGAGACGCGTTTCGAGAATTTCAGATTCGAGGATGTCACAAATTGTGATATCCCAGTGATTTCTTCTCGGGTCAGCTCAAACATGAAGTCGGGTGGGAACCGCTCGCGGTTGCGTCCGACCGCCTGATTGAGGACTCGCGTCTCAACGGCATAAAGTGCGGCAAGGTCGCGATCCAACATCACCTTCTCGCCACGAATCAGGTAAATTGCCTTTTCGATTCTTTCGACAGGAATCAGACTTGAATGTTTCACTAGAGTCCTCCACCCACCTGGTCGGAGGGCGAATAATAAATGGAAAGCTTGAAACGTGAAAGTAATGAAAGTTGCAAGCGATGCGGCTCGGCCGCGCCAGCTTGTTTTGCACCGAACCCAGTCGCTACCGCAGTTGGTACTGACAACCTTGTGCCCCATAGAGGCAAGGTTTAGATTTGCGGATGGCACTCTCGACTAGAGAACACACTTGAATGTGCGGGCGCTACACACTTCGATCGCGTGGTAAGGCAAAGCCGTATGGGGTGCCCGAGTCACAACTCCCGCTGCTGACGCCGCGATACAACATCGCTCCGAGTCAGGACGTCCCGGTAATACTCGAGCGCAAGAACGGGCGCGAGATGGCGCTGCTCAAATGGGGCCTGGTGCCGTCGTGGAGTAAAAACGCTGATGCAGATGGTGGTGGCCTGATTAATGCGCGCGCGGAAACTCTGGAGCGGAAGCCGAGTTTTGCGGAATCGTTTCTGAAACGCAGGTGCTTGATCCCGGCGGATGGGTTCTACGAATGGAAGCGCAGCGGAAAATGGAAGCAGCCCTTTTTCTTTCAGATGAAGGATGAAAGCCCGTTCGCCTTTGCCGGTATCTGGGACAAGTGGCAAAGCGGTGACGCTTCGATAACCTCCTGCGCGATCATCACCACCACTCCGAATGAACTGCTGGCAACGATTCATGATCGGATGCCGGTAATCCTGACCGCTGACGCCTACGACGCATGGCTGCGTGATGATGCCGACCCGAGAGAGTTGAAGTCGCTGCTCGCACCGTATCCCGCCGCGGCGATGAAGAGCTTTCCCGTAAGCACAAAGGTCAATAGCGCCTTGGTTGACGAACCCCAGTTGGTTGAACCGATAGAACTGAAGCCGGAGATGACCACGGGACGGCTGTTTTGATTGCGTCTCAAACCGGCTCCGCCGCAGCACATGGCGGAAAGGCTTTCGTTGCTCGCGCTTCGCTCTCCAATTCCGAAATTCGAAGCGTCTGCCACCCATCCCTCACTACTGCTTTTCGCGCGGCCTCCTGCCGTCTGCTTTCTGCCTCCTGCTTTCACCGCTCACGCTCCTCTTTTTTGACCTAATCCGCCGAAGGATTGACCGGGCCGCGGCCAGCATATAATATGCCGACGTAATCGAGCGGGGACGCGGGTTGGCTTTATTCCTTTGCGCGTTTGCTTCGCAGCCGGAAAAGCCCGGTTGCTCGACTCTTGATCGTTTCTGAAAAAGGAGATTTCTAATGCGAAAGATATTTCTACTAGCCGCGGCGGTCGTGTTTTGTCTGGGTTCGGTGGGAGTCTCGGGTTACAGCGCTAAGAGCGGTAACGCTTTAGCGCGCGTTGTAGCTCCAGCACAAAATCCGGAACTTGATTTCACGATCGTGAACAAAACCGGATATGACATCAAGGCGCTCTACATTGGAGCTAGTGGGACCGGTGATTGGGCCAAAGAAGACGACGTCCTTAAAGGAAAAGGGTTCCCCAACGGAAAATCATTACCCGTTCAGTTTCAGCCCAAAGAGAAACACGAGAAATGGGATATCATGGTGTCCTGGGCGGACGGTTCCGGAAATGTGGAATGGCTTAACCTGAAGCTGACTGAGATCGACAAAGTGACACTAGTCTATGATAAGGAGAAGGACAAAACCTCTGCGATCATAGAGTAAGACTTTTAGTTGTTAAACGGCCTGCGGATGCCAGCCACAGGCGTAGTGAAATCTGATGCTCCGCTATTGAGCCCTCTCTCGTGAGAGGGCTCTTCTTTTTCGGATAGCCATTGAGAGGACACAAGGACAGCGCTCTTCTCGTTTCCGTTGATGACTGCGGTCCAGTTGATGTGCGCGTCGCCTTCGTTACTTAGCCGCACTGAGGTCGGGCTCCGCAAACGCGACGCGACCTTTGATGGACGTTACCAGAAATTGGCAATCGATTGAAACGATCCCGAAGCCGGGTAGTGGTTCAGTTTGAGCCAAAGGTCGATCTTCTGCTGGGAGCGCGGACGTCTCGTCCGCATTGAGCGCGGAGCGCGAACAGTTATTGCTGCAAGGAGCTCGAAAAAGGGAGCGTGCTTCGCACGCTGTGCGGACGGGACGTCCGCGCTCCCAGCGTCATCTTCATTGGTGGGACTGAAACTGAACCAGTACCGAAAGACCACATATTGAATCGAAAGGCGTATCTGCCCTATAGTGTAACGACGTGGGCTTCTTCGAGTAGGATGACAACGTTCGTCACAGTCAGTTGGCCGAAGAGGTTTGGTTCTGTCACCACGTCCTTAATAACACGGTTCCCGCCCGCTTGGCTCAGTGGTAGAGCACTCGCTTCACACGCGAGGGGTCACTAGTTCGAATCTAGTAGCGGGCACCAATATTTTCTAAAAGTTACGGGCGACCCTGCAATTATTGGCGTCGCCCGTTTTCCGTTGCACACACTTTCGCACACGCATTGAAGTGAAAAACGATCACGATTTTTCACGAATGGACCCTCAATTAAGGCCTCTGCGACCAGCTTGTCTCCATTGCTATGGCTGATGAAGATATCTAGAAACCGGCGTCAGGCCTGCGATTCTGCGATCTTGCTTCAAGCTAAGCGGCGATTGGATTTCCTCGGCCAGCATTTGCATTCATCAACCGCAAAGATCAATTACGTTATGCCGAGGAGTTCGGAACACCGGATTGTTGAAAATCGCAGAATCGCAGGCCTGACCCCGTCAACCCGCGAAGCGGGGTCAGCATAAAGCCTGGGGTGGGGCGAAGCGGAACCCCAGGAACCCGTCGTTGAAAATATTCAAGGCTCGCGGAGCAGGCGACAGCCGCAAATCGCAACCGCTATCGCCCGCCTCGCGGGCTCAATTGTTATTGGTGGCTTTGATCCTGGGGCTTACAGCCCAGGCTGTATGCTGACGTCCGCTCCGCGGACTAACCCGGTCGCTATCGCTCCCGGTACTGACCTCGTTTCGGACACGGCTCACTTCACCACGAAACTCTGACCATACTGTCCGAAGTCATTGGTCTTGATTCCGTTTCGTGTTGTGCCTTTGTAGGTAGACTCGCCTGACCGTAGCTCAATCGTTACCGAACCGCCGCTCTCCAGCGTCAGCTTTCCGGCATGGACCGCGGCATTACAGATCGACGAATCGAGCGTGTAAATGTCGGTGCCCCACACCGCGCTTTCTTTGCCACTGGCGGGACATTTGAACTTGTAGGTCTTGCCGGTTTCGAAGCTGACCATTGAAGCCGTCGTATTCCACAGCACAGGTGTTTGGTCCTCGGCTGCTCGCACGACCGCGTCGGTGTTTGGAGTTTTGAAAACGAAGCTGTGCTGATATGAGCCGAAAGGGCCGGTCGTCACGCCGTTTCTTTCACTGCAGCCATAGATAGTCTTGCCTGGGCGCAATTCGATGGTGACGGCGCCGCCTTGCTGATAAGTTATCAATCCGCTATGGACGCCAGCCGTGCAGATTGATGAATCAGCCGTATAGATATCGCTACCCCAAACCGAATGCGCTGTGCCTCCCGGCGAACACGCCAACGTGAACGTCTGTCCATCTGGGCCGTTTAGCGACGTGGCGTTCGCTTCCCAGGTCGTTGGCGTTCCCGTGCCGGCTGAAGATGGCGGCACAGGAGGCGAAGACGGGCCAGTGTTTGAGTTGTCTGCGGAGGTACCTGTGTGGCCACCTCCACCAGTACCCGGAGTGCTGTTTTCATTTTTCAGTTTTGAGCAACCGACGCTGCCGAGCACAATTGCAGCCAGCAAAAGCACAACGCAACCGCGAATGATCCGGCGCTCGAGCTGGAACAGTGACTCTTGGCATTGCGGCTCCTGTGTTGATTGGTACGATGGTGTCACGTAGATATTCCTTTCGTCTTGCCAAGTTAATTGTTAGGGGGTGTGCCCGTGAGTATACCAGTTAGATAAACGCTGGGAAACGAGCGCGTCGACGGGTCGGTTGTCGGCGAAATCGGGGTCAGGCCTGCGATTCTGCATCGCAGACTCACGAGGGCCGAAGGGCCGTCATTCAATAGCCACGACCGTAAGGTCGTGGCTGCGGTGTTTGAAATGATTGAGGAGGTCCGAAGGACCGGCATGAATTACGTGTCGGCTCTTCGGGCCTCGTTGGTGTTGATGCCGATTGTCACCCCGACCTGATGGTCGGGGCTATTGCATCGCGGCGCTTCGCGCCTGATCTGAGCCCGCTCCGCGGACTCACCCGGTCGCTACCGCTCCCGGTACTGACCTCGTTGCGGCGCATCCGCCTTACAATACATCTCTACAATATTTGTCGCTGCCGTTCGTCTACAGTAATGGATGGATGAGTTGCCGAGCACACGCATGATGAACGAGCAAGACCGTCAAATCTCCGAAATCGTCGCGGAAGAAAGATCCCGGCTGCGAAATTTCATCCGCCGGCGGGTGGCCGACCCGCGAGACGCTGAGGACATTCTGCAGGAGGTCTTCTACGAACTGTTGGAAGCGAACAACCTACTGATGCCGATCGGCCACGTTACGGGATGGCTGTTTCGCGTGGCGCGCAATCGCATCACCGATCTCTTCCGCAAGAAGAAGCCGGAGAGCTTCAGCGATACCGCCGCTGCGGACGAGGACGACGAACTGCCGCAGTGGGAAGATCTTCTGCCATCGCCCGATGCCGGGCCGGAAGCGCTCTATGTTCGCAGAGTGCTTCTTGATGAACTGGAGCTTGCGCTCAGCGAGCTGCCCGATGAGCAGCGTGAAGTATTCGTCGCTCACGAACTGGAAGGGCGCAGCTTCAAAGAGTTGTCGGAAGTCTCGGGTATCAACATCAACACACTGCTCGCGCGCAAGCGTTACGCGGTGCTTCATCTGCGCGAGCGCCTGCAGAGCATTTACGACGAGTTTACGAACAAGTGAGGAAACACAACATGAGAAAGAGAATGATTTGGATGGGGCCAGCGGTGATTCTGGGGATGGTGATTTTCATCACCATTGGTGGCGAAGTGGTGATGCATTTGTGGAACTGGAATCTGCCGGCGTTGTTTGGATGGCGGCCAATTACCTTCTGGCAGGCTCTCGGACTGTTCGCTCTCTGCCGGATTCTGTTTGGAGACCTTGGGATGCGTGTGCGTGGTTCTCATCGCTCCAATTCTCGGTGGCGAATGGGCGAGAGCTGTAAGCCGATGACGCCGGAGGAGCGGGAAAGAATGCGCCAGGGGCTTCATGATCGCTCGAGGCCCACTACACCGCTGGATTCGAATCCCAGTGCGTGATCGGGAGTAGGTGAAGTTTTGTTAACCGCAAAATAAGGAGCCAATCATGCACCCAACCAAAAAGGCTGCACGCATCGCAGGCGCGATATATCTATCATTGGCCGTCACCGCTCCCTTCAGCCTGATCTATATTCCCAGTCGCCTGATCGTGCGCGGGGACGCAACTGCGACCGCCAGCAAAATCCTCGCTCACGAGACGCTTTTCCGCCTCGGCATAATCGCTGACCTGATCACCGCGGTCATTTTTATCCTTCTGGTCATGGCTCTCTACCGTTTGCTCAGCGGCGTGAACAAGACGCATGCTTCGCTGATGGTGGCCCTGGTCCTGGTTTCCGTTGCCGTCGGGTTCATGAATGTGCTGAACAACATCGCCGCCCTCACTCTTTTCCGCGGCGCCGATTTCCTCGCGGTATTCGACAAGCCCCAGCGAGACGCCATGGCCATGTTGTTCCTCGGTCTGCATCGCCAGGGACTTACTATCGACGGGATTTTTTGGGGCCTCTGGCTCTTCCCCTTCGGCGTGCTGGTGATGAGATCGGGCTTCCTTCCGCGGATCCTGGGCATTTGGCTGATCGTCAACTGCTTCGCCTATCTGGCCCTTAGCTTTACGGGCTTAATGTTACCGCAACCCCTGGATATGGCCTTTCGCATCGCTTTTCCCGTTCTTTTCGGAGAGATGGCGATCACTTTGTGGCTTCTGATCATGGGAGCAAAGGTCAAACCATTGGCCGCCGCGGCCTCTTGATCGAACGGTCCTGGCTCGCCATGCACGCTTGGTTGAATCGCTACGCATTTCAATCCTTACGCATAAGGAGAACCAGATGACCCGCACAACGAACGCAAGAATCGCCGGCTTCACATTCCTGCTCTACATCGCTGCCGGCGTCACGGGTATGGTCCTGTTCGGCCGAGCGACCAGCGGAGAGGGGATCGCGGCGAAGCTCACGAGCATCGCCCAACACGCGATAGATGTGCGTGTCGCGATCGTGCTCTCGCTCCTCACGTGCCTCGCGGCCCTGGTGCTGGCCGTGACGCTGTACAGGATCACGCGCGACGAGGATCCCGACCTCGCAATGCTGGCCCTGACCTGTCGCGTCAGCGAAGGCGTGCTCGGCGCGATCTTCATACTAGCGACGCTGGGACTGCTGTGGCTCGGAACGGCAGCGGGAGCGAATGCACCGGACGGCGCGGCAGCGTATGCGCTCGGCGCGTTCCTTTTTAAGGTACAAGGGTGGAACACGATCATCTCCGCGACCTTCTTCGCCGCCGGCAGTACGCTCTTCTCCTACCTTCTCCTGCGCGGGCGGATGATCCCCGTCGCATTGGCATGGCTCGGCGTGCTCGCGTCGGTGCTACTCGTCGTGGGCTTTCCCCTGCAGCTCATCGGATTCTTAGGCGGCCTGTTCGGCGGGCTCATCTGGTTACCAATGCTCGTGTTCGAAGTGACGATCGCATTTTGGCTTCTGATTAAAGGCGCCGCCGCGCCAGCGACTCGATGAGCCCGCGGCGTAAAAAAGAACGGACTAGTAAGGAGTATTCGAGATGATTGAGGAGGTCCGAAGGACCGACATGAACGTCCCACCTATCGGCCCTTCGGTCCGCGATTGTTTTGAATCGCTTTCGATCCACGACCTGACGGTCGTGGCTATTTCCTCACGGCCCTCCGGGCCTTAGATTCCAAGCCCTTGAACATGACGAGCGCCCAAGACGTAAGCACTTCCGGAAAAGGCATCTATATATAGGAGCAAAGAAAATGACAATCCGCACCATCGACGAGTCACAACGCAAAGCTGCCAAAGTCGCGGGATTCGCTTGCCTGATCTCGTTCGTCACCGTGGTCGCAGTCAATTTCGGCATCTTCGCTCGCCTCATCGTCCGCGGCAATCCGGCGGAAACTGCTCGGAATATCCTGGCGCACGAAACACTATTCCGTATCGGCGTCGTGGGCGACATGGTTTACTGCGTTGCCGTTGTCGTACTGCTCACAGCGCTTTACGTGATCCTCAAGCCGGTCAGCCAGAACCTTGCCTTGCTCGCGGCATTCGGCAGACTGGTCCATGGCCTCACCTGGCTCTTGGCGACGCTCAATCTCTTTACCGCTCTGCGACTCCTGAGTGACGCTGATTACTCGCGTGCGTTTGGACCGGACCAATTGCCGGCCCTGGCGCGGCTGTACCTCAGCGCTTACGACGCGTACTACGTTGGCTTGCTGTTTTGGGCCTTGGGAGCCACCGTTGGCAGCTACTTGTGGTTCAAGTCGAACTACATCCCCAAAGCGTTGGCTGCCTTTGGCATGATCTCGTCTGGATGGTGCGCCGCCTGCACCCTCGTCTTTTACATTTTCCCCGACTTCACCAAGGTGGTGAACCTGTGGTTGTTCGATTCGCCTATGGCGATCTTCGAACTAGCGCTTAGTTTTTGGCTTCTGTTTAAGGGCTTAAGGCCGTATCGCATGGCCGAGCCCTAAGCAAATTTGGGATCAGCGACTTTCAGGGAATTTTTATTGTCCGCAAGAACCCGGCATCGTGCTCAGTTTGATTGAGGCGTGCCATGCGTGGGCTTGATCCGGTCCAACGCTTGAAGGCGCGCGAGAACGCGGCCGGTTCGGAGAAGCCCACCAGATAGGCCGTCTGGTTCACGGGGACTTTCTTTCCGTTCAAGTAGTGGAGCGCCAGCTGGTGGCGCAATTCATCCAAAACCTTTGCGAAGGTGATGCCCTCCGCCTTCAACTTGCGAAAAAGAGTCTGACGGCTGAGGCCTAATTTGACGGCGATCATGTCCATGCTCGCTTCGCCAGTGTGCAGGATGGGGATCAATAGGTTCTCGACGCGGCCCCTCGTGGTTTTCGACATCTCCAGACACTTGAGCAATTCGTCCGCACGAGCGCTCAATACCTCGGAAAGGTAGGGGTTCGTTCGCGGCAACTTCAGGTTCAGGAATGCCTCATCAACCTGCAAAGCATTCATGTGGCTGTCGAAGAACAGCGGCACGCCGAAGATGCGGTCGTATTCGGCGCGGTAACTCGGCTCTGCGTGAGTGAAGCGGATAGCTTTCGGAAACGTCAGCTTCGCGAGACCAGGCATTGATGCCGACACCGACGCCTGCAGTGCCCGGGCGCCACAGACAGCGCGCGCGAGGCCGGATTCAATCAGCAGCGGATTATCGACGTAGACGTCGCCTGAGAATTTCATCCACACATCGCCATTCTCGCGGACGAACTCAACTGCGTCTGCGGTTCCACCGTCATCCGCGTCCAGCGCCAGAGGTGTGTAGCGGTTCACTTGGCGGCGCACCGACTCCACGTTGTCAAAGGCCACGCCGATCAGCCCAACCAGTGATATGTCCTGCAACTTAACCGCTTCGCCAAAAAGCAGCGATAGCGCTGGTTCGTGGCACAATTCGATGCCCGCTTGCAGCAAGGCCATGTAATTGGCCAGGGAAATGCGTCTGTCCTGGTCCTTGAGATCGTCAAGACAGATCTGCGATCGCTCGATCAGCGTCTGGCGATCGGCGCCTTTCGAGACGGCGAAGTCCAGAAGGGCTTTAGGGTAGCCGGCGGCAACCGTCGGGTTAGGCATCTGCGGTCAACTCCTTGCAACCTACGGTCATGTTCTTGATACGCCGCATCATGTTCATTGGTTTCCGCGAACTATAGGTTATGCGTACTAACCGTTGAAGAAAAGAAAAAGGAGAACCAATGCGAAAATTGACACTTCTAATCATCCTTGTGGCGACGGCCGCCGTCGCGTTGTCCCAGGAGCCGGCGAAACCTGCCTCAGTGCAGTCAGACGCGCAGAAGACAGCAGCCAATAACATAATTGGCTTAGAACAGCAGTTCTGGGAGGCGTTGAAGAACAAAGATGTCAAGTTCTTGGAGGCTAGTGTGCCCGCCGACCTGGTGACGATCAGTATGTTCGGCGTTCTCGGAAAGACCGCCGTCATCGGCATGTTCTCCAAGATGCCTTGTGAGGTTCGATCCTACACGCTTACAGATTCCAAGGTCACGTTTTTCACGTCCGAAACGGCGTTGCTGACCTATAAAGGTGCAACGGACGGGACCTGCGCCGGCAAAGCGGTTCCGACTGTGTGGGCGAGCGCTGTTTACGTGAAACGTCACGACCGATGGCTCAAGGTGTCTCATCAGGAGACACTGGCTCTGTAACAATCCGATCACCATGTTTCATGTGGACGGAGATCGCTTGCTCCTGTCCCACTATTGCGATGCAGGAAATCGGCCTCGCATGGTTGGCAATATCTCGCGGGATGGTAAGGCGGTAGAATTCGATTTCCTCGACGTCTCCGGCAGCACGGAAAGAGGGATGATGAACCATTTGGTGTTCACCATGATTGACGCCAACCATCACACCGAGGAGGTTGCTTACATGCTTCCCGGGAATAAGCCGTTCGTCGCGCACATCGACCTTACGAGGACAAAATGACGGAGCGTATTTCGTCGTAAGTTATCGCGGGGGATGTCGAGCGTACCCGCCATGTCACATTTCATTCAATCGCGGGCATAAGGAGAACGAGTATGAACACAGCCGTAACATTGGAACCGAAAAAAGAGGTATCACCGCGTTTCAAGGCCCGGATGGCTGGTCTCTTTGAAGTGCTTGAGGCCCTGACGTCTGGATTCGGTCAGGTGATCGTTCCCGCAATGCTTATTGTGTCTGGCGACGCGGCGGCGACAGTGGCCAATCTCCTGTCACACGATCTGTTAGTCCGGCTGTCACTCGTAGCCGCCCTCGTCGCAGTCGCGTGCCATATCATCTGGACACTTCTCTTCTATGAGTTGTTCAAGCCCGTGAACCGGAGTCTTTCTTTAGTCGCGGCGTTTGTCAGCCTCGTGGCGATCGCCATGCAGGCGGTTAGCGGGCTCTTTCAAATCGCCCCCCTCGTTGTCTTGCAAGGCAGTGGTCCCTTAAAGGCATTTACGAGCGAGCAGTTGCAGGCGTTGGCGATGATGTTTGTCAAATTGAATGCTCAAGCGTTCTACGTCTACCTCGTGTTCTTCGGATTGTGGTGCGTGATGATCGGCTATCTGATTTTCCGGTCGACTTTCATGCCGCGCATTCTTGGTGTGATGGAGGCGTTTGCGGGCGTGTGTTGGCTGACTTTTCTGTGGCCGCCGTTCGCACACTATCTTTCCCCGTACAACCAGGCCCTCGCCGGACTCGGAGAGATATCGCTGATGCTGTGGCTTCTCGTGATGGGCGTTAACGCCGAGCGATGGAAGGAGCAGGCTGGCGAAGCGGTACAATAGCGATCGCAGAGCGACCTGCGCAGTGATTCAGTCGCCGGGCTGCAAAGGATGTCCATGAAAGCAATCGTTTATCACAACTATGGTTCACCCGATGTTCTTCAATGTGAAGACATTGAAAAACCGACTGCCAAGGACGATGAAGTCTTGATAAAAGTTCGGGCGGCTTCCGTCAATACACTTGACTGGCGCTTGGTGAGAGGCACGCCGTACTTCGGTCGCATAATGGCCGGACTGCGCAAACCAAAGATCACCCGACTCGGCATTGATGTGGCCGGCCAAGTCGAGGCGGTCGGCGGGAACATAACGCACTTCAAACCGGGCGACGAGGTGTTCGGCGCGTGCCGCGGGGCCTTTGCCGAGTATGCGTGTGTTGCCGAAGATAAATTGGCACTGAAGCCAGCCAACATATCGTTTGAGGAGGCGGCAGCCGTGCCGGTGGCGGCAATCACCGCCCTGCTGGGTCTTCGTGATAAGGGACGGATCAGCCCCGGCCAAAAGGTTCTGGTTGATGGCGCGTCAGGTGGTGTGGGTACATTTGCGGTCCAGATCGCCAAATCGTTTGGGGCTGACGTCACTGCGGTGTGCAGCACGAGGAAGGTGGACACGGCGCGATCGATTGGCGCTGACCAGACAATTGATTACACGCGAGAAGATTTCACGCAAAGTGGGCAGCGTTACGATCTGATTCTTGCTGCGAACGCACATCATTCGATTCTCGATTACCGGCGTGCATTGAGTCCCAATGGAATTTATGTCTTCGCGGGAGGTGGCGGGGTTCAAATCCTCCAAGCCATGTTACTGGCGCCATTACTTTCACTGATTGGGAGCAAGAAGATGTGTTTCTCTGTGGCGAAGATCCACAGCAAGGATTTGGTTCTTCTGAAAGATCTTCTTACAGCCGGAAAGGTTGTACCCGTCATAGATAGACGTTACCCGTTAAGCAGGGTGGCTGAAGCTCTCCGTTATCTTGAAGAAGGACATGCGCAAGGGAAAGTCGTAATAACCGTTTAGTACGGAGCGTAAGAAGCAAAAGACCCGCCAGCGTTCCAACGTCAGCGGGTCTTCGAACTGTTCAGTGATTGGTAACAGCTTACGGCTTCTTCGGCTTGTTGCTGTTATTCTGATTATTGTTGCTCGGCGGTGGCTTCGGTTTCTCGACTACCTTCGGATTCTCCTTGGGCGGACGATTGTCGTTCTTTTGTCCAAATGCCCCGGCCGAGATCGTCATCCCTATTAGCATAGCCACCAAAATTCGTCTTAACTTTCTCATAACTGCTTGCCGCCTCCTTGCGCCTACTTCATTCACGCTTTGAGGGAGAGGCGGGGAGTTGCGCCAGCCTACTTTCAGCAAGATCGATGCCAAGAACACCTTAACAGCTGCCCAATCCGTCCAGCCAGGTTAAGAAATAGCCATGGTTCCGCACTGTACTCGCCCGAACGTCGTGCAATTTTCCTTCTGACGGGCCTGCTTTGCCATCAGCCTATCAACGGGCCTGCGCTCTTTTTCGCACAATTTCGCACCGTATCGTGCACTTCCAGCACTGGGAACGCGTCTTATCTTCGAATCGTCACACTCACATTGCCTGCGTTGCCACTGTTGTCAAAAGCCCGCATTGAGATCGTGTGTTCCCCCGTGCCGGCGACCGTCAGGTCGAGCGAATAGCGCTCGCGCTGGCTGTCGGCGATGCCATCATCCGGAAACACTTCATGCCAGGCTCCGCCATCGATACTAATATCCGCCCTTTTGATCCGACCGGTCGCGTCCTCGACATCAAAAACTACCCGGACGTGGTCACCGGTAATTTGTGGTTGAGATGCAACTCGGACGACCGGCGGTGTGTTATCAACGTCTACCGGCTCGCTGACTCTCTCGCCTGACAGTGCATAACCGGGAGGATTATCCAGATCATCTGAGGCGAGGACTTTGAAGACGTAACGACCGTCCGCGAGGCTGGCGCCATCGACTGTGTAGAAGCTTTCCCGAATGTGCTCTTTGAGCAAGCGAAAAGTGGTTTCGTTCAACGAGCGGTAATACACCGCATACTCAAGTGTGTCGCTGTTGCGGTCTTCTCCCTGCCACTGTAAAGCTCGCGCGCCCCGTTGGTAGACCCGCCGGGGTGGCGCTTGCGCAATCACCCCGAACATCGCAGCATCAAGGCCAGACGATTCGATGTTTGGATCCATCTGGATTTGCAGCTGTTGCAGCAGGGCGACGCCCGGAGGCAGAACGGTTATAGCCAACACCTCCGGCGCCACGTTGCGCGGCAGATACGCGACACTCACGTCGTCCAGTTCGGGTCCGCCTCGAAGAGCACCTCCCGGCCCGCGCAGGACAGCGCGCCATTGAATGAATCGCGCCTTCGGACTGGTAATTTGCGAGCCTCTGGCATCGGTGTACGTGGCGCTCCAATCGCTCCAGGTCGTGTCCGGCCGCTCGCTATTGCCGCTTCGCGTCTGCAACTCAATCGGCCCGGAACCTCGCCACCAAATTCGTCCCCACGAGGCTACCAGCCTGGCGTCACGGACTGCCGATTCATAGCTTCCTTCGCTTACCGCAGATGCGCCAAAGCGAAAAAGTTTTCCCTGGTTACTGGAGGCTGCGAACACATCCGCACCACGCGCGACCAATGAAGAAATTTGCCCTTCAGTCGATTGCAACAAGAGCGTGTCCCGACCGTCATCCGTTACGGAATAGATCCGTCCTTTATCAGAGGTGCCAATCAGCACGCCACCTCGCGTTGCAACTACGGCAAAACCGGTCACCGAAGTTGAACTCCAAACGACATCGCTGCTCCCATCGGGCAGAATATGGAAGACGGCACTGCGGACATTCGAAAGATCATTTCGGCTGCGGGCCGGCTGGGCTGCTTGCGTCGCCTGGGCCGCTGCCGCATCGTCACCAGCGCCGGTGGCGGCCGTTATGGCGGCAGCTACCGCGGCAGCGTCGCCAGATTGAGTAACGTTTGCGGATTGACCACCCCCTCGAGCTGTCGAAGCTGCCTCGCTCAACGCGAGCGCATAAATTGAACCATCGGGCGCAGACGCCAACGCGTGAATTTCCCGCAGCGGCGCGTCGTAGAGACCAAACGCTTTGCCGTCCGGAGAAATTCGCAGAACCAGTCCGCCCGGATCCGTTCCCGCAATAAGATCTCCCTGTTTGGTGACCGCCAGCGACATTACATGAGTTTGGTTGGTATTGATTAGCAGAGAACTTTCCGGTTTTGCCCCCGCCGCGCGTACTCGATAGAGCTTTCCATTGTCACCCGTCCCGACCGCCAACGAGCCGTCGCCCAAAATCGCCAGCGACCAGATGTACTTATCAGCCGGATCGAAATACACCTCGGCCCTTCCGTCCCCGGTCACGCGGTAAACTTTGCCGTCGGGTGAGGTGGCTGCGAAAACAGCGCCATCGCCCGCCACCGCGAGTGCAGTGACGTCCAACTCAGGTGCTTTGTAGAGCAGGCTTCCCTTCCCATCCGGGCCTACGCGAAAGAGTTTTCCATCATGACCCGTGCCCAGATAGACGTTGCCGGCCGCATCAATCGCCGTGGACCAGACATAGGCCTGGTCGGTGTTGAAGAGCTGACTGAGATTCGGAGCGAGCGTTAGAACACCGGTGTCGGTCACGGACACTCCGCGCGCCTCGCCTTTCAACAGCTCCGCACGCGAACTAATTTCCCAGACCACCGGCTCGCCGGCAGACACGTTTGCAGAAAAACCACTTCCAATCAGAAACAAAAGCGAAATGAAAGCTGAGATGGATTTTTGTTTGTACATGCGTTAAGGGACCTTATCAGATTTAGGACAGTTCAGTTACCAACATATTTTGCGTAGAGCGAACGTGCCGTGGCAATGTCGTCTGTGCCGCGAATAATCGAACGCGCGTCCTGAAACACCGTCAATTCGTAATCGCCGGTACGAAAGCGAAGCAGATAGTCGTTTCCTTTGACCTCGCCGGCTGATCGAAGTCTTTGACCCAGGGCCAGGAGATCGACTTGCACCGGTTGGGACGGCGAAACCTGCACCGCGTGGCGCCCACATAGCACCGCCGCGAAGTCGCGGCTGTCAGCCTGGAGCGTTTCAAAACAGCCGAGCCCGCAGGTCAGGCAGGTGGGAACTCGCTCGCCAACAGCGATGCGCCGCCATTCGTTGCGCCACACATCGAACTGCATCAGTGATTTGTGCAGGCTCTCAGTATGCCCGGTCAAAAGTTTTAGTGCTTCGGTCACTTGCACCGCTGCCACCACGCTGATGATCGGCATGATCACGCCGGCAGTGTCACAGGTGGGCGCACTGGCGGCCGGGGGCGCCTCGGGAAAGACACATCGCAGGCATGGTCCATCGTGGGGCTGTATTGTCATCGTCACGCCGTACGATCCCACCGCCGCTCCATAGATCCATTTGACGTTGTGTTTGACGCAGGCGTCATTGATTAAGTACCGCGTCGAAAAATTGTCTGTGCCATCCAACAGCACATCACAGTCCCGAATCAGCCGCTCGATGTTCGAATGATTCACATCGGCGATCTCGGCTTCGACTCTGATTTCTGAATTAATTTCGCGCACGTGATTGGCGCAAGCGATGGCTTTCGGCAGACGTTCACTTGCATCACTCTCTGTGAACATCGTTTGTCGTTGCAGGTTCGAAGATTCAACGAAGTCCCGATCGACAATGCGCAGCGTGCCGACACCGGCCCGAGCCAGCGCCTCAGCCTGGGCCGAACCGAGCGCTCCGCAGCCGACGATCAAAGCGCGGGATTCAAGCAAACGGCTCTGCCCTTCTCTCCCAATACCAGCGAAAAGAATTTGGCGGCTATAGCGATCGTTCTGAGATTTCAAATTCAGATCATCCAGAGACTTGTTCAGAGTTCAACCTTTAGGTTGCTGATCGCAAGACACAAGCTAAAGCTTGAACTCTAAACTGAATCACTACCCCAGCACGCGCAAAGCTGCCGACCGCATGGCCTCAACGTCAGGTTCATTCCCCGTCCAAAGCTTGAACTGCTCAACAGCCTGGGCCAATAGCATCTCAATTCCGGCGAGCGTTTCACACCCGGCGGCGCGCGCCTCGCGCAGGAACCGCGTTTCCACTGGATTGTAAACGAGATCGTAAGCCAACCGCACCCCGCGAAACTGATCGGCGGTCGCGGCGGTATCGGGTTCCCGATCACCGCGCGTACCCAGCGGCGTGGCATTGACCAGAATGTCAAAGCCGTCAAAGGACGCGCCTGAAAGTTGGTAGGACTCTATTTCGAATTCTTCTGACACGGGCCGGGCCTTGTCAGGGTCGCGGACAAATAAGGCGACCTGCGCACCTGCGTTACGCAACCCCCATAGTGCAGCTCGGGCGCCACCACCACAGCCTATGATGGCGCACCTTGTATCTTTCAATGATCCAAATTTGCGGCGGAGCGGCTCGATAAATCCCCGCGCGTCGGTGTTATAACCGTGTAACTCGTCCTTTTGAATCAGGATCGTATTGACCGCTCCAATTTCTTTGGCTGCCGGGTCAATCCAGTCCAGGCAGTTGATCACGACAGATTTGTGCGGCGCAGTAACGCTGAGACCACGCAGCTTCCAATCAAGCTCACGCGAACGAGGGTGCGCCATGCGCCTGATGAATTGAACTGCGTCGCCCACTTCGAACGGAATGTAGACGGCGTTTACCTGTCCGGCGGCCAAAGCGGCGTTGTGAATATGCGGAGATAACGAATGGCCAACGGGCTTCCCCATTAGCCCAATGACTTCGGTCTCCTGATCAATCTGGTCGATCCGAAAGATTTCGCGCATATCTCTCGCGGTAAGCTGGCCAGGCGCAGTTGCTTTCTCCTCGTCAAGTGAAACAAAAGTGAGAAACGACCCGCGCGACGGGCCGAGAATACGTGTCATGATTCCCGCCTGGCCCATCGCAATCGCAATCATCTCGCGGCCTTCGCTCCGAGCGCGTTCGAGCAAGCGAAAGATCGGAAGACAATCAGTGGCATCGTCAGCCTGCACGGCTATCTTCAAGATTCGCGCAGGTGTCGCAGCCATCCGCCCATAGACTCTGTCCAGGTCAATTGGAACGCCGCCGAAATCATGGTGCGAACAAATAACCCGGCTCCAATCTATCCATGATTCTTTGTGGGGTTGGCCCGCTGCGAAATCAAGCACCAGATCAAGTTCCAGATCGATCAAATAATTCCCGGGAAGGTTATGAAGCGAACTCCAGAAACGACGCCGAGCTTCATGATCGGCTGAAGTGTGTCCACCCTGTTCGGCGGATCTCAGGGTAAGAATTGTCGGCGTGCCCGCGCTATTCAAACAGCCGGGTAATGATGATGTCGTCATCTCGCGTTCATTTTCGGCGAGGCAATCCAGCCGCAACTCGATGATGTCGGCAACTTCGGCCGCGCGCTCGATCGCCGCGGCCAGATCGCTGGCGCGCTGAACACAGACCGGAACGCAGACTCTGACAGAATTAGTTTCCATCAAACACGACGCGGGGCGATGTTCGTTTGCTTCATCAAGAAGCACGTCATCGCCCCGACTTCAGATTCAAATATTTCTGAACTCCCTCGAACCCAGAGGCTACTTATTGCTGGGAGTGCGAACGAGACGTCCGCGCTCCCAGCTCTTAAGGGAACTTTTCGTCGCCGGTTACCGGATCGAAGTGCCGCGTGGGCGCTTCCGCGCCCAGGTGTCTGGTGGTTCCTTCGGTCACGCTGGGCACGGGAGACCTTAACTCTCCAGTTCTCAACGAAGGCAAACTCTCCAGTCGCGCCCCAGCGGTCATCTGCGGTTGCGCGACAACTGGATCCGTCGTCTTGATTTGGCGGGGGGCGCGAATGATCTCCGAAATTCCCCTTCCAATAAAAGTGGACGCCGGAATTAGCAGCCAGTACCACCA
Source organism: Blastocatellia bacterium (assembly GCA_003168335.1). Taxonomy (GTDB): domain Bacteria; phylum Acidobacteriota; class Blastocatellia; order Pyrinomonadales; family Pyrinomonadaceae; genus UBA11740. The sequence goes on along the minus strand of PMSM01000012.1, from coordinate 49,710 downwards.
CGTCCAACCGCCGGGACTATACTTGCCGACCATGATTGACACGATGATAAAAGCCAGGCCCATCATGAAATGTCTGATTCCACTATCAAGGCTGGGCTCTCGCCGGAGCTTCCGTCGGATGCTTTGAGCGATATCCTGATGCACCGGACCGGTCGGCAACTGGCCACTCAAAGCCTGGGGCACCAAGCTGATATTAGCCCCGCAAGAGCGGCAGAAACTCGCGCCATCAACGTTCTGCGTGGCGCATTTCGGACAGAACATCTAAAAATCCTCCGGGCGGTCACAACCAATCACATCATCAGGCTACTTTCTTAACGAACACCCCGCCTCTGGTGTTCATAGTTTTAGTTTCGGCTTCGCTGCCGCAGCGCTTCATAAAGGACTATGCCGGCCGCAACCGAAACGTTTAGCGATTGAATCTTTCCCCGCACTGGAATACTGACGAGGACATCGCAGTGTTCACTCACCAGACGATGAAGTCCGGCGCCTTCGCCGCCGAGGACCACGGCCGACGGTCGCGTCCAGTCCCATTCGGTGTAGCTCATCGAAGCATTCGCGACAGTTCCTATGACCCAAACGTTACGCTCTTTCAACTCTTCAATCAAACGGGAAAGATTTGTAGCGCGCGCGACGGGCACATGCTCTACCGCGCCGGCGGCCGCCTTTGCGACCGCGTCCGTTAATCCGGCAGCGCGGCGCTCCGGAACAAACACGCCGTCCACGCCGGCGCATTCCGCCGTGCGCAAGATCGCCCCCAGGTTGCGAGGATCTTCCACCCCGTCCAGGACGACCACCAGCGGTTCACTTTCACTACCGACCCGCTTCGCAATCGAAGAAACCAGATCGTCGACGTCGGCATAACGCGCCGCAGCGACTCGGGCCATGACGCCCTGGTGATGCGTATTCCCGATCGCTCGATCGATACTGGCCCGCGGAACGCGCTTAACTGTCACGTTCCTGGTGCGCGCCAACTCGATCAACTCGCGCAGTCGTTCATCGCGCGCGCCTTCCGCTACGACGATCTCCGCCGGGATTCGTTCACCGGCGCGCAGGGCTTCCAGCAACGGATTAACTCCGTAGAGTAATTCCTGATTGGCTGAGCTTGAGCGAGCTGCTGTCTTCTTCTTCATTGGGCGCTTTCCAGCTCGCGTAACTTCAAACGCTGACGCAGCCGCGAGTAGCTATTGAATTGGATTTCGTTATCGATCGTCGTGACCGTCGACACGTCGACCTTGCCGGCGCCGCTGCGACGCCACTCCCCTTTTCTGGTCTGGGGCTCCAGCGGCCAAACATTTGCCAGCAGTGCTCGCAGACTGCGATAAGAGTCATCTACTCCGATCTTCGGCGCGCGCAACCGCAGCAGGTTGATCAGTGTCGTGAAGTTTTCGAACGCCGTCATCGCCTTCTCAGTTCCCAGGCACGAGAAGTCAAAGCTACTGGAAGAAATGCGCCAGCCAAGTTCGTCGGATCTCATGTAGAGATCGACCACCGGCTCGTCTGAGAACAACTCGCGAGTATCCAACGGTTTCGAGCGACCGCGCCGCTGCCTCTCTTCGACTTCTACGCGGTTGACCAGCAGGCGCCCATTTACTATCAGGATCAAATCGTCCCAGCGCACTCCGGCCGATCCGCCATTCATGGGCGTCGCCGCCAGGCCGTCACCTGAGATTTCCAGCGCGCGAATCTTTCTGCCCGCCAGGTCGAGTCTCAACGTGTCCTCTCGGAAAGTGTCCGCCCCGATTCCCAGCGCGTGCAGTTTGCCAGCTAGCATCGCGGCCTGTTCGCTCGACGCGGCGCGCGCAAGAGGCACGGCGCAGCCTGAGCCGAGAGCGATCTCCACCTCAGTTGTCCGCAGATGCAACAGCGAAGCGATCGCTCCCAGCGACGCTTCCGCCACCACCTTGTTTTGATTTGGGGATAGAACCACATAGTGCGCATCGCTGACGCTTGCGGGCTGGCCTATCTGACCTATCGGGTTGATCACCTCGCGGGACGATTGGCCTTCACGGTCATTGCCGGTCAACGTCAGATCCGCCCCGCAGTAAAGACATTTCGAGCGAGTCGGCGGGTTTGCCCGCAGGCATGCATCGCAGGTGATCATCTCGGCCGGCGCAAAGCTGTGGGGCCTGGCGTCCGACACCTCTAAACCTAACGACTCTGCTTTGTCGCCGTCCGTCAATGGGTTCTCCTCGTCATGGGATTATACGATGCAGTCCGTCGCGACTTATAGCTTAACTTGACCGCGAGCACATCTGAGCGGCATTCTAGTCGGCACCAATTACAAAACTTTAACGGAGCTTACTAACTTGAACCACTTCGATTCGACGAACAATTTTTCGTTGCAGTTCGGCCATCGCGGCAAAGTGGCGATCTTTATCGACGGGAACAATCTGTTTCACGCGGCGCGTTTTCACAATATCGACATCGATTACAACAAGCTGCTGCGGGTGCTGCTGGGCGATGGTCATTTGTTTCGGGCTTTCTTTTACACCGGCGTGGATGCCGGCGCTGAACGTCAACAGGGATTTCTGCTGTGGATGAGGCGCAACGGTTTTCGGGTCGTGCAGAAAGAACTCAAGACCTTCTATGACGGGACGCGTAAAGCCAACCTTGACGTCGAGATTGCCGTTGACATGCTCTCTCTGGCCGGCCGCTACGATACTGCGGTGCTGGTTTCCGGCGATGAGGACTTTGTCTATGCAGTCAATTCAGTCGCTTACAAAGGCTGCCGCGTTGAGGTAGTTGGATTTCGCTCGAACACCGCGCCCAAACTGATCGATGTCGCGGATTGCTTCATTGATCTGGGCGAGATTGCCGAGAAAATTCGCAAGGAATTCCCGCACGGAATGAAGTACGAAGAGCGCGATCTGCACGTCTCGCACCAGCCGCCACCACCGGCTTCATTCATTGAGCCCGCGCCGCTGCCGCCGCCATGCATCGATTTACCTGAGATTCCGGCGCCGGACGTTCACGCTTTTCATCCAGCGATTGGATCGATAATTGAAGCCGGCGGGGCCGAAGGATTGGATCAGTTTGGTCCGGAAAGCGATTTTATTCGAGTGACCGACGATCAGTGAGTTCGAATCTCGTCACCTCTCATCAATCGGCACGTACGGCACGTTGCGCGGCCCGATGTATTTGGCGCGTGGGCGAATCAGCTTGTTGTCGGCATACTGTTCGAGGATGTGCGCGGTCCAGCCGCTGATGCGGCTGATCGCAAAGATCGGAGTGTAGAGGTCCAGCGGAATTCCCATCATGTAGTATGTCGAAGCCGAGTAGGCATCGACATTCGGCAACAAACCCTTCTCGCGCTTCATCACTTCTTCGACCTTCGCGGTCATGTCGTACCACTTCGTATCGCCTTTGCGCTCTCCCATCTCTTTTGAAAACTGGCGCAGGTGAGTGGCTCGCGGGTCGTCGGTGCGATAGACCGCGTGACCAAAACCCATAATCTTTTTCTTCTTTGCCAGCGCGTCCTTGATGTAGCTTTCGACCTTGTCAACGCTGCCGATCTCGATCAGCATCTTCATCACGGCCGTATTCGCGCCGCCGTGCAGCGGCCCTGAAAGCGCACCCAGCCCAGCGGTCACGCAGCTGTACATGTCCGCCAGCGTGCCGGCGACCACGCGCGTCGTAAACGTCGAAGCATTCAATTCATGATCGGCTTGCAGGATCAGCGCGACATCAAAGACGCGCGCGTCAAACTCGTCGGGCATTTCGCCCTTGAGCATGTAAAGAAAGTTGGTAGCGATGTTGAGATCTGGATTTGGCTCGATCGGATCAAGATCGTTACGCGCTCTGTCAATCGCGGCCACGATCGTCGGGAATCTGGCCGTCAAGCGGGTGGCAACTCGGATGCTTGCGTCACGCGAAAGGTCGCGCGACTCCTCGTCGAACATCGCCAGCGCCGAGACTACAGTACGCAGGCCGTCCATCGGTTCGAAATTCGCGGGAACACGCGCACACATTCCTTTGATTAGTTCAATGGCTTGCCAGGGGAGTTCATACGACGCTGAGAGGTTTTGTTTCAGTTCATCAAGCTCAGCGCGCTTTGGCAGGCGACCATTCCAAAGCAGGAACACAACTTCTTCAAACGTGGACTTCGTTGCCAGGTCGTGAATATTCAGGCCCTGATAAATCAGCTCGCCCTTTTCGCCGTCAACGTCGCCAATTGAAGAGCTGGCAGCGATGACGCCTCGCAGTCCGCTCGACACTGTGGTTCCCGCCGCGCTCTCCTTCGCTTTTTCCATTATGTGCGTCCCTCGAAATTTTGGATGGGTTGAAGATAGCAAAGAGGTTTCCGCGTGACAAGCGAGCGTTCGCGCGTGCAAGTGGGTCAGCTAGTGGCACGGGCGTCCCGCCCGTGGATCACGCGCAAGATGCGCGTGCCACATCAATTCTCGCCACCGGCAAGCAGGATCACGGACTGGCCACGCTGCGCGCCCAGGATTTTCGCGGCCGAAGAGTTTTGCGCGGCGATCTCCAAAAATCCGGCGCTCCCGAAGAGACAGAACAACCCATCCTGCTCTACGCCACCGTCCGCATAGAACTCGCGAAACGAAGATACTTCGTGACCATTGACCAACACCTTTGCTCCCGCGGCAATTTGGCCCCCGGCAAAATAATCAAGGGTAAGACTTGTTATGCAGTTGCCGAAGCGATCAATATGAATTATCCACGCCTCGGTCACTCCGTCGTCCAGGGTCCGGGGCTGCAATGATTCGAGTTGAACCAGGTCGTCGATCACGGGACCGAACTCTTTGAGATCAACTCCATTTGAAAGCGCCGCCGCCACCGGCGCAAAGATGTCGCGGCCATGGAAGGTTTGGCTGACTGGGTGGCGAAAGAACTTCTCGTTAGTTAAATGGACTGCCAGAGAGTTCTCTTCTCGTTCACAGATCCAGCTAAAGACCCCGTTGTCGGGTCCGACGAAAAGCTGCCCGGCGCATTTCAGGATGATGCCTCTGCGCATGGATCCCACGCCTGGATCGACAACCACGACATGAATTGTGCCGGCGGGAAACTCTTTATAGACGGCCAGCAGATTGAAAGCGGCGGCCCGGATATCCTGTGGCGAAATTTCGTGTGTGATATCAACGATGCTGGCGGCGGGATTGTTGGAGAGGACTGCGCCCTTCATCGCCCCAACGAAATAATCCTGCGAGCCAAAGTCAGTCAGGAGAGTGATGATTGGCATGATTGGCGTTCACCACAGAGTCACAAAGCCACAAAGTTAGTTAGGCATTTTTCCTTTGTGTCTTCGTGTCTTTGTGGTTGACGGTTGCGAGAAGTACGCGTTACTGAATCCCCACGTCGCCCGCCGTGCGAATGCGCAGTTGCTGACCCTGATACAGCTTAATGTCGCTGCCGCGTTGACTGAGGACTCCGGCGGTTCCGATTCCGGCGCCGATGGTCGCGCCCACTGCGGCGCCAACTCCGCCACCCGTGATCGCGCCAATGACCGCGCCGATGCCGGCAGCGGCGCCGACTTTTTGCACGTCACCCCTGGTCGAATCTTTTCCCTGCACGCCGCCTTCCTTGTCGACCTTGCCCACGCCCTGGCCGCCACCGCTCGGAATGACTTCAATGACCTGAGCGCTCATCTTTGCCGAGCGGCCATCAGCGAATCGGATCTCGTCAAACGAGAGTTGCAATTGCGCAGTCCCCTTTGCTCGCCCCGGACGTTTCACATTCATGACCTGGCCATCGATAGTAGCGCCGTCATACTCTTTCGGCTCGATCACGCGTGCCTGAAAATGATCGCCTTTCTGTGAAGCATCGGTCGCGAGACTGCTCAGCAGTTCGACCCGCATAATCGTATCGCGGGGAATGGCGTTCGGCCCGGCCGACTGAGATTGGGGCTGAGTCTGCGGTTGAGTTTCAGGCTGAGTCTGAGGCTGAGGTTGAGGCTGAGTCTGAGGATTGGAGCTCTTGTTCTGATCGGTCGGATAACTAACCGTCGAGTCCTCACTTCTGCGTTTCAAGTCAGGCGGGATAGTCGAATCAAATGGCTTGCGCTCGTAGCCCGCGTTGTAGCCCACTTCAAATCCCTGCTGATAGCCATCGCGATAGTCTTCGAGCCTTCCATAGGTTGAATTGTATGCGCGGTCGCCGTGCTCGAATTCTGTTTTGTTGCGAAAGTCTCGGGTAGCGTTATTCGCAAGGTCATTGACCCCGGCTTGATAGCCGTCGGAATAGCCGGTGCGATAACCACGCATGATGGCGGAAGCCTGGTTTTGGTTCTGGGGATCTTGCGCCTCGACCGACACCGTTAAAAGCGGGACAGTCAAAAACGCGGCCACGAGAATAAGAGTCAAAGCAAATCTGAAATTTTTCATCTGCTAACCTTTCCTGCCAATCCAAGCCTTTCTTGCCGGTTTGAGATCGACATTTGCGAAAGGGAGAGCGTTCATCTCGGAGTTTCGACTTAATTGCTCCGGTGCCTAACTCCAAAATGCTAACACCGAGTGCGGGCGGTCACAACCACGCGCTTGACGGTCACGGTCACCCAACCTAGACTCGACATCGCTGAGTCCACGGGTCTCAGATGCGATAAGCAAGGAGTCAGTTGTCAGGTTTAGAGGCGGGCTACCGGCCGCCCTTGTGCCAACGGCAGGCACCCGCGGCTCACTACGTGGCGGGCAGTAGCCCGCCTCTAAACGTTTTAATAACGGTCAAAATAATGCGCAGGGTCTATCTCGATCACAGTGCCACCACGCCGGTCGACCCGCGGGTCGTTGAGGCAATGCTGCCGTACCTGACTGGAAAGTTCGGCAACGCCTCCAGTGTCCACCTGTTCGGCCAGGAAGCGCGGGCCGCGGCCGATGGCGCCCGGCGGCAAGTCGCGGCACTCATCGGCGCCCGTGCAAACGAGATTATCTTCACGTCCGGCGGTACTGAAGCCAACAACCTGGCAATTCGCGGTGTTTGCGAGCTGGCCGAACCCCGGCACATCATCACCTCGTCGATTGAGCATCCATCGGTTCGCGGCACACTCGAGTCTCTTGAAAAGCGCGGCTGGGTCGTCACTCGCTTGCCGGTTTATGACGATGGGATAATCCGTCTGGAAGACGTGCGCTCGGCGTTGCGCTCGGACACTGTCTTGATTAGCGTGATGATGGCCAACAACGAGATCGGCACCATTCAACCGATCAAAGAAATCGGCGCATTGGTTAAGGAAGAGCGCCAGCGCGGCCGACGTCATCTGTGGTTTCACACCGATGCAGTGCAAGCCGCCGGCCGCATAGCGATTGAGGTCGAACACTTGGGCTGCGATCTGCTGACGCTCTCAGCACACAAGATCTATGCGCCGAAAGGATCGGGAGCGCTTTTTCTCCGTCGTGGCGTGCGGTTAACACCCCAACAAGTTGGCGGTCATCAGGAACGAGAACGGCGCGCCGGCACAGAATCAATTGCCAATATCGTGGCCTTCGGCACGGCCGCGGAACTGGCGCAGCGCGAAATGCCTGCGCGCAACGAACACACTCGGCGCTTGCGCGATCGATTTGAGAATGCCGTTAAGGCATCCATCGATGACCTCGCCTTCAACGGCGATCACAAACGGCGACTGCCACATCTTTCGAACATCTCGTTTCGTTTCATTGAAGGCGAAGGCTTGCTGATCCATCTGGACATGCAGGGCGTCGCGGTTTCTACCGGCTCAGCTTGTTCGTCCGGGACGCTCGAGCCATCGCCGGTGATCCGCGCTCTGGGCCGTGATGAAGAACTGGCGCGCGGCGCGATCCGATTTAGCTTTGGCAAAGACAACACCGACGAAGATATCGATTATGTGTTGGAAGTATTACCGCGCGCGGTTGAGAGTCTGCGCGCACTCTCGCCCTTGTCTCGTCAAACGATCGCGGCAAGTTAGTGGTGCTTGTAGCAGGTAAAAACGATCCACGAAATACACAAAGCGGACTAGTTCTTGTTTGTGGGTCTTCGTGTGATTTCGTGGATCGTTCCTGTCCAAGTGGAATGAGCGCGCAAAAACGAAAACAGACGAGCTAACCACCTTGTCATACTCAGAAGCCTTCAAAGATCACATCGCAAATCCGCGCAACGCGGGCGAACTCGTTAACGCAAACGCGGTCGCCGAACAGACAAACCCTGTCTGCGGCGATCGCGTGCGCTTGAGTCTGCGCATTCGTGATGGTCGCATCGAAGCCGCGCGATTTCTGGCCTATGGTTGTCCGCCGACACTTGCCTGCGGTTCCGCACTGGCGGAGATGCTGGAGGGAATGACGATTGCAGACGCTTTGAAGTTGGAGCGGAAGGAAATTGTAACCGCAGTAGGTGGTCTGCCCTCTCGGAAGCAACATGCAGCGGCTTTGGCGATCGAAACGTTGCGAGCTGCGATTCAGAATTCTGTTAACTGAGGCATTTTAGAATCGTGAGATGTGACTATTTTGAGTTGGTCCCGACCGGCTCGACTAGTCCGCGCAGCGGACGAATGATAATGGCCCACCGATTTAGAGGCCGTGTCAAAACTCAGCTTCCCAGCGCCAAAGGCGCGAAATGTAATAGCCTGGGCCATCGGCCCAGGTACAAGCCAGTCAAGTTTCCGAGCGCTGAAAGCGCGCAATGATCGGGAAGGCGCCTTGATGCTCACCGTTTCGGTTACGGCGTTGCCATTTCGCGCTTTCAGCGCTTGGAGACTCATACGCGCGCTCACCCAGGGCGTTGCCCTGGGCTTTTACATTTCGCGCCTTTGGCGCTGGGAAGCTGAGTTTTGACACGGACTCTTTATCGGTGGGATCAGATGCCATACAGGAGAAGTAGTCCGTGGAGCGGACGGCTGAACTTCAAAAGACGTAACGCGAATCGTATTCAATGCCGTGCTTCTTGAGACGCTCCAGATTTGAATCGATGAATGGATACCGGTCTTTCGTGTTGAAGGTGCAATGCATGAGGTTGCTGACGTAACAATGTGACATGGGAGTACCTTTCTTCAGCCGTCCGCTTCGCGGACTCGGTCCCTCGCTTACAACCTGATCCCAGCGATAAATCGCTGGGCTATTTTCATTCGTCCGCGCAGCGGACTCATCTTCACGCACATCGTAAGATGGAACGCCTGAAACTTGAACGTTATGAAACTCGCAACGTCCAGTGACCCTTCATCTGGGTTATTTGAATTGCTGAGGATTGGCAAACCGCGATCGTGTAGCCGGCGGTGAGGGTTGGGCTTTCTTGTGATACTCAGGACCGCAATACTTCCTGGGTTCCTGGCCGATGATAAAAGTTTTCGTGCGTATCACCGGGCAACTCTCAACCGCAATCAAGCCGGTAGTCGGATCGATGTCGAGCGTGATTGTGCCCTGCAACTTGGGCGACGCGTCGTCCTCATGAAAGTCGCGGGAATCGAGCTTCGATCGTGAATCGTTCTTCGGCGGCGTAGGCTTTGGCCTTGGCGGTTCAGTCGGCGGAGATTCAGGTAACTTGGCCGGCTCAGTCTGCGGATCTTTTCGGTTTCCTTCGCTGTCAGTTTGTGCGGGCGCTTCCTGCGCCATGTCCTCAGGTGTGGCTGCGTTTTCCGATCCCGGCAAGGTCCCACCGATAAAGAGTTCCGGGCGCTTGCTGGTCGTGTCCGCCCTGGCTAGTTGGCCCGTCGTCGGATCGATGTCGGCTTGCTGCACACCTTCGGGCATCTGCCAATCACCGGTCCACTCCGGGTGAACTGTAAGTGCCGCGCTCATGAAGTCCGCCCAGATTGGAAGCGCTGAGGCCGCACCGGTCAAACCCAATTGCGATCCATCGTCGAATCCGACCCAGACGACGCAAACCAGATCAGGTGTGTAGCCGGCAAACCAACCGTCACGAGACGTTCCGGTCTTGCCGGCCACATTGAATTTGAATCCGCGCGCGCGAATGGGCGCGCCGGTCCCGCGGTTGACCACGTCCTTCATGAACGAAGTCATGACATAAGCGATCTCAGGACGGAGTACTTCGTTCTTTTGTGCGGTGGGTCGAGCTATCGTTGTGCCGGTGCCGGTAGTGATGCGATCGATGGCCAGTGGCGTCGTGCGAGTTCCGTTCGCGGCGAAGGCCGTGTAAGCGGAAGCAACCTGGAGCGGCGTGGCTTCCGCAGTGCCCAGCGCCATCGCGGGATAGGCATGCGCGACGCGCGGCAGTCCGGCTTTCGCCGCCAGGTTCATCACGCGTCCGATAGTCACTTCCATCGCGACATCGACAGTTACAACGTTAAGACTGTGCACCATCGCATCGCGCAACGTTACCGGTAGCATCGAATACTTGTCGCCCATGTTGCCGGGCGAGTATTCCTGGTTGTCGTAGGTGAACGTCTTCGGCTCGTCTTTGAAAATTGTTGCCGGTGTGATCACGCGCGGGATGGGATCATACGCAGTGTTCAGTGCGGTCGCATAGACAAACGGTTTGAAAGCCGAACCGGGCTGCCGCAACGCCTCGGCCCGATTAAGCTGGCTCTTCGAATAGTCGCGGCCGCCAACCATCGCCACAATCTCGCCGGTGTGCGCGTTCATCGCCACCAATGCCGCCTGGACTGTGCCTTCGGGAGCGCGCTTAGCTTCGATTTTATCAAGCGCTGCCAACTGTTTAGTCACCGCGGCGTAGGCCGCGCGTTGCAAATCCATGTCTACCGAAGTGTAAATGCGCAGATGATCGGCGCCCTGTCCGGCGATCAAATCACCGAGTTGATTCTGCACATAATCCGCAAAGTACGGCGCATCAGAAATGTCTATCCGACCCTTGACGGCCGCGAGCTTCAACTCAATACCTTCAGCCTGTTTTGCCTGATCTGAAGTGATCGCTTCGGTTTCGGCCATCGACTCGAGCACTTGATTGCGCCGTGAACGCGCGGTGTCGATGTCATGGTAGGGATTGTAGCGATTCGGACTGCGAATCAGTCCGGCAAGAAAAGCCGACTCAGGCAGGGTTAGATTCGTGACGTCCTTATTAAAGTACGCACTGGCTGCCTCGCCAAAACCATTAATCGAAAAACCCGACTGCTGTCCGAGATAGACCTGATTACAATAGAGCGCAAAGATATCCTGCTTCGAAAGACGCGTTTCCAGGATGACCGACATATAGGCTTCGGCGACTTTGCGTTTCAGCGTGCGTTCAGGTGAAAGGAGCAGGTTCTTGACGAGTTGTTGGGTAATGCTGGAACCGCCCTGACGCGCCAGCGGTGAATTCGGATCACTGTCGTAACGTCGCAACAACGCGCGAATGATGCCGCGAATATTGACGCCGTAATGATCAAAAAAGGAACGATCTTCGGTGACCGTAATCGCGTGAACCAGATCAGGTGGCAGGTCGTTATAGCCGACCACTCTTCGCTTGGCCCGCTCGCGGCCGGTGACAGAGCTGATCAATTCCGGCTCGAGCAGTGCTTTCTCGATACGCTGACTGTTACCGTTGCTGGTAATTGCCGCGATTGATTTTCCGCCGCGGGCGAATTGAACTCGCAGCGATTCGAACGATCGCGCACTATCAACGACTGAATCCTGGCCGGGTTCGATTTCGATCGTGCCTTCGCCACTAACATAACGCCCGCGCCCACTGTCGCCCTGCTGCCCTCGCTCGACATATCCGGCGCGCTTCAAGTAAGCGAGCAGGTCGTCTTGCGAAATATTTTGGCCCGCGCGAATTTGCTTCGGTGCGGCATAAATTCCGGCCGACCGGGTGTAGATCTCGCCCTTCAAAAGATTGTCTATCCGAGCCGAGAAAATAATCCAGTAGTAGGCGAAGACGGTTACCGCCAGCACCCCTAAGAGCAGAACTGGAATAACGAAGTATGGCCGCCGAAGAAATCGCAGGAAGCGGCGAAGAAAGCCGGCCTTCGGCTCTTCATAACGAATGACGCGCGACGGCACACCGCCGCCACGAACAAAGCGCGGATTAGAGTCTTCAGGTGGACGCCGAATTGCCATGAAAAACAGGTAACACTCTCGGCCAGGGGGGACGCCGTCATCTCAGATGCTAAACGCTTATGACCAAGCTGTCTACTATCAATTGACACCATGCGGCACTTTGGTTAACTTGGCTGCGACTTTCCCGACGACATCGCCCTGATGCCAGTTGCATTAAGCTGGCTGGAATCAATTATCCAAGTGAAAGGAATTGCCCCAAAATGAAAGTTAGACTGGCTGCAGTTGCGTCGCTCTGCTGCGTGCTGACCTTAATTGTTTCTTTTTCGAACTCACCCACGATCCGATCACAAACTACCAGGGTTTCTTCCAGCAACGGTCTCTCACCAGCTGAACAGGATCTCCTAAACGAGATCAATCTGGCGCGGGCCCAGCCAAAGGTTTATGCGTCTTACCTCGAGCAGCTAAAGCCCTTATTCAACGGCAAAGCGTATAAAGTCGCGGGGCAGGACGAAGTGATCACGACTGAGGAAGGCTGGAGCGCTGTGGAAGACGCGATCAAGTTTCTCCGCGCCGCTAAACCACAAGGTCCACTCAACCTGTCGAATGGCCTCCGCCTTGCCGCCCAGGCGCACTCCATGGAACAGAGTGGAACCGGCGCCACAGGTCACAAGGGGGGAAGCGGCCTGGTCGAAGAACGCGTGAAGCCTTTTGGCACCTGGCAGGGCGGAATCGGTGAGAACCTTTCCTATGGCGACGAATCCGCGCGCGAAAGAGTTTTGACCTGGCTCATTGACGACGGTGTCGCTAGTCGCGGCCATAGAAAGAGGCTGTTGAGCGGGGACTACAATGTTGCCGGCCTTGCCTGTGCCTCCCATCCCGAATTCGGCAAGATGTGTGTGCTTACGCTCGCCGGGGGCTTTAGAGATCTAACCACCGCGAAGTCTCCGACTGGCAATGAGAACAAATCAAACAGCGGAGCGAAAAATACTAATAAGAGCAAGACAACCACCAAGCCTCCCTCGTTCTAAAAGCCGCGGGGCGCTGATTGAGATCGGTGCGCCCCTATCATCCAATTAGCTGGGCCCGCCCGGGTCAAATAAAAGAAAAAGGCTTTCCGAGTTACACTCGGAAAGCTCTTTCTTTATTGGTCGGGACGCCGAGATTCGAACTCGGGGCCTCACCCACCCCAAGGGTGCGCGCTACCAGGCTGCGCCACGTCCCGTCAAAGTTATTTCAGTATGAACGGAAAGCATCCGATGTCCAAGCGACGAACGCGAGCCTATTCACTTCCGCTTGGCCTGATTCGGCGCGATCGCAGCCTCGCCTTCATCCAGTAGGTCAAGTATCTCGCGAAGCTGTTTCGCAATCTGGCCCAGCGTTGCGCGCTGGTCGTCGGTAGGACGCGCAGCCGGCGCGGGCGCCGGAGCTGAACCTGGAGCTGAACTGATTCGTGCCGCCAGGGACGGTGGTCGTTGCAAGCTGCGGCCCGGTGCTTTTGTAGACGCCGGCAGCCCGCTCTCGCGATTGGGTCCGCGCAGTTCGCCGGCCAGCTTCTTCTTCGCGCCGGCGATTGTGTACTGCTCGTCGTACAGTAATTCTTTGATTCGGAGCGCCATCTCGACGTCCCGGCGGCGATAGGTGCGTTGGCCCGCGCGGTTCTTTTGCGGCTGAAGCATCGGAAACTCGGTCTCCCAATACCGCAGTACATGGGCTTGCACGCCGGCGATATCACACACTTCGCCGATCTTGAAGAACAGCTTTTCGGGGATTGCGACGGCAGATTGGCTCATGCTCATTAGAAAAGAGAGAGAAGAAAACTCCTTGGGCGTCGCCGGGCCGACTTTTTAGCGTCAACGCGAACTCAGGCGCATGTTACCTGTGGGAAGATTTAGGTGTCAATAGTTACATTTAAGGCGTTGGAGTTAAGTTGAGAGATTAAACGTGAAATCTGAGGTGGCGAATTCTGATTTGTTGGCGAACCAGAACACCGCCCCGGCTCATTCTTTTCGGTCTTCCCCGATGGACGCAACGAAGTCCGCAAGCTATAATCGCGCGTTATCCAGTAAAAACCCGCGCCCGTTCGGAGGTTCACACCCAAAGTGCCAGCATCTGCAGCCGGTTTTCGCCTTGCAACCCGTCTTGACGAAGTAGGCTTTTCCGATATTGTCCAAATTCGCAATCGGGTGATGGAGCTGCGCGCCAGGGGCGCGACCGTCTATCAATTTGAAGGCGGCGAACCATATCGGTCTACTCCCGATTACGTGAAAGAAGCGGTCAACTCCGCCTTGCGAGAGAACAAAACGCGCTATGCGCCATCGTCCGGGATACCCGAACTACGTCGCGCGATTGCCGACAAGTTGCGAGATCGTAATCGGATCGCGGCCAGTGAAGAGAACGTCATCGTAGTAAACGGTGGCATGCAAGGGTTGTTCGGAGCGTTCCAATCGGTGGTCAATCCAGGAGACGATGTCCTGATTTTTTCTCCCTACTGGACGCCGATTAAGGACCTCGTCGCTCACTGCCGGGGCCGGCTGATATTGGTACCGACCGACGAGGCCCGCGCCGACGGGTTTCGGGAAACTCTGAATCGCTATTCCACTGAACAGACCCGGGCGATTTACTTCAATACGCCTGCGAACCCTTCGGGGGTCGTGTTCACTCGATCGGAAACCGAGGAAGTCGCTCGCTTCGCTATCGACCGCGACTTGATCGTAGTTGCTGACGAAGCTTATGAAGACATCGTCTATGAAGGCGAGCACGTTTCCATCGCTTCGCTTGACGGAATGCTCGCGCGCACGATCACTACGTTTACACTCTCGAAATCATTTGCGATGACCGGCTGGCGGATAGGTTACGCCGTCGCGACTGAGCCGTGGATGACCGGCCTGTCCAAGACGACTCTTTATTCGTCGAACGGTGTTTCGACGCCGACGCAGTGGGCGGCGCTGGCGGCGTTTACTACTGCCTCAGATTTTCTGGAAACGTCGCGCGTCGCTTATCGTGAGCGGCGCGATTTGTTGTTAGCAGGTCTTAATGAACTCGGCCTGACATGCGCGCTACCCGCCGGTGCCTTCTATGCTTTCCCGGATGTCACCAGCGTCAGCCGGGACAGCCGCGAAGCAGCAGAGCTGTTGCTCAGCCGGGCTCAGGTTGCCACCGTGCCCGGCGTGGTTTTCGGTCCCCAGGGCGAAGGCCGCGTACGTTTTTCATTTTCCACTTCGATCGAGACGATCAAAGCCGGCCTTGAATCAATGCGCCGCAATCTCTGAAGCTGCCACGGAGACCCGGCGGCACAGCACGCGGCCAGGACCGCAAACCAAAAGGGAAGGGCGCAACGAGCCCGCGATAGCGGGCGGCATGTTAATAGCCCCGGGGCGTAAGCCCGGGGTGCGCACGCCACTACCGAGATCAAGCCCGCAAAGCGGGCGACAGAAATTGGTTTGAGAACCAGGTGCGACATGAAATCTCTTTCGCCCCTTACGGGGCTCGGAAGCTTTTCGCTGCCTGTTCCCCGGGCTTACGCCCGGGGCTACTAATATGCCGCCTGCGCTGCAGGCTGGTAGAGCGATTCCTCCAAGGCCAGAAAAGTCTGTTAGAAAACCGAGAACGGTCCGGACTTGCCGGACAGAGCATGTTTAAGGAGGCGACCCAAAATATCGACTGTCAGATCGAGTTTTGATTCAATTCTGGTTTCTTTCTCCGTGTCTCAGTGCTTCTGCGGGTAGATCTCATGAACGAATTCGACTTCATTCGCCGCATTCGCGAACAAACTCGATCGCGAAAGCATTCGTCTCGTCTGGTCAGAGGAATCGGCGATGACGCTTCTGTCGTGAATCAGATAGCCGATCGCGACCTGATCGTCACGACTGACTTGCTGATAGAAGGAGTTGATTTCTACCGCGAAGCTGCGCCCGCCCGGATGCTCGGTCATAAGGCCCTCGCAGTTTCGCTTTCAGACATCGCGGCGATGGGCGGGCGACCATTCTGGTCTCTGCTCTCGATTGGGATGCCCGCAGAGACCTGGCAAGACAATTTCAAAGATGACTTCTTCGCTGGATATTTCGAGCTGGCGGATCAGTACGGAGTGACGTTGGCCGGTGGAGATGTATCGCAAACAAAGGAAGGGATCGTCATTGATTCGATCGGGCTGGGCGAAGTCACTTCCGGCGCGGCAATCCTGCGCTCTGGCGCGCGCGCCGGCGATCAAGTTTATGTTACGGGAACTCTCGGCGGCGCAGCGGCAGGATTGAAGTTGATCGAGATGGGTGCGCGCCTGGGCGCGAGCGGCGTTACTTCCCTGCCCCGAGCGGGCAAGTCGGGCAGGAGTTTGAGTGGTAGCGAGAGCGCTTCCAAACGGGGCAGTAGCCCGACCGTCAGGGAGGGCGTGAAGATCGACGGCGCGGACACCGCAGAGTTGAAAGCGATCGAGAATTTGCTCCTGCGCCAACTGCGCCCCTCGCCACGCGTTGGCTGGGGGATCGTCCTGGGCGAAGAAAGACTTGCCGGTGCCATGATCGATATCAGCGACGGCCTGTCTTCCGACCTTGCTCACCTGTGCGAAGAGAGTCACGTCGGCGTGTTGATTGATTCTGCATCTGTGCCGATCGATCGAGACGTAATCCATCTCTGCGGCCGGCGCGCGCTTGATCCACTGATGCTGGCCCTGCATGGCGGCGAAGATTTCGAGTTGGTGTTCACCGTTCACCCCGACAATGTCGCGCGTCTGCCAAAGCGAGTTGACGGTGTAGCCATCTCTCTCATCGGCGAAGTCACCGATCAGCCACGCAAAATTCGCATTGCCGAAAAGAATCGCGTCTGGGATTTACGGCCGGAGGGCTTCGAGCATTTTAGAGGCGCTGTTTGACTCGTCCTCAGTCCTTTCTTAGACTCGCATCCAATGCTCCGCATCCACAACACACTTTCCGGCCAGCTCGAAGAGTTTCGCTCCATGGTCGAGGGCGAAGCTAAGTTTTATTACTGCGGCCCCACGGTCTGGGATTACGGCCACATCGGAAACTTTCGCTCGGCGATCGCTGCTGATGTTATTCGCCGGTATTTGAAGCTCAAGGGCTGGCGCGTGACGCACGTCATGAACCTCACCGATGTCGACGACCGCATCATGGCGAAAGCGCAGGAGAGCGGCGTAGCCATAGACGACTATACTCAGAAGTACATTGACGCCTTCTGGGAAGACTTTGACGCGCTCGGCTGTGAACGGCCCGAGGTCGCCCCGCGAGCGACGCAACACATTCCGGAGATGGTTGAGCTGATCGCAAAACTCGAACAGCGCGATCACGCTTACAAGTCGGACGGCTCGATCTATTACCGGATCAAGTCGTTCCCTGAATACGGCAAACTGTCGAAGATCAATTTGGCCGGCAACATCGAGGGTGGCAGCGAACGCGTCGACACGGACAAGTACGAGAAGGAAGACGCGCGCGACTTTGCTCTCTGGAAAGCCCCGAATAACCCGGAAGAAACTGCGTGGGATGCGAGCATCGGCCGCGGCCGGCCCGGGTGGCACATCGAGTGTTCAGCGATGTCGATGAAATACCTGGGCGAGACATTCGACCTTCATCTGGGCGGCATCGATTTGGTTTTTCCGCATCACGAAAACGAGATCGCCCAGAGCGAAGGCGCTACCGGTAAGCAGTTCGTCCGCTACTGGCTTCATTTCGAGCACCTGAAAGTCGAAGGCGAGACGATGTCAAAATCGAAAGGCAACTACTACACCTTTCGCGATCTGACTGCTCAGGGTTTTTCCGCGACCGGAATTCGCTATTTCCTGTTGAGCGTCCCCTGCCGCAAGCAGCTCAACTTTACTTTCGACGCGCTGCGCGGAGCTGAGAAAACCGTCGCCAGTTTGCGCGACTTTCGCGCGCGATTGGAAGAAGCCAAGACTGAGCCTGGCCGCGATGACGCGTTGCACTCGGCGGCTGAGCGGGCCCTGACTGAGTTTGAAGCGGGAATGGACGACGATCTAAACACGTCCGTCGCGCTCGCTGCCGTCCACGATCTCACGCGCGAAGTGAATACCGTGCTGGCCGGACGCGGGCTGCGCGAAGAAAACAAACGGGAACTAATCGCTGCGATCGGACGCATTGACAGTGTATTGAATGTCTTTGGCGATCCGCAGCCGCAAATTCTCGATGCCGAAATTCAAAAGCTGATCGACGAGCGCCAGGAAGCGCGTCATCGCCGCGACTTTGATCGGGGCGATGAAATTCGCGACCAGCTCGCCGCGCGCGGCATCATTCTGGAAGACACCAAAGACGGCGTGCGCTGGAAGAGGAAGTGACTTGAGGCCCAGCGCAGATCGTAGCCCTTCAACGTGGGTTTCCGGCGTTTAGAGTACCAACTTTAGTTGGGCTTTGGTTGCGAAAAAACCCAACTAAAGTTGGTACTTTGTACGCCGCTACGGTGGCGCTCACTGGCTGCAGACTGGAGGCCTTGCCGACAAACTAATGCCCGTTGCCACCCGAACTCGGCCCAGATGGGGCTTTCAAATTCGCTATGCCGTCATCGCCCTGGCAGCGGCGATTGTGTTTGGCACCGTCGGCTTTCATCTGATCGAGCGTTGGACGCTCGCTGATAGTCTGTACGTAACGGTGCAGACACTGACGACGGTTGGCTATGGCGACATCCCTCCGCACACCGCCACGGGCCGGGCATTTGCGGTCGTGGTCATGCTAATCGGCGTCGCCGGGGTTGCGCTCTTCGTCTCGACCATAGTTCAATCGGTAGTACAGTCAGAACTGATTTCGACTTTTGGCCAGCGACGGCTGTCAAAAAAGATGAGCAAGTTGCGCGATCATTACATCATTTGCGGCTCGGGGAGAGTGGGCTCGCATCTTGTGCGTGACCTGCTGGCCGCGAACGAATCCTTCGTCGTTATCGAAAACGACCAGCAACGTGCCGCTGAGTTCAGCCAGCGTGGTGTTAACGTCATCGTGGGCGATGCAACGCTGGAAGAAAGCTTGCGTGATGTTGGCGTCGAGCATGCGCGCGGATTGGCCGCCTGCCTGCCCAACGATGCGGATAACGTTTACGTCGTGCTGACGGCGCGGGATCTGAATCCGAATTTGAGAATTGTGGCGCGCGCGGCCGAGGAGCAGGCGGAAGCAAAATTGTTACGCGCCGGCGCTAATCACGTAGTCGCGCCTACGATCATCGGTGGCCACCGAATGGCCGTCGCTCTGACCAAGCCCGCAGTCAGCGAGTTCATGGATTCGATCACCGCGAGCGAGCTGGGGCTGGGATTCGAACAGGTCGAGGTGGACGCGGCGTCTTCTCTGGTCGGCCAAGCGCTGCGCTCGACGGCGATTCGTTCTGAACTCGATGTGGTGATAGTGAGCATTCGCAGGCAAAGCGGCGAAATCTTTTTCAATCCCGCCGGCGATGCCACAATTGAAAGCGGCGACATCTTGATTGCAATCGGGCGAGCAGATTCATTGAGCGGACTTAATCAGTTGGCGCGCGGCACGGTGTAGCGCAAGTTGCCAACTTGCGTGTTTCTTTTCAAACGAACAATAGTTAGGGTCCGCAAGTTGGCAACTTGCGCTACAAGCTTTGAGAGTCTTAGTAACCGGCGGCAGCGGGTATCTCGGCGCGCACGTGCGCCGTTTTTTCCAGGCTGAGGATTTCTCGCGGCGCTCGCACCTGGACGTGCTTAGCTCGCTCGACGCCACGCGGGTCGGAGTCTACGAAGTCGTAATTCACCTCGCTGCACACCTGAGCAAGAATCCCGCTGACGCCGAGAATTGCTTTCGCACAAACATTGAAGGCACGGTGAACCTGCTGCGCGAAATGCAGCCGAACTCGGTTTTCATCTTTGCATCGACCAAGGATGTTTACGGTCCGCACGCTGACGCTTTCAGCGAAGTACCGGAGCATTGTAGTACCGATTACGCGAACCACTCCGCATTGGAATGGTCAAAGCTGATCGCTGAAAGATATGTCGAATACTATGCCGCGCAGCGGAACTTTCGGTCGTGTATTTTTCGCCTCTCAACCGTCTACGCGCGACCTTCAGAAGGAAACGAGAATGGCTTTGTCACGCACTACGTCGAAGCAGTCAAGCGCGGCTGGCCGCTTCGTTTGCCGCTCGAGGGCACGCCGGTGCGGGACATCCTGCACGTGGATGATTTCTCGCGGGCCTGTCGCGCTTTCATCGACTCTGTCGTGACCCGCGGGCTGTATAATCTCGGGGGCGGCCGGGAAAATGCTTTGTCGTTGCGTGAGATGATTGACAAGGTCGCCGAAATTATTCAGTGCAATCCCGTGCTTGATGGCGGCGCTTCTTTGCGGGCGCCGGTGCCTTTGAATTACGTTTCCGATCTGACCCGCGTGCGCGACGAGTTAGGTTGGCGGCCGGAGATAGGAGTCGAGGAAGGACTCAAGAGTCTGATTTAATAGTTAAGCCCACAGCGAAACCAATTGGTTTCCGGCCCCGGAGGAGCCTAATGTTTATAGCCACGCATCTGGCAAGTAGGAACCCATCTCCTTTAGGAGAGTCACATTTGGTATTTCGCTCCTAAAGGAGCTTAGACCCCGGTGTTGTGCAGAGCTACTATAAACATTGCGCGCCTAACGGCGCTTTAACGCCGGATTGAATGATGTAACTTAGCGAATAAATGCTCGCCAACCAAATCTAAATTGAAGGGTGAGAGATTACAAATGAGCGGGATCCACCGCGTCGTCGTCCGTATTCCCAACTGGGTCGGTGACGCAGTAATAGCCGTGCCGGCTTTGCGCAAACTGCGACGCGTTCTGCCTGAGGCACACCTTGCCCTGGTTTCCCGCCCGGGCGCGGCAGACGTCTTTCTCGACGCCGACTTTGTTGATGAGGTTTTAGTTTACGATCGCGCAGGTCTGTTTAGTGCCTGGGATCAGGTGCGCGAATGGCGAAGACGGAAATTCGATCTCGCGCTGCTGTTTCAGAATGCATTTGCAGCCGCGGCCATAGCTTTTCTATCTCGCGTGCCGACACGAATGGGCTATGACACTGACCGACGTGGCATCTTGCTGACGCATCCCCTTCCCTCGCCGGCGTGGAAAGATGAAAGACACGAGAGCTTCTACTACTTGCACATTGTCGGCGAACTAGAGCGAATGTTGTACGGAACGTCTTCGATCGAAAATACTGAAGCGCGTTCTGAGCTCCGCGTCTCAGACGATCGAAGGCGAAAGGCTGGCGAATTTCTCCGCGCGCAGGGCGCCAGGATCAGCGCGCCGTTAACGGTGCTTTGTCCCGGTTCGATTAACAGCCGCGCGAAACGCTGGCCGGCGGAACGTTATGCCGAACTCGCCGATCGGCTGGCTGAGTCGGGCGCGGACGTGGCTTTGATAGGTTCGCCGGCTGAATTGGATGTCTCGCAAGAAGTTTGCAAACACGCACAAATTCAACCGATCGTGTTGACTGGAAAGACGACTGTCGCGGAGGCGATGGCAATCATCGGCATCGCCGACGTTTTGATTACGAATGATACGGGGCCCGCGCATATTGGCGCTGCGCTGCACACGCCGACGCTGGTGATCTTTGGCCCGACAAATCCGCTGACAACCTATCCGTTGTCTGCGAGTGCGGAGATCATTCGCCGCGCGCCGGACTGCGCACCATGCATGCTGCGTGACTGCCCGATCGACCACCGCTGCATGACCGCAATCACGCCCGCAGATGTTTTCGAACGCGCGTCCGTTTTGATGTCACAAAGACGTGCAGAGGTGAGCGTATGAGCCGCCTGGCAAACATCGTCAACAGTTTTTCACAGAAACGCATCGTCGTAATTGGCGATGCCATTGCGGACCAGTTTATCTATGGCGAAATCAGTCGCGTTTCGCGCGAAGCACCAGTCTTCATTCTGCGGCACGAACACACCGAAACCACACCCGGCGGCGCGGGTAACTGCGCGGCTAATCTGGCTGCGCTGGGCGCGCAGGTCGCACTGATCTCTGTGCTGGGTAACGATGAGGCCGGGCAGATTCTTTCAGGCAAACTCCGCGAGGCGGGCGTCGACTGTAGCGGGGTCTTACTATCTGATAGGCGGCGAACTACAACCAAGGTGCGCGTCCTGGCAGGCCAGATTCATTCAACTCGCCAACAGGTAATCCGCATCGATTACGACAATGAATCCGCCTTGAGTACTGAACTTCAGGAAAAGCTGCGCGCTGATATTTCCCACGCAGTAGCCGGCGCCGACGCCGTGATCATTTCTGATTACAACTATGGCGCTGCCGCACCAGGTATCGGAGATTTTGTCCGTGAAGCTGTGGGCGATAGAAAGATTCCAGTGTTGGTCGATTCTCGGTTCCGGCTTTCGAGCTTTTCCAATTTCACTTCGGCAACTCCAAACGAGGATGAATTTGCAGAACTTCTCGGCGCTGAGCAGACGGACGAAGCTGCGTTGGAATCGGCGGCGGAACAATTGCGACAGCGACTCGGTTACGAAGCGCTCCTGGTGACGCGCGGCGGCCACGGCATGACGCTCATTGAAGCCAACACTGCGCCGCTTCACATCGACGCGGTGGGTTCGCGGCAGCCAGTGGACGGGACCGGAGCCGGAGAT
The DNA here is from genome assembly GCA_003168335.1 of Blastocatellia bacterium. Classification (GTDB taxonomy): domain Bacteria; phylum Acidobacteriota; class Blastocatellia; order Pyrinomonadales; family Pyrinomonadaceae; genus UBA11740. The sequence continues at coordinate 27,299 of PMSM01000012.1, read as the reverse complement.
ACGGTAATCGCGACTTACACCTTAGCTCTGGCGTCAGGGGCTTCGTTCGCCGACGCAGCACGCCTGGCGAATTTCGCCGGCGGGATTGTGGTGATGAAGCGCGGCACTGCCACTGTGACCAGCCTGGAGCTAATATCTGCTGCGCTCGGCAATAACAACGAATGAGCCACCGCCAGCGGCCAGGCGCTAAAATTCAGGCTTAATGAGAACCCCCTCCCGGAGTGACGAGATCACCACGCCTCGCCTTCCGGCCAAAAGCTCAGCGTGGCGCCGCTGGCTCACGCCCCTGGCGCTGCTCGCCGTCGCTTTCGCCCTCCAGGCGCTGGCCAGCCGAAATTCGCAAGTGGTCGAACGCTATTACAGTCGTAAGCTTTCACCGGTAATTACATACACTCTTTCGCTTATCAATGGTGTCGTCGGCTTTTCAATCATCGAGTTCACGATCTATTTTCTAGTCGCGGCTCTAGTCGGCACTCTGATCTATCAAGCACGCGAGGTTTATCTCGGTCGCCAGCGTATTGCCAAGCTGCTCCGCACCGATTTGCTGGTCCTGATGTGGCTATCGGGGTTATTGATGTTGATCTTCCTGCTGATCTGGGGACTGAATTATCAGCGAGAACCTTTGGGAGGTAAACTAGGGTTCGCGGGACGAAACGCGAGTGACGAGCAGTTGAAAATGATTAGCGAAACAATTGTAAGCGAAGTGAATTACAATTACGGAGAGTCGCGCGTTAGTGATGCATTTGACGGGTCGCGTCCAGCGCCGCCCAGTCGCGCTCAAGTCTATGAGTTGATCGAAGCCGCATACCAACACGAGCCGCTATTAGGTGGCGCCGGCAACGGACGTTATGGTCCGCCCAAGCCTATCTACTTTTCCGGGCTCATGAGCCGCCTCGGCCTTTCAGGTTTCTACATGCCTTTCACCGGTGAGCCAAATTTTAATGCCGCTCAGCCAGATTTCGATCTCCCTTATGTCATCGCTCACGAGAAGGCCCACCAGCGCGGCTTTGCGCGCGAAGATGAAGCCAATTTCATAGCGTTTCTGGTGTGCATTAACTCGACGCATCCCTACATACGCTACTCCGGATACCTGAATGCCCTGAAGGTGGTCGGCGCATTCGGCGCCTCGGACCGGGAGTTCTATGAGAATCTTGCTGATCGGATTGGCGAAGGCCCGCGTAACGATTTGCGAGCGCGGGCCGCCTTTTGGGCGCGCAACGAAGGACCCGCCAGCGCGGTGGCTCATAAGATCAACAACTCTTATCTCAAAGCCAATCGCATTGGATCCGGGACGCAAAGCTATGGCGAGGACATAGCGCTCATTGTCGGCTATTACTTAATGCGGGCGAAGAACGACCACAATTGAGTTTGAATGTACGCGGCAATTTGAGCAAATGAACTCCGGCACGTCACCACGCATACTTGACCGCGATCGCCTGATCGAGCGAGTTGTTCTGGCCCGCAACGAAGGTGCGCGGATCGTCTTCGCCAACGGCTGCTTCGACGTCCTTCACGTCGGGCACGTTCGTTACCTCGAAGCGGCAAAGGCCCTGGGCGATCTGTTGATAGTCGGGATTAATTCCGACGAGCAGACCCGCCGGCTGAAAGGCGAAGGCCGGCCCTTCATGCCAGAGGACCAGCGGGCTGAGATCATTTCATCGCTTGAGGTGGTGGACTTTGTCACCGTCTTTGACGAACCGACTGTGGCGGAATTGCTGCTCGCCCTCAAGCCCGACATTCATGCCAAAGGCACCGATTACACGGAAGACTCAGTTCCTGAGCGCCATGTGGTACGATCCTTCGGCGGACAAGTTGCGATCGTAGGTGATACCAAGGACCACTCGTCGTCTGAAATGATTGAAAAGTTAGCAGTGAATCCTAAGCAGTAAGCAGATCATCGCCGTTGATGGCTCTTGCTGCTCACAGCTCACTGCTTACTGCTAACTGATTCATGCGCATTCTAATCGTCAAACTCGGCAGCATCGGCGACATAGTGCACACTTTGCCGGCCCTCGCCGCGATGCGACGGGCCTTGCCGGATTCCGAGATTTCCTGGGTAGTCGAACACGGCGCATCCGAAATTTTGAAGGACAACCCGTTTCTGGATCGCCTCATCGAAGTCGACACGAAGGCTCTGAGGCGCGGGCTGATGTCTGGGGAGACGCTGCGGGCACCGCGCCAGCAGTTACGTCTGCTACGCGCCTCAGCCTTCGATCTAGCGCTCGATTTCCAGGGATTATTAAAATCATCGTTGGCTGCGCGCCTTTCGCGTGCGCAGCGCGTCTATGGCTTTGCCCGCGACGCCTTGCGCGAGCCGGCCAGCCGCTTCCTGGTTCACGAAACAGTTTCTATTCCCACCGGCTTGCACGTAATTCGGAAGAACCTAACGCTGGTAAAGTCAGCGTTGGGCATTTCTGTTCCCGATGACCCGGACGATTTCGAGTTTCCGATCGCCTTGAATCAAGCCGACGAATTCGAGGCGGCAGAAGCCGCTCGCGAAACAGAAGGCCGTTACGTGATTTTGAATCCGGGCGGCGGGTGGCCCACCAAGCTCTGGAGCGCGGACAAGTTTGGAGCGTTGGCCGATCAACTGTGGGATCGATTCCGTTTGCATTCACTGGTGACATACGGTCCGGGCGAGGCGGGTCTGGCGGAACAGGTCCTGTCAAACTCGAGATCGGGAAAAGCGCAGGCCGTCTGTCTGTCGCTAAAGGGTTTTTTTGCGCTGGCAAAAGACGCAGAGGTCTATATCGGTGGAGACACAGGTCCGACTCACCTCGCAGTGGCGGCGCGTACTCCGGTTGTCGGGCTGTTCGGTCCGACCGAATGGTGGCGCAACGGCAGCCCCAACTCCGACGACATTTGTGTTGAGCGGACCGACATCGATTGTCGAGTCGATTGCCATCGTCGCTCGTGTTCCAAATGGATCTGCATGGACATCGACGTAGAGCGTGTGCTTCACGCCGTCACGGACCGTCTGGCTCGCGCAAATCGAATCGCGCCCGCAGAACTGGTGACGATTGGCTAAACCTGGCACATGGATGCAGCGCTGGCGGGTGCCACTCGGGTTCGTATGCGCGGCGCTTTTCTTTTTGCTTAGCCGGCCACGACCGCTGACGCTGGCCATCGGCGGCGCCATCGCACTCCCGGGACTTGCTTTGCGTGGATGGGGAACCGGTCACCTCAGAAAGAACGATGCTCTGGCGATCACCGGCCCTTATGCCTACACCCGCAATCCACTCTATCTCGGCAGCTTTGTAATGGGGGTCGGCTTCACTATTGCGTCGGGCAGGTTCGTTTTGGGAATTGTCTTTGCTGCACTATTTCTGGGCATCTATGTTCCCGTAATGCGCGTCGAATCGGCGACACTCGGGAAATTGTTCGGCGAGAGTTATCAAAGATACGTGGCAGCGGTACCATTATTTTTGCCGCGGCTTTCCCCTTACCGCGAAACGACAACAGACACGGCCAGGTTCGACGGCGGATTGTATAAGAGGTATCGCGAGTATCAGGCCGCGATGGGATTGGTGATTGCGTGGGGGTTACTTGCGCTGAAGGCTTATATTTCAAGTAAGTTCAAAACGGAGGGTTGGTTCTGATTTATCGCTCCAGAAAAGTTTTAGTGTCGGTCGCTCGCACAGGCGTCGCGTCGCTCCTCGTGACCCTGGCAATGAATGCCGCCTTGGGTCAGCAGGTGTTGCGCACCGCAGCGCCATTTTCGAGTGGCGAAGAACTCGTTTATCAAGCTGAATTCAATAAAGGGCTGTTGCACGGAGTTGACGTGGCTGAGTTTCGGTTCAAGGCAGAGACAGAGCGCGTTTCCACCCGCGGGTTGTCGGGAGATGATCCGGTTATCCTTCGTTTAGTTGGCGACGTCGCCAGCAAGGGTCTGTTTATCAGGATCGCCGGCTTCCACTTTCATGAGCATGTCGAATCGACGGTTGATCCAAGTCCGTTCACTGTACTGCGGACCAGTAAGCTGGAAGAACAAGGAAAACGCGTGCGAGCCAGCGAGGCGGTCTTTGATCACGAAGCGCGCAAGGTCACCTGGACAGAGCGCGATCCCAACCAGCCGCAACCACCGCGAACCAGCGCGATTGATTTCTCCGAGCCGATACAGGACATTCTGACCGTGATCTACTTTCTGCGGACGCAGAAATTGGAAGTGGGAAAATCATTTGACGTCCCGGTGAGCGATTCGGGCCGCGTGTTTCGCTTCTCGGTGGCGGTAGTCGAACGAAAGCAAATCAACACCGTGCTGGGCCGCGTGAGCGCAGTGCGAGTCGATCCTGCCTTGTTCGGTGAAAATGGCCTGGTGCGCAGTCGGGGCTCGCTTTCAATTTGGATCACGGAAGACAGCCGCCGGCTTCCGGTAAAGGCCCAGTTGAAAGTTGACATCGGCACCTTTGACATCAAACTGAAGCGAGTTAGCTACAACGACGAAAAACGTTTGCGCTAAGGATTTTCCTGGCCCCATCAAAGGCTCAACATAGCCGCTGCTGCTTGCCAAAAAGAATTTCGAAAAGTTCGCCTCTGATCATCGGCCACCGCGGCGCTTCGGCTCTGGCTCCGGAAAATACGCTGGTCGCTTTCGGGAGAGCTCTAAATGACGGGGCCGCTGGAGTCGAGTTGGACGTTCGCCTGGCAGGCGACGGGATTCCAGTAGTCGTTCACGACGCGACCTTGAGGCGCACGGGACTTCGTGAAGGAGTTATCGCGCGAATGACTTCGCGCGAACTTCGCCAGATAGAGGTAGGCAGTTGGTTCAATCGCGCCCATCCACAGCTCGCTCGCGCGGAATACACCAGACAGTTTCTTCCGACTCTCGATCAAGTCTTCGATTTCTTTGAGCGCCACCCGTCCAGGCCTGATGTGATCTATGTGGAAATGAAAACAGACAAAGCCGAGGATACTTACGTCGATCTTGCCGGTTCAGTGGCTCGACTCGTCAACGATCATAGCCTTCGAAGCTGCGTTGTGATCGTGAGTTTCAATCTGAAAGCCATCGCCCACATCAAAACGATTGACCCTGCTATTCCCACCGGGGCTTTGTTCGAGCCCAGGCGCAATACCATGAAGATTATCCGCAAACATCCGATGATTACCGCCGCTCTGGAATGCGGTGCTGACCAGATTCTCTTGCACCGGTTAATTGCTACTCGTCGCCTCGTGGATTTGGCGACGGAGAGCAACCTACGTTCGGTGGTATGGACTGTTGATGATCAAAAATGGATGCGCCGGGCCGCAAGCTTCGGGATTCACGCTGTGATCACCAACAATCCGGTCGAGCTGAGAGTGAATATCGCTGGCACTGACGCGAAAGCGAAGTAAGCCCGCGCGCGACGTGCGAATCACCCACGTCTCATGTATCATCGTCCGTCTCGTTCATCCTGTGATTATTTCCCGGAGGTAAACTGTAAGAATGCCGGTACAGAAGGGCGCGGAAATCGCGCCGGCGAAAGGTAAGCTCGGTGTGTTGTTGGTCGGACTTGGCGCGGTCAGTACGACTTTCATCGCAGGTGTAGAGGCGATTAAGAAAGGTCTGGCTGAGCCGATAGGCAGCTTGACGCAGATGGGAACGGTACGTCTGGGAAGACGCACGGACAACCGCGTACCGGCGATCAAGGACTTTGTGCCGCTGGCTAAACTTGAAGATTTGGTCTTTGGCGCGTGGGACATTTTCCCGGACTCGGCTTTTGAGGCAGCCACGCACGCGGGCGTTTTGGAAAAGGAATTGCTCACAAAGCTGCGCAAGCCTTTGCAGAAGATTAAGCCGATGAAGGCTGTCTTCGATCAATCCTACGTGAAGCGTTTGACGGGTACGAATGTAAAGAAGGGCAAGAACAAGCTCCAGTTGGCGCGGCAGTTGATTGACGAGATAGCCGATTTCAAGCGAAAGAATAGATGCGATCGGCTGGTGATGATCTGGGCCGCTTCAACTGAGATTTTCATGAAGCCGCACGCCGTGCATCGCGACCTGAAGTCCTTTGAGCAGGCGATGCGCGACAACCACAAGGCGATTCCGCCTTCAATGATCTATGCCTATGCCGCGCTTAAATCGGGAGTGCCCTTCGCTAATGGTGCGCCCAATCTCACCGTCGACGTTCCCGCCATGATGGACCTGGCAAACCAGCAAGGTCTGGCAGTTTGCGGCAAGGACTTTAAAACCGGGCAGACGCTGATGAAAACCATCATCGCTCCTGGTCTGAAGTCGCGCATGCTGGGACTGGACGGCTGGTACTCGACGAACATCCTCGGCAACCGGGACGGTGAAGTGCTGGATGATCCAGAGTCGTTTAAGACGAAGGAAGAATCAAAACTGTCCGTGCTCGAATATATTCTGCAGCCCGATGTTTACCCGCAGCTCTACAAAGACTTTTCGCACGTTGTCCGCATTAACTACTATCCGCCGCGCGGTGATAACAAAGAAGGCTGGGACAACATCGACATCTTCGGTTGGCTCGGCTACAAGATGCAGATCAAGATCGACTTTCTCTGCCGGGATTCGATCCTGGCTGCGCCCATCGTGCTCGATCTGGCCCTTTTCCTGGATCTGGCCCAGCGCACCGGCATGAAAGGCGTCCAGGAATGGCTGTCGTTTTACTTCAAGTCGCCCATGACCGCGCCCGGCCTCTATCCTGAGCACGACATTTTCATCCAGTTAATGAAGCTCAAGAATACTCTGCGTCACCTCAGAGGCGAAGATTTGATCACACATCTGGGGCTGGAGTATTACGATTAGAAGCAGGTTCAACCCGCTCCTTCTTAGACGGTAGACGATTCCAGCGAGACACAATCCCTTTCAGTGTATTTTTCTCTGCTCGTCCAGAACGTTTCGCAGCACGAACGCGAAATGTCAGTCGTTTGGTGCCACGAATTGTCATGATGTTCTGATTTCTGCACAGCCAGAAGAACAACTGACCCCGAATATTTTGGGTGACATTTGTTCCCGAGTCGTATATATAGCGTATGCGTCGATCGGATATGGCGATTACTAGTGCTTTTTCGAGAGAGGAAACTCGAAGTCCCCATCTCGCATCAATTGACGCAGCGGATCGTTCTTTGCATACGGGATTGATTCGGAGGATCCCGAAGCGGTGAGTGACAAATCGCCGCGGCAAGGAAAAACGACCATGATTGCCGAATTGAGAAAAGAAGAGATGAACGCCCCAGAAAAGCAAATGGACGAAACGGTTTATCTGGACCCGGATCAGAAAAGCCCGCGCGCACAGGATTTTGAGGAACGCCTGGGGGCGCGCATCGTTGGCCAGGAGCGTGCCGTGCGCCGCGTGAGCGGTCTCTACCAGATATTTCTGGCCGGCATGAATCCGCCCAACCGCCCCATCGGCACAATGTTGTTTCTCGGTCCTACCGGTTCCGGCAAGACCCGCGTAATCGAGGCGGCTTCAGAGGTTCTTTACGCAGACCCGAATGGCGTGGTGAAGATTGACTGCGCTGAGTTTCAGCATTCGCATGAGATTGCCAAATTGATCGGCTCGCCCCCAGGATACCTGGGTCATCGCGAGACATCTCCGATGCTGACGCAAGAAAATCTTGACCGGATGCACAACGAAGAGCTCAAGCTCACGCTGGTGCTTTTTGACGAAATCGAAAAAGCTTCGGACGCGCTGTGGCAACTTCTGCTGGGAATTCTGGACAAAGCCACCCTAACGCTCGGCGACAACCGGCGGGTAGACTTTTCGAAGTGCATGATAGTTATGACTTCGAACCTCGGCGCGCGCGAGATGTCCGAGTTGATTTCCGGCGGCATCGGCTTTGCCCCTGGCAAGGGCGTCAAGAATCCGCATGACAACGAAGTCGATCAGAAGATCTATCGCACGGCCGTGGAATCTGCCCGGCGTAAGTTCTCGCCGGAGTTTATGAACCGAATCGACAAGGTCGTAGTGTTCCGCTCTTTGAAAGAGCATCACCTGCGCGCCATACTCGATCTGGAACTGCAATCCGTGCAGGATCGCATCATGATGTCCGCGGGCACTAAGTTTGTATTCCAATGCTCCGATGAAGCGAAGGACATGCTGTTGCAGGAAGGCATCGATTACAAGTATGGTGCCCGGCACTTGAAACGCGCCATCGAACGCTTTCTCGTCTACCCGCTGTCGAGTCTGGTAGCGACCGGCCAGATTGGTCTGGGTGACCTGGTGCAAGTCGGCCTCGACAATAACAAGCTGACCTTCTCGAAGAAGTCGGGTGGCGCGCTAATTCACGAAATCGTCTCCGCGCTTCCGGATGAAGAGCCCCTCGCGGCGCGATCAGGTAGTGTCGGTGCGCCGATTCCCCAGGCAAAAGAAAGTAAGGCGGCGCGAAAGGGCCAGGGCCGTGGCGAGAAGACGGAGAGTTGATTAGCCTTCGCCAGTTTCGGAAACACATTTTGGCGCCGGAGCAAGAGCTGCGGCGCCTTTTCATTTTCTGGCAAGTTTGAGGAGTCGCAGGGCTTCTCGGGCAGCCTCTCGCAGATACGGATCATTTGAGGCAAACGCTGCTTGAAGAGCCGGCCCCGCTGACGCGTCGCCGATCAGGCCCAGCGCCGTCGCCGCTTCGCGCCTTACATCATTGTCGATCGCGTCGTTCGCCAGCGTCGCAATGAGAACCTCAACGCCTGCGCGGCTTCTAATCTGTCCCAAAGAACGGGCCGCAGCGCGCATCACAAACTGATTGTCTCCAGTCTTCGCTTTCTTCTTTTTCTCAGTCTGCCCGGCGAGCACTTGCGAGAGTGGCTGAACCGCAGACTCGTCTCCGATTTCGCCGAGCGCCGCTGCCGCAGCGCTGCGAACGGCCGCGTCCTTGTCGCTGGTTAATAAACCTATGAGGGCGGCCACAGCTGTCCGGCTGTGCGTCTCGCCTAGCGCGTATGCCGCCTCCCGCCGAACAAATTCCAATTTATCCGGCAACAGGGGAATCAAAAGCGAGGTCGCTTCCGCTGGCGGTAAGGATCGGATAGCGTGCATCGCCGTAACCCGAACTATCGGCGCGACGTCGCTTAGTCCAACAGCCGCGACCCGCGAGGCATCCGGCCGTTTCAGACTACCCAGCCGCATCAGCGCATCGCGCCGCTCTTCAATGTCAGCCGAACTCAAGCGCCGGCGCTGATGCTCGATCTCCCGCTGAATTGGTGTTAGCTGTTCATTGTTTTGTCCAGCGATCAAAGGCCTGGCAGTGGCTCCGCCGGAACCAAGTACCGCCGCGAGCAAGGCAAACGAAACCACCCGGAGACCCCGTGAACCGCTGTTATGATTTATGGTTAGAAGCAATCTCATCTGGCGCAACATACCCGACCTGCGGCCGAAGTTCAACCCGTATCGATCCGCGAGGCAATTGCATGAAGAGTGTCAATAATCAGAACGGCGATCGGCGGATAGAAAAGAAGATCTGAAACCACGAGGGCCGTGGGAGAGAAAGATCCTATCCCCGACGCGGTCGCGTGATGCCGGAAAAGCAGGGTCAAATCCGCAAAGAAATCCTGAGCCCGCCAACCGATGAAGAGTCCGACGCCGAGGCTGACCATATAACCACCGAGGATGAAAGCGTACGCCGAAAAACGCGTGAACGGCTGATCCGGCTCTCTTTCTTCACGCGTAATTGAGTAATTAATGTCGTCAGGTTTGTAGGTGTAATGGGTGATGTATTCGCGCAGCCGGCGGACCAAATGCCAGACCCCTATCATGAAAAGTGTCGCCAGAATCGCCTTGCCCGCCAGTCCAAAGGACTGCCAGAGCGGTGGCTTGATCATCGCCACAAAAAAGGTCGAAAGAAAGAGTGCCACCGTTGTGAAGACGGCGCGCTGGCGTTCCATGTTCTCGCGCCTATCGTTCTCAAGGATTTGATTGACGACCCGGTCCCAGCGCGCCTGGGCCGCGATGTTGCCGGCCCGCTTCGCGTGCGGGTTGTTGTCCAGTCCAAGGAAGGGAGTCTCACGCGTGCTCTCGTCGAGTTGTTGATCGTGGAAGGCTCGTTCCTGAGGATCGATTAGGGTGTGGTAAGCAAGCGACAAGAGCGCGAACTCGCGGGCCGCCTTCTCTGAGCCCCGATTTACATCCGGATGGTGCTTCCGCGCGAGCTTCCGATAGGCGGACTTGATCTCGGTAGCGGTCGCGCTCCGCTTAACTCCCAGAACGTGATAATAATCCGTCATTGAAAAGGGGATAATGTCGCAAAGACAAAGGCGATGTCAGCGGCGACAGGCCGTCTCGCTACTGCTACGGGCGCAATCTTAGCACTACCGGATTGGCCAGGGCGAGCCAGTCAATTCCCGTTTTGGCGGGCAGAACTTTCGATGAATTCGACCAGCGTTCGCACGGCTACACCTGTCGGGCCTTTGGAGCGATAAGGCTGAGCAGTGTCGCCCCAGGCCGTACCGGCAATATCAAGATGGGCCCATGACGTGTCAACGGCGAATTCTTTCAGGAAGGCCGCCGCGGTAATTGTGCCGGCTTTCTTCCCGCCCACGTTCTTGATGTCGGCAATATCGCTCTTAATCTGATTCGTGTACTCGTTGTCGAGCGGCAGCTGCCAGAACTTTTCGCCTACTTCCTTGCCCGCTCCGATCACTTTGTCGATAAGAACCTGATCAGTGCCAAGGATCGCCGTATTGATATCTCCGAGCGCGATGGAAACCGCGCCCGTCAGGGTCGCCATGTCAATGATCTGGGTGGCGCCGAGTTTCTTCGCGTAAGCAATCGCATCGGCGAGCACGAGGCGGCCCTCCGCGTCGGTGTTGATAACTTCGATCGTCGTGCCCGTCATCGCTGTCAGGATATCGCCCGGCTTGGTCGCCTTTCCCGAAGGCAGATTCTCTGAACATGGGGCCACTCCGAGAACCGGAATCGACGGCTTCAACTGAGCGATGGCTTGCATGGCTCCGATGACTGTTGCCGCGCCGGTCATGTCGTACTTCATCAACTCCATATTCTCGCCCGGCTTCAGGGAAATTCCGCCTGAGTCAAACGTAATTCCCTTCCCGACCAGCGCCAACAATCCGTTCTGCTTGCGCCTGGTAGCTTTGCGAGGTTCGTACTTCATTACGATCAGCTTTGGTGGTTCATCTGAACCGCGAGAGACGCCCAGCAGCGAACCCATTCCCAACTTCTCCATCTGCCTTTGATCCAGCACATCGATACTGAGTCCAAACTTCTTCGCGACTTTCTGCGCTCGTTGCGCCAGGATCGTCGGCGTCAGAAAACCGCCGGGCTCGTTCGCGAGATCGCGGGTAAAGTTCACGGCCTCGCCGATGATACGACCGCGTTCAGCGCCCTGTTGTAGCGCCTTCTTGTCCGCGCCCTCGATCACCACGGCGATTCGATCCAGTTCGCGGTTCTCTTTATCTTTGGTTCGATACTTGTCGGGCTCAAACAAGCCCATGATTGCGCCCACGATAACCGCTTGCGCGATTTTCTCGACCTCGCCGTCCGCGCGCGGTGCGATCGCAATCGTCTTGGCGTTCTTACCTCTGAGAAAACGCGACGCGGTTCCGCCCATCTGCGTTATCTGCGCTGCCTTGTAGGCGTCGCGCTCCCCACAACCGATCAAGAGCAGGCGGCGGGCCTTCAGTCCGCTACCTGAGACATGAAAATAAGCAGTCTCGCCCGCCTTCCCCGCGAATTCTTCCGTTTGAATCACGCTGCTAATCAATCCGCCTACGGCCTCGTCCAAAGTTTTCAGCAGCCCCCCGTCTGCCTTTTCATCTTTGAAAACCGCCACGGCCAGCGCTTGTGCGTCAATCTGTTTGCATGATTGAGAACTTCCGATTGCTTCCATGCTTACCTTCTCCTCGAAATTGTCCGACAAGTTACATTGCTAACTGCCAAACAGTTTTGAAAATATCGCGACAAACTGAAACGTTTGTCGGATTAAATACTTATCGATTCCGTTCCTTCAACTGTGCCTGTGTCTCGCGATCGACGATGCGACGCAGTTCGGTTTCGCGCTTATCGTACAACTTCTTCCCCTTGGCGATGCCTACTTCGAATTTGATTTTCCGGCTCTTCAGGTAGACCCGCGTGATGACCAGGGTCATTCCCTGCGTCGATGCGGCTTCATCAAGCTTCTCAATCTCGCGACGATGGAGCAACAGTTTGCGGGTGCGCAAGGGTTCGTGATTCGCCAGGTTGCCAAACGTATAGGGCGAGATATGGGCATTGAACAGCCACGCCTCGCCATCACGAACTCCCACGTATGACTCTTTCAACTGGATGCGACCGTCGAGGACACTCTTCACTTCAGTCCCCAGCAGCGCCGCACCGGCCTCGTACTTCGCCGAGATGTGATAGTTGTGAAACGCGGCGCGGTTCGTCGCCAGGACCTTTTCTTGCGTCGCCGATGCCATTATCAAGTTGTACTAAAACGAAGTCTGACTATAACAAGCAAGTGAACCGGGAACAAGTTAGAGCAATGCCTTAATTTGGTCTTCCCCGCTCAGATAAGGACGATCCACGAAATCACACCAAGCCGCACGAACAAAGCCAGTTCCGCTTCGTGTATCTTCGTGGATCGTTCTTAATGGAGAGCGGCAATCTCTCAAAATACGACATTACCCAAGCGAGCGATCACTACGAGCGCATGCGTCTTTGCTGCTATTCTCAGAGCCTGAATCAACATGCGCACGCCAACAAATCCTCGAACTCTCTGGCCAATACTCGTTACCATCTCAGCAATCCCGCGAATTGCCGGAGCTTTCTTCCTCCCCAACGCGTTTGGCGATGCCTACGTTTACATTCGCGACATCGGCACGATGAGCACGAAACTTTCGCGGGGAACCTTTGCGTTGACTGACCTCTACGGATTCTGGCTGCCGCTGTATCAGTTCATTTCCGCCCTCATCAACGTCTTCGTGCGTAACGGCTTCTATGCCGGGAAAATTGTCTCCGCGATTTTCGGAGTTGGAGCCTGTCTCCTTATTTACAGCATTACTCTGCGGCTGACGGCGAGTCACACTGCGGCGTTTTTCGGATTCTTACTTGCCGCATTGAACCCTCTGCACATCACCTACTCCGCCTCGGCGATGACCGACGTACCCCATGCGTTCTTCGTGCTCGCCAGTCTCTATTTTGTTTTGCAGAGAGGTTGGGTGTTCGCCGCAGTCTTTGCCGCGCTGGCGGGTCTGACGCGCGTCGAAAGCTGGATGTTTATTGCCCTGATTCCGTTAATTCAGTTCATTTGGGAGCGCCGCATTTCGATCACGGCGCTGCTCATACTCGCCATTCCGCCATTGTTCTGGTTCTACATCTCACGGAAAGCGACGGGTAACTGGCTCCAATGTTTTGAGACTCGCCAGCATTATCACGATTGGCTGTTGGCAATGAATCCCACGTTGGCCCACTTCTCTCTGTCGAGCGTGCTTCGTGACGGCGCCATTTTGATAATCTCCACCGACATCGCTGTGCTGATCGCTTCGTTCGTCGCCGGATGGTGGGTTATCAGATGGCTGTCTCAGGGATTTACCAGCAGAGGCCTGCCGGAAGATCTGCGCGAGATTCTGGGACCGGTTGTTTTCTTCTTCGCCTTCCTCGGCCTGCTGTCTACGGCTTATCTGACGCATCAGCAGCCAATGATTTTCCCGCGCTACGGTCTGCTTCTTTTCAGCCTGGGCATTCCGATCCTGGCGTGGACGTTTCTGAGAGTAAGACAGCAGAAGCCGCAATGGGCACGACGCGTACTGATAGCCGTGGTCGCGATCTGCATTTTCGACGGCAGCGTTCAACTTGTCGGTTCAGTCGGCTCGCTTAACCAGACATCTGCGCAGCGCGCCGTCGCCGATTACCTTCAAGCTCACTTCAAAACTAATTCGAATGCTCGCATCTTTAGCGACGAAGGCACCGTGTCCGTCATGTCCGGCATCCCGGAAGAAAAGTTTCTAACCTCCTCCGACACACCCAAGGATCGCGAAGGCTTTCTGGCTTTTCTGAAAGACAAGAACGTCGAGTATCTGGTGTTTGTAAGCAAGGGAGACTCAACGCCGGCGAAGCTGTTTCCTGAATTGAAGAATGGCAATCAAGTTGAGCCGTTTGAACCTGTGATGCATAGCAACTCGCGGTTTCTGCGGATGGATATTTGGCTCTATCGAGTGCGAGACCCGTCAGCAGCCCGACCGTGAGGGAGGCCGTGGTTACAGAACTGCTCGCGGTAGCGAGCGGGTGGCGTCGCATGACCCGCTTACCGCAAACGGTTCGGTCCCAACCCGTCGCTTACGCCCAACTTTGAGACACTTCTCAGCGAGCCCGCAGAGCGGGCGGCAGAATTTAGCCCCGGATAAGCGAGCGTCACCCTGGGGCGGAGTCCCCGGCTGAGCATCTCGGCTGGGGGTGCTAGACTCTACGCTCTCGCCTGCTTCGCAGGCTGGTTGAGTCTTTCATTTCGCGAGAATACAATCAGCTACGAGATGACGAGCAATTCAGAAGTTGAAGTCACGCAGATCGCGAACAACGGAATTTGGCTCCTTCTTAAAGGGAAGGAACACTTTCTTTCCTTCGAAAACTTCCCTTGGTTCAAGACTGCGTCGGTATCAGCAGTTCAGAGTGTCGAGCTTCTGAACAAACATCATCTGTATTGGCCTGATCTTGATGTGGACTTAGCCGTTGAATCGATTGTGCATCCAAATCGATTTCTCTTCGTCGCGAGATAAGGGGATGGCGCTACTAGCGCCGTACTCAGTCTTGATAACAAGCTGGAAAGGCGTATCGCGCCGAGCTATCACACCGTGGTTACGGCTCACTACTTATCAGGTCTTGCATGCAGCGGGTAGCAAAATGAGAAAGAAAGAATGTTTTGTGATCATGCCGTTCTCGGATGACGACGATCCCGCGGACAATAGGTGGGATGAGTTATTCGAGAATAATCTAAAGCCTGCCGTTGAAGACACCAACCTCGGCTATACCTGTCTTCGCTCACTTGATCCTCACGGCAATTTCATGCAGGACATTGTGACTCACCTTGCTAACGCGGAAGTGGTCATTGCTGTGCTGACGGAACTGCGTCCGAATGTTATGTATGAATTGGGAGTTCGCAATGCTCTCCGAAAACGGACAATTATGTTGGCTGAGAAAGGAAGCTTTATTCCCAGCGACCTTAGCTCTTTCATCGCTTTGAGCTATTCAATTAAGACCAAGCAAGGAAGAGACAGACTTGCAAAAGTAATTCAAAAGCGACTAGCCCAGTTGGACTCCGAAGAGCCCAAATCAGATAATCCGGTTTCTGACTACCTTTGGCAACGCGCTCAGGATATCTGTGATGACTGGCACAAGAATAAGAATCCGCAGGCCCTTGTATTACGAATAACAGACGTGCTGCCAAGCTATGCATTCCAGCTGGGTTCGCTACTAAATCAGATCGGTCAACATCTCACATATACGCGAATTGAAAGATCCGTTCGCGCCTCGCTTGCATCTAGTGACACGATAACTGAGGTGACAACAGCTGGTAAGAGACGTGGCAGCAAGAAAGAAATTTCAAAGCTGCTGGCTAACGTTGCCGATAAAACCATGGAAGCAATTAGGGAAGAAGGTTTTCTCACAATAGATACGCGCCCATTGATTGGTAAAAAAGGTGAGATCTTGCAGCTTCCCTACGATTCATTCCCGTCAGTGTCGAGTCTACTTGATTATGTCTTTCGATCGATGTGGCCTGAAATTGAAGCGTATGCTTATGGCGTGAAGTGGGCGTTAGTTAATGCAGAATCAGGCAGAGTTCTTAAGGACGCGGGACGAACGTGGGCCACACAAAATACGAATAAGGACTTCGATGATCGCCCACTATCTTCGATGGGGGTCAAGCCGGGCATGAAACTAAAAGCAGTTACTCTTCGAGGACGGGCATAACAACTCACGGCAATCACTCCTTCGAAGGCGAACCCGTATCAAACCCGCTTAGATCAACCGCCTCCGCAACATATCCAACGCCGCCTGCGATGCGCGCCAGCGAATCAATTCACGATCGCCGGGCAGGACGAAACGCTTATGCTCAGTGTGCGCGCCGTCGGCAAGCGCGATGAAGACCAAACCGACCGGCTTTTCTTCAGTGCCGCCATCCGGGCCGGCGATTCCCGTGACTGCCAATCCGAAATCAGTCTTGGCGCGATGGCGGACGCCGCGCGCCATGTCTCGCGCGACCTGCTGGCTGACTGCGCCGAATTCGCGAATCAGTTTCTTGTCGACGCCGAGCAGGCGCGTCTTTGATTCGTTTGAGTAAGTGACCAGCCCTTCAACGAAATATTTTGACGAGCCGGGAACGTTCGTCAGTCGCTCCGCAATCAAACCGCCGGTGCAGCTCTCGGCCACCGAGAGCGTAAAACCGGTGATCGCCAGCCGGCGCCCGACGACCTCTTCCATCTTCTCGCCGCGAAATGAAAAGACGGCATTGCCTAATTCCTTCTCTATCTTCAGAGACAAGTCGTCAAGCAAAGCTTCAGCGTCTGCTTCGGTCCGTCCGTGGGCGCGGAGGTGAACTTCGATTTCGCTGCTGTTGAAAAGAATCGTCGTCTGCGGATTTTCGTACTTCGTATAAATAGGTGCGATCTTTTCATCGACGGCTGATTCGCCCATGCCGGCCACGCGCAAGACTCGCCGCGCAAAGCGGATGTCGCCGGCCAGCTTTTCCAGACGCGACTGCACGTGATTTTCAAACATCGGCTTCATCTCACGCGGCGGGCCCGGGAACAAAGCAACCGCGCAGCCTTCGTGCTCGAGATAGAGGCCGGGTGCACTCCCGTTGGGATTCGGCAGCACCTCTGAGCCGTCGATCACCATCGCCTGACGCGAGTTTCGCTCCGGCATGTTCATGCCAAAGCTCTTGAACCGCTCGCGGATTTCCGCGAGCACCGACTCGTTAAGCGACAGCCGGCGCTTCAGTGCGCGGGCTACAACTTTGCGCGTGATGTCATCTTCAGTTGGCCCGAGGCCGCCCGTGGTGATGACCACTCGTGATCGCTTCACTGCATCTTTGACTACCTCTTCAAGGCGCGCATCATCGTCGCCCACCACGGTCTTGAGCTTCACGTCAATGCCCATGCGATTAAGCTGTTCAGTCAGCCAGAGGCTGTTGGTGTCGGTGCGATCGGCGGCGAGAAGTTCCGAGCCGATGGCGATGATTTCAGCGGAGAGCATCATTTGTCCGGTTTCGTGTGACTTCGTGGATCGTTGTCGGGCGCGGAATACGATCCACCAAAACACACGAAGAGTCACGAAGAGTTCTGTTCTGAAGCAGACAGCATATTATGACGTTGTCGATTCTTCGCCAAGTCGCTTATAGTCAACCTTCGTCAAATGGGAGCAATCATGCCAAAGCAATCCTATTACATCGTAGCGCTGCCGGGTGATGGAATCGGGCCCGAGGTCTTGTCGTGTGCTCTGGACGTTTTGAGCACCGCAGGCCAGTTGTTTCGAATCGATTTCCAGGTCGAAGAGATTCCGTGTGGGGGCCATTACTACGCCGAGCACGAGACCGAATGGCCCGAGGGTTCTTTTGAAAAGTGCGAGAAGGCCGACGCTATCTTGCTGGGGGCAGTTGGTCATGAGGTTGACGGCAAGACGGTTTTCACCAAGCCAGGCAAGCCCTATCCCGAGCCGCAGTTGGCCGGGTTCGCTCAGGTGATTCTCAATCGACAGAAGCTCGGTCTTTACGCCAATGTCCGTCCGGTGAAACTGTACCCGGGCGTCAAGCACAAGATTCATGGCGTATTGAAACAGGTTTGGGACGCGGACAAAGTCGACTATGTGGTGATCCGCGAGAATACCGAGGACGCTTACACGGGCGAGACCAATTCAATTCCCGACGGCCAGGTCACGCCGATAAGAATTACGCGCACAGCGACTGAACGCGTCGTGCGTTACGCCTTCAATCTGGCGCGACGCCGCGGCAAGCAGCACAAGGTAACGTGCGTGGACAAGTCAAATATCATTGGCGCACATCGCTTCTTTCGCGATGTGTTCCGCGAAGTCGGTGGGCGCGAGTTCCCGGATATTAAGCTCGACTATGCTTATGTAGACGCCTTCTGTCAGTGGCAGATTCGGAACCCCGAATGGTACGACGTGGTCGTTGGTCCGAATCTCGTGGGGGACATCATCAGCGACAATGGAGCGACGACGGCAGGTGGATTAGGACTGGCGGCCGGCGGCAATATCGGCGATGAACACGCGATGTTTGAACCGATTCATGGCAGCGCGCCCAAACATGCCGGCAAGGACAAGGCGAATCCCATGGCGGCAATTCTCGCGGTGCAGATGATGCTGGACTGGCTGGGCACGCGACATGAAGATTCGCGTTTGCACCGGGCCGCGCAGCAAGTCGAAGCTGCGGTGGCGGCACTCCTGAGCGAGGGCAAAACATTGACCTACGATTTGATTGGCGAGGAACAGGCGGCCCGCTGCAGCGAAGTAGGCGCCGCAGTCGAAGAGAAGCTGCGAGCGATGGCCTGATTGCTAATGCGGCTTTGCCGCCCGATGTGCGGAAAGGCTCTGCCTTTCCGGTGCGAGTTGCATTACCACAGTCGCTTTGGCGAGGCTGAGCCTCGCCAAAGCAGTTGATGAAAGAGACCTCGTAACGGAAAGCCGGAGGCTTTCCGCACATCAGGCGGCAAAGCCGCTACACTCTTATTTGGTACTCTTACTCACCAACCGCTCTTCAATCTTCGGCAAACTTATCAACACAGCATCCCCGACGATTTTTAAACTCTTAGCCGAGATCTTATCCAGCGTGTCTTCTTTCGTGTGCCAGTAATCGGTTCCGTCTGATCTGTACGTACTCAACTGAATGATATCCAGCGCGTCGACGCCCGCGCGCAGGAATGGTGCATGATCATCGTCGCCGACACCCTCGCGAGCATCCACAAACTGCGCGCCATAGCCAAGCTGTT
Organism: Blastocatellia bacterium; assembly: GCA_003168335.1. Classification (GTDB taxonomy): domain Bacteria; phylum Acidobacteriota; class Blastocatellia; order Pyrinomonadales; family Pyrinomonadaceae; genus UBA11740. The sequence continues at coordinate 8,440 of PMSM01000012.1, read as the reverse complement.
TCGCGGTCTGCCAGACAGTATCAAGCAGCCAGGTCGTACTCATTTCGTCACGACCAAGCCGCAGGTTCTTGTAACCCATCATGTCGAACAGAATCATCGCGCGCACGCGTTTCAACTCGTTCTTCTCAGTAAGCTGCGCGACGTATCGACGGCTGCCATAAGTGTTATCCGGCAGCGGCGTTTTCGGATCGGCCGGATTCGGGTTGTGGCACTGCTCCCAATCGAAGCAAAAGGCCTCTTCGCCATCGAAGAAGATGAACCAGTACGTCAGGCGCGGCTTCGTTTTGTTCGCAGCCATCACGCGGGCCAGCTCGATTAGCGCGCCGGTCGAAGCGCCGGCGTCATTCGCGCCCACAAACTTGAAGTCTTTGATCAGTTTCGTGTCGTAATGGCTGGAGATGATAATCACGTCGCTGGATTCGCCGGGCAGCTCGGCCGTGACGTTGACCATCTTTCGCTCGCCGACCGGCGTGGTCGCTTGAAACTCGTCGGTCGTGACTGCCAACCCGTACGATTTCAATTGATCGATAATGTAGCCGCGCGTTTTCTCCAGCTCCGGTGAGCCAGGTGGTCTCGGGCCGAACTCAACCTGCTTGCGCACGTGTTCGAACGCCCGATCACCATCAAAGGCCGACTTCGCCGCAGACGCAAGCGGTGTTGATGAAATGTCGGCAGGTTTGTTGCCACTGCTGGGACAGCCGAGCAGTGGAAACAGCAACGCCAGCACAAACGCCAGGGCCAAAAAGCGGGACGGGTTCTTGAGCGAGTCGCCGAGCAAAGGCCTTTGGTCAGTAGTCATAGTCTGTGAATCTGAGTTCAAACTGTCTTTTCGTTTCCCGGTGCACCGCTGTGATTTTCCGGCGCCGGTTTATCAGCCAGGACGCTGTCGAAAATCTTCTTACCCAGCGAAACGGAAGCGTCCGCAATCTTGTCAAAAGCCTGCGACACTGCGATGGTTTCCAGCTGCATCAGGGTTGCAATCTTACGATCGAAAGGCAGCTCGGTGAATTCGTTGCGCAGGTCGCGTGTCCTCTCTTCAGCGGTGCGCGCGGTTTGCGCCACCAGCCTGATCACGAGTTCCCCGCCGCGCTCTGCTTTGCACTGACAGGCAAGCCGCTCGCCTGCGGCCAGGCGTTCAGGGCTTAACTGTTTACGTTCGGCATCGGTCAAAGCAGAAAGCAACGTCGCGCCGGTCATGACTCTGACAGCACAGGTAGCATCGCACTCTCCGCAGTCCGGAATCTGAAACCCGAGACGCCGGGCCGCATCCAGGACAGAAGTGCCTTCGGCGACCAGACCGCTCGGTCCATTAGGCTCGAATTTGATCTCAACACTCATCGTAATTTCCCTCCAAGGTCAACGACGCGCCCCGCGTGCGGCGGCCCGCACTTCCGGCCGCTTCGCGCTTTCCCGTTTTTGCTCGCGCTCCTGGCGGCGACAGTGGGCGCAGATTCCAATCATCCGCAACAGGTGCGAAGTAAGTTCAAACTTATGCTTCGCCGCCATTGCCTCCTGAATAGCCTCCAGCTCAGGCGAATAGAACTCGATGATCTTCCCGCATTCCGAGCAGATCATATGATCGTGATGTTCGTGTTTGTAATTGTGTTCGTAGTGCGCGCGCCCATCGCCGAAGCGGACCTCGCGGGCCAGCCCGGCATCAGTCAGAAGCCTGAGCGTGCGATACACGGTCGTTTGGCCCACAGTCGGATCCTGTGCCCGCACCAAACGATAAAGGTCCTCGCCAGAGACATGGCCTTCGGTGCGCAGGAAAACAGCGAGAATAAGATCACGCTGCGCTGTGCGCTTCAGACCTTGTTTCTGAATGTGCTTGAGGAAGACTTCCTGCTCTTCGGTCATCAATGTTCCGTCAGGCGGCAGATTCGTTTGAAAAGACTAACGTATTCTACACCCTGCTGAACCTCCAAAGGAATGAGGCAAAGGAATGAGGCAAAGGAGGGGGGGTCGGTCCAACTCGTCGCTATTCTCGAAAACAAAGGGGGCGCATTATTGGTACCAGTCAGTGGGCTCGTGCTTAGTGTCTGCTGCCACTACTTCCCGTTCACCGCTGCCTGCCTACTGTCTGCATCTTTATGCTATCTTTTGACGAAATGCCGGGGTGGCGGAATGGCAGACGCTACGGACTTAAAATCCGTTGACCGTAAGGTCGTGTGGGTTCGACTCCCACCCTCGGCACCATAATCTTTTCAACGACTTGCGGCTTTGTAACAGCGAGGTCCCTAACCGATTGTGTCGTTTCTAGTGTGCCTAATATCAGTGTCGAGAACAGGCGTTCAGAGTGTGCGGCGGCTGAATTCCTGCCCGCCAGCCCGCTACGCCACAAACTTATAGCCGTGGCCGCGCATAGTGAGAAAATGTCGCGGCTCCTTCGCGTCGTCTTCCAGCTTCTGCCGCAACCAGCCCACGTGAACGTCAACGGTGCGGGTCAGCATTCCGGTTTCATAGCCCCAAACCTCGCGCAGCAGTTCATCGCGCGAAAGCGTAGCACCGCGTTGGGCGATAAAGTAGGACAGCAGTTGAAACTCTCGCGCAGATAGTTCGACCTGCTTACCGTTGCGATGCACCTCGGTGCTCCGAAAATTTACCATGACTGAACCAAAGCTAAACGCGTCGAGCGGCTCCGCTGCGCTCGCCGTGGTCCGGCTGCGCCGCAGCAACGCTTCCAACCGCGCCAGCAGCTCGAGCGGCTCGAATGGTTTGCAAAGATAGTCATCCGCGCCCAGCTTCAGGCCCAGGACTTTGTCGATTACCTGGCCCCGCGCCGTCAGCATCAGAATCGGCGTCGTGATACTTCGTTGCCGCAGATCGCGGCACACATCAAAGCCGTTTTTGCCCGGCAGCATGACGTCCAGAATGATCACGTCGAAGTTGCCTTTGCGGGCGGCCGCCAAACCCGTCAAGCCATCGGCGGCCGTCTCAACGCGATAGTCTTCCGCGTTGAGCAGGTCCGTCAGGGCCATCGTGATGCCTGAGTCGTCTTCAATCAGCAGGATCTTGTTTGCCATGTTCTTTGGTTCGGGTTCTGATCTCTCAAACAAGAGCTGCAGACAGGATTAACATGATTTACAAGATGACGTTAAAAACGTGATCGACTTCAATTTCGGCAATCTTGTTCATTCTGTTAATCCTGTCCAATAGAGTCTGTCATGGGTGCATTCTAAAACTGGCACGGGCGTCCCGCCTGTGAAATCACGCGCAAGATGCGCGTGCCACAATCAAACTGCACCACCACCCACTCACGAAACCGGCAGATGCAACGTAAACGATGTCCCGTCACCTGGCGCTGACTGCACCGTCACGCTGCCGCCAAGCGCCCGCAGGTTACGCTCGACGAGACACAGCCCCAGTCCCGTGCCGCTGGTCGTCGCGGCATTCACACTCTGTCCGCGATAGAAAGGTTCGAAGATATGCGGAAGATCCTTCGGCGCGATTCCGGGCCCGCGGTCAGCAACAGTGATTTGCACTTCCCGGCCCTTCCTGGCTTGCGCGGCACACGCGGTTACACTCAACCACTTGCCTCGCGCTGCGTACTTCAGCGCATTCTCAAACAAATTCTTCAGGGCACTTTCCAACGCGGGACCATCAGTGAGCACCAGAGGCAGATCTTCTGCAAAGTGCTGCTCGATTTGCCAGCCATCTTCTGTGAAAGGCACGGCGTATTCGGCCAAAGAGAGTTCGGCTATCTCAGTGACGTTGGTCGGTTGTGGGTCATAAACTCGACGACCCGATTGAATACCCGCAAAGCTAAGCATTCGCTCGATCTGATTGATCAGCCGGCGCGCTTCACGCTGAATCACGTCACCGTATTGTCGCACCCGGCTCGGATCCTGGATCGTGCCTTGCGATAAATTGTAGCTCGTTGATTGAATGACGGTCAGCGGCGTGCGCAATTCGTGAGAGACGCCCGCCACGAACTCCATCTGTTGTTGCGCCAAACGGCGCGCGCGCAACGTGGCCAACATCAACATCACTGAGGTCGCGGCAAACAGCACGAGCATCCAGAAATTCAAGCGGACAGTGTGCTGGCGTGAGTATTCGACCAGCGCTTCAAACGAACCGGCTTGGCTTTTCACCACCAGCAACCAGGCCCGGTCGTCGGGGCCTCCTCGATTGCCGCCGATCTCAGCGAGCGGCGCCCCTGGCGGGTCGGACACAAACGGTTGTGGTCCCGGCGCGAAGCCATCCGGGGGAGGTGGCGGCCCTTGACCACTCTGTGGCATGTTTGCGTCGACCAAGACAATGCCGGCGTCAACCTGTGACAACGACCCAGTCGTCAGGGTTGGATCCGAGCCATAGATCATAGTCAATGGGTAGCTGGCAACGACCGCCACCTGTGAATGGGCGCCAGTACCGTAGTGCCGCGCCACTAGTTCGGGAAGCAGGTACTGACGGAGATAGTCAATCTCGACTTCAAGAAAACACCAGCCCCGCAGCCGTTGCGACTCTGGTGTGGGCGGGGCCCCCGTGACAAGTGGAAATATCAACACCGGTCTACCTTGAAAAAACTCAAACGCAAATCCATTCGGAAAAAGCGGCGATTGGCTTCCGGGCAAACGCAGACGCTCCTCCAGGATCCGGCGATAAACGACAAACTCGTTGGGCCAGTCTTCAGTCTTGAATTGGTTGTCGCCCGTCTGCAGCCGTCTGAAGACGACTCCCTTATCGCTTTGCGTGCCGATGCTGATCGAGGCGAGTAGTTGCGGGCGGTCAGAAGTGCTGTGCCATCGTCTGGTACTCTCGAGCATATATGGCTCGAACGCGGCATCGGCTCTTTCGTCCGGCGGAGGGCGAAAGAAAGGCAGCAGTTGCAGCAGGGTCGCTCGGAAATCGCCGCTGAAGTTTCGTAGCGTCCTCTCCATGACTTCACGGCGTTGTCGCCGTACGGCGTTGCTCCAGCGATTGATCCCGCGATACTGGAGCACGCCGGCGAGCACCGTGAGCAGCATCACCGCCACGCAACCCCGCACCAGCCAATTTGTTCTGACACGATCGAACATCGCTCGCATTATAACCTTCAAATTTGGTCAGCGGCGTCGACCGGGACCAGGACTTTACCTCGTCTTTACAAAACGGGGGTCACTTTACCAACGCTTTACACATCCACGCGCATCTTTCGCTCTAGAATAGCCGTAGATCGTTGCAGTTCCACAAACCATTCAAGAGGAGAACCAAATGCGAAAACTAACACTTCTGATCATCCTGGTTGCGACGGCCGCCGTCGCGTTGCCGCAGCAGATGCAGATGCCGAAAGCGTCTGGCCCACAGTCGGACGCCCAAAAGGCTTTTGAGAAACTGAAGACTCTGGCAGGTTCCTGGGAAGGCACCTATATGGGCATGTCCGGGAAAATAACCATTAGGGTGACATCCACCGGCAACGCAATCCTTCATGAGATGACCGCAAGCGGCAGGCCAGACGATCCGATCACTATGATTTATGTGGACGGGGACCGCTTGCTCCTGACGCATTTTTGCGATTCCGGAAATCGGCCGCGGATGCAGGGCAAGCTGTCGCCGGACGGAAACACGGTAACATTCGACTTTCTGGACGTCTCCGGGAGTGCCGAGAAATTCCTCATGCACGATGTTATGTTCACAATGGTGGACGCGGATCATCACATTGAGGCATTCACTTACAGTGTGAACGGAAAGCCGCCATTTCGTGCGCCAGGCATGCAGCTTCAGCGGACAAAATGAGGGGGGTGATCTTACGGTAACGTGAGGGGCCAGACTGACGGCTTCGCTGTTGCAGTCCCGCAACGGGGCATGCTTCGGAATGGCAACCTCGTCATTTACATGCGGCTGAAGAACCCGCCCAAAACGGCAGGGCTAGAGAGTAAATCCGAAGGGCATCGTGCAACTTGCGGACGTATACAAGGAGAACAAATGAGCACCATCGTAATGACAGAACGAATCGCAAGATCATCGCCGCAGTTCAAGGCGAGGCTTGCGGGTGGTTTCTTTTTGCTCACGATATTGTTGGGAGTATTCGCCCAGGGCTTCGTCAGCGAAAGGCTGATTGTCTCTGCCGATGCTGCGGCTACGGCGACCAACATACTGGCGCACCGAGGCCTGTTTCAGTTGGGGTTCACCGTCTACCTGATCGAGATGGCTTGCCAGATTGCCACAGTGGCTCTGTTTTATGTTTTGCTGAGGCCGGTGAGCAAGAGCGTCGCCTTAAGCGCCGCGTTCCTGGAACTTACTGGTTGCGTCATCAAGACTTTCGCGCGCGTCTTCTTCATTGTGCCCTTGTTCGTGCTCGGAGGCACTAACTCCTCCGCCCCAGGCGGCGTGTCTGTGCTGAGTGGATTCAGCACGCAGCAGTTGCAGGGCCTGGCGCTCCTACTTTTCAAGGTGAATGATCAGGGCGCCGCCATGGCTCTGGCTTTTTTCGGATTCTCGACCGTACTGAACGGCTATCTGATTTTCCGCTCCACCTTCCTGCCGCGGTTCCTCGGCGTACTGGGAATGATTTCAGGTTTGGGTTGGCTGACTTTTCTGTATCCGCCGCTGGGTTACCGCGCCTTTCTCTTCGCCGCACTCATCGGCCTGCTGAGTTCAGCCGTGACGATCTTTTGGCTCCTCGTGTTCGGCGTGAACGAACAACGATGGAAGGAGCAGGCCAAGGCAGCGGCGTCGATCAGCACATGAAGGACATCATACTCAAACGGAAATTCAGAAAAGGAGCTGACATGGCAAAGCACGACGTTGAGATTTCGCCCCGAGCTTTGGCAAGAGTCGCTGACGTGGGCTTTGCCCAATAAGTGGATTTATTAGTAAGTGGGTCTATTAGTCCGCAAAGCGGACAGATGATAGTAGCCCAGCAGTTTACTGCTGGGAGAGGAGCTGAATGATCGGTACAGAACCGCGAGCGGTAGCGAGCGGGATAAGGATTCAACTTGCGAGAAAGGTTCTTACAGATATTTAACCTCTTGAGCTTGCGTCTTTATCCCGCTCGCTACCGCTCGCGGTTCTGTAACATTCAACCGTCCGCTCAGAGCGGACTCAGTGGACCCGACTTTTTGGGCAAGAGTCGCTGGCGTGCTGTACCTGATTACCATCATCGTTGGCATCTTCGACGAGGCGTACTTCAAGGGCAGGATCGTCGTGCCGTTGGGCCGGAGCGGCGGTGGCGCGCATTGCATCATCATTGGTCCGGCGGACGCACTCTGAACCGCGTCGATTCGGGTTTATGCGGATCCGCATAAACCTGAGAGGCCGAGTCCGGCATTCGACAATTTGTTGGTCACCCGAAGACTTGACAGAACGTAGCGCACGGTTTTATACGGAAGAGAACTTAGGTCGCCGGGTTTATACCGTAACCAGATCTACATTGTTAGGCCGACGGGAGAGATGTCATGAAACGCACCTGGACGATCATCGGCGTAAGCGATGTGCCGAGTAGCTTCAAATGGTACCAGTCGCTCTTCGGCCAGCCCGAGACACAACCGGGCCATGACTACTTTGGTCAGATCCTCGATTCGGATGGAACTGTCCTGCTCTGCCTCCACCAGTGGGGCGCGCACGAGCATCCGTCGTTGACGAGCCGGGACAACGCGACACCTGGCAACGGGCTCCTCTTGTTCTTCCGCGTCGACGATTTCGATATGGCACTGAAAAGGGCACGCGCGCTCGTCGCCCGGCTCGAAGAGGAGCCGAATGCGAACCCGAATACTAGAACAGAGGAGTTCTCGCTGCGGGATCCGGACGGATACTACGTCACGATTAGTGCGTTCTCTTCGCTCGAGCTGCGGGGCGACGAGCCCCCGGCCTAACAATCGCATGCAGCCGACCCGATGAGGCGCGGCGTTAGTCTGTCAACGATCATGTGACTCACTGAGAGGCACACGCAAATCCAACAGGAGAATATCAAATGAAGAACAGCGTTATGTTAACCATCACGTCTCTGCTCTTGCTCCTCTTTCTTACGTTTCACCTGGCGGGCGACATCGTGTACGGGTGGGAGCCGGGAGGGCTCACAAACCTGGTGGTCATGGTGGTCGTCTCCGTCGTCTGGCTGTACGGTATTCTGGTGCTCGCCGAACGGCGATCGGGGTACATCATCATGCTCCTTCTGTCGCTCTTTTCATTGGTCGTCCCCTACGTCCACATGAGGGGGAAGGGCGTCGGCGTCACCAGCAGGCTCGCCAATACCAACGGACACCTCTTTTTCGTCTGGACGCTGCTCGCGATTGGCGTGCTCGGGCTCTTCTCCGCCATCCTCTCGGCGCGCGGACTGTGGAGTCTGCCATGGCGCCGGTCCCGCTAGTCCAACAACAGTCCAACAACCCGAACATGGAAAGGCCCGTTGCCCGGCGTAGGCGAACGGCGCGGATCGGGTGGATGAGGTCAGTACCGGGAGCGATAGCGACCGGGTCTCGTGATCGCGATCATGGATCATGAGTAAGTTGCGACCCGGTCGCTA
>PMSM01000001.1 GCA_003168335.1 Blastocatellia bacterium | reverse complement strand
CAGGGACTGTTACCCGGTCGCTTTGGAGCGATCCCAGTTCGCACATGGCGATGTAGTAACGGGGCATTGGCCCGACCGTAAGGGAGGGCGCTGTTTTGGAGTGCGGCGACTTGTCGCCGCTTTGTTACGCGGCGGCTTGGTGCCGCGCCTGGGTGAGTCGCGACCTACTAAAGCGGTTTGTCTTAGCAATGGAGTCAGTACCGGGAGCGATAGCGACCGGGTATTCCCTCTCCCTCTGGGACAGGTTTAGGGTGAGGGTGCGAAGCATGAGGCGCGAAGCGCCCCAATGCAATAGCCCCGACCGTCAGGTCGGGGTTAGAGTCGCCGAACAAAAACAATTGAGGCCCGAAGGGCCGGTATGAATCTCATGCCGGTCCTTCGGACCTCCTGTTACGGAACAGCGACCGGTAGGGAGCGGGATCAAGATTCAAGGATCGTCTGGCGCGGCTGCCAATGATTAGATCCCGTTCGCGACAGTTGCGCCTTTATCCCGCTCGCTACCGCTCGCGGTTTCTGTATCTACCACGACCTTACGGTCGTGGCTATTGCATGACGGCCCTTCGGGCCTCGCAACTCTTCCTCAGGTAATAATATAGTTGACGCAGCAGAGGGTTGGCGGCGCAGGTCAACCGCCCGCTCTGCGCGAATCGGAGGAACTTCCATGTCGTTCAAATCAGTTGCCGCAAAGAACGTGATGGCTGGGGTGATGACCCTCGCCTTAGCCGCCCTGGTTTTAGTTAGCCTGACGAATGAATCTTTTATTCGTGCTCAGTCGCCCCAGAGTGCGGCGCCGCCGAACTTGCGCCTGCCCGACGAAACCGCGGGGGTTGACGCGATTGCCCAGACCCTGATTTCCGCGTTCGATCAAGTCGACATTGTCGAGTTAGGCGAGGCGCACGGTCGCTTTAGACTGGATTCCGATCTGCGAATCGCCATGGTTCGTAATCCCGACTTCGCGAAGAAGGTGCGGTCGATCGTGGTGGAGTTCGGCAGCACCACGGAGCAGTCGACCCTTGACCGTTACATTCGAGGCGAGAATGTATCAAGAGCTCAACTGGAGCAGGTCTGGAAGACTACAACCCAGGCGCCCAACGGCATCTGGGACCAACCCATTTACGCGGACTTTTTCGCAGCGGTCCGCGACGTCAATTCAAAGCTGCCCGCCGATGCGCGAATTCGCGTCTTCGGCGGTGACCCCGGACCGGGAGACAACCGTAGCCGTGAGAACGCAGCCGTTGCCGTTCTGAAGGAGCAGGTGCTTCAGAAGCATGGTAAAGCCCTGGTTATTTATGGCGCCGCGCACTTCTATCGGACTATGCCCAGTGATTACCTCTCCAGCCTGGGCGAGGACATCGGACTCGCGAGGAAGCTGGAAATCGATTTTCCCGGTCGAACTTTGGCGGTGATTCCAGTGGGCCGACTGGATCCTCCGCCTGCGTGGGTCACCCGAGGGATTGATCCCGACTTTCAAAAGTTCGACCGCGCTTTAAAGACGCAGGTGCGTCCGGTACTGGTGTCCCTCCAACGTCTGCCCTTCCGGGATTTCACCGCTGAGGAGTTCCTTGGCCGCACGTTGACGACCTGCCGCGGCGCCGGCGGCTGCGTGAGCGTTTTTCAGGGAAGCAGTCTCACTCTCGGCCAGCTGGCTGATGCGTGCGTTTATGTTGGCGGGGGCGCCGACGTCGATTCGAAAGCAAAGCCAACTCAATAGCGGACACGCCGCGTCCGTTTTCGTCCGGTCGAAGCTGCAACTGATGGGGTCAGGCTCGGAATTTTGGGTACTGGTTCAGTTTGAGCCAAAGGTCGATCTTCTGCTGGGAGCGCGGACGTCTGGTCCGCATTGAGCGCGGAGCGCGAACAGTTATTGCTGCCAGAAGCTCGAAAAAGGGAGCGTGCTTCGCACGCTGTGCGGACGGGACGTTCGCGCTCCCAGCGTCAGCTTCATTGGTGGGACTGAAACTGAACCAGTACCGAATTTTGCGATTCTTTTGCGGCCGAAGTAGAGACCCTGCTCCTTGTACCGCCAGACCGGGCCTGGTGATCTGCCGTTGGCGCTCCGCTTGAGCGAGGGGTTAGGCGTCGGCTTTGCTGCGACGTGCATGGGGGCTATTGCCCGGCCGGTGGTTGCCAAAGTTCAACCTTGTTGCCTTCCGGATCCAGGACCCACCCGAACTTCCCGTACTCTGAGTCATCGGTCTTCTCAAGTACGTCGCAGCCTTCATCGCGGAGCGCTTGAAGAAGCGCCGCCAAGTCTTCCACGCGATAGTTGACCATAAAGGTCGCCTTGCTTGGAGCGAAGTGGTTGCCACCAGCTGCATCAATCAACCAGGCCGTAGTTCCCTTGGTCGGATTGCCTTCGGCGTCGGTCCAATCAAAGGCTGCACCACCCCAGTCTTGTACGTCTATGCCCAGGTGAGTCTTGTACCAGGCACAGAGTGCCTTCGGATCCTTCGCGCTGAAGAATATGCCACCAATTCCAGTTACTCTCTTCATCTGATCCTCCGATTCGAGCCGGACGCGAATGGTCACCATCCGACGCCTAACGATTTGTTAGATTTTCGATGACAACGCGTCATTTTCGTAGAGTCATGATTAGCAAAGTCACACCGAGAGACATTATGAGTAGGTGCAATGCAATCCAAAAATAGTGTAAGCGCAGCTTCACAATGGACGATGAGAACTCTGATTTGTGTTTTGATAGACCTGCCTCGCGAATTCCCGTCAAACTGTTATCGAGTAATCGCTCCAGTTCCTTTCGGTATTTGCCCGCAACCACGACATGAAAACGGAATCTTTCATACTGTTTCGCGCTGAATAGTGCTCCGAATAGCCCGATGACTATTAGGAAGACGGCCAAAACCCACTTGTCTCTGGCGACTCCTCCGTTTGCTACAAACGCAAGAACCCCGCCTGCCACGATGATAATAAAATTGGTGACCGTTGCTCTTTGAACTTCATGATGTCGTCCCTGGGTAGTGTGTTCCTGATACATTCCCCATAAGAAGTCGGTCTTGTCTTTCATGGTACGGTTGAGCAAAAACGAAAATCTAACTCCGTATTAGGCCACACGGTGTGGCCCAAGTCCGCTATTCGGCGCACTATACCCCGCATTGGTTCGGGGTCTCAAGTTCACCGCATTAAGAATCGCAAGAATCGCAGGCCTTGACCCCAATTGTGTGACCGGGATCAAGCGGCTCGATTCTATTCCGCACCGTCAAGATTGAACCGGCAGAGAAAGGACGCAGTTTGAACTCAAGACCGATCTGGCCGTAGTCAAAGCGTTGGGGTCAGTCCTTCGATTCTGGATAAATATTTACTTTTGCATTTCGGGAATGGTAATAACCTATTAGACAGGATTCGACTGGGGTCCGGCCAACTCTGAAGTTTAGGCGGGCGCCGAAACGGTAGGGAGGCGGAATGACAATCGGCACCATCGACAAATCACAACGCAAAGCAGCGACAGTTGTGGGATTCTCCTATCTGTTTGCGCTGCCGCCGGCGATCTTCAGCGAGTTCTATGTGCTCGGCAAACTACTTGTCTACAACAACGCCGTGGAAACCGCTCGTAATATCATGGCGCACGAGAGACTCTTTCGTCTGGGCACCGCCAGCAACCTCACCGTCTTTGCGATCGATATAGTACTAATCACGGCTCTTTACGCGGTACTCAAGCCAGTCAATCGGAACCTGGCCTTGCTCGCGGCGTTCTGGGGGCTGATCGAGACCGCGATTCTGGTTGTCATGCTGCTCAATGACTTCGAGGCTCTGCGACTATTGAGCGGCGCCGATTACTTGCGAGTATTTGAGCCAGATCGATTGCAAGCATTGGCCAGGGCTTCGATGAGCGGTCATGGCGCCGGATATGGTGTGGGCTTGGTCTTTGCTGGACTTCGAAGCACGCTGTTTTGTTATTTGTGGTTCAAGTCGAATTATATCCCAAGAGCATTGGCGGCATGGGGAATGTTGGCGTCCTTTCTGATGGGAGCGTGCGCCTTCTCGTTCATAATTTTTCCCGAGCTTCAGAAGGTCGTCGGCGTTTTGATTTATGGAGCCCCAATCTTCTTCTTCGAACTGACGATGGGCTTTTGGCTCCTGCTGAGAGGATTACGACCTTCCGGAGCTGCACCCGATCGAGAAAGCGGGCGCGCACAGGCGGGCGCCGCAGCGCGATGACATTGGCGTTCACGAGAGCGGCGAGGAGTTGACATGACACGCACCACAAACGCAAGAATCGCCGGATTCACGTACCTCTTCTACGCAGCGATCGGTATCTGCATCGAGCTGCTGATGCACCGCGCGAGAAGCGTCGACGGTGATTCCGCCGCCAAACTCGCGCGCATCGGTGAGTACGCGACAAACGTGCGGTTGAGCATCCTGATTGTGCTGCTCGAATGCTTCTCGGCCCTCGTGCTGGCGGTGACGCTGTACGGGATCACACGTGTCCAGGACCACGAGCTAGCAATGCTGGCTATGGTCTGTCGCGTTGCTGAAGCCGTGCTCGGTACGCTCAACATCCCGAACTACCTGGGACTGCTGTGGCTGGCGAAGGCCGGGGTAGCGACGGGTCTCCCGGACATCCCTACAACGAACGCGCTGGGTACGTTTCTGCTGATGCCGGTCCCGAGCGTCCCCGTCGGTTCGATCTTCTTTGCCGTGGGGAGTTTGATCTTTTCCTGGCTCCTCCTGCGCGGACGGATGGTGCCCGTCTCAATCGCATGGCTGGGGGTGTTCGCGTCGGGGCTGCTCGTGGTGGTACTGCCCCTGCAGCTCGCCGGTTTCTCCACTGGGCCATTGACCGGATACTACCAGTGGTTGCCGGCGCTCGTATTCCAAATCGTGCTCGCGCTGTGGCTGCTCATCAAAGGTGTCGCCACACCGGCTACGGGATGAGCGCTACTTTCATCTTGATATGGCACGGAGCGGTATGAATGGATCTGAAAGACGCTCATTGGGGAATGAGGGTGGTCTGGACAGTCCGAATCCGAGAACGCGCGCTGCGCTTCAAGTTCAATGCGCGGCGCGGCGGCTTGGCCGAAAATGTCTTTATTCGAGCTTGGCCACTGTCCTGCGTCGCCCAGGTAGCCCCGGGGTCAGGCTTGCGATTTTTGCGATTCTCACCAATCGGGCCGGGTACCTTTTAGATGTCAGCCGGGAGAATCGCACGAATCGCAGGCCTGACCCCAAATCCTTAATCTTTGCTACAAACGCAAGAACCGGCCTGCCACGATGATAATAAAATTGGTGACCGTTGCTCTTTGAACTTCATGATGTCGTCCTTGGGTAGAATCGCAAGAATCGCAGGCCTGACCCCAATGTTTCAAAAACGCGGGACCCTCACCCAGCCTCTCCCAAAGGGAGAGGAGAAAGATCGCTCCCGGTTCCGTAACCGATCCTGGTAAGCTCATCGGTCGTTTGTTTCTGCTTCCGCCAGCATCTTGTTCAATGCCTTTCGATCAAACAGCCGGCCATTCGATATCACCGCATTGATTTTCTGAGTGTTGCGAATATCTGCGAGCGGGTCGGCATCGAGCAGCACCAGGTCAGCAATCTTCCCCGGCTCAATGGTGCCCAGCGTTTTTTCCAAGCCAAGAAACTTCGCGGGATTCAGAGTAGCTGCTCGCAATGCTTCAGCCGGAGTCAGTCCGGCGATTACCAACAGCGCCAGTTCGTCATGCAGGCTGAAACCAGGGAAGCAGAATGGATTGCCGGTGTCCGTTCCCGCCAAAAGTGGTACGCCTGCGCGCTGCATCGCACCCACAATTTCAACCTCTTTCCGAAACACCTTCTTGACGTAATCGCTGTCATTTCGACTAGCGATGCGCTGGCCCCAGCGCTCCCTCATCGGGCGCGGTACATACTTGAGCCGCGGGTCATTCCTGAAGCTCTGATCGCCGAGGTAGGCGTTGCTGCGCAGAACCGTCAGCGTCGGACATTGCCAGGTCTGGTTCTTCACGAAGCGTGCGAATAAGTCTTTGGCTTTCCGGTCACTGAAAGTGTCCAGCAGCTCTACCCCTTCTGCTCGGAAGCGTGCGCCCGGAGATTTGGCCTTAACGACCTCATTTCTCAATTCCGTTTCTTTGTAGGAACACCCGATCAGGATCCCAGTCAGATGCTCGATACTCTTCTGACCGGCATCAGACGCTTCCGCCGCGGATACTGCGAACGGGACGTGCCCGACAAACGAGATGCCTTGCCGCTTGGATTCGTCAGCGATGCCAAAGTACGCGTCACGCGGTAGCAGCGAATAGACTTTCACAAAGTCCGCGCCCCACTGCTTAACTTCTCTCACCGCCTTTCGCCCTTCCTCTTCATTGCCCACTGCAATTGAGTTAGGCCACACCGGTTGCGGCCCGTCGATGATGGGACTTGCGACGATCATCCGCGGCCCGGTCAATGAGCCTTTAGCGATTTCGTCACGCCATCGCAAAAGGCCAGAGTTGCCGAACATCTCTCGGACGCCGGTTACGCCATTGGCCGTAAAGAGCGTCAGCGAGTCCCGGTCGTACCAGTGCACGTGCATGTCCCAGAGACCGGGAATTAAGAACTTGCCTGACGCATCCACGACGGTCGCGTCCGGCGGCACAGGCATCTCGCCGGCCTTGCCAATGTCAGAGATGCGATCCCCGCGAATGACCACGGTCATATCCGGCTTAGACGGCCCGCCGGCCACATCGATGACCGTGACATGAGCCAAAACCAGAGGAGCCGGTTGACGACTGCCGTTTGATTGAGCCAGTAAGAGAGCAGGCAAGAGCAGAAATAAGGCAATCCGAGTTTTCATGGTAAGTAAGAAGCTGGCGCCGTATTTTAGGTTACGCCGACAAACAAGAATTTCACAAACCGTTTGAGCCCGCGGAGCATGAGGTCAGTACCGGGAGCGGTAGCGACCGGGTTAACCACGGTAAGGGAAGTCCCTTTGATCGTTAGGCAGGGCGAGGCTTGCAAGTTACAGCCTCGCCTCTCTTTTTAACTGCTTACTGACTACCGTCATGAAGATCAGTAACGTCTCTTGGCCGCCCTATCGGCGCACGGGGCGACGAACGATCCCTGCCCCCACCCGCGCATCGACCGGCCCTCGCGAGTTGAAATTAGGCCTCGTAAATTAGAGCATTTCTTGGAATAACTGACGTCACCGGGGTTGGGTCAGGGGCCGGTTTGGACGTCGGTTCAGCCTGATATACCTCGCCCAAGCTATATGGACTGGCGCCAAATGTCAGGGTTTTCTTGTCCGGGCTTAAAATGCCTGTGTATTTTGCATATGGGTTGTCCTCGCCCGGGCCCCTTTCCCAGATCTCGACCGAGTTGCCGTTAACCTTATAAGTGCAATCGCCGATCACTTTGGTGAAGAAGCTACCGGGTCCACTGCCAGGCTGCGTGCGGGAATACCTGCATTTAGGAGCCTGAAAGAATGTCATCCCCTGCGACATGGCGGGATCATAGGTATTCTTTTGAATGAAACTTCCGGTTAGAGAGACCGGCGGCGGCGGCTGGTCGCAACCGACAGTCAATAAAACCGCCGCCAGCGAGAGCCACATGATCTGAGAACGACTAAAAATCATTGGGTTAACCGGGGGTCAGGCTTGCGGTCTTGCGATTTTCAATAATCAACCTTCCGAACCCCGTAATGTGTATTTAATCACACGTGCTGTTCGGAAAGGAATCCTATGTTCCCATCTTCGCATCCACAATTGGATTCATTGAGTCATTGAGTCTTGAGCCAATAGGAGCGGAGCAACTGATCGGGTCAGGCCTTGGATCCTGCGATTCTCAATCCTCGATGCCTCTTACTTAGAACGAAGTTAGACCGGATTCTGAGAGCGAGTGACTTCACCGCATTAAGAATCGCAAGAATCGCAGGCCTGACCCCAATTGTGTGACTTACGACCGTCAGGGAGGGCTCTGGTTTGGAGTGCGGCGACTCGTCGCCGCTTTGTTACGCGGCGGCTTGGCGCCGCGCCTCGGTGAGTCGCGACAAGTCGCGACCTACTAAAGCGGTAACAAGTTACCGCACTCCAAATTTGTCTTAGCGAAGAAGTCGTACCGGAAGCGGTAGCGACCGGATAGATGAGCCCAGTTCGCAAACGTTCAAAACTCCAAACCCACCTTTCTTTCCCGTTAAGAAGGCGTCCAAGCGAAAGCTGAAACCTTTCTTTACGACGCCGGCTGGTTTCAACGCAACTTCGAAACGTTTCTGTGCCGTCCCGAACACGTACCAAGCCGCGTCGTCAGCTACATAGTCGCTTTGTTAACTTACAAAAGGCCACCGCGTTAACTTACAAAGCCCCGTCGTTACTTGCCTCAGGCGCGTGGTTAACTTGCTGCGCGCTCATGTCGGTTAGCAGACACACCCTGTAAATGAGCGGCGCGGGTTTGTAGATTTACAAACTCGCCTTCTCACCGTTTTTTCCGCATTTTTCCTCAGCAAAACTCGTAGCTACATGCGCTATACTGAATTGTTTCACCATTTCTTTCACCCAGAAACCCTCAAGGAGGACTACGAACATGGCTACTAAAGTTTCTCTCAGTTTCGGCAGGTTGCCGGACACCGAACTCGACAATTTCGCCCAAGGCGTCATCGACGCGCTCACCGGCAACGCGGCTTTTCCGGCGCCGCCGGTCACACTCGTCAACCTACAGGCGGCCAGAGATGATCTCACGGCCAAGATGGCCGCCGCTCAAACTGGTGGTCCTGCCGACACGGCCGCCAAGAACAATTCTCGCCAGGCACTGGTCACCATTCTGCGGGACGTGGCGGCGTATGTGCAGATCAGGTGCAACAACGATCCGGCGATTCTGCTCAGCTCCGGTTTTGAAATGCAGAGCACGAACCGGGCTCAGGTTGAATTGACCAAGCCGGACGGCTTCTCGCTCAAGAACGGCTCGACCGGGCAATTAATCGCGCGGATCGATCCGGTCAAGAGCGCCAACATGTACGAAGGCCGCATCAAGCCGAGTGACGGTGACTGGCTGCCGAGCGTCTTCACGGGCGACTCGCAGCACATCATCTTCGACGGTCTCACGCGCGGTAAGGACTACACGGCGCAAGTGCGCGCGCTGGGCGGCTCGACGGGCCAATCCGATTGGAGCGATCCCAGTTCGCACATGGCGATGTAATAACCGGGCAGTAGCCCGACCGTGAGGGAGGGCGCTGTTTTGGAGTGCGGCGACTGGTCGCCGCTTTGTTACGCGGCGGCTTGGCGCCGCCTGGGTGAGTCGCGACAAGTCGCGACCTACTAAAGCGGTAACAAGTTACCGCACTCCAAATTTGTCTTAGCAATGAGGTCAGTACCGACGGTTGCTGGGGCTCCGCTTCGCTCCACCTCCGCGCGGGGTCACCGGCGGGCATTGATCCCGACTTTCAAAAAGTTCGACCGCGCTTTAAAGACGCAGGTGCGTCCGGTACTGGTGTCCCTCGGAACGTCTGCCCTTCCGGGATTTCACCGCTGAGGAGTTCCTTGGCCGCACGTTGACGATCGGCGCCGGCGGCGGGTTTTTCAGGGAAGCAGTCTCACTCTCGGCCAGATGGCTGATGCGTGCGTTTATGTTGGCGGGGGCGCCGACGTCGATTCGAAAGCGAAGCCAACTCGATAGCGGACATTCCCAACGACCTAGGGTCGGGCCTGCGATTGTTGGGATTCTTCGATCGCAGGCGTTCTCAGTGGTACTAATCCAATATGATAATGCCGTCGGTCTTCTTAAGAGATACTTGAAAATCGCACGAATCGCAGGCCTGACCCCAATGTTTCGAATATTCGATTCTGCGATTCTCAGATCCTCAACCTCTCGATAGATGTTGCTTAAGCCGAGTCATCCTGGAGTTATGAGGAGCGATCGCTTCACCGGCGAGAATCGCAGAATCGAAGGCCTGTCCCCATTCGCATGGATCCCTATTCGCAGGGATCCTATTTTCCCGTTCGGCCTCATCCCTTCCGAGGTTTTTACCCCAATTATCGACTCGACTAATGACACACCAGTGGCGATAATTGCATCGTGACAGACTCTCATATTAATCCCTAATACTTCACAGGAGCACCACACCATGAGTTCAGAGGCCGATACACCCGTCGAAAGTTTAGAAATCTGGTTATCCAACAAACCTTTTTGGGAGCAGTACGTTTGGAAAGTGAATTTCGAAAAAGACGCATTGACGGATGAAGATCTCAACGTCTGTTATCAATTTCTTCTTGAGCATTTGGGATTGGTTGAGACTCCGAAACGCAAGCCCGAGCCGATTGACTTCAGAAGCGGGATAAGGTTCCTTCCCGAAGTTACCATCGCAAATGCCAAAATAACGGTACTAGAGGTAAGAGATTTCGCCAATGTTAACGCACTCTCTGAACACTGTTCGATCAAATTCGGATCTCAACTGACACTGGTCTATGGCAGCAACGCCAGCGGCAAGAGTGGGATCGGCCGGTTGCTGTGCAACGCATGCTTCTCACGCGGGGAACGGGAAATATTACCTGACGTAAAGTCTGCGGCGGAATCTCCGTCCAAGCCAAGGGCTACATTCGTAATTAAGGATGGATGGGGTAATTCGAATGAGATCAACTATTCTCTCGGCGACAACAACGACGAACTCAAGCGCTTTTCAGTCTTCGACTCCGAAAGCGTTTTGATTCATCTGGATCAGTCCAATCAGGTTAGTTTTACGCCTGCTCAGATCAAAATATTCGATAAGGTTGCTGATGCCATTTCGAAAATGGAGGAACGACTAACCAACGAGCGGAACGCGCGGAAGAAAGATAACCCCTTTCAGGCTATGTTTATTAATGATGACACTTCGGCTATAGCAGGGTTTTGCAAGGGAATAGACGAAACAACTAAAGACATCGACTTTCTTCAGTATGCAAATTTCCAACTCCAAATCGATGGCGTCAAAATGGCTAATTTGGAAAAGAGTATCGAAGAAAAGAAAAAGCTGGATATTCCAAAGAAGAAGGTTCAGCTTGCTGCCGATCGTCAGAATCTTGCCGCGCTGAAGACTTCACTTAATGCTGTCGTTCACCGTCTTGCCACGGCAAGCGCTCACGAGGTTAATCGGATAGTCAGTGAAATCCTTGAAAAAAAACGGATCGCAGAGAGTATAAGTGTTAAGAGCTTTGATGACGGCATCTTCAAAACAATCGGAAGCGCTGAATGGAAATCTCTAATTACCGCGGCCAAACTTCTTGTCGAAGCGGAACGAAAAGCAAATGATGGCAGGGAGCCGACGCACTGCATGTTGTGCCATCAAGAATTAATTGCGGATGCCGGTATTCTGCTCGAGAAGTATTGGCAATTCCTTGACAGTAAAGCGGAGGCTGAGCTCGATCAATTGGTACGAGAACAGTCAGCGGTTTTACGGGAATTCCAATCCACGAAAGCGCTGTACCCTCGATTCCTCCCGACGGATGCAGGCGTGAGAATCCTCAACGACGAAGACCCAGTCTATTTGGCAGATCTGAGAACGAAGTTCCATGCCTTAGAAGAGATTCTAAACGATTGGTTAACAGGAATCGACACTTCCGCAGAAGTGAGTGGCGACCACGTACCTACGGTTGATCTCGCAAGAATTGACGAGATAATCGCTAGAAAGGAACTTGAGGAAACGGAACTGATTGATCCCACAGGTCAAATAGCAACCTTAACTACTGAACTAAACTCCCTAAAGCACAAGCAGAAAGTCTCCGGGGTAAAGGATGCAGGATTGGAATACATTGCATACCTCAATTGGTCCTCCAAAGCAGCTGGCGTTAACTTCGGCGGTATAAAAATGGCGACGACCAAAAAGCGTACTGAGTCCTTTCTTGTTGGAGTGCTGCATAATTACGAAGGCGTGTTCAATCAGGAACTCGCAAAGCTTGGTTGCGATTTCGACTTGTTCATGATTACGAGTGGGGATCAGGGAAATACCAAAAAAGAGTATCGGCTGAACTTTGCTGAAGATTACAGCCCGAGTCAAATTTTGAGCGAAGGAGAACAGAATGTTTGTTCGATTGCGGACTTCCTCACTGAAGTCCAGCTCGACAAAAACAACTGCGGCATCATCTTTGATGATCCAGTCACCTCCTTGGATCATGAGCGAAAGGACAAGATTGCTCTCAGGTTAGTAGTCGAGGCAGCGCAGAGGCAAGTTGTTGTTTTTACTCATGACATAGTTTTCATGAGTCAAATGGTAAAGCACGCGGGCAAAAACGCGATTGATGTTGTCGCCCACTGGATGAGGAAAGTTAATGGCGTACCCGGTTGTGTTGAAGAAAACACTAGTCCGAGGCTTTCGTCTCTATCAAGTCTGAAAACTGACTCCGCTGGGGCCGTAAAAGAGTTTGGCTTACTTGGCGCAAAGGAACAAGAACGCGCCTTAGGTGTGGCTCTCGACTATCTAAGAAGCGCTTGTGAGGCTTTGATTGAAGAAGTGCTTTTCGCGGGCACGATCGAAAGGTACAACGATCATATCAAAGTGCAGAACCTTGAGGAGGTAGTTTTCGACCAAGCATCCGCTCTAAAGATCGTTGACCTCCACGGTAGAATCTCCGAAGTCATACTTGCGCATAACCGCAGCGATCAACAAAGGGAGAATCCGCCAACCCTGGCCGATCTAAATTATCTTCGACAAGACTTCGACCTTTTGGAGAAGGAATTAAAGCAGGCGCTCAAGGCCTCTAGAAAAGAACGACAAGAGAGAAAAGATTCGAGTCTTACGGAAAAGGTGGGATGGTAAGTTTATTCAGCATGCTCGATGGAAACGGAGACTTGGATCAGGCTTGCGATTTGCGAATCTCAATACTCGCCACTGTTGTATTGTTGATTATCTCGGGGCCAGCGGTCTAGAATCGCAAAATCGCTGGCCTGACCCCGGCTCTCCCCGAACAGATCGAACTCCATCGCGACCGTATGTGGCGCCGCGACGAAGACCTCTGCATTGAAAGCGCTGTTGACGCCGAACGTTCATCGAAGACGTGGGCTTTGCCAAGCTGCGCTCCCTCACCCCAGCCCTCTCCCAGTGGGAGAGGGAGCCATACGCTGACAGATACCCGTCGCGCTGGTCCGTCGTTCCTACATCGGGATTGAAAAGCCGAAACTGGTGTCAGGCCTGCGATTCGTGCGATTCCAGGTTGTGAATACTCTCGCTTACCCGAGGCAACGATTGAGAATCGCAAAAGTCGCAGGCCTGACCCCGACCGGGTTTCCGTAACACAAACGGGAGTCTGGCCTGGGATTCTGCGATTTTCAATCCTTAGCCTCCCGATAGATGTTGCTTAAGCTGCGTCATACTGGAATTCAGCGGAGAGATCACTTCACCTTCGAGAATTGCAGAATCGCAGGCCTGCCCCCGATCCCTGTGAATAAAAATCGACTTGCAACTAGCTTTGCATTGACTTGCAACTAGCTTTGCATTAAAAGGGGGCTGCTCTACCTATTACCTCTGATAGGAGTCATCCCATGAAATACCTCCTTCTCGTCTCAATTCTTATGTTTGCAACCATTGCATGTGGACAATCACCCACAGCTCAGCCATCACCACAGCCATCACCATCACCAGCAGTGGATCCAACGAACCCTTGTAAGGACGAAAAAGAAATCCTTTTTAGAAAGCCATACAAGATTAAGGTAGTAACCGGGACGAGCAGTGCAACGGCACGAGTCGCCGACTATGTAGAATTCAATACTATGGAACCCATTTACACAATGGAAGAGTTCCCCCAGGAAGCTTTTCCAAAAAACACTTCAATATATGCCGTCGTCACCCGCCGCGAGACACGGCGTTTCCCACTCGTTCGAGGAAAACTAGAAATTGCCCTTGAACCGCTACTGACATGGGACAATCGAAAAATAGAAATGGGTATTGCGCGACACCCAGATCTCACTCCGAGTGAGGCCGGCTTAAGCGAGAAAGAATTAGCGCGCCGAAACAAGCGTGTTAGTAAGCCCTGCCAGCCCTACGACCCCCAAAGGTCCAACTGCGTTGCTGGAAGGGGTGATGCGGCGGTTTCTGCGGCAGTGACGGCAATAGCGGGAGGGGCGGGCACTGCTATCAGTTTCGTACCAAAAAACAATGACACCACATTCATAGCCGCCACTAGTTTCTTTCAAGTTGCAAAGGACTTGGGAAATCTGCTGGCCGGAACTGATGTTGAAATCAGTAAAGATGCAATCTTCGACCTCGTACTCCTGGAACACACCAAAGTCTGCATGATTCCAAAGAAAGGACCTGAGAACAACAATAATAACCAGAGAACACCAACTGGCAATTAGGAAGAGAGCCCTGGGGTAACCGGGGCTTTCGAAATCGAACCCGGGGTCCGGCTTGCGATTGTGCGAGTCTCGAGCGCTATCCAACCAGATGTTCCCTTTTGCTGATCCCGCCGCCCTTAACCCAATGACTACTCCGCCTCTCCCCGAACAGATCGAACTCCATCGCGACCGCATGTGGCGGCGCGACGAAGACCTCCGCATTGAAAGCGCTGTTGACGCCGAACGTTTCATCGACGACGTAGGCCTTGCAAATACGCTGACAGATGCCCGTCGCGCAGGTCCATCGTTGTACGAAATCGAAACCGGGGTCAGGCCTTCGATTCTGCGATTGTTCAATAATCAATGTTCCGAACTTCTTGGCATGACGTGTAATTGATCTTTGCGGTTGATGAATGCAAATGCTGGCCAGGGAAATCTTATCGCCGCTTAGCGTCAAGCAAGATCGCAGAATCGCAGGCCTGACCCCGATTTTTTGTTCCGAGTCTAATGCTGTACAAGCCATCTAACAATTCATTCAAGTCGGAATACGTTTCTCGTTTCCAGTGTTAATGATCCTGTACCTGGGAGCGTTTCATAGGTGGAAGGATTTTCAGCAGAGAGTTCTCCTGGCTATGCAGCATGAGGAATCTGCACATGGTCCGATCAATCGGCGCAGATTCCATAATCATTCGAGAAGGAGAACCAATGCGAAAACTGACACTCTTGATCTGCCTTGTTGCGACGGCCGCCGTCGCGTTTTCCCAGGAGCCATCGAAACCGGCCGCCCCAGCGACCCAGGATAATCCATTCAGCACGCACAATAAATTCGTCTACGGAGGGATGAAGCTCATCCTACTTCGCTCGGCCGAAAAGATGCCCGAAGAAAATTATGGCTTCAGGCCCACGGAGGCAGTCCGCACATATGGCCAGATTCTTGGACACGTAACGGACGTCGCGTACAGTTTTTGTTCCAAGGTTCGTGGCGAGAAGGATCCGAATCCTAACAACGAGAAGACCAAAACCTCGAAAGCCGATCTAATCGCCGCCCTCAAAGATGTGTTCGCCTACTGTGACCCCGCCTACGAGGGCATGACCGACACGTCCGGTGCAATATTGGTAAAGTTTATGGGAATGCCCTCAACGAAATTGGCCTTGCTGAACGGCAACATCTTGCACATGACCGAGCACTACGGCAACCTCGTCACCTACATGCGGCTAAAGAACATCGTCCCTCCAACGAGCGAGCCGGGGTTCCTCCCAGGGTCGCCGAAGAAGTAAACCGAGGCGTGGGCCTACTGCGGGGCGACGTAACCTCAGACCGAAAGAAGTGCTAACAATGCGATTACCAATACTAGTTCTGCATATTTGCGCCGGCCTCGTAGGGTTGCTGTCCGGGGCGGCCGCAATGTCGTTCCGCAAAGGCTCCCACCGGCATCGCATGGCCGGGAATATTTTTTTCGTATCCATGCTGACCTTGGCTACAGCCGCGGTATACCTGGCGTTCATGAAACACGAAATGCATAACGTTTTCGGCGGCATCCTAACGTTCTATCTGGTGGCAACGGCATGGATGACCGCCAAGCGCAGAAACGGGGAGACGAGCCTCTTCGACTGGGGTGCGCTTCTGGTTGTGATCGCGGTCGGAGTTGTCATCGTGACCTATGGGTTCGAAGCTGTAAGAACCCCAATACGTGGAGTTCCCGCTGGGATGTTCTTTTTTCTTGGTTTCGTGGCTCTACTTTCCGCTGTGGGGGACGTTCGCATGCTCGTGCGCGGCGGTGTTTTCGGTAAACAGCGAATCGTGCGTCATCTGTGGCGCATGTGCTTTGGGCTGTTTATCGCCACCGGGTCCTTCTTCATAGGACAGCCACAAGTATTCCCTGCTTTCATACGAAAAACAAACGTCCTTTTTGTCCCGGCTATTCTGCCACTGATATTGATGATTTTCTGGCTGTTTCGCGTTCGGTTCACAAACACATACAAGAGAATGGTCTTTCGCAGCGGCGTACTCGGTACGAATCCAGCCGCCGAGCTCATTTCGAATCAAGATTGATGATGCGGGGGGAAACGGATAAATCTGGAACCTGCAACCGGGGTCAGGCCTGCGATTTGCTCCGATTGATTCACTGATCCATTGGTACATTGATCCATTCATTAACCCAATGACTACTCCGCCTCTCCCCGAACAGATCGAACTCCATCGCGACCGCATGTGGCGCCGTGACGAAGACCTCCGCATTGAATCAGCTATTGACGCCGAACGTTTCATCGAAGACGTGGGCTTTGCAAATACGCTGACAGATACCCGTCGCGCAGGTCCATCGTTGTACATCGCAGTGTGCGGTCGCCGCGATGTTAGTTTGCCCCGCAATGTCCAGAAGGACGAAGAGACGCGGCTCACCTGGTACCTCAAGGACGAAGTCATGCGCCGCGGTCGCGTTTACTACGCGAAACTCGCGGGCGGTCGCTCGATGTTTGTCGCGCCGGCTTTGATAAGCCATTTTGCCGCGGTGTGGATGCCACGGCGGAAAGACGAGCCACAATTATTGTCAGATGCAGCCCAGCGTATTCTCAAAGTGCTCCGGCGTGAACACGACCTGGCCACGGGCGATCTGCGCGCGGAAAGCGGAGTCACCGAACGTGCGGCATTCACACGCGCCCTCGATGAGTTACAACGCCGGATGAAGGTGATCCCGCAGGATGTCATTTATCAACCGTTTTCCTACATCTGGACCCTGGCCGAAGATCGTTTCCCGGAAGAGCTGAGAAAACCGAGCGACACAACAGGCGTGGCCGCCAGGCGCAAGACGGCACTGCGAGAGATCGCTCGGGCATATCTGGCGGGCGCCGGGATGTCGGTACTCGGCGAGACAGCGCGCGCTTCGGGTTTGAGCCGCGTTGAAGCGGGCTCCGGAAACCATCAACTGGTAGATGAAGGATATGCGATCCGCCTCAGGCAAGGGATCTACGCGCTGGCATCATCGAAGAACGGCTAAGGATCGAGCGTCTACATTTATGCGGTTTGCCGCTCTCCAGTGCGGTAAGCCTTGGCTTACCGTGCAGATTTCCTTTAAGGACTGTGGAGGCTGCGCCTCCTACGCGAGGCGTAGCCTCGCTCGAAGGGTTCCATTGGCTTGTCGGTGAAGCAAGCCTCACCGCACTGGGGAGCGGCAAGCCGCCTTAACCGCTCGCCTGCGATTCAAGCTCGCACCCTCATGCGTTGCACCCTCTTCCCACCCCTTCTCACAAGGGGAGAAGGGAGAATCCTTTCCCAAAGGGAGAGGAGACTTGCGCACGCCTGACCCCAGTCTAGTGCTCGGGATGGAGTCAGTACCGGGAGCGGTAGCGAC
>PMSM01000005.1 GCA_003168335.1 Blastocatellia bacterium | reverse complement strand
GGGAGGCAAACTCGATCTTCTTCTGATGGGCCCGCTCGGCGAGTAATTCGATCGTGTCCTCGACGGCGTTGTTCAGCAGGAAATCAAGCGTCTCGAATTGAAGTTTGCCGGCTTCTATTTTCGAGAAGTCCAGGATGTCGTTGATGATCGTCAGGAGCGCTTCGCCACTGGTGCGAATCGTCTCAGCACAGTCGCGTTGCTCTTCGTCCAGGTCGGTGTCCAGTAAGAGCCCGGTCATGCCGATCATCGGCGTGCGAATCTCGTGACTCATGTTGGCCAGGAACTCTGATTTGAGCCGCACTGATTCGATCGCCGCATCGCGTGCCAGGTTTAGTTCGGCTTCAACCTGTTTCCTTTGGGTGATATCGCGGCCAATGCCCTGAATGCCGATGGGCTTGCCATTTTTGTAGATCGCTCGCGAACTGACCTCTACCAGCAAAGGCTCGCCACCCTTCTTGAAAAACTCTACCTCGTAGACAGTTTCGTCATGGCTCTTGAGCTTGCGCTCGACCATCCCTTGCACTAGTTTGAGTGTCTCCGGTGAGACGACCTGAGAGAAGTTGAGATGGAGAGCTTCTTCACGGGTATATCCCGTCATTTGTTCGCCGCTCTTGTTGAGTGAAGTGAAATTCCCGTCAAAATCGGTGGTGTAAATTACGTCATTGGCATTTTCGAAGAGATCACGAAAACGCTGTCCACTTTCCTTTAACGCTTCTTCGGTTCGTTTACGCGCAATAGCCAGGGCGATCTGATCTCCGACGGCAGAGAGGAACTCAAGGTCGCGCTGGCTGTAGGCATCTTTGTCTTCATAGTGTTGGACGACAAGCACACCAATAATGTCGGTCGATGTTCGAAGCGGTACACCTAACCAGGCAGCGGGAAGCGTTCCTACCAATTCGATTTCGCCTTTTAACACTAGTTCTTGAATAAGCTCAGGAGTCAGAAACATCGGACGCCCGCTGCGCAAAACAAAAGCGGTAAGCCCCCTGCCGAGTTTTTGGGGTGCAGCGACCGGATCAAACTCGTCTTTACAGAAAGGGATGTGGACAAGGTCGGATGTCTTATCGTAAAGCGCAACGAAGCAATTCTCCGCCGAAAGAAGTTTGCCGATTGAGGCGTGAACGAGATTAAACAACTCATCCAGACTAGCCGTCGCGATAACTCCCCCGACTATTTCAAAGATGACCTGCCGTTCTAACTCCGCCCGCTTGCGCTCGGTGATGTCACGGGCCATGCCCTGCACTCCGGTGGGCCGGGTACCTTCATAGGTCAGACGAGAGTTGATCTCGAGCACCACCCGATGACCGTCTTTGTGGATTATCTCGAGTTCATAAACGGACGGCGCCACATCGGTGGCCTTGAGTGCCACCATATTCCTGGCCATGGCCAGATACTCAGGCGCGATTACCTGAGAGACGTTCATCTTGAGGGACTCATCGTGTGTGTAGCCGGCGATCGTTTCGCACGCCTTATTAACTGAGGTGTAATTACCCTCGAGGTCGTGGGTGTAGATAATGTCGTTGGCGTTTTCAAACAGGTCGCGGTATTTCTCCTCGCTTTCGCGCAAAGCAGACTCGATCGCTTTGCGCTCGATTATTTTCGCCTGTAGCTCTTGCAGGAAGCCTTCTTTTTCGCGCACTCCGGCGTCAATCTGATTTTTGATCTTGTAGCCATGGACTACGGCTCCGCAGACCATCAGAAGAATGAATGAGCCGAGTAGGTACTCAAACTTGTTGAGAGAATCAGCTGACTGTGTCTCTTTTTTGAAGAGTTTCTCCTGGATCTCGCTGATATGCTCACCAAACTGAGAGAGGGATGCGACCACCTGGGCATACTTCCGATCCATTGTCGCCATACGCGTTCCAGCCATCTCTGGTTGATGTTTCTGGAAGTAGGAAAAGATTACTTCGGCCTCATTGGTCATCTCCGCCATGGCAATCTTGATTGCCGCCAAATCCCTGGGAAGTTTGTCGAATGTCGGTTGGATCGCTGCATCACTCCCGTCTCTTGTTTCAACTTGAGCGAGTAGCTCTTTCTCCACCACTGCCATCCGCTCGTTGAAAACCCGCAGCGCTGCCTGCATCCTGGCAGACTCGCGCTCCACGTCGTGGGAATCGAAAACATCATTTCCCGGGGCATCAACAGCACCAGCCCATGTGCCCAGATCAGCGATCCGATTGCGTTGCTCGACCCACTGCTGATTTACCTCGACGGAATTATCGTAAATTCTATGTATCTGATGAGTAAGAAAAAGACCCACCATGACGACCAGTACATTAAAAGCAGCTAAAATGTAATAGACGCGATGCCACCTGGGAGGGGCCGAAGGTCGTGCTTCGAGAGTGTTATGAGAAGATTTGGGATTTATCTGTTGCATTACTGTGTCCAGGGGTTATGAGGTGGGAGCGGCAGGCGTCTTGCACCGCAGATTGATCCCATCCTTTGCCCGATTGCTGACTTCGCCAGTCCAAACTTTTCCAGTGGCGATCGTGGTCCAAAGATCTTTTCGCTGTTGCCGGTTCTTTCAACCAGCAGAGATTTGATCTCTGGCTCGTCAACCAGGAAGACCTGCATCGTCAGGCGGCTGTTAATATTCGAGAGGGCCTGGGCTCTCCGAGATAACTGAACCTTGTGCCACCGTTGATTAACCATCTTCGCGAGGTCCTCATCGACCCGACGTAATTGCCTGATCCCGACCCAGCCAACTGAGGCCCGATCCTCTCTTGAAACTTATGGCGTGTCGTTTGATCATGCGGTCGAGGGTCTTGCGATCGACTCCCAGGGCTCGCGACGCTGCCTGCTTGTTGCCACCCGTGTGGGCCAGCACGCGCGCCACGTGGCGCCCTTCGACCTCAGCCAGCGTGGGCCACTCTTCCTGTTGTTTCGGCTCAATCTGTCCCACCACAATCTGGTGGTCAGGCTGCTTCTGGAAATCGCGGATGCGTTCCGGGAGATCCTGAACTCGGATCAATCCGTCACACATCGCCGCCGCCCGCACCACGGCGTTCTCAAGCTCGCGAATGTTCCCGGGCCAGGAGTACCTCTGCAGCAGTTCGAGGGCTTCGGACGAGAAACGAACCGCCGGGCCTAATGAATAAACTCGGTCAGCGAAGGCCTGCGCCAGCGGCGGAATGTCCTCGCGGCGCTCACGTAAAGGAGGCAGGATGATCGAGACCGCATTCAGGCGATAGTACAGGTCTTCGCGGAATCTTCCGGCTTTCACTTCGGCTTCGACATCGCGATTACTGGCGGCGATTACCCTGGCGGTGACTCGCTGCGTCTGGTTTGAACCGACCCGACGCACTTCGCCTTCCTGCAAGACGCGCAAAAGTTTTACCTGGAACGGCAAACTGGTTTCCGTGATCTCATCGAGGAACACAGTCCCTTCGTTGGCTTCTTCCCACAAACCACGTCGATCGCGATCGGCGCCCGTAAACGATCCTTTCACATGTCCGAACAACTCGGACTCGATCAACTCCGCGGGTATCGCGCCGCAATTGACCGCTACGAAAGTCTTGTCGGCTCGGCCGCTGCGACGGTGAAGCGTCGAGGCCACCAACTCTTTCCCGGTACCGGATTCACCGGTTAAGAATACCGGCAAACTTGTCGTGGCAACGCGGCCCACCTGTTTCATCACTTCGATGAACGCGTGACTGCGGCCAATCAGATCTATGTCCGACGATTGTGTGGCGGCCCGTTTTCCGATTGACACCCGGTGAGGCCGGCTGGTTATCTGATCACGCAAAGCCGCGGACAGTGATTGCAGCTCTTCAACGCCAAACGGTTTCAGGAGATAGTCATAAGCGCCAAAGGCCGTGGCATCCAGGGCCCCCACCGCGTTACCGTGCCCGGTCATCAGGACCACTTTGGTTTCCGGAAGCTCTTCTTTGAAACGTCGCAGCACGGCAAAGCCGTCGGCGCCGCCCAGCATTACGTCGCAAAAAACTATGGGCCACTTCTCCTGCCCTAAGATTTCAAAGGCGTCTTCGGCCGAGGCCGCGCGACTTACTTTCCAGCCGTCATTCTCCAACACAGTGCAGACAAAGTCCCGCACCGGCTGCTCGTCGTCAATCACTAACGCGTGTAAAGTTGGATCCGTCATGCTATTCGTTGACCACGCTCATGAACTTTTTGCTGTCCCGCCGCGATGAATTTGAAAGAACGTGTAGTTTCCGTTTTGGATCGACTGTCATGGAAGACTCAAAAACCTCGGGCGGCATAGGCTTGCCGAAAAGAAAACCCTGAGCTTCGTCGCATCTAAGCAACCGTAAGAACACGGCCTGCTCTTCTGTTTCCACGCCTTCGGCAATTACTCTGAGTTTCAGGTTGTGCGCTAAGGTCACGATCGCCATTACCAGCGCGGCATCGTCCGGATCCGTGCTGGCGCCTTTGACAAACGAGCGATCCAGTTTCACCGTGTCGATGGGAAGACGTTTCAGATAGCTGAGGGACGAATACCCCGTACCAAAATCATCAATAGCCACCCTAACACCCAGCTTTCTAAGCTGCGTCAGAAGTTTCACCGCTGATTCCGTATTCTCCATGATCGAAGTTTCGGTCAGCTCGAGCTCAAGACAGGTGGGGTCGAGTCTGGTCTCGCCGAGGATTTCCAACAGTCGATCGAGAAAATCCTTTTGTTGAAAATGCCGGGCTGAAATATTTACCGCAATGCGCAGCCGGCCCAGCCCCCGATCCTGCCAGGCTCGGGTCTGAATGCAGGCAGCGCGCATTACAAAGTCGCTAATCTCCAGGATCAACCCGGTGTCTTCGGCCAGACCAATGAAATGTCCGGGTAAGAGCAGTCCCAATTCCGGGTGCTGCCAGCGAACCAGCGCCTCGAGCCCCACGACCGCACCCGAAGCCAGATTCACCACTGGTTGGTAATAGGTGATAAACTCGCCGTTCTCGATAGCGCGGCGCATGCTGGTCTCAAGCGCCAGGCGTTTGAGCGCCAGAGCATTCATGTCGGCGGCATAAAATTGATAGTTGTTACCGCCCTGCTTCTTGGCTCGATACAGCGCCGCCACTGCATTCCTCAAAATGGTGCTGCTGTCCTCGCCGTTAGAAGGAAACAGACTGATCCCCGCGCTGGTGGTCACGTACACCTCTTGCCCGCCAAGGTGGAAAGGCGCCTTGAACACCTCATCAATGGCGCGAGCGACCTCAGTCAGATCTCCGGTTTCAGCGACATGAGTTAATAACAGCGCGAACTCGTCGCCTTCAAAACGCGCGACGGTATCGCCATTCGTGACGCAACCTTGCAGGCGGGCCGCGGCCTCAGTCAACACGGCATCGCCGGCCGCGTGCCCGAGGCTTTCGGTAACCTTCTTGAATCGATCAATTGACACCAGCATCACCGCGACCAGATTCTGGCTGCGCTCGGCAATGGCCAACGCCTGGGTACAACGATCCGCAAACAGAACTCGATTGGGGAGATTCGTCAGCCCGTCGTGATAAGCGAGATGTTCGATCTCGGCAGTGCGCTCTTTGACCAGCTCCTCAAGATGGTTTTCATACCGGCGCTTCTGCGTTAACAAATGATGATGTGCGAGCGCGCGGCTAACCGCGGTCTGGACCAGCCGAAGATCCAAAGGCTTGGTGATGTAATCAAACGCGCCCGCGCGCATGGCTTCGATAGCGAAGTCGATGGTGCTTTGTCCACTGATCATCACGACGACCGTGTCCGGGGTTTGTTCCAAAACGAGCGGGACCAGATCCAGACCGCTAATCCCTCCCATGTTTATGTCGCTGATCACGAGATTGAAGTTAATGCTCTTCAGGATTGCCAGCGCGTCTTCAGCAGAGGCCACGGCTGTGCAGTCGCCGTTCGGGCTCAACAGGTCCTTGAGCAAACGACGAATCTGCTCATCGTCGTCGATGATCAGGATCGTCGGTTTTTCAGAGTTCTCACGCGTCATGATGTTCATGTTCGACTTCAATTTCGCCCTCTCCCTTTGGGAGCAGAGAGACGGAATCACCGATTACCAACTCGGAATCCAGGACCGCGCGCACCTTCCTGACCAGCGCTCCCGGCGTGAATGGTTTTTGGATGAATTCAACATTCGAATCCAGCACGCCATGATGAACAATGGCTTCGTCGGTGTAGCCGGACATGAACAGCACCCTCAATCCGGGAAAGAGTTTGGTCAAACGATCAGCAACCTCTTTGCCGCTGGTCTCAGGCATGACCACGTCGGTAAGTAACAAATCAATCGGCTCTGCCCGTTCAAGACACAAACGAATAGCTTCTTCGCCGCGGCTCGCCTCCAAAACGTTATAGCCCGCGTGCTCCAGAATCTTACGGGCCAGGCCACGGACCACATCTTCGTCTTCCACCAGCAGAATGGTTTCTGATCCGCCGGGTATAGGTGATTCAACTGCCACGGCTTCGGTTTTTTGCGAGCCGGCTGCCAACTCCGGGAGGTAGACCTTGAAGGTGGTCCCATGGCCAAGCTCGCTATAGACCCAGATGTTACCGCCGCTCTGTTTGACTATGCCGTAGACCGTCGATAGCCCGAGCCCGGTTCCTTTTCCTTTCTCTTTAGTAGTAAAGAAGGGATCGAAGATGCGAGCTTGCGTGTCTTCGTCCATGCCGGTGCCCGTATCGCTGACCGCAAGCATCACGTAACTGCCGGGCACGACCCCTACGTGCCTGTTGGCATAATCCTGATCAAGATCGACACCCACTGTCTCAATCGTCAGGTTGCCGCCCTGCGGCATTGCATCTCTGGCGTTCACGATCAGATTAACCAGGACCTGTTCGATCTGTCCGGGATCGGCCTTTATCTTTTTCAGCGCCGGATCGAGTTTGGCCGTCAACTCAATATCTTCGCCAATCAATCGCCGCAGCATCTTGTTCATATCCGTGACCACGTCGTTCAGATTAATCGGGAGCGGCTGCAGGATCTGCTTGCGTCCGAAGGCCAGCAGTTGGCGCGTAAGATTCGCCGCCCGGTCACCAGCCTTCTTGATCTCTTCTAGGTAACCC
Organism: Blastocatellia bacterium; assembly: GCA_003168335.1. Classification (GTDB taxonomy): domain Bacteria; phylum Acidobacteriota; class Blastocatellia; order Pyrinomonadales; family Pyrinomonadaceae; genus UBA11740. The sequence continues at coordinate 394,563 of PMSM01000005.1, read as the reverse complement.
TTCAGCGGATGATTGTCGTCAATGCGCTGTAGCGCCAGACCGCTGTAACCATTAATCGCCGTAAGCAGATTGTTGAAGTCGTGGGCCACGCCTCCCGCCAGTTGGCCGATAGCTTCCATCTTCTGCGACTGGCGAAGTTGTTCCTCAAGCTTGATAAGGTCTGAGATGTCCTGCTTGACCGCGATGTAGTTAACGATGCGGTCGGTTTTGTCACGGACCGGAGAGATGGTCACGCGTTCTTCGAAGAGCGTTCCATCCTTCTTTCGGTTGGTGAGTTGGCCCACCCACACTTCGCCCCGCGTGATCGTTTCCCATAGTTCTTTGTAGACGGCCTGGTCCGTCTTGCCACTCCTCAAAATTCGCGAACTCTGATCAAGCGCTTCTTCCTTCGCATAGCCAGTAATGCGCTCGAAGGCAGGGTTGACGTACTGAATATTGCCTTTCGGGTCGGTGATGACGACGCTATCAGCGGTTTGTTCGACGGCCGCCGCCAGGCGCACAAGGTCGGCCTCCGTGCGCTTGCGTTCAGTAACGTCGCGGGCGATACCTTGCACGCCGACCGGAACGCCATCTCGCAGCACCAGCCGGGTATTGACTTCGACCGGGATGCGGTGGCCATCTTTCGCAATCACCTCCAACTCATACGCCGTGGTTGTCGCGCCCGCGAGTTTGCGGGCGAGCATCAGGCGCGCGGTCTCGAGATACTCGGGCGCCACCGTATCCACGAAATTCAACTTGAGGGCTTCCTCGCGAGTGTATCCGCTGATCTGCTCCCCGGCTTTATTTGTCGAGACGTAATTTCCGTGCAGGTCGTGTGAATAAATAATGTCGTGCGCGTTTTCGACCAGATCACGATAGCGTTCCTCGCTCTCACGGAGCGCCTCTTCGGCCCGCTTGCGCTCGATGAACTGACCGATCTTGCTGCTGACTGTGGCCATCACTGCCAGGCATTCCGGGTCTGGCTCTCGTATCGCCCTACGAAAGAACTCCATTACCCCGAGAACTTTTGAGCCAACTTCTATGGGAATGGCAAGAGCGCTGTGTAAATTCTCCCTGGCCGCGATCGCAGCTCGCAAAAAATTCTTATCTTGAGCGACATCGGCAACCCGGGCGGGCTTTCCATCGGCCCAAACGCGCCCCGGTAAACCGACGCCCGGCGCAAACGTCAATTCTCGACTGGCCGTTTCAAACTGCGCCATTTCAGCGGAGGGATCATGGCAGACTTCGTGGCAGCGGAGCACGTTGGCTTCGCGATCAACGATCCAGAGGGCGCCCCATACCCAGCCAAGGGTCTCGCACAGCGCTCGGAGGATCTTTGGCGTGGCCTCGGCGAGCGTGACTGAATCAGCCAGAGCGCGAGTAACAAGGTATTGCGCAGCGAGCCGCTCTTCACCCCGCTTGCGCTCGGTAATGTCTTCGGCGATACCCTCGTAATAAAGCAGCGTACCGCTTTCATCGCGGACTGCGCGCGCGCTTTCAGAGACGACGACCAGGCTTCCATCCTTGCGCCAGTACTTCAGCTCGAGACCTGACACTCTGTCGCTTTCTTGCAGCTGGCGTTCAAACTCTGCCCGGCTACCTTGATCCACGTATACATCGCTCTTGGCGTCCGTCACGGACGCCATCAAATCCCCAGGCGAGTCGTATCCCAACAATCGCGCCATCGCCGGGTTGGCGGCAATGAATCTTCCGTCAGCCGTGGTTTGAAAGATTCCCTCCACCGCATTTTCGAAAATTGAGTGATATCTCTCTTCGGCCCTGCGCACCTCCATGATTTGCTTTTCCAGTTCTTTATTCAGCTTTCGAATTTTGTCCTGCGCCTGCGAGCGCTCGGTGATGTCACGCCCGATGGTCGAGAGGTACTCAATGGTTCCATCGGGCGCTGTGTGTGCGATGATGACTTGCGATACTGGTATCTCTCGCCCGTCGGGGCTCAGAAGTGCTGTGTCCCCCCTCCAGAAGCCTCTCTCGATGGCAGCAGGGATGCCTACGTTCGTCACAATCGAGGCAGCCCATTCGGCGTGATAATCAGCGATGCGCGTGTTGGTGACATCTTGATCTTCACCGAGTCCCAGCATCTTCCGACCGGCCTGATTGATATACTGCACAAACCCTTTCAGGTCGGCAGTAGCAACCAAGTCGGTCGTCGCCTGGAGAATCGCGGTCAGACGGGCTTGCTCCTTTTCGGTCCGTTTGCGATCCGTGAGGTCGTGCACGATGCCTGTGAAGATCCGCCGGTCGCCATCGCGCGCTTCGCTCAACGAAAGGTAAATCGGGAACGTGGCCCCATCCTTCCGCTGGGCGACCAACTCGCGCCCGAGGCCGATGACCTTCTTCTCCCCGGTGCGGAGATACCGACCGAGGTGCGCGTCGTGCTGCTCCCGCTCCGGCGGCGGCATGAGCAGGTTAACGTTTTGCCCCAGGACTTCCTGCTTCGCATAGCCAAACAACCGCTCGGCAGCCGGATTGAACGCGGTGATCCGGCCGCGGTCATCAATCGTAATGATGGAGTCCACCGAAGTGTTGATGACCTTGGCCGCGAGCATTTTTTCGTGCATGGCGGCGCTGCCCAGCGGGCGGATGATCCACCACCACAGAAACGGCGCGAGCATCAAACTCAGCGTTGCGGAATCCAAAAGTTCCTGGGGGAAGCCGCCCAGAACGAGTTTCTCCACGCGAAAAATAAAGAAGTGCACCACTAGTTCCGCGAGAAAAACGGCCACCAGCACCCTAAAGAAGAGACGCCGGGGCGAAAGAAGCATTTCGAATTTGGGAGTCGTTTGGTTCATGGCCCAATCTCCAGCGATTTCAGGTTAACCAGCCGCGTGGGCGAGCGGCAGCGCCAAGCCAAAGCCGAGATAAACTTTTTGAATGATGAAACGTTTCATGTGCGTTCGTTATTCAACCGGATTGGCGCCTTTCGAAACCGCCAACTCTTCGACAATCTTTATCAATTGCTTGAAGTCTCTTGATTTTGATAAGAAATGATCTGCTCCCAATTCAACGCATTTCTGCTGGTACTGCGGATCAGAATAATTGGTGAACATGATGACAGTCGTAGCGGGACTCTTCTGTTTTACCTCTCGCAAGACGTCGATCCCGCTGCCCCCGGGCATCTGAATGTCGAGCAGCACAAGGTCATGATGAAATCTCCGCACTGACTCGCAGGCCTCAGATACGTCTTGCGCTTGCGCCACGCTCTCAATTCTCTTAATCGCGGAAATTGCTTCGCTTAGGTGCTGCCTCAACCGTGCTGCATCATCGGCGATGAGAACTTTCAACTGGTTGCCCTCCTCCGGAGATTTCGCTGGCTGCGAACCGCGAAGAGGATAAGGCGCCACTCGGGAAACGAACATCAGGCTGGCTCTGATAGTTTTGTAAGGTGTTGACGCGGGTTGCTGTAAGCGTTTGTCCTACAAAGTAGTGAGGTGCGGAGACGGGGAGGACAGCGAGATCCAGGCCCGTAGGGCCGAGATATTTATGGAATCCACCGATGAAGATTCAACCCAGGTCCGTCGGGCCGGCATATATATTCATCGATCCGCTGATACACATTTGCATCGGCATTTGTCGACAAACAATCGCGGAATATGTCGCCCCTAACGGGGCTGGTTGATTAATTGTGTTTCGATGTTATAAAGATTTCGGCCCTACGGGCCTGGCCGAATGATGCTCGAGGTCATATGTTTCGACGCCAGCCCTCACTCCACCAGCCCGTTCCGAATCGCATAATGCGTGAGTTCGGCGTTCGTCTTCATGCCCATTTTGTCGAGGATGCGCCGGCGATACGTGCTGATGGTCTTGTCGCTCAGCGCAAGCTGTGCGGCGATTTCGCCCACCGTCTTGCCTGAGGCGATCAGGCACAGCACTTCCAGCTCGCGATCCGAGAGAGTCTCATGCGGAGGTTTATCTGAAGCAGATAAGTCTGCCATCATTAGCTCCGCGAGCGCCGGGCTCACGTAGCGGCCGCCTTTGATGACTTTCAGAATCGCCGCGCGCAGTTTGTCCCTTGAACTACCCTTGTTGATATAGCCAGAGGCGCCAGCTTTGAATGCGCGTATTGCATACTGTTTTTCTGCGTGCATGCTCAACATCAACACGGGAAGACGAGGACGTAGCTGTTTGATTTCCTTCAGCACTTCAAGGCCACTGCGTCCGCCGAGTGAAATGTCGAGCACGGCAATGTCCCAGTCGCGCTCGCGCACCAGATTCAAAGCTTCAGCGCCGGTGCACGCTTCGCCGAATTCAGCCAAGCCCGTTGGCTCCGCAAAGATTCCCTTGATGCCTTCGCGCACCACTTCGTGATCGTCGATGGTGAGGATTCTGAGCATTGCTAATCCCAAAGGCCCGTATGGCGCGGTTTATGCCGGCCCGACGGGCCTGCGTTGATTGTGAATCATCTCATCTATGAATATGTCGGCCCTAACGGGCCTGCTCCCCGTGCCCCCGCGTCCCGTTTCCCACGCCTCTAAACCGGCACGCGCGCGATAACGGTTGTGCCGAGCCCAGCCATGCCGCTAATGCTGACTTCGCCGCCTACCAGGAGCGCGCGTTCCCGCATCCCAACCAGACCAAGCGAGCGGGCGTCGCGCTTTTCGTCTTCGGTGATTCCGCGACCGTCGTCTTTCACTCGCAATTCGAGATATCCGTCGTGCTCCTTTAGTTCGATATCAACTTTGTGCGCGTGCGCATGGCGAATCACATTCGTCAGAATCTCCTGAAAGATCCGAAAGACTGCTGTGGCCCGCTCGCGATCAAAATCAAGCGCCTCCGTCCGAGCAACCAATTCGTATTTGATTCCCGTGCGCGTCTGAAACTGTTGCGCCTGCCATTCAATCGCCGCCACCAGGCCGAGATCGTCAAGCACGCCCGGTCGCAGCTCCGCGGAGATTCGTCGTATCGTATCAATGGTTGACTCCATCAAGCCAGTCATGTACCGAAGTTTTTCGCGGACCGTCTGAACCTTAGCGCCGTTCCCCGCCCCTGACAAAACTTGATCAATTCCTTCAAGATCCCATTTCAGTCCGGTCAGCGCGCCACCAAGCTCGTCATGAATCTCGCGGGCGATGCGCGTGCCTTCTTCTTCCCGCGCCGACTGAAGCCGCCCCGAAAGCGCGCGCAACTGTTCTTCGGAAGCCCTCAATTGTCCCTCGGCTTGTTTTCGTTCGGTGATGTCCCTGGTGACGCCGAGAATGGCCATGGGCTTTCCTTGCGGATCCCCGATCAGGGTGGCGCTCGACTCGACCGCGAATTGCGTTCCGTCTTTCCTCACGCCGATTGATTCGATCGGCGGCATGCCACCCGTCTCCAATACCCTCTTCACGTTCGACCTGACCCGCTCTCGGAGTTGAGGAGCAATAATGTCGAACGCGCTCAAGCCAATCATCTCCGCCGAGTTGTTGTACCCGAACATCTCCACCGCTCGCCCGTTGGCCATTATCAATTTCAACTGAGTATCAAAAACCCCGACGCCATCGGGGGCGGTTTCAAACAGGGTGCGATAGCGCTCCTCGCTCTCGCGCAGGGCTTCCTCCGCTTGCTTGCGCTCGGTGATGTCGCGGAAGGTAACTACTGTGGCGACAATCTCATTTCGATCATTCCGCATCGGAGCGGTCATGTATTCCACCGGGAAGCTCGTCCCATCCTGCCGCCAAAACACTTCGTCAGCCCCACGGCGGGAAATGCCATCGCGCAACGTGGCATAGATAGGACACTCCTCCTTCGGATAAGTCGTTCCATCCTGCCTCGTGTGGTGCATCGTCAGGTGCGCGGGCTCACCCAACAACTCGGCAACTTCCCAGCCCAACATGCGGGCGGCGGCTGGATTTTCAAACGCAATGTTCCCCTGCATGTCCACGCGATGGATGCCTTCTTCCATCGAGTTCATCGTCAGTTCAAGTTCACGACGAAGATCTGACATGGCTTCCTCCGCGCGCCTCCGTTCCGTGATGTCGCGGGCCATGCCCCGCACGATAGGAGTGGCGACTCCTTCGGCGCGCAGCGTGTTGTGATATTCCCACAAGCGGCGTTCCCCGGTGCTTGTTTGCACCAGCATGATGCCGTCGGCAAAGCCATCCTTGCTGATTCTGGCGAGGTAATCGTCAAACTCATCGCGGACCTCGGGAGCCAGGACATCGCGAAGGTTTCGCTTGACGATGTAGTTACTGGGTTCGACGCCCAGAATCTTAGCAGCCGCGCGGTTCGCCGACAGTATCCGCCCCTCCAGATCGTGGGTGCAGATTAACTCGCGGCTATTTTCCACCAGGTCGCGATAGCGTTCCTCGCTCTCGCGCAGCGCCTCCTCTGAGCGCTTGCGCTCGGTGATATCCCTGGCGACAAGATGGAATCCCGCAGGTTGGTCATTTTCGAACAGCAGTGTGGCGCGCTGTTCGATCCAGACCTCTGTTCCATCCTTGGCGATAGCGGGAAACTCGTAACGCGTGTTTGGTGTTTTGGTGCGAAACTGCTCCTGATAGAATCCCTTGACAGCCGAACGATATTCAGGCTTAACCAGGTCGAGATAGTACTTACCCCTCAGCTCTTTCTCACCATACTTGAGCAATTTCACAGCAGCCGGATTGAAAGAGCCCCAGTTTCCTCGAGCGTCGGTTTTGAAGATTACGTCGCTGGCCTGCTCGAACAGCTCGCGATAGCGTTCCTCGCTCGCGCGTAACTCTTCCCCCGCGCGCTTGCGCTCGGCTAACTCTTGCTGCATAGCCGAATGCAGATGGGCGTTGTCCAGGGCGATCGAAGCTAACTGCGCAAACCGATTCAAGATCTCGATCTGATGCTCGCCGAGGCCTTGACCATCTTCGGTGGACTCCACACCGAGCACGCCTACCACCTGTGAACCTGATCTCAGCGGCACAGCCCCCACTAACCGAAGAACGTCGTATCCGGCATGGGTTAGGCGGTGTTCCCAGTTTCGATAATCATCCACCATCAGCGGTTGGCGGGTCTGCCAGATCGTTCCGGCCACCCCTTGGCCCTTGCTGATGAGAGCGCCGACGAAGTCGCGAGACGTCCCGACGCCCACCCTCATCCTCATTTCAGTGCCACCTGGCTCGATTAGGTAGAGATATCCGCCCGGTATGTCTACCAACGCGCACGCTCGGGTAACAATGTCTTCGAGCAATTCGTCTAAATCCAGGTGATTGATCAATCCGAGGGCGGTTTCGTGCAGTGCGGCCAGATACTCGTTTTGTTTACGCAGCGCCTCTTCCACGCGCTTGCGTTCGGTGATGTCAAGCGATGCACCAGTAAGACCGATTATGGCGCTGTTCGCATCTCGGAGAGGTTCTACGACCAAATCGTAGATGAAAGTCTGACCGCCGACGCTAACAGGAACTTCGGCGTGTTCTTTCAGCCCGCTTTCCAACACACGCCGTTTGATTTCCATCACTTGCCTGGCCGCTTCTGGAGGAAGAGTCTCGGCATCGGTATGACCTATGACCTGCTCGGAAGTGTAGCCAAGTTGAGGCTGATACATCCAGGTATAGCGCAGGTCTAAATCTTGATTGAAGACCGCGATGTTGGCCGTATTCAGACCCACGCGCAGGCGCTCTTCCGATGTGCGCAGCGCCTCCTCTGCCAACCTGCGCGCGGTGGTCTCGACCACCACGCCGCGCATCCGCACAGACTGGCCGTCGTCGCCGAACGTAAATTCGCCTCGGCCCTGCACCCAGTGCACACTTCCGTCCGGCCAAACCACGCGGAACTCGCGCACAAACGGCTCGCGGGCGGCGATGCAGCGGGCGACTTCGGCGTTAATGCCCGGCAAGTCATCGTGATGTATACGTTCCGAGAACGCCTCGTAGGTGCCACCGAACTCGCCGGGCTTGAATCCCCAAAGCTCTTCATGCCAGCGCGACCAAGTGATGCGGTTGCGTGGCACGTCCCAATCGAAGGTGCCCATGTGCGCCGCGTCCAGCGCCAGCCGCAAACGCTCTTCGCTCTCGCGCAGCGCTGCTTCCGCCTGCTTGCGCTCGGTGATGTCCTCCGCCTGCGAGACGCAGTAGAGAGCATGACCTTCAAGGTCTCGGAGCACAGTCGTGCTAAGTTGGGCCCAGACGATCCGTCCGTCTTTATGCAAATAGCGCTTTTCAGTCGCGTACGTATCGGCCTCGCCGGCGAGCAATCTACGCAAGGCCTCGACGTTCGCATCAAGATCGTCTGGGTGGGTAACTGACTGAAAGCTACGCGGCTGCAATTCCTGCTCCGAGTAACCAAGCATCTCGCAAAAGGCTCGATTGACTGTGATCCAGCGGCCATCCGGATCGGTCAACGCCATCCCGATCGGTGCATGATCGAACGCTCCGCGAAAGCGCTCCTCACTCAAGCGCAAAGCATCTTCTATTCTTCTTCGCTCGGCAATTTCCTTCTTTAATTCCTCGTTGGCCGCCGCCAATTCTCTCGTGCGCTCAATAGCGCGGCCGTCCAGTTCCTCGTTCAACCGTTCAATCTCGGCCCTGGCTTTCTTGATCTCCGAAGTTTCCACCATGTCACCCGGTCTCCTGTAGAGTGTTCCCGCGCGTGCGCATTGTAAGGCGATGCCGCGTTAATAGAAACCTTTCGCCGGCGAGGTCTTCGTCGCCCGAGGCGAAGCGGAGCGATTCGATGGCTTTCACTGAAAGCTTTCTTCTCTTGCCTCCCATATCATTCCGACCGCTCCGCACAGCCGAGACTGCTAACTTCAATAATTACACTGTGGACGGAGTTTTTGGTGGGGACAAGTCTGGTTGTTCAAGGTAGATCGACGGTTGAATAAGGTGAGCCGAGAAAAGCAGCGAATGCGCAAGGCGCTGCCGAGACAGTTCATTACATCCTTGTAGAATCATTCCTATGTGGCTTTCGGATGAATTGGTTTTCGGGTTCGGAACCAGCAAAACAGAAAGAGTAAGGCAGGCAATCCGTACAGCGCGGTAACTGCAAATATTCCCGCCCGGGCAACCGTTTCTGGGGCAAAGATATTAAAGCCAATCAAACCAGCCACAGCCGATGCCGCTCCAATCCCCTCCCACTTCCACGCAATGCTGAGACCGATGAAAGCCAAAAGCAAGAAAACTATCATTAGTATGCGCTCGCTCTCTATGGCTATTCTGCCTTTTTGCAGGCAGTCTGCCACAAAGAAAAACAGGAATAGAGCCATTAAGAGTATCCCGATAATCCTTGCCACCCAGCGAATGATAGTCACCGAACGAGTTGACCCTGATGCAGTCAGATTCATGTTCACCTCCGATCTACGTTAGCTGGCATTTGCGGCGAACAACCGAATCAGTTTCAGTGCGACAAGGAACTCAACCGATATCAGAGTTGACGCGGCGGCGCGAATCAAAGCACCGTTCGCCACACCAAGCAAGTTGCGAAACACGCTCCCGCCGCTCGCGTCCAACGATTTGTCCGATCGCCTCTGAATTGTAACAACTCGCGCCGTGGTTAGATGGCGTCCGAGCTGTCAGTGGTACTTGTTGACCGCCGCCTCGATGGCACTGCCAGCCTTGGCTAGATCATCCGGCACCATCACTGGCTGAATCTCGATGTTCGCATTGAATGCGAGGAACCAAGGCTCGGCAATAGCTGGGATCTGCGAGGCGTCCTGCATTTCGAGGAAAAGAAACGCCGTCCGTTGACCATTGTCGGCCGTGAAATAAACGGCCTCGGGCTTCAGATCCGCAAGGATAGACTGGATGGTTGTGCCGAGTTTTCCGGCTTTCGCCGCCTCGTTCCCGGCCTCGACAGGGATGTTCACTTTGACAAGAAAGCGCATAGATCACCTCCCGGTGAATGGTGGATTGTTGCTGTTCCAAATGGCGGACGCTTCGTTTGGTGCCTTGCTTCTATTCCAATCTGAAATAGAAGTCAACAGAGAGAAGGAGAGAATTCAATCTGACAGGCGGCGGCAGCTTTGTTCGGTTCAGCCTTGCAATTCCCTGCGCCGAGTTATTCGCTTTTGTCTGTCTCGCTTCGCGTCCTCAACTCCTCAAAGGCACGCTCCTGCTACTTCGAAGCCCATCAGCTGCCATTGATCCAGCTGTGTCGGTCTACATTTAACCAATCACTCTTATGCGGCCCTTAGATAGCGATGATGCAATCCGCCAACCTGCGGGAGAGAAATGATTTTGCCTCTTGCTGGCGGTTCGACCTCACGAGGCACCGGCGCATTCCTTTCCAGCGATTGATGCGGCCGCACGTCATTATAGTAAGCAAAATACTCTCGCAGGATGTGCCGTAGCTGCCTTTCATTGAGCACGATCAGATGGTCCAGACATTCGCGCCGAATACTGCCGATCAATCGTTCGGCATATGGATTCTGTCACGGTGACCGCGCCGCCGTGACTACTTCTTCGGTTCCCATTCCGGCTATACGACTGCGAAAATAATCGCCATAGATTGAATCGCGATCTCTTAACAGGAATCGTAGCGCTGTTTCTTCCGGGAAGGCTTCAATGATCTGCTGTGCAGTCCACCGGGCAGTCGGATGGGCCGTCACATTGAAATGGACCACCTGCCTCCTGTTATGGAGCAGCACGACGAAGCCGTACAAAATATTGAAAGTCACAGTAGGCACCGTGAAGAAATCAATTGCGGCAATCTGACTAGCATGATTCCGCAGAAAGCTCTTCCAGGTTTGTGAAGGTGGCTTACGAATTCTGACCCTATACTTTGCCACTGTTGATTCTGCCACCTCATACCCGAGCAGATGAAGTTCTGCTTGGATCCGCGGCACTCCCCAGGTCGGATTCTCACGCGACATTCTTCTAATCAACACGCGGAGCTCTTCGTTAATCTTGGGCCGTCCGACGCGAGCAGATCTGGACTTCCAGCGCCAATAGCACTTGAAGCCTTGTCGGTGCCACTTAATCACCGTCTCTGGCTTAACGATGACTAGGATGGAGCGCCAGTCCTGCCATAATTGTGAAAGGGCTATCCAGAACAGGCGATCTTGGTGACGAAGTCGAGGCCGATTCCTCGCACGGTGCAGAACCAGCAGTTGTTGACGCAGCGCGAGGTTTTCAGTGACCAGTACGAGCCGGGGTACAAACAGACTGCGGATTATTTGGTAGAACGTAGACAAGACAAACATTGAGGTCAAACCGCACAGGAAAAAGAATCGACGAGCACCTGCAGAGTACTCTCAGTCGTAGCTCTAAATGCAACTATTTGAACGCCGGATGATATTTTCGGTATGGACAGGTTGAATTGCTCTGGAGGTATTGTCAACTTAACCTCATGAAAAGAATCACCAGAAAGGGCGCCAAGTTCTCTCGCTTGTTTTGTACTGTGAAACCTGTTTTTCAGGTTGACTCTGGCGCGCCAACCACCTGTTCCCAAGCAGCAAATCTATGCTTCATCAGTGCTCTATACACGCTGGCGGTACAGAGGTGCCGCGCCACTCGGAAGTGTGAGGTAATGATTCCGAAGGCCGAGAGAAAACGCTGCGCGTGGCCCGCTGACTTGAACCGTTTCATCACACCCTCCCGCAACCTGGTTGGCTGATGGGAATTCTCCGCTCGGTTGTTCTGATACTTCTGCTGGAGGTGCTCGACACTCGGCAGCACTCCGGCCTTCGCCGCACTGTAGCTCCTCAGCTTGTCTGTGATGAGGGCACCGGGACATAGCGCAACCCCTTTAACAGCTTGCGGAAGAATTTCTTAGCTGCCTTCTTGTCTCTGTGGCTCTGGACCAGGATGTCCAATACGTCGCCATCCTGATCTACTGCACGCCAGAGGTAATGGAGGCGTCCGTTGATCTTTAGGAAAACTTCGTCGAGGTGCCATCGGTCGCCGGGACGAGGAGACTTGTGGCGCAAGCCGTTGGCGTAAGTCTGGCCGAACTTAAGGCACCATTCTCGGACAGTTTCATAGCTGAGGGAGACACCGCGCATCGCTAACATTTCTTCGACATCGCGGAAGCTCAAGGGCGAAGCGAAAATATAACCAGACGCAATGACTGATAATCTCGGCGGGGAAGCGATGACGATGATAGAGAGAGACGGAGGTGCGCATCAGTGAAGTATGCCGCACGAACAGTCTGATTACATCCTCCGCCGTTTAACCTGACAATACCGTCCCACCTTGGGCCAGGAAACATTCGACCATGATGGGAAGGATCTGTTTCTCCCTTCGCGCCCTACAGGCGTTCAACCAGGGAATGTCGGATGAGCAGGGTAATCGGGAACGAGGAGCGAGCGCCAAAGCCGTTCCGGAAATTTGAGCGGGGATCTCAAACGGCGAAGGCCCCCACATCTGGGTCGTGGGCGCCCAGTTTCAGCCCGTGGTTAATCGCAGCGGCCGTTTCCCTGGGATAGCGCGCCGCGTTATCTGTTGCATGATAGAGATTCCATTTACAGCGGAACGTTCCATCAGCGAGTTGAGGAAATGGGCATCTGCGAAGTGCTGACAACGCCAAGATCCCCTTGGCGGAATCCATATGCGGAGCGGTTCATCGGCTCGTTGCGGCGTGAGTGTCTGGACCACATAATTGTATTCAACGAAGCTTCTTTGCGGCGCATTGTGAAGACATACTTCGAGTATTACGAGCGCTCACGAACACATCTGGCGTTGGCGAAGGACGCGCCCGAATCCAGAGCGATTCAACCTCCCGCACTGGGTACGGTCGTCGGGCTGCCGCAGGTGGGTGGGCTGCATCACCGCTATGAGCGAAGAGCTGCCTGAGGCCACTCCACCGTCCCCGACCACTATCTCTATTACAACTGAAGAGCATGACTTTGTCGTGCGTCGGTCATCGCTACTATGCCGCAAGGCGTTTGAGACGACCTATGCCAGCGTGCGTGGATCCCAGAAGTCTGAGATGAATCGAACCGTTGGCGTTATCGTTTTGCAGCCCGAATCGAGTTTTTGGTAGCGACAACGGGTATTGTCAACTTAACTCAGGAAGAAGCAAGAATAGGGACTCAGACAGAATGAATCGCCATTCGTGATCTGGTCAATTAACACTCGCCTCGACGCAAACCACCTCTTCCCATACGGCGAACCTCGATTTCATCACTGCTCGGTAAGCGCTAGCTCTGTACAGATGTCTTCCCACTCTGAAGTGTGAGGTAATGATTCCGAAGGCTGAGAGAAAACGTTGCGCCTGACCCGCTGACTTAAACCGTCCAAGTGCCATTGGTCGCCTGGCCCAGGAGACTTGTGGCGCAGGCCATTAGCGTAAGTCTGACCGAACTTAAGGCACCATTCTCGGACTGTCTCATAGCTGAGGGAGACGCCGCGCATCGCCAGCATTTCTTCGACATCACGGAAACTCAGGGCGAAGCGAAAATATAACCTGACGCAATGACTGATGATCTCGGCTGGGAAGCGATGACGATGATAGAGAGACGGAGATGGCATGAAGGAATTATGCCGAATGAATAGCCTGATTACATCTTCTGCCGTTAACCTGACAATACCCGACAGGCCCCATATGAAAGAGTGTCGCGTACGCTTGCCGGAATTACCACGACGTGGTATATAGGTATTATCGATGGCGATACGGAGCTTCAGGAACAAAGCCACGGAAGATATCAACTATGGAAGGAGATCGAAGCCCGCCTTGCGTTTGCTTCCGCAAGGTCTCCATGAAAGAGCTCAGATTAAGCTCGCGCGGCTCGGGGCGGTTACATCGTTGCAAGATCTGAAGGAACTGCGAGGGAATAGATTTGAAGCGTTAAGGGGCGACAGAAAAGGGCAGTACAGCATAAGGATAAATGACCGGTACCGTATCTGCTTCCGGTGGGAACGGGAAGATGCCGTCGACGTCGAAGTAGTTGATTATCACTAACAATGTTCAGGAGATGAGAATGAAGGAGAATCACGTCACGCCGGTTCATCCCGGGAAAGTGCTTCAGGACGAGCTAGAGGAGATCGGGGCGACACAGGCCGCCTTGGCAGATCGCATCGGCGTCTTGCCCAAAACAGTCAATGAAATCTGCAGGGGCAAACGAGGCATCAGTGCGGAAATGGCTGCGAAACTCTCCAAGGCGCTAGGCGCCGGCCCTCAGTTCTGGCTCAACCTGCAAACTAACTGGGAACTAAGCCAGATCGACAGGCGCAGCTTTCAGGATATTAAGCCGCTGGCGGCTTAAGCAATGAGGGTGTCCCTACTGAAAACTTCATCCACGGTGTAATCATTGAGGTTAGCAATGGCGGTCTATGCCTACCCTCAAGGCTCAACGTCATCGAATGTCACCTAATGTTAGACCATCTTCCCTTAGGATCCTCGATTTTGCCACGAGTACGCCTAACTCTTGTGCAGTCTTATTAGCGTAGGTTAACTTCTCTAGCCGCGGAAATTAATTTCTACGCCGGAAAACGCATTACGCGTTATACGCGACTCCGTTCGGATTTTTGACACGTAAACGAAGCTACGGCCTGATGGAAAGCATAGGCGCGCAGCTCAGTTGGTAGAGCGCTGCCTCCCAGGGGTCAGCGGTTCAAGTACGCTCGCACCTACCAACTCTCACCTTTATCTCTCTCGGCACGCGCAACGCCGGTCATTAGGCTTGGAAACTTGGAGTCACATCTGAGTCACAAAATAATCCTGTCCCTCCTGAAAATTCAATCTGACATGGGGCGGCAGCTTTGTTCGGGTCAGCCTTGCAGTTCCCTGCCCCGAGGTATTCGCTTTTGTCCGTCTCGTTTGACACCGGCAGCCCATCGAAGCATGCTCCGGCTACTTCGACGCGCAACATCTGGCATCGATCCGGCTACTGCGGTCTACATTTCAACCAATCACTCTTATGCTGCTCTCAGATAGCGATGATGCAATCCGCCAACCTGCGGGAGAGAAATGATTTTGCCTTTCGCTAGCGGTTCGATCTCACGCGGCAGCGGCGCATTCCTTTCTAGCGATTGATGCGGCCGCACTTCATTATAGTAGTCAAAGTACTCTCGCAGAATGCGCCGCAACTGCTTTTCATTGAGCACGATCAGATGGTCCAGACATTCGCGCCGAATACTGCCGATCAATCGTTCCGCATAGGGATTCTGCCACGGTGACTGCGCCGCGGTTACGACTTCTTCAATACCCATTCCCGCAACCCGCAGGCGAAAATGCTCTCCATAGATTGAATCGCGATCTCTCACCAGGAATCGTGGCGCAGTGTCTTCCGGGAAGGCTTCAATGATCTGCTGGGCGGTCCAGAGCGCAGTCGGATGGGCCGTCACATTCAAATGGACCACCTGTCTCCTGTCGTGCCGCAGTACGACGAAGCAGTACAACACGTTGAAAGTCACTGTGGGCACCGTGAAGAAATCGATGGCCGCGATCTGGCCAGCATGATTCCGCAGAAAGCTCTTCCATGTTTGTGAAGCTGGCTTACGGCTTCTTACTCGATACTTCGCGACAGTTGAGTCTGCAACCTCATAGCCAAGCAGATGAAGTTCTGCTTGGATCCGCGGCGCTCCCCACGTCGGATTCTCACGCGACAATCTTCTAATAAGATCGCGAATCTCCTGGTCAATCTTGGGGCGTCCGACGTGACCAGATCTGGACTTCCAGCGCCAGTAGTATTTGAAGCCCTGCCGGTGCCACTTAATCACAGTCTTCTGGTTTGACGATCACCAGGATCGAGCGCCAGTTCTGCCACAGTTGTGAAAGGGCGATCCAGAACAAGCGAAGTATTTAAACGCCGGATGATATTTTCGGTACGCACAAGCCAAAATATTCCATCAAAACAAATTGTTCGCTGAACTTGGCTGCAATGAACCTGCTGTCTTCGGCAACATGCTGTAGGGCGTTGGCCCGACTCAGCGTTCCTGAGACCAAGCCATTGACGAGAGCATCACGTTCGGCAGTCGTGTAGATCTCATCAAGACCTTGGTGCTCGCGACTGCCATACTCCTCCTCACAGACAAGCTTCAGGCGCTCTTTCACTATGGTGAAGCAGCCCAGCCGCGCTGACTTTCCCCCGATGTCACCCGCGACAATCATGATCTTCCAAACTGAACGTTGCTGATTAGCAATTCGACTCCTCTTGATCTTTCTGATCGATGAAACAGCTCACGCGCTTGCACACGGTTCAGCCTCGACGGCGACCGAGCATATCGAAGTCAACGGCAGTAACCAGCACGGCGCCTTTGACGAGGTATTGCACGTAAGGTTCAACGCTCTTGAGAGACATCCCATTGTCCAGGCTAACCATGATCAGGGCACCAACGAACTCACCGGGACACATCAAGTCTTTGCAAAATGTCCTTCCGACGGGCGCGCATCTCTTCCCCCAGTGCCTGAATCTCGCTGGCAGGCAATACCCTTGCTGCAACTGGGAAGACTAGATTGTTTTCTAGAAGAATATGCGGACGGTAAAGGGTTGTGAGTTCGGTCACGAGTTCGTTGAAGCGCTCCAACCCTTTGGCGTCCGCTGAGCCGTCACGGGGAAGGCGTCCGACCAGCTCGTCAAATTCTGCATGAAGCTGCTCGGCCGTGCGGTGCTGCGATTCAAGCTCCGTCATGGCCGCGAGCGCATCTTGCCCGGCAGTTCCACCTCGCTCGCGCAGACGGGGAAAGAGCGAAACGTCCTCATCCTCGGTGTGTTTGACACCCGGAGTAGCGAAGTGCGCGCAGGCCCGGTCTACGATCGCAAATGCCGGAGGCAGTGATCGCGTATCGCCTGCGCTCAAGATTTCGGCAGTACGTTCGAGCGCACTCAACTGCGCTTCTATCCGCTCGTGGCAATGCACCAACAGTCCGAGGGGATTCGTGAAGTCCGGGATATGCGGTTGATTTATAGTCAACATGCTACTGATCGTCACCATTTCATTGCATCCTTTCAAAATGCGATTCTAAGGTCGCAAGCCCTTGATGTCTGATTTTGGCTCTTCGCTAGGGGTATTATCTCCGCTACCACGCGGACCGGAAATGACTTATGTCACACTCGGACACGCATAAACTTGTGCGCTGGTGCCCGGGAGCTTGAATAACGGCACAGAAGCGCGTGATGATGTCTGCAACGACGCCCGATAAAGTTACCGCGCTCAAGCGCACAAGCCTTTTCGCAGAACTGGATGACAACAGGCTACGCTTGCTAGCCGATCGCGCCTTCGAGCGAAGGTTTCAAAAGAATGAAGTGCTATTCGCTCCCGGGCCATTGTCAACTTAAGTGAAGATCCAGAGAAATGGCGACGCTGAGAGGAAGGAGCGGGTGTGTTCGCTGACGCGCTTGTCTTGCGCTCGGGTTCTCCAGTGTTTGCAGTTGTGTCTTCCGCGGGTGCACTCTTCAATGTCAGCAATTCTGCGCACATCGCTCCCATTTGCGACTCCAGTTGCTGCACGCGTTGCTGCAAGGCTTGGAGCGAGACAACGGGCGCTTGCGCGGCGGCCGATCCGGACGAACCCGCGAAGCAAAACGCCGCCGCGATCGCGCAGGCAAATATCTTGAAAAGTTCACGCTCCCTCCTTTAAACAGCCAACGCTCCCCGTTTATAAACAAAGCCGAGCAAACCTCGCCCCAGTCTGAAGAGTAGACCAGCGAAAGCGGCCAACCACGCCAGCAGTGCGACATATACAAAAGAGCGTGGAATAAAATAAAGAAAATCTAGCTCCATCGCCTGGGCCATTCGGAATGTGCCTACGGTGTACATGCCCAGCGGGAATACCGCTCCCCAGTACAAGGGTTCGTACCTCAAAGGGAACCGCCGATAAACGTAGCGCCAAGCGCCAAGCACGGCAAGCATGGGAATCCACCACGTTCCGGTCGCCCAATAGAAAACTGTGAAGCCCTTCAGAAACGGCAGCAGCGATCGCAGAAAAGGAGCATCAGGCGCATTAATGATCAGCAGCGCGCCACCTAACGTCGAGATGGCCATGGCGCCCATGTTGATCCAATAGGGTGGCGACAAATCGCTCGGTGAAAACTCGAAGAACGTATAACGGTAAAAGATCAATGAGATCATCCAGATGTAGAGCATGCCGCCCCACAGCCACATCGACAGCGCAAAGAAGTTTGTCTCCAGCCGAAATGGTTGTTGCCAGTGTGAGGCTATCAGCGCACTCAGAACGGCGATCGACTGCGTGGCCACGACAGCCAGTAACCACGCCCCGCTAATGCCTTCATCCAAAGGGGGTTTATTCTCCTTGATCGTGAAAGCTGCAAAGATGGTGTAGGTCAGACCTACCCAGAGGACGATTCCAACAATCCAAAGAATGACCGCTAAGCGTAGGCTTCCTGAAATCAGCAGGAACTGGCTACCGAGAATGCACGAGCCTGCCACAACCGTGAAAAAGCCCGGACCACGCTGATGATCGATCAGATCGCTGAGGACCTGACGCGGATACAAACTTAGGCGCAGTACGCTTAGCACCCACAAAACCACGTAGGCGGCAATGTTGAGCCAAAAGAGAGGAATCGCAACGAGCCTCATTCCTAGCAGGTGGCCGGCGATGGAAACAATTCCAGTGGCCATGACCATTGCAAAATAGGCGGGTGACAAGTCCCTAACTTCGTCTTTCAAAGAACTCGCAACGGAGCGCGTCGACCGCGGTTTCGAGTCATCAAGGTTCACGACTCTGTTCATCACAAGCTCTTCGGTCAACACCCCTAATCTGCCAATAAGACTTGCTTCAACGTTACCACAAAATCGAAGATGGTCCTTAAGCTTTTCATTCAGGTTAGGGCTTCGCGCGCGCCTGTTCGGCGCCGCAAGAAAACCAGGTAATTGACCGCAAAACAGATCATGGCGAAGCACGATAGAAAAATGAAACCGAGCGCGTACGAGCCTGTCTGACTGCGGATGATGCCGACGACCAACGGCGGAAAGAAGCCACCGAGTCCACCAGCCGCGCCCACGAGACCGGTGATGGTGCCCGTTTCGCGCGGGAAATATTGGGGAACCAGTTTGAAGACGGCACCATTACCCAAGCCCAGCATCGCAGCCGTGCCCAACGCCCCGACAGTGAAAACCAAGATCGCGCCGGAAGTCAGGCCAAGGGCGAGCACCGTAATGCCCCCCAGGACGAGTGACAGTACATAAGTGCCTCCGTAACGATCCGCCAGCCAGCCTCCGACGGGACGCATGATCGTCGCCATGATCACAAAGCCAGCGACGCGCGCGCCCGCATCCGTAGGCGTCAACCCAAAGATGTCCTTGAGCAACGTCGGCAGATAAATTCCAAGCGCAACGAAACCACCAAATGTTAGAAAGTAGAACAACGACAATACCCACGCCAGCGGCTCGCGTTTGAATATGCCGAAATACTCGTGAAACCTTTTCGGCTCAGTCTTGACTGGAGCGTTGCGAGCGAACAGCAGAAACAAAATTCCGAAGACCGCCGCCAACGTGCCGAACACCCAGAAAGGGATGCGCCAATTTCCGGTAAAGGCGACTAACGCGGGCGCGCCGATTACAGCAATCGACTGACCAATATTGCCCATGCCGTAGATCCCCAGCGCGGTACCTTGTTGCTCAGCCGGAAACCACTTCGAAGTAAACCCCACACCGACTGAGAAACTCGTGCCCGCGCAACCGATCAGGAATCCCCAGGCGACCAGTGACGAATAAGAGTTCGTGAAGCTCACGCCAAACGCCGGCAAGAAACAGAAGAGCAGCAAGAAACCGAAGACGATGCGACCACCGTATTTGTCTGCGAGTATGCCCACGGGCAGCCGGCCGACCGACCCGAGCAACACTGGAATTGCAATCAACATCGACGTCTGCACTGGCGACAGGTGATACATCTCGCGAAACTTCGGCGCCAGCGCTCCTATCATTCCCCACACTGCGAATGTGATGGTAAAGCCGATGGTGGACAGAGCCAACGCGCGCTTCATGTCGCTCGTCCAGGCCAGCGGATCCGGCGCTTGACGAGGTTCTTGCCACAAGCTCTCGGCCAGATAAGGATCGTTCTGAGGCACCAGGGCACTCTTTCGCAGACCATTCGCGAACGATTGCAGGAACAGCGAAGCAAACCCAATCACGATTGCTACCTCGACCAGGCCGATCATCGCTGGATGCTCGAACGCCGGAAAAATCATTTGGTACAGATCTACCCAGTGGCCCACCAGGACAACGCCACATGCGGTTAGCAGCCAGCCGTCACTGCGCTTAGCACCGCGCGACAGCAACATCACAAACGGGATGAGCCAGTTCAAAAAGATGTTCGCAAAGAATAAAACTTTCCATCCCGGCGTCTGCATGCGTCGAAGGTAGTAGATCGTTTCTTCCGGCAGGTTCGCGTAATAGATCAGAATGTACTGGCACAGCCAGATGTAGGCCCAGAAGGTGGAAAAGCCGAAAACAAGTTTGCCGAGATTGTGCAGGTGGTTTTCATTGACCTCCGGCAGAAAGCCGCGCCGTCGCAACAGAATTACCAGAATAGTGATCGAAGCAAACCCGCTTAGCAGTAATCCCGAGATGACATAGAACGCATAAATGGTGCTGTAGAAGAGCGGCTCGATCGACATCAACCAGTCAAAGCTGGCGAAGGTAAAAGTCAGGGCAAACACGGCGAGAAAAATGGACGCATATTTTTTACTTTTGGTGGTATGGTCCGGACTCCCGTCCTGATCCTGCCGACGAGATTCTCTCTTGATCAACCATGTGAGCAGCACCCAGAGGCCAAGAAATACCGCCATGCGCGAGAAGAAGAATGGCGTGCTGAGCCAGGCGTTCTTGAACACCATCGGCTTGCCTGCATAGCCGAAGAATGTACGCAAACCTTCATACAAGGTGTTTCGACCAAAGACGAGCGCGAGCATCGCCAGCGAGCCAAGCGGCAAGTAACTCATCATCGCTTCAGGCACGCGACGGATAGCTGTGTCCCAGCCAGCGTTCGCGACACGGTTGATACTGGTAAAGACAGTAGCCCCGAGCGCTAGTGTCAGAAAGAAGAATGCGTTAAGCAGAAAACTCGGCCACAATCGCGGGTCGTTCGTGTAGAGGCCTGCGGCGAACCCAATCACGCCGATGCCAAGCATGACAAAGAGGAGTTTCTGTTCGCGGCCAGTGATGAACTTTTTGTCTGACATAACTCCGTGTGCAATCTCTGCGTTTCCTCTGTGTCCTCTGTGGTGAAAGTTCCTACTTCCCTTGCAACTTCCGAATGTAAATGATCGCCTTCCAGCGATCGTCCGCCGAAACTTGCGCCGCATGTGAAGGCATATTATTTCGGCCCATCGTAATCACATGAAACATCGTCCCATCGGGCAGGCTCTTTGATTTCTCAGTCTGGTATGAAGGCGGATTCGGATACTTCGGAATGATTGGACCATCACCAGCACCCGTGGCGCCATGACAGACGGCACAATTGTTTGTGAATATGTATTGCCCACGCGCAAGATTTTCCGTGGTGGGCTGAAACGGATTTTTCAGCTCGCGACCTGCGCGATCTGCTTCTGCCTGATCAGGTCCATAGTGAAACGGTTGGAAACCTCGCGGCACTGTCCCTGGCACCGGCGGTTGTTCAGTCATCTGATATGGCAACACCGAATTCGCAGTCTGTGAACGATAAGCAGGCGAGTACTGCATCTGCGTGGGCCACTCACGGTTTCGGACACCAACATCGCGGTTCATCAAGCGCACGCCGCCGATCACAACCACCGGCAGCAGGATCACCGTGACCCATGTGAGCGTCCTCCTCATACGAACTGGTCTCCTTCGACTACATCGATCGCGTGGTGACGGGAAAACAGGCGCTGGGCTTTGTCGATATCGAATGACGCGTCGGATTGTTTCAGCACCAGCACGAAGCGATCGTCGGTCACTCGCTCGAAAACTCTCCGCTTACTGAACAGCCACATGCGGTTACGCGCAAACAGCACCCCGATCGCAATCAATCCCGAGAACAAGACGGTCAACTCGAAGGTCACGGGAATGAATAGCGGAAACGAATTGAATGGCTTGCCGCCAACATTCAACGGCCAGTCGTAGGCCGAGGTCCAAACTTGCAACGTCAAGCCAAAAACCAAGCCCAGCGCACCGGCGAGTAAGGCGATCCAAGTCAGACGCGACGGCGGCAACGCCACTGCTCGGTCCATGCCATGAACCGGGTAAGGCGTATATACGTCGTAAACTTCAAAGCCCGCCAGCCGCGCTTCAGCGGCCCCAGCAATCAAATCTTCTTCTCGTTCGAAGAAGGCAGCGGTGAATCTTTTCGCGCTCTCAATGTTTGGCATAACCCAGCACCCCCTTCACTTCATTAATCGAGATCACCGGAAAAAGCCGCAAAAAGATCAGGAACGCGGTGAAGAACAATCCGAAGCTGCCGACGAGCAAGCCTACTTCCGTGATTGTTGGGGTGTACATGGCCCAGCTCGACGGCAGGAAATCGCGGTGCAATGACGTGACGATAATCACGAATCGCTCAAACCACATGCCGACATTGATCAAGATCGACAGGGTGAAAATCGCCGGGATCGAGGTACGCAGTTTCTTGAACCAGAAAAGCTGCGGCACGAGCGCGTTGCAACTGAACATGATCCAGTAGGCCCAGGCGTAAGGACCAAGACCGCGATTGATGATCACAAAAATCTCGTTGGGATTACCGCTATAAACTCCAATGAAAATCTCTGTGACATAGGCCAGGCCGACTATCGAGCCCGTGAGCAGCGCGACCTTGCACATATTTTCGAGGTGCTGGGCTGTTATGTAATCTTCCAGATGCATCAATTTCCGCACCAGGATCATCAGCGTCATGACCATCGCGAAACCTGAGAAGACCGCGCCGGCGACGAAATAAGGCGGAAAGATCGTCGAGTGCCAGCCCGGAATGAGCGAAGTGGCAAAGTCAAAGCTGACGATGCTGTGAACTGAAAGAACCAGGGGCGTCGCCAAGGCGGCGAGTACTGTGTAAACCGTTTCGTATCTGGACCAGGTGCGATTCGATCCGTTCCAGCCAAGACTCATCGCGCGATACAGCGTTTGGCGTAGCTTTGATTTCGTCCGGTCGCGGGCGGTCGCTAAATCTGGTACAAGGCCCAGATACCAGAAGACGGCCGAGATCGTGAAGTAGGTCGAAATGGCGAAGAAGTCCCACAACAGCGGCGAACGGAAATTCACCCACAACGTGCCACGGGTGTTGGGATAAGGCAATACCCAATAAAACAACCACGGGCGGCCCATGTGAATGATCGGAAACAGGCCCGCGCACATCACCGCGATCAGCGTCATCGCTTCCGCCGAGCGATTAACTGACGTGCGCCACTTCTGATTAAAGAGAAACAGAATCGCCGAGATGAACGTGCCCGCGTGGCCGATGCCGATCCAAAAAACGAAATTGGTAATGCCAAATGCCCACCCGACCGTTTTGTTCAATCCCCAGGTGCCGATCCCGGTAGTCACGGTATGAACCGCAGCCACGACGCCGATTACCAGCAACACAAGTGACACACTGAAACTGATCCACCAGCCGCGGCCCGGCTTTGGGTCGAGCAGTTGGCAGATGTCTCGCGTCACATCAGCGTACGACTTATGACCCAGAATGAGCGGGCTGCGCAGCTTCGAATAGACTGGATGCGCGATTTCGAATGAAGCGGTTTGTTGTCCCGTTTCGTTAATTTCGACTCGTCCAACTTCTCTAACTGATACTGCCATGTTCTTATCTCGAGGTTTTTAGAGTGCCCCTCTCAAACCTCCTCGCTGTTGCGCACCTTTGCCAGATAGCTCGTTGGCGGGCGCTCATTCAGTTCATCCAGCAACGTGTAATTGCGCCCGCTCTTTTTTAGTTGAGCCACGCGGCTCTTCACATCAGTCAAATCGCCAAAGATGATTGCGTTCGCTGGACAGCTCTGCTGACAGGCCGGCTGAATTTCGTTGTCATTAATCGCGCGGCCTTCGTTGCGCGCGCGAATCTTCACTTCTTCAATGCGCTGCACGCAGAAAGTACATTTCTCCATCACGCCGCGACTGCGCACAGTCACATCGGGATTGAGCGCCAGATTGGCGATTGGATCGCTGTGCGGGTATTCAAACCAGTTGAATCGCCGCACCTTGTACGGACAGTTGTTCTCGCAATAGCGCGTGCCGACGCAGCGGTTGTAGACCTGCATATTCAGGCCCTCGCTGCTGTGCACCGTAGCCAGCACCGGACACACGCTTTCGCACGACGCGTTGTCACACTGTTGGCACATCACGGGCTGGTAGAAGACTTTTGGATCTTCACGGTCGCCTTCAAAGTAGCGATCGATTCTGATCCAATGCATTTCGCGACGCCGGCGCACTTCATCTTTGCCGACGACCGGCACGTTGTTCTCGGCCTGACAGCTCACAACACAGGCCGCGCAGCCAACACAGGCGCTGAGGTCAACGGCCATGCCCCATTTGTGCTCGGGATAGTCGTGCGGCGACCACAAACTGCCATACTCCTCTTCAGTTTCGCCTTTGCCCTTGGTGTAATCGGCAAGCGCGAGTTCCCGGACCAGCGGACGATCCTCCATCGAGTCCTTGGTCTGACTTTGGGCAAACTCGATTCTGTTCGAGGTCTTTTCGAGTTTGATTCCCGCAGTTTGGTAGCGAAAAGTCCCTTCAGTGAAAGCTACGAAGGCATAAGCGTTGGCGCCGACGTTGTTGCCGGCCTTACCCGCCTTCGTCCGTCCGTAACCAAGCGCGATCGCCACCACGTCGTCATGCTGACCTGGCTGAATGTGTACTGGCACCTCAATCCAGGCCGGTCCTTTTGAAATGCGAACGACGCGACCCTCTTCTAAACCAGTCGTTGCGGCATAACGCGGCGAGACGCTCGCATAATTGTCCCAGGTGATCTTGGTGATGGGATCGGGCAGCTCTTGCAGCCACGGGTTGTTGGCATATTGCCCGTCGCGGAGCGAAACTTTCTGATAAAGCACCAGCCCTAACCCGTCCGGCGTGTCGCCCGAGATCGAGATTAGTCGGGCGATCGTTTGCTCAAGGCCATCTGATTTGAACGCCGGCGTATCGATTGCCGATGACTCTGGCGTGAATACACCTTTCTGTAGCGTTTGATCCCAGAACTCATCAAAGTTCGTGTACTGCTTTTGCCGTGGGAAAAGCTTTTCGCGCCACGACTGTCTGAGCACCTCGTAGAAAGTCCGACCGTCACCGCCCCAACGCAGCAGACTCTCCTGAAAGGCTCGCGTCTGAAACAGCGGCGCGATGGTTGGCTGGTTCACGCTGAAAGTGCCGCGTGCTGGTTCGACGTCGTCCCACGCTTCGAGGAAGTGACTTTGCGGACAAACATAGTCTGCGAGGGAGGATGTTTCGTCGAGAGTGGAATTGAGCGAAACCTTCAGCGGCACCTTCTGCGTGCCGTGGATGAACGACTGGCTGTCGAAATAGTCGTAGGCCGGATTCACCCCAGACACTATCAACGCCGCGATCTCTCCCGCGTTCATCTGGCGCACGAGTTCGACGATGTCCTGATCGCTGCTGTGGTTACTTGCAGAAGATGCGGCCAGGTCAACGGTGTTACCATAATTGCCCGCCGCTGAGTTGATGAAGTTCACGAGGTATTGCACGTCCGCGTCGGCGGAGCCGCTGACAATGAGCCCGTCGCCCTGAGGTTTCATCAGGTCTTTGGCTATTCGCTCGACTGCGGTACGTGTCTTTTGATTCAACCGCGCGGGCTCGAACGTTGCTAGTTGCTCAGCTACCGGCAACGCGGATGTGCCGCCCGCCCCATTCGCCTCGTTCGACGTCGCCACAAGCTTGGCCAGATAGATCAGCGCTTGCGTTTCTTCCGCAGGTGAAACTTTGACGCGCGTGTCGGCGTTACTGCCGGTTAAAGACATGCGCGATTCAAACTGCACATGCCTCAACATCTCGCGCTCGCCGTTCTGCAGACTGCGTGCCTTTGCATAACCACGCGTGAACTGCACGGGCGAAATCCATGTCCCCAGAAAGTCTGCGCTAAAGCTGATAACCAGACGCGCTTTGTCGAATCGATAAGAAGGAATGGCGTTCGTGCCATGCGAGCGCAGATGCGCCTGTCGAATCGCGTCCGTTGAAACCGGCTGGTAAGTAATGTGTTTGGCGTCGCTGAACTGGGACAGGAATTTCTGGATTGTCTCGAGCGATGTTGGCCCGGTAGTTGGCCCGGTCAGCAGACGCACCTTGCCGCCAGACTGTTTGATTGCCGCCAGCTTCTGAGTAATCTCTTGGTCGATCTGTTCCCATGTTGCGGGCCGCGATCCGATCAACGGTTGCCGCAGGCGTTCAGGGTCGTACAGACCGAAGACCATGCCGTGGGCCAACGCGCATAGACCGCCGCTGGAGAGTGGATGATCAGGATTGCCTTCTAGCTTGATCGGCCGGCCATCACGCACTTTCACGAGCACGCCACACGATGCGCTGCAGCCGCCACAAACGGAAGCAAACCAACTCGATACTCCGGGAGTAAATTCGACCGGCTGCTTGAGATACGGAATGATCTTCTGCTGAGGCGCGCGACAACCACTCAGCGTCAGCGCGGCTGTCGAATAGCCCAGCACCTCAAGAAATGTGCGTCGCGACACTCCGGCAACGGGGCTCTTTGCCGACAGATCAACCGGCTTGCCGTCCTGCTCCCGAAATATCTGCCAAAGTTTCTGTCCGTTACTCATCACTCATTACTCTTCATCGTTCTCAGTGATGGCACACAGAGCAATCCGTCGACGCCATTAGTCTCTTAGGAGTAGCTTCCTTGGTGACAGTCGGTCGCCCGTTTTCATCCAGCGTCACTTCGCGGTGCGTGCGATGACAGGCAACGCAAAAACCCATCGATAGCGCGTCGAATTGCTCAACCCGATCCATCGTTTCCACCGGACCATGACAGAGCTGGCACTTCACTCCAGCCGTGACATGACGACTATGATTGAAGGCGACGTGGTCGGGGAGATCATTTACTTTCACCCATTCGACAGGTTTGTTCTGCGCCAACGCCGCCACGATCTTTTGTATCTCCGGCGAGTCTTTCAGTATCTTCGTGTGGCAATTCATGCAGGTACTCGCGGCGGGGATGCCGGCCACATTCGACTTGTCCGCTGACGAGTGACAGTACAAACACTGAATCTGGTTATCGCCCGCGTGAACCTTGTGCGAAAAGTTAATCGGCTGTGCTGGTTGATAGCCCTGCTGATTTCCCAGGCCGCGAAAATTCGAGCCTTGCCAGACGACGGCCACGCCGATCAGCGTGACCAGTAACGAAATGATTTGTGCCGTGCGCAAACTCATCGTTTCATCCCGTAACCACTGGCCGGCTGGCCGCCACCGTGTCACCCGTTACCGGGACTGTCGCCTCAACAGTTTTCGGCCTGGGCCGCGGTGCCTGTCCGATAATCTTGCGCCGGTCCCCATTCCAGATCACAAGTTGATAGGGACGCCACAAGTAGTGAATGGGAACCACCAGCATGTGGACCAGACGCGAGAACGGGAAGATCGCCAGGAAGATGAAGGCGTTAAGAATGTGTGCCTTTACCGCCATCGGCAGCGGCGCGATCATTTTCAAATCTGGTTGCAGGGTGAACAACGAACGCAGATACGGCACTGCCGATGTGGCATACCACGACGAGCCCCAGCGATAAAATAGTGCGGTGTAGACGCCCAGGATTACCTGAACCAACAACACGAGCAGCACGACCACGTCCATCCACGATGTGACCGCGCGAATCCGAGCGGAAGTGAAACGTCGAACAATCAGACTGACAATTCCGACCAGGGCCAGGAGACCAAACAAGAGCCCCGTCGTCTCAAGAATGTAGAGACGCGCCGGCACTCCATTGAACCAGAGCACTTGCCGTGGAATCGCAAAGCCAATGACGTGGCCCAGAAGAACTACGAGGATGCCGATGTGCCACGGGACTGAACCGTAGAAGAGTTCATCGCTTTCGAGAAACTGTGACGACAGGCTGGAGTATGTAAAGCCGCGTTTGAGATAACGCTGCACTGTGATCACGATAGCGAGTGTTACGGCCGCATAGGGAAGGATGATGTAAAAGAGATTGTCGAGCATAATCATGACCTCAAAAAAGATCAGTATTCGTTTCAGCGCTGAACGCAGCCGCTTGAAGAATCGGTAAATGCGCCCGCTGAATAGTTGCTGGATAAGCGCCAGCCTCTGACTTCAGTTTGGTATTGACTGCGGCGATCAGATGTCTGTATGGGTTCTCGCCTTCGCTCAACGTTTTCAACATCTTTTCCAGCGCCGGAATCATGCAGTCCACAATTAACGCGCTCCGCAGTTCTTCGTCATCGAGCTTAGTCAACAGGCGCAACAACACCGGCAGGTAATCCGGCAGTTGATGCTCCTGGCCTAAATCGAATGGCGCTTCAGTCTCACGAAGATTTGCCAGAAAAACACCGCGTTTATAGTTTTCGCCAAACAGGTGATAGCCAATGTCGAGCGCGCATACGGGGCTCAGATCAAAAGTGCGCGTGTAGACCTCCTGAAGTTCAGAAAGCGAAAGCGTTACGACGCCTTTGCGGAAGTTAGTGAAAGCGTCGGAGCTTTCGGGTTTTTCGTGGGCAGCGAGATCACCGCACGATTCGACTAACGAGCACCAATTCGCGCCAGGGTAGTCGAGTAAGTCAGCGAGACTCCCGTAGATCGATTTCATGGCTATCCTTTCGATTGCTTCGGTCATCGGTTTTTCTGTTGCCCCTTCAGGGCTCTGGTTCATTTGGGGTACGTCTACCAGGGGCGACGCTCGCTTCGCTCGCTCGCTTGCCCCCTGACTAACACATTCCGCGCCTTCGGCGCTCATTGGTCTTCAGGGCTTCACGTCTTCCTGCCTTCTGCTTCCTGTCTTTCTCACGCACCGCGCACCGGTGCTTCGCGGAAACCGAAGCCCGCTTCGCCCTTGTCTGCCAACACATCGTCATTCAGCATCTGCATCGCTTCTTCACGATGCATCGGCGGAATAACGTAGCGATCGTCTACTGTCGGCAAAGACGTCAGACGGTAGATCTGTTCCGCTTCTGCTTCAGAACAACCAACCTCAGCCAGCGCCTGCTTTACTACCAATGGGTCCATGTCGCCGACCGTCTCCATCCGTTTGAACAGTCGAATTGCGTACTGCTTCTTCAACGCCAGCCGGACCGGATCTATATTTCCGGCGGAGAACAAACGGGCGAGATATTCCATCGGCAGGCGCGCCTTTTCGATCGGGCTGAACAGCTCTTCATTCGAAGAGTCGTACACGCCGGCATCAGTCTTGGCCATTACCGGCAGTAGCGGTGGCACATAGAAGAGCATCGGCAGAGTGCGAAATTCGGCGTGCAGCGGCAGAGCCAGCTTCCACTCCTTCACATACTTGTAAACCGGCGAACGCTCGCAAGCTTCAAGCGTGCGCTCGTCGATGCCGTTGCGCAGGGCGGCTGCGCGCACTTCGGGATCAAACGGATCAAGAATCATCTCGCGTTGCGCATCTACGAGTTGGTCGTCGGGCACGCTCATCGCCTCAACGATGCGATCCGCGTCGTAGAGCAGTCCGCCCAGATAGCGAATGCGGCCCACACAGGAGTGGAAACAAGCCGGAGCCTGGCCGGTTTCAAGTCGCGGAAAGCAAAGGATGCACTTCTCGGATTTGCCTGTGGACCAGTTATAGAAAGTCTTCTTATAAGGACAGGCCGTGACACACATGCGCCAGCCACGGCAGCGCTCCTGATTGATGAGCACGATGCCGTCTTCGCCACGCTTGTAGATTGCGCCCGAAGGACACGCGGCAACGCAGCAGGCATTCAAGCAGTGATTGCAGATCCGCGGAAGATAGAAGAAGACGAGACGCTCGATATCGAAAAGCTCTTCCCGCTGTTCTGGCGTTAAGGCTTCGAGGTTCGGATCGTTTGCCGCGTAAACGGGCGAGCCACTCAGATCGTCATCCCAATTCGGCCCGGCCTTGATATCGATAGGCTTGTTCGTGACCATCGAGATCGGGCGTGCGGTTGGCTGGTCAGCACCTTCCGGCGCGTTGAAAAGATCCTCATATTTGTAGGTCCACGGCTCGTAGTAGTCATCCATGCGCGGCATGTCGGGGTTGTGAAAGATATTCAGGACCCGCAAGCTGCGCCGGCCCATCTTCAACTGAGGCTCGCCGCCGTTCGTTTCCCAGCCGCCCTTGTACTTGCTCTGATCCTCCCATGCTGTCGGATAACCAGTGCCGGGTTTGGTCTCGACGTTGTTCCACCACATGTACTCGGCGCCCTTGCGATCAGTCCAAACGTTCTTGCAGGCAATCGAGCAGGTGTGACAGCCGATACACTTGTCGAGGTGAAAGACCATTGCGATTTGTAAGCGAACGTCCATTGATTTGTCCTTAGTCGTCAGCGTTCTTCATGCGCGCACTTCATCCTTACCAAGTGACCGTCTCCATCTTTCGCACCAGCACAAACGTGTCGCGGTTTACGCCCGTCGGACCCCAGTAATTGAAGTGATAAGTAAACTGCCCGTAGCCACCCATCATCAGCACCGGCTTCAAACGAATGCGGGTGAGGCTGTTGTGTCCGCCGGCGCGACGGTTGCCCCGCATTGGCGATTTCGGTATCGACAACGTTCTCTCCGGGGAGTGATATTGAATGCATACGCCCTTGGGAATGCGATGACTCACCACCGCGCGCGTGCAGACGACACCATTGTCGTTGTAAGTCTCAACCCAATCGTTGTCCTTGATGCCGAGATCGATTGCGTCTTCGTCGTTAATCCACAGAGGCTCGCAACCGCGCGAGAGCGTCATCATGCGGTGGTTGTCGGAATAGGTTGAGTGGATGTGCCACTTGCCGTGAGGCGTCAGATAATTGAGCGCTTTCACGTTGCCGGCGGTGCTGCTGTGCTTCAGATCGCCGTAGTCCGCTGGCTTCGGGGACGGTTTGTAGGTAGGCAAACTCTCGCCAAACGCGATGTAGCCCTCATGGTCAAGGTAAAACTGTTGCCGGCCGGTAAGCGTGCGCCACGGCACCATCCGTTCGTAGTTGTAGGTGAACGCTGAATAGGCGCGGCCATCATTGGTCAAGCCCGACCAGATCGGACTATTGAGCAAGCGACGCGGTTGTGCTTGCAGATCTTTGTAAGAAGTCCGCGCGTTGCGATTTTTCTCGGCCAGATCAGCGAGTGGCAGTCCCACTTTCTTCTCGACGAACTGGTAGGCGCGATAAGCCAGCTCGCCGTTTGTCTCCGGCGCGAGCAGCAGAATCAAGTCCGCGGCGTCTTCCGCTCTTTTCAAAGATGGATACTTCTGACCGTCCCACTCGACAATCGGATGTGACTGCGACTCAACGACCGAATCATAGAAATCTTCAATTCCGTACTTCACACCGTGCGCGCCCATACCGTTTTTCCTCACCAACGGTCCGAGCGAGATGAAGCGGTTATAGAGGTTCACATAATCGCGTTCGACGATAGCGAAGTGACCCATTGTCTTGCCCGGTACGGGTTCACACTCACCCTTGCCCCAGTCTTTGATCTCGCTTTGCGAAATCTCGTCAGGCGTATCGTGCGAAAGCGGCATGGCAACCAGATCTTTCACTGGCCCCGGCAGATGTTTTTCCGAAAGTTCGCTAACCTTCTTTGCCAACCCGCGAAAGATGTCCCAGTCACTGCGCGATTCCCAGCACGGCGGCACGGCTTCG
Organism: Blastocatellia bacterium; assembly: GCA_003168335.1. Taxonomy (GTDB): domain Bacteria; phylum Acidobacteriota; class Blastocatellia; order Pyrinomonadales; family Pyrinomonadaceae; genus UBA11740. The sequence continues at coordinate 363,055 of PMSM01000005.1, read as the reverse complement.
GAAAGCGGGTGCATAAACGAATGCATGTCCGTCGAGTTGAGGTCGGCCTTCTCGTACCACGTCGCTGCCGGCAAAACGATGTCGGAGTAGAGCGCCGAGGTATCCATGCGAAAATTGAGATCAACGACCAGGTCAAGCTTTCCTTCCGGCGCTTTGCCATCCATCACGACATCCTTCACTGAGCCTGCCGCGCACTCTTCAGCGATGTCGTTGTGATGTGTGCCCAGGTAATGCTTCAGGAAAAACTCATGGCCCTTGGCACTGGCCATCAATGCGTTGCCGCGCCAGATGAACCACACGCGCGGCCAGTTTTCCGGCGCGCTCGGGTTTTCCATCGACATTGGGAGCTTCTTCTCTTTGAGCTGCCGCACGACGTAGTCGACAATCTCTTGATCGCTCTTCGCGCCGGCAGCTAACGCATCCTGCACTACTTCCGGATTTGGTTTGTTGAATTGCGGATAGAAAGGAAGCCAGCCGCAGCGCACCGCTTTTGCTTGCAGGTCAACAGTATGCCCACTGGCCAGGCCATCGACGCCACCGTTCCGCGGGACGGAGTAGTAGTCGGTAAACCCACGCTCGTAACGCCATTGCTCGCTGTGAACGTAATGCCACGAAGGAGCATTCTGCAGCCGCGAAGGAGCAATCCAGTCCTTGGCAAACGCGATTGCTGACCAGGGAGCGACAGTGGCTAGCTTCTCTTGCCCGACGTAATGATTAAGCCCGCCACCGTTCTTCCCCACACAGCCGCAGAGCATCAACGCCGTCATTGCGGACCGGTACATCAGGTTGTTGTGGTACCAATGGTTGACGCCGGCGCCGATGATCACCGCACACTTGCCTTCGGTCTTGGCCGCGGTCGAGGCCCATTCGCGCGCGAATTTAATTACCGTTTCCTTGCTGACTCCGGTCCACTTCTCCTGCCACGCCGGGGTGTAGGATTGATTCTCATCGTTGTAGTCAACGGGGTAATCACCGCCGAGTCCGCGATCGACACCAAACTGGGCCATCAGCAGATCGTAAACTGTGGTGACGAGCACCTCGCCTTCGTCCGTATCGATCCATTTAGCCGGCACACCGCGATGAAAGACACGGTCAGAGCCAAACTCGGGAAAGGCCACGTTGACGCAACGAGAGTGACTATCGATGAAGGACAACTGCGGCTCGATTGGCGATCCATCGGTCGGATCCTTCGGCTCGAGGTTCCACTTGCCCTCGGTCTTGCCCCAGCGATGACCTGCTGAACCTCCGGGCATGCGTGGTTGCTTTGAAAGTGAATCGAAGATCAGGAATTTCCAGTCGCCATTTTCTTCCTGCGCGTAGCGCGAGATCTTGTTTGCGCGCAGCAGACGGCCCGCTGAATAGATCATCGGGTCGCCATTGCTCTCAGTACCGTTGGCTTGCCCTCCAGCAGTACTCTGCTCGAGCCGCACCAGAAATGGTGTATCGGTGTAACGCCTTAGATAATTCACGAAGTATGGCGTCTCGCGCTCGTGATGAAACTCTTTGAGGATGACGTGATTCACCGCCATCCAGTAAGCGCCATCCTGTCCGGCGTTGAGCGGAATCCATTGGTCGGCATATTTTGATACCTGGCTAAAGTCCGGGGCCAGCACGACCATCTTCGTCCCGTTGTGACGTGACTCAGCGGCAAAGTGGCAATCAGGCGTCCGCGTCATGTTCAGGTTCGAACCCATGACCGCGAGGAATTTTGAGTTGTACCAGTCAGCGCTTTCGGCGACGTCGGTCTGCTCGCCCCAGACTTCGGGCGACGCGGGCGGAAGGTCGGAGTACCAATCATAGAAGCTCAGGTTCACACCGCCGAGCAGTTGAAGAAATCGGCAACCCGCGGCGTGGCTCAAGAATGACATCGCGGGAATTGGCGAAAAGCCGACGACGCGATCCGAACCGTGTTTTTTGATCGTGTGAATAGTGGCGGCGGCAATCAACTCCTGCAGCTCTTCCCAACTGCCGCGGCGGAAACCGCCCTTGCCGCGGGCGCGCTGATAACGGGCTCGTGATTCTGGATTGCTGACGATCGATTCCCAGGCTTCGACCGGATCGTCATAGACCGCTTTGGCTTTACGCCAAAGGTCGAGTAGTGCGCCGCGAACATACGGATACTTCACGCGGATCGGACTGTAGAGATACCAGGAGTAAGAGATGCCGCGCTGGCAGCCGCGCGGTTCATAAGGCGGCAGGCCGTCTTCGAGCAGCGGATAATCCAGCGCCTGCATCTCCCAGGTGACGATGCCCTGCTTAACGTAGATGTCCCAACTGCAACCGCCGGTGCAGTTCACGCCATGCGTGCTGCGAATAACTTTGTCGTGTTGCCAGCGGTTGCGATAGAACTCTTCCCACGAGCGTGTCTCGGGACTGATCAGGTCTTTGATCCAGTTCACTGCGTTGCCCTCCTCACCAGTTCTTCGCGCACGCCACGTAGACGATTTCTCCAGGCCAGATTCAGCAGCGCCAGCACGAGCAACATCGACGCGACGCCAATCACAAAGAACCTGGGATCCAAGGTCGTGATCCCCGCCTGGTTCGGCGGCATCGGATTCGCTAGTCTTGCGCTTTGAAAGAGAGCGAATAGTTGGACGATCTCTTCGTCGTTTAGATGGTGCGTGCCAAACACTGTCGACATCGTCGGGAAATTTGGATTCTGAAGAATTGAGATCAATTCGGGATCGCGATACTTGATGTTCACTCCCGTCAGGTCAGGCCCCAGCGTGCCGCCACCAAACATCCCTACCCCTTTGATCGAATGGCAGGAGATGCAGGCCGTCCCCCCGTTCTGTAGCCGCGCCCTTCCGGTGAAAAATTGCCAGCCACCGTTTACATCTACAGGAACGATCGCCCTGCTCAACTTCGCGCCCGCCGGCACGTAGACTTGATTCTTGTTTGTCAGGTCAGTAATCATCGCGAGGATGGAATCAATCTGATCCGGCGTCAGCGCCTGATCCGGCATCACCGTGGGAGAGAACTTCTTGAATAGTTGAGTCGCGACAGGATCGCCTTTCGAGTTGGCGGTCGCCGGCCCGTTGATGAATTCGTGTAGCCAGTCTTTTGTTCGACGCGTAGTGACGCCTTTAAGATCCGGACCCTGCTTGTCGCCGCTGCCAATGTTGTGACAGCTATAACACTTGCTCCCGAACAGGGCTTGCCCCTCAGCAACTGATTGGGCTTGTGCGGCGCTAACAATCGCGAAGAGAACGCCCACCATCATGGCGATTCGTATCAACGCGCTTGAGAGGCTATGCGGAATTCCAATTCGCATGTTCCTCGTCCTTCCTCGCCTCGTCATATCCCCCAGATTCATCCCCGGGTTGCGAACTATTCCCCAATTCCCTGGGCTTCAAGATCTCGGCTGCCGCCTCCGCAATCGTCCTGTTTTGGAGGAGATCAACCAGCTCTTTCCGAACCCTTTGCCAGTCCTCATGAAAAGCGCAGGAAGTTTCGGGGCCGCAAACCTTATTACCGAGGATGCACATGTCCATATAAGGGTCGGCCTCAAGCAAACTGAAGACTTCCCACAGCGTTATCGCTTCAGGAGCGCGCCCCAGCTCGTATCCGCCGTGAATTCCCTTAACGGAACGCAGGAACCGGTGACGACGAAGCTCGCCCAGGACCTTTCGGAGATAAGCCGGTGGGATGTCTTCGTGCTTGGCAATCTCCTGTAGCCCAAACAAGCCGTGCTCGGGCTGGCTCGCCATGTAAGCCATTGCCCTTATTCCGTAACCCGTGGCCTTCGAGAAGATCATTTTGTGCCAAGAAAACTAACGTACCTTTTTGTCCGGTATGATGATTGCTAATCAGAGCGCCGACAATAGTCACTTCGCATCATTTATCCGAGTAAGGAGTGCAAATGAGATCCGAAGACATCAAGAGAATGGTTGCGAGCACGTCGGACGCGGCCTTTGCTGTCGATGGCCAGGGCTTAGTTGTGGCGTGGAACCAGGCAGCGGAAGCTTTGTTTGCACTTCCGGCCAGCGAGGCAATGGGCCGGCCCTGCGGAGAGATCGTGGAGGGAGCTGATGAATGTGGGCCGGTCTGCTCTCAGGCTTGCACAGTGCGTCAGGCAATTGAGAAGCGCCACCCGATCAGTAATTTCGATCTGCTCATGAATACCGCGACCGGCAGGCAATGGTGCAACGCCTCAGTTCTGGTAGCTGAGAACGGCTCTGCAGCCAATCCCTTCGCGGTCCATATCATTCGGCCGGTTGACTTGCGCAAACGACTGGAGATTCTGGTGCGAGACTTTGTGGTCAGCAACACGAATGTCCCGCCCGAGGAAGCAGTCGCACTGATCTCTTCTACCCGTGTGGCTGCACGAGAAGCAGAGTTAACGGGTCGTGAACTTGAGATTCTTCGCCTGTTGGGAAAAGGTGGTACAACGCCGAGCATCGCCGCGCAACTTCACGTCAGCCGCCGTACCGTGAACAATCATGTCCAGCACATCCTGCGCAAGCTCGACTCACACACCCGCCTGGAAGCGATTCGCCGCGCCGAACACGCGGGGCTGATTTAGCTTTCCAAAATCACTGGATGGTTGCGATACGAGTGATCGGAACGACGGGTTCTGAGTTCGCCGGCTGATCCGAAATCTCGACATTTTGAAGTTCAGCGAGTAATTCAGTCAGATCCACGCCTTCACGTCGGCAAGCCTGCTCTATCGTGACCACGCGCGCCATGGTCTTTCGCAACACCGGATTGGCTACCGGTCCAAAACCATGACGCAGGAAGACCTGAAGCAACTGCGGGTAATGCGTGAGCACATCTGCGACTTTGGTTTGAGGCGTAATTCGAAATCTTCCGTTGCCATTTTGTTCGTGGACTGAAGTCTCCCTTTCAAGTTTCTTGCCGGCGCGCATATTTGCAAACAGCTCATATCCCCAAAGCGTCAGTCCTACGACCTCGATAAAGCCTGAGAAACCCATCACCGAATATGCTGACGGGAAAAAGTCGGTAGCAATCTGACTGGAGACTCGCGTCAGGTTGCCGAGGTTCAATAGCAGGAACGTCGGCCAAAGCGAGTTTGCGCGTCGCACATCAACGCCAGAGAGCGTGGGCACGACTTTGCTCGACACGCCCACGATCATCATCATGATGAACCCGACGGTGAGTGCGTGCCGATACGCGCCGAAGAACGCGTGCGAGAAAGGCACGTGCGATCCCGTGATCGGCATATAAATAGCGAAGTTGTAAATTGGCGTAAAGACCAGCATTGCCGTCGCAATGATGAACCAGACATAAGCGGCCCGAATGAATTTCAAGCCACGGTCGCGTTCGTTCTCAGGCACTGGTCCAAACAGCCGATACTGCCGTGGTGTCCCGATCGCCACGGCCAGCAAGACGAAAGTCGTCAGCCACTGGACTATCAACAACCAGTGATTACCCGAGCTCATGCCCGCGATGAAGAGAACGACGCCGGCGAGAATCGATCCGTTGACGCCCCAGAAGAGAAAGCCTTGCCATGCGCGAGACGGCTCGCGCAGTCCGTATGCATGCGGCAGGAGCCGGAGCGACACACCAAGGATCATGACAACCGCAATTCCCAGTAACTGCACATCGCGATAAGGAATGTTGAAGGTCGCCAGATTGAAAAGCAGTTGCTCGCGACTGCCCGCCAGCTCGAACAGCTTGAAGACTACCGGATTGCCTACTGCCGCAAGCAGAAACCATCCCAATGCTGCGTAAACAAATCGATCGTATACCTCGGGTTTCTTCGCCTGGCGCGCGGTCATCACAATCGTCGACGCGAAGATGATTACCGATATGGTTTGGATTGTCGCGGCCGCAATTTCCAACTGTAGAGACGAAGGGGACAGCAGGTGCGCGACCGTCTGCAGCAAGATTCCCGCAATCATCAACGGCAGCGCAGTAAACGCCAATTTCGGTCGCCACAGGCTCGTATGCTTGAATCTTGGAAAGGCTTGATAGGCAAAACCCATAATGAAGAAGCCGACAAAGCCGAAGACCATCGCATGCGCATGGGCCAGCACCCAGGAGTAATTCACGGCCGTAAAGCTTTGCTTTAGTCCAATCGTCAGCAGGTTGATCGCTCCCCACATGCAACCGAGCGTCAAAACTGTCGCGATACCCGCGAGAAAGAACGGACGATAGATCGTGTCTCCGATTGAAGGCGCGAACTCGGGAACGTCCGACGGTGCTTGCGATGCGGATTCGTTCAATTCGCGCAGCAGCTTTTCAATTGGTACATCATGCAAACGCGCGAACCAGCCCAACTGTTCGCGAGGTCCCTGCGGGCCGCCACAACCGTGCAATCCGTAGAGATCGAGCACAGCTCGCGTTGCCGGATAACGCTGGACCATCTCAGGTAAGAACATTTCAGCGGTAATCTTCTCAGCCTCGTTCATGATGATTAATCTGAATTCCTAAGTTCGCGCGTTCAGTTTTAAGCAAGAAGACAAAAAACCTTCCACACATCAAACGGCACATCCGAAAGCCCGCTCACGTTTGCATCATCACGAACGGCGACGCTTTCAACTTTGTGAATAGTCCTTCCCTTTCCTGCTCGGTCGTGACCTCGTCAAGCAGCGGGTACAGCATTTTTCGTTCGCGTGTGTCGTGATGCACCAGTAGTCGCTTGAAGATGTGCTGCGAGTCCAGGAGAAAGATCACGGCGCGTTCGAGATCGTGGGCTTCCGCCATCTTCGTCAATTCCTCTTTGAATAAAAGCAGGTACTGGCGCATCTTGTCGTGCTCGCCAAGAAAGATCTCAGCCGCGCCGCCAACGGGAACTTCGGCCCGCTCGCGATACATTGGAATCATCCATTCCTCCTCGTCCTGCATGTGGGCGAAGAGCCCTATCGTGTAAAACCCCAGGGCTGCGGCCGCCTCCTTTAAGATCTAAACGCAACAACCAGCGCTGATGCTCGAGGAATAGCTCATCAAGCCGCTTATGGATTTCCAGCAGTTCGTTGAAGCTCTTCATCACTCTGATGCGCTCCGTTTTTCTTCGTAGAGGTGCTCAAGGTAATGCATCAACGAGACGTATTCTTTGACGTACTCGCGTCCTGCCTCAACATCATTTTCATTGAAGCTCTTCCTGGCAATGGCATTTCTGAAACGTGTTTGAATATCTGCGCTCGCAGTGGATGGAAAAAGTTTCAGCAGCGCTTCTACTGAGCCATCTTGTAGCGCCTTGTCCGCAACCGGAATGACCGGCCCCAGATCAGTTCCGGCCGGCTGTATGCCCGTGTAAGGTTCTCCTTCTCCAGCCCGATGCAAACGAACTAGCGTCTCGAAGAAATAGTTGTCGGCAAGCTTTCTCGCTTCGCGGCTCAGCCTCCGCACGGCGAGTGTTTGACGAAAGCGTTCCTTGATTTCGGGCTCATCCTTCTTTTGCACCCAAATCAGAACCAGGTTTATGTTTCTGGTTGCCAGGGCTCTCTGTGCGGCTTTGACTACAGGGCCGTCCATCGTGTCGCAATGCGCAAGAGCTCTGTCCGACCCAAAAAGCAGAATTGCCAATAGAACAGACAACACTGTCAGCGAGTGGACGATGCGTCTATGTGTCATGGTAGTTACTCTCAATCTGATCCCAGGCTGATCTCAGGGAAGAGAGCCTTCAACTCAGGATCTGATCATGGTCAAAAGCATTTTGGATTTTGCTATCGCTTTCAGTGAATGAGGTTCATGCGCGGGCATGACCACCATTTCTCCTTCTTTCAGACGCAGTGGCACACCTGAAATCCCGATCTCTAATTCTCCCTCGATCGTCTGGGCCAAAGCATCGAATGGCGCGGTATGCTCACTGAGTCCCTGCCCCTCGTCGAAAGCGAATACCGTGACGGTCCCGGTGTTCTTTCTGAGAACCTCTCGGCTGACAACAGCTCCATCCTGGTAGGCGACTAAGTCAGCTATCCGCGCCGGTTGCGCTCCGACCGGGGCTTGTTCGACACTCCGGACCATAAACTTCTTTACCTCCTCAACCCGACTAAGAATCAGCGTTGTCTGCTTCGACGGTTCTTCACCTCAATTTATCGAGCGCGCTGTGCCACACGAATAGATCGCCGAGGCTCTTCATCACTGCGACGTGCTCTTACCAACCACGAGGCCGCGCCGGGCCCCCATCTCCTGGGAGATAGCTTCCAACTCCGCCCGATCCAGAATTCTCCCCGCGAGCGGAAACAGCTCGTTGTCTTCAACTGCGATGTGCTTTTCGTAGGTTGCCCGCAGCTCTTTAAGTAGGCTGATGAAAATCCGGGCATTGTCGGGCGAGAGCCGTTCATCTGCGAGCCACGCGCGTCCCAGGTCATCCACCCTTTGGTGCTTTATCTCTGCCTCCGTGTGATCAGCGTGCAAACCATCGAGTAGAGCGAAGGCAGTCAAGCTCTCACCATCCTTGTGCAGCCGTAGCCGAGGAAAAAGCGATTCTTCTTCGTCGAGCGTATGCTTCGGAGCAGCCTCGCGGAAATAACGCAGACCCACTTCGAATTGCTGGCGCTGCACATCACTAAGTTTGTTTCCCTGGGCTTCTTCCGAGATGGCGATTAACCCATCCAGGAAACGTTCGATGCGGCGATGACAGTCGCTGAGCAGGCCCAACGGATTGCGAAAATCGCTCTCCAGTTTTTGTCCAATCGCGATGGGCATCAACGACTCCCTTCCATCTCAATCGCTCTCGGAAACAGAATATTGTTCTCAAGGTGAATGTGTTGATGCAAATCTTGCTCGAATGCTTCAAGCGCCCGATAGAGAGTCTGGTAGCTGATACAGCCATCCGGAGGCACTGTGTAGTTCGAGCTTAACGCTCGCAACTCCCGCAAGAGGTCTCCGACTGTCTCGTGCTCCATCATCATCATGCGCACGGGATTCTTGACCGTGCCGAAAGGTGCGAAGGGCGCAGGCCTATTCTGGAGAGCTGATGTTTCCATTTCGACGATGTAAGGAAAGAGGATCTGTTCTTCCTTGAACATGTGTGGCTTCAGATCCGCGCAGAGCTGTTGGAAGAGTCCGCCCATCCCCTGTAATTCCGGATGGTTTGCGCCATGGGCCTCGATCACCTTTACCATCAGGGGTTCAAGTCTTGCCATCTCATCCTTCGTATAGACGTGGTGCTTATCGAGGATGTGGCCGACAAGTTCGCCTAGTGTGGCTTTCGCAAAATCGAGTGAGCCGTTTCCCGGGGCCTGTCGAACCTCTTCCAGCATTCGCTCCAGATTTGCGACCTCTACCCCGGCGATGGCGCAAGCTTCGCCTAAAGGTTTGTCGCCTCCGCAGCAGTAATCAATGTTCAGTTTCTCGAATACTCTCGTTGCCTGCGGCAGTTCGAGTACTACATCCCGCACTTTCATGGTCGAGCTAATCGTCATCGTTTGCCTCCAATGTGTCCTTTGAAACTCATCGCCAGATGGGCGCACCAAACCGAACGTATCACGCGAGCAAAGTGTGTGCCTTCACAGGAATAAGCCCCTTTCTATGTTTGGCAAAGAGGAATCCTTCGCATTCTGGCTGATGGCCTGCGCAGAATTTCGCAGCCAGAAACAGTTGGAGGACTTCCCCGCGGGTGCTGAACTTGAGATTGGAGCGGATTAAGAGCGAAACCGGAACGAAGCCTACTTAGAATCCATTGCTCAATATGCTAATGTGCGCGCTACAGTCCCGCATAAACAAATTGTATAAAGGATAAAGCGATGAGCACTAAGCTTCCAGAATCGATTGAGAAATTTGAAGACAGCTACCCCGCAGTATGGGACGCTTTCATGCAATTAGGCGATCAGTGCCACAAAGCTGGGCCGCTCGATGAGAAAACGCGGCGGTTGGTGAAGATCGCATTGGCGATCGGCGCCGGTCTCGAAGGCGGAGCACACTCTGCGGTCCGCAACGCAAAGGCTGCCGGAGTGACGGTCGATGAAATGAGGCACGTAGCCGTCCTGAGCATCACTACGCTGGGATTGCCTGCAGCTATGCGAGGCCTTTCCTGGATAGACGACGCTACCAAACCGCGATCATAGTGAAAGTAGTTTGCAGGAACCCAAATGCGGAAAGTACAGTTCACGGCGCAATCGCGGTAACTCGCTCTCCAATTCATCTAAATACTTGCGGTTCATTTCGCCGTCGCGCTCGCGAGAAATTTCAATTAAGCTGCCAAGGTGCTCCTGATCAATACTGGTGATGTAAATGGTCGCGAGATTATTCGTAGTCTTTTTCATGATGTGCACTCCTCGATTCTCGGGCATAGACCGCGTCTCTACAGGAAAGGCCGGTTTAAGCAACTTTCCTCCATCGAATGTCTTCTTCAGACCTGTACTCCGCAGGAACATTCTGCCTCGACCGGTTTGAGCCTCGCGGCAATTCACCGTTGGTGGACCGGTCGCGACTGCTGATGATTCTCACAGAGCGGTGGGCTCGGTTCGCGACTATCTCGTAAACACTACCATCCAAATACGCGATTTAAGAGCCCCACTGCACTAGCAACGGCACCTTCCGCATCGGGCCATGACATTCTTGGACTGTGCGCAACAGCTACTTCCACTCCTCGCTAACCCCCCAATCAATCTCCCTGCTATTCCCAACAAAACGATTCCAAGTTGATCTGATCCCTGGTCCTATTAGTCAAAACGGACTGCCGCCAGTTCCATCATTACCTCCGAGCGTTCCTCGTCGCGCCCAACTCCTGGCAACACAATGCGCACCCTGATCACTTCATTGGGCTCAAGTGCTGTCCGCCGCAACGGAACCACTACAACAGTCCGCTCCCGTGATGGTTGCTTTTCGGCGTCGAGTACCGCTCCGCGTATTTCCAGGCCGCTAATGGTTCGTCCCGTGGAGTTCCTGATGACTGCGGTCATGTCGATTGTCAGATCATCGGAAGGGTGAACTGTCTGCTCAGCCAGAAAGTTCTCGAGAATGATTTGTTCGCCAAATCGATCAAACTCTGGCACGCCGGGCCGGATTGCATTTTCGAGGCGCTGCGCCTCGTCAATATTCTTGTGTGGACGAGTCGCGGAAAAATGCATTACGCCGGCGGCTAACGCCACTAGCAGACTGGTGATAGTGGCGGCCACAAGATAGATGGGCCACCGCAAGTTCGGTTCGTTGATTATTATCGGCGCCGGATATGACATGACTCTTCTCTCCCACGGATCCGTTACAGACGATCCGGCGCGGTCGCGCGAGGAATGAGATCGCGGTCTTCATAAACGCGCATCAGGGTGGCGGAAAAGCGGTGACCGCAAGCCTTGCATACATGTTGATCTCCTTCGCGTATCCCGACAACGAAACTTATCTCCCTGCAACGAGGACATGGCACGAGCCATCGACGCAGCATGCCAAGCCAGCTGTCGTTGTTCAGCGACGGCCTCGCCCTCTCCATCTTTAGAGTGTTGCCTACCTCGGACTCCATGATGTCAGAATCCAATTTGACTTCCGGCTCCTGAACGCTTTCTTCTCGCAATGGTGACCTCTCTTAGAGTCCGTTGACCGCTGCCGCGACAACTCCAAGAGCGTTAACCGGATCAAGACTCTTTCCGGTCGCTCAGCGTCTAAAATTATCGCCGTCAGTGATCATGAGTACCTTAGCCCGCCAAGAGGGGGAGCGGATAGCGTGCTAACACCTAGCATTCCCCCGTATTAACACCTGTTACCTGACAGTGGATGTAGTTTGTTACTGATGGTGAGATGGTCGGGGCAATAATGCTCTGAGTGTCGCGCGAGCCTGTTGCGATTGGTTGGTAGAAACGGTTTGAAGGTGGGCGCTGCATGCCCCAACCTTGGCGAATTGTTTGAAGCCCGAGAATGCACGAGAGCCGAAGCCTCTAGGAAGACTTGCCTCACGGCACTCTTGTGACATGACTCGCTCTTCTGTCTTAGTCTCAGCTGTTGGCTTGTTTGTGCTGCCGTACGTGGAGTGCGAGTTCAACGCGGTTACTAAGATTCTTCTTGTCGAGAATACGGCTGATGTGGCCTTCAACAGTTCTCAAGCTAAGGTTAAGCTCGCCGGCGATTTCTTTGTTGCTGAGGCCGCGAGCTACGGCTTCCGCTACACGCCATTCTGCATCTGTTAGATCTTCATCACGCACCAACTCATCACGCTCGTCCGGTCGCCAAACACGCGCCGCGCTACGCTGGCAAGCTTCAGCAGTTTGCGCTTGAATATTTTATCAATCCAAACAGGTTTGACCGGGTCATGCGGTTGTTAAGTAGGCTTCACGGTTCCTCTAATCTCCCACGGTCCCCTGCGGCGGTTCGGAGTAAGGCGGGCAGATCATAGTCAACAAGGTCGCCAACACACTCGATCGTCAGATCAGCCGAAGGATAGGCGGCGATGTTCTTGGGGTCGAGCGCATAGTGTCCCTGGCGCGGGAAGATGGTTGTGAGTCGGCTCCCCCCAAGTCTTTTTCATCGCCGTCAGGATCCGCAGCTTGTCATCGATCATGACGTAATGGCGGGCCGGGTAGCGCTGCTTGACGTCATCCAGCATTTCCTCCTTATGAATATTGATGAGGAGGCGCGTCGAGCGCGAACGGAGCGATTCAAGCTAAAGACAATCACACGATAGCCATGGTCTCCAATCCATGTGATACTTCAAGAGGAGGTGAAGAGTAATGACCGAAGCTCAACCGAAAACATCCGAGGAACTCACTGCAAAGGAACAGGAGTTGGCAGCCCTTACAGCGCCGCTGCTCACATTTAACCTGACGGCCGAAATGGAACGATTGCGCCGGGAAGGACACTGGCTGAAGGATGGGCGGATCTCAGCGACTCTGGTGAAATATCCGGATTTCAGAATCGTTCTGATCTTGATGAAGGCCGGAACGCTGATGCAGGAGCACAAAGCCGATGCCAGAATCTCGATTCACGGCCTCAGCGGACGACTGATGGTCCAATTGCCGGAGAAGACAGTCGAGCTCTCCGTGGGAGACTTACTGGTGCTCGAAAAATGTTTACCGCATGATGTCAGGGCCGTCGAGGACAGTGCCTTCCTGCTTTCGATTTCCTGGCCGCACGGAGATAAGCAGGAGTCATAGGATCGAGACCAATAGACCCGTCACCGCGGAGACATCAAGGTAACCCCTCCCCTTTAAGGTAACCCCTCCCCTTTGAGGAGCGAGCGCAGATATTCGCGATTCATGCGAGCAATGAAGTTTACGCTGATTGCCTTCGGACACACGGCTTCGCATTCGCGATGCATCGTGCAGTTGCCAAATCCTTCGCGGTCCATCGCCTCGACCATCTTTATGACGCGACCTTCGCGCTCGGGTTGACCCTGTGGCAGCAGGGCAAGATGGGAAATCTTCGCACTCGTGAACAGGGATGCTGATCCGTTCGGACACGCAGCAACGCACGCGCCGCAGCCGATGCACGCCGCGGCGTCCATGGCCAGATCCGAGTTTTGTTTGGTGACCAGAACGGAGTTGGCTTCCGGAGCGCTGCCAGTGGAAACAGAGATGTAACCGCCGGCCTGAATGATTCGATCAAAAGCACTGCGATCCACAACCAGATCTTTGAGCACAGGAAAGGCTCTTGAGCGCCAGGGTTCGATGTAGATGGTGTCGCCGTCCTTGAAATGGCGCATGTGCAACTGGCAGGTCGCGGTCGCCGGACGCGGTCCGTGAGCAACGCCATTAATCATCATGCCACACGAACCACAGATGCCCTCGCGGCAATCATGCTCGAAAGCGATTGGCTCTTCACCCTTTCCGATCAGCTGCCAATTGACAACATCCAGCATCTCTAGAAAAGACATGTCCGGATTAATGTCGTCTGCTTCGTAGCGAACCAGCTTTCCTTTCACGCTTGCATTCTTTTGTCGCCACACATTAAGCGTCAGGTGCATTACTTGTAACTCCTTTGGCTCGGTGTCACGTACTCAAACTCGAGAAGTTCTTTGTGCATTACCGGCTTGCCCTGCTCGCCTGCATACTCCCACGCCGAGACGTGGCAGAAGTGTTCATCGTCACGTTGGGCTTCACCGTCGGGTGTTTGGAACTCCTCCCGAAAATGGCACCCGCAAGACTCTGCTCGCTCAAGTGCGTCAAGGCACATCACCTCCGCTAACTCAAGAAAATCGGCGACGCGCCCCGCTTTCTCGAGCGCCTGATTTATTTCATCATCCACACCAAGGACATTGACGTTCCGCCAGAATTCTTCGCGGATCTCTGGAATCTTTTCGAGCGCGTGCTGTAAGTCGCGCTTGGTGCGAACCATGCCGCAGTTGTTCCACAGCAGCTTGCCGAGTTCCTGATGGATTGAATCAGCCGTGCGCTTGCCCTTGATTGAGAGAAGCTTTTTCACTCGACCGGCAACCTGACCTTCGCTCTCGTGAAAGGCTGGGTGATCTAGGGGCGCCTTATCAAGTTTCGCAGTAGCCAGATAGTCGCTGAGCGTATACGGCAGAATGAAATAGCCGTCGGCTAATCCCTGCATCAGCGCGCTCGCTCCGAGGCGGTTCGCCCCGTGATCAGAGAAGTTCGCTTCACCGATCACGAATAGGCCCGTGATCGTACTCATCAGGTTGTAGTCAACCCATAAGCCTCCCATCGTGTAATGCACCGCCGGGTAGATGCGCATGGGTACCTCATAGGGATTCTCGGCTGTTATGCGCTCATACATCTCGAAGAGGTTGCCGTACTTCTCACGAATCACTGCGACACCTGATGCTTTGATCGCCTCCGCAAAATCAAGGTAGACGCCAAGACCATGTGCACCGACGCCACGGCCCTCATCGCAGACTTCCTTGGCGGCGCGCGAGGCAACATCGCGGGGCACAAGATTACCGAAACTCGGGTAACGGCGCTCAAGATAGTAATCACGCTCAGGCATGAGAATCTGAATCGCCGGACGCTTGTCGTCCTTCTGCTTTGGGACCCAGATACGTCCGTCGTTTCGAAGTGACTCACTCATCAAGGTAAGTTTCGATTGGTAATGACCGCTAACGGGGATACAAGTCGGATGGATTTGCGTGAAGCACGGATTTGCAAACGCCGCGCCTCGTTTGTAGGCACGCCAGATCGCGGTTGCGTTGCTGTTCTTAGCATTGGTCGAAAGATAGAACACGTTGGCATAGCCACCCGTTGCTAGGACAACAGCATCCGCTACGTAGGACTCGATTTTGCCGGTCAGCAGATTGCGCGCCACAATTCCTCGTGCGCAGTGATCGATGATGACCAGATCAAGCATCTCGGTGCGTGGATACATCTTGACCTGGCCCGCATGTATTTGGCGTTCCAGAGCTTGGTATGCACCCAGCAACAGTTGCTGGCCCGTTTGTCCCCGTGCGTAGAACGTCCGCGATACCTGTGCGCCGCCAAACGATCGGTTATCCAATAGTCCGCTGTACTCGCGTGCGAACGGCACGCCCTGAGCCGCGCATTGATCGATTATGTTCACGCTGAGCTGGGCCAACCGATAGACGTTAGCTTCGCGTGAGCGAAAGTCGCCACCCTTGACCGTGTCATAAAAAAGACGGTAGACACTGTCGCCATCATTACGATAATTTTTCGCTGCGTTGATACCCCCCTGGGCAGCTATGCTGTGGGCTCGCCGCGGGCTGTCCTGATAACAGAAGCACAGGACCTGATAGCCCAATTCCGCGAGCGAAGCCGCGGCCGACGCGCCTGCCAAGCCCGAGCCGACCATAATAATGGTGTGCTTGCGCTTGTTGGCCGGATTGACCAACTTCATCTCGGAGCGATGGCGATCCCAGCTTTGTTCGATCGGGCCAGAAGGTATCTTAGGATTCAGCTCCATTGCCGAAGAGTCCTCTAAGAAATGAAACCCAGCAGCACTGCTGCTGGGATCGCGATGAACCCTGCCACCACGATTGCTGTCAAGATGGTCGCCAGCGCGCGGATCAAGCGATTGTATTTAGGATGATTGACGCCCAGAGACTCAAACATGCTCCACGCGCCGTGATAAAGGTGAAGCGCGAGCATCAGCATAGCGACGATGTAGATGACCGACACATACCATACTCGAAACCCACTGATGACGTTCTGGTAGACATCCGCTTCAACGAAATCGGGATGGACGGCGCCTGTCGTCAGATGCAACAGATGGTAGACAATGAAGAGGCCAAGGAGCGGGCCGGTCCAGCGCATCGTGCGAGATGCAAAATCAGAGCCGACAGAGCGCCAGCGTTTATAACCAACAGGCCGGCTCTTTTGGCTGGTGCGCGCCAACTGGTAAGCGGCAACAATGTGTAAACCCACAGCAGCGATCAATATGCTCCGCGCCGTCCATAAGAGACCAAGGTTCGATTTCAACAGCGCCGCGTAAGCGTTAATCTTTTCAGCACCCTCAAACACCTGCAGATTGCCCAACATGTGCGCTACGACATAGCCCACTCCGATGGCGCCCGTTAGGGCCATCACGACTTTCTTTCCGACCGTAGATCTCCAGAATGACAAAAGCCAGTGAGATCTCTTCTCTGCAGACATTGAAAATTCATCTACTGACATTGTTCAGGAAGGCCTTCAGAGATCGTCTAAGGCTGTATGCAAGCCGAGCCTACGTTATCTTCGCATCAGATATTCGGTAGCAGATCGAAGTACTCGTCGTCTTCGTTCGTCCCACCTTCGCCTTTGCCAATCTGCTTTTCGGATTCAACGAATTCAATACGTTCAATCCACTTGACCATTTTGTATCCCAGTTGATTCTCCACGCGCAGCCGTAGCGGAGCGCCATACTCCTCCCCTAGCGGCGCGCCATTCATCTCATACGCAAGCAGGCACTCTGCCTTAAGGACATTGTCCAGGCTTTGAGTGTTGTAATACACCCCGCCATACAGTCCTTCGCCAAAAGAGAAGAAAGCCACTGTCTTCGCCGACGGCTTCGGTTTCACCAGGTCGACAAGCGCTTTCATCGGCACTCCTCCCCACTGCGCAATGCCAGACCAACCCTGGATGCAATGGTGCATGGTAATGTGCTCGGCTTTTCCCAGCGCTTCCAATTCTGATAGCGATAACTCCACCGGTCGATCCACCAGGCCGCTGACCTTGAGCTTGTAATCGCGGAAGCTGTTTGCCGCCAGGCGTTTCCAATCCTCGCTTTCCGGCCTCTTGCCATTAGGCCAGAAGAATGGAGAGATTTGCTGTTTTGTATACCGCTCACTTGGAGAGAATTGATTCAGCGTCGCGAGGCGTAGCGGCTGAGAAACCGCTTTCTGAATGTGTTGCAGTAGACGTGGAAACTTCCACGAAGTGTAATGAGCGACGATCCAGGAAACAATCACCACCGCAATACCGACGAAGCCGAGAATCATCCCGAGCGGTTTCTGATCATCTGTTCCGAGGACGATGTGATTCATATTTCGCGCAAATCCGGTCAAGACCACCAGCGTGACGTGCACGGCGAGGAACGCGAGATAGCCGAGCAGAAGAAGAAAGTGGAGGGAGCGCGCCGCCTGCCGACCACCAAACAATCGAGGGTACAGCGGAAAGCGATTTGCCAACGCAGGCGACATCGCGATGCCGGTCAAAATCGAAAGTGGTCCGAAAACCAAGACTACGGCGAAATAGGCGAACTGCTGAAGCGCGTTATATCCGTAAAAACCGTTCGGTTCCGGCGGCAGATGGAAGTTCGCATAAAGCACGAACGTATTCCAGGCTTGCGTCAGCACAATCCCCGAGGTGGGCACAATCCTTCGCCATTGCTCCGTTGCGAAAAGCAACGTCACAAAAATCAACCCCGTGATAATGAACCCATAGACATCGATGAAATGCCACGAGCGCGCCACCCCTACGGTATGGCGATAGCCCGGCAGGGCGAACACGGGCGAGATGTAGCGCGCATCGTCCTTCGCCGTCCACACCCGATCGCGCGGAACTGTCAAAGGCGTGAATCGAATCCACTCGGTGCCCGGGGTGCAGTCGTCATTAAAATAAAGCCGCGGATGGTCCATGAGAATTGAAAGACCACTGCGCATGAGCATCATCAGAAAGAGAAAATTAAAGAAGTGTGCATAGCGGATCCACACCGGAAAGCCGTGTGGTCCAATTTTGGCCGCTTCGATAAATTGAGGTACCGGTGGAATATAAGGCAAACCGAAAATAGCTGCCTGCCCCCAGGCAAACAGGAGCGGCAAGACTATTAACGCGACGACTCCCGCTACAAACGAGGGCCTAATCCAAATCCGAAATCGCCGGTCTGGCGGATAATGAACAGCTTTATGGGCTTCGTCGAACGAGATCATACGTGCTCCTGAACGATAAAGCTCACATGCCGGCGGAGCACGGGGAGCCTTGAACCTTAGAAATCCCAGGTGCCCCACCGGTCAGGTGCAGCGTTTGGTTACGCAGCAATTGGGCGGATGACTTTGGGCGGAACGGCCGGTTGCGTACTAATCAGGCCCTGTCACCACACTGTCATCCCAACCCGAGTAGAGAAGGTTTATTATCGGCCATGATGCTCTCGATCGCCTCAGCTGGTTGGCGTGATTGTTCAACGTATGTCACCGCTCGCGTAGGTCCCCGGCACGGTGCAGAACGAGATGCTCAGCCGGTTCCACCCGTTGATAGCGATCAGCGCGAGTGTTAGGTCCACGAGCTCCTTCTCCGAGAAGTGGCGCCGGGCTTCCTGGTACAGCGCGTCTGGGACGGACCCATGGCTGATGTGCGTTACCGCCTCCGTCCAGGCGAGTGCGGCTCGCTCCCGATCCGTGAAGAACGGGGTCTCGCGCCAAGCGGACAGGGCGTAGAGCCGTTGCTCGGCCTCGCCGCCCGCCCGGGCGTCTTTTGTGTGCATGTCGATGCAATAGGCGCACTGGTTTAGTTGAGACGCCCGGGTCTTGACCAGCTCGAGGAGGCCCGGCTCAAGTCCGGCGCTCCGCACGTAAGCCTCAAGCCCCCTCAGCGTCCGCACCCCCTCGGGCGCGACCTCGCTGTAATTGATGCGCTGATCCATCGTCGTTACCCTCATCCTTTGTAGTCAAATTGTCATCCATGTGCTGTATGAGGAATGGCAACAGTCCGCCGCGATGAACTTGATGTTGGGGTACCGAACGGTGAACGCCGGTACGGAGCAGATGCAAGACACCGATCGCGTCCTCGAACGGAGCACCCACGATCCAGGTGAGACCGTGCTCGGCGATCTGCATGTCGACACCTGCGTCGTCCATCACGCGCACCCGGCCCTCGATATCACCGCATCATTTCCGGCCCTCAAGTTCCGCGCCACATCCGTGAAATTGCTACCGGTCGCCTGGAGGCCATCTAGATACCCGCTCGGGAAGTAGTGAGCGTGAACGTCGACTCGCCTCATTCCGAACCCCCCTTTCTGTGGTGCCTAACATGTCTATCGATCGTTCATCCAGAGGTCGTCCGATGCGGCGGTCTCGAAGCCTTCTCGAGAAACTGTTTCAAAACAATCGCTTCATTATGTTCCTCATCTTGCGCTGCATAGATAAGGGTGATCGTGCCCTCTTTCGCTTTTCGCTTTAGCAATTTGATCAGATCATCATTATCCCTAAGCTCTGTTTCGTAGCGGCCACGAAACCGCTTCCACTTGGATGGATCGTGCCCAAACCATTTTCTTAGTTCTGTACTCGGCGCGATTTCTTTCAGCCATAGGTCTATCCTCGCTTCCTGCTTGGTAAGACCGCGCGGCCAAAGTCGATCGACAAGTATTCGCTCACCGTCTGCCTTGTTAGGGTTTTCGTATGCCCTCTTCAAGTGGATCATAAGAACCTCTTTCCAATCCTCGCGCTGAAAAGCCTACCTCGAATCCCTTAACTTAATCTGCACTCGATTCGCATTCGCATCAATACGAACATATTTTCTCATTTCAACACCTATATCACCCAACACTCACGAGGGTATTGTCAACTTAACTTCATGAAGGAGCAAAACTTCAAACTCAGACAAGCTGAATCCACTTCTGGTCATCTGATCGATTATCCATTTCAAATTAAGCTGCTGCCTCAACGCCAATAATCTCTTCCCAGGTGACGAACCTCGACTTCATCACTTCCCTGTAACCGCTAGCTCTGTACAGATGTCTCCCCACTCGGAAGTGTGAAGTAATGATTCCGAAAGCCGAAAGGAAACGTTGCGCGTGGCCCGGTGACTTGAACCGTCTCATCACACGTTCCCGCAACCTGGTTGGCTGATGCGAATTCTCAGCACGGTTGTTCTGATACTTCTGAAGGTGTTTGACACTCGCCATCACTTCAGCTCTCGCCGCGCTGTAGCTCTTCAGCTTGTCTGTGATGATCATCCGCGGCACATATCCCAATCCTTTTAATAGCTTGCGAAAGAACTTCTTGGCGGCTTTCTTATCTCTTCGGCTCTGGACCAGAATATCCAATACGTCGCCATCCTGATCCACCGCACGCCAGAGGTAATGGAGGCGTCCGTTGATCTTGAGGAACACCTCATCAAGGTGCCACATGTCTCCGGGCCGAGGAGACTTGTGGCGTAAGCCGTTGGCGTAAGTCTGACCAAACTTGAGGCACCATTCTCTGACAGTCTCATAGCTGAGGGAGACCCCGCGCATCGCTAACATCTCTTCGACATCGCGGAAGCTCAGGGCGAAGCGAAAATATAACCAAACGCAATGACTGATGATCTCGGCGGGAAAACGGTGACGGCGGTAAAGAGATGCGTAGGTGCGCATCGGCGGATTATGCAGGATGAGCAGTCATATTTCATCTTCAGCCTGTTAACCTGACAATGCCCTTTGACATCTAGACCAGCGATGGAAGGAACTGAGGAGGTGATTACAATGGCGATCAGCTCCGTAGGGCGAGACTGACTGTATTCAAACGCACGTCCGGTATGGAGCCCGGTCCCAGGGCGGGGCGCGATGGCGCATCGAGTAGCAACCGCTTCAAGGCATCGGCCGGGAGTGGTTTGCTAAACAAATAACCCTGTATTTCATCGCAGTTGAGCGAATGTAGTAATCTCAATTGTTCCTCTGTCTCCACTCCCTCCGCGATGACTTTCAATTTCAGATTTTGGGCCAGTGTAATGATGGCCATGATTATTGCCGCGTCCGTGGAATCGGTTGTAGCTTCGCGCACGAAAGACTGATCGATCTTCAACCTGTCGATCGGAAAGCGTTTCAGGTATGAAAGCGAAGAGTAGCCCGAGCCAAAGTCATCAATAGCGATCTGGATCTGCATTTCTCTTAAGCGATGCATTATGTCAATCGCGCGCTCAGCATTCTTCATAACTGCGCCTTCGGTTATTTCGAACTCAAGAAAAGTTGGGTCGAGTTCAGTCTCCCTAAGTGTCCGAGCGACCGTGTCTAGTAAGTCAGGCTGCTCGAACTGTCGCGCCGAAAGGTTCACCGACATTCGCAAAGGAGGCAGACCTTCTTCTTGCCAGCGTTTGGCTTGCGCACAAGCGGTCCGCAGAGTCCATTCTCCTATCAGTACTATCAATCCATTGCTCTCTGCCAGGGGAATGAAATCCACCGGAGAAACGAATCCCAGCTCCGGATGTTGCCAGCGTATCAATGCTTCAACCGCCAGAATTCGTCCGGAGTTAATGTCTACTTGTGGTTGGTAGTAGAGTACAAATTCCTCGCGCTCAATCGCTCGTCGCAAGTCGTTTTCCAGAGTCAACTGCTGAAGTGCTTTGGCATTCATGTCTTCAGCGTAGAACCGATAGCCGTTTCCGCCCTGCTCCTTGACGTAACTGAGAGCCGCGCCCGCGTTTTGAAGCAGAGCTTGCGAATCTTTACCATCGTGAGGATAGAGGCCAATGCCCAGACTGGCTGTGACATACAATTCCTGTCCATCAAAATCGAATGGTGATTTGAGGGCATCGAGAATGTTTTGAGCGATTTCGACCGCACTGTTTTCTGCACGTTTAGCAATCCTGGCGGCGTCTTCGGTGCGGCTGATTTGAGTAAGCAGTAAAGCAAATCCGTCACCTGAAAAACGCGCAACTGTGTCACTGCCTCGCAGACAAGTCCTCAGTCGTTCGGCTACTCCACATATCAATTTATCTCCCACCGCATGACCTAAGGTGTCGTTGACGTTCTTGAAACGATCCAGGTCGAGAAACAGCACCGCCACCATTTGCTCATTGCGTTGTGCAAGACTCAATGCCTGAGGCAGTCGATCTTCGAACAGGGTTCGGTTCGGCAGTCCGGTGAGAGAGTCGTAGTATGACAAATAGTTTATTTTTTCTTCCGCCTGCCTGCGCTCGGTAACGTCCATCATCGAGCTAATCATGCGCACTGCGTTGTTCTGATCATCTCGCAAAATAAACCCACGATCGACCACCAGCGCATAGGAACCATCCGCGCGGCGATAACGGTATTCATCTGACCAGAACTTCGCATGTGCATCGATAAAGGCCTGAACACCCGCGGCGATCCGACTCCTATCCTCAGGATGTATGTGTTCATACCACCAGTCGCGATCAGTTCCCACTTCATCTTTCCCGTAACCGAAGAGGGTTTGGATGCCTTCATTCCACCACACCTCGTCCGCCAGGATGTCCCAGTCCCATATCGCATCATTCGTCGCGCGAGCCACGAGTTGGAACCGCTCTTGACTCTGACGCAGGGCCGCCACGGCTCTTTCTTTGTCTCTTTCAGCTTCTTTCTTCTTCAGCGCGTTTAGAACCGCCGAGGGAAGGCGTTTCAAGCTTGCCTTCAGGATGTAATCGTCAGCGCCCTCTTTCATGCACAGCACAGCAATCTCTTCGGTTAACGAGCCCGTAATCAGAATGACGGGGACATGAATCTCTTTTTCCTTGAGCAAGCGAATGGCTTCAAGTCCACTGAACTGAGGCAAGCTATAGTCAGAGAGAATGATATCCGGTCGGAATTCAGTGAGCGCCTTCAGGAAGTCTGCTTTCGTTTCCACGCGGTGTGAGGTGAAAGCGATGTTGGCCTTGCGTAGCTCACGCTCAATCAGCTCGGCATCGGTGGCAGCGTCTTCGAGGAAAAGTATGCGTGTGTCTGTATCCATGGGAGCCTTCCGTTTCTTGAAGAGTAGCTTGAAGGAAAGATTTATTGGCTGGCCGTTTGAGTCCGCTCAGAATCTCAGCAATCGAGCTGCGGATTAAGCGCGGTCCTAGTTGATTGCGGCCAATTCTTGTATTTCGGTGAGGCGTGCTTTCAGCCGTTGCGTCGTCATCTCCAGATCGTGGCGCGCTTTAATTGTCTCATAGTGTTCGAGCGCGCGGCTGACCGTGAGGCGCACCTCTCCATTGTTCCACGGTTTCGTCACGTACTTGTAGACCTGCCCGCAATTTATGGCCTCAACCAGGGCCTCGACGTCGGTGTAACCCGTGAGGATGATGCGAACCATCCGCGGACGAAGCGACGCCGTATTTTTCAACAGTTCAATTCCCGTCATTCCGGGCATTCGCTGGTCCGTAATAAGCAGCGCGACATCGTGCTGCCGCAGCAACTCGAGGGCGTCGGCGCCCGAGCCAGCCGTGAGAACTTCGTAATCTTCGCGGAATAGTCTTTCCAGCGCCCGCAGGTTGGCAGACTCGTCGTCGACGATCAGAATCTTATAAGACATCGAAAACCTCCTTGAGTGACCTCGCCTAGTTTGGCTGCCCCGCTTTGCACCGTTGCGCGCTAGCAGGAATCAGCGTAGTGAATGTCGTGCCCTTACCGGGGGTGCTTTCAACTTTGATAACGCCACCGTGACTCTCTATGATGCCGTAGCTTATGGACAATCCCAGTCCCGTTCCTTCACCGGTAGGTTTTGTCGTAAAGAATGGGTCAAAAATCCTTTTCAAATCCTGCGGCTCAATACCTTTTCCGGTATCGCTGATTTTGACTGCGACTGCGCCATCATCCAAACCGGTTTCAATTCGAACCTGGCCCGGCCCTTGACCAATCGCTTGCGCGGCGTTTGTTAGTAAGTTCACCCAAACCTGATTGAGTTGTCCTGCGAAACACTCTACTAAGGGCAAGTCGCCATAATCGCGCCTGAGAGTGATATGGCTCGAGTTGTAGTACTGCGACAGCAGACGAATGCTCGCATCAATTCCAGCGTGAATATCGACCTTCTTGACTTCCGCTTCGTCCAGCCGCGAGAACGTGCGCAAGTTCATTACAATGTCGCGAATGCGCCGCGCGCCTTCCTGACAGTCGGCAATGATCGAAGGAAGCTCAGCGCGAAGTCTTTCATAATGAAGCTCTTGTTTGACTGCGTTTGCCTCGGCGGCTAGTTCGGTAGAAAGTGGCATCCGATCGTGGATGGCCAGAAGACGCTCAATCCCTGAAGCATATTCACCCAAACTCTCCATGTTGCTGTAGAGAAAACCGGCGGGGTTATTAAGTTCGTGAGCAACACCGCCGGCCAACTGACCAAGCGATACCATTTTTTCATTCTGCACGAGCTGAGCCTGCAAGCGTTCGAGTTCTGCTTTCTGCGACGCCAGTTCTTCGTTGCGTTTCTCCAGGTCTTGTTTGTAACGTTTGCCGTCTCGCAGCAGTGCTCGGCGCTCCAGCGCTCGCTCGACGCTCAACTGCAGCACGTCCAGGTCGCAAGGCTTAATCAGATAGTCGAAGGCCCCAATCCGCAAAGCATCGATCACACGTTGGCCGCGGCCAATTCCAGACACTATGATGACCGCGACATCGGGAAAATCTTTGATCATCTTCCGCAACAGTTCGATGCCGCTCAGCCCGGGCATTTGCACGTCCAGAAGCGCAAGAGCAAATTGCTGCCGGGCAAGAAGAGTCAGAGCTTCCTGAGCATTCGCCGCTGGCACGCATTCGTAGTGTTTCTCAAGACGCGCGGCAAAAACCTTGCGCACCGCTTCTTCGTCATCTACGATGAGAATGCGGCTCTTGCTTTGTTCTGAGAGTTGATCGTACAAGTTCGCCTCCGTTATCGGCATGTGAACTACCGCGCT
Organism: Blastocatellia bacterium; assembly: GCA_003168335.1. Lineage (GTDB taxonomy): Bacteria > Acidobacteriota > Blastocatellia > Pyrinomonadales > Pyrinomonadaceae > UBA11740. The sequence continues at coordinate 338,258 of PMSM01000005.1, read as the reverse complement.
CTATGGTCACTCAGCACTTCTCGCACCTTCAGCGCCAACCCATACGGGCTGAAGGGTTTCTGGATGAAGTTTATTCCCTCGTCAAGCACCCCGTGATGCACAATCGCGTCGTCGGTATAGCCCGACATGTAGAGCACACGCATTTCCGGCCGCAAGGATGTCAACCGATTGGCGAGTTCACGTCCGCTCATCTCAGACATGACCACATCGGTCAGCAAAAGGTCTATCGGCTCCTGGGTCTGTTCACCAATCCGCAGCGCATCTGTTCCAGTAGCCGCCTCTTGCACTCGATATCCGTTGTTTTCCAATACTTCCTTCGCCAAGCGGCGAACTAAGTCAGCGTCTTCAACCAACAGAATGGTCTCATTTCCCTTCGGTAGTTGAGCTGCTGCGACCGGATTCTTGTATTCTTCAGCGCGCTCATCCACTCGTGGAAGATAGATTTTGAACGTCGTCCCTTTGCCGACTTCGCTGTAAACCCAGATAGTGCCTCCCGATTGCTTAACGATTCCGTAGACCGTTGACAGGCCCAGCCCGGTTCCTTTGCCCAGTTCCTTGGTAGTAAAGAACGGCTCGAAGATATGGTTTTGCGTCTCCTCATCCATTCCAATTCCCGTGTCGCTCACCGCTAGCATGACGTAGGCCCCCGAGACCACGGCCACGTGATGCCGCGCGTAAGTCTCGTCAAGATCAGTATTCACAGTTTCGATGGTCAATTTGCCGCCAGAGGGCATCGCATCGCGCGCGTTGATCACGAGGTTCATGATTACCTGTTCCATCTGGCTCGGATCGGCTTTTACATTTCCCAGATCCGGTTGTAGTGCAGTTCTCAGCTCGATATCTTCGCCGATCATTCGCCTCAGCATTTGTTCCATGTCCGGGACCACAGAATTAAGATCGAGAACCTGTGGTTGCATAACCTGCTTGCGACTGAAAGCAAGGAGTTGGCGCGTAAGTGAAGCAGCCCGTTCGCTGGCGTTTTTGATCTCGTCGAGATTTCGTCGCAGTGGATCGTTCTCTGCTAACTGATCAAGCCCAAGCTGGCTAAATCCTATAATCGCCGTCAAGAGATTGTTGAAGTCGTGAGCCACCCCACCCGCCAACTGGCCCACTGCTTCGAGCTTTTGCGACTGCAAAAGCTGCTCCTGACTTTGCCGCAAAGCCTCAAGCGCTTCTGCCTTCTCCTTTTCCGTCTCACCCCTCTTCAGTGCACTCTCCACCGCCGAGGGAAGACGCGTGAGGTTGGATTTCAAGATGTAATCTGTCACGCCTTCTTTCAGGCATAGGACAGCAATTTCTTCAGTTAACGTGCCGGTAATTAGGATGAAGGGAACAGGAATCTCTTTTTCCTTGAGCAACTGAAGGGCTTCCAGCCCGCTGAACTGAGGTAATCTATAGTCAGAGAGAATAATATCCGGCTCAAATTCCACCAGAGCTTTGCTGAAGCCTTCCTTCGTTTCCACGCGCTGTGATGTGAATGCAACGTTTGCTTTACGTAATTCACGCTCGATCAGCTTGGCATCGGTGGCAACGTCTTCGAGGATGAGTATGCGAGTGTCTCTATCCATGGGAGCCTTCCATTTCTTGAATCGCGTATTGTGGCAAGAAGATTGATTGGTTGCTTTTGAGTCCGCTTGGCCTGCTTGCAGCTACCGCGGAGTTTCATTGATCAATAACCAGTAACATCCGAGCTCGGAAACTGCGCGCGCGAAGTCCTCAAACTCTACCGGCTTGACGACATAACCGTTCACGCCCAGGTTGTAACAATCCACGAGATCACGGTCTTCCCGAGACGATGTCATTACGACGACGGGAATTATCTTTGTCCGATCATCAGACTTGATCCGGCGAAGGACTTCGATGCCGTCCACCTTGGGCAGCTTCAAATCCAGCAACACGACCTTCGGACCGCTCTCGACTCTTCGACTGGCAAACTTGCCTTGCGCAAAGAGAAAATCAATTGCCTCGGCTCCATCTTTCACATGGAACAGCTTGTTGGCGAGATTCTTCTTTTTTAGCGCCCTCATCGTAAGCTCGGCATCGCTCGGATTGTCCTCGACTAGCAGAACCTCGACTTCATTCATGTTTTGATGGTTTTCCATTTGTCCCTTCCTCCCTTGGGAGCGTGAAATAGAATGTCGCGCCTTCGTTGACTTTTCCTTCTGCCCAAACCCGGCCAGCGTGCCGATGAATTATGCGCTGGACAATGGCCAGTCCGACGCCCGTGCCTTCAAATTCGTCGGCGCTGTGCAATCGCTGAAAAACGCCGAACAGCTTGTTGGCGTAGTTCATGTCAAAGCCAACGCCATTGTCTTTCACGCAGTAGACGTTCTCACCGTTCTTACTGTCACAGCTCACCTGGACCAGCGGCGCATCCTTTCCTTTTGAGTACTTTGCGGCATTGGTCAGAAGATTCACGAAGACCTGTCGAAGCATGGCGGTGTCGCCGTGCGCGGGGTGCAATTGTCCCACTTCAAAGCGCGGCGCTGACTCAGAATCGGCAGAACCAATCTGCGCGGAAACGTCGCGCGCAAGTGCTTCCATATTGATCCGTGATCGTTCAACTGATTTTCGTCCCAAACGCGAAAAGGTAAGCAAATCGTCAATCAAGCGTCCCATCTGTTTAGTGTTAGTCCGGATGACCTCGAGTACGCGCAGGGCGTCAGCATCGAGCTTGTTGGAATGCTCCTCGAATAGAATGCGTGAAAATCCGTCAATCGCACGGAGAGGCGCCCGCAGGTCGTGGGACACGGAATAAGAGAACGATTCAAGCTCTTTGTTCGAGGTTTCAAGTTCCGCGGTTCGCGCCGAGATCCTTTGCTCCAGATTGCGTTGCGACTCTTGCACTTGCGCGGTCATCGTGTTGAATGCATTGGCGAGCGTACCCAGTTCATCATTGCTCCGGATGTCGACGACCTGCGAGTAATCTCCTCCACTTATGGCCGACGCCGCTTTTGTCAACAAACCTAGTGGTCGAGTGATGCCCCGGCTCAACGCAAAAGCGCCGGCAACGCCAATGGCAAATAGAACCAAACCCATGAGAATCATGCGCCGCAAAAAGCGGCCGGCAGGTGCTACCAACGTCCGCTCCGGGATTTCGACCATCACGAACCAGGGCGTGCCGCTGATTGGACGTCCCAAAGCCATGACGGAATCGCCGTCTCGCTTGTAGGTTGTAATTTCAACAGTTGAACTCAAACTCACTTGAGGTTTCGCGACGATCTTTTCAAGGTCGGTCCAAACATCTCCTCGGCTGTTGCCGAAGTACAGAGTCGCTTCGCTGCCGAGCATGTCTGTGAGTTGTTTTCGCGCTTCAGGAGTACTCGAAAGCTTTCGCCACCTGACCAAATAGCCGAGTGGCTTTCCAGCATCGTCTTTCACCGCGGCTACGGAAGGGTAAGCAATAACGTCTTTGACCACGCGAATTGCTCCCGCCGACTTGAATGGATCGGAAGCGCATTGCTTGAGCTCGGCATTGAGGTCGGACGGCTCCGGCTCTAAGTTTTCGGGGAACGTGAGCGCAAGCGAGTGATCGGTCTTCCACAATTCAACTTGCAAGTTATTCTGATCTTGCGGGCTGGCAAATTGTTTTAGCGCGTCAACCGCACCGGTTCGCGTGGCCGGAGAGGCAGAACGAAGAAAAGAGCGAACCGCCGGATCGTTTGCCACCGTGAAAGTCTTATCATTCAACTTCACCGAGGACTGCTGAAACAGACTCGCGAACTGCTGAGTAAGATGGAGCAACCGCCCGCGTCCGACTTCCAGGCCCGATTCCTTTACTCCGCGATAGGATGCCCAGGTGGACGCGACGATCGCGCCGAATAGCAGTGTGGCCATCAACAGTGGCAGACGATGTCTTATCGACAAGTTCGGCAAGAAGAAAAGACGGGTTCGGGCACGTCGTTCAGTCGGCGCTTTCCTTTTCTTTGGCTCCTGCAATTCAGTCTTCGTCATAAGTAACTCTCTTTCAGATTTGCTTTTTGTGATGAGCGTTATCTACGGCCTAACCTCCAGAAGGGCTTCATTCGTGTTATGCACGCCTCCTGTTTTATTCTCCCTGGGCAACGAAAAATAGAAGGTCGCTCCTTCGTTGACTCTTCCGTCCGCCCAAACACGACCGCCATGGCGGTGAATTATCCGCTGGACAATGGCCAGTCCTACGCCTGTGCCTTCAAACTCTTCTGCGCTGTGCAATCGCTGAAAAACGCCGAACAACTTATTCGCATGGCTCATATCAAAGCCGATTCCATTGTCTTTGACGTAGTAAACCTGTTCGCCATTTTCGCGGCATGCACCTACATCAATCACCGGCGCGTCTTTCGTCTTTGAATACTTGGCGGCGTTCGACAGAAGGTTGACGAACACCTGCCGGATTAATGCCGGGTCGCCATACGCCGGCGGCAGCGAGCCTAAATTAAAACGAATCGTCTTTTCTGTGGTGGCAAGATTGAGCTGCCTGGACACGTCCGCTGCCAGCTCCTTCATGTTGATTGACGACCGATCGACTTGCTTGCGACCGAGTCGTGAGAAGGCGAGAAGATCATCTATCAGCCGGCTCATGTTCTGCGTGTTGCTTCGGATCACGTTTAATACACGGGCGCCGTCGGCGTCGAGTTTTTCGGAATGATCCTCCAGGAGGATGCGCGAAAAGCCGTCGATGGCCCGGAGCGGTGTGCGCAGATCGTGGGAGACGGAATAGGAGAACGCTTCCAACTCTTTGTTGGTTTCTTCGAGTTGCACCGTTCGTTTTTCGAGGTTCGCGTTGAGTTCCTTGATGGCATTTTCTGCAAGCTTGCGTTCGGTGATATCGCGTGCCATGGCGAACATCACATTCTCGGTCTCAGACCACCAGGCCGACCACTGCATATCGACGACCGAGCCATCTTTCCTGCGATACCGATTCTCAAAATCGGTCAGGGCTTTACCCGCAAGAATCTCTTGCACCGCTTGTTCGGATTTCTGGGCTTCCTCCGGGACCAAAAACTCTGTGTACAGTCTGCCGATCAATTCTTCGGGACGATAGGCCAAGACCTTAAAACTCGAAGGACTGACCTTCAGAAATCTGCCTTCAGCATCGAAGGAACATACGAGATCCAACGCATCGTCGAAGATGGCGCGCTCTTTCCGCGCAGCTTCCTGCAGAGCTTCAGCCATGTCGCGGAAGACGTGATCCAGATGAGCAATCTCATCCGTGCCAGTCATAGGTTGGCTAAGAAGAGGAGAACCGTCGGCGAGTGTCTTTGCGTTTTCCGTCAACGCGACTATGCGTTTGCTAATACCACCGCTGAACAGAACAGCCAGAACCACGGCGAGGAAAAGATCGACTGCACCGCCGGCGACTAACATCCAGTTAAAGCGTTGCCACGCGTTCTGAACGGCGGCGTGGCGCTCCAGGCCCAGACGTTCTTCCTCTTTTAGAAAGTCTTCTCTCGCCCGGCGAAATTCACTTATTATTTGCAGGCCTTCGCCGGACTTGACCTTTTCAACTGCCAGGTCCCTCGCGCCGGTGCGCATCAACTGTTCGACATTAGCAAGGAAAGACATTTTGTTCGCCGCTGTTGCACCCAGCTTCGCAGCCCGAGCTTGTTGGGCTGGATTGTCTTTCACCAGATCGTGAAGCGTCTCGATTTCTTTGGGAATTTCCTGGGTTACGCGTTGATAGGGCTCCGCGAATGCCGAATCGCCGGTAAGCACATAGCCGCGCACACTGCCTTCCGCGTCGACTAGATCATTGAAGATGTTCTCGGTCGATAAAATCACTTCTTTGGAGTGTAAGTACCACGCTTGTGCCTGCTCACTCTTGCGGCTCATCTGGGTTACGAGGACAACAAAGATGAGCAGAGACATGAGTGGGACCGAGATAAGGATCAGACCTTTTTGATTAATCCGGGAGTGGGTGAGCTTATACGCCGCCACCGCGAAACATATCGCGACGAGGAGACCCACGAAAAACGGCACGGCCCAACCAAGAGTTGAATTGCGCTGTACCGTAATGCCGATGCCAACGAATAGAATGGGCACCATTAGAACGCCGATCGCCGGGGCCCATTTTGGAATTCCCTGTTCCGTGTGCGTCGCCGCTCGCCAGGCGTAAAGCAACATGACCACGCCATAGGCGAAGAAAGCGATCGCAGTATGGATCGCCATCTGACTGCCGAGTTGAAATGGAAGAACGAAGGTTATCCCTGCCACATACCCGAGCGTCGAGGTCAAGCCAAGACTCAAAGGCAACGTGTGCAAGATCGCGAAAGGAGCCAATGACTGACGCCGAAACGAAAGCCAAATCAGCGCGATCCCCGAACTAACGAAGCTGACTCCGCTCGTGAGGGCCATGCGGCCGGGATACTTTAAGAGTGTTAAGTCCCAGGGATAGAAGAGCAGCGTATCGATACCAAGTGAAATTCCTGTTGCGTATTCGTAGATGACCAGAGCGCCCATTGCGATCAAGAAGGCTCCACCGACGACAGGCAAAAAACGATGGCCTCGCCGCGTTACCAAAAGCAACCCACTCACCCCTAGCACGATGAAGCACAGCGCCGTGTTGTACTGCATGGGAATAATCCCCCGCGGGATCTGAACCAGAACCCGCACGTGCAGATGCCAACCGACAATCACAGCGATGCTGACAGAAGCAACGGCTATGAGCACCAAGCGAGTGATAATGTCGCCGGCGGAAGACGGAAATGTTCTTTTGGTCAAAGTCACTTGGGGTCTCTAGTGATGCGCGCGTATCCGGGAGATGTCGTCTCGGTGGTTTCGGTACTAATTTCGGGAGCGGGGGAAAAAACGATAGAGGGGCAGGGGGTCCTTACCGCATCGAGGCAACATCAGCCTCTAAGACAGTTTCATTCATGGCGTGAGTTGAGGTCAAGAATAATTTTCAGCCGATTCTCACAATTCGATTGCGATCGCCGATCGCCAGAACAAAAGCTGCCAAAATTTGTCACTGAGTGGTCTAGATCGAGGCATTACGCCGCAGGAACGGCTCAACGCTAGACTTCACCGGGCGCGGCGATTATGAACACTGGTCAGATTTTGCTAACAGTTGGTAGTGGGTCAGTTCTAACTTTAGCGAAGCCAAGGAAAGAAGGCGGCAACGACGAGTATCGCGAGAAGAAGTATGAGAACAAGAACTCGTTCGATACCCGGACTCAAAGAGAAACCGCACAGTACCGTTGAACAGGCATTGGCGGAAATCAAGAAACGGCAAAAGACGTAGTTCCGCACATACTGAGCCCTCCCAGGCAATCAACATTTCGCCAAAGCCAGTCTTTGGTTTTTGGCCAGAATCTGCTCAGTAACTGACAGATTACTTGTGACGCTATTGTGACGGGAATTCCTATGATGGCATTGGTACTGCGAGCGGGTCCGTATAGAAGCACATAAAACCTCTGAAAAACCGCTATGGCTGCAACCCTTAGTTTTGTTTGACTTACGAATTTGAGCGAGGTGGGATTCATAACCCCAAGGTCGGCGGTTCGATCCCGCCCGCGCTACCAATTTCTCCCTTCTTTTCAATTAGTTACAGCCGGCTAGAAACATTGAGAGAGCTAGACTAGCGCAGTTTTGTTGTAAACTTTTTCACTTCCGGCCTCGATCCTCGACAGAATAAAGACGAAAATAAGGGCTTTTTCAGCTTGGGTGTTCAAATCTCGCAAGTACTTGGGAGCAAAACTCCCACGTTCTCCGCTCGAAACACATCGGATATCCTGCGAATATAATAAGGGACGGGTCGAAACTCTCCTGGTCTCCGATCGAAGCACTATGTAGCCCATCGAGTTTCTTTTGTAGTTAGCTGCGCGTGGCCGCGCGGAAGGCGATTAACACTTGAGCCACCCGCGGAAGGGTATCAACCGAGAGAGACAACACAAGACGTAACCCAATTTATTGAATTCGCGCCGTCAAAGTCAGCTATATCTTATTACGTCAGAGTACACAATCGCGCCATTGTCGCGCCATCGAGAAGCAGGTTCCTTACGAAAGAAACCCGCCAACTAGCGCGTTCCTCAGACTTCTTTCTAACGCAGAACAATCTTAATCGGTAGTTCTGAAAAGCTGCCCCGACTTCTGACTTTTCCATTCGTCCAATAAGAGTGGTAATTATTGTCGCGAGTTCGCCTACTTCCACAGGTTTCAGCACGAACATCTGATAACCCGCCTCGATCGCGCGTATCCTTTCTTCAACTCTAACGTATCCGGTTAATGCTATGGCCGGAATATCTCCGCCTTTTTCCGATGATAACGCTTTGACCTTTCTGATCAATGCAGAAGCGGCCGGGAAGTCTGAGGAAGCCATTAAGCTGAAGCTTAGCCACCCATACAAGAAATACCTGGCCCCCAAAGTAAGGGAATTCAACAAGCGCGCGGAATTAATTGAGGCGGCTAATGGTATTCCACAGGCCTTGATTGCCTTGATTGATAGCCAGAGTCGATCCAGCTTCATAAGAAGGGCCAACGCCGCCACTGAGCAGGCCGACCGGCTTGGTAAAGAAGCCGCGGATCTGAGTCCTCAGGGAGAAAAGGTTCAAAAGGATAACCCGAATAGTTTCAAGAAATGACATGAAGGGGTTGATTAAATAAAGCACAACGGTTTATTCTACGTGCGGAACAAGGGTGATAAAATCCAAACTGAATCTATTGCTTGGTAGCAGCTTGCGTCATAGGCGCTTCGGCATGCGGTTGGAAGCCGCCTTGCCGCCGAAGAGCATGAATTTGCCGGTTGCAGCAGTCCGCGCGAAACTCATAACATCCCCTATCAGAAAGGCAGGACCCAATTCGTGAAACATTTGGCTCAGAAGCTCATTACAATTCTACCGCCTGTTCTTGTTTTGGTCGCGGTAGTTGCCATGCCCACTTTCGCACAGAATCCTCAGGCAGAGGTTAAAGGCCCGACGGTTCCGGCTCAAGTCAGGTCTGATCAGATTATCGTCAAGAAGACGGCGCCATTACAGTTCAAAGCGTTTGACATATTGGATCCTACTAACCGGAAGCCCATTTCCCGCGACACCATGCTCCCTGAACTACCAAACGGGAAAAGGCTTACCGCAGGGCAATATTACGACGAGCTCAATAAACTGGAACGCCAACTCAACGGGCAGGGGCGGACGCTGAAACCGGCCAACGAAGTCAAACCTGCTCCTCTATCGAAGTTCGAGCTGCAAACGACCCCGGTTCCTTTGGCGACACTCCAAAAGCAAGCGCAGGCACTTCGGGCGGCGCACCTGGCCAATACACAGTTCCGAGCTTTGAACCTTGCGGAAGTCGAACAAACGCACAGGCAGTTCATGATGATAAATCCAGCGTTATTAAAGGCCATTGCGACGCCGACTTCTCAAACAGTGCACTGGGTGAAAAACTGGAACTACAATTTGGGAGATCCGAGCGTTATTTCAGGGTACATCAACGGAAAGATCGAATTGAATGGAACTAACAACGCCACGTCGGTCAATGGCGAGGTGGACGCCGGCGGTTCACTGTTCAGTCAGAGCTTCGAGCTTCTCCGAGTCACCGGTAACTTGAACGCGCCGAGGACCGGAACAATGAATGTTACTCTCGGGGCTTCCGTACTCGGCAACAGCGTTTATAACCTTAACCAGAACGTAACAACGTCATGGTCCAAGTCTGATTCTATCTCAAAGACTCTCGACAAGAGTGTTACTATACACTTCTCGCTGGGTCCGATTCCGATGACCGCGAAGATCGGCGCACAAGGGACGGCGGGGATCTCCTATAGCGTAGCAGTAGCGCCCGTCAAGGCGAGCGCCTACGTCGGACCGTTCGTTCACACTAAGGCATACGCTCAGGTTGGAGTTGATATTGTGGTTGCAGGAGCCGGCGCTGGAGCGAACCTGACGCTCCTGAATCTTGACGGGAACCTGAGTGGAGCGGTTTCTATCGAGTCTGACTCCATCGGCAGAGCGAATTTCAAATACACTGACTCGTACAGCCAAAACCTCGACATGCTGGACGGAAACCTGTACGTCTACGCCTATGTCTACGTTCCATGTTGGGACATTCCGCCTTGGTGTAAACAGGAGTACGACTGGAACATTTTTAGCTGGACCGGTTTTAAGTCTGGCGGCGTTGTGTTCAACGACTCAAAGACTTTGTCGCTTTACGCCCAGCCAGTGCTTAAGCAATGAATTCCCATCGCGGCAGTGGGCCACACAAGGCGGCTACTTGGTTGGAATAATCAACGTGCGCGTGCCGGCGGCAGTCCTTTGTGTATTAGCGGTCGTGTTGCAGCTTTCAAGGATCGCGAGTTGCGAGGCTCAATCGCTCCCGAAAGCTGCACTTTCATCTGCCGCGTCAGTTTCACTTGATCCAGCCGTCTATCACTTCACAATGGCCGAGCGCATTATTTACCGGCTCAATTACACAAGCGCGTCTGAGTCAAACTTCGGGCCACTCTTAGGCGCAGGGGATCAAAAGGCGCAGCCAGGTCCCTTGGGTCTCGCGCAATCTTTCAAGACAACTGTCCAGGCCGAGTTTACGGTCAGCGTCCTCGATCTATTTAGCGATAACGTTCTCGTCGCCTACAGTCTGCGCAATTCTGCGGTACGGTTAATCGCCAATGGACAAGCCGCTCAGGCTGAGGCCGAGACGATTAAGAAGGATCTGGGCAGGGATGTGTTCGCGCTCGTCAGTCGCCAGGGCAAAGTGCTTTCGGTTCGGTGCGATCCCGCCGCAAACACCCTTTCACAGAACTTCGCGCGAGCCCTGATCGCGGTCACGCAATTTGTTTTTCCTAGCCCTCCTTCATCCAACCGCAGCCAATGGGAAACGCAGGAAGACGATCCGAACGGACAGTACATCGCGCGCTATCAACAAGCCGAGCCGAGTTCAAACAGGCACAGGGCGGCTCAGCCAAGTCTAAGGACCTTCCGAAAGGTCAAGACTCGCTATCTTCCGGCGATCGAAAAACCTGGGCCGGACGAATTCAACCTGGCAACTGTTATTACGCCAAAGGGAGAATTGACGGCAAACTTCGATCTGCGAGCCGGCCGTGTCCTTAATTTGAGCGGAACGGAATCCGAGACGATTGAGATGGGTGGTAAGACCGTCGGACGGGCTCAAAATGCTGTTCGATTAGATTACGTAGGCAGGGAGATTTTAGACCCGGCCAAACTGGCCGCGATGCGAGAGGCCAGTTCACAACGGTCAAAGCTTGTGGCGGCCGTTCCGTTATCCGTTACGACATCCAAAGAAGATAGCGAGCTGAGCATAGAACGCACTGAGTTGGGAGGCGCAACTTTACAAAGTCTACTCGCTGACCTCTCAAACTTGGAGTCGTCGTCTGGCGAAAGGGACGAGACGCCGCTTTATCTCAAGTTCAAAGCGCTGATTTACCTGCACCCGGAATCGAGCGCGCCGCTTGGAAAGATCCTCGAGACGGCGCCCGCGAAGGGGTTGACCATGCGAGTGTTGGCAGGCGCACTGGGCGCAGTAGGCCATCAAGAAGCGCAGGCAGCTCTGGTAAGTGCTATTAGCGCCCGCTCCACGGACTGGCCGGCGCTTTCCATGCTCGTTCCGGCGCTGAACGAACCAAGTTCACCGTCACAACTTGCTGAAGACACCGTGCGGGATTTAGCCCTTCGGTCCGCCAATGCCGACGTTGCTTTTACTGCCCAGCTTACGCTGGGTACGATGGCGCGCAACCTCGCTGGAACCTCTCCGGAACGCGCGACGAAGATCGTAGAGTTATTCATAAAGCAAATCGAGTCGTCGCTTTCGGTTGACGCAACCAGGCAAGCGCTTCTGGCGCTGGGTAACGCGGGATCGTTCAATGCATATTCAACGATCATCCGATTCATGTCCGATCCTTCGCCTGCGCTGCGAGCGGCTGCTGCATTAGCGCTGCGCTGGGTCGCTTCGGAGCGAGTCGATGCAGAATTGACCAGAGTTCTGACTTCTGATCCGGAAGGCGCCGTCAGATTGGAAGCGGCAGTAGCTTTGGGATTTCGACAAATGACGGGCCGCACCTTTGAGGCGCAAAAGCGGGCGTTTCTACAAGACAAGAATGACAAGGTTCGGCTGGCGCTCTTGAGCAATCTTTGGAAGGTGCATCAAGCCTTTCCCGCGGCCGGCAAACTGGTAAGAGACGCTGTTACCAAAGATGCTTCTCAGGAGGTGCGCAAGGCCGCGACAGATATCATTTCGATGAATCCCCAGCGATTTTAGTAAATGACGCGCGGTAGGGTCGCCTTACGAATCCGTTGTTTCAACCGATGGATCCAGCGACGTGCTTGCTTTAGATGAGCATGAAAATGGACGCTCAAAACGTCAACCAGCATCAGCGCATGAATTGAGTTAACTGATCCTTCGGGCGATGTTCTTATGCCTGTGCCGCCTTCGGAATTGTTGGTCGGTTGAGCAGATGTTTCCAAAAACGCGGACGCTTGAATTGAATACGAACCGAAAGCTAAGTCTGCTCACGACCACTTACGTCTTTCTGAACTGACGCATTCTTCTTCCGCAAACTCTCCAGATAGGATGACCTCGCTGGACCGGAGCGTAGGCATCTAGCAGAAGGAAACCGATCTCAAATTTCTTCATGTAATTCCCATCCATATGACGATTTGTCTATTCGGCCAGTACCACCTGCGGAAACGAGCGGGTTCTTGCGCTCAATTACCCACCTGCTAACCGCAGGCGGTACTGACAAGTTCGTAGCAAGCGCTATCGTGTACATTTCATGCTTGCGTATTTCATCAACTTCCCCCTTAATGTTTGGCGGTGAGGGTGAGAGTTGTGATGATTTTCGGCGGGCCCGCTTGTCCCTCATACACCATCATGCTGAAGGTGTAGCTACTGCCGAGTTTGATCGTCGTCGACTTGGCGCTGTCGCTGCCTCTGGCGAACTCCGTCCACTCTCCGTTGTCAACGGAGAGATAAATTTCGCTGTAGGTGTAGGCGGGAGCCGACTTCCACGTGATGGTCGTCGTACCGGAGGCTTGGCCGTTTGAAACCACCACTGGATTTGGAGTGGCGGTAATGCTGGGACCGGCCGTCGGCACAGTTTCTCCGGCGGCGCGGCACTGAGCTTCGAGGGCAGGCGCGGTTGGGGAGTTTCGTGCGCGAGCTGCTCGCGCACGAGCGCAAATGGACATGGGCGGCCCGGGCGGCGACGTCGGTTGGACTCTACCCGGCATTGTCAACTTAACTTCTGAAGAGACAGAATCATCAAACTCAGACAAGATGAATCCACACCTTGTCATCTGTCAATTAAGGATTTGCTTGAGTGGCAGTTACCTCTTTCCACGCGGTGAATCTCGATTTCATCACGTCTCGGTAACCGCTAGCTCTGTACAGATGTCTCCCCACTCGAAAGAATGACGTGATGATCCCGAAGACGGAGAGAAAGCGTTGAGCGTGTCCTGCTGACTTAAACCTCCTCATAACCTTCTCTCGTAATCTGGTCGGCTGATGTGAATTCTCGGCGCGATTGTTCTGCCACGCCCTGGCAATGCTCGACACTCGGCAACACTTCGGCCTTCGCCGCGCTGTAGCTCTTCAGCTTGTCTGTGATGATCACACGTGGGACATACGGCAACCCCTTTAATAACTTGCGGAAGAACTTCTTGGCGGCTTTCTTATCTCTGCGGCTCTGGACCAGAATGTCCAATACGTCGCCATCCTGATCTACTGCACGCCAGAGGTAATGGAGGCGTCCGTTGATCTTGAGGAACACTTCGTCAAGGTGCCATCGGTCGCCGGGCCGCTGACGGAGACATCGAGAAGTGCGAAGTTACTATTCATCAGTCGATCTGGTGGCCAACGGGTGGTGGTTGGAAGATCAGAGAAGTAAAGACTCAGTCCAGTCTGAGGACCATCAACTTCAATTCAGTCCTCGCTCGCGCCCTAAGGGATCACCGACGAGCACAGCTGGCAAGACGTTTCCGGCTTGGCAAAGAGTACGAGGATAACAACTTTGTATTTGCATCAAAGATCGGGACTCTGCTCAACTTTCGAAATCTCACCTTGAGACATCTCGCGTCGATCACGAAGAGCGCGAGAATAGATGGACAAGTAAACCTCTACCGCCTACGACATTGGTTTGTAACCTTAGCCCTCCTATCTGGCGCCGACGTGAAAAGCGTAAGCCGCGCTGCTGGTCACTCAAGCGTTGCATTCACTCTCGATACCTACCACCACGTGCTCCCTGCAATGCGCAAAGACGCTGCTGATCGGATTGGCGCCCTACTCTTTGGAACGATTCCATACAAGGATAAGACGTAAGGAGATCTGCTGACAGAGCCGAGGAAGCATGCGGCTTTGAAGTGGCGCGGGACTAATCAGATTTCAGTTGCCGAGGTGGCACTATGGTGGATCACCTATCTGGATTCTTCACAACTCACCTTCATCCATCTGCACTCATCTACACTCTGTAACACCGCGTATTACACGTAATGTGAACGCATTCGCTTTTATCAGCAGGCATATGAACCCCAAAAAATTAGACTCTTAATCAGCGGGTCGCAGGTTCGAGCCCTGCTCGGCTCACCATTATTTTCAAAGACTTGCGGCAGGTTGAAGAGCCTGCCGCTTTTCTTTTGTGACAGACTTGTGACGTCGCTAACCAGAGTATTGGAGTCCTCGCACACTCCAGTAGAAGTCAAAGCCGAACCTATGCGAATTGTATTGCGGGAAAGTAGGCGAGGTTCACGTTCAAAACCTGTAAGTTGAATGACCCAGGAAATCTTTTCTAAAGCCGGATTCTAAGAGTGCCCGGATTCGTGACTTGGCCATGTGCTCTGACGCGGATGACACAGGCTCCAGCGGGCAGATTGTCCGGCAATCTGAAAATCACCTGCGTAAAGTCGAAGCCAGGGACCGACCGCACGTCTTCCGCTGCTACGTCGTAGCTTTGGTTATTACTATCGAATAGATTAACCACAATTGAGGAAGAAGTTTCGCCTTGCGCTAGTTGAAGGTTTGTTAAGAAAATAATCACTCGGGTGTTTCTGTCAACTCCCAGATTGAGCAAATCTGCGTCATTAACAACGGGGAAAGGATCTCTTAGAAATAGCAATGAGTCCAATGCAGCGGCCTGGTCAATTGCTGGATCCGACGTGTCCAGAAGAAGTTGAATTGGGGACGCTGACGGTGTCGGCGTAGGTGTGGGCGTAGGTGTGGGCGTAGGTGTGGGTGTAGGTGTGGGTGTAGGCGTCGGTGTTGGCGTTGGCGTCGGTGTTGGCGTTGGTGTGGGCGTCGGTGTCGGTGTTGGTGTTGGCGTCGGTGTCGGCGTTGGTGTTGGTGTTGGTGTTGGCGCGGCTACTTGCACCTCGAAGGCGCCGATATCCGTGCCGTCTCCGCCGGTCGCGTCGGTAACTGATGGATCATTTGAGGTGCGCGCGAAACCACGCTGATCGGTCGGCAGTCCAAACCTCTTCCCCTTATCAATGGCGGGGCTTCCGGAAAGCAGGGCCATCGTCGCAGTGGGGCCGCCGTTGTTTTGAAGCAGTCCGAGATTTGGATCCAGCGGCGCGCTCGTTGTGCCTACCTGGTCGCCCGTGACGGGAAACCCGGTGCTGCCGTCGCCAATACCGATTAGATTGTAACCTGCTGAAGCAAACGTCCCAGCGACGTCTGGACCCACTCCACGATTGCGGTTGTTGCCGGCAATAATGGTGTTACCCACTGTGCTTACACCGGCACCCAGAGATGCAAGGCTGCCACCGCCGCTTCCTGCCGTGCCGTTATTGAACGAGTTATTTCCCAGTCCGGCATTGCCACCGAAGTCAGTGTTGTCACTTATTGTGCCGGCGGTCATAGTCATCGTGCCAGCGTTGGCAATCGCGCCGCCGCTGCCGTTGGCGCCATTGCCGCCGCCAAAGAATGCATTTGAACCACCCGACCCGCCCAGAGTGCCATTGGATGAGAACGTGCAATTGTTGACACTCAAGATTGCGCCGGCGTTGTTATAGAGGGCCCCTCCCTGGGCTACACCGCCGTTGCCTCCGTGGGATACACCCGTGTTCGCGGCACCGTCGCCGCCCTGTGCCAGGTTGCCGCTGATCCGGCAACGGTTTAGGGTCAGCACTCCGCTATTGAAGATGGCGCCACCCTGGGCCGCCAGGCCATCGGTTCCGGCGGAGGCGCCATTGGCAGCATGCACGTCGTTTAAGATGAGTTCACAATCATTCAGAGTCAGCGTCGCCTGGTTAAGGATACCCCCGCCGATCGTGTTGCCCGTATTGTTAGGAGGAACGCCGTCGCGGATCCTAAGCCCTGACATCGTGCTGATTCCGCTGCCGAATCTGAACACCCGGATGCTTGAATTGCCGCTGACATTCAAGACACTGGCGCCTGGTCCCGCAATTACCACAGAATCGAGAACAGTCAGGGTTCCGAGAGCGCTACTTAAGGTGATCGTTCCGGTGACATTACTTGCGAAGGTGATCGTGTCAGTGCCGGAGTTCGCGTTCGCACGCGAGATAGCTTCGCGCAGTGTACAGTCAACCAAACCACAGCTTCCATCATCATGATCGGCGGTGGTGTTGACCTGCAGAGTCGATCCACTCTGGGCGACGTCATTACGCTCATACGCGCCGATATCGCAGCCACCGGACTTACGCGGAATGCCGCGCTGATCGGTGGGCAGGCATCTCAACTTCTCAGCCGAGTTGTAAGCCGAGCTGGTATCGATTGGAATAGCAAATGTCGGAGTGTTTCCGGGAAAGTTTAGTGCGAGTGTTGATGACAGTTGCGGGTTAATAGAAGTAACGACGCCAGTGAACTTCCCGGTGCCGTTGCTCGCGCCATTGTGCCCGATCAGATTTCCGAAATTATTTTGCGTGACGGAGCCACCATTGTTGGTGAAGAATTCCCCATTCGGGGCGGCCCCAAGGCTATTTCTGAGAATTGTATTGTTGAGACTCAATGATGCATTCGCACCGTCACCGAGAATCGCGACATCCACCGGATCGTTAACGTCAATGCCGCCCCCGTTATTGTTAACCGTAGCGTGCGTTATGACAGTACTTCCGTTTCTCGAAAAGATCGCGTTGCCCTGGCCGTCGCCGCTGGAGGCAGTCACACTGGTTGCACTGTCTCCGCCCGCTCCGCCGAACGCTGTATTCGCAGTGAATGTGCTGTTGAAGATCATGAGCGTACCGCTCTCGTTAAAGATAGCGCCGCCAAGGCCGGCGCCGCCGCCGCCGTTCGCTCCGTGTCCGTTGTCCGCAGTGCCATTTGCTGCGAACAATCCGCCGTTCCCGGAATGATGTCCGCCGGCGCCACCACCACCGAAGCCGCCATTGCCGCCGTCGCCGTCATGAGCTCCAGCACCGCCGCCGCCGCCGTAGCCACCATTGCCTCCAGCTTCGCCGATGTCGGGACCCAGAACGCCGCCACCGCCGCCGCCGCCGCCATAATTTCCGTTCGCTCCGTCGCCGCCGAGCGGAAAGGGCAAACCTTGTCCAATCAGAGGTGCAGCGCCGGCGCCGCCGCCGCCACCTGCGCAAGAACCATCGGTGGCATCCACATTTCCGGGAAATCCAACTTTGAAGTGGCCGCCGGTGCCCCCACATCGAAAACCACCATTTTCGCCAAGCCCATCCACGTATGTCCCGCCGCCACCACCGCCATAGCCGTCACCATTCGCTTCACCATTGCCTCTCGATCCGCCGCCGCCGCCGCCGCCGCCCTCGGCCCCGCTGCCACTACTCACGGCCGCGCCGCCATTTCCCGACAGGCCACCACCGCCGCCGCCGGGCTCGGGAAACGATGTGACCTCATCACTGCCATTGCCGCCAAGCGCAGCGTTGCCCTCGAACGTGCTGTTGACGAGTGTCAGTTCGCCGCTCTGAAGATAGATGGCACCGCCCGCGCCCATGCCGCCACCGCCGCCACCGGCACCGTTGCCACCCTTGGCTTTGAAGTTCTTGATGTAGGCGTTTGAGATCCTCAGTTCACCAGTTCCGGAGACAGTCGTGGCTGTTCCGCCGAGGTTCGGAAGATTAATGGAAGCAGTGCCGACTGCGAATGCGCGATAGGTTTCCGTGGTCGACACTCGCTGCAATGTTGAGCCGTTGGCCTCGATATCGATATTCGAAAAGATCAGGGGCGTGGCGGTGGGTCCGAACGGATTGTACGCATCAGCGATGATACCGCTCATCTGAAATACCGCGCCCGCTGGCAGGACAATGGTGTCATCCCCGTTACCCGCGGCGCAGTTTGTGGTGATGAAGTGATCGGGGCTGGTTGAGTCAATGGCGATGTTGCGATCGAAATTCGCGGAGTAGATCGCCTCCGGCAACGAACAGCCTCCGCTGCTGCTAATCTTCTGGGTGAGATCCGTAACTACGATCGTGGCGCCTGCTACCGCGGCGGGTTGGCTTTTCTCCGATTGGTGCGCCGGCTCAACAAAGATCGACGTGCTGCGTTTCGAAATCACGACCGCACGAGAGGCCGCGATGGTTGGGAGCACAAACACCGTGGATGGCATTGAGAGGATCGAAACCAGTATGAGGGCTAGCCCCTTCGACCTTGCGAGAGGGTTGCTTGACGACACCCTTGACTGGCGGAATTTCATCGTGTCCCCTCGATCAGCCTAAGCTCGTTAACATCGCTGCCACAGATCACAAGAGCGCTATGGCACACTGAAACCCGTCAAAGGATTGCCGTAGAAGGCGTCGGTCTGCCATGAAGTTGGGTTCCACTTTTCCGCCGCGCCCATCACCTTAACGGGCACCATCACTTTGTATTCAGTGAGCGTCATCGGCTTTTCATAGCCGCCACTAGCTATTCGGCTGTCAGGGCCGATACTGAATGACAACTCGCGCACCTGGATTCCCTTGCGATAAATCTTGACGATATAGTCGCCCGGGTTCTTGTCGGCAAAAAAGGCATCGGGATAGTTGGCGTGATTAAACTCGCCGCTGTTGTCGTAGAGGAATGTTTTCATCCACTCGAAATGCCAGAGTTTCCAATCGTGAACATCCGTGGTGTAGATGCTGTGTTCGGTCCCGATCTCTTCGGTGCGATTCGCCATGCCGCCATTATTCGTCGTAGCGATCTGCTGACCTTTGAAAAACACGCGGGCTTCCAGGTCGGCTCGGTCGATGCTGCCTTTGAGCCAGACGCTCACGTCGATTGGCTTGGCGCCGAAATCAAAGCCGGTGTTTTCATTAAAGCCGACGTAACCAATCGGCAGCAGCCAATCGTGTTCGACGAAGAAATCGAATTTGTTCTTGTCTTGCGGATTGTCGTCCCAGCGGAATTTGTTGACCTTGAATTTGCCTTGATAGACGACTTCGCCCGTGGCGTGGTTCTTAATCTTTACGCTATAGGTTCCGATTGCCGCGGAGGACTTTGTCTGGAGGTTGTTGAACGCGTCCTTGCTGTGGTAGTTGGTGGTGCCGGTTTCCGGAGCGGGATCGTAGGTGCTATGGTCCAACTCTTCGGTGAACCAGGAAGATCCATCCGGGTTCGAATACTCCGCGACGTAATTGATATCCGTTTTGTTGTCGTAGAAGAGATCGAAACTCAGGGTCGGGACCCAGCTTGAGTATTTCCGCTCGTTCGGCAATTTCCAGTATTCGTCATGTGTTTTGGCCTTGATCCGAATCGAGTCTTTGACCCACAAGGGCTTATTCGTGGGATGAAGATCGACGTAGATCCGACCTGCACCCGATCCATTCGGCTTTGCTGTTCCCGTTGTGGCCGCCGTATCTGACCGAGATGCTGAACGATCATCGTCGGTACTGGTTTGCTTGGGCTGACTTGAGGCTGGGTCGGATTTGGTTTTCGGGACCTTTATTTTGATGGGCAGTTGTGCCGACGCTGTCTGCATGCCGAGCCACAGACCAACGAACAGCACAGTGGTTAACGATGAAGTCTTCCTCATTTTTCCCTCCTGTGTCTGGATAAGACAATTCAGGAAAAACATTTCACGCGCGGAAGATGAGGACTCTGCCCAGAGCCCTTCTCACAATGTGCCGACTTTAGATTCGGCTGATTACAGTTTACCAGCGGAGTCGACGACCAGCTTGGTTCCCTTGGTGGCGGCGACGATCGTGATTCGCATTTCGTACGGCGGGTCCGAGTGCGCCTCGCACCAGCCCTGGAATGTGATGGCGCCATCTCTAGTGGTTAACGCCGGTGCGGTAAGCTTGTCTCGTCTTGCGGTTCGGGGTTCAGCGGTGGGGACGAGACCATCGGCGTTGAACAGCCAGGCAACTCGTTTGAGAGCGCTGGCGGCGTCCAGACCGCTGGTGCTGAGCAAAGCGAACCAGTCGCCATTTTCAGTCTCCGTCACGGCGTGGCCCGAACGATCAACGGCGGTTCTGTCCATAAGCGGCCTCCAACTGCCGACGGGCCGATCGCCGTGATAGAAAAAGCCCCAATCACCGAGGCGCAGCGACACAACCTCGTGGGGTTTATCGGTAAGCGGTTTTCCTTGCTTCTCCATCCAGGCGACGTAGCGTGCAGAGTCCTCGGCCGGCGTAGGTTCGGGAGTCGGCGGCGGGTTCTGGAGCGGCGCCGCGGACGGCAACTGGAATTGCGAATCAGAGTTCGGCAGTTGGTAGCCGCAGCAGCACACGACAACCAAACTAACGCAAAAGAGAACCCCAATCTTCAATGCCATGGATCGCACCTCGAGTGATCTTCCAGTTCTGGGTAGAACTTCCGTTTCTCGCTTCTTCATGTTGGTAAGAGCGTTTGAGAAAAACCTTTCAGCGCACTACAGAATCAGCGCTTGTCATCGAGGTTGGTCCAGTCGCCGGATTGAATGAAGTTGGCCCAATAGAAGGGATGGAGGTTCGGGTTTCGCTTGAGCATGCCAAGTTGCACTTGCCGCAGCGCTTCGCCGCGGCCCATGCCTTGTTTGAGGTTTCGATAATAGTTGGTCATTAATGCGCGGGTCGTGAAATCGCTGATCGGCCAGAGGCTCATGACCAGAGATTCGGCGCCGGCCAAAACGAAAGCGCGGCGCAAACCATAAACGCCTTCGCCGTTTCGCACTTCGCCAACGCCGGTATCGCAAGCAGACAAGACGACCAGTTTCGTACCCCACAGATTCAGGCCTGAGGCTTCAAGTGCAGTAAGAATTCCATCATCGTTATTGCTGCCGTGGCGAAGATTGGCTCCGGAGAAAGCGAGACCCGAACGTAATAACGGATTCTCGATCTCAGCGCTGGCGTTGATACTTCGCTCTCCAGGCGGTGGAGATCCGATCGCTGCCGTCGCCGGTGCCGCCAGGAAGAAGCCATGGGTGGCGAGGTGCAGAATGCGCGGCGCTTTGACTTGTTTGACAGCAGATTCTGTCGCTTCAGCACCGGTCAAAACGCTCGCGTCGGGAAAGAGCGCCCGGATTGATTGCGCTTCCAGCGATGTGCCGTCCAGCGGCGCGAAGTAAACTTCGGACAAATCGTTTCCAATCGTGATGCTGCGGCGCCGGCTGTTTCGTGTCGTCGATTTCACACCGGCATTCGTCTTTGCGAACAGCTCGGTTGCGGGCTCACCAAACGATGGGTTGGCTACAACCAAAGGGCTGCTCCTGCTTTCGCGCGCCACCCGCATGCGCAGAAGATCGCGTCCGCTGGTCAGATAGCTCAAAGAGTAATGCTCGATCAAATAATGCCCCTGCTCGTCAACCAGGGCCGCCAGCGGAATCAGGTTCAACTCTCCGTCGGGTGAGACGATCAGTTGTGTCGCATCTCCGAGCAGCGCACGGACGGGTCGCATCACTTTCTCGTCAACGGCGCGTGCGAGTTGTTGTGCATCCTTGCGTTGCGGGTCGCGCAGCGCCTGGCGCCAGGCGTCAACCGCATTGTCAATCGCTTTTGCGTCACCCAGGTCCTTCCCCTGAGCCGCTCCCTCTCGGCGCAAGACGTAAGCAACATAGTGAGGTTGGCCGAAGGCTTCGTCATTGTTAACCGCCTTTGGATCGAACGGGCGATAGGTGGCGAATTCAATCAGCGCGGCACTCGTCGGAATGGCGGCCTGGATCGCCGCCAGCGTAACCGTCTGTGACCGGGCGCGAAATTCTGCGCTACGTTCGCTGATTTCGGCTTCAAGTTTTTCTTTTTCTTCTTCCTGTGACGTGAGTTCCTTCCGATATTCCTCGCGCTCCATCTTTCCCGGCCCGTCGAGCGCCAGCTTGGCCAGCCTCGCGACGGTTGAATTCAACTGGTCAAGTAGTTTCTGATCTTCGGGATTCGATCGTTGGCGCAGCGCATTGAAGCTGTCGGACATCGCGTCAAGGACCAGCCCTTTACGCTGCAACAGGACCAGCGTGGCCAGATTAGCTGCCCCTGGATCATTCGGCGCGAAGCTGAGATTCAAAGAGATGGTGCGCGCGGAAGATTCAGCGAGGTCGTCGACGTAAGCAAGCTTTTGACGTTCAGAACCAACAACTAAATCCAAAGCGACGGCAACTTCCTGGCCCGTCTCTGCGCGGGCCTGAAATTGAATGGCGCTGGTGATGTCGCCCATGGCCATATAAGTCCTGGCAATATTTGCCAGCAAGGTCAGGGTTAGGCCGTGGTACGGGCCGACGGCTTTTTCAGCGATGCGGAGCGCACGTTGTTGCAGCTCGAGGGCTTTCGCATAGTCGTGTTGGGCGTGATAGATATTGGCGATGTTATTCTGCAGGGCCGCGACATTTGGGTGCTCCGGTCCGACCGTCTTTTCTCTGATCGCCAAAGCTCGTTGGTACAACTCCACGGCCCGCGCGTAGTCTTTTCTTTGTCGCGCGATGATCCCCAGGTTTTGCAGTGTGTCACCGACCCTGGGGTTCTCCAGACCGAACTTCTTTTCATAAATCGCCAGCGCCCGCAGTAACAGTGGCTCGGCGCGCGCATAGTCGCCTCGGGCGCGATAGAGATTCCCAAGATTGTTGAGTAGCCTTGCCTTATCAACGCTATCGGGCTCGAGTATTTTTTCGGCAATGGCTATCGCGCGTTCGAGATCATGTTCAGCTTGCGTCAGATCACCCAGGTCGAACTCAACCGCCTCGAGGTTGTCCAGAAACGCCACCACTCTCGGATGTTCCGGACCCAGGGTTCGCTCGGTAATCTCCAGTGATTGCCGCAACAGCCGTTCTGCCTTTGGGTAATCGTTCATCGATCGGTAGACCAAGCCAAGCCGGTTCCGAGAGTCAGCAGTCTGCGTATGGTCCGGGCCCAGCGCTTTCTCATTGACCTCCAGCGCGCGTTGGAGTGTCGCTTCAGCCTTCACATACTCTCCTCCGTTCCGTTGGAAGGCTCCCAGATCATTAAGTAGATAACCGACAAAGCCGTCATTCGGCCCCAGCACTTTTTCAGCTAACCCGACTGCCCGCGCCGCCAATGAAGCCGCCTCTTGATACTTTCCAGCAGTTCCGAGGGTGGAGGCTTCGGTGCTAAGGCGGTGGGCCTCATGCAGCAAGCGATCATGTTCAGTCGCCGCGCGGATTTCCGCGATCTGAATCTCATAGCGGCCGACGGATCCTCTAATGGTCGCTCTGACATCCAGTCGGTACGCGCCGGCTGTTTCGGCGACAAACGCGACCCTCTCCGTCACCTCCGGACGCCACTCCGAAACGAATCTCGCAATAGATTTGCCGTCCGGTGCGGACAATTGCTCGACCACAGCGATCCCGCGGCGTTGAATAGTCACGTCGACGAATTGATCTTTGGCCAGCGTAATTTGATAGCTCTGCGTCTGTCCACCGGTGATTTCACTCTCAATCGGCTTGCCCAACTCAAGTGCCGTGGCTGCCGGTGGACTTTGTGCTCCGCTATCGAGCCCTTGCGCTCTGATGGTGGTGGGGTGAGCGACTTGAAGCCCGCACGTCATCAGGAACAGCGCGAAAAACCGCCGACTTCTGCGGGTCGATATCTTTGGTTGTGGGTGATCGACGATTCGCTTGAACATATGGCGCCCCAGTGCTTGCCAGATTGGCTGTCGGGTTGAGGCGCTATTATTTCACGACTTTGAACGGATAGTCACTCATCACTTCGATCTTGCCGTTCGCGGAAACACCAGAGACTTGTATGACGTAGGTTTGAGGCTTGAGCAGACCAGAGGAAAAATTGACGCTGACGGCTTTGCCGCTGTCTCCAGAGTGGGCGCTGAGTCTGCCACTTTGCCAAAGGGTTTGATGATTGGATTGATCGATCAAGGCCATGCGGTAAGCCTGGTAATCATTGGGTTCGAGGTTTAGCTGCAACGCCACGCGACGGGAGCCAGGCGGAATAGAAAGTATCTGGATTTGCCCCACACCGCGCAGCCCCGGGGTAAGAATGAAGGAAGCGATGCTGGTTTGGCCTGGAAGTGATGGCGGCTGCGTCGTCCGTTCCTGCCCATTTTGCTGCTTTAATTCCTGGTCCAAACGCTCGCGCTCCGCGCGCACTTGCGCCAGTTCCTGTTCGGCTCTTGAGTTCGCTGCGTGTTCAGCTTCCAGTTGCTGCTGCAATGCTTGTTCGCGCTGCTGCAGTTCATCTCGCCGGATCTGCGCCTGAGACATCTGTTGACGCAGTCGCAGATTGTCGATCATAAACCAGCCGCCAGCAACGAGCAGGATCAGTACGCCAGCGGCAAGGCCCCATTGCAATGCCGGTCTCGGCGCGAGGAACGTGCTCAACGCCGCGAACCATCCTTGTCTGAGCGCGCCATCGGTTGCATCTTTGCTTCGGACATCTGCCGCACCGCGTTCCGCACAGGCCTGCAACGCTTTCGCGAAGGCGACCTTGTCGCGCCTAAGCGGCGAAACGAGATAATGTAACCTGAACTGCTCCAGCGCCCGTCCGGCAAGCTCTCCCTGCACGTAAGCGTCAACCAGATCCCTCTCGCAGGCGCTGAGGGCGGCCACAAACTCATCGTCAGCGACACTCAATTCATCGTATCGCTCAGCTTCCGCGCCGGGTAGACAGCCGAGCAGGTAATCGGCCATTGCTTGTTCGTTGTAGGTCGCTTCGCTCATTTTCGAACTTACACTGCTTCCAACTCTTTTAGACAAACCGAGAAAAACATTTCATTCCGGACGAGCACACTCTCTGACGCAGACCTCAAGCTTATCGCGTATGCGACACGCGCGGATGCTCAACGCATTCACCGTTATTCCCAAATGTTTTGCCAGAGCGAGTCGGTTGTCGATCTTGATTCGTTGTTCACCATAATAGTAGCGGACGATGAGTTCGCGATGCGTCGGATCCAACTTTTCAGTGCAGTGATCCAGGCAAGCCAGCAGGCGCTCGCGGTGGAAGCTTTCATCCTCGGCCCCAGACACCGCGGGCTGGTTCGTGGCGGCGAGACCGTTGATTGCGTCGAGTGGTACTTCATCGTTCCGCTCGCGCAAGTATTCCAAAAACACAAAGCGAGCCACGATGTAACAATAACGGGCCGGAGTCTCGCTGACGATATTGCCCTCTTCTTCCAGGCGGCGAGCCACGCGGTTCAAAGTTTCGTCCGTCAGTTCGTCCGGCGCCGGGCAGTTCTTGCGGTCGAAGTAAGCTGTCAAACGCCGCCGCATCTCGAGGTATTTTTCGCCTTCGGGACTTGTGCCTTCATCCAGCCAATCGAGTAGCCGCTTAAATGCATGCGGAGTAAGAGTCCAGTTCTTCTTCTGCTCGACCTTTTTCACGGAAGGCTCATTCATTATCTGATCAGTCCTAAACCAATGTCTGTTGCCGTTCGAGAGCATAAGACTTCTGGTGGTTAGCATCAATATGCCGTTATTCGAGCTCACGTCAAGTGGGTGTCATATTAACCTCGACTTTCCGATTGACTCGATCCGGATAGCGATTAGCCACGAACCAAGTAAAGAAGGGTCGTCCCCTGGTCAGAGAGGCTGCCAGGCAACAGTCAGCAGTCCGTCGCTCCCTTTTGCAGCTATCCGCCAAGCCCTCAGGGGCCATCCTATGACTTGGTTTCTGGTGTTAATTCTCGTTGAGTCTCCATGATGACGACATTCTGTCGTGAGAAATATCGAGTTATGATCAAGAAAAACGGCCACCGCAGGGTGGCCGTTTTCGTTGTGCGAGACTAGTGTTCCTCAGAAACCGAAACGCTGGCGATATTCAGTCGAGTAGATGAACCCGAAGATCATGTGCCGATAGTTTCCGGGATCATTGGTCAGCGTGGTCACCCAGTTGTTGTATCCGGTGGTGTCCGGGTCACGTCTTAAGTAACCGAAGTATTGCATCGAGACAAACGCCTGGACGAAGAACTTGTCGTCCACCTCCTTGCTCTCGACAATCTCACGTAAGACCTGGGCCCGCGTCATCTGGTTGTTCTGCAGGGCATTGATCAGCGCATCGTGGTTAGGAAGATTCACCCCCGTCGTGATCATCAATGCGTTAACGTAATCCACTGGGTTGACGAGCGCATCATACTTGGCCTTGAACTCCGGTCGATTCACCCACTCATCGGTGAAGGCTTGCTTGTTGACCACCTCTTGTTGCGGCGACTGCGATCCTCCCACCTTAAGCATGTCCGGGATGAACTCCTTATAGAGCGGCGCCCGGCCCAGACTAGTCTGGTAGAAGCGATAAGCCCAATAGCCGCGGCCCTGAAACTCTTCTGAGAGATAGAAGCCGGCCGAGACGTGGACCCGATCGCAATTGGGATTATCGAATTCCCCGAAACCCCCGTTGGGACAGCCGGCGAGCGTGCTGACCCAGTTCTGCAGGCCGGTGGCGTCCGGCTCGCGTCCCAGGAAGTCGTGATACTGCATATAGACAAAGCTCTGCGGATCATCGATCGGGTTGGTCAGCGATTCCGGGACGTCGTCGTTGATGGTCACCGTAGCGGTGCCCTGTTGACCGATGGAGGCGCCACTTGCATTGGTGAGCGCCAACCCGAACGTCTCGTTACCTTCCACATACATGTCTTCGTTGATCAGCACCTGGAAAGTCTTGCTCGTGTCACCGGGAGCGAAGTTGAGGGTGCCGACCGCCAATTCGAAATCACCTTTCTGTGTCGCCGTGCCATCGACGGTTGCGTAACTTACGCTGGCCGCACCACTCGTGTCGCCTGAGCGCGTGACCGTGACCGTCAACGCCTGCAGATCTTCCTGAACAGAGTAGTTCGCCGAGCTAAACTGCAGGCTGGGCGGTGCGACTCCGTCATCGTTGACGATGGTGCCGACGCCCTGAGATTTCGTAATCGTGGCGCTGGAGGCGTTGCTCAAGTTGACGAAGAAAGTTTCGTCCGGCTCGTTCGTGGTATCACCATTGACGAGCACGGTGATCGTCTTTGAGGTCTGACCCGCGAGAATAGTCAACGAACCGCTCGTCGTCTGGTAGTCAGAGCCGGCCGTCGCAGTGCCATTGCCTGTCGCATAACTTACACTCACATCGTTGGTGATCGCGTTTGACGATGTCACGGTGAAGGTGAAAGCAGTCGTGCCGCTGTTGCCCTCGGCTTGCGAGACATCGCTGATCGAGAGCGTGGGGTCCTCGTTGTCCTGAATGAAAAGATTTGCAGAAGTGGTACTCCCGAGGACTGCGCCGCCTGTCGGATTGCTCAAGGTCAACGTGAATGACTCCATCCCTTCGGGCGTATTGTCGTCAATGATCGGGACTGTGATCGGCTTGCTGGTTTCACCGTCATTGAAAGTCAAAGTGCCGGAGGTGCCGGTGTAGTCTGAAGGCGCTTTGGCAGTGCCATCGGCAGTTGCGTAGTGAACGGTCACGGTGCCGGTACTGCCATTGGTGCGCGTCACATTGATCGTAAAGCTCCCGCTGTTTTCAAACTTCAGCTGTGAATTGGTACTGAGTTGCAGAGTGCCAGGGCTGTTGGCGACGCCTGAAGCCGAGGCCGCAAATTCAGAAGTGTTGCCGTTCGGATCGGTCGCCGTCGCGCTGAAAAAATTTCCCACGACATTGGCTGTCGGGACGTTGAAAGTAAAACTGGCTTTGCCGCTCGCGTCGGTTACTGAGTTCACAAATCCCAGGAAGGTTTGGCCTTCACCGAAGCCCGATGAGTCCGCAGCCGTGTTCGAGAAGAATTCGAGTCTGAATTGCGTGCTGAAAGCGCTGTCAAGCGTGCCTTTGATGGTCGTTGTACCGCCATTGGAAACAGCGGACGTGATTACCGGGAAGTTCTGTAAATTGTTTGGGCCGGTATCGACATCTCCAACGTTGTCGTCGTTCGGCGTGACGCCAAACGCACCACTGAATAGGTCAATGCCGAGTTGAAAATTGGAGTGGATCGAGTTTCCGAGAATAGCATTATTGATACCTGAGAAAAATGAAACGCCCGCTCCCGTATTGAATGCAATGAGGTTGCCTGAGCCGGCACTTGGGCCGCCGATGGTATTGTTCGACGAATTGGTAAGATTAACTCCAATGTCTGAGTTATTAGCGACGCCAGTCGTACCGTCCGCCCTTGCGCCGATGTAGTTTCCTATGATCTGATTGGACGAAGAACCGTTAATAGCGACTCCGTTGGAGTTGCCAGAAATCACGTTGCGTTCATCGAACGTGGTGCCGCCAACGATCGAGTTCGAACTGCCGCTAATCAGAAATAGCCCACTATTGTAGTTCGGGATGGCCGCCATGCCACTGGCGTTGGTGCCGATGTAGTTACCGATAACTCTGTTTCCCGTTGCGTTGGCTGTGTCCGCGACAATACCCGCTCCTCCGTTGGCATTGCCATTACCCGAAATGACATTGCGATCAGCCGGAGTCAGTCCGCCGATGGTGTTGTTCGGGGTCGCAATGTAAATGCCAAGACCGTTGTTTGGCGAGGCAAAGCTCACGGTGCCGGCGGCATTCGTGCCAATGTAGTTTCCGGCAATCGTGTTGCTGCCATTCGTCTCTAGGAAAATGCCGCGGTTGTTGAAGCGATTGATGACCAGCCCCCTAATCGTGCTGTTACCGGCATCGATGGTCAGCCCCGCCATCGAGTTTGCAGCAGCGCCGCTCAGTTCGATCAGCAGCACCGCATTGCTGCCCACTGCGAGCGTGTTCGCGCTCGCGCCCGGCTGGGTGTAACCGTTAATCGTGATCGGCTCAGTAATCGCCGGCAGGGCTGAAGTCGGACTGATTGTTTGGACGCCGCCGCCGGCGATGTTGAAGTTAATCACGTCGAGCCCCGGATCACCGGCCGGAGCATCGCCGCAAGGCGCATTCGTGTTGGCTGCGGTGATCGCCTCGCGTAAGGTGACGACGCCATCGACTGCGATCGTGTCGCCTGTTCCCGTTACGGTGATCGTCTTGGCGGAAGCTGCGGATCCTGTAAAGAACAAAAGGCCAATCAGCATCGCCATTGCGCCCATCGTGGTTGCAAAGCGGCCGGTGAGTGTCTCGTAGTTACTCAACGCCTGTATTCCAGTCTCGCTCGCTTTCAAGTTCCTGTTTGCTGCCGGTGCCAAATATTTGCGCCAGCCGTTGCGATTATCGCGTGTGAAAGCAGCGGACTCGTCGCGAGGAGCCGCGGTCACGATGAGTGCTTCCCTGGCGCCCGTCTTCATCGCGCCCGTCATTAATTCATTAACAGCGATCCACGCGGCCCGTACTTCGGCCGTGAAGAGATCGCCCAGTCCGCGCTCGATCGCCCACAACCACGCCGTGCAGACGGTTTCGTAATCCGACTCTTGAACACCATAGCCGGCATAACGCGCGCCGAGTTTGTTTAGCAAAGGCGCGATCTCGTCGAAACGATCAAGGCCTCTTACCGCAATTGCGATTGTCTGCATCAGGCTGAGCCCCTCGCTCCGGAGTCTATTGATGAACAATTTCTCCAGACGCGGGTTGAGTTCGAATAAATGGCCATAGAATAAGCTTGAGGTGGCCTCCGCTTGCGGCCTGAGTTCCTCAAAACTTTTTTGCACGAGTTGCTTAAATCGGGACGTCATTTCTTTTCTCCTTCTAAAATCGTTTCGTTATGCCGGTCGCGCGGCAGCTTCTTCGCCGACGACGCAATGAAGGTACTTCCGTTGACGTTTTCGGTCACCGCTTGCGCAAGTAGGAAGCTAAGAAAGGAAAAAGGTAAGAGATAGAGGGCAAGAGCAAGGAGAAAGCACGCCGGCCAGATGGTTACCAAACTCGGTTTTTCTGATCTCCCTACTTGCGCAAGGCGGGGGAGAGAGTAAAAAGGCAAAACAAAAGGGGAGCGGACGAGCGCTCCCCTTCTTGCTTCTTACTTCTGTCCGCCGCTAAAGGCTTTCCGTTCTTATCCTGAGTGAGCGATTGTCCGCTCTTATCCAAAAAGGCGATCTGGTTGTAGAGAGTCACGACCAGATGAGTCGAGCCGGCCGCCATCGTGACTCAGTAACGACAGCGGCCGGTCAAGAGGCTCTTGCTATTGCTGTTGCCATATCACCGCGGAACGTTTTTGCTGTTCTTAACCGCCTTTTCCCACATCTGGGCAAACATTTCCGCGTTTTTCAACATGCTGGAATACACCCTTTCGCCATATACGGGCACCGTTCGGATGTCTTCGCGGAAATCGGCCAGCATTCCGTAGTGGGCAACGCCGTCATTTCGGTAATCCCAGGTCTTGTCGCCTGTCACACTTGGGGAAAAACCGCCCTTATAGATATTTGCTCCGGCACGCGGTGGCGGGCCTTTGACCAGGCCGTCAAGGTCAGTGCCAAAGGCGACACGTCCTTCGCTCAGGATCGGGCCCTTGCTCTTATCGCCGCGGATCCAATCGTCGGCAATCGCATATCGCGCAGCCCAAAAATTGGCCGGTACGCCGTCGGAACCCAGACCGAACATCCCGCCCAATTTACCGATCCTTTCAAGCTGGTCTGAAGTTCGTGAATTCTCATTTCCCTGATAGGGCCGGATATTTGTATGTCCCGAAACCAGCGGGTAGCCGCCGGGAATTTTCTCGGCCTCATCAAGCGTGTTATAGACGCCCTTTTCCGACATATGATCGACATCCACCAGCATTCCGAGCTTCATCATTTCCTTGATCGCAAAACGGCCTTCCGGGTTGAGTCCCCAGACATTCTTATGGCCGATATCCTTATTGCGGGGATTCTTAGGGTCGACGCAAACGGGCGACTTGGGGGCTTTGAGATCGAGCGACACCTTGACCATTTTTGCCAAAGCGCCGAGCATTTCCTTTGCCTTCGACGGCACGTCGTCCCCCAGAACCGGCTTGAATTTATAATCAATCTGCTCGTCTGGGTCGGCGCATTGCAGCTCCCAGAAATGTCCCTCTTCGCGTTTGTTGGAGTAGTTGAAGAGGTCTTCGTAAACGGCGGTGTGGCCAAAAGCATTGTCCAAAACATGCACTGGAAATATGTAGCGGACGCCTTCGTCGTGCAGCCGTTTGATCTCGTTGGCTATCAAAGGAGTCGGTACGGGATTCAACATCAATTTATTGAAGTTGCCGATGTTATCGATCTCGATACCAATAACAACCGCCATCTTGTTGGCAGCGATGATGCGCCGCAAATCCGCCGGGGAGAACGCAACCTCCATAAAATCGGAGTGGCGGGCGACCAACGCCTTCATTTCCTTTATCTGTAGATCCGCCGACGTGGCGTCGTCGTTTGGCCCATCGCCGGGGCCGGAGGCGACGGCTGCGAGCGTCGAATTATGTGTCGCGAGCGCCACCAACACACGTTGTCCGCTGTCGTATGAGCGGCGGATCCAATCGACCCACATCTTTTGGTGCGAGATGTCGTTCCACTTGGGGTAATTCGCGAAACTCGGATAGCCGACAGAGTTATCCGGGGTTTCGAGAGCGTTATTCAGCTTTTGAAAAAGATCAATAAAGGCTGCACGCAAACTATCACCACATGGGTTGTCAAAAGCCCCGAAACCGCCGTGCGTTGATTTGTCATTGCCGAGCGCTTGACTGATGGATTTTGCCCGGACATTGTGATTGCAATCCGAATCGGCCGGCAATAGCGAACCGACGTCGACGCCGCCGTGAATCAGCTTGCCGCCGAAACCGAGATTGACCATCGGATGCGTGTGAAGATCGGCATAGCCTCGCAAGCTGTTGGGAAGGCTGCGCCAGATTGCGCTTGCGGTAAAACCGCCGGTCTTGGCTATGGTTGTCATATCCTGCGGACCTTTGATCGTCACTGTCAGCGTTCCGCTGCCGGCGGCTTTCCCTTTCGGAATGTCGATCCAATGCCCAGAGATACTGTTGTCCCCCTTCTTGCCAAAGAACACATGAGTGAACGACGGTTGCGCATTTCCGCCCGGACCGCCCCATTGATTATTCTCGGCTACCCAGACAATGTCCGTGGGCGTTTCGCGCACATAGTAAAAGGCGGCATCGTCGCCCTGCCAGGCGCCTGTCAGATTCTGTTCGCCACCCGAGTATCCCTGCGGACGGCTGCGCATTTCCGGGGGCATTCCTTTGAGCACGCCGACTCCGTTGACCATCTCCATGTGGATCACCATTTTCTTCCAGCTCTTGGTGCCAAACGGAGTGGTGGATGAGAGCTTGACCAGCGAGTCATCATTTTGTATCTGCAAAATCATCTCGCCCATGCCCTGCGTCTTTCCTTTGGGCACATCCCAGAAGCGAGCGGTGATCTTGTTGCCACTGATGGTGCCGACCAAAACGTTGGCCCACGCACCGTTGGGGTCTTCGCCAAACCAATAGACGCTGTCGCCGATCTGTCGGACGAAGTAAGCGCCGCCGTTATCGGCTTCGTAGTAGCCATTCAGCATCTTGGCTGCTGCCGCGCTCGCGCAAACGCCCAGGAACAGGGCGCACGCCAGCAGAGTCACTAATCTCCGCGCTTGTTTTCTCATCTGTTTCATCTTCCCTCTCCTTCACACCGTCTGGTATTTGGGCCAGCTTCTTTGCTGGCGACGCAGCGAAGATACTTCGCCTGAGCGCCCACGGTCACCGCTTACGCAAGTAGGAAGTTGGGAAGGCAGGAAGGAGTAATTTGGAGTGCGCCGGCAGAGCGAAGCGGCGACGGCGCTTTGGATCCGCGTTAAGCAGTGGGCGCTCGCGCACCGGCTGGGAAGCGGGATCTAACGCGGTGTCGTCGCTCCCCTCTGCCACCGCACGCCAAATTAGACCAGCCGATTGACGAGTGCTTTGGCGACGGCTTCAGAGCGCGTGTGAACCTGAAGCTTTTCGTAGATGTTGCGGACGTGAAAGTTCACGGTGTTGACTGAAACTCCGAGTTCGACGGCGGCGGTTTTGTAGATGTGGCCTTCGACGAACAGCTTCAAGAGGCGGGTTTCATGAGGTGTCAGTTGGTAATCAGCCCGTTCAGGCGGACGGATTTCGCGAAAAAGCGTGATCACTCGGCGCGCTACTTCCGGGGACATCGGCGCACCCCCGCCCACTGCTTCTTTGAGACTTTCGAGCAACTTCGCAGGAGGCGTCTTCTTTAGCAAATAGCCTGATGCACCCGCGCACATTGCGTCGAAGATCCGCTCGTCGTCGTCATAGACGGTAAGCATCAGGATTAGCAGATCAGGGTAACGTTCCTTCAGGATGCGAATGCCTGCAATCCCGTCCATTCCCGGCAGACCGATATCGGAGAGAACTATGTTCGGCAGTTGATGTTCGATTTTGTCGAGCGCTTCTTCCATGCTGCGATAGCTGCCCGTGCATGAATATCCCTCGGTGCCGCTAATCAGAAAGGTAAGACACTCGCGGATGTCGCGTTCGTCTTCAATAATCGCCACGTCAATCATTGACGCGACCGGCATAGTCAAATCGTCCCCGGTTTTGGCTTCGTTCGTCATAATCATTTGCGAAGACTACGCGGTCGGCACCGAAGTGTCACCGCATATTCATGCAGGGGCGGGTCTCCCTTTTTCATTGAGTCTCCCTCTCCCTTTGGGAAAGGGTAATGTTCAAGTCTCACTTTCAATAGCCGTCCTGTCATGATGGCTCATCGGGACCACGAATGTCATCGTTGTACCCACTCCTCGATCAGAGACGATTTCCAACTTCCCACCCAGGCCTTCGGTTCGCGCGCGCATGCTCGTGAGTCCGTGTCCGTTGCTCTTGCCTTGCGCATCAAACCCGCGACCGTTATCGGTCACTTTCAAGAATAGTCGCTCAGCCTCAACTCTAAACTCAATCCCGGCTTCAGTGCATTTCGAATGCCGGACCGAGTTGTTGACGGCCTCTTTGAAAATCAGGAAGAGTTCACGGCGAACGTTGGCACCCACTCTAACCTCGCGCTCGGAGTCGGGGAGCCGAAATCGACAATCAATCCCCCGGGCCGCGAAAACATCGCTGGCAAAGTGGCGCATGCGCTGGGTCAGGTCCCCAAGGCTGTCTTTCTCGGGATTAATGGCCCAGACGATGTCGCTCATCGAATCAACCAACTCACGCGACAATCCGGCGATCACCGGAAGCGGTCCTCCCGCAGGCCTCTCGACGCCCTGTCGTTGGGCCACTTCGCTAAGTAGAGAGATTCGCGTAAGACTTGATCCGATGTCGTCATGCAGATCAGTCGCAATGCGCTTACGCACTTGTTCGAGTTCCACCAGTCTCTCTTCTTTCGACTTGCGCAAACGTTCTTCAGCGCGTTTGGCCTCTGTCAGAGCCGCGTTGACTTCCCGCAGACGGGCCATGCGGTAACGATACAGTGAGAAGAAAAGCGCGCCCGTCAATAAAACAGCAAGACTGATAAACCACCAGCGCAACCATATCGGCGCCAGGATTCTGAAGCTGACGATTGCGGGTTTGTTGCTTGTTAGTCCATCGGCGTTGACGGCCCGAACTTGAAAAACATACTTCCCGGGCTGGAGATTGGCGTAATTGACAGTGCGTTGCTCAGTAGGCGCGCTCCAATCTTGATCGGCGCCCTCCAACTTATACTGGTAACGCAAACGCTCGCCCGCGCTGAAATCGACGCCTAAGAAATCTATCTGCAAGTTGTTCTGCGTGTGCGCAAGCTGAAGCAATGGAATCTCGGTACTACCAAGTTCCGAAACGGCGCGACGCTCTCCGGCAACGCGCAGGCCGCTGACCCAAACCGGCGGAGGCGTCAAAGACTTGTCTGGCCTCGGTACCAGCCGCGACAAACCATTCGGAGTGCCGAACCACAAGGCCCCGCCGGCATCGCGAAAAGCCGTCGAGACGAAGTCTCCAGCCAGGCCGTCGCTGACTGAGTAATGCTTGATGCGACTCGCGTCGGGTGACAACCTGTCGATGCCGCGCGCGGTACCTGCATAGATGTTGCCGTACAAGTCTTCGGTGATCGAACGCACATTGTTGCTCGCCATGCCGTTTTCGGCCGTGAAGCTCACAAAGCGAGGATGGGGTGCCGCCGGGTCATCGACTCGGCTCAAACCGCTCTGCGCTGACCCGATCCACAATCTTCCTTGCCGATCGAGATACAAAGCCGTAATCAGTCCTCCTGGTAAACCATCAGCCGGTGTGAACTGTGTAAACCGTCCCCCCGCGTAACGTACCAGTCCGCCTTCATAGAAGCCGAAGAATATATTTCCAAGTCTGTCTTCGGCAAACGACGAAGGCGATCGGTCCGCGGGAAGGCCTTCAGCGCCGGTGAAGGTGTAGAACTTTCCGGTGGCTCGGTTCCATCTCGATAAACCAATTTGCTGCTGAATGCCGTGCGTGCTGATCCAAAGATCGCCGCGCGAGTCTTCAAAGATATGGAACATCTGGTCGCCGCTCAGACCATCGCTGCGGTCATAAGTTGCGCGCGGGCGCTGCCGGGCCAGTTCGCGGAAATCGTTCGTAGCCGCAAAGCGAAAGAGCTTTCCATTCGTCAAGAACCACCACTCGCCCGCGCTGTCCTGAAAAACGGGATTTGAGGTCCATAAGGCCTGTGCGTCGCTCGGCAGTTGGGGATGAATCGTCTGAAAGCGTTTGCCGTCAAACAAGCTAAGCGAAAGATCGCCACCCATGGCATATAGTTTGTCGTCAACAGTCTTGTTGATAACCAGAATGTACGGGTTGCTCAACCCATCATCGGAGAAGTAGGAAGTGAGGCCGCCGCGATCCAACCGAACCAGCCCATTGACGCCACCCATCCACAGGTTTTCACTGGCATCTTCGATAAAATGGAAGACGCCAATAAATCCCTGCGCACTTGTGTAAACGTGGAACGTGCGTCCATCAAAGTCGATCACGCCCTTAGTAGTTGAAATCCAAATGTGCCCGTCTGCGGTCTGGTATAAGAAACTGACCCTGCCGCTGACAACGCCTTCAGCATCCGAATACTTGAGAATTTCTCCAGGTTTCTCAGGCAGGTTGATATGATCTTTGGAGGTTCCTTTTCGTGCAAGTTTATCCAAATTGCGTATCGTCAGTGCTTCGTGCAACGACAGTTCAGCACTCGATTCGGGCTTGATAACGACCCCCCCTTTTTGGCGTCCCACCCAGATTCGGCCGTCGCGATCCGGGAGGATGCTTGTCAAAGCGTTAGTGCGGGGCTCGTCAATGCTGTAATAGACTTGTTTGCCATCGGCGAAACGTCGGACCAGACCCCATGACGTGGCTAACCAAAGACTGCCGTCGCGTCCTTCAGAGATCGCCAGAATTCCAAAAGAGTTCGACGGATTCACCGGCAAACCCAGTTCGATTTTTTCAAAAACCGTTTTGTTGTCTTGCTCAAGCAGGCGATAGAGATTATTGCTTCCCAACCACAGATTGCCGGCGTGATCTTCGTACAGAACGCCGCGCTCGTCGCTGACAAACTCAGCTTTGAGCGTCGCTCTATCGGCGATCTTACTTTCGTGCGCCGTTAGCGGAGCATCGGGATCAAAACGGAATAGCCCGCCGGTAGTTGAAATCCAATAAACGCCTTTGCGAGTCTCGAGAATCTGTTCGATACCGGGCGGCGCACCGTTGTCGCCAATTTGGTAAGTAACAAAGCGCGAACCATCAAAGCGGCTCAGACCATCGCGAGTACAAACCCACAGGAATCCGCGCGAGTCCCGCATCAGTGAATTTATGAAGCTGCTGCCCAAACCATCGGCGCTGGTAAAAATCTTGATGGGCAAGTGTTCTGCAGCGGACTGCGTCGCCAGCGCCGCGACGCAACAGATAAACAAGGCGGCACGAAGACAAGCTTTCGTCGGGATGGGGGTTCGCATCAGATTCCGCAAGGATTACCAATAATTTGAGCAGCGCAAGAGTATGACACGGATGCGTGAGCGACAAGAGCGCGAATCAAAGCCAGCCGGCAGGGCAGACCGAAAGCCGCGGGGGCAGCCGCCTGAGGCCCGCAAGAAGGCCGCCTCGCGGTGGCCGTTCTACTTTGCGGACGAGGCTAGCTCTCACGGTCCGAACGAAATTATCAACTTAATCTCATAAAATAATTTACCAGAAAAGGCGTCAGGTTTTGTCGCTTGTTTTGTACCACGAATGCCTTTTTCAGGCTCCTTTTTGAGCGGTCACCGCCTGTTCCCAAGCCGAGCACCGCCTCCAGAATTTCGATCGCCAGATCTCGATTTGATCTAAACCTCTTGCAAGTCCGAGCCGTAATAGTATTTTATTCTCGTATTCTCAGCTCAGAACGTAAGGAGAAGACCATGCGCAGAGTTCTTGTTTCAATCGCCACGCTGACGCTTTTCGCTATGCCCGCCTCGGCCCAGACCGTAGACGAGATTATTTCTCACTACATCAAGACCATCGGCGGCATGGAAAAGATCCAGGCCGTCAGCACGCTGCGCCGCAGGGGAAAGTTCACCGGCGGCGGCGGGTTTGAGGCCGTGGTCCTGCAGGAAAACAAGCGCGGCAGGTCAGTGCGCGAAGAGTTTTCGCTGCAGGGCATGACGGGCATCGATGCTTACGACGGCAAGACCGGATGGAAGATTGAGCCGTGGAACGGCAAGAAAGATCCGGAGTCGCTGGGCGAAGAAGAGATGAAGTCGATCCTCGAAGACTCGGACTTCGACGGGCCGCTGGTCAACTATAAGCAAAAGGGCAACAAGGTAGAGTTTGTCGGCATGGACCAATTCGAGGGCACGGATACGTTCAAGCTGAAGGTTACGATCGCGAACGGCGACGTTTATTTTTATTACCTGGACACTGATTACTACGTTCCAATCAAGATCGACACCAAGCGTCTCATTCGCGGCGCCGAGCGCGAATACGAAACGGCGCTCGGAGACTACAAGGAAGTCGCCGGCTGGTACCTGCCCCACTCAATTGAGACCAACACGAAGGGTAGCCAGGACAAGTCAAAAGTTGTCTACGATAAGATCGAGGCCAACGCGCCGATCGATGACGGGCGCTTTCGCGTGCCGGTGGTCGCGAAGTGAGCGCAGCAGAAACCGTCGCAACAAGACTTCGCGGCTCTGCCGCCTGATGTGCGGAAGGTCTCTGACCTTCCGATTTCTCCTCAGGTTTTCTTTGGGGCTGCGCCCCCAAAAGGGGCGGAGCCCCAAGGGTTTTTCAAAATAGCATTTCGGCAAGTCAGAGACTTGCCGCACATCAGGCGGCATAGCCGAAACACAATAATGCCCCTTAACCAGGAAAAGGATATTGCGATGAAGATCAATTCGATGGGTTGTTTCGCAGCGCTTGCCCTGGGCTTGATATTCACAAGCACCGCGTCGGCTCAGACTCCGTCCGTCAAAGTAGATTCCGAAACGATCTCGGGTCTGGGCGCTCGGAACATCGGTTCGGCGACCATGAGCGGCCGCGTCGCGGCGATTGACGCCGTGCAGGAAGGCCAGCGCTTGACTGTTTACATTGGCGCGGCGAGCGGCGGAGTGTGGAAGTCGGTCAACGGCGGATCAACGTTCAAGCCCGTGTTCGACAAACAGCCGGTGCAATCAATCGGCGCGATCACGATCGATCCGAAAAACCCCAAGACCATCTGGGTCGGCACAGGCGAGTCGTGGATGCGCAACAGCGTCTCGATTGGCGACGGCGTTTACAAGTCAACCGATGGCGGCGAGAACTGGACCAACATGGGGTTGAAAGAGTCTGAGCACATCACGAAGATTCTGGTCGATCCAACCAGCACGAATACAGTTTACGTTTGCGCGCCCGGCAAACTCTGGAGTGACAGCGACGAACGCGGACTCTATAAAACGACCGACGGCGGGAACAGTTGGACGAAGATTCTGAAAGGACCAAACGCCTCGACGGGCTGTGGGATGATCTCGATGGATCGCCAAAACCCACAGACGATTTATGCGAGCATGTGGGACTTTCGTCGCAAGGGCTGGACGTTTCGTTCCGGCGGCGACAGCCCTCAAGCCTTCAGCGGCAGCGGATTCTTTAAGAGTACGAACGGGGGCGCGACCTGGACCGAGCTCGATGAGAAAAGTGCGAAAGGGCTTCCTGCGAAACCGTGGGGCCGCATCGCCGTGACGGTTGCTCCCTCAAAGCCGAACGTCGTTTATGCCTTTATTGAAGCCGAACAGCCGCAGAATGGGCTTTATCGTTCAGACGACAACGGCAAGACGTGGACGGCGCTCGATCGCAGCCAGAACATGCTGTGGCGTCCGTTCTACTTTGCCAACCTGATTGTCGATCCGAAAGACGAGAACAAGATTTACAAACCGGACGGCCCGCTGATCGCCAGCAACGACGGCGGTCAAAGCTTCAGCAACATCTCAGGCGGCGCGCACGGAGACTTTCACGATGTCTGGATCGATCCGAATAACACCGATCATTTGATTACCGGCGATGACGGCGGCGTCTGGTATTCATATGACGGCGGCAATCGTTGGTGGAAGGCCGAGAACCTTCCCATCTCGCAGTTCTACCATGTCAGTGTCGACATGGATATGCCTTATCACGTCTATGGCGGGTTGCAGGACAACAGCTCGTGGGTGGGTGATTCGCAATTTCCCGGCGGCATTACCAACGACCGCTGGGAGAACATGTACGGCGGCGACGGGTTCTGGATGTTTGCCGATCCGTCAGACCCCGACTATCTCTATGCCGAGTCGCAGGGCGGGTACATCGGTCGCGTTAACCGCAAGACACACGAGACGCGGGGCATCCAGCCACTGCCCCAATACAAAGAAGGCAAGCTGCGCTTTAACTGGAACACACCGATTCACATCAGTCCGACACAGGACGGAACCATCTACCTCGGCGGGCAGTTTCTGTTTCGTTCGCGCGATCATGGACAGACGTGGGACCGCATCTCTCCTGACCTGACGACCAACGATCCGGAAAAGCAGAAGCAGGAGCAGTCGGGCGGTGTGGGCGTAGACAACTCGTCCGCGGAAATGCACACGACGATCTTTTCGATCTGCGAATCGCCGAAGAACCCGAATCTGATCTGGGCGGGCACCGACGACGGCAACCTTCAGATCACGCGCGACGGCGGCAAGACGTGGAAGAACGTCGTCGGCAACATCAAGGGACTGCCAAAGAATGCGTGGGTCACATCGATTGACGCGGGCCACTTTGATGAAGGCACTGCTTACGCGACGTTTGACTTGCACACATTCGGCGACATGCGACCCTATGTTTACAAGACGAGCGATTATGGCCAAACGTGGATGCCTCTCATCTCGCCCGGTGGCGCTGCCGCGGTGAAGCCGGTACGTGGCTATGCGCACGTGGTGAAAGAAGATCTGGTTAACAAGGACCTTCTATTCGTCGGCACCGAGCTTGGTCTCTGGGTTTCGCTCGATGGTGGAAAACAGTGGGCACAGTATACGGGTGGCAATCTGCCGCAGGTCGCGGTGCGCGATCTGGCCATCCATCCGCGCGATCGCGACCTGGTGATTGCCACGCACGGACGCGGCATTTGGATCATTGACGACATCACACCGCTGCGCCTTTTGACAGCAGAGACTCTCAGGAAAGAAGCGGCGTTTATCGAAGCGCGGCCGACTGTACAGCGTCTGCCGGCAGGCGGAGGTTGGGTGAACGGCGATGCTTCGTTCACCGGAGACAATCCGACCGATGAAGCAGTGATCACTTACTATCAACAAAAGCGCCACATCTTTGGCGACTTGAAAATTGAAGTTCTCGATCAAGACGGAAAACTCTTGAGCACGGTTCCCAGCAGCAAGCGCCGAGGCTTGAATCGCGCGACCTGGTCGATGCGTCTGAAAGCACCGCGAGTGCCGACCGCAGCCAGCGCGGCCTTTAGTGCTTCCACCGGTCCGCGCGTGTTGCCCGGAACCTACACGGTGAGGATGATAAAGGACAAGAACGTCTACACGACGCAGTTGCAGGTCGTGGCCGATCCGCGCTCAAAGCACACCCCGGAGGATCGCAAAGCGCAGTTTGATCTGGCAATGACGCTTTACAATTTGCTTGGCGACATGACGTTTGCAGTGGACCGGATTAATGGCGTGCGCCTTGAGCTGGAGGCGCGCGCCGCGGAACTGCCGGCGAACGATCCGCTCGCTAAGCGACTGCGAGCCGCCGCGGCCCACGTCGATGAGTTGCGCCGAAAGATCGTCGCGACGAAAGAAGGCGGCGCGATCACCGGCGAAGAGCGCCTGCGCGAAAACCTCGCCGACCTTTACGGCAGCGTCACCGGCTACGAAGGCCGTCCGGCACAGACGCAGTTTGAACGAAGTGATGCGATCGCCCGCGAATTGGGTGACGTGGTGAAAGATTTCGACGCGTGGTTGACGAAAGAAATGCCCGGCATCAACTCTGGACTTTCGGCGAAGAAACTGCCGCCAATTACCGCTTTGACGCGCGCCGAGTGGGAGAAGATCAGCAGCCAGAGAGGGTCAACCCCAAGGGACTCTCCCGCACGCGAACGCGACCAGCAATGAAGGCCTCGCCGCAATGACGCGCGCGGGGAGAAGAGTTCGATGGGGGGGGGCGATTACAACTCGATTCGTTCGAGTGGCTCAGCCTTCTCTTCTTCCTTTTCGGTTTCCGGGATCGGCAGGGGAAGTTCGGCGGGAATCGGAATCGAGAGTGGCAACTTAATCGGCTCGAGTTTTTTCTCAGCCACGGTAAGACCACCGTACTTGATGGTTCCTTTAGCTTCACACTGGCCGGTCTGCAATTCCCTGATGGCGCCGTTCTGAATCTTCAGCAGAAATCCCTTCAGGTTAAAGCCAAGCTGTATTACCAACTCGATCTTCTTGACCGTTGCGCCCTTAATTTTCACGTCAACGGAAGGCTTGTGTTCCGAGTTGATGGTGTGTTGGGCGAGTTCGAGGTAGATGGTTTCATCCGGAGTAAGCTTTGATTTTTCCAGCACAGCGCGAAGGTCCTCAACCTTCTTCCACGCGGCAATCAATACATCGGGGATCTTGATATCCAACAATTCACAAATCTTCGGAGCCAGATCGGGCATCGAGGAGATCCATTTAACGCCTTTGATTTCCCTGGTGACCTTCTCCTGGAAAGCCTTCCAATGATCGTCCGATGGGTCGGTTTCTTTTTCGGGAAGCGAAAAAATCTGAAGGAGAGTCGGCGCCGATTCAGCCGCTGCGTCGCCTTTAACAGCTTCGGCCGTCGCGTTGGCTTCCACATCTGCTGCCACTGCTGCTTTTGAATCCTCAGCGGTTGCTTTGTCCCTGGCGGCTTCCGCCGTCGCTTCGGCGTTTACGTCCTTAGCCATTGTTGCTGCTTTTGAGTCTTCAGCCATCGCTCTTCCTTTCGGACTTGATAAAGCTTCCTTCGTTCGTGTCGACTGTAAATTGACCGTCAGTGACATTCGGATCGAGTTCCATTTGGAAATTTATCGACAAGGGTCCGCCCTCTGCGCCCAATGCGGATGTGCCCGGGTCGACATTTGGCACGAGCGTCGGTCGCGGCGCGTAAAAATATTTCCACCCCTGATAACCGGCCAGGAGAATCAACGCCAGCAGCAAGTACTTCCACCAACTAATCCCGCCGCCGTTCGGGTCTGGCGTTGGCGGGCCCGTCGGCGAAGGCGTCCGCGTGACGCCTCCGATTACGGGTGAAGCTGGGCCATCGGGTGTTGGCGTCCCAAGCAACGGTGTCGGCGTCTCAGGTGACGGTGCCGGGGTCCCAGACGTCGGCGTTGGTGTGTTCGTCACCGGTGTCGGAGTCGCTGGTGAAGCCGGTCCGCCCGGCATTATCTGAACCTGCTCTTTGCCACTTACAGCCATCGCGCCGATTGGTTCTTTACTGGCCAAGCCAATTTCGACAAAGGCGCGGTAGTCGCCGGCCAAAGAATAGATGTGCGTTGCTTCCGGTGTGGCCTGCCAGGCGCTCGGCGGAGAGCCGTCACCAAAGTCAAACCGATACCGGGTCTTTGAATTCGCCGAATCAGCAGTGGCTTTGAAGTAGACCGGCAAGCCGACCGGAACCGAACGTGGAATCACGGAGAGAGCTACGCCGGGCAATGAAGCAGGCTCGACTTTGATCGGCAATGGTTTGCTGCTCGCTGTCTGTAAACCGGATCGACTGTTCATGACCCGAACATCGACGCTGGTTGAATAGGTGCCCGAGGAAGAATAGACGTGTCTTGTTTGCGGGCTGGCCTGCCAGCCGGCTGATCCCGATCGATCACCAAAGTCAAAGCGGTATCTTACGCTTGGTTCGCTGGGGTCAACGCGCGCAAGAAATCTCACCTCATCTTTGGCTTGCACAGTCACTCTATCTGCCGTGAGATCCACAGCGATTGTTCTGGGTGGCGGCGGTGTTACTTGAATCGTTTGTCGCAGACTACCCTGGACCCGCTTAACAGCTCCGCTATTCCCTAAACCAATATCGACATAGGCCTGGTACGAACCGGGTGCACGATAACTGTGTGTCGTCTGCTGACTGTCTTGCCAGTCGGTTGGGGATCCATCAGCAAACACAAACCGGTACTTGATGTTGGGATAACTGTGAGAAAGCTCTGCCCTGAAATTTACCAGACTGTCCGGCTTAACCGATGTGGGCGTGGCTGAAAGCTTGACCGCCGGGAGCGTCGGAGTGTTCGGTCGTTCGGGCGGCGGCTTAACCAGAACACAGTAAGTGAAAGTGCCGGTCGTGGTATAGGGATGACTAATCCAAGTCTTGTCACGTATTCGCCCTTCTTCCCCATCACCAAAGATAATAATAATGGTGTAGCTCGGGTCCAAAACTATTTTTGCGGGCGAGAGAGTAAACGTCACCAGCTCACCCAGGGGGACGCGGCTCCGATCGACCGTAGCCTTGACCGGCGGCACGCCCGGCTGTTGCGTACAGCCACGCACCGCAACACCTGGCCGAACATTAACGGTCTGTGGAGATTGTCGGATGGGGCGGCTTTTCTGTTGCGCGCGGGGACCTGACAGAACTCCGAACGATTGCGGGCGGGCAACATTCTTCTGCTCGGTCGCGGCCGTACCATTTACGACACACGACACGAACGCAATTAGAGCCAGGACCAGAGGGCAAGCCGGAATCCGCATAGATATATACTGTCCTAAACGCGCATTCAGAGTCGCCTTCCGTTTATTAGTGCGGGAAGTTGCGCGCTCGACCTGTTACGAGTATGCGATCACAGAATCCGCGCGGGTAACGCCTTTACACAACCGCTTGCTGCAGTAGGCGAGCACTTTGAGCTGCGGACGGCGACTCTACTTTTCGCGAATCATTTTTTCGATTGATGAAGCAGGCTCGTGAGAACTCCGCCGTCCCTTGAAACTCTACCGAGAACGCCGGGACGATATTCCGGTTAGTGCTCGAAAGTCAATCCTTCAATCCGGGGGCCACCCTTCTCTGCCGGCAATCCAGAGGTCGGTTAACTCTCTCCACTTTGTGGTACGCTTTGTGGTCTATGGAGAAGGGTTCCCCCAGGCATTCACCAACCCCGCTGGGCACCAGGCTTTGGTGGCTCATCTCCGGTCGCGCGGCGGCGGTGATTGTGCTCTTGTTGGCAGCCGTAGTGTGGAAGTGGAGCGCGATTGGTCACGGCCTTGTCACTTCACTCAACGTCGTGGCTCCGATCATTCTGACCGTCATCGGACTGACCATTCTCTATTGCGCCGCGCGTCTGCTTTGGAA
Source organism: Blastocatellia bacterium (assembly GCA_003168335.1). GTDB lineage: Bacteria > Acidobacteriota > Blastocatellia > Pyrinomonadales > Pyrinomonadaceae > UBA11740. The sequence continues at coordinate 293,519 of PMSM01000005.1, read as the reverse complement.
GAACCATCTGGCGCAGGCGCGCTTTCAGTTTGTCGCCGACGTTCTGCTGGTCACGTGGCTGGTCTGGATTACAGGTAACGTCAGCTCGCCCTACGCGGCGCTGTACGTCGTCATCATTTCGATTGCCAGCCTGTTTGTGGGACCACGCGGCGCCATGATCACCTCAATCGGAAGCGTAACGGCTTTCAATGTCTGCGCGTTGCTGGCCCTCAGTGGCGTCGGCCCGTTCGCAGCCCACGGAGTAACGGGCGAGTCGATCGCGAATACGATTCAATATGTAGGGCTCTCTGACATTTCGTTCCTGGTCGTTGGCCTGCTCGCCGCAAAACTCGCTCACCGCCAGGCGCGAGCCGACGTGCAACTGGCAGCGGCGACCCGATCACTGGCGGATCTGCGCGTGCTCCATGAGCGGATCGTCGAGTCGATCCGTTCCGGCGTGATCACGACGGATTTGCAGGGTCACATTTACACTTTCAACGCGGCGGCCGAAGAGATTACCGGTTACAAAGCGGCGGACGTTAGGGGCCAGGATGCTTCGATCTTTTTCGGCGACATGACCCGGCAGATTGCTGATTCGATGACCGCGGCCGCAACCGGCAAAGTCAGCCCGCGCTTTCAGGCCGACTGTCTCACTCCCGACGGATTGGCGCTGCGGCTTGGTTTCAGCATCGCGCCGCTGGCAGGCGAATCCGGCGAGACCAGCGGCATGGTGATCACTTTCCAGGATCTGACGGACATTCGCGCTTTGGAAGAAACGTCGCGACGTCAGGATCGGATGGCCGCCGTGGGTCGTCTGGCGGCGTCAATTGCTCACGAAATCAGAAATCCTCTGGCGGCGATGCGTGGTTCAATTCAAATGTTACGGTCAGAGATGGACGGAAATTCCGAACAGGCACAATTGATGGAGATCATCCTGCGCGAATCCGATCGCTTGAACAAGATCGTCGCGGACTACCTGAATTACGCGCGACCGCGGCCCGCCGAACTGAAGAACGTCGACATCAGCGCGCTCGTCGCCGAGACTTTCAAGTTGCTAAGGAACAGTGCCGAGTTAAGCGCCAGTCATGTATTGGCAGAGGATTTGCCCAGCCGGCCGGCAATCGTTTCAGGCGATCCCGAGCAATTGAAACAGGTCTGCTGGAATATCGCCCGCAACGCGCTGAAATCAATGCCCGACGGGGGAAAGTTCAGCGTTTCCCTGGATGAGCTCGACGGCAATCGCCTGCGACTGTCTTTCAGCGACACCGGATGCGGCATGACGCCCGAGCACGTTGAACGCTTGTTCGAGCCGTTCACCTCAACCACGGGCGGGACCGGCCTGGGACTTTCAATTGTCTATCAAATTATTCGCGATCATAGTGGTACAATCAACGTGCGCAGCCGCCAGGGAGAAGGAACGACGATTACGATAGAGTTGCCGGTTAGTCAGTAGGGCGGCTAATTATTTTCCTGAATCATGCCTAACATTCTCATCGTCGATGATGAACTGAGCATGCGTCAATTCCTGACGCATCTGTTCCAGCGCGACGGACACTCGATCCGTGCAGCTGAGAACGGTCGCCAGGCAATGGAGTTGCTGCGCCAACAGCCTGCCGACGTCGTGATCTCTGACGTGAAGATGCCGGACATGGGCGGCATCGAACTCTTGCGCGCGGCGCGCGAGCTGCAACCGAACATTGAAATCATCATGATGACTGCCTTCGCGAACGAGGGCACTGCCCACGAAGCGTTCCTGCTGGGCGCGTTCGATTTCGTTCACAAGCCGTTTGACAACGACTTGCTCAGAGAGAAGGTTGCTCGCGCCCTGAAACAAATCTCGCTGAAGGATGAAAACGAAGTACTCATCAAAGGTCAGCGGGCCAGGGGAAAACTAAGCAACATCGTCGGCCAATCCGATCAGATGCAGGCCGTCTATCAAATGATCGAGACGGTGGCCGAGGTTCAATCGACGGTGCTCATCATCGGTGAATCGGGCACGGGCAAGGAGCTGGTGGCCCGCGCAATTCATGATCTCAGTCCGCGGGCGCAGAAACCGTTTGTGTCAATCAACTGCGGCGCGTTTACTGAAACGCTGTTGGAGTCAGAGCTGTTCGGATACACCAAAGGCTCGTTCACCGGGGCCACGACGAACCGCAAGGGACTGTTCGAAGCCGCGGAACAAGGCACAATCTTTCTGGATGAGGTCGGGGAAATGTCGCCGGCCATGCAGGTCAAGCTTTTGCGCGTCTTGCAGGAACGCAAGGTGCGCCCGGTCGGCGCCCACGCAGAAATCGAGGTCAACACTCGAGTCATCGCCGCAACTAATCGCGACCTCTTGGCCCTGGTTAAGGATGGAACGTTTCGCGAGGACCTTTTCTATCGCATCTCAGTCATTCCGATGGAGCTGCCACCTTTGCGCGACCGCGGCGCGGACATCGCCGAACTTACCGAGCACTTTGTTCAAAAGTACTGCAAGCAGACAGGACGCCAGGTAGCAATCAGTCCCCAGGCACTCCGGCTGCTTGAGAGTTATTACTGGCCGGGCAACGTGCGCGAACTTGAACACGCCATCGAACGCGCGGTGGCGCTGGAAAAAACCGACACGATTCAGCCTGAGCGCTTGCCCGAGCAAGTCACAAACTACAACCCCGTGCGGGTCGCATCTGACCTGGATCTACCAATCGACGGAATCAACCTCACCGCACATTTGGATCAACTGGAAAAGACTTATGTCCTCGAAGCCCTGCGACGCACCGATGGCAACCAAACGAACGCAGCGGATCTTCTAAAGATGTCGGTGCGTTCGCTGCGCCATCTACTGGACAAGCACGGCATTCGCGGACTCACCGCGCAGATGCGCGATGAACGTCGCACTTCAGACGCTACTCCGCGTAGACGGGCCGCCGATCCTTATCCACGCCGGCGGGATGAAGACTTTGAGGAACGACCCAGCAGTGCCGGCCAGGCGGCCGCTCGCGCCGGCGAGGGCTCTTAGGACCTACACAGACGGAAGTCGGTCTCACCTCTCTTTGACGAAAACCGTCACCAGGGCCGTGACACAATTTGTCAGAAACCCTCTCTCGTCCCATCCACTTCTTCCTTTCAAAAAAGTTTGATGACGGAAAGTCTTAGACATTTCGCGCATTCCAAAACTTTTTCCTAACTGATCGCCGTGGCACGGGGCTTGATTATAAGCGTCGTGACAAATCGCGCGCTGCGGTTCGATCGACGAGATAAAGCCGGTGGCGCGAAGGCAAAAAAAACCAGCTTATCTCTTGAAGGAGCAAAAGAAACACATGATGAACAAACGTCAACAGGGCTTCTCGCTTATCGAGCTGCTCATCGTTGTGGCGATTATCGGCATTATCGCCGCCATCGCTATCCCCAATCTTCTCGCTTCGCGGCGCGCTGCGAACGAGGGTTCAGCCCAGCAGTCACTGCGTACGATTAGCAGTGCTGAGGCGACTTACTATTCAACGGCCGGCAACGGCAGTTACGGAACAATGGCCAGCATGGTCACCCAGAACCTCATTGATAGCGTGCTGGGCGGTGGCGCGAAGAGTGGCTACAATTTCACAACTGGCGTCGCCCCTGCCGCTTCCACGACCGTATTTGTGGCAGCCGCCGCACCGATAATCTCCAGCGGTGTTACCGCAACTGGAACCCGCGAGTTTTGTATTGATCAGACCGGCGTCCTGAGCGGAAAGACTGCTGCCAGTCAGACCGTCGCGACGGTGTGTACCGGCTTTACTCCGGTTGGCAACTAGGGACTTACGATTTACTGCCAATCGTCTCCTCTAAAGGGCAGGGTTGCATTACCCTGCCCTTTCTTTTGAAAGCCTGGCGGATTATTCGCCTACCGTCGCAAGTGCCCCTTGGTAGTTTCTTGAATACCACTATTAGCGCGGACCGCTGAACAAATAGGATCCCCTTTTTTGAAGGAGACAAGACATGCGACAAAGTACTGACAAAGGTTTCTCGTTGATTGAACTGCTAATCGTTGTAGCGATAATTGGCATTATCGCTGCTATCGCAATTCCAAATCTTCTCGCTTCGCGGCGCGCTGCGAACGAGGGTTCAGCCCAGCAATCACTGCGCACCATCAGCAGCTCCGAGGCGACCTATCGCTCAACGGCCGGCAACGGCAGTTACGGAACAGTGGATAACTTGGTGACCCAGAACCTGGTTGACAGTGTGCTCGGTGGCGGCGTGAAGAGTGGCTACAATTTCACCACTGGCGCCGCGCCTGTTGCTTCCACGACGGACTTTGTGATTGCCGCCGCGCCGGTAGTCTCCAGCGGTGTTACCGCAACTGGAACCCGCGAGTTTTGTATTGATCAGACCGGAGTTCTGACCGCCCAAACTGCCACCAGCCAGACGGTCGCGACTTCGTGTGCCGGATTTACCCCGGTTGGCAACTAAACACCCTGGGGGCTCGCATTAGCTCTCTTTGCAGAGTTAGCGCGGCTGCTCTTCCGAGACCAGCCCCAGAGCATAGCGCGCCGGAACACAACTCGCGGAGCCAATCTTCGCGAAAGGAATTAAGATGAAACAGAAAACCGACCGGGGCTTCTCGCTCATTGAATTACTCATAGTCGTAACGATCATTGGGATCATCGCAGCGATCGCCGTTCCCAATCTGCTTGCTTCCCGCCGCGCCGCCAACGAAGGCTCCGCTCAGCAATCACTGCGGACCATTGCTTCGTGCGAAACAACCTATCTCTTCACCGATGGCGCCGGCAGCTACACTGATCTGGCTGGCCTGGGAGCAAAGACGCTGACCGACAGCGTGCTCGCGTCAGGGTCAAAGAGCGGCTACACCTTTGTAGCAGTTGCACAAGCCGGAAATCCTCCGTTGTATTGGGCCTATGGCATACCAATTACCACCAGCGGCTTTACAAAAACAGGGACACGTAGATTTGCTATCGCGGAGGATGGAGTGCTTCGCGGCGACGCGACGCTCACCGCGCCTGCCGACGAGGCAGAGGTAAGAACCATGAGCCCATCGGGCAACTAGCAACCACTCTTTTCATGCAAGTCTTGGCGGAGGTTGGAGGTAATGCTCCCCCTCCGCAATTTTTCTTAAAGAGTCCCCATGACTGCACGCTCACTCAGCTTGTCGGCAACCAGAAGCTTCGCTTCCTCGCTCTCGCCAGAGACCAGGCATCTGATCATCCTGGTACTGGTGGCGCTCGCGATCATGGCGCCAACCCTCGTTTGGGGAATCCCTTCCAACCACGATCTCTCAAATCATTTTCGCTTCGCCTTGCCTTTCTATGATGCGCTGCGAAGCGGACACTTCTATCCCGGCTGGTTGGCAGACGCAAACCACGGATTCGGTGATGCGAGTTTTCGCTTCTATCCGCCGGCGTTGTATTACCTGCTGGCCCTCACCAGGACGTTAGCGGGAAACTGGTACGCGGCCACCATAATCACCTTCAGCGGGTTGTCGGTCCTGGGTGCGGTCGGCGTCTATTTCTGGGCCCGAGAGTTTGGATCCAGCGAGCTGGCGATGTGGTCCGGAATTCTATACGCGGTTGCACCTTATCATCTCAATCAGTTCTTTCAAGCTCTGATGCTGGCGGAATTTGCCGGCGCAGCGGTCCTGCCTTTTGCCTTCGCGTTTACCGAGAGAGTTTGCAAACGTCGCCGCAAAAGGGACGTCGCCGGTCTCGCTGCAGCTTTCGCCGTGCTAATTCTTACCCATCTACCGCTCGCGGTTCTTGGTTCGATAGCTCTCGCGGTTTACGCTCTGCTGCGCATCGATAGAAAAACCAGATCGGCTACCTTGTTGTGCCTGGCATCGTCGGTAGCGCTGGGTCTCGCTGCCAGCGCGTGTTACTGGACGACGATGCTGATCGAGCTGAAGTGGATTCGCGCCGATAACCTTAACCCGGAACCATCGGTTGATTACCGGAAGAACTTTGTGCTCTCAAGCTTTTCGCCTGAGTACCTCAACGTCTGGTGGATGAACATCCTGTTGCTGGGAACCGTCGCGATGTTTTGGCCGGCGTTGGCCCTCTTGTCCAGAAAGGTTTATGCGTCGGGCCATTCACAGAATTACGCCAGCAAACCGATCAAAGCTCTCGCAGTCGTGCTGCTCCTTACGATCTTCATGGCCACTCCCGCGTCGCGGCCGCTTTGGAATTTGATTCATCCATTACAGGAAACGCAGTTTCCCTGGCGCTGGTTGTCGATTACTTCCATGATCTGTCCGATTCTGCTGGCGCTGGCGATTCCCTTTTGGGCACGTTTGGCAAAGGGAAAGAAGCGACCGCTCGTAATGATCGCGTTGGGCACAGTGGCGATCTCGCTTGCATTCTCGGCGGGTCACATCGTTCGCGAAGCCACGTGGCTAACACCGGCGCAGTTTGAGCAGACCCTAAGCAGCATCCCCGGCTCGCCGAGCGTTTACCAGTGGTTGCCGGTTTGGGTCCACGACCCACTGCCGAACATGACCGCGGCTGTCGAAGCAGGCGATCGACAATTAACGATCAAATCCTGGGAGCCGGAGAGACGCGTTTTTCATCTAAGCGCGGGTGCGGCGACCGATGCTCGCGTACAGACTTTCTTTTACCCGCATTGGAAAGCGCGTGCGGAAGATCAGGCGCTTGCCATTCATCCGGATCAAGACGGAGCGTTGGTGATCGCGCTGCCAAGGGAAGCTGCCACGATCACTCTCGAATTCCGTGAACCGAAGCGAGTGAAGTATGCCGCCGGCTTAACCCTAATCGGATGGGTATTGATTGGCGGGCTCTTGCTCAAACGTCGAACCAGGAATCCACCTCCGCTCTCAGATTGAGGATCCAAGGCTACGCCTCGCTATTCACAATGACAGCGCGTATCAAACGTTTCGGGCCGGCCCTGCTGGCGTTGTTTGCGGGCGCGGTGGCGCTTTTGCCGGTTGTGATTTGGGGTGTGCCCAACAACAACGACCTGGCAAATCACTATCATTTTGCGCTTCCCTTCTACGAAGCGATTCAGCGCGGGGACATTCATCCGGGCTGGCTGGCTTCACCAAATTTCGGCTACGGCGACGCCGTCGTGCGATTTTATCCGCCGGCTCTCTACTATCTGCTGGCCGCGGGAAGAGCGTTGACCGGCAACTGGTACAGCGGGAGTCTTCTGGTTCTCACTTTTGTCTCAGCATTGGGAAGTCTGGGAGCTTACTTCTGGGCGCGCTCATTCGTTCCGCGCTCGGTCGCCGTCTGGGCCGGAGTCTTCTACGCCTTCATGCCTTATCATCTGTCCGAGGTCTATCAAGCAGCTCAGCTCGCTGAGTTCGCCGCCGGCGCGGCGCTGCTCTTTTCGCTGGCGTTTACGAAAAGGCTTTGCGACCACGGACGGTCGCGAGATCTCATGGGACTTGCGGCGTCGTATGCACTACTGATTCTCAGCCATCTTCCTCTGGCCGTGTTCGGATCGTTCGCCTTACTTCTTTATGCGTTGTTGAGCATCTCGAAGGGTCGCGCGCAAACCTCTATCTTTAAGCTGGCCACGGCTGTGCTGCTTGGACTCGCAGCCAGCGCGTTCTACTGGAGCACGATGGTGGCTGAGATGAAATGGATCGTCGCCGACGGCGTTAATCCCGATCCGCTGCTCGACTATCGGAGGAATTTTGTTTTCTCGTCATTTTCTCCTGAGAAGAGCGAAACGATCTGGTGGATGGGCCTGCTGGCGATCGCCACGATCATGATGCTCCTCCCGGCGGTGGTAATCTTCGCGAAGAAGTTTTCCGCGCCCAGCAAGCGAGCCCTAATAGCCGTTGCGGTGCTCGTCATGTTCTCTCTGGCGATGAGCACGTGGATCAGCAAGCCGCTCTGGGCTGCCATTCCCTTTCTACGCATGGCCCAGCATCCATTTCGCTGGCTGGCCGTCACCTCGGCAGTCGCGCCAATCCTGATGGCCGCGAGCGTCCCGTTCTGGCTCGAGCGGCTGCGCCGTCCACACCGCGCCGTGGCCCTCGCAATGGCGGGGCTGGTATTGGTTGCCGCAAGCTTTTCCATCTCACAGACGGTGCGCGGCGCTACTTACCTTTCGCGGCCCGCGTTCGAACAAATGCTCAAGCCGCTGAACGAAGCGCCGGGGATTATTCAATGGCTGCCCGTTTGGGCCAACGCGAGTGGACAAGGCAAGGCGTCATACGAAAAGTGCATTCCTCCGCCGGCGATTCCAGCGCGAATTGATGCGGGCGAACGCGCAATCCGCATCAAGGAATGGAACGATCTAAGTCGAACTTTCGAAGTAGAATCAGGACCCGCCCGGGAAGCTCACGTCTCAACTTTCTATTATCCGCACTGGACAGCGGCCGCTGATGGACAGGTTCTGCCTACACGTCCCGCTGCCGATGGCGCACTCTTGATCTCACTGCCGCCGGAACGGGTGACGGTCAATCTTCAATTTCGCGAACCGTCGCGCGCCAAACTTTCGGTAGCGGTCAGCATAATTAGTTGGACTTTACTGGCGTCGTTTCTTATATTTGGTGCGTTCGTCAGCCAGCATGAGCCAATTGAAGCCAAACGCCGGGACGCTAATCAATAACACCGTTTCCGATCTTGGATTGGACTCCGACAACTCCGTCGGCTTGACTGTCCGACGCACGGTAGCGATTGCCCGCAACGCTTTTCGTGAAGCCGTTCGCGACCGCGTTTTGTACAATCTGGTCATTTTTGCGCTGCTCCTGATAGCTGGAGCGATCTTCCTCGGCGAACTCTCTGCCGGACAGGAAGCAAAGATCATTGTCGACCTGGGATTGAGCGCGATGCTGCTCTTCGGAGTATTTATCGCGATTTTTGTTGGCGTCGGCCTCGTTTATAAAGAGATCGAGCGGCGCACGCTTTATACAATTCTTTCCAAGCCGATCGGCCGCGGTCAGTTCCTGCTCGGCAAATATCTCGGGCTTTGTCTCACGTTGCTGGTCAACGTGCTGATCATGGGATTGGGCGTATCGCTGGCGCTCGTTTATGTACGACGCGGCTGGGACCCGATGGCGATTAAAATCTGGCCGGCGATCTTCTTGATCTACGTCGAGCTGATGATCATCACAGGTGTGGCCCTGCTCTTCTCTTCCTTTTCTTCACCGGCGCTGTCCGCCCTGCTGACCTTTTTTGTTTTCATCATCGGCCACTTCAGCGCCGATTTGAAAGCTCTGTCCGGCACGACCGGCAGCGCGTCGGCGCGCTGGCTGTTTCGTTCGCTCTACTATCTGCTGCCGAATCTTTCCAACTACAGCGTAATCACCGCCGCCGCGCACGGAGTCGTACCCGACGGACGTTCGCTCCTGGTCGCGACGGTTTACGCGGTCGTTTACATCATGGTGCTCCTGGCGGCCGCCACTTTGATTTTCAGCCGGCGAAATTTCAAATGAAGAAGGACGTCATTCTGACCTTAGCGATCGTGCTCGGGCTGACAGCCGTCGTCTTGCTCGCAAGATGGATGGACAATCATCGCAGCGACGTGCAGACCCAGTTCAACGAAGAGCCTCTGTACTTGAACGGCGCGACGGCGAAGCATGTGAGTCTCGCTTTCAACGGTCTGGCGGCAGACTGGTACTGGATGCGCTCTCTACAATATGTCGGGCGCAAGATCGTTAATTTCGAAGACATGCATGAAGGCAACTTCTATTTGAGTAATCTTTCGTCGCTCGATATGCGTCTGTTACCTTCGCTGCTGCGGGTGAGCACGACACTGGATCCGCAATTCATGGCGCCTTATGAGTACGGGGCGCTGATTTTGCCTGAGTTGAATCAGGACGAGGCGATTGCACTCTTAGATTACGGCATCGCCGCGAACCCCTCGTCGTGGAGGCTGTATCAGCATCTCGGTTATGTCTACTGGCAACGTCACGATTACCAAAAGGCGAGCGAGGTCTACGCCACGGGAGCGAAATCGCCGGACGCGCCGGCGTGGATGACGGCGATGAGCGCGCGGATGAAAGCCGAGGGCGGCTCGCGCGACGCCGCGCGCGAGATGTACCGGCATCTCTCTGAAGCCTCGAGTGACGAGGCCGTGAAGGAGATGGTCACAAAGCAGATCATGCGTCTTGATTCACTTGATGAACGCGATGCGATTCGCAAGCTGCTCAGCGACTATGCAACGCGCGAGGGTCGCTGTGCTTCGTCCTGGCGAGAATTGACCGCTGCTTTACGGGCGGCAAAATTGCACGTCGATGCCGCGACGGGTGCGCCGCTCGATCCTGCGGACACACCGTATCGTTTGGTCAAGAACGGATGCGACGTCGATCTGGATGAGAACACGAAAGTACCAAGACGATGAATTCGATGAATTGTTACAGAAGCGCTTACGGAGCAAGCAGGAGCGAAGCCGCAACCCCAGGATCAAAGGAGGAGCAGCGAAGTGGGCGACAAGTCACCGCACTCCAAAATCAATGCCGGCAATTGAAATCGAAAATCTAACGAAGGATTACGACGTCGGCTTCTGGCGTAAACGCAAAGTCCGCGCGCTCGATGGGTTGTCCCTGACGGTCGAGCCGGGACAAATCTTCGGCTTCCTCGGCGCCAATGGCGCGGGCAAGACCACCACGCTGAAGGTCCTGATGCGTCTGATTTTTCCGACCGGCGGAGTGGCGCGGATCCTGGGTCGGGACATCGGCGACGTCTCGATGCACGCGCGCATCGGTTACCTGCCGGAGAACCCTTACTTTTACGACTATCTAACGGCGCGAGAGTTTCTCAATTACTGCGGCGAGCTGTTCGGCCTGGATCGCGTCACGCGTGAGCGCCGCACGGAAGAGCTACTCACGCGCGTGAACCTGGAAACGAAAGGTTGGGACCGGCAACTGCGCAAGTTTTCGAAAGGCATGCTGCAACGCGTCGGCCTGGCGCAGGCCCTGGTCAACGATCCGGAGATTGTTTTTCTTGACGAGCCGATGAGCGGACTCGATCCTGTCGGCCGCCGTGAAGTGCGCGACCTGATCGCATCCCTGCGCACACAGGGCAAGACTGTTTTCATGTGCTCGCACATTCTTTCGGACATTGAGGTGCTCTGCGACAGCGTGGCGATCCTCAAGCACGGCCGGCTGGCACAGGCGGGCTCGCTGGAAGAACTGCGAGCGGGTGAAGCCGGCATAGTTGAAGTCATCGCTACCGGAGCGGACGCTGAGACTTTGAGACAGCAGCTCGGCAGCAGCGCTATTGTCACGACTACCGCGAGCGGTTTGCGCATCGAGGTGGCGGACGAGAGAGAAGTCGATGCGGTGATCAATGCGCTGCGACAAGCGCACGGAAAATTGGTTTCAGTTCAGCCGGTGCGGCAATCTTTGGAAGAATTGTTTCTTGAGTAGTGTCAGAAGCCCGACGGTGAGGGAGAGCTCAATTGCTTCGTCCGCGCAGCGGACGACTGATAATAGCCCAGCGATTTATCGCTGGGAAGAGAACGTAGAAACAACTTCAGTCCGCGCAGCGGACGGCTGAATTCACGCGAAAGAAGAACCGCAGTTTATTCAGTCGTCCGCTGCGCGGACTGTCTTGTGTGGCGGCCTTGATCCCAGCACTAAAGTGCTGGGCTAATTTCAAACGTCCGCTACGCGGACTCAGGCAAACGATCCACGAAGTGACGCGAACCAACACTAAACACATTCAACAAATGACGGATGAAAAATGGGAAGTGATCTTTACTTCAACGTAAACCCCGTCACTTCCATCTTAATGTTGGCGCGGTCGTCGTTGTCGGTAAAGCCCTCGATCTTCACCGACACCTTCATTGTCTTATTCGGATCGAGATCAGGCTGATCCTGCCGGGGTATCACTACCATCGTTCTCTCTTTCACTGATTTGCCATCGTGATCCACGACGGCGGCCCTTATCTCCAGTCCGTTGATCGTGCGTCCGGTAAAGTTGCGCACGGTCGTTTGCAACGTCATGACTGTATCGCCCAGGGCGCGCTTGGCCTGGTCGGCTTCCGGGTCGTCGAGCGCGATCAGCTTCTTGTATTTCTCAAAATCAGGCGAGCCCGCTCTGATCGCGCCTGCCAAAGTCGATGGCGCACTCGGCGTCGTCGTGCTGCGCAGCAAAAGGTAGAAGAAGCCGGCAATAAACGCGGCCGCGAAGGCAGCCACGAAAATGATCAGCACGCGTCGCGATTTCTCTTCAGGAATACTGTGCTCTGCCGGCATGGGATTGTTAGACGCCTATGTTACCGCAGAAGTTCCGAACGCGCGAGGCCATGAATGCGCCGAGCGCGCTAAATCAATAGCCCCGGGACAGAGCGCGAAGCGCGCCGCCCGGCAAGTCATTCCGTGAGGAGACCGTCACCCCTCTCTTTCTTCTGAATTGACCATATACAGGAATATTGCAATAAGTATTGCGGAGCCGCTGGCGGGAGGGGTATAAGATGCGGCATGGCGGACTTAGGCCACACCGCGTGGTCTAATACGTAGTTCGATGGCTTATCATGAGACGTACAGCCCAAATAATCGCATTGCTCGCATTCGTAGTGTCACTCGTCTGGTTTGCTAGACATCCACTCTGGGAATCCGTAACCAGTAGTCTCGCGACACTTGCGGCATTTGTTGGTCTCCTCGTTGAGCAGAAAATCCACAACGATAAAATTTCCAACCGAAAACTGTTCGAACAATTCAAGGAGGTCTTGCCGTCGAACGGAAGCGTAGCATTTATAGATAATCTCAATATGGCCGCGGGTTCCTTCCATCCAACCAACCTTGACGATCTCGATAATTTCGCGGCGGGTTGGAACGATGCTGAACACGCATTTCTCGACAGGAAGCTCGAAAAGAAACGTAAACATCTGCTGGAACTCATCAAGGAATATAGACTTCTTGTCGGTGGGAATACATTCCGAACTCGCGACGGCGAACAAACTGTTCCACCGGAATGGGAAGACGAACAGCCCGACCGTTTCAACCAGGTTGTGAAAATGCTTCACGACAAAGCGGGTGAGGTCGTGGACGCTCATCAGCAATTAATAAGGCTAGCTCGAAAGAAACTGGAGGCTTGATAAATGCCTACGAAACTCGTTCTGGCTTGCGCCTTCGCGCTTATCGTCGCCTCAGGAAACGTTTGCCCAAAAGATATCTCAAGAAGACGCGCTTCGCGGGTTGTCGGGCGTGTCCGTATTCGTAGATCAAATTAATCCAGAGGTGCAACGTGACGGCTTGGCGCCGGGCCAGATACAAACGGATGTTGAGCTAAGGCTTCGTAAGGCGGGCATCCGTGTTTTGCCGAATGCTGATCCTGAGACTCCGTTATTTCCTCAGCTGTACGTGAAGGTTAGGGCTGTAAAACGTCGCGAATTTAATCTCTACGCGTTCTCAATTACCGTTCAGGTTAACGACTTTGTCGATCTTCGTCGAAAGCCGACGCGCTCCGCGGTGGTCACCGTGTGGGATACAGATACTGCTGGATCTGTCGGCACAGATAAAATTCGCACGGTACGTGATGCCGTGGGAGATCTCGTTGATGAATTCATCAATCATTATCTGGCGCAGAATCCAAAGTGAGTCGACTGTATTTCTGGCGCCATCGAACAAATCGTTGGACGCGGGCGGCGGGGGCGTGTTTCTCAAACTAGCTTGCTGCGGCGAAGGGTGCTTTGATTCGCGCGCCGCGTCAACTCAGACGTTCGGTGGCCCAGCAGGCAAGGATCTCGCCTACAAGAGGGTTTCTTGCAGGCTCTGTTTCATCTTGGGTAGATCGCTATCGTGAAAACCGACGACGGCAGGCGCGGCACACCAGACCAAAAGGACAGGAGAGAACAGATGGCAACAGAGTACAGGGTAATCAGCGACTGGCGATGCCTCAGCGCTGCACACAAAGCCAGGAAAATTGAGAGACATCTCAATAATCTGTCCGCCGAAGGATGGGAGTTTGTCGCACTCGATTCGATGACGTGGTGGGGGTTTGATGTTGGGTACTACCTGGTTCTCAAGCGACCGGCTTCGAAGACTACCTCCAGTCAACCATAGGTGTTCTCTTTATCCACCGGCGCATGATAGTCCTCTACTGTGAGTGTTTCCCGTAAGGATGGAGGTCCTGGATTAGTGGAGGCCGCGGTCGTAAGGCGTAGCCAGACGTCAACGTCGTGGGAAGAATAGATATAGTGACTAGCGGTTCATGCTGATATTATGCGCGGCGGCTTGGTAGAGCTCGTACGCCGGCGGAGGCAACCTTGAAAAGAATAAAGCTCGGTACCAACTTTGCAGTCTTCCTGCTCTTCTTCGGGGTTGCTGCGCTGGAGGCAAACGCGCAATTGGATTAAAGCGGCGTTCTGGTTGGCAATCGGCGTCGTGTTCCTGGTGGCAGACAATCTACGGAAAGGCCGGTGATTTCCGGGTCCACTGATATCACCAAATGCTTGTGATTCACTTACACCTGGAGTTCAGTTCGCACGGGCGCGGCGTAACACATCGTTAGGCCGGAGCGCGGGTCGCGTGTTCTTTAACTTGCTTCTTGAATTCGACCTTGTTGCAAACCGCCACGCCCGGTCAACTGGGACGTTAGATTGCCTCTCCAATTCCTGGAAGCTATGACAAGCACGTTGATTTTCGCGGTGATGCTGTCGGCGGCATTAGCTGTGAGTTGTGGGATGCCATCCTCGGGCGTTACCTCTCGAACAGCAACAAGCAATTCACACTTTCCTGTCGGAACTGCACCGGGAAGCGTCGAAATCGCCGACCTGAACGGCGATGGTAGACCTGACACTATTGTTGCCAATGAGCAGAGCAACAATGTAACGATTCTGCTTGGCGACGGCAAGGGAGGATTCACAGAGGCGAAAGGCTCTCCGTTTCCCGCCGGGCACGATCCTAACGACATTGCCATTGGTGATTTCAACCGTGATGGTAGACTCGATTTAGCTTTCGCTAACCACGAAGAGAAGTATCTGACCGTTTTGTTAGGCGATGGGCAAGGCGGATTTACGCCTGCACCAAACTCCCCGTTTGCAGTTGAGGTGCGTCCGCATACACATGGTGTCGCGAGCGGCGATTTGAACGGTGACGGAAACCTGGACCTTGTGACCGACAGTTGGGGAACAGACCAGGTAGAAGTTTTGTTCGGTAACGGCAAAGGCGGTTTTACCATACCCGGTTCGTTCTTTGCGGTTGGTAAGCATCCTTACCAAAGAGTTCGCGTCGCGGATGTTAACGGCGACGGTAAGGCTGACATCATTACCACAAATCTTGAAGGAGACAATGTGACGATCCTTCTCGGTGATGGCAGAGGAGGTTTCAAACAGTCGGCAGGCTCACCTTTCCCTTGCGGCGACTCTCCATTCAACTTTGCGGCCGGTGATGTGAACGGAGATGGTAAGCCCGACCTCGCTATTGTTAATTCGCCCAGCAGCACGTCAGATAGACATGGCAGGGACGGATTAACGATTCTGCTTGGAGATGGCGCGGGCGGGTTCAGAATGCTGGCTGGTTCACCGTTGGCGACGGGCAGAATTCCCAATCGTGTTGCGATAGGCGATGTCAATGGCGACGGAGTTGCCGATATTGCGGTATCCAGCCCTGATGGTAATAACATCACGCTGTTTCTGATGAGCAGTAAGGGTGATGCCTCAAGTTCTACAATTGCAATTGGCGGGAAGCCAAAAGGTCTGGCAATTCGTGACCTCAACGGTGACGGCAAAGCCGACCTGGTGATAACTAACAATAGTGATCACACGGTCACTGTGATCTTAAGCAACTAGACTAGTAGTCTCCTTTGTTTCGCAGGGTAGAATCCAACACGTTATTGGACCGAAGCGTGGGCCGCGCGTGCTTTAACTTGTCCGGTGGATTCGAGGTTGACACTAATCGCCGCGCCCCGTCCTCTAACGTTAGATTGCTTTCTTTGATGACGAGTCGAGGAAAATCATGCGACATATGAAAAACCTAAACGCACTGTTGGCGTCGTTGTTCATGGCAACTACGCTGACGAGCAGTTGCAAAGGGAACACACATCCGTTGAGCAAGGCGAGTACAAACCCGCCAGCCGCTAACGAGAAGAGTGCTATTTCCCCCACAAGTAATATGACGGCACCGCGCTCTGGTCACACGGCGACGTTGTTACCCAACGGTCAAGTTCTGATTGCGGGCGGCATGGAGCGTAACGGAGTCTTTTTCCAGAGCGCCGAGCTTTATGATCCAATGACCGGAAGCTTCACTGCTGCTAACCGGAATATGAGCACTCAACGCGTCGGACATAGCGCAGTGCTGCTGCCGAACGGCGAAGTGCTTATTGTCGGCGGTTGGAGCAGCGCAGGCCTGGTTGCGAGTGCCGAACTTTACGACCCAAAGACCGGCGCGTTTACCTCTACCGGAAGCATGTCGGTAGCGCGCGGCGACTTTACCGCAACCTTGCTGTCAAATGGCAAGGTGTTAGTTGCCGGCGGCGAAAACAGCGGCGCGCTTTCGAGTGCTGAGATTTACGATCCGGCAACTGGACAGTTCGCCCAGACGGGCAACATGAGGGCTGGGCGCACCATGCACACAGCCGTCCTCTTGTCTGATGGCAAAGTGTTAGTTGCTGGTGGCGGTGAATATCAACATCCGCTGGCTACCGCCGAATTATACAATCCGGCCAGCGGAACGTTTACCATCACTGGCAACATGACCGTCCCGCGTTATAAACAGGCCGCGCTGTTGCTGACTGATGGGAATGTTCTGGTGGTGGGCGGATCAGACGGTCGTGATTGGCAGGGGCAATATGCTAATGCGGAAATTTATGATTCAGCAAAAGGAGCATTCTCAGCTATCGGCAAAATGAACATGGCCCGTTTCAAATTGCCGGGCGCAGTTGCCTTGCTGAAAAATGGAAACGTCTTGATTGCGGGCGGCGGTGAACAGGTAGAAATCTATGATCCCGCGTCAAAAAGCTTTCGCGTAGCCACCGGTCGGATGGATACGGCAAGATTCTACTCGACGGCGACCTTGCTGACAGATGGGAGAGTTCTGGTTGCCGGCGGCTACGATAATCACAGCGTTGCAAGTGCCAGGGCGTGGACGTATAAAACCTAAACTCGCAAATCCAACACGCCGTTTCGGTGAGCGCAGTAGCGCAGCTCTCAACTGAAAGATAAAGAAAACTTCGATGAAACAATGCCCCACCTGCAACCGGACTTACCCTGACGAAACGTTGGTCTATTGCCTGGCTGATGGCCAACTTCTTTCTGCCCCGTATGACGCAAACGCAACTAAGATCTTTCCGAACTCAGAAAGCGCCACCACTTCTCCCTCATCTGCGTGGCGTTCCGGCCAGGCGGCGACTCCATCCCAACAGAGTACGTCTACGCGGCGAATCTACGTCGCTGGAGCAATTCTCTTTTTGATCGCTGGCGCGACCAGCACAGCGTTATGGGTCCGGCGAGCAAACAGGGAACCGCAGGCCGCAGCGACCGACGCCAAGCCAATCTCAAACCTCAAAGAGGGCGTTACGCAACCTGAAAAAACCGAAGTCATAACGAGAGCCGATCTAACCCGAGCGCTCGGAGGAGCAAATGAAAGAATCGTGGCAGCGGGTTATGTGCTCAGTGACATTACGCCGGACTTCATCAGAGGTCTGATGCAGAAATCATCTGGTTTTAAAGCAACCATTGTGATGGTAGATCCCCTTGGTCCCGCGAACATAGTTTGCCAGAGGCAACGTGATGAAGAAGGTGATCAGAGCAACTACGCGAACTACACAGAGATCATCAACAAGATAAGAGACTTCCGATCGCCGGCAAAGACCGGGAGTTGGATTGGCGACAGATTAAAGTTGGGAGTCATCGACCTCTACCCGACATTAGCCGTCATGCTGGTTGACAACGATCTCTATGTATACCCTTACCCATATGGAACAGCTGCCGATAGTCCGGTTCTCAAATTCACAAATTATGCTCGCAACCCAGGTGGCCCGGGTAAAGTCTTTGACGACCACTTGAACAAGATTACCGGATACCGCAGTACGGTCGTTGACAGCAAAACCAGGTTCCTTGTAACTGAAGATGATTGGAAGCGATACGAACAAGCTGACATCAACCCAACCCATCGTTGCAAATGAGCCACAGGAAGGCCGGCGCTTCTCGATCAGTTTTTCCACCTCGTAAGGCTGCGTAGCCTAACCGATCATTAAGCGATAGAATCCCCCCTCATGAGTTCAGTGCCGGACGCAACACCCGAACGGAGAGAATATGAATAGACGACCTCGCGAACGGGCGACTAGCATCGCCGCTGTCTGCATAGCGATCCTTGTCGTGCTACTGCCGGTCGGTCTTTCCGCTCAGACTGACGACACCTGGCCGCCGCTCAATTACCTTCGCAGTGATTTCAAATCAGTCCGGGTCGTCGCCCATGTGCGCATTCGCGAGAGTGAGATAGTTAATAAGATCCCCGGCTATGATAACTGGAGGATCGTGGCGGAAGTGGTTGAGCCATTCAAAGGCAAATTCCGCAAGGGCGAGGTAATCGAATATTTTCACGGCGCGGAAGCCCCTTCCAAAAAAGAGTTTTTCACCGGAGAGAAGATCGTCTTTCTGCTCGCCGAGTACGACAAAGAGAAGAAAGCGTTGCGGTATTCGGTCCTGGAGAACTCGACCCTTACGCCTACTCCAAACCGCGTGAAGAAGTTGAGACTGATCAGGGCCTCTGCAAAGAGGGGCAGGCGGTAGGGACCCGGCTCGCGATGATTCTCGAAACAGAAAGATTGCGCCTGCGCCGGCTCTCGGTTGATGACGCTGAATTTATTCTGCGGCTGCTCAACGAGCCTTCCTTTATTCAAAACATTGGTGACCGGGGCGTGCGCACCATCGATGATGCGCGGGCGTATATTCTGAAGGGGCCTATTGCCAGCTATGAAAAGTTTGGCTTTGGTCTGTGGTTAGTAGAGACAAAGCCGGCAGGTCTGCCAATCGGAATTTGCGGCCTGCTGAAGCGGGACGTGCTTGAGGATATCGACATCGGGTACGCGTTGCTGCCTGAGTTTTGCTCGCAGGGCTATGCTTTCGAATCAGCTTCCGCCGTCATGTCATATGCGTGGGAAAAGCTCAGTGCGAAGCGAGTGCTGGCAGTGGTTAATCCAAATAATCAAAGCTCAATCCGCTTGCTCGACAAGATCGGTTTTCAGTACGAGGGAATGATTCGTTTAGCGGTGGATGCCCCTGAAATCAAGTTGTTCGCGGCTGAGGTCCAGCAACAGCAGAGCCGCACGAACATTGCCTGATGACCTACGCACTCCCGCCGGGTCTTGTCTCAAGCCCTTGGCGATAAACCTGCTCCGTCGCTTCCAACATTCGTTCCAGCGAGAAGCGTTCGCGCACGACACGCTGAGCATTCTGACCAAGACGATCGCGTTCTTTCCGGTCTGATAATAATTCGCCAATCGCTCTCGCCAGAGCGTCCGTGTCCCCGATCGGGACCAGGCGACCAGTCTGGTTATCGTCGATAATCTCGCGCGCGCCTTCGGACATGCTGGCGATAACGGGCACGCCGCCGGCCATCGCTTCGATAATCGATAAGCCGAAGGGCTCTGAGCGGGAAGGTGAAACAAACAGATCGAAGGTGGGCAGAAGTTTCGCTACATCATCAACCCAACCGATTAGCCGCACGCGTTTAGTGAGATTAAGTTCGTCAATCAGACCTTCAAGACTGCGTCGATGTTCGCCGTCACGCGACTTGTCTTCTCCGGCAATTATGAATTCGACATCGTCACGGCCAGCACAGACAACCATGGCCGCGCGGATAAAATCATCCGGTCCCTTGATGGGCGCCAGATGCCCAATCATGCCCACGCGCAGTTTCTTCTCTGCGCCATGTTCGTCTTCCCTTCCCTTTACGAACCGGTCAACATCAATTCCGTTGTGAATACAAATAATCTTGTCCGGGTCGAAGATCCCCTGCGCGCGCAGTCCTTCCGCGACTGCTTGAGAAACGGCGATGACGCGAGCTGTCCGGCGCAGGGTCAGCCTGTGAATTCTGTTAAGCGGAAACAGAACGTGCCGAGTAAGGACCAGCCGCGCGCCGGCCCGCCGCGTGGCCAGCGCCGCCAGCGGATAGTCACGCGCCACGTGCGCATGAACAATCTCGATTTCGTGCCGGCGGACAAACCGGGCCAGCTTAAAAGCACTCGCGACATTCAGAGAATTTCGCATCGGCAGTTCCACGATATTCTGTTTGGGCACTGCCGAGAGTTCGCCCAGCAACGGCGACGAAGGAATCACGGCGACGAAAACACCATGGCCGCGGCGCGTGAGACCGTTGGCCAGATCAGCGAGATGTCTTTCCCCGCCGCCGAGCTGCCGCGCTGAACATACCTGCAGAATCTTCATCAGAGAATCCCCGCCGAGAGAATCTAACACAGTCCATGGTGACGAGTGCTGCTTTAGAATCAAGGGATGTCAATGGCAGCACGGGCGTTGAAGCTGGGAGCGCGGACGTCTCGTCCGCACTGAGCGCGCAGCGCGATTACTAGTCAAGCCCAAAGACTTCTGAGCACCTGCGGCGCCGTGCGGACGAGACGTCCGCTCCCAGCAGAGACTAGCCTGATATTTCAAACGGACTACATCCGTCGTCAACGTACTTGAGCTTATCTAACTGGCTGTAGTACAAGAGTCATTCCCGTCCGTAACGTCTAGCTGAATGGATCTGATTCTACATTCGTATCTTCTGCAATGACGCCAAACAGCAAACACGAACCTCAATGCTTCCTCTGCGCTCGCAGTCTGCGGCGCGTCGGGGCGGACTTTACGGGAAAACAAATTTACAAATGCGATCATTGTGAGTATGTGGCCACGCCCATCTCAACGGCGGCGGAAACAATCGCGCTTTATGACGATCCGGAATACTTCGATGGTTGGGGCTGTAACCTGGAATTTGATTATGACCGGTTCGAACCGTCAGTTCATCGACAGGTGCAGGACTATCTCGACTTCATTGGCAGGCACACGCAGGGCAAGTCTTTGCTTGACGTCGGCACGGGCAGCGGACTGTTGCCACACCTGGCCCGCGCCAACGGCTTTGAAGTCGAAGGCACTGACCTGTCAAAGCACGTCTCGGAAAATGTTCCTGAGAAAGCCGGCTTTCCCATACACCATGGCACGATCGAAGAGATCCAGTTCACGCGGAAATACGATGTCATCACGATGCTGCACGTCCTCGAGCACACCAGCAATCCCCTTTCGACCCTGAAGAGATGCAAAGAATTGTTAAATGAAGGCGGATACATCGTCGTAGTTGTGCCGAACTATCAGAGCCTTGATTCGCGCATCAAGGATTTTCTTTCCGCATTCAAGTTGAAAAGCAGGCCGTACAAGCATCTGGCGTTAGGGCATCACAACTATGTTTTCTCGATCAATAGTCTGGAAATACTGGGAGAGAAGAGTGGCTTGCAGACTATTCATCGGCAAACCCAACAGCCCGCGTGGCGCGCCGGCTGGTGGCATCGTTTTCTCGAACGCTACGGGCTGGCAACGTGGTGCTGGATCGTTTACCGCAAGGCTACTTGATGCTGGGGGCGCGGACGTGCGGGGTCCCCGGCGGGGCAGCGCCGCTGGGGTGCTCGACCCGTCCGCACAGCGTGCGCAGCACGCTCAATCTCTTTCGGCGGGGGCAGTGACGTTGTTCGCGCTTCGCGCTCAGTGCGGACGGTACGTCCGCGCTCCCCAGCAAAGCGAAGGCCTCAAGGATTTAGAAACTGAGTTAATCTCACTTGTAGGATGAGAAGTCCGCGTAATCTTAAGAAGAAACTACTGCTCCTCATGTTTGGGCTCGTCTTCGGCCTTAGCATGAGCGAGATTTTTCTGCGCGTGATCGGTTACTCGTATCCGCTTTTCTATACCACGGATTATTATCGCGGATTCGCGTTGCAACCCGATGTTGAAGGTCACTATCAGCGAGAAGGTGAATCGTATGTTCGCATCAATAGCGACGGCCTGCGAGATCGCGAACACGCAAAGGCCAAACCGGCCGACACTGTGCGGATTGCGGTGCTCGGCGATTCTTTCGCAGAAGCCATGCACGTCCCGATGGAGCAAACATTCTGGTCGTTGCTGGAGCGAAAACTTCAGGAATGCCACGCCTTCCCCGGCAAGAACGTCGAGGTGATTAACTTTGGCGTTTCAGGTTATGGCACCGCGCAGGAGTTGATGACGCTGCGGCAGAAGGTCTGGGACTACTCGCCCGATCTGGTGGTGCTTGCATTTACCACCTATAACGACATCTACGATGACTCGCGCGCGCTGAGCCGGACTGAGGAGGTTCCCTACTTCGTCTATCGCAACGGCGAGTTGATCTACGATGCATCGTTTCGCGACTCGCATACCTATCAGCAGCGGGACTCGAAGCTAAACAGGTTCGGCAGATGGCTACACAATGAATTGCGTATCATCCAGCTTGTCCATTACGTGCAATTCGTCGCTAAGTTGCGCCTGACCGACTGGCGGAATCGAAGGCGTCTCGCCGCGCAAAACCAGACTAAACCTGCTGATGGTTCCATGCCGACGGTTCGCAACGCCGAGGACATCGGCATCGACAACATGATCTATATCGAGCCGCGCGACGAAAACTGGAAAGAAGCATGGCGCGTTACCGAAGGGTTGATCAAACAGATGCGTGACGATGTCGCGCAAAAGAGGGCCAGGTTCTTAGTGGTGACTTTGAGTAATGCGATTCAGGTTTATCCCGACCCTGTGGTGCGGCAGAGGTTTCTGCAACACATAGGCGCAGAGACAGTTTTCTATCCCAATCTGAGACTTAGGGCCCTGGCCGAACGGGAACAGATCGATTTCCTGGATCTGGCGCAACCCATGCAGGTCTATGCCGATCAGAACAAAGTTTTCTTACACGGATTCGGGAACGACATCGGTAACGGACATTGGAATGCGACCGGTCATCAGGTGGCGGCGGAACTGATCGCAAAGAAACTTTGCGGCAAATGAGTAGCCCATCGCGACCGTCACTTCACAATCTCAAAATCCATCCATTGACTCGTCGTGCGATGTTTTTGGTCCGCCAGCATATCGCTAACCACAATTTGCAGCACGTATTCGCCCGGCGCGAGGTCTGTGCCGAGTTGAATCTCGCCGCCGGCAAGGAGTCTCTTCAAGTCCGTTTGACTCGCGGCAACATATGGATTCTCTTTCCCCGTAAAAATCGGCTTCCCATCGCGAAAGAGGAGCACCCGGGTGGTGAGTTGCGGACCGTTCGTCGCTTTGTCGACACGCGCGTTGTAGATAACAAGGGCATAGTCCATCAACATGCCGCGACCAAAATGCCGCACCGCCGGACTTGCTTCCGGATTTCCCTGTTCGACACCTTCCTGGTTTTGACCCGGAGCTGAATTAACACCTGCACCGTTTGGTCCGGCGTCGCCCGCTGACAGTTTGACTGTCTGACCGGCGTTCGTCCCTCTGAGCACAATTCCGGAAAGCGCGAGCCGATCTTTCTTGAGGTCAGGAACTTCTACAAACTGGCTGGCCGAACCGACGCGCTCAGTACTGCTGTCGCGCAGAGACAGGCGCAACTGATACGCGCCCGGCTTCTTGATCGGCACAGTCACGTAATAGACCAGGCCATCGCGCACTGCCCGCTTATACAATTCGTCCGGCAACTGAATCGTATAGGTTCGGCCCGTTGGCTGATCGACAACCGTGCCATTGTCACCAAACGTAATCGCGAGGAGATCAAAGACGCACTTATGCCAGCCATTAGGCGCATCGGTGAACGTGAGATCATGCACGTCGATATGCAGGATCGAGCGCATGTACGAGCCGGCCTTCGCATCGTTGGCAAACAGCGAGGTCAACTGTAAGTGCACGCCGGTGGCGCCAAATGGCGAACGCAATGCGGCCACCATCTGCTGCGCCAGCGTTTTTGGTGCGGTCCGTTCGACATCGGTTACGCCAAAGAACCCGTTGCGCATGCGGACCGTGAACTTGCCCGGGCGCGTCACCTTTAACGATAACTTGTGGAAAGTTCGCCGTCCCGTTCTGGGGTCAAAGGTCGAGTTATCGGGACGATAGCCAATCAAGTAGTAGCCCCTTTGATCTTCCAATACCCGCTGGATGCCGCGACTGAGATCGTTGGTATTGCGTATCGCCATACCGCCAGTTTGTTGAGCCAGGTAGTCCAGGCCCTCCTGCGTTTCGAAAGCAGCGTTGCGGCGATCGCTTAGCATTTGCTCAACATCGCCGCTCCCCGGATTGTCGGCAGCAGTCAATCCCAGTGTTTGTAAACCGGTCGCGTTCATCGTGTAGATGACGACTGAGGCGCGGCCGGCCTCGTCAATGAGCCGCTGCAACCGCTGTCGGGTTCTTTCGTTTCGAGTTGGATCGTCGCGGCTCATGATTCTGAACCCATCGGAGATCAAAAGAACTGACTTGCGACCCGGCAATTCGCGCAAGCCGTTCACCACGTAATTAACCGCGCCGAGTGTTCCGGTAGCGAATACGTCTTCGCGAAACTGATTCAACTCTTCGTTCGCCGCATCTATGTCGGCTCCGAACTGCCCTGGCGTAGGAGGTTCAATCGGAGCGAACGCACTGACACCGGAGCGCCCGTTCATATACCACTTCACCCGATCGATGGCCGCATAAAGCTGTCTCTTGTCCGCGGTGAATTGCTGCAAGGCTCCCATGCCGCCGCTGGTGCGAATGATGGCTACTAGATCGCCTGGCTGCATCTGTTCGTCCACAAATTTCTTCAGTGCGCGACGCACGTAATAGGTACTCTCAAAAGAAAGCCCGAGATCGTCAATCACGATCGCTATAGTGCGGCGAATGTCTTCTGGTTTGAGTCGAGTAGGTGGGATCGGCGGAGCATTCTTATCAACCGTCGCCGGCTTTTCACTGCGTGCCGAAGCTGCGGGCGTTTCAGCGACGTTGTATGAAAAGTGCGTGATCTTTTGCTGGTGGCCGTCCTCAAAGATTTGAACTTCTTCGGGCCTTAGATCGGTGACAACCTTGCCACTTTTGTCGGTGACGACGGCATCAACCTGCACCAGATTCGTCGTAATGCGAACAACATCTTCCGATTCGGGCCGCTGGGGTTGTGGTTGAGTTGGCGGTGGCGGTCCGGTACTAGGGGTCCGTGGCTGCTGGCCAAAAGCGCCTGAGCCAAGTTGCGCGATAAGGATGACCGCGAGCAGGTGGCGTCGTTTCAAGGGACCCTCCAGTACCTATGATTGGGGCCAGCTTAGTCTGAAATATCCGTTAAAGCAAAGACGAAAACCAACCACCAATAGTCTGACAAATCAGCTCAGCAGCTGGATTTTTCTGAGGCTGCTCCAGCAAGACCAGGCGCCATTATCTGGCGAGGACCTGTTCGTAGAACTCGATGTACTGCGGAATGATCAGGTCGGTGTTATAGCGCGAAACAGCAGAGGCCCTCGCGCGTTTGCCCATTTCGCGACGCAGCTTTTCATCAGTCAACAGCCGCGACGCGTCGTCCGCCATCTTGTCGACATCGCCCACGGCGCTGAGGAATCCAGTCTCGCCATCGTCAACAACTTCCGGAACACCGCCTACGCGGGAGGCGACGACTGGAACTTCACAAGCCATCGCTTCCAGCGCGGCGAGGCCAAACGATTCCTGTTCAGACGGCAACAGCAGAACATCGGCCGCGCAAAGATAGTCGACGATGCGCGGTTGCTTCCCCACAAAGACGCATTTGTCATAGACACCCAGAGAACGTGCACGATGAATCGCATTGGTCCGCTCGCTGCCATCGCCGACCATCACCAGTCGCGCGTCGGTTTTCTTCAGCACTCGCGCCAGAATCTCGACACAGTCGACCGGGCGTTTGACCGGACGAAAGTTCGAGACGTGCACCATGATTGGCGCGTCCGCGGGCGAAAGTGTTTTGCGCAAGTCACAATCCATTCGGCGTTTGTATTCCGACGGGCAGACAAAGTTTGGGATCACCTGAATGCGGTCGAATTGAAAAGTCTCGATCGTCGCCTGCTTTAGATAGTTCGAGATGGCCGTGACCCCGTCCGATTGCTCGAGGGCGTAACGTGTGATCGGCAGATAGGATCGATCCGCGCCCACCAGAGTTATGTCCGTGCCGTGCAGCGTAGTGATGACCGGCAGGCGGCGGTGCGGTTTCAGCGATTCGCGCGCCAGAATCGCGCTGATCGAATGCGGAATGGCGTAATGCACGTGCAGGAGATCGAGATTCTCGTTCTCAGCCACGGTCGCCATCTTGGTCGCCAATGCCAGCGTGTACGGCTGATGTTCGAACAGTGGGTACGACATCATTTCAACTTCGTGAAACCGGACGCGCTCGTTAAGTTCAGTCAGACGAGTAGGCAAAGCTGAAGAGATGAAATGCACCGTGTGCCCGCGGGCCGCGAGTTCTTTGCCCAGTTCGGAACCGACGATACCGCTGCCGCCGTAGGTTGGATAGACTGTGATGCCAATGTTCATGAGTCAGCGAGCAGTATGCAGTGAGCTGTGAGCAGGAGGCAAACAGAGAGTGCGCAGTGGGCTGGTGGCCGGTGCGCAGCAGGAATGAAACAAATTACTGATGAGCCTTCGAGTCATTGGCCTCGCCGCCATCTCGCTGTCTTCGCTGCTCGCTGCTCACTGCTCACTAATTAAGAGAGGCAGACGACCCTCGCAATCGTCTGCCTCGTCTCAACTTGTCTCTCCTTCGAGAAAAGCGGGCAAGTGAGGCCCGCGAGTATATTCCGCAGGGCCACCCGTTGCAAGGTTTTTTGCGATCTGACGTCGCGAACGCTTCGACCCGCTACCCCGAGGTTAGGGTTCTGGCGCCAGAGGGCTATAATGTTCGTGAAACTAAGAAGGACACTATCGTCGGCGCTTTCCCGTCTGAAAGTTACCGGCGCTTATGAGCGATGCCAAAAATTAGCGATATCCAGGAAACGCCGAATCCAAACGCAGTGAAGTTTATTTTACGCGAGCCCGTCACCCATGGCGTGGCCCGACAGTTCGGTTCAGCCGCTCAGGCCCAGACCGATACGCTGGCAAAATCCCTGTTCGACGTCGGCAGTGTCGTGTCTGTCTTTTACATGGACAACATGATCACGGTTGAGAAGGAAGACCCGGCTGATTGGGACGAGCTATTACCGACCTTGGCCGTGCCAATCCGCGCCGCCGAGTCGGTAGCCACAGGCCCACCCGCCGGGGCCGCAGCGATTGGCGGCGCGATCGCCGCAGTCACCAGCGACGACCCGCGCTTGTTACAAATCAACAACATCCTCGACGAGAAAGTGCGACCTGCGCTGATGGGCGACGGAGGCTATGTGGAAGTCATCGGCCTGCAAGAACACACGCTGAAGATTCGCTATCAGGGTGCTTGCGGCAGTTGTCCGAGTTCACTCTCCGGCACACTGATGGCGATCGAAGGCATGCTGAAGCAGGAAGTCGATCCCGAAATAGAAGTTGTGGCTGTTTAAGCTCATCTGATCCAAACCCGTTTGTGTTCATTACATTCTGGAACCGCGCCTCGATCTCGCGCGTGTTGGTAACACGCTCAGTGTACTCAGCAGCCCGGAGGTTAAGAATGGATCGTCGTCCCCTGCTCATCCTGCTGTTCCTGCTTTTTTTGTGCGCAACTGCCACCGCCCAACCAAACCAAGCGAACAAAACTGCCCCGGCCAAGGAGGTAGCCAGCAAGGGCAAGGCCGCCGCCGATCCGGAGGCCGAGCGAATCCTGCGGGAGCGCCGGGCACAGGCGCAATCGCTTTTGATTTCGTTGGCAGCCGACGCGGGCACCTACAACGATCAGAAACTGCGCGCGCGCACTCTGGCGCGAATTGCGGACGTACTTTGGGACGCCGACCCGGAACGAGCCCGCACTCTGTTCCGCAGAGCCTGGGACGCAGCTGAGAGTGCGGATCAGGAAGGCCAGCGCAAAATGCAGGAAGATATCAAACAGCAACAAGCCAAAACCGGCAACTCCGCGATACAGGGACCACCAAACATCCGTGGCGAAGTGCTGCGACTTGCCGCCCGACGCGATCGCGCCCTGGGCGAAGAGCTGTTGGCAAAACTCAAAATAGAAAAGGATCGGGAAGCCACTGAAGCGGCCGACAGATCCAGGTCCAATCCCTCTGACACGCCCGAAGGACTTAGTCAGCGGTTGAGTTTGGCGCGGCAACTGCTCGCGACTGATGTCGAGCGGGCGCTGCAATTTGCGGATCCGGCTCTCGGCTCTATCACCATGGAGGGAATTGATTTTCTTTCTTACCTGCGCGAGAAAGATGCGGCGGCCGCAGATCGGCGATACCTCGCGATGCTCGCGATCGCGGCTAACCTTTTACAGTCGGATGCCAATACCGTTTCTCTGCTTTCTTCCTATCTCTTCACGCCTCACGTATTTGTAATGTTCAACGGCGGCGGAGCTTCGACGATGTCGACCTCAAGGGGCGGCGCGCCGGTTGAAGTCACGCCGGAATTACGCTTGGCCTTTTTTCGCATGGCGGCCGGAATCTTGCTGCGACCGCAGGCTCCTCCGGGAGAGGATCAAACTTCGTCCGGCCTTCAGGGCAAATATCTCATGATCAAACGCCTGCTGCCGCTATTCGAACAGTACGCGCCAAGAGACATGACCGATGCCATGCGCGCAGAGATGGACGCGCTGGGCACCACCGTCCCCGAAGACATGCGTCAGCGGGATGACGATACGGTGCGCGAGGGGATCCGCCCGCCACTGTCAGGCGAGGATCGAGAGAAGAGGCTGCTTGATCTAATCGATCGTGCCAAAACATCAGATGAACGCGACGGGCTCTATCTTCAATTGGCCGAAATGTTCGCCCAGAATAGCGAGATGCGCGCCCGCGATTATGTCGCCAAGATTGAAAACAGCGAACTGCGCAACCAGGCGCGGCCTTTCATCGATGCCACAATGACGATCCGCGCTCTGGACAAGAAAGACGTCGATCGGGTTCTCGAGTTGATTCGCACCGCGGAGCTAACCCACCTGCAGAAGGCCTGGGCATTGGCGGCCGTCGGTAAGTTGTTGGCAAAGAGCAACCACGAGAAATCATTGACGGTGATCGAGGAAGCAGCCGCAGAAGCCCGCCGCATCGAGGGTTCCGATCCGGATCGCCCGCGGGCCTTGATGGCCGTAGCGAATGCTCTGTTGCTGAGCGAACGGGGCAAGTGTTGGGATGCTACCTACGACGCCGTCAAAGCCGCGAACTCTGCCGAAGGCTTTACCGGCGAGGATGGCGTGGTCCGGATTGGCTTGCAGACCAAATCCATGTCCTCCCTGCACAGCTCCTCGGCCCAGGACTTTGATGTGTCAGGAATCTTCGGCGAACTCGCGAAAGAGGACTACAACCGTACGGTCGAATTGGCTCGTGGTTTTGAACGCGAAGCACCCCGAGCCAGCGCGGTGATCGCAATTGCGCGCGCGGTGCTGGAAGACAAAAAGAAGTAATCCCGACCGTTTGCGAATTATTCAAACTGACACTACGAGTAAATATTCATCGGCCTCGTTAGCAAGGCAACCGGATCTTCTACATTTAACGCCTCGCGAACATAGAAAGCCTCGCCGGCCTCGACGCCAATCAGCGAACCGTAGTAACGCATCCGATCCTCAATCTGCCTGAGGAAACCCTGCTCGCTGATCCGTGTCGTCGGTTCCTTCGCCTGAGCGCTGTAGAACTGCGAGGCGTGTACGCGAATCGCATTCATCTTGCCGGCGGCAAACTCGGAAACATCCACGATAAAAGATGGGATGGTCAGTCGCGAATACACCGCGTGGGCGATCGCCGGCATCTTGATCGCCGCCAGGCCGGACTGTTCATCATAGCGGCGCATCGTCGCCAACCGGGCGGCTTCGCGCACGATCCGGCAGGTCGCCGCATGATCGGGATGCGGATCGTCCCAATGCGAGGTGAAGAGCACTCTCGGCACGCGCTCTCTCAATACTCGGACCATTGCTTGCCGCGTCTCTTCGTTGACGGCTATGTGACCGTCCGGTTGCTCCAGATTTAGACGCGCATCCAATCCCATCACAGCCGTGGCGTCGAGCGATTCGTGCGCGCGAATTTCCGGTGTCCCTCGGGTCCCCATTTCTCCGCGGGTCATATCGAGAACGCCGATGCGATAGCCGAGCGATTTCAGCTTCAGCAGAGTTCCGGCCATGGTTAACTCGGCGTCGTCGGGATGCGAGAAGACGGCGAGCACATCAAGTTGATTTTCCGCGGACATTGTTTTTCCAGCAGAGACCTCTAAACGAATTTCGCGGCGCGCCGACTCGGGCTACGGCTTACTGCTTACCGCTCCAATCTGTATTGTCCCATCACCCACCGTGAAGGTAAGCATCGCGCCGCCGCTGCCGGCGCGCGCGCGAACCGAACGTGGCGCAATACTGTTTCGTTCGCGCGGCTCGAGGTCGGGAAAAGTGTTCTTGACCTCACCGGTCCTCAGGACTTCAGCATCGATATCACCGCTAAACCCCGGCATGAGTTCAACGTTGAGATTGCCACTCGCCAACTTTATCTCGGCGCGAAGACCATGCCAGGAGCGCGCCGGAATCATAAAGTTCACGGTGCCGGTTTGAATAATCACTGAGACGTCGCTACCAGTCAGCGACAGGTCGGCGACGCTTTGCAACGCGTTGAGTCGAAGCGAGCCTTCGACGCCCGACAGTCTTATCGGGCCGTTCCCCGCGTCAATTGACAGATCGGTCATCGCGGGCACCTTGATGTGATAATCAACTTTCCAGGGCAGACCGATCAAAGATTTCGGGAAGTCCTTCGCCACCAGTTTCAAAAACTTCCGGTCATGGGTCCCTGTCGTAATGATGCGAATGTGATTGGCATCGTCGTCAATCACAAAGTTGTTGAGGGCGGCCAGGCGATCGAGATCCTGGGTGCTTGGCGCGCTCAGTTCAATCTCCGCGCTGACGTCAACTTCGTTGCGTTGCCACCCCTCGATCGTGATTGAGCCCACCGGGGCTCCTACGATCGTTACTGCGCCGCCGTATCCGAGGCGGCGGCTATCGTGCCGCGTCGTGGTACGAGTCAACAGCGGTCCGGGCTGCGTAGACTTCTTGTCTTTTTGCGCCACGACTGGCGCGAAGATGCAAAAGTTAGAAAGTAACAGTAAGGCGACAGCGGGAACTGAGGTGGCGCTTCTTTTCACGGGAACAGATTGTGCGGGAGATCGGTAAGAGTTGTCTAGCGGCGCAAAAAGATGATAGGACCCTGGTAGTTCGTGACGGTCACTGAGGAACGGCCGTCACCGACGTCGCCGGTGATCCGGCGACCCTCGCCTATTAGCTTCATCGCCGGGTTCCAGAAGTCACCCATTGAGATTTTCTTCGCCGACGAGGTAGCCACCAAACGGAATCCGCAATTTACGGGCAGGCGCAGGGTGATAACGCCTTGCCCCGACTTGAATTCGTAGGTCCCGCCCGAGGCGAATTCCCCATCAAAAAATATGTTGCCGGTGGTGTTTTGGGCAAACACGCGGGCGGCGTTGACGCCGGACAGGGTGATGTCCCCTGAGGTCCAGACGTGCGCGCGCACCAGATCACCCTGAATATTGCTGACGCTAATTTGTCCACTCCGCGTTTCCAGATCAACCGATGATCGCGCGGGCACCTGAATCTTGAAGTTCGCGTCACCTACGTCACGACGGTCGCGATTATCGCCCACGATGTCGATTACCAAACCCGTTTCGGTTTGCCTGGGATTGAAATGCACCGCAGGCGCTTCCATCGAGGCGGTAATGCGAATCTCGTCGCGCTGCCAGGTTTCGACGGTGATCGTACCGGAGAGGTTTTTCAACTCAATCCGGACGTTCTTCCCCGCGGGGTACTGCCGCGACACTCGCTGTTGGGCGAACGCGCTGCCGGCGATAGCGAAGACGAGGAAGAGGGCCGTTAAGGCTGCAGAACTTACTCGGTTTCTGGTGGGCAAATAAAAGTTCATCGGTGTCGGATCATCAAGTCGAGAGCACTCGCGGCCTTCTCAGTCTTAGAGCGCAGCAAACTCCTTCAACAACTCGACCTTGTCGTTCAGAGCAGCATTGAGAATCTCTTCGGAAACTTCATCGTGCGGATTCTGGCTCAATTGACGCATTGAATCGTTGACCGCCGCATCGATCACGCCGACGTTCTTATCGAACGTCTCGCGCATCTGCGGATTCCAACGCGCTTTGTTCAGTTCGACCCGCTCGTTCCAGTAAGCAATCACTTGCTGCTGCTGGCGAAAACGCTCCTTCACGGCTACGGCGCCAACCGGGGGAACCGAATTAGTCGACTGAACACCTGAACCGCCCCTGAAACTGAAGCCCCGCAAACCGACGATGGTAAACAACGAAACAACAATAATGATTACAGTGACGGCCGCGGCAAGTTGCGGAAACGACAGTTGCCAGCTTCGGTTCATTAAGCGAACCCAAGAACCTGCGTTCGCCGGAAGCGCGGTCCGCGGCGCGCTCGCCGAATCCACCTCAATCATGTTGTTGATACGCAACCACAGGGCGCGTTCGTTAGGCACGGCATCGTACTCGCCCCGATGTTCAAGACAGAACCCCACAATGGCGCCCAAATCGTTTCGCGCTTCACTGCAGACGATACAAACGTTCAAGTGCGTTTCGACGCTGTTGCGATCTTCGGGAGCCAGTGATCCATCAATAAAATCGCTGAGTAAATCCTGGTACTTCTCGCAGTTCATTGTTCTAACCTCTGCGTCGCGCATCACGCTGCCAAAAGCCTCGGACTGCGCGACTCTCACGGTCTCAAAGCAATAAAGGGGAGACTGCGTCCTTCTTTGCTTTCCCGCGGGCAAGTCTCTCGCCCGCAGTGTCAAAGTGGCCCGCCTGGGAGCGCGGACAGGCTGTCCGCCACTTTCAAAGGGCCGTTTCTTGGTTGCTACTTAGGCTTGTTCTGTTGCCTGAGAAGTCCCCGTAATTTCATCCTGGCCTTGTGTAATTGGGACTTTGACGTGCCTACAGAGCAGCCAAGCATCCTGGCAATCTCCTCGTGCTCGTGTCCTTCGATATCGTGCAGTGTGAAAACCATCTTATACCCGGGTGGCAATTGCACAATTGCCCGATCCAGCGCGATGCGGTCGACTACCGGCATCGCGTTAGGGTTCTCTGTTCCCTTGACGATCTGGATCGGCGCCTCGCCGTCTTCTGTCGTCTGCTCCAGCCGCACGCCGCGTTTGCGAAAGTGCATCAGCACCTGGTTGACAGTCAAACGGTGCAGCCAGGTCGTGAATGCGGACTCGCCGCGAAAACTGCCAATCTTGCGAAAGAGTTGAATGAAAACTTCCTGCGCCAGATCTTCCGCCTCAGTCACGTTGCCCGTCATGCGCAAGCACAGCGAATATACGCGGCGGTTGTGGCGCTGGTAAAGCTCTTCGAAGGCCTTCATGTCGCCTTCGGCGGACCGCTGCGTCAATTCGTAGTCCGGGGTTCGCGGTGTCTCGGTTTCGTTGGCAGCCACTGGTTCCTGTGATCTGTTGAGCAAAGCCTCGCCGTACTCAGTCGTTGCCGCTGCGCTGCTTTGCGTGTCGTCGCCCTGCCGGCCTTAAATGTTCAGGTATTCAATTGACGCGTTTTAGTATCCGATCATAGGCGGAAGGTGACAAGCCGGGAAGCACTCAGATCAGACCAGAGTTGGTCTTTACGTCCAGTAAGTGCGATCAAGCGAGCGATAATGAACCGCTTCGGACACATGAGCCGATTGAATTTCGTCACAGTCCTCCAGATCGGCGATGGTGCGGCTGACTTTGAGAATGCGGTCATAGGCGCGGGCCGACAAGCCCAGGCGCGCCATGGCGCGTTCGAGCATCGTCTCGCTTTCGGAGTCAATCCGGCAGTAACGTCGAATCAAACGCGGGGTCATTGCAGCGTTTGAGAACATTCCGTCGGACCCCAATCTTTTCCCCTGACGCTCACGGGCATTGATTACCCGCCGTCGAATTGCGGCTGAGTCCTCCGCATCCGGTGGAGGGTCGCCGGTCAAATCGCGAAAGCGCACTGCGGGCACATCAACATGAATGTCTATGCGGTCCAACAACGGACCGGAGATGCGCCCAACGTAACGTTGAATCTGCAAAGGCGTGCAGCGGCACTCGCGGGTAGGGTCGTTCCAGAACCCGCAAGGACATGGATTCATCGCGGCCGCCAGCATGAACGAAGCCGGGAAAGTCAGCGACATCGCCGCGCGACTGATCGTCACCTTCTGATCTTCGAGCGGTTGGCGCAGAACTTCCAGCACGCTGCGATCAAATTCCGGCAATTCGTCCAGGAACAACACTCCCTGATGCGCCAGCGAGACTTCGCCCGGCCGCGGCAGCGCCCCGCCACCGATCAAGCCGGCATCGCTGATCGTATGATGCGGCGAGCGAAAAGGCCTTTCCGTAACCAATCCGGCGCGGCCCGTTAATCCGGCGACTGAATGAATCTTGGTGAGTTCGAGCGCCGCTTCGAACTCCAGCGGTGGGAGAATCGTGGGCAGACGTTTTGCCAGCATGGTCTTGCCTGAGCCCGGCGGACCAATCAAAAGGATGTTGTGTCCGCCGGCGGTCGCGACTTCGAGGGCACGCTTCGCGGCCTGCTGGCCCCGCACTTCGCGAAAGTCAACGCTGTAGTGATCATCGTGGATCAGAATATTCGACGGATCGACGCGAATTGGCTCCGGAGGATTCTCGGATCTAATAGCTGCAATCATTTCCACGGCGTTACGCAGATCGGTAACTGCATAGACGTTCACGTCGGAAACGACCGCAGCCTCTTTGGCGTTCTCATCAGGCAATAGCAGATGTTTGGTTTGTGACTGCCGCGCGCGCAGGGCTATCGGCAGCGCACCCCGAATCGGCCGCACGCGACCATCCAGGGACAACTCGCCTACGGATAGAATGTCGGTCAGGTGTTGGGCGTCGCCCAGGTCGCCGTTAGCCCCCAGAATGCCAAGCGCTATCGGCAGATCAAAACTTGCGCCTTCTTTACGCACGTCCGCGGGCGCCAGATTAATCGTGGTCTTGTGAAACGGAAAGAAGAATGCGCTGTTGTTGATAGCGGCCCGAATGCGCTCGCGCGACTCGCGCACGGCGAGATCAGGCAAGCCCACAATTATTACGGACGAGGGAGTGTCAGCCTCGTTCCGCACGGGAGTCAGATCAACTTCAACATCGACCAGGTTGGCGTCGATTCCATAGACCGCTGCGCTTTGAGTCCGAAAGAGCATGGGAGTTGTGTGATGTGGACCTCAGTCGGTGACTTGAATCGTAATCATCGTCGGTTCGGGTTACCCAGACCAGAAAGTCTGTGTCACCAAATACACAGAGCGCGCCTCTCACGAAGCGCGCTCGCCATTTTTTTAGCGGTCGCTCACAAGCGAACGCTTATCACTTACTTGATCAGCTAACCGAGAACTAAGTCTATCTTTGCCTTGGAGTGCTCGGGCTGCCCGGCAACTTGATCTCCTGGCCTGCCTGCAGATCAACATTTGGCCCGATGCCGTTAAGTCGCGCCAGTTCATCAACGGACAGTTTTCGCGCGGCGGCAATCTTGGCAATGGTATCGCCCTTGCGCGCCCGTACCTTGGTAAGGTTGGAAGCGCTGGCCGTATCGGCCGTGCCCGGTGCCCGGCGCCAGTTAGTCAGCTTAATACTGCTGTTCGGAACCACGAGCTTGTTCGTGGATTTCAGATCGACCCCACTATTCATCGACTGCAGCGCTGCCACGCTGACGCCAGTGCGGTTGGCAACCGATTGCAACTCTTCGCCGGGAGCGACGGAAATCACGCGGGCCGAATCACGTCGATCGGCCGGAATTCGTTTCAACACCGAAGCTAGTTGCTTCCCTTTCCCTGCCGGCACCCGAATCTGGTAGGACTCGCCGCGCGGGGTGGTGTCACGTTTCAGCTCTGGATTCAACCCTGCAATGTAATCGACGCTGGTATCGGTAGCGTCCGCAATCAAGCGCAGACTGGTTGCCGAAGGAACGACCACCGGTTCGAAACTCACCGGGGCTTCGGGACGAATACCATGGAACCCATACTTCTCGGGATTCTTTGCGATCAGGATCACAGCCAAAATATTCGGTACATAGTTGCGCGTTTCCTGCGCGATGTATGGATAAATCTGCCAGTAGTTGGCAACGCCTGCCCGCGAGATGCCGCGATCGACGTTTAGCGCACCGGTATTGTAAGCCGCCATTGCCAGCAGCCAATCGCCGTTGTAACGCTTTGCCAGATCCTTCAGATATCTCGCCGACGCCTGGGTCGGCTTTTCGATGCCATTGCGCTCATCAACCCAGGCAGTCTGTCGCAAACCATACTGTGCTCCCGTGCCGCCAACGAACTGCCATAGACCAGAAGCCGCCGCCCACGAACGTGCCTTGGGGCTCCAGG
Organism: Blastocatellia bacterium; assembly: GCA_003168335.1. GTDB lineage: Bacteria > Acidobacteriota > Blastocatellia > Pyrinomonadales > Pyrinomonadaceae > UBA11740. The sequence continues at coordinate 257,263 of PMSM01000005.1, read as the reverse complement.
CGCTCTCAACCTGTGCCAGCCAGGTAATATCTTCGGGCACACCTTCTCTGCGGAACGTCTCGCGCGCGATCTTCATGAAACGCCCCGAGCGGCGCAGGCCTGCTTCCATCGTAGATCGACCACGTCCCTGATAGTAGTTAATGTATTGCTGAATCAGCGGATTGGTTGTGAAGTTGAAGTCGAGCGCGTTCTTTGCCTGTTCGAGGGCATCAAGTTGCGTGTCCGAAACTTTCTTCTCGTCGTTCGTCAAGCTCAGCTTGCTAAGCGGATCCAGCGGTGAAGAATCGAAACCCTGCTGCCGAAAACCAATCTGCACTTGCTTCGGCTGCTGGACCCTGGCGACCTCGACTGTCTCAGCTTGCGGATTCGGAGCACCCTGTGCGACAACCGGCATCGCATTCTGTTGTGGCGCAGCCTGAATCAGCGGCACTTCTTCACGATAGATCTTCTCGACTAACTCTAAATAAAAGGTTTGCAGTCGCTGACTCGCGCGCACGTCAAGACCGGACATAAGAATTTCATCGACTGCCTTGTCAAACTCATCGCGGGCCTGCTCGCGCTTGTTGTCATCGAGATTAAGTTTACCCTTGCGAAAATGATCGTTGGCACGCTCCAGAACCTGGTCCACACGCGGATCGGTCTTCTGGACTTCAGTCTGGATATCACGAGCAGAAGAGCCACCGGGAATCTGGGCTTGAATGATGGCTGGGATAAAAAGTGCGGCGGCGGCAAAAAAAGCGCTTACAGCTAAACGAAGAGGGCTACGGGTCATCAATCGTTGTTCTCCTCTGATAAAACTTTGGGCGAATCCACGACTGCGACTTCCACCTTTGAGTCGCGCTGCGGCATTCACTACTAAAACAATACGGAACGCGGGAAAGTTCCGGATTTTGTGGCTCAAAACCAGCCACTCGAGTCGTGAGAGTATCATACGAGCCAAGGGGTGTCAAACCAGCTATTCTGCAAAAATCGGCCTGAAGTCCATGCTTTTGCCATTGAAGCCTGCCACTCTGAGCGACATCGGAGAGTTTATTTTTTTCGAGGTAGCACCCTTCTTCAGGGGATACGCCCGACAACTAAAACCCTCGGCGCCCACTGGCGGCCTGTGGCAAACGCGCCGGGCGCGTGCTTGACGTCAGGGCCGGCGCCGCTTTTTCTTTCAAGGCCTCGCGAAAGACTTGTTTCATGTTCTCAACAAATACGAAACGAATGTCCTTAAACAGCTCTTTGGGCACTTCATCCAGGTCCCGACGGTTCTGCGCGGGCAAAATGATTTTCGTCACCCGTGCTCGGCGGGCCGCCAGAACCTTCTCCTTGACGCCGCCAACGGGGAGAACATTACCGCGCAGAGTGATCTCGCCGGTCATTGCTACATCTTTGCGCACGGGCCTCTCCGATAACGCCGATACCAGCGCCGTCGCCAGCGTTATGCCGGCGGATGGACCGTCCTTCGGGATCGCCCCTTCAGGAATATGAATGTGCATATCAAAGGTACTGAAGTCGTCCGGATCGATCTGAAGCTCGCGAGCGCGCGACTTTGCGTAAGAGTAAGCGGCCTGGGCTGACTCGCGCATTACTTCGCCAAGTTGTCCCGTCAAAACCAGATTGCCCTTGCCCTTCATGCGAAGAGCTTCCACGAAGAGCACGTCGCCGCCGGCGGCGGTCCATGCCAGCCCTGTCGCGACGCCGATTTGGTCCTTCTTCAATACTTCCTCAGGAATAATTTTCGGCGGACCGAGAAACTCGTGAAGGTTGTTGCCTGAGACGCGCACCGCGCCCTTGTGACCTTCTCCCAGTCGTCGCGCCACCTTGCGGCAGATCGAGCCAATCTCACGCTCAAGTTGCCGCAGCCCGGCCTCGTGCGTGTAGCGTTGAATCATCGCCGTCAATGCCGTGCGCGAGATATTCAAATCACGCGCGGTAATGCCATTCTCGTCCATCTGCTTCGTCAGGAGATGACGACGGGCGATCTCCAGTTTTTCCTCTTCGGTGTAGCCCGCAAGCCGAATTACTTCCATTCGGTCTCGCAGGGCCGATTGCACTGTATCCAGAATGTTCGCTGTCGTCATGAAGATCACGTTCGACAAGTCGAAAGTTACACCCAGATAGTTGTCGCGAAAGCTATTGTTCTGTTCCGGATCCAGGACTTCCAGCAACGCAGACGATGGATCTCCGCGAAAATCTGCGCCGACTTTGTCTATCTCATCAAGCATTATCAGCGGGTTGTTTGTGCCTGCCTGCTGAACCGCCTGAACGATGCGACCAGGCATTGCGCCTACGTAGGTGCGACGGTGACCACGAATCTCAGCTTCGTCGTGCACTCCGCCCAAACTTAGCCGCATGAATTTACGGCCCAGGGCCCGCGCGACCGATCGTCCCAAACTTGTCTTCCCCACTCCCGGCGGGCCAACTAAACAGAGGATGGGCCCTTTCGGTTTCTCTTTTAGCTTGCGAACGGCCAACGCTTCCAAAATACGCTCTTTGACTTTCTCAAGTCCGTAGTGATCCTCATTCAAAATTCGCTCTGCTTTGCGCAAGTCCAGATTGTCTTTGGACGACTTTGACCAGGGCAGATCCGTGATGATCTCCATCCAATTGCGCAGAGTTGCCGTCTCAGCCGCGTCGGGATGCATGCGTTCGAGTTTCTTCAGTTGCCGCAGCGCTTCTTCTTCGGCAGGCTTGGGCATCTTCGCGGCTTCGATCTTTTCGCGGAACTGCTGGATCTCTTCAGCCAACTCGTTCCCTTCGCCCAGCTCGGTTTGGATCGCCTTCATCTGTTGACGCAGATAAAACTCGCGTTGCGAACGATCGATATCAGCGCGCGCCTGCGTATTGATCTCCTGCTGCACGGTGAGCACTTCGATTTCTTTGTTTAGCAACTCGTTCACGCGCCGCAGCCGCGCAGTGGTGTCGGCAATCTCGAGCACAGACTGCGCGTCCTCGACTTTCAGCTCGAGGTTCGAAGCGGAGAGGTCAGCCAGCCGGCCCGCGTCGTCCAAATTCGCAATGATCGCCATCACTTCGGGCGAGATATTCTTGCCGAGGCTCGCCGCCTTTTCCATCGACGCGCGCACGTTGCGCATCAACGCTTCAACTTCCAGCGAACGCTCAGGCGCCATGACTTCCGTCATCACCTGCAATCGCGCATGCAGGCATTCGCCCGTGGCGTTGACGACTTCGACCTTTGCTCGCGAGACTCCTTGCACGAGAATGCGAATGCGCCCGTCCGGCAACTTCAGCATTCTCATAATGACGGCTACCGTGCCGACGTTGTAAAGATCGTCCTGCTGAGGCTCTTCCTTATCAAGGTCCTTCTGACAAGTCAGCAGAATCATCCGGTGCTCGCCCAATGCTTCATCAACGGCGCGGATCGACTTCTCGCGCGAGACAAACAGCGGCACGATCATAAACGGGTAAATTACAATGTCCCGCAGCGGCAACAGCGGCAGCTCGTCGGGAATCTGTAGCTGCTGCTCGGCCTCTGTCGGTTCCAGCACCGCGGTGATTTCGTCCTTGATAATGTCTGCCATACTCTCTCTTTGAACTGGTTTCTCTCTCAGCTATTTCGATTCCGTGTCGATAATTGGCACTTTGACTTCCGATCCGCGACGGTCCTTTATCTTAGGCAGATTAATCAGGAGCAGGCCGTTGGCCAACTCTGCCGTCGCATCTTTCACACTGATCGTCCAACGTAGCGGCACGATTCGATTGAAATGCCCATAGCTGCGCTCTGAGCAGAGATGCGAAACGATTCGCAACCGTGGATTTCTTTTCTTCTTTTCTCCATGAATTCGCAGCTTATTACTGTTCAGTCCGATCTTGATCTGGCTGGCGCTAACGCCCGGTAGTTCGATGCGCAGGCAAATCGCGCTGGCTGTCTCATAAACGTCAACGGGAGGCGCCCACGCACCGGCGATTCCCGGCATTTGGGCTTCCGCTGCTTCCTGTAGGACTGAAAAAAGCCGGCCGACGCGCTCCGTCAATCGCTTCAGCTCGATCCGTTCGAGACCTGCTGGGCCTACACTCTTGACCATTCAAATGCTCTCAACCGACGCGGCCAGTTAGCCACCAACGGCGTAGTGCTACCAGGGCCCAAACAAATTCCACCAGCGCGAACGGCCACGCGCCCTGAAGGAACCCGTAGACTGACCCCAGAACACAAGCCAGACTAAACCCGAGGATGAACCACCGGCTGCGTTCTTCAAATGCATAGCAGACAAGCATCGCACTCACAGCGAATAGGCCGAAAAGCGTAAGTGGACTTAACAATCTCGCTACGGCTGATTTCTGAACCCCAAGAGCTACGCAATAAACCACCTATGCCCTTTTCATTACCCCGCCCGCGCGCGCGCGGACCAGAGTTTTCAACTCGTTCATAAACTCCGAGACATCTTCGAACTCAAGATAGACAGAGGCGAAACGCACATAGGCTACCTTATCGAGTTCCTTTAGGCGTCGCATGATCAGTTCGCCGATCTTGTTCGTCGGCCTTTCCCGCTCGGGAGACTCCTGCACATATTTCTCAACTGCGTTAACGATGCTGTCGAGCTTTGAAGGCGGCACCGGTCGTTTCTCACAGGCCCGCAAGATGCCGGCCATGACCTTGTTGCGATCGAACGTTTCCCGACGCCCGTCTTTTTTGATCACCATGTAGGCTATTTGGTCTATTCGTTCATAAGAGGTAAAGCGCCGCTCGCACTTTAAGCATTCACGCCGCCGGCGGATCGCATCACCTTCGCGCGATTCGCGCGAGTCAACGACTTTGTCTTCAAGAAAACCGCAAAAGGGGCATTTCATAAGTTGATCCTCACTCTTGAATTCTTTCGCATCTTACGGACGACTAAGTAGCGTTCAGGCGCCCTCAGCCAGCACGACCTTTTCATCCTCGACCGCATGCTCAACCGCACTCGTCGAAGTCAAAGAGCGCAGGCGAGCGATATTGATATCACCGCGCAGGAAGTAAAAGAGACCAAACAGTGCTGCCGGAGCAAAATCCACCAAATGTAGAATGATGGCGATGGCGGCTGCCTGATCACGTCCGGCGCCAAGAAGCACCAGTGCGGCCGCGGTGGCGACATGAAATGCGCCGGCACCTCCGCCCGGCGTGGGCACCGCCGAAGCTACCATTGAGAAGCCCAGCACAAACAGCGCCTGCGACATCCCGAATGGCAATCCAAAGGCACGAAAAATAAGCAAGTTTGCGAATGCAACTGAAAACCAAAGCAGCAGCGAGAGACCGATTGTGGGCGCTAATTCTCGCACATGGCCAAGCACACCCAAAGCTGTTGCCAGTTGATCGAGGATGCTAAGCGCTGCATGTTTCAGCCGGCCACTCAGGCGAGATTGTCCGCCAACTCTTCGATCCAGCCAGCCAATTACACTCGCTGATCGGCGCCGAAACCAAATCAGTAGCACCACCGCCACAGCGAGCAAAACCAACATCAGCAAGCCCGTTACGCGAATGCGGGCGAGTTCGGCGACCGTGCTGCCCAGAGGCGTGAACCACAACAGATTGATTCCAAAGAGCAAGGCGACCGAAATCAAGTCGTACAGCCGCTCGATCATGATGGTCACGAAAGATGCTGCAGGTCTAACGCGCTTATCACGCATGGGCAGAACCACCGGACGTACGATTTCACCCAAACGGCCAACCAGCAATATCGCCGCGAATCCGACGGTGGTTGCGATCCAAATCTCGCGAAAACTAGTTGTTACAAGAGGCGCGAGGAAAACCCGCCAGCGGAGTGCGCGCCACATATAAGCCACAAGAATTACGATTCCGGCGAGAAGGATTAGCCGCCAGTCTGACTTCTGTACCGCGATCTTGACCTGTTCCCAGTCGAGCCCGCGGCCAAACCACCAGATGATCAGGACTGCCAGCAACAGCAGCCCAAAGAACTCAAGATACTTGCGATACTTTGCCAAAACTTTTTGAAATGTCCGATGAACTGTAGTTTGTCGAGCGGGCTTCCCCAGGCGCAACACCTGTCGACAGGCGACGACAAACTGAGGCTTGTCGAATGTCGACCGGGACCGCGCGGGGACAAGCTTGACTAAAATCCGAGCACGACCACAAGATATGGTGTGGCTCAGCAAGCCTACAACAGTTTAATGTTGCGCGCAAGAATGTCCATCCGAAAGGGCGATGAGCTTCGGCTCCCGGTAACCAGCGTTGATGGAACTTTGTTTTATGACCAGACGTAAGACGGTCGTGTTGGGGCGATGAGCCCTGGAACTGCTTTAGGAACGAAGAACTAAACCGGAGACGCAACAAGTGGGAGCCGCCAAAAGCTTGGCTACCAATGAAGGCGCTGAATTAGTCAGACGGTGCCGCACCGGCGATGGTGCGGCGTGGGAAGAGATTGTCCAAACCTTTACTCGCCGTATCTACAATCTTGCTTACCGCTTTACTTCACGCGCTGACGCCGCGGAGGACCTCACCCAGGACGTCTTCATCCGCGTCTATCGCTCGCTTGAACAATACAATCCAAAGCAAGGTGATTTGCAGAACTGGCTGATGCGGCTGGCGCGCAATCTGGTAATCGACGACTACCGCAAACGGCAACGCGCGCCGCAAGACGAAGCAGCCGACAATCTCGAGGACCATCAGTACCATTTGCGAGCGGCGGGGGGCACGGTCCAGCGCGAAATGGAGAGCCACGAGTTGGGCGCGCAAGTGCAAGCGGGCATCGACAAGCTGTCGCCGGACTTGCGTACCTGCGTAATTCTGCGCGACATCGAAGAACTGAGCTATCAGGAGATTGTTGACCTGTTGAAAATACCTGAAGGAACCGTTAAGTCCCGTATCAATCGCGGACGCATTGAACTTGCGAAGATTCTGCGACGTATGCGAGTAGTGGAGGCGTAACGGTACCGCAAGTCTTCAGTCAATAAAGAGAGAGATCAAACCAGATGCTTTGTCACGAATTTGAAGACCAACTCACGGACTACCTCGACGGAGCTCTTGAGGTGCAGCCAAACAGGGCGTTCGCCGAGCACGCTATGCGCTGTCCCGTCTGTCACGATCTTCTCAGCGAAGTGAAAAATACTCTGCTCGCGTGTTCGTCTTCAGAAGCCCCGCTGGCGGGTACCGGTTTGGAAGCGCGCATTCTGCTGGAGACGATGCCGGAGACGGCCATTGCCTGCTCGGATTTCGAAGAGCACCTGACAGATTATCTCGACGGATTTTTGATGGCGCCGCTTTACCACCGCTGGGAACGACACGCGGCCCTCTGCGTCAGTTGCAGCGAACTGCCGGGCGCCGTCGTCCGGGCAATCGGTGCTTGTTATACCTACAAACAGGACGAGTTGGCAGTGCCCGCCGGCCTCGAAGCCCGCATCTTGCAAAGCACAATTGGCAATGTTCTTCCGCAGGAAGTTCGCGCACCATTGAAGTCTCGTCTGGTAGAGTGGCTGCGCGGCGCTCTCGATCCGATCGTTTCGCCTCAGCTCGCTTCAGTAGCGACGATGCTGCTGGTATCAGTATTCGTCTTGACGAATACTGTTTCGACCGACGGCTCCGTTGGCGGAATCTATCATGCCAGTCTGCAATTAGCTGAGCGGACCGCCGGCAACGCCTCCAGAAGTTCGGCGCTGCCCAACGGAGTGAAGCAATTGGCCGGCAGCGTTAACGATCTGATGGGCGGCGGTGAAGACTCGGAAAAAGGAAATGATGCGAACAAGAATCAGAATACATCGAATCAAAACAGCGCGGCGCCGGGCACGAAGAATAACGCCTCGCAAAGCAAACCGAAGGTTGGAAGCGCCGATCAGAAGAACCGTTGAGGCCGCCGGACAGTAGCCCGACCGTCAGGCAGGGCTCGGGATGAAGGGGGCTGCGACAAGCTGAAGGTTTTAAGTTATCACTGAGCATCTAATTCGATGAACTGCGCTTATCACACAAAGAACCCGGCTGCTGTGCAATGCAGCCAGTGCGCACGGCCGCTCTGCCCCGCTTGCGATCATCGCATACGCGGGTTTCCGCTTTGCCAGGATTGCATCGTCGCGGGCGTCGAGCTGCTGCGTTATCAACACTCGCGCACCACCGACTCGCAGGTCATCCGCCGCAAGACTTCACCCTTTATCGCTACGTTGCTTTCATTTTTTGTCCCGGGGCTGGGCGCTGCTTACAACGGGCAGACGTCAAAAGCGATCGTTCACTTCGCCATCTTCGCCAGCTTTTTTCAGATGGCGGTGGTTACCGACGGGGTCACCTTCTTTGTGCTTGGAGTGATCGGCACCTGGCTGTTCGCAGCGATCGATGCCTGCCGTACAGCGCAACTGATGCGCGCGGGCCTGGCGCCTGACGCGGAAGAAGATGCGATTACCCGTCAGCTTTATGGCAATCCAGTCGCATGGGGCGTGACGCTGGTCGCCCTGGGTTTGATCTTTTTGGCGCACACCCTGCTCGGCATGCAGTTTCCCGTGCGCCGAACGTTGCCTGTAGCTCTCGTTATCCTGGGCGCATATATGTTGTTCGATTATTTGAAGCGCCGCCGGCGGCGGGAAGAATTACGGGGGTTCGATACGAATAGTCCTCCGCCTTCGGTGGTGGCGAGTTGGCCAACCGGAGCCGGAAGATTCGGTAGTGATGATTTCCCTACCCACGCGAGCCCGCGCCAACTTCGCTCAGCACGATTTAAGTAGGACAGGTCATCTAGGACTTATTAGACCTGTTTCTCAAAGATAAAGAGGTATTCACTCATGGCAATCCTATACGCATTCGGTCGCGGCAGCGCCGTACTAGCACTCATTCTTCTAATCGTAGCCTTGCTCAAACAACTAATCGTTCTGGTCGGCTTCCTGCTGGCGCTGGTTAAGTTCGCGATTGTCGTAGTCTTCGTGGTGATGATGGTAATGATCGTGCTGGCAATCGTCCGCGACCGCTCGCGGCGTAAGCGCGAAGCTGAAGAAGCATAAATCCGACACCCCGCCTCCGATACTGACTAACGCGCAAGGCACTAAATATTTCTATTTCTGCAGTTCCGTCTGCGTGTCTTTTCCCCGTTTGCCTTCTCAACTTTCGTGTGATAGGGTTCGCGCTCTAGCAGCATCCAGGATGGCTCGCGCTGATTCCTAGCAGTACCCGGGAATTCGGCTAATGCGCTCCGCTGCTAATCTTCAAGCAGGGTTCTTGATGTCTTCAGGCAGGTTCTTAGTTTAAGGCCTCGCAATTTTAGTTCTATCAGTCGCCGTCGTCGGCAACTGTTACTTTCGCGGTCGCCATGCAGCCCCTGATTTACAAGCGCGCGTGGACTGATCGACAGGAGCAGAATTGATGACCCGAGACGACCGTTTTTATGCCTTTATCGTCGCCCGTACTTCCCGTTCCAGAGCCCATATCCGTCGCATATGCGTCCACAAACGCTGGCTAAAAGCGTCCGCGCTGGGACTGTTCGCCGTTATGTGCGGCTTGGCCTATGGATTCTACGGCCTGACCCAGCAGGCGACGCATTTGCGCATCGAGCACGAGAATCAACGCTTGCGCGCAGAGAATGAGAAGCAGCGACAAGAGCTGCAAAACTTGAACAATCGCGTGGATGCGGTTGAAGACACTTCGCGAAAGCTGGCGGCCGAGGTACCAGGAGTTCAAAATGAAGCTCAGACGACCGCGCACGGTCAGGGCGGCCCGGCCCGGCCGGTTGACAGCGCTGCAGCATTGGCGGCATTAGAGTCAAAGACCACAAGACTCGAGCGCGAAATGCGTATGTACGAGTCTTTCCTGCGGCTGCACGGCATGACGCCCTCGATTTGGCCGGTGATGGGCAAACTCGAAAGCGGAGTGGGCGGGCGTCGCAATCCATTCGGAGGCCGTGGCTATGAATACCACGAAGGTCAGGACATCGATGCGGCTTACGGCACCCCTGTTCAGGTTGCGGCCACCGGTAGAGTGATCATTGCGGGATGGCAACGCGGCTATGGGAACGTTGTGTATGTCGATCACGGCAGCGGCTTGTCGACGCGTTATGGCCACCTCTCAGAGATTGATGTAACCGTCGGCCAGACCGTGACGCGCGGACAGAAAATCGGATTGGTTGGCTCGACGGGGCGATCCACCGGTCCGCACCTGCATTACGAAGTACGCATTAACAATCAACCCGTCGACCCACGACCGTATCTTCCCGGTGCGGAAAAGCAGTAGGCAGGTTCACATTCGCTGGAGTTCAATCGACCTCGTCTTTCCCTTTTTGATTGCGAGGGCCTTTGGTACCATTCCTACCTCTTCGATTCTGATTAACGACAAAGGAAGAATTCAATGACCTCGACGTACGCGCGTGCCGCCGCTCTGCTGCTGTCATTTTTACTTTTTGTCAGCCTCGTACCGGTCTCAGTACTGGGTGACGAGGGCATGTTCCTGCCCGACACTCTCAACCAGCTGCCGCTAAAAAAACTACAGCAACGCGGCCTGAAGATTCCGATTACCGATATTTACAATCCGAATGGTCCGAGCATCAAAGACGCCGTCGTGATCGTTGATGGCGGCACCGGCGAGTTCCTCTCGCCTGAGGGATTACTGCTGACCAACCATCACGTCGCTTTCGAGGCCCTCGTATCTGCTTCTGATCAGTCGAAGGATTACGCGTCAAATGGCTATCTGGCGAAAAACCGCGGCGAAGAATTGCCCGCCAGGGGTTATACGGTTCAGATTACTCAGACATTGAAGGACGTTACCGCAGACGTCTTAAGCGGAGTCACCGATGCGATGACGCCGCCGGAGCGTAATGCTGCGATTGCCGGCAAGGCACAGGCGATCGAGTCGGCCAGCGCAAACCCGGCCGAGGGAATCACTGCGAGTGTGCTACCACTCAATGAAGGCCTGGCCTACTACCTGTTCACTTATCTTGAGCTTCGCGATGTCCGCATCGTCTACGCGCCACCCAAAAACATTGGCTTCTTCGGGGGCGACCCCGATAATTTTGAATGGCCACGGCACTGCGGCGATTTCACATTTATGCGCGTCTACGTCGGTAAGGACGGTAAGCCCGCTGATTACTCAGCCACCAACTTGCCTTACAAGCCCAAGAAATTCCTTTCGATTTCAATGGGTGGCGTGAAGGAAAATGACTTTGTCATGGTCATGGGTTATCCCGGCTCAACGCGGCGTTATCGGGAAAGTTATTCTGTTGGATACAACCAGGACGTCTTCATGCCTTTCCTGATTGACCTCTTCAACAAGCAGATCGAGGTTCTGCAAGAGGCAGGTAAGAACGATCGCGCACTTCAGATTAAGCTGCAGAGCAGAATTTTCGACATTGCCAACACCTTGAAGGATTTCGAAGGTTCGGTCGTCGCCATGCGCCGCGTGGGAATTGTCGATCAGAAACACAAGGACGAAGCCGCTCTCACTCGTTGGATAAATGAGAGTCCGGACCGGCAGAAAAAATATGCCGACGTGTTGCCCTCGTTGCAAAAGGCTTACGACGAACTGCTAAAGACTCAACCCCGCGACGCTTTGATCCAGCAAATGGCCGGGCTCAGCGATGTGTTCCAAGTCGCCGTGCTAATCAATTCAGCCGCCGCTGACAAGGAGAAGCCGCAACCGGAAAGAAGTTCTATCCTGGCGGCGCGCGCCCAACGCGTGCGCGCGGTGCTCGCAGAAATCTTCGCCGAGCGCATCCCAGGTTTCGACCGCGAGATGATCGCGTTCTATCTGCGCAAAGCAGCCGAGTTACCGCCTGACCAAAAGATTGAGCCGATCGAAAAACGCTTTGGGAGTCTGCAGGGTGACGCTCGCGTTCGCGCCGAAGCAGAGTTTGCCCGCGCCGTAGCCGAAAGCAAGAACCTGAGCACGGCAGAATCAATTTCCAAGCTATTCGACATGACCACGGGGCAGTTGCACCAATTGAACGAGCCGCTGCTGGATTTCGCCGGAGAAATCGCGACGCTTAATGCCCAGGTAGCTGTACACACGCGGGCTTTCAACGGGATTGTGGGCCGCTTACGACCACTGTTGGTTCGCGGCATGAGCGAAATGCGCGGCGGCACACCGTATCCTGACGCCAACCGCACGCTGCGTTTCACGTACGGCGACGTCAAGGGCTACATTCCCCACGACGCCGCGATTTATCAGCCGTTCACAAAGCTTTCGGGAGTGATCGAGAAAGACACAGGCCACGAGCCCTTCGACGCGCCCGAAAAACTCAAGCAGCTTTATCGCACTCGTGACTTTGGTCCGTATGCCACGCCGGATGGGCAAGACGTGCCGGTCGACTTTCTTTCGACCACCGACATCATTGGCGGCAATTCAGGCTCGCCGATCATGAACGGACGTGGAGAGCAGGTCGGCATCATCTTCGATGGCAACTATGAAGGACTCGGCAACGATTTCTTTTATAACGATGCGAAAGGTCGCGCGATCTCGGTCGACATTCGCTATGTGCTCTTTATTGCCGACAAGTTTGGCGGCGCGGGTTACGTACTGAAAGAATTGGATATCAGGAACGCGCCTGCCGCAATGCGTCGCGCAGCTTGATGACTCGATCAGAATAATCAACAGCTAAACTAACCCGGAGGAAGGAACCTTGAAGAAGTTAAGGATCGGATTGTGTTTGGCGCTGACGAGTTCAGTGCTTGTCGGCGTCGCGTCAGCGAAACCCGTTGCGAAATTAAGCGCACCAGCTACCCAGGAGAACCGGTTCTTCAGCCACCAGGGAGCCGGCGTCCAATTCGAACTGCCAAAGGGCTGGAAAGCAAAACCAGATGGGGAGGTTGTGACTGTGTCTAGCGCGGACGACAGTCTGCAGATGGTCTTTTATGTTCCCGATGAGGACACCTTCGATGCCGCCGTAAAGGATCTCGCCAACGAACTGAGTAAGACTGTCAAGAACGTCAAGACGACGGACAAAGGTACCGCAGACACTCACAATGGCATGCCACATTTCAGCCAAGGCGGGACGGGCGAGGTCAACGGCATCACAATTGAATGGAGCGTGGACGTACTCGCAGCCAAGAAAGTCGTAATTATTTTGACTTTCGCCGCCCCCGGAATCGCGGAAAAGCATGCTGCAGAGGCGGCGAAATTCATCGCCAGCATCAAGAAAATCAAGTAAATCGGGACCGCTAGGGGGTTTTGGTCTATCGGGGCTCGGGCCCAGCGACCCAAATTTTTGTATTGACAGGCCAAAACCGCATCGTTTAGGATTCGCCGTCGTTTCAATCAGTGCTGGGGTTGGCTCTACACCCGCCTTTTGCATTTCGATTTGCAAGCGCCAAAAGACAAATGAAGTTTAGGTTTTTGCTTGGAAGTATGTGCACGATGATCGCTAGCGGGATCGCGTGTGCTTTGTTCGTTGTGTGTTTCCGTATGGCGCCCCAACTAGAAAGCGCGTCCGGCTCACAGCATTAACTTGTAGGAGGAGAAGTAGCACACCACCTTTCGGTTTGTGTTACTTGTGCCCGTTTTGCCGAATCGTTAGGAGGATTCGTTTGTATGTCTAGAATAACCGGTAAGGTCAAGTGGTTTAACAACTCGAAGGGTTATGGTTTTATTGAACAGCCAGGCTCTTCGGACATCTTCGTCCACTATAGCGCCATTCAAGGTGACGGCTTCAAAACCCTCGATGAGGGTCAGGAAGTTGAGTTTGAAGTGACGCAAGGCCCGAAAGGACCACAGGCCGAAAAAGTGACAAAGGCGTAGGTCTCCCCGGCTTGCTTTTTAGCAAAGCCACTGACCGCTTCCGGTCGTGAGCCCGGAAGACGCGAAAAGTAAAAGGCGATCTCGGTAAACGAGATCGCCTTTTCCATTAACCGAACTGTAGAGAATTGGCTCGCTTCAATCGCGGCTATTTTTTCCGCGAGATTCTTCCACGAGAAACCAAAGTGCATCGGACATTCCTATCTGTCCGCCTTCGCTTTGAAACTAACGTGACCTCCTTCTACATCAACGGAAAAGGTTACTCGATCAGACCCAATCTTCTCTTTCATGTTTTCCGTACGCTCCACAATCAGGCGATGAAATTTAGCAAAAGAAAGGTCCCGCGTCGCTTCTCCGCAGCTCCGCTTGGCGTCTATCAGAGCATCGTAGACGCCTTTGACGGTCCGAACGTCGTGGCGCACGTCCGTGCATGAAAATTCGGAACGCGTAAATGGCCCGGCACCACCCCGGTTAGAGGCGCGCGCGGCCGCACCCAAATCACGCCCCTCTTCCCGGCCCTGCAACGTGCGCCGCCACATCTCGCGGAAAGAAGCGTATCTGGTAGCAAGTGAGTTGTAATGATAACGCTGCGCGAAATTGAGTGTGCGGTCGTCACCCAACCGCTTCAGGTGCGATTCAACGCGCATCCTGGTGTCATAAGGCGGGCGTTTGGTGCCACCATTAAAATAGACATCGAACTCAATTTTCAGACGACGAATGTCTTCTTCGAGCCGCACCAGACGGTCCTCAATAGTCGGTTCTTCATAGGCTCCGACCTTGTTCTTCTCGCGACGCTCTTTGGCCAGCCGGGATAACTTATTATCTTTTACGGACAAGTGCGGAACTCCAATCGGGCGGCGCAAGCAGGGTCGCCACCAGTGATCTCAGTGTAGGGGCTCAGTTCGGTGCGTGTCAATATTGTTTTTCGCGATTGCCTCGAACTGGTAAAACAGCATATTCTGCTGGCACTTACCGAGGTGTAACCCGAAACTGCAGATGCCCACAATTCAGACAAACTCGTCGCTTAGAGCGCTACCATCGGTTGATTCCCTGTTGCGGACCGAGACCGCCCAGTCATTACGACCGCAGATAGGCGCCGGTCGCTTGAGTTTCCTCGCCCGCCGCATTACCGATGAACTGCGTCGCGAAATCCTTGCCGGCGGGTCGGATCCCAAAAAGAGTGAATCCGCGGACAGTGGATCGCGAGCAAGCCTTATGCGCGAGGCCGAAAAGCGACTCGTCGCGGCGCATCTGGCTGAAACCGCGAGCGGATTGCGTCACGTCATCAACGCGACGGGTGTGGTATTGCACACTAACCTGGGACGAGCGCCATTGTCCGACGCCGCGCGCCGTGCGATTGTCGGCCAGGCGGCCGGTTACTGCAATTTGGAATACGACATCGTCAGTGGGGAGCGGGGACGACGCGGCCCACGCGCCGAAGATCTACTGGCCGACTTGACGGGCGCCGAGGCTGCCCTGGTCGTCAACAACTGCGCCGCCGCCGCGCTATTGGTTCTTAACACCCTGGCCCGGGACGGCCAGACGATTGTGTCGCGCGGTGAGTTGGTCGAGATCGGAGGAGACTTTCGCGTCCCCGATGTTATGGCTCAATCAGGCACGCAGATGATTGAGGTTGGAACTACCAACCAGACGCGCCTGTCTGACTATCGAAAGGCGATTTCCGAAACCGCCCGTCTGATCATGCGCGTGCATCCGTCGAACTATCGCATCGTAGGCTTCACGAAAACACCCACGCTAAAAGATCTGGCTGCTCTTGCTCACGACGCTGGATTGGCGCTTTACGAAGATGCGGGGTCAGGCGCCTTGCTTGATTTCAGTGAATATGGAATCGATGGCGAGCCGGTCATTCGTAGATCGATCGAAGCCGGCGCCGACGTGGTTTCATTCAGCGGTGACAAACTTGTCGGTGGGCCGCAGACAGGCCTACTGGTCGGTCGCTCAGACATCATCGAACGCATGCGAAGACACCCGCTCTATCGCGCGCTGCGGGCCGACAAACTCCGTATCGCCGCTCTCGAAGCGACCCTCGATGCCTACGCTCGCGGTGTTTCCGGCGACGACGTTCCGGCGCACCGCTTCATTGCGCTATCGGCGCAAGAGATCAAGGAGCGCGCGGAGAACCTGATCAACCGGCTTCGAAACACATTACCCGATGCCGTTGAGCTTGATACAGTCGCGGGCGAATCGGCTGCGGGAGGTGGCTCAGGCCCAACCTCACGGCTACCCACAATGCTCATTTCAATAGCTCACAAGACACTCAGTCCGAATCAAATTGAAGTCACTTTACGTTGCGCTGAGCCACCCGTCATTTCCAGGATCGTTGACGATCGTGTGCTTCTGGACTTGCGAACGGTCGCCGAGAGCGAAGAGTCTGACCTGGAGCGAGCGGTCCTTTCTTTGCCGGCTTAAGGCCTACACCCAGCCCCAAAACACCTCTAAAACCGACAAGCTCTCTTCGCTAACCCCCTAGACTGCCCTAATTCACGCCTTTTTCTTGCGCATAACGCTACGTGTCAGTGTATAATCTCGTTGGCATTACGGGCCTTGCTCCCCGCGCTAGCGCCCTGTTAGACGAGACACACCACCTCTCGACATTTCCTAAAAGCCTTGAAAACATTTACGTTGAAATCGCTCATTGTCTCGTTGGGCCTGGCCTTTCTGGCAGGTGCAGCTACCTGTGCGATATGGCGTGCCGGTCTAATCGATTCCCTGCAGGCAGCGTTCGTAGTCAACGTTACTCGCGGCGACGCGCCGCTCCAATCTCCGCAGCCATGGCTGGGCCTACTGCTCATCGTCGCCATCAGCACCAGCGCTGGGTTTTTCGTCAGTCGCGCCGGCGCGCGTCGTTCGTTCTTGATTCTGGGAATGGGTTTTCTTGCAACTGCCGCTGCCAGCTTGATTACATCCCGGTATCTCAAGATCGACATCCTGTTCGCGCCCATGGCGCTGGGCGCAATTGGCGCCGTTTTTCTGGTGCAACTTAATCGGCTGTGGTTAATCGACACGCAGCTCACTGATCACGTCAACGATACGTCGGCGAGAACGGACACCGGAGAGGCAAGTCTGGCGCAGAGTCGCCTAACCAGCGGTCTCAAGCTCTTGCAAACGATTCTCCCGCTCGAAGAGGCTGTTGTCCTCGAACTGGATGATCTTAGCGCCCTGGTTCCATGCGCACGCCTGCGAACCAATCCAAGTGGCGCGCTCGAGCCGGGACGCAATACTGTCTGGCGCCGCTTAATTCAACTTTGTGATCAGGCCGTCGAGACCAGCGAGATTACCCTGGCTCCGGCCGGACAGATCGATTCTTTAGAAAGTGTGGCGCTGCCTTTGCGCCACGAGGGACGAACTGTGGGAGCATTGCTCTTGCGTTTGCGCGAGAGTTTTGATCAGAGCGATCGGAGGCTGCTGGCAGCCGTCGGCGGCCAGGTTGCCCGCAATCTTCAGCGCGAGGAAGCACGCAAGAGAAAGCTGGATGGCAAGCTGCCGGCTTTCGTGTCGGCGCGAACCTCCAGTCATCGTCTGCACGCCTTTGATGTCATCAGCGGCGTTTTAACTGAGAACCGCTTTGGCGCCCAGGTGCTGTCCGAGGCTGCTGACGGTTATGCGATCGCATATCTCGACGGCACGCTTGGCTTCGTCAATCCGGCAATGCTCGGGGCCGCCCGCCTGAACGAGGGTGAAGCGCAACAAATAGATCTATTCGGCTTGTTGGATCGCTTTCGCTCGGGCGTCTTCGACGAGCCATCGATTGCTGTCCGCCGGGTGTTGCAATCGGGCGAGCCTTACGAGCGAGAGTTGAAGTTTCCCGATCGCAATCAAACTCTGGAGTTGCGGATCGCCCTCGCCACCGACCGTAACGGCAACGGTTCAAATGGGCATGGCTCAAATGGGAATGGAGCCGGCGGCAGCCCGCTGTGCTTTGCCATTCGCATTCGCGACGTGACCCTGATGAAAGAGTTCGAACAGTTGAAGAGCGACATGATCTCGCTGATGTCGCACGAACTACGAACTCCGCTCACGAGCATCAATGGTTTCGCCGAGCTGCTGGTTCTTGACGACAAGATTCCCGAAGAATCGCGCGAATTTCTGCAGATCATCACGAACGAATCTCAGCGCATGTCGCGGATGATCGATACCTTCCTCTCCGTGACTCAGCTTCAGCGTGGCGACAAAAAAGAGGTTACGAAGATCGCTTTGCGTCTCGACGAAGTTGTGCGCGAAGTCATTAGCACGGTGCAGCCGCTCGCCAAGAAGAAGCGCATTCGACTTATCGAACAGCCCAATAGCCACATTCCTCCGGTGGCCGCGGACAAGAGCCTGATTACTCAGGTGCTCACAAGGCTTTTGGAGAACGCCATCAAGTATAGCCAGGAACGCACCTCGGTGACGGTGTCCACGGTGCTTGAAGCCGACGCCGTGCGCGTGGTCGTCGAAGACCGCGGTTATGGCGTGCCGGCGGAATCAATCGATCGCATCTGGGAAAAGTTTTATCGCGTGGCGCGCGACGGACAAGAGAAAGACGAAGAGTCAACCGGTCTCGGCCTGGCGTTCGTGAAGGAAGTTATCGAGCAACACGGCGGCTCGGTCGCAGTCGAGTCGGAAGTGGGACGCGGATCAAAGTTTAGTTTTGCGCTGCCAAGACTATAGAAACCCAAACGGCGGTCGCTCACCGCTCACTGGTCCTTACACACCAGGAATCCTGTTAATTCTTCCCCGACAACTCTTTGCTCCACAGTAACAGCGCTTCGAATCAGGATGCAGCGTCTGTTCGTAATCGACCGTGATCTCTTCGCCGGGATCGATATCGCGCAAAGCGAAGAACACTACGTGGCCAAAGATGGTGCGGACGTAGGCGTTCGGCTCGCAGGAATGGTTGATGTAATGCGTGCCGTTGCCGCCGCGACTGCCGTCGATGCTCCAGGCGCCGTCAACATCGCAGATGCGCAGCTTGGCGCGATGGGCGCGGCGTTGAGCTTCAAGATCCGGAATGCGCTCGCCGGTGTATTCAGCTATCTTGCGCCGGTGTGGAAAATAGACTGTCGCAAAACAGCCTTTGCCGTTGATCGGTGATTTTTGGATCGAGAGCCCGGGTGCAAGTTTCAGCGTCATTGGCGATGTGCAGGCGGGTTCATTGTAGCAAGAAGATGGTGGGAAGCGCCCAGTTGGATGTAACGCAAGCTATCAGCTTGCGGATCGTTCGTCGGAACAATCGGAACGCAACAGTTTGCCTTACATCCTACGATCACCCACCGTTTCTGCCTTGACCTGAGGCAGGACGATTGCGAATCGGCTTCGCCAGCATTTTGCCCATCGTGAGTACAGGCTTCTGCTCCGGGGCCGGAATTAATCGCGGATCCATAGGCGCTGCCATAACGCCCATTGTCCTCTGTGGGGCGAATGGAATGATGCTTGCGAAAGCGTCGTGGACACCCAGGCCGGCAAATAACCCGAGCACTATAGAACTGATCGCCTTCGCGACGTACGACACCCGGCGGCGGATCGCTCGCAGTCCAACCGGACAATCCTTCGTTATGATCGATCCGTCAAAGCGCCGATAAAATCTGACGCAGAGTCTTCCTTCGGTTCCGGCGATCAGGGACTCGGCGTCTGATCTGGTCATGCCGGAAAGGTTATAAACGTTCAGACTGCATTGGCCACAGAAACGCACGCGTTCGCTGCCAATCATCTGGTCCCAGTCAGCCGGGCACGGGGCCGCGATGCGCACGTGATTGAGTGTATTTCTGAATCGGGCCATGGTGTTTTTTCCTAATCGACAATCGACTCGGAACAAACTGCGCTTTCGCTCAAGTAATTTGGAGTGCACTGACTTGTCAGCGCTTTGGTTGGCGCGACTAGTCGCGCCCTTGAAAGCGGCGACAAGTCGCCGCACTCCAAAACAAGACAACAACTTGCGCTACATTTGCGGAGCCACAAAACGAACCGCTTTCAACTCGGCCAGCGCCGCCAGCTTCTCAATCGGCAGTCGACCGATCACAAGTTTCGCAGTCTTCGGGTCGAGCACGACTTCAAAGCCGAGTTCCTTAAGCTTGGCCATTGTCTCGTCTGATTTGTCAGTCAACCAGATTTGAATTTCGGCTTTGCCGTTGTGAATGAACTTGGCTTCATCCGCACCAGGACAGAGCTTGCTGTCTTTCAGGCGGTCGACCACAGCGACAACCGACGGATGAAACTTCGACTGTAACTGCGCACGCTTCTGCTCTTCCGGCGTCAGAACTTTCAAGGCATCCGCTTCTCTTGAGCCATCAATCGAAAAGGCGCCGGTAGCCGAACTCGGAGACGGAGGCGCGGTCGATGCCATGCCGGCGCTGCTGCTGCTTTGCCCAGCACCGCGTCCGCTACCCCCGGCGCGCTTTGTCTTACCTGAGCTGGTCTGCGAGTTGGTGACGGTCACTGTCTGCGCGGGCGCTGGAAGCGTGCCTGGCTTAGCCAGGTAAAAGCTCGACACGTTTTGTCCATAGCTGGCTCCATTGATCGGCCTATCGCTTTCCTGCCCAAACACCCCCGCCCGATTCACACCTTCCGGCACTTCCACCGGCACATCAATCCGCCGCGGCTGACCGCCGTCGGTCACGATCATTTCTTCCACCGCCACAAACGAGGTGAACTGAGTCATCAGGCGATAGTCGAGCCCAAGTTGTGTGATCGCCTGCTTCACTTCGTCCTGCATGTTGCCCTGTTGTGCACCTTTGAAATCCTTACTCATCAGATCATCGACGCGCGTGCGCGCCCAAAGCGTCGCCAGCACGTCGTGTTGCTGTGAAGTGGAAAAGTCGACCGGAATCTCGCGAACGAAATCGCGGCCCGCCATCTTGCCCTTCAGACGAATGGTCCCGCGACCGCTCCCCGTGTAACGCCCGGTAAGAATCACCGGCTTTGCACTGAAAAGATCGGGCACGGTTTTGGGATAGACGTCAGCCACCGGCAATCCATTCCAATCGACCGAGATATCAGTCAGCAGCGGACTACGCACGCGCTCGTAAAAACGCCGGGCTGCCGCTGAGCCATCATCGTCGAGCGCGACATACTCGACTTCACCGCGGCCGTATCTGGCCATCCCGTCGAGCAGGAAACGATTCACGCTGCCGCCAATTCCAAAGGCGAACACGCGCGCGTTGGGATGCTTCTGCACTTCGCCGATAATCTCCATGTCGTTACCGACATAGCCGTCAGTCATGAAGCAGACGATGCGCACATGGTTCTGCGCGTCGGACGGATCCATCGAAGCCTTGATGGCCTTCATCATTTCCGTGCCGCCGCCACCCTGCCGTGATTCGAGAAACGCCTGCGCTTTTTGCAGGTTTTCCTTAGTAGCCGGCACCGGCTCGGGAAACAGGATGTGCTCGTCGCCGGAAAATGTGATCAGGTTGAAGGTGTCGTACGGATAAAGATTGTCGAGCGCCAGCTTCATCGTCTCTTTGGCTTTCTCGATCGGAAAACCCGACATCGAGCCGGAGGTGTCGAGGACGAAAACCAATTCCTTCGGCGTGACGTCTTCGGCGGTAACTCGCTCGGGTGGTTGCAGAATCAAGGTAAAGAAGCCGCCGGTGCCGGAAGAGTGGGTCAGCACAGCATCTTCAATCTTCTTCCCGGCCACGTCATAGCGCAGCACAAAGTCTTTGTTGGGAATCGTGGCCTCGTCTTTCAGGCTCACCCGCGCGCGGCGATCATCAGGACGTTCGAGGTTAATATCGTGAGTATTTGAGCTTATTAGATCGATCGGCACGCCCGCGTCGAGCGTAACGTCCAGCGAAATATCGTGACCGACGCGCATGCCTTCCGGCACTGGCTGAGGCGTGACGCGCGAAGCATCCGGCACCCGATCGGTATCAGGCGCGAAACCATTTCCCTGGGCGCCCGTCGCCGCGCCGGGAACGTAGCGTGGCCCCACCACCATCGGAAAAACAAATTCATACGAACCCGCTTCATATTTCAGGGTCTCGACATAACTGATGGTGATCTTGATTTGTTCGCCCGGAAGGATGTTGGCCACCGATTGCGTAAAAATGTTTGGGCGTTCCTGATTGAGCAGGCTGGCCGTTTGCCCGTTTGACTTCGCAGCTTCATAGACGGCCTCGGCTTCTTCGCGGCGAAGAATCTTTCCGCGCACCGTGCGATCGCCGACAATCATCGTCATATCATCAACTGCGGCGTTCTGGGGCAGTGGGAACGTGTACACCGCTTCGATTTTTTCTTTGAACGGATTTTCAAACTCCTGCGTGATGACTACGCGCGAAAGAAAGCCGCTAATCTCAGCTTTCACATCCGTGTGCTTGAGCGGGCACAGCGCTTTTGGTTTGCCGTTTGGATCGACGACCTGAAGGGCGCCCTGGGTTATGCCGCTTTGTGCAGAGACGAGTCCGCCTGAACTTCTTAAGGCGCTCACGCAAAAAACCGCAGCCACCAAAGCTGAAATTACCAAGAGGGATTTCAGAAAGAAAGTTCTACGCATCGTCTCCTCCGCTTCGAATTCGCGACCGCTCCAGGGCGCTTGCAAGCATCTGGGAAGCCGCAGGAAATTCATTGTTCTACCGGCTTAGAGACCCAACCTCAGTCTCTGGTTCCCGATTAATTCCGAGGGTAGAACGTGTAGAGAGGGGAGACCTTGCAAGTGTTAACTACATTGATGCCGCGATTCTTCCAGGCGATGGCTGCAGCGCGGCAAAGTTTGGAGTGCGCTGACTTGTCAGCGCTTTAGCAAGCGGCGGATTGTTGCCGCGAGGCTCGCGACTACGGCTTCTACCTGGTTGCGACAAGTCGCGGCCCTTAAAAGCGGTAACAAGTTACCGCACTCCAAAGTAGATCCTTCTCAATACAGATTGAAGTTGTACTCCAACTGCATGTACATCGAGACAGCCTGACCGTTTCGCCTCGCGGGCACAAACCGAATCTGTCGCGCGGCGGCAATCGCCTTCTCTGTCAGACCGCCTCCCAAAGGTTGCAGCGCGCGAATGCTGGTGACCTCGCCGGTTTTCGAAAACACCGCCCGTAAAATCACCGTCCCCGTGATGTCAGCTCGTCTGGCTTCTTCTGTGTACTGGGGCTCCGGCTTTGAAAGAACGCGCGCGCGTTCGGTTACGTCGGAACCAGGATAAACCCGATCGGGATCGGGATTCGGATTCTTGCCGCGCGATCCGCCTTCGCCGCAACAACCGGGCCCCTTATCGTTACCGCCTATGTTGCCCTTTCTGCCAGGGCCGAATCCCTGCCCGTCTCCCTGGCCAATGCCTGTGCCATTACCGCTGCCGACACCACCACCATCGCCTGAGCCATTTGAAGGTGTGGTTGATTTGGATCGCGGATCGCCGTAAGAAGTAAGCGAAAGATTCCCCCAGAGCGCCGGATCAATATCGATGCCTGCGTCTGGCAACGCCTGTGGGAGGCGCGCCATCGTCGTTGAGATTGGCGCCGGAACTAATGATGCAACCGGCACTCGTCCCTGCGACTGTTGGGACTGGTTATGATCACCGCCTCCGCCTCCGCCTTGAGAGCGCGCAGGCTCCGGCCCCGATCCTTCCCCCTTACCTTTTCCAAAACCCACGCGCCCTTTCTCACCGGCGCCTACTCCCGCATCATTGGCCGGCTTTGCTTCAGTTCGCAAATCAACCTCGACCGTTCGCGTAAGTTCGTCGCTGTCGGCGATTGGCCCGGCGGTTCTGGTTGAATGCTTTTCGAGCAGAAGCACGCTCAGGATTATCGCGGATACAATCAGCAGCGCAGACAGCGACCCGGATAGCACATGGGGACGCGCCAGGGTTTGTCTCAATAGTTTCTTGAGTTCCCTTAGTTGGTTTCCCGTAAAGGCGATCGGATTGCGCCTGAAGGACGGCCAGGATTTTCTTACTTGATCCAGGACAAACTCAAGTTCGATCGCCAAACGTTGGATTAGTCCCAGGTTACTGACCATCGTCAGCTTGAATTCATGGCCGCGGGCAACGACCTCGCTGAGCGGCCTCCCGTCGACCGGGCAAAAGCTAAACTTGTCTTTGAATTCTCCACCGCACACATCACATCTTTTCATCGCAACCTCCTCGGTTCTCGGCAGGTGAACTTCAGATAGGGAGAGCTTGCTTGAAAGGGTCTTCGGACCAACCCCGCGATCCAACTCGTGTTTAGATCAGGGCGGTTTACTACGGCCGGCAACTCGTCGGCCGGTCATTTAAAGTGCAGTTCGCGAACTGGGGAGTTCTAGTGTGTATTACGGGAGACGGGCGAAAAGTTACGCGGAAAAATAATGCAGGGAGACAAAACAAGAAAATGAGAGCTTGGGAACTTCCCGGGAAACAACACCGCTTTGGTGTGCGGCGACAATGCTCCCCGCGAACCGACCTACTTCAACCTGAAACTGCGAGCGATCAGGTCCGTCTGATTGCGAATGCGCAGAAGCTTGTCGCGCATGCCCGTGAAGCGCAACACATAGACGGTGTGGCTGTCGCCCTGGAGATAATAACTACGTCCGGCCATGGGTTTGCCGGCCTGAGTGAACTCATAAGAAATGGTTCTGCCCGCCAACCGCCCCGTGAACGGCTCTCCTTTGCCATCGACGTATCCAGGTCGAAAACGCTCCTTTTGGTCCTGATCGCGGCGGGCAAACTCATCGACAGTCAATCCTTCCTCGAGGACTTCCTTCCGAATCCGCAGGTAGCCGTCATTGCGGTCACCATAGACAAACTCCGCGTGCTGGTGAATCTCGTCCGGCTCATCGATTAAACGCCAGGTAGCCGACGGGAAATCGACGACATAGTTGACCTTCGCGCTTGAGTAACTGTGTTCCTGCACCTGCGCGCGCAGGTGCGTTGCCGATGGACTAACTGCCGCCAGGAAGAAGAGTCCCAAAAAGGTGATTGCTAATCGCACTGTCAAACTCCTTTTAATTGCCCTGCGGGCGCGCGGCTTTTCATCGTTGTCAGATGCTGGCCCGGCGGGCCTTGTTGTCTCAACCGGAGGTACCAAGCCTTAGCTCTTCTTTGCGCGGTCTTCGGCGACCTCTGCTCTTCTGCGTAGAACCTTTCGCAGCCAGGGGGTCCGCCATCAATAGGGGAAAGGCTCAACCAGCCGGCTATAGCGGGCGGTATATTAGTAGCCCCGGGCGTAAGCCCGGGGTTCGAACGCCACTCCCGACATCGAGCCCCCAAAGCGGGCGACAGAAATTGGATTGAAAGCCATATGCGACGTGAATTTTCTTTTGCCCCTTGCGGGGCTCTAAAATCTTTTCGCTGATCGTTCCCCCGGGCTTACGCCCCGGGCTAATGATATACCGCCGGCTTTGCAGGCTGGTAGAGCGCTTCCTCTAAAGTCAGAAGAGTCTTTCAAGAAAACAAAAGATCTCACGGACTTGCTCTGCAGGGAACATCCAGGAAACTGCAACAGCCGGCCAACCAAATACCCTGAATTACAATTCAGCTGCTTCAATCGCCTGCCGCTGCAGCCGGACCAGCTGCTCAATGCCTTTCTTTCCCAGCTCCAGCAAATTATCCATCTCCTCGCGCGTGAAGGGCGCCCCCTCGGCGGTGCCTTGTACTTCGATGAAGCGACCATCGCCGGCGCAGACGATGTTCATGTCAACCTGGGCGCACGAGTCCTCGTCGTATTTCAGATCAAGCAGCGGCGTGCCATCAACGATGCCGACACTCACGGCCGCCACCTCGTTGATAATCGGCGACTTCGTGATCCGGCGGTCTTTCATGAGGCGCTTGCACGCAATCGCGAAGGCGACATAAGCGCCGGTGATCGCGGCGGTGCGGGTGCCCCCGTCAGCTTGCAGCACGTCACAATCCAAAGTAATCGTGCGGTCGCCCAGCACCCTGCGATTTGAAATCGCGCGGAGGCTGCGACCAATCAGGCGTTGAATCTCGTGCGTCCGGCCCGACGGACCACCGCGACCTGTCTCACGTGAAGTCCGTGTTTCAGTAGACCGGGGCAGCATTGCGTATTCTGCCGTGACCCAGCCTTCGCTGCGCTGGCCGCGCAGATGCGGCGGCAATTTGTCCTCGACGGAAGCACAGCAGATAACGCGAGTGTTGCCCATTTCGATCAGTGCCGAGCCTTCGGCGTTGGGCACAAAGCCTGGCGTGATGCGAACCTGGCGCAACTCGTCGGCCGTGCGATCGTCAGTGCGTATGAAGCTCATAATCCTTTACGGCAAGCTGCCAGGCACCCCAGCGCGGTTGCCGCGCCGGGGACCCCGCTAAGCCTGCGATCCGCCCGCAGGATGCGGGCGCTCCGTTCGAAGCTCATCGTGTCCCCAAACCTCAACCGCTTCCAATCGAGCGGGCTTGCTTCCCAAAAATCTCTCGGCGACTCTGGCGAAACGTTCCGCCGCGTCAGTCACATAAAAGTGGTCCAAATCATCGCACAGTTGGCGTTCGAGCGCACCGGTCCCCGAAGTTGATCCGGCCAGGCCCCTCTCTTCCAGCAGCGCCTTCACCTCGACTGCCGTGGCCTCGCCCGAATCGATTAGCTGAACCTGCTCGCCCACACAACCCTGAATCACTTGCTTCAAAATCGGATAATGAGTACAACCCAGAACCAGCGTGTCGATGCTCGAACGGAAATCTTTGAGATAGGCTTCGGCTACCGTTCGCGCGACGTCTTCGTTCCCCCAGCCCTCCTCGGCCAGCGGCACAAACAAAGGACAGGCACGCTCGATCACGATCGCGTCCGGATCGACTTTCTCGATGGCTTTCGTGTACGCGCCGCTCTGCACCGTTGATTCAGTCGCGACCACTCCAATTCGCCGCTGGGAGCGCGGACGTCTCGTCCGCATCTCGTCCGGAATAACTCGATCTGTCTGGTGAGCCTCGTCAGGCGACTCCGATACCGCCGCGCGCGCGCCCGGACCGATTACGCCGACGACATCGATGTTCAGCGATTGGCGAATTGCCGGCAGCGCCAACGCCGAAGCGGTGTTGCAGGCTACCACGAGAAGTTTGATTCCGCGCGCCGCCAGGAACTGAGCGTTCTCGACCGCATAACGTTCTACCGTCGCCAGCGATTTCGTTCCGTATGGAACGCGCGCCGTGTCCCCCAGATAGACAAAGCGCTCGTTAGGCAGATGTTCGTGCAGCGCGCGATAGACGGTCAGTCCACCGACGCCGCTGTCGAAGATGCCGATTGGCTGAGAATTTCGGATTTCGGATTGCGAATTTCGAATTGAATTCAAGCCTCTGGTGTTGCGGGTTTCGGATTTCAAATTCGCAATTCGAAATCCCCAATTCGAAATCCAGAATTTGGTGGAGGCGCCGGGAATTGAACCCGGATCCAAAAGCCAACGCCGAAGGACTCTACATGCTTATCTACTTCTCTTTTCGTCCGGCCTTTCGACCGGACAAGTTTTGCCCGACGCTGAGTCAGTGAAGTAGCAAGACCTCAACACGAGCTAGTCCGACTTGGTCTCGCCCACTGTCACGGACCGAAACAGCAGGCCAGCTCATCTAAAGTGACATCTCCATCCGCGCGCATGAGCAACTTGCGGCGGAGACGCTCGCTAGCTGTTTAGGCCGCGAGAGCTAACTCGTTAGAGTTGGCAATTGTTTTTTCCCTACGCTTGTTAACGAGCTGCATAAGGTAGCCCGGCATGCATCGCGACGGACGTTAGGGCTCCTGTCGAAGCCTGTCGCCCCCATTTGCGAGCGGATTGAGTATAGAGGATGTGGGGTGGGATGTCAGGTTGGGCGAGGTTGGCGAAAAACTACTAGCCGCGTTCTACGCCGCTTTTATTGATTACTGCTGTTGATTTCATAAACTTAATCATTACTGTTTCAATTTGAGACCGCAAGAGTTCGTCGTCCACTCTCACAAAAGCGCCCGAATGCACAATTGGGGAACGATACCAAAATTTATCCCAATGGCCAGTATGACCATCTCTTATGCGCTTTCCGATGTCTTGTGCTCGGCCCACGTAAATGGGACGGTCGCTTACGTCATACAAGACATACACACCTGCGACGCTGGGCAAGTTATCTTCATCATGCGGGTCAAAATTCGTAAATGCACCTAATCCTTCTACCTTCAAATCAGCCTGTTCCGATAGTTCCACACCGATGTCTTCGGGTATCGGTTCCCCCAGAGCAGATTCCAAGCTCTCGATAGTGCTTTGTTGTGGATTTAGAGTACGACCAGATTCGATATTCCAAATCGTCATCTCCGTGACGCCAGCTTGTTGTGCAAGTTCTTTGCGGCTCCACTTTTTGTCGGCACGCTTGGCTGCTAACCAAGTTGAAAGCGCCGAAGGACCTTCATCTTCGATTATTGATCTATCTGGATCAAACGCTTCTGCGCCAAATTTTTCGATTAGCGCCTTTATTGAATTAGCTTGGGGTTTATTCTTGCCGGTCTCCCAATTAAAGATACTTAGAGGCGTGACATGAAGTTCCTCCGCTAGTGATTGCCGCGTCAGTCCGTTGCGGCTTCGGGCCTGTCGCAACAACTGCCCGTGTATCTGTGGGTTCCAGTCCATCAGCATCCTTTCATGAGTATCCTAAAACTTGCCAATACCATCTCGTCGCACAGCATTAGATTCACTACGTGACGCTCTTCATTAGCCTTCCGTAGCGGTTTTTTTATCACGGTCTCGCCTTTCACGCCACTTTTGGCCGCTTGCTTTTGAGGAGCAGATTAGAGTATCGAGGCCGTAGCACGATGTCAGGTTGCCTAAACGACTTCATAAGCGGCGTCGCCGCTGTTTTGCGACCTGAGCCCTCAGCTGTTCTGTCCTGGCTTCTGATTCTTGTACATTAACTTCGTTAGGGCCACCCTCGACCTTACGACTTAGGAGAAAGCGCTGAGCCGCCGACCGTCCCGCCGAAATCAGCAGTTGTTTGTCGTCGTCCGATAAATCAAAGTCTGTCGTTTTGATGGGTCTCGGATCAATCGGCACGATCTTGTCTGCGTGTGTCCGAATCGTGTTTGGATCATCACCACTTGCTGCGACGTTTATTAGATCTGAAACGACAAACCGGGAACTTTTAGTTGGTGTGATTAGATAAAGACCAACGGTTGGCTTGCCTTTGTTTGACTGAAGAAACTGTTCAAATGGAAAGTTCTCCCGCAACCCGCCATCATACACACTCTGTCCATCTACGGATTGGCGCAGGAAGTAATAGGGTATTGAGGCACTACATCTTGCGGCGAAAGCAGCTAATGTCTCTCGACGATCTCCAGTGCTATCAAAGGTCAAGAGGCCGAGTGCCGGAGAAGAAGCATAGATGATTGCGCGTGCGGGCAAATCCGCCATTCTAACGTCAGCAGTGGATGACAGTTTTTTCTTGAGCCGTGCACCGATCCATTCAGTCAATGCGTCACCCGGATAGAGTCCTCGCTTACGAACGAAATTCAATAGAGCTTTGGGCCAAGATGCATCTTTGAATCGCCGAAAATCGAGCGCGGAGAGTTCTGCCTCTAATTCCTTCGGTGAATATTTTGCGGCGAATAAGAGAGCAGCAATGGATCCCGCGGAAGTTCCGGCAAAAACATCAAATGTGAAGTGAACTTCGAGCTCCAGCATTGCGCCAGCAAAAGCCAACCCTTTTACACCGCCACCTTTCATTACTAAAGCATAGGGATAATCGCCAGCAATCAGCTTTGCCATATCCTCAATCGCATCTTTGATCGTGGGCGTCCAAAGCGGCGTGAGCTGTGAGCGGCAAGCGTCACAAATACCGCCGGACTCTATACTGAGCCGCAAATCTTTCTTACTCATCTTGCGGTCAAAGAAGCAGGCCTTGGCTTCCGCGTGACTCTTAATCTCGGGTGCCAGAAAACTGAGACTGTATCTTACGAGATAGTATCGGATGTACCGAACCTGATCATGAACAAATCGACCGCTGTCGTGCGTCGTGAAAGTTGCCAGCCCATCGGCCGCCTCATGCGAGCCAAAAAGATTTTCCAAGCCCGGCGAAGACAGAAACCCATCAACTACTAAGATCAAATGGGGGCGATAGCCCTTAGCGTCATCACGGTACGTGCGGAGCCAGGCAAAGATTTCTGTCGTCGAGTACCTCTCTCGCTTAACCAGCTCCGCTTGAACTAGCAATTCACCTGGCGGAAACGCGAAATGAAATTCACCTTGCAGGCCATTGAGGGAATCCATAGCCAGCTGAAGCGGCTTGCGCAACTGCTTGGAAACTGTCAGGACTTCAATGGCGAACATTCCAGTGCCTTCAATAGCCCCGGGACCGAACTATTAGGTAAGGGTCATCATCGGCGATGACTTCATTCGTTTCGTGATTGCTAGCCTTCACACCGTACTTGTAATCACCGGGCTGCTGCGCTACCGCCCCGATAATCGGATTTGGAGAGTGAGACTCTGAATAAATCGCTCGCTCACTCATCCAGCCAGTTGGAGATGCACCTGAGAAATAAATCTCAATTGTCAGAGAAGGAAGACCCGGGTTTACTTCGAACCTCCATTCCACGGACGTGCCTTCGTCAACCTCAGCGGGGTCCGGGGACACCATAACTTTGCCGTGTTCGATGCTGACCGAAACCTTGAACGGACGGATTAGCGGCGACATTGTGGCCATTGGGTCTCCTTTGATTGTCTGCGTTAACAGTTACGAAAAAAGGTTTGGAGCCAAATCGGAGTTGGGAGGCGAAGGTTTGAGACTCACAACTCGCTTGTGAAAAGCCACGTGTCTTTTATCATGGCTAACTGTGCCCTGTCGAGCAAATTCCCAAGAACATTACGCTTATTATGTGTTGTTACCAGTCTGGTAGTGCAACGGGCGCCAGCGCGGTCGTCGGTAGGCTCGATTAATGCAGGGCTACTAAAGACCGGCATGCGGTCCGAACTGGCATCGGATGCAATGCGGAAAACGCAGGATTCGTTCGACTGTGGCATCAATCTCATCAAGAAAAATAATGCCGAGGCCGTTCTCTTTCTGCTCGTAGTAAAGGGCGCCTTCCTTTAGTTCGAAAAGCGCAGCGGAAGTAAATCTGTACTTCGTCATTTCTTCAACGACGAGCGGAGTTCTTCGAGTGCTGATGGCCCATCGACGGCAGCTAATTCGCCTCGTTCAAATGCATCAATCCGATCCTCGGATTCGGCTGCCCACTTGGCCTCGATTTCGTGAATGCAGTCGTCGTCGATGCTGTCCCAGAGCAAATCTATCAACGAGGCCCTTTCAGCGGGCTCGAGTTTTTCAATCTCGCTGCGAATGGTTGCAAGGCTCATGGGCGGATCATTGACTGAATCGGATGTGCTGTCAAGAAGGCCACCAAGCGATTTAGTCCGCATAGCGAAGACTGTCACCCAGCCCATGGGAGATGCCGGCGCGGGCTTCTCCATCAATCTTCTGTTGCAACCGAAAAAGCTTCTGCTGGCCTTAGAGTAGTTGCTAATTAAATCTGTTGCCCGCTAAAGCGGGCTCGGGATCAATTGCGTGACGTAACCCCGGGCTTACGCCCGGGGCTACCAATATGCCGCCGCTACGCGGCTCATTGACGCTGACTTCCCCGCTAACGCGCTTGGTACTGACTTCGATTCCCGCATCGAGGTTCGGCCGCAGCTACGCTATAATCTCCTCGCCTCAAATCGGCAGACAGGGTGACTGTGGGAACCCACGTTGCCCGAAATCCGCGACTTGAGGCAACGTTATTCTAAAAAGGTTGGATTATTATGGCTGCTAAACCTCCAGGTTCGCGTTTGAAATCATATACGCCGCAGGCAATCGTCAGCGCGCCGCCCAACGAGCGCAAGCATATCCTGCGCCGGTTTTGGTTCCCCGCGGTGCTGCTGCTGGCGCTGGCCGCCGGCGGACTGACCGGCATCATCGCCGCGTACCAGCTCAACTATTCGCAGGCAGCCAGCGAGGTTGCCGCTCTGGCGACGTACCGGCCCAGCGTGGTCACGCGCATCTATGCCGACGATGGCCAGACCGTGATCGGCGAGTTCGCGCTGGAAAAACGCATCCCGCTCAAGTACGACGAAATTCCGCTCATAATGAAGAATGCCATCCTCGCGGTTGAGGACGCGCGCTTCTACGATCATATCGGCATTGATCCGATTCGCATCGTGGGCGCGACCTGGAAGAACCTCACCAGCGACAAAGTCGAAGGCGGCTCGACGCTGACCCAGCAGCTCGCGAAGAACTTGTTCCTCACAAAAGAACAAACTCTGAAGCGCAAGATGAACGAGTGGGTGCTGGCGCTGCAAATCGAGCGCTACTACACCAAGAACCAGATCATGGAGTTGTACGCGAACCATATTTTTTTGGGAGCGAACGCGTACGGCGTTGAAGCCGGCGCCGAAACTTACTTTGGCAAGCAGGCGAAGGACTTGACTCTGGAAGAGGCGGCGTTGCTGGCCGGTGTTCCGAAAGCGCCGACTGAATACTCGCCGATTTTGAATCCGACAAAGGCGAAAGAGCGACGCGACCTGGTCCTGGATCTAATGGCCAAGACCGGCTTTGCCAATCAATCAGATGTTGATGCCGCGAAAGCGAAACCAGTCCAGCTCGCCGACACGGCATACTATCAGCCACCGCAGGCCCTCTCTCCCGCGTTCGATTATCCGGTCGAGTACATCCGGGGTGATCTGGAAGAGAAGTACACCACGCGCGTGGCCCAAACCGGCCTCGCCGTTTACTCGACCATTAATGTCGCCGCGCAAAAGAAAGCTTATGAAGTGGTGCGCGCCGGTTTGCGGCGCTATGACAAAGGGCACGGCGGTTGGCGCTCTTCGTATGAAGCGATCCCCACGTCTGCCAATAATGGCGTGCCCACGGCGCAGGAGTTGAACAGCTACAAGTATCCTGATTGGTACCGCAACGAGTACGCACCGGGGCGTTATTTGATGGGCCTCGTGACCAAGGTTGACCATGGCAAGAACGAAGCGACTGTTCGCTTCGGAAACTACACGGCGACTGTCAGTGGCCCCGACATGGGCTGGGGCAAACGCTCGCCGGGCACCGAATTCAAACCCGGCTATCTGGCTGAGTTCGAAATCAAGGAATTCGACAAGAAGGCCCATCATCTGAAGGTCGAGTTGGTCCAGATTCCCGCCGTGCAGGGCGCGATGATGACTTTGAATGCGAAGACCGGCGAGATCATGACCATGATCGGCGGGTACGACTTTCTTACGAACAAATTCAACAATGCATTCCAGGCATACCGGCAAACCGGCTCCGCCTTCAAACCTTTCATCTACAGCGCGGCGATTGAGTGGGGCATGACTCCGGATACAACCGTTAGTGGCGCGCCCATCGTCGATCGCACCAATCCAGATTGGAAGCCGCACAACTATGATGGGTCACTCGGTTGCGCCGACATGCCCCTAAAGACGGCTCTGGCGCACTCGATGAACATTCCCGCAGTGCACCTGCTACAGACCGTCGGCATTCAAACCGGGGCGCAGATGGTGCGACGCTTTGGGATCAAAGTGCCAATGGCGCCTTACCTTTCGTCCGCGCTCGGCGCCACCGAAGTACCGCTTGATCAGATGGTCTCGGCCTATTCCGTCTTTCCGAATAAAGGCATTCGCGTCGAGCCGCACATGATTCGCCGCGTGCTGGATCGCGATGGCGCGGTGATGGAAGAGTGGGAAAAGACGACTTACAAGGTCTTCAGCGAGTACGTAGCGCTGACGATGGTGTCGATGATGCGCGGCGTCATCCAGGGCGGCACTGGGTCGGGGGCGCAGGTCCTCGGGGTGCCGCTCGCCGGCAAGACCGGTACCGTCAACGATCACACTGACGTTTGGTTTCTCGGCTACACGCCAACTTACGTGACCGGAGTCTGGATGGGTTATCCGGGAAGAAAGAAACCGCTGGGCAACGAAATGACCGGCGCAGCCGGCGCGATGCCTTACTTTATCGACTTCATGCGCGACTTTTTGAAGGACAAGCCGAAGGAAGATTTTCCGAAGGCGCCGACGATGCCTGAAGACATGAAAGAGATGTACAAGCAGCGCCAGCGTGAACTTCAGCTCGAACGCGCGCAGATGTCGACTGACGCCGACGACACAAAGACCGACGAGAAAACGGACGCGAATACGATTACGACGCCTCGGTTGGAGGACAGTACGCTGCCACCGGCAAAGACCGATGCACCGGCAGAGCCGCGCACGAATACGGAGACTCCGAAAGAAACCAAGCCCGCGGCTCAGGTGGCGACGCCGGCACAGACTCGCCCGCGGGAAGCTGAACCAGCAAAGAAGAAAGGTAAGAAGGGCGACGACGGACCGCCGGGATAGGGATGGCGGATGAAGGATGTCCGACAAACTTTCAGTTTGTCGTTTTGTTCATGCGAGCAGGTCAACAATCAAAATGAGCACCCAAATAATCAGTCAAGCCGAAGCCATCGTCGAGATGATCGACCGTATGCCCGCTGACACTGTGCTTATCCAGCACGATGTTAGTTGGAACGAGTATGAAGAATTACTCGAGTCGGTTGGGGAAGCCAGCAGTCTGCGGATTTGTTACGACGAAGGAACTTTACAAGTCATGTCACCCTCATCCAAACACGAACACGTTGCGAAATTGATCGAGCGCTTAGTCGATCTATTAAGCATTCGACAGCGCATTAAGGTTCTGTTTTACGGGTCGGCGACACTCAAGAAGCAAAGCGAACAGAAAGGGGCGGAGCCCGACGCCTGTTTCTACATTCAGACGGCCGACGCTGTTGGCACGAAGGACCAAATTGACTTTAATACTGATCCGCCCCCCGACGTTGTGGTCGAGATCGACATCCATCACGAATCGATCTCCAAGCTTCCAATCTACGCAGCCTTCGGTGTTCCTGAAGTCTGGCGCTACGACGGCGACTCGCTGACCATCTATCAACTGCGGGATGAGCAATATGTTTTGTCGGACGCGAGCCAGGCCTTGCCCATACTCACCAGCGCGGTGCTCACTGAATTCCTCGCCCGCAGCCCGAAAGAAGATCAATACGATATCGTGTTGGCTTTTGAGGAGTGGCTGAAGGCGCAGTAGTAGTGAGCCATACGGGATGCGCAACCGCTTGCCGAAGTGTTTGCCTCTTTCCCCGTGGCTGAAATCGTATTCTCTACGCATTGTTAACCTACCCAACTATCTTCCCCAAAACATGCGGCAGCATCTTCCGCCACCACGGCCAGTCGTGATTCACGTCCGCTCCCCACAAATCGAGGGTGTGCGGAATCCCTTTGCCTTTCAGAATGTCTGAGAGTTGCTGGCTCTTCTTCGGATCTTCATAGTCGCCCTGGCCCGAAATAATGTAGATCGAATCAGCCTTCCGCAGGATCGGCAGGAAATGATCGTCGTTCAAACCCGCGAGATAATCGACCGGGTTATTGAAAAAGACATTGTCATCGTAATAGCCCTCCAGGTATGAACGAATATCATAGCTGCCGCTCAGGGCGATCACGCCGCGAAACAAATCCGGATGCTTGAAGTATTCGTTCGCTGAAAGAAACGCGCCCAGACTGGCGCCCGTCGTAATCGGCCGCGCCTCTTCGCCACACTCGTTCCGAATCAACGGCAACACTTCATCCGTGATGTAGCGATCGTAGCGCGTCAGCAGTTCCGCTTTCAGTTTCGGCGGCATCTGTTCGTTAAGCAGGCTGTAGCGATTGACGCTGTTGATTGAATAAGCGCGGATGAGTCCCTGCTCAATAAACGGCTTGATGGCATCGACGAGATAAAATCTCTCGTATTCCAGATAATCCGCGGCCGCGGTGGGCAGCATCAAAAGCGTCTGGCCCGCCTGGCCGTAAGCCACCAGCGGCATTTCCATCTGCAAATTGGGACTAAACCAGCTTGTGGTTCTGCGTTCCATTGGACCTCACTTGTTATCAGAGATTTGTACTGACGCGATCAGCGGCGAGAAATATTGTCGCACTTCGCGCTCAGGCGCAAGCCGCAGCGAGCCTGCAGGCCCAAACACATTGCAAGGCATAGATGGTGTCTCCCGTGACTCTCCGTCGTTGTTAGTCTTAAGGTGTCTTGCGCAAATGTCGCCTAAGATTGTTGACGCGCACTTGAAGATCAGATAGCCTTTGCGACCTCCAGTGCCGGATTTCATATGAGTCAGCATCCAATTGGTTTCCTGAGCTATGTTCGTGACGACGATGCGCACGAGCGCGGACGCCTAAGCGAGGTTGCCAAGCGTCTCAGCGGCGAGGTGCGCATACAGACTGGCGAGAAGTTCGAGATATTCCAGGATCGCAACGACATCCAGTGGGGACAGCAATGGAAAGAGCGCATTGAAGATTCGCTGGATGGTGTTACGTTTCTCATTCCGATCGTTACGCCTGGTTTTTTCAAGAGTCCCGCTTGTCGCGCGGAACTGGAACGCTTTCTCAAGCGGGAAAAGACTCTTAAACGGAACGACCTGATTCTGCCCGTCTATTATGTCAACTGCCCGATCCTTCACGATGACGAAAAGCGTAAGTCCGATCCGTTAGCGATGATCATCGCGGAACGTCAGTATGCAGATTTGCGTGAACTGCGCTTCGAACCTATCACGTCGCCTGAAGTAGGAAAGATGCTCGCGAAAATGGGCGCGCAGATTATCGGAGCACTTGAACGCGAGCAGCCGCGCAAACCTACCAAAGTGCGCGGCAAGACTCGGCGCGGGAAGACGAGCACAGCGCGTAAAGGACGAGCCTCCGCAGAGAGTCCTCAGCAACTTGAATCTAAAACCCAATCCGTTGAAGCGACGCGCGGGCCTGTAGCAAAGACCGAACCACCTACTATCATTGTGGATGCGCTTCATCGTGGAGATCATCCAACACTGACGGCCGCGCTAGCGGCCGCGAAGCCCGGCGATAGAATTCTGATGCGGCCAGGCCTGTATCGAGAAGGCGTCACGATTGATAAACCTGTTGAGATTATCGGCGATGGGGAGCTTGGCGAAGTGGTAATCGAGGCAAAGGGGGAAAACGTTGTCCGATTCAAGGCAAACATGGGACGAATTGCAAATCTCACTCTGCAGCAGGTTGGAGCAGGAGATTGGTTTGCCGTCGATATTGCGCAGGGACGTCTCGACTTGGAAGGGTGTGACATCACCAGCGAGAGCTACACGTGTGTCGGCATCCATGGAGGGGCAGACCCGCGATTGCGCCGAAACCGCATACACGATGGAAAGGAGAGCGGTGTCCTTGTTTACGATAACGGCCAGGGGACGTTCGAGGACAACGCTATCTTTGCTAACGAGAATGCCGGAGTCTCCATCATGACGGGCGGCAATCCCACCCTTCGTCACAATCGTATTTATGATGGAAAGTCCAGCGGTGTACATGTATACAAAAACGGCCTCGGAACTCTGGAAGACAATGACGTTTTCGCCAACGCCAACACAGGTGTGCGAATCAATACTGGCGGCAATGCCACTCTGCGTCGCAATCGAATTCACGATGGAAAGCAAAGCGGCGTCTTTGTGCACGAAAAGGGCCAAGGAACGCTGGAAGACAATGAGATCGTCGCCAACCAGAGTGC
Organism: Blastocatellia bacterium; assembly: GCA_003168335.1. Taxonomy (GTDB): domain Bacteria; phylum Acidobacteriota; class Blastocatellia; order Pyrinomonadales; family Pyrinomonadaceae; genus UBA11740. The sequence goes on along the minus strand of PMSM01000005.1, from coordinate 220,177 downwards.
GGGTGTACAAGTGCGAGACGATAGCAATGTTAGATTGCGCCGTAACAAAATTTCAAAAAATGGGTATCAAGCGATCGTTATCGCCGCAGGTGGCGGTGGTGTCTTTGAGGACAATGACTTGAGCGGAAACACCAAAGGCGCTTGGCACATTTCGCCAGACTGCGAAAAGAATGTGACGCGCACGGGAAATCTAGAATAGGGGGCCAAGCTATTACACAGACGCCTCTTCCAGCAACTTCCCTTCTCTAAATCGCTCGACGCTCAAGTGCGAGTCGTGGGCGAGATCGGGATGCACTTGGAGAACTAGATCCGGCATCGTTTTCTAGCGCTTAACAGGAGTCTTCGTCGCTTCTGATTTTTCCACCGGCAATTCCGGGCGATGGCTCCAGTCTTCAAACGAGCCGTCATACAGATGCGCTTCGTAACCCAGATAGCGCGCCACAAAGTAGAGCAGGCTTGCCTGTTGTCCGATGTGGCAATAGGTCGCGACGGTATCGCTCTGCTTCACGCCGGCTGCGCCGAAGAGTCCCCGCAGTGCTGCGACACTCTTGAACTTGTTGGTGCTGTCTTCGACCACGCTTGAGAATGGAATGTTCCTGGCGCTGGGGATATGACCGGCGCGGGGCATCTGTCCGGCTTCCGCGCCGGTGTAGAACTTCGCTGCCCGCGCGTCGAGAATCGCCACGCCGGGTTTATTCAGATTCGCGCTGACCCACGCGGCATCGACCACCAGCTTCGTGTTTGGTCGCGGCGTAAAACTGCCTCGTTTGGGTTCGCGCAGCTCCGCAGTCACCGCCCGGCCTTCGGCGCGCCACGCCGGCAATCCGCCATCGAGAATCGAAGCTCGATCACCAAGTCCCAGATAGTCGAGCGTCATGAAGACGCGCGCCGTGGGCGTCACCCAGTCTTTGCCGAAATAAACGACGATGCGAGATTTGTCCGTGATGCCCAGCTTCTCGAAGGTTGCTTTCAATTGTTCGACCGAGGGCAACTCCAGCGTCAGCCCCGTGCCGCGCGGAGTTGAAATATCCGCTGGCGTGATGAACTGCGCGCCGGCGATGTGGCCCGCCAGATATTCATTCTTTTCGCCCACCTGCAGCAGCACGAGTGAGTCATCGTTGAGATGTTTCGCCACCCACTCCGTAGAAACAATGAGCGACGATTGAATCTTCGCCTCGTCAGCCGCTGAGACAGATGGAGCGAACGCAGCCAAGAGGGTCAGCGCCAGCAAAACGAAAGAGTGTCTTTTCATCAGTTCCTCCGGTGATCAAGTTCGCTCATCAGCTTAAGGATCTTGGCACGATGTCTATTCCGAAATAAGAAAAATCAACCATTAGCAAATAATCGATTCCTGTTTGAAGCACGATGCCGGGCGAAGGTGAAATGTAACTGGGCTGCATTTGCCCTCAAAAATACTGCCAGTCGGTTTTCGCATCTCAAGATTGGGTTAGATTCGCTTTAGAGGATAGCCGTCTCCTCGAGGAATCGACCTTCCGCAAATCTTTCGACGCCGAGTTGTGACGTGTCGATCAAATCAGAGTGGCCGCGGAGAATCAAGTCCGCCGTGATGCGGCCCGAAGCGGGCGAATGCATTACCCCATGGCCGCTGAAGCCGTTCACGAAGTACAAGCCTTTCACATTCGGTGACTGTCCGATGATTGCATGATGATCGGGAGTCATTTCATAGAGTCCGGCCCAGGCGCGCCGAGGATTCACCCCGGCTTCGGCCAGGCACGGTACGCGCGAGGCTGCATGCGTCAGGATTTTCTCCACGAAGGTTGGATCAAATTCAGTCTTGAAGCCCGCCGTCTCTTCCGGATCATTCCAGGCCAGGAGAATTCCCTTCCCTTCGCGGCGAAAATGAAAGCCGGTGGACATGTCGATCACCATCGGAAAGCGCTGTGGCAATTGATCGAATGGTTCGGTGGGAACCAATTGACGCCGCAAAGGCTCTACGGGTAATTCGGCGCCGGCCATCTTTGCGACTTCAGCCGCCCACGCACCGGCGGCGTTGACCACGACGCGAGTTGAGACAAGACCGCGAGAGGTCATGACCCCTGCAATGCGGCGAGCCTCTAATGCCGGGAGCGCGGACGTCTCGTCCGCACTTCGTTTCGAGTCGGACCTCGGGCCGCGTAATGCGGACGAGACGTCCGCGCTCCCGGCATCGACTTGAATCCCGGTGACCTGCGTATCCAGCCATAAGCGCGCGCCGCGCTCGCGCGCGTTCAGCATAAAACCCATCATCACACTGTGCGGATCGACGAAGCCGTCGGTCGGGCAAAACGTTCCACCCAGAATATCGTTGGTGCGAAGCTGCGGCACCATCGCTGAAATCTCTGCGGGCGAAACCCATTCGACGTTTGTCACACCAAATGCCATCTGCCGTATTCGGTTGGCCTTCAAGTAAGCCAGATGTTTCTCGTTCGTAGCACAGAAAAGATAACCGTGCGCGCGATAGTCTGCCGGGTGGCCCACTACTTCATCAAAGCGCGAAAAGAAGTCAATCGAATACCGCGACATCTGAATATTCACGGGCGTCGAAAACTGTGCCCGCACGCCGCCCATGCTCTTTCCGGTCGAGCCTTTGCCCTGATGCGCCTCGCGCTCAATCACCAGAACGTTCGTGCAACCGCCTTGCGCAAGATGATAGGCGACACTCGACCCAACGATGCCGCTGCCGATGATGACGACGTCTGCTGTTTCAGTCATGGTTCCTGCGCGTGGTTCAAAGTTCTCAGAGGATATCCAAAACACCTGGAAGAGGCGCCAATCGAGGCGTATGATACTCCAGACCGGCGGCGAAACAATGAATATCCTATCGAAACTTTTCCGCACCCTACCGACTTTTCTGTTGCTTCTATCACTCTCTGCTCTGTGCAGTGCGCAGGACAAGAAGAAGATCGCGTATGCGATATTGCTGGACAACACCGGTTCAATGAGATCGCAGTTCGATATGGTCACGGGAATTGGCAAAGCTGTCGCCCAACAAATCCACGATCATGGACCCGTTTCATTATTTGATTTTGCTTCGGCGGGCCAGGTTAGGGGAGCGGGAGCAGTGGTAACACCGCGAATCGAGCAGACCCAGGACGAGCAACTCCTGAAGCACACCATCGACAACCTTTATGTTGAAGGAGGGCAGACGACTCTGCTTGACGCGATCCAGCTGATTGCCGACCGGCTCGGCGAAAAGGCCGGCGGTCCGGATTTTTCCGCTCGAGTGATTATTCTGATTACCGACGGCGAAGAAAGAACCAGCGTCGTGCGTCAGAAACAGCTGCTGCAAAAGTTAAGTGAGTTGAAAATCCACGTCTACGCCATCGGATTGGTACAGCAACTGAGCTCTGAAGGTGGTTTCACTCGCCCGAGTAAGCGCTCCAAAGCTGTCGAGCTTCTCAAGGACATCACGAAGGAGACCGGGGGTCGGGTAGTATTTCCGAAGTCTGATCGCCAGGATCTGCAGAGCTTACTGGCTGAACTCGCAATTCCGATTCAATAGAAACTTCGGACTTAACGCTTGGGTGCGATTCGGCTTTACCAAACAGAAAAGGCGAGAGTCGAAACTCTCGCCTTTTTTTTCTTACGAATGGAAAATGCGCCCTCCCTCACGGTCGGGCTACTGCCCCATCTCACGCCGGGGCCGGATTGCTGCCGGTAATCGGCGGCAGGATTGGCTTGAGCGGACGCACAGCCGGTTCTGTCAACTGCGGTGGCTCTTCCGAATTGGCCGTTGACGATTCTGCCTCATCGATCGTCAAGCCCGCCACGATGCGACGAATCTGCACGCTATCCAGCGACTCATGCTCCAGCAGGGCCTCGGCAAGTCGCACCATCGTGTCGCGATTCTCTTCGAGGATCTTGCGGGCGCGCTCGTATTGTTCAGTCACAATCTTGCGCACTTCGGAATCTATCCGAATCGAAGTCTCCTCGGAAAAGTCGCGATGCTGGGCGATTTCCCGGCCCAGGAAGATCTGCTCTTCCTTTTTGCCAAAGGTCAGCGGCCCAAGTTCGGACATGCCGTACTCGCAAACCATGGCCCGCGCCAACTCGGTCGCGCGTTCGATGTCGTTCGAGGCGCCAGTCGTAATGCCGCCGAGGAACGTCTCTTCCGCAATGCGGCCACCCATCAGGATTGAAATCTGTCCCAGCAGGTATTCCTGCGTGTAGTTGTGCCGATCGCCTTCCGGCAATTGCTGGGTCACGCCGAGCGCCATGCCGCGGGGAATGATCGTGACCTTGTGCACCGGATCGGCGTTCGGAACTTTCAAACCCACGAGCGTGTGACCCGCTTCGTGATAAGCGGTCACGCGTTTCTCTTCGTTTGAGATGACCATGCTCTTGCGCTCAGCGCCCATCAGGACCTTGTCTTTGGCCAACTCAAAATCATGCATCGCCACAACTTTCTTGTTGTAGCGCGCCGCATTGAGTGCTGCTTCGTTGACGAGGTTCGCCAGGTCCGCGCCGGTAAAGCCCGGCGTGCCGCGCGCAAGCACGCTGATGTCCACGTCTTCACCCAGCGGAATCTTGCGCGTGTGAACTTTCAGAATGCCTTCGCGCCCGCGCACATCGGGCCGTGATACGACGACACGCCGATCGAATCGCCCGGGGCGAAGCAAGGCCGGATCCAAAACATCAGGTCTGTTCGTCGAGGCGATCAGGATCACGCCATCGTTCGATTCAAAACCGTCCATCTCAACCAGCAACTGATTCAAAGTCTGTTCGCGCTCATCGTGGCCGCCGCCCAGGCCCGCGCCGCGATGACGGCCCACGGCGTCAATCTCATCGATGAAGATGATGCAGGGCGCGTTCTTCTTGCCCTGTTCGAACAAATCGCGCACGCGTGAAGCGCCGACGCCGACGAACATCTCGACGAAATCGGAACCCGAAATCGAGAAGAAAGGGACGTTAGCTTCTCCCGCGATCGCGCGCGCCAACAAGGTCTTCCCTGTTCCCGGCGGGCCCATCATCAGGACGCCCTTCGGAATGCGGCCGCCCAGCTTCTGAAACTTTTGCGGCTCTTTCAGGAATTCAATAATCTCTTGCAGCTCTTCTTTGGCTTCCTCGACGCCGGCGACGTCTTTGAACGTCACCCGCTTCTGCTGATTGCTGAGAAGTTTCGCGCGCGACTTCCCAAACGAGAGCGCCTTATTGCCTCCCGATTGCATCTGTCGCAGCATGAAAATCCAGAAGCCGAAGATCAGCAGGAATGGCAGCGCGTAATACAACGCGATTGGCCAATAACTGGAACTCGGCTCATCCTGAACGTTGTCGACCAGCGGCTTGCCGTTGACCACCTCGCTCGCTTCCTTCAACACCTCAGCCTTGGTCGTTTCATTCGCGAGCGGAACGTGATACTCGAAAGTCGTAGCCCGATCAGCGGCGACAGCTTCGGTCGCCCTAATCGTCAACTGTTTCAACTCGCCGTTCTTGATTTTCTGATGGAGCTGGACCAGGTCGATGTTTTGTGTGTTCTTGCTGCTCGGATTGACGAGCTTATAGATTAATAACGCGCCGGCAATTATCAGCAGCCAGAAAATGATTTGTCTTGCAGTAGAACTCAAAGTATTCACTTCCTCCGTGGCCGATCATACCTCAAATCGGCCGTTCTGGTAAGAGCCGGTTCGCATTTGCCCGGCCTTTCCCTTTTCCTCAATCTCACTGCTACCTTCGTTAACAGCCTTCCTGAGATGCCCTTGTGCGACGTCCAGGTGCCTCGTTCCCCGTATCGCAACGGCGTGGCTTCGGGATAATACGCCCAACATTCGCGTTAGGTTCACATCTTATCAACGCCAATGCCATCAGGCGATGTATTGAAGCAGTCCGAGTTTCCGAGCGACCCGGGCGCCGCCCGGCAACTCAATCACCCGTCCGCCCCGATCCCCGAGCAGGAGCCTCTCGAGCGCGAAGATGTGTACCCGCTCGAGCCTTTTCAGATCGCCACGGCACCGCCCAATCCAGAGCCGTAACGCGCGACGACGCAACGCCGGCGGCGCCAGGGAAAGCAGATCGAATCGTAGCAGCGTCCCGGTCTTCTGCCGATCGATAGATCCGGAGTCTGCTTCGATCGAGAGTTCAAGCAGCCTTGACGCCCCTTGATCAAGGGCCATGCTGTCCTCTCGCAAAAGTTCTGCTGTCCGCGCTAAGCCTTCCACCAACTTCGGATTGAAGGTCTGCATCAGCGGCAGGAGTTGGCGACGCACACGCACGCGCGCGAACTTTTCATCGAGGTTCATTTCGTCGTTGAGAAAATCGACGCCGCGCAGTTGGCAAAAGCTTTCCGTGTCCCGCCGCCGGGCCCAGGAGAGCAGCGGCCGAGCCAGCAGCGTCTCACTTTCAGAACTAAGTGGCCGCACCGGATCAACTCCGCCGAGGCCACTGGCGCCGCTTCCGCGTAAGAGATTCAGCAAGACTGTTTCAGCTTGATCGTCCATCGTGTGCGCAGTAAGGACAACTTTTGCGCGCCTGGCTCCGGCCTTCTTCGCCAGAAATTCATAGCGCGCTCGCCGGGCGGCTTGTTCCAGATTGTCGCCGGTCTTTGCCGCTCGCCTCTTTACGTCAACACTTCCGATTGCGACGCTGTGACCGAGTTGCCTTGCCAGAGAAGTGACCCAGAGCGCGTCCGCGACGCTGGCCTTCCCGCGGAGGCGATGATTGAGATGGGCGATCAGAAACTCGAGCTCGAGCCTTTTGGAGTTGAGTAACTCATCCAGCGCCAGCAGCAATGCCACCGAGTCTGCCCCGCCCGAAACAGCGACCACCACCGTCGCGTCGTTCATCGGCAGATCAAGTCTCTTCCATTCGCTCAAGAGCGATTGGGCGAACTGGCTCATCCTGCCGCTGCTTCTGCGTTTGCGGTCCGCCTTCCTGGCCGGCGATCGCTTAGTTTGTGATTTTCTCATTCTGGTCGCGGTGATAAGAGCGTCAAATAAGCACCGAAGAGCAGTTGACCTCTGTGTATTGTTCGGACAGCCAGAACCAATTTTAGCATCGAAGCGCGGCGTCCCACCTTTCAATTTGCGAATGACGGTCAAGGAACGTAAGATCAGCGGCCTAGTCATCCTGTTGCGTTGTGGAACTGACCGTCGCCATCACCGGAGCCTCTGGTGCGATCTACGCGCACCGCACGCTGATCCACCTGGCAGCCAGCGGCGTGGTTGAGCGCATTAATCTGATTGTTTCGGAGGCCGCGAAAACAGTCGCCATGGTCGAGCTGGGCTTTGACCTGCGCGAGGCCGGCGAGAAAACGATCAACGAATGGATTGGGTTGGCGACGGATGCCAAGATGGTTCGGTGGCATCGGCTCGATAACATGGCCGCCACGCCTTCTTCGGGCTCGCATCCGCAAGCCGGCATGATGATTGTTCCCTGTTCGATGGGAACACTGGGCGCCATCGCTTCGGGGGCGGGGACAAACCTGATTCATCGGGCCGCTGATGTAACCCTGAAAGAAGGTCGCAAGCTGGTTATCGTGCCGCGCGAAAGTCCCTACAACGCGATTCATCTGGAGAATCTATTGAAGCTGGCGCGCGCCGGCGCGCAGATTCTACCGGCCAGCCCGGGCTTCTATCATCGACCGCAAACCATCGAAGCGCTGGTGGATCATCTGGTGTTCCGCATTCTCGATCAGTTCGGGGTTCCGCACTCGACGGCGACCCGATGGCAGGGTGAATCACATAACCGCGAGCCGGAGCGAGCAGATTAAGTTCAGACTATCGAGTGTTCCGTTCATCACGAGGAGGACAACATGACCGAAGACAAGCTGAGACAACTCAAGGTTCATTTGGTATTCGCGGGTGGAGTGACCCTCGTACTCTTAGTCGGCGTCCTTTCCAAAATGGCGTCTGGCGAGCGTTTCTTTCAGGCGTTATGGCACTCGGTCAAGGACGGTAGGCCTCTTGAGTGGCTGATGATTGTAGTTTTCTGGTATGCATTCGCATTTCAGAGACCTCAAAATAGCTGGACGACCGGGAAAGTTACTACTCTGGGACTGTCAGGACGAGAATAGTTTTTCAGTCTCGGACCATGTTAACGATCACGCGGAACATCGGCACGACGCTCGAGATGATCAAGATCGAGCACACGCTTTTCGCGCTGCCGTTTGCCTTTCTCGGCGCGGTGCTGGCGGCGCACGGCCTCCCCACAGCGACGCAGGTTCTCTGGATCACTTTGGCAATGGTCGGCGCGCGATCGACAGCGATGGCTTTCAACCGCGTCGCCGACAAGGATTACGACGCGCGAAATCCGCGCACGAAAATGCGCGCGATTCCCGCCGGCGCCTTGTCAGTCGGCTTCGTTTTGGTATTCACGATGTTCGGAGCCGCGCTTTTTCTATTCGCTGCCGCGATGCTCAATCGCCTGACGCTAGTCCTTTCGCCCGTGGCGCTGGCCAGCATCGCGCTTTACTCGTACACCAAACGTTGGACGTTGCTGTCACATCTGGTCCTGGGTTGGTGCCTGGCAATTGCTCCGACAGGAGCATGGATTGCAGTTCGTGGTTCCCTCGATAGTCCCATCCCGCTCTTGTTGTCGCTGGTCGTGATGCTTTGGACCGCGGGTTTCGATGTGCTTTATGCTTGTCAGGATTATGATTTCGATCGGCGCGAGGGTTTGCATTCAATTCCCGCGAGTTTCGGGATTTCGCGGTCGTTGTGGATTTCACGCCTGCTGCACGCGGGCGCGTTCGCGGCGCTGGTTGCGTTATACTTCACGGCGAATTTGGGAACTCTGGCCGTCGCCGGGCTGGTCGCAACCGGAGCTCTGCTTATTTACCAGCACACGCTGGTGCGCGCTGATGATTTGAGCAGGCTCAACGCAGCGTTTTTTACGACTAATGCTTTTGTGAGCATTATTTTGCTGGTTACTTTTGGCGGCGCTGTCTTTTTGCGAACCTAGGTTCCATTATGAGTTTTTCACCCAACCCAAGACTTAACGAAATCGCCGCCAAGATCGATAGTGGCGAGCGTCTCGCGTTCGCAGACGGCGTGACCCTTTTCGGCACGGATGATTTGAACGCGCTGGGCAAACTCGCCGACACGGTCCGCCGGCAAAAGCACGGGCGCACGACTTACTACAACGTCAATCGCCATTTCAATCCAACGAATGTCTGTTATGTCGATTGCAAATTCTGCGGTTTCTTTCGCACGCCGCGCCAGCCCGACGCCTACACGCACAACATCGACGACTCGCTGCGCATCGCGGGCCAGGCGGTGTCGGAAGGCGCTACGGAACTGCACATCACCGGCGGTTTGAACACAAAGCTGCCGTTCAGCTATTTCACCGATCTGCTTTCGGCTTTGAAGCAGCAGTATCCACAGCTTCATTTGAAGGCGTTCACGATGGTCGAGCTGGATCACTTCGTTCACTTCTACAAGATGAAGGACGAAGACATGATCCAACAGCTGATCGACGCCGGTTTGGATTCGTGTCCGGGCGGCGGCGCTGAGATTTTTCGCGAGCCGACGCGCTCCATGATCTGCGCGCACAAGTGCGATGCGGAGCGTTGGCTGGAGCTGTCTGGTAAGGTCCACGCCGCTGGTTTGAAAACAAACGCGACCATGCTTTACGGCCATATCGAATCGATCGAAGACCGCGTAGATCATCTGGTTCGCCTGCGTGAGCAACAGGACAAGTCCGGCGGTTTTCAGTGTTTCATTCCGCTGGCGTTCTATCCTCCCGACACCCAGATGGCGCATTTGCCCGGGCCTTCGGGTGTCGATTCGCTAAAGACGATGGCCGTGTCGCGCTTGATGCTCGACAATTTCGCGCACGTCAAAGCGTACTGGGTGATGCTCGGCAAGCGGCTGGCGCAGGTGGCTCTGCATTTCGGCGCGAACGACGTCGACGGCACGATCACCCAGGGCGGCGAACTAACCGAAAGCTATTCAGTTGAAACTAATAATGAAGTGAAGATGACCAGACCGGAGCTGGTCGGATTAATAGAAGAAGCTGGTTTTGAGGCTGTCGAGCGCGATACCGTTTACAATCGAGTAGAAAGGGCGGCCACGGTCGCATAAATCAGAGTTAACCAATCAGCGGTCATCTGCTCCCGCCATGCCGCTGCATTTTTGTGTTTGAGATATGACAGAGACAACCAAACAAACAATATCGGTTGCGCACTCGCCTGATTCCGACGACGCGTTCATGTTCTATGCGCTGGCGACGAATAAGATCGAGACCGGCAATCTGGATTTCGAGCACACCCTTCAGGACATTCAGACGCTGAATGAAGAAGCGCGCAAAGGAACGTATGACGTTACTGCGATTAGCTTCCATGCGTACGCTTATGTCGCTGACAAGTATGCGCTGCTGCCGCACGGCGCTTCGATTGGGGACAACTACGGCCCCATCGTGGTAGCAAACGAAGACCTGGCTCCGTCCGAGCTCTCGAAAGTGAAGATCGCCGTTCCCGGCACGCTCACCAGCGCTTTCCTCGCGCTCAGTATCTACAATCCGGATTTCAAGTATGAAGTCATACCCTTTGATCAAATCATCGAAGCCGTGACGTCGGGAAAGTGTGACGCAGGCCTGCTGATTCACGAGGGGCAACTCTTCTATCAAAGTCTGGGTTTGCATAAGGTCCTCGATCTCGGCGAGTGGTGGCACCAGCACACCGACGGCCTGCCGCTGCCGATGGGTGGCAATGCGATTAAGCGCGATCTCGGCCCCGACACAATTCGGGAGGTTTCGGCTTTACTGAAAGAGAGCATTCAATACTCGCTCGCCAATCGCGAAGACGCTTTGGCATATGCGATGCAGTTCGCGCGCGACATGGATCCGGCGCTCGCGGATCGCTTTGTCGCCATGTGGGTCAACGACTTGACGCTCGATTACGGCGAGCGCGGCCGCGCAGCCGTGCGCCGATTGCTGACGGAAGGCCACGAGCGCGGCATCATTCCGCACGCGGTTGATATTGAATTCGTAGGTTAGATTCCAAGCCCTGCTCCGCCAGAATGAGGTTAGTACCGGGAGCGGTAGCGACCGGGTCGCGCTCTGGCGAATTCGGACTTTGCGAAGAGTTGAGACCCGGTCGCTACCGCTCCCGGTACTGACCGTTGACATCATCCCCGTTCCCAACGAGAATGCTCCCCATCATGAAAGCTCCTCGATTTCTCTTACGCGGGTTTCGCCGGCCGAGTGAAGTTGCTTCGCTGGCGCTCGGAAAACTCGAGCGCCAGGTGCTGGAAGAATCCTGGCGCCGCGGCGAAGTCAGCGTGCGCGAGATCTATGTCGCCTTCGAGGAACGCATCGCATATACGACGCTGATGACCACGCTCGATCGGCTGTTCCGGAAACAGCTCCTCGACCGGCGCAAAGATGGGCGCGCATTTTTTTATTCGCCCGCAGTGACTCGTGAAGAATTCGAGCACGGCATTCGCGAGGATGTCATCGACGGCTTGCTGGGCGGCGGCGCCGAAGGAATTCAGCCCGTACTGGCCTGTATCGTCGATACCGTCAGCGAGACTGATCGTGAATTGCTGGACGAGCTGGATCGTTTGATCAAAGAAAAGAGGCGAGAGCTACGGCGTAAGGCGGATTAGTCATGTACGAACTGCTGGGAATCTCTCTGGTACTGGCATCGCTGCTTGCCATCAACGCGCTGGCGTCGGTGGCGGCCGCCGCCTGCTGGCGCTTCATCGAGAAACCTTTACAAACCCGCTCAGCTCGCACTCGCACGGAGATTCTTTTCCTTATGCGCGTCGGCCCGCCGGCGCTGGCTTTGATTTCGATTGCGCTGTTTCTGGTGCCCTCCTATGTGGTGTACGAGCCCTACGAGACAGAAATTGTCAGCAAGAAGCTGGCGGCCCTGGCGATCCTGTCCGCGATCGGCGTTACGCTGGCCTTGTGGCGGGGCGCGCGCTCCTGGTTCGCAACGCGATCGCTGCTGCGAGAGTGGCTCTCCAACGCGATCCAGATAAAGTTTGGCGGCACTACCATACCTACGTTTCGCATCGCTAATTCATTTCCGATAATCGCAGTCGTGGGCACATTCAGGCCGCGGCTGTTCATTGCCGAGCGCGTTCTGGAAACACTCAGTCAGGAAGAGTTGGCGGCGGCCATCGCGCATGAAGGCGGACACCTTTCCGCTCATGACAACTTCAGGCGGTCGCTGCTGCGCGCCTGCTTTGACGTCATGATCGTACCCTGCGGGCGATCCCTGGATCGCGCGTGGGCTGAAGCCGCGGAATGCGCCGCCGACGAACACGCCGCGCAACAAAACGCCGAGACGGCCCTTAATCTGGCTTCGGCGCTGGTCAAGATCGCGAAGATGGTTCCGGTAGGGGCCCGGGCCGCAGTTCCGATGGCGGCGTTTCTGGTGGGCATTGAAGAAACCCGCGGGGTCAAAGCACGCGTCCGAAGCTTATTGGAGATCGCTTCCGATGGTTGCCCGCGCCGCGCCCCCAATCCCACGCTTGCTCGCATCCTGCCGGCTGCGTCGCTGGGCTTGCTACTCACACTCGCGGTCGCCGTGGCAAGCAAACCCCAGGTTCTGGTCACGGTCCACTCAATGATCGAACGCGCGGTCGCATTTCTTTCTTGATCCTCAGTGAGGTCAGTACCGGGAGCGCTAGCGACCAGGTGATTTTCCTGGCAAACTCGACCGTCACGTGGATTGAGACCCGGTCGCTCCCGGTACTGACCTCATCGCTATAGGCCCCGACGGACGCCAGCTCTTGATTTGATCGAGCGGCCCCGCCGCAACGAAATAAACAACACGGCTGCCGCCAATTGCGCCACGACGCCGAAAATCACCACAGCCATCAGCGAGTAATCATACAGCACGCCCATCGTGGCGCTTCCCAGAAACCACAGCACGCCTTGAACCCCATAGAATTTGCCAAACGCCGAACCACGTTTGTTCATCGATACGACTTGCGAGATGCCCGATCGCAACGTCGCATCCTGCGCGCCCATGCCGGTCGCCCAACAAGCGACACTGACATAAACTCCCGTTGGCCCACCGAGAAAACCAAATGGCAAAGCGAACAGCGAAACCAGAATTCCCAGCACGATGATTTGAATCCCAAACCGATCGAACAGCCTGCCGAACACGAGCGCCGTCAAGCCATTCATACCCATCGCCCCGGCGTAAAGCAGCGGGATCACTTCGGGCTTCACGAGCGAACTCTCCTGAAAGTGATAAGCGAGCAAAGCAAAATCGACAAAGCCGAGAGCCAGAAGCCCTGCTGCCGCCACATAAATCCAATACACCCTGGGAAGATCCTCTTCTCTGGGCGGAGGCGGCGGCGTACCTTTGTTTGGCCGCGCCGCGCGCGCGAAAATCAGCGCGATGAAAGCTCCCACCGCCGGCACTCCGAGCCACAGGAACGCTGGTCCGAAATGATGAGTTCGAGCTACGGAGTAAGCCACGAGTAACGGACCCAGCACCGCGCCAATCTGATCCATTGCGGCATGCAGGCCGAATCCCTTTCCATGACCGACGACTTCGGTGGCTTCGGAAAGCAGGACATCGCGCGCGGGGCCGCGCAAACTCTTGCCGGTGCGCTCCAGGATTATCAGCAGCGCTGCTACTTGCCAGTTTCCCGCGTACGCCAGTCCGGGCACAACGACCAGATTCAAAAAGTAGCCGAGCGTTGTGATCGTCCAATAAGCGCGCGTCTTATCTGCCAGGCGTCCGGAGAAGTAACGAAGACTGGCCGCGATCATCTCGCCCAGTCCCGCGATGATTCCCACCTGCGTCGCGCTGGCGCCGAGGTCTTTCAGGAACGGACCCATGATGCTGTGCGCGCCTTCGTAAGTCATATCCGCGAACAGACTGACAAAGCCGAGGCAGACGATGAACCGAAAGGCGTTTTTTCGTTCCTGTTTTGAGACCTTCAAGATGTTGACTCGATTTCCGAACTCAGCGATCCACGAACTCACACGAAACAACTCGAACGAGGGTAGTGTTTCGTGCTGTTTCGTGTGGCTTAGTGGATCGGATTGCTGCCGCTCCTTCAGCGAGACTTTTTACAGAGCAATCGCCACTCAGTTTTTCTCAAACAAAATCTCCAGCACGGAGAGCGCTCCTAAAACCAACAACAAACTGACTGCCACGTAGCGCACGACCTGGGGAGCAACCCGATCCTGAATCCACCGGCGAATGCCCGCACCAAGAAACGTCGCCAGCACACCTTTGGTCACCATGGCACCCACGGCGCCAACCCACACCACCAGGGCCATATGATACTTCGCGGCGAGTGTGGCCGCGGTAATCTGACCAACGTCTCCCCATTCCGACAAGAAAATCGCGGCGAACGAAACCGCGGCCGCCTTTGACGCGCGGTGTTTTTCTTTGTGCTCGCGGGGCCGATCTGATTTCCGCCACAATGCGAAAGCCACGCCCAGAAAACTAATCGCAGTGATCCCGGCAACCAGCGGCCGCGGCAAATGTGCGATCGCATCGCCGACGATCACAGCCACTCCCATCTTGGCCATAAAAGCGGCCGCCATGCCCAGCATGATAGGCAGGGTGCGGTAACGCGCGGCCAGCACGCCCGTCGTGTAGAGCAGCTTGTCGCCGACAATCTCAGCGACAAAGACCGCTCCGAAAGCAGTGAAGAGGATCAGAATCACGTTTTTCCAAACGACGCAGACGTCGCCGCATTCTAAGATGCCAAACTCGACTTGGCAAATAAGGGCTGTTTGTGGCGCTACGGAGGCTGGTAGTAGAGACTGTCGAACTATACGCTCTGCAATTCTCTCGGTGTCAGCAGCCCGACCGTCAGGGAGGGCATCGTGCTGACAGGAGCCCTCCCTGACGGTCGGGCTGCTGACACGATTCCTGGTTCCTTCAACCGAACGGGTGACGGGGATGCCGGGAAACCAACTGTGCGGTATCCTGTCATCTTTCAATTGTCGACGTGAGCGAACTCTTAACAGTTAAAGGCGTGACCAAGCGCTTCAAGAAGCGTTGCGTGCTGAGCGACGTAAGTTTCTCTGTGCGCCGCGGCGAAGTGCTGGGATTGATCGGACCAAACGGCGCCGGGAAGACCACGCTCTTCGAATGTCTCGCCGGATTGATGCCCACAGACGCGGGCACGTTGAAGTCGGGCGACAGGATCCTGCCGCCGGCCCATCGCAAAGAAGCGCTCTTCTATTTACCAGACGCAATCCTGCCGTGGGCGGAGCAGACAGTTGGTTGGGCGCTGCACTTTTTTGCCAGGCTTTACCGGCCCTCGAAGACGACGCTGTCCAATCTAGTTCAGCCGTTGCGTCTCGATGAGATCATGAAGGCGCGGATGTACTCGCTATCCAAAGGGGAGCGCAAGCGCCTGCTTCTGGCCCTTGGATTATTAACTCCGCACGAGTTGCTGATGCTTGATGAGCCATTTGACGGGCTCGATCTAAGACAAACGCGTGACGTCATGGCCTTGCTGAAAAATCACACCACAAAAGGTCGGACGCTGATGCTCTCGATTCATCAACTCGTCGATGCCGGCCGCGTTTGTGATCGACTGGTGATGTTAAGCGCCGGCAAAGTCGTGGGCGAAGGAAGCATCGAAGAGCTGCGCGCGCAAGCCAAGCTCTCCGCCGGCGGAGTCGAGGAGATTTTTCTTGCGCTCACATAGTCTCACTCAGCTACTGGCCAAGGAATGGCGCGAGTTATTCGCCTCGCGCTCGTACTGGCTTTTGCTCTTGATGATCGGACCCCTGGTCGGCCATGGTTTCATCACCGCCGTGGGCCTGTACGCCGAAGCGAGCGGAGCCGGCGGCGGACCCGCGGCGCTGGCACAAGGCTTGACGCCTTTGGATGGAATACTGGTTCCCACGTTCGGGGCCTACGACCTGGCCGCGATGTTTCTGTTTCCCTTCGTCGCAATCCGGACGATCGCCGCTGAGAAGCAGAGCGGGGCATTGAAGTTGATGCTGCAACTTCCGGGCAGTCTCGCCACGAAAGTCACGGCTAAGGCACTGGTACTTCTCGGTGGTTGGATCGTGACGCTGCTACCCGGTCTGCTGGCGATCGTGTTATGGAAATTTTACGGCGGCCATCTGTATGCACCGGAGACGTTGAACCTCCTCTTCGGCCATTTGCTGCGCGCGATGTTGAGTGCCGGCATCGCCGTGGCGGCAGCAGCGCTTGCCGAGAACGCAGCCAGCGCCGCGATCGTGACACTTGGTTTCACAGTAGGGACCTGGGCGCTCGATTTTGTGGCGGCCGGCCGCGGCGGCTTTCTGCAGCAGTTGGCCGCGTACACACCCACCGCCACGCTGCGGTTCTTCGAACACGGACTACTGCGACTAAATATTTTAGTGGCGATGCTGGCGATCAGTGTCGCCGGTTTCGCGCTGGCCGGCATCTGGTTGCACACTGGCCGTACCTGGCGATTTCGTTTACTGGGGACCGTGTCGCTGGCGCTGATCCTTGGCGTCGTGATGGTTGGCACGAACCGCGTGCGTGCGAGTTGGGACGCGAGCGAGAACCGGCGCAACTCTTTTTCCCGCGCTGACGAAGCAACGTTGGGCCAGATTCAACAACCGCTAAAGATCACCGTGGTGCTCTCGCCTGAAGATCCGCGGCTCACTGATTACGAACAGAACGTGCTGCGAAAGCTGCGGCGAGTTCTGCCCCGGCTGGACGTTGATTATGCGGCGAAAAGCAGCACCGGACTCTTTGAAAAGCCGGAAGATCACTATGGAGAGATCTGGTACGAGATGAATGGCCAAAAGGCCATGGAGCGCTCGACGATAGAACAAGTCGTGCTCGAACAAATTTACAAATTAGCCGCGATCAATCCGCCGGCGCGGGCAGAGGAAAATGTCTTTAGCGGTTACCCTCTGGCAGTTAGAGCCCGTGGCGCATCGTGGCTTTTCTATGGACTGTGGCCGCTGATGACGATCATTTTGTGGTGGATCAAGAACCGCGCAGGTTAGCGGCAAGTGCTTTAGTGCCACAGACTTTAGTCTGTGATTCTCACGTCGCAATCACAGACTGAAGTCTGTGCCACAAAGGTTGGAAGAATCAATTTAGTCAGGAGATATATATGCGTTTTCGAGGATGCTCAACTGTACTGCTTCTAGTACTCACACTTGCCATTCCCGCGACCGCCCAACGAATCAGCAAAGGCGGAGCGGCCTCGGCGGGAACTATCCGGGTCGACTTATCGCGCGAACGCGCTGGCCGCGAGCCCACAAAATTTCTTGCCGTTGTCGGCAACTGGACCATTGTCGACGAGGGTGGAAAGAGAGTTCTCGGAGTTGATGGAAGATCGTGGTTGCGCGGGCAGCCCGCGGGCAGTCTGGCTGAGAGGTTCGCGCGATTTATGGCTCGCGCAACGAAGAGTTCATCGACAACGTGAAGGCCTGGGCGTACTTTCCCTATGCCGTAGCGAAAGACATCCCCGATTTTCAGGACGGCGAAATCAGCCTTCGCTTCAAGATTGTCGCTGGTCAGCTCGATCAGTGCGCCGGAATTCTGTTCAACTTAAAACCCAACGGCGACTATCTCACCGTGCGCTTCAACGGCATGGAAGACAACGTCGTGCTCTGGACGTTCAATAAGGGCGTGCGCAAGTTCGTTAAGCGTGGGGCAGAGAATGTTCCGCTGGCCCGGAACCAGTGGCAGACCCTGCAAATCTCAGTTCATGGAACGAACCTGCAAGCGTCTTTGAATGGAAAGCATTTGCTGGATTACACGCTGGCGGAACCGGTGTCGGGGAAAGTCGGAGTCTGGTCAAAGACGGACAGCGTCAGCTACTTTGATGATTACACGGTGACTCCCGCTCGATAAATGTTTAGAGGCGGGCTACCGCCCGCCCTTTTGCTACTCAGAAAAAGCGGCGGGCAGTAGCCCGCCGCTAAACACTCACTAAAACATTCAAACGCACCGTGAACGCCCGGCTCGGATTGATCGCTTGTATTACGAGCCTTGGTAGTAACTCTCGCCCACTCGTACTATCAATGGTTTCGGAAGGCCCGAGCGATCATCTATCGCGCCAATCCCAGACCGATCGGCCTCTGGGCTGGAACCGATGATGCGAGCTACTTCAAAAACGACGAGGTGTTCAAAGTGACAACCAAGAATCGATTCCCCTTGCCTCTGCTTCTGATTGTGCTTCTTGCCTTCATTGCAATACCGGTCGCCGCGCAGTCTCCGAACACAGCGTCGATGATCGTTACTGTAGTCGATCAAAACGGTGCCGTGGTGAAGGGCGCGCAGGTCTCGGTGGTGAACACCGCGACCGGCGCCGCGCGTGCGGCAGTCTCCGGAGACGAAGGCTCTGCGACGATCGCGGCTCTCTCTCTGACTGGCGAGTACAAGATCACCGTCACCATGAGCGGTTTTACCGCTGAGGACGTCAACAATCTCGCGCTCCGTGCCGGTGAAACCGCGACTGTGAAGGTCAAACTCGTTGCCAGCGGCGGCCAGAGCGAAGTCACTGTCTACGGCACCACCGAAGGCGTGCGCGCGGACCCGCAGATCGGCCGCCGGCTCGACACCGCGCAAATCGACGAGACGCCAATTCTCGGCCGCAAGGCGTCGACAGTACCGCTCCTGAATTCGGCGTTCCGGCAGGCGAAGGGCACGGGGGATCTGTTCGTCAACCAGACGTACTTCGTCACCGGCGCGGGTTCACGCCGTACGACCACCACCACACTCGACGGCGCGAACAACGATGAGGCATGGGGCCGTCAGACGATGATCGCTACCATACCGCTCGGCGCCATCCAGGAAATGACGGTGCTCTCGAACGCGTTTTCATCCGAGTTCGGCTGGACCGCGGGCCCCGCGCTGAACATCGTCACCAAGTCCGGCACAAACACCCTCCACGGTGAAGGACTGTTCCTGAGCCGTCCCGGTGGCCTGCAGGCAAAGACGTTCTCGACCAGGAATTTCTGCCCGCCGTCCGTGCCGACTTGCGTCACCCCCACCACGCTCGCCGCCATCAACCCGGTGGATATTCCGGATGCGCTCTCGCAGGTCTCCGGCTCGATCGGCGGACCGATCGTGAAGGACAAGACGTTCTTCTTTGTCACGGCTGACTACACGCGACAGAATCGAACGACGTTCCTCTCGAGCGCGCTGCCGGCCTTCGTGTTGCCGGCGGATGGCAACCTCGCCTACACGGGTCACTACCGCCAATTTCTTTTCGACGGACGGCTGGACCACAAGCTCACATCGAACCAGACGTTGATGGTGCGAATGAACGTCGATCGCTTTGACGACGACAACCCTCAGGACGCCGTCAGCGGCACGAGCGCACCAAGCGTTGCGCGGCGCTACGCGCGGCGATCATGGACGGCTCAGGTCAACCACACCTGGGTCATCAACCCAAATCTTCTCAACGAGGCGCGATTTTCTTATCTGAATGGCGATCCGGTCACGCTTTGGGAAGCGCAGACGCTATCAACTACCTATACACGCGGCGGTACCGTGCCATTCACGATAGGACAGTCGCGGGCCTCCAACCTCTTTGGTCACCAGTTCCAGTTCTCGGACACGCTGTCGTGGTCGCATGGCAAGCACAACGTTCGGTTCGGTGCCAGTCTGGTGCATCACACCTCAGGCGGCACGGGCAGCGAGCCCGGCACGGCGATCCTCGGCACATTCACGTTCAAGAACACGACGACTTTGCCCTTCGGTCAATTAACACTGGCCGACGTGCAGAGTTACACGCAGCCAATCGACTTCGGGATCAGCAGCTACAATCTGAAGCAGTGGCTCAATGCCGGGTTTGTGCAGGACCACATTCGCTTGCGCAGCAACCTGACGGTCGATCTTGGTCTGCGTTATGATCGCCAGACCTTGACCGACGCCAGGAATGACTTCGCGCCACGCCTCGGCTTCGCCTGGAATCCGGGGGGCGATTCGCGCCTGGTCATCCGCGGCGGCTACGGTATGTATTACACGCAGATTCAATCAAATTTGGTGGCCAGCTACCTGGTGAACGGCTTGGATGGATTGAGCACGTACACCGCCAACCCGACAGGTGCCTCGTCCATTGGTTTTCCGACGTGCCTGATGGGATCGTGCCTCCCAGTTAACGTTGATCCGAGGACGCTGCCAGCTGCGGAAATTCCTGCCCGCGACATTACTATTCAGGCGGGCCGGCGTGATTTCTACAAGGCCCAGTTCGCCAAATACGGGCTGAACTTCGACCTGCTGCCGTTTTACCCTGACAAGTTCGTGAACCCACGCAGCCAGGTAATGTCCATCGGTGCCGAGCGCGAATTCGTGAAGGGCTTTTTTGTCGGGTCAGACTACGTGCATCAGCACTGGACCGGCCTCGCTCGCACAGTCGATCTGAACGCTCCTTCGGCTTACAACCGCACATCGCCCACAGATCCCATCAGGTCAGTCGCTGCGGCTAATCTTACCCGCCCGATTTTGCCGGTCGCCAGTGGCGTTCGGCAGATCAACGTGTTGATGAACCTCGGCGTTGCAGATTACAACGGCCTGCAAACCCAGGTCAGCTACCGCGGCAATGCAAAGATGTACGCCGCGCTTAGCTACACGTTTTCCAAGGCGACTAACACCACCGAACCCGACGGCAATGGCATCAACCCGAACGAGAGCATCATGTCCCGGCTCGACGAGACCGAACGCGGACCGAGCGTGCTCGATCAGCGTCATCGCGTAGTCATCACGTTCAGCTACCGTCTGCCATACAACTTCACGGTTGGCACCCTGACACAGCTCGCGTCGGCGCGTCCGTTCAACGCCACGACCGGCGTCGACAACAACGGCGATGGAGCGAACAACGACCGACCCGTCATAAACGGAGCGGTCGTCAGTAAGTCGGCGTTCCGCGGCACCCCGACGCAGGATGTTTCGATCTTCGTTGAGAATCGCATCAAGCTGTCAGAGCGCGTGGCAGTCCTGCTCAGGTTGGAGGGCTTCAATATCTTCAATCACGCCAATATGCTCGGCCGCGGGCAGACGATCTACGGCAACACGGCGACGCCAAATACGGACTTTGGTTCGTTCGTAAGTGGTGTGGGTACGGCCACGAACGCAATCCCGGCGTTTGCCAACATCGACCCGCCGCGGATGTTCCAGCTGCAAGCGCGGTTCATCTTCTGAAGGAAATTGGCTGAGGTTAGGGGAATTACTACCAGCGGTCATTGGAAAGTGAGAGGCGGGATTTCACGCCGAAGGCGGGATTTCACGCCGAAGGCGTGACATGTAATAGCCGGGGGCAACGCCCCCGGTCCAGGACCGTTAAGGAATTCCGACCCTGTAAGGGTCGCCTAGCATGTTTGGTTATGCGACCCCTTCAGGGTCGGGTTGCATTTCGGGAGGAATGTGATCCGGGGGCGTCGCGCTTCGCGCTTTGCCCCCGGCTATTAACTTTGACACTTTCAGCGTCGGACAAACCGACCACGCTTCACGTGAGGTGACACTGATTTCATCCTGATCACTCGCTGTCTAATTAAGATCACTAACGAGTTTACTTCCCAAACCAGCCAATCGGCTTGCCTGAGAGATCGACCCAAACGCTCTTCACCTGGGTATAAAGTTCGAGCGCGTGCTTGCCCATCTCGCGTCCATAACCTGACTGTTTGTACCCGCCAAACGGCGAAGCAGCATTGAACATGTTGTAGGTATTGATCCAAACGACGCCGGCCTTCACCGCTTTGGCGAAGCGATGCGCGCGCGTAATGTCGCGCGTCCAGATGCCGGCGGACAATCCATACATGGTGTCGTTGGCCTGGCGCAGCAGGTCGTCGTCATCCTTGAAAGTAATCGCGCACGACACTGGTCCAAAAATTTCTTCCTGGGCCACTCGCATCGAATTCTCGACGTCACTGAAAATAGTCGGTTGAAAGAAGTAGCCATTCTGAAATGCGCCTTCAAGTTTCGGTTGCGCGCCGCCTGTCAAGACAGTGGCGCCTTCATCACGAGCAATGCTGACGTAACTCTTAATCCGGTTCAGTTGCTCCTGCGAAACCTGCGGCCCCATCAGCGTCTCTTTGTTCATCGGATCGCCGACTTTGATCTGGTCGGCCTTCTCTTTGAATCTCCCGAGGAATTCTTCCTTGACCGACTCTTCGACAAACACCCGCGAGCCGGCACAGCACACCTGGCCCTGGTTGAAAAAGATTCCCATCATCGCGCCGCTGACGGCTTGATCCATGTCCGCATCAGCGAAGATCACGTTTGGCGCTTTGCCGCCAAGTTCCAGGCTGACCTTCGTCAGGTTTTCGGCCGCGGCCTTCGCAATCAGTTTGCCGACTTCGGTCGAGCCGGTGAACGCGATCTTGTCGATGCCCTTGTGCGCAGCGAGCGCCGCACCCGCAGTTTCGCCGTAACCGGGAATGATGTTGACGACTCCTTCGGGGAAACCTGCTTCCTGAATCAACTTTGCCAACTCGAGCGCCGTTACCGGAGTTTGCTCCGCCGGCTTCAGCACGATCGTGTTTCCCGCCGCGAGTGCCGGCGCGAGTTTCCACGCCGCCATCAACAAGGGAAAATTCCACGGAATAATCTGGCCGCAAACGCCGACCGGCTCGCGCAAAGTGTAATTGAACATCTGCCCCGGAACCGGAATCGTCTCGCCTTCGATCTTCGTAGACCAGCCGGCGAAGTACTCAAAGTTTTCGACGACACCGGGCAGGTCTATGTAAGTAGACTCGCGAATCGGCTTGCCGTTGTCCGTCGTTTCCAACTCTGCCAGTTCACCCGAGTGGGCCTCGATCAACTGCGAGAGTTTGTAGATCATTCGCCCACGCTCGCGTGCGCTGATCTTTGACCATTTGCCTTCAAATGCTTTACGCGCAGCAGCAACGGCTTTATCAACGTCGGCCTGATCGGCTTCCGCAACTTCAGCGAAGGTCTCGCCCGTCGCTGGATTCGGCGTCTTGAAAGTCTTGCCCGACTCAGCGTCAACGAATTGTCCGTCAATGAAAAGTTGGTAACGGCGCGGCGTGGTTTGAGTTGGTTGTGGTGATGACATGGTTAATCGCTTCCTTGATCTAAATTTGGTTTTATAGAGTGATTTGAATCTATCACCGACTGATCGGGAAAGTCTAAGGAGGTAGTCAATAGGTAGTGCTTCCATTCGAGCTGTGAGGCTAGTTAATACTGGGAGCGCGGACGTCTCGTCCGCACCGCGCTGCAGGCGCGAAGGTCTTTCTCCCTCCCCCAATGGGGAGGGTTGGAGTGGGGGCCTGGCGCGTCTCAGTCCCTCGCCCCCAACCCCTCTCCCAACAGGGAGAGGGGAGGATCCACATGCTGACTCTGGTGACATGATCTTTCGCGCTTCGCGCTCAGTGCGGACGAGACGTCCGCGCTCCCAGCTGAACGACGCCTCATAACCGCACCGGTTTGAACCCTGGATCTTCGCGACATGTTTGCAAATCATGACCAACGATCCTATGTTTGCAAAGCATGACGAACAATCCCTGGCCCGCTCTGGTCCTGGAAGAATGGCAAGACACTCTTGCCACGCTGCACATGTGGACGCAGATCGTCGGTAAGATCCGGCTGGCACAGACGCCTCTGGTCAACCATTGGTGGAACTCAACGCTTTACATTTCGGCGCGCGGCCTGACAACTTCGGCCATGCCTTACCAGGATCGCGTCTTTGAAATTGAGTTCGACTTTGTCGATCACAAATTAGTGATCGATTGCAGCGACGGCGCGACCAAGATTCTCGAGTTGCGTCCGGAACCGGTCGCCGATTTCTACGAACGGGTAATGGCCACTCTGGAGGGCATGGACATCGACGTCGACATTTGGCCGATGCCCGTCGAGGTCCCAAATCCGATTCGCTTCGATGAAGACGAAACCCACGCGTCATACGACGCCGAGTACGCCAATCAATACTGGCGCGTGCTGGTGAACATCGACGAAGTGTTCAAGGAGTTTCGCGCGCGGTTCATCGGTAAGTGCAGCCCGGTGCATTTCTGGTGGGGCAGTTTCGATCACGCGGTCACGCGTTTCAGCGGCCGCCCGGCGCCGCCCCGCGAAGGCGCCGACGCCGTCACGGCAGAGGCTTACTCGCACGAATGCATCAGTCATGGATTCTGGCCCGGCGGCAACGGCGTGGAAGCCGCGTTCTATTCCTACACCGCGCCCGAGCCCGCCGGTCTTTCCGAATCACTAATCGAACCGCGCGCTGCTTTCTATAGCAAAGATATGAAAGAATTCCTTTTGCCCTATGATGCGGTGCGTCAATCCCCTTCACCGGAAACTGCGCTGATGGATTTTCTGCAGAGCACATACGAGGCCGGCGCTGATTTAGCGAAATGGGATCGGAAGGCGTTGGAGCGGTAGCTAATATACTTTGTCTTATTTGCCAGGGAACACTAAACCATGAAACACGATGCGCTGATTGTGCCGCCGGGAAAAAAGGTTCGGCTGAAGGATTTTGATCCGGCCTACACGGGAAACTTCCATAACAAAAATGAAGCACGGGAAAAGTTGGAAACGGATTCCGGCCGTCTCGCCAAGTACCAGGACGTGCTCTACGCTCAGGACACTTACGCCTTACTGATCATTTTTCAGGCGCTGGATGCCGCCGGCAAGGACGGCACGATCAAGCACGTGATGTCCGGCATCAATCCGCAGGGCACCCAGGTTTTCTCTTTCAAGCAGCCTTCGGCTGAAGAACTGGATCACGATTATCTCTGGCGTTATCACAAGGCCGCCCCCGAACGCGGGCGCATAGGCATTTTCAATCGCTCATATTATGAAGAGCTGCTGGTGGTGCGTGTCCATCCTGAGTTTTTGAACATGGAAAAGTTGCCGCCCAAAACAGTGAAGAAAGATATCTGGGAACAACGCTTCAAACAGATCAACGACTTCGAGCGCTACCTGGTCGGTAACGGCGTCGAATTACTCAAGTTTTTTCTCAACGTCTCTCGGGAAGAGCAACGCCGGCGTTTCCTGGCGCGTCTGGACATTCCGGAAAAGAACTGGAAGTTTTCCTTGAGCGACGTGAAAGAGCGGGCCCACTGGGATGACTATCACAAGGCCTTCGAAGAGGTGTTCAATCACACCAGCACGAAGTGGGCGCCCTGGTACGTGATTCCCGCCGATCACAAATGGTTCACGCACGCCGCGGTCGCCGACATCATCATCTCAAAACTAAAGTCGCTCAATTTGAAATACCCGAGCGTCAGCAAAGAACGCTTGCAGGAATTACAGATAGACAGAGAACTGTTGGAGAGTGAGTCGTGAGTTGGGGCGGTGGCTGGACGAGAAGTCGCGCAAGGATCGTCGCGTAGCGACCGGGTTGCCGGGAGCGCGGACGTCCCGTCCGCACTGAGCGCCGCAGGCGCGAATCATTCTTCACGCTGAAAGCGTGAAATGTAATAGCCAGGGGCAACGCCCCTGGATCCCGTCCACCTTAGAATTCAATTGAGCCCTGAAGGGGCGACATATTCCGCGCCTTCAGCGCTCCATCAAATTAACGACAACGCAACCTGGGGCGCTGCCCCAGGCTTTTGCATTTCGCGCCTTTGGCGCTCAGTCCCCTTCACCGGAAACTGCGCTGATGGATTTTCTGCAGAGTACTTATGAGGCGGGGGCGAATCTGGCGAAATGGGACCGGAAGGCGATCGAGAGGTAAGGTCAGGAGTTAAATTGCTGTTGCTTTGCACGACTCACAAACTGGATCAGTAAATCACTTTCTTTGATGTTGTACTTCTTTAAGAATTCTTCTTGAGAAATCATAACGCCATTTTACCCTTTATCTCTCGACTAGCCCAGTTGCCGCCTAAGCCTCGTTCTTGTCTGTGAATAAGCATCAAAACCCCGTCGTGCCCGCCAACAATTGCCGCAACACATAAGGCAGGATGCCCCCGTGCAGGTAGTAGTCGATTTCAATCGGTGTGTCGATGCGTAAGGTCAAAAGCACCTGTTCAGTCTCGCCGTCCGCGCGATGGATGGTGAGCGTCACGTCCTGGCGCGGCTGCACTTCGACGTTTTCCAAGCCGGTGATGTCGAACGTCTCAGTGCCATCAAGATTCAATGAAGCCGCGTTCATACCTTCCTTGAACTGACATGGCAGCACGCCCATGCCGACCAGGTTGCTGCGGTGTATGCGTTCGAAGCTCTGGGCCACCACGGCTTTGACACCAAGCAGAAGCGTCCCCTTGGCTGCCCAGTCACGTGACGAACCCGTTCCGTATTCTTGTCCCGCCAGCACGACCAGCGGCGTGCCTTCGCCTTGATACTTCATCGCCGCGTCATAGATGCTCATACGCTCGAATTCCGATTGCGGGTTTGACCTGTAAATAGTGACGCCGCCTTCCGTACCCGGGACCATCAAATTCTTGATCCTCACGTTCGCGAACGTGCCACGCATCATCACCTGGTGATTGCCGCGCCGCGATCCGTAGCTGTTAAAGTCCGCCGCCACGACACCGCGCTCTTGCAAATAAACTCCCGCGGGCGACGTGGCTTTGATCGCGCCGGCGGGGCTGATGTGATCCGTTGTGACTGAATCACCAAAGATAGCCAGCGGCCGCGCCTGGTGCAGGTCTTCCATCTTGCCGACTTCGGCGCCAAAGCCTTCGAAGAAAGGCGGCTCCTGAATGTAAGTCGATTCCCAGTCCCATTGATAGGTCAAACCCGTGCTGGTAGGTATCTCGTTCCACATCGGATTGTGTTCGACGAAATTACTGTAAAGCGTCCGATAAGTTTCCGGGTCGAACGCAGCCTGCATCAAACTGCCCACCTCTTCCATGGTCGGCCAGACGTCGCGCAGAAAAACATCTTCACCGTTGGGGCTTTGTCCCAACGGCTCCTGTGAAAGGTCTCTATCGACACGGCCGGCGAGCGCGAAGGCTACGACCAACGGCGGGCTCATCAGAAAATTCGCTTTGATACTCTGGTGCACGCGCGCTTCAAAATTGCGGTTGCCGGAAAGCACGCTGGCGGCGATCAGATCGTGCTCGCCGACGAGGTCTTCAATACTCGGATCGAGCGGACCCGAGTTCCCGATGCAAGTTGTGCATCCGTAACCGACAAGATTAAAGCCCAGCTTGTTTAGATAAGGCTGTAAGCCGGTCTTATCCAGATATTCAGTAACCACGCGCGAGCCGGGCGCGAGTGAAGTTTTGACCGTCGGCCGTACTTTCAAGCCACGCTCGACCGCCTTCTTCGCGAGCAACCCGGCGGCCAGCATCACGCTCGGATTTGAAGTGTTGGTGCAGGAAGTAATCGCGGCGATCAAGACATCTCCATGACCCAGATCGACGTGCGCTTTCGGAAACTCTTCGGGCAGGACCTCGGCCACGCGATCGGGCGTGGGGCGATTGTTCATCATCTCGGTCTCGCTCCAGACGCTAGTGTCCCGGCGCGTGACGTCGTCGACGACGGCGACTGGAACCGATGCGGAGTGCTGCTCACCGCCGCCGACAATCACCGCCAGGCCGTGCTCGCTCGCACCGATGTCCGCTGAATAACGAACCGCAATGTCTTCGCTCGACTTTCCATAGCCGCCTTCGGCAACCGGCTTCTGCAGCAAGTTAAGAAATTGGGCCTTCAAATCAGGCAGCGCGATCCGATCCTGCGGCCGCTTTGGACCGGCAACGCTGGGGACGATCGTTCCCAGATCCAGTTCGAGCACGATGCTGTAGTCGCATTCGCCCTGGCGCGGAATGCCGAACATGCCCTGAGCTTTGAAATAGTTTCTTACTTCGTCGACATGTTCAGGAGATCGCCCGGTCGCCTTCAGATACAGACAAGTTGCTTCGTCCGGCGGAAAGTAACCCATCGTCGCGCCGTACTCAGGCGACATATTCGCGATGGTCGCGCGATCGGTTACCGACAGCGACGCGGCGCCTTCGCCGTGGAACTCAACAAACTTGCCGACCACCTTTGCTTTGCGCAGCATCTCGGTCACGGCGAGGACCAGATCGGTCGCAGTCACGCCTTCGTTCAACTTGCCACTCAGGTGCACGCCGACAACGTCGGGCGTCAGGAAGTAAACCGGCTGGCCCAGCATCGCGGCTTCGGCTTCGATACCGCCCACGCCCCAGCCGACAATGCCGAGTCCATTGATCATCGTGGTGTGCGAGTCGGTCCCTACGAGCGAGTCAGGATAGTAAAGACCGTTTTTCTCCCAAACGCATTTGCCGAGGAATTCAAGATTGACCTGATGGCAGATGCCAATGCCTGGCGGAATCACACCAAAGCCATCGAAGGCCTGCATGCCCCACTTCAGAAACTGATAGCGAGAATTGTTGCGGCGAAACTCCATCTCCATGTTTTTGGTGAAGGCATCGCTGGTGCTGGCGAAATCAACCTGCACCGAATGATCGATGACGAGATCGACTGGCACCAGTGGTTCGATCACCCCGGGATTCTTATTCAGGCGCACCACGGCCGATCGCATCGCGGCCAGATCAACCAACAAGGGCACGCCGGTGAAATCCTGAAGCAGGACGCGCGCGACGACGAACGGGACTTCTTCCGTCCGATCGCCGTTGGGCCGCCAGTTCGCGACGCTGCGGACGTCGTCCTCGGTGATCTTCTCACCGTCAAAATTGCGCAGGACCGATTCCAGGACGATCCGAATGCTGACGGGAAGCCTGGAGATTGGTCCGACACCTTCTTTCTCGAGCTGGGGCAACGAATAAAACTGCCCGGTTTTGCCGGCTGTTGGGGTGAAAGATTGAAGTGAATTAAAAAGATTATGTGGCATAGTCATGGAATGCGCGCGTCCTGCGCGCAAAAAGGCAAAGGAAGCTGCAAAGCTTCTCTGATGAACACCTGACGTTTCCGGTTAATTTCAAATTCAAGTGTAAGAGCGTGGTTTACAATCGTCAAGCAACCTTGTGCCGCGGGTTGGTCAGTTTAAGCAAAGTGGCACGGGCTCTGCCAGCTCGTTCCCGCGCAAGCTGGCAGCTGGCAGCTTGCTGCTTAGACCTTTGCCGGTGCTCCGGTTCATTTGTTATAGTCCGAGTCAGAAAATCTTCCCCTGCGATTTGACTGGAATAATTCCCGCTCGACGCTTTGCCCCAGGCGCGTTCGGGACAAACTCGTTGATTGAATGAAAGGTCATCATGCCAAAGAAAACACCGGAATCATTTGAATATCTCGCCAACGATCCTGATTACGTTCCCGATCCGGAAATTGAAGAGTTCATGGAAGAAGAGATCGCGCACGCGCCCAAAGACCCCGAGTTACTCGCGCAGCGTCTGCACAACAACACGGCCGCCTCACCAAAGGACGCGGGCGGCGACATCGACGCTGCCTGGGAAGATGTGAACGAAAGCGGTTCGGAAACGTTCGCGGGAGACAGTCCCACGCCCGATCAATCGATGGTTGAAGAGAACGCTCACGCCATGGGCATCAACTTTGAAGACAACGAGGAACTGGATTTCGATAAGATTGAGCGGCGCGACCGCGACCGATACGAACTGGAAGAAAAGTCAAAAGCGTCCGACGATACGATCTGAAGAATTCTCCGTGCCCTCTGTGGTAACCAGAAATAACCACAGAGGACACGGAGGTCCACAGAGAAATTGCTAACCTGCCGGAAAGTTCGCTCGCGGCTGTAACGTCACACTCTTAATCACGACTTTGTCGGAAGGTCTGGGAGTTCCCTGCACCGTCGGCGCGCCCATAATGACTTCGGCGTTCTTGATGCCGTCGATCACGCGGCCAAACACCGTGTATTTCTTGTCGAAGGCCGGTTGTTTTTTCAGCGTGATGAACCACTGACAATTCGCCCCGTTGATGTCGTTCGTGCGCGCGGCGCCTAACGTGCCGCGTTCGTAAGGAATATCACTGAACTCCGCCGGCACGTTTGGATAAGGCGACCCCCCCATGCCATACGTGGCGACGTTGCTGCCCTTGGTGTTCGGATCGCCGCCCTGAATAATTCCCAACTGCACGTCCACACGATGAATTGCCGTGCTGTCATAGAAGTGCTCGTTGATTAGTTTCTTGAAACGATCGACCATCTGCGGCGCGACGTTCGGATACAGCTCGATCACGATGCGGCCATAGTCCGCGGTTTCGATCACGGCGACCTGTGCGTCCGGCTGGGGCTTCACGCCGGCTTTAACGTTTGAGTCTTTCGGTGCGTTCGCGTTGGAATTCTGGGTGTTTGAGTTCTTGTCATTACAGGCGCTGAAAGCAAGAGTTAAGCACATCAGCGCAATTAAGAGTTTCATGTCTGACCTTTTCACTTACGATATCCTCCTCGGATCATCTGAGTCTCGTGTTCACGTCGTAGTGTCCTTGATGAGTGCACCCGGTCGCTACCGCTCCCGGTTCTGTAGCACGTGCCTTTCGCGAAACTGTCTCACGCCCAGGCGCTAAGGCGCAAAGTCAAAATAACCTTTTGCTGTCCAACAGGATCGTCACTGGCCCATCGTTAATCAGCTCAACCTGCATCATCGCGCGAAAGCTGCCGGTGGCTACGGGGCTTATCATCGTGCGCGTTTGTCTGACAAAGAAATCATACAAAGGCTCGGCGACTTCCGGCGCGGCCGCATCGATCCACGAAGGCCGCAATCCACGCCGGACATCGCCGTACAAAGTAAACTGCGAAACGATCAGTGCCCCTCCGTTAACATCCTTGAGAGAGAGATTCATCTTGCCTTCTTCATCATCAAAGATCCGCAGCGCCACGATCTTCTCAGCGAGATAAGCCGCATCAAGTTTCGTGTCATCGCGGGCAATACCCAGAAGAACGACGAGACCGTTGCCAATCTCGCCGACTGGTTTGTCATTCACTGTGACCTTGGCGCGGGTGACGCGTTGAACTACAGCTCGCATTTCTTGACGCCCGGGCCCGGCTGTTTATTGAGCGACGAAATTATAAATAATAATTCCATTTACTTTGACCGGCTTACCGGATACGAGAGTCGGGGTGAACAAGGAACGGCTCGCGGCCTCTTCCGATACTGCTACCAAAGCGGAGTCAAGGCTGCCGGCGTTTACAGCCCTTGCTTGAATCACCCTTCCATTTTCGTCGATCACAACTCGCACCTGCACCAGACCAGAAGCGTGAGCTCGTCTCGCCGCTTGTGGATAGGATGGTTGCACCAGTTTTACCGCTCTGCCATTCAATATACCGGCCTGGATCGTGCCGCTTTCTCCGAGCAGTTCAGCAATTCGCTTTTGAACCTGCCCGCCCTCTGCGGTTTTGTTTTGGGCAAAGAGAACTGTGACGTAACCTTGCAACGCTTGGACCAACTCCGGATTGTCCTTGCCGGCGCTCTTTTCCCTAATACGAATCGCCTGTTGATAGAGCGGCTCAGCTTTCGGGTAGTCGCGGTGAAGGCGATACATCTCGCCCAGGTTAAAAGCTGTGTGGGCCACCTCGGGATTATCAGGTCCGAGGGCTTTCTCTTTGATTCTCAGAGAGAGCGCCAACAGACTCTCCCCGTCTTTCTCGTTTCGCTGTTCGTAGATTACGAAGGCCAGCCTGTCCAGAGCGCGAGTGATACGCACGTCTTCCGGACCAAACACTTTCTTACCGATTTCAAGAGAGCGTTCCAAGTATGACTTGGCCTCGCCGGGTTTCTTCTTCGCTCTGTAAATCTCACCGAGGTTAATCAGAAGTGGAATGAGAGTCTCATGGCTGGATCCGAGCACTTTCTCGCGCAATTCGAGGGCGCGCTTTGCCAGCGGCAAAGCTTCATCATACTGGCCTGCATTGTAGAGCTTCAGCACCTCGGAATTCAGCTCATTGGATTGCAATACCTCCGGTGACAAGTTTGGCTGCGTAGTCTGAGCAAGGCCCACGCTGACCGCAAACAGACAAAAGGCAACTGTAAGGAAAAGGCTTTTATGCATTATTTCTTCGGTGGCTTGCTCGGACGAATCTCAACCCGGCTGGGCAAGGCGCGATCGTCGTGATGAAGCAGATCCATAACCACGCGCGCGATGTCTTGCGGAGTTAGCTGCCAGCTCTTTTCATCGCTGGACGTGTCGCCGCCAAACTCCGTATTCACTGAGCCGGGCATGATGTAACTCACTTTGATGTTGTCGTGGCGCACTTCCTGCATGAGCGCTTCGCTGAAACCATTCAGGCCGAATTTGGAAGCGTTGTAAGCGGCCATGCGCGGATGGGGATTCGCGCCGGCCAGCGAAGAGATGTTGATGATGTAGCCACCGCCGCGTCGTCGCATTTCCGGGATTGCTTCGTGGCAGCAGTAGAAGACGCCGAACAGATTTGTTTCCAGCACGGAGCGAAAATCCTCCGGCGAAGTCTCCTCCACGGTTTCGAAAATACCGATGCCGGCGTTGTTGACAAGAATATCCAGACCGCCGAGTTCCTTAACCGTGTAATCGATCAGGGCCTTCACCTGTTCGTAGTTGCGCACGTCGCAGACAAACCCAATTGCGCGCCCTCGGCCACTCTTGCTCAGTTCATTGATCGCTTTGTCTACCTCGACTTGCTTTCGCGCGGCGATGCATACAGAAATCCCCTCGCTCAAGAGGGCCTCGGCGATGGCGCGTCCAATCCCTTTGGTGCCGCCGGTAACGATTGCGTTTTTGGCGTTGAGATTCATTTGGGTATGCGGCTTCGCCGCTTGATGTGCGGAAAGGCTCTGCCTTTCCGGCTACGTCTTAATTCTTTACGGCTCGTTCCTTCGAGGCTGCGCCTCGAAGGAACGAGCGGAAATCAAAAGGGAGGCAGTATCGGGTAAGGCGAAGCCTTACCGCACATCAGGCGGCAGAGCCGCGTTAAATTCGAGCGAGACATTCGTGCTGCTCGCTCAATGCGGATGAGTCGAGCACCCACGCGGGCCGCCTCCGCAGGAACCCCGGACGTCCGCGCTCCCCAGCGTCACGACTTCAGCTTCTCCCGCAGCCGCTCGTTCACAACTTTCGGATTTGCCTTCCCTTTCGAAGCCTTCATGACCTGGCCCACGAAGAATCCGAACAGCGTTTCTTTACCTGCCCGATATTGCTCCAGTTGGTTTGGGCTGGCGGCGATCACAAGGTCTATCACCCGATCGATTTCGCCGGTGTCGCTGACTTGAACCAGACCGCGTTCCTCGACCACGGCCCCGGCGGACTTGCCGCTCCGGAACATCTCGACCAGAACGTCCTTGCCCTGCTTGCCGCTGATCTTCCCTTCGTCGATCATGCGCACCAGCGCTCCGAGTTCCGTCGCCGGAACCGGAGATTTTGCCGCCGTAAGACCTGCGTTCTCCAACTCGCGCGACAACTCCGAGCGAATCCAGTTAGCCGTGGCCCGCGCGTTGCCGCTGGCCTCGACCGCGCTTTCGTAATAGTCAGCCAACGAGCGTTCAGCAGTCAGTTGCGAGGCGTCGGCGAATGACAAACCATAGGACTCGCTGAAACGCCTGGCTCGCGGCCCCGGTAGTTCCGGCATAGCCGCGCGCGTTTGCTCGATGAATTCATCCGGTACGATCAGCGGCGGCAGATCCGGTTCCGGAAAGTAACGATAGTCATGCGCTTCTTCCTTGGAACGCATCGGCCGCGTCTCAGCCAGCTTTTCATCCCACAGAAGCGTTTCCTGGACCAGACGCCCTCCGGATTCAAGTGTCCTGATGTGCCGCTCGACTTCAAATTCGATCGCGCGCTGCATGAAACGAACTGAGTTCAAGTTCTTTAACTCGACCTTGGTGCCCAATGTTGGATCGCCGACACGGCGCACGGAAACATTAGCCTCGCAACGCAGGTTCCCTTTTTCCATGTCGGCTTCCGAAGCGCCCACCCACAGCAAAGCGCGGCGCACGTGATTGACGTAATCGTAAGCTTGCCAGGAAGAACGGAAGTCAGGTTCAGTAACTATCTCTGCCAGCGGCGTGCCGGCGCGATTCAGATCGATGTAAGAATAGCGATCGACTTCGGGCAAGCCTTCATGGACATTCTTGCCGGCGTCCTCTTCCAGATGCAGGCGCGTAACATTCACAGTCATCGGATGCCAGTCATGCGCGTGGCCCGCTTCATCGCGATCGGCGGTCATGATTTCCAGCACACCATTGGCTGAAAACGGCTGATCGTATTGCGAGATTTGATAACCCTTCGGCAAGTCGGGATAGAAATAATTCTTACGCGAAAAGATCGAACGATGGTTGATGTTAAGTCCCAGGGCGAGCGCGGCCCGTGCTCCCAACTCAACCGCGCGCCAGTTGAGCACCGGCAGCGCGCCCGGCAAGCCGAGGCACACCGGGCAGGTATTCGAGTTCGGTTCGTCGCCAAAACGCGTCGCGCAACCGCAAAAGATTTTTGACCCAGTGTTAAGTTGCGCGTGGACTTCGAGGCCGATGATTGTCTCCCAGGAATTAGTCATCTAGTGTCCGACAAAGTTCCGGTTTGTCGTTTTACTCGCTTTCTAATCAAATCGAATCCAGCGCAACTCACATCGACAAGCTGAAGTTGGTCGGACAAGTTTTAGGGTGCCAGCCAAACCTGCGGCACCTTCGCAACGCGTGCCTGACTTTCCAGCTCGCGCCAAAGCGCTTCGAGCCCCGCTCGCCTTCCCAACAGACTGTTGAGTGTTACGCTCAGATCCCCACGCTCGTACGAATTGTCATCATAGCCAAACGGCAGAACCGGAAAACTCGATCCAATCGCGGCGCGGGAAAAGCCGAAGCCCGGCCGCGACGGTCTAAGCGCCACCGACCCCATGTTAGTCAGACCCCGCGACCCCACCGGTGCCGCGGCCATGGTGCCCATGCGACCTGCGCCCGGCTGCGTCATAGGAAATCTACCAGCGAACGGCCAACCAAAAGTTCCCGTGACAAAACTTTGCGTGGCCAACGGAAACTGACGAACCGGGCCCAGCCGCGCGCGCGCATAGTTAATCTCGGCGTCGACCGTCAGGATTTCATTTCGCAGCGTACTCGCGCGGCTGCGCCAGTAAGCTTCATCGTTTGCTTCCGCCGCAGCCCGCTCACGCGCCAGGGCCAGGGTCGATTCCTCTTCCAGCGCTTGTCGCCGGCGCGTCTCTTCGATCGAAGGCAGGCCCAATTCGATCCGGCGCTGTTCATAGTTCTTCTCGCTTTTAATTCGTCGCTGCCGACTGGCCTCGAGATCGCGGTTCGTTAAAGTGCGTTCGGCCCGCCGATTTGATGGCGCCGCAGCAGCAGCGCCGGCCGGTGAATGTTTGAAGAAGCTGCCCGGCGCTTCGTGGTTGGCCCGCTCCGTCTCCGCCACATCAATCAGAATTAACTGGCCGGTCTTGTTTATTCCGGGTGCGGCTTCATAGGTGAATGTCGTCGGGGTCAACGTGAACCCTGACGGAACTTCGATCCGGTGCCCGTCGCGGAACACCAGCGTATAAGCAATCGCTGCGTTCGCCAACGCGGCTAACAAGACTGAGACGCATGCAAACCTGATGAGCATGCTCAGCATGGGAAATCGACTTCGCAGGATTCTTTTCGTTCGCATAACTCACCTCACTGGCTTGCCGTCTATTGTCAGAGGAGAACCTGGATTATAACACCGTGCGAATATGGCTCAATGGGCGGGGAACACCAACCTCGTCGAAAAACCTTGCGCTTGCGAAAGCCGTTTGATATACAATCCGCGCGCTCCCAAGCACACCTCGCAAACTGGATTGCGGCATCCTTTCGATCGAGAGGACGCATTCCTTGCGGTTCTTAACTGTTTCACAGGAGGAATCAAGAAGATGGCAAAGACTGTTTGTAAGCTTCTGGGCCTGGTTTTGTTGATCGCGGGAATCTGCGGATTCTTTGCGCCCACGCTGTTGGGCGCGCACCTGAACATGGCGCACAACATGGTTCACATAGTGTCCGGGGCGATCGCTTTGTATTTCGGTTTTGCTGGATCGGCAGGCGCCGCGCGGGGTTTCTGTCTGCTCTTTGGCCTCGTCTATCTACTTTTGGGCGTATGCGGGTGGTTCCTGGGCACGGGCGCTGAACATATGTTCAATATTCCGAATGCAACCTCTCCGCTGCTGATGCTCGGCAAGATGGATCACATTATTCATATCCTTCTCGGCGTAGTTTTCCTCGCGGGTGGGGCACTGGGAGGAAGCGACAGCTGACCTAGTATTTTTTTCGGGGGCCACTTTCAAAAAGAATGGAGCGCGTGTGTTACCGGAGCTTCGGCGTCCGCGTGACACACGCACTTCGTTGTGCTTTTGTCTCAATGTCTGAAGCCCGACCGTCAGGGAGGGCCTGACCCGCGAGCACTCATCATGGAGAAAATGGCCGCGAGCGGCAGTTCGGAAAGCTATAGCCGACTGGCAATAGCGTCGCCCTTGCTTACGCGCGGGCTTCCGACACTTACCTTACTCGATCATCAGGTCTTTCGCTTCCACTTCTCCGTACGGACAGTGGCGGCATGCGCTCTCGCAACAGTAGCCGCGCCGCAAATGATAGCGCGCGGTGAAAACGATCGCGGGTCCTTCGCAATAGTAATCCTCACCCTGCATGAGCGTAGGCGGTAACGTTATTGTGGAGTGGGTCAAGGTGGAAATGTCCGCGTCCGCTCTGGGCAGGTTTGCAATTGCTTCGGTTAGACATTCGGGACAGAGACAGTCTTGCTCCGCGCCAGCAACTAAAGAGACGTGTGGCAGCGCCTCACACCAGCAACCCTGGTCTCCAGACGTGGGACCGCACGTGAAAGTTAGGCCACAGTTTGAGCAGTTCTTCCGGTTTGATTGATCGCGGAATGGATCTGAAATGATTTGTTCGCTGGCGCTCACTGTCATTCCTCAAGAAGGACCGGCGACTGAGAAACTCGTGGGAACAGCGTTTGAGAATTCGACACGGCGAAATGCTTCTGGCGAACCTTCCCATTGGAAAAATTCGGGGTGAATCAGATGCGCCAAAAGCTCTGTGCCGTCTACGACTCTCGGTCCCGGGCGCGCAAAATAAGAATTTGCGTCCACCGCGTATACGCGGTCGTCGCGCACGGCTGGAAGCTCCGACCATCCCGGATTGTTGAAGAGTTGTGCCGTTTGCTCGATCACCTTATCCAGATTGAAGCCGCAAGGTGTGATGATTAGCACTTCCGGCGCCCACTTCAAAACATCTTCCCAGGGAATACGAACTGAATCCGTTCCCTTGCGACCAAGCGCATCCACGCCGCCTGCTATCTCAACCATCTCCGGCATCCAGTGGCCGCTGCAATAGACCGGGTCGAGCCATTCCAAGCAGAAGACCCGCGGGCGATCCGACAGATTGCGTGTGATGCTCGCAATTCTCTCCAATCTAGCGCGGCCCACTGCGATTAATTCTTCAGCCTCTTTCACGCGGTCAGTTGCTTGTCCTAACTCGCGGAGATTATCGAATATTTCTTCCAGCGATTTCGGCGTCAGCCAAAGGATTTGCGGTTTCTTCGGCAGCAGTTCCAGGGCTTGAGTTACTTCATTCCCTGAAGGCGCGCAGACCTGACACAAGTCCTGCGTCATGATGATATCGGGAGCGAGTTCTTGTAACAGCTTCTCATCCACCTGGTAAAGACTCAGGCCGTCTCGCATTCGCTGCGTAACGGCCGCATCAATCTCCGGCTGGCTCATCTTCTCGATCGGAAGAACATTGCGAACGACGACCGGCTTGCCTTCGACTTCAGGCGGATAGTCACACTCGTGTGTGATGCCCACGAGTTGATCGCCGAGACCCAGAGCACACGCCATCTCGGTCGCGGAAGGTAGAAAGGAAACAATCCGTGC
This sequence comes from Blastocatellia bacterium, assembly GCA_003168335.1. Lineage (GTDB taxonomy): Bacteria > Acidobacteriota > Blastocatellia > Pyrinomonadales > Pyrinomonadaceae > UBA11740. Next base: position 182,645 of record PMSM01000005.1, on the reverse strand, counting down.
GTTCGTCATTCTTGTTTACGCTGATTGTGCGTGTCTCAGATCACGCTCGCGCAGGATCGGAAACAGCTTCTCGGCCAGCGCAAAGCCACCAAACAGCACCGCCGTGTAGAGAACGTCGCCGGCGAGAGTGTTTTGGAAAAACGGAATCGCTGCCACGTAGCAAGCCAGCAGGCCCGCCGCTGTTTTGGGATACAGCGATTCAAAGGCCCAGACACCGAAGTTGGTCACCACAAAGAACACGACCGAACCTGCCAGAGTTGCTCCGGCAATTCGCAGCGCCGAACGCTTCCTTTGCAGCAAGAAGCCAAGGCAAACCACCAGGAGGAACGCTCCGTAAACGATCTCCATGTGGCTATAAAAGCCCAGAACAAGATCGCTCAGAAGCAGCGCGGCTAGTGGCACGATCAACGCTAGCCGTTTGTTGGTGAGATATGCTCCACCGAAAAGGGCCACCGCGGTGATCGATGCGAAATTAGGCGGGTGCGGAATCAAGCGCGAAGCCGCCGCCGCCAGAATGATCAAAGCGAGTACGACAAATCGAGGTCTCGACATTGTTGGTTTCTCCTCTAAGCCCGGGATTCTCTTTTACCTGCTGCTTAGGAATCAGGACCGTATCACTGCAGCAGTAAATCACAAAACCAGAAGCCATCTCTTGAGACCGTTTCGCCAACTGAGAATTCTACCGGTTGAGCAAAGTTTGGCCCATCAAGAACAAAAGTATGAAACTCTCCATTCTCTCCACAAGGATCGACGTTCGCCGGAAGCGAAGCGAGAAATTCATCATCGATTATGCTTCCGGCAAATGACTCGTCCAGAGCCTTAGGGTCGACGCAGATGACAATCGCTTTGAATCCTAATTCAATAAACTCCTTAATGAGCTCCGTGGTGTTTCGCATCCACACGGGATAGATCCCGCGCAAGCCATGCCGCGCCAGGAACTGATCCCGATACGTTTTGATGTCTTCGAGAAAGAGGTCGCCAAACACGACCGAGTCTATGCCTTGATCACTGTACGCCGAGACCGCCTCTATCAGCTTCGTTTCGTATTCTTCGTTGGTTGCTCCTTTTGAAATGAGCACTTGATGAAGCGGCAGGCCCAAACTGCCGGCCTGTTTTTCGAGCAGCAGGCGACGCACTCCATGCATGCTAATCCGATCGTAATCGCGCGTCATTGTCGTCAACAACGCCGCCACGCGATAGCTCGCCGACCGCTGAATCTCATAAAGTGCGAGGCAACTGTCTTTGCCACCGCTCCACGACATCAACACTGTAGTGTTGCCGATGCCGCCAGCATTACCGGGTCGAGCGTCGGGAACCCAACCTGTTGCTTTAGTCTCGGGTGGTCCTTTGATGCCCGTCTCTCTGGTGCTGTCAGTCACCGTGCATTGTCCTCCATAGTTTCTTCCGTTCGGCGGCTTTTACCATCTAGCGCCCCTAATTAGTTAAAACCGAAGGTTGATCCCCCCTCTGCCGACAATCCCCGGCGCCCGAAAGCCGTTCTCGAAATACCTGGCTTTGAAAAGATTGTCCGCGCCGCCAAAGAAAGTCATCACCACCTGCTCGGATAGCCGGCGCTCGTAACTACCGAACAGATCCGCTTTCGTGTATCCGGGAAAAGTCAGCTCGGCAGTGCGAAACGGGAAGTCATTCTCGAATACTGGCGCGAGGTAAGCCCCGGTGCGGTTCAGATCAAAGCTGAAGAGGAACGAGCGGTACCGTTGCGTCAGATTCAAGCCGAGAAGATGTCGGGGAATCACGTACTCTGGTTGCAGGCCGCGGCCAGACACGAAGCGATCGCTGTTCGTGTAGGTATACGATGCGTGCAAGTTAGCATTACGCCACGGGGCGGCTTCCAGATAAGTCTCGAGGCCGCGCGAAACACCTCCGGGCCGGTTCTCGAATCCACTGAACCTGCCTAATCCAAGCGGATCAACGCCGAAGTTGTTGTTGAAGGCAATCACCCGATTCAAGTGAGTGTAAAAGTACGTCGCGCCAAAGCGGGCTCGGTCCCGCGCGATCCGCTGATCAAAGCCGGCGTCAAAGCTGATCGATTGTTCAGCGCGCAGGGTCGGATCGCCAAAGCGCCGAAACCCCAAAGTCGAAAAGGTTCCCTGCCCGAATCTCTCGAATAGCGAAGCCGCGCGAAAACCGTTGCCCACATGAGCGCGAATTTTCGTCCCCGAAGAGCGCACAAAGTAAGCCACCGAGCCATCGCCAGTCAGTGATCGCTCGGGCTTGATGGTCCCCAGAAAGCCGGGCCGGTCCGCCGCGCGCACTCTGAACCACTGTCCGCGCACGCCGATGGAAATCTGCAGACGATCTGACAGCAAAAAGATCTGGTCCTGTCCGAACAGGGCAAACGTGCGCTGGCGGTCAGTCGTGTTGTTAACCGGACTGAAGGATGGCACGGCGGACTGGAATATCGACTCGCCCTCGTACTCGAACCCGGCGGTCGCGAGGTTGTGGCGTCCTAATCTAAGGTTCGACCGGGCGTCGAGCGTGTCCGTCGTTCCATTGTTGTAGCTGGCAAAAGCAAAATCGCCGAAGGGATAGAACTGGGCAAACTTAGGATCGATAGCCGGGCCATTGTAGTTGCGTCGCTGGTTTCCGACATGCTGATAGGCGATCGAGTACGACAACTTGTCGCTTACCTGCTGCGACAGTCTGACTGAGCCGACCAGTACGCGATTGCGCCGGCCCTCGTCGGGGTTGTTGATGTCGCTATGGAAAGTTGTGCCTTCGACGGCAGCCGGATATGTGCCGCCGGTGAACGCCGCCGGAAGCGCGAAGGGACTGTCGTTGATTCGGCCATTCGCGATCGTACCGTAGAAGTTGGCGCTGATCGTTACCGTCGGCGTGACGTTGAATTGAAAGCGACCGACGCCGACAGTGTTACCGTACTCATCGTTGCCATCGACGCCGCGTCGCACGTCGAGGCGCGTGAGGCCAAAGCTATATCCGGCGCGTTTTCCAATTCCACCTGCGCCCCGAAATCGCTCGCGGAAGAGCGCCAGGCTGCCGCCGTCAAAGCCAAATTCGAAATGTGATCGGCCGGTGCCGGTCTTTGGGACCAGATTAATCACGCCGCCGATCGCGTTCGTGCCGTAAATCGACGAGCCCGATCCGCGCAACACTTCGACCCGATCGAGATCGGCAGGAAGCAGATCAGGAATCACTACCGCAGCCGATCCGTTGATGTCCGACGCATCGCGCACCCGCAGGCCATCGAGCAGAATCGCGGTATCAAAGGTCCGCAGTCCGCGCAGCCTGACAGAGGTCAACGCGCCAATCGATCCCTGCTGCTGCACCCGGACTCCGGGTGTACCCCGCAGGCTTTCAGGCAGAGTCAGCTCGCGCCTTGCTTCGATCGATTGATCGTCAAGTACGGTGACTGCCTTTGAAACCTCATCAATGCGCTGGGCAGTCCCGGTCGCGGTTACGACTACATTTTCACTTACCGCTTCGACCGAGAGCTTCACATCATTCGTGAGCGATTGACCGCGGGCGAGGTTGAGTTCGCTTGACGTAAAGCTCGCGAAGCCTTTCGCGCTTACTTCAATTATGTAATTGCCCGGGGCCGCATTCCGAAACGAGTACGCGCCATTGTCGTCGGTAACCGCGAGTGATTGCGCGCCGCTGCGTGAACGTAGTTGCACCTCGGCGCCGGCAACGCCGGCGCCATGCTGGTCCGTTACCCGGCCGGTGATTGCGGCAGGATTGCCTTGCGCAAAGGTGAGCACAGCCAAAGCGAGGATTAGAATTAACACGCTCCAACCCTGGGCTTTGTTACGCAACCGCTTCGCGGTTGTTTGAAAGTCGATCTTGGAAATGTGAACTAAGGGTGAGGCAACTTGCTTCTTCCAATACTCTGTTCTTTTCATTCTTAGCTTCTCCTGCCCGTCGCAGTGCGAGCTTGAAGTGAGCGGCGAGCAGGTTTCCTGGCTCGCGGTGTGAATCCTCTCGATTCGCCAACTCTCCGCGCCTTCCCACGCTGGTCGCGCAGTGGCTAAAGCCTGCGGAGTGTTGTCACCGCTTACAGTTGCGCGGGCAGTGGCGGCTTTGCACCGCCTTCCCTGTCTCGCCTCTCAACGGTTGATGTTGGCACAGACTTGCGGTCTGCGCGTTTCAAAGTTGCAAGCATCTTCGGCAAACTAAAGCTTGCCGGAAATTACGTGCACCGGTGTAATTCTGGGCGCGCCCGTTACCGGATGCGCGTCAACCAACACCTCTAAATCAAAAACCTTCCTCAGCAACTCTGGCGTGAAGACTTGCGGCGGCGGCCCGAAGGCAATCTCACGGCCATCTTTCAAGAGCATCACTTGATCGGCAAACTCCGCCGCCAGGTTTACATCATGAGTGACAACTACGGCCGCGCTTTCACGATCGTCACAACGGCCACGCACCAATCTCAGCATGGTGGCCTGGTGAGCCAGATCGAGATTCGCGGTCGGCTCGTCCAGCAGAAATACTTTGGCGTCGGTCGCCAGCGCCCGCGCGACAACTGCGCGCTGGCGTTCGCCGCCGGACAGTTCATTCATCAAGCGCGTCTCAAAATCTTCCAATTCAGTCTCACGCAGAACGCCGCGGGCCAGCTCAACATCTCGCTCGGTTTCCCAACCCCACGCGCTCGACCACGCGTAACGACCGCCGAGCACGAACTCCATCACCGTCACCGGAAATCGCAGTTCTGCTTCCTGGGCCACCACCGCGATGCGGCGCGCGACCGCCCGGCGGGCATAGGATTCCAGCGGTCTGCCATCGAGCAGAACTTCTCCGCGCGTTGTCCTAACGCTGCTGTTGAGCGCGCGCAACAAAGTGGATTTGCCGGCGCCATTCGGCCCGATGATTGCGATCAACTCACCCGGCTCGGCGCGCAGAGAGACGTCGACGACGGCGGCGCGGGCCCCGTAATTCACCGTGATGTTTTTCGCTTCGAGCATTTCAGATCATTGATCCTGAGTTTAGTGGCGGGCTACCGCCCGCCTTTGATCCGGGTCGCCCAAGTCAGGCGGGCAGTAGCCCGCCTCTAAACGACAGTTCGTCTTCACGACAGTTCACCCGCGCTTCAGCAAATAAATAAACAGCGGCGCGCCGATCAATGCGGTGATTGCTCCCACCGGCAATTCGCGCGGCGCGATGATCGTCCGCGCAATCGTGTCGGCGACAATCACAAACGCCGCCCCGGCCAGGGCTGAAGCTACGATCACCACGCGGTTGTCGCTACCCAGAGAAAGGCGCACCAGGTGCGGCACCACCAGGCCGACGTAGCCCACCGATCCACTCGACGCGACCGAGGCGCCGACCAGGAGGCTGGCGGCGATAAAGACAGTTAACCGGACCCGTCCAACTTCGACTCCCAGATCGAAAGCGTCGCGCTCTCCCAACATCATCAGGTTCAGGGACCGCGCATTCATGGCGAGTATGCCGACGCCAACACCCGCCGCGATCAGTGCGATCGCCAGCAGGCTCGTCGTGGTGCCCGACAGGTCGCCCAGCAACCAGAACGTGAACGAGCGAATGCGGGTCGCATCCATCAGCGTGGTAATGAAAACGATCGCCGACGAAAGAAACGTCGTCACGATTACTCCGGCGAGTATCAGCCGTTCCGGCGTCGCGCCGGTGCGTCCGCGGGCGAGTTGATAGACCACCAGCGTGGCGAGCAGCGCTCCGGCAAACGCCATCACGGGGCGGCTCCACTCGTGCGCACCGAAAAACACCAGCGCGATCATCGTTCCCACCGCCGCGCCATTCGAGATGCCGAGCAAGTAAGGCTCCGCCAGCGGATTGCGCAACAGCGCCTGGTACCCGGCGCCCGCCGACGCCAGACACATCCCAACCGCTCCGGCGAGCAGGATGCGCGGCAAGCGCAGATCAAACAGGATTGCCTGCTGTTCGGAAGAAAGCCCGCAATTTGATCCGCCGGCCAACGCACAAAGCGAACTGGTAAGCGGAAGCCGCTGGCTTCCCAGCAGCGAGGCTAATACGAATACGATGGCGAGGAGGAGAAGCAGGACGCCGCAGATCAAAAGCGTTCGACCAAAGGTCGCGCGTCCTGACTCGTTTGATTTTGACGTTCTACTCATTAGTAAAAAGTTATGCGGCTTTGCCGCCGCACACTGCGGTAAGGCTCTGCCTTACCGGCTAGCCCTTCCTCACTATTTGCGAGGCTACGCCTCGCGCCGGAGGCGTAGCCTCCTCAATCAAAAGAGATTCAGCCGGAAAGGCGAAGCCTTTCCGCAATGTGGGGCGGCAGAGCCGCAGAGCAACACGTTGCCCAGCGCCCATCACTTGAATGCCTCCGGATGCAGCACTCGCGCCATCTCTTCCAATCCGTCAACAAGTCGCGGGCCCGGACGCGAAAGATGATCGTCGTTGATTCTGTAGACTCTACTATTCAATGCTGCCGGCGAATTCTTGAGCGACGCGGCCACGGTTGAATTTGCCGTGCCCATTGAACCGCCACTGGGCAGAATGATCGCTTCCGGTCGCGCCGCCAACGCGGATTCATCGCTGAACCGTGGGAAGGCGCCCGGCACGTCAGCCGTTACCGAAACTCCACCCGCGCGGCGCACTAGATCGGTCAGGTAAGCGTCGCGGCCAATTGTGTAGAGAGGTTCACCGGAGACCTGGTAGAAAACTTTGACTGGGTTGACTTGCTTTACTGCCGCCTGGACCGTTTCCGAGCGCCGGCGTGAGTCCGCGACCAGCTTAGCAGCCTGTCCGTGTTCGCCAAATAAGTCGCCCAGGGTTTGAATAGAACGAAAAACGCCTTCGAGGCTTTGTGGATTGGTCACGTAAACGGCAATCCTCTGTTCGTTGAGTTGCCGGGTAAAGGCTTCAAGCTGCGAGGCGGTGGAAATCAAAACAATTTGCGGCTTCAAGGCGATGATCCGCTCAATGCTGGGCGTCATCGTGTCGCCAACTTCCGGAACCTGCTTCGCGTCTGCCGGGTAATCGCAGTACCTGGTGCGGCCAACCAGACGATCACCTGCGCCGACCGCAAATACTATCTCCGTGAGATTAGGCGCGAGCGAAACTATGCGATCGATGCGCAACGGTAATTGCACGCGGCGGCCCGCTTCGTCTGTGACTTCGCGGGTTTGGTCACTGGTCGTTGATGGATTTTGATTTTGTGATTTGTAGCAAGCGGTGGTGATCATTACGCCGAGCATGACCAAAACCATGAGCGTGAAGTTTCCCTGAGGGAAGTATGAAGTAAAGTCCGCGAAGCGGACGAATGAAAATAGCCCAGCACTTCCAGCGCTGGGATCAGGGGAAGATACTTGCCTCTGAGCCCGTGAAGCGGGCGACTGAATACGGCGGCACGGGTAATTGACGGGCCCTCGGTCGTCCGCTGCGCGGACTAACATTCTTAATGACGATTCGTACCCAGCGATAAATCGCTGGGCTATTCTCGGCCGTCCGCTACGCGGACTCCTCGCGGCTACCTGAACCTCACCGCGCTTGTCTCTAGACTGGAAATACAAAATCCCGTCACCTCTTCTGCCACGCGAAAGCGACAGGCTGGCGACGGGATCTTTTTCCGAAAAAGGGAATTCCCCGGAGCGGCCTGAACACCCTTGCGCGAGGCGTTCGAAAGCTGCAAACAGCGTCCGGGCAGGTCTCTGGCTTTTGCATCGTCACTAGGTAGCGACGATCTTCACAGTGGCGCGACCGCGCGGGATTCTCACCCGCTTCCCTTTTCTTCCCGCTCAACGCGGGACACCCAAGACGCATTTAAAAGAACTGGCGTTCGATTGAAAACGCACGTTACCACGCGTGCCTGCTGAAGTCAAAAATGTTTGATTGCTAGTTAAAGTTTGCGAACCGGAAGTCGCCTTTTCGTCGGAGTGCGGATGTGGAAACTGGGAACGCGGACGTCGCGTCCGCACTGAGCGCGCAGCGCGAAAATGTTCGGGAAATGGCTTCAAAGACGAATTAAGCGTGCTGCGCACGCCCCGGCGGACGGGACGTTCGCGCTCCCAATGAGTTGACCTGTCCTCCGGTTGACCTGAGAGTTTCCGTAGTGATATTGAAAAGGTACAGGAGAACCTATCGATGCATCCACGACTTGAAGAAGTGCTTAATTATCTCGACACCGAACGAAGTTCGCTGCGCGAGGCCGTCGAACTTGTTCCGGCCGCCCGGCGCGACGAATCGCCGGGGACTGATCGCTGGTCGGTCGGCCAGGTGCTGCAACACCTTGTCATGATCGAGAAACGAATTGGCCGCGGGATGACTAAATGGGTCGTTGATGCGCGCGCCGGAGGGCTGGGACCAGAAACCGAGACGTCTTCAGTCATGAATAGCCTGCCGCTCGAATTGATTGCCGACCGTACCGAACGGAAAAGCGCGCCGGAGCAGGTCAGCCCAAGAGGCGATCTCAACGCTACAGCGGCTTGGACGGCGTTGGAGCAAACCCGAGCAGCTCTCCGCGCCGCGGCGCTGGCCGGCGATGGCCTGGCGTTGGGCGAAGTCATCCAACCGCATCTGGTGCTGGGACCGATCAATCTTTATCAATGGCTTCTGTTTGTTGGCGGTCACGAGGTCAGGCATACGGCCCAGGTGCGCGAGATTGCAGCGGAACTGAAGACGAGTGCGAACACCGCAACTGCTGAGGTGTAAGAGGACCAATCGCGGCTGTGCCGCAGGCACGAAGCTCCTGGAAGATTCTCGCAAGGACATCATCGACAGGTTCCGGTACCAAGTCGGTCTGTTCCTTCAGAATATGAACTAACCCTACGGCTTCCGCATTGCATTGCTTTGCCATGCGCCACTTGCTCAAGTAAGATTCCCGCTGAACTTCAAATCAAACTCGATTACGGGACCCGATGATCAAGACCGTCGAATGGACTAATGAAGGCGTGCGCATGCTGGATCAGCGTCTGCTGCCCACTGAAGAGAAATATCTGATGCTGCGTTCGTACGAAGAAATCGCGGACGCCATCAAGAAGATGGTCGTGCGCGGCGCGCCGGCGATCGGAATTTCCGCGGCGATGGGTCTGGCGCTGGGAGCCAGCCAGTCGGTGGGAACTTCCGTCGCGGACCTTGAATACGATTTCAAGTTCATCTGCAAAGTCATGGAGGCGACCCGGCCGACTGCGGTTAATCTGTTCTGGGCCATCGAGCGCATGCGGGGAGCGCTTCAGAAAGCTAAAACAGAGACCCATGACGTTGAGGAGATCAAGCAGCGACTTATCAGCGAAGCGCAGGCAATCTTCAACGAAGACATCGCTTCAAATCGCGCGCTGGGAAAATTTGGCGGCGAGTTAATCGCCGACGGCGCCACGGTGCTGACGCACTGCAACGCCGGGGCTCTGGCCACGGCCGGAGACTACGGCACGGCACTGGGCGTGGTTCGCGGCGCAATCGATGCCGGCAAACGCGTCGCCGTGATTGCGGATGAGACGCGACCATTTCTACAGGGCTCGCGCCTGACTGCCTGGGAACTGGCCAAAGATAACATCCCGGTGACGGTGATCACCGACAACATGGCCGGTCATGTGATGAAGCAGGGCAAAGTCGATTGCGTCGTCGTGGGCGCGGATCGCATCGCCGCCAACGGTGATACGGCCAACAAGATCGGAACCTACATGGTGGCAGTGCTGGCCAGGCAACATAATATTCCCTTCTATGTTGCGGCGCCGATATCAACCGTCGATCTTGCGACCGCATCCGGAGAACAGATTCCAATTGAAGAGCGCAACGCAAAGGAAGTTACGCACATTCGAGATCAGCAGCTCACCCCCGACGGAGTTGCCGTGCGCAACTTTGCTTTCGATGTCACCCCCAATGAATTGATCGCCGCGATCATCACTGATCGTGGTGTTGCCCGGCCTCCTTATACTGAAAGCCTCCGCAGTTTGGCCACGACGCGTTCCGCACACGCGCCCTAGAGCAGTCTGCTGTAAGACTCCCTCTCCCCTTGGGAGAGGGCTGGGGAGAGGGAGTAAGCCGGCTCAACATCACGCCCTCTCCCCGACCCTCTCCCAAAGGGAGAGGGAGAAAGACGTCACTAGAGCCGGGGAAGCGCGCTATGGCACCTGACATCAATCTTCAGACGTTCTCTCTGCCGCAAGAGCTATCCGAAGAAGTCGAAGCATCCCTCACAGATTGGGATTCTAATCACAAAATTAAGAGACTTTGGGCGGGCAACGCTTCTCTGTGGACGGGCAAAGATGAAGACAAGTGGCTCGGCTGGTTGAGTATCGTCGATGAGCAGAAAAGGGTAAGTCGGCGCTTCGCTAACTTTGCCGAAGAAGTAAGAGACGCGAAGTTCTCGCACGTTCTGCTCCTGGGCATGGGTGGTTCCAGTCTCTGCCCCGAAGTGATGCGCAAGTCTTTCGGTAAGATTGACGGATTTCCGGAACTACACGTCCTCGACTCAACCGACCCGGCGCAAATCAAGTCGCTCGAAGACAAAATCGATCTGGCCAACACGCTGTTCATAGTTTCGAGCAAGTCAGGCACGACGCTCGAACCGAACATCTTCAAACAATATTTTTTCGAGCGTGCGCGGCAGGCTGTCGGCAACGATGAAGTCGGCAAACAGTTCGTGGCGATCACTGATCCGGGTTCAAGACTTCGACAGGCAGCCGAAAGCGATCGGTTCCGTAAGATCTTCCTGGGCGTGCCAACCATCGGTGGTCGCTACTCCGCGCTTTCTGATTTCGGCATGGCCCCGGCAGCGGCCACCGGCGTCGAGGTGGCGAAGTTTCTGGATCGCACCGGCGCGATGGTCAGAGTTTGCGGACCAGAAATCGTGGCGCGCGAGAATCCTGGCGTTGTTCTCGGCGCGGTTCTCGGCGTCGCGCACAATCAACATCGAGATAAAATCACCATCACGGCTTCGCCAGGAATTTACGATCTCGGCGCGTGGTTGGAACAATTGCTGGCTGAGTCAACCGGCAAGGATGGCAAAGGTTTGATTCCAGTTAATCGGGAATCACTGGCTTCGCCGGACGCTTACGGCGACGACCGCGTATTCGTCTATCTGAAGTTAGAATCCGACGCAGAGTCGGCAACAGATGCGGCCATTGACGCACTCGAACGCGCGGGTCAACCAGTCGTGCGGATCTCCCTGCCTGACGTCTACAATCTCGGCCAGGAGTTCTTTCGCTGGGAGATCGCGACGGCGGTCGCGGGCTCGATCATCGGCATCAATCCATTCGATCAACCCGACGTGGAGGCAAGCAAAATTGCGACTAAGAAGCTCACCGAAGAATACGAGCGCAGCGGTTCATTGCCCGCTGAAACTCCGATCTTTGAAGCTGAAGGGATTAAGTTATTCGCTGATGAAACCAACAGCCAGACTTTGAACGCCCGGGATCATTCGTTGAGCGGATACTTCAAAGCGCATCTGGATCGTTTGCAACCAGGCGATTACTTTGCGTTGCTGGCTTACGTAGAGAGGAACGAAGCGCACGAACGAGCTTTGCAAACAGCCCGTCATGCCGTGCGCGACACGAAACATGTCGCCACTTGCCTGGGCTTTGGTCCGCGCTTTCTGCATTCAACCGGACAGGCTTACAAAGGCGGACCCAACACGGGCGTGTTTCTTCAGATCACCTGCGATGACGCGGCGGACTTGTCCGTCCCGGGACAGAAGTACACCTTTGGAATCGTGAAAGCTGCGCAAGCTCGCGGTGACTTTGAAGTCTTAGCGGAGCGCGGCCGGCGGGCGTTGCGCGTGCATCTGGGCGCGGATGTGAATGCCGGTTTGGAAAGACTGAAACAAGAAATCAAGAGGGCGTTATTGTGAATTCGGGGACGCGGCTCTGCCGCAAGACTTTCAGGTGCAACTGAGGAGACGTACTGACTATGCAACTGGGAATGATTGGTCTGGGCCGCATGGGCGCGAACATGGTGCGACGTCTGATGCGTGGTGGACATGACTGCGTCGTCTGGGACATGAACCCCGACAACGTGAAGCAACTTGCGGGCGAGGGCGCAATCGGCGCTCAGTCGCTTGACGACTTCATCGGCAAACTCACGCAGCCGCGCGCCGTTTGGATCATGGTTCCCGCCGGCAACGCGACTGAGAAAACAGTGACCGATTTGGCGGCGCGCATGGAAAGAGGCGACATCATCATCGATGGCGGCAACTCTTATTTCAAAGATGATGCGCGCCGCGCACAAGCATTGCGCGACCAGGCCATCAATTACGTCGACGTGGGCACCAGCGGCGGCGTGTGGGGACTAGAGCGTGGCTACTGCATGATGATTGGCGGCCCGGCAGACACCGTTCGCCATCTCGATCCAATCTTCGAAACGCTCGCGCCCGGTCGCGGAAACATTCCCCGCACGCCGGGACGCGAAGCCACAACCGGCACCGTAGAGGATGGCTATCTTTACTGCGGTCCGTCGGGCGCCGGTCACTTCGTCAAGATGGTCCACAACGGGATCGAATACGGCTTGATGCAGGCTTATGCGGAAGGCTTCGACATTTTTCACAACGCTAACTCGAAAGACCTGCCGGAAGAGCATCGCTATGACTTGAACGTCGCGGATATCGCGGAAGTCTGGCGCCGCGGCAGTGTCGTTTCATCGTGGCTGCTTGATCTGACGGCGATGGCCCTGGTCGAAGATCCTGAGCTTGCGAATTACAGCGGGTACGTTCAGGATTCGGGTGAAGGACGTTGGACGATCATGGCCGCGCTCGAGGAAGCGGTTCCCGCTGAGGTGCTGAGCGCCGCGCTGTACACGCGCTTTCGTTCTCGACAGGAACATACATTCGCCGAAAAGATCCTGTCGGCGATGCGGCAGAAGTTTGGCGGACATATTGAGCCGCACTCTGGTGGTAAGCCCTAGCAGGACTTCCGAAGCAAGCAAAATGACAGACGACACACCACACATCGATCCACCGTGCATCATGGTGATCTTCGGCGCGGCCGGTGACCTCACCATGCGGAAGCTGATCCCCGCACTCTACAATCTCAAGAAAAGCAATTTGTTGCCCGACGATTTCGCGGTCATCGGTGTCGCGCGCGCGGTAATGAATGACGCCGAGTTCAGAAAACGACTTAACGATGAAATGCGTGAATTCGCTACCAACGACATAGAGCCCGAAGTCTGGCAGTGGCTGGAAGAAAGGCTCTACTACCTCTCTGGCGATTTTAATGACGACCAGACCTTCGCCAGTCTGAAAGAAATGACGACCAGGATCGACAGCGAGCGGAACACGCAGGGCAACTACTTTTTCTATTTGGCCACCGCGCCGGATTACTTTGCTCCGGTCGTGCAACGACTTGGGTCTGTCGAGTTGACTCACGAGGGAGACAATCACTGGCGGCGGGTAGTGATCGAAAAGCCCTTCGGCCGCGATCTCGAGTCGGCCCGCAAGCTGAACCAGGCGCTCAAACAGGTGTTGGACGAGCACCAGATCTATCGCATCGATCACTACCTCGGCAAAGAGACCGTGCAGAATATTCTGGTATTTCGTTTCGGCAACGGCATCTTCGAGCCGATCTGGAACCGCACGTACATCGACAGCGTGCAAATCACCGCGGCTGAGAAGGTCGGCGTCGAACACCGTGGCGGATACTATGAAGAGGCTGGAGCGCTGCGCGACATGGTGCCGAACCACTTGCTTCAGTTGGTGACGCTGACCGCGATGGAGCCGCCGGTTTCTTTTAAGGCTGACGCCGTTCGGGATGAGCAAACAAAAATTCTGCACGCTATTCAATGCCCATCGACTGAGGAAGCGGGCCGACGCGCAGTGCGCGGCCAGTATGACGCCGGCGAAATTGATGGCCAGCCGGTTCCCGCTTACCACAGCGAGCCCAACGTCGCTCCCAATTCAGCCGTGGAAACATTCGTCGCGCTCAAGCTTCTGATCGACAACTGGCGTTGGGCCGACGTTCCTTTCTATCTGCGCACCGGCAAACACCTGGCCGCACGCGACACCGAAATCGCGATCAACTTCAGGCGCGCGCCTTTCGTGCTGTTCCGCGACACGCCCGTGGATCGACTCTCGAGCAATCAACTGGTGCTGCACATTCAACCGGACGAAGGAATCACCGTGCGCTTTGGCGCCAAAGTTCCCGGACCAATTCTGAAAATCGGCGCGGTCGACATGAACTTTGATTATGAAGATTATTTTGGGAACACGCCCAGCACCGGCTACGAACGCCTTTTGCATGATTGCATGATGGGAGACGCGACGTTGTTTCAGCGCGCCGATCAGGTCGAGGCCGCGTGGAGTGTGGTCGCTCCGATCCAGGCTGCGTGGAATTCTGAACCGGCGCCGGCGTTCCCGAACTACAAGGCTGGGACCTGGGGTCCGAAAGAAGCTGACGACTTGCTGGCTCGTGACGGGGAAGAGTGGGAACAGACCCACGACATTCACAAAGGAAAATAGTTCGGGCTCAGGCGTGGCTCGCGCATCTTGCGCGTGGTTCACGGGCGGGACGCCCGTGCCACTCTTAAGACTCGCCTACCGGTTGATAGCGCTGGGTGCGATGGGCTCTGCGCCAGCCTGGCTTTTGATTAAATCCTTTGTCGTCACGCGCAACGCAGTCCCAGCATGAGTAATGCGGCCGATTGTCCGGGCCCAGGGACTCGACGACGTGCGTGGTTTCGCGATCACAACGCTCGCAGCGATGGGTTATGTAATGTTCGACGCTCATGGATTAATCCAGTGTCCGCCATTATCTTCTCTTGTTGGATGAACGACAATCCGGGAAATCCGCTAGTCTTCCAGAATGCCACGATATGAAAGCTCGCCATTCACGATTCGCGCCGCTGCCGTAAAAGGGTGAGCCTCGGATTTTCCCGGCGCCATGATGTGCGTGACCTCCACACCTTTCGCTTTCAGGTAATCCGAAATCAAACTGCGGTGACAGCGCCACCAGACTGCTTCCGCACACATGATCGCGGTGCGGTGCTCACGTGCGACACCCAACAAACGTGTCATGCCCTCCCGAAAGTCAACGGTCTCCATGTAATCGGCATACCCGCGAAATGAATCGTTGCGCCAAGCCACATTGGGTGAATCCGTGCGCACGCGGCGACGCCCGCCGAGTTCAGGGAAGTGCTGGTACCCGATCCCGTCTGTCGCCAGCGATGTCTGCAACTGCTCTTTGTTGAATTGTGGATAACGTCGCGAGCCGGGAAAGCTGCGCACATCGGCGAGAACTTTGATCTCAAAGAATCTCAGCGCCTCTACCAACTCTTCGATGGGTCGCGTAGAGTGCCCAACGGTCCAGATTTCGAGTTTGTTTTCGCGCATTAGAAGCTTTTTCCGGCCGAGGTACTCTGATACAACTTTTGCACTTTGCGTATGTTCGCGCAAGCACGCTGTTCTTCAACGCACTAAGTACGTTGGGGACAAAATAGTCCTTGACAGCCAGAGCTTCGCAGAGTATAAGGCGCCTGTCCCAAGTTCTTACGCGGCGCGCTGCGCGGCGCGCTCTCACGAAACCAACGCGACATCGCCACCCTTAACTTTCTAGTTGCGACGCCGCCTTTGCTCCCGGAGGTTGCCCTAAATGGGGGCGCCCGACATTAACAAGTCATTAGTTCGGGAAACTCGAGACTACCTGATCACAAGGAGCAGTAAGCCAATGAAACGCGTCATATCCTTCCTTTCTGTTCTTGTCGCAGCCTTCTTCCTAACCGGCTGCCCAAAGACAAAGACGCCGATGCCCGCTCCCATTAGGGACCAGCTGATCAAAAGGGAAACTAACAAGTTGACGGCCCTCGCTGACGCGTACGACAACGCAATTCTGGCAGGGGATGCGGCCAGCCTTCGAAAAGCGCAAATCTACCGCAATGAGCTAATTCACATTGGCCTGGTGCTAATAGACGATAACTATAACCAATTTGAGAACGATCTATTCGTCGGACGTGCGACTTCGAACGTGGCCGCTGACCTTACTGAGTTGGGACTGTCCGCGGCTACGGGCATTACTAATGGTGAGAGAGTTAAGACTATCCTGGCCATCGCACTGACGGCGCTTAAAGGTGGCCGCAAGTCAATCGACATGAATTTTTTCAGGGAGAGATCCAGCGAACTGATCGCGCAGAAAATGCGCGATTCGCGTTCTCAGGTTCTTCAGGGGATTTACAAGGGGCTGGCATTGCCGGTGGACAGATATCCGCTAGGGGCGGCCCTGGATGACTTAGTCAACTACCTTTATGCCGGATCGATAAACAGTGCCTTGCTGGAACTCTCGCAGGACGCAGGAGAAAGTGCGAAAAAGTCCAAGGCAAAAGCCGCGACCCTTAAGCTCTCTCCGTTTGTCACTGAAGTACAAAAAGTTGACCTTAACAAAATCACCAAAGGCGCGTCCGCGATTAAGATAAAGCTTCTGGATAAGACGACCGAGGCCCAAGGTCGGACTGAACTCGGGGAAGTCCTAAAGCAGCTTTACACGGATGCGGAGTTGGGGGATCTTTCAAAAAAGAGTTCCGAAGATCTATACGACTTGCTGCTCGATAAGATGGAGCAGGCCAGAGATGACGAGGCGGTGAGAAAACAGCTCATGAAAGCGCTCAACCTCGCGCAGTAGGTCATTCAATAGCGGGACAGTGCCCGATTGGTTGAATGGGTGATTAGCGTGGGCTCCAACATGGGTTCCTCCGGATGCCCTTGAGCATCCGGAGGTCATATGAGACTGAATAAGTTCTGACACCGTACATTAAGAGGAGTTCCAATGGCAGACAAAACCAAAGTTAAAGTTTATCCGGCTGATGGCAGTTTGGGTCAACTGCGTGATAGTTGTCAGGCCGACGAAGATGCCTTTCAGGCGCGCCTAACAGGTCTTGAACGAGTCGAGGCGGAGGATGAGACGAAAGGGACCCAGACGACCTATACGCGCGTTCCGTTCAGTGAGGTCTACGTCACTAAGCAACTATTTTTCGTCGACAATTCAAGCCCGACACCTCAGCCGCCGGGAACTGACGTAGTTTTCGAGGACGCCGACGTTTATCTGAACGGCGAAGAGGCGCAGGTCGCTGTCTACAGGGAGCAGTAGATTCAAAGCCGGTACTGAAACGAGGTTCATTGGGAAAGCAGAAAACAGCCCCGCTTCGATCCGAACGGTGTTTGAAGGAAATTTTGGTTCGCGCACTGAGTTGGCCGTAGTTGCTTTCCGCCAAACAACCGGTTGAGGTTCTGCCTCGATCAATGACGCGGTTTCGATTCCTTAGTTAGATTCTCTACCGACCGGGAGGTCAACCATGCTTGACGAACAACAACCTAAACCACAGGACTCGCGCGCTGATGATGCCACCGGCGCACGGGGTCAAGGAGGAGAAGGGGGCGAACCCGGGATGGATCCTACTGGCGGCGCCCGCGGCGGAAAGGGACCGGGCGGCAAAGAAACCGGCGCGGTCGGAATCATTGCGCTCGCGTTATATCTGGTCCTCTTCACGCTTTTTGTCATTTACTGCCTGGTGAAGATATGGCCTGTTCCCACGCCATCGAGGAACGAGCCGCCAAGCGCCAGTCCCTCGCCAAGCGCGAGCGCAACTGTCACGCCGTCGCCTACGGCAACGACCTCGCCTGCAACGCAAACCGCTTCTCCGCCTGCTCCGAGGACTAGTCCTGCGGCGAGCCAGGTTTCTCCGTCTCCATCTCCGTCCCCTTCGCCTTCAGTTACGCCACTCCAGCCGTCCCGCGTGACGATACTTTGGTGGCAGTTTGATCTTTGGGACGAGCAGCGTCTTCTGCTATTGGTTATATTAGGTGGAGCGCTCGGAACTCTGGTCCACAGTCTTCGCTCGGTCTACTGGTACGCAGGTGAGAGGAGTCTGGTGAATAGTTGGCTGGCGATGTATTTCATGCTGCCGTTTGCTGGCTCGGCGCTGGCGCTGGTCTTTTATCTGGTAGTCCGCGGAGGATTCTTCTCTCCTCAATCTTCGTTCCAGCAAACCAGCCCCTTCGGCTTTGCCGCCTTCTCCGCTTTGATCGGCATGTTCAGTTCACAGGCTGTTCTAAAGCTGAAGGAGGTGGCC
Source organism: Blastocatellia bacterium (assembly GCA_003168335.1). Lineage (GTDB taxonomy): Bacteria > Acidobacteriota > Blastocatellia > Pyrinomonadales > Pyrinomonadaceae > UBA11740. The sequence goes on along the minus strand of PMSM01000005.1, from coordinate 164,687 downwards.
GAGGTCTTGTTATCCAAGCCACAAGGGGGCGCGAATGCTAAGCCACAGGAATCAGTGAATCCCGCCGTGGTGCGTGCTCCGCCGACGCCACCTACGCCACCCACTGGTGGAAAACCACCTGTGCAGCAATAAGGTGAAGAGGCAGACAATCTAAACGAGGAGCTAGAACCATGCCAGTTCTAAGACAAGCTTCATCAGGCCCGGACGTAACTAATCTTCAACAGAAACTGAAAGACCTCGGTTTCGATCCGAACGGAATTGACGGGAACTTCGGCCCGGGCACCAGGGATGCAGTGATTGCCTTTCAGCAAAGCAAAGGGTTGCAGGCTGACGGCATCGCGGGACCAGCGACGTTGGCTGCGTTGCAAGTTGACGGGTCCGGCGCTGACGCAAACAGCGGCGGCGGCGGGGCGACTAGCGATGCGGCAGTCGGAGGCTCCGCTGGGCCGGCGGGCGATGATGATCCAGCTAACGCCGCGCCTCCGAGCCCTGTGGCCAGCGACGCAGGCAGCGCATTGAACCTGGCCGGTCTTACAGGGAAGCTCCCGGCCGCGGTCATCGCGCAGATTCCCGAAACTGCTGCTGAGTTCGGCATTACTACGAATTTGAGATTGGCCCACTTCCTGGCACAGTGCGCTCTTGAGTCAACCGGATTTACAGCTACTGTAGAAAATCTAAACTACAGAGCTGCGCGTCTCATGCAAGTGTTCCCAAAGTACTTCCGCGGTGTAGACACGGCCGCATATGCCAACAACCCTGCCAAAATTGCCAACAGAGTATATGCAAACAGGATGGGTAATGGTGATGAAGCGTCAGGTGACGGATTCAAATTCCGCGGAAGAGGTTATATCCAACTGACGGGTAAGAACAACTACACAAGCTTTTCTACGTTTGTTGGTGAAGACTGCGTAGCTAACCCCGATTTGGTAGCTACGAAGTATCCTCTGGCTTCAGCTGCATTCTACTTTAACTCAAACAACATCTGGACTGTCTGTGATAGAGGCGCAGATGATGCCACTGTAACCGCTGTCTCTACACGAGTGAATGGCAGCCCCCCTCATGCTGTTCCCGAGAGGCTTCAGAACTTTAAAACATTCATCCGGGCACTCAGCTAGTCTTGAAAAGGGTTCGACTCGATTCAACGAAGCACGAACCCAAGTTAGAAGGGTGCGGCAGGGATGAGAGATTTGCTTTCACGCTGGGAGGAAATGGTGCATTTTAGACTAAAACATATCTTTGGCCCGTGTCTCATCATATGCTTAATCCTCGTCGCCGGTTGCGACGAGGGTGCGGTACGATCGCTTGGCTCTAAGGTCGGGTTGCGTGGACAGGACGTTGGTAAAGCCGCGACCATAGCCCTTAACGAACTAAAAGCATACGAGTCGGTCGACTACCATCAGAGACTGAACGTCGCGGTGTTGACGCAGCCGCAGGGGAACGCTGCAAACCTGCCGACGATCAGGCACAACAGACTCAACGCCGACGAAATCGCGAGCCGCATCGCTCTTTATTCCCAGCTGACAAAAGTCTATGCGGCACTACAAAAATTGTCCGACACCAATTATCCGGACCAGGCCGGCACCGCCGTCTCTGAATTGAACAAGAGTATTAACGATCTGCAAGGTCTACCTAATATTCCTGACGCGGTCGGCCATGCTGTTGGCGGATTGGTGGAGCTTGTGGTTGAGAAAAAGCAAGCGAAAGACATTCGAAAGTACAACACGATACTTTCAACTCTGATCGTTGCTCACCAGGCTTTGTGGCAAGCGGACCGTGAGAAAGTGTGGGAACCTTATCTCGCTCGCTGCAGGAGCTCTTACATTAACTCTCTCAATAGCGTTAACCCACAGACTTTCGATCAAAAGAAATTGGCAGAGCTCGTGAAAGTTCCAGCCACCGCGCCGTACCTGGTCAACTTATACAAAAATCAAGAGGCAACTCGCGTCGACAACGAGATCGGCGCGATCCAGGAAAAGATGGACGCGGTAGATGAAGCGTTTACGCAACTCATCAAGGGCCATAACGAGTTGTCCCGGCAACATCCTTCCTACGCGGACGCTATAGCCGAATTCGATCGAATAGTGGACATTCTGCAACCGTTCTTCAAACACCAATCAAGCGGAGGACAATGACATGAGTGCGGCACCCCAAAGTAAGACGATAAAAGAGAATACACTAGAGAGCATCGACGCATCCCTGGTGAAATACGAAACAAGACGGGCTGCTATTTTGGAAAAAGCATTCCAGGAGGGTGGCGGGGACAAGGTTAAGGAACTTGAAGACGAATACCAAGCCCTTCAAGACGCCTATTTTGAATTGCTTAACCGGCAACTCGCTGCGAACAGTGCAAAATTCCCGGATCTAATGAAGCAGGCGGTTGACGCAACGAAACAGATCAACGCATCTGTAGATTCGCTGAACAACGTCACCAGCATTCTCAGTTCGATAACTAAAACTGTGAACCTGATTGGGAGAGTTCTGATACTTTTCGGCGCGTAGTCCAGGGAAACTAAAGCGGAGGCGACTTCTCATCTTCGCTTTGAATACCGCGCCAGCGTCTGCGGAAAGACCCGCACGCCTTCGGGCATGTTTTCCAGCGAAATCTTGTCTGCGCCGGTAAGAATGTCGCGGGCGTTCATGCCGTAAACCTGCAGATTATCTTCGTTGTCAGGCTTGATCACGACGCCTTTCAACTCGAGTCCCGCGAATGCGCCCCTGCTCCGTGAATAAGAGAGGATTTGAGCGTTCATTCTCGCGTCCGTAGAGGCGCTTGCTGATCGGCCCACCGGCCCAGCCGCCGCACTGCCCTCGCCGCCGATTTCAAACTTATCGGAAAGCAGGCTATCGACCGCGCGTTCGTTCATGAAGAGCAGAATGTAATCAGTCGAAGCCACGCCGATCTGTAGACCGATACTGCCGCCACCGAGATCAAAAAATGCAGGCGCGCTCCAACCGCCGGCCACGCGCCGGCTGATGACTCCACTGCCACCGCGACCGCCCACGATAAACCCTCCCTTTAATACTCCGGGGAAAACCGCCACCGCCTCGGCCCGATCAAGCAGGTCGCGCGGAATGGATTTCTCGCGCGTGCCCATGATCTGATCGAACACGCGGGCGGCCTTCGACGATTGCTCGGCCGCGGCGCGCGCTTTTTTGGCGCTGCGTTCCCGGCCCTGCTGCGCAACGGTCTTCGCGCCGCTGGCCGCAGCGGCTAGCAGCACAGAAATGCAAATCGAAAAGAAAAAGGTTCGTCTTATCAGGCTCTTCATATGTCTCCCAATCAGTTAATAAGTCCAACAAACTTCAGTTTGTCGTTTGCGCGCGAAAGAAAATACTTGCGAGGGCTCAGCGACAAACTAGAGTTTGTCGGACACTCCACTACTATCGCCGCAGAGAATATCGCCCCAGTGTTCGGGGAAAGATGCGCACGCCCGCAGGCATCTTCGTCATGGTCCAACGCTGGGTCGGCGAAAGCACCTCGCCCGCCTTTATCCGATAAACAGCCAGGTTGTCGTCATTGTCCGGGCTAATCACTACCCCTTTGATCTCCAGTCCGGCGAACAAACCCTTGCTTCGTGAGTAAGATAGAATTCCAGCTTTTAACTGGGCGTCAGTCGTGGCGCTGGCCGAGCGACCCACGGGCCCGGCGGCAACACTTCCCTCACCGCCCAGCTCGAATTTGTCTTGCAGCAATCCGCTCAACGCGTCCTCGTTCATAAATAGCAGGACAAAGTCGGTCGACGACGCGCCGATTTGCAAGCCAAAACTCCCGCCGCCCAGATTGAAAAACGCGGGCGCGCTCCAACCACCTTTCACGCGGCGGCTGATGACGCCGCGGCCACCGCGGCCACCGACAATAAACCCGGCCTTAATCACACTCGGGAAAACAGCGATCGCTTCGGCCTTGTCCACCAGTTTCTGAGGTATGGCCTGATCGGGAACGTTCATGATTTCAGTGAAAACCTGTGCGGCTTTTTGCGCCTGACTGGTTGCATCGGCGACCCGCTTCGCGGTTTTGGATTGACTTTGCGCGAGCGTCGCAACGCTTACGATCAGGAGCAACGAAACGGGAATGAACGCACTTGCGCGAATGAATTTGAGTCTTCTTGTCATAATTGTCCCCTCTTTCTCGTGCTGCTTATGCCGGGGTGGCCAAATGATTTCTTGCTGCCACCTGTCAGCATACTTATAATCGCACGCTCTGACAAACAGTGGCACAGACTTCAGTCTGTGGTCTTTTCAACCAACAGAATCACAGACTGAAGTCTGTGCCACGACAACAATCATGCCCATTGGCACTCCATTTCATCAACGAACGTTTCCGCTGTGCGAGAGTCTGAACTACCGCGAGTGGTCAGGATACTACACGGTCAGCGCGTACGAGACACATCACGAGCACGAGTACAACGCGATTCGCAATGCCGCTGCGCTGATCGATATCTCGCCCCTCTTCAAGTACCGAGTCACCGGAAGAGATGCGACCCGTCTGATCGATCGCATCATCACGCGCGATATGCGCAAGGTTTCGGTCGGCCAGGTTGTGTACACGCCCTGGTGCGACGAGCAAGGCAAAGTGATCGACGACGGCACGGTGTCGCGGCTTGAAGAGAACGTTTACCGCTGGACCGCGGCGGACCCGAGTCTGCGGTGGTTCACTCAAAACGCGGCCGGACTCGACGTGCAGATTGAGGACATTTCAGAGAGCGTCGCCGCGCTGGCCCTGCAGGGACCAACTTCGGGTCGGCTCTTGAAAACCGTGGTCGAAGATGCCGACATCGCTAACTTGAAATATTTTCGCGTCACCAAAGGCGCGATCGCCGGAGTGCCGGTCGAGATATCACGTACGGGTTACACGGGCGACCTCGGTTATGAAGTTTGGGTTGACACCGATCAGGCATTGAAGGTCTGGGACGTCCTGATCGATCGCGGGCGACCTTTTGAGATCAAGCCCGCGGGCATGCTGGCCTTGGACGTGGCGCGCATCGAGGCAGGTTTGCTTCTGATTGAAGTTGATTTCAACAGCAGCAAGAAAGCTTTGGTCGACGAGCAAAAGTACTCGCCCTTCGAAATGGGATTGGACCGTCTGGTTAACCTCGACAAGGGTCGTTTCATCGGGCGGCAAGCGTTAATCAAAGAAGCTAAGCACGGCCCGGCAAAGCAAATCGTGGGGTTGGAGATCGACTGGACCGAAGTCGAACGACGATATGAAGCTGTGGGGCTGCCGCCCTCAGTCTCACCGATCGCCTCGCGGGTATCGGTTCCCGTTTACGCGAACGGATCACAAATCGGTAAAGCCACCTCCACTACCTGGTCGCCACTTTTGAAAAAGATGATCGCGCTGGCGACAGTGAAACGCGACTACGCAAAACCGGGAACGCAGATCGAAATTGAAATCACCGTTGAAGCCGTCAGACATCTGGTCGGCGCGAAGGTGGCGAAGACTCCGTTCTACAATCCGAAGCATAAGACTGCGACACCGGTGTAAGAAAGCCCACTGCGGCTCTGCCGCCTGATGTGCGGAAAGGCTCCGCCTTTCCGGCACGCTCTTTATCACTCCGACGAGGCTATGCCTCCAAAGTCCACCGGAGGCGTAGCCTCCTAACTAACAGGGCCCCGCTCTTACGGAAAGGCAAAGCCTTTCCGCACATCGAGCGGCGAAGCCGCAAATCAGAATCGTGAGAAATTCCCTTCGCAACATCATCGACGCTTACAACCCAAACGCGCCACTCGCGGAAGCCTCCACCATTCCCGCATCCTGGTACACGAACGAACGGATTTTCGAACTTGAGAAGCAAACCGTTTTTGGCCGGTCATGGCAGGTTGCCGCGCGCCTGGATCAACTGCGCAAACCGGGCCATTACGTTACGACCGAAATATCCGGCGAACCGATCGTGATCGTTTCTGGCAGCGACGGTAAGTTGCGGGGTTTCTTCAACGTCTGTCGTCACCATGCCGCGGCGGTAATGACCGAGCCAGCCGGACACGCAACCCAGATGCGCTGTCCTTATCACGGCTGGACGTACTCGCTTGAAGGTGAACTGAAAGGCACGCCGGATTTCAGCGGAGTCTGCAACTTCGATCGCGCGAACAACGGCTTGGCGCCGGTCGAAATCGCCACCTGGGAGAAGTGGGTGTTGGCGAAACTCGACCCGAAGCAACGTTCGCCTCTAAACAATTCAAACCCTTCGCTGACAGATTTTCTCGGAGATGATCTGAGCTCACAAATCACAGGGCTGGGCTTCGAAAATCTTCACTGGATCGAGCGCCGTCGCTATAGCCTGAACTGCAATTGGAAAGTCTTTGTCGACAATTATCTTGATGGCGGCTATCACGTGCCGCACCTGCACAAGGGCCTCGACAGCGTGCTCGACTACGGCAGCTACACAATTGAAAACGGTGCGCGCTTCTGCTTGCAGTCCAGTCCCATGGTCAGCCCGAACCAGGATGATGAAGTTGGCGCTGTCCGAACTGGCCGGCGAGCTTTGTATTACTGGCTCTATCCCAACTTTATGATGAATTATTACGAAGGCGTGCTCGATACTAATCTGGTGCGTCCGCTGGCTCTCGATCGCACCGAGGTAGTCTTCGATTTCTATTTTGCGGACGTTTCCGAGTCAGCGCACAAGAAGAACCAGGTCAGCATCGGCGTTGGCGACCGGATTCAGCAGGAAGATTTGGACATTTGTGAATCAGTTCAGCGCGGGCTGAGCTCGCGCGCCTATGAAGCAGGGCGTCTGTCGGTTCGGCGTGAAGCAGGCGAGCATCTTTTTCACCGCTTGTTGTATGCAGATCTGAAGACCGGAGTCTGATCCGATCGACACGTTCGGGCCATAACTCAAGGTGCCGCTGGTAGCTTCTTCAGAGATTTCTCTATCAGCATACGCAGGGCCTTTTCATTCTTGTTGGTGGCTTCGATGGGCCAAACCGGCTGGGTAAAGACCAGAACCTCGCCCGTATGCGCATCGACAATGCCGATAGTCAGGAGTAAGTAAGGGAAGGTAAACGAAAACGGATTCAGAATGGCGTACGCGGTCTTTCCCTTGGTCAGGTTTTGTCCCTGACCGCGAATGAAGATTATCGCATCGGCTGTTTTATCCAGGTTCAGGTTGAGCACCTCATCGCCCATTGAGAAGCGGCCCTTCTTCACATCCTTTGGTTTCCTGGCAATCTTAGGCAACAACGCGTCGTAGCGCGATTGGAGATCAGACAGCGTGTATTTCTTTTGGCTGTCAGGATCGCTCAGAGTGGCAGCCGCACCAGTTAGGGCGCTGATATGTTTTGCCGCCAGGATTTCAGTGGTTAACTGAGTGATGCGGGTACTCAACAGGTCGGATTCCGCAGCCATTCCTTCCGGCCCTTTCATGCTCTGCTTAACAATTTCAACCTTGGCGGGCAGTACCACAACGTTGCGGATCGTGGTTTCCTTACTGGTAATTTTCGGGTGCAGGTACTGCGCAGAAAGAGTGCCCGGAGCTATCGCGGCGAAGAGGACAAAGAATGCGAGACAAGAAAGTTTGAGTTTCATGCTGGGATCCCGTCTGGCGTTGATCGAATCAAAGGACATATGACAACTATCGCCGTTTGAGTCAAGATCCGGAGCTCTTTAACGTCTGCAGGCGGCGTTGAATTCTTTCGCGGTCCAGAGCATCCGGGGCCAGGTCGAGATATTTTTGATATTCGTCAATTCCCTCTTTGGTCCGGCCGCTTTTTTCGTAAAGCATTCCCAGTCCCCGATGCGCCATGGGAACCGGGTTATCCAGCTTTAAGGACTTCAGGTAGAGCTCTTCAGCTTTTTGCCGGTTGGCCTTCCAGTTCTGCTGGCCCACGTCGGTGGCCATCAGTTCCCGCTCTTCCTCTTCCGGCGTGAGCTTGGCCCGCTTCCTGGCCGCGTCCTTCTTGGAACTGTTCGTAAGCTCTTTTTCTTTCAGCTCTGGCGAGCGTGCACCCAGAGTGCGGTACGATTCGGCCAACCAGAAAATATTTTCAGCTGAGTCGGGCTTGAAGTCGACAAATTTTTGACTCAAATAAACGGCGGTGCGAAACCGCGCCGCATTGATCGCCAACTGGATGTCGTGGTGCGAGACAGTTTCTATTTTCGCCAGGTAAGCGCTTTTTTCCCGCTTCAGTTCCGCGGCTGCCGTGGTCTTGTTCGCCTTGCTGCCCAGATAAGTCGTGACATACGCGATGCGATCCTTAAGTTGAGGATGATCGTTATAGAACCATTTCAACTGTTCCCCCTCGACATCATTGCTCAACAAGGTGAGTGCCTTTACCATTTCTTCGGGAGGATATTCCGCGGCGGCCATCAGGTCCTCGCCTTTCAGGTCCGCCTCTTTTTCCAGGTCGCGGCTGTAACCGAATATCGTTGACACCAGGATGAAGGGGGACACCGCGGCGATGACGCCGATTGCCAGGCCCGCAACGCCCCCAACCGGGTTCCAGGCGCCCACCGCATTGATGATGTTGATCGCCAGGATCTTTTTTCTGTTGCTGCGGTTTTGCAGATATGTGTGGCGATTGAGTACGTGGGTGATCTCGTGCGCGAGAATGCTCGCCAACTGCGACTCGTTATCGAGCAAAGCGATTAGCCCTGTGTTTACGTAAACCGATCCGTTGGGCAGCGCAAAAGCGTTTGGCACCGGGTCTCTCAGCGCCCGAAACTTCCACAGCACATGTTCTAAATTCAGATCGCGCGGCAACAGGGATTCGCCGACTCGCTGCAGGTAAGCGCTGGTAGCGTCATCAGCGTAAACCAGACCCTCTCGTTCGAACCGTTTGTCCAGCAGGTTCACCTGTTCGAGGAGGTCCAGATCGGCTTTGCCGAATTTGAACTCTTCTTTGGGAGGCGGCGCCTGCGCCATTAGGCGCGCAGCTGAGGCAGGCACGGCGAGGCAAAAGCATAACGTCGCGACGATAACTTGCCGTCTGCTAAACCCATTCATTCGATTAGACCTCGTAGAAGATTACTTGCGCGAGTTGGCCTGGCTTCTCTGAATTCGCCGTACTATAGGCCCCGAGATTCAACAAAGTAAAGTGTTTAGTCCGAGACCGAGTAGTCCGTAGATAAACGGCGGGAGGGAGCCAGCCGGGTTCGTAGCGGGTTCGCTTTGAAAAGTAGCGCGGCCGGCTCGCGCGCTGGAATCATGTGCAGCAAGCGCGGGCCACGACCTTACGAAGAGTTCTGATCCACTTTTGGGCTCAACGTTTTTCGCCCTTCAAATATCCCCGCAGCGTATCTCCATCGCGGTAGTCAAGATCATTTATCCGCCAACCTGTCCGTCCGTTGATCAGGATAAAGACAATCGTCTTTTTCTGTCCGAAGTTTTCAAACGTAACGTTGACCCTGGCCTTGCCATCTCCGTAACCGGGTTCGCCGATAGCGAATTTCTTGATGTCCATGTCCTGCGCGTTATAAAGCGGATCGCCGTCTATGGCGCCGACTTCGCCTTTCGAATTGACGGCATCTTTCCAAATCATGTCGGCCAGGCCTTTTTCGAAATACTTGTAGAGCAAAGCTCGGCTCCTGGTTTGGAAAAAGGGGCTGTGCTTCTGGTTGTGCACCCGGTAGAGATCCGCGACCAGCGCATTCGGAGACAGGCGGTTGCTCCTGGCCGTTTGTCCGTAGACCGGCCCACAGACTGCCAAAGAAAGGCCCGCCGCCAGAAAAAGGAGCGCAATAACCAGGGTTGGCTTTAGGATTTTCATTTCGGTTCCTTCTCAGAAATTCTGCCCGCAGTAAGGATGCTAAACCGAGCTCCTGCCAAAAGTAAACGAGGCTACGACTTTCGTTATAGCCTCGCTCTCTTATTTTCAGCAACTCGTTGCTGTTGAACTCTGAACTTTTGCTTCGCAAAAACGCACACCGCAGTTATGATAGCGCGCTACGGATTTCCGCAGAGGTCAAGAATGAAGAGATGAACGCCCTGCCCATCATTGTCGGCGCGCTGTGCATCCTGGCGATCGCGTATCGCTACTATTCAGCTTTCATCGCCGCGAAGGTGCTGACGCTCGATGATTCGCGACCCGTCCCATCCCAGACGATGTACGACGGGCACAATTATTATCCAACCAACAAGTGGGTCCTGTTCGGGCACCACTTCGCGGCGATCTCCGGCGCCGGACCGTTGATCGGGCCAGTGCTGGCGGCGCAATTCGGGTTCCTGCCGGGACTTCTCTGGCTGGTGATCGGCGTCTGCGTCGGTGGCGCGGTGCATGACTTCATGATCCTGGCTGCGAGTGTCAGGAGAAAGGGGAAATCGCTGGCTGAGATTGCGCGGACGGAAATCAGTCCGCTGTCGGGATTGGTCGCCGGCATAGCCATTCTTTTCATTGTAGTGATTGCCCTGGCCGGACTCGGCCTGGTGGTAGTGAATGCTCTGGCTGAATCGCCGTGGGGAACTTTCACGGTCGGCTTCACAATTCCGCTGGCCCTTTTCATGGGCCTCTACATGTATCGCTTTCGCAAAGGAAAGATCGTGGAAGCCAGCATCATCGGCGTTATTGGTTTGCTTTTCGCGGTTTACCTCGGCGGCCGTGTTGCTGATTCATCATGGGCCGCGGCGTTCACGCTGTCACCGCACAAAGTGACGCTGCTGATGGCCGGCTATGGCTTCATCGCTTCGGTCCTGCCGGTGTGGTTGCTGCTGTGCCCGCGCGATTATCTTTCGTCATATCTCAAGATTGGAACGGTCGCGGTCCTGATTATCGGAGTGATCCTCGTTCACCCGAATTTGCAGATGCCGGCGATTACGCCATTCGTCTCCGGCGGCGGACCGGTCGTGCCAGGCAAGGTTTATCCGTTCGTCTTTATTACGATTGCCTGCGGAGCTATCAGTGGATTTCATTCGTTGATCTCATCAGGCACCACGCCCAAGATGCTCGCCAAAGAAACTGACGCGCGGATGATCGGCTATGGCAGCATGTTGATGGAAGGCGTGGTCGGCGTGGTGGCCTTGATCGCCGCGACTTCTTTGTTTCCGGGCGACTACTTCGCGATCAATACCCAACAAAAGACTGATGCTCAGAAAGCAAGCTACGTCCGCATGGTCGATCAAGAAACCGAGCAAGGCTTCAATCTGCAACCACGGGAAATCGACCACCTGCAGGAAGAATCCGGCGAGAAGAATCTGCGCGGCCGCACCGGCGGTGCGGTGACACTCGCTCTGGGCATCGCGAAAATCTTTGACGGCATTCCCGGTCTGCGCGGGCTGATGAAGTATTGGTATCACTTCGCGATCATGTTCGAAGCGCTCTTCATCCTGACGACTATCGACACGGGCACACGCGTGGCCCGGTTCCTGCTGGGCGAATTTGGGGGACGTGTGTTCCGAAAACTGGAACAACCTAACTGGCTGCCCGGATCGATTGTGACCAGTGCGCTGGTGGTGGCTGCCTGGGCTGCGTTCATTTGGAATGGATCGATCTCAACGATCTGGCCTATGTTCGGCATCGCGAATCAACTGCTCGCCGCCGTAGCTTTGTGTGTCGCGACCACAGTCATCATCAACATGGGCAAAGCACGATACAGTTGGGTGACGATCGCGCCGCTCTCATTTGTCGCCACGACCACACTCGTCGCCGGTTGGGAATCAATTCGCGATATCTTCTGGCCCCAGGCACAGAATCCCGCGACGGCGACGCAGGGTTACATCAACACTTCGCTGACTGTGCTGATCATGACCGCGGCCGTGATCGTTCTAATTGATTCGGTGCGATGTTGGATTGGCAGGCGCCACCAGCCGGAATCGCCTTTGGACGTTGCGGTGGTCGAGGCCTAACAGCGTGCTGAAGAACTAATACGATCCACGAACCCACACGAAACAGGCACGAAGAGACGTTCAGTTCGGCTTATTTCGTGTGATTTCCTAGATCGTTCCACTGTTCTTTACCGATGCTCAACAGTTTTTCAGCAGCCTGCTAAATCATCGACTGAAATCTCTGCGCCCTGCTGAGTTGGACAGTTCCCTCCTAAATCAGCAATAATAATCGACTTTTCAGGGCGGCTTTATCTCGCCAATCGCTTAAACGAAACGGAAAGGATTTTCTAACTAGTGAATTTAATGTCGAACTTTGCCACGGCGCTGCGTCGCCGGTTATTGACGCTCTTATTCGTAATTCTCGGCAGCGCGATCGGCGCACCGGCGGTCCTGGCCCAACCACGCGAGGGTGGCGAGGCCGCACTGAAGCTGCCTGACTTGTCTTCGGTAACCTTTATGGGCATCGATGGGCACAAGTTGTTGCTCGTCGGTCTGGTCTTTTGCTTTCTCGGCTTGATGTTCGGGCTGGTGATCTACGTGCAGTTGAAAAACCTGCCTGTGCACCGCTCAATGCGAGAAATTTCCGAGCTGATCTATGAGACCTGCAAAACCTACCTGACCACCCAGGGAAAATTCATCATGATCCTCTGGGTATTCATCGCGGTGATCGTGGTCGCGTACTTCGGCGTGCTGCGCCCCGTGCCCGGCAAATCCGTAGCGCTCACTGTGCCGATGATTTTGCTTTTCAGTCTCGTCGGCATCGGCGGCAGTTACGGCGTAGCGTGGTTTGGAATTCGCGTCAACACGTTTGCAAATTCGCGTACTGCATTCGCGAGTTTGGAAGGCAAACCCTTTCCGATCTACGCGATTCCGCTCAAGGCCGGCATGAGCATAGGTATGTTGCTGATCAGCGTCGAACTGCTGATCATGCTCTTCATTCTGCTCTTCGTGCCCGGCGAGTATGCGGGCCCGTGCTTTATCGGCTTCGCCATCGGTGAGAGCTTAGGCGCCGCGGCCTTGCGAATCGCGGGCGGTATCTTCACCAAGATCGCCGACATCGGTGCCGACCTGATGAAGATCGTTTTCAAGATCAAGGAAGACGACGCACGCAACCCCGGCGTGATTGCCGACTGCACCGGCGACAACGCGGGCGACTCGGTCGGACCAAGCGCCGACGGTTTTGAGACTTACGGCGTCACCGGCGTGGCCTTGATTACCTTTATCCTGCTGGCCGTCCCGAATCCCAAGGTTCAGGTGCAGTTGCTGGTTTGGATTTTCGTGATGCGCATCATGATGCTGGTTTCCAGCGCCGGGTCGTACTTCATCAATGCCGCGGTCGCGAAAGCCCGTTACGGAAACGCCAGCCAAATGAACTTTGAAGCGCCGCTAACGTCGCTGGTATGGCTGACTTCGATCATTTCGATTGCGCTCACCTACGTTGTTTCTTATCTGATCGTTCCAGTGCTGGACGGCGATGGAACGCTGTGGTGGAAACTGGCGTCGATCATTTCTTGCGGCACACTCGCCGGTGCAGTCATCCCTGAACTCGTCAAAGTCTTTACTTCGACAAGGTCGAATCATGTGCAGGAAGTTGTCAGATCATCAAGAGAAGGTGGCGCCTCGCTCAACATCCTTTCGGGTTTGGTGGCGGGCAATTATTCGGCCTACTGGCTGGGCATCAGCATCGTGATCCTAATGGGGGTGGCCTTCATCTTCAGCACCATGGGGTTGTCAATCTTGATGGCCGTGCCGGCTGTATTCGCTTTCGGTCTGGTGGCGTTCGGATTCCTGGGCATGGGTCCGGTGACAATCGCGGTGGATTCCTACGGCCCGGTCACTGACAACGCCCAATCGGTTTATGAACTTTCACTGATCGAGCAGCAACCGAACATCGCCGAAGAGCTCAAGTCGGAATACAACATGACGGTTACGTTCGAACGGGCCAAGCATCTTTTGGAAGAGAACGACGGCGCCGGCAACACCTTTAAGGCTTCCGCCAAACCCGTGCTGATCGGGACTGCGGTCGTCGGGGCGACGACGATGATCTTTTCAATCATCATGGTGCTAACCAATGGGTTGACGGTAAATCAGGAGAAGCTTTCGCTGCTGCACGCGCCGTTCGTCCTCGGCCTGATTACCGGCGGCGCTATTATCTACTGGTTCACGGGCGCGTCTATCCAGGCCGTCACCACTGGCGCTTATCGTGCAGTTGAGTTCATCAAAGCCAACATTAAGTTGGAAGGCGTCGAGAAAGCGTCGGTCGAGGACAGCAAGAAGGTCGTGGAAATCTGCACCAAGTACGCCCAGAAGGGCATGTTAAATATTTTTCTGACCGTGTTCTTCTCTACGTTGGCATTCGCCTTCCTCGAGCCGTTCTTCTTTATCGGCTATCTGATCTCAATCGCCGTGTTCGGTCTTTACCAGGCCATCTTCATGGCCAACGCCGGGGGCGCCTGGGACAACGCCAAGAAGGTCGTTGAAGTTGATCTGAAACAAAAGGGCACGCCGTTGCACGACGCCACGGTCGTCGGCGATACGGTCGGCGATCCTTTCAAAGACACTTCGTCGGTCGCGTTGAATCCGGTGATTAAGTTCACGACTCTTTTTGGTCTGTTGGCCGTGCAGCTCGCGGTTAGCATTGGCAGCACGACGGGCCAGCTTGGGAAGAACGGTCCGCTGGTGACCCATGTCCTGGCCGCAGTCTTCTTTCTGATCTCAGTCTTTTTCGTTTGGCGCTCGTTTCATAAGATGCGCATCGGCGCGGAAAGCTAAGCGGCAATTGTGGTGTCGGGAAACGTAAGCGCTACTTGAAAGCTAGACCAGGCGGCGTTACTTAAGTAAGATGCATTGACGTGGTATAAGCAGTGCGGGCTTTTGATTGAGTGGGCAACTGCTCGCTGCTCTACCACTCGCTGCTTAATATCATGATCCGTTCGATTCTGTTCCCGACAGATTTTTCCGCCGTCGCCAACAGCGCGTTTCCGCTGGCCGTGGCGATCGCCGCGCAGTTCGACGCCATCGTCCATTCAGTTCACATCTCGCACGGCGGCGATCCGCACATCACCGAAACGTCGCGCTATGAGTTTCCCGGTCTCCCCACGGGGGCGTCGTCGGTGCGCGTAGTCGAAGCGATTGTTCCCAAAGGTGATGACGATCCCGCGCAGGTAATCATGCGCCACGCCGGGGAAAGCGGCTGTGATCTAATTGTCATGGCCTCGCACGGGCGCTCGGACGTAGCGCAGTTCTTCCTGGGCCGCAGTGTAGCCGAACAGGTTGCGCGCGACTCAAAAATCCCCACGATCATCTGCCGGATGTACGGGCCGCGCCGCACTACCCGCCCGATTGATCGCTTCAAGCGCATTCTTTACGTGACTGACTTGAGAGAAGAGTCAAAGCACATTCTGCCGGTCGCCACGGCGATCACGAACAGGACCCGGGCAGACCTGGAAACACTTTGTATTTTCAACGAAGGCGATGTAGAGCCGGCGGACGGCGGGATCGCTACCCTCGAGAGGTTTTTTGCCGAAGTCGACGCGGCCGATAAGTTTGGAAAATTTCGCCGGCTGCACGGCGGCGTGGGTGAGGAAGTCGTCGAATATGCCGGGCGCCACAAAGCTGATCTCCTGGCGATCACGACGGCGCTTGGCTCGGGAGGCGATCCGAACCGAACCGATACGGCTGAGTTCATCCTGCGCAACGCGCCCTGTCCGGTTTTGTGTGTGCGCCCGTAATAGCGGGGGCGGGGTTGGAGACAGAAAATGAATACATCATTTGCAAAGAGCGAGACACTTCTGGGCGTGGCGCTGGCGCCGCTTGATTTCGTGCGTCAGGTCGGCCTGGTGATCGGGTTTAGCTTACTCACCGCTCTGGCCGCCCAGATAGTGATTCCCATCGGCCCGATTCCCATTACCGGACAAACATTTGCCGTGCTGCTCACGGGCATGCTACTCGGATCGCGCCTGGGCGCGATGACTATGATCGCTTACTTAATTGAGGGAGCCAGCGGCCTGCCATTTTTCGCGGGAGCACACGGCGGCCTGCTTCACCTGTTGGGACCAACGGGAGGCTACCTGGTCGCGTTTCCCGCGGCGGCATTTATTACCGGCGCGTTCGCTGAACACGGTTGGGATCGCCGCTTCTTTACTGCCGCCGCCGCGATGGCCATCGGCTCAGTCGTAATCATGCTAAGCGGCTGGGCCTGGTTCTCAGTCGTGATGCACACGTCTCCAATGCTGACGGTTTACGCTACCGTGATTCAGTTTATCCCGGGCGACATCATCAAGATCACACTGGCTGCGGCAGTACTGCCTTCGGGTTGGAAGCTGGTGCGAAAACACCCGGAGGCTTGACGGGGCAGTAGCCCGACCGTAAGGGAGGGCTCATCCACAGCGTCTCTATCTCAAATCCAACTCCATAAACTTCGCGCCCGGCACCGGATTGTTGCAGTACGGTCCGATCTCTTTGAATCCAAGTGACCGGTAAAGCGCGATCGCATCGTTCATCTTCGGCGGCAACGTGTCCAGACGCATTCGCTGGTAACCAATTTGCTTTGCTTCACGAATGATCGCTTCCGCCAGTTGTCGTCCCAGGCCTTGTCCGCGGAACTCCGGCCGCACAAACAGCCGCTTGATCTCGCAGGTGCCCTCGCCTATTTTTCGCATTGCCACGCAGCCGGCAATTCCAGCATCTTTGCTCGCCAGAAATAAGCGGCCGTTGGGAGGCGCGTATTCACCTGGCAATTCACCCAGCTCTTTCTCGAAGTCTTGAAAGCAGAGATCGATCTCGAGCCACGCGGCGTATTCCCGGAACAAGACGGTTGTATGCGCTATCTCTTCGGCGGAGTCAACTTGGTCAAGTGTCATTCTGTTCTTCCTGGCAAAAGCCCACTCTCTAAATACTTTCCTGCCAGCAGACGCAATTTGGCGGGCCGCTTGGAAGCTAACACTTGAATTCTATGCCGGGAGCCATCAAGAGTGCCGCGCGCGGTCAAGCCATTCGAGTCATCAACCTCTTGTGACGCTGCGTCGGCCAGAGCCTTTATGAAATTAAGAACCCGCCCCGGGCTTTGCGTCCGCGCGATAACGAATGGTTTCTTCCTCGTGCGACCACGAATAAGGAATTTCACGCGAGTCGTAAGGAAGGCGGTAGTGATCTGGATCTTCGTAGTCATAAGCCCTGGTAGGAAAGTTCAGGACCAGAGCTTCCGATGATCCAAGATTCTGCAACCCATGCCAAACACCGGGGGGTATGACGAGCAGTAATGGCCGGGCTTCACCGGTGTGAAACTCATTCACCAGTTCCTGGCTCTTGCTTTCGCTACGAGCATCGTAGAGGACAATCTTGACGTTTCCAGAATTGACGAATAAACGGTCGGTGCTCTGAGCGTGACAACTCCAGGCGCCGAGAGCGCCGGGAAATAAACGAGACTGATAAACGTGCACCACGGGCAAACCTGTAGGATCCCATTCTGGCCGGAACACCTCAGTAATCACGCCGTGATCGCGCGGCACGTGGAGGACTTCGTGAATTGAGACTCCCTCGATTAGTTGCTGGATCTTATGCCAATCGCGGGTGATTAGTTGGGAGTCTTTCTTAGCGCCCGGCAGCATGCCTGTACTCCTGGAAAAGAATTGTCGTTGTTAGGGCGCCGTTTATACCACAGCCCCATGTCTTTTTACTAGAACCAGCAGCATGGATAATGGGTAATTCAAGTCAATATGATTATCGGCTTCGCGTTCTTGGTCTGATTGCTTTCCTGAATCAGATTTGCCCTTCCAATTATTGGCGTTCACCTGCCGCCGAGATGTTCTTAACTCCAATGAAATTCTCACAGGCCTTTAAGGCTTGCGTCCCAGGCCTTTGATCACGCGGCGGGCAGCCAGGGCGTCGCCTTTAGACTGCTTCGCGCGTTTGGGGCTCGGATGCATAATGCTCCTTAGCCTGCGCCGAATTCGAAGACCTGTTTCGCTTACCAAATCGCGAAGCAGTTGCGAGTACGGTATTCCAGACCCCGGGCTGACATTCTCAGCCGAGGCCAGAAGCTCGGCCAACTCGCTAGCTTCGAAATCTTGCTTGGCCTGAATCCGATCGAACCATTTTTCCTGCTCACGATGGGGCCGCTTTTTGTAAACGCCGGGACGCTCGCTCGCTGAAAACTTAAGCGCGGTCAAGCGGGGTACAAAGACGAATCTATGTCCGCCGTCATACGCTCGCTGCCAGAGATCGACTTCGGGATCGACGTCCAACTCGCGGTAGTGACGCCAGTTGCCCACGTGATCGGTGACACTGCGGCGATGCGCCAGGCCGGTTGGGGGAATCCACGCTCCCGGCGTGTATGTCAGCCTGAAAGGCAGCACCTGCTTGAATCTACCTCCTGGACTTATGTTTTCGGTGATGCTGAAGGCTAAATCGGCGCCGTTTTCGAGGGCGATCACCATGCATGAGAGATGATGCGGTAGCCAAAGATCGTCGTGTCCAAGATAAGCGATAAACTCGCCGCGAGCTTGCCGTAAGCCTTCATTGTTTGGTTCTGATTGATGGCCCGTGTTCCTCGGCAAGTTAATCCAGCGCACTCTGTCGTCGCCGATTGCCTTGATCACGGATTCTGAGTCATCTGTGCAGCCGTCGCCAACCACCAGCACTTCAAAGTCGCGGAACGTCTGTTTCAAGACGCTCCCTACGGAGTACGGCAACACCGTGCTCCAGTTATAGGTGGGAATGATGACAGTTACCTGCGGAGATGTGGTCATTGCTGAGACGCCCAATCAGAAGCGCCGTGCCCAGAAAAGCAAAAAGCGCGGTAAGCAAAAAGCTGGCTCGGCCTTCAGTCCAACTGAATCAGGCCGAGCCTCTTTGCTTAACCGCGCCATGCGCGTTTCTTTATGAAACTATTTACGCCGTGAACGAAGAGCCGCAACCGCAGCTTCCGGTCGAGTTCGGATTCGTGAACGTAAAGCCCGAGCCCATCACGTTCTGCACATAGTCGATCTGCACGCCGTTCAGGTACTGAGCGCTGAACATATCAACGAACAGGCGCACGCCTTTTTCCTCGAGGACAAAGTCCCCCTGGCGCGATTCTTCTTCGATGTTCAAACTGTACTGAAATCCTGAGCAGCCGCCGGGGACGACGCGCACGCGCAGGCCGGCGGTTTCCGGCAGACCTTCTTCGCTGGTCATAAATTTCTTGATTTCGCCTGCTGCCGGTTCAGTGACATTCAAAGCCATGGTCGGCGCGGCGGGTGCGGCGGACGCTGTGGGTGTGGTAGTTGCTGGGTTCGCTGACATATTAGTTAGACTCCTGTTTCAATTGGCCGATTACTGAATTTCAGTTTCCGAAGTCATCTTACTGAGATTTGCGCAAAACAACAAGCTCTGGTTTCATGGCCTCGATCGAGACCTGGCGGGCCACTTCTTCCGCAACTTTTCGGAAGGCCTGAGCTTGCGGCGACTCAGGATGGCCTACCACTACGGGGATCCCTTTGTCGCCCCCTTCCCTCACCTCAATTCCCATGGGGATTGATCCAAGAAAAGCGACGCCGTATTCCTGCGCCAGCCGTTCTCCGCCACCTTCGCCAAATATGTGGTAGCGATTCCCCGTGTCTGGCGCGATGAAATAACTCATGTTCTCAACCACGCCGAGCACCGGCACGGCGACGGTTTCGAACATCCGCAGCGCGCGGCGCACATCGATCAGCGCGACCTCCTGTGGCGTTGTTACCAGCACGGCCCCTTGCACCGGCACGAGTTGGGCCAGACTCAATTGCACGTCACCTGTTCCCGGCGGCATGTCCACGATCAAGTAATCGAGTTCGCCCCACTTCACGTCCGTAAGAAATTGTTTGACCAGTCCGTGCAGAATTGGACCCCGAACGATCAGAGGTTTGTCGCCCGGTTGCAGGACGGCCATCGAAATAAGTTTTACGCCGAAAGCTTCGACCGGAATCAACTTATTGCCTTCGATCTCCGGCCGGGCCTGGCTGGCGCCCAACATGATCGGCACGTTCGGTCCATACACATCGGCGTCCATCAAACCGACCCGCGCGCCATCGCGCGCCAGGGACACGGCGAGATTCACGGCGACCGTTGACTTGCCGACGCCTCCCTTGCCTGATGAAACCGCAACGATGTTTTTGACGCCGGGCACCGAAACTTTATCGGCGAGGCCGCGGCCCTTGGGTACTTCGGCATCCATAGTCACGTTCACCGATTGAACCCCTGGAATTGCGGTCACCAATTCGCGCGCGGAAGTTTCCATTTCTTCTCGCACCGGGCAGGCCGGGGTAGTCAGGACGATGCGAAACGAAACAGTCCCGCCGTCAATCTTTAGATCTTTGATAAAGCCGAGCGTGACGATATCTTTGTGCAGATCGGGATCTTTTATCTGGCGGAGCGCGTCGAGCACCACGCCTTCATTCAACTGAGACATGATTGAATTATGCCGAAAGGCCGCGACATTTGTCGAACCAGGCGGTGTGCACTGCGCTGATGCAGGTTACTGTAGTCGAACCCGGTCAACCTATTGCTGGGAGCGCGGACGTCTCGTCCGCATAGCGCTTCAAGCGCTGGTCATCCTTTGGGTTCACCAATATTCGCGCTTCGCGCTCAGTGCGGACGAGACGTCCGCGCTCCCGGCACACAGTTGCGTTGACTGAATCATAAACGTCCAATATATTCGCGCTCGGAGCGAAAACTAATTAGTGGCCAACGAAATGAATCTTCCGGATGAAAATCAAAACGTGGCCGGCCCTTCTCGTGCGGTGCGCGTAATGCAGTTTCTTCGCAGACACAGGCTCCTGGTTACGCTGCTGGGCATTACGGGCTTTTACTCTTTTTATATCCACAGCGTGTCGACAAACCCGCCGGGCTTCTACATCGACGAGTCCGCAATTGCTTACAACGCTTACTGCATCGCCCACACCGGCGCCGGCGAGTTTGGAAATCGATTTCCGTTGTTTTTTCCGGTCTACACCAACGGCTGGATCCAGTACGCCAACCCGACACAGATATACCTGCTGGCCATCCCCTTCACTCTCTTCAAGCCAAGCATTCTGTTGGCCCGTGTATTCAGCGCGACCTGGGTCTTTGCCGCGTGCGTGCTGCTTGGCTTACTGGCGAGACGAGTCTCGGGCCAGCGGAGGATCGGCGTCATCGTGGGCGTGACCGCGATTCTCACTCCGTGGCTGTTTGAGGTAAGCCGGCTGGTAATGGAGACCTTCTTTTACCCGATGGCCCTGGCGTTGTTCCTGCTGGCGTTGTTTCACGCGCAGAAAAAGGAAAGTTGGTCCTGGCCCACGATCGCAATGCTTGCCGCTACCCTGATGCTCCTGACCTATACCTACACCATCGGGAGATTGCTGGGGCCTTTGATGGCCTTTGGTCTGGTGCTCTTTGTGACATCGCAGGACCGGCTGGCCGGCATTATCAAGACGTGGGTCCTGTATGGTTTCACGCTCGTTCCCTTATTGATATTCAGGTCCAAACATCCCGAAGCGCTGACACAAAGGTTTTATCTGATCTCGTACATCAAACCTGATTCGCCCTGGAAAGAGATCGTACCCAGGTTTATCCGGCGATACCTGGAAGACCTTAGTCTCGTAAACCTCCTGATCGATGGTGACGGCAACCCTCGTCATCACGTGCCGGGTTCGCTGGGGAGTTTTCTCATCGGGGCTTTCATTCTCGTGCTGATCGGACTAGTGGTTGTAATCGTACGTCATTGGCGCTCGCCCTGGTGGCGCTTTGTGATCTTCGGCGCGGCAGCTTCGATCGTGCCGGGCGCGCTTACTTCCGATCAGTTTCATTCGCTGCGCATTGTGGCTTATCCGGTTTTTCTCCTGCTGCTGATGATACCGGGGCTGTCGTTCCTGCTTGAGTGCCCCGCCAGCGAAGACGACGCTTTGCCGGCGAACGCAGACAGGCAAACCCCAACCTCGACTCGGTCGCCAACGTTGTCGCGACTGGCGCGTCAAACCCTGCTCGCCGTGCTATTGGCCGTGATGGGCGCCCAGGTTGTCTATTTTCAATCCGTGTATCGCCGCGACGGACCGGAGCGGGGCTGGGTTTTTGACGCAGCTTACAAAGACGTCTATGACGCGGCCACTGCCATGCCCAACAGACCGATTTATCTAATCGACGGAAACGAACCGGCTTATGAACACGCTAACTGGTACGCAGCGGTCGAAGGCCGGCCACGTTCAGAGTTCATTCATCTGGATGAGGGGATGCGCGCTCCCGCAGGCGCACTTGTGATTGGCTCGCAACCCTCATGCAGACCCTGCCAGATCATCAAAAAAAGCGGGGATTATCTTTTGTACCTATCGTTTTAGCTGCTTTCCACGCTTTCCTTGTGACGTTCCAACGGCTCGGGGCCCGAAAAGAAAATGATCTATCTCGACAACAACGCTACGACCCAGGTCGCGCCGGAAGTCTTCGCGGCGATGGAACCCTATCTGAAAGATTTCTACGGCAATCCATCTTCAGCCCACGCGTTGGGCCGCAGGATGCGGAGCGCCGTGGAAGGAGCGCGCGAACAAGTCGCTGAATTATTGGGAGCAAGCGACGCGAGCGAGATCGTTTTTACCTCCTGCGGCTCAGAATCCGACAATTGGGCAATCGGCGGCTTCCTGGAACAAAACCCAAACAAGCGTCATCTGATCACCACGCGCGTCGAACACGAAGCGGTGCGAGGCCTGTGCGACCATCTGGCGGAAATTGGTTGTGAAGTAACGTGGCTGGAAGTCGATCAAAATGGCGAGCTTGATCTCGACGATCTGCGCCGGGCCCTGCGCCGCGATACCGGACTAGTCTCAGTGATGATGGCCAACAACGAAACCGGAGTCTTGTTTCCCATCGAAGAGATCGGCCGCCTCGTGCGAGAAAACTCAGACGCGGTCTTTCACGTCGATGGGGTCCAGGCGGTAGGAAAGATTCCGATCAGTTTGCGCGAGTCAGCGGTCGATCTGCTTGCGGTGTCGGGACACAAGTTCCATGCGCCGAAGGGTGTCGGTGCACTCTACATCCGGCGCGGCGTGAACCTTCCGCCATTCATCATCGGCGGTGGGCAAGAGCGCGGCCGGCGCTCAGGCACCGAAGCCGTCCCCAATATCGTCGGCTTGGGACGTGCTTGCCAACTGGCTCACCAGTTTACCGAACACCAACAGATTCGCACGTTAAGAGATCGGTTGGAGGATGAAATCCTGGCCCAGTTTCCAAATGCGCGCTTGAACGGGGTCGCGGATCGGGCAAGACGTTTGCCGAATACGTCGAACATATCTTTCGAAGGGTTGGACGGCGGGGACATTTTGGCCATGCTGGACGACAAGGCCATTTGCGTTTCAACCGGATCGGCATGCAACGCGGAGTCTCAGGAAGTTTCAGCCGTGCTGCGAGCGATGAGAGTGCCCTATCAGGTGGCCCGCGGCTCGATTCGATTTTCGCTCTCGCGCTACAACACGCGGGCGGAAATCGATCAAACGCTGGCGATGCTCACCAAAGTCATTGAGCAAGTGACGATCTCAGCCCAGGGGAGCGTAATGAAGACTTCGTGACGCTGATGTGAACGAGTTTTCGTCAGCGCGGCCGCGAACCGACGGCCTCACCGTAATGGCAATTGAGATGGTCGGACATTGATCGCGGAGACTTCGGATCCAGCCGCTTCCCGAAAGAAACTTCGGCCCTAATCCCAGAACCATGGTCTACGTGTCGGGTAGTGCCCTAATTCAAGTTGTTCTCTGCGTCCTCTGCGAAGACCTGTGATTCTTCTCTGCGGTTAATTGCCCAAGCCAAAGACATTAACCGCAGAGAGCCCAGAGGTTGGCGCAGAGGGCCGCAGAGAAAACTGAAATTAGGGCAGCACCACGTGTCGTGGGTCACATCCAAACCGGCGACAGTGTGATAAAATCAACATCCATTCTTGCCTGTGGGTCGATTGAGTTAAGATAGGAATCTTTCGCCGAAACTGCTGAGCCCCTGAAGACCATCAAATGAACCGACTGCCAAATGCCTGTGACCAGCGCGTGAGAGTTTTGCCAACCGACGATTACGTTGCGGTTTCGCCTTACACTCCGCTGTCCCAGGCCATCGAAGCGATGAAGAATGATGAGGGTGGCTGTGTGATCATTTCCGATGACGGTCGCGTGACCGGCATTTTTACGGAACGAGACCTGCTGACGAAGGTTCTGGGCGAGAAAGTTGATTTAGAGTCGCCCATCAGTCACTGGATGCAACCGGTGGTCGAGACGCTTTCATCTGAGGCAACCATCGGCGATGCGGTCCGTCTGATGAATGAGAAGAGCTTTCGTAATATTCCGCTGGTGAAGAAGGGTGACCTGGTTGGATCTATTTCGGTTTTTGACATCATCACTTACCTGGCAGAGTGCTACCCGAAAGCGACGATGAATCTGCCGCCGCTGTCCGCGCAGGTGATGGACACCGTCGACGGGGGCTGAGAGCATTTTCGATTTTCGATTTCCAATTGCCGATTGAAAGTCGGAGGTTCTAATCGGAAATGGCAATGGGCAATCGGCAATTATTGATAAAGAGGATACCTAAGACACCATGAGCGCAGTCATTGAACCACCTGTCCCATCCTTCGACAAACATCTGGAAGAGCTGGACACCGTAACCATCCGCTTCGCCGGCGATTCCGGCGACGGCATGCAGTTGACGGGCACGCAGTTCACGAACACGTCGGCGATTATGGGCAACGATATCTCGACGTTGCCGGATTTTCCGGCTGAGATTCGAGCTCCGGCCGGCAGCCTGCCGGGTGTCAGTGGCTTCCAATTGAACTTTTCCAATCACGACATTCGCACCCCCGGCGATCAGCCCAACGTGCTGGTGGCGATGAATCCCGCGGCGCTCAAAGTAAATCTTCCGGATCTGGAAGAAGGCGGCACGCTGATCATAAACACGGACGAGTTTACCAAAGACAATCTGGAGCACGCCGCTTACAAGTCGAACCCGCTCGAGGACGGATCGCTCGCCGGCTATCGCGTGCATCAATTGCCGATCTCGACACTCAACCGCAACGCCTTGAAGGGCAACGTGCAGCTTTCGCGCAAAGAAATCGATCGCAGCAAGAACTTCTTTGCCCTGGGCGTTTTGTACTGGCTCTATGATCGCCCGCTCGATACGACCCTGAACTGGATCAACGCGAAGTTCCGCAAGAACGCGGAGTTGGTTAAAGCGAATGAAACAGCTTTGAAGACCGGTTATAACTTTGCCGAGACCACCGAAGTCTTCACCACGCATTACACCGTCAAGAAGGCAGTCATTGCTCCGGGCCGCTATCGCAAGATCACCGGGAACGAAGCCACGGCGATCGGATTTGTGGCGGCGGCACAATTGGCCGGCCGACCTTTGTTTTATGGCTCGTATCCGATCACACCGGCGTCCGAAATTCTGCACGAACTGGCCCGTCACAAGAATTATGGAGTGAAAACATTCCAGGCTGAAGACGAGATCGCCGCCGTGTGCGCCGCCATTGGGGCCAGCTTTGCCGGCCACGTTGGACTGACCGGAACATCCGGCCCGGGTTTGGCCCTTAAACAGGAAGCGATCGGCCTGGCCGTGATGACTGAATTACCGCTGGTGATTATCAATGTACAGCGCGGCGGGCCGTCTACTGGATTACCGACGAAGACGGAGCAGGCCGATCTGTTCCAGGCGGTGTGGGGACGCAATGGCGAATGCCCGGCGATTGTGATTGCCCCGGCGACGCCCGCTGACTGTTTCGACATGGCGATCGAGGCGGTGCGCCTGGCATTCAAGTACATGGTGCCCGTCTTTTATCTTTCGGACGGCTATCTTGCCAACGGCGCCGAGCCGTGGCGCCTCCCTGAGGTCGATAAGCTCCCGAAAATCGACGTGCGGTTCGAAACCGATCCGACTAACTTCATGCCATATGCACGCGATGAAGTAACCCTCGCACGGCCCTGGGCGCTACCCGGGACTCCGGGGCTGGAGCATCGCATCGGTGGAATTGAGAAGCAAAACATCAGCGGCAACGTCAATTACGATCCCGAGAACCATCATTTGATGGTCCATCTGCGTCAGGAAAAGGTTGACCGGGCCACTGCCGATATTCCGCCACTGGAAGTCTTTGGCGAAAAGACCGGCAAGGTTTTGGTGCTCGGTTGGGGATCGACTTACGGTTCGATCACTTCGGCGGTCGAGAAGATGCAAGGTGAGGGCAAGTCTGTCTCCAGCGCGCATCTGCGTCACCTGAATCCGTTCCCGAAGAACCTGGGCGAAGTTCTGGCCGGCTTTGAAACCGTGATCATCCCCGAGATGAATCTCGGCCAACTTTGCACGATGATTCGCGCGAAGTTTCTGGTCGACGCCGTGGCCTTTTCGAAGGTTAAGGGCCGGCCATTCCAGATTCGCGAGATTGTCGGAAAGGTTGAGGAGTATTTGTGAGCGCCACTCTTACAAAACCCATGACCGCCGACGAGCTTCTGGCGATGCCCGATGATGGCTATCGTTATGAACTCATCGAAGGAGAGTTAAGACGTATGTCACCTGCCGGAGATGAGCACGGACGCGTGGGGATGGAATTGGCTATTCCCCTCGGCTCCCACGTTAAGCAAAATAAACTTGGCAAGCTTTATTTAGCAGAAACCGGATTCCTGATTAAGACTAATCCAGATACGGTCCGTGCTCCGGATATTGCTTTCGTCCGAATAGAAAGAATCGCGCAAGGTCCCGGAGTCAAAGGCTACCGAGTCGGCGCACCTGATCTCGCCGTCGAGGTTGTTAGTCCCGGTGACACGGTGAGTGAAGTTGAAGAGAAAGTTGCTGAATGGCTGGAAGGTGGCGCGCGAATGGCCTGGGTTGTAAGCCCGAAACTACATACCGTCACAGTCTACCGATCATTAACAGACATCGTGACACTTACTGAGAAAGATAAGCTTGACGGCGCTGACGTCGTACCCGGTTTTCAGATGAATGTAGCCGAGATTTTCGGGTGATTGAATGACTAATACCGAGCCGCACTCAGTTCTGGATTCATACGCTGAAGGGCAGCGTTATTTCATGGGCGAAGGAAAGCTCAACAACGCGCTGGCGCGTTTGATCGCGGATCTAAAGGAACACGAGATCGATTATGTAATCATCGGCGCAATAGCCCTGATGGCGTACGGCTATCCCCGATTCACCGCAGACATTGTTTTGATTTTGGCAGCGGACGGGCTGGATAAGTTTCATCAGGAGCTGATCGGGCTCGGCTATTCTCCGGCTTTCCAGGGAGCGAGGAAACGTTTTCGCTCAACGGGAGATGGCACTCCTATCGAAGTAATTGCGGCGGGCGAATATCCCGGCGACGGCAAGCCAAAGCCCGTTAGTTTTCCGAAGCCGTCCGAGGCTTTTGTTGAAATTGATGGGGTGAAATTCCCGACCTTGGAGAAGCTGATCGAATTGAAACTGGCTTCGGGGATGACGGCCCCGGATCGATTAAAAGATCTCGCCGACGTGCAGGAGTTGATCAAAATACACGGTCTCTCCAGTGAGTTCGCAGAGGAGCTTAATCCTTATGTTCGCAAAACGTTTTTGGAGTTACTGGAAGCTGTCCAACGCGGCAGCGGCAATGATCTCGAGGAGCAACAATGAGCACCCAAGGTAACGGTTCAGGCGGCAACGGACACCAAACAATGGTCGATGCATCGGTCTCGGCTGAAAGCGAAGGCGGCCCGGTGGTTTTTGGCGCGGCGCCCCCGCCCGAACAATTGACCAAGAAAGATTTCGTTTCGAATCAGGAAGTGCGCTGGTGTCCGGGCTGTGGCGACTATGCCATCCTGAACAACGTGCAGAAGGTCATGCCGGAACTGGGCGTTCCACGCGAGAAGATGGTTTTCGTGTCCGGCATCGGTTGCTCTTCGCGCTTTCCCTATTACATGAACACCTACGGTTTTCACAGCATTCACGGGCGCGCGCCCGCAATTGCGACCGGAATCAAATCCGCGAACCCCGAACTGAGCGTTTGGGTGATCACCGGCGATGGCGACGCGCTGTCCATTGGCGGCAACCATTTCATGCATGTGCTGCGGCGCAATCTGGACATTAACTACATTCTTTTCAATAACCGCATCTACGGTTTGACCAAAGGCCAGTACAGCCCGACCAGCGTGTTTGGCCAGCGGACCAAATCAACGCCGATGGGCGTGATCGATTACCCGGTCAATCCGCTGTCGCTGGCGATCGCGAGCGAGGCCACGTTCGTGGCACGTTCGATAGACATCGACGTAAAGCACCTCGGGGTAATGGTCGAAGCGGCGGCGCGGCACAAAGGCGTGTCGTTCCTCGAGGTCTATCAAAACTGCAACATCTTCAACGACCACGCGTTTGAGTACTTTACCGAGCGCAGCGTGCGCCAGGACCGGGTCCTGTATCTCGAACACGGCAAACCGATGATCTTCGGCAAGGATCGAAATCTTGGCATTCGCATGAATGGCGCGCACCCGGAAGTCGTAACCATCGGCGAGAACGGCATCACTGAAGCCGACATCCTGGTGCACAACATTAATCTTTCTGATCCGTCGGTCGCGTTTATGCTCGCGCGCATGGAACAACCTGATTTTCCACAACCGGTCGGTGTTTTCCGGGCAGTTGAGCGCCCCAGCTATGATCAGATGCTGGCCGAGCAGATCGAAATAGCCATTGCCAAGTCCGGACCCGGCACTTTGGAAAAATTGCTTTACAGCGGCGATATGTGGACGGTGGAGTAGAATTTCGAATTGGGAAATTCGAATTGCGGATTTGTTGTTTTTGAACATTCGCATTTCGAAATCCGAAATTCGCAATCGGAGCGAAGCGAATGATCTGTCCCTCTTGTGGTCATGACAACATTGAAGGCGCGGACCGCTGCGAAGAGTGCGTGACCTCGTTGCTCAACCTCCACGTGCCCCAGGCCGGTAGCGAAGGCCTGGCGAGCTCGGTCATGGAAGACGATATCAGCCAGCTCGATCAGGAGTTTCTCAGCGTTTCACCGGACAATTCTGCACTCGAAGCTATAGGAAAAATGAAAGCAGCCGGTCTGGGTTGCGCCCTGGTTCTAGAAGATGGAAAGCTTGTCGGCATCTTCACCGAACGCGATCTCCTCAACAAGTTGACGGGCAAGGACGCCCGACCCGACAACACCACCGTCAAAGAATTGATGAGCCCGGAGCCGGAAATCCTGAGCGAGACCGATTCTGTGGCCACGGCCGTGAACAAGATGTCGATGGGCCGTTATCGCCACATCCCGATCCGGAAAGCCGACGGCTCGTACAGCGTAATTTCCATCAAGCACGTCCTTAAATACATCGCCAAAGCAGACTGGTAGGGAGTTCACCTCGTCGGCGCCATGGGATCATCAGGATGAAGAAACACATCCTTACCTACGGTCTCTGCGGCGGCGTACTGATCGTCTTGCTGAAGCTCGTCGAGTATCGCTTCCTCGTCGTCGAGCACTCAATCGAAATCTACGGCGGACTAATCGCCCTGCTCTTCGCCGTCCTGGGCATTTGGCTCGGACTTAAACTCACCAAAAACAAGGAAACGATCATCGTCAGAGAAGTCCCGGCGCCGCAGTCGTTTACTTTGAACGAGACGAGATTGCGCGAGCTCGGCATCACTCGACGTGAGCTCGAGATACTCGGGCTGATTGCCGGCGGCCTGAGCAATCGCGAGATCGCCGAGAAGCTCTTCGTCAGCGAAAATACGATCAAGACCCACTCCAGCCGCCTGTTCGACAAGCTGAGCGCCAGACGCAGAACCCAGGCCGTGCAGATGGGAAAAGAGTTGGGGCTGATTCCGTAGCGGCGGCGAAGAGAGGCGCCAATTTGGAGTGCGCCGACTTGTCTGCACTTTGGAAGCTGGCGACTTGTCACCGCACTCCAAAATGGATCACCAAAAAGAGTGATTCTTACTCAGAAACAACTAATTCACCCGAAAGTATGACGACAAACCGCGGTCGCCCCGGCTATCTTCACGTTCGAAATCCCCAAACCAAACAGGAGAAGCAAAGATGAAGAAGACAATACTCACTTTCGGGCTCATTTCGGGCGGCAT
This sequence comes from Blastocatellia bacterium, assembly GCA_003168335.1. Taxonomy (GTDB): domain Bacteria; phylum Acidobacteriota; class Blastocatellia; order Pyrinomonadales; family Pyrinomonadaceae; genus UBA11740. Next base: position 134,886 of record PMSM01000005.1, on the reverse strand, counting down.
GATGACGGTAATGATGTTCGCCACGCTCCCTTTCACGGATTCGGCCTGGCTGCAATCGCATAGCATGCTCGTCGGCTATACGACGATAGTCTTGTCGTTCATGCTGGTGTTCTTCGGTATCCGCTCCTATCGCGAGAACATTGGCGGCGGGACAATCACGTTCGGGCGCGCCTTTGCCGTCGGCATTCTAATCACCCTCATCTCGTCCGTTTTGTACGTAGTCGCGTGGGAGATCATGTATTTCGGCGTGCCCAGCTTTGGTGCGAGGTTCATGACCATGTGCGTCGCACACATAAAGAACTCAGGCGCCAGCCCGGAAGCGATCCAAGCCCAGATCAATCAGTTGAAGTATCTGGACAACCCCTTCATCAATGCGGCCCTCACTTTCACTGAGCCGTTTCCAGTTGGCTTGCTCGTCACATTGGTTTCGGCGTTGATCCTGCGAAAGAAAAGCAAAGCATCCGGCGAGAGTCCGGCGACGGCTGAGGCGTGATTCGCGCTGAAAGCGCGAAATGTTATATCCAGGTGCACAGGCGAAGCCGACGCCCCTGGATCCGATCCTCATTTAAGAATTTCATCAGCCCTGACAGGGCGAAAGAAAAGCAGGCCGGCATCATTGCCAACAGGTAAATCTGCGGAAGGAGGGCGATGCGGCACCAGGACCTCGCCCTCCAATGTCGGGCCTCACGATCGAGGTACCACCGAGCGCTGCGGCTTTAACAAAATCGTCCGCAATCCTAGCGCCGAACTCTTCGATGGCTTCTTTAGTATCTAACAACATATCAGAGCACGCGACGTGACCTATCCCGCGTATATCCGCTCCAGTTCTTATGACTACGCCCTCCCTCACGGTCGGGCTACTGCCCCGCACTTGCCTCAGCACGCGTCGCCGATCATGTCGTACACCTGCTTCCAGCGGCCGGCGACCTTCTTGAAGATCAAGTAAGCATAGCCGTCAAAGCCGCCCTGCTCGGCAAAGACTTCTCCCACACCGTCGCCATCGAGATCGAGATGGTCAACAAAGTCAATGCTTGAAAGAAAACCCTCCGGTGGCGGTTTGTAAGCCTGAAACTTTACAAAGTCGGCGCGCATCACGGTGCCCTGCTGATGAGCAATCAGGAATAGATCACGCTCGAATTTGTTTTTGGCTGCCGAGGTGAAGCTGGCAATCATTTCGTATTTGCCATCGCCATTCAAATCTGTCGCGGTGATATTGGTAACCTTGATCGAAGCAATCAAACCGGCCGGAGTGCGACGTTGTGAATAGATGCTCTTCATCAAAGCCAGAACCTGCGCCCGCTCAGCATCCGTCGGCGCGCGCCGCGCCGAAGCTCGCTTGCCCAAAGTTTCGGAGTTGGTCGCCAGGGCCATCACTTTGCCGCCCAGCCGCACAGATGTCGATGGAGTTACTTCCGCATGAATGTTGTTGCATCCTTCGCTCCACTTCTTGACAGTGACGGTGCCGGCTTCGCCGCCGCCGAAAATCAGGCGATAGACTTTTCCAGGGGCAAAGTACTGCTCCCCAAAACTCTTTTGCTTGTCCTTCTGTTCGTCGGTGTACGGTGCGCGCAAAAGCTTGCCATCAACGGCGACGACCGCATCCATCGATCCTTCTCCCGACTCAGCCGAAACGGCAAAGACGACGGTCTTTCGCGCCTGGGCCACTGCCAGGCTCGCGGACCCCACGGCAAAAGACGAAAGCAATAGCAAGGCTAGTGAAAATCTTTTCCAGGTATTCGTATGCACTCTTCAATCGCTCCTTATCGGTCTGGTCAAATCAAACTGGCGCATATCATACACTGCAGTGCGAGTCATCGCTGCGAAGAGAGGAGGCCTTGGTTTGCAGGTGCTTCCAACCACAACTGATGCCCACCTTGTCACTGTTCGCAAGCTTCACCTATACTCCAAATGCTTTGCCGACGGCTTCAGATAACGATGACCAGCTATTGAAATCGGCCCCCCACCCGGGTGGTGCGAGCGCCAAAGGCTTCAACTTCGCGATTGTCGCGAGCGGCTGGAATGAATCGATCGTGTCACGTTTGATAGCCGGCGCATTCGACGCGCTCGAAGAAATGTCGGTAGATAAGCAGGCGATCGAAGTTTTTCGCGTCCCCGGCTCATTCGAGATTCCGCTTTGCGCGCTGAAGGCGGCTGAGTCAGGAAAGTTCGATGCGGTAATCTGTCTCGGCGTGATAATACGCGGCGAGACACCGCACTTTGAATACATCGCGAGTGAGGTAGCCCGCGGCATCGGCGCAGCGAGCCTGAAGACCGGCGTGCCATTGCTGTTTGGCGTCATCACAGCGGAGAATATGGACCAGGCCATCGATCGCGCCGGAGTCAAACTGGGCAATAAGGGCTTTGAGGCCGCGACGGCGGCAGTTGAGTTGGTCAATCTTTATCGGGAAGCTTTCGGTACAGAACCGCCCGCGATAGCGCGCGGGTAAAACGCCGGCAGGATGCCGGCTCGCCGCAGGCAAGGATGTCTGCGCTCAAATACTATTTATGGGTTCTCGTCGTAAGGCGCGTGAATGCGCCTTGCAAATGCTCTTTGCGGCTGATGTTGCGGGAACGCGCGGGGATGAACTCGCGCGCACCTTCTGGTCTGAATTGGCCGACGGCGAGCTTGAACCCGGGGCCCGAGAGTTCGCCACGCGTCTCGCGCTGGGCACCCTGGCGAATCTGGAAGAAGTCGACGAGCGGATTCGTTCGCGCGCTGAGCACTGGCGGATCACGCGCATGGCGCTGGTCGATCGCAACGTGCTGCGGCTGGCGGTTTACGAGTTTTTGAAGGAAGCCACACCGCGCACCGTTACCATAAACGAGGCCCTGGAAATCGCTCGCCGCTTCTCGACTTACGAAGCGACCCAGTTCATCAACGGAATCCTCGACGCCATCAAGCGTGATCTGGATCAGGAATCGCCTGAGCCCGACACCGGGTTCCACGGCGAAGAGATCGAGAGTGATGATTCGCCTGAAGCTGACCAACCTGAGTGAGTCTTCCCGGCGACGCGGTCGGTACCGGGAGCGGTAGCGACCGGGTCTCAATCCCCGCAACGGTCGAGTTGCCAGAACAAATAACCCGGTCGCTACCGCTCCCGGTACTGACCTCAAAAGCGACCCTTGCAGAATCACCGCCACGCATTAGGACACTAATCATCCCAAAACCTCACGACGAAAACAGCTCATTTGAGCTAAACTGCTTTCGACATGGACCCCATAACGTCCGATGAGCAGAGCCAGTTTCTAGCCGACGCGCGCGACATTGTCGAAAGGCTTTATCGCGATCTTGAGCAATTGCGCAGCGCGCGTTCGCAGGGGCGACAGCGCCGCGAACTGGCCGCGCGCATTTTTCGCCGCGTGCATACGCTGAAAGGCTCAGCCGGTTCACTGGGACCCGAATTAGTGAGCCAAATCGCGCACGAGTTCGAAGGCGTACTCGACGGCGTGCGACTTGGTCGTGTTGAGATCACCGATGCACTGCTCGACGCATTCGAAGATGGGGCCGATGCAATCGCGCGCGCTCTGGAATCCGAACCCGTCCCGGAACCTCACCCCGGCGCAGCCGCGGTTATCAAGCGGCTCAGCGCGCTGGCCGCAGAGAGCAAAAAGCAAGGAGCCATTGCCGGCACTCTCCGCGCTGCATTGCCACCGGAAATTGCCCGCTCGCTGAGTGAATACGATCTTCAGCACACGCGGGAAGCCGTTCGCGAAGGAGCAAAGCTCTTCACTGTGTCGGCTGGTTTCGCGATCGAAACCTTCGATCAAAACTTCCGCGAACTCACCAAACTTTTGGGTCAAAGAGGTGAAGTGATTTCCACCGGACCCGGTGAGCCCCCAACAGCCGACGAAATTAACTTCAGGTTGCTTTATGCCGCTGCACTGGTTTCCAGTGACATCTTGCGACAGGCGGAAGCGCTCGGCCGCATCGACATCCGCGAGATAAAGATTGCCTCATCCGCTGCCGGCGTGAAAGTCTCGCCTGAAGCTTTGCCTTCACGCGCGGCGTCAACCGACACCGGCGAGACAGTTCGCGTTGAATTAAGACAGCTCGACGAATTGATCTCCGCGGCCAGCGAATTGTTTCGCTTTACCACCAGCTCGCTTCGGTCATTAGCCGCGCCTGGGAACAAATCGACTTTTGACAGTGCCATCAGGCAACTGCGCCGGCGGTTTATCGAACTTGAAGAACGGCTGATCAAGCTCCGCCTGGTGCCGGCGGGTGAAGTACTCGCACGGGCAGCCGCGCGCGGCGGGCGCGTGGCGGCGCGCCGGCTGGGAAAAGGAGTTGAGTTTGAAATCGCCGGCGGCGATGTGGGCATCGACAAGTCGCTCGCTGAAACGATCGCCGATCCACTGCTGCATCTGATCCGTAACGCGATCACCCATGGGATAGAAAGCCCGGCAGAACGAGAGGCTGCCGGTAAGAGTCCGACCGGCAGGGTCAAGCTGGCAGCTTTCAACGAAGGAAGCCGCATTCACATTACTGTTACCGACGACGGTCGCGGCATCGATTGGGATCGAATCGCGGCCGCGGCATCAGCACACGGTATCACAAACAATTCGTCGGACCTTTCGACGGATCAGTGCCTGCGCCTGATCTTCCGCCCTGGTTTTTCCACCGCGCAGGATCTCTCAGAACTAGCAGGCCGCGGCATCGGTCTCGATGTAGTTGATCGCGCGATGGAACAAGCCGGGGGCGAAGTGCGGGTGGCTACCGAGCCCGGAGCGGGGACTACTTTCGCGATGATCATGCCGGCGACGCTGGCCCTGGTGCAGTGTCTGGTCGTGCAATCCGGTGATCAGCTTTACGCGATAGAATCGGCCGGGGTTGTTGAGGGCGATGTGCGGGAAGTAATTCACGCCGGGACGGTTGAAGATAACAGCCGAGTCGAATGGCGAGGCGAGTCTTTGCCGCGCTTTCACCTAAGCAAGCTGCTTGGTCAGGATATTCTTCCCGATCTTGCGGCGACCATGATTGTCTGTCAATCGCCAAATAACGGCGGTGCCGCGCCGGCGGGCAATGACGGCAGGAATCGATACGCGCTGGTCGTCGACAGCATCAATGGTCATCAGGAAACTTTGGTGCGGAGCCTGGGCCGGCACGCCGCGCGCTGGGCCGGCATTTGTGGCGCGGCTGAGCTCTTCGATGGCCACGTGGCCCTGCTGCTCGATTTGGAAGAACTGATCAAGACGGAAGCGGAAGGTTAATGTTCTTCACGCTGTGACCGTGAAATAGAGCAGCCCGGGGTAGAGCACGAAGCGCGACACCCTGGGAAACTTGGATAAGAAGAAACTCTTTGAGCCCCGCAGAGGCGACCGGAATGTTCCGCGACCGAAGATGATCGAATTATTAATCGCCTTCAGCGAAAGGATTCCCGCTGAGAATCGTGTACCCAGGGTGCTACCCTGGGCTAAATTATTCAACGCCTTCGGCGTTTGCTTTTTTATTATTGCACTAGCACCGACCGCTCTGCCGCAAGCCCGCACCTACCCAAAAGAGATTCGCGGTTACAAAGTCGAACGCACGGTCGTCGAGGTAAAGAGACCCGAAACGAAAAATGAAAAGTCCGGTAACGCCAAAAGCCAGCGCGGAAATGACGACGCCAACCAAACCGAAAGCTCAACAGATCCTGATTCCGATGTTGATGCGCTGATCCAGCTGGGACAGCCGCAACTCGCGCGCGTCACGCCGCTGGGAATAACCTTCGAAGTTCCCATCGTCGTCTCTCCGGTGAAACAGAGTGGTCACGTCGACTTTCTGGTGTTCGAAGACATGGTCGTCAATGGCACGTCAGTCGACATCGACGAATACCATCACGCTTTCGATCTCCCAAACAAACAAACGCTGACTTTGCGCCAGCCGCTTCGCTTTTACATTTACTTGCCCAGCGCCGTGCTGGCAGCGCTGGGCGATTGGAGCGATTCGAAGAACACCTGGCCGGTGACCGGCCGCGTTTATGTGTTCGGAAAGTTCAAGAAGGGCCCGTTCAGTTTCAAGCGCGTCGTGCCGGTAGAACTGAACCTTAGGATGCGGAATCCGCTCAAGAGCCGATAACGGTAACGACGCCTACGCCAGGATTCGGTGGCGCAGTTTGAGAATGCATGAATCCCTCCCCGCCCTAAACCGTCTGCAGACGGTTTTCCCGAAGGGTTCATGGCCCACCCTCACCCGGGCGTAAAACGCCCGGTCTAGTAACCTTTCGGGAAAGCCGCTGAAGGCGGCGCTGGAAGGCCCACCCTCACCCGCAACATTTGAGCGTTATTCACTTCGCCAGCGCATAAACCTTCGAGATATCGGTAAAGTAAATCTGCTTTGAGTCCACAGACAGGTACTTGGCCCAGGCGCTATTGCCCTGGTCCAGTTCTATCGACTCTCCGCCACCTTTCGCCACTTTTCGCAAAGCATCCGGGCCGAAGGAGCCAGTATTGGGCACGAAGGCGAAATAGTAGACGTTCGCTTCATCAATGATGAAGTCCAGCGTGTGATTGATCGAAGGGGCGAGTTGAGTCACCTCGCCGCTTTTCTTCCCCAGCTTCATCAGTGCGGATTGTCCATTGCTGTTCATTTGCATGAAGTAGAAATTATCCGCGTCCTGCATCAGTCCCAGACTCGGCGACTTAGATGAATTGTGGTAGACCTCAGTCACGTCACCACCGGCCTTGGCGATCCTTTTGATCCCGTCGCCCGTCATCCAGTAAACGAAGTCATGGTCAATGGAAATTCCGCTAGTCCCGGCGTATGCAGGAGTAAGTTTTCTCGCTTCCCCGCCCTTCTTTGGCGCGAACATGACGGGCTGTGGGGGCGAGCCCTCGCCACCCCAGATTAGCCAGTAAATGTTTTCGTCATCCAGGACCATCTCGTCGGGCTTGGGCGCGCCGGCGATAATCTTTTCGCTCTCTCCGCCGTCCCCTGCGTCTTTGGCCACTCTCATGATGTTTCCGCCGTCGGACCAGTAGAGAAACCTGGCATCGACCGCCAGCGCTGCGTCCGGAATGCGGTCGCCGCCTTTGACGATCACCGAAACGCTGCCGTCTTTGAGCGAGATCCGTTTGATGTTGTTCGTGCCTTCGTGCTGGCTGGCCACCGTGCCGCCGGTTACGTAGAAAACGGATTGGCCATCGCAGATTATTTTTGAGGGATGATCTTCGTTGTCGGAAAGTACCTTCGCTTTAGTCCAGGACGGGGCCTTTTGGGTTATTGATCGGCAACCGAGGACGGCCAGCAGGAACAAACCTAAGGCGAGCATTGGAGTATGAAGACTGCCGTTGTTCTTTGACCTCATAATGGTGAAATTCTAATCCGATTCTCGGCATTGCGATTGCATTTTGCAACCCGGAGGGTTGCGAGAAAGTAGCCGGAGGTCGCAGCGCAGCGAAGACCTCCGGTAGCCAGCGGGAGGTGGCCGGCACCCCGGAGGGGTGCCAGAACACCGGCCTCACAAAAGATATTTTTCCTCATACTCCACGCCGGCCTTCGCAAGCAATTCCTTCAACTCATCAACGAAGGAATTCTTACGATGGTGCGTTTCCTGGCTCGCGATGTAGTCGCGCACAGCATCGGTGGCCGAAGGACTCACTGTGAAGGCAGCGTATCCTTCCTGCCAGCTAAAGCGTTGCTCACAATTCTCCTTCACCCAGTTGGTTGAGTCCTTCTTTAGGTCACGTAATACATCGGCGATGCGATGCACAGGACGAAGACTCGCCAGCAAGTGCACGTGGTCTTCAACACCCCCGACAATCTCCGCGACGCCGTTCATTCCGCTGATGATTCCACCCAGGTAAGAATGCAATCGAGGTCTCCATTCAGCACGGATGAGAGGTCTTCGCTCCTTGGTCGAGAAAACAATGTGGTAATGCAGACTGAAGAAAGTAGAACCCATGGGAGTTTTCCATTTCTCGCACCCCTTCAGGGTGCAAATCACTTTTCATCCGTCTCCGGTGGTCTACGCTTCGCTTCGACCACCGGCTACTATCTGCCAGCCCTTCAGGCTGCTCGACTCAAGCCCAATCAACTCTCGGATGCATCGTGTGCCACTTCGTGGCTTGTTCGAAAGCCAAAGCCACGCGCAGCGGCGAGGCTTCGTCGTACAAGCCGCCCGTGAACATGATTGCCCGCGGCAGCATGTTTGTCTGTGGCGGGCTGTTAAGAAATCCACAGGGAACACAGACTGCCGGATGCCCGGTCAGATTCGTGATGGTTAGGCTCGCGCTGTTGGGCGCGGGCGAGACGAACACGTCCCACTGCGACATGAACTTGTCCATCTCGCGCATCAACAGCACCCGCGCGCGTTGCGCTCGCAGATACTCAACCGCCGGAATGAATCGCGAAGTGCGAAACGTATTTGGCCAGTCACCCGGGTCTTGTCCGGAAAGCTGATTGACTCGTCCGTCGCGGGTGATGTCGTCAAACGCAGTGGCCGCTTCGGCAGTCAGGATGTAGCGGATGTTTTGCGTGGGAAACTTGGGCAATTCGACCGGAGTCATTTTCACGCCTGCCTTTTCGAGCGCAGTCAAAGCCTCCTGGTACATCGTGCGCCTTTGTTCCATCAGCTGCCGCTGTTGATCGTTCTGCGGCGGCTGGAAACCTGCGCCGTCGAATTCAGTCTTCAAATAACCAACGCGCAAGCTGCTGAGCGGAACCTCGGACGACCAGTTGAAAGGCGCCGTGCCGACCGTGATGTCACGATCATCGGGACCATAGATCGCATCCAGCACGGCGGCGCAATCTTCGACGCCGCGACCGATGGGCCCGATCTTGTCCATCGTCCAACTCAATCCCATCGCGCCATAACGACTGACGCGGCCATATGTCGGCCGCAAACCAGTCACGCCGCACGTCGATGATGGCGACATGATCGAACCAAGTGTCTCAGTGCCGATAGCAAATCCAACCAGGCCGGCAGAGGTCGCCGAGGCCGGGCCGGCTGATGATCCGCTCGAGCCCTGCCGATCTTCATCGGGTGCCCACGGATTGCGCGTCACGCCGCCGAACCACTTTGGTCCTTGTGCCAGCGCGCCCATGGAAAGCTTTGCGACCAGCACGGCGCCGGCGGCGCGCAGACGCTGGACCACGGTCGCGTCGTAATCGATTACTTGATCGCGATAGGGCTCAGCGCCCCAGGTAGTCTTGATTCCCTTCGTCGCAAACAGATCTTTCGCACCCCAGGGAATGCCGTGCAGAGGGCCATGATACCTGCCGCCCTTAAGATCGCTGTCCGCGTCCTGAGCCTGCTTCATCGCCAACTCTTCGGTGAGCGTGACTATGCAAAGAAGTTTCGGCCCGTAACGCTTCAGCCGGCCGAGGTACATCTTTGTTAGTTCAACGGACGACACTTTCCTGGTGCGAATTAGTTCAGCCAGTTGCGGCACGGTCGCAAAGGCGAGGTCATCGACTGACTTGAACTGCGCCGGTTCGTGCTTGCCAAACTTGAATTTGGTTTTCGCGCCGGCCCGCTTGATGTGGAACCCAGGCAGCGCAGGATGAAAGACGATTGCCGGCTCAGTATCAAGCGGCACATCCATCTTGCGTACCACTTCATAGCTGTCCAGGGAACGATTGACGCCGGGCAAAGCCATGTCTTCCTGTTTATCGGTCAACTCGATCCCGATAACTTTTTCGGCGTTGTGCATCATGTCTTTGGTGATGCGCCCGGGTGTCGGTGACGGCCGCGGCGAAGGCGTTGGGGTTGGCGTCTGGGCGAGCGCTTGCAACGGTAAGCCCGAGATGGCCAGACCGGCGGCGCCGGCTGCGGGTAGAAGTTTGACGAAGGCGCGGCGGTCGATGCCGGAGTGTTTTTGAGTCTTGCGTCCTGGTTTCTTCATAGAATCCTCAAGTTGGTTTCATCGGTAAGCGTGAGCCCTGCTCGTACAGTCCCGTAGGGACGAAATGTTTATAGACCGTTGCGCGTTAGAGCTTCGTAAGCTCCGGAGCGAAATTCAGACGAACCCCAGCGAACATTTCGCTCCGACAGAGCTGATAAGAATCAGAATTGACGCTAACTATAAACATTGCGCTACGGAGCGCCGTATTTCAATTTCACTACTTTGGCTTTCCCGGTTCGATACACTGTCACGATGTAAAGATTGTCGTACTCAGTTTCAGGAATAATCGGAAAGGTTGGGCCTCCCAGTGCGGCGATTATTTCCGGCACGCTGTTGTTGTGGCCCGCCACAAATATGACCTGGCCCGAGTGCTGCGAACCAATCTGGGCCAAAAGGTCCGTTGTGTTCTTCGAGTTGACTTGATTTACCGGCAGACCTAACTTGTCGGCCAGAGGCTTCACCGTTTCCTGTGTGCGTTTGTACTGGGTGGCATAGATCGCATTGATGCCCGCAGCGCCGAACATGCGCACCAACTCCTGCGCCCGCGCCTGTCCCGCCGGACTTAGATCGGGGTCAGAGTTGTTTGGATCGATGACCTTCTCGGCGTGGCGGATCAGAATCACCGTGGTCACGGGACGCCGGAAGGTGACGAAGTAAGCGAAGACTACGACCGCGCCCAACACCGCGAACAACATCGAAAAGATCAGGACGGTCCTGAATCCCGCTTTGGATTCGGGCATTTCATCGGCCATGAATGAACTCGACTCTCCGTGAACTGAGTAATGCGAATGGCCGGATACAATACCATTGGTCGGGCTTGAATTCGAGTGAAAACTTTCTTCGGCGCCGACTCAACTTCCAAAAGGAGGCTCCTTATTCCTGGGAGCGCGGACGTCCCGTCCGCACTGAGCGCGAAGCGCGAAAAGCGTTGCTGAATTTCACCGCAAAAGAGGGATTTAGCGTGCTGCGCACGCTGTGCGGACGGGACGTCCGCGCTCCCGGCAATAGCTTGACTGAGGAGCGCAGGAATTCTCAAAACAAAGGCGCTTTCCAGATCGCTAGGATTTCTAAGGGCCGGATGCAATCAGAAACGGAAGGTGCTAACCTGTTCGCAAACGAAAAGACAAGACTGAATTGATCATTAACAAGTGCAAATATGCACGGGCGCGCAAGGTGAATCCTTTTGGCTCAAGAGCAAACAAAACCTGACCTATCTGAACTTATCGCCGAGAACTTCGGCGCCAACGCGACCTACGTAGAGGGCTTGCTCGCGCGCTGGCGCAGCGATCCCGCGCTGGTTGATGAATCGTGGCGGACGTATTTTGAAGAACTGTTCAGTGAGAACGGCACGTCGGTTCCTGCCGACGCAGGCCCCGTTGTGACCCAGCCAAAAAGCGATGGCGGATCTGCCGCGCCAAAGCGCGACGCGAGCGGTCCCGGCGTGGCGCCGGCAACTGTCCCCAAGCCCGCAGCAGCAAAGCAGTCGCCCGCACCAGCACCAGGAGAGATAGTTCCGATTCGCGGCGCCGCGCTCAAGATCGTCGAGAACATGGAAGCAAGCCTTTCAGTTCCGACGGCGACTTCGCAGCGGCGCATCCCAGTTAAGCTCCTCGACGAAAACCGTCGCATCATTAACCGGCACTTGCAGGAGAACGATCGCCGCAAAGCTTCGTACACACACTTGATCGCCTACGCGATCCTACGCGCAATCGATCGCCTTCCTCAGCTCAACGATGGCTTTGGAGTGTTCGACAAACAGCCGGCGCGCGTGCGACGCGAATCGGTGAACCTCGGCATCGCGATCGACGTGGAAAAGAAGGACGGGACGCGCACTCTGCTGGTCCCCAACATCAAGAACGCAAACAAGCTTCGCTTCTCAGAATTCCTGGCAGCTTACGACGACGTGGTCACGCGCGCCCGTGAAGGCAAGCTGCAGGTCTCAGACTTTCAGGGCACGACGATGTCTTTGACTAATCCGGGAACAATCGGCACGGTCGCGTCCACGCCGCGCCTGATGCCCGGACAATCACTGATTGTCGCCACCGGCGCGATTGAGTATCCGGCCGAATATCAGTCGATGGCGCCGGCAATCCTGCCGCAACTCGGTATCAGCAAAGCCATAACCATCAGCAGCACCTACGATCATCGCATCATTCAGGGCGCTGAGTCCGGCGCATTTCTGGCCAGCGTGCATGAACTGCTCTTAGGCAAAGACAAGTTCTATGACGAGATTTTTTCCGATCTAGGAATTCCTCACGCCCCGCTCCGTTGGAATGTCGATCGGAATCCTCTCTTTTTGGGCGCCGATCAGATGCACGAGCAATCGATCCGCCAGGCGCGCGTCATGGAGCTGATCAATGCCTATCGCGTGCGCGGTCATTTGATCGCCGACATAGATCCGCTGCATGCGATGCCTCTGCTTTATCACCCCGAGCTGGATATCGAGACGTACAACCTGACCATCTGGGACCTGGATCGTATGTTCATTACCGGCGGCCTCGGAGGTACTGAGACGGGCACGCTGCGCGAGATCCTCGACATTCTGCAACGCGCCTACTGCGGCAAAGTTGGGACTGAGTACCGGCACATTCAGAGCAAAGAAGAAAAGCTCTGGCTGCGCGAGCAGATTCGGCGCGAGTTCGTGCAGCCTGAGCCGATCGAGCTGGAGATCAAGAAACGAATCCTCTGGAAATTGATTTCCGCCGAGCAGTTCGAACGCTTTTTGAACACCAAGTTCCTCGGCCAAAAACGCTTTTCGATTGAAGGCTGCGAAACAATCATTCCCCTGCTCGATCAGTTGATCGAGCGCGCCGGCGATCTCGGGGTCGCCGACATCAAGATGGGAATGGCGCACCGTGGCCGTCTGAATGTCCTGGCGAACGTCATCGGACATTTCTGCGAACGCATCTTCACGGCTTTCGAGGGCTCTGTGCACCCATCGTTTCCAGCGGACGAGGGCGACGTAAAATATCACCAGGGCGCGGCCGGCGAACGCGAAACTGCCGGCGGCAAGAAAGTCCGTCTCACTCTCTCGCCGAATCCAAGTCATCTTGAAGCAGTCGATCCGGTCGTCGAAGGGATGACCCGGGCCACGCAGGACGAGATGATGGAGCATGCTGATATTTCACGCGATGAAGTGATGAATAATGCGCTGCCAGTGCTGTTGCACGGCGACGCCGCCTTTGCCGGCCAGGGTATTGTGATGGAGACGCTGCAGCTCGCGCAGTTGCGCGGCTATCGCACGGGCGGCACCATTCACATCATCATCAATAACCAGATTGGCTTCACGACCTCGCCCGAAGCCGGCCGCTCGTCAATCTATTCCACTGACGTTGCGCGCATGACCCAGTCGCCCATCTTTCACATCAACGGCGACGATCCGGAAGCCGCATATCGGACTCTGCGCATCGCGCTCGACTACCGGCAGAAGTACAAGAAGGACGTCGTTCTGGACGTGGTCGGCTTTCGCCGTCTGGGACACAACGAGACCGACGAGCCGAGCTACACGCAGCCGCTGATGTATCAGCGGGTGAAGGCCCATACCGGTGTGCGCACCTTGTATGCAAAGCGACTCGTGCGCGAAGGCGTGATTGATGAAGCCGGAGTGAATAAATTGATCGAAGAGCGCATCCGTCGCTACGAAGATGCGCTGACCCGCGCCAAGGAAATAGCCGCAACGCAAAAATCCGCGGAAGCAGTCGTGCCGCAAACAACGGAACTTGACGGTTCAGAGGTAGTCGATACGGCCGTCGATTCGGACGTGGTTAAGAACATCGCGCGCCAGATTTCAGTTGTGCCCGAAGGGTTCAATCTGAATCCGAAAATGGTAAGTCAACTGGCGCGGCGGGCAAAGATGGGCGAAGGCGGCTTGCCCATGGACTGGGCATTCGCAGAGGCGATCGCGTTCGGCGCGCTGGCAATCGAAGGCACGCGCGTGCGTTTGAGTGGACAGGATTCCGGCCGCGGCACGTTCAGCCAACGTCACGCGGTTTTGTACGACACCCAAACCGGCGCGGCCTGGGCGCCGCTGGCTGAATTGCGTTCGTCAGACTCTCCACGGGGCCGCTTTGAAGTTTTCGACAGCTCGCTTTCCGAAGCCGGCGTGCTCGGCTTCGAATATGGTTACTCGGTGGTGGCCAAAGACGCGCTGGTGATGTGGGAAGCGCAATTCGGCGATTTCAACAATGTCGCCCAGTCGATCATCGACCAGTACGTGGCGGCCAGCGAGGACAAGTGGCAACAAACGTCGCGTCTGACCATGCTGCTGCCGCACGGTTACGAAGGCCAGGGCCCGGAACATTCCAGTGCGCGTCTCGAGCGCTTTCTGCAGCTCTGTGCCGCCAACAACTTTTCGGTTTGCTATCCAACTTCACCTGCGCAGTACTTCCATTTGCTTCGCCGCCAGGTCCGCACCGGTTTCGAGCGCCCTCTGATTGTCATGACGCCAAAGAGCTTGCTGCGTCTGCCGGCGGCCGGATCTTCGCTGGATGAATTAACGAGCGGTGGATTTCGCCCGCTGATCAATGACGTGGAGTTAACCGATCCAGATCGAGTGGAGCGAGTCGTTCTCTGCAGCGGCAAGGTCTTTTACGATCTCAGCGATGCGCGGAAAAAAGCGCGGGGCAGTAGCCCGACCGAAGGTGCGCGGGGCAGTAGCCCGACCGTCAGGGAGGGCTCAGCGAACGTGGAAGACGATCGCGTGGCCATCGTCCGGTGCGAACAATTCTATCCGTTTCCTTTGACCGCTTTAACCAGGGTGCTCGCCGGTTATCCGAATGCAAAGGAACTCGTATGGTGTCAGGAAGAGCCGAAGAACATGGGCGGCTGGACGTTTATGGAATCGCGACTCGAGAATTTGCTGTCACGCTGCGAGCGTCCGCGTTATGTCGGCCGCGCAGCCTCAGCGAGTCCGGCCACCGGTAGTTACGCGGTGCACACGCAAGAGCAGCAGCGTCTGGTGCAGGAAGCGCTTATCATTCGTTGATACCCATGGCGGGCTTTTTCTTCAAGAGCAGCGAGATGACCGCTGAGAACGCTGTCCCGAACAGTGCAAAACCAATTGGGGCTCCCACGAGGGCTTTGACATAGCTCGTCTCACCTTTTTGTTGCATCAGAGTAGATCCAACCAGAGCCAGAAGGAAAAGAAAGTAAAGACTGATCGATATCGCGTATGTAACCGCGATCGATATTCCCGTCTTCCATCCATCCACGAAAGTCAGCGAGCCGCCATTGGCCGCCCGCCTTGATTTAATTCCGAGCACCAACCCGACAATCGCAGCGAGATTGAAGACTGCAACGTCGGCGATCTGGGCCGGCGGGCGCGGTTCCAGGTGCAGCACAAACTGCTTCAGCGCCACCCAGGCGGCGATGACTACCGTCACGGCGATTCCGTACTTGAGGGCGCGTCTCATCGTGATTGTTTCGACGACGGCAAGGCAGTGGCTACAAACTCTTCCATTGGGGCGCCGTAGATTCGCTCAAATAGCATGCGTTTCAGTTCGTGCTCAGGCAAATCTTTTGGCAATGAAGCCAATACGATTTCCCGTGCCGCGTCGAATGACCGAACGCCCATCATGAAGCGCTCTTCTCCCGACCGGGCCATGATCATCTCGAAGACCTTTCGTTCAATTTCGGGTGACGTATCATTCATGCAGACATTCCTTCAACAGGTCATCAAGTCCAAGGTTGTGTGTCCATCTTTCGAGATACTCCGCGTCATACCCCGAAGCCAACAAGTTTTTCACGTCGCGAAGCTGAAACTCAGAATGAGAATCCCTGGCCCAATAGAGTTTGGACAGGATCAAATCCTCTTTGCTCACGATCCAGACTTTAACATCTTGAATTTGCATCTCCCGGCGTCGAGCAAATTCAAGCTGGCGGTACTCAGTACTCTTTCTGATGATGCAGTCTACTTTAATCACGCTCTCGTTGTGGATAGCATTGAAGAGCGTCTCGTTGGTGATAGCTCTTGCAACCGCGACGCGGTCAATGTAGTAATCATTCTCGAACAACGCCACAATTCTCTCAGCATCCTTTGGTTCGAGAGCAACAACGACATCAATGTCCCTGGTCATCCGGGGTAATACATAGTAGTTCATGGCCACGGAGCCGGTCAGCATGTACTCAAACCCAGCCCCCGAAAATCTGGTTGTGAGGTCACGGATGACGTCGAGTTCGTTCTGCATATTGGTCAGACATTGCCTTATACACTGTTTGGGAAATGCCTGCCACTCTATTGGCTAAAGTTTGACCGCAAACTTCGGATAGATGCCCCGCACCGCTGAGCTTTATTATCGCCTCATCAAATCTACCTGAGGTGAAGTAACATGTTGCAGATATCAACTAACGTGGCCGCTATTATGAATAACCCCGAACTGTGGCAGGCGGTGCTCTCACGCGATGCTTCGCGCGACGGTAGCTTTGTCTTTGCCGTGCGATCGACCGGCATCTACTGTCGACCTTCCTGCCCCGCGCGCCGGCCGCGCCGCGAGCAAGTCAGTTTCTTTCAGCTTCCCGAGGCCGCCGAGCAAGCCGGCTTTCGCGCCTGTCGACGCTGCCATCCTCGTCGCGCTGAAGGAACCGATCCGCAAATCGAACTCGTCCGGCGCATTTGTCACGCGATCGACGAACATGATGAAGAGCCGCTCACGCTAAAGACGCTGAGCACGGAAACGGGCGTCAGCGCTCACCACCTGCAACGCACGTTCAAAAACGTCATGGGTATTACACCGCGACAGTATGCGGAATCGCGCCGGCTTGATCAGTTCAAAACAAAAGTTAAGAGCGGGGCCTCGGTGACTGATGCGATGTACGACGCGGGATACGGATCGAGTCGCGGTCTTTATGAAAAATCTTCTGCGCGGCTGGGCATGACGCCGGCGACTTACGGCCGCGGTGGACAGGGGATGCGCATCATCTACACGATTGCCGGCTGTCCGCTCGGGCGCGTACTCGTCGCCGCCACAGAGCGCGGTGTGTGTTCAGTTGCGCTAGGCGATTCGGACTCAGAACTAACCACGTCGCTCTTCGCCGAGTATCCTAATGCCTCGATCGATTCCCGTGACACCGTGATTAGCCCTTCGTTGAACCTGTGGCTAAGCAAAGTACTGGACCACATCAGCGGCAAGAGTCCGCGCATCGATCTGCCGCTAGACATCCAGGCAACGGCGTTTCAGTGGCGCGTGTGGGAAGAGTTACAACGCATTCCCTCGGGCACGACGCGTTCTTACCAGGAAATAGCCAAAGCAATTGGCAAACCGAAAGCTGTGCGCGCTGTGGCCGGCGCCTGCGCCGGCAACCACGTGGCGCTGGTCATTCCCTGCCATCGCGTGATTCGTGAAAACAAAGGACTGGGTGGCTATCGTTGGGGATTGGATCGTAAAAGAAACTTGTTGGAACGCGAGCAGCAACGCAAAAAGGCAGCCACCGATTAATCAGGCCCGCTCAGACTTGATCCAAACTGTCTTGATGTTCACGAACTCGCGAATGCCGAACTCACCAAGTTCTCTTCCGTAGCCGGAATGCTTCACCCCGCCAAACGGCAGACGCGGATCGGAAGCAACCATCCCGTTGATAAAGACCGAGCCGGCTTCCAGTTCGTCAATGAAGCGCTTGATCTCGCTCTCGTCATTAGTCCAGCCAGCGGCACCCAGGCCAAAGGGCGTCGCATTTGCGAGTTCGATTGCTTCATCGATATTGCCGACGCGAAACAACGAAGCGACTGGCCCAAAGATTTCGTCCCAGTAGGCCGGCGATCCTTTCGGGATGTCCACCAGGACGGTTGGTTCGTAGAAATTGCCCCGCGCTAAATCACCCTCTGCCCTAAACTTTTGGCCGCCGGTGAGAATTTTTGCGCCGGCCGCGACCGTCACCTGCACCTGCTCCTCAAGGTCCTTCAGAATCTCCTCAGTCGCCAATGGGCCGATGTCGGTCGATTCACTCATTGGATCACCGAGGCGCAACTTCTTCATCGCTTCAACAAAACGCTTTTCGAACTCATCATAAATTTGAGCGTGAACGATGAAACGCTTTGCGGCGATGCATGACTGGCCGTTGTTCATCGTGCGGGCCTTAACGGCAGTCGTGGTTGCTGTTTCCAAATCAGCCGAAGGCATCACGATGAAAGGATCGCTGCCGCCGAGTTCCAGCACGGTTTTCTTGATCTGCTTTCCGGCGATGCTCGCCACGCTGCGACCGGCGGGTTCGCTGCCGGTGAGTGTTGCCGCGGCCACTCGCGGATCTTCCAGCACGCTTTGGATCAAATCCGATCCAATCAACAGCGTCTGAAATGCGCCTTCAGGAAAGCCCGCACGGCGGAAGATGTCTTCGATCGCCAACGCACATTGCGGTACGTTTGAAGAATGCTTGAGCAATCCCACGTTGCCGGCCATCAAACCGGGCGCGGCGAAACGAAAGACTTGCCAGAACGGAAAATTCCAGGGCATGACGGCGAGCACCACACCGAGCGGCTGAAAATGAACATAGCTCTTGGTGGCGTTGGTTTCGACAATCTCATCGGCCAGATGCTGCTCGGCATTCTCGGCATAGTACCGGCAAACCCAGGCGCACTTCTCTGCTTCCTGAACGGCGGCGTTGATCGGCTTGCCCATCTCAAGAGTCATCAGTCGGGCAAAGTCCCTCTTTTCACTTTCCAGAATCTCGGCTGCGCGCACCATAAACGGGGCCCGCTCAGCGAAGCCAGTCCGTTGATAAGTCTGAAATGCCTCGTGAGCACGCTGAAGTTTTTCGTTGAGCTGCTGGTGGCTGAGCGGCTCGAAAGTCTTTAGCGTCTCGCCGGTGGCTGGATTGATAGATGCTATGGCCATGAAAGAATTATACCGACTGGTGTCAGGGTTTAGGTATCAACTAGGGTTCTTCTTCAATCATTGACACACTCTTGTGCCGCTTACGAAACACAATCAGCGCCAAACCCGAAATGATACAAGCGCCGCCGGCCAGCAGACGCCAGTTGAGTTTTTCGTGCAACACAATCATGCCGAGAATCACCGCGATTGCAGGAGTTACCAACGCAATCAGCATGGTATTGGTCACGTCCATGTGGCGCACCAACCAGTAGTAAAGTGCGAACGCAATCACGGAACCAACCACAACCAGATACAGCAAAGAAACTACAGCCATCGTGGTCCAGTGGAAATGCACTGGATTGCCTTCAGTGGGAATTCCGATCATGAACAGCGGCACGAACCCACAGACCATCTGGCCGGCGGCCAGCACCTGCGGATCGATCTTGCCACCGTAGGCTTTCACCAGAACGTTGCCGTAAGAACCAAAGAGCGCACTCAGCACCAGCGCCATGCTGCCAAGCAACGCCATCGACCCGGCAATGCTCAGCTGATCTGAAAAGATTACGGCCACACCACAGACGCCCAGCAGGACACCCAAGACTCGCGCTGTAGTCAGGCGTTCGTGGGGGAGGTAGAAATGCGCTATTACCAAACCAAACGCGGGAAAAGTCGATTGCAGCACGGCCGCGAGTCCCGAAGAAATGTACTGCTCGCCCCAAAACACGAGGCCGTAGTTAAGAGCGAAGGTCAGCACCCCGGTAATCGCAATCAGCGCCAACTCTTTGCCGCTGCGCGGTAGTCGTACCCGACGGAGCAAGACGAGCGCCGTTAAGATTAGAGAGGCGAGGACAAACCGAATGCCCGCAAACGTCAGCGGTGGCAAATCAGCGAGACCGATCTTGATGAACAGCCAGGTCGATCCCCAAATGCAGCAAAGGATCAGCCAGACGACGCGCGCTTTCATTTATTCATTTGTACGTGAGGGCAATCGATTGGTCAAAGCGTCCGCGCGGCGGACGACTGAATTTGGAGTGCGCTGACTTGTCAGCGCTTTGGTAGGCCGCGACTTGTCGCGACCAGGTAGACAGATGTCTTTGAGACGCTGCGGCGCCAAGGCTCCGCATACCAAAGCGGCGACAAGTCGCCGCACTCCAAAAAGTCGTTCGTCCGCTACGGCGGACTATTACTACTACCTACTTCTTCTCTTGCTGCTGCGGCTTCAACTTGATGATCGAAAACACCGCGCCCTGCGGATCACTAAGGACTGCGAAGCGGCCGACGTTCTCAATGTCCATCGGCGGCACATACGCCCGGGCGCCCAGCGACGTCGCTTTTTGAAATGCCGCGTCGCAATCGTCGACCGCAAAATAGATTCCCCAGTTGGGCGGCACCGGTCCCATGTGCGGAGCGATTTGCATCATCCCGCCGGCGTGTTCAGTACCGTTCATCCATTCTGTGTATTCCATCGGAGCGCCGTGAGTGTTCGCTTCCCAACCGAACAACTTCGTGTAGAAATCAATCGCCCGCGCAGTGTCGGTCGTAAGCAGTTCGTTCCAGGACACCGAATTCGGTTCGCCCTTAACCCCAAAGCCAGTGTTTCCGCCCGGTTGCCAAATGCAGAAAGCGGCGCCAGTCGGATCGATGATCACTGCCATGCGGCCCGCGTCCATGACATCGAAAGGTTCTTTCATGACGGTGCCGCCAAGCGATTTAGCCTTCGCAGCAATTTCGTCGGCGCTGGCCACGCTGATGTACGAGGCCCAATGGGTGGGCACGTCTTTCATCATCTCACCCTTCTGATAGAGCGCGCCGATGTCTTTCCCGTTGAGTTTCAGCATGGTGTAAACCATGTCGGGGCCGACAGGACTGTCGTGCGCCTCCCAACCAAATAGTTCGGAATAAAACTTCTTGGCGCCCGGCCCGTCGGTTGTGGCCAGCTCAGCCCAGCAAAAACTACCAGGCGCATGTTGTATTTGTGTTTGCGCTCCCGTTTCGCTCATCTCGGTTTTCTCCTTAATTTGGATTGATGGTAATTGGTGTCTAAGGGGCTGAAACTTTATCAGCGAGCGGTGGGAAAAGCCAGTTGGAGATGGAGGGTCGATTGAAGAAACTGTTTAGCGGCGGGCTACCGCTCGCCGATAGGCAGAGGTTGGCGGGCAGTGGCCCGCCTCTAAACAGGATTATTTGGGGCCCCCAAAAGCGAAATTGCGCTGCTCTCAACCGAAGCTGATAGCAGCGCAACCTCAAGTCTTATAAACCACCGAAGTGATTTCTAAGATGGCAGCCTGGCTTGGCCAAGCACAAGCTGCCAATTTGTATTCCGACAAGCGATCGGCGGTCGATGCTTCCCGGTCGGCACGCGATCTGTTTCCACTTACCTCACATCCCTTGCGGGACATTCGACTCGCTTTCACGAATCTCACATTCCTTGCGGAACGTGGTGCCTTTAGGTAGTTTTTTTGGTGGCTGTCCTCCACCGCCGGTTACGTTCCCGGCAACGAGGCTCAACTTTCGTCGAGCGACATTGCTCCCCTTCAGCGGGTCCTTCCCAAAGGGTGCTACCCGTTTTTATCCGGGCGCTCGGAAAAAACCTTTCGATCTTTCCCTAGCAAGCCTTTCGGCTTCAGCGCTGGGCGTCAATAGCAACCACAAACCGCTCTGCTGCTGCTCTCTCCCAGAATGTCACCACTCTGTTCGCCGATCCCTTCGCTGGTCTCAAAGGCCGTGACCTCCGCGACGGGGAGACTTATACCTAAAAGATTTTTTCTCGTCAATTTTTTGTGTGTTTTATTTTTCGAAAAGCGATCTCTTTTTCTTTTCTCAAGAAAACCCTCAGCATTTTCGGCGCGGAGCAAAAGAGAAACCAAAACAAGAAACATTCGGGAAATATTTTAGGAAGCTCTGAGGAAGGTGATGGCGGGAGAATTTGGGATTGTTGCGCAGAGGGCGGTTCTCTGAGCTGAGGCCCGCAGGGCCGACAATGTCAGGAATCGGCGCAAGGACTTCCTCGCGGGCTCTTACTTTCGCAACCATCGTTACTTGTTCAGCGGTTCCGCTATTGGATGAGAGCATGCACCGCGCTGCGAATAGCCGACTGAACTGCATTAGCCTCTTCCTCGCTTTTGTATGGAGAACGGGGCCAAAAGAAGCCTTTCAGGCCGTCTTTGCGGCGTCGCGGCACAATGTGGATATGCAGATGCGGCACGCTCTGGCTGACGCGATTGTTCATCGCTACGAACGTCCCGTGCGCATCCATCGCAGCTTCGACGGCGCGCGCGAGAAGCTGGGCATTCTTAAAGAAAGGCGCGATCAGCTCTTCGGGCAAATCAGCCAGGGTTTCATAGTGCCCTTTCGGAATCAAAAGGCAATGGCCGGGAAAGACGGGACGATGATCAAGAAAGGCCAGCGATATCTCGTCTTCAAAAACCAGACCAGCAGAGACTTCCCCGCCGGCGATCCTACAAAAAAGACACGTGGCATCATTTTTGGTTAGCATGTTTCTCAGGGAATGGGGCAGTATCCCGACTCCGGGGTCCCCGGCCGGGCAGCCCGGCTGGGGTGGGGCGGTGAGAGGGGAGGGCTCAGAGAATTCGAGCCCTTGCTTACGCGCGGGCTAATGCCCCGCAACTCATTTGGCAACCTGATGGTACCGAAAGCAAGTTGGCTCGTGATCGTTCACCATTCCCACGGCCTGCATGAATGAATAGCAGATCGTCGAACCGACAAATTTGAAACCGCGGCGCATGAGGTCCCGGCTGAGCGCATCCGAGTCCAGAGTATGGGCCTGCGCCGCCGCACCGCGCTTGCGCTTAATAGTCCGTCCGTGTACGAAGCGCCAGACATAATTATCGAAGCTGCCAAACTCTTTCTGGATTTCAAGAAATGCTTTGGCGTTCCGCACGGCAGAATTAATCTTGAGACGATTACGGATGATGCCGGCGTCGCCGAGCAATTTCGCAATCTTGCGTTCGTCGTATTTCGCGACCTTGCGTGGATCGAAGTCATTGAAGGCCGCCCGGTAGTTCTCGCGCTTCCGCAGAATAGTCTCCCAACTCAACCCGGCCTGTGCGCCTTCGAGAATCAGGAACTCAAACAGTGTGCGATCGTCATGCGAGGGCACGCCCCACTCGCAATCGTGATAGGCGATGGACAATTCAGTTTTGGCCCAATGACAACGATGGGGCTGTGACTGTACCGAAAGTGTCTCTAAAGCCATGTGCAAGTGCGCAAACCCGAAGCGGCGTCAATCGATCTTTGATGGTCGATTTCTAATTCTACATCTTTCGCTCGTCAATAACCTGCGGCGAAATACGCTTGGGGCAATTCTTTCTGTGTTTGGTGCTCGCCAAATCCGAATGCTACCATCGCAACTCCGAGTGCAGGGGGTTCTTCAGTGAAGTCTCAACAGAGCAAGTACCAGGAACTAACCGGCCTTTTGCGGCCACGACTTGCGGAAGGTTTGATTGTCGCCTTTTCGGGTGGCGTTGATAGCTCGTTCCTATTGTGGGCCGCGGAACAGACGCGTCAGCGTTACGGCGGGCGTCTGCTGGCAATCACCTCGGTCAGCGCGAGTCTGGCGCAAGTGGAAAAGGAAGACGCACGATCGTTCGCCGAGAGCTTAGGCGTCGAGCATGTTCTTGAGGAGAGCGCGGAATTTTCAAACCAGGAGTATCTCAGCAACGACGGCAATCGTTGTTTCCACTGCAAGACGGAGCTGTTTAGATTGAGCGGCGCGCTGAGCCAACGGCGCGGATACAAGTGGATAGCTTATGGCTACAACGCATCCGACCGGGGCGATTTCCGGCCGGGCCACGCGGCCGCGCTTGAAAACAAAGTCCTTTCCCCGCTCAATGACGCGAACTTAACAAAAGAAGATATCCGCGGGTTGATGCGTCTTAACCATCTCGATCTTGCAGACAAACCTGCGAGTCCCTGCCTGAGTTCCCGCCTGATGACGGGCGTTCAAATTACCCCCCAAAAGCTCAAAGACGTGGAAGAAATGGAAATGCTCTTGCGCCGCGGCGGCTTGAATGTGTTTCGCGTGCGACTGCATGAAAACGGCGATAGTCGTTTTCTTCGTCTGGAGGTTGCGCCTGATGAACTTTCCCGCGCGACAGAAATGCGCGATGAACTCGTAGGCCTGGGTCGACGTCTGGGCTATCGTTGGGTAACTCTGGACCTGGCCGGCTATCGAACCGGTGGAGGGAACCTGTAACGCATCGACGGTGTTGTATGCAGGACGCTGAACTGATTGCGGTGCTTGAAAGCGTACGAACCGGCGCGGTCACGCCTGATCAGGCTGCGCGCGTTTTGCGCGCGGGCCCGTTTCGTCAAAGCAACCTGGAGTTTGCCGACGTCGACCATCATCGTTCGATTCGCCACGGACTGGGCGAAGTGATCTACGGCGAAGCCAAGACGATCGAGCAAATCCTTTCCATCACCGAACGGCTGGCCCATTCGGGCTCGCCCGTTTTGATCACGCGGCTGGCAGCAGAAAAGCTCTCAGCGTTGCAGCAGCGATACCCACAAGGTCGTGCGAACAACGCCGGCCGCACGTTTATCGTCAACGCTCATCCCGTAAAAGACTGGTTGTGCGGCGAACCGTACGTCGCGGTTCTCGCGGCAGGAACAGGTGATTTATCCGTTGCCGAAGAGGCTTGTGAGGTCTGCATCGCCATGAACACGGCGTTTGAAAAATTCTACGACGTCGGCGTGGCCGGCCTGCATCGGTTGCTGAACCGGACGGAAGAGATTCAGGGAGCATCCGCGCTGGTCGTAGTCGCCGGAATGGATGGCGCCCTGCCCAGCGTCGTCGGAGGGCTATTCGGCAAACCGCTCTTTGCCGTGCCTACGAGCGTAGGTTACGGCGCGAGCTTTGGCGGAGTGGCCGCGCTCCTGGCGATGATCAATTCGTGCGCGCCTGGTGTTGCCGTCGTCAACATCGACAATGGTTTCTCTGCTGGCTTCGCTGCCTGCCAGGTGATCAGACAAGTCTTGAGAAGTCGCGATGACTAAGACTCTCTTTCTCGAAAGTGTGGCCGGCATCGCCGGCGACATGTTTGCGGCGAGCTTTCTTGATGCCGGTCTGGTATCGATCGAGGAGTTTCAATCGTTGCCTTCGCTGCTCAACCTTGCAGGCGTCGAGATTGAGGCTGGCAGCGCAATCAGAGCGACGATGAAAGCGGCGCGCATCGTGGTTAAGTGGAACGATGAAGCGTGGAAACACGCTTTTGGCAAAAACCACGCGCATAACAACGAGCATAGCCACGCGGATGGCGACGCGCACGGCCACGAGCATTCTCATCATCATCACGACCAGAGCACAAACCTCTTGTTAGGCGAAGATGCTCATTCCCACTGGCACACACACTACGTTGATATCAAACGATTGATCGCCGACTCAAAGCTCGATCAGGATACGAAAAAACTGGCGCTGGACATTTTTCACCTCATAGCCGAAGCCGAATCCGCGGCCCACGGAATGTCGATCGAAGATGTCGCATTTCACGAAGTCGGCACAATTGATTCGATTCTGGATGTTGTCATGGCCGCCTACTGTTTCAGTAGAGTTAGCCCGGCGCGAGTGTTTGCGACGCCAGTGAAAGTCGGCCGAGGCGTCGTGCGCATGCAACACGGGACACACCCTGTTCCGCCACCCGCGAGCGCGCGACTTTTGATCGGAATGCCCATCGCCAAAACGCCGAATGAAATCACTCGGACCGATGTCGAGCTTTCAACGCCAACCGGGATCGCCATTCTGAAGGCCTTGTCGCCGCAGTTCGTAAACGAAATGCCATCGGGCGTAGTTCTTAAACAAGGCATGGGCGCGGGCTCGATGGACCTGGATTCTTATCCCAATGTTTTTCGGGTGACCTTGCTCGAAGCCTCAACAGCGCCCGACCCCCTGCCTTACGCCAGAGATACGGTTGTCGAAATCGCCTGCAACATAGATGACGACACCTCTGAACACATGGCCTGGCTCGCTGAGATGCTTTTGCAAAAAGGCGCGCTCGACGTTTGGACGACAACGGTAACCGGGAAAAAGGGCCGGACTGGGTTTTGTCTTTCGCTGTTGGCTCGGGTTGACGATCGGAATATCCTGGCGGATTTTCTGTTGCGCCATGGCACTACGTTTGGAGTGCGGATGAAAGAGTGGGACAGACTCAAACTGGCGCGCAGATTTGAGAAGCGGGACACTCCACGTGGCGAGGTGACCTACAAGATCGGCATGACCACGACGGGCGAAGTCTTAAAAGAAAAGCCTGAATTCGCAGACGTGCGTTCCATCTGGGAAACCGATGGCCGAGGCTAATCGATCAGTTCGCTGAACACCAGCAGGTAGCCATTCGGGTCCTTTGCCTCAAACTCCCAATCACCATAACCTTGTTTGCGCAGAGGCATTTTGATTTCAATCTTATTTTTGACCGCGCAGATCCCCATAAATCTGTGGCGTTTTTCCTAACCCCGATCTATCTCGCCGCCTGCCGGTCCATAGAAAAAGACCCAGACCGCGAAATCATCGCTGAAGTTTTCAAAGCGATGTTCGATGGCCGCGAACAAGACGTCGTGGGTGCGAAAGTCTGGCGTGCTCCGGCGCAAACGAAGTCGCCGCTGCCCTGCGCCACGACGTAGACCTCATCACGCGAAGGCGGGATCTGCGGGTCGTCGCCGCGCGGCGCGTACAGCTTCACAACCAGCGAACCATGCTCGAACAAGCTCACTGAGCGTTCGGCCTGAGGACCAGGCAAACGATCCAGCGCTTGGCCCAGTGTGATCTTTTGACAAGAGTTGGCGGTTGTCATGGTTACTGTGCCAATAATACATTACAATGCCCGTCACTTGTGACGGGTTTGTGTTGATGCCGGTTACCTTTTTGCGACTGCTGGTAGTCTGTCGGGGCAGCGCCTGAAAGCTGACCGCTGGAAGGTCGAGAATCGCTATGCACAAGAATGAATTGCGAGAGCTTGTCGGAAGCGGTGATTTCATCCTGGGCATCTACAACTATTGCGACCGTTGGTGCGAGCGCTGCCCACTCACGGCGCGCTGTCTGGTGTATGCGACCGAGAAAGCCGACGACGTGGCTGCCGATCCAGAGGCCCACGACATCAACAGCGCGAGGTTTTGGAGCCGGTTGGAATCGATGTTCCAGGAGGCGCATGAAATGATTCTGGAGTGGGCGGAAGAAGCCGGCGTTGATGTGGCGATCACAGATGAAGCGGCCGGCCGCGACCAACAAAGACAAGACGCCAAGCAACACGATCTTTCACTTGCCGCGCGCCGCTATGCCGAGATGGTCCAGCGGTGGTTCACCGAAGAATTCGCCGTCGAACAACACGTGCACGACGACACCACCGGCAAGTCAAAGAACACGGAAGAAGACATAGACGTAAGCGACGCGATCGAAGTGATTCGCTGGTACCAGTTCTTTGTAGCGGCAAAAGTTTTTCGGGCCTTGATGGGCCTTGACGATGAGGCCGCAGACGAAACCCTGACCACGGACGATATCTTTGCCGGCCCGGAAAGCGACGATGCCGAAGAAATGTTTGCGGCCGGCGGGAATGATGATTCGGATGGCTCAGCCAAGATTGCGCTGATCGCTATCGATCGTTCATTGAGCGCCTGGCGGGTGATGCAGAGCTCACTCCCTGAAAAAGCGGAATCGATCTTGCTGATGCTCATTGAACTCGAGCGATTGAGACGCACGACCGAACAAATCTTTCCGCACGCGCGAGACTTTATCCGCCCCGGTTTTGATGAGGTTATGTCCGATTTTGTGAGCTAGAACAAATTACTATTTTCCATTTGTCATTTCGAATGTTTGATTTGTCATTGCTGCGTATAATTCGCGTTGATTCGCGTTGATTCGTGTCACTTCGTGGATCGTTCGCCCGGTTGGGAAATGAACAACGATCCACGAAATCACACGCACGGACACAAATTCGCGCATGACAGATGAAAACTGACAAATGAGAAATGGAAAATGTTTTTGGTCCGATCTATTTCCTGATTAACCTATGAAAGGCAACATTCCCATCCCCGAACTCCCATTCTCAGAAGAAGTGTGGCTGATGGTGGCGGTCACTTCCGTCCGCGAGCGCCGCACGCAACAAGGCAAACCCTTTCGCGATGCCAGCGCGCGCAACGCGACCGGTAGCCTGGCGCTGAAAATTTGGGGAGAAGTTCTCGCAGACCGCGAAGATCTAAGGCCCGGGTTGTGGGGCGTAACCGGCAAGCTGGAATCTTTTCAGGACCGTTCGCAGTTCGTTGTTTCTGAATACAAGCCGATCACGATCGATCAATACCGCGAGTATCAGGGTGGCGATCCAGCTTTGCCGCGCGCGTTCACTTTGGATATCGAGACGCTCGCGCTGCCCGGCTTTCGCGATCGCGTGGGGCCAAAACTGGAACGGGAGCTGCGCCTCGGCTACATGCGACTGGAACAGCAGCAGCGTTACCTGGAAGATATTGCCGCCGAGGAAGAACGCGTCTATCAACTCGGTTCTTTGAACGCCACGTCGGGTCGCGTCCTGTCGATCGCCGTACACATCGGGCCGATTCCGGGTTTTGAGATCGAAGGCTTAACTTCGGATCAGAGCGAGCACGCTTTTGGGATCGATGCAGCCGGTAACGAGCAGGAGGAAGCGCAGGCGCTCAGCAATTTTCTGGCGCTCATATCTGACTTTGATCTCGAATGCGACGAGATCGTCGGCCACAACGTCATCGGATTTGATCTGCCGTTCATCTTTCAGCGCTGCCTGGTAAACAACATTTCGGTTCGGCCTCCGATCAATCTGGGCGAATACAATGTGCGTGGAGTTTTCGACACCATGAAGGGCTGGTGGCTGGGCAGTCGCAACCGGGTCGGTCTCGACGACATTGCCTGGGCGCTGGGGCTCGAATCGAGCAAGACTGCGAGTGTCGAAGGCAGCAAAGTATTCGAGCTCTATCAGGCGGGGCGGCTCGCCGAGATTCGCGAATACAACCTGAACGACGTGCGCGTCACGCGCAAAGTTTACGAGCGGCTGATTGCGTGCTTTGGCCGGTAACGTTTTTACTGGAATCCACAGATTACGCAGATTTCACAGATTAAGACTGTGAAATGATCTGTTCACCTGCTTCGCGCTTTCCCTTTAATCTGTGAAATCTGCGTAATCTGTGGATGAGTTGCCGTCTCTGCGACGCTGTTTCATTTCCGAAACAGACTCTGATAGACTGCGAAAACGATGGATAGCTTGATTCCAGTGCTGATGATCCTGATCGGGGCCGTCGTGGGCGCGGTCGTTGTCTGGCTGATCCTGCGCGCACAGTCACAGCGCAGTTACGAAGACGGCAAAGCAGACAGCGCTACCCAGCTGGCAGCCCTTCAGGAGCGGCTCGCGGCCAGGGATCAGGAAGTTCAGAAACTGCAACAGTCGTTCGACAAAGAAGTCGTCCAGCGCGAGCAGTTGAGAGAGGACAACGCCGATCTCAAGGCCCAACTGGAAGGCGAGCGTCGCGCTGCCCAGGAAAGATCAGAGTCGTTTAAGCAAGCCGCTGAAGAACTCTCAGAAAAATTTAAGGCGCTCTCACGCGATGCGCTCAAGGACAACAATCAATCGTTTCTCGATCTGGCGCGCGCCACATTGGAAAAGTTTCAAACCAGCGCCAAAGGGGATCTCGAACTCAGACAAAGAGCAATCGATCAACTCGTCAAACCTCTGAAAGAATCGCTGGAGAGAGTTGACGGCAAGATCGGCGAGATGGAAAAAGCGCGGGCCGGAGCTTACTCCGAACTGCGCGAACAGGTGCGGGCGCTCGTAACTTCCCAATCGCAGCTTCAGTCCGAAACCGGAAACCTGGTGAAGGCGTTACGCACTCCACACATTCGCGGACGCTGGGGAGAGATTCAACTGCGACGAGTGGTCGAACTCGCGGGCATGCTTCAGTACTGCGATTTTACCGAGCAGGAGACGCTCGCGAGTGAAGACGGCCGGATACGGCCCGATCTAATCGTGCGCTTGCCGGGCAACCGGACCATTGTGGTCGATGCGAAAGTCCCCTTCGATGCTTTTTATGAATCGATCTCGACAACGGACGAGGCGGTGCGGATTGAAAGGCTGAAAGATCACGCGCGGCTGGTGCGCGCGCACATCGGCGCGTTGAGTAAGAAATCTTATTGGGAGACGGTGCAACCGACTCCTGAATTTGTTTTGATGTTTCTGCCGGGCGAGAATTTTTACAGCGCCGCGCTGGAGCACGATCCGAAGTTGATCGAAGACGGCGTGAACCAGGGCGTTATCATAGCGACCCCGACTACTTTGATTGCCCTGCTCAAAGCCGTCTCATACGGATGGCGACAGGAACAAATGGCCGCGAATGCGCAGGAGGTCAGCCGTCTCGGCAAGGACCTGTACGATCGTTTGCGGACCTTCACAAATCATTTCGCTGACATTGGCAGGGGTCTCGATCGCGCACTCGAGTCGTATAACAAGGGCGTCGGCTCGCTGGAAGCTCGGGTGCTGGTGACCGCGCGAAAGTTCAAAGAAATCGGCGCTATTGCCGGTGAGGAGATCGAAATACTCGAGCCGATCGATAAGTCGGCGCGCGCATTGAGCCTGGATGAGGGCGGACTGTTTCCGGAATTAGTGGCTCCCGCAGAGCCCGCTGAAGAGGAAGATACGCTGCCGCTGCTCAGTTCTAAACACGCAACAGGCCAGGGTTGAGTCAACGGTTCGGCGCCAGAGCGATCCGCAGATTTCACAGATTCCGCAGACGTCTGAATTGAGGCGCAGTCGCGGCCCGCAACAAACCTTCTCTGTTTCTGTGTAATCTGCGTAATCTGTGGATAGATCACTTTGTCAAAAGAAATTTGGTTAGGGCCGGTACTGGGTAACAATCGCGAGCGTTTGCTGGCGCGCTGCGCTGAATACGTTTCGCAGGGCCAGGCCGGACGCCTGCTTTACATCGCCGCTTCGCACCCGCTGCTCGATCTGGTCACAGAGAAACTGCTGGATGGTAACGAAGGCCGCGGTGTGTGGGGCGAATTTCCTGTCTATCTCTTCCGAGGTTTTGTCAGGCGCATCCTCGCGAGTGCAGTGGTGTCAGAAGCCCGACCCCGGGGTCCCCAGCCGGGCAGCCCGGCTGGGGTGGGACGGTTAGGGAGGGCTAGTATCGGTACGGAGCCCTTGCTGACGCGCGGCCTTCTGACTCAAACGTCCGCTGAACCAACGGAGAGTACACTTTCTCCTCGCGTAGCGATCGATCGCGAAGAGCTGCCGCTGCGGCGCAGCCTGATCTCTCAAATCATCAAACAACTTAGCGCCGCCGGGAGACTTAAAGCCATCAGACCGCTGGCTAACCGCGATGGTTGCGTCAACACGATTGCCTCGCTGATTGGCGAGCTGCAGCGCGCGGGGAAGACGCCCGCAGAGTTTCAAACCGCCATCGATGCGCGCGCCGGTGAGTATGGCGACGGAGACAACGAAGGCGACACGCTTAAGCTTGTGGGCCAGCCACGTTCGCAGCTCGATTTTGATCGCGAGGTCGGGCTGATCTATGCCGCGTATGCCGCAGCCCTTGATCGTTTCGGCTTGACCGATGAAGACGCAGACCAACTGCGAGCGCTACAGGTTCTGCGCGGCGAGGTTAATGGCCGCGCGGTTTCCCTGCCTTGGCTGGACGACCTTGAGCTGCTGGTGCTGGATGGGTTCTTCGATTTCACGCCGGTGCAGGGCGAAATTCTGAAGTACCTGATCCCGGCGGTGCCGAACGCGATCGTCAATCTCAACGGCGACAATCGAAATGAAGATATCTTTCGTCCCTTTCAATCAACGATCGAACACCTCGAGTCAATCGCCGATTTCACAACTGAAACCCACGAAGGAGGCGTTGAGGTAAGCGAGGCGCTGGCGCCGTTGCGCGCTGGGCTATTCAATGTAGCGCAAGTTGGCAACTTGCGTACGATGATAGACCCATCGCAAGTTAACAACTTGCGCCACATCAAGCTTCTCGAATGCGGCGATCGTGAAGTTGAAATTCGGTCTATCGCCAAAGAGATTAAGCGACTGATTCTGATCGAAGGCCACAAGCTGGCTGAAATCGCCCTGGTCGTCCGCGAGCGGGCCGCTTATGCCGACACGATCCTGCGCGTGTGCGCCGACGAATCGATCCCCACCAATCTGGAACGCCGCGTCGAGGCCGTGGACGTGCCCGCCGTGCGCGCCTGTGGAAAGTTATTTCAACTTCTCAAAGACACCTCGCGCGAACACCTCCGTGATCCAAAGGCCAGCGAACTCGCGCACCTGGTTAAGACGGAATATTTTCGCGTCTCAACCGACGACTTGCCTGAGCTAACCAAAACCTTCGATGCGAAGTACGCATTGCTGCTGGCAAAGAATGAACCGCGATCACCGTCAGTCCGAAATGTTTCGGATCAGGACGAACAAAGACGTATCGAACGACTGCGGGCCGAACTGGGCATCGGACGCTGGCTCCCGGACGTACTTGAAAACGTGATCGCATATGTCGGCAGCGAGCTGCGAGTGGCGGCATGGATCGAACGCGCGCAGCGTCTGATCGATATGTTCCCTTCCCCCGAGGCGGCGCGGACGCTAATCGCCGGCCGCGAAGGTGAGGACCCGGCGGCGGCCGCGGAAGACGAAGCGCTTCCAGATGCGCCGGCCGCGAGCGCCAAACGTCAGAAGCCCGCGCCTGTCCATCCAGCGGCCATTGCCTGGACGGTGATTCTGATGGAACACATGAAAGACCTGGTGGCGAGTCTGCCCGAAGCGGGAGAGCCCGAAGGATTGCGCCGGGCGCTGATGCTATTACTCGAAAGATTGGAATTCTCAAATCAAGTCCGGCGATCTTTCCATCAGGCTGGGCCCGCGGCCGATGTGCCGCAAGCGACCCTCGACGTGCGCGGGTTGGAGGGCTTGCGACGCGCCATGGCTGCGGCCGTACGCAGTTATGGGTTCGCTGCCCAAGTCGTATCAGAAGCCCGTACTGGCGAGTCACCCAGCATCACTCTTTCGAGTTTCATTGACGAGGTCGAGCGCTCTCTGCGTTCGCAGGTGCTTTCGATCGGCGCCGCGAACCGTGATGGCTTGCGTGTGTTGGAAGCGACGGACGTGCGCGGCTTGCGCTTTCGCACGGTCTTTATCGCCGGCTTGATCGAAGGTGGCTTTCCGCTGCGAACGTCGCGCGACTGGCTGTACCCTCATGAAGAACGCGTGCGACTACAGAAGCACGGGATTTATTTGGAAGACATTTCTACTGACACTCTGCTGAAAGAAGAACACTATTTCTACCAGGCTGCCTGTCGCGCAACTGAGCGCTTGTACCTGACCCGACCGCTTCAGACCAGTGCGGCCAGCGAAACTGTGGCGTCCTACTATATCGAAGAACTGAAACGGGCAATTGACCCGGCTGAATTTAAGACTGAACAGATTCGCGGCGATCTTGATGCGCGCGACTTGATGCAAGCTTCCACCGCTGCTGAGCTCTCCACCTTCCTGATTCGGCAAAGCGAACATCTTGATCCCGGCGCCGGCCGCAAGCGCGCCTTGTCACAGGCTCAGATTAAGGATTTGCTCGCGCGCGCCGAGGCGCAGGGCCACATCTCAAATGCCGCCGTGAGGCGAGTGGCGATTGAGCGCGAGCGAAACAGCGCCCGGTTTAGCCCTTTCGACGGCGAGATCACGAACCCTGATTTGCGTGCCCTGCTGGCCAGAACTTTTGGTCCTGAGCACGTCTACAGCGCCAGCGGTTTGAGCGCCTACGGAAACTGCGCGTTCCGTTTTATGGCCGCGCGCGTGCTGCGCCTTGAACCTCGCAGCGAGGCTGCGCTCGATCTGCAGGCCATCGATGCCGGCAAACTTCTGCATGACATCCTGCGGCGGTTCTTCGAAGGATATCGCAAACAATACTTGCCTGGTTTGGATCGGGAAGAATTGCGGCGGCGTCTGGGTGAGACTGCGGATGACGTTTTCAAAGAGCATGAACGAATGGTGCCGCCCCTGAATCAACGCATCTGGAAAATCGATTGCGAGATTCGCAAGCTGATTCTCGATCAAGTCCTGCGCTACGAACTCCGGCTGCAAGAGCGCACCAACCAACGCGGTATTCGACCCGCTTACTTTGAACTCGCCTTCGGTCGTGCTTCACAAGCCAGCGATCCAAGTTCGTCTACTGATTACTTGAAGGTGTCACGTTCCCGCGCTGGGGCAACTGAGACCGCGCTCTTCCAGGGCCAAATCGATCGGGTTGATATCAGCGAGCGCGACCAGGTCGCCGTGGCCTACGACTATAAACTGTCGCAGGGAGCGAAGCTCGACGACATTGAATCGGGGCGGCAGGTGCAGATTCCGATTTATCTCGCGGCCCTCGAACAATTGTTTCTGCCGGGGTACACACTGGCCGGCGGCGGCTATTACAAATTGAAGGCCCGCGGGCCGCGGCTAAATCAGGGTTTGTACCGCCGCATGTTCGCCGACTGCACAGACACAACCAAGGCGACCCAGGTTGACGATGCTGAGATGGATCGTATTCGCGACGAAGTGCGCCGCCGAGTTTGGGAATTCATCGACGGCATGCGCGGCGGACATTTTCGCGTGCAACCTTCGCTGGGGAAACTAACGTGCAAGTTTTGTGATTATTCAGCCGTATGCCGGTACGATGCTTACCGAATTAGTCGGAAGCGCTGAGGCTCGAAGAGCCGGCAGGCAATAGCCACGTCCGTGAGGGCGTGGTCGGCGCATCAACAAATGAATTCGAGCGCCGAAGGCGCGGCACAACTCAGTGCCGGCCCTTCGGGCCTCGATATTCCGACCGGTTCGTCACCCCCGCCCTTACGGGCGGGGCTATTACATGGCGGTCCTTCGGACCTGGGAATAACGGGTTATGACAGTCACCCAAAAGGTTAACAACGACCGGTCACTGCGCGATCACTTGCTTTCGCTCTTACGTGGCGGCAACGCGCATATCAGCTTTGATGACTTCGTCGCGGACTTTCCCGCCGAAGATTGCGGCCAGAAGATTGAAGGCCTGCCCTACACGGCGTGGCAGGTGCTCGAGCACCTGCGGATCGCGCAGTGGGACATCCTGGAATTCTGCCGCGCTTCGAATCACGTCTCGCCAAAATGGCCCGCAGGTTATTGGCCAAAGCCGGGACGTCTCGGCAATGCCGACCTTTGGAAAGAAACCATTGAGAAGTTTCGCGGCGATCTGAAGCAGATGGAAGATCTAGTCGCGGATCCCGCAACCGATCTCTTCACCAAAATCCCTCACGGTAACGGCCAAACGATCCTGCGCGAAGCCCTCCTGGTCGCCGATCACAACGCCTACCATCTCGGCGTGTTAGTAGTGATGGGCAGACTGGCTAAGACCCGGTAACAACCGCGACGAACTTTCCAATCAATCGTCTCTGAGACTTGCGCGAGCTTTGATTCAGAGACAGATAAAGGCGCCTTTCGGCCGGGAGAAATCGCGCTGGCACTGTGTAATTGGCCGCAGAAACACATCAAGGCAGATGAAAATAGGATCGGCAAAACCTGATAAGCCGGGACTCTGGTTACACGTCACCAACGCCCTCGCTGCGGTATGAGACCTGCTTACTTTCTTCACTGCCTAAAGGGAGGGAGGGCAATCTAATCGTGTGATACCATGCGTTCGAGAGTCTTTCAAGGAAACCTCAACCAAGGAGAAACAAGTAATGAATATCAAGACAAGCTCTCATAAGTTATTTACCTGGTTTGCCCAGTGTGCGCTGGTGCTTACCATCGGTGCGTTGCTTGCGCTTTCACCGCAGGCACAGAATCAAACGCCTGGTCAGGACAAAGCGACTGACGGCGCCACGATCGTCGAGTCTGGTTCGTCCGGCGCCGCCACGCTTGCGGCCAAGCCGGTTCCCGAACCGACCCTGCCTCCTCCTCCGGGCACCTGGACTGGCTTTTACGTCGGCGGCCACTTCGGTTACGGCTGGGGCAAAGCGGACACAACTTTTACTCCGTTGCCGACTGCGGTGGCGTTCATTAGCCTCGCGCCGACAACACTCCGTCCAGATCCGAAAGGGTTCAATGGCGGCGGACAGATTGGCTACAACCACCAGTGGGGAAAATTCGTCGCCGGACTCGAGGCGGATCTGTCATGGTCTAAAATGAGCGGGACCCAGGTCGTCGTTGGCTTCACACAGAACAACGGCGCTGCGTGGAACGGCAGCCTGACAGCTCATCAGGACACCAAGTGGTTTGGGACGTTGCGCCCGCGCGCGGGCTTCACGCCGACCAGCAAGGTGTTTCTCTATGGGACCGGCGGACTGGCCTACGGGCATGTGAACTATTCAGCTAACGCAAACTTCAACCCTCAGGGAACTATTCAATATCCCGCTGCCTTCGGCAAGACGAAGATAGGATGGACCGTCGGAGGCGGTGGCGAAGTCGTCGTCACACCGCATTGGAGCGTCAAGGGAGAGTATCTCTACTACAATCTGGGCAATGAGTCGTTCACCGCGAACCCGACTCCGGTAAACCCGCCTTTCCAGGTTGCGTACACCTGGCAGACAAAGGCCCATACCATTAACTTTGGTGTGAACTTCCATTTCTGAACTGCAGCCGTTTGCTGATTTTGACAGCCGTCTGTCGGAAGACTTCAGGGCTTGCCTCGGGAAACCGAAGCAAGCCCTGATTGTTCACGGGTACTGCTATTTCGACCGGCGGTGTACTCGACCTATTCATACGAGTTGGAAACAGGCGGCCAGCGCTCACTCCGGCCGCGTCACTGAGGTCTTCGTTCCGCGCAAAGGGCAACGGGTAAATCCGGGCTGGCATATGGATGGCGGGAAGTAGAATCAGCGTTACAAAACCGGGAGCGGTAGCGACCGGATCATGAACTCAACTTGAGTGGCAATATCACCTCGCTACCGCTCGGGGTCTGTAACGCTGTACCTAAGCCCAACTAAAGCCCTGCTTCGACAGTGGCAAGGACCGAATTCGTTTTCCCGTGATCGCAAAGATCGCGTTGCATACCGCCGGCAGGAGCGGAGGCAGCGCCGGCTCTCCCAAGCCGGTGGGCGGGAAGTCAGTCTTGAGGAAGTGCGCTTCGATTTCCGCGGGCGCTTCTGAAATTCGGACTGGAGTGTATTCGTCAAAATTTTTCTCGACCGCGCGGCCATTTTTAATGGTGATCTGATATCCCATCAAATGGCTGAGCCCCTCAATGACTGAGCCCTGAACCTGGTTTAGGGCGTTCAGCGGATTGATGACCTGGCTTCCGATATCCGCCGCCACCCAAACCTTGTTCACTCGCACCTTGTTCGAGCTATCGACGCTGACTTCGGCAACTTCAGCAAAATATCCGGCGTGACTGAAGTGAAAAGCAACGCCTTCGCCGGTTCCTTTCGGAAGCTTGCGCTTTCCCCAGTTCGATTTGGCGGCCACCAATTCCAGCACGCCGCGCATTCGCTTCGCGTTGAATCCACCGCCGCCGCCGCCCGGGCCGCCGGTCGTGGGCAAGGGAATAGGTGTCGTGTCGAGAATCGAATAGCGAAATTCGATCGGGTCTTTGCCGGCAGCTTGTGCGAGCTCGTCGATGAATGATTGCATCACAAAGGCGATGGCGTTACTTCCGGGAGCACGCATCGCCCCGGTCGGTACACCCGAAGCCATCACCGATGTATCAAGAGCGAAATTCGGCACAAAGCGAGAGGGAAACTCAGTCGCGTTGATTCCGGCACTGTTGCCAAATCTTTCTCCCGCACCAAAAGTTACAAAGTGATTCCGCCAGGCGATCAGCTTTCCAGCTGCGTCGATGCCGCCTTTGAAGAAATGAAATCCGGCCGGCCGATAAAAATCGTGCGCCATATCGTCTTCACGAGTCCACAACACCTTGACCGGGACTCCGATCTCCTTCGCGATCCAAGCGGCCTCAACGACGTAATCGTTGCTGAGACGCCGGCCAAAGCCGCCCCCGATGCGGGTGAGATGAAGCTTTATGTCAGCCGGCGCCAGACCTGTCGTCCTGGCGACGAGGCTAAGGCCGGCCTGTGGTGTTTGGCTGGGCGCCCAGATTTCCAACTTGCCATCTTTGAAGTGTGCCGTGCAGTTCTGCGGCTCCATCGGAGCATGAGCGATAAAGGGATAAGCGTAAGCAGCCTCGACCACTTTTGCCGCGCTGCCCAGTGCAGCTTCGACGTCTCCATCGCTGCGAAGTGATCGCATGGGCTTCTCTTTCGAGAGGGCTTCGGCCTGGCGCGCGAATCCTTCGCTGCTCTGCGAAGCCGTTGGCCCTTCATCCCATTTCACTTCCAACCTCTCGCGCGCGGACTTTGCCTGCCACCAACGATCGGCAACAATCGCCACTCCGCTCAGCAGTCCACTGAGTTCAGTGCCGCCGTCGACCACAAAGGCATGGCGAACACCCGGCATGGCCTTGATCGTGTCGAGGTTCGCCGAAACCGCCTTGCCACCAAAAACCGGACACTTGGCAAACACGGCCCACAACATTCCCGGCAAAGTGAAATCAATCCCGTAGATTGGCTTGCCGGTCACGATCGCAAAGTTGTCGACGCCCGCTCGCGGCGTGCCGATAATCTTGTAGTCCTTTGGATCTTTAAGCTTAACTTTTTGCAGATCAGGCGGAGTCAGCTTCGCAGCCTTCGCGGCGAGCGCGCCGTATCCAAGCGAGCGTTTTGATGTTTGATGGAATACCTTGCCGGATGAAGTCGTGCATTCAGACTCCGGCACGCCCCACGTTTGCGCCGCGGCGGCGATCAGCATCTGACGCGCGGCGGCGCCGACCTGTCGCATTGGGTTCCAGCTGTTGGGCGTAGCAGTGCTCCCGCCGGCGAACTGGCTCGCATACTTCGTGGCGTCCAAATCGGCCTGTTCTATCCGCACATCTTTCCAATCAACGTCCAGCTCGTCGGCGATCACCATCGGTAAGGAAGTCTTCACGCCCTGGCCAATCTCCGGATTCTTGGCGATGATCGTAACGACCCCGTCGGGCGCGATCCGAATGAACGAACTGGGGACCGGAATGACGGGAGCGGGTTGACCTTGCGCGAATGCCCACAAAGGTTTGAGGTACAAACCAAGCAGCATGCCGCCGCCTCCGACCGCGGTAACTTGTAAGAATGCTCTCCGGCTAATCGATCTGGTCTTCACGGTCGCCTCCTGCCGTCACTGATGAACTTCTGGAATTTGGAATTCACTCTTCTGATTTAGAACCAGCCTTCGCCGCGCCATTGCCTGCAGCCTGATGAATCGCCTCGCGGATGCGGAGGTAGGTTCCACAGCGACAGAGGTTGCCCTCCATGGCACTGTCAATCTGGGCGTCGGTTGGCTTAGGATTCTTTTTCAGCAGGGCGGCGGCGTTCATTATCTGGCCGGCCTGACAATAGCCGCACTGGGGAACGTCGATCTCCATCCAGGCTTTTTGGAGCGGGTGATTGCCGCTGGGCGATAGTCCTTCAATCGTCGTAACGCGCTTGCCGTTAACTTCGGCGATCGAGGTGACACATGAGCGAGTGGCCTCGCCCTCGACATGGACCGTGCACGCGCCACACATCGATATCCCACATCCGAACTTTGTGCCGTGAAGATCCAGGACGTCTCTGATCACCCACAGCAAAGGCATATCACCGGGCACGTCAACGGTCCTGGGCTGACCATTAACAGTTATTTTGAACGGCATGATGTCAACTCCCCTCGCACTCGGCTGATTATGTCTGTCTATTTAACTCAGGTGGGATTGAATTGCAAACAAAGATGACCAGCTCAGGAACCGGCTTGCGTTCGCACGTGATCCAAAACAAACCTGATTGCCTCAATGACCAGCTGAGGCTCGTCGTCCTGGATGTGATGACCGCTGCGCTCGGTCACGATATGCCAGCCATTCCGCGAACGGCGAAACCACTCCTCATGCATCGCTCGCCACGCGTCGTAACCCTGCGCTGTCTGGTTCACGAACTCTGGCTTCGGATCAGCCTTCATACTCGTGAGTACGGCGATGGGAATATCCGGCAGCGGTTTCAATCCTTCGACCGCGCCCGCGTTCTGAATGCGCACCGACTCACGAGTCTCATCAGCTTCAGCGCCTTTAAGACTCTTTAACCTTTCTTCGAAGAAGGCACGAAACTCCACCGGGTATTTCGGGTCGAGCTTACCGAAACGCGCGACCTGCTGTTCGTGGCTTGCGTCCACAAGTACGAGCCCCGCGACCTCATTCGGATAGAGCGACGTGTAAAGACGAACAAGAATTCCGCCATAGGACCCTCCCACCAAAACGTAAGGCGGTTTCAAGTTCAGCTTTGCCAGCAACGCATGAAGTTCGAGCACTGAGTCTTTGGCCGTGTGTTTTGACGGCCCCGGCTCAGATCGACCGAGCCCAGATCGCGAGTACGCGACTACTGTGCTGAACTGCGCAGCGGACGGAACGATCTGCGCCCAGGTGTCAACGGCGTTCCCAAGACCAGCGACCAGAATTACCGGCGGCGTTCCGGCACCGGCGCGCACTACATCGAGATGATACCCGTTGACCTCGACAAGCTGTGGTGTTTGGGCCGGGGCGAGTACGTGGCAGAGAAGCAGCAGTACGATGGCGAGAGCGAAACGGGTGATCACTTTCTTTCAACCTCCAGCTCTGAAGCCACCGTAACATCAAGGTCTCGGAGCAGCCCATCACTGAGATCATAAATCCAACCATGAACGGCCACAGCCTGGCCCCGCGACCAGGCGTCGCGGACGACCGTAGTCCGACTTAAGTTTGTGACCTGCTCAATTGCATTCAGCTCGCAAAGGCGAGCGTGCTGCTTTTCTTCGGTTTCCAGCGCGTCGAGTTCCGCCCGATGCTTTGCGCGTACATCCTGAACGTGGCGCAGCCAGTTCTCGATCAGCCCGAGCTTGTTGTCCTGCAACGCAGCCAGTATTCCACCGCAACTGTAGTGACCGCAGACGATGATATGGTCAACGCGCAGCACATCAACCGCGAACTGAATTGCCGAAAGGCAGTTGAGATCGGTGTGCACCACTACATTAGCGACGTTGCGGTGCACAAACATCTCGCCGGGTACCAATCCGACAACCTGGTTTGCCGGCACGCGGCTGTCCGAGCAACCGATCCAGAGGTAGTGCGGCGACTGCTGAGTCGACAGCCGGCGAAAGAACTCAGGGTCCTGCCGAGTCATGTCAGCAGCCCAGGTGCGGTTATTTTCGAACAGTTGCTGGAGTGAGCGCATACGCCTATGTTTGAGTTTACGTATAGGTTATCAAAGTTTCGCGAATAAGGTCAGCGACGGGAGCGGACCGGTTTTCACGGCGTAGCCGTGACAGACAGTAGCCGGGGGTAAGTGCGAAGCGCGTCACCCCCGGATCACGTAAGAAATATTTCCTAGCCCGCGAAGCGGGCGACAGAGGTCGAAATGCGATAGCCTGGCGAATTAGTTGCAACGCGATATCTCAAGCGATTCTGAGTTGGGAACTGGAACGAGAGCGTCGAAAATAATACCGAGCCGTCGTTCTGAATCTGTCGCCCGCTCCGCGGGCTTCAGGGAATTGATGCTGGCGTGGTCCGGGGGTGGCGTGCTTCGCACTTACCCCCGGGTACTTTCTTTCACGGCTACGCCGTGCTCAGCGTATCCCTACCAATCCCTGCACCGACTGGATCAACTTCTCTGAGTCGTAGCCGACGCCGTCTTTGAAAACGATCTCGACCTTCTCGATGTCGGCGATGTTGGCAGCGGGATTTCCTTTTACAATCATCAAGTCAGCCTGTTTGCCCGGTGCGATCGAGCCGATGCGCGCGTCCTCGCCGAGGAATTTTGCGCCGTTGAAGCTGGCGATCTTGATCGCCTCTAAGGGAGTAAAACCCGCTTCGACCAGGAGCTCGACCTCGCGCAGATCGCCGAAGCCGGCGACGATGCCGCCGTTGCCGGTGGGATCGAGGCCGGCTATTAGTAAACCACCGGCCGCGACAAAGGCCCGCTCAAAATCCATCGACTTGCGCACCAGCGCAGCCGTGGGCGAATCAACCGCGATGCGCGAACGCGCGGTCAGGTAACGCACGCGCGCGTCGGTGTTCATTACATTCAGCATCCGCGGATTCAGGACGGCGCCGGCGGCGCCAATCCCGCTTTGAGTCAACGGCGCGCCGGCTTCGAAGACCGGCAAAGTGGAAGTGAGCGCGACGTTCTTTGCGACGAGCGTGCGAATCGTTTCCTTCACCGCATCGCCGTTCACATCCAGTTGCCGCAGGCTGGCGTTGACTGCAGCGCCCGGACATTTGTCTGGTTGTTTGTTGGGAACAAATTCCGAATCGGGGAGCAGTCCATGCTCGAGATTGTCGATGCCGATCTCCGCGGCTTCGCGATAACCGATCGAGCAGAGATGACCGGTAACTTTCAGCCCGCGCTTGTGCGCTTCTTCTACGGCCGCGCGCAGCTCGTCGCGGGTGATGTTCATGTATGCCTTGAAAGAGGTCGCGCCAGAATCAGCCCAGAAGTTCACCATGCGGCGCGCGTCTTCAGGGCCCGTGAGCTGATGCATCACCGGCGTGAATGCTCCAGCGCCTTCAAGATATGGCGCGGTGATGTGCATCTTGGGCCCGATCATCCTCCCCCCATCAATCAGCCGCTTGATCTCAAGATCGGTATACGGCGCCACGCTGCCGGTGGTGCGAATCGTGGTGACGCCGAGCGCGAGATAAAGGCGCGGGAAACTTGTCCCCATGTTCGAATACATCGGCGGCGTGCCGCCCATCGGAAAGAACATGTGGTCGTGCATGCCCACCAATCCCGGCAGGACGGTGTAGCCTTTTAGATCGAGTATCTGAGCGCTGGTCGGCGCAGTCGCAGTTCCGCTCGGCGCTATTGATTGGATCTTGCCCTCAGCGATCACGATGGTCTGATCGTCGAGTGGCGCGGCGCCGGTGCCATCAATCACGCGCACATGGGTCAGAGCGATTACCGGCGCTTCGACGCGGATGAACTGTTGGCGGTCAGACGCCGGCCCTTGCGCGAAGCAACTGATGGAAACAGTGAATAGCAAGAAGAGCACGGTTATGGTTTTCATGGATTTCTCCAAATGGTTATTGGGTTGTGGCAAGCGGGCTACGAATGGTTGTTCGAGCGGCGCCGAGTGACGCCTTAGAGCGTTCTCTCTCAATCGTCGCTAACGCGACGAAACACGCCGCCGATCCGCATTTCCCGGCGTTGAAACGCCAGGCTAAATTCATCCCGACGCTACGCGCCGAGCATCCCGACAATGTTCTCTTATCACATTAGGAGCGAATAAGGTCAACTAACAGAGAGGAGGCAGCTCTCTCCGCGCCGGGAGTAATCGACCAACGCGTGTTAGAATCAGAAGTTTGCTCACAGCCGCGAAAATTTGGAGTTGCGCTCTGTGGCTTGATTATCATGACTGAACAAAGAAAAGACATTCGAAATATTGCGATTATCGCCCACGTCGATCACGGCAAAACCACGCTGGTTGACGCGATGCTGCGCCAGTCGGGGACCTTCCGCGAGAACGAACAGGTCCGCGACCGGGTGATGGATTCCATGGACCTCGAGCGCGAGCGCGGTATTACCATCATGGCCAAAAACACCTCGGTACATTATCGAGGCGTGAAAATCAACATCCTGGATACGCCCGGCCACGCGGACTTTGGCGGCGAGGTCGAACGCGTGCTGAAGATGGTCGATGGCGTGATGCTACTGGTTGACGCCGCTGAAGGCTGCCTGCCGCAGACGCGTTTCGTCTTGCGCAAAGCGCTGGAAGCTCGGCTCCCGGCCATCGCGGTCGTCAACAAGATTGACCGTCATGACGCGCGCCCCGAAGAAGTGGTCAACGAAATCTATGAACTCTTTCTGGATCTTGACGCCACCGATGATCAGATCGAGTTTCCAATTCTGTATGCAGTCTCACGAGAAGGCACGGCGAAAAAACAACTGGCGGACGAGTCTCGTGACTTGCAGCCACTGTTCGATCAGATCGTGGAAACGATCCCGGCGCCTCATCAGATCCGGCAGGACAGTCTGCAGTTGCTGGTCGCCAATCTTGATTACAGCGATTACGTCGGGCGCCTGGCTATCGGCCGCATCTTCTCAGGCGAGATCGCAGTCGGAGATCAAGTCGCGATCGCAAAACGCGATGGCACGATCCAGAAGACGAAGATCTCTCAGCTTTACATCTTCGAGGGATTGAAGCGCGAGCCCGCCGAGCGCGCCCAGTTCGGCGAGATCGTCGCGCTGGCGGGGATGGACGAGATCGAGATCGGCGAGACAATCACGACCATCGACAATCCACAGCCTCTCCCGGTAATCGCGGTTGACGAACCAACAATCGCGATGATCTTCGGGGTAAACAACTCTCCCTTCTCGGGAAAGGAAGGACGGTTTGTTACTTCTCGCCAGTTGAAAGAGCGGCTCGAGAAGGAAGTCCTGGGTAACGTTGCGATCAGGGTCGAGCAGACTGAGTCGCCGGATCAATTCAAGGTGTCGGGTCGCGGTGAGCTGCAACTGGCCATCCTGATCGAAATGATGCGCCGCGAGGGTTACGAGCTGCAGGTTTCGAAGCCCGAGGTAATCACGCGCCACTCTGCTGGAAAAACGCTCGAACCGATCGAGTTGGTCGTGGTTGATTGTCCGGAAGAGTTCATCGGTGTCGTGACCGAAGCCCTGGGCCGGCGCAAGGGGCAAATGATTAAGATGGTCAACCACGGAACGGGCCGCGTCAGACTTGAATTCGAAACTCCGTCTAGGGGTTTGATCGGTTTTCGCAACGAGTTCCTCACCGAAACAAAGGGCACCGGCCTGATCAATACGATGTTCCTGCGTTGGGGCGATTGGCTGGGCGCGATGCGCGGGCGATCAACCGGTTCGCTGATTGCGGATCGCATGGGCGAAACGACGACGTACGCGCTCTACAACATTCAAGAACGCGGAACGCTTTTTGTGCGGCCGGTCACCAAGGTTTACGAGGG
The DNA here is from genome assembly GCA_003168335.1 of Blastocatellia bacterium. GTDB lineage: Bacteria > Acidobacteriota > Blastocatellia > Pyrinomonadales > Pyrinomonadaceae > UBA11740. The sequence continues at coordinate 90,304 of PMSM01000005.1, read as the reverse complement.
CATGGTCATAGGCGAAAATGCGCGGGCTGTCGATCTGGACGTGAATGCGATCAAGGAAAAGAAGCTGACGAACATGCGCGCCGCTTCGGCGGACGAAGCGTTGCGGCTGGTGCCCGTCAAAGACCTTTCCCTGGAGCAGGCGCTGGAGTTCATCGCTGACGATGAATTGGTAGAAGTGACGCCCAAGAGCATTCGGCTGCGCAAGCGGGTATTGCGCGAGAATGAACGGCCGAAAAAGAAAGATATGTGAAGGCCGGTATTGAGTGGCACTGGTGTACGGGGTCCCCGGCCGAGCACCTCGGCTGGGCCGTGAATCACGCGCAAAATGCGCGGGCCGCGCTCAAACGGCATCACTAACCCCAAAGGGCCGCCGTGACCGGTGGCCCTTTCTGCATAATCTGGCTCCCCGCAGTGGACACTCTTCGCAACTTTTTCTTGATGCCAACTGTGGAGATATTGGGGTTATTCGAACAGCGGGCCCGCTCCGCCTTCATCTCCAACGAGACTCAGAGAATCCAAACCGGGAGTTTTATCACGGCGATAAACGTGTTGCCCATTACAGGAAAACAGGCGAAATTTCACCCGCCGCCAGTTGTGCCGCGGAGGCTTCGTTTCGCAGGTTTTTTCTTACCTTTCGTCGTCTCCCGTGATAAGTTATGGTGATTGAATTTAAGGTAGGGCAAATGCTGGATGATCCCCGGGAGATTCATTTGGTGTGCCGCTTCGCAACACGTAACCCGAGGACATGGATCGCTGAAAGTTCATAGGGACAGTAGCCAGCCCTTGATCGCATTGCCGCTCTCTTGTCGCTCACCGCTGGCGATCTTACCGAGCTGCATGTCTTCAAACCGAGGTCAATTCCTAAATGAAAACAAATTACCGCGTTTTGTTGATCGTTGCTGTGTTCGGAATCGCGCTGTTTACGGCAGCGGTTTACGCTCAGGGTCCAAAAAATACAGACGGCGATCGTGTCGAGGCCAATGTGGCTCCGGGCGACGACCTCATTTCCGGTCTCCGCTGGCGTAACATCGGCCCATTTCACGGCGGGCGCATCGCGGCCGTCACCGGCGCGATCGGTCAGCCGGGCGTGTTCTACATTGGGGCGCCCGCCGGCGGCATTTGGAAAACCACGAGCGCGGGCGTGACGTGGTTCCCGATCTTCGATCAGTTCACGAACGTCGACAGCATCGGCGCAATTCAGGTGGCGCCGTCCTATCCCAACATTGTGTATGCCGGCACTGGTGACTCGGTACAGGGTTCGCTCGGCGACGGCATGTATAAATCGAACGATGCCGGCAAAACGTGGACGCATATTGGCCTCGAGGACACGGTCAAGATCAACAGGATCGCGATCGATCCGAAGGATTCGGATCTCGTGCTCGTGTCGACTCAAGGCGACGCGCAGCACAACGGCCGAGGTATCTATCGCAGCACCGACGGCGGCAGGACATGGACGAATGTCTTAAAGCCGGAGAACGCTAACGGCACGCGTGACCTGGAGTACGCGTTCGACATGCCGCGAGTGATGTTCGCGACATCGCAGAGCCTCGGTGGGGGATTCGGCGGCGGCGGCGGCGGCGGTGCGGCTGCTCCGCAAGGACCGAATGGTACGGCGCTCTTCAAGTCGACCGATGCCGGCCAGACGTGGACGAAGGTCAGCACGCTGCCGCCGTACACGGGACGCATCAGCGTAGCGATCGCGATGCACACGAAGGGTCAACGTGTCTACGTGGTTGGCGGTTTGCTCCAGGGCGGCTCGGGTTTGTATCGGTCTGACGATCAAGGCGCGACGTGGCAGCACATGGGAGGCGACGACACGCGAGTGGCCAACGGGCAGGGTGCGTTCAGCTCAGGTGTCTGGGTCGACTCCCAGAATCCGGACATTCTCTACACGATCAGCACCACCGTGTATCGATCGACCGACGGCGGCAAAACGTTCAGCGCGTTCAAGGGCGCACCCGGCGGTGAGGATCCGCACGAGATCTGGATCGATCCGACGAATGGCCAGCGGATGTTGTTCGGCTTCGATCAGGGTCCGGCAGTCACGCTCGACGGCGGGCAGACCTGGAGCGGCTACTATCAAATCCCGATTGATCAGGTCTATCACGTCACGACCGACAATCGGTATCCGTATTGGGTGATGGGGTCGCAGCAGGATACCGGCGCGATTATGACGCGCAGCCGCAGCGATTGGGGTCAGATCACGGTCGTCGATTGGCTGCCGCTGCCGTCATCCGAGTTCGGCACTGTCGTGCCCGATCCGCTCAAGCCCACGACGGTGTACGGCGTCGGCTATGGCGCCGGACAAGGCAACGGGCTGATCAAGATCGATCTGGCGACGGGACAGTGGGGCAACGTCGCGCCAAATTTCGGGACGGACTCGGGCCTGTATACCGCAGGCCGCGATTTCGGGAAACGATTCGACACCGCGTTCGATGCGAAGGCGCTGTACGTCGGCTACAACTGCATTCTCGTAACGCGTGACGGCGCACAGACGTGGAAGGCGTTCAGCCCCGACCTCACCACACCAAAAGGTCAGCCGATGGTCCCGTGCGGCGTCGCGCCCGCGGCACCGGGAGCACAGCGACTGGGAGCTCCGACGCCGACGCCGACTCCGGCGGCTCCGGCTGGCGGGCGCCCTGCCCTGCCCGGATCGATCTCCGATTTCTCGCTCTCAACCGTCAAGCAGGGCGTTGTCTGGTCGGGCAGCAGCACGGGACAGATCTACAACACGATGGACGGTGGCAAGACGTGGAACAACGTCACCAACTTCACCGATCTGCCGGCTAACGCCAATTTCGTCACCGTCGAGGCCGGACACAGCGACGTCAATACGGCCTACGTGCTCGCGAACATCGGCTTCGTCCGTGGCGGCGCTCCCGCGGGCCCGGAGCAGCACTACATCTATCGCACGCACGACGGCGGCAAGACATGGACTCGCATTGCGGGCGGCCTCCCGACCGACGAGCGCACGGGCAGTCAGGTACATGTCATCCGCGAGGACCCCAAACAGAAGGGCTTGCTATTCGCCGGCACCGAGACGACCGTCTACGTATCATTCGACGATGGAGATCATTGGCAGTCTCTGCGGATCAATCTGCCGAGCACGTCGATTCGCGACATGGTGTTTCATACCGACGATCACATGAACGATCTGGTGATCTGCACCTACGGCCGTGGATTCTGGGTGCTCGACGATATGAGTCCGCTGCGCGACATCGCGGCGAAGGCGCAGCAGATCGCGGCGGCACCGGCGTATTTGTTCAAACCGGGTGACGCGATCCGCTCGCGGATGAGCTCGAACTGGGATCAACCGATGAACCCGGAGCTGCCGCACGCGCCCAACCCGCCGTTCGGAGCGCTCCTCTACTACCACCTGAGCAAGAAGCCCGCCGGCGAGATCAAGCTGCAGATCTTCGACTCGGCGAATAAGTTGGTGCGGACGATCACGAGCACGCCGCCGCCGATGTACGAGCGGCCGCCGTATCCCGATTATTGGCTGATGTCCTCTTCTGAGCGCGCGCTCTCGACGAACGTCGGGACGAATCGCATCAATTGGGATCTGCGTTATGACGATCCCCCGGGCTACAATCCGGACGTCAATAACCAGATGAACTCCGCGCCGGGCCAGGTCACTCCGGGGCCGCACGGGCCGCTCGCGTTGCCGGGCACGTACACCGTCAAGCTGATGGTGGACGGCGCCACGTACACGCAGACCCTCGTCGTGCACAACGATCCGCGCGTCGGCGAGAGTGCGACGTTGATGTCGGCGCTGCGGGCACAGAACAAGCTGGCCATGGCCGCCTGGCAGGGCATGAAGGACAGCCACGCCGCCAACGAGGAAGTGGCCGCGGTGCGTGCACAACTGGCCGCGATCGCGCGCGGCTCGCTGCCGCCGGATGTCGCGACGGCCTTGACCGCGCTCGAGGCGAAGCTGGCGACCTTCGGCGGTGCCACTGTCCGCGGCGGACGAGGCGGCGGTGGCGGTGGTGGGTTCGGCGCCGCACGCGCGCCCGGCAGCGTGACCCCGTTCAATTCGATCAACGCGACGTTTTACACGGTCCTCGCGCCGTTCGCGCAGAACGGCATCGACATGCCGCCCAGTAAGGCGGAGGTCGACACGTGGGAATCCGGTTGCAAGGGATTCACCGCGACGGTGAACGCGTGGCAGATTATGCTCGGCGTGGACCTGGTCGGATTCAACAGCCTGCTAACGAAGAACAACCTGACGCCGCTCAAGATCACGCCGACGGCGCTGGCGGTGCCAGCGTCGTGCACGTTCGTTTGGCCCACGGCGACGGCTGGCAGGGGCAAGTAGGCCGCTTCACTGAGGGACGGATTTTGTGGCGGGAACAGAAGACAAAGCTTGCGAGAGTTTCTTCGTCAAATCCGGCATTCTTCCCGGAAACTGTTCTGGCGTGGGATTAGAACTGCCTCTCGGCAAAAGTCGCACGGCGGCGAAACAGCATAACAACTCGTCGGTGGTTACTCGATCCACTGCTTAGCATTCACAGCTTCATCAATCTTTCGCTCTAGCCAGGTGAGCTGCCCTAGCTCATTTGAGCCGCTGCAACCGGTGTTGTGGTTTATGGTTTTCTTTTTTTCGTTCAGGGTCAGAGAAGTTTTGGCGGAAGGTGCGTCGAATGAAAAGCTTGGGCACGCTTCGCTCTTTCTGTCGTAGCTACCCTGCAAATCAAAGTAGTTGATTTCCTTAAACGCGGCGATCAACGCTTTCAGTTTTTCCTGGCTGATACGACTTTCGAGTTTCCCCTTCTGCTTAACATCGCTGTACCCGTCGTAGAGGACGCTCCCGTCTGCCTTAATAGTGAGCGAGTAATTTGGGCAACCTCCGTAGCAATCTGTCCTCACAAGAGTGATCACCGTGTCGGAAGGCACATCCTGCGGGATCGCCCATAGATGAGCAAACGCGTTCTGATTTCCGACTTCGCTGCCGGCACCAGGCGCCAGCACGAGCCAAAGGAATGTGGTGAGTAGTACCTGGAACATCTTTTTTGTCCTTTCTGAAACTCTCAACAAAAAAGCCGAACGCCCGAATCAGCCGAGCCGTCATACGTCTTTCCGATACGCCTCAATCCCGGCTCCAACCGGAGACCATCTTCGTCGCCACTCCTTCTGAGCTGCCCTGAGCGGGTGCGGTTATTCGACGTGCCATAGCTTCACCGTATTGTCATCACTCCCGCTCGCCACCGTCTTCCCATCCTGCGAGAACGCGACTGAGCGGACGTTACTACTATGTCCGGTCAAGGTCTGTTTCAACGTATATTGCCTCTGAGACTGTTTGGCGGTTTCAGGGGCCGAGGTTTGCTTGTTCGCTTCACTTTGGGACGTTTGTCTTGAAGAGTACGACCTGACAAAAAGATAAACTCCCACTATCAAGAGAAGGCCTAGCAGCGAAACGCCAGCGATACCTGCCAGCCATAACGGAGCGCTTGATTTCCTTTTGTCCGGAATTACGAGCGGCTCGAAACGCTCCGTCGGTTTTACTGTTATCGCAGGCTTGAACCTCTCGGTTTCGGCGGGCGGCGAGTACGGAACTGTCGGTTGAGGAATCAGCGGTGGCGGTGGCGCTACCGGCTCTATGACCGGCGGTGGCTGTGCTCGCTGCCACAATTTGTGTTCAACCTCGCGTAAATCTCGCCGCATCTCCTTCGCCGTTGCATAACGCTGGTCAGGTTCGCGCTGCAACGCTTTCATCACCAGGAGCCGCAAAACTTCAGGCACAGACTCAGGCAAGGGCGGCGGGTCGTTAAGCAAGATCGCTGCGACCAATGATGGCGTATCGGGTTGGTCGTAGGGCAGACGCCCGGCGAGCATTTGATAGAAGATGACGCCCGCCGACCACACGTCCGTCTGTTCGTTGCGCTTACCGTCAAAGGCTTCGGGGGCCATGTAGGCGAACGTGCCGCTGACGTTCGAGCTGTGCGACCCTGTCTTGAGCAGGCGGGCGATGCCGAAATCGGCGAGACGCGGCGTCTCATGTTGCAGCAAAATATTATCAGGCTTGAGGTCGCGGTGAATGATGCGCCGCCCGTGTAGGTGCACGAGTCCGGCCAGCACACCGTCTATCAGTTCGCTGGCCGTTTCAATCGACGGCGCGCGGCCGCTATGCTGCTCGAGCCAACCGGCCAGTGAACCATCAGGCACATACTCGCTGACGATGACGAGCTGCTCGTCGTAAATTTCCGCCTCAATCATCGGCACGACGTTCGGATGCCCGCTCGCTTGCAACCAGATGGTCGCTTCCTGTTTGAAGGCCTCGAGGTCGATGTCCTCGTCGCGGGGTAGTTTCAGAGCGAACCGCGTGGTGGCGATGGAAGATCGTCTTTCCGCCAGCCAGACGACGCCGAAAGCTCCGCGCCCAATCTTGCTCACCAGCGTGTAGGGCCCGAGTTTTCGCTCTGCTTCTGCCATATATGGATTTCTACTCTACACCTCAGGCCACATGCAGCCGAACGTTCGAGTTGCCGCGGCGAGACACAACCGCGCAACGGTCTAGTTGTCGATAAGAAACGATCTGATTCCACTCGCGTCCAACGAGTTGTTTGAGGCGCGCCCCCAATTGTAACGCGCAACGCCTGCAATTGTGTTCGGCCAGTCCCTTGCTCAGGGGGATTCTCAACGCCCGGTGGAAGAGACCCTGGAAACTTAGGTTACGTCACGTTCCACGTCACAAAAAGGAAAAGCCGCCAAAGCTGGCGGCACTTTCCTAACAATAATTGGCTCCCCACACTGGACACTCTTCGCAACTTTTTCTATGCACCGACAGCGGAGATGAAGATCACCTTTGACCTTCTGCGGCAAGGTTCACTAGCTGGCTAACGTCCTCCTTAATCATTCAGCGCCGGCTCGGCTATCATTTACGTCGCTCGTACTCGAGCGTGCGAGTCGTGTTCTCCGTCACGCTCGGTACAGGCTCACCGAGGTTCGAAGCCTGCGGCAGGCGAAGATCCTGATCAACCGGCGGCAGCGAACGTTTCTTGCTCTCCTGTGCGCCTGAGAGCTTCGACAGGTTTTTCACCAGCATGAATTCTGTGAATCCGACGAGCACAAACATACAGACTATGAACAAGCCGATGAAGTCCTCAGCGAAGCCGGCTTTCTTAAAGGACAATGCTCCGCCAAACATAAGCCCCAGACCAATCACGCCGAGCAGAGTGATGGCTGTGAGAAACGCCGCAATAGAGCCGGTGCTCGACTGAGTTCGCGTTCTCACATCGAAGCCGCACCGATTGCAATAACTCAGTCCCTGCACGAGCTGCGTGCCGCAATTTGCGCAGTACATATAAAACTCCTTTCCCTTACCTTAGATCATCGAGGATGATAAGTGAACCAAAAGTAAATGGCTTGTCCGACACCAATAAAGAAACCGATTATTGCCCCAAAAAGTTCAATCGTTTTTAGGTGATGCTGGGCTACGGACAGCGCGAGCTCCTCGAGTTTCTCGAATGCGGGTATCAAAGCGGGTACAAAAGAAAATGGGGCAGTCCAAAACCGCCCCAATTCATTGATAGGAATGGCTCCGCAGGTAAGACTCGAACTTACAACCCTCCGGTTAACAGCCGGATGCTCTGCCATTGAGCTACTGCGGAATAATTGCGGCTGCACAGCATTCAATCTTGTGCTGAGCAGGAACAATTTTTATAACAAAAGGCTGCGAGCATGGTCAAGGCGGGGCTGTCCGGGGGGACGATCGTGTCGACGTCTTCCAGGGCGAGCGCGCGGATGAAAAACTTTCCGGTTGCGGTTCGCGTTTGACTCGACATTGGTTGCCTCGGCGTGGTATTTCAGAAGCGCCCTTATACCACAAACTACTTTCAGGGAGATCGGCCCCGCGGGACCGAGGAGAACCGAGCAACCATGGCGTACACACACGACGAACTCAGACACAAGACTCTGGCGGAGCTGCGCGAGATAACCAAAGACATCGAGCACGAAGCCGTGCAGGGCTACACCCAGCTAAACAAAGAACATTTGATCGTTGCCATCTGCAAAGCCCTGAACATCGAGATGCACGCGCATCACGACGTTGTGGGCATCGACAAGGCTGCCATCAAATCGCGCATCAAGGAACTGAAACAGCGTCGCACGGGCGCCATCGCTGCCCACGATCACGCGCAACTTAAGGGCGTGCGCCGTCGCATCCATCGTCTGAAGCGGCAGATTCACAAAGCGACCGTGTAGAGATCTGGAAACCTCACAATGAAGGTTTCACTTTTCCAGCTGGCACTGTTCACTTCACTCGCAGCGGCTTGCCCGTTCAATACGCACGCCACATTTCCGCGGAACGAGTTCTCCCTCGACGTCACGGTAACCACGAGCGAACACAGCCGAGACTCGAATTCGGTAACTACGAATCTGAGAGTTTCCGGCAACACGCTGGTGTACGAAGAAACCTACCACGGTGCCCATGCCAACCGGCAAAAACCGGTGAAGAAGGAATACAAACTAACGAACGATGACCTGGACGGACTTATCGGCTTGCTGAAAGACAAGGCCCTGCTGACGACTAAGACGATATCGAGATCGTCTGAAGAAAAGGGACTAAGCCGAGACTTTGGGTTATCGATCGCCTCGAAACTGGCCGGCAAAGCAGGCGCCATTTCGATCAAGGCGCCACGCACTGACCGCAAACTGAAAACTGATCCGTTGTATCAGGCCTCAGTTTTCTTAGTTGCCGAACTCTATCGAATCATCAATCGGACTGATCCAGACATCACATTTTCCGATTTGATCGATTAGATCTGCCCGCGAGATTCCTTCCTGACTTCGAGTTGACTTTCGGTGCAAACTGGCATAGAAAACCTCGCACAAAGTAATTCGCCTGCTAACGTTTTCGAAATCAAGAGAGGTAGCTAATGAAACAGGCCATCAGTATCAACGTGAATGAGGTCGATCACCGCGACGAGGTCGAGCCGCGCCTGCTGCTGGTCCATTACCTGCGCGATTTGTTGGGACTGACCGGCACGCACGTCGGCTGTGAGACTTCGATCTGCGGCGCTTGCACCATTCTGGTCGATGGGCAAGCCGTTAAGTCGTGCACGATGTTTGCCGTCCAGGCCGATGGCGCAAACATCACGACCATCGAAGGCCTGGCCACCAATGGAAACCTCCATCCGATGCAGGAGGGTTTCTGGGAGAAGCACGGCCTGCAGTGCGGTTACTGCACGCCGGGAATGATCATCGCGGCCACCCAACTCATCGATCGCAATCCCAATCCGTCGCGCGACGAAATTCGTCACGGCCTGGAAGGAAACCTGTGCCGCTGCACCGGGTACCAGCACATCGTCGAAGCCGTCGAGTATGCAGCGAAGAAAAAGGCTGATCTTTGATCTTTGGTCTTTGAACTTCGATCTTTGATTTGCGTTAGGGCGGGGTTCCCGGTTCCAAACGCAGAAGCCAAGGTTCAAAGACCAAAGATCGAAGTTCGAAGATCAAAGCCCGTTTTGCGGAGACATTATGGCTGCTAAATACGTCGGAAAAAGAATTAAGCGCACTGAAGACCCGCGACTGATCAAGGGCCTCGCGCATTACGTTGATGACGTGCGGCTGCCCGACACACTACACGTCGCTTTCGTGCGTTCGATCTATGCCCACGCGCGTATCACGAGCATTGACGTGACTGAGGCGTTGAAGGCCCCGGGCGTGGTGGCCGTCTACACCGGCAAAGACATCGCCACTACGGTCGGCCCAGTACCCTGCGCTGCTGCGCTTCCTGATCTGAAGATTCCCGATTATCGAGTGCTCGCCACCGGCAAGGCCCTGTTTGTCGGCCACCCGATCGCCGCGGTCGTGGCGACGGATCGCTATCTTGCTCGGGATGCGGCCGATCTGATCTCAGTTGATTATGAAGAATTGCCTGTCGCGGTTGATGTCGAAGCTTCCGCCAAAGGCGGCCCGGTAATTCATGAGCAGTTTGGCTCCAATATCGCGTACACGCTCACCTCGGGCGAAGGCGACATCGAGGCGGCGTTGAAGTCCGCAGATCACATCGTCACTCAACGAATGGTGCATCAGCGCCTGGCGCCGGTTGCGATGGAGGGTCGCGGTGTGCTGGCGCGTTATTTTCCCGGTGAAGAAGAATTGACGCTTTGGTCCTCGACGCAGATTCCGCACCTGATGCGCACCCAGGTCGCGTTGATGATTGGCCTGCCGGAAAACAAGTTGCGAGTGATAACCCCAGAAGTGGGCGGCGGTTTCGGCTCGAAACTAAATGTCTACGCGGAAGAAGCCTTATTGGCTTGGATCTCGATTCAACTCGGCAAGCCGGTGAAATGGATCGAATCGCGACGCGAAAACATGCAGGCGACGATTCATGGTCGCGCGCAGGTCGGCACCGTCGAAGTCGGTTGCAAAAACGATGGCACGATCACTGGGCTTCGCTACAACGTCGTTGCCGATCTCGGCGCCTATCACCAATTGCTGACGCCCGCGATTCCTACTCTGACGGGCCTCATGCTGTCCGGCGCTTACCGGATACCGGCGATCCAGATGAACGTGACCGGCGTCTTCACCAACAAGATGTCCACCGACGCTTATCGCGGCGCGGGCCGGCCGGAAGCGACTTACGTGGTCGAGCGCGCGATGGACATCGTCGCGGCTGAATTGAAAATCGATCCCGTTGAGGTGCGGCGCAAGAACTTTCCGGCAAAGACCGAGTTCCCTTTTCACACCGCCACCGGGCTGGATTACGACAGCGGAGATTATGAAGCCGCTCTCGACAAAGCCCTTAACCTCTCCGGCTATGCAAAGCTGCGCGCGGAACAAGCGAAAGCACGCGCTGCCGGAAAGCTAATCGGAATTGGGATGTCGAGCTATGTCGAGATTTGTGCGTTGGGTCCATCGCAGGCCATGCCCGCCGGCGGGTGGGAGAGCGCGACGGTGCGCATTGAGCCGACCGGCACGGTAACGGTCCTGACCGGAGCATCGCCGCATGGACAAGGTCAGGAAACTTCATTTGCGCAAATCGCCGCCGACGAACTGGGCGTGGATCTCAACGCCGTGACTGTGATTCACGGAGACACCGCGATTGTGCAATACGGCATCGGCACTTTTGGCAGCCGCGCGACCGCGGTTGGCGGCACTGCGGTGCTGATCGCAATTCAAAAGCTGAAAGAGAAAGCCGCGAAAATCGCCGCCCATGTCCTGCGGTGCGAAGCATCAAGTTTAGCTTTTGAAGGTGGCCGGTATTCTCGACCATCTGCGGCTGCCGCCTCCGCAGTTTCTGAACCTGACGTTGCGGTCGGCGAGGCGCCTGCCGGGGCTCTGCCGGAGCCAGATACAGAAGGCCGGTCTACTCTGACCATTCAGGAGATTGCTCTGATAGCTCACATCGCAAAGGAGTTGCCTCCGGATACCGAGCCAGGCCTGTCCGCAACTTACTTTTTTGAACCAAAGAACTTTACGTTTCCGTTCGGCACGCACATCTGCGTCGTGGAGATCGATAAAGAAACCGGTGAGACAAAGTTCCTGCGCTATGTCGCGGTTGATGATTGCGGCAAAGTGATAAATCCCTTGCTGGTCGACGGACAAATTCATGGCGGCATCGTGCAAGCAATCGGACAGGCCCTTTATGAAGAAGTCGTGTACGACGAACAGGGACAGTTGGTCACCGGCGAACTGATGGACTATGCCCTGCCAAAGGCCTCGCAAATGCCCTGGTTCGAACTCGATCGCACCGAGACGCCTTCACCGGTAAATCCGCTGGGCGTCAAAGGCGTAGGCGAGGCGGGAACCATCGGCGCCACTCCGGCGGTCGTTAACGCGATCGTCGATGCGCTGTCGCCGTATGGAGTGAAGCATTTGGATATGCCGGCGAGGCCGGAAGCTGTTTGGAAGCTTATAACGGGCTAGCATTTGGAGTGCGCTGACTAGTCAGCGCTTTGGAAAGCGGCGACTAGTCGCCGCACTCCAAAAAGGGGGACTCATGATCTCAGCACCATTTGATTACGTTCGCGCCAACACGCTCGATGAGGCTTTGGCGCTCCTGGCGCAAAACGAAGACGCCAAGATTCTCGCCGGCGGACACAGTTTGATCCCAGCGATGAAGCTACGCCTGGCGATGCCGCCCTTGCTCGTCGATATCGGTCGCATCAAAGACCTTTCATACATCCGCGAAGACCATGGACAGATTCAAATTGGTGCTATGACGACGCATTACCAGATCGAGTCATCGGATCTGCTGAAAAAGATTTGTCCGCTGCTGCCTGAGTGCGCCGGTCACATCGGCGATGTTCAGGTTCGCAACAAGGGAACAATCGGCGGCAGCGTCGCTCACTCTGATCCTTCGGGTGACTGGCCGGCGGCGATAATCGCGCTGAACGCTGAGCTAGTCGCTGTCAGCAAGAACGGCGAACGCCTCGTCAAGGCAGATGATTTTTTTGTCGACCTCATGACCACCGCACTCGAAGCGGGCGAGATTCTGCGCGAGATCCGCATCAACAAATCGAATGACCGAACCGGTCAGGCGTATGCAAAGATGCATCATCCGGCGTCCGGCTTTGCCGTAGTGGGCGTCGCGGCCAATCTCACGCTGGATCGAAACGGTGGCTGTGAGAAGGCAAGCATCGGCATCACGGGAGTTTCGTCGAAAGCCTATCGTGCGCTTGCGGTTGAGTCAGCGTTAACTGGCAGCGCGCTTGATGAGCAGAAGATCGCCAACGCCGCAGCGCATGCGGCCGACGGCGTCGATATCAATGGCGATCTGTTTGCTTCCGAAGATTATCGCCGGCACCTGGCCCAGGTGTTTACGAAGCGTGCCATAGCGGCTGCAACGGAAAGAGCGGGATAAGCACATCCGCAGATTGCCCAGACTACACAGATAAACAGTCAATATCTGAAAAAGAGCAGGTCGCATTGGTCTTCGGCACAACTCCTCTGCTTCCGCGGTCTGAGTTCTTATCTGAGTAATCTGCGCAATCTGCGGATAGCCGTCTAAGGCATGAAAATCGAAGGCACCCAGGAACTGCACGCGCCACGAGATCGAGTCTACTCAGCGCTGACTAATCCAGGAATTCTCCAGCGTTGCATCCCCGGATGCGAAGCACTTGAAAAGATTGGCGAGAATTTATTTGCGGCCATGCTCAAGGCCGGCGTCGGCGCCATCAAAGGCACTTTCAAAGGCGAGGTGCGCCTGGAAGACATGCGTCCGCCCGAGCACTATCGCATCGTGGTCGAAGGTAAAGGTGGGGTTGGATTCGCGAAAGGCTCAGCCGATTTTGATCTGGAAGAGAATGATGGCGCTACGCTAATCAAGTACTCCGGCGAACTCCAGATTGGCGGCACGATTGCCGGAGTCGGACAGCGAATGATCCAGGGAGCGGCGAAAATGATGGCCTCGAGATTCTTCGCGGCGTTGGAGGCTGAAGTCCAAAGGACGACCGCGATAGGCGAAGCAGATCTAGTTTAGCCAGTCCCGTAGGGACGTAATGTTTATAGTAACCAGCCAACCCTATTTATCATTAGCCCATTTATGGGCGGAAGATTATTTCGCTCCTGCCAGAGCTTGAAGCAAATGCGTCGATGTTTGCTATAAACATCTCGCCACTACGTGGCGACAACCTCACGCGTGAGTACCAACGTCTTAAGTGTGCAGCCTCGCGCAGTTATCAAGCCCGTTAATAGTCCTTTCGCAGCCTCGTTCTCTTCTCCGTTTTCTCGGCTTCGGTAAGTTTGAAATTGTAATCATAGATCGCACTCTCCCAGTCGCCGTACATCGCGTTGGGCAACATGATAAAGCGCTTGCCGAATTCTTCTCTGTAGCGATCCGCAATCGCCGCGCGGCTGTCGATCGTCTTGCTGTTCTCAAAAACGTCGGAAAAGTCGTTGAGGTCGTCGCCCATCAGCAGCACGATGCGATACTGTGCGCCGACGCTTTGCCGGCGCGGCTCCTTGCTCGAATCCTTCGGATCGGTTTGCACCAGCAACGTCTGATCGTTGACGTTCGGAAAACCAAGCTTCTTCAAGTTCGCCGCCGTGCCCGCCTTCTGGATATCATTCCGATTCGTGATGTAAAAGACGGTCACGCGCCGCGCCGCCGCATAACGCAGGAACTCAACCGCGCCGGGCACGGCGGTCGCTTCAACGCGATCGATCCATTCAGTCCAGTCCTTCTGGTTATAGTTGACTCGATTTTTCAGCAGCATTCCTTCGAACCGGCTGTTGTCCAGAATCGTCTCGTCCAAATCAACAATGACGGCGCGCGGTTTTCTATTGCGCTTCATTCTCAGATCGCGATCCAGCATCATGCGCGCCAGCGCGAATGCCTGATATGACAACGCGCGTCTTTCACCGGATGTCTGCTGCCAGAGGGTCGCGCCTTCAATGTATTTGTTGTCGGCTGGCGGCTGATTCGACTGCGCTATCGCACCAGGTGACCAGGTCAGAAATAAGATCGCGAAACCGGCATACAGCCATCGCGTTTTCAAGGAATGGGTCACTTCCATGTCGTGCTCTCTCTCTGTTGTGGGGAGTTGTGTGTGAACGTATCGCTCGAGGAAATAATCTAACCAAGGACTAGCGCATATCACGCCTGGCCTTCGCGATAAACGCTTCGATGTCGGCGATGCTGCGCGGCAACGCCGCAGTCATCCAGCGTACGCCCTCAGGTGTGATCACCATGTCGTCTTCGATGCGCACGCCGATGCCTTTGTACTTCTCGAACGCCGGTCTAATCGCGGCGATGAATTTTTCGTTTGCGGGATTCCTGGGCAGGTTATCCAGCGCGTCGACGCGAACGTAGATGCCGGGTTCATTCGTGAAGGTCATGCCTGGCTCGAACCGCGCGCCGCCGCCAACGTCATGCACGTTCATTCCGAGCCAGTGACCGTTGCCGTGCATGAACCAAGTCCGGTATTGTTCGGAATCGCGATCAGTGATCAAGCCGAGCTTCAACAATCCATCCTTGATTACTTCCAGAGACGCGTTGTGTGCAGTTAACAGGCTCGCTCCCGGTTTCGAAGCCTTCGCCGCAGCTTCCTGCGCGTCGTAAACAATCTGGTAAATCTCGGCCTGCTCTTTACTAAACTTCCCGCTGACCGGAAACGTCCGCGTCACATCGGCGGAATAATGATCGTACTCGGCGCCGACGTCCATTAACATTAGTTGACCTGTCTGCACCGGCCCCTGAGATTCTTCGTAATGCAAAGTCGTAGCGTTGGGCCCGCAACCGACGATGTCCGGATAACCCCAGTTGTCGGCATTGCGTAGTTTGAAGGTGTAAGCCACCTGCGCATCCACCTCGTATTCCCATTTAGCTTGCGACGCAAAGGCTTCGGCACGTTGATGGGCTTCGATGCTGATGTCGATCGCGTGCTGCATCAGCTCAAGTTCCATCGGCGACTTTCGCAGGCGCATCTGGCTAAAGATCGGTGAAGCGTTCTGAATCGCGAAGCCCGACTCTTTGGTCCAGGCAGCCGCGAATCGCTGCTCCTGGCGATATTCGGGACTCTCGCCTTCGCGGGGAAACGCGAGCAGGTACAACGCGGCTTCATTCTTACCTGCCGCGCCAAACAAAGTGTCAGAGCCGCTCCCATTTCCCGTCGTCTGCGCGGACGAAAGCAGAATGTTCTCGGGCTTGGGACGATAAGCGTCGTGCTTAGCCAAAGCGCTCACAAACGGGCCGAACTCGTTTGCTTCCCAGATTTCCTTTATGCCAGAAAGTTGCGCCGCCTCCTGAGGGCTGTACATGTGGCCGGTCCAGGTCTCGGCGCCGGGACTCCGTCGGGGCAGAAAAAGAATTTCAGGCGTCACGCTGTTGCCCGGCAGCAGCACCAGGGTCGCGAGCTTCTGATTCAGGTTAGTAAGATAGAAAAGATTGTTCTCCTGGCGAAACTGATAATCGACATCGTTCGCGTAGACCCGCGGCTCGCCGCTGAACAGTACCAGCACGGCCTTTGGTCCGATCGCTTCCGCGACGTGCTTGCGCCGGGCGGCCAGTTCATCCAGACGCTTCGCCTCTTCAAAGACGGGCGCCGGAGGCGTCATGCGAATCGCCGGAGGCGGCGCCGGTTCTTTCCCACCGCTCGCCTGGACCAGAGAAAAAGCAAAAACTGAGAGCATGATGCCGAGCACGAACGCCGGCACTATGCGAAGCGCAACTCTTCTATTCATCTTCAACTCCTTAAAGCTTTGTGATCGGTGAGGCAAACTCTTACGCGACAACATCAGCATCGAATTCGTTATTAGCCCGACGCGGGCTTTCAAGGACGGTTTGGGTTCCGCTGACGTTTTTGACCCGGAGGAATCACTGTTACCTTACCCTTAGGGCCGGTCACTATGCGCGTGCCGTCAGGCTGGGTCACCATTCGACCGCCGTTTGGCAATTGCTTGACTGAAGGCGTTTCGCTGGTACCGGGCGGATGGCCGGGCTGGCGGCCTTGCGCATTGCGGGCCGGATCGAGAGGCGGCGGAGCTTGCGGTTGAGGTCCGGTATTAGGACTACGATCAGTACTTCGTTCGGCATCATGCGCAGTCGACGACGGATTACCGGGCCCTTCTTTCGCCGGCTGGCTGGTGTCAGTCTTTTCTACCGGTTGTTTTGAGGTAGCCGTACGCTGACTGCTGTCAACTTTCTTTTCGGTCTTTGATTCAATCGCTTTCGCTGGATCCGCCCGAGCCGAATTGATCTGCGAACTATTCGCCGGCTGATTCGAATCTGGGGCCTGCGCCGCGTTTTCCGGAGTCGTAGCAGCCTGTTGCGCCTGACGGCGCGCCCGGTAAGCGTAAAATCCGCCGGCGCCTCCAGCGAGCAGGACCAACAGCAGCAATGCTCCCAACCACGCGCGCGAAGTCTTTCCCCGCGATGGGGATTGAACCAGAGTCGCGGTCTCGCTTGCTAAAGTTGGTTTCCGGACATTGGTCGCATCCGCGCCCACCAAAGTTTGGGCTTCACTTCCCAATGGACTTGTTTGATCACCCGTGAGTTTGGTGCCGCGGTCGGACGCCACCGTGCCGGCATCTGCCTGGCCAGCCGCTCCCGCAATCAAAACCGTTGCCGCTTCGCCGAGCGGCCGTACAGCAGCGATCCGCAAAGCCTCGCGCATCGCATTCGCGGACGCAAAGCGGTCATCGCGTTTCTGCGACATCCCTTTGCTGAGCACCGCGGCCACCGCACTGCTCACTTGCGTCGTGACATGGTTCGCCTCAGGCAATGGATCGGGTAGACCGTTGACGATCGCCGAGGCCCGACTAAGCGCGTCCGGCGGCTTAACGTTGGTCATTAAATGGAAGAGCGTGGCGGCGAGTGCATAGATGTCGCTGCGCGGGTCGGTCCCCAAACCCTGGACCTGCTCGAGCGGCGCATAGTTCGGCGTGTAGCCGAAGATGCTGGCCGAGGTGGTCACGACTGACATCTGCCCCACCGAACCTTTTGCCAGTCCAAAATCGAGCAGCACAATCTGTCCACGCGTGGTCAGCTTGAGATTCTGCGGCTTAATATCGCGGTGAATGATTTGCGGATCTTGCGTATGCAGATAGTCGAGAGCGTCGCAGAGTTGATCCGCCCAGACCAGCACTTCCTCCTGCGGAAAAGGACCGTTCTTTTGCGTGAGCATAACGGAGAGATCCTCGCCGGCAATGTATTGCATCACCAGAAACTGCCCGTCAGCTTCATTAAAATGATCGCTCACGCGCGGCAGAGCGGGGTGGTGCATGCGCGCGAGCAAACGTGCTTCTCGCTCGAATTGCTTGCGTAGTTTCTCGTCAGAAAAAAGCGTCTCTTTCAACGCCACTACCGTGTCGAGACGCTCGTCCACCGCTTCATACACGGCCCCCATGCCACCCTGGCCGAGCTGGCGAACGATCCGGTAGCGCCCCTGCAAAATTATGTCTGCTGTTAGCATGAATCGAAGGCTCAGTACGCCTGACGAGTTTATCATCCCGCGCAACCCAAGGCCAACATCGTCGAACTTATCCCGGCCATTCAAAATCGAAGGCTGTTCGCAACCCGAATGCTCCGTTCCTAAGACGAACAGAGCGAGCCGGTAGTGTCCTAATTTGAAAAGCAACGGTCACTATTGTGGCACGGTGCTTGTCCTGAGTTACAATCCTAACATTCAATTTCGGCTCGCCTTAACTCTTAGTCTGTCCGGCCAGATAGACCCAGAGGACAAGACGCGCATTCCTGAACGCATCAGGCGAGCCGATTACTTTTTCAGGACGGGCTAACAGGAAAGCCAATTATGACAGACGCGGAGATCCACGCGCTCGCCGAAGACATACTCACAATAGTA
Organism: Blastocatellia bacterium; assembly: GCA_003168335.1. GTDB lineage: Bacteria > Acidobacteriota > Blastocatellia > Pyrinomonadales > Pyrinomonadaceae > UBA11740. Next base: position 72,056 of record PMSM01000005.1, on the reverse strand, counting down.
GTCGCGGACGTCAACAAAATCGCTCCCCAAGCTTGTCGCGTGCTACGAAAAGCAAACGGCGATCCTTTTATGGAGTTCGTTGGCACAAGCAAGCAAGGGTTAGGCTCGTTTAGCTGTCGTTACGACCCCCTTGAGTCGATCAAAACATTGATCGCTGAGAGTCAACTCATTTTTGATGGTTTTGAAGTCACTCTGACCAATAAGCGAACGAATCAATCCCACGAAAAATCTCTTAAGGACTGTGCCGGTGAAGACCGCGATAAGATTATTCGCTCTATGTCACTGGTGGCCGCTTTGTGCATGGTAGGGGCTATCTTCCCTAGGCTTACGGAAATGCTAGAAGACGGCTTCGAAGACGGCAAGATGATCGCCGAGGGCGTGCTAATAATGACCGTTGCAAACTCACCCGATTCTCCAGATGAGGTGCTTAGTCACGCCAAAACCGACATGAGCGAGACGGTCGAACAAGCGGCACTTCGGGCAGGGGAGCGACGGCGGAAGTACCTTCAAGAGAGGCTAAGCAACGCGCAACATGTGATAGCTACACGCGGTCCCGGGCGCAAAGCCAAGACCGTATTTGAGGTCAAACGAGACGCCACCGAGTATGCGTGCGCAGTTGAGGATGCTTATAGGGCGCAACGGATTGCCGCAGGGAAACCACCTACCAAGACCAGTGTTGCTGAAGCACTAGGCGAAGGCGGCAGGAATTTCAAAACAGGGACAGACTCCAGATTGAATACGTTTAATCTTAAGCTTTCGCGTTTGGGAGTTAGTTATGAGGAGATCGTCGCGAAAGTCGAATCTGACCTACACAAAAACTCCGACTAAGTTTCTGTTGTACCCCTACGCTAATTCAACCGTAATTCTTGTGTGCGTACACAGGAAAACCGTCTGATTATTTACTTCAATGAGCACACAAGACGCATGTGCTTCAATGTGAACATTGGAGGGACAAGTGGAATGGTAAGAAGCGAAAGTCTTGCTGGGCTGCCGACTCAGTGAGGCGCAAAACAGAAAAACCTCAGAGGGCAAATCGTTCACGCGAACCCTCTGAGGCTCTAGGCTTCCAAGTTTTCAAAATACGGAAGGTGTCGCCGTGGTCGGTTCCACGTAAGGTCTTTACACCCTGATAGCGGACGCTGCTGATACCAGCGTTAGGTTCGACTCCTACATCTTCCGAACCCAACCAAAGGTTATCACGCTTTGATCGCTTGGTTCAAGGTTTGCCGAATCCAGGTAGACAAGTCTACGCCGCTAGTCTTGGCCGCTCGCTGATATGCGACCTTCTCGTTCGGCTGTACGCGAGACTGCAATACGATTGCCCTCGCTTCGCCCTTCGGCAGCTTAGGACGGCCTACCTTTGGTTTTCTCTCTGGCATTTTTTATCTCCGAAATGATACCGGCTTTAACTGCGGTCTGTGGCGACGTAACGGGCGGCAATTCCAGAACGCATACATACCGCCGCGCTTGATCATCTTCGCCTGTTACGTGGCCCCACGCGTAAATTCGCTTGGCCTTCGGATGGTCGCGTGTCTCAAACACTTCGACCGTGCCTTCCCAAACGGTTTCGCCCTGAAACTCCTCGACCACTGGCACACTCTCAACGTGTGTGGCATTGCAGCCGTGTAAGTTGAGAATGACGGCCTTTAGCTCTGCGATGTAATCAACCATTAGCCGCCTCGACTAGATCGCCATAACTCCAAAACTCTCGCGTCACTCCTGCGGCCATTGCTGGCGTCATTTTCAATGTACGATGCGTCTTAACAAAGTTGTAGCTGGCGAAGTGAAGAGCAACCGCGGCCTCGAAATTCGCTTTCTTTTTCGAGAAGGCCAGCGTGAGACGGCCAAGCCTTTTGACGTGCAAACGAGTGGAAGCATTCAGCCGCTCAACGTAGGACGTTGAAATCAGGTTGTGATCAGGCGAACCCATGATCCAATTCTTTTTGCTCGAACTAATACGGGTTGGGCTGTACTTACGTTCTGGATTGTCGTACCTACGATCCTCCGACGCGTAGGCTTTTACAATTTGCGCGTAATCAACCTCATTACCGAAAACCAATTCAATCGCATCCTCATAAGAATTCATGGCATCCGTTGAAATCTGGACGCGATTATTAAGGCGCGATGCTAGGTCAGTCAGGAAAGCGGTTGTTTCCTCATGGTTGCGCGAACTCGAAACGTGATAGGCCGGGACTAATTTAGTATCGGCGTCAATCGCGCAGTACGTCCAAACGTCACCCAACTGAGGATCGTCATTCTCTTTGACATGGCGCATTTTCTTACCCACGTAGCCCCAAATTTCGTCTAGCTCCAGACGCTTGCAATCAAGGCCGCGCATCTTCGCGTCAAGCACTCTGGCGCACCCTTGACCGATCCGAACGCCTAAGCGCATGATCGTGTCCCGGTGAATCCCAGTCATACGTTCAATCGACCGGATACTAGAACCTTCAGCTAGGGCCGCTGTAACTGCAATCTGTTTATCTTTCGGTAGTGCGTTTGCCATGAGAGATACTGTACTACCGAAATAGTAATCCGTCAATATACCATTTGCGTAGTACGGGAATATCACATGCGTCGCTCTAACCTTATCGATTATGAGTTCATAGCCCTGAATACCAGACACGGGTCTGGCGCGCTTTGTATGATCTTGATTTCTGCCGGAGTTGGGTTTGTTGCTGAACGGGTCTTGGGTGTCGGGTATGCCCTCACTGTGATTCGCTTAACCGACAAGATCGTGATCTCTGCGTGTATTATTTACCTTGCTGTTATTATCGTATTGGAACTGCTAACGGCGCTGGTAAGGCGATTCCGGCGCTTTAGGGCGATGTGGAAAGGTGGCGGCAATGCCCTATTGGTTGCGTAGTACACTGAAAATTTGGTCGCAATACTTGGCTATAGCCATCGCTTCGATTCCGGCTGGGATTTTAGGCGTGGCTCTTATGGCCGCTGGCCTCTCGGAAGTATGGACACTGTTAATTTGCATCGCTCTTGCGCTGGTCTTGGGTCTGGGTGGGTGGTTTCTGGTAGAGACGATTGGGTTTCGGATCGAGCGATATAGCCGCTACGGTGAAAAGGGCTATGCGTGGCAGCAGGCATTGCGGTTGACTAAGCGCAGCAAAGAACGATTCAGGCTGCAAATGCAGAAGGCGTGGGAGCAAAAAAGGTTTCAAAGTTCATCCAAACTTATCCGTCACCTTTAGATTTCAAATTAGGACACTACCGAGCGAGCCGTTGTCTTTGGAGGTGCGAGGGTTTCGGCGTATGCTAAGCGCGCATGAGCCAACCAATTTCGCTCGACTCGGGCGGCGAGATCATCGACGTCGGCCACACCAAACCGCGACGGCGTCGTTGGGTATGGTGGCCGTTGGGGGCAATCGTGCTCTTTATCTTCGCCGCCTCTCGCGGATTATCCATTTACATTTCAGCACTTTGGTTCGGCTCGCTCGGTTACTCCGCGGTCTATTGGTACATGTTCAAGCTGAAGATCGCGCTCTTCGCGATCTTCTTTGTGCTCACGGTACTAATTCTGCGCGGCGGCTTTTGGATGGTTGAGCGGGCTTTCGCATCGATCGCCCTGGACCGGCGCACGATCTTCGTCAACCAACAGCCGGTCAACTTCTCGCCTTCACGCTTGCTCCGGCCGTTGGCCTGGATCGTCTCCGTGCTCGCCGGGTTGGTTTTCGGGCTCGGCATGCGGGAAGCATGGCGCAGTTTCGCCCTCTATTTTCATGGATCCGCTGGCGACTTGTCCGATCCGGTCTTTAACAAGCCGCTTGGCTTCTACCTGTTTACGCTTCCCGTCTATGAAGCCTTCAGCAGCTGGCTGCTTTATCTTTCATTCATCATCCTGATCGGCGCCCTTGTTTACGCGCTGCTGGCCGTAACTCAGCAGGGCCTATCGAACGCCGGCGACATCGCCAAGGCACGCAAGACAAGCCTGGCGACAGGCTCATGCGCGTTGGCTGTCTGGCTGGTGATACTGGCCTGGCGCTTTCTGCTTTCCCGCTATCCTTACCTTTGGGACGACCATCAAACGTTTTCGGGCGTCACCTATGTGGAAGCGAATTACCTGCTGCCCGGATTGAAGTGGGTGGCGGTCGCCCTGGTTCTGGCGGCGGCAATTTCGCTGGTGAACGCATTCGCGATGCGCAGGGTGCGCGTCTTGATTGTCGCTGTCGCGATTCCTCTGGCTGTCTATTTGATCGGAACTGTGCTGGTTCCGGCATATGTAACCAGCTTTATCGTGAAGCCAAACGAACTGGGCCGCGAGACGCCGTACATTGAACAAAACATCATCTGGACGCGACGCGCCTTTGGCATCGATCGCATCGAGCAAAGAAATTATGAAGCGGAAAATTCGATCGAAGCGTTCGATATCCAAAATAATCGCCCCACGCTCGACAACATTCGTCTCTGGGACTGGCACGCGCTGCAAGACACGCTGAAGCAAATCCAGGCAATTCGAACTTACTATGACTTTCCCGATGTCGATGTTGATCGTTACCAGATCGGCGGACAGGGGCGACAGGTAATGGTCGCCGCGCGAGAGCTAAACGACACCAAGCTGCCGGAAGCATCGCGAAACTGGATTAACGAGAAGCTGATTTACACTCATGGTTACGGTGTGACCATGAACACGGCAAACGGATTTACGCCGGAGGGTATGCCCCGGTTCATCCTCTCAAACATGCCGCTTGAATCCACGGCCCCGGAGATCAAAGTCACTCGCCCGCAAATCTATTTCGGGCAGGAGACCAACACCGATGTCTACGTCAAAACCAAACAGAAAGAGTTTGACTTTCCGCAGGGCGAATCCAATACCTACACGAGCTATGAAGGTTCCGGCGGGATCCGACTTGGCGGCGGCTTACGCCGGTTGCTGCTCGCCTGGGCGCTCGGCGATTTAACCAAGCTGCCCTTCTCAGACGATGTCACGGCGGAAAGCCGGGTCATGATTCACCGCAACATCCGGGAGATCGTGGACGGCATCGCGCCTTTTCTGATCTACGATCACGATCCCTATATCGTCGTGGGCAATGATGGCGGCCTTTACTGGATGATCGATGCCTTCACGGAGTCTTCGACTTACCCCTATTCGACCCACCACAAGGTCGACACTAACGAGATCAATTACATCCGCAACAGCGTCAAAGTGGTTATCGATGCTTATAACGGCACTGTTCATTTCTACGTATTCGATCCGCTGGATCCACTAATCGCAGCGTACCGCGCGATCTTTCCCACACTGTTTCAGGACGCCAGTCAAATGCCGGCCGACCTGCGCGGGCACGTTCGCTACCCCGAGACCCTGGTGCGTGCACAGGGCGAGGTCTTTAGCCTCTATCATACGCCGAACGCTAAGGTTCTTTTTCAAAGAGAAGACGTCTGGAGCGTCGCCCAGCAACTGGTCCTGGATGAGCAGGAAAAGAAACAGGTACAGCCGATTGATCCTTATTACGTCCTGATGCAATTGCCTGGCGAGCAACAGAAGAGCGAGTTCGCCTTAATCCTTCCGTTTACTCCCGGTAGTCGAAACAACATGATCGGCTGGATGGCCGGGCGAAGTGATGGCGAGAACTATGGCAAGCTTCTGGTTTATGACTTTCCCAAATCCCGTCTGATTGACGGGCCGCTGCAAATTGAAGCCCGCATCGATCAAAACGCCCAACTCTCGGGCCAGTTCAGCCTTTGGAATCAGCAGGGCTCGCGGGTAGTTCGTGGCCATCTTCTGGTTATTCCCATAGGCCGGTCGCTCCTCTATGTCGAGCCCATCTATCTCAGGGCCGAGAGCAGTCCAATGCCGGAATTGCGACTTGTTGTCCTGGCCACGCAAGATCGCCTGGCCTACGGCGCCAACTTCGAAGAAGCTCTCAATAAGTTGTTTGGCGAAGTCGCGCAAGCCGCGCCCGAACAGAAGGGCGAGCAGAAAGGTGAGCCGGCTAAGCCAAAACCTGGCGCGTCTCCACAGGCTTCCCCATCGCCTCAAGCCCTGGGTGCGCCGAACGTCCAACAGTTAATTAATCGCGCGATTCAGGAGTTTGAGGAGTATCAGCGATTGACCGCCGAAGGTAAACTCTCCGAGGCCGGAAAAAAACTTGAAGATCACAAGCGCACGCTTGAAGAGCTGAGGAAAGCTACGGGCAAGCCATAGCTCTTTGTTCCCACCCAACGACCGACTTATCCGGAGAAGCCTGATGCAAGCCGTGGCAATCTCCTGAATCTAGCTCCGACATTCAGTCTCTCGCTTTACCGGGTCTCCGAACTCGGCGAGGAAACTAACGCCGACGCTTTTTCATTTTCGTTTCCCGCTTCAGCCTTCTCCTCATAAAACCAAGCCTTTTCCTAATATCAAGGCGGCCGTCGTGGTGTTACAAAGATGGCCACACCATGAAATCAAAGGAATCGCCCGAGGCGGAGGAATGGTACTTTACTATCATCTGCTCAAGCTGCAACGCGCAACTACCGTTAGTTAAAGACCCAGGCGCCGGTAAAGGTGAGTTTCTGATCGACGGAGTGGTTTTGAACCTGACGTGTCCTAACTGTCTGACCACCATTACATGTCCCGTCGCTTCAGTTCGCTCCCGCCGCTTACAACGATGAATCCTCCGGTCCCCCCGCTCATACGATAAGATTCACAGACGAGGTGGGGATCGCTATTTCTCAAGATCGATTAGGCCGGCTTTGATCGCATAACGCACCAGGGTCGGAACGTCATGCATATCCAGGCTATTCATCAAGTTTGCCCGATGCGCCTCGACTGTTTTCACACTGATGCTAAGAATCAGCCCAACTTCTTTCATCGTGTGACCTTCTGCAATCAAACCTAAGACCTCGCGCTGACGTGGTGTGAGCCGCTCAAGTGAACTCGCCACAGAGCCTTTCAGCCTTTGTCTCTTTTTCTCTTCCCTGGCCTTCACAAGCCCGGGCGTCTCGACCACCTCCCAACTTCCGTGACGCAAAGCTATGGCAAACTGGTGGGTGCGGGCCGCATCAAGGATGTCTTCCGCGCCGCTCGCAACTAACGGGAAAGTACAGAGAACAATCATGGCTTGGTCAGAGATTAGCGCGTCCAATTCTCCCTCGTATTCGCGAAACTCCCTGTCATCCTGCTTTAGAATCCAGCTCGAGCTTCCGTTGATTCTCATTCCGTCATACCCGCTGGCCAGGGCTTGATTGAGTTTCTCGATAAATTGATCAATGACTTTGTGCAAATCGAAAGTGCCCCCGGGGGAGTACCCCTCATCGTGATTTAGTATCTCTATGCTTCCCTGAGCCAAATAGCGGTCAAGATTTGGCACAGCTTGTCGCAAGGCATCTTTAGCTTCGGCCACGGTCAGTAATTCGCTTTTCGAGACAATCCATAGGCAAAACTCGTTGTTCTCCAAACCAGCTTTAAAGTAGGGGATTAGAGTATGGAGTAAATCTTCTCTCGTTTCGTAGAAATAACAAAAGTGGGTGCCCCAGGGCATGTCGCCGATGACCCCGATGCCGGTCTTCCTTGACGCTCTATCCATTTCAACCTCCCATTTCTCAGACAAAGACCAGAAGCCAGGCTCGGCTATCTCAGAGGCTAAATGCCTGTGGTGCAAGGCTGTGTAAGACGTTTATGAGCGGAGGCGCGGTCAAGCGCCCGACCTAAATCAGAGACCTTCCCCGAAAAGCTTTCCTACTTAATCTTCTCTTGAAGCTTCTTAACTTCTGCCACCGCCTCGTTGTATTCCGGCTCGGATCCCGCCTCGGGTTTCATCGCCACCACAGCATCTATCTGTTTGCGCGCGTCCTCATTTCTATGTGCCTCCACATACGCGGCGGCGAGCTGCGCCCGCAATAGCGCATTGTCCGGTCCCAACTTCAATCCCTTTTCCAGATACTGAATCGCCTTTTGTGTGTCCCCACCCAGAAAGCCCGGTGCTTCGAGATACAGTTGTCCCAGAGCCAGGTATGCGCTTCCCGATTGATACCCTTCATCCAGCTTGATGACAGTTTCCATCTCGTGCCTTATATCATTGAAATCTGAGAGACCCGCGAGCATGCTGATTTTCGCGTTGCCACCGTAATTCGCGCCCAGCCAGAAGTGACCGTCAGGCTTGCCATCCTGCAGTTTCACCGCGAGCTTTCCGGCTTCGATGCCATCATGAAATGCCTTGCCCTGCTCAGTCGAATCGGGACTGTGTGCGCCGAGATAGTAGTTGAACTTCGATAGCTGCCAGGCGAGGTCATAGTTCGCCTGACCATCGGCCTGGGCCTGCCGCAGCACCACAAGTCCCTGCCGGACTTTCACCAGATCCGCCCTGCCGGCGTATAACTGCTCGGCCTCAGCGATCGCCTCGGTTGAGGGACGTCCAGCCGGACGATCTACGTTGGCAATAGCCGCTTTTCGGCACGATATCCCGGCCATCGCCAAAGCAATTACGATGAGCAAAAGCTCAAGTTTTGCAGCATTCCTGCACAAACAGCCCACCTCTAAGCATCTATTGTATAGTCTCTTCATACACGGTCACTTTGCCTTTCCCTCATCAGCAGAATAAGGTATATTGGCGCGCTCGAACAACCAGCAGAGCGCACGAAGGGGGCTTGGTGGCAGCGGCAGCATTCTACGATCTCGAAGGAACCCTGGTCAGTACGAACCTGGTCCATACTCTGGGCTTCTATGCACGCAATCAGCCCAATCTGGTTCGCAGCTTCACCAAGAGCGCGGCCACTTTACTAAGCGTGCCTCTGTTCGCCGTCAGCGATCAGTATAGCCGAAAAGTCTTTAACGATCTTTTCTTCAAGCGATACAAAGGCGAAACCGAGGATCGGATGCGGTTCTTCGCCGACGAGTTGTTTGAGAAGGTTCTCAAACCGGCTGTGTTTCCCGGTACGTTTGAATTGATCGAGAAATCACGCAGCATTGGATTGCGACAGGTCGTCGTAACCGGCGCTTTGGATGTTTCGGTAAAGCCGCTGATGGAGTACCTGGGAATCATCGACTATGTCGCGAACCGTCTGGAATTTGTCAAAGGGGTGGCGACCGGACGTTTGTTGCCGCCGGTGCTGGCGTCAGCAACCAAAGCTTCGTGGATTCGCACGTTCGCCGAGCGCGAAGGCATCAACCTAAGCGAGTCTTTCGCGTACTCAGACAGCATGAGCGATCTGCCTATGCTCTCGATTGTTGGTCATCCGGCTGTTGTGAATCCTGATTTTCGCTTGCGGCAAACAGCGCTGCATCATGATTGGCCGATCTTGAACTTGAAATGAGCCACCGATGAACACAGATTTACACAAGTATTTTGGTCTATCTGTGGCCATCCGCGTTTATCTGTGACCGGATTCTGACTATGGCACTTCAACTAAGAAGAAAAACACACGAATCGATCGTGTACATCGACAGCGACAGCGCGCCGCGCATCATGCCTTCGGGAGAAGATTTTATTCTTGAGGATTTGCCGGTCGGCACGCGCGTCCTTTATCCCAATCCACCGGTCAAAGGCCTGCCAAATCGCGAAGCGGCGATTCGCTATGCGCTGAATCATCCGCTCGGTTGCGATCCGCTCTTTGCTCAGCTTGAGCCGGGGATGAAAGTCACCATCGCGGTCGACGACATCAGTCTGCCTTTGCCGCCCATGGCCACGCCGGACATTCGCCAGACCATGCTTGAGATAGTGCTGGACATGCTCGCCGGAAACGGCGTGGACGATGTCCACATCATCATCGCCAATTCCCTGCACCGCAAAATGACGGCCTGGGAAATGAAACGGATGGTGGGCCAGAAGATCTTTGATGGGTACTATCCCGATCGTTATTACAACCACGATGCTGAATGGAAGGAAGGCCTGATCAAGATTGGCGAGACGCGCCACAAGGAACCGTTGACGCTCAACCGCCGCGCAGCCGAAAGCGATCTGCTCATTTACGCCAACATCAATTTTGTACCGATGGATGGCGGTCACAAATCGGTGGCCGTCGGGCTTTGCGATTACGAATCCCTGCGGGCGCACCACGAACCACAGACAATTCGCGATTCCGACAGTTATATGGATCCGGCGCGCTCAGAGCTCAGCAACAAGTGCGGACGCCTGGGCAAGATTGTCGATGAGCATCTGAACGTTTTTCATATCGAGACGGCCATCAACAATCGCATGTACAAAGGCGACATGGATTTCCTCACCAAGAACGAGGACGACTTCAGCGCGTTTGATCGGATGAAGTTTGAAGCCATGCGCTACGCGATGGGCAAGCTGCCTCGCGCCGCGCGTCGCAAAATGCTGCACTCGATGCCGGCGCAATACGAGATGACCGCCTGCTATGCCGGCAAGACCGAACCGGTACATGCGAAGATCATCGAGAAGGGCTTTCAGCAGTATTCAATTCCCGTGCGGGGCCAGTGCGACATTCTGATTACCGGCATTCCCGATATTTCGCCCTACAACGTGTATTCGATCTTGAATCCTTTGCTCGTGCAAGTGATGGGGCTGGGCTATCACTTCAATTTTTATCGTAATAAGCCCCTGTTGAGGAAAGGCGGCGTGATGATCATTCATCACCCCTGCTATGACCAGTTCGATCACAATATGCATCCCAGCTACATAGAGTTTTTCAATCGCCTATTGCCGGAATCACGCGACGCCTTCTATCTGCGAGACAAGTACGAGCGCGAGTTCGCAAACAACCCGAGCTATGTCGAGATGTACCGGCGCGGCAACGCCTATCACGGCGCGCATCCATTTTTTATGTGGTACTGGGGAGAGAACGGACGCCAGCATGTCGGCAAGGTAATCGCTGCCGGCGCTGAGAACGCCCATGTTCCCGCCATGCTGGGCTGGGAGCGCGCGGACAATCTCACGGAAGCCATTGCGATGGCGCGAACTTATATGGGCAGCTCGGCCGAAATTACGATGCTGCACCAGCCGATGATTGGCATCGCCGATATGGAATAAGAAAGTGGCACAGACTTCAGTCTGTGATTCTTCTCTCTACAGGGTCATCACAGACTGAAGTCTGTGCCACTGAGTTTATGAATAGCGACACGGCAAAATCGATTTTCGTCCCAGCGATCGCCTTTACCAGCACGCTCGTTTTCTCGCTGGCGCTGGTGAACAGCTTGCCGCGGGTCAGGGCGCAGCGACAGCGATCCTTTGCCCAGGCGACGATTGACGGAAACCTCCGTCGCATGCAGCTACTTCACTTTGCCGGCGCGAACGTCAACGCGCGAGGTAATTCCGGGAGGCCGCTCTTCCTGGCTGCCGGCGAAGGAAAACTGGACGTAGTTCGTTACTTACTGGACGAAGGTGCGGACGTAAACGCTCGTGAAAACTGGGGCAGCACTCCTCTTATCGAGGCGGCGTACAGCGGACACGCCGACGTCATCAAGGAGCTTCTCCTGCGCGGCGCCGACATCAATGTCATTAGCGAACAAGGCACCGCCCTGGACACTGCCATCAACAGAAACAATACGGCTGTGGCTGAGTTGCTAAGACATCGCGGGGGAAAAAGCGCCCGCTGAAATTCGCACCGGCGGTTGAACGTTTCCAAAAAAATGACGACGAAGCTTTCACCAACCGAAATCTATAAGGACCGCCGGGTTTTCCTGATCGGCAGCACGGGTTTTCTCGGTAAAGTCACGCTCAGCCTGCTGCTGCACCGCTTTCCCAACGTCGGGCGCGTATACGTCACGGTCCGCGCCCGCTCGCAGGAGGAATCCGAAACCCGTTTTTGGAACAACGTAATTACGGCCCCGCCCTTCGATCCTTTGCGCGAGCGATACGGCAGCGCCCTGGACGGTTTCATTCGCGACAAAGTAGCAATCGTCGGCGGTGATATCGCCGAGCACAATCTTGGTTTCAGCGATGAAGAAGCACAGCGCATCGCCGACGACCTCGACGTCATTATTAATTCGGCCGGTAACGTTACCTTCAACCCGACTCTGGAGAGCGGACTGCGCACCAACGTCGTGGGCACGCAAAACGTGATTGCGTTTACGAAGCGCATGAAGCGGCCCTGTCTGGTTCACATCTCCACTTGTTTCGTCGCCGGAAATCGATCGGGCGCGGTTTGGGAAAACGACGACGTGATTGGATATTTTCCGCGCCACGCCGAACTACCGGGCGTCGAGTTCTCAGTCGAGCAGGAGATCAAGGATTGCGCGAAGATGTCTGAGCGCGCGCGCGAAGAAGCTAAGGACGCCATGCGAGTGGCGCAATTTCGCGAGCAAGCGCGCCAGCGCCTGAACGAAGAAATGCGCGACGGAGATGATCCCGATGCGCTCGGGCTGGCGGTGGCCCGGGAACGAAAAGTCTGGACTCGCAATCGATTGACCGAGCTCGGTATCGAGCGCGCGAAGTTCTGGGGTTGGCCCAATATTTATACTTATGCCAAGGCCCTCGGAGAACAACTGGTCGCGGCTGAAACCGGAATCGTGCGCAGCATTGTGCGCCCCAGCATCGTCGAATCCGCAAAGACCTATCCGTTTCCCGGCTGGAATGAAGGATTCACGACCACGGCGCCGATCATCTTCATGACCTTGAAAGGTCAGCGCCAGATTCCGGCGAACAAAACTTTGATCCTCGACATAACTCCAGTCGATCAAGTGTCCGCGGTCATGCTCGCAGTTGCCGCGCAAGCCTGTATCGAAGAACCGCGCCTCGTGCACCAGGCTGCAACCAGCGACGCGAATCCCAACAACATGGAGCGCATCGTCTCACTGGTCGGTCTGTACCGGCGGCACCAGGAGCAGCAAAAAGAGGATGGCCTGAAACTGTTTCGGGAAATCAGCGCCCGCATTGAACCCTGGGCCGTCTCGCCGGAACGCTTCAAAGCCGCCTCAATTCCGATGATGAACAAGACGGCAAAGAAAGCCTCGGCGCTGCTGGATCGGGCGCGCCCGCGTTGGGGCGGTGGCCGTTATGAAGGCGTCATCAACCGCATGAAGCAGTCGGTGGATCGCGTCGAGCAACAAACGCGCGAAGCTAAAGAAGCGTTCGAAATGTTCCTTCCCTTCACGGTTGAGAACGCTTACGTCTTTCGCTCGGACAATGTGCGCTCGCTCTTCGCCCGCATTAGGGAAGACGAGCAGCAGCTGCTGACCTGGAATCCCGAGATGTTCGACTGGTACGACTACTGGCTGAATATCCACATGCCCGGTCTGAAGAAATGGGTCCTGCCGACGCTGGAAGAAGACATGCGCGCTCAGCCGAAGCGCATTTACACTTATCGCGATTTGCTCGAGATGTTTGAGACGACTACCAAGCGTCATGCGACGCGCGTAGCGATGCGTATCGAGCGTGACGGACGAAACGAACAATACACTTATGCCGACCTGCGCGAACTGTCGACTCGCGCCGCGGCCTTCTTTGCCAGCCACAATATCAAGTCCGGCGATCGCGTAATGCTGTTCAGCCAAAACGCCCCAGAGTGGGGCATGACTTACTTTGGTGTGTTGCGGGCCGGGGCTACCTGCATACCGGTCGACCCGGAAAGCTCCACCGACGAGGTAGTGAACTTCGCGCGCGCCGGCGAGGCTTCCGGCCTGATCATTAGTACCAAGCTGAAAGCAGAGCGTTCCGACCTGCCTGAGAAGTTGAAGACAGCCGGACTCGATAAAGTCAGGCTGTGGACGTATGAAGAAGTCTTCGAAATGCCGGATGAGCATACCGAAGACGAGCGCAACGCTCTTTTGCCACAACGCGTGAGCCCGCAATCAGTCGCTTCGCTCATCTTTACTTCGGGCACCACCGGTCGACCCAAAGGCGTGATGCTCTCGCATCGTAATTTGACCAGCATGGTCTCGATGCTTTCATCGGTCTTTGACATGGACACCAGCGACGGCGTGTTGTCCGTGCTGCCGCTGCATCACACGTTTGAATTCTCGACCGGCTTTCTCACTCCGCTCAGCCGCGGCGCACAGATCACTTATCTGTCTGAACTGAGCAGCGAACATCTCGCGAAAGCGATCAAGAACGGTCACGTTACCGGCATGGTGGGTGTGCCCGCTCTCTGGGAGTTGTTGCACCGGCGCATCAAAACCCGCTTGCACGATCGCGGCAAGTTAGTCGGCGAGACAGCAGACCTGCTGATACGGTTCAACGCGTGGTTGCGCGACAAGACGCCGCTGAACTTTGGTCAGTTGCTTTTTTATCCGATTCACGAAGGCATGGGCGGTCGGGTTCGTTATTTCATCAGCGGCGGATCGGCCCTGAATGAGAAAGTTCAGCGCGATTTTCAGGGGCTCGGCTTCACGATTCTCGAGGGCTATGGTTTGACTGAAGCGTCGCCGGTCTTGACCGTAACCCGGCCGGAGAATCGCATGTTGGCGGGCACGGTCGGCAAGTCGCTGCCTGGGGTTGAGGTCCGGATCAGTGAGCCCGATCGGAGCGGCGTCGGCGAAGTCATTGCCCGCGGGCCGAACGTCATGCTGGGCTATTTCGGCAACGAAGAAGCAACGCGCGAGACGCTGGTCGATCGCTGGCTTTACACCGGCGACCTCGGCCGCATCGATGACGAAGGCAACCTGTACCTGGTCGGGCGATCAAAGGACATCATAGTCGATACCAATGGCAAGAACGTCTATCCTGACGAAGTGGAAGAGGTCTATCAGGAGTCTCCTTACATCAAAGAACTTAGCGTGATTGGCCTGCCGGATGGCATCGGCGAAAAGGTCGCCTGCGTCGTGGTTCCCAACGACGAATATGACATCGCGCTTTCGCGCGCCGAGGTGCGGCAAAAAATCGAAGAGCACTTCCGGGAAGTTTCGGCCACGCTGCCCTATTACAAACGCGTCAAGCTGCTCCAGTTCACTGAGGAAGAACTGCCGCGCACGGCGACCCGCAAAGTCAAACGGCGCGAAGTCCTTGACCTGATGCAGAAGATCCAGGAAGGCGCGCGCTCTTCACCGGAAGTCAGTGGCGAAGAGATGACGGGCGACGCGGCGTGGTTGATTGACATCATCGCTTCGGTATCAAATCGTCCGCTGGATGAGGTGTCGATCAATTCGCGGCTTCCCGACCTGGGCTTTGACAGCTTGATGTTTGTTGAACTGGCGACGGCCATCGAGAACGCGGGCGGGGCGTTGACTGCGCCCGAACGTCTCAACGAAGTTCAGGACGTGCGCGAACTTTTGGGTGTGGTTAACCGTCAGGGGACCCAGCGACGCGAGGCCACCCGGCTGCGACTGGATTCCGAAAAGAGCGACGAAGAGATTCACATCCCGGAGTTTCTGAAAGCAATCGGAAATAAAGGCGTCGAGCTGGCGCAGCGCGCGTTGTACGAACGCCTGCTCCGCACGAAATATGAAGGTCAAACAAACATCCCTTACCACACGAACTTCATCGTCGCTGCCAACCATAGTTCGCATCTGGACATGGGCCTGGTGAAGATGGCCCTCGATGATGCCGGACAGGATCTGGTGGCGCTGGCCGCGGCCGACTATTTCTTCGATACGAAATACAAGCGCGCTTACATGGAAAACTTTACGAACCTGGTGCCGATGGAGCGCACGGGATCGCTGAGACAATCGCTGCGCCACGCGCGCTCGTTTCTGGATCGCGGTTTCAATGCGCTGATCTTTCCTGAAGGCACGCGGTCAATGACCGGAATCATGGCCGATTTCAAACCGGTGATCGGCTATCTGGCACTGGCCTCGCGCGTCGGGATCCTGCCGGTTTACCTGCAGGGGACCTACCAGGCTTTCCCGAAGGGATCGACGATTCTGAAGAGTCGCGACGTGGCCGCGCGCATCGGGCGCTTTCTGGCGGCCGAGGAATTGGAAGAGATGACGCGCGGATTGGCGCGCGCTGAAGCTTATCGATTAATCGCCACCCACGTCCGTCACGCCATCGTCAACCTGCGCGATCGCACGAACGTGAAGTTCGACGCCAAGGCTCTTCGTGAGCAATGGAAAGCGGAGCGGCGCAGCGGTCGCGCGAGATTGGAAGCGAGCGAAGAGGAATTTGTAACCGCGGAAGCTTGAGGAAGTAGTCGTCCACAGATTGCGCAAATTACACCGATAAGCATCTGGAGACTGTAAAGTGAGTGACGCATGGCAATTGTTAGTGGGACAGTAATGCTAACGTACTGCTGAAGCTTCTATGAATTTTCCTTTCTGCGTAATCCGCGTAATCTGCGGATAAAATCTGAAATGCCCAAGACAACCCCAAAGCAACGCACCGCTCAGATCGTGCCGAAGAAGAGCACGAAGAAGCACGCGGCCATCGTCAAAAAGTTTCCGCCCACAACTCTGATTACCGGCGGAACAGGCTTTCTCGGCGCGCATCTGGTGCGACAACTGGTCGAATCGGGCGCGAAGGACATTCGCGTGATGGCCACCTCAATTCCCGAATGGCTGACCGGCCTCGGAGTGGACACGGTAGAGGGTTCGGTCACAAACGCTGACGACACGGCGCGCGCGGTTGAAGGCGTCACCGAGATTTATCACCTGGCGGGCAAAGTGTCGCGGGAAAAAGACGAAGCGCGCGAGATGTACAAGCTGCACGTCGACGGCACCCGTCTGCTGTGCGACGCTGCGCGCCAGGCCGGAGTGAAAACGATCGTGCTGGCTTCGAGCAGCGGCACGATCGCAGTTACCGAAAAAGGCGACGTCACCCCCGACGAAAGATATCCGCCGCCTTTGGACATTATCGCGCGCTGGCCCTATTACGCGAGCAAAGCTTACCAGGAGATGGCTGCGCTCGAGCGCTTCAACGGCAAAGGCCTGCGCCTGGTGATCATGAATCCGAGTTTGCTGCTGGGACCGGGTGATGATCGTCTCAGCTCGACGAAAGTTGTTTTGGATTTCATGGCGCGCAAAATTCATGCGGTGCCGAACGGCGGGTTGAATTTCGTCGACGTGCGCGACACGGCAAGGGCTTTCCAGTCGGCGATGAAGAAGGGCCGGCACGGCGAGCGTTATTTGTTGGGCGCGGTGAATTGGACCTTTGTGAAGTTTTTTGATCGGCTCGCGCGGCTAACAAAAGTCCCGTCGCCGCGACTGGCATTCCCTTCGGGGTTTGCAATCGCCGGCGCGCACGTGATCGACTCGCTGTTTAGGCAATGGAAGTTTGCCTCTCCGGTTGAAGCCGACACGATCGAAATGGCTGAGTACTTCTGGTACTTCAATAACGCCAAAGCCCGCCGAGAACTCGGCTTCACACCGCGCGATCCCGGCGACACACTCAACGACACCGTGCGTTATGTAAAAGAGAATTTTCTGGGTGGGAAGTGGTAACCATCGGTTAAGACCGTGGCTGAAACTGGCAACCCCAACAGGCCGGAGCGACAACTCTCGCGCATTCGAGTTTGAAGAGGGGCACCTGTCGCAATGGAAAGTCCCGCCCCCACAAACAACCACAGAGCTAAATAAACAGGCACCCTCACGGATATTTACAGTTTGACACTTGCTGTGTCCAATGTTAGAGTACACGGGCTCAAACATTTAAGGAGGCCGCTATGTCCGTTAAGGCTAAATTGACAATCATTCTTCAGGCGGATGATACCGTTGTTGCGGAAACCGAGGACGCCGCTCTTTGGCAAAGGGTGCTTCAAGCAATTAACCAAGGGGGAAAGCACAATCTCACCGAGAACCTCGTCGCTCCGGAGTTCGAAAGCGGTGAAACGCCAAAGGCGGATTTACCGGGCGGGGGCAATGCCGTAGACAATCTCGCCAACGAGTTGGGGATCGTGCGCGAGGTGCTGGAAGGCGCGGCAGCACCGAACATGGCTGAACCATATATGCACTTAGACATGCACTGCTGGGAGGCCATGAAAAACCAAACTCCCGCTCGCGGACCCAGCGCGTATAGTCCAATAGCGATCGCCGCAACGCTTCTTACTCTATGGTTTCGCAGCGCTGGTCTCGGCAATCCCACGCAGGCCCAGGCACAGGCTGTTCTGGGAACAATTAATCTCCAAGACAGAAACCCTGGCCGCGGCATTCAACGTTCCGAATGGCTTCAGACACGCCCCGGTGGGATGATTGTATTGAACCCGGCGCAAGCATCCAAAGCGCTAGCATTAGCAAAATCATTTTGCACGAAGAGCTGGAAGACCGAGCCGAAGGCCAGATGACAATGACGATCGACCAATTCCTCCAAGTAATCGACCACGAACGTCTCACGGTTCTGGATCGAGCTTTAGCTTTGCTCTGGTGGGTGGGACGAGAGAACGCCAGCAACGGGCTTAGCGCCCGGGATATCTGTGAAACTCTTGAGCGAAACGGGCATCCGAAGCAGAACATTTTTCGCCTTAACTCTAGCTTAGTCTCAGACCGCCGAACGGCTAAGGCCGACGCCGACAAGTGGCGACTCCATCCACGTGCGAAAAAAGAACTCGATGAGAAGTTCGCAGATATCGCAGGTTCAAACCCCGAACCGCCAGCCACAGATAGTGTTCTGCCCCGAGAGATCTTCGAGTCAACGCGAGGGTATATAGAAAGGATCGTGTATCAGCTCAACGCAAGTTATGACCAGACCTTATTCGATTGTTGCGCCGTCATGTGCAGGCGCATTCTGGAAACCCTTCTCATTGAAGTCTATGAAAGCGTGGGCCGCGCGCACAATGTGAAGGACCAAGACGGTCACTTCTTTATGTTTGCCAGGCTGCTCACTTACTTTGAAAAGGACCCACAGTTTCATCCTAGCCGCAACGCACTGAAGGGACTCAAGGATTTCAAAGCGCTCGGTGATCTCTCGGCCCACAATCGCCGATTCAACGCGAGAAGGGACGACATAGATCGAGTGCGGGATGGACTTCGTATTGCAGCGGAGGAGCTTTTGAACCTAGCCGGACTTTCCGGCGCCCGTATCAGGAAAGCTCAGGCGGAGTAACGGCCTGGCAGATCTCTCAGTCAAATCACTCCCAGTTGCTTGTACATCCTCATAAAATCAAAGTTGTTCCAGGCCTCGACGATCTTGCCGTCTTTGATTCGCGTGATCGTGACTCCGGTGAATTCAACCGGGGCCTGGGTCGCGGCGAATCCCAAGCTATCGCCCGCATGTTTGCCGCGCACGCTGCAACGCGTCGCCACCATATCGCCTTCGGCAATCTGATCTTCGACGACGACTTCGATATCGGGAAAGGCTTCGCGGAACTGCGCATGAAAAGGCAGGAAGCCAGCGGGGCCGCACAGAGGGTTCGCGGCATCATCCGATAGGCCGTGGGCGATGCCGTCCTCGGCGAATAATTCAGGGATAGCGTCGGCGCGGCCCTGATTCCAGACTTCGTCGAACCAGCGACGAATTAGGGCTTTGTTTTCTTCTGACATGAGGAACCTCCTGTGGCTAATCTTACTCCCTCTGGGAGAAGGGTTGGGGAAGAGGGTCTAGCTGACTCAAGCCCTCTCCCCGGCCCTCTCCCAAAGGGAGAGGGAGTCAAACGGCGGCTGCAACCAAACTTGGCGCGGTTATGAGAGCGACCCAATCACTTATCAACATCCTTCTCGTCGACATGAAACTTATGCAGGAGGCGATGCATGACCGGCGCCAACACAATTCCCATCACACCAATAAAGATCAGACCACTGAAAAGCGCGTATGCCGAAGCGAAGATCTTCGCGTGGTCATTCGGTAGTTGATTGACCGGGCCCATGCCGCCGAGGATCATCGAGGCTTCCAACAGCGAATCCACCCAATTGAAACCGCCCATCCAATGATAGCCGGCAATACCTATCATCAGCACCAGCGCGATCAAGCCCAGCGCCATGGCCAGCGATGCAAGTATCCGCTGAATGAATATGGATATGGGCGCGAGCGGTTCGTGTCTTCGTTCAAACTGCAGCGGGCCGCGCGAGGACTTTCGGCTTTGCTTTGTCATTGGATCAGTTCCTCACGGACAACGAACACGTAAAGCCAGCGGCACGATCTGAAAGGTCGCCGGCAAACGTCCCACTACTTCGCCATCCAGTTCGATTCGGACGACTTCGTCTTTTCGCAACGGTCGCGCGACGATCTGTTTGGCCAGCGCGTGGTTCACTTCATCCATGCGCAGGTGGGCGCCGAAATAAAGCCTGGGCGCATTACTGAGAATCCGGAAAGAACTGGCATCGCCGATGCTAACTACATCAAGAAAGCCATCATCCAGTTTGGCGTCGGGGGCGATCTTCATGGCGCCACCATAGTAACGCGCGTTAGCCACGCAAAACTCCGCCACGCGCAGGCGTCGCTCCGCCTGTTCGTCAAGTTGAATTTGAACTTCGATCGGTGAAGCGGCCAGCGTCGTTTGTAACGTGGCGGCCGCGTATGAAAGTTTGCTGCCGAGTTTGCGTGGCGCAAAGGCGGGAATCCATTTCTTCGATTCACCGCTCGCGGTCCGGCTGAGCACTTCGGTGCTCATGCCAAAGCTGGCGACGTTGACGAAGAAGCGCGTCTCGCGTTCGCCATTGTCGTTTACAAACGTCACTCGGGCGACATCGATCACGCGCGTGTGCCCGTCGCGCAGGGCGCGCGCCGCGGCGGCCGTGTTTGTCGGCAGGCGCAAAGTGCGCCGGAAATCGCTGCCGGTTCCGCCCGGTAAAACGCCCAACTCCGCTTCCTGGTTCGACTCGAGAATTCCGTTTGCGACTTCCGAGATGGTGCCGTCACCGCCGCAGGCAATGATCAGCTTCGTTCCCGCTTTCGCGGCTTCGGCGGCCAACTGGCGCCCGTGACCAACCCCTTCGGTGAACGCGACGGTAAACGGACCAAAGTGCGTGCGCAGGTCGCTGGCAAACTTTGGCCAAACCTCGCGGGTCGCGCCGTCGCCGGAGGCAGGGTTAACTATTACGAGTGGTAAGGTCATGAATTACATTTTGGAGTGCGCCGGCAGCGACGGCGCTTTATGTCCGACAAAGTTTAGTTTGTCGCTTCAACTTGAGTAGAAGTAAGAGCAACGACAAACTAAAGTTTGTCGGACATCCAAAGCGGCGTCGCGCTACGCTTGCCGCCGCACTCCATAATTAGCCATCACTTTCCGATCTTCCTCACCCAACTCTGCAATCTTGCTCATTACAAACTCGCCAATTTCTTTATACGTACGCACATGATCCTTCCTGGCGATGAACTCTGACAAGTCGAGCTGTTTGCCAAAGTGAATGCGGATCGATTCGCCGCCAAACCAGTTTCCCAAAACCTGCCTGGGTAATTTGTTACCCAAGCCGGCAATGAAAATGGGAATGACCTGAGGATTCGCAGCTTTGATCAGCTTGCCGACGCCCGGTTGCGGTCGCAGATACGAGTATGGATCGCGGCCCTTATTGCGCGTGCCTTCGGGGTGAAAGCCGATCAAGTTGCCGGCGCCTTCGTGGCAAATCTGCGACAAGCGCCGAAAAGAATACTTGTCGAACTCGCGCTTTCCGCGAAGTGGCTTGTCACCGCCGGCGAAGAACGGCGGGTACATCGACCACCAACCCATGATCAGATTGACGAACATGCCCAGCGGCGATTGATAGAAAAACCGGCCGCGTACCGGAAAGAAAAGTTGTTTACGCCAGCGCGTGCGATAAAACAAAACGGCCGAGACCGTGAACAAGTCGAAAAACGATCGGTGATTAGCGACCAGCAGAATCGGACGGCCATGATCGACGGCTTCAATATTCTCCAGGCCATAAACGCGCATCAAGTTGTAAGTCGAGAGATGGATCCAGCCGGCGCCAAATACGCTCTGACACCAGGTCCAGAAGCGCTTCCAGCGCCCCTGATTCATGCGATGCGTGACGCGGAAGGCGAAGCGTTCGAGGGGAGAGAGGACGGCGAGTTCTTCGAGCGATGGTTCGAGAGGCGCCGGCTGGCTGTCGGCGGACGCAGCTAGTGGCCGTCGACCGGCTTCGCCGTCTGATGTGCGGAAAGCCTTTGGCTTTCCGGCAGGTGTTTCTCTTAAATCTTGCAAGAGGCTGCGCCTCATCACGCGAGGCGTAGCCTCGCCGAATTAGGAACTAAGCCAATACGGAAAGGCCAAGCCTTTCCGCACATCAGGCGGCAGAGCCGCGAACGTCGACGACAACTCCAACCTTATCACGATTCATTCAACCGAGAAGTATCTGGCTTCCGGATGATGGATGACGATTGCCGAAGTTGATTGCTCGGGCTCGAGCTGGAATTCTTCGGTCAGTTCAACGTCGATGCGCGATGGATCGAGCAGTGCAAACAGCTTGGCCTGGTCTTCGAGGTTCGGACAAGCGGGATAGCCAAAGCCGAACCGCGAACCCTGATAACCCTGACGAAATAGCTCATTGAGATTCCTGGCGTCCCGGTCAGCAATGCCCAGCTCCTGACGAATGTGTTTGTGCCAATACTCGGCCAGCGCTTCGGCGCTTTCGACGCTGAGGCCGTGAAAGTAGAGATAATCGGCATAACTGTCTCGCTTGAAAAGCTCTTGCGAATATTCGCTCGCGCGACGGCCTACTGTCACCAGGTCAAACGCGACCACATCCATGTGGCCGGAATCGACTGACGCGAAGTAATCAGCCAGGCAAAGACGTTTTCCCGCCGGTTGCCGCGGAAAAGTGAAACGCTCGCGCTCAGTCGTGGCATCAGTGTCGTAGACGATCAAATCGTTGCCGGCTGATTGCGCTGGAAAATATCCGTAGACCACCCGCGGCACGAGTAGCCCGTCGCGCTCGCAGCGCTCTTTCAGTTCTTCATACACGGGCCGAACTTTTCCCGCCACCAGCGCCTGGTATTCTTCGGCTGAGGTCCTTCCCTGCTTGAACTGCCATTGACCTTTGAACAACGCGGTTTCATTGACGTAGTCGAAAACGTTTTCGATCGGGATGTCTTGAACCACGCGCGAGCCAAGAAACGGCGGCTGCGGAGTCGGTACATCCGTGCGCACGTCCGAACGTACAGTATGGGTAGTATCGCCGGAAACTTTTTTTACCCCGCGAGGCTGCGCAGGTTTGCGCAAGCCAAGCTTTGCGTCCTCACCGACAAGATCCTCGGCATCTTGTGGCACAGACTTCAGTCTGTGATCCGTGTCGCCTTCACCGACTAAAGTCGGTGCCACCTCACCCGACATCAGCTTGTCCATCGTGTGCAGGCCGGCGAACGCGTCGCGGGCATAGAAGAGCGTGCCTTTATAAAGTGACTTCAAATCTTCCTCGACATAGCGCCGCGTCAACGCTGCTCCGCCCAAAACGACCGGGACACCAAGGCCCCGCTCGTTCATGACTTCCAGATTCTCTTTCATGATCAGCGTGGACTTTACCAGCAAGCCGCTCATGCCGATGGCGTCGGCTTTGTGTTCCTGGTAAGCATTCAGAATCGTGTCAATCGTTTGCTTGATGCCGAGATTAATCACGCGATAGCCGTTGTTCGTCAGAATAATATCGACCAGGTTCTTGCCAATGTCGTGCACGTCACCCTTGACGGTTGCCAGGACCATCGTGCCTTTGGCGGTCGCGCCGCCTTTCTTTTCCATGAACGGTTCCAGGAAACGCACGGCGGCCTTCATCGCCTCAGCCGACTGCAACACGAAAGGAAGCTGCATCTGTCCGCTGCCAAACAGATCGCCGACCACCTTCATGCCATCGAGCAGAATGTTATTGATGATGTCGAGCGCCGGATATTTTTCCAGGGCGGTCTTTAGTTCGTCTTCGAGGCCGATCTTTTCGCCGTCGATAATGTGATTCTTCAAACGCTCTTCGACCGTCTCGCCTTTGCTGGCTTTCTTTGCGCTCTTTGCTTTGACGTTCTCGAAGAGCGTGGTGAATACGATCAAGGGATCGTAGGTGCAGACGTCGCCTTCAAATCGGCGCCGGTCATAGATCAAATCGCGCGCAACTTTCAGCTCCTGTTCACCGATGCGATTCAACGGCTCGATCTTGCTGGCGTTCACGATGGCCGCATCGAGGCCGGCTTCGACTGCGTCATGAAGGAAGACAGAGTTGAGCACCACCCGCGAGGCCGGGTTCAGGCCGAACGAGATATTCGACACGCCGAGAATAGTGAAAGAGCCCGGCAACTCGGCCTTGATGCGCCTGATGCCTGCGATGGTCTCGAGTGCGTTACGCCGGTCCTCTTCAATGCCCGTCGAGATCGGCAGCGCCAGGGAATCAAAGAAAATGTCAGACGCCGGCAGGCCTAACTCGCCAGTGGCCTGGTCGTACGCGCGTTTCGCGATCTTCAGCTTCCCGTCCGCGGTGCGCGCCATTCCTTCTTCGTCGATTGTGCCGATGACCACACTGGCGCCGTAACGTTTGGCCAGGTCAATCACTTTCGCAAAGCGCGGCTCGCCGTCTTCATAGTTGGTCGAATTGAGGATGCTCTTGCCGCCCGCGTGTTGCAGGCCGGCTTCCATCTTTTCCCACTCAGTGGAATCGAACATCAGCGGCAGCTTGATGCTGGTGACCAGGCGCGCCGCCAGCTCATGCATGTCGGCTTCGCCATTCCGCCCCACAAAGTCAACATTCACGTCGAGAATGTGCGCGCCTTCGCGCTCCTGCTCTTTCGCCAGAGAGACCAGCCCGTCCCAATCTTCGGCGTTGAGGAGGTCGCGCATTTTCTTTGATCCACTGGCGTTGACGCGCTCGCCAACAATCAGGAACGACGCGTCCTGCACGTAAGGTTGCTGAAAGTAGATTGACGACGCTGCCGGGACGAGCTTGGCGTGGCGCGGCTTTGGCGTCAGGCGCTGCATCGCCTCGACGACCAACTTCAAGTGCGCGGGTGTAGTGCCACAGCAGCCACCGACGATGTTGACGCCAAAGTCACTGACAAAGTGAACGATCTGCGCAGTAAAAGTTTCGGGAGTCTCGTCATAGTGCATCTTGCCTTCCTTAACCGAAGGCAAACCCGCGTTCGGCAGAACCGACACCGGCAGCGGAGCGTTCTCGCAAAGGTAACGGATGCTCTCACTCATGTGGCGCGGCCCGGTGCCGCAGTTCATGCCAATCACGTCAATCGGGAAAGGCGCCAGGGCGGTTAGCGCGGCGCCAATCTCGGTGCCGTTGAGCATCGTCCCGAACACTTCAATGGTCACCTGCGCGATCACGGGCACGCGCCGGCGACGCTTACCGAAGTTTTCAAAGATTGCGGCCAGCGCGGCCTTTGTCTGCAACAGGTCCTGACACGTTTCCACGATCAGCAAATCAACTCCTCCATCGAGGAGCCCGCGCACCTGTTCAGCGTACGCCGCCTTTAGATCGAGGAAGCTGATGTGGCCCAGCGTCGGTAGCTTGCGTCCCGGCCCCATCGAACCGGCGACCCAACGCGGTCTGTCTTTGGTGATATAGTCCGAAGCCACCCGTTTAGCCAGGCGCGCGGCCCTCACATTCATGTCGTAAGCCTGGTCGCCGATGCCGTACTCAGCGAAGTCAACGGGAGTGCCATTAAACGAATTGGTCTCGATCACGTCGCAGCCGACGTCTAAAAATGCAGCATGTACTTTCTCAACAGCGTCGGGACGAGTGACCAGCAGGTTCTCGTTACAGCCTTCGAACAGCAGACCGCCAAAGTCCTCCAGCGTCAGGTTCTGCACCTGCAGATTGGTACCCATTGCGCCGTCAAAGACGACGATGCGTTCTCTTAATGTGTCGATAAAACTGCTCATTGTTCTTTAGTGCTCAATATCACTTACCAGTACCAGCGTGCCCGCACGAAAGATCCGAATAGCGCCATTGTATCGACTTCCAACCAGGCGCGTGGACAAGACGCTCCGCACTTTCGGCGCGGCAGAACCATCAACATCAACAATCTCGACCGCGAGCGGCAGTTGAAAGCCTTCGAGGTCTCCGCTTTTATCAGACGGACCGAGATGCTCTTGTAAGGCCTCGACCGCATAAGTATCGCCCGGATTAGACACTCTGACGAGATCTTCGAGCTGGTATCGCGCCTCAAAGACATAGCCCTTTGCGCTCGGCCTTAGTTTACTTTCCTGGGGCTTTATCACCTGTCCTCGTTTGGTCACGAGTCTAACCGAATCGCCGGCGCCCACTTCGTTGTCGATTACTTCAGCCAACACGAACAGGTCTTTTTCGACTCGCACAGCATGAAGCTGCGCCGAAAGATCATCTGGCCCGCGCCAGAGTTGACGATTTCGATAGACTTGTACCTTCTCATTGAGCCTTACTGTGTATCCCGGCCATTCACCGGGCGCAATAACGCCGTCGATGCGCGGAGCCTTATCCACCGGCAGCGCTTCCAGCTCGTAATACGTACCGCTGATCTCGGGCTTCTTCGGTTGGCCCTCATAGTTGCCCTTCTCACTCGCCTCAGCGAGACCAGTAGTGAGGTTGAGATCAAGGTTGTCGTAGTGTTCCAGGTTGATCGAATCGGTGTTACCAAAGTCCAGGCCGATCAACATCCACTGCCCGCCCTGATAACGGTACCGGTGCGTATAGCCCCAGCGGTCACGCGAACCGCCGTAGTGCATGATCACCACTGCGCCGCGTTCAATGGTCAGGCTTTCAAACGGATCACCGAACGCCCCGCCCTCGTCACTATCGAGCACCGCGGAATCGCTGACGATCGAGCGATGCAGTTTGCCGTCATCACCGCGCAACGCCAGCACGAGCACATGCTTAACGATCGCAGGTTCCGCGGCGCTGACACCGGACCCACCGTTGGAGATCACGAACGCAACGTCGGGTCTGCCATCACCGTTCAGATCAACTTCCCGCGGCACTCCTTCAAAACGCCAACCGGGCGGCACAAACTGCGTGACAGAATCGACGACCTCAGGCACGCGCAAAGGCGGACGCTTGACCTCTTCCTGGGCCTGGCCTGCTGACTGAAGGACAGCTAACAACAGTGTCGCGGCCAGGCACCGTCCGAGGATCAGTATGAGTCGGCTGTTCATTGTCTAATCGTCCGTGGGCAAATTGCGTCCAGCACAGCACCTCCGGCAAATCACCTCTGATCAAATCAAAAGCCCCGCGCTGCTAACAACGTGGGGCCTTTCTCTTCGAACCTGTTTAGAATAGCGGTTGAAAGACTCGCCGAGCTGTTTAGCGGGTTATTTTACGTGGCCGCAAGTCGCCTTAACTCACCACGTTTTGTCCTGCCTATTGAAACATTGCTCGTTAGTAGTGTCAAGATTCGAAGGTCACGCGACGTGGCCGCATCCCGGTCTGCCGGATCGCTGGAATCGTCATTTCCTATTTACCAATTACCAATTACCATTTACCATCTGTCTGCATGCGTCGCGCCATCTATCCAGGTTCCTTCGATCCCGTCACCAACGGCCACCTTGATATTATCCAGCGTGGCTGCAAACTGTTCGACGAAATCATCGTCGCAGTTCTGATCAATCCTGAGAAGACGGCCTTCTTTACCGTCCAGGAAAGATGCGAAATTCTGAGCGAGGTTTTGCAAGATATCGATCGCGGTGACTGCCGGGTGACGGTAGAAAGTTTCGCCGGATTGATGGTTGAGTACGCGGCGGAACGAAACGCTAACGCCATCGTGCGCGGCATCCGGGCGATCTCCGACTACGAATACGAATTGCAAATGGCCCTGATGAACCGGCGTTTGCAGCCCCGTCTCGAGACCGTATTCATGATGCCCGCCGAAGAATATTCCTACGTTAGCTCGCGTCTGGTGAAGGAAGTGTTTCAGCTCGGCGCGCCCATCAAAGATCTCGTCCCGCCACTAGTCGAACAGCGCATGAGAGAGAGTTCCTGATGATGACAAAGCCAACCGCTGCGGCGTTCCCTGTTTCCGATAACGTCGCAGAGATGAAAGCGTCATCGACGCTCGCGGCCATGCAGGCCGCGGAGGCAATGCGCGCGGCCGGGGTGGACGTGGTCGATCTGGGAGCAGGTGAACCGGATTTCGACACGCCGCAAAACATCAAAGACGCCGCCGCCGAAGCCATGCGCGCAGGTCGGACTAAGTACACGCCTACAGCCGGCATCCGCGAATTGCAACAAGCCATCATCGGTTTTTACCAACGCGAGTTCGGCGCCGGCTACGAACGCAACGAAGTAATGGCCACGGCCGGCGGGAAGCAAGCGGTTTTCAACGCCGTGGTTTCGCTCATCAATCCCGGCGATGAGGTTCTGATTCCCAAACCCTACTGGGTGACTTTTCCAGAAATAGTCACGTTCGCGCGCGGCAAATCCGTTTTCATCGAGACGGAAGAGAATGACTTTGTCCTGACCGCGGACGTGATCCGACAAGCCATTACGCCACGGACCAAACTGATCATTCTGAACTCGCCCAGCAATCCTTCGGGCCGGGTCATCCCGCCCTCCGAGTTCAAACAGATCATGGAAATCGTAGCAGAGCATGGCCTCTATGCCATCTCTGACGAGTGTTACCTGCGCTATGTGTATCCACCGGCAACGGTTTTCAGTGCGGCTTCCATGCGCCCGGAACTGCGCCGTCGCCTGTGTATCGCAGGATCGTTTTCGAAAACTTACGCGATGACCGGCTGGCGCGTGGGCTATTCGCTGGCGAACGCGGAATGGACGCGCGCGATGCTGAAAGTGCAGGGTCATTCGACCAGCAACGCGACTTCGATCTCGCAGGCGGCTGCGACCGAAGCGCTGAACGGTCCGCAGGAATCCGTGGCCACCATGCTCGCTGAATACACTCGCCGGCGCGAGTGGTTGCTGGGCGCCCTGAACAATATTCCGGGTCTGCGCTGTCCTCAATCTGAGGGCGCGTTCTACGCTTTTCCGGATGTACGTGGATGTTGCAAAGGAAAGCTGCGCACCTCAGGCGACTTTGCGAACGAGTTACTAGAGAAGGAGCAAACCGTAGTGACTGATGGCGCCGGTTTTGGCGCCGAAGGTTTCATACGCATTTCTTATGCGACCTCTCTGGATCGTTTGGCAGAAGGCGTGAAGCGGATTAGGCGTGTGGCGGAAGGTGGCGTTTAGTTTTGGAGTGCGCCGACTTGTCGGCGCTTTGTTCTACGGCTTAACCCGATTACGACAAACCAGGAAAAAGCGGAGACAAGTCGGCGCACTCCAAAACAAAAAAAGAGGCGGGCCCGGGCCCGCCTCTTAACGCTTTAATTACCAGCATGCGTTAGTACAGGTTGAAGTTGTACTCCAACTGCATGTACATCGAAACCGGGTGACCATCCTTCGTCGCGGGGACGAATCTGATTTGCCTGGCTGCCCCAATGGCCTTCTCGGTCAGACCGTCTGGGAGCCGGGAGACGGCGACAATGTTAGTTACCTGGCCACCTGACGAAAAAACCGCTCTTATGACCACCGTTCCGGTGATCTGATTCTTACGAGCCGCTTCGGTGTATTGCGGTTCAGGCTTTTCCAAAATGCGCGCCTTCGAAGTTACGTCTTTGCCATTAAATATTCGGTTGTAGTCAGTGCCGCCGCCGCCGCCGCCCGGACCGCCGCCACCTTCGCGCCGCTCGCCGCCGCCGGTATTACCGCCATTCCCCGGGCCATAGCCCCCACCGTTGCCGGGACCAACGCCACCGCCGTTTCCCTGGCCGATTCCGTTGCCGGTACCCGAGCCGGATGAGGGCGTGGTGGATTTCGATTTAGGATCACCGTATTGAAGGTTCCGCGTGTCCGGAGGGAACAGCGCCGGGTCGGCATCGAGTGTCGCGGGCATCGGCAGTGCCGGGTTCTTAATCACTGGTGGATGTGGATCCGGAGCCACAACCTGGGGAATACTCAAAGAAGTTTGCGGAAGCTTACCGAGTGAAGCCGGAGTCTGTTCCTCTCGACCGCCGCCGCCGCCGCCGCCGGCTTTCTCTTGTTTGGGCTTGCTGCCACCGCCGTTGCCTTTGGCCATTCCGGCGGTACCTTCATCAGGTGTAGGTTGCGTGTTGGGAATGTCGGTAATCATCTGGGTCAATTCCAGCTGTTCGTCATCCGCCTGTGCCTTGGCCAGTGCCTTCTGATGAAAAAACGCCCAGACCATGTAACCACCGGCGATACCAAAGACGATCACGAAGGCAGCGACAATACCCGACAGTACATTTCGCGAGTCTGACGGTCGCGCTCCCATCACGGCCGCGCCACTGTCGCGACCCAGCCAGGTGGCAAAGATCGCAATCAGCGCAGCAAATGCTCCCAGCGCGAATACCGTCAGGCCAATGCGCGAACCGCCCGCCGACGTGCGATCGAGCAACATCAGCATGCCGACCAACGCGCCCATCGCGACCAGCGAAATTATGATCCCGATAACCGCATCCCGCCTTGCGAAGAAGCGGCCAAACATCTGTCCATAGCCCTGAAACGAACGCTTGACGAAACCGAATGGATCCCGTTTGAACTCGGGCCAGGTCAGCTGATAGTTGTGGGCCACTCCACCTAACTCACCCGCGAGTCGAGACGCCAGGCCGGCGTCTTCGAGAATCGTAAGATGGTACTCACCGATAAGACCCGCATTGGCGCTCACCGCTGCTGGAGCGGATGTAGCCGCAGCCGGGGCCTCGAAGGGCGCAGCCGTCGCGCGCTGGAAGGTGGCAGTGTCCGCCGCCGGATATGAAGCTTCGATCTCGGACGCGGGCGCGTTAACCGTGGTGACGGGTACTGCACTGAGCGGCGTTCCATCAACCGGACAGAAACTGAATCTATCGGCAAACTGTTCCTGGCACGTATCACAGAATTTCATTGTTACTACCTCGCTGTCCCTCTGGGGATTAAGTGCTGAATTCGAAAGCGGAGCTGGGCTGCTTATTGCCTGTTGATAAGCAGCAGCGACGCGCTGGTCCAAAGAACCCGGAGCATCGGGAGCGCTCCACTGTCGAAGCAAACTACGCAGTTCGTCGTCCTGCATGAACTTGGAATCAAAATCACTCATTTCGAAAAACTTCGGTCTCATGCAGGCGCGATACCTGCTTCACTCACGCCCGCTTAACTGTAGCAGCTTCATGGCCAATCCGGAAATATCGATCGAGTCTTGCTCTCAGTCTTTCGCGAGCCCGAAACAACCGTCCTTTCACCGTCCCCGTATCCGCTCCGACAACTGCCGCGATCTCAGCCAACGAAAGGTCCTCGTATTCAAAAAGAACCAGGGCCTCACGTTGCAGCGGGGGTAAACTCGCTATGGCCTGCGCCACTTCGCCCGCCAGTTCATCATCGAGCACCAGGGCCATCGGTCCCTGACGATCCGCACTGCGCGGCTCATCCGCCAGTTCATCGATCGCTGTCTCGCGACCGAAGCTTTGGTACCGTTTCGCCGCCTGATTCCGCGCCGCCGCATAAAGGTAAGTCCGCAGCGAAGCTCTGGTGGAATCAAACCGGCCCGGCGCTTTTATTAAACTCAGGAAGCAATCATGGACAACGTCTTCTGCTGCCTCGACCGATCCTAACAACCTATAGGCGAATCGGAAGATTGGATCGCGATAGCGCTCATACAGGATCTGAAAGGCTGCTGTATTTCCGTTCCCTGCTTGTTCAAGCAGCCGCTCGTCTGTCGCATTGTCTGCCAATCAAAGCGCTCGATCCTGTAAGAACTAGCTTCCTACTGTTTATTACTACTAATCGCCAAAAAGTTACGGAAATTATTTCGGGGCCGGCCGAATTTCTTCAGCACGGGTCAATTATACTATCGTTTCGCCCCATTTGAGCACCTGATGCGTCCGGCATGTTCACTCCGACACGGGGCTTTGATGCCTTTAAACCGCTTCAGGTTGACGGGTTTCTGCCCGGCATCTAAACTCTTTTTCGCGGCATCCCAAAAAGGCTTTCGAGTTGGTGCTGACTTTTGTGCTCTTCAAACGGCGAACCGCGCCGGCCTTCAAGGGATCCGAAACACGGTCTACATGACTAATCGAATTGCCCGCCACTCCTATTTTTGCTACTCGATTTGCCTGTTGCTGGTTACGCTCATCTCTCCGCGGGCCGGCGCTCAGGCCTATCCTGAGCCGGTTCCGGAACACCTCCTGAACGGCTTAACAGTACTTTTCTCTCCACGCCCGGGCGATCCGAACGTGCTCATAAAATTGCGGGTGCATAGTGGCGCGGCTTTCGATGTCGTGGGCAGGGGCGGAACTATGAACCTGCTGGGTGACGTTTTGTTCCCCGATCCCACGACTCGCGAATATGTGACGGAACAACTGGGCGGAAAGCTCGACGTGGCGACCGGATACGACGGAATCGATGTGACGATTTCCGGTAATGCCAACGAGTTGGAACGCATGGTCGAGTTCTTGCGGAATGCGCTTATAAACACGCAATTGACTCCTGAGAACATAGCCAAGGCTCGTGAAACCAGGCTCAAGCAGCTTTCAGAAAGGCCGGCTGCGGCAGCCGAAATCGCTGATCAGGAAATTGCCGCGCGTCTTTTCGGCAACTACCCCTACGGACGCCCGGCGATGGGGACCGTTAACAGCGTTTCGAAAATCGACCGCGGCGATCTCTTGTATGCTCGGGAGCGCTTTCTGAATGCTGATAACGCGACGCTCGTCGTAATCGGCGGGGTTGATCAGAGCCGTCTCCGCCGCACCTTGCATCAATTGCTCGGTCCCTGGCAAAAGGGTGATCGGGTTGTCCCGGCAACCTTCCGGCAGCCCAACCGGCCGGACGCTCGCGTTCTCTTAGTCAATCAACACGATTTGAAGAATGCCGAAATTCGCCTGGCCGTGCGCGGGTTGGCCCGATCAGACGCGGCCGCGGCCGCAGCCTCGCTGCTGGGAAAAATCATTCGCGAGCGCTGGCAAGCGGCATCGCCGGATATTACCGCAGCTTTTGCGCGTCATGACGCGCACGAGTTGCCGGGTTCGTTCGTGCTCGGGGCCTCGGTCCCGACTGAATCAGCATCGAAAGCGATCTCGGCCGCACAAAAGATCATTCAATCGCTTGTCCAAACTGGACCGACAGCCACCGAGTTGGAGCGCGCCCGGGGTGAAATCCTTACGGAACTTTCGGGGCGAACTTCTCAGTCTGAATCCATCGCGGATCTATGGCTGGATCTTGATACATTCAAGTTGCCGCCATTGAATAGTCAAATCAACTCGATCCGAAGTCTGACAAGCACGGACATCCAGCGCGTCGCGGCCAGGCTTTTTAAAGACGCTGCGCCGGCAACGATTGTGGTTGGAAACGCCGAGCAACTAAAGTCGAGCTTTGCCGGAAGCGAAGTGAAGGGTGCTAAGCCTGACGTGAAGACCGCAGCCGATCCTGCCACCCCGGCAAAGAAGCCCTGACAGAATACAAACCTATCGCAAGCGGCCTGCAACCATTTCCCTACCGCTATGGGCTTAACTGATCCCGTCGAGAAGAATTCAGCAGAGGACCACGCTCGGCGCGTGCGTGACATGTTCGCGCGAATTTCGCCGCGATACGATCTGCTGAATCACCTGCTGTCGGTGAATATCGATAGACGGTGGCGCCGGAAGGTAGTTGAAAAGCTACGACCGCTGCTGTCGCCCGAGGCGCAGGTTCTGGACGTCGCCTGCGGCACCGGCGACTTGAGTATTGCGTTGTTTGAAAACATGGGGGTGCGAGTTACCGGCGTTGATTTTTGCCGGCCCATGCTTACACGTGCGGCGCAAAAGCAGCCGCGGCTTTCGTTTGTAGAGGGGGACGCGTTGCACCTTCCTTTTGGCGCGGGTGCGTTTGATGCAGTCACGATCGGCTTTGGCTTGCGGAATCTTTCCAACGTCGAGCATGGTTTGACTGAACTGCGGCGAGTTTTGAAGCCCAACGGATGGGCAGCAATTTTAGAATTTTCGAAGCCCGTCGCGCCGGGCCTTCGTTCGCTGGCGGCCGTCTATTGCACGCGCTTGTTGCCGCGAATCGGGGGAATGATCAGCGGGTCGCGCAGTGCTTACGAGTATCTGCCTGATTCGGTGTCTCGGTTTCCCGATCAGGAAACGCTCGCGGCGATGATGAGCGCGGCCGGTTTTGCCGAGGTGACTTTTCAGAATTTGACGGGTGGTGTAGCAGCATTGCACACCGGCCGGCGGGCGTAGTAGTGGCACAGACTTCAGTCTGTGATTGTCCGTAGACCACAGACTAAAGTCTGTGCCACTCAAGAGATTGGTTGCGGCCTTCGGGCAGCAGCCACGGCGTAGTCCGCGGGACTCGCTTAACTGATGAAGGCGCGGTTGTCGGGGCCACGCCCAATCCAAAGACAGCGAGTCCCCGCGCGGCTACGTTTTCTTGCGGCGTGGCTGCATCCCTCCTACAAATACAAATAGCCGTCCTTCCTGCCAATCTGATATCATCCGCGCCCGGGCTCCATCACCAGGTTCATACGCATCCCCGACATGAAACGTAAACTGTTTGGATTGTTACGCCGCGCCGGCTTTCTGATCCTGGTAGTGTGGACAGTGGTTTCACTGGTGACCATTCTGATCGAGCTGGTGCCGGGTGACCCGGCAGCAGCCGTTCTGGGCGACCAGGCAACGGCCGAGCAGTTGGCGCAGTTCAGGTCCAGGCATGGATTGGATCGCCCACCGTTTTTTTTCGGCTTTCCCCGCGACGCCAATAGCCAGCGCCATTTCCGCTGGTATGGTCACGATAATCGCTACACCGATTACTGGATTGGGATTCTCCACGGCGACCTGGGCAGTTCGTTTCGCACCGACCGGCCCGTTATCGATCTGATTCTCGAACGATATCCCGCGACAATCGAACTGGCGATCGCCGCCATGCTCATCGCGGTGAGCATAGCCATCCCGCTGGGTGTGATCGCCGGAAAGAACCGCGGCACCTGGACCGATAACGTCCTGTCCGTCATTGCTCTGGTAGGAATCAGTCTGCCGAGTTTCGTCATTGGCCCGATGCTGGTTTACCTGTTTGCAGTCAAACTGCGCTGGCTGGCTCCTTCGGGACGCTTTGACTGGAACGACATAATCCTACCGGCATTCACCCTCGGCGCCGCGCTTTCCGCGATCCTGACTCGGATGGTGCGCTCGTCCGTGATTGAAGAGCTGAATGAAGGCTATGTGCGCACGGCGCGCGCGAAAGGATTGAGCGAGCGGACAGTTGTTTACAAACATGTGCTGAAGAACGGTCTGATTCCGGTCGTAACTGTGCTCGGCCTGCAGCTGGGCGTGTTGCTGGCTGGGGCGATCATCACTGAGAAGATCTTCGGCTGGCCGGGCCTGGGCCTCCTGCTGGTCGAAGACGGTATCGGGAAGCGCGACTATAGTGTGGTCCAGGGTTGCGTGCTCGCGATCAGTACCACCTACATTGTCGCGAACACGCTGACGGACATGGCGTATCGTTGGCTGGATCCGCGGATCAGAGTGTCTTGAAATTAGCTACGGAGACAAGGAGTAGCTTAGAAGTTCGGTCTTGCCAGCGACTTCATATTTCTAGTTTCGGGGTCTCTGATAACAGGTCCGTAAGTTCTTTTTTCTGGCAACATCTTCTGGCCTTAGAGGAAGCGGTCGACCAGCCTGCAAAGCAGGCGGCATCTTAGTAGCCCCGGGCGTAAGCCCGGGGATCGAGCAGCGAAAAGATTCCGAGCCCCACAGGGGCGAAAGAGATTTCGGGTCGCATATGGTTCTCAAGCTAATTTATGTCGCCCGCTTTGCGGGCTCAATGTTCAAGGGTGGCGTTCGAACCCCGGGATTACGCCCCGGGGCCACCAATATGTCGCCCGCTACCGCGGGCTCGTTGAGCCCTTACATTTGGTTGCGGCCTCTCCGCCGTTCCGCTGTGGCGAACTTATTACCATGAGTCGACTGAGCATCATCGGTATCGCCATCGTCGCCGTCTTTGTTCTGGTGGCGATCTTTGCGCCGTGGATCGCGACGCACGACGTGGGCGCGACGAATCTCTCCATGCGTTACATCGGCCCTTCGGCAGCGCATTGGTTCGGCACAGATTCAACCGGACGCGATATTTTCTCACGCGTAGTCTTTGGCGCCCGCATCTCGCTCGAAGTCGGCATAGTTGTAGTCGCAGTATCGGCTTTAGTCGGAACGACTATCGGGGCGGTCGCCGGTTACTACAGTGGCTGGGTGGATCGGGTTCTATCGGGCTATCTCTTTAATGTATTCCTGGCATTTCCGGGATTGCTTTTGGCGATTGCCCTCGTGGCTTTCCTGGGTGCAGGCCTGAACAAACTGATCTTTGCACTCTGCATTATCGGCTGGGTCGGATATGCGCGGCTGATTCGCGCACAGGTTTTGAAAGTGCGCGAGTATGACTTTGTGCAGGCGGCACGCGCGCTCGGCGCGGGCGATTTTCGGATTCTCTTCATCCACATTCTGCCCAACGCGATCCAACCGCTGATCGTGCAAGCTAGCTTGGGAATGGCGGGCGCAGTGCTGGCCGAAGCGTCGCTTTCATTTCTCGGACTTGGTGTACCGCCGCCGGCGCCGTCCTGGGGCGTAATGATCGAAGAAGCACGCGACCTCTCAACGCTGCAAGCCGCGCCCCACGCGTTGATTTTTCCCGGGCTCGCCATCGCGCTCACCGTCTTAGCTTTCAACTTTATCGGTGATGGGCTGCGCGAATATCTGGATCCGAGACAGCGAAGGAGATAAGCCGGTCCGGATTTCGTCTTTGCTGTTTGTGACGTTGCTGTCTTAGGATGGCACAACCCGGCATGCGTGAGAGCGCGCCGGGTAAGTCTGAGAAT
Source organism: Blastocatellia bacterium (assembly GCA_003168335.1). Lineage (GTDB taxonomy): Bacteria > Acidobacteriota > Blastocatellia > Pyrinomonadales > Pyrinomonadaceae > UBA11740. The sequence goes on along the minus strand of PMSM01000005.1, from coordinate 35,652 downwards.
TCTTAAGCTTTGGAGGAACCGAAATGAAGCGCGTCCTGATATCGATCCTGCTTGCCACCGTATTCGCAAGCATTCCAGTCTTCGCCGAGTCCCGCGAGGCCCGTCCGAACGGCTTTGGGGCGGAACTGGTTTTAGCCAACCCGGCCGGGGCCCCGTCTCCACAATTTCGCCGGCGTTATCGCCGCCGCAGATTTTTGATTATTCAACGCCGCCATTATCGCGTACGCCATTATCGCGTACGTCGTTATCGCGTGCGCCAATATCGTCGCATCTATGTCAGGCGTGGAAGGCGACGTTACTAAACTGCTGGTAATGGTCTCAGAACGTCTTTTTAGACAGTTAAGAGTAACCGACTTCAGTCGGGTTTTGGCGATCGGAAAATACCCATCCAGAGTTGGTACTCTAAACTAGTTGCCGCCGTTTTGGCGCGCAACGACTGGACTGGTGGTGTAACTGTCGCGAGCGCGAACGACCAGGTTGGGATAGCGCACGCGGACTTTAATCCCGCGTTCGGCGCCTGCGCCTGAGTTTTGTTTCGGATAGTAGCCCAAGCTGTACTGCACGCCGAGTTCGGAAGTGATTGCTTCAAAGGCAGGGCCTACATCGCTGAGGTCATCAGCGCGATAGAAACGGCCACCGGTTTTCTCAGCCAGAGATCTCAGGTAAGGCCCGCTGACCGCATAACCTTTCATCAGTCTTTCCTGGATCTTGCGCCGGGCCTTTTCATTTTTGATTTGGCTGAGACGCTGTGGCAGTTGTGGCAGCGTGTTGTATTGCACGGTGTAAATCAGCACGTCCTGCTCGCCAACGTCATTCAGGGTACTCTTGAGCGAGGCAATGCTGTTTTGATCGACTCCGTCGGTCATCAGCACGATGGCTTTCCGTCCGGGAATCCGGGCCATCCGCTGCAACGCAAAAGCAACTGCGTCGTAAAGCACGGTGCCGTCAGTGACGGCCGGAATGTGAAGCTTTGATCGACGAATCGTGCTGACGTCTTCGGCTTCGGTCAGGACATGTATCTGCCCGTCGAAGGTAATCGCCATCATCCGATCGTTAGATCGCAGCCGGCTGACAAAGGTGTTCGCTGCTTCGCGAATCTGCGTGAGTTGCGCCTGCGTCGAACCGCTGACGTCCAGCATCAGCGCTACGGTGAAAGGTCTTTCGACCGAAGCGAAATAGGCAACACTCTGTTCCACTCCGTCTTCATAAATCCGGAAGTCTTCTTTCTTGAGATTGGGAATGTATCGCCCGTTGCGATCCATGACCACCGCCGGGACCGTAATCAAACTGGTACTGACCCGAACGATACTGGCTTCGTCGACTTCGTTTGATTCTTTGTTCGAGGCGTTTTGCGACTCGCCTTGATTGGTTGAATAAGTGCCGCCTGAACGCAGCACGGGGCGCGTCCGCGGCTGTTCAGGCGTTTGCGCATACAGCGAACTGGCCCAAACCACTGAAAACAGAACCGCCAGAAATGACACCGGAACACGTACACTCATATTCTCTCCAATCTTCTTGCGCTGGTCCGGTCGATATTGAGACCAGCTCGGCACCCTAGTGAATGAAGAAAACGACGAAAACCGGGCAGTATCCACAGACTACGCAGATTTCACAGATTGGCCAGGGCATTAAGCCATTTGTGATGCGCGAAAGTATTTCGCCCTATTCAGGCGTTTCACGCTTCAACTTTCCTGTCCTGGTCAATCTGTGAAATCTGCGTAATCTGTGGATGCAACTTGAGACTTGAGACTTGAGACCTTAACATTGACCTATGTGGCGCGGTATTCGATACACAATCTACGCAATCACCGGGATCGTGCTGGGCGGTCTCGGTTTTGAAGCCACGACATTGCCCCGCGTCTCGGCACTGCGCGATCAGAACCCGGCGACGACTTCGATGATCGAAGTTCGCAATCGCGAAGCGCTCACTAATGGTGCTCAGCCAAAGCGCGTACAAATCTGGGTACCGCTGGAGAAGATCTCGCCTCAGCTGCAGCGCGCAGTGCTCGCCGGCGAAGACACAAACTTCGCCACTCATCACGGCTTTGACTACGAAGCGATTCAGAAAGCCTATGACCAGGCGCAGAAAGAGGCCGAGAAGGAAGCAAAGCAGGAAGGCGAAAGCGATTCATGGCTGCCGAACATGCCGGACTTCAAGCGCGGCGCCTCGACGATCTCGCAGCAGCTCGCCAAGAACCTCTATCTCTCAAGCGAGCGCTCGTTCATGCGCAAGGGCCAGGAAGCGATCATCACTTACTTCATGGAACGCAGCCTCTCGAAGCACCGCATCCTGGAACTTTATCTAAATGTGATCGAGTGGGGTGACGGCCTCTATGGCGCCGAGGCAGCGTCGCAATACTACTTTCACAAACCCGCCGCGAATCTGAACGCGCGCGAAGCGGCGTTTCTTTCGGCAATGATTCCCAACCCACGCACAGTCTTCAACCCACAAGTAAATCCCAAACGCGTCGCACGCCGACAGCGAATCATCATGCGCGGCATGCCGAGCGTGAAGATGCCGCAGGGGACGGGATAATTTGGAGTGCGGCGACTTGTCGCCGCTTTGGTAGGCGGCGCCTTGGCGCCGCAACTATGTAAGGCGTCGTTTCTGTTATGGTCGCGACCTTTAAAGCGGTAACAAGTTACCGCACTCCATATGAGAGCGCTGAAGGCGTGAAATGTAATAGCCCGGGGCAACGCCCCGCGATCAACGACTGTATCGAAGGCGCTACGCCCGAGACAAATGGATCAGGTTAACCACGTGAGCACCGAACTCGATCGTTGGGACCCGGAACCTCGTTGGCCGGCAGCCATCGCAGTGTTGGCGGTGGGTGGCTTGTACCTGGCCCTGCCTCCCTTTCTGATCATCGGTCCACGCTGGCTTTTTCCGGCCGTGGTGATCGCGCTACTTGTTCCCACAGTTGTTTCGCATCGCGCACGTAAGCATAGTCTCAACCGGATCCTGGGATTTACGGTCACGGGCTTGGTAACTATCGGAATGATTGTGTCAGTTGGCCTCCTCATCGCCGCCCTGCCTGCACACAAAGAGACTCCGACGGAACTTCTGATTTCCGCCGCGGCTCTCTGGTTCACCAACGTTCTGGTATTTGCTTTGTGGTATTGGCGTCTGGATGCCGGCGGTCCGCACGGACGCGATTCACGCCTGGGTCATCCTGATGGGGCGTTTCTGTTTCCTCAGATGACCATGCCGCCGGAACAGAAGATCGCCGCAGGACAACACACATGGTCGCCAAACTTCGTGGATTACCTCTTCATCGCTTTCAACACCAGCACCGCCTTTTCGCCTACTGATGTGCCAGTGCTGGCGCGCTGGGGCAAACTGATGATGATGCTGCAATCATTGATCTCTCTCACAGTCCTGGTCTTACTCGCGGCTCGTGCGGTGAATATTCTGTGAAGCTAACAGAACCCGGAGCGGACCGGGGTCCCCATCCAGTTAAGACAACAGCTTCGTCAGCAAGTTCGGGTGAATATGCCAACCGAGGAGTCCGGCCAGGCCCATGACTACTCCGAATACTGTGGGGAACATTGCGAGCACAAACAGCCAGCGCTTCTGCGTCAACGCTGTCACTGCCAGCAAAGAGATCGCCAGGGCCAGCATCGCATCCGAAAGATCAAACTGGTCGTCGTGAAAATTGAGTTCGTTGTAGGTCTGATCGGCCTTGTCGGCGTCGGCTTGCTGAGTCTTCTTTTTGGCCCCTTGCTCCTGAGCAAGCGCCTGATAAGTTTTGATCTGCTCATCATAGGCCGCTTTGGCCTGTGGCGGGGCAGCAGCAGCCTGAGCAGTTAGTTCGGCGACTGTGGCATTGGCGACTTCTTCACGAACATTGCGCGCCTGATACCATGAATAGTTATCGATCTTGTCGGCCTGGGCCTGCTGCATCGCCTGCACGATGTTGTCGTCCTTGACCTTGCAAATACCCATGAAGGTAGCCAGCAGGGCAACCGAAATCGCGACCATGGTGTTCAGGTGAGCTTTGGGCTTCTTTGCTGCGGTGATGGTTTCGGTAGCCTTTTTATCACCATCTTCTTCCAGAAACTGCATTGGATCGGCATCCATATCGGCGTCACTCCTTCAACATGAAAATCAGTCGGCAAGAACGCGCGATACTTTATCATTTATTTTCCTACAGTTCCGGTGATCCAAGACCTAAGGTTCCTATCTGGCACAAAGCGCCAAAGGCGCGGAATGTGTCCGCTTGCATCATCTTCCTCGATGTTGATTTCGCCCCTTCAGGGCTCCACAAACATTTTTGGACCTTTTCCAGGGGCGTTGCCCCTGGCTATTACATTTCACGCCTTCAGCGTGAAGACGAGGCGCGGTGGCATTTAAAAACTAAAACGACTCGCTGACAATTAAGTCAGGAGCCGTTCATAAAATCGTTTTGGAGCCCTCCCTTACGGTCAGGCTTTCAGACACCATTCTTAGACTGCGAACTCTTTAGCCAACAGCAACTCCGCTTTTCTCAACTCATAGCGTCCGCGGCCGAGGTTTCCGTCGGGCTTCAACACCAGCACTACGAAATAATCTTTATTGAAAAGTCGCATCACTACGGTGACGCTCTTCAGAGTAACCACCAATTCACGCAGCTCGCCGAGATCCAGATCGCTGCCTGAACGGCTGGCGTTGCGAACTAATGAAGTGAACTCAGCCGCCGCTACGTCCAGGTTGGCTTCAGCGCCGGCATCCGTGAAAAACTTTTCGACGGACAGACCATCGGCGCCCATGATCAGGGCGCCGAGGCTGCCGTCGGTTTTCTCGACGATGGTTTGCAGAGCTTCTTTGAACATGATCACCGTTTCTCTCTCGCCCCTTAGACGGGGCTCAAGAAGAATCAAAGCTGCGGGCACCTATGAATATCTCGTGCCTGCGGCACTCAGATCAAGTTAACTACGGACGGGTACCGCCTGGTCGCGTGCTTGCCGGCGGAGTCGTCGTCTGCGGCATTTGCTGCGGCTGACTCTGCTGTTGCTGCTGCTGCGTCGGCGTATTGCTCTGCGGATTACCGAGCGGCACAGGCTGCGCAATTTGGACCGTGCGGTTGCCCTGGCCATTGCCCACGATGGGCGAGGTCGGCTGACCGTTATAGTCCGGCCGGTAGATACGCGGCGTAATGAAGAACAGAATCTCGCTCGACTGGCGCGATACTCCCTTACGCTTAAAGAGATTGCCGATGATCGGCAGGCTGGCGACGCCAGGCGTGCGATTCTGTGTTTCCGTTTCCTGATCGCCGAGCACGCCGCCCACGATCGTGGTACCGCCGTTGGGAACCAGTACTTCGGTTTCCATTCTCTGCGTGTCAATGCCCGGTGTTCCGTTGATCGCGATAGCCGTGTTGACGCTGTTGTTCTCTGCAATGACATGCAGGACGACCGTGCCTGCATCGGTAATCTGCGGCGTTACTTCAAGACGCAACGGTACCGAGATGAACGTCGTGGTGAAGACCAACACGCCGCCGGTTCCGCCGGCGCCAGTTTGCGGTGTGGTGACTGGAATTTGCTGCCCGCTGGAAATTTCTGCCTTACGATTATTCAATGCAGTGACCCGCGGTGTAGCGACGGTCCTGGCGGTGCCCCGGCTCTCGGCCGCGGTGATCAGCGCGCTAATCTGCGCCGTGCCAATCATGCCGGTCGTTAGACCGATCACAGTATTGGCGAGATTGGCGCCAAGCGCTCCCGACGGATTAACAATACCCTGCGGGATGCCGGCAGGTCTGAGCCCGATCGTATTTGCGACGCCGGCGGTGCTCCCAGCCAGGGGCGAGCCCGCAGCGGTTCCAAATCCAGCTGTCCCACCCGTGCTGTTATTGATAGCCAGAGCGTTAAGCTGAACGCCAAGATCGCGACTAAAACTCTTGCTGGCGATGACGATGCGGGTTTCGATTTCGACCTGAGGTTCGGGCTGATCCAAAAGCACGACTAGTTGCCGAATGGCATCGATGTTGTCCTTGACGTCGGTGATGATCAGCGTGTTGCTGCGTCCGTCGACTTCGACGCTGCCCCGCCGGGACAGACGACGCTGAACGACAGGAAGAATTCCCTGGTCGGCTCCGCCGGTGGCGCCTCCGTAGGACGAACTACCGTAGGACGAGCTACCGCCGGAAGTGGGTGCATTTGAGCTCTGGGCGCCCTGAAAATTTCCGGTTGCTCCATTGGCCTGTGAAAGGGTGCCCGAAGCACGCGCGTAATTCAACCGGATGAATTCGGTTACGAGCTGAGTATTCTCGAGCTTGGCGTCGTTAATAACTTTCTCGGTCTCGGCTTCTTTCGCCAGAGATTCGATGGTGGCTATGCGGAGGATGTTGCCATTAACCTGCACCCCTAACTTGTTGGATCGCAGAATCATCTCGAGCGCGAGGTTCCACGGCACATCCTGCACGTTAACGGTCACGGGGACCGCACCCACTGAACTGTCGATGACAAAGTTGATGCCATACTGTTCGGTGATGTAATTCAGGATGTCGCGGACGTCGGCGCTCACCACGTTGAGATTGATCGGCTCGCCCACAAACCCTGACTGGCCATAGCGGCGTCCCTGGTCGGACTGCGTCGCCATATTGTCCTTTGCCGGTGACATGCCCGGCTTAGCCGGAGTCGGCGATGGCGCTGGATTCTGTTCCGGCGACATGGCCCTGGGGGCAGTCCTTACGGACGCAGGCGCCCTACGGGCGACTGCACCGCTGGCCATGGCGAATGTATTAAGTGACAAGCCGGCGACACATGCGAGGGCGCATGTTCTGATGGCGAGAGTTTTAGGGGACTGCTTAGGCATTATGCCCTCCTCAGGGGACTGGCTGAACTTCCGCCACGCGCTCGCTCGAAATGCCTGAAGAACGAACATTCAAAGCGCGCGCCGCACAACGCGGCAGTTCAGTCTTATTGTCAAAAGTGAACAAAGCCAGTGGGTTTCGCATTGGACAATTGTTCACGCGTCGGGCCTTACGCACGCGAACATATTTCGCGTGACGAACGGGCCAGGAATCGTTTCGCTATTGCTTTTCCGGCACGGCCGGCTTTTCAGGCTCGGGGGTCGGAGCATTGGCGGGAGCCGTTTTGGCAGCGGTCATGGCCTCAACGGGGTTGGCTTGGCGCAACGGCTTGGTCTCAACCGTCTTTTCATGGCGTCCGTCGGTCCAGACTATGTCACGGCGAAATACCAGGCGGCTTTCCTCAATAGCCACGAGTTGGCCATCAAAAAAGCTTTCGCCAGGATAGATAACGTAGGAGAGTTTGATCGGCGTCGCTTCGATCATTGCGGCAAAACCGCGGGGCGTGCGAAAGATGCCGATGACTTGCATTTCGTTCAGCAGCAAAACCGATGTCGGCTTTGGCGGTGCCACGTGCGCGCTGGCCGCGGCTAACTTCTGGGCCCGATAGCGGTCGATGCGCACCTGAATCGGGGGCGCCTCCAGCTTCGACGGCAACGCCTTACCCGGCTTAGGCGCGGGAGCGACATATTTCTTGAAAGGATCTCGTCCGGACGACTTTTCGGTCGCCACAGGTTTCTTGCCTTCCACCGGCTCCTGAGCCCTGGTCGTCAACGTGGTGAGACCAATCGCGCAGAGAATCACTGCGGCGCTAACTGCGTAACGAATTGGGTTTTTGTAATCCATCATCTTCTTCCTGGTCAAACAATTTGGTCGCGCTGGTCTACTTTGCCACGGCTGGCGTTACCGCTGGCGTAGTAGCGCTGGTTTGCGTTGCCGGCGCGCCGTTCGGCTGAGTCGCGTTTTGCTTCTGCAACTTCTCGCTGGAAACATAGTAGGCAGTCAGATCAAAGCGAGCTTCGACCGTCTTGCTGGTCCCCTGCTTGTCCAGCTGCTTAAGTTCAAAGTTCGTAATCGAAACGATGCGCTGGTAATGGGCCATCTGATCGAAGAACGCCCGCAGACCGGCAAACGAACTCTGGACCGATACGTCGATTCGCTTACCACTATAAAAGTCCTGCTGCACGTCGTCCTTCGGCGAGAACTTTCGCAGCGACAGACCGGTTGCGCGGGCGCGGTCCTGAATACCTTCGAGAACCTTCGTCAATTCACGCTGCTCAGGCAACAGGGCACGGAGTTCTTCGAGTTCTTCCTGCTTATTTTTATAAGCCGTGCGAAACTCGTTGAGCCGCTGCGAAGCAATCTGGGCCTCGGCGTTGGCCTTTTGCAACACGCTAATCTGGTCCTGCAAACCCTTGGTCTCTTTGCGGGTGCCGCTGGTGACGAAATACCAGAACCCGCCATAGACAGTCAGCGCAAGCACAGTGAAAATGCCCAGCCGCAGGTACCAGGGAATGCCGTTTATGTTTCCAATGCTCATGATTTTTTCCTGTCGCCTTTTGAAGGAGAGTTCTCGCGACTGTTAGTTCTTAGCAACGTGGTTCGTCGGAAGCTGCGTCGGGCTCGCGCTCTGCTCCGGGGCTTTGCGCGCGTAGTTACACTTGATAGTAAAGCTCACGACCTCGGGCGGCGGCGAGTTAGGATCCTGCTGGGCCGCGGCATTAGGGGCGGTCGCGGCCTTGGTCACCGTTTGCGGCACTTCTCTCTGCGTCTCGATGTTCAGATTGGTAAACATGCCTGAAGAGAATTCCATGCTCTGGCCAAAGCGCGTCACGGACGCTTCGTTGGGTGATTCACCCTTGATGACCAGTTCTGAATCTTTCTGCTCGACGCTTCTCAAGTAGAGACCGGGAACGCTATCAAAGCGGGCTTTGATTTCGGCAAGCAGGGCAGTTGGGCCTTGCTGCGAAGACCGCAATTTCTGAATTGCGTCGATGCGAAAGTTGATATCCGCAATCTTCTTTTCCAGATCCGCCTGCTCACGCTTGACGGCATTCATCTGCTCGTTAATGCGGCGTTGCTTTTCGACTTCCCTGGTGGCGGTTTCGTGCTGGGCATTCGCGCTGACATAATCGTAACCCATACCAAGGACGAGTAATGCCATCACTGTCAGTGCCAGTAGGAACGTTTGCGTGCGCGTGCTTGAGACCTTGTCTTCAACAAACGCAACACCCGCGGGTCTGTCCGTAACTGATTCTAGAAGGTTTATTTTGATCACCGGGCGTCCACTCCTCTCAGCGCTAGTCCGACCGCAATGGCCATTTCCGGCACGATCTCGCGCATGTACTCGGGATCGAAACCACGCGAGTCGATGCGAATCTTGCGAAATGGATCAAAGACTTCTACGGGGATTTCGAATTGCTTTGCCAGGAACTCAACCAGACCGCGGAGTTTCGAGCCACCGCCCGAAATCAGAATCTTCTGGACCGCGGACTCGCCGTCTTCGACAGTCGCGCGATAGAAATCCATGGTTTTCTGAATCTCAAGCGCCAGGATATCGGAGACCGTGTCGAGGATTGGTTCAATCTCTCTGGGCTCGACGCCTTCCGGCAATGGCATTCCTCGCTTTACCTGTTCAGCCTGATCGAAGTTCAATCCAAGCTCTTTTTGTAACAGCGAGGTGTACTGGTTTCCGCCAAAGCTCGCATCGCGAGTAAAGACCGATCGGTTGCCATTCAAAATGTTTATGTTGGTGGTCGACGCGCCGATATTGAGCAACGCTACTATCTGGCCGGGCTGTGGATCGTAGTTGAGCTCATAACAATTCTGAAGCGCAAAAGCATCCACGTCGATCACCGTGGGCTGTTTGCCGGCTAATTGGATCGCCTGCTTCAGATTCGCAATCTTGTCGCGCTTGCAGGCGGCCAAAAGCACATGGATCGCATCCGGCGTGCTACCGGTGACGTGATAGTCGAGGTTGACATCTGAGATGTCGAAAGGAATATGTTCTTCGGCGTGCCATGCGAACGACTCCTGAAGCTCTTCTCCAGTCATCTGCGGCAACACGATGTTTTTCACAATGACGGAATGACCGTTGACGCCGGCCGCTACCCTGGTGGTCTTGATCTTGTGCTCGTTGAAAATATTTGCAATCGCCTGGGAGACTGAGTTTAACTCCATGATCTGACCGTCGACGACTGAATCCGGTTGTAAGGCCTCGTAACCCAGGCTAACGAGTTCGAAGTTTCCGTTCTTGCCTTGCAGTTCGACGGCTTTGACTGAACTCGATCCAATATCAACGCCGACCATGCTTTTGTTTCCACGTTTCCACATCATCAATGGCTCCTCGCAATCCTGAACATGAGCAGGCGTTGGCGCCGCACCCGAGCGCGAGCGCGACGGGCGCGGGACAACCCCGCGCGCACTAATTTGATCCGGCTGAAATAGCTTGACTTCTTCATTGGTTTTTTCACAGTAAGTTTTTTAGAAGACTTCGCATTCTCGCGAAGGGCGGGGCGCTTCGGCGGGCTGGCCGCCATTAGCAGACGCGGTCGAGGTTGAAAGAACTGGCCGCCACATAGGATAAGGCCCGTGGCTCTACCGCCGGATTCAAGGCTACACTACGAGCCAATCCCTGTCAACAGAATTTTGCGCCGTTTAACTTACTGCGATTAAGCGAAATAAGGGGACTTTCGCAGTACCACGGCCCGATCCCGAGCGTACTTGACCATGCAGTGATACTTCGGGCTCTGGCCCCTTCGCTTCGGCTGAGGCGGCAGATAGAAAAGGTCTTTGACGTGCTGACATTCGGGATTTGAGCGAGAAAAAGGCCTGCGGTAACGCGCTCCCATTTGCTAGCCGACACGACAAAGTTTAGGATGCGAGCATTGATTAAACCTCGTCGCGCAAAAAGTCTTCTTGCTCTCCTGGTCATAGCTTTCGTCGTCGGGTGGCTCTATTGGAACCGTGCGGCGCGGACGGATATGGCGACTTATGCGCCGGCAGACTGTCTCGCTTTCGTCGAAGCAAACGATCTCACCGAAGTAGCACAGGGAATCGAAGCGACCCAGGCTTGGAAAGCATTGGCTGGTCCGGTAGGTGCACGCTCGGGTTTCCTGCCAAATCGCTGGCTCATTCGACTGGCGCGATGGACCGGACTCGGTTCAACTCAAGCAGTCCTTCTGGCGCGATCACAAGTGGCGATCGTCTTCACCGGCGCAGAGGCAAGTCAGGTGGGCCCCACTCTTACCATTAAGCCGCTCGCTACGCTGGTGATCGAAACTCACACGACTCCGCGGCGAATGCGACCAACGATCGAGCAACAAATCGAAGAGCTTGCCCGGCGCGTATACGGCCAGCCGTTGTTATCGCGAAAGCAGATTGATGGCGTCGACTTAAGTGAGTGGTCGTCCCCTGATGGGGCCCGGCACATCGTGGCGGCGTTCGCTGAAACGGTCGCGATCATCGGCAATGACGAGCCGTCGGTCTTGCACTGCCTTGAAGCGCGCCGGGGAAAGCGCGCCGCACTTGCCGGTGAAAAGCAGCTTGATGACTTGCGCAAGAAAGTCGACGCGCCGAATGCGACCGTGTTCGGCTTTATATCGAAGCCCGGAGTGAAGTCATTTCTACAGGCTTTCGCACTTTACCGTGCGGGTTCATCAGCAGAGGCTGTTACTGTCTCGCGGATTTTCTCCGACACGTTGGGTAATCTCGTCGACGGTTTGGGCTGGAGTTCGAGGTTTGTGGATGGGATGGTTGAGGACCGAAGCTCAATAACCCTCTCTCCGGGCGTGGCCGATAAGCTTCGCGGCAGCTTCGTGCCGGAAGACAAGCTCGCACTCGGTGACCTTCCCTTTGTGCCTCCTGACGCGCACTCTGTTTCGCTTTATCACTTTCGTGACGTCGAGGGCGTTTGGCGCGATCTGAACGCCATCATCGCATCGCACGCTGATCTGGTCGGCGCGATTGCCGCACGCCCCATGCTGCGCAGCCTTCTCAAACCTTATGGAGTCGAGGACCCCGACACTTTCGTGCACGTCGTTGGCACTCGAATGCAAACCATCCGACTGGAAGAAACCTCGCCTTCGGTCCTCGTCACAGAAGCCCTTGACCGGCAGGGCCTGCGGAAGCTGGCCCAACAACGGCTGGGCGTAAAAGCGAAGACTGAAAACGTGGGCGACTTCGAACTAATGCTTTCAGAGACCGACAATTGGGCGGCTAGCTTTGCCGACGACCACTTTCTTATTGGGCCGGCCGAGGGCGTTCGTCGCTGTCTGCAGGCGAAAGCGCAATCTCAATCTCTAACTTCCACTGACGCGTTTCGAAAGTCCCAACGTCTGGTCGATGTTTCGCTGCCGATAACTGCTCTTACTTTCGCTAGTGATCAGCACGCGGCTATTTCCTTTGTCGAGCTCTTCTCTGAGCACGAACGATCTGCATTTTCTACCAGCGCAACCGCCATCGACGAAGCATCGCGGTCCTTTCCGTATGCCGTCAGTGTCGTTATTTTAAAAGATGCCGGAATTGAATGGACGTCTCGATCCGCCTTCGGCCGGGTTGGATCACTACTGGTGACCCTGGCTCCGGAAACTTCCAAGTGAACACACCGTGTTCTCTGCTAATTGCCACGCGAAACGAAGGGAAACTCGAAGAATTTCGGCAATTGCTCAGCGACTTCCAGCTTGATTTGCACGGCCTCGCCGACTTTCCCGATGTCATTGCGGTTCCGGAGACCGGCGACACGTTTATCGAGAATGCTTCTTTGAAGGCCGTAGGCTACTCAAAGCAAACTGGGCTGCTGACGTTGGCAGATGATTCCGGTTTGGAAGTCCACGCACTGGGCGGCGCGCCAGGTGTCCTCTCCGCTCGGTACGCCGGCGAACGGAGTTCGGACGCGGAGCGTACGGCCAAACTGCTAAGCGCACTATTGACCTTCCCGGCGCCAAGACGCACTGCACGATTCGTTTCGGCTATTGCAATCGCTAACGGCGAAGGCCACATTCTCAACATCTCAGTGGGCAAATGCGACGGACATATTGACTTCGCGCCCCGCGGATCGCAGGGCTTTGGTTACGATCCCGTGTTCATTCCGATCGGATACGATAAGACCTTCGCTGAGCTAAAACCCGCAAGCAAGAATCAGGTCAGCCATCGCGCGCGCGCGTTGTTAAGTGCGCGTGAGTTTTTGCGTACCTTGACCATACCTTCCAGCGCTCGCTAGAATGGCGGGTCTACTTCAAATGGACGACTGCAAACTTGTAGGTAAGTACGGGGCGTAGCACAGCCTGGTAGTGCGCTCGGTTTGGGACCGAGAGGTCGGAGGTTCGAATCCTCTCGCCCCGACCAACCCAAGTTAGAAATTCCTCGACGGCGGCTGCTTCCGATGGACCGTCCTTCCAGCAACCTCCTTAACTTAACCTTCGAAGATCGCCGGCCGCAAACGGTGCCAACCCAGATTGAAGCGGCTGCCAGTGCGGGGTGCAATCGCCTCAGCACTGTCGACTGTCTTACGCGGCGGGCGGCTACTCGGCGTCATGCTTTATCGAAGCGTAGATCCTACACCCGGGGCGACAGTCGCGTTCAACTATGGCCAACAAAAAATATTTGCCAAAATGGCCGAAAAAGTGCGAATTTTAGCAGACTTTATGCCTTGTCTGTGGTATATCTGGCTGCGACAGTTTTCTCATTTTGTTGACTTTTTGGAGGTGGTACACCACACATGGCGACCAGCACGGCAACAGGCAAGAAGCGCATGACCCAGTCTGAGGTTATTAATTTCTTTGCGGAACGGACGGAAATGAAACGTGCCCAGGTGAAGCAGCTTTTCGAAGATCTGGCAAACCTGGCAACTGCTGAAGTGAAAACCAACGGCGAGTTTGTGTTGCCGGGCTTTGGAAAACTAGTTCGTTCAGAGCGGAAGGCGCGTGAAGGCCGCAACCCCGCGACGGGCGAAACTATCCAAATCCCAGCAAAAACTACCCTTAAGTTTCGCGTCGGCAAAGCGATGAAGGACTCGGTCCTTCCGAAAAAGTAAGCAAGCAGCCCGCTTTCAGACGGTTTAGCGAAGGTATTGAGCGTCGGCGTAGTGTCTCCGGCTTGGAGGCACTGTCGGCGCTTTCCGTTTTTGCTGGAATGCCAGATCCTCCGCGTTAACGGCCAACAGCGTTCAACCGCCAGGTGAACGACTGAAGAGTCTCAACGGCACCCAGAAGGTTACCGTCTCCTCCGGAAAATTCCTGGCAATGTGTGCGCTAACGCACTGACGCCGTGCGCTACCGGCCCTAAACTCCGTGCTTCGGGCTCAGCTCAGGGTTGTCGAGGGATATAGCCGCAAAGATTTATCTGGCTCGGCCGGCGACTCCGTGTTATAGTATCGGGTTTTGCTGAGACAGTTTAGGCTACCTATGCCCCCTCTCCGGGCTTGTACTCTGCAGAATCTCTCACAAACTGCAAGGTGTTTGCATCCTGTGAGCGTTCAGGAAGCATCTATAGTGAGTAAAACAGAGTTCCGATCTGAGCTAGTTATATAAGGAGAGAGAATAAGACGTGAATCTAGACAAGGGCCTGCCGCTGGCTGAGCGGCTTCAAAGAATCGATCATATCCAGGCACGACGCTTTTCGAAGCTGTCCGGTACGGCAAATGAAATCGCCACCGAAGGAATCATTCGGCATCTTGCCGCGTGTGATCGAATGGATGTTAACCCGGACATTTCGGCTGTAAGAGAGATCATTGACGATGCTCTCAACGGACGTCGTGTCTATGCCGAAGCCGCGGAAATCACGCGCGCTGCGTAACACTACCTACAATCTTCCAGTGAGGAAAAGGCCGCCGGAGCATATTCCGGCGGCCTCTTTGTTTGATGAGCGGTTTTTTTGGAGCGACTTCCAAGCCGTGCTAACATCGGGCTCCGCTTTAATTTCAGGGCTCCCGTAGCTCAGCGGATAGAGCATCTGCCTTCTAAGCAGAGGGCCGCAGGTTCGAGTCCTGCCGGGGGCACCATTTCGTTTCTCTCTGATCGATATTACTGATTGTCGTCCCCAGTTCGCGTTCCGCTGTTCCGATCCGCGGGACGATCTCGGCCGGCGCTCAGATGATCGTAATTCAGGGCCGCGTTAAAGATCAGAAAGAAACTGCCCTGGGTTTGATGTCGCCACATCGGATTGTTGGCAAACAGTATGACGTGGCCCTGACCGACGGGCACATCGACGACCGCAGGTGCATTTGCCAGTTCCGACCCTCCTGAGAGCATGCCGCTGATCAGCAGATTCTTTTCATCGGAGGCGAATCTGAGAACCACGCGTGGCCTTAACTCAGGTGGCGTGACAAAGGCGCCCTGCTGGAGCCTTTGCTCATCGGTCAGTTGCTCGCCGCCGGGTCGTCTTTGCGGGGCGGGCTCGGCCAGCGGCATCCCTTGAACGATGTCCGGGTCAGTCAGTGTCCCGCGGCCGGATGGTCGCCCACCAGCACCCCCAGCGCCACCACCTTCGCCGCCACCGCCGCCGCCGCCCGGGCCACCGCCAGCCGCGACCTGCAACAGAGGCGCCTGATTAAAGTAAATCGGCAAAGTCTCGGCATAACCGTAAGAGATCGGGCTCCGCCGATCAGAAAACGTCGCGTTGTAAACCGAGCCGCGCGCCTGAAGGGCCCGAGGCTCCTGGATCGCCACGCCGCTGACCAGACCGTAATCCACCGCTATGCGCGTGCAATTGGTAATGGGGATAAACACGCCCCCGTCTTCAACGAATTTCTGAAGATTGAGCACGCCACGCAAGGTCATTCCTCCGCGAATGTCATCACTCTGGTCAGGTCCAAGACCCATGTTCGGAGTGACGTCGCTCCCCTTAAACGGAATCGGCGCGCCGCGCATGGGAATGCCGCTGACGATCGCCTGCGCGGATCCGCCGACAGGTGGAAAGATGATGACGTCAAATTTCTCTTTTAGGTTTGGCGTGTCACGAATGACCTGATCAGAAATATATGAATACGGAACCTGAAGCCGATCAAACTCAACTCGAAACCAGCCGTCATTTTGCGTGTTCGTCCAGGTGTGAAGAATCGCAATGCGCGGAACTGCCAGCAGGTGGCTCTTGATATCGGGCAGCTTCTCGATGGCGATCGCTTTCAGTCCTGAATCCGCGACCGGGCCTGCCAATTTCTGCTTCAAGTCGCCAGGATTGTCAGACGACTTGATGATGAAGGTTCCGGCATTGAACTTCTGACCTCCAGCTTCAAACGGTTCCTCGGCAGCGGCGATCTGCAAATCCTTAAGCTTGAAACGCAACGTCATCAGACTGTTTTCGGCGTTGTGATTGATTAGATACGCTGTAGGCGAGGATGCATTGGTAACAGTTCCTGCGACCTTTGCGTCTCGGGTCAGCAAAGTCATTGGCGCCTGCAAGACGCTCTTGTCAGTCACGCGAACAGTCTTGACATTGCGCAACGCGCCAAGCGTCCACCCCGTGTCGTCGTATGGTCGCGGGTCATTCACGTTGTAGTACTGCGTATCGAGCAGCATGTCAGCCATGCGAGAGTAGGGTTGATCCATCCGAATAACGTAGGATCCCGCGGGGAACTTTTGATCCTTCAAGCTGATCTCTTTATTGACCGTATGAACCTCAACTCCCATCAGCCTGAGCAGGTTCACCATGTCCGCTGCTTCCACGACCCGCGCCTGGTCGGCCGGCACCACCCAGGCCGCTGGACCTTCGTTCGTAGCCTTAGCGACTGAGCGTTTGCTCTTAAGATAGAAATTATTCAGAAAGCGATCCTTATTGTTCGAAACAAAGTTCATCGCCAGCAAAATGGCCGACTCTTGCATATTGACATTGTTGCGCAATGACCATTTCACGCGCGGCTGTGGCGGGTTAGGGCGAAACCAATCGCGCTGTGATTCTGCTCTGACGGTGCGGTCCAGAGTGTCGGCCACGCTGTTGCCAAAGGTTTCGTAAAAGCGGCCGATCGAATTGTGTCCATTGGCGACATAGAACATGTAATTCGGCGCCCAACCGTCATAGAAGCCGTGCGTCCACACGCCCGGCACACCGCGCTTGGTCATCTCTTCAATTTCGTGATAAGCGAGCAGGTTCCACTCATCGATTACGATTGGATCGAGCCAGGCGTTGTAAGGCCCGGTCCCTGTCGAGGTATAGAGAAAAGGCACCGACTCGTGCAGATCGTGCAGAACCGTCGGATGATATTCAAGAAAAGTCTTCATCTGATTGCGCGACAACGCCAGCGCCATGCCCAATCCGTCACGATTGTTATCGTGAGCGACGTAATGGCCCCAGTAAACTAGCGGCGGCACGTTTTTGCCCGGATTCGCCTTGCGATAGTTGTAGGTATCGACCATGCGGTCATGGCCATCAACCTCGAGCGCCGGGGTGATCAGGACGATGACATTTTTGCGGATGGCTTTGATGAATGGCGTTTCCTCAACGGCCAGACGATACGCAAGCTCCATCAACATTTCCGGCGATCCGGTCTCGGGCGAGTGAATCGATCCCGAAGCCCAGTACAGGGCCTTTCCTTCACCGATTAACTGTTCCGCTTCGGCGTCGGTAATGCCCCGCGGGTCAGCCAACTTTGCAGTGATTTCTTTGTAACGATCGAGCTTCGCGATGGACGCTTCATCGCCAACGGCAACCAGCAATTGCTCTTTGCCTTCCTCGCTCTTTTCCGGCGCAACAAACGTTCGCACTCGCGGTGTAGTCTTTTCCAGCTCGCGGTAGTAACGATACAGATCTTTCGTGTAAGTAAGATGCCCCGGCGCGCCAACTGCATAACCGAGAATCTTGTCCGGCGAAGGCACCTTGTCCGAAGCGGGCAGATGATCGACGAGCTCAGTCATGAAGTACGGCTGCGTTGTGTACTCTTTGACCTTCGCTCCATATTCAGCGTTGTTCGGCGATGCTTCCGTCTTGATGGCGGCGGTTTTCTTGTCGGCGGCAACCGTAGTCTTTGGCTTTTCAGCCTTCTGAGCGTGCACGCCGGATGAGAATTGCCACAGGGTCACGGCAGCGGCGATAGACATAGCAAAAGCGCAAATCCTATGAAGGGATCTTCTCGTGTTCATGGTTAGCTCCAGGCGACAAGTTTTTCGGGCGTGCGAAGAATACTGCAAGCTAACCGAACTTGCCAGAGTCAAATGCATGTCTCCCCTGACCCTGTTCACCGGCGGCGGGCAAAGTAACGGCCTCCAGTCGCGCTTAATTGATTGGGGAAGACTAAAGTTATTGCTCGAGGCCCATACTTGAACAAATTCTATGACTAGTGTAAACAGTCAGTTAGATGACAATTTGATTTGAACT
Organism: Blastocatellia bacterium; assembly: GCA_003168335.1. Classification (GTDB taxonomy): domain Bacteria; phylum Acidobacteriota; class Blastocatellia; order Pyrinomonadales; family Pyrinomonadaceae; genus UBA11740. The sequence goes on along the minus strand of PMSM01000005.1, from coordinate 17,557 downwards.
AATCGGATGCTATCTGGCGGCTATAGTTCAGTTGGTTAGAACGCCTGACTGTGGCTCAGGAGGTCGTCGGTTCGAACCCGACTAGCCGCCCCATTTAAGACCAGCAATTAAGTAGAAGGACATATTTCATGCCTGATTCGCAGAGAACAGCAACGCACGTACAGACTTATGTAGTAGACGCCGAGACCTTTTCATTCGAAACCCTCGAACACGAGAATGGCCAGGCGACAGTAATTCGGTTCGGACTTGACGACCCGCGGTATCAGGCTGGTGACGTACTTTTGGTTTTGTCGGGGACTGATATTCATTTTCATGGGATGATTGGAAAGATGGGAGATGGCATGGCCATCGCGTCAGATACCCGCGGTTCTTTGTTACCCGCGACTGTGCAGTAGACGATTCACCGAAACGCGCTGTCACGGCCGCCTCGGAAGAAGCCGTGACGCCTTTCTCTTACGGAGGTAACCATGAAGCGCTTCTTGTTCATCGCGATTCTTGGTCTCTTGGCTTGCCCACCAAACGCCTCTGCGCAACAACCGCAATCCGCAAAGAAATACCTCAGACAAGGTGTCGAGCGTTTTAGCAAAGGCGACATAGCGGGCGCAATTGTGGATTACGATCGTGCGCTTACAATTGATCCAAGGCTGGCCGACGCTTATCTGAATCGCGGCAAAGCAAAGCGCGCCGGCGGAGATCTTGACGGTGCTATTACAGACTACGAGACTGCCTGCGAATTAGATCCTCAGTTGGCAACGAATAACCACGACATCACAGAGGCCTACCTCAATCGCGGTTACATCAGATCGAACCAGCTGGATCTTGATGGCGCTCTCACTGACTTTGACCGCGCAATCAAGATCAATCCGAATGACGCCGAAGCTTATTTCAAACGCGGCCGCGCCTTTCTAATCGAGGGCAACGCTAAATTCGCGATTGCGGATTTTGATAAGAGCATCTCTCTCGACGATCGCAACCCGCTGGTTTATGCGGAACGCGGTTTTGCCCATCAGACTCAGGGGCAGGCCGGCGAAGCGCAGAAGGATTTTGAGCGCGGGCTGAAGCTGAACAACGATCTGCGATTAATGCTGGATTTGCATCTGCTCGATTTGCAAATGCAGATAAAAGAGATGCGCCGGCGCCAGGCGGCAATTCAAAGGAACATCGCGCGGCTTACTTTGGGTAACCCGACGGATGCCGGATTTCCACGTCGCGCTCCAGCGGTTTGATCTCCAGACGATGAAATCCTTTTGCGGGATGAGTCGAAAGATAAGTCAAAGCGAGCTGCATTGAAATCGAAGCGTCGATCTCTCTGATGAAAGGATCGAAGCTTACCGGTGCTCCGGTTCCTTCAAAGAAGGCGCGCCCACCAGTTTCTTTCGAAAGTCTCTCCAGGCAACCCTGGCCATTGGCCCCCAACAGAGCACCGGAGCCGTTGGTCGATGGCGCATAGATTGAATAGACCGCCACACTGAGTCGTTGCGCTTCATTGATTGACCGTTGCAAATCCAGACTTACCCCCGGCGACGAACTGTCGGCGCCACGCGAAATATCCAATCCGTCTGAAACCAGAATGATCGCGCGGCGTCCCAACGGCTGCGAATCAAAGCGATGTAACGCTTCAATGACCTCGACAAACGGATTGTAGGGACTGGCGCTGCTTAATCCCATCGGTGAACGAAGACCAGCAGCCGCTTTTTCAAGATCGGAAGTGAATTTGCGCCGAACGTCCAGCGAACCGGATCGAACATAGCCAATCATTACTCGCGAGCCGGGAGGAAGACGCCGCACAAAGTTAGCAATCCCCTTGGTCTCGTTAGAGATCGAGGAAACAAGGTCGTCCTGAATCAGGATCGCCAGCGTAATTGGATTTTCTGACGGCTTGCGAATCGAAAGAATGGTTTGCTCCTCGCCGTCTTCGCGCAGCACATAATCCACGAACCGCATTTCAACTTCACGCTTCGGTTCGCGGACTCGAATAGTGACCGGAACCGTGACCGGCTTTGCCCCACCGCGGTTGCGGGCATCACGCTGACCCTGGCCTTGGCCTGAAACAAACTGCCCAGTCAACAAAAGAGAAACTGCCGCTGCGATCAGGAGCGCTCTAATCTTTCCGGTTTTCATCATCGTCGTCCTCTAATACTACCGGACTAATCATATTACAAGGGCGCCGGGCGGGAAAGTGGGCTTCCGGTACCCGTGAACTGGCCTGTCGTTCGGCACCAAGGTATGATTCCCGTAACAAAAATCCAAGCTCGACCCCGGCCGGTAGACTTTGTCGGGATCGAAGCCTCGATGCGGTTTTATGAAAGAAAACGATCAATCCGGCAAACTGACAGTCCGCGAGAGAAAAGCCGCGCGCCTTTGGCAAATGGCGCCATGGCTAGCTCTGTTCGCTGTGACCGTCGGCCCTCCGGCGGCCTTACTGCTAGCCTATCTGTTGACCGGGGCGGCCACCGTGTACCTGGTCCTGGCCCTTACCTCAATCCCGTTTGCGCTGATTGCCGCGATCGTTATCGCGATCGTCATCCTGTTCTTTAGACGCAGATGGGCACGACAGCTTCGCGACCACCTTGCCTCTGATGGCATTACCGCCGACGAAGTTGGATATTTTCTTTCGGAACTGACCAGCGGTGAAAGACGGGCGCTGAAAGAAATGGAGAAAAAGCAGCCCTTGCTCGCCGATGCATATCGCGAAACACTGGCCTTGCGTCTGAATGCGTCGCGTCTGACGTCAAGCGCGCGCCGCGATTTGCTGCTGGTGGAAAGACGCATCAGTCGGGCTCGATATTTGAATGCGCCTGATACGGCGGTTTTGCTTGCAGAGCTGTCGCGCGATCGCACGCGCTTGGATTCTCTCAAGCAGGAAGGCGGCTCGCGCCGAGCTGAGGCCGAAGCGCGTTTGCAGATGATCGAAGCCGCCGCCAGTCGCGGCGCGAGCTGGACCGAAACGAATTTCATGTTGCAACGGCTGGACGAAGGACGAAAACACGTGCCGCTGGCGCTCGAAAACGCGCGCGAGGAACAACAGCTCCGCGAAGATACTCAACGCGAGCTGCGCAAGGAATTAACGACCAGAGAGTAGGGCTTTTCAATCCCCTCCCCTTGGAAGAAAAGCGGAAGCCCAAGTCTGTGCACGTCAGGCTGAAACCTGAAGAGCTAGGACTACGCCCCCCTCTTCACGCTGAAGGCGTGAAATGTAATAGCCAGGGGCAACGCCCCTGGAAAGGTCGCCATGAATTGGTTGAGCCCTGAAGGGGCGAAATCGACCTCGACGAAAATGATCCAGGCGGACATTACGCGCCTTCAGCGCTCGGTCTTCCTAAACGATTTCTAACCTGGGCCGCTGGCCCAGGGCGGGGTCCCCAGCCGAGCAGCTCGGCTGGGGTGCTAGACTTTCACATTTCGCGCCTTGGCGCTTCGCTTACCACGAAAGTACCAATCTCGCTCATCTGCGTTTTGAAAACGGCCATGTTATTCTTCTCCTGAATTCTCCGAGCGTGCAATTAATAACAAAATGACGAACAAAGAAACCAAAGCTACGGTCCATTTCGCCGGCAATGACTTTTTCGTCGGCATTACCCCGTCTGGACACGCGCAGGCGATCGAGACGGATTCGACCCGCGCCACCGCGGCGACGCCGATGGAACTGCTGCTAATTGCCCTGGGAAGCTGCACCGGGGTTGATGTAATTTCAATTCTGAAAAAGAAGCGGCAACACGTTACCGGCTATCGCATCGAAGTGAGCGGAGAGCGGCGCGAGGACTTCCCGCACCGCTACACGCGTTTGCAGGTGAAGCACATCGTGAGCGGGCGCGGCGTTTCCTCAGAGGCGGTCGCCCGTGCGATTGAGCTTTCAGATACGAAATACTGCAGCGTGGCCGCCACGCTGCGTGGCAGCGCTGAGATTGTCACGAGTTACGAGATCGTGGAAGAGGATCAAGCAAATGCCTGAGGTCCCGGAACAAATATCGCCGGCCATCGCGCCGCACGAGCCCCGGAACGGCGACCAGAAGGTAGCGAGGGGCAAGCGGCCGGCAGACCGCACCGCACCTGGGCGAAGGTTGTTTTCCTCTCGCGCCCTGAAGAGGAGCCGAGAATCTCTGTCGCCCTTACAGGGCTCACGATCTATCAACTCAATCAACCAGGGGGGGCGCGCTTTGCGCTTGCCTCTGGTTACCATCTTCCGCCACTTCGTGGCTCAGCATTTCTTCGCTTTTGAATGCGCCGTTCTTCTTTTAACGCTCTCGTGCATTTCCGTCGCCTTCACTTTGCCCACCTACTCACAGGGCGCAACCGATGCCACCCTTAACGCTGTCCGCACCAGTGATCGCACAGGTCGCGCTGCAAACGGAAAACTCGCGCCGGAAATTACCGCGGCCGAACACATGCGTCGCGCGGGTGTTTACATGGCGAACCGCGCCTTCGCGCCCGCGCGCGAACACTGGCAAGCGGTTATCGACAACTATCCCAACGACGTTAACGTGCCTGCCGCGCTTTACGGCAGTGCGCGTTCTTATTATCAAGAGCGGCGCTATGAAGATGCGCGTCAGGTTTACGAGAAGGTGGCGCGCGATTATCCGCAGACCAAAGAAGGACGCGAAGGCGCGAATTTCGCCGCGTCATCGCTATTGCGAATGGGCCGCGGCGCCGAAGCCGCTGCGCGCTATGCCGAGTACATCGAGAAATATCCCAATGGCGAGCGCATCGACACGGCTCACCTGAATATCATCGACGGTTATCGCGAAGCCGGACGCCCACAAGACGCGATCACCTGGATCAATCGCACGCGCGAGAGATTCGCGGGAAATGTAATAGAGCACAACGCCATTTTCGCGCGGCTCAGGCTGGACATTGCTTTGGGGGACTGGCCGCACGCCGTGCAGACGGCTGACGAGCTGTTGCAGAAACCTTTTCCGGCCGGCACCAACACCAATGCCGATGAAGTGCTCTATTTGAAAGCCCATTCACTCGAGCGTGGCGGGCGAACTCAGGACGCCATTCGCACCTATTTGATAATTCCCGACAACGCGGGTTCGTACTACGGCGGGTTGGCCACGAACAGGTTGACCGCCATTAACGATCCGACCGCACGCCAAAGGGCCGCTGAGCGCACGCAATCAGTCCAGGCCGCGCTGGCCGCTGCCGCCGCCGATTACCCGGCGCCTTACCGTTTGCAAGTTGTTAGTGAAGCGAAGAAGCGAGGACTCGATCCGCGTCTGGTGCTGGCAATCATGAAACAGGAGAGCGCCTTCAAGCCCAACGCGAAATCGCCTTCGGCAGCGCGTGGTCTCTTGCAACTCACTATCGACGCGGCGCAGAAATATGCAAAGCGGGCGGGCCTCAATCAAGTTACCGACGACTCGCTTTATTCTCCCGCGACCAACATCGCGATAGGAAGTGAATATCTGAGCGAGCTTTCGCGGATGTTCGCGGGATTGCCGGAAGCAATCGCCGCTTCCTACAACGGCGGCGAAGATAACGTGGCGCGCTGGCTCGGACGCTCAAATCAAAACGACGAAGGCGTCTTTGCCGCGGAGGTCGGGTTCACAGAAACAAAGAACTACGTCTTCAAAGTGATGTCCTATTACCGCGCCTACCAGCAACTCTACGACTCGAATCTGAAGAGACACTGAATCGACGCGGGGACACGGCGACGCGGAGAACGTTGATTGCTCCATCTCCACGTCTCCGCGTCTCCCCGGTCTCCGCGTCCTCATCCAGGACTACGGTTGTGGACAATACTTCGGTTCGAAACCCTGCGCGCGTTCACGGCGGTCGAGCACGTCCGGCCTCGGATAATCACGCGGAATGATTCCCAGGCGCACCAACGCCGCGCGGTACTCATAGCGAATCGTGATCTCGCCCGCGGGCCGTGAATCCAGATCCATCTTGATCCACTGCACGTCGTTTCGCACCGAACGACCGATACCGGTCGCTGCTGACTCATCATCCGGCGGCGGATAAGAACGTGCGCTCTTGGCCGCGTCGCGACCGATTCCGTTGCTCGAAGATTCCCCGGCGGTGTTGGGTTCGGGGGCTGACTGCTTATCCCGTACGCGATCTTCCTCTTTGTAGGGTGGTCGTGGTTCGGACGGAGTCACCGGCATGATCGTGACTGGCCGGCGCTCGCGAAAGAACACTGCCGTGATCAGACCAAGGTTAGACGTCTGGCCCAGTTTAGCGGCGTAAGAATCACGCTCGGTTGTAAAGTAAAAGCTCCGCGCGTTCTCTGAGCTCATTTGCCACCCGCGCACGTGAATCGTTCCATAAGGTTCGATTACCCACTTATGGGCATCCCAGGCAGTGGTGTGTCGCGCGTCAATTGAGTTCAGCCCATCAACCGAGAGCGCCACGGCCACCCGTGAACCCGTCGGATTGTGAATGCGCAATTCGTACTCGGCATTCTCCAGGGCCTCAACATAACGCCGCCCGCGCGCTGCGTACTCTGTCACCGGACGCCCGTCGACCAGGACCTCTACTGAGAATCCGTTTTCAGCTACTACCGGTTCTGAATAAGACTCTCCCGGGCCCGATTTCGCTTCGCCGCCGGTTGCCTGAGCGCTGCGCGAACCATATCTGAGAGCCAGACCCGCAAAGATCACGAGAACCATCATCAAACCAAACACCGTCAACATTCTTTTCCGCATCGTTTTATTCTCCTCACTGCCGAGACTAACCACTGTCGTTTCCAGAACGTGAAGCAGCGGAAGTTCTTGCGGCGGAAATTACAGATCAGTCAGAGTTTTTGACAATTTCGCCCCGGACCCTGGTTTCGTTTGAGTAATTGCGAGCTGGCGGGATAGAATGGCGCGACGTTTTTAGTTACTCGCTGGCTTGACGGCTGAGCCCGACTAGGTTTCAATGACCGCGTAGATTCTAAACACACCGCAATCAACAGATGGCCGAATACGTACTGACTGCAACCAAGAATCATGCCCGGGCGGGCTCGTTCTATGACCGCATCGAGGGCCTTTACGATCTCACGTTCAAAGTGAATGGCTATGGGCGCTCGCTCGATCAATATTTCGAAGCTCATCCGCTGCCGGTGTTCCCCGGCTGTAGCGTCCTGGAAACCGGCTGCGGTACCGGCACCTTAACGCTGGCGTTGCTGAGGACGCTGAAAGTTCCGGTCAAACTAACGGCGCTGGATCTTTCGGCTTCGTCGATGGCCACGGCCAAGAAGTACGTGGAAAAGAACAACCCGAGCGGTCAACCGGTTCGCTTCGCACAGGGCAACGCTCTGGCTTTGCCGTTTGCGGACGAAAGTTTCGATCTGGTTGCCACCAGCGGAGTGTTGGAGTATCTGCCGCTCGACGAAGGCTTCAGTGAACTGGCGCGGGTGATTGCGCCCGGCGGGTACCTGCTTCATTTGCCGATGCGCCCGACCCCGGTGGCAGCGTTCCTGGAAATGCTGTTCCGGCTCAAGGTCCATCCGCCACATCTGGTTTCTGAAACCACCGATAAATACTTTCAGGTGGTGAGCCACTATCGCTTCCCAAAATTTCAGCCGATAAGCTGGAGCAAGTCCGCAGTCCTCGCCCAAAAAGTTTAGCCTTCGGTTTAGCCTTTTCGGATAGCGGGGCAGTAGCCCGGATCCGTCAGGGAGAGCGTACGCGGCTATGCCGCCTGATGTGCGGAAAGGCTCCGCCTTTCCGGCGCGTTGCCATTTCTTGATTGGCGAGGCTACGCCTCGCCATCGCGCGGAAGCCCACTCACTTCACCGGCACCAACCTCATAATCCGATCATCATCCTGCGCCGGCCGGCCGCGTCCGTCCCGGTTCGACGTCGAGAAGTAGATCAACCCATCCGGCCCTTCGGCAATATCTCTGATCCGGCCATACTTCTTTTCCAGCAGGTTCTCTTCGCTGACAACTGTCCGGCCGTTCATAGCGACGCGGATGATCCGCTCACCCACCAAACAACCAAAGAAGAAGTTGCCCCTGAACTGCGGGAATGATGATCCGCGATAGAACATTCCACTCGCAGGCGCGCACGCCGGCGTGTACTCCAGAATCGGCGACTCCATTCCTTCATGTGTCATGCGATGATGAATCACCGGCCAGCCATAGTTCTTTCCGCGCTCGATGATGTTGACTTCGTCGCCGCCGCCCGGTCCATCGAAGCCGCTCGGCCCGTGTTCCGTCTCCCACAAAAGGTTTGTGCCCGGCTGCCAGTCGATGCCTTGCGAGTTGCGATGCCCGTAGGTCCAAATTTCGGGCCGCGCCTGAGCCTGACTAACAAATGGATTATCGCTCGGCACAGTACCATCATCATTTAGCCGCAGAATCTTTCCTGCCAACGAATCCATCCGCTGCCCCAACTCGCGCTGCGTCGCATCACCCGTCGTGATGTAAAGCTTGCCGTCGGGCCCGAAACGCAGACGACATCCCGCATGGAACTGCGCCGCCGGAATGTTCTCGATGATTACTTTGCGATCCGTGAAGCCGGTCGGCGTCTCGCGATAGCGCACCACGCGCACGAGTTGGCCGCCGGTGTGGTAAGCGTACGAGAGATAGAGCAAATGATTGGCAGCAAACTGCGGATGCAGCACGACGCTCATCAATCCGCTTTCACCTTTCGGCTCGACATCGGGGACGGTGAAGAGAGGTTGTGACCGAAGTTTTCCATTCTCAAAAACGCGCACCCGCCCCGGCCGTTCGGTGAAGATCATCCGGCCATCCGGCGCCCAAACTATCGACCAGACAATTTCGAGATTGGGGATGACAGTTTCGACTTTGAAGCTGGTCTGAGATTGCGCCGAGGTTTCAAACTCCCCCGCGCCCCGCCCCGGCGGCGGATGACTGCACGCCAGCGCGAATACGGCCAAACAGAGCGCAACGGTAATCGTTCGATTCATATCAATTGAACGGTGACGTGGCATGAAAACTTTCATTCTGTGCTGCCTCTGTGTTCTCTGTATCTCTGTGGCGAAGTCTTTCATGGCTCCGTTAGGAGCCAAATGTTTATAGCCCCGCGTTGATTTGTCTGCTCTGTGTAATCTGCGAAATCTGCGGATTGACTGCCTACTGCTGTATGTACTCCTGCAGCAACTTGATCTCATCGCCGTGCGAGGTCAGCTCCACCCTCAACAAATCGCGCATCGACAGCATGCCGACCCACTTCTCGCCATCGACAACGGGCAGGTGGCGGCTGCCGATTTCTTCCATGCGCTCCAGGGCCTGCTGCGGCGTCTCGTCGCAACGAATCACCGCGCGTAGTTTGCTGGTCACCTCGCCGAGCTGCATAGCCGAAGGATCGTGCCTGGGCACGACGACGCGGTTCAGCAGGTCGCGCTCAGAAAAGACGCCAATCAACTTCCCTTCCTCATCGAGCACGCACACGGCGCCGATTTTTCGTTGCGCCATGAACTCGGCCGCCTCCATCACGGACGCCGTGGCCTTCATCGAGTAAGGCTCACGATCACGAATGACATCTCTGATCAGCATCGCCGCGCCTCCTTAGCAAATGAATCGTGCACGCGTAGGCTCCTGCCTACTGCTCACTGCTTACTGCCAACTGTTTTCTCGGGGTACGTGGGTATTATAGGAGAAGTTGAGCGCGGTGTCAGGTGAAAGACTGAAAAATCAGTGGCATCGACCTGTTGAATGGCATTCGCCTCAAGACTTTGATTAAGCTTCTTCTGATCGATCCAGATGTTTGCCGCGAGTAACTGCCGATAGACTGTGCGCAGATCGCTGAAGTAATTCTCTCGATAACCGCCTTCCAGCACCGCGATCGTTCCGCTTACAGCCAGTCCAAGGGTCACGGCTAGTCTGCGCGGTTAACTCTTTCGCCAGCAGAATCGTCGACAGTTCGCCGGCGCCGAGATTGTGAGCGTTGCGCCATTCGCCGACCAAAGACGAATCCGCAACCGAGCTAACTTTGATCCAGCCGGCTTGTGAAGTCTCACTCGACCCAGCCAGACCTGCGCCACTCACTACTACTTCATCCCAGACTTCCTGCGAAATAGTAATTTCGGTGAAGAGCTTTTGAAGCAGGTCGAAGTATCCAACCTTTGCCAAGGTTATTAGGGGAGTTGAGTTCGAGACAACAATCACTGATTGAGGCTTTCGAGGGTTTGCCGATCATGCTCAAGATTGTCCAGGTCAAAATCCAGTTCCACTTCTCGCTCGCCGGCAAACCGCATGAACTCCGCCGTGGATATCGCCGCCAACTCAGCCGCTCGGCCTAGTGAGATAGCCCGCTCGCGGTAAAGCTCCAGCGCCAACAGCTTGGCCACTTCTTCCGAGCTTCGCTCCTGCGGCACCTTGGCTGCTTTCAGCAATTCGTCAGAGATTTTGATTTCTACCGTCGCCATGATTAATTGCAAGTCTAAAGAGTTAGTCTGACACGTGTCAATCAAACTGCCGGCTCACCTCATGCGTTCTGCTTATTCGACCATAAACTCGGCCGCCTCCATCACGGACGCCGTGGCCTTCATCGAGTAAGGCTCACGATCACGAATGACATCTCTGATCAGCATCGTCTCGGCCTCCTTAGCAAATGAATCGTGCACGCGTAGGCTCCTGCCTACTGCTTACTGCTTACTGCCAACTGTTTTCTCGGGGTGCGTGATTATTATGGGAGAAGATGAGCGCGGTGTCTCTAGGGGAAGCCGCGGTAGGCCCAAGCAAAGTCACATTTCAAGACTGATTTGCGGTGACTCATCCTCTTCTTCTTCAGGAGGCTGCCGTTCTTCACGGCTCGGTCGTGGCAACTCTTCGGCGTTGAACGTCGAACTCTGAATAACTGAGTTAAAGAGTTCTCGAAGCTCCGGAAACAAATTGATAGTCGCTTCCAGCACCCATAGAATCTCAAGCAGTTCCTGACTCATTGCCGCGGTCCAACGGTCCGGACGAATCTCATCCAACGGGGACGAGGACCTACCAGCGCCTGATTTCATTCGATAGCCTAGCCATGAATGAAGTACGGCGAAACCCGAAATGCTGAAGTTCCATACTTCGTCGGTAACAGGTCCAAACTCTCCCTCGCCCACGCGCAGAATTTGTTGGGCGGATTCAAATGAGAACTCATTAGGGTAATGTTCAGGATCAGTCGGTACTCCGCGAATGGACCGGGCGCTTCCCTGCGGAACTTCACCAGGTCGCGCATCGCTGGGAACGAATCGTTCTCCGAAAGTGTGAAGCCAGATGAGGTTGCGACCAAGACTAGCAAGGCGACGAAAAAGGTCATTGTTCTTGGTGATCGGAATTCGCGGGCCAGGAACGGTTAATTCCTCGCTGAACTTCTCCACATAAGCTGGAGACGCAAGCATAGCGTAGCAGTAAGCAAAAAAGTCCTCGACACTGACGCCTCCTCCTAGCGCTGCGCTGAGCGTAGTTAGCAAATTGCCGCTTATGTTAGGGTGCATCGCCTCGGCGTCACGATAGAGAGGAACAATGTCCTTGCCACCTCTTCCTGAGAAGTGATGGAGGTCTGGGACCACCGAACAGACTGTCGCTGCCGGACCCAAACCGAGAACGTCAGCGAGCAAACTTGTTAGAAAGACCTGATGCTCGCCTTCCGTCAACCAAAGTGCCGGACGAAGAAAATCACCCAAGCGCGGGTCCGCCAAAGCCCATTTCCGATCGAAACTTCGGTGAGCATACCGCTGGGCAACAACCATCGGAGCGTCAGAGCCGAGCGAACCAATTGATGGTAACCGCTGCTGCCCGCTGTCTGGAGCGCGATATGTTCTGTCGACTTTCCGATCTCGGGATTCTCGAAACGCCTCTCCTCGATCTTCACCTGTTAGTCTCAGAAGCTCACGCCAACGAGCCTCTAGCACTTCGCGGTTCTCTCCAATAGGCCATGTGCGTTTGAACTGAGCACCCGAATGCTGCCACGGAAATAAGTCGGTTAGGGCAGGCCAGGAGAAGTAATCTCCCGCACCTTCCGGCAGAAAAGGCCGCATCCATTCTTTAAAGCATTCCTGCCAGTTAAGATCAGTGAAGTTATAAACTCTTGCGAGGCGCTCTAACTTCTCTTGTCGCGATCCCGTAACCTTGGAATAACGAACTGTAGCTGGGGTTTCCGGCTGTGCTTCTCCGTAACGGACTCCTATAGCGATTGCGACGGGAGTTCTAATTGCAAAGACGTTCTCCGTCTTGCGGGCGCCGAGGTTATCTCCTTCGAGATCGATAATCCACAATTCATCGAACGACTCGCGCATCTTCTGTCGCATTCCGACGAAGCCTGGACCGCGAAGATAAGAGGATGCCGTGATGAACGAAACAATACCCGGACCATTCGCTTGAGGATTCTCGAAAAGCTTCCACAGCGCCCAACGCCAGAAGTAGACATAATCGTTGTACAGGTTCTTGACGTGTACACCAGCGCCCGCCTGACTTGCCGGCTCGATGAAATCCTGAAGGATAGGCTGTTGTTCCGGTTCGCCAGGATCTCCAAACCGAACCCATCCGCCCTTTCTCTGATTCGCAGGATCCGCGTCTACTTCGCGCTGCTCTCGGTCGTAAGGCGGATTTCCCATGCAAACCAACACCTTGGTGTGATTCTTGACGTACTGCGCGCGACGATGTTCCTCGGTGAGCTTCCGCGCAAAAAGGTTCGGTTGCGGCGGGTTAGCATGAGGAGACTCTAAAGTATCTGTTAGAAAGACTCGTATGCCGTCAGCCGGAAGTGATCCGCCATAGTCGGAAATGACTTGCGTCAGCCGCAGATGGGCGACAGCGTAAGGTCCAACGAGAATTTCGAAAGCATGGAAATTGTTTGCGCAGTCTGAAGCTTTCGCCGCTACCATCCCCTCACCGAATCGATCAGATACTTTCTCCAGGGCATGATGAATCGCTCCGAGTGGATAAGCGGCAGTGCCTGCCCCCGGATCAAGGAAGACGACGCCTTCATCTGCATAAGAGAGGTTCTTTCCGAACTTTTCCTCCAGAAGTTGGGAAACGAGGCGAACCTGAGCCCGAATTACGTCAACAGGTGTGTAATAGACACCATAATCTTTTCGCAGCTTCGGATCGTAAATGCTTAAGAAATCTTCGTAGAAATACAGCCACGGGTCGCCGCGCTTTTCCAGCTTCACGGGTTCGACCGCGCTAATTAGTCGCTCTAGCAAATCAACGGCTGTTGAAATTTCTTCGCGGGCCTCAGGCTGACTCAAAACCCGCAATGCCTGCGCCAACAGTCCATGACCGCTGTCCAAAGCCGCGGCGGCGCTCTCAGTCGTGAGATTAGCCTCACCATTTAGCCTAGCTAGCAATAGTGCATAGGTCAGCGTCTGCGCGTACGCATCAGCGAAGCGTGCGTCGTCAGCATCAGGAAACAGGTAGGCTCTCCATTCGTTTGCTAATTGAGCAAGGTTTGATTCTGGATTGCTAACGGCTGTAAGAACGTCCTCACGCAACAGGCGGCAAAGTGGCGCGAGGACTCTGGCGAGTGCCTGTGCCGAACTCGGCGCGCTCGGCTCCCAGCTAAGAAAGTTGAGCAGAAGAGTATGTAACCTGGCGATTTCGTCATCTGTGATTGCATTTCTGCCATCGCTGGTCACGTCTCCGCTGAACCTAATGACTTCAGATTCGAGTTGACCCGAGCGGTATAGCGCCCACTCAGAACCATCTGTGTAAACAAGATTCGGAAGGGCTTTGAACTTTTCCCACTGAGCCTTATCTGCTCCTTTGAGCCTTGCCACTCTTGCGCCTTTTCCTGGCGCCTTGAGCTCAACATAACCGCAGAGAAGTCTTCTCACTGTCACCCCAATATCGGGGCGCGCTCCCAATTCCTGAACCTGTGCTTCAGTGCGAGTCTGGACACGAGGAGCAACCGAACCCAACAACCACTGTACGGGTCCTTTGAGTTGATCTTCGGGATTAGCGGCGACGATTGAGGAAAAGTTCTCCTTCAAAGAATCGGCAAAGACTTCGATACCGTTCTTAAACTTTGAGGGTACGTGCTCGGCAAGCGTCATTGAAGGCAGATACTAACGTAGCCAGTTTGAATTGCAATCGTTTCGGGCTTCCTATGCTATCAGCAGCATAATGCCCAGCAGCATAGGTAGCCAAAGTCCTTGAATCACCCTTCGCTGGTATTTGCCTGACCCATAGTGCCAGAGAGGATAGAAAACAATAAGGGATAGAGATATCGACAACAAAAGTAGGTAGCCAAAAGTGGAATTGGCACTTGCAGCAACCGGAAAGAGAAGAGCCACCGACAGAAACTGAAATGCGAAGCCAAATCTTGCGGTCTGTTTAGGACCAAGGCGCATTGGAATCGTCACAATGTCAGCCTTAGAATCGCCACTAATATCCCGTATGTCCATTAGCCATTCGCGACCGAGAACAAAGAGCCCTGCGGCTACTGGCAGGAGGAGGTAGACCTTCGGATAGCCAAGAGTAAGGACGGCGAAGAATAACGGCAGCGAAGAAACCGCAGAAGTGAGAACCGTCTTTGACAGGCTTAGGTATTTAACGAATACGTTGTAAAAACCTACTCCAAGAATAGCAACCGCGTACAGAACGACTTGCGCACGGTCTCGGGAAGCGTAAACAGCGCATATTACGGAGAACGAAAGACTGACCAAACTCACGAAGAAGACTGTGCCCGGAGTAAGCCTCTTGCTTGGAATTGCGCGGTACGGTTTATTGAGTGCGTCCTTGCTAGCATCAAAATAATCGTTGAGAGCAAAACCGCCAATGGCGGCGAGGACAAAAGGGATTGCCGATACCAGCGAAGCGCGGACACCTACGCCTCTCACTATTGAAGGCAAGAAAACGCATAGACCGATCAGGCATGACGTTACGATCCTTGTTAAATACAACAAACCAACAAGAAACTTGGAAATTATTGCCATCCCCGGAGTCATTTTCAAAAAGTCTAGCATCTCTACTACAAGGCAAAGGAAAATACAAGCAGCATAAGCGTTAAAGGCAAGTTCGGCGTTGTAGTATTCAGGAGTGCCGTTCCCATATTCGGGTAGAATCGTTAACAAAACGAAGCATGCAATCCAACAAAGCAAACTCAATACCCGAGTAAAATTGGCCCGCCGGAGTAGCACCCGGCGAAATGCCATGCTTTTGTCTCGTTTGCGTTCCCGTCGTAGATCAAGAAGGAACTTGCCGACCATGGGAAAGATAGCAACAAACAACAGAGACAATCCTCCCTCGGTCACTAACCATTTTATTATTGGGAAAGGGCGTTGAGCCGGGAAAACCGTCGCCAATACGACTAATAGGAGAAAGAGCATTGCAGCAACGACTTTGATCGCTCCCCAACGGTAAGAAATCAACTTCGGACCCCGGCCGCAAAGATACCACAGCACGAAAGCCGCAAATGCATGAACCACAAATCCAATAAGAAAATAAGAACCGTAACCGCTGAACACAAAAAACAATGGCATGGCCCACACACTCACCATAAGTGTTGCCAACGCCGCAACCGAATATCTCGTTGACTTCGGCATAGGAAGGCCAGCTGTAGATTGATTAGCTGATCTCGCTGGCTCCGTTTTTGCGATGTCTGATGTGATTTTCCACGTTTCAAAAACCGCGAAGTACGCGGAAACGGTAAGGCAGAACAACATCAACGAAAGGTGATCGTTGATTCCATCCGGCAAGCGTATCCGCCCGCTGTGACCAAGAATAACCAAGGTCGTACTTGACACAAATATAGCTAATGTAGCCAGGGAGAATAGCCGCATCCGCAACGCTGTCGCCTTCGAGACGATATAGACAACTAAAATAAGTCCAACGGGTAGCAGTGGCACTACAGATGTGGTCAGCATTGAGAATGCGAGACCATAGTATAGACCCATTCCTATGGAGAGAATCACAGGCCAAAATAGTCTATGTCTAACGATCGGTAGCTCGCCGGGCGCAAAGTGGTGGAGTAGAAATCTACCGTAATAGACATACATCGCTACATAAAGACCAAAAGCTATTAGTAGTGTGGGCGAAATGGGCCGGACAAACACGTAACGCAACAATAAGAGACTTATGACAATGAGGAGAAGTGCGACAAAGGGAAAGAATGCTATTGCGGCGTTCTGAAGCAGTGCGTGCGTATTCTGTTCCCCACTATCGCGGAATTCAAGCGAATGAAAACGGCTCGCATAGCACATGAAAAAATACACGGATGCGATCACGGGCAGAGCCAAGTACGGCACGTCAACCACGTCAAAGCCGCCCTTTTGTACAACGTACCCCGCTAATAGTGCGCATGTGGACGTTAATGCATACAAAACGCCTCGGGCCATGTAGATCCAGATCTGGTTAGCTCCCATGATTGAATTCCTCAGGTCCTGTCGGGTGAAGATCTCGCGTCTTGCACAAAAGTAATCACGCGGGTTTCGAGAACTAGCCGCCTTCGTTTCGAATCTGGGTTCCGAGTTTCGAGTTTTGAGTTGTGGGAACCCAGGTACTCCCTTGAAGCAGATCGTCGCGACAATAGTACATACGGGCTTTGGGTGGCAAGCAAAATATGCGGCAGGAGGCCAGAAGTCAATGAACAGCGGGCAATAGGCCGAGTGAATGGCGAAGACAAACGAAGGGCAGGCTTGCGCCTGCCCTTCCAAAGCGACCGCCGGAAACAACGTCGCCGGTAAATGTCGCCGGTATTAGTAGCATGAGCATCTTGCTCATGTTGAATCACGGGCAGGATGCCCGTGCAACGCCTACGGTGCGATCTTGGTGGCGGGATCGCTCCAGCCGCTTTGACCGCGGGGGCCGACGGCGGACACTCGGAACCAGTAGCGGGTGCCGCTCGTCAGGCCATCAACCGTAGCGCTCGACTTGGTCGAGGTGCTGTCATGTGTCCAGCTCGTTACCGTCGGCGGATCGGCGCTTTGTTGGATCACATAACTCTTGGCGCCCGACACGGGATCCCAACTGAGATCGATTTGCCCATCATGATCCCCTATCGTCGCTTCCAGACCGGTGGGCGTATCGGGCATCTGCGGCGCGCTCGGGGGCGCCTTCGCGTCCATGCCCGCGCTGTTAATCAGCGTCTCGTCCACGCCGGCCACGCTCTCAACGTAACTCGCGATCTGTGAGATCAGTTGATCGAGCGCATCTTCTTTCGCCGATTGATCGGCAAGTGCCGCCTTCAAGGCCGCCTTCGCTGCCAGGGCAGTCGCGTACGCGCCGCTGAGACTGTTGGTGCCGGTCGTGATTGTTGCCAGCGGCGGGTTTGGATTCGGAAAGCTCGCGTTGCCGGTTAAGGCGGTGACTATCTGTTGTGCTTTCGCGATCTTCTCCGCAACTGATAGACGTCGAAAATTAAGTTTTACTTGGCCATTCTGAGGCTCCTTTCGGACGTGAAGTGAAAGTTGGATAAAGCCGTAAGAGTTCCAATGGCGGGGCGCATTATCTTTGAATCAGCGCCCACTTGCAAGCGCTTTTGTCAGCAAGGCTATCTTCAGCAATAGGTGGGGCATAACGGAGCACCAAGGTGCTGAAATGAGTGAAAATCAGACAATTTCACGTGACATTTGGCAAATGTCATGTGACACGCGGCAAATGTTAGACGACACGCGGCGAATGTTAGACGACATCTGCGACGTGTCGTCTGGTTCTTAGCGCATGTCGAATGACATTTGTG
>PMSM01000014.1 GCA_003168335.1 Blastocatellia bacterium | reverse complement strand
CGCCCGCCCTGACCAGCGCCGAGGCTACGGTGTCGATCACGGTCAACGCAGTCAACGATGCGCCCTCATTCACTAAGGGCCCTGATCAGACCGCTAATGGTCCGGTGGCGCAGACAGTCCCCAATTGGGCCACCAACATTTCGGCCGGCCCGCCGGACGAGTCCGGGCAGACTCTGACTTTCCTGGTCTCGAACAATAACAGCGCGATCTTCTCAGTTCAGCCGAGCATTAGCCCGGCAGGCACGCTCTTCTATACGCCGGCTTACGGTTTTGATGGTGTGGCGACGGTCACGGTGAAACTGCAAGACAATGGCGGGGTGGCCCTGGGAGGTGTCGACACTTCCGCGCCGCAGACATTTACTATCACCGTCCATGCCCTGAATAATCCGCCGACGCTCAATGCGCTCGGTAACGTGATCATTAATGAGGATGCTCCGTTGCAGACAGTGAATCTCTCGGGCATCACGGCGGGGCCGATTTACGAGAGCTCGCAAAACCTGACGGTGACGGCTGCTTCGAACAATACCGCAGTGATTCCAAATCCAACTGTTACCTACACCAGTCCGAATACCACCGGCTCAATCAGTTTCACCCCCGTGCCTAATGCCAATGGGTCGGCCATGATCACGGTGACGGTGAAGGATGATGGGGGCACGGCCAACGGCGGCGTAGACACTTTTGTGAGGACCTTCATCGTCACGGTCAATGCGATTAACGACGCGCCGGTGAATCACGTTCCCGGTAGTCAGAACGCGCCGCTCAACGGCACTCTCGTCTTCTCCGCAGCCAACTCTAACTTGATCTCTATCTCTGATGTGGATGCGGGCACGGATCCATTGCAAGTCACCTTGAAGGCCACTGACGGCACGCTTACCTTGAGCGGCACCAGCGGTTTGTCGTTCATTGCCGGTGACGGCACTGGCGACGCCTTGATGACCTTTACGGGCAGCATCGCAGACATCAACGCGGCCCTCAATGGGATGAGTAACCTGGCTTTCGGCTCGGGCGTGATCGAGATCACTACCAACGATCTGGGTCACAATGGTGCGGGCGGGCCGCTTACTGATATCGACACAATCCAGGTGACGGTGATTGACAACCTGGCGCCCCTGCTGCTAACTGCCGATGGTTCGGACCGAGCGATTGCGCTTGATTCGGTGACGCTATTGCGCGATCCGTTCGCGCTGTTGGCGGACCACAATTTCAGTTCCGATCACCGCACCCGGATCACGCTCTTTGCGCTCCATGCGCAATTGAAGCCCGGCGAAACTTCCTCGGCCATTACCGCTGACGCCGACGTTTCGGGCACAATCATCCCGCTGACAGTTGAATCTGTCAGGACCATCCCGGGCTTTGACTGGTTGACTCAGGTGGTCGTCAAATTCCCCGACCAATTCTCGACCGGCGGCGGTGGGGAAGTCGATGCCAGGATTAGTATTCACTTGCGCGGCGCCACCAGCAATCAAGCCGTCGTTACCATTGTCCCTGTGCCACCAGGACCTTGACCGGCCCAGGAGAGCCTGTGCACCGGAGTAGCAGCGCTGCAGAGTGGTTGGGAGCAATTGCTGGAGCCACCAGCCTTTACAGCAGAGTTTGGGCAGCGCTGAGGTTATCAAGTAATGCGCAATAGTTTATCTGGTTGGTTAACTGTAAGGGCGCTGGCGGTGGTGCTCGGTGTGGCAGTTCCAATCCTTACGTCTGGGCAAGAGAAGAACGACCGCTCAACCGCACCGAACGCTACTGAGAGAAGCGATGCGCTGTTCTCGCCCTCCGAGTCTGGCTCGCTGGCTGCTGCCACTGGTTCGGCCAAGCCAAACAATCCGGCGCCCTCGGCCACTTCGTACACCTGGAAAGGTGGCTACATTGGCGGCCACATCGGCTGGGGCCAGGGTAGAGCCAACACTACTTTCACTCCGCTACCCACCGCTACGCAGTTTATTGACATGGCCCCGACAAGTTTACGTCCAAATCCGAGCGGGTTCAGCGGCGGTGCTCAAGGCGGCTACAACTGGCAAACGGGACATTTCGTTGTCGGTGGCGAGGCCGACATGTCGTGGTCCAGAATGAGTGGGACGGCCACGGTCACGCCTATCAACAGGAATAACGGCACGCCGTTTCCGGGTAGCGGGTTCCTGACCACGCATCAAGATACGAAATGGTTCGGTACGGTGCGCCCGCGCGCCGGCATAGCCTTCGGCCGGGTGTTTCTCTATGGCACGGGCGGCCTGGCTTATGGCCACGTCAACTATTCAGCTAACTCAGACTTCCGGCCGGGCGGGACGACTCAATACCCGGCGTCGTTAAGCAAAACGAAAGCAGGATGGAGCGTCGGCGGCGGAGGTGAAGTGGCGATTAGCAAACACTGGAGTTGGAAGGCCGAGTATCTTTATTATGACCTGGGCAACCAGTCCCTTACCGCCAACCCGGTGCCGGCGAACCCGCCCTTCCAGGTTGCCTACGGGTGGCAAACAAAAGCCCATACCTTCAACAGCGGTATTAACTTCCGCTTCTGAAGTAATAGAAGTTCTTAACCCGCACCACTCTTCATCGCTGCCACGGCATTTGTCATCCCTGATGGAAGTGCAACCAATCCGCAAGTGTTTGCGAGTTTGAGGCCCGGGCTTTACAGGACCTTTCCCATCTGCTCGACGATGGTCCTGAGGATTTTGATCCGCCCAAAGTACTTGTCTTCTGCTTCGATCACAAACCACGGCGCAATCTCGGTGCTGGTGCGGTCGATCATATCGCAAACCGCCTGCTCGTAAGCGTTCCACTTCTTGCGGTTGCGCCAGTCTTCCTCCGTGATCTTGAAATGCTTGAAGCTGGTCTGCTCGCGCAATTGGAATCGCTTAAGTTGCTCGGCCCTGCTGGTCTGGAGCCAGAACTTGCAGACGATCGCTCCGTTGTCGACCAACTGTTCCTCGAAATCGTTAATTTCGCTATAGGCGCGCATCCAGTTAGAGACATCGCAAAAGCCCTCGACGCGCTCCACCAACACCCGTCCATACCACGAACGATCGAAGATAGTGATCCGACCGCGGCGCGGCGCGCGCCGCCAGAAACGCCAGAGGTAAGGTTGCGCACGTTCCTCTTCGGTTGGCGCCGCCACCGGAATGATCTGGTAGTGGCGCG
Source organism: Blastocatellia bacterium (assembly GCA_003168335.1). Classification (GTDB taxonomy): domain Bacteria; phylum Acidobacteriota; class Blastocatellia; order Pyrinomonadales; family Pyrinomonadaceae; genus UBA11740. The sequence continues at coordinate 444,145 of PMSM01000014.1, read as the reverse complement.
CGTCGATGGCTCCGGTGATCCGGCGAATGGCCCCGCCCTTTCCCGCGGCATCCGAGCCCTCGAACACCAGGACCAGAGAGCGCTTCCTGAAGTACTTCTTCTCGCGCGAAAGCAGATTGAGCCGCCCTTGCCATTTCTCCAGTTCCTTCTTGTACTTCGGCCGGGCGAGTTTTTGCGTCAGGTCGAGGTGGCGCAGCAGACCGAGATTGTCGATCTTCGGCAGCGGCGGCGCCTTCACACTCGCCGGCTTCGAGTTTTGCGCGGCCAGCCTCTCGCGCATTGCCTCAAGCAGGACCTTGCCAACTGTAAGGCTGCGATAGCGCTGGTCCAAACCTTCGACCACCGTCCACGGAGCATCGGCGGTGCCGGTTTCGCGGAGCGCATGCGCGGATACTTCGCGGAACCGATCGTAGATTTTGAAGCGCTGCCAGTCGAGCTTGGTGACGCGCCAACGCGTGCGCGGATCCTTCTCGAGTTCCTGCAGACGCTTCTTCTGTTGCTTCTTTCCCAGATGAAACCAGAATTTCAGCAGCAAGGCTCCCTCGTCGTGGAGCATTCTCTCGAAGCGCACGATTCTATCCAGACTTTGTTGCAGGTCCTCGTCATCGGTCTGTCCCATAACTCGATCTACAATTGGGGCGGTATACCAGGACCCGAACATGATGCCGATCTTTCCCCGCGGGGGAAGTTCGCGCCAGAAGCGCCACATCGTTGGTCGCTCCGATTCTTCGTCAGAGGCTTCGCCGAAGGCCCGGGTCTGAATGTGGCGCGGATCCATCCATTCGTTTACCAGGTTAACCGTCTCACCCTTGCCGGCTCCGTCCACTCCACCGATCAGAATCAGCACCGGAAATTTGCCCGCCTGGGCCAGTTCGAATTGCGCGTCGAGCAGCGCCGCTCGGAGTCCGGGCTCCTCCCGATCGTATGTTCGCTTGTCGATTGTGTGGCCGAGTTCAGCGGATTCGAACATGACCATGCTCCTCTAGAATTAGGCGACCATGCACCATTGGACAGTGCCTGGTATTCCCATGAAGGCGGCGACGGCTACTTTTTTGTCTGGTTTCAGGGCGCAAGACAACTATTCAGCTCGGTCCCGCAATAGCATTCCGATGCATCGCTACTTTTGTGCGGCAGGGGACGCTTCCGAGAGAGCGCGTTCAATTGTCTCTCGCAGGTGATTGCCCCCTTGCGCCGGCGAGTAGCCGCGCCAATGGCTGAGTATGCGTCCATCGGGGGCGATGACCAGGGTCTGCGGAATCGCGTTCCTCCCGTTCATCAGGGCGACCGCCGTCTCGTGGTCGGCCCAGCCCAGGCGGAAACGGAAATTGAAGTCGCGCGCGAATTGCTTCACGCGGTCCGATGATGTGCGCGGATCTTCTGCGGTCAGACCGATGAACTCTACGCCACGCCCGGCGAACTCCTGGCGCACCTTCTCGTATTCCGGAACTTCCCGGCGGCACGGGCCGCACCACGACGCCCAGAGGTTAACCACGAGGACCTTGCCGCCGAAGTCCGCGAGGCTGAAGCTACCCTTGTCGAGCGCCTTGAGCTGGCGCTTAAGGACGCTTTCCGGCAGGACAGTCAACTCTGCCGGCGCCACGGACGCGCGCTCGGCCGGCGACACAATTGGCGGTTCGGTCATCCGCTCTGGCGACGGCGGTGGTGGCGGCGTGATGCCTCTTCTGCCCGACTGCGCCGCGGCGCTGACAACGAACATGGCGCCCAGGAGAATCAGTAGGAATGTTTTTCGCATAGCGAGCCCTCGTGGAATACGCGGTAAGCGTGGCGATGATTCTACTGTAATCCGGGTAGCATGAGAAGGATCTGACGGGCGCCGGTTTGCGGTCTGCCAAGCAGGATGTCATCTAAACTTGGATTCTGCTTGAGTCAGTCTCGCCAGGCTGGTAGAGAGGTCCGAACTGATCCGCGAATCATTGCCTTTTTAGCCTGCCCGCACAATAATCTGGTCGCATCATTTCAATGGTCAGGTTGTGCGCATGCTGATTCGAGAGATCACAGAGTTGGTCGATAGCACCTCTGATTCCGCGTTTGCCGCGGACGGCTCCGGCCACGTAGTCGCCTGGAACCGCGCCGCTGCAGCGATGTTCGGCATGTCTGCACCCGACGCAATGGGCAAGATGTGCGGAGAGATCATGCAGGGCCTGAATGAGTGCGGACCGGTGTGCTCAGCGGACTGCACCGTTAAGCAAGCGGTTCGAAAACACCATCCAGTCGGCAACTTCGATCTTCACATTCAGACCGCAAGCGGCAGGCAGTGGTGCAACGTATCGGTTCTGATCGCCGATGGAGACAACTCGACGCTGCCTTACTCGATTCACGTTGTTCGTCAGATCGATGTTCGCAAGCGGCTGGAGTTGCTCGTGCGCGACTTCGTAGTGACCGGCACGGGTTTGTCCACCGAGCAAGCCGCCACTTTGATTTCCGCTGCGCACGCTCCGGCTTGCGAAACTAAACTCTCAGAGCGCGAGCGCGACGTTCTGAAGCTCCTGGCTAAGGGGCGTAACGATAACGACCGTAGCTAAGCAGCTTCATATAAGCCGCAACACCGTCAACAATCACGTCCAGCACATCCTGCGCAAGCTGGACTCACACACACGCCTGGAGGCGATTCGTCGCGCCGAACACGCGGGGCTAATTTAGTTTTCCAAAATCAACGCGAAGTTGCGACTCGAGTGATTTTGTCCAGCGCTCTTATTCGTCTTCCGGGCCTACTGCAGAGCTGTAATCTTGAGATTGCGAATCTCGATCACCTGCGACACTCCGGCGTCGTAGAGTCTGGCGCCAAACGTCCAGTGTCTTTGCGCGCCCGCGCCCAACGGTTGCGTCAGCGCCACAGTCAACGCGGACGAGTTCTGTCCCTGATAAGTGACCTTGCCGTTCTGAACAGTGATCGATATCCGGGAAAACCCTGGCTGGTTGACGCCGCTCAGAACCTGATCCTTATAGACCTGCGCGCCGCCGTGCGTCGAGATAACCAGCCCTCTTGCTCCGCCGGTCTCCCATGAGTTGAACGCCGCCACGCCGATGTGGCCCGGCCCGGAGCTGACATTGGACGCTCCGGCTCGTTCGGATGCGTTGCCGCTCCAAAACATCGTGGGCCCAACATAACCCTTCGAAGTTGCGACACTGGCGCGCAGATCAAACTCCACGCGCACGTTGTCCACCGGAAAGGTCGCCGCGGTTTCTATGAAATCCTCGATGTAGCTGTTCGAACCGATTGCTTCGAAGTAGAGCGCCCCATTGTGAATTCTCCAGGGCGAGTCCGCCCCCTGAACCTGGTCGTTGCGCCGGGTGTATTCGCGCCATCCGGGCCCGACCCAGGTTGAATCTGCTCGCTGAAAATTGTCCTGGAAAATCAGCCGCTCTGGTGCCGGACCAACCGCTCGAGCCTGGCGCTCGCCGGACGTAAGGAAGAGCAGACTTACCGTGAGCAGCGCGGCGATCCCAAAGACCGAAAAAGGGTTTTGCTTCCTCATGATTCCTAATGCTCCTTATTGTATTTAGAATTCTGCGCGAGTTAGATTGGCAAACCGAATGCCGCAACCCGTAATCGCAAGAAAGCGCGCGGGAAGGGAACTTGGGGAGGGCGAGATACTGCTCGCCGACGACGCAATGCGTGGTTTTCCTTAGTGACTTAGGGTAAGAATGCGCATATCCAGGGTTGTCTGGTTGCGTTTTTTGTTTGGTCGCATGCGTGAGTCATAAGGAGAGAACCATCTGATGGCTAAGATCGATCCTGCGAGATTCTCAGCGAGCGCTCTTATCCGGCCGCCATCGCTTCCTGGTCGCGGGAAGTCTCAAGCTTTGAAACAGGGACAGCTTTACCTGTTCGGTGCGCTGGTGATCGAAAACATGACTCATTGAGCACCTGGTGCAATACGAGCCGATCGCGGAAGCTCTTCATCAAGGTGATGTGCTCCGACTAACCACGAGGCCGCGCCGGGCCGCCATCTCCTGGCCTATTGCTTCCAGCTCTGCTCGATCGAGGGTCCTTTCTGCGAACGGAAAGAGCTCGTGGTCCTCAACCGCGATGTGCTTTTCGTAGGTGGTCCGCAGATCTTTAAGCAGGCTGATGAGAATCCGGGTGTTATCGGGCGAGAGACATTCATCTGCGAGCCACGCGCGTCCCAGGTCATCCACCTCCCGGTGCCTGATCTCCTCCTCGGTGTGATCAGCGTGCAAACTGTCGAGCAATGCAAAGGCAGCCTGGCTCTCGGGATTCTGCCGCGCCCTCAGGCGAGGAAAGAGTGATTCTTCCTCGTCAAGTGTGTGGTTGGCAGCAGCGTCGCGGAAATAACGCAGAGCAACCTCGAACTGCTGGCACTGCAGATCATTAAGTTTGTTTTCCTGCGCTTGTTCCGAAATAACGATTAGCCCTTCAAGGAAACGTTCGATGCGGCGATGACAGTCGCTCAGCAAACCCAGTGGATTGCGGAAATCACTTTCCAATATTTGGTCAATGACCCTGGGCATCAACGGTTCCCTTCCAACGCGATTGCTCGCGGAAAGAGAATGTTGTTCTCAAGATGAATGTGCTGATGCAGATCCTGCTCGAATGCCTCGAGCGCCTGATAGAGGGTCTGATAGCTGATACAGCCATCCGGGGGCAGGGTGTAGTTCGAACTTAACGCGCGCAACTCTCGCAAGAGATCTCCGACCGTCTCGTGCTCCATCATCATCATCCGAATGGGATTGATGACCGTGCCGAACGGCGCAATTGGCGCGGGCCTGTTTTGAACGACCGACCTTTCCATTTCGACGATGTAAGGAAAGAGGATTTGCTCTTCCTTGAACATGTGTGGCTTCAGGTCCGCGCAGAGTTGTTGAAAGAGTCCGCCCAGCCCCCGCAATTCCGGATGGTTTCCGCCATGCGCGCCGATGACTTTGTCGATCAGAGGCTCCAGTCTCGCCATCTCTTCCTTTGTATAGACGTGATGCTTATCCAGGATGTGACCGACAAGCGCGCCCAGGGTGGCTTTCTGAAAATCGATTGAGCCGTTTCCCGGCGTCTGTCCGGCCTCTGCCAGCATTCGGTCCAGATTTGCGAGTTCCACTCCGGCTGTGGCGCAGGCCTCACCCAGAGGTTTATCGCCCCCGCAGCAGTAATCAATTTTCAGTTTCTCGAAGACCCTTGCTGCCTGCGGCAGTTCGAGAACCACCTCCCGCACAGTTTTGTCAGAGCTAAGCATCGTCCTTGCCTCCAATTTTTATCCAGTGAGATCGGTCCTGTCTGCTCACGCAGTTTAGAACCAGGAAACCTCGACCCGGGGTAGTGGTTGCAGTTGAAGGTAACACGCGTATCTTGCGTGATTTCACGGCCGCACGCCCGTGCCCTCTGTACACGGCGCTACTACTCAACCCTCAATTTACCGGTCGGTACGAATCCAATGTTTTCATGTAATTCGCGCGCTCAAAGGCGGCCGGTTCGGCGCAGTGCTGCTGGCTCATGCTGCCGATCATCTGGGCGACCGACGCGTACTCTCGCTCTTCCATCCAACTCTCGATCTCTCCCAGTATCTCTTTGATCCGGCGCACGCCGTTCTGCAGCAGTTCTGAAGCCATCATCGTGACCTTGGCGCCGGCCATCAGACCCTTCAGTACGTCCTCTGATGTGTGCACGCCGGTAGTGATTGCCAGATCAGCGAGCAAGCGCCCGTACAAAATAGCCACCCAACGTAGTGGCAAGCGCAACTCGTTCGAATTGCTGAGCACCAGACGTGGCGCTACCTGAAGTGTTTCGAGATCCAGATCGGGTTGATAGAAACGATTGAAGAGGACCAGCCCGTTGGCGCCTTCATCGACCAGACGCTTGGCGATATTTCCCAGGGAGCTGAAATAGGGACTTAGTTTCATCGCGAGTGGGATCGTCACCGATTTCTTCACACTGCGGAGCATTTCCACATAGATATTTTCGACTTCCTGGCCCGCGAGATCGAGGTTGGTGGGGACGTAATAAACATTCAACTCCAGCGCGTCGGCGCCCGCATCTTCGATCAGGCCCGCATAGTTGATCCAGCCGCCGGCAGACACGCCATTCAGGCTGCCGATGACGGGGATGTCGACGGATTCCTTCGCGCGCCGGATCAAGTTCAGATACTCGTCGGGCCCGACGTTGTATTGATCCATTTCCGGAAAGAAACTGAGCGCCTCGGCGAAGCTGTTAGTGCCGCTGCGCAGATAATGATCTACGTAGGAACTCTCGAAGGTAATTTGCTCTTCGAAGAGCGAGTACATCACGACCGCGCTGGCGCCAGCGTCTTCAAGGCGTCGAATGCTGTCCATGCTATGCGAGAGCGGTGATGACGAGGCCACAATCGGATTCCGCAACACCAGACCCAAGTAGTTTGTGGTGAGACTCATGATGTCCTTCCTAAGTTCGACAAACTTCAGTTTGTCGTTTTCGCGGTTTCCATTCGGGTTGCGCCTACCGAATCTCAACGACAAACTGAAGTTTGTCGGACATTACGGTTTCATTTCGGCCATCTGTGTGTATTGTCGCCAGCGATGGTCGACCGACTCCTGCGCTTGTTTCAAAAGAAACTTTGCCGCCTCCGGATCGCTCTGTCGCAACATTCGATAGCGACCTTCGGTGTAGATATAGTCCTGCAGTGGAATCTTCGGATCGTGCGAATCAAGCTGAAACGGATTCTTGCCTTCATTGGCGAGCTTCGGGTCGAAGCGATAGAGCGGCCAGTGACCTGAGTCGACCGCCAGCTTCTGTTGATGCATGCCCTTCGCCATGTCGATGCCGTGGGCTATGCACTGGCTGTAGGCGATGATCAGCGAAGGCCCTGAGTGCGCTTCGGCTTCAAGAAAAGCCTTTACTGTATGTGTGTCGTTGGCGCCCATCGCTATCTGCGCGACATAAACGTTGCCGTAACGCATGGCACCCATCCCCAAATCCTTCTTTGCCGTCGGCTTACCACCGGAGGCAAATTTCGCCACCGCACCCAGCGGGGTTGCTTTCGAAGCCTGCCCGCCCGTGTTTGAATAGACCTCAGTATCGAGCACGAGGATGTTCACGTCCTGGCCGCTGGCCATCACGTGATCCAGGCCGCCATAGCCTATGTCGTAAGCCCAGCCGTCGCCACCGACGATCCAGACGCTCTTTTTCACCAGCGAATCGGCGACGCTCAAGAGGTCGCGCGCCTCAGGCTCCATGCGGCCGCTGAGTTTGGCTCTTAACTCAGATACCAATTCGCGTTTTGCGGTGATCGTCCCTTCGTCTCTATTAAGCAGACCGTCGGCCAGCGAGTCGCCAACCAGTTTGCGCATTCGTTCGACCAGACTTCTGGCGTAAGCGCCCTGATGGTCGAGCGCCATCCGCATGCCGAGTCCAAATTCCGCGTTGTCCTCGAACAGGGAATTGCTCCAGGCCGGACCGCGCCCTTCGCGATTGATTGTGTAAGGAGTTGTCGGCAAGTTGCCGCCGTAGATGCTTGAACAACCGGTCGCGTTCGCGATGATTGTGCGATCGCCGAAAAGCTGGGTCATCAGCTTGATGTAAGGCGTCTCTCCACAGCCTGAGCAAGCGCCGGAAAACTCGAAGAGCGGTTGCAGCAACTGCACGTTCTTAACTGAGCCGAAAGTGAGATCGCCGTTGCGATTAATCTCAGGCAGCGTGAGGAAGTACTCCCAGTTCACGCGCTCGCTGTCGCGCAGAGGCAACTGGGCATGCATGTTGAGCGCCTTTCGCGAAACGTTGCTCTTGTCTTTGGCGGGACAAACCTCAACGCAGAGTTGGCACCCGGTGCAGTCTTCAACCGCGACTTGAATCGTGTAGAGCTGATCCGGCAGTTCGCGCCACTTGGCCGGCATGGTCTTAAAGCCCGCAGGCGCGTTTTCGAATTCGCTTTGATGACAAACTTTCGCGCGAATGGTCGCGTGCGGGCAAACCAGCATGCACTTGCCGCATTCGATGCAAAGGTCGGGTTCCCACACCGGAACTTCCTGGGCGATGTTGCGCTTCTCCCACTGCGCCGTGCCGACCGGATATGTCCCATCGAGAGGGAAGGCGCTCACCGGCAGCAGATCACCGCGGCCGGCAATCATCTCTGCCGTGACGTGCTGAACAAACTCGGGTGCCGCCGCTGAAACCGCTGGCGGCAAGTCGGTCGTGCTGGACGCCTCAGCCGGTATCGTCACTTCATGCAAGTGCGCAAGTGCGGCATCGACGGCCGCGAAGTTTTGTCGCACGACTGGTTCACCGCGCTTACCGTAAGTCTTGCGGATCGATTCCTTGATTTTTGTGATTGCTTCCTCGCGCGGCAGCACGCCGCTGATGGCGAAAAAGCAGGTCTGCATAATCGTGTTGGTGCGATTGCCAAGCTGATTCTCTTTAGCCACGGCGTAGGCATTGATCGTGTGGACCTTAATCCGTTTGGCGATGATCGTCTCTTGCACCGGGCGCGGCAGGTTGGCCCACACTTCATTCGCGTCATATGGACTATTCAAAAGCAGCGTGGCGCCATCTTCGGCCGCGTCGAGCACCTGATAGCGGTTCAGGAAGTCGAACTGATGGACCGCGATGAAGCTGGCGCGCTGAATGAGATAGGTGCTCTTGATTGGCTCGGGTCCAAAGCGCAGGTGCGACACGGTCATCGCGCCCGCCTTCTTGGAATCATAAACGAAGTAACCCTGCGCGTAATTCGGGGTCTCTTCGCCGATGATCTTGATCGAATTCTTGTTCGCGCTAACCGTGCCGTCGGCGCCCAGGCCCCAGAATAACGCACGGACTTGCCCCTCGGGCTCGGTATTGAAATTCGGATCGACATCGAGACTGGTGAAAGTAAGGTCGTCAGTGATCCCGACGCTAAAATGATTCTTCGGCGCAGGCTTGGTCATCTCGTCGAACACGGACTTGGCCATCGCCGGCGTGAACTCTTTCGAACCAAGTCCATAGCGCCCGCCAATGATGCGCGGCGGAGTGTCAGAAGCCCGCGCGTGAGCAAGGGCTGCTTGCCCTCCCTGACGGTCGGGCTTCTGACACGCTTCGCTGATCGCCGTCACCACGTCCTGATAGAGCGGCTCGCCCGCGCCGCCCGGTTCTTTTGTGCGATCCAAAACCGCGATAGTCCGGACGGACGCGGGTAGGGCCGCGATAAAACTGTCTACTGAGAATGGCCGGTACAGACGGACTTTCAAGAGTCCGACTTTTTCGCCGCGGGCACACAAAGCCGTGACGGTCTCTTCGGCTGTTTCGCATCCCGATCCCATCATTACAATCACGCGCTCGGCATCGGGCGCGCCCACATAGTCAAACAACCGATATTGCCGCCCGGTGAGAGCTGCGAATTTGTCCATGACGCGTCCCACGATCGCGGGGGTTTCGGTGTAGAGCGAATTGGCCCGCTCGCGTGATTGAAAGAACACGTCAGGATTCTGTGCCGTGCCGCGCATCACCGGATGATCGGGCGTGAGCGCTCGCCGGCGATGCGCTTGCACCAGTTGATCATCGATCATCGCGCGAATCTCTTCGTCAGAAAGTTCCCGGATCTTCATCACCTCATGCGAAGTGCGAAAGCCGTCAAAGACATGCAGGAAGGGAACACGCGCTTCTAAGGTGGTGGCCTGAGAGATCAATGCAAAGTCCATCACCTCCTGGATCGAGTTAGCGAAAAGCATCCCCCAACCTGTCGAGCGTGCAGCCATCACGTCGCTGTGATCGCCGAAAATCGACAGAGCATGCGTGGCTATGGATCGCGCGGCGATGTGAAAAACGGTGCTGGTCTGCTCGCCGGCGATCTTGAACATGTTGGGGATCATCAGGAGCAGGCCCTGGCTTGCGGTGAAAGTGGTAGTCAGGGCGCCGGTTTGCAGCGAGCCATGGACGGTTCCCGCGGCGCCACCTTCGGATTGCAGTTCGCGCACCAGCGGCGTCATGCCCCAGATGTTCTTGTCGTCATGGGCGGCCCAGGCGTCAGCCGATTCACCCATCGGCGAAGACGGAGTGATCGGATAGATCGCTATCACTTCGTTGGTTTTGTAAGCAACGTGTGCGGCGGCGTCGTTGCCATCGATTGTGACTGTGCGGCTAGTCATGTTTCCCAGTTGTCTCCTACCGGTTCGATCTCGTAACTCCAAGAAACCGTATTCATAAAACCGCCGCAGGCGGCCCCTCCCATTGAACCGCCTGCGGCGCACACAAGGAAGCTTAAATCTCTGACACGTGGTGGATGCGTCAGTTGACCTTCACGTTGATTTGCTTAGGTCTCGCTTCCTTGCTTTTCGGTAGCGTTACGTTGAGCACGCCGTCCTTGAACTCGGCGTTGATCTTCGCAGCATCGACGTACAGGGGAACGTTGAAACTGCGCATGAACTCGCCATAACGCCGCTCGATGCGGTGATAATTCTCGCGATCATTTTTCTCTTCAAATTTCCGTTCGCCACGCAAGGTGAGCACGTTCTGCTCGATCTTAACTTCGACGTCTTCCTTCCTGACCTCGGGCAGCTCGAATTTGATCACGAGTTCCTTGTCGGTTTCGAAGATGTCGCAAGCGGGCGTCCATGCCTTTAGCGGCCAGTAATTCTCTTCGATCGGCAACATCATCCGAAGCATGGCCAGTGGCTCTTCTGTAAACAGACGCTCCATGCGATTTGGGAAAAGACGGAACGGGTCCATGGACATAAAGTCCTTGACGGGAGTCAAAAAGTTTCCGGTATTCATGATCACTTCTCCTTTCATATACTCCGCCCCGAATCAAACCCCTTGCTCTTAAGGTGCGCCCGTCCATGCGCCTTTCAGTCAACGTTCTGCCAGAACTTGTTGGAACGTTCGGCTTCGATCTGGCTGATCTTACGTTGCAGCCATTTCTTGACTGTGCCTACCGTCCGCGACTCGTTGCCCTCCAACTCAAGCTCCTCGAGCGTGTTTCCCTCGTCATCAAGGGGGATGAAATGACAGGGAACAGCTTGCGAGTGATCCTGCAGACCAACGAAATCAAGTAGACGGCACTCAGCGCATGGATGGGCGCGATACGGATACCCATAGTTGAGGCAACTCAGGGAGTCCTGGAAGATCGACTTTGGTACCCAGGGCGTGCGAACAGAACGTCCATATCCGCCCTTTTCAATGAAAACCAATTCTTCCTTGAGTATTTCGAGAATGTCTCGACCATCCTTGGCCATCGTGTGATCCTCCACTTCTCCCTGAGTCTGCTCTCTTTGAGCAGCCAAGCCGCTGCTCCGTTCGTGCGAGCTTTAGGTTTACCCTCTGCGTGAAGAAGCAACACACATGCCGGATCGAAAAGAGAAAGCTTTCGCAGAAAAGTTCGGTTAGGTCCCGCAGTCTGTGAGTAAAGTTCCGCAAGGGCTGTGAGAAAACTCCCACAGTCAGGTGATTTTTTTCACAAAACAATGAAAAGAGAGCGCATCCGTGTCGGCACATGACTTGCTGAAGCAGGAACCGATGATTTTGTCTGATCTTTATTTGCCTGGTCTTTGTATGTGGGTTACAGCACATACAAACAAGCTCGTGTAGTCTAGGTTTAGCGAGCCGCGGCAATTTTCGGGAGCTTTAACCAGGATCGAAAGCAGAAAAAGCGAAGAGGTTGCTAACAACAGCCGGAGACAAAGCAAAATGCGCGGGGCGAGGAAAGCAGTAGTCGGCAATGGACACAGCGGAAATGCTTTCGAGCGCACCTTACCTGCGAATTCGCCCCTCCGCGCGATCGCGGGAATTGAGCGCGTAAGCTACAGCAAACTATATCCCCGCAGCGCAGTACTCTTTAATGAAGGCCACGTGGCCCGCGGCGTGTATGTGCTCTGCACGGGCAGCGCAAAGATTTCGATCTGCTCGGCTGATGGAAAAAAGCTAATTATGCGCATCGCCAAACCAGGGGATGTGCTGGGGCTGTATGCGGGGCTGACGGGCCGCCCGTACGAAGCCACCGCCGAATTGCTGGAGCCCGGCCGAGTAAGTTTTGTGTCCCGGCAGAATCTGGTCGAGTTGATAGCCAGTCAGGAAGCGTTCGGCCTGGGTCTGGTTCAGGTTTTCAGCGAGCAGTTCAGCGAGTTTGTCGATCATGCGCGCTTGTTGGCGTTGTCCGAGTCGGCGACGGAGAAGCTGGCACGTTTGATTTTGAAGTGGAGTCGTGACTTTGGCGAGTTGACCACTGGCGGAATACGGGTGCAAGTTTTGCTGACTCAAGAGGAGATCGCACAAATAATCGGCTCGTCACGGGAAACAGTGACGCGCCTTTTCAGCGCGCTCAAGCGACAACAGATCATTCGCGTCAATGGTGGCGCCATGGTCATTCGCAACAGTGCGGCGCTCGCCTCTCTGGCTCAAATGTCCTCCTAGATTATTTGGCGGACTGTGACCAGCGTCACAGTAATTTGACTCTGGTTCCCGTAACATTGATATCGCAAAAGCGCTCGCCCGAGTTCTTTTAATTAAAGTATTTTGTCTGCAAACGAAAAGGCTGGTTCTTTCATTCTGGAAGGAGGCTCGAAGTGAGACTGACCAAAGCAATTAAGACATTGCTCATCTGCGGGTCAGTATTGAGCATGGTCGTGTGGTTCACGGCGGCCAGAAGCTCACAGGCTGTTAGTCCGACCGTTACTAACCCGAATCCGGCGCCGGTAATCGCCAACGCTGATGATCCGGGCTATGTCGGCAGTGATGCCTGTAAAGACTGTCACGAAGATCAGTTCAAAGCGTACTCGCACACTTCGCACGCCAAGCTTTCCACGATTGGTAGTTGGAAGGGCAAGGTCACCGGCTGCGAATCTTGTCATGGTCCGGGAAAGAACCACATCGCCGAGGGCGATCCCACCAAGATCATTTCTTTCAAGAACAAAACATCGAAAGAAACGGCTGAGACCTGTCTTAGCTGCCATGCCGGTAAGGAAGAGCGGAACAACTTCCGTCGTGGTGAACACTGGCGCAATGATATCGGCTGCACCGATTGTCACTCGCCGCACTCCGTTACGACCGGAAAAAATCTTGCCAACTCGAATGTACTGGTGACGGCCGCGAATGCCGAAAAGCCGGGCTTCTCATCCATCAGAATGCTGAAGGCGAACGACCCTCAGCTCTGCCTGGGTTGCCACAGTGAGGTCAAGCCGGCATTTTCTTCGCCCTTCCATCACAAGGTTCTGGAAGGCGCCATGCGTTGCAGTGATTGCCACAATCCGCATGGTGGATTCGAACTCAAACAAGCCAGGCTCTCAACGGGCGGGGATGCAGCTTGTATCAAGTGCCACGCGGACAAGCAGGGCCCGTTCACTTATGAACACGCTCCGGTGAAGACCGAAGGCTGCACCGCTTGCCATACGCCACACGGCTCGGCGAATCCGCGGTTGTTGAAATTCGCCGCGGTCAACCAACTGTGTCTGACCTGCCACAGCGTGGACCATGGCGTCGGAGCGGTTGAACCGAGTGGCCCGCAGCATAACCAAAACGCGCAGTACGGCAACTGCACCGCTTGTCACATCAAGATACACGGATCGCGTACCAGTCCCGTTTTCTTCCGATGACGAAAGCAGGCAGAACATGGCTTGTAGCGCTTAACGAGATTTCAGCCAGAGGATGGACCGTATGAAAAGCAACGTCAAAAACATGTTGCGGGTTCTGTCGGGATTGATGCTCGTGCTGGTGTTGGCGGCCGGTGCCGCCATTGCAGCGGAGCCAACTCCAACTCCAACTCCAACTCCGACTCCAAAGAAAGCAGACGCCAAAAAGGCGGAGCCGAAAGCAGAAACCACTTCGGCGCAAACTGGAGAGGACGCTGGTGACTACACCATCACCTCCAGTATTGAGATTGGTTATCGCGGCCTCAGCGTTGACGGCGATCTCAACAAATACAAGAGCGACCTGAATTACAAGGCCGGTCCGCGTCTGTTTGATTCCAGCTTTCTGATGCGGTCAAAGGACGGCAAGGGCGGGCTCTTTGATACGTTGCTGGTAACTTCGTCGGGCTGGGGCGGCGATCCTTATGGGCAGATGCGGATTCTGGCAGAAAAGCCGAAATGGTATCGGTTCGAAGGCAGCTATCGGAGGTTTAAGTATTTTCGCTTCCTGGATAACATCGCGAACCCCAATTTCATATTTAGCCCGACCACCTTTAATCGTCCGCCGAGTACGGTCACGGGCGAGCACGGCTTCGACACTCAGACGCAGTTGGGAGATTTTGATCTGACAATCCTGCCAAAGAACGAGAAGATCAGATTCACCGTGGGGTATTCGCCCGAGCGTTACAGCGGCCCGGCTTACACAACCTACCACCAGGGCGGAAACGAATTCATGCTCCTGCAGAATCTGAAGTCGCGGTCAAACGACTTCCGTCTTGGGGCGGACGGCAAGGTGGGGCCAATCGACTTTTCATTCCAGCAGGGCTTCCGTCGCTTCCGCGACGATAGCTTCATTAATCTGGGCCCCACGCTGGGTGTTAATCTGAATCCCGCAGTTGCAAGTTTCACGACCTTCAATCGCAGCGAACCCACCCGGACGAGTGTTAACTACACGACGTTCAGCGTCCACAGTTTGGTGGCCGGGAAACTCGACCTCACGGCCCGTATTGTCCATAGCAGTTCAAACTCGAACTTCACTTTTTTGGAAAACGAGACCGGCACGAACTTCGCCACCAGGATCGGCAGCGGAGCGGGAGCCCAACTGGGAGCTCCCAACGTTCTTATTCTCGGCCAATACAACATCCCGGGAAATACCAATCGACCGAACACGCTCTTCGATTTTGGCGCGACTTTTCTGGCGACAGATAAACTCAGAATTTCGAATACTTTTCGCGTGGAAACCTTCGAGATCAACGGCGCAGACCTGTTTAATGACTTTTTCTCTGTCTCGCGGGGTGTGTTGGTAGATACCAGGAGCTTCAGCAATTTAGGCGTCAGCAAGATCACGAAGTATCGCAAGTATCAGGACACCGTCGAAGGCGATTACCAGTTTAACAAGAACTACTCGATTCACTTCGGATATCGCTACGGGAGCCGCCACATCGAGCAAATTTTGAGTGGGTTTGCGCTCAACAGCAACGCGCCTGTTCCGCTCACGAGTGTTGCCGCTTGCACTTCGCCCTCTGTCACATGCGCGAAGGACGAGATCGAAACAAATCACACCAATGCCTTCTTTGGCGGCTTCAAGGCGCGACCGGCTAAGAACTGGACCATCTTCTTCGACGCCGAACACGGCACCGCGGACAACGTGTTTACCCGCATAGGGAATTACAACTACACGAACATTCGCGCCAAGAGCAGGTATGCCCCAAATCGAAAGATGAATTTCAACTTTGCGGTGATCACTAAGGACAATGCAAATCCTTCAGAGATTGCCGGTGTTTCGCTGACCGACTTTGGTGTGAACATTAAGTCGCGGACCTTCACTTCCTCGTTTAATTGGGTTCCGACTTCCAAACTCTCGTTCAACACCGGCTACAACTACAATTGGGTGAACAGCGACGCCGTCGTCGACTATTTCTTCCAGGTCCCGCCCGCCGTGAGCGTAGAGCATCCGCTCGGGCACAGCTTGTACTTTCAGAGAAACAATTTCTTCTACATCGACGTGGTCGCCCAACTCAGTCCGCGCGTGTCGCTGTACGCGACTTATCGCGTCAACCAGGACCACGGCCAGGGAAACCGCCTGTCGGATCCGACCGGCACCCCGGGGACTCTGATCAATTCTTATCCGATGAGTTACCAATCGCCTGAAGGCCGGCTCTCGATTAAGATCAACCGGCATATCGATTGGAATCTCGGGTACCAGTACTACGACTATAACGAGAACGCGCTGGTCGGTCCGAGGCCGCAGAACTATCACGCCCATTTGCCATACACGTCCTTGCGGATCTATTTTGGACGAAGAGAGTAGGGATCGAAGTCGACGAGAAGGTTTGAGCAATGCAAACTCCGGCTGCGGTATTGACCGCGGCTGGAGTTTGGTTTATGACTGTTAGTGCAAATTAATAGCGGCTGACGCACGTCCGTGAAAGCGAGATACTTGGTTACCGCAGTCCACGTCGGAGGATGGGAATGGCGAACACCGCCCAGGGCATGACTACAGCTGATCGCGAATATCCTGATCCACAACCAAACACGCGGCGGCGTTTCCTGGATTATTTGCTGGGGACGAGCGCGGTGGCGACTCTGGGTGCAATCGTCTATCCGATCTTCCGGTTTATGTCGCCGCCCCAGGTGATCGAGTCGGCCGAGAACTCGGTCGTTGCGGCCAAGCTGACAGAAATCCCGATCAACTCGGGCAAGATTTTCAAGTTCGGCAACAAGCCGGGAATACTTGTCCGCACGGCTACCGGAGAGTTCAAAGCTTTTTCGGCCGTGTGCACCCACCTCGAATGCATCGTGCAATATCGCCCGGATACGAAACAGATTTGGTGCGCTTGTCACAACGGCCAGTATAATCTGGGTGGCAAAAACATCGGCGGACCGCCACCGCGCCCGCTGGAAGAGTACAAGGTCAACACCCGCGGTGATGATGTTGTGGTTAGTAAATCGTAACCTGTAAGACGACGTACAGAGTTCAACCTTCCGGTTGCCACTCTGAACTAAAAGCAAGTTAAAAGCTTGAACTCTAAAGTGAGAATCGAAGCCCTAAGAGCCTGGCTGGATGAGCGTCTATCGCTTAGTACGGTCGCCGCCATGGCCCAAAAAAAGGAAGTCCCGGTCCACCGCCATTCGATCTGGTACTACTTTGGCGGCATGACGCTGTTTCTTTTTATGGTGCAGGTCGTGACCGGAATTCTGCTGCTGCTCTATTATCGCCCCAGCTCAGAGACCGCCTTCGAAAGCGTTCAATTCATCATAACCGAGGTCAAGTTTGGTTGGCTGATCCGTTCGATTCATAGCTGGTCCGCCAACCTGATGATCGCGACGTTGTTCATCCACATGTTCAGCGTTTTCTTTCTGCGGGCATATTACAAGCCCCGCGAAATGACCTGGTTAAGCGGCGCCTTCCTGCTGTTTGTCGCCATCTGTTTTGGTTTCAGCGGCTATCTGCTGCCGTGGAACAAGCTCGCGTTCTTTGCCACCAAGGTCGGCACCGAGATCGCCGGAGTCATTCCCATCGTAGGGCGGCCGATGCTTAGATTTCTGCGCGGTGGCGACGACGTCACCGGCGCGACCCTAACACGGTTTTTTGGATTTCACGTCGCCGTGCTGCCCGCGACGGCGACGGCGCTGATCGCAATTCATGTGTTGCTGGTCCAACTGCATGGCATGAGCGTGCCGCCGAAACTGATCGGCAAGCCGGTGAAGAAGATGAAGTTCGTTCCTAACTTTCTTCTTCGCGATCTAATCGGGTGGATTCTGGCGATTGGCGTGCTGGCCGCGTTAGCGGCCCTGTTCCCCTGGGAATTGGGAGAAAAAGCAGACGCGTTTGCGCCGGCGCCGGCGGGAATCAAACCTGAGTGGTACTTCCTGTTCATGTTCCAAACGCTCAAGCTGATTCCGGCAAAGGTTCTCGGCTTTGACGGCGAAGTGCTTGGGATTCTGGCCTTCAACGGGGTCGCCCTGCTGTTATTTTTCGTCCCTTTTATCGACCGGGATCCAGAGAATCTACGGCGCAGATGGATCTTTAATGTGCTTGGCGTGCTAGCTCTCATTTATATTGTGGTGATGACAGTTTACGGGTATGTAACGTGACGAGGCTATAAGAATGGATCGTCAACAGAACCAGTCTAATCCAGGCGTGCCGGTTGCGGCCGCGGCCGATGTACGGCAGGTGATCAGCGCAAAGCGATCGCTGCGCATCGCTCTGCGCGTCGCCCTGGTCCTGATGCTCTTTACTCTGGCGCCGGCGCAGAAGAAAAGTTCATGCATTGAGTGCCATTCGAAGCTGGAGGACACCAGGCTTAGCGCGCCGGCAAAGCTCTTTGATAACGACATACATCGTGCGCGCGGATTGTCCTGTAACGACTGCCATGGCGGCGATCCGAACGCCGACACGAAGGAAGGCGCGAAGGATCCGCGAAAAGGCTATCTGGGAAAACCAAAGACACTCGACATCCCCGCGTACTGCGGCAAGTGCCACAGCGACGCGAACCTGATGAAGAGATTTAATCCTTCGCTGCGGGTAGATCAGGAACGCGAGTATTACACCAGCAATCACGGGAAGCTGCTCAAGACGGGAGAGCAGAGAGTCGCCACCTGCATCAGTTGTCACAGCGTCCATGGCATCAGGTCCCCAAAAGATCCGCTCTCGTCTGTCTATCCGTCGAACGTTGCCGAGACGTGCTCCAAGTGTCACGCCAGCGCGGATTACATGCGCGGGTTCGGAATTCCCAGCGATCAGTTCGAAAACTATAAGAAGAGTGTTCACGCGAAAGCTCTTTATGAGAAGCAGGATTTGTCCGCGCCGACCTGTAACGATTGTCATGGCAATCATGGCGCGACGCCGCCAGGCATCGCTTCGGTCGCAAACGTCTGCGGGACGTGCCATGGGCGGCAAGCTGAACTGTTCCAGGTCAGCCCGCACAAAGCGGCGTTTGACCAGCGTCAATTCGGCGAATGCATCAAATGTCATAGCAATCATTTCATCGCCAAGCCGAGCGACGAAATGCTTGGCACTGGCGACAAGGCGGTCTGCATCACTTGCCATACGGCCGGAGACAAGGGCTTCATCGCGGCCGGAAGTATGCGCGGACGGATCGATGAATTGATAGCGAGCGTCGATAGATCGACGGAGATTCTGACTCGAGCTGAACGCGCCGGAATGGAAGTCAGCCGGCCCAAGTTCGAAATGAAAGAAGCGACGGATGCGTTGACCCACGCGAGAGTGCTGATACATTCCTCGTCCGCAGCCGAAGTCGATAAGGTAGTTGCGCCGGGACTGGCAGCGTCCGCGAAGGGTTACCAGGCGGGACTGGGCGCTCTGGCGGAACGGAGCTTCAGGCGCAAGGGACTCGCAGTTTCACTGGTGTTTATTCTTTTCCTGGCTACGTTGGTCTATCTGAAGGTAAAACAGATTGAGCGCCGGCAGAATGAAAGCGCTGAAGGCGCGTAATAGGACAGCCTGGGGCAACGCCACAGGTGAGTGCAAATAACATGTTTCATGGCTCTGAAAGAGCGAAATAAAATTGGCCCGAGACCGAACGTTGGGTGCCGGAGAATTACGCCGCGTTGCGGCTTGGAATTAACAGATGGAATCGCACCTGGAGCGCTGCCCCAGGCTTTTGCATTCCGCGCCGTTGGCGCTTGCTTGAACTGTCATAACTAAGAATGAAGCTTCGGTATCAAGGCTTGGTTGCGTTCACGTTCGCAGCGTCTTTGCTGTTTCTGACGCCGCAACTCATGTCGATCGCGGCACGAACAGAGAGCGGCAACGAAACACAACAACGTCGCCCGCAGAAGAAAGTCGCGACGCCGAAGAAACCGCGCGTCGATTACACGAAGTTTTCTCATCAGACTCACGTCGTCACCCAGAAGCTGGTCTGCAATTCCTGCCACAAGGTTCCCTCGAAGAATTTTAAGGAAGTGCGTAAAGGCGAGGCGGCATTTCCGGATGTCAGTGATTTTCCCGAGCATGCTTCCTGTTTGAATTGTCATCGCGAACAGTTCTTTGCGCGCGAAAGACCCGCGCCGGCTATTTGCTCGAACTGCCATGTCAAAAACAGCCCCAAAGACACCAGCCGCTGGCTGTTTCCCAGTCTTGGCGACGTTAACGATCCGACTAAAAAGAGAAGGGAATTCATTTCTGAATTTGGTGTAGGATTCCCGCATGACAAGCACATCGATGTCGTTGGCTTTAACGCGCCACGTCCCGGCAGAGATCCCCGCGGTTGGTTCGTGACGGTGTCGCTGCAGGAAAAGAAAAAGGACGGGCCGCCAAAGAGCTGCCCCGTTTGCCACCAGACTTATCAGCCGCAGGGGGATTCGAGCGAGGAGTTCGTGACCAAGCCGCCCAAAAATATCGGCGATGCTTTCTGGTTAAAGAAGGGCACTTTCAAGACGACGCCTAACAGTCATACGGTGTGTTTTACCTGCCACAGCGCCGATTCCGGAATTGCGCCGGCGCCGACCGATTGCAACGTTTGCCATAAGCTGGTCACGCCACAGTCGTTGAAGGTGGACTTCGATTTGAAGCTGGCGACCAGCATGGGGATCACGGACGCAACGATGCTCAGCAAATGGAGCCGCCGGATTTCCGCCGGCGCTTTCCGGCATGAAGGAGGAGAGCATCCTGACCTGAACTGCATGGGCTGTCACAATGTGCCGACGATGAACACGCTGGACGCGAAGACCTTGAAGGTCCAGGTGCGTTCGTGCGGCGGACCGGACGGGTGTCACATCACGGCCACCACCGATGACGGCGGGGCTTTGAATTTCGAGATCGATCAGAAGAAGAAGGATGCGACGTTTGTTTGTACCAAGTGCCATACCACCTTTGGCAAGGAAGGTGTTCCTGAAGATCATCTGAAGGCCTTTCCGGAGCCAAAGAAAAAGAGCGCAACGTCTGAGTGATATGCCAGAAAAACCCGCACATGGTCGGTCAGTTGATCGCGAGCCGCACCCCTCGCGCAGTTGGGTGGCGCTGTGCGGGTTCGCCCTCGGATCATGCGGCCTGGTGCTGGCGATCATCTTTAATTCACACGCCACAGCGATAACTGAATCGTATGCGGGTCCCAACCTGACCGAAGGCAATCAGGAGCAAATGCAGTTTCCGGAAGGGCTGGATTACGGAAAGTTCATGCACAGCAGCAGAAATCATTCGCGGCTGCCGTGTCTTCTCTGTCATCGTCGCGATTCCAATTCACCGATTCCGAAGCGTCCGGGAGGTTCCAATCATCTGCCTTGCGCCGGATGTCATGCTCAGCAGTTTTCAGATTCGGAGAGTCCGATCTGCACCATCTGTCACACCGACGTCAAATCAGGGGCCCTGAAATCGTTTCCCCGTTTGAAGAGCTTTCGCATGAAGTTCGATCATTCACTGCATGTGAAGATGGGCAGTGTCAGTTGTGCGACGTGTCATCGACCGGCAAGTGGCGGCGTGGCCCTCTCGATACCCGCGGGATTCAACGCGCACACAACTTGTTTTGGATGCCACACTCCGCGCGCGCAATCCGGCGGCCGCGATATCTCTTCCTGTGGTACGTGTCATCAGTTGGGCGGGTATTCGCGGACTTCTCAATCCGCCCCGGCATTCCGCGTGGGATTCAATCACGCCAAGCATCAAAAAGTGACCTGCACCGAATGCCACCAGGTTAAGGCGGGAATGCCGCAGCGAAAACAGGTCACCGCGCCGGAACCGCTTAACCATCACGCAACCGGTCGCGCGCAAAGTTGCATGACTTGCCATGACGGAAAGCGCGCGTTTGGCGACGATGACTTCACAGTCTGCAAGCGTTGCCATACTGGAGCCGCATGGCGTTTTTGAAAAAGGAAACACCGAAGACGAACCTCGGGTTCGAAAGGAGTTAACTATGAAAGTTCTTACGATACTGGCAGCCTTCATTTTTGCTATTTTCCTGGTCTCGAGTACCCCGACGATCACGGCCGACGTATCAGCCCAGGACGGAAAGAAACCGCCGGAAGTAATCACGCTGGGAGCTGAGGCGAAACTTGGATCGATTAAGTTCAACCACCTCGATCACATCACCAAAAACCGCAGCGTCGATGGCACTACACAGCTCGCCTGTGTTGAATGCCATCACACAGCCCAACCTGCGGCTGAAGCTGTAAAGCATCCTCCGCACAAAACCGCCTGGCCGGCTGATCGCACAACTACTTTGACGGCGGAGTTGCTTGAGAAGGATCCAAATGCGCCGGCCGTAAATGTCTGCCGCGATTGTCATGCCCGGGCGGATACCAAGCCAAAGCTGCTGCCTGAGATTCCGCAGGTCAAGTTTGAGGGTAGTGCGGACGTGACAATCATGACCAACCAACAGGCGTTTCATCATAACTGCGGCACTTGTCATGACGAGGTGGCGAAGAAGAGACCAGACACTACGGCGCCGACTTCGAAAAAATGCATGCAGTGTCACAAGAAGGCGGCGGCTTGAACTAGTGGTGATGTTGATTTGGTAGGTGCCCTCTCCCTTTTGGAGATCTACTGAGGAGAGGGCCCCCTGGCCGTACATCCAGCGCCTGGCCTGATACCAAACCCGAAGTGATGATCTTTAATGATCATCTAATCCACCTGTGGGTAAATTTCCGGCTCCCATGGGCAAGAGAACGCAAACGGTCGGAAGCTGTCCGCAATTTTCCCTGATCCCTGCGCGGCACAGTCATTGCCATGTTGTATTTTCCGGGTTGAACCCCGAGTTTGTTAAGTTCCTTTGAGGAAGGTAGAAGCGAGAATGAAGATAACGATTAATGGTCTGATGAAGCTGGGAGTCGCGTTTGCCGGCGTAATGTTGGCCGCCAGTTTTGTGGTGGTTTCAGTACGCGCGCGCTCCAGTGCGGACGACTTTGATGCAGCCGGAACCTATAAAGCCAAGTGCTTTGCCTGTCATGGCGCCAAGGCGGAAAAGAAATGGGATTCGACCCACCCTGAGGATCAGATGGTGCAATCGATACTGAATGGCAAGAAGGCCGAGAAGCCACCAAACATGCCGGCCTTTGCCGATAAAGGTATCGATTCCGGCCAGGCAAAGGCCTTGATCGCGTACATGAAGTCCATCATGTAAGTCGGAACCGCGCGCTTAGCGAGGATCTGATTTCAGATGACCTTCGGCGATCAAGCCGAAGGGTTTGCCAGAGCGTGATGCATGTAAATCTCGCCCGAGACTTTACAGCCAAATTTGCGTACCCTCGATGTCAACGGAACCGCTTGCGGTGATAAGGCGTCGAGGGTATTTTTCTGAGGGCTGCTCCTGAGGAACCAAGTCTGTGAGACGCTACCTTGCCGTCGCTATCGTTCTGGCCGCAGTATCTCTCTGCGCCGCGCTTAGTCTGCCTCGTTTGATCACCCTGAAGCCTGTCCAGGCCCAGGATAATCAAAACGCTAATCAAAATACTTCTGCGTCTTCGGTAAAGCCTAACGAAGGAAGCATTATCGGCGGGCCTAATGCTAACGCTCCTGCGGCGCCGCCAAGTCTCCAGTGTCAGGGGTGCCACGGCCCGGGGAAGACGCTTCCGTACTTAGCCGGTTCCCTTTTCCACACCGTGCCGCACGCTGGCTACGATCACAGTTTCCATGCCCAGGCGATTCGCAATGGTACGAAAGCGGCGACGTGTCTTGATTGCCACACGAAGAACGGCGACATGACGACGATCCTGCCGCAGGGTGATCCAAAGTCCACAATTAACCGCACCAACATTGCTGAAACCTGCGGCAAGTGTCACGGGGACAAAGCGGCGATGCAGGGAAGCGGCATCAGCGACCGGCCATTCCTGTCTTATCGAGAGAGCGTTCACGCGAAAGCCATGGCCCGCGGCAATACCAGCGCGGCCGTGTGCACTGACTGCCACAACAGCCACGACATTCAACCCGCATCGAATTCGCAGTCATCGATTGCCAAGGTTAACATTCCGGCTACCTGCGGCAAGTGTCACAAGACAGAGGCCGGTGAGTTCATTCAGAGCGTTCACGGACAGGCCGTAACGCGCGGCGTGTCGCGCGCACCCGTCTGCACAGACTGTCACGGTATTCACAACATCATGATGCCGTTCGATCAGACCACGGCAACGGCTACGACTGCGGTAGGGACCGACTCGTGCGCGAAATGTCATGAAGGCGTCGCTTTGACTCAGGAATTCGGAGTCGCGAGCGGACGGGTCAGCAGTTATAAAGACAGTTATCACGGGTTAGCTTCACAACTTGGATCAAAGGTAGTAGCCAATTGCGCCAGCTGCCACGGCGTGCACAATATCCTGCCTTCGTCCGATGCCAAGTCGATGGTTAACGCTAACAACCTGTCGCAGACCTGCGGCCAGTGCCACGTCGGCGCGAGCGCTAACTTTACCAACGGCAAGATCCATTTGACCTCCGGACTGGTTTCCGAAGTCGCGCGTCATGACATGGGAGTCGTGGGTACCCGGATCGTGCGTTGGATTTATCTTCCCCTAATCTTTTTGGTGATCGGCGGCATGATCGTCCATAACGCGCTCATCTGGCGCAAGAAAGTGGTGGCCAAACGGCGTCAGGAACGAAGCATTATTCGCTTGAGCGCTAATCAAAGAGCCCAACACTGGTTGTTGCTCACCAGCTTTATCGTCCTCGTGTTGAGCGGCTTTGCGCTGCAATATCCTGAGTCGTGGCTGGGATGGCTTTTGGGCAACAGCGAATTTCTGCGCCGGATAATTCATCGGGTGGCCGCCGTCGTGATGCTTCTGGTGGGTACCTATCACCTTCTTTACCTGGCCTTATCTAAAGAAGGAAGACTCTGGGTAAAGGACATGCTGCCCAGGTTGAAGGACGTCAGAGACGTGGTAGCGAATTTTGGCTACTATCTCGGAGTCACAAGGCGGAAGCCGAAGATCGCGCGTTTTGGTTACGCGGAGAAGGCCGAGTATTGGGCCGTTGTTTGGGGCACGATAATCATGGGCCTGACCGGCCTCATGATCTGGTTCAAGATTGGCGTGTTTGGTTTCCTGCCGCGCTGGTGGGTTGATATCGCGCTCGCAGTGCACTTTTACGAAGCGGTGCTGGCGACGCTGGCAATTATCGTTTGGCACTTTTATCAGGTGATTTTCGATCCCGACGTTTATCCGGTTAACTTTGCTTTTATTGACGGGCGAGTGTCTGAAGAGTCATATAAAGAAGAGCACGAACTGGCGTATGAACAAATGAAGGAGCAGGCTACGCGAGAAGAAACGAAAACCGAAGAGCTTTCGCCGGGTCAGGATACGCGAGATCGAAAGAGTTCTAACTAGCCCTTGCTTACGCGCGGGCTTCTGACACAATGTGGTAAACGAGCGTGTGAGAAGCCCAACCGTTAGAGAGGGCTAAGTGTTATTAGGCGCCGGTAAACCTGATTTGCGCGCCGTTGCCTGATTGTCTATCTTAGAGCAGAACAAGATGGGTGAGATCGAACCACTGGCTCTCAAAAGACCGAGCCTCTTCCGTAACTACATCAGCTTTGTCGGGGCAGCGATCTCCATCGCCAGCCTGGCAAGTGATGTGCTCCTCTTTTTCATAGAGGTCACGTCAACTGTTGAGAATCCTTATGTGGGAATCCTCACTTACATAATTATTCCCTCGGTTCTGATGTTCGGCCTGTTCGTTGTCGTAGCCGGGATGATCCTGGAACGGCGACGGCGACGGCGATCTGCGCCCTCTGCAATAATGGCTTACCCAAAGCTGGATCTCAACGACCCTCATGCGCGGCGTGCTCTTCTGGCTTTTCTCATAGTCACGTTTTTCTTTGTCTCAGGCAGCGCTTTCGTAAGCTATCGCGCATTCGAATTCACGGAATCGGTTACCTTCTGTGGCCAGACCTGTCATACGGTGATGAAGCCGGAATTCACGGCCTATGAGGCCGGCGCTCATGCGCGCGTCCGTTGCGTCGATTGTCACGTTGGATCAGGCGCCGGTTGGTATGCGCGTTCAAAACTTTCCGGCGCTTATCAGCTCTATGCAGTGACCTTCAACAAATTTTCAAGGCCCATAACCACGCCTGTTCACAACCTCCGCCCGGCCCCGGAAACCTGCGAGCAGTGTCACTGGCCCGAAAAGTTTTTTGGCGCGCAAATGAAGGTCTTCAATCGTTACGGCTACGACGAACACAATACTCTGCGGCAGAGGCGAATGTTGATTAACGTCGGCGGGGGAAGTCCGACCACCGGGCTCGTCACCGGCATCCACTGGCACATGAACATCGCGAATGAAATCACTTACATTGCGACTGATGAGCATCGTCAGGTAATTCCCTGGGTACGCATCAAAGATAGGGAAGGCAACATCACTGAGTTTTATGATCGCACCCGGCCCCTGCCACCGGATCAGGTTGCCGCCGCCACTAAGCGCCGGATGGACTGTGTTGATTGTCATAATCGTCCCGCGCACGTCTATCAACCGCCGGATGTTGCGGTGGACCAGGCTTTCGTCGCCGGCAGGTTGGATCCTTCGATACCGTATCTCAAGCGAAAAGCGGTTGAAGTCCTGAGCGGCTCATACGAAACAACGCCGCAGGCGCTAACCTCAATTGATAAGGGCCTGAATGACTTCTATCAAACGAACTACAAAGATGTGTACGCGCAGAAGCAGGCTGCGATCAAAGGCGCCGTCACCGAAGTTCAACGGATCTTTCAAACCTACTTTTTCCCGGAGATGAAGACCGACTGGGAGACGCACCCCAATAACATCGGCCATTTGTATTTCGCGGGCTGCTTCCGCTGTCACGATGGCGAGCACGTCAGCAACACCGGCAAAGTGATCACCAACAACTGCAACGTCTGTCACACGATGATCTACGATTCAATGAACCCGGCGGCCTCAGTCAAGACCGGACCGTTCCAACATCCGGTTGACCTGGGCGCGCTGGCCGAACACAAATGCGATTATTGCCATAAACCAAACAAGCCCTTCCAACACCCAGTCAATCTTGGCGATATATCTCAGTTTCAGTGTGTTGAGTGTCATCCGAAGAAGTGAACGAAATCGGTGCAGTAACCCGACTCCAGGGTCCGCGGCCGGGCAGCCCGGCTGGGGTTGGGCGGTAAGGAATGGCTCTTGGCTGCTAACTCGTTAGGATTCCCCAACGCTGAGCAAAAACCCTCAAGCCAACCCCGCCGCTGAAGTGGGACATACCCGTTTTCTGAAAGCCCTAAAACAACCGGCTCAAGTCGGCATATAAATTGCCGTAGTGATCGTCAAGCAACGAACATGCAAGCCCGCCCCGGCCCAGGAAGAGCAGAGGCCGGTGTCTGATTTCTTATGGGCGACCACAACGTCGAGCAGGAGGTTGATCAGAAGAAGGCACAAGCCTTTATGAAGGCGGTGCTCGATGATCTGCGCGCGCTCGCTTTTATGCTCGAGCATGGTGGCGTCGAAAGCGGCGTAACGCGAATTGGCGCCGAGCAGGAAATGTTTTTGATCGATCGCGACCTACGGCCGGCGCCGCTTTCACTTGAAGTTCTGGCGCAGACCAAAGATCCCCGACTCACGACTGAGATTGCCCGATTCAATCTCGAGGCCAATCTCAACCCATTGCTCCTGACGGGCGCGTGTCTCAGTGAAATGGAGCAGGAGCTCAACGAACTTATTTCGCTGGTACGAAAGGAAGCCGGAGCGTTCGGCGCTGACGTGCTGCTCTCGGGGATTTTGCCGACGCTGCTGAAATCCGATCTTACGCTGGAGAACCTGACGCCAGATCCCCGCTACCGCGAGTTGGATCGCGGAGTAATTCGTTTGCGCGGCGGACCGTTTACGATTCACATCAAAGGCCTGGATGAACTGGACCTTACGCACGACAACATCATGATGGAATCGTGCAACACAAGTTTCCAGGTGCATTTTCAATCGAACGCCAGCGACTTCGTTTCGCACTACAACACGGCCCAGGCGATCACCGCCCCGGTGCTGGCCGCTGCGGTTAATTCTCCGGTCTTGTTTGGCCATCGGCTATGGCAGGAAACACGGGTAGCATTGTTCCAGCATTCCACCGATGCTCGATCTCGCCCACAGCTTGCTCGCAGCCAACCAACCCGGGTTAGTTTCGGCGACAGTTGGCTTGAGCATTCAATCATCGCGCTTTTCCATGATCAGATCTTGCGGTTCCGGCCCATCATGATTACACAGCCGGACGAAGATCCGTTCCAGGTCCTGGCACGCGGCGAGACCCCACTGCTTTCGGCGCTGCGGATGCACAACGGCACGGTCTGGCGTTGGAACCGCGCTTGTTATGGAGTTAAGGATGGCGTCGCCCATCTGCGGATCGAGAACAGGGCCTTGCCGGCCGGGCCAACTATTGTTGATGAGGTAGCGAACGCCGCGTTCTTTGCCGGACTGATGTTGTCGCTGCCGCAGGAGTACGGCGACATCGCCGCGCGGATGAACTTTGACGATGCGAAATCAAATTTCTTCCGCGCCGCACGGCATGGACTCGATGCCCAGTTCAACTGGATCGATGGGCGAAGTCACACAGCATCTTCGCTGGTCCTCGATCACCTGCTGCCGCTGGCTCGCCAGGGACTCACCAACGCGAGGCTGAGTATCACGGATGTCGATAAGTATCTCGGCATTATCGAAGAGCGCGTGCGCAGCCGGCAGACAGGCGCGCGTTGGATCATGAAATCGCTCGAGGTGATGCAAGACGTTGCGCCGAAGGACATCAGTCAGCGCAGGCTGACGGCTGCGATGTTGGCGGGCCAGAAGCAGGGAGACCCCGTTCATCGGTGGCCGCTGATCAAAGCTTTAGAGCCGGACGATTGGGAGCAGGGCTATCGAACGGTCGGCCAGTTCATGTCGACGGACCTGTTCACGGTCCAGCCCGACGATCTAATCGATCTCGCCGCCAGTGTGATGGACTGGAGGCACATCAGACATGTGCCGGTTGAAGATGAAGCCGGGCGCCTGGTTGGATTGGTCACTCATCGCGGCCTGCTTCACCTCTTAATCAATAGGATCGGCGATAAGGAGCTCGGCGTAATTACCGTGAAAGAGATCATGGTGCCCAAGCCTTTCACCATTTCACCCTCAACTCCGACGCTGGAGGCGATAGAGATGATGCGCGAGCACGGCGTCGGCTGTCTCCCGGTCGTCGAAGGCGATCAGTTGGTAGGAATCGTCACCTCGTACGATTTTCTTGATGCTTCGGCCCGTCTGTTCCAGAAACATCTCAGGGAGACAACCGAGTCTGCTGAGACCCTCACCATGGCCCAAAGCGCCTGATAGGTCGCGTTCGGAATACCGGCTTCAGTCGGGTCTCTGTCCATTGGGGAAAAGCCCAACTGAAGTTGGTACTCTGAGCACTTATGCGGAAAACCTCGCGGCACTGTGTGAATTCACCCACGGGCGCTTCGGCTTCGTCGCTGTCTCGCGAGAAAAACAGCCATGCAATCCCGGCATGAGCCTTGCTCCGCTGGGACTAAGACCGAGTCCAGATGATGAATGTCTCCGGAGGCAGCTATGGCGAAAGATGAGCGCGACATACTCGAATTGCTTAAGAGTGAACTCGACTTTATTGAGAAGGGCGGCTATGGGCGCTCAGTCAGGACGCCCTGGAAAGCTACCTCCCCATTCCGCGATTCGCTGTCCTGTGTCAACTACGCGCTACCTGAGAAGGCCCATCCCTGTTCTGACTGCCATCTGATTGATTTCGTTCCAGACGATAAGCGCAGCGAAGAACTTCCTTGCCACGCCATTCCGCTTAACGCCGCCGGCGATACGGTCGAAAGTCTTGAGAACAACCAGGCAAAGCTCGAGGAATCTCTCAAAGAATGGATGCGCGCAAAGATTAAAGAGCTCGAGACCGCACGGTCTGCTGAGAAGCTGTAAATCGGCTTGAAGGAGGTCTGCAATCATGACTGTCGCATATACAATCGTCACGGTGTTGGTTGCCGTGGCGATCTACTTTGGCGTTCGATACTTCGTGAGAGCCGGCAGAAAGTTTGGGGGCTCGCGAGTCATTGTTTGTCCTGAGACAGGAAAGCAGGCGATGGTCGAGGTAGATACGCGCCGCGCCGCGCTGACATCTTTGGTTGGGCAGACCGATATTCGCCTGGAGAGTTGCTGGCGCTGGCCCTTGAGGGAAGACTGTGGTCAGGAGTGTCTGCTGCAACTCGACGTTGCGCCGGAGGACTGTCTGGTGCGCAGCGTGCTTACCAAGTGGTACCGCGGTAAGAAGTGCGCTTTCTGCGAACGGTCGTTTGAGGAGACAGATTTGATCGATCACAAGCCGGCGTTGTTTACTCCGGAAGGCATCACGGTCGAATGGGCGGAAGTTCCGATCTCGGCCATCAACGAAGCGATGGCCACTTATCAACCCGTGTGCTGGAATTGCCATATCGCCCAGACGTTTTACCACGAGCACCCCGACCTGGTAGTCGAACGTCCGGTGATGTAGCTTTCTGGATACTCCGCGGTAACCTATAATCATCTGGTCACCTTGAGATCGAGGGCTGGGTGGAGATGAAAAGCGAGAAGTACACCCTGAAAAATCAAAAGCACAAAATCCTCGTCGTCGACGACGAAAAGATGATTCGTTGGTCGCTGGGTGAGGCGCTGCGAGGTTGGGGCTATGAACCGGCTGAGGCCGAAACTGCCAACGCCGCTCTGGCCGCCTTTGATGCCGAGCCACCTTCTGCAGTGCTGCTCGACATTAACTTGCCCGATGGTTCGGGGCTTGACGTGCTGCGGAAGATCCGTCATCGACAGCCGGACGCGGTGGTAATAATGATTACCGCCAACGTGCTGGTTGACGAAACAATCGCCGCGCTGCGCGGCGGCGCGTACGATTTTATCGGCAAGCCAATCAACCTGGAAGAACTCCATGTCGCAATTCGCAACGGCATCGAAGCCAGTCGCCTGCGTAAAGAAGTGACGCAGTTTCGCCGCGAGCGCGCGCAGCAGTTCAGCTTTGATCAGATCCTCGGACAGTCACCGGCGATGCGCGAAATGTTGGCCATGGCCCGCAAGGTCGCGGAGAGCGAAGTCTCGTCGGTCCTGCTGCAGGGCGAGTCCGGCACCGGCAAGGATCTGGTGGCCAAGGCCATCCACTACCAATCTAACCGCGCCGATGGTCCGTTCATCGCCATCAACTGTGCGGCAATTCCGGGCACGCTGATCGAAAGCGAACTCTTCGGGTATGAAAAGGGCGCGTTCACCGACGCCAAGGCTCGCAAAGAAGGAATGTTCGAACAGGCCGAAGGCGGCACGCTCCTGCTTGATGAGATCGGCGAGCTGGAACTGAGCCTGCAGGCAAAGCTCTTACGCGTGCTTGAAGAGGGCGCATTCCGGCGGGTAGGTGGGCTGAAGGACATTCCTTTCGACGCACGCATCATCGCGTCCTCAAATCGTGACTTACGGAAAGAGAGCGAAGCGGGACGCTTCCGGCTGGATCTTTACTACCGGCTTTCGGTAATTCAGATCGACATTCCGTCCCTGCGTGAGCGTGGTGACGATGTGATTCTTTTGGCTGAACATTACATCGCATCGTTTGGCAAACGTCTGCGCAAGACCGTTCAGGGCATTGAGGACGACGTGGCTGATGCGTTCCGGCGCTATCATTGGCCGGGAAACGTGCGCGAGTTGCGCAATGTGATCGAACGCGCGTTGATTCTGGAGGATGACGACGTTATCACGACCAAGTATGTGCCGCGGGGCGTAGTTGCCGGGACGAGCCAATCGATCTCCGAAGGCGACGGGTTCGCCCACGAGCTGTTTCGCTTGCCGCCGGCGGGCGCCTCGCTTGAGGAAGTCGAGATGTCGCTCGTGCGTCAGGCAATTGACCGCAGCGGCGGAAATCAAACCAGGGCCGCCGAATTACTGGGCATCTCGCGAGACCAACTTCGCTACCGGCTGAAGAAGTTGGAGGAAGCCAACGTCGCGGAAGGCCAAACGGCCTAAGGGTCGCCAGCCGAAATTCCGCACCAGGTTGAAGGTGAAAAGCACATCCTCGAAAGGGAACGACCTGCTGGGCTCTAATCTCGCGCTCCAGGAAACTCTCAAAGAGTTGGCCGACATTAAGTTTGCGCTCGATCAATCCACGATCGTGGCGATCACCGACCAGCGCGGCATAATCAATTATGTGAACGACGAGTTCTGTCGCATCTCGCAATACTCGCGTGATGAATTGTTGGGGCAGGATCATCGCCTCATCAATTCCGGACATCACCCAAAAGAGTTCATACGCGATCTTTGGACGACGATCGCCGCCGGCAAGGTTTGGAAGGGCGATCTTAAGAATCGCGCCAAAGACGGCAGCACGTATTGGGTCGATACCACGATCGTTCCGTTTCTCGACGCTGAGGGAAAGCCTTACCAGTACATAGCGATTCGCCACGAGATTACTAAACTTAAACAGGCCGAGGAAAAGATCCTACAGCAGGCCACCGAGTTGCAGCGCGCCGCGCAGCTTTCGTTCGTGGGCGAGTTGGCCGCCGGTCTGGCGCATGAGATCAAAAATCCGCTGGCCGGGATCCAGGGCACAGTGGACATTTTGATCAGGCGGCGCGATGCGAGCGACCCGGAAACGGAAGCGCTACAGGCCATTCGCCACGAAGTGGAACGGATTGATGGTACGGTGCGCGCACTCCTGGATCGCGCGCGGCCCAGGGCCCTGAGCGCCGCCCGAACCTCGCTCACCGAAGTGATCTGGCGAGCTGTCGGCATCGCGCGATCGCAGGCCGTTAGTGCGGCAGCGCGCGGTCATCGCGTGCAAATCGAGTTCGAGCCGCCAGCCGAAGACATAGAACCCGTGGCGGACGCGGCGCAGGTCGAAGACGCGGTGTTGAATCTGATCATCAACGCACTCGAAGCCATCGAAGGTGAAGGCAAGGTCGCGATTAGTATCCGGCGGACCGAAAGCGACAGCGAAGCCGAATTTGACGAGGAAGCCGTGATAGAAGTCTCTGACACTGGCACCGGCATTAGCGAAGAAGATCTGGCGCGCATCTTTCATCCGTTCTTCACTACGACAAAGGGAGGGACCGGACTCGGTCTGCCCGCGGTGCGCCGCATCGTGCGCGCCCACGGCGGCCGCGTGGAAGCTAAGTCGACCGTCGGCGAAGGGTCGACCTTCACGATGCATCTGCCGTTGGAAAATCCACAGACCAAATCTGGCTCAGACTTTTAGGGAACTCTGGATTAAGTGGTCAACTCCCTGGAGTGCGGCGACCTGTCGCCGCTTTGGTCTGCGGCGGCTTGACGCCGCATTCTTTGAAGGGACCCAACTAAGACGTGGTCGCGACAGGTCGCGACCGACCAAAGCGCTGACAGGTCAGCGCACTCCAAAGGGTTGACCCTTTTGCTTCACCAGAAGTCTGTTAGTCCGTGATCGGAACGTGCGAATCACGGGGTGAAGCCTGTGCCACCAATTCTGCGGAAAGTTGCTCACGATAGTGCGAGAAAGCCCACAGGTTTTTATCAAGTCAATCCATCACTCCCGTAGTTCCACGACAATTCCAATTGGCACGTGCATTGCGCTAGTAACGGCTACGGAGGCGATTTGCCGTGACCAAAGCCCTGAACGAAAACGAGGCGTGGGTCGTCATTAAGGCCGGCCGGATGGGCCATCTCGGCTGCATTGATCACGACGAGCCCTACGTCGTGCCGATTAACTACCTGGTTGAAGACGGACGAATCTACAGCCACTCGCTGCCGGGGAAAAAGATTAGCGCCCTTCGTCATCACCCGCGCGCATGTCTGCAGGTAGGTCAAGTCCAGAATGACTTTCACTGGCAGAGCGCTATCGCTTTTGGCGACTATGAAGAGGTCAACGATGCTGAGAAGCGGACGATGGTCCTCCGCCAACTCCTTGAGCGCTATCCCGAACTCACGCCCGTAGAATCGCAACTGGCCCGTGAGGGTAAGTGGGAAGTAGTCGTTTTTTGTCTGCGCATCGATAAGGTCACGGGCGTGGCTGAAGATTGAAGATTTCGGGCCTGGAGATTCTTCGCTGGGCGGCCCACCGTACTGACGACCAGCTTCAATACGCAGTAGCAGTAAGAAAGGAATGTCGATTATGAACGAGAAACTTGATCATGCTGATTGGGCCAACTATTTCAACGAGTTCACCAAACGCAATCAATCACGACCGACAAAGTTGGAAGTGTTTGGTGAAGCCGGCGCGCAAGAGGAAGAGCGAGGCTTGCCCTTCACCGGGATCAGCATCGAGCAAAAAGACGGCACGCCGCGCGTCCAGATAATGTTGGGCGACGTGTCAGGGCCGCGCCATCTGACGCACGTCGTTGCGAATGTTCATCAGATCACGCCCAAGCTCGGCTTAGACGGTCGCGATGAAGCACTGGAAATTGTTAACGGCGAGGGCGAAACCAGCCTGCTGCGTTTTGAACCGCAAACGATGCTCGCTGGTTGACGGGATTTGGATAGTTCGGAGTCCCGCCTTTAGGCGGAATTATGAGAAGCAAGGTCCGCCTGAAGACGGATCTCCTAACCAAGGCGCTGTCGCCGCTTGGGCTTTTTGTTTCAACGGCATTCGTCCGGGAGGAGTCAACGGGTTTCACCCCGTCAGGGGTGACATGTTTATAGATCGAAGAGCAACCTCCCCACCGGCTCCGTTCGGAGGAGCGGAATGATTCTGGAGTGATGAAGCTCTAGTTGAATTCCGCTCCTCCGAACGGAGTTGATGCTTCGTTGGCTCTCCGGACTATAAACATATCACTCCTAACGGAGTGAAGGCCGAGTCAGGCCATGAGGCTCTTGACTCCTTGAGTCCACTTGGCTTGGTCTCTGGGTTGAAGCCTTGGCAGCTCTCGCTGAGCAAACTTACCCAGCCTCGCGAGAACCTGCGCAATCTCTCGCATTCGAAACACCGGAACGTCAGAAAGAAAAGGGCCCGACAGCGGTACGCTCCTTGCCGTTATCTGGATCAGACAAATCGCAAGCCCGAGGGAGGTGCGTATGAAAAAGAACA
The DNA here is from genome assembly GCA_003168335.1 of Blastocatellia bacterium. Lineage (GTDB taxonomy): Bacteria > Acidobacteriota > Blastocatellia > Pyrinomonadales > Pyrinomonadaceae > UBA11740. Next base: position 409,682 of record PMSM01000014.1, on the reverse strand, counting down.
TGAGAATCCTGATCGCTTATGACGGATCGGATTGCGCGGAAGCCGCGCTCGATGATCTGGCGCAAGCCGGGTTACCAGAGACCGCCTCAGCAATCGTGATGTCGATCACGGAAGTGTGGTTACCACCTCCACCTGTGTCGAGCTATGAAATCGTCCAGCAGGCGATGAGTGTGCACGTCCCCGCCGATCTAAAGAAGGTTTATGTGAAAGGATCGCTTGCCGTCAAAGAGGCCAGGGCGCTCGCCGAACGTGGGGCGGCCCGTGTCAGGTCGACCTTTCCCCATTGGAAAGTGCAGACAGAGGCCATCTATGGCTCGCCCGCCTGGGAATTGGTTTTCAAAGCCGACAAGTGGAAACCGGATCTGATCGTGGTGGGCTCGCATGGCCGATCGGCCCTCGGCCGCTTTGTTTTGGGAAGCGTGTCGCAGCGGGTTGTCACCGAGGCGCGTTGCTCAGTGCGGATCGCTCGCGGGCGCGTCGAAGAGCCCGGCAGCCCGGTGCGCATCGTCATTGGGGTAGATGGATCGCCCGCATCACTGGCGGCAGTGCGGGCGGTGGCTGAACGCAATTGGCCGACCCAAAGTCAGGCTCGGGTCGTGGTGGTGGACGATCCGCTGCAGCCTACGTTGGTCGGTGAACTGGTTCCCCTGGTAGCGGAATCGGTAGATTCGAATAACCAAACGGATCGCGCACGGATTCAAAAGTTTGCGGAAGATGCGGCGAAACTGATCAGGTCTGCGAACCTTCACGCTACGGCTGTGATCGAGGAAGGCGATCCCAAACATGTGCTGCCAAAGGTTGCAGAGAAGTGGGGAGCCAACAGCATCTTTGTCGGCGCGACGGGCTTCAGCAATCGCTTCGAGAGATTCGTGCTGGGCAGTGTTTCGGCCGCAGTGGCGGCGCGGGCGCATTGTTCGGTCGAGGTCGTACGCACCCGCGAGAAGCGCCAGAAGCCAGCGAGAAAAACAAATGGCAACTGAGCGACTACAAGCTCCGGCGATTGAGTTTCGTCACGTCTCGCTGTGGTTTGACGAGCAGCAGGCACTGGACGACATTAGTTTTGAACTGGCCCAGGGCGAGATGATGTTTCTGACTGGTGCGTCAGCCTCCGGCAAATCGGTGCTGACGCACCTGGCGATGGGATTACTGAAACCTGATGAAGGTCAAATCTTCATTGAAGGTAAGGAGATCGTAGCCCTCGATGAAAGCGAACTGGTGGAAATGCGCGGCCGCGGGATGGGAATCGTCTTTCAGGAAGATTCACTTTTTACCGGCCTGACGGCTTACGACAACGCGGCGTTTCGGCTGGACGAACACGCCGTCGCGGAGGACGAAACCGAGCGAGCCGTGCTCGAGGTGCTGCGGTTTGTGGGGCTGGAGCAGGACGCAGAGAAGTTTCCGGAAGAATTGTCAGGCGGGATGAGGAGGCGTCTGGAGATCGCGCGCGCCTTGATCGGTTGGCCTTCGATCATGCTGTTTGACGAACCAACATCGAGCCTTGATCCGATTTCGGCCGAGAAGGTCCTGAATTTGATTATTCGCGCTCGCGACATACAACGCATCTCTTCCATCTACGTTACGAAGCAACTTAACGAGATTCCCTACCTGGCCACTCATCGCGCGGTTACTCGCCCGGACGGGATGATAACCATTGACGAAGCTGCTTCAGGAATAGAAGGCCCGCGGACGAAGGTTTTGGTGCTTGATGCTGGCCGCATAGTCTTTATGGGCGGTGTCATCGAGTTCGAAGCGAGCACGCTGCCGGTAGTGACGCGGCTGACGCGGGCCGACAACGGAACCGAGTTCTCAGATTTCTACACACCCGATCCCTGGGACAAACAACGCCGGCCTAAAGAAACTATTCTGGGAAGATGAGCACTCGCGGTGTGATTCCTTTCAGCCTGCGGAGCAGGCGCCAGCATAGAGCCTGGGGCGTGAGCCCCAGGTAAGACAACCACAAAGAAATTCCTAGCCCGCGGAGCGGGCGGCAGACCGCGCGCTTCCGATGATGTAACGTTAATGAAATTCAAATCGCGATCCAACGATTCAGCTCTTGCCCACTACGCGGGCTCGCGAATCTCTCCATGACTTATTCCTGGGGCTAACGCCCCAGGCTTTATGCTTCCGTCCGCTCCGCGGACTCTGCTATTCACCACAGAGACCGGAGAGATCGCACAGAGAACCACAGAGAACCACAGAGAAAGACACTTTGAAATCTCTGAATCAGAAAGAGCGGCTGGTCCTCGCTCTTCGTGATCCACGCCGGGCGATAGCCTTCGTCACCTCAACAATAACAACCGGCACCACTGCAGCGATTACTATCACGACCCAGTCGGCGCCGTTTGGTGGAACGACGTCCAGCACGCGCGCCAGCGGAGCAAAGTACACCGCCAGTAACTGCAAGGCGATCATCGATCCGGCGGCCATCCAAATGTACGGATTGCGCGTCACTCCCTCAAAGGCCGAGTTGATTCTTGAACGACAATTGAACAGGTGACCAAGCTGGCCGCTCACCAGGACCAGCAGGGCGATGCTGCGCGCATGAGCACCGGCGCCGTATCGCGAAAGCGCCCACGCATATGCAAACAGATTAATCGCCGCGAGCATCGCTCCCTGCCAGCTGATGAGCAAAATGAAGGGACGCGAAAAAAAAGCAGACTGCGACGAGTGAGGACGGTGCTGCATTATGCCCGGCGCCGTCGGTTCAAGCGCGAGGGCCAGGCCCGGAAAGATGTCAGTGACCAGGTTGATCCACAGAATCTGCAACGGCAGTAAAGGCAAAGGCCAGCCAAAGGCTATGGCCGGAAAAATGGTCAGCACTTCACCGAGGTTTTTGGAAAACATCAGGTGTACGAACTTGGTGATGTTCGCGTAGATCGTCCGGCCGCCTTCTACCGCGCGCACGATCGTGGCGAAGTTGTCGTCGGCGAGCACGACATCGGCGGCCTCTTTCGCTACTTCAGTTCCACGCTGCCCCATCGCTATGCCGATGTTCGCTCGCTTCAACGCCGGGGCGTCGTTAACGCCATCACCGGTTACGGCTACGACTTCGCCCGATGATTGCAGGGCTTCGACTATTCGCAATTTATCTTCGGGTGAAACTCGAGCGAAGACATCGGTCGTCCGGGCCAGCTCAGCAATTCGTGCCTGGTCCGCGCCGATCAAATCGCGTGCATGAAGTGCGCTCGGTTCGCGCCTCAATTTCCCCTGGGCGCCGATGCCCAGCTCACGCGCAATCGCCCGGCCCGTATTTAGTTGATCGCCGGTTAGCATACAAGTGCGAATCCCCGCGAGCGCTGCCCGCCGAATAGCTTCAGCCACTCCGGACCGTGGCGGATCAATCATGCCGACAAAGCCGAGAAACGTATAACCGTTTTCCAGAGCTTCCGCTGAAGCGTCGCCGGATTCTTCATCAAAGTTCTTAACGGCCAGGGCGAGCACGCGCAAAGCGCGCTCACCCATCTGTTCGTTCGCGGCGATGAAGCGTGTCTTCGCTGCCTCATCCATCGCGCTCTCTCCGTTCGCCTCAGTCGCGTATGTTGCACAGGCTTCGAGCACTACCGCGGGCGCCCCCTTGAGTGCCGCCAGGTAACCGCCGCCGAGCTTTCGGTGCAAGGTAGTCATGCGTTTGGTCGAAGTCTGGAAAGGTTGCTCGGCCACTTTCGGATGCGCGCGACGTTCGTGGTCTACGTCCAGCGCCAGCGCGTCGGCCACAGACAGGAGCGCAGTTTCCGTGGGGTCGCCGATACTTCGGGTTTCATCGTTAGCGGCGGAATTGAAAGACGCTTCGTTGCAAAGCACGCCGACGCGCACTGCTCGTTCCAATAGCTCGTCGCCATCGACGCGGGCTCTTTCTTTTTCTACTTCAATAGCCCGGCCATCGGAAAGGTAATATTCCCGGACGGTCATGCGATTTTCCGTGAGGGTGCCCGTCTTATCAGAGCAGACGACCGTAGTGCTGCCGAGCGTTTCCACGGCGCTGAGACGGCGAATGATCGCGTGCTGACGCGCCATGCGCAGGACGCCCAACGCGAGAATGAGAGTGGTGACGGCCGGCAGGGCTTCGGGCACGGCCGCGACTGCCAGGCTGATGCCAACTTCAACCATCATCCAAAGACCATCACCGCGCAGCCATCCGGTAACCATTACCACGGCGGCGATGACCAGGACGATGTAGACCAATCGCCGGCCCAGGTCAGTCAGACGCTGTTCGAGTGGCGACCGCTCTTTCTGCGAAGTCGCTACCAGTTGACCGATGCGGCCGAGTTCAGTTTGCAGCCCGGTGGCGACAACCAACACAACTGCGCGCCCCGAAGCGATTCCGGTGCCGAGGTAAACCATCGATCGACGCTCAGTCAAAGACGTGTCTGCCGCGACGGGCTCGACGCCTTTTTCAACCGTCGTGCTCTCTCCTGTCAAAGCGGATTCTTCAACTTGCGGGCGCGCGGCTTCAATCAGCCGAGCATCTGCCGGAACGCGATCACCAGCGTTCAGAACGACGATGTCGCCGGGCACCAGTCCTTCGGCCTCGATGGTTTTCTCAACGCCATCGCGGCGCACTCGGGTAATAGTTCGCGCCTGTCGTCGCAGCGAATCCAACGCGCGCCCGGCTTGCCATTCAGTCGCGAAACCAACGGACGCGTTTATGACCAGGACTACCAGAATCGCTATTGCTTCGAGCACATCGCCCGTAGCCCACGCGACCGCGGCCGCTACAGCCAATAGCCCAATCACCAAACTGGCGAACTGATCAACTAACATCCGCCAGGCGGGTCGGGGGCGGATCTCTTGAATTGCATTTGCGCCAAAAGCAAGACGGCGTTCGGTAACATCAGAACTCGCGAGACCTCGCGCCGGATCTACAGCCAGCGCCGCCGCCACTGCGGCACCTTCCAGGGCATACCAAGTGCGCGCCTGATCAAAAGTAGCAGGCGACAGACCGCCCGGTGTCTGGTTCAAGATCTGCGAGGGTGCTTTCATAAAAGATCGACTTGGGTGACCGGACTCAGCAAACCTGCGAAGCAGGTGGCAGCATAGAGCCTGGGGCGTGAGCCCCAGGAATGATGCCGGAAGAGAGTTTAGCCCGCGACGTGGGTGACAGCATTTTCGTAATACTCAACCGAGACCTTAACTCAGCCACTGCGCTTTCGCCCGCTCACGCGGGCCGGGACTGGAAACGACGGTTGACCCTGGGGCTCACACACCCAGGCTTTATGCTTCCGCCCGCGTTCGCGGGCTCGTCGAGTGGTCTCGCCCTTGTCGGCTTTTCGTAAAAATCGTAATCAAGCTCCCCGCCTTATCTATTCTGCGCAAAGTTACCATGCAAAGCGTGAAAGCTCGCAGCCGTCGCCCGAGCGGCCGCCTACTCCGCGGTTTGCTATCACTAATTCGGTGATTCTATCCGATCGAAAGTCGGCATAACGCTTGCAGCAAAGCGCGCGGATAGGTTTGTGATCCAGTAACAAAGGCTATTTCGGCACCGGCTTGAAGAATAAACAACCAAACGTTTCATCCACCTCACGGGAATCTGTTTCAGTGCACGAGGATCGTTCGCCGGCCTCTGCCGCGCGCGCGGGCAGAATTCCCGTTGATGGTAATTCCTCTCCAGACTCTGGAGAGGCGCGCAAAATCAGGCCTGCGTTCTTTAGTTCTGAAACTATTATTGCCGTCATCGCGACGGTCTCAATCCTGCTCTATCTGATTCTTCGTTATCTTGTATCCGTGTCGCCCTCCATGGCGACGATTCCGCTCTACGTCATATTGGTTATCGGCGGCGTACCGATTCTTTTCGATCTGGCGCATCAACTCATAAAGCGCGAATTGGGTACTGACGTCCTGGCGGGCCTGGCAATTGTCACCTCCGTGATGTTAGGCGAGTACCTGGTCGGGGCAATCATCGTATTGATGTTCTCTGGCGGCATCGCGCTTGAGCAATACGCTACGCACCGTGCCTCTTCGGTGCTCGACGCTTTGGCCAGACGTATGCCACGCATCGCGCATATAAAACTGGAATCCGGAATTGCGGAAATCCCACTTGACCAAATCTCAATAGGCGAGATTCTTATCGTCCTGCCGCACGAGTATTGTCCGGTCGATGCCATCGTAGTCGAAGGGCACGGCACGATGGATGAATCATATCTGACCGGAGAGCCGTTCGAGATGTCGAAGGCGCCGGGCTCGCCGGTACTGTCGGGCGCAATTAACGGCGAGAGCGCGATCACGATTCGCGCGACGAAGCTTCCCATAGATTCGCGTTACGCGAAAATCATGCAGGTCATGGCAGAGGCCGAGCAGAACCGCCCGCAACTGCGCCGGCTCGGTGACCGCCTCGGCGCCTGGTATACACCGGCCGCGCTGATCATTGCCGGGCTGGGCTGGGCGCTGAGTGGTGACTCAGATCGCTTCCTTGCCGTGATTGTGATCGCCACACCTTGCCCTCTCTTAATTGCCATTCCGGTTGCGGTGATTGGAGCGATCTCGCTTGCCGCCAGGCGCGGCATCATTATCAAGAACCCCGCGGTGCTCGAGCAGATCGACAAGTGCCGCACGCTAATCTTTGACAAGACCGGAACGCTGACCTATGGCCGGCCGGAGCTGACGGAAGTGATTTGCGCCACTGGATTTCTTAAAGAGGAAGTGCTTGTGTTGGCGGCGAGCTTGGAACAATACTCCAAACATCCGCTGGCGCTCGCCCTGCTCAAGACGGCCGAGCACGACCAACTCGAACTTCAGCCCGTTAGTGAAGTCAGCGAGAAACCCGGCCATGGCATGCGAGGCATTGTTAAGGGAAGAGCGATCCAGATCACCGGGCGTGGTGCGCTGATAGGTGAAGGTGTCGAGTTGCCTGAAGCCGTGCCGCCGCCTACCACTGGCCTCGAATGCCTGATCTACATCGATAGCGTTTACGCCGCAGCGTTCCGTTTTCGCGACGAGCCGCGTCACGACAGCAGTTCGTTTGTCGGCCACCTGTCGCCACGGCACGGTGTGAATAAAGTCATGCTGCTTTCCGGGGACAGAGAGTCAGAGGTTGACTACCTGGCCGGCAAAGTGGGAATCACTGAAGTGCACTCGGGCAAGAGCCCCGAAGACAAGGTTGCGATTGTTACTGAAGAGGCGAGACGTGCTCCAACCCTATTTGTTGGTGATGGAATCAACGACGCGCCGGCGATGCAGGCGGCGACAGTTGGGGTAGCGTTTGGCCAGAACAGCGACATCACCTCGGAAGCTGCGGATGCGGTGATCATGGATGCCTCTCTGCGCCGGGTTGATGAGCTGATTCATATCGGCCAGAGGATGAGAGTGATTGCGCTGCAAAGCGCTGTCGGCGGCATGGGCCTCAGCCTGGTGGGAATGTTCCTGGCCGCGTTTGGTTATCTGCCGCCGGTCGCGGGCGCGGTTACCCAGGAAGTGATCGATGTCCTCGCCGTGTTGAATGCGCTGCGGGTCACGTTACCAGTGAGCGAGTTGGCAGATTTTTGATCAACCCAAGGGCCCATTAGGCGTCCCGCCGGATGTCCGTTCCTTCCGGCGCGTTTTCGCTCAGAGTGCGCACTTTCACCCCTCCCATAAAAAGGGTGGCCGAATCAGAAAGGAGCCTTAGCAAATGGGACAGCGTTTATTCATATGGAGAGTTGCCATCGTAATTCTCCTGGCATCGGTCGGTGCTTACAGCGCGCAAGCGCAAAAGGCGCCGGCGAATTTCTATCCACGCACTCCCAGCAACGGCCTCGGTTCTACCGCCGTCACGCGGACACGAGCGTCGAGGATGACTGCGCCGTGTTCTGAAACGACGAACGGGTTGCAGTCGAGCTCGGCGATCTGCGGAATGTCCTCAACCATCGCACTCGTGCGCAGCAGCCCTTCTTCCAAGGCCGCAACATCGCATACCGGGCCGCCGCGGAAACCGTCGAGCAGCGGATAAGTTTTCAAGCTGCGAATCATTTCAGCGGCGTCTTCTCTGGAAAGGGGAGTCAGGCGCACTGAGACATCGCGCAGTAACTCAACCTGGACTCCGCCCGCGCCACAAGCCACGACGGGCCCGAACTGCGGATCGTGCACGACGCCGACCAGCATCTCGACTCCCCTGGCGGCCATGCGTTGAACCAAAAAGCCGGTGGGAGAATTTCCCCCGGCTGCGAGTCCCGTCGTCATCTCACGGGCGGCTTCGGTAACTTGTTTGGCGCCACGCAAACCAAGCCGAACTCCGCCGACTTCAGTTTTGTGAAGCACGCCGGGTGCAATTACTTTCAACGCAACTTCACAGTCCATCCCTTCTGCTACAGTGCCCGCTTCTTCAGGAGTCTTCACGATGCTTTGTTCTATCAGCGGCAGGCCATAGCAGGAAAACAGTTCAGCGGTTTCTTCGGTTGTCAGCCAACCGTCACCGCGCGCCAGCGCCGTGGCCACAATGGCGGCAGCCTCATCGCGCCGCACGTCCTCGAAACACGGCGCCACAGTTTCCACTCGCTCGCGCCACTGGCGATAACGCGCTGCGCGGGCCAGGGCGATCGCCGCCGTCTCCGGAAATGAATATGCCGGAATACGGATGTCACTTGAATGGAGCTCTTCAGGCGCGGCTTGTGCGGACAGAAATACGCTCAGCACGGGCTTGGCTTTATCGATGTTCTTAGCCGCGTCCACGATCTCTCGGGCTACATCCTGCGAGCGCGTAACCAGAGGCGGAGTGAAGATTACTATTAGCGCGTCGATATTTTCGTCGTTCGCGACAATATCAATCGCCTGGCGATAGTATTCAGCCGGCGCCGACGCGATCATATCGACCGGATTTGTGGCGCTGGCCCCGGCCGGCAGGAAGGCACGCAGTTTCGTTTGACTGGCTTCGCTGAGGACGGGAACCTCCAGGCCTCTGGCCTCGCAGGCGTCGGCGCAAAGGATGGCCGGCCCGCCCGCATTGGTGATAATGCCCACGCGGTTCCCGCGCGGCAACGGTTGGTTCACCAGCAGCGAAGCTACGTCGAACAACTCTTCCAGAGTGTCCGTGCGGATGACGCCGGCTTGTCGAAACAGGGCATTGACCGTGACGTCCGAAGCGGCAATCAGCGCGCCCGTATGTGACGACGTCGCGCGGGCGCCGGCGGCCGAACGTCCGCTCTTCACTACGACTATTGGTTTGCTGCGTCCGACCCGACGCGCGATCTGCGAAAACTTTTTCGGGTTTCCAAATGACTCGAGATAAAGCAGGATTACATCCGTTCCCGGATCAGACTCCCAGTACCGAAGCAGATCGTTTCCGGAGATGTCGGCCTTGTTTCCCACCGATACGAAAGTCGAGATGCCCAGGCCCAGAGAGTTTGCGTGTTCGATGATCGCCAACCCCAGCGCTCCACTCTGTGAAGAAAACCCAACGCGGCCCATGGGCGGCATGCCGGGCGCAAAGGTCGCATCCAGTCGCACGTTTGGATCGGTGTTGGCGATGCCCATGCAGTTGGGCCCGATCAGACGCATTCCCGCTGCGCGACAGACACGAACCAATTCAGCTTGTTGACTCTGGCCCTCCGCGCCGGTTTCAGAGAAGCCCATTGAGATCACCACCAGAGCTTTGACTCCTTTGCGTCCGCAGCCGGCCGCGACTTCAATAACTCTGTTGGCGGGAACGACGATGATTGCCAGGTCGACCGGGCCCGGGATGGCTTCGACGGTGGCGTAAGCAGGCACGGACTGGACCACCTCGGCCGTGGGATTAACCGGATACACCGGGCCGTTGAATCCAAAGGCCAGCAGGTTATGAAAGATCTCACCGCCGATGGTGCCGCGTTGTCTTGACGCGCCCACGACCGCCACGGCGCGTGGATTGAAGAAGAGCTTCAAAGCATTGACTGCGGCGATCGTCTCGCGCTTTTCAAAGCGCTCGATCGCTTCGCTGGTGAAAGAAGTGGGGAAGGTCACATGAAGCTGGCCCGCTATCGCGCTCACTTCAATCGGAAAGCCCGATTCGCGGAACACATGCAGCATCGCATGATTGGCCGCCACGACTTCGGCTTCAAACATCTGGATGTTGTTCGCTTCGGCCACCTCAGCCAGTTGCCCCAGCAGAATTGTGCCGAGCCCGCGCCCCTGGAAATCGTCCGCGATGGTAAAGGCGACTTCCGCGCGATGCTCGTCCAGCCCGGCATAGAAGGCATGGCCCACCACGCGTTCGTCCGGACCACTTAACGCCAGCAGCCCAAACGTATGATCGAGGTTGGTTTCGCGATGCGCCTCCGCCGCGAGCGCGGCCCCTTTAGTCGGCGAAAAGAATCGCAACCAACGCGACTCTTCCGATAACGACGTTAACAAGCCGAGCAGGGCCTTGTCGTCAGTCGGACGCATGGCGCGAATTCGAACCGTCGAACCATCGCGGAGCACGACATCGCCATCGCGGTGTGACGAACCGTTGACCATGCATTGAACTCCAGAAGAAGTGGACTCTGTTGGATTGATAATAGTATCTGCCATGATGTAAGCGCTACTTTGGGGTGATCAGTCGTCGCGCATATCACTCAACGCGACGGATAGTAATCGAGTGCAACGCATATGCCGGGACCGGTGCCCCGGTATTCGTTGGACCAGACCGCAGTCCTGCATAAATAGCTGCGAAAAGTTTACCAACCGATGTGGGAAAGACCGCATCCGTTCGATGCCTCGCCACGATTTAGTCCGGTAAGTGCCCAAAATCTTCCAGTTATTATATTGCCAGGATAGGTATGAGTGTTGCAGATGAATCAATGCTGTGCTCTCGTTCGTTGAGGTGACAAGGTGTCCGTTACGATCAAAAGCAATTCAAGGTTTTTCCAGCCGACGACCACGATCAAGTTCGCCTGGCTCAGGCGCACGGTGGTTGCGGTGATTGGCTTTACGGTCTTGCTTATTGGTCTGGCGATGGTGGTCCTGCCCGGGCCGGCCGTAATAGTGATCCCGCTTGGGCTGGCTATTCTGGCAACTGAGTTTGTCTGGGCCAAAGGGATCTTAGAGAAAGCCCGCGCGACCATTGCCCGCAAACGCACACGAAAGAAAGGGCAGTCAAACGCGGCGGACGATCACATCGAGCCAGCGACTTCCATTCGCCTGAGTGAAGAGTGAACCGCAATGAAAGGCAGCAAAGAAAATGACCAGCCAAAATGAAGAATCAAACATTCCCCGCCGCACCTTTTGCAATCGCCTGTTGCTGACCTCCGCGGGACTAGCGCTGGCGGCGAGCGACCTCAAGGGTCAACCGAAGAGTCAGCACGACACCTCGCTTCGTTACCCGCCACTAAGGATTGAAGGCGCAGAGCGAGTGCTGCCCGGTTCATTCTTGTACTTCAATTATCCGCGTCCAAATGATCCCGCGGTGCTGGTGCGCAGCGAGGATGGCGAATACCTCGCTTACAGCCGGAAATGCGCACACCGGGGATGCTCGGTCGACTACGATAGCTCGCGTCGTTGTCTTTCGTGTCCTTGTCATCAGGGCGTTTATGACGCGAGGACAGGTTACGTGGTTTATGGCCCACCGCCGCGACCACTCGATCAAATTATGTTGCAGGTGCGCGCCGGAGGTGAACTCTGGGCCGTTGGCCGGAGGTCGGGCGGCGAGCTTAACGCTGAGCAGCCCATCATTCAACGCCGCGACGGATGAAAGCGAGTGCCTTCGCCGAAGCGAAAGCAGTTCTCTCTTTAAGGAGGTAACGGAACGATGCGAAAAGATAAGGGCAATTTTCGAAGCATACTGATCATGTTTGTGATCAGCATTCTAATGGTGTTGGTCTGGGGCGCGAACGCTCAGGCACAAAAGTCCCGGGCTGCGATCAACGCCGGGGCAGTAGTGACTCAACAACCGCTCTACACGGATTACAAGGGTGTGCGTCTGGGAATGACGGCAGAGGAAGTAAAAACCAAACTTGGCAATCCGACATTCATGGATAAAGAGTTGGGTTACTTCGTTTTCTCGGAGACGGAAGCAGTTCAGATCGTCTATGACGCCGCCGGGAAAGTGAAAACAATTTCCATTGATTATCAGAACGGGACCGGTGCGCCGGCGCCCAGGGCTGTCGTTGGTGCTGAACTGGAAACCAGAGAAAACGGATCGCTCTACAAGGTTGTGTATTACGAGAACCAGGGCCTCTGGGTATCGTACAGCCGCACGACTGGTCCAGTGATCATCGTGACGATCACGATCCAGAAGATGTAGTCCGGATGGCCACCGCGGCGACGGCGGCGACGTAGAACCATCGGTGTTCTGATTAGGAGATGTCGCGGGGTTTTCACGCTCCGGGGTCAGACTGCGTCGATCCAATTATGGACCACGGGGGCAACGCTTTGGTGGGAGGGAGTTATGCTGGAAAAATTGAGTGACAGAGACGTGGCGCGCCAAATATTGCGCGAGCTGAAATGGGATTCACGAATTGGGTGGGCAGGAATTGAGGTTTCTGTCGATAACGGAGTGGTCACGCTGACGGGGACAGTTTCCAGCTATGCGAAGAAAGTGGCAGCGCAAGAGGCTACTCATCTGGTCCCGGGCGTGCTCGACGTGGCCAACGACATTGAAGTCAAACCGGCTGGGGCCTTCGTCCGCAAAGACACAGACATTGCCAAGGCAGTGCGCAACGCCCTTGAATGGGATGCGTTGGTTAATAACGAGCGCATTCAGTCAACCGTCTCGGACGGTTGGGTGACTCTGGAGGGCGACGTGGAGTTTTGGCGCGAGCGCGAAGACGCAGAGCGTGCGATTTTGCGTTTAGCGGGCGTCGTGGGCGTGGTCAACAGGATCAAGATCCAGGAGCGACCGGTTGATGCGGAAGAAATCCGCGAACAGATCGAATATGCGCTTGAACGGAGGGCCGATCGCGAGGCCGAACGCTTGCGGGTGGACGTCAAGGATGGAGCTGTTGATCTCTGGGGCCGCGTGCACTCATGGCAGGAGAAGCGAGCCGTTATCGGATCGATAGGCCATGCGCCCGGCGTGACTCAGGTCAGGGATCATATCCAGATAGATCCTTATTTCTAGAGTTCGAAAAAGCGTTTCCCGGCTGCTCCTGCCGGAAAGGTCGGCTTTTCGTTTCAATCGCCGGACGGGATCATGGTCAGTAAGAACAAGCTGGGCATTGTGGTCGGCGGCTTCGTCGGCTCATGCCACCTTGGTTGGTCGCTGCTGGTTGCGGTGGGAGTTGCTCAGGCACTGATTAATTTCGTGTTTCGACTTCATTTCATCCAGCCACCCTACGTCATTACGCCCTTTCGAGTTGACCTGGCCGTCGCCCTGATCGTAATCACGGCGATCGTGGGTTACGTAATGGGCTGGGTGTTGGCAGCGATTTGGAACTGGTTGCGTCCTGCTTCTTAAACCGAAAACCGGATCGCGGCGCCGTTTCGGAGGATGCGCGTTGCGACGAGAGATGCGTGGCTCAACCAAAATTGATAGGATGAATAGCGATGAACCATCAACAACTCCGTAGCGATTTGCAGAAGCTGCACAACGAACTCCGAGCGATCCAATCCGTCGATGAAAACGAGCAGAAGATGCTGAGGCAACTCGAGGCCGATATCGAAGAATTACTTTCCAGAGATGATGACAATTTGCAGCCGGATCCTGACGCGCGCGAGCGGTTCAGTCAGGCGATGGCGCAGGTTGAAGCTTCCCATCCGCGGGTGACGCTGCTCATGAGGCAGATGGTTGATTCACTCGCTTATCTGGGCATCTAGTTCTGGCCTGAAGCATTCTGCGATCTCAGCACGAGTCGAAATGATTGATGAGCAGCTTTCTCCGGGCTTCCACTCACAGCCAGTTTTTCATCACGTACGTTCTACCCCTCGGTCGCAGTAACACGCAGTTGTCTGCTCGCTTTGATCATCGAAGCGCCCACCTTGCCTCAACCAGGAAGCGTGGAAAACTGCCCATCTCTGCGGGAAATCTCGCACGGTTGGGCCGCTACTCACTGGTTGATAAGTGTGATCTCTGGGCGTAATTCGCACAGCCCAAAACTGTGATCTGACGGTGCGCTGATTGCGTTCACTAGCTCACAAGGCGAGGCCATGTTCATACATGAGATGAGCGAGAATGAATGTCGCACTGCCCTGAAGCGTGCGAGTTTCGGCAGATTAGCGTGCGCTCACGACAACTGGCCTTATGTCATACCGACTTACTTCGCCAGCGAAGGTTATTACCTCTACGGCTGCAGCACCCTCGGGCAAAAGATCGAATGGATGCGCGCCAATCCGCGCGTCTGCGTGGAAATCGACGAGCGAACGGGTCACGACGAATGGATGAGTGTCATTGTCCTTGGGCGCTACGAGGAATTACCGGATACTCTTGAGAACAAAGTTGCGCGGGCGCGGGCGCTGGAACTTCTACAAAGACGCGCGATGTGGTGGGAGCCGGCTTACGTCTCTGCGTCGCACCGAGATATGCCGCACTCTTCTACCGCCATCTCCTATCGCATTCATATAGATCGAATGACCGGCCACCGGGCAACGCCTGACATAGTTGAAGCCAGGACGCAAGATGCTGACGCCGGGACGGCGAAGAGAAGTTGGCTCAGCAACATTCGGAGGTGGATGGGGAAAGAGCTTGGAGTCCGGTTTGCGGGCGACTGAGCCTTGCTGAGCATTTGCAATGGCGACCGCGAGAGAAATCAGCAAACTATGGCAGCTTTATTTTGTGAGATAGAGTTTTTTGGCAACCAGAACGTTGCAGGTTCGAAACCGGGACAACGCATTTTGGGGTATATACTTTCAAATGCTCGATGCAATCATCAATAAAAGGAGATAACAAAATGCAAACTGCAACAGTGGAAAACGGAAAAGGGACCGCAGCCAAACTGGCCCATCTAACCGCCAGGGCGGCGGAAGGAAAAATGCTGGCTGAAGATTTGGTGGAGATTGGAAAAAGAAAAGCGCAGCGGATGGTCCGGAAGGGCTATGAAGCCGGAGAAGATTATTTGGATGAATCAAAGCGCTACATCAAACATAATCCCTGGCAGTCCGTGGGCGTGGCGTTAGGAGTCGGGCTCACGCTTGGCTTCCTGAGCGGTTTTCTGAGTAGACGTCGTTGAGTCGCACGGACAACCAAACAACAGGTCTTTGCTAACCAGCTCTCACCCAGGGAGAGGGGAATTTGGAGTGCGGCGACCTGTCGCCGCTTTTGCTCCGGTGTTACCAGGAGACCGCAAGCGCCGGGCTTAGCAAAAAGCCATACGAAAGCAGCGACAGGTCGCCGCACTCCAAGAAGGACGGCCCTCTCGAATTAGTTTATCAGCGCCCTGCCAGACGGTCCTTATCCCAGAAGTCTTCGCATCAGCTTTCGCTTCACCACTTCAACTAAGAGCAGGTAAGTGACTGACGCTCCAGCCAGGAAAACAAAGAAAGCAAAAGGCAAGGGAACGAACCCCAGGATCTTTCCCAGCGAAGTAAATGGGATCACGATTCCGGCCATGACGACCACGATCGTGGTAGCCGTCAGGGCGACGCTCGGCCGGCTGCGGAATGGATTGCCGGCGGTGCGAATGATGAAGATCACCAGCGTCTGGGTCGCGAGAGATTCCACAAACCAGCCGGTATGGAAAAGCTGTTCCGAGGCGTGAAAGACTTTTAGCAGCGCAAAGAACGTCAGAAAATCGTAGATCGAACTAAGCGGCCCGATGTAGATCATAAAGTCGCGGATCATCTTCACGTTCCAGCGCTGTGGCTTGTGGATGAATGTGTTGTCAACGTGATCTGTCGGAATCGTCACCTGCGCCAGGTCATAGAGAAAGTTATTCAAGAGTATCTGCGTCGGCAGCATCGGCAGAAACGGCAGGAACACCGCCGCCACGGCCATGCTGAACATGTTGCCGAAGTTGGAACTTGTCCCCATTAACAAATACTTCATCACGTTACCGAAGGCTTTACGTCCTTCGATAATGCCCTCGTGAAGAACATCCAGGCTGCGCTCAAGCAGAATGATGTCCGCGGCGTCGCGGGCGACATCGACCGCGCTGGAAACAGAAATGCCGACATCTGCCGCATGCAGGGAAGGTGCGTCGTTGATCCCGTCACCCAAATAGCCGACGACGTGACTGCGACTCTTGAGCGCCAGAATGATCCGGTTCTTTTGGGCCGGTGAGACTCGAGCAAAGACCGACGTTTGCTCGACGAGCTGCGCCAGGGCGGTGTCACCAATTCGCTCAAGTTCATCGCCGAGGATGATGCGTCCGTCAATGAGGCCGACCTGCGAGCAGACGTGCTGAGTTACCAGCTCGTTATCGCCCGTCAGAATCTTGACCTCGACGCCGTCTCGTTTGAGAGCTTCCAGGGCCAACTTCGCGCTGTCCAGCGGTGGATCTGAGAAAGTCAGGAACCCCGCCAGCACCAGATCCTTTTCATCGTCCGCCTTGTAAACTTCTTTCAGCGGCACTGCGGCGTAGGCGACGGCCAGCGCCCGGAAGCCTTTGGCGCAGAGGCCCCGATATGTTGCTTCACAGTGCGCGCGTGAATCGGCATCAAGCGGAGCCTCCTGACCGTTCAATTCATATCGCGAACAGACAGGCAGCACGCTTTCCGGCGCGCCTTTAGTGATCAACAATCTCTCAGCTTCGCGCTCGACCACGATCGAGACGCGACGCCTTTCGAAATCGAAAGGGATCTCATCAATCTTGCGGTAGGCATGAATGTCCGGAGGATCGTGTTGCAGGACGGCTGCGTCGAGAGGATTAGCTCCAGGGTCCTGCTTAATTGCCTTGCTCTTGATTGCCTGATCGAGTGGATTGCTCACTCCGGTATCGTGGAGGCTGTTCAGGTATGCGAGTAAGAAGGCCCGTTCAGACGGACTGCCAAATGGATCGACGTGTTGGTCCAGGGCCATCTCGCCGCTGGTGAGCGTGCCGGTCTTGTCGCTGCAAAGAACATCGATGCTGCCGAAGTTCTGCATCGCCTCGAGATGCTTGACGATCACTTTCTTTCGCGCCATGTGCACCGCTCCCTGGCCCAGGGTGACGGTCGTAATCATCGGCAGGAACTCGGGTGTCAGCCCAACCGCAAGGGCGACGGCGAATAGTAGGGACTCGAGAAAATTGTGATGAAGGACGACGCTCACCATCAGCACAAAGAGCACCAGCAAAATGGTCGTCTTCATGATCAAAAGACCAAACTGTCGGGTGCCTCTTTCGAACTCGGTTTCCGGCGGCTTGGTGGCCAGGCGGGTGGCGATATCGCCGAAAGAAGTATTTCGGCCGGTGGCCATGACCAGGGCCGTCCCGGTGCCGCTGACGACAGACGTGCCGAGAAAAACTTTGTGACGGTCATCGCCTTTGGTTTGTTCGAGGGACTTGAGATCGAGAGCATCTTTCTCGACAGGTAGAGACTCTCCGGTCAGCGCGGCCTGCTGTACATGCAGATCCCGAACCTTGAATAGCCAGGCATCCGCCGGCACAAGATCGCCGGCCGTGAGCCCGACGACATCACCCGGCACCAGTTCTCGTCTGGGAATCGCTGTCCACTTTCCATCGCGGAGAACGTTAGCTGCCGGTGCGACTTCCTGGCGAATCCGCTCGACGGCGCGTTGCGAGCGATAAGTTTGGAAGAAGTTCAGGGCGGCGCTCAACAGCACCATCAGCGCGATGATTGAAGCATTGAGGACTTCACCGACAGCCGCTGAGATGCCGCTGGCGATCAGCAGAATGATGGCCAGCGGATTTATGAATAGAAAAAGGATCTGAACCAGACCCGAAGTGCGGCGCGACGAGACAGGTTCGTTCGGGCCGTATTGAGCGAGCCGTTGGCGCGCTTCTGTCGTGCTGAGACCAGCCTCAGCGCCGGTAGAAATTGTCGGAGGCGAAGGTTGCATGCCTTTCGTTGAGCATAGCTCACGTGGCAGGTTGCTGAAAACTGAAAAGCGTCGATCAAGAACATTCAGACGATCCACGAAGGGACACGAAATAACTCGAAATAACCCGAATTGAATCGTTCTCCGTGACTTCGTGAGGCTTCGTGTTATTTCGTGGATCGCCTCACTCTTGCAGTAGCCCGCCCTAAATATCTCTTTCTATCCGGACTGCCGTGACTTTGTACTCGGGTGCCTTGACGTAGCGATCGCGGCGCGGGCTGGTCAAGCGATTCAGGAAGATGTCGGCAAAGTGGAAGGTAGCAAACAACTCGCCGGCTTTCACGCTTGAGGTGATTCTGATCGGCATCAGCGCTTCGCCATAACGACTGCGAACGTGGACCCTTTGTCCATTCTCAAGTCGCAGGCGCTCGGCATCCTCGCGGCAGATGTCCAGATAATCCGTTGGCTGCAATTCGCTGTTCGGAGTTCGACCAGTCATGGTCCCGGCATTGAATTGATAAAGCATTCTGCCGGTGTTCAGGAGAAAGGGAAACTCTTTGTTGACCGTTTCTTCCGTCGGCCGGTAACGGACGCGACGCAGCGCGGCCTTCCTATCCGTCGGAAAGCTCTGCTCATGCAGAACTTCGGTTCCCGGATCATCTTCGTTGGCGCAGGGCCATTGCAGTCCGCCTTTCTCAAGACGTTCATACGTGATTCCGTTGCCCGCCGGCCAAACCGCGCGGATTTCGTTCCAGATTTCGTCCGCTGATTTGTAGTCGAACAATTCGCCCTTGCCCATCGCGCGCGCGACTTCGCAGATAATTTCCCAGTCCGATCTTGATTCACCGATGGGATGGATCGCCGTGCGAACGCGCTGGATGCGACGCTCGGCATTCATGAACGTGCCGTCTTTCTCAAACGACGAAGCCACCGGCAGAAAGACAGTTCCAAACTCGCGCGCAGTTTCGTTGAGAAACATGTCCTGGACAATGACCAGGTCGAGTGAGCGCAAGGCGCGTTCGGTCGCGCCGGCATTCGCGTTAGTCAGGTAAAGGTCGTAGCCGATGGCCCAAAGGGCCTTCAGCTTTCCCGCTGCGGCTGCATCCATCATCTCCAGCATGTTCAATCCATGCTGTTCGGGAAGTCGGGCCTGCCAGGCCTTTTCGAATCGTTCTCTGCCGTCGTTAAGTGACACGCTTCCGGTCAGAGTATCCGGATCGCAACCCATGTGTGCCGCGCCCTGC
The DNA here is from genome assembly GCA_003168335.1 of Blastocatellia bacterium. Classification (GTDB taxonomy): domain Bacteria; phylum Acidobacteriota; class Blastocatellia; order Pyrinomonadales; family Pyrinomonadaceae; genus UBA11740. The sequence goes on along the minus strand of PMSM01000014.1, from coordinate 390,665 downwards.
ACGTTGTTCTGACCACGCAAGGGGTTTATCCCGGTGCCCGGCCGGCCGATATTGCCGGTTAACAGCGCGAGATTGACGAGGCACATAACGCCTTCCGTGCCCTGGGTGTGTTCAGTCACACCCAGGCCGTGGAAACAGATCGAAGGTTTACTGGTCGCGTAAAGACGGGCCGCGGCGCGAATCAGATCTGCTTTTACACCACTGACGCCCGCGGCAAAGTCCGGAGTGAATCGCTCTATGAACACGCGGAACTCTTCCAGCTCGGTCACGCGCTTATTTCCAAATGCTTCATCGTAGATTTGCTCCGCGATAATTGTTTGAGCCAGCGCATTAAGCAGCGGAATGTTCGTGCCCGGACGCGGCTGCAAGTGAATCGTCGCATAGCGGGCCAGTTCGATCTCGCGCGGATCGATAACGATTAACTTCGCACCCTTCAAAACAGCTTGCTTGATTCGCGCCCCAATGATCGGATGATTCTCAGTCGCGTTGCTGCCGCAGATCAGAATCGTCTGCGCCTTCTCAATATCGTCATAGGAATTCGTGGCCGCGCCCGTGCCCAGCATCAGCTTCATCGCCGCCGCGGTCGGTGTGTGACATACCCGCGCGCAGCAATCGACGTTGTTGTTGCCGATAACGAGGCGCGCGAACTTCTGGGTCACATAATTCTCTTCGTTGGTCGCTCTTGCTGACCCGAGAATGCCGATGCTGTCCGCGCCATGCTCTGCAATCACACCTTGAAGCCGGCCCGCAATGAAAGAGATTGCCTCGTCCCATCTTACCGGGCGCCACTCGCCGTGCTCGCGAATCATCGGTTTGGTGATCCGGTCGGGAGCATGCACAAAGTCAAAGGCGTAACGACCCTTGACGCACAGATGGCCGCGACTTACCGGGGCATCGAGCGCTGGTGCAACCGAAACAATTCGGTCGTCTGTCGTGCCGACATTCATCTCGCATCCCGTGCCACAGTAAGGGCAGGCGGTCCTGGTCCACTTGGTCGGGACGCCGCGCGAAAGGATCGAGTGATCTTCGAGGGCGCCGCTGGGGCAGGTGTCGACGCAGGCGCCGCAGCTGACGCACGAACTCGCGCGCAGGGTTGTTCCAGAGTCCGGAACGATTCTCGTATCGTGTCCACGATTTACCACCTGCCAGACGAACTGGCCCTGGACCTCTTCGCAGATGCGCACGCAGCGATAACAGGTGACGCACTGCGACATATCGACATGAATGTATGGATGAGAATCGTCGAGCAGGGCCGGATCGTGCTCGCCTTTGAAATCGTTTTCGGTCAAGCCATATTGCAGCGCGTAACGATAGAACTGTTTGCCGGGAAACTCCCGCAGGCCTTTGCTGGGATGATTCTGAGCCAACATCCTCAAGAGCATTCGTCGCTCGTTTTCGAGCGCCTCGGTGTGCGTTGAAATGACCATGCCGTCGACGAGTTGGTTATCGCAGGCGGTGATTGGATGCGGCCTGCCTTCGACCTGGACCAGGCACAGGCGGCAACTGCCAATCGGTTTCAGTCGCTCATCGTGACAGATGGAGGGCACTTCGAGGCCAATGCTGCAAAGCGCTGCCAGCACGGAAAGGCCTGCGGTGAATTCTTTGGGTTGGCCGTTGATGATTACTTTGATCATGTTACGCGCTACCAGCGGCGGCATGATTCAGGCGCGAGCCGCCCGTTTTGGAGTGCGGCGACTTGTCGCCGCTTTTGTAGGTCGCGACTTGTCGCGACCATGTCTTTGTTGCGTCCTTCAGAGAATGCGGCGTCAAGCCGCCGCAGACCAAAGCGGCGACAAGTCGCCGCACTCCAAATTTGAGCAATGCCCATGCCGACCGGGCAGCAAACAAGTGGGGCCTTAATTGAGTGATCTGGCCGGATCTACATGGGGAAAAGCGCGCATATGGCGCGAAACTTCGCAGGCCTCGTTGTAGGGTTCAGGCGGAAATGTGCGCGAAATCGGCGAAAGAAAAATGGCACGAGGGGTGCTGTGAAATAAGTGAAGTTAAGCATTCCTGGCAACGCATTTTCGGATTGAATGAGGGAACCAATGCGAAGCAACAAACGATACACCAACACAACTTTTACGAAACGCGTCGATCACGAAGCCGGCCGCCATCACACAGCCCGCGCACCCCGCGAGCCGGCGGTCTGTGAATCGTGCGGCGCCGTCTATGCGAGCCGGCGCTGGACCGCGGCCGACGCGGATCGCGGCACACGCGAGCCGGAACACTGGCGTCCAGCAAGACTAACCACGTGTCCCGCGTGCAAACAAAAGCAAAGTGGTAACCCGGGCGGATATGTCCACGTGGAAGGCGCCTTTGTGATCGCGCATCGCGATGAGATTGAGCGACTGCTGCGAAACGAGGCAGAGCGAGCATCTGAAGACAATCCGTTGGGCCGCATCATGGATTGGAAAGAGGACGGAGACGCAAAGTTAACGCTGGCGACTACGACTGAGCACCTGGCGCAACGCCTGGGTCACGCACTCGAGAAGGCGTATGGAGGCACGGTCCATTACGATTTTTCGCATGAGAACAAACTGGCTCGCGTGAAATGGTGTCGGAATTGATCTCATTTTCCACCAGAGTCTGAAAGGAGAGCATTACCGTGAAAACCACACAAATTGCGCGAAACGAATGGCCGTCGTTCTTTGACGGGTTCAGTCGCCAGCATGAAGGCTGCCTGGTGACCCTTGAAATTTTTCAGCCCGACATTGGGGCGCAGGTCGAAGAGCGTGATCTGGCTCTCGAAGGTGTGACTGCTGAGCTGGGCAACGGTGACAAAGATAAGATAGAGATTATGATCGGGGGAAAACCGAATCAGCACGTCACGCACACTGTGCTCAATCCAGTCGAAGTCAGTCTCGAGCATACGGAAGACGGCGCGAACCACGCATTGGCCATCAAGAGTGCTGACGATGCCATGACGCTACTGTGCTTTCGCTCGGCTACGCGACCGGAAATGGTCGATGCGATGGTTTAACCCGGGCGGCTGACGCCTGCACATTTAGCCGCCGCTGATCGCTCCGCACAAAGAAATTGTTGTTAGACCGGAGCGAGTGCATGCCTGGCTTACTGAACTTCACCCAGGCGCAAGACCGGAAGGCCCTGCGCTTGCTCCGACTGTAGGCCTTATCAACTCCGCTTATTCCAGCACGTGAATGTTTTTCTCGCGACAGATCTCTTTCAGAATCTTTGGCCAGACCGTTACGCTGACCTCACCCAGGTGCGCTTTGCGGAGTAACAACATGACGGTGCGCGACTGGCCAATACCGCCGCCAATGCTGAGCGGCACTTCATTATTCATCACCGCCTGGTGATACGGCAGTTTGAGGAAATCGAGCTGGCCCGTGATCTCGAGTTGCTGCTTGAGTGTCTCAGCATTGACGCGGATACCCATCGAGCTCAATTCATGGCGCCGCCGCGTTACCGGATTCCAAACCAGAATGTCTCCGTTCAGTCCGTGCATTGAACTGCCATTGTTCGAAACGGTTTCCGTTACCCAGTCATCATAGTCCGCGGCACGCATTTCGTGCGGATAACCGTCCTTCAGTTTCCAGCCGATACCGTAAATGAATACCGCCGGATACTCCTGCAGGATCGCCGTCTCACGGGCCTTGCGGGGGAGGTCCGGATATCTTTCCAGTATTTCTTCAGCGTGCAGGAACGTGAGCTTCTCAGGCAGGTTCGGATATTTGTCGGTCTTCAATTGTGGAAACAGACCATGAACAAAGTCTTCGGCGCCCTTGATGACTTTCCAGATGGCCTCGACCGTCTCTCTCAGATAATCCAGATTCCGCTGCTGATCAGTAATCGCTTTTTCCCAGTCCCACTGGTCCACGTAGGCACTGTGATCGTGATCGAGGAAATAATCCTTGCGCACTGCGCGCATGTCGGTGATCAGACCTTCGCCCAACCTCATGCCAAATTGCTTTAGCGCCAACCGTTTCCATTTGGTCGCCGCCTGCACGACCTGGGCGTCCATTGGATGTTGGTCGTGGTCGTTTGAGATGTGAAACTGGATCGGCGTGCGTGAACCATCGCGATCCAGATAATCGTTGACCCCGGATTCCACGTCAACGATCAAGGGAACCTCCACGCGCATCAGCTTCAGCTCGCGGCAGAGATTGTCTTCGATGTAACGCTTGAGGATCGTGATCGCTTCCTGGGTGTGTTTTGGGTCCAGCAACGAGCTGTAATCGTCGGGAAGTACCTTGGCTAGCTCTTCGTAATTTCCGATACCTGGGCCGGCGAGATCCGCCGCCTTGTCGACCATAATAGTAGTGCTCATCATTCCACCTTTCTTTGGTTTCGAAATCCGAAAGGCGCCAGCCGCGCCATCGCGCGGGTTTGCGCCTTAACCTAACCAGAGCGCTCGCAGCGAACGCTCGTCAATCGTCGTAAACCACGACTACCGTTCCGACCGGCGCCATTTCACTGAGTTCCTTTGCGGCGAACATCGGAATGCGGATGCAGCCATGACTTGCCGGATAAGTCATGATCGAGGGGCTGCCATGAATGGCGATACCGTTGATGATATAGCTTGGATAGTAAAGCAAGCCGAGTTTGCTCCGGCGCCAGCCATTGATCTTTCGAGTAACCGTGAAGCGGCCACGCGGAGTGTGCGCACGATTACGGCGGCCGTCTTCGAGGTAGAACTGTTCATTGCCGGTGCAAACGGGAAGGACTCTGGTTACTTTCCCTTCAGCGTCCACGACCACCAACACCTGACGTTTGAGATCGACCTCGATGTGCGCATAGCTGTTGTCACGCGGCTCTGGACGGCTGGCCGAGCGTAGCGCTGCCAATTCCCCGGTTGTCAGAATGCCGGTGCGCTTGCGTCCTTCCATCTTCTGGAACGCAATCAAGGCATGTCTTGAAGCGGCGTCGAAGACTCCATCAACCGGGCCGGGCCAATAACCGAGGTCGGCCAGACGTTGCTCGGCCTCGACTATCTCAGGGGACTCTAAGTGGGGGTGGGAAAGCTTTTGTCCCGACACGTTATTGGACGGTGTGAGCAGGAGCAGCAGAAACAACGCGAAAACCAAAGGACCGATTGAAGCTGCCAATCGGCGATCTGAATGAGATCTCTCTAATGTCGTCCCGCGCATGGTAACGAGACCAGCCTTTCGCTTTGGTCAAAGAGCAATCTTTGTGCCCGCGCGATACTTGGATTGCGGCGTCTTATCAAGCTGTCGGCGGTTCTTAATGAGGGCTTTTGCGCAAAGCGATGAGAAACTTTTCGCAGAACGAGGCTAGCTTAGGCCCGCAGGGCCGGCATGTAATAGCCACGCCCGTAAGGGCGTGGTCGCGATCGTCTTGACCGGCCTTGAGGCCCGAAGGGTCGACACTCTATGTCATGCGATCCCATCAATCATTGTTTCGTGCCGCACCTTCGGCGCTCAGTCGTGCTGAGGCGTCTGTGATCCACGCCCTTACGGGCGTGGCTATTGCATGCCGGCCCTACGGGCCTTCAATGTCACGGGAGGGTCTTAAACATCCGGCGTTTCGCCGCTGGTGATCTGAATCAATCCGGTTCCGTCGCGAGCGATGCGATAGATCTTGAACGGATAGCTGGCGCGTCCTTCGCGATCCCGGTAGCCGGTGAAGTAGATAAATCGGCCATCGCGCGACCAGACGGGGTCCATCGCCAACACCTCGGGCGTGGTGAGCCGCTGACGTGATTTTGTGCGCCTGTCATAGAGAAACAGCGCGGTGTTTGGCTCGCCAAATGTCTTCTCGAAGAATGGCGTGCCCGGAACTGACCTGGTGTAAGCCAGCCCGTTCGGATCGGTGGGCGACGGGACGAACGAATCGGCGCTGGTAACTGCTTCTTTCTCTTCCGTGATCGGACCCAGGGGAGTCTTTGCCAGAACCTCACCTGACGTACTGACCTGAACGAGATTGTTCATGTCCTGGAAATAGATGCTCTGTCCATCAGGCGCCCAGACGGGGCTGAAGATGTCGTCGGTGCCCTGCTCGCCTCCGGTGATGAGCTTTTGCGTGTGGGTACCGTCAGGCGCCACCGTGTCCAGCTCGCGCTTACCCGAAGAAAGCGCCAGCGTCAAAGATATTCGTTCGCCGTTCGGCGACCAGCGCAGGTGAGCAATCCAGGCATTTGCTCGCAGGACCGTGGTGGATTTTCCAGTCGCCAGATCAAACAACATCACCGTGGCCGCCGCCGGCGCCGCTACGTCTGAGTTCTGTGGCAGACAGTAGGCCACTCGCTGTCGATCAGGGGACAGCGCGGGGTAGTTTCCCCTGGCGAGCTTGCGCGGCACGGACGAATTCGCCTCCAGATAATAGACCCAGGTGCGATCAGAAAAGACTAAAGCATCCGGCGTCGGAGTGACCTTCGCCGCCACTGCCGGCACACGTTTTTGTCCGGCGATTTGTAGGGGCACGACTATCATTAAGCATAGAACCGCTAGTGTGACGCGCACCTTTGCTGATTGGGAAACACGATTTGTCGAAGGGAAATAGTTCATGTCAGTCGGGCTCCTCCCAAGGCCATCATGATATCCAAAAAGACACTTATGCGGAAAGTAATAACAGATTCTGGTAGGGTCGTCCTAATGGGACTTGCTCTTGTTCAAGTAGAGCAACACAAGAAAGACTGTCGCCAGTATCATGACGGCGATGATGGTGTATTTAAGAACCAATCCGGCGGTAATCACGCGCCGGCCGCAATACGGACATCGAGTCGTTGAACGCTTTATTCGGTCTCCGCAGTTAGGGCAAAACTTCTTTAGCCTATCAGTCATGAGATAGCCGGGGTTTAATGAGCGTTGCTCGAAAGCTTTCCCACTTCTGAGAGAGTCCACTCGTCAGTCTTGCAGGCCCCTCAGAAGACCGGTGCCCGGCTTACCCCCGCCACTGTTTCCGCCACGCGGGAAACCTCAACACCGGTTTCTTTCAGTTTTCGCAAGCGCTGGTGGCCCAGGATGGCCGCGCCCAGAGCGGTCGTGTATTGAACCATCTCGCCTTCGGGAACGTTTACTTCCGAGTTCAACTTCTCGCGCACAACGCGGGCCATCATGCCGAAGCGCAGGATGCCGCCGATGAGTGTGTATTCGGGTTCCATCTGTACCCGCCGCATCAATTGGACAGAACGATCGACGAGCGACGAGATCGCTCCATGCATGATGTCCGCTGGTGGTGCGCCCATGGATAGTTGATTGATCACCTCGGACTCGGCAAAAACAGCGCAGACGCCGGAGATCGGCACGGCCACTTTCGAGGTGGCGACGAGCGGCCCAATCTCTTCGGTCGAGTAGCCCATGTAGCGTGCGGTTTTTTCGATGAATGCGCCCGTGCCCGCGGCGCACTTGTCGTTCAGCCGGAAAGATTTCACTTTCGCTGTTCCGTCCAGTCGACTCGCCTTCATGGTTTGCCCGCCGACATCCAGAACCGTGCGAGTGTTGGGAAACAGAAATGCCGTGCCCCGTGCGCTCGCCGTTAGATCCGTCACGGCCACGTTGCTGAAGGGAACCATGTGGCGGCCAAAGCCGGTCGCAACCACGTAGGCAACATCGGTGTCTTTCAGGCCGGCTTGTTCAAGCGACAGGTCGAACAGTTTGCGCGAGACTGCCGCGAGTTTGAAACCGGTGTTGGCCATCGCCTTGCCAACGATGCGAAAGTCATCGGAGAGAATTAGCGCCTTAGCATAGGTAGAGCCGACATCGATGCCCACGGTGTAAGTCATAGAAGGTATCCGGTCCGAAGTTTTTCCAATCATGCGTACGGTGGGCAGTGATGCCCGTCCTGCTAGGCGACTTCCTGAGCAACTTCCTGCACCACGGGAACGCGGCTCGCGCGGATGTGGTCCAGCGCGAACAGGGCCGCTCCGAGGGCGCCGATGAAATGCGAATCAGGGCTTACGTTCACCTTCAGGTCCATTCCTTTATTAAGTGCTGCGATCATCCCTATGTTCCTGGCGACGCCTCCGGTGAAGGTTACTTCCGGCTCGATCCCGACGCGCCGTAGCAAACCGATCGAGCGTGCCGCGATCGATTGATGCACGCCTAGCAGGATGTCTTCGATCTTCTTCCCCTTACCCAGCCAGGAGAGAACTTCAGACTCTGCAAAGACCGTGCACGTCGTGCTGATCTTCACCGCTCGCTCGGCGCGCAATGCCACTTCGCCTAACTCGTCGAGCGGAATGTCGAGCGCGGCAGACGCCGCCCCCAGAAACCTGCCGGTACCGGCGGCGCATTTGTCGTTCATGCAGAAGTCGACGATCTCGCCGGTCGCGTTCACGCGAATTGCCTTTGTATCCTGGCCGCCCATGTCGACCACCGTGCGAGTGTTCGGAAACATGTGCACTGCGCCGCGCCCATGGCAACTGATCTCGGTTACCTGGGCATTGCCGAACGTCACGCGATAGCGGCCGTAGCCAGTGCCGATCACGTATTCCACCTCGCGTTCGTCGAGATGACCGGAGTCGAGGGCCTGGGCGAAAGCATTTTCGGCGGCAGCGATAACGTTCGCGCCCGTATCGATCAGCGCCCGCCCCACGATCTCGCTGGCTTCGTCGATGATGACTGCTTTGGTTTGAGTTGATCCGACGTCAACGCCGGCTGCGTATGCCATACAAACTCCATCTATTCGGTGGGTTCAGAGTTCACCCTTAGGTTGCTGATTGCCAGGTGGTACTGACCACCTGTCCAGTGGCAAGCTAAAGCTTGAACTCTAAACGGGACTCAGTGGGCGGCGGTCAGTCGCCGCGACGCCAGTCCTTCAAAAAACGCATCAGCCCGGTTCTTCAGCTGGGCCTCTGACACCACGCGACGATCCATCATGTCCGACTCGATGAACAGACTCGCAATGTCGCGCGAGGCCATCAACGCGCGACGACCGTCAGCCAGTCCGGTCGAGACCGTGCGACAACTCTTGATCGGGTGATACACCACGCCGTCGACGTGAAACGGATCGATCATCTGGGCCAGTGCCTGCTCCTGATAGAACATGCTGTCCATGGCATTGCGCACGTAGATCAGAACCCCTTCGGCAAAACTCTCGAGTGGCCGCTTCAGATCGTATTCGTACCCCTGGGCCACTCCACCCGCGGCAAACCAAAGATAAGTAGAGTTCACGAACGTGCCGCCCCATTCACTGAATAGCTCGTTAAAGCGCCGAAAGATCGGATAACACGGAACCCCGACGAATAGCAGGCGGTACTTTTCGTCGGTCATCGTGCCGATGCCCTGCGCGGCCTTGAACTCCATCTCTTCGACCAGATCTTCGAAATACTTCGCGCCCTCGGATGTGCCGCGGAAGCCATTCGACACGCCCAGGTAAATCGTTCCGTCGGTGAGCGCGTTGAAGACCGACGGCGTACTCTGGTTCAGTTCGAGCACCCGGCGCCAGCCACGACTCATGACATTTGCGTGCTGCAAAGTCTCGCGCAGACGATCGATGTCGAACTTCTTTCCGGTGAGACCTTCGCAAACAGTGATTAGCTCTTTTACCTGGGCCAGGACGTACTTGCGATCGTTCTCGAAATCACTTTCTCCGGGCCAGGTCTGTTTACCGCACGCCCGGGTTCCCGGAATATCGAGGGTGAAGATCGGAATGTGATACATGCGCTCCCAGATTTCCGCCCACTTGATGTACGTGTTGCACGCGTTCGTCAGCACCGCGAGCGAAGGCTGCGGAATGCGACCCATCGGATGTTCGCCGTGTCTGAGTTGGACGGCGACGTCGGCTTTGACATACCCGCAAATATCCGGCGAATAGCCATAGTCTTCCGCCTGGTCCAGGTACTCATGCGCGACGCGACGCACGGCGGTTTGCAGCGAGTTTATCTCCGGCATCACAATCGGCAGATCAAAAACGCGTAGCAGTTCGGCCATGCTACCCATGACGAAAACGTAAGCGGCCTGCCCGCCGACGTCGGAGGTGTGATTCAGTTCAGTGAACCACTTTTGAAACAGCGCCGCGCCATCACGATTGCCGCGGCCGACGATGTCATGTGTCTGGGTCATGTCTTTGGACAATCAGCTAAACAAAATATTTTCGACGAACGTCTCCAACTGGATTTCCATGGAATCAAAGCTGGTCATGCTCTCTTCAAATTCGCCGACGAAATACGGAATGCCTGCTTCGTCGAGCGCGCGAGTGTAGGCGACCTGCTCTTCGAGGCCCGGCTCGCACATCTTGGCGGCCGTGATGATGGCGGCGTCGGCGCGCGCGTTTCGCATCCGGGCCAGCAGCATCTTCTCCTTTGGCTTGCGCAGATCGTGTTGGACCGGGCTATATGAAGATTTTTCGAGATAGGCTTCGGCCAGATTTGTCAGCGGATCGCCGTCGAGCGGAACGTCTTCGAGCAACCAGCGCAGCCCGATCAGCAGATCGTCATCGACGACATAACACGAGCGCGCAATGGCGCGAATCAAGTCCAGCGGCGGCTGTTCGCAGAAACCACCTTCGAACACCACCCGGACTTTGTCCTGCGTCCGCGCACTGCGCGCGCGAATCTGCGGGAGCAACGTGTGCAGCAGTTCGTTGTGTTCTTCGCGCGGAATTAGTCCGGCCAGCGCTACGAGCACGTACGCTTCATCGGCTGGAATGAGCCAGGGAGTATCCCTTTTTATGTCGTACAACTCACGCATGAGCAGGCGATTCTCGTTGAAGACAGCGATCGAATTTCGGAGCGCATCGTTGGTGATAGTCTCTCCGGAGATCTCTTCGATGGACCTTTTCAACCGGTCGTACTCACCACGGAGATAGATCACAGAATGCGGCGAGTTCGGGTTCTGCGGGAGATACAGAATCTGACATGGATAGGAAACATTGCGTCCCCACACGGCCCCGAGGTTGCGCGCAGCGTCACAAATGGGATGCGTAACGAACATCTCAAGCGGGACAGTGTTACTGAGGGCGAGCTCGAGCGAGGTCTTGAGAATCGAGCAGAGGTACGATCCAAAGTGCGAGTCCGATTGGACAGTGTCGATGGGAGCGCCACGAACTTTGAATGGCAAGAGACCAGCGGCATGAACTATCTCTTCAGGAAAGTTAACCTGGAAATGACCGATTATTTTTCCGCCGCGTTCCCGCCAACGCTTCACGGTTGGAAAAGTGGTGTCTTCAAACAGCTCGCGGCATTCGTAGATTGCATCGTCGAGCGATCTGTTTCGCCATTCGTGAAAGATTGGTTCGGTCATTTTTGATTCAACTCACAATGCGCAGTTGGGTAGCGCTTCAGCTTAAGTTTGCATCGTTCCCTACGTCGTTTGCGGCTTTGCCGCCTGATGTGCGGAAAGGCTTTGCCTTTCCGGCCCTCTAACCTGTGTTGATGAGGCTATGCCTCGGTCTTAGGGTTCGAGGCGTAGCCTCCCAGAACAAATTGAGCGACCGTATCGGAAAGGCTGAGCCTTTCCGCACATCGAACGGCCGAGCCGTAGTTGAGATCCGAGATGGTGTCTCCGTAATTGATCGTGTCGGCTATCATCGGTTTTCACCCAACCATGTTCAGTCCGCCGTTGATGCTGTAGACCTGGCCCGTGATGTAGCTGGCCGCGTCAGAAGCAAGAAACACGACCAGTGGAGAAATTTCGTCGGGCCGTCCCAGGCGCTTCAAGGGAATAAAGTTAACGATCGAACCAAGAATTTTCGCGGTGAGTTCGTCTGCGCGCATTTCATCAATTAGAGGCGTATCGCATAACCCGGGAGAGACCACGTTGACCCGGATATTGTCGCGGGCATGTTCGCGGGCGATGGTTTTTGAAAAGGCCATGATGGCGGCCTTTGAACTGGCATAAATCGCTTCGCCAAAAGACCCGACGAGCCCCGTGTCTGAACTGATGTTGACTACGGCACCCTGCTTGCGCTCCACCATGTGCGGCAGAATTACGTGGCACATGTTAACGACGCCGAGAAAATTGATTGAAAGTACTTTCTGCCAAAGGTCCGGCGTGGTTTTGAGGAAGGGAAGCAGGCGATCCCAGCCGGCGCAATTAATCAGGACATCGATCTTGGTAAACATTCTTAGCGTCTCATCACGGAGCTTCTCGATGTCTTCGCGTTTGGTTACGTCGGTTTGGACCGCAACCACGCGCCGGCCAGAGGTCCCACTGATTTTCACGGCCGTGTCATTGGCGTCTTCGAAACGTAGATCGGCGATCACAACGTCAGCCCCGGCTTCGGCAAAAGCCTGCACGACCGCGCGCCCAATGCCCCGGGCGCCGCCGGTTACGATTACTGTCTTGTCATTCATATCGACCATATCCCGCACGTGTTTCTCGATTAGCGTGCCGGCATCAAAGGCTGCGCCCGAGTGTCCACTCCCTGGCTCACACAAACGAGTGGCTTGGTTGAGTCTTGTTCGCTGCTGAGCTTGAACAACTCCACGGCATTGTCACGCAGGATCTTTTTCTGCACGTCCTCTTTCAAGCCCAGGTCGCCAAGCTGTTTCAGGCTTTCTTTCCAGGGCAAACCGTTCGTGCCCCAGATACAACGATCGCGACCCATACGGCTATTAATGAACTGAATGATCTGCGGCGAAAGGTACTTCGGCAGCCACGCGTCGACCCCAAACCAGATGTTCTCCCACTTGTAACAAACCGACAGCAGTTCATCGACCCAGGGCCAGCCCGTGTGCGCGCCGATCATTTTCAAATCCGGAAAATCGCACGCGATGCGATCTAGGAACATCGGCCGCGCGCCTTCGCTGGGTGAGGCCTCGAGCACGTGCCCCACCTGCATCGACACCGGCACATCCAATTCCACGCACTTCGCGAAAAGGGGATACATCTTCGGATCGTTCAGAGCGATGTCGAAGCCGTAGATGTGGACATAGACGCCTTTGAATCCGTGCTTGGTGACTGCGAGTTCGATCTCGGCGAGACTCTCCCTGATGCGAAATGGGTTATAACCGGCTAGCCCCACAAATCGATCGGGATATTGTTCGGTGTACTGGAGGACGTCTTCGAGTTGCGTGTCCATGTACATCCACTTGCGCCAATAGGACCACATCTTGCACTGCGTGATGAAGACTTTTTCCACGCTGGCGTCGTCCATCTGCCGCAGCATCTCTTCGATCGAGACAAAGCGCGGCAGTCCGCCGATCGCTTTCTCCATGCGACAGACGAGTTCGCCTTCTTTGGCGCGGTCCCATTTTTCCATGAACTCGGGCGTCGCGACATAGTACATAAAATCGATGGCTTTGATTTTCTCCAAAACAGGGTGCTCCTTTATCAAATGTCGTTAACTTAGACCAGCCGCGCTCTCAATCATTCCGCGCAAGCTGATCTGACCCGTGTAGTTACCAAACAGCATGCGACCGGGGATGACGCACCAGCTATCGCGCGCTTTCTGCCAGACCTTGGGCAGGTCAACCGAATACTGCGGCAAGGCCGCGGGCCAGCGATGAATCACCGTGTAATGCGGCTCGCGAATGCCCAGCAGCGTCGATAGTTCAAACTTAATTGCTTGCCGAATTTCTGCGTCGGATGCGTCCAACCACTCGGGATGCGCAGTGCCGCCCATCATTACGGTAAATGAAGCGAGACGTCCTTCGTCATGCACGCGATTGGCGAACGAGCTGGAATTGAAAAGTATGCCGAGCGACTTGGTCTCTTCACGCGCGGGCATCAGAACGCCCACGCCGTTGACCGGGTGAGTAAAGTCCCGCTGGTCGACGAACGTGGTTACCGAAACGATCGGGGTGTAACGAACGCTACGCAGATTGTCGGCGAGTGGTTGCGATGCGGATTCAATGAGATTGGCCGCCGCGTGCGCCGGCGTGGCGATGATCACATTCGGCGCGTTCGGCAGATAGTCGATCTTTTCGCCTTTCAAAAACCTGGAGCCGAGTCGCTGTTCCAGCCGCCGCTCTAAATGCTCGACCAGGTCACCCATGCCAAAGCGCGGCGCGGCCCGATGTTTTGTTTGCTTCTTTGACGATTTGTCTCGGTGTCTGGCTAGAGCGGCGCCCAGCAGAGTCTTTCCCGCAGGTAGCTTCAGGAAAGGGAAAGCGGTGCCGACGCCCAGCTCCGCGGGCTGCACACCATAGATCCCGCGCACGAAAGGAGTCAGCAGATAGTCGAGCGCTGCTTTGCCCAGATGCTTCATGGCCCACGACTCCAGATCCGGCGTGGCGTCGGTCGCGGTGTAGGTCGTGTTATCGAAAGTGGATCGGGTGAACGCGGCGTGTGCAAAGGCGCTGATCGCTTCACCAAACGTAAGCGGAAATCGTCGCAGCCGGCCGTCGCGGACGATGTACTTGGCTTGGGCTTCCTTGTGCGGTTCGATCAGTTCGACGCCGAGATCGTGGCATAACTCACGCACGGGTTCCGTCGCGATCAGCGAATGAGCGGCGCTCTCAGCAATCCCGCAATCAGTCCTGGTCGTCTGTATCAGCCCACCCGCGCGTTGATTCTGTTCGAGGAGTGTGACGCAGTAACCGCGCTTGTCGAGGACATACGCGGCGAGCATGCCGGCGATTCCAGCGCCAACTATGGTGGCTTCGCGATAGCGTTGATCCAGTTTGCCGATCACAGCGACGCCTCCCGCCTCTGCCGGCAGATAAGGATCGCGAATTGTCGAGCAGGCCCAAAACAACGCACGCCGAAGGAGACCCTGAAACTGGAAGTGTTCATTTATTTTCCGAGCGCCGCTGCGGTCAGATATTTGTGGCGCGTACAGGCGGGGGAGCGAGCAACGTTTGTGCCAGCGCAAGAAGCCCCTTTCTCGAACCATCGTCCGAGATTTACTGCGGAATATGCCCGACTAATGCGCAGAATTCCGCAAGCTGGGGCCACTGAGAGCTTATCCGTCAGACGCGTTCCGCCCGTGCAATCGTTCCTCGATGTGGTTGAGCAAACTGCAAAACCTCTCCAAAAGTCGCACGTGTCCCGTATGTTTGGGCGTCGCCGGCACGCTTAATAGGGGCCCTTGTCCGTCTGGGGATAGTTTGGGGCTGGCGTGGCGCGCTGGTTGCTGCTATGTTTGAGGACGAAATTGAAAATGGTTTTCAATTTCGTCTTGAAAGGGAGTAAACAAATTTGAGGAAGAACGATAAACAAGCGAATCCGGAACCTAACGAATCAGGATCGCTCGATACGCTCCCTTCGGGTCTGGCGGCGCGAGTCGTCAACGTCCAGGGATCCACCGCGATCGCGCGTCGCCTGATGGAAATGGGTATCGTGCCTGGGGCAGTCATAAAAGTCGTCAGGGCCGCTCCCCTCGGAGACCCAATTCAGGTGTGCCTGCGAGACTGTCAGCTCGCTTTGCGGCGTGCGGAAGCACGCGCGATAACCGTCCTCGTTGGGATCTGATCCATTCAAGACAACGCCAGATTCACTTTCAAATCAATCAGTCGATTCCCAAATGAGCGCAGCTTTTCCATTATCAACCGAGACTATTCAGCCCGAGCAGGCGCCGGCGCGAGTCTTAACGATCGCGCTGGCCGGAAATCCGAATGCCGGCAAAACTTCTCTCTTTAACGCGCTTACGGGTTTGAGACAGAAGGTCGCGAATTACCCCGGGGTGACGATTGAAAGCAAAGTCGGATGGTGGTCGCTGTCGGAAGAAATGCCGCCGGCGCAACTGATCGACTTGCCCGGGCTCTACAGTCTGGATGCCGCATCGCTCGATGAAGAAATTGCCCGCGATGTGTTGCTGGGACAAGCCCGGACGATTCCTTCCCCGGACGTGATTGTGGTGGTGGTTGACTCTACGAACCTGATAAGAAATTTCTATTTCCTCACCCAGTTGCTCGAGACGGGTCAGCCAATCGTCGTCGCGCTCACGATGTTCGATCTGGCTGAGCGAAGCAAATTGCAGATCGACATCGACAAACTAAGCAAAGCGCTTGGGGTTCGTGTGGTTCCGGTCGTCGCCAAACGGCGTCAGGGGATTGTGGCCCTGGCAGAAGCAGTCGCCGAAGTTGTCGGCAGTCCGCGAATGCCGGCGAAGCTTTGTCTACTTTCTCCGGAAGCGGAAAGCGAACTGAGTCTACTTTCTGCCGGCGATGATGAAGATCGCTACGGGGCCTTCACGGACCTGTACAGCGACGAGCTTCCGGACGCGCCAGATCGTCGCGAATTGGTGAAGCAGGCGCGCGAGCGTCTCGCCAAAATGAATCAGCAATGGCAACAGGAGCCTTTAATCGCGCGTTACGACTGGATTGAAGGCGTAGTTGCCGGGGCGGTGCAGCAGGAAAGCAACGGGCAGAGGAGCGTGACCGATCGCATCGATGCCGTGATCACGCACAAGATTCTTGGCCCCGTGATTCTCCTGCTGGTGATGCTGCTGGTCTTTCAGACGATTTTTTCATGGGCCAACCTGCCGATGACTCTGATAGGTCATGTTTTCGTTGCCTTGGCCGATGCTGTGCGCACACATCTTCCCGCCGGTGTGTTCACAGATCTGTTGACCGACGGCATCATCGCGGGTGTGGGCGGCGTGCTGGCCTTCCTGCCTCAGATTCTGTTGCTGTTTCTCTTCATATCGATTCTCGAGGACAGCGGTTACATGGCGCGGGCGGCGTTCCTGATGGACCGGCTAATGCGCGCCGTAGGTTTGCACGGCAAAGCTTTTGTGCCATTGCTGAGCAGCTTTGCCTGCGCTGTTCCGGGAATCATGGCCACCCGCACGATCGAGAATCCAAAGGATCGTGTGGCCACAATCATGATCGCTCCTTTCATGAGTTGCTCGGCCCGTCTGCCGGTATACACCCTGATGATTGCGGCGTTTTTTTCCGGGCGGAAAGTTCTCGGAGTGGTTTCCCTGGGCGCGCTGATCATTCTCGGAATGTATCTGTTGGGGATTACGGTAGCGATAATCGTGGCCTGGATCTTGAAACACACGATCCTTAACGCGCCGCCGCCACCCTTTGTGATGGAGTTGCCGCCATATCGCGTCCCTGATTTCGGCAACGTCGCGCACGCGCTGCTCACTCGCACCACGGTCTTCCTCAAGCGCGCCGGCACGGTGATTCTGGCGATCTCGATTCTGCTCTGGGCACTTATTGCATTTCCGCGCGCGAAGGTAGCGAACAGCTCAAGCCCTCAGACAGCAGTATCAGAGCAAGGTTTGAACGGATCAGATGGATCGAGCCAACAGATACAAAATAGTTTTGCGGGCCGGGCTGGTCGTCTGATCGAACCTGTGATTAGGCCGCTCGGCTTTGACTGGAAGATCGGCATTGGTTTGATTTCATCGTTCGCGGCGCGCGAAACGATCATTTCGACGCTCAGCATTGTTTACAACGTTGGTGAGCGTTCTGATGAGAAGTCGTCATTGGTTGACGCTATGCGCAACGCCAAGCGTGCGGACGGTTCGCCCGTGTGGACGCCCCTGGTGGCGCTGTCTTTGATGGTGTTCTTTCTGCTCGCATGCCAGTGCATGTCGACCGTCGCGATTGTCAGGCGCGAAACCAACTCCTGGCGCTGGCCACTCTTTATGGTGGCCTACATGCTTGTGCTGGCATACGTTGCTTCCTTGATCACGTTTCAGGGCGGGCGACTGCTGGGCTTTAGTTAGAGATTGGAAAATGTTTGACTGGCAAGTAATCCTGGTCGTATGCGCACTGTTGTTAGCCTGCCTCTATGTGGGCCGGCGCGGTTGGTTGCGCCTTTCTTCACTGTCTCTCTCTAAGCGAATCAATGCTCCATCTTGCAGTGACGGTTGTGGAGGCTGTGGGGCGAGGCAGCCGATGAAACAAGATGTCGGAACCAGTCCGGTTCAAATTCTGAGAAAATAGTTCCTCTTTCGAGGTCTCGGAGTACCGACTTCAGTAAGGTTCTTGTTGTTTGCACTTCCGAAATTCCTCAGGCCACACACGTCTCCTAAGCGTCTAATACTTCGCGGCGTCTTCTAATTCATGGATATCCAGCGATATCCAATTGAGACTCGCGTAACTTAATACATAACCCTAAAGGAGTAATAGAGACATGTTCCTACGGACGAAACTTTCGGTCGCCGGCCTGGCAATTAGTTTGTCGGCCTTTGGCGGCGTAGCTCTGGCACAGCAGACTCAGACTACCGCACAGAATCCTGCCGCAGGAGTGCAGAAAACGCGCCGGGCTGCCATGGCCAGACGCGGAACGGATCGGCGGGCCAGACAGCCCATGTTCCGCATCCTGCGTCAGCTAGGTCTGACTGATCAGCAGAAGCAGCAGGCGCGGTCGATCATTCAAACCAACCTGCAGAGTACCAAGGCGCAACGTCAGGAGCTCCGGCAACTGACTCAGCAATGGCGGCAAGGAACGCTAGCGCCGGAGGGCTTGGCGCGGGCAAAGGAGTTGCGCGGGCAACTTGCAGAATCAAGAAAGGGCGTGCGTACTCAGTTGACCGGCGTACTCACGCCCGAGCAGAAAGCGAAGCTCGAAGAGATGATCAAGACACGCCGGGCCAACCATGGGTTGTTCGGACCCCAGGTTCCGCGTCCGAACTAAGCTAAACTTCGTTCTGCATACAGCAGTCAATCGAAGGCGCCGCCGAGAGCGATCTCAGCGGCGCCATTTTTTGGAGTGCGGTGATTTGTCACCGTTTTGGGAATTGCTGTCACAGAAAAAGCGCCGACAAGTCGGCGCACTCCAAAACAATCCGCGCTCGACGAGCACTCACTCTTCCCCATCAAAGCACGTAAAGCAAACTCGTTTGAACGCCTCGTATCCCAGTAGCTCGACTTCGGGGGCTAAGTAAGCAGGCTTCACGGGTTCTTCGCGGAGGAGATCCGTGCTGAGGTACTTCTTGTTGTCATCGGGAAAGACGGTCGTGACCACGGCGTCGTCGCCCATGTCGTTCTGGGTCATCAAAGCGCCAAGGAAATTAGCGCCCGATGAAATTCCCACTGCCAGACCGAGGCCGGCCGCCAGTTTCTGGGCCATCAGGATCGCGTCGCCATCGTGAACGCTGACTACCGGGTCAAGTTGTTCCAGTTCCAGAATCGAGGGGATGAACTCGTCAGAGATGCCCTGGATGCGATGCTGGCCGACCTTATGCCCAATTGTAAGCGTCGGCGATTCAGCGGGCTGTAGAGGATGCAGCTTAATCGCCGGATTACGCTCGCGAAGAAATTTGCCGGCGCCCATGATCGTGCCGCCCGTGCCCACGCCGGCGACGAAGGCGTCGGGCCTAATCGAATGAAAGTAGAGCTGCCACCAGATCTCAGGGCCGGTGGTTTTCTCATGGGCCTCAACGTTCGCCTCGTTTGCGAACTGGGCCGGCAGAAAGATATGAGGCTGCTGATTCGCCAGGTCCTCAGTCATGCGAATGCTGCCGAGAAATCCGCCTTGAAGGTGACTAACGGGAACGATCTTCGCGCCCAGGCTTCTGATCAATGCGACGCGCTCCTGGCTCATCCACTCAGGCATGAAGATGACCACCTCGTGGCCTAACGCTCTGCCAATCGCCGCGAATGAAATGCCGGTATTGCCGCTGGTTGCTTCAGCAATCGTGTCGCCGGGTTGAATGTGACCCTCCTGATAGGCCCGCTTGAGAATGTGAAAGGCCATCCGATCCTTGATGCTGCCGGTCATGTTGAGGTGCTCGGCCTTGGCATAGATGACCCGTTCCTTCCCGCGGAGGGCGAAGCGAATGGCGAGCAGTGGCGTATTGCCGATCATGTGCTTCAACTGGTTGAAGCGCGTGGGCGTCTTTGAAATCGAATTCGCTTCGGGCCGGTGGTTGATCGGCTTGATGAGTGTGGTGATCTTGGTTTGCATGATGCAGTGGTCTTCTCAGGGCAATCCCTAGGGCCTTAGCGCCGGCGCGGTGAAGGGACATGGAATCACACTCACCACCGAGACGCCTAACACGCAGGAAGGGCAGAGAATTAGCCGGACCCGGAATAGTGCCTCACAGCGTGCAGAATACGGCTTCGGCTTCGATGCTTCGCCGGCAGGCGATACACAGGGAAGCGGCCGGGTCTGCCGCCAGGCGCAGGCTGTCGATCTCAGCACCACAATCCGTGCAGCGGCCATAAGCGCCATCCATCAGACGGTCCTGCGCGTCATTGATCTCGCGGAGCCGAGCTTCCAGGTGTCCGCGGTGGCGCCATTCAATCTCACGGCTGTTTTCTTCCGGAGCTTCGGCTTCCTGCACTCCGCTCACTGCGGTCTGGCAGAGCGGACCGTCTGACAAAAGCTCGTGAGCGACTTCTTCCTTTTCGCCCTGCAACCATTCCCAAATCTCGCAGCCGGTGCGGACCAGCGGCGCGTCCCCCAGGCCTTCCACAGTTTGCAGCAAGATCCCGTCCATGATTTCACCCCACTCGCAAATAAATGTTCTTAGCCAAGCACTAACTCGTGTTGGTGCAGCGACGCGGAGCAAGACTTATTCCGAAACCGGTTTGTCGTAAGAATTGGCTGAGTTCCGCAGAATCGGAGCAGAGCCAGCCGCCGAACATTGCGGTCTTTCTCCCGCCGGTTGGGAAACTTTTCGCAGCACAGGTCTCCGCCAGGCGTTTCATCCAGGTAAATAAAGGGCAAATCGACGAAGCTGTCTCGGCACGTGCGTTGCAACTTCTCAGTGGTTATCTAAATGTACGTCAAAAGATACATGCAGTCGAAAAGGAGATCATCATGAAGAGTTTTCTATTGTTCATCGCACTTCTTTGTGCCGTCACTCTGAGCAGCAGTGCGGCACCATCGGTTGCCAACGCCGCCAATACTGTAAAGAAGGATCGGGCGATAATGACATTCAGCCAGCCAGTGAAACTCATGGGCGTGACGCTGAAAGGCGAATACCTGTTCGTCCATGACGACGCGGCGATGGCCCGCGGAGAAGCGTGCACATTCGTCTATAAAGGTGTCGCCGAAATCCCGGACAAGCTGGTTATTTCTTTCCATTGCACGCCGGTGGAACGCACGAAGGTTGCCGGCTTTACAGTGCGAACTTTCTCTAGTTCGGGACAAACCGAGCTAAGAGAATTTCAGTTTGGCGGCAGCACCGAATCCCATCTGGTGCCGGTTAGTCAACACGTGGCGTATGCGACCATCGCGTCACTGAATTGAGCAGGAGAATCAGTTGGTTTCCCGATTCACTAGCGCCTTGCTCTTGCACGGTGGCGAAAGCCGCCGATTGATCTGATGATCCGTTTCAACGGCTTCCCGGGCAAACCGTTGAAACGGTTCCGTGTTCGCGCTAATGTTCCGTTAACACACCCTGCTGAAGCAGGCGCGCGAGCTATTCGCAGCGGAGATTAGCGCGGGTCTGGGAAAGTGAGATGCGAAACGATGAGTAACAACACCCTAACCATTACCGACAATCGCACTGGAAAACAGTACGAGCTTCCCATTGAAAACGAAACGATCAAAGCCCTGGACCTGAGGCAGATCAAAGTGTCTAACGACGACTTTGGTTTGATGACCTACGATCCCGCGTTCATGAACACTGCCTCGTGCAAGAGCCGGATAACATTCATCGATGGCGATAAAGGCATTCTTGAGTATCGCGGATTTCCGATTGATCAGCTGGCCGAAAAGAGCAGCTACCTGGAGGTCTCTTACCTCCTGCTGCACGGCGAACTGCCCACCGAATCACAACTCAAAGACTGGACCTGGAACATCACTCATCACACCTTCATCAACGAGAGCATCAAGCAGGTCATGGACGGCTTTCACTACAACGCCCACCCGATGGGCATGTTCATATCCATGTTAGGCGCGCTTTCGACTTTCTATCCCGATGCGAAAGATATTTTCAATGAAGAGGCGCGTTGGAAACAGATCTACCGGCTGATCGCCAAGGCGCCGACTATTGCGGCCTTCGCATATCGGCACCGGATCGGGATGCAGTATGCCTATCCGGACAACGACCTGAGCTATGAAGGCAATTTCCTCAACATGATGTTCAAGACGACGGAGCTGAAGTACAAGCCGGATCCGGTGATCGAGCGCGCGCTGAACGTGCTTTTCATTCTGCACGCCGATCACGAACAGAATTGCGGCACCAACGCGATGCGCAGCATTGCCAGCGCCCAGACAGATCCCTTCTCGTCAATGGCTGGCGCCGCCGCCGCGTTGTATGGACCGCTCCATGGGGGCGCGAACGAGATGGTCTTGCGGATGCTGAGCGAGATCGGATCGGTCAATAAAGTGCCGGATTACATCAAGCGCGTGAAGGCCGGGGAGTTTCGCCTGATGGGATTCGGTCATCGCGTCTACAAAAACTATGATCCGCGCGCCCGGATAATTAAGCAGGTCGCGGATGAAGTGTTTGAGGTTACGGGCAAGGATCCAATGCTCGACGTGGCGCTCGAACTGGAACGAATCGCGCTGGAAGACGAGTACTTCGTCAAGCGGAAACTCTATCCAAACGTCGACTTCTATTCGGGAATCATCTACAAGGCGCTGTGCTTTCCGGTGGACATGTTCCCGGTGTTGTTTGCGATTCCCCGCACCGCGGGTTGGCTGGCTCAATGGGCCGAAATGCTCGGGGATGCCGATCAGAAAATCGCGCGCCCCCGTCAGGTGTATCTGGGCCAACGGACCAGAGAGTATGTGCCGATGGCGGAACGTAATGGAAAGACTGAAGGCGCGATAGCGTAGCCACGAAAGGAAACTGCAAGATGAATTCGGCTATGCCCGCACAGGAGTCTACTGAATCAGAATCACAGACCATCTCGATTACCGGCCAACGACTACTCGACGATCCGCTGCTGAACAAAAGCAGCGCTTTCCCCGAAGCAGAGCGGCGCGAGCTGGGTTTAATGGGACTGCTCCCGCTGCATACTTCGACCATCGCAGAACAACTGGCGCGGGTGTACGAAAACTACCAGCGTAAAGACAGCGACATCGAACGTTACATCTTTCTCGCCGCCTTGCAGGACCGAAACGAAACACTCTTCTACCGGCTCTTGCAGGAGCATGTTACTGAGATGATGCCGATCATCTACACGCCGACAGTAGGCGAGGGCTGCCGGCAATACAGCCATGTGTTTCGCCGGCCGCGCGGTCTATACGTCTCTTACCCTTATCGCGACGAGATTCCGGCGCTGCTCAACAATGCGCCCGCGGAAAACGCTGAAGTAATCGTGGTGACCGATGGCGAACGCATCCTCGGTCTGGGAGATCTAGGCGTGGGTGGGATGAGGATCCCGGTCGGTAAACTTTCAATCTATACGGTCTGCGCAGGTATTCATCCAGCGAGAACTCTGCCGATTCTGCTCGACGTTGGAACTGACAACCGAGAGTTGCTCAACGATCCTCTGTACCTCGGCTGGCGACATGAACGGGTGCGCGGGAAAGATTACGACGACTTTATCGAAGTCTTTGTCGCAGCGATCGGGCAGAAATTTCCGCACGTGCTGCTGCAATGGGAAGACTTTTCAAAGCAAAATGCCCCCCGGATACTCGAACGCTATCGCGATCGGCTTTGCACTTTCAATGACGACATACAGGGAACAGGCGCTGTCACCGTCGCCGGGTTACTGGCGGCGACAAAGCTAACGCACTCGAAACTTAGCGAGCAGCGCATAGTCATTCTCGGCGCGGGTTCGTCGGCGATCGGTATCTGTAATCAGATCGTGGCGGCGATGTTGGTTGAGGGCACTGCAGAGGTCGCAGCGCACGCAAAACTCTGGCTGGTTGACAGCCAGGGTTTGGTGCTCACGGGACGGACCAAGGTCGAACCATTCAAGCAGAAATATGCTCATGCCATCGAGGAGACCCGGAGCTGGAAAGTGGACGATCCTTCGCAACTCAACTTCGGCGACGTGATTAAGAATGTGCAGCCCACGATTCTGATTGGGACGTCAGCGCAGCCCGGGGCCTTCACCGAAGAGATCGTTCGCGAGATGGCGAAACATGTGGAGCGTCCGGTGATCTTTCCGCTTTCGAATCCTACCTCGAAGTGCGAAGCAACTCCCTCTAATCTGCTCGCTTGGACTGAAGGTCGGGCGGTGATCGCCACCGGTAGTCCATTTCCGGACGTCGTTCACGAAGGCCGCGTGATTCGGATTGGGCAGTGCAACAATTCGTTTATCTTTCCCGGTGTCGGGCTGGGGGTGATCGCCTCTGGCGCGCGCCGGGTAACCGACGCCATGTTCGTAGCCGCCGCGCGCGTGCTAAGTGAATTTGCACCGGTGTTGCATGACCCCGAAGGGCCACTCTATCCGCCGTTGGAGCAGGTGCGCGAAATCTCATTCAAAGTGGCGCTGGAAGTTGCCCGCGAAGCGCAGCGCGCCGGCCTGGCTGAAGTTGATCTCGACAAGCTGGAACAAACGGTCCGCGGCAAAATGTGGAAACCCGATTACGTTCCTTTCGGGCGGGCCGCCTCCTGAGTGGCTTCGGTGTCTTGGGCAAACTTTCCCACAGATTGAGTAAAAGACCTCAGAAAGCCCTTGAGCACCGCTAATCAAACCCAACTTTTCTCAGAAACTTCGCTCTCACGATCTCGGCACGGTCGTTGCTCAAGGAAGAACTGCTAAGGAGGAGGGGCGCGAAGGCCCCATGCAAAGCTCATGACCATCAAGCGGATTCTGTGTCCAACAGATCTTACGGTTGAGTCGGACGAAGCTTTGCGCTACGCCCTGGCTCTGACACGCGCCTATGACGCAAAGCTGATTGTTTTCCACTGCACGCCCGACACGCCGGGTGCGGGGTTGGTCAATGGTGAAGCGAAGGCGCTGCTCGAGCAGTCAATAATCCCGCATCTGGGGGCGGGAGATCTGCTGAATCTGGACTGGGAAGGCGTCGTCGTCTCTGACGAGGATCCGGGAAAAGCAATTTCGGAGCAGGCCGCGGAGCTCAAAGTTGATTTGATAGTAATGCGTTCTCGCCGGCGACCGCACCGGGCGGCTCTGCTCGGCTCGACCGCGGAATCGGTCAGCCGCACGGCGCCCTGCGCGGTGATGGTGACGCACGCCGACGAGCGTGAATGGGTTGGGGCGACAACTCGGGAAATCGATTTGAAGAGGGTCCTGGTCGCTTACGATTTTTCTGATTACTCTGAGCTGGCACTGACTTATGCGTTGTGTTTAGCGCAAGAGTACCAGTCCGAATTGCACTTGCTGCATGTTCTGCCGCGCTTCACTCTGGACGAGGCCGAGATCGCCTGGTATCCGCTGGGCAACGACGGTCCTTATCACAAAGCCGCGAGCCGCTTGCAGAAAGCCGTGCCCAGCGAAGCGCATCTGTGGTGCTCGATCAAGCACGCAGTCAGCGAAGGCCAGCCGTATCGCGAGATTCTGAATTACGCTGAAAGAAACCAGATCGATCTAATCTGCATCGGTGCGCACGGTGCCGGCTTTGGCATGCTCACGCTGTTCGGATCGAACGTCGACCGCGTGCTGCGGCAGGCGCCCTGTCCGGTGCTGGTCGCGCGACCGCTAAGGCATTCACAATCGCTAGTCGTTGCCGAGCTGAAAACAGAGAAGGTGGCCGAAAGAGTAGACCGGACGGTCTCGCAAGCTGCTCTGACAAATTTGGGTGAGGCGCGTTGAAATGGCGGCACAGACTTCAGTCTGTGATTGTGGGAAGGTCAGTACCACCTGCGTCAGCGGGTGGTTCCAGCGGTCGACCTGGGTATTGAGTGTTTGACTCACCCGCTGACGCACGTGGTACTGACAATCACAGACTAAAGTCTGTGCCACCGGAAGGAGCAATCATGAGAGTTCTTCTAGCAGTCGATGGATCACCATACAGTGATGCCGCCGTAGATGAAGTAGCCGCACGGGTCTGGCCTGAGGACACAGAGGTCCGAGTAATCACCGCGTACGAATTGCCGCTGGCGCCGGCGCCGGAAACCTGGGCCCTACCGCCGGACTATTTCGAGACCCTGGATCGCGCTGCGCGCGAACACGCCGAGGCAGTTGAGCATGCAGTGGTGCTTAAACTCGCCAAGTCTTGCGATTCTTCAGTCAAGGTCACCGGCAACATTCTACCCGGCTCACCGCGTTCAATAATTCTCGAAGAAGCTGATCGCTGGACGGCTGATCTGATTGTTGTAGGATCGCATGGCTATGGGGCATGGCACCGGTTTCTGCTGGGTTCAGTTTCTCAAGCCATCGTTTCCCACGCGAAATGTTCCGTTGAAGTTGTGCGCATTCGCAATCACCGGACGGGAGAAGTAAGGGCGGCCTGAGATGGCAAAGGTCCTAATTGTTGGTGGCGGCTTTGGAGGAGTCGTCGCCGCCGAATCGCTGGCGAGAAAGCTTGAACGCGAACATCAGATTGTTTTGGTATCGCGATCGAGGAAGTTTCTTTTCTATCCAGCGCTGGTCCGGCTCGCATTCGGGCGAGGCGAGCCGGACGACGTTTCATTCGATCTGCGTGAGGCAATGCTCGACCGGCGAATAACCTTCCATGAAGGCGAGATTGCCCGCATTGCTCCCGCCAAACGCCACGTGACGATCGCCCGCGGCGAATTCACCGGGCAAATGCATTACGACTATCTGGTTTTCGCGCTGGGCCGGCGCATGGCCACGGAGCGGATTGCCGGTTTCTTCGAATATGCGCACCACACACTCGACCTGGACGGAGCTTTCAAGTTCGGCGAGGCCCTGCGAACCTTCCAGCACGGTCACATACTGCTTGGTTATTGCCCGGGCGCGCGACTTCCAGTGCCGCTATTCGAGACGGCCTTTGCGCTCTCGCGTTTGATCGAAGGACGGAATGAGGCCGACCGCTCAGCGATTACCATTGTTAGTCATGAAACGCCGGAGGAGATGTTCGGCGACGCTGCGGTTGGCAAAGCGCTCAACGAGGCAATGGCATCCCGCGGGATCGAGTTTGTGTCAGACTTTCCTATCACCCGCATTACGCCCCACAGCGTGATCGCCGATGACGGTCGCGAGATGAATTGCGATCTCTCAATGGTGATTCCTCCGTTCTCTGGTCAGGGCGCGGTTCTTCATAGCAGAATTACGGATGCCGAAGGTTATCTCCCGGTTGACGCGAACATGCGGGTAACGGGTGTCGAGCGGATGTACGCGGTCGGTGACTGCGTAAGTCTTCCCGGACCAAAAATGGGCCACATGGCAGTGCAGCAGGCTGAAATTGCCGCGGAAAACATAGCGGCTGAAATTGCTGGCCGCGCCGTCTCAGCGGTTTATGATCACGACCTGACGTTGGTGCTTGAGACGGACGGCAAAGATTCGATCTATCTACACAAGGATTTGCGGACTGACGATCCGGCCAAAATTAAACAGGGTAGGTTCTGGGCCTGGGCCAAGCGCGGCCACGAGCAGTATTGGATGAGACGCCACGCATGAGCTCACTGGGAACGCGGGCGCCCTCGCCGGCTGCTTTGGGCTAGCCTGGCGTAAGCCCCCCGGCAGGCTGCTGAAAAACTGCAATGACGATCCACGAAACCACACTAAAACGACACTAAGAGAACCCCTGCTGCGAGTTATTTCGTGTGGTTTCGTGGATCGTCTTGCTGCTGTTGACCGCTCTACAATCTTTTTCAGCAACCTGCTAGACCCTCGCCTCGAAAATCGAAACTACCGTCAGGCTGAACTGGTCTGACAAAACCAAAAGCGGCGGGATTCTCTGTCTCGCCGTTTTGTTTTGGAGTGCGGTGACCTGTCGCCGGCTTTTTGTTCATCTGAGTGTTGGAAAGGTCTTCGCCGGCTTTCAGAAGTATCTTTATCAAAAGGCGGTGTGAAAGCTGGAATCGACAGAACTGGCTCTTCTCTCGGGACCCATATCACACCCGATCTCCTCGATATTGCCCTTGTTCTTGCTCCTGCCCGTAGCGTATAGTCGAAGGCGAGGAAGTTGCTTTAACCAGCCCTGACTTCCCATTCATTTTTGACAGTCAGTAAACACTGTCTGTCAGTCTTAGAGTCCTCTCGGTAATCCGGAAAGTACCGCCCCAATACTTGCCTCGATGTCCAGGGTAGTCGATCGAATACTTTGGTGAGGCTTGCGGCATCGATCCCGCAGGGCCTTGATTTCGGTCTCGGAATGGAGAACCTATTGCCGTCTGCTCCCGCGAGTAAATTGAATAGTCGTTCATCTGTGCTGGCGCCAGACGCCATCCTGCAAGACCGCTACCGTATCGTTCGGCAGTTGGGTAGAGGCGGGATGGGTGCGGTGTACGAAGCAATCGATCAGCGACTTGATGCGGTCGTTGCCCTGAAGGAAACTTTCTCAGTAGATGATCGGCTCCGTCGACAGTTTGAGCAGGAGGCACGTCTATTGGCCCAGCTCCATCATCCAGCCTTGCCTCGCGTCAGTGACTACTTCACTGAAGGCGATCGGGCTTTTCTGGTGATGCAGTTTATCGCGGGCGTAGACCTGGCTGAGATTATTGCCGCCCAGCCCGGGCCGCTCCCGCGCAACCAGGTGATCGCCTGGGCTGACCAGTTGCTTGATACGCTGGTTTATCTTCACACGCGCGACCGCCAGATCATCCATCGAGATATCAAACCGCACAATCTGAAAGTTACCGCGAGCGGGCAGATTGCCTTGCTCGATTTTGGCCTGGCCAAGGCGCAGACGCCGGATCCTTCCGGCAGCAACTCTTCGACCAGCATCTTCGGGTATACGCGGCGCTATTCGCCACTCGAACAGATTCAGAATCAGGGGACGACGCCGCAGAGCGACATCTACGCTCTCGGCGCGACGCTTTATCATTTACTTACCGGGGTCAAACCTCAAGATGCGCTGACGCGGGCCGCGGCGCTGGCCCATGCAAAGTCAGATCCGCTCAGGCCGGCCGACGAAGTTCATCGCGCCGTCGGTCAGGAGATCGCTGCAATTCTTTGTCGTGCTATGGCACTCAGTCCGGAAGATCGCTATCGGACTGCCAGCGAGTTTCGCGGAGCGTTGCGCGGAGTAGGTCGCAGGGAGGCGGCGGTCGGGCCCGCCGCCGATCTTTGTATCACTGAATCTGCGGGTGACTCGACCATCAACACGGCCGTGGTCAGGAAGACGCTCGCTGCGTCATTTGATCCGTTCGATAGTTACTCAATATTGAAGCCTGCCGAGACAGCCTGGCTGGTTCCTAAACACGGTCGACGCCCCGGCGTAATCGCTGCCGTGCTGGCGATCTTTTTGACCGCCGGCGCGGGCGCGTTCTACGGTTTTGGTCACTGGATCGATTCGAAGGCTTCTTTGTTGGACTATGCCAGGACGACTTCAGGCAAAGACCAAAGCGGTAGCGTCACAGTGCACCCGAGCAAGTCTGAGAAGTCACGCGTTGATGCGACCGGCACAGTAAGTGTGCCCGCAACTTCCAGCAGCGAAGCGATTCGAAAAAATGAAAAGCAAAAGCGTTCGCTGCGTCGCGCAGACAGCGCGCATTCAAAGGCCCCGATCGTCACGCCGCCGCCATTCTCGATCGCTCCTTAGTGTGGTGTCTCTAAAGTTCGCTAAACAAGATTGGCTAGTGCCCCGGTGATTAATCAATTAAGCGAATTTCTGAGACACCACACTAGCTTCAAGCGCAGTTCATTGCTGGACTCCCGCCGGGCTCGGTCCGTAAAACTTCCAATTGGATTTGAAGTCGCGCGTCAGCTTTTGATTCGTCAGGATCGCGCGGATCATTTCAATCGGAATGCGATTTTCTTTGAGCAGCGCGTCGTTGAATTGTCGGTTGGTCAGTTTGCCTGAATCCACCAAATCATGATGAAGCGAGTATTGCTGCAGCCCGCCAATCAGATAGGCGATCTGATAAAGCGGTCCGTAGCTGCCGTCGAACGACCGGCGCACCTCCGCGATTGCGTTGTCGCGTTCGTGACCAACGCGATTAACCAGAAGGTCGATGCACTCCTGTGGTGTCATCTTTTCGAGGTGAAAACTGAGGGAAAAAATGATGCGCGCGCAGCGATGCATCCGCCAAAAGAGCATGCCGATGCGATTCTCGGGCGTCTTGGCAAACTTCAAATCCCAAAACAACAGCTCCCAATAGAGCGCATTGCCTTCCGTCCAGAACGGCGTGCCGAACAGTCCGCGATAAGGTTTGTAGCGCGCGGTCATGAAGCCCTGGAGGTGATGTCCGGGGATCAGCTCGTGAAACACTGTGGCGCGCGCAAAGTGAATGTTATTACCGCGCATGCTCATCATCTTCTGCTCGTGCGACATTGTGTTCGTCGGAAAGGAAACCAAAATCGTTTCGCCACCGAGAAAAAACGGACTCACTAGTTGACGCTCAGGCGTCATCATCTCCATGCGCCAGGTATCGCGCGCAAGTTGAGGCACGGTGACGAGGTCGTGGTCATCGACGAACTTGATCGCCTCCAAAGCGAGATCGCGAATCATCTCGGGTTGCTTGCCCGGGTCCACGTACAGAGTCTTGACGTGTTCCAGCGCCTTCTTCCAGTCATCGCCATAACCAAGGTCATGCGAGGCCTTCTTCATCTCTGTCTCGCACCAGGCCATTTCTTTCTGCGCGATCGCGATCAGTTCTTCGGGCGTGTAGGGAATCATCTCGGACTGCAGTTCGCTTAAGAGCGCTTCGCGTCCGATGGGATCACCGACGATATCGCTGGCGTCGCCTGCCCTGGCCGGCGCCACCGCGCGCTGTTGCCCTTGTCCTTGTCCGAAACCTCCCGGGCCCTGCCCGGATCCGGCGCCACCTGGGCCGCCGCCGGTGCCGCGATTCGCCGCTGGACCGGCGGTTTGGGTTCCTTCGGAGCGTAAACCCACAACGCGTTCACTCAGGAAAGCGGCATAAGTTGTGAGCGTCTGATCGAGGCTCTTGTAAGGCTCTTCGTTCCACCAGGTGAACAGCGGATCGTAGCCGTTGTAGAACGTGTACCAGTTGCGCAGGTTGTTCCGCAGAGTGTTCACTGCGCCTATGGCCCGGAACGCGACTGTCTTCTTGGCCTTGATCACCTCGGGACCTTCGGGTGGGGTTGTCGTTCCGCGCTCGGGCCGTAACCCGGCTTCAACGGCTTTGCGGGTGTCATCGATCTGTTTCTTGAGATTTGTAAGCGAGGCCGCGGTCCTGGCCGAATCGATCGGCTCCATGCGGCGGCGCGCCTCTTCGAGACCAATGATGACCGTCGCGAAAGGGACGAGCGGCTGAATCTCAGCGAGTTGTTTCGTTTGAATCTCTAACTGTCGGGTCTCATATTCGAGATGGTTCTTGAGCAGGAGATAATCGACCTTGCCTTCCTGGCTCATCGCATCGAAATTCAATTTCTGAAGTTGAGCCAGCCAGTCGGAATAGAGCTGTCTAAACCGCGCCGCGCGCGCTGGTGACATTGATACCGGATACGAGCGCGTGAGACTGCCGCGATCGACCGTGTAGCGTTCGATCAGCGGGCGCATCTCGCTTTCACGTGAAGTGGTCTCCTCGGCATCAAATGAGTTGTCGGCACTTGGCTTCGGCGTTTTGTTGGGACCCGCAGCGCCAGGTTTCGCGTTCCGCGCCGAAGTTTGCGCAGGTGCTTTAACTACGAAACAGGCCGTTAGACCTAATCCTATGGATAAGACCAGTGTCAGGGGGCGTGATGCGCGCTTCATCTTCATTTCTCCTTCAAAGTTCATCAGTCGGTTTGCTGGGCGCACATACTATCGCAATCCGGTTCGTTTGGCTCAGGGATGAGGTGGTCAGTACCGAGAGGGGTAGCGACCGGGTCTCAACACGTCACTCGGTCGAGATCGCGCGATTGAGACCCGGTCGCTACCGCTCTCGGTACTGACTCCACCCACTCGGCAAGCGAGTCTCTCGAAGCTCGGGGCATGCCCCGGCCCTGCCGACACTTGCACGCTCTGGAAGGGCTTTGCTAAGATTCATCTTCGTAATTAATACGACGGACGGGCGTGACGCTTGTCTGATTCGAATTTTTGATAGGAAGCTCCGGAAGACCTTCGTCATGAATCGCCGAACCACTCGATTCACATTTTGATTGCTGGGCCCAGTCAGGCGGCCCGGCGGCGAAGGCGCTCCTATCGAATCCGATCGTTGGCAATTAGTAATTCGTGAATAGTAAATCGTGAGTCGGGAGCGCTGGAGCGATTAGTCTTACGCGGCTCTGCCGCCCGATGTGCGGAAAGCCTCAGGCTTTCCGGCAGGCCGTCTTGAATGAGTGGAGGCTATGCCTCTCCTGCGAGGCGCAGCCTCGCAGGAAGCTTAGGAAGATACGCAACCGGAAAGGCACATAGCCTTTCCGCACGTCAGGCGGCCAAGCCGCAGACGAATTCAAGACGCTCTTGATTTCTGTAAGATCAGCAAGAGATGAGCGAGATTAACGTACAACTCAACGGTGGTCCATCCGCGCAGATGCCTGCGCCGGTTACGGTCGGGGAAGCTTTGAAGAAGCTTGATCGCGACGTGGCGAAGCAGGCGCTGGCTGCGCGCGTCAATGGACGCGAAGTCGATCTGGCATACACTCTCGATTCGCAAGCCAATGGAGAGGTGGTAAGGATCGAGCCGGTGCTGCCGCAGACCCTGGCAGGTCTCGACGTGCTACGTCATTCGACCGCGCACCTGCTGGCGGCGGCTGTGCTCGATTTATTCCCGGGCACGAAACTGGGAATTGGGCCGGCGCTCCTTGAGGATCCGCGTTATGGCTTCTTCTATGATGTGATTGCGCCGCAGACCTTAACCGAAGCCGACCTGCCGGTGATCGAAAAGCGGATGCGCGACATCGCCAAGCGCAATATGCCTTACCGGCGGGATGAGATTTCAAAAGCTGAAGCATTGCGCATCTTTGCCGAACGAGACGAGCCCTTGAAGCGTGAATTGATTGATGAGAAAGCCGGCGAGGTCGTCAGTGTCTATTACATCGATGGTTCGCCCTTCATCGATTTTTGTCTCGGGCCGCACGTGCCGAATACGAATCGGCTGCGCGCATTCAAGGTGTTGTCGCTGGCGGGAGCTTACTGGAAAGGCGACGCCGAGAATCCGCAGATGCAGCGCATCTATGGCACGGCGTTCTTCACGCCGGAGGAACTCGACGCCTGGTTGAAGCAACGCGAAGAAGCCGAAAAGCGCGACCATCGCCGGCTGGGCCGCGAGCTTGATCTATTTTCAATTCAGGAACAATACGGGCAGGGCCTGGTGCTGTGGCATCCCAGGGGCGGCGCCATTCGTAAAGAGATGGAGGACTATCTGCGCGAGCAACTTGTGGAACGCGGATATGGCCTGGTCTTCACGCCGCACATCGCCAAGCGCGACCTTTGGCAGTTGAGCGGCCACGAAGAGAACTATTCAGACGTGATGTTTGCGCCCACGGAGCTGGAGGAAACGGAGTTCAGGCTCAAGCCAATGAACTGCCCATTCCATATCGGCATCTACAAATCGTCTCAGCACTCCTATCGTGATTTGCCGCTGCGATATGCCGAACTCGGGACGTGCTATCGAGCGGAACTATCCGGCACTCTGCACGGCCTGATGCGGGTGCGTGGCTTCACGCAGGACGACGCGCACATTTTCTGCACTCCCGAGACAGTGCGCAGCGAGATCGTCGATTGCATCCAGTTTGCCTTCGCTCTGCTCGGTACCTTCGGCTTTGATGAATTCAAAATCGAACTGTCGGTCAGGGGGACCAAATCTACGAAGAAGTATCTCGGCTCCGATGAGGACTGGGTCCGCGCTGAGAGTGCTCTGGTTGAGGCTCTGGCAGAGCAAAATCTCTCATATGAACGGATGGAAGATGAGGCGGCTTTCTATGGGCCAAAGATTGATATCAAGGTGAAAGACTCTATTGGCCGTCTGTGGCAATTGACGACGGTCCAATTTGATTTCAATCTTCCCGAGCGCTTTGAACTGGAATACATCGGCGAAGACAATCGACCGCACCGGCCGGTGATGGTGCATCGGGCATTGTTCGGATCGGTTGAGCGGTTCTTCGGCGTCCTGATTGAGCATTATGCCGGCGCCTTTCCGTTGTGGCTGGCGCCCGTCCAGGTGGCCGTGCTGCCGATTACGGATCGCATCAACGAGTATTCGGAAACAATCGCGCAGGAGCTGCGCGCCGCGGGCTTACGGGTCGAGGTTAACGTTCGCAGTGACAAGATTGGCGCGAAGATTCGTGACGCGCAGATGCAAAAGATCCCGTTCATGCTGGTGCTCGGCGACCGCGAAGTAGAGCAAAGCAAAGTCGCGGTCCGCGAGCGATCGAAGGGTGACATCGGCGCGATGTCACTCGAGGAGTTTAAGGAAATGGCGCGGCGGTTAGTTGAAACGCGCGCACTCAAAAACGAATAGTTTCGAGTTTCGAGTTACGGGTTTCGGGTTCTGCTATGAATCGAGACTCCAAACTCGAAACTTGGGACTCCTAACTGAGGAGGTGCAGCAATAGCTACAGGTTTTCGAGGCCGCGGTCGTCCCGATTTTCGCCGTGCGCCGGTCATACGAATTAACGAACGGATTCGCGTACCCCAGGTGCGCGTGGTTGCCGAAGACGGTGAAGAATTTGGGGTCATGGACACTCGTGACGCCATTCGTGCTGCGCGCGAGAAGGGTATGGATCTGGTCGAGGTCGCGCCGAATGCCGAGCCGCCCGTTTGCAAGATCATCGACTATGGCAAGTTTCAATACCTGAACAAGAAGAAGGCAAACGAAGCGAAGAAGAAGCAGGTGGTCATCACCGTCAAGGAAGTTAAGTTTCGTCCCGGCACCGACGAGCACGATTACAGCTATCGCATGAAGCACGCGCGCGAGTGGCTGACTGGCGGCGACAAAGTTAAGGCCACCATCTGGTTCCGCGGTCGCGAGATGACGCACCGCGAGTTGGGCGCACGCATTCTGGAAAAGCTGGAAAAAGACCTGGCGGACGTCAGCGAAGTTGAAATGCGGCCCCGGATGGAGGGCAATCAGATGTTCACGATCTTTGGGCCGAAGAGACATAAGGGCGGCGCCAAACCTGATCGTCCGCCGGCGGCCCCGAGCAAGAGATCAGGAAGTGGAGGATCAACGAATCAGGCGCCGGGCGGCAGCGCCGCGGCAATCCAGGGAACTGGAGGAAGTGGGCCAGCACCCGCAGCGGCGGCGCCGGCTGCGACCAGCGAGAACCCTCAGGTTACGGATTCGTCCGGCGAGAAGCCGCCGGCTCCGGCTTCGTCCGGGGAGAATCCGCCGGTTCCGGTTTCGTCCGGCGAGGAGCCGCCTGCTTAAGATGTTTTGAAAGGCCGGCGCCGGCCGGTGAGATTTCAAATTTGAAATCTGAGATCGAAGAGTTGAGATTTGAAGTTGAGAACTTGAGATTTTGAAAGGGAGCAATTATGCCAAAACTAAAGACACATAAAGGCGCGGCCAAGCGTTTTCGCATTACGGGCACGGGTAAGATCAAGCGCGGACATTCGCACGCTCGGCACATCTTGACCAAGAAAACCAACAAACGGAAACGATATTTGGATATAGATGTTCTGGTGGCGGATGGCGACATCGAGCGCGTCAACCGAATGCTGCCGTACGGAAGAAAATAAAGAATTTGCCCGACAAACTTCGGTTTGTCCGGGCACTGAGCGTAAGCGTAGCGACAAACTCGAGTTTGTCGGATAGTTGAAGGAGAGTAATTATGCCGAGAGCAAAAAGAGGAAACAAACGCCTGGAACGGCGGAAGAAAATTCTGAAGTTAGCCAAGGGCTATCGCGGAACCAAGTCCAAGCTTTATCGATCAGCGAAAGAATCTGTCGAGCGCGGTTTGAACTTCGCTTATACCGGACGCAAATTGAAGAAGCGCGATTTCCGGTCGCTGTGGATCGTTCGTATTGGCGCCGCCGCGCGGCTCAATGGCCTGAACTATTCGCAGTTCATGCACGGATTGAAGCTGGCGGGAATCGAACTCGATCGTAAGATCCTGGCGGACTTTGCCGCGAAGCAGCCCGAAGCCTTCACCGAACTGGCCGCGCAAGCCAAGACAGCTTTGCAGAATAAACCGGAGGCCCGCGCGGCGGCCTGAGTTCAAGAGAATAAAAAGGAGACTGGTATGAAACGGCAATTGCTAAACCGGATGAAAGCCTCGAAATCAGCGGCAGTCTTCTTGCTCTTGCTGCTGTCGCCGCTCGTCCTGTTCGGACAGAACGGCGCGCCCGCTTCGAAGCCACCCGGTGCTGATCAGTTTGCCGGCAACTACAAAGGGAACGCGAAGAGTCCTGAGGGCGATATCGGCTTAACCATGGAAATCAAGTCCGAGAATGGCAGACTTTCCGGACGCCTGGTTACGCCGCAAGGCGAGCAACCTTTCACTTCTGGTGAGATAGTTGACGGCAAGCTAACAATCAAGTTTGGTTCGGCTGGCAGTGCCGGTGTGTTGGCGTTACAACTTCGCGGTGACAAGCTGGTGGGCGAATGGAAGACCAGCGCCAGGACGCGCGCGGTTGAGTTTCAGAAAGTGCCGGCCGCAACCGATCCGCCGATCGCCGAAGTGAAGAAATCGCCCGCGGCCGCCGATTTGTTATCGGGCGAGTGGGACGCGGCCGCGGACGCGCAAGGCCAGGCATTTCCGTTTACCCTCGCGCTGAAAGTAGACGGCGACAAAGTGACCGGAAGCAGCAGCTCGGAGTTGGGAAATTCGACGATTTCATCCGGGACTTTCAAGGACGGCAAGTTGGCTCTTGTGCTCGAGTCGGCCAACGGCCAGACAGCCCTGGTCGGTACAATGGTCGATGGAAAACTGGTGGGTGATTACGATTACAACGGGCAGTTGTCGGGCAAGTGGGTCGCGACGAGGAAAAAGCCCTAGTTCGGCACGGTTTCAGTCCGCGCAGCGGACGAACGAAAATAGCCCACCGATTCATCGGTGGGATCGCAGTTCATATTTTGACTAAGTAGTCCGCAAAGCGGACGGCAGCGTGTTGGTTACAGAACCCGAAGCGGTA
This sequence comes from Blastocatellia bacterium, assembly GCA_003168335.1. Taxonomy (GTDB): domain Bacteria; phylum Acidobacteriota; class Blastocatellia; order Pyrinomonadales; family Pyrinomonadaceae; genus UBA11740. Next base: position 353,994 of record PMSM01000014.1, on the reverse strand, counting down.
GCAACCGGACACCAACATTTAACCGTGAACCATTGGCTCCGTTTTGCGCTTTCTTTCCAAGTTGAGCTGCGGGATCCGGTCGCTACCGCTCCCGGTTCTGTAGCTTCTGTCGCCCGTTTCGCGGGCCTTTGATTTCATTCTGCATCGGCTTACCCAGCACTGAATTGCTGGGCTGTTTTCGTCCGTCCGCTTCGCGGACGTGGAACACGTGCAAACTGGTACAGAACCGCAAGCGGTAGCGAGCGGATCAAAGATTCAACTTGGAAAACTCTTTTGATTTTACTGGAAGCTCTATCATCGGACTAATCAGGCAAGGTGAGTTTTTGATCCGCTCGCTACCGCTCGCGGTTCTGTAACGGAGACGGGTCGGCAATAACTGAAACGCTGACATTCACTATGCGCGACCAACAACCTCAACAAACGCCCGACGAGCAGTTGGATCATATTAGTCAGACGGTGCGTGCGGAATTAAAGGCCCGCTTTGATAATATTGAGGCGCAGGGCAGGGCCACGCTTTCGCCTTCAGAAGCCGAAAAGCAATTGCAGGATTTGAAGGATCTACGGACTAAATCCCTGGGAAAGAAGAGCGAATTCGCAAACCTTAAGAAATCGATTGGTCGGCTTCCTGCCGAGGGACGTGCTGATTTTGGTCAACGGATTCAACAAACAGAAGGGGTATTGGTTCAGGGGTTCGATGACGAAGAGGACTATCGCAAACGCCTAATTGAAACCTCGCGCAGCGAACGCGAAAGCATCGATGTGACCATGCCCGGACGTCGCCCGCGTCCCGGGCACCTGCATCCAGTCACTTTGATGCGCGAGCGAATCGAGGACATCTTTGTCTCGCTCGGTTACGCCGTCGAAGACGATCGTGAGATCGAAACTGACTTTTACAATTTCGACGCGCTCAACATTTCCGAGGGTCATCCCGCGCGCGATCCGCAGGACACCTTCTACACCACCGACGGGTTTGCTCTGCGATCGCAAACCTCGACGGTGCAGATTCACGCGATGCAAAGGCGCGGCGCGCCGGTGCGCATGATCGCGCCGGGCCGTGTCTTTCGTCGCGACACGCCGGATCCGACGCACAATCCAATGTTCTTTCAGGTCGAGGGATTGTGCGTCGATCGCGGGATCACTATGGCGCATTTGAAAGGCACGCTGGCAGAGTTTGTCCATCGTCTTTTTGGCCCGGAGACCAGGACGCGCTTTCGACCTTCATACTTTCCGTTTACGGAGCCCAGCGCCGAAGTTGACTACAGCTGTTTCAATTGCGGCGGCAGTGGCTGTCGCATCTGCAAGGGCTCAGGTTGGATTGAACTGGGCGGTTCCGGCATGGTCCATCCGAATGTGCTGCGCGCGGCGAACGTGAATCCAGAAGAGTTTACCGGTTTCGCCTTCGGCCTCGGCATCGATCGCACCTGCGCGCGGATTTATCAACTTGACGACATTCGCTTGTTGTTCGAGAACGATGTTCGGTTTTTAGAGCAATTTCGATAAGGCTGTCAGTTGTTAGTAGTCAGTTGCTTTCGTCTGTAGCAACAACAACAAAAAACAACTAACCACTGACCACTGACAAATGCTTATTAGTTACAACTGGCAGCGCGAATTGACCGCCACAAAGCTCGACCCCCAGGAGGTGAGGGAACGGCTGACCAATGTCGGTCTGGCGGTCGACGCCGTCGAAGAACGCGATGGTGATCACGTGCTTGATGTTGAAGTGCCTTCGAATCGCGGTGATTGTCTGTCTCATATTGGTATCGCCCGCGAACTCGCGGTCATAGAGAAGTCCACAGTCCACAGTCCAAAGCCCAAGGTCGAAAACCCAGAAGGCAAAATCAGCGACCTCGCCAGGGTCGAGATTCGCGACCCTGATTTGTGTCCGCGATATGCCGCCAGAGTTATCCGGGGCGTGAAGATTGCGCCGTCGCCGGAATGGCTGGTGAAGCTTTTGGAGGTCCTCGGCCAGCGTCCCATTAACAACGTTGCCGACATAACCAATTACGTGCTGCACGAGTTTGGTCAGCCGCTCCATGCTTTCGATTTGGCGAAACTCGGCGAGTCCCGAATCGTCATTCGCCGCGCCGCCAAAGGTGAAACGATCAAGACGCTGGACGGCGTGGAACGCAAACTCGAGCGCGAGATGCTGGTGATTGCTGACGCCACGCGACCGGTGGCGGTCGCCGGCGTAATGGGTGGCGAAGAATCCGAGATCTCAAGCACTACGCAGGACGTTTTGATCGAGAGCGCATACTTCAATCCTGCTTCCGTGCGCCGCACTGCAAAGCTCCTTGGCCTGCATACGGAAGCCTCGCATCGTTTCGAACGTGGCGTCGATCCCGAAGGCGTCCTGCGCGCGCAGGAACGCTGCGTGGCTTTGATCTGCGAAATCGCCGGTGGCGTGGCGACCGCGGACGTGCTCGATGTCTATCCCGCTGCTTTACCAGCGAAAAGCGTTGAGTTGCGTCCTGAGCGCGTCGAGGCAATAACCGGTTTGCAAGTTCCCCGGGCGGAGGTGTTGCGCATCTTAACGGCCCTTGGTTTTGAGGTTCGCGAAGACAATCCTGCCAGGCTCATTTTCACCATTCCTTCATGGCGCCACGATGTGGCTATCGAAGAGGATTTAGTCGAGGAGGTAGCGCGTCACACAGGTTACGACCAGATCAAGACCGCACTTCCTCCCGCCAGCCTGGCCGGCGAATATCATTCGAGCGAGCGGCGCAAGCGCGCTTTGCGCCAGGCAATGTCGGGACGCGGATTTGATGAAGCGATTAGTCTGAGCTTTACCGAGCTGACTGAGGACTTTGATTTGATTGCTGAGTTTGCGGGACGCGGACGGGAAAGCGCGGTGACGCTCACCAACCCGATCATTGAAGAGTCTTCGCGCATGCGACAGACGCTGCTGCCGGGCCTGCTAAATTCAATCCGTCACAATCTGAATCACGGCGTCCGCGACGTTTGCCTGTTCGAGACGGGCCGGGTGTTTGTCGTCAGCGAGCCGGGTCAATTACCGCTTGAACGAGAGGCCTTTGCGTTAGCGGCGACCGGCGGTGCGATGGCCGCGGACCGCGCGCAGGCTGAGCGCGAACTGGATTTCTTTGATCTCAAAGGCGCGATCGAATCGGCGGTGGCGGCGATGAATCTTCCGCCGCTGGATTTCAAAATCGCGGCCGTCAAACATCTGCGTCCCGGCCAGTCGGCCGCAATTAGCATTGAAGGCGCGCGCGTTGGGTCAATTGGTTGCCTGACTGAGAGCCTCGCCGGCGCTTATAAGTTTCGCCAGCCCATCTTCGTCGCGGAAGTCGATCTCACGGCGCTGCTCGAGATTAAAGAGCTTCCGGCGCTCTATTCACCCTTGCCTCGGTTTCCGGCGATCGTGCGCGACGTTTCGCTGCTCCTCGATCGCAAAGTCACCGTAGCCGAGCTACTGGCATTCACTCTGAATCTCAAGATCGAGAATCTAGTGGCCACCCGGTTCGTGGGCTCTTACGAAGGTGAAGGGATTCCGGAAGGCAAGCGTTCGGTCACGCTGCGCCTGGAATATCGAGCGTCGGATCGAACTCTCAGGGATGAAGAAGTCGACAGGATGCACATCGCGGTTGTGTCCGCTCTAAAAATAGAGTTCATGGCCGAAATTCGTTGAAGCGAGGCGCGGGTCTTAGTTTCTGCGATTGCCTCAATTGTGAACCTGCGCTCATGATCACCGTCCTCAGAGGAAGTTGCTGATCTGACGCTGAAGGCGTCAAACAAAATAGCCGGGGGCAAAGCGGAGCGACGCCCCCGGATCACGTTCCCTGTATAAACGTCGACCCTGAAGGGGTCGAATGATCGCACGTTCTATGCGACCCTTTCAGGGTCGATATTGACTCTGGGGCCTTAACCCGGGGCGTTGCCCGCGGCTATTACATGTCACGCCTTCGGCGTGAAGAGGTCAGTACCACCCGCGCGAGCGGGTGGGTCAAGTGCTCAACATGCGCGCCGAGTGCAGGATGCATCTGCTCCCGCAGATAGTACTGAGCTCATTACCTGCGCCGAAGCACTGACCGAATCTAGTGTCTTGCTACTGCGCAAATTAGTCTTGCGCTCGCGCGGGTGAAGTCGGATAATCAGCCAGACTTTTCAACGGCTCAGGTCTTAAGCCCAGGAGACGACTGATGGTGGCACTGAACGGACTCGAAAAATTCTCGCACCTCGAAGACAAAATCTATCGCACGATCGAGCTCACCAAGACCCTGCGCCAGGAAAAGGACGATCTGGAACGCCAGCTCGCCACGGTCCGTAATCTTGGGGGAGATAAGCAGGCGCTCGTAAATCAGATTGAGCGGTTGCTGGTCGAGCGCGAAGCGATCAGAGCCAGGGTCCAGACCATGCTCGACGTGGTGGCCGCGGCCGATCCTGAAATTGCGGAGGCATTGCGCGGATGAGCAGAGACACATCGGACCCGGACGGAAACACCGCCTGGGCTGCGACACCCACTATTAAGGTCGAAATCTACGACCAGGCTTATACGGTCCGGTCTGATGGCGATCCTGACTACCTGAAGGGATTGGCCGAGTACGTTGATCAGCGCATGCGCGAGATTTCTTCCGGCACGCTCACAGTTGATTCACGCAAAGTCGCTATTCTCGCCGCCCTCTACATCGCGGACGAGTTGCATCAGCTAAGAAAACTTCAGGAGCAGGCGGATGAGCAGCTGGCCACCCGCAGCGCTGAGTGCTCAGAGATGCTTGATCGTCTGCTGAAAGTCCCGCGCAGTCTCACTCGGCCGGCAGCGTCCTGAATAGTCCTGATAGATACCCGATTTTCCATCAGCAAAGCTTGCTAACAACCGAATGCTGCCTTGTGCTAATATCCCCGCGGCAGAGGGAAGGTTCTGCCGGGTTCGTCACCGAGCAAAGATGATTGAGCCAACGTCGTTGAAAAGGGAGACCGACGCCGCGCGCTAGTGCGTTTCTTCATCGTTAAGAAAGGCCAAGAGCGAGCGACGAAAAGCAGGTCACCCACCTGTTAACCCAGGTTCAATTACGGCTTTGGAACGGCTCGGCGGTTTTCCCTCCTGCTATCAAAGCCGTGAACCGTGAACCGTAAATCGTGAATAGATCGCATCTATTAACGGTTTCCGATTTGGGGTTCGCGGCTTTTCTCTGTTCACGATTTACGGTTTGCGGTTTACGTCTTTATGAAACTCTTGCTGATTGGTGATGTGGTTGGTAAGCCGGGCCGGACGGCCCTGCTCGATCGTTTGCAGGATCTAAAAGAGCAGCACGCGATCGACTTCACTGTGATGAACGCTGAGAACGTCGCGGGCGGCTTCTCGATCACTCCGGCGATCGCCGATCTGCTTTTTGATTCCGGCATTGATGTAATGACCTCAGGCAATCACATCTTTGATAAGCACGAAGTCATCGAATACATCAAAAAACAGCCGCGCTTGCTGCGCCCGGCAAACTATCCGCCGCACACGCCGGGCCAGGGAATCTGGGTCGGATGTGTGAAAGGTGTCCCGGTTGCCGTGATGAATTTGCTCGGACGCGTCTTCATGCAGCCCGCCGACGATCCTTTCCGCATCGCTAATGAGCTGATTACCGCGCTCCCCGACGAGGTTAAGATTCGGGTTGTCGATATGCACGCCGAAGCCACTTCGGAAAAGATGGCGATGGGCTGGTATCTCGATGGCCGGGCCTCTGCGGTAGTTGGCACGCACACGCACGTGCAAACCGCGGACGAACGGATTCTGCACGAAGGCACCGCCTACCTCACTGATCTGGGCATGACCGGAAGTTACGGCGGAGTGATCGGCATGAAGAAAGGCGACATCATCAATCGCTTCACCTCACCCATTCATCGCAAACCTGATCATTCCAGAAGTGAAGTGCGCATCTGCGGCGCGATCGTTGATGTCGATGAAGCGACGGGACGCGCGCGATCGATCGAGCGGCTCAACTTGAGTCATGAGCAATAAGTGGGCTGATGCGGCTCTGCCGCCGCACATGGCGGTAAGGCTCTGCCTTACCGGGGCGGCCTCTTAAAGATATTCCGGAGGCTATGCCTCCAATCTCCGTTAGCAAAAAACTGGCGATATCTTCCCGCGCAGCGTCACGTATAATCCCCGCCGAGGTTCCGGCAATCTCATGCACATAGTCTCTCGCGACTCTCCTTGTTACTATCTCACTTCTGTAGCCAGGGACCGCTTGCCAATCTTTCGCACCGAAGCAATTAAGGTCATCGCGTGCTCTGCTTTGGATGAAGCGCGGCGGTCGGGCAAGTTTGCTTTGTATGCTTATGTCATCATGCCCGATCACATCCACGTCATTACCGATTCCATTCTCTCTGCTACTCGAACCCTCCAGTTCATAAATGGAATTACCGGGCGCCGGGTAATCGATTATCTAAAAGAACAGAATCATGAAGGCTCATTGAAAAAGCTACGGCATGAAATCAGACCGCGTCGCTATAGCTATTCTCTTTGGGACCATCATCCCGATGCGCGGCTACTGCTTAGTGAGAAGATGTTGATGCAACGGGTGCACTACACTCATCAGAATCCGGTGCGAGCGGGCCTGGTGGAACACCCGGAAGAATATCGCTGGTCTAGTGTCCGGTGTTGGAGCAGAAAGATTCTGCAAGATGAACCGCTGCTAATGGATATCGATCGAATTCGGTGGCGCAAGAAATAGGAGGCATAGCCTCCCAAATATCCTTGAGAAGCGCGCCGGTAAGCCGGAGGCTTACCGCCATGTGCGGCGGCAGAGCCGCACATGCCCGCCGCCCACCGCTTCAGAGCGGCGCGTCGTCCTGAGGAACTGGCTCAATATCCGTCTCGGTCGGCGGGGCGAGCAGCATTTCGGCGAAGCCCGGCGGCATCGAACGCACGCGACCATTGGCATCAGTAACCACGTGGCCCGTTTCGCCTTCGGCGATGACCGTGCCGTCCGACTCGCGAACTATCTCGTACCCAAAGCGTAAGGATCTCCGGCGCAGTTCGGTGATATGGGTCCTCACCCTCAGCACGTCGTCGTAGTAGGCCGGCGCTTTGTAGCGGCAGTAACTTTCAACGACTACCAGAAACGCGTCTTCGTTCTCTTCCATGTCGCGATACGAGAAGCCGCGGGCGCGACAGAATTCAGTGCGGCCAATCTCGAACCAGATCAGATAGTTCGCGTGATAGACCACGCCCATCTTGTCGGTTTCGGCATAGCGCACGCGCAGGAGCGCCTCGTGCCACTGGTCAGTTTCTTCTAGTTCAATCGGATTCATCATTTCAGAGTTTACGTGACCCTGGCTCCGTTAGGAGCCAAATGTTTATAGCTTTAGCCGAGATTGAAACGATCCAGCTCCTTAGGAGCGAAATATCTCGTCCCTGCCGGGGCTATGAAAACAGAGATGGCACTCGGGACTATAAACATTTCGTTCCTATGGAACTCCGGCTTAACGACTGGCTGTAGCGTTAGCTTCAACTTCTGTATTCAAGTAAACTGGGTGCGTTTAGCGGACTATAAGAGCGAAATATGTGGATGTCAAAGCAAATCCCCCACTGCCCCGCCGCGAGCGCTGGGGTCATCCGAGCACGGGGAACGCGCGCGCCCTTGCCCGCATTGGCGCGAAGCACGAATAATGGCGGTGGTAAGAAGCTAATGATGCCCAAAACAATCAAGTTCTTCCCGCTGGCTATTTTCCTGATTGCGGCGCTCGTCGCCGGCCCTTTCTTTTCGTTATCCAGCTCTGCGCAGTCACCGGTCGCCACCACCACTGCCTCTCGCAATGCCGCCCTCGTTGCCGCCACCCGGGACGTCCTCAAAGAGACCAGCGAGATTCGGCAGCTCTCGATCCTGCGCCCGGTGCGAAGCTCTGCCCAGTCGCGGGCGGAGATCGAGCGCATGATCATGAAGAACCTCGACGAAGAATCAACGCCGGCGCAGATGCATGCGGCAGAGGTCACTTTGAAGAAGCTCGGGCTGGCGCCTGCCGACTTTCAATATCGAGCTTTGATGGTTCGCCTGCTCACTGAACAGGTTGCCGGCTATTACGATCCGAAGACGGGTGAATTTCATCTGGCCGACTGGATTGATCTCGACGGTCAGAGGCCGATCATGGCGCACGAACTCACGCACGCCCTTCAGGATCAGCATTTCAATCTGCGCCGGTTTGAGCACTGGCCCAAAGGTGACTCTGACGCCGAGCTGGCGGTGCACGCATTGATCGAAGGTGATGCTACGCTCGCCATGGCGCTCTATGTCGCGAACAATCCGTTGCGGGCGCTCGCCTTCCTGAAATCGCTGGGCGCGGCGGGCATGCCTTCCGCGGAACTCGAGAAAGCGCCGCGCGCGTTGCGCGAGACTTTGTTGTTTCCATACCAGGAAGGAACTGACTGGACCAGGAGCTTGTACAAACAGAGTGGTTGGGAGCGCGTCTCGAAGGCTTTCACTGACCTGCCACAATCGACTGAGCAAATCCTGCATCCGGAAAAATATTTTGCGCACGAAGCGCCGGTGAAGGTCACTCTGCCGGACCTCACGAAGCTACTTAACGCTGGTGGCGCTCGGTCATCAGCGGTCAGAGATCAGAGGTCGGAGTTCAGAAGTCCGAGATCAGAGAGCACTCGCCTTGCTGTGAGCGCGCAGCGCGAACAGCTTTGGAGTGCGGCGACTAGTCGCCGCTTTGGTCTTGTCGCAAACGACACGCAGGGGACTGAGCGGGCCGCCTGGAAACGCCTCGACTACGACGTTCAGGGTGAGTGGGGATTCTATCTGCTGCTCGATGAATTCCTGAAGTCGCCCGTCGAATCACGCCGCGCCGCTGCGGGCTGGGGCGGCGACCGCTTCGCAGTCTACGAAGGTCCCAAAGGCGGAGTCCTGATAGCGTCCCTCTCAGCCTGGGACACCGAGAACGACGCCCGCGAATTCTTTGATGCGTATGTCAAGCGCACCGGGCTGCGCTATCCCAACGCGACGCCATTATCCAACACCCAATCTCCGTCAAGCAGTATCCGGGCGTTCGGCACGGGTGAAGGTGATGTCGTGATCGAACTGCGCGGCTTGCGGGTGCTGGTTGTCGAAGGCACCTCCGGGCGCGTCGATGGCCGAGTTCTAATAAGAGCTCTGTGGCAGTGAGCCGGCCCTACTCGAAAATTGCCGCACCTCACTCACCTGTGATATTTTCCACGGCAGAATAATCAATTCAAAAAGTCAGTCGCTGGCAGTTGGTGGTCAGTAGAGACTCCACATGGCTGAGACAGAGTCTGAAGCAGTGTCCACTTCCGGGTTCAAGGTGCGGCCTTTGTCTAAGGTCGCAAAGGCAGACTCGTCTCCGGCTGAACCGCAGAAAGCAGTAAGCGGTAAGCAAAAGGCAGAAAGCAGTTCTTCGGAACCTCACGATTCGAAATCACAAATCAAAGTTCAACGATCAAGGTTACATGAGTTGACGGATGAACTGCGCGCGCTTGAAGCAAAGCTTCGTCTCGGCGGTGGTCCGGACAAGATAGCGAAGCAGCACAAAGCTCATAAGCTGACCGCTCGGGAGCGAATCGATCTCCTGCTCGACAAGGATTCCTATAGACAAGAAATCGGCTTGTTTGTTGCCTACGACGAGTACAAGGGCGGCGCGCCGGCAGCGGGTGTGGTCACGACGACCGGTCGAGTCAGCGGGCGCGAAGTTGTCGTGGTGGCCAACGATGCCACCGTCAAGGCCGGATCGTGGTGGCCGGAAACGATCAAGAAAATTCTGCGCGCGCAAGAGATCGCGATGCGCTCGCATGTGCCGATCATCTATCTCGTCGATTCGGCGGGCGTGAATCTTCCCTATCAAGGCGGCGTGTTTCCCGGACAGTACGGCGCGTCGCGAATTTTCTATTACAACTCGATCATGCGGCGCTACTTAAAAGTCCCGCAGATTGCGGCGGTGATGGGGCCGTGTATCGCCGGCGGCGCTTATCTGCCGGCGCTCTCGGACATCATCATCATGGTCGAAGGCACTTCGTTCATGGGATTGGGCGGAGCTAACCTGGTCAAAGGCGCAACCGGCCAGACGATCGATAATGAAACTCTGGGCGGCGCGCGGACGCATAACGAACTCTCGGGGGTTGCGCACTATCGTGTCGCGAACGATGAAGCCTGCATCACGAAGATTCGCGGGTTTGTTTCTGAGTTACCGGCAAGGTCGTCGTGTGCCGTCTCGATTACCGAGAGCGCGCCCACCAAGACGCCTTTGGAAAAACTCTACGACATCATTCCCGAAGATCATCGCCAGCCTTACAACATGTTCGAGCTGCTGGATTGTGTGCTCGACGGGGGACATCTGGACGAGTTCCAGGCGGACTATGCCAAGGAGATCATTTGTGGGCATGCCCGGATTCGCGGAATCCAGGTGGGCGTGATTGCCAACAACCGCGGCATGTTTCGCGATCCCGCGGGCGGCTCGCCAAAATTTGGCGGGATCATCTATACCGATTCGGCTGAGAAGGTTGCTTACTTTATCGAGACCTGTAACCGGCATCAAACGCCGCTCTTGTTTGTTCAGGATGTTTCCGGATTCATGGTCGGCTCGGAAGCTGAACATTCGGGAATCATTCGAGCAGGTGCTCGCTTTGTCGAAGCGATGGCCACGGCAGCCGTGCCGAAGATCGTCTTGACGGTGAACCACGCATCGGGCGCCGGTTATTATGCAATGGCGGGGCAGGGCTTTGATCCGGATTTCATTTTCAGTTGGCCCACTGGACGGATGGGGGTGATGGAAGGTGATTCCGCTGTCCAGGCTGTATTTGGTAGTGAACTGCAGAGATTGAAAACGAGCGGTCAGCGACCCGACGCGGAGTTCGAGGCAGAGATGCAGAAGGTGCGTGAAACTTATGAGCGCGACCTTGACGCGAAGTATGCTGCGGCCCGCGGGTTTGTCGATGGAGTAATCGCTCCGGAAGAGACCAGAGACGCGCTGGAGCTTGCATTACGAGTGAGTTTGAATTATTCAGGACCACATCTGGGGCAGTTTGTTTTGCCGGCTACGCTGGCGTAGACGAGTTTACGCCAGGACATCGGCAGATGGCACAGATTGCGCAGAGACAAAGAGTTCACGCACAGAAATCTTGACTGGGTTTTTCGCGCACCTTCCTAGGTGCATGCATTTGATTTGCTTGGTGCCAGGCATGGGCGTTTAGCGCTTGTACCTGGCCACTGTCTTTCACTCGTTAGGGAGTGAACAAACAAAGGAGAACACACGTGAGAAAGAGCACCATCTATCTTTTCGTTCTGGGAGTAGCTGTGGTCGCGTTGACGGCGCTGGCCAGCGCGGGACTGGTAGTCTCCGCGCAGAATACGAATTCGTCGATGACGATGGCCCCTACTAATACCGCCGCGAAGAAAAAACCTCGTCGGCGTAAAGCCATGGCTGGGATGATGGCTACCGGTCGTTGCGATCCGACGAAACAGGAGCAGACTGATCTTTCCGGTACGTACACCGGCAAGCTAAAGCATGGCAACGAAGCGGCGGTTGACGCTAAGCTGACGATCACCGGCAATAACTTTACCGGAACGATGGGCACTGAGACGCATTCGGGACGAATAACGGCGGTCACAACCTGCGGCTACACGGCAGTGACAATGATGATGGAAGGCGCGCCACGGGCAATGTCACTGCGCGCCAAGAAGGTCGGCGACAACCTAACGCTAACCAGCGTGCCGGGCGAGCCGCAAATGGTCACCTTTAGCACGAGCGGCGCGATGAAGGCCAAGCCTCGGCCGCGGAAACATAAGGCGAAGGCCAAAGCGACGACTGGCACTCAAGCAACGCCGGCGAAGACCAAGCAGTAAGAGGTGGAGTGCCAGTGAAGTGATCGACGCGGCGACGCGGAGACACGGGAACACGGCGAGACAGAGACGAGAATAGTTAGCACGATCGTCGTTCTGTGCGCGTTGGGGTTTCCCGTGTCTTCTTCTGTAAACTATACAAACGCGATCCAGCAAAAATGAGAGACAAGATTCGCATTGCCGCCGGCCAGGGATTCTGGGGCGATCTGCCTGATGCTCCCGTCCGCCAGGTGGAAGGCGGGCCGATTGATTATCTGATGCTCGACTATCTGGCTGAGGTCACGATGTCGATCATGCAGAAGCAGAAGGCGCGCGACCCGAGTGCCGGCTACGCGCGTGACTTTGTGCCGCTGATGAAGCAGATTCTGCCGGCGTGCGTCGCACGGAATATCCGCGTGACGGCGAACGCCGGCGGGGTGAATGTCGAAGGCTGCGCCGCGGCAGTTCGGGACGTGGCGAAGGAGTTGGGCCTCAGAGGCAAACTAAGAATAGGGATCGTCACCGGCGACAACATTATGGATCGCCTCGACGATCTACTCGCTCGCGGAATCGAACTGCGCAACATGGACACCGCCGCACCGCTGGCTACCGTGCGCGACCGAATTCAAAGCGCGAACGCTTATCTTGGGGCGGCGCCGATTGTTGAAGCGTTGAACCAGGGTGCTCAGATCGTCATTACCGGACGCGCAACTGATACGGGACTGACACTGGCGCCGATGATTCATGAGTTCGGTTGGGGCCCGGATGATTGGGACAGTTTGGCGGCAGGTACAATCGCCGGTCATATCATTGAGTGCGGCGCGCAATGTTCGGGCGGCAACTGCCAATATGAATGGCAAGGCATCCCCGATCTCGCGAACGTTGGCTTTCCGATTGCCGAAGCATCGTCTGATGGAACGTTTGTGATTACGAAGCACGATGGCACGGGGGGGCGCGTTAACGTGCCTTCCGTTAAGGAACAACTAGTTTACGAAATGGGCGATCCCCATGGGTACATAACGCCGGACTGCGTTGCCGACTTCACTACAGTGCATTTGGTCGCTGATGGACCAGACCGCGTGCGTGTGTTTGGGATCAAGGGAAAACAGGCAACTGACACTCTGAAGGTCTCGATCAGTTATTCGGCGGGTTACAAGGCCGTAGGCACGCTCGTTTATGCATGGCCGGATGCTTACGAGAAGGCCAGGGCCGCGGATCAGATTTTGCGGGCGCGTCTGGAGCGGTTGGGTTTGCGCTTCGATCAGATTTTGACCGAGTTCGTAGGCGCGAACGCGACGCATGGGCCTCTGGCCGGGGAACCGTCGCCCGATCTCGCTGAGGTGCAATTGCGCGTGGGCGTGCGAGGCGATGATCGCAAGGCCATTGAGCGATTCACCAAGGAGATCGCGCCGTTGATTCTGACTGGACCTCCGTCGGTTACCGGTTTCGCCGGTGGGCGGCCCAAGGTAGAGGAAATTGTGGCCTACTGGCCGGCACTGATCCCGAAGAGTGAGATTAAGTCACGCGTTGAAGTGCTTGATGTCTGAAAAGAAGTCTGAGAGAAAGATTCTCCTATTGTCAATTGCTGGATTTATTTCGCGTTGCTTCGGGTCACTTCGTGGATCGTTCGCTTGGCTGAGCAATGCAGGACGATCCACGAAATCACACGAACGGCCACACAGAGAAGAATGGCAAATGCGTGTCAAATGAAAAATGATAAATGGAAAATCTAGTTCCCCGGGGCTTCAATCAAAGAGTTCGCTATGAAAGTGCAACTTAGAAAACTTGCGCACGCCCGCTCCGGCGACAAAGGCGACACGGCGAACGTCGGGCTAATTGCTTTCCGAGACGATCTCTACCCGTTGCTGACTCGCGAGGTCACAGCAGCGCGCGTCAAGGAACATTTCAAAGGAATCTGCAAAGGCGAAGTCGAGCGATTCGAGTTGCCCAATCTCGGCGCGCTTAACTTTTTGCTGCACGAAAGTCTCGGTGGCGGCGGCACGCTTTCCCTGATGACCGACGCCCAAGGGAAGACGTTTTCCACCGCACTCTTAAGAATGAAGATTGAGGTTCCTGACGACGAAGCGAAGAGACTTGGCTTGTAGAGTGGTTCCGAACGGCGCGCTAGTCGGCGTTGTCGCCCATGAAACCTGAAAACGAGTTGGCAGTAAACCACGGTTTCGCGAAAGTTGGCGGCATTCGTCTGCATTACGCGGAATGCGGCGGCAACGACCAGGATCTCGTCATCCTCCTGCACGGTTTTCCGGAATGCTGGTATTCATGGCGACATCAGTTGCCAGTCCTGGGCGAACGATATCACGTCGTTGCTCCGGACATGCGCGGCTACAATCTCAGCGACAAGCCCGCTGGAGTTAAGAACTACCGAATTGAATTGCTCGTGCAAGATGTGCTCGGCTTGATTCACTATTTCGGTAAGGACAAGGCTGCCATTGTGGCGCACGACTGGGGCGCAGGCGTGGCGTGGGCTCTGGCTTACAGACATCCGGACACTGTTGCGAAACTCGTGGCGATGCAGGTGCCACCCCCGGCGGCATGGCGAGCTAACTTCAGGTGGCGGCAACTGCGACATAGTTGGTACATGTTCTTCTTTCAGTTGCCGCATCTGCCCGAATGGTGGGCGAGCGCAAATGATTTCGCCCGCATAGAAAAGATGTATCGTGAGACAATATTCAGGCCCGGGGCGTTCACTGCAGAAGATATCGCGGTTTATAAAGAAGCCTTGCGCCAGCCCGGCGCTTTGACTGGTGGGATCAATTACTATCGGGCGAACGTCTTTAAGTCGCTCTTCCGTGGCGGAGTAGAGACTCCCAGGGATGCCGATGGCCGCATTCGAGTCCCAACGCTCTTCATCTATGGTGAGCATGATATGGCGATTGTTCCCGATACTGTTCGCGGAGTAGATCGGTTCATCGATGCGCCCTACAGGGAACTCCGGATTCCGGACAGCGGGCACTGGGTGCAGAACGAAGCGATCGAAGAGGTGAACGAAGCGTTGCTTGAGTTTCTTGCTTAGCACCGCTGACGTTGATGAGAGTAAGTGATGTCTGAAGACAGTAACGCAACGATTCTCTATGCAGTTGAGGGCCGCATTGCGCGCATCACGCTGAACCGTCCCGAGAAGCGAAACGCGCTCAATGAAGAACTGATCGCTGGACTCAAAGATGCATTGCGCCGCGCCGATCGCGATGAAGATGTGCGCGCAGTCGTCTTGTCAGGTGCCGGATCGGACTTTTGTGCGGGCGCTGATCTGGCCGCACTTCAGCAGGTTTCGACAGCGACGGTGGCAGAAAATATTGAAGACGCGCGATCTTTGATGGAACTGTTTCTGCTCATCAGGGAAGTGCGCATCCCGGTGATTTCGGCAGTGCGGGGACGCGCATTAGCCGGGGGATGCGGACTCGCGCTGGCGTGCGACATGGTCTTGGCATCGCGCTCGGCGCGCTTTGGCTTTCCCGAAGTGAAGATCGGATTCGTCCCCGCGATGGTGATGGCAATTCTGCGGCGCAGTACCTCTGAGAAGCGGGCATTCGAGTTGTTGACCCTCGGCAACGACATTGGCGCTGAGGAAGCTCAGGCATTCGGCTTAGTCAACCGGGTTCTGGATGATGAAGCATTTGCAGATGAGGTTGCCGCTTTTGGGGAGCAATTTGGGAGAGTTAGTAGTTCGGCCGTCAGGCTATCCAAGCAATTGTTTTATGAAGGCGATGCGATGACGTTCAAGGATGCGTTGGAGTGCGGAGCTGACACGAACGTGATTGCCCGGATGACGGAAGATTGCCGAAAGGGAATTGAACGCTTCCTAAAGAAATCGTGAAGCAGATCGTGGCGGCAGCGAGGCGACTAGATTATTTTGAGAATCTGCTGTAGGAGCGCGAACAGTTTTTGGTTCTCAAGCGGGGCCTGCTGGTTGTTCCAGCCGACACTGAGCGCATACCAATCGCCTTTGGTTGATTGCAGCAGATAAGTCATATTCAGCACACCCGGTTCCGACCCGCCCTTGAAGCCAACGTATTGCCACTTGTCGCGCGCGATGATCAGTCCAGTGCCCGGGTTAATCCCGAGGATCTGCCGGGCGGTTTTGTCGCCTTCGGTCTGCTGTCGCAGCCAATTCATCACCCGACACATATCGGTAGCCGATGCGAACCACTCGATCTTATCCACGTATGCCGGCTTACCATCCTGAAATGGTTTGGCGTCCTCGCTTTTGACTTTCGCGATGGTATCCGCGAGGAAGGCGCGACGACCCTTAGAGTCAAGCGAGAGATATGCGGTGGCCGCCTGGCCAGTTGGCTCGCCCTTCAACTTGAACATTTCCAGCGTCGTGAGGAACGGAACGTTGAGTTCAGGTTTGGAATGACCTGTGGCGGGCAAAATAGCTTCCACTCGCTCGCGGCCCAGAGTCATGAGTAACTCGTCGGCCGCCGTGTTGTCGCTGATCGAGATCATCATACTGGCCAGCGTGTGCAGCGTGACGGGCGAGCCCGCGGGCCATGATTGCAACATGCCCGAGGGTAGCGATGCGATCTTCCCATCCAACGGCACGACATCCGTCCATTTGCGCTGACGCGCACCAACTTCCCGCACCAACTCGCTCAGAATGTAGAGCTTGAATGCCGAGCCAATCGCCATCTCGCGGTCTGCATTGTACGCAAGGATCGGTCGTGAGCCGTCTTTGCCTAGACTGGTGATCAGCAGGCTGGTCTCACCTGGTAGAGTTTTCAGCTCGCTGACTACTTCGTCGAGAGTTGCAGAATTACGAATGGGTATGCCGAGCAACAAGCCGTTGAGCAGGCGCGGCTCGTCAGCGTCGATGGCCAGCGTGGCGGACACGCTGGAACCTTTCTCGAAGATGAAGTCGAAGCGTCCCGCGTAGGCGCTTAGAGACGCAGTCTGCTTTGCCTGCGTGCAGCGGCCCAGTTTCGAGAAATAGTCAGAGAAGATTTCAGTGAGCTTCGGAGCAGGGACTTGCGCGAGAAAACTCGGCGCAAACATCTTGTCGTAATCGCCCGGCGTCTGGCGGAACTGTCCACAGACCTCGCCGGCCCGGTGTTCAAGCGCAGCGGCGTTCTGGGCACGCGCTGCAGTGGCGGTCAACGCGCTCAAAAAGACGAGCACCAGGCTCAACGGTATATACTTCATTCCAGTTTTTCTGGCCGCAGCAATTCAACCTGAGACCGCATAAAAAGTATCTTAAGGTGGGCGCGCTTTACGTTCGCGGGTGTACATGCTCGCGAATGAACTTCGCAATATCCTGTGTCGATGTACCGGGGAGAAAGATTTCGGCGACGCCTAGCTCTTTAAGTTTGGCGATGTCTTCCTGGGGAACGATCCCGCCCAGGATTACCAAAGTGTCCGTCATTCCTTGTTCGCGCAACAACGACACGATACGCGGACACAGCGTGTTGTGGGCGCCGCTCAGGATCGACACTCCGACTGCGTCAACGTCCTCTTGCAAAGCCGCAGCGGCGATCATCTCCGGGGTCTGACGCAAGCCGGTGTAGATGACTTCCATGCCGGCGTCTCGGAGAGCACGCGCGATCACCTTGGCACCGCGGTCGTGACCGTCGAGGCCGGGTTTCGCAACCAGAACACGAATCTTCCTTTCGTTCATTTGTCCTTTTCCCTACTACTTGAAGATGCCGAGCGGCCCGTTGCGTTTTGTGTAGGGACGCAGTTCAGCGTAGCTGAAAACATAGCGGCCGTCAGGCTGGAGAGCCTGAATTACATGCGGAAATCCTGCGTCATACAAGAACGTCACGCCTTTGTCGCTAACTTGGAGCTCGTCGAGGTTTTCGACTGTGAACGTCAGTTGTTCCAATTGATCCTTAAGAGAGCCTTTCTGATCCGCGTCGGTGTCTTTATCGGCTGCGAGCTCTTTGATGCGTTCTCTGGTTTCGACCTTCAACTTTCGATTTGCCATTTGAGCCAGAGTCGCCAGCGAGTCTGGATTGAAACTGTCTACAGCTTTGATGACCAATCCGGTTCTCAGGTTAATTAGAAAGTGCTTCGTTTGGGTGTCTGGATAAGCGCCCACTCCGCTCTGCTGAAACGTAATGTCGAAAAGATAGTTCTCATTGTAGTTGACCTTATAGTCGAACTCGGTCAACCAGGAATCTTGCCGGTATTCTTCTAACGTAGAGTCGAAGACAGTCTTTATCGCTAGGGTGTTCTGGATCCTGCGCAGAACGGTTGCGTCAGCTAAGCCCAGAACGATCGGGTATCTGACGATTGCCGTCTTGCGTTCAGGAAAATCGCGCGCAACTTTACTGCTGCGAAGTAGGACGACCCTCCTGGGTTGAACGGTGACCCGATCCTGCGCCGCGACGCTTGGAGCCTGGGCGACGATCGCGCACAGAGTGAGAGGTAAGGCGAGGAGTAGTGAAGACAGGCGAACGTGTTTCATCTGACTTGGGGAATTCCTTTCGAGCTAGATGGCGGGCTCTTCGTAAATTCCATAAACGTCCCGAAGAGCTGAACAGATCTCGCCGAGCGTGGCGTAAGCGCGGACGGCTTCAATGGTCGCCGGCATGGTGTTATCGCCGCGTTGCGCGGCCATTCTCAGGGAATCAAGTCCCTTCTCAACCGCACCCTTGTCTCTCTTGGTGCGTGTTCGTTCGAGCCGCTCGAGTTGGCGCTGGCGCACTGACTCATCGATGACCAGAGTCGGGACTTCCTGGGGCTGGTCTTTCATTTCGTACTTGTTCACGCCGACGATAGTTTGATCGCCACGTTCCAGGGCTTTCTGGAACTGATAAGCCGATTCTTGAATCTCGCGTTGCGGGAAACCCTTTTCGACGGCTTCAACCATGCCGCCCATCTTATCGATCCGATCGAAGTAATCCAACGCGCCCTCTTCCAGCTTGTTTGTTAACGCCTCCACGAAGTAAGAGCCACCCAATGGATCGACAGTGTTGGCGACGCCGGTTTCTTCGGCAATAATTTGCTGAGTTCGTAGAGCGATCAACGCAGCTTTGTCGGTCGGCAATGCCAGCGCTTCGTCGAACGCATCAGTGTGCAGGGATTGGGTTCCGCCCAGCACGCCAGCTAGTGCCTGAATCGCCACGCGCACGATGTTGTTCAGCGGTTGCTGCACCGTCAACGACACGCCGGCGGTCTGAGTGTGAAAACGCATTTGCATCGTCCGCTCGTACCGAGCACCAAAGCGATCGCGCATCGCTCGCGCCCACATGCGCCGCGCCGCTCGATACTTGGCGATTTCTTCAAAAAAGTCATTGTGAGCGTTAAAGAAGAAAGAAACGCGCGGCACAAATTGCTCAATATCAAGACCCGCGCGAACGCCCCATTCCACGTATTCGATCCCGTCGCGCAAGGTAAAGGCAAGTTCCTGTAGCGCCGTGGCGCCAGCTTCGCGAATATGATAGCCGCTTACGGAAATCGGGTTGTAACGAGGGACATGGTTCGTGCAAAACTCAAATGTATCGATGACCAGCTTCATCGCGGAGCGAATCGGATAAATCCACTCCTTCTGCGCTATGTACTCCTTAAGAATGTCGTTTTGTAGCGTGCCGGAGATCTTTTTCCAGTCTGCCCCTTGCTTCTGGGCAACTACCAGATACATGGCGAGGAAGACCGAGGCTGGCGCATTAATCGTCTGAGAAACGGTAACGCCTTCGAGGGGAATTCCGTCAAACAGGGCTTCCATGTCAGCGAGAGAAGAAACAGCCACCCCGCACTTTCCGACCTCACCTTCCGAGAGTGGGGAATCGGCGTCGTAGCCCATCAGCGCCGGAAGGTCATAGGCTACCGAGAGACCAGTTTGCCCTTCTCTTAAAAGGTACTTAAATCTCGCGTTGGTCTCTTCGGGTGTGCCAAAACCGGCAAATTGACGCATTGTCCAAAGTTTGCCGCGGTGGCCAGTGGCATGAATACCTCTCGTGTATGGAAACTGCCCCGGAAACGCAAGGTCGCGATCAAAGTCGATGTTGGCAGTGTCCGATGGGGTGTAGAGTCGGTTGACTTCGTCGAGAGAAACAGTTTTGAAGCTGAGCTTACGCTCACCTTGACGCATCAGAGAAGGCTTCAAAACCTCTTCTTCCCAGCGTTCTTTGGCTTGGTCTTCAGAAGAAGCTTCTTTGATCTCTTGCATCGTCCAGACTTGTTGGCGACAGGGGCCGTTACTGTCAAAATCCTTGATTCCTTGGATACTAGTTGATGGTTTTGGGTGTGTCAATCCAAGCGGAGTAGGCAGTGCCGCGAGGTCGGCCCAGACTTTGGTCTAGACAAAGAAGGGCGCGCGGCTGAGGTAATACTCACAGCCGCGCGATCTCGGAAGGACCCTGAATTCGTGGACACAGCAGCAGAGTAGAGCGGACGCTATTAGCGGACAAACGATAACGTTCCAAAACTTGAAACTGGACCAATCGATTCAATGGGAACCACGATGTCGTTCGGTCTTACCATCCCCAATCTTTCGCGCGCGGCGGATTCGATCGTGCCTGGATCACTCGCCATGAGACGTGTTTCCACCTGCAGGGAAGCATTTGAGCGGCGCATGGAATCGATTTCGGAGGTCATCCGACCATACTCGAGGGACGAAGCCTTTAGCTCAGCTCTTGACCGCATTATCACGGTCGAGCAGATTCCGAGGGTGGCGATAAGTATCATTGCCAAAAAAATCCACGACGGAAGCAGCCATAACCAATCAACCGCTGCCGGGAGCCATTCGCGAGACAGTTCGCGTACCGGAAGCGCTTGCGCGGCAACTTGTTGTGTGACGTGCCGATTTCTAAGCCAGTAAGTATCTCCTACCCTGTTCAAGGAACACCTCCTCAGTCTCGTTTCAACTTATCGCTTGGGTTCAGTTCGGTTCAGCCATGACCATCGGCCAAAAGTGCCGTACGATCCAGTCCCAGGATCGCGTTCCGACCGTGTCGCGCGCGCACATCTTCAGCGACATCCCGGCTCGGCCCGGTCCAATTCGGTTGGCAACTGAATGAAGATCGCCGAGTTGTTAGTACAAAACTGTGCGCGCCGCAGTCGCCGTCGCTGCGAGGAAACGCGCAAGGATGCCATCTTTCTCCGAGTGGTGACGCTTGCCCGAAACTGACGCAGAGTTCTTGGGGACACGAGCGGTTTTCTCTTCATCTCCTGGCTCCTAGCCTCTTCTGACAGTAGAGTCTTAAACGACCTAACCACCATATAAGTGGCTGGAAACTGACGCCACACCCAAGATACAGTGGTCATTATCTTTTCAATTCCTTGCGCGACAATGCTTTACGGCAAGTGGCGCCGACTTTAGCACCTGAGTAGATCTGAGGCAAGACCATTTCTTTACAACAATTCAACAAGCTAACCTCAACAGTTACATCAGGTAAGTGCTATTAAGCGCTTAAATCGGCGTACGCGCGGCGAACGGAAATGCCAGCCGTACCTCGGTGTGATTTCCTCTTACTAGCAATCCGAATGACTAGGGCGGGCCAGGCGGTTCAAGGTCAGTGTCGTGAGGAGTCGCGACAACCCCCGCGGGTTACGATGACACGCATAAGTGAGGTTCCCTGGAAGCCAATGTAGAGAGCCTAACCTGCGTGTTATCAAGGGAGTAACGGCTCGTGGCGCGTCGGCACAGCCATTGCTCGTAGATTTGCGAGCGAGTAGTGTACAAATCCTCTAAGTGGGAGCGGGGCATTCTTATGAAAGTTATAAGGTATTCAGAACGGGCCGTAGCCGCGGTGGCTGGCGGGCTCTTCAATACAATTCAAGTAGTTAACAAGTACAAGCCAAATCCATCGTTTACGCCTAAGTGGTCCGACAAGCCCCTGTTGAAATCATGGCAGAAGACAAAACCAACGCTGGGCTGGCCTCGCGTTACTGACTCTCTTTGTCCCAACTGCGTCATTGAGGCGCGGGAGGAGATTCTTAGCGGCAAGCAGGATGTTGCGGTTCTGTTGGACGAAAAGGTTGGAGAGATTAAGGCGCAAATCATTGAGCGTGACGGCGAGATCTGGATGGTGAAGGACTGCCCGATTCACGGTCATTTCGAGGACATGATGGCCATCGACTCGAAGTTCCTGACCCACATCGAAGCGATGTTTCCTGGTCGTGACATTCCTGCGCATAACGACGAGAAGCTACACAATCACGGGACGAGTACGATCAAGTACGGCCGGGGAGCTGTGTTGACAGTGGATCTTACGAACCGCTGTAACATGATGTGCGATCCGTGTTTCATGGATGCTAACCAGGTGGGGTTCGTCCATGAGTTGAGCATGGAGGATATCCAGGAGATCCTCGACAACGCAATCTCGATCAAGCCACGTCGGCAAATGTCGGTGCAGTTTTCAGGTGGTGAACCAACGATTTCACCGCACTTCATTGAGGCGATTAAGTACTCTCGCAAGGTTGGGTATAACTCGGTCCAGGCAGCCACTAACGGTATTGAGTTCGCAAAGAGCAAGGAGTTTTGCCGTCAAGCGGCAGAGGCGGGATTGCGTTATGTATATTTCCAATTTGACGGTGTTGGCAACGACGCTAATAGCCACCGCCAGGTAGGCAATCTGTTCGATGTGAAGCTGCGGGCGATTAATAATCTCCACGAGGCTGGGGTAGAGATTGTTCTGGTCACGACGCTGGTAAACGGCATCAATAATGATCAGGTTGGATCGATCATCCGCTTTGCATTGGATAACCCAAAGAAGATTGCGTTTCTTTCCTTCCAGCCGGTTTCTTTTACCGGTCGTGACGAGGCTATTACTGCCGAGCGGCGCTTGCAGCAGCGATACACGCTTTCCCATCTGGCGCACGACGTCAAGAACCAGGTTGGAATTACGGAACCAACCCGAGACTGGTTTCCGCTTTCGCTAATGGGGGCCTTCGCAGATTTTGCCGACCTCGTTCACGGACCAAACTCGGAATGGGGCCAAGTATCCTGTGGTTGCCACCCGAACTGTGGCGTCGGCACGGCGGTTATGATCGACAAAGAGACGAAAGAAATGAGTCCTGTCCCGGCATTCCTTAATATCCCTGGACTTGTTAAGGATATGCGGAAGATAACGGATGCCGCGCGGGGGAAATGGGCCTCCAACATAATGATGGGGCTCGCACTTCTAAAGCATTACAACCCGAAGAACGCGCCGTCCCAATTCAATCTTTATGAGCTTTTCAAGAAGTTTGACAAGTCCTTTGGGTTGACCGGGAAGGACTATGGCAAGGTGAGCGGTGACCGTAGCAAGGACGACATCCAAAAACGGCGGTCCGATCGGTGGAACTTTCTGTTCATCGCGGGCATGTGGTTCCAGGATCTATTCAACTATGATTTCCGCCGCACAGAGATGTGCATTATTCCTTACGGAACGCAGGAAGGCGAGATTAGCTTCTGCGCCTATAACACCGGTATTGGTTGGCGCAACATTATCGAGCACATGCACCAAAACGCGACCGTCGCTAAGTGGTATGAAGAACATGGACGGCACGAGATCTTCGCGGGCGGCAAGACTGTCGATCTGGCGGATCCTACTCACGGCCTTAAGCTGAACGAAGTGGATCTGATGCGGCCGAACAAGCCGCATATGGAAGGTCCCAAGACTGCGCATGAAGAAACCGTGATGATGCGTAAGCTCTATCAGGAAATGGTACTTAAACAGCAAGATATCAAGTCAGACAACGGTGACAAGCCAGTGCAGATCCAAGGCTTGAGCCGGAAGAAGGATTTAGCTGTTGTCTCAGCTTAGTCATCGGCTAGCTTTTGACGAGTGCCCCGCTAACGTTTCTGACCGTTCGCGGGGTTTTCGTTGTCTGCTTGACCATGATGCAGGAAGACGTGTTAAATAGAGTTCGAAAAGCGGGAAAGAATCAAAGACTGATCAATCGGAGAAATAGATGGCAGTAGTGACAGTTAACCAGGGCGAGTCGATTGAAAGCGCACTGCGTCGCTTTAAGCGCAAGGTGATGACCGAAGAGATAATTAAGGACGCAAAGAAGCATGCCTTTTTCATGCCTCCGGGGCAAAAGGCCAAGCTCAAGTCGGCTTTGGCTCGCAAGCGTAACAAGAAGAAGGGACGCCCACGACCGCGTCCCGTCGGCGGCAGATAGTAATCGCGCAGCCTGCATTCCACGAGACTCACCAAGTTGTCCACAACCAGAAGTGAGGTTCGGCAAAACGTTTTCAAAGCGGGAAGGGCACGTGTGCAAAGCGACCGCAACGAATTTACCAACCGGATGAGCGAGCGATGACGCGCATCTTATTGACCAACGACGACGGAATTCACTCCGACGGGCTGTTGAAGCTTGAAAGAGCTTTACACGAGGTCGGGGATGTGTTTGTCGTCGCGCCGGCGGCTGAGATGAGCGGTGCTTCGCACAGCTTAACACTCGCTCGGCCTCTTCGCATTCGGCAGATCGATGATCGGCATTGGACTGTCGACGGGACGCCCACGGATTGTGTGACGCTGGCGCTGCACAAAATTCTCAAGGACGATGAACTACCGGATGTTTGCGTGTCAGGGATTAACCACGGCGGGAATCTTGGAGACGACGCGACGTATTCGGGCACGGTGGCGGGTGCTTTGGAAGCGACGATCCTGGGAGTGAAGGGAATTGCAGTCAGCCTGGTAGCAAGAGAGAACCTTGACTTTACCGACGCTGCTCGATTCGCGGTGCTCGCTGTGCGAAAGATACTTAGTGAAGGCCTGCCTGAGGGAACACTCTTGAACATGAACGTCCCGCTGGGTGAGATCAAAGGCGTGAAAGTGACTCGCCAGGGGATCAAGAATGCCAGGCCCGTGATTACAGAGCATATAGATCCTCGCGGTAAACCGTATTTTTGGATCGGAGAACAATATTTCCGCTTGAATGCGGAAGAGGGCACCGACTATCGAGCAATAGAAGACGGCTTTGTATCGGTCACTCCGTTGAGAAGCGACATGACTGATCACCGGGCACTAACAGAAATAGGCTCCTGGAATTGTTTGGCGTCTTCTGAACTCTTGCATACTTAGTAACAAACATCACGACTTCCTTGCAGCAAAGAATTGAGTTCCACACAATCACGGCAACACGCACTGCAGGCCGAGTATGGCATCCCTCGCGAGCGCATGGTCGAACGCCTGCGCGATCATTACGGCATTCGCGATGAAAGTGTCCTGGCAGCCATGCGCTGCGTCCCGCGGCATTTCTTTGTTCCTGAGGCGCTCCGCGGACGTGCCTACGACGATCACGCGCTGCCGATCGATTTCAATCAGACGATCTCACAACCGTTCATCGTAGCGCGAATGACTGAGCTGCTTGAGCTGGATAAGAAGAGTCGAGTGCTGGAAATCGGCGCTGGCTCAGGCTATCAAACGGCCGTGCTGGCGCAACTTGCGGCGCAGATTTACTCGATTGAGCGCATCGGTGAACTAGCGCGCCAGGCGCAGGCCAGGATTTGCGAACTGGGAATCTACAATGCGACGGTCAAGGCGTTTGACGGTACTCTGGGCTGGAATGCCTACGGACCGTATGATGGAATTCTGGTCGCGGCCGGTGGGCCGCGAATCCCGGATCCGCTTGTCGCGCAATTGAAGATCGGCGGACGCTTGGTTATTCCAGTCGGAGAGACGCGCGAGTCGCAGAAATTAATCCGCGTGAACAAGACTGAGGGTGGGCATCAGGTCGAAGAGCACGGGCCTTGTCAGTTTGTACCACTGATTGGCCAGCACGGATGGGCCCTAAATTAGTGACGTTGTTTTTTGATTAGAAATGATTGGCAAAATCATCGAGCTGCTTTCAGTCTTAATCGTGGCCACGATTTCCCGGCTTGGCTATGCGGGAGTTGTCCTGCTAATGGCCATTGAGTCCGCCTGCATTCCGCTCCCCTCGGAAATAATCATGCCCTTCTCGGGTTATCTGGTTTCCAAGGGGGAATTCAATCTCTGGTTGGTGGGGGTGGCGGGTGCGTTTGGCTGTGTGCTTGGATCGCTCGTGGCATATTGGGTGGGGATGTATGGTGGCAGACCGTTAGTTGAGAAGTATGGCCGTTACCTGCTGATTTCACATCACGATCTTGACCTGGCTGATCGATGGTTTGCTCGTTTCGGCGAGGTGATTGTATTCGCGAGCCGCTTGTTGCCGGCGATTCGCACGTTCATTGCGTTCCCGGCGGGCGTAGCCCGAATGAACTTGAAAAAATTCGTGATCTACACTTTTGCCGGCTCGCTGCCCTGGTGCATTGGTTTGGCGTACGTAGGACAGCGACTCGGTGAGAAGTGGGACAAAGATCCAACGCTTAAGACACTATTTCATAGATTCGATTTCATCATTGGAATCATCCTGGCATTAGCGGTTGCCTGGTGGGTTTGGCGCCACATCAAGCACTTGCGAGAGGACAAAGAAAAAAGTATGCAGGTTTGACAGTGCGTCTGGGGTCACATAGAATCCAACACTGTTAGTTCGGGGCGTGGCTCAGCCTGGTAGAGCGCTCGGTTCGGGACCGAGAGGTCGGAGGTTCGAATCCTCTCGCCCCGACCAATAACATTCAGCAAAGTAAAAGAAAAGGCCACCGGTGAGAGTGGCCTTTAATGTTTTGTGACGGCGATTGTGACGCAACCCTTCGCTGCGGGGTTTGGTCCGCCTTCCGTCTCACGACTCACCCAGCCACCAAACCCCGGCGTACAGAGAGTGTGTTTAGGTTAGGATTGATCTTAATCCTAAAGATTCTGTTTGTTGAATTCCTCGATATTTAAAAACACAAATCGACCATAGCTTGAGCGTTTCAAAAGCGATCTCTGGCCTTCCCGGCGAGGCAGAGAAAGGCGAAGGCAAACAAAAGCGCCGAGACTGAGAATCCCGGCGCTCTTATTGATTTCGCGTTTGCGTCAGCCCAGTCGCGAACGACGGCGATGCCTTTTCCGACCGACGATACGGCGCATCTTACTCATCTTGCGCATCTTACTCATCTTGCGCATTTTACTCATTTTACGCATCTTGCTGATCTTCTTAATTCCTTGCGGCGCTTCTGCCAACGGGCGGCGGCTTGCGGCCTCGCTAAAGGCCAAGCCACCTAAAGCAAGAATCGCGCTAATCGTGGCCGCTACTAGTATCTTCCGTTTACTTTTCATGGCTCCCTCATGGTTTGAATCGTCTGGGAGCGACGCTTATATCACGGATCAGAAGGTGAGACAATGCCGAAACGGGACAAGCACCGTGCCATACTTCGAGCCGTGGCTGCCTTTCCGTCCATCAGGCGCAGCCGCGCAAATTCATTTCGCCGGCTCGAGGATCAATAGGTCCTTCGTGGCGCTCTCAACCGCGGCTTTGGTGAAAGGAAATGCGCGTGGGGTGACGTGGCGCCAATCATCAAGTTGGTCTTTCCAATGCGGGCTTGAAGGGGTACCCGATTCACCCAGAGTGATGCCGTGTTGGGTCTTGTCCCAATCGCCTGGATCGGCGATGAAGCGCATTGAGACATTGCTGCCGACGTTGACAGTGGTACCAAGACTGCCCACTCCGTTCTGCGGAAACGGCGGAATCGTGAATTGCAGACCGATCAATGGCGCGGCCGCCAGCTGATGCGGAAAGCGCACCTTAACCATGTCTCCCCATTTCCACTTGGATTCGTCCGCGCCCAAATTTCTCGTCAACACCTGACGAGCATCGCCATAGCACGCGCGCAAGAGCTCAGCATAACTACCGAATTCTTTTGGCAGCCACTCCTTTGGCTGCTCGGCGATTAGGCGATCGAGCGTGGTTTCGAAGTTGGCCCAACCGTAAATCTTTACCAGATCGGGCCCGAGTGCGGCGGCCAGTATCCGCGAACGAAAAGCGGCGCGCATTTGGAAAGCCAACGGCGCGACGGAAGATTCAGCATTAACCTCGCCGTCCCACTTCTCAAGTGCATCAACAGAGTCTCGCAGTTTCTGATCGTCAGGCGTCAATCCTGGCTTTAGTAGCTTGGCGATGTCTCGCGCAAATGAAGACAGACCGATGGAATGGATGTCACCTTGAATCCTGCGAAAGTCATCGGGCGTGAGCTTGGGTTTCTGGTTCAGCAGGTCGAAGATACGGCGCGCGCGATAGGGCTGGGCCCATGAATGGGTTAGAAAGTAGGGATAGTCCGTGCCGACGATACGTTGATTTGCGGTGACGATAATGCCCGCCGGCGGATCGAAAAGATGCGGGAGCTTATCTGTCGGAATGTAGCTCGTCCATTCGCCGTCGTCAGTAGACCCGTCATACGGCACGCTGCCGTCTCCTGATTTTCTAATGGGAATAACGCCGGCCGCGTAATAACCAATGTGCCCATCTGCGTCTGCATAGACGATGTTCTGCGTCGGAGCGGTAAAGGATCGGAGCGCTTGAGTGAATTCTTTCCAGTTGCGCGCGTGCGCCACAAGGTAAGTGCTGTCGGCATTATTCGCTTTCGGATCAAGCGCGGTCCAACGCAGGGCGTAACGCTTGGAATCCTTCTCCAGGATGATCGGGCCGTGGCGCGTGACAGTTACATCGAAAGGCACTACGTCAGTTTCCGAGCTGGTGAATCCCTTTCGCACCTTGATCTCTTCGTGACGCACCTCTGCATCGCGCCAGCCTTGCGGCGTCAGATAGCGACGGGGGTTCGCCGGGTCGAACTTCTCGATGTAAAGATCCTGCACGTCGGGACCAACGTTGGTGAAGCCCCAGGCAATGCGATCGTTGTGACCAATGACCACTCCGGGAAGGCCGGGCGCCGTAACGCCGGCCACTCGCAGTCCGGGTGCGCTGAGATGAACGAGATGCCAGATTGACGGCGCCGACGCGGCCAGATGAGGATCGTTTGCCAGCAGAGGCTTGCCGGACACCGTGTGTTTTCCGCTCACCACCCAGTTGTTGCTCGCGGCGAGACCTTCGGCGTATAGGCCGATCCTTTCAAGGGCCTGCAACGCGACTTCTTGATCTTTCGCCAGCGCCGCGACCAATTCCGTGGAGACGGGGGCAGGAATTCTGCTTTCGCGAGGGACTGCATTCTGGTTAGCGAACGACGCGTTGAGTTTCTTTGTGTCTTTGCCGACGACGAGAACATCGAGCGGAGATATCTCCGGCAGTAGGGCGGCGCGCTTTTCCGCCGGCACGGTGGCCAGCGCTTCGCGCATCACGTCCAGCCGCCAGGTGGTAGAGAGCGCTTCCGCAAACAATTTGACGGGCAGCAGGCAATCCGCTGCGGTCCAGGGCCGTGGCTTGTATTGAAGTATCTGAAATTCGGGCGGCATCGATTTGGAATCGAGTGAGTCGATGTAAGCATTCACCCCGCGCGCATACGCCTCAAGCAGGGCGCGTGTCTGCGGTGAGGCCTGGGCCAACTCGGCGTTAACTTCCTGCGCAAATCCCAACGTGCGATGCTGTTTGTCTTGTTCGAGCGCGGCGTTGTTTGGACCGGCTCCCAGGATCTCTGCCAATTCGCCGCGGGCGGTTCGTCGCATGAGATCCATCTGCCACAGTCGATCGCTGGCTGTGACGTAGCCCTGCGCGAAATAGAGGTCCTCGTCGTTCGCCGCTTCGATGTAGGGAATGCCGCGTTCATCGCGTCGTACGGTGACCCGACTATGCAGGCCCGGCATGTTGACGGTGCGATTAGCCTGTTGGGCAACCGCGGCAGGAAGGTGAAAACTGTATCCCGCAGCGCACACGACGGCGGTCATAATCGCTAACAGTATTTTCCTGGACTTAATACTCATCGCTTCGCCTTCCGGTTGGGAATCTAGCTCGCAAAAGTGAGCATGGTAGCACATCGTCGGGAGGCAATTGATCCGTCCGCAGTAGGGGTGGTGTCCTAATTTAGCGGCGTTTAGAGTACCAACTTCAGTTGGGTTCTTGCTGGGCTTAATAAAAGCCCGACTAAAGTCGGTACTCTAAACACTGCTTATCAAGGTAGGACATTACCAAAGTGGGGCGCAGATTTCTTAAGGAGACATCTATAAATCTTAACTTCAGGCTATTCGCCCAACGTAGACTGAACCCGTGTTCACCGGCGATTCACAGCACATCACGTTCGACGGGCTGACGCCGGGGACGGTCTACACCATTGAAGTGCGGGCGATCGGTGGCTCGACAGGGCAATCCGATTGGAGTGACCCGAGTTCGCATATGGCGATGTAGCTGAAAGGTAATTCAATGAGGACTACCCGAATCCGGGTAGTGGGGTAAGGTTGTGTTGCTGCATCCACCATCCACAGACTTGCGTTGCCGGATCCTTATTCCGGGTGTAAAGTCCGCCCAGTCTGCAACCTTCTGCTTGAACTGAATTTTTGAGGAGAACTAAAGAATGAATAAGACTAGATGGATAGAGATTGCCCTGACGGCATCTCTGTTGATTATGGTTTCTGCGGTGGCAACCCAGGCGACTGTGCTGCGGGCGTTTGTCTCTAGCACCGGCAAGGATGCCAACATTGGCGCGAATTGCGTTCAAGCCACTCCGTGCAAAACGTTCAATGTGGCGATAGCTGCGGTTACCCCCGGAGGCGAATTGATCGCGCTCGACACATCTGGGTACGGTCCCATTGCCAACATCAATAAGGCGATCACGATCGCGGCGGTTCCTGGCGCGACGGCTTTCGTCGTCGCGGCGACGGGCACAGCCGGCTTCACCGTCAACGGGGGGGCCACCGACATGATTGTTTTGCGCAACATAAACTTCAATGGGGCCAACGCCGCCAACACCATCGGAGTTCAGCATAATAGCGGTCAGTTGGTGATCGAGAATTGCAGGTTCACTCAATTAAACAGTGGGCTTAGCGTATCAAACGCGACGGATGATCTAATCGACTGCAATTTCTATGGGAATACGACAGCCGTTGACATAAATTCCACCACAATCGCCGTCTTTGAGAACTGCCGGTTCGAGTTGAGCGCCAATGATGGAATTGACGTCCAGTCTGGAGCGAAAGCAACGTTGCACAATTGCGTGTTGGCGGGAAACTCAGGTAACGGTTTGTATGTAACGGGTCAGGCAATGATAGATAATTGTCAAATCTCCCGCAATGGTATTGGTATCTTTTCAGGTTATGCCTTAGCACAGGTTCGTGTGTCCAACTCGAACATCACCAACAACACGATTGGGGTGTCAGCTATAGGCGCGATTCTTTCGCGCATCTCGAACGGCGTGTTTACCAACACGCTTGAGGACAACGGCACGAACGGGAATTTCACCGGCACTTACTCGGCCAAGTAAGCTCGGCCAAGGTCTTGATTGCAAAGTAGTCTTACGCATTGAATTTTCCGGTTATGCAGCGAGTAAGTCTCTCATAGTCCAAACGCTATTTGTGATTCCGGCTTCCATCGCCGGTGTGCATCGGATCGAACTGTGAATCCGGCAAAAGTTGTAATAGGCAAAGTAGACCGCGAGCATTGCCTTGAGGTGTTCCCACTTTTTCGAGAAGGCATTCGTCAGGCGCGTGAGTCTGCGGATCGATGACCTCATGCTGAGGTTTGAACGCTCAACGATTGACGTGCAGATTCGACTAGGATCGGGATCACCAATTTGAATCTTCGTAATTGTTTCCACCACAACGCAACCTTACCCCACTATCCGAATCCGATTGCCGTTGACGTGCCCCTCCCGCACGCATTACAATCCGCCTGAATTCAAGAGCGTTTGAGAAAACCGAATCAACGTGAATAGCCGAATCAAATCAATTGCACTCAGCATCGCCTCGGTGGCGCTTGCCCTCAGTCTTGCTGTGGCCACATATGGCCAGCAACGGCCGCTGGTTACCGAGGACGTGGACATCATCCCACCTGGTTCGATGCGAATCGAAGCGGGAATTGATTTTGTGCAGAGGGCGAAGTATCCGGTCTCCGGGTTGACCGGCGATCTGACACGCGCCGGCGTGATTGGCATCAATATCGGGTTCGCGCCCAACGTAGAATTCCAAATCGAAGGAGTAGCGCAGAACTTTCTGAGCATCAACTCCCGCGGAACGTCCGCGATCCCGCTGAGCCTGGCGGGCAATGCCAACTCGACGAACGACATCGGTGACTTCACCCTCTGGGCAAAGATCAAGCTGCGAAACGAGACGGCCAATTTGCCTTCGCTTGGTTTTCGTTTCGGCGTACAACTGCCGAACTCTAACCAGGCGCGCGGACTCGGATTAAATGCAACGAATGCTTATGGGCAGGTACTCTTCGGCAAGAAGTTCGGCCCGGACGGACGGGTGAATACCTTTGGTAATCTGGGGATTGGAATTCTCACCGCTCCGACAGGGTTGTTTACCCAGAACGATGTTTTGACTTATGGCTTTGCCGGCATCGTGCGGCTAAACAAACAGTTCAGCGTCGCGGGTGAAGTCAACGGACGCGCGAACACGCGCCCGGGTAGTGGTCCACTGGGAACTGAGTCGCAGGGCGAGGCCCGCCTGGGAATGCAGGTGCGCGCTTCGGGACTTCGCTTCGATTTCGCCGGTATCAAAGGGCTGACTAAGCTCAGCCCGCGGTCAGGACTCACTGTGGGCGTTACGTACGATACTCCCTCAATCTTTACGCCAGCCAAGTGAAATCAGTGACGAGCGATCAAGTGACGGGTTAGAAATCTCGGGCGCGTTTCGGCTCTCACTGATCATTCGCCACTTGTCAGTCTTTCTATGTTTGATTGGTTGCATGTCCTCGGCCAACGGCTGGGTCACTTCATCGTACACGTCCCGATCTTCGTGGCCGGTCCGGCGATGATTGTGATAGCAGCGCTCGATTCGTCGCTCTTGTCGTTGCCAGAGGTGAACGACTATCTGGTGGTGGCGCGCTGCTACACTCATCCGCGGGCCGTCTTTTTCTTTCCGATGTTTGCGGCCATCGGATCAGTGCTGGGCTGCCTCTTGCTTTACACGATCCTTAGCCGCGGAGGCCGCGCGGTCTTGCATAGCAAGTTTAATGTCGAGCACATTCAGCGGGTCGAGCGAGTGTATGCGCGCTTCGGGATTTTGGCGCTGGCGGTGCCCGCGCTGATGCCGCCGCCGATGCCGTTCAAGATCTTCGTGGCGACGGCCGGTGCTTTGCAATTTCCGCGACGGAAGTTTCTGCTGACGATACTGGTAGCCCGTTCCCTCCGCTATTATGCTGAAGGGACGCTGGCAGTTTTCTATGGCGAACGGGTGCTGCGGTTCTCGCAAGACAATGCGCTGTTAATCATTAGCGTGGTGGCCGGCATTCTCGTGATTGCTTTGGTCATCTATCTGCTGTCAGGCAGGGGACGCGCAGCGGTGAACAAGGCAAAAGAAGACGAATAGCGAACGTGCTTTTGAAAGGATACGGTCAATTTATTGAAAACACTTATTCATAAGATTGCTGGTGGGCTGACAAAGTTCACCCACTACCTGGTTTCATTTGGACCATTCGGGCTGCTGGCGATCGCGTTTCTTGACTCCGTAATGATTCCGATGCCTGGTGGGGTTGACGCCGTGCTGCTGCTGCTGTCGGCTTCACGTCCATCGTGGATGCTCGTCTATGTCGCCGCCGCCACGATTGGCTCGACTGTGGGTTGCGTCGTTCTTTATTACATTTCGCTGCGGGCGGGACATCGAGCGCTGGCACGCTTTTCCGAGTCAAAGCAGAAGCGAGTTAAGAATTTGATTGACCGGTACGACGTGCTCTCGGTGCTGGTTGCTTCACTGCTGCCGCCGCCTTTCCCGTTCAAGTTGTTCGTGGTATCGGCCGGTGTCTTCCGACTGAACCTGGTGCGGTTCACGGTTGCGGTCGCCGCCGGCAGGACGTTTCGCTATTTGCTTGAGGGATATCTCGCCGCTCGTTACGGCGACCACGCGAAGGAAATACTGGGCCGGTACTATCCAGCTATCGGTGTTGGACTCGCCCTGCTGATTATCATTGTGTTTGTCGCCAGGAACCTGCTGAAGCGTAGTCAGGCACCGGAGCCCATCTCAGAGGTCGAGAGCTAATTGCAACCCCAGTTCGCCGCCAAACGTTTCGCTGTTGGCGCGAAAGCTGCGCGCCTCGATCAGAGTATGCACGCCCTGAGAGTCGAGTTGATCCAGCAGACGGAGCAGTAGCTGCGCGGTCGCGTGCGCATCGCCGGCGGCGCGGTGACGTTGAGCGATCTCAAACCCGAAGTGTTCAGCCAGAGCATCGAGGTTATGGCTGTCCAGAGCGCCCATCAGGCGCCGCGCAAGTTTTACCGTACAAAGCTCCGCATTGCGCATCCGGCAGCCGGGAAATACGCGCGCGATCTCCTGGTTCAGCAGCGCCAGATCAAACGTTGAATTGTGCGCTACCAGCACGGCGTCGCCGGCAAAATCAAGCCACGCGTCGACGATCTCGGCAAACTTCGGAGCGCCCCTGAGCATTTGATCCGAAATTCCGGTGAGCGTAGCTATGAAGCGTGGCAGCCGTACGCCCGGGTCTATCAAAGTTTGAAACTCGTCAACGATCTTTCCCGAGCGAACATGATACGCGCCGAGTTCAATGATTCTCGCGGGCACGCCCCGGGCGCCAATCGCCTCGACGTCGAGTACCACGAAGTCGATTTCACTCAGCCGGCGACGTTCAATCGGATCGTCAAGGATTATGAGATGAGTTGCTTCAATGCTGAAGCGTGGATCGTCGCGAACCAGATCGCCGACCAGCGAAGCGGCCAATTCTTTGTCCGCGTGAGCCAGACGGAAGACGACGTCGACAACTTCGGTAAAGGCTGCGCGCCCGCCGTTTTTGCTCAGCAGGTCGAACGTCTCCTGGACCAGCGCCGAATCGGAAATCAAGTTGCGATGAGATTTCATCCGGGTGCATTGTAGTCGCTGGCGGAAGTTTTTGAAACGGCAAGTTTCACCGACGGGCGTTTAGAGTACCGACTTCAGTCGGGTTTTTGTTTCTGAGAAAGAACCCAACTAAAGTTGGTATTCTAAACACCGCTAAAATGTGAGAAATGCGTGCTGAAGAAGTCATCGACAGGTTCAGAAGCGCCGGCGCGTTGCTGGAGGGCCATTTCGTTCTGTCGAGCGGGCTTCACAGCCCGGTGTACTTACAATGCGCCAAAGCACTTGAATCAACATCGTCAGCCGCAGAGTTCGGCGCCGCGCTGGCCCGATCGTTTCGGGACAGCCAGATCGAAACTGTGGCCTCGCCGGCAATTGGTGGCCTCGTCATCGGGTATGAAGTCGCGAGACAATTGGGAGTGCGGTTCATCTGGACTGAACGTGAAGCCGGCCGGATGACCTTACGAAGAGGTTTCCAGGTGCGAGCCGGCGAGTGTGTGCTGGTGGTTGAAGATGTGATTACGACGGGCGGGTCGACGCGCGAAGCCATTGCCGCCCTGACCGGTGCCGGCGCACAGGTCGTCGCGGCCGCTGCGATCATCGATCGCTCCGGAGGCAAGGCTGACGTCGGCGTACCGCGCGTGTCGTTGGTCGCCCTTGATGTTCCCGCTGTTACTCCTGCTGATTGCGAGGCCTGCAAGCGAGGCGATCACGCAATAAAACCCGGAAGCAGAAAGACAACTTGACCTGGTTTAGAGGCGGGCTACCGTCCGCCCAATCACGCTCAAGAAACGGGCGGGCGGTAGCCCGCCTCTAAACTCAAACTAAGTTGGTAAACCGCGAGCAGGATTCCAAGACGCACAGTAAGATCGGTTCCGATGAACTTCAAATTGCTGATTCAATACGACGGCACTGACTTTCACGGCTGGCAGACACAGGACGGCCTGCGCACGGTCCAGGGCGAACTGATGCGCGTCCTGTCGCTGCTGGATGACCGCGAGGTCATGGTTCACGGATCAGGTCGGACCGATGCCGGCGTCCACGCCGAAGGACAAGTTGCCAGCGTCCAACTCCAACGCGAGATAACCGCTGATAAACTCCGTAACGCAATCAACGGAAATCTGGCGCGCGACGTGCGCGTGCTGTTTACCGAGATTGCTCCCGATGATTTTCACGCGCGCTATTCAGCGGTTAGCAAGA
The DNA here is from genome assembly GCA_003168335.1 of Blastocatellia bacterium. Lineage (GTDB taxonomy): Bacteria > Acidobacteriota > Blastocatellia > Pyrinomonadales > Pyrinomonadaceae > UBA11740. Next base: position 318,338 of record PMSM01000014.1, on the reverse strand, counting down.
CATACGTCTATCGCCTGGTTCACGGCCCGGTAATGTCGCCCTTCTGGACCCGCTTTGCGCATCACGAAACGCGGCCACTCGATCTCCAGCGGGTGCGCGAGTGTGCCCGAATCTTCATCGGCGAGCACGATTGGACGGGTTTTTCGGCCGCGCAATCGGACGCTGAATCGCGCGTCCGAAGGATTACACAGTTGGACATCGACGACGGCTGGGATGGGCGCGGTCTTTGCCATCTGGTTGAACTCACTATTACCGCGAATGGTTTCCTGCGCTATATGGTGCGCTCGATAGTTGGCACGCTGTTGGCCGTCGGCCGCGGCGAGATTGCAACGGAGACTGTCGCTTGCGCGATCCGGGAAGGGGACCGCAAGCTGGTCGGCGCAACCGCACCCGCCTGTGGTCTGACATTGCAGAGGGTGCAGTATGATTGACAGTGCTCACCGTTGCAGTAAGAATGAAACGGCCCACAGGTTGAAAGCCTAAAGGTTTAGTAATAAAGACAGTGCTTACTGATTTCGCAGAAGTCGTATCCCCAGGCAGTGCCGACGAGCGTCTGCTGACCTCCGTTGACTGGGATCGCCTGCCTCGTCACCTCGCCATCATCATGGACGGGAATGGACGTTGGGCGGCGCAACGCGGTCAGCCTCGGATTGCGGGCCATCGCGCCGGCGTGGAAGCGGTCCGCGCCGTGGTTGATACCGGTGCCCGGCTGGGACTGGGCGCACTGACGCTATACGCCTTCTCGACTGAAAACTGGAAGCGTCCTCGCTATGAAGTCGATGCCCTGATGCGCATGCTCAGGAAGTATCTGCGATTAGAACTGGACGAGATCAATCGTCAGAATATTCGCTTTCAAACGATCGGTCGGATTGAGGCCCTGGCGTCGACTGTCAGGAGCGAGATCGCGCGGGCTTCTGAACGCACGGCGTCGAACACCGGCATGGTGTTGAGTGTGGCCTTAAACTACGGTGGGCGCGCCGAAATTGTCGATGCTTGTCGCGCGGCGATGCGAAAACTTCAGGCGGAAGGCAAGTCAGCCGATGAGTTGAGTGAAGAGGATGTTGAGCGAGAACTTTACACGCGTAGCTTGCCCGAGCTTGACCTGCTGGTACGCACCAGTGGTGAATTGAGAATTTCCAATTTTCTGCTTTGGCAGAGCGCTTACGCTGAGATCTATGTGACCGAAACGCTCTGGCCTGACTTTCGTCGAGTGCATCTGCTCGAGGCTGTAGTCGATTACCAGCAACGGAGCCGGCGCTTTGGCGGGCTAAAGCTGGTCGCGAATGCGAAATAGCGGTCATGATCTCATTAGCACCTGGCTTATCCAGGTGTTTACAAAGGTCATTGTTTCCTGGACCGTTGAAACGGTTGGTGTCAAATCGTAGTCGCCTAATCGCCGCCCTGAAGTGCGGTGCTAATGAGATTTTAGATTGACCTATCAGCGCGCAAGGTTGTTTTCACTCGATCGATAGAAATTCCTAACCGGCCAAACCTTGAAAACTAAACCACCAGCACCAAAACCGAAATCCATTCTCGCAAGTCTTCCGCCGGCGGTGGCGCGGGTATTAACCGCTGCGGTTCTGCTACCGATTCTCGTGGTTTCGATCATCTTTCCCAAGCTGGCTCTCTTGTTTGTGGTGCTGACCGGCGCAGCGATGGTGGCCGCGCTGGTCGAATTCTGGTTGTTGGCGCGCAAACAACAAATTCGCGCCGACGCCGCCGCCATGTTCCTGAGCGCGGCCGCGCTCTTGACGGTCTTCTATTTTGCCCGGCCGGGGTTTTTGGATCTCCTGATGATTCAGATCATCCTGATCCTGCTGACCATCGGATCGCTCGTGGCCGCTATGTTGCGCGGTGCGCCGTTCGACAGAATGATCACGTCGGCTGGGGTTACGGTCCTCGGGGTGATGTACATTGTGTTGCTCGGCGGACATCTGGTCGCGTTGCGAGTAGGTTTCGCCCCGCAGCTTTCCAAACATCTGCTTTCGTTTTTCTTTCTCGTCATTATGGGGTCGGATTCGGCCGCCTATTATGGCGGGAGAGCTTTTGGCAAGCACAAACTGGCGCCCAGCGTAAGTCCCGGGAAGACCTGGGAAGGCGCAGTGGCGGGAATGCTGGCGAGTTTGCTGGTCGCCGCCGGCGCTCATTACTGGTTTTTCCCCGAACTTCCGACGAGGTTTGCCCTGGCGCTGGCGGCGGTGATGAACGTCATCGGGGTGATCGGTGACCTGACTGAGAGCGCTCTCAAACGGAGTGCGGGCGCGAAAGACACCGCCAAAATTCTTCCCGGTCATGGCGGCGTACTGGATCGAATTGACAGCTTGCTGTTCAATGCGCCGGTCATCTACTATTTTGCCAGGTTGTATTTCAACTCTTAGTTGAGCACCAGGATGAGCACAAAGAAGATAATCCTAATCATCGGCGGTATCCTGGCCGTCCTCGGCCTCATAGTGGCCCTATTCGTTGGCGGCATTTTCTGGTTCGTGTTTCACACGATTGGAACCAGCGAAGCCGCAGAGACAGCGCGGACTTTTCTGCGTCAGAACGAGATTTTGAAGAGCGACATTGGCGAGGTGAAAGACTTCGGTTCATTTGTCACCGGCAACGTCAACGTACAGAACACCGATGGTGAAGCGACCCTGAATCTGAAAGTCATCGGCGAGAAACGCGACGTGAATGCTACGGTCAATCTCTCTTACCGCAACAATCGATCATGGCGAGTAACGGGGGCGACCTATAACCGGGATGGCCAGACGGTCGATTTACTGCGCGGCTACGAACCGGCCGCGACACCAACACCACCTGCGAATTGAATTCAACCCTATGCCAGCACGCGGCGTCGCCATCTTAGGTTCGACCGGTTCGATTGGATGCAACACGTTCCGCGTCCTTGAATCGCTCGGTCCGGAGAAGTTTCGCGTGGTAGCGCTCGGCGCCGGACGTAATGTTGCGAAACTCGCCGACCAGATTGCCCGCCATCAGCCGGACCTGGTCTCAGTCGAAAACGAAAAAGTCACTGCCCAACTCAAAGCCGAGCTCCACAAACGTGGCGTCTCAGTCCCGCGTCTGGTCACTGGTGAGGCCGGGCTGGTCGAAGTCGCTACGCATCCGAATGCCGATTGCGTAGTTTCGGCCACAGTGGGCGCGGTCGGCTTCGTGCCGACGTTGCGGGCCCTGGAAGCAGGCAAGCGCGTCGCCCTGGCCAACAAAGAAACTCTGGTGATGGCCGGCGAGTTAATGACGCGCGCAGCTGAGAAGTCCGGCGCGGAACTGTTGCCGGTCGATTCGGAACACAACGCCTTGCATCAATGTCTGCGCGGCGAGCAGCGATCCGAGGTGCGGCGGATTATTTTGACGGCCTCGGGCGGCCCGTTTCGCACCCGCGATAAAGCTGCAATTCAAGCCGCTACCGTGGCCGAAGCTCTGCAGCACCCCACCTGGAACATGGGCGCGAAGATCACAATTGATTCCGCTACCTTGATGAACAAAGGGCTGGAAGTGATCGAAGCCCACTGGCTGTTTGGCTTTGGCGCCGACGAAATCAGCATCGTCGTACATCCCGAATCCATCATTCACTCGATGATCGAAATGGTGGATGGCTCAGTTATCGCTCAGATGGGCGTTACAGATATGCGCCACGCGATTCAATACGCGCTGACTTATCCAGAGCGCTATCCTTCGGATCTGGCCCCGCTCGATCTGGCGCGACTTTCTTCGTTGCACTTTGAAGAGCCTGATCTTGAACGCTTCCCCTGCATCTCGCTCGCCTATCGTGCCCTGCGGACCGGCGGCACTCTACCGGCGACGATGAATGCTGCCAATGAGGAGGCTGTGCAGGCGTTCATCGATGAACGGATTTCTTTCCCTGACATTCCGCGGGTCATCGAAAGTGTGATGGACGAACATGACGTCGCCGACCTAAAGGATCTTCATGCGGTTATCGATGCGGATCGATCAGCCCGCGTGGCCGCCCAGGCCGCAATTACGCAACGCTCGCGAGAGGTTCGGGTTACAGGGGTCGCTTGACTGTCTGGTTTCGTGCTTTGTTTCCGCTTAGACGAAAACGATCCACGAAATCACACGAAATGCCACGAACACAAACCGGTTCCGCTTCGTGTATTTTCGTGGATCGTTTCGACTTGGCAAAGCAATCTCTCAAAAGAGGGCACGACTAAATAGCCTACCTGTTTGACCCTGCCCCCAGGGGCCACGTAAACTCGGTCAGGTAAGCGGTCGGATCGGTTGCAAGCACTGGAAATTGTGGTGCAAATCAGGCTTGTGAGGAGTGTTGTCAGTCGAATCAGCGATGGGTATATTTCAGAATCCAACTGTCATAAGCATTCTCGCCTTCATCTTCATTCTCGGTGCGGCAGTCACGCTACACGAGTTTGGCCACTTCATAGTTGCCAAGCTCTTGAAAATCCGGGTTGAGACTTTCTCGTTCGGGTTTGGACCGAGACTGCATGGCCACAAGTTCGGGACGACCGATTATCGCATCTCTCTGATCCCACTCGGTGGTTACGTGAAGCTGGGTGGCGACGAATCAAACTCGCCGATCGAAGGCGAGGGCGCCTCAGACATCCCCGCAAAAGAAAGATTCGATCTGCGGCCGCGGTGGCAACGAATCCTGGTTGCCCTCGCCGGGCCGGCAATGAATATCGTGTTGGCGCTGTCGATTCCTTTTGTGGGCGCGATGATTTATGGCGTGCAGATAAGTCCCCCACCGGTTGTCAGAGAGGTCCAAAACGGTGGAGCGGCGCAAGCGGCTGGCCTGCAGCCGGGTGATCGCATCGTCGTTTTCGACGGTAACGAAAATCCCAAATGGCGAACCATCGCCGACGATGCGTTGTTGTCACCGGGTCAGCCAATCCCGGTCGAGGTTGAGCGAAACGGGCAACGAATCAAGCTGACTATCAAACCGACACCGCACACTGAAGAGGGAGAGACGGCCGGCTTCCTGGATTTTCTTCCCGACTATGGTGCGGTCCCGATTGTAGTGCGAGCTGTCGAGCCGAATACGCCGGCAGCCGAAGCCGGCTTACAGGTTGAGGACCGCATCGTCGCCGTTAACGGCGAATCCGTGAAGAGTGCAGAGCAGGTAACGCAACTCATTCGGGAGCATAAGGGGCAGCCAATCACCCTGCGCGTGGAGCGTAAAGGCAGTCCGGTAGATATTACGGCAACTCCCAGACGTTTGAGCGATGGCAAGGAACGCCTGGGGTTTTCGCCGGACGAAGAAATTCCATATCAAAGAGTGGGTATCGCGGGAGCGTTGAGCACTGCGGTCGATACGAATTTTGAATACGTTCGCGTTACCGGGAAAGCGATGGGGCAGTTGTTCGCCGGCAAGCGCTCGGTGCGGAACACAATTTCCGGGCCGATAGGAATCTACCGAGTTGCCTCGACCTCAGCGATTCGTTTGGGCTGGGCCGGTGTCTTTGCCATGCTGGGTTTCCTGAGTCTGAACCTGGGAGTCTTCAATCTCTTGCCGATTCCGGTTCTGGACGGCGGAGCGATCTTCCTGTTATTGATCGAGGGCCTGCTGGCGACGGTGGGAATGAAGATATCGGCGATCGTCCGCGACCGGGTTCAGCAAGTGGGCTTTGTCATGGTCATCCTATTAATGGTTTTCGTGATCACGAACGATCTGTTGAAGCAGGCTTCGATCTGGCGCGGCGGTAACAGCAACCCGCCGGCAACCGCATCGCCAACTCCGGCAACGACGCCGACGAAATAAGTTTGTTTGTCTCGTTTAGAGGCGGGCTACCGCCCGTCAATTCACCAGGGACCGGCGGGCGGTAGCCCGCCGCTAAACGGCGCCTATTCATTATGAGAAAGTCCAAAGCAGTACAAGTTAAGAACGTTCAAATCGGCGGTGGCGCTCCCGTCGCCATCCAGTCGATGACCAAGACCGACACGGCGGATGTAGATGCAACCGTCGCTCAGATCGAAGAGATGGTCAGCGCCGGCTGTGAGATCGTGCGCCTGGCGGTGCCGGATAATGACGCTGCTATCGCCCTCAAAGAGATTCGCAAGCGCGTGCCCGAAGTGCCGATCGTCGCGGACATCCACTTTCACTACAAATTGGCTTTGCTGGCCCTGGAAGCCGGCATCGACAAGCTGCGTTTGAATCCGGGGAATATTGGCAAGCACGAACGAATCGTTGAGGTCGTCCGCGCCGCGCAAGCCCAGAACGTCCCCATTCGCATTGGCGTCAACGGTGGATCGTTGGAAAAAGATCTGCTGCAGAAGTACGGCACGGCGACGCCGGAAGCGATGGTCGAATCGGCGCTGCGCCATATTCAGATTCTCGAGGACCTCGGCTTCACCGAGACGATCATCTCGCTGAAGGCTTCAGACGTGCAGCGGACCGTCGCCGCCTATCGCCTGCTCGCCGAAAAGGTCGACTATCCGTTTCATCTCGGTGTGACTGAGGCAGGTACCGCATTCACCGGAACGGTTAAGTCGTCGATCGGTCTGGGCATTCTCTTACACGAAGGGATCGGCGACACGATTCGCGTTTCGCTGGCCGCGGAACCGCAGGAGGAAGTGCGCGTGGCCTGGGAAATCGTTAAGTCGCTGGGGCTGCGCACCCGCGGCGTCACGGTCGTGGCGTGCCCCACGTGCGGACGTTTGGATGTTGATAACTTTGTCGAGATCGTTACTGAAATCGAACGGCGCCTCGCTCATGTTGAAGAGCCGTTGCATCTGTCGATCATGGGTTGCGCGGTCAATGGTCCGGGCGAAGCGCACGATTCGCAGCTGGGCATCACGTTTGGTCGCGGCGTCGGTATGATCTTCAAAGACGGCGTGCCCATGCGCAAGGTATCCGGCGAAGACATCGTCGAAGCGTTCGTGAAAGAAACCGAAAAACTGTTGGCTGAAGGTGCAGCCGCCAAATCAGACGTGCGTCACGAATTGGTGACCATCACTTGAACGCAGAATACAACTCAATTGGGTTTGAGGCTGCCGCCCGGCAGCCTTTTGATTTTGCGCGGACCGGTTCTAAGTCGAGGCCATCGTCAGGAGGAGCGCGTCGCTGGCTACCTTGCGATTGATATTGACCTCCAGAGTGCCGCGGAGTTCTTCGATCTGACTGAGCCAGGCAGCAGCTTGTGCACTCTTTAACTCGGCGGCAATCCGTTGAAGCTCGGTTAGCAAATCGCCATTCACGATTGTTCCGCCTGGCCGGCCCAGCGCCAGCGCCCACGCATCCCGAATCAGAATCTCAAGCGCATCAAGCCGTTGTTCGTACTCGTGACGATCCTTTACCGCGGCCAACTCTTCCGCTGAGCGCAACAATTGCGCGCGATCGTTGGTGAGCGTCAACGCCCGCAGAACTCCCAGCATCTTCTCGCGCCGTTCGCGATAGGTCTCGACGTCTCCGGACAGGGCGCGGCCGATACTGCCCTGTGCCGTGCGGGCCAGGAGCCGTGCATCCTCGGCCGGCAGATGTTCTTGCTCAAGCAGGAATTGTTCGACCTCGCCGGCGGCAATGGGCGCAAACCGAATTATCTGACAACGCGAACGAATAGTTGCCAACAGCGATGTGGGATTCGACGTGGTCAGGATCAAGTGAGACGTGGGCGGAGGCTCTTCCAGCGTTTTGAGAAGAGCGTTCGACGCCGGATCATTCATGTAATCAGCATCCGCAACGATAAAGACGCGCGCAGCGCCCTCAAATGGCCGAAAGTTGGCTTCGCGTTCCAGCTCACGCATCGGCGGCACACGGATAAGTTGCTTGTATGGGCGAACCATGGCCACGTCAGCGTGTTCGCTCCAAATCATCCTTTCCTTGTCGTCGTCGTCTTTGCCGAACGGCGGAAACGTCGATCGCGAGATTCTCTTGCATGAGGAGCATTCGTCGCAGGCTTCGATTCCGTTCCGGTGGCGGCAGTTCAGGGCTTTAGCCAACTCGAGCGCGAAAAGCTTTTTGCCTATTCCTTCTTCGCCGGTGAATAGTAGCGAGCCGGGTAGACGCCCGCCGGCAATCAAGCGCCGCAGCGATTCCTTTACTTCGTCATTGCCGATGAGTCTAGAGAACATGGGTAATAGTAAGAGGGGCTACTGGCCCGGCTCCCCGATCAGTCCGCGATCTTTAAGACACGGCATTACGATATCCATGACCGTTGCGTGCGTTTCCTGGACTGAGCCACGGGCGTCGATGACGCGGAAACGCCGCGGCTCGGATTTCGCGATCTCAAGATAAGCATTGCGCACGCGGGTGTGAAACCCGGCGTCCTCGCTGTCCAGACGGTCGGTAGTTTTGCTGGCCACCCGACGCCGAGTGCGCACTGCCGACTCAGCCACTGACAAATCAAACAGCAAAGTCAGGTCGGGCATCAATCCGCCGGTCGCCAATTGCACAATATCCTGAATCAACTTTGGTTCGAAGCCGCGGCCGGCGCCCTGATAAGCCGCGGTCGCGTCGGCATATCGATCAGATAAGACGATCTGATTCGTTTCGAGCGCGGGCAACAAGAGGGTGCGCACGTGATGCGCCCGGTCGGCAGCAAAGACCAGTAGTTCAGCCAGAGGGTCGACTTGCTCGTCGACATCCAGCAAAGCGGCGCGCAGCCTCTGTCCCAATGGAGTGCCACCTGGTTCGCGGGTCGTCACAATCTCGAGACCGCGGACGCGTAATTCGCTCGCCAACAGCCGCATTTGCGTGGATTTCCCGCAACCGTCAATCCCTTCAAAGGTGATGAAAGCGCCGGCCATGTCTTGCGGGTTTATGCGTTGAAATGTTTTCAGGTGACGGAGGCCTCGGCAGTTTGCTCGGGCAGGCCCTCGCTGGTCGCCGTTGGCTGCTTTAGCTCGCCGGTCGGACGCCGCGCATGCGAGATCGTCGAGATAGCATGTTTAAAAATCAATTGATCTTGGGCGCCTGTTTCCAGAATCATCGAGAACTTATCAAAGCTCTTGATGCGGCCCAACAGTTTGGCGCCGTTCACCAGATAGATCGTGACCGTTATCTTTTCTCGCCGGGCGAGATTGAGGAAGCCGTCCTGAATATTTTGTGGCGCTGGCTTTAAGTCCACTAAGCGATCGTCCTTGAGCTGAAGTTTCACGAACGGATGCCTCAGAGTATAACAGCCGCTCAAAGCTGACAAGGTTTTTCTGCTACACACCCGTGTGCCGCACCAGCGCGAAGGCCTGCTCCTGGACATCGGGATCGTCGCCAAACCCTGCGAGCCACTGCACGCCGGGCTCATGACGGAACCACGACAACTGGCGCTTGGCATAATGGCGCACGTCCAGCTTCGTCTGTTCGATCGCGCTCTCGAGATCGCGTTGACCTCGCAAGAACTCAACCACCCGCCGGTACCCATGCGCGCCGAGCGCGTTTGAGTTCGCCGGCACGCCTTCTTCCAGAAGCCGGCGTACTTCCGCGACGAGACCGTTTGCGAAGTGTGCCTCTGCCCGCTCATTAATTCGTTCATAGAGTTCATCGCGCGGTGGATTCAGGGCGATGATCTGAATGTGCGAAGCCACGGAAGGCGGCACGGGCCGGAGCGGTTTTTGGCCGGAAATCGGCTGACCTGTCTGCAAACAAAATTCGATTGCGCGCTGCACTCGCGGCCAATCGCGCGGGCTGAGCTTAAGGGCCTCAGCGGCGTCGAACCTCTGCAGAACGCGATGAAGATGTTCCGGGCCGCACCGCTCGCGAATAGCTGTTAGGCGCGCCCGGAGTGCTTCATCCGTCGGTGGACTATCAAAGAACGGCCGGCGCAGGGCCCGAAGATAAAAACCCGTCCCGCCGACCAGTAACGCTGAGTGGCCGCGCTTTTCGATCTCTTCGACCTTCTCAATTGCGGCGCGCGCCCAATCCGCGGCCGTGAAATTCACCGAGGGAGAAACAAAGTCGATCAAGTGATGCGGCACGCCACGCTGATCTTCCAGCGGCATTTTCGCCGTGGCTATCTGAATGCCCTGGTAGACCTGGACCGAATCACAGTTGACGATCTCGCCGCCGATGCGTTGTGCCAGGTTGATTCCCAAACCGCTTTTGCCGGAAGCAGTGGGACCTACTATGGCAATGATTCGTCGATTGGATTCGCTCATCCGCGAGAGATGATAAGCCGAATCGCGATCACGAGCCAGACGAGCACGAGCAACACGAGGGCGCCGATGAGTTGATTGCGGGAGAAACGCATGAACTATTTGCGACTTCGCGTGCGTCTGGGTGGAAAGGAACTTGGCGTCGGAATCGGCGCATGTTCTCCACGGGGAACGATCCAGAGTTCGACCATTCGCCGTTTGCGATAGCCTCCATTGATTGTCTTAATTCTCAAGGCAGGAATTCCGTAGGCGCTGATCAAACGGCGCTTCTCTGTATCAAGGCGTTTGCGTGCGGTTCCCGTTAGATCGAGGCGCACGTCTCGGACGGGTTCATAATTACCGTAATCAACCAGGCCCGGACGCGGGTTGTACTGCGCGTAGACGATGACGCACGCGGTTGAGCGAGGCTCCTTTCGGAGTTGCGTTGCAAAAGCATCGAGGTATTCAGCGTCACGCTCGTCGCCTGCCCAGGTGCGTTTGCGTGAAGATCGCGCGGGCACGTCAAAGCCGTATTCGTCAAATTTGCGGGCGGAATCGGTGTCTACGAAGTTTCGTTGGTAAGCGTCGCTTCTTGGCGTCGGTGCGGTTCCAGGAGGAACAATCCAGAGCTCTTGCACTAAACAACTCGCTTCGCCGGCATCGACCGTAACTGACCGGCCCGTGGAGAGCCCACGCGAATTGATCATGTAAGCCTTGCTCCAGAGCGCAAGCCTATTGTTAAGTCCCGGAAGATCTCGACGACTGCGATAAACCAAAATGAAGCCCTTTGCTGCCGGATCGTTCTGTAGTTGGATTGCAAAGTTATCCAACCGCGCGATCAGGTCCGAATACTGAATATCGCTAAACTCATCAAACTTCCGGGCGGCGGGTTTACTTGTTTGCGCAGACGCATCGCTCACGGTGGGCAAGAACAAGAAGAGCAAAACTGATGTGACGAGGAATAGTCGTGACACGGTTGGAAGCAAATGGAATCTTAGAGATTGAAAATGGCGGTGACGGTCAATCTAAAATCAGGCAGAAGCGGCGTCGTAATCTCTTCGCCGTTCCGCCAGGTTGCCACGTTTTCCAGCCGTTGTTTCTGTAATCGGTAAACTTGTACCAAACGATTCTCAGCATCAATGATCCAGTACTCCGCGACACCGTATTTTGCGTAGAGTTGCCGCTTCACGAGTAAATCGCGATCTCGGTTTTCCTTGCCGGGGGACAATATCTCGATCACTAAATCCGGCGCGCCGGTGAACCTGATTTCAGTTACGACCTCAGACCACCGCTCATTCCGCACGAGAACGAGGTCTGGAATGACTGCGTCGTAATCACTGAAAACAGCCCCGGCGCCGGGAACAACTATCCCGATCGGATTCTCTTTAACATAGGACTCAAGGGCAAATTGAAGATTGTTGAGAACGCGTTGGTGTGGGATTCCAGGTGCGCGAGACACGAAGAGTTCTCCTTCAATAAGCTCGTAGTGATTGCTGTCATCGGGACAGGCATCGAGATCGGCGACGGTGAGTAAAGGTTCGATTCGGGCTGCCATAGAAACTCCTGAGTCTGCTGGCAATTTAGCACATGTGACGGACGAAGTCGTAGAGAAGATGGCCGCGATGGTAATCCAACATCAAGCAACTCATGACACTATCAGAACTAACTTCTTTGATTGCGCCAAGTCCAATAAGGAGTCGAAGAATTGGCTCGAAGGAATCGAGTTTGTGTAATATCATTTGATGGGAGTAACCGTTGAGGAGGCAGTTCATGAGCAAAGTTGACATAGATCCACGAGACTTTACCAGGATTCCAAGATGGCGTGAAATCATCAAGACTCTTCCGAAAGAGATACGGGTCTGTCGAAAACACGGCGGGGAGGTCGTTATCAAACTGGGACCGATTCTTGCAAATCAAGGTTCTGGTGTTCCTTTTTCAAACGCCTATTGGGAAGGTTGCTGTGATGAGGTGATTAGTAGAGTAAAAGAGAGTGTGCAACAGACGTTGGAGCAGATCGATCGCGCCAAGCAAACCTACCAGCACGAGTTGGCGCGGAAACTCGAGCCCAAGCATACGGGGGAAATTGTAGCTATCGAGCTCGGGACCAACGATTATTTTGTGGGAGATGACGAGGTTGACGCTGCTGACAAAGCTCGCGCGGCGGGACACGCCGGCACGCTCTTCTTTCTACGCGTGGGTTCCCCGTACCGTTGTCATGTCGCCTCGCCAATAATGCAAATAGGTCGGACTGGATTGTCGGCCCATCACGCAGTTTGAGGAGTCACGACGAAAAGGTCTCCATCTTCAAAGCCAGTTCCTGAATAGGTTGCAATACAATTCTTGCCACTACTCTTGGCGAAGTTCTTTGCTCTATTAGCGAGTTCTTCAATCTCGCGATCGGTTAAGTAAGAGTCTGGATCAACGCAGCAGAAGCCAATGGAAACAGTAGTCCTCTCTCCGATGTCCCTATACTCCAGTTGTGACAGGTTGAGGCGCAGAGCATCTAGGAAACTGATTCCGAGGTGTCTCGATAGGTTTGGAAGTAAGAGGAGGTATTCATCTCCACCTTGCCTATATGCAAATCCATGTTGGAATACGTGGGCATCGAGCGCCTGCATGAAAAGCGGTAGAACTCGCCGATCAACCTGTGTCTCGCTGTACGGGGTATTAAACTTCGCCTTAAAATCATCAATGTCTATGTAAGCGGCAATGACCGTTGCCCCACGTTCCTCGCACAAACAGCGGTAGTGATTAAGATCTTTGATGAAGAGCTTTGGCGACTGCAAGATATGGAATTTCTCATCGTATTCGCGCGGTGCTAAAGGTTCCCCTCGTGGATTCTCTTCAAGGGCTTGAATCGACAGTAATTCTGCAATCCGTGGCATCGCAGTGGGCTCAGCGACTTCGAACCAAGGCTCCCTGAGGAGGTCGTCCAACGGGCTAACTCTGTTCTCCAAGCTTTGAATAAAATCAGAATTGTTGGTAAAGGCCTTTAGTGATTCCGCTTGGTTTGCCTCGTAACGTCGGTAAGCGATCAGCACACGTTTTAGGCACGGAATCAACCGTTCAGGAACCTCAAGTAGTTGAGCTTGCGGCCAACCGAAGAATAGCTCATACAGTTCCTCTGTTTCCTGATGAATACTTTGCAGCGTCGCTACCAGTCGTACTGATGGCAGTCTATTGCGCACGGCCTGATACCGATCAGTGAGATACCGATCTTTGAACCATCGAATTGCACTATCAAGGTGTCCACGTTGATCTGATGTGAGTTGTGGCATGTTTTGCGTCTCCACCCTAGTACATCTTCGTCACTTCAATGCCCGTGTAGTAAGCCTTGAGAATCTGCTCAACGTTATATCCCTGACGGGCCAGACCATAAGCGCCGACCTGGCACATGCCGACGCCGTGGCCCCAGCCGCGTCCGGTGAAGATGAATCCGGTGACCCGATTGCTTTCCGAGTAGATCCGATCGATGACAAAGAGTTGTTCGCGCAAACCCAGCGCCGAACGGATGCGTCCGCCGCGCACATGTCCAGTGCCCTGACTGCCGACGACTTCCAGATCAATTACGCGCCGCGAAGATCCGCGCGCGACCACCCGCAGGTCGCTGATTGCTCCGATGCCGCGAACTGATCTGCCCAGGCGTGCCTGCACTTCGCCTACGGACATTTCCGCAGTCCAGTGTGAGAATGGTGAGAAGCGCTCGGCCGCGGCACCGCTTGGCGCAGGTCGAACTTCCAAATAATCGGCTTCGCCTTTGGCGTTGACATGGAAGGTCAAAGGCTCGCCGCCGACGAGCGCCAGCGACTTCATCTGATAAAGATTCTCGCCAAACTCTCGGAACAGGAAAGCTTCGCGGTTGACGACTATGGGGAGGTCCTTTCCTTTGTTTGAGCGCAGGATCAGGACGCCCGAAGCGGCGGGCCGCGTAGTTCCTTTCTGCAAAGTCAGCAGACCGCGTCCTTCAAGTAGACGCGCAATCGCGTGCAGCGCGCGCGCCCGCGACATCGCCTCTTTAGGCCGCAAGGTCGCATCGGCAAACAGCGACAACGCCCCGTCGCGTAGCAGCATGGCCACGTCCGCGCGGTTGGCTGCCGGCACCTGTTCGCCATCATGAAAGCCGAGCAGGTAATCCGCATCCGCGTTGTTCAGCAGTGTGTCCGCGCGTTTGTCACCAAAGACTGCCGCAATTAGGGCGGTGCTGAATGCGGGCGGCTTGGTCGCCTCATCAGGAATCGTTAACTGAGGATTCCGGGCCAATCGGCCCGCTGCCATCAACCAGTCTCGCGCTTCGGTTTCTGCGACGTGCGCTGAAAGCCAGGCGCTTGAGACTCGATCAGCCGGCAGAGAGAAACCATTAACTGCCAGCAGGGCCGCGTCGCGCGCGAACACCAGGTCCTTTTCATCCTTGATTTCAAAAAGATCACGGGCACTCTTGATCGTGAACGGAGCGAAGGGTGCCTTGCCCTCTGCACCGCATTCGCGGCCCCTTAAGTAAGGCACGGCGTCGTTGAAGATGTTTTCAGAATCTTCGGTGCGTCCGCCACAGGTCGAAGTGTAGAGCGCGTTGATTGGTTCGCCGTTGTAAGTCGCGATCATTCCGCGGGTCTCTTCGACCGCGCGCGATGACAAAGAGTTCTCGCTCGAGAGACCGCGATAAACCTGCGACCGCGTGGTGGGCAATAGATCGTATCCCTCAGAGGCAAAGTGACCCTGATTCTTGAGGGCGTATGTGCGTGCGGCGATCGCCTGCGCCTTCTGCGCTTCGATTGCCGGATACCCGCCGGGCGAAAGTTCGTTGGGAACGACACCGCGCACATAGTCTTCGAGGCCGATAACATTAACCACCGTCAGCGCTCCCCACGTGTTTGCAAACACCTCGATCTTTCCGCGAAAAGGTTTGTCGTTGAAGCGGACCGGCGCGTTCGCTTCGTCGCTCGAAGCAAAGGTAAGGGGCGCGCTCGAATGGAAGAGCGGCGCCGCACCGTTCGCGAAGGCAATCAATTCGCGACCCGGCGCGATCGCCCGCGAGGTCAGCCGGAGTTTGTTGCTGCTGGCGGCATTGGGCGCTTTCGCCGGTAACGCGGGTGCCTTTCCCGTGCCGACGGCCACTGTCTTGTCGCTGCCGGCTTCACGCAATGACAACACTTCAAAGCCTGCGTCTTCGAGTTTGGCTGAAACGGTGTTCGCATCCTCAAGCGATTCGCTGCTGACGACGACCTTCCAGGTTTCGGTCGAATCTGCGAGCGAGCGGGCATTGTGCCCGGTTATCTGGCGGACTGATTCGATCATTCGCTCCGCTTCGTCATGAGACAGAGAGCGGGCAATTTCAAGGTCGTAAGCGCGGTCCTTCACTGGCGTAGAAGGAGACAGCATCCGTGACTCAACTCGTACGCGAGTGGTTTCGGGCGGCAGGGCGGACGGGTTGAATTCGGAGGCGTTGAGCAGCTTGGCGGTGGTTGAAATTGTAGCTGCCCGCGTGTCGGTCGAAAGTGCGATGCGCATCACCGGTTCATTTTGGAGTTGACCCTGCTCCTTGGATTCGCTTGCTTTCCTGACGATTGAGCCTTGATCAGCAGGCCAAGTCTTCTTTTCGCCGGTTCCCGCAGGCGCGCGAGGCTGGCTCTCCTGCGCGACAATCGAGGCCGGAAAAGTTAACGGTGAAAGCAGCACGTTCGCGCTAAGCAAAAGGATCGCGATAGTTCGAATGGAATTTTGCATTAGAATTTGAATCTCTCCGCGCACTAAAGGGAGCAAGCCGGGCGGGCGGACGCTATGATACTAGAACTATGCTGAGGTGAAAAGCTCTCCCAGAAAGTGGTAGTGGGGTAAATGTGTGGATATGGTTAATTAGCTTTTGAGGCGTGGAGCAGGGTTCGCAAGGCGAGGGCGTCCTTCTCGGCTATGTAATGGGATTTGCCGTTCGTCATGTGGACAATCGCGAACCCGTCCTGGTCTCTGTCTATTTCAAAAGCACGTATGGTCGCCGGGGGGGCTTACTTGCGGTGTGAGAGTTACGCGCTCCGGCCATTCGGAGGGCCATCCATACTTTTTACGCGATCCAATACCGCAGCCCGGACGACTTCTTTGAATGATGATCCTCCATCTATCCACGAGAACCCAAACGAATGGATTCTGCTGTCATAAAAAGGAACGACGTATTTTCCTGGCCCGTCCGTGTTGACTCTGTGGGCAGTCAACTTAAAAGGAATCAAGTGTTCGCTACTGAGTTCGTCAAGCGTTGTCTGTACCCTTAACTTAATGTCTTCTATTGTCATGTTCACCACAGTGGCCCTTCTGACTGCGCCTGCGGTTGCAACTAGATTGCGGTTGGTTGTGACTGGCTTGCGGCTCTGTGTCAGAGTCAGCATGACCGGGGCAGAAACCCACAATGAACACTCCTCCCGATTTGCGGGCTACGAAATCCATGACCACAACGTTACCCCACTACCCAGAGAGTGGTACTGGTTCAGTTTGAGCCAAAGGTCGATCTTCTGCTGGGAGCGCGGACGTCTCGTCCGCATTGAGCGCGGAGCGCGAACAGTTATTGCTGCCAGAAGCTCGAAAAAGGGAGCGTGCTTCGCACGCTGTGCGGACGGGACGTCCGCGCTCCCAGCGTCATCTTCATTGGTGGGACTGAAACTGAACCAGTACCCAGAAAGTGGTAGTGGGTCAGTTTGGTTGTAACCAGCGCATCTTGAGCGTGATTCAGGGGATTATCTTTGCATCAGCGCCCAACCGAAGGTGTCTTATCCACCAAGGGCTATCTCTGGCATCATGTGAGGCATAACAGGCCAGAAGAACCCGGAATGAATGGAAGTCGGACAATTTCAGCCTGACATTTTGAAAATATCAGTTGGTACGGCACGTATGTCAGACGATATGTGCCGCGTGTCGTCTGACCTGCGGCGCATGTCGAACGATATATGCCACGTGTTGTTTGACCTGTGGTGCATGTCGAACGATATATGCCACGTGTTGTTTGACCCGCGGCGCATGTCGAACGATATATGCCACGTGTTGTTTGACCTGTGGTGCATGTCGAACGATATCTGTGGCGTACTAGTTAGTTTACGGCACGTGTCGCACGACACGTCAGAAATGTCAGTTGGAATTTGACGAATACCAGACGATATTTTCCGGGTGATCAATGATATTCGTCGCGTGCCGACGAACACGCATCACGGATCGAACGGTATTTGCGAGTTATCGAATGAGATTTGGGGGTGTCTTACTTTGATAAACGGTGTTCAGAGTACCGACTTTAGTCGGGCTTTTATTAAGCGAGAAAGAAACCCAACCAAAGTTGGTACTCTAAACGCCGCTAGATTAGGACACCGCCGAGATTTGCGGCGGGTCGCGTGACATAGCGAAAAACCTGTGACTTTTTCAAACTGACCCACTACCCAGAAAGTGGGAGTGCTCCGTTACCCAGAAAGCGAAATCGGCGAGTCAGCTTGATCTGAGGGCTGTGCGCGGGCGCATCTCTTCCACTCGGCGGTTGACTTCATCCCAATTGACGTTCTGCATGAAAGCATCGACGTATTTGGCTGCGGCTGCGCCGTAGTCCATGTGATAAGCATGCTCATACATATCCAGCACCAACAGCGGATAGCCCAGCGGCGCATTGTGCATGTGATCCCACGCCCAGTAGTTGTGAACTTCGGCTGTGTGCAAATTGTAGGAAAGGATTGTCCACCCTGACCCGCCTCCCAGGGCGTTAGCCGTCTTCTTGAATTCCGCTTCCCACTGCTCGTAACTCCCAAACCATTGCTTGATCAGATCGAGCGCCTTGCCGCTGGCTTTGCCATCACCGCCAAGGTTGGCGAAGTAGTGGTCGTGCAGCACCACCGACCCAGTGCGGATCAACTCTTCGCGCTTGAGGTCGCCGTAAACGTACGGTGGCAGGTCCTTGTCCTGAAGCATCGCGCCAAGTCTTTGCTCGACAGCGTTGAGAGCTTTGACGGCGCCGCCATAATTGTTTTCCCAGTGCGACTTGATCAGCTTTTCTGAGATGCCCTTGAGCTTCGCAGGATCGAACGGCAACGGCTTCGGTGAGTGTTGGCCACTGAATGCCCGCGCCGCCGGAGTGATAGTTGCCGCCTGCTCCTCGGTTGTCATCCCTCGGTTTCCATCTGCTTTGACCTGCTCGGTTCTAACCAACGTCGTCAGCGCAACCCCGGCGCCTCCCGCTGCCATCATGTTCATCAACCGTCGTCTTGAAACTTTTTTCATCTTCGTCCCCTTTTCTACCAGTGTGCATCGCCGCTATTGCCTGCGGAGCCGTATTCAAGTTTCCAGTCTCTCTTCCTTCGCCTAACTCGGTGAGCAATTCGATTTTGAGCCTGACCTTCCATAATACTCGCATAGAGCGCGTCGTAAACGAATGAAGCGCGCTCGACAGTTTCGTAGTCGTCTTTAGTTACTAAAGGAAAACCATGACTGATCGTCTGTAAACCACGTGCGGCAGGATCATCGTCCAGCTGGCCCTGAATGTCGGCTGCCTGAACTATGCGCGCCATCTCCAATAAGACTGGATCGTGTCCCAGCCGTTCGTGTACCAGCGCCGCGAAAGAGCAAAGACCCTGGGCGTTCGTGTGCGGATAGGTCGCGCCGGGAGCATCAAAGCCGATCGCGTCTTGCGCGACTTGCATTGCAGCTATCTGATCTGGCGGCGCGAACACAAAGTCAGCCTCAGGATCGATGAATCTCCGGATAAGCCAACACGTCGCGGTCCGATTGACCCGAATGTCTTGCCGTGTAATCCACTTCACAATCATCCCTCCTTACAATCGTTGGTTGGCCAACGCTCACGCACGGTGGCGATGAAAATGAATGTGCCCGCAACGCCGAAAGCGCCCGCCAGTACGAACGGTGTTTGCGGCGAGACTTTCCAGAGCAGTCCGCCAATTGCCGCCGCCGGTGTGATTGCCAGGCTGCGCAGCAGATAGTAGAGCCCCACGCTGCGCGCCCGCAGTTGCGGCGCGGCAAAATCCAGAATCATTGCCTTACGCGCCGGCTCGCCGATTTCCCTCAAGCCTCCGATGATGAACGCTATCACCAGGCCGCCGAAGTCATGCGCGGAAACGATCGCCAGCGGGTACAGGGCAAAGGCGCAGAAGGTGACGATGATGAAAGGTCGCCGTCCGACGCGTTCCGCTGCTTTGGCCGCGGGCAGATAAATCACCAGGGTGGTGATGGTATTAATAGCGATCAGAGAGCCAAAGCGCGCGAAGCTGACATGCAGGACATTGGTAACGTAGAGAATGATAAAAACGTCCACCATGCCCTCGCAGGTGCGGATGAAGATGTCAGAAATAAGGAGACGCTTCAGGCCGGCTTGAAAGGAATCCCAAACTCCGAAGATGTTTGCAGGGTGATGCGCTTCGCGGGCGATGTTGATGAGACGAAGCAGAAGAACGGTTAGTGCGGCGAGAATGAGCGTCACAACTAGTCCGGTGTGAACCCCTGTGACTATGCCCCGGGACGCAATGAGGATACCGCCGATTACGGGCGCGATCACTATTGGCACGCGCTTCAGAATCGACTGGATGGTAAAACCCATGGCGCGTTTTTCTTTCGGCAGCGAGTCGCCGATGACAGCGAAAATGGCCGGCGAAGCCATGCTCTGCCACCCCATCACCAGCGCCAATCCCAAAAAAGCGAACGGCCATGAGGGCCCGACCAGATATACGAGATAACCGGCGCACGCGAGGCTGAGGAAGAAGAAAAGCGCCCGCCGTCGCCCAAAGCGATCGGCAATCCAACCGCCCGGGTATTGATACACCGCATCGAAGAAATCTTCCGCCGTGCCGAAGAGTCCAATCATGGGTGTGCTGGCGCCAAGCGCCTCGAGATACTTGGGCAGAAACTTCTTCCACAGCTCTTCGCCAAAGCCGAGTAGAAACACCGCACCCGATGCGACGGTCACATTCCGTTCAAGGCTGAGATAGTCGCGCAGCCATGCGGCTCGTCTTGCTGGTTTCGCATCTTTGTCTGGTAGGTCCAAGAGGTCCCCGTCACATCCCTTTCAAGGCTTCTGCGGCCAGCGAATGAAACTCGCGCCGCACTTGATTGATGTTGGCAAAGGGGAGTGCGCGGGCATGCGTACGATTGGTGAGCAGAATGTATGCGCGTTCGGCTTCAGCATCGATCCAGCAACTGGTGCCGGTGAATCCAGTGTGACCGAAAGCAGCGGGTGGCAAACTCCTACCAGCGGTTGAATCTTTCGTGGCGGCGAGTTGCCACGCGAACGACCGGGCTTCATTTAGGTTCGCGGTCATATTCTGGCGAAAGAGTTCACACGTCTCTCTGGAAAGCAGTTCAGACAGTCCGCCGACGAATTGATTCGCCAGACGCAAAGTCTCGCCCACGGTCGAGAACAAACCGGCATGACCTCCCGCGCCTCCCAAAAAGTGCGCGTTGCCGTCGTGTACCTCACCCCAAATAACACCCGGGCGCCAACCGCCGTACGTGGGAAGCTCGATGTCACGCTCACACATTTCGCGTTCGTAGGCGTTCCCGCTTTCGCAAGCCGCAATTTCCGTTTGCATAGCTCGATTAGGACTGAAAAAGGTCCGGCGCAGATGCAGCGGCTCGAAGATGTCACGTGGCGCGAGGCGGTCGAGTTCTGTCTCCGTCAGCCTTTGTAGCAGAAAGCCAAGGACAATAAAGCCCAGGTCGCTGTAAACGACTCGCTCGCCCGGCTTGTATACAAGGGGCTCGCGGGCAATCGTGCCAATCGTTCCGTCTTTCTCGCCATGTGTCAGGATGTAGAGCGCTCGCCATGCGGGCAGGCCCGAGGTGTGAGTCAGAAGCTGACGAACTGTAATTAGTTGTTTGTCGGGGCGATCAAATTCGACCAGGTAGTCGGCAACGGAACTGTCCAGAGACAGTGCGCCTGACTGAACCAGCCGCGCGCAAAGCAAGCCAGTCACCAGCGGTTTCGTCAGTGAAGCTAGATCATAAATCGTTTCCAGAGACGCGTTGTGCGACTCAGGTTCACGCACCGCATTCCCGAGAGCATCTGAGAGGATGACACGACCGTGCTCAGCGACGATGTAAACTGCGGAAGGGAAGTCGCCGGCATCGATGCGGCTACGAAGCATAGTCGAGATGCTGGGTTCTGGGTTTGTTATGAGGTCGGTAGGCACGGCGCGATTTGATTCAAAACTATCGATTACGCTGAACGACCGTTGCGATCTGCGCGGACGATGTCGATCAAAGCGTCAAGGCGCTTATCAGAATGAGCCTGGAACTCCCTCATCTCCGCCATCTCTTTGGCGAAGAGCGCATGCTGCTCACGCAATCGCTGCTCGTGCTTACTCACTTGCGTACGTGCTCGCCTGCCCGCCCTGATGATTAGCTTGAGAATGCGTTCATCCCGATCGAACCGATGTTCGGCTCTCCGATACGACTCGTTGAGCTTCTCAATCTCGACCGAGTTCTTTGCCTGTTGCACCACGATGAAATCCATCGCGCGTTGTCTCTCTTCATCAGTCATCGGCGGGTCATCCCTTTCGCGCCGGATGATATCAGCGATCTTAAGCACTTGGAAGCCCCTCATCAAGCAAGGAATTTGCAAAACTACTCAAGCGTTTTTCAGGAAAGCGCTTACGCCTGACTTGGCCGTATGAGAATGAATCTGATCGAGCGTCCGCAGCGCCAGCGCCAGCGCGCGACGACCGTCTTCGCCCGACACCACCGGGCGCGAACCGTTTGCAGCCGCTTGCAAAAATGATTCGATCTCGGCACGCAGCGGCTCGACGTTTTCGACCTCCAGGATTTGCGTGCGCACACCCGGCCAGGGGCTGGCTGCCGACGGTGCGAGATTACTGATCGACGCGTGGTTGGTTAGGTAATCGACCACGATGTAGTCACGCGGTTGGAAAAAGCGCATCTTACGAATTGTTTCCGTGCCCACTCGCGAAGCGGTGATATTGGCCACGGCGCCGGTCGCAAACTCCAGACGCGCGTTCGCGGCATCAACGCGATCAGTGAGAATAGGAATGCCCACTGCATGCAAGCCAATGCATTCCACGTCTTCGCCGACCAGCCACTGCACGATATCCAGATCGTGAATCATCAGATCCAGCACGACATCGATGTCCAGCGAACGCGCTGTGAACTGACCGACGCGATGAATTTCGAAATAGACGGGGTTATGCACGTGGGGACGCAGCGCGACCAGCGCCGGATTGAATCGCTCTGCATGGCCCACCTGTAAGATGGCGCCACCCTCCGTACCTGCGGCAATCATGCGATCGGCTTCCTCGATGGTGCGCGAGATCGGTTTTTCGACGAGCACATGAATACCGGCTGCCAGCAATCCACACGCGATTTCGCAATGCGATTCGGTCGGTACAGCCAGGCTTACCGCATCCACTTTGCCGATCAATGTGCGCCAGTCGGTGGTTGGATTCGCGCACCATTCGTTGGCGACCTTGTTTACCCGCTCGGAATCGATATCACAGACGCTGGTGAATTGCGACAGACCTTGGGCCGCCAGCGCCGCCTGAATGCGCGCGTGCTGTTGGCCCAGATGTCCGACGCCGATTACCGCGGTGCGTTGCATAAAGAGAAAAGAGATCAGCGGTCAGAAGTCAGAGGTCAGTGCCGGGCGTTTGAATCGCAGTTCTGTTTCGACGATACTTCGAGTTCGATTGTTTGGCCATGATTGATTCAAAGAGCGAGATGCAGCTAACGATTGACTTCTGATCTCTGACTTCTGACCTCTGACTTCTGCTTTGCGACTATACTTGCAACCTTCAATGCTTGCCAAGCGCGGCTGGCTGCTTCTCTTTCTCAGCATTGCCGCTTTCTATCTTTGGAGCCTGGGTTCGCTTCCTTTGGTGGGGCCGGATGAGCCACGCTATGCCGAGGTCGCGCGGGAGATGCTGGCGCGGCATGATCTGATCACGCCCACGCTCGGCGGTCTGCCCTGGTTTGAAAAGCCCCCGTTACTCTACTGGTTGATGATCGCCGGTTATCGCGTCCTGGGAGTCAGCGAATATGCGGCGCGTCTGGGTCCGGCACTTTGCGGGCTGCTCACCGCAGTGTTCGTTTACTGGATCGGTAAGACTATTGAAGAGAGCAGCGGTGCATCTTCACCCGTGTTGGGTGAAAACGCGGAGCAAGAACGGCAGGGCCTCGGTCGCTTCAGTGCGTTGGTCTGGTTATCGAGTTTGGGTGCGATCGTATTCTCGCGTGGCGCGAGCTTTGACATTGTGGTGACGATGACCGTTACGGGGGCGCTCGCCTGTTTCTTCGTCTGGCAGGTTCGGCACGCCCAGGGCGCCGGCAATGATGCCGGCGAACCGCAGGCAAGGATGCCTGCGCTCCTCATCGGCTTCTATCTCTTCGTCGGGCTCTCTCTGCTCGCCAAAGGATTGATCGGCATCGTTATCCCTTTCGGCGTCATCGGGAGCTACTTCCTGCTGCGCCGCGAATGGCCGCACCGAAGGATTCTACAGAGTCTGCTTTGGGGAGTGCCGCTCGCGATCGCAGTTGCCGCTGTGTGGTTCGGCCCGATGCTCTCGCGACATGGCTGGAAGTTTGTCGATCAATTTATTGTTCAGCATCATTTCGCGCGCTTTGTCACCAACAAGTATCACCATCCGGAGCCATTCTATTTTTATGTTCTGGTGCTCGTCGCGCTTTCATTGCCGTGGACGATGTTTCTCGGCGCGGCGTTCTTTGGGTCGCGTCGTTGGCAGTGGCGAGGAGGAAGGCCGCTCGATCGCTTTTGTGTGTTCGCCTTTTCCTGGATAGCTTTACCGGTGGTGTTCTTTTCTTTCTCGGAATCAAAACTAACGGCTTACATTCTGCCGGCGCTGCCCGCCGTGGCCTTGCTCATCGGCGAACGGATCACATGCTTTCTGCGTGCTCGGCGCGGCGATTTAGTCCTGCGCACGACGGGCGTCCTGTTGATTGGACTAGGCGCAGCCGGAGCGTGGTATCTGGCTCATCATGCCAGTCTGAGCTCGGCGTGTGTTGTCCTGGGCGCGTTGCCGCTGATCGTGATTGGCGTCGCGGCCCTGGCCCGCCCGCAGTTGCGCAAAGTTCTCTTCATCCTGATCCCGCTGGCGCTGTTCGTCGCCTCGGCAATCGGTTTCGTTTGCGCAGCACGCATCATTGCGCGCCCGGAGTCGGTTCGGGATTTGTTGGCAGCGGCATCGGCGCGCGGTTATGGGGCTGTGCCGGTGGTGCAACTGCACACCGTCGAGCGCACGGCCGAATTCTACGCTGCCTATCGAATGATGTACCTGCCTGATGGCGAGCCCGTTAAGCTCGAGGGCGTGACCCAGGTCGCCGATGCCGCGCGTCGCAGCGGCGGGTTGGTGTTGTGTTTTGTGCCGCGGGAATACGAGGCGCAGGTAACGTCTTATCCGACCATCCAAACTGAAGTGATTGCTAATAACGGCCGCGTGTCGTTGGTGGTTGTGCGCGTGAAGTGACTCTGATCTGTGCTCAGATGACTACCGCAGCGCTTTATCAAAAAACTCGATCACGGGACGGTCGTAGGTTTCTTCTTGTTCTCCCGTGGCGGAAGGAAGAAAGACGCCCGTTACCGGCAGGTCTTTTTTCACCTGGACAGACCCGTTGATGCACCTGGCTAATTCCAGCGTGGAAGTCCGCCAGGGGTCGCCTTCGCTCCCAGTCAACAGCAAGACGCGCACGTCACGCAGAGAGTGGGCGAGTTCGCACGATGGCGTGCTTTGATACTTGCCGAACGAGTAAATCTTTAGCCCCCAACGAGCCAACCGCTGCAGGAGGAAATTGTTCATCCCGGCATGTCCGCTGGTCGCGGCGCGAACCAGGTCGTCAGGTGAAGCGGGTGCTGAATCCAGCACTAGAGCGCGTATTTCGGGATAACGCTGTGCTGCGTCCAGTGCAACATAGGCTCCCAATTCTACGCCGTAGACGCCGATAGGGCCGACGACTTGAGGTCTGCCGCCAGTTGTCTTCAGTGTGTGCAGGTAATCAATCGCAGCGGTGGTGTCGTCGCCCTCAACCCCGCCGAACAGAGTCCTGTTCACTAGTGGATTTTCCCCGTGTCCTCGCAGATCGGGCCACAGCACGGTGAAGTTGGTGGTCTCGTTCAATTTCACCGCGACATTCAATAACCAGGATCGATCCGCACCATAGCGATGCAACAAGATCACCGCCGGCGATCCTTCGGCGCCGCGAATCAGCCAGCCGCGCGCCTGGGTCCCGTCGTGGTTTGGCCAGGTTACATCCATGGCCTTCAGCAACGGACCAGTGACCCGTGAAAAAGTCTGTGGTGTGACCAGGTAAGGTGTCCGCGGCGGTCGCGTAATACCGTGAACGATCCACACGGTTACCGCGGCGAATGCCGCGACGACGACGAGGACGATGGGAAGAAAAGACTTAATTACTCGCTTTATGAGTTTGGGACGAAGTGACATGTCAGGGCGGATTATGAATCAAGAGCAGGGAATTGCAAAAGAAAAAGTTTGGGTTAGAACGCGAGGCGTAATGAGCGCGAAAAATCCGGCTGAAGTAATTGCGGATTTCCAAGTTCAATTTGACCTGGCCTGCTGAAAAATGGTGGGCTTCCGCAACGACAATAGGAACGATCCACGAAATAACACGAAATGGCTTGAATTTAGTGTCTTCTTCGTGCTTGCTTCGGGTCGGTTCGTGGATCGTATTGGTTCTTCCTAGGCTTCCCATTTCATATCGACGCACGCTACGGTTCCTGTTTCTGTGACCGTGCGAGAATGTCCTGCGCGCGTTCGTAATCACTCGGAGTGTTGACGTTCAGAAAGAAATCTTCTGCGCCGGGCAAATCGGAAAGCTCACCAAAGTCTACCCAACGCGTGCGGACCTTCGCCAGCAGGGCGCGAGGCTTGTGTTCGCCTTCAACAATTAGTTGTTTGGCTGGCAGTAAACAGGATTTACGGCGATAAAAGGCACACAGGGGCTGTGGCCGCCCGTCAGCCTGAATCGGGACGATGGCGTCTGAGACTTCTCCTTCTGTTTGAGCTCCGACCTGCCACAGTCGACCGAACAGCTCGGTAGTCACGAGCGGAAGATCGCAAGCTGCTATCAACGCCCATTCTGACTCGCAAGCAGCTAGTGCGGCCTGGATTCCACCCAGCGCACCCCAACGTTCATGCGTGTCCGGAATATTCTGAAGACCAGCGGCGTCACCCTGATCCCTCGAGCCCACGAGCCTTACTGTCCGAGTTAGCGGGCGTAACGCGGCCGCGATGTGCTCGACGCCGGTTTGTTTGCCAAATACGAGTCGCGACTTATCAGAGCCCATGCGGCTCGATTGTCCGCCAACCAGGATAAAGCCCTCAGCATCAAACATGCTGGCCAACATGCTATTACTTTCATCAAACTTCGGCTATAGTAACTAGTGAATGTCCGGGTGCTTGAAAGCCATCAGTTTGTCGAACCAAGAATTATGAAATCATTAAAGAACAGTACTACAAGTTTCCTGATCGCGATCACTTTATTGGCTGGATCGATTAGCGCATACGGCCAGGCGCGCACGGCAAAGACCGTGGCGAAGACCAACGCCCCGACCCAGGCCCTCTACCCGCTCGAGGATTTACGCCCCGGTATGAAGGGCATAGCGCGCACCGTCTTCGCGGGCAGCGAGCCGCAGGAATTTAGCCTCGAGATACTGGGAGTACTCCCGGGATTTACCGGACCGCGTCAATCGACAATCATTGCCAAACTAAGCGGGGCGAACGTAGACAAGACCGGGGTCTTCGCCGGCATGTCCGGCTCTCCAGTATTCATCGACGACCGCCTGGTTGGGGCCATTGCCTATAGTTTCCCGTTTTCGAAAGAACCCATCTGCGGCATTACTCCGATTCAGCAGATGATAGATATCTTTGAGCAAGGTAATGACAAGCCAAAGCGCAATGCGGAAGTGCGTGCGACGTCGTTCACTGAGCTTGCCAGCGCCGAATGGAAGCCGAGACTGCCGAAGCCGGCCTTTACGTCCGCGTCATTAATCGCCCCCGTTACGGCTGGCTCCCTGCTTGTTCCGCTGATGGGTCAACAGATTCAGCAGATTGCTACGCCCGTCGTGTTCAGCGGCATTAGCCAGGAGAGTCTTTCGTTGTTCTCTTCAGAGTTGACGAAGAGCGGGCTACTCCCGGTCTCCGGTGTGGGCGGTTCCGCTGCCATTACGCCGCTCGAGCCGTTTGACGAGAAGACGCTGACGCCCGGTACTTCGGTGAGTGTGCAGCTTGTGCGTGGAGATTATTCCATCGCCGCCTCGGGAACGGTCACCTTCCGTGACGGAGAACGAATTTACGCGTTTGGACATCCTTTTCTCGGTCTGGGCGGTTCCGACATGCCGATGACCGAATGCTCCGTGGTGACAGTGGTTCAAAATGCATACAATTCATTCAAACTCGCGGTTCCCGGGCGGATGGTTGGTTCGATATCACAGGACAGGGCCACGGGAGTGTTTGGTCAGTTGGGTCATGCTCCCCGGATGATCCCGGTGAAGATCAATCTTCACACCAGCCGGGATCGCGTCGAACAGTTTTCCTATGAAGTCGTAAGCGATGAATTTCTGACGCCTTTGCTCGTCAACATCACGGTTTTCAACACTATCGCGACGCGCGAACGTTCAATTGGAGAATCGACTATAACCGTTAACGGTTCGATCGTCGTCAATGGCCAGGCCCCGATCGCCGTACAACGCCGGTTCTCGTCGGCGAATGCCGCAGTCCTGGCTGCCGGCTCGATCGCCACGCCGGTACAGGCGCTCCTGGGCAGCGGCTTTGACGAGGTCAATATCAAAGCAATTGTGGTGGACATTGATTCCAGCGAGGAAAAGCGGGCCGCCACCCTGGAACGAATCTCGCTCGATAGGATCGAGGTCGGCCGCGGCGAGAAGGTCGAAATCCAGGCCTATGTGCGCACCGATTCCGGTAAGCGATTAGTGGAGAGGATCCCCGTCCAGATTCCGGCGGACGCGCCGTCAGGACAATTGATGATCATGGTTGGGGACGGC
Organism: Blastocatellia bacterium; assembly: GCA_003168335.1. Taxonomy (GTDB): domain Bacteria; phylum Acidobacteriota; class Blastocatellia; order Pyrinomonadales; family Pyrinomonadaceae; genus UBA11740. Next base: position 290,290 of record PMSM01000014.1, on the reverse strand, counting down.
GCTACGTTGCAGGAGTCATCGGCAGCGAAAGTTTTCGTGCCGCGAGATCTGGGTCAACTGGTCGGCGCGATCAACAAGACAAAGAAGAACGATAGGTTGTACCTGAGACTGCTAAGGCCGGCCGCCGGAGTGGTAATCGGCACCAGCGAGCTGCCTAATCTGCCGCCCTCGGTCGTGGCTACGCTCAACAACGATCGTTCGTCAGGCGGTTATACGCCGACGTTGTTGTCCCAGATTTATGAAAGAGAATTGTTGCCGGCCGAATTTGTAATCTCGGGCCAGCAGGTAATTAGTGTGACGGTTAAGTAGATTTCCAGATCCGGCAGACCGGGGTCCTTAGACCTTTCGGCCCTTTCGCCGCTGTCGCAGTTTCGCCGCCACTCCCGCCAGACCAAGTCCCAGCAGACTAAGCGTTGCCGGCTCCGGCACCGGGTTGCAATTCGTCCTGACGGTGAAGTCACCTTTCAAGACGTCGCAGAAAACGCCGGGGCCAAATCCATCGATGCTTGTCGGCAGGACCTTCACGTCAACTGAAAAGGTGTTGAAGTTGAAAGTCAACGGCGCCGAAGAAAGTATGCGGACTGTGTCAATGTCTGGGCGAATCGTAATACTACCGGCCAGGTTTAGCGTTTGAGTTACGCCATTGATGGTCAACGGCTGTGAGAAGTTGAAGCTGTAAGTGCCCGAAGAGCTCGGGCCCGTAAAGCCGGTGGTGAAGGTCAAAGGATTTAGCAGGGCGATGAAACTGCCAGGGGCAGTGAAATTGCGAGAGCTTGATGCCGCCGCACCGACCAGTGAGTCCAGGCCGCTTATGCCACCGCCGTTGTTTCCCAAATTACTCAAAGAGAACCCGCCGGTGTTTATTACAATGGGATCGGCCTTCGCGGCCGGCGCCATCGAAATCGCAACGAATAGAATGGCTAAGCCCAGGCCCGCCTTAGTTAGCAATCGCATCTGAATCCTACCTTCCCTCGAAGCTCGGAAAAATGGTGTCGGGACACCCTGTTTGCCAACGATCAGCAGCCCTTTGGCATGGATCGCGGACACATTAGAAGGAAACTGTAAGAGAGGAGAAAGCGATAATGGTGGTCGTCTTCCAGAAAATCCGTAGCGGCGCCTAAATAAGTGCTTTTGTGCCGACTTCAGTCGGGTTTTGCTTGGGAAAGAACCCAGCTAAAGTTGGTACTCTGAACACGCGCGAGCCCAAAGGGGACGACTATCAGCAACGCATGAGACCGAGGCTATTGATTTGCGCGCGGCACGGCCCGCCTGGCCACAAGCAGAAACCGCTGTTCTGAGCCCGGTATAAGTTCAGCGTGAACCGATGAGAGCAGGTCTTCGACCTGCCGTCGCAGCGCTGGGCCGGTAAAAAGGAGTAACGTGCTCGAGGCTGGCGCCCAATCGATGAGTTCGGGAAGGACCTGCTGAAAACGATCGATGGCCCGGCAGGTCACGAAGTCAGCATCAGGAGCGGTTTCTTCAAAGCGGGCGACCATCAGGCGCGGCGGCCGCGAACTGGTTACTTGTCGCAAGGCTTCACGCAGAAACACCGCTTTCCTTGGCGACGACTCGATGAATGTCGCGCGCAGATCGGCGCGCATGATCAGGCAGGGAATGATGGGCAGTCCGGCGCCTGAGCCGATGTCGACTACTCGGGCATCGGCGGGCAGGTGTCGGAGCAGTAATAACGATTCGAGGATGTGACGGGTGGCAAACTCTTCCGGCGAACAGGGCGCTACCAGATGAAGTCGCGGACTCCACTTCAGCAATAACTCGTAGTAGCTATTTAAGCGTCCGATGTCCTCGTTCCTAAGATGGACCGCAAAATCGCCCGCATGCTTTTTCAGGGCCTGGCTGAATCTTTCGATCGGTGTTGGCATTTGGCCGCCGCTTCTGATTAGATCGCGCAACGCGATTAATTGTCATCCCGGGGCTGCCCGGCAGGGGACCCCGCATTTTGACGCTTCGAAGATAACATGACCAGTGAATCATTAAGCGAACAGCATAAGAAGTTGGGACGTGCCGTAACAAGTCTAATCAGCGAGTACGCTGAGCGGCTGGAATCCGCGCCGGTAGCGTCTCCAGCGACGCCTGCGGATCTGAAGCGGCTCTTTGACGAGCCCTTGCCGCTGGCCGGAATGCCTGCCGAAGAGATCCTGGAGCAGTTTGCCCGGGACGTGGCGCCGCACGCCATGCAGATTTCCAGCCCGCGCTATTTCGGACAGTTCAATCCGACGCCCCTGGCAATCGGAGTCTGGGCAGACGCGCTTTGCTCGGCGCTCAATCAAAACGCCGGCGCCTGGCGCAATGGCCCGACGTCTGCGCTCATCGAGGCGCAGGTGATTGGTTGGCTGTGCGACTTGATAGGCTACGGGCCAGGCGCCTTCGGCGTTTTGGCGAGCGGCGGTTCAGAGGCGAACTTGATCGCGCTGAAGTGCGCGCGTGATAAGGCTGCGAGGGACATGTGCGATCTCGGCGTGCGCGCTGCCGGCGCCGATCTGACAATTTACGCGTCAGAGCAGTGTCACTTCTCAGTGGAGAAGAGCGTTGACATTCTCGGCCTCGGACGAAAGAGCCTGCGCAAGATAGATACCGACGAGCGATTTCACATTCGCGTCAATCTCCTGCGCGAGGCGATCGAAAAGGATCGAAGTGACGGGCGGGTTCCGTTTTGTATAGTTGGTATTGCCGGGGCCACTTCGACAGGCGTGATCGATCCACTGCCGGAACTGGCCGCGATCGCCCGGGAAAACGATTGCTGGTTTCACGTCGACGCAGCTTACGGTGGCGGGCTGGCCTTTTCCGACAACCAGAAGAAGAAGCTGAGCGGAATTGAATTGGCGAACTCGATAACGTTCGATCCGCACAAATGGATGTTCGTTCCTTTTTCCTGTGGCACGACGCTGGTGCGCGACGGCGGTAACGTCTTGCGCGACTCGTTCGACATCTCTCCCGAATATCTTAGCGAGGATCGCGGTGGCTCGGACGTGCAGTACGACTTCTTTCGCTATGGCCAGATGGGCACCCGACGCTTTAACGCCCTGAAGCTTTGGATGGCCTTTAAGTTTATGGGGAAACGCGGCTATGCCGAAACGGTTGAGCGCCACCTTGAATTGACCCGGCACTTTGCCGATCGGCTCGACGAGCTGCCGGACTTCGAACGTGTCGGCGAGATTGAAACCGCTGTTTGCTGCTTTCGCTATCTGCCTGAGCATGTCCGCGGTCTTGCTCCCGAAGATCAGGATCGCGCGCAGCAGGCTCTGCAACAGCGGATTGAGAAGAGCGGCAGAGCCTTCTTCCCTTCAACGATCCTGCAGGGCCGGCGAGCGCTGCGCGTGAATATCAACAGCTACCTGACTGAGCGCCGGCACGTCGATGATCTGGTAGAATTACTTCGAGAGGAAGGGAACGCCTTAGGGGTAGATCGATGAACATCTGGCGGCGAAGAGGAAGTACAGCGACCATCCTGGCGATGCTGCTGAGTTTTGCGATTGAGACACGATCGCAATCTACCGCGTCCGCGACAAGCGGCGTACGTCCCCGCGTCGCGGCGGACGTGAAGGCTGCGTCCGCCAAGTCATCACCGGCGATTCGCTCACGGGCTGAGTTTGACGAACTGGCCGTCACGTATGATGCCAACACGCCCTTTGCCCTGCCGCACGTGCTGTTCGTCATCGATCGGAGGGACCACAATCGCGTCTACTACGTAAATACAAAGCGTTACAAGTTTCATAAAGACTTCGTCAATGGGACCTACCTCTCGCTCGAACGCGGCCAGGAATTCTTCGAGAATAATTATCTGAAGGCTAATCGTCGCTTTATCATGGGGACGATCGCCTACCAGACACCCGTGCGACGCTGGACCTTTGAATTCTGGGAAGGCGACCTGATTCCGACCGATCAGATCAAGCTGGCGGCCGACCTCATCAACAAATCATTCTTTGTGCCCGTTGCTTTCAAGCCGAATTCGTCGCGTCAGGACGAAGCCTCGGCCAACCTCGAGGGGCTACAGCGCATTCTGCAAACTGAAATTTCCAGGAACCAGGAGTATCAGCCGCTGAATGTAGCCAAGGCCCTGGGGCGCATTCACATTATTCCTAAACTTGATGAGCACGTCGAAATCGGATTCAACGAAATTCTGGTGCTCGATGAAGTTCCGGTTCAGCTTCCTCCGGTGGCCGGCATTATCACGACCAAACCGTCTACGCCGCTTTCGCATATCAATCTGCTGGCCAAAGGGTGGGGCATTCCCAACGTTTACATCAAGAACGCGCAGGAACTTTTTAAGGAGTACAACGGTTGGTGGGTCGAGTTCGACGCGCGCCACGACACGTATACGATCAAACGCGCTGACACCAGCGCGCTCGATGAGTACCAGAAGAGGTTGAAAGAGCGTCTGGATGTGATGAAGCCGCGCTCGGATCTGTCTGTGAAGGAACTCGCCGGCCTGAGCGCACAGCGAGCTTCGTCGGTAATTGCCTATGGCGCTAAGTCGGCGAACCTGGGCGAGTTGATTCACGCCCGGCTGAAAGGAATCGTGGTGCCGCCCGGCTTTACGATCCCGTTCTTCTATTACGACCAGTTTCTGAGAGAAAACAAACTGGACGACGCCATCTATCAGATGCTGAACGATCAGAAATTCGTTCACGACCCGGCTTACCGGCGCGCGGCTCTGGCGAAGATGCGGGAACGCTTTCAACGGGGGACAATCAACGCGGAGCTGCGGGCTGAGACGTTGCGGCGCTTACATGCCGAGTTCCCCGACAAAGGCGTGTTCGCGCGCAGCTCGACCAACAGCGAGGACCTGCCGAACTTTAACGGCGCGGGTTTATATACGTCGATGCCGAACCTGCGGAGCGACGAGCAACTGATGGAGGGTGTCAAAACAGTCTGGGCCTCAGTCTGGAACTTTGAAGCCTACGAAGCTCGCGAGCGCGCCGGCATCGATCACACCAAAATCTACATGGCGGTCCTGATTCAGGAAGGAATCAACTCGGAGAGTTCGGGTGTGATGATTACCGCCGACCCGTTCAACCGGGAAATCAATCCCATCAAGAAAGACACCATCTACATTAGCGCCAAGCGCGGCCTGGGAATGAAAGTCGTGGAAGGGCAGAGAATTGCCGAGCAGGTCATTTTTGTTCCGATCGCGAACGCGGTGCAGGTGCTCACGCGTTCAGAGGAAGACAGCCTGCTCACCTTTGACGAGCACGGCGGCATCAAGGAAATCCCCATCAGTGGTGAGCGGATCGTTTTGACTGACGATGTAGTCCGGCGCCTGGCTGCCGCAGCGGCGAGCATCAAGCGGATTTTCCACGGCAAGGATCAGGACATTGAATGGGCTTATATGAAGGGTCAGGTCTATATCGTGCAGGCCCGGCCATACATCGCGGGCGGATGACTGGTGGCACAGACTTCAGTCTGTGATTGCTTCTACGCAGTAATGAAGCCAGTACCACCTGCGTAAGCAGGTGGATCTATCGATCAACCGGCCTGGAGGGTTTGACCCACCCGCTGACGCGGGTGGTAATGGCTTGAACCCGCGTGATACAGATAATCACAGACTAAAGTCTGTGCCACTTTTATGACAAACAAGATTTTCGCTGACGGAATTCTTAAGAACCACGTTGCCTTTGTGACGGGCGGCGGCACGGGCATCACCGGCGGTGTAGCGCGTGCGTTGGCCGAAGCCGGCGCCAACGTCGCGCTCGTCAGTCGCCGCATCGAGCACCTCGAACCAGCCGCAAAGGCGATCAATGACGCCCGCATTAGGGACGAGAATATCGGCGAAGCCTTCGCCGTCGCTGCTGATGTTCGGATTCCGGAAGAGGTTGAAAAGGCGATCGCCGCGACCATCGGACGATTCGGCAAAGTCGATATTGTCGTCAACGGCGCGGCCGGGAACTTTCTTTGCGCCGCGGAGGAACTTTCGGCAAACGGCTTTGGAACCGTTGTGGATATCGATCTGAAAGGCTCATTCAATGTTTGCCGCGCGGCGTTCGATGAATTGAAAAAGAATCGTGGCCAGATTCTGAACATCAGCGCCACGCTGCATTACCTGGGCACGCCGATGCAGCTTCACGTCGCGGCGGCCAAGGCAGGCGTCGACGCGTTGACGAAGAACCTGGCTGTTGAGTGGGGACGTTATGGAATTCGGGTGAACGCGATCGCGCCGGGGCCAATTGGAGACACCGAAGGAATGAAGCGGCTGGTCCCAGAGCCAATCAAAGAGAAGCTAAAGCAAACGATTCCGCTCGGACGGTTTGGACTGATCGAAGATATCGAAGCGGCGGCGATATTTCTTTGTTCCGACGCGGCCAGCTACATCAACGGAGCAATAATCGTAGTTGATGGCGGCCATTGGTTGGCGGCGAATGGGTTAGGTTAACGACAACTACGACTGGTGAGTTGGTCGGACCATTCAACTGCGTTCCTGCCGATCTTAAGTGGATTTACGTGCGTCGCGGGTCCTATCCTTCTTGCCAGAGCCGGGAGTTAAGCACTATAAGAATGGTCACGGAGGCACCCATGAAAGCTCTATTGCTGTTGCCGCTTCTCCTGATGCTTGTTTCCCCCGTCCAAAATCCCATAACCTCGCCGCAGAGTTCTGCAGTAACTGTGCTTAGTTTCAAGTGGTTCAGGACTCGTCAGAACGTGAAGGCACCGGACCCGTCAGCGACCGGCCCGGCCGCGCCGGTGGCGGAGATGATCGCGCCCAATAAGAACTATCAAAAAAACGCAAGGGCAAACGATCCGGCCGGAGCCATAGATCCAAATGAAGGCACCATCGACGGGCGGAGCGCGGCGCTGGAAAAATCCGTACAGGAATCACGCGCTCCCAAGGGCAAGCCAACAGACGGATTCGCTTACGTGGTCAAGGTCCAAAACGCGAGCCCCAAGATCATTGAAAGCCTGTTCTTAGAGCTTCAATTTGTCGATCGATCGAACCCCGCGTATGTAACGCGCCGGCAGTTTCTTTGCGACGTCAAGATAAAGCCCGACAAAGAAAGAGAACTGCAAGCTTTCAGTGTGTCCGGTCCGAGCGATGTCATCAGCGTGAAAACCCTCGCCAACGCGGCCGAAAATCCCTTCCAGGAAAAAGTTGTGATTAATCGGGTGGAATACGAGGACGGATCCACCTGGCAGCGCAAAGACTGGAATGCCCTCGAGATAAAGTTAGCCTATAAACGAATCATCTCAACTTCATGGGAACCGGGAGAGATGTGCCGCCAACTCTAAAGACTTCCAGAAGCCCTCGTCATTGCCCGCACAATTCATTCCGTAAAGATTTAGATTAGTTCCTCAACCGCGCCACATTGCCAGGATGTGTCCCGGTCGTCTGGCTTTGTGGTAAGGCAAAATCCAACTAAAGTTGGTAAGCTAAACTTGGAACTAATGCTCGAACTTAGGCCAGCAACATTCGAAGACTTCGAACTGGAAGCGCAGTGCGGCAACGTCGTGCCGGTAGTGCGCAGTGTGCTCGCTGACTTGCAAACGCCGGTGGGAGCATTTCTGCGCATCGCCGGCGATGCGTCGCACGCTTTTCTGCTGGAATCGATCGAGGGCGGCGAGCGGGTCGCGCGTTATTCTTTTCTGGGTGCGAATCCATGGATGGTCGCGCGCGGCCAGGGCGCGAAGACAATTCTGGAAATGGACGGCCGGCGCGAAGTGCGCGATCAAAACGCCGTCGCATTTCTGCGCGAATACTTTCTGGGGAAGAAGCTCGCTCGGCGGGCGGGGCTCGCGCCCTTGTCGGGTGGTGCGGTTGGATACCTGGGCTATGACGCGGCGCAGTGGTTCGAACCGGTGCTCGGCGTTAACGGCGCGTCGCGCGAGACGAATGACGCGGTGTGGATGTTCTTTCGCACCATCGTCGCATTCGATCGCGTGCGGCAGCAGATGGAGATAACGTCCGTCGTCTTCACCGATGAAGCCGAGGGCGATCGCGATCGCCTGCGCGAACTTTACCAGCGCGCGGTCGCGGAAACCGAAAGTATCGAGAACGATTTAAGTAAAGACTCGAGGCCAGTGTCCTCAGTACGGCAGCGCACCGGCGCCACCGCGGTCGAATTTCAATCTAACTGGCCGCGCAGAGACTTTGAAGCAGCCGTCGACACGGTCAAAGAACATATTGCCGCGGGCGATTGCTATCAAGCCGTAATTGCTCAGCAGTTCGCAAAGCCGACGACCGCCGACCCTATTTCAATCTATCGCGCCCTGCGGGCGACGAATCCTTCGCCGTACATGTATTTTCTGCGCCTTGGCGCTGAGACGATTATCGGCGCATCGCCAGAGATGCTCGTGCGTTGTCATGATCAGCGGCTCGACTACCGTCCGATAGCCGGCACGCGCAAGCGCGGCGCCACTGAAGCCGAAGACTGTAGGTTGGGTGAAGAGATGCGCAGCGACGAAAAGGAAGTTGCCGAACATACGATGCTGGTCGATCTTGGCCGCAACGATCTCGGTCGCGTTTCGGATTACGGCTCAGTCAAGGTCGAGGAGCTAATGGCCATCGAACGCTATTCGCACGTACAGCATCTGGTAACCAGCTTGCGCTCGCGTCTGCGTGATGACCTTGATCGCTTTGATGCGCTGGCGGCGTGTTTCCCGGCGGGGACGGTAACGGGTGCTCCGAAGATCCGGGCGATGGAAATCATTCGCGAACTGGAACCGGGACATCGCGGTGTGTATGCGGGCGCGATCCTTTACGTCGACTACGCCGGCAATCTGGATTCATGCATTGCGATTCGGACGATCGATTTACGCGACGGTGTGGCTACAATCGAGGCCGGCGCGGGCATCGTTGCCGATTCGATCCCGGAAAGGGAATATGAAGAGTGCGTGAACAAAGCGCGGGCACTATTTAGGGCGATTGAGTTAGCAGAGAAAGGGCTATGATGTTCGACAAGCCTAATTGCTGGGAGCGCGGACGTCCCGTCCGCACAGCGCCGCTCCCGACTTTTATTGGAACGACCAATTTTCGCGCTGCGCGCTCAATGCGGACGGGACGTCCGCGCTCCCAGATATTGGTCAGCACCTTGTTCAGAGTTTCCCTTTCTGCAGTGTGTCGGACATTTGCGGAGCAAATCTATGGCAACTAAACTCGCCATCCTAAGGTTTACCGGACACATCGTTATCGCAATCATCTGTGTCACTCTCGGCGCTACTCTAGCCTCTGCTCAGAACCCCGCGCCTAATACTGAGACGCTCAAGAAGGCGAATACTCGACCGCCCGCCGAAGTGACAGTGGCCAGGTCCGATCCTTTCGCTGGCGCGACGGTTGAGAAGATGACCCAATGTGTGACCCTCGAAACCGAGGAAGGCGCGATCGTCATTGCCATGCTGCCGGCTGCCGCGCCTGAAACAGCGCGAAGCTTTCTTAATTTGGCGGCCACGGGCGCGCTGGAAACGACCACATTCAGCCGGGTGGTGAAAGGCTTTGTGATTCAGGGCGGCAATCTTTCAACCAGCGAAAAGTGGGGTGCGGAGTTGGCCGAGCGAATGTCGCGCCACCTGCCTGATGAGCCGAGCGGCGTTAAGCATCTGCGCGGAATTGTGTCGATGGCGCGCGGCGAGGAACCCAACAGTGCGACCACGCATTTCTTTATTTTGGTTGGCGACGGGCCGCACCTCGACGGCAAATTCGCTGCATTTGGTCGCGTCCTCACGGGGATCGAGGTGGCAGACGCGATCAATCGCGCGCCGTCGGAAAACGAAAAACCGGTCGTGCCGGTGCGCATCAAACATGCCGGCGTGGCCCAGTGTCAGAAATAGGTTCAGAAGTAGGTTCAGAAAGAGATTCAGATGGTTTTGATTTCTCGCCGCAGTCGGCAAAGTACTTCAGCCAGCGACGACGATCAATTGAGGGAATCTGGGAAGGGGCTCCTGGCGGGAGAATTTGGGATTGTCGGGTAGGGGTGGATGACTGAACTCAGGCCCGAAGGGCCGCATTCAATAGCCGCGCCCGTAAGGGCGTGGTCGCGATCGTCTCGACCAATTGTGAGGCCCGAAGGGCCGGCACTTTTATGTTACGCGATGCCATCAATCATTGCTCTGTGCCGCACCTGCGGCGCTCGTTCGTCTTGATGAGCCTCTGATCCACGCCCTTACGGGCGTGGCTATTGACTGTCGGCCCTTCGGGCCACCTGTTTCGAAGTTAGGTAATGTAAGAGCCTTGTATGTTTGAGAAATGGTCCCTCACGCTTCTGATTGTCGGGTTGTTATTTTGTCTGTGCGCGTGTGCGGAGCCCGGCAGTGACCAGCCGACACCCGAAGCGGCCAAGCGGTTTTTGCAACTGCGCGGCTACAAATTTGACGATCGATCTTTTCTGTCGGCAGCAAACGGGGGCGATGAACTGGCGGTCAATGGGTTTCTCGCCGCCGGCATTAATCCTAATGCGAAAGATGAAAACGGAGACACGGCGTTGACGGCGGCCGCGGCGCGCGGGGACTTGAAAATCGTAAGCGCGTTGTTACGTGGCGGCGCGGATGTTAATGCGAAAGGCAGGAACAACTGGACGGCACTCTTGCTGGCGATTGAGGGTGAGCGTAATGAAGTGGCGGATGCTTTGATCGCACAGCCGGGCCTTGATCTGAAATCCGAGACGCCAAACGGCATGACTGCGTTGATGCTGTCCGTTTGGCATAAACGCGCGGAGTTTCTAAAAAAGCTCTTGCAGCTCGGCGCGGATACTAATCACCAGGACAGAGACGGCGATACAGCTGTCCACGGCGCCGCGTGGTTCGGCAGCGCGGAGATCCTGGAGATGCTTTTGAATGCGGGAGCAAACCCGAACGTGAAGAACAAGCTCGGCGGAACGGCTTTGATGTGGGCCGCGTCTTACGGACAAGACGAAGCTGTTCAGATACTCCTGAACAAGGGCGCTGATCCGCGAATCAAGGACGTAGACGGCGTAACCGCCGCCGGTTGGGCCGCGAAGAATAAACGTGGAAACCTGGTGATGTTGCTGCACGAAGCCGAGAAGAAAAAGCAGGAGGCAGTCGGCAGTAAGCAGTAGGCAGAACGCAATCACAGTTGCCGGAGCAAGGAAACTAAGTACCAGGTACGAAGAACAAAGTACAAAGCTCCAAGTCGGCAATTGGCAATTGGAAATCGGCAATGCTCTTAGTCATCGACAACTACGATTCGTTCACGTACAACCTCGTGCAGTATCTCGGTGAGTTGGGCGAGCAAATCGAAGTGCGCCGCAACGACCATGTTACCGTCGATGAGATCGAGTCAAAGCTCAAGCCTGCGCGGATTCTTATTTCACCTGGCCCGGGGACGCCGGATGACGCAGGTATCTCAATGGAAGTGATCGAATCGTTTGCGGGTCGAGTTCCAATCCTCGGCGTCTGTCTGGGCCATCAGGCCATCGGTCAGGTCTTCGGCGGCCGCGTCGTTCGTGCGTCGCAACTGTCTCACGGGAAATCGTCCCCGGTGCAGCACGACGGTAAAACGATCTTCGCCGGACTCGAGCAGTCTTTTAGTGCTGGTCGATATCACTCGTTGATAGTTGAGGACGGTAATCTGCCGGCATGTCTGGAAGTCTCCGCGCGCACTCCTGATGGTCTGATCATGGGCCTGCGCCATCGCGAAATGAAAGTGGAAGGCGTGCAATTTCATCCGGAATCGATCATGACTACGGAAGGGAAGAAGCTGTTGGCAAATTTTCTGAGATTGTGACATTTATGCCGGATGTACCCCTCAAAGATTTTCTGCCGCGCCTGATGCGCGGCGAGCACGTCTCGCGCGCGCAAGCGGCGCAACTGCTCGACGCCCTGCTCGACGGCGAGGCGACCGACGCGCAGATCTCTGCGACGCTGATCGCGCTCAAGTCGAAAGGCGAAACCGTCGAAGAACTCACCGGGTTGGCCGAAGGCATGCGCAGCCGCGCCGTGCGCGTCAACACCAGTCACTCAACTTTCATCGACACGGCAGGCACCGGATCGAGTTGTGTAAAGACTTTCAATGTCTCGACCGCCGCCGCGTTTGTAATCGCCGGCGCGGGGTTGCCGGTCGCTAAACACGGCAACCGTGCAGCCAGCAGCCGCTGCGGCAGCGCCGATGTGCTCACCGCGTTGGGTATCAACGTGTCGGTGTCGCCTGAAATTTCTGAAAAGTGTCTGAACGAGAATGGCATGTGTTTTATGTTCGCACCGCTCTATCACAATGCGACCGCGCGCGTCGCCGGCATCCGGCGGGAACTCGGGGTGCAGACGGTTTTTAATTTGCTCGGCCCGCTTACGAATCCGGCGGGTGCGCCGCGTCAGATAATCGGCGTGTGGGACCGCACTCTGGTCGAGCCGTTGGCGCGAACGCTCTCGCTGTTAGGGACTGAGCGCGCCTGGATTGTCCACGGCGCCGACGGCCTTGATGAAGTTACCATTGCCGACAAGACGTTTGTGGCTGAGGCAGGTAACGGCAAAGTGCGCCTGTTCGAAATTGAACCGAAAGATTTTGGCTTCGAGCGCGGGGCGCTCGAGGGGCTGGGCGGTGGCGACGCGGAAGCAAACGCCGCGATCATCCGTTCTGTGCTTTCCGGCGCTCGACGCAACGAAGCACGAACTCTGGTGGTCGTCAATGCCGCTGCGGCATTGCACGTCGGAGGTCTCGCGGGCGATTTGCGCGAAGGAGCGCGTCTGGCGGAACAGAGTATCGACGGCGGGGCGGCGCTGGGAAAACTGGAACAGCTCATGCGAAGTACGAACGAGCCTGGTGAAAAGGCCGAATGAGTTGTGAAAAGTCTCTAGACTTTATGCTTGCATCCGCGGCGCGGGTTTTGGAAAGCTACTAACGGTGCAGAACTTCCTAATGATTAGGCACAGGGTTACGAGGAGCGCTTTTGTCTGCCCATGGATTTTCTCTCGACGATAATTAATCAGAAACGCCAGCGAGTTGAGACGGCAAAGAGTTCCGTCTCGCCGGCGGTCATTAAGCTGATGGCGCAACAGTCGCGCGCTGTTGTCCCTCATCATGCATTGGTCAACGCGCTGAGCGATGAAGATAGAATCAATATCATCGCGGAGTTCAAGCGCAAGTCGCCGTCCAGGGGGGAAATAAGAAGCGGTGCCGATCCGGCGAGTATGGCGAGGTCCTATGAAAGCGCCGGCGCCGCGGCCGTCTCGGTGCTGACGGAAGAGGATTACTTTGACGGCTCGCTCGACGATCTGCGCGCGGTGCGGCAGGCGATTGCGTTGCCGGTGTTGCGGAAGGATTTCATCTTCGAAGACTATCAGGTCTACGAATCAGCCGCGGTGGGGGCGGACGCACTGCTGCTGATCGTGGCCGCGCTCGATGATGAGACGCTCGTCCGTCTCCGCCGAATTGCGGAAGACGAATTAGGCATGGACGCGCTGATTGAGGTGCACACTAGAGAGGAAATGGATCGGGCGGTAAAGAGCGGTGCAAGGATCATCGGGGTAAACAATCGAAACCTGAGCACATTCGAAGTGTCACTTGATACTTCGGTTTATCTTGCGCAACACGCGCCTAATGGCGCCTTGCTGATTAGCGAGAGCGGGATTGGATCGGCAGCCGACATCGCCCGTCTGCGGAGTCTTGGTTATCGCGGATGTTTGATAGGTGAAAGCTTAATGCGGGCGGATGATCCCAAACGTGCCCTAAGAGATTTCACGCAAGGGCCCGCAGACGCAAAGAAAGATTAGCCAGAATGGCCCTCGTAAAAATTTGTGGCATCACGAGTGTCGAAGACGCGCGCGCGGCTATCGCGGCAGGCGCGGACATGCTGGGCTTTAACTTCTACCGCGCGAGTCCGCGGTTTGTTGAGCCGCAAATCGTGAAGAAAATAATCGAAACGTTGCGCGGTGAAACCGCAAACCAGCCGGTAACCCTGGTGGGCGTCTTTGTTAACGAATCTTCACCAGATTCGGTGATCGGAGTCGTAGGAGAAGCGGGCGTGGGCGCAGTCCAATTGCACGGCGACGAATCGGCAGAGTTTTGCCAGAGACTAAAACAGCTCTTGCACGGTAAGTTTCTAATTAAGGCGCTCCGTGTGACGGACACCTTCGCACCAGCCGAGACCGAAAGCTACGACGCTGACGCAATCATGCTCGATGCATTTCACAGTGAAATGCGCGGAGGCACTGGACGAGTCTTTGACTGGTCAATTGCTCGCTCAACACGCGAGTTGGTGTCCCGCTTGTTTCTCGCCGGCGGGCTTTCGCCCGGGAACGTTGCCCGGGCGATCGCCCAGGTACAACCTTATGCGGTTGATGCTTGCAGCTCGCTTGAATCTTCGCCCGGACGAAAGGACGCCGCGCGGATGAAAGCGTTTGTTCAAGCCGTGCGCAACGGGTAAACTGCCTGCTTGAGCCAGTCTCTGTGAATGGAAAGTAAGCTCTCGAGGAATAGAAGTTGTCGCAAACAATAGCACCGCCGCCTGTTGCCCCCCCAGCTGAACCGAAAGCAAAGTCGGGCCCAACTACGAGCTGGCCCGAGGAGCCTTCGGCGCGGGCGCTCTCGGCTTTCAACCTGCAAAAGTCCTACGGCCGTCGGCGGGTGGTTGACGACGTTACGTTACACGTCGAACCGGGCGAGGTCGTCGGGCTGCTGGGAGCGAACGGCGCGGGCAAGACCACGACGTTCTACATGATCATCGGCCTCGAGACGCCGGAGGCCGGACGGGTTCATCTGGCGGGCCAGGACCTTACGCGCTTGCCGATGTATTTGCGCGCGCGGCTGGGACTTGGTTATCTGCCGCAAGAGCCATCCGTGTTTCGCAAAATGACTGCGGCGGAAAATATCCTCGCGGTGCTGGAAACGATGGGGCTGCGTCGACGCGAACAACGAAAGCGAGTCGAAGAGCTGCTTCAGGAGTTTGGCATCGAGCACGTGCGCAACACGCGCGGCGATTCGTTGTCCGGCGGTGAACGTCGCCGAACCGAAATCGCTCGAGCGCTGGCTACTGAGCCGCAATTTATTTTGCTGGACGAGCCCTTCGCCGGAATCGATCCGAAGGCCGTCGATGACATTCAGAGCGTAATCCTGTATCTGCGCAGTCGCGGGATTGGAATCCTGATCACAGATCACAATGTTCGCGAGACGCTCGGGGTGACGGACCGGGCGTACATCATGGCCGAAGGAAAGATTTTTAGATCGGGCGTGCCGCGCGACTTGACAGAAGATGTGGAAGTGCGAAGGCTTTATCTTGGCGATAAGTTCCGCATGTAAATCCGGTGCATGATCAGTGCGCGATAGGTTATAATCCCCGTGCGCGGTTGCCCGTAAAAGAAAATCCCCGGCAGTTCGTTAAGTTAATTTGGCATTTGGATTATGTCAGTCAGGCTCACTACCAGTCTTTCGCAGCGTCTCGTACTCACGCCGCAGCTTCGGCAGCGGATTGAGATGTTGCAGATGACTACTCTGGAGCTTTCCGACCTGATTCAGCAGCAACTCACTGAAAACCCCGTTCTCGAAGAAGTCGCGACCCAGGAAGAGGCCCGCGAGCTGGCCGAGAAGATTTTGGATCATATGGCCAGTGGCGGTGAGTTGGAGAACTTCGAAGCGCCGCCCGTTGAAGCCGCCGCGCCTGGGCCGGGAGAGCCCTCGTCGAACGGATCCGGCGAGAGCGAAATCGAAACGACTTTTTTGCCGGAGGCTGAAAGCGAATTTGCGGCCAACGCGGATGCCGAGGGAGCGAGCCTGGAGGCAGGCGAGGAACTTGCGCCTGAAGACTCGCGTGATTCTTTTGAAGAAGTCGACTTTGGTCGCGAGTTCCAGGACTATCTCGACCCCGGCTATAAGACGCAGGAGTTCGAGTACAAGGAAGACGCGCCGACCTTCGAACAATTCCTGACGAGAGCACCCTCGCTGGCTGAACACCTCGAATGGCAACTCCACATGGATTGCGCGGAAGGCGAGCTCTGCAACGCCGCGGAAGCCGTTATCGGCAATCTCGATCAGGACGGACGCCTAAACGCGACCAATGAAGAGATCGCGGCCCAGGGTGGCTGGACTGAAGAGATGGTTGAGCGGGCGCGCGCGGTTGTCATGGTGCTCGAGCCCGTTGGTTGTGGTGCGCGCGACGTGCGCGAATGCCTGCTGGCGCAGTTGGAAGCGCGGGGTGAGACGGAACGGCTGGCTACTCAATTGATCAGAGATCACCTCGAGGAATTACAGCAACATAAGTTGCCGCATCTCTCGAAGCAAATCGGCGTCGACCTCGAAACGCTCGCGGCCGAGCTGCAATTCATTCGCACTCTCGATCCGTTTCCGGGCAGGCGTTACTCATCGGAAGAACCGATTCTGATTTCGCCTGAGATTTACATCGAGAAGCTCGAAGAAAACGGCGAGTATGTGATCTACTTTGCAGACGATGGCAGCCCCCGGCTGCGTATCAGTCCCAGCTATCAACAGATGCTCTCACAGGCGAGTGTGACGAAGGAGACGCGGAACTTTATCAAAGAGAAAATGCGCTCCGCGGTTGATTTGCTGCGCAACATCGAGCATCGGCGTCAGACGATCTACCGGGTGGTCGAGTCCATCGTGCACCGTCAAAGAGAGTTCCTTGACCATGGCGTCCAATCCATCAAGCCGATGATGCTCAAGGACATTGCCGAAGACATCGGCATGCACCTTTCAACCGTTTCGCGCGTGGTTAATCGCAAGTATGCGCACACGCCCCAGGGCGTGATTGAGTTGCGGCGCTTCTTTACTGAAGGCATGTTGAATGAAGAAGGCGAAGAGGTTTCGACCAGGATTATCAAACTACAGATCAAGAAATTGATAGAAGAAGAAGACTCGCACAACCCTATTACGGACGATCAAGTGGTAAAAATTCTGGTTAAAGACGGGATTAAATTATCGCGCCGGACCGTGGCAAAGTATCGGGATCAAATGAGCATCCCCGGGTCGCGCGAGCGCCGCGCTGTGGTGTAGTAAAGGCGGCCCTGGTTTAGATAAGTGTTCAGATGTGATTTGCGGATTGCGCATTGAGAACGAGGAAGGCAGGACCCAAGATGACATTTGAATATACGGGGCGGCACGTAGAAGTTACCGCGGCAATTCGCCGCCATGTTGAGGAGCAATTCAAAAAACTGGAGCACTTGTTTGACGGCGCTGGTTCGCACGCGCATGTGATTTTAGCGGTCGAGAAGAACCGTCACACAGGCGAGGTGATCGTGCATTGGCGCGACCACACGTTGACCGCCAAGGATACCAACGGCGACATGTACATGGCCTTGACCCGGGCGATCAGCAAAATCGAAAAGCAGGCGAGCAAACTCAAGAAGAAAATCATTGATCGCAAACATAGCTCGCCCAAAACATCTATCGCCGTGTCGGATCTGGACGGGCAATTGAAAGCGGCTCCCCTACCAGTGCGAATTATCAATGCTCGCCGGTATAAGGTGAAGCCGATGACGGCGGAAGAGGCCGCGCTCGAACTCTCTGATAAGACAGATAGCTTTGTGGTCTTTCGCGATGCGGACACGAGCCGGGTGGGCGTGCTCTACAAGAGACAAGATGGAAACTTCGGCCTGATCGAGCCGTAATGAACCTGTTAGTCAAGATCTTGGGGAGGAGCGGCATCGTCGGATGTGGCTCCTCCTTTCTCTTTAGAACCGGCCCGCTGGCCTCGATGCAGATTTAGTCAGCCAAATACCAGCGGGTAAGGTGCGCTTGTCGTTTCCCGGTGTTAGCACTACATTCAGTCGGTCGGCGTAATCGTCTTGCAGAGATGCCCAGGGAAAATGCCCAGGACCAAAGCCAGCAAAACCAGTGCTCCTGATATCGTGATCATTACCGGCCTGAGCGGCTCGGGGATGACCTCGGCGACAAACGCCTTCGAGGACCTGGGTTATTTCTGTGTCGACAATATGCCGTTGACCTTGTTGCCGACTTTTGCGCGTCTGGTGCACGCCCAGGAAGACGAGCGCGGCCGAATCGATCGGGCCGCTCTGGTAATCAGCTTTCGCGAGGGACGCTTCCTGGCCGACTTTGCCAAGCAATTGCGCGTGTTGCGTAGGGGAGGCTTGGGAGTGTCGGTAATATTCTTTGAAGCCTCAGACGAAATTCTCGCCCGCCGCTTCAGCGAAACCCGGCGCCCGCATCCGGCGGACCGTGGTAAAGGACTGTTCGATGCGATTCGCGCTGAGCGCGAGGCGATGAAACCAATTCGGGCGCTGGCCGATGAAGTCGTCGATACTTCCGATCACACCGTACATTCTCTAAGAAAGATCCAGCTCGACCGGTTCAGCCCGCGAGGAGAAGCGGCGCCTTTGCGCGTACAGGTGCTGAGCTTTGGGCACAAGTTCGGCCCGCCGCGAGACATGGAACTGTTGTTCGATGTGCGCCACCTGCCGAATCCTTTCTTTGTTAATGGACTGCGAGAGCTGACCGGTGGCGATCGGCGCGTAGTGAAGTACTTGAAAACGCAACCCGAAGTCGAAGAAACTCTGGAGCGCTTCAGCGATTTACTGTATTACCTTTTGCCGCAATACCAACGCGAGGGTAAATCGTATCTTACGGTCGGGATTGGCTGCACGGGTGGACGGCACCGTTCGGTGATGGTAGCGAATGAGCTTGCCAGTCGTCTGCGACGCGCGGGCTTTGACGCGCAGGCGGTCCACCGCGATATTCGAAAAGGAGCGCCGGCCCGAAAGAAGGTCGCACGCGCAAAACAGACTTTGGAAAAACCGAAATGAAGGTAATTGATTCGCATTCTACTAAAGCTGAGCCGGTCCGGTTGGTGGGTGGAGTGATCGTGACCCACGGACATTTGGCCAGCGAGTTCATCGCCGCGGCCGAAATGATTGTCGGCCCTATTCCCCACGTTACGCCGGCTTCGATAGACTGGCATGACGACATTGATGTGGCCCGCCAGGAACTCGAACGCGCGATCGCGCGGGTCTCCCAGGGCAGCGGCGTTTTGCTGCTCACGGACATGTTTGGCGGTGCGCCGACCGATATTGCCTCAATGTTTCTCGGCGATAGCGGGATCGAAGTCGTGACCGGCGTAAACCTTCCTATGATCCTCAAACTCGCGGAGGCCCAACCTGAACAGTCACTGACCGAAGTTGCCCAGCGAATCCGCGACAGCGGCAAAGAGGGAATCCATCTCGCGGGCGAACTCCTGGCGCGCCCGGCCAAGAGTGGGTAATCCAATTCGGCCGGACCATTCGATCGGTGTTGTCCGGTTAATCCCGATCTCGAGAACCCACCAGCCAGCCTCTAATCGCACTTCTTCTCTGGAAAAAAGCGCGTTTTCCTGAAATTGGCGGTCTTTCGTTGTTTATGGAGATCGAGAGCCCGCAGTCCGATGCGGGCGAGCGAGTTACGGCGATTCGCCAGTCCGTGCCCGGCAGGCGAGTTGCAATGGCCCCATGGAGACGAGTGTCGCGATGAAAAGAACCGTATTCCTGCTTGCAGTGCTGCTGGCGCTCCCCGCCTTTTCGGCAGCCCAAAGCCAAACCAGAGAGCGCAGATCGAGCGATTCCGAACCGCTCACCACCGGCTCGACAGCGGTGCGAAGCCGTGTCGTCGGCTCGAGCAGGTCTGCCAACCACGTCGAAAAGTCGACCGCGGTCACAGAGTCGAAAGACAAATCCGAATCAAGCTCAGGGGCGGCTCCAAATCCCCCCACTCCAGTCAATCAAATCAGTTCCGAGCCAAAGTGGGGAAACACGCCAGTCATCGTTCGCTCTGCGGCAAACGAACGGATCGCGCCCCTGGAAAGTTTACCGATAGACAAAAAGGCAAGCGCGGATCAGAATAATACGTCTACTAAGAAGCTGGTTCAGCAAACTGCGCTCGTTAGTGAGGCCGCTTCGCCGGTCGCCGGCAATGCAAGTTCTCCAAAGCCATTGGCCACGCGTGGCCCGTCTCCGACTGTCGTGTATCACGTCGGTATTGGAGACGTCCTCGATATTCGCCTTTCGAACCTGCCTACCAGAGAGTCTACCCTTTTCACCGTGCTGAAGAATGGCTCCCTTGAGTATCCCTTATTGAGTGGCCCGCTCGCGGTCGCAGGCATGACCACGGACGAGATTGCGAAGCTGTTAACCAACGAGATCAAAGTCATCAAGACCGCGCGCGTCAGTGTGAGTGTCCGCGACTACGCCAGCCACACGGTCGTCATTACGGGTCTGGTTGACAGCCCTGGCCGAAAGATTATGCGGCTTGAAGCAATGCCGCTTTTTGCGGTGCTGGCCACGGCGTTGCCGCGGCCTGAAGCGTCTCTCGTCACCTTAGTTCGTAACGGCCACAGCCAAACCATATCGTTGAGTAACGAACAGGCGATGGCGATTCTGGTTTTGCCCGGTGACGTTATCACTATTTCCGGAGGCGCGGCTGCGCGCTTCGTCTATGTCGGAGGGGACGTTGCTTCTCGGGGCGAAAGAGAATTCCGGGAAGGAATGACTTTGACTCAGGCGATCCTATCGGCGGGTGGGGTTCCTCGCGGCAGCAAGACCAGCGTCAAAGTTGCGCGCCGCAAGTCCAATGGCTTCCTGATGTCCAGCGAGTACAATCTTCAATCAATCCAGGAAGGGAAATCGCAAGATCCTCTCTTGGAAGCCGGAGATCGCATCGAGGTAACGCGAGGCATGTGATAAGCTGGGCCTATGTCAACGAACTGCAGTGAGGGCGGACCAGGGTGCCGCCCTTTTTCTTTGCCCGGATAGCGTTTGAGGGGAAAGTTCACCGAAGAACTTTCTCAGCCGTTCCGCATGAAGACTCAGTCGCGATCAAAGCTGGTCCACCTATTAATCTCAAAGTCCATGGCCGAGGCCCTGCTCGTCACGGCGTTCGCCGTGGGCTTTTACTTCGCAACTACCAATCGAGATTTGCGCGGAGTGCTTGATCGTGCCGACAGCCAAACTGTTACCGGCTGGGTGGTTGATGAAGCGCAGCCCGCGAAACGCGTAGAATTGCAACTCTTCATCGATGACAACTTTATTGCTGACACCGCCGCAGATCAATTCCGACCAGATGTCCATGAGGCCAGGCGAGCGGAAGATGACTGGCACGGTTTTGTTGTGCAGACGCCGGCGCTTCGAGCCGGCGAACATGAGGCAAGGGTCTATGCGCTACACTCCAGTAGCGCCGGGGCGCGACCAACCTTGCAGTTAATTGGCAAACCGTTTCGTTTCCGCATCGAAGGAAATGAGCCGCATGGCAGCGTGCAAGCGCCGGAGAGAGGAGCCCCACGTTAGTGAGTTCGGTCGACCATAGCGAACCACAGAGCAGTGCACGGTCCGACGCCGTAGTTGGAGATCGCGCGCTTGCTGCCTGGGAGATTGCGTCGGCTGCTTCGTCTATTCTCATTGCCGAGTGGATCCTATCGGCGGTGATCGGACGAAGCAAACTCGTCGTGGCAATCCCGATTGCGCTGGCTTTCGTTCTCATGATTGGTTCGCACCGCCTGCGAGGTGAAACCTTGCGCGACCTGGGTTTTCGTTTCGATACCTTCCTGCGGGCGGCAAAGCTTTTATTGTTGCCCATGCTCGTGACCGCGGTTCTGGGCTTGCTTGCGGGTTGGTGGTTTGGGGGAGAAATAAATTTCCTCCGATGGCATGCCGGTCGGCCCATCATCGGTCAGTTGGTTCTGGGTTTTGGCTGGGGACTTGTGCAGCAATACGTGCTGCAGGGTTTCATCAATCGGCGGGCGCAGGTTATCTGGGGGCCGGGCTGGCTTAGCATTCTATTGGTCGCTATGGTTTTTGGAGGCCTTCATCTACCCAATCCCCTGCTTACCATCGTGACCCTTGGCGGGGGGATAATTTGGGCGGCCGTCTATCAAAGAGCACCAAATCTCTTTGCGCTCGCCCTGTCGCATTCCCTCATGACCTGGGTCCTCGTATCCACTTTGCCGGCCTCCGCGCTTAATCATTTGCGCATTGGCTTCAAGTACTTCGGGTAGGACTGTCACGAATTATTGGGGGATTACGCTGGCTTTCCCAGTTTAAAGGATCGAAAGTTTGCTGCTGTACCTGTTGAACAAGCGTTTGCTATAATTCAAACGCCTTGGAAAGAGAGCAAGTCGGGTGATCGCTGCTTCGAGCCTTTCGGATTTCAGATTTGATTGGCTCGAAGGAGAGGAAAGTCCGAACACCAGAGGGCAGCGAGCCCGCTAACGGCGGGGCGTTCGAGGGGGCCTTAAATTTCAAATTCCGAATTTGAAATTGCAGAAGGGGACCTTTTGGGCGACGACAAGTGCAACAGAAAAGAGACCAGCCGACCGCGCTTCAGATTCTAAGATCTGGGATCCGAAACGCGGGGTGATGGGTGAAACGGTGCGGCCCGAACGGGCTTAATGTAAGAGCGCACCGGCGCGTGTGGTGACATGCGCGGCCAGGCAAACTCCTCGCGGTGCAAGACCAAATAGGGAGGCGTCAAAAGGGCTGCCCGCCCAAAGCAGTTTTCGGCTGCTACGACCTCCGGGTAGGTCGCTCGATCCGGCCGGCAACGGTCGGGCTAGATGAATGATCGCCACTCCGATTTCAGTTTTGAGATCTCAAATTTGAAATTTCAAATCTGAAATCGGAGGACAAAATTCGGCTTACAGACTTGCTCTCTTTCCCTGGCAACTATCGCGCGTTGTTAAGTGAGGCGTTGCTTCACAGCCGGGAAACCGAAAGCGTCCTTCGTTAACTGTTGAATTGCTTTTCACAAGGAGATCCCGAAAACAAATGGTCAATCGTAAAGGAGTGTTCATCGGCGCTTATGTCCCCAATGAACTGAAAGAGTCTCTCCGTCGTCGAGCGGCGTCCGAGCATCGCACCCTTTCCCAGGAGATTACCCGAATTCTCACCGAAGCAATTCATGGACGGTCCCTGCCCCCGGGAAGTATTGATCGGCGCGTTAACACATCACCTCCGCGCCGCCGTGACGTGGATCCGTTCCCACGCCGTCGCAAGGACGATTCGCCTTTCACCGGAACTGAAGGCGGCGGACGTAGCGAGGATAAGTAGCTGGAAACCTGGCCCTGCTTAGTTGCAGGCAGTGCCATCAAGATGCGTCGCACCACGGCGGAAAAGGGAATTTGAAGTACCTGGTAGTTATTGGTCTGGTTGCCTTGCTGCTGCTTCTGTTGCTCCGGCGGCTCCGCCCTTACCTCCGAGTGGTCCAGGAATTCATCAAGACGCTGCGCAACTTCCAACAGGCGAGCGCGAAGGGCGCGAATCCTCGTAATCAACAACCTGAAAAACTTGTTTGCTGCGAGACTTGCAGTACCTGGATCCCGATCGGACGTGCTCTCACCGCTGGTTCGAGTGCTGCGGTCTATTGTTCTACAGATTGTCTGAGCGCAAAGAAGAAACGGAAGCAAGCGACGTCATAAGCAAGATCACAAAACCTGGTTTGAATGCTTCCTGGCGCCCCACAAAAAGAACATCGCCGAAACAAGCAAGCCTATAGGAACTACCAGCAACGCCGCGGTCAGATGCTCGTGTGCGGGATCGATCCCGAGAAGTCTCGCAAAGCTTGCGATCGGAGTTGCGTTGCCTGCGGCCAGTGAATCTGAGAGTCTTCCCACTCCGAAACGGGAGATCACATCACCGCACGCATGAATTACGACGATGTTGAAGGCCATTGCTGAGGCCCGAATTGCCGGTGGCACGCTGTTGACCAGAATCGCGTGGAAGGGTGCGTTGTTACTGAACAAGAGCACGACCGCGAAAAAGATCGCCGGCAGAAAGAACAGGGGCCGGTGCGTCACCAACGCAATCACCGCGGGAATGATTCCCAACAAACTACTGGCCGCACAGACCAGAAAGTAACCATTGCGGCGCTTTGCTACAATCCGGTCGGCAACCCATCCTCCGCCAAACGTGCCTGCCGCGCCGCCTACCAGACTGACAACGCCGAGCACCACCGCCGCCGCCGTCTCGCTCATGTGTTTGTCGCGCGCCAGCATTAAAGTGGCCCAGGTCGCGAAAGCCCCGAGGACGAACGTAATCGCCGTGTATCCGGCTGTTGATAACAGCCAGTCACGAGTCATGAAGATCTGTCTGGTCGTTTGCCACCATGACTGCTTCTGCGTGATCTCGGCGGCTACTGAATAATCCGCCGCAATGTCATGCTCTCCGCGCTGTGGTTCGCGCAGCTTCCAAACAAAGACGGAGACGATCAGCCCAGGCAAGCCGACCACCATGAAGGCCACCCGCCAGCCGAAAAAATAAGCCAGCACGGCCCCTAACACGTAACCCAGGGCAAAGCCCATAGGAATAGCAGCCTGGAAGACTCCCAGCGCCGTAGCGCGTCGTCGCATTGGAAAATAGTCGGCGATCAGAGTCGGCGTGATCGTCGAATAGGACGATTCGCCGACACCGACCAGGGCGCGAACAGAGCAGAGTCCCAGGGCCACCGATGAAAGGGCGATTAGCCCAAAGAAAGGCAGATAGAGGTGCAGCGACGGCGGCAGTATCGGCCAGCGATCGACCCAGGCAACCAGTCCGGTAGCGATGCTCCAGACGACCGCGGCGCCGGCCATCAGCTTTGTCCGCGAATAACGATCACCGAGTCGCCCAAACAACGGCGCGAGCACCGTGAAGGAAAGCAGCAGGGCCGCTTCCATCGCCCCGATTTCCGTATCCGTCAGGCCGAGGTCCCGTTGCATCGCCGGAGCCACCGCGGGCAATACCTGGCGGTCAATGTAGTTCAGGAAGTTCACCAGGGTTAGAACTGAAAGCGCGTAGTAGGAATAGCGCGAAACAGTCGTCGAGGCTTGCGCAGGCTCAGACAGACGCCCGGACTGAGTCGGCTTGGCCGGACTGTCCATCGGTGTGTGTTCCTTTCGTCAAAACATCAACGATCCCTGGAGTAATATCAGTCAAGCTGTTAATGCGGGCGGCCAAGCACTCGCGATGTTTGCCCCAAACGATCGACGGGACGGGATTGAGAGTATGGTTGCGCAGCGAAAGATCTTCGATATTGCCGTGGTCGCTCGTCAGGATTACGGTGGCGTCTTTCAAATCCAGTTTAGCCAGCAGGGAACGAATAAAGCGCGCGAGCATTGTGAGCACGCGTCGCGCCGCGTCAAAGTCCTGAGCGTGGCCTATCTTATCCGTGATGAAGTATTCATACAGCGTGAAGTCGTGGGCGGCGACAATGTTGGCCAACACTTCGCCCGCTTCTTCGGGAGTGCGCAGACCTACTGTCTCGCCGCGCTCAATCAACATCGCATTCGTGAAATCCTGGTACACCGCACGTCCGGCTCTTAAATCGTCCACGACATTGAAGCGAAGGCCCGCGGCTTCGACCGCCGCGGTCGTGGCCGATATCCAACGCGGGCGCTCTTCGAAGAATCTCTGCGTGTAAGTATTCGCGAAGGTGATTTCGTTTACTCCGGCGCGCTTGAGCTGGAGAAAAATCGAATGCTCGCGAATGATATCCAGCAAAGCCTGATTTGGAAACCCCTGTTTGTGATAGCCGATGGTCGCGGGGCCGTTGACGCCAGTGAGTATCGTAGTTTGCCCTGAAGCGCTCTGCGGCCTGCCTTCGACGCCGAGGCACGCATCAGTCGGCGCCAGCACTCCATCGAAGGGCAACAACGGCCGTTCGTCTTGAAAGATTGCCAGGGGCGCCGCATCGTCCAGGCCGTCGAAGGGATTATGCGCACCGCGCGTGCCGATTCCCAGACCGTCAATGAAGAATAAGAGCACGGACATAGCCGCGATAGATAACATTCCCTGCCTGGGGCATGCAAGCGGATGGGGTACCGCTGGCGTTTAGAGTGCCGGTCTCAGTCGGGCCTTTGCCTGCAAAAGAACCCAACAAAACTTGGTACTCTAAAGACGAACGACCGGAAAATGCTTTGAAGATATTGACCGATAAAAACGAAGCTACTTCTTTTCACCGAGCTTACTAACCAGACCGCGCGCTCGATACGCATTCAGCTTGTTATGAAGTGTCTTCAGACTGACGTTCAGTAGCTCGGCCGCCTTGGTCTTGTTATTGCCGGTCTTATCCAGGGTGCGCAGAATCATCTGCCGCTCGATCTCTTCCAGAGGCGTGCCGACAGGGAAGGTGACTGTGTCCTCAGAGCGAAGCCTCTGTCGCTGTTCGAAGGGATACGGGGCGAAGTGATGGCGTTCGATCTGCTCTCCCGAGCAGATCACCACGGCGCGCTCGAGTACGTTGCGCAGTTCGCGCACGTTCCCCGGCCAGGAATGATAACGCAACGCATCCAGGGCCGCCGGACTGATAAAGCGCGCGGGCCGGTTATGTTTTGCGGCCAGCGTAGTGACCAGGTGCTGGGCCAACAAAGGCAGGTCTTCCATCCGGTCAGCCAGGATCGGCAGATGGATGGTGATTACGTTGAGCCGATAGAGCAGGTCTTCGCGCAGCGTGCCATCGCGCACTGCGCCGTGCGGTTCTTTGTTGGTTGCTGCCAGGATTCGTATGTCGACGGGAATGTCTTTGCGACTGCCCAGACGATGGACGACGCGCTCTTCGATTACGCGCAGAAGTTTTGCCTGCAGCAACGAAGGCATTTCGCCAATTTCGTCGAGCATCAGCGTGCCGGTGTTGGCCAACTCAAAGCACCCGTGTCGTCGGGAAACCGCGCCGGTGAAAGCACCCTTTTCATGTCCAAACAGTTCAGACTCCATCAGAGTGTCGGGAATGGCGGAGCAGTTGACCGCCAGAAAAGGCGCGTTGCGGCGCGGACTCAAGTTGTGAATCGTGCGCGCGACTAACTCTTTGCCGGTTCCGGATTCGCCGGTAATCAGGACCGACGCCGATGAAGACGCGACCTGCTCGATGAGCAGGTAAACCTCTTGCATCGTTTCTGAGTTGCCGACCAATTCGCCAAAAGCTCCGCGGTCGCGCAATTGACGTCGCAGGATTTCATTCTCGCGTCGCGTTTCGGCCAACTCAACGGCGCGCTCGAGCACGACCAAAAACTTCTCGGGGTCGACAGGCTTTTCAAAATAGTGGTACGCGCCCTCTTCCTGAATCGCGCGCATCGCGGTCTCGATTGAGCTGTTGCGCGCGGTGAGGATGATGGGCGTGTGCGGCTGTCGCGCCCGAATTTCCTTGAGCAGAACGAAAGCATCCGCACCGTTCGCACTTGGGTCGATGACGATGGCGATGGGAGCGAAAGTGTCGGCGACTTCGACGCCGGAACCCGATGAGGATTCGGTGAGGACTTCGTAACCAGAGTCCTGCAGCTCTCTGCGCAGAGCTTCAGAATCTTCCCGGTCGCTATCGATGATGAGAACACGGCCCTTCATCGATCTCAGTTTAGCATATGGGATTGCCGCCCTGGCTCTCCCTCTCCCTTGGGGGAGAGGGCTTGAGTACGAAGCCGCCCCAGCTACGCCCCCTCTTCCCCGGCCCTTCTCTCCAGGGGAGCAGGGAGCAACCAAATTCTAATTTCATTACCCTGAGTTGCTCAGACATAGTTGTGGAAGCCAGGTGAAAGAATCGGCGTGAGTATTCCGCAGGATGAAATTTGTGTCGGTAGCAAGCTTCCGCTTCTCAGTGAGGAAAATATAGAGCGATAGCCTGCGACAGGGCGGGCCCAGTGGACTCTTTGGGGACGATGTCCGCAGTCAGGCTGAACCGGGCAATTGTCCGCAACGTAGTCTCGTCGATACACGCCACGGCAATCCCATCGACCAGTCGGTTAAGATCGTTCGTATCGAACACCGCAGCAAACTCCTTCACCTCTGCCGAAGTTGTGAAGGCTACGCAGTCGATCCCGCCGCCTGTTACCAGCGCGTTTATGCGAGCCAGAGCGGGATCGTTCGCCGCACAGGTGTGGTAGGTCGGCACCAAATCGACGCGCGCGCCGGCGTCTTGCAGCGCTTCCGGCAGGTAATCGCGGGAGGCGCCTGCCCCTGGAATCAGAAAAGTAAGACCGCGAAAAGCGTCGCGACCGCCGGCGTAGGTTTCAATGGCGCCGAATACGGCCTGAGATGAAAGCCGATCAGGGATGACGTCAAGGTGAACTTGCGACGCTTCAAGTTTGTGAACCGACTCTTCACCCACACCACAAACGCGGAGCGAATCCAATTCGCTGATCTCGTGCCCAAGTTCCTGGAAACGGCGCAGAAAGAAATCAACAGCATTGATGTGACGGAAAATCAGCCAGTCGTAGCCGAACAAATTCTCGATCGATTCATCGAGCGCGTCACAATTGTCGAGTGCGCGGAGATCGAGCTGTGGCCAGGTAAGGACGCGCGCGCCGCGGTGCTCGAGTTCCGTCTTGAGCTCGGTATGTGAGCTATCTGGAGAGACCAAAATGGTGCGGCCCGCGAGACTTATGGTTGTTACCGTGTCGGCTTGCATTTATTAGCGCGCTGCGCGCGCTGTGCAGACGGGACGTCCGCGCTCCCAGCGTTTACTCGCTCTTTCGATGTTTCCGAACGCGCCAAACAACCACGCCAAGAACGATCGCGCTGATCAGCAAAACTGTTCCGCTGCGTCCCACCCATTTGATAAGCAGCGGGAGGCTCGCGCCAAACAGGTATCCAAGGGTTGTGATCACAACGGACCACAGGACGGCGCCGGCCACGTTATAGGCGAAGAAGAGGCGCCAGGGCATTTTCGATGCTCCGGCGAGCAGCGCGGCCACCACGCGCAGGCCGGTGATGAAACGGGCGACCAAAATTGTCTTATTGCCGTGACTCGCAAAGTAATTCTCCATGTGTTCGAATCGCTTCGGCGTCAGAAAAAAGAATCGGCCGACACGCAAAATCACACTACGACCAAAATGATGACCGATGGCAAAACCGATATTGTCGCCAATAACTGCGCCGGTCGCCGCGATCAGCATGACAAGGGCAAGGTGAAAGTGACCCGTCGCGGCAAAGTATCCGGCGATCAGCAGAATTGTTTCACCCGGCACCGGCACTCCCGCATTCTCGAGCATCACGCCAAAGAACACGGCCCAGTAGCCATACGTGAGCATGTACTGCTCGATCAGTTGGAGCGAATTGTGGAGAAAATTCATTCGCCTGCAACTTTACAGGATTCCCGGGGAGCAATCTAACGGCCGGTAGTGGGTCATTTTCAATGTTAGACAAATTGCGGTGGATCGGGCGGCAGGTCACCGCGGACAGCCTTGCGTCTTCGTATTGAGAATCCCCACAAGAGAAAATAGATCGGGATCGAGTAAAGAACTGCGTTGCAAATGAAGACTAACAGAATAAGAAATGTTCGGTCTCCGCGTCTCAGGGGGAATGAGCCAAAATGAAAAAGGTGGAAGAGAATCGGTATCGGCCATCTCACAGGATAGCCCAAACGTGAAACCAGAGCCCAGTTCTTAGTCCAAAGCAAAAGTAGACCAAGCGCGATGTAATAGCCAAACGGAACAGCAAAGCCACCAAGTAAGGACAATGCCAGCCGCTTCATGTTCTGATTATAGGCCAATCCAGAAGCTCCACAATGTCCTCAATCTCACAAGATGTTCAGTAAAGCCGGCGGGCATCGCGGGAGTGCAATGCCACTATCTAACGGCGGGTACTGGTTCAGTTTGAGCCAAAGGTCGATCTTCTGCTGGGAGCGCGGACGTCTCGTCCGCATTGAGCGCGGAGCGCGAACAGTTATTGCTGCCAGAAGCTCGAAAAAGGGAGCGTGCTTCGCACGCTGTGCGGACGAGACGTCCGCGCTCCCAGCGTCATCTTCATTGGTGGGACTGAAACTGAACCAGTACCAAACGGCGCGGCGAGTTGGCATCCGTCGGCCAACGAGCTTAGAATGTCCCCGGTTCTCCCCAATACCTGCCGAGTCGATCCAATCGAACGGCACCAGCCTCGTCTCAATGGAGCCGTCATGAAACTCCTGGCTTGGGCATTCGTCGCTTTCATCCTGGTCTTACCTGTTTCAATTACGTTGGCGCAGTCGCCAAGAGATGCGCAGCGCCCGGGTGAACAGAAACCCGCCGCCACGAATCCCCGGGACGTTTTGCCTGAACCTGCTCAAGACGATCTCGAAACGATCAAGATTGATACCAATCTGGTCACGGTTCCGGTGATCGCAAGTTCGCGGATCGGCCACTACATTACCGACTTGCGCAAAGAAGAATTCAAACTGTCAGAGGATGGCGTGCCGCAAGAGATCGCGTTTCTGGCCACGGTAAACGCACCGTTCTATGTAGTGCTAATGCTCGACACGAGCGACAGCACCCGGGAGAGGTTGGTTCAAATTCAACAAGCGGCGATTGCTTTTCTCAGCCAGTTGGGTCCGCGCGATCGGGTGAAGATCATTTCCTTCGATGATGAGGTCAGGGACTTGAACGAATTCACCAGCGACAAATCGGTCCTGGGCCGCGCCATCGAACAAACGCGCACGGGCAAGGGAACCCGGGTGTACGATGCGGTGCAAACCGCATTCGACGCGCTGCGGCCAATTCAGCAGCGAAAGGCCATCGTCCTGTTCACAGACGGCGTCGACTGGCACAGCGTCAGCTCGACCTTTGAGAGTACGGTCCACGATCTCGACGAGTCGGGCGTAATCGTTTACCCGATTCGCTTCGACACGCGGGCCTTTACTGAACAGATCGCCAGACAGCAGGAGGCGGAACAAAACGGCGGCCCGCTGCCTACGAGCAGCGTGATCCGCCAACCTCAGTCGGGCACGACCCCGACGACGTTTCCGAGCGACGATCCCTCTCCGGTCCCAACGAGACAAAGAGGGCCGCTGCCCATCATTCCTCCACCGTCAGTGATCTTCGGTCGTGGTGGAGTCGGCAATCCACGTCAAACCTCTCCGACAGATCCATTCCCCGATGCAGGGCCGCAACCGTCAATGCGGACGAATCCCAATCCAGGCACGATTAGGGAGCGGAAAACGAATGACAGCCTTAGTGCGATGCTGGATAACTTGTACTTTATGGCTGACAGTTATCTGGGTACGATCGCCGACAGATCCGGCGGGCAAGTCTATCGCGCGGACACATTAGGCGCTCTGCCGCAAGCCTTCGCGGCGATTGCAGACGAGATGCGGACTCAGTACCTGCTGGGTTACTACCCCATCAATCGAGATCATGACGGCGCTTATCGCAAGATCCAGGTTAAGACCTCGCGCAAGGACATCGCCATTCGCGCTCGGCCGGGTTACCGCGCCCGCAGCGCCAGATAGAACTCTGGAGTGCGCTGACTTGTCAGCGCTTTTCAGCCTTGATGAAACGCCGTAAACAAAGCGGCGACAAGTCGCCGCACTCCACACCCGAACTTGTCCCTCCTCGTGCAGCCGTGTTAGTTTTTCACCGCAATCCAAACGACGTTAGCTTGAGCTTGTTTGACTATGCCTGATCGTAAAGAAGCGTGGGAGTTACTGTGCGAGTACACCCGGGGCGACAGTTTGCGTAAGCACGCGTTGGCCGTAGAAACCGCGATGCGGGCCTGCGCGAAACGTTACGGCACGCCCGATGCCGATGAAGATGAGTGGGGACTAGTCGGGCTGTTGCACGACTTTGACTACGAAATGTTTCCGGCTGCGGACCAGCATCCATTCACGGGCTCTAATATTTTGTGTGGCCGTGGCTATCCGGAGCGGATAATCAGAGCGATTCTGGGTCACGCGACTTACACCGGCGTGCCGCGCGACACCGACATGGCAAAGGCGTTGTTCGCGACCGACGAGCTGTGCGGTTTTCTGGTAGCGTGCGCCCTGG
This sequence comes from Blastocatellia bacterium, assembly GCA_003168335.1. Lineage (GTDB taxonomy): Bacteria > Acidobacteriota > Blastocatellia > Pyrinomonadales > Pyrinomonadaceae > UBA11740. Next base: position 258,707 of record PMSM01000014.1, on the reverse strand, counting down.
TCCGTCCGTCTCGTAGTCTGGATGATATGGAAGTGTCTTCGGTGAAGAAGAAACTGAAGGATAAACATTTCGCCCGTTCAGTTAACCGGGAAGATATTCATCAGGGCGTGGCTGAGCTGAGCGTGGAACTGGACGAACATATTCGCTTCGTGATCGATGCGTTGAAGCCGGTGCAGAGAGAGATCGGCTTGGGGCCGAAGGACGAGCAGACAACGAATGCTTAGTTAGCTGCGCCCTGGGCCTCCCTGCTCACGATAGATGGTGATCGTGTTTGGAAATAATCTTGTGGCAGCAAGACAGGCGGCAATTGCCAGGAAAAGCGTCAGTAAGGCCGTAAGTAAAGCTTGGGTCCTTCGTCTCCGCGCGGTGTGCCGGTAGACGAAAAAGCCGGCGACGCCGGCCAGCGCCAGCGGCACAGCCGCGCTAGCCAGTAAGAGCCAGTCGTGCGGTTGAATAGGCCTGACAGAGTGGCCGAAGATGATCATTATGAGTAGGGACCACACTCCGCAAGCGACCAACGCAGCGACAAAAGAGACTAACACAAGGAGTTTCCAGCGCATTGAAACTTGATCGTTTTTGGGCGTTAACCTTTTTCGGAAGTGTTGCCAAGAATACCACAGGGAATAATCATCACCGAACATGCTAACGCGAAGCGCGCTGATTTACCTGTCTCGACAGGAAGGGTTGAAGGAATTTGCCGCGAAGTTTGGCCTCTTCAAGAAACTCACCACCCGCTTTATCGCGGGCGAAACCATCGACGAAGCCGTGGCCGCTATTCGCGATCTCAACGCCCGCGGCTGTACGTCGACCTTCGATCACCTGAACGAATCAGTCGGCAGTATCGCTGAAACTGAGGCCGAAGTTCGCGAGTATCTCGACGTCCTCGCGCACATCGATGAAACCGGCATTGATTCGAATGTTTCGATCAAGCTGACGCAGTTTGGTCTGGAGATCGATCCGGACCTGACTTATCACAATGTCCGGCGCATAGTCGAAGACGCGACCCGCCGTGGCAACTTTGTGCGCGTCGATATGGAAGGGTCCAACGTCACCCAGGCGACGATTGACGTTTTCAAACGGCTGCGGGCTGAGTTCGGGCTAAACGACGTAGGCATCGCGGTCCAGTCTTACCTCTATCGCACGATGGATGACGTGCGCGACCTGTTGAAGATTCCGGCGCGCATCCGTCTGTGCAAAGGTGCTTACAACGAACCACCGGAAGTTGCTTACCCCGACAAAAAAGGCGTTGATGATAACTACGTGGGCGTGATGCAGGTGCTGCTGGCGAGCGGTGGCTATCATGGGATTGCCACGCATGATCCGAAGATGATCGACGCGACGATAGCTTTCGCGCAGCGCGAGGGCATCGGCAAGGAAGCCTTCGAATTTCAGATGCTCTATGGCATCCGCCGCGATTTGCAGGAACAGCTCGCGCGCGATGGTTACCGGATGCGCGTATATGTTCCTTACGGCAAACACTGGTATCCTTACTTCATGCGGCGCCTGGCAGAGCGGCCGGCAAACATTTGGTTTGTGCTGAAGAACCTTTGGAAGTAATTGTGGCCGGAGCATGAGGTCAGTACCACCTGCGTAAGCGGGTGGATCAAACACTCAATAAGTGGGTTGGTTGTTTAGCCCACCCGCTCACGCAGGTGGTACTGACTTCATTACGAAGTAGAGCGACAAACTGAAGTTTGTCGGACAGCTATGGAAAACTACCTCTGGATAGTCTGGACGATCCTGGGCGCGGTGCTGATCATCGCCGAAGTCTTTACGACGGGGTTCGTTCTCCTTTGGTTTGGGATTGGCGCGCTCGCGGCAGCCTTTGCCGGACTGGTTGGCATCCACAGCATCACGGCGCAATTTCTGATTTTCGCGATCGTATCGATTGCCCTGACGGCCGCGTCCCGCACGATCTTCGTCCAATACTTTTCCCGCGAGCGGACTGGCGGCGATCTGAAATCAGGAGTCGAAGGATTGCCCGGAAAAGTCGGCACGGTGGTCTCGTCCAGCCGCGGGGCCCTGCATGAAGGGGCGGTCAAAGTGTTTGGCTCAACCTGGACTGCGTATCCCACGGAAGGTGAAGAGCCATTGGAAGCAGGCGACCGCGTCGAGGTCGAGCGTGTGCAGGGTGCTTCAATTTACGTTAGACGGGTTGAGCACGGGCGCGACTGGCGGGGAAAGGAACTTGAGAAGTAACCAAAAAGGTGAAGAGGGCTTCAGCAGCGGCACTTAATCCGGGGACGTATCGGCTTCAGTTTCAGTCTCGTCGAGAGTCTTGTCTTCTTCGAGTGGTGGTAGCTCGACTGTGATTCGGTCCGCGCTGGCTTCGCGCAACTCTTCGCCGGTGAATCGCGCCAGCACAACGGTGATGTTGTCTTCGCCGCCACGATGGTTCGCTTCGGCTACCAAAGCGTCACATGCCGCGGCCAGATCCCCATTCGAGTCGGCAACGATCTGGCGAATCTCTTCATTGCGCAGCTTGCCGGAAAGCCCATCACTGCACAGCAGCAACATATCGCCTTGCCGGATCTGGATTCGTGCAGTTGCCGGCGCCAATTCCGTCTGCGCGCCCAGCGCCTGCAAAATCACGTTGCGAAACATGTGCGTCTCAGCTTCTTCTTCGCTGATTTGACCAACGTCCACCAGTTGTTGCACCAGCGATTGGTCCTTCGTGGCCAGACGGATTTGCTGACCTCGCATAACATACGCGCGGCTGTCTCCGACCTGCACCAGATCAAGCTTATCGCCCTTGATTGCTGCCCCGGTTAAAGTGGCGCCCATGCCGCTGCAACGGCTGTCTTCCAAACTCTTGTAATGAATGTTTCGGTTCGCCTGCATGGTGGCGTGCTTCAGACAATCCAGGAGACTGGCGTCGGGTTCACATCCGGCCCCGTCGACATGCTTGCCCATCAAGACATCGTGCACGGCTTCAATCGCCATGCGACTGGCGACATCGCCGGCCAACGCTCCGCCCATGCCGTCAGAAACCACCAGCACCAGGCCCCGTTCGCCCAGAGGGAACTGGTTCATCTCTGCAGGGTTCTCGGGCCCGTCCGAGCCGCTCCACGTTTGCGGCGTGGTGAGATCGAGCAGGAGAAAGTTGTCCTCGTTACCGCGGCGCACGCGGCCAACGTCAGACTTTGCATGCAAATCGATCAGCATAATAGGGGATCGTAAAGTGACGACTCCGCAAGACTATGGGTACGTCAGGATTTTATCGTGTCGCTCGTCAGTTGTCACTTGGTTACGGCGCTCAATGCTTGATCCAAGTCGGCGATGATGTCGTCGGTGTCTTCAATGCCCACCGAAATGCGGACCAGTCCGTCCGTAATTCCCAAACGTTCGCGCACCTCAGGAGCGACCGAGGCATGCGTCATCGTGGCCGGGTGGCAAACTAATGTTTCCACGCCGCCCAGGCTTTCCGCCAGGGTGCAAAGCTTCGTTGATTCCAGAACTGCGCGCGCGGCCTCGAGAGATCCCACATCGAACGAAACCATGCTGCCGAATCCCTTCTGTTGACGCTTTGCAAGTTCGTGCTGCTTGTGTGAAGGCGAACCGGGATAATAAATCTTGCGCACCTTCGGATGATCTTCCAGGAATGCCGCGACCGCCCGCCCGGACTTATCGTGCTGTTCCATGCGCAGGGCCAGCGTCTTTGTGCCCCGCAGCACCAGCCACGAGTCAAATGGGGAAAGAATCGCGCCGGCGCTATTCTGGATAAAGGCAATCCAGCTTGCGTCGTCTTCATTATTCAAAACCACTGCGCCACCGATACCGTCTGAGTGTCCGTTAAGAAATTTGGTGGTTGAATGAACGACTATGTCCACGCCAAAATCCAGAGGCCTCTGGAGGTAAGGGGACATAAAGGTATTATCGCAAACAACACGCGCGCCCGCGGCATGGGCTACGTCTGAAACTGCTTTGAGGTCGGTGACGATCATGACGGGATTCGTCGGCGTCTCAAGAAAGACCATGCGCGTATTGTCTTTGATTGCTGCTTCCACATTGGTGACTTCGGAAGTGTCTACAAAGGTGAACTCGATCCCATAGTTCGCCAGGACGCTCTTGAACAGCCGATTGGTGCCACCGTAAGTATTGTCGGAAACGATGACATGGTCGCCGGCTTTAACCAGCCTCATGGTCGCGTCAATGGCCGCCATGCCCGAGGCGAAAGCATATCCGAACTGTGCGCCTTCCAGAGCGGCCAGGTTGCGCTCCAACGCCAGTCGCGTGGGGTTGGAGGTGCGCGCGTATTCAAATCCTTTGTTCTTGCCCAGCCCATCCTGGGCATAGGTGGACGTTTGATAAATCGGAACAGTGACGGCCCCCGTGGCCGAATCCGGTTCTTGGCCGGCGTGAATAGCGGTAGTGGCAAAACCCATAAAGAGAATCCAGGAAGTCCCTAAAATCAGAATGCAGAGGGCGGAATCAGAAGCACGGATAGTAGCGTGTGCATGATTTTAGTGTCAATTCAACAGAGCTTGCTAACTTACCCGCCGAATGACAATCGGCACTCAGAAGTGTGCCTCGTCAGGGGCGACGACCGCCAGTTCGTGGTAGGAAAATGAAACCAATTCAATGGTTTCAGTGCGGTTAATGCGGCCGATAAGGTAGCCGAAGCGAGTTGATAAGAGGAAACTCTTGCCGGAGCCACGCGTGAATTCAGGTTTCCGTCACGCCCGGAATCGAGTATTATCGGGGCGAATAGGGCCGGTTCAAGAGAAAGCCGAGGCACTTGTGCGGCAGACTGTGACTAGTTCTCGAAATCCATCCCGCGTTCCCGGAGGAACAAACCGAAGTGGCTGACGAGGATCAATCTGACGAGATTTCGCCTGACGAGCGGCGCCAATTCGACCGCTCGCGATTGATTGTGGACGTTCATTTTGACGGCGCAGACTCAACCGGCGTAGCGGGCACCAAAGATATCAGTCTCGGCGGACTTTACCTGTCCACGCAGTCGCTGCTTCCTTTAGGAGTGACGTTGACGTTGCGGATTCCGCTGGGCGGCGAGCACGTCATAGTCAAAGCCGACGTGGTTTACAGCAATCCGGGTCATGGCGTCGGCGTCAGGTTTCATCGTCTGCCGGACGAAACTCGCGCTCTGATGGAGCGCGAACTGCCGGCCCCCTAGAATAGTTTAGAGGCGGGCTACTGCCCGCCAGTTCCTGGACGAAAACATGTTCGACCAATTCACACTGGGCATCGAAGAAGAATTTCAGATCGTCGATCCGGAGACGCGCGAGCTGCGTTCGCACGTGGTCGAGTTTCTGGAGGAAGGCCGAATGCTGCTCGGCGAGCAGATCAAGCCTGAGATGATTCAATCGCAGATTGAAGTGGGCACCGGCGTCTGTAACAACATTCAGGAAGCCCGCGCCGACATCACCCGCCTGCGCAGCATCATTTCGTCACTGGCGCAAAAGAATGGTTTGAAGATCGTCGCGGCCTCGACCCATCCGATTTCGCGTTGGCAGGACCAGAAGATCTTCGATGACGTCCGTTATGAGCTGCTGATTGAGGAACTACAAACCGTCGCGCGCTCGCTTTTGATCTTCGGGTTGCACGTGCACGTGGGCATTGCCGATCGCGAGCGTCAAATACACATCATGAACGCGTCGCGCTACTTCCTGCCGCACGTACTGGCGCTGACGACCTCATCGCCGTTCTGGATGGGCCATAACACAGGGTTGAAATCGTACCGCTCGGAAATTTTTAAGAAGTTTCCGCGCACAGACATTCCCGATCACTTCGACTCGTACGGCGGATTTCAACGTTACGTCGAGCTGCTGGTAAAGACCGGTTGCATTAACGACGGCAAGAAAATCTGGTGGGACTGCCGGCCGCATCCTTATTTTCCGACGCTGGAGTTTCGCATCTGTGACATTCCCACGCGCGTCGATGACACGGTAGCGATTGCCGCGTTGTTCCAGGCCATCGTCGCCAAACTCACCAAGCTGCTTGAGAAGAACCTCGGCTTTCGGCTGTACCGGCGCATGCTGATTCAGGAAAACAAGTGGCGCGCCGTGCGTTACGGCCTGGATGGCAAGATGATTGATTTTGGCAAGCAGAAGGAAGTTCCAACCAGGGACCTGGTGCGCGAGCTTTTGGATTTCGTTGATGACGTGCTCGACGATCTCGGCTCGCGCAAAGAGATCGAGCACATTCACACAATCCTCGAACGCGGCACCTCAGCCGACGAACAACTGCGGGTCTATAACGAGACCAATGATCTGAAAGCCGTGGTCGATCGCCTGACTGAGTTGACGATGGAAAACGTCCCGCGCGATGTGGACCTGACCGTCGGTAAGACCGCGACCGCGCCTTCGACGATTGCAAAGTAGGGCGAGCTAAGGCGTTTGATCCCCCGAACTATTACTACTTCGTTTTTCGCCGCATGAGGTTGCCAACAGCAAGCTTCAGCTCGTTCTCATCCTTCAATGCAATCGAAATGCGTTCTGCGAGCTCCGTTAATACAACCCTAATGCTTGTTGCGGTCTCTAGACACTCGTCGTCTGTGCCGCCATGCAGACCTTCACTCAAAGCGGCATGCAAAAGCGTCAAAGGGTTGTGACCGTCAATGAGAAGGACTTGCGGGATTGATGTCTTGATTTCATCGATAGCCCTGCTGAACTGCGTTTCGCGGGCGGCTTTCTCGAAGAGTTCGAGTACTTCTGTAGTCGCGCCGAGCCGTCTTGCAACGGTCGCGACTTCATTTATTAAGCGACTTTTTTGATTTTCGACTACTCGCCTGTAATAACTGAACGCTCCAATACCCAAACCTTGATTCTCACAACGCCTGCCACGCAAGAACAAATCTCTGTCTGGACCGATCAAACCTATTACCCTCGCTGGCACGGGAGGACCGAAGGAGGGTGATTCGCCAAATTTCATTGCTGTACCGTTGAAAGTGACGCCGCCGGTCTTCTTTATGCGTAGGGCAAACGTCTTGAATCTAGATCGACAATTTCGGCAGAAATACTTAAGAAATATCTCTTGTGTTGAGGTGTGGTCTGCAGCTTGCCCCTGACTCTGACCAAAGAACCTAATGCCGTTGCAGGTTTCGGACTCACAGTACAACTGAATGTCAGTGTTCGAAAGCGTGTGTGTTGAAGTCGCGGTTGCACCCTTGAAAAGATCCTCGATCTCAAGGGTCACACCCGGCGGAATCTGCTCCAAAAAGTCAGAGAATTGCATCGACTCTGCAGCGCGTTGATTCTCCGTAGTAGCCATTTGTTTGCGATTTTAGCTTGGTGACACTGTAACTGCAATCTACCTACTCGAAATTTAAGCATGCGAATCTGCGACGAGGCGTGTCTTGAGAATCTGCTCATGACCAGGTTGCGGGTCGAAAGGAAGAGTGATGAAGGCGCCTTTTTCGGGCGGCATCTACCATTCTTCCTTCCCTACCGGCTCGCCAAACCCTTCTTCTGTCGCTTGATAGTCGGCAGGCATCCGAGAAACCAATTCGGCCAGATCGACTTTCTTGCTGCTTTTCTCTTCGTAATATCCCGGCAGATGAACCTTGGCTTCTTGCCCCGGTCCTTCGAGCAGTCCGTCAAGAAGCTCTAACAATTCTTGCTTCTCATCAAGTGAGAGTTGCTTCACACGTTCGACTAATTGGGCGAAGGTTGGGCTCATATCATTGCTGTCTGACGGCGGCGCATGATGAGTCTTGTCAGGTCGTTCTGCGAATGTTAGGAGGCTTGTCTTTAGAAACTCGAATCAAGGACCGCAGAGCTTCGTTGACTGAGTCCGCATTAGGAAACACTTCTGCAACGTCAGGCTCGAGGCGAACGACATCACCGAAACGTTTCCTGCCGGGGCCGAGCTTTCTGACCTTCAACTTCTTCAGGTCGTACTCCGGCCTGAGCTCGTCGTCCATTTCTGTTTCAACCTTCTTCATACGCTTCTCTCTCACCGCGCGTCACTTCTCGTGCGCTAATCAGGCGAATGATAGCATCGCGCGCAGTGTAAGATACAAGGACCAAACGGCCTTGTCGCGATAGTCCGATAATAATATAACGACTCTCGTCTTGGGAATGGTCTGGATCGTAGAGGTCGACGTATACCGGATCATCAAAGACAGTCTTGGCTTCTTCGAATGAGACGGCATGCTTGGCCAGATTGGCTGCGGCCTTCGCTTCGTCCCATTCAAATTCCATAAGAAGAGAGAGCTAACCTTTCTTCTTTCCATCCCGCTCCGCCAGATAATACTGCCACAACATCCTCGCAGCAACGGAACGATAGGGACGCCAGGCTTCGGCGATCTTTGCTAGCTCTGAGAAAGAAGGGCGCTGGTTTAGTTTGCGGAGTTTGCCCGCTGCCGTTGCCAGGGCGACATCACCGTCGGGCCAGATGTCCGGACGACGGAGTGCCATCAGGAGATAAATGTTTGCCGTCCATGGGCCGACGCCTTTAATGCTGACAAGTGCCGAGTGCGCGTCTTCGTCGCTCATCCTCCCAATCTGATCAAGATGACCGTTGGTGAAAGCCTCAGCGACCTGTACACAGTAGTGCGCCTTCTGTCGCGTCACGCCGAGAGAACGAAGATAAGCCTCGCCGGCTTCAATGAATCCCGGCGCGGTAAACGGTTCGACGCTTGATTTCAGGCGTTCAAACATCGCGCGCGCCGAAACCAGTGAAACCTGTTGCTCAAGAACAATGCGCAGCAGGGTAGAGAAGCCGGGCCGTCTACCCCACATCGGCGGCGGGCCATGAAGCCTGTAGATGGAGGCGAGGTCGTGATCACGCGCGGCCAACGCTTCGGTCGCGGCAGCGAGGCGCTCGTTAGTAAGACGGCTTTGTACGGGCACGTTACTCAAAAGATGACCACCATCGATCCTTCCGGAATCTGGTCGTAGACTTTGCTGATGTCATAGATGTGCATTACTACACAGCCCCACGAAAGATGACGCGGCCCGTCATTCGACCATTCCTTTATCCAGCCGTGGAAGCCGATGCCGCCGCCCAGCCGCGTCTTTTCGAGTGTGGGCGCGCGCTGGCGCCATTGCTTGCTGATCGTCTCCTGTTGTTGAGAGCTAATCAGCTTCTCAGAGTTGGCCCGCGCTGCGTCAAAGGCATTTGGATAGTTAACTTTGATCCAATAGCCGCCGTAATACGCTCCGTAAGGACCCTCGAATTGTCCCTGATGCTTCTGAATTACGAAGTACATTCCGGTCGGAGTCTTGTTGTCGCCTTGAACTTGCTTCGCGCCGTTTCCCTGACCGAAGCTAACGTCAAATTCACCAGACATCCGGCCATTCTGGTACAGGCGCATCTTGTAACTGTGCTGATCCACCAGGACTAAAGTAGCCTCTCGTTGCGGCGTGGGTGCGCTGCGGTGGCTGCTGATGAACGCGGAAGGCGAGGCGTAATGCTCTTTCACCCACGCCACGTCCCTGCCGTTTGAAGAGGGCCAGTACGTTGGACCAAGCGACGGGTCCCAACGCATTTCAAGATGTAGATGGGGGGCAAATAGTTTGTCGGGATCCTGACCGACGGTGGCGATCACTTGCCGTCGTTGAACCACCTCTCCAAGCTTGACCTTGATCTCGTGCAGGTGCGCGTATACCGAGCGAATGCTTTTCTTTTCATTGTTCTCGTAGAAGACGTGATCGATCATCACCACGTTGCCCCAGAGCCTGCCGCAAGAATCCGCAAACGCGACGCGGCCGTTGGCGACCGCGTGAACGTCCTGACCCAGATCGCTCGCGGGCGGGCCCAGGCCGCTCCAGTCCTCTCCGGTGTGAATTCCGTAGCTGTATTTGTCGGCGAAGTGCGTGGCCACATACCAGCCGGAGTAAGTCTTTCCGGTTGATTTGTCCTGGTAAGCTCCTTTGCCGTCCTGGTCCCCGACGGCGAAATCAAAGCCGTCGGCCGGAGCAAAGTCTGACTTGAGGTAATCGTCAAATACATTTCCTGCCGTGCCGGTCGATGAAGCAGCGGCTTGGTTGGGTCTGTTCTGGTTGACGGAACGGGTGCACGACGGAGTGAAGACAAAGAAAAACCCGAAGGCGATTACGGTGATCGACCAAAGGCGAGGTTTAGGGCTCAAGCTTTCTCACCCTTTGTCAGGGCACATCGTCGAGCGCCCTCGTTCTGAGTGGTCAAGCGTCGGATCGTCTTCCGCAGGCACAAGCCGGCAGGACCTTGTAACCTGCGGAATCCGATCAGTTGCAGGCTCGGGCTTATGGCGTAGCCGAGATGGTGAACCGCGAAGCCGGAACGTTGGATTTCAAATCATAGCTGTCAATCGCGAGGTCTGCGAACGGTTGGCCCTGCAGACGCGTCATGATGTGAAAGGGCAGCATCATGCAATCGGCCCGGCGATATTCGCTGCGCTGCTCTTCGATCAGAACCTGACTTCGGTAGCGCGTGGTTATTTTGTCGATCAGGAAGGACTGCTTGTTAATCCAGTAACGCACCGTGTCTTCCGAGTTAAACTTCACTTCCACGACATAGTCGCCGCCGTCATCGCTCTGACGCGCGCTGACAAGTTGGCCCTCGATGGCCCGATTCAGCGTGTCAAAGCCCATCATCGCCCAGTGGCGCGATACGGCAGTCTCGCGAACTCGAAACTCGTTGCCGAACATCATTCCTCCGCCCTGGGCGCCGGTGAAGACCAGATAGGTCGGCCCCGGCCCAAGGGCCGCGGTGGGGGCGACATCAAGTCTCCGGCGCATCTGCTTGTCCTGGTAGTCGGTGATCCTGAGCTTGATTTCAGCCATCGCCCCGAGCGGGTTCGCAGCCAACCCGCCAAAGGCGGCCGCATTCACAAAGCCACTGGCTTGCACCGTAACGTTTTGCAAACCAGCATAATCAGCCCCGCCGTGAGCGATCCGAGCCACGCTGAGAATCTCGCGGCCGGTAAAGTCGGCAGCCGCATTGGGAACGGTCGTCGTCGTTATGATTAGTGCCAGAGCCGCCAGGCAGCAAAAAGCGAGGAGCAAAGCTCTTTTTCCGGTTGGTCGTAACATGATTGAATTCCTCCCGATTGTATTTGAATGTGCGCGATCACTGACCCTTATAGCAGAGTTCCACCGTACGTCAATAGGTAAGACTCAAACCGAAACGTATCTCGGAGTCGCTTAAGTCCGGAATTCAGCCCTCCGTCACAAAGGGGAGCCATGCCGCAGGGCCAGCCGCAGAAAATTCTCAAACAGAATTCTGCCGTCACGCGATTCGTTCGGATGTTCCCAGCGGGTACGGCTTTTGTTCCAGTCTTCGAAGGATTTTTCGAGATGAAACTGCACGGTGTAGATTAACTGGCCTTCAGAACGCTTGACCATCATCTGATTGCGGCAGAGGTATGAGGTGGCCAGGAGCTTGAAGCCTTCGGGAACGTGATCGAGTTGCAACCCGTGGTTTTGCCAGACGCGCAGGATGCGTCCTTCCTTTGTGTAAGCCTGCCAGACTCTGGATTGCGGGTTGTCGATCTCCTCAAAAATCGGATCATTCGGTTCCACGATGCGAACCAGACGGTATTGATACTCAGTAACGCGATTGTCGCGGCGTTCACTTTGCTCCTGGCTATCGAGCGTGACGACTCGGGCGCCGAAGCTCAAGCCGATCAGCTGATGCCCCCCACAGATGCCGAGCACCGGAGTCCGGGTAGCCCGGATGAAGTCAGAGAAATCGGAGAGGATTTCTGGTTTGTAGTAATCAAAATCGCGCAGAGTGCCGCTGAGAACAATGGCATCGGGCCGGAATTCTTCAGCGACCGCAGCCAGGGCCGATACATGCACAATCTGCGCTTGGGGGCTCTTCACCAGGCGCTGTACGTTGCTGACAATATTCTGGAGGGCCAACTCAGCAATCTGGCGCTCGCGCTTCAGATGCGTCGAGGCTTCCTTACCCCAATCGGCCCGCGCCACGTCTGAGAGATCCCCTTCGTCGCGCAAGAGATTATCGACGATCAGCACGCGCGCTCCATCGATGCTTTTCTCGATTGGTTCGTAGCGACAGAACGTCTGCTGGTTAAACGGGAAGGGCAGCCGGTCAAGAGTCTCTGCGGCCTGCGTTTCGTCCAGGTTTGTGTCGGCGGTCATCTTATTTGTTAATTAAGCCCTGCCAGGGAAAGTTACAAGAGACAAACTGACAGCGAACTTTTTCATTCCTGCGGTTGTTTGCTCTCGGCGCTTTCTGGTGGCCGCTCTCCTTGCCTGGTGCTCTGTTTGAATTCCGGAATCCGCGGGCCCGCGCCGGCCATAGCGATTGCAGTTCGTACTTTACCAATTAACAGTCGGCGAACGCGAGTGGCGAAAGCCTCACTGCGATTTCCCGCCAGACTGTCGGCCAGCAACAACATGCGGTGCCATGAACTTTCCAGCTCATCAGCCAGATGTGAAATCTTTGTGATGTCATAGGGAATCGCAATCGCTGCGCAACCGGCGCGAACGAAAACCGCGAGGTAACGCGCCGTAGCCAGGTCAGGACAAAGCATCCGCTTGCGGCCAACCTTCAACTCAATCCCGAGCAGTGTGTGTTGAATCTGGGGTACTGATGGTTTAGCTATCGAAGGGAAGACGTACGAGCGCGTGCGCAACTTTAAGATCCGATCGCGATAGATTCCCGGCAACCACGATTCGCCCATCGTGCTTTCAATTTCCATTACCAGCGCGTCCGCAGATCGTTCCGGGTGCTTTGATGTTCTTACTGGTTCTGTTTTTCTGGTTGAATCAAGGGGCGGGTCAGTGCGAGAGACAATCATGAGGTTACCTGATTGAAAGCGAGATGGATGGGTGAGCGCCAAAGGCATTGAGCACGCGCCCCGGAAAAAGGCCCAGATAGAAAACTCCGGCGATGGTAATTACCAACGCGAGCGCGACACTGACTGGAAGCCGCGGCGCGTCCCACGGCGTGTTCCGCTCGCGGAAGAACATGACAATGATTAGCCGCAGATAATAGTAAGCCGACACGGCAGTGTTCAGAACGCCAATCACTACCAGCCAGAGATAACCCTGACGCACGGCTGTGGTGAACACCATTACCTTTCCCATAAATCCCGCCGTCAAAGGCATCCCCAAAAGGCTCAACAAGAACAACGAAAGCGAAAAGGCCAGTACTGGAGACAGAAAGCCGATTCCGTTGTAGTCTTCGACTGCGGTACGGCGATCGTTGCCGCGGGCAATCAGGGTGACGATAGCAAAGGCGCCCATATTCATCACTGCGTAGGTCAGCAAATAAAAGGCTACCGAGGTCAGCGCGGCACTCCGCTGTTCCGCGTCGGTGGCCGCGCCCGCAGCCACGAATCCAACCAGGGCATAACCGGCGTGGGCAATCGAAGAGTAGGCCAGCATTCGCTTGACGTTGTTCTGCACGATCGCGACTATGTTGCCGACGCTCATCGTCAGCGCCGCCATGATAGCCAAAGTGCCCAGCCAGCTTTTGTGGGTGTAGCCAGCGGTGCTCGCAGCCGCGGTCGCGATCGGGAATCCGAAAACAAAAACGCGCATGAATGACGCGAACCCCGCAGCCTTTGGTCCGGCCGCCATAAAAGCAGTTACCGGAGTAGGTGCGCCTTCGTAGACATCAGGCGTCCACACATGGAAAGGAGCGGTGGCGATCTTGAAGCCGAAACCCACCAGCAGCATCGCTGCACCCGCAAGCAACAACGGCGGATACAACGAATGATTCAAACGTCCGGCGATCGTGGCAATGTTCGTCGTGCCGGGTAGAGTCGCTGTGGCCGTGGCTCCATAGATCAACGCGATACCATAGAGAAGGAACGCCGAAGCAAACGAACCGAGAATGAAATACTTCAAGGATGATTCGTTCGAGCGAACATCGGTGCGCCGAAATCCCGCCATCACATAAGTCGCAATCGACAGAATTTCCAGGCCGAGGAAGACAATAACCAGGTCTCCGGCCGAGGCCATCAGCATCATCCCACACGTGGCGAACAATAGCAGGGCATGGAACTCGCCGGCCGGCAGCTTTTCTATGTCGATCCAGGCCGCGGCAATCAGGATGGTGAGAATTGAAACGACTACAAAGATCAAAGTGAAGCTCAGCCGCAAGTCGTCCAGCACGATCATGCCGTTGAAGGCGCTGCGCGCACCCCGCCACCCTGCGCCCAGCCAGATTGAAGCGCCGCCCGCGGCGATCAGCGCCACGATTGAGAGCCCTCCGGTCAGCCAACGCTGGCCGCGGCGCGCGAAGGCGTCGATCATCATGACGAGCACGCCCGCGATACCAATAATCAGTTCTGGCGCGATGAGCGTCAGATTAATATCGGGGTTCGTTGCCTGGAGTGCGATCAGCGACATCTATTTCCCATCAGCGATCAGAATCGGCCGGAGCTGCCAGTAGTTTATTAAGCCGCGCGCGCAGGTCAGCTTTGTAAGCGTCCGCCGGCGAGCGCAGGCCGAATTGAACCGGCGCGTCGACTCGTCCGTCTTTGCCCAGTAGAACGATCATCGGCAGACGCACGCGCGGTGAAAATTGCGAGAAAACCATCCTGGCTGTGTCGCGCAAAACCGGGAAGCTTACTTTCCGCTCTTTCGCGTACTGTTTCAACGCGCCGTTGGTAACCTGATCCGAACTTTCAATGCTTACCCAGTAAAACTTTACCGGCTTGCCGCGATATTCAATCAGGAGTTCTTCCAAAGCCCGCAGTTCATTGCTGCACGGCGCGCACCAGGTGGCGCCGAAGGAAACCAGCACTACGTTGCCGCGCAAGTCATTCATGTCATAGACGCGACCATCGAGCCCCTGCAACTTCATCTTTGGCGCGGTGGGTGTGGTTGATACCTGACTTGCCACAGGCAGAAACACGACGCCGAGGATGGCAATCGCCAGGAGCGTCTTGACTCGTGCTCGGTGCTGAATTTTCTTTTTCATCCTGCTCGAAAGTTAACGAGATTGATTGTCTCTGGGCCCTTTGGCCACGTCCGGAGCACCTGCGGGCCGCGGGTTGACCAGGAAACGGCGTGTGGCCTCGATACTGGCGCGCGTACGACTCAAAAACGGGCCGGGATATACGCCCATGAAAAGCATCAACACCATCAGCGGCAACACCAGCGCGAACTCGCGCAGGTTCAGGTCTGATAGTTTCGCGTTTGCCTCGCTGGTCTTGGTACCGAAGACGACGCGCTGCAACATCCAGAGCATGTACACTGCTGCCCAGATGACCCCGGTGCCCGCCAGCATGGTCACGATCCACGCGTGCTGGACGGCGCTTGATGTCCAAGAGCCCAGCATGATCAGAAACTCGCCCACAAACCCATTTAAGAACGGCAATCCGATCGACGAAAGCGACGCGATCACGAAAAGGGCAGAGAACCATGGCATGGGCCGGGCCAGTCCGCCAAAATCGCTGATCATCCTCGTATGGCGCCGCTCGTAAATCATTCCTACAAACAGGAACAACGCCCCGGTTGAGACGCCATGACTCAACATTTGATAAAGCGCGCCCTGCATTCCCTGCTCGGTAAACGAAAACAATCCGAGTACGACAAAACCCATGTGACTCACTGATGAATAAGCGACCAGCCGCTTCACGTCGGGCTGGACCATCGCGACCAGCGCGCCATAAATGATCCCAATCACCGCCAGAGTGATCATGAGCGGAGCAAATTGCCTGGACGCGTTCGGAAACAAGCCGAAGTTGAATCGCAGCAATCCGTAGGTGCCCATCTTCAAAAGGACACCTGCCAAAATCACTGAGCCAGCGGTGGGCGCTTCCGTGTGCGCATCCGGCAGCCACGTATGCAATGGCCACAAAGGCACCTTGATACAGAACGCCAGGGCGAAAGCCAGGAACAACCAAAACTCTGCGCGTGGCGAAATTGCCATCACGTTGGTCCTCAGCGTTTCGGTGAGCACCACGTAATCAAATGTTCCGATGCCGGTCGCCGTTTGATGGATGAAATAGAGCGCGATGATGCCAACCAGCATCAAGAGCGAGCCGACCGCCGTGTAGATAAAGAATTTGACGGCGGCATAAATCCGTCGTTCGCCCCCCCAAACGCCGATGAGAAAAAACATGGGCACCAGCGAGGCTTCAAAGAAGAGATAGAAGAGCAGCAGATCGAGCGAGACAAAGACGCCGATCATCGCCGACTCAAGCAGCAGCATCAGGACGAAATACGTAAGTTGCCGCTGGGCGATTGCAGTCCAGCTTGAAAGGATCGCGATTGGCATCAGCAGCGTCGTCAGCAGCACTAGCCAGAGGCTGATGCCGTCGACCCCGAGGTGATAGCGCGCGCCAATCGCAGTTATCCACGAGTAGTTCTCGGCAAAACGAAATGCGGCCAGGCCGCCGCCGGCGCCCTGAATCAGCAGGAGCGAGACGAGGAATGAAAGCGTAGTGAACGCGAGCGCGATCCAGCGGAGATGCGACTCTCGTGCGCCCGGCGTCAGACTGTAAATCACCGTAGTGCCGGCGCCGATGACCGGCAGCAGAATCAGAATTGTTAACAGATGACTTTGCATCAACCTCGTGTTCGACAAACTTTAGTTTGTCGCTACTGCTCGCAATGAATAGCCTGAACAACAACCAACGAACACGACAAACTGAAGTTTGTCAGACATTTTCTATCGCGTCAGAAACTGCAATACGTGCACGCCGTTGTAGGCGAAATAACCGATGATGACTATGGCGCCCGCCAGAATGATCGCCGCATACACGCGCACAAACCCAATCTGCATGTATCGAAGCGTCTGGCCAAAGTTGACCACGGTCCGCCCCAGGCTGTGGAGCAAACCGTCAATAACTCCGATATCGAATACTTTCCACAGACCCTCGCGCGAGATGACCAGAATGGGGCGGATAATCGTAGCGTCATAAATCTCATCTACGTAGTACCTGTTCTCGAGCAAGCGCGGCAGGCGCCGGAGTGGTTGGTTCTTGAACATGAACCAACCAATGCTGATCCCAGTGAGGGCAATCAGAACTGAGATCAAAGTAAAAATGCGCTCCTGTGAAATCTCCTCCGCGCTGGGAATGGTTTCACCGTGATCTGCTTTCACCACTGTGACCGCAGGTTTGCCATCGACGGGCTGCGGGGGAGGCGAAAGCCAATGTAGCGTCGTGGCTTCGCCAGAGCCGGCAGACTGCCCGGGAACTTCGCTCACCACCGGTTGCAGTGTCCGCTCGAAATAATTTTCCGGATGACCCCCGGTTAATGAACTGAGCGCGTAGGGAACACCGACCAGCCCGCCAACGGTCGATAACAGCGCCAGCACGATTAGCGGAATCGTCATCGATAGCGGCGATTCGTGCGGTGTGTGGGCCAGGTGGCCGTGGTCATGTTCGTCTACATGCTCGACATGCTCTGCGCGAAAACGCTCGCCGCCCCAGAAAGTCATGACCATCAAGCGCGTCATATAGATCGCTGTCAGCAGCGCCGTCACCGCTCCTATGAACCAGAGCGCCTTGTTAAGGCCCGGTGGGATACCCGGTGAACCCGCGCTCCAGGTCTTCCAGAGAATTTCGTCTTTCGAGAAGAAACCGGCCCAGATTGGGATACCGCAGATTGCCAGCCAGCCCGCGCACATGGTCAGCCAGGTGACTGGCATGTATTTGCGCAGGCCGCCCATTCGGCGCATGTCCTGCTCGTGATGCATGCCGTGAATGACTGACCCGGAACCGAGGAACAGTTGCGCTTTGAAAAATGCGTGCATCATCACGTGAAAGATCGCCGCGACAAAGGCACCCACGCCACAGGCCATGAACATGTAGCCGAGCTGCGAGATGGTCGAGTACGCCAGCACCTTCTTGATATCGTTCTGCGCCAGCCCGATCGTTGCGGCGAAGAGAGCCGTTGCCGCGCCGATGATCGCGACAATGAACATGGCGAACGGCGCATGTGTGAAGATGGCCGAGCAACGAACCACCATGTAAACGCCGGCCGTAACCATCGTGGCCGCGTGAATCAACGCGGACACTGGCGTCGGCCCCGCCATTGCGTCCGGCAGCCACACAAACAAAGGAATCTGCGCGCTTTTTCCGGTCGCGCCAATGAAGAGCAGAATCGCTACGGAGGTCAGACCGCCGGCGAAGATCGCGTGCCAGGTAAAACCATCCATGGGCAGGCTGGCAACCGTCGCCAACGCGCTGGTGACGCCGGTCTTATCAAAGAAGCTGATCGAAGGCTTGCCGGCGTGCGAGGTCAGCCAGAAGAGCAGCAGAATCCCGAGCACGAAGCCCCAATCGCCAACCCGGTTGGCGATGAAAGCTTTCTTGGCGGCGGGCGCGGCCTCTTCCTTATCGAGATAAAAACCGATCAGCAGATACGAGCAGAGGCCCACGCCCTCCCAGCCGACAAACATCAAGAGCAGATTGTCCGCGAGCACCAGCGTCAGCATCGCGAACATGAAGAGATTCAGGTACGCAAAGAAACGGTAGTAACCGCGATCGCCATGCATGTATCCGGTGGCGAAAACGTGAATCAGGAAACCCACGAACGTGACGAACAGAGCGTAGATGCCGCTCAGGCGATCCATGGCCAGGCCAAAGTCTGCGCGAAACGCTCCCACCTGAACCCAGGTCCACAGGTGATCCATAACGGGCTGCGTCGCTCGCAGCGCGCCGTCCGATCTCAAGGTCAGGTAGAGAGCGACAATCGTCGAAACGCCAACAGATGCGCACGCGACGACTCCGATGAAGCGCTCGTTGCGCACACGGCGACCAATAAGCCAATTAATAAGCGCGCCGGCAAGCGGGGCGAAGATTATTAGACTCAGAAGGTTCGTTTGCATCAATTAAGGGTTGTCTTTATCGCGACTTCTCCGTCTGATGTACGCGGCTTTGCCGCCTGATGTGCGGAAGGCCTATGGCTTTCCGTTGCGACTCTGCCCCTAAGGAGGCTAGGCCTCACTGATCAGGCGTAGCCATTCTTCTCGCCCCTCGTTTCCGGAAAGGCAAAGCCTTTCCGCACATCAGGTGGCAAAGCCACAAACCAGCTCACAGCTTCAAAACACTCGCATCGTCGACATCCAACGATTCACGATTGCGAAAGATGGTGATGATAATTCCTAAACCAACTGCCGCTTCCGCGGCCGCTACGGTCATTACGATAAAGACGAACAACTGTCCTGAGACGTCGTGGAAGAAACTCGAGAAAGCCACGAAGGTCAGGTTGACCGCGTTGAGCATCAGCTCAATGCACATGAACATCGAGATCACGTTGCGCTTGATCAGCACGCCCACCACGCCAATCGTGAACAGCATGGCGGAAAGCGCCAGATACCATGAAAGTTGTGGAGTCATTGTCAATAGACAGTTGTTAGTCGTCAGTAGTTCTCAATCTTTACCCTGATTCGCCTTCATCATGCCGGTGTTCGACTCCCAGCAAATGCGCCGCTTCCTTTGTCGTATGTGTCGCAACCGGTGTCCGATTACTCGGGTCTCGCCGATCCAGCATTCCCTGCGGAAGGACTTGATCGCCCGGAACGACGCCAGCATTCGCCGGCAACAAACCGCCACGTCGCGCCAGAGTTATCGCACCCACTATCGCCATCAGCAAAAGGATTGAAGTGATTTCGAAAGGGAGCAGGTAACTCGTAAAGAGTCCCGCGCCGATTGAAGACGTCAGCCCCACATCTGAAAGGTCGCGAGTCGGCGTCGCCGGTGACGCCTGCACGAAGAAAATAATAAACGCCGCTTCCGCGAAGAGAACAGCCGCCAGACCTACCGCGATCGGAACCAAAGAGCGCAGGCGCATCGGTCGCCGATCTTCTTCTTCGACGTTGAGCAACATGATCACGAAGACGACCAGGACCATAATTGCGCCCGCGTAGACGATCACTTGCACCGCTGCAATAAAGGGCGCGGCCAATGTTACGTACAAACAAGCCAGCGAGATGAAGACGCCAATCAGCGAGATGGCGCCGTAAAGTGGATTGCGTTGCGCCACCATCGAGATGGCGCAGCCGACGGCCATGCCGGCA
Source organism: Blastocatellia bacterium (assembly GCA_003168335.1). Taxonomy (GTDB): domain Bacteria; phylum Acidobacteriota; class Blastocatellia; order Pyrinomonadales; family Pyrinomonadaceae; genus UBA11740. The sequence continues at coordinate 238,814 of PMSM01000014.1, read as the reverse complement.
AACAGAATGAAAAGGAGCGCGATCATCCCCACCAACCCGCGGACACTTTGAGGTACCTGCTTAACAAATCAAACAAACCCGACCATTCGATGGTAGCCGTGATCACGATGTTTATGAGTGCCGCCGGCACCAGAAACTTCCAACCAAAGCTCATCAATTGATCGAAGCGAAAGCGCGGCAGCGTCCCGCGCAGCCAGATGTAGAGGAACAAAAACAGGACCACCTTACCCAGGAAGTAGAACACACCCAGTATTGGGATTTGATGGACGAATGGACCATTCCAACCACCCAAGAATAGAGTTGTGGCCAACATCGAAACAGTAAACATGTTGACGTACTCTGCCATGAAGAACAGCGCAAACTTCATCGCGCTGTATTCGGTGTGGAATCCAGCGACGAGTTCAGTCTCAGCTTCCGGCAGATCGAACGGCACGCGGTTCGTTTCAGCTATGGCCGCGATCAAATAGATCAGAAAACCGATTGGCTGCACCCAGAACACGTTCCAACCGCTGATGCCGAGATGACCCGCCTGCTGTTCGACAATGCTTTGGAGATCGAGGGTGCCGGACTGCAGGATCACGCCGATCAGTCCGAGTCCCAGCGCCAGCTCATATGAAATCATCTGGGCCGACGAACGCAGACCGCCCATCAGGCTGTACTTGTTGTTCGACGACCAGCCAGCGAGCGCAATGCCATAAACGCCGACCGACGTAACCCCAAGCACGTACAGGAGCGCTACGTCGAAGCGCGCAACCACCAGAGGTATCGTATCGCCAATCAGCGGCAGACTAAACGGAAGATGAATGTCCGGCCCGAACGGATAGACTACGATACTCATCAACGCGGCCACGGTGACGATAACCGGGGCCAGGAAGTAAACAAAACGCGTCGACTTGTCGGGAACAATGTCTTCCTTAAAAATGAACTTGAGCAGATCGGCGATCGGCTGGAGAAACCCACCTGGTCCAACGCGGTTCGGTCCGAGCCGGCCCTGGATAAACCCGAGCACGCGCCGCTCTGCGAGCACCGTATAAGCCACCATCGTCATCACTACCGTGAAGGCGACGAGGATGCCGGCCAATTTAAGACCAAGTTGAGTTAGATCTTCCATCGGTCTTGGAGTGCGGCGACTTGAGCACCCCAGCGCGGCTGCCGCGCCGGGGACCCCGCCTGTCGCCGCTTATTCATGGCTGAAGCAGGTTGAACCAAAGCGGCGACAGGTCGCCGCACTCCATAACTCACGCCACTGCCTTCTCTCGCTTGATCCCTTCATCAATCGTAATCTGATAAAGGGGAGAAATCGCGAACGACGCGGGCGTTGGATTGCCCGCAGCCAGCAGATGAAACTGCGGCACCTTGTCCGTCAGCGTCCCCAACTTAAATAGTTCATGTCCGACCTGTGGTGTTTCGCTGACTTTCACACCATCATCGCTAAGCTCTGCCACTGCACGACGAATCCCGGCAATCTCTTTCGCCAATTCACGCTTTGAAGCGATGGCGTGTTTTACCTGAAGCGGGTGGCTTTCGTCTTTCAAAAGGGGATAGCGAAGATCAGCGTAAGCGGGGATTCGCTCGGCGATCTCGCGAAAGACGGCACTGGCCGACCGCTCGAATCCGAAATCAACACCCAATTCTTTGGCCAACTCCGATACGATTAGCCAATCAGGCTTTGACTGATGCACCGGCTCGATCGACTTGCGCACCCTCTGCACGAAGCCGTCATTGTTGGTGAACGTGCCGTCGATTTCAGCGAAGGAAGCAGCCGGAAAAACGACATCGGCAAATGCAGTCGTTTCTGTTTCGAAAAGTTCCTGCACGACGAGGAAGTCGAGTTTGCTGAGTCCACATTTCGGCATATGTTCAGGCAGCAGGCTTCCGGCCATGTACATCGCATGAATGGAAACACCCGCGGCATCAAGCAAGTCGCTTACGCTCTTACCATTCACGTCCAGGTCGAGCGCGCCCACGCTGTTATTGAATAGCGCCAGCGGATGCAGGAGGATGCGGCGTCCTTCGCCGGCAAACGTGTAAGGCATTTGGGCCACGACGGCCTGTGCTTCCGCGCTCAACTCGCCGCCGAACATCAACACAACATCGCCCTGGGTCTCGCTAATCGTCTGTCGTAAAATCTCCAGTTCGGCTGCTTCCACTCCCATCTTCCGCGCCGCCAGAGCATCGTCAGCGTTACCGGCCAAAGCCAGCGCCGCCGCGTTCTCAGTGCCTGGCCGAATATGAATGAACTGCGCGGCCTGCTCGCGCAGACGGATCGGCACGCTGTTTATCAGAATCAACTTCGCGCCACCATTACGCACGGCCTGCCGGATCTGCTTTGCAGTCAGCGGCTGAAGTTCTTCCGGCTCGCCGCCAATCAGGACGATCGTTTTCGCGTGCCGAATGTCTTGATGGGTCGCCAGCGGCCCGCCAAGACTTTCGAAAAAAGGCTTGAGACTGAACGCGTCCGCCACCGCGTAGTTCTCAGTTTCGACTACTTCAGCTGCGAACTTTCGCAGGCAATAGAGCGCTTCGTTCGTGAGGCGTGGACTGCCGACCACCGCGAGTGAGTTATTGCCGCGGGCTGCGACTATGCCGTCGAGCTTCTGCGCCGTAAAGCGAATCGCTTCATCCCAGGTTGCCGGGACAAGCCTACCGCCTTTCTGGTAACGAATCAGCGGCGTGCGGATTCGTTCTTCATGATTGACGAAAGGATGGCCGAAGCGGCCTTTGATACAAAGGAATTCTCCGTTCAACCCATTGACATAGCGATCGCGCGCCACGATGCGCATCAGTTCATCGCCGCGAGAGCCGAGCGACATCTGACAACCGTCAGAACAATAAGTACACGTCGAAATCGTCTGGGTTAGCTCCCATGGCCGCGCCTGATGGCGATAGGTGCCGTCGAGCAGAGTTCCCGTGGGACAGACCTCGATGCAGTTGCCACACTGAGAGCAATTCAACCAACCACCGTACGTCCCGATGACGGTGTTCGCCCCACGATTGCCGGCTTCGATCGCGTCTTCGCCCATCCATTCGTCACAGACGCGCGTGCAGCGTTTGCAAAGGATGCAGCGCTGCGGATCGTTAGCGACCATCGGCGAAAGGTACTTCTCAGCCCTGGCATTTTTTTGTTCGATAAAGCGTTCTTCCAGATTGCCCCAATCAAAGGTCAGTTCCTGCAACTCGCATTCGCCGCCACGATCGCAGACCGGACAATCGAGCGGGTGATTGGCAAGCAGGAACTCGAGCATCGACCGTCGGGCCTTCTCAATCTCTTCACTCTGCGTCGTGACCACCATCCCGTCGGTGCAGATGATGGTGCAGGAGGTCTGAAGCTTCGGCATCTTCTCGATGCGCACCAGACACATGCGGCAGGACGCCTGCAAAGCGAGGTCGGCGTAGTAACAGAACGACGGAATGTCGAATTGGTTTTCACGACACACGTCGATCAGGCGCGCGCCTTTGGGCACCTGAAAGTCTTTGGCGTTGATAGTGACTTTTACTAGCTCTGTTGACATGAGAGGGTTCTGTTAGTGTTCTTTAGATATATATTTTTCTACAACGTTCACTAGAGCATTGATACGCTCGTCGGTTTCCGCAAACTGCTGATCATGTATTTCAGCAATCGTAAGAAGCGCCCCAATTGACTCTTCGTGCCGGGTCATTCGCGCGTCAGCTTTCGCTTGGTTTTCGGCGAAAGTTGCTTGTTGTTCGATGACAGTACTTAAAAGATTCTGCAGACGCTGATACTCCTGGTCGGTCATAGCAACTCTCCTTTATGTTTCGACTCACCGCGAGAATTGTTAACGAGATGCTTCTCAAAATCTTCCGGGAATCTCTTAACCGCCGATTGAATCGGCCAGGCCGCCGCATCGCCGAGCGGGCAAAACGATTTGCCTTCAATGTTGTCACAAATATCGAGCAGCAGTTGCGCGTCCTCCGGACGGCCGCCGCCATTTTCGATGCGCTTGAAAATCTTAACCAGCCAGTCGGTGCCTTCGCGGCAGGGCGTGCACCAGCCGCACGATTCGTGTTTGTAAAACTCAGTCAGGTTCTTGGTCGATTCAAATATGTCGACCGTCTCGTCCATGACGATGAACCCGCCGGAGCCAACCATCGAGCCGCCCGCAACCAAACCCTCGTAATCCATGCGCACGTCTTTCCCGATAATTTGATCGGCTCGCATGATGTACACCGAGGACCCGCCGGGAATCACCGCCTTCAACTGCTTGCCGTTAGCAATGCCGCCGCAGTCTTCCATGATGAACTTCTCCATGTCGTCATAGCCCATCGGCAACTCGTAAACACCGGGCTGATTGACATGGCCTGAGACTGCCCAAAGCTTTGTGCCGCCGCTCTTCTCAGTGCCGAGTTTCTGATAAGCTTCGCCGCCCATCTTGATGATGTCGGGCACCGCGGTAAGCGTCTCGACGTTGTTGACGACTGTCGGCGATGCGTAAAGACCGGAGATAGCAGGGAAGGGAGGTTTCATGCGCGGATGACCACGCATGCCTTCCAGCGAGCTAAGCAAAGCGGTCTCTTCACCGCAGATGTACGCACCTGCTCCGGTGTGCGTGTAGATTTCACAGGAGAAGTCAGAGCCGAGAATCTTGTTGCCGAGCAGACCGGCGGCGCGCGCTTCATCCAGGGCGACGTCCATGATGTCGATCAGGTATTTGTATTCACCGCGGGTGTAGATGTAATTCGTTTTCGCGCCGAGCGCGTAGGCTGCGATCAGGATGCCTTCGATCAGCATGTGCGGATCGCGTTCCATTAAGTAGCGATCCTTGAACGTGCCGGGCTCCGACTCGTCCGCATTGCAGACGACATACTTGGCCTTCGGCGAGTCTTTGGGGACGAAACTCCATTTCATTCCGGTCGGAAATCCGGCGCCGCCGCGACCGCGCAGCGCGGACTTCTTCATTTCGTTGATGACGTCGTCAGGCGACATCGTATCAAGCACCTTCTTGATCGCTTCGTAGCCGCCGTTCCGGCGATAGACGTCGAGCCACCGCGAGTTCTCGAGATGAACTCGCCGGAGCTGAAGTGGTTCACATCCGATGGCGCCAATAAACATGATCTTCTTGTGCTTTGCTTAGTTCCTATAGGACCTATCAGTCATATAGGACCTATTTCACGCTAACGACTCCAGAATCTGATCGACTTTCTCAGCCGTCAGATTCTCGTGATAATCAAAATTAATCTGAAACATCGGGGCGGTCCCGCACGAACCGAGACATTCAACTTCTGATAGAGAGAAGCGGCCGTCAGCCGTCATCTCGCCCACCTTAATGCCGAGCTTCTTTACGCAAAGCTGCGTGATCTTGTCCGAGCCAAGAAGTTTGCACGAAAGGGTTTTGCACACCTGGATGTGATATTTGCCAATCGGCTTGAGATGGAGCATCGAATAGAAGGTTGCGACCTCCCAGATGTCCGTGATCCGCAAATTCAAACGCTTGGCCAGATAAGAGACCCCGGGAGGATCCAGATACCCACGCTCACGCTGCACAATGAACATGAGCGGCAAAATCGCCGAACGCATCACCGGATATTTCGCCAGATGCCTGTCGATTTCCGCCTCGACCTTAGGCGAAAAAGTCGCGATCTCATCGGGCATCTGCACCGGCTGTGAAAGGCGTTGAATGTTGATTGGCTGCTGACTCATAAACTGTCCGACAAACTTCAGTTTGTCGTTGGTCTCATTAAGACTATCAAGCGACAAACTGAAGTTTGTCGGACATCAATTAGCGATCGATCTCCCCCAGCACAATATCCAGCGATCCGATTATCGCGACAATGTCCGCCACCATGGCGCCGTGCGACATATGCGGCAGCGCCGAAAGATTAACAAAGCTCGGGCCGCGAAAGTGCACGCGTGCCGGTTTTGGGCCGCCGGTCGACTTGATGTAAACGCCGAGTTCACCCTTCGAAGCTTCGATCGGGTGATAGACTTCGCCGGCCGGCACATCGAATCCTTCAGCCACGATCAGGAAATGATGAATCAAGGCGTCCATGTGTGTCTTCATCGCTTCGCGATCGGGAAGCACGACCTTCGGCGCATCGGCTTTGACGGGTCCGGGCGCCAGACGCGCCAGCGCCTGCTCAACAATCTTGTGTGACTCTTTCATCTCGCGCATGCGGACCAGGTAGCGCGCCCAAACGTCGCCGTCGTCCTCAGTCACAATTTCGAAGTCATACTTTTCATAGCCGGTGTATGGGTTCACGCGACGAATGTCGATTGCGACGCCGCTGCCGCGCAGGCAGGGCCCCGACAAACCCCAATCAATCGCGTCCTCGGCCGAAATGTAACCGACGCCCTGCGTGCGCTTTTGAAAAATTCTATTGCCGGTAACCAGCTTGTCAAAATCGTTGAGTGCTTTCGGAAAGGCGTCCTGGAACTGTTTGACTCGCCGCTCGAAACCCGATGGCAAGTCCATCATCAAACCGCCGATGCGAAAGTAAGATGGCGTCAGACGGCCACCCGATGCCGCTTCGATCAGGTTCAGGATCTTTTCGCGCTCGCGGAAGCAGTAAAAGAAAACCGTCATGGCGCCAAGATCCAGCGCGTGGGTGCCGAGCCAGACAAGATGCGATGCGATCCGCTGCAGTTCGCACATCAGGACGCGAATTGTCTGGGCGCGCTCTGGAATCTCGAGCTGCAACAGTTTCTCCACAGCCATTACGTAGGCCAGGTTGTTTCCGAGGGGATTGAGGTAATCCATCCGATCGGTGATGACGATCCCCTGTTGATACTTTCGGTACTCGAACAACTTCTCCATCCCGGTGTGTAGATACCCGATGTCGGGCGTGGACTTGACCACCATCTCGCCGTCGAGCACTAGTTCGAGACGCAGCACTCCATGTGTGGATGGATGCTGCGGCCCCATCGAGATGGTCATCTGTGTGTCGAGCGGGCGATCGACAATCTCGAATTGCGGCGGAATGTCTAGTGTTGCAGTCATCTGAGCTTTGGGCGAATAGGTCTGACAGGTCCTATGGGTTAAGTCTATTCCAGGCTGTACGGCTCGTACCCTCTCAATGGAAAATCCTTCCGCAGGGCATGACCCTGCCAGTCCTCTGGCAAAAGAATGCGCCGCAGATCGGGATGATCATCGAAGATCACGCCGAATAGATCGTAAGTCTCTCGTTCATGCCAATTTGCGGTGCGCCAGACAGTCGACACGGTCGGAACGTGAATGTCGTCTTCGGTCACAACCACCTTCAAACGAACTCGATGATGCCTGGTAGTCGAGAACAGATGGTAGTTGACCTCAAACCGCGGCTCTTCTTCAGGTCCGCGATCAAAGCCGCACAGATCGGCGAGAAAGTTGAACTCCAAACCTGGGGTGACCTTTAGAAAGGCGCACGCGGCCACGATGTGTTCGCGGGGAACAACGATCGTTGTCTCACCCAGAGCTTCGATGACTTCATGCGCCCACCCCGGATGTTCACGCTGTAACGCCGCCGCGATAGGCGACGGCGCTGGGCCTTCCGGCGTGCTGGATGTTGAGTTATTGGACAGGCCCGCTTGCGTGTTCTGTGCTTCCATCTGACTTTCCGGGAAGTCCCTTCCTAGGATTGAATCTTAAAACGAACGCCGCTTTTCGTGCTTCGAAGCGATGGTGTAAGCCTGCGGTCTGGCGGTGTCCCGCAGGGTCGAGCCATCGGTAACTGGCAACGTGCCCGGCGTCATCGCCTCGCGCGCTTCTTCGTCAGGAGCGTCCCGGCGATCCCTGATCGATTCCTTCATCACTTTGTCTTGCAACATCATCACGGCATGAATGAGCATCTCAGGCCGCGGCGGACAGCCGGGAATGTAAACGTCAACGGGCACGATCTTGTCGACGCCCTGGACGATCGCGTAGTTGTCGAACACGCCGCCCGAGGTGGCGCACGCGCCCATTGAGATGACCCATTTTGGTTCCGGCATCTGATCGTAGATGCGTCGCAGCACTGGGGCCATCTTGCGCGAAACTCGGCCCGAAACAATCATCACGTCCGCCTGCCTGGGCGAGGCCCGAAAGACTTCCGAACCGAACCGAGCCAGGTCATTTCGCGCACTGGTCGCATTCATCATCTCAATCGCGCAGCAGGCCAGGCCAAACGTTGCCGGCCACAGCGACGATTTGCGCGCCCAATTGATCAGCGAATCCAGCCGGGTCGTCAAAACTTCCGGCAGCGCCTCAGCAATGATGTTTTCCAGTCCCATAATCTTGTTGCGCAGGTTGATAACTTGCGCGCTTGTTAAGCCGCTTTCACCCGCGTGTCTCGCTCTTCGGTCGCTTCCAGCAGACGCCCTTCGGCTTCCGCTTCGCGGCGGGCTCCTTCAGTCCAATCCAACGCCCCCTTCTTAATCACATAAATCAGGCCCGCCGCCAGCAGGGTGATAAAAATGAGCATTTCAAAATAGACGACATTGCTCAGGCCATATTCAGGGCTCGAAAGCCGCTTGAAGACGACGGCCCAGGGCACCAGAAAGATGACTTCAATGTCGAACAGGATGAAGAGCATTGCGATCAGATAAAACTTGACCGAGAACCGTTCGCGCGCGGACCCGACTGGATCCTTACCGCATTCGTAAGGCATCAGCTTGGTGCGCGTGCGTTTGCGCTGGCCGACAAGTTGAGATAGGCCAATGAACGTGATCGCGAACCCGGCCGCGACGACGAACATCAACAGCACCGGCAGGTAATCGATTAGATTGAAAGTCATCTCTGTTAGACTGACCGCAGTTCGAGCGCCCAGATGTGCGACGCCGGATTACTGAAAGCTCAGCTTGAGAATCATTGTACAAGCTGATCGTAGGGGAAGGATCAGAGAGTGTCAAGCTGTTTCTCTGTCGATTTGACCTTCCCAATCGGAATAGATTGACCGTGGAAAAATCGTTGTGTTAACGTTCGCATTGCCTCTCTGAAGTTCTTGAAATTAACTCCCGACTTGAAACGCGACTTTAACAGTGCTTACGGGCTTTAACACAGATGTCGAGTACGACGGCGTCGTCTATCACGTTCAGACCGAAGATAAAGGTCTGCAGACGCCGTTCATTCTTTCGCTGGTGTACGCCGGGGGCGCGATCCTGGCCAGTAAGCGCTCGCCGTATGACGATCTCATTTCTCGCGGCTTTGATGAAGGGGTCCTCGCACAGCGTCTTTCTCGGCAGCACAAACTGATCTGCGCCGCCGTGCACGCTGGTCGGATTGAGGATCTCAAGCGTTTGAGCGAGCGCGACCTGGCTGAGAAGACTATGCGGCGCCAGCAATCTGTTGCTCAGACTCCAACTCAGGAAGCGACTGATGGAGCCCAAACAAACAAAGCGGATGGCGCGAATGAAAAAACCGAAAGCAAAGGCGTCGCTGCCGCGCCGGATCGGTTTCCGATTTCCCAGCGCGCGGAAGACCAAGAACTAAAAGTGATCTTGCTCGACGAAGAAGAGCTGAGGGCCGGGAAGTCGGTGACCTTGCGGGTGCTGGTGGGCCGCGCTGGCGGCAACCGGGGGGAGCCTGCGCGGCAGGCGCGCATAGTTGTGAAAATACTTGGTACGAATTTTCGGCCCACCTCGATTTCGTCCACCACTAATACCGAAGGCATCGCGTCGATTCCGGTGCTGTTCCCGACGTTCGAAACAGGACGGGCGGCAATCCTGGTGCAAGCGGACATAGACGGCGAAACCGCCGAGCTGCGGAGGATCATCCTGCCGGCTAAATCCTCCTGAATTGGAAAACAAACCTTGTGGGTTCAAATCAACGGTGAAAGTCGCGAAGTGGGGGCCGGCACGACTTTGGACGATCTCGTCGGCGAACTGTCTTTGGCGCCGACGCGAATCGCCGTCGAGCTCAATCAACGGGTAGTCCGACGCGATAAGTGGGCGGAAACGATACTCGCTGATGGTGACCGAATTGAGATTGTTCATTTCGTAGGCGGGGGAGATGCGGAAAGCAGTAGGCAGGAAGCAGGCGGCGGCTTTAAAGCAGTTGAGCAGTTTCTGGTTTCGCTTTAGTCAGGTGTACAGTCTTTCCAGGATTCGGAAAGAAGGAAGCTCGATTTCATGTCCACCGCAGTAGCAGCACTAACCGATGGCTTTGAAATTGCCGGCCACGCGTTTAATTCGCGAATAATCATTGGCACCGGCAAGTATCGAAGTTATGACGAGATGAAGGCCGCCCATCGTTCGTCGGGCACCGAGATGGTGACCATCGCGGTCCGTCGCGTACCGCTGGATCGAAGCAGCGAATCATTTCTGGATCATTTGGATCCGTCACTCAAACTCCTGCCGAACACGGCCGGCTGCTATTCGGCGGATGAAGCCGTGCGCACGGCGCGCCTGGCGCGCGAAGCCCTGCAGACGGAATGGATCAAGCTGGAAGTAATCGGCGACCAAACCACGCTCTTTCCCGACAACGAACAGACCCTGGAGGCGGCCCGCATTCTCGTCAAAGAAGGTTTTATCGTGCTGCCTTACTTTAGCGACGATTTGATCATGGCCAAAAAACTTCTTGACGCCGGTTGTGCGGCGGTCATGCCTCTGGCGGCGCCAATCGGATCCGGCCTCGGCGTACAGAATCCTACGAACCTCCGCATCATGCGCGAACAACTTCCGGACGCCACCATTATCGTCGATGCCGGAGTGGGCACAGCCAGCGATGCCACTATCGCCATGGAGCTGGGGGCCGACGCAGTGTTGATGAATACTGCAATCGCTGAGGCTGAGGAGCCGGCAAAGATGGCCGAGGCCATGAAGCTCGCGATCAAAGCCGGCCGCCTGGCTTACGTCGCAGGACGAATGCAGAAGCGATTGTATGCGAGCGCTTCAAGTCCCTCTACGGGAGTGATTCGGTAAGCCCGACCGTTTGCCATCATCCCTTAAACAATGAGCGATCAAAGCGCGTCGCCGTTGGGGTGCTATCGCCCAGAACGGGTGACGGCCTTAGTCGCCGGCTTGGATCGGGGCTTGCGAGCGTCAATTCTCATCACTTCTCTGATTGCCTCCAACCGAGCTACGAGTTGGACGGATTTAACGCCGATCTTCCGCGCTTCATTAGTTGCACGATCAAAGTCAACGGCGCCAATCGAAGAAAAGGCATGGTCTAATTCCGGCGCGTCCAACAAGCTGCCAGGATCATTGATTTCATCCCAGGCAAGCTCGGCGGGCGACTTTGTTGCCGCAGGTTCCTCAGACTTTTTAGGCAAAGAGTTGATTGCAACAACGGCGGCGTCGAGAAAATCCACAGCTTCATCCGTCGAGGCCAGCGCAGGAAGTTGGGAAGCAAAAGCCAGCAGGGCCCGCACATGCAATCCGTTCCGGTCCACTTGTGGAATCAGGGTCCGCGCTTCGTTAATCACCAGGCTGGACAAGGGCGCATCGCGTTTCTTTTGTGCTACCTTTACCGCTTCCAGGTAGAGGACCAGCCGCGCACTTTGATCTTCGACCTTGCGAATGCGGGTTAACGCTCCGATCACGTCTGACCTAGCCAAAAGGGCCCTGGTTTCGAGCTTTGCCAATAACTGAGAATAGGTTTTTCGCAACTCCTCGCTCTTCAGATCGTCGACCAGCCGCGCGGCTTCCTCAAAATCACCGCTTGAAATCGCGAGCGGGATCGCCAGCTCAGGGTTGTCGGGGACTGTTTGATTACCGCCCAGCCTCGCGGCCGTGAGTTTCGCCAACTGGGCCACATTGTCGGGTAGCCGGCCCCCAAGTTTGATGGCGAGGGCGTCTAGCTCAGCCGATAAATCGGGCCGGTAGCGCGGCGCTAATGCGGCGAGAGTCAGGGACACCCGGGCTTGATACATGGCGCGAAAGCGCAGGTCGGCTTGAGTGTAGTGCTGATCCTTCAACAAGGCGGCCTCTGATTCCGCTAACGATGCTTTCAACACTTCGCAGGTTGTTGAGAAGTACTGGATTTGCAACGACTGTAGGGATGCGTTGACCTCGACGGTATTACCTTCGGGAAACACGTATGCACTGAGTAGATGTAGTCCACTCAGAGACACGACATCGGGCTGAGCCTTGAGGCCATCCAATGCTTTGGCAGCGACAAAATCAGAAAGGAGCGGGTCCTTTTCCCGCAGAGAAAGGAGAGCATTAAGCCCGCCGGGTGTCATACCAGTAGACAGGTTGCGTTCCAATAGCTCCGAAGCCGCTCGCGGATCCTCATCCACCAATTGAAAAGCTAAATTCGCCGTGCGGCGAAGACTTGGATCATGACCGGTTGCCCGCAATTCGAGCGAAGACTCGTCAGGCTTAGGCTCTTCGCTCAGCAACTGTTTAGCAAGTTTCGGATTTCGCGGGAAGATATGTTTCAAAATAAGAGTCAGGGCCTGCTCCTTGTCAAAATCCTTATCAGGTTGTTCCTTAGCGAACTTCCAGATTTCAAGGAACATCATCTCAGACCTAACGGGATCAGAAAGGGAAACGAGCTCTGCGGCCCTGGCTTTCACGTTGATGATTGCAAGCTTGTCATCCAGTTTGCCGGCCTCGGCAATGATCGCCTCCAGCTCTGCTGCTGCTGTCTGTTTGATCGTCTGGGAACCAGGTGGAAAAACCTGCGTTTGGGCCCACAGTTGAACGGGCGCGAGCAAGAGCGCCAGCGAGATGAGTAGCTTGGTTAACATAAGTCTCCTCCATGTCATTGTCGAGGCAATTGCTTCAGCCGATACTGGCTCAGTTTGGAGTCATAGCGCCGGCAACTCCGTCATGCACCTGCGAGACGCGCGTGCCAGAACCAAACTAAGCCAGCACCCTTCGGTCTTACTGATTTGACGCCTGGTCAGGACTTGCCTTTGGCTGGTTGCAGTCGGAGCTTTGCTTGCAACGATCCGGAAGTTGCATGACGGGGCTTGATGCCGCGTCCCATGAATCCTTTGGGATGGAACGGGCCCGGGTACGCCGCGCAGCCGATTGCGCATACTTCGACGGCGGTTACCGTCAGTCCGAGGCAAAGCGCGCAAATCGGAATAGCTCCCAAGGCGCAGGTTCCTCCGCACAATATAACTCCATAGTAGCTCGCCCCGGCGTCTTGAAGACAACCCCTCATGCACGACCCAAAACCGTTTGCATCTTCCTGTGCGACCACGGCGCAGCCGCAGCCCTTCGACAGGACTCTAACCGACTTCGGATTCAATTTCGCATTACGTAGAATCAGGTGAAGCAGCCGGGCCTTAAGCTCTGCGGCGTTCTTAATGTTCATTCCTGGATGACTGTCAACGGAGACAACGGCAATGGTCGGTTTGCCCAGAATACTTCCCGCACCGCTAGCATGCGTTTGACTCACTACTGACAACGGGAGAACGACTAATCCCAGTGCCAGTATGATGCGTTTCGCGAGTGACGATGTGTAAACTTTGCTTTTCATAGGGTCCTCCAAGGTGGTTTAGAGTTGTCTTCGTGCCAGCGGAAGAACCGCTTCAACTGCTGGTTTGAATGACAACATTCGTTAAAACATACCCGGTTGAATTGTCGCGAGGAGGAAGGCTAAGACTGCCGAGGCTGAAACGATAATCAACCAGCGCCGGAGGCTCAGGTCTGTCCGTGATGGTAACCAGTAGATCGCCAGCATCCACGCGAACATACTAACCGCCCAAGCTATGGGCTTTGGTAAGCGGAGACTGAGCAAATGCGCTGTTAAGACTATCGGAACAAAGAGAACCACCAACCTGGTGGCCACTTCATCTCCACTGGCACGTTCTTCTTTGGCCATTTGCCTTCAACCTAAGAGGATTCTAGAAAAATTCAGTATGCTGTGTCGCTCAACTAGTACAACCCACTTTTCAAATTACGTTGATTCCATCGGTGGAACTGAGTTAGAGATCAACCCGATGCCAGAGACTTGCAGGTTTGCGGATGATGATCCAACCATTTCTGCGACTGATTATTTCCTCCGACTCTAGTTCAGCGAACAGGCGACTAAGATATGTTGGGGTAATGGCAAGCATCTGGGCAGCCTCCCGGTACTTAACGGGCAGTTGGAGCTTCGAATCTATTGCGGGCCCCTGACCTGTCTGCTCAGCAATCTTCCAAAGCAACTGCTCCAAACGTTGTCTCGCCGGCAGACAGGCGATCTCTGACATCCGCGCGGCCTGACTGAATACTTCCTCACTTAGAACCTTGTGAATATAAACTCCGAGTTCAAGCTCTGTGCCTAATAGATCAAGAAAACGCGTCGCCGAAAGGCGCGTTAGTCTGCAGTAGGTAGCCGTCACGGCTGAGAACGGATGAGGCTTCTTTTGTATCGCTGCCTCAGAACCGAGGAGGGAGCCGGGAAACCGTATGTCCAAAATGAATTCGGATCCGTTCTCTTCGTACCGGGTCAGCTTCGCTAATCCCGTCTCTACGAAATAGATACTACCCGGACTGGCATCCTGACGAAAAAGCTCCATGCCGGCGGGATACCCTTGCGAATCCAGGTCGCCGATAGCTCTCTGCAAGACCTGCGAACAGATCGGATCGGGTGCGCCTGGGTTATCAAGCGGTGTCCTTAAGGTTAATGCGATGGCTCCCGCTGAGGACATGGTAAGGATTCTCCCCTTCTATACTTGCGTTGGGTGAACGTTGGTGAAATATGATCCTTCTCAGCATATGTTTGAAGGAGCTTGCTATGAATTGTTGGGACGAATGATGGAAGGAATTGTAGCTTTAACCAGAGTCCCCATCAATCACAAAAAGTTAAGCCGATAAGTCAGTGATCCAAGAGGCTGAAAGTTCATTAGCAAAGCATAGGCTGGGGCAAACCAGTCCGGTTGCTGGTCCGCGCGAGTCCAGACCCGAACCTATGCCAACGCTTCGAGTGCGACCGCGAGCGTCGTCGGCTAGCCATCGCGGCTGATTGAAGGCTGGTTCTCCGTTATAGGGAGAGGAGGGAATGACTCATTTGCTTTGTTTGAAAGCTATGGGCAAGGAGCCAAGGTCGAACTTGAATTTCGTGGAAGCGCACTTGATGTGTTCACCGTTGGGGTCGTGAAGTCGGTCGAGTTAGCACCCGTGTCTGTGCAGCCGTGGTTATTCCTGATTGCCACCTTCGTCGCACTGAGAGCAGCAGTCGCAGTTCCTTCGGCACAATTGGCGGTACCGTAGCCAAGCAAATCGGCAACTGTCACGGCAGTTGGACAGCCGGAAGCTGTTGTGGCAACCGTCGTTCCTATGACGAGCGCGACCTTGCCGTCAGTCGCCGACATATTAATGGCGGGGTTCGTTATGTCTGCAGTAAGAGTTTGCCCCACGGCGCCACCAGTGGCTAGCTTCACTAAAAAGTACTGACCGGGCGTCAGCGATCCAGTAGTGACATCAAATTTGTTTGTCGAGCTGAAAGTACCTGTGCTCGATGCGTATTGCACTGAGTAAGGTGTAATAGAGAAATCAACAGTGGTCGTCCCCCGGTTGAAGAGCTCAACGAAATCATTCTGATAGGCAGCCCCACCATTTCCACCACCACCGTAAATTTGACTGATAACCAAGAGCGGCGTGTCATCGTTGGTAATAGTGCCCACACCCTGCGGATCGGTGATAGTCGACCCCGCCGAAGCGTTGCTTAGATTCACAAAGAAATTCTCGTTAGGCTCGACGAGTTTGTCACCATTGATTGTGATCGAGATCGGCTTGCTCTGCTGCCCGGGATTAAAAGTGACCGTTCCCGCAGCAACTACGTAGTCCGTGCCGGCAGTGGCGATCCCGCTTGCGGGCGCGGCGCTGGCAGTCGCGTAGTCGACCGTCACGATCTGTGCACTCGGAATCGAGAGTGAAACCGTGAAGTTGAGAGTCTTCGTTCCGGTATCCCCCTCGGTGATGCCGGGATCGTCAATGGTTATCTTCGGCGTTGGCGGCGCCGCATCGTCATTGGTGATTGTTCCCTGGCTCTGTGTATCAGAGATAGTGGCGTTCACCGGCGTCGTAAGATTGACGAAGAAGGTTTCATTCGGCTCGAAGGTCGTGTCGCCGTTAATGGTGACTGGAATCTGCTTGTTAGTCTCGCCGGGGTTGAAGGTTAACGTCCCACTTGTTGACGCGTAATCGCTGCCTACAGTGGCAGTGCCGTCGGCAGTCGCGTAATTCACAGTTACCGTCTGGCCGCTCGCGGCAGAGAGGTTAACGGTAAAGTTAGCGATACTTGTTCCGGTATCACCTTCCGGAATGTTCGGCAGATCATTAATCGAAAGCGATGGTGTCGGATCGTTATCGGTGATCGTCCCTTGCCCCCGGGCATCGAGGATCGCCGCGCTTGTCGCGTTCGATAGATTGACGAAAAACGTCTCGTTCGCTTCATCCAGAGTATCGCCGTTGACCTGGACGGTAACCGGCCTGGCCAGATCACCCGGGTTGAAAGTCAGCGTCCCACTGCTTGCCTGATAATCCGCTCCGGCGGTCGCGGTGCCGTCTGCAGTTGCAAAGGCTACGGTAACGGTCTGGGCGCCGGCGGCGGAGAGGGTGACATTGAAGGTTGCGTTAACAGTCCCGCTGTCTCCTTCAGTCACAGTTAGGTCACTGATGCTGATGTCGGGCCGGAAGCCAGTACTGCAATCGTTCGCTGCCGAACTGCTATTGCGCGGATTCGGCGCCGACGTTACAAAGTCAGCCGCGTTATCGTTGGTGTCAAGGCATCCTCCCGACTTTCTAAAATCGGCCGTTGTATTTGAGGGCGCTGGGGCTCGACCCGTTCCTTCGAAACAGGACGCGGTGTTGCCATAGCCGACGAGATCAAGAATGTTCGCGCCGGATGGGCATGATCCCGTGAGCGCTGTGGTGGAGGAAACTAAAGCGACTTTGGCGGCCGTCCCGTTCACGTTGATGGTGCCCGTCGCGTCAGGCGTGGGTAGATTCGACGCGCCACCTGCGCCGGCGGCTTCCTGCACCAGGAAGTACTTACCCGGCACAAGGAAACAGGGACCGGTGGTGCATAGGGATGTTACTGACCAGGTTGCCGAGCCGGTGTCGGTGGTCTCCTGAACCGACCAACCCGCGATGTCGACAGTGGTGGTGCCGCGGTTAAATACTTCAATAAAGTCATTCTTGAGCGTGGCACCGCTGTTTCCGCCACCACCATAGACCTGACTGATGACCACCAAAGGCGCGTCGTCGTTGGTGATCGTTCCAGTGCCGGTTCCCTGGGGAGCGGAGATCGAGGCATTCGCTGATGCATTCGACAGACTAACTGTAAATGTCTCGTCAGGTTCAACCAGCGGGTCACCGCTGACGGCGACATTGATCGGCTTAGTCGTTTCCAACGGGCTGAAGGTCAAGGTGCCGTTGGTCGCCTGATAGTCGCTGCCGGCGGTTGCGGTTCCGTTGGCGGTAGCGTAGTCCACAGTAATGGTCTGATTGCTGGCGGGCGAGAGTGTGACGGTGAAGGTTGCCAGAGTCAATCCACTGTCGCCTTCCGCAACTGATACCGCTGGCGTAATGGAAAGCACCCGACTGTCGTCGTTTTGAATTGTGCCCACTCCCTGCCCGTCGACCATAGTTGCTCCCGAGACGTTCGTCACGTTCACAAAAAAGCTTTCATTTGCCTCGACGTTCAGATCGCCGGCCACTGTTACAGCGAACTTGTAAGTCGTTTGGCCCGCGGCGATCGTTTGACTGCTAAGACTGCGCGCGAGGTAATCGTTGTCCGCGACTGTGCCACTGTTATCCTGGGTTGCGATATCGAAGGTGACAGTTGCCGGAGCGGGTGCGGATAGGCTGACCGTAAAGGTGATCGTAGTTGTTCCGCTATTGCCTTCGGGTGCTGACGCATCATTGACTGAAAGTGTGGGCAGGTCATCATTTTGAATTGTGCCCAGGCCCTGACCATCGGTGACTGGCGTGCCGCTGACATTCGTCACGTTAACAAAGAAAGTCTCGTCAGATTCGATCGTCAGATCGCTGTTCACAGTCACGCTGAATGTGTACGTCGTCTGACCGGCGGGGATAATCTGATTCGTCAGGGTCCGCGCAACATAATCGCTGTTCGCGGTTGTGGCGGTGCCGTCCCGGGTGGCGATATCGAAAGTGACATCAGTCGACGGCGCCGGCGCGGACAAACTGACGGTAAAGCTTGCCGTAGTCGTTCCGCTATTGCCTTCGGCGACGGTGACATCATTGATCGTCAGGTTCGGGGCAGGGCCGGCCGTACAATTATTAGTCGGCGAACTCGTGTTGCGCGGAAACGGCGCAGAGACGAAAAAGTCAGCAGCGTTGTCGTTCGTGTCGGTGCAGCCACCCGCTTTTCTGAAGTCCGCGGTTGAATTGTCCGGCGCGGCGGTAGGTCCCGTTCCTTCAAAGCATGTCGCCGACGCTCCATAGCCTGCTATGTCGAAGATATTGGTGTTCAATGGGCACGAACCGGAAAACGGCGTCGTGCTCGAACTAAGGGCCACCTTTCCGGCGCCCGTGGTCATGATGATAGTTCCCAGAGCGTCGGGCGTCGGTAAATTGCTGGTGCCGCCCGCGCCCTGGCCCTCCTGCACGAGGAAGTAACGGTCCGGAGGAAGCAGACACGGACCGGCCGCACACAACGGAGTGACTGACCAGGCGCCTGTACCTGCGGCAGACGTGTATTGGACCGACCACCCGGCAACATCAACGGTCGTCGTACCTCGATTGAAGACTTCTATGAAATCATTCTTAAAGGTAGCTCCCGTATTACCGCCGCCACCGTAGACCTGACTAATCACCAGATTGGCCGTATCGTCATTCTGGATTGTTCCGGTGCCGAATGGTGTTCCGATCGTCGCCCCGCCGGTCGCGTTCGTCAGGTTTAGAAGGAACGTTTCATCAGGTTCGACCAGAGTGTCGCCGTTGATGGTCACGCTGATTGGCTTGCTGGTATCGCCCGGATTGAACGTGAGCGTGCCCGTCGCTGACTGATAATCAATTCCCGCGATAGTTGCCGTACCGTTTGCCGTCGCGAAATCCACCGTGACGGTCTGGCTGCTCGAGGGTGACAGCGTGACATTGAAAGTGGCGATGGACGTGCCGCTGTTGGCTTCGACGATGTTGACATCATTGATCGAGAGTGTCGGAGTTGGCGGCGCAGCGTCATCGTTAAAGATCGTGCCCTGGCCCTGACTATCTAAAATCGTAGCGTTCGTCGGACCGCTGAGAGTGACGAAGAAAGTTTCGTTCTGTTCAAACGTTGTATCGCCATTCACCAGCACGGTGACGGTCTCGGTCGTATCCCCGGGGTTGAACGTGAGCATGCCGCTGGCCGGCTGATAATCACTGCCGGCAACGGCAGAGTTATCGGCCGTCGCGTAGTTCACCGTCACGGTCTGACCGCTGGCGGCGGAAAGCGTGACCGTGAAAGTCGCCGGCGTGGTGCCGGCGTCCCCTTCAGCGACCGACAGGTCGTTGATTGAGAGAGACGGAGTGGGATCGTTGTCGTTGATTGTGCCCTGACCCTGATTGTCGACGATCACCCCGTTTGTAGCATTTGTGAGATTAACGAAGAAAGTCTCGTTCGGCTCGTCCAAAGGGTCGCCGTTGACCAGCACCGTGATCGTCTTAGTCAGGTCGCCAGGATTAAAGGTGAGTGTGCCGCTGGTCGATTGATAATCCGCCGGGTGAGTCGCCGTTCCACCGGCTGTCGCGAAGTTCACCGTGACAGTATTGGCGCTGGCAGCCGATAGCGTAACGGTGAAGGTCGCGTTTACCGTCCCCGTGTTTCCTTCGGTGACCGTGACGTCATTAATGGTGACGTCCGGTTTGCAGTCTCCAATTGGAGAACTCGTGTTGCGCGGATTTGGCGTGGCGACAAAGAAGTCAGCCGCGTTGTCGTCGGTGTCTACGCAGCCGCCCGCCTTGCGGAAGGCGGCCGTGGTGTTCGACGGAGTGGGCGCGGGGCCTGGCCCTTCATAGCAATGGCCCGTGGTGGTAGCGCTGTTGCCATAGCCGACAAGGTCGGCGATGGCGGCGCTGCTCGGATTGAACGGTGACGTGCCGTCATCGCCGGGGCAAGTCGCAGTTGCGAGCGCTGTCGTGCCCGCGACCAGGGCGACTTTGCCGGCGGTGCCGGCCATGGCGATTGTGCCGGTGGCGTCAGGAGTTGGTAGGGCCACGCCATTTGTCGTGCCGCCTGATTCCTGAACCAGGAAGTATCGGCCGGGAGTAATCATGCCGACGGTCAGGTTCGTCTTATTAGTACCAAAACTCGACCCGACGCTCGCACTCTGGATCGAGTAGGGCGTGATCGAGAAGTCCACGGTCGTCACGCCGTGGTTGTAAATTTCGACGAAATCATTGCGGAAAGGGGCGCCCGAATTATCGCCGCCGCCATAGACCTGACTGATGACCAGACTAGCAGTGTCATCGTTTTGAATTATTCCCATTGCCGAAGCATCCGCGACGCTCGCGCCAGAGACATTCGTGATGTTGACGGTGAAAGTCTCGTTTGGCTCGACGAGCGTGTCGCCGTTCACCGTCACGTCGAACGTGTACGTCTGTTGCCCGGCGGGAATTGTCTGATTCGTCAGACTGCGAGGGACATAGTCGCCGCCCGCCGTAGTAGCTGTTCCATCAGCCGTCGTAATGTCGAACGTGATTCCGCCAGCCGGCGCGGATAACGTCGAAGTAACTGTGAACCTGAACGTTGTTGTGCCTCCGTTGCCTTCATTGGCCAAGACATCGTTAACGCTCAGCGACGGACTATCGTCGTTTAGGATCGTCCCTATTCCTTGAGCATCAGCGACGCTTGCGCCGGTGACGTTCGTGACATTCACAAAGAACGTTTCGTTTGGCTCAATACTCAAGTCTCCGTTGACAGTTACCGCGAAGGCATAAGTCGACTGACCCGCGGCGACCGTTTGTCCGGTTAGACTGCGCGCAACATAGTCGTTGTTGGCGGTGGTTGCCGTACCATCCTGCGTCGCGATATTGAACGTGACGCCCCCGTTTGGCGCCGGCTGGGAAAGGCTGACCGTGAAAGTGAAAGTGGTTGCGCCAGAGTCGCCCTCATTCAGGCTGACATCACTAATCCTCAACGACGGACCGTTTACAGTCAGCGCTGCCTGAGGGCTATGGGCCGTCGTGGTGCCGTCGGTGACCGAGGCGTTGATGTGCGCTGTTCCGGGATTGTGCGCGGAGACATTTGCCGTCGCGATTCCCGTGCTGGGGTTGGTCGCGACTGAATCAACGGGCGCCGCGCTGGTGTTGTCTGAGGCAAAGGTGATCGCCACACCAGTCATCGCCCGGCCGAACTGATCGAAAGCCTGCGCCGTAAACTGCGTCGTCTGCCCGACGTTAATGGTGCTAGACGGCGGCGAGATCGTGACGGTAGCCGGGTGGCCGGGGCAGTTTCCAAAGGGCGTGCCATCAGTCTGCAAACCCGCAGAGAATGTTCGAGCCCCTGCAATCGTCGTGTGCAGCACAAAGTTGCCGGTAATGTCTGGCGACCTCGTCAGCGATTGAGCATTACCGCCGTTCAAACCGGTCGTGCCGCCGTAAGATAACTGAGTGACCAGATTTCCCGATCCGTCGCGCACCAGGATAGTCAGCCCGCCATTTGTCAGCGACAAACCGCCGGATGAGGCCTTCACTACTTGAGCACAACCAAACAACGGATCGCCTGGGTTGAAAGTGCCGCCACCGAAAACGAGCATCGCCTGGCCCGCGGGTAGCGTGGTGTTGGCAGCAAAAGTATGCCGCACGGTTTCGGTCGAGCTGGTAGTCGAATGCGTTCGCACCGTCCACTCTGAGATGTTGATGCCGCCGCCCGTCGAATTAACCAACTCGACGAACTCATCCTGTGAAGAGTCGCGCGTGCCATCACGGTTGGCGTCGCCGTTAATTCCGGTGGGCGGGTCAGCAAGCACCTCGTTCACGACAACGGTTGGCGCTGAAACGTTCAGCGTCGCAGTGCCGCTTACATTCTGAGCAGTGGCCTTGATCGTTGACTGACCCTGAGCTATTCCCGTCGCCAGGCCTGTCTGGTCAATGGTCGCCGCACTCGTGTTCGAAGACTCCCAGGCGAAAGTCAGGCCTATTATCTCGTTGCCGAATTGATCGATTCCCCTGGCCGTAAACTGCTGGGCACCGGCCGCCGGAATGGTCGGGGACTCCGGCGTTACGTCAACGCGCATGAGCACGCGCTGGACTTCGCGCACGGTCAGGGTCGCTGGAGCCGATTGAACACCCCGAGCGAAAGCCCGAATCTCAGTCGATCCTGCCGTGGAACTGGTCGCCAGACCGTTCTGATCAATTGTGGCCACTGAAGTATTGCTCGACTGCCACGAGAAGATGACGCCCGCCACAGGGTTGTTGGCGGAATCAAATCCCTGGGCGGTGAATTGCTGTTTCGCTCCGGCCTCGATCGCCGCGGACGAAGGTGATACGTCGATGCGCGCGATCGGTGGACAGGCGATGAACGGCGCACCGTTTACTTGCGTTCCAGGACTGAAAGCTCTACCGCCGTTTCCAGTCGCAGACTGGTGCAGAGTAAATGGACCGGTGACATCAGGGGACCTCGTGAGCGACTGATTGGCTTGCCCGTTGAGAGCGGTCGAGCCGCCGTACGATAAGAAAGTGACGATCGCGCCGGATTGATTGTGCAGGGTAACTACCCCGCCCGAATTAGTCAGCGAGAGACCGTTCGTTGAAGCCTTCACCACCTGCGAGCCGCCGAAAACCGGATTAGCAGGATCGAAAGTCCCGCCGCCAAAGACGACTATCGCCGAGCATGCCGGGAGGATGGTGCCACCCGCAAACGTGTGTTGCAGAGTGTCGGTCGTCGTCGTCGAGCTGCGCGTAAACAACTGGTATCCGCTGATGTCGAGGTCGCGTGTCGTCGCGTTGACAAACTCGACGAATTCATCCTGTGAAGAGTCGCGCGTGCCGTCGTGGTTGGCGTCGCCGGCAGTTCCCGGCGGCGGATCTACCAGCACTTCGTTGAGGGCTATGTCACGGCTGGAGTCGCCGGAGAAAGTAACCGACACCGGATTGCTCGCGCGGCTATCGGATTGAATAAAGAGGTCGACTGTGCCTGCGCCCCGCAGGTCTGCCGGAACGAGGACGGTGACCTCGTCGAGTCCCGCCATATCAGGCGAGGGAAGTACCAACTCGGCATTGACGACGCGGCCGCCCATCGAGACGACGGCTTGACTCGCATTGCGCGCGCCGGTCGCGAAGATCGTCAAACGCAGGTTCCCGTTCGTCGGATCGAAAGGGCCTTCCTGTAGGCCCTCGCTGTTTAGAATCACTCCCGGGCCGGCGCCAAAGCCGATCGTCGTAAACACGCCGGGCGCCGAACGCAGCGTCGGAACAGTTCCAACTGAGGTGAAGTTTTCAGAATTAGCGACCACTACATCAGCAGTTCCGATTTCCGTTTGCGATGGCACGAGAAAATTGACCTGGCCTGGCGACACGAAAAGGATCTGCGCGGCCCGACCATTGACCGTCACGGTTGTGCCGCCAAGGTTCGTCGGGAAGGTTCCGTTTGAAAACTTTTGCGACTGCCGGGTTGAGTTCGCCAACGCACCACCTATAGCCACCGCAATGCTATCAGGCGCAATCGCTTTGGTTGTCGAAGGTTCCTTTCCGAACGAGGCCCCGTTTAGGACCGTGATCGCGCCGAAGGGCGGACGCGATGGAGTTCCCGTCACATAGATCTCAGAATTATTTGCGGAGTCGCTGTTGGCGACCGCGCCCGAAAGGAGGCGCGGAAAATTAAAAGCGACGATCGACCCATCATCGTTAAGGGAAGAGACGACGTCCGCGGTGGCGTTGGCAGGCGCGTTAGTAATCTTCGACAGTTGCGATGATGGAATGTCCAGGACATAAAGCTCGACTCCCCCGTCTGAGTTGGCGGGCGCGCCGGGTACACTCCGCCGTGCCGCAAAGGCGATGTGCGTACCGTCTCCACTGATAGTCGGGTGCAGCGGTACTTCTGTCGTACGCACGCCGAGCGAAGTGATTTGTCTCGTCGCGGTGCCACCGCGGCCGTCGAAAAGAAAGACCTGGTCTGAGTTTGTGGCAATCTCGGCGGAGTAAACGACTCGCGTGCCGTCGCTGCTGATCGCGCGGCCATACGTCATAGCCAGGGACCGAACTTTCTCGGCGAGGACGGTGGCTGGGCCGAAGCCTGTGCGGAGCTGCTCCAGTAAATCGCGCTCTGCACTCGGCGTGGTTCCGCTATCGCGGATGTAGGCAACAATGGCGCCGTTGCCGCTAATCTTGGCGTCGCTCGATCCAACTATTCCTGATGTGTTCGTCAACTGAGTAAAGCTGCTCACGAGCGCGTCGTAGATGAAAATCTCCAGGTTGGCGTCGGCGTTCTGTCCCGCCAGGTCGCGGTTTGAAGAGAAAGCTATGAACCGGCCGTCGTCACTGACTGAAGGTTGAAAGTTTCCGTTCGTCACGCGGTTCGCGAGGTCGCCGGGCGAAGTGTTTGTGACCTGGGTCAGCTTTGCGCCGTCGCAGAGAAAAATTTCCGAGTTGCCGTCCGGGTTGGTCGTCAGCGGATCGTCCTTTGAAGCAAACGCGATGCGCGAGCCATCGCGGGAAATTGCCGGAGCCACCGCGCGCGTGCCTCCCATTTGCAAGAGAGTCGCGGGATCGACGGCGATGTTGGCGCGAATTGCTCGGAAGTGGTCCGTGCCCCCCGCGCCGGCGATGTCCTCCGTTGACTCGAAGGCGAGTACTCTGCCGTCACCACTGATCGACGGATTGATGTTGATACCTTCTTCGGTGGTGTCTGTGACACGACGCAAACCGATAGATTGCGTGCGCGCTCCGCGCAGGCCGATGAGGCATAGCGCGGTTGCGCCGGCGAAAATTAGGGCGAGTATTCGAGGACGACTCACAGGGAAACTCCGCGAAAGAAGCGCGGGGATTCTACAGAGTTGTCCGGGAAATACAATCCAACGGATATTGCAACCTCGGTGAGTGGTGGGCCCGCTCTTGTCGGGGTAAGTCGTTCGCTGATAGCATCTTTGGTATCGCTGGGTTACGATTCATTCGATCGCCGAGAAATGGAAGTTACCTCCGCCCTCTATGACAGGTGGGTAGTGTCCTAAAATCGCGTGGTAGCAAAGCGCTCATAAAAGCAAAGAGGAAGAGCTATGAGGCTAAAAGGCAATCTCAGTCTGTTAGCCGCCATTGCGCTTGCCTTGTTTCTTAACTGTAGCCATGCGCGCGAAGAGCCGAAAGGGCCGAAAAGTGCCCGTCTGCCGATTGAAGAAATAAATGAGATAACCTATGAGAGGGTTTTCGGCTGTGAAGGTGAGTGCCCAATGTATAAAGTCGTCTTACGTAAAGATGGCACAGCTTCTTACCTTGGCGCTCGTTATGCCGAGCGCAAAGGGAATTACAAATCAAGTTACAATGAGTATTACTTCACGCAGATTGCGAAACTGATGGCTAGAAATGAATACCTGAATTTCAAAGAGCAATATGGGCCTACAGCTGAAGATGAGGGATATATGGTTACCAGCGTTGCTTACGCAGGCCAACGAAAAACGATAAGGAACTATGGGTCGGAAGGGCCATTAGAACTCTGGACGATAGAGATGGCCTTAGAGGGAGCCATGTCGCAAATCAAATGGGAAAAAGAGCAATGAAGCGCGGTCAAACAACCATTACACCGGAGCGCGGGACAGCGTGCTTCTCAAACCGGACACGCGGTAAACTTTCTCATAGGTCAGCAACACAACTTTAGGACACTACCGACAGGTGGTGTGTCCAGGGAGACCGAGAGCATGAGAGTTTTGATCGCGGGTGCGAGTGGACTGGTGGGCTCGGCGCTGATTCCGGCGCTGGAGGCCGAAGGCGCTGACGTCACGCGCCTCGTCCGTTCGTCAGCCGGAGCGGGAGAGATTGAATGGCATCCGAATATTGATCAGATTGATGGCACTCAGCTGGAAGGCTTCGACGCGGTAATCAATCTCGCCGGTGAAAACATCGCCGCCGGCCGCTGGACCGACGAGGTGAAGCGGAAGATCCACGACAGTCGCGTGAACGGCACCCGTCTGTTGAGCGAAGCAATAGCCAGGCTCAAGCAACGCCCAGCGGTATTCCTGTGCGCGTCGGCCACCGGAATCTACGGCGATCGCGGCGATGAGACTCTCGATGAACAGAGTGAATCGGGCAGCGGTTTTCTCGCCGGCGTCTGCCGCGAATGGGAGCAGGCAACTGAGCCTGCTCTCCAGGCCGGGGTGCGGACAGTCACGCTGCGGTTCGGACCGATCCTCGCGCGCGAAGGCGGCATGCTGGCGAAGCTTCTGACTCCCTTCAAAATGGGAATGGGCGGAAAAGTCGGTTCGGGCAAGCAGTACATAAGCTGGGTGGCCATCGATGATGTCGTTAACGCAATCAAGTTAGCGCTTAATGACGCCTCGTTACGCGGACCCTTGAATATAGTCTCTCCGAATCCGGTGACGAACGAGGTATTCACCAAGACGCTCGGCCACGTGCTCTCTCGCCCGACGGCCCTGGCCATGCCCGCGTTCGCGGTGCGGTTAGCATTCGGCGAAATGGCCGACGAGATGCTTCTCACCAGCCAGCGCGTCATTCCAAAGAAGCTGAATGATGCGGGTTATGAGTTCCTGCAACCTGAGTTGGAAGGCGCGTTGCGGAAGCATCTGGGGTAGCCGGCCGCCGACTCGGCGAACCGAATCCAGCATGGAACTCCGCGGAGAACTGTGGTATAGATTGCCCTCCTTTCACCGGGATCCGACGAAGTTGATTCTCACGCCTCTCATGGTACGGGCCAGCGAAAAAACGATAGCGTCGAATCCCAAAGCCTCAATCTTGGTTCGGCTGGCTTTACTCTGAACCATTCACCCTGAAGGAGGATCCCATGAACAACGAAACAAATCGTCGGCAGTTCAATCGCGTAATTGCCATTGGTGTCGCATTCCTTATTCTTTGTACCCCATCGATCTCCCTTGGTTGGGGAGCGGGCGGGCACATGATGGTAGCGTCCATCGCTTTCGGCCGCCTGAATCCAAGAGCCAAAGCTCAAGCGAAAACGCTGCTCGCGATTGCGATAAATCCTGCCGCCGTATCAGCGAAAAGCAAAGACTTCGTCAACGCTGCGCACTGGCCTGACGACCTCAGACAGTTTCCGGAGTTTGATCTCTTCAAACCGCTTCATTTCATCGACCAACCGTTCTCACTTGATGGAACGCCGTTGCCGGCCGTGCCCACGCCGGACATAGTCACGGCTTTGGCGGACAATGTAAACATCCTCAAGACGAGCACGGACAAGAACGCCCAGGCGCAAGCGTTGCGGTTCATCATTCACTTTGTCGGTGACATTCATCAACCACTTCACTGTGCTACCAGGGTCGATAGTGCTCACCCCCAGGGAGATCGCGGCGGCAATCTGGTGTCGATTAAGGTTCCCGTTACAGGCGGCAAGCTGAAGACGACCAACCTTCACAGTTATTGGGACGGAGGCATTGGCAGCTTTCCCAAGACGGGCGCTAACTTCAAACCACCAGCGCTTAGCAAAATCGGCCCAGCGGCGGCCAGGGCAAAGGTGGGCAATCCTGATACTGATCCGGATTTGAAACTGAATGATCCGTTCAACTTTCAGGCGTGGGCGGCCGAGAGCCTGACTGCGGCGAAGGACACCGCTTACCCGGGCATGACAAACGGCGCGAAGCCAAACGCGACCTACCGGAGTAAAGCCCTCAAGGTCGCCCGCAAGCGGGTCGCCTGGGGCGGATACCGGCTGGCGGCACTGTTGAATGCGATTTGGCCTTGACCGAACTCGGAGAGAATTAACCTGCGTGGCAGGCGGCAGAGAAGGGAACGCGTCTCTGTCGCCAGCTTCGCGATCATTGGTGATCGTTATTCCACGACCACCTCTCGCCGCGTAGCGGCGAAATGTTTATAGCAACGCAATCTCAATTTGATTCATCGCTCCAGAGGAGCGGGATGTTCTGCCGCCCATAAATGGGCTCAGGAATTTAGTGGTTTGGTGGGAGCTATAAACATTTCGTCCCTACGTGACTTTAACTGTTCATCACGCCAACGATTGTTTCGCCTTCGTATTTATTCCTTCGCACCCAACTCTTCCAACGTCTTTTCCTTTTGATCCCGCGCTCGCTCATAAACAGCTCACCCCAGCACCAACGCCAACAGGTATCGAAACACGCCCGCTCCGATCAGCACCCAGAAGGCGTTCGCTCGGTAGCGCAGCAGGATCGCAGCAATGATCACCGCCATCAATAGACCGATGATCGAATGAATGCCGGATCGGCCGACGCTCCACGCGGCGGCAACCAGCAGACCTGCGACCGCGGGCGCGACTCCGCGCAGGAATGCCTGCATCTGGCGATTAGATCGAAAGCGTCTAAACGAGGTACCCGCCGCGATCGTCATCATAAACGAGGGCAGGAAAACGCAGATGGTCGCGAATAGGGCCCCGACCGTTCCCGCCACGCGATAACCGACAAACGTCGCCATGATCAAAACCGGACCGGGCGTAATCTGTCCCAGCGCCGTCGCATCGGCAAATTCCTGATGCGTGAGCCAGTGATGTGCGTTAACGACTTCGGCCTCGATCTCCGGAATCATCACAAAGCCGCCGCCGAAGGTGACTGCGCCGATGCGCAAAAAGATAAACGCCAGAGAGAGCGCGAGCCCGAGCTTCGCCAGGCCTGGTATGGCCACCAAAAAGAACGCGCGCGAAAAAGGCGGCTTCTCCTCGGGTTCCGTTCCGTCCGATCCGGGCTCTTCCAATTCAAACTCTTCCGAGAGATCGTCGCGCTCGTATTCGTCCAGATCGTCCGGCTGGGAGATGCCGGCCTCACTCATTCGGCGCAGACGCTCTTCGGCCATCGCTTCCGTCAGATAGCCGCCAACGAATTTGTGCGGCTTGGTGCGCCTCTTTATCAGGCGGTTGCGAATGCGTTGCTGGCGACGATGCGCGAACCCGCGAATCCTCTCCAGACGCGACAACTGCCTTTCACTGAAGGCTTCGATCCCGATGCCAACCAGGCCGGAAAGCAAAATAACTTCGACGACGGTCGCTTTGAAGATCACCACGGCCGCACAAGCGAGCACCATCAAAATCCGCTGCCAGGGCTTGCTCACGGTTTGTTTGCCCATGCGCCAGGCAGTCACCGCGATTAGCGCCACCACGGCGGCGTTGAAGCCATGAAACAACTGTTCGGTGTTAGGCAGCGCGCGAAAACGATCATAGAAGATCGCGAGCGCGATCATCATGAGCATCGAGGGAAGAATGAAAGCTGAAAGAGAAACGCCGGCACCGCGCCATCCACGCAGACGGTATCCAATATAAGTGACGGCGTTGCCGGCGGCGGTGCCCGGTAGGCTCTGACCCAGAGCCAGTGCTTCGACAAAGTCCTGCTCGCCGAGCCAACGGCGCTCGAGCACCACGATACTTCTTATTTGTGAAAGGACGGCAAAGCCGCCGCCGAATCCGGTAAGTCCGATTTTGAGGAACGAGAGAAAGAGTCCGCCCAGGGTTGCGGTGCGCGAAATTTGTCTCAGTCGTCGCTGGCCGTACCGCGCGCGAGTCCTGATCTTGCGAACACGCTGATGTTCGTGAGTTCGTTTGGCAAACGCCTGCTGTTCCACTGCGGCGTTGAGTTTAGCATAGAGGTGAGGTGTTTCTATGGACCTCAGCTAAGCCATCCGCAGATTTCACAGATTACACAGATGAAGAAATAGAACGAGCAGAATCCGCTGAGGAAATGCACGCCAACTCAATCGCCTGCCTGTGTAATCTGTGGATATCAACCGATCACGGGCGCGGCGTCTTCCTTTTTGGCAGAAAACTCCGGCAGGACCTCAAAGACTTCGAGCGCGTACTTCACATTTCCAAATGGCGCTGATACTTGCACGCCTTGAATTAGATCGCGGACTTCCAGAAGACATTCGCGCGCGATCTTCAGGCCTTCGTCGCGGCCCGCTTCCTTGCTGATCGTCGAAGCGACGCGCATGCGCTCCATGATCGAAGGCGTGACGCGCACGCCCGGTACTTCGTTGTGAAGAAACTCGGCATTGCGGAAAGAGACGAGAGGCCAGATGCCGGCGACGATGGGAATGCGGCAGTGCTCGATGCGTTTGAGAAACTCGCGCAGCTGCTCAGTGTCGAATACCGGTTGGGTGATGGCGTACTCGGCGCCCGCTTCGATCTTCCACTCAAAGCGCTTAATCTCTTCATCCATGTTCACCGCGCCCGGATTGACGCCGACCCCGATCGAGAATGCCGTTGGCTTGCCGGTCGGATTGTTGCCGAGATCCAGACCATGGTTCAGCTTGTTCACCATGTTCGTCAGGCCGATCGCGTCGATGTCGAAGACCGCGGTGGCGTCGGGGTAAGGACCCATCTTCGGCGGATCTCCGGTAATCAAAAGCAGGTTCCGCAGTCCGAGCGCGGCCGCACCCAAAAGGTCCGACATCATGCCGAGCAGATTGCGATCGCGGCAACAATAGTGGAGCACCGACTCAATTCCGATTTCGCGCTCTACCAGAATCGCCGTGGCCATTGCACCCATGCGTGTCTGCGCTCGAGGTCCATCCGGAATGTTTACGCCATCGACGCCGGCGGTTTTCAAAAGTCTGATGGAATCCAGGGTCTTCTGCGGATCGCAGCCCTTCGGTGGTAGTACCTCGCAGGTTGTGACAAATTCACCTCTGGCGATCTTACGTGACCAATTCGATCGCTCCTCTGGCGGGACGACGGTCACGTCTGGCGGTTTCAAATCATGTACCGCCACTTTCACTTGATCGCCCACTGTGACTTGCTGAGTGCGCGGGCTAAACTGGCGAATTGCGTCGGCGATCATTTTGATGTGCGCCGGCGTCGTGCCACAACAGCCGCCCACGAATCTGGCGCCCGCCTGGATGATGCGCCGCGAATATTCGGCCATGTACTCTGGTGAGCACATGTAAAACTGGCGGCCCTGCACGTCGCGGGGCAAGCCGGCATTCGGCTGTGCCGACAGCTTGCGAGTCGTAAACGGGCGCATCTTTTCGATCGCGTTGAGCACGATCGCCGGACCGACACCGCAGTTGAGACCGATGACGTCGGCGCCCCATTCATCCAGTTGGCTGGTAAACATCTCGGGAGTCGCCCCGAAGACAGTGTTGCCGTCGATCTGAATCGTCACCTGAGCCACAATCGGCAAGTCGCACAATTCCTGCACGGCCCTGATTGCCTGATGCATTTCGGAAAGGTCTGAGAATGTTTCCAGCACGAACAGATCGACGCCGCCTTCGAGCAGGGCCGATACCTGCGCCGTAAACATCTCCTTGGCTTCGTCGAACGAGGTGGGTCCGTACGGTTCAATCCGCAAGCCGAGCGGGCCAACGGCGCCGGCCACAAACACGCGATTGCCTGCCGCCTCGCGAGCGATGCGCGCGGCCCTGATGTTGATTTCGCGCAGATTGGCTTCCAAACCGTAGGGCTGTAACTTATGCGCGGTGGCGCTGTAAGTATTTGTCTCGATGATGTCGGCGCCGGCGCGAACGTATTCAGCGTGGACTTCGCGCACGAGGTCGGGCGCGACGAGATTCAGCTCGTCGTAAGAGCGATTGATATAGATGCCCTTTGAATAGAGCATCGTGCCCATCGCGCCATCGAAGACCTGGATGGTGTCGGAATCAAGAACTTCTCTAAAGTTCCGCATATCTTTTTATGCTGTGCTTAGTACTTTGAGCTTTGTACTTTGACGTTTGGCGCGCGTCGACCAGTCGGCGAAATATCGAGCAGCGCGCGAAGCAGTAAGAACGAAGTACAAAGAACAAAGCACTAAGTACTAAACAAAAAATCCCGCGCTAAACAACGCGGGACTTCAATTCCTCTGAAGTTTTTCGGTTCGTCCCTTGGGAACGCGCCGTGCTGTTTAGCCGTTTGTTTTACGTGGCCGCAAGTCGCCTTAACTCACCACGTTTTTCAATTGGCTTTATAGCCCTGGTGAGCAGCCTGTGTCAAGGCTGGTTTCGGCTGGTTTCGGCTCGTCGGACTAGTGTCACCCTTCTCAATAGACCTCCCTGATGCTGGGACAAACAGACTGGTGGAGGTAAGATGGGGCCACGCCCAAAACGTCTCTCAAAGGAATGTCGCAATGATGAGACTCACGAATGTCCTTATCTCGGCTCTTGCGCTGGGTCTTTGCCTTTCAGCTCCCGTTGCTCAATCCAACAACAAAAGTCTTTCAGCTGCGAGCGGCAGCACTATTACCGGTCGGGTCGTGGCGCGAGGTAAGGCTCTTGAGGGAGCTGTGATCACCGTTTGGCAAGGGTACGACGAACCGACGCCGAGCACCACAGCGGCCAAGGGCCGGACGGACGCGGATGGTAATTATGAACTGACTAATGTGAGTCCGGGAAACTACTACATCTCGGCGACGGCCGCCGGCTTTGTGACCGGTAAAGAAAACAAATTCCCGGCAAACCTTCGCCTCTTGATCATTGTCGGATGTAACGCAATCGATCCGATCAACTTTGAACTGTTGCCCGAAGGTGTCATTAAGGGTGCGGTGACGGACGCCGCAGGCAAGCCTGTCGCACGGGCACCAATCACGGTATTTCCGGAATCGTTACCAGCCGATGTAGGGCCTCGTCGTTATGCTCGGGACCTCAGCACCGACGATCAGGGAACGTATAAAGTTAGTGGCATACCTGCGGGCCGCTACCGAATTGCTGCCGGGTATCAGCCAGTAGCGTACGCGACGCTCTCTGGACGCGTCGGATACCGGCGCGTGTTCTACTCAGACGCGAACGATGAAGCGAGCGCAAAGGTGATCGAGATTTCCGAGGGCTCAGAAGTCACCAACGTGAACATCAACCTGGGTCACCCGGTGAAAACATTCTCGGTAAGCGCCAGGATCGTTGACAGTCAAAATGGAAAGCCAGTTGAGGATATCGATTACGGCTTGGACGTTTTCTCAAATGGGAAGCGAATCGGTGGAGCACATCCCCGAGGTCGTTCGAACAGCCGCGGAGAGATCACGATCGATAACGTTCCGCCCGGTGAATATTCAATCAGGGTCCCCGGCGGGTCGGGCCTTTGGCCTGCCGGGGAGATTCCCCCGGCTCCTAATATTTTTGGAGAATCGAAACGCTTTGAGGTGGCTGACAAGGATGTAAGCGAGATTGAGATTCGAGTTGTCAGGGCCGCAACCGTATCGGGCTTCGTTGTAATTGAAGGATCCGTAGGTATGGATATCCTCGCCAAGGTGCCGCAGATGCACATCGTTGCCTTGGTTATGCCCAAACCAGGCGGCGCGAACCCTATCATGCGGACAAACATTAAGCCTGATGGATCGTTTGTTTTCAGGGGACTCTTACCGGGCAAGCTTCAGTTCAATTTCGACGCCCCCAGTGTAGGTGGGCGAATGCCATTACGTCTGGTGCGCACCGAGCGCGACGGCGTCAGGCTGGATTCCGACCCGGAGATTGTGGCTGGCGATCAAATCACCGGTCTGCGTGTGGTGCTTGGTTATGCGAACAGCAGCATTCACGGCATCGTCAAACTCGACAATGGTCCGTTGCCACCAGGCGTAGTTGGCAGAGCCGTTGTTCTTCAATATGGCAAGTTGGTCGACAGCGCATCCCTTGATCCGCACGGCGAGTTTCGCTTCCAACATCTTTCTGCGGGTGGGTACACGCTGGCAGTCTTTGCCCACGGCGCGAACAGCCCCGAGTGGAAAGCTGAACAGCAGCTTACCATTCCGGATGATAAGGTTTCAGAGGTAACGATGTTGTTGGAATCCACGCCTAGTCGCCCCCGGCCTCCGAGTCCTCGACCGTTAGTTCCGCGTTGATCTGCCTGACAGCCTCCCGCCCGGCTCCACGCGGAATGGTCTTGACACCTTCGCCTGCTTCTGGCTGAATGCTCGCAACTTTCCCACAATCTACTTGGTTTGAGTGAGAACGAAGCTTGCTTTCGCGCTCTTTCGAATTTGTCGAAATGGAGAACTCTAGTAAATGAGCACACCGATTGACGGAACAGGAGTTAGTTCAGCCAGCATCGACGACCGGGGTTTCTTTGGCCACCCGCGGGGACTGTCCACGCTTTTCTTTACTGAGATGTGGGAGCGGTTCAGCTTCTACGGCCTGCGGGCGATCCTCTTTCTCTACATGACCACCGAACTAGCGAAGGGCGGGCTCGCTCTTCCTCGACCCTACGCGGGTTTGATCATGGCCACATATGCGTCGAGCGTTTACTGGACGCCACTGATCGGCGGCTGGCTTGCGGATAAATGGCTCGGCGCTCGTCGTGCCGTGCTCATCGGTGGAATCATTATCGCCTGTGGCCACTTCTCTATGGCGATCGACAGCATGCCTACCTTTTATCTCGGACTCACTCTCATTGCGATTGGCACAGGCTTCCTAAAACCGAATGTCAGCACGATGGTGGGATATCTCTACGACGAAGGTGACGCGCGTCGCGACGCGGGCTTCTCGATCTTCTACATGGGAATAAATTTGGGCGCGCTCCTCGCTCCATTGGTGGTTGGTTACCTGGGCCAACGCGTTGAGTGGCACTATGGCTTCGGCGCCGCCGGCGTGTTCATGGTGATGGGCCTGATCCAATACGTCGTCGGTCGGAAGCGCTTACGCGGTGTTGGCGAGAAACCGGCGAGACAACCGGATATTGCGCAGGTTACGAAGGGCCTTGACGAATCAGCTTCTGGATTTGATTTCATAACGGCGGCCCTTGCCGCCATAGGTGGTGTGCTCGGATTCCTCGGCGGCTGGAAATGGGGCGGCGCAGGTTTGGTCGGCGGACTTTTTCCCGGCGTAATGTTCTTTTTCCTTGGATACATCCTGGGCACTCTCCGCGGTCTCAGCCGGGGTGATGTTCTTCGCGTAGCGGTTATCTTCATCCTCTTCGTGTTTTCCGTAATCTTCTGGATGTCGTTCGAGCAGGCAGCGACCAGCCTGACGCTGTTCGCCGACAAACTGACGCGGCTAAACATACTTGGTTTTAAGTTTCCATCCAGTTGGTATCAATCAGTCCAGCCCACGTTCGTCGTACTACTGGCCCCGGTGTTTGCCGCCATTTGGCTGAAGCTGGGAAAGCGCAATCCTTCGAGCCCGGCGAAGTTTTCGATCGGACTGTTCTTTGCCGCGTTAGCATTCGCCGTCGTGGCGCTTGCCTCTACGCTGATTCCGATGACCGGCGGTGCGGAGCTTACCGAAGCACAGAAGATCGGACCGCTGTGGCTGGTCGGTGTTTACTTTCTGCAGACCCTCGGTGAACTCTGCCTGAGTCCCGTCGGCTTGAGCACGGTAACAAAAGTGTCGCCTGCCCGATTGGTGGGGTTGATGATGGGCGTCTGGTTTCTTTCAATTTCAATCGGCAACTTTGTCGCCGGCATCATGGGTGGAATGTTCAATGAAAAGGCTGAAGGCGCGCTGGTGCACTTGTTTGGCATCGTCGCGGTCATCACTATCATTGCTTCGGTCGTGTTGTTAGCCCTGACGCCGCTTATCAGGAAGATGACGCCGCAAGCTGCATAAATGACACCCGCTCGCGGGTCGTTAGAAACAAAACTTCAGGAGATAGGACACCTTGAATCGAAAATCACTTCTTGCGGCGCTTTTGGTTTTGCTGACCGTTGCGCTTCCTACTCTCGCCCAGGAAAAGCTGCTCACCATTGATGACATCTTCGATCCAGCCAGGCGGGTCAATTTCAGCGGCACGCCGGTAAATGGTCAATGGTTAAAGGATGGCCTGCATTACATCGTCGCCAGCAAGGATCGGAGCGCGTCGCCGCGGCTACTCAAAGTCAACGCCACCACGGGCAAGTCCGAGCCGTTCTATAACGCCGCGAAGATGGAAGCGGCGTTTGCTGCCCTGTCGGGTATCGGTAAAGAGACTGCGAAGCGTCTGGCTAACCAGAATAACTATCGAATGAATCCGGAAGAGACCGGCGTGCTCATCAATCAAGCCAACGATCTCTTTTATTACGAGTTCGGCAGCGACCACGCGATCCGCTTGACGCACAATCCGGAAGAAGAGGTCGGTGAGAGCTTTAGTCCTGACGGGCGCATGGTCAGCTTTGCGCGCAACAACAACTTGTACGTGGAAGACATCGCCACGCAGCGAGAGCATGCGTTGACTCGCGATGGCAGTGCGAAGGTCTTGAATGGCCGTCTGGATTGGGTCTACCAGGAAGAGCTCTACGGCCGCGGGAACTTTGGCGCCTACTGGTGGAGTCCTGACTCGACGCGCATAGCCTTCCTGCGCATCGATGAAAGTCCGGTGCCGGACTTCGTCGTGGTCGATCACATCCCTTATGATCAGAACGTTGAAATCAGTCCTTATCCGAAGTCCGGCGATCCGAATCCGATTGTTAAGCTCGGCGTCGTAAATACCGCGGGTGGGGACGTCCGTTGGGTCGATACCTACCAGTACCCGGCGGAAGATCGCCTGATTGTGCGCGTCGGCTGGTTTCCGGATGGCAAGAAGATTTGGTATCAGGCTCAGAATCGCGCGCAAACGTTTCTTGATCTGAATTCGGCAAATCCTGATGACGGCAAGTCGTCAAACATGTTTCGCGAGACGAGCAAAGCCTGGGTGGAAGTCGTTGACGAAGGCCTGCGCTGGCTCAAAGACGGATCGTTTCTTTGGTTAAGCGACCGCAGCGGCTGGCGGGCAATCTATCATTATGGCGGCGATGGCAAGCTCATCAAACAGGTCACAAACGGCGATTGGGACGTGCGCGGACTTGATTCGGTCGATGAAGCGAAGGGTTCTGTTTACTTCAGCGCGAGCGAGCACAGCTTCATTGCTAATCATGAGTATTCGATCGCCCTCGACGGTTCGGGCCTCAAGCGACTAACACCGACGGAAGGGAATCACCGCACATCGTTTAACTCGACCTCTTCGCACTTCATGGATTTCTGGAATGACGTCAATACGCCGACGCAGATGCGCCTGTACGACTCTGACGGCAAGCTTGTAAGACTGGTTGACGAGAACAAAGTTGATGCGTTGAAGCAATACAAGCTCGGCAAAGTTGAATTCATGAACGTGAAGACGCGCGACGGCTTCACGATGGAAGCGATGATGATTAAGCCGCCGGACTTTGATCCGTCAAAGAAGTATCCCGTCTGGTCATACACATACAGCGGTCCGCAAGCGCAAACGGTGCGCGATTCCTGGGGCGGCACGCGGTACATGTGGCATCAGATGCTGGCGCAGAAAGGCTACATCATCTGGATCTGCGACAACCGTACGGCCAGCAACAAGGGCGTCAACTCAGCCTGGCCGCTTTACAAGAATTTCGGCGAACTGGAGTTACGCGATCTAGAGGACGGATATGCATGGCTGAAGAGTCAGCCTTACGTGGATGGCTCGCGGATAGGTCTTTGGGGGTGGAGCTACGGCGGGTTCATGACCAGTTATGCGCTCACGCACAGCCAGACATTTAAGATCGGCATCGCCGGTGGCACAGTTGCCGACTGGCGCAACTATGACTCGATCTACACCGAGCGTTACATGCAGACGCCGCAGAATAACGTGGACGGTTACCAGAAGAGTTCGCCGGTCCATTTTGCGAAGGACCTGCATGGAAAGCTCTTGCTGATTCACGGCGCGATCGACGACAACGTGCACATGGCGAACACCGTGCAATTCCTTTACGAGCTACAGAAGTCGGGTAAGCAGGTCCAGTTCATGATCTACCCCAAGTCCCGCCACGGCGTAGTCGATCCGGTTCTGGTCAAGCACATGCAGCAGATGATGACGGATTTTATTCTGGGTAATTTGTAGCGACATCTAGGGCCTGGGCCTCGGTTGCGGCGATGATTAGACGAGAGCAAGTTTCGACACCTGGGCTTGAGGCTCGCCGGGACAGGCCCGACGTTATTGTGGAGTTCCTGTTTGATGAGGGACTGCTTTTCATTTCCGTCAACAACATTGGCAACCGGCCGGCGATCAGAGTTTCCGTAAAATTCAGCAAGCGAATCATCGGGCCGGACGGCAAGAAAGATATTTCGGCGCTCCCGCTATTCAGCAACATTAGGTTTCTGGGACCGGGGAGAGAGATCGTTGCTTTTATCGACGCCAGTCACTCCTATTTCAGACGCAAGCAGCCGACGCAGATCGCGGCCCGAGTCTGTTACAGCGATTCCGAAAAACAGAAGTACGAAGTGACTATCAAGCATGACCTTGAAATCTACCGGGAACTGCCTTACCTGGTCTCGCGCCCGGCAGATCCTGATTGCGCCAGGTGAACCGATGGAGGTGCGATAACAATGCCAAAAGGAACACGTGTGGATCCCTACAAGAACTTCAACTTTCGAGTCGAGATCGACTCGATGACGATCGCGAGTTTTTCTGAATGCACTGGCCTGGAAACTGAAGTTGCCGTGATCGAGTATCGCGAAGGCGGGGACTTCTTGACCAGAAAGCTCCCGGGCCGTCCGAATTATGGCGACATTACACTCAAACGTGGGGTCACGAAGTCGGGTGAGCTTCAAAGCTGGCATCGGAAGATCCTGGATGGCGTACTCGACCGCCGTAACGGTTCCATCGTTCTCCTGGACGATCAGCGGAACGAGGTGGTGCGTTGGAACTTTTCGAACGCTTTCCCGCGAAGGTGGGAGGGGCCGGGGCTGCGCGGCGATGGCAATGAGATTGCGATTGAAGCGCTGGTGCTTTGCTGTGAGGGAATCGAGCGAGTGTCATAGGGGACAAGTCAGTACCGAGAAATCTGTGTAATCTGCGGATAACTTATCGCGGCTGACACCTCGGGCACCAGTAAGTTGATCTCCCACCGTGCGTCACACGTTTTATGCGGGCGCCGCAATTAACGCAAGGTTCGCCTTCGCGTTCGTAAACCTGCCAGAATCTTTCAAAGGCTTCGCCGTAAGAAAAACCGTTTGGCTGTTCCAGGTTGACTCGGGACGTGGAACTGTCTGTGATGGCATCGCTCAGCACGTCAAGAATTGCCTGATGCAAGCGCTCAGTTCGTTTTGATGAAAGAGTCGCAGCGATCTTGAACGGATTGACGCCCGCGCGAAACAGAGCCTCGGCGGCATAGATATTTCCCAGACCCAGCACCTTCGTCTGATCCAATAAAAGCGTTTTCAAGGTGCGGCGCGAACGAGACAGTGTTTCTTTCAGGTAAGACGAAGTGAAGTCCTCGCCAAATGGTTCAGGCGCGAGTTCGCTGATCCCTTTCGTCTTAGCTAAGCGCGTTCGTGATACCAACTTCATCACCCCGAACTGCCGCTGATCGCAAAAGACCAGACGCCGGTCGTTGTCGAGATAGAAAATCGCATGCGCGTGTTTCGGCAATGGATCGTCAGCAGCCAGGGAAAGAAACTTGCCGGTCATACGGAGGTGCGTGATCAAAACAAGCCCTTGCTGACGCGCGGGCTTCTGATACTCGCGGGCGCCAGACGTGTCAGAAGCCCGACCGTAAGGGAGGGCCCGCTTACGAGCTAGCTCGATCAGGATGTATTTGCCGCGGCGCGAAACGCCAGTAATCGTTCCTCCCTTGAGTTTGCGATTAAAGAGAGACGACGCAGTCGGAGCGATTAGTTTCGAGAGTTTGATCTCAATCGCCAGGACACGCCGGCCGACGACCACGGGCCGCAGAGCGCGCACGACGTGTTCTACTTCAGGAAGCTCCGGCATTCCCGAAGTGTGTCGTCAGTTCAGCGTTCAGTCAAATCGGTACGCAGGTGGTTGGATCAGTGCGAAGGAAAAAGGTGGAGTCGGGTTGAAGTTCGCCCGCAGGCCCTCTCCCCACCCCTTTCGTCGAAGGGTGGGTGAGTAAATGACCGGGTGCATGGTTTGAATTCAAGATGCGAGAGGAGCGTCTCAGGTTAGAACACTCCGAGCAACCACAGTATGAGCACAATAATCAGCAGCAAACCCAGGCCCCCGCTTGGCCCATAACCCCAATTTCTGCTGTGCGGCCACCTTGGCACCACGCCCAATAACAGGAGTACCAGCACGATAACCAGAATCAATCCCATGACTTTAGTCCTCCTCTTTTCGTGTCTTGAAAGGCCCAGACGAAGCAACTGCGCAAAAGCCTGGTTTCTTACGAGGATTAATTTGGCAAAGCGTGTGCCGTAGGCCGGCGTGTCATCACTTCTCGGTGCAACCTCCACAGTTTTCTGTGTAGCAAGTTCGTGAGTTCTTGTTTTCTGACAAACTTTTCGACCGTAAGAGAAAACGCCCTACCAGCCTGCAAAGCAGGCGGCATATAAGTAGCCCCGGGCGTAAGCCCGGGGAACGAGCAGCGAAAGAATTCCCAGCCCGTAAGGGGCGACAGGTACAGAACCCCTCGCGTTAGCGAGAGGGTAACGTTGCTCGTAAGACCCGCTTGCTACCGCAAGCGGTTCCGTACCAATTTCCTTTCGCCCGCTTCGCGTGGTTGAGGTCGGGGGTGGTGTTCAAACCCCGGGCTTAGGCCCGGGGCTACTGACATGCCGCCCCCTATCGCGGGCTCGTTGAGCCCTTTACCTTCTGGTTGGCGGTCTGCCGCGATGTGTCTCCCTGGT
Organism: Blastocatellia bacterium; assembly: GCA_003168335.1. Taxonomy (GTDB): domain Bacteria; phylum Acidobacteriota; class Blastocatellia; order Pyrinomonadales; family Pyrinomonadaceae; genus UBA11740. The sequence continues at coordinate 198,412 of PMSM01000014.1, read as the reverse complement.
AAGTGTTTGTCAGGCGTTCTTTAACCACAGAGACGCAGAGGTCGCACAGAGTTCCACAGACAAAAGGTCACCAGAGACAGGTTTGAGGCTAACGCGGTTCGGCATTAATAATCGTTTCGATCTCTGCCTTGATCTTTTCGACCAGGCCGGGCCGGCGCGCTTCGACATTTAAGCGGAGCAGTGGCTCGGTGTTTGACGGACGAATGTTAAATCGCCAATCGCTCGTCTCAAGCGAATAGCCGTCGGTGTAGTCTTCCTGGCCGTCTTTGCTAAAGCGAGTCTTGACGTCGCCAATGACTTTCTTGATGTCTTTGACGTGATAGTTCAATTCGCCGGACATGTAATGCCCCTCCATGTAAGGCCGCATGATTTCAGAGAAAGGCTTGCCGGTCTTTGAAAGGTGTTCGATCACCAGGAGGAAGGGGATCATTCCGTTGTCAGCGTAAAAATTATCGCGGAAGTAATAGTGCCCGCTCATCTCACCGGCAAACAGGGCGTTCTCACGGCGCATCCGCTCTTTCATGAAAGCATGACCGCCTTTGGCGATGATCGCCTGCGCGCCGCGCTGTGCACAGACCTTTTGCGCCGGCCAAATCACGCGCGGATCGAAAACGATCTTGTTGTCATTTCCTTGTTTCGTCAAAAGGATGTCGGCGAGCAGTGCCGTAATATAAGCGCCGGAAATAAATTCGCCCTTCTCGGTAAAGAACATGCATCGATCGGCGTCGGCGTCCCAGGCCACGCCAAAGCTGGCGTCCGAGTTCCTGACAAGCCTTTCAGTTTCAATCCGATTCTCAGGCAGCATCGGATCCGGCGGACCTTTAGGGAACGTACCGTCGGGCACGAAATTCAACGGCAGCAAATTTAGTCCCAGCTTCTTCACAATAGCGGAGGCGCCGTAACAGACATAGCCGAAGTTCGCATTGCCCACAAACGTGAACGGCTTAATGACTGTCGGGTCGATGAAGCCGAGTACGTGCTTGAGATAATCCTCCAGTACGTCTTTCTGTTTGATCGTGCCTGGCTTGTCGGACTTTACTTCTTTGTCCTTTCCGGCCTTCAGGGCATCGCGAATATCAAAGAGACCCGTGTCGGAAGAAATGGCCGCGGCTTTCTCTCGAACCATCTTCATGCCGTTGTATTCTTTGGGATTGTGAGAGGCCGAAACAACAATTCCACCCGAGTAGTCATAAGCGCCTACGGCAAAGTACAGCATGTCCGTGGTGATACCGCCGATATCGATTACATCAACGCCGGCGTCGACAAAACCGGAAATGACGCTCTCAGACAATTGCGGCGAAGAGACACGCGCGTCGCGGCCGACGGCCACTACCTTCGGATGAAAGAGCAAGGTGTAGATTTTCGCGATCCGGTAACAGGCTTCCTCGTCCAGATCGGTTGGATAGACGCCTCTAATGTCGTAGGCGCGAAAGATTTCCCAGTTCACGATCGGCTTCCTTTCTTTGAGTGTGGCGCGCGCATCTTGCGCGTGATTAACGGGCGGGGACACCCGGGCCACGTTCAAATGCGCTCAAGCGCAGGTCCTCGTATAATCGGTCAGCGAAGTCTTGTCTCCCAACACAGCGCCCGGTCCCACCAGCGTCGAACGACCGACATAACAACCTCGTCCGACAATGGCGTCTTTCACTTGCGCCGCCGTGCCCACCCGCGTGTGACTCCAGATTACCGAATTCTCAATGCGCGCATGCTCTTCGAGGTAGCAACCCTTGCCCAAAACCGAGTTGATTATTTTCACGCCTGGCTTTAGCGTGCACTCATCTCCGATCACGGACAGTTCGTCGATCTCTGAGTGCGTGGCCGAATCAAAACTTCCGCGACGGTCCTTGATATGAATGCGCGAAACACGATTGGCCAGCAGGTCGTGATGCGCCTGCAGGTAACGCTCCGGCGTGCCGATATCCATCCAGTAAGTCCGCTGCGGGATGTGCGCAAAGAAGGGCTCGCCCTGTTCGAGCAGCCTGGGGAACAGGCCGTACTCGAACGAATGATTTTCGCCGCGCGGAATCAGATCGAGCACCTGTGGCTCGAGTACATAGGTGCCGGCATTGATGTTCTTGCAAGTTGAGACGTCAGGCTTCGGCTTTTCCAGAAACCGCCGCACGCGACCGTCTGCTTCAGTTTCGACGACGCCGTATGCACTCGGGTCTTCAACCGGGGTCAGCACAATAGTGGCGATTGCCTTGCGCGCTTTGTGTTGACGAATAACTGCTTTGAGATCGAGGTCAGTTAAAATGTCGCCATTGAAAACCACGGTTGGCTCGCGAATCAAATCTTCGGCGAACTTGTATGCGCCGGCGGTGCCCATCGGCTGCGGCTCGACTGCGTATTTCAACTTCACGCCAAAATTGGAACCATCCCCCATTTGCTGTTCGATCTTCTCCGGCTGATAAGACAGCGAAAGCGTGATGTCGGTGACACCGGCCCGACGCAGCGTGTCGATCTGATAAAGGAGAAACGGCCGGTTGCAGATTGGGACGATTGGTTTCGGCGTGTAAACGGTAAGAGGGCGCAGCCGTGTGCCTTTTCCGCCTGCCAGAATCAGTGCCTGCATGATTGATTAATCCGCTAGAGTCAGAATGATGAAGGGGTTGAATTTCAAGTGCAGAGTCTAGCACTCGCGCGTAATGGTTTTCAATTAGGGGTGATTGACCGTCTGGTTCATGATTCAGGCAATAAGGTCAGTAACACCTGCGTGGGCGGGTGGGTATTTGGTACGACTCCTCAGGGGTCGCCTGTAATAGCCGGGGCAACGCCCCCGGAACCGACGACAAAATGAGCGTGACACGGAAGGGGTCGCATAATGGCAGCTGCTGTGCGACCCTTTCAGGGTCGAAATTGATTGTGGCCCTGCCCGGGGGCGTTGGCCCCGGCTATTACATTTCACGCCCTCGGCGTGAACAGAGCCGGTTTCCACGTGCGCCTGCGCAGAGCTGAATGATTCTGTGACCTTACTACGACAACATCGCGCTTTCCTCGTCATGATCGCTCTCGCAGCGGTGCTGTTTGTTAGTGACGTCTGGATCTACAAGGAATTTGTACGCGCCGAAAGTTACTTTGCCCTGGGTTCCCGCCTGATGGTCGAGCAAGGTGATTGGCTGACGCCGCATGCGCCGGACGAACTCCCGCTGAACAAACCTCCGCTGACCTACTGGCTCATCGGGATTTCATACAAGTTGCTCGGCGCGAACTATGGCTCGGCCAGACTCCCTTCGGTGTTGGCCGCGCTCCTGGTGCTCGCGATTGTCTACTCGCTCGGGGTGCGGCTCGACGGCCAGCGCGCTGGGTTGATTTCAGTCGCTATGCTTGCTTCGAGTTATCTCTTTCTGAGTTTCGCGCGCATGGCGATGAGCGACATGCTGCTCACCCTCTGTGTTACAGCCTCGCTCGCGTGTTTCGTCATCGCTTTGACTGATCAGGGATCACGGCCCAGGGCGTGGGCGTTGCTCGGCTATGTTGCCCTCGCTCTGGGTGTGTTAACGAAAGGGCCCGTCGCCGTCGCGCTGGTGGCCGCTCCAATTGGTTTGGAGTTGGTGTTCAGATTCAATCGCGGGGACTTAAGAAAGCTGCGACTACTTCCGGGCTTGATTCTTTTCTTGCTGATTAGCGCGCCTTATTTCTTTCTCGTGTATGCGCGAGTAGGTGCCGGGCCGCTGCGCTTCTTCTTTTTTGGCGAGAACCTGCAACGATTTACCGGGCAGATTTACGGCGCCTCCGGCCGGCCCGTTTGGTACGAGCTGGCGGCGTTCTTTAGTGATTTCGCGCCGTGGTCACTGCTTGTGTTTGTCGCGCTCTGGTTTCGTTGGCGCCGACGGGCGGAGCAGGAATCAAATTCCGCGCTGCTGCTTTATCTGTGGCTGGGCTGCGCGATTGTTTTGTTCTCGCTCTCCAGTTTCAAGCTGGATTACTACCTCCTGCCGGCGATGCCGGCGAGTGCGCTGATAATTGCGCCGGTGATCGCGAACGCTGAAAAGTTGCCGCGCTTCCTGCGACGCACAGTCGACGCCTTCCTGATTTTAAGCGCCGTCGCCATCCTCCTGATTGCTTCGCTTTCGCTCAAGGCCGCGGCGGTCCTTTCGGCCTTTACATCTCTGCGATTTGTACCGGTGGGGGTTGCTCTGGTCGGGCTTGGAGTAATCGTTGTCTTTCTCGTCCGCCGCAAGACCTGGCAAGCGACATTGGTGCTTACAGCCACGATGTGGGCGACGATCCTGACAATGCAATGGGCTTTCTTGCCTGCGTTCGCGCGTTATCTGCCGGCGACCCAACTGGCTGCGAGCGTTTCCACCGGAAGCGTTTTGTACACGTCGTGGGCCGCGAGCGATTGGGCCAACTGCCTCGCCTTCAATCTTCCTTCGCCGCACAGAGTTGAGCGCCTGATAGGCGACCGCGACAACGAGAGACTACTACTCATGTTGAAAAGCGATCCGAAGTCAGTAGCGGTTGTGCGCGAAAGTGAGTACTCGAGCCTGGTCGCGCAAAATCCGGTTTTGAAGATCCTGGCGCAAGCAGAGACGTTCGGACATGGCGGGTTGAGCTTGAATATGATTCGCGCTCCGCGGCGAGAGCGTTTGTTGCTTATTGGACATTATCGGTGATAGCGCGGGTCACGTGTCAGAAGCCCGCGCGTGAGCAAGGGCTCCTTAACTAACCGGGCCCTCCCTGACCGCCCCCACCCCAGCGGGGCTGCCCCGCCGGGGACCCCGGGTCGGGCTTCTGACAAGATCGGCCCGCTTGACACTCTTTGGAATTAACAGTCATGCTAAATCATCTTGATGAGTGAGCATTGAATCAATATGTCAGAGATTAAAGAAGCAGTCATTATTAGCGCCGTGCGCACGCCGGTAGGGAAATTTCTGGGCGCGCTCAAAGGCTTTAAAGCAACTGACCTCGGTGCGATAGCCGTGCGCGAAGCAGTGAAGCGTGCAGGTGTCAGCCCGGAGGATGTCGATGAAGTAATCATGGGCTGTGTGATTCAGGCCGGACTCGGGCAGAATCCCGCGCGCCAGGCAGCGTTGCATGGCGGACTCCCGAACACGGTCTCAGCCGTGACGGTAAACAAGGTCTGCGGCTCCGGCTTGAAAGCCATTATGATGGCCGCCCAGGGAGTGCGACTGGGTGACACAGAGATCGTGGTCGCGGGTGGCATGGAATCGATGTCCAACGCGCCGTACCTGCTGACGAAAGCACGCGAAGGTTACCGCCTGGGCCACGGCAAACTTGTCGATACAGTTATTAATGACGGACTGTGGTGCGCGTTTGACGATCAGCATATGGGTTGCACCGGTGAAGTAGTTGCCGAACGCTTTCATGTGTCGCGTGAAGAACAGGACGAGTACGCCCTCAACTCTCATCGCAAGGCGGCCGCAGCCATTAAAACGGGAAAGTTCAAAGACGAAATTGTGCCGGTGGAGATCAAGCAGAGAAAGGGCCCGCCGACTATCTTTGATACAGACGAACCTGTGCGTGAAGACACTTCAATGGAATCTCTGGGCAAGTTGAAGCCGGCTTTTAAGGAGGGTGGGACGGTGACCGCGGGGAACGCGCCGGGAGTAAATGATGGAGCGTCAGCGGTCGTAGTAACTTCATCCGAACGTGCGAAAGCGCTGGGGGTCGCGCCCATGGCGAGAATCGTGGGGCAAGCTACTTCGGGCACGGAACCAAAGCTGGTCATGATGGCGCCGGTTGAAGCGATCAAGAAACTTTTGAAGAAAACGGGCTGGTCGTTGAGCGATGTCGATCTGATCGAGTTGAATGAAGCATTCGCAGTGCAGGCGGTCGCAATTACTCGTGAACTCAATCTCGATCCTGAGAAGATCAACGTCAACGGTGGCGCCGTGGCGCTGGGCCACGCGATTGGACAATCCGGTTCGCGAATTCTGACGACGATGCTTTACGAGATGAAGCGACGCGATGTTCATCGTGGCATTGCAGCTCTTTGTCTCGGCGGCGGCAATGCAGTAGCGATGGCGGTCGAGCGATAGCTAAGAGAATGACTCCTGAGGAACACAACAAGTACGTCGGCATCGCGAACTTGGCTTACGGGGTGCTTAGCCTTCTCATGATGCTTGCGACGAGTGTGATCATTGCCGCGATGATAGGAATGATGAGCGTCAATGATAGTGGCCCGTCCGCAGCCTTCATCGGCGTCATCACGGTATTAGCCGTGGTCGTGCAGGCCTTATTCGCGGTCCCTTCGTTCGTCGCGGGATACGCTTTTCTAAAAAGGAAACCGTGGGCAAAGGTGGCGGGTATCATCGCTGCGGTCATGTCAGCCGTAAGAATTCCGTTTGGCACCGTCGTCTCTATCTACACGTTCTGGTTCTTGTTTAGCGAGCCAGGGAAGATTCTCTATGACGGACGATCGCAAGCCTTGCCGCCGGCGCCGCCGGTCGATTGGACTGACATTGGCGAGCAAAAGCGAAGAGAGAATCAATATGCGCCGCCTGCATCGCCACCGGATTGGCGCTGACATCGGATGACCGCCGAAGAGCACAACAAGACCCTGGCCACTCTGCATTTCATCTACGGTGCAATGCATGGGTTAACGCTGGCAGGTTTGTTGCTTCTGGTCATCGCCGTGAGGTTTGCGTCGCTGGCGACCAATTCGGTCTCGACTTTCTGGCTCGCGGTCGGCGTCTTGATCTTCGTGGTGCTACTTTTTGTAGTAGGGTTGCTACCGCTGGCTGTCGGCTATGGGTTGACGAAACGAAAACGGTGGGCAAAGCCGCTGGGCCTTTCCCTGGCGGCGATTTCGTTGATTAATATCCCCGTCGGGACAGCGTTGGGGATTTATACAATCAAGTTTTTCCGTAGCGAAGGCGGCGTACAGATTTACGGCGGCAAGTCGTTAACGGCCGGCGAAGGCGAGTTGCAGGACGCTCTGCGAGGCGCGCAGCCGCTAATGAACTGGGCTGATCGATTGAAGTAAGTAGCACAGACTTTAGTCTGTGTCTTGAAAGCCGTAACCACAGACTAAAGTCTGTGCCACAAATTTATGAGCGAAGTTTTCGGTGTAGTTGGATCAGGCACAATGGGAGCGGGCATTGCTCAGGTGGCCGCGCGTGCCGGTTTCGCAGTCATCATGCGGGACGTGGCGGACGAATTTCTCGTGCGCGGCGTGAAGGCTATCGATAAGAGTCTGCAGCGCGACGTGGATAAAGAGCGGCTGAACGCGGATGAAAAGGGCGCGATTATAGCGCGGATTAAGACCACAACCGACATCGGCGCGCTCAGCGATGCTTTCATAGTGGTCGAGGCGGCCACGGAAGACCTTGCCATAAAGACCGAGATCTTTAGGTCTCTCGATAAAGTGACTAAGCCGGACGCGATTCTGGCTTCGAATACTTCTTCGATCTCTATTACTAAGCTCGGGGCGGTAACCCGGCGGCCCGACAAAACTATTGGGATGCACTTCATGAATCCGGTGCCGGTAATGAAGTTGGTCGAAATCATTCGCGGCGCGGCGACCTCCGATCCGACCTACGAACAGGTTCGCTCGTTGACCGAACGGCTTGGCAAGATTCCGCTGGACTGTCAGGACTCGCCGGGTTTTGTCTCGAATCGTGTGCTGATGCCGATGATTAACGAAGCCATTTTTGCTTTGCACGAGGGCGTGGCGACGCGCGAAAGCATCGACGGCATTATGAAACTGGGCATGAACCATCCGATGGGGCCGCTGGCGCTCGCTGATTTCATCGGCCTCGACGTTTGCCTTGCGATTATGAACGTGCTACATGATGGATTTGGCGATTCAAAGTACCGGCCGTGCCCACTGCTGAAGCGCTATGTGGATGCGGGATGGTTGGGGAAGAAAAGCGGCCGTGGGTTTTATGAATACTGAAGTTCGACAAACTTCAGTTTGTCGATGACTTTCATAGGCGAGTTTATTGTTAGAGGCGACAAACTGAAGTTTGTCGAACCTTGAAGAATGCAACAACGCGCCATCTTACATTTTTGCCAGAAATGTCGCTCGGGGAACCCGCTCGGGCAGGAATTCTGTCTGCGTTGCGGCACCAGACTCATGATCGTCGTCCAGCCCCCTTCAGCGCGCGTCGACCCGGCAGAGACAACGCCGCACGAAGAGCACTTGCTGGAACGCCTGACGATGTTAGAGAACACGATGGCGCGGCTGGCTGAACGGCTTGAGCAGGGTTTGAAATTGCTGCTGCGGCAGTCGGAAACAGCGTATACCAATCATGCTTTGGTAAAGGGTTTGATCGAAATCCTTAACGAGTGCGGCGTGGTGGATAACGATCGCCTGGAATCCATCTGGCGCGCAGAATGCGCGAAGCTGGACGAAAAAGCCACCGAATCCTCCCCCGCGGAGCACACACCGAAGAAGGTCCGCAAGGCCAAGCGAAAGGCGAGCGCCAGCGGTTGACGATCGGAGGGGTGCCGCTTTAGGCCCGGTGTTTCGAGTATCAATTTTAGTGAGGCTCTTTAACCTACAACCCGACTGAAGGCGGCGCGCTAAATGACGCAGATCAAGACTGAAAACCTCCTTAAGAGCTCGGCTCCGCTTTGAAAGTGCAGGACGCCCAGCTATAATTAGCGACTTTGCGCACCGCCTCCTGACGCATCCTATGTGATTCAGACGGGTTCTGATATGCGGATCGAGCTGGACAAGCTGGAAGAACACGGCGGCAGGTTCGCGCACGTTTATGATGTTGGCGAGCTCTCGCTGGACGACGCGGAAGTCCGGCTGGTCGGGCCTGTTGAGGTAAGCGGCCGCGTCCGGCGGGATGGGAACGAAGTTGTGCTGCGGGGAAAGCTGCAGGCGAAACTCGAAGTCGTGTGTGGTCGCTGTTTGAAGCCGGTTGAGTTACCGATTAGCACGGGATTTACCGAAAGATTCGTGCGCGCAATCAGTTGGGTCGCCGAAGATCAGCACGAACTACGGGAAGAAGATTTGAACCTCGCGGTCTTTGACGGCGAGACAATCGAAGTCGATGACCTCGTGCGCGAAGAGCTTCTTCTGGCTGTACCTGTTAATGTGTTGTGTGGTGAGAAGTGCCAGGGCCTCTGCCCGGTTTGCGGGATTGATCGAAATCTAAGCAACTGCCAGTGTGAAAGCAACGAGCTCGATTCGCGTTGGGAGAAACTGAAAGAGTTGCAAATGTAGATTTAGCTTTGTTCTTTGTGCTTGATACTTTGATCGGCGCGGAAGTGGCGGTTTGAAAGTACTAAGCTCAAAGATCAAAGTATCGAAAGAAGCTGATCTTAGATTCGAAATCCGGGCTCTAAAATTAAGATTGTGGAGTAATCATGCCAAATCCAAAACGTCGTCACTCAAAATCGCGTCGCGGCAAGCGGCGGGCACATGATGCGCTGCGGATACCGCAGACCGTCGCCTGCCCAAATTGTCAGGAACCACGCATGCAGCATCGTGTCTGCCCTAAGTGCGGCTATTATAAGGGCCGCGAAGTCATTCACGTGGAACAAACTGCCTGACCGCTTTGGAATCCGAAACAATGTGCAGAGGTTGTTGAATGTCGAAACTGAATTCGGGCATTCTTGGTACGGGCCATTCCTTTCCGGAAGGTATTTTGACGAATGCCGACCTGGAAAGAATCGTAGACACTTCGGACGAGTGGATCACGACGCGGACTGGGATCAAGCAGCGACGGAAGGCCGCCCCCGATGAATACACCTCACAGTTTGCTGTGCGGGCATCGCGTCAAGCTATCGCACGGGCAGGGATCGATCCTGCCGACATCGATCTGATACTTTGCGCCACGGTCACGCCGGATCAAATCCTGCCATCGACCGGTTGTTTGATTCAGGCCGAATTGGGTGCGCATAAGGCCGCGGCAATGGACATCGTAGCCGCCTGTTCCGGCTTTCTTTACGGATTATCATTGGCGGACGCGATGATTCGGGGCGGGCAGTCAGAGTATGCCCTGGTAATCGGGGCTGAGATTCTGACGCGCTATGTTGACTACACCGACCGTTCGACTTGCGTGTTGTTTGGCGATGGCGCGGGTGCGGCCGTCGTGGGAGCGGTGGAAAGTGGCCGGGGAATTCTGGCCGCAAAGATTCGCTCTGACGGGCGGTACCAGGATCAGTTGTATGCGCCCGGCGGGGGCACCAAGGGCGGGTTTAGTGCGGAGACCATCGCGCGCGGCGATCATTTCTTCAAAATGAAGGGGAATGAGTTGTTCAAGATAGCGGTGCGATCTATGGCGGATATTTCGCGCGAGGTGCTGTTAGAAGCGGGATTGACAACCGAAGATGTGAAGCTGTTCATTCCGCATCAGGCTAATCAGCGGATTACGGATGCCGTCGCGAATAAACTGAACGTCGATACCTCAATGGTGTATTCGAATATTGCCATGCACGGCAATACCTCATCAGCCTCGATTCCGATCGGACTCGATGAATGCGTCACCGCCGGCCGGGTTCAGAAGGGTGACGTGATCTTGATGGCGTCGTTCGGCGGTGGCGTTACGTGGGGTGGAGTAGTAGTCCGCTGGTGATGAAGGATATAGGACCTATTCGACCAATTGGACCTATTGCTTTTTTGTTTCCCGGCCAGGGCTCGCAGTATGCGGGCATGGGAAGAGATTTAGCGGAAGAGTTTCCGGCAGCCAGACAGATCTTTGAAGAAGCGGACACAGCGCTTGGCTTTGCGCTCTCGAAACTATGCTTCAACGGCCCGTCAGACCAGTTGGAATTGACTGAGAATACCCAGCCTGCGATCTTGACGGTTTCGATCGCGGCGTTGCGGGTGATGGAACGGGAAGGCTTTCCCAAACCCGATTTTGTTGCCGGCCACAGTCTCGGCGAATATTCAGCGCTGGTCGCCGCCGGTTCGCTTTCATTCAGTGACGCGGTTAAGACGGTGCGCGCGCGCGGCCGTTATATGCAGGAGGCTGTACCTGTAGGTGTCGGAGCGATGGCCGCGATTCTCGGTGCTGACCTGGATCTGATCATAGGCGCATGTGCCGAGGCAGCCGAGGGCCAGGTTTGTAGCGCGGCTAACATTAATTCGCCGAATCAGGTGGTGATAGCCGGAGACACCGCCGCGATCGATCGCGCGATTGCGCTCTTGAAAGACCGAGGGGCGAAGCGGGCGATGAAACTGAACGTGAGCGCACCATTTCATTGCGCCCTGATGCAGCCGGCGCAGGAGCGTTTGGCCGTTGATTTGGACGAAATTCCGTTCCAGGATGTCGGGGCGCCGATCGTAACCAACGTCGACGCCAGGGCTATCAGCAGCGGCGCAGAGGCACGCGATGCGCTTGTGCGACAGGTATCCCAGCCGGTTCGCTGGCTTGAATCAGTTGAATTTTTGATCAGTCAGGGTGTACAAAGCTTGGTTGAGATTGGTCCCGGAAAAGTTCTAAGTGGGTTGGTGCGCCAGATTGATCGCAGCCTGCGTTGCGTGAACGTCGAGGATAAGGCTAGTCTGTGCGTTACACGCGAGGCGTTCGGCGTTTCCGGGTAAAGCTTGTCCGGCAAACTTTAGTTTGTCGTCAGAGTGGCCCAGACTTTTCGGTCTGTGCCGGCAATGCGGGATCAAAGACCGAAAGTCTGGGCCCCAATTAACATCGACAAACCAGAGTTTGTCGGACATTTACAAAGAGGAGCAAAAACGAAATGCCCGATCCAGAGATTGAGCAAAAAGTAAAACAGATCATCGTAGACGAGCTTGGCGTCGACGAAAATGAAGTTACACCTAATGCCCGGTTCATCGATGATCTTGGCGCCGACTCGCTCGATACAGTCGAGCTGGTTATGCGTTTTGAGGAAGAGTTCGGCATCGAAATTCCGGACGAGGACGCGGAAAAGATTCAAAGCGTGCGCGACGCGTATAACTATATCGATCAGCACAAGGCGAAGTGACCGGTAACTCGTGATGGTGGACCGGGCAAGACACCTGGCTCGCCAGTAAACTGGTTAAGCCGGTCATGGAAGGAGTCCTGAACTTTGAATCGTCGCGTCGTCGTTACGGGTCTCGGTCTGGTTACGCCTGTAGGCAATACGCTCGAGACCACCTGGTCCGCATTGTTGGAAGGTCAAAGCGGTGCGGATTACATCAAGAAGTTCGATGCTGCCAGATTTGCGGCCCGGTTCGCATGCGAAGTAAAGAATTTCGATCCGCTGGACTACATCGAGAAGAAGGAAGCGCGCAAGATGGGCGCTTTCATTCACTACGCCATCGCTGCCTCTGATGAGGCGGTTCGCGGCAGTGGTCTGAAGATCGATGACAGCATTGCGGAAAACGTTGGCACTTACATCAGCAGCGGCATCGGTGACTTCTGGGCCATTGAACGCGAGCATGAAAAGCTCCTGAAAGACGGCCCGAGCCGCGTCTCGCCTTTTTTCATTCCGTCGGCAATCGTCAACCTCGCTTCCGGACAAGTTTCAATCCGGCACAACGCCAAGGGCCCGAATTCAGCAACTGCCACTGCCTGCTCAGCAGGAGCGCACGCCATCGGTGACAGCTTCAAGATCATTCAGCGCGGCGATGCCGACGCGATGATTTGCGGCGGGGCTGAGTCGGCCATTACCCCGATGAGTGTCGCCGGGTTTGCGGCACTGCGCGCCCTTTCGACGCGCAATGATGATCCCGTCCACGCCTCTCGGCCTTTTGAATTGACCCGCGACGGTTTTGTGATCGGCGAAGGCGCCGGCATTCTGATTCTGGAAGAGTTGGAGTTTGCCCGACGTCGAGGCGCCGAAATTTATGCCGAGGTAGTAGGCTATGGCATGTCCGGCGATGCGTTCCATATCACCATGCCCGACGCCAGCGGATCAGGCGCCGTCCGGGTCATGCAGAGAGCCCTGAACGACGCGAAGGTGCAGCCTGAAGAAGTTGGCTATATCAACGCGCACGGAACGTCCACGCCATATAACGACAAGTTTGAAACGATGGCGATCAAGAAGACTTTCGGTGAGCACGCTTACAAAGTGCCGATTAGTTCAACGAAATCGATGACCGGCCATTTGCTGGGCGCGGCGGGTGGCGTCGAAGGCGTGTTTTCAGTCCTCTCTATTCATCGCAATATTCTGCTGCCGACTATCAACTACGTCACGCCTGATCCGGATTGCGATCTCGATTACATTCCGAACAAAGCTCGCGAAGCCCACGTGCAATATGCGCTGTCGAACAGCTTCGGGTTCGGCGGCACGAACGCAGCGTTGTTGTTCAAGAGATACGAAGAGTAAGAACAGTGCGATGTTTAGCGGCGGGCTACCGCCCGCCGATCGCGTAGGAATTTGGCGGGCAGTAGCCCGCCTCTAAACAGGTGCCTAGTTTAATATGAAGATACTTGTCTTAATGAAGCAGGTTGCCAACAAAGACGCGATCCTGCGAATCAATAAAGATGCAACCTGGATTGAAGAGGCCGACCTTTCGTTTGAAGTGAACGAGTCGGACGGCTACGCCCTGGAAGAAGCTCTCCGGATTAAGGAGAAGGTCGGCGGCGAAGTCGTTGTTTGCTCGATGGGGCCGCAACGCGCGAAGAGCGTGATCAAGGATGCGCTGGCCCGCGGCGCGGACCGCGCCATCCATGTGCTCGGTGACAACGTCGTTCATCTTTCACCGTTTGCCGGCGCCAGCGTGCTGGCTGAAGCCATTCGCGAAGAGCAAGCCGACTTGATCATGACCGGTCTGCAATCGGATGACTATGGCTATGGGCAGACGGGCGTGATACTCGCAGAGATTCTCGGCCTACCCCATGCGACCATCGTGATCGAGGTTGAGGCGACCGGCGATCAACTACGCGTCAAACGTGAACTCGAAAGCGGCTGGTATCAATGGTACACGATGCCCAAGCCCGCACTGCTCACAATCCAGTCAGGCATCAGCCAGATTCGTTATGCGACCCTGAAGGGCATCATGGCCGCCAAGAAGAAAGAGATAAAAGAAGTTACGCCCGACGCTGCGATTGTGAGTCAACCGTCGCAGCAGCGAATTGAAAAGCTTTATCTGCCGCAGAAGTCAAAGCAGACGCAGTTCCTCGGTGGTGGAGACGCCAAGCGGGGTGCGGTTGAGTTGGCAGAAAAGCTGCACACTGAAGCGCGAGTGATTTAATTATTTGGAGTGCGGCGACCTGTCGCCGCTTTAGGCTGCGGCGGCTTAAAGCTGCATTCTTTGAAACGACGCAACTGAGATGTAGTCGCGACTTGCGACCGACGAAAGCGCTGACAGGTCAGCGCACTCCAAAGGGTTGACGCTGACCAGAGATAATTATGAGCAACGGCATTTTAGTTTTCATCGAACACAAAGCAGGGTCGCTGAACAAGACTTCCCTGGAAGCGATAGCGGCCGGGCAAGAGCTCGGCGGCCAAACTGGTCAGAGTATAACGGCTGTGGTGCTGGGCTCTGGAGCCCAGTCGCTGGCGCAGGAGATCGCTGCCTACGATCTGGCAAAAGTAGTCTATGTCGATCATGCGCAGCTTGCCGATTACACGCCCGACGCTTATGCCTCAGCGATGGAGCAGGTCGTGAGGGCTGCTGATCCGCAGTACGTCCTGATGTCGCATACTTATCTGGTGCGCGACTTTGCGCCCAAGGTGGCCGCCCGTTTTGGCAAGGGATTGATCGGCGACTGCATTCGCATGAACGTCGATGCGGGTGCGGTTACCTTTACCCGCCGAATCTTTCTCGGCAAGCTGGACGCGGATGTAGTTTCCGACGGCGCGGCGCCGCTGTTTGCTACCTTTCAGTCCGGCGCGTTTCGCCCGGATCAGGCACGGAAGGGAAGCACCGCGCCGATAGAGGAAATGCCAGTCGACGTTGGCGAGGTCCGCATGAAACCGGAAGCGCCATTCCAGGAAATGAAGCAGGCGGTCGATCTGAGTAAAGCGGACGTCATCGTTGCGGTAGGCCGCGGCATCAAGAGCAAAGAAAATATCGCGCTGGCGGAGAAGCTGGCCGAAGTTCTGGGCGGGGATCTGGCAGCTTCGCGCCCGATTTGCGACGCTGAGTGGTTGCCGATCGATCGTCAAATTGGATCGTCTGGACAGACTGTCGCCCCCAAACTATATATTGCTCTGGGAATTTCCGGCGCGATTCAACACCTCGTGGGGATGAAGAACTCGCAGACAATTGTCGCCATCAACAAGGATCCAGAGGCCCCCATCTTCGATATAGCCGATTACGGAATCGTCGGTGACCTGTTTGAAGCGCTGCCAGTGCTCACTGAAGAGATCCGAAAGCTGAAAAGCTGACCAGCGCTTCTTGAGGCGCCGGGTGACAAGCTTCCGCCGCTCCGATAGAATCGCGAGCAACTTTCAAACTGAAGTGGTTAACAGACTCGTTCAGGAGATCCGCCATGCGTAAAATCAAAGTTTCGTGTTTGTGTCTTTCCATTCTTGCCTTCCTTTTCTGTTTCGTCGTCGCGGGTGACCACACCCGGCGAGCGAACGCGCAGAACGACTCGGGCGCCCTCTCCGATCCGCTTGGTGCGCCGGCGGCGGGTGACTCACACAGTTTTGATGTAGCAAACATGGATCGCAGCGTCGCTGCCTGCCAAAGCTTTTTCCAGTATGCGAACGGCGGATGGACCAAAAACAATCCGGTGCCGGCTGCATATTCGTCCTGGGGTCGCTTCAACGAGTTGGCGGAGAAGAACCGCGATGTGGTGCACCAAATTCTGGAAGACGCCGCGAAGAACACGAAAGCCGCCAAAGGGAGCAATGAGCAGAAGATTGGCGATTACTATGCGGCGTGCATGGACGAGGCCAACATCGAAGCCGCCGGGCTGAAGCCAATACAGCCTGAACTAGATCGCATCAACAAGATTAAGGACCAGCCATCCCTGCAAGCCGAGGTCGCTCATCTGCACAGCATGTTCATTCCGGTGCTGTTTCGGTTTAGCTCCGGACAGGATTACAAGGATGCGACCCAGGTGATTGGCCAATTGAATCAGGGCGGGCTGACAATGCCCGACCGCGACTACTACCTGAATCCTGAAGAGAAATCCAAAACCATTCGCGCTAAGTACGTGACACACGTGACGACCATGTTTCAGTTGCTGGGCGACGAACCGGCCGCGGCGGGGACTGAAGCGAACGCCGTGATGGCAATCGAGACAAAACTGGCTGAGGCGTCGACGAAACGCGAAGACCTGCGCGATCCAAACGCTCGCTATCACCGCATGAAAGTCGCTGACTTGAAAGCTCTGGCGCCGGAATTTGAGTGGGATGCTTACTTCAAGGGAATCGGCGTGAGTCTCGCGGACCTCAACGTCGGCATGCCCGATTTTGTCAAAGCCGAAGGCAAGCAGTTGACCACCACGTCGCTCGACGATTGGAAGACCTATTTGCGCTGGCAGGTGGTGAACGCGCGCGCGACGGCCCTGCCAAAAAGGTTCGTTGACGAAGATTTTGATTTCAAGGGGCGAACGCTGAGCGGCACTCAGGAATTGTTGCCGCGCTGGAAGCGCTGTGTGCAATCCACGGATCAAGCGTTGGGAGAGGCCGTGGGGCCCTTGTATGTGCAGAGGGCGTTTCCGCCCGAAGCAAAAGCGCGGGCGGTGAAGATGGTCCAGAACCTGATCTCTGCGCTGCATGACGACCTGGAGACGCTTTCGTGGATGAGCGATACGACGCGCCAGCGGGCGACGGTCAAGCTCGAGGCCTTCATGCGCAAGATTGGATACCCGGACAAGTGGCGGGATTATTCGGCTCTTAAGATCGACCGGGATTCGTATGCGGCTAACATTGATCGGGCCAGCGCCTTCGAGACCCGCCGTGGCCTGGCAAAAATTGCCAAGCCCGTCGATCGCGCAGAATGGGGCATGACACCGCCGACGGTGAATGCTTATTACAATCCTTCGATGAACGAGATCGTGTTTCCCGCGGGCATTCTGCAATGGCCTTTTTACGACCCCGCGGCTGATGACGCGATTAATTATGGCGGCATCGGTGTGGTGATTGGTCACGAGATGACGCACGGTTTTGACGACAGCGGGGCGAAGTTCGACAGCCAGGGAAATTTGAGGAACTGGTGGACCGATGAAGACCTGGTGAAGTTCAAAGCGCGCGCGCAGTGCATCATCGATCAGTTCGATGGCTTCGAGGTGCAACCAGGCTTGCACGAGAAGGGTAAGCTCGTAACGGGCGAGAGCATCGCCGACCTTGGCGGGCTGGCGATCGCCTACGCGGCGTTTCAGAAATCAATGCAGGGCAAGCCTCGACCGCCCGACATCGATGGCTTCACTCCAGAACAGCGCTTCTTTCTTGGTTACGCGCAGATTTGGGCCCAGAATGTGCGGCCGGAATACGAGCGGCAATTAGTCATCACGGACCCGCATCCGCTGGGCCGCTTCCGCGTAAACGGACCGCTGTCAAACATGCCGCTGTTCGCGCAGGCTTTTCAGTGCAAGGATGGCGACGCTATGGTGCGGCCACCGGATAAGCGCTGTCAGATTTGGTAGGGTAGGCGCCAGGTTCGAAGGTCCAAAGTCTCCGGTTTTCACTCCGCTAGGAGTGAGATGTTTATAGACAGAGCGAAAAACGTCAGTAGCAACTCCGTTCGGAGGAGCGGAATTCAACTAGAGCTTCACCGCTCCGGCACCACTCCGCTCCTCGGAACGGAGCCGCAGGATGGTCCTCTTCGATCTATAGACATATCACCCCTAAACGGGGTGAAACAGTTTTCCTATCCAACGAACACGTTGAAATAAAAAGACCCGGTGAGATTGCGACTTCAGTCCACATCTTGTTCAAAAAACAAGAAGTCAGACCCTCGCTGCACAGAGAACGTTTTAGTTAGGGTACCGCCTCACTTTGGATTTTCTTTCGTTGGAGCGGGCGCTGAAAATAGCATCTTAAGATCGCTTAATATCTCCTCGGGCTTCCACTCGTTCCCTCGATACAACTTAAACACCTTCCCGTCGGCACCAATAATCACCGTGCGCAGAGAGTGTATGACCTGTTCCTCTGACGATTCAGTGTCGTGATAGTAACGCAGCCCAAAGAACTGCGCGATGCCTTTCACTTCGTCTTTCGTGCCGGTCGCAAACTCCCAGTGCTGAAAAGTTTCATCTGAATAGCGACCCGTGTGGGATGCGCCGTAGCTGCGAAGCACTTTCGGTGTGTCATAGTCGGGGTCAAAGCTCACCGTCAGTAGGTGCGTCTGCTGGTAAACCTCTGGCTGCTTCTGCAAAGCCTGATCGATGGCGGCGAAGTTGTTGCTCATCAGCGTGCATTGATCGGGTTGAGGACAGCGCGTGTAGACGAACGTCAACAAGAGCGTCTTGCCCCGATACTGTGCCAGATGAATTCGTTGGCCGTCCTGGTTGACGAGTCCAAAGTCCGGCACTTCGGTGCCGGGTTTCGGTTCACCCGGCACATCAACGTTCTGTGAAACCGGGGGCCCTCCTTCGATAATCGCAGAAATTTCAACCCACGAGGACAGGTCGTCGACGACCAGCGTTCCCGTTACCTGATCGCCGGGCTTCAGCATCGCCAGATCCGCATCATTCTTGATCTTGAAGGGCATCGTCATCCCGGGCATATAGCCGGGGATATCTCCATGGGCGATAGTCGCCGTGTGATCTGCTTGATTCACGGCTACGACTTTGCCTTTTATGGGGTAGTGCTTCTCGTTAGCTGAACGACGAGGGCGACAGCCTGAAAGGATTAACGCAATGCAGAATAACAGCAGACAAGAAATGACGGCCTGCGATCGAGCTTTTGTCATGGTTCGAATAATATCAACCGGTTGAGCTTGAATTACAAACCAGATTAGACGGTTAGGGCGGCTAGCTCAAGTCCAGTTCAATACTGGCGTCTCGCGGTTCGAGCCAACACAAGTCAAAGTCAGATTCTCCCAACGCAGTGAGGTCAGTACCACCTGCGTGAGCGGGTGGGCATGAGACTCAGGCAGCAGAGCGTTTCATCGTGGCTTCGAATGGCTGACCCACCCGCTCACGCGGTGGTACTGAGCTCATGTCGTGAGCACCGCAGGCTAACGAGTTGCGTTACATGTTACGATTACCACAAATGGTTAAGGCAGAGAGACAGCCTGCACAAATTCTCGATGGTCGAGTCACAGCCGACCAAATCAAGCAGGAAGTTGCCGCGGAAGTCCGGCGCCTGCTGGCTCAGCATGGCGTAAAGCCTCGTCTGGCCGCGGTGTTGGTTGGCGATGATGACGCTTCGGCGGTTTACGTGCGCAACAAAGTGCGCGCTTGTGCTGAAGTTGGAATCGTGTCAGACCAGCGTTTGCTGCCGGCATCCACGACCACCACGGAATTGCTGGCTCTGATTCGGAAACTGAACCAAAGCGACGATGTTGACGGAATACTGGTGCAGTTACCGCTGCCCCGAGAGATCGACGAGGCGTCGATTCTTGAAGCGGTAGCTCCGGCGAAGGACGTCGATGGATTTCATCCTTCAAACGTAGGTCTGCTGGCGATGGGTCGCCCGCGATTTGTTCCGTGCACGCCCGCCGGCATCATCGAGCTGCTGGACCGCAACCAAATCGAAATCGCGGGCCTGAACGCCTGCGTGGTCGGGCGCAGCCAGATTGTTGGGCGCCCGGTGGCCAATTTGTTGTTGCAGAGACATGCCACCGTGACTATCTGTCATTCGCGCACGCGCGATCTGCCGGCCGTGACGCGACAGGCGGAGATTCTGGTAGCCGCCATTGGCCGGCCCGCCTTCATCCGCGGCAATTACATCAAACCCGGCGCGGTGGTGATCGACGTTGGGGTTAATAAGATCACAGATGTAGATGACGCCCGCGCGCTGTTTGGCGGCGATGCGGGCAAGAGAATTGAAGCGATAGAAAAGCGCGGATACACCCTGGTCGGCGACGTCCATCCCGTGGAGGCTGATGCGATCGCAGGGCGGCGGACTCCAGTGCCCGGGGGTATCGGTTTGCTGACGGTGGCGATGCTGATGAGAAATACTTTACAAGCGGCGAAGTGGCGTCGCGGGTTGTAGTAGCGCGGGCTAGCCCCTGCGCCACATAAGAGATGCTGAAGATCGGCCTTACCGGATCAATTGCGGTGGGAAAGTCCTTCGTGCGGGGCGTGTTGGCAGAGCTTGGGTGCCGGGTTTTGGACGCCGACGCGACCGCCCGCGAGGTAGTGGCGCCGGGAAGTCCCGGGTTGAAGTCGGTCGTTGGTGCTTTTGGAAGCGAGGTCCGCCGCGAAGATGGCACGCTCGATCGCGGCAAACTGGGTACGATTGTTTTTGCCGACGAAGAAAAGCGCCAACTCCTGAATTCGATTCTTCACCCTCTCATCATCGCAGCGCAGGATGATCAAATTCGGCGGTGGCAACAAGAAACGCCTGATGGAATCGCCGTCGTTGACGCCGCGTTGATGATCGAATCTGGCGGCTATCGCCGGTTTGATAAACTTATCGTGGTTCACTGCCGGCCTGAGGTGCAGTTGCAGCGATTGATTCTGCGCGATGGCCTCTTGCCCAAAGAAGCAGGGCGGAGAATTGCGGCGCAGATGTCACAGGAAGAGAAGATGAAGTACGCGGATTTCCTGATCGATACTTCGGAGGGATTTGAGGACACACGGCGGCAAACCGACGAGGTGCTTCGAGCCTTGAACGTCCTGGCCCGGACAGCGAAACGCGCAATGGACAGCCTGTGAATGACACAAACTTCCGCCGGCGCTTTTCGCTAAAGTTTAGAAGCGGGCTACCGCCCGCTTGGTCGGGCGGTAGCCCGACTCTAAACCCCATGTATTTCTGTTTGGCTCAGCGGCGAGAGCATCTGCCTGAAACAAGTATTGCCGGTGCTACAGACGCATGTTACTTTGAAAGGCGGTGCGCAACCCTAAAAGCGGAATCGTGATTGGCTATTCGTCGCGGATTGGCGTCGCCGCGCTGATCCTTGGCGTGAGCCTAATCACTGCGGGTTGCGCTGCCTCAGGCGGGAACCATGTCTTCTTTGGCAAGACTGACCCGCCGCGCGAGAATGTTCTCCGCTATGTTTCAGGTTCCGAGCCGGAATCACTCGATCCCCAAATATCCGCCGGGCAAAATGAAGCGCGCATCTACATGGCCCTTTACGAAGGGCTAACCGAATACGATCCGAAGACCAGCGCGCCCGTGCCCGCAATTGCTGAGCGCTGGGAAGTCAACAAAGATTTTTCGGAGATTACGTTTCATCTGCGCAAGAATGCGCGCTTCTCAAACGGCGATCCCATCACTGCCGGGGATTTCGTCTATACGATTCGCCGGGGCCTGACACCAGAAGTGGCCTCGTCGAATGCTGCGCTGGCGTATTACATAAAGTACGCCGAAGCCTATAACGAAAGCGCAGTCTTCGTATTCGATCCTGACAGCCAAACGTTTCTGCTCGAAAAAGACTTCGCGGGAGTCGAGGAGCAGCCAACCGCACCGGCGTCAGCAACGGGAACCACTCCGCCGGCAAGAACGCCCGGGCCGCCGTTGAGTTCACAACCGGTCGAGTCGGTCGCGGCTGAATACCCACCGATTCCCGAAGAGCAGACCCCTGACGCTGACACGCCTTTTCATCGCTTCATGCACTCACCCGCACGAGTCGTCCTGCCTGCCGATGATAAGGGGCGAAAGAAAGCTCTCGACGCTAATCCCAAATTGAGGGCTGCGGTTGCGGGCAAACAGTTCCTTCCCGTTAAGGCCGAAAACGTGGGCGTCGAAGCCGTTGACGATTACACGCTACGCATCTCGCTGGCCCAGCAAGCACCGTTTTTCATAAGCTTGATGGCGCATCAATTCTTTCGTGTTATTCATCGGAACACGGTCGAACACTTTGGCCACGCCTGGACCGATCCGCATAACATCGTCACCAGCGGCGCCTTCAAGTTGGAAGCGTGGCAGCCTTATGACCGCTTGGTCGTCGCGCGCGATCCGATGAACTGGGACGCGAGCAGGGTGAAACTCGATCACATCGTCTTCTACATGCTCCAGGACATCACGACCATGATTAATCTTTACCGGGCGGGCGAACTCGACGCCATGTACAATCACACGGTGCCACCTGCCTGGCTGGAAGTGATTGCGCCGATGAAGGATTTCATGGACGCGCCCGAAGCCGGGATCGAATTCTATCGCTTTAATACGACGAAGGGACCGACCAAAGACGTCCGCGTCCGTAAAGCACTCAACATGGCCCTGGACAAGAAAGCGATGGCTGACTGGCGCCACGTCCAACCGTTGACCGCTTTTATGCCTACTGGAATCTTTCCGGGTTATCCGCAACCCAAAGGCGACCCATTCGATCCTGACAAGGCAAAGCATCTGCTGGTCGAGGCTGGTTATGGTGATGCCTCAGGGAATTTTGATCCGGAGAAATTCTCCGCCAGCGAGATCGAGATTGTAACTAATCCGGACGGTAGCAACCTTCCTTATGCCGAGTTTATCCAGGCGCAGTGGAAACAGAATCTGGGCGTGACGATCCAGATCAGGATCATGGAGAACAAGACATTCCAAGCCGCGCAAGCCAAGCTGGATTACAAGGGTATCTCGCGATTTGGCTGGTCGGCTGATTACATGGATCCGTTCACTTTTCTTGGTCTGTTCTACACGCCAACCGGGAACAATGGCACCGGCTGGTGGGATCCGAAATACGTCGAGCTGCTCGATGAGGCCAATCGCACGGTCGATCATCAGAGGCGTTACGAGATATTGGCCCAGGCGGAGAAGCTGCTGCTCGATGCGCAGCCAGTGATGCCGCTCGTGGTTGCGACCACGCGTTGGATGAAGAAGCCCTACGTCAAAGGGATGTACCCGAACGCAACGACGCTGTTTCCGTGGAAGTGGGTTTACATTGAGCGCGATCAGGCAAAATGGGATTACGGTGTACCGAATATGTCTGAGTAAGTGTGACAGGTTTAGAAGCGGGCTACGGCCCGCTTGGTCGGGCGGTAGCCCGACGCTAAACATTCCGCAAAGAGATTATGCTTCGCTTCATCATTCGCCGCATCGTCGTCATCATTCCGATGCTGTTCATTGTCGTCTCCCTGACCTGGGGATTGATTAGGCTGGCGCCGGGAAACTTCTACACCGGTGAGAAGAAGCTCACGCCCGCGATCGAAAAGAACCTGCGCGAAAAGTATGGACTGAATCGGCCATGGTACGTGCAATACGGCAAGGTCTTGTGGAATATCGCGCGGTTTGATTTCGGGAATTCGTTGAAGTACGAGGGACAGTCTGTCAATCAAATCTTGTTTCGCGGTCTGCCGGTGTCGGCGACCCTGGGCTTATCTGCTTATCTGTTGGCGCTTTTCGTTGGGATTACCACCGGCACGCTCGCCGCTCTCAAACAGAACTCCTGGATTGACTATGCGAGCATGGTGCTCGCCATGATCGGTATCTCGATCCCAAACTTCGTTTTAGGACCATTGTTGGTTTTGATTTTCGCGCTCAATCTTTTCTGGCTGCCGCCGGCTCTGTGGAACGGATTTCCGAGCAAGAGCATCGTGCTGCCGGCGCTGACCCTGTCGGCGATCTACATCGCCTACATTGCGCGCCTGACGCGTTCGGGAATGCTGGAGGTAATGCGTTCAGACTATATTCGCACGGCGCGCGCAAAGGGCCTGAGTGAAACACAGGTAGTCTTTCGCCACGCCTTGCGCGGCGGGCTGTTGCCGGTGGTTTCATTTTCCGGCCCGGCGCTCGCCTTCCTGATCACCGGCACTGTAGTGGTCGAAAGGGTGTTTGCGCTGCCGGGCCTGGGAAATTATTTCATCAACGCTTGTTTCAACCGTGATGAGCCGCTGATCATCGGGATCGTGGCTTTCATTGCGGTCACCGTTTTGGGCTTCAATCTTCTGGTCGATATTTCATATGGCTTTATCGATCCGCGCATCAGGTATTGAGTAGCGCCTAAGCGAGTCGCAAAAGAACCGAACGTCTTGGAAGACGAAAAACCATCATTGGCTCCGCTGGAAACGGGATCGGACCCTCCTAATCGTCGCATTGGGCCAGAGTACGCCTGCGGCGAAGAGGACATCGGCGGTGAGGTTCTGGCTGGCACTTCATTGTGGCGTGACGCCTGGCGCCGGCTGCTGAAGAACAAGCTGGCCGTGCTGGGGATGGTCATTGTGATTGCGATCGTGATTGCTGCTTTGATTGGCCCGTCGGTGATCAAGCGCGCCACCGGATCCGCTTACGATTTCATTCCCAAAGACCAGGCACTGACAAAGTCCTTTCCACCCTTTCGCGGACCCGACGGTAAGTTTTCGTGGACCCATCCGATGGGCACCGACAATGCCGGTCGCGACATCCTCGCCAGGGTTCTCTCCGGCGGGCAAATATCTTTGATGGTGGCTTTGATTGCCACGCTCGTGTCGCTTTTGATTGGCGTTTCGTACGGTGCTACAGCCGGATATCTGGGCGGGCGCATCGATGACCTGATGATGCGAGTTGTCGATGTGCTCTACTCGCTGCCGTACGTCATCATCGTGATTGTTCTGCTGGCTCTGCTGCCGGCAAAGACGCCTACTGGTCAGTTGGCCCAGTTGTTCCTCGCGCTCGGCGCTGTGTCATGGCTAACGATGGCCCGCATCGTGCGCGGGCAGGTGATGTCGCTCAAGAACCAGGAATTTATTCTAGCGGCGCGGGCCACCGGAGTGTCAACGCCGAAGATTATTTTCCGTCATCTGATACCCAACACGCTCGGGCCGGTGATCGTTTATGCGACCCTAACAGTTCCCACAGTAATGTTGAGCGAAGCCTTCCTGTCATTCCTCGGTCTCGGTGTCCGGCCGCCGCGGGTTTCCTGGGGCAGCCTGGCCGCCGAAGGAGCGCAGAGTCTGGCGATCTATCCCTGGCAACTGATCTTTCCCGGACTCACCATGGCGTTGATGCTTTTCTCTCTGAACTTTCTGGGAGACGGGTTGCGCGATGCGCTTGATCCGCAGATGCGGAAAGAGTGAGTTGTGACCACCGAATTGACGGTTCTGCGTCCTTCATGGCGTGGTTCTTTGCTGGGCTAATGCTGGCCAGGGGATTTACTCCGAGATGGGGAATACCCGGGTGGCTCGTCGGCGTATTGGCGGGCGGGGGTGCTGGCCTTACCGTTGCGGTGTTATCGTTTTTCATTCCCTGGAAATAGACAGGGTTAATCGCTTCCTATCGTGAATCGCCCAACATCTATGACTGATAGCGGCCACGGAAATCTTCTTAGCGTCACCGACCTGCGTACCTACTTCGAAACTGAAGACGGCACGGTTAAGGCCGTTGATGGAATCAGCTTCGAACTAAAGCAGGGCGAAACGCTGGGCATCGTCGGAGAGTCGGGCTCTGGCAAGTCGGTCGCGAATCTGTCGCTGATGCGGTTGATTCCCAATCCGCCCGGCAAAATCGTTTCCGGCTCGATAGTTTTTGCTGGACGCGACGTGCTGAAGCTTTCTCCACGCGAAGTCCGCAAGCTCCGCGGGAAACGCATCGCGATGATCTTTCAGGATCCGATGACTTCGCTGAATCCTTTCATGCGGGTCTCGAAGCAACTGATGGAAGTCACGCGGCTTCATCTGGGTCACACGAAGAAACAAGCACGCGAACATGCGATCAAGATGCTCGAACACGTGGGCATTCCCGACGCGCGATCGCGGGTTGACAGTTATCCGCATGAGTTTTCGGGGGGCATGCGACAGCGCGTGATGATCGCGATGGCCCTGTCGTGCCGGCCCGAACTGCTGATTGCCGACGAACCGACGACCGCGTTGGACGTCACCATCCAGGCGCAAATCCTGGAACTGATAAATAGTTTGAAGGCGGAAACTGGCGCGAGCGTCATCCTTATCACACATGATCTCGGCGTCGTCGCCGGCATGACCGATCACATCATCGTCATGTACGCGGGCAAGGTTTTTGAACAGGCGACGACGACGGAACTTTTCGAGCGACCCGGCAATCCGTACACTTGTGGGCTGCTACGCTCGGTGCCGGATCCTACTGACGAGCAGGGCAAGCTCTATCAGATTCCCGGACTGCCGCCGGACCTGGCGCACTTGCCGCCGGGCTGCCCGTTCGCGCCGCGATGTGAACGAGCTGAGGAAATTTGCCGGCGCGAGTTTCCTCCGTACGTGCAGCTAACGCGCGAGCACTACTCGCTCTGCCATTTTGCAAGCGACGTATACACCAAGTCGCAGGCACAAGAGGGAAACCGTTGATGAATGCTCAATCCTTAGATGGAGCACAAAGCCAGGTACCTCCGCCGATCGCCGGGGAAGCGCCTTTGATTAGAATTAAGGACTTGAAGGTCTATTTCGATCTTGGCGTCAGGCGTGAAATCGATCAAGACAGGCGCGGGCTCGGGATCGGCGTGAGCATCATAGGTTCCTTCGTCGGTCGCTTTATCATCGTATGGTTGGCTGTCGTTCTGGACGTTTACCCGGTCAATATCTGGGCCAGGATACTCTTCAGCGTTATTGCCTTTGGAATTGCCTTTCTAATCTCAAGCGCGTTTGCCCTGCTTATTTTGGGCCAGCGTATCCGCCGGGTTGTGAAGGCAGTAGACGGTGTGTCATTGGATATTCGGCGCGGGGAAACGCTGGGACTGGTTGGTGAGTCAGGCTGTGGCAAGACGACTTTGGGACGCGCGGTTCTGCGTTTGACTGAGCCTACCTCAGGTCAGATTTTCTTTCGCGGTACTGATCTGGCGCAGCTGTCGAACTCCGTAATGCGCGAACAGCGCCGCCACCTGCAGATTATCTTTCAGGACCCGTATGCCTCACTGAATCCGCGCATGACCGTCAGTCAGATCATTGGTGAACCGCTGGAGACATTTCATTTGGCGCGTGGCCTGGCAAAGAAGAAGCGCGTCCAGGAGTTGATGGAAATGGTTGGGTTGAGTGCACGTTTTCTTAAACGCTATCCGCATGAGTTTTCAGGCGGACAACGCCAGCGCATCGGCATTGCGCGAGCCCTCGCCGTCGATCCAGCTTTCATAGTCGCTGATGAACCAATCTCGGCCCTCGACGTCTCGATTCAGGCGCAGATAATGAATCTGCTGGACCGCTTACGACGCCAGAAGAATTTGACCTACCTGTTCATCTCGCATGACCTGCGAGCGATCCAGCACGTTTCTGATCGGGTCGCGGTAATGTACCTGGGCAAAATTGTCGAGCTGGCAGACGGAAAAAGCATCTCCCAGAACCCGCTCATGCCCTACACCAAAGCCCTGATTTCAGCCGTTCCGGTTCCCGATCCAAAGATCGAGGCCAAACGCCGCCGCATTGTTCTGGAAGGCGACGTGCCTTCACCAATAAATACGCCGCGGGGATGCCGGTTTCACACTCGCTGTCCCTATGCCGTAGAAGTTTGCAGTGAGATCGAACCGCAACTCGTCCAAATCAAACCCAATCATTTCGCCGCCTGCATTCGCATCAGCCCCGCAGAGCCCGACATTGACCGGGTGGCACCGGGCGCCGCTCCCGGCCTGCGCGACCACCCGGCATCGGCAAGGGCGTGAAAAACGCGGCGTATTAGTCATTTACGATAGATGTGCGTTCAAGCTAGGGACGTTTTCGAGTGCCTCAGTCAGTCCTGGTCTACGATTTGGACTCGCTTGTAGCAGTGTAGAGCGCAACCTATACTGAAAGGCCCGGTCGGTTTCCTCTTCGCGAGAGTCCAGGCTGAATGCTTCTTCGGTATCAGGATCCGGATGAAACAGTCGCGCGCGGAAACGCAAAAAGAGAGTAGGGCGATGAAGGATAAGAGCGTCAAGCGATCGACAGCGATTACGCAGGAGGTTCCGGAGCTGGCGCCGAGAGGTTGGGCGGGAATCCAAAAAACCATCGCCGAAACGGCTGGCATCGCGCTGCTTCTGGTTGAGGGCCCTCAACCGCCGGCACTGGCGATCACCAACAACAACTCCATCTGCGAAGCCCTGCAATCGTCTTCTGCACACGTCGGTCTTTGCGATCCGTTCTGCGGCACGGCCCATGACCGCGCGGTCAGCGCTAACACCATTACGCATTATCGTTGCCATGCGGGTTTGCAGTGCTTTGCTATGCCAGTTGAGATTGACAGCCAACGTCAGCTCGCCGTAATCGGCGGCCGGGCCTTCGTGAGCAGCTCGGATTACCGTGCGCTGGCCGAACGATTTCGCTCAGGCGACCTTAAGGATCTGAGTTCCGACAATCTGTTTCGCAACGTGAGTTTTGCGGACGAAGCTGATCTCGATCATGCAGCCTTGCGCGTGGCCATGGCCGCCAGAGAGTTCGACCAGACTAAAGTGGCAGACTCTACAGCGTCCACCGTCGCCGCCGCGCCAACGCCGGAAGGCGGCGATGCACCGGCTGAAGATCGACGCGCCGAAGCGAGTATCCGACGCGGACTCGATCGCCGCGCACCGTTCGCAGATTCAATTCGCAGATTCACCGAACAGATTGACGCGAGCGAGCCGGCGCAGACGTACCAATCAATTCTGACGCAGGCGGCCGACCTGGTCAGGGCCGAGCGCGGGTCGCTGCTTCTTTTCGATGAATCGACAAACCACTTGACGATGACCGCGTCGCGCGGGATCAAAGCATCCATCAGCGAAGTTGGCCCGATTGCCATGGGCGAGGGAATTGCCGGATCCGTTTTGCGGGAAGGTCGCCCCGTGGTCGCCAGCATGGACGACCTGGGCAGGTCGAGCTTGCCAGAGCGGGGCTACAAAACAAAGTCATTCATAAGTTATCCAATCTCTATCGGAAGCCGCAGATTCGGAGTTCTCAATTTGACGGACAAGGTTGGTGGCGGCGCCTATGATGCGAACGACCTGAGCGTCATTGAGTTGGTCGCGCCCCAAATTGCGCTGGCGCTTGAGCGCGCCGCCTGGCAGGAAAGAGCCAACCAGTTCCAGGTAATGTCGATCACGGATCCACTGACGGGTCTGCACAACCGGCGCTACCTCGAGGCGCGTTTGGCAGAAGAGTTGAGCCGTTCGAAGCGCTACGATTACCCGCTGAGCTTTATGATGATCGATATCGACGATTTCAAGGTCTATAACGATCAGAACGGCCACCAGGCAGGCGATCGCGCTTTGGAGATCACCGCGCAGTGCTTGAGGGCTGCGTTGCGCAAAGTTGACGTGGCGTCGCGCTACGGCGGCGAGGAGTTTTCCATCCTGCTGCCGCAAACCAACCTGCAGGAAGCCGGTGTGATCGCCGATCGCATTCGCCGCAAAATCTACAGCACGCTGTTTACGCACGGCAAATCGCAGCCACTTGGCGCTGTGACCGTTAGTATCGGCCTTTCTGCTCTTTCGCCGGCGCTCGACTCGGCCGAGGCTATGGTGCGCGCCGCGGACCGGGCGCTCTATCACGCGAAGAGGCACGGCAAGAACCGCGCTTACGCGTACCAGGGTGTCCAGACCGGAGCAAACCGAACGGCCGCTAAGAGCAACAGTTTTTGATGACCCACCAGCGCATACTTGCCAATGTGAGCCGTGACGAATTTGTGGGCCGCGACGCGGAACTACAGCAGATCGTGCGGCACGCGTCCCTGGATCCTAACGGACTTGTGGTACTGGCCGCCCCCGGCGTCGGCGCGGCAGAGCTGCTGCGTCAGGCCTACGATCAGTTGTTCGTCCGCCGCGGTGATCCTGTGCCCATCTACTTCGCGTTCAAGCAGAGTGAAGGCACGCCGCTCGACGCGGCCCGGCGGTTCTTTCAAAATCTGCTGCAACAATACATCGCTTATCGTCGAGTCGATCCTTCGCTGTGTGACGCCCGGCTGACGTTCCACGACTTGCTGGAGCTCGCCCTACCCGGCGACTACGAGTTGGTCAGTGAACTCATCGAGGGTTTTGAACGCGAGCGCTCCGGCGGGGATCAGGGCGACTTTGTGCGGTTCTGTTTAAACGCGCCACATCGTCTTTCCGCGGCGGGCCGGAAGATCTTTCACTTGATCGACTGCAGTAAACTTGCCACTTCAGCGAAAGACGAGGCCAGGCTCGGGCAGGAGATCGCCGCCGCTATCACGCGCCCAAATGGCCCGTTCGCGCTGGCCGGCCTGCGACGGCAGGTGATCAACCTGATTCATGGAACTGACGACGGACACGACGCAAGTGAACTGATTCGCCTCGAGCGGCTGAGCGACGATGACGGGCGCAAGCTGGTCGAGGTTTCTGCGCGCCGGTACCAGATTGAAACCAACGAGCCCACGCGCGATCTGATCGTGCAACAAATGAATGCGAATCCTTTCTTCATCGACGCTTTGATCCAGGCTGCCCGGGAATCAAAGACGCCCCTGACCAGCTTTCTGAATTGTCAGCGTCTTTACGTTGACGAGCTGATGGGCGGACACATTTACCGACACTTCACCAGAATTCTGGACGCGGCCGCGCCGAACCCGCAGACCAGGAAGACACTGCTGCGCGTTCTGTTTGAGTCGGCTGCGAGCGGAGCACACAAGTCTTCTCTTTGGGCCTGGAAGAAGCGCCTGAGTGTCGATGCAGCTGAGTTCGAGCATATCGTCGATGCCTTGCACGTCCACGAGCTGGCAAATTCGAGCGCTGCGTTTATCGAGGTAAACGCCGACTCGTACGTGTGGATGGATTACCTGCGCGCACACTATCGCGCAGAGGTGGCGGGTGAGGCACGCGCCCTGATCGTCGCCACGACACTGCTCGACTCTTTAAAGCGGGCGCCGCAGGCGATGGCGCGAAAATATCGACGCGAAGCCGCGCTGGGTCTGCGCGAGCTCATCTCGGATTTCAATTGTCAGAGCGTGCCGGCAAGCTTGTTCCATTACGATCGGTTCGCGGCGGTCCATAAGGGTGAGGACACCGAAACAGTCGACGCGGCCCTCGACAGGGAATCCGACTTAATCAGACTGCCGCAAATTGTTTACGCCGCCGGCTGCAATGGGTATTCGCCGTCGGTACCGTGCGAGGGTGAGCGATGTGCTGTGGCGCACGGTTTTGAGGCCGCGGACTATACGGATGAAAATGAAATAGTGTGGCTGGCCGCTGAGATTGATTCCAAACTCGAAGCGAGCAGGGAACTGACTGAAGAGTGGTGTGATCGCCTGGCGAGTCTGGCGCGTGAGTGCGGCTTTGGCCGGGTGCGTCTGTGGCTGGTGGCGCCCGAAGGGTTTTCAACTGCGGCTTGCGAGCTGCTCAACAGGCGCGAAGCTTTTGGCTCGAGCCGGCGCCAGGTTGATCTAATTACAGCTCGCATCAAGTCAGCAGCAAAAGATAAGGCGGAGAGCCGGCCCAACGAATTCGAAATGGTTATTCCGATGGGGGCGGACACGGAACTGATCGCGGCCCACACGGTGGAACAGATTGCACGGCGCGCGCACTTCGGACCCGAGGCAATTAACCAGATCAAGACCGCGCTGATTGAAGCTTGCATCAATGCGGCGGAACATAGCCTTAGTCCGGACGGCAAGATTTATCAGCGGTTTCGCGTGGAAAATGATAGATTAGTCGTTACAGTTGCGAGTCGCGGAGTCGTGCCGGCAAGTCTTGTGGGTCAGAACGGTCAGCAAGCCGGCGGCAGAGATGAGAACGACGACGCGCAGAGCCGACGCGGTTGGGGACTGAAGCTGATTCAAACGCTGATGGACGAAGTTGAATTCGAACGGGTCGATGATGGAACACAGTTGAGGATGACGAAGTACCTGCGACCCTAAGCCAATGGCGATCGTGTCTGCGTTCTGGCGCGTGAACATAATTTTCCGCTAAGTCATACCCACTCAGTTTCCTTATCCGAGTCTGGCGTCACCTGCGTTCAAGACATGACTCAGGACGGGACGAACCTTTCAAAACAAAAGTAGATGCAGCTTGAGGATTATGCGTACCTGTACGAGTTGGAAGAGGACTTCTGGTGGTTCGCAGGCATGCGCGAGATCACGGCAGCCCTGCTCGATCCGGTCTGTCCGACGACGAGAGACCGGTCAATCCTCGACGCCGGATGTGGCACTGGAGGCATGATCTCCTGGCTCAAGCGCTATGCGGGAAGTGGGCGCGTGGCGGGAGTTGATCTTAGTCCCACAGCCGTAGGTTTCTGCCGTCTGGGTGGCCAAACGACCGTGGCCCAGGCGTCGGTGACCGACTTGCCATTTTCTGATTCGAGTTTTGATCTTGTGACCAGCTTTGAGATTCTGGGCCAGTTGCCCAGCGAGACCAGTGCTGATCGTGCGATCGACGAAATCCAGCGCGTCCTAAAACCGGAAGGAATAGCTTTTGTTCGCGTCGCAGCATACGAATGGATGAGGAGCAGTCATGACAGCGCGTTAGTTACCAGCCATCGCTATTTGCTTGAGGAGCTCGTCGGCAAAATGAAGCTCGCGGGCTTTGACGTTTTGCGATCGACTCACGCTAACGCGCTACTAATGCCTCTGGCCGTATTCCGGCGGCTGGTCCTGAAGCGTATCGGCCTCGCTTCGGGGTCAGACGTAAAACCCCTGCCCTCCACTTTGCGCTGGCTGAATTCGGCATTGAATGCGACCTTGCGAACTGAAGCGCGCTGGCTGAGGCGTCCTGCGGCAAAGTTGAGCTTCGGCCTTTCGGCGATTTGTGTAGCTCAGAAACCTTCCCGGCCTCACTCTTCGAACTCACAAATCGCGCGCGACACAGCGAGTAGTTCATCGACTTTAAGGTGAGGATAAAGTGGCAGGGAGAGGATCCTCTTGACCAGGCCCTCAGCTACTGGCAACGGCCTTTGCCGCTGGCGGCGGAAGAGAGGCTGCTGATGAAGCAGGAAGGGATAGTGAATCATCGTCTCGATGCCTTGCCTGGACAGATGTGCGCGGAGAGCCTCACGGTTTTCGCGCTGGACGACGAAGAGATGATAAACGTGCGCTCCCGGCTCAGAGGCATAGGGTAATGTCAGACGACTGCTTAAACCAGAAAGTTGATCGAGATACATCTTTGCGAAGCTTAGTCGTCTAAGGTTCCACTCTTCGAGATACTTTAACTTAATCCGCAGCACTGCCGCCTGGATCTCGTCCAGGCGCGAGTTACGCCCAATCTCGCTTAATTGCAGCGCTTCAAGATGGCCGCCTTCACGCAGACTCTTCACTCGCTGGCACAGCTGCACATCGTTTGACGTTACCGCCCCGCCGTCGCCGTAAGCGCCAAGATTCTTGGTCGGGTAAAAGCTGAAGGCGGCAGCAATCCCATGTGCGCCGGCGCGTTTCCCGAGGCTCACAGCGCCATGCGCCTGGGCAGCATCTTCGATCACGACCAGCCCGTGCCGTGACGCAACCTGACAAATGCCCTCGATGTCAGCCATCTGCCCGTAGATGTGTACGGGAATGATCGCGCGGGTGCGAGGGGTGATCGCTTTTTCAACGCTCTCGGGATCGAGCGTATAGGTACGCGGATTTATGTCGGCAAAGACGGGCACGGCTCCGGCACTGAGGATTGCAAGTGCGCTATAGCCAGCCGTGAGTGGCGAGGTGATGACTTCGTGGTCTTTGCCCCTCGAAAGAGCGCCCGTAGCAATCAAAGCAAGCGCTAAGGCATCGGTGCCGCTGTTTGTGGCCGCCGCTTCCCGGACTCCGCAGAAGCGCGCCCACTCAGTTTCAAAGGCCTCAACCTCGCCGTTGAGTATGAACGCGCTGCTGCTGGTAACGCGCGCCAGCGCTGAGTTGACTTCGCTCTCAATCTCCCGGTGCTGTCGCCTGAGATCAAGGAAGGGTACTGGCATGTGGGTTCCAATAGTACTCGCGGTTCTTCGAATAGAATTCAACTGTTTGGCTGAGACCCTGGGTTAGAGACGTCTGCGCGCGCCAGCCCAACTCAGTCTCAATCTTCTGAGAACTAGCGTAAAAGTTTCCGATATCGATTAGTCGACGCTCCAGGGGAAAAGGCTTGGACTCAATAGTCCCTCGTCCGGTGAGACGGATTAGCTCGTTTGCCAGGTCAGCCAGACTGACCGGTTCTGCGCCACCAAGGTTGTAGATTTCTCCTTCAGTCGACGCACTTGCACCCGCCAGCAGCAGCGCGTTAACGACATCATCGACATAGACCAGATCCCGCTTTTGCTTGCCCTCACCGAACAGCTCAATTACCCCGCCATCCATTGCCTGGCGAATAAACCACGCGATAAATCCCTGCCGGTTGTGATGTAGAAGCTGGCGCGGGCCGTACGTGTTGGTCAGCCGTAAACAGACGACCCGCGTGCCGTAGATGCGATGATAGAGCAGGTGATACTGTTCTGCCGCTCGTTTGTGTATCCCGTTGATGTCCAGCGGTGCAATCCGATGTTGTTCGTCGACCGGCAAGTAGACCGGCTCGCCGTAAACCTGCCGTGTACTCGTGTAAACGATCTTGGCGTGCGGATTGAAATTGCGGCAGGCTTCCAGAAGCTTGAGCTGGGCCGCGCAATTCAGCTCCATATCCAAATGCGGATCGACCATGGAGTCGAGGTGACTAACGCTACCGGCGAGATTAAAAATGTAATCCACGCCGCCAACCAGATGATTAATCACCCAGTCATTGCCCATGTTTGCGGTATGAACCGTGACCCGATCACGGACGTCGTGGATGTTATGAGGATTGCCGCCCTGTCCGGGCAAGAGAGCGTCGACGATAGTTACATCCACGTCGCCGACTTCGACTAGCCGGCGAGCCAGATTACTACCTATGAACCCAAGGCCACCGGTAATAAGGACGGAACGACCTTTGTATTCGCTAAAGGATCCAGACATGGCGGTCTCACAATCGACCCTGAAGGGCGCACTGTTCTCCCAACCAGGGGGCAAGTCTGTGCTCCAAAATCTCTTGCGGCGTTAGGGCTACCAAGGTCAGGAGCCTGAGAGCGATAGGCTCAACCAAAGTGCGCAGAAATCGAAGAGAGTTCGGGCCACTCGTCGTGGTGTAAAAAACTGCGACTTCCCGTGAATACGTGGATAATGATGCACCGGGACCTCTCGGAATGTACAGCCGGCAGATTTAAGTTTACGTACCAATTCCACGCAAATCGCGCCGCTCGAAAGTCCCAATGATATTCTATCGATAGCCGAACGTCGCACCAGTCGGAAATCACAATCAACATCTCTGATTGGGAGACGAAAGATGAAACGTGCCACTCGATTATACATTGCACCGACCGCTTTTCGGCCGCGATTGTCCTCACGGCTTATCTTATATCCATTAACCACGTCAACCCTGTCGCTCATCAGCGGCACCAGCAGTGCCAGTTCGCTTACGTCGTATTGTCCATCACCATCGGTGTAGAAAATCAATTCCTTGGAGGCGTTGCTGAAGCCGGTCCGGAGGGCCGCGCCGTAGCCCTGGTTCCCCGAATGGTGAATCACCCTGACGTGCTTCAGGTTGCGCGCCAGTTCATCTGCGACCGAGGCGCTCGCGTCCGTGCTGCCATCGTCTATCAACAGGACTTCATAATCGTCGGTCAGCGCCGGTAGAACCGCCAGAGCTTTCTCGGCGAGCGACTCAATGGTTTCCTGGTCGTTGAAAACCGGGAAGAAAACGGAAATGCTTTTGCGGGCTCGGGGTTTTGCCATTGGCTGTAACAAGGGTCGTCTAACTATGGAATCACATAACTGCCATCAAGCCGATAGGCCCTGGCGCTATTCGCATCGAATGCCCAGGCAGTTATGTTCGCCGGACGCGCCGGCAGCCGATCTGCAGATAAAGACAGTTCCCAACGCTGAAGGTGACGCCCATCGTCACCTGGATCGTGTGAGCCGGCGGTTCCCAGCTTCGGATGAGTAAGCGCAAACACTATGCAATCACCGTTCGGCCGTTCATAGGCCAGGAGCACCGCGTCCGCGCCTTCATGCCGATTGGGTAGAGCGGCGATCCCTGAGACGACATAGACGTGGTCGCGCAGCTCTACATGATCCAGCGAACCGTAACCATTTGTGATCGCTTTGGCGCCTTCAAAGTCCTGAAGCCTGTTGCTCCTTTCCAGCCCAGGTCTCAAGTACCCAAGTTTATCGAGAATGTTCGCCTGTGCGGCCAGAAAACTCAAGTCGGGATAGAGAGTATGCACCAACTCCGGGTCCTGCACGTAATTGATGAGGAGCACGCTGGCTTTGGCCTGCAGCAGCTCCAGCCTCATTTTCTTCATCCCCGCAATCCCTACGGCAAACGTCAGTGGCTGCCAGAGTAAGAACGCAACTGCGGCGCCAACCGTAAATTGTGCCACTCGGCGGCGGCTGAGAAACTTAGCTTCCCTGGTAAGTTTCTCGCCTACAATCGGCACCACAAAAACCAGGCACACAACAAGATAAACGGAGTAGCCGATGTATCTCGCCGTGATGATAGACTGGCCGACGCCTAAACCTACACGACCAATCATGGTCATCACTCCAGTCAGGATTGAGTAAGCGCCGACCATCAACCATGGCGTCATGCGCCGTACAAATATCGAGTCATCGCGGAACCGAATGACGAACAGGCATCCGATCGCAAACAGGGACAGCAGTAGAATCCCCACGAGCATCGCCAATTTTCCCTTTTCCAATCCGAGCGGCGCTCCCAGAAAGATCAGAAAGTAAATGAGCGCCTGCAACGGGTGGGCCAGAGCCGCCAGCGGGCTGGGCGACCACCATGGTTTATGATACCCGTACAAGTAAAGCGCAGCGTTAGAGAGAAGCCCTATGATCCATGCCGCTACAAACCATCTTCTCGCAGGAATGCGGTCAAGCGCGGCGGTCAGAAGAACCGGAAGCACAACGATCCAGCACACTCCGCCATTCGCGGATGAAAAGGTACTGATAGTGGACAGACCGCCGCAAATCAGGAATCTGGCAATCGGGTTCAGCCGTGAATGCGCCACCAAAATACAGCCGGTGATACAGGCGATCGGGACGTAATAAACAAGCTGTTGTCCCTGCAACCAGTTCGGGTATTGTACGGGAGAAAAGATCAGCAGATTTGCCATGAAGAGCAGGAGGGCTCTCCGTAATTGAGTGCCTTCGATCGTTAGTCTTCCCAGTCGATAAACATTGAAAGAGATGAGACACGCTGCCAGAAGAATAGCCCACATTTCATATCTGACATCCC
This sequence comes from Blastocatellia bacterium, assembly GCA_003168335.1. Taxonomy (GTDB): domain Bacteria; phylum Acidobacteriota; class Blastocatellia; order Pyrinomonadales; family Pyrinomonadaceae; genus UBA11740. The sequence goes on along the minus strand of PMSM01000014.1, from coordinate 161,511 downwards.
AGCGCGTTAGCCGGCCTAACGCGACAAAAACCAGATTCGGAAAGAATTGTCGATACTCGTTGACCTGCGCGAATAGGTGGCTAAGAGTTAAGGAGCCCCGCGAAAATTCCTCAAAAAAACTAACATAGGTCCACTGGTCCCATTGGGGAAGATCGACGCTGTAAGTGAAGACCAGAACCGCCAGGAAACACGGCGGTAGTAGCGTTAGGCCTGAAGCCAACCGCGGTGCTAGCCGGGAAGTGCTCTGGGTGACTGATGCCATTCAGACTTTTGCGACCGCGTGAATGCAACGTCGCGGACAAAGGAAGCTAGAACAATTGTTCAAAAAAAGAGCCGTGCATGGCGGCGTCATAGTAAGAGAGCTTAACGAAGCGTGGTGAACCGGGCCACCGCAACTTTCAAGTGCGAACCGACTGCCTGGGTTATCACAATCATCCACGTCAGCGAACATCCCCTGCACGGTCAAAGGATTCCGCGTTGAAGGACGTGAACGAAATACCTATACTACCGCTCGCTGAGAGCGTGCTCTGAAGAGGAGCGACGCATTAAGACGAGGCGCGAGCCTGACGAGGCGCGAGTCTATTGAATCGCCTGAGTAGATGCAAGGAGTCTTTTCAAGTACGAGCGAGGTCAATTCGCCAGGTCACCTTCGGCGGGGACGGGCGCTTCAGATCGTCGTTATTTTCCTGCTGGCCGTGACAGTTCGTATGGTCTTTGTGATCACGGCCCCGCCGGCAAACGGCGATGCCAAATCGCGGTACATCGCAACTGCGGTAAATGTTCTGGATGGTCATGGCTTCTCAATCGATCAGCAGCCCCCTTACACCACGGGCGAAGCTGCGGTACCTGTCTATCCCTTGTTTATCGCGTTCACCTATAAAATATTTGGTCGGCACGAGATGGCGGTTAAATTATTGCAAGTCGTGATTGACCTCGCAACCTGCCTGCTCATCGGGTTCGTATCCTTTAACCTCGCTTCGGCCTCACTGAAAGACTCAGCCGCGATGTTCTCGGTAAGCATTGCCGGGGTGTTCTCCTGGTTTACGTTTGTGTGGACCTCAGACTTGCTGACTGAAACATTAACCTTGTTCTTGACCATGTCCGTCGTGGGGCTTTGCATTCTGGCGATGCGAGCACGGCAAAAAAGGAACTGGTTGTGGCTGGGCGCCGGATTAGGGTGCGGTCTTGCTCTGCTGACGCGGCCTGATTCTGTGTTTCTTGCTTTTAGTCTGGTGCTACTTCTGCTCGGTCGCATGGCACAAGTGCGCTCGTGGGGCAGGGTTAGGAATATTCTTAGTCTCGCTCTTGGGATTGTCCTGGTGCTCGCGCCCTGGGTGGTTCGTAACTATTTTACGTTAGGCAAGTTTCAGCCGCTCGCCTCTGAGTACGGATTTTCCCGAGCTACTTACATGCCTCCCGGATACTTGAAATGGATACGGACGTGGATCACCGACGAAACTTACTTTAGTAATGTTTTCCCCCCGGCTTTTGATGGAGGTTCGGCGTATTTAGATCCAAATCGACTGCCTGATAGTGCCTTCGACTCGCCCGAAGAGTACCGCCGCGTTTTGACGTTAATTGCCCAATACAACCAGACTCGCCTTTTTACGCCTGCCATTAGCGATGGCTTCGCCCAGATCGCGAACGAGCGAATAGCGCGCACACCCGCGCGATTTCTGATCACCTTGCCGGTTCGCCGCGCGGCGTCTATGTGGTTGACTGGGTTCGCCGTGCGTCAGCCGACAAACCACGTAGGCATTTTTAAGATTCTCCCAGTCGCGTCTCCAACTCTCTTGCTCGTGATTAGAGTCCTCTCAGTGCTGCCGATTATCATTGGCGGGATCCTGGGCTTTGCACTGTTATGTCAACGGTCGGCACTAGTCACACTGCTTTTATTGACGGTGCTGCTGCGAACAATCTTCATGGCTTATCATTACGCGCCCGAGACCCGATACATCGTCGAAGCCTATCCTCCGATGATCGCGGCCTGCGGCGTGACTGCCGCTGCTCTGTGGCATAGCCTCAATCGCGCCCGACGTCGGTTCAGTAAACGTGAAGAATAGGAAAGCTTGTTTGTGCTAGACTGTGCCCCAGTAAGGGGGCTTTAGCGAAGATGGCGGACACAACCGGGGAGACTCCGGTGCAGGCGCGCTGCATTGGAGACACAGCGATCATCTATGCCAGCGATTACCTGAACAAGCTGAGCGGCGAGCGCATCGAGCGCGAATGTAAGCGTCAGCTTGAGTCGGGTTGCCGGGCTCTCGTGATTAATTTCCGAGACACCGAACTGGTAAACAGTATCGGAGTTTCGATCCTCATGGGTGTCATCGACGCAGCCGAGCAGAACACCGCGCAGCTGATCTTCTCTGACGTAAACAGCCACACCGCGAAGCTGTTCGAGATGCTGGGACTGACCAGGCTGGTCAGTGTCGCCAAAGACGAGAACGAAGCTTTGGCTTTGGTGGCTCCACAAACAAACGTGGCCGGCTCGACGAGTTAAGAGTTTGTTTTGGAGTGCGGCGACTAGTCGCCGCTTTTCATAGCGCTGACAAGTCAGCGGACTCCAAATAGCGCTCCTGGTAACGATACTTCCGATGGAAACAAACACTCAACGATTACTACACACCTTTGCCGCGCTGGCCGATCTGGGGCAGGAGATAGCCGACACCGGCGATTTTGAAGAGATGCTGCGTGCGTCGTTTCATCTCTTGTTGGGTTCGCTCGCGATCAGGCGCGGCGCCGTCGGCGAATACGATCGAGAGCGCGGTGAGCTCCGTTTAATCGCGGCGCGAGGCCTGGGCGAGTCGCCGGAACTCGTGCTGCCGCTGGCCAGCGAACGCGCGCGTCATTTGGCGAGTCTTGGTTCATCGCTCACGCTCGATGAAGCGCGAAGCGAAGCCGGAAACTTTCTCGAAGATCACAAAGATGCCTTTGCGTCAGTCGAGATCGATCTGCTGGTGCCGCTGGTGGTGCGCGAGCGTTTGATTGGCGCGGTGCTGCTGGGCGAAAAGGCGACCGGCGAAAAGTTTACCGAAGAAGACCTGCAGATCGTGGGGGCGCTGGCGCGTCACATCGGCGTAGGAATTCACAGCCACCGGCTACTGGAGGAAGTAGAGCACAAAGCGGAAGAGAACCGCCGCTTATACGAAGGTCTGCGGGCAATCTACAAAGAAACAGTGCACGCGTTTGCCGCGGCGATTGATATCAAGGACAGATACACTCAGGGGCATTCGGTGCGCGTCGGCAAGTACAGCGAGATCATCGCGCGGGAACTGGGTTGGAGTGATGACGCCGTCGAAGGCATTGCCATCGCGGGTTATCTTCACGACATCGGCAAACTGATCGTCGATCTTAACGTCATCAACTCTCCCGAGCGTTTCAATGCGAAGGAATCGAAAGAGATGAGCCGGCATCCGGCAGCCGGTTACGAAATCCTGGCGCCGATCAGTCATCCTTACGCCGACATCCCTTTGATGGCCCGCTACCATCACGAACGGCTGGATGGCAATGGTTATCCCGACGGGCTGAAGGGCGACGAGATTCCGCCCGGCGCAAAGATAGTTACGCTGGCGGATTCATTTGACGCGATGACGACCGATCGGCCGTACCGGAAGCGTCTCGCGCTGGTAGACGTGCTGGCAGACTTTCGCGCCAATACCGGGACCCAGTTTGAGCCCGCAGTCGTTTGTGCCTTCTGCCGCGCTTTCCTGAAAGAGATCGAGGGCACTTCAAAAGAGAAACGCCTGATGAAGTTGCTGGGGAAGAATTACGAAGACGTTGAGAGCGTGAGTCCTCTTCTTACCCAACTGATCTCCGACCTTGATGGTGGCGCGATGGCCGCTACCGCGAGCAGTCACTAAGCGCGCTCTCCGCTGCCTGGGATCGAAGCCTGTGGTAAAGTAGGCGCACCGATGAACTACCAGGACATCATCACCATCGAACCCGGTAAGCGCGGCGGGCGACCGACCATTCGAGGGATGCGGATTGCCGTCGCCGACGTGCTCGGTTGGCTGGCCGCAGGAATGTCTCATGAAGAAATCCTCAGCGATTATCCCGAACTGTCCGAGGAAGATATTCGTGCTTGTCTCGCCTATGCTGCGGACCGTGAGCGCAAACTCGTGACAGCGACAATATGAAGCTGCTGTTCGATCAGAACTTGAGCTTCAAACTCAGTCGCCTACTGGCCGACGCTTTTCCTGAATCAAATCAAATTCGCTTGCTTGGCATGGAACAGCTGAGGATCGAGCCATCTGGGAATATGCGAAAGCAAACGATTTCATTCTCGTTTCGCAGGACGCAGATTTCGCCGATATGGCGACCCTCTTTGGTCCGCCGCCGAAAGTCATCTGGCTGCGGTGCGGCAATCAACCAACTCATGCCGTCGAACACAGACTGCGCGATCATGCGGAAGCAATAGCCGCGTTTACGGAAGACCAAGCGGCGGCATGTTGGGAGATCTATTAGACCGAAATCACTTCGGCTGGATGCGCAGCGTATAACTACAGACGCCGATCTTTTCGTCAGGCTGGACGATGGTGCGTTCCTCGCGCTGAATCTCCCGGCCGGAAACCAACGTTGGGTTTCGGCCTTTGGAAGTCAGCCAGAAACGACCCTGATCATCAAAGGTGAGGGTGGCGTGCACGCGACTGATTTCGGGATCGCCTTTCAAAGGCAGATCCACTGCCACTGATCTCGAACCGCGACCGATAGTAATTTCCGCTTTGGTGATCTTCACGACTGATTGCCGGACTCCTTCACGCCAAAGCTCGATCGAGTAAAGGTCGACTACGCGGGGACGAACCACCGTCACATCGCCCCCATCGAACTCGCCGGGCGTAGCCGTATCACCTTCGCCCTCCACCGCTGCTGTCGAGGCCGCGGGCGCTGTACCGGTTGCAGCAGTGGCCGGGCGCACTGTAACCATCGTGTGGCCGGCTTCGGTTTCGTCCCAGACGGGTTGGACGCGAAACTCACCCTTGGCCAGCGTCCCATCGACGCGTAACTCGATGGCAAAAGACTTAGCCTGCAACTGTGCAGAGGCCGCCAGCTCGCGCGCGCGTTCGGACAAAACATGAAAGAGACCCTGCTCTAATCCGCGTCGCTTGTCGCCCTGCCACTCTTTATCGTCATCGTTGCTGAGGTAGACGATGTACTCGCGGGGAATGTAGGTTGGACCGCCGGGCGGAGTGAACATTTCGCGTTGCATGCAAGCTTCAACTTCGCGCGCGATCTTTACCAGAAACTCTTCCCAAACGCGCCGCGGTCGCGCATGCTCGTCTGCTTCTTCCAAGAGGTCGTCGGTAGTCTCACCGTCGATCCAGCGTCGAATGGATTCAATTAGTCCCATATTTTGGAGTGCGCCTCAAACAATCTGATTCGTTTAGCCAGGGCACTTGTGCCCGCGATGCCGCACGCACAAGTGCGTGCTCTAAACGGTCGGTCAGTCAAACTTCAAAAACCTTTTGTTTACCCAACCGCGATCCGCGGAATTCGGATCGTCCTTTGGGCGAGCGTGTTGCACGATCTGAACTTCACACCAATTGTTGTTTACATTCAAGACGCGCACTTTGGATCCCGCTTCCGCCAGCCCGATCTGATTATTAGTAGCGTTCGGGCCGTCGCGCAAGTTTAGATCGTTAGTAGTCAAAGCATCATGCCCCACGACGCCGGTCGTGGTAGTTTGAGCTCCCGTTCGGGCCCTGATCAAGGAGCGCACATAAGCACCCGTAGCCACGAGCAAACCAGCGAAACATAACACGAGAACGAGTCCGACGACGAAGTCACGAGTGCGTCTTCGAGGCTTTAGAGCGATATGGCCATGGCCGGCGCCGGCAGGCTGGCCGTTCCGGGACACCGGCACCGTCACCCGGCCGACTTGCTGCGGGGCCGCGAAACCCTGCATCGGAGCCACTGTCAAATGGCCCGCCAACTGACCTGCTATCGGCACCACGATCTTCGGCCGCGTAGCTCCGTTACCGGCAACTTCCTGATATTGAAGTTCGCGCGAAGTCTCGAAACGCGGTTTTGGCGGCGCCGCAGTAATTACTTCGGCCTCCAGACTCAGATCGGAGCTAATGCGCCGTGATGCCTGGGCGGTGGTCAGGGGTTGGGTGGCCGGCAGTGAAGCATCGCTGAGCTCGTCCCAAAAATCCTGGACCGTTTGATAACGATCGCCTGGTCGCGTCTGCGTCGCGCGTTCCAGCACGCGCAGCAGAGATTGCGCCCAGGGCTCGGCGGACATTGGCGCCGGCAATTCCGTGATTGCGTGGTGGGCAAACACGCGCGGCGGCGCCCCGCAGATCATCGCATAGGCCGTCTTGGCCAGCGAATAAATGTCGGCGGCCGGCGTCAATTGAGTCTGCGCGCCAGGCACAGAGCCGGCTATCAGCGCGGCCGTTTGCACCAGCGGGTTATGTTCCGGCGCCGCGTAGATATTCGTGCCGACGCGGGTAATCGCGCCTTCGGTCGCTTCGATCTTTGCCACGCCAAAGTCGGCGATCTTCAGGGTTTCATGATCGGCAGTGAGCAACAGGTTCTGTGGTTTGATGTCCCGATGAATTACACCGCACTCGTGCGCGTGCGCCAGACCGGCGCAAAGCTGCTGTAAATAAAAAAGGGCGCGATCGAGTTTCAGCGGCTCCTTACGGCACAGCAACGCCAGGTCGCCACCGCCGAGATATTCGAGCACGATGTAATGAAAATCCGTTCCCGTCAGATCAATTGCGGTGCCATGGCCGAGGCGGCTGATGATGTGCGGATGCCGCACCCGATCGAGGGCGATCGCTTCGTTCTGAAAATTCTGGGTCAGCGTGCGTTCCAGCTCTGGATCCTGATAACCCTGAAGCAGGACGTTCAGTGCCTTAATTACTACTTTGCGAAAGCGCTCGTCGGTGGCGGCGAGATCGCGGGCCATGTAAATCTCGGCATAACTGCCGCGACCCAGACAGTCTTCGATATCGTAGCGGCCGTCGATCCTGCACTGTAAAAGCTTTAGTTCAGTCATTAATGTCCGACGAACTTCAGTTTGTCGTTCGCTTGCCGCTGATGATCTGTCCTGCGTCGGGCGTGTGCAGAAGAAGAGTTAGCGACAAACTGAAGTTTGTCGGACAACAGCACAGCGTCATCGCGGAACGGCCTCGCCCTTTAAGCCTAGCACGTCGTCCAGCGCGTGCGCCGCTGTTTGCTCAGCCATCAATCCTTCCTGCGATCTTGCTGCGGGACCCTGCTTCATCAGCTTCAAAGCCGCTGCCGCCTGGGCCAGCTTTACTTCCGTGCCAAACGGCAGACTCGCCTTTGGTTCCGTACGAAGATTGTTGACTGCCAGTTCGAAAGCCTGCATCGCGTCGCGATGATTCCCGGTCAGCATCAACGCGCGGCCGTAGAGATAGAGAAACTCGGGATCTTTCGAGTCGGTGGCCTTTGGCAACGTCACCTGCTCCAGCCACTTCTTTGGGTTCTCGTCGACGGCGATACGCTTTTGTTCAAAGGACATCGTGCTGTTGGCCGGAGTCGGGCTGGGTTGAGGAGTAACAGTCTGCGAAGGGAAGAGTCGTCCCTGCTGATATTGCATTCCGGCGTAGAAAGCGCCAACGCCAACGAAGACAAACAACAAGAAACGCAACACGGTTCTTCCACCTCCGGATTGACGCTTCGCACCGCCTCTCGGTACGGATTCGAGCGGCGTGCCGGGCCCCGGAAACGCAATGCGTGACGGAGGCGTCAGACGGGTGTCTACGGTTGCCGGGCTGGATGCCGTCGCTGACTCATATCGTTCATTCGAGATAGTCCGCTCGACATCAATCGTCGGGGTGTCAGTCTGGGGCGGCGGGCCCAGTTGCACTATGACTGCGGTCAGATTGTCTTCCGCGCCGCGTTGATAACAGCGCTCTTTCATTTCCGTGCAGATCGCTTCCACGCTGCGACCACTCATCAACAGTTCGCGCAGCTCGCCATCCGGAATGTGCCGGGTGATGCCGTCGGTGCAAAGCAGGAAAGAATTACCTTCCTCAACCTCGATCGTCTTCATGTCGGCCTCGACCGATGCTTCGGCGCCGAGCGCGCGACTGATCACGTTCTTGCTGGGATGATTCGCCGCCTGCTCCGGCGTCATCCGTCCCGCGCGCACTTCTTCTTCGACAATTGAATGATCTTCGGTTTCGCGCAGCAGTTTGCCATCGGGGTCGAGGCGATAAAGCCTTGAGTCACCAACGTGGCCGATGGTGGCCCGCTTGCCGTCGAGATGCAGCGCAACCACGGTCGTAGCCATCATTGAGGTGCGCGGATCTTCAGCAGCCATTTGATGAATCGCGTTGTTGGCCCGCTGAATAGCCAACTCCATCAAATCTTCAACGTCTTCTCCATCTCTGAGCTTATGCCGGAAGGCTTCGTCCAGGACATCCACCGCCTTTTGCGACGCGACCTCGCCCGCATCGGCGCCGCCGACGCCGTCGCAGATTACAAAGAGGCCGCGATCGGGATCAGCCAGGAACGAGTCCTCGTTCATTGGCCGCTTCTTGCTCAGGCCGCGGTCGGTGACTGAAGCTACATGAATTTTGTTTGCGGGTGTCGGTGCACTCATTGGACCGCCTCCAGAGCGACTTCGCTCTCGGGCTCTCGCCGTGCGCGCGCAACGGCCTTCGAGTCTTGCGCGTTACGATGGGAGAAAGCCATCAGCATTCCCAGCATCGCAAAGCTGGTGATCAAACTAAACCCGCCATGGCTGACAAACGGTAAAGTGATTCCGGTCATAGGCAACGCACGTGTAATTCCACCGATATTTACCAGCGCCTGAATGCCCATAAACGCAGTCAGACCAGCGGCGCAAAGCTTGGTAAACATATCACGCGCCTCGATTGAAGTGCGAATTCCGGCGATCACAAAAATCAGGATCGCGAGCACGACCAGCGCGCCCCCCGCGAGCCCCATTTCTTCGGCGATTGCCGCATAAACATAATCCGAGTCGGCGATCGGAATCACCTCGGGAAACCCGAGACCTAAGCCACGCCCCGTGGTCTTTCCGGAGGCGATACCAAAGATGGCCTGGGCCGGTTGAAACGCCAGCTTGTCGAACCAAATGTCCGTGTTGACGCTCTTCTTCATGACCTCGCTCTGTTCCGCAAGTTCCTTCATGCGCGGATCTTTCGCCAGCGCGTCGTCATAGTCCTTCTTCCACCAGGCCTCTTCCGGGGAAGGTGGGTCGAATCCATCGAGCCACAGATGAAATCTCTGCTGGATGCGCGCCGGCAATGCGTGCGAAATTGGGCGAGCCAGAGTGGGCAGCAGCGGAACCTTTTCCTGAATATCACGCGGCAGCGCGCCAACGACCAGGATTGAGATGACGAGCATCACCGAGCCGACAAAGACGAGCAACTGCGGCCAGCGACGGACGGCGACCAGATACAGCGTCGCGTAAGCGCCACTGAAGATCAGCATCTGGCCGAAGTCTTTGAGCGCAAAGAAGGGTATGAACGGAATGATCGCCATCACGACCAGCGGCACGATGTCCCGCGCTCGCGGGATACCCCAATAGGTGCGCGCCAAATCCTTGTAGCGGGCCGTCAGAATGCCGGCGAAACCGAGCAGGAAGGGAACTTTCGCAGGTTCCCATGGCGTCGTGTTGCCGAGCGCTTTTCCGGCGCTTGAACTGACAATGGCCGCGGCCAGAGGAATTAGTGTCAACAGGACGATAATGAAGCTGTGGCGTTGCATCCATATCAGAAACCGATCGCTGGCGCAGAAAGAAAAAGCCAGGGCGAAAGCCACCAGCGAGAAGATGGGAATCCAGGTATAACTCGATGTCAGCGCATTCTGGATTGTGTAGTTGGATTCCTTAGCCGGGGTTTCGACTTCTGCCGGCGGCGGCGTCGGCGGCAGGCCCATCATTTGGCGCTTGGTGGCATCGTAATTCTGATTGATATAGCGCATGCGCAGAGTGTCGGTTTTCTCCTGGCGCGCGACCGCTTTGTTTCTCGCGTTGTATTCGGGATCGCTGTAAAGGCGGTACTGGACCAGCAGTCCAATCGAGAAAAGGACGATTGCTGTCGTGTAGAGCGTCCAGTTGCCTTTGAACTTCTTCGCGCGCGTAAGCCAAAACGCCATCACGAGTATTGGCAGGTAGATCAAGAGATCGCGGCCGGCGCCAATCCATGAAGTTTCATAACCGCGGATTAGTCCGGCGCGATGGATCGCGAAGTAGCCGGCAACTTCAATCGCGATCAGCGCGAGCAGGACAAACAAATGTGATGACAGGCGATTTCTCATAAGACTGTCCGACAAACTTTAGTTTGTCGTTTTAATTCAGCTCCCGCCTAACCACTAATATCGACAAACTGAAGTTTGTCGGACAAGTTCATCTGTTCCGAGGCCGCGGCTTCGGCTTCGCTGGTTGATTTGGTCCGCCGCTTTGTTGATTTCCGCCACCACCGAAATACCCGAGGTCCTTCGCCTTCAAGACGAGCGCCGCCGCGACCGGTGCTGCCGATCGCGAACCATAGCCGCCACCTTCGATGATCACGGCCATGGCCAGCTGGGTCTTCTCTAAAGGAGCGAGACAAAGGAACCAGCCGTCAATCCGCGGATGCTCCTCATCCAGAATAGTCTCTTCATACTGGCGAATGATGTTGCCCTTCGCGTCTTTCTCAACCTTCAGTCTCTTCTTGGTTTCGCCGGTTTTCGGGTCGTAAACCGGGATGATCTTCTGGGCCGTTCCCGTCTTGCCGCCGGTAATCACTCCGGCAGCGTGAACCGGTCCAAAGACGCCGCGCGCCGTGCCGTGCGGGCCACCGGTCACCAATCCCATGATCTGGCGAAGCTGGCTTCCGATCTGAGTCGGCATTACCTGGTCGTAGGATTCGGGCTTTTGATCAAGCTCGATCTTGGGCTTCATCAATTTGCCTTCAACATTGCCGATGGCCGCAACGTTTAGCGCCATCTGCAGCGGTGTCATCTGTCCGGCATAACCCTGGCCGAATCCTTCTAAAGCCAGGTCGTATCTGCGCATCTTCGGGTTGGTGAGGATCGTTGCTTCGCGCGGCGCCATGGCTCGCTTGATTGCGTCGGTGCTGGCATTGAAGATTTCAACTTTCTTCTTGCCGCGCAGAAGATCCTTCGGATCGTCATAGGTTCCAATCCCTAAAAGTCGGGCCGTGTTGCCGAGGCGTTCTGGTCCGAGCTTGACCGCCATCTGCGCAAAGTACTGGTTGCTTGACGCTTCGAAGGCCATATCGATCGCCAGATTGCCGCAGGCTTCACATGAACCGTTGTCATCAAGGATTGGTTTGGCCCCCGGCTCAGCGATGTAGCCGCCGCCACTGTCGGGAAAAATAGAATCCTGCAGGTTGTTGAGAAAGGCCGAGGTCATGACCACTGACTTAAAGGTCGAGCCGGGAATGTAGTACGCACTGGTCGCCCGACTAACCAGCGGACGATCGCGCTCATTAGCATTAAGTTTGATCCAGGTCGCTTCGTCCTCGACCGCTTTCAAGCTATACGAAGGCTCGCTGTACATCGCGAGGATGTCACCTGTCTGCGGGTTCAGAATCACAACCGCGCCATGCTTGCCTTTTAACTGATCGACGACGGCCTGTTGCAGATCGCGATCGATCGTGATGGTGACGTCCTTGTTGCCCTTCTGTTCGACGGTTTGGCCTTTGAGGATCTGCCACACCTCAGGTACGGCCCCACTTTCGGTTCCGAACAACGCCCGCTCAAGTCCCGGATCGCCCCGATCAGATCCAAAGATGTGCGCAAGCTGAGAGTCCATCGGATACTGGCGCACGATGTCACCGTTGGAATCTTTTTTGTAATAGGCGAGTGGCCGGCCCTTGCGATCATAAATCCATCCACGCAGAGTCGATTCAGACAGCCGGCGGTTGCGCAGGTCTTTGTAACTCAGCTCCTGGAACTTCTCGTTTCGTTCCGGAGCAAATCGCGCCCAGTAAACGTGAAAGCCAAATACGCCAATAGCCGCGAGGGCAAAAAGCCAGCGCCAGGCACGTAGTCCGCGGTTGGTGGTGGTTGCGCCCAGCCGTTTGCGGATGTCTTTGGGCAGATTTGCGGGCGCGGTTAGTGCGGCCGGCGTTCGACGGAGCCAGGTGCGAACGAGCGATAACAGCAGGAGCAGCACAATCAGCCCCAGGCCGGACACATAGATTAGCGTGAGCCACGCGGGTAACTTCTCCGGCGTGCTCGCAGGTGAAGGGGTGGCGGTTTGAAAGAGAAACAGTGCGAGCGCCATGTTACGAGTTTAGTTTGCGAAATCTAACTTCGACTTCGCCGAATGCCACGACGTCGCCTTCTGCGATGGGGCGCGCTTCACCATAGGGGATACGCACGCCGTTGATGTGTGTACCGTTTGTTGATCCGGTGTCGGCAACCAGCAGTGTGCCGCCACTGTCCATCCTCACCGCCGCGTGAACTTTCGAGACGCTGGAATGATTGAAATAAAGATTGTTGTCTGTGCCGCGACCAACATTCAGCCGCCGCCCGCCGGGGACAAACGACAGGGGCATCTCGCGCGAGCCCTCCGGGAGGGTAATTCGTGCGCTGAACGCGACCTCGGTTTTGCTTTCTGTTCGCGCAGCTGCCGGCCCCAACTTGCGTTCCCGATCCTGCTGCTGTAGTTCTGCTTCGAATTCACCGAACGTAGGGTCGACAGTTATGCCCTTGGTAAAGATATCAACGTCGGTTTCTATCTTCACCGGCGCCATGGTGCGATAACGGCTGTCGTTGATGTGGTCGATAGCCGCAGCCAGGACTTCCGTTTCCAACCGGCGCGTGACTTCCGGTGGCGTCTCAGAGTGCGTGCCCCACTCTATCTTTAGTTTCAAATGATGCGGCGCGATCCGGCCCTGACCTTTTTCATCACGGACACGCTCGTCAATCATTCGGTTCATGCGGGCAATGAGCTGGTCAGTAGTGAGGCCGCTCCTGGGATCGACCGTTCGTCCCAGTTTGCGATCAACTACGTCGCCCACACCTTCCAGGACGCGGCGCATCAGCCGTTCCGGCAAGATCGTGTCGCGTCTTCGCTTCGGGGGTGGGTTTTGTTCGTCAGCCATGAATCAGAGTACGAGTTTGGTTACGCTTGAGTTCGAGTCCGCCGTTTCGGACTTCACCCTCTGAAGCGCAAAACGATGCCGCCATTCTAGCTGAAAGCTAGTCAGAATCGTAAGAGAAGGTTGAGGGCCTGGTCGATTCGGAACCATCAAGTTCAAATTTCCGGCCGTTTATTCGGCAGGTTTTCTGACGCGCCAAAACACTCGCCGCGAAGCTGACCGTATAATCCGCTTGATAAAATCTGTTACTTGAATCGAAAAAGCGTCAAGGTTCATAATCCGGGGCGATGAGCGAAGATACCACCCGAGAACTTCCCGATAATCGTTCGTTTGAACATCGCGTATTCGCGCGATTCGATGAAATGGACAGGCGCTTCGACGGGATGAACGCGCGCTTTGATGCGGTGGATGCTCGATTCGATGGACTTGATATACGCGTGCAGGCTTTAGAATCGAAGGCGCTCGATACGAAGCCGATCTGGGAGCAGGCTCTAGTGGAAATCATCGAGGTCAAGGAAAGCATCTATGACATCAAGAGAAAGTTCGAAATTGTGACCGAGGACCTAATCCAGGTACGCGCAGATCAACGCCGAGTAGAGAAGCGAATGGACACGCTCGAATCCAGACCTCAATAGCCATCCATGTCCTGTCCTCTCCCGCCGCTCACCCTCTGACGATTTGCTTCATAAAGAATTATCCCCGTCGCTACAGCTACGTTGAGGCTCTCGACTGGACCTTGCATTGCGATTCGTACCGCCTCGTCCGCCGCCGCGATCTCTTCGGGTGAGAGCCCAGTCGATTCAGGTCCCACGATCAAAGCGCACGGCCCAGACCAATCAACTTCGTTGTAGAACTTCGAGCCTCTGGCCGCAGCAGAGACGGTGCGAATTCCGGAAGTCGCGCACCACGCAATCAAGTCCCCGAAATTAGCGCCCATCCAGATCGGTAGGCGAAAGGCTGATCCCATCGCGCCGCGCAACGCTCTTGGCGAGAAAGCATCGGAGGTGTGGGCAGTCGTGATGGCGCCCGTCACCCCGGCTGCTTCAGCCGTGCGCAAGATGGCGCCCACGTTCACGGGATTATTAAGGCCGTGCAAGATCACGAGGAAGGGCGACGCCGGTTGCTTCTCTTTGAAGGTCGCTTCGTCGTGCGCCGGTCGTGACGTCACCACAACGATCCCTTGCGGAGTTTTGGTGTAAGAGATTGACTCAAGCAGTTCCTCGCTAACTGAGGCGACTTTCTTACAGGCTGCTCCCAGTTTTCCAATTAGTAACGCGGCTCTTTCTTTGCCTGCGATCTCTTCAGAGTAGACGACCGCTTCGATCCCCAGTCCTGAACTCAACGCCTCTTCACACAGGCGTAAGCCTTCGACGAAGATCGAATCGTCAACTTTACCGTCGCGCACAGCACGCGCGTGGCGGAGGAGGGAATTGTCGCGAGAAGTTATGTTCATCGTGTTTAGAGTCGGGCTACCGCCCGGCTGAGCGGGCAGTAGCCCGCTCCTAAACAAACGCCGAGATTAGATTTCAATCTCTGCCCAAATCGGCCAATGATCAGAAACATTCAAGGGCTTCACCACACCCCAGCGCTTCACGGCCAGGCCATGCACGAAAATCCAATCAGCGTGAAAGCGCAATCCTGCGCCTCTCCACGTCGGCGTGCCGGTCGGAAAGGGCGTCGAGTAGCCGCGGGACTCCATCAGTCTTCTGATCTCCACCGCCTTCTGTTTCGAGAGCGTGTTGAAGTCACCCATGATCACCCGCGGTCCGTCGTACTGATCTGCATGCTCCAACAGAGCCTCCATTTGTTGATGTTGATTATCGAGCGGGCCGTGCGGATCGACGTGAACGTTAAATAGCCGAACCCGCTGGGCTCCCAATTCAAACGTCGCGCCCATTGCCAGACGCGGTCGCCAGGCGCATTTGTGCCAGGGCAAGTCGATCCTCGTTATGCTGCTCAACGGCAGCCGGCTCAGGAGGGCAACGCCGGTATCGCCCGGGTCATGCAACGCTATTTGCTCCTCAAAGTTCAACCACCACTCTCTTTGCTCGGGTTCCACACCTCTGGGAATCCCGGCCCCCACGTGAACGTACGTCACGCTCATTTCCTCAGCCAGCCTGGCCGCGATATGTTGACCACCCGCCCGGCCCGTCTCTTTGTCGGCCTCTTGCAGTGCTAGAATGTCCGGGCGCGGCAGTAGCAGGTTATCAGAAAATGTTCCGGCGGCAGTCTTGAGATTTAGCCCGACGGCTGCGGCCCGAGGACGCGGCACATTGATGCCAACTTTGCGCAGCAAGCCTGATGAGATCAGATGGCTGCCAACTCCGTAGCGGATGTTGTATGAAGCGAGCACGAGGCTCGAACGGTCGCGGTCGCCCGGCCCCGGTTCTCGATTAGAGATTTCGATGCCCTGGTTCGGTTGGGTCGAGACGTCCGGAAACGGCGCCGACATCGTTACGTTAGCCACGCGGGAATGAATACGCGAAAACCGTTTGATTTGCAAAAGGAAGTGTGTCAGAAGCCCGCGCGTCAGCAAGGGCTTAGTTGCTCGTGAGATGGCCTTCCTTACGGTCAGGCTTCTGAGACAGAGCACAATTGATGTCAAAGGAAACTATGAGCAGAAGCGTAATCGCTATCGTTGATGATTTGTTCTTCGCCTCAAAGATTCGCGGAACGGCGGAAGAGTTAGGCGTGAGACCCCGGTTCGCGCGCAGTGTTGAAGTCATGCTCGATGCAGCCCGTCGTGATCAGCCCGCGCTGATCATTTGCGATCTTCAATCGGAGAAAGTCGATCCGATGGATCTGGCAAAGCAATTGAAAGCAGACGAACAATTGCGCTCAATTCCACTGCTCGGTTTCTTTTCTCACGTGCAAACCGAACTGCAGCAACAGGCCGAACAGGCAGGCTATGACCAGGTAATTCCGCGTTCGGCTTTTTCGAGGGATCTCGGCGAGATTCTGTCGGTGACTAAATGATCGTTCAGGCCACCGGTTGGGGCGCGACGACCTCATGAATTGGTCGCACTTCCTGGATCAGCTGGTCATACTGTTCGAGGGTCAGAGCCTGCGCACCATCAGATAGAGCCTTCTCGGGTTGGTCGTGAACTTCCACAATCAATCCGTCAGCACCGACGGCCACGCCCGCGCACGCGAGTGGAATCACCATGTAGTTCTTGCCGGTGCCATGCGACGGATCAACGATCACCGGGAGATGCGAGATGCGGCGAACTGCCGGAATCGACGCCAGGTCAAGCGTGTTGCGCGTGTGTTGGGCGAACGTGCGCACGCCGCGCTCGCACAGCACGACCTGATAGTTGCCTTCAGACATAATGTATTCTGCTGCGAGCAACCACTCGTCCAACGTCGCTGATAACCCGCGCTTGAGCAGTACCGGCAAGGTCGATCGGCCAACGCGCCGCAGCAAAGAAAAGTTCTGCATGTTACGCGCGCCGATCTGAATCATGTCGCCGTAACGCTCCACCAGATCCACGCTGTTTTCATCCAGCGCTTCCGTCACGATCTTCAGACCATAAGCTTCGCGGACTTCGGCCAGGATTTTCAGGCCTTCTTCACCCAACCCCTGGAAAGCGTAAGGCGAAGTGCGCGGCTTGAATGCGCCGCCACGGAAGAACCTTGCGCCACTGCGGCGCACGGTTTCGGCCACAGCGAACGCCTGGGCGTGGCTCTCGATGGCGCAGGGTCCAGCGATAATCGCCAGCTCGTCTCCACCAATCGTGGCGTCACCCACCCGCACGATGGTTTTCTCCGGACGCAGATCAAGACTGATAAGTTTGTAGGGTTTGCTAACGCGAATTGCATCCGCAACACCCGGCAGGTTTTCAAATCGCGTCGGGTCTACGGCACCTTGATTGCCCGTGACGCCGATGGCGGTACGAGTCGCGCCGGGCATCGCATGCGGCTTGAATCCCAGTTCAGTAATGACGTCACAGACATGCGCAATCTGCGCCTCGGTGGCATCGGCTTTCATGACAATTAACATAATGAAAGTGTCAGTCGTTCCTTCAGTTCTTCGAGCGTGATCGGTTCTTCGTGGAGCCGATGTCCAGGTACCGCTAGATCATGAACGTCTTCTAATAGTCTCTCGTACTGCTCTCGCGCAAGAATGACGCTGGTTCTTTCGCCTTCGACATCTGTTAAGTACTGCATTCCCGCCACCAACGTGACTGACATTCTAACAGCGAGCCGTTGCGCTTGAAAGCAAGGTCAATTCAAATCGATAGAAGGGAAGCGAACGGCTCCGCCGCCTGATGTGCGGAAAGGCTCTGCCTTTCCGAGCACGCTCGCAATTGATCACTGGAGGCTGCGCCTCTCGATCTGAGGCGGAGCCTCAAGAGAAGCCGGCCGGCCTACTCCGGAAGGCCGCAGGCTTTCCCCACACCAGGCGGCATAGCCGAAAGGAAGCGGACGAATCGGACCCTGCCTACATCCGCTCGGGCACCGTTATCCCCAATCTTAACAGCGCTGCGGTCAATTGTTCCCTCGTGTAATCCGCAACCGCGATCAGCACCGCGCGTTTCGTCGCGTCCTCTTCCGCGATAATCCGGTGGCGGTGATAGAAGAGGTTGAACGCCCGCGCCAGATTGAAAGTGTACTTCGCCAGGAAAGCCGGTTCAGCGCTCGCCGCCGCCTGAGCATTCGCTTCTTCCAGACGGCCGGCCAGCATCAGCAGTGACCAAATTTCATTTCCTGACTCGCCGTCGAGAATGTTCGCTAGGTCCTGCTTACGATCACGAATCAAGGTCGCCGCTTCGGCGAGCGGGCCGGGCCCGACCCCGTCGCTACTGCTTCGGGTACTGACTGCTTGCTCATCCAGCTTGCGAAAGATCGAATTCGCTCGGACCGCGGCGTACTGACAGTACGGTCCCGTCTCGCCCTCGAACGACAGGGCCTCTTTGAAATCAAACGCTATGACTGAATTGCGCGTGAACTTCAAAAGAAAATATCTAAGCGCGCCGGTCGCGATCGCATGCGCCGTTTCGCTCATTTCCGCTGCGGCCAGTTCCGGGTGCCGAGTTTGCACTTCAGCGAGAGCGTCTGTTTCCAGCCGGCTGATCAAGTCGTCGGCCTTCACGCCCAGACCCTTGCGGCCGCTCATCTCAATGTACGGACGCTTTCGATCTTCATCAGACAGTCCGATGCCGAGTTGTTCGCAGGCCGCAGGCGAGAGCGCGACCATCTCGTACGAGAGATGCACGCTCGCTTCTTCGCCCAGCTCGGGCACCACGGCCGCGACTCCTTTTCGCACTATTTCCTGCGGATAAGATTGGCGCGAATCGATCACGTTGTAGACGATTGCGCCACCTCCGAAGTCCGGACGCAAAACTCCCGGCGGCGCTTTCGCGTTTGGCTCAGAGGTTGTTGCCCACGTCGCGTGACCGTCGTCGTAGGTGCGGAAAGGCTGGTAATAAAAATCGAGCCCGAGATGGCCCAGCTTCCAGAGCTGATACGCGATGTCCTTGCCGGTATAAGTAACGGTTCCGTTCGATCGCACGATGATCTTGTCTGATTCGTGCTCGTCCGTGCCGGTATGCGATTCGAATGGCATCACCCAGCAGCCGCGAGTGCGGCCTTCGGTCTGAAAGTGAATGACGCCGCGTTCTTTCATCAACTCAAACGCGCGTTCCCAGAAATGCAGGTGCAGAATCTCTGATTCGCGCGCCAGCAGATCGTAACGAATGCCCAGACGTTCCATCGTGTTTAGGATCTGTTGGACGTTGCGCGTCGCGACGTAATCGGCCAACTCAGCCGTGGGATTGTTTCCGGCTTCGATGGCGTGCAGGACTTCGATGCGAAGCTTCAAGCGCTCCGGGTTCGGTTCGCCGCCAATGCCGCCCTCGCGATAGAAGGCGCCGACCCTCGTGTAGAGATTCCAGCAATAATAATCAAACGGCACGTCCGCGGAGAGGGAACTGTCGAGCGACTTAATCGCATCGAGATCCATCTTCTCAATGTGCATAAAGCCGACGACCACATCGGCGACCTGCACCCCGGTGTTGTCGATATAGTTCTGGACCTCAACGGCATTTCCAGCGGCGTGAAGAATTCGCACAAACGTATCGCCCAGCACGGCGTTGCGCACGTGGCCAATGTGCGCGGCCTTGTTGGGATTGATGCTGGTGTGCTCAACCATCAGCTTGCGTGGCTCGGTTGATGCGTCTTGATGCGCTTCCGGTTTTGATTGAAGCTCAGAAATAAGCTTGGCGCGATCGAAAAAGATGTTGAGATAGCCCGCCCCGGCGACCTCGACACGGGCAACCTCTTCAATCTCCTCCAAACCCGGCTTCAAGGCTTCGGCGATCGATCGCGGGGCGCGCTTCTCTCCGCCCTTCTTCTTGATTTGCTTGGCGAGTTCAAAAGCTACCGGAAAGGCCAGGTCGCCGAGTTCAGTTCGTGGCGGAACTTCGGTAACCAGTTGGTCGATTTCTATTTCGAACAACTCGGCCGCCGCGGCGCGAATTGCGCCCTTCAGTCTATTTTGGAGTTCGATTAAGTTCACGGATTCTCTTGTCGAGGCCTCACCGGTCAGTATCAGTAAACGAGAACAAACATATACCTTAACCGTTTCAGCGGTTTTTCTAAAAGCCGCCGCACTGCAGGGTACTGGTTCAGTTTCAGTCCCACCAATGAAGATGACGCCGGGAGCGCGGACGTCCCGTCCGCATAGCGCGCGAAGCACGCTCCCTTTTTCGAGCTTCTGGCAGCAATAACTGTTCGCGCTCCGCGCTCAATGCGGACGAGACGTCCGCGCTCCCAGCAGAAGATCGACCTTTGGCTCAAACTGAACCAGTACCGGACAATTTGATTGCTTGACACTTTCGGCTATCGCTCTGGTACGATCCGAGTTCACTTAATGCAGCCACAAATCCGGTCCCTAATCTCAGACAAACTGAGACAAAAGATTTCGCACGCTAACAACGTCCTGGTAATGACCGGCGCGGGCGTCTCAGCCGAGTCGGGGGTGCCGACATTTCGCGGTGGCGGCAATACCACAGTTTGGAAGGGGCTGCCGTTCGAAGTGATTTCATCGGCTGGAATGCTCGAGCGCGATTTGCCGGCGGTCTGGGAGTGGTTCAACTACCGGCGCGGTTTACTCGCTGCTCTGAAACCCAATCCGGCCCACGAGGCGATTGCCCGTTGGCAGAAATTGTTCAGCGACTTTACGCTGGTTACCCAGAACATCGATGGCTTGCATCAGGCCGCAGGGTCGCGCAACGTGGTCGAGCTGCATGGCAACATCTGGCGGGCGCGTTGCTTTGACTGCGGATCGCGTCACGACGTGCGCGAGTTGAAGTTTGATAATAGCGTGCCGGTATGTTTCGATTGCGGCGGGAACCTTAGACCTGATGTCGTTTTGTTTGGCGAGATGTTGCCGGCGGGTGCGTTCGAGACAGCGGCGATGAAAGCGCAAACGTGCGAGCTGTGTTTCGTCGTGGGCACATCGGCGGTCGTCTATCCAGCCGCGTCGATTCCCGAAATTGCGCGCGCGGCCGGAGCTTATTTAGTGGAAGTGAATCCGGAAGCGACTCCCTTGTCGCGTCTGTGTGATGAATTGTTAACGGGGAAAGCCGGCGAGATCCTGCCGCGCCTGGAGCGATAAGGCACAAAAGGGCTGAGATACAGGGCCGCATTTATGAAGTCGGGGGCCGGGCGCTGGCGCGCGAAACCGCACGAGGCGAGACGCAATTCGAAGTAATTGATGTTAAAGTTGGCTACATAAATAGTGAGTCGGGTTTGGTGTCAACTAGAGATGAGCGCAAAAGTGTCCAAGCTGGAAAAGAAAAAGAAACCTGCCCAGGTCGATCTCGATCGTCTTGCTCGCGGTGTGCGTTTGATCCTTGAAGGCATCGGCGAAGATCCCGATCGTGAAGGCTTGCGCGAAACTCCCCGGCGCGTGGCTGAGATGTACGCGGAACTTACCGCCGGAATGCGCGAGGACCCGAACGAGCATGTGGTACCGTTGTCCGGCAACAAGCATGACGAGATGGTGATCGTCAAAGACATTAGCATCGCGTCGTTGTGCGAACATCATCTGGCGCCTTTTGTCGGCAAGTGTCATATCGCCTATATTCCGAAGGACGGCAAAATCCTGGGTGTTTCGAAGCTAGCGCGCCTGGCCGAGACTTTCGCGCGCCGGCTGCAATTGCAGGAACGCCTGACTTCGGAAATTGCGAACACGCTTTTTGATCGGCTACAGCCTCTCGGGGTGATGGTGGTAATCGAAGCTGAACACACCTGCATGACGCTGCGCGGAGTCAAAAAGCCAGGCGCCAGGACCGTGACCTCAGCGGTGCTCGGCGGCTTTCGCAAAGACCCACGCACTCGCGCAGAGGCAATGGCCTTGATTACCGGTAAGATCACCTAGCCAGTTACTTAGTCAGGAGTACGTGAAGATCATATGAAGGTGAACAGAATTGTATCGATCGCCCTGGTGCTTTTTGCCGTTGCGGTTGCGGGAATTTCCCAGAGGGTTTCGCGCCGCACAAACAATATGCCAAGTCAAATCAGCGAAAACGCTCTGCGCGCGCATATCAAATTTCTCTCCGACGATCGGCTTGAAGGGCGTGGTACCGGCGCGAAGGGCGGCGAAACCGCCGCGCTGTACGTGGCCGAGGAGTTTGAAGCCCTTGGGTTGAAAGGCGCGGGCGCCAAAGGAAGTTTCTGGCAGCCTGTCTCACTCGTCGGCGTGAAAGCCGATCCGAAAACTGAGTTGCGCATTAACGGTCAGGAGAAAGCCGAAGCCTTCAAGTTTGCCGACGATTTCGTGGCTTTCACCGGCGCGCAGACTGAGCATGTGGCAGTGAATACCGATCTGGTCTTTGTCGGCTATGGCATCGATGCGCCGGAACAGAAGTGGAATGATTACAAAGGACCGGCCGAGGATTATCGCGGCAAGATTCTGGTGATGCTGGTCAACGATCCCCCGGCAACGACGGCAGAGCCGGACCTCTTTGGCGGCCGCCGGCTCACTTACTACGGTCGCTGGACCTATAAATTTGAAGAGGCGGCGCGGCGCGGCGCGGTAGGCGCGCTGCTGCTGCATACGAGCGAATCAGCGGGCTATCCGTGGAGCGTGGTGCGCACGTCGAACGGTTCGTGGCGATTCGACATCGCGCGAACTGCGGAAGACAAGACGCCTTTCCTGCAGATCCGATCCTGGATGACGGACGACGCGGCGCGGCGGATGATGCGGCTGGCCGGACAGAACCTGGACGATTTGCGAAAGCAGGCGGCGTCGAGAGATTTCAAACCGGTGAAGCTGAAGCTGACAGCCTCGCTCGATTTGAATAGCGAACTTGAACGCGTCGAAGCGCCAAACGTGGCGGCGATTCTTCCGGGCCGCGATCCAAAGTTGCGCGACGAGTACGTAGTCTACTCGGCACACTGGGATCACTTCGGCATTGGCGCACCGGACAAGACGGGCGACAAGATCTACAACGGCGCGCTGGACAACGCCACCGGCGTCGCATCCGTCCTGGAAATCGCGCGCGTGATGGCGAGCTTACCTGCCGCCGAAAGACCGCGCCGCTCAATTCTGTTTTTGATTACCACCGGGGAAGAACAAGGGTTGCTTGGCTCTGAATGGTATTCGCGTCACCCTCTGGTGCCCATCAACAAGACGGCGGCCGACATCAATCTTGATTCAATGAATATCCTGGGCCCGACGCACGACTTTGTGCCGCTGGGCGCCGAGCGTTCGTCACTTAAGGCCGTGGTCGAGGCGATCGCGCGTGAACGCGGTTTGCGAATCTCACCCGACCCGCGACCCGAACAAGGTTCTTTCTATCGCTCGGATCATTTTCCTTTTGCGAAGGTCGGCGTGCCGTCGATTAGTTTGAAGGAAGGCGACGATTACGTGGGCCGCCCGAAAGGTTGGGGCGCACAGAGATTCAAGGAATACAACGATGCTCACTATCACCAGCCTTCGGACGAGTTCCATGATGATTGGGATTTCCGCGGGATGATTCAGGAAGCGGATTTTGCCCTGGCGATCGGCCGCCGCGTGGCGGACATGAACGCCATGCCGAAATTCAATCCGGATGATGAGTTTGCGAAGAATAGCCAGCGGTGATGCGCAATGCTGTGCGCGTTCTTCGCGTACTCGGCCGTGAATGTTTCTGTCGAGAGGTTCGGCCAGCGGCGCAAGCAAAGCGGAATGGCTCACGAGCCCGCGATAGCGGGCGGCATATCAGTAGCCCCGGGGCGTAAGCCCGGGGGTCGGCCGCCGCGGGACCCCAAGCCCGCGAAGCGGGCGACAAAACCTGAGGATCGTATGCCAAATGAAATGTCTTTCGCCCCTTAACGGGGCTCGGAGTCTTTTCGCTGCTCCTTGCCCCTGGCTTACGCCCGGGGCTACTGATATGCCGCCTGCTTTCGCAGGCTGGTAGAGTGTTCCTCTAAGAGTCAGACAAGTGTAGAAGCAAGAGCTTACGGGCTCATTGCGCAGAGACTGGACGACGCTCGGCAAAACGAACATATCTATTAATGAATCTGCATCGATGAAAACTTTCTACGTCACCACGCCGATCTATTACGCCAACAGCCTCCCTCATCTGGGTCATCTGTACACGATGATTGTGGCTGATGCGATCGCGCGCCAAAAAAGACAACAGGGAATCGAGACTTTCTTTCTCACCGGCACAGACGAGCACGGCATAAACATCGAACGCGCTGCTAAACGCAACCACCGCACGCCGCAGGAACAATCGGATTACGTCGTCAGTTATTTCAAGCAAATGACCGCAGCCTTCGGGCTTGATACCGCGCACGGCGGCTACGACATTTTCATGCGCACGACCGAGACCTTCCATTACGAGGGCGTCAGCGAATTGTGGCGTCGAGTGGCCAGGGCAAAGACGCCGAAAGGCCGTGACGCTCTTTACAAAGGGCACTACGAAGGTTGGTTTTGTGCCGCCTGTGCGGCTTACAAAACCGAGGACGAGTATGTAAAGCCTGCCAGTCCTGATGAACCGCCCACTTGTCTGGTCCATGAAACCAAACTCGATCGGATCTCTGAAGAGAGCTATTTCTTTCGGCTCTCGGATTACGATGAAGCGCTGCTCGGCTTGTATGAAGTGCGACCCGATTTTGTGCAGCCCGATGCCCGGCGCAACGAAGTGAGAAGTTTTGTCCGCGGCGGACTGCAGGATCTTTCAGTCAGTCGTTTGAAGTCTTCGGTGAGCTGGGGCGTTCCGGTTCCCGATGATCCCAACCACACGATGTACGTCTGGTTCGACGCCCTGACCAACTACATCACGGCGATTGGATTCGGAAACGAGCGACAGGAACGGGCAATTGGCTTTGAAAAGTTTTGGCCGGCGTTGCATATCGTAGGAAAAGATATTCTGCGCTTTCATGCAGTCTATTGGCCGGCGTTCTTGATGGCTGCCGGAGTTGAGCAGCCGCGCGCCATCGTCGCGCACGGGATGTGGTTGGATCGCACGGGCCGCAAGATGTCCAAGACCCTCGGCAACACGATTGAGCTGGATGTACTCAGCCGGCACTTTTCAGTTGATGCGATTCGGTATTTCTGCCTGCGCGAAATGGTGTTCGGACAGGACGGCCGCTTTGGTTACGAGCACCTGATCGATCGCACCAACAGCGATCTCGCCAGCGGCCTGGGTAATCTTTCCAGCCGTACGCTGACGATGATTCAAAGGTATTGCGAGGGCCGGGTCCCCTCAGGCAACATCTCGGAAGAAGGTCGCCTGCTCGCCAAGCGCGCCGGGGTCGATACTGACGAGGCGTCAATCTCCGGGTTTGTAGCGCATGCGCGCGACGAGTTTATTCGCTACTTCAGCAACTTTGGATTCAGCCGCGCCCTGGAAGAAGCCTGGGGCATCGTCGCTCGCGTGGACAAGATGATCTCTGATGCAAAGCCCTGGGACCTGGCTAAGGATCCGGCCCTGCGGCAGACTCTGAACGCAGTCTTGTATCGCGCGGCCGAGACCCTGCGATGGCTGAGTGTGATGCTGTATCCCGTCATGCCGAATGCTACGCGCGAGATTCATAGCCAACTTGGATTGACTGAAGATTTGTCGAAGATTGATCCGGCGACATTGACATGGGGCGGCTTGCCTGACGGGACTCAAATCGGCGACGTCAAGGGGCTGTTTCCCAGAATGGATAAGACAAAAACTATGGATGAGATCAAAGGCAGTAGCCCAACCGTAAGAGAGGGCTCAGGTGAACACGCAGCCGATGCAGTACCAGGCGCGGACGCAACCGTGTCAGAAGCCCGACCGTCAGGGAGGGCTCCGCTCGCAACGGACGCTGATGCGCTTCCAGTGAAGAACGAGACCGGCGACGGTCTGATCGAGATCACCGACTTTGCCAGGATCGATCTGCGTGTCGGCGAGGTCCGCAGCGCCGAGCGGATTCCGAAAGCTGACAAGCTTCTATTGCTGACTGTGGACATCGGGGAAGAGAAGCCGCGCCAGATTCTCGCCGGCATCGCGCAGTACTACGCACCGGAACAACTGGTCGGCCGTAAGATCGTGGTCGTCGCGAATCTCAAGCCGCGCAAACTGCGGGGCCACGAATCGCAGGGGATGTTACTGGCTGCTTCCGTTGGCGAAGAAGGCAAGCCGGTGATTGCTACGTTCGCCGAGGACGTGCCGAATGGCGCGCGGTTGAAGTAGCTCATGAAGAAGACCATTGGGTCACTCAACTGTTTTGTCTTGATCAGTCTGTTATTGATTGAACTTGTGGTCGTGTGCGATGGGCAAGGACCGCCTCCGCCTCCACCCCCAGCGAAGGACTACTTTCCCGCACTGTGGAAGGATTTCACTTCCGCGGAAGGCGCCTTCAAGGTGCGTTACCCAGGCGATCCGAAGGAAACATCGAAGTCCTATGACTCAGGCGGGAACACGCTGGTGCTGCATTCGTTTTCTTACGGAAGCGAAAGATTCATCTTCTACAGTGTGGATTACCGAGACCTTCCCAATGCTCCGGCCAGCCCTGCCGAAGTAAAGAGGATACTGACCAGTGTTAGAGAGAATCGTCTGATGGGTCTCGAAGGCAAGATGAAGGTGCTGTCTGAGAACGAAACAACTCGGGATGGTCACCCCGCGTTGTATCTCGAAATGGAGTATCTTCAAACCAAACGACTTCGTGAACTGGACGTAATAAACGGTCGTCGTCATTACACGATTCTCGTAATCACGTTCAGCAATCATGTCGCAATGGAATCCGAAAACGCCTACGGAAAGATTGCGACCAGCTTCCTTGAGTCGTTTCACATTGTCGAGCCTTAACCTCCAGCAACAGTGTTCATCGATTCACATTGCCATATCGACGGTCCTGAGTACGACGCAGATCGCGAAGAAGTGATCGCGCGCGCACGTGACGCTGGCGTGACCACGATGCTCAACGTCGGGACGGGCGATCCGCACAGTGGAGCGATAAACAGGGCCGTGGACCTGGCGGAAAAGCAGGAAGGGGTTTATGCAGCAGTGGGCGTGCATCCGCATGATGCGAAGCTCTTCGATGATGAGGCAGAACGGCTCTTGCTGGATCTCGTGCGGCAAAGCCAGCGAGTGATTGCCTGGGGAGAGATCGGGCTTGACTATCATTACGACCACTCACCGCGCGACGTACAACGCGAAGTCTTCCGCCGGCAACTGCGCCTCGCCGGCGAAGTGAACCTGCCCGTCGTGATCCATTCACGCGAAGCGGACGACGAGACGACCACGATCCTGCGTGAAGAGCTCGCCGACCATCAACGCGGCGTCTTGCATTGCTTTGGTGGCAGCCTGGCGATGGCCCAGAACGCAATCGACCTGGGGTTCTTCATTTCATTCGCCGGCAATCTCACTTTTAAGAAGGCAGAAGACTTACGCGAGGTCGCACGTCATTTACCACTTGAGCGGCTACTGATCGAAACGGATTGTCCGTATCTCACGCCTGTTCCGTTTCGGGGCAGGCGCAACGAGCCGGCGCGAGTTGTCGAGACGGCGCAGTGTCTGGCCGCCCTTCACGGTAAAGATGTTGAAGAAATTGGGCGAGTGACCAGCGAGAACTTTGCGAGGCTGTTTGGAGTGCGGTGGCAAGCGTAGCGCGACACCGCTTTGGATTTACGACAGACTTCAGTTTGTCGTTTCAACCTAAGTTAGATGTCCAGCGCAACGACAAACTGAAGTTTGTCGGACGTAAAGCGCCGTCGCCGCTTCGCTCTGCCGGCGCACTCCATATCTAGAGAACACTTTCACATGATTTGATTTTGATGTTATCCTCACGTCGTCGAGCGAGAACACCGTATGGCCCAGCAGAATTCATTTGATATCGTGTCGGAAGTCGATCCCGCCGAAGTAATGAACGCGATTAACCAGACCATGAAAGAAGTGCGGCAGCGCTTTGACTTCAAAGACAGCAAGGCCAGCGTGGTGCTGGAAGAGAAGGACCTGGCGCTGGCGGCCGAAGACGAGACCAAACTGCGAAACATGAATGACATTCTGCAACAGAAACTCGTCCGTCGCGGGGTGCCGCTCAAAGCATTGAGTTATGGAGACGCTGAGCCCGCGGCCGGAGGCACCGTCCGCCAACGCGCGGCGATTCAGCAAGGCATCCCGCAGGACAAGGCTAAGGAAGTTGTGAAGTTCATCAAGGATTCGAAAGCGAAAGTTCAGGCCTCGATCCAGGGCGACATGGTGCGGGTCTCGAGTAAAGATCGCGATACTTTGCAGCAGGTGATCGCTTCGCTGAAGACGAAGGACTTTGGCATTAACATGCAATTCACGAATTACCGCAGCAACTAGCACAATGCAAGCAGCAGAACAAAGCGCGGTCCTCGAAGACGTTCGACTCTCCGCCAAGCGCATCTTCGACTTAATCTCGCCGGAGCTCGAGCTGGTCGAGGAAGAATTCGAGCGACAAGCCCGCTCGAACATTCAGGTTATCGCTTACCTCGGCGACTATCTCCGTGGCTCGGGCGGAAAGCGCGTGCGCCCGGCGCTGACTATCCTCTCGAACTATGCCGTGGGCGGAGATGGCTCGAACTATGGTTCGATTCGCATGGCCACAGTGATGGAGTTTCTGCACACGGCCACTTTGGTCCACGACGACGTAATCGACCGGGCCGAAACCCGACGCAATCGTCCTTCGATCAATAGCGAGTTTGGAAATCAGACCGCGGTGCTGATGGGCGATTGGCTTTACATGTCGGCTTTTGAGACGAGCCTCGCCGAACGATCGCTGGCCATCCTCGACATTCTCACTGCGGTCACGCGCAAAATGACCGAAGGCGAGTTGCTTCAGCTGACTCTCCTGGGACGCACGGATATTTCCGAAGAACAATACTTTGATGTAATCGCGCGGAAGACAGCTTATCTGTTCAGCGCCTGTTGTGAGATTGGCGCGTTACTGGGCGGCGCGAAGCCAGACATGCAGAATATGCTGCGCGACTATGGGATGAATCTCGGCGTCGCTTTTCAGTTAGTCGATGACTTGCTTGATTTCACGAGCACCGAAGATGTTCTGGGCAAACCTGCCGGCGCGGACCTCCTGGAAGGCAAGGTGTCTCTGCCGCTCATCTTCCTGCTGCAACGCGAACCTGAGATGCGCTCTGCTATCCAGACAGTGATTAGCGACGCACGCTATGAAAGCGTTTCGCGCGCGCAGCTACTGACCGCCCTGGAACGAACGGGCGCCCTGCAACTCGCCCTTGAGCGCGCGATTGAATATGCCACGGCCGCGCTTACTGCGCTCGACGGGCTGGCTGATTCGCCGTATGCCCAGGTCCTGTCTTCTATTCCCGCCTATATCGTCGAGCGCGATCGATAGATTCAATTCCGACTTCTTATGAACGTTTGTTTAGCGGCGGGCTACCGCCCGCCGGGCCTTGGTTTTTCGAGTATGTGGACGCGATCGGGCGGGCAGTAGCCCGCCTCTAAACGTACGTTGTGACAACAAACATTGAAAATTGGCCGTTATCAATCTAGAATTGCGCAGGTCTTATGGCTAACGAGACACTGATCGCCAGACTTGAACAGAGCTTGCGTCAATCGCGAGGGGCGCGCACGCGTCTGGCCGCGCGTCTGGCTGAATTAGAGTCAGAGTCGGAGATTATTCGGGGTGAGTTGGCCGAGATGGACACGCTCGCCGGCCAGACTGAGGCCGCCATCTTTCGTCTGTTATCGAACGTGATGAGCGGACCAGCAACTGCTGTGGGTACGACTTCGGTCGGAGAACTCGAAATGGAGTTGCAGCGGCGCCTGGCCCAGGCCGAACTCTCTCAGCAGATACATCACAGCGGGCCACAGAGGCACAACGTGCCGGTGGTGCGAAGTAATATTGACCCCACCAGCGATCGCTTTTTTGATCGTACTATTCCCCAGGCGACAACGATGATCTTGCGCGAGGCAGGTGGCCCACTGCACGTAAATGAAATCTACAATATCCTGATGGAAGGCGGGTTCAGCTTTACCGGCCACAACCCCACCATCAGTATCGCTGTCTCACTGAATCGCAACACACGCTTTCGCAAGGTAGCTCCCGGCACATTTGATCTCGTTATTCGAGATGTGGCCAAGGCGTCGTGATGCGGGAGCGCGGACGTCCCGTCCGCACACGCGAGTGAAACTCGCGTCCAACTTCATAAAGATAACTCGAAGGGAATCTGTTCGCGCTGACGCGCTCAATGCGGACGGGAAGTCCGCGCTCCCAGCAATAGGTGCCAGCCTCCTAACAACTGCGTCAGAGAAGTTGTTTGCGCAAATCGCGCAGCAGTTGCCTGGCCTCTTCCGGCGACAATTCTTCCAGCTCCGCTGCGCGCAGCTCATCCACGACTCTCTGATTCGCCAGGTCAAATAGCGATGATTGTGCGGCGCGGCGGCGACGCCCAGCTTGGGTAGCAGCCCGGGTCAGAGATCGATCGTCGTCGGTGGATGAGGCACTGGCTCCGGCTGCAATCGTCCGTTCCAGGTGAACCGCGGTCTCTTCTTCGGAAAACACGTCCAGCTCATAACGCTCCAAACGCTGTAGCACTTCGCGCGCGCGTGCCAGCGCCGCCGGAGGCATGCCGGCGAGGCGCGCGACTTCGATGCCGTAAGACTTTGAAGCGCGACCCCGTTCGAGTCGATGCAGAAAGACCACTTCGCCTTCGCGTTCAGTCGCCGTGATTTGATAGTTCTGCGCACCGGGTAATCGTTCGGCCAGTTCGGTCAGTTCGTGATAGTGCGTAGCGAACAAAGTCTTCGCGGCATGCTCGGGCGAATCATGCAGGTATTCGGCCACGGCCCAGGCGATTGAAAGACCGTCGAACGTGGCCGTGCCGCGGCCAATTTCGTCCAGCAGCACGAGCGAACGCGGCGTGGCGCTGTGCAGGATCGCCGCTGTCTCGGTCATCTCCACCATAAACGTCGAACGGCCGCGAGCGAGATCGTCCGACGCTCCCACGCGCGTCCAGACTCGATCCAGCATGGGCAGGCGCGCCTTTTCCGCGGGGACGAATGAACCCATCTGGGCCAGGATGCAGATTACCGCTGTTTGCCGCAGCACCGTGCTCTTGCCGCCCATATTCGGACCGGTGATGATCAGCAAGCGGTCGGTCGAGTTGTTGAGATAGACGCTATTCGGAATAAACGGCTCTTCGTTGAAGACCTCGATCACCGGATGCCGGCCAGACACGATCTCAATCTCATCACCGTCATGCATGGTCGGCAGAGCGTACCGGCGTCGCACGGCTGTTTCCGCCAGCGCAGAGAGGCCATCGAGGCACGCGAGAGCCCGCGCCGTCGCCTGGATCCGAGAGGTTTCGGCTGCTACCTGCCGGCAGATCGTTCCAAAGATTTCTGATTCCAGTTGCAGAATGCGCTCTTCCGCGCCGAGCACTTTGCTTTCCCATTCTTTCAGCGCCGCGGTGGTAAATCTTTCGGCGTTCGCCAGCGTCTGCCTCCGCTCGTAATCCTCCGGGACGCGCGCTGCGTTCGCTTTGGACACTTCAATGAAGTAACCGAAGACATTGTTGTAACGAATGCGCAGTGAACCGATGCCGGTGCGCGCGCGTTCGTCCGCCTCGAGGGCCGCGATAGTTTGTTTCGCGTTACGACTGAGTGCGCGCAATTCATCAAGCTCTGTCGAGTATCCATTTCTGATCACGCCACCTTCGACAACCTTCGCAGGAGGATCGTCTTCGATTGCCGCCGCGAGCAGCGCGCGCACGTCGGCAAGCTCATCGGTTGAGTCATTGAGGACTTGCAACAAAGACGACTGACACTTAGCCAGGATCTCTCTAAGCAGCGGCACTTGATCGAGGGACCGGCGCAGCGCCACGAGATCCCGAGGGGTAGCCGAACCAAGATTCAGACGACCCGTGAGGCGTTCGACGTCCGCGACTTCTTTCAAAAGACTTCGCAGTCCGTCGCGCTTCATATGCGAACCATGAAGTTCCGCGACGGCGCTATGCCGGGCTTCGATCTCGCCGCGCCTGACCGATGGGCGCAGGAGCCACGAACGCAGTAGGCGTGCGCCCATGCCGGTTACGGTTTCATCGATAACGTCCAGCAGGGAACGCGTTACGCCAGTCCCGCCGAGTGCCTCGACGAGTTCCAGGTTGCGGACGGTGATGTGGTCGAGGACGAGGTGATCCTGTGGTTCGAAATAGATGATGTCACTGATGTGCGCTGCCCCCGCGCGTTGCGTTTGCTGCGCATACCGCAAACACGATCCCGCCGCCCGAATTGCTTCGCTCTTGCCCGTCAAGCCGTACCCGTCCAGCGAGCGCGCACCGAATTGTTTGGTTAGTAAGGCCGCGCTGTCTTCGCGCTGCCAGAGCCAGTCATCAAGCGATGTGAGCGTCGCGCCGGCATAAACGTCCGGAGTAACTATGTCAGGACGGTTCCCATCGGTCCCGTTCGTTAGCTCGGAAGACTGCGGGGATGCATGCAACGGCAGCAGCGCCGTGTGTGGCGTATTCGCAAAACCCGCTCGCACGAGTGGTCCCAGCGAAGCAGGGAAGAGAAGCTCACGCGGCCCGTACGACTCGATGTCGGCAACTATCCGCGGCCAGGCATCGGGTCCGCTCGCCTGCGTCGCCCGAAATTCTCCGGTTGAGATGTCAAGAAAAGCCGCTCCGACTGTCTCTCCGCTCGCACAGACGCCGGCGAGGTAGACGGATTCGCGTGGCTCGAGCAATTGCGGATCGATTGGCGTTCCGGGCGTTACCACGCGGACGACTTCGCGGCGCACCAGCTTTTTCGTTTTTGATGCCTCCTCGGTCTGTTCGCAGATAGCCACGCGATAGCCTTTGCGCACGAGTTTGGCGATGTAGTTTGCGGCTGAATGATGCGGCACACCGCACATGGGCATGGGATCGCCGCGTTCTTTGTGCCGCGCCGTCAGCGTAATCTGCAATTCCCGCGCGCCAATTACTGCGTCTTCAAAGAACAATTCATAGAAATCTCCCAAACGGAAGAAAAGCAGCGTCCCGGGATGCTGAGATTTCAGCTCCCGATATTGTCGAACCATTGGAGTGGTGTTACCAGCA
The DNA here is from genome assembly GCA_003168335.1 of Blastocatellia bacterium. Classification (GTDB taxonomy): domain Bacteria; phylum Acidobacteriota; class Blastocatellia; order Pyrinomonadales; family Pyrinomonadaceae; genus UBA11740. The sequence goes on along the minus strand of PMSM01000014.1, from coordinate 128,955 downwards.
GTCATTCCTGTGCCAGTGAGAGATCTGCGATCAAAGCGGGCTTTGTATCCCCTGGTTTGCGAGAGCGAAGAAGCCTACATCGTAAGTAAGCAGGGTGCAAGTACGATCAATAGTTGCTAAAAGGAGGATTCGGTAAATGTTCTTGACAGTTCAGAACCAAACCATTTAGTCTCTTGCCCCTAATCGAATGAAATGGACCGGGACCCTGATGCGAGCGGGGTTTAGAACGCATCGGCGGCCTCTAGCAAGCACAGCAGCTTCGAGATTTCCGTGCCGGCTTTCGCCCCTCCGGCCTTCGCGATTCCGAGAACACACAAATGCATAGTGGCAAGGGATTAACTTCGGCGGCCTTCGCTCCAGCAACCTACTCTTTAGGAGAGAATCCAGAACACTCTCTCGCCGAGCAGGCAATGGCCCTGGTCACGCTTAGTCACACGGTAACCGAACACCAACTTTATTCCGCGATGTTGGCTGAAATTGCGACTGTCGGAACGCGCGTCGCCGCGATAACCACGCGTCGCCTAATGAGCCTGACCGGCATAAATGGCTACAGTACAGTGCGTCGGGGTGTGACCGGTCTCGTCAACAAACTCAGCATCGAACGACAACGGGTCGCCGGCCACAATGCCGGCCACCAGCCGCCGCTGGTCTTTCTGGTTTTCTCTCCGGAAGAGATCCTGGCCCGGCGCCGCGCGGTCGGTTTGCCTGCTTACCCGAAAGGATGGGAAGACGAACACGGCATCGGAGCGCTGGGACGGGCAGTTAAGCGGGTGGTCGATGTCGCCAGCTTGAGCCGTCGAGAAGCGCAAGTTGCGCTGTGCTGCGCGCAGGGATTTACCAATGCCGAGATCGGAACCAGATTGCAGGTAAGCGAACAGACAGTGAAGTTTCATTTGCGAAATATCTTTGTGAAGTTTGGCGTCAAGCGACGTGCTGAGTTGGTCTCACGTCTGTTTCGAGATGGCGTTGGCACAGACTTCAGTCTGTGATGTCCCCCTTCGAGGAAATTGAAGATGATGAGAGTCACAGACTGAAGTCTGTGCCACTTTTGAAAATTTGAAGCTGCCTCGCTAAAGAGGTTTCCCTTCGGGGTCGCCGCGCGTCTTCTCGGTCTTTGAGTTTATCGAGCAGAGCACGCTTGAGGGGAAAGTGTGTTTAGGGTCCGATCGAGAACGAAATGCCAAAGAAAGAAAAGAAAAAGAAGAAGAGGAAAACGGCGCTGATCATTTGCCGCGACCGCAAAGAGTTCTGGACCACGCAGAAGCAATTCTGGCAGTGGGTAAGGGAAGGAGTCATCGTCAAGACCGACGACAGCCCGCTCACCGGCACGTTTCTGCGCGAGCACGGAGAGTTGCTGGTACTGGTCAGCAATACGGTGCTGAACCTGGCCCACCCCAATCACATGCGCGAAGCCTTGCTTTCGCGACGCATCGGCCTCGGTGGAAAGTGAACACCATGAAAGACAATCGCAATCATCTCCGGTTCATCTATGGCGCAGTGCTGACGGCATTCGTAGCCTTCGGTTTGGCTTCCACGGCGAAAGCTCAATCCGGGGACTCGAAGCCCCCGCCGACTCAGGCGGCGCCCTCATCAGATCCGGCGGCGCAAGCGGGTCAACGATATCGCATTGGCGCGGGTGATGTGCTGGACATACGGATCATGAATCGCCCACAACTCTCGCGCGACGCGGTGCGTGTTGATGGCAACGGAATGATCCGCATGCCGCTGATCGACGGAGAGATTCAGGCGGCGTGCAAGAGTGAGGGCGAACTGGCGACAGAGATCTCCCGGCGCTATCTAAAATATTATCGCAACGCGCAGGTCGATGTTTTCCTTAAGGAGTATCACGCGCGCGAAGTCGCCTTGATCGGCGCCGTCAACGAACAGGGCCGGTACCAGATGCAGCGGCGCATGCGCTTACTCGAGCTGCTGAGCTTTGCCAAGGGACCGTCGGACAAAGCCGGACAAACTATTAATATTGTGCGGGCGCCGCGGACGGATATCTGCGGAGATAGCGCTGATTCCCCCTCGGGCGAAGGCGCGTTTATCACTTTGCGCCTGAACGATACGCTGCGCGGTGAAGAGAAAGCCAACCCTTATGTGCAATCAGGCGACATCGTGACGATTCCTGAAGCTGAGCAGGTTTACGTCGTAGGGAATGTCTACAGTCCGAAGTCCCTGCCGCTGAAAGAGCCCATCACTGTCTCGCGCGCTATCGCGATGGCCGGTGGCCCGCTGCGAGACTCCAAGACAGATCACATACACATTGTCAGGCAGCAGCCCGGCGGTGAAAAGTCCGAGATCTACGTGAATCTAACCGCGATTGCTCGCAAGCGGGCCGAGGACGTCATGCTCCAGCCTAACGACATCGTGGAAGTGCAGGAGTCGACCGGCAAGAGCATCATCCGAAGTTTGGTGGGTGCTGTGGCGCCCTCAATGGCGCAGCTTCCGATAAGAGTAATTCCTTGAATATACGATTTGAGATCTCACATTTGAGATTTGGAATTTGAAGGTAGAACAATGAACGAAGCAACCAAAATGGTAAAGCGTGAGGACGATCCCGGTGACATTGATCGGCGCATGGACGAGGCCTCGGCTTATCGTTCGCCTGCCTATGGCTATGGCGAGTCCGGCCTCGAAGGCGAGGTCCATCTGTTGGACTACTGGCGGGCGATACGCAAGCGTCTGTGGCTGGTGATCGGCGTGGCCGCCTTGATTACTACGCTGGCCACGATTTACGTCGCCCGCAAACCAGACGTTTACGAAGCCTCTTCGCGCGTACAGGTTGACCTTGAAAATAATCCGATGTACGCGGGAAAAACCGCGCCCATGATTTACAGCCCGGTGAACGATCCGGCTTACTTCAACACCCAGCTGCAAATTCTGACTAGTCCCGGTCTTTTGCGGCGCGTAGTCAAGACGCTCGACCTCGAGCACAACCAGGCCTTCCTGCGTCCGCAGTCGTCACAACCTCGTTCAACCTGGAAGACGATAATGCAGATGTGGGGGGTGTCTGGCCCGGAGAAGAAAGATGCCGGCAAACAACCGAACGAACTACCGCTGACTGCGACAGTTGCCCCGGCCAGTTCCAGCGATGACCTCGGTGAGGCAAAACGCCTGGCGCCGTATGTCGGCGCGCTCCAGGGCGGGTTGCGGGTTGAACCAGTGCGCGAAAGCCGCGCCGGCATATATAAAGAGACCCGGCTAATCGACATCGGTTACACCCACGGCGATCCGGACATTGCCGCGAAGATCACCAACGCGGTCGCCGAAGCCTTTGTGCGTTCCAATCTGGAAAAGAAGAACGAAACCAACACCAGTACCAGCGAGTTTCTCTCCAAGCGTGTGGCCGAGTTGCAAGCTACGATCCGCACCGACGAAGAAAAATTGGTGGCCTATGCGAAGAGCAATCAGATTCTCTCTCTCGATGCCAGTCAAAACACCGTGGTCGAACGCCTCGCCGGGCTTAACAAGCAATTACTCGAGGCCGAGAACGATCGCAAGATGGCCGAGGCTGAGTACAACGCCGCAAAAGCGCCCGGGGCCGCCAGCGCGCTCGCCGAAGCCGGCGCCAAGGACGTCAACGAGTCGGAGCAGAAGCTGGCGGATCTAAAACAGAAACGGGCGCAGTTGCTGGTTGACGCTACCGATGAAGCACCGGAAGTAAAGGAAGTCGATCAGCAGATTGCTGAGGTGCAAAAGCATTTGAACGAGATGCGCACCCGTAACACGAGCACCCTGCTGACCAACCTGGAAACCAAATATCGCCAGTCGCTCAGCCGCGAACAAGCCCTCCGTACCTCTTTCAATCAGCAGAAGGGCGAGACCGTCACGCAGAACGAAGCAGCGATCAACTATCGCATCCTGCAACAGGAGATCGAGACGAACAAGGGACTGCTTGATAGTCTGCTCCAGCGCTCGAAAGAGAACGATGTGGTCCTGGCCGGTCGCCCCAACAACATTTCGATTGTTGATTACGCGATCGTGCCTGACTTTCCGGTGGGTCCGGCGCGCATGCGCTCGGTGATGCTGGCATTTGTGCTCGCCCTGGCGCTCGGAGTGGGTCTGGCGCTGTTCCTCGAGTATCTCGACGACAGCATTCACTCAACCGATGACGTCGAAAAGTTCCTGCGGTTGCCGGCGCTGGCAGTGATCCCGGCGATGGGAGCGGGCCCGGCCCGGCGGCGTTTGCTTTCATCGGCCACGTCCATACAAAAGCGTAACGGCAGTAACGGCGGCAATCCTGAATTGCTGCTGCACGTGAATGGTCGTTCGGCGCTGGCCGAATCTTACCGGCAATTGCGCACCTCAGTGCTGCTTTCAACCGCGGGACGCGCGCCCCGGACCCTGCTGGTTACGTCCAGTCTCCCCGGCGAAGGCAAGACCACGACGGCGGTCAATACGGCGATCAGCCTCGCGCAGACAGGAAACAGCGTCGTGATTATCGACGCGGACATGCGCCGGCCGCGTTTGCGTTCGATTTTTGATCTGGCTGAGCGGGAAGGGCTCAGCTCGATTCTTTCGAGCGAGATGACCGAGGAAAAGATGTTGCAGACGATCGCCAGGGACGAGGCTTCAGGTTTGCACGTCTTGACCGCCGGACCGATCCCGCCGAATCCGGCAGAACTGCTCGGTTCGGATCAAATGCGCAAACTCATCGCGGTACTCAGCAGCAAGTTTACGCACATTGTGATCGACTCGCCGCCCATCAGTTCGTTCACCGATGGCGTGCTGATCGCATCAGTAGTGGACGGGGTGCTCCTGGTCGTGCACGGCGGCAAGAGTTCGCGCGGCGTGGTGCGTCGCTCGCGCCAATTGCTGCTCGACGTAGGCGCGAAGATTTTCGGTGTGGTGCTGAACAATGTCAGCGTGCGCTCGCACGATTATTATTACTACCAGCGCTATTACCACCAGAGCTATTACAGCCAGGACGCTGACAAGGAAGAGGGGAGCTCGGTTGCGGGTTCGTAAGGGCGAGGGGTTACCCAGACAAATGTCCAGCTTACCGCCAGTGCTTAAGGCGCCTCCGTTCGAAATAGCTTCCGGCAGCTTTCCGACTTTCTTCATCAAGCCGGAAACGGGTCTGAGTTCGCTCGCGCTTAGGGAGCTGTGGGAGTACCGTGAGTTACTTTACTTTCTCACCTGGCGTGACCTTAAAGTCCGCTACAAACAGACCGTACTCGGCGCCGCCTGGGCGATCATCCAGCCATTCTTCATGATGGTTGTGTTCACCTTGTTCTTTGGCCGCCTGGCGCAAATACCTTCGGATGGAATTCCTTATCCCGTCTTTGTGTACTGCGCGCTCTTGCCATGGCAACTATTTGCGCATTCGCTTACGGAGTCGAGCAACAGTTTGGTGGCCAACGAGCGGCTCATTACAAAAGTTTATTTTCCGCGCCTCGTTATACCTATCTCCGCCGTGTTAGGCGGGCTGATCGACTTTTCCATTGCGTTTGTGATCCTCCTTTTGATGATGGTCTATTACGGCATCCGCCCGAGTTGGGCAGTGGTCACGCTACCTGCCTTCGTTTTGCTCGCCATGGTCACCGCGCTCGGTGTGGGCCTGTGGCTCTCAGCGCTCAACGTCAAATACCGAGACGTCCGCTACACCATCAACTTCGTGATCCAGTTTTGGCTGCTGGCCACTCCGGTCGCTTATCCGAGCTCTTTAATCCCGCTGCGCTGGCGCGCGCTTTATGGTTTGAATCCGATGGCCGGAGTCGTGGAGGGCTTTCGCTGGGCGCTATTGGGCAAGAGTGGAGGACCGGGCGCGCTGCTGGCAGTTTCAGTCGTGGTCGTGATTCTGATACTGATTGGCGGCCTTTACTATTTCCGCCGCATGGAAGCGGAGTTCGCGGATGTGATTTGAGGGAATTTGGATCTGCCGGCAAGATCGTAAGCCGGGCCGCCCGCACGCTTCCACAACCGAGTACGTAAATGAACAACGGCAAACTGCACCCGCCCCGCATTGAACCAGTACGAGAAGGTGTCTCGCGTCCCCTGTGGTCTGTAATGATCCCCGTGTTTAATTCAGCGCATTATCTCAGACAGACGCTGGACAGCGTGCTCGCACAGGATCCCGGGCCTGAGCAAATGCAGATTGAGGTCATGGATGATTGCTCGACCGAAGATGACCCTGAAGCGGTTGTGCGCGAATGCGGAAACGGCAGGGTGTTCTTTTATCGCAAACCTGTGAATGAAGGAATGGCTGCCAACTTCAACACTTGTATCCGGCGTAGCCGGGGCCAGCTGGTCCATATTATCCATAGCGATGATTACGTTCTGCCGGAATTCTACCGGCGCCTGGCCGATGTTGCTGAACATCATCCAAAGGCCGCGTTGATTGCCAGTCGCTCGTTTCTTGTCGATCACGAGAATGTGATTATCGGGGTCACAGAGCGTCTGCCGGAATTGGAAGCCGGCGCGCAGGTAGTCGACAGCTTCTTTTACCGCACCCCGATCCAGGCACCCGGAGTGGTTGTGCGCCGCGCGTTCTACGAGAGTCATGGAGGTTTTCTTCTTGATTTGCCGTATGTGTTGGATTGTGAAATGTGGGCTCGAGCGATTAGTTTGGCAGGCGGAGTGGTAACGTCCGAAGTGCTTTCCTGCTATCGGGTTTTCGAGGCAAACGATTCAGCGCGCAAAGCCCGAACGGCGGAGAATCTGCCCGCTGTCGAACTGCTGAATAATCTCTTCGCGGATCGTCATCCGGACTTTGATCGGCGCCAGGGCCTTCACAGACTATTGCATATGGCATTAGCGCAGGCCGAGCGCTACGCTAAAGCTAATGACGCGGTGGCGGCCGCGGCGAATCTGGCTTACTGGAAGGCTTCGGCGCCGATGCAACTCCGCGTTCGTCGAGCCGCAGGTAAGCTGGCGGACGGTATTTTCAGGTAGGCTCTTGTGGCAGTGTCCTGACTGCATCTGCTCGATGAGTGAAATCGCAATCAAGTGTGAAGGCCTGAGCAAGCAGTACCGCATCGGCCAACAGGAACGCTATCGAGCGCTGCGTGACGTCGTCACCGGCGCTGCCGGCTTTCCTTTTCGGCGTTTGCGGTCGGCTATTTCCAGTTCGAACGGTAATGGTAATCCGCAATCCGAAATCAGAGAATCGCAATACATCTGGGCTCTCGACGATCTTTCATTCGAAGTAAAACCGGGCGAAGTCGTCGGCGTCATCGGCCGCAACGGTGCAGGGAAGAGCACGCTGCTGAAGATTCTCTCGCGGATAACCAAGCCTACAAAAGGTGGCGCCGAGATTCACGGGCGCGTCGGTTCTCTACTCGAAGTCGGCACGGGTTTTCATCCGGAATTGACCGGGCGCGAAAATATTTATCTCAACGGCGCAATCCTGGGAATGCGCAAGGCCGAAATTGATCGAAAGTTCGACGAGATCGTTGCCTTTGCCGAAGTCGAGAAGTTTATCGACACGCCGGTCAAGCGCTATTCGAGCGGCATGCACGTGCGCCTGGCGTTCGCTGTCGCCGCACACCTGCAACCGGAAATCCTCCTGGTCGACGAAGTGCTGGCCGTCGGCGACGCTGCGTTTCAAAAGAAATGCCTGGGAAAGATGGGGAATGTGGCCAGGGAGGGAAGGACCATCCTGTTTGTCAGTCACAACATGCAGGCGATGTCCCAGCTCGCCGACAGATGTATTTTGCTGGCCGATGGCCGAGCTCGCTTCGATGGCAATACCGCGCAGGCAGTCGCCTTGTATCTGGGAGACGAAACGAATGCCAGGACGCCTCTCGGCGAATACGCGGCGCCGAAAGAAAAGGCCGGCAATCATATCGCCTGGGCGCGCGTGCACACATCTGAGTCACCCGGTATTCATCACTGGGGAGAGCCGATCAGCTTTGAATTTGGGCTCCGCATCGTCGATCCGCAAGAGAGCTTGTGCTTCGCATTTAACGTGCGGAACAGTTTTAACTATAACGCGTGCTATTTCTGGCTTTTCGATTCCGAAACCAATTTTGGCAGAGAGCCGGGAACGTTCGTTTTGAAATGCGAGGTGCCGAAGTTGCGCCTTTACATGGGCAGCTACACGATTACGGCCTGGCTGTCGGAGCGGCGAGGTGACACCTACTTTGAAATGGTCAGGGACATTTGCCCGTTTCAAGTCAGCATGACCAACATGCCCCGCAACGAATACGATTGGATTCCTGAACTCTCTACTTATCTGGAAGACGGGTCGTGGGCGCCAATCGAACGCGTCTCTTAAAAGCTGAGTCACCGATCTCCTAAGATTCGATCAATTCGCAAAATCCCCGAGACATGGATCTCACCCGCCTCTTGCAAAATCCTCCACGCGTGCAGCGGGATGGACACGGTCAATTCGTTGAGATGGGCCTCGGCGAAGAGGTTCTGGATTTTATTAGTCAGCGGGTTGATAGCTCTTCTCACACGCTCGAGACTGGATGCGGAGTGAGTACCGTTCTTTTCGCTCTTGCCGGCGCTCGGCATATTTGCATAACTCCGGCAGAGCACGAGATCCAACGCATCAAGGATTATTGTCGCGCGGAGAATATCCCGGTCGATGAGATTGCCTTTTATGCCGACAGTTCCGAGAGAGTTCTGCCCGAGCTGGCATGTGAGCCACTTGATCTCGTCTTAATAGACGGCCGGCATGGGTTTCCGGCGCCTTTCATCGATTTCTATTACACGGCGGACAAGCTGAAAATTGACGGTCTGCTGGTGATCGATGACACCTGGTTGTGGACCGGCGAGATCCTGAAACAAATTCTCTTGTCGGAATCGGAGTGGAGACTTGAAGCAGACTTCGCGCCGCGGACCGCTGTATTTCGCAAACTTGCTGAAGGAACACAGACGAAGGAATGGACGCAACAGGCCTTTGTGGTGAACAACAGCGCTTTCAAGTTGAATGACAAGTCGCCTTCCTCCCTTGTGACCGCGGCTCGTTACCTCAAGCGGGGTGAATTCTCGGTATTGGGTAGAAAGATCGCGCGGAGACTACGTAGAGCCGTGCGACCAGCGTAAAACGGTCCTCCACATCAGATGGGAATGAACAAGAATTTCATTTTCGTGGTCATGCTCGCCCGCGGTCACGCGCGGTTTCGGCAAGGGGCAGAGACCTTATGAATAGCAAGCGCCTCAAAGTTTTGCTGGTTCCCGATTCCACCTATTGGGTTACTGGAACGATTGCCAAAGCGATCGCGCACTTCAATCCATGGATCGAGGCGACGATCGCCTCGGGGCCGGTAATCGACGCGATCTTTTTCGAACGACCCGAATTGATCCGCAACTTCGACCTGGTTCACTTCATCTGTCCGTACGCATCCCGGGAATGGCTGCCGCGCTTTCGTGAAACGGTTCCCTGCGTAACCAGTCATCACCATGTAACCGAGTGGGACGCGGTAAGCCACAACGTTGATGGCGACGCTATCGTGGTTGGCTCAAGCGAATGGGCGGAAGACCTGGGACAGAGAGGGGCCGACATGTCGCGCGTATTCGTTGTGCCCTATGGGGTGGACGCGGATACTTTCAGGCCGCCGGCTGAAGCTGAGCGCGCGGTGGTTCGCGCACGCCTGAAGATTCCCGACGCGGCGACGGTGGTCGGCTTCTTTGGCAAGAACAGCAGTAATGATGATGACCGCAAGGGCCTTGACGTTTTCATTGAGGCGCTAATCAGTCTCAATCAACGGATCGATCAGCTTGCAGTCTTGATCGTGGGACCCGGTTGGAAAGATTTGATCGGCTCCCTGAGATCTGCCGGCGTGCGTTGCGTCTGGCTGCCTTTCATTACTGATCAGGACGAACTGGCGGAAATGTATCACGCACTGGATTTCTACTGGGTCACTGCGAGGGTTGAGGGTGGACCGGTGACATTACTGGAAGCAATGAGCAGCGAAGTCTGCTGCCTGACTACGCCGGTGGGAATTGCCCGGGAAATTGTCCGCGACGGCCAGAACGCGTTGCTGCTTCCATTCAATGACGCGGCAGCTTTTGTCGCCAGGACTGCCTCTCTGATCCGTGACGCCGGGGAACGAATGCGGCTGGGGCGCGCTGCACGCCAGACGATTCTTGAAGAGATGCATGCCGGCATTACCACGCAACGCATACGCGAGGTCTACACAAAGGCCCTGAGGGTTGCGCAGGAGCGCCTGACCACACAACCCTTTGATCTGAGTTCGCCCGACCCCAGCGCGTCTGAAGTCGAAGATCGCAGCGCCCTGGTCAGAAACGGGATTCCGTTGCCGGGATTTCCCAAAGAGATTCATGCGCGGGTGAGGATGCTCGAGGATTTAGCCTGGAGCGAGCACCTGATTCTCTATCATCGGCAGCGAGCCGCGGCGCTAAAACTGATCGCGCGCGCGTGGAGCGCAAACCCTTTTTCGCTGCTGCCGCCGCGGGTAATCCTGCGGCGATTCATGCCCAGCCGAATGGTTCAGGTGATAGTCAGGTTGAAGAACGGAGCGCCGCCAAAGCTGAAGGCGCTGCCCGGATAACGTTCTCACTTCTGCAATGGATCCAACTCTGTCAATCATCACCTGTGCGCACAATCCGCGGCCCGACTACCTCCGCAAAGTAATCGAGGCGCTGAAGCATCAAACGCTCGCGAATGATCGCTGGGAGTATCTGCTGATTGATAATGCGAGCAATGAACATTTGGCCGGCGCGATTGATCTTTCGTGGCATTCGCACGCCCGTCATATCAGAGAAGAGAAGTTGGGCCTAACCCATGCGCGGCTGCGCGGCATCAGTGAATCGACCGGCGAGGTTCTGGTCTTTGTCGATGACGATAACGTGCTGGATGCTGATTATCTCGCCGAGGTGATCAGGATCGCCGGCCAGTGGCCGATGATTGGGGCCTTCAGTGGCCAGGTGCGGCCGCAATTCGAGGAAACACCGCCGGAATGGACCAGGCGCTACTGGCGGCGTTTGGCGATTAACGAATTCGCGCATGACTCCTGGTCGAATATTTCCTGCCTGGAACAAACCGCACCCAACGGGGCCGGGCTTTGCGTGCGCCGGCGCGTCGCTTCGGAGTACGCCGCTTACCACGCGAACGGCAAAAGGAAAGTCGTGTTAGACCGCATGGGTTCGAGCCTGCTCTCGGCAGGCGATCTTGATCTGGCGGCGACGGCCTGTGATCTTGGGTTGGGTAACGGCCTTTTCGCTTCATTGAAGCTGACACACCTTATTCCCAAAGAGCGGCTGAGCGAGCACTACTTGCTGAACCTGCTTGAGGCCCAGGTAGTCTCCGCTCGATTGCTGGACTCGTTCAGATCCAATGGCGACGCAGCGCCGAAGCAGAAATTGAAGACTGTGATTGCGGACCAATTGCGGCCGCTCTTTATGAATTCGCGCGAGCGCCGCTTCTTTCAGGCGCAAAGACGCGGCGACCGCAAAGCCGCCGAACTTCTAAGCAACAGTCACTGATGTCTGCTTCAGTAGCCTCAAAGAGTTTGGCAGTTCATCAAAGCACGTCGATCGTCCCGGCGGTCGAAGCGTCCAGCATGAAGCGCGAGTTGCGCGTGCTGCAGGTGTTTTCAGTCCTCAGTGTCGGCGGCGCCGAAACCTGGCTGATGTCTCTGCTGAAGTACTTTCGCGAGGCGGAAGGAAGCCTTCCGGTGAGAGTGAAATGCGACATTCTGCTGACCGGTGGTGAACCATCCGTGTTCGACGAAGAAGCAAAAGCTCTGGGCGCGCGGTTGTTCTACGTCCCTTTCACGCGCCGCAATACGGCAGGCTTCATTCGCGAGTTTCGCCGCATACTGGTCGCCGGCAATTACGATGTGATCCACGATCATCAGGACTATATCGCCGGTTTGCATTTTGCGATGGGGCTGGGACGTTTGCCGCGCATCAGAATCGCGCACGTTCATAGCGCCATTCGTCATCGATCTCAATATGCGAACGATCGCGTCCGCGCGATCTCCATATCGAGCGGCAGGCGAATCCTCAAACGCCTGGCCACGCACATCCTCGGAACTTCGCGGCAAGCGATCGACGAATACGGATTTCGCGCCCCAACGTTTCGCGGTGTGGGGGTAGTTAACTGTGGATTTGACGCAAGTAAGTTTGCCGGCGACTACCGTAGCGCGCATGCAGAGGTTTGCCACGAGTTCGGTTGGGACGAGTCGGCAAAAATCATTTTGTTTGTCGGCAGACTGGATGGGGAAGAGGTTACGCTGAATGGCCGCGTGATGTCGCAGAAGAATCCTGACTTTGCGCTGGAGGTCTTCAGGGAATCCTTTGCCCGCGATGAAACAGTGCAGTTGTTGATGGTTGGCTCAGGGCAAGAGAAACGGAAGAGACTAAAGGCGAAGGTGAACGATTGGGGCGTCGCTCAACGTGTTCGGTTTCTAAGTGGGCGCGCTGACGTTGCGAGATTGATGTTGGGTTCGGACCTCTTGCTGTTTCCCTCGCTCGCCGAGGGGCTGGGCATGGTCGTGGTCGAAGCGCAGGCCGCGGGTTTGCGTGTGCTCGCCTCAGACACGACGCCGCGGGAGTGTGTTGTTATTCCGGGCCTGGTGAAATTCCTTTCACTTGATCTCAAGCCGCGCGACTGGGCCGACGAAGTCCGGCGTTTGCTAAACCTCGGCCAGGCCAACCCAAGTGAATGCATTGATGCGATCACACGGTCGCCATTCTCGATCGAGAATTCAGCCGCCAGCCTGCTGGAGATCTACCGCAGCGACCAATAGCGTAATGTCCGTACAGCCTTTGGAAGTCTCACGCAAAGCAATGGTCAGCGCCGGCGCCGTCGAGTGTCCGCGAACGCCCATCCGTCTTCTGCACATCGTCGAGAATCTCGATCAGCAGGCGGTTGAGAATTGGCTATTCCGAGTCTTTCGCGCTGCCACGCGCGATTGTCCCGAGTATCACTGGACGTTTTTCTGTGTGCTGGGAAGAAAGGGAAGGCTCGATGAGGAGGCGCGGCGGCTGGGCGCGGAAGTGATTCACTCTCGATATGAGCTCGGCGATAAGCGGCGGTTCCTTTTATCGCTGCGTGAAGTGATGAAGCGCGGGCACTACGACATTCTTCATTGTCATCATGACATCATGAGCGCCGCTTATCTGGCGGCTTCGGCGGGCTTGCCGTTCCGCAAACGAATCATCCATTTGCATAACACCTCACTGGGTTTGCCTACACCGAGCTGGATCAAGGCAGAACTCGCACGCGAACCGATGCGTCAGGTGTGTCTGCGCATGGCCGACCAGATTGTGGGAATTTCCTCGGACGCCCTGGAATCATTACTCGGAAGCCGTGAACGAGATCCGAAGCGTCACCAGATTATTCATTACGCAGTTGACACTGCGAGGTTCGCCGCAGCTCGCCCTGATCGAGTCGAGTTCCGCCGCGCTCTCGGTCTCGATCCGGCGACGAAGATTCTGTTGTTTGTCGGGAGGCTGGTTGAGTACAAGAACCCTTGCTTTGTTCTCGAAATGCTCGAACATCTCACAAGCGCGGGTGAAAACGTCGCGGCGGTGTTTGCGGGCACGGGTGATCAGGAAGAGAACGTTCGCGGGGTGGTGAAAGAGAAAGGCCTGGAAGATCGCGTGCGGTTGCTCGGCTTTCGTGACGACGTTCCGGAACTGATGCGCTCGGCGGACGTGCTCGTCTGGCCCAGTCTGGAAGAGACAAAAGAAGGACTCGGCCTGGGTATCGTCGAAGCGCAATCAGCGGGTCTGCCGATTGTGATGTCACGAAGCGTGCCGGCAGAGGCGATCGTCGTGCCCGAACTGGTTACCGTGCTGCCATTGTCGGCGGGAGCGAAAGCGTGGGCGAATGCGACGCTGGATCTGATGAATCTTCCGCGTCCCGGATTTGAAGAATCACTTGCCAAAGTTGAATCGTCATCGTTCTCGATGGAACAGGGCGTCGCGAACTTGATGGCGCTTTACGTCTAGTTGAATGGCGACTCCAGCTTTTCGAATTCTTTGCATCGGCGAAACGTGGCTTGGCTCTGACGCGCGGGCTTCGTTTGCCGCGTTGCAGCGCCTGGGGCAATCAACTCAAGTGTTGGATGAGAGCCATTACGTTACTAATAAATGGCGGGGCACGATCGGAAAAGGGCTGCGCAAGATTTTCAGACCGCTGCTGGTCAATCAATTAAGCCGAGACGTGCTGAGATCGATTAACGAGTTCAAGCCGCATTGTCTGTTCGTCTTCAAGGGCAACTGGGTGCATCCCAGTATTCTTCAATCGTGCCGCGATCAAAGCGTGATCGCGATTAACTATTATCCGGATGTAAGTTTTCTTTCGCACGGACCCTATATTCCGCGTTCCCTGCCGCTGTATGACCACGTCTTCAGCACCAAGACCTATGGCGTCGGGGACATGAAGACGCAGTTGCATATACAGAAAGCAAGCTTTCTTGAGCCCGGGTACGATCCGGAGTTGCACCAGCCCGTACAACTCACGGAAGCGGAGCGAAAGATTTACGGTTGCGACGTGGTTTTCATCGGCACGTGGTCGCGAAAGAAAGAAGCTTTGCTCTCCGCTTTGCGCCACCAATTGCCCGCAATCGATCTCAAGATTTGGGGTTGTCAATGGGGAAAGAGCCGCTCGCCTAATCTAGGCGCGTCGATCGTGGGTCGCGAAGTTACCGGTGCAGACTACACTCGGGCAATTCGCGGCTCGTCGATTTGTTTGGGCTTGCTGAGCGAGGCCGGAAAAGGATCGAGTTCAGGCGACTTAATTACGGCGCGCACATTTCAGATTCCAGCTTGCGGCGCTTTCATGCTGCATGAGCGCAATTCAGAAGTGCGGCGCTACTTTGAAGAAGATCGCGAGGCCGCTTTCTTTGAAACGCCCGAAGAGTTGGCGCAGAAAGTCCGGCACTACCTGGATCATCCGGCAGAGCGCGAACGAATTGCCGCCCATGGACTCGATCGATCGTTACGTGACGGATACGCAATCGATGGGCGCATGAAGGTCGTGTTGGATTGGTTGGGTCAGCGGCTCAACGGCGCGAGCGCGCATTAGCCTTATATGACAAGCCGAGTCGGTATTCTTCTTTCGCATCCGACGCAGTACCACTCGCCCTGGTTCCGTTCTTTGGCAAAGCGAACGGAGATCGAAATCAAAGTCTTCTATTGCTTTCAACCCGACGCTGCGGAACAAGGCGCCGGCTTTGATGTTACTTTTCATTGGGACCTGCCCCTGCTTGAGGATTATCCGCACGCTTTTCTCAAGAACGTCGCGCGCCTGCCAGGATTTAATTTCTCCGGCTGCGACGCGCCGGAGATTGCGGACATCATTGCGTCTCGCGAATTCGATGTCTGGATTATTAATGGCTGGAGAGTGAAGAGCGAATGGCAGGCGATCAGAGCTTGTTGGAAGTACGGTGTTCCGATGCTGATTCGTGGTGACTCACATCTGCTCGATCAGAAGCCTCTGCACGTGCGCACGGCCAAGCGAATGATCCTCGGCCGTTGGATTCCACGGTTTAGCCGTTATCTGACCGTCGGCGAGCTGAACGAAGAATTCTACAGATTCTATGGCGCTGATTCGTCCTCATTCTTTCCCGTCCGGCACTTTGTTGATAACGAACGGTTCGCCTCGGAGGCAGCAAGAGCGAGACTTCGCCCGGCTGAACTCCGCGACAAGTGGGGTATCCCTCACGATTCCATTGTTTTCGTTTTTGTCGGGAAGTTTCTTGATAACAAACGACCGTTGGACGCGCTCAAGGCAATCGAGAAATTGCGAGGACGTAATAGTAACGCTCACCTGCTAATGGTCGGCGACGGAAGGCTGCGCCTCGCATGCGAAGAATACGCGCAATTGAACAATCTTCCAGTGACGTTCACGGGGTTTCTAAACCAGAAAGAAATTGCCGGCGCTTATGCAACTTCAGCGGTCTTGATTGTGCCGTCCCGCACGGAAACCTGGGGCCTGGTAGTAAACGAAGCGATGGCCTGCGGCGTGCCCGCCATCGTTTCCGACCGAGTTGGTTGCGGTCCGGATTTGGTTCACTCGGACCATACCGGCATGTTCTTTCCAGCGGGCGATGTCGATGCCCTGGCTGAAGCGATGTCGGTCTATGCCGGCAACCCTTCGCTGATAGCTGAGCACGGCGCGAACGCGCAAAAATGGATTGCCGACTACAGCGTAGAAGCTGCGACCGATGGCACGGTAGCGGCGGTACTGTCCGTAATAAAGCCCCGAGCGACAGCCTGCGTAGTTTAGTCCACAAAGACCAAATGATTACCCGAACATCGACTCTGATCATGCGTCGTGCCGGCAGCATCCACCTGCTGAAGGTTTTCTTTGCGGGCGGGATCGTCACGGCCATAGTTCTTCCGTTAATACTCGCAGATTTTGGCTATGACATTTGGCATGTCTTCCTGGCAGTTGTGTTGCTTGAGATTTGTCTATACCCCACCGCGCGCTATTTTGCCCGCAAGGAAACCGGCCTGCCCACCATGCCGATCTTCAGCATAGCTTTCGCGCTTCAGTTTGCAATTCCAGTCTTTACGCGCGATGCGGTGATCGAGTTGGCGCAGGGCGAGACCAGGTTGCTGGATGATTCCGACGTAACCGCGGCCCTGCTACTCGCAATTATCGGAATCGCGGCGCTCCAGGTCGGCTACTACTCGCTGCAGAAGGCACCCTTCAAGCAGGCTCTTCCGGTAGCTCAGTTACATCTCAATAAGTCCAAGGCAGTGCTTTGTTGTTTGCTGCTGGGAGTAGTGCTGCCGCTGCTCTTTAATTTACGAGCGATCATTCCGGAAGAATATCAAGTGCCGCTGTCGGCAATGCTCACGCTCTTGCAGAATCAGGTTTATGTGGTCATCGGCGTGCTCGGCTGGCTGGTTTACGGGCGGAAGTCGTCAAAGTGGTACACCGCTTGGTTGTATGCGCTGGTAGCTGTTACCGCGCTGCATGGAATCTCGACCGGCGTCCTGGAAGAAGCATTGATTCCGATCGGGGTGCTCTTTGTCGTGAGGTGGTTATACACGCGCCGCATTTCGGTCCCGGTAGCCGCGTGCGTGTTCGGTTTGATTCTCTTTCTTTCGCCGGTCAAGTCGGAATATCGCCAACAACTGCGTCTGGACGATAGCTCTGTAGGCGTCCAGATGTCTTCAATTGATAGGGCTTCGCTCTGGATCAAACAGGCCGCTACTTACTGGGCCGAGACTTTTGTCGGCAGTCGAAACCTGGAGGAAGCTACATCGAGCGCTACCAGCCGCGCCGACTTTATCCATCAGGTGGCCTACATCCACTCAATGACGCCTGCTGAGGTCCCCTATCAATATGGACGCACCTACTCGTATTTCGCTGTGACTCTGATTCCAAGAGCAATTTGGCCGAACAAGCCGCTGGCCGGCAGCGCGAACGGGTTTTATGCAGTGAACTATGGGATCGCGTCCGAAGAAGGGATTAAGACGACAACATTTGGTGTCAGCATTCTAGGCGAGGCCTTTATCAATTTTGGTTGGTACGGAGCCGTGTTTGTAATGATGATTCAGGGAGTCGCGATTTCCGCGCTGGAAAAGATCTTTGGGACTTTGAAATCCGGCGCCGGCGGACAGGCCGTGTTCATCGCTTTCTTTGTTTTCTTTCTAAACGGCATCGGTTCAAGCGCCGAGATCCTTTTCGGAAACATCCTGCAGAATCTTCTGTTCGGATATCTCTTGTTGTGGTGGGCCCGAGAGAAACAGATCTCACATCAGAGGGAAGTGAGTGCCTTGGCTCGCGTGGTTTATCGATGAGTGTCGTATGGAAAGTTGACCATTGATGCTTTTTGACGTGTATGTCAATTATCACGAAACGAATTGTTGTGACCAGGACGAAGCCACTCTCGCGGCGGCGAAAATTCGTTTTTGGTTTAGTCGTCTCGATCCTCTCCACGCTAGTTGGTCTCGGACTTTGTGAAGTAGCGTTTAGGATTCTTGAGTACAGAGAAAACAAACAAGACATTTATCAAGGCGAAGGCGGGAAATGGATTGCAGATAACCGGTGGGGCTGGAAACCAACGCTCGGTTCATTTCGGACGGCAACCTCAGAGTTCGATGTTACCGGGAATATCAATTCGCTTTTCATGAACGATTCTCCTTACAACAAGGACGAAGACGAATCGTGCACCCGCTTACTAATACTCGGCGATTCCCACACATACGCAGTTGGCGTGTCAATGGAACAGACTTGGGGTAAAGTCCTCGAAACGAAGCTTAACGCAGCTTACTCACCTAGTAAGTTCCGAACTTACAACAGCGGAGTTGTTGGATACAGTATGCATCAATATCTCCTCAGGCTCATCGATCAGGGGCCGGAGCTTCGTCCGCATTACGTCATATTAGGGCTGTCTTATGCTACTGATCTTTACGATCTCCTGCCTCCCGATCGGGGCGGGTGGATATACGGCGGTAATAGGGCTCGGGATTACTTTGACTTCGACTCGAACGGTGAGCTAGTCGAGAGGCACTGGGACCCCATAGCCGCCAATGGCGTCGGCATAAAACCCACGACCACCGCAGCCACGGTTCGAGAGATCCTGGAATACTCAGCGACATTTAGGTATCTAAGGCGATCAAAACTTGCGTTGTTTTTCGGTAGTCACGTCAAAATCAACGGCCAATCGCTTTGGCCGAACATGGACATCGTAGTTGAGAAGAATGTAAGCCCAGGCCATGAATATCAGTGGCGTCTCTTCCAGGCGCTCTTGTCCAAAACGAAAGCTGAATGCGATCGCCAGGGCGCAAAACTTATTGTAGTGGGCATTCCCTATCTCCCACAGGTTTATGACGAGATTTGGAATTCAACATTCGGGCAAGATCAGAAATATAGTCGCACCGCGGGCGCTGATCGAGTTGCGGCCGATTGTAAGAAGCTGGGAATCGTGTATGTTGATTCGCTCGATGCGTTTCAATCTAAGAGCAAACAAGTTGGGCACTGGCTGCATTACCACAAAGACGCCCATCCGACTCCTGAAGGCCAAGAGGTCATCGCCGAAGCAGTCATGCAAGCGGGCGTCATCCAAGCGCGGACTCCAAAAAACTAATGGTGCTAGCTTGACCCTCTCTGGCTGTTTCTAAACAACTTTAGCTCACTGAGTCGATCTAGTCGGGTTCAATTTTGATTCTCGCGTTACAGACAACCACGTTCGCGGCTCATGGCGGCATCCCCGCCTATAACCGGTTGGTGTGCCGGACGTTGAATGAATTGAGCGGCTCACTGCGAGCCTGCGACAAGCGAATACTAATCGGCACTGATCGACCGGCGGATGTAGCGAACGGGGCGCGAGCCCTGAAGAATGTATCGTTTGAGGCGTTTAGTGGAAATCGCCGGGCCCTGATGTGGCGGACCTTGGGTCTTGCTTTGCACCAGCCGATAGATCTCGCGCTTATCGGTCACGTGAATTACGCGCCCTTTGGCTTGATGCTCAAACGATGTCAGCCTCAATCGCGTTATGGCGTCATCCTCTATGGCATCGACGCCTGGAAGCGTTTGGCCCCAATGAAAAGACGCGCCTTGCAGAAGGCTGACTTTCTTATCGCTATCAGCGAGACCACGAAGAAGATGGCGGCAGCCGCGAATGAACTGGAAGAGAGTCGCGTCTATGTATTGCCGAACGCGCTCGAATGGGCGGCTGATGATTCGGTGAGCACGCCCGCGGTTAACACGAAACGGCTCCTCTCAGTCTGTCGCCTGGAACAGAGTGAACAATACAAAGGCATCGATGTGGTATTGCGGGCGCTCCCCAAAGTGCTTAGCAGAATTCCCGACCTGAGCTACGTCATCGTGGGCGGCGGATCAGATTTAGCGCGACACAAAACACTGGCAACGGATCTGGGCGTGGCTGAGCATGTCGAGTTTGCCGGTAATGTCACCGATGAGGCCTTGCGTGCGTACTATCGCGACAGCGATATCTTTATCATGCCGAGCGCGGCGGAAGGTTTCGGTTTTGTCTTCCTCGAAGCGATGTATCACGCGAAGCCCGTGATTGCGGCCAACAGCGGCGCCACGCCGGAAGTGGTGCGCGACGGTGAAACCGGATTGCTGGTGGATTATGACAACGTAGAGCAACTCGGACACGCGATTACTTCGCTGTGCCTCGATCCCGATTTGCGAAAGCGTCTCGGCGCGGCCGGTCAGGTCCGCTGGCAAACTAATTTTACCTTCGAGCGATTCAAGGAAAGATTTGACGGGATCATCTTTCGTGAAATGGGGGCCCCCGCGGCGCCGGTGGCGAGTCGCCCAGTCCGTGGCTACAGCTCAAGAGGAGCGGCCTCTTAGTGAAAGTCCTGCACGTCACGCCGGCGTTTTATCCCGCCAGGAATTGGGGCGGACTCTGTCATTCCGTACCCGGACTATGCGACGCGCTCGCGCATCACTCGGACATTTATCTGAAGGTACTCACAACGGACAGCGATGGACCGAAAACCCGTCGCCGAATTTCTGTGCCGGCGTTTCCCACGCGTTTTCCGGCGGGCTACGACGTTTACTACTGCCGGCGCCGGTGGGGCCAGAGTATCTCGCCGGGACTCTTGAGGCATCTGTGGTCGATGGCGCGCTGGGCCGACGTCGTGCATCTGACGGCAACCTATTCGTTTCCTACCATCCCCACTCTGTTTGTGTGCAGGATACTCGGCAAGCCCGTGGTTTGGTCGCCGCGCGGCGCACTGCAGCGCTGGCAGGGAACTACGCGTGGGAGGGCAAAGTCAGTCTGGGAGAAAGTCTGCAACGGTCTGTGTGATCCAAAGAGGGTCCTGCTGCACTTCACCAGTGAAGAAGAGAAGGATGAAAGTTGGCCACGCATCCGGCGGACGCAGGCGAAGGTGATTCACAACGGGATCGGTCTTCCTGATTTGAATGATGGTCCGAACAAAAGGAACGGTAACCTCCGTTTGCTTTATCTGGGACGCCTGCATCCAATCAAAGGGATCGAAAATCTGTTGCAAGCCCTGACTCGAATCAAGAGTGATGTGACTTTGTCTGTCTGCGGCGATGGTGAGCCATCATATCGCCAATCGCTTGAAAGTCTGGTGTCTGAGCTGTCGCTTGATCGCAGAGTCACATTTCGCGGCCCAATCGATGAAGCAACAAAGGGCCGGCAGTTTCATGAAGCGGATCTTTGCGTCGTGCCTTCATTCAAGGAAAACTTTTCCATGGTAGTGGCTGAGTCGCTTTCGCACGGGGTGCCGGTGATCGTCGGCGACGGCACGCCCTGGAAGCAAGTCGACGGAAAGGGTTGCGGGCGGTGCGTCCCCAACAGCCCGGAACAGCTGGCGAAGGCGATCGATTCGCTAAATGAATCGCCGTTGGAAGAAATGGGATTGCGCGGGCGGAGCTGGATGCAGAGAGAGTTTGGCTGGGACGTCGTCGCGCGGGAAATGCTCGCGACTTATCGAGATCTGATTAACTGCCGGAAAGATGGCTTTGGCTCTGCCGCTGGCGGTGGCTAGTCAGTTGCATGAGCAGTAAGCAGCGCACCTCGCTAGCGGCGCTGATTTCTGGCAGTTAGAAGGAGGGGTTAGGCGGTTATTTCCTGGAGACTTTGTTTGTCGAGATAGACAGTCTTGATCGCTATGCACGTAGTCACCCAATAGTGTTCGGTCCCGGGTTCTATTACGCCTTTCAGCGAATGCTCGCGGAGTTGTTGTTATCGCTCTACTTGATCGAAGCCGCTTTCAATTCGCTCGGACCACGAAAAGAACGGAACGCAGTAGGCAGTAAGCACGAAGCAGCAGGAAACGAGCAGTGTAAGGGACTAAGCAGTTAGCGGTATGGCGGCTCTGCCGCAACGTTATCGCGCAGTAGCAGCAAAGATGTACATCCTCGGAATCAATGCATATCACGGTGACGCGGCGGCAGCGCTGATCAAAGACGGTCGGCTGATCGCGGCCGTCGAGGAAGAGCGCTTCAATCGCATCAAGCACTGCGCCGGCTTTCCTACACAGTCGATTCAGTATTGTCTGCGCGCTGCGGGCGTCGACATTGAACAGATTGAGCACGTGGGCATCTCGCGCGATCCTTCGGCGCATTTGCATAAGAAGCCTTTGTTTGCGGCGATGAGGCTGGTGGACAGAAGGCGGTGGGCAGTCAGTACCACCTGCGGTAGCGCCTGGGTAGAAGATTGAGGTGAGGCCTCGTGGTTCTAGCGATTTAGGAAACGTCTGCCGGAGACTTTCTGCCACGCTTTGATCGGTCGAAGTCGGTATCAAAACTGATCAGCGTGAAATCGTATTTTTCTGCCACCGAGTACTGGTAGGCGTCGTCGAAGTCGAAATCAAAAGCCGAGGCGTTACTTACAAC
Organism: Blastocatellia bacterium; assembly: GCA_003168335.1. GTDB lineage: Bacteria > Acidobacteriota > Blastocatellia > Pyrinomonadales > Pyrinomonadaceae > UBA11740. Next base: position 106,730 of record PMSM01000014.1, on the reverse strand, counting down.
AGTTCTCAGTTCCCGCTCGGTTAGGGAGACCATCTTGACACCTATCGCGTCGATTGTGTCCTCTAGAAACTGCACGAAAACCTGCGGAAGGTTTTGGCGGAGCAAGAGTAGGCCGATGGAATGCAGGGCAAAGTCCGATATAAATAGCTCATGCCCGTTGGAGTTTTCGAGAAATTCTCTTGCTTCATCTGAGCGAGAGTCTGAGAGTAGAATCTCCAAAAAGACGTTGGTATCGACGAGTAACTTCATTCACCTTCGATTCTCCAGCGCGAGATTTGATGCTGCAGCTCGACCGAGTCATAACGATTCCGAAGCTCGCTTAATGCTCCGGCCCACTGGAATCGCGGGTTGCCCCGTCGGTGCTCCTTCTGGCCAAGTAAAAGCTCGGCAAAGTCTCGGAGTTTGCGCTGGTGTTCGAGGGGCAGCTTCTTCATTAGTTCGTCGAGTGACCCGATTTGATGGCTCATTTCTTACACCTCGCGGGAATTGCAAGGTTGATAGTATAGCGGCGAAACCCGTTAAGGCAACTCTTGTGTTCGCGGCTTAGCGATCGATGTACATCCTCGGAATCAATGCATATCACGGTGACGCGGCGGCAGCGCTGATCAAAGACGGTCGGCTGATCGCGGCCGTCGAGGAAGAGCGCTTCAATCGCATCAAGCACTGCGCCGGCTTTCCTACACAGTCGATTCAGTATTGTCTGCGCGCGGCGGGCGTCGACATTGAACAGATTGAGCACGTGGGGATCTCGCGCGATCCTTCGGCGCATTTGCATAAGAAGATCCTGGCGGCAGCGCGGCGCGCAGCGCTTGGGATAGTAAGCAGGAGGCAGACGGTAGCGGGCAGACGACAGGAGACTCTGGTGCTGGAAGCAGAAGATGCGGACGAGACGTCCGCGCTCCCAGCAGGCAGTAGCCTGACCGTTAGGGAGGGCGCGGACTTCCACAAGGCTCACGGCTCGTCAGCGAACGGCAATGGTCATGGAAGAGGATTAGCGCGGCAGCTTGCGGATCGCCTGCGCAATGCGGCGAAAATTCGAGATCTAAAGAACGAGTTGGCTAAGGCCCTGGATGTTCCCGAGTCGAAACTGCGCGCTCAGTTTCACAACATCGAACACCATCGCGCGCATCTGGCGAGTTCTTTCTTTGTTTCGCCTTTCGATCACGCGGCGCTGCTGTCTGTCGACGGCTTTGGCGATTTCATCTCGACAATGTGGGCGACGGGGCACGACCGGCGCATAGATATTCTGGGTCAGGTTGAATATCCGCACTCGCTCGGAATTGTCTACACGGCCACAACCCAGTTCCTGGGCTTTCCCCATTACGGCGATGAAGGAAAGACGATGGGCCTGGCGCCGTACGGACAGCCCCGCTTCATCGAACAGTTTCGCGAAATCGTTCGCAGCGAAGCGAACGGCCAGTTTCGTTTGAACCTCGATTACTTTCGTCACACCGCTGAAGGCGTCGATATGAGCTGGGATAACGGCTCGCCCACCATCGGGAGAATCTTCTCTGACGCGTACGCGGCCACCTTTGGTAAACCACGTGACCCGCAATCTCCTTTGACTGATCGCGATCGAGATCTGGCGGCGAGTCTGCAATTGCGTCTGGAAGAAGTTGCTTTCCATGTGCTCAAACACTTGCATGATGAAACAGGTCTGACTGATCTGGGATTGTCCGGAGGCGTCGCTTACAACTCAGTAATGAACGGCAAGATTTTATTGAACACACCCTTTCGACGGGTGTTTATCCAGCCGGCCGCCGGAGACAGCGGGACAGCGTTGGGTGTCTGCTATCAGATTTGGAATGATGTAACGCAACCGGTGAGCTTGCGTAATGGTTCGCGAGGTGACTCTGGTGAGAGTACCCAAACTAACAGTTCGCGTTACGTGATGGAAGGTGCCTACACCGGGCCAGAGTTCAATGACGAAGAGATCGCGAGGGAGTTGGAAGTTTCAGAATTGAAGTTTGAGAAGTATTCAGAGAGTGAATTGACTGAGCATGCTGCGCGCGACATCGCGGACGGCGCGGTGGTTGGCTGGTTTCAGGGGCGGATGGAGTTTGGACCGCGGGCGCTCGGCAATCGTTCAATCCTGGTCGACCCGCGGCGAGCTGAAATGAGAGACGTTCTCAACGAACGCATCAAGAAGCGCGAACCTTTCCGGCCGTTTGCGCCGTCGATTCTGTTGGAACACGTCGGTGACTATTTTGAGCAGACGCATCCCGCTCCCACGATGCTGATGGTTTACCGGATTAAGCCGGAGCAGCGGAGCGTGATCCCGGCCGTCACGCACGTTGATGGATCGGGGCGTTTGCAGACTGTCTCGCGTGAAATGAATCCCCGCTATTACCAGCTGATCGAAGATTTCTACAAACTCACCGGCGTGCCCGTGGTCTTGAATACTTCATTCAACGAGAATGAGCCAATCGTCTGCACGCCGCGGGATGCGATTGATTGCTTTCTGAAGACGAAAATGGATGTTCTGTACATCGGGAATTATGTGATTAGACGATGAAGATTGAAGTGGTCCACAGATTACGCGGATTTCGCAGACGGGGACGGCTGTACCGATCGAGAAGGCATAGGGTTGTGAGGCTCATCATTGTCACTTCTGCGTAATCGGCGAAATCTGCGGATTCAAAGCGAACAAGCAACCCAAACAACCTTGAGAGTCCTGCTCCTCAATCAGTGTTTCTGGCCGGACGTGGTGGCCACGGCCCAGCAATTAACCGGCGTCGCCCGCGGTCTGGCAGAGCGCGGCCACTCGGTGACTGTGATCACCAGCCGGCGCGGCTATGACGATGCCAAGCTTCGCTTTCCCGCACGCGAGCGTTGGCACGGAATCGATATCATTCGCTTGCCGACGATTGGTTTGGGCAAGACCAGTCGCTGGCGCAGAGCGCTGAACTTCGCCAGCTTCTCGGCGGCGTGCGTCTGTCGCCTCGCCATATTACGACGCCAGGATGCGGTGGTCGCGCTGACGTCGCCGCCGCTGATTTCGTGGCTGGCAGCGTTGTTTACCCGGCTCAAGGGAGGGCGACTGATTTTCTGGGTGATGGATCTAAACCCGGACGAAGCGATCGCCGCGGGTTGGCTCAAGCCTGATTCAGCTGCCGCGAAAATCCTTTCTGCGCTTTTGAAGAGCAGTATGCGGCACGCGGAAAAAATCATTGCGCTGGATCGATTCGCGAAGCAACGGATTGTTGATAAAGGTATTCGGGAGAGCAGCGTCGCGATCATCCCGCCCTGGTCACACGACGATTCAGTTCGCTTTGACAGAGAGGGCAGGGAAGGATTTCGCCGGCGTCACAATCTCTCGGAAAAGTTTGTGGTCATGTATGCCGGGAACCACAGCCCGTGTCATCCTTTGGATACGCTCCTCGAGGCCGCTAAGAAACTGAATGCGCGCGACGATATTGTATTTTGTTTTGTCGGCGGTGGCAGCGAGTTCGGCAAAGTAGAAGAGTTTGCTCGCACGAACCAGCTCAGAAATGTTCGTGGTCTGCCTTATCAGCCACAGAGTGAATTACCGGGACTGCTTTCGGCTGCCGATCTTCACATAGTCATCATGGGCGATGGTTATCAGGGCATTGTCCATCCATGCAAGATATACAACATTCTGGCGGTGGGATCGCCGTTTCTCTACATTGGTCCTATCGAGAGCCACCTCGGTGAGATTGTTTCCCGGCATCCAGAGCAGGGCAAAGCGTCCGCGGCACAACATGGTCAGGTGGATGCAGTCGTCGCATCTATTGGCAAACGCGCCGACAGTTTTGTTTCCGGCCGACGTGATGTGGCCAGGCCGCCGGCTTTCGCTCATGAGTTTTCCAGCCGCACACTACTGCCGCAGTTCATAGCTCAAATTGAATTAACCGAGAGAGAGATGATCGCAGCGGAGGCTGCGAAGTTACAATCTGCGTGATGCCCTGGTACAGAACCGTGAGCGGACCGGGGTCCCCAAGCGGGCGGCCCTCTTGGGTGGTGGATGCGACCGGATGACTCCCTGGAGTACGGTGGCAAGCGGACAGCTTTGGAGTGCGCTGACTTGTCAGCGCTTTGGAATGCGGCGACTTGTCGCCGCCAACCATATTCGTTCGTGATGAGCTTGTCCCGAGTTGATGTGCGCTGACAAGTCAGCGCATTTGAAAGCGGCGACAAGTCGCCGCACTCCAAACAGCTTCCGTAAACTCTGATTCAATGAAAACCTACTTTGCGCTCTTTCTGATTTCCGCCTGCGCGTCACTGACACTGACGCCGCTATTGCGACGTTTCTGTGAGCGCTACCAACTGCTCGACGAGCCGCAGGGCGACCGGCGCGTGCACCAGAAGGCTGTGCCTCGTCTGGGCGGGGTCGCGATATTTTTATCGCTGGGGATCGCTCTCTCAGTCCTGCCGCTGGTTAACAATCTCTTGACACAAACGCTCCGGCCGGACTTGCGAGAGATCGTGGTCTTTCTCGTCTGCGGATTTCTGGTGCTGATGCTCGGAGTCTACGACGACCTGCGCGGCGCGAACGCGGCGGTGAAATTCGCGGGGCTGGGCGCAGTGACCGTGCTGTTTTATGTGCTGGGTGGAAGAATTGAAAGCCTCTCGATTCCGTTCGTGGGAAACGTCACTCTGCATCCGGTGCTCGGGTTTCTGCTGACCCTGGTGTGGGTCGTGGGCATCGCCAATGCCTTCAACCTGATTGATGGCGTCGATGGATTGGCCAGCGGCTCGGCGCTTTTCTCGTCGCTGGTTCTGCTCACTGTCTCGCTGATCCAGGGCAAGGCCCTGGTGGCCGTCATCGCGCTGGTACTAACGGGCGCGCTCGCCGGATTCCTGCGCTACAACTTTAATCCGGCGTCCATCTTTTTGGGAGATTCAGGTTCGCTATTCGTCGGCTTTGCGCTCGCGGCCCTGTCGATTCAGGGATCGCAAAAGGCTTCAACAGCGATTGCAGTGGCGATTCCGATCCTGGCGTTTGGGCTGCCCATGGTCGACACGAGCGTAGCCATCGGGCGCCGCTTCCTCAGCGGCAAACCTATTTTCCAGGGCGATCGCCAACACATTCACCACATGCTGCTGGCGCGTGGCTGGTCACAGCGTCGCGTGGCCCTGGTCTTATATGGCGTCAGCGCGCTGTTCGGTCTGCTGGCGATGCTGTTTGTGAATAGCGGGAACAGTCTTACGGCCGTGGTCTTGTTTGTAGTCGGTGTGGCCGTCGTTTTAGCGCTGGGAAAACTTCGCTATCACGAGGTCGACGAACTGCGGGCCAGTGTTAAGCGCAACATTGGCGAGCGCCGCGCGCGGGCCGCGAACAATCTGCGAATGCGCAGGGCTTGCCAGGCGGTTTCGTCGGCGTCGACGCTGGATGAATTGTTTGACGGCGTGCTGGAAGTTCTCGAGTTAGGCGAGTTTGCTTATGCGGCGGCACAGTTGAGCTGTAATGCACAGCTGGAAGTGAATGAACGGGCAGTCGCCCTGGCCAAACAGAATGGCTCGATGCGTTACGTGGCGATCAACGAGGGCCGAATTCACTGGACGTGGAAACATGACGATTTCAAGGATGTCGATGTCCTGGGGTCCGATCTCTTCTGGGCGATGCGTTTGCCGTTGGGAAGCGCACAGGGCCGGCTCGGGTATTTGAATCTATATCGACAGTTTGAGGCGGACGCGCTGCTCTTTGACGTGAACTACCTCACCACGGCGTTCCAGCCGGCAGTCGCCAGGGCTGCCGAACGGATTTTCGTCGCCGCCGGCGAATCGACGCCAAGACAGCGCGCCGCTTCTGGCGGATAGTTTGCGTCGCGGTCAGCCTCGCCTCAAAAGCTAGCCTGACTTCATAGAGCCAATCACACATATTTTGGATACCTCGTTTAGCCAATCAACACCCGGCGAGCGGTCTTTGCTGCTTGCCGATCGGCGCGGCCGGGTGCTGGTCCGTCTGGATCGCTCGATCTTCTACGGACTGATCGCCGTGATAGCGCTTACCGCGATTCCCTATGGGACGGTCGAATCGTGGTCGGAAGCATTGTTTGAGTGCGCGGTGTTTTTCCTGACCCTCCTTTGGATCGTTCATGGATTCATCGCGGGCTCATGGCGACTAGGGAATACGCGTTTGGTCTGGCCAATGATTGGCCTGGTGCTCCTGGCGATAGTGCAAAGTATTGCCTGGTGGAAAACAGATTTGGCGGGCGAGCAGGTCTGGTTTGCAATCAGCGCGGATCCTTTTGAAACGTGGGCCTTCGCTTTCAGAATGGCGGCGCTGGTTTTGGCGGCCCTGCTCGTGATTCGCTTCACGTCGAATACAAAACGGTTAGGAGTTCTGGTCCACGCGATCATTGTCGTGGCGGTCGTTAGCGCGCTATTCGGAATCGCGCGCCAGGCGATGCAGCACGGGCAGGGCTTTGTGCTGCCGCGGCTCCGGCCTGACCAGGGCTTTGGTCAGTTCATCAACAAGAACCACCTGGCCTTTTTGATTGAAATGGCGGTAGGTCTGGTTGTCGGCGTGGCCCTCATGCGCAGAGGACGCCGCGACCGCGTCTTGCTGTATTTATCCGTGCTGCTGCTGCTGTGCGCGGCAATCATTCTGTCCAACTCGCGTGGCGGTCTGCTCACCATTACGGTGCAGGCGATTTTTGCGGCGCTGGTATTTGCTAATTCAAGAACATTTGCGAGAGAGAAGAGCGCGAACCAGAAAGGTTTGATCCGCTGGACGCGTTCGATCGCGCTCACCCTGGTAATGATTGGAGCTCTGCTCCTGATCATTGTGGTTGGCGTCGTGTGGCTGGGCGGAGATCAATTGGCGACCGGAGTGGAAACCGCGACCTCGGAAATGGCCGGAGTGGACGTTTCGGAGATGCACGAAGGCGCGCGCCGCCGCGACATCTGGCGCGCCACCTGGCAGATGTTCAAAGCTCATCCGATTGCCGGGGCGGGTCTCGGTGGCTTCTGGGCCGAGGTGCCTGTCTATCATCCAGCCTCGGGCGTGTTAACTCCGCAACAGGCGCACAACGATTACCTGGAGTTGCTCGCCAGTGGCGGCATCCTGGGTGCTGTGCTGTTCATTTGGTTTGCCTTCGCGCTAATCAGGCAGGCCCGGCAGAGCGTTAAGGCCACTGAGGGATTTCAGCGGGCAGTTAACCTGGGCGCGATTATCGGTCTGGCTGGCGTCGGCGTGCACAGCATTGTTGACTTTGGTCTGCACATCACAATAAATGCCCTCGTGTTGGTGGTGCTGCTGGCAGTCATCAGTCTTAAGACTCTGGCGGTTAAGAATCGCCGCAGGGAAGACGGGCTGCGGCCCGGCTCTATGAGCAAAAATTGAACCGGCTGGCCGAGGTATATCATTAAGGCGCGCAAGCGCATCTAACCTCGGCGTTCAATCAGGGGCGCGGCTGAAGAATTCTGATCGGAAGGTTTTTCTGTTTGCAGAAGCGCAAAACTAATTTTGTCGGTTTCGTCCTGGCCCTGTTACTGGTGGGCCAGGGCCTTTTCGGCTGGCCACAGGATCTTGCCGGTGGCGCCAGCTCGCTGGCCGGCCAGGACATCATTGGCGGCGCGGCTATCGTCTTCAAGCGGCCTCCTCGCGTCCGCGACCTCTCGGGCGGCGCCAGCATGTTGATGGTTAAGCATAGGGCGCCGCGCAGACCGACCGAGCCCACTGAAATCGCGCGCAACAAACCGCCAAAACCAACCCAACCCGGCCAACCTGAACCCGATGTAAAGACGCCGCAGATTTCCGATGAAGAAAAGGCCGACGCCTACAACACTCAGGGCAACACTCTTTATGACGTGGGCCAGTATGCCAAGGCAATCGAAGCCTACAAACAGGCGTTGAGTTTTAAGCCGAACGACTCTCTTACCCTCAACAATCTTGGCGCCGCGTACTTTGCGGCGGGCCAAAACAAAGATGCCATCGACGCTTTCCAGAGTGCGGTGAAGGCCAGGGCTGATGACGCAGAAAGCTATTTCAATCTCGGGATCGCCTACAACAGTACGGAAAAATACGACGACGCAGCGACTATGTTGAGTAAGGCCATCGCGCTAAAGCCCGACTGGCCCGAGGCGCTAAACGCGCTCGGCGATACTTACCTCAGCCTGAATCGATATGAGGAAGCTGCCAGGGCGTACGAGGCCGTGGTAAAGATTCAACCAGACAACGTGAGCGCTTACAGCAACCTGGCCTTTGCTTACGATCGCTTGTCGCGCTACGAAGATTCCATTGCAGCCTTGAAGAAGGCCGTTCAGCTAAATCCGTCTGATGCGTTTGCCTATAACAACCTCGGCGCGGCGTCTTACAAGGCCGGCAAGTTTAAAGCCGCGGTCGATGCGTTCACGCAGGCGGTGCGGATTAAGCCCGATGATGCCGAAACCCAAAACAATCTCGGCGCCGCACAGTATGCGCTGGAGAAATATGGTGACGCCATCATTTCATTTCAGCAGGCAATCAAGCTGAAACCGACGTTTGCTGATGCGCAATACAATCTGGGCAACGCCTTCCTGATGTCCGCAAAGTTTAATGAATCCGTGGATGCGTTTCAGCAAGCGCTCAAAAGCAGGCCGGAGTATGGTGAAGCGCAAAACAATCTGGGCATAGCCCTGACTAATATTGGTCGCTATGAGGATGCCCTGACTGCTTTCAGACAAGCGGCGCGCTTGAAGCCCGATCTGGCGACGGTCTTCAACAATCTCGCGTTTACTGAAGACAAACTCGGTCATGAAGCGGAAGCGATCGCGGCCTATAAGGAAGCAACCAAGCTCAATCCAAAATACGCGAAGGCGCTGAACGGGCTGGGTTACGTGTACGACAAAACCGGGCAGCCCGCGGAAGCAATTGAACCTTTGAAACAGGCAGTCGAGGCAAACCCTGATTACGTTGCGGCGCATTACAATCTGGGCAAAGCCTATTTCGACGCCGGCCGGTTTGCTGAATCGGTTGAGTCATACAAGCGGGCGACACAACTCAAGGCTGATTATGAACAGGCTTACCTCGGTCTGGGAACGGCGAGCTTCCGCGCCGGCCAGTTCAGCGCCGCGGCCGAAGCTTTCCAGAAAGCAGCGACCCTGAATCCGGCGAGTGTTGAAGCTTTCTACGGATTGGGCAATTCAAGTTACAAAGCCGCAGAGTACAACGAGGCGGCGGCGGCGTTGAAGGAAGCCATCAAGTTGAGACCGATGTACGCCCAGGCGCATTACAGTCTGGGACTGGTCTATGCAGCTCTCAACGATAAGGATGGGTTCACCAGGGAATTCGCAATTCTGAAGCGGATAGATCCGAAGCTCGCGGACCAGCTCTACAATGCGGTAAAGAAATAGTGAGACAGCGGCGTTCGTCAGTACCACCCGCGTCAGCGGGTGGATCAAAGACTCAAGGTAGGTCTGACCACGGGATCCACCTGCTGACGCCGGTGGTACTGACTTCTTTCTCAGAAAAACATTTGACCTACGCGGGCAAGGGAAGTACACTTCCCGCGTATCTCAGCCTGGAAAACGTTAACCGATCATTCGAGGGAGTCGATCACGATGAATACGAGAAAAAAGAAAGCTTTGAAAGCTCTCACGGTCTTTCTCGCTTTTTCGTTTGCGCAAATCTATGTGCAGGCCGGCTTGCCGAATCCGGCCCCCGTGCCGGGTGCGCCCCAGAACGCGATCACGGCGCGGCTGATAACGAAAAATAATCAGCCAATCACCGTTAACGGAAACGCCCTGGGCACTGGCGGGAGTATTTTGACCGGAGCGACGATCGAGACACCCGATCAGTTTGGCGCCACGATCGATCTGGGTTCTGCCGGGACCATTACGCTGGAACCGGGCACGAAAATCCAAATTGATTTTGATGAGAACGGCAATGTCAGGGTCAAAGTGATCAAGGGATGTGCGGTAGCCAATAAGAGTGAAAATGTCCTGCCAGGCGAAATGGAAATATATACCGATCAGGCTTCCGAGAAGACCGATAAGAATCGGCATCACATGGGCTTTTGCGCTGCGCCGAATGGCGGGTTATCGCCGTTCACCCCTGCTGCAGGAATCAGCGGGACTGAACTTGGTCTGATTGGTGGAGGCATCGCTGGCGGAGGTATCATCATCGTCGCGGTAAGCCGTGGCGGGAACCCGAGTCCGGCACAGTAACTGATTACGATCGCTCGATCGAGAAAGGCCGGCCCTTCATTTCGGAGGGCTGGTTTTTTTTGCCCCGGCTCTGTATCAAGCGCCAGCAATGAAAACTAAACGCCTCATCGTCGCGGTGCTCGCTTCTGTCCTCTGCGGTTGGGGGATCTGGCAAACCGCGCGCGTTGGGTTAGCGCGAACTCTGGCCCAGTACGCAGCCAGACAGCGTGGAGACAATAGCGCTGACTTCGTGTTATGGCTGGCCCGGGTAAACACTGAGAACGGCGCCGGCGATCGGGCCGTGGCGCTGCTGCCCGGCGACGCCGAGACGCACTTTGCCAGGGGCAACGCCCTCCAGCGCCTTGAGGATTACCCGCAGGCCCGAGAGGAATTTGAACGCGCGGTCCAATTACGCCCGCGCGACTATTATCTGTGGATGTTGCTGGGCATAACCCGGGATGATAATCGGGATCAGGAAGGGGCCCTGCGCGCGCTGCGCCAATCAGTAGCGCTCGCGCCGTCATACGCGCAACCGCGTTGGCAACTTGGCAATCTGCTACTAAGAATGGGCCAATCGGATCAGGCTTTCGTCGAGCTGCGTCGAGCGGCGGAAAGCACCCCTTCGCTCTGGCCGAACGTGGACGATCTGGCCTGGGGCATTTATGGTCACGATGCGGGCGCCGTTGTCAGAGTGCTCCAACCCGCCAGCGACACGGCCCGGATGGCGCTGGCGCTGTTCTTTGCCCGGCACAATCAGGGCGCAGCCGCGCTCGATCAGTTCCGTTTGGCAATCGTTAAGTCTGATGAGAGCACTGAGAGTTTGCTCGGCGAGCTTTTGCGGGCGAGAGCGTTCCGCGAGGCCTACGAAGTTTGGGCCCGCACGCATGGCGTTCCTTTGACGGATGGCGGACTGATCCGCGACGGAGGTTTCGAAGGCGTGCTGACCATCGGTCAGACGGGATTCGGCTGGCAAATCACGCCGGATGTAGTGAACGTGGCGATGTCTATCGATGAAGGCGCGCACCAAAATGGAGCCAGAAGTTTGCGCATAGACTTTCGCGGCAATTCAAATCCAACCTCTCCTTTAGTCACCCAAATCATCCTGGTCAAGCCGCTGTCCCACTACCACTTTGGCCTGGCCGCGCTCTCAAAGGACTTTGTCTCGGCGGCAGACCCGGTAATTACTCTGAACGATGCCTCTGATCCCAAAAATTTAGTATTGGCGCAATCACCGCCGCTCCGCTCAGAGCCAAACGTGTGGCGGGAGTTTGCCATCGATTTCACGACCAATGCGGGCACTCAGGCGATTACGATCACTCTCGCGCGGCAGGCTTGCGCCAACGATCCTTGTCCCGCATTCGGCACGGTGTGGCTGGATTCAGTTGTACTGACAGCTCGATAGATGATGATCCACGAAACGATTGTCCGCAGAATATACAGATTATGCCGAGAGAGTAGGAAGACGGCATGGGCTGGGAAACATCATCAATTCCCAATCTGCCTAACCGGTTAATCTCTGCAAGCTGCGTAATCTGTGGATATGTGACGGGGCTTGCATTTCAACCAAGGCTATTGACGGGCTCGTGTCACCATGATAGTTTCCGAGTTCGCTAGCCCATAGTCAATTCGTCAAACAAGTTAGTTGCATCGCCCAACTTAGGTCCGACACTATTCTGAGGAGACAGCGTGAACGATAAGGCACGAACCGCAAAACCAATTGCCAGAAAACAAGGTCTGGTGATTCAGGAATTGCCCGACGAAGTGCTGGTTTACGATCTCGATCGTGACCGCGCTCATTGCCTGAACGAAACAGCCGCTCTTATCTGGCAGCGTTGCGACGGTCGCCACACGACCGCGCAAATTGCGCAGACACTTGGCCGGCAGTTCGACTGCACCGTGGATGAAAAGATCGTCTGGCTGGCTCTTGATCAGTTGGGAAAGAATCACCTGCTCGATACACAACCAGCACCGCCGCCTGCATTGATGGGAATGAATCGAAGAACGATGGTGCGCGCGCTCGGCGTCGCGGCGATCATAGCCGTTCCCGTCGTCACGTCGATTGCGGCGCCGGATTCAATTATAGCGGCGTCGTGCAAGGGTATTGGCGTAGGATGCGAGACTGATTCGGAATGCTGCGTCGGGTTGGTTTGCTCCGTACCCTCTTTCACTTGTGCAAGTCCACCACCAGAGTGATCTCGTAGAACAGGTCAGCGCTGCCGGCGTATGCGCGCCCTGTCGCTAGTCATCTGATTTGTTTTCTTGCCTGATCTGCCTGATCTGTCTTATCTGTCTTAACTGTGTTCATCTATGGCCAACTCCTCTCCCTCAGGGTCTTCAACCCAAGGCTATTGACGGGCTCGCGTGGCCATGATATTTTCCGAGTTCGCTAGCCCGTAATCAATTCGTAAGGCAAGTTAGTTGCATCGCCCAACGTAGGCCGGACGCTACTCTGAGGAGGCAGCATGAACGAAAAGGCACGAACCGCAAAACCAGTTGCCAGGAAGCAAGGCCTGGTGATTCAGGAATTGCCCGACGAAGTGCTGGTTTACGATCTCGATCGTGATCGCGCTCATTGCCTGAACGCGACGGCGGCATTTGTCTGGCAACGTTGCGATGGTAAGAACACCACCGGGCAAATCGCGCGGACTCTTGGCCGGCAGTTCGACTGTGCCGTGGATGAAAAGATCGTCTGGCTGGCGCTTGATCAGTTGGGAAAGAATCACTTGCTCGATAGACAACCAGCGCCGCCGCCCGCATTGGTGGGAATGAATCGGCGAGCGATGGTGCGCGCGTTCGGCCTCGCGGTGTTCGTCGCCGTTCCCGTCGTCACATCGATCGTGGCGCCGACGCGGGCGGGGGCCACCGCGAGCCCGTTGCCTGACGGCTCCGCCTGTTCGTCTGACTCACAATGCTTAAGTAACTGCTGCCAAGGGGGGTTCTGCGTTGCGAGTTTTCACTGTTAGTGATGTGGCTTAGCCAAGGGTACAAGCGCTGTCGGCGTGATGTTGGCGGTGCTTTTCCTTTTCTGAGTGCTGAATGATCGAATGAAATCCTCAAGCCCTCATTCGCAAGGACAACTTGTCGCTGATTTTCTGGCCGGCTCCTGGCGAGCTGCGCAGGCTCCGCTGGATATTTCTCTGAGTGATCTCGATCGGGTGACGGCCCTGCTCTACAACTCCGGCGGGATTGGCCTCGCCTGGTGGCGAATCCACGAAAGTGATCTGAAGACGAGTCCGTGTGGTGAGGTGTTGCATCAGGGATATCGCTTACTGGCTCTCCAGACCCCGATCAATGAAGGAAGAATAGTGACCGCTTTTCGGTTGCTGCGGGACGCCGGGGTTGAGCCAATTCTCGTCAAAGGCTGGTCCGCCGCGAGGTTTTATCCGCATCGAACTCTGCGAGCCTCCGGGGACGTCGATCTGGTCGTGCGCCCAACGGAATATTCGGCGGCTCGCGAGGTGCTGAAGCGAGATGAAGCCGGGACCTGGTGGGTTGATCTGCACAATGGTCTGCCAGAGTTGGACGATCGCTCGGTCGATGGATTGTTCGAGCGCTCGCAGACCGTCACTCTCAACGATGTCCAAATCCGCGTTTTATCCTCCGAGGATCATCTGGCCCTGCTGGCGATACATTTTCTCAAGCACGGGGCCTGGCGGCCATCATGGCTGTGTGACATCGCCGCGATGGTCGAGTCGCTCCCGGCCGGCTTTGAGCTAAAAATATGTTTCGGATCCAACCAACGCCAGGCGGCATGGATTGCTACCGCGATTGCCCTGGCGCATCAACTTCTGGGCGCGGACGTTGAAAGAATACCGCTGAGTGAACCAGAGAAAGATTTGCCTGAATGGCTGGTTCGCGCCGTTTTGGAAGAGTGGGGCAATCTTTTTCAACTTGATCACTTACCGGTGCAGCTCCGGCCGCCGTTGGCGTATTCGCTGCGAAGGCCAAAGACATTGCTCAAAGAGATCCGCGCACGTTGGCCGGGTCCTATCGTCGCGACCTTCAACCTGCGCGGTCAATTCAACCACTTTCCGCGTCTGCCCTACCAGCTTGGCGCCTTCGCCGCGGGCGCCGGGCGAAACGTGATCGACCATCTTGGTAGAGTAGCGGCCCGAACTTGAGGGGAGCATGTAGTAACACCTGCGCGTTGAGTGTTTGACCGAGAGATTACGTGTTGTTAGTGTCCGTTCGTGTGATTCGTGGATCGTTCTTCATTTCTCAGCCAAGTCAACGATCCACGAAGTGACACGAAGCAACGCGAAACAAATCCAGCAGATGGAAAATGTGTTGATCCTAACGCGGGTGGTCCTGACAGGAATTGCTCCTTAGCCAAAGAACACTTCAGCCACGCGATATATCTCATCATCCAGCCGCTTTAACTCGCCGACTGCTTCAGCGAGCGGCACACTCACGATTTTGTTGCCGTGGATCGCGGCCATCTGGCCCCAATGTTCGTCGCGCACCATTTCATAGGCCTTGATGCCAAACCTGGTAGCCAGAATGCGATCGAATGCGGTGGGCGAACCGCCTCGCTGCACATAGCCCAGTTTCGTGATCCGAGTTTGAATGCCCGTGCAGCGTTCGATCTCTCTTGCCAGCGCCTCTCCGATGCCACCAAGTCGATCGTGCCGATAGATCGCATCGCACTGTTCCTCATTCAAAAACGGTTCATCGGGATGCGCGTGCGCATCCTCAGCCACGACCACGATCGAAAAGGCCCGGCCTGCTTTCTTTCGCCCCTCAAGCAGCTCACAGACTTTTGAGATTCTAAAGGGATGCTCGGGAACCAGAATCACATCCGCGCCGCCCGCGATTCCGCCATACGCGGCAATCCATCCCGTGTGGCGGCCCATCACTTCAACGACCATCACGCGGTGGTGGGACTCGGCGGTGGAATGCAGGCGGTCAACTGCGTCGGTAACTATTGAGACTGCGGTGTCGAAACCAAAAGTGAAATCGGTTCCGCAGACATCGTTGTCGATCGTCTTGGGAATTCCGACTAACTGAAGTTGGTGATCACGGCAGAGTTCGAGCGCCGCCGAAAGAGTGCCTTCACCACCCACGACAATCAAGCCGGCCAGCCTGTGCGTCCGCCAGTTTTCCTTGAGACGTTCAATGCATTGTGCATCTTTGAGGGGATTGTAGCGCGACGTACCGAGAATCGTGCCGCCGCGGGGTAGGATGCCGTTAATCGAAGCCCGGTCCAGAGGAACAACATCATTCTCGACCAGCCCCTGCCAGCCATTTCGAATGCCCAGGACTTCAGCCTCGTCAGTGTAAGCGCGCCTGACGATGGCCCGAATCGCAGCATTAAGTCCCGGACAATCGCCGCCTCCTGTTAAGACACCAATTCGCATAATCTTGAAAACAATTCACCGGGCCTTTGCGCCAGATGCATTTGTGTGGTTTAAGATCATTGCGCCCATGAACGTTCAGTGTCAACGACAGATGAATAGCCGGTGTTTAGCGTACCAACTTCAGTTGGGTTCTTTCTCGATAACAAAAGTCCGGCTGAAGTCGGTACTCTAAACGCCGTTACGCAAACCAAAGGGCCCTATTGTGAGTAAGATTTCGGATAACCCGGAACCGTTGATTTTGGCGATTGAAACAGCCACGCGTGCCGGCAGCGTAGCGCTCGCGCGGGGCAGAGAAATTCTCTGGTCGGCATCAGGAGACGCCTCGGCTTCGCATTCGACGAACTTGATCGATATGGTCGAAAAGGGCCTGCAGAGCACCGGGACCAAGCTGAGCGAGGTTGACTTGTTTGCCGCGGCCGTCGGTCCGGGAAGTTTCACCGGCGTGCGAATCGGTCTGGCGACAATAAAGTCTTTCGCCGTGTGCGCCGGAAAAAGATGTGCCGGCGTTTCGACTCTCGCAGCGATAGCCCATGCCGCCGGCGCGTCGGAGCATACGGTGTCGCTTTTGCCCGCGGGACGCGGCGAACTCTTCGCCCAATTGTTTTTAGTTCGTGACGGACAGGCGAGGGAACTGGATGCCGCGGCGCATCTTGCACCGAAAGCTATTTTGGAGAGATACGGAGAGATGTCGGATCTTATATGGGCCGGCGACGGCGCCCATCAACACGCCGCCGCTTTGCATGAATGGGCGAAAGCCCGGCGCCTCTCGTTCAAGGAACGAACTTCGGACAGCTCTAGTCAGGCGCCACCAGGATGGAGTCTCGCTCCGGCGACAGATCAACTCGCAATTTCGATTGCTGCCCTGGCGCTGGATGTGTATCAAAGCGGAAACACGGTCAGCCCGGGCGAACTGCAAGCCGTTTACGTCCGGGCCTCTGACGCCGAGATTAACGAGCAATGTCAGCACAAGAAGTAGTCACCTTCGGCCCGAGTCTTTCGATCACCCGCATGACCGAGCATGATCTGCTCGAGGTAGTCGAGATCGAACAGCTGTCCGCTCTCAGCGCCTGGGGTTGGGATGCTTATCATAAGGAATTGCAATCGCCGGAAGATGTGATCATGCTGGTCGCTCGAACTGAGACGGCCGACTCAACTCTAAATCACGAGCATGCGGTTGCCGGCTTCATTGTCTCGCGCCTGGTGGCGGATGAACTTCACATCAATAATGTCGCGATCAGGCCGGAAGTTCGCCGGAAAGGGATTGCTGCGCAACTTTTGAAAGCTGTTCTGAGAGAGGGCCGGCGTAATGGCGCTCGCCTTGCGTTCCTGGAGGTAAGGGCAGGAAACGCCGCTGCGCAGGGCCTTTATCGTCGCTGTGGGTTTCAAGTGACGGGACGCCGGCCGCATTATTACAATCAACCGGCCGAGGACGCGCTTTTAATGTCCCTTTTGTTAGAAACTTCGCCTTGATTTGCGCACACCATTGGGCTAACATTTCGGCCATGACGAATCGCCCCGGGCTTTTCTCACCCGCAAGCACTTTCTTTCCGACCAAACAATTCGAGAGGAGAATACTAGTATGGAGCTGACTAAGGTGGAGAGCGTGAAGGACGAACTAATGACGAGCAATCCAGAGTTTCGCGAGCTGGCCCGCGAACATGGTCGTTACGAAGAGCGTTTGAGCGAACTGTCCGCACTTGCATATCCGAGCGATGAAGAGCAGTTGGAAGAGGTTACGCTGAAGAAGAAGAAACTTGCCTTAAAGGACCAGATGTATTCATTGATGCTTCAGCACGAAAAGACCGCGAGCACGGAGCACTAATTCCTGAACGGCTGGGCACGCCTGCCCGGTTGGATTTGATCTCAACTTATACGGGGACGACAGAGCCGCTGTTGCTCCCCGTTTTGTTCTTTAATAGAGAGGCGGACGGCTAGCAAGCTCTGAACCATGGTTCGGGACGGAATTCCATATGTAGTTATCCCGCTGGTGCTGGCTGCCTTGCCGGTTGTTTTTGGTTACTGGCTGTTGGCGATTCCTTTCGTAGCAATCGCCTTGTTCATGGCTTACTTTTTTCGCGACCCGCATCGGCCGGTCCCGACAGAGTCCGGAATAGTCGTGGCTCCCGCGGACGGCCGGGTCACTATGGTCAGACTGGCTGATGGCCATGATCACCCAGAGTCGCTCGTCAGCATCTTTCTGTCGCCCCTGGACGTGCACATCAATCGTTCGCCAATCGGCGGCGTGATTACCGAAATCGCATACAAGAGTGGGAAATTTGTGATGGCGACGAAAGAAGAATCCCGCTTGCTGAACGAGCAGAATGCCTTGACAATTCAAGGGGATGGGTTGAGTGTGAGGTGCACGCAGATTGCCGGCGTCCTGGCCCGGCGGATTGTTTGTTGGAAGCAAACGGGCGACAGGGTAAAATGTGGCGAACGGTTCGGCATGATAAAGTTCGGTTCGCGGACGGATCTGCTGCTGCCGCCGAATGTGGATGTAATCGCTCGTGAAGGTATGAAGGTCAAGGGTGGAGTTACCATCGTAGGAAGAATCAGAGAATGAGTTTTCCACGTCTACAATCCGGTACGCACATTGGTCCCGCGCCGGCGCCCTCAGGCCATAAGGGTTTGAAGAAGGGCGTCTACCTGGTGCCGTCGTTCTTTACCGCGATGAACATTCTCGCTGGTTTCTACTCGCTCATGGCGACCATGAGCGGCTTTCGCCTGCTGGGAATTGGCGGTCTCGCTCAGATAAAAGCAGCGGAGCAGCGATTTGACTATGCGGCTATAGCTATCGGCTGGGCTTTTGTCTGTGACTGTCTGGATGGTCGCATCGCGCGCATGACCAAAAGCACCACCGAAATCGGGATCCAACTCGATTCGCTGGCGGACATTGTCTCTTTCGGTCTGGCGCCGGCGATTCTGGCCTACGCCTGGGGCTACGGAACGGCCTTGCAGGACTGGAGCAACGCCAGTCAACTGGCATGGTTTATCTCTTTCATGTTCGTAATCTGCGGTGGCTTTCGCCTGGCCAGGTTCAACGTTCAGGCGTCACGTCCGCGCCCCCTCGCCGAGGGAACGCCCAAGGTAGACAAGAAGAGCTTCGTTGGTTTGCCGATTCCGGTCGCGGGATGCCTGGTCGCCGCCATCGTTCACTTCGCGCCTACGCCGATCAAGTACGCACCTCATCGCGCAGAACTTCTGGCAATTCTGACGATGGTGTTGATGGGGTTTTTGAGTCTGTTAATGGTCAGCACTCTGCGCTTTACCAGTTTCAAGTCCGTGGGGACAGAGAGACGCAATGCCAGGCTGGTAATCGCGTTGATTGCTTTGGTTGGTTTAATCTATCTTTACTCGCAATGGGTCCTGCTGCTGCTAACCATTGCGTATGTAGTCCATGGGTTGCTCTCGCGCGGTTTAACCTCTCTGGGCCGTCGCTCACCCGAAAAGCAGACCACAGAGATGCGCGAAGTCTGAATACTTCGCGGCCTAACTTCTTTTCATCCAGACAATTTATGGCCCGGTGTTTTGCTGCGGAGCGGCGAACGCCAGCAATCCGTGTGAAGTGGCGATGAGTACCAGATCCTCAACCACGATGGGCGCGGCGCTGCTGCTGTTTTCTTCACCGAGAGATAAGGTGTTCGCCGGCTTTCCATCACGCAGACTCAGAACGATCGCGCTGTCTGTAGAGAGTGGCGTGAACAGGGCGCCATCGGGGGCGGTAACGGGTCGCGCAGATATCCGGCCGGGAAGTTGACGCCGCCATACCAGCGCACCCTTCTTGAGCGAGAGGAAGTAGACGAAATTATCCAGTGACGCGGCCAACAAACCGTTCTCAACCGCTGCCACCGACTGGACGGCCGCGCCAGTCCGGCGATGCCAGAGCAGTTGGGCGCGCAGTTCGCTGAACGCGTAGACGTATCCGTCTCCCGAACCAAAATAAACGATGCCGTTGGCGACAGCGATTGGCCCCTGGATCGCGCCATGGGTACGATACTGCCAGACAAGGCGGCCCGTAGCCTGTTCAAGCGCGAGCAGGTTGCCTCCGTCGCTACCGAGATAAATCAACTGGCCCGACAGTAAGGGCTGGCTGGAGAATCCTTCAGAGTATTGATTGGTCCACAGCGTCAGACCAGTGTGCTTGTCAAGCGCGTAGACTCGTCCATCTGTGCTGCCGGCAAACAAAGCATTCTCACCGGCGACCAGACTACCTCCGACCGGCGCCGGCAAAGTTCTCATCCACAGGGTCACACCGGTTGATTTGCTCAGCGCGCGCAGCGTCCCGTGAACATGACCCTGCTCGGGCTCAGAATACCTGGAGGCCGCATAGACGCTTCGATCATCGGTCGTGGGCGAGGCGGACATCTCCCCACCGGCTTCAGCTTTCCACAGTAGCTTGCCGTCGGCAGCATTCAGCGCTACCAGAGTGCCGCCAGCCAGCGGGAGAAAAACAGTTGTCTTATCGGCTGCGGGGGTTAGGTTAGAGATTTGATCCGATTGGTAACGCCACTTTACGGTAAGCGGTTGCGAAAGGGCGACTTGATTGGGCGCAGAATACCGCGCCGCAGACTGGATAGATGAACCAAGCAATGCCAGCAGACACCAGCAAACCACTTTCGAAATGAGTTTCCAGGGCTTCTTCTGTGAGGTTGCAGAATCTCGGGTCATCAAATCAGCGTGCTTTCATTACCGGCAGCTTGCTTTGCTCGTTTCTCTACCGCCAACCTATAATCCGAAGTCTAAAGAGATTCAGCATGTTTGACGCATAACCTGGCATGGAGGTTTTCTTTTTTTGCAAAGTACCGGTCACGAAAGAATAATCATACTCGACTTTGGTTCTCAGTACACCCAACTCATCGCGCGACGAGTGCGCGAGGCAGGCGTGTACTGCGAAATTCTTCCTTTCAGCGTTTCGACCGAAGAAATTCAATCACGCAAGCCCCGAGGATTGATCTTTTCGGGTGGTCCTTCCTCTGTCTACGACGACGCCGCGCCGCGCCCGAATCCTGATTTGCTTGAGAGCGCCGATTGCCCGGTGCTGGGTATTTGCTATGGCCTGCAACTGATCGCTCACGGTCTCGGCGGCGAAGTCCAACCGTCGAACAGCAGAGAGTACGGTTATGCTCGCCTCAAGGTCGTGGACGCGACGAGCCGGTTGTTCGCGGGGCTGCCGAAAGAAATGGACGTATGGATGAGCCATGGTGATAGGGTCACGACGTTACCTGAAGGCTTTCGCATGACGGCCGAGACGACGGACGCGGTCAATGCGTTTGAGAATCCAGCCCGCGGCATTTACGGATTGCAGTTTCATCCCGAGGTCGCGCATACACCGTTGGGTGCGCAGATCTTGCGCAACTTCTTATTCAATATTTGCGGTTGCAAAGGTGACTGGACGCCAGCCGCTGCGATTGCGGAACAGATTGAACGCATCAAAGAGCGGCTCGGTGAGAATGGCCAGGCTGTTTGCGGACTTTCCGGCGGCGTCGATTCTTCGGTCGCGGCCGCGCTCGTTCACCGGGCGGTGGGTGGCCGGCAAACCTGCCTATTCATTAATAATGGCTTACTGCGCGAAGACGAATTCGAATCGACGCTGGCGTTGCTGAAACAGAAGCTGGAACTCAACATCCAGGGAATCGACGCGAGCCAACGCTTTCTCGATGCTTTGAAGGACATCGTCGATCCGGAAACAAAGCGGAAGCGAATCGGCGCACTTTTCATAGAAGTGTTCGAGGAGGAAGCGAATCGAATCGGAGGGGTTGGTTTTCTGGTGCAGGGAACGCTTTATCCGGACGTAATTGAATCCGTGTCCGTGCGCGGACCCTCGGCGACGATCAAGAGCCATCACAATGTCGGCGGATTGCCGGAGAAGATGAACCTGAAATTGATCGAACCCCTGCGGGAGCTCTTCAAGGACGAGGTCAGACTTATCGGCAAGGAGCTCGGTGTACCCAATGAGATCCTCGAGCGGCATCCATTTCCGGGGCCGGGTCTGGCCGTGCGCATCCTGGGCGACGTGACCGAAGAACGACTCCGCATTCTGCGAGCGGCAGATCGAATTTTGGATGAAGAACTGCGTCGAGCGGGCCTCTACGGATTTGTCTGGCAGGCTTTTGCGGTCCTGTTGCCGATTTCGACCGTGGGGGTGATGGGAGACGAGCGAACCTACGAGCGCGTAATTGCGATTCGGGCCGTCACCAGCGTCGACGGAATGACCGCCGACTGGGCGCGTCTGCCCCACGATTTGCTGGCTCGCATCTCGACTCGGGTGGTTTCGGAAGTAAAGGGCGTCAATCGCGTGGTTTACGATATTAGCTCGAAACCACCGAGCACGATTGAGTGGGAATAGTTTGGTGAGCGGTAACTCGTTACCGCGTTCAGAGGTTGCGACTTTGTGCGACCGACGAGAGCCCACACCGTTCACTGTTACGTGATATAGTGTCGAGCCTCCGAAAGGTTAACAGCACAACTGGGGTTTAGCTTGCTTCTTTGACCATGCAAGACAAAGATTTCGTTCACCTGCACCTTCATACCGACTACAGCCTCCTCGACGGCGCGATCCAAATAAACCCGCTCGCAAAGCGGACCCAGGAACTGGGGATGAATGCGTGTGCCATGACTGACCATGGCAACATGTACGGCGCGATTTCTTTCTACAACACGATGAAGAAGGAGGGGATCAAGCCGATCATCGGCTGTGAGACCTATCTCGCAAAGGGAAGTCGCAAGGATCGCGGAGGGCGCGCAGCTCCGGGCGAAAAAACTAACCATCACCTGATTCTGCTGGCAAAGGATTTCGAGGGCTATCGCAATCTGTCGCGCCTTACTTCCAAGGCCTTCACCGAAGGGTTCTATTACAAACCGCGCATCGATAAGGAGCTGCTCGCTCAGCATAGTAAAGGTCTGATCGCGCTTTCGGCCTGCATGTCGGGTGTTCCTTCCGCGCTGCTGGCCCGAGAGTGTCCTGATGATGCCGCCGCTGCCGCGCTCGAGTTTCAGGAAATAATGGGGAAGGGGAATTACTTTCTTGAGATTCAGGAACACGGACTGGAACCGCAGGCCCGGATCCGAAAACCGCTGGTCGAGTTGTCGAAGCGAACCGGCATACCTCTGGTGGCCACAAATGATTCTCACTACCTGATGCCCGACGACGCTCGCGCCCACGATGTTCTGCTCTGCATTGGTTCAGGTAAGACGGTAAATGATCAGAATCGATTGCGGTACGGAACGCCGAACTTTTACGTCCGTTCGCCCGACGAGATGTGGGAAATTTTCGGCAGTGAACTGCCGGAGGCTTTGCAGCGCACCGTTGAGATCGCGGAGAGATGCGATCTGAGTTTGCCGACCGGCGTCAACTATTTGCCAAACTATCCCATCCCGGCGTCTGACGCTGGTCTAACCGCGAATGAATATTTTGAGAAGACCGTTCGCGATGGTTATCAGACTCGTAAGGCTCAGGTTTGGGATGGAGAGTCGGCCCGAGGGGAACTGACACATACATTCGAAGAGTATGAGAAACGTCTGTGGCATGAGATAGAAGTCATTAAGCGCATGGGATACGCCGGCTATTTCCTTATCGTTTGGGATTTTGTTCGCTACGCGAAGGACCATGGCATTCCGGTCGGACCAGGACGAGGCTCCTCAGCCGGATCGCTGGTGGCTTACTGCCTGGGTATTACCGACATCGATCCTTTGAGGTACAACCTCTTCTTTGAGCGCTTCCTAAACCCCGAACGCGTTTCCATGCCGGACATCGACATCGATTTTTGCGTGCGTGGCCGCAATGAAGTAATCAATCACGTGGCAGATCTCTACGGACGCGATTCGGTGTGCCAAATCGTAACTTTCGGGACTCTGGCGTCACGCGCCGCAATCAAAGACGTCGGTCGCGCTTTGGATATGCCCTATTCCGAAGTCGAGCGCATCTCGAAGATGATTCCGCCGCCGGTCCGGGGCCGGAATGTCAGCATCGAGCACGCGATTCAACAAGTACCTGAACTTCGCCAATCGATGGAGACAAGCGAACAGGTGCGCGACTTGATCGACCTCGCCCGGCGAATCGAGGGCTGTGCGCGCCATGTTTCGGTCCATGCCGCCGGCGTCGTCATCACGCCTGAGCCTTTGGAAGAACTAATCCCCATCGCTGTCTCTGCCAAAGATGAAGTCACCACTCAGTACGAGATGTCCGACCTTGAGAAGGTAGGCGTCTTAAAGATGGACTTCCTTGCGCTTAACACGCTTACCATTATAAGCGACTGCTTAAAGAGCATAAAGCGGGCGCTTAACGAAGATGTTATCTGGGCAAAGGTAAAGCTTAACGACGAGCGGACTATGCAACTGTTTGCCGAAGGCCGCACAGATGCGATATTTCAGTTCGAATCCTCTGGGATGCAGGACATCTGTCGCAAGCTCAAGCCCAAGAGTATTGAGGACCTCTCTGCGCTTAACGCACTCTACCGGCCTGGCCCGATTGATGGCGGAATGGTCGATGACTTCATTCTGAGGCACCACGGCAAGAAGAGCGTTCGCTATATCGTGCCGGAGATGAAAGAGATTTTGGATAGCACTCAAGGCGTCATCGTCTACCAGGAGCAGGCAATGCAGCTGGCGCAGAAGCTGGCCGGATACACGATGGCCGAGGCCGACAGTCTGCGAAAGGCCATGGGCAAGAAGAACCGGGAAGAGATGGCCCAGCAGGAGCAGAAGTTCATCCTCGGCGCGGTATCCCGTGGCATCAAGCGCGATAAGGCCCAGCAGATTTTTTCTCTCATGGCGCAGTTTGCGGACTATGGATTCCCCAAGGCGCACAGCGTGGCTTACGCCTACCTCGCATTTCAGACGGGCTATCTCAAGGCCCATTACGGGGAACACTTCTACGCGGCAGTCCTTTCAAACGAAATCGACGACACGGCGAAAGTCTTTCGGTACACGAAAGAGATGCGCGTCCAGGGAATCGTTCTGCTGCCGCCGGATGTTAACGAAAGCGACATTGGCTTTACCGCGCTGAAGGGGGCGATCCGTTACGGTCTGGCGGCTATCAAGGGCATTGGGTTCACCAGTGTCAGCGCGATCATGAAAGCACGCGAGGCGGGACCGTTTCGATCGCTTTTCGATTTTACCGAGCGAGTTGAAGAGGGTGCGATTAACAAGCGGGTACTCGAGGGTCTGGTATGCAGCGGGGCGTTTGATTCTCTGAAGTCCGATGATAGTACAAGCAATCAATGGCGGGCCCGGCATTTCGCGGCGATCGATGTTGCTCTGGCGCGTTCGGCCCGAGCGAAACGGGCGAAAGCAGTAGGCCAGAACGATCTCTTTGGCGGCGAGCAAATGCCGGCTCCTGACGCTGCCAGCGATTTGCCGGGCGCGGAGGCCTGGACAGCTTCCGAAATGTTGGCGGCGGAAAAAAAGGCCGTTGGATTTTATGTTACCGGTCACCCCCTGGAGGCCCACTTCGAAATCGTCTCGAAACTCGGCGCCGTGTCCTCGGCTGAACTCGGTCAACAAGAGAGCGGGTCGCGAGCGACGATTGCGGGGCTGATTACTGATCTGCAGCTTCGCACCACGAAGAAAGGCGATCGCTTTGCGATCTTCCGCCTGGAAGACCAGGCCGGATCGATAAAGTGCGTGCTATGGCCTGAGCCATTCAGAAGGCAGAACGGAATCGTCGCCGAAGAAGCAACGGTGCTGGTAACCGGCAGGGCGGAGATTAGCGATGATGGAGTGATCACCGTGATCGCTGAAAAGCTCACCGAACTCACCCAGGCAGTCCAACAGAAAGCGAGAGAGCTAATCATCGGCATTCCGACAGCGACCGATTCAGCTCAGCTTTGCCAGGGAGTCAAGAAACTGCTCGAACAATCAAAAGGCGACTGCGACGTTTTTGTTGAGGTAGCTGCCGGGGGTATGCTGGTGCGGGTACGGACGCATCCTTCGTTGAAGGTCCAGGGTAGCGCAGAGATCGAATCAGCCTTGCGGAACTTAGGCTGCGAAGTCAGGTGGGAAGGTTTTGCGGCTGCAAAGCAGGCCGCGGCAGCGCGAGGCTCAGCGTAAACTTCTGATGGCGGAAAAGAACAGATTGAGTCCAGGGCATTCGACTTCGGCCTTCGAGCGGGTCCAGCTCGCGCGTCATCCCGAGCGGCCCCACACCCTCGATTTCATCGAGCGATTGTTCGAGGACTTCACCGAGATTCACGGTGACCGACGTTACGCTGATGATCCGGCAATTGTGTGTGGCTTTGCGCGTTTTCACGCCACGCCGGCGCTGATTGTCGGGCATCAGAAAGGACGCGATACGAAGCAGCGGCAGTTTCGAAACTTCGGCATGCCAAAGCCTGAGGGCTACCGCAAAGCGATTCGCGCGATGAAGCTGGCCGAGAAGTTCGAACGACCCATCTTCTGTTTCATCGACACTCCCGGAGCCTATCCGGGCATCGATGCGGAAGAGCGCGGACAGGCTGAAGCCATTGCTTACAATCTTCGCGAGATGGCGAAGTTAGTCGTCCCCGTGATCGTCACGGTTATCGGCGAGGGCGGGTCTGGCGGTGCCCTGGCGATTGGCGTCGGCGATCAAGTGCTGATGCTCGAAAACGCGATCTACTCGGTGATTTCACCCGAAGGCTGTGCAGCCATTCTGTGGAAAGATTCGAGCCAGGCTGCCCGCGCGGCGGAGGAACTGCGACTTACCGCCCCGGACTTGCAGCAAGAGGGGATTGTCGATCAGGTGATCGAGGAACCCAAAGGTGGAGCGCAGAACTCCCACGATGAGGCAGCCCGTCTCCTTGATCCAGTGCTTTGGGAGAGGCTGGCAGAGTCGCTCACGAATAACGTGCCAGACCGGCTGGATCGACGCTATCGCAAACTCCGGCAATTAGGTAAGTGGGGAACCAGCGAAGCAACCGGCACCCCTTGAAGCTGGTAGGTTGGCGTTAATCCTGTCTGATCAGAAGCAAATCAAAACGGAATATCGTCGTCACTCAAATCAGTTGGCTCAGGAGCTGTCTCGCCTTGAGCTGGTTCGCCTTGACCGGCCGCAGCCTTCGTCGTCGGCGCTCCTGCGTCCTCGCCTCTCCCGCCGCCAATGAACTGCATGTCGGTAGCATGAACCTCGAGCGTGTGACGTGGCTTTCCATCGCGATCCGTCCACTCCTCGACGCGCAGCCGGCCTTCGATGTAGACGGGTCGGCCGCGGGTCAGGTACTGAGACGCGGTTTCAGCTTGCCGTCCCCAGAGGGTGACGCGAAACCACGTAGTAAGATCCTGGTTTTCGCCGGTGTTGCGATCCTTCCTTCGTTCGTTGGTAGCCAGACTGAAGCTGCAAACCGGGGTGCCCTGCGGCGTATAGCGCAGCTCTGGATCACGCCCAAGGTTACCGACCAGAATGATTTTATTAAAAGACATTTTGAGTTCTCCGGTTGTCGTCATCCTTGACGGGAGTCAGGAATCGTTAAAACAAGATGGCCGATACTACTCGGAGCCGCGCAATGCGTCAAGAACGAGATTCTTGCAACAGTAGCGTTTCCACTGAACTGATAGGAACGTCACGGCTAAATCTGTTAGACTTTGCCGGTTATTGCGGAAATCCGAAATGGGCTCGACAGTTTACCTGGAAACAATTGGTTGTCAGATGAATGTCGCCGACAGCGAGCGCGCCGATGTGCGCTTGCGGGCGGCTGGGTTCGATTTGAGCCAATCGCCCGAGACCGCGGATGTAATTATCTTCAACACTTGTTCAGTGCGTGAGCGCGCGGCGAACAAAGTTTTCACGCGCATCGGTGAAGTCCGCCGGCAGCGTCTGGGCAGGGAACCAGTTGTTGGAGTCATGGGTTGCGTAGCGCAGTTGGAAGGCAAGACGCTGTTCGATAACAGCCCGTCCGTAAATTTGATAGTTGGCACGCGCGCCACGGATCGGCTGCCCGAACTCGTCAACCGCGCACTTGAGGGCGAACGCCGAGTCATCGATCTCGACGAACGCGCTGACGGCGAAAAGTGGGATGTCCCGGCGACGGCGCGTACTTCAAAGTACGTGGCCTTTGTTCCGATCATCGAAGGCTGCAACAAGTTCTGCACCTACTGCATCGTGCCTTTTTCCCGCGGGCGAGAGAAGAGCCGCGCCGCTTCCGATATCGTTGCTGAGATAAGAGAGCTTCGCGATCACGGCTACCGCGAGATTCATCTGATCGGACAGAATGTAAATAGCTACCGCCCTGGCACCGAGGCCGGACTCGAAGGATTCAAAGGCGCCACGGCCTTCTGTCGTCTCTTGCGAGCAGCGGCGGCGACTGGAATGGAGAGAATCAAGTTTACCACCTCTTTCCCGCGCGATTTTCATCCGGACATTGTGGCGGCGATCGATGAGCACGAAAACCTTTGCGAGTGGGTTCATTTGCCCGTGCAGTCGGGCAGCGATCGCGTGCTCCGGGCGATGCGCCGCGGCCATACCGCGAGCGACTACATGGCCAGGATTGCCGCGATCAAAAAAGCTCGACGCCGGATGGCCATCACCAGTGATATCATTGTTGGCTTCCCGGGCGAGACCGAAGCTGATTTTCGCGAAACGCTAAAATTGGTTGGGCAGGTCGGATACGACGCGCTCTTCATCTTTAAGTACTCAGAGCGCCCGGGCACGCCGGCGGCCAGGCTTGATGACGACGTCAGCCGGAGCGAGAAGACCGCCAGGTTTCTGGAGCTGGAAGAGATGCAGCAGCAGCTGCAGCAAAAGACTTACGAGAGCTACCTTGGCCGAGTGATCAAGGTCCTCGTTGAGCGTACCAGCTTGAAGTCAGACCAGGACATGAGCGGACATTCAACTTGCCACAAGGTAGTAAATTTCCCGGGTGGTTCGGCCGCGCTCGGAGAAGTGGTAAGCGTCCGCGTAACTGAGGCCAAGCCAAATAGTCTCTACGGTCAGGTAACACAGGCGATCTAGTCCGTCAGGATTGTGTACAATAGCGGGGTAGAGAAAATGGAAATAGAGGTCAAGATTCGGGCGCTGATGATGGATCCCAATAGCGGCACGCCGATAATCATCCTCAAGGACATCAACAGCGAAACGATGCTGCCCATCTGGGTGGGAGCATATGAAGCAAACGCCATCGCCCTGGAAATTGAGAAAATTGCGCCGCCCCGACCAATGACACACGATCTGTTGCGCAATCTGATTGTCGAGTTGGGATTAAAAGTCGATCGCGTAGTGGTTACCTCGCTGCGCGACAATACGTTTTATGCAGTAATTGAGCTGACCGGAGAGAACGGCGAACCGATGAGACTTGATTCGCGTCCGTCTGATGCGATTGCGCTGGCGCTCCGGGCCGATTGTCCTATCTACGTCGACCTGGATGTGATCCAAGCATCGCGCAACACAATTGCGACCGAGGACGAAAGCGAATCCGACGCTGAAAGCGCCGAGGAAGAATGGCCGGACGTTATTGGCGACGCCAGTGATTTGCCAATGTGATGGGGCATTAGTCCGACAAACTTTCGGTTTGTCGCTTGCTTGCTTTTGACTCGAATTGAGTGCAGACAACGTCTACGACAAGCTAAAGCTTGTCGGACATCAGAGTCCGTAACGTGATAATAGCAATCACTAATCAGAAGGGCGGAGTCGGCAAGACCACTACCGCGATCAACCTCGCGGCGGCTTTCGCCAGGCGCGGAACCAAAACGCTGCTCCTTGACCTCGATCCGCAGGCTAATAGTACGATCTCGTTTCTGGATCCGCTGGCGATCGACCGCTCAGCTTACGAATTGATGATGGACGGGCAGGGAACTGACGGGTTCCCGATTTACAAGACTCCGGTCGAAGGCCTGGACATCATTCCGGCAAGGATTAGTCTGGCGAAGCTCGAGTCGAAACTAGTCGGCGACTTTGATGCGCCTTTTCGCTTGAAGGACCGCATCGAGCCGCTCAAGAAGATCTACAAGGTGATTGTGATCGACACTCCGCCGACGCTCGGCTTGATTACCGTCAACGCCCTCGTGGCTTCGAGCCACGTGCTGATTCCGATCCAGTCCTCTTATTTTGCTCTGGAAGGAACTGACGATTTATTGGAAACGATCGAGAAAGTGAAAGCTCGGCCAAATCCCAAGTTGGAAATGGTGGGAGTGCTCGTGACCCTCCACGACAAGCGCACGACACTGGGCAAGGAAGTTTACGAGCAAATTCGCCGGGTCTTTGGGCGGAAGCTCTTCGACACGGTAATTACGAAGAGCGTGCGATTAGAGGAATCACCGGCATATAAAGAATCCATTTTTACTTTCGCCCCGCAATCTTCGGGCGCAGTCGAGTACGAAAAACTTTGCAACGAGGTAATGAGCCGTGTCTAGAAGAGGCTTGCCCACCGGTCTTAGCATGCGCCACGACGCGCACTACGTCGATGAGTTGACGCAGTCCACCACGACCCACGTCGGGCGGATGATTCCGATCGACAGACTCGATCCCAATCCTGATCAGCCGCGCACCGAAATCGGCGACCTGACGGAGTTGACGGCCTCGATCAGCGAAAAGGGCGTGCTTGAGCCGCTGCTGGTCAAGCCGATGATGGGGCGATGGATGATCATCGCCGGCGAACGTCGCTGGCGGGCAGCCACTGCGGCCGGTCTGACGGAACTTCCCTGCATTGAGATGGACGTCGACGAAAGCGCCGTCGCTGAGATCGCGCTGATCGAGAACATGCAGCGGAAGGACCTGACGCCATGGGAAGAGGCCGACGGATTGCGCGCGTTGTGCGAACGCTTCGGCTACACGCATGAAGATGTGGCCCGAAAAGTCGGGAAGAGCCGAAGTACAGTGACTGAGGCGCTATCGATCGCCTCGATTCCGAGCTCGATCCGCGAGATTTGTCGCGCCTGTGAGATCACTTCGAAATCGCTCTTGCTGCAGATTGTCCGTCAGCCGGACGATGAATCGATGCGCACGATGGCCGAACAGATCGCGTCTGAGGGTCTGACTCGCGACGGCGCTCGCAAAGCACGGCGGGCTTTCGTGGATCCGACCGGAGCATCTGAACCTTACGTTTACCGTTACGAGGCGCCGGGAAGGGAATTCAAGGTTGAGGTGAAGTTCCGCAAGAGTAACATCTCGGCAGAAGAACTTTTCGAAGCGCTGAATGCCGCCGCTCAGAACATCGACGAAGCGAGCTGACTGTGCCGCGTTTGAGATGAAATCGGTCGGGATCATCTCATTACCCCAATTGAAGTTCCAAAGAAAACTTTGCGCCCATGTCTTTGCGATAGTTTTCGTGTGATTTCGTGGATCGATCTTTTGCTCCTGCATGGGACGATCCACGAAATCACACGAAACTGCACTAAAGAGTTGTCAATTTTACAGTCACGCAGCTAGCGTCAACCCTTCTTCTTCTTTTCCGCCGCCGCTCGTTTCGCCAAAGACTTGCTCCAGCGCTCCAGCGTTGGCTGCAGGGGCTTGAATAGTTTTGCCCGGATCTTGTGTTGGTTTTCGTTCCAGGCCTTCAACTGCTTTTCGACGTACGCGCGCACCGCGGGCTCAACCGATCCGCGCTTTACCGAATGACGCAAAGTCAGATGGTAGTGCTGCGCGACCAAAGAGAAAACCACCGCCGACAGATTCCCCTTGAATGACAGCCGCGGAATTATGCGCTTGTGAAACGGTTTGTTGGCGGAGGTGAGGGGAGTGAGCGCCACTTCAAACCACGCCCCCTGGTTACCCTGGCGCGGATGATATAGACCCGGAAGGTCTGTCCCTTTCGCGGCCATGCGCGCGCGCGGTTCCGTGATCACGCTAACCAACCGCAGCCGCTCAATTCCACGCAGATGTTCGCGCGGCACGCTGGCCAGCGCGCGCTCGACATTCGTAAGCGTATTCCGCGGCAGCTTTCCCGTGTACTGGTTCTCAATCTTTACAGGCATCTGACCTCAAACCTTCTTAACCAACAGCTTAATTGCGACGAGCATTGAACTCTAGGAGACAGCAGTATGATTCGTCAACCTGGGCCCAACGTTCGCCCTCAACGACACCTCAACCTCCTCGACCGCATTCACCCTAGCGCTAATCAAACCGGCGCTGACGGGAAAGCAAAGGAACCGCCATCTCACCGAGCCCCCTGAATCAAACCGATTGACGTCGGGTTAAGTAAATCTGCTTTACACTCGACTTTACGGAAGCGTTAAAACATTACAGCCTGACTGGTGTTGAAAGCAGGTTCGATAGAACGAGCTGCTAACTAAATCTAATTACACAGGCTTCTTGTTAAGTAAGAGTGCTTACTGTCAGGGTCGATCGTCTTCGTAGGGAAGCAGTTTGCTTGACGCTTGCTATTACTCTTACCTAACCGGAGGACCTTTCGCCCTCACCGCACAGTTATAGTGGCTGCGTCTGATAATACATATTATGTTAGAAAGGGCTTTGCCTCATAAGTCGGTTAATGGTGTCTTTTGATCCAAAAAGCATATTGACCGATCACTCTATGCCGTACAGTTTGCAGAACGGGCAATCTTCCGCATGGTCTGGCAAGTCACCGATTGAGATCGCCTGACCAATCCAAAGATTCGCCTCTTGCTCGGTTAAGGATCGGCCCTCTAGCCGTTCCGCATCTTGAAGGAAGCGAAGCTCTTCTGGCGTCCGGTGAGGCGTGGAAAATAGACGCGAGTGCATATCTGGATAATCCCGCCTTAGCTCCGCGCACAGACTCGCATAGAAGCCTTCCCACTCCGCCTCGGCCATTTCGTTAGCGGCCTTGCCTGTCTTGACGGAAACGGCGAAACCAGTCCGCCGTTCAATCGGAATATTTCTTTCCTTTTCGGCTTTCATGCGCCGCACGGTCGAATAGAGACGCCCTGCGTTAGTATGCGGGGTCAAAGGATACTCTTTATCAAGCGTTGCTATTTCGTCGTCTATGGTCATTTCAGCGCGCTCTCAGTCTTTGCATACCAGCTTAAAGGCCATCGTTACGGTACTGCCACGCTCTTGACGAGAGGCTGTCAGCGTCCAGTTGCGACAACTTGGTTGGCGCGCTGAAGCCCGTCGGTATTCCCGCGCAAGCTTGGCCGTCGTTACTTCCTTCCGAAGTTCTATGAGCGACCGCGCGATCTGGGTATCGGCTGTGGCTATTTGCTGCTCGACTCCGCTTACCCTTTCTTTCTCGGCCGCTAAGGCCCGCTCGCTTGCATCTACTTGTGGTTGTGAGAGCAGCCCGTCTTTATAGAGATCTTTCGATTGCGCCAGACGCTGTTCGGCCTTGTGCTCGCTGGCTTCATACAAAGCCAGCAGCTTTTGCAGGCTCGCTTTGTATTCTTTGGTCGTCTTGATGTACTCGTCGATGAGTTTGGCGATATCTGTCGTGGGATGCGGCTGCTTAACGGACTGCTTGCGTTGACCGCTGGGTACTGACTTCTCGTCCTTAGTCGATATTGGTTTCGATAGCGGATCGCTTGGCGAAGGCTTAAAGCCCTGTTGTCTAAAACCGATCTCCGATTGCGCTGGAGTCGGGGTGGGCGTTGGTGTCGGCGTCGGGGAGTTTTGTTGAGCCATCGCTACCCCGGCGCGCGCGAAAGCGACGATCATTACGGCGACGGTAAGGACTTTGATCTTCACGACTGATTCTCTCCTGTGGTTTGTGTCAGTGACTTGGTTAGTGTGGTATCTTCGTACTTTGCTGCAATGGCCCGCATGCCAGCCCGATATTCTTTGACCACTATGTAGTCGATTACCCAACTTTCTTCCGCTGCTCTTTTGTCGGCCGCCTCGCGACCGGAGAAAGATAAGACATTGAGATACTTGAATGTTTCATCCGAAGCCGCCAACCAAAAGCTCATTAAGTGGAAAAAGAGTTCCTCGCGCTTGTTGTTCCGATTCTTTAGCCCAGAGGTCAGCGTAACTTTTCCCGCATCAATATCCTTGCGCCTCCGTTCTCGAATCACCCTCCGCGCCGAAGGTGCACTTGGCCTCAACTCGACGCTTATCTCTCTATCGGAAGCAATCTCATTTGAGGCTGATTCCGAACTGGAATCTTGGGCCATTGATTCATTGATCATTCGATTTCCTCGCGATACTTATGTCGCTCTGTACGAACTCGGAGATAATGAGTGGCCTGAGTTCATCGCTGATTCATAAATCAATGTACTCATCTCGCTTCTTTTATGCTGCCTCTGCCATTGCAAAGTCCGTCTCAATTCCCAACTCATGCTGAGACTGTATGACGACACAAAGATTATGACAAAGAACTTTACAGAGTGCTTCGTTGATCTGCGCCGTCATGGTCTTGCTGCGCAACCGTTGACCAAACTTCGACTTGATCATGTGAAAGGTTGTTTCCACGTTGCTGCGCTTATGATAGTGGCTCAGGAATTCTTCGCGGTTGTCGTTGTAGAAACTGAGCATCCGAGTCCATAGCGTTGACTTCGGGCCATACGTGCTCTGTGCTTTCGAGTTCGTCTTGAACGGGATGTAAGGGATCGCTTGGTGCCGCAACGTGGTCAAGAGATTCTCGCCGCTCAAGTATGCCTTGTCCGCTGAAACTTCTTTCAGTGTGAATCCGTTGGCTGCGGTCTGCTCGACTAGCGGTTTGAAGTAGCCGTGATCGTTTGCATAGCCGTCGCTGATTTCAACTGACGTGACGATGTTGGTTTTCACCCCGCACATCAAATGCACTTTGATCCACATGCGGCGATCTTCTTCCTTCCCGTACTTCACGTCTAGCCAGCGCATGAACTGCCCGGTGCTGAAACCGGATGAGTCAACGGCAAAGTCCGTCTCAACTGACTTGAGCGGCAAGGCGCTGGTCGCGATCAACTCGTACAGGTATGGCGTGAGGGCTTCCGATTCCAGATAACGAAATACCGAATTGTATGATGGCATCTTTGAGAGAAAGCCGCGCCGTTTCGCTTCTTGCAAATCGCTCTGAAAGCGACGCCCTGAGACTGTGGAGTAAATCTTGAACGTGCTCGCAAAGATGATGTCGGCAAGCGAGAGGCGCGGCCTACCGCGTTGCTGCTCAGGCTCAGCTATCGTCCGGCACAACTCGTAGAGCAGAGCCTGTAGCTCTGACTTCTCGTGCGTCTGAGCGGCGTTGTAAGCGGGCCAATTCTGCGCGTAAGTCTTGCGCGTGACTTTGACGGTTTCGGTTGTGATCGTTACGCCGTCGCTGGTCTGCTCGCGCTCGATTGTGTACTCAACCGCAAAGATATGCTTGCACTTGTCGTTCGTGAATTCGTGATCCCGGCAATTACATTCCGGCTTTTCACCGTTCAAGGCGACCTTGTAGCGTTCGGTGCTGCTCTGCGACGGCACAAGCCACAAAGCGCCCTTGCGCGTCAACTTTGATTTAGCTGCGATTTCCAACCCTTTAATTTCTCTCGGTTCCATCTGGTTTCTTGCCTCTCTCTAACTGTCGTTCCTAAGCTGAGAGGTATATTACCATAGGTACATAGTAATGTCAAGGTAAACCATCCTTGACAGTATATCCCTTTAGGTGTATATTCCGAGCATGGCAAAGAAGAAAATATCGGTTTATAAGTATTCCTGCGAGCGTTGCGAGCATGAGTGGATTCCTCGTGACGTTGAAAATGAACCCCGCGTCTGTCCGAAATGCAAAAGCCCGTACTGGAATAGGCCGCGAAGAGATGCAAAGGCTCGAAAGGCTGCATAGGTGTTTCATTGAGTGCCGAAGTTAAGACCAAAATAATAGACACAGTAACGACAGAGCTAACAAAGAAAGCAATTGCGCTGCTATCGTTCCTGCTATTAACGCTTGTCGTGGCGTTAGTCCCCCCAGTTCGCGACCGCATATTGCCGACACTACCCAAACCGCTCCTAGCGGCGCTATTAGGGCTATCGCTATCGCTAAATCTCGCAGCATTCTTCTACCTACGCAGCCTCCGAAAACGCCAGCGCGTGATGCGATTTGGCGTCCTGTGGGATCGTGAACTGACGCCGTATTGTCCGGCGCATAAAGAAATCGCTTTGGGAAACTGGGGCCGTATCGGAACGCACGGACGCGAAGGCTACGTTTGCCCCGAAGGGCCGCATATACTTCCTCTGCAAGACGATCATGGCAACTATGCAAAGCCAGCCGAAGTGAAGGATGTACTGCTCAAAGATCGTAATGCGAAAACGTTCCCAGAAGACGCATACGAGCCTGACGAAACAGACTTGAAAATCCTCGTGCGCCTTGCGCGAGGGGACGGTGTTGCTGAGGAACATTTGGAGGGCTTTCTGCGCCTTCACCCGCAACGAATGAAGCTGCACCTGAACGAATTGGAGGAGCGCGAATATATTCAGTCCATTTGGGCTGGCATAGCGGGTGCGCCTATCAATTACTATCTTCGTGAAAAGGGTAGGAAGTTCCTCGCGGCGAGAAACCTCATTTGACGGTTTGGGCGATCCATCAAAACAGCTCGATCTATTTCCGACTAGCGAGCCTGAGATTAAGGGCCAGCTTGTCGGCTTTGCGGTCGTCCTGCGGGGTCTGATTGAAGCCCTTATAGCAAATGGCTCCTTGACCGGGGAACAAGCCAAAACCCTCCTAAGCCATTCCGACATCAAAAGCGCGTTCGCGATCTGGGATGAGCCCCCAGACGGCATACCGGATAGCGAACTAAAACGGATGCAGGAACAGGCAACGCGGTTCTTGAATATGCTTCGTGAAGACATCTTCGGTTAATAGCTTTTTGGATCAAACGCCGTTATTGAGGCAAAGCCGTTAGAAAGACTTTGCACAAGGCCACCCTGGGTCACAATAATAGTCCGGTTACGTAAAAGTCATGACAACTGTTACCTAAAAGTCATGACAAGGGGTTTTGGTAGGCCTGTCAGTAGATTTGCGCAACGCGGATTGGAAAATCGTGGCATGAGTTGGCGCGTTTGGTTTCAGTTATTGGATCTCCCCGCATGACGGTGCGTCTAGGTCGGCAGCCGTGCGGCTTTGCACAGAAAGGCCCGGTTGCACAAGAAAGTTGTTTGGCTGCACAAAAGGCAGTCGAGATTCAGAACATACGTTCAGCATGGCTTTTGCCGAGGTCTAACTCCCAAATCTCAATCTTCGGTCCGATTAGGTGTCCTTGAGTCTTGATGTAATGGGTTGCCAAGCTCACGTCTTTTCGCAGATGCTTCAGGACAAAGAGAATTTTCCTATAGTGTTTCGGGGCGACACTGAATAGAAGCATAACCTCGTTCAAGCCTCTGATTTTTGCGCTTGGCGAATTACCGCCGCTCGTCCATGTATTCTGATCTTCAGTTGTTCGGATTGGCCGGCAGTTCTTCAGAGAACCCGACGGTGGTCTCGGCCGTCTGGCTGCCCAATGACGACGGGCTGAATCGTCACTATCAGTTCTACTACAACAGCTATGCTGAGTTAGCGCGCGTTGAACTGCCCACGGGCGGGGCGTTTGAATACGATTGGGCGCAGGGTCTGACCACCAGCAACACCAGCGGGGGCCTCTTCTGGGATAATGGAACGAATCAGACATGGCAGATCTTCCGCCGCGTGGTCGAAAAGCGGGTACTCCCTGACGGCGTGAATGTCGAGGGCCGCACCACTTTCAGCCGCCCGGAAAGTTGCACCGACACGAATTGCACTTCGATGACTAATCTTGGCTATGTGGATTTTGACGAGAAGGATGCTAATTCCAATCTGCTGGCGCTGCAGCGGCATTACTTCAATGGCGGCGGCGCTGCCTATTCAATGACTCAACATTGGATTATTCCGCCCATTGTCGATGATATGGAAGGGCGCGAGACGCAGACGGATAGTTACGACAGTAACGGCACGACTCTGTTGCGGCACACAGTTGACACCTGGGAAGCCGCGACCGTTTTGGGCCAGGGGCCGCACGTGATTGAAATAGACTCGACACTTTCTGATACCAATCAGGTCTCTAAACAAACATTCAGCTATGACACCTACGGCAATCGCACCGACAATTATGAATACGACTATGGCTCGGGGGCGGCCGGTTCGCTGGTGCGCCACACGCAGACTGGTTTTCTGACCACACTTAATGGGTCGGACTATGCCTGCGATCGTTCGACGACGTGCGGTTCCAGTGCGAACGTCGCCAACGTCATCCACATTCGCAGCTTGCCCACGCAGACTTCGGTTTACGACAGCGGAGGAACTGAGCGCTCCCGCGTTACTTTCGAGTATGACAACTACACGAGCGACACGAACCATGCGTCATTGGTAGATCGTGCGAGCATCAGCGGGCTGGATTCTGGATTCACCACTTCTTACACAACCCGGGGAAATGGCACCGCCAGCATGCACTATCTTTTGGTAAGCGGTTCGGTCACCGGCTCGATTACGGCGTATGCGCAGTTCGACATTGCCGGCAACGCAGTGAACGTCATCGACGCGCGCAGCGATGCGACAACGTTTGAGTTCACGGACAAGTTTGGAGCCCCCGATGGTGACACTGAGACCAACACTGCGCCAACCGAGCTGAGCACTCCGGGACAGTACAGTTATGCTTTTGCCACCAAGGTCACCAACGCCGCCAACCAGATCGTCCATGTGCAGTTTGACTTCGATACAGGCCGGCCAGTAAATGCCGAAGACGTTAACGGCGTTGTGTCACGCGGGTATAGTGACAATGAGACGCTGGATCGCCCGACGAAAATCATTCGCGCGTCTGGCGTCGGCGGAGTGCAAAACCAAACGACCTTTGCCTACGACGATGCGAACCGGAGCGTTACCACGACCAGCGACTTGACGAGCAACACCGACGGCTTGCTGGTAAGCAACGGGCTGTATGACGGCCTTGGCCGCACGACGGACTCGCGGCAGTATGAAGGCAGCAGTCATTACATCGCCGTGCAGACCCAGTACGATGCTCTGGGTCGGGCCTACAAGGTGTCCAATCCGTTCCGTCCGTGGCAGAGTGAGACGGCTGTCTGGACTACCAGTGCATTCGATGCTTTGGGCCGCGTCACTTCGGTGAAGGCGCCTGACAATGCAATAGTATCGAGCAGTTACTCCGGCAACACGGTGACGGCCACCGATCAGGCGAGCAAAGCGAGAAAAAGTGTTACCGATGCGCTCGGCAGGTTGACCACGGTCTATGAAGATCCGAGCAGCCTGAATTACTCGACCGGTTATACTTATGACGTGCTGAATAACCTGACCCAGGTCTCGCAGGGCAGCCAGACGCGCACTTTTGCTTACGATTCGTTGAAGAGATTGACGAGTGCGGCGAATCCTGAGAGCGGCACGGTCAGCTACACGTATGATAACAACGGCAACTTGTTGACGCGGACAGACGCGCGTTCGATCACGACGACGATTGCTTACGATGTTTTGAATCGGCCCACCTCAAAGAGCTACAACGACAGCCCGCAGACGCCGACGGTAAACTTCTATTATGATTCGCAGAGCTTGCCCTCGGGCGCGCCGAGTTTCACCCGCGGTTATTCCACTGGCGCGCTGGTGGCGGTAACCTATGGCGGCGGCAGCGCGGGAACTTATCGCGGTTACGACGCGCTTGGAAGAGTTGTGCGGCAGTATCAGCAGACTGATTCCGTGAACTATCTGGTTGAGGCAACCTACAACGTGAACGGGAGCGTTGCTACTGAGACTTATCCCTCTGTGCCCGGCGCTTCAGATCGGCGCACGGTAACTTACACGCCCGACAACGCCGGACGATTGAGTTCCCTCTCCAGCAGTGCGACGACTTACGCGTCGGCAGCAAGCGTCTCAAGCATCGGTTACGCTTCCAGCAACGCCTTGAACACCGAAACCTACGGTAACTCCCTAATTCATGGGGTCAGCTACAACAATCGTTTGCAACCCACGGAGATCAAGCTGGGCACGAGCGGTAATTCTACTTCCGTGATCGATCTCAGTTACAGCTACACGGCCAGCGGCATCGCGAATAACGGCGATGTGCTGAGTGCGAGTTATTCCGGCGGCGGGCTGAGCTACACCCAGAGCTTCACGTATGACTCTCTCAATCGATTGTCGGCGGCGACCGAGACAAACGGCGGCACCACTAACTGGTCACAGACGAACGCCTACGATCGTTACGGCAACCGGCAGATCGACTATGGCGGCGGCATCTACAACCTGGGCTTCAGCAGCACTACGAACCGGATCACGACGAACGGATTCACTTACGATTCATCCGGCAATCTGACGAACGACGGCAACCACACCTACACATTCGACGCTGAGAACAAGATTAAGACGGTTGACGGCACCACGGCCTACACCTACGACGGAGAAGGCCAGCGGGTGCGCAAGCTGCTGACAGGCGACAACACGCGCTTTATCTACGGGATTGGTGGGCAGTTAGTAGCGGAGTTCAACGGTTCAAATGGGAATCTGAATAAGGAATTCGTGAACGGTCCCAGCCTGATCACGATCGAACCGACGGCGGTTAACCCCAACGGGACGCAATACTCGATGTCGGACCATCTCGGCTCGCCGCGGGTGGTGACGAATTCCAGTGCCGGCGTAGTCAGTCGGCATGACTACATGCCGTTTGGTGAGGAACTCTTTGCCGGCACCGGCGGCAGAACGCCAGGGCAAGGATACAGCGCCAGTGATGGAGTAAGGCAACACTTCACCCGCAAAGAACGGGACATTGAAACAGGACTCGACTTTTTCGAGGCAAGGTACTACGCATCAACACAAGGTAGGTTCACGAGCCCGGATGAATTCAAGGGAGGACCGCGTGAGGTTGGGGTGTTAGGAAGCGGAGACCCAGAGAAGCAGGCTCTGGTCTATGCCGAGGTCACAAATCCACAGTCGCTGAACAAGTACCAGTACACCTTTAACAATCCACTACGGTATATCGATCCAGATGGACACGATCCCGATGACGATAAAGAAAAGGCATCCCAAAACCTGACGATAACTCAGGTCAGCGCCATTGTATTTAACGAGACGCAGTCTTTGAGTGGGGATGCGAGTGCCTTAGATACCATGTACCAAAATGTCGCCCACGCAGTTATCAACGGCGATAACCAATCTGGGAATAAGAGACCGAGAACCGCGTCGGATGCAGTTTCCGAGGATACCAAGCAAAGTGACGCATTCAAGACAGTCCAGGACTCCGTAAAGAAAGCCGCCGCCGATGCTACGAAAGGGGTGGATCCTACGGACGGAGCACAGTTTTTCAACCTGCGACCGAATGACAGCCAAAAGCCTTTCCA
The DNA here is from genome assembly GCA_003168335.1 of Blastocatellia bacterium. Lineage (GTDB taxonomy): Bacteria > Acidobacteriota > Blastocatellia > Pyrinomonadales > Pyrinomonadaceae > UBA11740. The sequence goes on along the minus strand of PMSM01000014.1, from coordinate 66,164 downwards.
AGGGCACGTCATAAAGACTCACGACGGCCCTTTCAAGAATTCGTACCCAAGCAGTGCTCTGCCGAAGGGTAAGGACGTTTACGTAAATACGTACAAGTACGTACCGCCTCCACCAAAAACAACAAGTACTAAGAAACGTACGAAGCACCGACGCAAAAATGAGGAGTGAGGAGAGTCATATGATCACACGCATTTTACTTGCTACTGCGCTGTTGTCTTGCTCAGTCTGTGTAATCGCGGAGCCACAAGTAAGAAGCCAACACTTTGATCCTTCACGGGCGGTCGGGTGTTTGTTGAGGCACGATTGGGTTAAGGATGACCTTCAGAAACTGGGGTTACGGCCTGGAAATACCGCCTTGGTCCGATACCGTTTTGGGTCAATACCACAAACGTCACCAAACCTCCCCAGACAGTTGCAGGTGATCATTTATTCGCGGGATCGTAGCCACGCGTGGTTATTCCTAATGAGAGCTGAAAGTGGAGACAGGTACATAGTGACTGACAATGCTTATTCGCTCACTCTTTCTGAGCGTGAATGGGCAGCCGGCGAAGGCAACGGAGGTGTAGCAACATATGCGGCGATTAGTAAGTACGCAACTGAAATGTCAAAACAGAGAGCATTGCGAGTGCGTTTAGTCGTAAACTCAACAGGTTGTCGCGATGAGAGCTGACGCTCTGGACGTATTCGTGATCGAAGTGCATCTGCTGGTTCTTTGACAACTTGGGCTCGTGCGGGCGGGGGCGCGGGGAGTAACTACCCGTTCTTAACCCAAAAAGAACGCGACATTGGTATCGGCACGCCACAGACTGAGAGTTGCAGGAGCTATGTCGCCCGTCTTGCCGCAGCACATTGCATATCAATTCACTCGTTGTTTCGCGACGAACTTGTTCCAGCCTCAGGTGACCCTCACGGCATACGCGCCGACTCGACATTCATCAGCAGCGGACGTTATCGTTTCTCGCTGCAATCAATTAGTGGGCGCGGTCCTTGTGCCCAGCGATGGGTCGAAGTCCTCGAGAAGCTAACTCTTCAATGCAAGTTGCGCTGCCTCACAATGCTGACTTGGCGGAACGTCTTAACCGCCAGCCCGTCTGTTTGTGCTTGGTGTTCTCAGTGCCTCCAGGAGCAGCGCGACTGCGGTGAGACGGTCTATGAGCAAGCTCTTATGGACATTGAAGACTGTTAACGCATGCGTCATGCACCGAAGCAAACTGGTGACGACCTGCCCGCATTGCGGTAAGCAACCCCCACCTTTCGCTACTGAATTTTTCTCAGGGATTTGCTCCTGTTGTCGCGAGTGGCTCGGCTATTCTGACACGCCAAAACGCCCGAACATTGAGAGCGAAGACTTAGAATATCAACTATGGATCGCAAAACAAATGGGAGAACTTATAGCAGCGGCCCCCTCCCAATCCTCTGAGCCATCAAGAGACCGGCTCACTAGGATTGTGCCGAAATTCATTGCAAGTACTACAGATGGAAATGTGACTGCTTTCGCAGAAATCGTCGGCATTCGTAGAATCACCATCTATTTATGGCTGCAAAGGGAATATGCTCCTACCACGGACCTCATGTTGAAGATATGCTACCGCCTGGGCGTGTCTTTTTCTGATATTCTCACGAAACAAGGCATATTTGCAGATACCGATTCTAGCGGGAATCTTCAAACTCTTAATCAAAGCGCGGCCGCAGCCATGCTTCCGCACCGCGAAGACACCCTGAAGAACCAGCTTCTAGCGGCCCTCCAAGAAACCCCTCCACCTAACTTACGAGAAGTTGCTGATCGCCTGGGATATAAGCACACAAGCTCCCTACGCGCGCGCTGCCCGGAGCTAGTGAAGCTTTTGACATCAAGACATCGAGCAGCATTCCCTTTACGCCGCAAAATCCGCGATAGTGCGGCTGTGAAATTAGCACTTCAACAAGCGTTAAGAACGGATCCGCCACCACCATTGGATGAGATTGCACGCAATCTTGGCTATGCGGAATCACGCTCTTTGCAACAGTACAGAACCCTGTATGACGCGATCATGAATCGCCGCGCTGACTATCGTGAAAAACGCCGAAATGACTTTCGACTTAAGCTTGAGGCAGTTCTTGTGGAAGATCCTCCGCGCACCCTGAAACAGGTCGCTAAGAGTCTGGGGTACAAAGCTTCTACTAGTATAACGGGGGCTTATCCGGAATTGGCTAAAGCGATCGTGACCCGACACGTAAACTACCGTAAGGCACGACCCGAAAATATTCGTTACGCTCTGCAATCAGTTCTGTGTGAGGAGCCACCGATCAGTTTGCGCGCAACCGCAAGCCGCCTCGGAAAGTGCTGTGAATATCTACATCACCGATTCCCAAAAGAATCTGGCGCCATTGTCAAACGTTACTCTAACTTCAACCATAACACTGTCAAACAAAGGAAGGCGCTTGCCAGGACAAGAGTAAGACAACTTGCATTAGACTTGGCCGCAAGAGGGCTTTATCCCTCCCACACACGTATTAGGAGTGCGTCGAGTGGGCCTAGGATTGCCTGGAGGTGAGCACGGCTTTGCGCGACATTAGGCGCAGATTTGCCTTATTAAAAGGGCGGTAAACGATTGCTAACCGTAGGCGGCGTAAGATCCACCCTGGATTGGAACCAATAAGTTGCCGGAGGCTATTGGAACCAATAAGTCGCCAAACCGGCAATTTAATGGTTCAAGTGACATTCGTCAGCGCAGAATGCCGGTTAGATCGAAGTGATGCAAGCCAATGGTTTGAAGAACGTGACTATCACAGCAGTACTCTTGTATGTAAAGGCGAACCATCGTTGGGAGATCGTGGAGCGCCACTAGCGGTAGCGTCAAAAGTTAATCCTCTGGATTAAAAAGTTGCCAGTTGTCCCGATAGTCTGCAAGGTCTTTCGGATGAATTCCAGGAAACTTTTCGTAGTTGAGAAACCACTTACCGAATTTGTCGGGTTGAGAATAAAGATCGTCACCAGGGACGATAAAAAACTCAGGTGAGATATTGGGCTTATTGAGAATCACAAAAACATAAACACACGCGCTGATTATACGTTTCGGATCGATGGGGAAATAATTGTTTCGATCGCGCAGCGCCTTGACTTGGATTGTAAACTGTTTGCCGTCATCATTGATCGCAAATAGGTCAATTGCCTTCGCATTTCCAAGCGTTAGCGACGTCTGTAGGCCGCGCTTTAGAAGTTCCCCTGCAACAAAGAATTCTCCAGCTAAACTAGTTTTTTGCCCGTCTCGCGGCACCCTTTTGCCTCCGATCTCGGTCAATCCAGTAACCGCATAACGTCAGATGTTAACAGCTTTCAATATAGACGCAGAATCAATTTAGGTAAGTCTTCAAAATCAGTGTAGAGTCAAGCATGCAAGCAGGCATGCATAAATGGTCACACTGCAGGTTAACCAATATCTTATAGTTCGGGTTCCGGCCGGCCCATCCTTGCGGGTCAAAGGTAGTTCTGGCCTTGACCAAAGGTATGGGAATAACCTATTTTTCCCGAAATCTCAGGACCTGCCCTGCCGATTAGAATAAGTTTTACGGATGCCTTCGATAGCGGAGGGTCCCTTTCGAGAATACCGTAGCCGCACGTTCCAAAGCTCGTTTAGTCAGCGGAAGAGGCAACCCATGTACGTGCTTTACACCGAAGAGCAAGGGAAACTGATCGCCATCGAGAACATCGATAAAGGCACGATATTTGAACCCAATCCAACTCTATGGGAATACCAGGAAATGCTCAGATGGATCAGGGAGAACCTTACGCCTCCAGTCAATCTACAAGAACCGCTGCCCGATGAGACTAAGCTCTTTCTAAACGGTCATGCATTGGCAACCCATTGCCGAAGACGTGGGCTATTGCTTTTCGCAAACAAGAAAGAGATTCCGTATTGGAATGAATCTCTCCACGCTGGCGTCCACCTCTATTATCTCTCCGTGGCGTATTCGCGTTCTGAGGCGGATGACGCTGCGGATTCTGCAACGGGCATCGTTGCCCACAAGACGAATTTCGCTATACCGGAATCTGAATGGACAAATATTAACCTGGACCTCGAGAACGAGGATTCCGCCATTCGTCACGTTTCATCTCTACCGATTAATCTCGCCTTTGTCTATCTAGACGTCTCAGATTTTTCTAAGCACAAAGCGGGAGAGCAGGCGCTTATCATTAATTCCCTAAGCGCGATGGTGAGCGACCAGACGATTTGGACGGGAAAAGCAATGTCTGTATATCAGAAGTTCAAGGCAATGCTCTGTATCGGCGATGGTTACATCTTCGTGTTCGATGAGCCCGTTAAGGCGACTTTCTTCGCGGGATATCTTGCGCTATTGATTGAAGTTCTGGTAGCCAACAATTTACTTCCTGTCGAATTTCACTTCCGCATGGGTGCGCACGTCGGCCCAGTTTATTCCTTCTGGGACCCGGGCCGCGAAAGGTGGAACTACGTGGGCGATGGAATCAACGGGGGCAATCGCGTTCTCGCTGCCGTAGGGAAGGATCAGGATGACGTAATCTTCATTTCATCAGACCTACGTAAGGAAATCCAAGCTTCTCAGAGCGATATCTTCGATCTTCGAGTGATGTTAGGCTGTCTCACGAACCGTGGCCGCAAACAGGACAAGCACGGAAACGCCTGGCGAGTATATGAGTTGAATCACACGCAACTATGCGCAAACGACGTTCCGGATATACCAAAAGGCAGCATTCGTCTTGGGCGTGCCAAATGAGCACGAGTAAAATCGATCCAATCACAATTTGCTGAGAGAGGTGCGCTCATGATTGATGAGAATCTGGCAAACTCAAACTGGGAACATTGGCTCTATATAGTCAACCTGGAACCGCATTTTCCCGAGCTTCCACCGCTCACTGGTGATGATTTCGAGCGAAAGTTTTATCAACGGCCGGAGAATGAAATTGGAATGAATGACATTTTAGCGGCTATCTCCGGAGCCGCAAAGACGAAGATTGTATTTACGCCGGGTCATGGTGCCACAACGATGTTTCAGGCGGTACTCCGTCGTCTTAATAGCCAGCCGACGCGTAGGTTACATGTGCCGATTGATGTTGCGAAATATCTGGGCGAAGACGAGGAAATCGGTGATGTACTTTGGGAACATATTCACCGGGACATATTCCGACAACTCATGACAAGCGATTCGTTCACCCATCTGCATGGAACCAGGAGGACCTCCTTTCAGATTTTGTTTGATCAGGCACGTTTTTCAAACTTCATCGATTATTTCAACTCTACCAGGGCTAGACTCCTGCATGCAAAACCAGGCAGTGATGAAGAGAACAAGTTACTTGCCTCGTTTAGATACGCTCCCAGCATTTCTTCACTCGGCGACCTTTTCCATGTACTGCTAATCGAACTTGGCGTCGAAACTGTCTTGCTATTTGATGTTCCCCGCACAGCGAACACCCAGGCTCTCTTATCCCTGATGGGCGAAGTCAAGGCGTTCGATGAGCAGGTTCGCATAAGGGCTCAATTCCCCAAAGCAGCGCTTACCGAAGTTTATTTCGGCACGTCAGGTACGCTCGGAACATTGGAAGCAACTTATCATCGAGACTACCAAACAGTTGAGGTTCCACCTTATAACATGGCGGAAGGCTTTGCGATCCTCACCAAGCATTACGGAGTTAGATACGTAACATATCCCATACAAACCCAGTCGTTGATCACCATTCTCTCCGCGTCTTATCTAGACGATGTTTGGAGTTCATCAAAATCTCTAAGCGAAATGATGAGGGATCTAAAACTGTCGTTGCTGAATCACCTTGATTGCCCGCGTAACAAAGTAAGTTTTGGGATGTTCCAAGATCCCGCACAGGCAGGGGGGAAACAGTAATGTCCACATTCATCCTCACAAATAAGATGGTCTTGGAAAAGTGCCAAGCTCTGTTTGCCTCCAGTAAGGAGACATATAATTTTCCAACTGCTAACCGCGAGAAATCAAGACATCAACTAGAGGAACATATTCAAGGGAAACGGTCGGAAGTCGCCTATATCTCTGATTTTCAGGGAGCAGGAAAATCAACGCTAATGGAAATGGCAATTAGCACATTTCGCTTTAAGACTGAGACGACGGCTATGGTGCGGGTAAAGGACGTAACGGCAGAACGTCTCGAGCAGGATTTGCGAATTTTTGGCATGTTATTTGTCGACGATGCCGATATTCGGACCTCATGGAAGAAAATTATTCAGGGGCTAGAGCTACTACGCGACTTCGGAGTAACACATAGATGTCCGATTGTGGTTTCCGGTGATTTCACAATTCGCAATGAAGCTCTTCGCGAATTGTTTGATCCAATCCCGCGCCGAGAGATCACTATGGAACCGGTTGATCGCCAATTCTTTTTGGAAGCTCTGAACTCGCGATTGCGTTATCTATTTGGAAAGACCAAAGAAGAAGTCCCGGACGACGCAAATTATATATTTGATGACGAACTGCTGGAGTGCCTTGTACCGGATTCCGCCGTTTCAGTAGCAACTTTTCGAGAGATTCTAACGCTTGCGGAGGGCCTTTCATACCAAATCGAGCCCACTGAGGAGGAATTCTTATTAACCAAGGACCAAGCGAAATTGTACTGCAGATCGCATCCTCTTGACGGTCCGACGGACCAGCAAAGACCGTTTCTCAAGTCCTGGCTGGTCCCATTCATAACGCAGCTTCATCCCCGCGGTCGTGGCATGAAACCATTTAGCGCAGAAGAGGTTTTTAGAACCGTTGCGATCAGCGGAGTCGAAGACAGTGACTCTCTATCGAAATTGGTCTTAGAACCGCTCTGCAGAGGAGGGGTCCTGCACGCGCTCGGACTTCCCGGCAATCGAGATGGAATCTTCGATCGTTATCCGGGTCCTTATTTGCCAAGACCGAAGCTACTATTGCACGCTTACGCAGAAAGCGAGAGCCTTGCAACGGCTAGTGCTTAGCAATAGCGCGAACTGCGGGCAACAATGCTATGGTGAGCGTCCTATATCATGGATCTAGACAACGTTTTCAAAAAACATCGAAAACTTCTCTTGTTCGCTCAGTTAATATCCGGCAATTCCTTGAATGAGAAGATTCGTAATCTAGCGTGGATTGTGGATCTCTTGGCCAGTAAGGATGAATCGTGGCAGAAGGATGAGCTGTTTATGTTAGCTCAGGAGACAACGCCGTTCTTGCCCGAAGATGAGATTGTTCAGCAAATAACAAAATTACAATTGCTTAGACGCGACGTCGAAACTGGCGATTATCGCCTAGACGACTCCTTTGTTTTGCATGAGCCGACGTTACCGACATCGATAACCAAAGAAGATTGCACGTTCTCATTGGCCGAATTGCAGAGTATTCTACAAGGAGGTCCTACACAGAGAATTGTCTGGACACGCACCTATTTAAGAACGATTCTCCAGGATGTCAGCGATTTCGGTTTTCATTGCATTCGTTCTTGGCTGTCATTAGTTCAAGATGGAAACGACATTCAGGGCGTGCCATTTCTTTGGAATGTAGCTCCGGACGGACGCACTACGCCTCTGGTAGATTTGCCAGGGTCAAGCGCGACGATCGACATCGTGCGGTTGGCCATCGAACCGTTGAATTTTATGGGAATTGTTCCAACTGCAGAACAGCAATTATTGATCCGATGGGTTTTCGATCGAATTTATCGAAACATAGAATTCAAAGCCGACGGTAGCGCGTACTACTACTTGCCAGGGGATGATTCATACCCGAATACTGCCCATCCGATTAACGACACGCAGGCTAGAGTCATTCATCTGCTCGTTCATCTACTAAAGGAAGAGCAAGAGTACTTCGACCACCGAAGACGCCAACAAGCTCGCGATTCCGCACACGGACTAGTTCGTTATTTACTGTCTGAGCAGTTGTTGACGCACGGAAGCAGGTATGAAGGCTTTTGGTCTTTTCATAAGTATGACGATCAAAGCTTGGATGGGTTTCAGGTGCTAACAATCAACTCTGAGTTGGCTGTGAAGGCCCTCGAAGCCTATTGGCAGATAGCGGATCCCAATCTCAAGAAAGATATCGCGCGGGGAATGAACAAGATACTCGGCGCGCTTCGGCGCACAGCTCTCAAGGATTCCCAGACGATCGGCTGGCAGAAGCATTTTTCCACTCTATCGAGCGAGGAAAGTATTTCTAAAGGTTCAGAGGACAAGTCTTCCGGCGTGACGCGCGATCGCGAGATCTTTGCCACGGCCCGGGGTATGCTTATTTTCGCCACAGCTGCATCGATGGGATTGTGTGAAGATGGACGCGAATATGTCGTTGGTGCGCAACGATTCATCGAACAGAAATGGGTCGTAAACTTGCGCGATCCAAAAGATGACATGGAGTTTATTCCTTACCGTACTCCAGAGCAGCGCAAATGGAGCGACTTGACCTACCGAATCACAAATCCAATTTCGGGAATCATGCCTTACGCATTGCTGAAAGCATCACGCTTGGTTGGTACCAAGCTGCCCATTTTTATGACCGAGCCAGTCAACAACTGTATGAACTTTGCGTTGGAAAACTACGGAGGTCATGGCTTCTGGCTTGATGCGTATATGGGAAAAGCATATCCAACCAACACTGCCTTCAACATGGAAACACTAATGGAATACCTAAGGGCAGCCGAAATCTAGACACGGTATTCGAACGATCCTTGATATCGACCCTTGCTTGCTTTGTAAATCGGCTATCCAGGAAGCTCTTTGCTATCGCTGCCGTCCTATGACTCCTTGGGTTGCTTTCTCTCAATCGTACCAAAATGAAGCTACAACATAGGCGGCTTGAGCCTTGCGCAGACCCGATCTAGCTGACTTTCAAACCTTCCCAATCGAAATCATATTGCTCAGTTCTCCAAAATCTTGTGCAGCCCACTCGCATTATTGTGCATTTCGGGAATTCTCCTGCAAAGCCTGTTAGAAAGGGTGGGCGGGTTGGCGCCTGTCGTTTGTCTCAAGTAAGCACGGCTCCGTGGCCAGGGGCTGCTTGACACCCCTTTAAAGTGGCTGCTATCGTACGCGGTCTTTTGAATTTACATTAGTGTAGACTGGAAACACTGAAGCTTTTATCGGAGGAGTTTGAATTGAACAATCATCGCGGAGTTTTGTTTACATCTGAGTCAGTTACTGAGGGGCACCCCGACAAGATAGCCGATCAAATATCGGATGCGGTCCTGGACGCCGCCCTGACACAGGACCCAATGTCCCGCGTGGCGTGCGAGACGCTGCTTACTACCGGCATGGTTATCGTGGCCGGCGAGATTACCACCAAGGCCATGGTCGACTATGCCGACGTGGCCCGTGAGACCATCCGAGAGATTGGTTACGACCGGGCCAAGTATGGATTCGACTGTGACACTTGTAGTGTCCTGTCGGCGATACATCGACAGTCACCGGACATCGCCATGGGTGTAGACCCGGGCGGCGCCGGCGATCAGGGCTTGATGTTCGGCTTCGCTTGCAACGAAACACCGGAGCTGATGCCGCTGCCGATTCAACTGGCGCATCAGTTGGCCCTGAGGCTTTCGCAGGTGAGAAAGTCCGGCGAGCTTCCCTATCTTCGCCCGGACGGGAAGTCCCAGGTCACGGTTGAGTATCGCGATGGTCGGCCGTTCCGGGTTGACGCGGTCGTCATCTCGTCCCAGCACGCACCCGAGGTCGGCAACGAACAACTTCGGTCGGAGATTCGCGAACACGTTATCAGACACACCGTATCCGGCGAACTGCTGGACGACCAAACGAAATATCACATCAATCCGACGGGTCGCTTTGTCACTGGTGGACCGCAGGGCGATTCCGGACTGACCGGCCGCAAGATCATCGTTGACACTTACGGCGGCTATGCGCCGCACGGTGGCGGCGCGTTCTCTGGCAAGGATCCCACAAAAGTAGATCGTTCGGCGGCGTACATGGCGCGCTACATCGCCAAGAACATCGTGGCCGCAGGCCTGGCGGAACAATGTGAAGTACAACTCGCCTACGCCATCGGCGTGGCTGACCCCGTCTCAGTTCGGATCGATACCAGAGGCTCAGGGCGAATTGGTGAGGCCGAACTTTCCGATCTGGTTCGCGCACACTTTCCACTGACCCCACGAGAGATCATCGAAGCGCTGAACCTGCGCCGGCCAATTTACAAAGCTACCGCGTCCTATGGCCACTTCGGTCGCACCGGAGATGGATTCACCTGGGAACTAACCGACAAGGCGGAAGCTCTACGAACCGCGGCAGGTGTGTGAAGACCAACTCACGGCACCTGCCAATCAATTTCAAATCCATTCGAGACAGAAGGAACAAAATGAGTACAGCAATGCCCGCAATTGAACATGACATAAGAGATATTTCTCTGGCGCCCCAGGGGAAACGCCGCATCGACTGGGCCGAGCGCGAGATGCCCGTCCTGCGTTTGATTCGAGAACGATTCAAAACTGAACAACCTTTGAAAGGTGTACGGCTGGTCGCCTGCGCCCACATCACGACTGAAACCGCTAACCTGGCCCGTGCGCTACAGGCCGGTGGCGCTGAATCGTTGCTGATTGCTTCCAATCCCCTTTCCACGCAGGACGACGTCGCGGCTTCGCTGGTTGCCGATTGCGGGATTCCCGTGTATGCGATGAAGGGTGAAACAACGGACACCTATCGCCGCCATGTGCAGACCGCCCTGGATTTTGAACCGCAGATCATTATTGACGACGGCTCGGACGTCGTCGCCACAATGATCAAGGAAAGGCCCGCGCTAAAGAACAAGCTTATCGGTAGCACTGAAGAAACAACCACCGGCATAGTGCGCTTGCAGGCGATGCATAAAGCGGGAGTGCTCACCTTTCCGTCCATCGCCGTGAACGACGCCCAGACCAAACACTTTTTTGACAATCGTTACGGCACGGGTCAATCCACCCTGGACGGCATCATTCGCGCCACGAACATCTTGCTCGCGGGCCGCAACCTGGTCGTGGTGGGTTACGGTTGGTGTGGCAAAGGCGTGGCCTTGCGCGCGCGCGGCATGGGCGCCAACGTGATCGTTACGGAAGTCGATCCCATCAAGGCTGTTGAGGCCGTGATGGACGGATTTAGAGTGATGCCGATTTCTGCCGCTGCGTCCATCGGCGACATCTTCGTTACGGTAACCGGCAATCGCCACGTAATCGATGGTGATCATTTTGCCTCGATGAAGGACGGCGCGATTGTTTGTAACAGCGGCCATTTCGATCTGGAGCTTAACCTGGTGGCGCTGCGCGAGCTATCAGGTGAGCCGGACCAGGTGCGCCCGTTTGTGCAGGAGTACAAACTTAGCAATGACCATCGCATATACGTTCTGGGCGAGGGCCGGCTGATCAACCTCGCGGCCGCCGAAGGTCACCCCGCCAGCGTGATGGACATGAGCTTTGCCAATCAGGCGCTCTCTGCCGAGTATCTCGTCAAGAACAAAGGCAAGCTGGCCCCCGGCGTTCATTTGCTGCCTCCCGAAGTCGATCAGGAGATCGCAAGTTTGAAGCTGCGCGCTTTGGGTCTCGCAATTGACACGCTAACCTCAGAGCAGATCGAGTACATGTCGAGCTGGGAAACTGGCACTTAAGCACTAGTGTCAGAAGCCCGCGCGTAAGCAAGGGCACCATCTGGCCGTCATAGATCGAAAAAATCAGAAGCCGCGGAGTTTCCCTTCTCCGCGGCTTTTTCTTCTGGGCTTGGAGCGCGAACATCCCTGTCCGCATTAAAGCCGCAACGCGAATTAGGAGCGTTCGAAGATCGGCGCGACGCGCGCTGGCTTCGCAGTTGCAAGCCTTACGCCGGCAAAACTTTTGGCCTGATTCATTGGAAGAGTATAAGATGTCCCATAGCGTTCTTAGGCCACGTCGGTTGGTCTAATATATTATGCGCTACCAGCGATGCCACCTGAGGAGTTGAGAATTGCCTTTGCTACACCGGAGTATGTTACCGAGAAGTACTTTTATGGTGGATTGGCTAACTATCTCCATCGGGTTGCAAAAGCGCTCGCCGGCATGGGCCATGACACTCACGTTGTAACGCTGTCGCGCATAGATGAAGCGGAATTTGAGCACGAAGGTGTCGCGGTCCACCGGGTCATGCTCAAAAGTAATTGGCCACTGTTGAGTCGCCTGACGCGGTACAGTCTGCCCAACACGGTGCAGTGGCTGAACCTGAGCACTCAGGTTTATCGAAAGCTCAAACAACTTAACCGGCAAAGCCCTTTCGATCTAATACAGTATCCCAATTACTCTTACTGCGGCTTGTGCTCGATATTGTTCCTGCGTGTCCCGCATGTTATTCGGGCTTCTACTTATCAACCAGCCTGGTACGACGCCGCCGGATTCAAACGGAACCGCGATTCCAGAATGGTTGAGCGCCTGGAACGGCTGCAATTCCGACTGAGCCGGCATATTTATGCTCCCAGTCATGCCCTCCAACAAATGTTAGCGAAGGAAGCCCGGCTGCCTCACGTCAGAGTGATTCGGACGCCTTTCTATGTGGAAACTCAGGACTGGGAAACTTCTGTCTACGATCGGTTTTTGCAGGGTAAGAAATATCTGCTGTTCTTTGGCCGCTTCCAATTGCACAAGGGCTTTCACACGCTCGCTCAGGCTTTGCCACGTGTCCTGGAGCAGTACCCGGACGCATACGTGGCTCTCGTCGGTCGGGACACGGGATCCAGTCTCGCCCCGTCAATGGCAGATTATGCGCGCGCGCACTGCGGCAGGTTCGCGGAGCGACTCGTCGTGCTGGACAACCTGCCGCATCATCAGCTCTATCCGGTGATCGCCGGGGCGCATTTAGTCGTTTTACCTTCTTTGATAGATAACTTTCCAAATGCCTGCCTGGAGGCGATGGGTCTCGGTAAAGTAGTGCTTGGGACGGTGGGCACGAGTTTTGACGAATTGATCAGCGAGGAAGCGACGGGGTTTCTCGTCTCTCCGAACAACCCAGAGGCACTGGCTGACAAGATCATCTCTGCATGGATAGATCCCAGGCTGGAGGAGATAGGAGCGGCAGCACGGGAAAGGGTATTGGAATTTTTACCAGAGAAAACGGTTGAGTCATTATTGACCTATTACCGCGAAATATTGCATGGATGAGTCAGTGTTGTTGCTACCGTCGCGCGCCCGATCAACCCAATCGTTCGGCACCAAGTTTTTCATCAATCAACTTATGAGATCTTTCAATGTGCTAACTTGTTTTGTGCTGTTGCCGGCAGCGCCAGTTTCACAATGTCGCGACGCAAGGAGTCTTGAGAATCAACCCCCAGCCTGGTTCTCATGTTGTCGGTGTTCCAGCTGAATGCTCGGAGGACGCGACTTACGTTCGCACTCGAGAGATAAAGTACAAGCCACCACACGCAAAGATGACAATCGGTGTCCATACCGCTGGTCCTGGCGGGAGTAACGCATGTTCACCAAGTTGCTGAAAGCCGCCTACCACCAGCCAGAAAGCCAGACTCACCGCCACCGCGGAACATAGCGCGACCACTGTGCTCTTGCGTCCGAAAGAGATCGCCAGCGGCATTCCAATCAGAGCCATGACAATCACGCCAAACGGCGCAGCGTATTTCCGCTGTAGAGCTACAGCCAGCGCGGCCGTGTCGGCGCCACGATCTTTTAAATTCTTGATGTAAATACGAAGTCGATCGGCGTTCAATTGCGAGGGACGATCCGCTGTTGGTCTAAACACGGCAGGCGGATCGACGCCGCTGATTTTCAGTTGCTCCGCGGACTGCCGCGTCACCCGGGCATCATTAACATCAATCCATAGCGCTTTACTAATCTCAAACTGCTTAGTTGAAAGCCACTTCCCTTCCTCGCCTTTCGTCACGCGCTTTAGTTCGAGCTGTTGGTCATCAAACTCATAGATGGCCGGCTTAAGCAGTACCTCCCGCTGTTCGTCAAACTCATAAGAATAAATCCGCGCGCCGTCGGCACTCACCAGCCAACGTTGTTCGGAACCCGGCGCGAGCTGGGCAATGTTCCCACGGATTCTGGCGCGCAGGCTGTCTTGCCGTACGTTGGCCTGCGGCATCACGCGTTCCTGGATGAACCATGAACCGGTTGCTATCAACACGGCGAAACCAAGTCCGGGCAGCATCAATCTATACACACTCTGCCCACTGGCCCACCAGGCTACGGCTTCCCTTCTCCGGGCAATCAGCGCATACGTCATTAGCGCGGCCACCAGCACGCTGCCGGGAAACAGCTCGATACTTACCAACGGCAGCAAATAAAAAAGATACTGCGCGACGAGTTTCACGCTGGTGTGGTTTGCCGCAATGAAGCGCCACAACTCAAAGGTGGTAAAAACATTGAAGATCAAAACCAGCGACACGAAGCCGAAGAAAAAGCTGAAGGTCATCGTCCGGACGATGCTCACGTCCAGCAAGGTCGGAAAGCTAGCCAGCCAGCGCCGCCCCTTGTATGCCGCGAATCCCGCCACCTCCTGATCGTGTTTTGGAATCGAGGCCTTGTCGTTGGTGGCACGGCGAAACAGAAACCCAAGTTGCCGGCGCCTGAATGCGAGCAAAGCGATTCCCAGCGCCAACGCTAGTGCTGTGGCGACCCAGGCGCCCACAATCGGCGGCAAAGAACCAGCTCTGGCCATTTGATCGCCAAGCAGCGTTACCAGGTAATAGATCAACAACACCAGCAGGGACACCAGCATGCCAAAACCCCGGCTGCCCCGCCGCATGCGCAATGCCAGGGCGGCTCCAAACAGCGAAAAGACCAGTGGGGTGAGTGAAAAGGCCAGACGCTTATGAAATATTATGCCGGCTTCGCGCTTTTCCGCGTCCGAGCCCTGGCCCATGACCTGGCGCAAATCGCTCCATCCCATCGCCTCAGGGCTCGACTCCTCCTTTTGAATTCGCTTCAGTAAATCACCGCGTCCGGTCGGAAAGACGATGCGAAGGAGGTCTAGTCGCTCGACCATAAACGATTGATCGCGGGACTCCGGCGCCGGCAGCGTCGTCTGCATCGCATCCTGTAAGACCAGTTCGGATTTTTCCGGGGAGGAGTCGATCCGCCCGGCACGCGCGGTTACCAGCACCGTGGTGTGATTAGCCTGCTGCTTTTGAATGAAGACGCGTCCCCATTGGCCCTGGGACTTGTCGCCATCCCGAACGTAAATGACATAGCCGGGAATGTCGGTGGCAAAGGTGCGCGGTTCAACCGGTGAATCCAACTTGTACAGCGCGCTGCGGATGGCTACCGACTTCAATTGCTGTTGCGCGCGCGGGGTCTCTTTCAGGTTGAGCTCAGCGCTCGCACCGGTCGCAATCAGGCCCAGAGCCAAGGCCGGCCACAGCATCCGCCAGGTGCTGATTCCGGCGGCGCGCATCGCCACCAGTTCGCTATCGCTGCCCATCCGGCCTAGTCCAATGATGGTACCGGACAGCACCGCCATCGGGATGGTGAATACAAGGACCGTGGGCAGAAGGGCAAGGGCCAGCCCGTAGACCAGGCTGGAAGGCACCACGCCATGAAAGATCGTTTCGAAGTACCGACCGGTCTGCTGAGCAAAAAGGATTGCGGTCAGGAGGACAAGCGAAGCGAGACTGTAAGGAAATATCGTGCGCAGGACATACCGCTCTATTAGTCTCCGGTTCGCCATAATGCCGACTTCTCGACTTACATTAACGTTTCCAGCGGCGGAGCAGTTACCGCGGTGAAGCGACCAACGTGCGCGGCCGTCGCTCGAGGGCACGGACTATCAACCTATGCGTTAACTCGGCCAGCTGAGCTTCCGATTGCTCCGAAAGCTCCTTGAAAGTAACTGCAAAATCGACTGGTGGAAGACGCTGAGTCGCCATGACTGTCCGCTGAGTCTCGGGCAACAACCTCGTAGCCGGACCCCGGCTGCACTTCTGACAGTGAGGGCTTACCTCAACATCCAGACAGGCGGGGTCGCTTTCACCAAGCTGCCGCCCGCACTCAGCACAGGATCGCACGTCGGGAAATAGCCCGGCCAACCGCAGCAACCAAACCTCAAAGTAGCGGGATACCAAGCGGGTCGACCCAGGCGAGGTCTCCAGCGCTTCCACACAGGCGACCACCATTCGAAACAGTTTCTCGTTAGCTTCGTGAGGGGGAGCAAACTCACTCACCAGTTCGCCCATGTAAGCCAAAACCTCTGACGCTTCAAGTTGTGCTGCAAGATCGAAGTGCGACTTCAATATCTCAGCATTTGAAATTGAGACAAGTTCGCGATTCTCTTTTTCGTAGAAGGCCATCCTGATCAGCGTGAACGGTTCGAGGGCGGCGCCGAATCGACTCTTCATCCGTCTGGCGCCTCGGGCCACAGCCCGCACGAGGCCGGCACTCCGCGTGAGGCAAACCGCTATGCGGTCTGCTTCAGCCAGATTGTACGTGCGGAGCACGATCGCATCTGTGTTAACCAGCCCCATGCATAGGTCCGATCGTTAAGAGAGCACTTTAACGCAGGGGTAAGAAGTAGAGGATCCAGCCCAGAGCCAGCGCGACGAAGATAAACTCGCCAAGGACCTTCAAGCCATACATTAGCCGCTGGCGTTCCGTGCCTTTTGCCACCGCTCCGAAGACAACCGCAGTTAGCCCGGCGAATACCACCATCCAGAACAGGTGCCTCATTGCTTCCTCCCCGCGGCGATGTCGAAGGCGTCGAGCATGGCCAGGTAGTTAAGGAGGCCAGCTACGAGCAGGAACATGTTGCCGTATTCATAAGTGACCATCTGGGCGTGGTCGGCAAAACCGCTGTTCGTTAAC
The DNA here is from genome assembly GCA_003168335.1 of Blastocatellia bacterium. GTDB lineage: Bacteria > Acidobacteriota > Blastocatellia > Pyrinomonadales > Pyrinomonadaceae > UBA11740. Next base: position 49,422 of record PMSM01000014.1, on the reverse strand, counting down.
CAACAAAAGATGTAGAGCAATCCCGCGCCTGCGTTTGCGGTCATAGGTAATAACTGGAGGAATGCTGAGAGGCCCTGATCGCTGCTGGTAACCCTGAACAGATGCCCACCCAGCCACAGGCCGGTCAAGAACATTCCCCATACCGCACCGCCCAGTAGGAGAGCCCGGGCCCACCTTCTTTGCAGCAAGTGCCCCAGCCCGGGGACAGCCCATGCTGCCAGACCAAACAACCACGCTCTTGGTGGGGTTTCGACTTTCGAAGTTTGCCGTATCTGCTTTGCGACCAAGAAGAGTCTCCCTTCATCAATCGCCTCAGGTACTCTCGGCGACCGGACCAATCTTAAGGTGTTCAATTAGCTGGCGAAATTCCGCCTTCTTCAATGTGAATGAATGCTTTAGCTGTCGGCTCTACCACTGCTTACCCTATTAATAAAGGAGAAACTGTTCGCGCAGCCGCTTGAATTCTGCCAACGGCGTCTCCCAGGACGCCTGAATAGAGTCCAACGAATCTCCTCGCTCGATTGCCTCGCGAACTTTTGATGTGCCCGAAATGAGATCGAAAGGATTGCGATCATATTCATATTCGTACGGCGGATCCTTCCAGCGAAAGTGAGCGCCATACATATCGAATGCAGTTTTGACGATCGCGATTCCGGCGATCGTTGGCTCAAATGTTTCGCGGTCAGTCACGTGAATTTGGATGCCGCCACAGGCTTGTCCGGCGTGCTTCTGAAATGTGGGCATGAACCCACAGGCGCGGAAGTAAACACCGGGGAATTTGAACTCGGCCAGAGTCCCGGCGAATTCCTCGGCATTTATGTAAGGCGCCCCTGCAAACTCAAATGGCTTCGTAGTTCCCCGACCTTCGGACATCTGCGTACCCTCGAGATGGACGGTTGCGGGGAATACAACGGTCGTATCGATCGTCGGTATGTTCGGCGAAGGCAGGACCCACGGCCCGTTTGTTTCGTCGTACCAAAGCTGGCGTGCCCATCCCGACATCGTTACGCATTCCAGATCACAACCGATGCCGAAGTGTTCATTGAACATGCGCCCGAGTTCGCAGACGGTCATGCCGTGGCGCGTGGAGATCGGAAACTGGCCCACGAATGAAGCGCAGGCCGGATCCAAAACCACGCCGGCGACTTTGCTCCCGCCGATAGGGTTCGGCCGGTCACACGCGATCACCTTCTTGCCTAACTTCTTTGCCGCGCGCATGCAATTGGCCAACGTGTAAACGAACGTGTAAATGCGAGTGCCCACATCCTGCAAATCAAAAACGATGATATCCACGTCGCGCAACATTTCGGCTGTTGGCTCGCGGGTCTCGCTGTAGAGCGAATAGATGGGAAGGCCGGTCTTTCGATCGATCGCATGACCTGTCTCAATCATATTGTCCTGAACATCCCCACGAATGCCGTGCTGCGGTCCGAACAGCGCGGTAAGGTTGACGTCGGGGTGCTGGTGAAAGACGTCGGCGACATGGTGAAAGGCGTGATCAACTGAAGCCTGATTACATACCAGGCCAATCCGCGCGCCGCGCAGCAAGTCAATCTTTTCACTGAGCAGTCTTTCGACACCCAGTGTGATCGGTTGCGTACCCTTCGTCATTTCAATCCCATCAAAGTTAACCGCATAAGACCGACCCGCCGTTGACGTTAAGGATCTCGCCGTTAATGTGCCGGGCCCATTCGCTGCACAGAAAAACAATTGGCCATCCGATGTCCGCCGGCGTGGCCACGCGGCCGACGGGAATCGAGTCTTCAATCGACTTCCGAAAGCTCGGGTCCTCAAACACGTCCGCGCACATGTCGGTCTCGACCCATCCCGGCGCAACTGCGTTGACATTGATGCCAAACGGCGCGAGTTCCGCTGCCAGCGACTTGGTAAAAGAAATCTGCCCACCTTTTGAAGCCGCGTAGTTCGAAACGTTAGCTTCCCCCCTCTGTCCGGCGGTTGAACTGACGATAACGATGCGCCCGAATCCTCCGGCCTTCATGTGCGGGACGGCGGCGCGACAAGCGGCCCACGTCCCCTTGAGGTTTAAATCCATCGTTCGGTCCCAGGCGGCCTCGCTTAGCTCATCAACCGCTCCACCTTCCCAAATGCCGGCATTGCAGACAAGGAAATCGATGCGTTCAAAACGATTGACAGCTTCTTGGATCAGGCGCTGAGCCTGATCGACGCGCGACACATCAGCCTGAACGGCGAGTGCCTTCACACCAGAACACTCGGCAGTCTTGACTGTATCCGAAGCCGCGCCCTCATCTCTAACATAATTGATGACAACATTGGCGCCGAGCTTCGCAAAGCAATCCACCGCAGCGCGCCCAATACCGCGTGACCCCCCGGTGACCAGCGCGACGCGGTCTTTCAGGTTCAATGAAGCAATCAGGAATGGCGAAGAGTCCAAGGTAGTTTCTTCCAGGCGGCTTATTGCCCTTTCTTCTACAAGCTTGCAGCTGTGGCAGCATCGCCCTGACGGGTCTTGCTGCTTGCGTACGCGCGCGCCTCAACAACGAATCGATTGAAAAGAGATCGCGACAACGCGTCCTGCTCCCAACCGAGTTCCGGGTGCCATTGCACGCCCATCACAAATCGATCGCTCCGCGGATCCTCGAGCGCCTCGACGATACCATCCGGCGCCCATGCCGTCGCCACCAAGTCTCTACCAAGCATTTCAATCGCCTGATGGTGATGGCTGTTGACCGGGGCGCTTTCGGTGCCGGCCAATTGTCCCAGGATGCTGTCCTCCAGCAGCCGCACACGGTGCGAGTGACGATCGCGCGGCGCGCCCTGCTCGTGCTTGATGGCGTTGGGATGCTGACTGACGATGTCCTGAATTAAGGTACCACCGCGTGACACATTCAAAGACTGGGCGCCAAAGCAGATGGCCAAGACAGGCATCGCGCGGTCTTCGATCTCAGCCAGCGCCAGCAGATCCGTTTCGTCCTTTTCAGGGTGCACCGGGCCGAGTTGCGGGTGCGGCTCTCGTCCGTAGCGCAATGGATCAATATCGGAATTGCTCCCGGGAAGCAGCAGGCCATCGAGATCGACCATGACGCCTCGGATGAAATCCGGGCGCGGGATCAAGGGAATGTGGACCGGCAGACCCCCCGCGGCTTCGACAGCCTCGCTGTAATATCTCGCGAGATAGAATCGATTCGTTTCCAGTTCCAGGCGCATCGTGATCCCAATGCGCGGTCGTATCTGTGATTTCATTCGATCCCCGTAGCCCTCAGAACCGCGACTCAAAACTCGATTCATAATAGCGCAAACGCATCGCAGCTTCCCAATCACGACACGCTTACAAACGTTTGCGAGTATCGCACACTCTCAGGCGCATCGCTTGACTAATCTTCGCGCGAGTTCCTATAGTGCTCTTTCATCGATGAGCAGAAAAAACTCTTTGCAGGTGCGTAGCACGACCGTGTTGCTGGTGCGGCGTGACGGACGGGTAGCGATGGCCGGCGACGGCCAGGTTACGGTGGGCGAAACCGTCATGAAGGCCAGCGCCAGAAAGGTGCGCCGGCTTTATAACGACAAGATTCTCGCCGGATTCGCCGGCGCTACGGGCGACGCGTTTTCGCTGCTGACGCGCTTTGAGGGAAAGCTTGAACAATACCACGGCAACCTGGAGCGCGGGGCGATCGAGCTGAGCAAGGAATGGCGGACCGATAAGGTTCTCCGGCATTTGGAGGCGTTGCTGGTAGTGGCCGATGAAAAGAGTTCGTTCCTGCTCTCCGGCAACGGCGATGTGATCTCGCCGGACGACGGTGTGCTGGCTATCGGTTCGGGTGGTTCTTATGCGCTGGCGGCCGCGCGAGCTTTGGTGGCCAACACGCAATTGTCTGCGCGCGAGATCGCCCTTGAGGCAATGCGGATCGCCGGCGACATCTGCATCTACAGTAACTCTAATATTGTGATTGAAGAACTGTGAACCGTCCGCAATTCAAGGTTGTTCTGAAGAGTTGGCCGTCGACACTTTCCAAAGCATCTTATCGTTTACTGGTTTTGACTTAGACAATGGTTATCTACCTGGCAGGTGAAACGGAAGAGCAAGAGGCGCATCTGGATGAGATGACGCCACGGCAAATCGTGGCCGCCCTCGATAAGCACGTCGTCGGACAGAATGCCGCGAAGCGCGCCGTGGCGATTGCGCTGCGAAACCGCGTGCGCCGCAAAAAGCTCCCGGCCGATCTCGCCGCTGACGTGATTCCAAAGAACATAATCATGATTGGCTCGACCGGCGTCGGCAAAACGGAGATCGCGCGACGCCTGGCGCGGATGTCGAACTCGCCTTTCCTGAAAGTCGAAGCGTCAAAGTTCACTGAAGTTGGATACGTGGGCCGTGACGTTGAAAGCATGATTCGCGACCTCACCGAAATCGCGGTTGAGATGACGCGGCAGGAGAAGATCGAAGAGATCACGGACAAGGCTGAACTGAACGTTGAAGAGCGTATCCTCGATATTCTGCTGCCGCCACCCAAGTCTTCGTCGACTAGTCCCCTCTTTGATTTCGATTCGGGCGAAACAACCGCTCCCGTCCTGGTTCCGGATTCCGAACCCAAGGACGAAAACTTTGCGCGCACGCGCGAAAAGCTGCGCACGCAACTTCGATCGGGCAAGCTCGACAACCGCCTGGTCGAGATGGAAGTGCGCGAGAAGAACTTTCCCACGATCGAATTTGCCGGGCCCATGGGCGTCGAAGAGATGGGCATCAACATGAAGGACATGCTCGGCAACATGTTTCAGGGGCGCAGCAAACGCCGCAAGATGCGCGTCGACGAAGCGATGGAATATCTCATGCAGGAAGAGGAAGAGCGGCTGATCGACATGGACGCAGTGGCGCGCGCGGCATTGGAGCGGGTCGAATCATCGGGCATTATCTTCCTGGATGAGATCGACAAGATCGCCGGCCGCGAGTCAGGCCATGGCCCGGACGTTTCGCGCGAAGGCGTGCAACGCGACATTCTGCCGATTGTCGAAGGCACGACGGTAAACACGCGTTATGGAATGGTGCGCACCGATCACATCCTGTTCGTGGCTGCGGGAGCGTTTCATGTTTCCAAACCGTCGGATCTAATCCCGGAACTGCAGGGTCGCTTTCCGATTCGGGTTGAACTTGAATCGCTGACGATCGAAGATTTTAAACGAATCCTGGTAGAGCCGAAAAATTCGCTGGTAAAGCAATATCTGGCGTTGATGGAAACTGAAGGCGTCAAGCTTGAGTTCACGAAAGATGCTATCGACGCCGTCGCCAACTTTGCCGCGCGGGTTAATCAAAACACGGAAGATATCGGCGCCCGGCGCCTGCACACAATCATGGAACGGCTGCTGGACGAAATCAGTTTCGAAGGGCCGGATCTGGAACCAAAAAACAAAACGATCGATGCCGCATATGTCGAACTGATGCTCGCCGATACGGTGAAAGATCAGGATCTAAGCCGTTATATTCTTTAGTCACTTCATAGTCTATTCTCCAAACTCCAGTGCCCGCACCGCAACCAACTGCCCGATCAAAGCGTAAATCAACCGCCCGCCATTTGCTGTTGGTCCTTGCGGTCTCGGCGCTGTCCATGGCGCCAACGTGCGGGAAACGAAGACCTCCTCTGCCCCCGGTCGAGAGAATTCCACAGCGAACTGAAAACTTGTCCGGCGCACAGCGCGGGAATCAGGTGATCCTGAGCTGGCCGGCGCCGCCGCGCAATGCCGGCGAAGGCAGCGTCCAAAGCATCCGCCGGGTTGATGTCTATCGCGTCGCCGAAAAGCCCCACGCACCGTTGTCCATGACTGAGGAAGAGTTCGCTGCTCGGGCAAATCTGATTGGTTCAGTTACCTATGACGAGATAAAGAAGGCCGGCGAGAATCTCACCTATACTGACACCCTCGAGTTGGGGGGCGAACCCGCCCGGCTACGCTATGCGGTCCGGTACGTTAACTCCGCCGGTCAGCGGGCGGCCTTCTCAAACTTCTTCCTTATGGAGCCCGCACCCAAAGTCGCGGCGCCGCCGACGATTATCAAGACCGGCAAGGAGTACTCGGAAACGGCGAACACCATTACCTGGGAGCCGCCAAAGACAAACACCGACCTCTCCACGCCCGTCAACCTGCTCGGTTACAACATCTATCGGACCAGGATCGGACAACCGGCATCGGGGCAGAATCCGCTGAACCAGGAGCCCATCACAGCTACTCAGTATCAGGACAAAACCTTCAAGTTCGGCGAGAAGTACAACTATGCGGTTAGGTCAGTATCGCTGGGCACTGAAGGCAAGCCGGTTGAAAGTCTCAACTCCAACAACATCCTGTTCGCGCCGGTTGATACTTACCCGCCGGCTCCGCCTGAAAAGCTTTCCATCGGCCCCGGACCAGGAAGACTCTCGATCTTCTGGGTGGCGAATTCCGAACCGGACTTGGCGGGTTACTATCTCTATCGTTCGACTGATCCAAATCTGCCAAAAGACAAATGGACGAAGCTGACTCCCACTCTGTATACCAGGACTACCTTCGCCGATGACAACGTCGAGTCGGGCAAGACGTACTACTACTACGTGATCGCCATTGATAACGCCGGCAACCTGAGCGATCCATCGGAAGTTGCCTCTGATACCGTGCCTTAGGGCTGGTTCCTCGTAACCAGAATTCAAGCCGGACTAATTAACTAACGCGATCCCGAACCCTATACCTCCTGGTGATTTTCTCAGTTGCGTCTGTTGCATAGATTGCGATGGCTGTGTCAATTGAAAAGGCTCGGCTCCGCAGTTAGCGAAACCGAGCCTCAATGTTAGCGTCGGGCTACTCCCCTTATTTCTAGAACCGCCTGAGATCCAGGATCAGGTTCAAGACGTCGCCAAGGATACTGTACCTACCGTTCGAGTAGGTTCCGTACTGGTTGCGGCCGTAGTAGCCGTCTTCATAGCCCCGGCGAAAACCTTCGCGAAAGTAGTTCTGATACTCGGCAACGTCGACATAGTATCCGTCGTAACCATAACTGGCATCCTGAAACGCGTCGCAGTTCTCTGGATCGAATTGCCAACTGTCCTGACGATCCGCCTGGCCCGCGCGAAAACCTTCCTCGTAACCTGAATCGACTGCGCGTCTCAGTAAATCAGCGCCATACTGGTTTAGCTGATAGAACTGTCCCCCGCGATTGTAACCATAGATTGGCGTGCCGTAATCGTAATAAGAAAAGTTCTGCAACCTCAACTGGTCCTGGCGCAGGCGCTGCCAATAGCTTTGTTCGAAACGCCACTGATTGCTGCGCCTTTGTTGTTGCAGGAATACCTGGCGCTGTTGCCACCATGCTTGATTGCGTTGAGACTGGCTGGAGCGAAACTGCGACTCGCGTTGACGCCAGGACTGCTGCTCTTGACGACGCCACTGGTCGCGCTGCTGGTTGGACCATGCTCCCTGTTGAGCTTGATTCTGCCCGTTGCGGTTCTGCGTGTTGCGTACCTGTCGCTGCTGCTGGTCATTTACACGCTGCTGCGACTGACGCTGTTGCGTCGCGCGCTGGGCTTGCTGAGCTTGCCGTTGCTGTTCGAGTTGCCCTTGCTGGTCAGCGTAACGAGGCTGGGTATTGGCCTGGCGCTGTTGCTGATCGGAGACGCGACGCTGGTCCTGGCTCTGTTGCTGCTGCTGTTGTTGCTGCTGACGCTGTTGCGTTTGCCTTTGCTGATCCTGGACTTGTCGTTGCTGTTGGTCGGCAATGCGGCGCTGCTCATCGCGCTGCTGTCCCTGTTGTGTCTGTCTTTGCTGGTCCTGAGCTTGCCGTTGCTGATTCTGAACTTGTCGTTGCTGCTGGCCCTGCTGTTGCTGCTGTTGCTGATTATTACTCTGCCGCGATTGACGCTGCGGCTGTTGGGACTGGGCCTGCGGTTGGGTGTCCTTGTCTTTTTGCCGTGGCTGCCGATCCCCGCGGCCTTGCGCGTTCGCTGCTCCGCTCATGGCTAATAAAGCAACCGCGCCGATTACGAGCGACATACCGAACCGACTGATGTAATTTGTTTTCATGACTGCCTCCTCGTTGGGGAGAGGAGCTGAGGGGAAAGTAAGTTCCCTGCGCTACATCGCAATTAGCATTCCAATGCATCGGGTTGTGATTAGCCCGCGCGGTGAGACGCACTCAGGCCGGTGGGTTAGCCGATATGGTTGCGAAATAGACGGTATCGGGCAACTCCGTCTCCTGAGTTACCCCAAGTATGGTCCGGTCATTTGTGTGGGCCATATTTCTTAGTCCACGTGAGGATTTGGTAGCGAACTCTTCCACTGTTCATGCGTGATTTTCCGCGGCGATAGTTACCAAATCCCAATATTTGCGAACCATCTCCCCCGAAAAACTTCGGTACACTCGTTGCCAATAAAGGGAGCGCCAATCATCGGTATGCGCAAGGCTTGTATTGATTACGCGGAGCCATGCGCTACGACAATCAGCGTAAGCGGCATTCATAAACACGAGGAGGATTGAAATGAAAAAGGCACACACTATCTTCTCTTGCCTGGCCATGGCATCTCTGCTTTGCTTGTCATTCATAGTCACGCGGGCCGGCACACCGCAGAGTTCTCAGCCAACGGACCTCTCACGTTACTCATATCGCAGGGTGACCAACACAGCGATCGAACTCTACATGAACCAGTGGGGCGCGGGTTACGTGCATGACACAAAGAACAATGCATGGCTTGTCATTCCGACGACTCCGAACATAAGCATCCAGCCGGCGTACTGCAAAACCAGCAACACGATGGCCCTCATTTACGGTGGCCGAGGCTTGTTCGTTTACGACTCGGCGCTGTACTCGGCTACCAATCCGGGACGCGCCTGGGTCAGCAATATTTCTGACAACGGAGTCGGCTTTTATTCGTTCTCGCGCAGTGCAACAGCTAACTATGCGGCGCAGTTGAACGACAACATGGCGATGGCGGCCGGGACGGTTTGGATGGCCGTCTACGACAGAAGTCTGCGCCGTTGGATTAACCATCAAGGTTCGGCCGATGATTCCACGGCGAGCCTGAGTCAATACATGGTCCTGACAATCAACAGTGCTCGGGTCAAAATCCTGAACGGGCCATTCTGCAATCACTCATTTGGCGCCACCGCCTGGCAATGTCAATAATTCCGCGCTGGCGGATGTGAACTGGGCGTATGTGCCGGCTGGGCAGGTACGCCCTTTTTCTTCGCGAAGTATTCTTCCGTCAACCTCGAGCCCTCTGGATAGTTCGCCCTTCGCCATAACCTCGCTTCAAACCGTGAAGTCGTCCTGCGATCCCGGTCTGCTCTCTTGCCCCTGTCATTCCCGCGACGTTTCGCTTATATTTAATGCCCAGCAGAAATTCAGGAGGCATCTATGAAGTTCTTTCTCGATACGGCGAACCTCGACGAGATTCGCAAGGCCGCAGTTCTGGGACTCGCCGATGGCGTGACCACCAACCCGACTCTTATTTCAAGGGAAGGCAACGTCGACTTCAAACAGCACATTGCCGAAATCTGCAAGATTGTTTCGGGCCCGGTTTCGGCCGAAGTAACCAGCCCCGTGAAAGACGATATGCTGCGAGAGGGACGCGAATACGTGAAGATCGCGCCGAACGTGGTCATCAAATGCCCGCTCACCGTCGACGGCCTTGAAGCGACACGAATTCTCAACGACGAAGGAATCAAGGTGAATGTCACCCTGTGCTTCTCGGCAGCTCAGGCAATCTGTGCCGCCAAAGCCGGCGCATCGTTCATCAGTCCCTTCCTTGGTCGGCTCGACGACATCGGAGACAACGGTCTGCGTTTGCTCGAAGAGATTATTGAGATCTACGACAACTATGGCTGGAAGACAGAAGTGCTGGCGGCGAGCCTGCGCAGTCCGATTCACGTCATCGAAGCGGCCCGCCTGGGTTCGGACATCGCGACCATGCCTTACAAAGTGCTCGAGCAACTACTGAAGCATCCGCTCACCGACAAGGGCCAGGACCAGTTTCTCGCGGACTGGAACAAGCGGGCAGCCAAAGCCTAGATGGTAGCGATAGGTGTAGGGTTAATGACGAACACTGCGCTTGAATCTCTACATCCTGTACTCAACTCCAAACCCCCTGTCGTAGTCCAGGCGAGAGCCCTGACAAAAGTTTACGGCCGGCAGCCCGCGGTTGATGCGATTGATTTTTCCGTAAGTCGCGGCGAAACCTTTGGCCTGCTCGGACCAAACGGTGCGGGCAAGTCTACGACGATGCGAATGATTGCCTGTCGCACGCCGCTCACCTCCGGCGAACTTTTTGTCGAAGGCCGCGACGTGCGGACGCAGGCTCGAGAAATTCGATCTCTGATCGGAGTTGTCCCCCAGGAGAACAACCTCGATCCTGATTTGAATGTCCTGCGGAACCTGATCGTTTACGCTAGCTACTATCGCATTCCAAAGACAAGGGCCGCGCAACGTGCCGCGGAGTTGCTCGACTTCATTGGCTTGAGCGAGCGGGCGGACGCCAAAATCGATCACCTGTCAGGCGGCATGAAACGGCGGCTGATGATCGCGAGGTCGCTTCTGCACGAGCCGCGGCTGTTAGTGTTGGACGAGCCTACTACTGGTCTGGATCCTCAAGTTCGTCAGGAAATCTGGCAGAAACTGGAAGAGCTGCGGCGCGTGAGCGGCGTTACAATTCTGCTCTCCACGCATTACATGGAAGAGGCCGAAAAGCTTTGTGAGCGTCTGGTCGTAATAGATCACGGAAAGATCCTGGCAACGGGGACCCCACGCGAGTTGGTTTCGGCGCAGGTATCGCGATTTGCGCTGGAGGTGCGCGACGTCGGCGATCTGCCCCTGCGTGCGGCGCGAAATGGCGTCAGCGCCGTGACTCGGAGCAACGCGCATTTCTATTTCGCCGCTGACGCGGAAACGCTCACGCCGATCATGAAAGAGTACGAGGGCCGGCGCCGGATGATCCGCCTCTCTAACCTCGAAGACGTTTTCCTGCAGCTCGTCAGCGACAACGACGAGACCAGGGCCGGCTCGCCGAGTCAGTAGGTTTATTTCATGCAGAGTCTCGGCGTCATCGCTTCATGAGGGGCCTTTGTCACATTATTGAGGTCAGTACCACCTGCGTGAGCAGGTGGGCCCATGTTTCAACCTGCCCATTGAGTGACTGACCCACCCGCTCACGCGGGTGGTACTGACTTCATACCGTGGCATGAATGAATAGAGCTCGGAAGCCCCGTGCATGACCAGGCAATCTCAGATTACCGTTCGCGTCCTCAAGTACGACGGCACCGAGTATCGTCGCTGGGACGCGACGATGGCCCGACAGGAGGACCGGCTGATCGTCCTCGATGCCGAATTCGACCACGACGTGCAACATCATCTGCTCGGAGAAATTCCGCGTGGAACTCGGACCCTTGAATACTATTGGCTCGATCGCTGGTACAACGTCTTCCGATTCCTGGAGGCGGACGGCACTACAAAACTGTTCTACTGCAACGTCAACATGCCGCCGACCATCGGCAGTAGCAGTCTTACTTACATCGATTTGGATATCGATATTCTGGTGCGGCCGGACTTTTCATATCAGATTCTGGATTTGGAAGAGTTTGCCGCGAATTCCGCGCGGTATGGCTATCCAGAGCACGTCAAAACGCGGTCCCATGAAGCGGTCGGCGAATTGATTGCCATGATCAAAGCTCGGCAAATTCCTTTCGTCGACCCTTTTGTCTCGAACCGGTGACCCGATTGCTCGCCGATTTCCATCCAATCACAGAAGTTTCTGGAACTTTTCCCTTCCCTCAGGTGAATTAACTGTGACCGCACCGATTCCGGTTCTAATGATGGCGATGCAGCGCACTGACAGCGAACTCGTAAGGACTATGCTCAGCGGAGACAAGGAAGCCTTCGCTGAATTGTATAGCCGCCGTCAGAGCGAAGTTTACCGTTTTGCCTTACACATGACTGGCGCGCCTGATTTGGCCGAGGACGTGACGCAGGAAGTTTTTATGGTGCTGATGCGTGAAGGAAACAGTTACGACGAAACGCGCGGGTCGGTGAACGCGTTTCTGCTGGGAATCGCGAGAAACTACGTGCTGCGGCGGCTCAAGCAGGAACGATCTTTTGTCATGCTGGGTGAATCCGACAACGAAGAGGTTTCGGCAGCGACCGCGGCCCCCTCAGCCAGCAGTCAGTTGGACACGATGGCGCGCAATGAAGAGATTAGATCGCTGCAGAAGGCGGTTTTGAGTTTGCCGGCCCACTATCGCGAAGTGCTCGTTCTTTGCGAACTGCAGGATATGAGCTATGCCGAGGCTGCCGGCGTGCTGGGCTGCGCGGTTGGCACGGTTCGATCCAGATTGCACCGTGCCCGCACGATGTTAATCGAAAAGCTGCGACCGGCCCGGGACGAGGCTGAGTCGGCCGAAAGACTTAAGACAGCGAGGTGCTTCGCATGAATTGCCAAAGATTTGAAGACATTGTAAATGACATCGCTCGCGAACAAATACTCGATGCTGGTGTGCGCGGCGAAGCGCTCGCTCACAGTCGCGAATGCGAGCATTGCGCCCTGAGATTGGAAGATGAGTCTGAGATCACTCTCCGGCTCAGAAGCTTTGCGGGCAGCTTTGAATCAGTCGGCGCACCTGCGCGGGTTGAAACGCAATTGCTCGCGGCATTTGGGGAACGTCCTCTGGTTGCGTTGCCGCCGGCGGTGATGTCGCGGCAGCAATATTGGCCAAAATATTGGGTGGCGGGAATCGCTGCCCTTCTACTGGTCGTGTTCACGTTCGTAGTATTTCGCTCGCGTCAGACAGCGCCGGCCGTGGGGAAGACGAATGCCGTTTCAGTCGCACAGGCTAGGCCGCCAACAACTCCCGAGGCGTCGCCGCTAGTCCCAGCTACTAGCAGATATGATCAGTCTCAACCTTCAGTTCCTCGGCAGCGAGCTCTAGCTGTCCGGCATGATCGCCGCGGTGCAACGCCAACAACTAACCAAGCTAACCCTAAGGGGCCTGGCGACAACAGCGAAATTGCCACGGATTTTATGCCCGTGACCTATGGCGGCGTGGCAAATCTTGCAGATGGCGGTCGCATGGTGCGGGTCGAACTACCGCGTTCAGCCATGGCGTCGTTCGGTCTGCCGGTAAATATGGATCGCGCCAACGAGCGAGTAAAAGCTGACGTCCTCTTGGGCGTGGATGGTTTGGCTCACGCAATTCGCTTTGTACGATGAGCAGTGGTTTCAACTAATCGATCGACATAAACAACCGGGCCGTCGCGCCCGCTAAACCGAAAGGCAAATGATTATGAAGAAGACCTCAGTATTTCTCTTTGGCCTGGCGGCCATTGTGCTGGCAACCGGGATCTCCGCGTTTGGCCAGGAAAAGCAGACAACGTTCGACAGACAGGTGACCACCGGTTTCTCGTTCCAGGGACCGGGCCAAGTCGAGCCCGGTCGGGAAAACTTTTTCACTTTCGTCAACTCTGAGTTTAGCTTCGACAAGTTGGTAAAGGGTGCGCCGTACTCTGCGCAAGCCGTCACTGAGATGACACAGATCCTGAGCGACGGAAATCGCATCGTCAATACCAACACGGCCGCAGTCTATCGAGATGGCGAAGGCCGCACGCGCCGGGAACAAACGCTGAGAACGATCGGAAACTTCTCTGCCGCCGCCGAGCCGGTGCAGAGCATTTCAATTAACGACCCTGTAGCCGGCGTTGCCTACGTGCTTGAACCACACAGTCATATGGCGCGAAAGATTCAGGGCCTGCACATTCAAGCGACATCAGGCGCCGGATATAAGGTGAGTTCGTCGGGCGGAGAAGGTGAGAACTTCACTTTCAACACGACTCCAGGCGGTGAGGTGCAACTCACTCGAGCCACAGTCGAGGCAAGGACGAGCGAGGGAAAAGAGAAGAAGGCCTGGCGCAAAGAAGACCTGGGCACGCAGTCCATCGAGGGCGTCAATGCGACGGGCACCAGAACTACCATCACAATCCCTGCCGGGCAGATCGGCAATGAACGCGCCATCGAAATAATTGACGAGCGCTGGTTTTCAGCCGACCTGCAGACGATGGTCATGACTCGTCACTCCGATCCGCGCTCAGGCGAAACTGTTTACCGCCTGACGAACATCAACCGCGTGGAACCGGATCACTCGCTGTTCGAAGTTCCGGCGGATTACACTGTCCATGAACAGCAACCTATGCGCACCCTCATGCCGATGCCGGCCAAACCCGATCAGCAGTAACCTAGCGCCCTCGCGCAGAGCCAAAGAAGGGCTGCTCGAATTCAGTTTCGAGCGGCCCTTTCGCATTATCACTTTTTCTCTGCGCCCCGCAGTTGTGCTCCGTGTAGCAAGTTCCTAAGTCGTCTTTTTCTTACAAACCTTTCTAACTTTAAAGGGGGCGCTCTACCAGCCTGCAAAGCAGGCGGCATATCAGTAGCCCCGGGGCGTAAGCCCGGGGAACGAGCGGCGAAAAGAGTCCGAGCCCCGTAAAGGGGCGAAAGAGATTTCATGTTGCGTCGAATCTCTCAAGCCAATTCTGTCGCCCGCTCTGCGGGCTTGATGCCGGGAGTGGCCTGCAGACCCCGGGCTTAGGCCCGGGGCTACTAACATGCCGCCCGCTATCGCGGGCTCGTTGATCTCTTTCCTTTTTCATTGCGGCCCTGGCCGCGCTGTCTCCACCCACGGCACATGTGCTTTTGACGAATCGCCATCCCCGCGTTAGCCTCAATGACGTGGCCAAATCTGGAGGCACAATCTCGCCGCAGCTTTCGTGGCGGAAAGACGGGCTCGCCGTTTCGCGCGTCAATCTCGGCGACGCGTACGCCGTCTGGCGGCGCGACGTCGAAGTGCACCTGCGTCTCTGGAAGATGAACCTCATCGCGCCGGCAATCGAGCCGGTCTTTTCCGTGCTGGCTTTTGGTTGGGGTTTGGGCGCACTGGTAGCCGGCAAGGTCTCGGGCATTTCTTATCTGTCTTTCGTCGGCGCCGGCATACTGGGTCTGACGGTCCTGATGCGCGCCATGTTTGAGACTACCTATGCCGCGTACTTTCGCATGGTCTTTCAGTCAACCTACGACGCCATCCTGGCGACTCCGGTCGATGCTGAATCGCTCGCTTTTGCCGAAGTTCTCTGGGCGATTACACACGCCGCATTCGACACGTTGATTATCATGATCGTGCTGGTGGTGTTTGGCGCCGCGACCTCAACGTGGGCCGTGCTGGCGCCGGTGCCTTTGCTTATCGGCAGCGTGTTTATCGCGGGCTTCTCGCTGGGAGTTACGGCGCACGTTCACGACATCGACGCCTTCAACGTCTACATGGCTGCGTTCTTCACGGTCATGCTGATTTGCGGCGCGTGGTTTCCCGTCGACGTCCTGCCCGCTTGGCTGCGCATTATCGCCTATGTGATTCCCCTGACCGAGTCTATCGATTTGACGCGAGCGTTTTTGACTGGCCGCTTTCTCTCGCGGCACGTCTATGAGGCTACTTATCTGGTAATATCTGCGATCATCGCCTGCGAATGGGCAATGAGGAGTTTGCGGCGGCGCATGGTGAGCTAGTGAGAAGATACCCAGAGCAATCTAAACGCAAAGGACGCAAAGGATCCCGCAAAGGTCGCCGAGAAATTCCTTTGCGTTCCTTTGCGAAGCCCTCTGCGTCCTTTGCGTTTCAAACTGACGTTTCATAGATACGAACCTGATGGCATCACAAAAACAGCAACCCGCGAAATCTCGTTCCAAACTTGATCAACTGCGCGAACGCGAGCAACGCGCCGAAGAAGGCGGCGGCGCAGCGCGCGTCACAAAGCAGCACGCCGCCGGCAAGATGACCGCGCGCGAACGCGTCCAGTTTCTTCTTGACGAGGGCTCGTTCCAGGAATTCGATAAGTTAGTCGAGCATCGTTCGCAGGACTTTGGGATGGAGAAAGAAATCTATCCCGGCGATGGAGTCGTTACCGGTCATGGGTTGATTGATGGCCGCAAAGTATTTGTCTTCGCCCAGGACTTCACTGTCTTTGGCGGTTCCCTTTCCGAAACGCATGCTGAAAAGATTTGCAAAGTCATGGACCTGGCGATGAAGGTCGGCGCGCCCATCATCGGACTGAATGATTCCGGCGGCGCGCGCATACAGGAAGGCGTTGTCAGTCTTGGCGGCTATGCCGACATCTTCTTGCGCAACACTTTGGCCAGCGGCGTCGTGCCGCAAATCAGTTGCATCATGGGGCCGTGCGCCGGCGGCGCAGTCTACAGTCCGGCGATCACTGACTTCAATATCATGGTCAAGGACACGTCCTACATGTTCATCACCGGCCCCGAAGTGATCAAGACCGTCACGCACGAAGACGTGACCAAAGAAGAACTTGGCGGTGCGGCGACGCACAATCGCAAATCGGGCGTCGCGCATTTCTCAGCCGATTCAGACGAGCACGCGCTGCGCATGGTACGCGAGCTGCTGTCGTTCGTTCCGTCGAACAACACGGACGATGCTCCGCGGGTTGTGCCGGCAGATTCACCCGACAGAATTGAGCCGAAACTGAATTCGATTGTTCCGGAGGCTTCGAACCAGCCTTACGACATTCGTGAAGTGATAGATTTGATTGTCGATGACGGTTACTTCTTTGAAGTGCATCGCGAATACGCGATGAACATCGTCGTTGGCTTTGCGCGTCTTGATGGTAAGCCTGTCGGTATCGTCGCCAACCAACCCGCTTATCTCGCCGGTGTGCTGGACATCGACAGCTCTTTGAAAGGCGCGCGCTTCGTGCGCTTCTGTGATTGCTTCAACATTCCAATCGTGACTTTCGAGGACGTGCCCGGATTTCTGCCCGGCATCTCGCAAGAGCACGGCGGCATCATCAAGCACGGCGCAAAGCTTCTCTATGCCTATGCCGAGGCGACAGTTCCGAAGGTTACCGTGATTACGCGCAAGGCCTACGGCGGCGCGTACTGCGTGATGGGCTCAAAACACATTCGCACTGACATCAATTTCGCCTGGCCGTCGGCGGAGATTGCCGTGATGGGTCCCGAGGGCGCAGTTGATATTCTCTATCGCCGCGAACTTGCCGAAGCTTCAGATAAAGCCTCCGCTCGCCGCGCGCGCGTGACTGAACTGGAAGATAAGTTCGCCAGCCCTTACGTTGCCGCCGAACGCGGCTTCATCGACGAAGTGATCGAGCCCGCCCAGACAAGACCCAAACTCATCCGCGCTCTTGCGCTGCTCGAGAATAAGCGCGACACCAACCCACCCAAGAAGCATGGGAATATTCCGTTGTAGCCGATCCATGTCCCGCTCGAATGTCGCTTGTTGCGTACTGCGCAACGCGCTATCATCCATGTGTGATTCGATCATTCCGGCACAAGGGACTGAGGAAGTTCTTTGAATCGGGCGGCGCGGCCGGCATTCAACCGCACCACTCAAGACGGCTTCGCATGATATTGGCAGCTCTTGATACCGCTCATTCGATAGAAGACATGAACGTTCCGGGGTTTCGCCTTCACCGCCTAAAAGGTGATGATCGTGGTCGCTGGTCCGTATGGGTAAATGGAAACTGGCGGATGACGTTTGAGTTCGAATCAGCAGAGGCGTACAACCTGGATTACGAGGACTACCACTAATGTCTATGCACAATCCGCCACATCCCGGTGAGTTTATTACCGAGGTTTACCTGAAACCGAACAACCTAAGCGCGCGCGAGTTAGCCGCAAAGCTCGCCGTCGCCGGGTCGACTCTGCATCGAATACTGACCGGTGCGAGCAGCGTCAGCCCAGAGATGGCGCTGCGACTTTCCAAAGCTCTCGGCCGTTCTCCTGAGAGCTGGCTTGCAATGCAGTATAACCACGACTTGTGGCGGGCGAAGCAGCGCGTCAATCTCCGTGATGTGACGAAAGTGCGACTTACGGCAGCCTAATGAATAAGTGTCCGTGATCCCTAAGACACCGAGCGCGGTTTCATTGACGAGGTGATCGAGCCGGCCCAGACAAGACCTAAACTAATCCGCGCCCTCGCGTTGCTTGAGAATAAACGCGACACGAACCCGCCGAAGAAGCATGGGAATATTCCGTTGTGAAGATGAGGTCAGTACCGGGAGCGGTAGCGACCGGGTAACAAGTGGAGCTTCAGTTATCGTCAAAGTCCGGCAGTTCATCGCCCTGCTCATAAAGCACGTAGTCAATTGCGCGCGCCACGCTGCGCAATTTACCAAAGGGATCGCTTGCTACCTTTCTCTGCCCATGGGCTGTAATCGTGTCGCCAACAACCATCCTGCCGCATTTGCCTGGTGGCGTTTGCCTTTAACGCAATGAGAGCGCGTTCAGGCTTGATTAGTCCGATTGAGACGACCGCATGGACATGGTTGGTCCTGACGTTACCTGCGTGCAAATGCCATTTGCGAATGGTGCAGGTTTCTCGGAGTGCCGCATCAATTGATTTGCGCTGCGACGCGTCCAACGTGACCGGCTCGCCCTCAAGAACCTGCCTATTGTGCCGATGCCATCTCCTGTTTGAATCAATGTAAGGAGACTTGAATCGATTGTGGAAACGATCGATCGAGCCGCGCTCATCTCCATGCAACCACGTGCCGTGGCATCGAAACGTGATCAGATCGGCCAGCGGAATATCAGCGTCGTTCCACATGAGAGGACGCGTCTTATATCGCGTTCTTATGTAGACGATCAAGTAACTATTATTGCAACCCGGTCGCTACCGCTCGCGGTACTGACCTCATCGCGCAGGAATCGCCGCGTTTACAGGGCATCGTAGGCTCCCATTTCGGGCCGCTCCCAATCTTCCGCGAAAGTCTGCAGGCGCGCGCGCAGATTGGCTGCCTGAGATTCGTCTATTCCACGCTCAGCGATATTAACTGAGCCTTCGGGAATGAACGTGACGATGACGCGCGCTTCGTCAACATCATCCGGAGTCTCGAACAACTCAACCTTGCCTTCCTTGTAGATACCTTCGAAAGTTTTTGGATTAGTAGCCATTGCCTTCAGCGTGAAGCAGAAAAGCCCGCGCGGGCGAATGAAAATACCCCCAGCAGTTACAAATTGCAGAATCTATGAATTGGTCCTAGGGGCCATCTCGTCAAGTTTCTGGGCGAGCATTTTGTCGCTCTTCGACCATTCTCGCTGTAGTTTTCCTGCAGTGTACGTTGACCAACACACAATCACTAATAGCATAAGGTTTACAACCACGCCACAGAAGTCCCATCGAGAAAACTCTTTGAGTCGACAGATCAAGGTCACTGCCAGAACAACGACAATCAAGAATGGAACAGACAGCCCTCCGTAGATAGATTTCACGGGCCTATGCATCACCAGATAAGGCTCGTATCCCCAGAACAGATCACCATCGACAACGGTTTCAAGTATCCTTCTCAGATAGCATTCGATGTACTTGACGATCGCAAACTGCTCAATCATCGTTTGCGCCCAGAGCAGTGCGATTAACTGCAATCCGGCAAGTGTAGTCCATAGAACTACCTCCCTGATTATGACGCCAGACTGCCACACCGTAACAGCCAATACCAAATAGACTGGTACCACGGGAAGGAGTCCAATTTGTAGAACGATCCAGTAAGAGCAGCGGGTCGTCAATGCCTGGTACTCAGCCAGGCACAATTGAAGGAGAGCGTTACGCTCGTCTTCTGCTAGCGACTCTTTCATTTTTGAACTCCACGGGTTGTTGAGGGTCACACCGGCAATTACATTTCACGCCTTCAGCGCGAAGACCCATGCGTTAATGCAAGTGGTATTAACACGTCCTCCCTCACGGTCGGGCTACTGCCCCGCTCGTCGCGGCAGAACGTGGGTACTGGTAGGGGGCAGTCTCGGCAACATGCAACCTAGTTACATGGCTCGATTTTCAAAGATTTAATCGCAAGCTGAATTTGATTATTCGTGTCATCAACCTGCGGTCGTATCGTGTCCTGGCACGTCCTAACGAAATCCGGAAGCTTTTCCACGCGTGGAGTCTTCTTAGCATCGTCTGAAACGTCAGAAAGCTTTGGGCCTAATAAATCATTGAGCGTGGTTAGTTTTCCACGGAGCTCTTGATCGATTTGCACATCCCGGGCGCTAGCCTGAGTTTCTACTAACCGTTTGGTTACGCCATCAAGCGAATCGTACGCATATTTCAGCATCGTGTGATCCTTCGGGTGAGCGATCGCGGCTTGACACGTGCTAATGCAATCATCGAAATCGACCTGCAACTGGCGATATTTTTCAGCCAACGTTGAATAGAGCGCCCGTTTCGCCCTGAGATTCTCCTTATTGATGTCAAGACATGCCTTGTATCTCTCTACATCCGCTGCGTACTTTGCTTTGGTCGATTCCAGATACACATTGCCAATCTCTGTGAAAACCGCCGCGATTACTGAGCTTCCGAGGAGGGCAACGATCAAAGTCGTAATGGCGTACGGCTTCAGCTCTTTCTTGAGTTGCGTTATCCACGACGGAGGAATATCGTCCGGCAATTCGACCATGTTATTGTTCTCTAGCACGTGCGCTGTTTCCTGGTTTCAAGAGATTCTTAACAAAGCAATATTTCTTCCCGTTGGGACATCTAACGCAGCTGCTTGAGAATCTTTGGCAGCCACTCTCCTGTTTGCTGCTAGCGAGAGCCTCTTCAAAGGATGCATAGCGATCGGAATCAATGGTTGACAAAGCGAATTTGATAATTGGCACTTCTTCTTCAATCTCCACCATGCCATCCAGGGTGCTGGGTTTTGCAGCGCTAATATCCTCTCCGCCTTGATATGTGTTACTGAGAATTGTCTTAAGTCGGGCCAATCCTTCTTTGTCATATGCATCCGATTCAAAACCACCAACGAGGTTTTCGAAACTAGCAAAATGCCCTCGCCCCATCCCGCCGCTGCTTATCTTGATCTGGCCAGTTCGCCGGTCAAACGTACCTTTAGTCTCAGTTCGCAATTGCAACTGTGTAGTCTGCGCAATTAGGGTGGCACCGAACAGAAACAATACTGCTGCGAACCCAAGCGTGATCTGTCTCATACCTTTCTCCTTTCGACTACTAAACGAGAGTCCTTCGTCGAGTGATCCGTCGATGATTGTGGAAGGCGGTACGCATTAACGTGCCGCCTTTCGATCCAAGCCCTTTACGGTGCGATCTTCGTGGCTGGATCGCTCCAGCCGCTTTGCCCAGCGGTGTTGATTGCTGCGACGCGGATCCAGTAGCGCTTGCCGCTCTGCAATCCTCCGATCGTGAACTTTGATTTGGTGGAAACGCCGCCGTGCTTCCAGCCCGTAGGTGTCGGCGGATCTTCGCTGGTCTCGATCACGTAACTCTTTGCTCCCGCGACTGTGTCCCAGGAAGCATCAAGCTCGCCGTCGTGATCACCGATCGTCGTATCCAGCGACGAAGGTGGCGGCGGAGGCTGGCTCGTTGCCGTCGCAGCCGCGCGCGTGTCAAAGCCGGCGCTTAGGATCTTCGCTTCATCATTGCCGGCGACGCTATCAACGTGACCAGCAATCTGACTCATCACGCCGTCCAGTTCCTCTTCACAGGCGTTGAGCTCGGTGGTTTTCGTCTTCGCGAGCTGTTGGGCGGCGTCTCGCTCAGCCGATTTGGTCTCAGTCTTCGTGATTATTGCGGTTATATCCGCCAGCGGTGGGTTAGGACTGGGAAAATTGGGATTTCCGGTCAAGGCCGTAACGATTTGCTTCGCTTTGGCAATCTTGCCGGAAACGGCAAGGTTGCGAAAATTGAGTTTGGTCTTAGGCATAGGAGTAGTCCTTTCAGAGGAAAGGGAGTGGATACAGCCTGCGAAACGCAGAGAGGCTACTCCTAAAAAAGCTATTTAACAAGTATTTTTACAAGCGCAGCTTAATCGCTGTATATTCTGTTAGTTACAGTGGCTATCACGATGCCCGAAGCCCCGAAAGCCACTGGATTTACTCTAAGATCGGCAGTTTTGCTCCAGAAGTAATTTGATTAGGGACAAAATGGATTGCTTTTGTCGCTAACGCCATTGCTACAGCAGCTAATCACGTTGCTCTGGTCGCTAAATCAATTTGGGTAGTGGTTAGAGAATTTGGTTCTGCCGCTAACTCGACTTGTTCAGCAGCTGTTGGAGTTGCTTTTGTAACTGGCTCGATTTGATTACCGACTAATCAAGTTTCTTTTGCCCCTAACTCGATCGCATCAGGAGCAAATTGGAATGAGATTGATCAATTCTCCGTTATGTCGTGCCTTCAGCGCTCAAATCAATTTGTATGACTATCGATCCAGGGGCGTTGCCCCTGGCTATTACATCTCACGCCTTCAGCGTGAAGTGGTGCAGTAGCTGCCACCACGCTTCATCAAAGTGCGCTACTACGGGTTGCTCAGTCTAAAATCCTTTTAACCACGATGGATTTTACTTTTGCCATGTCCTTCTCAGCCGGCGCATAAGCACGAAGCCGAAAGGGTTCGCCAACCGGCACAGTGTTTAGATTGCCCGCCACGGGTATCAAATTGGCGTCGATGCCGACGCGGACCCCGTCCGCATCAAACCACCCTATATGAAAATGTATCGGTGCATTTTCCACTTTCTTCTTGATTACGACAACGAACAATGGAAAGTTAAAGCCTGCCGAAGTGTCATATTGGTATTTGACAATCTCGTACCATTGCTCCATCGCCGAAAAATCCGGCTTCGGAGAATCGTTATAATTAGCTGCAAACAAGCTATTTGGTTTGGTGTAAGTAAAACTGGAAATCTCTGGCGCGTTTTTCAAACAAACATTTTCGTTCGCAGTTACCGGGAAAATGTTGTTAAGCGCAAAATGATTGTTTTGCAGCTGCGCGAAAGCCGGAGTCCACACGCCGAACGTAATGATTGTTGCCAGGAGAAACTGACAGCTGTGATTGGTTTGTTTTTTCATCTTCTTTCACCTTTTGTACGAGATTCATGCTTCGCATTCCCTCTCTGTTCAAGAAGGATACAGTCAACTATCGATTAGATATCACAACTGCACCCGATCCCCGATCTCGAACAGATAATTTCCAATGCACTTTGCCGATGATTTATAGCCTCTCGCAAGAGAGATTGTCTATGCGCTAGCATACAAACGCCGAGATGGCTCCGGTCGCGGAATACATTTCTCTACGTAATTACCCTGACCATCATGTCGCCCCTTCAGCGCTCAAATAAATTTGTGTGGTCGCGGCTCCCAGGGGGGTTGCCTCCCGGCTATTACATCTCACGCCGTCAGCGTGAAGACCCGGTCCATTCGGTACAGAACCGCGAGCGGTAGCGAGCGGGATAAGGACTCAACTTCCGAGAGAATCCTTGGAGGCTCAATCCAGGTGATGGCGCAGGTTGCGTTCTTATCCCGCTTGCTACCGCTCGCGGTTCTGTAACGCCCTCCCTCACGGTCGGTCTACTGCCCCGCCTCTTGACTTACCCTATCACTTGGCATAGAAGCATTCCGTTCGCTCATCTAGGATCCGGGAGTTACCGTCAAAATGAAACGCTTACTAGTGGTGTTTTTGGTCATTGGCATCGTCTGTCTGCCGGCGCTGGCGCAGAAGAAGAGTGGAGATGATTTCAATGATCTGATCAAGCGCTATTACGCGGCATGGAACACGCTGAATCCCGACAACGCTTCGTTTCTGTATGCGCAGGACGCCGACCTGATCTTCTTTGACATCGCTCCACTGAAGTACAGCGGCGGGTGGCCGGAGTATCGCGACAACTTCAAGAAGAATGTCGCGCCCGGCTTCTCAAGTCTGAAGCTCACGCCCAACAACGATGTGAGAGTCACGCGCAGAGGCAATATGGCATTGACGACTCTGACCTTTCACCTGTCAGCCAAACAGAAGGACGGCACGGCGTTAGAGTTCGATGCGCGTCACACCATCGTGTGGGAAAAGAGAAGCGGGCAATGGCTGATCATTCATGAGCATGTCTCGAAGCCGTTGTTCTAGCGAGTCGCGAATTGTAATCGTGAATCGAAGGCGCGAGCACCCAGCAGACAACGCGGGTGGTTGCCTCTAATCTTAGGACAGTGAAGAACTGATGGAGGTTCGCATGAATCCCTTTGCAGGTACCTGGAACGCTAACGTGTCCAAATCACGACGCCATCCAAATCATCTCTTTCAGAGCGCGACGCTTACTTTCGAGATATCCGGCGACGGCATATCTTTGACTCACTCTGGAGTGAATGCTAAAGGTGAAGCCGAGTCAGGCACGCAGATGATTTATCCAGACGGTAAGGAACGCGCCGTGGAACAGGCACCCGGCATTGTTGCGATCAGCGAATGGACAAACTTACAAACTCTTAGTTCCATCGCCAGGAAGGATGGCGCGGTGATCGGTCAGGGAACCTATGAGGTGTCCGCCGATGGCAAGGAATTGACAGCCACAGTCTCAGCCACGGACGCCAGCGGCGCGCCCTTCGACCAGATCATTATGTTCGATCGTCAGTAAGGGAACGCTCGCCCCTCACTGTTACATTTCACACTTTGGTCGTATCGGAGGCTCGCTCGCGATGACCGGGAACAAACAACTCATCGACCTCAGCCACACGATTGAGCACGGCTTGATCACTTACAGAGGTCTGCCGGCGCCGGTGATCTGCGACTTTCTCAGTCGCGAACAATCCAGGCAGCATTACGCTCCGGGTACGGAATTCCAGATCGGTAAGATCGAGATGGTAGCTAACACCGGCACGTACCTCGATAGTCCATTTCATCGCTATGAAGACGGGAAAGACTTGTCGCAGCTGTCGCTGAACTCCCTCGCCGATCTGCAAGGCATAGTCATCAGCGCCGGCGGCGCACAGGCCCGCGCGATCACGGAAACTGCGTTTGACGGCGTCGACGTGAAAGGTAAAGCCGTGCTCATTCAAACGGGGTGGGACGCGCACTGGAAGACGGACAGATATTTCGAGGGGCACCCGTTTCTGACGAAGGACGCGGCAAAATTGTTGGCTGATCAAGGCGCCGTGCTGGTGGGTATCGATTCATACAACATCGATGACACTGCTGATCTGAGCAGACCCGCTCACACAATTCTCCTCGGCTCAGGCATTCCCATCGTCGAACATATGTGTAATCTTCATCAATTGCCCCTGGTCGGCTTCAAGTTCTTTGCAGTGCCGGTGAAGGTGAAGGGCTTTGGCACGTTTCCAGTAAGAGCGTTCGCCGTTGTCGAGCGCTAACCCATAGATCTCGGCCCGTCTCGGGGATAAAGAGGAGATTAGACAATGGGCACATACTTTCTCAGTGTCTTTATCATGTTGGTTATCGGCGGGATCGCCACGTGGCTGAGAAAGCGTTACTTGAAACAAGTAATGTCGCAGGGCCTGGGAAGAAAAGTGGAAGACCGAGAGCTAACTGATATTGCCGAATGGATGGAGGCCGCTCCTGACGAACCCGCGACTCGGAATCAACCGCCGAGGCCACACGGTTAGTGATTTGGCTTTGTCTGTCTGTGCCTGGTGATTGGCTCTCGATTGACTTGCGCCACGAATTAGCATAAAAGCCTCCGCGTAAGATCGTTTCGACAGATTTGTAATCAGAGGAAAAGCGACATGCCAACCAAAGACTTTTAAGGAGACTGAGCGAATGCGAGGAACTTTTCTCTTACTGCTACTCATGGCTGCATCAGCCACAGCATTAGGGCAACCGGATCCCCGGACGACGATTTACAAAGGTCCGACCCAGATCGCCCTGCCTTGCCGCAACCTGAGTCTATCAGTCCGTCATGTGACCGACGATGCCGCAATGGGCGGACACAATCTTATTGACTATGCATTCAAGAACACCTCAACCGCGCCGTGCGCGCTCATAGGGTATCCGCGCTTTGAGTTGTTGGATAAGTCAGGAAAAGTTCGGCCCCACGGCCGCGCGGCCAATTCCCGGCAACTTCTCGGCGATGAGGCAAAGCAACCGCCGCAATTAGTGACGATTGAGCCGAGCAAAGAGGTTGGGTTTCGTGTCTATTACAACTCAGGCGGCGCGGGCTATATGGGAAAGCCGTGTCCGGTGGTTCGCAAAGTACGAATCACCCCTCCCGGCACCACGCGACGCTTTGTGCTGCGAGAGCAGATCACGTTCTGTACCTCTCTTCAGGTTTCAGCGGTCCGTAGCCGCGTACCTGAATAGCATCCGCGCTCTTCCAATTAAGAAAGCCGCCGACATTTGATCGCCAGCGGCTATTAATCTAATTAAGCGGGACAAAGTCGGCGAGTCTAAGATCACCCCCAGGGGCTTTTCCCACTTCCCCAAATTGTCTTTGGGGAAACTCTCTGGTGCAAGGGGCATACCGAACAGAAAGCCCGATGGAATAAGCGAAGACGAAGCGGACGGCGGGGAAAAGTGACGCTCTAATGTGGCAAACTGTCCGGCTGATCACTTCCTGGTCCCGCTGGGCGCGATCTCAATCAAACGATGCACTGGATCGAAACTCAACCTGAATGGTCTGAGCGCGCTTAGCCCCAGCAGCATCGGTGCGTCGGCCTCTGTTCCTGAAACCAGATCAGTTGGAATCCGTCGCAGCGTGAGCGATCCGATCGTGATCGTGATGGCGGTCACCCGCCGGGCTGAGATTTGTCCGCCCCCAATATCGCGAACATCATAGGCGGGTGCCTTCCGATCGGACGAACCCGAATCACGGATTGCCAGACCCAGACTTGATCCGGTGTCAAGCAAGGCCCGATCACCATTGTCGAGCATCACGAATGGTCTGCGCCCGTGCCCTTCGCGAAGCCACGCCACGACCGCGCCTTCCGCAGGCTGATCCTTTTTCCGGATTGGAGTAGTTTGAGGATCGAATGCGGACAGTTCCCGTTGCGGCAAGTCGATAACATAACCAAGTGGAGAGAACACCTCGGTCGGATCGAGCACCCCATCAAGATCGGCTGGTAGTCCGCTGGTGACCATCGCCTCGCCTTTGGCGGGCAAGTAATTCTCGCTATCGCCAATCGCCACAGTTTGAATGGAAGCATTGCGCGCTGAAATCGACGCGCCGCTGAGACCGGCGATCGAGGTTGATCGACCGCTCCTGATCGTGACTCGGGCTTCATCAGCGACCCTTGGCGACAAGAGCGTCGCGCCGGCGCCGGTATCGATGGCGAAGTTGAACGGTCCGGCAGAGTTGATCCACGTCCTTACGATCAGTCCTCGTCCGGAAACTTCACGGAACGAAGCTGGCCGCGGAATTCTCGGCTCAGCCACTGCGGCGCGCCCGTTCACTCGTTGGCGGGTATTCTGGGCAACTGAAAGGGCAGCTCCAGATGAAGCTGCCCTTCCGACTGTCGCCAGAATCAAGAGTAGAGCAAACAGAAGTTTAGCCTTGCTGTTCACGTGACAACTCCTCGACTAGTAACTACGGGCCCGGTTACGCAACTTGTACGTGTACAGCGCAGAGCTGCCAAGTCCGACCAGCGAACCGATGCCCGCGCCCTTCCCACCGCCAATCAAGCCGCCGACTCCAGCACCAGCGCCAGTACCAATGGCGAGGGTCAACTTGTCGCGGTGCTTCTGCCAGAACGTACGGCCTCGCGGCTGATTGCCGTAGTCATAATACGCTCTGCTGCTGTTGGAAGACCGGCGCACCGGCGCGCGATAAGTCGCTGGATAAGCGCCTGTTCTCGTTTGTGTGTTAGCAGCCGCGGTTGTGCAGGACGAGTAGCCTTCGTCAAAGCCCTGTCGATAAGCGGTCTGTTCTTGAGTAGTGCTGAACTGCAAACTCTTCTCAGTCGCGATCTGATCGCGCGTTTTCTCAGTCGGATTAGCAGTCTGAGCCGTGTCATAGCTCGTGTTTGCCGCTTGGCTGATCGCGGCCGAATGAGTTATCAGTGAGCCGATGCCCGCACCAACCAGAGCACCCCCCAGGGTCAAAATAAGTAACATCTTTTTCGTAATAAGCATCTTCGATTCTCCTTTTCGATTTCTGGCTGCGATGCCGGGATCAAAAACTCGCACGGTTAGCTGCGGCAAGATGCATGCCTGATAAATGATTTTCGCGGCGATGTTTGCTCCTTGCACGCAGATAGAAAGGGGTATTTCTACTCACGGATGGCGACCGCAACTAAATCACAAGAACCCGGCAATCAAGGAACCACGACGATGTCGTGATGAAAATGCAGAGATGTCCCATATGGGTTCATCGAGCACTCCAAATGATCAACGCTGGTGAGTTCTATTTAGGTCGTTCGCTAAGCGCGGCCGCACCCCGGGCGTGCGCTTTCTTAGCGGACGCGTCGAGCATGCACTTGCGGAAAGGTTGATCGGGGGCGACGCGAGCGTTCTCCCACGCGCTGGTTTGCCAGTTGTCGGAGGCCCGCGCTTTGGGCAGCCATCCCGGCAAAGGCATCATTAGATAGCGTGAAAGGACATTCGTGTACGGCTCGTACATCGCGCGCAATTCCTCGAGCGTGTTGTCGTCTCCGTCCTCGTTCCGCAGCGCGACGCCAGTCTCGGACAGGGCCAGGCGTAGAGTGGCGAGGTCTTCTGGCGACAGACGCGCGCCGTCGTGCTGCACCGGAGAGGTGTTGAAGATTTGTGATATGTCCACGACCGCATGACGGGCCATCTTGAAAGTCAGTTGCGCCTGCCACTTTGGTGTTCCATCGATGCCCACCATCACCAGGCTGCAAGTGTCGAGCACGGTATTGAGCGCCGCCAGCCAGGACTGATTATCATGCTGTGATCGAAAGAAGCACAGCACAGGGTAAGAGAGGTGGCTTTCCATCAGGTCAGCCGCCCACACCTCCCAGTCCCGCAGGAACTGATCGAGACTGTCCAAACTCTGGCCTTCCTGATGTCGCCGCAGCAACTCGGCCGCGGTGGGCGGCGTACCGGCACGCGCGTCCAGCATTGATATGTTCACTTCGCGACGCGAGAAGGCTTGATACAGAACTGGAAAATAACCAATCACCAGCGCGAGCAGGCCGAGGCCCAGGCCGGCCTCGATTACGGTCATCGTTCGCGCGGTCGAATCGAGGGGGGTGATATCGCCAAGGCCCAGAGTAAAGATTGTCGTGCCGCTATAGTAGAGATCCGTAAAGAATCCGGCTGGGCCATTCGACGTGTATATGTGAGATCCGAAGGCCCAATGAAGCAAAGCGAAACCAAACACCAAAGTCACCGCCCAAAGGCTCAACAGGATCAAGAGCGAGAGCGGGCCAAAGATACTGAGCAAGGTTTCGCGTTTCTTGCTCCGGTGAACCAGGCGAGCAATCATCGACCAAGGAGCCCAGACCGAGCGATAGAAAAACCGCGTCAGACGAAACCGCCGGGTCACCCGGCGCGGCAGGACAATAGTCTCAAAGACGTCCCACAGGACGACAATTATTAGCGCCAGACCAATGAGTCCTATCACAATGAACATCGATTTTGTACCGCTTTGATGTCCGACGAACTTAAGTTTGTCGATGCTCCGGCAGTTTCTGAGTTGAAGCGACAAACTGAAGTCTGTCGGACATTGCGCCGTTGACTGACGAAAACCAAAAGGCCGGACAGACGAGGTGCGTCGCTCCGGCCTTCTTCCAAATAACTGGCAGCTCTTTTACGCAGCGCGTTGCGCCGGAGCAGCCGGCTTGTCGCGCAGCAGCTCGAGTGCCTTCTTCATCTGCGTATCTTCCGGCTGCGACTTGGGCGCGACAGGTTCAGACGGCGATTTGGGCTTTGGCTGATTCGGCTTCTCTTCGTCGTTGCCCGTCACGTCCTCAACATCAGCGGCATCCTGATTCTCCGCCCGCTTTACTTCCACCGAAGGCGCTATGCCTGAATGATTCCGATCCTCGCCGAGAAACGGTTTGCCGCTACCCGAAGCCCATTTCACAGTCGTGAGCAACAATCCGTCACCATCACGCAGGGTAAACAGTTCCTGTTCAGCGCCGGCGCCAAAACTCTTCTCGCCGACCACGTCCCCGCGTTTGTCTTCCAGGAATGCTGAAGCAATTACCTCCGCGGCGCCGGCCGTGCCCGAGTCGATCAGGACGACGACCGGTCCATTGAACAGGACGAGCTTGGGATCGGCTTCAAAGCCTTTCAGGACTTTCTGTTCGCGGCCAATTGTTTTGGCGATTTGTCCGTCGCGAATGAAAAGGTTTGCGACCGTAACCCCTTCCTGAATCTCGCCACCGGCGACGCTACGAAGATCGAGAATAATTCTTTGCGCCCCCTGCTTCACGAGATCCTGCAGGTGCGCGCGCGCATCGGCCGCTTCGCCGCTGTCCAGGCTGTTAATTCGCAGCACACCAATTCTGCCCGCCTCCATCCGTGCTTCCGCCGCCGGGGCCCGGAATGAACCGCGCTTCACGCTCAGCGTCAAAGGTTGGGAATTAGCCCGCAGAATTCGCAGCTTCACTTCAGATCCGGGCGCCCCGTTGAGTAATTGTCGCGCGTCGTATAACGAAATGTCGCGGGTGGCCTTGCCGTCGATATACTCAATGATGTCGCCCGCGCGAACGCCAGCTTGATCAGCCGGCGAGCCCTTCACTGGCGCCACTACGTAAAGAAATGAAGCGACCTGTGACAACTCTGCGCCCAGGCCTACCTGATTGCTCTTGCTGCCGGCGCGGTAGTCCTTCACCTGCTCTGAAGTTAGATACGTCGAGTACGGATCGAGACCGTAGGCCAGGCCGCGTAAGGCGCCGGCGCGAACCTTTTCCATGTTCGGCTCATCAACATAGTCGTTCTGGATGTGCTGGAGCACGCTCTCAAAAATCTTTTGCTGCGCGCCCGGGTCGTTCGCCGGTTGCTGCGCTCGAGTGGCCAGCCAGGCGCCGGCGATCGTGTAAACTGCGAGCGTTGCCGACAGGGCAATCAATGTGAATTTGCTTTTGAATGACATCAGTTGAACCTCGAAACAACTACCAAGCCGGGCCGCGGGGAAGACTTAAACGATTGACCAAACGCCTGTATCATACCGTGGCTGTAAAACGTGCGCAAGCGATGCGTCGGTGTAGCGTCTTAATCTCACAGGTGTTTAGAGTACCAACTTTGGTTGGGTTCTTTCACGGCTTCAAAAATCCGACTGAAGTCGGTACTCTAAACACCTGTTTTCAAAGTTGGATTCATCAAAATTGAAAGAACCCGAAAATGCGACACCTGCGCCCGGCTCCGCTGGCCGTTTGCTGGCCCTCGATCTCGGGGCGAAGCGCGTGGGCGTCGCTGTTTCTGATGAATTAAGAATAACCGTGAACCCTCTCCACGCGATTGAGCGTCGGAGCTGGAAAGATTTGCTGCGCCGCGTTGCCGCCGTCGTCGAGACATACGATGCACGGGGCCTCGTGATTGGTTTGCCGCTAAGTTTAGAAGGAACCGAAGGATCGGCGGCAAAGGATGTGCGTGCCATTGCCGGGAAGTTTCAGCTCTCTCTCGCTGTGCCCGTCTATTTACAGGACGAGCGCCTGACCACTTTTGCAGCGACGGCGCTGTTGAAAGCGTCTGGGCGAAGCGCCCGCGAGATTGAACGGGAAGTCGACAGCGAAGCGGCGACCTTGATTTTGGGCGACTTCATTGCGAACAACCGGGACATCAACTTACTGAATCAGACCTGAAAGATCGAATCGGGGTGGTTATTAAAACAAGAACCTGGCGGATCTTGATCGCGATTGCGGTCCTTTTATTCGCCGTGCCCGCGGGTTTCTCTCTTTGGCTGTACCGCGAGTTGCATGTGCCGGTGACCCATGGAAAAGCCAACGACTATATCGAAATACCTCGCCGTTCAACGCCGGATGGAATCGCCAACAAACTGCTGGCCGAAGGCGTGATCCGTCGTACCTGGCCGCTCCTCTTCTACATAAAACTCACCGGGAGCGCAAAGCTCATCAAAGCCGGCGACTATCGCTTCCCTTCTCCGATTTCGGCCCTCGGAGTTTTGAAAAAGCTCGAAGAAGGCGAACAACGGCTCAGTCGCTTTGCCGTGATCGAGGGGTGGACGCGATGGGACATCGCTGAGTCACTTGCTCATGTTCCTGAATTGCAGCTGCGCGATGGCGACGAAGCGCTGGCGCTGATGAATGACACGAGCGCGCTTCACGATCTCGATCCAACGGCCACTGATCTGGAGGGCTATCTTTTTCCGGCGACGTACAGTTTCCCCGAAGACACGAAACCTGCCGCCATGATAGCCGGGATGGTCAAGCGTTTTCACCAGGAATGGACGCCGGAGCGAGCTGAGCGGGCCCGCGCTTTAGGCATGACGCCCCGGCAGATCGTGATCATTGCCTCGCTGATCGAAACCGAAGCCAAGCTCAAGGAAGATCGTCCGCTGGTTGCCTCTGTCATTTACAACCGACTCAACAAACACATCGCGCTGGGCATCGATTCGACTATCGTGTACGCCTCAAAGCTGGCGGGCAAATGGAAAGACAATGGCAAGGTCTATAAGAGCGATGTCGACCGGCGCTCGCCTTACAACACCCGTTTATTTTCGGGTTTGCCGCCGGGACCGGTGGGCTCGCCAGGCGAAAGCTCGATCGACGCAGCGTTGAATCCAGCGCAGACAGACTACCTGTACTATGTTCGCGATCCTTCGCGTAGTGATGGTGCTCATAACTTCTACAGTAAGGAAGCCGATTTTGAGAAAGGCGTGCGGGCCCTGCGAGAGTGGGAGCGGACTCGCGACGCCCAGCGCTAGGCCATCAACAGAGGTGGCTGCCGGCAAAAGCCAATCGCTCGTCGTTTGGCTTCCACTTTCATTTTCTCTTGGCTCGAGCGAGGCGGACTTCGATGGCAGTTTAGTTTTGCGTGAGCCGTTTTAACAGCTTGAGGGGAAACTGTTTGAACAGTTGACGAGTTGATTGTTTCACCGAGTCACCTCGCTGCAGCGAGGAGCTCATGGCAGGCCGCACAGTATTCGCAACTCGGTGCTTGTATTTGCAGATCAGGTGCTCTATTCTCAGGATGTTTCCCCTCCGTCCGAGTCTTTCGCGTTTGAGGTGATCTCGTGAAATATCCTACATGCTTATTTGCTCTGCTCGTTATGACGATCGCTGCGACTTCTGCGTTCGGACAGGGGAAAGGCGTCGATTCCCAAAGTCAACGGATCAGCGATGGCAGCAGTAACCGCGCGCCGGCGAACAACGGCGCCAAGCAAGACACCGGCACGAACGGATCTGGGATCAATTTTGGCGGGGAAAAGACGGCTGCCAAAACCGTCCTGGCCAATCCATACCGCCTGACCGCGCGCCGCGATGCGATTATCAACGCGGTCGCCGAGGTAATGCGCGACCGCAAGCTAATTATTGATGACGCTACCTCGAAGCCTGATGATGGCATCATTGTGAGTCAGCCCTACACCTTCATAAAGGGTGCCGTGGTTACCCAGTCAGAGTTGTATCGTTACGCGATTATCGAGAACTCGCAGTCGCGCAGTTGGACCCGCGGCCGGTACACAATCACGGTCGAGGTGCAGCCGATTGACGGCACGAGTGCCAACGTGTCCGTCAACGCGAAGGTCGAAGGCCGCACGGATGGCCCGAGCGGCGCTGAGTGGACCACACTGCCGAGCACTCAGTTTGCCGAGCAGGAGTTTCTCAGTGCGCTGATTGAAAGTCTTACCGGATCGGCTCCCGGAACTCGACCGTAAGATCCAGCGAGCCCTGTTAGCTGGCGGACATTTTTCTTAAACTCGATGCAGATCCTGAATGAACTGGAAACCGAACCGATTCCGATCGAGGAAGAAGAAAAGAGACACTCGCGTCGCCTCCTTGTCGGACTCCTCTGTGCCCTGCTCCTGACTGGCGCCGTTCTGGGAGGATATATTTACCTCCGAAAACGACACGAACGCCAGGTCGCCGCGACTGTTGAGGCCGACAATAAGAAGAAAGCTCCGAAGGTCGAAGTCTTCGTTGACGACGCAACGGTAAACGGGAAGACGACGCTGCTGGGTGGAACTATCCATAACATTTCCAGCGAATCGCTACACAACCTGGGCGTCGAATTACAGCTTAGGCGGCGGGTAGGCAGCGGAGTTGAAACCCGAGCTGTAACGCCGGACAAAACGGATCTACCGCCCGACGGAAGATCTCACTACAGTCTTGAACTGCCGGCCCAGGATTACATTAGCGTGACCTTTCTGCGTGTGATTGCCGGCGACAATCGTGCCGCCGTTGCCTTCAAGGCCCTGCCGGGCACTCCGCGACCGCCTCTGGACCCACCTGCCTCCAAGACGGTCGTAGTCGGTCGTCCAGCGCCAAAAGGTGAAGAGTTCATCAACACTCCCAACAATCCAGGCCGCGTTCCGTAGCCGAGAGTGTGCGGCCGGCAATAACTTTTTTTCCAGCGGCCAACGATCGCCAGGCTTTTGCTCGTCAGAGCATCGTACTCCAGCTTGTACACTCGGTTAGCTTGAGCACCCGGTTAGCTTTCGGCTAGGATTGCTCCTGAGAATTCCCATGGCTTCACGTAATCAAGCACACCGTGCCAGTTATCTTCGCGCGCTAATGTTGGCGGCCACCCTTTTCTTTTTTTTGGGATCTGCCGCGGCCCAAAGTCCCTCTCGGCCGAGCGCCCCGCTTCCAACTCCCGAGCCAATCCCAACCAATCCAAGCAAACCGGATTCTTCGTCGCCAGACTTTGGCTCGCCGGAAAGTGAAATGCGTGCCCGTCTGATCCTGAAAGCCGAGAAGAAACAATATGACGAAAACGTGGCCCGCTCTCGTGAGGTTGCACAACTCGCCACACAACTCGTCGAGACTTATGAAGCCAAGAAGGGTTTTGGCGCCGATGACGGTAAGAAGTTGGAACGGTTGGAAAAGCTCACCAAGAGAATTCGGAACGACGCCGGCGGGTCAGACAGCCAGCCTGATGTAAAAGAGATTCCCGCCGCGATGGAAGCTGCGGTCAAGCGAGTAGCCGAATTGGCTAGTGACCTGCGCAAACTGGTGGAAGACACGCCGCGCCATGTAATCTCAGCCTCCGTAATAGATCAGGCCAACAAACTCCTCGGATTAATTCAGCATGTGAGAGACACTCGCTAACAGACGATGATGAGGGGCCATAAGAACTCGACAAGTTTGCCAGCTGCGTTCTTGATGCTTTCAGTGGCCCTCCTAATCGCGTTCGCATCCGAGCAAATCACACCCCGGACCGCCCTCGCACAGCCCGCGTCCCGGGAACGGCCGGGCGCGCAAGATCAGGACGATGACGTCGTGCGCGTGAATACCGAGTTGGTGGTATTGAATGCCACGGTGCTCGACAAGAATGGCAAGTTTGTTCCCGGACTGAAACGCACGGACTTTCAGATTTTTGAGGACGGCGCTGAGCAAAAACTCGTCGGCTTCACCACCGAAGAGACGCCATTCGCGGCGGCGATCTTGCTGGACACTTCGGGCAGCATGGAGACGCGCCTCACGCTCGGCCGATCGGCAGCGATTCGCTTTCTTGACGGTTTGCGTGAGGAAGACGTCGCCGCTATTTACAATTTCGATAGTAAGGTCGAGCAGATACAGGACTTCTCTCCCGGCCGCGATCTTCCGGCGCGGGCTTTCGGTCTGCGCACGAAGTTGATGACGGCACTCAATGACGCTGTGTTGCGAGCGGCCGACGATTTGGCTAAGCGAAGTGAAAAGCGCCGCGCGATCGTCGTGCTGTCCGACGGAGGCGAGAACTACAGTCGCGCCAGTTCCGACAAAGCTCTCGACCATGCTTTGCAGGCCGGCGCCACCATCTATGCGGCCAACATGTCAGACACGGGGCCGGGCCGCGACATCGCCGGAGCCTCAATTCTGAAGAACCTCGCCGACAAAAGCGGCGGCCGTTACGTTGAGTCACCGGGTGGCCAGGAATTGCGCGATTCGTTTGCAGCGATTGCCGAAGAGTTGGGCCATCAATACACGCTCGTCTATCGTCCCATCAATCGCGCACGAGATG
Source organism: Blastocatellia bacterium (assembly GCA_003168335.1). Classification (GTDB taxonomy): domain Bacteria; phylum Acidobacteriota; class Blastocatellia; order Pyrinomonadales; family Pyrinomonadaceae; genus UBA11740. The sequence continues at coordinate 13,628 of PMSM01000014.1, read as the reverse complement.
GTAAGTGGCGTGCGATCCAAATCAAGACCCAACGCCCCGGCGTTACAATCCGCACCCGCAAGGGTTATCGCGCACCGAAGGGTTAGGCCGCGGCGTTGATCGTCAAAACCCGGCCAGTGAACGCGGTGTGTACGGTTCTTCCAACGCAGCGATCTCATCTGAGGTGAGATTAAGAGACAAAGCAGCGACCGCATCGTCGAGATGGTGCAGCTTTGACGCGCCGATGATTGGCGCAGTGATGAATGGCTGCTGGATCATCCAGGCTAAAGCGACCTGTGCTCGCGTCACGCCACGATTCGCCGCAATCTCTCCCACTCGCTCGACTATCTTGTGATCTGAATCTTCGGTAGCAACATAAAGCGTCTTGCCGAACTCGTCGGTTTCCATCCGATTGGTCGTCTCATTCCAATCGCGGGTCAGTCGTCCACGCGCCAATGGGCTCCAGGGGATCACGCCGACTCCTTCCGCCGCGCAGAGCGGCATCATCTCTCGCTCCTCTTCGCGGTTGAGCAGGTTGTAGTGGTTCTGCATCGTTGCGAATCGTGTCCAACCATTCATTTCGGCCACGTACAGCGACTTGGCGAACTGCCAGGCGTACATCGAAGACGCGCCGATGTAACGGGCCTTCCCGGCCTTGATCACATCGTGCAGCGCGGCCAGCGTCTCCTCAATTGGCGTGTCTTTGTCCCAGCGATGAATCTGATAGAGATCGACGTAATCCGTGCCCAGACGCCGCAGGCTGGCGTCGATTTCAGTCATGATCGATTTGCGTGACAAGCCGCGCGCGTTGGCACCTTCGCGCACCGGGTAGAAGACCTTCGTGGCGATCACGACTTCTTCGCGTTGGGCGAAGTCTCGCAGCGCGCGCCCCACGATCTCCTCGCTGGTGCCATCAGAGTAGGTGTTGGCGGTGTCAAAGAAGTTGATGCCGAGTTCGAGTGCCCGCTTGATCAAAGGGCGGCTCTTTTCCTCATCGAGACTCCAGGGATGAGCACCACGATCGGGAACGCCGTAGGTCATACAGCCGAGAGAAAGCCGCGATACTTTTAACCCGGTGCTGCCAAGTCTGGTGTACTCCATCATCTACTCCTGATTTGTGAACGCCGAGTGGCGAGGCCACTGCCGAAATGATTGAGCCCGGCCAGGATCTACATCGATAAGCAGACACAACAGCTGGACGGACAGACGGATAAGAACTACCTGCGAGCCGCCACCAGCCGCCAGCGACCATACGCGACGAACGCTGCCAGGATTCCCGCCACCAGCGACATCAGTGCCGACCCGACATTACCACTCGGGAGCGTGAGCACCGTCGCGCCTATCATGATGATCACCAGTCCGGCTGCGGCCAGTGGTGTCAGACCGGGTCGAATTCGCAGGAGGCCTGGCAGAATCAGGCCGAGCGCGCCGAGCACTTCACAGACGCCGATGAAACGAAGAAACAGGCCCGGCATCGGCATCTGCTTTGTCATCTCCTCGATCGGTAGGATCAACTTCATTCCACCAGCAAACAGAAACAGCAGCGCGAGCAGCACCTGAATGATCCACAGAACAACGTTCATGATTAGTCCCCTCCCCGGCGATTCAAACTCGCAGCGGCATGAGAGCACGCGGCCGGGTATCGCGCAAGTAAGAACTCCTCAGATTCAGAGTCCGATCAGCGGGCACGCGACAATAGCCCGGCAAGTGAACTCTGCCCTAAGCGAGACAACGATCGTCGCCCACTTACTGTTTACTGCGGGTTTTTTCCTGGAGGTAGTGGAAAGCTGCGTTCTTCCTGGCCCGACTTAACGTTCCAAAACTTGATGATTCCGTCTGCGCCGGCCCCCGCCAGCAAGTGATTGTCGGGAGTAAAAGCAACACCGTTGATTTCAAATCCAGGCTGGTCCAGCGCGAAAACCCGTTCACCTGTTTTGAGGTTCCATATCTTGATTCGCTTATAAATGTATTGATACTGATTGCCGGACGCGGTAAATCCGACGTCACTCGATGCGAGCCACTTTCCGTCCGAGCTGAGACTGATAGCTCTTACGTGTTCGGACACTCCTTCCATCTTCTTGTCAGCGAAAGTGCGTATCTCGTTTCCGGTGGCAACGTCCCAGAGTTTTACGGTGTGGTCATCGCTGCCGGAAGCAAGCCTACGGCCATCGGAGCTAAGCGCCAAACAAAACACCCCATTGGTATGCCCTTTGAGGATTCGTAGCTCTTTGCCCGAGGCCACTTCCCAATAACTGATCGTCCCATCGCCGTTGCCCGCCACGATCATTTCTCCGTGCGAAATGAAAAGCACCGAATACACTGAGTTATCAACTGCTCCGGACCTGGTATGAACGAACGAGCGCTGTTCCAAACCTGATCCGAGATCCCACAACCTAAGCGTGCCGTCATTGCTAACCGAAGCCAACAGTTTACCGTTAGGACTGAAGGCAACCGCTTTAACGGGCCGCGTATGTCCTGCCAGCGTCCGCAGTTCACGTCCCGTTGCCGTGTCCCAAAGCTTGATCTTCCCATCGCGGCTGCACGAAGCCAGGACCTTTTCGTCGGGGCTAAAGACGCCCTTGTAAACGACATCGGTATGGCCATCCAGAGTGCGCAAGAGTCGCCCGCCCGCCACGTCCCATAGGTTGACGGTGCCGTTGAAGTTGCCGGTAACCAACGTTCGACCGTCGCGGCTGAACCCAATGCCAAAAATGCCGGGCGACGTTTTTTTAGGCGGTGGAAGCGAATTACTCGAAGCAGTCTGAGCCTGACACGGAACCAGCCCGGATAAGAGCACGAGGCTTGCGGGAAAAAGAGCCGCGACCAAGATCGTTTTCAGTAACCGACAACCGGAAAGCGCGAACAATCCGGCCAGAGAAATATTGTGATGTTTCATTAGATTTTCAGTCGTAACGATGGCCGACGGCCTGGGGTCTGACTCTTGGACACCATGCGAATAATTTTGTTCCGGCTAAATCAAAGAGCCTCAACCACTGAGTTGAGGTCACTGATGGCAACCGGATGAATCCTCAATGCATGGAACTCATCCAAACTCTGCTCTGTGGTCCGTGTTAGCTTAATGGCACCCTAAGCTTCGCTCTTGTCGCCGGCTGCGTCCGGCGCGACCAAACGTCCCGGCCTCGCATACTGGTCCAGACCGAATCCAAGAAACACCGTCGCCAGGATGAATGCAGACGAGAAAAAGTACGGCGCCCGGACTCCGATTGAATCAAATGCCCAGCCGAAGAAGAGCGGCGCGATGATGCGCGTCACGCCGCCATACGTCTGTTGCAGTCCCATGTAGAGGCCGCGTTCTCGCGGAGAAATAACCCGCGATAGCAGCGCCGTCACGCAGGGAAAGGTAAAGGCCGTGCCCAAAGGGATCAGTGCTACCGCGACCGCCAGCATGCCGAGGCTTCGGGACAACGGCATCCCCAGAACGCCGGCGGCCAGGAGCACGATGCCCAGACGCGAGAGATTCGCCTCGCCCAGCCAATCGACTGCCCGTCCCAGCAGCAGCACGCGGGCGAAAACAGAGATGGAGCCGATGTACATGAAGAAATAAAAGATCGTCTGTTCAGTAACCTGGAAGCGCGCGTTCAAAAAGAGTGCGAGCACGGAAAAGCTTCCCTGGAAGGCGCCGATGGAGATCGCATAGATCCAGATCAGGCGCGAGGCAGGTTCGCTCGAATGCGAGATAACGCGCCGGATCGCCTGCGCCGAAGTGCGACGTACCTCTCCCTCCTTCGGTTGTTCGCTGAAATCACGCGATTCCTTTAGATAGCGCGCGACGAAGATCATATTTAAAATACAGAGCGCCGCCGCCATAATTCCCGGCGCTGCGTGTCCCATCTGCAAGGTCCCCGCTCCCGGCATCAGGTCGCGCTTGCCCAGGGAGATCGCGAAGGAACCGAGCACCGGCCCCAGCGCTACCCCGAGATTGGTTGTCGCCGAAAGCCATCCCAGCGCTCGCGCGCGATCCTTCGGATCGGTCGAGTCGGCTACGTAAGCCTGGATCACTCCCACAGTGCCGCCGCCTGCTCCCTGCACGAGGCGCGAGAGGAACAAGACGAGCAGCGAGTGCGCGAAGCCGAAAATCAGATACGCGATTGCTGCGGCTCCTAAGGCGATGAGCAAAGTCGGTCGCCGCCCCACGCGATCGGAAAATCGGCCCCACATCGGAGCGCTCAGAAATTGGGCAAACGTGAAAGCGGCGACGATGAATGCTGAAATAATTCCGATGCCAAAGTGCATTCCCATGAAATCGAACCCGGACCCACCGAGTGTCTTCACATAAAACGGCAGGAGCGGAATGATCATCAGCAGCCCCACCATGTCCACGAAGGCCGTGGCCATCAGGGTGAACAGCTTGGCGGGGATCTTTCGCACTTCCCTCCAGAGCACATAGAGCAGCCCAAACGCGATCGCGCCGAGCAATACGCGCACGATCGGCGATTGGAATGATTGGGCGATGTTCTGCTGGATGATCATTGAGACTTGTCAGTCTGTCCGTTTTTCGATTGGACATAATACACCAGCATCCTTCTTGAGACGTGAAGTTGCGGACCTGGCGAGCCTTGTGATGTCTTGAAGTTGAGTCCGCGCAGCGGACGCCTGAAACCAGCCCAGCACTTCAGTGCTGGGTGAACGAACCAAACCCATTCCTGAGCCCGTAAAGCGGGCGGCTGAATCATCATCGCTAAGCCGTAGCTTCAGCCGTCCGCTGCACGGACTGCGACTTTGTTTTTCACGCAATCCCACCGATGAAGCGGTGGGCGATTATCATTCGTCCGCAGCGCGGACTTGTGATGTCTGGCTTTCTCGCAGATCGAGTGAGCCCATAACTCTTTATCCAAGGCTCAGAACAATGAAGCGGCCAGAGGTCACTGGTCAGGTGTCAGAGAGCACCGGTCTCATGAATGTCCGCTCGTATTTGATGAAGCACTTTGTTTCCTCGTAGTGTTTCGTCGCCGCGCGGCATTCGGGATCATTCTTAACTTCACGGCGGTAGGTTTCATATGCCTCGACGTTGGGGAAACTGAAAACCGCGACTGCAATATTTGCGGGTCCTGCTTCACCGACGCCAGGGAAGCTGAACGTTGCCGAGGGCGCGGTCTCGTCTGGCAGGAAGTACCCATGATGCGTGCCGCCGTATTTCTCTATCAGCCGCATCCACACCCGAGCGTAATGCTCGAACGCGGCCACCTTGTCGGGGTCAATAAAGTAGCGCAAGTAACAAGTGATCAAACTTGTCTCCTTTCCCATTCTCTACCAGCGTCAGAGTTTCCGGAACCTGCGAGTTATCGTCGCGGCACAGACTTCATTTTTCATAAGCTCACTTATGAGACCGTGAATCATGCAGGGTAAAGTACTCTTCCTCTTTGATCTGGTCTTTGAGAAAGCACGCGCGTTTAAGTATGTCTTTGACATTCGCAACCATCTGCGGGTGACCACACGCATACGCGACTGAGTTACCGTGATCCAGCCCAAGCTGGTCGGCATGCTTGCGCACGATATCCTCGACCCGGCCTGTCTCGCCCTTCCAGTTCGGTTCTTTCCACGGCCGGCTGATTGTCGGTATGTAAGTGAGCCATCCTGCGTGTGACAACTCTTCGAGTTCGCTGAGATAGGGACCAAAGTCGGCAGCGCGGCTCGCGCCGTGAATGACGACAAGCTGATGGTTGGACGCTGCTCCGCCTGCCCGGTCAATTTGTTGAGTTCTCAGAATGCTGACAAACGGCGCCACGCCGGTGACGGTGGCCATCATCAAGTGACGATGGACGGTCGAGTCCAAAGTGAGTTGGCCCACGATGCGCCGGCGAACCAGAATGGCAGATCCCAACTTCAGCTCCCACAGCTTAGGAGTAAGGATGCCGCCTGGTACTAATTCGACAAAGAACTCGAGGAACGGCTCGTGAGGCGACGAGACGATCGAGTAAGGCCGTTCGATCACATCTCCATCAGCGGCGATGCCAATAGTTGCGAACTGACCTGCGCTGAAGGAGAGTCGTGACGCGACCGAAAAACGGAATATCGCGAGACTCGCTGATACGTTCACTCTTTCGATTAATTCCGCTGAGCAATGACTTGCGTCCGTCATAAGGAAGCCAAAGAATTAGCCGCAGATTAACGCGGATACACGCGGATCAGATTCATTTTCCATTTAGCATTTTTCATTCTTCGTGTTCGTTCGTGTGATTTCGTGGATCGTTCCTCATTACTCGGCCAAGCGAACGATCCACGAAGTGACACGAAGCAACGCGAACTAAATCCGGCAAATGGCAGATGAAACATGACCAATGGAAAATGCTCCGGTCGCTACCGCTCCTGCTTGTCTAATTTCTCCACCCGCGTCGCCAGGCGCGCATCACCGATCCTCTTGGTCACTGACGCGAAAGACGGGGTCGGTCCGTTCCAGCGCAACTCGTCAACATTCTTGAAGAGTGGCGCGTCGGTTCGCAGAATTGCGAGCTCCTTGAAGAGTAGCGCGCGCTCGAGGTTGCCCTCTTTCAGAGTCCCGGCAGGAAAATCTTCGATGTGGCCGTGCCGGTTTATGAGCGTAGCGGATGTCTTGGCCCCTAGGCCCGCAATCCCCGGATAGCCATCAGCGGCGTCACCGACCAGCGCCAGATAGTCCGGGATGAACTCGGGCATAACACCAAACTTAGCGCGGATGGCTTGCTCATCACGAATGTCACCGCTTCTGCGATCCACTTGCACGACGCGGTCTTCGACGACGCATTGGGCGAGGTCCTTGTCCGGCGTCCAGATGCAAACCTTCTCCACCCGCTTGTCTTTCGCCGCGAGGTGGGCGGCGGACGCGAGCGCATCGTCAGCCTCAAACTCGATCATCGGCCACACGGCTATGCCCATCGCGGCCAACGTCTCTTCGAGCGGATGGAACTGAGCGAAGAGGGCCGGCTCGATGCCTGCGCCGGTCTTGTAGTCCGGCCATAGATCATTGCGGAACGACTCGATGACGTGATCAGTCGCAACTCCGATGTGGGTTGCTCCGTCCTCGATCATCTTCGCAATTGTATGAAGCACGCCGGACACGGCGCCAAACGGGGGATCGGTTTTCTTGAAGCGCCGGATTCCGTAGAAGTGCCGAAAAAGCTCGTAGGTGCCGTCGACGAGGTGAACGATCATAAGCCAGTTGTCCAGTAATCAGTGGTCAAAGGTTCGCAATTGTTGCTTCGTTGCTTGTTTATATCTCAGCGGATCGAATTTCGGTGTCTCTGTTGCCATAAGATTTCCCAACAATGTATCGGATTACGAAGCGTGACTCACGATCCGACGATTAGTTAGGAGGCCGACCAACGGAAATGCCGGGCAATCTCCGATGAGTAACGGCTCCCAACCGTGGATTTATTTTTCTCCAACCAATCTGAAAACTTTGTGGTCGCGTTGGGGAGTTCACGTGAGGTTAATAACTCGTCCATCAGACCCTTCAATTCATTTCGAGTGAGAAGAATATCACTGAGAAATAGTCCGAGGATCTGACCACAAAGAATACCGACAGCCGGAGGAACCTTCACGATTCTTGGTTTCTTGCCTATCTTGTCGGCAATTAATGTTACTAACTCTTGAAACGTAAATGTTTCCGGCCCAATCGCGTCTACTATGGCTCCCGGCGAGCTCGTCGATTGGTGGACAGCGATCTCCGCCAAATCTTCCACAAACACCGGTTGCACTCGGTAAAGCCCGGATCCGAAGATTGGAAATATCGGACTTGTTCGAATTAACCACGCAATGTTGTTAACCAGGATATCTTCTTGTCCAAACACCAGCGTGGGCCGAACGATGGAAAAAGGAATCCCCGATTCGCTCAAGATTGATTCCTGGAGTGCCTTGCCGCTGTAATAGGGCAAATCAGAATTGACGGAAGCTTGGGTAACGCCGATGTGCACGATTCTCTTTACACCCGCTCGTTTCGCACATTGAAAGAGTGTCTGTGTGTTGGCAAGAGCCGATTCGTAGGTCTGACCATCGAAGGGGAATCGGACCCAATAGGTGTTATATAGCGATTCTGCCCCGTCCAGCGTCCGAGTCAATTGATCCGGGTTGTTGAAATTGTAAGAGAACGCTTTGACGGCGGTTCCAAAAGAATTCGGCTTGGTCGGGTGAGTTGTGATGGTGCGCACGTCTCTTCCGCGCTCGAGCAGAGCTTTCGTGATGTATTTTCCGATGTATCCAAAAGCGCCGGTTACTACGTCCAAAATTAGCGGCCTCCTAACGACCGAGCTGAGCAGCCGGCTCACGCGGGGATGGCGTTCCGGTCCGAGGAGATGTCAATCGCGTGGCCGGTCCGCTGAGCGGACGGCTCGGCTCGAAGATCCAAACTGTCGCCATTTCAAATAACGCCCGGCTGGGGCAAGCAGAACACATTCATTTGCGCATCGTCGCCTTCCGGCAGATGACGCAAAGGTTCCAGAGTTCGCCGGCGGCTAACGAACAACGCATAACCCAGCTCTTGCAGCAGGACTACAACGCGTTCGACCGACGTTTGCTTGTCACGAAGCCGCGCCGGCTCCAGTTCGAGGAGCAGAACGGGCCGCCAGCGCTTGAGGGTCCGCTGGCCGCCGAGCAGGACCCGCTCTTCAAATCCTTCGACGTCGATCTTGACGGCATCGAGGCGCGTGAGCCGCTGCTCGTCGCAAAAGGCGTCGAGCGTGCTGAGTCGCACGAGCGTGGACGTCGCGTCTGAGGCCACGATGTGGGTTCCGCCGGAGTTGCCCTCCTTCGTGGCCAGGGCCGCCGTGCCCTCCTGATCCGACAAAGCGATGTCGTGGACATGCACCACATCATCGAGGCCGTTAATCGCCACGTGGTGCCGCAACCGCGCCAACGTGGGCGGGTTTGGTTCAAAGGCGTGAATCACGCATTTCTTCTTGAGCCGAGATGCCAGCACCACCGAGTAGTATCCGAAATTCGCGCCGACATCAAAACACACATCGCCTGGTTTAAGCATCCGTTGGAGATGGTAGACGTCATAGTAGTCCTTGCGACCGAGCCAGAAAACATCTGCGTGGACAAAATCCGCAGGGTTCAGGCGCCAGCGAAGCCCTTCACGCACAATATCGAATTCCTCGTCCACGTGCAGATTGAAGAAACGCAGCCAGCGCTCGATGAGCCAGCCCTTGCCGCGATGGTACGGCACCCGGCTGCCATAGAAGAGGAGCAGGCGGAAGAGTAGCGATTGTTTCTTCATCGTTGGCCCAAACGCCCGGCGAGAACTGGAAGCAAACACCGCCGGACCCGAACGATTGAGTGCAGGTGGCGCGGGTGGTGACACGCAATCTACGCCGAACAGAGCTAGTTGAGAAAGGTGCTATCCCGCGCCCACCTGCAACGACGTGTTAGATAACATCGTGGGGTGCCCACTCAATACCCGAGACCGATCCTTGTGCGCTATTTCTGACAACCCTCCCCCTCACCGATTGAGGGTTGAGCTTTCAGGGTACAAGCACTGTATCAATCACGTGGATGACGGAATATTTCCCTTCTATGTCGCCCTTGAGGACACGCGCCTTCTTGTTAATAAGGGGATGGTGTTCATTCGCGGGGTCAACAGGATGCTCATTACATACAAAATATGCCAGACCGCCATCGGCAGTTGTGAGTGACTCAGTTACATTCTTCTTCGCAACCCCGGCTTTGTCCGGCGCAAACATTTGCCTGAACATGACCTTGCCGGACAGCAGATGTGTAAGTAGGAATTGACGCAGCTTCGCCGGGTCATTCGTCAACTTGGTGACGTACTCAGGAGAGAGTTTAGCAAACGCACCATTCGTGGGAGCCAATATCGTGTACGACGCTGTAGCGTCACGCAACTCTTTGAGATCAGCCTTCCTAAGTAGGCCTATGAGGGTACTGAAATTGTCTGGGTCTTGCTCTAAGGCCTCTACAATGCTGATGGTCGGAGGATGAAAGATTGGACGAAAATCGTCCGCCAAAGCCAAACTTGAGAGGGCGATCATAAGCGTCGCCGCTACTAACACATGTCTCATTAACGTTCCTTTCTATTCTGAAAGCCGGCGAGTTTGAAGCAAGGCACTTGTACGCCGATATTAAGATCGGGTCAAGCGTTTCGATGCGGCAACTATTCAACCTGATGTTATCTAACGATGGAATTCAGGTGGCCGCGCGAGCAGCCTTTAGGCGGGATTTGATCTTTGAACTTGAGAGACGATCAATCGCGGCTCACCTGCAATGACTTGTTGGGCGCGGCATGAAAGGAGACAGCGCAGTCAAGACTTCTTTCTCCCGCCTTTGATAACTGCATACAAACCCGCAATAAATAATAGTCCGCCAAATATTAGCCCCAGATATTGTCCGGCGCCATACGCGCCACTGCCTTCAATTCGGCTGAATCCAAGTAAGCGAGAGAGAAGCAAAGCGCCACCCCAAATAAGAGCTATTGCACCCAAAATACGATAACGATTCATGAGTCCTCCAAGTGAATTATATGCGTGACTATCTTACTAAACTACGAACAAGCGCCGAACGTCCGAGTTGACGCGGCGGGCGACAACCACGTGACGGACAAGTTGTCGATGACAAGCCCGCTGGTTCCGCTCGCGTCCAACGATTTGTTCGGCGGCGGCTGGGGATAAAACTTCAACCCGGGTTCTCATTCAGCTTCCAAAATTTGTAACAGATAAAAGCGGCATAATTCAAATATGCGAGATAAGGCAGAAACATCCACGCGGCAAGCGGCTCAAATTGGAGCAGGCAAGCAAATAAACCAATGGCAAGCAGTGGATATGGAATGAATGCAAAGAAACTAAGAAACAAATTGTGAGCCCGGAAGAACACATAATTCCAAACCGCATTTATACCCATCATCGCCAAAAGGAGCGCCAAAGATACGGCTTTCAAAAAGCTGTCGCCGCTATGTCTAAGAACTTGATAGCTGATAAGGAAAGAGATGATGTAGTAGAACACACCGATAATAATCCACACCCAAAACGGCGGGGCATAAGATGGGGTGCGTAGATTTGCGATGAAGGCTTTCACGCCCTTCCCCGCGAACAATCCCTCCAACATCGCGGATATGACGCAAATTGCAAATGCGATCAGGAGTGCGGAAATTATTGACATAGATGTTCAAGAGCCGCCGAACGTCTGAGTTGACGCGGCGGGAGACAACCACGTGACGGACAAGTTGTCGATGACAAGCCCGCTGATTCCGCTCGCGTCCAACGATTTGTTATCCGGCGCACGACATTATTTATGCGTACGAACGAACAGGTTTTTGCCAGAAGCGATACAAACCGTTTGCATTCTGCCGGGTCGCGATCGATCAATTGGACAAACCAGAAAGTCTCCAAACACATCTTTGTCGAAATCGAGTTTGCTTTCGATAGATGCGGGAATCGTATTTCGGCTAGGCACAACCGAGATATCTTCTGGGTCGAGGACGCCGAGCAACCGCTTACTGCCAACGGGCCACAACCGAATGCTCGGTGTGCCATTGTAAACCGATAGCCGTCCATGCACGACAAAACATTTGCCGACCAAGTCCGAACGGGCGCGACAGGAACTCGGGGTTCGTGCGGTCGGCGATTGCGCCACCACAGTGCAAGCGAGCATCAGCAACCCAACTGTTAGTTTAGTTAACATCGGTCAGCCGGATAACGATGGAGACATGTATGTTGAATGTCAGGTCGGTTGTCTAGAATGAGCTGCGAGCAGCCTGTTCGAGGAGAAGCGACGATGACAGTTCAAACTCAGTTTATACCACGCAACTACGATGTGTTTGCCGGGCTCGAGGTCGACAAAAAGAGCATGGCAGTGATTTTTACCGATCACCAGCAATTGATGCAATCGCTGCGTCTACCTTATAGTGCGGCGCAGTTGCTGAACTATGTACGGAAGCGATTTCCGGGTCAGCGACTGGCGTTCGTTTATGAAGCCGGGCCCACGGGCTTCGGACTCTATGATGAGTTGGTGGCCGCGGGCCATCCTTGCTTAGTAGTGGCGCCGCCGATGGTGCCGACGGCTCCGGGAGCACGAGTGAAGACTAATCGACTCGATGCCAGGAAACTCTCTGAGAATCTGCGCGGTGGTCAACTACGCAGCATTCATGTGCCAGCGCCAAAGTATCGCGAGCTACGTCACCTGGTGCAACTGCGCGACAGCCAGGTCAAGCAGTTGACGGCGACCAAATGTCGCATCAAGGCGCTGCTGCTCTATGAAGGAATAGTGTTCCCCTCAGACGAGGGGAAAGAGAAGCAGTGGTCTCAACGAGTACTGGATGAGTTGCTGGCGTTGCCTTGTTCTGAAGCGGTGCGCTTTAAGTTGGACCAGCTGATTGGGACGCTGCATTTCAACTTCAACGCCGCCGCGGCCACGCAAAAGCAGATTCGTCATTACTGTAAAAAGGATGCGGAACTGCGGCAGTCCATTGCCTGGCTTAAGAGCCTGCCCGGCATCGGCGAGATCGTTGCCACGCACCTGGTGGCTCGCCTGGGTGGTCCATCGCTGATCACCAATGTGCGACAGATTGCCGGCTTTCTCGGGCTGGTCTCGAGCGAACACTCGACCGGCGACAAACAGAATCGCGGTGAGATCACGCGCGCCGGTGACAGTCGGCTGCGCAACAAGTTGATTCAAAGCGCCTGGGTCACGATCAGAAAAGACCCGGAACTGCGCGAGTTCTATGACCGCGTCTATCAGCGTCATGCAAAGAAAGTCGCGGCCCGCAAAGCCATAGTGGCCGTGACTCGTAAGTTGACGACGCGTATCTATGCCGTCTTGAAAGAGCAACGGCCATTTGTTTTACGAGAAGTTTCTACAGCTCCTTTAACCACAGAGGAGACCGCCGGCCCCTTTTACTTGGAGGCGAACGCCTCGACCTCTAACAGAACGAACAGTCCCGATAACACCGGACTGGAAGATTCGTTTTTGAGACAGAGGACCCGGGCCTTCGGGATCGCCCTCAAGAGGGCCGCATCCACGAGAGTGCGCCGACCATTGAGTCGGGCCACGAATAGCAGTCAGTCTCTCTTGCTGGTTGAGGAAATTGCAGCTCAGACGAACTGGGCTATGGAAAACTCTGCGCTAAAAACGCTCCGAGTTTCCCACAGCCTTTACTACTATGAACAAAACAGAAAGCAAAACACCAACCTATCTCGCTCGCACCTATTGACATTCACATAGCGGTTGACCGGGCGGCGCGACTTCATTCAAGTTTCGCCGGACCAATGATGATGCAAAACGCGCAACCGCCGCTCCGGTCCAACGATTTGTTCGGCGCGTTCACAATTTCCGGTCGCTTCGATGATTTCTAATGTCCGTATAGCTTCCGTCCGTCCAGTGCCAATCGTTCTCCGTGTAAATCTGGACTCCTCGGGCCCGGAGGAGGTCCTTGGATTCTGCCGTGAGATTGTAGGCGTACGCTAGCACAACTTCGTTGTCAGGCAATTCTTTGAGAATAGGCTGAACCTGTTGCGAACGAATGACGTTTTCGCCCCCAAAAATGATTACCGTCCCCTTTCCCCTGTTCGCCACTCGAGGATCAACGAGGCCTTGAAACCGTTTGGGTAATACTCGTTTGAGTTGTTTGAGGTCCACTCCTTTTTGTAAGGTGTACTTCATCTTTAATACTTCGCTCAGAGAAGCGCCGAACGGTTGAGTTGACGCGG